>JAWKJY010000001.1:0-742380 GCA_041393535.1 Thermoleophilia bacterium
GCAGGGTGGAGCCGGTGCCCCTACGCCCCGCCACGGCCCGGCTCGTCGCCCGACGAGGTCGACGTTGACGCTGCCTCGCGCGTCCGCTCCTGCAGGCTCGAGCCGAGCTCGGACGCCTGCGCCTTGCTCTCCTCGCGCGCGGTCTCGAGTGCGGACTGGGTCGTCTGCTGCACCACGCCCTTGCCGCGGTCGAGCGCCTCGCGCCCGGCCTCGCGGGCGCGGCCCTTCACGTCGTCGGCGACCGGCCCCAGCCGCTCGTCCTCGACCCGGGTGGCCGGGACGAGCATGCCGACGAGGAAGCCGACCGCGGCACCCGCGATCGCCAGCCCGACGGGGTTCGACTCGGCCAGGCCCTTCGCCCGGCCCGGCGCCTCCCTGATCGCGCCGCCGTCCGGCAGCCGCTCGCGGGCGGTGCCGGTCATCCCGCTCATCCGATCCGCCACGCCGTGCACGAGCGCGTCCCCCTTTCCGACGACCGCGTCCCGCTTGCCGCGGGCCCAGCCCTTCGCGCGGCCCTTGACGTCCGCCTTCTCGCCGAGCGCGTCGACGGTCTCCGCCATGCGCTCGCGCGTCTCCTCTATCTGCTGTCGGATCTCGTGTGGCTCCTGACCCACCGCACGTCCTCCTTCGCCTGCTCGATCGTCTCCGAGGGCACGGGCGCGCCGCCCTCCTTCACCTTGTCGCGCCCTCGCAGCGCGAGCACGCCGGCGATCGCCGCCCAGACGGCGGTCACGATCAGGGCCGCTGCCCAGGCGGGCATCGCCTCGTCCAGCGCGAGGATCGCGAGCGCCGTCAGCGCGCCGAGCGCGAGCAGCGCAGCCACCGCGGCCCCCCCGAACATGCCGAGGCCGATGCCGGTCGTCCTGGCCTTCTGGCCGACCTCCGCCCTGGCGAGCTCGACCTCCTGGCGCACCAGCGTGCTGACCTCGCGGGTCAGCTCCTTGACGAGGTCGCCCGTGCTGCGCTCCCGCAGGCCCTCGTCGTGCAGCGACATCGCTAGGCTCCCGGGTCGCCGGCGACGCCCGCGAGCGGGCCGGAGCCGCCCGCCTCGGCGCTCGACCAGCCGGTCGAGGCCGCCCGGGGCGCCTGGCCCCGAACCGGGCCGCGCTCGTCGGCGCGTCGCTGCGCCGACGCCTTGACGAGACGGGACGCGGCGAAGCCGCCGACCATGGCTGCGGCGCCGACGAGCCACGGGTGCCGCCGCGCGTAGTCCTCGGCGTCGCCGAGGATCCGCTCGCCGTCCGAGTCCCGCAGGTACGACGCGATCCCGTCCGTCCTGCCGGCCAGGCCCTCCACCAGCCGGGCGGGTTGCTCCTGACCGCGATCGCGCATCTGCTGCGCGGACGTCCTGAGCGCGTCCGCGACCTGGCCGGCCTGCTCGCCGGCCTGCGTCGAGCGCCGATCGACCTCGCTCCGCAGACGGCTTCCCGCCTGCTCCTTCACCCGGCCTGCCTGCTCGCCGACCTGCTGGCGCGCGAGCGCGGCCTTCTCCCCGGCCTGCTCCCGCGCCGAGCCGAGCGCTCCCTGCGACTCCTGCCCGGAGCCCGCCTGGCCGCCGGACGTGAACTCCCCGGTCGTCTCCATCGAGCCTCCTTCCTTGCACCGCGCCGGCTCGTCGCCGGTCGGCTGACGCGGCTTCGCTACCCACCGCCTCCTGTCGCTAACCGCGGCGGCACCGCGGCTCGCTGGGCGTTTGGGGCGTCGTGGCGGGTGGAACCAACGCCGTGTCCGCGGTCGGGCTGTCGACATCGCGCCCGGCCCAGCGAGATCGATGTGAGCGAAGGAGGCGACGATGCTCGACCAGGAGCTGTGGACCTACCGCGGCGCGACGACCGCGACCGACATCACGGGCTTCGGCGTGGAGGCGATCGACGGGTCGATCGGGAAGATCGACGAGGCCACTTACGACGTCGGCACGAGCTACCTCGTCGTCGACACGGGGCCGTGGATCTTCGGCAAGAAGGTGATGCTCCCCGCCGGCGTGGTGGATCGGATCGACGCGGAGGACGAGAAGGTCTACGTCCACCGGACGAAGGACCAGATCAAGAACGCGCCGGAGTTCGACGAGGACGCGTACCGCGACGACCGGTACCGGTCGGAGCTGGGCGGCTACTACGGCCGCGGGGGCGCCGGCTGGACCGACTGGTAGCGAGAGCGCGGGGGAGGGGTCCGGGCGGCCCCTCCTCGCCGCTCGGACGCTCAGACCTCGAGCAGCGGGGCGTACCGCGCGCGCCACTCCTCGTCGGAGACGGAGCGGCGGAAGAACGACTCGAGCACGCTGCGAGGCGTCTGGCCGCCGGCGGCCGCGCGGAGGCAGACGGCCGCGGCGAGCAGGTAGTCGAGCAGCTCGTCGTCGAGCCGGGCGGCCGCGAGGGCCTCGTCGAACGCCCAGATCATCTTCTCGGCGCTCGGCGCGTCGATCGTGCTGCGAAGCTGCTCGCGGAGGGCGTCGAGGTCGAGCGAGTCCCAGTCTGGCGCCGCCATGCCCAGAGTGTGGCCGCTCCACCGGAGGCGCGCAACGGGGAACCCGCGCGTCGCCCCTCCGCGTTTCGGGCAGGCGACCCCAGTCGCGTCCCAGGGCTGCGGCCCGGCGGAGCGGCGCCGACGCCTGGGAAGGCGGGGCCCGAGGGCGGGTCGCCTGGCGCGTTGGGGGCGCCCGTGGGGGAGAAGCGCGAGCTTCCTCCCCACGACGTGCTCCCCCACGACCTCAGACGTGGCCGTACTTCGCGAGCGCGTCGGCCAGCGAGAGGCCGGCGGCGATGTCGGCGCGGATCTCCTTCTCGCGGGCGCCGAGGCCCTCGGCGCGCTCGAGCACGACGTCGACGACGCTCGCGGGGATCACGAGCACGCCGTCCTCGTCGCCGAGGACGAAGTCGCCGGGCTCGACGCGGACGTGGCGCATCGTCGCGCCGGGCAGCGAGACGGGGCCGCCCGAGTCGGTCACCTTCCAGCGCCCGATCGACTGGATCGGCGTGCGGTAACGCGCGTAGACGGGGAAGCCGTGGCGGCCGATCCAGGCGACGTCGCGGACGCCGCCGTCGACGAGGGCGCCGGTGCAGCCGCGCTCCTGCATGCCGATCGCGATCAGCTCGCCGAAGAAGCACACGCCCTCGCCGCCGCCGCTCCAGACGGAGACCTGGCCGGGCTGGAGCTCCGCGCAGGCCGCCATCTTGTCGGGGTCGCCCCCGTCGAGGCGGAACGGAGTCATCTGGCCGCGGATGGGGTAGGCCCAGCCCGCGAGCCGCCCGGCCGTCGCCGGGTAGGGAGCGAACGCCGGCGCGAGGCCCTGGTGGGGCAGGTCCAGCGTGTCGAGCACGTCCGCCGCGTTGGACGTGTCGACCTCGAGGAAGCGGCGGCGGATCGCCTCGGCCTGCTCCGGCGTGCGGCTCGTCACGGGTCGTGTCTCCTCTCGTCAGGACCCCACGCGGAGCGTCGCGACCCGCTTGCGCAGCAGGCTGACGACCGAGAGCGCGGTGATGCGCCCGGTCGGCGGGTTCTCGCTGGGGACGTTCTGGATCGTCATCGTGAAGTCCGCCGAGTCGGCGGACACCTCGATCGTGTGGGTGTTGCGCGTGATCGTGGGATCGGCCCAGATCTCGACCTGCGTGCGCTCGGGCCCGATCCCGGCGAGTGCGAGCGCGGCGGCGACGTTCACGTTCGCCGGGAAGCCGAGCGCGGCCTCGCGCGCGTTCCCGGCGAAGACGCGCGTCGGCTCGGTGACGTCGGCCACGTCGATCCCGTGCTCCTCGAGGTAGGGCGCGCCGGCGAGGCCGCGCGGCGGCTTGCGGGTCGTGATCCGCACGGAGCGCAGCTCGCCCTCGGCGGCCGCGGTGACGGCGTCCAGGCCGAGCAGCGCTCCGGTCGGGACGGTGATCGTCCCGCCGTGCGCGCGCGCCAGCTCGAGCAGCTCCGGGTGGCGGAAGAGGGCGCCGACGCTGAGCGTGACGAGCTCCTTCCCCTGCCGCAGGACGGGCTCGGCGATCGCGGGGAGCAGCCGCGCAGGCGCGCACTCGACGACGAGGTCGGCGTCCTCGGACAGGCGCTCGAGCGGGACGACCGCCGCGGCGAGGCCGAGCGCAGCGACGTTCGCGCGCGCCTTCTCGTCGTCGTTCGCCGCGACGGCGACGATCTCGATCCCGGGGATGGCGGCGAGGCGGCGGGCGAGCTCGCGCCCGATCGTGCCGAAGCCGGCGATCGCGACGCGCAGTGTCCGGGCGGCGGCCATGCCGGCGACTCTACCGAGCCTCGGTCGGCGGCCAGGCGACGTGCTCGGCGTAGTGGCGCGCGATCTCGCCGGCGGTCGTGAACCAGATCCGGTCGCCGCCGACCTGGAGCAGGCGGTCGAGCGCCTCGCGGAAGCGCCGCAGCCGGTAGGGCTGCCCGACGATGAACGTGTGGATGGTGATCCCGTAGACGAGCGGCTGCCGCGCGCACTGGTCGAGCAGCTCGAGGCCGTTGTCGAGCAGGGCGTCGGCGAAGCCGGGGCCGGTCAGGTGGTGGAGCGCGATCGCCGGCACGTCGTTGACCTCGTGCGGGTAGGGCACGGAGAGGAGCGGCCCGCCGCGGGTCGCGAGCCAGGTCGGCTGGTCGTCGAGCGGCCAGTCGAGCGTGTAGACGAAGCCCTCCTCGGCGAGGACGTCCTCGGTCACGCGGCTCGGGTTCGCCCCGGGGCTCATCCAGCCGCGCGGGGCGATCCCGCCAGCCGCATCTCGGAGCCGGTCGCGCACCTCGCGGATCAGGGCGCGCTCGTCCGCCTCCGCCAGGCCGTTCTGCTGCTCGGAGTTCGTCCGCCCGTGGCCGACGAGCTCCGCGCCCGCGTCGACGTAGGCCTGGACGAGCTCGGGGCAGTGGTCGCAGCAGGAGGAGTTCAGCAGCACCGTGAGGGGCAGCTTCCGCTCGGCGAAGTGGTCGAGGATCCGCCAGCCGCCGACCCGGTTCCCGTACTCGCGCCAGGCCCAGTTGTACGTGTTGGGATGCGGGATCCCGGGGGAGTACGAGAGGCCGAGCCCGCCCTCGCCGTAGGTGAAGTGCTCGACGCAGAGGGCGACGTAGACGGCGAGCCGGCGCCCGCCGGGCCACGTGAAGTCGGGTCGGGCGGTGATCGGCGAGTAGGCGAAGCGATCGTGGCTCGGCAGCATCGGGCTCCCCTTCCTGGTCGAGCGGCAGCGCGAGTCTACGGCCGCGCGGGGAGGGACGCCGTCCCTCCCCGCGGACGCGCCGTCGTTCAGGCCAGGGCGATCTCGTGGTTCGAGCGGAAGAGCCCGGTCGGGTCGGCCTGCGCGCGGATGCGCTGCAGCCGGGCGTACGCGCCGGTCGGGTAGCCGTTCGCGGCCTCCGCCGCCTGCTCGGCGAAGTTGAGGTACGTGCGCGGGGCCGCGTACGGGGCGAGGTCGTCGTGGATCCGGCCCATGTGCGCCTCGATCGCCTCGACCATCCCCGGCGCCATCGGGATGCCGCCGAAGAAGGACAGGAACGGCACCTCGAAGTGGGAGTTCGCGCCGGCCGTCGGGTGCGGCTCGGCGAGCGCGCCGCCGAGCTGGCGGATCTCGGCCAGCATGAACGGGGAGCCGGACGCGGGCCCGAAGACGTCGACGAAGGCGTCGACCGCGTCGGGCCCGAGGCCGCTCCAGCTCATCGTCTCGCCGATCACCGGCGTCGGGCCCTCCGGGTCGCCGTGCAGGCGGGCGAGCGCCGCGGCCGGGACGGTCGCGAACGTGTCCATCTCGGGCTTCAGCGCTCGCAGCGGGCGGAGCGCCTCGATCGCGCCGGCCTCGCTGCCGAGCACCGCGCCGTCGATCGCGATCACGTTGCGGCCGCGCAGCGGCTCGGGGATGAACTCGGCCGGCGGCAGCTGCAGGATCCGGATCGACGTCGTCGCGTCGGGGCTCGCGCCCGGGGCCCAGTCGGCCCAGGCGCCGAGCACCTCGGTCGAGTGCTGCCAGTCCCAGATCAGCCAGCCCGCGTACGCGTGGCGGATCGGCAGCAGCGCCAGCTCGATCGACGTGACGACCCCGAAGTTCCCGCCGCCGCCGCGGACGGCCCAGAAGAGGTCGGGCTCGCGGTCGCGGTCGGCCCGGACGAGCTCGCCGTCCGCGGTGACGAGCTCCACCGCGCTGACGGAGTTCGTCGCCATCCCGTAGCGGCGCGCGAGCCAGCCGATCCCGCCGCCGAGCGCGTAGCCGGCGACGCCGACGTCCGGCGAGGAGCCGTGGAGCGCGGTCAGCCCGTGGGGGACGGCGCGGGTGACGACGTCGTCCCAGAGCGCGCCGGCCTGGACGCGGGCGACGCGGCGGGCCACGTCGATCTCGACGCTCCGCATCCGGTCGGTGCGCAGGAGGATCGTGCCCTCGAGCGAGCCGAGCGGGCCGGCGTTGTGGCCGGTCGACTGCGGCGCGACGCGCAGGCCCGCCTCGGCGGCGACGGACGACGGCGGCCACGTCGGCGGCGGTCTCGGGCAGGACGACCGCGGCGGGCCGCTGGTCGAGCAGGGCGTTCCAGGCCTGCCGGGAGGCGTCGTAGCGGCCGTCGTCCGGGGTGACGACGGAGCCTGCGATCCGCTCGCTCAGCCGGGCGAACGCGCTGGTCTCGATCTCCATGTACGTCATCTGGGGCCTCCTCGGCTCGCGGGGGGAGCGCCCGTCGGGCCGGTGCCCGTCGGCGGGCGGGTTGCCCCCGACGGAGCGCTCGGCGGTGCGGCTGGGCGCGGTCTCGATCACGCCTCCAGCCTGCGCCCCCGGCGGGCCCCTGGCATCGGTCGGCCCCCCTGACGCGTACCCGGAACCTCGCCCCCGGGCGCACCCCGGGGGTGCGGTCTGCCGCACCCCTAGGGGGCGTGGCTCCCCTGCGCCCCGGTCGGGCCTGCCGGCGCCTCCGTCAGGCGTCGAGCAGCGACTCGAGCAGCTCGACCCGCTCGCGCAGCGCGGCCAGCTCCTCGCGCAGCTCGGCGACCTCGGCGGCGAGTCCCGGGCCGGCCGCGGGCGCGGACGACCGCACCGGTATCGCCGCGGCGGCGGCGGCGAGGCCCTCCTCGCCGGCCAGGAGGTGCATCCAGCGGGACTCCTTGTGCCCGGGGAGGCGTTCGAGGACGGCGACGAGCGGCTCCTCGCGGCGCGCGAGCGCCTGGAGCGTCGCCTCGACTGCCTCGAGCGACGGGAACTCGTGCTGGCGCTCGGTGCGCGTCCGCAGCTCGCCCGGCGTCTGGGCGCCGCGCAGCATCAGGACGGAGAGGACGGCGAGCGCGGCCCCGTCGACGCCGAGCGCCTCGCGCAGCCCGTGCGCGTGCTTGTACACCCGGCTGCCCTCGCCGCGGCTCGTGCGGGCCAGCCCGCGCTCGCGCAGCGACAGCATCGTCTGCGTGACCGTCGCCTCGTCGTAGGCGACGACCGGGTCGCGGCTCGAGCGCTGGTTGCACGCCGCCACGAGGGCGTTCGTGCTGAGCGGGTAGAGGTCGGGCGTCGTCGCCTCCTTCTCGACGAGGCAGCCGAGGACGCGCACCTGCTCCGGGGTCAGCTCCACGGCGATCGAGGGTAGCGGCTCCGCCTCGTCGGCGTCGGCAGGGGCACCCGCGTCGCGACACCCGATCGAGCGACGTAGATGGCCTGCAAATTGCCGAATACGCGGACGTGAGCGTCATACGGCGACACCCTCGCCCGCGCTCCCGCATCGTCCGCGGGCTGCTCTCGCTCGCCCTCGTGGCGACGCTCCTGCCTGCCGGCGACGCGGCCGCCGCTCCGACGAACACCGTGGCGCCGGCCGTCTCGGGGACCGCTGCCGACGGGCAGCTGCTCACCTCGAGCGACGGCACCTGGACGGGGACCGGGGCCGTCACGACCACGCGGCGCTGGCAGCGCTGCGACTACGACGGCGACAACTGCGTCAACCTCGCCGCGACCGGGACGACCTACACGGTCGTCGGGGCGGACGTCGGCTCGAGGCTGCGCGTCGTCGTGACCGGCACGGACTCGACCGGGAGCGCGGCCGCCGCGAGCGCGACCACGGCCGTCGTCACCGGCAACGTGCCGACGAACACGGTCGCGCCGACGATCACGGGAACGATGCGGCAGGGCCAGACCCTGACCGGCACGACCGGCACCTGGACCGGGTCGACGCCGATCACGTACCAGCACGCCTGGCTTCGCTGCGACGGGGCCGGCGGCTCGTGCGGCCCGATCGCCGGCGCGACGGCGTCGACGTACCAGCTCCAGCTCGCGGACGTCGCCGCGACGATCCGCGTCCGGATCACCGCCACGAACGCGGCGGGCGCGACGCAGGCCTCGTCGCTGCAGACCGCGGCGATCGCGCCGGCGGCGCCGCCCGTCAACACCGCTCTGCCGACGATCAGCGGCACGCCCCGGGACGGGCAGACGCTCACGTCCGCCACCGGGACATGGACGGGCACCGCGACGATCACGTACGCGCGCCAGTGGCAGCGCTGCGACTCCGGCGGCGGCGCCTGCGCGAACGTCTCCGCCACCGGCACGAGCTACGCGCTGACGGCGGCGGACGTCGGCTCGACGATCCGCGTGATCGTCACGGGGACGAACCCGGACGGGTCGTCCGCCGCCACGAGCTCGGTCACCGGGGTCGTCGCCGTCAACCCGCCCGGGAGCAACGCGGCGCCGGCCGTGTCGGGCGCGACTCGCGCCGGGCAGACCCTGACCACGACGAACGGCACCTGGTCGGGCACGGCGCCGCTGACGTTCTCCTACGCCTGGTACCGCTGCGACGGCGCCGGCTCGAACTGCTCCGCGATCGGCGGTGCGACGGGGACCACGTACACGCTCCAGGTGGCGGACGTCGGCTCGACCGTTCGCTCGCAGGTCACCGCGACCAACTCCGCCGGCAGCGCCTCGCGGCAGTCGAACCAGACCGTGGCGATCACGCCGGCCCAGCCGCCGGTGAACACCGTCTCGCCGACCGTCACCGGCACCGCCAAGGACGGGCAGACGCTGACCGCGGTGAAGGGCACCTGGACCGGGATCGCGACGATCGCCTACACCTACGCGTGGGAGCGCTGCAACGCGGCGGGCGGAGCGTGCGCGTCGATCGGCGTGACGACGACGACCTACTCGGCGACTGCGGCGGACGTCGGCTCGACGCTGCGCGTCGTCGTCTCGGCGACCAACCCGGACGGGGCCTCGTCGGCGACCAGCGCCGTGACGGCGGTGGTCGTCGCTGCGGCTCCCGCGAGCACTGCGCTGCCCGCGGTCAGCGGCACCGCCCGCGACGGTCAGACGCTCACCGCGACGAACGGGACGTGGAGCGGAACGCCGACGATCACCTACGCGACCGCGTGGGAGCGCTGCGACTCGTCCGGCGGCTCCTGCGCGGCGATCTCCGGCGCCACGGGCTCGACCTACGTCGTCGTCCCCGCGGACATCGGCGGGAAGCTCCGGGCCGTCGTCACCGCCACGAACGCTGCCGGCTCGACCGTTGCGTCCTCGGCCGTGACGGCGCTCGTCGCGGCCGCGCCGCCCGTCAACACCGTCGCGCCGTCGCTCACCGGGGTGCCTGCGGACGGCCAGACCCTGCTCGGCGACCAGGGCACGTGGGCCGGCACGGCGCCGCTCACGTACTCCTACCAGTGGCGGCGCTGCAACGCCGCAGGGGCATCGTGCACGAGCATCGCCGGCGAGACGGGCGCGAGCTACGTGCTCGTCAGCGCGGACGTCGGCAAGACGATCCGGTTCCAGGTCACTGGCACGAACGCGGCCGGGTCGGTCGTGGGCACGTCCGGCCAGAGCGCCGTCGTGCTCGCGGCGCCGCCCGCATCGACCGCACCGCCGACCATCACCGGCACCCTGACCGACGGCCAGGCGCTCACCGCCTCGACCGGGACGTTCGGCGGGACGACGCCGCTCACGTACGTCTACGCGTGGCAGCGCTGCGCGCCCGCCGGCGGCTCCTGCACGGCGATCACCGGCGCGACGAGCTCGACCTACACGGCCCAGAGCGCGGACGTGGGCCGGCCGCTGCGCGTCGTCGTCACCGCGACGAACAGCGCCGGCAGCGCGGTGGGGTCGAGCGCCGAGACGGCGCAGATCGCCGCGGTCCCGCCGGCCAACACGATCCTCCCGTCGATCTCGGGCACGCCCCGCGACGGGCTGACGCTCACGGCGATCGTCGGGACCTGGACCGGGACGACGCCGCAGACGCGGACGTACCAGTGGCGCCGCTGCGACGCGGCCGGCGGGAACTGCAGCGACATCGGCGGGGCGACCGGCTCGACGTACGTCGCGGTCGCCGCGGACGTCGGCTCGACGATCCGGGTCGTCGTGACCTCGACCAACCCGGCCGCCTCGGTGCCGGCCACCTCCGACCGCACGGCGCTCGTCGGGGCCGCGCCGCCCGTCGGCACCGTGCTGCCGGCGATCACGGGGACGCCCCGCGACGGGCAGGTCCTGACCGCCGATCCGGGCGGCTGGACGGGGACGCCGACGATCTCCTTCGCCTACCAGTGGCGCCGCTGCACGACGACCTGCGTCGACATCGTCGGCGCGGTCAACCAGACCTACACCCTCTCGACGGCGGACGTCGCCGCGACGATCCGCGTCTTCGTCACGGGCTCGAACGACGGCGGCTACTCCACGCAGCTCTCGCCCGCGACGGGCGTCGTGCTGCCCTACCCGCCGGCGAACACGGCGCTGCCGTTGATCACGGGAACGGTTCGCGACGGGGAGCTCGTCACGGCCAGCCAGGGGGCCTGGACGGGCGTCGTACCGATCGTCGTGACCTATCGGTGGTGGCGCTGCGACACGAACGGAGCCAACTGCAGTGTGATCGAGGACGCGACGGCGTCCCAGTATCAGCTGACCCCGACCGACGTCGGGCTGACGCTCCGGGTGGAGGCCATCGCCACGAACCCGGGTGGCTCGACGTCTGCCTTCTCCGACCAGTCCCAGATCGGCCAGCCGACCCCGCCCGTGAACGTCCTGGGAGCCTCGGTGGCGGGCAAGCTCGGCATCGGACAGGTGGTGACCGCCGACGTGGGCACGTGGGTGGGATCGCCCCCGCTCGTTTACACGTACCAGTGGCAGCGCTGCGACCTCGGCGGGACGAGCTGCGCGGACGTCTCGGGCGCGACGGCGCCCGCCTACCAGCTGGTGCCCGCCGACCTCGGCTTCCGGATGCGCGTCCACGTCTCGGTGACGAACGCCGCCGGGACGGCGGAGGTCGACTCCGCCGCGAGCGACCACGAGGTGCGCGACGACCCGCCGGTGAACACGGCTCCCGTCGCCGTCGTGGCCGACCCCGTCACGGCGCAGGGGATCCGCCTGTCGATCGACCTGGGTGAGTGGGGCGGCTTCGCGCCGATGCTCCCCGCGTACCAGTGGCTTCGCTGCGACACCATCGGCGACTCCTGCGCCCCGATCGTCGGCGCCACGGAGGCGACGTACCTGCCGGTCGAGGCGGACGTCGGCTCGACGCTGCGGGTCAGCGTGACGATGGAGAACGACATCGGGTACGGAAGCTCGACGAGCGATCAGACGCTCCAGGTCCAGCTGCCCCCGCCCGCGAACACCATCCGGCCCGTGGTGACCGGTACGCCGAAGCCCGGGACCGATCTCACGACCACGACGGGGACCTGGGTCGGAGGCGCCCCGCTCAGCTACGAGACGTCGTGGCTCCGCTGCGACGCGGACGGGATCGGGTGCGAGCAGATCCTCGACGCGTCGGGCCTGAAGTACACGCTGCGCGACGAGGACGTCGGACACACGATCCGTGCGAGTGTGGCCGCAACCAACCCGACGATGACGGTGGTGCGGGAGTCCGATGCCACGCCGGTCGTCTACGCCCTCGTCCCGGCGAACACGGTCAAGCCGACGGTGGCGACGATCGAGTCGGGCGTCAAGGCCCGTCAGGGGGTCGAGCTGATCGGAGCCGGCGGAACGTGGAACGGGACGTCGCCGCTGGTCTTCACCTACCAGTGGCAGCGGTGCGCCTCGACCACGGACTGCACGGACATCCCGGGCGCGACCGGCCTCACGTACACGCTGACGGCATCCGACGTCGCGCTCCGCGTCCGGCTGCTGGTCGTGGCGGCCAACTCCGCCGGCCAGGTGGCTGCCGCAAGCGTGCCGACTGCGGCGGTCGCCGGGCTCGCGCCGATCTCGCTGACGAAGCCCGTCGTCACCGGCAGGACGTCGGAGGGCAGCGAGCTGTCCGCCGATCCCGGGACGTGGACGGGCACTGGCGCCATCTCGTACACGTTCCAGTGGAAGCGCTGCGACGCGGGCGGGAGCTGCAAGCAGATCCCGAAGGCGACCCAGCCGACGTACGCGATCGCGTCCGACGACGTCGGAATGCGGCTTGCGGTGCAGATCACGGCCAAGAACGCCATCGGGAAGACCGATGCCGAGAGCGCTCCGACCGAGGAGGTCGCGGCGATCAAGCCGAGGGCGAAGACCCGCCCGTCGATCCGCAAGCCGGTCGCCGAGCTCGCCGCCGGCCTGAAGCTCGAGGTCGACACGGGCACGTGGACGGGCTCCCAGCCGATCACCTTCGAGTACCAGTGGCTGCGCTGCGCGCCCGGCGGACGGGAGTGCGCCGAGATCGACGGCGCGACCGCCGAGTCGTACACGCTCGAGGAGTCCGACCTGCAGAAGGGCAGGCCCGCGCTCGCCGGCTCGCTGCGCGTCACGATCACGGCGGCGAACAAGGGCGGCAAGGCCGTCGCGACGACGAAGGCCTTCGGGGCGCCCGCGCCGACGGCCCGGGTTCGCGTCCGGCCGTCGATGGCGGGCTGGGACAGCCGCAACCGCCGGACCGTGACGATCACCTGCGCCAGGCGCGGCGTCCTGCCGTGCACCGGGAAGCTCGTCGTCGAGTCCGCGCCGTTCACGAGGCGGCTCAGCTACCGCGTGCTGAGCGGCGCGACCCGCGTCTACACGCGGGCGCTGACGAAGGCGGAGAGGAAGGCGGCGCGCGTCGCCGGGGCCTTCGACGCGAAGGTGACCGTGACCGAGCGTCTGCGCAACCCGGTCACGCGCCCGCTCACGCTGACCCTGCCCAAGCTCGAGCCGAAGACGAAGACGAAGGCGAAGGCGAAGGCGAAGGCGAAGGCGAAGGCGAAGGCCACGCGCTAGCCGTCGGTTCGGCCCGCGCGCTCCCGGGGAACCCTCAGGGGATGCGCGTGCTCGCCGACGTCGGGCGCTCGCGGCTCGGGCGACGGCTGATCGGGGAGTCGCACGACCCGCGGGTCGTGCTCGCAGTCATCCTCGTGATCGAGGCGGCGACGGGCGTGGGGCTGGCGTACTGGGCCGGCTGGGATCGGATCTCGGCCGGGATCAAGCTCACGACGGGCGTCTGGATCGCGCTCTGCCTCGGCGGCCAGCTGCTCGCCTACGTCGGCTACGCGATCGGCTTCCGCGAGGTCGTCGGCGCGGCCGGCGGCCCGCGCCTGCCGCTGCCGGTCTCGGGCGGGGTCGTCGCCGCGGGCTTCGCGCCGGTCTTCAGCGCGTCGATGCTCGGCGGCTTCGCCGTCGACCGCGTCGTCCTCGAGGAGATGCGGCTCGACCGGCACGAGGTCACGGCGCGGCTCGTGGCCCTGAACGTGCTCGAGTACCTCGCGCTGGCCCCCGTCGCCTGCGTCGCCGGGCTGCTCGCCTACGTGGGCGTCGGCGGCCACGCGCCGGCCAGCATCTCGCTGCCGTGGCTCGCCGTCGTGCCGGGCGTCGCGGTCGCCTGGTGGTTGAGCGGGCCGTCGCGCCGCCGTCGGCTGCTCGACGCGCGCGGCCGGGGGCTGTTCCGCCGCGGCCTGGCCCACGCGGTCGCCGGGCTCTCGATCCTCCGGGTCCGCCCGCTGAACCCCGGGCTCGGGTTCGTGGGGATCGGCCTCTACTGGGCGGGCGACGTGCTCTCCTCTGGGCCGCCCTGCGGCTGTTCGACGTGCGCCTCGGCCCGGCCGCGCTGATCCTCGCCTACGCGACCGGCTACGCGCTGACGCGGCGCGCGCTGCCCGCCGGCGGCCCCGGCGCCGTCGAGGTGCTGCTGCCGCTCGCGCTCGCCTGGGTCGGCGTGCCGTTCTGGCAGGCGGTCGTCGGCGCGCTCACCTACCGCTTCTTCAACTTCTGGCTCGCGCTCGTCCCGGGGCTCGTCCTGCTCCTCCGCATGCGGGGGCTCGACCGCGCCCTGCCGCGGCACGGGTCGGAGGGCCCGGTGCCCAGGGCGCGGACGTAGACGTTCCGCGTCCGGCGGCGGGCCGCCCCCGTCCCGCGCGGCTCCGTACCCGGCTGGCAGGTGGACGCGCGGCGCGGAGGCCGTGCGGCGGTCGCGTCGCTCCGGGCGTCCGGGAGCGGTCAGCCGACGCCGAGCTGGCGCTTCATCGTGACGGAGTCGCCGTAGACCGTGACCTCGGCGAACAGGCCGTCCCGGAAGACGTACGCGTTGCAGTTCTCGAAGTGCAGCGGCCGGCCGTCGGCCGTCTCGGCGTCGAAGACGAGCTCCGAGATCCCGCGGTCGCCGTCGACGAGGATCCGCGTCGCGACCTCGCGCCGGTTGCGCATCCGCTCGACGACGCCGGCGAAGAACCCGCGCAGCGCCTCTCGCCCGACGACGGGCTCGGGGTTGTACGAGACCCGGAAGACGGCGTCCTCCGTGAAGCACGCGAGCACCGCGTCGAGGTCGCCGCGCTCGACCGCCGCGAAGTAGTCGTGGACGAGCTGCTCGTAGTGGGCCGCGCCGTGACTCATCCCGCGAGCGCCTCCAGCAGCGGCGCCGTGTCGGCGTACGTGCGGATCGCGGCGATGCGGCCGTCGGCGACGTCCCAGATCCGCAGCACGTCGAGGGCCGCGGTGCGGCCCGCCGTCGTCGTCGCGGTCAGCCGGTGCTCGGTCGCGACGGCGTCGCCCTGGACGATCGCCGAGCGCTCCTCGTTGCGCTGCTCGGGCCAGCCCGCCTTGTCCGCCTCGAGCAGGGCGCGCAGCGCCTCGCGCCCGTGCAGCGGCTCGTCCTTGAACACGGAGCGGAGCGCGTCACGTCGTCGGCGAGCAGCGCGACGACGTCGTCGATCTCGCCCCTCACGTGCGCGATGAACGTCCGGATCAGGTCGACGGCGGCCACTGCGGCGGCATCCTAGCGCCGGGAGGCCCGAGCTGCCTAGCGCGCCGTGGCGGCCGCGCCCACGGCCAGGACGTGCACGTAGCGGAGTGGGTCACGAGCCTCGCCGTCGTCGGGAGGATCGCTGCGCCCGTCGCGCGGACCCGGACGGTCCAGTCCGTCCCTCCCGTCGGGAAGGAGATGCGCCCCCGGGTAGAGGCCCGGGCGGACCTCCTCCAGCCGCGCCGGGCGGGTCGCCATCCGGTGGTCCGGGGCGACCATCGTCCCGACCGCCGTGACCGTCGCGCCCTCGACGGGCTCGTCGGGGCCCCGGCGTCGGTGAGCTGCACGGTCACGACCCGCACGAACGGCGTCTCGCCGCTCACCTTCGCGCCGATCCGCGGCCGGGTCGGGTCGGGCTCGGCCCGCGCGCCGGTCGCGGGGGCGAGCGCGGCCGCGGCGGCCGCGGGGGCGAGCCAGGGGAGGAGCCGGCGGAGGTTCGACACCTGGACGGGAGTACGGCGCACGGGTGCCGCCGATTCGCCGGGCACGGGGCGCGCCCCCGCAGGCTACGGGACGATCCGGCCGCGGACGAGCCGCCCCCCGGCCCGGGCGCGCTCACCCCTCCGGGCGTTCGCCCCGGCCCTCTCCCGCCTCGCGGATCCGCCGTCGGGAAGCCCCCGCGCGCCGGTCGCGGGTCGCCGGGCTCGCGAGCGCGAACGCGGCGTTGACGAGCGCCAGGTGGGAGAGCGCCTGCGGGACGTTGCCGAGCTGAGCCCCGGTCGCGGGGTCGACCTGCTCCGCGAGCAGGCCCACGTCGCTGGCGTGCGCGAGCGCCCCCTCGACCACCTCGGCGCCCTCGTCGACGCGGCCGAGCCGGGCGAGCGCCGAGGCGAGCCAGAACGAGCAGGCGAGGAAGGCGCCCTCCTCGCCGGCCAGCCCGCTGGTCCGGTAGAGGAGCGGCCCGACGCCGAGCTCGCCTCGGAGCGCTGCGATCGTCCCCGCGAGGCGCTCCGGCCGGCCGTCGAAGGCGCCCCACGGCGCCGCGCGGAGCACGCCCGCGTCGAGGGCGTGCGGGTCGTCGGCGGCGCCGACGTACGCGCCGCGCGCCTCGCTCCAGCAGCGCTCGTCGACGAACGCACGCACGCGCGCGGCCTCGACGAGCCAGCGCGACGGGCCTCCCCGCGGCAGCTCGCCGCGCTCGGCGAGCGAGGTCGCACGCGTGAGCGCGTGCCAGCAGCCGAGCTTCGAGAGGGTGTGGTGCGAGCGGGTGCGCCGCGCCTCCCAGATCCCCGCGTCGCGGCGGTGCCAGTTCGCCGCGACCCAGTCGGCCACCTCGGCGAGGTGGCGGCCCCCCGCCGGGTCGAAGGCGTTCCCGTGCAGGACGTAGAGCCAGGCCGTCTCGAACAGGTCGCCGTAGCACTCGAGCTGGCGCTGGCCCGCGGCCGCGTTCCCGATCCGCACCGGCCGCGAGCCGCGGTACCCCTCGACGTCGAGCGTTCGCTCGCTCCTCGGCGACGTCCCGTCCACGGCGAAGCAGACCGGGAGCTCGGGCTGCGCGGCGCGCGAGGCGCGCAGCAGGAAGCCGAACGACTGCTGGACGAGCTCACGCGAGCCGAGCCGGATCAGCGCGTCGAGGGCGAAGCACGAGTCGCGCACCCACGCGAAGCGGTAGTCCCAGTTGCGCTCGCCCCCGATGCGCTCGGGGAGGGAGGTCGTCGCGGCCGCGAGGATCGCGCCGGTCGGCGCGTAGGTGAGCAGGCGCAGCACGAGCGCGGCGCGCACGACCTGGTCGCGCCACGGGCCGTCGTAGGCGACGCCGCCCGACCAGCGCCGCCAGGCGGCCGCGGTCGACTCCAGCCGGCGCTCGAGCTCGTCCCGCCGCGGCAGCGGGAGCGGCGCGTCGCGCGTCCCGACGAGGGCGAGGTGGCCGACCTGGCCCTGCGCGAGCGTGGCCGCGCCCTCGATGCCGTCCTGCCCTGCGACCGGCTGGCCCAGGTCCCAGGCGAGCACGGCGAGGGCGTCGCCCTCGCTCGCGACGACGGGCACGCCGCAGCCGTGCACCTCGACGCGCGTCCGCCCGCCGGCCAGCCGCGGCTCGATGCTCCAGCGGAGCTCGACCCGCCCCCGGAGGCACTCGACGCGCCGGACGAGCTCGAGCCAGGCGAGCGGCCCGCCGTCCGAGGTCGTCAGCGCGTCGACGACGCGGAGCGTCCCCCCGTCGGCGTGGACGACGGTTGCGAGGACGTTCGTCCCGGGCAGGTAGGCCCGCTCGACCTCGTGGGCGCCGACGACGTCGAGCCGGCAGGCGCCGCCCCGGCCGGCATCCAGCAGCCGGCCGAACAGGGGCGCGTCCGCCATGGTCGGGAAGCCGAGCCAGTCGATCGAGAGGTCGCGCGCGACGAGCGCGACCCGCACGCCGTCGCCGAGGGCGGCGTAGGACTCGATCGGGGCGTACCCGTCACGGCGCACGGCGCACGCTCCGCCGCGGCGCGGCCGGCCCGGCCGCTCGCGCCGCCCGTCCCACGGCGCCTGGCTACCCGCTCGAGCGCGGTCCCAATCGCGCGTCGCGCACCGCGTCCAGCGCGGAGGCGACCGAGGTGAGCCGCGGCAGCACGACGAACGCCGGCGCGAGCGGCAGCCAGAACGTGAAGCCGCGGTAGACGAGGACGGCGAGCACCGCGACCGCCAGGTCGACGCCGACCGCGTTGAGCGAGAACGCGAGCGCGGCCTCGATCCCGCCCGCGCCGCCCGCCGGCAGCGGCAGCGAGCTCGCGACGTAGCCGGTCGCGAACGCGAGGACGACGGCGGCCACGCGCGGCCGCTCGCCGAACGCGTGCAGCGCGGCGCCGAGGCAGACCATGTGCCCGCCCCAGTAGGTCGCGCAGCCGATCAGGCCGCGGACGTACCGCCGCGGCCTGATCGCCATCGCGCGGACGATGACGCAGCCGTCGAGCGCATCCGCGAGCCCGCGGCGCGCCGCGTAGACGACCCACGGCCGCCAGGTTCGCGGCTCGCGCAGCACGGCGGTCGGCCGCTCCGTCGTCTCGTCCACCTCCGGCGCGATCGTCCGGTTGCGGACGACGAGCAGCCCGATGCCCGTCAGGACTGGCGCGGCGACGAGCCACGCGACCGACATGCCGACGGGCGCGTCGATCATGCCGACGAGCGCGACGGAGCCGGCGAGCGCCGCCCCGCCGCCGAGCATCAGCCACTCGAGCGTGTTCAGCGCGAGCACGCGCCGCGCGGCCGCGTGCGTCGACTCGCCCGCGCGGCGCAGGGCCCAGAAGTCGACGGCGAGCGCGCCCGCCGCCGAGCCGAGGACGGTCGCGCCGAAACCGAGGGCGACGACGCGCGTCGCCGTCCACACCGGCAGGACCGGCCCCCCGCCGTAGCCCGCCACCTCGCGGTAGAGGAGGACGTAGCCGACGTAGGCCGCGGCGATGCCGCCGAGGCAGAGCGGGAACCACCGGCCGTCGGCGTCGCGGACGGCGTCCAGCAGCTCGTCGACGTCGCTCGCGTGGCCGATCAGCGACGCCGTCCCGAGCACGAGGACGAGCGCCAGCGCGAGCGTCAGCAGCGCGCGCCGTCGGTCGAGCCGGAGCTCGAGCCCGCCGCGATCCTCCCGGGAGGGGTCAGCCATGCCGACGTCACTATTGCCGCACGGGAGGTCGGATCGTCAATCGGCGGTCAGCGCGACGACCGTCGCGCCGTCCGCGGAGTCCGACCGATGCCCGTGCGCGAGCGGGTGGCGGGAGAGCTCCTCGCGCACGGCGGCCCGTACGGCGCCCGTGCCGCGGCCGTGCACGACGCGGACCTCGCGGAAGCCGGCGACCGAGGCCTCGTCGACGAACGCGCGCACCGCCTCGCGGGCCTCCTGCGCTCGCATGCCACGCACGTCGAGCTCGTCGGAGACGTCTGCGCTCGCGGTCGCGCGCACCTGGACCGGGGGCGGCGGCGGGCCAGAGCGCAGGCCGCCGGAGGCGTCCGGCCGCAGGCGCGAGAGCGGCAGCCGCGCCCGCAGGCCGCCCGGGCCGATGACCTCCGCCTCCTCGCCGTGGATCCGGCCGATCGTGCCGCGAAAGCCGAGGCCGGGCGCGACGACCGGGTCGCCCGCGGCGAGCGGCGCCTGGAGCGGCAGCGGCTGGTGCAGGTCGCGGAGCGACTGCTCGGCGCGCGCCGAGCGCTCCGAGGCGGCCCCGAGCCGGCGGTCGCGCTCGCGCTCTCGCTCGGCGGCCCTCGTCGGCGCCGCCGCCGCGCGGCTGCGCTCGCGCTCCCGCCGGCGCGCCAGCCGGATCTCCTCGCGCAGCCGGTCGAGCTCCGCGCGCGTCTCCGCCAGGTCGCGCTCGGCCTGGGCGATCGCGCGGTCGCGCTCGCGCGCGGCCGACGCCTGACGGCCTCGACCTGTGCCGCGAGCTCGGCCTCGCGCTCCTCGACCCGGCGGGTCGCGTCGGCGGCGGCGGATCGCTCGGCGTCCGCCCCGGCGCGCGCGTCCGCCGCGCTGCGCTCCGCGGCCTGCGCCTCGGCGAGCAGCTCGGCGATCCGCAGCCGCTCCGGCGCGACGCGCGAGCGCGCGTCCGCGACGACCGCGGGGTCGAGCCCGAGCCGCTCGGCGATCCGCAGCGCGTGCGAGGTGCCGGGCAGGCCGAGGGCGATCCGGTAGAGCGGCGCGTGCGTGTCCGGGTCGAAGCCCGTCGCCGCGTTCGCGACGCCGTCGGTGGCGCTCGCCCACTCCTTCAGCTCCGCGTAGTGCGTCGTCACGATCGTCAGCCGCGCCTGCGCCGCGAGCCGCGCGACGAGCGCCTGCGCGAGCGCGGAGCCCTCGACCGGGTCGGTCCCGGCCGCGACCTCGTCGAGCAGCACGAGCGAGCGCTCCGTCGCGGCACCGAGGATCGCCACGAGGTTTCGCAGGTGGCCCGAGAACGTCGACAGGCTCATCTCGATCGACTGCTCGTCGCCGATGTCCGCGAGGACGCGATCGAACACCGGCAGCGCCGCCTCGTGGGCGGGCGGGCGCAGGCCGCACTGGTGCAGCACGGCGGCCAGGCCGAGCGTCTTCAGCGCGACCGTCTTCCCGCCCGTGTTCGGCCCCGAGACGACGAGCGCGCGCAGCCGGCCGAGGTCGAGGTCGATCGGCACGGCGGTCGCGGGCTCGAGCAGCGGGTGGCGCGCCTGGAGCAGCCGCACCTCGCTCGACACGCGGACGGGCACGCCGCGCCAGCGGCGGGAGAGGGCGCCGCACGCGAGGGCGAGGTCGAGCGCGGCCACCGCCTCGACGAGCGACGCGAGCTCGCCGGCACGCGTGCCGACCTGCGCCGAGAGGTCGCGCAGGATCCGCTCGGCCTCCTCGCGCTCGGCGCTCGCCGCCTCGCGCAGGCGGTTGTTCAGCTCGACGATGGCGAAGGGCTCGACGAACAGCGTCTGGCCGGAGCCGGAGGCGTCGTGGACGATCCCCGGCACCTTGCCGCGGGCGCTGGCCTTGACGGCGAGCACGGGGCGGCCGCCGCGCTCCGTGACGAAGTCCTCCTGCAGGTGCTCCGCGAGCTCGCCGCCGCGGGCGAGGCGCCGCAGCTCCTCGGCCGCCCGCAGCCTGCCCTCGCGCAGCTCGCGCCGCAGCGAGCGGAGCGTGGTCGACGCCGTGTCGCGCAGGTCGGAGCCGTCGTCCTCGACCGAGCGCTCGATCGCCTCGGCGACCGCGCCGAGCGACGGCTCGATCGGCGCGACGACCTCCCGCAGCCGTGGCACGCGATCGGCGTGCGCGGCCAGCGCGTGCGTGGCGGCCAGGCCGGCGCGGATCGTCGCCGCGACGTCGCGCAGCGCGCGCGGCCCGAGCATCCCGTCGCGTGCGGCGTGGTCGGCCTCCTCGCGCACGTCCGCCGCGCCCGCGAGCGACGGCTCGCCGGCCACGTCGAGGAGCGCGATCGCGTCGCCCGTGAGCGCCTGGCGGCGCTCGACCTCGTAGGGGTCGGGCGACGGCCGGAGCGCCAGCGCGAGCGACTCCCCCTGCGGGGTCGCGGTCTCGCCGGCGAGCCGCTCGACGATCGCCGGGAGCTCGAGCACGGCGAGCGCGTGCGGGTCCACGCGGCCAGTGTACGCAGGGCCCGCGGCATCGCCTCCGGCGCGGCGCGACCGCGCGCGGTAGCGTGCGCCGGCCATGCCGACCCGAGAGCAGCGACGCCTTCGCCGCCTGCCGGCCCGGCGCATCCTCGTCGCGCTGTTGATCCTCGCCGGGACGCTCGTCGCGCTGGTGGGCTCGTTCAACGTCTGGGTCGAGCGCCAGGCGCTCGACACGGACGACTGGGTGCGCACGTCCGGGCAGCTGCTCGACGACGACGACGTGCGCGCGGCGGTCTCGCTCGCCATCGTCGACGGAGTCTTCCGGCGGATCGACGTGCCGCGGGAGCTACTCGGCGCGCTCCCTCCGCAGGCGCAGGAGCTCGCGCCAGCGCTCGCGACGGGGCTGCGCGACGTCGCCGCCCGCACTGCCACGCGGCTGCTCGGGACGCCGGAGTCGCGCCTGCTCTGGCGCGACGCGAACCGCGCGGCGCACGAGCAGTTCCTGGCCGTCGTCGACGACCGCGCCGTGGTCGACCCCCCGGGCGGCCCGGCCGTCGCCCTCGACCTGCGGCCGCTCATGCTGCAGGTGGCGAGCGAGCTCGGGCTCGCGCGGGTCGCCGATCGCCTGATCGGTCCAGGGGACGGGCGGATCACGATCCTCCGCGAGCACCAGGTCGAGGGCGCCCAGGACGCGGTCGGCGTGATCCGCAAGGCGAGCTGGCTGCTCGCGCTCGTCACGCTCGGCCTCTTCGGCGGCGCGATCGCGCTCGCGCGCGGGCACCGGCGGCAGGCGCTCAGGGCCTGTGCTGCATCGCTCGTCCTGGTCGGGCTCGCGCTCGTCGTCGTGCGGCGGATCGCGGGGAACGCCCTCGTCGAGTCGCTCGCCGACGACGACCAGGCCGAGCGCGCGGCGAGCGCCACGTGGTTCATCGGCACGAGCCTGCTCGCGGACGTCGCGCTGGCGGCGATCGTCCTCGGCGCGCTCGGCCTCGTCGGCGCATGGCTGCTCGGCCCGACCCGGCTGGCGACGGCGCTCCGGGCGTGGCTCGCGCCGACGCTGCAGCTGCGGCCCTGGCGCGCCTACGCGGCGCTCGGACTGGCGTTCGGGATCGCGCTCGCGGCCGGCCCCGACGGCGGCCGGCGTCTCGTGGGGACGCTGGTCGCGGGCGCGATCGCGCTCGGCGTGCTCGAGGCGCTGCGCCGCCGCTCGGCGCGCGAGTTCCCCGGCGCACGCCCCGACGACGACCTGCTCGCCGGCATCGCGTGGCACCGGACGAAGGACGTCGCGTCGGGGCTCGAACGGCTCGCCGTCCTGCACCGCGAGGGGGACCTCACCGACGAGGAGTGGTCCGCGGCGAAGGCCGAGTTGCTCCGCCGGCGCTAGGCCGTTCCGAGCGCCTGCGCGGCCGCGAGGGGCGTCTCGTCGATCGGCGCGAGCCGGTCGACGTGCGCGGCGATGAGCACCCGCTCGACGAGCGTCCCCGGCGTGGCCGCGATCCGCAGCTGCCGCCCCTCGGCATCGAGCGAACGGGCGAGCCGCCGGATCGCCGTCAGCGCCGCGGGCGGGAAGGCGGTCGCGGCGGTCACGTCGACGACCACGGGGCCCGGGCCGACGCTCGCGGCGCGCAGCCAGCGCTCGAGCGTGGCGAGCTCGTCGAGGTCGCCGGCGAGGCGCAGCACGACGACCTGGCCCAGCGGCTCGAGCGTGGCGGCCGGCGCCGTCCCGTCGGCCGCCGGGGCGCGTCGGCGCAGGCCGAGCCGGTCGAGCAGCCCGGCGGGTGTGGCGCGCGTTCCCATACGGGTCGCCTTCCACCGGCGGGCCCGCGGGAAACCCGGCTAGCCCGGGCGGACGCCGGCGGCGCCGAGCAGCTCGTCCCAGCGGCAGAGCTTGACGCGCGGCCGCCCCTGGGCGGAGCCGCGCTCCTTCTCGACCGCGTCGATCGCCTCCCAGGCCGCGTAGGTGACGACCGAGACGCCGCGCCCCGCGAGCAGCTCGTCCACGGCGGCCGCGCTGCGCGCCCCGCCGACGAGCCGCCCGGCAGCGACGTCCTCGAGCAGCAGGTCGACCGTCTCGGTCGCGTCCTTCTTGTTCGTGCCGATGACGCCGCTCGGCCCGCGCTTGATCCAGCCGGCGCAGTAGAGGCCCGGGACGACCGCCCCGGCCTCGTCGACGACGCGGCCGCCCTCGTTCGGGATCACCCCGCGCCGCTCGTCGAACGGGACGCCCGCGATCGGCACGCCGCGGTACCCGACGCTGCGGAAGACGATCCCGCACGGGATCGTCTCGTGCTCGTCCGTCGCGACCGCGCGGATCGACCCGTCGGCATCGGCGACGAGCTCGTTGCGGACGACCTCGATCGCCTCGACCCGGTCGTCGCCGAGGATCGCGACCGGCGAGGCGAGGAAGCGCAGCCGCACCGCGCGCGGCTTGCCCCCGGGCTCGCGCGTCGCGTACTCGTTCAGCACCTCGACGTTGCGCCGGCCGATCGCGCCGCCCTCGGCGAGCGCGGCCTCGCTCGCGGCGTCGAGCGCGAGGTCGGCCGCGTCGACCAGCACGTCCGCGCCCGCGAGCTCGCCGAGCTCCTGCAGCTCCGGGGTCGTGAACGCCGCCTGGGCCGGGCCGCGGCGCCCGAGCACGAGGATCTCCCTCAGCCCGGCGCCGACGATCGCCTCGATCGCCGCGTCGGCCGTGTCGGTGGCGCCGAGCTCCTCCGCCGTGAGCGCGAGCATCCGCGCGACGTCGACCGCCACGTTGCCGTTGCCGATCACGACGGCGCGCTCGCACGAGAGGTCGAACTCGAGCTCCGCGAAGTCCGGGTGGCCGTTGTACCAGGCGACGAACGAGGTGGCGGGCCACGAGCCGGGGAGGTCCTCGCCGGGGATCCCCATCCGACGGTCGGTCTGCGCGCCGACCGAGTAGACGACCGCGTCGTAGAGCGACGCGAGCTCGTCGTGTGAGACGTCCCGCCCCACCTCGACGTTGCCGAGGAAGCGGAAGCGCTCGTGGCGCGCGATCTTCTCGAACGCCCGGGACACCGCCTTGATGTTGGGGTGGTCGGGCGCGACGCCGAGGCGGACGAGGCCCCACGGGGTCGGCAGGCGCTCGATCAGGTCGACCTCGACCGGCGCGTCCGCGGCGAGCAGGTGGGCCGCGGCGTAGAAGCCTGCGGGCCCCGAGCCGACGACGGCGACGCGGAGGGCGCTCACGGGGCGTGAGCCTAGACGCTCGGCCGGCCGCTTCGCAACGCGCCGGCGCTTCTTCCATCCCCATAGGCATAGTGGACTTGCGCACGGCTCGGGCCGTTGCTATACATCCAAAAGCATTGCTCATCACGAGCGGCGGAGGGAACAGGCCCGACGATGCCGCAGCAACCGGGGCCGACCGCCCGACAGGTGCTCCATCCTGCGCGCGCCGGTCCGTCCCGGGCGGCTCGCGGAAGATGGGGAATGCGCGCGCCCGCCCCGAGCGGGAGCACTTGGAGGCCTCCGGGAGCGGAGGCCTTCGTCGTTCCCGGGACATGGAGGCAGGAGGTGCCATGAGTCGAGCCGTCTCCGGGAGGAGGGCGGAAGCGCCGCCCCCGACGTGGGAGCTCGTCCTGAAGCGCAACCCGGTCGAGCGGATCAAGCAGGAGCGGGACCCGCTCTCGATCCGCGACGAGCTGCCCGCCCTGATCGCGGCCGGCTACGAGGCCGTCGCCGAGGAGGACGTCGTCCGCCTGCAATGGTGGGGCCTCTACCACGACAAGCCGAAGATCGGGCGCTTCATGCTCCGGATCAAGCTGCCGAGCGGCCAGGTGACGCCGGCGCAGCTGCGGCGCGATCGCCGAGGTGTCGGAGCTGCACGGCCGCGGCGACGCGGAGCTCGCGACGCGCCAGAACGTCCAGCTCCACTGGCTGGAGCTCGTGTCCCTGCCAGACGTGCTCGACCGCCTCGATGCGGCCGGGCTCTCGACCGCGGGCGGCTGCGGCGACACCGTGCGCAACATCACCGGCTGCCCGGTGCAGGGCCTCGCGCACGACGAGCTGTTCGACTGCTCGGACGTCGTGCGCGAGGCGGCCGAGCTCTTCTACGGCAACCCGGCCTACACCGACCTGCCGCGGAAGCACAAGATCACCATCTCGGCCTGCGCGCACCAGTGCAACGCGCCCGAGATCAACTGCATCGCGCTCGTCGGGGCGATCGTCGACGGGCGCGAGGGCTTCACCGTCCGGGTCGGGGGCGGCCTCTCCTCCGTCCCGCGCATCGCCCGCGACATGGGCGTCTTCGTCCCGAGGGAGCAGGCGATCCCGGTGCTGCGGGCGATCCTCGACGCCTGGAAGACCGATCTGCGCTACCGCGTCTCGCGGGTCAAGGCGCGGCTGAAGTTCATGGTCGACGACATCGGCCCGGAGGGCGTGCGCGAGCGGGTCGAGGCGCTGCTCGGCCACCCGCTCGAGCGCTACGCCGCACCGGAGCTGCCGCCGCCCGTCGACCACATGGGGATCAACCCCCAGAAGCAGCCGGGTCTCGCGTACCTCGGCGTCCCCGTCCACCTCGGCCTGATCTCGGCGGGCCAGCTCGCCGCGATCGCCGACCTCGCCGAGGCGGTCGGCGGCGACGTCCGGGTCACGCGCCAGCAGAACCTCGTCGTCGCGAACGTCCCGGACGGCGAGGTGGAGCGCGTCGCCGCCGGGCTCGCCGAGATCGGGCACCCGGTCGACCAGGGCCCGCTCCGGGCGAAGGGCGTCGCGTGCACCGGCGAGCCGCACTGCAACTTCTCCGTCACGGAGACGAAGGCGCGCCTCGGGCGCCTGATCGACCACGTGGAGGCGCGCTTCGGCGACGCCGCGGCCGACCTCCGCCTCCAGCTCGACGGCTGCCCGCACGCGTGCGGGCAGCACTGGATCGCCGACATCGGCTTCCAGGGCACGACCGCCCGCGACGACGACGGCGCCGGCAGGCGTACGACGCCTTCGTCCGCGGCGGCCTCGGCCCGGGCGCCGAGATCGGCCGACCGCTGTTCCGCCGCGTGCCGACCGAGGAGCTCGACCGCGTGGTCGACGGCCTCGTGTCCGGCTGGCTCGAGCGCCGGGGCGACGGCGAGGGCTTCCCGCCTTCGCGCGCCGGCTGACCGACGAGGAGCTCGGCGAGCTCGCGGGCGTCGCGCCCGGGCGCTCCCGCGATCGAGAGGAGGCGTCCGCATGAGCGTCGAGCTGATCGACGAGCTGGAGGCGGGCGAGCTGTCCGTCGAGTTCGAGGGCGAGGAGCCGCAAGCGGTGATCGCGTGGGCGATCGAGCGCTTCTCCCCGCGCCTGGCGATCTCGACCGCGCTCCAGCTCGACGGCGTGGCGATCCTCGACATGGCGTACGAGATCGACCCGTCGATCCGCGTCTTCACGGTCGACACGGGCCGGCTGCCACTGGAGACGCACGAGCTGATCGAGCAGCTGCGCGACCGCTATCCCGGGCTGCGCCTGGACGTCCTGGCGCCCGAGCGGCGCCACGTCGAGGCGCTCGTCGCCCGGCACGGCCCCGACCTGTTCCGCGACTCGGTCGAGCGGCGCCTGCTCTGCTGCAACGTCCGCAAGGTGCAGCCGCTGACGCGGCACCTGACCGGGCTCGACGCCTGGATCACGGGCCTGCGGCGCGACCAGTGGGCCACGCGCACGAACATCCGCAAGGTCGAGATCGACCACGACCACGGCGCGATCGTGAAGCTCAACCCGCTCGCCGAGTGGACGGAGGACGAGGTCCGCGACTACGTCCGCGAGCGCGGCGTCCCGACCCATCCGCTGTACGCGAAGGGCTACACGTCGATCGGCTGTGCGCCGTGCACGCGGCCGACGAGGGAGGGTGAGCCCGCGCGCGCCGGCCGCTGGTGGTGGGAGTCGAATGCGCCGAAGGAGTGCGGGATCCACTGCGCGATCGAGACCGGCGGCTTCGAGCACGAGCTGCACGCGATCCTGGGAGCGGAGCACGATGAGCGCGACTGAGGCCGCGACCGTCCGGCTGGGCGAGACGGCGCGCGAGGTTTCCCTCGCCGAGGCCCAGGCCGTGCTCGCGATGGTCCACGACGCGCGCCGTCGCGACCGGCTCGCGGCCCTCGTCGCGGACGTCGACGAGGGCGTGGTCTCCGGCGCGAGCGCGGAGGCGCTCGAGGAGCTGCTGGAGCTCGGCCTCTCGACCGGGCGGCTGCGCGCGCTCTACGGCCCGGAGGGCGAGGCGGCGGCGCTCTCGACGTTCCGCCGGCTGCCGCGTGGAGCCGAGCTGGCCGCGGGCGCCCGCGAGGTGACCGAGGCGCTCGCCGCGCTCGAGGGCGGGACGATCGAGGGCATCTCCGTGACGAGCGGCGGCCCGGGTGCGTACGTGGTCGCGTTCGCCGCGAGCGGCCGCGAGGTGTCGGTCCGGCTCGACCGGCAGGGCGCCCGCATCCACTCGATCGGGGTGTGATCGTGGTCGAGAAGCGCTACTACATGGCCTGCCTCGACCTCGAGGGGCGGGAGTGCCTCGTCGTCGGCGGCGGCTCGATCGCGCTGGAGAAGGCGGAAGGGCTGCTCGAATGCGGGGCGAGCGTGACCGTCGTCGCGCCCGAGGCCGCCCCTGTCCTCCAGGCGCCGCCGTTCCGCTGGGCCAGGCGCCGCTACCGGCCGGAGGACCTCGACGGGATGTTCCTCGTGATCGCGGCCACGTCGGACGAGCGGGTGAACCGCGCCGTCTTCGCGGACGCCGAGGCGCGCGGGCTGATCTGCAACGTCGTCGACGTCCCGGCGCTCTGCAGCTTCATCCTCCCGGCCGTGCTCCGCCGCGACCCGATCGCGGTCGGGATCTCGACGGGCGGCGCCTCGCCCGTGCTCGCGCAGCGACTCCGCGAGGAGATCGCGGGGGTGGTGCGCGAGGAGCATGCCGAGCTCGCCCGCGACCTGCGGGCGCTGCGGCCGTGGGCGAAGGCGACCTTCCCGACCTACGAGGAGCGGCGCGACTTCTTCCGCGAGCGCGTCGCGGAGGCGCTCGCATGAGCGTCGCGCTCGTCGGTGCGGGGCCGGGCGACCCCGGGCTGATCACCGTGCGCGGCCTCGAGCGCGTGCGCGCGTGCGAGGTCCTCGTCCACGACCGCCTCGTCGCACCCGAGCTGGTCGCCGAGGCGCCGGCGGCCGCCGTGCGCGTCGAGCGGGACGCGCTCGACCAGGAGCAGGTGAACGAGCTGCTCGTCGCGTACGGGCGAGCGGGCCTGGACGTCGTCCGGCTGAAGGGGGGCGACCCGTTCGTCTTCGGCCGCGGCGGGGAGGAGGCGCTCGCGCTGGCCGAGGCGGGCGTCCCGTTCGAGGTCGTCCCCGGGGTGTCGTCGATCGCCGCGGTCCCGGGCGCGGCCGGGATCCCGGTGACGCACCGGGGGATCGCCAAGCAGGTGATCGTCACGGCCGGCCACGACGCCGGCCTCGACTACCGGCTGCTCGCCGGCTCGGGGGCGACGCTCGTGTTCTTCATGGGGCTGCGGCGCCTGCGCGCCCTGGCTCGGGGCCTCGTCGACGCGGGGCTCCCGCCCGAGACACCTGCCGCGGTCGTCTCGCGCGGGACGCTGCCCGACCAGCGGTCGGCCGTCTCGACGCTCGCCCGCATCGGCGCGGAGGCGGCCGGTCTGCCGACCCCCGCGCTCGTCGTCGTCGGCGACGTCGTCGGCCTCGCACCGGCGCTCGCCGGGATCTCGACCGTCGACGCCCGGCCCGCAGTGGTCGGGGTCGACGCCTGACATCGATCGAAGGAGGACGGACGGTGGCACTGCGACTGGGTGACGATGCGCCGGGGTTCGTGGCGGAGACGACGGAGGGGCCGATCGACTTCCTGGAGTGGAAGCGGGGGAAGTGGGCCGTGCTGTTCTCGCATCCGAGGGACTTCACGCCCGTGTGCACGACGGAGCTGGGTGCGACGGCGCGGCTGAAGGAGGAGTTCGAGAAGCGGGACGTGCGGGTGATCGGGCTGTCGGTGGACGGCGTCGAGGAGCACGAGCGCTGGTCGCAGGACATCCTGGAGACGCAGGGCGTGGCGCCGAACTTCCCGCTGATCGGGGATCCGGAGCGGAGGGTCGCGGACCTGTACGACATGGTCCATCCGAACGCGTCGGACACGTTCACGGTGCGGTCGGTGTTCGTGATCGGGCCCGACGACAAGGTCAAGCTGACGTTGACGTACCCGGCGTCGACGGGTCGGAGCTTCGACGAGGTCCTGCGGGTGATCGACAGCCTGCAGCTGACGGCGAAGCACGAGGTGGCGACGCCGGCGGACTGGCGGCCGGGGAGGACGTGATCATCGTCCCGGCGGTCTCCGACGAGGAGGCGCGGGAGCGGTTCCCGGACGGCTGGGAGACGGTCAAGCCGTACCTGCGCGTCGTCGCCCAGCCGCGCGACTGAGCGGCGAGCGCCGGGGCCCGGCCCCGCGACTGGCGCCGGGGCGTGGGCGCCGCTGCCGTCCCGCGCACGCAGCAGCGGCGCGTCGTGCCCCTGCGCCTCGCCGTGTCCGGGGTGCCGCGCGGATGGGACGCGCTGGTCGCGTCGACCGTCGCGGCGCGGGGCGACGGCAGCGCGACCCGGGCGCCACGGGGCTCGACGGCCACGGGGCTCGAGCCCCGTGGCCCGCCCCGGCGTCGCTCCCCGCTGTGGATGGATCGGCGCACATCCGGCCCGAAGCCGTCACACACGCGTGCGCAGCTCGGGCGTACCCTCCCCCGGGTGGTGGGTGGGGGGCGGGTTCGCGCCTGGCGGACTGGCGTCCGCGCGGCCCCGGTCCGCGGCTCAACGCGAGGCGACCGCAGGCCGGCGCTGGCGGCCGAGCACGCGCCAAACGCCGACGCCTGCGACGGCGGCCACGCAGACGCCGTACGTCGTCGTGCCCCAGGCGTTGCCCGTGTCCGTGCCGGCGAGCAGCGAGTGCGCGACGGCGAGCGCCCAGACGGCGAGGGTGAGCGCGTGCGTCCGCCGCCAGACGCGGTAGGGCAGGCGACCACGCAGCCGGTTCGCGACGGCGAGCGCGAGCAGGAGCTCCGTCCCGACGATTCCGAGCCCGGTGGCGAGCGGCCGGTACCCCGCGCTGCCGGGGACGACGAGGTCGGCGACCGAGAAGGGGGCGTACCCGTCGACGAGCAGCACGAGCACGTGGACGCCGACGAACGCCCAGGCGAGCAGGCCCGCGAACCGGTGCACCTCCTCGAGCGCGAACCGCGGCCAGCGCACGAGGCTCGCCCGGCCCGCGAGCGCGAGCCCGAGCACCACGGCGGCGGTCAGGAGGACGATCGCGACCATCCCGCCGGCGCGGGTCACGTACCAGGTGAAGGCGGTGCTGGCGAGCGTCACGGGCCGATCGCGTCGAGCGGCCCCGCCCTCGTCGGGGCCGGGCCGCTCACGCGGGGTTCAGAGGCTCGCGTCGGTGTTCGGGCTCGTCGAGCCCGGGCCCGGTGTCGCCGGCGCCTCGGGCACGTCGCCGCCATCGTGGTGGCCGCGGCCGCGCGGGCCGAAGCCGGTGCCGGCGATCACGTCGTCGAGGCGCGACTGCAGCTGCTCGATCATGGCGTCCGCCTGCTCCTGCGTCAGATCGCCCTCGCCGACCTCCTCGTCCAGCCGCGCCTCGGCTGCAGCGGTGAGCGCCTGCTTCAGCCCGTCGGTCGTCTTCCCCTGGGCGGCGGCGACGTCGGCGAGCGACTGGCCGGAGCGGAGCTGCTGCGCGAGCTCCTGCTCGGTCAGGCCGAGGTACGTCGCGGCGGCGTCGAGGCCGATCCCGATGCCGCGATGCCCGTGCTCGTGGCCGCGGCCGTGGCCGTGGCCGCCGCCCGGGCCGCCGCGGCCGGGGCCGCGCCCGAACGCGCCGGGGCCGGTGCCCGCGATCAGGTCGTCCGCTCGCCGCTCGAGCTGCGCGGTCGCGGCGTCCGCCTGCCCCTGCGTCAGCTTGCCGTCCGCGACCGCCTCTGCGAGCGAGGCCTTGGCGGCGTCGACGATGGCCTGCTTCAGCCCGTCGGTCGTCTTTCCCTGGGCCGCGGCCACGTCGGCGAGCGACTGGCCGGCGCGGAGCTGCTCGACCAGGTCGGCCTGCTCGACGCCGAGGTACGTCGCCGCCGCCTCGAGCGCGTCCCCGCCGGGACCGAAGCCGGGTGCGCCGTGACCGAAGCGGCCGCCGCGATCGAGTGGCACGCCGACGAGCGGCAGCTCGCCCGACTCGACCCGCTGCTTCAGCGCGTCGCCCTGCTCCTCGGTCAGCTGGCCGCTCGCGACCGCCTCGTCGACGCGGGCCCCGTAGGCCTCCTGGAGGGCGGTCGACAGCTGCTCGGGCTCGACGCCGAGACGCTCGGCCGCGTCCGCCACGATCGCCTGCTGATCCTCGCTGCCGCCGAGCTGGCTGGCGGCGATGGCGGCGCCGCCGCCCGCGAGCATGGCGAGGGCTGCGGCGCTCGCGAGCACCTTCTTCCCGGGTCGTCTCGTCATCACGCGCGATCCTCCTGGTTGGACGAGTCCAATGCCAGCAGACGTCCTTCAGAGCTCCGTAAGACCGTTGGCGGGTCGGCCGGGCCGACGGCGGCGCGCCACGCCTCGCTCACGACGACGGCGCCGTCGTGGGCGACGAAGCGGCCTGGGAGCCGACGGGCGTCGAGCCACGCCGGGCCGCGCTCGCCATGGAGGAACGCGGCCTTCGCGGCGACGTCCGCCGCCGTGCAGCTGCCCGCGGCGACGGTGACGAGCGCCCAGGGCGCGTCGGACGGCCGGCCCGTGCGCGGGTCGATCAGGTGGTGCTGCGTCTCGCCGCCGCGCCGCCAGCGCCGCTTGACGGTGCCGCTCGTCGCGATGCCGCCGCCGAGGAGGCGGAGCGAGCCGCCGTCGGGCAGCGCGACCGCGACCGGGCCCCGCGCGGCGATGTCGCCGCCGGCGGATACCCAGCCCTCCCCGGGAGGAGCGCAGCGGCGTCGTCGACGGCCATGCCCTTGACGACGCCGTTCAGGTCGAGCTCGAGGCCGATCGGGCGGCCGATCACCCGGCCCCAGACGTGCACCTCGGGCCAGCGGCCGCGCCGCGCGGGACCAACGGCGTCGTCGCGCGGCGCGAGCGCGGCGAAGTCCCGGTCGTAGCCGGCGGCGACGAGCGCCGCGCCGAGCGTCGGATCGACGAGCCCGCCCGTCGCCCGGGCCGCGTCGAGCGCGCGCTGCAGCGCCCGCGCGAACTCCCGCGAGACGCCGACCACGGGCGCCGCGGTGGCGTTGACGGCGCGGATCTCGCTGTCGGCGCGGAAGCGGCTGAAGATCCGCTCCCGCTCCTCGAAGAGCGCGACGATCGCGGCCAGGGACTCCGGGGAGGCGCCGGCGACGAGCACCTCCGTGCCCATCGCGCGGAACGAGGCCGGCCCGGTCGTGTGCGTCGCGGCCGTCACGACGCGCGCGTCCTCGGGAGCGGGGCGAACGTGCGCGACGGGCTCGGCTCGAGCGAGCGCCGACCGTCGTCGTCCGGGGCCGGCTCGTCCGGCGCGACCGGCTCCTCCGGCGCCGAGGCCGGGATCGCCGCGCCGGTGTCCGCGGCCGGCGCGTCCTGCACGCCGCCCGGCGCCGGGTCGCCCGGGTTCGCGAGCTTGGCGCCGAGGAGGGCCCAGCCGAACCCGGCGCCGGCCGCGACCGCGAGGAGCCACTTGGCGGCGGCGACCCGCGCTCGCGCGGCGTCGAGCCGGGAGGGGGGTCCGGATGTGGGCGGCTCGGCCATCGTCTGCTCGCATCCGACCAGCGCCGGTTCAGAGCACGGTAAGACGCGCCTGAGAGCTTCCGCAGAATCGCCCCGCGCGCTCTTACCCGGCTCTGCGGGACGGCTTACCCCGCTCTGAGACGCGGCTGCGATGATCCGGGTCGATGGCAGGCGGGCGACACGGGAGAGGGAGATGCGGCTGCTGATCGTGGAGGACGAGGCTGCCGTCCGGCAGGCGCTCGAGCGCGCGCTGGAGGCCGAGGGCTACGACCTGACGCTCGTCGAGGACGGCGCGGCCGCCCTCGAGGCCGTCGCGTCGGACCCGCCCGACCTGATCCTGCTCGACGTGATGCTGCCCGTGGTCGACGGGCTCGAGGCTGCGCGCCGGCTGCGCGCGGACGGCTGCGACGTGCCGATCCTGATGCTGACGGCGCGGGGCGCGGTCGGCGACCGCGTCGCCGGGCTCGACGCGGGCGCGGACGACTACCTGATCAAGCCGTTCGCGCTGGCGGAGCTGCTCGCGCGGATCCGGGCGCTGCTCCGTCGAACCGGCACCTCGGGCGAGCTCTCGTTCGGCGACGTCCTGCTCGACCCGGGCACCCGCGAGGTGCGCCGCGGCGAGCGGTCGATCGAGCTGACGGTGACCGAGTTCAACCTGCTCGAGCTGTTCCTGCGCAACCCGCGCCAGGTGCTCCGGCGGTCGCTGATCTACGACCGCGTCTGGGGCTACGACTTCGGCGCCGACTCGCACGCCCTCGACGTGTACGTCGGCTACCTGCGCCGGAAGCTCGAGGCCGAGGGCGAGCCGCGCGTGATCCACACCGTGCGCGGCGTGGGCCACGCGCTGCGCGAGTCGTGAGCTTCCGTCCGCCAGACGCTCGTCACGTCGCTCGCGGTCGCGGCGGCGATCGCTGCCGCGTCCGCGCTCGTCTACGTGCTGATCCGGAACGAGCTGCGCAGCCAGGTCGACGACCAGCTGGAGCAGGCCGTCGCGGTGATCACGCGCGGGCCTGTGCACGTCGAGGACGACCCTGCGACGGACGGCTACCGGCTCGACCTCGGTCGAGGCGGGCCTCGGCCTGACCGGCGTCGTCGTCCAGGCCGTCAGGTCGGACGGCACGGTGATCAAGCAGGACTCCCGGCTCGTCGAGCTGCCGGTCGAGGAGGAGACGCTGGCGGCCGCGAGCGGCGAGCGGCAGCGCTTCTTCTCGGACGCGACCGTCGCGGACGTGCACGTGCGGATGCTGACGGTGCCCGCGAACGACGGGTACGCCCTCCAGCTCGTCCGCTCGATCGACGACATCGACCGGCTGCTGCACCGGATCGGCCTGATCCTGATCTTCCTCGCGATCGGCGGGATCGGCGTCGCGGCCCTGCTCGGCGGGCTCGTCGCGCGCACGGCGCTGAAGCCCGTGCGTCGCCTGACGCGCGAGGCCGAGGTCGTCGCCGAGACGCAGGATCTCGCGCACCGGATCGACGTCCACGGCCGCGACGAGCTCGCCCGGCTCGGCGCGAGCTTCAACACGATGCTGGCGGCGCTCGAGGTCTCCCACCAGGCGCAGCGTCAGCTCGTCGCGGACGCGTCGCACGAGCTGCGCACGCCGCTGACGAGCCTGCGCACGAACATCGAGGTGCTCGCGCGCAACTCCGCCATGAGCGAGGAGAAGCGCGCCGCGCTGCTCGCCGACGTGGTGGGCCAGCTCGAGGAGATGAGCAGCCTCGTCACGGACCTCGTCGAGGTCGCGGCCGACCGGCCGCCCGACCTGGAGGCGTCGGAGGTGCAGCTCGACGAGCTCGTGCAGGACGCCGTGGAGCGCGCGAGACGGCTGGCGCCGCAGGTCGAGATCTCGCTGGACGCGGAGCCGACGGTCGTCCGCGGCGTGCCGGCCCGGCTCGACCGCGCGATCGCGAACCTGCTCGACAACGCCGTCAAGTGGAGCCCGGCGTCGTCCGCGATCGAGGTCGCCGTGTCCGGCGGTGAGGTGGTCGTTCGCGATCATGGGCCGGGCATCGACGACGTCGACCTCCCCCACGTGTTCGACCGCTTCTACCGCTCCGCCGCAGCGCGCCAGATGCCGGGCTCGGGGCTCGGCCTCGCGATCGTGAAGCAGGTGGCCGAGGAGCACGGCGGCTCGATCGCGCTCGAGCGCGCCGGACGGCGGCGGGACGAGGGCGCGGCTGCGCCTGCCGGCGCTCGCCGAGCCCTCGCCCGTCACCTGACGCTCAGGCGGCGCGGGCCTCGGTGGCGCTGCCTGTCGTCGCTCGCGTCCGCTGCCCCCGTCGCCGTCTCGACCGCATGGCCCGCGGATGATGCGCGTGCGCGACGGCGTGCCCTTGCCGCGGGCGATCAGCGCCCGGCCGACCGGGAACGCGGCCGCGAACGCCACGGCGAGCGCGAGGGCGAGCGAGCCCCAGAAGAGCAGCGACTCCCAGCCCGGCGTCCATGGCCCCCGGGATGGCGACGAGGACGCCGTTGTCGACGGCCTCCATCACCGCGATCGAGATCGTGTCCGCCGCGAGGGCGATCCCGACCGCCTGGCGCACCCGGAGGCCCCCGGCGAGCAGCGGCCGCAGCGTCAGGGCGTAGCCGAACAGGAACGCGAGGCCCACCGCGAGCCCGATCGACGCAGCGGTGCCCCAGCCGAGCGCCGACGCGATCACGAGGCCGAGCACCTCGCCGATCGCGCAGCCGGTGAGGCAGTGGAGGGTCGCGAGCGCCGCGAGGCGACTCAGCGACTGCGGTCTCGTGCCGTGTGCGTGCTCCATGGGGTGCTCCTTCCCGCTCCGTCGTGCCGTCACCCCTCTCAACGATATACCCACCAGGGGTATTCCGAGAGGCGCTCTGAGGAAGTTCTGAGGTTTCTCTCATCGAGTTCAGAAGAACGGTTGGTCACATGGAGGGCACCTGCTGCCGACTCCCGAAGGAAGGAGCGATGGACATGAGCCAGGCACTCCAGACCAGACCGTCGACGATCCTCGAGGCCGCGAGGGCGCTGCTCCTCGCCCAGCGCGAGCTCGAGCAGGCGACGGCCGAGCGGGCCGCCCTGTGGGCCGCGCTCGGACGCGACCGCGATCCCGGCGCGATCGCCGCGGTCGAGGCGCTCGGCGTCCGCATCGACGGGCTGTACGCGCAGATCCGTGCGTTGAAGGCCCACATCCGCTCCGGCGACCCGGCCGTGATCGTGGCCCGCGCCCGCGCCGAGGAGCGGCTCGAGCGCCAGGAAGGGCGCTACGAGCGCGCCGTCGCGCGCGCCATCGCCGCCTAGCCGGCTCGATCTCGCTCGCGGGCCCGCCGCGGCCCCGACGCACCAGCCGCGCGACTCGCGCGCAGCGCTCGCCCGTGCTGCAGGTCCACGTCCCGCGCGGCGACCCGAGCGCGCCCGGCGTCTCCATCTGCGCGCCTCCCCGCCCGGAACGTCCCGTCGGCGCCCCTGTGGGCGGATCGTCACGGACCCGGCGCGAAGCCGTTGCACACGCGTGCGTCCGATCCGCGTACCCTCCCCCAGGGCGGCGGGTGGGGGGATCCGGGTCCCTCCGTCCGGCCGGCCGCGGCGGGCGCCGCCGGCTCGGGCTCGGCGGTTGCCGCGGGGCCGCGGGCCCGCCGGAGCGACGTCGACGGGGGAGGCGCGCCCCGGCGCCCGGGCGAGTAGGCTTGCGGCGCAGCGAGCCAGTCTCCCGAGGGGGTCACCGTGGCGTCAGTCGAGCAGGCAGCGTCGCCGGCGCGGTTCGTCCGGCCGGACGGCAAGGAGAAGGTCACCGGGACGGGCCGGTACACCGCCGATCTCGCCCTGCCCGGCATGGCGCACGCGCGCTTCCGCTACGCCGACCACCCGCACGCCCGCATCGTGCGCGTCGACGCCTCGCGCGCCCGTGCGCTGCCGGGTGTGCTCGCCGTCCTCACCCACGAGGACGTGCCCGACGTGAAGTACGGCGGCATGGTGCAGGACAGGCGCCTCTTCGCCCGCGACGCCGTGCGCTGGGAGGGGGACATCGTCGCCGGCGTGGCGGCGCTGACGCCCGAGCTCGCCGAGCGCGCCGCGGCCGCGATCCAGGTGGAGTACGAGCCCCTGCCCGCGCTCCCCGACTTCGCGGCGACCCACGCGCCCGGCGTCCCGCTCGTGCACGAGGACTGGGAGGCCGACGAGGGTAGCGACTCGATGGGCCGCGAGGGGAACCGGATCGCCTACTCGACCATCGTCCGCGGCGACGCCGACGCCGGGATGGCGGCGGCCGAGGTCGTCGTGCGCGGCAGCTACTCGACCGACTCGTGCCAGGGCGTCCCGATCGAGCCGCACGCGGTCGTGGCCGAGTGGCACGGCGACCGCGTCACGATCTGGTCGTCGACCCAGGTGCCGTACGCGGCGCGCGCCGGCGTCGCCCACGCGCTGCAGATCCCCGAGTCGCGGGTGCGGATCGTCGTGCCGCTCCTCGGCGGCGGCTTCGGCGCCAAGTGCGACCACCACTTCGAGAGCCACGTCGCTGCCCTCGCGCGGGCCGCGCGCCGCCCGGTGAAGCTCGTGCTCACCCGCCGGGAGGAGTTCGTCGCCGTCGACCACCGCCGCGAGGGCATGGTGATCGAGCTCGAGACGGGGGCGCGCCGCGACGGGACGATCGTCGCGCGGCGCGCGCGGCTCGTGCTCGACAAGGGTGCGTACTGCGGCGAGGGCGGCTTCTTCGCGCAGATGGCCGCGATGCACGCGGTCGGCCCGTACGAGGTCGAGAACGTCGATGTCGCCGCCTCGATGAACTACTCCACCACCCAGCCATCGAGCTCGATCCGCGCTCCGACGGCGCCCCAGGTCTGCTGGGCGCTCGAGCAGCACATGGACGACCTCGCGCGTGAGCTCGGGCTCGACCCCGTCGAGCTGCGTCGCCGGACGCTCATCCGCGAGGGCTCGATCGGCCCGGCCGGTCAGGTGTTCGAGGCGGTCGGCATGCGCGAGACGCTCGAGCGCGCCGTCGAGCTGATCGGCTACGGGCGCGAGCTGCCGGAGGACGAGGCGATCGGCGTCGCGTGCGGCTGGTGGCCGTGCTTCGGCGCCCCCGCCGGCGCCTACGTGACGTTGAACGGCGACGGAACGGCCACGGTGCTCACCGGCGCACAGGAGAACGGGACGGGGGCCGTGATGGCCTTCCCGGTCCTCGTCGCCGAGCAGCTGGGTCTGCGACCCGAGGACGTCGACCTGCTCTACCAGGACACCGACGCCGGGCCGTGGGACATGGGCTCGTGCGGCTCGCAGACGACGTTCAACAGCGGTCGTGCGGCCATAGCGGCCGCGGCGGACCTGCGTGAGCAGCTGCTCGACGCCGCGGCCGAGGACCTCGAGGCTGCGCGCGATGACCTCGAGCTCGTCGAGGGCGCGATCCGCGTCGCGGGCGCGCCCGAGCGGCAGGTGACGATCGCCGAGCTGGCCGGGTCCGGCCGCACGTTCCAGGGCAAGGGCGCCGGGGTCGTCCCCGAGGCGCAGCCCGTCGAGGCGGAGGGCTGCGTCGGCAAGCTCGGGCTCGAGTCCTTCCTGGCGCCCCAGCTGATCACGCATGCGGTGCACGTCAAGGTCGACCGCGACACGGGCGTCGTCCGCGTCCTGCGGGTCGCCGCGGCGCACGACTCCGGGATCATCCTGAACCCGCTCGGCGCGAACGGCCAGGTCTACGGCGGCGTCGTCATGGGGATCGGGCAGGCGCTCACCGAGGGGACGCAGCACGACGAGGCGGGGCGCCAGCGGAACCCGCACCTGCTCGACTACAAGCTGGTCACCTCGGCCGACGCGCCGAGGATCGACATCGCGTGGGTCGAGACGGACACGCCAAACGCCGGCCCGAAGGGGTCGAAGGGGATCGGCGAGCCGCCGTGCGTCGCGACGCCCGGGGCGATCGCGAACGCGATCGCGAAGGTGATCGGGACGCAGGTCAGGCAGCTGCCGATGCTGCCCGAGCGGGTCTGGGCGGCGAGCCGGGAGGTGGCCTGATGGCGGCCGAGACGTTCCAGACGGCGCGCACGGTCGACGACGCGCTGGCCGCGCTCGCCGCGGGCGCGCGCCCGGTCGCCGGCGGGACCGATCTCGTCGTCGGCGCGCGCCAGGGCAAGTCGCCCCTGCCGGAGAGCCTCGTCGCGATCCACCGGGTGCCGGCCCTCGGCGGCATCGAGCAGGTCGACGGCGCCGCGCGCCTGGGCGCGCTCGCCACGCACGCCGAGCTCGCCGCGAGCCCGCCCGTCCGGGAGCGGCTGACCGCGCTCGCCGACGCGTCCGCGATCGTCGGCTCGCACGCCACCCGTGCGCACGGGACGATCGGCGGGAACCTGATGAACGCGTCGCCCGCGATGGAGGCCGGCGGCCCGCTCGTCTGCTTCGGGGCGACCGCGACGCTCGCCTCGCAGGACGGCGTGCGCGAGCTGGCCGTCGCCGAGCTGCTCGCCGGGCCCGGCGCCACCACGGCCCGGCGGGAGGAGCTGCTCACCGGGGTCGTCGTCCCGCTTCCCGGCCCGGGCGCCGGCAGCTGCTACGTCCGGCTCGAGTACCGGCGCGCGATGGAGATCGCAGTGGTCGGCGCGACCGCCGTGGTGACGCTCGCGGGCGGCGAGGTCGCCGACGCGCGCATCGCGCTGACCGCGGTCGCCCCGACGATCCTGCGCGTGGAGGCGGCCGAGCTGGCCCTCGTCGGCACCGACGGCGGGCGTGCCGCCGCCGAGGCGGCGGCGCAGGCGGCGGCGGCCGCCTCGACGCCGATCGGCGACGTTCGCGCCTCCGCCGAGTACCGGCGCGCGATGGTCGCCGTGATCGCGCGCCGCGCGATCACGGCCGCCGTCGCCCGCGCGAGCGGCGCCACCGTCCCGATCCCTGCGAGCCCCGCGCTGCACGCGGCGGGCTAGGAGCCTCGATGCGCTACCAGGTCACCCTGAACGTCAACGGCGTCCCCTACCCGACCGACGTCGGCGCGGGCGCGAGCCTGCTCCACGTCGTCCGCGACGTGCTCGGCCTGACCGGGTCGAAGGAGGGCTGCGACGACTCCGAGTGCGGCGCCTGCATGATGCTCGTCGACGGCCGTCCGACGAACGCCTGCTCGTACCTCGCGCTCCAGGCGGAGGGCAGCGAGATCACGACCGTCGAAGGCCTCGCCGGCGACGACGAGCTCGGGCCGCTGCAGCGCGCCTTCCTCGAGCACGGCGGCGTCCAGTGCGGCTTCTGCACGCCGGGCATGCTGATCTCCGCGACCGCGCTCCTGCGGGCCAACCCGACGCCGAGCGAGGACGAGGTGCGCGTCGCGCTCGCCGGCAACCTCTGCCGCTGCACGGGCTACGACGGGATCGTCCGGGCCGTGCTGGCCGCGGCGGCGGACGCCTAGCGGGCGACGAGCCCGCCGTCGACCGGGAGGATCGCGCCGGTCACGTCGCGCGCGAGCGGCGAGCAGAGGTACACGATCGTGCTCGCGACGTCCGCCGCGAGCGACATGCGGCCGATCGGCTGGACGCCGTGGATCGCCTGCTTCGCGGCCGCCCGCTCGGCCGGGTCCTCGGGCCAGCTCGCGATCGCGTCGTCGATCATCGGCGTGTCGACCACGCCCGGGCAGACGCAGTTGACGCGGATCCCGTCGAGCGCGTGGTCGATCGCGAGCGCCTTCGTCAGCTGGACGACGCCGCCCTTCGCCGCGATGTACGCGGGCTGGCCCGAGAACGCCGCGACCAGGCCGGCGACCGAGGCGACGTTGACGATCGCCCCGCCCTCGCCGCGGGCGAGCATCGCGGCGATCGCGTGCTTGCAGCCGAGCCAGACGCCCGTCAGGTTGACGTCGACGACGCGCCGCCACTGCTCGTCCGTCGTCTCCGTGATCGGCGCGTTGAACACGAGCCCGGCGTTGTTGACCATCGCGTCGAGCCGGCCGGTCGCGCGCACGGCTGCCGCGACGGCGGCCTCGACCTCCCCGGAGCGCGTCACGTCCGCGCGCGTCGCGTGCGCCCGGCCGCCGGCCGCCTCGACGAGCGCGACCGTCTCGCGGGCCGCGTCCTCCCGCACGTCGACGACGCCGACGTGCGCGCCCTCGGCCGCGAAGGCGAGCGCGCAGGCCCGCCCGATCCCCGATGCGGCGCCCGTCACGACCACCGTCCGCCCGTCCAGCTGCGCGTCCACCACGGCCTCCTCTCCGTCGCAGGTCGGCATCGCCGGCCGCGGCAGCTACCCTAGGCGAGGACGACCCGGCCCGCGGTGCGTGCGTCGAGCGACGCCAACGCCGTTCCGGCCCGTCTGGCGCGCCGCCCGTGCGGCGGCGTCGCACGTCCGGAGGCGGGCCCGTCCCGTCGCCGCCCGGCCGCGTTGAGCGCGTAGCCGATCCACGTCCCCGAGCGAGGAGAGCAGACGAATGGCAGGAGCGAACCCGAGCGTCCAGAAGCGGCTGCGCGAGCTGAAGAGGGCGGAGAAGCGCGAGGAGAAGGCCCGTCGGAAGGCCGAGCGCGAGGCGGAGCGCGCGGACGCGGTCGCCCGCGGCGAGGCGCCCGGGCTCGAGATCGGCGCGTTCGAGGACCAGCCGCACCTCGACCGGCTGAGCCCCGACTCGCTCTAGCGAGGGTCGCCCCGCGCCGGGGCCGGGCTTGACCCGACGCGCGCACCGCGATGGAATGGCGCGGTCACGCGACAGGGGCCCGGCCCCAGGGAGGCTCGTCCATGATCCTCGTCACCGGGGCGACAGGAACCGTCGGACGCGAGCTCGTCCGGGAGCTCGCCGGCCGCGGCGTCGCCGTCCGCGCGCTCGTCCGCTCGCCGGAGCGCGCTGCCGCCCTCCACGGGCTCGACGTCGAGCTCGCCTGGGGCAGCCTCGAGGACGCCCGCTCCGTCGCCGCCGCGCTGGACGGCGTGGAGACCGCGTTCCTGCTCACGGGCGTCCCCGAGAACCAGCTCGAGCTCCAGAACGGCTTCGTCGACGCCGCGATCGGCGCAGGCGTGGCCCACCTCGTGAAGCTCGGCGTCATGCACCCCGCGCTCGACCATCCCGTCGGGTTCTTCCGCTGGCACCGCGAGACGGAGCTGCGAATCGAGCGATCGGGTCTCGGCTGGGCCCACGTGCGGCCGAACAACTTCTTCCAGAACCTGCTGTTCCAGGCCGAGGGCATCCGCCGCGACGGGGTCTTCCGCAGCTGCTTCGGCCAGGGTCGCGTCTCGTCCGTCGACGCGCGCGACGTCGCGGCCGTGTCGGCCGCGGTGCTGCGCGACCCCTCGCGCTGGCACGGGCGCGCCCTCGACGTCACCGGGCCGGCCGCGCCGACCCACGACGAGATGCTCGCCGCGCTCTCACACGCGCTCGGCCGCGACGTCCGCTACGTCGACCTCGCGCCGGAGGAGTTCGAGGCCGCGACGCTCGCCGGCGGCGCCCCCGCCTTCTTCGCGCGCGACCTCACGCTCCTCGCCCGGTCGCTGGCCGCGGGCGCGGCCAGCGAGGTGACCGACGTCGTCGCGGAGACGACCGGGCGCCCGGCCCGCTCGATCGACGACTTCGCGCGGGACTACGCCGACAGCTTCCGCTGACCGCGCCCGCCGCAGGCGGGGCGGCCGCTACGCGCGCGCGCCGGCCAGGGCCTGGTCGAGGTCATCGAGGATGTCGTCGACGTGCTCGATCCCGATCGAGAGGCGGACCGTGTCCTGGGTCACGCCGGCGGCGGCGAGCTCCTCGTCGTTCAGCTGCGAGTGCGTCGTCGTCGCGTTGTGGATCGCGAGGCTCTTCGCGTCGCCGATGTTCGCGAGGTGACTGAAGAGGCGGAGCCCCTCGATGAAGCGGCGGCCGGCCTCCCGGCCGCCCGCGATCCCGAAGGTGACGAGGCCGCCGTACCCGCCTGCGAGGATCCTGTCCGCGACCGCCTTCGACGGGCTCGAGTCGAGGCCGGGGTAGGAGACCCAGGCGACGGCCGGGTGCGCCTCGAGGTGTCGGGCGACGGCCAGCGCGTTCGCCGAGTGGCGCTCCATCCGCAGCGGGAGCGTCTCGAGCCCCTGCAGGAGCAGGAAGGCGTTGAAGGGCGACAGCGCCGCGCCGGTGTTCCGCAGCAGCACCGTCCGCGCCCGACCGATGTACGCCGCCGGGCCGAGCGCTTCCGACCAGACGACGCCGTGGTAGGACGGGTCGGGCGCCGTCAGGCCCGGGAAGCGGTCGGCGTGCGCCGGCCAGTCGAAGCGGCCCGCGTCGACGATCACGCCGCCGAGGGTCGTGCCGTGGCCGCCGATGTACTTCGTCGCCGAGTGGACGGCGATGTCGGCGCCGTGGTCGAGGACGCGGCAGTGGATCGGCGTCGCCACGGTGTTGTCGACGATCAGGGGCAGGCCCTGCGCGTGCGCCGCGTCCGCCCAGGCGGGGATGTCGACGACGTTCAGCTTCGGGTTGCCGATCGTCTCGGCGAAGACGGCCCGCGTCCGGTCGTCGACGAGCGCCGCGATCGACTCCGGCTCCGCGGGATCCGCCCAGCGCACCTCGATCCCGTACTGCGGCAGCGTGTGCGCGAACAGGTTGTACGTGCCGCCGTACAGCGTCGAGACCGAGACGATGTTGTCGCCGGCGCGCGCGACGTTCATCACCGCGTAGCTGACGGCGGCCTGCCCGGACGCGAGCGCGAGCGCACCGACGCCGCCCTCGAGCGCGGCGACGCGCGCCTCGAGCACCGCCCAGGTCGGGTTCATGATCCGCGTGTAGATGTTTCCCTCGACCTGCAGCGCGAAGAGGTCGGCGGCGTGCTGCGTGTCCGAGAACTCGTACGCCACGGTCTGGTAGATCGGGACCGCGCGGGAGGCCGTCGTCGGGTCGGCGGTCTGGCCCGCGTGCAGCGCGAGCGTCTCGGGGCGGTGCTGGTCGCTCATGGGCTTCCTTCGCGTCGTCGGGTCGATGCCGCGGCGCATGGTACGCAGCGCCGCGCGACCTGCGGAGAGGGCGGCTCAGCGCCGCGGCGTGACGCGATCGAGGACGATCAGCGTCTTCGTGCCCGTGACGTTCCCGGCGCGGCGGATGCGGTCGATCACGCCCTTCAGGTGCGCGAGGTCGCCGACGCGGACGCGGAGGAGCGCGTCCGGGTCGCCTGCGGTCGTGTAGGCGGCGACGACCTCGGGGACCGCGGCGAGCGTCTCGTCGATCTGCTCGACGGTCGTCGTGCCGCGGAAGCGGAGCTCGATGAACGCATCGATCCCGGCGCCGAGCAGCGAGTGGTCGACCACCGCCGTGTAGCCCGTGATCACGCCGACGCGCTCCAGCCGGTCGATCCGCCGCTTGGTCGCGGCCGGGGACAGGCCGACGCGGCCGGCGATCGTGCTGGTCGGCTGCCGTGCGTCCTCGAGCAGCGCGGCGACGATCGCCTCGTCGATTCCGTCGAGCACGAGCCGCTCCACGCCGCGAACGTACCGGAGAGTGCTCTTCGGGCGCAAGGATCATGTGCATCGTGTCGCGACGACGCACGGAATCCTGCGTTCACGTCCCGCCGTCTTGACGACCTGGCCCGCGGACGTCGAGACTCCGGGTCTCGACCCGATTCCCGCTCCGAGGGAGGCTCCCGGATGGCCGCCACGTCCATCCCGCTCGCCGGGCCGCCCGGCACCGACGCCGACGCGTCCCACCGCATCGTCCGCCCCGATCTCGCGCTCGACGACCGCTACGACGCGACCGGGGGCGTGGTCCTCCTCTCCGGGATCCAGGCGCTCGTCCGCGTCGGCCTCGACCAGCTCCGCCTCGATCGGGCGCGCGGCCTGCGCACGGGCGGCTACGTCAGCGGCTACCCGGGCTCCCCGCTGGCGGGCGTCGACAGGGAGCTCGCGCGCGTCCTCGCCCGCGGCGCCGACGCACGGCTCGTCTTCGAGCCCGGCGTGAACGAGGAGCTCGCGGCGACCGCGGTGGCGGGGACGCAGCTCGTCGGGCAGCTCGCCGGTCGCACGGTCGACGGCGTCGTCGGGCACTGGTACGGGAAGAACCCCGGGCTGGACCGCGCCGCCGACGCGATCCGGCACGCGAACGTCTCCGGCACTGCCCCGCTCGGCGGCGCCGTGGCCTGGGTCGGCGACGATCCCGAGTGCAAGTCGTCGACGCTCCCGAGCTCGTGCGAGCCGCTCTGTCGCAGCCTCCACCTGCCGCTGCTCTCACCCGGCTCCGTCCGCGACGTGCTCGAGCTCGGGCTGCACGCCGTCGCCCTCTCCCGCCACGCCGGGACCTGGACGGGGATGCGGATCGTCGCCGACGTGGCCGACGCCTCGGCGACCGTCGAGCTCGACGGGATCGTCGAGGCGATCCCCCGGCTGCCGGTCCGCGAGGGCTGGCGCCCGGCGAAGCTCCTGCCCCCGACCTCCGTCGAGGCCGAGCACGACCTGCTCCGGGCCCGCCTCGAGCGCGTGCGCGAGTACGACCGGCTCGCGGGTCTGAACCGGGTCGTGTTCGAGCCGTCGCGGCCGCGGCTGGCCCTCGTCGCGTCCGGTCCGACGTTCGCCGCCGCGCGGCGTGCGCTGCTCGACCTCGGCCTCGGCGACGGCGAGCTCGACGCGCTCGGGCTGCGGCTCGTCGAGATCCGCCTGCCGTGGCCCTGGGGCGGGGAGGACGTGCGGCGACTCGTCGCGGGGGTCGAGGAGGTGCTCGTGCTCGAGCCGGGCCTGCCGTTCCTCGAGTCGGCGGTCAAGGAGGCCCTCTACCGCGCGCCGGACGCGCCCCGCGTCCTCGGCAAGGAGGACGAGCAGGGGCGGCCGCTCGTGCCGCTCGCGACCTCGCTCGGCGCCGACGCCGTCGCGCTCGCGCTCGGCGAGCGCCTCGCGCGCGAGCGCCTGCCCGCGCGCGCCGCGGCGCGGCTCGAGCTGCTCGCGCGGCCCGACGGGGGCGACGGCCAGCTCGTCCTCCTGCCCCCGCGCGCGCCGTTCTTCTGCTCCGGCTGCCCGCACAACACGTCCACCCGCGCGCCCGAGGAGCAGCTCGTCGGCGTCGGCATCGGCTGCCACGCGATGGTCGCCTTCGACGTGCCCGGGCGCGGGACGCTCGTCGGCCTGACGCAGATGGGCGGCGAGGGCGCCCAGTGGCTCGGCCTGCGGCACTTCGCCGAGCCCGCGCACCTCGTCCAGAACCTCGGCGACGGGACGTTCCACCACTCGGGGTCGCTCGCGATCCGCGCCGCCGTCGCCGCGGGCGCGTCGATGACCTACAAGCTGCTCTACAACGACGCGGTCGCGATGACCGGCGGCCAGGACCCGCGCGGCCAGATCGGCGTGCCCGCGCTGACGCGCTGGCTCGCGGCGGAGGGCGTCCGGCGCGTGATCGTCACGACGGACGAGCCGGAGGCGTATCGCGGCGTCGAGCTCGCGCCGATCGCGGAGGTCCGCCACCGCGACCGGCTGCAGGAGGCGCAGGCCGAGCTCGTGGGCGTCGAGGGCGTCACCGTGCTCCTCCACGACGACCGCTGCGCGACCGAGGAGCGCCGGCTGCGCAAGCGCGGCCTGCTGCCGCCGCGGCCGACGCGCGCCTGGATCAACGAGCGGGTCTGCGAGGGCTGCGGCGACTGCGGCCGGGTGTCGTCGTGCCTCTCGGTCGTCCCGGTCGAGACGGAGCTGGGCCGCAAGACGCGGATCCACCAGTCCTCCTGCAACCAGGACCTGACCTGCGTGCAGGGCGACTGCCCGTCGTTCCTTCTCGTCGAGCCGCGCGAGCGGCCGCGCCGCCCCGTGCCCGCGCTGCCGGTGGAGCTGCCGGAGCCGGCACGGCGCGTGGGCGACGAGGTCGCGCTACGGCTCCCGGGCGTCGGCGGCACGGGCGTCGTCACGGTCTCGCAGGTGCTGCAGATGGCGGCGCATCTCGAGGGGCGCCACGCGGCGGGCGTCGAGCAGATCGGGCTGGCGCAGAAGGGTGGCCCGGTCGTCTCGGACGTGCGGATCGGGCGCGCGCCGATCCTCGCCCTGCCTCGGGCGAGCGCGGCGAGCGTCGACGTGCTGCTCGGCCTCGACGTCCTCGGCGCGGGGTCGGCGTCGACGCGGGCGACCTGCGTCCCCGGGCACACGGTCGCGGTGCTGAACACGGCGGCCGTCGCGACCGCGCGGATGGTGCTCGACCCGGCCGTCCACTTCCCCGGGCACGGGCTGGCGGTGGCGCCGGTTCGTCGCGCGACGGATCCGGACGCGCTCGTCGAGGTCGACGCGCTCGCCATCGCCGAGCGGCTGTTCGGCGACCACATGCCGGCGAACCTCGTCGTGCTCGGCGCGGCATACCAGCACGGCTGCCTGCCGGTCGGCGCCGACTCGATCGAGCAGGCGATCCGCCTGAACGGGGCCGCGGTCGAGGCGAACCTCGCGGCGTTCCGCTGGGGCCGTGCCGCCGTCCACGCCCCGGAGGCGGTCGCCGCCGCGCTCGCGCCGCCCGCGTCGCGGGAGCCGGACGCGTCGCCGCGCGTCGAGGCGCTGCTCGCCCGGGCCGACGGGGTCGGGCCGGAGCTCCGCAGGCTGCTCGCCGTGCGCGTCGCCGACCTCGTCGGCTACCAGGACGAGCGGCTCGCGGTCGGCTACCTGGACGAGGTGCTGGCCGTCGCCGCGGAGGAGCGCGAGCGGGCGCCCGGACCCGACGGCGCGTCGCCCGTCGCGGAGGCGTTCGCGCGCGGGCTGCACAAGCTGCTCGCGCCCAAGGACGAGTACGAGGTCGCGCGGCTCCACCTCGACGCGGCGGAGCGCGCGCGCCTCGCCGACGAGCTGGGCCCCGACGCCCGCGTGCGCTTCCTGCTCCAGCCGCCGCTGCTGCGCGCGCTCGGGCTGCGCCGCAAGATGCGCCTCGGCCGCTCGGCGATCGTCCTCTTCCGCGTGCTCCGTGCGGCGCGCGGCCTGCGGCGCACGCCGCTCGACCCCTTCCGCTGGGCGCACGTGCGACGCGTCGAGCGGGCGCTGCCCGGCGAGTACCGGGAGCTCGTCCGGGCCGGCCTCGAGCGGCTGACGCCCGAGACGGCACCGCTCGTCGTCGAGCTCGCCGGCCTGCCCGACGCGATCCGCGGCTACGAGGAGATCAAGCTCGCGAGCGTCGACCGCTTCCGGGATCGGGCGCGCGAGCTGCTCGACCGGCTCACAGCGGGCGACGTCGGCCGGCCCGCAGCGTCGCACCGCGCGGCCGACGTCGCCTAGGCCGAGGGGCAGCAGCCGGGCGTCTGGGCGACGCCGGGGAGCTTCGCGAGCAGCGTCGAGAGCGTCTCGACCTCCTCCGGCGAGAGGCTGCCCGAGAGCAGGTCGGCGATCGCCCCGACGTGGCCGCACGAGGCGACGGTCAGCCGCTCGGTGCCGGCGTCGGTCAGCTGCGCGTAGGCCACGCGGAGGTCGGTCGGGCACGCGACGCGCTCGACCAGGCCGGCTCGCTCGAGCCCCTCGAGCAGCCGCGTGACGCCCGACGGGGTGAGCATCACGTGGCGCGCGACCTCGACGCGCTTCAGCCGCCGGTCGGGCGCCTGCGCCAGCAGGTGGAGCACCTCGAAGTCGTTGATCGTGAGCCCGTGCTCCTTCTCGAGCGCGGCGCTCAGCAGCCGCGTCGTCGAGGCGTGCGCGCGCAGGAGCAGCGACCAGGCCTGGAGGGCGGCGGCGGTGTCCGTGCTGGTGTCGGAGGTCACGTTGATCGCTCAATACTTGCGTTCGCAATTGAACGCTGGTAGATTGATTGCGTACTCAACATTGAAGCACACAACAGGAGGTCATTCGATGAGCACGACGGGGATTCTCACCGCTGCGCCGGCCGGCACGTGGCAGCTCGACGCCGTCCACTCGACCGTCGGGTTCGAGGTCGGATACCTCGCCGGCACGTTCCGCGGGCAGTTCCGGGACGTCGCCGCGCAGCTCCAGGTCACGGACGGCGCGGCGACCCTCGCCGGCGCCGCGCAGGTCGCGAGCGTCGACGTGAAGGACGCGAACCTCGCCGCGCACCTGCAGTCGCCCGACTTCTTCGACGCGGAGCGGCACCCCGAGCTCCGCTTCACCGCCGAGGACGTCTCCGTCGACGGCGAGGTCGCGCGGATCGGCGGCGAGCTGACGATCAAGGGCGTCACCCGGCCGATCGAGCTGACGGGCGCCGCGAGCGGCCCGCTGACCGACGCGTTCGGCAACGAGCGGCTGGGCCTGGCGATCCAGGCGACGGTCGACCGCACCGAGTTCGGCGTCAGCTGGAACGTCCCGCTCCCGACCGGGAAGCAGGCGCTGTCGAACGACGTGACGATCGTCGGCGACCTCTACTTCGTGAAGGCCGGGTAACGCCATGCGCGTCCTCGGCATCTCGGGCAGCCTCCGCCGCGGCTCCCACAACACGGCCCTGCTGCGCGCCGCCGCCGACCTGACCGACGGCGACGTCGAGGTCGAGGTGTGGGACGGCCTGCGGGAGGTGCCGCCCTTCGACGAGGACGACGAGGCCGGCGAGGCGCCGGCGGCCGTCGCGCGGCTCCGCGCGGCGGTCGCCGCCGCCGACGCGGTGCTCGTCGTCACCCCCGAGTACAACTCGAGCGTCCCGGGCCAGCTGAAGAACGCCCTCGACTGGCTCTCGAGGCCGGTCGCGACGAACGCGCTGCGCAACGTCCCGGTGGCGGCGATCGGCGCGAGCACGGGCGCCTTCGGGGCCGTCTGGTCGCAGGCGGAGCTGCGCAAGGTGCTCGCCGCGATCGGGGCGCGGGTGCTCGAGCGCGAGCTCCCGGTCGCCTTCGCCCACTCCCGCTTCGACGAGGCGGGGCGGCTGGTCGACGACGAGCTGCGCGAGCAGCTGCGCGAGGTCCTCGCGGAGCTGGCCGCCGCGGCGCGCGAGCGCAGGCCGGCTCCCGCGACGGCGGGCTAGGCGGATGGGCGAGACTGCCGCGATGGAGATCGGGGTCTTCACGTTCGCGGAGGTGCCGCTCGACCCGGGCCGCGACAGCGGCCCGGCCGCCGCCGGGCGGCTGCGCGACCTGCTCGAGGAGGCGCGTCTCGCGGACGAGGTCGGGCTCGACCTGTTCGGCGTCGGGGAGCACCACCGGCCCGACTTCGCCGTGTCGGCGCCCGCCGTGACGCTCGCGGCGATCGCCGCGCGCACGAGCCGGATCCGGCTGACGAGCGCCGTGAGCGTGCTCAGCTCCGACGACCCCGTTCGCGTCTTCCAGGAGTTCTCGACGCTCGACCTCCTCTCCGGCGGGCGCGCGGAGATCATGGCCGGCCGCGGCTCGTTCATCGAGTCGTTCCCGCTCTTCGGCTACGACCTGCGCGCGTACGACGAGCTCTTCTCGGAGAAGCTCGACCTGCTCCTGCGGCTGCGCGAGGACGTGCACGTGACGTGGTCCGGACGGACGCGCGCCCCGCTGGCCGGCCCGGGCGTCTTTCCGCGGCCGCTCCAGGATCCGCTCCCGGTCTGGGTCGCGGTCGGCGGCTCGCCCGAGTCGGCCGCCCGCGCCGGCTCGCTCGGGCTGCCGATGACGCTCGCGATCATCGGCGGCATGCCGGAGCGGTTCGCGCCGTTCGCCCGGATCCACCGCGAGGCGGCCGAGCGTGCCGGCCACGGCGCCGTCCCGATGGCGATCGGCTCGCACGTGTACGTCTCGGACACGTCGCAGCGGGCCGCCGACGAGTTCTTCCCCTCCTACGCGGCGCTGATGGGGCGGATCGGCAAGGAGCGCGGCTGGCCGCCGTTCACCCGGCAGGACTACGAGGCGGGGCGGACGCTGCGCGGGCACCTCCTCGTCGGCAGCCCCGAGCAGGTGGCGGAGAAGATCCTCTACCAGCACGAGATCTTCGGGCACGCCCGCTTCGCGGCCCAGATCATCGGGCCGATGCCGCACGAGCAGGCCATGCGCTCGATCGAGCTGCTCGGCACCGAGGTCGCGCCCGTCGTGCGGGCCGAGGTCGCACGGCGCGAGCGGGCTGCGGCGGACGGCTGACGCGGGCGGCCCGCTCGCCGCAGCTGGTGCAGAATGCCCTCCACCCGGCACGAGGAGGGAGCCATGGGAGACGGGCAGGAGACCGGCGCGGGAGGCGTGCGCGACCTCGATGCGATCGTCGTCGGCGCGGGGTTCTCGGGCCTCTACATGCTCCACCGGCTGCGCGGGCTCGGGCTGTCGGCCCGGGTGTTCGAGGCGGGGGACGGCGTCGGCGGCACCTGGCACTGGAACCGCTACCCGGGCGCGCGCTGCGACGTCGACTCCATCGACTACTCGTTCTCCTTCTCCGAGGAGCTCGAGCAGGAGTGACGTGGCGCGAGCGCTACGCGACGCAGCCCGAGATCCTCGACTACGCGAACCACGTCGCGGACCGCTTCGGGCTACGGGACGGGATCCAGCTCTCGACGCGGGTCGTCGCAGCCGTCTTCTCGGACGACGACGAGCGCTGGACGATCGAGACCGACACCGGCGAGCGCTGGCGCGCGCCGCAGCTCGTGATGGCGAGCGGCTGCCTCTCCCTGCGCAAGCAGCCGGACTTCCCGGGCCTCGACACGTTCGCCGGCGACCGGTACACGACGTCCGCCTGGCCGTCGGAGGGCGTCGACCTGACGGGACGTAGGGTCGCCGTCATCGGCACCGGCTCGAGCGCGATCCAGGCGATCCCGCTGATCGCGGAGCAGGCCGAGCACCTCACCGTCTTCCAGCGGACGGCGAACTTCAGCGTGCCCGCGAACAACGCGCCCCTGGGCGAGGAGCTCGTGCGCGACCTCAAGGCGGCGTACCCGGCGTACCGCGAGCGTGCGCGGCACACGTTCTTCGGCGTGCCGGTGAGCCCCGGCGGCGACGCGGGCGCCGCCGTCGACGAGGCGTCGTTCCGGCAGACGCTCGACGCGCGCTGGGCGAAGGGCGGCGCAGCGGCGATGATGACCGCCTACGCGGACGTGCTCACGGACGCGGCCTCGAACGACCGGGTCGCCGACTACCTCCGCGAGCGGATCCGCGAGATCGTCGACGACCCGGAGACGGCCGAGCTGCTGTGCCCCGACGACCATCCCGTCGGCACGAAGCGGCTCTGCGTCGACACCGGCTACTACGCGACGTACAACCGCGAGAACGTCACCCTCGTCGGGCTCCGCCGCACGCCGATCGTCGAGATCACCCCGACCGGCGTGCGCACGACCGAGGCGCACCACGCCTGCGACGCGATCGTCTTCGCGATCGGGTTCGACGCGATGACGGGCGCCCTGCTCGACGTCGACATCCGCGGACGGGGCGGCGTCTCGCTCCGAGACGCGTGGGCCGCAGGCCCGCGCTCCTACCTCGGGCTCGCCGTCGCCGGCTTCCCCAACCTCTGGACGATCACCGGCCCGGGCAGCCCGTCGGTGCTGACGAACATGATGGTCGCGATCGAGCAGCACGTCGAGTGGGTCGCCGACTGCATCGCGCACCTGCGCGAGCGGGGGCTGCGCTCCGCCGAGGCGACGCCCGAGGCGCAGGCCGACTGGGTGCGGCACGTGGCCGAGGTGGGCGATACGACGCTCTACCCGCGGGCCAGCTCGTGGTACGTCGGCGCGAACGTCCCCGACAAGCCGCGCGTGTTCCTCCCGTACATCGGCGGGCTGCACGTCTACCGCGCGCGCTGCGACGAGATCGCCCGGGCCGGGTACACGGGCTTCGCGCTGCGACCGTGAGCCTGGCCCCGGTGGCCGGCTGCCCGGGCACGACGACGGCACAGGCGACTTCCCCGCGCTCGCCGCGACGCCGCGCGGCGCCCGAGGCTCAGCGCGGCGTCCCGCCGAGCGCGCGCCAGGCGTGGGCGGCGGCGCGGGCGGGCCAGTCGCCGGGCAACGCGTCCGCGAGCGCGAGCGCGTAGAAGGAGCCCGTGAGCGACGCCACCGCCAGGTCGACGTCGCCGCCCGCCAGCTCGCCCGACGCGACCGCGCGCTCGAGCAGGGCGCGCAGGCGGGCGCGCCGCGGGGCGACGACGCGCGCCCGGTAGAGCTCGACCAGGCGGGGCTCGGTGCCGCGCTGCAGCATCGTGCCGACAAGCGAGAGGCCGTCGGGCCGGGTGACGCCGCGGCGGAACGCCTCGAGCTCGTCCACCAGGTCGGCGAACGGGTCGTCCGTGTCGGGGCGATCCTCGGCGCGCGAGAGGGCGGCGATCGCGGCGGTCGCGAGCTCCGGCTTGCCGGGCCAGCGGCGGTAGACGGCAGGCCTGGTCGTGCCGGCGTCCGCAGCGACGGCGGCCAGGGACAGGCCCTCGTAGCCGTGCTCGGCGAGGTGCCGGCGCGCCGCGTCGAGCACGCGCTCGTCGATCGAGGCGTCGCGCGGCCGGCCCGGGCGCTCGTGCACTGCGACATCGTAGGGCAGGGGAATACAATACGATTCCGTAACGTATTAGCCAACGCACCCGACCAGGAGGAAGCGCCCCATGGCAGCGACCATCGACCTGCTCGACCCGTCGGCGCCCAAGCGCGTCGCGATGCTCGCCTCGAATCCGTCCACCTCCCCCGTGACCGGCTGGCCGGTCGGCTTCTGGTGGGCCGAGCTCGTCCACCCGTACTGGGAGTTCGCGGAGCGCGGCTACGAGGTGGACGTCTACAGCCCCGACGGCGGCGCGCTGGCGGCCGACTCGTGGTCCGACCCGCGCGACGAGTCCGGCTACTCCGCGCACGACATCCTCAGCCTGGGCTTCATCTCCTCGCCCCGTCATGCCGCCCTGGTCGAGCGGTCGCGGCCGCTGGCCGAGCTGGACGTCACGGCGTACGACGCGATCTTCCTCGTCGGCGGGCAGGCGCCGATGGTCACGTTCGTCGACGACGAGCGCGTGCACGGGATCGTCCGGGCGTTCCACGAGGCGGGCAAGGTGGCCGCGGTCGTCTGCCACGCCACGGCGGCGCTCCTGCGGACGACGCTCTCGGACGGGACGCTGCTCGTCGCCGGCAAGACGTGGACGGGCTTCGCGAACAGCGAGGAGGACTTCGCCGACGCGTTCGTCGGGCAGCGGATCCAGCCGTTCCGGATCGAGGACGAGGCGCGCGCGATCGAGGGGACGAACTTCGTCGTCAACGGCCGCTTCAAGCCGTTCGCGGTCCGCGACGGGATCCTCGTCACGGGCCAGCAGCAGTACTCCGGCGCCGCGGCGGCGCGTCTCGTGATCGAGGCGCTGGGGGTCTAGGGGTGCCGATCGAGGGCATCCAGGCCGCGATCGTCCGGGTCTCGGACGTCGACGCGGCGATCCGCTTCCCCACCGAGGCCCTCGGGCTCGAGCTGGGCAGCGACTGGCCCTACGGCGACGGCCAGCGCTGGGTGACCGTCGGCCCGCCAGGCGGCGCGGGCGCGGCGATCGCCCTGGAGCCCGCGGCCGACGAGGCGTCGGTCGGCGGCTTCGCGGGCGTCGTCCTCGGCGCCGCCGACCCGCAGGCGACGGCGGCCGAGCTCGCCCGTCGTGGCGTCGAGTTCCCGCAGCCGGTCACGCGCCAGGCGTGGGGCGCGAGCATGGGCCTGCTCGCCGACCCGGACGGCAACGTGCTCGTCCTGCACGAGGCATGAGCAGGCTGCAGCGCAGGCCCGGGAGCGCCTAGCCGTGATCGTCAGGGAGCGCTTCGCGCCGCACCGCGTCGTCCCCTACGTCCGCGTCGACCGCGGGGTCGGCGCGGCGTCGGGGCTCGCGGCCTGGGTGCTCGTCGACGTCGCCGGCGCCGACTGGCTGGCGCTGCCGACGGTGCTCGCGACGGTGCTCGGCGTCGCCCTGTCGATCCTGCTCGGGTTCCGCGCGAACGCCGCGTACCAGCGCTGGTGGGACGCGGCGGGCATCTTCGCCCAGGCCGGGGGCGGCTGCCGGACGTTCGCGCGGAGCGTCGTCGCCCTGTGCGAGGGCAAGCGCGCGGCCGGCGTGGACGCGGCGGCGGTCGACGCATGGGAGCGCGAGGCCGTGCTGCGCCAGATCGCCTGGCTGCACGCGCTGCGCGGCGAGGCACGCGGGCGCGACGAGCGGGAGCGCCTCGCGCAGTACCTGCCGGAGGCGGAGCGCGCGCGGGTGCGAGCGGCCGACTCGGCGACCACGCAGCTGCTCGGGCTGCAGAGCGAGGGGATCGTCCGGGCGTACGGCCAGGGGGTGCTGGTGGGGCTCGACTCGTTCCAGCTCGACCAGGCGCTCGCGGGGCTCGCCCAGCAGCAGGCCCTCGCGGAGCGGCTCGCCCAGATCCCGATCCCGCGCCAGTACGCGGTCTTCGCGCGCTTCTTCACCCTGCTCTACGCCGTGGTCTTCCCGTTCACGATCGTCGGCTCGCTCCCCGTCCACGCCTGGCTGGCGGTGCCGGCCGCGCTCGTCGTCGCGCTCGTGTTCGGGCTGGTCGAGCGGACCGCCTGGGTGAACGAGACGCCGTTCGCGGGGCGGATCACGGACGTCCCGCTCGACGCGGTCTGCACCGTCGTCGAGCGCGACCTGCTCGAGCTGCTGCGCGAGCCGGTGCGACCGCCCCGGCCGGCGCCGGTCGACGGCTGCCTCTGGTGAGCGGCCGCTCGCGCACGCCCGAGGCCGACTAGCCTGTCCAGGGCACGGCCACGAGCGAGGAGGCGGACGGAGATGGACGCAAGCGCGGGGACGACACTCGAGCTCGAGCGCGGGAAGGTCGGCTCGCTGCCCGGCGGCGCTGCCTGGATCGAGGGGGCCGTCGTGCCGATCGAGGAGGCGCGCATCCCGATCACCGACACGGGCTTCTCCCGCTCCGACCTGACGTACGACGTCGTCGGCGTCTGGAAGGGGGCGTTCTTCCGGCTGGAGGAGCACCTCGATCGCTTCGAGCGCGGCTGCGGCCTGCTGCGGCTGCAGCTCCCGTACTCCCGCGACGAGCTGGCCGCGATCCTGCACGAGCTCGTCCGGGTGACCGGGCTGCGCGAGGCGTACGTCGACGTGATCTGCACGCGCGGCACGCCGCCGCCCGGCAGCCGTGACCCGCGGACGTTCCGGAACCGCTTCTACGCGTACGTGATCCCGTACGTCTGGCTGCTGCCCTGGGACCAGCGCGACGAGGGAATGGACGCCGTGATCGCGCGCACGACCGAGCGGATCTCGCCGCGCGCGGTCGACCCGACGGTGAAGAACTTCCACTGGGGCGACCTGACGAAGGGCCTGTACGAGGCGTACGACCGGGGCGCCCGCTTCCCGCTCCTGCTGAACGCCGAGGGCCACGTGACGGAGGGCCCCGGCTACAACGTGTTCGGCCTCGTCGACGGCCGCTTGCTGACGCCCGTCGGCGGGGTGCTGCAGGGGATCACCCGGCGCACGGTGCTCGACCTGGCCGAGCGGGAGGGGATCGGCTTCGACGTGCGAGAGGTGACCGAGGCCGAGCTGTGGCAGGCCGCCGAGCTGTTCGCCACGTCGACCGCCGGCGGCGTGATGGCGATCACGAGCCTCGACGGGAAGCCGGTCGGCGACGGTCGCCCCGGTCCCGTGACGACGCGCCTCCGCGATCTCTACTGGGCCGCCCACGAGGGCCCCGAGTGGACGACCCCGGTCGACTACTCGGAGTAGGCGCTCACCAGCCGAGGTGGTAGCTGGTCGGGCCCCCGGGGCCCGGCCGGCACTGCCAGCGCGACCAGGAGCGGCCGGCCGCGCGGAACATCCGGTAGCCGGAGCGGGCCTGCTCGAGGTTCGTCGCACGGGCGGCCGTGCCGCTGTCGCGCGAGCGATAGGGGCCGACGCCGTACTGCGCGCGCTCGGAGCTGCCGAGCTGCAGCAGGCCGACGTACTGCCCGGAACGCGTCCGCGGGTCCCAGCGCGACTCGCACCACGCCACGCGGATCGCCTGCCGCTCGGCGCTCGTGGCGTATGCGTGGCGGCCGTCGCCCCGGCCCGAGAAGACCACGCGCAGCGCGAGCAGCGGCTGCCGGTTCGCCCGCCGCACGAGCCGCTCCGTCGCGTCGCAGCGTCCTGCCCAGCGCGCCGCGGTCGTCGCCCAGACCCGCTCGGGCATCCGGAGGCGTCGCCAGCCCAGCTCGCCGCGCGCCGCATTGACGCAGCGCCACGCGCGCAGGACGTCGCGGGCGTGCCGCTCGGCCGCGGTCGCCTGGCGCGAGAGGGAGGCGCCGGTCGGCGGCGTCGCCGCCGCGGCGTGCGGGGGCGCGACGGCCAGGCCGATCGCGAGCGCGCCGAGCGCGCCCGCCGAGCGCAGGCGACGGGGAAGGGCTCGCGCGCCAGCGCGAGCGGAGGTGTCCGCAAGAGGCCGCATGATCCTCGCGCGGCCGGGTTGCTGGGCGCGGCCACGCCTGGACAGGATGCCCGACGGGTGCCGGGTCGAAACGTCCCACCCGTTCGGACGGGGCCGTCCACGACGGCGCGCCGCCGGACGCTCTGCCACTCTGTGGACAGGCCTCGTCAGGCCGGGGGACGCCGCGGCGCGTCACGCGGGGCCGGTCTGCCCACGTCGTCCAGCAAGGAGACCCGATGACCCCGAGAACCTGCGGCCGCCGTCCCGTCCTGCTCGCCGGGCTGCTGCTGGGCCTGCTCGCCGCCGCCCTCATTGGCACGAGCGCGGCCTCGGCCGCCGCCAACTTCACGTGGAAGGCGAAGGGCGCCGTCCCGCAGATGGGGCGCATCGGCTCCGCGGACGCCGTCGCCTGCCCGTCTGCGTCGCTCTGCGTCATCGGCGGCGCCAACGGCGTCGCGGTGACGACCTCGATCCAGGCCAACGGCAAGGCCTGGAAGTACGCGAAGATCGCCGTCACGGACAGCCTCGGCCAGGCCTACATCACCGACGTGTCCTGCCCGGTCCCGGGCCTGTGCGTCGCCGTCGACGACCACAGCAACGTCTACACGTCGACGAGCCCGGCGGGCGGCGTCGGCGCGTGGGTGCAGGGGCAGCTCCCGTCCGGCACGTACGTCGGGATCCGGGCGCTCTCGTGCGCCACGGCGACCCTCTGCGGCGCGATCGACGTCGCCGGCAACGGCCTCACCACCGTGAACCCGCAGAGCTCCTGGACGGCCACGCAGATCGTCCCCGACCTGAACTCGTCGCTCTACGAGATGAGCTGCGTCGTCTCGTTCTGCGCAGCCGTGCAGTCGGACGACAGGGTCTACTTCACGACCGCACCCGAGGCGCAGCCGGCGACGTGGCAGTCGGTCGCGCTCGGCGGCAGGAAGAGCCTCGCCACCGTCGCCTGCAGCTCGCCGAGGCTCTGCATCGCGGCGGAGTTCTTCAACAGCGCCCTGCTCGTCTCGACCAACCCGACGGGGAGCAAGGCCGCGTGGAAGAAGGTCGCCGTCAAGGGGATGGGCGCCGTGGCGCACCTGCACTGCGAGCCGGGGAACCTCTGCTTCGCGCTCGCCAACACCACGGTCTACTGGTCGACGAACCCGACGAAGGCCTCCTCCTGGAAGGCGTCGAGCCTGCCCGGCTCGCGCGTCATCCTGAGCGACCTCTCGTGCGCGACGCCGCGGCGATGCGTCGCGATCGACGTCGACGGCAAGGTCTGGGTCGGCACGCGCTGACCCGGTCGGCCGGGCGGCCGCCGCGCCCCGCGCGGCGCGGCGGCCGCGGCCCCTACGCCCAGTCGCCGCGCGCGGCGCGCGGCAGGCCCAGGTTCTCGCGCAGCGTCGTCCCGCGGTACGCCTTCTGGTGCAGCCCGCGGCGCTGCAGCTCCGGGACGACGAGCCGGACGAAGTCCTCGTACGCACCGGGCACGTGGGTCGCCGCGAGCACGAACCCGTCGCAGGCCGGCCGGGTGAACCACTCCTCGAGGCCGTCCGCCACGTCCGAGGGCGAGCCGATGAACGTCGCCATCTCGCGCACGGTGCCGCGGGCGCTGAACTCGATGAAGTCGTTCGTCGTCGGGTTCGCCTTGCCGCTCAGCTTGATCACGCGGTCGGCGTAGGCCCGGATGCCGCCGATCGAGGCGAGCTCGTCGTCCGTGAACGGCTCGTCGAGGCCGCGCTGGGCGAAGTCGTAGTTCAGGACCTCCGAGAGCAGCGCGAGCGCGTCGATCGGCTTGCGCAGGCTGTCGATGTAGGCGGCCTTCTCCTCGGCCTCGGTGCGCGTCTCGCCGACGATGCAGTACGCGGCGGGCGCGACCACGACGCCGTCCGGATCGCGGCCGGCGCGGACGACCTCCTCCTTGATCGCCGCGTAGGTCGTGGCGCCGAAGTCGACGTTGGGGGAGATGACGAAGACCAGCTCGCCCCAGCGGGCGGCGAACGCGCGCCCGCGGCCGCTCTGGCCCGCCTGGATGATCACGGGGCGGCCCTGCGGCGACGGCGGCACGGTGAACGGGCCGCGCGAGCGGAACCACGACCCCTCGTGCGCGAGCCGGTGCACCTTCTCCGGGTGCGCGAACAGCCCGCTCTCGCCGTCGACGACGAGGGCGTCGTCCTCCCAGGTGTCCCAGTGGCCGAGCACGACCTGCATGAACTCGTCCGCCCGGTCGTAGCGGGCGTCGTGCTCGAGGTGGACGTCGCGGCTGAAGTTGGCCGCCTCGGAGTCGTTGATCGACGTGACGACGTTCCAGGCGGCGCGCCCGCCGGTCATGTGGTCGAGCGTCGAGAACACGCGCGCGACGTGGAAGGGCTCGAAGTAGGTGGTCGAGTACGTTCCGCCGAGGCCGAGGTGGCGGGTCGCGAGGCCCATCGCCGTCAGCAGCGGGACGATGTCGAGCTTGACGACGCGGATGCCGTTGCGGACCGACTCGACGAAGTCGTCGGCGTAGCGGTCGGGCATCGCGAGCCGGTCGTCGAAGAAGGCGACGTGAAAGCAGCCCGCCTCGAGCGTGCGCGCGATCCGCTGGTAGTACTCGGGCGAGAGGAAGTCGTGGGCGGCCTCGCGGTGGCGCCACGAGGCGGGGTAGTTGGAGCAGTTCTGGGCCTGCAGGAAGCCCACGAGCGTCATCTGCCGCGCGGTCGTCGTCATCGGGTCCCTTCTCGTCGCCGTGGTGCCCTGCAAGCCTAGTGCGCCGCGAGCGGGCCGCCCTGTCCGACCAGCTGGTCCCGATGACGACAGGCGGCCCCGCTACCCTCGATGGCGGCGCCGCCGACCGGATGACCCGTTCGCGCCGGCCGCTCGCGCCGAACCACGTCGTGGCCCGCACCGTCCGCCTCCGACCCTGGCAGAAGGCCGCCCTCGACCGCTTCCTCGAGGCGGAGAAGGCGGACTTCCTGGCGGTCGCGACCCCGGGCGCCGGGAAGACGACGTTCGCGCTGACGGCCGCGCGGCACGAGCTCGCGGCCCGACGGGGACGGCTCGTCGTCGTCGCCCCGACCGCGCACCTGAAGCTCCAGTGGGCCCGCGCCGCGGCGATGTTCTCGCTCCACCTCGACCCGACCTGGTCGGCCTCCGACGGCGCGCTCCCGTCGGACATGCACGGGATCGTCACGACGTACCAGCAGGTGGCGACGAGCTCGGCGCTGCTCGCGCGCCTCTCCGAGGGCGCCTTCGTCGTCTTCGACGAGCTGCACCACGCGGCCGACGACCGCGCGTGGGGCGCGGCGATCCGGGAGGCCTTCGCCGGCTCGCGGCGGCGGCTCGCCCTCTCCGGAACGCCCTTCCGCTCGGACACGCGGGCGATCCCGTTCATCTCGTACCGCGGCGAGGAGGCCGTGCCGGACTTCGAGTACGGCTATGGCGAGGCGCTCGCCGACCGGCGGGTCGTGCGCCCGGTGTACTTCCCGACCACGAACGGCCTGATGGAGTGGTCGGCGCCCGACGGCTCGATCCACTCCGCCACCTTCGACGACCCGCTCTCGGCCGAGCGGGCGAGCCAGCGCCTGCGCACCGCGCTCTCGCTCGAGGGGGAGTGGCTCCCGTCGGTGCTGCGCACGGCGAACCAGCGCCTGGCCGAGGTGCGGCGCGACCAGCCCGACGCGGGCGGCCTCGTGATCGCGATCGACCAGGAGCACGCGCGCGGGATCGCCGACCTGCTGCGGGTGCGCTTCGGGACGCGGGCGCGCGTCGCAACCTCGGACGACCCGCAGGCCTCGTCCGTGATCGCGGACTTCGCGGCGGGCTCGGATCCCTGGCTCGTCGCCGTGCGGATGGTCTCGGAGGGCGTCGACATCCCGCGCCTGCGCGTCGGCGTCTTCGCGACGACGACCTCGACCGAGCTGTTCTTCCGCCAGGCGGTCGGCCGGCTCGTCCGCTGGACGCGCGGGGTGCCGCGCCAGCGCGCGTGGCTCTTCATCCCGGACGACCCGCGCCTGCGCATGCACGCCGCCCGGGTCGCCGAGCAGCGACGCCACTCGCTGCGCCGCGACTCGGACGGGCCCGACCGGCTCGTCGAGGAGCCGGAGGGGCTCGACGAGCTGCCGGCCGACGCCGAGCAGATGTCCCTCTTCGCCGTCATCTCGGCGGTCGCCACCGATCCGGAGGAGCTGCCCGTCGACCCCTTCCTGCACGACGACGACCTGGAGGACGACGACGGCGCCGGCGAGGAGGTCGAGCTCGCGCTCGCGCCCCCGCCGCCACTCCTCGGCGGAGGTGGCGAGTCGGGCAGCGGCACCGCGACCCTGACGCGGCGCGAGGAGAAGAACCGGCTGCGCGACCTGAACGCGACCCTCGCGCGCGAGCTCGTCCGCGTCACCGGCCTGACGCACGCCCAGGTGAACGCCGAGCTGAACCGCCTCTCGGGGGTGCGCCGGGTCTCCGAGGCGACGATCGACCAGCTCGAGCGCCGCCGTGCGTGCGCGGCACGCTGGCTCGCCCGGGGCTGAGCCGAACAGGGTCGGACGGATCTCGACGGACGCGCCGTCGATCCCTAGCATTCGCCCGTGACCGCCGGGCCGACCCTTCCCGCTGGCGCGGCCCTGCTCGAGCGCGAGCGGGAGCTCGGCGCGATCCGGGACGCCGTCCGTGCGACGGCGGCCGGGCAGGCCGGGCTCGTCCTCGTCGAGGGGCCGGCCGGGATCGGCAAGTCTCGGCTGCTCGGGGAGGCGCGGCGGCTCGCCGCGGCCGAGGGGCTGGTCGTCCTCTCCGCGCGCGGCGGCGAGATCGAGCGCGAGTTCCCGTACGGCGTCGTCCGCCAGCTGCTCGAGGCGCGGCTCGTCGACGCGGACGTCCGCGACCGCTGCTGCACCGGCGCGGCCTCCCGGGCGACGAGCGTCTTCGACCTCGGCGCCGCCGACGACCCGGGCGAGGCCGCAGAGGGCTCCTTCGCGGCGCTGCACGCGCTCTACTGGCTCGTCGTCAACCTGAGCGCCGAGGCGCCGCTCCTGCTCGCCGTCGACGACCTCCACTGGTGCGACAGGCCCTCGCTCCGCTTCCTCGCCTACCTCGCCCGTCGCCTCGACGACCTGCCCGTGCTCCTGGTCGCGAGCCTGCGCCCGTCGGAGCCGGGCGCCGACCAGGCGCTGCTCGCCGAGCTGCGCAGCGACCCGCTGTGCCAGGCGCTCCTGCCCGGCCCGCTGACCGGGGAGGCCGCGGCCCTCCTCGTCCACGAGCGGCTCGGGGACGCAGCCGAGCCCGCGTTCGCGGCGGCGTGCCACGCGGCCACGCAAGGCAACCCGCTGCTCCTGAGCGAGCTGCTCAAGGCGGTCGTGGCCGAGGGCGTCCGACCCGATGCGGCCAGCGCGCCGGTCGTCGCCGAGCTGGGGCCGCGCGCGGCCTCGCGCGCCGTCCTGCTGCGCCTCTCGCGCCTGTCCGCGGACGCCGTGGCCGTGGCCCGGGCGCTCGCGGTGCTCGGAGACGGCGCCGAGCTCGGCCTGCTCGGCACGCTCGCGGGCGTCGACCCGGGGGCGGTCGCGGCCGCGACGCGGGACCTCGTCCGGGCCGAGATCGTCCGTCCGGAGCCGCCGCTCGGCTTCGTCCACCCGCTCGTCCAGGCCGCCGTCTACCGCGACCTCTCCCCCGGCGAGCGGGAGCTCCTGCACGAGCAGGCCGCGCGTCACCTCGTCGCGGCCGGCGCCCCGGCCGAGCAGGTCGCGGCCCACCTCGTCGCGATGCCGGCGCGCGGGGAGGCCTGGGTGGTCGACGTGCTGCGAGCCGCCGCGACCGCGGCGCTGCGCCGCGGCGCCCCGGAGATCGCCGCCTCGGCGCTCCAGCGCGCCAGCGCGGAGCCGCCCGCGCCCGAGGAGCGGCCGGCGCTCCTGCTCGAGCTGGGCCGGGTCGAGTCGATGGTGTCGGTCTCGGCGTCCGCGGTGCACCTGCGCGAGGCGTACGACAGCCTGTCCGACCCCGTCGCCCGCGGGCTGGCCGCCGACGGCCTCGCCCGGGCGCTCATGTTCAGCGGCCTTCCCGACGACGCCACCGGGCTGACCGCCGAGGCGCGCGCCGCGCTCGGCGACGCGGCCCCGGAGCTGGCGGGCCGGCTGGAGGCGATCGAGCTCTGCGCGCTCTTCTTCGGCGCGGTCGACCGTGCCGGGCTGCTGGAGCGGATCCGCGGCTACCGCTCGATCGACGCGGGGCGCGACGCGGGTGCCCGCATGCTGGCGACGATCGCCAGCTGGGAGTGGACGCTGTCGGCGGGCCCGGTCGAGCAGGTCGTCGGCCTGGCCCGGGCGGCGCTCGGTGGCGGGGCCCTGCTCGGGGTCGACAGCGGTCTGATGAGCGTGATCGCGTCGCTGCCGCTCGTCCTGGCCGACCTCGACGAGGGCGCCGACCGCTTCGACGAGATCCGGGCGGACGCGCACCGGACGGGCAACGTCTTCACGATCTCGGGCGCGCAGCTCTGGGGCGGCTTCACGCTCCTGATGCGCGGCGACCTCGTCGAGGCCGAGGCCGACCTGCGCGCCTCGCTCGACACGCTCGCGCTCTGGGGCGTGCCCGGGCCGGCTGCCTGGTCGTCCGGCTACCTGGCGGAGGTGCTGGTCGAGCGGGGCTCGCTGGCGGAGGCGCGCGCCGTCCTCGGCGAGGTCGTGCCGCCGCCCGAGAGCTCGGACATGGCGATGATCGTCGACCGGGCGACGCTGGGCCTGCTGCTCGCCGAGGGCAGGGCCGAGGAGGCGCTCCGCCACTCCGAGCGCGCGGCGGAGCGCGCCGGCTGGAAGCGCCACCCGCGGTACGCCACCTGGCGGACGCACCGCGCGCTCGCGCTCGACCGACTCGGCCGGACGGACGAGGCCGCGGCCGTCGCCGCCGAGCAGCTCGAGATCGCGCGCGACTGGGGCTCGCCCGGGACCGTCGGCCTCGCGCTGCGCGTGCTCGGGACGATCGAGCGCGAGGACGGCATCCCGCGGCTCGAGCAGGCCTGCGACCTCCTCGCCGACGCGCCGGCGCGGCTCGAGCGGGCCCGGGCGCTGGCCGCGCTCGGCATGGCGCTCCGTCGCGCCCGCCGGCCCGCCGACGCGCGCGAGCCGCTGCGCGCGGCGCTCGAGCTCGCGGAGATCTGCGGCGCCCGTCCGCTCGTCGACGAGCTGCGCGCGGAGATCTACGCGACGGGCGCCCGCCCGCGCACGACCGCGCTGCACGGCGTCGCGTCGCTCACCGCGAGCGAGCGCCGCGTCGCCGAGCTCGCGGCGGGCGGCCAGTCGAACCGCGACATCGCGCAGACGCTCTACGTCACGCCGAAGACGGTCGAGGTGCACCTCTCGAACGCGTACCGCAAGCTCGGCATCCGCTCCCGGCGCGACCTCGGGCGCGCGCTCGAGCCCGCCTAGCCGACGCGGGCGGCGGCCCGGACGCGCTCCGGGGTCAGCGGCAGCTCGTTCAGCTCGACGCCGAGCGCGTCCGCGACCGCGTTCGCGATCGCGCCGGGAGGCCCGAGCGTGCCGCCCTCGCCGACGCCCTTCGCGCCGAACGGCGACTCGGGCGCCGGGATCTGCAGGTGCGAGACGTCGAGCGGCGGCACGTCCGTCGCGGTCGGCACCAGGTAGTCGGCGAACGAGCCGGAGAGCGCCTGGCCGTCCTCGTCGTAGACGATCGACTCGAGCAGCGTGCCGCCGATCCCCTGCGCCGTCGCGCCGTGGGTCTGTCCCTCGACGATCATCGGGTTGATCAGCGTGCCGCAGTCCTCGACCACGACGTAGCGCAGCAGCGAGACGCCGCCGGTGTCGGGGTCGACCTCGACCTCGCAGACGTGCGTCGCGTACGGGTACGCGAGCGCCGGCGGGTCGAAGTGCGCGCTCGCCCGGTACCGCTCGGAGGCGGCCCCCGCGAGCTCGGCGAGCGTGACGCCCGTGCCGGGCGAGCCGCTGACGCGGACGACGCCGGCGACGAGCTAGAGGTCCTCGGCGGCGACCTCGAGCCGGCGCGCCGCGTCCTCGAGCAGCCGCTCGCGCAGCGCGTTCGCCGCGCCGCGGATGGCGCCGCCGCCGGCGATCGCGCTGCGGCTCGCGAACGTGCCGGTGCCCGCGAGCCCGCCGACCGCGGTGTCCGCCCGCTGGACGACGACCCGCTCGACCGGGACGCCGACCGAGTCGGCGACGAGCTGGGCGAACGTCGTGTGGAGCCCCTGCCCGTTCGTCGGCAGCGTCGTCCAGAGCGAGACCGTCCCGTCCGGCTCCACCGCGACGTGCGCGCCGTCGAAGCCCGCGATGCCGACCATGCCGCGCAGGTTGAAGACGAACGAGTTGATCCCCGTGTACTCGACGTAGCAGGCGATCCCGAGGCCGAGCCGTCGGCCCCCGGCGCGCGCGGCGCCGCGGCGCTCCTCGAAGCCGGCGTAGTCGATCGCGGCGAGCGCCGCGTCGAGCGCGCGCGGGTAGTCGCCCGAGTCGTAGCGCTGGCGCGTGTGGGTCGTCGTCGGCAGCTCCTCGGGGCGCCAGAGGTTGCGCCGGCGGATCTCGGCGCGGTCGAGCCCGAGCTCGCCCGCGAGCACGTCGAGCAGCCGCTCGTGGGCGAGCGCCGCGACGGGGAGGCCGACGCCGCGGTAGGCGCCCTCGGGGCAGCGGTTCGTCGCGATCGTCCGGGCCCGCGCCCGGTAGGCGCCGACGCGGTACGGGCCCGGGATCATCAGCGGCGTCCCGAGCGCCTCGAGGATGTGGCCGTGCGGGAAGACGCCGTAGGCGCCCTGGTCGCAGAGGACGTCGGCGTCGAGGGCGAGCAGGCGCCCCTCCGCGTCGGCGGCCGCGCGGACGACGAGCTCCTGGCCGCGCGCGTGGCTGGCCGCGAGCAGGTTCTCGCCGCGGTCCTCCGTCCAGCGGACCGGCTGGCCGAGCCGCAGCGCGAGCCACGGGACCAGCAGCTCCTCGGGGTAGACGTGCGCCTTCTGGCCGAACCCGCCGCCGACGTCGGGCACGCGCACGCGGATCGCCTCCGGCGCGGCGCCGAGCAGATCGACGAGCGCCGTCTGGTACCGGTGCGGCGCCTGCGACGAGGCCCAGACGACGAGCGCGTCGCCGTCGGGGACGGCGAGGACGCCGCGCGGCTCGATCGGCGCGGCGCTGTAGCGCGGGTTGACGAAGCGGCGCTCGACGACGACCGCGGCGGCGGCAAGGGCCTCGTCGACCCCGCCCGAGTCGACCCGGAGCTGGAAGAGGACGTTGCTCCCGTGCTCCTCGTGCAGCACCGGCGCGCCGTCCGCGAGCGCCGCGCCGATCCCCGGGGCGGCGGGCAGCGGGTCGAGCTCGAGGTCGATCAGCTCCAGCGCGTCCTCGGCGACGTAGCGGGAGTCGGCGACGACGACCGCGACCGGCTCGCCGACGAAGCGGACGACCCCGTCCGCGAGCAGCGGCCGCGCCGGGCTGAAGGCGTCCGGGTTCTCGATCGGCGTGACGAGCGGCCCGACGTCGAGGTCGGCCGCGCCGTGGGCGGCGACGACGCCCGGCAGCGCGCGGGCGGCCGCCAGGTCGAGCGAGCGGATGCGCGCGTGCGGGAGCGGGCTCCGGAGGAACGCGACGTGCAGCGCGCCCGGCGCGTCGACGTCGTCGACGAACGAGCCCTCGCCGCGCAGGAGCGGCGCGTCCTCGACCCGTGGCAGCGAGCGTCCGACGGCGCGACCGTCGGGCGGCCGGACGTGCGCAGCTCCTTGCTGGTCGGCTGCCATCCTCCGGCGCGAGCCTAGGGGATGCGGGGCCGCCGCGGGCCGCGAACGGGTCGAGCCGCGCAGCCCGATACGGCCCGCGGGGGAGCTTCCAGCCACCGGCCGGGCGACGTCCGCACGCGAGGCCGTGTAGAACTCCGCCACCGTGGAGGTGGAGTCGAGCGTGCCGGAGCCGACGCCGACGCCAGCGAGGCCGGGCGTGATCGGCAGCTCCGTCCTCCGCGTGGAGGACGGGCCGCTCCTGCGCGGCGACGCGCGCTTCGTCGACGACGTGCGCCGGCCCGGGACGCTCCATGCGGCCGTGCTCCGCAGCCCGCTCGCGCACGCCCGGATCGGGGCCGTGGACGTCGCGGCGGCCCGCGCGCATCCCGGGGTCGCCCTCGTGCTCACCGCCGCCGACCTGCCCGGCGGCGGCCCGGCGATCCCGATGCGCATGTTCTCGCTCGCGGGGATGGAGCGCTTCCTGCAGCCCCCGCTCGCGCGCGGCACCGTCCGCTACGCGGGCGAGCCCGTCGCGCTGGTCGTCGCGGACTCCCGGTACGTCGCCGAGGACGCGCTCGAGCTGATCGAGGTCGAGTACGAGCCGCTGGCGCCCGTGCTCGACCCGTGGGGCGCGCTCGCGGACGACGCGCCGCTGCTCGTCCCCGAGGCGGGCACGAACCTCGCGGGCGCGTTCACGATCGAGTCCGGCGACGTCGAGGCCGCGTTCGCGCAGGCGGCGCTCGTCGTCGAGGAGCGCGTGTCGTGCCAGCGGCACGCCGCGGTCCCGCTGGAGGCGCGCGGGCTGGTCGCCGAGCTGGACGACGCGACCGGGACGATCACCGTCTGGGGCGCCTCGAAGATCCCGCACGTGAACCGCCGGATCCTCGCCCGGCTGCTCGACTGGCCCGAGGAGCGCGTCCGGCTGGTCGAGCTGGCCGTCGGCGGCGGCTTCGGCGCCCGCGGCGAGCTCTACCCCGAGGACTACCTGGTGCCGTACGCGGCGATCCGCCTGGGCGTCCCGGTCGCGTGGCAGGAGGACCGCGCCGAGCACCTGCGCGCGACGAACCACTCGCGCGAGCAGGTGCACGAGATCGCGATCGCGCTCGCCGCGGACGGCGCCTTCCTCGGCCTGCGCGACCGCTTCGCGAACAACGCCGGCGCGTACGTCCGCACGCACGGGATGGTCGTCCCGGGGATGACCGCGGGGCTCCTCCCGGGCCCGTACCACTGGCCCGCCTACCGCTGCGACGTCCACCAGGTCGTCACGAACAAGACGCCCGCGGGGACGTACCGGGCGCCCGGCCGCTACGAGGCGAACCTGGCCCGCGAGCGGCTGATCGACATGGCCGCGCGCCGGCTCGGGCTCGACCCGGTCGAGCTGCGCCGGCGCAACCTGATCCGCCCCGAGCAGATCCCGTACCGCACCGGCGGGCACACGGACGGGCACCCGGTCGTCTACGAGGCGGCGGACTTCCCGCGCCTGCTCGACCGGGCGTGCGACGAGCTCGGCTGGGACGACCTGGTCGCCTGGCGCGACGGCGGCGCGCCCGCTCGACGCCGCCGCGGCGTCGGGCTCGCCTGCTTCGTCGAGAAGAGCGGGATCGGCGCGTTCGAGCACGCCCACGCCGAGGTGACGCCGCAGGGACGGGTCGTCGTCCGCACCGGCGCCGCGTCCGTCGGGCAGGGCGTCGACACCGTCCTCGCGCAGGTCGCGAGCGAGCACCTCGGCGTCCCGGTCGAGCGGATCCGCGTCGAGCACGGCGACACGGCGACCGTCCCCGATGGGATGGGCGCCTTCGGCAGCCGGGCGTCGATGCTCGCCGGCAGCGCCGTCATGGACGCGGCGACGCGCCTGCGCGGGCGGATCCTGGCGCTCGCGGCGGACGTGCTCGAGGCCGCGCCCGAGGATCTCGAGCTGCTCGACGACCGGGTGGCAGTCGGGGGCGCAGGGGGCCGCTCGGTCACGCTGGCCGACCTCGCCGAGCGCGCGCGGCCGCTCGTCGCGCTCGCCGCCGGGCGCGAGCCGGGCCTGCGCGAGGACGCGTGGTTCCACTGCCCGGACATGAGCTTCCCCTACGGCGTCCACCTCGTCGGCGTCGAGGTCGACCTGGACACGGGCGGCGTCGAGGTCGCCCGCTACGGCGTCGCCTACGACATCGGGCGCGCGCTCAACCCGCTGCTCGTCCACGGCCAGATCGTCGGCGGGGTCGCGCAGGGGTCGGCGGCGCGCTGCTCGAGGAGCTGGCCTACGACGAGGACGGGAACCTCGTCGCGGGCACCTTCCTCGACTACCTGCTGCCGACCGCCGGCGAGGTCCCCGAGGTGGCGGTGCTGGTCACGGAGGACGCGCCGACGCCGCTGAACCCGCTCGGCGCGAAGGGCGCCGGCGAGGGGGGCACGGCGGCGGCGGGAGCGGCGATCGCGAGCGCCGTGTCCGACGCGCTCGGGGCGGAGGCGCTGACGTTGCCGCTGACGCCGGGACGGGTCATGGAGCTCGCACGACAAGGGGGTGCGGCATGAAGCCGGCCAGGTTCGACTACGACGCGCCGACCTCGCTCGACGAGGCGCTCGGCCTGCTCGCCGACCACGGCGAGGAGGCGAAGGTGCTCGCCGGCGGGCAGAGCCTCGTCCCGCTGCTCAACTTCCGGCTCGCGCGACCCGACCGGCTGATCGACCTGAACGGGGTCGACGAGCTCGCGTACGTGCGGGCGGACGGGTCGCTGCGGATCGGCGCGATGACGCGCCAGGCGGCGCTCGAGCGCGCCGACGCGGCCGCGGCCTGGCCGCTGCTCGGCCAGGCGCTCCACTGGGTCGGCCACTTCCAGATCCGCAACCGGGGCACGGTCGGCGGCTCCGTCGCGCACGCCGACCCGGCTGCCGAGCTGCCGGTCGCCTGCACCGCGCTCGACGCGACGATGCACGTCCACTCGCGGCAGGGCGCCCGCTCGGTCGCCGCCCGCGACTTCTTCGTCACGCACCTGACCACGACGATCGAGCCGGACGAGCTGCTCGTCGAGCTCGAGCTGCCGCCGCTGCCGCCCGGCACCGGGACGGCGTTCGAGGAGTACGCGCGCCGCCACGGCGACTTCGCGCTCGGCGGCGCCGCCGCGGTCGTCACGCTCGACGGCTCGGGCACGTGCACGGCGGCGAGGATCGCGCTCCTGGGCGCGGCGCCGACGCCGCTCAGGGCGAGCGAGGCGGAGGCCGCGCTCGTCGGCGTCCGGGTCGACGAGGCGGCGGCGCAGGAGGTCGAGCGGCGCGTGAGCGCGGCGATCTCGCCGACGGGCGACATCCACGGCAGCGCGGACTACCGCCGCGGCCTCGTCGGCGCGCTCGCGCGGCGGGCGGTGCTGGCGGCGGCGGCGCGAGCGAAGGGAGGAGCGGCGTGAGCGACACGCGGCGCATCGCGGTCGAGATCAACGGCCGGACCTACGAGCGGGACGTGGAGCCCCGGCTGCTCCTCTCCGACTTCATCCGCCACGAGGCGCGCCTGACCGGGACGCACGTCGGCTGCGAGCACGGCGTCTGCGGCGCCTGCACGATCCAGCTCGACGGCGCGCCGGTCCGGTCGTGCCTGCTCTTCGCCGTGCAGGCGAACGGCCGCTCGATCCGCACGGTCGAGGCGCTCGCCGCGGGCCTGCCCGAGGGCGAGCTGAGCCCGTTGCAGCAGGCGTTCCACGAGAGCCACGCGCTCCAGTGCGGCTTCTGCACGCCGGGCTTCCTGATGTCGCTCGAGCCGGTCGTGGCCGAGGGGAGGTGGCTCTCGGACGCCGAGATCCGCGAGCGGCTCTCGGGCAACCTCTGCCGCTGCACCGGCTACCAGAACATCGTCACCGCCGTCCGGCTCGCGCTCGAGCGCGCCGGCGCCGTGCCCCCGTCCTGACCCATCCACCGCCACCGGGAGGAGACCCGTGCGCCTCGTCGACCTCACGCATCCCCTGTCGATCCACACGCCCGGCTGGGTCGGCTACCCGTCGCTGAAGCTCTACTACTTCCAGCGCCACGCGACGAACGGGATCGTCTCGCAGATGCTCGAGCTGCCGCTCCACTCCGGCACGCACTTCGACGGCGAGATGCACATCGTCTCGGGCGGCAAGGACGTCTCCCAGGTGCCGCTCGACAGGCTCTGCCGCGAGGGCGTGATCGTCGACCTGTCCGAGGAGATGGACGACTTCGCGGTCATCACGCCCGAGCACATCACCTCGAAGGTCGAGGTGAAGGAGGGCGACATCCTCCTCTACTACACGGGCTGGGGCCGCTTCTACAACGGCGCGCCCGAGGAGGACGAGCAGCGCTACTTCCTGCGCCACCCGGGCGGCGACAGGCGGCTCGCGCAGTGGTTCGTCGACATGAAGCTCGCGTGGACGGGCTCCGACACGGGCTCCGCCGACCACCCGATGAACACGTCGATCCGCTACAAGCGGCCCGACGTCGCCCGCGCGTACGCGAAGCTGACGGGCCGCGACCCGGAGGAGGAGTACCCGGAGGAGGGCCTCTTCTGCATGCACCACATCCCGTTCCCGCACGGGATCACGCACGTCGAGAACCTCGGCGGCGACATCTCCGAGATCGCGAACCGCCGCCTCACGATCGGCGCCTTCCCGATGCCGCTCGTCGGCGGGGAGGCGTTCCCCTGCCGCGTCGTCGCCTTCCTGGACGACTGATGGCCGGCCTCGTCGAGATCGGCTCGTTCGACGCGCTCGAGCCCGAGCACCCGTTCCCCGGGGTCGAGCGCCGCTTCTTCCACTCGGAGCGGGCGACCGTGTCGCGCTACGCGTTCGACCCGGGCGCGACCTTCCCGCTCCACCGCCACCCGGAGGAGCAGCTCACGCTCGTCGAGCGCGGCGAGGTCGCGTTCACGATCGACGGCGTCGTCCACACGCTCGGGCCGGGCGCCTGGTCGGTCGTCGGCGGCGAGGTCGAGCACGGGATCACCGCCGGGCCGGACGGGGCGGCGATCCTCGCGATCGTGTCGCCGCGGCGCGCCTCCTCCGACGCGTACACGGTGGTGGGGTCGTGAGCGGCGGGGCGCGCGTGCAGGTGCTCGACCCGGGCGCCGAGCTGCCGCTCGTCGAGGGCGAGGGGTCCGCGCGGGTGCTCGTCGGCCCGGCGACCGGGGCGACGATGCGCTCGTTCCACCGCATCTCGCTCGCGGCGGGCGCGCGCACGGTCGTCCAGCGCCACCCGATGGAGGCCGTCTACTACGTGATCGCAGGCGAGGCGCGCGCGGTCGACCCGGACGACGGGTCGAGCCAGCCGCTCGTCGAGGGGTCGTTCGTCCACGTCGACGCGGGCACGGCGTACCGCTTCGAGGCCGGCGCGGCCGGCACGGAGCTGGTGGGCGGCCCCTGCCCGCCCGACCCGGCGCTCTACGCCGCGCTCGAGGGAGGCGTCTGATGGCGATCAGGGTGCTCCACCGCGACCGGCCCGACCTGATGCTGCCGATGATCTCGAGCGACGCGCGGCTGATCGTCTGGCCGCGGCACGGCGCCTGGACCGCGCCGATGAACCACGTCCGGCTCGAGCCCGGCGAGGAGAACGTCCCGCACGCCCACGCGAACGAGGAGGATGCGATCTACGTCCTCGAGGGCCGCGGCTCGATCGAGGACGTGACGAACGGGCTCACGCTCGAGTTCGAGGCCGGCCAGGTCGTCTTCGTCCCGCCCGGGATCGTCCACAGGGTCAAGGCCGACCGTGGCTCGCACATCGTCAGCGCGGGCGGCCCGGCCCCGGCCGATCTGGCGATGCTCGAGCGGGTCGGCGCCGACGTCTCCGGCCTCGAGCGGCCCGGCGGCTGAGGGGCGCCGGTACGCTCGGCCCGTGCAGATCGTCGCGATCGACCCGCCCGAGCAGGGGTTCTACGCGAAGCGGCTCGACGTCCCCGGGGTGGCGATCAAGGCGCACGCCTGCGTGCGCGACGAGGCGCTGCTCCAGGCGGGGAGGCTCGCGGTCGGGCTGCTCGCACGGGCCCCGGCGATCGTCGCCAACCTCGCCGCCGTGGGCGCGGAGCTGCACGTGCTCGGCGAGCGCCAGCGGGTCACGGATCTGCCGATGTACCGCCACATGGCGGGCGTCGCCTTCGACGGCGGCCGGACGATGGACGAGCGGGCGCGCGGCTACGGCGGGCTGCACGCCTGCTGCGCCGAGGAGGCGCTGCTTCGGCTCCCGACCGCACGGCATCGCGACCACCGCGACGTGACGAGCCACGAGCTGGCGCACACCGTCCTCTCCTACGGGCTCGACGAGCGCGTGCGCGGGCTCGTCGAGTCGCGCTACGCGGAGGCCCGGCCGCGCTGGCGGCGGGCGTACGCGGCGACCAACGCGCAGGAGTTCTTCGCGGAGCTGACGATGTGGTACGTCGGCAGCCGGGGCGACTACACCTCGCTGCCCTCGCCCGCGCCGGGCCCGCGCTGGCTGGCGCGCTTCGACCCGGAGTCCTACGACCTGCTCGACGCGATCTACGGCGGTCGCATCGCGCCCGCGCTGATCGAGTGGACGCGGCTCGAGCCGTCGACCGCGACGCGCTCCGAGCCGGGCGGGGCGCCGGTCTCCCTGCTCCTCGTCAACCGGACCGACCGCGTCGTCGAGCGCTTCTGGCTCGGCTTCCGCGGCGAGCGGAAGGGCTACGGGCCGGTCCAGCCCGGCACGGCGGTGGGCCAGTCGACGTACGCCGGGCATCCGTGGCTGCTCGTCGACGACGACGGGAACGAGCTCGGCACGTACGTCTCGCACGGCGCCGTGCACGGGCTCGTCGTGCTCGAGCGCACGTAGACGGCCGGGCGCGGGCCCGACGGCCCGATGCACCGGGCCGCTACCGTCCTGGGCAATCGTCCGCGTCGGGAGGGCCGCGTGCCGAGAGTCTCTGCCCAGCTGGGCCTCGCAGCGACCGTCGCCGGCGCGTACGCGCTCGGCTCGCAGATCGCCTACTGGTGGTTCGGCGCGACGGGCGTCAACGCGTCGTTCTTCCCGGCCGCGGGCGTCACGGTCGCTGCGCTCGTCCTCACCGACCGGCGGCGCTGGCCGGTCGTCCTCGCGGCCGCCGCGACCGCGGAGGTCGCGGTCGACCTCGCGCACGGGCTGGGCATCGGCGCGAGCCTGGGGTACGCCGCCGCGAACTGCGCCCAGCCGCTGCTCGGGGCGCTGCTGCTCGCCCGTCTGGGCGGGCGACCCGACCTCGGGCGGCTGCGCGGCCTCGGCGCCTTCGTCCTCGCAGGCGTCGTCGCAGGCCCCGCACTCGGCGGGTGCTCGGCGCGTCGACCTTCGTCGGCCTCGACGGCGGGGACGGCTGGCTCCGCTTCGCAGGGGAGTGGTGGGCGGGCGACGGGCTGGGCGTCCTCGTCGTCGGCGCGGCGATCCTCTGCGCTCACGACCTGCGCGCGCGCGTCGCGGCGCGGCGGGGGCCGAGCGGCCGCGGGATCCTCGAGACGGCCGTGCTGACCGCGGGCGCCGGGATCGCGACGGCGGCGGTCGTCTGGTGGGACGTCGTCCCGCTCGTCTTCGTCCCCATCGTCCTCGTGCTCGCGCTCGCGCTGCGGTCGGGAACCCCGGGTCGTGCTCGCGGGCACCGTCGTCTCGTTCATCGCGGCCGAGGCGACCGCGCGCGGGCACCACTTCTGGGTGTCGCTCGAGGTCTCGACCTCGGTCGGGATGCTCTACCTGCAGGGGATCCTGGCCGTCCTGCTCGTCGCCTCCTCGCCGTCGCGGCGGCGGTCGCGGAGCGCGAGCGCGCCGTCGTCGCGCACGCGAGCGCCGAGGCGGCGCGGCAGGAGTCCGAGCGCGCGGCGCGCCGCGCGGCCCGCGTGCGTCGCCTCGCGGAGCGGGTGTCCGTCGCAGCGACCCCGCCGGCCGTAGGCGAGGCGTTCCTGGCCGAGGCCCTCGCGCAGGTCGACGGGCTCGCCGGGGCGCTGATGCTCGTGCGGGAGGAGGACGGCCCGCTCGAGCTGTCGGCCCTCCAGGGCGACCGGGCGGTCGGGCAGCGCTGGCTCCGGTCGGTGCCACGCGAGGAGCGCTTCCTGGTCGGGGCCGCCTTCGCGTCCGCGGGCCCCGTCGCCGTCGCGAGCCGGGCCGATCTCGAGCGGCGCTTCCCGGACAGCGCCGCGAGCTTCGGGCCCAACGTGCGGGCCGCGATCGGCCTGCGCGTCGTCGCCTTCGGCGCCCCGATCGGCGCGTTCGCGATCGCGTTCGACCGCGAGGGCGAGCTGCCCGCGGACGACGTCACCCTGCTCGAGACGATGGCGAGCGTGTGCGGGCCCGCGCTCGAGCGAGCGCGCCTGTTCGAGCGGGAGCGGACGGCGCGGCTCGAGGCCGAGCGGGCGCAGCGGGAGGCCGGCCGACTCGCGCGCGAGCGCGCCGAGACGCTCGAGGAGCTGCGCGAGCGCGAGTCGCGCTTTCGCACGCTCTTCACGTCGATCGACGAGGGCTACTGCCTGTGCGAGGTCGTCGTCGACGAGGGCGGCCGCGCGGTCGACTACCGCTTCCTCGAGGTCAACGACCGCTTCGCCGAGCAGACGGGCCTGGTCGACGCGGCCGGGCGCACGGCGCTCGAGCTCGTCCCGGGGCTCGAGCGGCACTGGATCGACACGTACGCGCGCGTCGGCCTCGGCGGCGAGACGATCCGCTTCGAGAACGGCTCGGAGCAGATGGGGCGCTGGTTCGACGTGTACGCGGCGCCGGTCGAGCCGACCGGCTCCGGGCGGTTCGTCCTCGTCTTCGCGGACGCGACCGAGCGCCACCGGGCCGAGCTCGAGCTGCGCCGGAGCGAGGAGGCGGAGCGGCGCGCCCGGCGGCGGGCCGAGCTCCTCGCGCAGATCCACGCCGAGCTGGAGCAGGTCGACGGCGCGCAGGAGCGGCTCGAGCGGGCCGTCCAGCTGCTGGTCCCGCGCGTCGCCGACTACGCGACGATCGAGGCGCCCGGGCGCGAGGAGTCGCTGCTCGCGTTCGCGCACGCCGATCAGGAGCTCCTGCAGGTGCGCGCGGAGCTGCGCACCTCCCATCGGCTGGACGAGGGGGACGCCTCGTCGGTCGCGCGCGTCGCGAGCGGCGAGCGGCAGCTGGTCCCCGAGGTCACCCCCGCGCTCCGCGAGTCGCTCGCACCCAACACCCGGACGCGGCGGCTGCTCGCGCGCCTCGCGGTGCGCTCGCACGCGGCCGTGCCCTCGACCTCGGGCTGGGCGAGCGCGGCGCGCTCCTCGTCGGGCTGACCGACCCGGACCGACGACCGTACGCGCCCGAGGACGTCGACTTCCTCGCCGAGGTCGCCCAGCGGCTCGGCGGGCTCGTCGGCCGGGCCCGCCTGCAGGAGGAGGCGAGCGCCGTGTCCCGCCGCCTCCAGCACGCCCTCCTGCCCGACCAGCTGCTGCGCGACCCGGCGCTCGAGCTGGCGGCGCGGTACCGGCCGGCGACCGACGGGCTCGAGGTCGGCGGCGACTGGTACGACGCTTTCCCGCTGCCCGACGGCCGGGTCGGGCTCGCGGTCGGCGACGTCGTCGGCCACGGGCTGGAGGCCGCCGCCGCGATGGGTCGGCTGCGGACCGCGCTCGTCGCGCTCGCGCCCCACGCGGACGGGCCGGGGAGCCTGCTCTCCCTGCTCGACGACTTCGCCGCCGGCCCGAACGGCACCGACTTCGCGACCGCGGTGGTCGCGAGCCTCGACCCGGCGACGGGCGCGCTGCGGTACGCGTCCGCCGGCCACCTGCCGCTGCTCGTGGTCTCGGCCGACGGGACGTGCCGCTGGCTGGAGGACGGCCGCTCGACCCCGCTCTGCGGGCTTCCCCGGGTGGCGCGGCGCGAGGCGGCGACGGTGCTCGACCCGGGCGACCTGCTCGTCCTCTGCTCGGACGGGCTGGTGGAGCGGCGGGGCGAGAGCCTGGCGGCAGGCCTCGCCCGGCTGGCGGCCGCCGGCGAGGCGCTCGCCGACGCGTCCGCCGAGGCGGCGTGCGACCGGCTGCTCGCCGCAGCCGGGCAGGGGGCGGGCGAGGACGACGTCGTCGTCCTGTGCGCTCGCTTCGCGCCGGTCGAGACCCGTCGGTTCCGCCGCTCTCTCCCGGCGGCGCCGGGAGAGCTGGCCCCGCTGAGGGCCGCGGCGCGCGCCTGGCTGGTCGCCCGCGCGCACTCCGAGGACACGCAGGAACGGCTGCTCCTCGGCCTCGGCGAGGCCGTGACGAACGCGATCGAGCACGCCTACCGGGACGGTGGCACCGGCATCGTCGACGTCGCGATCGTCGACGACGGCGACAGCCTCGGGATCGAGGTGCGCGACTACGGCCGCTGGCGGCAGCCTTCCCCGATCGTGCCGGGCCGGCGCCGCGGCACGGACATCCTCGACGCGGTCGGCGAGCGCGTCGTCAGGCGGACAGGCCGCGAGGGGACGACGGTCTCGTTCGCCGTCCCCGTCGCGGTGCCGCTCGAGGCGTGAGCGCGGCTCGCCCGCTGCGGCCGCGCCCTACGGCGCCTGGATCAGCTTGAAGCGCGCGCCGGTCGGGTCGGCCGCCTCGGCCAACCGGCCGTAGGGCGTGTCCTCGGCACCGTGGACGACGGCGCCCCCGAGCTGCTCGACCCGCGCGAGCGCGGCGTCGACGTCCTCGACGCGGAAGTAGATCGACCACTCGGCCGGCGCGCCCTCGGGCAGGTACGGCGTCATGTCCATGATCCCGGCGAGCTGGCCCTCGCCGACGCCGAGGGTCGTGTAGCGGAACTCGGGGGCGTCGGACGCCGTGTGCGCGTCCCAGCGGAAGACCGTCCGGTAGAAGTCGACCGAGCGGTCGTAGTCGAGGGTGAAGAGCTCGAACCAGTAGGGCGTGCCGACCTCGCCGCGCACGGTGAACCCCTGCATCCGGTTCGCCTGCCACGCGCCGATCGCGGCGCCGGCCTGGTCGGCCAGGAACGTCATCGTCCCGTTCTCGGCGATCGCCATCGGCGGGACGTGGACCTGGCCGCCGTGCGCGACGGCGTCGGTCGCGACGCGCTCGGCGTCGTCGGTCGCCAGGTAGACGCTCCACGTGTCCGGCATGCCGGCGCTCCCGTCGTTCGCCATGCAGCCGGCGACCACCTCGCCGTCCCTCGTGAAGACGAAGTAGCCGCCGAAGCCCTCCTCCGGCAGCTCGGCGCGCCAGCCGAGCAGGTCGCCGTAGAACGCGGTCGCCCCGTCGGTGTCGGAGCTGAACAGGTCGATCCAGCACGGCGCCCCGGCGCTGATCGTCGGTGCGGGCATCGGTGCCTCCCTCGGTCGCGGTCGTCGAAGGCTACGACGGCCGCGCCCGCGGGAACTCATCGCACCGCGCAACGGGCTCGGCGCGCCGGGATCGGCCGCGGCGGGCCCTGCCCGCCGGCGGCGCTCGCGGGCGGGCAGGCAGAGTGGCCGGGTGGAGGTCGCCCGAGAGCGCAGCGAGCCGCCGGCCCGGCCTGTGGCGGGCGGGCGGCTCCTGGCCGTCGACGCGGCCCGCACGGTCGCGATCGTCGGGATGATGGCCGTGCACCTCGCGGGCGAGGCGGCCGACAGCTGGGGAGCGCTCGACTGGCCGAGCGGCTTCGCGGCCGGCGGGTTCGCCGTGCTGGCCGGGGTCTCGCTCGGCCTGACGCACCGCCTCCGTCGGCCGGGCTGGCGCCCGTGGGCGGGCCAGCTGGCGCGCTCGGCGCTCCTGTTCGCGCTCGGCGTCGGCCTCGCGGAGATCAGCCAGGGCCCGGTCGTGATCCTCTGCGTGTACGCCGCGCTCTTCGCCGTGGCCCTGCCGCTGCGGCGGCTGCCGCCGCGCGTCCTGCTCGCGCTCGGGCTCGTCGGCACCGTCGTCCTGCCGCTCGTCTCCTACGGCCTGCGCACGTGGCTGCTCGACGACCCCGGCATGCTGCGCGCCGTGCCCCCCGACTACGCGGTCGAGTGGAGGACGCTGACGGGCGAGGACGCGGCCGTGCGCGTCGCGCGGACGCTCCTCCTCGACGGCATCTACCCGCTGCTCGCCTGGCTGCCGCTCGCGCTCGCCGGCTGGGGGGCCTATGGCGTCGGACTGCTCCGGCCCGAGCGGCTCGGCCGCCTCGCCCTCGTCGCGTGCGCGCTGCTCGCGCTCGGCTTCGGCGGCGCCGCGCTCGTCGAGCGGGTCACCCACGTGCGGGCCGAGGCGATCGCGGAGGTCGCCGACGCGGTGCCGGCGGCGCTGCGCGGCGACCGGAGCCCGGCCGAGCTCGTCGACCGCGGCAACGGGCTGCCGCGGGTCACCGGGATCGACGCGCTGCTCCTCGCCGGCCACCACACGGGGACGACGCTCGAGCTCTGGCGGATCCTGGGCGTGACGGCCGCGTTCGTCGTCGCGTTCGCCGCGCTGGCGCGGGTCGTGCCCGCCGCGGTCGCGGTCGCGGGCTGGCCCGGACGGATCCCGTTGACCGTCTACAGCACCCACATCGCCGTCGGCTGGGTGCTCGTGAACGGCGGGCTGCCCGAGGAGCTCACGCCGACGCAGGAGGTCGTGCTCCTCGCCGCCGAGGTGGCCGCGGCGTTCGTCCTCGGCGCGGCCTACCGGGGACGGCGCGGCCCGCTCGAGGCCGTGCTCGCCGCGGTCTCGCGGCTCGCCGGCGGCGCGGCGCCGGCACGCGTGCGCTCGGCCGCCGCCGGCCCGGGGCCGTGACGACCGCCGTCCGCCTCAGCGGATGACGGCCGAGCTCGAGTAGACGAGCACCGCGAGGTCGCCCGACTCGAGCAGCGAGCGCCAGACCCCGACGCCCTCGCCCGGCGCCAGGGCGGCCTCCAGGCGCACGGCGCGGCCGACGGCCTCGGCGCGCCAGCCCGTCGCCACGTCGCCGAGCCGGCGGTCGCCGGCGCCCGGCAGGTCGGCCGCGGCGAGGGTGTCCCCGTCGAGCGCGGCCGCCTCGGCGCGGGCGTCCTCCTCGCTCCCGTAGACCAAAGCGATCCGCAGCGTCGCGCCGGCGCCTGCCCGGTCCTCGACGCCGACGCCGACGATGGACGCCTCGCGCGTCGCGATCACCCGGGTGGGCGTCCCCGCGGGCGGGCGGACGAGCTCCGCGTCCTGGATCGCGGCGGCGGTCACCTGGCCGAGCGCGTCCGCGGCCGCGGTCAGGTCGGGCCGCTCGCCCAGGGTCGGCCCGGCTGCGGCCGCCGCGCGCGCCAGGGCGGTGGTCGAGGCCGACGACGCGCTCGCTCGACACGACCAGCCGGTTGAGCGCCGCGAGCACGAGGCGGCCGGCGGGCGTCGACGCGTCGACCGACCCGTCCGCGCCCCGGACGAGCTGGCCCCTCGCCGGGCGAAGCCCGCGCGGCGGAGCGAGGCGCGGATCGCCCCTGCCTGGAAGCTCCCCGTCGCGACCGCGACGGCGGCCGGGTGGAAGCCGGCGGCGGCGAACGCGTCGACCCGGTCGAGCGTCCGGCCGAACGCCTCCCGCCACGGGCGCCGGTCGGCCGCGAGGAGCGCGTCCGGCAGCCAGACGCCGGCGAGGCGGGAGCGGTTCCACCCGTCCCCGTAGGCGCGGCGCAGCGCAGCGAGGTCGCCGAAGAGGACGTGCCGGCGCAGCTCGGGGACGTCCGGGAGCCGCTCGAGCGCCCCGTGCAGCCGCGTGCGCGCGGCTGCCGGCCCGCTCGCGGGCTCCGTCCGTGGCGGGGCCGCGGCCGGCGCCGTCGGAGTCGCGTCGGCTCCGTCGTCCGACGAGGAGCAGCCGGCGCCCGCGCCGGCGAGCGCGAGCGCCGCGACGAGCGCCGCGCAGCGGCCGGCGCACGCGAGCGAAGGTGCCCAGGGCATGCGCGAACGATGCCCGACGGCCCGGGGGCGCCGGAGCCCCCCGGTGGCCGCGGCCGTCCTCGCCGGGCGTCGATCACCGCCTGTTCACCCGAGCGGCGGCCCGTTCACGAGACCTTCCCATCCCGGTCACCACCCCGACGACCAACGGCGACCGGCCGCTCCGTAGCGTCTCCCCCGAGTCGGAACGAGAGAGGAGCGACGACAGTGAGAAGGAAGCGAACGATGGTGCTCGCCGCGCTGGCGGGCGCCGTTGCGGCAGCGCTCGCGGTGACCCTCCCGGGCGCCTTCGCGGCGAAGGCGCCGGCGAAGCCCGGCGCGGCGAAGCAGGCGTGGAACGTCCTGCAGTCCGGCAAGAAGGTCTACGGGGTGGTCGGCGGCGGCTGCTCGGTCTCGGCGGTCTCGTCCAGCCGCCCGGCCGACTCGTTCGACTGCGCGACGACGGCCTCGATCTTCCCGTTCAGCAAGCAGCCGATCGGGCCGGAGCACTTCGGCGTCTTCGGCGGCGCCGTCGAGAACCCCGAGTGCGCGGGCGACATCCAGGATCCGCTGCCGACGCCCGGCGTCGTCTGCATCTACCTGAACCCGGACGAGGCCGTGAACGTCAAGAAGAACGGCGAGGACTCGCTCGAGGTCGAGGCGGCCCCGGTCTACGGCGGCGGCTACGGCTTCAAGCTCCGCTGGAAGGCGAACGCGGCGGGCTTCTCCGAGGTGTACGGCGTCTGGGTCTACCAGGCCCCCTGAGCCGTCCCGCCCAGCAGCAGCACAACGACGACCAGGAGGCTTCTCCCACCATGCGCAAGAAGCTCGGAGTGATCTGCGCCCTCGCGGCGTGCGCCATCGGCGTCACGTCGGCCACGGCGGCCAACGCCGCGACGCTGCGCACCGGCGGCTCGACCGGCATGCAGCTCCTCGCGACGGCGATGGCGAACTCGTGGAACCAGGCCCAGGCGAAGAAGGCCGGGTTCAACGTGACCGTCACGGGCGGGGGCTCGGGCGCCGGCATCCGCGGCGCCGCGAACGGCACGTTCGACGTCGGCAACTCGTCCCGCGACAAGGGCTCGAGCGACGCGGCGGCGACCGTCTTCACCGCCGCCGCGCGCGAGCCGTTCGTGATCATCGTCAACCCGAAGAACACGGTCAAGAAGCTGACCAAGGCCCAGGTCAAGGACATCCTGATCGGGAACATCAGCAACTGGAAGCAGGTCGGCGGCGCCGACGCGCCGATCGTCCGCTACGGGCGCACCGACGTCTCGGGCACCTTCGCCTCGTGCAAGAAGCTGTTCACCGACGGCCAGCAGTGGGCGAGCGGCTACTTCCCCGCCCCGAGCGCGGGCATCGACCGCGCCAAGGTCGCGCGGGACCGGAACGGCGTCTCGTGCGTCACGCTCGCCTACCTGCTGACCGCGAAGGGCAGCCTCAAGATCGACGGCGTCACGATCGACGGCGTCGCGCCCACGCTGCGCAACGCCGCGTCCGGCAAGTACCCGTACCTCAACAACCAGTACTTCGTGACGAACGGGAACCCGTCGGGCAACGCCGCCGCGTACATCGCCTGGGCGACCTCGAAGGCGACCCAGTGCTCGATCACGATCAAGTACGCGCTCCCGATCGCCGGGGTCACCTGCTAGCGACCGACGACGTGGTACCCGCGGGGGCCGGCGCGCGCCGGCCCCCGCACGCGTCTCCGCCCCGATGGCCCTCTCCCCGCAGACCGCGCTGCCGCGTCACGACCCGGCGGCGATCGCCCGCGCCGCGCGGCGCCTCGAGCGCCGGGAGCGGGCCGCCTACCTGACGTTCGCCGGGCTCGGCGTCGTCGCGCTCGTCGTCGTCGCGCTCGTCGCGGTGTACGTCGTGCGCAAGGCCTGGCCGGCGTTCGAGCACAACGGCGTCTCGATCCTCGGCAACCGCGCCGTTCCCGGGATGGACGAGGAGCTGAACCGCTCGTTCAGCGGCTTCCAGGGCCAGCCGTACCGCGAGCTGCACGCCTGGCCCGCGATCTACGGGACGCTGCTGACGACGGGCGGGGCCGTCCTGCTGAGCGTGCCCTTCTCGATCCTCGCGGCGATCTTCGTCGCCGAGCTGGCGCCGCGTGGCGTCCTTCGCGTCGTCGAGCCGGTCGTGCGCCTGCTCGCCGCCGTGCCGTCCGTCGTCTGGGGGCTGTTCGCGCTGCTCGTCCTCGCGCCCTGGGTCGATCGCTTCCTGATCCCCGACACCCTCGCCACCGACTACGCGAGCAGCGTCGCGCTGACGGGCTCGAGCTTCCTGCTCGGCGTGCTCGTCCTGACGCTGATGATCGCGCCGTTCGAGATCTCGATCTTCACGGACGCCCTGCGCGCCGTCCCCGACCAGTGGCGCCAGGGAGGCAGGGCGCTCGGCCTCGACACGTGGCGCACGGTGGTCCGGATCTCGCTGCCGGTGATCCGCCCGGCGATCGTCGCCGGCACGGTGCTCGCCACGGGCCGCGCGATCGGGGAGGCGATCGCGCTCTCGATGGCCGCGGGCGGCGTCGGCTTCATCCCGAACCCGCTCGACGGGTTCACGTTCTTCCTCGAGCCGGTCCGCCCGCTCGCCAGCGCGATCGTCGACTACCAGGAGGGCATCGGGGCCGCCGACCTCGAGGCGAACCTCTTCGCGTTCGGGACGATGATCCTCGTCTCGGCGCTCGCGCTGATGCTGGCCGCGCGCCTGATCGTCGCCCCGATCCGCTCGAAGGGGAGCCCCTGATGCGCTCGCGCAGCCTCGGCACCCGGGTCGGCATCGGGCTCGCCTGGGTCGCCGGCCTCTCGCTCGTCGCGATGATCCTCGGGATCGTCGTCTGGCTCGGGGTCAAGGGCGCCTCGGCGCTCTCCTGGGACTTCGTCAGCCAGGACCCGACGCCGGGCACGATCGAGGAGGGCGTCCTCGGCGGCATCCGCGGGCCGCTCGTCGGGACGCTGCTCGTGACGACGATCGGCGTCGCGGTCGCGCTGCCGATCGGCCTCGGCGCGGCGATCTTCCTCGCCGAGTACCGCCGGCCGCGCTGGCTCGCACGCGTCGTCGAGCAGGGAATCGAGCTGCTCTTCGGGATCCCGAGCATCGTCTTCGCGCTCTTCGGCCTGGCCGTGTTCACGAGCTCGGCGCTGATCCCGCTCTCGTCCGAGATCGGCTCGTCCGGGAAGGCGTACGGGCAGTCGTTCATCGTGGCCGGCCTGATGATGTCGCTGATCGCGATCCCGCCGATCGCACGCTCGGCGGAGGAGGCGATCCGGGCGATCCCGGACGATCTGCGCGAGGCGTCGTACGCGCTCGGCAAGGGCCGGCTGACGACGATCCGTCGGATCACGCTGCCGGGCGCCCGGCCCGGGATCGCGACCGGGGTGATCCTGGGCGGCGGCAAGATCGCCGGCGACACGGCGATCGTCTGGCTCCTGCTCGGCGGCGTGATCACCTGGGAGAACGCCCAGTGGTACTCGCCGGAGCACTGGCTCGACACGCTCCGTGGCACGGGCGCGACCCTCACGACGTACGTCTACTTCGCCTCGCCCGTCGGCGACGGCAACGCCGAGACGTCGGCCTACGGCGCGGCGTTCGTCCTGATCCTGCTGATGATCCTCGTCAACGGGGCCGTGCTCGTCGCGAGCCGGAGGGGCGGATGGAAGCGCTGAAGGGCGCCGGCCGCATGACCGCGCTCGAGGGCGTGCACGACCGTGCCGGCGCCGCGGTCGCGCCCGGCGGCATGGCGGTGGCCGGCCTGCGCGTCGCGTTCGGCGCGAACGAGGTCCTGAAGGGCGTCACGCTCGGCTGGGAGGGCGGGACGGTCAGCTCGCTGATCGGCCCGTCCGGCTGCGGGAAGACGACGCTCCTGCGCTCGCTCAACCGCCTGCTCGAGCTCGCCGACGGCGTCCGGATCGAGGGCTCGATCACGCTCGCCGGCAGCGACGTGCGCGACCAGCCGCCGCACGAGATCCGCCGTCGCGTCGGGATGGTCTTCCAGCGGCCGAACCCGTTCCCGATGTCCATCCTCGACAACCTCGCGTACGCGATGCGCGACCAGGCCTCGCGCCGCCCGCGCGCTCGCGGCCTGCACGACCGCGTCGAGCAGGTGCTCCGCCGCGCGTTCCTCTGGGACGAGGTCAAGGACTCGCTGAACCGGTCGGCGCTGCGCCTGTCGGGCGGCCAGCAGCAGCGCCTCTGCATCGCGCGCGTCCTCGCGCAGCAGCCGGACGTGATCCTGATGGACGAGCCGTGCGCGTCGCTCGACCCGCACTCGACCGCGCGGATCGAGGAGCTGATCGCCTCGCTGCAGGGGCAGGTGACGCAGATCGTCGTGACCCACAACCTTGCGCAGGCGCGACGCATCTCCGACCGCGTGGCGTTCCTGCTCATGGGCGAGCTGGTCGAGCACGGCGCGGTGGAGCGCGTGTTCGACCGGCCGGAGCGCGACGAGACGCGCGACTTCGTGGCGGGGACGTTCGGATGAGGGGCTTCGCGATCGTCGTCGTCGCGGTCGCCGCGCTGGTCGTCCTGCTCGGGGCGTGGACGAACGGCTGGCAGGGCTCGCTCGAGCGCCAGGCCGAGCTCGCGCCGCTGCAGGAGGCGGAACGGGCCGCGAACATCGCGCAGGGCGCCGAGTCGCTCGCCGGCGAGACGGACGCCGCGCCGGGCACGGCTCCCGGCCCCGGCATGGTCGCGCCCGAGCCGCCGCCGCCCGTCGACACGGTCGTGGAGGAGCCGGAGGTCTTCGTCTTCGAGGGCGGCGAGCTCGAGGCCGAGGTGCAGGGGCCGTTCGTCGACGCCGACGCCGGGGCGGTCGCCGTCGTGGTGGCCGTCGCGAACCCCGATCCGGTGCGCCCGATCGTCGACGCCACGATCCAGATCGAGCTGCTCGACGCGGCGGGCGAGGTGGTCGGCACGAACACGGACCCGGGCACGGACGAGCGGCTGAACCGGATCCCGTCGATCCCGGCGGGCGGCGAGACCCTGTTCGTGAACGACACGATCGTCCCGACCGGCGAGCCCGTCTCGGCCCGGGCGAGGGCGACGGGCACGCCCGCGGACGTGACGCTGCAGGAGCTCGACGTGCGGGGGGCGGCGCTCGCCGGCAGCGCCTTCGGCGTCACCGCGACCGGCACGGTCGGGAACCCCGGCGGCGCGGTCGTCGAGCAGGCCCGCGCGTTCGCGGTCGTCCGCGACGCGGCCGGCGCGATCGTGGGCGCGGGCTCGGCGCTGCTCGAGCCGATCGAGCCGGGCGGCGAGCAGCCCTTCACGATCTTCGTGGTCGGCGAGACGGCGGGCGAGCTCGAGGTCGTCGTGCCGGCGCTGGCGTCGGCGGGCGCGACCGGCCCGGCCGACACCGGCCCGGCCCCGGCCCCCGAGACCGGAGGCCTGCCGTGAGCCTCCCGGGCGGGGTCGGCGTGACGAACGGGAAGGCGCCCGGGCCGGCCCCGGCGGGGCCGGTGATGCGCGCCGCGCACGTGACCTGCTCGTACGGCGGCACGGTCGCCGTGCGGGACGTGAGCCTCGACGTCCACCGCGGCGAGATCCTCGCGCTGATCGGCCCCTCGGGGTGCGGCAAGACGACGTTCCTGCGCTCGCTCAACCGGCTGCTCGACCTCGTCCCGTCGGCGCGCGTCGACGGCCGGATCACGCTCGAGGGGGTCGACATCCGCAGCGGGTGCGACCCGGAGACGCCGCGCCGGCGGGTCGGCTACGTGTTCCAGCTGCCGAACCCGTTCCCGACCTCGATCTTCGACAACGTCTCCCTCGCGATGCTCGAGCACGGGCTCGCGCGGCGGTCGAGGGACTGCCGGCCCGTGGTCGAGGACGTGCTGCGCCGCGTCGGCCTGCTCGACGAGGTCGAGGGGCGGCTCGGCGACTCGGCGCTGCAGCTCTCCGGAGGCCAGCAGCAGCGCCTGTGCATCGCCCGGCTGCTCGCGATCGGCCCGGAGGTCGTGCTGCTCGACGAGCCGTGCTCGGCGCTCGACCCGCGCTCGACGGCTGCGATCGAGGACGAGCTGCGCGAGCTGAGGCGCGAGCTCGCGGTCGTGATCGTCACGCACAACATGCAGCAGGCGCGCCGGATCGCCGATCGTGTCGGCTTCTTCCTGGACGGGGAGCTCGTCGAGCTCGGCGACGCCGACCAGGTCTTCGACCGGCCGCGCGACGCGCGCACGGCCGACTACCTCGCAGGCCGCTTCGGCTGACGGGGGCCGTCAGGCCGCCGCGAGCCGCGGCGCGTCTGCCGCGGGCGCGACGCGGGCTGCGGGCTGCGGCGGCGGCGCGGGCGGGCGCTCGTCCCGCCACTCGTACGCGGCCAGCGCCACCTCCTCGGCGAGGAACGTCCCGCTGGCCGGCCAGTCGCGGAGGGCCTCACGCAGGCGGCGGAGGCCCGTCATGGGTCCAGCTCGTCGTCGGGCGCGTAGGGGGCGCTGAGCGCCCCGACGGCGATGTCCGCCCACACGCGAGCGGCCTCGTCGGCCAGCCCGGCCAGCTCGCGCAGGTACCGCCAGCAGAACGTCGGCTCGAGCGCGTCCTCCCAGTCCTCGGCGAGCACCCACTCCTGCCCGATCGGGTCGTGCCGGGTGGGCAGCTCCGCGAACAGGCGCCGCAGGTCGCCGGACACGTGCTGGAACAGGTGGCGCGCGAACAGCGACGCCTCGAGGTCGAGGCTGCCGGCGACCGAGCGCAGCGAGACGGCGCGGTGCTCGGCGACGACGGGCTCGGGCAGCTCCACGAGCCGAGCGTAGGAGCGGGCGCGATCCACCTGGGCCGCCGGCCGGTGAAGGCGGGGTGACGGAGCGGAGAACCCGCGTCTCGCCGCGGCAGGAAGGGCGCGGCGGCCGGTCGCCGCCGCGCCGCCGTCGTCAGGCCGCGGCCCGGGCGCGGCGCGCGAGGCGCAGCTGCTCGGAGCGGAGCTCGAGCAGCTCGACGACGTCCCCGACCTGGCGCCAGGGATCGGTGAGCACCGGGCGGCCGTCGAGCGGCAGGGCCGCGACGATCCGGTCGCCGAGCTCCGCCACGAGCACGTCGCCCGCGGGCGGGCGACGGTCGTCGAGCCGGGCGAGCGTGGCGAGCGTCGGGGCGTCGCCGGCGGTGGCCGGCCGGATCGTCAGGCCGGCCGAGGCCGTCGAGACGGCCGGCCGCGGCGCCGCGCCGAGCAGCCGGGCCGACCAGCGCCGCCGGCGGCGGCCGCGGCCGAACGGGTCGGGGCGGTCCGGATCGGCGGCCGCCGCCGCAACGGCCGCGGCCAGCTCGCGGTCGATCTCGCCGGCGCGGACGCGTGCGAGCTCGTCGAACATGCAGTTCCTCCTCTGTCGCCTACGACTCCACCGTACGGGCCCGTGATCGGCCGCACACGGCCCCGGGCCCGCTCGCGGCCCGTTCGTCACCGGTCCGCAACGCGACCGTTGCCGGCCGGTCGCAGTCGGCCTTCCCGGCGGTCGTCGGCGCTCCTCCGGCGGACACGACACCGACACCCGACGGTCACCGCTCGTGCCCGGCGACCGCTCGTAGCGTCGCTCGCGACGGGCCGTCCGCAGGCGCGGGCGGCGTGCGCGTGACGAGAGGAGTGCGATGCGCAGGACACTGGCATGGGCGGCGGCGGGCCTCGTCGCCCTCGTGGGCGCGGTCGGCGCCCAGGCGGCGCCGGCCCACGACGACCGTGGCGGCCGCGACGACCGCGGCGGGCACGTCGACCGGGGCGACTCCCGCGGCACCTTCACGGTCGCCGTGATCGGCGACACGCCGTACGGTGCCGCCCAGGAGGCGCTCTTCCCGACCCTCGTCGGCTCGATCAACGCCGATCCGACGGTCGACCTCGTGCTCCATCTCGGCGACATCAAGGCCGGGAGCACCGTCTGCTCGGACGAGTACTTCGGCTTCGTGTCCGGGCTCTTCTCGACCTTCCGCGACCCGCTCGTCTACACGCCCGGCGACAACGAGTGGACGGACTGCCACCGGCCGAACAACGGCAGCTACGTCCCGACCGAGCGGCTCGCGAAGCTGCGCGAGGTGTTCTTCCCGCGGCCCGGCGTGACCCTCGGCAAGCGGCCGCTGCGCGTGCTCAGCCAGGCGCGCCGGGGCTTCCCGGAGAACCAGCTCTGGCTCGAGTCGGGGACCGTGTTCGCCGCGGTCCACGTCGTCGGCTCGAACAACGACCTGCTTCCCTGGGGGACGGTCGAGGCGGCCGACCCGTCGCTGACGGCGGTGCGCCAGGCCGAGGTCGCCACGCGGCTCCAGGCCGACCTGGCCTGGCTCGACCGGGCCTTCGACCTCGCCCACGAGGAGCGCGCGAGGGCGGTCGTCCTCGCGATGCAGGCGGACATGTGGGACGCGTTCTCGGTCGCCAACGGCCTGCCGCTCGACGGCTTCGACCCGATCGTGCAGCGGATCGCGGACCTGGCGGCCGACTTCGGCAAGCCCGTCCTGATCCTGCAGGGCGACTCCCACGGCTACCTGGTCGACCAGCCGCTCGTGAACGGCAGCCCCGTCCACCACGTGACGACGGCCGCGCCGAACGTGACCCGGATCGTGGTCGAGGGCGCGCTGACCGCCGACGAGTGGCTGCGGCTCACCGTCGACACGCGCCGCCGCGCACCGTCGCCGGTCGCCTGGGAGCGGGTGGGCTTCACCCCGGAGGGCCGGGGCCGGGGCCGCGGGCGCCGTAGCGCCGTCCCGCGGCCCCGGTACACCGGATCTCCACCACCCGGTCACGTTCTCGCACCCCATCGAGCCCGGGCCCCGGCTGAGACTGGCTACGGGCCCGTGCCTGCGGACGGCCGGGCCGGCGTAACAGCGGACGAAAGGACTCCACCAGATGCGGAAGACGCTGGTCGCGACGGGGGTCGCGGCAGCCATCGCGGGGATCTCGGCCCTCCCGGCGCTGGCGAACACGATCACCGGCCCGTCGAGCTCGCAGTCCCCGTACCTCGTCCCGACCGAGCCTGGCGTCGTCGTCCAGTCGCTGCTCACGGTCGGCGACACGGTGCCGAGGACGGGTGGCCTGCCGGGCGAGACCTACGCGCTCGTCGGCATCCCCGACGGGCTGGGGGCCTTCGACAACGGCGACGGCACGTTCACCCTGCTCGCGAACCACGAGCTGCGCAACACCCAGGGTGCGGTGCGGGCGCACGGTGCCGCCGGGTCGTTCGTCTCCCGGTGGATCGTCGAGAAGGGCAGCCTGAAGGTGCGCTCCGGCACGGACCTGATCGAGCGGATCTACGCCTACGGGCCGTCCGGCTGGGCGCAGGTGTCCGGCCCGGCGCTCGCGCTCAACCGCCTCTGCTCGGCCGACCTCGCGCCGATCTCGGCCTTCTACGCCGAGCGGGACGACCGCCGCGGCCGGGACCGGGACGACCGGCGGCTCGCGCACCGCGATCGGGGCGAGCGGGACGGCGTCGGCTACAAGGGCCGGCTGTTCCTGAACGGCGAGGAGAACGACCAGGGCCGCGCCTTCGCGCACGCGCTCGACGGGACGAGCTACGACATCACGCCGTGGCTGGGGTCGTTCGCCTGGGAGAACTCCGTCGCGCATCCCGACGCGGGCCGGGCGACCGTCGTCGTCGGGACCGACGACGGAACCGGCGGTCAGGTCTACGTGTACGTGGGCGAGAAGCAGCGGGCCGGCAACCCGGTCGAGCGGGCGGGCCTGACGAACGGCAGGCTCTACGGCGTCCGGATCGTCGGCGTGCCGCAGGCCGAGTCCGCGAAGGCCGACTGGGCCGTCGGCGACTCGTTCCGCTTCGAGCTCGTCGACGTCTCCGGCTCGCGGGCGGACGCGGCGACGCTCGAGGCCGGCTCGAACGCGGCCGGCGTGACGAGCTTCCAGCGGCCCGAGGACGCCGCGTGGGATCCCGACCGGACGGACGACCTCTACGTGGCGACGACGGCCAGCTTCACCGGGAACAGCCGGCTGTGGCAGCTGCGCTTCGACGACGCGTCGAACCCGACGCGCGGCGGCACGATCACGCTGAAGGTGAACGGCCCCGCGGCCACCACCGACGGCCCGAAGATGATGGACAACCTCACGGTCGACGACGGTCGGGTCGTCGTCCAGGAGGACCCGGGCAACCAGCCGTACCTGGCGTCGATCTGGTCGTACGGCATCCGCTCGGGCGAGCTGCGCAAGGTCGCGCAGCACGACCCGAACCGGTTCGACCCGGCGGTCGCGAGCCCGCTGCTCACGCAGGACGAGGAGTCGTCGGGGATCATCCCGCTCGACGGCGTGAAGGGCGGCAACTGGTTCGTCGGCACCGTCCAGGCGCACTACGCGCTCCCGGGCGAGCTCGTCGAGGGCGGCCAGCTGTTCGCGATCAGGATCCCGAAGCGCGGACGCTAGCCGGACGCGCACAGCTGGTGGCCGGCGGCGGAGCGGGGGGCTCCGCCGCCGGCGCCCCGAGGGCGGCGGCGCGCCGCCCTCACGCGTTCTGGGCGGGCGGGGCCCCGCTCCCGCCCGCCCGGCCCGGCCCCCGGCTTCAGGCCGGATGGACCGGTGCCGCGATGCCGAGGGCGCCGCTGCGCCCGTTCGCGGCCTCGCTGCCGGCGAACCCGCCCGCGCCGCCCGAGCCCGGACGCCCGCTCGCCACGGTCGAGTCGGCCGAGACCTCCGCGGTCGACGTGCCGGCGCGGTAGATGCCGACGCTCGGGCCGCCCGCGCCTCCGCCTCCTCCGCCGCCGCGACCGCCTCGGCCGCCGGGCCCGCCGTCGCCGCCGGCCCCGACGAAGCCGCTGCACAACGTCGCGCCGGCGCCGCCCCTCCCGCCGCTCCCGCCCAGGCCGCCCGTCCCGCCCTGGCCGCCGGTGCCGCCCGGGCCGGCCGCGATCGCGCTGCCGTCCGCGACGACCACGGTGGAGTCCTGGAGGTAGATCCCGAAGGAGCCGCCGCCGGGGCGACCGCCCGTTCCGGCCAGCCCGGCGCCGCCCCCGGCTCCGCCCCCGCCGCCGCCGTTGCCGGTGCCGTCGATGGCGATGATCCCGGTCTGGCCGCCGCCGCCTCCGCCGCCGCCGCCGGGCAGCCCGGGGAGCGCCAGCCCGCCGGTGGCCCCGGACTGGCCCTGCCAGCCGGCCGTGTTCGGCACCGGCTCCTGCCCGGCCCCGAGCCCGCCCGAGCCGTCTCGCCCGGCCGTCCCGCGCTCCCCGTCGTGGCCGGGGAGGCCGGGGTCGCCGGCCTTGCCGCCGGCCCCGCCGAGTCCGCCGCCGACGCCGTCTCCGCCCGGCAGGCCCGAGCGCCCGTAGCGCCCGGCGCCGCCGTCCCCGCCGTTCAGGAAGTCGGGTCGCTTCCCGCCTGCGCCGCCGTGCGCCAGGACCTCGGTGTCGCAGGCGCCCCGCTCGCCGGGCCTGCCGTCCTCGCCGTCCCCGCCGTCGCGGCCGGCGCTGCCCGGCGCGCCGACGTTCCCCGAGCCGGCGGTCACGGTGACGCGCTCGAGCCGGACCTGCGATCCGGCGAGCAGCCGCAGCCCGTACGCGCTCGACCCCGGCAGCGTGCCGGCGTCGGCCGAGATGGTCAGGAGCTGGAGCGTCACGCCGGTGTCGCCCTGGCCGAGGACGCCCTGGCTCGAGCCGGCGATCGACGTCGTGCTGGCGCCCCGCCGCCAGGAGCCCGGGTCGTACCCGCCGTAGACGGACACGCCGGTCCTCAGCTCGATCCGGGCGTAGATGCCCGCGGCGACGAGCACGGCCTGGCCGGGGGTCGCCCCGGCGATCGCCGCCGCGATCTGCCGCTTCGGCGCCTCCCGCGTGCCGGGCGCGTCGTCCCGGCCGCGCGGGGAGACGAAGATCGAGGTGGTGGCGTCGCCGTCGATCCCGTCGCAGTTCGCGTCGACGAAGGCGAGGTCGGGGAGGTCGGGCGCGCCCGGCCGGATCGCCGGGTCGGTCGGCCCGCAGTCGGCCGCGTCGAGCACGCCGTCGCCGTCCACGTCCGTCGGCGCGGGCGTCGGCGCGCCGTCGGGCAGCGGCGTCGGCTCGGGGCTCGGCAGCCCCGCGGGCCGGATCCCGTGGCCGGCCGTGCGCCGGAAGGTCTGGGCGACCGCCTGGTTCCCCGCGCGGTCGGCCACGCGGCCCGACCGGGTGCGTCGGTAGGTGACGGCGGGCCGGGCGTCGGCGTCGCCGGCGGCGCCCTCGACGAGCGCGACGACGACGACCGTCCCGCGTGCCGCCGAGACCGACCGCACGCGATAGCCCGCGACCGAGACGGGGTAGCGGCCGTCCCGATCGGCCGCGTGCCGCACGCGCTCGGAGAAGGCGAGGCGCAGGCCGTCGGCCCTCCCGTCGCGGTCCGCGTCGAGCATCGCGGCCGCGACGATCCTCGGCGGCCGCGCGTCGGCGGCCGCGGTCGCGCCGCCCACGGCTGCGATCCCCAGCAGCCCGACGAGGCCCGCGGCGAGCAGCCCGCGTCCTCCGGTTCCGGTTCCCATGTCTCCTCCTCGGGCAGGCCCGGGCCGGCTGGCGCCGGCCCGGGCGATCACGTGTCGCTCAGGGGCGCAGGTCGGGCCCGAAGGCCGGCGTCGCCGGGCGGGCCGTCCGGTGCGCGATGGTGACGAGGTACTCGCAGGGGACGAGCAGCGAGCCGTCGGCGGCCTCGTTGCGGCGGTCCAGCATCTGCGCGATCGCACGGCGGCAGTCGTCCCACGAGCCGTCGCCGGTGAGCCGCTCGCGGGCCTTGAGCATGGGGCCGTAGCTCGTCTCGAAGAACGCGACGAAGTCCTCGGACGAGGCGAAGGCGAACGGCGTCGTGCCGAGCTCGAACGTCAGCTCGAGCCGCTCCCCGGACTGCTCGAGCAGGCTGCGCACGTGCCCCGTGTCGCCCCAGCGGGGCGGCGGCGACGCGAACGCGGGGGCCGGCGGCAGGTAGCGGCCGAGGATCGAGAAGAGCTCGCCGATCGTCCCTGCGGGCGTCCAGTTGACGAGGCCGATCCGGCCGCCGGGCCGGCAGACGCGGACGAGCTCGGCCGCGGTCACCTCGTGGCGCGGCGCGAACTGCACGCCGAAGACGGAGAGCACCGCGTCGAACGAGCGGTCCGCGAACGGGAGCGCCTCGGCGTCCCCCGCGACCCACTCGACCGCGACGCCGCGCTCGCTCGCCCGGCGGCGCGCGGTCTGCAGCAGCTCGGGCGTCAGGTCGAGCCCGACGACCCGCGCGCCCGCGCCGGCCGCCTGGAGCGCGACGTTGCCCGTCCCGGTTGCGACGTCGAGGACGTCCTCGCCCGCCTCGATGCCGGCCGCGCGCAGCAGGTGCGCCGGCGGCAGGGCGTCGATCATCTCCGCGATGGCGGCGTAGTCGCCCGCCGCCCAGGTGGCCCGGTGGCCCGCCTTCAGCTCGTCGACCGTGATCGTCATCTCACTCGCTCCTTCCCGGTGGGGTCGATGGAGCGAGTCTGCGCCGGCGCCGGGCGCCGCACATCGGGCGGCCTCCCCATCCGGGCTCCCTATCCTCGGGCGGGCGCCTCCCTATGCGGGGCGGGCCGCGTAGGCAGCGGCCTCGGCGCGGTTTCGGGCGCCGAGCTTCTGGAGGATGCGGCTGACGTGGTGCCCCGCGGTCTTCTCGCTGATGAAGAGGCGCTGCGCGATCTGCGCGTTCGTCAGCCCCTCCACGAGCAGGTCGAGCACCTGCGCCTCGCGGGAGGTGAGCCCGCCGTCGATCCGGGCGCCGGGCGCGGAGCCGCCGCCCAGGTCGCGCACGAGCGCCGCTGCGAGGTCGGCGGTGCGCGTCGCGCCGAGCTCGCGGAGGACGGCGAGCGCCGCGCGCGCCTCGTCGAGCGCCAGCGCCGGCAGGTCGGCCGCGACCGCACGCGCCAGCTCGAGCCGGGCCTCGGCCGCCTCGTGGGGCATCCCGAGCCGCCCGAACGCGTCGAGCGCCACGCGGGCCTCGGCGTTCGCCGTCGCGGGGTCGCCCTCGGCGAGCGCGAGCCGCGCGGTCGCGAGGGCGGCCTGGGCCTGGACGAGCGGGCGACCGCTCGTCTGCGCGGCGATCGCGAGCAGCCGCTCGAGCGCGGCGCGCGCTCGCGGCGGCTGGCCCGCGGCGAGCTCGGCGTCGACGAGTCGGACGAGCAGGCGCGAGCCGGCGAAGAGGTCGCCGCCGGCGCGCTCGAGCGCGCGCTCGAGCAGCGCCGCCGCGACGGCGGGCTCGCCCGCGGCGAGGCGGAGCTCCGCCAGGGCGAGCAGCACGACCCCGTCCTCGCCGCGCCCGCCGAGCAGCTGCTCGGCCTCGGCGAGCCGGCCCTGCCGGATGCGCAGGAGCGCGAGCGACGCGGCGGCCGGGACGGCGAAGGCCGGGTTGTGCGGCACCACGTTCGCGACGGCCTCGTCGAGCGCCGCCTCGGCCTCGCTCCAGCGGCCGGCGGCGGCGAGGACGTCCGCGTGCTTCGTCCGGCAGACGCCGTAGAGCAGCTGGATCGAGCGGCTGCTCGAGAACTCCGCGACCAGGCGGCACCACTCCGTCGCGCGCTCCCAGTCGCCGGCGCTCGTCGCCGCGTCGATCATCGTGCAGTAGGCCTCTCCGAGGCTGTTCAGGTTGCGGCTGCGGCCCGCCGTCGCGGCGGCCATCGCCTCCTCCAGGTGCTCCATCCCGCGCTCGAACCGGCCGGCGGCGATCTCGGCCCGGCCGAGCAGGCTGAGCGCGAAGACCTCGAGGTCGCCGTCGCCGGCCGACCGCGCCAGCTCGAGCCCGAGCCTCGCACCCTGCAGGCACTCCTCCGTCCCGGCGCGCCGCGCGCGCTCGACGGCGACCCAGCCCGCGCCGGAGCAGTCCGTCCGTCCCTCGAGCGCCCGATCCGCGCGGGCCAGCCAGCCGTTCGAGAGCGAGGTCCGGCCGGTCGCGAGGTACTGGTGGGAGACCCAGGCCGCGAGCCGGGCGGCCCGATCGCACTCGCCGCGCGCGCCGAACGCGAGGCACGCCCGCTCGCGCAGCTCGATCGCCTCGTCCACGTGGCCGAGGAACCAGAGCGCGTGGCCGTAGCCCTCGAGCGCCTCGGGCACCTCCGCCTCCGCGAGCGCGGCGAGCGCCGTCCTCGCGCGCTCCCAGTCGCCGCGCTCCAGGGCGTCGCGCCCCTCGGCGATCGTGGCTGCCGTCACCTCGTCCATCGCCTGATTCTCGCTCGCGCCGACCCGGCGGGCAAGGCGCGGACGGTCCGGCCGCTGCGGACGGCGGGCCGGCTACGCGGCCGGCTCCGCCTCCTGCGCCTCCCCGGGCCGGAGGTCGCGCGCGCGCAGCAGCACGACGCACGCGACGGCGCCCGCGAACGCGATCCCGGCGGACACGAGGAAGAGGACGTTCAGGCCGCTCGCGAACGCGTCGCGTGCGAGCGAGGGCACGCGAGCCCGGACGTCGGGCGGCGCCAGCCGCTCGACCTGGCGGATCTGGCCAGCCACGAGGACGTTCGCGAGCGCCCCCGCGCGTCCCGCGGCGGGCGTTCCGACGAGTGCGTCGGCGACCCGTCGTTCGAGCACGTGCTGGAAGATCGCGCCGTAGGCCGCGATCCCGGTCGCGATGCCGACCTGGCGGAAGGTGTTGTTGACCCCCGACCCGGTGCCGGCCTCGTCGTCGCCCAGCACGCCGATCGCGGCAGAGGCCAGGGGCGGGTTGATCAGCCCGACGCCGACGCCGGCGACGACGAAGCCCGGCAGGAGCGCGAGCCAGCCGGAGTCCCGGTCGAGCCCGTGCAGGAGGATCGCGCCCACGCCGCCGATCGCGAGCCCCCCGCCGATCAGGAGGCGGGCAGGGACGTGCGAGGACAGCCTCCCCGCGATCGGGGCGACCACGAACGCCGCCCCGGAGAGCGGGAGGAAGCGGATCCCCGCCTCGAGCGGCGTGTAGCCGAGCACGTTCTGGAGCCAGAGCGTCAGGTACAGGAAGAGCGAGAAGACGGCTGCCGAGATCGAGAACGCGGCGATCTGCGCGCCGGCGAACGCCGGGATCCGGAAGAGCCGGACGTCGAGCATCGGGTCGGCGCGGCGCAGCTCGACCGCGACGAAGGCGGCGAGCGCAGCGCACGCGCCGAGCAGGGCTCCGATGATCGTCGCGCTCGTCCACCCGGCGTCCGTGCCACGCAGCAGGCCGAACACGAGGAGGAAGAGGGCGGCGCTGAGCAGCCCCGCCCCCAGCCAGTCGATCCTGCGGTGCGGCCCGCGCTCGTCCCGCACTCGCCGCAGGGTGACGGCGACCGCGGCGACGCCGATCGGCACGTTGACGAAGAAGATCCAGCGCCAGCCGGCGAGCGTCAGGGCGCCGCCCGCGAGCGGGCCGATCGCGACCGCCGAGCCGGTCACGGCCCCCCAGATGCCGAACGCGGTGCCGCGCTCGCGGCCGCGGAACTCCTGTGCCAGCAGCGCGAGCGAGGTGGCGAACATGACGGCGCCTCCGACTCCCTGCGCCGCGCGGGCGAGGATCAGGAAGAGCGCGGACGTCGCGAACCCGGCGACGAGCGAGGCGCCGGAGAAGAGCAGGAGCCCGGCCACGAACACCCGCCGGCGGCCGAGCCGGTCGGCGAGCGAGCCGGCGTTCAGCACCGCGGCGGCGAGCGTCAGCGCGTAGGCGTCGATCACCCACTGCACCTCGTTGAAGTCCGCGCCGAGCTCCGCCTGGATGTCCGGCAGCGCGACGTTCACGATCGTGATGTCGAGCAGCAGCATGAAGATCGCCGTGCAGACGACGATCAGCGTCCACCACTTCCGCTCCACGGCGCGTGCTCAGGCCGCGGCCGGCACGGCCTCCGGGCGGAGCTTCACCTTCACCCAGCCGGGCTCCCGGCGGTCGAACTCGCGGTAGGCCGCGAGGACGTCGTCCATCGGCTCGTCCTGGGTCAGGTTCTTCGCGATCGAGATCGCCCCGGACTGGACGAGGTCGATCAGCGCGTGCAGGTAGCGGCGATGGTCGCAGTTGCCCGCCTTCACGGTCAGGTTCTTGTTCATCGCCGCGCCGATCGGGAAGCTGCGGAGCGCCGGAGGGTAGACCCCGACGATTCCGAGGGTGCCGGCCTTGGCGAGCGCGTCGACCGCCCACTCGAGCACCTGCGAGGGCGCGTCCCCCGGCCGCCAGTTCGGGCCGTCGTCCGCGGTCCGCGGGGCGACCTGGCCGAGCTGCCGCGCGAACTCGGCCTCGAGCTCCGTCGAGCGCTCCGCCGCCGGCCCCCGGGACGGCCGGTTCGCGTCCACGCCGACCGCGTCGAGCGCGCGGTCGACGCCGATCCCGTTCGTCAGCTCGAGGATGGTCTGCACCGGGTCCTCGCGCTCGTAGTCGATCGGCTCGGCTCCCTGGCCCCTGGCGCGCTCGAGGCGGCTGGCGACCGTGTCGACGGCGATCACCCGGCCGGCGCCGCGGATGATGGCGCTCGCGATCGCGAGCTGCCCCACGATGCCGCAGCCGAACACCGCGACGGTGTCGCCGGGCCCCACCTCGGCCAGCTCGGCGGCGAACCACGAGGTCGGGAAGATGTCCGACAGGAGGATCGCCTCGTCGTCCGGCAGCGCCTCGGGCAGCTTGACCGGGCCCGTGTGGGCGTAGGGGATGCGCGCGTACTCGGCCTGCAGGCCGTGGACCGACCCGGTCTGCTTCGGGCCGCCGAAGAAGCAGGTGCCGGCCCGCGGGCCGTTCGGGTTGGCGACGTCGCACTGGGCGTAGTAGCCCGCACGGCAGTACGAGCAGGCGCCGCACGCGATCGTCGACGGGACGACGACGCGGTCGCCGCGCTGCAGGTTGCGGACGTCCTTCCCGACCTCCTCGACGATCCCGATCGCCTCGTGGCCGATGATCGTCCCCGGCTCCATCCCCGTCAGCGTGCCCCGGACCATGTGCAGGTCGGTGCCGCAGATCGCGCTCGCGGTGATGCGGACGATCGCGTCCGATCGCTCCTGGAGGGTCGGGTCGGGCACCTGGTCGAGGCGGACGTCGCCCACGTCGTGGAACACGACGGCCTTCATGCGCTGCTCCCTTCGTCGAGGTCGTCCCGGCTCGGGTGCCCCCTGCGCCCACCCGCAAACGCGCGTACCACGGCGGCTCGCAGGGAAGCCCCGTGGGATGGGTGCGCACGAGCTGCTCGTCGGGCTGCTGCTCGCGCTCGCCGTGCTCGGGTCGACGCTCGCCGCACGGCGGGTGGGGATCCCCTACCCGGTCGTGCTCGTCGTGCTCGGGCTCGGCGCGGGCTTCGTCCCCGGGGTTCCCGTCCCCACGCTCGACCCGGACGTCGTCTTCTTCCTCTTCCTGCCGCCGCTCCTGTACTCCGCGGCGTTCCTCTCCTCGCCGCGCGAGCTGGCGCGCCACGCGCTTCCGATCGGGCTGCTCGCCTTCGTGCTCGTCGTCGCGACGACCTGCATCGTCGCGGTGGTCGTGCACGTCCTGCTGCCGCAGCTCGGCTGGGCGCTGGCATTCGTGCTCGGCGCCGTCGTGGCTCCGACGGACCCGGTCGCGGCGACGGCCGTGATGCGCCGGCTCGGGGTCCCCGAGCGCCTGCGGACGATCGTGGAGGGGGAGAGCCTCGTGAACGACGGGCTCGCGCTGGTGCTCTTCGCGGTGGCGCTCGAGGCGGCGCGCACCGGGGCGTTCTCCTTCGGGTCGAGCGCGGTCGAGCTCGTCCGCGCCGTCGGCGCGGGCATCGCGATCGGCCTGGCCGTCGGCTGGCTGGCGGGCCAGGTGCGGCGACGGATCGACGATCGGAACGTCGAGATCGGCCTCTCGCTCGTGACGCCGTTCGCCGCCTACCTCGCCGCCGAGGAGGCCGGCGGCTCGGGCGTGCTCGGGGTCGTCGCGTGCGGGCTGCTGCTCGGCTGGATCTCGTCCGACCTGACCGACCCCGGCACGCGGCTCGAGGCGACGGCGTTCTGGAACGTCCTGTCGTTCGGCCTGAACGCCGCGATCTTCGTCCTGATCGGGCTGCAGCTGCCCGAGATCGCGAGCCCGCCCGGCGGCCAGGCGACGGTCGAGCTGGTCGCCTACGGGATCGGGGTCAGCGCGGTCGTGATCGGCCTGCGCGTCGCGTGGCAGCTGATCGTCCCGCACGCCGTCGCCGGCCTCGGCGCCTCGCGGGAGCTGCTCGACCCGCGCCGGTCGCTGCCGGAGCGCCTGGTCGTCGGCTGGAGCGGCATGCGCGGCGCCGTCTCGCTCGCGGCGGCCCTCTCGATTCCGCTCGTCGGCCTCTCGGGCGAGGAGCTCCGGGGACGCTCGGTCGTCCTGTTCGTCACCTTCGTCGTCATCTGCACGACGCTCGTCCTGCAGGGGACGACGCTGCCGTTCGTGATCCGGGCGTTCGCGCTGGGCGAGGGGGATCGACGGGAGCACGAGCTGACGGTCGCGCGCAGGGAGGTGACGGCCGCGGCGCTCGCCCGCATGGACGAGCTGGACGAGCGGGAGGAGATCCCCGCGGAGCTGCTCGAGTCACTGCGCGGCGTCTACGAGCACCGGCTCGCGCGCCTCGAGGGCGAGCTCGCCGAGGAGGAGCTCGAGGACCGTCCCGACCTCGATCACGAGACGTACCGGCGCTTCCGTCGGGAGCTCCTCTCGGCGGAGCGCGAGCGGCTGCGGGCGCTCCACGCGGAGGGCCTCCTCACCTTCGAGCAGGTGCGGGAGATCCAGCGCGAGCTGGACCTCGCCGAGACCCTCGTCGACGGCGGGGAGGGCGGCGGTGCGTAGGCCCCACTCGACCGGACGGCGGGGGATCGGGCGCCCCGCGGGGCCGCGGCAGGCGCACCTGCCCGCGCGGTCGGGGCGCCGCCACGGCGACGACGGGCCCGCAGCGGCGCGCGGAGCCGTCGATCGGCCGGAGCACCTGGATTCCGGCGGGCCAGGGAGCGGATCGTCGACTTCGACCTCCTGCTCGACCGCCGGATCGTGTATTCCTACGCCGGCCATGACCGACACGCCCGTCGCCTGGCGCCGCGTCCTCGCGCCGTACACCCAGCCGCAGCTGCACCGGAGCGTCGTCGACCTCGCGACGTCGATCGTCCCGTACCTGCTGCTGCTCGTCGCGATCGGCGTCGCGTACCGCGTGTCGGTCGCGCTGGCTCTCGTCCTGTCGATCCCCGCGGCGGGCTTCCTCGTCCGGTCGTTCATCGTCTTCCACGACTGCGCCCACGGCTCGTTCTTCCGCTCGCGCCGCGCGAACGAGCTGGTCGGGATCGTCGCCGGGCTGCTCGTCTGGATGCCGTTCGCGCGCTGGCGCCACGAGCACGCCATCCACCACGCGACCGCCGGTGACCTCGACCGCCGCGGCGTCGGGGACGTCTGGACGCTGACCGTCGCCGAGTACAACGCGATGGGGCCGCTCGGCCGGCTCGGCTACCGCGCCTTCCGCAACCCGCTCGTCCTCTTCGGGCTCGGCTGGATCCTCGTCCTCGGCCTGAAGCCCCGGGTGATCAAGCCCTCCGCGCCGCGTCGGATCGTCCGCGCCGTCCTGCTGACGAACGTCGCGCTCGGCCTGATCGCCGCCGGCCTCGTCCTGTGGCTCGGCTGGGGGACGGCGCTGGTGCTGCAGGCGCCGGTGATGGTGACCGGGATCGTCGGGATCTGGCTCTTCTACGTCCAGCACCAGTTCGAGGACACGTACTGGGCCGACCACGAGAGCTGGGGCTTCGACGAGGCAGCGCTGCGCGGGAGCTCGTACCTGAAGCTGCCGCGCGTGCTGCAGTTCTTCACCGGCAACATCGGCTTCCACCACGTGCACCACCTGGCGCCGAGGATCCCGAACTACAACCTCGAGGCCGCGCACGTCGCGAACCCGGCGCTCCAGGAGACGCCGGTGGTGACGATCCGCGAGGGCCTGAAGGCGTCCCGGCTGAAGCTGTGGGACGAGGAGCGCAACCGCCTCGTCACCTTCGCCGACGCGCGCGCGGCCCGCGCCGCGCACGCGGCGGCCGCGCGCGCCGCCGCGCCGCCGGCGCGCGCCTGACTCCGCCTCGCGCCGCGGTCAGCTGCCGACGGTCCGCCGGATCGCGTCCGCGATCGTCCGGCGGTCGGGCACGAGCGCCTGGTTCAGCGCCGCCGCGGCGGGGACGCGCGTGTCGGGCAGGCCGACGCGCGCGATCGGCGCGTCGAGGTGCCAGAAGCCCTCGCTCGCCGCGCGGGCCGCGACCTCGGCGCCGAAGCCACCGGTCACGTTCGCCTCGTGGGCGACCACGAGGCGCCCCGTCCGCTCGAGCGACGAGAGCACGGCGTCCAGGTCGAGCGGCGCGACCCAGCGCAGGTCGATCACCTCGGCCTCGACGCCCTCGGCCGCGAGCTCGTCGGCGGCCGCGACCGCCTCGTGCACGAGCCGCGACCAGCTGACGACGGTGACGTCGCCGCCCGGCCGGACGACGCGGGCGCCGCCGAGCGGCTCGAGCGGGCCGTCGAGGACGACGTCCGCCTTCTGCTGGTAGAGCGCGCGCGTCTCGAGCACGATCACCGGGTCGTCGCAGGCGATCGCCGTGCGGAGCAGCTCGTAGGCGTCCTGCGGCGTCGACGGGAGCGCGACGCGCAGGCCGGGCCAGTGGGCGAAGACCGCCTCGAGCTGCTGGGCGTGCTGCGCGCACGCGCCCGGGACGGAGGCCTGCTGCGAGCGGATCGTCAGCGGGCAGGCGTAGCGCCCGCCCGAGACGTAGCGGACGTTCGCCGCCTGGTTCAGCACCTGGTCGAGGGCGACGAGGAAGAAGTCGGCGAACATGATCTCGACGACGGGGCGCATCCCGCGCATCGCGGCGCCGACGCCCATGCCGAGCATCGCGGTCTCGGAGATCGGCGTGTCGAAGCAGCGCGGGCCGAACTCCTTGCGGAGCCCCTTCGACGCGCCGTAGGGCCCGCCCGGCAGCGCCACGTCCTCGCCGTAGAAGAGCGCCTCCGGGTACGTCGCGAGCGCCCAGCGGAGCGCCTCGTTCACGCACTGGAGGTAGGTGAGCGAGCGCGTCTCAGGCAGAGAGGTGGTCGCGCGCCGTCGCCGGGTCGGGGAAGGGCACCTGCTGCGCCTCGGCGACCGCGGCGTCGAGCAGGGAGGCGACCTCGGCCTCGACGCGCTCGACCTCGCCCGCGTCGAGCCGGGCGCGAAGGCGGGCGAGCGGCTCGCGCTCGGCGGCGCGCTCGACCTCGCCGGCCGGCCGGTAGTGCTGCGGGTCGAGGTCGTAGTGGCCGACCAGCCGCTCCGTGTGCGCCTCGACCAGGCTGGGCCCCTCGCCCGCGCGCGCACGCGCGACGGCGGCGGCGACGGCGGCCTCGACCTCGTCGGCCTCGTTCCCGTCGACCGCCGTCCCCGGCATCCCGTAGGCCGCGGCCCGCTCGACGAGCGTCTCCGTCGCGATCATGTCGCGGATCGGCGTCAGCTCCGAGTAGACGTTGTTCTCGACGACGACGACGAGCGGCAGCCTCATCACCGCCGCGATGTTGAGCGTCTCGTGCACGGCGCCCTGGTTCATCGCGCCGTCGCCGATCGAGCAGAGGCTGACCGAGCCGTCGCCCCGCAGGCTCGCCGCGAGCGCTGCGCCGGCCGCGATCGGCATGCCGGCGCCGACGATCGAGTTCTCGCCGAGGAAGCCGTGCGCGGCGGAGGAGTGGTAGGCCGACCCGCCGCGGCCGCCGCAGAGCGCGGAGTCGCGGCCCATGATCTCGGCGACGAGCTGCGCGAGCGGTAGCCCGCGTGCGATCGACCAGCCGTGGCCGCGGTACGTGGCCGTGAGCGCGTCGCGCGCCTCGAGCGCGCGGCAGGCGCCGACGGGGATCGCCTCCTGCCCGTTGCAGAGGTGCATCGAGCCCTGGATCAGGCCCTCCGCCTTGAGCGCCACGAGCCGCTCCTCGAAGCGGCGGATCACGAGCAGGTCGCGGTAGGTGTCGAGCGGCGCGGCAGGCATGCGATGCGTGCAGGGAAACGATTTTCCCGGCGGGGGAGTCTTGCACGCCGGCGGGGCCGCGTCAACGCCGGTCGGCTGCTTGACACACCCCGCGCACCCCGCGATGATCCGGGCCTCGGAGGAACGATTTACCGGAGGGGCCCGTGGACGCCGAACGGCACAGGGGGAAGGTCGTACTGGTCACCGGCGGCGGCAGCGGCATCGGTCGCTCGACCGCGCTGCGCTTCGCGCAGGAGGGCGCCGCGCACCTCGTGCTCGTCGACCGGCGCGAGGATCGCCTGGGCGCGGTCGCCGCGGAGGTCGAGGCGCTCGGCGCGCGGGCGACGACGGTGGTCGCGGAGCTGGCGGAGCTGCCGGAGTGCCGCCGCGCGGTCGCCGGGGCGGTCGCCGCCGCGGGCAGGCTCGACGTGGTGGTCTCGAACGCCGCGGCGTGGACCGAGGAGCCCTTCCTCGAGCTGACCGACGAGGGCTGGCTGCAGGTGATCGCGGTCAACCTGAACGCGTCGTTCGGGATCGGCCAGGCGGCCGCGCGGACGATGGTCGAGCAGGGCGGCGGCGGCGTCATCCTCTACACGATCTCGATCTCCGCCCTCGGTGCCTCGCCGCTCTTCTCGAACTACTGTGCGGCCAAGGCCGGCACTGCGAACCTCGTCAAGACGATGGCGATGGAGCTCGCCCCGCACCGCATCCGCGTCAACGCGGTCAGCCCCGGGCCGAGCGACACCCAGCAGTCGGTCGACCTCGTCGGCGCCGAGCAGATGGACAAGTGGCGCGAGGAGGGCTTCCCGATCGTCCCCCTCGGCCGGCTCGGCCGGCCCGAGGACATGGCCGCCGCGTTCTCGTACCTCGCCTCGGACGACGCCTCGTACGTCACCGGCGTCAACCTCGTCGTCGACGGCGGCCTCACCGCCCACGCCTACTCGATCCCGGAGAGCTAGCAGCAGTGAAACTCACGCAGGACGTCTACCTCGTCGGTGGCGGGGACTACGGGTTCAACCTGACCGACAAGCTCGACTGCCACACCTACGTCGTCGACGCGGGCTCCGAGCTCGTCCTGATCGACACCGGCTTCACCGGCTGGGAGCGGATCCTCGAGGTGATGCGCGAGGACGGGCTCGACCCGGCGCGCGTGTCGCACATCTTCGTCACCCACTACCACGCGGACCACGCGGGCGGCTGCGCGCAGATGCGGCGCGCGACGGGGGCGAGGCTGCTGACGAGCGTCGAGGCCGCGCCGACGATCCGGGCGGCCGACGACGACCAGAACGGGCTGAAGTGGGCGCAGGCGTTCGGCTTCTACCCGGCCGACTTCGTCTGGGAGCCGTGCGAGGTCGACGAGGAGTTCGTCGACGGCCAGCGCTACCGGATCGGCGAGGTCGAGCTGGAGATGATCTCGACGCCGGGCCACTGCCACGGCCACTACGTGATCCGCCTGTTCGGGCGCGACCGCTCGTACCTGTTCGCGTCCGACCTCGTCTTCTGGGGCGGCGCGATCATCCTGCAGAACGTCAAGGACTCGAGCCTCCAGGAGTACGCCGCCTCGATGAACAAGGTGGCCGCGCTCGAGTTCGACGCGCTCCTGCCCGGACACCACGTGATCTCGCTCCGCAACGGCCACCGGCACGTGGACGTCGCCGCCAACGACTTCAACCGCATCGGCCTGCCGCGCGACCTGCTCCGCTAGCGCGGCCACACGAGGAGGGACCGTCGAGATGAGCAGCCAGACCAGCGCCTCGATCAGCGAGCGCGTCGCCGACGCCGAGCTGGGCCCGTTCCCGATCCCGGCCGGGTCCGTGATCTCCGGCGACCCCGTCGCGACCGCGAAGCTCCTCTGGGTGTCCGCGGACGGCACGCTCTGCAACGGCATCTGGGAGTGCACGCCGGGCGAGTTCACCTGGACGCACGCGAACGAGACGGCGACGGTCGTGTCGGGCCGCGCGATCGTCACGCCCGAGGGCGGCGAGCCGATGACGCTCGAGCCGGGCGTCGTCGCGTTCTGGCCGGAGGGGACGACGACGCACTGGCAGGTCGAGCAGACGATCCGCAAGGCGTTCCACCTGCACGCGGCCGGCGGTCTCGGCCTGTAGCGCCCCAGGAGACGGCGATGGGCGGGCGGCGGTGAGCGGCTTCCGCGCGGGCTTCGCGCAGGTCGACGTCACGCCGCCCGCCGGCACGCCGATGGCGGGCTACCCGGACATCGCCGTCGACCGCCCCTGGACGCCGGACGCGATCCGCGGCTACGTCGGCCGCCAGCGGCAGGTCGCGGCCGGCACGCACGACCCGCTCCTCGCCACGGCCGTCGCGATCGAGTGCGACGGCGCCCGGGCGGTCGTGGTCGGGCTCGACACGCTCGTCCTCGAGCGGCGCGTGGACGACGACCGGCTGCGCGCTTCGCTGGCCGGCCACGGCGTCGCCCCGGAGAACGTCCTCGTCGGCGCCTCGCACACGCACGGCGGCCCTGACCTCTACGCCTGGTGGGGAGGGCGCCACCGACCGAGCCCTGCGCCGGCCACGCTGGCCGGGACGCTCGCGGCCTGCGAGCGCGCGCTCGCCGCGCTCGAGCCGGTCGAGCTCCGCTTCGGCGTCGGCCGGCTCGAGGACGCGAGCGTCAACCGCGCGACGAGCGCGCGGGCGTCGTCGACCCGCGGGTCAACGTGCTGCGCGCCGTCCGCCCCGACGGGACGACGGCGGGCCTGCTCGTCTCCTGGTCGTGCCATCCCGTCACGCTCGACTACGCGAACCTCGCCTTCACCGCGGACTACGTCGGGCCGCTGCGCGACCTGCTCGCCGCCGCCTACCCGGGCGCGGGCGTCGCGTTCGTCAACGGCGCGGCCGGGAACCTGAACCCCGCGCGCCACCCCTACGAGCAGCGCCTGAACGTCTACGAGCCGCAGACGCTCGAGAACCGCCCGGTCTACTGGGGCGGCTTCGACGAGGCCGCGCGGCTCGGCCGCACCGTCGCGGGCGCCGCGATCCAGGCCGCCGAGCGGGCTCGCGCTCGCGCCCGCTGCGCCGACGGGGCGCCTCGTGCCCGTCCGCCTGCCGCTGAAGGACCCCGGGCCGCTCGAGCGCCACCTGGAGTTCATGGCGTTCGAGTCCGGGGCCTACCTCGACCGGATGCGCGCCGGGGGCTCGCTCGACAGCGAGCGTGCAGCTGCTGACGCTCGGCGAGCTCCGCCTGCTCGGGCTCCCGGGCGAGGTGTTCGTCGAGATCGCCGACGAGATCCGCGCCGCGGCCGGGCCCGGCCCGCTCGTGGTCGTCGGCTACGCGAACGACGACGTGCGCTACGTCCTCACCGACGACGCGTACGACGGCGGCCAGTACGAGACGGTCGGGACGCCGCTGGCCGCCGGGAGCGCCGGCGCGCTCGTCGCGGCGGCGCGCGCCGCCCTCAGCTGAGGACGTCGAGCGCGGCCCGGACGAAGACCGCCGAGCCGACGCGGAGCGCGTCCTCGTCGATCGCGAAGCGCGGGTGGTGGTGCGGGTAGACCGCGTCGATCGCCTCGTTGCGCCCGCCGACGAAGAAGAACGCGCCCGGCACGTGGGCGAGGTAGGCGGAGAAGTCCTCGCCGCCCATGATCGGCCGCATCGGCGCGACGACGTCCTCGCCGGCGACCGCGCCCGCCGCGTCGCGCACGCGCGCGGCCCAGTCGCCGTCGTTCACGACCGGCTCGAACCCCGCGACGTACTCGAGCTCGTAGGTCGCCCGGTGCGCGTCGCAGACCCCCCGCACGACGCGGTCGAGCGCGTCGCGGTTGCGGTCGCGCACGGCGCGCGAGAAGGAGCGCATCGTGCCGGCCAGCTCGACCGACTCGGGGATCACGTTCGACGCGCTGCCGGCGTGGAACTGCGTCACCGAGAGGACGGCCGGGTCGAGCGGGTCGGTCTCGCGCGAGATCACGTGCTGGAGCGATGTGACGATCTCGGCCGCCGTCAGGACGGGGTCGATCGTCTCGTGGGGCGTCGCCGCGTGCCCGCCGCGCCCGTGCACGACGATCCGGAAGACGTCCGCCGCGGCGAGCAGCGGCCCCTCCGGGCACGCGACGAGGCCCGCCTCGAGCAGCGACCAGACGTGCACGCCGACGATCCCGTCGACCCCCTCGAGCACGCCGTGCTCGACGAGCTGGCAGGCGCCGCCGGGCGCGAGCTCCTCGGCGTGCTGGAAGAGGAAGCGCACCTCGCCGGCGAGCTCGTCGCGCCGGGCCGCGAGGGCGTGGGCCGCGGTGAGCAGCATCGCCGTGTGCGCGTCGTGGCCGCACGCGTGCATGACGCCCTCGCGGGTCGACGCGTACGGCAGCCCCGTCTCCTCCTGGATCGGCAGCGCGTCCATGTCGGCCCGCAGCGCCAGCACCTTGCCCTCGCGCCCGCCGCGCAGCCGCGCGACCACGCTCGTCGGGGTGGGGCGGGTGATCGTCAGCCCCTCGATCTCCGCGAGGGCCGCGGCCACGTAGGCCGACGTCTCGCGCTCCTGGAACGACAGCTCGGGGTTCGCGTGCAGGTGGCGCCGCCAGGCGATCGTCCGCGCGTGCAGCTCGTCCGGGACGAGGCTGACGCAGGCGCTCACCGCCGCGTGCCCGCCCGTGCCCATGTCGCCCGCCCCGTCGATGGCGGGAGTATCGCAGGCCGGCCGGTGCGCTCGCGGTTGACAGCGGCGGGCGCGCCGCCGATCATCCGTCCCCGGAGGAGCGGTGCGGATGACCAGACCCGGACAGGCACGTCTCGCCGACGTCGCCAAGCTGGCGGGGGTCGGCACCTCGATCACCTCGCGCGTCCTCAACGACGACCCGACCGTCTCGATCCGGCCGGAGACGCGGGAGCGCATCCTCGCCGCGGCGCGGGAGCTCGACTACCGCCCGAACATGCTCGCGCGCGGGCTGCGGCTCGCGCGGACGATGACCCTCGGGCTGATCGTCAACCTCAACTACTACCACGAGTACGACGAGATCATCGTCGCGACGGAGCGCGCCGCGGCAGCGGCCGGCTACGTCACCGTGATGGTCGACGCGAACGACTTCGTCGCCCGCGGCGAGGCGTACCACCGGCTGCTGTTCGAGCGGCGCGTGGACGGGCTGCTCGTCGCCAGCTCGCTCGTCACCGACACGGTCGTCCGCGACCTGCGCGCCGCCGGGCTGCCCTTCGTGCTCGTCAACCGGCGCCTGCGCGGCACCGGGCCGAGCGTCTCGACCGACGACGCCGCAGGGGTCGCCCTCGCCGTCCAGCACCTGATCGAGCTCGGGCACCGCCGGATCGGCTACCTGCCCGGCCCGATGTACGCGGACGTCGTCCGCCGCCGCCTCGCCGGCTTCCGCCAGGGCCTGCGCGCGGCCGGGCTCGACGCCCGCGCCTCGGACGTCGTCGAGTCGTCGATCGAGGAGGAGAGCGTCGTGCGCGCGACGACGCGGCTGCTCTCGCGCGTCGACCGGCCGACGGCGTTCGTCGTCTGGAGCCCGACGGCCGCCATCCCGGCGCTCGCGGCCGTGCGCCGGCTCGGCCTGCGCGTGCCGGTCGACGTCTCCGTCGTCTCCTACAGCGACACGCGGATCGCCGAGTACCTCGACCCGCCGCTCGCGACCGTCCGCATGCCGGCGATCGAGATGGCCGACACGGCCGTCCAGGTGCTGCTGCAGCTCGTCGACGGCGGCGACCCGGGGAACGTGATCGTCCGGACGCGGCCCGAGCTGATCGAGCGCGGCTCGACCGCGCCGCCGCCCGGCCTCGTGGTCGAGCGCTACTCGACCTGACCGAGCACGGTCTCGACCGGGATCACGTCGGGGCCTGCCTGCACCGCGATCCGCAGCGTCCCGGCCGCCGGCGACTCGACCTCGGTCGTCGCCTTCTCCGTCTCGATCAGGACGAGCGGCTCGCCCGCCTCGACCACGTCGCCGTCGGCGCGCAGCCACTCGACGACCGCGACCTCCTCGACGAGGCCCGACTGCGGGATCACGATCGGCGTCCCCATCAGATGTACCCGTGCTTGTCGAGGCCGTCGAGCGGCGAGACGCCGGCGCGCATGTCGGCGCGCACGAGCTCCTCGGCGGCGACGATCTCCTCGGCCTTCAGCAGGACGCGCTCGGCGTCCGCCGCCGGGACGACCAGGATCCCGTCGAACTCGGCGAAGACGAGGTCGCCCGGGCGGATCTCGATCCCGCCGATCGTCACCGGCTCCTGGCACGAGGCCATCTCCCAGCGGCCGATCGCGTTCTTCGGCGAGAGGTCCCGGTAGAAGACCGGGAACTCGATCTCGCGCAGCCCCTGGATGTCGCGCAGGTTGCCGTCGAGGATGCAGCCGACGCACCCGTGCTCGGCGGCCGAGTTCGCGGTCAGCTCGCCGAAGTGGCCGACCGGGCTCGAGCCGTTGACGTGCACGAGCACCGCGTCCGGGTGGAGCCGCTCGAAGATCTCGAGGTAGCTGCGGATCCGCGGCACGCCCTCCTCGAACGGGATGCGCGGCTCGATCGCGCGGCCCTCCACCGTGAAGGCGATGCCGACGATGCGGGACTCGGGGAAGAGCGGCCGCAGCGTCGAGGGCAGCACCTGCTCCTCCAGCCCGAGGTGGAAGAGCGCATCGCAGACGGCGGGCATGTAGAGCTTCCGGTAGCGGGCGCAGAGCTCGGCGGTGGGGATCGTGTCGGCCATCGGAAAATCGTTTCTCCTGGTGGGGTGCGACAGTATAGAGTGGTGCCGATGCACGGGCTGGTGGTCGACCTCTTCGGGCTCGCGGGTCGCACGGCCGTCGTGACCGGCGCGGCGAGCGGCCTCGGCCGCGAGATCGCGCTCGGGCTGGCCGCGGCCGGCGCCTCGCTCGTGGCGGCCGATCTGCCCGGCACCGCGCTCGACGAGGTCGTCGCCGAGGCGGGCGGCGGGGTCGCCGTCCCGGTGGACGTGACCGACCGCGCGCAGGTCGAGGCCCTCGTCGAGCGCGCGATCGCGGCGCACGGCCGGATCGACGTGCTCGTCAACAGCGCGGGGATCGGCGGCAGGGGCCCGGCGGCGACGTACCCGGACGAGCTGTGGGAGCGCGTGCTCGCGATCAACCTCACGGGCACGTTCCTCTGCTGTCGTGCGGCCGGGGCCCGGATGCTCGAGGCAGGCGGCGGCGCGATCGTCAACATCGCGTCGATCGGCGGCGTCGTCGGCTGGGCCGGCAGCCTCGGCTACCAGGCGAGCAAGGCGGGCGTCGTCCAGCTGACGCGGACGCTCGCCGTCGAGTGGGCGCCGCGCGGCGTGCGCGTGAACGCGATCGCGCCCTGCACGTTCGAGACGCCGATCGTGGCCGCGCAGCGGGCGGCCGAGCCCGACCTCTACCCGGCGATGCTCGCGCGCATCCCGCTCGGCCGCTTCGGCGAGCCGCGGGAGATCGTCGGCCCGGCGCTCTTCCTCGCCTCGGACGCCGCGTCGATGGTGACCGGGCACACGCTGCTCGTCGACGGGGGGTACACGGCGCAATGACGATCGCGGGCGAGACGCTCGTCGGGATCCACCGGACGATGGTGCGGATCCGGGTCTTCGAGGAGCGCGTCGCGGAGCTCTTCCTCGGCCGGCGGCTGCCGGGCTTCGTGCACCTCTACGTCGGCGAGGAGGCGGTCGCAGCCGGCGTCTGCGCCGCGCTGACCGACGACGACCTGATCACGTCCACGCATCGCGGCCACGGCCACGCGATCGCCAAGGGCGTCGGCCTCGACCGGCTGATGGCCGAGCTCTTCGGCAAGGAGACCGGCGCCTGTCGCGGCCGCGGCGGCTCGATGCACGTCGCCGACTTCGGCCTCGGCATGCTCGGCGCGAACGGGATCGTCGCCGCGGGCTGTGGCATCGCCGCGGGCGCCGCGCTCTCGGCCGTGTACCGGGGGTCGGGCCAGGTCGCGGTCGCGTTCTTCGGCGACGGCGGCATCAACAAGGGGAGCTTCCACGAGGCGGCGAACCTCGCCGGCGCGATGCGGCTGCCGGTGATCTTCGCCTGCGAGAACAACCGCTACGCGCAGTACACGGCGATCGAGCGGACGACCGCCGTCCACGACCTCTCGGCCCGCGCGGCCGGGTACGGGATCGAGGGGGTGACGGTGGACGGGAACGACGCGATCGCGGTGCACGAGGTCGCGCGGGCCGCGGTCGAGCGGGCGCGCGCGGGCGGCGGGCCGACGCTGCTCAACCTCGAGACCTACCGGCTCGGCGGCCACTTCGTCGGCGACGTCGAGGAGTACCGCTCGAAGGACGAGGTCGCCGCCTGGCGCGAGCGCGACCCGATCCCGCGGCTCGAGGCGGCGCTGGCCCGCGACGGCCTGCTGACTGCGGCGGCCGCGGCCGCCGTCTGGGACGAGACGCGCGCGGAGGTGGCCGAGGCGGAGGCGTTCGCCGAGGCGAGCCTGTACCCGACGCCGCGACCGCGCTCGACGGGGTGTTCACGCCGTGAGCGCGGGCGAGGCGAGGGGGCCGCGGCCGAGGAGCTTCGGCCAGGCCACGCTCGAGGCGATGCAGCTCGCGATGCGGGCCGACGACCGCGTGCTCGTGCTCGGCGAGGACATCGGCTGGGGCGGGAGCTTCGGCCAGTTCCGCGGCCTGCTCGACGAGTTCGGCGCGCGCCGCGTCGTCGACATGCCGATCTCCGAGGCCGCGATCGTCGCCGCCTCGGTCGGCGCGGCGCTGACCGGCCTGCGCCCGGTCGCGTCGATCAGCTTCGTCGAGTTCACGATGGGCGCGATGGACGAGATCGTCAACCAGGCGGCCAAGCTCCGGTTCATGTCGGGCGGCCAGGTGAGCGTGCCGATGGTCCTGCGCGCCTCCGACGGGACGCTCCGCTCCTCGGCCGCGCAGCACTCGGAGAGCTTCGAGGCGATCTTCGCGCACGTGCCCGGGCTGAAGGTCGTCGCGCCGTCGACCCCGGCCGACGCGAAGGGCCTGCTCGCGGCCGCGATCGCGGACGACGACCCGGTCGTCTACCTGGAGAACAAGAAGATCGGCTCGATGCGCGGCGAGGTGCCCGAGGGCGAGCACGTCGTCCCGCTCGGCCGGGCCGTCGTGCGCCGGCCCGGGAGCGACGTGACGATCCTCGCCTACTCGATCATGGCCGTGCACGCGGCGAAGGCCTGCGAGGAGCTGGCGGCCGAGGGGATCGACGCCGAGCTGGTCGACCTGCGCTCGCTCGTCCCGCTCGACCTCGAGACCGTGCTCGAGTCCGTCGGGCGCACGAGGCGGGCGGTCGTCTGTCACGAGGCCTGGGTGCACGGCGGCTTCGGCGCGGAGGTGGCCGCGCAGCTGACCGAGGCCCTCTTCGACGAGCTGGCCGCGCCGGTCGCGCGGGTCGGGGCGCGCACCGCGCACGTCCCGTTCAGCCCGCCGCTCGAGCGCGCCGTCGTCCCCCAGCACGAGGAGATCGTCGAGGCCGCGCGGCGGGTGGTCGCGCACGAGCGTCGCGGAGCGAAGGAGGAGCGATGACGGACCCGGACGTCGAGCGGGCGATCGAGAGGCAGCAGTGGTACGACGCATCCGTCTCCGGGCCGCTCCAGGGCGAGGCGCTCGAGGACTTCCTGACGAACTACCACTGGCTGGTCAAGCTCGCCTTCACGAAGGAGGACGGGTGGCCCTACGTGGTGCCGCTCTGGTACCTCTGGGACCAGGGCGCCTTCTGGGTCGTCGGGCGCAAGCGCTCGGCCTGGGTGCAGGACCTGAAGCGCGAGCCGCGCTGCGCGATCTGCATCGAGGAGAAGGAGATCCCGCCGGCCGGCGGCAACCGCAAGGTGATCGCGCAGTGCGTCGCCGAGGTGGTCGAGGGGCCCGTCGTCGCCGAGGGCTCGCAGTGGGTCGGCGTCGCGAACCGGATGGCCGAGAAGTACGTCGGCCCGGACGGGCCGGCCGCGCTCGCGCGCTCGTACGGCTGGGAGCGCTACCTCGTCCGGCTGTCGCCGCGCGAGGGCCGGCTGACGACGTTCCAGGGCGTCGACTGGCACCGCCGCTACTTCGATCCGGGGCAGCGGCCCGACCTCGAGGCGAAGGCGCCCCGGCCGTGAAGCCGTGCGCGCGCGCCGCCGCCGACGCGAGGCGGTCGACGATCCGCGTCCTCTTCGACGCGGCGAGCGAGCGGCCCGACGCGATCCGGCTGGAGGTCGGCGAGCCGAGCTTCCGGACGCCGGCGCACGTCGTCGAGGCGGCCTTCGAGGCGGCCCGCGCGGGGCAGACGAAGTACACGCCGAACGGCGGCCTGCGCAGCCTGCGCGAGCTGCTCGCCGACCGCCTGGAGCGGGTGAACGGCTACCGCGCGCACCACGACGAGATCGTCGTGACGCCGGGCGGGATGAACGCGCTCTACTCGACGTACCTGGCACTGCTCGAGCCGGGCGACGAGGTGCTGCTGCCGACGCCGGGCTTCCCGAACATGGACGAGATGGTCAAGCTCGTCGGCGGGACGCCGGTCTTCTACGAGCTGCGCGCGGACGAGGGCTACCTCCCCGAGATCGAGCGGATCGAGGCGCTCGTCACGCCGCGGACGAAGGTGCTGTTCACGAACAGCCCGTCGAACCCGTGCGGCTCGGTCTTCCCGGCGGCGACGGTCGAGGCGCTCGTGCGCCTGGCCGACCGGCACGACCTCTGGCTGATCGCGGACGAGGTCTACGACGAGCTGATCCTCGACCCCGAGCGGCAGCACGTCGCGGCGCGCGGCTTCGACGAGGCCGGCCGGGTGATCTCCGTCTACAGCTTCTCGAAGGTCTACGCGATGACCGGCTGGCGGCTCGGCTACGCCGTCGCGCCGCCGCCGCTCGCCGACCTGCTGCGCAAGCTGCAGGAGCCCCAGGTCTCGTGCCCGTCGACCGTCTCGCAGCTGGCGGCGCAGGCGGCGCTGACCGGCCCGCAGGCGGTCGTGGCCGAGATGCGCGACGCCTACCGCGAGCGTCGCGACCGCGCCTGGGCGGCGATCGAGCGCAGGGGGCTCTCCGGCTTCCGCACCCAGGGCACCTTCTACATGCTGGTCGACGTGTCCCGGGCCGGCATCCCGTCGCTCGACTTCTCGCTCAGGCTGCTGCGCGAGGCCGACGTGGCGGTGGCGCCCGGCTCGGTCTTCGGGCCGGCGGGCGAGGGCAAGGTGCGGATCTCGATGGCCGTCGAGGCGCCCGAGATCGAGGAGGGCCTGGCGCGGCTCGCGCACGTGCTGGAGCAGGCGTGAGCGAGGCCGCGCTCGCGGCCTGGCTCGAGGAGCGCGCCGACGAGGTCGTCGAGCTCGCCCGCACCCTCGTCGCGACGCCGAGCGTCAACCCGCCGGGCGACGAGCGCGCCGCCGCCGCCGTCGTGGTCGAGCGCCTGCGCACGCTCGGCGTCGCCGACGTCGAGGTGCATGCGGGCGAGGAGACGCGCCCGAACGTGCTCGCGCACGTGCGGGGACGCGAGCCGGGCCGCACGCTCGTCCTGAACGGGCACCTGGACACGAAGCCGGCGGGCGACCTCGCGCTCTGGCGCACCGACCCGTGGGACCCCGTGCTCGCGGACGGCGAGCTCGTCGGCCTCGGCTCGGGCGACATGAAGGCCGCCGTCGCGGCGATCGTCTACGCGGCCGGCGCGCTGGCCGCCGTCGGGCTGCCGCGCGGCGCGCTCTCGGCCGTCCTCTCCGCCGACGAGGAGGCGGGCTCGCGTCACGGCGCGAAGTGGCTCGCCGACCAGGGGCTCCTGCGCGGCGACGCGGCGATCGTCTGCGAGCCGTGCGGGGTCGACGCGGAGTGGGAGTCGATCGACCTCGTCTCGCGCGGCGTCCTCCTCTTCCGCGTGCGCGTCCGGGGCACCGGGACGCACTCGAGCATCTCCGACCGCTTCCCGGTCGTGAACGCGACCGTCCAGATGGCCCGGCTCGCCGACCGGATGCACCGCGAGCTGCACGGCTTCCTCACCTACGAGCCGCACCCGCTCTACCCGGCCGGGCCGACCGTGAACGTCGGCGTGATGGCGAAGGCGGGCGTCTTCTACGGCGTCTACCCCGGCGAGGCCGAGCTCGCCTGCGACGTGCGGCTCCTGCCCGGGATGACGGGCGAGTCGCTCGAGGCCGACCTCGGACGGTTCCTCGCGCGCGCGCGCGAGGCCGAGCCGGAGCTCGACGCGGAGCTCGTCGTCGACCTCTGGTTCCCGGCGACCGAGATCGGGCCGGACGAGCCGATCGTCCGCGCGCTCCAGGCGGCGGCCGGGCGGGTGCTCGGGCGCGTCCCGCCGCCCGGCGGCTTCCCGGGCGCGACCGACGCGACCACCGCAGCCGGCGGCGGGCATCCTGACCGTGGCCGCGTTCGGCCCTGCTTCCCGCCGCGCGCGCACTCGCCGAATGAGTCAGGTGCGCGCCGCGTCGATCCTCGAGGCGGCCGCGACGTGGCGATGGCGCCCGTGGCGCCACCGACCGAGGAGGCCCGAGGACGATGGCGAAGGCGAACGTCGGCGACTCGCGAGCCTGGCAGCCTGAAGCTGGTCGGCCCTGGTCGCCTCGTGAGATCGGCGTGGCGCCGTCTCTGGCGCACGAGGGCTACGCGGGCGGTCACGCCCGCGATGACCGAGCGCTTCACCGTGATCGAGTACGACCACCGCGGCTACGGCTTGAGCGACCGGCCCGACCAGCGCTACACGATGGACGTCTGGGCCGACGACCTCGCCCGGCTGCTCGACGCGATCGGCGTCGAGAAGACGCACGTCCACGGCGGCTCGATGGGCGGCTTCATCGCGGCGCGCTTCGCCGCCCGCTACCCGGAGAAGGTCGACCGGCTCGTCGTCTCGGGCGCGGTCGCGAAGTGCGACACGCGGATGGTGAAGCGTACCGAGATCTGGAAGGCGATCGCGCATCACGGCACCGACGACGAGCTCGGCTACGAGCTCTGCCAGAAGGCGTTCTCGCGCCGCGCGATGGACGAGCTGTTCGACGCCGAGCTGCTGGCGGAGATGCGGGCGGTCGTGGCGCGGAACGTGAACGCGGACGTGTTCGTCCAGGCGTGCGACGCGATGATCGAGGCGGACGTCGTCGACCTGCTGCCGCGGATCACCGCGCCGACGCTCGTCCTCTGCGGCGAGGAGGACTGCCTGACGCCGCTGCGCTGCGGGCCCGACGGGGCCGGGATGGACGTGATCGCCGACCGCATCCCCGACGCGCGCCTGCACGTCTTCGAGGGCTGCGGCCACGCGAACCTGATGGAGCGCACCGAGGAGTCCGTGCGCGTCATCTTCGAGCACCTGGCGGGGTAGCGCCCGCGCGCCACCGCCCAGGCGGCCGCAGCCGGGGGCCGTCAGGCGATCCAGGCCTGGCGGCTCAGCGACCCCGGGCCGATGATCGGCGGCGGGATGTAGACGCCCGTAGATCCAGAACGTCCCGGTCGCTCCTCGCGTAGTTGGCGACGTCCTCCCAGGCCGCGCCTCCGGCGACGCCATCGCCTTGTCGAGCGCCTCCTGGTCGTCGAACCAGAGCTCGACGAAGCCGTCGACGCCCTCCTGCTCGCCGTGTAGCGGCTCATGACCGAGACCACGTAGCCGCGGATGCCCGGTGCGCCGGCGGTGATCGGCGCGTGCACGTCGCGCCAGTAGTCGAAGAACGCCTGCTTGGAGAAGTCGTCCCGCTTGTACGCGGTGCCGATCATCTTGATCACGTGGTGCCTCCTCGCTCGCGGTTTCGACCGTCGATGCCTGCGCGCCTGGCCTCCAGCTGACGCCCGGCCTCGACCAGGAAGCTTCGCGCCCAGCCGTTGCCGCGCCAGGTGCGCGTCCAGTGGGGCGTCAGCCTGAACAGCCAGCGCAGCTGGTCGATCAGTCGATGGTCAGGTACGTCGGCCCGTTCTCGCCGAGGTAGCGGTAGGACATCCGCTCGGCGATCGAGACCCACTCGCCCTCGACGACGGGCTCGTGCACGACCTCCGCGCGGCCCTTGCCCATGACCTTCTCGAGCGTCTCCGGGAGGTCGATCGTCCAGCCGACGCGGGGGTCGGCGACCATGTAGTCGGCCCAGCGCGAGCGCTGGCGGGCGATCACCCAGAACGCGCCGTCGCGCCACTCGTGCCAGACCGGGAAGACGTGCGGGAAGCCGTCCCGGTCGAGGCAGGCGAGCCGCATCAGCACGCCGCGGCCGAGGAACGCCTCGACCTGCTCGTCGTCCATCCCGCCCAGCGGGCCGCGCCACTCCTGCTCGTCCGTGCTCATCGGGGCCTCCTCTCTCCTCGTCGGGGACGGGCGGCCGTCAGAACGGCCCCACGAGCTGCTCCGGCATCAGCAGCCGGTCGAGCGCGAGGTTCGCGCGCTCCACGTGCGCCTGGCCGCCAGTGAGCGCGAAGGTCAGGTGGCCGGGGAAGAGCCCGTCGATCTCGAGCCCGCGCAGGGAGCGCAGCGAGGAGACCATCCGGTCGACCCGGCAGTCGTGGATGTTCTGCAGCAGGATCTTGCCTCCGTGGAAGACCACGTCGCCGACGATCAGCTGGCGGCGGCCGGCCTCCTCGAAGAGCAGCGAGACGTGCCCCTCCGAGTGCCCCGGCGTCTCGAGCACCCGGATGGCCAGGTCGCCGACGGCGATCGTGTCGCCATCGGAGAGCTCGACGTCGACCCGGCACGGCTCGAGCGTGTAGTCCGCCGGGTAGATGCCCGCGGCGACCGCGACGTCGACGGACACGGCCGCGTCGTCGCCGTCGCGCAGCGCCTGCGCCCGGTCGCGGTGGAGGTAAACCGCCGGGCGGTCGTCGAGCGCGGCGACCATGCGCGCGCAGCCGCCCGCGTGGTCGCCGTGGGCGTGCGTGAGGATCACGTGGGCGATCCGGTCGGGGTCGTAGCCCTCGGCCCTGACGTTCGCGAGGATCGCGTCGATCCCGAAGCCCGAGCCGCAGTCGACGATCGCCAGCTCGTCGCCGCCGTCGAGCAGGTAGACGTGGCAGTCGTAGGCGTCGGTCAGGCCGAAGCCGACCGTCCCCGAGCCCACGAGCCGGATGCGCTCCGTCAGCCTCACGGCCGGCCCCCCTCGCTGCGTGCCTCGCGTCGGTCGTGCACCTGCGCCTCCTCCTCTGACTCCGCTACCCGGGACGACGACGGCCCGCTCCCGCGACCGCGCCGGCCGCGAGGTCGGCGAGCGCCCGGTCGACCCCGGCGAGCGGGTACGGGACGACGGGCGTCGAGATCGCGCCCCGCCGCGCCAGCCGCACGACCTTCGGAGGCCGCTGGTGGTGCCCGCGACCACCGTCGTATGACGCCTCCGGCGAGCGCCTGAACGGGAGAACGGAGCGAGCCGCCGGCGAGCCCGAGGAGCGCGATCGACGCTCGGGCGGCGGTCGACGACCGCCCCGGCGAGCGCGAGCGAGGCGTCCGTGCCGACCAGGTCGATCACGGCCAGCCCCCTCGCCGTCGGTCAGCCTGAGCAGCTGGCTGCTGCGGCCGTCGCCGGCCAGGACGCCTCGCCGTCGCGCCGAGCCCGGCCGCGCGCTCCAGGGCTCGCCGCGGCGTCCACGGCGAGCACGCAGCGCGCTGGTCGTGGCGGCGGCGAGCCAGGTACCCGCGAAGCTGCCGAGCCCGCCGAGGCCGATCACGACGAGCGTCGCCCGGCGCGATGGAGGGCGCGACGCGGGCGGACGGCCGCGTAGGCGGAGAGCGCGGCGCAGCCGAGCGGCGTCGCCTGCAGCGGGTCCAGGTCCCCGAGCGGCACGAGGTGGCGTCGGTGCGGGACGAGCACCGCCTCGGCGAAGCCGCCGTCCACGGTCGCGCCGGCCTCGTCCCCCCGGGGGCAGATCTGCTCGTGGCCCGAGACGCAGGTGCGGCAGTGGCCGCAGCCCCAGCCGACCATCACCGCCACCGGCTCGCCGAGCGGGACGTCGCCCGCGGCCGGCCCGGCCGCGACGGGGCGTCCGACGATCTCGTGCCCCATCGTCACCGGCAGCCGCATCCCGTCGCGGAACCGTCCGTCCAGGATGTGCAGGTCGGAGCGGCAGACGCCGCAGGCGATCACCTCGACCAGCACCTGCGTCCCCGTCGGCTCGGGACGCGGGACCTGCTCGAGGCGCAGCGCGGACTCGCCCGGATGGAGCCGCGCCGCGAGCATCAGCTCCCGTCGGTCAGGCGCGCCCGGTCGTAGCGGGGGTAGAGGTCCTCCGGGTACGGCTCGAAGTCGGCGAGCCGCCTGCTGTGCACCCAGATGTCGGTCGGGCTGACGAGCGGCACCGTCGGGAAGTCGCGGACGGCGATCCGCTGACGAGGCCTGCGGCCTCCGGCAGGCCGTCCGGCGCCGACGCGCGGAGCCAGGCTCGAACGCCTCGTCGAGCTCCGCGATCGACGAGTGCCGCCAGTTCGGGAAGCCGATGCAGCGCGTGGCGAGGAAGCTGAGCGCGGCCGCCGACGCTGTCGTGGGCCAGAGCCACTTCGAGACGAACGCCGGCGGGTGCGCGTCGACCGCGGCGTAGAAGGGCGCTGGCTGGCTTCGAAGCGCAAGCTTCGAGCTCGACGCCCACCTCGGCGAGCCTGCGCGGCGAGCAGGCGGCCGGCGTGGCCGATCTGGGCGTCGTCCTGGACGACGCACTCGCAGCGATCGGCGCGCCGCCGCGCGCGGCCGCGAGCGTTCCCGGGCGCGTGCGACGTCGCGGCGCCGGCCTGCGTCCCGCCGACGGGTCGTAATGTTCGGTCTCGGGTGGACTCGCCCCCAGGTGGGCGTCGCGTGCCTGCTGAGGCGTTCGCGCACGATCAAGGCCTCGCGGTCGACGCAGGCGAGCGCGATCGCCTCGCGCACGCGCACGTCGTCGAAGGAGGTCGGCGTGCCGCCAGTCCAGCCTGAGGTAGATGCTCGACGCCTGCGGCTGCTCGATCGACGACGAATCGCCCTCGGCGCGCAGCCCGTCGACCGCGCCGAGCGGCGGCCCGTGCAGGACGCCGACCTCGCCGCGCTCGAGCGCCGCGAGCCGCTCGTGCGGGTCGAGGATCGCGCGCCACTCGATCCGGTCGAGGTGCGGCGCGCTCGTCGTAGCCGGCGAACCGCGCTCGGCGACGACGAGCTCGGGCGACCAGGAGACGAAGCGGAACGGGCCCATCCCGTCGGCCGTGAAGCCGAACCTGTCGGGGTCTGCTGCGCGCGTCGCCTCGTTGTAGATCGTCGAGTGCGTGCCCCAGAGCAGCGACGGCAGGCGCACGTACGGTAGCGCGTCCGGAACGCGACCGTCCGCTCGCCCTCCGCCCACATCGACTCGACGGGGTCCTGGTACCAGAGCGGGCCGCTGTCTGAACGAGTCGCGCAGCGTCGCGAGCGGCGCCAGCACCGCGTCGGCCGTCAGCGGCGCGCCCGTGTGGAAGCGCGCGCCCGGGCGCAGGTGGAAGCGCCACTCGAGCCCGTCCGCCGACACGTCCCAGGACTCCGCGAGGCCCGGCAGCGCCCGGTGCCCGGGGCCGCGGACGACGAGCAGCTCGTAGATCGCGATGTGGCAGGGGTCGATGTGCGGGCCGGTCGGCGAGACCTGCGAGCACGCGTAGTCGAACGCCTCGCGCAGGATCATCGCGCGCTCCGACGGTCGCCCGCCGACCGATCGGCGCGGGGAGCCGTCACGCCGGGAGGGAGGTGCGCGATACTGCCGGCCATGGCGGATAGATACCAGAAGAAAAACGTTTTTGTGACCGCTGCCGGCGCGGGCTTCGGCTACGCCACCGCGGTCGGGATGGCGCGCGAGGGAGCGGCCGCGGTCTGCGTCGTCGAGAAGCTCCCCGACCGGCTCGAGCGCGTCACCGCGGCGATCGAGGAGCACGGCGCGCGCGCCGTGCCGATCCTCGCCGACCTCGGCGCGACCGCGGGCTGCGAGGCGGCGATCGCCCAGGCCCACGAGGCCTGCGGCCGCCTCGACGTGGTCGTCCTCAACCACGCTGCGATGGGCTGGGAGACCCCGTTCCTCGAGCTGGCGGACGAGGAGTGGGACCGCGACCTGCAGGTCAACCTGACCAGCTACTTCGTCCTCGCGCAGCGGGCCGCGCGGCGGATGGTCGAGCAGGGCGGCGGCGTGATCCTGATGACCGCGTCGATCGGCGCGCTGGGCGCCGGCGTCGGCTTCGCCCCCTACTGCGTGACGAAGGCCGGGCTGGTGATCCTGGCGAAGGTGATGGCGGTCGAGCTCGCCCGCTCGGGCGTCCGCGTCAACTGCGTCAGCCCCGGCCCCGCGGACACGCAGCGGTCGGTCGACCTCGTCGGCGAGGAGACGATGGAGCGGTTCCGCGAGGGCTTCCCCGTCGTGCCGCTCAACCGGCTCGCCTCCGCCCAGGACATCGCGGAGGCGTTCCTCTACCTCGGCTCGGACGCCGCCGGCTACGTCACCGGCCAGAACCTGATCGTCGACGGCGGGCTGACCTCCCAGACCTACAACGTGCCCGACTAGCCGGGCCCACGAGCGAGGAGCGATCCATGAGGCTGACCGACGACGTCCTCCTGGTCGGGGGCGGCTCCTACACGGGGTTCGGGATCTCCGCCGACTTCGACGCGCACTGCTACCTGCTCGACGGCGGCGACGAGCTCGCCCTCGTCGACTGCGGCACGGGCACCGAGGCCGCGATGGCGAGGCTGCTCGCGAACGTCGAGCGCGGCGGGCTCGACCCGGCGCGGATCTCGCGCCTGTTCCGACCCACTTCCACACCGACCACGCGGGCGGCGCGGCGCGCGCTACCGCGACCGTCTCGGGCTCGAGGTCGCATCTCGACCGACGCCGCCGACGCGCTCGAGACGGGCGACCAGCGAGGCGATGAGCTTCGCCCCTGGCAGCGGACGGGGCTCTTCCGCCGACTTCGACTACCTGGCCTGCCCCGTCGCCGACCGGCTCGCTGACGGGGACGTGCGCCGGGTCGGGCGGCTCGGCTCGCGCTTCCTCGCGACGCCCGGCCACTGCGCCGGGCACGGCCGTGTTCCGTCACCGGCGGCGAGCGGACGGGCCTGCTCGCCGGCGACGCGGTCTTCGCCTGGGGAAGGTGGCCGTGCTCGGCACGGCCGACTGCGACCTGCAGGCGATCATGGCGTCAGTCCGCAGGCTCGCGGAGCTCGACTTCGACGCGCTCCTGCCGGGGCACCGCGACGTCGTCCTCGACGGCGGCAAGGCGCACGTCGAGCAGGCGCGGGCGACGATCGACCTCGCTCACCGTCCCGCCCAACTGTTCGCGTGACCCACGACCCGAGGAGGCCGACGTGATCAAGGTGATCGGCACGGCGTACAAGCGGGACGACTTCGACCGAGGAGTTCTTCCGCTACTGGCAGACGTCCACGCCGATCTCGGCGCGGGCGCCCGGCTGCGCGGCTACGTCGTCACGGAGGTGATCCGGCGGCTGGACGGCGGCACCGTTGAGGCCGGACGCGTTCGTCGAGCAGTGGCACGGACGACCCGAGTCGTTCGACCGGGCGGCGGCCTCGCCGGAGGTGGCCGAGGCCCTGGGCGGACGTGCCGCGCTACGCGAAGACGACCGGCACGTTCTGGGTCGCGAAGGAGCACGTCACGCCGCGCTGCCGACGGTCGGGCTGGCACGCCTGTGCCGCCAGGTCTGTCGGCCCGCCGGCGCCTGACGGCGATCCGGGCGGGCGGATCCGCGGAGAAGCCTGACATCGGGGCCGACTCCCGGGAGGATTGGGCCGCCGCCGGGAAAATGCTCTCTCTCGCGGCGTGCGCAGCGAAGTGTGTGGCGGTCGGCGATGCCGCAGGTTCGGGTCGAGAAGGAGGACGACGACGCAGGACGGGTCTGACTCCGTGGAGAAGCTCGTCGACGAGTACCCGCGCGGAAGGTCAGCCGTCGGCAGTTCTCCGGGCGGTGCTGGCGCGCTCGACTGCATGAGCGCCGCGGCGCCTCCCGCTGCGTGCGGCGGCGACGACACCGCTGCCCGGCCCCGCGCCGGCCGAGCCCACGCCCGCTCCGGCGCCTGCGCCGAGCGAGCGGCGCCCGCGCCTGCTCCCGAGGAGCTTTCGCTGCCCGCACCTGCTCCGGCGCCCGAGGAGCCTGCCCCGGCTCCCTCGAGCCGGCGTCTGTTGTTCCCGGTCAGGGGCGAGCCCTGTCCCGGGCGGCCAGCTGATCGAGGGCTACGACCGCGACTTCAGCCCGATGGACACCGTCGCGTCGCCGTGGGCCGACCCGGCCTACGTCGCGCTGTACGAGTTCACGGTCGTCCGCGACGCCGAGGGCGCCTACCAGCCGGCGCTCGTCGACTCGTGGGAGGTCTCGGAGGACCTGCTCACGTGGACGTTCACGATCCGCGAGGGCCTCACGTTCCACTCCGGCGCCGCGCTCGACGCCGCGGTGATCGCCGCGAACTTCAACGCGTTCCGCGACGGCACCGGCGACGCGGGCGGCCCCGGTCAGAATGCGATCTTCTGGCCGACCGTCACGGACGTCCAGGCGCCCGACGCCACGACGGTCGTCTGCACCATGTCCGCCCCGTTCACGGCGTTCCCCGAGACGCTCGCGACCGAGTTCGCGATGATCGAGAACCTCGCGAAGCGGACGGAAGTCGGCACGGACTACGGCGCCGCGGCCGCCGACGGCTCCGGCCCGTTCCAGTTCGGCAGCTACCAGCCGGGCACCGAGGTCGTCGTCAACCGCTGGGACGGCTACCCCGGCACGAACATCCCGTACGTCTCGAACAAGGGCCCGGCCTACCTCGAGTCGGTCCGCTGGGTGCCGATCCTCGAGGCCGGCCAGCGCGCGAACGAGATCGAGGGCGGCACGGTCAACGTCGTCAAGAACCCGGCCGGCCAGGACATCGAGCGGCTCAAGGGCAACTCCGACCTCGTCGTCACGAGCTTCCCGAGCCTCGCGAACTACTTCATCGGCCTGAACGCCCAGCAGACCCGCGTCGGCTTCGAGGACGTGACCGTCCGCCAGGCGATCTCGATGGCGATCGACCGCAAGTCGCTCGCCGACTCGCTGTTCTTCGGCCAGGCCGTCCCGACCTACGGGCCGATCGCGCCGAACTTCAAGTGGTACGAGCCGGGCGTCGAGGCGTTCAACCAGTTCGACCCGGAGAAGGCGAAGTCGCTGCTCGACGCGGCCGGGTGGGTCGAGGGCTCGGGCGGGATCCGCGAGAAGGGCGGCGAGAAGCTGTCGTTCACGCTGACCAGCAACGACCTCTACCAGCCGACCACCTCCGCGATCGACCAGGCGATCGTGCCGATGCTGGCCGACGTCGGCGTCGAGATGAAGCTCGACGTGCCCGACGCGGCGGCGTTCTTCCCGAAGGTCGCGGGCGCCGGCGCCGAGGACGCGGCGACGTCGCTCGACGCCTGGTCGTTCGAGTGGCTCTGGTCGTCGCCGGTCGACCTGCTGATCTTCTTCCAGGCGTTCCCGAGCGTGAAGTGGAACGGCGACCTGCCGGAGATCGCGGCCGCCGTGAAGCAGTGGCAGACCGCCCCCGACCTCGCCACGCTCGAGGCCGCGGCCCGCGCGATGCAGCTCGCCTGGGCCGAGAAGCTGCCCGAGATCCCGATCCTCACCCGCAACGACACGTGGGTGGCGCAGACGAAGGTCAAGGGCTACACGCCGGTCGAGACGATGCTGTACCCGCTCTACAACGACGTCTGGATCGAGGCCTGACCTAGCAAGTCGCTGCCGGCGGGCGGTCCCCTGCACCGCCCGCCGGCAGCCTCTCGATGCTCAGATTCCTCGTCCGCCGGCTCGCCTACGCGATCGTCCTGCTGCTGATCGCGTCCGTCGCGATCTTCTACGGCCTGCGCGTGGCGCCGGGCGACGTCACGTCCGCGATCGTCAGCGTCACGGGGACGCAGGTCCTGATCGACGACGTCAAGGAGCAGCTGGGGCTCGACAAGCCGCTCGCGACCCAGTACTTCATCTTCATCAAGAACGTCGTCACGGGCGACCCGGGCAGCTCGCTCGTCAGCGGCGCCAAGATCACCGACCTGATCGGGGACGCCGGGATCAAGACGCTGAAGCTCGGCGTCTTCGGGCTGATCCTCGTCTACGCGCTCGCGATCCCGCTCGGCCTGATGGCCGCCTGGTGGCGCAACAAGCCGTTCGACCAGGGCGTGCGCTTCCTCGCCGTGCTCGGCATGGGCATTCCGAACTTCTTCCTCGCGGTGCTCCTGATCCAGCTGTTCGCCGTGAAGCTGAAGTGGCTGCCGGTCGCGGGCCCGGGCGGCTTCAAGCACACGCTGCTCCCGGCGGTCGTCCTCGCGATGGAGTCGATGGCCGTCAACATGCGCCTGATGCGCTCGTCGACCCTCGAGGAGCTCTCGAAGGACTACATCCGCACGCAGCGGGCGAAGGGCCTGCCCGGGCGGCGGATCCTCTTCGTGCACGCGTTCCGCAACGCGCTCGTGCCGGTGGTGGCGCTCGCGGGGGTGACGATCCCGGTCGTCCTCGGCTACACGCTGATCGTCGAGGTGATCTTCCGCTACGAGGGCCTCGGGTTCCAGCTCGTCCAGGCGATCACGAAGCGCGACTACGCGCTCGCGCAGACGCTCGCGCTGCTCTTCACCGCGATCGTCGTCTTCTCGAACTTCCTCGCGGACGCGGCGCACCAGCTGATCGATCCGCGCATCCGCGACCGGGCGAGGGCCGCATGACCGGGAGGTCGCATGTCCGCGACTGAGCCGGTCGTCGACGTCGTCGCGGTGCTCGACCGGGCCCCCGCGGCCGAGGGCCGCCTGCGCGACGCGCTCGCGCTCCTGCGCGCGAACAAGGTCGCGCTGCTCGGCCTCTTCCTGACGGCGATCTTCGTCCTCACCGGCCTCGCGGGCGCGGTCATCCTGCTCACGCCCGGCCTGCACCACCTGTGGGAGGCGCAGGACCTCGCGATCGCGCTCCAGCCGCCGAGCGGCGACCACCTGCTCGGCACCGACCAGTACGGGCGCGACCTGCTCTGGCGCGGGATCGGCGGCGTCGGGATCGCGTTCCTGATCGGCGTCGGCGTGACGTTCCTCGTGCTCCTGATCGGCCTGACGCTCGGCTCGATCGCCGGCTACTTCGGTCGCAAGACCGACATGGCGATCACGGGCCTGATCGACCTCGCCTGGGGCTTCCCGCTCCTGCTCGTCGCGGTCGTGATCGCCGGCATGATCGGCAAGGGCCTGAAGGACGTGATCATCGCGGTCTCGGTGATCCTCTGGGCCGGCTTCGCCCGGATCGTCCGCGCCCAGGTGAAGACGCTGGCCGAGCGCGAGTTCGTCGAGGCGGCGCGGATGCTCGGCGTCCCCGAGTGGCGGATTCTGCTGCGCCACATGGTCCCGAACGTCATGGGCTCGGTGCTCGTGATGGCGTCCTACTACGTCGCCTACACCGTCATCACCGAGGCCGGCTTCTCGTTCATCAACCTCGGCGCGCAGCCACCGACGCCCAGCCTCGGCGCCATGGTCGCCGAGGGACGGAACTACTGGTCCGTCTCGGTCTGGCCGGCAATCGTCCCCGGCACCGCGATCGCCCTGATCGTGCTCGGCCTGAACTCGCTCGGCGACGGCCTGCGCGACATCTTCGACCCGCGCCTGCGACGCTGGTGAGATGGGCGTCGACGTGACGAGCGAGAGCAGGCGGCCGCCGGTGGGCACCGGCGACGCGCTGCTCGAGGTGACCGGGCTGACGACGACGATCCGGCGGCGGCGGGGCTCCTTCGCCGCCGTCGACGACGTCTCGTTCACCGTCGGCCGCGGCGAGATCCTCGGCATGGTCGGCGAGAGCGGCTGCGGCAAGACGATGACCGTCCTCTCGCTGATGGGCCTGCTGCCCGCGGCCGCGACGGTCACGGCGGGCCGGGCGTCGCTCGAGGGTCGGGAGATCCTCGGGCTGCCCGAGCGGGAGATGCGCACGGTGCGCGGCCGCGACCTCGCGATGGTCTTCCAGGAGCCGATGACGAGCCTCGACCCGTCGTTCTCGATCGGGTACCAGATGAGCGAGGTCGTCCGGGCCCACGGCGCCGGCAGCCGCAAGCAGGCGCGCCAGCGCGCGATCGAGATGCTCGGCCGCGTCGGCATCCCGCGCGCCGAGCAGCGGATCGACGACTACCCGCACCAGTTCTCGGGCGGCATGCGCCAGCGCGTGATGATCGCGACCGCGCTGCTGCTCGAGCCGAAGGTGCTGATCGCGGACGAGCCGACGACCGCGCTCGACGTGACGATCCAGGCGCAGATCCTCGACCTGCTCGCGAGCCTGCGCGACGACCTCGGCATGAGCGTCATCCTGATCACGCACAACCTCAGCGTCGTCAACGAGATCGCCGACCGCGTCGCCGTCATGTACGCGGGCCAGATCGTCGAGCTCGCGACCGTGCGGGAGCTGTTCGACGACCCGCGCCACCCGTACACCCAGGGACTGCTCCGCTCGATGCCCGACCTGACCGTCCCGGGCGAGCGGCTGCCCGTGATCCTCGGCCGCGTCCCCGACCTCGGCTCGCTCCCGCCGGGGTGCCGCTTCGCGCCCCGGTGCCCGAACCGGATCGGGCCGTGCGACGAGCGGGCGCCCGCGCTCGAGCGCGACGCCGCCGGGCGCAGCCTGCGCTGCTACAACCCGACCCCGTTCCGCGCCGATGGCTGAGCCGCTCCTCTCCGTCCGCGGGCTGACGAAGCGCTTCCCGGTCAAGCGGGACGTCCTCGGCCGCGGCACGAGCTTCCTCTCGGCGGTGGACGGCGTCGACCTCGACGTCTACCCGGGCGAGACGCTCGCGCTCGTCGGCGAGAGCGGCTGCGGCAAGTCGACGCTCGCGCGCGTCATCCTCCGGCTGCTGACCGCGACCGGCGGCTCGGTCACCTTCGACGGGCGCGACGTGCTCGCGGCGAGGAAGGACGAGCTGCTCGCGTACCGGCGGCAAGCGCAGCTCGTCTTCCAGGACCCGTACGGCTCGCTCGACCCGCGGATGAAGGTGCACGCGATCGTCTCCGAGGGAATGGAGCGCGGCCTGTCGAGGGAGCAGCGGCGCGAGCGCGTCGTCGAGCTGCTCGACCTGGTCGAGATGGCGCCCGAGACGGCCGACCGCTACCCGCACGAGTTCTCCGGCGGGCAGCGTCAGCGGATCTCGATCGCCCGCGCGCTCGCGGTCGAGCCGAGCTTCGTCGTCGCGGACGAGCCCGTCTCGGCGCTCGACGTGTCCGTGCAGAGCCGCGTGCTGAACCTCCTCGCCGACCTCCAGGAACGGCTGAGCCTGACCTACCTGTTCATCTCCCACGACATGTCGGTCGTCCGCCACGTGGCCGACCGCGTCGCGGTGATGTACCTCGGCCGCGTCGTCGAGACGGGGCCGGCGTCGGAGATCTTCGACAACCCGCTGCACCCGTACACGCAGGCGCTCCTGTCGTCGGTCCCCTCGCTGTCGCGCCGGCGCTTCTCGAAGCGGATCGTGCTCGAGGGGGACGTCCCCAGCGCCGTCGACCCGCCGCCGACCTGCCGCTTCGCCGGCCGCTGCTTCCGGGCGATCGACCGCTGCCGCGCCGAGGACCCGGCGCTCGAGCCCGTCACGGGCGCGACCGGCCACCGGGTCGCCTGCTTCAACTACGAGCCGCTGCCCGCCGAGACGACGTGAGGGTCGAGGCCGTCGAGGCCACCACGGCCGACGGGCTGACGCTGCGCGGCGAGCTCGTCCAGGGCGACGCGACGTGGTGCGTGCTCGTCCACGACGAGGGCGAGGACATCGACGCCTGGCGGGCGCTGCGGCCGGGCCTCGCGCGGCAGGGCTGGACGGTGCTCGCGCTCGACCTGCGCGGGCACGGCGGCTCCGACGGCGAGTGGGATCCCGCGCGCGCGCCGCTCGACGTCGATCTGGCCGTGACCCTCGCACGGCGCTCCGGGGCGACGCACGTCTGCGCCTTCGGCGCCGGCCTCGGGGCGGTGCTCCCCTGCAGGCGACCGAGCGCGCGCTCGCCGAGCCCGCCTTCGCGCTCGCCGACTCGCTCGTCCTGATCTCGCCCGGCCCGCTCGGCGGGCTCGACCCGCTGCTGCGCGGCCAGGGGCTCGCGAAGCTGATCCTCGCCGGCGGGCGCGACCCCGGCCGCGCCGACGCCGATGCGCTCCAGCGCGCCTCGATCGGGTGGACGCTCGGCGTCACCGTCGGCACCGACGCGCGCGGGTCGGCGCTCCTCGACGGGTTCGGCTCGGTCGTGCTCGACAAGGTCGGGACGTTCCTGCGCGAGCAGGCCGTCGGGCACGGCCCGGGCGTGCTGCGCATGCTGCGCGAGCGCGGCGAGGAGCCGGCGCGCGGCCGCCCGCGAGGGCGCTAGCCGCCCTCGGGCACGCGGTAGGCGAAGACCGTCAGGCCGCCGTCGACGACGAGGTTGTGGCCGGTCACGTACGCGGCCTGGTCGGAGCAGAGGTAGAGGAACGCCTCGGCGATGTCGTCCACGCGGGCGAGACGGCGCAGGGGGACGCCCTCGAAGCCGTGCTCGCGGTAGTGCGCCATCAGCTCCTCGCCGACGAGCGCCGCCGAGCCGGGCGTGTCGCCGGGGCCGGGGCTGACGCAGTTGACGCGGATCCCGTGCTCCGCGACCTCGACCGCCATCACGCGCGCCATCGCCACCAGCCCGGCCTTCGTCACGCAGTAGCCGGTGAAGCCCTGCTCGGCGCCGAGCGCGTCGACGGAGGCGGTGAAGGCGATCGCGCCGCCGCGGCCCTGGTCGCGCATCGCGCGCGCGGCGCTGCGCGCGAGGACGTAGTGGCTCGTCAGGTTGACGGAGAGCTCGCGCTCCCACTGCTCGTCCGTCCCGTCGACGAACGCGCGCTCCGGCGCCATCCAGACGTGGTTCGAGACGAGCACGTCGAGCCCGCCGGCCGCCTCGACCGTGCGGGCGACGGCGCTCGCCGCCCCGTCGGCGTCCTGCAGGTCGACCGCGAGCGGCAGCGGGCGCGCGCCGTGGGAGGCGACCTCCTCGCAGACCGCGTCGAGCCGCTCGGCCACCCGCTCGACGAGGCCGACGACGGCCGCGCCCTCGCGCGCCATCCCGACCGCGGTCGCGCGCCCGAAGCCGGCGCCCGCGCCGGTGACGAGGACGCGCCGGCCCTCGTAGCGCCGCGTGGCGCTCATCGGCCGAACGCCTCGCGGACCGCGGCGGCCGCCTCCGCCAGGGCCTCGCTCGCGTGCGGCACGACGGCCGGCAGGCGGAAGAAGCCGTGCACCATCCCCGCGTGGCGGCTGATCGTCGCCGGGACGCCCGCCTCCTGCAGGCGCCGCCCGTACGCCTCGCCCTCGTCGCGCAGCACGTCGCACTCGGCGGTGATCACGTGCGCCGGCGCGACGCCGGCCAGGTCTGGCGCCCGCAGCGGCGAGATCTCCGGGTCGAGCCAGTCGAGCCCCGGGGCGTACTGCTCGAAGAACCAGACCATCGCCTCGCGGCTCAGCCAGTAGCCGGTCTGGAAGGCGCGATAGGAGCCGTTGTCGAAGTCGGCGTCGCAGACCGGGTAGACGAGCAGCTGGAGCGCGAGCGGCACGCCCGCGTCGCGCGCCTGGCGGGCGACGACGGCGGCGATGTTGCCCCCGGAGCTGTCGCCGCCGATTGCGAGGCGGCCGGGCTCGGCGCCGATCTCGCTGCCGCGCTCGCGCACCCAGTCGATCACCGCCCAGGCGTCCTCGAGCGCCGCCGGGAAGGGGTGCTCGGGCGCGAGCCGGTAGTCGACCGAGACGACGACGCAGCCCGACCGCTCGGCGAGCGTCGCGCACGGGCCGTGCACGGTCTCGAGGTTGCCGAGCACCCAGCCGCCGCCGTGGAACCAGACCAGGACGGGCGCCGGGCCCTCGCCGGGCTGGTAGACGCGCACGGGCACGTCGCCGCCCGGGCCGGGGACGGCTACGTCCTGCCACGGCACCGGCGGCACCGGGCCGAAGAAGCCGGCGGCGCTGCCCGCCATCGCGGCCCGCTGCTCGGGGATCGGCTGCTCGCCGTACTTCGGCGCGCCCGCCTGGGCGAGCTGGTCGACGAACGACTGCACGTGCGGATCGAGCACCGGAGCCTCCCGTCCCTCGCCGGCGCCGCTCACGACGCCCCCTCCACGACCGCCTGCGCCAGCCGCTCGACGCCCTCGCGGACGACGTCCTCGGCGACGCAGAGCGAGATGCGCACCCAGCCCTCGCCGCTCGCGCCGAAGGCGCTCCCGGGGACGGTCGAGACGTGGCGCTCCTCGAGCAGCCGCCGTGCGAAGCCGAGCGAGTCGCGGCCGCCGGGCGTGCGCGCCATCAGGTAGAAGGCGCCGGTCGGGCGGACGTACTCGACGCCGTGGCGGTCGAGGATCTCGATCGCGAGGTCGCGCCGCGCACGGTACGCGCCGCACATCTCGCGCACGCAGTCCTGCGGGCCCGCGAGCGCCGCCTCGCCGGCCTTCATCGAGATGCTGGACGCGCTGGCCACGACCGGCTCCTGCGCCTTGCCGAGCGCGGGCGCGACGTGCGTGGGGGCGACGACGTAGCCGAGCCGCCAGCCGGTCATCGCGTACGTCTTCGAGAAGGTGAAGACGGTGAGGATCCGCTCGGGGTCGCCGATCGTCGCCGCGCTCACGTGCTCGCCCTCGAAGATCATCTCGTCGTAGCACTCGTCGGCGAGGACCCAGAGGTCGTGCTCGGCCGCGAGCTCGAGCGCGCCGCGGAGCTCCTCGGCGGTGTGGACGCCGCCGGTCGGGTTGCCCGGCGAGCAGAGCAGCAGCACCTTCGAGCGGGGCGTGATCCGCGCTTGCAGGTCGTCGAGGTCGGGGGCCCAGCCGCGCGCCGGGTCGAGCCGGTAGCCGACGGGCCGGGCGTTCAGCACGTGGACCATCGGCGGGTAGTTCGCCCAGCCGGGGTCGGGGATCAGCACCTCGTCGCCGGGGTCGACGGTGATCAGCAGGCTCGTGAACAGCCCGCCCGTGCCGCCGCTCGTGACGACGACCTGCTCCGGGGCGACGTCGAGGCCGTTTCGCTCCGCGAGCTTCGCCGCCAGCAGGTCGCGCAGCGGCGCGAAGCCCTCGGAGGGCGGGTACTTCGTGAACCCGTCGCGCGCGGCCCGGTCGGCCGCCTCGCGGATGTGCGCCGGCGTGACGAAGTCCGGGTCGCCGACGCCGAGGTTCAGCACGTCCGGGATCGCCCGGGCGAGCACCATCATCTCGCGGATGCCCGAGTGGGGCGCGCCGCGGACGGTCGACGCTAGCTGCGGCACGGCGCGCCCGCCCGGGCCGATCCGACCACCTGCTGCCCCTGCGACACGCGCCCTCCCTGCGTCGAGACGATCCGGTTGGAGCCGGCGCTGCGCCACGAGGGGGCCGAGCCGGAGAATCGATTTTCCCCCGCTCGCGGCAGGCCTGTCAAGCGGCGACCCTCAGGGGCGGCGGTGGGGCGCGGGCAGGAGCGACCGGGCGATCGAGGCGCGCACGGACGCGAGCGGCGGGACGACCTGGCCCACCGTCACGCGCCCGGCCGCGCCGAGCAAGCGCCAGGCGTCGGCGAGCGAGAGCCCGAAGCCCTGGACCAGCCGCTCGGCCAGGTCGCGGTAGGCGGCGCGCACCTGGTCCTCCAGGTGGGCCGGCCCGCACGAGACGCAGCCGAGCGAGGCCGCGTCGTCGAGCTGGGGCAGCGCGCCGTAGCCCGCCTCCTCCCGGGAGACCAGCTCGACGCGCAGCCGCACGTCGGCCTCGGCCTCGACCGCGGCGCGGTGGATCTCGGCGTGGCCCTGCGCGAGGTGGGCGTCCCCGACGTAGAGCAGCCCGCCCGGCCGGTGCACCGGCAGGACGACGGTCGCGCCGGTCGTCAGCTCCGGGAGGTCGACGTTGCCCAGGACGTCCACGCCCTGCTGGAACGACGGGCGCGCCTCGCCGGCGGGCGCGACGCCCAGCGTCCCGATCATCGGCCGGAACGGCACCGCCAGCTCGCCGCGTGCGGTCGGCAGCGCGACCGCGCCGTCGCGCAGCGCGCAGATCACGGTCTCCGGGACGAGCCGCTCGTCGACCCGGGCCGTCGTGCACGTGTAGCCCGCGCCCCGCCGCGGCGCCGGGACGATCTCCTCCACGTGGATCCGCAGGCACCCGCCAGGCTCGGCCCCCTCGATCGCGATCGGGCCGCCGACCGGGTTCGCGCCGCCGAGGCGCGCGAGCGTGTCCTCGAGCGACGCGTGAACGACCGAGGCGTCGGTGATCGTGCCGCGGTGGGCGTCGTTCGTCTCGACCCAGAACGGCTCGCCAGGAGCGACCCACGGCGCGGGCGGCGCGTCGAGGTCGAGCAGGTAGCCGTACGCCTCGCGGCCGAGAGCCGTCTTTCACGGCGCCCCGCGCCCGAGCGGAACAGGCCGACGTCCTTGAGGCGGTGGCCCGCCGCGCCGGCGCTCGAGCGCCGCCGCGGCCGACCCGACCTGGAAGCCGGCCGCCCCGGCCCGGCGCGCGGCCGCGATCGTGCGGTCGACGGCGGCCTGCACGTCCGCGTGCCCGTAGTCCCCGGGGACGCCGAGGTCGACCGAGAGGTCGGTCAGCCCGACGAAGACGACGTCGACGCCGTCCGTCGCCGCGATCGCCTCACCACGGCCTCGATCCCGGCCGCGTCCTCGACCTGGGCGACGACGAGCTACACGGCGTCCGCGCTGGCCTCGACCCAGCCCGCCGTGTCGAGCAGGGTGCCGAAGCCGGCGCGCCGCGGAGATCGCCATCCCGCGCGTCCGCGCGGCCGAACGTCGCCGCCACGGCGGCGGCGGCCCTGCTCCGCCGAGCGGACGACAGGGCTCGGATGCAGAGCGGCTCGTCTCGAGCGCGTGCCCGATCGTGCGGGCATCGGTCGACCGACCCGGACGACGGCGAGGCCGACCGCGTCGGCGGCGCGGACGAGGTCGGCGATCCGGTCGAGCGAGGCGGTCGTGTGCTCGAGCGTCTGTCGCAGACGACGAGGTCGAAGCCGAGCGAAGCCGGCAATGATCACGGTCGGGTGCGGCACGAGCTGGAACTGGCCCGAGCACGCCGTCGCCGCCGCGAGAGTCGCTCGCGCAGCGCCGCCGCGCCCCGGATGTCCCGCGCTCCCATGCGCGCGCAGCGAGTATCGACCGCTGAAGCCCCGCCGGGGCGCCATCCGAACCTGACGGCCGGGAACGGCGACGGTCGCGTCCCCGAGTGCCCCGGTGGGCCGAGCTCGACGTCGACGTGCGACGGCTCAGCGGGCGCGTCCACCACCCCGACGAGCGCCGTCGCGCGGCGGGCCGCCTTCGCCGGCAGCCGGCCCAGCCGGACCGCGGCGACGAAGCTCGCGCACTCCGGCCCGTGCCCGTCCCCCGGCTCGAGCACCGGCATCAGGCACTCGGCGAAGCGGGTGCGGCCGGACGCCCGCCGCGCCACCTCGCCGCTCCGGGTCAGCTTCGAGAGCATCGTCAGCGGGCGGTCGGGCAGGCGGTCGTCGAGGATCGCCGTCGCCGCCGAGCCGACGACGGTCAGCTCGCGGCGCGCGTGCGGCTCGACCGCCGAGAGGTGCAGGTGGACGGCGACGCCGCTCGCGAACGAGAGGTGGCACGACGCGACGTCCACGGCCCGGGGCGCCAGGTACGCCTCGCCGTGCGCCGAGACGGAGACCGGCTCGTCGTCGAGGAGGTGCATCACGAGCGCCAGCTCGGCGGCGCCGAGCGAGAGGAGCACGTCCTCGTCGGCGGCCAGCCCGCCGTCGCCGTACCGGACGCCCTGCACGTACAGGACCTCGCCGAGCACGCCGTCGTCGATCATCGACTTGAGCCGGTCGACCGCCGGGGAGAAGCAGACCCCGCTCTCGAGCGCGAGGATGCGGCCCCGCTCCTCGGCGAGCGCGTGCAGCTCGTGCAGCTCGCTCGCGTCGGACACCGCCGGCAGCGCCACGAGCACGTGCTTGCCCTGCTCGAGCGCCCGACGCGCGATCGCGGCGCGCTGCCCGAACGGCACCGCGACGACGACCGCGTCGAGCTCGTCGTCGCCGAGGACGTCGCCGAGCCTCGACGAGACCGTCGCCCCCGGATGGCACGCGCTCGCCTGCCGGCGGCAGCGAGCGTCGTCGTCGTAGAGCCAGCGGAGCTCGGTCTGCGGCAGGCGGTCGAGGGCGCGCACGTACCGCTCGCCCACGCCCTGCAGGCCGACGACCGCAACCGACAGCGGTGCCCTCACCTCTCCTCCTCGCCGATGTGCTGCCCCCGGTTTGCCCTGCGACCTGCTCTGCGCCGTGTCGGAGCCCGGGCATCCCGGTGCGCCGGGCCCGTGCTCGGATGCCACGCTCATCAGTGCGCGCCCGTGACCGCGTGCGGCAGCTCCTCGACGCCGAGCCCGCCGTGCAGCGGCTCGGGTCGACGGACGCGCAGCCTGCTCGCGATCACCGGCGTCAGGATCGCCGCGCCGACGACGGCGGCGCCGGCGAACGCGGCGCTCACGCGCAGCAGCGGCTCGCCGGGCAGCACCGCGTAGAGGCCGACCAGCGCGCCCGCCGACGCCGCCCAGGCGAGCGCGCTGCGACCGGCGAGGTCGAGCGCGAGCAGGGCCTGGGAGAGCGTCGTCGACACGAGGTAGAACGCGACGCCGACCGCGAGCAGGACGAGCTCCAGGCGGCCGGCGGCGAAGTCCTCGCCGAAGAGCAGCCGGAGCGAGAACGGGCCCGCGATCGCGGTCCCCGCGACCAGCAGCACGCCGAAGGCGGCGAGCAGCCGGGCCGTGCGCGTGACGGCGTCGCGGAAGGGCGCGAGCGAGTGGCTCGTCTGAAGGTGCGTGAAGTTGGGGAGGAGCGCGGCCGCGAGGCCCTGGAAGACGAAGACCGGCGCGCGCACCAGCATCGTCGCGGCGAAGACGACGCCCGCCACCTCGGCCGCGTCGGGGCCGCCGGCGGCGATCACGAGCAGCGGCGCGCCGTTGATCAGCACCTGGTCGGCGACCGTGATCACCGTCGCGCTGCCCGCGAAGCCGGCGGCGCCGCGCAGCCGGAACGGCTCGCCTCCCTCGCCGGCGGCGCGGAGACCGGCGAGCCGGCGGCGGCCCGCCAGGAGCGGGACGATCGCGCCGACCGCGCCGGCGGCGGCGATCGCCGCGCCTGCCACCCAGTCCGTCGCGGCCACGAGCAGCGGCAGCGCGACGACGAACCGGCCGACGCCGTCCGTCAGCAGGAGCAGCGCGTAGCCGTTGAACCAGCGCAGGCCGCCGAACAGGCCGCGCGCGACGTAGGACAGCCCGTACGCGCACACGCCGGCGACGAGCATCGCCATCAGCACGTCGTCGCCCCCGAACAGCCGGTGGGCGGCCCAGCTCCACGAGATCGCCCCGGCGGCGGCGACCGCGATGATCGCGGCCCCCGCGGCCAGCAGCCCCGCGCGGACGACGCTCCGGACCTCGTGCCCGCGGGCGATCCGGTCGACCAGCGTTCGTGCGAGCGTCTGCTCGACGGGCCGGAAGACCGCGATCGCGACGAGGAACGTCGCCGCCCAGAGCAGCGCGACCCGCCCGTAGGCGTCCTGGTCGAGCGTCCGCGCGGCCAGGACCTGGAACGCGTACGCGAGGACGCCCGAGGCGACCGTCGCGCCCGAGAGCGACAGCGCGCCGGCGAGCGCCGGCAGGCGCCGCCGTGTCGAGACCGGAACGGCGCTCATCCGATCTCGGCGTCCACGAAGTAGTTGGAGTCGTTGTACGACAGCGTCGGGTAGGTGCCGGCGGCGAGGCCGAACACGCCGTTGCCGCCGACGACCGACTGCAGGGCGCCGGACGCGCGCTGCGCGGCCAGCCCGCCTGTCGTCATCACGAAGAACTCGTTCAGCCCGACCGAGACGGTGTACGTCGTCCCGGGCGTCAGCTGGACGGGCGTCTCGAGCGCGACCGACTGCCACCCGGCCGGCGTCTCGTTGGCGAACGTCGCCTGCGCGAGCACGGCGCCGGTCGAGCTCCAGAGCGTGGCGACGTGCGTGCCCGTCTCGCCGGGGCTCTTGTAGAAGCGGATCGCTGTGAGCTCCGAGGGGGCGGTGACCTGGATCCGCGTGCCCATCTCGTAGGTGAAGGTGCCGCTGCCACGGCCGTCGGACGTGCCGAGGCTGGTCGCGTTCGGCGTCAGGCCGTCCATCAGCCGGCACGGGCAGGGCGTGGTCGTGAACGTCCAGCTGGCCAGGGCCGGCAGCGGGGCCAGGTCGGCCGTGAGCACGTCCGTCGAGACCTCGACCGTGTAGGTCGCGCTGGCGTCGAGCGCCGCGGCCGGGGTGAGGGTCGCGACGCGGGTGTTCGCGTCGTAGGCGATCGTTCCCGCGACCAGGGCGCTGGACGCCGCGCGGAGGCGGAAGCTGCTCGCCGTGAGCGTGGACGGGTCGATCGAGCGGTTGAAGGCGACCTGGATGGACGCCGTCCGGGAGGTCCCGGTCGCTCCGGCGGCCGGCGCGACGGGCGCGACCGCGAGGGCCGGCGGCGCCGCGACGATCGTGAACGTCCACGTGCGGGCGGTCTGGAGCGGGGCGCCGTCCGCGGCCGTGATCGAGCCGTCGAGCCGGGCGGTGTACGAGCCCGGCGCGAGCGGCGCGTCGGGGACGAGGGTCGCCGTGCGCTGGCCCGCGGTGTACGAGACGGCGCCGGTGACCGGGCCGCCGGGCCCGGTCAGCGTGACGGTCGTCGCGTTGACCGTCCCCGCCGCCAGCTCGATGTCGAAGGTGCCGCGGACGATCGCGGCCGGGCCGACGTCCGCCGTCCCGTCCGCGGGGAGCAGGTCGACCACCTGCGGCGCGACGCCGCCCGTGGTGGTGAACGTCCACACGATCGGCGCCGGGAGGGTCATCCCGTCCGTCGACGTGACGGCCGTCGTCAGCCGCGCGGTGTACGTCGTCGCGTAGGCGAGCGGTGCCGCCGGGACGAGCGTCGCCGTCGAGGTCTGGTCGTCGTACGAGACGGTCGCCGGCACCGCGCCGCCGGGCCCGGTGAGCGTGAAGCTCGACGCGGTCACGGTGGCCGGCTGGATCGCCCGGCTGAACACGGTCGAGGCAGGGAGACGCCGGCGGCGCCGTCCGTCGGCGAGGTGCGCGGTCACGCCGGTGGCGCGACGCTCCCCGCCAGGACGACCTCGAGGTCGACGAAGTAGTTCGAGGAGTTGTAGGACAGGGTCGAGTCTCGGCCGCGAGGCCGAACACGCCGTTCTGTCGGCGACAGGCAGACGGCCCGGACACGACCTGCGTGGCCAGGCCGCCGCCGGTGACGACGAACGCGCTCGGCGTTGACCGAGACGACGTACGTCGTGTTCGCGGCGAGCCAGGATCGGGCGCCGAGCGCCTGCACCTGCCAGCCGGAGGCGGTCTCCGTCGCGAACGTCACCTGGCCGAGCAGGGCGCCGCCCGTCGACCAGACGCCTTGCCGACGTGCGTGCCGGTCGCCCGGCTCTTGTAGAAGCGGATCGCCGTCAGCTCAGGTCCTGGTCGACGCGGACCGCTGACCGAGCCGTAGGTGAAGGGGCCAGCCGGGGCGATCGTCCCTCGTCGAGGAGGAGCCGGTGACCGCCGGGACCGTGACGTCCGAGAACAGGCGGCACGGGCAGGCGCCGTCGTGAGCATGATCGGCTCGCGGCGGCGATCGGCAGCCGTCGGCCCGCGGCACGCCGTCGTCACCCGGGCGACGTACGCCGTGCCGGACGCGAGCAGGCCAAGTCGGGGTCGATCGTCGCCGTGCGGGTCTCCGCCGTCGTCGTTGGTGCCAGGGCAATAACGCCGCACCGCCGAAGTCGTCGATCGTAGGCCGGTGCGCGAGGCCGCGAGAGCGGAAGACGGCATTGTGATAGACGTTCACCACGGCGGGCGAAGTGGCCGCCAGCCTGGCGTCCAGGCGTCACAGTCGCCGACCAGGGCCAGCGGCGATAATGGCGTCGTGTTGGATTGATGCCGACAGGGCGTCGTCAGACGGCTCGACGCTTGGCTTGCGGCGGGCCGGGCGATCGAGTGCCGGCCGCCAGTGCCGCGGCGGGCGCGAACGTCGCCATCCAGGTCTGCGCGTCGTAGGAGACCGTGCCGGGCACGGCCCCGCCGAGCGGTGAGCGTCGGGCTGATGCTCGGCGTCACGGTCGCGCCGTCGATGTCGCCAGGAGAACGTCGCCCGCAGCACGGCCGAGGGCCGACGACCGGCGCCGCCGTCGACCGGCACGGTGGAGACCACGGTCGGGTTGATGGGATCGGCGACGGTGAAGCTCCAGGTGGCGGGCGCGGACATCCGCATGCCGTCCTGGGCCTTGACCGCGGTGGTCCAGCGTCGCCGTGTACGTCGTCAGGTGTTGGGCGAGCGGGCGCCCGGGACGAGCGTCCGCCGTCGAGGTCGCGTCGTCGTACGTGACGGTGGCCGCGACCGGGCCGCCCGGGCCGCTGAGCGTGAAGCTCGTCGCGGTGATCCTGGACGGCTTCATCGGCCGCGTGAACGTCGCGTTCACCGCGGCCGTCCGCGCCGCCGGCCGCGCCGGTCGCGGGCGCCGTCGTGGTGACGCGGCGGCACCACGGTCGCCGGCGGCATGGCCTCGAGGTCGACGAAGTAGTTGATTGTTGTAGCTCTGGGCCGGGAACACGCCCGCGGCGTCGGCGTAGACGCCGTTCGCGCCGACGACGGAGCGGATCGGGCCGGAGACGACCTGGCTCGCGGGCCGCCCGTCAGCACGAAGCGGGCGTTCGCGTTGACCGAGACGATGTAGGTCACGCCGCGGCGAGGTCACCGGTGCGGCAAGCGTCTGCTGCTGCCAGCCAGGCCGGTCTCGCTCGCGAACGTCGCCTGGGCCAGCTCGACCCCCGGACTCCGTCCAGATCCGGCCGACGTGCGGGCATTCGCTCGGGCTCTTGTAGAAGCGGATCGCGTTGACGACCATGTCCTGGTCGACGCGAACCGCGATGCCGAGTTTCGAGCGACCAGGGCCCGACGCCCGTGCGACCGTCCTGGGTCGAGATGTCGACCGCGCCCGGGACCGAGACCGACGAAAAAGCAGGTTGCAGGAACACGATGCGGTCGAGAACGAGCGCACGACCGCGGCGGCGAGCGCGCGATCCCGTCGGCCGCCTTCGCGTCGGGAGGTGACGCGCGCGCGACGTGAACGCCGCCTTCTGAGGCACCCCGTCAGCGTCAGCGTGACGGTGCGGGACAGGTCGTCGTAGCCGACGGTCGCGTTGACAGGGCGCCCTCGGTGGTGGTCAGCTGGACGCTCGAGGTCGTCCAGGCTCGCCGGGTCCATCGAAGGCGCGAGAACGTAGACGTGATCGCCGCGCTCCGGGCCACATTACGGTGCCCCGTCGAGCGGCGAGGTCGCCGTCACCGTCGGCGGCGGGGGGGCCGCGAGGGTCGTGAACGTCCACGTGACGGCCGACGCGAGCGGCGTCTGGTCGGACGCGCGGATGCCCGTCGTCAGCGTGGCCGTGTACGTCGTGCCGTAGGCCAGGAGGGCCGACGGCGTCAGGGTGGCGACGCGGGTCGTCGCGTTGTACGCGAGGGTCGCGGGGACGGCGCCGCCTGGGCCGGTCAGGGTGACCGTCGAGGTCGTGATCGTCGCCGCGTCCATCGTGCGCGAGAACGTGGCCGTGACGGTCGTGTTGCGCGCGACGCTCGTCGCGCCGACCGCCGGGGTGCGCGCGGTGACCGTCGGGGCCGACGGCGGGACGAGCGCCGTGGTGAACGTCCAGGAGACCGCGCTCGCCAGCGGCGCGCCGTCGGCCGCTGCTGCGCCCGTCGTCACCTGCGCGGTGTAGCTCGTGGAGTTCAGGAGCTGCGTCGCGGGCGTGATCGTGACCGTGTTCGTGCCGGCGTTGTACGAGACCGACGCCGTCACCGCGGCGCCGGTGCTGGTCCGGCGGAGCGTCACGGTCGAGGTCGTCAGCGTCGCGGGGTTCATCGCCCGCGAGAAGACGGCGCGCGGGGCGACGAGCGGGCTGACCCCGGTCGAGCCGGAGGTCGGCGCCGTGCTCGTGACCGTCGGCGCCGCCGGGGCGCTCTGGGTCGTGAACGTCCACGTGACCGCGCTCGCGAGCGGGGTCCCGTCGCTGCCCTGGACGGCCGTGGTCAGGCGTGCCGTGTACGTGGTCGAGTAGGCGAGCACCGCGTTCGGGGTGAGCGTCGCCGTGCGGCTCGGGCCGTCGTACGTGACGGTGGCCGCGACCGGGGTGGTGCCCGGGCCCGTGAGCGTGAAGCTGCTCGCGCCGAGCGTCGAGGCGTTCATCGCGACGGAGAACGTCGCCGTCACCGTCGACGTCCGCGCCACGCCCGTCGCGCCCGGCGCCGGCGTGCGCGACGTCACCTGCGGCGTCGGGTCGGGAACCGGGATGATCTCGATCGCCGCGATCGTCGGGTCGTCGGCCGGGCCGGGAACGCCGGAGATGTTGAGCGTCCCGTCGGTGACGGTGACGTTCGTGATCTCGCGGACGAGAGCCGCGCGCGCGCCGACCTCGGCGAAGACGTCGAGGTTCGCGACGTCCGGGCTCGCGGCCGTGTCGCCGATGTCGACCGAGAAGACGCGGTCGCCGGCGCCGCCGGCTGCAGCGGTGCCGTAGTAGAGCTCGGCGAAGTGCAGGCGGACGGTGTACTTGCCGGCCGCGACCGGGATCGCGTACGCGAACGAGCCGTACCGCTCGGACTGGTACAGGGCGGAGTCGCTCGTGCCGGTCACCGCCTGCGAGATCGCGTGCACCGTGCCGCCGGTCACGTTCGTGTCCGCGCGGAAGACGGCGCCGCTCGTCGAGGTGTAGTCCTCGTCGCCGCCCGCGTCGATGCGGATCGGCTGGCCGGCCGCGTTCTGCGTCGTCGCGGCCGCCTCGTTCGAGGCGAGCGACTGCGTGCCGGCCGCGATCGTGGTGACCACGTAGTAGTACGGCGTCCCGGAGGAGAGGCTCGTGTCGGTGAACGTCGTGCCGGTGACGGCCGAGCCGCTGGCGAGGACGCCGAGGGGCACGCCGCCCTGGCGGGGGACGCTCAGGCGGTAGACGTTGTACCCGGACGCGCCGGCGACCGCGGCCCAGTCGATCCGGATCGAGTCGGGGCCGAGCGCCGTGGCGGTCACGCCGGTCGGGGCGTTCGGCCGCCCGGCCGGGTTGTCGAGCTCGATGTCGCCCGCGGGCGTCTGCGGCACGGCGCCCATGTCCTGGAGCACGTTCGTCGTGATCTGCTGGATCAGGACGTTCGGCTCGCCGACGTTCTCGCCGTTGCGCTCGAGCCCGCGCGACCAGTGGTTCGTCGCCGCGGAGAAGACGAGCGCGCCGCTCGGGGCCGTGTACTTGACGGAGTGGATCGTGGCGGAGCCCTGCACCTGGCCCGAGCCGGCGCCCTGGACGAGGCCGCCCGTGACCGGGCTCGAGGCGAGCGTCTTCACGCCCGCGGGCTCGAAGCCGTTCGCGACGCGCGCGTCCCACTCCCAGCCCACGAGGCCGGAGCCGATCGTCGTCGAGCTGCCCGGCGCCTGCGCGTCGAGGCCGGTGTTGCGGAAGACGCGGTCGGTGCCCTCGGTCGCGCTGACGACGAGCGGGAAGTAGAGGTTGTCGTTGTCCCCGATGTACATCACGCCGAGGAGGGCGTTCTCGGGGTTGTTCGCGCCGGCCGGGTCGCGCCACGTGCCGGTCGGGATGCCGCTCGGGTCGGGGCCGCCGCTCTGGGTCGACTTGTACGCGACCTGGACGCGGTCCTGCCCGCCGTCGATCGGGCTGTTCTCGAAGCGGATCTTCCAGTAGATCCCGTTCGCGCCGCTGTTGAAGATGTTGACGCCGGCGTCGCGCGCGGCCTGCAGCGCGCCGCGCATGTTCGCCGAGTAGTACTCGTCGTGGGCCGGCATCACGTACGTCTCGTGGTCGAGCACGCGCGCGCCGTTGCGCTCCATGTCGCTGTCGGACTGGTACGCGACGTCGTAGCCCTCGCGCTCGAGCCACTTCACGAGCGCGAAGTCGGTCCGCGTGTACCAGTCGCGCAGCCCGGAGCGGGGCTGCTCGAACGGACGGTCGAACGAGACCTTGACCGCGCGCGACGTGCCGGCGACGGTCAGCGAGCCGCTCGAGTTGAAGTCGTAGAGCGAGCGACCGCCGTAGTTGTTGTACGCCTGGTAGTTCGTGAAGGCCGCGCCGTAGAGCAGCTCCGAGTCGCGCGCGTCGTCGCGGACGACGAGCAGGACGTGGTTGTCCGCGCCGGTGTCCTCGCGGACGAGCCGGAGCAGGTACACGCCCGAGGTCCACGAGGGCGTGGTCGAGAGCGTGAAGCTCGTCGACCACCCGGCGCAGTCGAGCAGGCCGGTCGTGCCGTCCGTGGCGCACGCCGGCTGCAGGGTGCCGGGGACGTCGAGGATCGTCGAGATCAGGCGGGCGCCCGTGCCGCCGTAGTAGCCGGTGCGGTAGACCTCGACCCGGAAGGTCGAGCCGCTGCCCGTGTTGACCTTGACGCCGACGGACCCGCCCTTGTTCACGCTCGTCGCGGTGGCGAAGCCCTCGATGCCGCCCGCCGGGACCGTGCCGGCGCTCGTGACCTCCCAGCCGGTCGAGCCCGGGAAGCAGTTCTCGACGACGACGGCGTTGCCCGTCGTGCAGGCGCGGCTCGCGGGCTTGGCGCGGACGGCGAGCGACGAGGTCGACTCGCCGCTCCCGTCGATCGCGCGGACGGCGTAGAAGTACGTCGTCCCGTTCGCGGCGCTCGTGTCCGCGTACGTCGTCCCCGTGACGCCGCCCGGGGGGGTCAGCTGCGTCGTGATGGCGCCCGCGCTGGGGCCACGGTAGACCGCGTAGCCGGTGGCGCCGGCGACCGGCTGCCAGCCGAGCTCGACCGTTCCGTCGAGCGCGATCGCGGTCACGCCGGCCGGTGTGGCCGGCGCCGCCATCGCCTGCGAGACGCCGAGCAGCGCGGCCAGCAGGCCGATCGCTGCGATCACGACGAGCTTCTTCACCTCGGGCTCCTATCCCTTGCCCTGCGTTGGTTCCTAGGCCCTTGCCGCCTCGGCCAGCGCCCTGCGCTGCCGATGCCACGCCACCGTCCGTGCCAGCCCCTCCTCGAGCGAGACCTTCGCCTCGAAGCCGAGCAGCTCACGCGCCTTGGTCGTGTCGGGGATGCGCGTGCGGACGTCCTGGTACTTGCCGGGCAGCGCCTCGTACGGGACGAAGCGGCCGCGCAGCGGCTGGGGGATGCCGAGCGCGTCCTGGACGAGCGTCGCCAGCTCCAGGATCTGCGTCGGCCGCGTGCCGCCCACGTTGACGACCTCGCCTCGCGCCTCGGGGGTGTGGAGGGCGCGCACGAAGCCGTCGACGGTGTCGGACACGTACGTGAACGTGCGGACCTGCTGGCCGTCGCCGTGGATCTCGATCATCTGGCCGTCGAGCAGGCGCTCGATGAACGCCGCCTGCGGCCCGCCCCACCAGGTCGGGTGGTTACGGGGGCCGTACGACCCGAACAGGCGCAGGATCGTCACGCGCAGCCCGCGCTCCTCGGCGAGGGCGAGCGCGACGTGCTCGTCGTAGAGCTTCGAGACCGCGTAGGCCCAGCGGCGGGTCGTCGGCGGGCCGAGGACGAGGTTGTCGTCCTCCGCGAACGGGGGCGTCGCGTTGCCGTAGACGTCCGACGTGGAGGCGACGACGAGGTCGGCGTCGAGCGAGAGCGCGACGGTGCACGCCGCGTTCATCCCCGCGACGTTCGCCTCGAGGGTCTTCAGCGCCCCGCCGTAGCGGGGGATCTTCTCGGCGGCCAGGTGGACGATGGCATCGCAGCCGGAGAAGGCCGCCCGCAGGTCGCGCCGACGCGTGCAGTCGAGCCGCTCGAAGCGGAAGCTCGGGTGCGCGAGGCTCGACTCGAGGTTCAGCATGCTCCCGCGCGAGAGGTCGTCGACGCCGACGACCTCGTAGCCCTCGTCCAGGAGCCGGTCGCACAGGTGCGAGCCGATGAAGCCGGCGGCGCCGGTGATTCCGATCCTGTTCACTCCGCAGTCCTCCCCCAGAGGTCGATTGAAAGCCCGCCCGGCTCCCCGCCGAGCGACGCCTGGTGGTCGAAGCGCGCCTCGAGCCAGCCTGCGAGCAGGCGGTCGAACGAGACGCCGAACGATTCGTGCCCGTACTCCGTGAACGCGCGTCCGTCGATGACGGCCAGCCGCACGTCCGCGGCCTCGAGCGCGTCGATCGCCGCCTGCTCGTCGGCCGCGGTCGGCAGCGCGCCCGGCAGCAGCGAGAGCTGCGGCAGCGCGCCCGGCCGGCCCGAGAGCACGTGCAGCATCGTCTGCTGCGGCGCGACCAGGATCGGCTCGCCAGGGGCAGTCCGCTCCTCGATCGCGGCGAGCGCCTGCCGGTAGACGGCGGCCTCGGCCGGGGCCATCGCGAGCGAGCCGCCGGGCCCGCGGACGACGGCCGACTCGGCCGCGCCGTCGTTGGCGACGAGGCCGACGCCGGCGACGGCGAGGAAGGCGAGCCACGCCGCGCCGAGCCCCGCGGCAGCGGTGCGCGCGCCCTCGGCGCGGAGCAGCCCGGGCAGGGTGCGCAGGTGCAGGCGCGCGAGCAGGGCTGCGGCGACCGGCACGGCGTAGACGGCCGGCTGCGGTCGGGGCGTGTGGACGAGGAAGGCCGCGTAGACCTTGGCGGCGAGCACCGCGAGCACGATCGTCGCCGCGAGCTCGAGCTGGGCCGTCGCCGACCAGCGCCCGGCGAGGTCGCGGCGGCGCAGCGAGCGCCACGCGAGCGCGACGGCGGCCAGGATCGCGGCGGCCGGGATCCAGCCGTAGGCGAACTCGAGCCCGTAGCGCAGCGTCTCCGGCCGGGCAGCCGAGGCGGCGAGCACCGCGATGCCGCCGACGGCGGTCGCGCCGAGCGCCCAGCGGGCGAGGCGGCCGCGGCCGCCGAGCACGGCGGCGAGGACGAGCAGCGCCCCGACGCCGGCCGCGTAGATCCCGAGCCTGCCGGCGAGCTCGGCGAAGCTGCCGGCCGTGAGCGGCGCGTGGATCTTCAGCACCGCGTTGCCGGCGGCCGCGAGCTCGTCGCGGGGGTAGAGGTTCTCCCAGAGCAGCTCGCCGAGCGGCACCCGCGTCAGGAACAGGCCGTAGACGAGCGCCGGGATCGCGAGCGCGGGCCCGGCGAGGAGCGCGACCTCGCGCAGCCCCGCGCGCCTGCGCCAGAGCGCGAGCGCCAGCCAGGCGCCCGCGGCGAGCCAGACCGCCAGCACGAACTCCGGCCGCGTCAGCGCGGTCAGGCCGGCGCACGCGCCCGCGACCGCGAGCGCGGCGCGGCTGCCGCGGCCGTGCCGCTCGAGCGCGACGAGGAAGCCGAGGCTCGTGACGACCGCGAGGGTCGCCGACAGCGAGTGCGGCAGGACGAAGCTCATGTTCGTCGGCGCGAGCGCGACGCCCAGCGCGATCCCGCCGGCGAGGAAGCCGCCGACCGGCCCGGCGAGCGCACGGCCGAGCGCGTAGGTCAGCGCGACCGCGATCCCGGCGAGCACGAGCCCGAGCGCGACCGCCGGCCCGAGCGTGCTGCCGCCGAGCACCGCGGCGAGGCCGTAGAGGAGCGGCGCGAGCGGCCCGGAGGAGTAGGTGAAGTCGGCGTACGGCAGCTGGCCGTCGGCGACGCGGAAGCCGGCGACGAGGTCGTAGCCCGTGTCGCGCAGCGGGTCGCCCCAGGTGCCCCACGTGAGCGGGACGAGCAGGGCGGCGAGCGCGACGAGGCCCGCGAGCGCGACCGCGTCCGCGTGGTGCGCCACGTGCAGGCGCACGGCGACGAGGCGCTGCGCGGGTGCCGGGGTGGTCGTCACGCGGCGACCCTCTGCGGCGTCCCGACGCGCTCGAGCAGCCCGGCGGCGGCGCGCTCGGCGACGCCGAGGACGGCCTGGCCGTTGACGACCTCGGGGTAGACGTGGAGCGTCGAGGCGAGCGTCAGGCCCGGCAGCGGGTGGAGCGGCGGCAGGAGCGACGCGCCGCCGAGCGGGTGCACCGGCTCGACCACGCGGGCGCGCTGCACCGACGCGGCCAGGATCGGGGTGCGCGCGAGCGACGGGAAGATCGTCCGTGCGTGGCCCAGGTACTCGTTCCGCACCTCGTCCTCGGGCCGGTCGAGATCGGGGCTCGTCGGCTCGACGTAGCGCGTGACGTACAGGAGCGTCCCGCCCGCGGCCGCCGGATCGACGACGTGCGTCGACTCGACGACGGTCGTCAGCGGGACCCGGCGGTCCGTGATGTTCAGCGTGTAGTAGGGGCTGACGCTCTCGGGCACGCGGAGGATCACGCAGACGACGCCCAGGTAGCGCTGGGGCGTGGCCGGCAGGGCCGCGGCGAGCGGGCCGTCGAAGAGTCGGCTGGCCGCCGGCGGCAGCAGGGTGCAGAGCACCTCGTCGAAGCGGTGCTCGCGGCCGTCGACGACGAGGCCCTCGACGCGCCCGGGAGTCCCGAGCACGCGCTCGACCGCGACGCCGCGCTCGATCCGGGCGCCGAGCGCCTCGAGCCGCGCGGCGAGCGCGTCGACGAGCGCCTGGTAGCCGCCCTCGAGCCAGCCCATCAGCTCGCGGCCGCTCGCGTCGCGCGTCCGGGACATGCGGCGCGTGCGCGCCCAGATGTACGACGCCGGGAGGTCGTCGTAGCGGCCGTCGAACTTCGAGTCGAGCAGCGGCCGCCAGAGCGCCTCGACGGCGCGTCGGCCGCACTGGCGGCGCAGCCAGCCGAGCAGCGGCTCGTCGTCGAGCTTCGCCGGGTCGCGCACGAGCTGGCAGCGCGCCACGAAGGAGGCGAGACGGACGCGGTCGTGCGGCGCGAGCAGCGGGAACGACATGAACTCCCGCAGCGAGCTCATCGAGAACAGTCGCCCGTCGTCGTAGAAGCCGACCCCCGTCGGCTGGAAGCGGAAGCGGTCGCCGAGGCCCAGCTCGCGGGCGAGGCCGATCACCCGGTCGTCCGTGGGCAGGACGACGTGGTAGAAGCGGTCGGCGGGGTAGCCGTCGAGGTCGAACGAGCCGACCAGCCCGCCGAGCTGCTCGGCGCGCTCGTAGACGCGCACCGGCACGCCCGCCTGGGCGAGCCGCAGCCCGACGGTCAGGCCGAGGAGCCCGCCGCCGACGATCCCGACGCCGTCCCCGCCGCTCACCGCGTGCCCGTCTCCCGCAGCAGCTGGGCCCGCACCACCAGCCGTCCGTACCCGGCGAGGGCCGGCAGGAGCCGCATCTTGCTCACGCCGACCCGCTGCGAGCCGTCGAGGTCCACGGGCACCTCGTCGACGGTCGCCCCGGTGCTCGTGAGCTTCGCGAGCAGCTCCGCCTTGCAGGCGAACCCGCGCTCGCGGACGAGGTCGTCGCCGTAGCGGTCGAACGCCGCCCGGAGGGCGCTGGCGCGGTAGACGCGGAAGAAGGACGAGACCGTCCGGGCGTCGATCCGCAGGCCGCGCCGCACGACCATCCCGGCGGCCTGGCTGAGCGCGCGCCCGGAGCAGGTTGACGTTGACCATGTGGCCGCCGCCGTGGACGGACGCGAGCACGAGGTCGGCGCCGCGCGAGGCGCGCCCGAGCATCAGCGGCAGTGCGCCGAGGTCGCTCGTGTTGTCCGCCTCGAGCGTCACGACCAGGCCGTCCTGGGGCAGGCTCGACAGCGCCTCGCGGAAGCCCGCGCGGAACGCGGCGCCCGGGCCCTGGTTGACGCCGAGCGGCAGCACCTCGAGCGGGAGGGGCCCGTCGTAGGCCTCGAGCAGCGCGACGGTGCCGTCGCTCGAGCCGTCGTCGACCACGATCAGCCTGCTGCCCGGCGGGAACAGCCGGGGGCGCGACTCGAGGTCGGCGAGCAGGCGGGGCAGGTTGGCCTCCTCGTTGAAGGCCGGGACGACGAAGGCGGTCGCCGGGCGCGGCCAGGCGCGGCGCTCGACGCGCGCCGGCGGGGGCGCCTCGTCGGGCGGCGCGAGCAGGCCCGTCGCCGCGGAGGTGGTCACGTCCTCGGATGTCTGATGGCTGCTCACGGGTGAGTCGCTCCCGGTTCGGCGGACGCCGGACATGAGTCCGGCCGGTTGAGCCTAGGAGCGGGTTTCCGCGTCCACCAGACCGGACCCGGAAAACCCACCGCGCGACGGTCTCGCCCCCCTCCTGGACGCCGACGCGCGCGTGGAGGAGAGGTCCCGTCAGCCCCAGAACGCGCGAAGAACCGCATGGTTGAGCCAGATACCGGCGCGGACGGCCCGACGAGCCGGGGCGGCCGTCCCTCACCCTTCGGGGGGGTCGCGGGGGGTGGAACGGGGGAGGGCCGGGCCCCGACGAGGGGGAACCCTGACTCTCGACCTGAGCTGGAGATTCGTCGCGCGGAGGCGTGCGCGGGCCGCCTCCGGGGCGCGCTGCGCCGGCGAGGTGCGGGAGCACGGGGCGCGGCCGGGCGGCTGGGCCCGGGAGGCGGCTAGGCCGTCGGCTCGGCGACCGCGGCGGCGGGCGCGGAGGCGCGCCGCTTGCCCCGCACCTCGCGGAGCTCCGCCACGACCTGCGGCGCGCGCCAGAGGAGCGCCGGCACGTAGACGGCGAGCCCGACGAGGACGAGCAGCACCAGGCGCGGCAGCGGGCCGATGCCCGCGTGGACGAGCCCGTAGCGGGCGGCGGCGACGCACGCGAGCATCAGCAGCGCCGCCTGGGCGACCCCGGAGAGCCCCCGCGCGAACGCGAGCAGGCTCGACTCGAGCGACCGCGCGGTCAGCCAGGTGTAGTACGGCTCGACGATCGTGCTCGCGACCGCGTAGCCGATCGCGACGCCGGTCACCCCCCAGTGCAGGCCGCCGGCGATGCCGCCGGTGACGGCGCTGCAGACGACGACCGCGTAGACGAGCAGCAGGCGGGTCCGGTCGCGGGCCTGGAGGATGCTCGAGTTCAGCCGCTGGAGCGACTGCAGCAGCCCCACCCACGCCATCGTCTGGATCACCGGGACGGCGACGTCCCAGCGGCTGCCGAGGACGACGTGGACGAAGTCGGGCGCGACGACGATCATCCCGAGCAGCGCGGGCACGGAGAGCGACGCGACCAGGCGGTTGACGCGGATCCAGGCGTCGGCCATGCGCGCCGGCTCGTCCTGGAGGCGCGAGAAGGCCGGGTAGAGCACCTCCTGGATCGGCCCCGCGACCTGGTTCGACGGGAAGAGGACGACGGCGTTCGAGATCGTCCAGGCGCCGACCGCGGCCGAGCCGAGGAAGCGGCCGATCAGCAGCGTGTCGACCGTGCGCGTGACGTAGAAGAGGATCCGCGTCGTGAAGACGTTCGCGCTGAAGCCGGCGAGGCTGCGCAGGCTCGCGAGCGAGAACTCGAACGTGGGCCGCCAGGTGGACATCCGCCAGAGCATCAGCGTGGACACGCACGCCGCCGTCAGCTGCTGGGCGAGGATCGCCCACGCGCCGCCGCCGGTCGCCGCGATCGTGATCCCGGCGACCGCGCCCGCGACCGCGCCGGCCATCATCCGGAGCTCGAGCGCCTTGAAGTCCATCTCCCGCGTCAGCAGGGCGGTCTGCGTGCCGGCGAGCGCGGTGATCACGAAGGTCGCCGAGAAGGCGGCGAAGAGCGGCTCGACGTCGGGCTCGCCGTAGAACCGGGCGACCGGGCCGGCCAGGCCGACGCCGAGCGCCGCGAAGACGACGCCCGTCCCCAGCCCCGTCCAGAAGACCGTCGACTTGTCCTTCTGCGTCAGCGTCCGCCGCTGGACGAGGGCGGCGCCGAGCGCGAGGTCGGAGAAGATCAGCGCGAGGCTCGAGAGGACGACGACCATCCCTGCCAGGCCGTAGTCGGTCGGCGTCAGCAGGCGGGCGAGGATGACGACCACCGCGAAGCGCGCCCCCTGCAGGACGAGCTGCGAGGCGACCTTCCAGACCAGGCCGCGCAGGACGCGCGAGCGGAGCTCGGCACCGTCGACGGGGGTCGCGCTCACGCGGCGCGACCCCGCATCGCCGCCGCCGTCGCCGCGGCGATCGCGGGCCAGGCGCGCTCCTCGGCGAGCGCGCGCGCCGCGGCGGCGCGGTCGTCCCGCGTTCCGTCCGTGGCCGCGTCCGCGAGCGCGGCGCGCAGCGAGCCGGGGTTGCCGGCGGCGAACGCCCAGCCCGCGGCCCCGCCGCCGAGCAGCTCGGCGTAGGCGGGCAGTGCCGCCGCCACGACCGGGACGCCGAGCGAGAGCGCGAGGACGATCGAGCCCGACGTGCCGCCGTCCCCGCGGGAGACGACGGCAGCGTCCGCGGCAGCGAACAGCCCCGTCACCTCCGCGTCGTCGACGAAGCGCAGCACCGGCACGATGCGCGGGTCGCGCGCGGCCGCCGACTCGACGAGACGCGCCGAGGCGTCGTCGACGGGCAGGCCCGCGATCACGAGCCGCGCGTGCGGAGCCTCGAGGCGCGCGAAGGCGTCGAGCAGGACGTCGAGGCTCTTGTACGCGCGGACGTGCCCGAAGGCGAGGAAGACGACGTCGCCGGCCTCGATGCCCAGGTCAGCCCGCACCGCGTCGCGCGAGCGGCCCGGCGGGTAGACGCCGACGTACGAGCCGTGCGGGACGATCGTCACGGGGCGCCCGCCGACGACGGGCCGCGCGGCCGCGGCGGTCGCCGCGTCGTGGGCGAGCCGGGTCGTCGCCAGCCGTCCGAGCGCGTGCGCGGCGAGGCGGTCGAGGCGCGGCCGGCGCGACTCGTGCGGGACCGGCTGGTGGATCGTCCAGACGATCCGGTAACCGAGCGCGCGCGCCGCCGCGAGGCGCACGGCGAACAGCCCGGCCGCGGCCCAGGCGAGCGGCGCCGCGCCGTCCCGCCGGTAGCAGGACTGCGGCCAGTGGAAGTGCAGGTAGCCGACGCGGCGGCGCGAGCGCACGAGCTGGCCGAGGCGCAGCGAGCCGTCGGGGACGAGCTCGATCCCCTCCGCGGCGAGGTGCTCGTAGAGCAGCCGCTGGTACGGGTTCTGCGGGATCACGTCCGGGAACGAGACGACGCCCCGCCGCGCCGCGGCGCGGTCGTCGGCACGCGCGACGGCCGGGGCTCGTCGCTCGACCGCGGCGCCGGGACGCGTCACGCGGCACCTCGCAGCCGGGCCTCGCCGCCGGGCCCGACGTCGCGCCAGTCGACGAGCTCGTGGCCGGCCGAGCGGAGCGCCCCCGCGAGGGCGAGCAGCGACCGCGTCTCCTCGCGGCGCCACTCCTCGGCCCGGCCCGGGTGGACGCCGACCTCGAGCGTCTCGCCGGGCAGGGTCGCGGCAATCGTCGCGAGCGCGCCCTCCCAGGCGCGGTCGCCCGCGCTCGTCGGCATGTAGAAGTGGTCGGTCGAGCGGAAGCTCGCGCGGAGCCTGGTGTCCCAGCGTCCGCCGACCCAGTAGGTCGGGCTGCCGAGCGGCTTCCTCAGGTAGACGTCCTGCACGGCCCTGACGCGGTCGAGCCCGAAGCGCGGCAGCACCCGCTCGAGCGCCGCGCGGAACGGCGGCAGCTTGTGCAGGTGGCGGTGCGCGTCGACGTGGTCGAGCGGGACGCCGAGCTCGACCAACGCGGCGAGCTGGGCCTCCGCCTCGCGCGCGATCTCGTCGACGGGGATGCGGCCGAGCAGCGCGCGCACCCGCACGGTCCGGCCGGGCAGGAAGCGCCCCTCCGCGTCCACCAGGTGCGGGATCGAGCCCGCGGGCACGAGCGAGCGCTCCTGCCCGCTGCCGCTGAAGACGAGGTGCGCGCCGTAGCCGTGCTCCGGGTGCTCGCGGGCGTAGGCGGCGGCGCGCGCCGTCGCGGGCATCCCGACCATCAGGGTGGCGCTCGTCAGGGCGCCGCGCTCGAAGCAGTCGATCGTCGCGTCGACGGTGTCGTCGTCCATCCCGAAGTCGTCCGCGTTCACGATGATCCGCACGGTGCCCTCCTAGGAGAAGACGTTGTCGCCGTCGGCCGGCCGCAGCCGCCACGAGGCGGGCTCGCGGAAGCGCGGGTCGGCGAGCGGGCTGCGCGAGGAGGCTCGAACGAGCAGGTGCAGCGCGTCCGCGCGTGCGAAGCCGAGGCGCGAGAGCGGCAGCGAGGCCAGCTCGGGCGGCAGGCACACCTCGACCGCGTCGACGCCCAGGCGCCCGAGCTCCCGGGTCGCGAGCAGGACGAGGTCGAGGTCGTCGACTCCGCCCGGCTCGAGCACGTGCCAGTCGAGCACCGAGCCGAGCAGCAGGTCCGGGTAGCCGGCCGAGGAGGCCCGCTCGTAGCGGCGCGCCTTGACGAGCACGAGGCCGACCGGTCGGTCGCGGCGGGAGACGACGATCGGCGCGATCGCGTTCTCGGGCTCGTCGAAGAACCGGTGGCGCGCGACCCAGCCGTACCAGGCCGCCGGCCGGTGGAAGGCGACGCGGCCGTCCTGCGGGCGCAGCCGCTCGTCCCACGCGGCCGGGATCGCGTCGACCCGCTCGGCGTGGAGGCCCCGGGCCCGCGCCGTCGCGAGCGCTGCGAGCGCGCCGCGGTGGAGCAGCAGCCCGCCGTCGACGAGCGGCGCCGCGACCGTGGCCGCGCCGTCCCCGAGGCGCCGGCGCAGCACGGGCCGGCTGCGGCGGACGAGCACGTGGCGCTCGAGCGCGAAGTCGGCCCAGCGCAGGCCGGCGAACAGCCGGTGGGCGAGCTTCGAGACGCCGCACGTCGCGACCGTGTCGGAGAGCCCCTGCAGCTTCAGCACAGAGCTTGACGCCGAGGCCCGTGCTGCGGTGCTCCTCCTGGACGATCAGCGCGGAGTCCCAGACGCACGGATCGTCTCCCCGCCGAGGTCGATCGCGCCCGGGAGCACGTCGAGCTTCCCGATCACGAGCCCGTCGAGCGTCCCGACGACCATCGCGGGCGCGTCGCCGTCGCGCGCGAACGGGTTCGCGAGCAGCGCCGCCCGCTTCTCGGGCGAGAGCGCCGTGAGCCCCTCCGGGTCGCGCCAGCCGTGGTCGGCGTCGGCGGCGGTCGCCTCGGCCAGCGTCAGGACGTGGAGCGCGAGCGCCCGGGCGCGCGTCGACGAGGCGCTCATCCCCGGGCCCGGGAGGCGACGTACCGCGAGAAGGGGCCGAGCCGGGTCAGGTCCTCCGGGTCGAGGTCCTCGAAGTCGAGCTCGATCCCGAAGCGGGCCTCGAGGTCGCCGATCAGCTCGAGCAGCCCGAACGAGTCCGTCACGCCCTCGGCGATCAGGTCGAGGTCGTCGGGCTCCTCGCCCGGCGCGATCCCGAGCGCGGCGAGCTGCTCCGCGAAGCGGCCACACAGGTAGCCGCGGACGTCCGTCTCCTCGACGATGCTCACAGCCCAGCCTCCAGTCGCTCGCGCAGCGCCCTGCGGTCGTACTTGCCGTTGTCGTTCAGCGGGAGCGACGCGAGCCGGTGGATCCGCCGCGGCACCATGTACCCGGGCAGCTGCCCGGCGAGCGCGGCCCGCGCCGCGTCCGCGTCGACCGACTCCGAGCCGACGAACGCCTCGACGCCGCCGAAGCCGCTGTCGGTCCGCGGCCAGCCGAGGACGACGACCGCGTCGACCCCGGTCTCCCGGCGCAGGACCTCCTCGATCTCGCCGAGCTCGACCCGGTTGCCCTGGATCTTCACCTGGTTGTCGATGCGCGAGATGAAGCGCATCGGCTCGCCCGGGCCGCCGGGGCGCACGAGGTCGCCCGTGCGGTAGTGCGTCGCCGACTCGCCCGGCGGGACGACGAACACGGGCGCCGTGCGCTCCGGGTCGCGCCAGTAGCCGAGCGAGACCTGCGGCCCGGCGAGCAGCAGCTCGCCGTCGGCGCCGGGCGCCACGGGGCGCAGCTGGTCGTCGGCCAGGTAGCCGCTCGTCGTGCCGAAGAAGTCGCCGATCGGGACGACCCCGTGCAGGCACTCGCCCGGCGAGCGCTCGTCGTCCCAGCGGTAGGCGGCGCAGACGACCGTGACCTCGGTCGGGCCGTAGACGTTCTCGAGGATCGCGTTCGGGAAGGCCGCGCGGAACGCGGTCGCGACCTGCTGCGGCAGGGGCTCCCCGCAGAAGAGCGTGTAGCGCACGTCGGGGAAGGCGCCCGGCTTGAGCAGCCCGAGCTTGCGCATGATCGCGCCCGTCGACGGGACGCAGAAGAAGACGGTCAGCTCCTGCTCGCGGATGTACGCGTCGGGCTTGAGCAGGGCGCGGGGCGGCGCGCAGTGGAGCGAGGCGCCGGCGCTCCAGCCGACGAACATGTCGAAGACCGACAGGTCGAAGGTCATGTCGAACATCTGCGAGAGCCGGTCGTGCTCCGTCAGCCCGTAGCGCTCGGACGCGGCCTCGACGAACGCCTGCGCGTTCGCGTGCGAGACGGTCACGCCCTTCGGCGTGCCGGTGCTGCCCGAGGTGAAGAGGACGTACGCGACCTCGTCGGGCGAGGGGGCGCTCGGCTCGAGCGCGTCCGCGCCGAGCACGTCCTCGCGGCCGAGCACGACGTGGCCGGGCCAGCGGCCGGCGAGCTGCGCCGCGTCGACGTCCGGCGCGAGCACGACGACCGGGCCGGCGGCGCCCGCGAGCACCTCGTCGAGCTGCAGGAGCGACTCCTCGTCGACGATCACGGCGCGCGCGCCCGAGCGGCCGAGGATCTGGGCGTTCCGGGCCGCCGGGAACGTCCGCTTCAGCGGCACGTAGCCGGTGCCGGAGAGGAGCGCCCCGAGCACGCCCGCGAACGCGGTCGCGCTCCGGTAGCCGAAGACGGCGGTGAGCGGCGCCTGCTGCGCGTCGTGGCGCTGCAGCGTGGCGGCGATCGCGGCCGCGCGGTCGTACAGCTCGGCGTACGTCAGCGTCGCCCCCTCGACCCACAGCGCGGGGCGGTCCGGGAACCGCTCGACCGAGCGCAGGAAGCCGGCGTGCACGCCGGTCGAGGTCGTCGAGATCGCCGTCGTCATCCCGCTACCGCCCTCGCTCCGGGGCGAGTCACGCTCGGCACCGCGTCGTCGCCGATCAGGTACGCGCGCAGCTCGGTCGCGAGCGCGCCGCCGAAGCGGACCGTTCCGGCCGCGCCGCGATCGGACGCGAGGAGGGCGGGCAGCGCCGCGACGTCCTCGACGAGGTCGACCAGGCCGCGCTGCTCCAGCCGCCGGGCGAACTCGAGCTGGTGGTCGTCGACCGCCTCCCCGAACCGGCGCAGCCGGGGCACGACCACGGGGCGGCGGCCCAGCGTCAGCGCCGTCAGCACGGAGCCGACGCCGCCGTGCGTGACGACCGCACGCGCCCGGCGCACGGCGTCGGCGAGATCGGCGTAGGGCAGGTAGTCGACCAGCGTCGCGCGGGTCGGGCGGACGGTCGAGCTCCCGTACTGGACGAGCAGCTCCTCGTCGCCGGGCAGCGGCTCGAGCGCCGCGAGCAGGCGGTCGAACGGCTCCGCCGTGCCGACGGTGACGAAGATCATCCGTCGATCACCGCCCCGACGTAGCGGGCCTTGCGCACGGCCGGGACGAGCTCGGGCCACTGCACGTACACCCGCGAGGCGACCGGCGCGATCAGCCGCAGGCTGAGCGACGGGCGGTCGACCCGCGTGAGGCTCTCGACGTACACGACGCGGGCCCCGTGCAGCCGTGCGACCCAGGCGAACGGCACGGCCGTGCCGGCGCCGGTCGTGAGCAGCGCGCGCGGCCGCGTCCGGCGCACGACGCGCCACGCGAGCGCGAGGTTGCGCAGCAGGTTGCGCAGGTTCCGCGTCGTCGGGAAGTGCGCGTAGACCACGCGCTCGTCGGCCAGCAGCGAGCGCGCGTCGCTCTTGTCGCTCGTCACCCAGACGCGCGGGACGCCGTCCCAGGCGGGGCGCAGGGCGAGCAGCTGCAGCAGGTGCCCGCCGGCCGAGCAGACGAGGAGCACGTCGGCGCGCGCGCCCGTGAGCGCGGACAGGTCGCCGGCGCCGGCCGGGGCCGCCGGGCGCCCGGGCGTGGCGGCGCGAAGGTCGGTCGGCGTCGACATGCGCTGACCGTACAGCGGTGCCGGACGAGCGCCTATCGGCCGAAGGCGTGGACCTGCGACCTAGCCTCCTGGCCAGGGGGCGTTCGCAATCCTGGCATCCCGTCGCGTAGAGGCGCGCCCGGGCGCCGCCTACGATCGAAGCCGTGTCCGACGAACGCACCCAGGCTCCGCCGATGCCGGACCTCGCCGACTGGAACCCGCTGGCGACGCTCTCGCCGCGGCAGTACGAGGTGCTCTCGATCGCGGCCACCGGCCTGACGAACACGCAGGTCGCACAGCGGCTCCACCTGACGACGCACAGCATCAAGTTCCACCTCGCCGAGGCGTATCGCAAGCTCGGCGTGTCGAACAGGACCGAGGCCGCTGCCGTCTACCACCGGTACGCGAGGGGGGCGTAGCGATGGATCTTCCGCGGTTCTTCCGTGTGCTCTGGCGCTTCAAGTGGATCGTCGCCGTCGGCACCGTCGGTGCGGCGGCGCTCGCGTTCCTCTCCGTCGCCCGCGTCGACACCAGCGGTCGCGTGACGCACCGGCAGAGCGAGGAGTGGGTCAGCTACGCGCGCATCTTCGTCACCCAGGAGGGCTTTCCGTGGGGGCGCCTCTACACCGGCCCCGCGCGGCCCGACTCGGCGGACACGGCGCGCCTGACGACCCTGGCGATCATCTACGCCCAGCTCGCCGACAGCGACCCGGTGCGGCAGCTGATGCTCCAGGACGGGCCGATCGTCGGCAAGGTCGAGACGGCGGCGCTGCCCGTCTCGCCGAACTCGAACGAGGCCCTGCCGATCGTCTCGATCGCCGCCTTCGGGGAGACCGAGCGCGAGTCGATCGACCGCGCCTCCCGGCAGGCGAACGCGCTCGTCGCGTACGTCGCGCAGCAGCAGGACGCCGACCGCGTCCCCGATCGCGAGCGCGCGGTGCTCGAGGTGATCAAGGAGCCGCAGGCGGCGACGCTCGTGAACGGCCGCAGCTACACGCTCCCGGTGGTCGTCTTCCTCGCCGTGATGCTCGCCGTCGTCGGCCTCGCCTTCCTGCTCGAGAACCTCCGGCCGCGCCCGCAGCGGACCCGAGCGACGAGGCGCTGGCCGCGGCCGCGCCGCGGCCCGACGCGCCGCCGGCCGGGCCGGCGCCGCCCCGCCGCGCGGCGACCTGCCCGTGGTGCTCGCCGTCGAGCCGAGCGCGCGGATCTCGCACCTGCGGGCCGAGGTCGAGCCCGGGTCGCGCCAGCAGAGCGCCTGAGCCATGGCCTCGCCGGCGCTTCCGGCAGTCGCTCCCCCGAGCGCCTCGCGGGCGCAGCCCTGGCTCGTCGCCGTGGGCCTCGGCCTGCTCGCGGCCGCGGTCGTCGTCGGGGCGCCGCCCTCGGTCGTGCTGCCGCTCGCGGCCGTGCCGGTGATCCTGACCGTCCCGTGGCGCACGCTGCTCTCGTGGCGCTCGCTGACGGCGCTGCTGCTGATCGTCGTCGTCTTCGTCCCGATCCGGCGCTACTCGCTCCCCGGCAACCTGCCGTTCGAGCTCGAGCCGTACCGGGTGGTCGTGGCGGCGCTCGTCCTGATCTGGCTCGGCTCGCTGCTCGTCGACCCGGCCGTGCGCCTGCGCCACACGGGGATGCGCGCGCCGCTGTTCCTGCTCGTCGCCGTGATCCTCGCGTCGATCGCCGCGAACGCCGACCGGATCGGCGAGTTCGGGGTCGGGGCGGACGTGGCGAAGTCCGTCACCTTCTTCGCGAGCTTCCTGCTCCTGATCCTGCTCGTCTCGAGCCTCCTGACGACCCGGGAGGAGCTCGACGCGTTCCTGCGGACGCTCGTCGTCTGCATGGCGGTCCTCGCCTTCTTCGCGCTGTTCGAGGGCGCGACCGGGCGCAACTACTTCAACCAGCTCGACCGCTACCTGCCGTTCCTCAACTTCGACGGCCTGCCGTTCTCGCTGCGCGAGGGCCGCGGCGGCCGCGAGCGCGCGTACGCGTCGGCCGAGCACCCGATCGCCCTCGGCGCCGCCTTCGTCCTGGTCGCGCCGATCGCGGTCTACCTGGCGCGGCGGACCGGCCGGCGGCTCTGGCTCGGCGCCGCCGCGCTGATGCTCGTCGGCACGCTGTCGACGGTGTCGCGCACGGGGATCGTGATGATCGTCGTGCTCGGGCTCGTCTACCTGCGGCTCTGGCCGCGCTCGGTGAAGCGGATCCTGCCGGCGCTGCTGCCGCTCGTCGTCGTCGTCCAGCTGGCGCTGCCGGGGACGTTCGGCGCGCTTCGGTCGGTCTTCTTCCCCGAGGGCGGGATCATCGCGAGCGAGGCCGAGGGCGGCTCGACCCGCGGCAGCGGCCGGCTCGCCGACGTCGGCCCCTCGCTCGAGGAGTGGCTGCACCGCCCGCTCGTCGGCCAGGGCTTCGGCACGCGGATCACCGACAAGGAGCGCCAGAACGCTCGCATCCTCGACGACCAGTGGCTCGCGAGCCTGCTCGAGATCGGCTTCCTCGGCGTGCTCGCGCTGCTGTGGCTCGTCGGGCGCCAGTCGCGCCGCCTGCTGCGGCGCGCCCGCGAGGACGACGGGCCGCACGGCTGGCTCTGCGGCGGCCTCGCGGCCGGGATCATCGCCTTCTCGATCGGGATGTTCACCTACGACGCGTTCTCGTTCATCCAGGTGACGATCCTGTTCTTCCTCCTGCTCGGCGTCTCCGCCGTCGCGCTGCGGCTCCCGCCGGTCGGCGACGACGACCTGCCGCGCAGCGCGGCCTGACCGCAGGCGCCCGGCGGCACCGACCAGGCGCCGGGCACGCGCGATGGGCTCGAGCGGTGCAGCGGCGCCGCGTCCCGGTCGCCGGCTCGCGCCGGGCGTCAGGCGGCGGTGCGGATGCGGCCGGACGCCTCGACGAAGCGCCGCGGCAGCGCGCGGAGGCGCTGCTCCTCGCGCATGATCGCGAGCGACTCGACGTCGGCGCAGCGCGCCTCGCCGCGCGCGGCGGCCTCGGCGTAGCCGGCGAGCATCGCCAGCGCGGCGGCTCGCGGAGCGCGTGGAAGAGCGTGCGGACGACCAGGTAGGTCGGGCGGTAGCGCATGTAGTGCGCCGCGTTGCCGCGGGTGCGCCACGCGCGTGCGGCGCCCGTCGCGCTCGCCCTCGCGCCGGTGGTGGCGGAAGGGGACGTCCAGGAGCGTCCGCGTGCTCCAGCCGAGCCGTGCGGCGCGCAGGGCGTCGATCCCGTCCCAGCCCATCCGCTCCTCGAGCGGCAGCACGTCCTGCAGGCAGTCCCACCGGTACGCGCGCGAGGCGCCCCAGACGGTCGTGTCGCCCGTGCCGAAGTGCTGCCGCCAGACGCCCTCGGCGTCGCGCTCCCAGCAGCTGCCGCTGGCGATCCCGAGCACGGGGTCGGCGGCGAAGGCCTCGAGCAGCAGGGCGAAGTAGTCGGGCCCGAAGGAGACGTCCGCGTCGAGCTTGACGACGACGTCCACCGGCGCCGCGAGCGCATCGACGCCCTGCATGAAGGCGCGGGTGATCGGGCCGCCGCGCTCGAGGCGCGTGCCCGGGTCGTCGACGACGAGGCGGATCCACGGGTGGGCGTCGGCCAGCGCGGCCGCGAGCTCGCGGGTGCCGTCGCGCGAGCCGTTGTCGACGATCAGCCACGTGGCCGGCCGTGCCGTCTGCGCGACCAGCGCATCCGCGAGGCGCGGCAGGTTCTCCGCCTCGTCGCGGACCGGCGTGACGACGGCGTAGGCGAGCTCGCCGGGGCTCACGCGCGGAGCTCGATCCGCTCCCGTGCGGCCACCGGCGTGCGGAGCGCGCGCGGGAGGTAGGTGGACAGCCAGACCTCGAGCAGCAGGATCGAGAGCACGAGCTCGCGGTTGGCGGGCGCGATCCCGCCGCTGGCGAGCGCCTGGACGGCGTCACGGTCGAGGATCTCCGCGTAGCGCGGCGACGGGCCGAGCAGCAGCTCGCGCCCGGGGCCCGCGAGCTGCGCGTCGAGCCAGGTCGAGACGGAGTGCGAGAAGAAGCCGATCTTCTTGCGGTCGATGATCTCGTCGGGGACGATCCCCCGCGCGGCGCGCTTCAGCACGTGCTTCGTGTCGAGGCGGCGCACCTTGTGCGCGGGCGGGATCGTCGCGCAGAACTCGACCAGCGGGTGGTCGAGGAACGGCACGCGGACCTCGAGCGAGTGGGCCATCGACGCCCGGTCGAAGTAGTGGATCATGTCGTCGACCAGCGCGAGCTGCGCGTCGAGGTAGAGCATCGTCGGCAGCGCGCCGGCCCGCGTCCCGGGCAGGTGCTGCGCGATCGCGCGCCGGGCCGCGTCGCCGTCGAGGCGGGCGAGCGGGCCCCGCGCGAGCGAGCGGCGCTGCGCCGGCGAGATCTCGCTGCTCGCGATCAGCAGGCGCGAGACCGGGTCGCCGGCGGCGAGGGCGTGCGCGGCCTGGATCGAGTGCGGGAAGCGGCGCAGGATCGCGTTCCCGACGGTGCTGAGCGGCCGGGGCACGCGATCCCAGAGCCCGCAGAGCGCGGCCGCCTGGTGCTTGCGGTAGCCGCCGAGCAGCTCGTCGGCGCCCTGGCCGGAGAGGGCCACGGTGACGTGCCGGGACGCGAGCTGCGAGAGCGCGAGGAAGCCGAGCGAGGAGAGGTCGGAGAGCGGCTCGTCGAGGTGCCAGACGAGGTCCTCCAGGTCGACCTGCTGCTCGGTCACCGACAGCTCGAGCTCGTGGTGCGTCGTGCCGAACGCCTCGGAGACGAGCCGCGCCGCCGCCAGCTCGTTCCCGGCGCCGGCCTCGCGGAACCCGACGGAGAAGGTCTCGACGGGGCTGCTCGTGTTCCGGGCCATCAGGCCGACGATCAGGCTGGAGTCGAGCCCGCCGCTGAGCATCGCGCCGAGCGGCACGTCCGCCATCAGGCGCATCCGCACGGACTCCTCGAGCTTCTCGAGCAGCTGCCCGGTGGCGTCCTCGAGCGACATGCCGCGGTCGGGCGCGGGCTCCGGGTACGACCAGTAGCGCTCGAGCCGCAGCGCGCCGTCCTCGACGACCAGCATGCAGCCGGGCGGCAGCTTGAGGACGCCCTCGAGCGGCGTCCTCGGCGTCGGCACGTAGCCGAGCGAGAGGTAGGCGTCGATCGCCTCGTAGTCGAGCACGGGGTCGACGAGGCCGCTCGCGAGCAGGCTCTTCAGCTCGGACGCGAAGACGAGGACGTCACCGGCCTGGGCGTAGTAGATCGGCTTCACCCCGAGGCGGTCGCGCGCGATCACGGCCCGGCGCCGGGCGCCGTCCCAGACGGCCAGCCCGTACATGCCGCGCAGCTCGCGGACGAGGTCGGTCCCGTAGCGCTCGTAGAGGTGCGGCAGCACCTCCGTGTCGCAGCGGCTGCGGAAGCGGTGACCCTCCGCCGCGAGGCGGTCGCGCAGCTCGCGGTGGTTGTAGATCTCGCCGTTCTGCATCGCCCAGATGCGCCCGTCCTCGTTCGCGAACGGCTGGTGGCCGCCCTCGACGTCGACGACGGAGAGGCGGCGCGCGCCGAAGGCGACCCCGTCCTCGACGACGAGGCCCCGGTCGTCCGGGCCGCGATGCGTCATCGCGTCCGTCATCCGGTCGAGCACCTCGGGCGCGAGCAGCTGGCGTGGCTCGCCGTGGACCTGGACGACTCCGCAGATGCCGCACATGCCGTTCCCCCTAGCGTCCGTTCTCGGCGACGCCGCCCGCGGCCAGCGCCGGTCCCCCGGCGGGGCGCGTGCGGAGCCGGGCCATCCTGCTCTGCGCCGGCTCGCGGCCGAGCGCCGCGACGCCGAAGGCGCGCAGCCAGGCACGGCGCGCGCCGCTCCCGTGCCGCGTCAACGCGGCGTGCGTGAGCGCCTCGAGCGCGACGAGCACCCGCAGCGCGAGCGCGACCGGCGCGCGGTGGTGCTTGCGCAGGTAGCGGAGCCGGCTCGCGATCAGGATCGGCACGAGCGACCAGCTCGGCGCCGACGCGCCGCCCTCGTGTGCGCACACGGCCGCCGGCTCGAAGCGCACCTCGAGGCCGAGGTCGTGGACGCCGCGGCAGAGCTCGACGTCCTCCGCGTAGAGGAAGTAGCCCTCGTCGAGCCCGCCGAGCGCCTGGAGCACGGAGCGGCGCACGAGGATGCAGGCGCCCGAGACCCACTCGGCGGATCGCGGCGCGGCGTAGGCGGCCGGGTCGCGCACGAGCTCGTCCGTCCAGCCGGCGTGCGGGAGGACGCGATGCAGGTAGAGCACCTGGGCCAGCGACGAGACGACTCGCGGGAAGCGCCGCTGCGAGTAGGCGAGCGAGCCGTCCGCCTCGAGCACGTTCGGAGCGACGGCGCCGACGCCCGGCTCCGCGTCGAGGCAGGCGACGAGCCGGCGCAGCGAGGCGGAGGCGAGGCGCGCATCGGGGTTCAGCAAGAGGACGTAGGGCGCGTCGCCGCGCGCCGCTCCGGCGTTGACGCCGTGCGCGAAGCCGCCGTTCACGTCGAGCTGGACCGCGACGACGTCGAGGTCGGCGACCGCCTCGAGGCTGCCGTCGGCCGAGTCGTTGTCGACGACGATCACGCGGGCCCAGTCGAGCCCGGCGAGCTGCTCGACGCAGCCGCGCAGGCGGTCGCGGCTGTTGAAGGAGACGACGACGACGTCGACGCGCACGGGTCGGGGGCACTCCTCGTCGCAGCCGGTGGGGGCCCCGCCGGGGGGCGTCAGGACGGAAGCGGGCATCTCCGACGCACCGTAGCCCCGTCCCGGGCCACCGTGAACCGGTAGAACGGGCGGGTTTCGGGGGGTCTCGGCCCCGCCCGGACGGGGCCCGTCCCGGCGGGCGGCTAGGCCTCGTCGGCGCCCGCGTCGGGCGTCGAGCCGTTCCGCGGGCGGGGCTCGCCGTCGATGTCGACCGCGGGGTGGTCGGTCGCGCTGCCCCGCCCGAGGGCCGCGGCGCCGGGCGCGAGGTGGAGGTCGAACCCGCTCGCGTCGACGAAGCCCGGGACGGCCTGGAGGTCGGTCGAGCCGCAGGTGCGGTTCTCCCAGACGTTGCGCGTGTGGACGACGCCGGTCCCGCAGGTGCTCGCCCAGCCCGCGTTGCCGGTGGCCGTCCAGCCGAGCCCCGAGAAGGACCCGTCGAAGATGACGCCGCCGCGGAACGAGTTGTAGCGGATCGCCCCGTTCGCGCCGCGCGGGTAGAGGTAGAGCGCGTAGGCGCCGCCGCCTGTCGGCCGGTCGAACCAGTTGTTCTCGATCGTCAGGTTCGTGATCGAGCCGCCGAGGATCTCGTTGACGAACACGTCCATCACGTCGCAGCGGGTGAAGCGGCTGCGCCGGATCGTCGTCCCGTTCGACTCCTGGACGAACAGGCACTCGACGTGGCCGCTCGGGTTCGCGGTGCGGGTGACGTCGTGGAAGCCGACCCCGTCGACGAGGACGTTCTCGGACACCGGCAGGCCGGGGTAGGTGCCGATCGTCGAGGAGATCGCCGTGTCGATCCCGCCGATCGAGCCGCCCGCGATCGTGACGTCCTTGCCGGCGCGGACGAAGAAGAACTGCGCGTCGACGTTCCAGAAGGTCACGTCCTCCGGGCGCTGCCCGCCGCTCGAGCCGTTCTGCGGCACGACGAACAGGTCCTCGGCGTCCATGTCGACGAACGTGACGTGCTTCGCGCCGCCCGGCGCGAGCTCCCCGACGGTCACGGTCGCCCCGGCGGCGGGCCGGAAGACCACGTCGTCGGCGGAGGTCTTCGACGCGTCGTACCCGATCGACTGCGAGCCGTACGAGCCGCCGGCGACCTCGACGATCTGCCCCGGCTTCGCGACCCGGTAGGCGCGGTCGAAGCTCCGGCACGGCGCGGCCGCCGTGCAGGACCCGGAGTCCGAGCCGGTCGTCGAGACGAAGAGCTGGGCCGGCCCGCTCGGCGGCGGGGGCACCGTCGGCGGAGCGGGCGGGGGCGCGGGCGGTGCCGGCGGCGGGGAGGGCGGCGGGGGCGCCGGGCTCGGCGTGGGCGCGGGCGTGGGGCTGGGAGACGGCGACGGGCTCGGGCCCGGGGACGGCGAGGGGCTCGGGCTGGGGGACGGCGAGGGCGAGGGCGAGCTCGTCGGCCCGGGGGCGGTCCCCGCCGGGCAGCGGGCCGTCGCGGCGACGATCGTCGACCAGCGCGAGCAGTTGCCGGCCGCGTCGCGTGCGCGCACGGCCAGGCGGTAGCGCGTCCCCAGGCCAGCTTGCCGACGGTGTACGTCCGCCGCGAGGTGCTGCCGACCCGCACGCCGGCGCGGTAGACGTCGTAGCCGAGCAGGCGGCGGTCGTCTCTCGAGCGGCGCCACGCGAGCGTGACCGTCGTGCGGGTCGCGGCGGTGGCGCGCACGCGGCCGGGGGCGCTCGGCGCCTTCGTGTCGCGACGGCGCGGGCGCGTCCCGCGGGGGATGTGGCGAGGGCGCGCGCGGCTGTCGCGCCCGTCGCCGTCTCGTCGGCGCCGGCATCGGGGAAGGCGCCGCGAGGTCGTGCTTCCCCGTCGATGTCGGTGGCGGGGAAGTCGCCCGGGTGGCCGCGGTCGATCGCGGCCGCCCCCGGGCGGAGGTGGAAGTCGAGGCCGGCGAGGTCGACGAAGCCGTGCGCCGCCCGCTGGTCGCCGGGGCCGCAGGCGTTGCCGGCGTACCAGACGTTGTGGTCGACGTCGACGCCGGCGCGGCCGCAGCCCTCGACGCTCGGCGCGATGTTCCCGTGGATGCGGACGTCGCCGCCGATCGCGCTCGCGGCCGAGACGCCGATCGACTCGTTCGTCGAGTTGTTGCGGATCGTCACGTCGCGCCACGTCGCGCCGCCGCCGTCGCCGAGGTAGACGGAGAAGAAGCCGCTGCGGCAGCAGTCAAGGACGTTGTTCTCGATCAGGACGTCCGTGGGTGAGCCGGCCACCGAGTCGACGGTCAGCAGCACGGCGAAGTGCTCGCAGTTCCACATGCGCGTGTTCCGGATCGTCAGGCCCCGGACGCCCCAGGTGTGGACGCAGTCGGCGTGGGAGCTGCCGTCCGTGCGCGTGAAGTCGTGGATCGCGGCGCCGTCGATGACGATGCCCGTCGGCACCCTGGCGTCGCTCGGGCTCTCCGGCGCGATGTCGTTCGACCCGTTCTGGAACGGCCCGTAGTCGCCGCCGAGGATCCGCACGTCGGCGGAGCCGGGATCGTGAACTTCGGCGCGCTGACGTTGCGGAAGGTCACGTCGCTCGCGTCGCGCCACGTGCGCCAGTACGGCCACGCGGTGAAGCGGACGTCGCGCAGCTCGAGGTGCGAGCCGTGCACCTGGGCGCTCGCGATCGTCACCGTCGCGCCGTCCGCGGGGCGGAAGACGTCGTCCGCCGACGTCTTGCTCGCGTCGGGCTGGATCGTCTGGGCCGGGTACGCGCCGCCGGCGAGCTCGACGACCTGGCCTGGCCGCGCGACCCGGTACGCGCGGTCGAGCGAGCGGCAGGGAGCGGCCTTCGAGCACGCCGCCGTCCGACCCCGACGGGCTGAGGAAGAGGTCGGCCGGGCCGGTCGGCGGCGCGGGCACCGGCGTCGGCGGCACCGGAGCGGGCGCGGGCGACGGCGAGGGCGGCGGCGGGGTGGGCGCCGGCGGCGAGGCGACGGCGACGGCTTGCCGGGCGCTCCGGGCTGGTCGGGAGCCCGGGGCGCCGCCCGGCTGGCCGGCGCAGGCGGCGGTCGCGGCGCGGATCGCGACGCGGACCGGCGCGGCCCCTCGCGTCGCGACCGCGCACGGCGAGGCGGTAGGCCGTCCCGCAGCGGAGCCCGGTGAAGCGGAAGCGCGAGCGCTGCGTGGCGGCGACCCGCGTGCCGTTGCGGAAGACGACCCAGCGCGCGGCCGGCCGCGTCGCCCTGGCGCGACGCCAGTCGAGCGTGATCGCGGCCTCGCCCGCGCGGACGACCGAGAGGCCGACCGGCCTGGGCGCCCCGGTGCCGCGGGCGGCCTCCGCCGCGGCGGGCCCGGCGAGCGCTGCGGCGGCGAGCGCGAGCGCGGCGGCGAGGCCCGTCAGCCGGCCGACGCGTCTGCAGCGGGGTCGGCGGCTGTGGGTCGCGTGGGCCGTCACGTCGGCCCGACCGTAGCCCTCCCGCCCGTCCGGGGGACCACCGGGAGCGCGTGTTTTTACGAAGCCCTTACGGGCTGCACGCACACTCCCAACGACACCTAGCCCGCTGGTTAGGGATGGCGAAGCAGGCGCGCCGGCACGCCCGCGACGACCGCGCCGGGCGGGATGTCGCGCGTCACGACGGCGCCGGCGCCGACGAGCGCGCCCTCCCCGATCGTCACGCCGCCGAGCACCACGGCGCCGGAGCCGATCGAGGCGCGCCGGTGGACGAGCGTCCGCAGCAGCTCCCAGTCGGCGGCCGTCTGGAGCGAGCCGTCGTCGTTCGTCGCGCGCGGGCGCTTGTCGTTCACGAACATCACGCCGTGGCCGACGAAGACCTCGTCGCCGATCTCGACGCCCTCGCACACGAACGTGTGGCTCTGGATCTTGCACCGCTCGCCGACCGCGCTCCCGCGCTGGATCTCGACGAAGGGGCCGACGCGCGTGCCGGCGCCGACGCGGCAGCCGTAGAGGTTCGTGAAGGACTGGACGACGACGTCGTCGCCGAACTCGACGTCGTTCAGCAGCCGGTTGGGCGCGTCGTTCGCGGGCATGGACGCCATCGCGTGACCTACCTCTCCCCGCCGTGGCGGAAGTGGCGGGCGATCGCGCCTGCGACGCCGACCTGGGCGGCCTCGGACAGGCCGGGGTAGAGCGGCAGCGACAGGCCCTCGCGGGCGAGCGCCTCGGCGACCGGGAACGCCCCCGGCCGGTGCCCGAGCCAGCGGTACGCGTCGGTCAGGTGGACCGGCTGCGGGTAGTGGCGGCCCGTCGCGATCCCCTGCTCGCGCAGGCTCGCAGCGAGCGCGTCGGGGTCGGCGGTGCGCACGACGTAGAGGTGCCAGACCGGGTCGCTCGACGGCGCGATCGGCGGCAGCACGAGGTCGCCGACGCCGTCGAGCAGGTCGGCGTAGCGCGCGGCGAGCGCGCGCCGCTCCTCGTTCCAGCCCTCGAGCTCGCGCAGCTTGCGCAGGAGGACGATCGCCTGGATCGTGTCGAGCCGGGACGTCCAGCCCTCCATGTCGTGCCGGTACTTGGCCGTCTGCCCGTGCTCGCGCAGCGCGCGCACGCGGGCGGCCAGCTCCGCGTCGCCGGTGACGAGCGCGCCGCCGTCGCCGAAGGCGCCGAGGTTCTTCCCGGGGTAGAAGCTGAACGCGCCGGCCAGCCCGGCCGCGCCCGCCCGCAGGCCGTCGCGCTCGGCGCCATGGGCCTGGCAGGCGTCCTCGACGAGGACGAGGTCGTGGCGCGCGGCGAGCTCCCCGAGCGCGCGAAGGTCGGCGAGCTGCCCGTAGAGGTGCACCGGCAGCAGGGCGCGCGTCGCGGGGGTGATCGCGGTCGCGGCCGCGGCCGCGTCGAGGCAGTAGTCGGTCGGGTCGACGTCGACGACGACGGGCGTCGCGCCGGCCTGCGTGACGGCTTCGAGCGTCGCGACGAACGTCTGCGCGGGGACGATCACCTCGTCGCCGCGGCCGACGCCGGCGGCGATCAGGGCCAGGCGGATCGCGTCGAGGCCGCTCGCGGTGCCGACGCAGTGCGCCGTGCCGCAGTAGGTGGCGAAGGCGTCCTCGAACGCCGCGACCTGCGGGCCGCCCGTGAACGCGCTGGAGTCGACGAGGTCGGCGAACGCGGCGAGGAGGTCGTCCTTCATGCTCGCGTGCATCCCGCCCAGGTCGAGGAACGGCACCGGCTGTGCGGCGGTCGGAAGCTGCATCGTCATGGCTCCCACCGTAGCCCGCTCCCCGCGAGGGATCGCCGCCCGGGAGCACGGTTTCCCGGAGCCCCCCGCCCCTACCCGATCGAGCAGGTGCCCGGGCGCGCGAGCGGGTTTCCGGTCTGGCCTTACCCCGCTCGCACCCCGCTCCTACGCTGGATCCGACCGGAGCGGATGCGCCGCGACCCCGCGGCGCCGGCAACGAGGTGACTGTGGACGGGCAAGCCATGAGCGGCGCCAGCCCCGCCCGTCACGCCCGGACGGGCGACGACTGGACGGAGCGGCTCGACGAGCGGACGCGACTCCTGCTCGAGCTGCGCCGCGCCCGCGAGGGGCGCGCGAACCGGCGCGGCGCGCTCATCCGGCGCATGCTCGTCCTGGCCGACGTCCTCGGCCTCGCCGTCGCCGTGCTCGTGGTCGAGCTCGTCCTCGGCGCCCGTGGCGAGGTGGGTCGGATCGACGCGCTCGTCGAGTGGCTGCTGTTCCTCTGCACGCTGCCCGCCTGGATCGTCTTCGCGAAGCTCTTCCGCCTCTACGACCACGACGACCTGCGCACCGAGCACACGACGGTCGACGACCTCGTCGGCGTCTTCCTGCTCGTGACCGTCGGGTCGTTCGTCGTCCTCGTCGGCGCGGTGGTGACGCGGATGGCCGACCCGGACATCGACAAGCTCGCCGCCTTCTGGGCGCTCGCGATCGTGCTGGTCACCGCCTCGCGGGCCGTCGCCCGGGCGGCCTGCCGCCGGAGCCTGCTCTACCTGCAGAACACGCTGATCCTCGGCGCGGGCGACGTCGGCCAGCTCGTCGCGCGCAAGCTGGTGCAGCATCGCGAGTACGGGATCAACCTGCTCGGCTTCGTCGACGCCGACCCGCGGGAGATCCGCGCCGACCTCCCGGGCACCTCGGTGCTCGGGGAGCCGTCCGAGCTCGAGGAGCTCGTGCGCCGGCTCGACGTCGAGCGCGTCGTCGTCGCCTTCTCGAGCGAGCCCGACCACGAGCGGGTGCGGATCCTCCGCATGCTCGAGGACGCCGGCGTCCAGGTGGACATCGTGCCGCGGCTGTTCGACGCGGTCGGCCCGAACGCCCGGCTGCACAGCGTCGAGGGGCTGCCCCTGCTCGCGCTGCCGCCCGCCCCGCCGGTTCCCCGCCTCCCGCGCGCTCAAGCGGGCGATCGACCTCGCCGGGGCGAGCGTCGGCCTGCTCCTCACCGCGCCGATCTTCGCGTTCGTCGCGTGGCGGATCCGCCGCGACGGGCCCGGCCCGATCCTCTTCCGGCAGACCCGCCTGGGCGAGGGGATGCGGGAGTTCACCGCGCTGAAGTTCCGCACGATGGTCGTCGACGTCGACACGTCCGTGCACCGCGACTTCATCCGCTCGACGATGGACGCGGGCGCCGCGCCGGCCGAGGGCGGCCTCTACAAGCTCTCGCGCGAGGACGCGATCACGCCGACCGGCCGCTGGCTGCGCAAGACGAGCCTCGACGAGCTGCCCCAGCTGATCAACGTGCTGCGCGGCGAGATGTCGCTCGTCGGCCCGCGGCCCTGCATCCCGTACGAGACGGAGTTCTTCCAGCCGCACCACTTCGAGCGGTTCCGCGTGCCGGGCGGCATCACCGGCCTCTGGCAGGTGACCGCGCGCGCCCACTCGACGTTCGGCGAGGCGCTCGACATGGACGTGCAGTACGCGCGCGGCTGGTCGCTCGGCCTCGACCTCGCGCTGCTCTTGAAGACGCCGATCCACATGCTCCGACGGAAGGGGACGACGTGACCACGCCACCGCAGCGCACCGAGCCCGTGCGCATCGCCGTGACGGGCCTCGGCTACTGGGGCCCGAACCTGCTGCGCAACCTCGTCGAGCTGGCGGAGGCGGAGGTGACCGCGATCTGCGACCTCGACCAGGAGCGGCTCGACGTGTTCGCGCGGCGCTACCCGGCGGTCGGGACGACCCCGCGCTTCGACGACGTGCTCGAGGACGAGTCGATCGAGGCGGTCGTGATCGCGACGCCCGTGTCCACGCACTTCGACCTGGCGCGCCGCGCGCTCGAGGCGGGCAAGCACGTCTTCGTCGAGAAGCCGTTCGCCGCCTCGGCCGACGAGGCCCGCAGGCTGATCGAGATCGCCGCGCGGGCCGACCGGCTGATCATGCCGGGGCACACGTTCCTGTACAGCCCGCCGGTGAACCTCGTCCGCGACCTGATCCAGTCCGGCGACCTCGGCGAGGTCTACTTCGTCTCGACGAGCCGCGTCAACCTGGGGCTGCACCAGCCCGACGTGAGCGTCGCCTGGGACCTCGGCCCGCACGACTTCTCGATCCTGCGCTACTGGCTCGGCGAGTCGCCGACGCACGTCAGCGCGCTGAGCCGCGGCTGCGTCATCCCGGCGATCCCGGACGTCGCGTTCATCAACCTCGAGTTCCCCTCGGGCGCGATCGCGCACGCGGAGCTCTCGTGGCTCTCGCCGAGCAAGCTGCGCCGGACGACCGTCGTCGGCTCGCGCAAGATGGCCGTCTACGACGACACGAGCAACGAGCCCGTCCGCGTCTTCGACTCCGGCGTCAGCTTCCGCGACCCGGAGACGTTCGGCGAGTACCGGCTGAGCTACCGCACCGGCGACATCGTCTCGCCGCACATCCAGGCGGTCGAGCCGCTGCGCCTCTCGATGCTCGACTTCTGCAGGGCGATCCGCACCGGCGAGGCCCCGCGCTCGTCCTCCGAGGTCGGGCTCGAGGTCGTCCGGATGATCGAGGCGGTCGAGGAGAGCCTCGCGGCCAACGGCACGCGCGTCGAGCTGCGCGACCTCGCGCCCGTCGCCGGGTAGCAGATCGTGAGGTGGGGGGCACCGACGCGGAGCTCGTGGGCACTCGCCGTGCTGGCCGCGGCCTCGGCCGTGCTGGCGGGCGCGTGCGGCAGCGGCGCGACCGCCGCGCCGGCGCCGGAGGCGGCCGCGGGGGCCGCGGCGGCCGCGGGGCCGCGCGTGCTCTACGTCAGCCCCGACGGCGGCCGCCAGGCGGCCTGCACGCGGAAGCGGCCGTGCCAGACGCTCGCCGCTACCGGCGGAGCCCGGCCGGGCGACACCGTGCTGCTCGCCGCGGGGACGGCGGTACGGGCCGCAGGTCGTCGCCCACGACGCACGCAAGCAGCCCGGCCCGCGCGTGGTCTTCCGGCCGGCCCCCGGCGCCCGCGTGCGGACCGGCGAGCTGAGCATCAAGGGCGCCCGCGACGTCGAGTTCCGCGGCTTCGAGGCGGACGACCTGTTCATCGTCCCGCTGAACGGCCCAGACGGCGGCCCGCGCCCCGAGAACGTGGCCTTCCGGAACATGACCACGCGCTTCTTCTTCGTGCGCTCGGGCAAGCGCGTCTCGATCGTCGGCGGCTCGGTCGGCGGCATCGACGAGGCGATCTCCTCGACGATCGGCACCTACCCGGGCCTGCCGGTCTCCGAGGACGTGCTGATCGACGGCGTCACCTTCCACGACGTCACCCGCGACGCGAACCCGACCGGCCACATCGAGTGCCTGTTCGTCCAGGAGTCGGACCGCGTCGTCATCCGCCGCAGCCGCTTCACGCGCTGCGACGTGATGGACGTCTACGTCAACGACATCCTCGGCGGCACGATCACGAACCTGACGATCGAGAACAACGCCTTCGACCAGCCCGGCGACGGCGGCTCGTACGCGGTCTACGTCTACCCGCGCGGGACGGGCGGGAACGTCCGCTACAACTCGTTCGGGGCGTCGATCATCTTCGACGGGGCGTTCGAGGGCTGGAGCGCCGTCGGCAACGTCGGGCGCGTCACGGTCTGCGCCGAGGGGATCGCCTTCGCGAGCAACGTCTGGGAGAACCAGCGCTGCGGCCCGACCGACCGGCGCGTGCGACGGGTCTTCCGCGATCCCGCCTCCTTCGACCTGCGGCCGCGCCCCGGCTCCGCCGCGATCGACGGCGGCTCCGCCAGCTCCTACCCGGCGACCGACATCGACGGAACGCCTCGGCCGCGCGGCGGGCGCGCCGACGCCGGCGCCTTCGAGGTCCGATGATCGGCCGGCTCGCCGTCGGGGCCTACCGGCTCCAGCAGCAGGTGCTGGACAAGGCGTTCGCGCTCACCGCCGGTCGAGCCTTCGCGCGCTTCGGCCCGCGCTCCGTCGTCCAGCGGCCCGTCCGCCTGGTCGGGGAGCGCCGCATCGCGATCGGCAGCGGCGTCTTCGTCGGCGCCGGCTCCTGGCTCCAGGTGCTCGACGGGCCGGGCGACGGGGTCGTGATCGAGGTCGGCGACGGGACGAGCATCTCGGGGACGTGCGTCCTCTCGGGCTCCCGCTCGATCCGCCTCGGCAGGAACGTGCTCTTCGCCCGCAACGTCTACGTCGCCGACCACCGACACGCGTTCGACGACCCCCGCCTGCCCGTGCTCGCCCAGGGGGTCGACGACGTCCGGCCGGTCGTGATCGAGGACGGCGCGTGGCTCGGCCAGAACGTCGTCGTCGGCCCCGGCGTCCGGATCGGGCGCGGGGCGGTCGTGGGCGCCAACTCGGTCGTCCTCTCGGACGTCCCCGACCGGGCCGTCGCGGTCGGCGCGCCCGCCCGCGTCGTCCGGCTGCTCGACGAGGAGATCCAGGAGGTCGTGACGGCATGACGCGCGCGCTGGTGCTCGCCTACCACTTCCCGCCCGTGGGCGGCGCCGGGGTGCAGCGGATCGTCCGCCTCGCCCGCCGCCTTCCCGAGCTCGGCGTCGAGCTGGTCGTCGTGACCGGGCCCGGCGGCGGCGACGAGCGCTGGACGCCGGAGGACGCGTCGCTCGACGCGGGCAACGTCGAGGTCGTGCGCGTGCCCGGCGCGCCCGCCCGGAGCGGGCGCTGGCGGCGTCGCCGCGAGCGCTGGCTCGGCGGCAGCTCGCCCTTCGAGCGCTGGTGGGTCGAGGGCGCGGTCGAGCGGGCCGTCGCGGCGGCGCCGGACGTCGACGTGGTGCTCGCGACGATGTCGCCCTACGAGTCGGCTCCTGCCGCCGCGCGGATCGCCGAGGCCCTCGGCGTGCCGTGGATCGCCGACCTGCGCGACCCGTGGGCGCTCGACGAGATGCTCGTCTACCCCAGCCGCCTGCACCGGGCGCACGCGGTCGCCCGGATGGGACGGGAGCTCGCGTCCGCCGCCGCCGTCGTGATGAACACGCCCGAGGCCCTGCGGCGCCTGCGCGACGCCTTCCCGGACCTACGCCGGCCGGCCGCTCGTCGCGATCCCGAACGGCTTCGACGCCGACGACTTCGCGAGCCCGCCCAGGGCGCGCCGCGACGCGGCGTTCCGCATCGTCCACACCGGGTACCTGCACACCGAGCTCGGGCTCGCGCACCGGCGCCACCGCCGGCTGCGCCACCCGCTCGGCGGCGGGTGCCGGGCCTCGACGTGCTGACCCGCTCGCACGTCTACCTCCTGGGCCGGTCGAGCGCCTGCTCGCCGGACCCCGGCCTCGCCGAGGTGCTCGAGGTGCACCTGGCGGGCGTCCTCTCCGAGGACGACCGCGCCGTCGCCGCCGGCTCGTCGGTCGTCCACGCGCACGGCTACCTGCCGCACGTCGAGTCGCTCGAGCTCGTGCGCGGCGCCGACCTGCTCTTCCTGCCGATGCACGACCTGCCGCCGGGCTCCCGCGCGGGGATCGTGCCGGGGAAGACGTACGAGTACCTGGCGAGCGGCCGGCCGATCCTCGCGGCCGTGCCCGACGGCGACGCGCGCGACCTGCTCGCCGAGGCCGGCTCGGCGTTCCTCTGCCGCCCGTCGGACGTCGACGGCATGGCCGCGGCGATCCGGTCGGCGGTCGACGCATGGCGTCGCGGCGGGCCGCCTCGGCGGCCCTGGCCCAGCGTCGTCGAGCGCTACGAGTCTCGTCCGCTCGCCGCCTCGTTCGCCGGGCTGCTGCACGAGGTCGCCGGGACGCCCGCGGCCCCGAGGCAGGCGGTGCGCGCATGAGCGGCCGCGTCCTCACGGTGGTCGGGAACCGGCCGCAGTTCATCAAGGCGGCCCCGCTCTCGCTCGCCCTGCGCGAGGCCGGGATCGACGAGGTCGTCCTGCACACGGGCCAGCACTACGACCGGCAGCTGAGCGAGGTGTTCTTCGACGAGCTCGGCCTGGAGCCGCCCGCCTTCCGGCTCGAGGCGGGCGGCGGGAGCCACGCCGAGCAGCTCGCACGGATGCTGCCGGGGATCGAGCAGGCGCTCGTCGAGGTCGCGCCGGACTGGCTGCTCGTCTACGGGGACACGAACTCGACCCTGGCCGGCGGGCTCGTCGCCGCGAAGCTCGGCTGCCCGATCGCCCACGTCGAGGCCGGGCTGCGCTCGTTCGACCGGACGATGCCCGAGGAGGTGAACCGGGTCCTCGTCGACCAGCTCTCGGCCGCGCTCTTCTGCCCGTCCGAGCAGGCGGTCGCGAACCTCGCGGACGAGGGCGTCGTCGCGGGCGTCCACCTGGTCGGCGACGTGATGCTCGACGCGAACCTGCGTCTGGCCCCGCTCGCGCAGGCGCGCTCGCGCGCGCTCGAGACCGCGGGCGTCGAGCCCGGCGGCTACACGCTCCTGACGATCCACCGCGAGGCGAACACCCGCCCCGAGGCGCTCGCGGCGCTCGTCGCCGCGCTGAACGAGCTGCCGGGGCCGATCGTCTTCCCCGTCCACCCCCGGACGGCGGGGGTGCTCGCCGCGGAGGGGCTCGTGCTCGGCCCGAACGTCGTGCGCGTGCCGCCGGTCGGGTACCTGGACTTCGCGGCGCTCTGCTCGCTCGCCTCGCTCGTCCTGACCGACTCGGGGGGCGTGCAGAAGGAGGCGTACTGGTTCGGCGTGCCGTGCATCACGCTGCGCACGACGACGGAATGGCCGGAGACCGTCGAGACGGGCTGGAACCGCCTGGTCGGCGAGTCGCTCGACGCGCTCCCCCGTCTGGTCGAGGAGGCGGTCCCGCCCGTCGATCGGCCGCCGCTCTACGGCGACGGGCGCGCCTCGGGGACGATCGCGGCCGTCCTCGCGGCCGGCGCGCCCGCTCCGGACGGCGCGGCGCGGCTCGCCGCGCGCGCCTGAGCGCCGTCGGATCCATCCCTCGTTCGAGGGTTCCTTCGCCCGCCCGTCGCGGCGCCGCGACGGCCCCCGGGAGGGCGCCCGTCGCAGTCCTGCGACCCCCGTTCGGGGGATCTCCGGGTCGGGATCGCCCCGTTTCCTCCCTCGAACGGGTGACGAGGCTCCCCGATCGGCGGGTGGCTGCCCGTCGGGTCAGGTCCGGTCCAGTTCAGGCCGGGACGCCGCTCCCCCTCTTGCGGGCCAGCGCTCCCCCTCCTAAGGTGACGGACAGGGAAAAGGGGTGAGCTAGACAGGCCCATCCGATGCGGCCCGGCACTGGGGAGTGCCGGCGAGGAGGCCAATTTCATGGAGACAGGACGAGCGGCAGTCCTGGTCGATCAGCATCCGCTGTGGCTGGATGCTGTGACCGAGATCATCGGCGGTCTCGGGTTCACGGTGCGGGGGAAGCTCTCGAGCGCGGAGGTTGCGCTCGAGCTAATCGAGGATCTCGATCCCGACCTCGTCATCGTGGGCGACCTGCCGGCGCGGGGCACGACGGCCCCGGCGCTCATTCGCGAGCTGTGGGAGCGCATGCCCGAGGTTCGCGTGATCGTGCTCTCGGCGGACGACGGCGAGGACGCGATCTCCGCGGCGCTCGCCGCCGGCGCGTCGGCGTACGTGCTGAAGCGGGTGGAGCCCGACGAGCTCGCGGCGGCGATCCGCCACGTGTTCTCGCCGTCGATCTTCCTGCCGTCGGCGAGCACGATCCGGCTGGACCAGCGAGGGGGCAGGGACGACCAGTTCGGGGCGGCGCTCACGCGCCGCGAGATCGAGATCCTCCAGCTCGTCTCGGAGGGCTACTCGAACGCCCAGCTGGCCAAGATGCTGTGGGTCACCGAGCAGACGGTGAAGTTCCACCTCTCGAACATCTATCGCAAGCTCGAGGTGTCCAACCGGACCGAGGCGAGCAGGTGGGCCCAGCTCAACGGCCTGCTCGACACCGCCGAGCGCGCGACCATCGCCTAGCAGGGGGAGACGTTCCATGGCTGGGAACACCACGACCAACGGGTCGCACGATCACCGTCCCCGTCGCGAGGTCGCGATCATGGGCGCCGGGTACGTCGGCCTGCCGCTCGCGCACGTGTTCGCGAGCGCCGGCGTCGGCACCGTCCTCGTCGACGTCGACGCGGACAAGGTGGCGTCGATCAACCAGGGCGTCTCGTACATCCCGGACGTCCCGACGGACGACCTCGCCCGGCTCGTCAAGCGCGGCACGCTGAGCGCCTCGACCGACGTGGACGCGGTGCGTGAGTGCGACGCGATCCTGATCGCCCTGCCGACGCCGCTGACGCCGAACCGCGAGCCCGATCTGACGATCGTGCTCGAGGCGTGCGCCAAGCTCGCGCCGCGGCTCCGCGCCGGGCACCTCGTCGTGCTCGAGTCGACCACGTACCCCGGCACGACGCGCGACGAGATCCTGCCGCTCTTCGTCCGGGAGGGCTTCGAGGTCGGCCGGGACTTCTTCCTCGCGTTCAGCCCGGAGCGGGTCGACCCGGGCCGGGAGGACTGGACGACGCAGAACACGCCGAAGGTCGTCGGCGGCGTGACGGCGGCGTGCACGGAGCGGGCGTGCGCGCTGTACGGGCGGGCGCTCGAGACGCTGGTGCCGGTCAGCTCGCCGGAGGTGGCGGAGCTGACGAAGCTGCTGGAGAACATCTTCCGGTCGGTGAACATCGCGCTGGTGAACGAGCTGGCGCAGATGTGCGACCGGATGGGCCTCGACGTCTGGGAGGTCGTCGACGCCGCTTCGACCAAGCCGTTCGGCTACATGCGGTTCGAGCCGGGCCCGGGCCTCGGCGGCCACTGCCTGCCGATCGACCCGTTCTACCTGTCGTGGAAGGCCCGCCAGTTCGACTTCTACACGGAGTTCATCGAGCTCGCCGGGAAGATCAACGACAACATGCCGTACTACTGCGTCGAGACGATCGCGCGGGCGCTGAACAGCCGGGAGCGCTCGCTGCGCGGCTCGCGGGTCGCGCTGCTCGGCGTGGCGTACAAGCCGGACGTCGGCGACGTGCGCGAGTCGCCGGCCCTGCGGCTGATCGAGCTGATGCAGCGCAGCGGGGCCGAGGTCTCGTACGTCGACGAGCACGTGCCGGAGCTGCACGAGCTCGGCCTCGTCGCCCAGTCGCTCGACGAGGCGCTGGCGGAGGCGGACTGCATCTGCATCGTCACCGCCCACCGCGGCGTCGACTACCAGGACGTCGTCGAGCGCGCCTCGCTCGTCGTCGACCTGCGCAACGCGACCGGCCCGCAGCGCTACCCGCACGTCTGGACGCACACCGCGCCGCATGCCGCTGCCGCCGAGCTGGCCGGCGTCTCGCACTGAGCCGTGCGCCCGGCGCCGGGGCCGCGACGACCGTCGCGCCCCGGCGCCGGGCCCCTCGCTCGGGCATGATCGGGCCGTGCGAGAGCGTCCACCGGCCGTCGCGGGCGTCCGCGCCCTGCTCTTCGACGTCTTCGGGACGCTCGTCGACTGGCGGACGTCGATCGCGCGCGAGGCGGAGCGCTCGCTCGCGCCGCTCGGCGTCTCGCTCGACTGGCTCGCCTTCGCCGACGCCTGGCGCGCGGAGTACCAGCCCGCGATGGAGGAGGTGCGGAGCGGCCAGCTGCCGTTCGGCCGCCTCGACGTCCTCCACCGGCGGAACCTGGACGCCGTGCTCGGTCGGCACGGCCTCGACGTCGACGAGGCGACGCGCGTCGAGCTCAACCTCGCCTGGCACCGGCTCGACGCCTGGCCCGACGTCGCGCCCGGCCTCGCGCGCCTGCGCGCGCGCGTGCTCCTCGCACCCTGCTCGAACGGGAACATCTCGCTGATGGTGGACCTGGCGCGGCGGAACGGGCTCGTCTGGGACGCGGTCCTCGGCGCCGAGCTCGCGCGCGACTACAAGCCACGGCCGGTCGTCTACCTCGAGTCGGCGGCCGCCCTCGGCGCGGCGCCGGAGGAGACGATGATGGTCGCGGCGCACTCCGACGACCTCGCGGCTGCCGCTGCGCTCGGCCTGCGGACGGCGTTCGTCGCCCGCCCGGACGAGCACGGGCCCGGCCGGGGGGAGGCCGCGCCGGCCGTTCCCGTCGACGTCTCGGTCGCGAGCCTGCTCGAGCTGGCCGACGCGCTCGGCTGCGCCTGAGCCGGCGCGAGCGGCGCGCCGGCCGCTAGCCTTGCGCCCGTGCAGCTCGGCAGGATCGGCGTCTGGATCAGCGCGTTCGTCGTCGCGCCCGCGGCGGATGCCCGCCCCGCGGCCCGGGCGATCGACGAGCTCGGGTACGACACGCTCTGGTACCCGGAGGGGCTCGGAACGCGCGAGTCCTTCACGAACGGCGCCGTGCTGCTCGGTGCGACGGAGCGGATTCGCGTCGCCTCCGGCATCGCGAACGTCTGGGGTCGCGACGCGGTGACGACCGCGAACGCCGCCCGCGTCCTCGCCGACTCCTTCGACGACCGCTTCCTGCTCGGCCTCGGCGTCAGCCATCCGCGCCAGGTCGACCCGCGCGGCCACCGCTACGAGAAGCCGGTCGCGTTCATGTCCGAGTACCTCGACGCGATGGACGCCGACCCCGTCGTCAGCCCCGAGGCGACGCAGCAGGCGCGCCCGCCCGTGCCGCGCGTGCTCGCGGCGCTGCGGCCGCGGATGCTGCGCCTCGCCGCCGAGACGGCGCTCGGCGCCCACCCGTACCTCGTGCCGGTCGAGCACACGCGCCGCGCGCGCGAGATCATGGGGCCGGGCGCGCTGCTCGTCCCCGAGCAGAAGGTCGTGCTCGAGGGCGACCCGGCCGAGGCGCGCCGTCGCGCCCGCGCCGCGATCGCCTGGTACCTCGACACGCCGAACTACCTGGAGAGCCTCCGCTGGCTCGGCTTCGCCGACCAGGACTTCGAGCACGGCGGCTCCGACCGGCTCGTCGACGCGCTCGTCGTCGCCGGGGACGAGGAGGCGATCCGCGCGCGCGTGCAGGAGCACCTCGACGCGGGCGCGACCCAGGTCGCGATCCAGCCGCTCGAGGACGGCGACCCGTTCGGGCTCGAGACGCTCCGGCGCCTCGCGCCCGTCCTGCTCGGCTGACGTCGGGCGCTCGCGGGCGCGGGCACGCGCTATGGTGCCGGGGTGGCCGCCTCGATCGCCGGGGAGCACGTCGTCCTGCGCCCGGTGCGCGAGGACGACGCCGAGCGCCTGCGCGCTGCGCGGCCTGCCCGAGGTCGTGCGCTGGTGGGGCGAGCCGGACGACGACTTCCCGTCGGACGAGCCGGAGTCGACGCGCTACGCGATCGAGCTCGACGGCTGCCTCGTCGGGATGATCCAGTACGGCGAGGAGACGGAGCCGGACGCCCGCCACGCCTGGATCGACATCTTCCTCGACCCCGCGGTGCACGGCCGGGGGCTCGGGACGGACGCGGTCCGGACGCTCGCGGCCCACCTGCTCGACCAGGGCGGCCACCATCGCGTCACCATCGACCCGGCGGTCGAGAACCGCGCCGCCGTGCGCGCCTACGAGAAGGCGGGGTTCCGCCCGGTCGGCGTCCTCGAGGCGGCCTGGCGCGCGCCGACCGGCGCGTGGGTGGACGTGCTCCTGCTCGAGCTGGTGCGCCGCCCCTAGAAGGCGGCGAGCTCGCGGATCGCGGCCGCGATCCCCCCGGCGCTCGGCAGCGTCGCCTGCTCGAGCGGCGGGCTGAACGGGATCGGGTGGAACGCCGCGCCGACGCGACGGACCGGCGCGTCGAGCTCGCCGAACAGCTCGCCCGCGACCCGCGCCGCCAGCTCGGCGGCGACCCCGTACTCGGCGTGATCCTCGTGCGCGATCAGGCAGCGGCTCGTTCGCGACACGGACGCCGCGACGGTCTCCCAGTCGAGCGGGCAGAGGACGCGCAGGTCGACGACCTCGACGTCGATCCCCTCGCGCGCGACCGCCTCGGCGGCCGCGAGGCACGGGTGGAGCGCGGCGCCGTAGGAGACGACGGTCAGGTCGCGCCCGGGCCGCCGCACGGCGGCGCCCGCGAGCGGCGCGTCCGGGTCGTAGGCGAACGTCCCCTTCACGCGCGTGTAGAGGTTCTTCTGCTCCAGGAACAGCACCGGGTTCGGGTCGGCGAGCGAGGCCGCGAGGAGCAGCCCCGCGTCCTCGGTCGTCGCCGGGCAGGCGACCTTCAGCCCCGGCACGCGCAGGAACCACGCCTCGGGGCTCTGCGAGTGGAACGGCCCGCCGGAGAAGCCGCCCCCGGCAGGCGCGCGGATCACGAGCGGGACGGGCGTCCGGGCCCGGAAGTGCATCGGCGCGGCGACGTTGACGATCTGCGTCATGCCGCTCGTCAGGAAGTCGGCGAACTGGTACTCGACGACGGGCCGCCAGCCGTCGAGGGCCAGCCCGACGGCGACGCCGGTGAAGGCCGCCTCGGAGATCGGGGTGTCGCGCACGCGCTGCTCGCCGAACTCGTCGAGCAGCCCCTCGGTCACCATGAAGGCGCCCCCGCCGCGGCCGACGTCCTCGCCCATGAGCACGACGCGCTCGTCGCGCGCGAGCGCCTCGCGCAGCCCGAGCCGGATCGCCTCGCGGTACGTGATCGTCGCGGCGCTCACGCGAACACGCTCGCAGCGAGGTCGTCGGGAGACGGGTAGGGCGCCGCGAGCGCGCGCTCGAGCGCCTCGCCCACCTCTCGCTCGACGGCCTCGACGAGCTGCCGCTGCTCCTCGTCCGTCCAGCCGGCCTCGGCGCGCGCGCGTCGCTCCCAGAGGACGAGCGGGTCGCGCTCGGCCCAGGCGGCCAGCTCCGCCTGCGGGACGTAGCGCTGGTCGTCGTGGCTGCCGTGCCCGTGCATCCGGTAGGTGTGCGCCTCGACGATCGCCGGCCCCCGGCCGGAACGGGCGTGCTCGAGCGCGGCGGCGACGACCTCGTGCACGGCGAGCACGTCGTTGCCGTCGACGCTGAACCCCGCCGCGCCGTAGCCCGGGGCGCGGTCGACGACGCGCTCGACGGCGAGGCAGGCGTCGCTCCGCGTCATGTACTGCCAGCCGTTGCGCTCCACGAGCACGACGAGCGGCGCCCGCCAGGCGCCCGCCAGGTTGAGCGCCTCGTGCCAGACGCCACCGTTCGCCGCGCCGTCGCCGCAGAACGCGAGCGCGGCGACCCGCTCGCCGCGCCAGGCGCGGCCGAGCGCGACGCCCATGCCGACGGGGATCATCTCCGGCAGATGGCTGACCATCGGGATCGTGCCGAGCGCGAGCGAGCCGAGGTGCACGTTCCCGTCCCGGCCCTCCATCGGTCCGCCCGCGCGGCCGAGGTAGTGGCGGAACGCCTGCTCCGGCGTGATCCCGCGGATCAGGTGGACGGCGAGGTCGCGGATCAGCGGGCACGCGACGTCGCGGCTCCGGAGCGCGAGGCCAGCGCCCACGGCGGTCGCCTCCTGGCCGCGCCCGTCGTAGAACGAGCCCGCGAGGCGCCCCTGCAGGTAGAGGCGTCGTCCGGCCTCCTCGATCGCCCGCATCAGGTGGAGCCAGTAGCCGGCGCGCCGCAGCAGCTCGGCGCGCTCGTCCACCGTCGCGTCCTCGTCCCGTCCGACTCGATCGACCGTGCTCACCGCGACCTCCCGTGCGTCTCCGAGCAGTCTGATCGGCGCGATGGGTGGCCTGCCCGGTTCCGCGTCTGATCTGCCAGCGAGGCGCAAGGATCGTGCGCACTAGCCGAGCACGGCGATCGAATCGTGCGCAGCAAGACGGATGCGCGCAGGTAGGGCGATCGTGCCCGCCGCGGAGCGCGATCCGCGCGCACCCCGATGTCGGCGGCGCGGTCGCGGCCCTACGGTGGCGGCGTGGGCGACGACCGGATCGATCGAGCGAGCGCCGAGCGGCTCGCCGTGCGCGACGTGATGCTCCCCCGGCCGAAGACGATCCCGCTCCAGGGGACGGTCGGGCACCTGCGGGCCGTGGTGTCGCAGCGGAACGTGAAGGAGGCGGTCGTCGTCGACGGCGCCGCCTTCGTCGGCCTGCTCGGGCCCGACGACGTCCCGGCGGGGGTCCCGGCGGATGCGCCGCTGCGTCCGTACGTGCGGGGTGGGCAGCCGACCGTCCGGGCGGACGCGCCGATGCGCGAGGCGCTCGCGCTGCTCGAGGCGACCGGCGCGGCGCGCCTGGCCGTCGTGGCCGGCGACGGCTCGACGCTCGCGGGGCTGCTCTGCCCGAACAGCGAGGGCTCGAGGTTCTGCCGTGGCTGACCCGGCGCCCGGGCCCGATCCGGCCCGCGTCGCGGCGCTCCGCGAGCGGTCGCCGCTCGGCGCCGGCTTCCCGGCCGACCAGGCCGCGGAGCTCGCCCGCCGCGACGATGTCCCGCTCGCGATCGCGCTCGGCCTCGTGCGCCAGGGCTTCCCGCCCGAGGTCGCGGGCCAGCTCCTGCGCGCGGGCCACCGGCCCGTCTTCTGAGCCCCGCCGCGGCGCCGCGCGTCCGTCCGGCGCGCCCTTCTCGGAGGCATAGATCCACGAAGTCAAGGATCTACGAGATTCATGACGCAAAGTCAGGGATTTTACGTACCTGGTGATCGGCGTCCGCGCCGATGCCGGCCCCGGGGCGACGGGAATAGCGTCGGACGCATGGAACCCCAGGCCATCTCCCGTCGCCGACTGCTCGAGCGCGCCGCGGCGCTCGGGGCCGGCGCCCTCGTCGCCGACCTCGCCGCGCCCCCGAGCTTCCTCGCGGCCGCGGCGGGCGCGACCCCGAGCGCGATCGCGATCGGCAACCCGCTGACGGTCATGCCGGACCGCGGCTGGGAGGACGTCTACCGCAACCAGTACGCCGAGGACGAGACCTTCGTCTTCACCTGCGCGCCGAACGACACGCACAACTGCCTGCTGCGCGCCCACGTGAAGAACGGCGTGATCGTCCGGATCAGCCCGACCTACGGCTACGGCCAGGCGGAGGACCTGGAGGGGAACCGGGCCTCGGCTCGCTGGGACCCGCGTATCTGCCAGAAGGGCCTGATCCTCGCGCGCCGGATCTACAGCGACCGCCGCGTCAAGTCGCCGCTCGTGCGCAAGGGCTTCCGCGCCTGGGTCGAGGCGGGGTTCCCGCGCAACGAGGACGGGACGCCGCAGATGGACACGACGCTGCGCGGCCGCGACGAGTGGGAGCGCATCTCCTGGGACGAGGCCGTCTCGATGGCGGCGCGCACGATCGCGGACGTCGCCGCGACCTACACGGGCGATGAGGGCGCGCAGCGCCTGCTCGACCAGGGATACGAGCCCGCGATGGTCGAGGCGATGCACGGAGCCGGCGTCCAGGCCCTGAAGCTGCGGGGCGGGATGCCGCTGCTCGGCGTCGGGCGCGTCTTCGGCTTCTACCGCTTCGCGAACATGCTCGCGCTGCTCGACCGCAAGCTCCGCCCCGACGTCGAGCAGGCCGAGATCCTCGGGTCGAGCTCCTTCGACAACTACGCCTGGCACACCGACCTGCCGCCCGGCCATCCGATGGTCACCGGCAGCCAGACCGTCGACTTCGACCTGTTCGCCGCCGAGCACTCGAAGCTCCTCGTGCTGATCGGGATGAACTGGATCTGCACCAAGATGCCCGACGGGCACTGGCTCGGCGACGCGCGCGTCAAGGGGACGCGCGTGATCGTGATCTCCGCCGACTACATGCCGACGGCGAAGTTCGCGGACGAGATCCTCGTGCTGCGGCCGGGGACGGACGCGGCGCTGCTCCTGGGCGTTGCACGCGAGCTGATGGCGAACGACCTGTACGACCGCGACGCCGTCGTGCAGCGCACCGACCTGCCGCTGCTCGTCCGCATGGACACCGGCGCGCTGCTCGACGCCCGCGACGCGATCCCGGGGCACGAGCTGGCGCCGCTCGAGAACTACGTCGCGCTGAAGCCCGACGCGGAGATCAAGGCGACGCCGCCCGCGCCGCCCTTCACGGTCGGCAAGCAGCTCGTGCCGCAGGAGCTGCGCGACGCCTGGGGCGACTACGTCGTCTGGGATCGCGCGACCGGCGGCCCGAGGGCGGTCAGCCGCGACGAGGTCGGCGCCCGGATGGACGCCGACCCCGAGCTCGAGGGCGCGTTCGACGTGACGCTCGCGGACGGGACGACCGTGCAGGCGCGGCCGGTCTTCGACCTGCTGCGCGAGTACCTCGACTCGACGTTCGACCTCGAGACCACCGCCGAGGTGACCGGCCTGCCGGTCGAGGCGATCACGAGCCTCGCGCGGCAGCTCTCGGAGAACCGCGCGAACACGCTGCTCGCCGCGGGGATGGGCCCGAACCACTACTTCAACAACGACCTGTTCGGCCGCACGCACTTCCTGGTCGCCGCGCTGACGGACAACGTCGGGCACCTCTCGGGCAACGTCGGCAGCTACGCGGGGAACTACCGCGGCTCGCTCTTCCAGGCGGTCGGGCAGTGGATCGTCGAGGACCCGTTCGACATCGAGCAGGACCTGACGAAGCCCGCGCGGATCAGGAAGTACTACAAGACCCAGTCGGCGCACTACTGGAACTACGGCGATCGGCCGCTGACGATGGGCGACGAGATCGTCACCGGCACGACGCACATGCCGACGCCGACGAAGCTGATCTGGTTCGGCAACTCGAACTCGCTGCTCGGCAACGCGAAGTGGTCGTTCGACGTCGTCCACAACACGCTGCCCAGGCAGGAGGCGATTTTCTGCAACGAGTGGTTCTGGACGAGCTCCTGCGAGTACGCCGACCTCGTCCTCTCGGTCGACTCGTGGGCCGAGCTCAAGCTCCCGGACATGACGGCGAGCTGCACGAACCCGTTCCTGCTCGCCTTCCCGGCGACGCCGATGGACCGGCTCCACGACACCCGCTCGGACTACGAGGCGCTCGCGCTCGTCGCCGAGGCGCTCGGCGAGGAGATCGACGAGCCGGCGATGGCGGCCTACTGGCGCGGCGTCCTCGACGGCGACCCGACGCCGTACCTCCAGCGGGTCCTCAACGGGTCGAACGCGACGCACGGCGTGCGGTTCGCCGACCTGCACGAGCGGTGTGCGGCCGGCGTCCCGCTGCTGATGAACCACCGGACGTACCCGCGCCACGGGGGCTGGGAGCAGCGCCAGGAGGACAAGCCCTGGTACACGCCGACCGGGCGGCTCGAGTTCTACCGGCCGGAGCCGGAGTTCCGCACGGCGGGCGAGATGCTGCCGGTCTGGCGCGAGCCGGTGGACGCGACCTTCTACGAGCCGAACGTGATCCTCGCGAACGCCGCGCATCCGTCGATCGCGCCGCGCGGCCCCGAGAGCTACGGCGTCGACCCGTCCGACCTCTCGGTCGAGACCCGCCAGGCGCGCAACGTCGTCCGCACCTGGGCCGACCTCTCCAGGACGCAGCACCCGCTGCACCGGGCCGACCCGGCGTACCGCTTCATCTTCCAGACGCCCAAGTACCGCTGGGGCGCGCACTCGACCGCGGTCGACTCCGACTGGATCGCGATGCTCTTCGGCCCGTTCGGCGACATGTACCGGCGGGACGACCGCAGCCCGTGGGCCGGCGAGGCCTACATGGAGCTGAACCCCGCGGACGCGACCGAGCTCGGGCTGGCCGACGGCGACTACGCGTGGCTCGACTGCGACCCGAGCGACCGGCCGTACCGCGGCTGGCAGGAGAGCGACCCGGACTACGAGGTCGCGCGCGTGATGATGCGCGTGCGCATCTACTCCGGGATGCCGCGGAACGTGATCCGCACCTGGTTCAACATGTACGCGGCGACGCCGAAGACGGTCGCGGCGCAGAAGGCGAGCCCGGGCGCGCCGGCCAAGAGCCCCGAGAGCGGGTACGTCTCGCTCTTCCGGCACGGCAGCCACCAGTCGGGCACGCGCGCGTGGCTGCGGCCGACGCAGATGACCGACACGATGACGCGCAAGGCGTACTTCGGGCACGTCGTCGGAGTCGGCAACGAGGCGGACGTGCACTCCGTCTCCGGCGCGCCGAAGGAGGCGTTCGCCCGCGTCGTCAAGGCCGAGGACGCGGGCGTCGGCGGCGAGCGCCTGTGGCGGCCGGTCACGCTCGGGCTGCGGCCGCAGCAGCCCTCGCCCGCACTCGAGACCTTCCTGGCCGGCGGCTACCTGCGCCGGGCATGACCACCGACCACGACCGCGACTAGGGGCCGACGATGGCGAAGGCGTACAACTGGCAGCTCGGGCGGGAGATGGACTACCCGTACGAGGCGCCGCGACCCGAGAAGCAGTTCTGCATGGTGATGGACACCAACAAGTGCATCGCCTGCCAGAGCTGCACGATCGCGTGCAAGTCGACCTGGACCTGGGGCTCGGGCCAGGAGTACATGCTCTGGAACAACATCGAGACGAAGCCCTTCGGCTTCTACCCGACGGGCTGGGACGTCAACGTCCTCGACCTGCTCTCGGCGCAGGACTGGGAGTCCGGCGCGTACCCGGGGCAGACCGTCTTCGAGGCGGCCGGCCCGGGCGAGAAGGTGCTCGGGTGGACGCCGGACGAGGCGGACTGGAACCACCCGAACATCGGCGAGGACGAGCCGACGGGCGACGCGGCCGAGACGCCGTACGTCGCCGACACGCCGCACTCGATGATGTGGATGTTCTACCTCCAGCGCATCTGCAACCACTGCACGTACCCGGCGTGCGTGGCGGCCTGCCCGCGCGAGGCGATCTACAAGCGCCCCGAGGACGGGATCGTCCTCGTCGACCAGGAGCGCTGCCGCGGGTACCAGGAGTGCCTGACCGCGTGCCCTTACAAGAAGACGATGTTCAACCTCGAGACGCGCGTCACGGAGAAGTGCATCGGCTGCTACCCGAAGGTGGAGCAGGGCCTCCAGTCGCAGTGCACGACGACCTGCATCGGGAAGCTCCGGCTGACGAACTTCCTCTCGGCGCCCGACCAGGCCGACCCGCGAAAGCCGGCGGACTTCCTCGTCCACGACCGCAAGGTCGCGCTGCCGCTCTACCCGCAGCTGGGGCTCGAGCCGAACGTCTACTACATCCCCCCGATCCACGTCCCGCCGGACTACCTGCACCAGATGTTCGGCCCGGGCGTCGAGGCGGCGATCGAGACGTACCGCAACGCGAAGGACGACCCGGAGCTGCTCGGCCTCCTGATGCTCTTCGGCGCGACCGAGCGGATCATGGCCACCTTCGACGTCGTCGACGGCATCGCGACCGCCTACGACGAGGCGGGCGAGGCGATCGTCTCGGTGCCGGTGCGCGAGCCGACGATCGTCCGCGACTTCGAGTATCCGACCCAGGCCGCCGGCGAGGACGTCGTCGGCTTCCGCCACAACACGTAGGGGGGCCACGGATGGATCGCATCACGCGTCGCGCCCTCGTCGGCTCCGGCGCGCTCGTCGTCGCCGGCGTGACGCTCGGCGGCGTGCTCGGGGCGCTGTCGAAGCGACCCGAGGCCAAGGTCGCAGACCGGATCCGGGCGCGGCGCATCGACCGCGTGCCGGCCGAGGATCCGGCGAGCGAGGCGTGGTACGAGGCCGCGCCGATCGTCGTCCCGCTCGGGCCGCAGCAGGCGGTGCCGCCGTACCTGGGCTCGGCGAGCATCGCCGAGCTCGTCGTCGAGGCCCTCCACGACGACGACGAGCTGGCGCTGCGGCTCGGGTGGGACGACCCCTCCCAGGACGACCTGAGCGGGATCGGCCGCTTCGGCGACGCGGTCGCGGTGCAGCTCCCGACCGCGGCCGGCGGCACGCCGGCGATCACCATGGGCGCTCCGGGCGCGCCCGTCCACGTCGTCCAGTGGCGGGCGTCCTGGCAGCGCGACCTCGTCGAGCGGACGGGCGTCGAGACGCTCTACCCGGGCCTCGCGCGGGACACGATCCCGGAGGACGTGTTCCCGGCCGAGACCGCGGTGCTCTGGTACCCGGGCCGCGCGGCCGGCAACGCGATCTCCGCGGCGGGGCGCTCCTCGTCGATCCAGGAGCTCGTCGCGGAGGGCTTCGGCACCCTGACGCCGCTGCCCGACCAGCGAGCGCGCGGCGCGGCTGCCTGGGCCGACGGGCGCTGGACGGTCGCGCTCGGCTTCCCGCTCGACCGCGCCGGTGCGGGCGACGCGCTCGCCCCCGGCACGAGCTGGCCGGTCGCGTTCGCGGTCTGGGCCGGCAGCGACGGGAACAGGGGCGGGCGCAAGCACTTCGCCGACTGGAAGACGCTGGAGGTGCGGGCGTGACCGTCGCGACGGGACGCGGCGGCGCGGCGCTCGCGCTCGCGGCGCGCCTCGTCGCGCTCGGCCTCGCCCCGCCCGACGGCGCGTCGGTCGCCGCGCTTCGGCTGCACGCGGAGGGCCTCGCCGCGGCGCCCGACGTCGCCGACTGGCTGCGGGAGCTCTGCGCCGAGCTCGCGCAGCTCCTCGCCGACGAGGCGGTCGTCGCCGCGCTGCCCGCCTGCCACCAGCTCGTGTTCGGCGGCCGCGTGGCCGTGTCGCCGTACGAGTCGAGCTACGAGGCCGACCCGTTCCGCTCGAGCCGCCAGGTCGCCGACGTCGCCGGCTTCTACCGCGCCTTCGGCGCCGACGCGACCGGGGCCGCGGCCGAGCGCCCCGACCACGTCGGCTGCGAGCTCGAGTTCCTGTCGTTCCTCGTCCTGCGCCGGCTCGAGGCCGGGGAGCGGGGCGACGCGGAGGCGGCCGCCGTGTGCTGCGAGGCCGAGGACGCCTTCCTCCGGGAGCACGTCGGTCGCGTGCTACCGCTGATCGCCCGGCAGGTCGCGGTCGCCCGGGGCGCCTCGCCCGTGCACCGGCTGGTCGCGCTCGTCGCCGAGCGGCTGATCCTCGAGGAGCTCGACCGGCGCGGCCTCGTCGCGATCGCGCCGCCGCGGGCACGGCCGCGGACCGCCGTCGAGGAGGACGACCTCACGTGCGCGACCGCGGGCGAGGCCGTGATCGCGACGGCGACCTGCCGCGGCGAGCGCGGCGGCGGGCGGCGGCGGCGCGAGCGTCCTGCCTGGAGCGCCGGCTCAGCGCGCGGTGAAGCCGCCGTCGGCGAGGAGCGACGAGCCGGTCACGAAGGACGACGCGTCCGAGAGCAGCCAGAGATCGCCCGGCGATCTCGTCGGCGGTGCCGAGCTGGCCGAGCGCGTGCAGCTGCTCGACCGCCGCGTAGGCGTCCGCGCCGATGTTGGCGCGCGCCTCGCTCGGCCATCGGCGTCCCCGCAGAAGCCGGCAGGATCGCGTTCACGCGCACGCCGAAGCTGGCGGCCTCGAGCGCGGCCGTCTTCGTCAGCCCGATCACGCCGTGCTCGACGCGGTAGGTGCGTAGTCGCCGCCGCCGGGGAAGGCGATGACGCCGAGGATCGACGAGACGTTGACGATCGAGCCGCGCCCCTGCGCCCGCATCGCGGCCAGCTCGTGCCCGAGGCAGCGGAAGACGCCGGAGAGGTTGATTGCGATCGTCCGCTCCCAGGCGTCTTCGGCGAGGTCGACGAGCGGCGTGACGGCGCCCTCGATGCCCGCGTTGTTGACTCGTCGTCGAGCGAGCCGAGGCGCTTCGACTGTGGTGGCGACCGCGGCCGCGACGTCGTCGCCGCGCGTCACGTCGCAGGCGAGGCCGATCGCCCGCCGCCCGCTCCGCGCACGAGCGCGGCCGTCTCGCGGCCGCCCGGTCGTCCACGTCGCTCGCGGCGACCCGGGCGCCCTCGCGCGCGAGCAGGAGCGCGGCGCGGCCGATCCCGCTCCCGGCGCCGGTGACCAGCACCGCCTTCCTCGACGCGCCCGCTCACGCGCGAGACCATAGTCGGCGCCGCACGGCGGTGACGACCGGAGCGGTCGCCGCGGGCGAGGCCGCTACAGGCCCATGCCCCCGTCGACGACGAGGGTGTGGCCGGTGACGAACTCGCCCTCCGTCACGATGGTATGACCAGGCGGCGACGTCCTCGACGCGGCCGGCGCGCGGGATCGCGGCCCGGCCGACGAGGGCGGCCGCCTCGGCCTCGCCGACGGCGCGGTCATGTCCGTCGGGATGAACCCGGGGGCGACGGCGTTGACGGTGACGCCGAAGCGGCCGACCTCCTCGCCAGCGCCTTGACGAAGCCGAGCTGGCCGCCTTCGCGGCCGCGTACGCCGTGTCCTCGGCGAAGCCGATCAGGCCCACCACGGAGCTGATCACGACGATCCGGCCGAAGCCGGCCGTGCGCATCAGCGGCACCGCGGCCCGGCAGGTCGTGAACGCGCCGAGGAGCGAGGTGTCGACGACGGCGCGCCAGTCGTCCGGGTCGACGCGGTCGATCCGCCCGCCGTGCCAGACCCCCGCGTTCGACACGAGCACGTCGAGCCGCCCGTACCGCTCGGCGACGTCGGCGACGAGGCGAGAGGCCTGCTCCGTGTCGCCGACGTCGGCCTGCCACGCCGTCGCGGTCGGGCCGAGCCGCTCGACCAGCCGCTCCGCGCTCGCGCGATCGCTGCGGTAGTTGATCGCCACCGCGGCGCCGTCGAGGGCGAGCCGCTCGGCGATCGCCGCGCCGATGCCGCGCGAGGAGCCCGTCACGAGCGCGACCCGGCCCGCGAGCCGCGCGCTGGCCTGCGCACCGTCCATCGGCGTGACTCTACACTCGGCCCCGAGCGCCCGATCGCCCGACGTGCCCGGGGCGCGAGCGAGAGGAGGACGACGGTGGACCAGGCGGCCTACGAGGCGTACAGGGACAGGATGTTCGAGGCGATCTGGCGGGACGTCGACTCGCTGGTCGACGAGATCGAGGACACGGAGCGGATCCCGAGCGAGAAGCTCTTCCCGGCGCTGCGCGCCATGGGCGCCTGGGCGTGCTTCGTCCCCGAGGAGTACGGCGGCGCCGGCCTGACCGTCTCCCAGTACCTCCCGATCATCGCCGAGTTCGCCAAGGTCCACGGGGGCGTCCGCGCGCTCGTCCACGTCCACAACTCCTTCACGCACGCGCTCGCCGACCTGGGCACGCCGGAGCAGAAGGCCGACCTCCTGCCGGGCTGCGCGGTCGGGGAGAAGTCGGTCGCCTTCGCGCTGACGGAGCCCGAGCACGGCACGGGCCTCGACCTCGGCACCACGGCCGTCCTCGACGGGGGCGAGTGGGTGATCAACGGCCGCAAGTGGCTGATCACGAACTCCGACTTCGCCTCGCACTTCATCGTGCTCGCGAAGACCGACCCGGGCGACCGCGCGCGGGCCCTCACCGCGATCCTCGTCCCGCGGGACGCGCCGGGCCTGACGATCGAGCCGCTCCCGCACACGATGGGCTGCAAGGGCGGCGAGCACGGCCAGCTCACCTTCGTCGACGTGCGCGTGCCGGCCGGCGACGTGCTCGGCGGCGAGGTCGGGGCGGGCGAGGCCCAGCTCGAGCACATGCTCGAGATCAGCCGCGTGCTCGTCGCGGCGAGCTCCCTCGGCACCGCGGAGCGCGCGCTCGAGCTGGCCGCGGAGCACGCGCGAAGGCCCGCAAGATACCGGCAAGCGATCGCCGACCTCGCCAGGCCGTGCAGCGCTACCTGGCCGAGATGGCGACCGACGTCTACGCCATGCGGACGATGCTCGACGACTGCGCCCGACGCTGGGACGCGGGCGAGCGGATCCCCGCGCAGTCGGCGATGACGAAGCTCTTCTGCCTCGAGGCTTCGTCGGCCGCGTCACCGACCGGGCGCTCCTCTGTCACGGCGGCATCGGCTACACGCGCCGCCACCGGGTCGAGCTGATGTACCGCGACGCCCGCCTCGAACTGGCTCGAGGAGGGCACCCCGACGATCATGCACCCGTCAAGGCGGAGGTGCTCGCCGGGAACGCCCCGTAGGGCGGGCGCCCCGGTGGGCCGAGCAGCATGGAGCCGCAGGTGCGCAACCCGGACGTCGACTGGTACTTCGCGAAGCCCGGTCCGTGGCAGGAGGCGTTCGCGCGGCTGCGGGCGCTCGTCCTCGGCTGCGGGCTCGCGGAGGAGCTGAAGTGGGGGCACCCCTGCTACGTGGACGGGGGCAAGAACGTCGTGCTGATCCACGGCTTCAAGGGCTACTGCGCGCTCCTCTTCTTCAAGGGCGCGCTGCTCGCGGACGAGCATGGCGTCCTCGTCCAGCAGACGGCGAACGTGCAGGCCGCGCGCCAGCTGCGCTTCACGAGCGCCGAGGAGGTCTCGTCGCTCGCAGCGGTCGTCCAGGAGTACGTCCGCGAGGCGGTCGAGGTCGAGCGCTCGGGCCGGCAGGTCGAGCGGCGCCGGCCGTCGGAGCTGGACGTCCCCGAGGAGCTCGAGCGGGCGTTCGAGGCGACGCCCGGCCTGCGCGAGGCCTTCGCCGCGCTGACGCCCGGCCGCCAGCGCGCGTACCTCCTGCACCTCGGCTCGGCCAAGCAAGCGGCGCGTGCGGCGCGGGCCGAGCGTGCAAAGTCGACCGGATCCTGGCGGGAAGGTGGGCCTCGACGACCGGTAGTGCCGGCCCCGCCCCGCCGCTCAGGGCCGGCCGGCGGGCGGGCGAGGGCACGCGGTGATCCCCTCGCGGCCCTCGACGTCCTCGAGCTCGATGTGGAACGAGCGCGTGAAGCGGTTCCAGCCGTTGAACATGCAGGAGAGGAGCGTCAGCTCGGCGATCTCGGCGTCCTCGAAGTGCTCGCGCAGGGAGGCGTAGGCCGCGTCGTCCTCCGCGGCGGTGTTGGCGGTCACGAGGTCGGTCCAGCGCAGGAGCGCCTGGTGGCGCGAGGAGATCTCCGCGCAGGCCGCCTCGTCGCCGAGCGCGGCGCGGATCTCGGTGGGCGTGAGCCCCGCTGCCGCGCCGAGGTGGGTGTTGTGCCCGACGCAGTAGTCGCACCGGTTCAGCGCCGAGGTGCGGATCGCGACCAGCTCCTTGTCGCGGATGTCCGTGATGCTCCCGCCCCGCTCTCCCTGGAGGCGGTAGAAGAGCGTCGCCAGGGCGACGAGCACGTCGGGGCTGCCCCCGAGCGGCTTCCAGTCGGTGAACAGCTGGCCGCCCCAGAGCGCCTTCACCGCGTCGTACGCGGCCTCGGTCTCCGGCGGGCCGTCGCCAGGCTCGATCAGCGTGATCCGTGCCACGTCGCCTCCAATCCGTCTCGGGCTCCCCACTCTACGGAAGCGCGAGGGGCGGACGGGCGAGCGCTCCGGGGTGGCGACTCGCCGGGAGCGGCGGCAGCAGCCCCACTCGACCCGACCCGGCCCCGCCCGGCCGTCGCCCCCGGCGGGCGCGGATCACACCGGGCTGCCGACCTCGCGAAGCGCGTCCCGGCAAGGGGAGCCGGCGGCCGCTTCCAGCCGGTCGGCCGCTCCTTCCGCGAAGCGTGTTGAGCGCACCGTGTCGTCGGCCCCGCCGGCGTCTGCGTCGGCGCAAGGCGCGTCGGTGGGCGGCGCTCGACGACGCCGAGCGCGTGGCGGGCCGGGTTACTCCCTGGACGAGGACGCCGAGCGCCAGTCGAGCTCGACGCCGTCCGAGCCGAGCGCCGACACGAGCTCCTCGGTCAGGGCGGCGGCAGCCACGGTACGTCGGAGCAGCTTCGTCGCGGCGGCCATCGCGGCCCACGCGCCGTCCGGGAAGTGGAAGACGGCGTTGAAGTACACGTTGGCGGGAGCTTCCGACGCGTCGTTGATCCACCACTCGCACCGGAAGTCCCCGCGCGCTGCGGCGTGGAGCACCTCCTTGGGGCGAGCGCCCCACATGCCGCCGACCGATGCGATCAGCACGCGGCGATCGGTCAGGACCGCGATCAGGTTCGAGTACGGAGCGATGCGCCGCTCGGGGTCGTATCCTCGGAGCTCGAGCTGCACCTGCAGGTCAGCCGGGTGCCGCGTGGCGGGTGCGTCGGTGTCCCCGCCGATGGCGGGCTGCCCGAGCAAGAAGGCTTCCAGCGACTCGTCGCGCGCCGCCTCCCGCATCCAGACCTCGACGCGCTCCCGCTTCATCGGCCCGAGCATCCTAGCGCCTTCGCGCGGCGCGCCCTTCCACGAGGCAGCAGGGAGATCGCGCCCGAAGCCGCCGGTTCGCGCAGACGCGGCGGCCGCCGAGGAACACAGGACGGGCACCACCGGCCCCTGCCCGATCGAGTGATCGCAGGCCCGGCACGACACGATCTCACGACCGCCTCGACCCGGTCCTCTGGCGCGCGTGCTCGGCCGGGGCGCGTGGGCGGGGAGCACGAGCCGGACTCCGCGGGCGTCGGCGTGGGGCGGGTCGTCGAAGGCGTGGTGCGGGAGATCGTCCAGCCGTCGGTCGTGGCCGCGTGCACGGCGGTCTCGCGGCCCGAAGGGGTTCCCATGCGAGGTGGACGTCAGGAGGTGGTACGGTGAGATCCATTCCATGGAAACGAACAATGCGTCGTCTGCGGCGTCGCCCGCCGCGCTCGCAGGCCTGTTCAGCGACCTGGTGCGCCTCGAGATCGAGCTCTGGGAGCTGGTCGACCGCCGGCTTCGCAGCGATCACGGCCTTCCGCTGACCTGGTTCGAGCCGATGCAGGTCATGAGCCGCGTTCCCGCCTGTCGCGTTGCCGACATCGCCGAGGCGCTGTCGATCACCGTGGGCGGCGTCAGCAAGCTGGTCGACCGGATCGAGCACGCCGGCTGGTGCGGCCGTGCCCCGAACCCCAACGACGCTCGATCCTCGGTCGTCGCCCTCACCCGGACCGGACGGCACGTGCTCGAGGCGGCCCGCGACTCCTTCGATCGGGAGCTCGCGGTCAGGCTCGGAGCTGCCGTGTCGCAGGAGCGGCTCGCGTCCTTCGCGTCGACGCTGCAGGACCTGCGGCAGCACATCATCGACCAGCAAGGGAGTGCACGGTGACTGGAGTGCCGACGTCGATGCGGGCCGTCGTCCTCGACGAGCCGGGCCCGCCCGAGGCGCTGCGGGTTCGCGAGGTGCCGGTGCCCGTCCCCGAGCGAGGCCAGGTGCTGATCGAGGTCAAGGCGTTCGGGCTCAATCGGTCCGAGCTGCATACGCGGCTCGGGCTCGCCCAGGGCGTCACCTTCCCTCGGGTGCTCGGCATCGAGGCGACGGGCGTGGTGGTCGACTGTCCGGGCGGCGAGCTCGCGCCCGGCTCGCAGGTCGCGGCGCTGATGGGCGGCATGGGCCGCACGTTCGACGGCGGCTACGCCGAGTACACCTGCGTGCCAGTCCGCCAGGCCGTGCCGTTCGCGAGCGAGCTCGACTGGCCCACGCTCGGTGCCGTGCCCGAGATGCTCCAGACCTCCCACGGGTCACTCACCATCGGCCTCGACGCCCAGCCGGGGCAGTCGATCCTGATCCGAGGCGGCACCTCCTCGGTCGGCATGGCGACCGCCGTGCTCGCCCGCAGGCTCGGCATGACCGTGCTCTCCACCACCCGCAACCCCGACCGCGCCGACGTCCTGCGCGAGATCGGTGTGCAGCACCCGTTGATCGACGACGGGAACGTCGCCGCCCAGGTCAGGAGCCTCATCCCCGACGGCGTCGAGACCGCGCTCGAGCTCGTCGGCACCCCGACCTTGCCGGACACGCTCAGGGCCACACGGGTGCACGGAGTCGTGTGCTTCACCGGCATGCTGTCGAACCAGTGGACCGTGCGTGACTTCTACCCGATCGAGTACCTGCCCCGCGGGGTGCGGCTGACCGCGTACGGCGGCGACGCCAGCGATCTGCCGCCTGGCGTGTTGCAGCGTTTCGTCGACGATGTCGCGGCCGGCCAGGCCAGCGTGCCGATCCACCGGGTCTACCGGCTGCACGAGATCGCCGAGGCCCACGCCGACATGGAGGCCGGACGCGCGACCGGCAAGCTCGTCGTGATCCCCTAGCTGCAGCACGGCGAGGGCGGCGGTGCCCGCGTGCGTGACCCGGGGCGTCGCCGGGTGGGTAGAACGGGGGACCCGGTCGTCGGCGATCCCCGGACGCCCCCTGCACGCACGTGCTCCACATCGGTCGCCTCACCGACCGGTGCCCAGGCGTCGTCAGCGCCGCGTCTCGTAGGAGACGTCGGGTAGCGGGCTGTCGGCTCTCGCGAGCTCGGCGGTGGCGCTCGCGTCGCCGCGCAGCTGGGCGAGGAGGAATGCCGTGGTGTAGTGACGGACGAGCGCCTGCGCGCGTCCTCGGTCCCAGCTGCTGTCGGCGCAGAAGCCGCCGGGGAGGATCGTCATGAGTCGCCGGACGCGGTTGCAAGGGCCGGTGAAGACCATGTGGCCGGCGTCGTGGAGCGTGACCTTCGCCTTCATCGCGCTCGAGGTGAAGTCGTAGGTCGGCTGGGTGCCCCAGCTGTAGGGGGTGTCGGTGTCGGCCGTGCCGCCGATCGCCAGCACCGGAACGGAGATCTCGGCGAGCCCTGCTCGGTCGAAGAGGTAAGCGTCGCCTGCCATCGAGACGATCGCGTCGACCCCGGGTGCCTTCCAGGCCGGCCAGAGACCGGAGGGCACGCTGGCGAGACCGGCCAGCTCGGCCATCTCGTGGCTGTGCGGAGTGAGGGCGTCGCACAGCCAGCGGTTCGGGCCGGCGGCTGCGTGCTCGGCGTCGCAGCGGGCCTGGAACGCATCGGTGTCGAGGCGGGCGCCGGCGGCCGCGAGCGCCGTGTAGCCGCCGTACGAATGTCCGATCACCGCCGTGTGCAGTGGGTCGATCAGCCCGTGGAGCGCTTCTCCTGGGCGTGACTGTTCGTCGAGCTGGGCGAGGAGGTCGCGCATGGCCCGGGGGCGCGTGATGGTCGAGCGCCAGATCAGGGATGGGTTCAGCTCCTCGTCCGGCTCGGGGGAGACGACGACGAGCCCGTAGGAGGCGAGGTGCTCTGCGAGCCAGGCGTAGGCGCCGCTTCCGATCGCGTAGCCCGGCGACAGCACGACGAGCGGGTACGGGCCCGACTCGAGGTCGGGTGGCACGTCGCGGCTCGCATCGCCGCGATGTGTTGCGATCGCGAGCCTGCCGAGCGGCGCGAACAGCGTGAGCTCGTACGCGTAGGTGGTGCCGGGGGCGGCGTCCTCGGCGGGGCGCGCCGGGTACCAGATGGTCGCGCGCCGGGCGATCGCAGGGTCGACGGCGAGGCGGCGTACTCCGACCGGCTGGGGGCCGCGCTTGCTGTAGGGCGCTGACGCGAGCTGGGTTCCGGTCGGCGAACTGGCCTCCTGCTGCACCATCGCGAGCGCGTAGGGGCCGAGCCGTAACACGACTGCGAGCACTGCGAAGAGTGCGAGCGCCGGGACGAGGATCGGCCTCGGGAGCCGTCTTGCGATCCGGGCACGGCTCATGGAACGATCACCACCTTGCCGCGTGCGTGGGCGCCGTCGACGTGCCGGAGGGCGTCGCGCGCCTCGGCGAGCGGGTACGTGCGGTCGATGACGGGCAGGACCTTGCCGGCCTCGATCAGCTGCTTGAGCACGGTGAGGTCGTCGCGGCGCTGCTGGGCGAAGAGCGGCCGTAGGCGTTGACGCACGAATGGCGACAGCGCCGCCGCCCGTGCGAAGCGGCCCATGCCGGTGAGTGAGCGGGCGTGCTGGCTGCCGACGACGACGAGCGTGCCGTCCGGCTCGAGTGCCCGTCGGCAGGCCAAGAGCGGCCGGTTGCCGACCAGGTCGACGATGAGGTCGTAGCGCTTCCCGGTGGTGGTGAAGTCCTCGTGGGTGTAGTCGACGACGTGCTCGGCGCCGGTGGAGCGGACGAGGTCGACGTTCCTCGTGCTGGTGACGCCGGTCGTCTCGGCTCCGAGCGCCCTGGCGATCTGGATCGCGAACGTGCCGACGCCTCCGGATGCGCCGACGACCAGGACGCGCTGCCCGGGCTGGAGGCCGCCGAGGTCGCGTAGCGCCTGGAGGGCGGTGCCGGCGGCGGTCGGGACGACCGCCGCCTGCTCGAAGGTCAGGTTCGCGGGCTTCCTCTCGAGCGAGCGAGCGGGCACCGCGGCGTACTCGGCGAAGGCGCCGGTTGCGAAGCCGAAGACCTCGTCGCCGGGCTGCAGGGCGCCGTCGGTGCCGCTCCTCGCCTCGACGGTCCCGGCGAAGTCGATGCCGGCGATCGGGTGCTTCGGGCGGAGGAGCCCGTAGCTCATCGGGCGCCCGAGATAGGGAACACCCCGGGTGGTGTGGACGTCCGCGGGGTTCACGGCTGCGGCGTGGACGCGCACGACCACCTCCTGCTCCGTCGGCACGGGGAGCGGGAGCTCGCACAGCCCGAGCACGTCGGGGTCGCCGTACCGGTCGCGTGTGACCGCCTTCATCGTCCGTACCGTCTCGGTTGCGCTCATGCGAGCGCTCCGGTCGGCTCGGACGGTCCGGGGGTCGGCTCCTCGAGGCGCCGACCCTTCAGGAGCAGCCAGAGCGCGAACCAGACCTCGCCGACGATCGCCGGCGCGAGCAGGATCGGCGAGATCGACCCGTCGTAGCCGGGGACGAGGAAGAAGGCGCCGCTGTCGATCAGGTAGCCGAGCCCGGCGAGCGCGAGCAGGACTCCGAGGAGCCTCGGGACGAGCCGGGAGCGCCAGGCCAGGTAGCCGACGATCAGGGTGCCGACGCCGAAGAACGTGAGCCCGAGCGTGTAGCCGTACCTGTGCGTGTCGAGGGCGAGGAGGGCGAGCGCATCGGACTGGCTCGGCTGGAACGACCCGAGGTAGTCGGCCTCCCGGAGGATCAGGAGCGCACCGAACATGTTGACGAGGTTCAGCCCGATGATCGCGGTCTGGGTCAGGCGGAACGCGGCCGCGAGCAGGGAGAGCGTCCTGCTGACCGGCCGGAGGAGGTAGTAGAGGACGATCGCGAGGGCGACGTCGCAGAGGAAGACGACCAGGTCGGCGGCGAAGCCCAGGCGGAACAGCCCCTCCGAGTCGACGATGTTGGCGGCGGTCGCGCCGGGGTCACCAGGGACGATCAGTCGGGAGCGGACGATCACCTCGGCGAAGAGGCCGAAGGCGATGATGATCAGGTAGAGGACGCCGGCGGTCCGCGCGGAGACGAGCGACGCCCCTCCGTGACTGCCGAGGCTGGCTGCCTCCGGCCCGGCAGGCCGAGGGCGGAGACGCGACTGGATGCGGTGATGGGTTCTCATGGGGCGATGGTGTCCGCCGGCGGTTGAGCAGCTGTTGCGTTCCGCTTGAGCCGGCTGCCGTCCCCCGACTGCTTGCCGGTTGGCCGCGGGGGTGGGAGACTGACGGAGGTGGAGATCCGTCTCTTCGGCGGTGTCGATGCCGTCGGCGATCGAGGCGAGCCAGTGGCCGTGGGCCCGGCGAAGTGCCAGGCCGTGCTCGCGGTGCTCGCGCTCTCGCCACGATCTGCCGTGCCGGTGTCGCGGCTCGTCGACCTGGTCTGGGGTGAGGAGCCACCACGCACGGCGGAGCGAACGCTCCAGTCGTACGTCACGCGCCTGAGGAAGAGCCTGGGTGCAGGCGTGATCGTGCGCAGCGGCGGCGCATACCGCCTCGAGCTGCCCGCCGAATCCGTCGACGTCGGCCGCTTCGAGCGGTTCCTCGACGACGGTGCGATCGAGGCGGCGCTCGCGGAGTGGACGGGGACGCCGCTGGCGGGGCTCGACGCGCCCGGTCTGCAGTCGGCCGTCGACGCCCTGACCGAGCGGTGGCTCGTCGCGGTCGAGTCCGACCTCGAGCGCCGCCTCGAGGAGGATCCTCCGGCCGTGATCGGCCCGCTGACCGAGCTCACCGCACACCACCCGTTCCGAGAGGCCTTCTGGGCGCTGTTGATGACGGCCCTCTACCGGGTGGGTCGGCAGGCGGACGCGCTCGCCGCCTATCGCACGGCGCGGGCGCATCTGGTCGATCGGCTCGGGATCGAGCCCGGCCCTCGCCTCCGCGAGCTGGAGGCGATGATCCTCGCCCAGGACGCGCAGCTCGCCGTCCAGGCGCAGCCTCTCCGGCCCCTTGGGCGCCCGACCGGGATGGTCACGTTCGTCGTCGCCGAGGTCGAGGAGTCCTCGCGCCTCTGGGCCCGACACGGTGACGCGGCCGCGTCGACCATGCGCAGGCTCGACGAGCGTGTCCGCGCGCTGGCCGAACGACATCGCGGCTACCCGTTCCTCGCCTCCGGCGACTCCTTCGCGGTCGCCTTCGACCGCCCCGGCGATGCGATCTCGTTCGCCACCGGACTGCAGACGGTGAACGGCGAGGAGGGGCCGCCGGACGTCGACCTCCGCCTGCGGATCGGCATTCACACCGGCGAGGGTGAGGCGCACCCGGGCGGGTACTTCGGGCCCGGGGTCAACCTCGCCGCGCGACTCGCAGGTGCGGGACACGGCGGGCAGACGCTGCTCACCGGTGCGACCGCAGCGCTCCTCGGCCGGGCCAACCTGCGCGACCTCGGCACGCATCGCCTCCCCGGCGTCGTCGCGGAGCAGAGGATCCTGCAGCTCGGGGACGGCGAGCACCCGGCGCTTCGGAGCGAGAGCCGGCGGGGCAACCTGCCGCGACGGCTCGGGCGCCTGATCGGACGCGATCACGAGCTCGCCGCCGTCGAGCGTTCCCTGGCCCGCTGGCCCGTCGTCACGCTCGTCGGCACGGGCGGCATCGGCAAGACCCGTCTCGCGCTTGAAGCAGCAAGGCGAACGCGCGCACCCGATGGCGCCTGGCTGATCGAGCTGGGGGAGCTCGCGAGGTCGAGCGAGATCACCTGGACGGTCGCCGAAGCCCTCGGCGTGAAGGAACGTCCCGACACCACGCTTGCGGAGTCGATCGTCCGGACGCTGAGCACCCGCCGCGCGCTGCTCGTCCTCGACAACTGCGAGCACGTCCTCGACGGCGCGGCCGAGCTCGCGGCGGCCATTGCCCAGGGCTGCACCCACGCGCGCGTGCTCGCGACGTCGCGCGAGCCACTCGGCATCCGCGGCGAGCAGATCTTCGAGGTCGCACCGCTCGACGCGGAAGCCGCCGAGCTCTTCGACGAACGCGCGACGGCCGTCGCGCCTGGCTTCGATCTCCCGGCGAATCGAGATCAGGTTCACGAGATCTGTCGCCGCCTCGACGGCCTTCCGCTCGCGATCGAGCTCGCCGCCGCCAGCATGCGCAGCCTCACGCCCGAAGATCTCCTCGCGCGACTCGACGACCGGCTCCGCCTCCTCGGCGGCGGCCTGCGCGATGGGACGCCGCGCCAGCGGACGCTCGGGGCGACGATCCAGTGGTCGTACGATCTCCTCTCGCCCCCCGAGCAGACGCTCTTCCTGCGGCTCTCGGCCTTCACGGCCCCGTTCGATCTGGCGGCCGCCGCGACGGTCGGCGCCGACAGCGAGCTGGCACCCGCGACCGTCGATGGGCTCCTCGGTGACCTCGTCGACCGCTCGATGGTCACCGTCGAATCCGGGCCCTTCGGTCGTCGCTTCCGCCTCCTCGAGACCCTCCGGCAGTTCGCAACCGAGCACCTCGACGAGACGGCCCGCCCCGACCTCGCCGCCCGCCATGCGAGCTGGTGCCAGGATCAGTCCTCCCGGATCGGCGCCCTCCTCTCCGGTCGGCAGGAGATCGAGGGCGTCGCCCGTCTACGCGAGCTGTGGCCGAACCTGCGCACGGCGGTCGACTGGGCCCTCGACACCGGTGACCACCGGCTCGCACTCGCGCTCGTGCGCCCCATCGTGGCCGAGATCCTCCTCCGCAGCCAGCAGGAGATCGGCGACTGGCTCGAACGGATCCTCGCGCTCGCCCCCGATGACACGGACACCACCACGTTCGTCCTCACGTGGGCAGCCCGGCGCGCCCGGGTCAACCGGGATCCCGCCGCGTACGACCGGCTCGCCGACCGGTACAGCGAGCCCGACGACATCGTCGTTCGTCACGCCCGCGCCTTCGCCCACGAGGACTACGCGGCGCGGGCCGAACTGGCGCCGCGCGCAGCGCGGGCACTGCGGGAGCGCGGCGACAGCCACCTTGCGGAGCTCGTCGAGATCGACGTCGGCGCGAGCCTGCTCAACCTCGGCCGCTTCGACGAATGCGACCGCCACCTCGCTCCTCTCGCCGCCCGCTACCGCGAGCACGGTCCGCCGACGTGCCTCAATTGGACGCTGATGCTGCTCGGCTTCTCGGCGATGCTACGGGGGCTGCACGACCTGGCCGAGCGACGCTTCGAGGAGGCCCTCGCTTCTGCCATACCGGAGCGCACCTACTCGCCGAACAGGCCGATCGAGGCGCGGATGACCTTCCGCCGCGGCGAGCGCGCACGCGGCATGGCGATCCTCGCGACGCACATCGACGAGCTCCTCGAGACGGACAACATGCACGCGGCCAGCATCGACTGCGTCGAGTTCATCAACATGATGGCGGCCCTCGACCGGATCGACGACGCATCCCGGATGCTGCGCTACCTCGAGACCACGGGCCTCCTCGAGGCCGCCGCCTGGAGGACGCTCGTCGCCGACGCCGCAGAGCGCGTGGCACGCCAGCCCGAAGCGGTGCACGGCGGTGACGAGACGCTGGACGACCGACACGCCCTCCAGTACATGCGCGACGCGCTTCGCGAGCTCGTGGGCGCGGACTGATCGACGCGCGATCGACACGCCGGTCGCGCGGTCTGCGACGTCTGGAGCATCGAAACCGTGGCTTCACGCGGCGAGCAAGACCGATCGAACCGCGGATGCCCTTCTCTCCCAGAGAGGGGGTCGAGCGAGTTCAATACGCCCTATTCAGGCGAGTCGACGCACCGCGACCGCGGCGCGCGGACACATTCCTGTGTCGTTCGCGAGGCCTTGCGCGTCACACTCGTTTCCAAGGCTCGGAAGAAACCACGCGATTTACAGGAATCTTGCGAAGCCCTCTAACGGACTCGAACCGTTGACCCCCTCCTTACCATGGAGGTGCTCTACCAACTGAGCTAAGAGGGCGCTCGTCGACGATTGTAGACGCCAGCGCCGGCGCCGGTCTTGAGTGGGGGAGGGAGGATTCGAACCTCCGAAGGCGGTGCCAACCGGTTTACAGCCGGTCCCCTTTGGCCACTCGGGAACTCCCCCGCGACCACGTTGGTCGGGCGCCGGATTGTAGCGCGCGTGCGCGAGGCGCGACTCGGGGAACGGCGCGCTCCCTCGGACGGGGGAGGGCCCGGTCGTCGGGCCGACCGATTCCCCGAGGGAGCCCATGGATCTGCACGCGCTCCTCGCCCACGTCATCGAGGTCGGAGGCTCCGACCTCCACCTCAAGGTCGGCAACGTCCCGCTGATCCGCGTGGACGGCGACCTCCTGCCGGTCTCCGGCGTGCCGCGCCTGACCGAGGACGACAGCATCGCGGTGCTCGACGTCGTCGCCGCGCGCACGCCGCTCAAGCGCGAGGCGTTCATGCAGACCGGCGACCTCGACACGGCCTACGCGGCCGAGGGGATCGGGCGCTTCCGCGTCAACGGCTTCCGCCAGCGCGGCGCGATCTCGTTCGCCTTCCGCTTCGTGCCGAAGGAGGTGCCGAGCTTCGGCGCGCTCGGCCTGCCGCCCGGCGTCGAGCGCCTCGCCGAGGAGCACCGCGGCCTGATCGTCGTCACGGGCGCGACCGGCTCGGGCAAGACGACGACGCTCGCCGCGATGATCGACCACGTCAACCGCACGCGGCGGCAGCACATCGTCACGCTCGAGGACCCGATCGAGATCGTCCACGACGACCGCAGCTGCCTCGTCTCGCAGCGCGAGATCGGCCTCGACACCGAGTCCTTCCAGGAGGCCCTGCGTCGCGTGCTGCGCCAGGATCCGGACGTGATCCTGATCGGCGAGCTGCGCGACGAGGAGTCGGCGCGAGCCGCGCTCCAGGCGGGCGAGTCGGGCCACCTCGTGCTCTCGACGATGCACACGATCGACGCGGCCGAGACGGTCGGCCGGCTGATCGAGCTCTTCCCGTCGACGAAGCAGCAGCTCGTCCGGCAGATCCTCGCGGGCACCCTGCGCGGCGTCGTCAGCCAGCGGCTCCTGCCGCGCATCGGCGGCGGTCGCGTCGCGGCGGTCGAGGTGATGGTCAACACGGCCCGCATCGCGGAGCTGATCCTCGACCCGGCCAAGACCGAGGAGATCACGCGCGCGCTCGAGCAGGGCCAGTACCACCAGATGCAGAACTTCCAGCAGCACCTCGTGCAGCTGGTGCTCGACGGCCTCGTCGACGCCGAGGTGGCGGCGGCCGCGGCGAGCAACCGCCACGACTTCGAGCTCGCCCTCGCGCATGCGGTCCGACGGCGCCAGGCCGAGGAGGCCGGCTTCCTCGTCCCCGAGGACGACGCCGCCGCACTCGCGCGTCGCTTCCCCGAGACCGCGAACGCGCCCGGGCTCCGGCTCGCCGGAGGCTAGGAGTGCGGCGCGCGGCAGCGCTCGCGCTGACCGCCGGGGCGCTCTGCGCCGGCGCAGCGGTCACGACCACGGACGCGTCCGCGGCCCGGACGTTCGCGGTGATCGAGAACCCGGCCGCCGCCGTCCTGCCGCCCGCGACCGCGCCGAACCTCCCCGGCTCGATCCGCATGCCGTTCGCGATCTCGACGCCGCCGAGCCGCCGCCAGGAGCTGTCGTTCAGCCAGCTCGCGGAGATCTGGCGCCACGCGGGCGCCGCGTACGACGTGCCGTGGCAGGTGCTCGCGGCGATCAACAAGATCGAGTCGAACTTCGGCTCGAACATGGGCCCGAGCTCCGCCGGCGCGGTCGGCTGGATGCAGTTCCTCCCGTCGACCTGGGAGCGGTGGGGCGTCGACGGCGACGGGGACGGACTGGCCGACCCGTGGAACGCGACGGACGCGATCTACTCGGCCGCCCGCTACCTCGCCGCGACCGGCGCCCCCGGCGACCTGCACCGGGCGGTCTTCGCGTACAACCACTCGGAGGAGTACGTCGCGGACGTCCTCTCGCTCGCGCGGGTGTTCGACCCGGCGGCGCTGCCGGAGGGCCTCGTCGGCGGCGGCGAGAACCGGGTCTTCTCGGTCGACCCGCTGCAGCACCGCATCGATCGGGTGGAGCGGACGCTCGACCGACGGCGCGCTCGCGTCCAGCGGATGCTCGACCGGCTGGACCGGCTGCGCTGGTCGTCCGAGAGGATCGACCGCCGCGCCGGCGACCCGCTGCTGAGCGACGCGGCCTTCCAGCGGGTCGAGCGGACGGCGGCGCGCGTCGAGCGCGACCAGGACGTCGCGGCCGGCGCGCTCGAGCGGGCGCAGGCCGACCTGCTCGAGGCCGAGCGCCAGCTGGCGGCGCTCCACCGGGAGGCCCAGGCGATCCCGGCGGTCCAGGGCGGCACGCAGCTGAACGACGACTTCGCCCGCTTCCTGCCGACGCCGCCCTCGCCCGCCGCGGCGCGGGTGATCGACTGGGCGCTCCAGCAGCTCGGGACGCCGTACCTCTGGGGCGGCCACCACGGCTACTCGCTCGAGCAGATGGTGACGCAGGAGCCGTCCCTGTGGGACGGCGGCTTCGACTGCTCCTCGCTGCTCGCCTGGGCGTTCGCGAAGGGCTCGGGGATCTACATCGGCGACTACACGGGCTCCCAGTGGGCCGCTGGCGCGAGCGCCCCCGGGGCCATCCGCGGGCCCGGCCCTGCGCAGGGCGGCGCGCTCCCCCCGGGCGGCCTGCGGCCCGGCGACATCATCTTCTTCAACGACACGGATCACGTCGCCCTCTACCTCGGGAACGACCTGTTCGTCCACGCGCCGCACACCGGCGACGTCGTCAAGATCACCCAGCTGAGCACCTACAACCCGGTCTGGGGCTGGGTGCGCTACGAGCAGATCAGCGGCGCGGGCGACGGTTCGGACCAGGTCGCGGACGCGCCGCCGGGGCCCCCGGAGACCGGGCCCGTCTTCAGCGTCGTCTCCGAGGGCTGAGCCGGCCCGTCGGCCGGCCCGCGCGCCCCGGATCACGGGTAGGCGCGGCCGCGGCAACCCGGCCGCAGCGGCCGTCCGTGGAGCGATCGTCACACGATCGGCACGGTCCGGTGACCGTCCCGCGCGCGTTTCGTCGCTAGCCTCGGTGGCGGAGGCACGTGGTTCCCCCACCCCGGGTGGGACCCCCGACCCCCGGGCGCGCGGCGGCAGCCGGCCGGTCGCGGGCCTCGTCGGCCTGCCCGCGGGTCGGGCGGGTGAGCGGCCGCCGCCGAGGGTCGAGTGGGCTCTCGTGGAGCGTCGCGCGTGGCGCGGTCCTCCCCGACGACCGGGGTCCGAACCAGGGTGGGCGGGCCCGCGTGACGCGCTTGCCGTCGGGCTGCAGGTGGTCAGCCCGCCGTCTCGTCGCCGAGGAGCGGCCAGAGCCTCGGGGTGCCGGTCGGCGGGGCGCTCAGGCGGCGCCGGCGAGCTCGGAGCCGTCGCGCTCGTCGAAGCCGTTGTCGCGCAGCACGCGCTCGAGCGCCTCGATCACGGCCGGGCAGAACTGGCGTCCGGCCTGGTCGCGCAGCTCCTGGACGGCGTGGCGGACCGGCAGCGCGGGCCGGTAGATCCGCGAGGTCGTCATCGAGTCGAGCGCGTCGGCTACGTGGATGATCCGCGCCTCGAGCGGGATCTCCTCGCCCGCGAGCCCGGCCGGGTAGCCCGTCCCGTCCCAGTGCTCGTGGTGGTGGCGGATTGCCGGCACCGCCGGGCCGCCGACCCCGGCGCTCTCGATGATCCGCGCGCCCTCCTCCGAGTGGCGCCGCATGATCTCCCACTCGAGCGCGGTCAGCCGCGACGGCTTCAGCAGGATGTGGTCGGGGATCGAGAGCTTGCCCACGTCGTGGAACAGCGCGGCCGCGCCGAGCACCGACATCTGCGCGTCGTCGAGCTCCATCGCCGCCCCGATCATGAGCGAGATCAGGCGGACGCGCCGGGAGTGCCCGGCCGTGTACGTGTCGCGCGCGTCGACGGTCGCCGAGAGGCTCTCGAGGGCCGCAGTCGCGCTGGTGGGAGAGTTCGTCCCGTGCACCGCGATCGGGCGTGAGTTCGACGGCGACTCGTACACTCCTCCGGTGCGGCTCGCGCTCGAGACGGCGATCGCCCGCGCGGTCGGGCGGCTCTCGCGGGCGGCGGGCCGGGGCGGCGGCACCACCCTGCCCGGGAAGCTGCTGGTGCGCATGGACCCCGGCGCGCTGGCCGCGCTCTCGCGGCGCCTGCCGGACGGCGCGGCGCTTGTCTCCGCGACGAACGGGAAGACGACGACGACGGCGATGGCCGCCGAGATCCTCGCGCCGACCCGCCAGCTCGCCTGGAACCGCTCGGGCGCCAACCTCGTGTCGGGAATCGCCTCGACGCTGCTCGACGCGCGCGGCGCCCGTCTCGGGCTCCTCGAGGTGGACGAGGCCGCGCTCCCCGTCGTGGCGCGCGAGGTGCGCCCCGGCGCGATCGTGCTCGGCAACCTCTTCCGCGACCAGCTCGATCGCTACGGCGAGCTGGAGACGGTCGCCGCGCGCTGGCGGGACGCGGTCGACGGCCTTCCTCCGGGCGCGGTCCTGGTCGCCAACGCGGACGACCCGATCATCGCGGAGCTCGCACGCGATCGCGCGGGCACCGTGTTCTTCGGCCTCGACGACCCGAGCGTCGGCGTCGAGCGGCTGAGCCACGCGGCCGACTCGAAGTACTGCCGCGCGTGCGGCGCGCCGTACCGCTACGCCCCCGCCTACGTCGGCCACCTCGGCGCCTGGCGCTGCCCGACCTGCTCGTCGGCCAGGCCGCCGCTCGCCGTGACGGCGCGCGCGGTCGCGCTGCGGGGCCTCGACGGTGTCGGGTTCGACCTGCACACGCCGGTTGGCCTCGCGAGGATCGACCTGCCGCTGCCCGGGCTCTACAACGTCTACAACGCGCTGGCGGCCGCGTCGCTCTCGCTCGCGCTCGGCGCCACGCTCGCGGAGGTCGAGGCCGGGCTCGCTCGCTTCCGGCCGGCGTTCGGGCGCTTCGAGCGGATCGCGGCGGGCCGGGGTCGCTCGGCGCTCGTGCTCCTGATCAAGAACCCCGCGGGCGCGAACGAGGCGATCAGGACGATCGTCGAGGGTGGCGCGCCACGCGTCGCCGTCGTCGCGCTGAACGACGAGATCGCCGACGGCCGCGACGTCTCGTGGATCTGGGACGTCGACTTCGAGCCGCTCATGCCGGCGCTCGAGACGCTCGTCGCGACGGGCTCGCGCGCCGAGGAGCTCGCGCTCCGCTTCGCCTACGGAGGGTTCGAGCGAGGGCGGATCGAGGTGATCGGCGATCTGGCGCAGGCGCTCGATCGCGGCCTCGAGCTCGCCCGGCCGGGCGAGGAGCTGGCGGTGCTGCCGACCTACACGGCGATGCTCGCGCTGCGCGCGATCGCGACCGGACGCGGCTGGGTCCAGCCCTTCTGGGCCTAGCCTCGACGGGTCGAGCCCGGCGCCCGTTGGGCCGTCTGCGTCGTTTCGCGGGCGCCGCACGCGTCGGATCCGCTTTCCGCCAGGAGCAGGAGGCTTCGGGCCCCTTCGCGTCACGCCCGCGGGCCTTGCCAGGCCGTGCGCCGGTCGGCGCATCCGCCCGACACAGACGGTCCAGCGGGCTCGACCGTCGGGCCGGGTCGAGCCGCGTCGTCGCCGGGGAGAGCCCCGTCTCGCCCCCGGCCGGGGGGCGAATCGGCACTGAATCGGCACGGACCCGTGAGGGATCCGTGCGGGATTCCGCGGTAGGCTCGCTGCCAGGCGGATCGCGGTAGCCCCACCCAAAGGGCGGGAGTCCGGGCTCGGGACGTGTCCGAAAGGGACGGTGGGTTGTGACGGCGCACGAGCCGCGGGCGCCCGACCACGGGCGTGGAGCCGCGCCTTCGGCGGCGTCGGGAAGAGCCGGGCGCGGCGAAGCCGGGAGGCCCCGAGGGGCGCCACGGAGTCGGGAGCCGCGAGCCGAGGGCTCGCAGCTGCGGGTCGAGCCGCGCTCGCGTGGGCCAGAAGCCGCGAGCCGGACGGCACGCCCGCAGCCCGATCCGACCGAACACTCAGGCTCGACCGAAGCTCGAGAGTAGAGACAGCGTGACCGGGTTCGGGGCGTCGGCTCCCCCGACGGAGGGATGGCACGTGGCGCCGAGCCCGCCGATCCACGGAGCGAGCCGAATGCGACCGTCCACGCCGTTCATCCGCATCGCCGTCCTCGTGGCCGTCTGGCTGCTCGGGACGTCGACGTTCTCGATCGCGAGCAACGACCCCGCGAGCGAGCCCGTGCCGTCGGTTCCGACGGTGCCGGGCTCCGAGGCGGCCGCGCCGGTCGCCGAGGAGGAGCCCGAGGCCGCGTCGCCGCTGATCGTGCCAGACGTGCGCAACCAGCCGTACGTGTTCGCGAAGGGCATCCTCGAGGACGCCGGCTTCGCCTGGAAGGTCGTCGGCAAGGTCGACGGCTACCCGTCGAACATCGTCGGGGAGCAGGCGCCCGCTCCCGGCACGAAGCTCGAGGACACCGGCGCGCCGACCGTCTCGCTGCGCCTCGAGCGCAACCGGGCGTACGACGAGCGCGGCATCCCCGCCCAGACCTCCCCGTTCCGTGGCACCGCGGTCGTGCAGTGGACGCCGCCCAGGGCCGACGATGCCGACACGCCGCGGCCGGCGCCGCAGACGCCCGACCCGACCGACACCGCGCCCGTCCCGGCCGTCCCGCAGCCCGCTGCGCCGACGGAGACCGGGGTCGAGACCGCGCCGGCGGCGACCGAGGCAGACCCGGCCGCCGGGGCGGAGACCGTCCCCGTCGAGCCGGCCGCCGCGACCACGGCGGCCCGCCCGGCGGGCCGCAAGGCCGCCCGCAAGCCCGCCTTCACCGTGAAGGGCGCGCCGCGCGAGCCGCTCGACGAGCTGCGCCTCGACCAGCGCGCCCGCCTCGTCGAGCGCCGCCTCGCCGCCGCCGACCGCCCGACCGCGAAGCTCGTGCGCTGGTGGCTCTACCAGCACGCCTGGGTCGTCACGGGCGCCCGGTTCGGCTGGAGCCACGGCGCCGACGCCCTGCGGATCCTGATCCGCGCCGACGAGGCCGCGCAGGAGCGGTGGGGCATCGGCGCCAAGAGCGAGCGCACCGCCCGCGCCGCGCTCCGCTTCGTCGTCCGCCGCTCGAGCTGAGCCGGTGACCGCGGCCCGCGCGCTCCGGACGGCGATCCTGCGGCGGCTCCGGTCGCAGGACGGCTACAGCCTGATCGAGCTGCTCGGCGTCATGTCGATCCTCGTCGTCGTGCTGACGGCGGTGACGACCCTGTTCGTCCAGGGCAGCCGCGCCGAGATCGACCTGAACAAGCGCTTCCAGGCACAGCAGGAGGCCCGGGTCGCGGTCGACCGGATGCGCCGCGAGATCCACTGCGCGAGCTCCATCACGCTGTCGAGCGCGAGCTCCGTCACCGTCTCGCTCCCCGCCGCCTGCCCCGCCTCCGGCGGCGTCGCGACGACCGTGACGTGGGACACGGCGGGCTCGGCGAGCCGCCACACGCTGCGCCGCAACGGCGTCGCGCTGGCGGACTACATCACGGACGGCAGCGTCTTCACCTACACGCCGCCCAGCGCGTCGTCGCTCGGGCTGCTCGTCGTCAACCTCAAGGTCAACCTGGATCCGACGCAGACGTGGAAGCTCTGGAACCTGACGAGCAACGTCGCGCTGCGGAACTCGATCCGCGCGTGACCGCGACGGCGCAGCCGGTCAACTCCCGGTGCCGCGGGCCGATCAGCGGGCTGTGAACGTCGTCGCCGCCATCTTCTCCTTCGCGCCCGCCCTCGCGATCGGGAGCTTCCTGAACGTCGTCGCCGCGCGCCTGCCGGAGCGCCGCTCGCTCGTCCACCCCGGCTCGGCCTGCGGCAGCTGCGAGACGCCGATCGCCTGGTACGACAACGTCCCGATCCTCTCGTACCTGCTGCTGCGCGGTCGCTGCCGCAGCTGCGGGGCGCGGATCTCGCTGCGCTACCCGGCCGTCGAGCTCGCGACCGCGCTGCTCGTCGCGGGCTGCTTCCTGCGCTTCGGGCTCAGCCCCGAGGCGTTCGTCGCGTCGTTCTTCTGCATCGTGCTCGTCGTGCTCTCGGCGATCGACGCGGAGCGGTACATCCTCCCCGACCGTATCGTCCTGCCCGCCACCGCGATCGTGCTGGCGGCGCAGCTCGCGATCGCGCCCGACCGCGCGCTCGAGTGGATCGGGGCCTCGCTCGCCTGCTCGCTGTTCCTCTTCCTCGCGCTGCTCGCGTACCCGCGCGGGATGGGGATGGGCGACGTCAAGCTCGCCCTCCTGCTCGGCGCGATGCTGGGCAAGTCGGTCGCCGTCGCGATGATGCTCGGGATGCTGACCGCGCTCGTCTTCGGGCTCGGCCTGATGGTCGCGCGCGGGTCGGGGGCCCGCTCGACGCGGATCCCGTTCGGCCCGTTCCTCGCCGCGGGCTCGGTCGTCGCGCTCTTCTGGGGGCCGACGATCCTCGACCGCTACCTCGAGCTCTTCTAGCGCGACCGGCGCCGGCGGGCCCGTTCGGGGTACCCCGGCTCACGTGCGTCACGGGCGTGGCCGATAAGCGGAGTGGGAATGGCGTACGAGGATCTCCGTCGTCTTCGCGTCCTCAAGCCCCAGCCCGGGCCCGAGCGGGATCGGGCCGGGGCGGGTGAGCCCGTGCTCCAGGGCGGCATCGCCGCGAACCCGATCACGGAGCTCGTCGCCGACCTGATCGAGGCGACCGGGCTGCTCACCGACGAGCAGCTGGCGGCGGTGCGCGGCCACGCCGGCTCGGGCTCGTTCGCGCAGGCGATCCTCGACGAGGGGCTCGCTCCCCGCGTGGTCGCCGAGCAGCACCGGCTGCCCTTCGTCTCGCTCCACGCCGAGGGCGTCGCGCGCGACGCCGTCGAGCAGATCCCGGCGCACATCCTCGAGCGGGCGTGCGCGATCCCGTACGCGCTCGAGGACGAGCGGCTGCGCGTCGCGATCGCCGACCCGACCGACGTCCAGACGATCGACGAGCTCCGACTCGCGACCCGCTACGTCCTCGACCTCGCGGTCGCGACGCGCGAGGAGATCGAGGGCGAGCTGAAGCGGATCTCGCGGGCGAACGAGTTCTGGGAGCGCGCGGCGCTCGTCCAGGACGACCAGTTCCACGACGACCACGAGGGCGCCGACCTCGACCAGGACGACGGGGTCTCCGACGCGCCGCTCGTCCGGCTCGTCAACTCGGTCATCCTCCAGGCGGCCGAGGACGGGGCGAGCGACCTGCACTTCGACCCGCAGGAGGACGCGCTCGTCATCCGGGCGCGCGTCGACGGCGTCCTCGCGGAGGTGCAGCGGCTACCGAAGAAGCTCGCGCCCTCCGTCGTCACGCGCCTGAAGGTGCTCGCGAAGCTCGACATCGCCGAGAAGCGCAAGCCGCAGGACGGTCGCATCTCCCTGGACGCGCGCGCCGCCGGGCGGAGCCTCGACATTCGCGTCGCGGTGCTGCCGACGGTCGAGGGCGAGGGCGTCGTCATGCGCCTGCTCGACAAGTCGAAGCGGCCGCCGACGCTCTCGGACATCGGCTTCTCGGACAAGATGCGGCTGGTCGTCGAGGAGATCGTCCGGCTCCCGACCGGCGCGCTCCTCGTCACCGGCCCGACAGGCTCGGGCAAGTCGACGACGCTCTACGCGATCCTGAACGAGATCAACCGGCCCGAGATCAACGTGATCACCGTCGAGGACCCGGTCGAGTACCGCCTGGCCGGCATCAACCAGGTGCAGATCAACCTGAAGGCCGGCCTCAGCTTCGCGGCGGCGCTGCGCACGATCCTCCGCTCCGACCCCGACGTGATCATGGTCGGCGAGATCCGCGACGTCGAGACGGCGAAGATGGCGATCGAGTCGGCGCTGACCGGCCACTTCGTGCTCTCGACGCTCCACACGAACGACGCGCCGAGCGCGCTGACGCGCCTGAACGAGATGGGCGTCGAACCGTTCCTGACGGGCGCCGCGGTCACGGCCGTGCTCGCGCAGCGGCTCGCCCGCCGGCTCTGCGTCCACTGCTGCGAGATGTACGTGCCGAGCCCGGACGAGCTCGTCTCGGCCGGCTTCACGCCCGAGCAGGCCGCCTCGGCGGACGGCCTCGCGCTCTACCGCAAGCGCGGCTGCCCGCGCTGCAACCTGAGCGGCTACAAGGGGCGGGTCGGCATCTTCCAGCTGCTCGTGATGACCGAGGAGATCGAGCGCCTGTCCTCCAAGGGCGCGAGCCGCGACGAGCTCGAGCGCGCCGCCGTCGCCACGGGCATGCGCACCCTCTGGGACGATGGCATCGCGAAGGTCGCCTCCGGCCTGACGTCGCTGGAGGAGCTCTCGCGCGTGCTCGTCCAGTAACGCAGGGGTCGCCCAGCGGGTGCGCGGGCTCGCAGCCTCCAGCGGCCGACCCGGGAGGGCTCCCTTCCCGTAGCCGCTGCGGGCGTCGGCAGGCCGCCGGCGCGGCGCTCGCGCGAGAGCCCGACCGCGAGTCGCCCGGCGCGATCAGGGGCGGCCAGCGGGCACGAGTCCGAGCTTCCCGCCCACTCGTTCACCCACCCGGGGGAGTCCCAACGAGGGACTCGCGTCGATACGTGGCGTAGAGCATCGACGCACCCCGGACGAGGCATCGGGCCCGAGCGCGCCCGGGCCGATCTCCGGTGAGACGAAAGGACGAGCCTGGCGATGGCCTCGATGGAGCACCCCGAACCGCAGCGCGACCCGTATGCCGCCGGGCACGGCGAGCCTGTCCCGGGCCAGCCGCAGGCCCTCCGCGTCCTCCGGCCGGAGGCGCCCACGCACCTGCCGCCGCCGGGCTCGCACCAGACGGCCCCGGCGCCGGAGGAGCCGCTGCAGCTCGGCGGCGCGCCGGAGAGCTTCCTGCCGCCCCCGCCGCAGGTGGCGATGCAGGCCGAGGTCGAGTCCGCCGTCGACGCCCTGCTCTCGTTCTCGCCGGAGCTCCCGGCGCCCGCGGTCGCGCCACTCGAGGCGACGCCGCCCGCGCCGGAGCCGGCCCCCGCACCGGTCGTCGAGCTCGCGCCTCCTCCTGCGGTCGAGGCGCCGGCCCCGTCGGCCGAGCCAGCGCCCGCGCAGCAGGTCGCCCATCGCCCCGAGGAGATGCGCGACCTGCCGCTCGGGACGCTGATCCACAACATGGGCCTCGTCGGCGCCGCCGACATCGAGGCCGCGCTCGAGGAGAGCGTCCGCGACGGCAAGCGCCTCGGCGAGGTGCTCCTCGACCGCGGGCTGATCGCGGAGCGCGACCTCGGCCGCCTGCTCGCCGGTCAGAAGGGGCTGCCCTTCGTCGACCTCGGCTCGATCCAGCTCGACCCGCAGGCGGCGACGCTGCTGCCCGTCGGGAGCGCCCGCCTCTACCTCGCACTGCCGATCCGCATCGAGGACGGCGTCCCCGTCGTCGCCGTCTGCGACCCGACCAACCAGCTCGCGATCGAGAACGTCCGCCGGGCGCTCGGCGTCGAGCCGCGCTTCGCCGTGGCGAGCCGCGGCGACATCCTGCGCGCGATCGCGTCCGTCCACGGCGCCGTGGCCGAGGTGCCCGCCGAGCCGGCGCCGCCGCCGGCCCTCGCCCCCGAGAGCGTTGCGGAGCTGGCCTCGGTGCCGACGGCCGTGCCGCTCGTCGAGCAGGTCGGCCTCGCCGGCATCCCGCCGAGCTCCTTCCAGGCCGTCGACCTGGCCGAGCCCGCGCACCCGTCGGTGATGGGCCGCGAGCAGCTCGTCCACCGGGTCTACGTGCGGCTCTCCGACGGTGACCGGCTCGAGCTCGGCGCCTTCGCCGCGGGTGCGGACGCCCACGCCCGCGCGCGCGAGGTGATGCGCATCGTCGACGAGCGCCGCCCCGGCGACTGGCCGTGCATCCACGGCCGCTTCCTCCGCCCCGAGACGATCGTCTCGATCGACATCGTCGACGAGCTGCCCCGCTACTAGCGCCGGGGGGAACCCGGGCTTCCCCCGCAGCCCCCCTCCTCTGGAGTGCGCCGCGCCCAGGCCGGGGAACCCGGCCAGGGCGCGGCTCCGTCTCCGGATCGAGAGCCCGAGCGCGAGGGGCCTGGCGCGATGAGGGGGGCGTGGGGGGTGAAGCGCGAGCTTCTCTCCCCATCAGAGACGCCAGTCCACCGGCGCCGCGCCCAGCTCCTCGAGCAGGGCGTTCGCGCGGCTGAACGGCCGGGAGCCGAAGAAGCCGTTCGAGGCCGAGAGGGGGCTCGGATGGGCGCTCTCGACGGTCGGGTGCGGGGCGAGGAGCGACGCGAGGGTGCGGGCGTCGCGGCCCCAGAGGATCGAGACGAGCGGCCGCTCCCGCGCGGCGAGGGCGCGGATCGCCTGCTCGGTCACCGTCTCCCAGCCCTTGCCGCGGTGACTGCCCGGCTCGCCCGGGCGGACGGTCAGGACGCGGTTCAGGAGCATGACCCCGCGCTCCGTCCACGGCGTCAGGTCGCCGCTCGCGGGCAGCGGGTGGCCGAGGTCGGCGACGTACTCCTGGAGGATGTTCCGCAGGCTGCCGGGGAGGGGGCGCACGTCGGGGCCGACCGAGAACGAGAGGCCGACCGGGTGGCCAGGGGTGGGGTACGGGTCCTGCCCGACGATCAGGACGCGGACGTCGTCGAGCGGCTGGCGGAACGCTGCCAGGATGCGGTCGCCCGCGGGCAGGAAGCGCCGGCCCGCGGCGCGCTCCTCGCGCAGGAAGCGGCCAAGGTCGGCGAGCACGTCGGCGACGGGCGCGAGCGCGTCGCCCCACCCGGGCCCGAGCGTGGCGGCGAGCCGCGTGGCGGCGTCCTGGTCGACCGTCCACACGCCGCGATGCTACGCCATCGCGCGGGCGGCGAGCGCTACCCCTTCGCGGCGCGCTCCTTCCGCTTCCGCCGCCGGCGCGAGCCGAGCAGCGCGACGGCCGCGCCGAGGGCGAACGAGACGATGATGACGAGGATCAGTGGCGAGCTCCGATCCGTCACCCACCAGTCGATCGTGACCGACTGTGTGTTGTCGACCGCGAACCAGATGATCGCGGCGGCGGCCAGCGCGATCGCCACCTCGCGCGGGCTGATCCGCTCGAGCAGGCCGCTGCGCGTCGTGCCCTCGCCGGGCCGTGGCTGCTGCAGGTCGTCCATGGAACCTCCCTCGGGTCAGGCGGGGGCGGCGCGCCGGCGAGGTCGTCCGCCTGGGCGTCGCACCCGCGGCTCGCTCGCGCAGGTCGAAGAGGAGCGTGGTCGCGATCCCAACGTGGTCAGGAAGCCAGGTTGACGAGCGAGCCGATCGCGTTGATCGTCGCGAGCGACCAGGACGAGGCGAGGAAGAGGAGCAGCAGCCCGACGATCGGGCCGGTCGCGAGGCCGATCCCGTAGACCGTGACGGTGAACGCCAGCGCGGCGCGTTCCCCGCACGAGCGCGCGGCTCCGGCGCAGCGCGTCGCGCGCGCTCGAGGTCCTCGAGCACGCACGCGTGGACGGCGACCGCCCAGCGGACGCCGAGCCAGACGGCGACCGGGATCGTGACGACGAGGCTGACGAGGACCACGTAGAGCGGGGACGGTGCGTAGGACGATCCCGCCGATGGCGGGCCCGTGCGGCCGCAGCGCGCGGTAGGCGCCGAGCCCGCCCAGCGAGGCGCCGCGCTGGCGCGCCGCGAGCGCGGCCGCGACGGCCCCGGTGACGAGCAGGATGCCGAGGGAGACGCCGAGCCCGCCGATCAGCAGGGCGAGCAGGGAGGAGGCGACGCTGTCGTCCCCGGACACCTCGCGCACCGTCGCGAGCGGCGTCACCCGCAGCAGCAGGTTCTGGATCCCGTCGATACGAGCGCGATCGACGAAGACGACGCCGATCGCGAGGAACGTCCGGGGCGCCTGGCCGTAGATCCGCCGGGCGGCGCAGGATCTGCCCGACCGTGCGCGCCCGTGCGACCGGCACCGGCTCGGCCGGGCTCCAGCGCGTCCGCCGCAGGCCCGCGCTGACGAGGCCGAGCACCAGCAGCGCGAGGCCGAGCGCGACCCACGGTCGCTCGATCGAGAACCACAGCGCCGAGGAGCTCCGCCTCGACCGCCCAGCAGAACGCGCCGGTGACGCTCTGCCCGAACGTGCCCTGACCGGGCACCTTCACCGCGTCGTCGCGCAGGTCGTCGCCAGGAGAGGGGCTCGCGCCAGACCCCTTCGTCTGGGGGCCCGTCGGGCCGTTGTTGAAGCCGGCCCGCTTCTCGCCCCAGCGGCCGGTGAAGAGGAGCCACGCGAACGGCCCGGTCGGGTCGTCGACGCGGTCGGGCAGGAGCACGACCTCGCCGCCTCGAGCGTCGTGGGCGCGCGCGTGTCGTCGCAGCCGAAGCCCTGCTCGGCGTCGCGGCCGAGCCAGAGGGCCTGGGTGAAGCAGTTCGCCGCGTGCGAGCCGGCGCCCGGGTAGATCACTGCGCGGCCGTCGACGACGGAGAGCGCGCCGCCGCTGGTGGCGACACCTGGCCGCCCTCGTGCTGGGAGACGCCGACGAGACCGGCTCCCTGCTCGAGCGCCTCCTCGGCCGTCGATGCGTCGAAGGCCAGCTGGAGCATCTCCCAGTCGCCCTCGTGCCTGTCGTTGAAGTCGTTGTACGTGTAGTAGAGCCAGCATTGGAGAGCGCGAGCCGGCCGCTCGCCGGCCGGCGACGCGCGTACGCCACGGTCGGCTCTCGCCGCGGCCGCGCGGAACCACCGCTCGTACGTGCAGCCGGGGCGGAGCGCCTTCCTGGGAGGTCGAGCTGCCAGCTCCTCGCCCTTGCCGGCCAGGTCGGCCGCGGTCGGGCCCGGGAGCGATGGCGGCCCGCGGTCGGGCGCGACCAGGAGCACGTCCGGGTTGCCGAGGACGACCTCGACGGCGACCGGCCGGTACGGCTCGCCTGCGGCGCACGGCCGCGCCTGTCCGCCGAAGCCCGAGGATCGGCGCGTGGCGCGCCGCGATCTCCGCGGCGGCGGCCGTCCTCGGCGCCTGCGGGCGGCGCGGCGACGAGCGCGACCGCGAGCCCGAGCAGGGCGAGGAGCCGCCTCACGCGGTGACCGGCCGCCGAGGACGCCCGCGCCGCCGCAGCCGCTCGACGATCAGCGGGCCGGCGAGGATGACGACGAGGACGACGAGGAACGTCCACTCCGCCGAGACGGGCGGCCAGTGGGATCACGCTGGGAAGTCTGCCGCACGGGTCGGCAGGGAACGTGCGCGCGGCCGCGCAGGGTGAAGGCATGGCCGCCGGCCCGTCGAACGGACACGGGAGCGATGTCGAGCAACACCGTCCAGGCGCTGATCACCGCCGGCGCGGGTGCCGTCGGCATCCTGGTCGCCCGCTGGCTCCTGACCCGGAGGGGCTTCGAGCGCTGGGAGCGCCGCGCAGGCGACGCGGCGCACGCCGGACGAGGTCGCCAGCATGCGGACGCGGCTCGGCGTGCTGCGGCGCGTGATCGTCGCCGTGCTGATCGTGATCGTCGTCTGAACACGCTGGCCGTGTCTCCAGACCGAGCAGCTCGCGACCGCGGTGCTGGCGTCCGGCGCGGTGCTGGCGCTGTTCGTGGGCCTCGCCTTCACGACGCCGCTCGCGAACCTGGGCGCCGGCGTCCTGCTGGCGCTGACGCAGCCGATGCGGATCGGCGACCGGATCCTCGTCGGCGACACGGCGGGCGAGGTCGAGGAGATCACGCTCATCCACGACGGTGCTCCTGACCGACGACGACCGGCGCGTCTTCGTCCCGAACTCGACGATGGTCTCCTCGACCGTCGTCAACCGCACGTTCAAGGACACGCGGCGCGGGATCGCCGTCCAGGTGCCGGTCGCGCTCGGCGCGTCGATCGACGACGCTCCTTCGCTCGGTCCTCCTCGCGGCGGCGGCGTCGACCGGCGAGCCGCTCGAGAACGTGGCGGTGCGCGTCACCGACGTCACCGAGCTGGTCACGTGGCTGACGATCTCCGGCCTGCACGGCCGACGGCGTCGCCCGCCGTGGTCGGGGCCGCGGTGCGCGAGCGCGCCGTCGTGGCGCTCGGGGCGCGGGGGCTGCTGCCCGCGGTCTCCCGGTGAGCGACCCGCCGCTCACTCGCCACGCGGTCGGTGGAGCGGACGCTCGTGCGCGTCGCCGAGCGGATCACGCTGGCCCGTGCGCTGCTCCTCGTGTCTGGGGCGGCGCTCGCCCTCGTCCTCGCGGCCGCGGCGATCGAGCGCCTGGTCGAGCCCGCGACCTTCACGAGCTACGGCCGGGCGGTGTGGTGGGCCGTCGTGACCGTCGGGACTGTCGGCTACGGCGACGTCATCCCGACGAGCCCCGCCGGACGCTCGGTGGCGGCGCTCCTGATCCTCTTCTCGCTCGCGCTCGTGCCGATCCTGACCCGATCGTCGTCACGGCGCCGGTCGGCCGCCGCCAGCGCGAGCAGCTCGCGCTCGCCCGGCGCACGGTCGACGAGACCGGGAGCTGCTGGTCGAGCTGCGCGACCGGCTCGAGCGGATCGAGCGTGGCGCATCGCGCACGACGAGCGCCCGTCCTGGATGAGCGTGGGCGACGGCGGCCGCGGCCGCCGTCGGTCGGAGTCGCTCGCAGCCGCAGCCGCAGCCGCGGTCGTGGTCGCCGTCGCGGTCGCGGTCACAGCCCTGGTCGTGGTCGCGGCCGCACCCGCCGTCGCGGTCGTCGCTTGCAGCCGCTGCTCGCGCGCGCCCGCGCGACAGACCTCCCGCCCAGGGTGGGGAACCACGCGCCTCCGGCGCTCAGCCTCCATGGCGGAAAAACGTGCACGCGTGTGACACGCGACTGCGCCGATTCCGCGCCGATCGACCCACACCCGTCCGGGCGGGTCGGGGTGGGCCGGTCTGCGCGCCGGTGCGGGGTGCGTACCGCCGGGTCGGGTCGGGCCGACCCGCGCGCCGTTGCGAGCGGGCTCCGGTGACCCCGCGGGCGCCCGGGCTCCCGTACGATCGCGCGGTGCGCCTCGGCCTCTTCCTCTCCGCCCAGTACGAGCCCGGCGTCGATCCGGGCGCGGCGCTCGAGGCGATCCTCGAGGATGTTCGGCTCGCACGCGACGTCGGCCTCTCGACCGTCGCGGCCGGCCAGCACTTCCTGCCGCAGCCGTACTGGATGTTCCAGCCGGTGCCCCTGCTCGCGCGGCTGGCCGCGGAGGCGGGAGAGATGCGGCTGGCGACCGGCGTGCTCCTGCTCCCGCTGCTCAACCCGCTCGAGGTCGCGGAGACGGTCGCCTCGCTCCAGGTGATCTGCGGCGGGAGGCTCGCCGTCGGGCTCGGGCTCGGCTACCGCGACGAGGAGTGGGGCGCGTTCGCGGTCGGCCGCTCGCCCGTGCGCGCCTACGAGGAGAAGCTCGGCGTGCTCCGCGGGCTGCTCGACGGTGCGCCCGTGACCGCGCGCGGCGACGGCTACGACCTGCGCGACGCCGCGCTCGCGCACGTGCCCTCGCCGCGCCCGCCGCTCTGGCTCGCGGCCGTCGCCGACCGGGCCGTCCGCCGCGCCGGCCGCTGCGCGGACGGCTGGTACATGCCGCCGATGAGCTCGCTCGACGAGCTCGAGCGCCAGGTCGCGCTCTTCCGCGCCGAGCGGCCCCGTGGCGAGCCCGGTGAGCTGGTCGGCTTCCGGGAGGTTCTCGTCGCGGAGACGGACGCCGAGGCGGTGCGCCGCGCCCGGCCCATCCTCGAGGCCAAGTACGCGACCTATGCGCAGTGGGGCCAGGCGGACGAGCTCGGCTCCGGCTGGGAGCGGCTCGCGCACGGCCGCTTCTGCGTCGGGAGCGCCGAGACGGTGCGCGCGCAGCTCGCCGAGCACCAGGAACGGCTCGGCACGAGCGAGATCCACTGCCGCGTCAGCTGGCCCGGGTCGCCGCCCGAGTGGGCGCACGAGACGATCGAGCGGCTCGGCCGCGACGTGCTCGCGGCGTAGCGGGCGCTACGCGAGCTCGCAGCCGAGGTACTCGAGCGCGAGGAGCGCCTCCTCGACGAAGCGGTCGCCCTGCTCGCGCTCGGCGAAGCGGTACGGGCCCGGGCGGACCGGCTCGACCTTCAGGCTGTTCGCCGGGTAGACGTCGCACTCGACCACGCACTCGTCGCCGACGTCGATCCGGCGGAGCGTGACCACGCGCCGGCCGTTGCGTGTGGCGGAGCGGACGAGCGCGCGGCCGCGGGCGGCCTCGACCGGGTCGGTCGGCTCGTCCGCCTGCGGCGCGAGCGAGCGCGCGGGCTGGAGGCGCAGGCCGCCGGCCTCCGGCAGCGGCTCGATCGGCAGGTCGCCGGCCTCGGGTGCGGGCTCCGGGGCGGGAGCGCCGGGTGGTCGCAACCCCCCGGGCGCCAGCGGCTGGCTCCCGGCGGGGTCAGGCGTGCTCATGCAGGCGCCTTCGCATTCGCCACGGCCTGCGCCACCGTCTGCCGGTCGGCGAAGCCGTCGAGACGGGTCGAGAGGCCGCCGTTGCGCTCGAAGACCAGCACCGCCGGGGTCTCGCGCAGGTCGAGCTTCGACGCGATGACGCGGATGGCCGCGTCGCGCGTGCCGTCGATGGCGACGAAGCTCGCCTTGGCGGCCAGGGCGCCCGCGCGGGCCTCGCGCAGCGTGACCGCGTCGACGTCGGCGTCCGGCGAGTAGAGGACCACGACGACGACGCGCGTGTCGTCGAGCCGGTCGGCGACCGCGTAGGTCGCCGCGTCCACGTCCTCGTCCTGCCCGGCCGCCGTCGCCTGCTCGTCCTCGCAGCCGGCCGCGCCGAGCTCGAGCGCGAGCTCGTCGCTCTTCGTGGAGAGCCGCTGCGAGCGGTCGATCAGCCCGAAGGCGCGGACGTAGCGGTCGTCGACGAGCGCGGCGAGCGCCTCGGCCGAGACGTCGTGCGTCTGCCGGACGGTCGCCTGCAGCTCCGCGAGCGTCGCGGACTGCTCTCCGACCGTCGAGAGCGCGCCGATGCGCGTGACGGCGTCGGCCTGGATGCCGACGGCCCGGCGCAGCGCGGCCTCGGCCGCGGTCGGCGTCGTGCCGTAGTCGAGCGCGTCGATCTCCGCCCGCGTCTCCTCGCAGATCTCCGTCAGGCTCGCGGCGAGGTCGCCGTCGGCGGCGGGCGCGGACGTCCCGGGCGCGACGGCGTCCGCGGGCGCCGCCGCCGCGGGCGCGTCGGGTGCCGCCGGCTGCGGCGCGATCGCCGCCGGCTCGGCGACCGGCTGCGCGCCGTCGTCGGCGAGGACGAACTTCCACACGAGCAGGCCCGCGACCGCGACGAGCGCGAGCGGGATCAGCACGCGGAGGCGCACCTGCTGCTTCATGCCCGGCTTATCGGCAATCGCCGGCGGCGACTGTAGGCCGCGAGCGGCGCCGGCGATCCCTCCGATGGGGGCGTTTCTCGCGCGCGCGTGAGACCGAAACGGCCCCGAGCGCGGCAGTCGCCGGCCGGGGCCGCTCGCCGGCCCCTATGCTGGCGCCCACGCGGCGGCCGACCGCGCGGACACACAGGAGGGGCAGTGACCGGCTCGACGACGATCTCCGACGGCTCGACCCACGTCGGCCGGCGCGTCCTGCGTCTCGAGGACCGCCGCCTGCTGCGCGGCGCGGGGCGCTTCGTCGACGACGTCGACCTGCCCGGCCAGCTCTGGCTCCGGGTCGTGCGGGCGACGAGCGCGCACGCGCGCCTGCTCGCGGTGGACGTGGCGGAGGCGCTCGCCGCGCCGGGCGTCCACGCGGTGCTCACCGGCGCGGACGTCGCCGAGGTCGAGCCGATCCCGCTCCGGATCCCGCTCCCCGGCGTCGACCTCGAGCCCTACCTGCAGCCCGTGCTCGCGCGCGACCGCGTCCGGTACGTGGGCGAGCCCGTCGCCGTCGTCGTCGCGGAGACGCCCTACCAGGCCGAGGACGCGGCGGAGCTCGTCGAGGTCGAGCTCGAGGAGCTGCCGGTCGTGCTGGGCGCGCGGGCCGGGCTCGACGAGGGCGCCGCCCGCTGCGCGTCGACGTCGGCAACGAGACGGCGTGCCTGGTCAAGGAGTACGGCGACGTCGACGCCGCGTTCGGGCAGGCCGCGCACGTCGTGCGGGCGGAGCTCGCGATCGGCCGGCACACCGGCGTGCCGATGGAGACGCGAGGGCTCGTCGCCGACTACGACCCCGGCCGCGGCCACCTGACCGTCTGGGGCGCGACGCTCGTCACGCACTACCACCAGCGCACGCTCGCCCGGCTGCTCGACCTGCCGCTCTCGCGGCTCCACTACCGCTCGACCGACTCCGGCGGGAGCTTCGGCGTGCGCGGCGACTTCTTCCCGGAGGACTACCTCGTCTGCCACGTCGCCCGCGCCCTCGGCCGGCCCGTCAAGTGGATCGAGGACCGCGTCGAGCACCTCGTCGCGACGAACCACGCGCGCGAGCAGACGCACGCGATCGAGGGGGCCTTCGCGGCGGACGGGACGCTGCTCGCGCTGCGCGACGAGGCGTGGCAGGACGAGGGCGCATACGTCCGCCCGACCGGGATGGTCGTCGCCGACATCTGCCTCGGCCTGCTCGGGCCGCCGTACCGCGTGCCCGCGTTCCGCGGCGTCCTGCACGACGTGACGACGAACAAGACGCCGATCGGGCCGTACCGCGGGCCCGGCCGGTTCCAGAACACGTTCGTCCGGGAGCGGCTGCTCGACCTCGCGGCGGCCGAGCTCGGCCGCGACCGTGTCGAGCTGCGCCGCACGAACCTCGTCGCGCCCGCGGAGATCCCGTACGAGCCCGGGATCTGGATGTGCGGCGAGTCGCTGCTGCTCGACTCGGGCGACTTCCCCGGCATCCTCGACCGCTCGGTCGCCGAGTCCGGCTGGGACGGGTGGGTCGCCGAGGCGGCCGCGTTGCGCGCCGGGGGCCGCCTCGTCGGCAACGGCGTCGCGTTCTGGATGGACAAGAGCGGCCTCGGCGTCTACGAGACGGCCGGGATCGACGTCGACCCGAGCGGCGCCATCCGCCTGCTGATCGGCGGCGCCTCGACCGGGCAGGGGATCGAGACGGTGATGGCGCAGATCGCCGCCGACGCGCTCGGCGTCGAGCCGCACGCGATCGAGGTGATCTACGGCGACAGCGACCTGATCCCCGACGGGGTCGGCTCCTGGTCGAGCCGCTCGACCGTGATCGGCGGCAGCGCGGTGCTGAAGGCCGCGACCGCGACCGCGGACAAGGCGCGCCGCGTCGCGGCCGAGCTGCTCGAGGTGGACGCGGACGACCTCGAGCTGCGCGGCGGCCGCGTCGTCGTCGCCGGCTCGCCGGACCGCGGCCTCGGGCTGGGCGAGCTGGCCACCGCCTGCGACGCCGTGTCGAGCCTGCGCCGCGGCGAGTCGCCCGGGCTCGGCGCGCGGGAGGTCTACGTCGACGAGCACATGAACTACCCGTACGGCGTCAACCTCGTCCAGGTCGAGCTCGACCGCGTCACCGGTCACGTCGAGGTGCGCCGCTGCTTCGTCGCCTCGGAGGCCGGCCGCGCCGTCAACCCGCTGCTCGTCGAGGGCCAGGTCGCCGGCGGCGTCGCGCAGGGGCTCGGCGGGGCGCTGCTCGAGCGCTTCGACTACGACGAGCACGGCCAGCCGCGTGCGGCGACGCTCGTCGACTACCTGCTCCCGACCGCGCTCGACGTGCCGCCGATCGAGATCCTCGTCTGCGAGGACGCGCCGACGCCGTCGAACCCGCTCGGCGCGAAGGGGATGGGCGAGAGCGGCCTGCTCGGCATGGGCGCCGCGATCGCGGGCGCGGTCGACGACGCCCTCGGCCGCCCGGGCGCGATCACGTCGCTGCCGGTGACGCCGGAGCGCGTGCTCGAGCTGCTCGCGCGCTGACCGCGCGCCTCGCCCCGGAAACGCCGAAGGGCGCGGATCGCTCCGCGCCCTTCGGTCGTGGTGAGCCCGGGAGTGGGGCCGCAGGGCCCGCTCCCCGTGCCCTGGACTACGGGCAGGCGCCGGACGCGATGTTCGCGCTCGGGCCGTTCTTGTTGTAGGTCTGGCCGCCGACGGTGGCCGAGACGCAGTAGCTCGTCGCGGAGAGCGTGCCGAACGTGAGCGTCGGCAGGCCCGCGTCGTAGCTCGCGCGGAGGTTCACCAGCGTCATGCCGGCGTACGTGTTGTTGTCCGAGAAGAACGCCTCGATCGCCGGGATGGAGGAGCGGACGTTCGCCTGCGCGGCGGCCTGGTTCGCCCGGGTGCGGAAGCCGAGGTAGCTCGGGACCGCGATGGCGAGCAGGATGCCGATGATGATGATCACGACGAGGAGCTCGATGAGCGTGAAGCCGCCCTCCCGCTCCCCCGTCGCGATGCGCTTCCTGAGACGGTCGATCATTGTGTGGGTCTCCCCTCCTTGTCGTGCAACGGCGTCGTTGGGCTCATGCCAGGTATCGACGGCGGAATGAGCGCGCCGACCCTCCCCGGAGGGATCTGAACCACCGGTTCGGGTGAAGCCGGGTCGGGGGCGAGCCGCGGCGCCGCCCTGCGCCGCGTCGGCCCGGCCCGGCGCTCGCGCGCGCGTCGACCGGGAGGCCGGCCCGACCGGGCCGCGCGGCTCGGTCGGCGAGCCGCCGCGGGGGGCTCCGCGCCGGGCCGCGCGGGGGCCGTCCGACCGGCCCGGGCGGCCTCGGAATCCCTCAAGCGGGGCGCACCCGGTGCCGATAGCTGGCGAGGAAGCCAATGGACGCCGCATTCGCCCACGCATCCCCCTCGGCGCCGGCCTTCGCGCCGCTGCAGGCCGAGGCGCACTCGCCCCGCTACACGAACTACACGATCGACGACCTGCTCGAGATCGTGGTCGCCCGGGACGCGTCCGACCTGCACGTCACGAGCGGCTCGGAGCCGGTCATCCGCGTGCGGGGCCAGCTCGAGCGCCTGACCGACTTCGAGATCCTGACGCCCGAGGACTGCCGCGGGCTGCTCTACCGGATCCTCTCGAGCGAGCAGCAGAAGATCCTCGAGGTCAAGCGGCAGATCGACATCTCGTACGCGATCCCGGGCCTCGCCCGCTTCCGCATCAACGTCTACTTCCAGCGCGAGAGCCTCGCGGCCGCGATGCGCCTGATCCCGTTCGAGCTGAAGACGCTCGAGCAGCTCGGGCTGCCGACCTCGCTGCACGAGCTCGCCGCGAAGCCGCGCGGCCTCGTCCTCGTCACGGGCCCGACCGGCTCGGGCAAGTCGACCACGCTCGCCGCGCTGATCGACGAGATCAACCGCACGCGATCGCAGCACATCATCACGATCGAGGACCCGATCGAGTTCCTGCACCGCCACAAGCAGTGCGTGGTGAACCAGCGCGAGATCGGCCCGGACGCGACCGGCTTCGCCGACGCGCTGCGGGGCGCGCTCCGCCAGGACCCCGACGTGATCCTCCTCGGCGAGATGCGCGACCTCGAGACGATCTCGACCGCGCTGACCGCGGCCGAGACCGGCCACCTCGTGCTCGCGACCCTGCACACGCAGGACGCCGCGACCACGGTCGACCGCCTGATCGACGTCTTCCCGGCCGAGCAGCAGGCGCAGATCCGGATCCAGATCGCTGGCACGCTCCAGGGCGTCGTCTCGCAGACGCTCCTGCCGACGTCCGACGGCCGCTCGCGCGCCGCCGCCGTCGAGATCCTGATCCCGGACGACGCCGTGCGGAACCTGATCCGCCAGGGCAAGGTCGAGCAGATCTACTCGGTCATGCAGACCCAGACGAAGCGCGGCATGCAGACGCTCGAGCAGTCGCTCTGCGACCTCGTCCGCCGCGGCGTCGTCACCCGCGAGCTCGCGCTGACGCGGTCGAGCCGGCCGGAGCACCTCGACGGGCTGATCGCCCGCGGCGCCGACGCCCGCGCCGGCGGCGCCCTCAGGACGGCGTAGGGGACGGGATGGCACGCGAGATCGTCGGGCTGAAGATCGGAGCGTCGCAGCTCACCGCGGCGCACGTCGTCTCGAACGGCAGCGCACGGCTCGAGCAGGTCGCCCAGGCGCCGCTCCCGCCCGGCATCGTCTCGGGCGGCGAGGTGCGCGACCCCGAGCAGCTCGCCGTGGTCGTCCGCGACTTCTTCGAGCGGACGAAGCTGCCGAAGCGCGCGGTGCGGATCGGCGTCGCGTCGAACCGCATCGGCGTCCGCACCGTCGAGCTCGACGGCGTCACCGACCCGAAGCAGCTCGGCAACGCGATCCGCTTCCGGGCGCAGGAGGCCCTGCCGATCCCGCTCGACGAGGCGGTGCTCGACTACCAGGTGCTCTCCGTCGGCGTCGCCGAGGACGGCACGCAGACGCACCGCGTCCAGTTCGTCGTCGCCTACCGCGACCTGATCGACGGCTTCGCGCGCGCGTGCGCCGCGGCAGGCGTGAAGCTCATCGGCATCGACCTCGAGGCGTTCGCGCTCCTGCGCTCGCTCGGCCCGCTCGCGCCGCCGGCGCCGGAGGCGGAGCGTGGCGCGGTCGTCGCCGTCTCGATCGGCTCCGAGCGCTCGACGCTCGCCGTCTCGGACGGCCTCTCGTGCGAGTTCACGCGCGTGCTCGACTGGGGCGGCGCGGCGCTGACCGACGTGCTCGCGCGGGATCTCGGCATCGAGTACGCCGACGCCGATCGCCTGAAGGCCTCGCTCGGCCTCGAGGGCCCGCTGCCCGAGGGGCTCGCCCCGGAGGTCGCCGGCCGCGCCCGCGAGACCCTCGCGCTGGGCGTCCAGAACTTCGCCCGGGAGCTCGTCGCCTCGCTCCAGTTCTACCAGAGCCAGCCCGGCTCGCTCGGCATCGGCGAGGTGCTCCTCGCGGGCGGCACCGCGCGCCTCGCGGGCTTCGCCGGCGCGCTCGAGCGGATGGTCGGCGTCGCCGTCCGGGTCGGCGACCCGTTCGTGAACCTCGACGTGTCGAAGCGCCTCCGCGACGCCGCGCCCGACCCGTCCCTCGCCGTCCCGATCGGCCTGGGGCTCGGAGTCTGATGCCCGACTGGAAGAAGGAGTACCGGGTCTCCGACCTCTTCAAGCGCTCCAGGAAGGAGCAGCCGCAGGCGCCGGCGACCTTCGGCGTCGCCCCGCCGGTCGACCCGGCCGCGCAGGCCCCGCAGCCCTGGCTCGCCGCCGAGGAGCACGCGCCCCGCAAGGAGAAGGGCGGGCTGTTCCGGCGGAAGGGGAAGGAGGCCGCCGAGGCCCCGCCCGTCCCGCAGCCGCCGCGCCTGACCGTCGTCCCGTCGCCGGAGCCCCAGCCGACCGCCGCCTGGCAGGAGCCGCAGGCCGCGGAGACGCCGTGGGCGCAGGAGCCCGCGCCGTGGCAGCCCGCGAGCGCGCCCGAGCCGCCGGCCACCGGCGAGCCCTGGGCGATCCCGTCGCAGCCCGAGCCGGGCCCGGCAGCCCAGCCGTTCGAGCCGACGCACGCCGCGCCGACGCACCAGCCGCACCCGACCTACCCGGACCCGATCTACGAGGAGCCGCGCTACGCGATCCCCACCGGCGAGCTCGCCGGCCAGCCGACCGCCGGCTGGGGCGACCAGGCGCCGTCGCAGCCGCCGGCCGCGGCCGAGCCGCCCGCGTACGAGCCGCCTGCGCCGCCGGCGTACGAGCCGCCCGCACCCGCCTACGAGCCGCCCGCGCCGGCCTTCGAGCCGCCCGCCTACGAGCTGCCCGCCGAGCACGCCGGCGTGCCGCAGGGCCTCTCCTACGAGCACCCCGCGCCGGCGAGCGCGCACGCCTCGGCGGCAGGGCACGACGCGCCCGCCCCGCCCGCCGCCCCGCCGGTCGGGACGGCCACCGCGGTCGCGGACGGCGAGCGGACGAGCGTCTGGAAGAAGGAGCTCCGCGCCTCCGACATGTTCCGCCGCCGCCCGCGCGATCCCGGCTCCTCCGTGCCCGCGAAGGGCGGGCTGCCCGCGGACGACGCGAGCGTCTGGAAGAAGGAGCTGCGCGCGTCCGACCTGTTCCGCAGGCGCGAGAGGGCGCCGAGGGTGCCGGGCGACGCGTTCAGCCCGTCCGGCAGCGAGCAGGTCAGCTTCTGGAAGAAGGAGCTCAGGCTCGCCGACCTGATCCGCCGCGGCCCGGGCACGGGCACGGTCGCGCCCGCGGCCGCGCCGCCGCGCGAGCGCCAGCCGCGCTGGAAGCGGTCCGGCGGCGCGAAGACGCCCGCGGCGCCGCTCGCCGTCCCGCTCTTGCGCTCGGTCAACCTGCTGCCGCGCGAGGAGCCGACCGAGAGGACGAAGACCTCGCGCGTCAACCCGGCGCACGTCGGCGTCGCGATCGCGGCCGTCGTGGTCGTCGGCGCGCTCGCCTTCGGCTTCGTCGTGGAGCGCGGGCGCGTCGAGACGCGGACGGAGACGAAGGAGCGGCTGCAGGCCGCGATCCAGGCTGCCCAGCAGCCCGTCGCCGCCGCGCCCGAGGCGCCGGTCGAGGCGCAGGGGCAGCCGGAGCTGATCGCCGAGCGCACCGCCCGCGTGACCGCCCTCTCGGCCGCGCTCCAGCAGCGTGTCGCCTGGGACCGCGTGCTCCGCCAGGTCTCGATCGTGATGCCCGCCGACACCTGGCTGCGCGGCCTCGCCGGCAGCGCGGGCGTGAGCGGCGCCGGCGTCGAGACGACCGCCGCGGCGCCCGGGACGGTGACGCTGACGGGCTACTCGAAGACCCGCGAGGGCATCGCCCGCCTGCTCGCCCGGCTCCAGACGGTCCCCGACCTCGCCGCCGTGCAGCTGATCGCGGCCACGACGGTGACGATCGGCAAGGAGGACGTCGTCGACTTCTCGATCGTCGGGACGCTGCGCTCGCCCGCCGAGGCAGCCGCGGAGGTGAGCGGGCAGTGAAGGACAAGGGCAAGAAGGGCAAGCGGCAGGTCCCGCTCGCCGCGCTCCTCGCGGTCGTGATCGTGATCGTCGGCGCGGTCGGCTACGTCGCGCTGATCCGGCCCAAGCACGCCGAGGCGTCGAAGCTCGACCAGGAGATCCAGTCGCTCGAGTCCGAGCTCGCGCTCGCGACCCGGCCGAAGCCGGACGACGGCGCGACCGCCGCGGCCGAGCCGGTCGAGCGGATCAGGGTCGCCGACCTCGTGCGGCTCGCCAAGGCGATGCCGGCCGAGGACGACATGGCCGGCGTGCTGCTCGAGCTCGACGCCGTGGCGACGGCCGCGGGCGTCCAGTTCCTGGCGATCCAGCCCGGCCCGGCGACCGACGAGGGGCTCGGCTACCGGCGCCTCCCGATCCAGGTGACGTTCGACGGCAACTACTACGACCTGACCGAGGTGCTCTACGACCTGCGCAGCCGCGTCCGCGTGCGCGACGGCCGCCTCGACGCCGACGGCCGCCTCTTCTCGCTCGATCAGCTCGACCTGCACGAGGGGGCCGCCGGCTTCCCGAAGGTCGAGGCGGTGATGACGCTCTCCGCCTACCTCTACGGCAGCGAGGCCGGCGACGCCGCCGCGCTCGCGAACGGCGTCCCGAGCGTCCCGGGGACGCCGACCACGCCGGCCGCGACGTCGATCCCGACGCCGACGCCCGCGAGCACCGATCCGACCGACACGGGCGCGGCGCCGACGAGCACCGAGCCCGAGGCGACCGCGACGATCAACCGCGACCCGGAGAACGCGCCGTCCGCGAGCGGGGCGGGCGCGCCGGCCGGAGGTGACCAGTAATGGCGTCGAAGGCCGAGGAGACGCTCCGCAAGCGCAAGGAGGCGAAGCAGAAGAAGCTGCTGCTCCTCCTCGTCCCGGTCCTGCTGCTGCTGGTCGGGCTCCAGGCGCCCAAGCTGCTGAAGGGCGACAAGGAGGCCGCGCCGACGGCGACGGACACGACCGGCACCGAGACCGGCGCCGTCTCGACGGACGCCGATCCCGGCGCCGGCGGCACGCCGACCTCGGGCACGCCGATCACGCCCGGCGCGACGCCCGTGACGCCCGGGACGCCCAGCGCGCCCGGCGTCCCGACCGGCCCCGCCGTCGCCACCGTCGAGAAGCTCGCCGACCTCCCGGACTCCGACCAGCCGCTCGACGCCGGCGAGGGCCAGCTGATCTCGTTCAGCCGCTTCACGGCCCGCGACCCGTTCGTGCAGCTCGTCACGCCGCCCGAGCCGGTCGAGGAGACGCCCGACACGACGCCGCCGGCCGAGCCGCCGGCGCCGACGGAGCCGACCCCGGGCGACACGTCCGGTGGGACGACCGACGGCGGCGACCTCCCGTCGGCCGTCCAGGCGGCGGTGCTCGAGACGAACGGCGTCAAGGAGACCGTCCCGATCAACGGCGTCTTCCCCTCGAGCGACCCGGCCTTCCGCCTGGTCGGCGTCGAGGACGACGGGAAGACCGCGCGCATCGGCCTGGTCGAGGGCTCGTACTCGAGCGGCGGCGAGACGATCACGGTGAAGCTCGGCGAGACGATCGTCCTCGTCAGCCAGCCGGACGGCTACCGCTACACGATCGAGTTCCTCAACGTCGCCGCGGATCCGGGCACGCCCGAGCCCGGCACGACGCCCGCCTCGTAGCAGCGCACGGCCGGGCCGCTACGCTCGGCGCGTGACGCCCGCTCCGGCAACCCCGGCCCGACCGGGCCCCGCGTGACCGGCGAGCCCCCGTCGATCCGCCGGCGCACGCCGCCGGCCGCGCCGCCGCAGGTCGAGGAGCCCCTGCCCGCGCCGCCGCCGGCCGTGCCCGTGCAGCCCCCGGCCGAGCAGGCCCCTGCGCGTCCGCCTCGCCCACGCCCGTGGCGCGTCGAGCCGCGCGCGCGGGGGCAGCGTGACGACCCGTGGCTGCGTGCGCCGCGGCCCGAGCCGGGCCCGCCGCCCGTGGTTCCGCCCGACCCCGCCCCCGAGGCGCGCCCCGCGCCGGCGCTCGACGCGGCGGGCTCACGCGCTCGCCTCGGCCAGCTCGCGCCGCTCCTCCGCCTGCGCGTGCTCGTCGGCATCGTCGCGGCGGTGAGCGGCATCGTCGGCGGGATCGGCCTCGCGGACGTCCACCCGCTCCTCGGCGTCGTGCTCGGGGCGGTCTGGTGCACCGCGCCTGCGCTGTGGCTCTGGTCGCTCGTCGACGACGTCGCCCCGGTGACGACGCTGCTCGCGCTCGTCGCCCTGGCCGCGCTCGCCGGGGGCTGCGCCGCGCTGCTCGTCGACCTCGACGGCTGGCGGCTCGTCGCGATCGGCCTGGCGCCCTTCGCGGGGGCCGGGGTCGTGCTCGCCGCGTGGACGGGCGAGGCGATCGTCCGCGACCTGCTCGACCTCGACGACCGCCCGCCGCCGCCCGGCCGACGCCGTTAGAGCCCGGTCGACTGGTCGAACGAGGAGGCGACGCGCGCCCAGACGCGCCCGTCCGTCCCGTCCCGCACGACGACGGTCACGAGCTTCACGTTGCGCCCGCTCGTCACCGTCTGCCAGGTGACGTAGGTGTCGATCCGGTACGGCCGCGCGTCGGCGCCCGTGACGGACTTCGTCGGCACGGAGGGCGTGCACGGCATCGTCCCGCAGACGGGGAGCTGGACGCGGTCGGCGCTGAGGGACTTGTAGGCGGCGTCGGCCTTGTACGTCGCGTCCGTCCCGAGCACCGCGGTGTCGTCGAGGCCGATCGCGGCGTAGAGCCTCGCGCGGAAGCCCTCCATCTCGACGTCGGCGAGCGCGGCGGCGGTCGTCTGGTTCGCGGCCCGCTTGATCTGCAGCGCGCTCGACTGGAACATCGCGTAGGTCGCCATCACGCCGATGATCATCACGGTCATCGCGATCAGGAGCTCGACCATGCCGAAGCCGTCCTCGTCGCGCAGGCGGGTGCGCAGGCGTGCGGCCATCGCGGTCACGTCCAGGTTGTCGGCAGACGGGGGACTCGACTCAAGCCACCGACGGGTGATGCCGATCAGGGGGTCGTGGCATCGTTCTCCTACGTCGCGATCAACGCGTCCGGCGTCGAGCAGATCGGCGAGATCGCCGCGGGCGACGCGCTGGCCGCGCGCGAGGCGCTGCGCACGCGCGGCCTGCTCGCGACGCGCATCGAGGAGGTCGCGGGCGAGGCAGCGGCCGCCGAGCGCGGCAGCGTCAAGAAGGTCAAGCCGAAGTCGCTCCAGATCTTCTCGCGCCAGTTCGCGACCATGATCGAGTCCGGCCTGAACGTCGTCACCGCGCTGACGATCCTCGAGGAGCAGACCGAGGACCAGAACCTCCAGGCCGTGATCTCCGAGCTCCGCTCGGACGTCGAGGGCGGCATGCTCCTCTCGGAGGGCATGGCCCGCCACCCGCGCGTCTTCTCGAACCTGTTCGTCTCGATGGTGGAGGCGGGCGAGGCCGCGGGCATCCTGGACGTCGTCCTCGACCGCGTCGCCTTCCAGATCGAGAAGGAGACGAAGATCAAGCGCAAGGTCAAGGGCGCGATGATCTACCCGACGGCCGTGCTCGCGTTCGCGACGCTCGTCCTGATCGGCATGCTGCTCTTCCTCGTCCCGATCTTCGTCGACCTCTTCAAGCAGCTGAACGGCGAGCTGCCGATGCTGACCAAGGTCGTCGTCGGCGCGTCGGACATCGTCCGCAGCTACTTCTACATCGTCTTCCCGGCGATCGGCCTCGTCATCTGGGGCCTCTTCCGCTACAAGCGGACGGAGGACGGCCGGCGGATCTGGGACCGGATGCGGCTCCAGGCCCCGATGGGCATCGGCTCGATCGTGCTCAAGGTCGGCATGGCGCGCTTCAGCCGCACGCTGGCGAGCCTCGTCGGCGCCGGCGTCGACATCATCAAGGCGCTCGAGATCACCGGCGCGACGGCGGGCAACACGCTGATCGAGGAGGCCGTCCGGGACGTCGCCGAGAAGGTGCAGCAGGGCATCCCCATCGCCGTGCCGCTCGAGGAGGCGGACATCTTCCCGCCGATGGTCTCGCACATGGTGCGCGTCGGCGAGGAGACGGGCGAGCTCGAGAAGATGCTCGGCAAGGTCGCCGACTTCTACGAGGACGAGGTCGACACCTCGATCAACTCGCTGACCTCGATCATCGAGCCGATCATGATGATCGGCGTGGGCCTGATGGTCGGCATCATCATCATCTCGATGTACATGCCGATGTTCAAGCTGCTCACGCTCGTCAAGTAGCGCTCAGGTCGCGAGCTCGAACGACTCCAGCCCGCGCAGGCGGTGGTCGGGGCGGTAGCGGACGGCGCGCGGATCGACGGGCGCGAGGCGCGGGAACCGCTCCAGCAGGGCCTCGAGGGCGACCTGCGCCTCGAGCCGGGTGAGCGCCGCGCCGAGGCAGAAGTGCGGGCCGAGGCCGAAGCCGAGGTGGCGTGTCTCGCCGCGGGTCACGTCGACGACGTCCGGGGCGGGGAAGCGGTCGGGGTCGCGGTTGGCCGCGCCGACGAGCACGGCGATCGTGTCCCACTGGGCGATCGGGACGCCCGCGATCTCGGTCTCGACCGCGGCGGTGCGGTTCGTGAGCTGGACGGGGCCGTCGAAGCGGAGCAGCTCGTCGACCGCGCCGGCGACGAGGGAGCGGTCCGCGCGGAGCGCGTCCCACTGCGCCGGGAAGTCGAGCAGGAGCGCGCGCAGGCCCGTCGCGATCAGGCTCGTCGTCGTCTCGTGCCCGGCGAACACCATGTGCGCGATCACGGGGAGCAGCTCGTCCTCGCCGAACCGGTCGCCGTCGTCGCCCTCGGCGGCGAGCAGCGCGCCGATCACGTCGTCGGCGTGCGTCCCGCGCCTGCGGGCGAAGATCGCCCGCAGGTGGTCGCGCAGCGCGAACATGCTCGCGTGCGCGGCGTCGAGCGCGGCCGGGTTCGTCCCGTCCTGGAAGGCCGCGATGTCCTTCGACCAGGCCCGGACGACGCCGCTGTCCGCGCGCGGGACGTCGAGCATGTCACCGAGGACGAAGAGGGGCAGCTGGAAGGCGAGGTCGTCGATCAGCTCGAAGCGCGGGCCGCGCGCCTCGATCGCGTCGAGCAGCTCGTCGGCGATCGCGCGCACCCGGTCCTCCAGTCGCCGCACCACGCGCGGCGTGAACGCCCGGTGGGCGAGCGAGCGCAGGCGGACGTGCTGCTCGCCGTTCAGGTGGTTCAGCCCGCCGCCGCGGAACTCGAGCACCTCGACGAGCTTCGCGCGCTGCCCGGGCGGGGCGGCGTCGAGCGCGGCGCGCACGCGGCTCCCCCGCAGGCCCGCGTGGCCGCTCAGGAAGGTGCGCGCGTCCGACAGCACGCGGCTCGCGTCCTCGAAGCGGCTGACGACGACCTGGTCGCGATGGCGGTAGACGGGCGCCTCGGCGCGGAGCCGCGCGTAGAGCGGGTACGGATCCTGGATCAGGTCGTCGCGGCACGCCACGAGCGCCGCGAACTCCCCGGCGAGCGGCGGGGCGGGCTCCGTCTGCTGCATCTCCAGCCGCCTTCCCTTCGACTCGCGGCGATTGTAGTGTCGGCCGATCGGCAGCACGCGGGACGGGAGGACGGCATGGTCGATCTGCTGATCCGGGGCGGCACGGTCGTGACGCCCGGCGGCACGGGGACGCTCGACGTCGCGATCGAGGGCGAGCGGATCGCCGCGGTCGCCGCGCCCGGCGTGCTGACGGAGGCGCGTCGCGTGATCGACGCGACGGGGAAGCTCGTCGTCCCCGGCGGAGTGGACCCGCACTGCCACTGGAACCTCGGCTGGCGCGAGACGAGGAGCGAGGGGCAGGAGCACTCGTGGGCGGCGGCCTGGGGCGGGACGACGACGATCGTCGACTTCGCCTTCCGGGAAGGCGACACGTCGCTCCACGACGCGGTCCTCGCGAAGCGCGCCGAGGCGGACGGCGCGATGGCGGTCGACTACGGGCTGCACGCCCTGCTCGCCGGCAACACCTCGTTCGAGGTGATGGAGGAGATCGGCGACGTCATCCGGGGCGGCATCCCGACGATCAAGACCCTGACGACCTACGGCTGGATGTCCGACGACGGCCACCGCTTCGGCGTGATGAGCGAGGTGGCGGCGAACGGCGGCATGTCGATCGTCCACGCGGAGGACGACGCGCTCGCGAACTGGCTGACGGCGAAGTACGTCCGGGAGGGGCGGACGCACGGCGGCTGGATCTGCGAGACGCGGGGCCCGCTCGTCGAGGAGCTCGGGATCCGCCGCTGCCTGCTGCTCGCGGAGCGGACGGGCTCGCCGATCTACGTCTTCCACATGGCCGCCGCGTCGGGCGTCCACGCGCTGGCTGAGACGCAGGCGCGCGGCTTCCCCGCCTTCGGGGAGACGCTGATCGTCTACCTCTCGTACACGAGCGAGAAGCTGTTCGACGACGAGAACCGGGGGCTGCTCGTCTCGAACTTCCCGACGATCAAGTCGCAGGAGGACCAGGACGAGCTCTGGCGCGCGGTCGCCGACGGCCGGCTCCAGTGCGTCAGCTCCGACCACTACGGGCTGAGCGCCGAGACGCGCTACCGCTACATGGGCACCCGGGTCGAGACGCCGCAGGGCGGCCAGAACGCGGTCGAGATGCGCCTTCCCGTGCTCTACAGCCGCGGCGTCGCCGAGGGGCGGCTCTCGCTCGAGCGCTTCGTCGAGCTGAGCTCGACCGGCCCGGCCCGGCTGATGGGCCTCTACCCGCGCAAGGGCGCGATCCAGCCCGGCTCGGACGCCGATCTTGTGATCCTCGACCCCGAGCGACGCTGGACGGTGCGGGCCGCCGAGCATCACATGGGCGGGGACTACAACGCCTGGGAGGGCTGGGAGCTCCGCGGGAAGGTCGTGACGACGCTCCTCCGCGGCACGCCGCTCGTCGAGGACGAGCGGTGGGTCGGCTCGCGGACGGGCGGGCGCTACCAGCCGCGCACGCTCGACCCGGCGATCGTCGGGCGCGCCGGCGCCGCGCTCGGACCGTAGCGCGCCCGGCTAGCTTCGCGCCGCGCGCACCAGGCGGACGAGCTCGCCGTAGGCGATCGCGTCCCGGAGCGGGTCGAAGCCGCGGATGACGAAGGCGGACACGCCGACGTCGACGTAGCGGAGCAGCGACGCGGCGACCTGCTCGGGCGTCCCGACGAGGGCGGTCGTGTTCCCGTAGGCGCCCGTGGCGGCCGCGATCGCGGTGTAGAGCCGCTCGTCGACCACGTCGCCTCGGGCGGCGGCCGCGAGCAGGCGCGCCGAGCCGACGGCCTGGGGCTTCGGCTCGGCCGTTCGCCCGCGCTCCTGGACGGATTCGAGGATCGCGCGCGCCCGGGCCCAGGCGGCCTCCTCCGTGTCCGCCAGGATCGGCCGGAACGACATGCTGATCCGCGGCCGGCGTCCGTGGCGCGCGGCCGCCGCGAGGACGCGCTGGACGTGGGCGGCCGCGTCGGCGAGCGGCTCGCCCCACAGCGCGTACACGTCGGCGTGACGCGCGGCCACCTCGATCGCCGCGTCGGAGGAGCCGCCGAAGGAGATCGGCGGATGCGGCCGCTGCAGCGGCCGGACCTGGGAGCGGGCGCCCGCCACCCGGTAGTGCTCGCCGGCGTGGTCGATCGGTCCCTCCTCCGTCCACACGCGCCGCAGGAGCGTCAGGTACTCGTCGGTGCGGCGGTAGCGGGCGTCGTGGTCGAGCGCGTCGCCGTCCCGGGCCAGGTCGACGTCGCTCCCGCCCGTGACGACGTGGAGGGAGACGCGGCCGCCGCCGAACCGGTCGAGCGTCGCCAGCTGGCGCGCGAACACGGTGGGGGTGACGAAGCCGGGCCGGTGGGCGAGCAGGACGCCGAGCCGCTCGGTGTGCGCGAGCACGTCGGCCGCGACGACCACGCCGTCGGGCCCGTCCGAGTAGGCGCCGATCAGCACGCGGTCGAAGCCCGCCTCCTCGTGCGCCCGGGCGAACGCCCGGGTGAACGCGACGTCGACGACGGGCCCCTCGGGCGCCAGGGACTCCGACGCGAGGCGCGTCGCGATCATGCCGACGACGTCGATCCGCACGCCGCCACGCTACCGGTGGCGGCGTGCGGCGGCGCCGCGCCCCCTAGGGCGTCGGCGCCGGTCCGAACAGGGCGATCAGCACGAACGCCCCCGCGATGATCGCGGCGAGGGCGCCGGCGGCCACGAGCGTCCAGGTCGTGGACAGCGGCCGGTCCATCGCGGCGTTCCGACGTGCCGCGACGGGCTCGGCGGTCGCCGCCGGGGGTGCCTGCCGGGGCGCGTGCGGCTCCTGGGCCACGCGCTCCGCCAGACGTCCCGCGAGGCTGTCGAGGAGCTCCTCGTTCGCCTCGACGCCCTCGAGGGGCAGCTTCTCGAGCGTCTCCGTTCCCACCTAGTTTTTCCCCCCTGCCGCAGGTCTTGTCGTACCAGTGTCGGCACTGGAGATCGGTCGGTCAACGGTGGTTTCGCCTACCGGCAGGGTGATCGACCCGAATCGGGGATGGTCCATCCCCCGGACGGGTTGCGTCTCCGGCGGCTGGCGACCCGGCCGGCCGAGACCGGGGCGGTCGCTGCGGTCGCCCACGCATCGCGATCCGCGTGCTCGCGGACGCGCGTCGCCGTCCCGGGGGAGAGGATCGATCGGTCGGGATGACATTTCACAACTATGACGTTGTATAGTGGTGGAAACGAGCGAACGGAGGCACGGGCGATGGGCGCACCGCAGACGAGAGCACGGGAGATCGAGCCGGCGGACTTCGAGCAGGAGCTGCGCCACGGTGCGAACGTCGTCGTGCTCGACACGCGTGCGCCCGACGCGGTCGCCGCCTGGCGCGTCGACCCCGGCGCCGCCCGCTTCGTCAACGTGACCGAGGACGCGATCGCGCAGGATCCGGAGGCGGCGCTCGCCGACCTGCCGGAGGGCGTCCCCGTCCGCGTGATCTGCAACGCGGGCAACCAGTCGCTGCGGGTCACCGAGGCGATCGCCGACCGGGTCGCGGACGCGCGCTCGGTCCGCGGCGGGATGCTCGCGTGGAGCCGGCTGCTGGTCGAGTCCGAGCTGGCGCTGCCGACGCCGACCCAGGTGACGCAGTTCCGCCGCGAGGCGCGTGGGTGCCTCTCGTACCTCGTCGTCTCCGGCGCGGAGGCGCTCGTCGTCGACCCGGCGCCGGACGTGGAGCAGTACGTCGCCCGGGCCGAGGCCCTGGGCGCGCGCATCGCGCACGTCGTCGACACGCACGTCCACGCCGACCACCTCTCGGGCGCGCGAGAGCTCGCAGCCCGGACGGGTGCGGCCCTCCACCTCTCCGAGGAGTCGCTCGCGCGCGGCGTCAGCTACGCCGAGAAGGTGCAGCCGATCCGCCACGGGGACGTCGTCCCGCTCGGCTCCGCCCGGATCGAGGTCGTCGGCCTCCCCGGCCACACCACCGACATGACGGGCCTGCTCGTCGACGGCGTCGCGCTGATCGGCGGCGACTCGCTCTTCGCCGACTCGGTCGCGCGGCCGGACCTCCAGGCCGGCGACGAGGGCGCGGACGAGGCGGCCCGCGTGCTGCACCGCTCGCTCGCGGAGCGCGTCGGCGCGCTCGGCGACGACGTCACGCTGCTGCCCTGCCACTACGCGGGCGGCCGGCTGACCGGCCCGATCGCGCCCACGCTCGGCGAGGTGCGCGCGGCGGTGCCCGAGCTGTCCCTCGACGAGGACGCCTTCGTCGAGCGCGTCCTCTCCGGCATGCCGCCGCGGCCGACGAACTACCTGTCGATCATCGGCGTGAACCTCGGCGAGGACCTGCCGACGGACGATGCCGCCCGGCTCGAGGTCGGCGCGAACAACTGCGCCGCGCGGGCCGACTGGGGCCTCGCCTGCAGGTGATCGCGCTCGCCGTCCCGATCGGCCTCGCGCTCGGCCTCGCCCTCGGCACGGTCGGCGGCGGCGGCGCCGTGCTCGCCCTGCCCGTGCTCGTCTACGTGCTCGGGCAGAGCGTCCATGCCGCGACGACCGCGTCGCTGCTCGTCGTCGCGGGCGCCGCGCTCGCGGGCGCGATCGGCCACGCGCGGGGCGGGCGCATGTGCTGGCGGATCGCCGGCGCCTTCGCGGGCGCCGCGATCCCCGGCTCCCTGCTCGGGACGGCGGCGAACGCCGCCGTCCCGGCGACCGGGCTGCTCGCCGGCTTCGCCGTGCTGATGCTCGTCGTCGCCTGGGTGACGCGCAGGCGCGCGGCGCAGGCGACCGGGGCGGAGGACGCGGGCTGCCCGCTCGTGCGGCTCGTCCCGATCGTCGGCGCGGGCCTCGTCACCGGCTTCCTGACCGGGCTGCTCGGCGTCGGCGGCGGCTTCCTCGTCGTGCCGATCCTCGCGCTCGTCCTGCACGCGCCGCTGCGGCGGGCGATCGCGACCTCGCTCGCGATCGTCAGCGCCGTCTCGCTGCTCGGGCTCGTCGAGCACGTCGCGCTCGGCTCCGAGCTGGACTGGGCGGTCGCGCTGCCCTTCGCCGCGGCGGCGGTCGGCGGCGCGCTCGCGGGCTCCGGCCTCGCGGCCCGCCTGCCGCAGCGGACGCTCGCGACCGGCTTCGCCGTCGTCCTCGGGAGCGTCGCGATCTACCTGCTCGTGGCCGTCGCCGCGTTCGGCGGCCCGCCCCACGGGTAGCGCCGGCCGGGCCCGTAGCCTGTCGGGGTGCCGCCCGGTCGCGCCCTGCCCGCCCGCCTCGTCCCGCTCGCGGACGAGACGCTGGTCGTCCCCGTCCGCCGCTCGCCGCGAGCGCGCCGCCTGCGGCTGGTCGTGCGGCCGGACGCGTCGGTCGAGGTGGTCGCGCCGCGGCGGGCGAGCGGGGCCGACGTCGACGCGCTGCTCGCCGCCCACCGCGACTGGCTCGAGCGGACGCTCGCGCGGGCCCGCGCCCGCGCCGTGCCGCTGCTCGGGCTCGCCGGCGCGCTCTGGCTCGGCGGCGAGCGGGTCCCGCACGTCGAGCGGCTCGGCGCCCGGGCGAGCGCGCGCCTGCGCGGGGACGCGGTCCAGGTCGTCGGCCCGGGCAGCGAGGAGCGGGCGGCCGCGCTCGGGCGGTGGTACCGCGCGGAGGCCCGCGAGGCCGTCGAGCGCGCGATCGCGGAGGAGGGCGACCGGCTCGGGCTCGCCCCCACGTCGCTCGCCATCCGCGACACGCGCTCGCGCTGGGGCTCGTGCTCGGCGCGCGGCACGCTCTCGTTCTCGTGGCGGCTCGTCGTCGCGCCGCCGCCGGTCCTGCGGTACGTCGTCGTCCACGAGCTGTGCCACCTGCGCGAGCTGAACCACTCGCCGCGCTTCTGGCGCCTGCTCGACGAGGCCGCGCCAGGCTGGCGGCGGGACGCCGCCTGGCTGCGCCGGCACGGGGAGGAGCTGCTGCGCTACGACCCCGCGAGCGCGCTCGCCGACCCGGCCGCGCCGTGACCGCCCGGCGTCACCAGGAGCTGCGGCCCTGCACGTGCACGCGGGCAGAGTCGAGCGTGATCAGGCCGTAGATCGTGCCCGCGAGGGGCAGCGTCCAGAGCCAGCGCGCAGGCAGCCCGAAGAAGCGCGCGGTCGTCCGGTAGGTCAGCGCCGCGAGCGCGATCGGCGCCAGCGCGACGGCGAGGCCGACGAGCGGCCAGGCCCACGAGCCGCCGAGCGCGCCGGCGCCGCGCGCCGCGACCGTCGCGAGGGCGAGCGGGACGGCGAGCGACGGGAGCATGAACGTCACCGCCATCCCGACCGTCGTCCCGGCCAGCTTCGGCCACGAGTAGTCGAGCTCGTCGAAGGCCGACCGGCGGACCATGCGCCAGATCGGCCCCAGCGTCCCGTACTCCCGGATGCTCGCGACGTCGCCGCGGCTGACGCTCAGCCGCGTGCGTGCGCCGGCGCGCTTGACCACGCGGGCGAGGTTGACGTCGTCGATGATCTCGCCCCGGATCGCGGCGAAGCCGCCGGCGGCCTCGAGCGCGTCCGCCCGCAGGAGGACGCAGCCGCCCGCGCAGGCGGCGACCCGGCTCGCCGGGTCGTTCGCGCGCCGCATCGGGTAGAGCAGGTTGAAGAAGAAGACGAACGGCGGGATCAGCAGCCGCTCGGCGCGGGACTCGCACCGCAGCCTCGCCATCCGGCTGTTCAGGCCGAGCCCGCCCGCCTCCGACTCCGCGACGAGCCGACGCAGCGAGCCGGGCGCGTGCCGGATGTCCGAGTCGGTCAGCAGCAGGTACGCCCGCCGGTCCGCCTCGACGGCGCGCCGGCCCTGCTCCATCGCCCACACCTTGCCGACCCAGCCCGCCGGCAGCTCCGCGCCCGCGACGACCGTCAGCCGCGCCGCCGCGCCGGCCCCGTCGGCGAGCCGGCGGGCGAGCTCGCCCGTCCCGTCGGTCGAGCGGTCGTCGACGAGGACGACGCGCCAGTCCCCGGGGTAGTCCTGCGCGAGCAGCCACGGGAGGGCGAGCGGCAGCGCCTCGACCTCGTTCCGGGCCGGGACGATCACGGCGACCGGCGGCCAGGCAGCCGGCTCGGGCGGGGCCGGCTCGTCCTCGGCGACCGGGCGGAGATCCCACGGGCGGGCCGGCTCGAGCAGGATCGCGAGCCAGGCGGCGAGGGCGATCCCGCCGACGACGAGGCAGACGAGGACGGCGAGCGGCGGCACGGGCGGGACTCTCGCGGATCCGCGCCGGCGGCGCAACGGGGAGCGGCTCGCCCGCGGCCTCGCGGAGCGCGTACCCTAGGGGCTCGGGAACCGTCGACCCAGGGAGCGCTCGAGACGCGATGAGGACCATGCCGTTCACCCGTTACCGGCCCTACCAGTCGTGGGAGTACGGCGAGCTCCGCCTCCCCGACCGCACCTGGCCGGACAGGACGATCGACCGCGCCCCGATCTGGTGCTCGGTCGACCTACGGGACGGCAACCAGTCGCTGATCGACCCGATGGACACGGCGCGCAAGCGGCGCTTCTTCGAGCTGCTGCTCGCGATCGGGATCAAGGAGATCGAGGTCGGCTTCCCGTCGGCCTCGCAGACGGACTTCGACTTCATGCGGCTCCTGATCGAGGAGCAGCTGCTCCCGGACGACGTGACGATCCTCGTCCTCTGCCAGGCGCGCGAGGAGCTGCTCGAGCGGACGTTCCAGAGCCTGAAGGGCGCGAAGCAGGCGATCGTCCACCTCTACAACTCGACCTCCGAGCTGCAGCGGCGCGTCGTCTTCAAGACCGACCGGGCCGGCTGCGCCGAGATCGCGCAGCGCGGCGCGATCGTCTGCCGCGACCTCGCGCGGGACATGCCCGAGACGGACATCCGCTTCCAGTACTCGCCCGAGAGCTGGACCGGCACCGAGCTCCCGTACTCGCTCGAGGTGTGCGAGCAGGTGATGGACATCTGGCAGGCGCGGCCCGATCGCAAGGTGATCATCAACCTGCCCGCGACCGTCGAGATGTCGACGCCGAACCTCTACGCCGATCGGATCGAGTGGTTCCTGCGCAACGTCTCGAACCGCGACTCGGTCATCCTCTCGCTCCACCCGCACAACGACCGCGGCACCGCGGTGGCCGCGACGGAGCTCGCGCTGATGGCCGGCGCCGACCGGGTCGAGGGGACGCTGTTCGGCAACGGCGAGCGCACCGGCAACGTCGACCTCGTCACCCTCGCGCTGAACCTGTTCAGCCAGGGCGTCGACCCGGAGCTCGACTTCTCCGAGATCGACGAGGTGCGCCGCGTCGTCGAGTACTGCAACCAGCTGCCGGTGCATCCCCGCCACCCGTACGCGGGCGAGCTCGTCTACACGGCGTTCTCCGGCTCGCACCAGGACGCGATCAAGAAGGGCTTCGAGGCGCTCGAGCAGACCGACGGCTCGCTCTGGGAGGTGCCGTACCTCCCGATCGACCCGCACGACGTCGGCCGCACGTACGAGGCGGTCGTCCGCGTCAACAGCCAGTCGGGCAAGGGCGGCGTCGCCTACGTGCTGAAGAACACGTACGGGCTCGACCTGCCGCGGCGCATGCAGATCGAGTTCTCGCGCGTGATCCAGCACATCACGGACACCGAGGGCGGCGAGATCACGCCCGACGCGATCTGGCGGGCGTTCGACGGCGAGTACCTGGCCGTCGGCGGGCCGCTCGAGCTCCTCTCGTACAAGGCGACGGAGAGCTCGAACGGCGAGGGCGCGACGATCGACGCGACGCTCTCGATCGGCGGCGTCGAGCGCGTCGCGACCGGCCGCGGCAACGGCCCGATCGCCGCCTACGTGAACGCGCTCGGCGAGTCGTGCGGCCTGGACATCCGCCTGACGGACTACCAGGAGCACGCGATGGGCCAGGGCGCGAGCACCTCGGCGGCCGCGTACATCGAGCTGGCGCTCGGCGACCGCGTCCTCTGGGGGTGCGGGATCGACCCGAACATCGTCAGCGCGTCGCTGCGCGCGGTCTCGAGCGCGGTCAACCGCGCCGCCCGGCTCGGGGCCGTCGAGCTCGCGTAGCCCGCGTGGCGGCCGGGGCGCGCGGCGCCCCGGCGCCGCCGCGCTCAGTCCCTCGGCGGGTGGACGATCGTCACCGGGCAGGGTGCGTGCTGCGCCGCCTGCTGGCTGACGGAGCCGAGCAGCAGGCCGCTGAAGCCGCCACGGCCGCGGGAGCCGACGACGAGCAGCGTCGCGTCGCCGCAGTTGTCGACGAGCGTCTGCGCGGTCGCTCCCTCCTGGACGACGCGCTCGATCTCGACGCCCACGGGCGCGCCGCCGGTCGCCTCGGCCAGGCCGTCGTCGACCGTCTGCTCGCCGGCCGCCTGCATCGCGTCGAGGATCTCCGGGAGGAGCGCGCCGGGCGCGCTGAGATCGAACGGCGGCGGGCTCCACGCGTTGACCACGCGCAGCGTCGCCTGGCGCAGCCGCGCCTCCTCGAGGGCGAACCGCAGGGCTGCGATCGACCCGGGCGACCCGTCGACTCCGACGACCACGACGCTCATCCGCTCCTCCTCGTCCGTGTGCCGCGGATGATGACGAACGGGGGCCCCGGGCGGCATCGGGGAGGCGACGCCGGCAGCTGCGGCTTTCCCGCGCGGGTCGCCCGCCGGCCTCAGATCCCGTGCTGGCGCAGGAAGCCGGTGACCGTCTCGGCGAACGCGGCCGGGTGCTGCATCACGGCCCCGGCGTCGCCGGGCATCTCGGCGTAGGACGAGCCGGGCGTGCGCGCGTGCGCCTCCTTCGTCTCCGCGATCAGCATGTCGCCGGTCGGGTTGACGTAGAGGACGGGGCACGTCACGAGCGGCAGGCGGTCGTAGGCGCGGTGCTTCAGCACCGACTCGTACGCCCACCAGTAGTTCGGCCCGGCGAGCAGGCGCTGGGCCAGCTCGGTCAGGAGCATCTCGGGGTCGTCCTCGTGGCAGTACATCCGCAGCAGCTCGAGGTGCGGCTCGAGGAACCTGCCCTCCAGGTCGGCGGTGTACGGCTTGAGGATCCACGACCACGATGCCTCGTGCGCGTCGTCGGTGATCGCGAGCACGCCGACGAGTGCGATCGCCGACACCCGCTCGGGCGCGGACGCGGCGACCTCGATCGCGTACGTGGCGCCCGTGTGGAAGCCGACGAGCGCGGCCCGCTCGATCCCGAGCGCGTCGAGCAGCGCGACGACCGCCCGCGCGTAGTAGTCCGCCGAGCCGGGACGCTGGGGTGGGGCGTCGGAGAGGCCGAAGCCCGGCGTGTCCATCGCGATCGCGCGATAGCCGGCCTCGACGAAGGACGGCATCGCCCGCTCGTACATCGCGGAGCTCGAGGCCGTCTGGTGGAGCAGCACGACCGGCGGGCCCTCGCCCGCCTCCCGGTAGTGGATCTGCCCGAGCGGGGTGCTGGCGTACGCGCGCGTGCTCATCTGCTGCTCCTCCTGGCCGGGAACGTGCGGAGGGGCGCCCGCGCGGGCGCCCCTCCGACGATCGTGCGTGCGCCGGCTAGCCGGCGAGCTTGAAGTTGAAGAAGTTCATGCTGTTGTCGGACGTGACCGTCCAACCCGTGATGCCCTTCTTCACCGCGATGCGGGTCTCGAACTCGTACAGCGGGACGCTCGGCAGGTCGGTCATGCCCTGCTTCTGCATCTCCGCCAGCGTCGCGAGGCGGGCGTCGCCCGTCTCGTTCAGCGACTTGAAGTAGTTGTTGTCGAACGTCTCGTTCTCGTAGTTGCCGCCGTTGTTCAGGCCGCCCTTGTCCGGGGAGACGTAGAACAGCTGCAGCGCGTAGCCGGCATCCGGGCCGAACGGCGCGCCGAAGTCGATCAGCGCCATCGGCAGATCGCGCTTGGCCAGGTACCGGTCGGAGAGCTCCGTCTGCGTGATCGGGTTCAGCGAGATGTTGACCCCGATCTGGGCGAGCGACGTCCGGATCCGGTTCGCGACCGGCTCGATGAACGAGGCACGCTCGGAGGCGTAGTAGAGCGCCATGCCCTCGCTGTACTGCTCGAGGCCCTTGCCCTCCGGGTAGCCGGCCTCGGCGAGGAGCGCCTTCGCCTTCTCGAGGTCGGTGGTGTAGAGCTCGTTCGGGCTGTAGCCGTTGTAGGCCGACGGCAGCAGGCTGTAGAGGCGCTTGGCCTTGCCCTTGTAGTCCTCGTTGATGATGTCGTCGTACGGGATCGCGTACGCGATCGCCTGGCGCAGCTTCTCGTTGCCCGGCAGACCCCACGGATCGACCTTGTAGTTCATGATCATCCAGTTGGTCTGGTTGTTGTACGCGCCGAAGACCGTCACGTTCTCGTCGGTCGCCAGCTCGTCGTACTCCTGCGGCGTCAGGTTGAAGACGACGTCCGCGTCACCCTGCCGGATCGCCGCGACGCGGTTGGCGCTCTGGGGCACCTCGCGGATCGTCACGGTCGTGAACTGCGGCTGGCCGCGCCAGTAGTTCGGGTTGGCCTTCAGGACGACCTCGGAGCCCTTGTTCCAGCTGTCGATGCAGTAGGCGCCGAAGCCGGCCGTGCCCTCGGTCTCCGTGTACAGGTGCGACCAGGGGTCGTCCTCGGTCGCTGCGGCCTCCATCGTCTCCTTGTCGAACGGCCGGAGCGCGAAGATCTCGGCGACGCGCGGCCAGAGCTCGTTCGGGGCGAACTGCTTCACCTGGATCGTGTAGTCGTCGATCTTGGTGATCTCGTCCTTGAGCTCGCGGTCCTCGGGCGTCACCTCGTCGCCCTCGCCCGTCGGGGCCAGCGGCGAGAGGTCCATGACGCTCGCGACGTTCAGGAGGAACCAGGCCACGGGGGTCACGCCCGAGACCGACTTCGCGCGGGCGAACGTGTAGATCACGTCGTCCGCGGTGAAGTCCGTGCCCGTGCAGCTCTTGACGCCCTGGCGCAGCTTGATCGTCCAGATGATCGAGTTGTCCGGGCCGGGCTCCTGCGTCCACGACTCGGCGAGCGTCGGCTCGTACGTGTCAGGCGTCACCTTGTAGTCGGGAACCAGGATCCCGTCGTTGTCGGTGAGCGGGTAGTCGACCAGCCCGTCGTACGTGTTGCGGTAGATCGTCCAGATGGCGGGCTGCGACGCGGCCTTGCCGTCCGGGTCGGTGCCGTCGATCGTGTCGTTGTCGAGCACGACGAGCGTGTCCTGGCCGGCGGGTGCGGCGGGCTCGGCGGGCGCGGGCTCTGCCGGTGCGGGCTCCGCGGGTGCGGGCTCGGCCGGGGCCGGCTCCGCGGGTGCGGGCTCCGCGGGTGCGGGCTCGGCCGGGGCCGGCTCGGCGGGTGCGGGCTCGGCGGGTGCGGGCTCGGCCGGGGCCGGCTCGGCCGGCGCCGGGGCGGGAGCCGCCTCGTCGTCGCCGCCGCAACCTGCGGCGGCCACCGAGAGGCCGAGCGCTGCCGCGACGAGCGTCGCGACCGCCAGCCGGCGGCGTCGTGTGGAGTGCACCGTGTCTCTCCTCCTCCTCGTGGGGGACGTTCGGACGACCTTCATGACCCCAGCCCGAGCGAGCCGGGGTTGACGAGACCTCGTGGATCGAGCACGTCCTTCACCTGGCGCAGCACGTCGAACGCGGGCGGCTTCAGGACGTCCTCGAAGGCGTAGTACTTGCCGATCTGGATGTGTGCGGCGCCGAGCGTCGCATACGCGTCGGCCAGCTGCCGGCGCAACTGCACGTAGAGGGCGCGCGCCTCGGGGTTCGGCGCCCTGCCGCCGAAGGCCGCGCGGGCCGCGTCGTCGGCCTTCTCGAGCCGGAAGGCGTCGATCTCGTCGCGCCACCAGAAGCACGGCTCGTAGACGAAGGCGTTCCGCGCGCAGGCCGTCAGCGTCGAGGTGGCCATGCCGACCGCCGCCATCCGGTCGGCGGCCGCGTCGAGCACCCGGCGCGTGGCCGCGAAGGCGGCCTCGGCCTTCGACCAGGGCAGGAAGCAGTGGATCGGCACCCAGACCTCGCCGGCGTCGCCGAGGACGCCGAAGCCGCCGAACGGGTCGGCGCGCACCGCGGCCGCGACCGTCGCGTCGATCTCGACGCCCTCGCGCAGCCCGAGCGGGCGGATCGCGTCGAGCGCCGCCGCGACGAGCGCCTCGCTCGCCCCGTCGACGACGACGTGCAGCGACCAGGGGTGCTCGAGCAGGTACTCGAGGCCGAGCCGGGCCATCACGCCGTGGAAGTACGGGTCGAGCCCGTAGACCTCGGCGGCGAGGTCGAGCCGCGCGATCTCGCGCATCGCGGCCGCCTGCTGCTCGAGCGTCTGGAAGCCGAAGCTCGCGAAGCCGGTGTGCGCCGGGAAGGGCACCAGCTGGAGCGTCGCGCGGGCCTTGACCCCGAAGGCGCCCGTGTCGCCGAGGAACAGCGCCGAGAGGTCGGGCCCGTACCAGCGCAGGAACGGCGTGCCCGCGACGTGCGCTGCCGAGCCCGTGGTGAGGACACGGCCGTCCGCGAGGACGACGTCGAGCGACGTGACCCAGTCGGCCGCCATCCCGTAGCGCGCCGAGCCGTAGAACAGGCTGTTCTGGGCGAGCGTCCCCCCGACGGTCGCGTGCCGTCCCGAGATCGGGCCGAAGTACGGCGTCCGCAGGCCCTGCGCCCGGAGCGTCTCGTACAGCCGCTCCCACGTCACGCCGACCTCGACCGTGACGGTCAGGTCGGTCGCGTTCACGTCGAGGATCCGGTCGAGCCGGCGCGTGTCGACGAGCACCGTCCCGGGCCGGGCCGGCTGGAAGCCGCCCGTGTAGGACATGCCGCCGCCGCGCGGACGACGGGATGGCCGGCGGCCGTCGCCGCGGCCACGCACGCCGCGAGCTCCTCCACCGTGCCGGGGCGGACGACGGCGAGCGCGACCTCGTGCGGCTCGAAGCCGAGGTCGGTCGAGAGCAGCGCGAGGTCCGCCTCGGCGGTGACGAGGTGCTCCTCGCCGACGAGCGACGCGAGCCGCGCGACGACCTCCGGGCGGGTGCCCACGCTCATGCGCCGGCGACCGCCGGGACGCGTCCGCGCAGGGCGGGCATGATCTCGCTCGCGAACAGCTCCATGTTCCGGATCGCCCGGTCGTGCGGCATGTCGCCGAACTGGAGCAGCGTCGCCATCGTCCCGAAGCCGAGCAGGTCGTGCAGCTCGGTCAGCTTCTCGCGCACCTGGTCGGGCGTGCCGACGATCGCGTAGCCCTCGTCGATCAGCTCCTTGTAGGTGTAGAGGCCGAACGGCTTGATGCCGGCGGTCATCATCCCGCGCATCGACCCGACGCTCATGTACCCGGGCGGGAAGAGGTACTCGAGCTTGTGCTTGAGGCCCACGTGGAACAGCCACATCAGGTGCTGCTCGGCGTGCTCGTGCGCCTCCTGCTCGGTCTCGGCCATGTAGATCGGGAGGAGCGAGCCGATCTGCTTCGGGTCGGCCTCGTAGCCGTGGCGGCCCGCCGCCTCGCGCAGCATGTCGAGCCACCGCTTCGTCAGCGCGGTCGGCGCGTACACCGACATGAACGTGTACCGGTGCTTCGCGACCCAGTCGAGCGTCTCGGTCGAGCCGTAGCCCGGGACCCAGATCGGCGGGTGGGGCTGCTGCAACGGGCGCGGCCAGATGTTCACGTACGGGAAGCGGTAGTGCTTCGACGTCCACGCGAACGGCTCGTCGGACGTCCACGACTTGATGATCAGGTCGTGCGCCTCGTTGAAGCGGTCGCGCGAGTGGGCCGGGTTCGAGGCGAAGGTGAAGTACTCGACGCCGATCCCGCGGACGAAGCCGGAGACGACCCGGCCGCCGGTGACGACGTCGAGGATCGCGACCTCCTCGGCGACGCGAAGCGGGTGGTCGCGCAGCGGCAGCGCGTTGCCGATCATCGCGATCTTGACCTTCGACGTGCGACGGGCGAGCAGGCCGGCCATCACGTTCGGCGACGGCATCATCCCGTACGTCGTCTGGTGGTGCTCGTTCACGCAGATGCCGTCGAAGCCGAGCTCCTCGGCGTACTCGAGCTGGTCGAGGTACTGGTGGTAGAGCAGGTGCCCCTTGTTCGGGTCGAAGTGCTTGTTCGGGTACGTGAGCCAGGAGGTCTCGTACTCGTCGAAGTTCGCCGGGACGTGCGGGTACGGCATGAGGTGGAACATGAAGAAGTCCATGTGACCCTCTCGCAATCGCTGTGTCGGATGAGACGTCGGCTCGGCCGGACGGTTTGCGCGGCCGTCAGCCGACGAAGTCGAGGATCGCCTTCGCCGTCGCGGCCGGCTCCTCGATGAACGGCGCGTGGGAGACGCCGGGGAGGACCTGCAGGCGCGCGTCCGGGAGCCGCTCGACGTACCGCTCGCCGTGCTGGATCGGCACCAGGTGGTCGTGCTCGCCCCAGAGGACGAGCGTCGGGCACGAGATCCGGTGCAGCCGCCGCTCGAGCTTGGGGTTCGCGCAGTAGGGGCTCCAGGCCAGGCGCGCGAAGCTGATCTTCTCGCGGTAGAGGCCCATGATGAAGTCGAGGTCAGGCTCGGCCGGGAAGATCTGCGCCGCGATCGACGGATCGTGGAAGACCGCGGCCACCGTCTCGTCCGGGCTCATCCCGAAGAGGTCCTGGATCGGGTGCTCCGGCAGCTCGAGGCCGACCGGCGCGAGCAGCGTCAGCGTGCGGAACAGCTCGGGGTGGTGGACGGCCAGCTCGGCGGCGAGCCAGCCGCCGAGGGAGGAGCCGACGAGGTCCACGTTCGTCAGCCCGAGCTGCTCGATCAGCGCGAGGTAGTGGTAGACGAGGTCGTCCATCGCCTCGATCACGTCCTCGGCGTCGTCCGACCCGCCGAAGCCCGGATGGTCGGGGGCGAGCACGTCGCGGCGCTCCGCGAGCAGGCCGTGGAAGGGCATCCACACGCCGGCGCCGCCGGCCCCGTGGAGGAAGAGGATCGCGCCGTCGTCCCGTCGCGGGCCGCCGCGCAGGAGGTGGACGCCGACGCCGCCGACGTCGATCCGCGAGCTCTCGTGCACCGGCGTGTCCTGCACCGAACCGCCCCTTCTGTCGACTGTATGCAAGGCGTGAACCCTAGGGCGCGTCGCGCGATCGGTCAAGCCGAATGGCCGGGTCCGCACGCGGACCCCTTGCAGATCCCTTGCAACCGGCACACGGGGCGCGAACCTCCATCGATCTCGATGCGAGAGGGCGATCGCTCCCACGGGGGCGGCCGGCAGGCGACAGACGAGGGGGACAGATCGATGAAGGGGCTTCGCAGCGGCAAGAAGTGGCTCGTCCTGGGCGGTGCGGCGCTGGCGCTGGCCGCCACGCCGATGGCCGTCGTCGCCGCGAGCTCGCAGGGCGGGTCGGGCCTCGACCAGCAGAACTTCGTGCTCACGACCACCTCGGCCAGCACGTCGTCGACCGCCTGGGCGAACGTGCCGGGGCTCCGGGACCACGCCGTGTGCGCCCGGGACGGCGTCTCGGCGACCGTGTCGCTCGTGCTCACGGGCGCCCCGGCCGACGTCCGCGTCCGGCTGAACGACGCGACGACGGTCAAGCCCGGCAGCGTCCGCTTCGACCCCGGGAGCGGCACCACCGGCTTCTCCTTCACGTTCGTGCAGCCGGTCTCGAACGGGATCCAGTCGTTCGACGTCCAGTGGAGGTCGCCGACCGGCGGCGCGGTGACGCTCGCGCGTGGCGATCTGAACGTCCTGTTCGAGGACGGCACCTGCGGCTGACCCGCGCCCGCGGCGGCGCGGCCCGATCCGATCGGGCCGCGCCGTCGGGCCGGCCGCTCGCGTCTACCCTGATCCCGTGGCCCAGACCGCTCCGCGCTCCAGCCCTCCCGGCCCGGCCGGCAGGGCGGGCATCTCGCCCTTCCGCGTCCGCCGCGACCCGCTCGGGCTGCTCGTCGGGCTGCAGCGGGCGCACGGCGACGTCGTCGCCTTCCGCGTCGGGCCGCAGCGCGTCTGGCTCCTCTCCGACCCCGACCTGATCCGGGAGCTCCTGGTCGCGCGCCATCGCGAGACCGTCAAGGGCCGCGCGCTCCAGGAGGCCCGTCGCGTCGTCGGCGACGGCCTCTTGACGAGCGAGGGCGAGCGCCACCTGCGCCAGCGGCGGCTGATCCAGCCGGTGTTCCACCAGGAGCGGATCGCCGGCTACGGCGCCGCGATGGTCGACCACGCGGACCGGGCGGTCGATCGCTGGCGGTCCGGCGAGGCCCTCGACGCGGCCGCCGAGATGCAGCGGCTCGCGCTCGCGATCGTCGGCGAGACGCTCTTCGGCGCCGACGTGGAGGCCGAGGCGCCCGAGGTCGGGGCCGCGCTGACGACCGCGTTCGCCGCCTTCGACCGCTACCTGATCCCGTTCTCGGGCCTGCTCCGCCGGCTGCCGCTGCCGGTCAACCGCCGCGTCGCGGCGGCCGAGGCCCGGCTCGAGCGCGTGCTCGCGGGGATGATCGACTCCCGTCGTCGCGCGCCGGGCGGCGACGACCTGCTGTCGCTCCTGCTCGCGGCCCGCGACGAGGACGGCACGGGGATGGACGACCGCCAGGTGCGGGACGAGGCGATGACGATCTTCATCGCGGGCCACGAGACCACCGCGCTCGCGCTCGGCTGGACCTGGGCCCTGCTCGGCCGCGACGCCGGGGTCGAGGCGCGCCTGCACGAGGAGCTCGACCGCGTCCTCGACGGCAGGCCGCCGACGGTCGACGACCTGCCGTCCCTCACGTACACGCGCGCGTGCGTCGCGGAGGCCATGCGGCTCTACCCGCCCGCCTGGGTGATGGGCCGCAAGACGACGGTCGACGTGCCGCTCGGCGACTGGCTCCTCCCGGCGGGGACGGTCGCCGTGGCGAGCCAGTGGATCGTCCACCGCGATCCCCGCTGGTGGCCCGAGCCCGAGCGGTACCGCCCCGAGCGCTGGCTCGAGGAGCGCGGCGACGGGCCCCGGCTCGCGTACTTCCCGTTCGGCGCGGGCCCGCGCATCTGCGTGGGCGAGCGGTTCGCGTGGATGGAGGCGATCCTGCTCCTGGCGACGATCGGACGGCGCGTCCGCCTGCGGCCCGCGCCCGGCGAGGAGCTCGACCCGAGGGCGATGCTGACCCTCCGTCCGCGCCGCGGGCTGGCGATGGTGCCCGAGGCCAGGACGCCCGTCCCGACCGGCGCCGCGGCCTGAGCGCGGGCCACGCCACGGCCGTTCGGGCCCGGTCCGCGCGGCCCACGCCGCGACCGCGTGCGCTACCGTCTCCCCCTGGCGACCCGCGACCGGTCCCACCTGCGGCACGGCCGGAACGGGCGCTCGACGGCGGGGAACGACGACTGGTTCGAGGCCGACGAGGCCTGGCTCGAGGACCGGACCGTCGAGTCCGTCACGTCCCAGGACGTGTTCGAGCCGCTCGTCGACGTGATCCGCGACCCGCGCGACCGGGCCGCCGAGGCGGAGGAGGCGAACCGGTCGAAGCTCGCCGAGCGGCGCGAGCGCGAGCGGCGCATCCGGCGCAGCCGCCAGACCGCGAAGGTGGCGGTCGGCCTCGTCGGCGTCGGGATCCTGCTCGTCGCCGTGCTCGTCGGCGGCCGGGCGCTGTTCGCCCCGGACCTGCAGGCGAGCGGGCCGCCCGACGGGGCTCGGATCGGCCCCGCGGGGCTCGAGAAGCTCGAGTTCGGCGTCGGCGGGAAGCCCAAGGCCATCGCCGGCGCGACCTGGACGCTCGACGGGGTCGACGTGACGGCGAAGGCGAAGGTCGCCGGTGGCTCGGCCACGTTCAGCCCGGGCAAGCTGACCCAGGGCGACCACATGGTCGTCGTCGAGGCGAGCGGCTCGTTCCCGCTCGCGAGCACTCGGCACGAGTGGGTCTTCAGCGTCGACACGACGCCGCCGAAGCTGCTGCCGAGCTCGCCGACCGTGCAGGTCGCCCGTGGGCAGGGCGCGACGATCACCGGCAAGGTCGAGCCCGGCAGCAAGGTCGTCGCCGGCAAGCTCGCGGCGAGGGTCGTCGGCGACCGCTTCACGCTGAAGGCGCCGACCACGGCCGGGGCGCTCGAGCTCGTCGCGACGGACGCCGCCGGCAACACGTCGACCTCGGCCGTCACGATCGAGATCGTCGCCCGGCGGCCGCCCGCGCCAGTCCGTGGCGTCCACGTCTCCGCCGCCGGCTGGGCGAGCGACGAGATCAGGGGCGGCGTCCTCTCGCTCGTCGACCGCGGCTTGATCAACGCCGTCGAGCTCGACCTGAAGAACGAGGACGGCGTCGTCGGCTGGGACTCCCGCGTGCCGCTCGCGCAGCGGATCGGCGCGGTGCAGCAGTCCTTCGACCTGGACGAGGCCGTCCAGCTCCTGCACGCGCGGGGCGTCCGCGTGATCGGCCGCCTGGTCGCCTTCCGCGACCCGATCATGGCGACCGCGATGTGGAAGCAGAAGAAGCGCGCGCAGGTGATCCAGACGCCGGGCGGCGACTTCTACGACCCACAGGGCTACGGCGGCTTCACGAACTTCGCGAACGCGGCCGTGCAGCAGTACAACATCGACATCGCCCGCGACGCGGCCGACCGCGGCGTCGACGAGATCCTGTACGACTACGTCCGGCGACCGGACGGCCCGATCGACTCGATGCGGATCACGGGCCTGCGGGGCGACCGGGAGACCGCCGCGGAGAAGGCGATCACCAAGTTCATGTGCGCGAGCCGCCAGCAGCTGCCCGAGAAGGTCTACATCGGGGCCTCGGTCTTCGGGATCGCGGCCAGTCGGCCGCAGGAGATCGCGCAGAACGTGCCCGACATGGCGCGCTGCCTGGACTACGTCGCCCCGATGGTCTACCCGTCGCACTGGGGGCGTGACGAGTACGGCGTCTCGAGCCCGGTCGACGAGCCGTACGCGATCGTGAACCGGTCGCTCGCGGACTTCCAGGAGGTCGTGACCGGCACCGGCGCCCGGGTCGTGCCGTGGCTGCAGGACTTCACGCTCGGCCGCGAGTACACCTGCGAGGACGTGCGCCAGCGAATCTCCGGCGCCGCCGACGCGCCCCCGAGTGGCTGCTCCTGGGATCCCGAGAACACGGCACTGCGACGACCTCGACCCGGCGCCGCGGGCTCCCGCCTCGAGCGGGACCAGCTAGGGGCGCAGCCGCCCCCGAACGCACCACTGCGAAGTGGTGCTACCCGTACAGCCGTGGCCGGTCCCCGAGGAGCATAGTGCGAAGGTGAGCGCGTCCTGATCGTCGACGACCACCCCGGCTTCCGCGCGGCGGCACGCACGCTGCTCGCGGCGGAGGGCTACGAGGTCGTCGGCGAGGCGTCGGACGGCGCCGAGGCCGTCCGGGCCGCCGCGACGCTCGAGCCCGACGTCGTCCTGCTCGACGTGCAGCTCCCGGACGCGGACGGCTTCGCCGTCGCGGCCGAGCTCGGCCGCCTGCCGCGCCCGCCCGGCGTCGTGCTCACCTCGAGCCGCGAGGCCTGCGACTTCGGGCCGCTGATCGGGACCTGCGGCGCGTGCGGCTTCGTCCCGAAGGACGAGCTCTGCGCCGAGCGGCTCGCCGCGCTCGTCCCCTGAGGGCGCGCCGCTCCGACGCCGCGGCGGCCGCCCGATCGTCCCCGGTGGCAGGATGGGCGCGTGACGACGGCCCATCGCCTCGCGCTGGCCGCCGCGGCGACGCTCGTCGCCGGCGGGCTGGCGCTCGCGCTGACGGCGGCGGGAGACCGCGGCGCGACCGCCGAGGACGAGGCCCGCGTCGTCTTCTCGCTCGCGATCGGCTGGTCGTTCGCCCTCTGCGGCCTGCTCGCCTGGGCTCGCCGCCCGGAGAGCCGCTTCGGGGCGCTGATGGTCGCGGTCGGGCTGACGTGGTTCGTCGGGTCGCTCGCCCGCTGGCAGGAGCCGGTCCCGACGACGATCGCGGTCGCCGTGCAGGTGCTGCCGCTGGCGATCCTGGCCCACCTCCTGCTCGCCTTCCCGTCCGGCCGGCTGGGCGAGCGGGGGACGCGCGTGGTCGCGCTCGCCGGCTACGTCGCGGCGGTCCCCGGTCAGCTCGCGTGGATGCTCTTCCTGCCGTTCGACGAGCCGCCCCGGAACGCGGCGCGGGCCTTCTCGTCGACGGCGACGGGCGAGGCGCTCGAGGCGCTCCAGCGTGCGGCGGGCGTCGCGATCATCGCGGCGATCGTCTGGCTCGTCGCCGTCCGCTGGCGCGTCGCGGGCGCGGCCGGCCGGCGCGCCCTGGCCCCGGTGCTCTCGTCGGGCGCGGCGGTGTTCGTCGCGCTCGCGGTCGACATCGTCGGGCTCCAGTTCTCGGAGATGGTCCAGCACGTGGGCGAGTGGCTGCTCCTCGTGGCGCTCGTCGGCGTCCCGCTGGCCTTCGTCGCCGGCCTGCTCGAGGCGCGGCTCGCGCACTCGGGCGCCGTCGCCCGGCTCGTCGCCGACCTCCGCGCGGCGTCCGGCCCCGGCGTCGTCCGGGACGCCCTCGCCCGCGCCCTCGGCGACCCGTCGCTCGAGCTCGCGTTCCCGGTGGCGACGGGCGGCCACGTCGACGCCGACGGGCGGCCGGTCGAGCTGCCCGCGCCCGGGCCGGGCGCCCGGCGCGTCGCGACGCCCGTCGTCCACGACGGCGTGCCGGTCGCGACGCTCGTCCACGACGCCGTGCTGCGTGAGCGAGCCGGCCTGCTCCAGACGGTTGCCGGGACCGCGTCCTTCGCGCTCGAGAACGCCCGGCTGACCGCCGACGTGCGGGCCCGCGTGGAGGAGCTCCGCGCGAGCGAGGAGCGCCTGCGCGCGCTGATCGACGCGGCCCCGGCCGCGATCGTCGAGCTCGACGCGGACGGGTGCGTGATGCTCTGGAACGGCGGCGCGGAGCGGATCTACGGCTGGCGGGCCGAGGAGGTGCTCGGGGGGCCGGTGCCGTCGATCCCGGACGAGCTGCGCGACGAGATCGCCGCCACGTACGCGCGCGTCGTCGCCGGCGAGACGGCGCTGCTCCGCACGCGGCGCGTCCGTCGCGACGGACGCTGGATCGACGTCGAGATCGCGGCCGCCCCGATCCGCGACGCGAGCGGCGCCGTCGTCCGCCAGATCGGGATCGCGACGGACGACACGGCGCGCAGGGCAGCCGGGCGGCGGTGCGCCGTGAGCGGGACTTCAGCGACGCCGTCGTCGACACGGCTCCCACCCTCGTGATCGTCTTCGACCGGGAGGGCCGCATCGTCCGCTTCAACCGGACGTGCGAGCTGGTGACCGGGTACGCGGCCCGCGAGGTGCTGGGCCACGGCTTCTGGGACATCTTCCTCCTGCCGGCCGAGCGCGATCGCGTGCGCGATGCGCTCGACCGGGTCTGGGACGGCGACTTCCCGCGCGAGAACGAGAACGTCTGGCGCACGCGCGACGGCCGGGGCGGGTCGTCCACTGGACGAACATGGGCCTCCTCTCGGCGGCCGGCGAGGTGGAGTACATCGTCTCGCACGGCGTCGACGTCACGGAGCAGCGCCGCTACGGTCCCGAGCTGCGCGCCTCGCGCGCCCGGATCGTCGAGGCCGGCGACCGCGAGCGGCGCCGTCTCAGAGCGGAACCTCCACGACGGCGCGCAGCAGCGGCTGGTGGCGCTCTCGCTCACGCTGCGGATGGCCGAGGCCCAGGTGGGCGGCAACGGGGACGGGCCGGCGGCGACGATCGCCGCCGCCCGTGACGAGCTGAACCTCGCGATCACGGAGCTGCGCGAGCTGGCGCGCGGCATCCATCCGGCCGTGCTCACCGATCGCGGCCTGGCCGCGGCGCTCGATGCCCTCGCCGGGGCGCTCGCGCTCCCCGTCGAGGTGCGCGTCGAGACCGACGGCCGCCTGCCCGCGCCGGTCGAGGTCGCGGCCTACTACGTCGCCCGCCGGTCGCTCGCGAACGTCGCGAAGAGTACGCCGGGCCGGCTCGGCGTCGGTGACGGTCGCCGTCGACGAGGCTGCGCCGATCGTCGAGGTCGTCGACGACGGCGTCGGCGGCGCCGACCCGGAGGCGGGCAGCGGCCTGCGCGGCCTCGCCGACCGGGTCGCGGCGCTCGAGGGGCGCCTGCGTGACGAGCCCGCCGGGGGAGGCACGCGCGTGCGGGCCGAGATCCCGCTCGACCCGCTGTAGGATCGCTCGCGCGAGCGGCGTCGCCGGCCGGCACGGCTGGCCGATGACGGAGGTAATGCAGCAGCACGCCCGCGGTCAGGCGCGCCGGCGGTGAACCGGCGGCCCAGGTGAGACGAGGGACGCGGGCGGCGAGCGCGTCTGCCGCCGTGGCCGGAGCGGCCCAGGTCTGATCCAGTCGCCGATCTCGAGCGGAGCCTGGTGCGAGGCGCTCGAGGTCCTCGCAGCCGCCGCGGGCTACGACCGCGCGTCCCTCTTCGGATCCTGGACGACGCGGGGGCCGGCGACCCGCTCGCCGAGTGCGCCGCGGCCTGGTCGTCGCCGGCCTTCCCGCTCCCGCGCCGGGGCCGATGCGCAGCCGTTCCGGCTCGGCGACCTCGGGCTCGCGGCCTGCGTCGCCCCGCTGCGCGCGGGGAGGTGATCGCGAAGCTCGCCTGCGAGCTGCCGCCCGAGCGCGTGAGCGGTTCGGGGCCTGGGGCGTCCACGGCGTCGTCGGCATCCCGATCGTCGTCTCCGGCGTCTGGTGGGGCTGGCTCTCGTTCGACGACTGCCGCGGCCGCGAGGCGCCCACCCCGGGCGAGCTGCAGGGCCTGCGCCTCGCCGCGGAAGATCTTCGGCGGCGCGCGCGAGCGGCGCCGCTTCGAGCTCGCGCTGCGCGACGAGGAGCGCCGCGCCCGGCTGCTGCTCGACAACCTCCCGGACTGGATCCTGCGCGTCGGCGCCGACGGCGTCTACCGCGACGTCGGCGGCTCGGCGCCCACCAGCCTCGGGCCCGTGCCGATCCGCGCGGGCGACTCGATCGACGAGGTCTGGCCGCCCGACGAGGCGGCGGCGCGGCACGCGTGGGTTCGCGAGGCGCTCGCGACCGGCGAGACGGTCGAGGTCGAGTACGCGCAGGAGCACGACGGGGCGACGAGCCACCGCGAGGTGCGCGTCGTCCCGCTCGGCGCGGACGAGGTCCTCGTGACGGTGCGGGACGTGACCGCCCGCCGCGAGGCCGAGCGAGCGGTCATGCGTCGCGATGCGGTGCTCGAGGCGCTGAGCGTCGCGGCCGAGCGCCTGATCGGCGCGCCCTCGCTCGACGAGGGGGTGACGGAGCTGCTCGCGCTGCTCGGCAGCGCCGCCGAGGTCGCGCGGGCCGAGGTCTTCCTGCTCGACGACGAGGGCCGCTCCCGGCGCGCGAGCATCGCCTTCGCCTGGCACGCGCCCGGCCTCTCCTCGGCGCTCGACGTGGCGGACCTGCACGGGCTCGACCTCGAGGCCCGGGGCTTCGGCGAGCTCGCGAGCAACCTCGAGCTCGGCCAGCCCTACCGTCTGGTCATCCCGGACACGGTCCCCACGGCCGCCGCGGCGCGCCTCGAGGAGCGGGGAATCCGGTCGCTTCTCGCCGTGCCGATCGTCGTCGGGGAGACGTGCCGCGGCTGGCTCTCGGTGTCCGACTGCGCGAGGGAGCGCGACTGGCTGCCGGCCGAGGTCGAGGCCTTCCGTGCCGCCGCGGGGATCGTCTCGAGCGCGCTCGGCCGCGCCGAGGCCGAGGCCGCCTCGGCGCGCCGCGACGCGCTCCTGCGCGCGGTCGGCGCGGCCGCCGAGCACCTGATGACGGGCACGCTCGAGGCGAGCGCCGACCACGTGCTCCGCCTCCTCGGAGAGGCCTCCGGGGTCAGCCGCGCCTACCTGTTCCAGATCGTCCCCGGCTCGGACCCCGAGCGGTGGGCCCAGCGGTTCGAGTGGACGGCCCCCGGGATCGAGCCGACGCTCGGGTCGTCGGCCTGGGACGCCGCCTCGATCGACGAGCTCGGCTTCTCCCGCTGGACGGAGGCCTTCCGGCGCGGCGAGGTCGTCCACGGCCCGTCGGAGTCGTTCCCCGCGGCCGTTCGCGACCGGCTGCTCGCCGACGGCACGCTGTCGGTGATCGACGCGCCCATCCTCGTCGACGGCGAGCTCTGGGGCGACGTCGGCTTCGACGACTGCGGCGCCGCGCGCACCTGGGCGCCGGCCGAGGTGGAGGCGCTGCGCACCCTCGGCAACCTGCTGGCCGGCTCGATCGCGCGCGAGCGCGCGGTCGACGCGCTCCGCGGGAGCGAGGCGAAGAGCCGGTTGCTGCTGGAGAACCTGCCCGACTACGTCGTGACGATGGACCGGGCGGGCCGGTACCGCGAGGTGCGTGGGCTCGCGCGCACGGAGTCGTTCGCCCCGAACGAGGTCAGCCCGGGCGCGAGCATCTACGACGTGATGGATCGCGAGCTCGCCGACGAGCGCGTCGGGTGGGTGCGGGAGGCGCTCGACCAGGGCGCCGCGATCGAGCGCGAGTCGCACATCGTGGTGGAGGGCGAGCCGCGCATCCGCGACGTGCGGCTCGTCCCGACCGGGCCGGACGAGGCCCTGATCGTGATCCGCGACGTGACCGAGCGCCGGGCCGCGGAGGCCGCGCTCGAGCGACGCGACGCGATCCTCCAGGCGGTCGCGGCCGCGACCGCCCGCCGGCTCGAGCGGCCGCTCGAGGAGTGCGGCGACGAGGTGGTGGAGCTGCTCGGCCGCTCGGCGGGCGTCTCGCGCGCCTACGTCTTCGAGTACAGGACCGACCCGTCTGGCGCGCGCCTGCTCCACATGCGGCACGAGTGGACCGCGGAGGGCGTCCCGGCGACGCGCGACCGCCCCGAGTACGGCGGCGCCGAGGCCGGCGTGCTGGGCTTCGCGCGCTGGATCGAGGCGTACGAGCGGGGCGAGTACGTCCAGGGGCTCGTGCGCGAGCTGCCCGAGGAGGAGCGCCGCCCGCTCGAGGAGGAGGGCACCCGGGCGGTCGTCGGCGTGCCGATCCTCGTGGACGGGGAGCTCTGGGGCGACATCGGGTTCGATCAGTGCGACCGCGAGCGCGTCTGGTCGCTGGCCGAGATCGACGCGCTGCGGACGGCGGCGTCGATCCTCGCGAGCTCGATCCGCCGCGCCGGCACGGAGGACGCGCTGCGGCGGTCCGAGGAGCAGCTGCGCCAGTCCCAGAAGATGGACGCGATCGGCCGCCTCGCCGGTGGCGTCGCGCACGACTTCAACAACCTCCTCACGGTGATCACCGGCTACGGCGAGCTCGCGCTGAGCCAGCGCGAGAACCCGACCGTCCTCGCCGAGCGCCTCGACGAGATCCTCAAGGCCGCCGCCCGGGCAGCCTCCCTCACGAACCAGCTGCTCGTCTTCGGTCGCCAGCAGGTGCTCCAGCCCAAGGCGCTCGACGTCAACGCGATCGTCGGCGAGGCGGAGCGGATGCTGCGGCGCGTGATCGGCGAGGACATCGAGTTCTCGATCGACCTCGAGCCCGACGTGCCGACCATCGAGGCCGACCCGGGGCAGCTCCACCAGGTCCTGCTCAACCTCGTCGTCAACGCCCGCGACGCGATGCCGCGTGGCGGGCGCCTCCGGATCTCGACCGCGACCGTCGACGTCGGCGAGGAGGAGGGCATCGTGCTCCCCGGCGCCGGCCTCGCCGCGGTCCGGATCTCCGTGTCCGACACGGGGACGGGCATGGACGAGGAGGTGCGCGCGCGCGTCTTCGAGCCGTTCTTCACGACGAAGGCGGCCGGCAAGGGGACGGGCCTGGGCCTGTCGACCGTGCACGGCATCGTCACGCAGAGCGGCGGCGCCATCGTCGTCGACTCCGCGCCCGGCGCGGGCTCGACCTTCCGGGTCTACCTGCCCGTCGCGGTCGCGCCCTCCCGGGCCGGGCGGCCGAGCGGGAGCGGCCCGAGCAGCCCGTGGGCGGCAGCGAGACGATCCTGCTCGCCGAGGACGAGGAGCAGGTGCGCGTGCTCGTGCGCAAGGTGCTCGAGCGGAGCGGCTACCGCGTGCTCGCCGCCGAGGGGGCCCACCGAGGCGATCGAGCTCGCCCGCGCGCAGGGGCCGTCGATCGACCTCCTGATCACCGACGTCGTCATGCCGCGCATGAGCGGGCGCGAGCTGGCCGAGCGGCTCGTCACGGACCGCCCCGAGCTCCCGGTCCTGTTCATCTCCGGCTACACGGACGACGCGGTGCTCCGGCACGGGATCCGCGAGAACGAGGCGGAGCTGCTCCAGAAGCCGTTCACGTCGGCCGCGCTCACCCGTCGCGTGCGCGAGTTGCTCGACCGGCCGCGCTGAGCCGCGTGCCGAAGGCGGGCCGCTGTAGGCTGGCGGCGTGCGCGTGGTCCTGGCGGACGACTCGGTCCTGCTGCGCGAGGGAATGGCGCGGCTGCTCGCCGATGCCGGCTTCGACGTCGTCGGCCAGGCCGGCACGGCCGAGGAGCTCCTCCTCAAGGTCCGCTCCTACGAGCCGCGCGTCGCGATCGTCGACATCCGGATGCCGCCGACGCACACGGACGAGGGCCTCCGGGCGGCGAAGGAGATCCGCGCCAGCTACGGCGGGACGGGCGTGCTCGTCCTCTCGCAGTACGTCGAGCCCGCGTACGCGATGGAGCTCCTGTCGGAGAGCGCCGAGGGGGTCGGCTACCTGCTCAAGGACCGCATCCAGGACGTGGCGGAGTTCGCCGCGTCCGTGCGGCGGGTCGCCGACGGCGGCTCCGCGCTCGATCCGACGATCGTCTCGCAGCTCGTGGGCCGGCGCCGGCGGGACGACCCCCTGGGCGACCTGACGCCGCGCGAGCGCGAGGTGCTCGAGCTGATGGCGCAGGGGCGCTCGAACCAGGGGATCGCGGATCGGCTGGTCGTCACCGAGCGCGCCGTCGAGAAGCACGTCACGAGCATCTTCGGCAAGCTGCGCCTCCCGGCCGCCGCCGAGGACCACCGCCGCGTGCTCGCGGTGCTGACGTTCCTGCGCTCGTGAGCCGGGCGGGCTAGCCGCCCGACGTCTCGCCGGAGCGGTCGCCGCCGTCGCTCGGCGCCCGCGCCTCGCCGGCGTCCTCCGGCTGCGGCCCGAAGCTCGCGCGGACCGTCCTCGCCTCGCCGTCGACCGCGGCCGCGAAGCGGCCCTCGCGGCCGACCGCGGTCGCGTACCCGCCGGTCGCCTCGGTCACGGTGAACGTCCCGATCGACACGCTCGAGGCAGCCCCGGTCAGGCTCGGCGCCGAGGTCGTGACGATGCGGCCGTCGAAGCGCATCGTGATCGTCCCGTTCGCGCCCGTCAGGCGGGCCGTCCCGCGCAGGAACGCGGGCGGGTCGCCGAACGGGTCGAAGTCGATCGTCGCCTGCCCCTGGTCGCGCTGGTCGCCCGCGGACTCGAACGTCCCCTCGGCGGCGGTGGCCGCGGTGATCGAGCTCTTGACGTAGAACGTGCGGTCGATCTGGGCGCTCGAGTCGTCGCCCCCGCCGCAGGCCGCGGCGAGCAGGGCGAGCGACGCGAGGAGGGCGGCGGCGAGCAGGCGCGGGATCATGGCGCGAATCCTAGATGGTCGATTCCGGGGCGATCGTCCGCCGCGCGACGCTGGCCGGGCGGAGCCTGCTCGGGCAGGCCGTCCACCGTGGGGTTAGCCGCACCGTGGGACGCCGGCTGGCCCCGCTGCCGGCCCGGCCGGCCGCTGCGAGAGTCCGGCACGACGAGACGACGCGGCCGCGAGCGAGGGCCGCAGACCAGGAGGAGGGACGAGGATGACGGACAGGACGGAGATCGCGCGGTACTGGCGGGGGCTGCTCGCGGGCTCGGCCCTCTTCACGGCGCTCATCGTCACCGGCGCCGCGATCATCTCGGCCGCCGCGTAGGGGCCGGCCCGTCCCGGTCGGGGCCTTCCCGACCGTGGTCAAGCGGGAGGGGGTCGAGCCGATAACCCGGCCGTGACCTTCGACTACGACCTGCTCGTCATCGGCTGCGGCCCCGGCGGGCACAAGGCGGCCATCCAGGCCGCGAAGCTCGGGCGGCGCGTCGGGGTGATCGAGCGGACGCACATGATCGGCGGCGTCTGCACGAACACCGGCACGATCCCCTCGAAGACGCTCCGCGAGGCGGTCCTCTACCTCACGGGCATGAGCCAGCGGGAGCTCTACGGCCAGAGCTACCGGGTCTCGGACCAGATCACGATCGAGGACCTCTTCTGGCGCACGCAGCACGTGATCGACCGCGAGATCCACGTGATCCGCGACCAGCTCGCGCGCAACCACGTGACGATGATCGCGGGCGAGGCCTGCTTCCTCGACCCGCACACGCTGAGCGTCGTCACCGCGACCGGGGACGAGCGTCGCGTCACGGGCGAGCGGATCGTCGTCGCCGTCGGCACGCGCCCCGCCCACCCACCGAAGGTCGCCTTCGACGGGCGGACGATCCTCGACTCGGACGGGATCCTCAACCTGCAGCGCATCCCCGGCTCGATGGTCGTGGTCGGCGGCGGCGTGATCGGCATCGAGTACGCGTCGATGTTCGCGGCGCTCGGCACCAAGGTGACCGTGGTCGAGCGCCGTCAGCGGCTGCTCGAGTTCTGCGACAGCCAGGTCGTCGAGGCGCTCCAGTACCACCTGCGCGGCCTGGGCGTCACCTTCCGCTTCGGCGAGTCGGTCGTCGGCGTCGACGCGTTCGAGGACGGCACGATCACGCACCTCGAGAGCGGCAAGAAGATCCCCGCCGAGGTCGTGCTCTACTCGGCCGGGCGCGAGGGCGCGACGCACGGGCTCGCGCTGGTCGCCGCCGGGCTCGAGGCAGACGACCGCGGCCGCATCCGCGTCGGCCCGTCCTACCAGACGGCGGTCGAGCACATCTACGCGGTCGGCGACGTGATCGGCTTCCCCTCGCTCGCCGCCACGTCGAGCGAGCAGGGCCGCATCGCCTCCTGCTGCGCCTTCGACGAGGGCTGCCGGACGATGGGCGACCTGCTCCCGATCGGCATCTACACGATCCCCGAGATCAGCTTCGTCGGGAAGACCGAGGAGGAGCTCACCGCGGACGCGATCCCGTACGAGATCGGCGTCGCCCGCTACCGCGAGCTCGCCCGCGGCCACATCGTCGGCGACACGACGGGCGTGCTGAAGCTCCTCGTCTCGGCGACCGACCGGACGATCCTCGGCGTCCACGTGTTCGGCCAGAGCGCGACCGAGCTCGTCCACATCGGCCAGGCGGTGATGGCGCTGAACGGAACGGTCGACTACCTCGTGGACGCGGTCTTCAACTACCCGACGCTCGCCGAGGCCTACAAGGTCGCCGCGCTCGACGCGACGAACAAGATGCGCGCCGTCACGCGCATCGGCGAAGGCCGGCTCGCCGCCTAGGGCCCTCGCGCGCCGGCGGCAGCGTGCCATGCTGTCGGCGTGCGGATCGTGCACGTCTCGGTCGGCCAGGGCCCCGGCTCCGGCGGCCCCGGCTTCTGGAGCCGAGCGGCCTTCTCCTGGCTGTCGAACGTCGTCGCGCTCTTCGTCGCGTCGGCCCTGCCGGGCGTCTCGTTCGGCGGCGAGTTCTGGGTGCTCCTCGCCGCCGCCGCCGTGCTGGCGGCGCTGAACCTGCTGCTCCGGCCGCTCGCGCTCCTGCTCGCCCTGCCCCTGATCGTGCTGACCCTCGGCCTCGGGCTGCTGCTCGTCAGCGGGCTGATGCTCTGGCTCGTCGACCGGATCGTCGGCCCGTTCGAGGTCGGCGGCTTCTGGTCGGTCGTCGGCGCGGCCGCGATCGTGGCCGTCGTCAACACGGCTCTGGCCGCGCTCCTGCGGCCGGACCGGCCGCGCCGGGACGAGCGGGCGTGAGCGGCGAGCCCTCCCGGCTGGCGCGCTGGCTCGAGCGGATCGCCCTCGGCGCGGTGATGACGCTCCTCGCCTGGGTGCTCGACCGGCGCCTGCGTCGTGCGCTGCGCGGCCGGCCCCGGCGGCCGTCCGGCCGGGCCTAGCGCGGCGGCCGGCGGGCGAGGTCGGCGACGAGCCAGAGGCCCATCAGCCCCCCGATCACCCCGAGCAGGACGGAGACCCAGCCAGGCGCCTGGGACGAGCTCGCCGTGATCGCGGTCCCGAGCAACGCGCCGCCGGAGCCCAGCCCGAGCGAGACCCGCCGGCCCGCGCGGCCGATCGCCCGCTCGAGCGAGTCCGTCCCGCGCAGGTCGACCTGCAGGCGCTGGCCCGGCCGGGCGCCGGTGACGCGCTCGAGCGACTCGATCGCCCGCGTGGCCCGCACGCGCGCCTTCTGGGCCTCGTAGAAGAGCCGTTCGGGCCCGAGCGCGCCGAGCGCGCGGCGCCGCACGCCGGCGAGCAGGAACCGGCTCGCGACCTCGAACGGGTCGAGCGACGGGTCGAGCTCGGCGGTCGCGAGCTGCATCTGCGCGATCGCCTTGCCCGTCAGCGCGAGCGAGGCCGGGAGGCGGAGGTCGTGGCGGATGCCGATCTCGGTCAGCTGCTGGAGCACCGGGCCGAGCTCGAGCTCCTCGAGCGCCCGGTCGCGCAGGCCCTCGACGAGCCGCGCGAGGTCGTTGCGCAGCGCCTCGACGTCGAGCCCGGGCCGCGCCCCCTCGCTCGCGAGCGACAGGACGACGTCGGTGAGGAAGCCCGCGTCCGCCTGCCAGAAGGCGAGCAGGAGCAGGGTCAGCTGCTCGCGCACGCTCGGCTCGACCTCGCCGACCATCCCCAGGTCGAGGAAGACGATGCGCCCGTCCGCCCAGAGCATGTTCCCGGGTGCGGGTCGGCGTGGAAGAAGCCGTCCTCGAGGATCTGCCGGTAGTAGGACTCGAGCAGCTGGCGGGCGGCGTCCCGCCGGCCGTCGCCGGCCGGGGCCTCGCGGATCGGGACGCCGTCGACGAGCTCCATCACGAGTAGCCGCGCGCTCGTCAGCCCGTGGTGGATCCGCGGGACGCCCAGTAGCGGGTAGCCGGCGATCGCCTCCGGGAGCCGGTCGGCGTTCGCCGCCTCGAGGCGGAAGTCGAGCTCGCGCCGGAGCGACGAGGCGAGGTGGTCGACGATCGCGGGCACGTCGACGATCCGGCGGAGCACCGAGCCGGCCGGGATCCGCGCCGCGAACGCCTCGAGCAGCCCCAGGTCGCGCAGCACGTCGTCCGCGGCGGTCGCGCGCTGCACCTTGACGACGACCCGCTCGCCGCCCTCGAGCGTCGCGCGGTGCACCTGCCCGATCGTCCCGGCGGCGAGCGGCGTCGGCTCGATCGACTCGAAGACGTCCTCCCAGGGCACGCCGAGCGCGCGCTCCATCACCGCCACGACCTCGGCCTCCTGCATCGGCGGGACGCGGTCCTGCAGCTGCTCGAGCTCGACGACGTAGGCGACGGGGAGCAGGTCGGCCCGGGTCGAGGCGATCTGGCCGAGCTTCGCGAAGGTCGGCCCGAGCTCCTCGAGCGCGGCCCGGAGCCGACGGGCGCGGGTCGCGTCGGAGGCGTCCTCGCTCCTCGCCTCGCGCAGGTGGCGGGCGAGCACGCGCCCGATCTCGGCCGCGCGCCCGAGCAGCCGGCCCTCGACCGCCGTCTCGCCGCGGGCCACCGGGCTCAGCGCCTCCGCAGGAGGCCGCGTCGCTCCGGCTCGGGCGGCGCGGCGGTGTTCACGATCACGACCGTGCAGCGGGCGTTGTGCGAGACGCGGTTCGGGACGTTCCCGAGCAGGAACTCCTTCCGGTCGCTCATGCCGACGTTCCCGACGACGAGGACGTCGATCCCCAGCCGCTCGGTCGCCGCGACGATCGCGTCGGCCGGCGCATCGTGGACGACGAGGGACGCGCGCCCACGCTCGCCCGCGAGGGCCGCGGCGTGCCGCTCGAGCTCGGCGCCGGCGACGCGCGCCCGCGCAGCGTCCCCCGGCGGGAGCACCTGGAGCACGTGCAGCTCGGCGTCGTAGCGCGACGCCATCTCCGCCGCCCAGGCGACCGCCCGCTCGGCGCTCTCCGACCGGTCGGTCGCGACGAGGATCCGGCGAACGTCCTGCACGGCGCCCATCGCGGGATTCTGCCGCACCCGACCGCCGGGCGCGGGCGCGCCCCCGGGCGGTGCTCGCGCAGCGCGCCGCGGACAGGTATGCTCCCGTGCGCTGCAGGTGAGCGAGGCTCCCGCACGGGAGTCGCTGTCGTGCTGCGGGCCTTGCTAGACTGGGCGCGCCGAGGCGGCGTAGCTCAGTTGGTTAGAGCAGCGGAATCATAATCCGCGTGTCGCAGGTTCGAGTCCTGCCGCCGCTATCCCCACTCACGAGACGTAGACAATGGCAAAGAAGACAGGCGTCAGGGTAGGCATCACGCTCGCGTGCACCGACTGCAAGCGGCGGAACTACCAGACCATGAAGTCGAAGCGGAACACGCCCGACCGGATGGAGCTGCAGAAGTACTGCCGCTGGTGCGGCGCGCACACGCTCCATCGCGAGACGCGCTGAGCTTCGATGGCTCGGGATGTCCCGACCGGGCGCTCGAACGCCGAGCCCGCTCCGTCCTCCCGTGAGGGCGGGCGGGAGTCCGCTGCGGACCGGGCCCGCGAGCGTCGCGCGCGCACGGCGGCCGCTGCCGGCGGCGGCGGAGGCGAGCGCACGCCGCCCGGGGCCTCCCGCCTGCCCGGCGGAGGCCTCCGCCGGTTCGTGCACGAGTCGGTCGGCGAGCTCCGCAAGGTCGACTGGCCGACCCAGAAGCAGCTGCTCGCGGCGACGCTCGCGGTGATCATCGCCTGCGTCGTCGTCGGCGCGTTCCTGTTCGTCGCCGACGAGGCGTTCCGTCGCCTCGTGAAGGACGTCATCCTCGCCGGCTAGGGCGCGCCCCGGGGGGGGGGGGGGGGGGGGCGGGGGCGGGGGGGGCGGCGGGGGGGGGGGGGCGGCCCACAGAGCCGACACACGCATGTTCCGCTGGTACGTCGTCAACACGTATTCCGGGCACGAGAACAAGGTCAAGACCAATCTCGAGCACCGGATCGTCTCGATGGGGCAGCAGTCCCGCTTCCGGCGCGTCGTCGTGCCGACGGAGCAGGTCGTCGAGACGAAGGACGGGCAGAAGGTCCAGACCGAGAAGCGCGTCCTGCCCGGCTACGTCCTCGTCAACATGGACATGACGGACGAGGCCTGGACGGTCGTCAAGAACACGCCCGGCGTCACCGGCTTCGTCGGTGCGTCGAACAAGCCCGTCCCGCTCTCGCAGCCCGAGATCGACCGCATCCTGCACACCGCCACGACGGCGGAGCGCCCGCGCGCGGTCGCCCAGTTCGAGCTCGGCGAGTCCGTCAAGGTCACCTCCGGCCCGCTGTCGGACTTCGACGGCGAGATCGTCGACGTGAACCCCGATCAGCAGAAGCTCAAGGTGCTCGTCAACATCTTCGAGCGCCAGGTCCCGGTCGAGCTCAGCTTCGACCAGGTCAAGAAGATCGACTAAAGCGCCCGAGGAGCACCGAACAGATCATGGCCAAGAAGGTCACCACCGTCATCAAGCTGCAGATCCCGGGCGGACAGGCGAACCCCGCGCCGCCGGTCGGCCCCGCGCTGGGCCAGCACGGCGTGAACATCATGGAGTTCTGCAAGGCGTTCAACGCCCAGACCGCCGATCAGAACGGCCGCATCACCCCGGTCGAGATCACGGTCTTCGAGGACCGCTCGTTCACGTTCATCACGAAGACGCCGCCGGCGGCCGTCCTGATCAAGGAGGCCCTGGGGATCGCGTCCGGCTCGGCCGAGCCGAACCGGAACAAGGTCGGGCGACTGACCCAGGCGCAGCTGCGGCAGATCGCCGAGACGAAGATCGTCGACCTCAACGCCCGCGACGTGGACGCGGCGATGGCCGTCATCGCCGGCACCGCGCGCTCGATGGGCGTCGAGGTGGAGCAGTAGGGGCAGAGGGAGCGAGAGCGATGGCCAAGCACAGCAAGCGCTACAGCACCGAGCGCGCGAAGATCGACCGCGAGCGCCTCTACGCGCCGCTCGAGGCGATCGCCGTCCTCAAGGAGGGCGCCGGCGCGAAGTTCGACGAGACGGTCGAGGCGCACTTCAACCTCGGGCTGAACGTCCGCCATGCCGATCAGCAGCTGCGCGGCACGCTGATGCTGCCGCACGGCACCGGCCGCGAGATGCGCGTCGCCGTCTTCGCCGAGGGCGAGAAGGCGCGCGAGGCCGAGGAGGCGGGCGCGGACGTCGTCGGCGCCGCCGACCTGGCGACCCGCATCGAGCAGGGCTTCGACGACTTCGACGTCGCGATCGCGACGCCCGACATGATGGGCGTCGTGGGCCGCCTGGGCCGCATCCTCGGCCCGCGGGGCAAGATGCCGAACCCGAAGACGGGCACCGTCACCTTCGACATCGCGAAGGCCGTCGGCGACTCGAAGGGCGGCAAGGTCGAGTACCGCACCGACCGCGGTGCGAACGTCCACCTGCCGCTCGGCAAGAAGAGCTTCGAGCCGCGCCAGCTGCTCGAGAACTACGCGGCGATCGTGGACGAGATCGTCCGGGCGAAGCCCGCGGCCGCCAAGGGCCGCTACGTCCGCACGATCACGATGACGACGACGATGGGGCCGGGGATCAAGGTCGATCCCGCGAAGCTCCGCAACCTGCTGGACGAGGCGGAGGAGGCGGTCGCGGCCGCCTAGCCGCCCGCCACATCTGCTGTCGCCCGAGACAGCCGGCGGTCCGAGAGGACGGAAGACCGGCCGAGGCGGCGCTCGTCGGAGGCTCCCTGAGCATCCCGTCCGGGCCCGCCTGCGGGCCCGGTCCGTTTCCGAGAGAGGTACGGGATGCTGAAGGAGAAGAAGGAGAAGGTCGTTACCGATCTGGCCGCGCGGCTCGGGTCGGCGACGACGCTGCTCGTCGCGGACTACCGAGGGCTGACGATGCCCGAGATCGACGCCCTGCGCGACGAGCTCGTCAAGCACGGCGCCCGCTTCACGGTCTGCAAGAACACGCTGACGCGGCGCGCGGCCGCCGAGGCCGGCGTCGACGCGCTCGACGAGTTCCTCACGGGGCCGACGGCGATCGCGTTCATCACGGACGGCGACATGGTCGCGGTCGCGAAGGCGCTGAACGAGGCCGCCCGCACGACGCGCAAGCTGACGCTCAAGGGCGGCGTGCTGAACGGCCGCCCGATCGACGGCGAGGCGGTCAAGGACCTCGCGACGCTGCCGCCCGTCGACGTCCTCCGCGGCCAGGTGCTCGGCGCGATCGTCGCGCCGCTCACCTCCCTGCTCGGCCTCGTGAGCGCGCCGGTCACCGACCTCGTCGGCCTGATCGACGCGCGGATCGAGCAGCTGGAGCAGGCCGGCGCCGGCGGCGCCGGCCTGGCCCCGGCCGCCGAGGAGCCCGCCGCGCCGGCGGAGGAGGTCGCGGCCGCCGACGAGCCGGCGGCCGAGGCGCCCGCCGAGGACGAGCCCGAGGCGAGCGCCGAGGCCGAGGCCCCGGCAGCCGAGGAGCCCGCAGCCGAGGAGCCGGCTGCGGAGGCCGAGGCGCCCACCGCACCCGAGAACGACGAGTCTGCCGGCGAGCCGGCCGACGAGCCCACGCAGTAGCAACCGGAACAGGACCGGAGGAGTCACACGATGAGCGCAGTCGACACCATCTTCGAGCAGCTGGGCAGCATGACCGTCCTCGAGCTGGTCGAGTTGAAGAAGAAGATCGAGGACGAGTGGGGCATCACCGCCGCCGCTCCCGTGGCCGTCGCGGCCGTCGCCGCGCCGGGCGCCGCCTCCGCCGACGGCGGGGCGGAGGAGAAGACCGACTTCGACGTCGTCCTCTCGGGCGCTGGCGACAAGAAGATCCAGGTGATCAAGGTGGTGCGCGCGATCACGGGCCTCGGCCTCAAGGAGGCCAAGGACCTGGTCGACGGCGCACCGCAGTCGGTCAAGGCCGGCGTCGCGAAGGACGAGGCCGAGTCGATCAAGGCGCAGCTCGAGGAGGCCGGCGCCACCGTCGAGCTCAAGTAGGACGTGGGACGCAGGCGCCCCCGCGCGCCGCGTTCCCGGAGCATGTCCCTCGGGGCGGGCCGGGTCACCGGTCCGCCCCGAGTTATCCACAGCCCTGGAAAACGCCGCGCGGAGTCCCTATAGTGCGCGGAGACACCGAGCGCTCTCCGCGCTCCGCGTCGCGTTGCGCGCCGACGTCGACCTTTGCTACTCTTGCTGGTCGCGTCGCCGTTTTGCGTTCAACGCACGCCTCATCGTCGGTACGACCATGCCCTGAGGGAGGTCTCTTTACGTGACCAACAAGGTCGCCTCTCGCCGCGAGCGATCGAGCTTCTCGCGTCTCAAGCACGTCATCGACCTTCCCAACCTGATCGACATCCAGAAGGCGTCGTTCGACTGGTTCCTCCAGGAGGGTCTCAAGGAGACCATCGACGACATCTCCCCGATCGAGGACTACACCGGGACGCTGGCCGTCGAGTTCGACTCGTACGAGTTCGGACAGCCGCAGTTCTCGATCCGCGAGTGCCGCGAGAAGGACCTGACCTACGAGGCCCCGCTGTCGATCGTCGTCCGCTTCGTCAACAAGGAGACGGGCGAGATCCGCGAGCAGACGGTCTTCATGGGGAACTTCCCGATGATGACCGACGCGGGCACGTTCATCATCAACGGGACCGAGCGCGTCATCGTCACGCAGCTCGTCCGCAGCCCGGGCGCCTACCTGATGGAGCCCAAGGACCCGACGAAGCAGGTCTTCACGGCCAACCTGATGCCGTCGCGCGGCTCGTGGCTCGAGCTCGAGATCGACAAGAAGGGCGTCGTCTACGCGCGCATCGACCGCAAGCGCAAGCTCTCGATCACGACGCTGCTGCGGGCGCTGCCGGCCGAGGACCCGTCGTCGGGCTTCCAGCTCGACACCAGCTCGAACGAGAAGATCCTCGAGCTCTTCGAGAACTCGATCTACATCGCCAACAGCCTCGACAAGGACCCCTCCACGCGCGAGGAGGAGGCGGTCATCGAGGTCTTCAAGAAGCAGCGCCCCGGCGAGCCGCCGACGCTCGAGAACGCGCGCAACCTGCTCCGGGGCCTGTTCTTCGACCCGAAGCGCTACGACCTGACGAAGGTCGGCCGCTACAAGCTGAACCAGCGCCTGGACGTCGAGGTCGACGAGGAGATCCGCGTCCTGACGACGCAGGACATCCTCGAGCTGGTCCGCCGCCTCGTCGACCTGCCGAAGAAGCTCGGCATCCCCGAGGACTCGAAGGACTTCGCGGCCGACTGCGTGGCCCTCTGGCGCGACTCGATCCGCAAGGACCTGGACGAGTACGAGCACTTCGGCAACCGTCGCCTGCGCACGGTCGGCGAGCTGATCCAGGAGGCGTTCCGCGTCGGCCTCTATCGCATGGAGCGGGTCGTCCGCGAGCGGATGACGACCGAGGACGTCGACACGATCACGCCGCAGACGATCATCAACGTCCGCCCGGTCCAGGCCGCGCTGAAGGAGTTCTTCGGCTCCTCGCAGCTGTCGCAGTTCATGGACCAGACGAACTCGCTCGCCGGCCTGACGCACCGCCGCCGCCTCTCGGCGCTCGGCGCGGGCGGCCTGACCCGCGAGCGCGCGCCGATCGAGGTGCGCGACGTCCACTCGACGCACTACGGCCGCATGTGCCCGATCGAGACGCCGGAAGGCCCGAACATCGGCCTGATCGGCTCGCTCGCGTCCTTCGCGACGGTCTCGCAGTTCGGCTTCGTCGAGACGCCGTTCCGCGTCGTCAAGGACGGCAAGGTCACGGACGAGATCGTCCACCTGGACGCGTCCGAGGAGGAGAAGTACATCGTCGCCCAGGCGAACGAGCCGGTCGACCCCAAGACGGGCAAGTTCCAGCACGAGAAGGTGCTGTGCCGGGCGAGCGCGGGCGACTACGTCTCGGTCGACCCGAAGGACGTCCACTTCATGGACGTCAACCCGGCGCAGATCGTCTCGGTCGCGACGGCGCTGATCCCGTTCCTCGAGCACAACGACGCGAACCGCGCGCTCATGGGCGCGAACATGCAGCGGCAGGCCGTGCCCCTGCTGATCGCCGACCCGCCGCTCGTCGGCACCGGCCTCGAGTACCGCGCGGCGGTCGACACCGGCGACGTCGTGGTCGCGAAGCGCGGCGGGACGATCGTCGACGTCGACGCCCAGCGGATCGTCGTCGAGGCGAAGGACGGCCGCGACGAGTACGAGCTCGTGAAGTTCATGCGCTCGAACCAGGGCACGCTGATCCACCAGAAGCCGATCGTCTCGCTCGGCCAGAAGGTGGAGGACGCGCAGGTCCTGGCCGACGGCGCCTCGACCGGGCAGGGCGAGCTCGCGCTCGGCCGCAACCTCCTCGTCGCGTTCATGTCGTGGGAGGGCTTCAACTTCGAGGACGCGATCGTCGTCTCGGAGCGCCTGGTCAAGGACGACCTGCTCAGCTCGATCCACATCCACGAGTACGAGATCGACGCCCGCTCGACGAAGCTCGGTGACGAGGAGATCACGCGCGACATCCCGAACCGCTCGGAGGACTCGCTGCGCGACCTGGACGATCGTGGCATCGTCCGGATCGGCGCCGAGGTCGGCTCGGGCGACCTGCTCGTCGGCAAGGTGACGCCGAAGGGCGAGACCGAGCTGACGGCGGAGGAGAAGCTGATCCGCGCGATCTTCAAGGAGAAGGCGCGCGAGGTCCGCGACACCTCGCTGAAGGTGCCCCACGGCGAGGGCGGCAAGGTGATCGCCGTCAAGACGTTCTCGCGCGACAAGGGCGACGACCTGCCGCCGGGCGTGAACGAGCTCGTCCGCGTCTACGTGGCGAAGAAGCGCAAGGTCGCCGAGGGCGACAAGCTCGCCGGCCGCCACGGCAACAAGGGCGTGATCGCGAAGATCGTCCCCGAGGAGGACATGCCGTTCCTCGAGGACGGCACGCCGGTCGAGGTCGTGCTGAACCCGCTCGGCGTGCCGAGCCGCATGAACATCGGCCAGATCCTCGAGACGCACCTCGGGTGGGCCTGCGCGCACGGCGTCTTCGGCGACCGCGGCACGCCGTCGCCGATCGCGACGCCCGTGTTCGACGGCGCCACGCCCGAGAACGTCGACGAGGCGCTGGTCGAGTGGTCGCGGCAGAACGCCGACTCCCCGATCAACTTCTCCGTCGACGAGTCCCAGCCGGCCGGGCGCCGCTGCTCGGGCAAGGTGCGGCTCTTCGACGGCCGCACGGGCGAGCCCTTCGACGAGAAGGTGACCGTCGGCTACATGTACATCCTCAAGCTGCTCCACCTGGTCGACGACAAGATCCACGCGCGCTCGACCGGCCCCTACTCGCTCGTGACGCAGCAGCCCCTGGGCGGCAAGGCCCAGTTCGGCGGCCAGCGCTTCGGCGAGATGGAGGTGTGGGCGCTCGAGGCGTACGGCGCGGCCTACACGCTGCAGGAGATGCTCACGATCAAGTCCGACGACACGGTCGGGCGGGTCAAGGCGTACGAGGCGATCGTCAAGGGCGAGAACATCGCCGAGCCGTCGATCCCCGAGTCCTTCAAGGTCCTCCTGAAGGAGATGCAGTCGCTCGCGCTCGACGTCCAGGTGCTCTCCGAGGAGGGCTCCGAGGTCGAGGTGCGCGAGGAGGAGGACGAGCTGCTCCGCGCCGCGGAGGAGCTCGGCATCGACCTCTCGCCCGGCTCGCTCCGCGCGGCGGCGCGCAAGCCGGACGCCCAGGAGGTCGAGGAGGGCCAGGACCGCGTCGACGAGGCGGGCGAGCTCGCCCTGCCCGCCGACGAGGAGCTCGGCGAGCTCGATCCGGCCGGGGCGAGCGTCGACGACGAGGCCGACCTCGACGTGGAGGGCTTCGGCGCCCCCGCTGACTTCGCAGACCTCGAGATCGAGGAGCAGTCGTGATCGACATCAACCACTTCGACGCGATCCGCATCGGGCTCGCGTCGCCGAAGCAGATCCGCGACTGGTCGTCCGGCGAGGTCGCCAAGCCGGAGACCATCAACTACCGCACGCTCAAGCCCGAGAAGGACGGCCTCTTCTGCGAGCGCATCTTCGGTCCGACGAAGGACTGGGAGTGCTACTGCGGCAAGTACAAGCGCGTCCGCTACAAGGGCATCATCTGCGAGCGGTGCGGCGTCGAGGTGACGCGCCAGAAGGTCCGCCGCGAGCGGATGGGCCACATCGACCTGGCCGCGCCCGTCTCGCACATCTGGTTCTTCAAGGGCGTCCCGAGCCGGATCGGCTACCTGCTCGACATCGCGCCCAAGGAGCTCGAGAAGGTCCTCTACTTCGCCGCGTCGATCGTCACGAAGGTCGACCAGGAGAAGCGCGCGGCCGACCTCGCCGACCTGGAGGACAAGGTCCGCGCCGAGTCCGAGCGCATCTACGTCGACCGCGACGAGTCCCTCGCCGCGCTCGAGCAGCGGCTCGCCCGCCGGCGCGAGTACTTCGCGACCGGCAAGGAGAAGGACTTCGACGAGGACGACGACTTCTGGGCTCGCGGCCTCGCGTCGTGGGCCGAGGAGCAGGGCCTCGAGCCGATCGAGGAGGCGCGCAAGCTCGTCGCCGGCCTGCTCGTCGAGCTCTCCGCGCGGGTCACCACCGAGGACCAGAAGCGCATCCGCGAGCTCGTCCGCAAGACGTCGATCCGCGAGGACCGCGACCTGACGGCGCGCGAGCTCGACCAGGTGGCGACGGTCGCGGCGCAGATCCAGGCGGCGCTCGCGCCCGTCTACGCCGAGCTGGCCGAGGCGTCCGGCTCGAAGAAGGGCGCGCTCACCAAGCGGGTCAACAAGATCCAGGAGGTGCTCGTCTCGGGCGAGGCGCTCGAGGGCGACGACGGCGAGCTCGTCTCGGGCGTCGAGGCGAAGCTGCTCGAGAAGGCCCGCGAGCTCGGCAACGGGCTGCTCCGCGACGTGATCGCCGCGATCGGCACGGAGGACGCCCCCGAGGCGATCCGCGAGGTGGCCGCCGAGCTGTCGCTGCGCCCCGAGGCGCAGGGCCAGAAGGAGGACACGGACGCGCTCGTCCAGTGGCTCCTCAAGGTGCGCGAGATGTACCAGGACATCGAGTCCCGGCGCGAGGACGCCCGCGAGGCCTCCGTGGACGGCGTCCGCCGGCTCGAGCAGTGCTGGACGCTCTTCCGCGAGCTCGACCCGAAGCTCGTCGTCAACGACGAGCTCCTGTTCCGCGAGCTGAAGGAGCGCTTCGGCTCCCCGTACGGGTTCGGCGTGTACTTCGAGGGTGGCATGGGTGCGGAGGCGATCCGCGACCTGCTGCGCGAGCTCGACCTGGTGCGCGAGGCGGAGACGCTCCGCGAGACGATCCGGACGTCGAAGGGGCAGAAGCAGCAGCGCGCGATCAAGCGGCTGAAGGTCGTCTCGGCCTTCATCAAGTCGGAGAACCGGCCGGACTGGATGGTGCTCGAGGCGATCCCGGTCATCCCGCCCGAGCTGCGGCCGATGGTGCAGCTCGACGGCGGCCGCTTCGCGACGAGCGACCTGAACGACCTCTACCGGCGCGTGATCAACCGGAACAACCGGCTCAAGCGCCTGCTCGACCTCGGGGCGCCCGAGATCATCGTCAACAACGAGAAGCGCATGCTGCAGGAGGCCGTCGACGCGCTGTTCGACAACGGCCGCCGCGGCCGCGCGGTGACGGGCCCGGGCAACCGGCCGCTGAAGTCGCTCTCGGACATGCTCAAGGGCAAGCAGGGCCGGTTCCGCCAGAACCTGCTCGGCAAGCGCGTGGACTACTCCGGCCGCTCCGTGATCGTCGCCGGCCCCCAGCTCAAGCTGCACCAGTGCGGCCTGCCGAAGCTGATGGCGCTCGAGCTGTTCAAGCCGTTCATCATGAGCCGGCTCGTCGAGCGCAAGGCCGTCCAGAACATCAAGGCGGCGAAGAAGTACGTCGAGTCGATGGCGCCCGAGGTCTGGGACGTGCTCGAGGAGGTCATCCAGGAGCACCCGGTCCTGCTGAACCGCGCGCCGACCCTGCACCGCCTCGGCATCCAGGCGTTCGAGCCGATCCTCGTCGAGGGCAAGGCGATCCAGGTCCACCCGCTCGTCTGCCACGCGTTCAACGCGGACTTCGACGGCGACCAGATGGCGGTGCACGTGCCGCTCTCCGCCGAGGCCCAGGCCGAGGCGCGGATCCTGATGCTGTCGGCGAACAACGTGCTGTCGCCCGCCCACGGGCGCCCGCTCGCGACCCCGACGCAGGACATGATCCTGGGCGCGTACTACCTGACGTACCACAAGGACGACCTGGCCTCCATCGACCCCGCCACGCTGGACCCGCGTCCCCGCCGGTTCGCGTCGGAGGAGGAGGTCATCCTCGCCTACGAGGCGAAGCAGGTCGCGCTCCAGCAGCCGATCGAGTACCGCATCGACGGGCAGGTCGTCCTGACGACTCCGGGCCGCGTGATCTTCAACGAGGAGGTCAAGCGGACGGTCGCGGACGCCCAGGGCGACCGCTTCGACCCGGCCGCGTTCGTCTTCCAGAACCGGACGCTCGGCAAGCGCGAGATGGGCGACTTCATCTCGGGCCTCGTCGACCGGTTCGGCGCGCAGCGCCTGGCGCCCGTGCTCGACACGATCAAGGAGCTCGGCTTCGACTTCGCCACGAAGGCCGGCATCACGATCTCGAAGAACGACATCGTGATCCCGCCCCAGAAGGAGGAGATCCTCGAGCAGTACGAGCAGCGCGTGCAGCGCATCGAGCGCGACTACATGCGCGGGCTGATCACCGAGGACGAGCGCCACGAGAACATCGTCAACGTGTGGACCGAGGCCACGGACGAGGTCGCGGGCGCGATGGAGAACACGCTCTGGGAGCTGAACCCCATCTACATGATGGCCAACTCCGGGGCCCGCGGCTCGTTCAAGCAGATCCGCCAGCTGGCCGGCATGCGCGGCCTGATGGCGAATCCGAAGGGCGAGATCATCGAGCGGCCGATCAAGTCCAACTTCATGGAGGGCCTGACCGTCCTCGAGTACTTCATCTCGACGCACGGCGCCCGCAAGGGCCTCGCGGACACGGCGCTCCGCACGGCGGACTCGGGCTACCTGACCCGCCGCCTCGTCGACGTGTCGCAGGACATGATCGTGCGCGAGGAGGAGTGCGGCACCGACGACTACATCGAGCGCCCGCTGATGTCGGACGACGGCGACGTGAACCCGGCCCTGGCCGGCCGCGTCCTGGCAGTCGACATCGTCCACCCGGACACGGGCGAGGTCCTGCTGCGCACCGGCGAGGACGTCTCCGTCTTCCGCCTGCGCGACGTCCGCGACCAGATCGGCGAGCACGCCCACGGCCTGACCGTCGGCGTCCGCTCGGTGCTCAAGTGCATCTCGGAGCTCGGCGTGTGCCGCCGCTGCTACGGCACGTTCCTCGCCACCGACGAGATGGCGGAGATCGGCGACGCGGTCGGCATCATCGCCGCGCAGTCGATCGGCGAGCCGGGCACCCAGCTGACGATGCGGACGTTCCACACCGGCGGCGTCGCCGGCGCGGACATCACGCACGGCCTCCCGCGCGTCGTCGAGATCTTCGAGGCGCGCAACCCGAAGGGCGCGGCGAAGCTCGCCGACGTCGCCGGTCGCGTCACCGTCGAGGAGACCGACCGCGGCCCGAAGGTGACGGTCACCACCGGCGGCGACGGGTCCGAGGACGCGCTGACCGAGCACAACTACCAGTTCCCCCGCCGCTCGCGGCTGCTGGTCGCCAGCGGGCAGCTCGTCGAGGCTGGCGACCCGCTGCACGACGGGTCGCTCAACCCGGCGGAGCTGCTGAAGCTCAAGGGCTCGACGGCGACCGAGCTGTACCTCACCGACGAGGTGCAGAAGGTCTACAAGTCGCAGGGCGTGGACATCCACGACAAGCACATCGAGCTGATCGTCCGGCAGATGATGAAGAAGGTGCGCGTCGAGAGCGCCGGCGAGACCGACCTGCTGCCCGGGCAGCTCGTCGACCGCGTCGTGCTCGAGCGGGAGAACCGCCGGGTGCGGGAGAGCCAGGGCGAGGAGGCGACCTACGAGCCGGTCATCCTCGGCATCACCAAGGCGTCGCTCGCGACGGAGTCCTTCCTCTCGGCGGCCTCCTTCCAGGAGACGACGAAGGTGCTGACCGACGCGGCGATCGAGGGCAAGGTCGACCGGCTGCTCGGCCTGAAGGAGAACGTGATCATCGGCAAGCTGATCCCGGCAGCGACCGGCCTGAAGAAGTACCGGTCGATCGAGATCGGCCCCAGCGCGGACGTGCCGCTCGCGGCCTACGCGCGCCCGCAGGCCGAGGAGGAGTTCCTCGCGGCCCTGCAGGAGATCGGCAACGACGACCTCGGCTCGCTCGACTTCGTGTTCGAGTCAGACCTCGAGACGGGCAATGGCGACGGCGCGGACGCGCCGGAGCCCGCCGAGGAGGAGTAGCACCGGCCTCGACGCCGGGCCCGGGGACGACGCGTCGCTCCCGGGCCCGGCGTCGCCGTTTCCGGGGTCGGGCGCGTCACGGGTCGGGCCGTCTGGCCCGTTCCCCGTCGGCGGCGGCTCGGCGCCTGTGCCGGTCGCGTCGAGACCGGGCCGGCGCTCGGCCTCCACGCGCGGCTCGCGCCCGCCTCCGCGCGCGGGCGGCGACGGGCCGGCCCTGCCTGGGTCCCCGCGCCCGGGAGCGCGCTCACTGCCTGCCCGGTGCCCGGGCGCTCCCAGTGGCCGCGTGCCGCCGCAGCCCTCGGGCGCGACCCCGGGGCCGCCCCGGCGCTCGGCCGCGGCGGAGCGGCCGCGCAGGGGCCCCGACGGATGCACCGGGGCCGGACGCCGCCCGGGCCGGGAGGAGGCGCGGCGCCCGGCGGCGCCGCGGGGTTACCAGCTGTCGCCGTTCGTGCGGTACGGCTCGGCCGTGGCGGCGGGCACGGGATCGGGGCGGGCTGCGCCTCGCCCATGCCGACCGCCTCGGGCGAGCTGCTCGAGACCGCGCGGCCCTTGCCGGCGCGCTTCGCCTTGTAGAGCGACGTGTCCGCCCGCTTGAAGAACGAGATCCCGTCGTCGTCCGGCCGCAGCTCGGCGATGCCAGCGGAGAGCCGGATCGCGTCCACGGCCGCCGACTTCCAGCTGGCGATGGACGCCTGGAGCCGGCGGTAGAAGTTCTCCGCGTCCTCGAGCGTCGACTCCGGCAGGATGACCGCGAACTCGTCGCCGCCGACGCGACAGGCGATGTCGGCGCCGCGCACGACCTCGTGGATCCGCTCGGCGGCCTCCGCCAGCACGGCATCGCCGGCCAGATGGCCGACGCGGTCGTTGATCGCCTTGAAGTCGTCGATGTCGAAGACGATCAGCGCGAGGCGGCGGTCGTAGCGGTGCGCGCGCGCGACCTCGCGCTGCAGCGTCTCGTGGAAGTAGCGGTAGTTGTGCAGGCCGGTCAGCGCATCGAGGTCGGCGAGCTGGCGCGCCTCCTGGAAGCGCCGCGCGTTCTCGATCGCCGGTGCCGCGGCCGCCGCGAGCTCCTCGATCTCGGCGAGCTGGCTCTCGGTCGGCTCCCGGTCGGCGCCGCGCCAGAAGACGCACAGCGTCCCGATCGGCTCCTCGCCGTCGCCGGCCAGCGGGATGGCGAGGCCGCCGCGGATCTCGTCGCCGCTCTCGGTGCCCTGGTCGGGGTACTGGTAGCGGATCATCACGGCGCGGGTGTTGCGCCCGTCCGGCGCGCCCGTGGGGAGCTGGTCCTGCGCCTCGTCGCTGGTCATGCCCATCGTGGCGACGATCGGCTTGCCGTTGTCGGGCAGCACGAGCATCGCCGCGTCGACGAGCGGGACGGTGCCCGCGGCCTCGAGCGTGCGCGCGAGGACCTCGTCGAGGTCGATCGTCGCGCCGATCTCGCCGAGGCGCCGCGTGCGGTCGGTCTCGGTGCGCGCGAGCTCGAGCGAGCCGGTCAGGCCGGAGAGCATTCCCTCGACGCGGAGGTTCGACTCCCGTAGCGCCGCCTCCAGCCGCTTCGTGTCGAGCGAGCGGGATCGGAGGACGGCCACGAGCAGGGCTGCGACAACCGCGAGGGCGAGGATGGCGACACCGACCCCGATCCAGAGGCCGATCGCCCCGCCAGATGTGTCCAGGATGACCATCCCGAGGTGATGCTTCCCGCAGGAGCCGCGGCACTGACAATAGCGCGTTGACAGGTTCGCGCAAGCTGCTATCCTCCCCGAGGTTCGGCACGGGTTCGCCGTGCCGACTGTTGTGCGTCCTTCCTCGCAGTAGGAACACCGACTCCCGGGGGTACTCGCTTGCCGACCGTGAACCAGCTCGTCCGGCACGGCCGCCAGCCGAAGGCCAGCAAGACCAAGACGCCCGCGCTGCGCGGCGCTCCGCAGAAGCGGGGTGTGTGCACGCGCGTGTACACGACGACGCCGAAGAAGCCGAACTCGGCACTCCGGAAGGTCGCCCGCGTCCGGCTCACGAACCAGATGGAAGTCACCTCCTACATCCCCGGCGAGGGCCACAACCTCCAGGAGCACTCGGTCGTCCTGATCCGCGGTGGCCGCGTGAAGGACCTTCCGGGCATCCGGTACAAGATCATTCGCGCCGCGCTCGACACGGCTGGCGTGTCCAACCGCCGCCAGGCGCGCTCCAAGTACGGCGCCAAGAAGGCCCAGGGTTAGGCAGAGAAGGCGAGATGCCCCGTCGCGCAGAGATTCCGGTCCGCGAGCTCGATCCGGACCCCGTGTACAACTCGAAGCTGGTCAGCCAGGTCGTGAACAAGGTGATGCTCGACGGCAAGAAGTCGCTTGCCGAGGGCATCGTCTACTCGGCCCTCGATCGCGTCGGCGAGAAGTCCGGCCGCCCGCCGGGCGAGGCGCTCGAGCAGGCGATCAAGATGCTGACCCCGGTGCTCGAGGTCCGCTCGCGCCGCGTCGGCGGCGCCAACTACCAGGTGCCGGTCGAGGTGCCCCAGCGCCGCGCGCGTACGCTCGCGGTCCGCTGGCTCGTCAACTACTCGCGGGACCGCCGTGAGAAGTCGATGGCTGAGCGCCTCGCCGGGGAGATCCTCGACGCGATGAACCAGCAGGGCGCTGCCTTCAAGCGCAAGGACGACCTCTACCGCATGGCGCAGGCCAACAAGGCCTTCGCGCACTACCGGTGGTAACGCGGACGGCTTGGCGGGATGAGCGGTAGCACTGCAGCGAGCGCGGAGGGCCTGGAGCTCGTCCGCAACATCGGGATCATGGCCCACATCGACGCGGGCAAGACCACGACGACGGAGCGGATCCTCTACTACACGGGCCGCACCTACAAGATCGGCGAGGTCCACGAGGGCGCCGCGACGATGGACTGGATGGTCCAGGAGCAGGAGCGCGGGATCACGATCACGTCCGCCGCGACCACGGCGTTCTGGCGCGACCATCGCATCAACATCATCGATACGCCCGGGCACGTGGACTTCACGGTCGAGGTGGAGCGCAGCCTCCGCGTCCTCGACGGCGCCGTGGCCGTGTTCGATGCGGTCGCCGGCGTCGAGCCGCAGTCCGAGACGGTGTGGCGCCAGGCCGACAAGTACGGCGTGCCGCGCATGACCTTCATCAACAAGATGGATCGCACCGGCGCCGACTTCTTCGCGGCCGTGCAGTCGATGGTCGACCGCCTCGGCGCCAACCCGGTGCCCGTGCAGCTCCCGATCGGCAGCGAGGACGGCTTCCGCGGCGTCGTCGACCTCGTCGAGATGCGCGCGACCGTCTGGATGGACGACCTCGGCACGAAGATGGACGTCGAGGAGATCCCCGCCGACCTCGTCGACCAGGCCCAGGAGTACCACCACCAGCTGATCGACGCGGTCGCGGAGCACGACGAGGAGCTCCTGGAGACGTACCTCGCCGACGAGTCGGCCGTGACGCCGCAGATGATCCGCCGCGCGATCCGCACGGCGACGCTGGCGAGCGCGATCACGCCGGTCCTCTGCGGGACCGCGTTCAAGAACAAGGGCGTCCAGCCCCTGCTCGACGCGGTCGTCGACTACCTGCCCTCGCCGAGCGACATCCCGCCGGTGCAGGGCGTCGACCCCAAGAACGGCGAGGAGGTCGTCCGCCACGCCTCGACCGACGAGCCCTTCTCGGCGCTCGCGTTCAAGGTGATGAGCGACCCGTACGTCGGCAAGCTCACCTACTTCCGCGTCTACTCCGGCAAGCTCGCCGCCGGCCAGCGCGTCCTCAACGTGACGACCGGCAAGACCGAGCGCGTCGGCCGGTTGCTCCAGATGCACGCGAACAGCCGCGAGGAGCGCGAGGAGATCGGCGCCGGCGAGATCGCCGCGGCCGTCGGCCTGAAGAACACGACGACGGGCGACACGCTCGCGGCCGAGAACGCGCCGATCCAGCTCGAGTCGATGACCTTCCCGGACCCCGTGATCGCGGTCGCGATCGAGCCGAAGACGAAGGCCGACCAGGACAAGCTCGCGCAGGCGCTGCAGCGGCTGTCGGACGAGGATCCGACCTTCCGCGTCCGCACCGACGAGGAGACGGGGCAGACCCTGATCTCGGGCATGGGCGAGCTGCACCTCGAGATCATCGTCGACCGCCTGACGCGCGAGTTCAACGTGGACGCCAACGTCGGTCGCCCCCAGGTCGCGTACCGCGAGACGGTGGGCAAGCGCGTCGAGAAGATCGACGGCAAGTTCGTCCGGCAGACGGGCGGCCGCGGCCAGTACGGCCACGCGGTGATCAACCTGGGGCCGAGCGAGTCGGGCGCCGGCTACGTCTTCGAGGACAAGATCGTCGGAGGCGTGATCCCGAGGGAGTACATCCCGGCCGTCAACGCCGGGATCGTCGAGGCGATGGAGTCGGGCACGCTCGCCGGCTTCCCCGTCGTCGACGTGACCGTCGAGCTCGTCTTCGGGTCGTACCACGAGGTCGACTCGAGCGAGATGGCGTTCAAGGTGGCGGGCTCGATGGCGTTCAAGAACGCGATGCAGCGGGCGAACCCCAAGCTGCTCGAGCCGGTGATGGCAGTGGAGGTCGTCACGCCCGACGAGTACCTCGGCGACGTGATGGGCGACCTCAACTCGCGGCGCGGCCGCGTCGAAGGGCTCGAGCCGCGCGGGAACGCGCAGGTCGTGCGCTCGAAGGTGCCGCTCTCGTCGATGTTCGGCTATGCGACCGACGTCCGCTCGATGACGCAGGGTCGCGCGACGTTCACCATGCAGTTCGATCGGTACGAGGAAGTCCCCCAGTCGATCGCGAGCGAGATCATCGCGGCAGCTCAGGGATCCTAGGAGCAGCGGAGGAAGCAATGGCCAAGCAGAAGTTCGAGCGCACCAAGCCGCACGTCAACGTCGGCACCATCGGTCACATCGATCACGGCAAGACCACCCTGACCGCCGCGATCACCAAGGTGCTCGCGGAGACCGGGACGGGCACGGCGTTCACCGCGTTCGACCAGATCGACAAGGCGCCGGAGGAGAAGGCCCGCGGCATCACGATCGCCGCCGCGCACGTCGAGTACGAGACGCCGAACCGGCACTACGCCCACGTCGACTGCCCGGGCCACGCCGACTACATCAAGAACATGATCACCGGCGCCGCGCAGATGGACGGCGCGATCCTGGTCGTGTCCGCCGCGGACGGCCCGATGCCGCAGACGCGCGAGCACGTGCTCCTCGCCCGCCAGGTCGAGGTGCCGTACATCGTCGTCGCGCTGAACAAGGCCGACATGGTCGACGATCCCGAGCTGCTCGAGCTCGTCGAGATGGAGGTCCGCGAGCTCCTCTCGAAGTACGACTTCCCGGGCGACGACATCCCGGTCGTCCAGGTGTCGGCGCTGAAGGCGCTCGAGGGCGATCCCGCGTGGACGCCGAAGATCATCGAGCTGATGGAGGCCGTGGACTCCTACATCCCGGAGCCCGCGCGCGCCATCGACCTGCCCTTCCTGATGCCGATCGAGGACGTGTTCACGATCACCGGCCGCGGCACCGTCGTGACCGGGCGCGTCGAGCAGGGCATCGTCAAGGTCTCGGACGAGATCGAGATCGTCGGCATCCACAAGGAGACGACGAAGACGGTCGTCACCGGCGTCGAGATGTTCCAGAAGCTGCTCGACCAGGGGCAGGCCGGCGACAACATCGGCGCGCTGCTCCGCGGCGTCAAGCGCGAGGAGGTCGAGCGCGGCCAGGTGCTCGCGAAGCCGGGCTCGATCACGCCGCACACGCACTTCAAGGCCGAGGTGTACGTCCTCTCCAAGGACGAGGGCGGGCGCCACACGCCGTTCTTCGACGGCTACCGGCCGCAGTTCTACTTCCGCACGACCGACGTGACCGGCTCGATCAAGCTGCCCGAGGGCCAGGAGATGGTCATGCCGGGCGACAACACGAACATGGAGGTCGAGCTGATCCAGCCGATCGCCATGGACACCGGTCTCCGCTTCGCGATCCGCGAGGGCGGCCGGACGGTCGGCGCGGGCGTTGTCACGGAGATCATCAAGTAGCAAGCCCCCCAGGGGCTCGCAACCAGACGTCGGGGAGCGAAGAGTGGCGCAGCAGAAGATCAGGATCCGCCTCAAGGGCTACGACCACTCGCAGCTCGACAAGTCGGCGCAGTCGATCGTCGAGACGGCACAGCGGACCGGCGCCACCGTGACGGGGCCGGTCCCGCTCCCCACCGAGAAGAACGTCTACACCGTGATCCGGAGCCCGTTCAAGGACAAGGATTCGCGGGAGCACTTCGAGGTGCGGACGCACAAGCGCCTCATCGACATCCACTCGCCGACGCCGAAGACGGTGGACAGCCTCATGCGGCTGGACCTCCCCGCCGGCATCGACATCGAGATCAAGCTCTGAGGCTGGAACGGACGAGGGAATGAAGGGCATCATCGGCAGGAAGCTCGGCATGAGCCAGGTCTTCGACCCGGAGAGCGGGTCGCTCACGCCGGTGACCGTCATCCAGGCGGGGCCGTGCCCGGTCGTCCTCGTCAGGACGGCGCAGGCGGACGGCTACGACGCGGTGCAGCTCGCGTGGGACGAGGTCCCGTCGCGCAAGCTGTCCCGCCCGGAGGTCGGGCACCTGAAGCAGCACGGCGTGGCGCCGCACCGGCGCCTCGTCGAGATCCGCGGCGAGCACGCGCTGGCCCAGGGCGACACGGTGACCGTCGAGAGCTTCGAGGCCGGCGAGAAGATCAAGGTCTCCGGCGTCTCGGTCGGCAAGGGGTTCCAGGGCACGATCAAGCGCCACAACTTCAAGCGCGGCCCGAAGACGCACGGCTCGCACAACGTCCGGGCGCCCGGCTCGATCGGCGCCTCTGCCTGGCCGTCGCGCGTGATGAAGGGCGTGCGGATGGCCGGGCACATGGGCGCCGTCAAGGTCACGCAGCGCGGGCTGACGATCGTCGACCGCGACGTGGAGCAGAACCTGCTCCTCGTCAGGGGCTCGATCCCGGGCCCGCGCAACGGGATCGTCGTCGTGAGGGAGGACGCCTGATGGCCGGCGTGAACGCACCGCTGCTCTCCGCGGAGGGCACGCGGGCCGAGGACGTCGCGCTCGCCGACGAGGTGTTCGCGGCCGAGATCAAGCAGCACCTGCTGCACGAGGTCGTCCGGGCCGAGGCGAACGCCGCCCGGGCCGGCACGCGCGGCGCGAAGACGCGCGGTCAGGTCGCCGGCGGTCGCGCCAAGCCGTGGCGCCAGAAGGGGACGGGCCGCGCCCGTCAGGGCACCATCCGCGCGCCGCAGTTCGCGGGCGGCGGCGTCGCCTTCCCGCCCACGATGCGCTCGTTCGAGCTGAAGGTCAACAAGAAGGTCCGGAGGAGCGCGCTCCGCGGCGCCCTCTCGTACCATGTCGCGCGCCAGTCGCTCGCCGTCGTCGACGGCGCCTCGTTCGCCGAGCCGTCGACGAAGAAGGCCGCCGCCTTCCTCGCCGGATGGGGCGTCTCCCAGCCGCTGCTCGTCGTCTGCGCGCTGGACGAGGAGGCGGTCGCCAAGTCGTTCCGCAACCTCGACAGGGCGATCGTCCTGCCGGCGACGGAGCTCGAGGTGAGCGCCCTCGTGTGGGCCCGGTCGGTCCTCTTCACGAAGGCGGCGCTCGACCACGTCCAGAAGGTGGCAGCAGCATGAGCATCGGTCTCGATCCTCGCCAGGTCCTGCTCGCGCCCGTCGTGTCGGAGAAGAGCTACTCGCTGATCGAGGACAACAAGTACTCGTTCCGCGTCCACGACAAGGCGCACAAGACGCAGGTCCGCCAGGCCGTCGAGCTCCTGTTCGACGTCAAGGTCGAAGGCGTCAACATCGTGAAGGTCAAGCCGAAGCCGAAGCGCCGCGGGATCCACCGCGGGCAGCGGCAGGGGTGGAAGAAGGCGATCGTCAAGCTCCGCGAGGGCGACACGATCGAGATCTTCGAGGGAGCGTCGATCTAGGCCATGGCGATTCGCAAGTACAAGCCGACGAGCCCGGGCCGCCGCTTCCGGTCGGTCTCCGCGTTCGACGACATCACCAAGAGCGAGCCCGAGAAGAGCCTGCTCGCGCCGCTGAAGAACACCGGCGGCCGCAATGCCTACGGGCGCATCACGACGCGCCACCAGGGCGGCGGGCACAAGCGGCGCTACCGCATCATCGACTTCAAGCGGACGAAGGACGGCGTGCCGGCGAGGGTCGCGGCGATCGAGTACGACCCGAACCGCTCGGCGCGCATCGCGCTGCTCCACTACGCCGACGGCGCGAAGTCGTACATCCTCGCGCCCGCACGGCTCGAGGTCGGCCAGGTCGTCGAGTCGGGCGCCGGCGCGGACATCCGCCCCGGCAACGCCCTGCCGCTGACGAACATCCCGGTCGGCACCGTGATCCACAACATCGAGCTGCGCCCCGGCAAGGGCGGGCAGATCGCGCGCAGCGCGGGCTCGTCCGTCCAGCTGGTCGGCAAGGACGGCGACTACGCCATCGTGCGCCTGCCGTCCGGCGAGATCCGGCGCGTGCAGCTCACCTGTCGCGCGACGGTGGGCCAGGTCGGCAACGTCGACCACCAGAACGTCTCGGGCGGCAAGGCCGGCCGCAGCCGCTGGCTCGGCAAGCGCCCGTCCGTCCGCGGCACCGCGATGAACCCCGTCGACCACCCGCACGGCGGTGGCGAGGGCAAGTCGAAGGGCAACCTCCCCGTCACCCCGTGGGGCGTTCCGACCCTCGGCAAGCGGACGCGGAAGAAGCACAAGGAGTCCGACAAGCTGATCATCCGCGGCCGGCGCCGCGGTCGCGAGAGGCGCTAGGGGGCTAGAGGTCGATGTCGCGATCGAGCAAGAAGGGGCCGTTCGTGGAGGAGCGCCTGCTGGCGCGGGTCGAGGCCATGAACGCGTCCGGCGAGAAGAAGATCGTCCGCACGTGGTCCCGCACGTCCACGATCTTCCCGGAGATGCTGGGCCACACCATCGCGGTCCACGATGGCCGGAAGCACGTGCCCGTGTTCGTCACGGAGTCGATGGTCGGCCACAAGCTCGGCGAGTTCGCGCCGACGCGGCTGTTCCGCGGTCACGCTGGTGATCGCCAGACGCAGGTGAAGCGGCGATAGTGGCTGCCGTCGAGACCCCCATCGAGGTGCGCGCGGAGGCCCGCTACGTCCGGGCGACGCCGCGCAAGGCGAAGCTCGTCGTGGACGAGATCCGCGGCCTCAGCGTCCCCGAGGCGCGCACCGTGCTGGCCTTCATGGCCCGCGCCGCCGCGCGCGACGTGGAGAAGGTGCTGGCGTCGGCCGTGGCGAACGCCGAGGCGAACAACGGCCTGGACGGCGACGAGCTCGTGATCTCGGCCGCCTACGTGGACGAGGGCCCGACGCTCAAGCGGTGGAAGGCCCGGGCGCGCGGTCGCGTCGGGCGGATCCGCAAGCGCACGTGCCACATCACGATCAAGGTCAGCCCCGGGCCCGACGCCCCCGCCGCGCAGCCGGCCGGCCGCCCGACGCGCCGCGGCGCGCAGGCGACCGAGGCGCCGGCCCCCGCGACGGGCCAGGCCGCCGCGAGCGACGAGGCGCCGGCCGAGGAGGCGAAGCCGAAGCGCAGCCGCGCGAAGGCCGCGCCGCCCGCCGAGGCGGCCGCGCCGGCCACGGAGGCCGTCGAATCCGAGGCCGCGCCCGAGGACGCGCCGGTCGCCGACGAGGCCCCGGTGGAGGAGCCGGCCGCCGACGCCGCGGAGCCCGCTGCCGAGGAGGCGCCCGCCGCCGAGGCCGAGGAGCCGGCCGCCGAGGCCGAGGAGCCGGCCGCCGAGGCCGAGGAGCCGGCCGCCGAGGCCGAGACCGAGTCGGACGCACCGGCCGAGGCCGAGGGCGAGGGCGAGACGTCCCGGGAGGGAGACAGCTAGTGGGTCAGAAGGTTCATCCGGGCGGCCTCCGGGTCGGGATCATCCACGACTGGAAGTCCAACTGGTACACGGGCACGAAGGACTTCCCGGCGTACCTGCTCGAGGACATCCGGATCCGCGAGCACATCTACCGCAAGCTCAGCCACGCGGGCCTGTCGGACATCCGCATCCAGAAGGACAAGCAGCGGATCACGATCGACATCTTCACCGCCCGCCCCGGCATCGTCATCGGCAAGTCGGGCTCCGAGGTCGACGCGCTGCGCCGCGAGGTGCACGCGCTGACCAAGAAGAACGTCCACATCAACATCAACGAGATCAAGCGGCCCGAGCTCGACGCGAAGCTCGTCGCGCAGTCGGTCGCCGAGCAGCTGCAGAACCGCGTCAGCTTCCGGCGCGCGATGAAGCGGTCGCTCGCGTCGGCGATGCGGTCGGGCGCGCAGGGCGTGAAGATCATGTGCGGCGGCCGCCTGGGCGGCGCCGAGATGTCCCGCTCGGAGACGTACTCGGAGGGTCGCGTGCCGCTGCACACGCTGCGCGCGGACATCGACTACGGCTTCGCCGAGGCGCGGACGACCTTCGGCCGCATCGGCGTGAAGGTCTGGATCAACAAGGGCGAGATCATGCCCGCGGGCTACGAGGGCATCGGCGATCGCGCCGGCGCCGCCGGCCGGCTGGGCGAGCAGGACCAGGCCCGCCGCCTCGGCGCGCGGGAGCGCGAGGGCCTCGGGCGCGAGCGCGAGCGCGGGCGCAGCGGCCCGGTCGACCGCGAGGGCCTCGGCCCCGTGCGGTCGCGCCGGCGCGGCCCGGGCGGCGGTCGCGGGCGCGAGGCCGCGCCCCGGCGGCGGCGGTGGTGGCGGCGGCGGCCAGCAGGGCCAGTCGCAGGGCCAGGGCCAGTCGCAGGGCAACCAGGGCCAGGGCCAGGGCCAGGGTCAGGGCGGCACGCCGCCCGACTCGCGCCCGGCCGAGCCGCCGGCCGCGAAGCCGCAGGAGCCGCAGGGGGGTGAGAGCTGATGTTGCTGCCGCGCAGGACGAAGTTCCGTCGTCATCACCGCGGGCACCGGCGCGGGCTCTCCAAGGGCCAGCAGCAGGTCAACTTCGGCGACTACGGGCTCAAGGCGCTCGAGGCGGGCTGGGTGACCAACCGGCAGATCGAGGCGGCCCGTGTCGCGATGACCCGCCGCATCCGCCGCGGCGGCAAGGTGTGGATCAACCTCTTCCCGGACAAGCCCGTGACGAAGAAGCCCGCCGAGACCCGCATGGGCTCGGGCAAGGGCTCGCCGGAGTACTGGGTCGCGGTCGTGAAGCCCGGTCGCGTGATGTTCGAGCTCTCCGGCGTGCCGGAGCCGCTCGCCCGCGAGGCCATGCGGCTGGCCGCGATGAAGCTGCCGGTCAAGACGAAGTTCGTGAAGCGGGAGAGTGATCTCTTTGAGGGCTAGTGAGCTGCGCGAGCTCTCGAACGACGACCTCGCCAAGCGGCTCGCCGAGCGTCGCGAGGAGCTCTTCAACCTGCGCTTCCAGGCAGCGACCGGTGCCCTCGAGAACACGGCCCGACTCGGCGTGACGAAGCGCGAGATCGCCCGGATCCTGACGATCCAGAGCGAGCGGGCGTACGACCTTGAGAGAAGGTAAGAGGTAGATGGCGCGAGCGAGACGACAGGATCCCGAGGCCCAGGAGCCCACGGGCGAGCAGCCGGCCGAGCCGGTGGAGCCGACGGAGGCCGCGGAGCCGGCCGCCGAGGCCGACGCGCCCCAGCCCGAGGTCGAGGAGGCGGCGCCCGCCGCCGACGAGGCACCCGCCGGGGAGCCGGCCGCCGAGGAGGCGCCCGCCGCCGAGGCCGACGCTGCCGAGGCCACCCCGGCCGAGAAGAAGGCCCCCGCCCGGCGGACGGCGGCGAAGAAGGCCGCCGAGAAGCCCGCCGCGAAGCCGGCGGCGAAGAAGGCCCCCGCCAAGAAGGCGGCCGAGCGCAAGCCGATCGTGCGGCTGCCGAAGCCCGAGCACGAGCGCGGCATGCGCAAGGAGCGCCGCGGCGTGGTCGTGTCCGCCGGCATGGACAAGACGATCGTGGTCAAGGTGGAGACCGCCCAGCCGCACCCGCGGTACAAGAAGGTCGTCCGCCGCTCGCGCAAGTTCCACGCGCACGACGAGCAGAACGCCGCGAAGGTCGGCGACGTGGTCGCGATCGTCGAGACGCGGCCGCTGTCCAAGACCAAGACCTGGCGCCTCACGCGGATCCTGGAGGTGGCCAAGTGATCCAGCAGGAGTCCCGGCTGCGCGTCGCCGACAACACGGGCGCCCGAGAGCTCCTGTGCATCCGCGTGCTCGGCGGGTCGCACCGGCGCTATGCGCACGTCGGCGACGTCATCGTCGGAACCGTCAAGGCGGCGACGCCCCAGGGCAGCGTGAAGAAGGGCGACGTGGTCCGCGCGGTCGTCGTGCGGACGAAGAAGCCGTTCAAGCGCGAGGACGGGACGACGATCGCGTTCGACGAGAACGCCGCGGTGATCATCGACAAGGCGCTGAACCCGCGCGGCACCCGCATCTTCGGGCCGGTCGCGCGCGAGCTCCGCGAGAAGAACTTCATGAAGATCGTCAGCCTCGCGCCGGAGGTGCTCTAGATGCCGCCCCGCGCGAAGCCCGTCGCCCCGCCGAAGCCGATGAAGATCCGCAAGGGCGACACGGTCGAGATCATCGCCGGCAAGGACAAGGGCAAGCAGGGCACGGTCATCGAGGCGCGCCCGCGCGAGAAGCGCGTGATCGTCGAGAACCTGAACGTGGTCAAGCGCCACCGGCGCCCGCGGCCCATCCGCGACTCCGGTCGCATGGGCACCCCGCAGATCCTGCCGGGCGGCGTCTTCGAGATCGCGGCCCCGGTGCCCGTCTCGAACGTCATGCTCGTCTGCCCCGCCTGCAACCAGCTGACCCGGATCGGGTACGCCTTCAAGGAGGGCCAGGGCGGCACGATCAAGGTCCGCGTGTGCAAGCGCCCGGGGTGCGGGCAGGAGGTCGATCGGTGAGCGGCGACACGAACGGCTACTCGCCGCGCCTGAAGGATCGGTACGACAACGAGATCCGCTCCAGGTTGAAGGACGAGCTCGGCGTCAAGTCGATCATGCAGGTCCCCCGGATCGAGAAGATCACGCTCTCCATGGGCGTGGGCGAGGCGAAGACGAACGCCAAGGCGCTCGACCAGGCGATCGAGGAGCTGACGATCATCGCCGGCCAGCGCGCCCAGGTGCGCCGGGCCCGCAAGTCGATCGCCGGCTTCAAGATCCGCGACGGCATGCCGATCGGCGCGAAGGTCACCCTCCGCGGCGCGCGCATGTACGAGTTCCTCGACCGGCTCGTCACGATCGCGCTCCCGCGCATCCGCGACTTCCGCGGCCTGTCCCCGGCGAGCTTCGACGGGCGCGGCAACTACTCGCTGGGCGTGCGCGAGCAGATCATCTTCCCCGAGATCGACTACGACGACGTCGACGTGGTACGGGGCTTCAACGTCACGATCACGACCACGGCCGCCACGGACGCCGAGGCCAGGGAGCTCCTGCGCCACTTCGGCCTCCCGTTCCGCGCGAACTGACGAGGAGATACATGGCCAAGAAGAGCCTGATCGCGAAGGCCGCCCGGCCGTCGAAGTACAAGACGCGGCAGTACACGCGCTGCAACAAGTGCGGCCGTCCACGCGCCGTGTACAAGAAGTTCGGGCTGTGCCGGATCTGCCTTCGCCAGCTCGCGCACGACGGCGTCATCCCCGGCATGACGAAGAGCTCCTGGTGAGTCGATGACGACGTCCACCCTCGACACCCTGCGCCCATGCTGACCGATCCCGTCGCCGACATGCTCACCCGCATCCGGAACGCGAATCGTGCGCTCCACGAGCGCACGGAGATGCCGACCTCCCGGATCAAGGTGGAGATCGCCCGCCTCCTCAAGGAGGAGGGGTACATCAAGGACTACGAGGTCGTGAAGGGCGAGAGCTTCGACACCCTCGTGATCGAGCTGAAGTACGGCTCGAACCGCGAGCGCATCATCACCGACCTCAAGCGGGTCTCCAAGCCGGGCCGGCGGATCTACGCCGGCAAGGACCGCCTGCCGCGCGTGCTGGGTGGCATGGGCACCGCGATCCTCTCCACGTCGCGCGGCGTCGTCACGAGCCGCAAGGCGCAGGAGCTCGGGATCGGCGGCGAGGTCATCTGCTTCGTCTGGTGACCTCCGTCACGAGCACGACGCTTCGCTACGATCATCAGCCGCACCTGGCTACGGAAGAAACGACACGACATTGAGCCGCATCGGAAGAAAGCCAATTCCCGTCCCCTCCGGGGTCGAGGTCTCGATCGCACCGGGACGCGTTCGCGTGACCGGGCCGCTCGGCGCGCTCGAGCAGCAGGTGCCGCAGCGCATCGCGATCGAGCAGCAGGACGGCGAGCTCGTGGTCTCGCGCCCGACCGACCGGGGCCCCGACCGGGCGCTCCACGGGCTGACCCGCACGCTCGTCGCGAACATGGTCGAGGGCGTCACCAAGGGCTTCGAGAAGCGGCTCGAGATCCAGGGCGTCGGCTACCGCGCGAACCAGAAGGGCGAGGCGCTCGAGTTCGCGCTCGGCTTCTCGCACCCGGTCACCGTGGAGCCGCCCCCGGGGATCAGCTTCGAGGTGCCCCAGCCGACGATCGTCGTCGTCAAGGGGATCGACAAGCAGCAGGTCGGCCAGGTCGCCGCGAACATCCGCTCGATCCGGCCTCCCGAGCCGTACAAGGGCAAGGGCATCAGGTACTCCGGCGAGCACGTTCGCCGCAAGGTCGGGAAGAGGGCGTAGCGATGGCCACTGCCACGAGACACGAGCTGCGGGCGCGGCGCCACCGCCGCGTGCGCCTGAAGATCCAGGGGACCGCCGAGCGGCCGCGCCTCGCGGTGTTCCGCTCGAACCGGGGCGTCTTCGCGCAGCTGATCGACGACCGCGCCGGCCGGACGCTCGCGTCCGCCGACTGGCTCGCGGTCAGGACCGCCGGGGACGCCGGCTCAAAGACGGAGCAGGCCGCTGCCGTCGGGCGGCTGCTCGCCGAGCGGGCCAGGGCGGCGGGCGTCGAGGAGGTCGTGTTCGATCGGGGCGGGTACCTGTACCACGGTCGCGTCAAGGCGCTCGCCGACGCCGCGCGAGAGGGAGGACTGAGGTTTTGAGCGCCACCGAGGCGATCGAGCAGCGCGAGCTCAAGGAGCGCGTCGTCGAGATCAACCGCGTCGCCAAGGTCGTCAAGGGCGGCCGGCGGTTCTCCTTCACCGCGCTCGTCGTCATCGGCGACGAGGTCGACCGGGTCGGCGTCGGCTACGGCAAGGCCCGCGAGGTCCCGCTCGCGATCTCCAAGGCCGTGGACGACGCGAAGAAGAACCTCTTCACGGTCCCCAAGCACGGGGCGACGATCACCCACGAGGTGCTCGGCGAGTTCGACGCCGCGCGGGTGCTGCTGCGCCCGGCGAGCCCCGGCACCGGGGTCATCGCGGGCGGCGGCGTCCGCGCCGTGCTCGAGCTGGCCGGGATCCGCGACATCCTCGCGAAGAGCCTCGGCACGACCAATCCCATCAACATGCTCAAGGCGACCGTCGACGCGCTCAAGCACCTGAAGCGACCCGAGGATGTCGCGAAGGCGCGCGGCAAGGCGATCGAGGACGTCCTGACGATCCGGAGGCGAGATGGCCAGGCGGCTGAGGATCACGCAAACGCGTAGCCAGATCGGCCAGTCGGAGAAGCACCGCGGCACGCTGCGGGCGCTCGGGCTGGGTCGGATCGGGCGCTCGGTGGAGCGCGACGAGACCCCTGACACGCTGGGTATGCTCCGCAAGGTGCGTCACCTCGTGCGGATCGAGGAGGCGTGAGCGAGATGACGGAAGAGATCAGCCTCTCCACGCTCAAGCCGGCTCAGCCGAGGAAGGCGCGCAAGCGCGTCGGCCGCGGGCTCGGGTCCGGCAAGGGGCGGTACTCCGGGCGCGGCATCAAGGGCCAGAAGTCCCGCGCGGGCTCGCACAAGATGCGCGCCGGCTTCGAGGGCGGCCAGATGCCGATCTACATGCGGCTGGGCAAGCAGCGCGGCAACACGTCGAAGGACGCGATGCCGATCGGCCCGCACCGCACGTACACGCAGCCGGTGAACCTGCGCGACCTCGAGAAGCACTTCGCCGACGGGGCCGAGGTGACGCTCGAGACGCTGCTCGCAGCCGGTCTCGTCGATCACCTGCGCCACGACGTGAAGATCCTCGGCGACGGCGAGCTGACGAAGAGGCTGACCGTGTCCGCGCATCGCTTCTCCCGCGTCGCGCGCGAGCGGATCGAGGCCGCGGGCGGCTCGGTCGTCGAGCTCCGCCCGGGTGGGGCAGCGGCCGCCGAGGCGCCTGCGCCGGTCGAGGCCGCCGCGCCCGAGGCCGAGCCGCAGGAGCCGGCAGGCGACGACTCGTCCGCCGAGTAGGTAGGTGCTCTCCTGGGTCGTGAACGCGTGGCGCGTGCCGGAGCTCCGGCGCCGCCTGCTGTTCACGGCCATGATCCTCGCGCTCTACCGCTTCGGTAGCTGGATCCCCGCCCCGGGCGTCGACCCGGAGCAGATCAACGACTACCTGCGCGGGCAGAGCGGGACGATCCTCAACCTGTTGAACATCTTCTCGGGCGGCGCGCTCGGGCAGTTCGCCGTGTTCGCGCTCGGGATCATGCCGTACGTCACGGCATCGATCATCATCCAGCTCCTGACGGTGGTCGTGCCGCGCCTCGAGCAGCTCCAGAAGGAGGGCGAGGGCGGCTACGCGAAGATCAACCAGTACACGCGCTACGCGACCGTCGGGCTCGCGGCCGTGCAGGCGCTCGGCTACGCGTACCTCTTCAACCGGCAGGGCGCGCTCGAGCTGAACGCCGGGCGGGTCGTCCTGATCGTCACGACGCTGACCGCCGGGACGATCCTGCTCATGTGGATGGGCGAGCTGATCACCAAGCGGGGCCTCGGCAACGGCATCTCGCTGCTGATCTTCGCCTCGATCCTCGCGGGCATCCCGGGCGGCATCCGGGCCTGGTACGACAGCGGCCCGTTCGAGCGGCTCGTCTTCCCGCTGCTCGCCCTCGCGGTCATCGTGGCGGTGGTCTACGTCCAGGAGGGCCAGCGCCGCATCCCGATCCAGTACGCGAAGCGGATGGTCGGCCGGCGGATGACGACGGGCGGCTCGACCTACATGCCGCTGCGCGTGAACATGGCCGGTGTCATCCCGATCATCTTCGCGGCGGCCATCATGGCCTTCCCGCCGACGATCGCGCAGTTCTTCCCGTCGACGCAGACGTTCATCAACGAGCACTTCACGCCGACCAGCTGGCTCTACGTGCTGCTGCAGGCGGTGCTGATCCTCGTCTTCACCTACTTCTACACCGCGGTCCAGTTCAACCCGATCGACCAGGCCGACAACCTGCGCAAGCACGGCGGCTACATCCCGGGCATCCGTCCGGGACCGCCCACGGCGCAGTACCTCGACCGCGTGCTGACGCGCCTGACGCTGCCGGGCGCCCTCTGGCTCGCGCTGGTCGCGTCGCTCCCGACGCTCGCGATCCGCTACGGCGGCTTCTCGAACTCGACGTCGAGCGCGCTCGGCGGCACGTCCATCCTGATCGTCGTCGGCGTCGCGCTCGACACGATGAGGCAGATGGAGTCGCAGATGATGATGCGGCACTACGAGGGCTTCCTGAAGTAGGCGGCCGCGCTCGCGCCGCACCACCCGCGACCCGGACATCACATGCCTCTCGACATCCTCCTCCTCGGTCCTCCCGGCGCCGGCAAGGGCACCCAGGCCAAGCGCCTGGTCGCGACCCACGGCATCCCGCAGATCGCGACCGGCGACATGCTGCGCGAGGCGATCGCCTCGGGCACCGAGCTCGGGCTGAAGGTCAAGCCGATCGTGGAGCGCGGCGACCTCGTCCCGGACGAGCTCGTGATCGCCGTCATCCGCGACCGCCTCGAGCGTCCCGACACGGCCGCCGGCTTCATCCTCGACGGCTTCCCGCGCACCCTGCCGCAGGCGGAGGCGCTGGACGTGATGCTCTCGGAGATCGGGCGCACGCTCTCGGTCGTGCTCGAGTTCCAGCTCGACGAGGAGGCGGCGGTCGAGCGGCTGCTCGGCCGCGCCGGCGAGGAGGGCCGCGCCGACGACGACGCCGAGGTGATCCGCCACCGCTTCGTCGTGTACCGCGAGCGCACCCTGCCCCTGACCGCGTACTACACGGAGCGGGGCGTGCTGGTCGCGGTCGGGGCCGACGGTGCCGTCGACGACGTCGAGCGCGAGATCGAGTCCGTGCTCTCCGGGCTCGACGCCTAGCCGGGCTCGACCGGCCCCTGCCCGTGATCATCCGCAAGTCGCCCCACGAGATCGAGCTGATGGCCGCGGCCGGCGCCGTCGTGGCGCAGACGCTGCAGCTCGTCGGCTCGCAGCTGCGGCCCGGGATCACGACGGCCGAGCTCGACCGGATCGCCGAGGACCACATCCGCGCGTGCGGCGGCACCCCGACGTTCAAGGGCTACCGCGGCTACCCGGCCTCGATCTGCTCGTCGCCGAACGAGGTCGTCGTCCACGGCATCCCGGGCGGCTACACGGTGCGGGACGGCGACATCGTCTCGATCGACGTCGGCGTCACGAAGGACGGCTTCGTGGCCGACAGCGCCTACACCTTCCCGGTCGGCGAGCTCGACGACGAGACGAAGCGGCTGCTCGAGGTCGGGCAGGAGGCGCTCGCCGCCGGCATCGAGCAGGCGCGCCCGGGGAACCGGGTCGGCGACATCTCGGCGGCCGTGCAGCGCGTCACCGAGGACGCGGGGTTCGCCGTCGTCCGCTCGCTGGTCGGGCACGGCGTCGGCCGGTCGATGCACGAGGAGCCGCAGGTGCCGAACTTCGGCCGCGCCGGGCGCGGGCCCGAGCTGGTCGAGGGCATGACGATCGCGATCGAGCCGATGATCAACGCCGGCGACCAGGAGGTCGTGCTGGCCGACGACGGGTGGACGATCTCGAGCGCGGACGGCTCCGCGTCCGTCCACTTCGAGCACACCGTCGCGGTCACCGCCGACGGCCCGCTGGTGCTGACCACGGCCGAAGGCGTCGACCTCGTCGATGTCGCGCGCTCTCTGGTACGATGACTGGCCGCGGTGCACCCGTCGTCGCGTCGTGTCCTCGCGCAGTTCCGGCTGCGGCAGGACGGATGCGGGCGGCGTGAGCCGGGCCGCGTCGAGAACAGTCGAAGAATCCGAGTCGAGGGAGAGGCGAGAGGCAGCAGGAACGAACGGCAGCGCGAGGACGATCGTCCGCCCGCCTGCCCGTCCCCGCTCGTCGCCCGCCTCCGCGAGGGAGCCCGTCCAGAGATGAAGGTCAGACCGTCCGTGAAGCCGATGTGCGAGCGGTGCCGTGTGATCAAGCGCCACGGCAAGGTGCTCGTGATCTGCACCAACCCGCGGCACAAGCAGAGGCAGGGTAGCGAGATGGCACGCATCGCCGGCGTCAACCTCCCGCGCGAGGAAGCGCCTCGAGGTGGCCCTGACGTACATCTACGGGATCGGCCCGTCGATCTCGCGCAAGGTCTGCGCCGACCTGTCGCTGTCCCCGGACGTGAAGGTGCGCGACCTGACCGACGAGGAGGTCACGCGCCTCCGCAACTACATCGACCAGAACCTCCAGGTCGAGGGCGACCTGCGCCGCGAGCGGTCGCAGGCGATCAAGCGGCTCATGGAGATCGGCTGCTACCGGGGGCTGCGGCACCGGCGCGGGCTGCCCGCGCGCGGCCAGCGGACCAAGACCAACGCGCGCACGCGCAAGGGCCCGAAGAAGACCGTCGGGCGCGGGAAGAAGAAGTAGGGGTGATTCGCTAGATGGCTCCTCCGCGCCGCGCTGCGGCGACCAAGGGACGTGCACGGCGTCGCGTCAAGAAGAACATCGCGATCGGCCAGGCGCACATCAAGACGTCGTTCAACAACACGATCGTCTCGCTCACCGACAAGGACGGCAACGTCATCGCGTGGGAGAGCGCCGGCTCGGCCGGGTTCAAGGGCTCGCGCAAGTCGACCCCGTTCGCAGCGCAGGTCACGGCCGACGCGTGCGCGCGGAAGGGCATGGAGCACGGGCTGCAGAAGGTCGAGGTGTTCGTCAAGGGGCCGGGCTCCGGCCGCGAGACGGCGATCCGCTCGCTCCAGGCCGCCGGGCTGGAGATCATCGGCGTGAAGGACGTGACGCCCCAGGCGCACAACGGCGTCCGCCAGAAGAAGCGCAGGAGGGTCTAGCGTGGCACGCGATCGCGGTCCCAAGTGCAAGCAGTGCCGCCGGGAGGGCATGAAGCTCTTCCTCAAGGGCGAGCGCTGCCTGACCGAGAAGTGCGCCGTCGAGCGCCGGAGCTACCCGCCCGGCGAGCACGGTCGCGGGCGGATCAAGCAGTCCGAGTACCTGCTCCAGCTCCGCGAGAAGCAGAAGGCGCGCCGCTACTACGGCATCCTCGAGGCGCAGTTCCGCGCCTACTACGAGAAGGCCTCGCGGCAGAGCGGCATCACGGGCGACGCGCTGCTGCGGATGCTCGAGCTGCGGCTCGACAACGTCGTCTACCGCCTCGGCTTCGCCGCCTCGCGCGCGCAGGCCCGGCAGCTGATCCGGCACGGCCACTTCCACGTGAACGGCCGGCGGGTCAACATCCCGAGCTACCAGCTGCGGGCGAACGACGTCGTCTCGCTGAAGCCGAGCAGCCCCGCGGAGCAGGTCATCCGGGACGCGACCGACCTCACCGCGTCGGTCCCGGCGTGGCTGCAGGCGGATCACGACAACCTTGCGGCGAAGGTGCTCAAGGCCCCGGAGCGCGACGAGATCGACGCGCCGGTGCAGGAGCAGCTGATCGTCGAGCTCTACTCCAAGTAACGGCAGCGACCGCGGCGCTGGCCGCGTGGCTCCACCCGGCCGCGAGGCCGGCCGGCTTCCGCCGACGACCGAACACCAGGCCCCGACCGCTGCGGCCCAGGCCGCACCGCTAGAGAGGACGCATGGCCAGCAGGACGAGCCTCATGGAATTCCAGGTTCCGAAGATCTCCCGCGAGGAGGTCGACGAGCATCGCGGCATCTTCGTGATCGAGCCGCTCGATCGCGGCTTCGGCCACACCTTCGGCAACTCGCTGCGCCGCGTGCTGCTCTCGTCGCTCGAGGGTGCTGCGGTGACCTCCGTCAAGATCGAGGGCGTCGCGCACGAGTTCACGACCCTTCCCGGCGTCCGCGAGGACGTCATCGACATCATCCTCAACCTCAAGGGCCTGATCTGCCGCCTCCACGGCGAGTCGCCCGAGATCGAGTGCGGCTCGAGAAGAAGGGCCCGGGCGTCGTCACCGCCGCCGACATCGAGGCGCCGGCCGACCTCGAGGTCCTGAACCCCGAGCTCGTCGTCGCCGAGCTGTCCGACAAGGGCCGGCTCGAGATGACGCTGACGATCGGCCGCGGCCGCGGCTACGTCCCCGCGGACATGAACCGCGGGCCGGAGCACACGATCGGCGTGATCCCGGTGGACTCGATCTTCTCGCCGGTGCGCCGCGTGTCGTACGAGGTCGAGGCCGCCCGCGTCGGGCAGCGAACCGACTACGACCGGCTGACGCTCGACGTCACGACCGACGGGTCGATCCCGCCGCGCGACGCCGTGTCGCAGGGCGCGGAGATCCTGATCCGGCAGCTCGCCATCTTCACCGACCTCGAGAAGATCGAGGGGCTCGGCGAGTCGGCGGAGGCCGAGGCGGACGTGCCGCAGGCGCGCGGGATGGAGAACTTCCCGATCGAGGAGCTCGAGCTCGGCGTGCGCAGCTACAACTGCCTCAAGCGCGTCGGGATCGAGACCATCGGCGACCTCGTCTCGAAGTCCGAGTCCGAGCTCGCCGCGATCCCGAACTTCGGCAAGAAGTCGATCGAAGAGGTCAAGGAGACCCTCGCGGCTCACGGCCTCGTGCTGCGGGAGGGGTAGGCGATGCGGCATCAGAAGGCCGGCAGGAAGTTCGGGCGCGACTCCGCGCACCGGAAGGCGATGTACGCGAACCTGTGCGTCTCGCTGATCGAGCACGGCCGCATCCGCACGACCGAGGCGAAGGCGAAGGAGGTGCGCCCGATCGTCGAGCAGATGATCACGCTCGGCAAGCGGGGCGACCTGCACGCCCATCGCCAGGCGGTGGCGTTCCTCCGCTCGAAGACGGCGGCGCACCAGCTGTTCGCCGAGGTCGCGCCTCGCTTCGCCGATCGACCCGGCGGCTACACGCGCATCCTCAAGCTCGGCCCGCGGCAGGGTGATGCCGCGCCGATGGCCTACCTCGAGCTCGTCGACTTCGAGCCCGCCGGTGGCGAGGCGGCCGCCGCGGCGCCCGCGACGCGCGGCCGGCGCCTCTCGCGCGCCGCAGGCGGCTCCTAGCGACATCCGTGCGACGGTGGCGGGCGGCCTGCGGGCCGTCCGCCGGCCCCGCCGCGGGTGCGGCGCGGGTCGCGTGCCCGTGTTCGCGGACGGCGCCCGACCGGGACTGCGCCCGGCGCTACTGGAACGCCGTCTCGACGATGCGGAAGATCGCGCTCCTCAGATCCGCCGTGTTCACCTCGACGGAGACGTCGTACCGCGCGTCGAGCCGCTCGCGCAGGGTCGCCGCGAGGGCGTCCGCCTCCTCCTGGGTGAGCGCGCCAACGCCGACCCAGCGCCAGTGGCGGGCGATCGGATGCCCTTCCTCGGCGAGGGTCGCAGCGAGCTCGACGGCGGCGGCGTGGCCGTCGCACTCGATCCGGACGGTCCAGTCGTACGTCCCCTCGCGTTCGAGCTCCTCGACCTCGGCTGCCGTCCGAGCCTGGATCTCGGCGGCCTGCTCCTCCGGCGTCGTCGGGAGCGGCAGCGAGGCGTCCTTCCACTCCTGCTCGATCGGATGCCAGCGCGTCGTGCGCACGTCCCCCGTGAGCTCGTGGTCGTCGAGCAGCTCGCGCACGACGGCCTCGGCGGCCCTCGCGTGGGCGGGCGTCCTGCCGTAGAGGAAGAGCCGGGAGCCGCTGCGCGTGACGACGATCGACCGGCCGAGCCGGTCGCGCGCCTCCTCGCCCAGCGTGAGGGAGCGCAGTCGCTCGGTCAGGGAGAACCCGTGCTCGTCGTCGTCGAGGTCGACCTCGACGCGCCATTCGTCGGCGGCGGCGTCCATGTCTCGATGATCATAGGCGCCAGGACATGGTCACGATCCGACTGACGCTCGAGGACGACGGCACCGGGTTCGCCGGCTGGGCCCGGCAGCCCGGGCAGCGGACGGTCGAGGGGGTGCTGCGCGACGCGCTCGGGCGGACGTTCGGGCGGGTCGAGGAGCTCGCGGTGGCCGGGCGGACCGACGCCGGCGTGCACGCGACGGGCCAGGTGGTCAGCCTGCGCGTCGAGGGCGGCCCGCCGCCCGAGCGCGCGGCGCTCGCGCTGAACGCGCTGCTGCCCGACGACGTGGCGGTGCTCGCCTCCGCGGTCGCGCCGGACGGCTTCCACGCGCGCTTCTCGGCGCGGGCCCGCGCCTATCGCTACCGGGTGCTGACCCGGCCGACGCCGTCGGCGCTCGACCGCCGCCGCGCGCTCTGGCACCCGCGCCCGGTCGACGACGCGGACCTCGCTGCCTGTGCCGCCCTCCTGCCGGGCGAGCACGACTTTTGCGCCTTCACGCCGACCGAGACGCAGCACGAGGTCTTCGTCCGGGTCGTCGAGGCGGCAGCCTGGACGCGCACCGGCGATCGGCTCGAGCTGACGATCGCCGCGGACGGGTTCCTCCGCCACATGGTGCGGACGCTCGTCGGGACGATGCTCCAGGGCGACGCGGCCCGCCTCGCACGGCTGCTCGAGGGTGCGCCGCGCGGCGCCGCCGGCCCGACCGCGCCGCCGTGGGGCCTCTACCTCGAGCACGTGCGCTACGACGGGGAGGAGCCGCCGGCCCCGCCGGCTAGCATCGGCTGATGCGCTTCCCGACGGTCCTCTTCGACCTCGACGGCACCCTGATCGACACGGGGCCGATCATCCTCGCGTCGTTCCGGCACGCCACGCGCACCGTCCTCGGCCGGGAGATCCCCGACGACGTGCTGATGGCCGGCGTCGGCGGCTCCGGGCTCGTCGCGCAGATGGAGGCGATCGACCCCGAGCGGGCGGCGGAGCTGGTCGACGTCTACACGGCGCACAACGTGCCGCTGCACGCCGACGTCCCCGCCTTCCCGGGCATCCCCGAGGTGCTCGTCCGGCTGGACGACGAGGGGCGCCGGCTGGGCATCGTGACCGCCAAGCGGCGCTCGACCGTCGAGGTCGCGCTCGAGTCGATCCCGATCGGCCGCCACTTCGACGAGCTGGTCGCGTTCGAGGACACCGAGCGGCACAAGCCCGCTCCCGACCCCCTGCTGCTCGCCCTGGCGCGGCTCGGCGTCGACCCGGCCGCGGCGGCCTACGTCGGGGACTCGCCGTTCGACGTCCTCGCCGCCAGGGCCGCCGGCCTGTTCGCCATCGCGGCGACGTGGGGCGCCGTCCACCCGCTCGACGTCGTGCTGGACGCCCGCCCGGACGTCGTCCTCGACGACCCGCTGGAGCTGCTCGATGTCCTCTGAGCGGGCGGCGCGCGCCGCCGAGCTGCGCGCCCTGCTCGAGCACCACGCGTACCGCTACTACGTCCTCGACGCGCCCGAGATCGCCGACGCGGAGTACGACGCGCTGTACGACGAGCTCGTCCGCCTCGAGGAGGCCGAGCCCGGCCTCCGCACCCCGGGCTCCCCGACGACGCGCGTCGGGGCGCCGCCCTCCGATCGCTTCCGGAAGGTCGACCACGTCAGCCCGATGGGCTCGCTCGAGAAGGTGACGACGGACGAGGCGCTCGCCAAGTGGGCGGACGACGTCCGCAAGCGCCTCGACTCCGACGAGCCCGTCGCCTACGTGACGGAGCCGAAGATCGACGGCTCGGCCGTGTCGCTCGTCTACGAGCGCGGCGTGCTGGTGCGCGGCGCGACGCGGGGCGACGGCGTCCGCGGCGAGGACGTCACGGCGAACCTGCGGACGATCCGGGCGATTCCGCTGGCGCTGCGCCTGCCGCCGGGCGAGGAGCCGCCGGAGCTGCTCGAGGTGCGCGGCGAGGTCTACTTCCCGGCCGACGCGTTCCGGCGCTTCAACGAGCGGCAGGTCGCCGAGGGGAAGCCGCCCGCCCCGAACGCTCGCAACGCCGCGGCCGGGTCGCTCCGCCAGCTCGACCCGACGGTGACGGCGCAGCGCGAGCTGTCGATCTGGGTCTCCGGCCTCGGCTACCGCGCCGGCGTGCCCGTCGACGGCCAGCACGCCGGCCTCGGCTGGCTGCGCGAGCGCGGCTTCCGCACGAACCCGCGCGCGGCCCGGCACGAGTCGATCGAGGAGGTCGCCGCCGCGATCGCCGCGTGGGAGCGCGACCGCCCCGACCTCGACTACGAGATCGACGGCGTCGTGGTCAAGGTCGACGCGTACGAGCAGCAGGACCGGCTCGGCTCCCTGCACGAGCGGCCGCGCTGGGCGCGCGCCTACAAGTGGGCGCCGGGGCAGGCCGAGACGACGCTGCGGCGGATCCACATCCGCGTCGGCCGCACGGGCGCCCTCAACCCCTGGGCGGAGCTCGAGCCCGTGGTCGTAGGCGGTGTGACGGTCACGAGCGCGACGCTGCACAACGAGGAGGACATCAACCGCAAGGACATCCGCGAGGGCGATCGCGTCGTCGTCCAGCGGGCGGGCGACGTGATCCCGCAGGTCGTCGGTCCGGTGCTGCCGCACGCGCCCGGCACGGTGCCGTTCCGGATGCCCGGGTCGTGCCCGCTGTGCGGCGTGCCGGTCGTGAAGCCCGAGGGCGAGGTGATGCACCGCTGCCCGAACCCGCGCTGCGAGTCGCGGGGGCTCGAGACGCTGATCCACTGGGTGGGCGCGGCGATGGACATCGAGGGCGTCGGCGAGCAGTTCGTGCGCCGCCTCTGGGCCGAGGGCCTGCTCCGCTCGATGCCCGACCTGTACCGGATCGGGGTGGACGACCTGACGCGCCTGGACGGCTACGGCGAGGTCTCGGCGGCCAAGGCGATCGAGGCGATCGAACGCTCCAAGGGGCAGCCGTTCCACCGTGTCCTGTTCGGTCTCAACATCCCGAACGTCGGCTGGGTGATGGCGCAGGCGGTCGCGCGCCACTTCGGCTCGATCGAGCGGCTGGCGGCGGCGACGCCGGAGCAGATCCAGGAGGTGGACGGCGTCGGGCCCGACCGGGCCGAGTCGATCGCCGAGTGGTTCGCCGACCAGGAGAACCGGCGGCTCGTCGACGAGCTGCGCGCGCTCGGCGTTCGGGTCGAGCTCGACGAGTCGGAGCGGCCGGTCGAGGGCCCGCTCAGCGGGCGGACGTACGTGATCACCGGGACGCTGGCCGGCTGGTCGCGCGAGCAGGCGCGCGAGGCGCTCGAGCGCCTCGGCGCGAAGGTGACTGACTCGGTGTCGAAGCGGACGTCCGCCGTCGTCGTGGGCGAGAGCCCGGGGTCGAAGTTCGAGAAGGCGGCAAAGCTCGGCGTCGAGGTCCTCGACGAGGCCGCGTTCGGTCGCCTGCTCGCCGGCGACGCGTCGGACTGACGGCTGCGCGCCGGCGCGCGCGAGCTAGTCGGCCGCGAGCAGCGCCGCGAAGCGATCCTGCGCGGCGCGAGCCGCCGAGGCGGGCACCGGGGAGCCGTTCATGACGATCGCGAAGACGTAGCGGTCGCCGACGTAGCCGGCGAGGGCGGAGGCGGCGTTGGTCGTCCCGGTCTTGGCGTGCACGCGGCCGCGCGTCGGGGCGGCGCCCATCCGCGACGAGAGCGTGCCGTTGACGCCGGCGATGGCGAGCGAATCGAAGAAGACCCGCCGCAGCTCGGCGTCCTCGCGGGCCGTGACGAGGATCGACGCGAGCGCCGTGGCGGTCAGGCGGTCCTTGCGCGAGAGCCCCGATCCGTCGACGATCCGCACGCCGTCGAGGTCGATCTCGATCTCCTCGAGCACGCGCCGCACGACGCGCGCGCCCGCGGCGGTCGTCCCCCGTTGCGTCACGTGCGCCCCGAGCAGCTTCAGCAGCGTCTCCGCCACGAAGTTGTCGCTGTCCGTGTTCATCTCCTCGACGAGCGCGGTCAGGGGCGGCGAGGCGACCCGTCCGAGGAACGCGACCGCCTCGGGATCGTCGGGCGTCCCGACCCGGGGCGCCCGGCGATCGTCAGGCCCGCGGCCTCGAGCGCGTCGTCGAACGCGCGCGCGGCGGCCAGCGCCGGGGTGCGGGTGACGGCGCCGTTCACGACCGCCCGGTCGACGACGAGGGCGGACAGGGGCGGTGACTCGTTCAGGTAGAAGGACGGCTTCCAGCCGGGCGCCGTCCGCGTCCGGTCGAAGTAGGACTCGTCGCCGACGACCGAGCCGGTGACCCGCCGGATGCCGAGCCCTCGCACCTGGCGCGCCAGGCGGCGGAGGTCGTCCCGGCCGAGGTCGGGATCGCCCTTCCCTTCAGGAAGACGTCGCCGCGCCACGTGTCCCCGTCGAGCGTGCCCTCGCCGAGCACGAGGGTCTCCGTCCGGAAGGTCGGCCCGAGCTGCTCGAGCGCGGCGAGCGAGACCGTCAGCTTCTCCGTCGACGCGGGCTCGAGCGGCAGGTCGGCGTTCTGGTCGAAGACCACTTCGCCGGTCGCGAGGTCGATCGCGACGGCGCCCGTGAGGGCGCGGGAGAGGCCGTCACCGGCGAGCGCGCGCGACAGGCTCGCCGGCGTCGGCGCGGCGACGGCGCCGGTGACGCCCGCCGCGAGGAGGGCGAGCGCCGCCGCGAGCGCCGCGGCGGGCCGGCGGAGTCGGTGCGGGAGGGCGAGGCGCATCGTGCGTGCGGGCGTGCCCGGACAGCGTAGGCGCTCGGGGAGGACGGCGCGGGAGGTCCGTCGCGGCGGCATCAGTCGTAGACCACGATCGTCACGGTGCGGCGACCCCACTGGAGCGCCTCCTCCACGGTCGGCACCCAGATGTCGATGATGTTCCCGTGGATCGCGCCGCCCGTGTCGGCGGCGACCCCCTCGCCGTAGCCGGGCACGTAGATCCGCGACCCGAGCGGGATCACCGACGGGTCCGTGGCGATGATCCCGTGACGGGTCTGGACGCCGGTCGCGGTCGTCCCGTGGATCGCATAGGCGGTCACCTCGACGACCAGCGTCCGGCCGCCGGGCGGCGCGTCGCCGGGCGGGGTGGGGCGGGGGCGGGCGCGGGCGTCGGGCCGGCGCCGCGGCGGCCTGCGGCTTCCGCGGGCGCCCCGGCCGGAGGGCGGAGCCGGACGGGGCGGACGGCGGCGGCGCGGCGGCCGCGTTGATCGCCGCGGCCCGCTCCTCGGCCTCGACGGCGAGCCGCGAGAGCCGGTCGATCTCCGCGGCGTTCAGCCGCTGCTCCCGCCGGAGCGAGGCGAGGTAGCCGGCCCGCTCCGTGCGCGCGCGCTCCAGCCCCTGCTCCGCCGCCTGGGCGTCGCCGACGAGCGCGCTCACCTCCCGTCGCCGCGTCTCGAGGGCGCGGTTCGCCTCGGCCAGCGACCGCCTCGCGTCCCCGAGCTGGGCGAGGATCGCGTCGTCCTGCTCCGCGAGCCGGCGCAGGCCGTCGATCGTGTCGAGCGCGTCGTCCAGCGAGTCCGCGCCGAGGAGGATCGAGAGCGCGTCCGGCTCGCCCTCGACGTAGAGCGCGCGCAGCCGCTGCTCGAGCAGGCGCTGCGCCGTCCGCTGGGCGCGGCGCGCGCCGTCGAGCCGCTGGCGCGACACCACCTGCGCGTCGCGGATCGAGTCCAGGCGCGAGGCGAGCGTCTCCGCCCGGTCTCGCGCCCGCGCGAGGCGCGCCTCGAGCGAGAGGAGGTCCTGGACGGCCTGGGCCTCGGCGTCGCTCAGCCGCGTGTTCTCGGACCCGAGCGAGTCGGCCCTCGTCCGGAGGGTGTCGGGGTCGTCGGCGTGGGCGGCTGATCCGGCGACGAGGGCGACCGCGATGGCGGCCGAGAGGAGCAGCACGCGCCGCACCGGACGCGGAGGTGCGAGACGCGCGTCCACGGCCCGTCGAGGGTAGCAGGAGCCCGTCGAGCGCCAGCGTCGCGCCGGGCGGAACACCACTGATTCGCACCGTCGCGGGCGGTTCCTGCTTGCCCACGTCCCCTCCGGTTGCTATCGTCCCCGCCTACGCCGGGGTCATCGCTGGCCCCACCTGCCGCAGGTCGTCGGCCCACGTTGCCGGCAATTGCACCTGATGACGAAGCGACAGGCTCTCATCCCCCTTCTGCTCGCCGGCCTGATCGGCGCCCTGGTGTTCGCCGGTGCCGGCACCTCGACGCCGGCGGAGGAGATCGAGCGGAAGCAGGGCGAGGCGCAGCAGATCCTCCAGCAGATCGAGGAGCTCGACCACTCGCTCGGCGCCGCCGTCGAGGCGTACAACGGGGCGAACTTCCGGCTCAAGCAGCTCGACGAGCAGCTCGCGGTCGCGGAGCGGCGCCTGAAGATCGCCAAGCGCGACTTCGGCGTCTCCCAGCGCCGGCTCGAGCAGCGGGTCGTGGCGCTGTACAAGTCCGAGGACGCGGGCACGCTCGAGGTCATCCTCGGCGCCGCGGACCTGAACGACCTGCTCGACCGGGTCGACACCGTCAAGCGCGTCTCCGAGCAGGACACGGAGATCGTCGGCGAGGTGCGCGACGCCCGTGTCGACATGGCCAAGACGGAGCGCCAGCTCGAGAAGGCGCTGGCGGAGCAGAAGACGATCGTCGCCGAGCGCGAGCAGCGCAAGGAGGAGATCGAGCGCAAGCTCGCCGAGCGCGAGGACCTGCTCGTGTCCGTCCGGGGCGAGATCGAGCAGCTGAAGGTCGAGGAGGCCCAGCGCCAGGAGGAGCTCCGCCGCCAGGCCCTCGCGCGCCTCGAGGAGCAGCAGCGAGCCGCCCAGGCAGCCCTCGACGCCGCCGGCTCCGAGCGCACCGCGCCGACCGCGCCGCGCGACAACGGCACGCCCTCGGGCGGGGCCGATCGGCCAGCCGCCTCGCCCTCGCCCTCGCCGTCGCCCTCCCCGGCGCCGTCGCCCCAGCCCTCGTCCGACTCGTCGAGCGCGCCGGCGGCCAAGTACGGCGGCGTCGTCGGCATCGCGATGCAGTACCTCGGCGTCCCGTACGTCTGGGGCGGCGCCTCGCCGAGCGGGTTCGACTGCTCCGGCCTCGCGATGTACGTCTACGCGCAGGTGGGCGTCTCGCTGCCCCACTACGCGGCGGCACAGTACAACTACGGCGTCCCGGTCTCGCGCGACCAGCTCCAGCCCGGCGACCTCGTCTTCTTCAACGGGCTCGGGCACATGGGCATCTACATCGGCGGCGGCCAGTTCATCCACGCGCCGCACACCGGGGACGTCGTGAAGATCTCGAGCCTCAGCGACTCCTGGTACGCGTCGACCTGGGTCGGCGCCCGCCGGATCGTCTAGCGCCGCCCGGGAGGGAACGGCCCCGTGGCGGCGAACGACGCTGCCCGCGGACTACGCTGGAACCCACGTGCGCACGATCTGGAACGGCTCCCTCAGCTTCGGTCTCGTCTCGATCCCCGTCGGGCTCGCCGTCGCGCAGCAGCGGCAGGAGGTCAGCTTCAAGACCCTCCACCGCGAGTGCGGCACGCCGATCAAGCAGCGGCGCTACTGCCCGACGCACGACCGGGAGGTCGAGGCGGACGAGCTCGTCAAGGGCTGGGAGTTCGCCAAGGGGCAGTACGTCGTCGTCGAGGACGGCGACCTCGAGGCGATCGAGCTCGAGCGGTCGCGGTCGATCGAGCTGGTGCGGTTCGTCCGGCTGGAGGAGGTCGACCCGATCTACTTCGACCGGGCCTACTACCTCGCGCCCGCCAGCGACGTCGTCGCCCGGCGGCCCTACGCGCTCTTCCTGCGGGCGCTGCAGGAGACCTCGATGGCCGCGGTCGGCCGGTTCGTCCTCTGGAACAAGGAGAACCTGTGCCTCGTCCGCGCGGTCGACGACGCGCTGGTGCTCGAGCTCCTCTACTTCGCGGAGGACGTCAGGTCGCGCGCGGAGATCGCCGAGGCCGTCGGCGAGATCGACGTCAAGGAGCCGGAGCTGGTGATGGCGCGCCAGCTCGTCGAGAGCCTCGCCGGCCCCTTCGAGCCGACCGACTACGAGAACCGCCACCGCCAGGCGATCAGGGCGATGCTCGAGGCGAAGGTCCGGGGCGAGCAGGTCGTCGTGCCGGCCGAGCCGCAGCCGACCGCGCCCGTCGTCGACCTGATGGAGGCGCTGCGCCAGAGCCTCGCCGCCGCCAAGGGCGATGCGCAGCCCGCGCCGGCGAAGCCCAAGCGCGCGAGCCGCAAGCGCGCCAGCGCGGGCTGAGGCCCGAGGCCGCTTCCGGACGTGCCGAGGGCCGGGAGGCCCCGGCCCTCGACGCGAGCAAGGCTGGTGCAGGCCGTCAGTCGTCGTCCGACGCGTCCCCGGGGGCGACGGCAGCCAGCTGCGCCGAGAAGAGGGTCTTGTCGATCCGTCCGTGGTAGACCGGGATCGACTCCGCGATGCAGACCCTGATCACCTCGTCCCGGTCGATCCCGAGCTCCTCCGCAAGCTCCTCCGGCGTGAGGTGATTGGCCATGGTCGCTCCTTTCTCCTGAGGACGAAAAAGCCCGCCAGACTCAGCGAGTCGGGCGGGCTCTCAGACCACCTCGTTCGTGTCGGCGCGGTGCGTCACTCGCACGATCCGATCACGTCGACTTCCATGGCGTAAGCATAGGGGGTCCACATGATGGAGACAATCCTCCTTCCCGGCTTCGCCCCGCTCGCTTCGGACGTGGGCGGCCGCACGGTTCGGGCGTACGTCGCGGGCGAGGGGCCGCCCATCGTGCTCGTGCACGGGCTCGGCGGCGCCGCGGTGAACTGGGTGCACCTCGCGCCGCTGCTCGCGTCCCGCCACCGGGTCGTCGTGGTCGACCTGCCGGGACACGGCCGCTCCGAGCCCCTCGCGCCGGGGCCGGCGACCCTCGCGCGCTACGCGGCGGCCGTCGCCGAGGCCGCCGAGCGGGCCGACGCCGCCCGGGCCGCGTACGTCGGCCACTCCTGGGCGGCGCGATCGCGCTGCGACTCGCGCTGGCGCGTCCCGACGCCGTCGACGCGCTCGTCCTCGCCGCCCCGGCCGGCATCTCGTCGGCCACCCGGCGCGCGCGGGTCGGGCTCCGCGTCGCGCGGACGCTCCGCCTCGGGACGCTCGCGGGGGCGAACCGCGAGCGGATCCTGGCGAGCCCGCTCCTGCGCGCGATGGCGTTCGGGGCCTCGTCGGCGATCCGGGTGGCATCGACCCGCTGGTGGCGCGAGCGTTCCTCGAGGGTGCGGCGCTCGCGACGGACCGGGAGACGGCGATGACCGCGATGTTCGCCGAGCGGGCGCGCGAGTCGCTCGACGGGCTCGACGTGCCGGCGCTCGTGCTCTGGGGCGCGCGGGACTGGTTCCTGCCGGTCGACGACGGGTTCGAGTGGGCCCGGCGGCTTCGCGCGCCGCTCCGCGTGGTGCCGGGCGTCGGGCACCTGGTGATCGGCGAGGCGCCGGCTGCGTGCGCGGCGCTGATCGAGACGTTCCTCGACGGGCCGGCGCTCGTCCGGCCTGAGGGCGGGCTCGACGGCGGCCCCGGGGCGCCGGGCACGCGGCGGGGCGGCGTGCCCGCGCGGCCCGGGCGGCGCAGCCTCGTCCTGCGGTGGTCCGGCGGGGCGGGCTGACGGGCGAATCGACACGGAAGCGTGCCGGTTGCGTGCCGATTCGCGCACGTGCCCTTTCGTCAGACGCGCGCGCCCGTCAACCTGGGTGGTGGGTCCCTCCCACCCTGGGTGGGGGCGCGTCGCGGGGACGTGGCCGGAGCGGCCATGTCCTGACGGGGCGGGGCCCGGTCGGGCGCGCAAGGCCCGCGCTGCCCGCGCGCCCGCGCCGCGGTGCGGGTCCGCTCAGACGGGGTTCGGCAGGTCGACGAACGACCACTCGACGCCGAAGCGCTCCGCGAGCGTCGCGCCGAGCGCCTGGACGCCGAGGGTCTCCGTCGCGTAGTGGCCCCCGGCGAGGAAGTGGATCCCCGCCTCCCGCGCCGTCATCAGCGCCGGCTCGGACGGCTCGCCGGTCAGGAACGCGTCGTAGCCCGCCGCGATCGCCTCGCCCAGCGAGCGGGCGGCGGCGCCGCTGCAGATCGCGACGCGGCGCACCGTCGCCGGGCCCTCGCCGAGGAGGAGCGGCCGCCTGCCGAGCTCGGCCTCGACACGGGTGCACAGCTCCTCGATCGTGCACGGAGCGGTGAGCGCGCCACCGAAGCCGACGCCGGAGAACCGGGCCTCGGGCGTGACGCCCAGCGCCCGACAGAGGAGCGCGTTGTTGCCGACCTCGGGATGGGCGTCGAGCGCGAGGTGGTGCGCGACGAGGCTGATGTCCGCGTCGAAGAGGGCGCGCAGGCGCTCCCGCATGGCGAGGTCGATCCGGCGCGGATCCTTCTCCCAGAACAGCCCGTGGTGCACGACGACCATCTGCGCGCCGAGCTCCGCGGCGCGCCGGAACAGCGCGAGCGACGACGAGACGGCGCAGACGACGCGCGTCACCTCCTGCGCGCCCGGCACCTGGAGGCCCGTCGGACAGAAGTCCGGGTACGCCGCGACGTCGAGCAGCTCGTCGAGGAAGCGGACGATCTCGTCCCTGTCGGGCACGGTCCGACTGTACCTGTGCGCGACTTCGCGTATCCTTGTGGCGTTCGGGGTGTGGCGCAGCTTGGTAGCGCGCACGGTTCGGGACCGTGAGGCCCCCGGTTCAAATCCGGGCACCCCGACTCCCAGCCCCCGCCGCGCCGGGCGCTTCCGGCGCGGCGGCGGCTATCCTCCTCGCGATGAGCGACCTCCTCCGCCTCGCCTGCGTGCAGCTGAACGCCCGCGCGGACAAGGCCGCCAACCTCGAGAAGGCCGAGCGCCTGGTCGCGCGCGCCGCCGCGGGCGGCGCCGACGTCGTCGTGCTCCCGGAGAAGTGGAACGCCTGGGGCGGCCCCGACGTGATCCGGGGCGCCGCCGAGGCGGTCGGCTCCGGGGAGAGCTTCGGCGCGATGGCCGGCTGGGCGCGCGCGCACGGGATCACGCTCGTCGGCGGCTCGGTGACCGAGGCCCGGGACGGCGGCGACCGCCTGTCGAACACGTGCCCCGTCTACGGGCCCGACGGCGAGCTGATCGCGCTGTACCGGAAGATCCACCTGTTCGACGTGGACGTCGGCGGCCAGTCGTACCGCGAGTCGGACACCGAGGACCCCGGCGAGGCGCCCGTCGTCTGCGCCGCCGCCGGCTGGCAGGTCGGGCTGACCATCTGCTATGACCTCCGCTTCCCGGAGCTGTACCGGATCGAGACGCTCGAGGGCGCCGAGCTGATCACCGTCCCGGCCGCCTTCACGATGTTCACCGGCAAGGACCACTGGGAGCTGCTGCTGCGCGCGCGGGCGGTCGAGAACCAGCTCTACGTCGCCGCCGCGAACCAGTGGGGCGAGTACGTGCCCGGCAAGGCGAGCTACGGGCGGTCGGTGATCGTCGACCCCTGGGGCGTCGTGCTCGCGGCCGCGCCCGACGAGGACTGCGTCATCCGGGCGGAGCTCGACCGGACGCGCATCCGCCGCGTGCGCGAGAGCGTCCCGTCGCTCGCGAACCGGCGGCCCGCCGCCTACCGGTGGCCGGCGGTCGGGTGAGGGGCCTGGACGGCCTCCGGGCCGTCCTCTTCGACGTCGACTTCACGCTCTGCCAGCCGGGGCCCCAGCTCGGGCCGGAGGGATACCGCGCGGCGGCCGCCCGCGTCGGGCTCGTGCTCGACCCGGCCCGCTACGACGAGGCGCGGCTCGCCGCCGTGAAGGACATCCGCCACCACCCGGAGCTCGAGCACGACGACGAGGTCTGGATCCGCTTCACCGAGGACATCGTGCGCGGCATGGGCGGGAGCGGGCCCGGAGCGCGAGCGGTCGCCGAGTCGATCGTCCTGGCCTGGGAGTCGCACGAGAACTTCGAGCTCTACGACGACGCGCTGCCTGCGGTCGCCGCGGTCAAGGCGGCGGGGCTGAAGGTGGCGCTCGTCTCGAACGCGGCTCGCGACCTCGACGTGTTCGCGGCCCATCACGCCCTCGACGCCGACGCGGTCGTCACGTCCCGGTGGCACGGGAAGGTCAAGCCGCACCCGACGATCTTCCTCGCGGCGCTCTCGCTCCTCGACGTCGACCCGGCGGACGCCCTGATGGTCGGCGACTCGCCGGCCGACGACGTCGAGGGGGCCCGCTCGGTCGGCATGCACGCCGTGCTGCTCGACCGGGAGGGGCTGTACCCGGGGCGCCCCGACCGCGTCCCGTCGCTCGCCGCACTCGTCGAGCTGCTCGGGCTCGCCCCCGCGTAGGGCGCTCCTCGCGGGGACGTCCCTCCGGGGCGCTCGGTACCCTCGTCGGATGCCCGCAGGCCAGCAGTTGATCGAGCGCGTCCCGTGGCTCGTGCGGTCGGTCGTCGACCCGGACGGCTCGCCCCGGCGGCTGATCTGGACGCTGGGGATCGGGGCGTTCGGCCTCGCCTGGTCGGTGACCACGGTGGCCGCGTACTTGCCGCCCGTGCTCGAGGACTACACGACGTCGAAGACCCTCGTCGGGCTCGTCCTCGCGTCCGAGGGCGTCTTCGCGATCATCCTGCCGCTGATCATCGGCCCCCTGTCCGACGCGACGCGCACGCCGCTCGGACGGCGGCGGCCCTACATGTCGTTCGCGATCGGCCCGATGGCGATCGCGCTCGCGATGCTCGCCTTCATGCCCTCGCTCTGGGCTGCGGCGTTCGTGTTCTTCGCGTTCTGCTTCGCGTACTACATCTACGAGCCGCCCTACCGGGGTCTCTACCCCGACATGCTCCCGGACACGCTGTTCGGCCGGGCGCAGGGGGCGCAGCACGTGATGCGCGGCGCGGCCCTCGGCGGGGCGCTGATCCTCGGCGGCATCCTGCTGCACGTCTGGGAGCCCTTCCCGTTCGTGCTCGCCGCCGTGATCACGCTCGTCTCCTGCGGGCTCGTCGTCGTGCTCGTCCGCGAGGGGAACCTGCGGGCGCGCACGCACGCGCACCTGCGCACCTACCTGGCGTCGCCGTACCGGATCATCCTCCGCGACAAGCACATCCGCCGCTTCCTGATCGCGAACACGGCGTGGGAGGCGACGTTCGCCGGGATGCGGACGTTCGTCGTCCTGTACATCACCCAGGGGCTCGGCCAGCCGCTCTGGGTGTCGTCGGCGGTGCTCGCCGCGGTCGCCGTGGGCTACCTGATCGCGGCGCTCGTCTCGGGTCGGCTCGCGGACGAGTTCGGCCTCGGCCGCGTCATCCTCGGCGCCTCGCTCGTCTACGGCCTCGGGATGCTCGGCGCGACGTTCGCGACGCGCTGGCACGACTGGTACTACCCGCTCGTCCTCTTCGTCTCGATCGGCGGCGGCGCCGTCATGACGCTCGCCTGGGGCCTCCTGTTCAAGCTGATGCCCGTGTCGGGGCGCGGCTCCTCGGCCGGGCTGGCCGTGATGACCAAGGGGGTCGGGCTGCTGGTCGGCCCGCTCGTCGTCGGCGCCGCGATCGACATCGCGGGCAGCTTCCTCGAGTCGACGAAGGGCTACGCGGCGATGTGGCTGATGGTCGCGCTGCCCGTCCTGCTCGTCCTGCCGCTCGTCGGGCTGCTCTCGCGCGAGGAGCGCGCCCGGGCTAGCGGCACGGCGAGCGCCCCGGCTGTGTGAGCCCGAAGCCCCACAGCTTCCCCTCGTAGACGTAGAAGATCGTCGTCGCCTTCGCGCCGATGCGGAGGTACGCGTCGTACCGGTCGCAGCGCCGCTGCAGCAGCGGCCCGAACGCATCGGACACCTCCGTCTCGGTGTCGCCCAGCGCGATGCCGCGCGTCGTGCGCCAGCCGGGCGGCTGGAAGAGCGTGAAGACGTCGGCGACCCGGCCGTTCCGGAACGTCACGCCGGCCCCCTGCTGGGTGAAGGGCGCGTACGTGAAGTACCAGGTCTCCTCCCGGCACGAGCGGCAGCGGCGAAGCTCGTGCCCCAGCGAGGCGCGAACCTGCGCGCGCGCGTCACGCCGAGCCGGACCGCCGGGCTGCGGTCGAGGACGAGCAGGCCGGCCTTCGGGAGCGCGGGGATGCGGGGAGGGCCGCCGGCGCGGGCCGCCCCGGCCGCGAGGCCGGCGAGCGCGACCGCCGCCGCTGCGAGCGCGCCCGCCCGCAGGACGCGGGAGGGCCCCGGCGCCGCCGGGGCCCTCGCGATCGGATCGAGTGCGCCTCGCATCCCGGGCGCGCCGCCTCGCGCGCTACGCGCTCGCGGCGAGGAGCGAGTCGAGGCCGGCGCGGATGCCGTCGCCGATCTGGGCGATCTCGTCCTCGGTGATGATGAGCGGCGGCGAGACCGCGATCGAGCGGACCAGCGGCCGGACGAGCACGCCGCCCGCCTCGCGGGTGTGGACGTAGGCCTGGCCGACCGCCTTCGGGTTCGCCTGGATCACCTCGGGCTTCAGCTCGACGGCGGCCATCAGGCCCGTGCCGCCGCGCACCTCGGAGACGAGCGGGTGGTCGGCGAGCGGGGCGAGCGCGTCGTAGAGCGTGCCCTCGAGCGCCATCCCGCGAGGGACGAGGTTCTCGCGCTCCATGATCTCGATGTTCGCGAGCCCGGCGGCGCAGCACGCGGCGTGGCCCGAGTACGTGTTGCCGTGGCGGACCATCCGGCCGGGCGCCGACCAGAACGGCTCGGCGACGCGCCCGTGGACGACGACGCCGCCGAGCGGCAGGTAGCCGCTCGTGACGCCCTTCGCGAAGATCACCATGTCCGGCTCGATGCCGAACCGCTCGAAGCCGTACCAGGTGCCGATCCGGCCCATGCCGCAGATCGTCGAGTCGACGATCAGCAGGATCCCCTGCGAGCGGCAGAGCTCGGCGACGCCCTCGACGTAGCCCTCGCTCGGCGGCAGCACGCCGCCCGCGCCGATCACCGGCTCGAAGATGAACGCCGCGACGTTGTCCGCGCCGGCCTTCGCGATCGTCTCCTCGAGCGCGGCCACGGAGTCGTGCTCGACGTGCGTGATCCCCGGCATCAGCTGGCCCCAGCCGACCCGGTTGGGGTCGATACCGCCGAGGCTCGTGCCGTAGCCGTGCGTGCCGTGGTACGCGTTCGTGCGGCTGATGATCTCGGTGCGCTGCCCGTTGCCGTGCGCGTCGTGGAAGAGCCGGGCGAGCTTCGCGGTCGTCTCGACCGCGTCGGAGCCGCCGCTGTTGAAGAAGACCCGGGCGCCGGGGAGGCCGGAGAGGTCGGCGAGCTTCGCCGCGAGCTCCCTCGTCGGCTCCGTCACGCCGTCGCCGAAGCAGGAGTAGGAGGCGAGCTTCTTCAGCTGGGCGGCCGCCGCGTCGGCGATCTCCGCGCGCCCGTGGCCGACGTTCACGTACCAGAGGGCCGCCGACGCGTCGATGAACTTGCGCCCCTGGTCGTCCCAGAGCCAGCTCCCCTCGCCCCGCGTGAGGACGAACTCGTTGCTCTTCACGGCGCCCATGTCGGCGAACGGGTGCCAGAATGCGGTCTCCTGATCGGCTGCGATCGCCATGCGTTCTCCTGACTCGGGACGTCGGTCGTCGTAGTCTACGTCGGTACGGGGCGTCGTCTCGGCGTCACGGCAAACGCTCACGAGGAGAAGCCGTCTTGGCCAAGCTTCGGGTCGCCGTCGACGTCGGCGGCACCTTCACCGACATCTACATCCTCGACGAGGACACGGGGCAGGCGCGCGTGGCGAAGGTGCCGTCGACGCCCCAGGACCCGATCGAGGGCGTGCTCTCGGGCGTCCGCGACGCGGGCGTCGACCTGAAGGACGTCGCGCTCTTCTCCCACGGGACGACGGTCGCGACGAACGCGCTCATCACCCGCCGGCTCGCCCCCGCGGCGATGGTGACGACGAAGGGCTTCCGCGACGTGATCGAGATCCGCCGCGGCACGAAGGAGGATCTCTGGGACACCTACAAGGACGTGGCGCCGCCCTACCTCAAGCGCCGCGATCGGCTCGAGGTCTCGGAGCGGATCGACTGCTCGGGCGCCGTGCTCGAGCCGCTGGACGAGGACGGGGCCCGGGAGGTCGCCGCCCGCCTGCGCCGGCGCGACGTGGCCACGGTGGCCGTCTGCTTCGTGAACGCCTACGCGAACCCGGCGCACGAGCAGCGGATGCGCGAGATCCTGGAGGAGGAGCTGCCCGGCGTGATCGTCTCGACGTCGAGCGAGGTGCTGCCGGAGATCTTCGAGCACGAGCGGTTCTCGACGACCGTCGCGAACGCCGTGCTCGCACCGCTCGTCGGCCAGTACACGCGCCGCCTCGGCGAGCGGCTGGCGGAGGGCGGCTACGACGGCGACCTGCTGCTCCTGCACTCCGGCGGCGGCGTGATGACGCCGAAGACCGCCGAGCGGCTCGCCGTCCGGCTCGCCGCCTCCGGCATCGCGGCGGGCGCGATCGCGGCGCGCCACGTCGCCGCGCTGTGCGGGTACGAGAACGCGATCGGCCTCGACATGGGCGGCACGTCGACGGACATCTCGCTCGTCTACGCGGGCGAGGCGCGCCTCACGAAGGAGTGGTTCGTCGAGTACGGCTACCCGATCGTCTTCCCGTCCATCGAGGTGCTGACGATCGGCGCGGGCGGCGGCTCGCTCGCCTGGATCGACGAGGCGGGCGCGCTGCGCAACGGGCCCCAGTCGGCGGGAGCCGAGCCAGGGCCGGCCTGCTACGGCAGGGGCGGCGAGCGCGCGACGAACACGGACGCGAACGTCGTCCTCGGCCGGCTCGGCGAGGAGCTGATCGGCGGCGCGATGCGGCTGGACCGCGACCGGGCCGCGCGGGCGATCGAGGCCTGCGTCGGCGGCCCGCTCGGGCTCGGCCTCGACGAGGCGGCGCTCGCCGTCCTGCAGGTCGCCAACGCGAACATGGCCGACGCCGTGCGCCTGATCTCGATCCGGCGCGGCTACGACCCGCGCGAGTTCGCGCTCGTCGTCTTCGGCGGCGCGGGCCCCCTGCACGGCGCCGCGCTGGCGCGCGAGCTCTCGATCCCGACCGTCCTCGTGCCCCCGAACCCGGGGATCACCTCGGCGCTCGGCTGCCTGCTCGTCGACATCCGCCACGACCTCTCGACGATGTACCTGGCGCGGGCCGATCGGGTGGAGGCCGACGAGCTCGAGCAGGCCTTCGGCGCGCTCGAGGCCGAGGCGCGCGAGCGGCTCGACGCCGAGGGCGTCGCCGAGGCGGACATGAGCCTGCAGCGGTTCCTCGAGATGCGCTACCTCGGGCAGTGGCGCTCGCTCTCCGTCCCCGTCGGGGCGCCGCTCGACCTCGCCGCGGCCGTCGCGGAGTTCCACGGCGAGCACGCGCGCGAGCACAACTACCGCCGCGACGAGGCGGTCGTCGAGATCTACCGGCTGACGATCCGCGCGGTCGGCGTCACCCCGAAGGCGACGCTTCGCCGGCACGAGGCGAACGGCTTCCGGGCGGAGCCGGTCGGCTCGCGGCCGATCCGCTTCGACGAGCACGAGGAGCCGCTGCCCACGCCCGTCTACGATCGCGCCGCGCTCCCGGCGGGCACGATGCTCGTCGGGCCGGCCGTGATCGACCAGCTCGACTCGACCACCCTCGTGCCGCCCGGCCTGCGCGCCGAGGTGGACGAGTGGCTCAACATCCGCATCCACGTCGAGGAGGCAGCCCGGTGACGACCTCGACCCGCACCTACACGCTCGACCCCGTCACGTTCGAGGTGCTGAAGAACGCGTTCGTGACGACGGTCGACCAGATGGCCGAGCAGATCCTGCGCACGTGCCACTCGTTCGTCCTCTACGCGCGCGACTTCTCGTCCGCGCTCTGCGATCCCGAGGGCGACACGATCATGCAGGGGAGCCAGGACATCGCCGTCCACGTCGGCACGCTGCACTTCACGGCGAAGGCGACGATCGAGGCCTTCGCCGGCCGGATGCGCCCGGGCGACGTCTACGCGATCAACGACCCGTACGCGGGCGGCACGCACTTCTGCGACGTCCGCGTCGTCCGCCCGGTCTTCGTCGGCGACGAGGTGATCGCGTACGCGCAGTCCAACGGCCACTGGGCCGACGTCGGCGGCAGCGTTCCCGGCTCCTTCGACGTGAACGCGCGCGATCACTTCGGCGAGGGCCTGCGGATCACGCCCGTGCGGATCTACGACCAGGGCCGCTACTGCGACGACGTCGTGCGCCTGATCGTCTCGAACACCCGCGGCCCGGAGGGCAACGAGGGCGACCTCCACTCGCAGGTCGAGGCGACCGCGGTCGCCGAGCGGGAGCTCCTGCGCCTCGTCGGCAAGTACGGCGTCGAGACGGTCGTCACCGCCTTCGGCGAGGTGCAGGACTACGTCGAGCGGCTGACCCGCCAGCGCGTCGCTCGCATCCCGGACGGGACATGGGAGACCGAGGACTACCTCGACTACGACCCGGCGCTCGGCGAGGGCCTGATCCCGATCCGCGTGAAGATGACGATCGACGGCGACCAGATCCGCTACGACCTGTCGGGCTCGCACCCGGCGGTCGGCACGTTCCTGAACGGCAGCTTCGGGTCGACGTTCTCCGGGATCGTGACGGGGACGAAGATGTTCTTCCCCGACCTGCCGCTCAACTCGGGGTTCTACCGCGCGATCGAGGTCGACCTCGGCCCGGTCGGCACGGTCGTCAACGCCGGCTGGCCGACCGCCGTCACGGGCTTCTGCTCGGGCGCCTACGGGAAGGTCGTCAACGCGGTGATGGAGCTGTGGTCCCGCGTGCTGCCCGAGCGGGCGATCGCCTGCTGCCCGGACATCGAGTACCTGCTGATCGGCGGGCGCGACGGGCGCCAGCACGAGCGGCCGATCTTCATGTGGTACGACTGGATGGTCAACGGCTGGGGCGGCCGCAACGGCCGCGACGGCTCGAACGCGACCTCGAGCATCTTCGGGGTCGGCGAGGCCGTCCAGCCCTTCGAGGGCCAGGAGCGCCTGACGCCGGTGGTGACGAGCGAGCACTCGATCCTGCCGGACTCCGGCGGCCCCGGCCGCTTCCGCGGCGGCTGCGGCGCGCAGAAGGGTGGGACGCTCACCGCGGCCGAGGGCACGGTGATGTCCTACTGCTGCGACCGGGCCCGCTCGATCACGTGGGGGATCGAGGGGGGTCTGCCGTCGATCCCGCAAGGCGTCTGGTTGCGTCGCAGCGGCGAGGAGGCCCGCTACCTCGGCGCCATCTTCTCGAACGTGCCCGTCGGCGAGGGCGACTTCTTCACCCGCGCCTCGGCGGGCGGCGGCGGCTACGGGGATCCGCTCGACCGCGACCCGGAGCTCGTCCGCGAGGACGTCGCCGACGGCTACGTCTCGCTCGAGCGGGCTCGTCTCGACTACGGCGTCGTCCTGCGCGAGCTCGACGCCGACCTCGGGATCTACGAGCTCGACGCGCAGGCGACCGAGGGGGAGCGCGCCGTGCAGCGCGGCGCCCGCGCCGCCTGGCTCGACGAGGATGCCGAGCAGGTCGCGGCGCGCTACCGGGCCGGCGAGCTGACGGTGCACGATCTCGTCCGCCGCTACGGCGTCGTCCTCGACTGGGGCGAGGGGACGCTGCTGCCACGGACGACCGAGCAGTTCCGCGCGATGCTGCGCCGCCGCGCCTCCGCCCACTGGACGCCGTCGCCGGGGCCGTGACCCGACCGGCGGGACGAGTCGCCCCCGCCTCGGCGGAGCCGGCAGCGGAGCCCCAGGAGCGGTGGCGCCTGTCGGGCCCGGGCCTCGTCGGGCTGCTCGGCGCCGGCTGGGTCGACGGGGTCGGGCCGCTGTACGAGAAGCTCGCCATCGCCCTCCAGGGGGCGATCGAGGACGGTCGGCTGCCGACCGGGGGCTTCCTGCCGGCCGAGCGGCAGCTCGCGGAGGCGCTGTTCGTCAGCCGCGGCACCGTGGTGGCCGCCTACGCCGCCCTCCGTGACCGCGGCCTCGTCGCGAGCCGCCGCGGCAGCGGCACCCGGGTGTCCGGCCGTCCAGCGGGCACCTTCAGCGACGAGGAGACGCTCGCCGCGCTCGCGCGCGACCCGTACCTGACCGGGCTGATCGACGAGCGCCGGGCCCCGATAGACCTGACCGTCCCGGCGCCCCGCGCGGCGCTCGAGCATCTCGCCGCGAGCGGGCAGCTCGCGAGCCTCGGCGTCGACCTGCTCAAGGACGCCACGCCGCTCGGCTACCAGCCGCGCGGCCTGGTCTCGCTTCGCCGCGCGCTCGCGCGTCGGCTGACGGCCGTGGGCGTCCCCACGGGCGAGGACGAGGTGCTGGTCACGAACGGCGGCCAGCAGGCGCTCTCCCTCCTGCTCGAGCTGTTCGTTCGCCCGAACGACGAGGTGGTCGTCGAGAACCCGTCGCACCGTGGCCTGATCGATGCGCTGCTGCACCGGCGCGCCCACGTGCTGCCGGTCGCCCTCGACGATCCGCACCTGCCGCGGCGGCTCGACCGCCTCCTCGCGGAGCGCCAGCCCAGGCTCGTCCTCCTGACGCCGACCTGCCACAACCCGAGCGGCCACGTGCTCGACGACGACGTCCGCCGCGAGCTCGCCCGCGTGGTCGTGCGCCACGGGATCCCGCTCGTCGAGGACGTCGTCCTGGCCGACCTCGCGCTCGACGAGCCGCCGCCGCCGATCGCGGCGCGCGTCCCCGCCGACGCGCCGGTGATCGTCGTCGGGTCGCTCAGCAAGGTGCTGTGGGGCGGGCTGCGCGTCGGCTGGCTGCGCGCGCCCTCGCCCCTCGTCAGCAGGGTCGCGCGGTTGAAGGCCGTCGCGGACATGGGCACGTCGGCGGTGTCCCAGACGATCGGCCTGCAGCTCCTGGCCCAGCTCGAGACGTCCATCCTCCGGATCCAGCGCGAGGAGGTGCGACTCGCGCTCGCCACGGCGGAGGAGTGCCTGCGCGTGCACCTGCCGGACTGGCGCTGGCGGACGCCGGGCGGCGGCCGGTCGCTCTGGGCCCGCCTGCCGTGCGGCGACGCGACGCACTTCGCCCAGCACGCGCTGCTGCACGGCGTCGCGATCACGTCGGGCGCGACCCTCTGCTTCGACGGAAGCGGCGACCGGCACGTGCGGCTGCCGTTCGTCCAGCCGCCCGAGCTGCTCGCGGAGGGCTGCCGCCGCCTGGGCGACGCCTGGAACGCCTACGCGCAGTCGGTCGCGTAGCCCGGCGCCGCTACGCGCCGGGCGTGAGGAGCCGCTGCGGGCGGAACGGTGCGAGGGGCTCGCTCGCATGGCCCTCGAGCACCTCGTCCGCGATCAGCGAGCCGAGCGCCGCCGCGAGGGTCACGCCGCTGTGCGTGACCGCGAGGTACAGGCCGTCGGCGAGCCAGCCGAGCGCGGGCAGGTAGTCGGCCGTCAGCGCGCGCAGGCCGATCCGGGCCTCGTCGACCTGCGCGGCGACGGCCGCCGGGACGCGGCGGCGGGCGAGGTCGAGCAGGTCCCCGGCCGGCGCGGGCGGCGGGTCGGTCGGCTCGTCCCAGGCGACGCGGCGGTCGTGCGCGTCGCAGTGCAGGAGCAGCCGGCCGCCGTCGGCCGGGCGGAGCATCAGGTCGTCGACGTAGAGCATCCGGCTCGGGCCCGCGGCAACCGGGGTCGTCGTCACGAGCAGCCCGACCGCGAGCGACCCGGGCTCGCCGACGTCGACGAGCGGCAGCCGCCAGCCGGCGAGCGCGGCGATCCCGTCCGACCAGCGCCCGCAGCAGGACACCACGAGGTCGGCCGCGTGCTCGCCGCCGCCGGCGAGCACGACCCCGCGACCCGATCGCCACGCTGCAGCAGGCCCGTGACCCGCGCGTCCTCGTAGACCGTCGCGCCGAGCCCGGCCGCGACGGCGAGCACGGCCCTCGCCATCGCCGGCGCGTCGACCCAGCCCTCGTCCGGGTAGAGGCAGGCGGTCCTGGTGCGGCCGAGGTCGACGTGCGGCTCGAGCGCCTGCGCCTCGGCCCGCTCGAGCACCCGGGCCGCATAGCCGGCCGCGACGAGCTCGGGCACGCGCGCGCCGAGCCGCGACTGCTCGGCCGGGTCGTCGCTCCAGGTCAGGCAGCCGGGCAGCGAGAGCCACGGCGGGCCGCCTAGCTCGGCCGCGAGCGCGTGCCAGGCGGCGACGCCGCGGACGTTCAGGTCGAGGTACGGCCCGAGCGCCGGGTGGCTCGCGCCGATCCAGGCGAACGACGTCGCGCTCGTGCCGCCGCCGACGCGGCCGGCGTCGACGACCGTAACGCGGACGCCGCGCTGCGCGAGTCGGAGCGCGGTGCTCGCGCCGATCACCCCTGCTCCGATCACGACGACGTGGCGCACGACGGCAACGATACGGCCCGGCGACCGCCGCCCGATGCGGCGAGCCCCTATAGTCGCCCGCATGCTCGACCTGCTCGTGCGCAACGGCACGGTCGTCACCGCCGAGCGGACGGAGGCGCTCGACGTCGCCGTCGACGGCGAGCGGATCGTCGCGGTCGGGCCGACCGGCTCGCTCGGCGACGAGGCGCGCCGCATCGTCGACGCGGCCGGCTGCCTCGTCATGCCCGGCGGCGTCGACCCGCACGTCCACTACGCGATGCACTTCGAGAACATCCTCGACACCGAGGGGCCCGAGCACTCGCACGCGGCCGCGTGCGGCGGCGTCACGACCGTCTGCGACTTCGCCTTCCAGGTGCCGCCGCAGGGGCTGGCCGAGGGGATCGCCGAGAAGCTCGCCGAGCACGAGGGGCGGATGGCCGTCGACTACGGCGTCCACGCGATCCTCACGAAGACGTTCTCCTACGACGTCGTCGACGAGATCGGCCAGGCGATCGCGGACGGCGTGCCCACCATCAAGACGATGCTGACCTACGGGTACAAGGTCGACGACGGCCAGATGTACGGCGCGATGGTCGAGACCGGGGCCAACGGCGGCATGTTCCTCGTCCATGCCGAGGACGACGCGATCGCGAACTGGCTGACGGGCAAGTACCTGCGCGAGGGCAAGAGGCACGGCGCGTACATCTGCGAGGTGCGCGGCCCGCTCGTCGAGGAGGCGGCGACGCGTCGCGCGCTGCTGCTCGCGGAGCGCGCGCCCGTCCCGCTCTACGTCCTGCACATGGCGGCCGGGACCGCGATCGAGGCGCTCGCCGAGTACCGCAGCCGCGGCCTGCCGATGTACGGCGAGACGCTGCTCGCCTACCTCAGCTTCACGCAGGACGACCTCTGGGACGAGTCCCCGGTGCAGGTCGGCGACCGGGTCTTCGACGCGCGCGGCGCGCTGTTCAACAACTACCCGACGCCGAAGTTCGCCGCCGACCGCGAGACGTGCTGGCAGGCGATCGCCGACGGACGGCTCCAGGCCGTCTCGACCGACCACGCGCTGGTCTCGCTCGCCGACCGCTTCGGGGTGATGAGCACGACGATCGACAACATGCAGGCCGGCCAGGCCGCGGTCGAGCTGCGGCTGCCGGTGCTCTGGGACCGCGGCGTCAACGGCGGCCGGATCAGCGCGAACCGCTTCGTCGAGCTCGTCTCGACGAACCCCGCGAAGATCATGGGCGTCTGGCCGCGGAAGGGCGCGCTCGAGGTCGGCAGCGACGCCGACATGGTCGTCTTCGACCCGGCCCGCCGCTGGACGGTGCGCTGGCAGGACCTCCACATGAGCGGCGAGTACTCCTGCTGGGACGGCTGGGAGCTGACCGGCAAGGTGCGCGACACGATCCTGCGCGGCAGCGTGATCGTCGAGGACGGCGAGTTCGTCGGCTCGCGCACGGGCGGGCGGTACCTGAAGCGCGCGCTGCGCCCCGAGCTGCTCGCCGGCGACCCCGGCTTCCTCGCCGTCGCGCGCTGAGCGACGCGGCCCCGCGGGCCGGGCACACGAATGGACAGGGCTCCGCCGGTGCCGCAGCCCGCGAAGCCCTGTCCAACCGCGGCGGCCGTCGCCGCCGCAGCCTCAATCGTGACGAATGGAACGAGCTCGCGCATCCCTCGGACGAGGGAACGCGTCCGGCCGCGTGGGAGGACGACCGCGGGCGGGCGCGCGCGCGTAGGCTCCCGCCGTGCAGCGATTCGCCGGCAGGCGCGGCCTGGTCACCGGTGCGGCCGGCGGGATCGGCCGCGCCGTGGCCGAGCTGCTCGCCGCGGAGGGCGCCTCGCTCGTCGTCGCCGACGTGGACGTCGACGGCCTCGGCGTGACCGTCGGGCGGATCGCGGCGACCGGCGGGCGCGCGGCGGCCCGTCCCGTCGACCTCGCCGTCGCCGCCGAGGCGCGCCGCCTCTGCGAGGCGGCCGGCGACCGGCTGGGCGGGCTCGACCTCGTCTGCAACGCGGCCGGCGTCCTCGGGCCCGTCGCGCCCCTGACCGAGTATCCCGAGGACGCCTTCGACCTGGTGCACGCGGTCAACACGCGCGCCGTCTGGCTCGTCGTCAAGCACGCGGCCCCGCTCCTGCGCGCGGCCGGCGGCGGCGCGATCGTCAACGTGGCCTCGACGGCGGGCCTCGGCGCCGCGCCGCAGCTCGCCGGCTACGGCGCGAGCAAGCACGCCGTGATCGGCCTCACGCGCACCGCCGCGGTCGAGCTCGCGCCGGACGGCATCCGCGTCAACGCGATCTGCCCCGGCCCGATCGAGACGGGGATGATGGCCGAGGCCGAGCGCGGCTACGCCCTGCCGACCCGGGTGCGGCGCACGAGGCCTTCCGCGGCGCCGTCCCGCTCGCCCGCTACGGCAGGCCGACCGAGGTCGCCGAGCTCGCCGCCTTCCTCCTCTCCGACGGCGCCTCGTACGTCACCGGTGGCGTCCACACGGTCGACGGCGGGATGACCGCGACCCAGTAGGCACGGCCCGCGCGCGGGGCGGACGTGATCCAGGCGCACCTGAGCGGACCGCACGAGGGCGTAGGCTGACCGCGTGCGACCGTTGCGGGCCCCGGTCGCCGACCCGCTGGAGGCGGCCCGCCCGGGGGGAGAGGAGGCACCCATGGGCGACTACCTGCGCGTCGCGACCTTCGAGGCGGACGGCTCCGCGCTCGACGCCCTCGTCCGGGAGATCGGGAGCTCCGACGGCCCGCCCCCCGGCGTTCCGGCGAAGCGCGTCACCGTCCTCGCCGACCGGGCCAACGGGAAGGTGATCGTCGCCGTCCGCTTCGGCTCCGAGGACGACCTGCGCACGGGCTCGGCGACCCTCGAGACGATGAGCCCGCCCGACGACGCCGGCATGCGGCGCGTCGCGGTCGGCCGCTACGAGGTCGTGCTCGAGCGGACGGTCGACTAGCCGCGCGGCGGCGCCGGTGGGTCGGGCGAACCGTTTCGTGCCAGCCGGCGTATTCCTGGACGACCGGCGTCGGCCGGTTCGTCATCGAGGGGAGGAGTTGGCATGAGGCGCACGGCCATCGTCGGAGGGCTCGTCGCTCTCGCCGTCGTCGTCGCGGGCACGGCCTCGCTCGCGAGTGCGGCCGGCGGCAAGACGACGCCGAAGGTGAAGGTCTCGGCGGCGTTGAACGTCGGGCAGGAGACGCCGCGCCCCACGGGCACCAAGCGCGGCGCGAGCGGCAAGTTCACGGCGACGCTCACCGGCCGGAAGCTCGCGTGGAAGCTGACGTACAAGAAGCTCACGGGCCCGGCGCTCGCGGCGCACGTCCACGTCGGCAAGCGGGGCGTCGCCGGGGACGTCGTCGTGCCGCTGTGCGGCGAGTCGCCCGCGTGCACCTCCGGCGTCAGCGGCAGCGTGACGCTGACCGCCGCGCAGGCGAAGGCGCTGAAGGCCGGCGGCTACTACGTCAACGTGCACACCGCGGCGAACCCCGGCGGCGAGATCCGCGGTCAGATCACGAAGCTCCCCGGGTAGGCGCGAGGGGATCGGGGCCCGCGCCGGCGGGCTCCGATCCCCCCGGGAGCGCCGGGTCGGGACCCAGTAGGATCGGCGGCCGCATGGCGTCGATCGGAGGGAGCGAGGGCTGATGCAGGTCGAGTGGGACGTCCCGATCCCGATGGACGACGGCGTCGAGCTGCGCGCCGACGTCTTCCGCCCCGACGACGACGGCCGCTACCCCGTGATCGTCTCGTGCGGCCCGTACGGCAAGGGGCTCCACTTCGGCGAGGGGTTCCCCGGCCGTTGGAGCCAGCTCACCCGCGACCACCCCGACGTCGTCGCCGGGACGAGCTCCGCGTACGCGAACTTCGAGATGCCCGACCCGGAGAAGTGGGTGCCGGACGGCTACGTCTGCGTCCGGATCGACTCGCGCGGCGCCGGCCGCAGCCCCGGCCACCTCTGCCTGTTCCAGGAGCGCGAGACGCTCGACCTCTACGCGTGCATCGAGTGGGCGGCGCGGCAGCCGTGGAGCACGGGCAAGGTCGGCCTCTCCGGGATCTCCTACCTCGCGATCAACCAGTACCAGGTGGCGACCCGCCAGCCGCCCTCGCTCGCGGCGATGATCCCCTGGGAGGGCGCGGCCGACTTCTACCGCGACGCGACCTACCACGGCGGCATCCGCAGCGCGTTCTGGGACGTCCTGCTCGAGGGCCTGATCGGGCGCGTCCAGCACGGCTACGGCGACCGCGGGTTCACGAACCCGAACAACGGCGAGCTGGTCGCCGGCCCCGAGACGCTCTCCGACGAGGAGCTGGCCGCGAACCGGTGCGACTTCCGCGCCGAGATGCGCGCGCACCCGCTCGACGACGACTGGCACCGCGTCCGCTCGCCGGACTGGTCGAAGGTCGTCGTCCCGTTCCTCTCCGCCGGCAACTGGGGCGGCCACGGCCTGCACCTGCGCGGCAACGTCGAGGCGTTCGTTCGCGCCGCCTCGCCGCGGAAGTGGCTCGAGATCCACGGGCTCGAGCACTGGGCGCACTACTACACCGACTACGGCGTCGCGCTCCAGAAGCAGTTCTTCGACCACTTCCTCAAGGGCGAGGACAACGGCTGGGCCGAGCGCCCGCCCGTGCTGCTGCAGGTGCGCACGGTCGACGGGTTCGTCGAGCGCGCCGAGCACGAGTGGCCGCTCGCCCGCACGCAGTGGACGCGCCTCCACCTCGACGCGCGCGACGCGGCGCTCTCCTGGGAGGCGCCCGCCGAGGCGGCGTCGGTCGCGTACGAGCCGCTCGACTCCTCGGGCGTCACGTTCCTGTCGCCGCCGCTCGACCGCGAGACGGAGCTCACCGGGCCGGTCGCGGCGCGCCTGTCGATCGAGAGCGCGACGACCGACGCCGACCTGTTCGTCGTCGTCCACGTCCTCGACCCGGCGGGTGAGGAGCTCCGCTTCATCGGCGCCCAGGGGCCGGGGATGCCGGTCGCGCAGGGCTGGCTGCGCGCGTCGCACCGCAAGCTCGACGAGGCGCTGACGGAGCAGTACCGCCCCTACCACTCGCACGACGAGCCGATGCCGCTCGAGCCCGGGGTCGTCACGAGCCTCGACGTCGAGATCTGGCCGACGTCGCTCGTGATCCCGCCCGGCCACCGGATCGCGTTCACCGTCCGCGGCACCGACCTCTTCGCCGACCGCGACCCCGGCCGCCCGGAGTCGTTCGGGCCGGGCCACATCATGCACGACGACCCCGACGACCACCCGCGCGACCCCTTCGGCGGCACCGTCCGCGTCCACACGGGCGGCGCACACGAGGCGTACGTGCTCCTGCCGGTGATCCCCGGGTAGCCCGGCCGGCGGGCGGCAGGGAGCCCCGTCGCCTGGTAGGGTCGGCGCCCCCGCAGGGACGTCCGAGGAGGAGCACATGTCGATCCTGATCCGGGGCGGTCGCATCGTCACGGCAGCCGACGACACCGTCGGGGACGTCTACGTGGAGGGGGAGCGGATCGCGCTGATCGGCAGCGCGCTCGACGTGCCCGCCGACCGCGTGATCGACGCGACCGGGAAGCTCGTCCTCCCCGGCGGGGTCGACCCGCACACGCACCTCGACATGCCGTTCGGGGGCACGACGACCTGCGACGACTTCACCACCGGCACGGTCGCGGCCGCGTTCGGCGGCACGACGACGATCGTCGACTTCTGCGTCCAGCCGCCGGGCCAGTCGTTCGGCTCCGCGCTGGAGCAGCACTTCGCGCGGATCGAGCGGGCGAAGCCGGTCGTGGACGTCGGCTTCCACATGGCGGTGACCGACCTACGCGAGGGCGGGACGCTCGCCGACCTGGCACGGCTGCCCGAGGAGGGGGTCACCTCCTTCAAGCTCTTCATGGCCTACAAGGGCGCGATCATGGTCGACGACGAGACCCTCTTCCGGACGATGCGCGTCGCCGGGGAGAGCGGGTCGCTCGTGATGGTGCACGCGGAGAACGGCGACGCGATCGCGGTGCTGGTCGAGGACGCCCTCCGCGCCGGGAACACCGCGCCGATCTTCCACGCGCTGACGCGCCCGCCCGAGCTGGAGGGCGAGGCGACGAACCGCGCGATCCAGCTCGCCCGCGTCGCCGGCGCGCGCCTGTACGTCGTCCACGTCTCGTGCACGCAGGCGATCGAGCCGATCGCACGGGCCCGGGACGCCGGCTGGGACGTGCACGGCGAGACGTGCCCGCAGTACCTGACGATCGACCAGTCGTTCCTGGAGCGACCCGACTTCGAGGGCGGCAAGTTCGTCTACACGCCGCCGCGCGAGCGCCACCACCAGGAGCCGCTCTGGTCGGCGCTGCGCGGCGGCGTCCTCTCGACGATCGCGACCGACCACGGGCCGTTCCGCTTCCGCGACCAGAAGGCGATGGGGCGCGACGACTTCTCGAAGATCCCCAACGGCCCGACCGAGATCGAGCAGCGCCTGCAGGTCGTGCACGAGGTCGGCGTCCGCGGCGGCCGGATCTCGCTCAACCGGATGGTCGAGCTGCTCTCGACCAACCCGGCGCGGCTGTTCGGGCTCTACCCGCGCAAGGGGACGATCGCGGTCGGCAGCGACGCCGACCTCGTCGTCTTCGACCCAGCCCGGCGCGTCACGCTGTCGGCCGCGACGCAGCGCTCCGCGTGCGACTACAACATGTTCGAGGGGATGGAGGTCACGGGCGCGCCCGACGTCGTGCTCGTCCGCGGCCGCGTCGTCGTCGACGGCGACCGCCTCGCGGCCGAGCCCGGCCACGGCCGCTACGTCCGGCGCGCCCGGAACGACGAGCGGCTCGCGTGATCGCTGCAGTGGACGGGCCGCTTGTCGGCCCAGGAGGGAGGAGGACCCGATGGCGTTGACCAGGGCCGCGATGATCCAGTTCTCGGGCTCGTCGGAGAAGGAGCGCAACATCGAGAAGGCGCGGCGCTTCGTCGGCGAGGCGGCGGCGAACGGCGCGAAGATCGTCTGCCTGCAGGAGCTGTTCAACACGATCTACTTCTGCTTCGAGGAGAACCCCGCGCACTACGCCCTCGCCGAGCCGATCGACGGCCCGACCGTCGAGGCGATGTGCGACCTCGCCGCGGAGCACGGGATCGTCCTCGTCGCGCCGATCTACGAGAAGGAGATCAAGGGCGAGCTCTACAACACCGCGGTCGTGATCGACCCGCAGGGCGAGATCATGGGGATCTACCGCAAGTCGAGCATCCCGATGGTCAAGACGGCGTCGCTCTTCGGCAGCGAGAAGTACTACTTCAAGCCCGGCAACACCGGCTTCCCTGTCTGGCAGACGCCGTTCGGCGTGAACATCGGCGTGATGATCTGCTACGACCGCCACTTCCCAGAGCACGCGCGCCTGCTCGCGCTGAACGGCGCCGACCTCGTCTTCGTCCCGACGGCGACGTGCGGGATGTCGCGCTACCTCTGGGAGATCGAGCTGCAGGCGCACGCGATCGACAACATCTACTACGTCGGCGGGGTCAACCGGGTCGGCAAGGACGACGGCGGCTCGCCCGACCAGCACTACTACGGCTCGAGCTTCTTCACGAGCCCGAAGGGCGAGATCCTCGCGCAGGCGGGCGACCAGGACGACGAGATCGTCTACGCCGACATCGACACGGGCCTGATCGAGCAGCTGCGCAACGAGTGGGGCTTCTTCCGCGACCGGCGCCCCGACCTCTACGCCGACCTGGCGGAGTAGGGATGGAGCTCGGGATCGCGTTCAAGGGCGACCTGTCCATGGAGCGGACGGTCGCGATCGCGCAGCGGGCGGAGGCCGCCGGCTTCGACTACGTGTGGTTCTTCGACTCGCACGTGCTCTGGTCCGACCCGTACACGCGGATGGCGGTCTGCATGGACCGCACGGAGCGGGTCCGCTTCGGGCCGCTCGTCACGAACCCGAAGGCGCGCGAGTGGTCGGTCGCGGGGAGCATCTACGCGACGCTGTCCGAGATCAGCGGCGGCCGCTTCGACCTCGCGGTCGGCCGGGGCGACAGCTCGATGCGCGTGATGGGCCGCACGCCGGCGACGCTCGACAAGACGGTCGAGTTCTGCCGCGCGATGCAGGCGTTCGTGCGGGGGGACACGGTCGAGTACGCCGACTCGCTCGTGCCGGTCTACCTGGAGTGGGCGCCCGGCCACGAGCTGCCGATCTGGTTCGCCGCGTACGGGCCGAAGGCGCTCGCGACGGCCGGCCGCCACGCGGACGGGCTCGTCGTCCAGCTCGCCGACCCGGGCCTGACCCGCTGGTTCGCGGAGCAGTCGCTCGCCGCCGGCCGGGAGGCCGGGCGCGACATGAGCGGCTACCGGGTGCTCGCCTGCGCGCCGGTGTGGGTCGGCGACCGGGCCGAGGGGATCGAGCGGACGAGGTGGTTCCCCGCGCTCGTCGGCAACCACGTCGCCGACATCGTCGAGCAGTACGGGAAGGACACCGACCTCGTCCCGCGGAGCCTGACCGAGTACATCGAGGGCCGCCGCGGCGTCGGCGCCGACGAGGGCTACGACTACCGCCAGCACGTCGAGGTCGAGTCCGACAACACGTACTACGTCGGCGACGACGTGACCGAGTCGTTCTGCATCATCGGCCCCGTCGAGCAGCACGTCGCGAAGCTCCGCGCCCTGGAGGAGGCGGGCGCGACGCAGTTCGCGATCTACCTGACGGGCGGCGACGAGGAGCGGATCGTCGAGGAGTACGCCCGCCACGTGATCCCGGCGCTGCGCGGATGAGCCGGCGCCGGCCCCGGGCGGGACTGCCCGCGGCTCGCCCCGGGCGGCGGTCGCCGTGAGCCACGACGTGGTCGTCGTGGGCGGCGGGCTGGCCGGCCTGACGGCGGCCCGCGACCTGCGGGCGGCCGGGCGCTCCGTGCTGCTGCTCGAGGCGCGCGACCGGCTCGGCGGACGGACCTGGTACCGGCCCTTCGCCGGGACGGAGAAGCTCGTCGAGCTCGGCGGCACGTGGTTCTCGCGGGAGGCGCACGTGCACCTCGCGCGCGAGATCGAGCGCTACGGGCTCGAGGTGACGCCGAGCCCGACGCCGGTCGAGTTCCGGTCGTTCGTCGGCGGAGAGCTGCGCACGGGCCGGTTGCCGGTACCGCCCGGCGAGGAGGGCGCGCTCGCCCGCGCGTACTCCCTGATCCGGGAGGCGTCGAGGCGCGTCGACGTGACGCGGCCGCTCGACCTCCAGGGCCTCGGCGACCTCGACGTCTCCCTCGCCGACTTCCTCGGCCCGCTCGAGCTGCCGGCGGCGACGCGCGAGCACGTCTCCTCCTGGTGGGCCGGCTTCTCGTTCGGCTGCGGCGCGGACGAGGTCTCCGCGCTGCACGTGCTCTCCTGGGTCGCCCTGTTCGGGAACGGCACCTGGGCGTGGGACGACGTGCCCGCGGAGAAGCTCGCCCGCGGGACGGCCTCGCTGGTCGACGCGCTCGCCGCCGACGGCGGGTCGCAGGTCCGGCTCGCGTCGCCCGTCGCGGCGCTCCGGCAGGAGCCCCACGGCGTCCGGGTCGTGCTGCGCGACGGGAGCGTCGAGCACGGCCGGGTCGTCGTCCTCGCGACGCCGCTGAACACGTGGCGGGACCTCGAGCTCTCGCCCGGGCTGTCGGAGCCGAAGCGCCAGGCGGCACGGGAGGGGCATGCGGGGCGGGCGGTGAAGGTCTGGGCGCTCGCGGCCGACGTGCCCGACGGCCTGGTCGGCGTCGGAGGCGACGGCTACGACTGGCTGTGCGAGGAGTTCGCGCTCCCGACCGGCCGCCTGCTGGTGGGGCTCGGCTCGTCGCCGGCGCGGCTCGCCGCGGCCGACCGCGAGCTGGTCGAGCGCCAGGTGCGCCGCTTCGTCCCGGACGCGCGCGTACTCGCCGCCGACGGGCACGACTGGAACGCGGACGAGTTCTCGCGCGGTACCTGGACGGCCTTCCGGCCGGGGCAGCTGACGCGCTTCCACTCGCGGCTGCAGGAGCCCGAGGGCCGGCTCGTCTTCGCCGGCTCCGACACGTCGGTCGAGTCACCCGGCTTCATGAACGGGGCGATCGAGAGCGGCGTCCGAGCGGCGAGCCAGGCCGGGCGCCTGCTCGGGGCGGCATGAGCGGCGGGGCGGGGCCCGCGCCGGTCGGACGCCTCGACGGGAAGGTGGCGCTGGTGACGGGAGGCGGGCGCGGGATCGGCCGCGCGGTCGCGGACGCCTTCGCCCGCGAGGGCGCGCGCGTCGCGATCGCCGATCTCGGCTCCGCGCTCGACGGGACGGGCGCGGATGCCGGCGTCGCCGAGCAGGCGGCCGCCGAGGTTCGCGCGGCGGGCGGCGCCTGCATCGGGCTGCCGGTGGACGTCGCCGATGCGGCGCAGGCGGCCGCCGCCGTCGCGGGCGCGGTCGAGGCGTTCGGGCGCGTCGACGTCCTCGTCAACGCAGCCGGGATCATCCGACCGGGCTCGATCCTCGACCTCGACGCCGACGACTGGGACGCCACCCTGCGCGTCCACCTGACGGGGACGCTGCGGATGACGCACGCGGTCGCGGCCCACTGGCGCGCCGCCCCGGGGCCGGGCCGGCGCCTGCTCAACCTCTCGTCCGACTCGGGCGTCTTCGGGGAGCCCGACTACCTCGCCTACGGCGCGGCGAAGGCCGGCGTGATCGGGCTGACGCTCGGGTGCGTCCAGCCGCTCGCCGGGCTCGGAGCCACCGCGAACGTCGTCGTCCCGCAGGCGGCGACGCGGATGACGGCGAGCATCCCGGTCGAGGAGCTCCCGGACAGCGAGCGCTGGCAGACGGGCGAGTTCGACCCGGCCCACGTCGCGCCGACGCTCGTCTACCTCGCGAGCGACGCGTCCGGCTGGCTGACCGGCCAGGTCGTCGGCGGCTGGGGCTACGAGGTGCACCTCTACGGCACGCCCGGCCGGGTCCGCTCGATGTTCAGCGCGGGCCCGTGGGAGCTCGGCGAGCTGTTCCGCCGCTTCCGGCCGACGTTCGAGCCGTTCGTCGATCGGCGCTGAGGGGGCCGGGGCTACCGCCCGGCGGCGCGAAGCGGCCGGTCGCGCCCGAGCTCCTCGAAGCGGCAGACGGCCGCGACGAGCCGCAGCTGCTCGATCGTGCGGCAGTCGACGTCGAGCAGGCGCGGCGAGCAGACGAGGATCGCGCGGCACTGCGCACGCGAGGTCGCCACGTTGAAGCGGTGCGCGTCGAACGCGAAGCCGATCCCGCGAGGAGCCTCCTCGGCCGTGGAGCTCGCCATCGACACGATCACGACCGGCGCCTGCTGCCCCTGGAACCGGTCCACGGTCCCGACCTGCACGGCGTCCGGCAGCCGGGAGCGCAGCGCCCTGACCTGCGCGTTGTACGGGGCGACGACGAGGACGTCCGCCGGGGTCAGCGGCCGGACGACGCCGTCCTCCTCCGTGAACGCGGTGCCGAGCAGCCCGGCCACGATCCCGGCGACCGCGTCGGCCTCCTCGATCGACGACTGGCTCCGGTCGGCGTGCTCGACGAACGCGCAGCTGGGGCCCTCGCCCGTCGCCAGCCGCCGCCGGCCCGCCGCCTCGGCGTGGCGCAGCCGGCCGGCGTAGTAGGCGTCGGACGTGAACGCGCAGAGCTCCGGGCGCAGCCGCCACGTCTCGGCGAGGAACAGGCCGCGATCGGGCGGGACGGTCGGCTCGTCCCCGAGCAGGTGCTGGAGCACCGAGAGCTCCGAGCCGTCGGGATGCGAGCCCTGCGACACCTGCGGCAGCTGGTTCGGGTCGCCGAGCAGGACGACCGAGCGCGCGCAGGTCGCCGCGGCCAGCACGTCGGCGAGCGCGAGCTGGCCGGCCTCGTCGACGAAGAGGACGTCGATGGGGCGCTCGGCCGCGTGGCGGTCGGCGCCCGCGCGGCAGAGCGACCAGCCCGTGCCGGCGACGAGGGCGTAGGACGGGTCGGCGCAGACGTCGGCGTCGGTCGAGCCGCCGATGCACCGGCTCTCGAACCACGTGTCCGGGCAGTGCTCCTCGCGGGCGCGCTTCACGCCGAGGAACCGGTAGCACTGCGCGTCGGCCTCGTGCTGGATCGCGCGCAGCAGGTTGTGGATCGCCTTGTGGCTGAGCGACGTCACCCCGACGCGCCGGCCCGCCCGCAGGAGCGCGATCGCCATCCGCGCGCCCTGCCAGGTCTTGCCCGAGCCGGGCGGCCCCTGCACGAACAGGTAGCTCTCGTCGAGCGACAGCGCGGCCTCGACGGGGTCGCAGCCCAGTTGCACCGCGGGCGGGCGCCGCTCGAGCAGCGCGGTCAGCGCCGGGTAGCGCGCACGGTCGCCGGCCGCGTACGGCCTCGCGAAGCGGAGCAGCGCCTCGCGCTTGACCTGGTCGTCGATCGGTCGGCCCGGAGTCAGGGCCCGGGGCAGCGGCTCGGCGCGTCGTCCCGTGCCACGGAGCACGACGACCTCGCCGGCGTCGTCGTCGACCCGCGCCCGGAACGCCCGGCGCGAGTCGGGGTCGTGGCCCTCGCGCTCGATCTTGTGCTCCTGCCCGGGGAAGGTCAGGCGGTAGGCGTGGCTCCTCGCCTCGACCGTGGGCGGCTCGCCGTCCCAGACGAGGCCGCCGATCGCCGTGCGGTCGGCGACGAGCTCCTCGTCGGTCAGCTCGGGCCAGCGGAACCACTCCCACCACTGCGGCCGCTGCTCGCGCTGGTGGTAGTCGAGCAGGTTGGCGAGCAGCTGGCGCGCCTCGGCGGGCCCGTCCCCTGCGAGCAGGAGGTCGCGTAGTCGGGCGCGCTCCTCGTCTCGCTCCTCGGCCCGCTCGCCCCGCTCGCGCCCCTCCGGCGGCGGCCGCCACGGCAGCCCCGGCGGGCGGATCGCGAGCAGCCACCGGTGGAGCTCGACGGTCGAGCGGCAGTCCTCCTCGTTGTAGCGCTCGACCTCGCGCAGGGCCGCGTCGTCGCCGTGCTCGAGCCACTCCTCGAAGCGGACGACCGCCTCGTCGCCGCCCCCGACCTCGGCCGACCGGACGAAGCCGTAGAGCCGCTCGATCGCCTTGATCGAGTAGCTGTCCGTGGACGCGCGCAGGCCCTGCTTCACGACCCGGTAGAGGTCGACGAGCACGTCCTCGCGGAGGATGTCGTCGACCTCGCGCTCGCGCAGCCCGTGCTGCCCCATCAGGCGCGTCAGCGCGGATCGCTCGTAGGCCGCGTAGTGGTAGACGTGCAGGCCCGGGAAGCGCGCTCGCCGCTCGACCACCCAGTCGACGAACGCGGCGAACGCCCGGGCCTCCTCGGCCGTGTCGCGCGCCCAGCGCGCCTCGTAGACGACCTCGCCCGCGTCGTCCCGGTAGCACCAGCCGAAGAGGAACTCGAGCCCGCGGTCGGGCTCGAAGAACGGGTGCCCCTCGAGGTCGAGCCAGACGTCGCCCCGGCTCGGCTCGGGCAGCAGCCGGAAGCCGCGCTCCTCCTCGTCGGGGAGGAGCTCCCAGCAGTGCTCGCCCGTGCGACGCGCGCGCAGCTGCAGCTCGGCCTGGTGGCGGAGCGGCTCGAGCGCGTCGTCGCGCACGTCGCCGACGGTCGAGCCAGGGGGCAGGTCGCCGAGCGATGCCAGCGTGGGCACGCCGGCGGCCGCGAGCGCCTCCGCCAGGCTGCGCCGCATGCCCGCGACGAGCATCGGATGGTCGTCCTGCTCGAGGCGGGCGCGGCAGATCCGGCGGAAGTCGCAGATGCCGCAGTGCCCGGTCGGCCACGGGTAGGTGTCGGGCTCGGCCCTGACCTCGGCGAGGAACCGCTCCCGCGCCCGCCGGTAGGCCGGCGCGTACTCGGCGGCCCGGAAGCTCTCCCGCTCGCCGCGCCCGTTCTCGACGTGCACCCGCTCCACGGGGCGGCCCTGCAGCCGCTCGACCTGCTCCGCGTAGAACAGCAGCTGGAGCAGGTGCGCCGGCTTCGCGCGTCGCGCGAGCTTCGTGTCGACCGGCTCGTAGCCGCCGTCGGGCTGCAGCTCGAGGAAGTCCGCGAAGCCGCGCCAGCGCCCGTCGGCGCTCGCGAGATACGGCTGGTAGATCACCTCCGCGGACGCATCCGCGATCGCCTGCTCGGTCAGCCTGCGCGCCTCGATCGCGTCGAAGCCCCCGTCCTCGAACGACGGGCAGCGCACGACCGAGCGCCCGTCGGCGACGAGGCGGGCGAGGTAGGCGCGCTCGTGCTCCTGCCCCTTGCGGAGGATCAGCTCCCGGTGCGGCGACTCGAGGCTCGGCCGGCGCAGCTCGCCCCGCGCGACCGCGACCGAGAGCGTCGTCAGGTGCCCGCAGGCGAGATGCGCCGTCAGGTCGGAGGGGGAGAACCGGAACCCGTCGTCGAGGAGCTGCACTGCCCTGCCGGTCGCTCGCTGGGAGGCGCGATCTTACGGCACGCGGCGCGACGGCACGATCGCGGCGACGGCAGCGGGCGCGCCAGCCGAGGGAGCGCCGGCGAAGCAGCGCTCGCGGACGGTTGTCGCGCGAGCCCGCCGCACCGACCGGGCTAGAATCCGCCACCCAGCAGCAGAGGGAGGGCCAGTGACCGAGCAGCAGCCGCCAGTCGACCAGGTCGACGCCGTCGTCATCGGCGCGGGGTTCTCCGGGATCTACGCGACCTACAAGCTCCGCGACGAGCTCGGCCTGTCCGTGCTCGGCTTCGAGGCCGGGACGGGCGTCGGCGGCACCTGGTACTGGAACCGCTACCCGGGCGCGCGCGTGGACACGCTCTCCCAGTGCTACTGCTTCACCTTCTCCCGCGAGCTGATCGAGGGGTGGACGTACAGCGAGCGCTACCCGCCCCAGCCGGAGATCCTCGCCTACCTCGAGTACGCCGCCGGGAAGCTCGACGTGCCCCGCAGCTACCGCTTCCAGACGCGCGTCGAGGCGATGCGCTGGGACGACGAGGCGGGCGTCTGGCACGTCCGCGCGAGCGACGGGACGACGACGCGCGCCCGCTACGTGGTCTCGGCGGTCGGCTGCCTGTCGGTGCCGCTCACCCCGACGATCGAGGGGATCGAGTCGTTCGAGGGCGAGCTCTACTACACGGGCCACTGGCCGCACGAGCCGGTCTCCTTCGCGGGCAAGCGGGTCGGGCTGATCGGGACGGGCGCGACGGGCGTCCAGGTCGTCCCGGTCGTCGCCGAGGAGGCCGCGCACCTGACGGTCTTCCAGCGGACGCCGAGCTTCACGACGCCGACGCGGAACCGGCCGCTCACGCCCGAGGAGCAGCGGATCAACCGCGAGGAGTCGTTCCAGCTGCTGCATGACCTGAAGTGGACGTTCGGCGGCAACCCGCTGACGGCGCTGCCGCGCTCGGTCAAGGACGACCCGCCCGAGGTGCGCAGGGCGGAGTTCGACCGGATGTTCGAGGCGGGCGACTTCTCCTTCTGGCTCGCGAACTACAACGACATCCTCTCCGACCTCGAGGCGAACGAGATCGCCGCCGAGTACCTGCGCGACCGGATCCGCCAGACGGTGAAGGACCCGGTCACCGCGGAGAAGCTCTGCCCGCGCAGCTACCCGTACGGGACGAAGCGCCAGCCGCTCGACACGGGCTACTTCGAGGCGTTCAACCGCGACAACGTCGACCTCGTCGACGTGAACGACGACCCGATCGAGGCGGTCGTCCCGGAGGGCGTCTGGCTCGCGAGCGGCGTCCGCGAGCTCGACGTGATCATCATGGCGACCGGCTTCGACGCGATGACGGGCGCGCTCAACAACATCCGGATCGAGGGCCGGGCCGGCGAGCTGCTCGCCGACCGCTGGCACGACGGGCCGCGCGCCTACCTCGGCCTCGCGGTCGCGGGCTTCCCGAACCTCTTCATCGTCACCGGCCCGGGCAGCCCGTCCGTGCTGACGAACATGCCCTACGCGATCGAGCAGCACGTCGAGTGGATCGCCGACGCGATCGGCCACGCGGAGGCGCACGGGATCGCCGTGATCGAGGCGACCCCCGAGGCGACGACCGGGTGGGCCGACTACGTCAACGAGATCGCGGCGGGGACGCTCTTCCCGGACACCGCGAGCTGGTACATGGGCGCGAACATCCCCGGCAAGCCGCGCGTCTTCATGCCCTACATCGGCGGGCTCGACCAGTACCGCCGCGAGTGCGACGAGGTCGCCGAGAAGGGCTACGAGGGCTTCCGGCTCGTCCCGGCGTCGTAGTGGCTCGTCGTTGACGGCCGGTCGGGTGGGGCCTACAGTTCGCCAATCGCGACGCGCCTCCGCCTCTGGCTCCCGCTCCTGCTCGTCGCCGCGCTCGTCGCGACCGCCAGCGCGGCCGCCGCCCCGAGGTCGGTCGGCGTCGAGCTCGTCGTCTCTGCCGACGGCGCGGTCTGGCGGCCCAAGGCCGGGCCGCTGAACGGGACGCTGACGCTGGTTGGCGTCTCGCCGCGGATGGCCGTCCTCGCCGTCGCGCCGCGACGGGAGGCGGCGGTGCTGCCGGCCGGCGTGCTGCCGGCGGCCTGGGCCCAGCTCGTCCCGCGCAGCCGTGCGAAGGCGACGCGGGGCAGGCGGATCACCAACGGCCTGATCGCGCTGGGGCGCGGCGGCGACCGTCGGCTCGTCCCGGTCCAGCTCGAGCTGGTCGGGAGCTACCGCGACGGGTCGCGGATCGCGTTCCGCGTCCGCCCGCTGCGGCGGACGGGCCACCCGGTCGACCGGCTCGCCACGCGGACGCGTGCCTACGACGACGTGTCGATCCTCGTCGACCCGTCGGTCACCGATGCGATCAAGGCCGTCTGGAACGCCCTCTACGGCTGGACGTGGAGCAAGGCGTTCGGCATCCCGCCAGACCCCGTGACGAACCCGGACGCACCGGCCGGCTCCGAGACGTTCAACGGCGGCTCGCTCGGCTACTACCCCGGCACGGCCGATCCGGTGGACGGCTTCACGCCGAAGATCGGACGCGCGCAGCGGACCATCCTCGACAGCAACTGGGAGGCGTCCGGCTACACCGTCGACGGCGCGACCGGCCAGTCGGCGACCGTCGACCGCTTCACGGTCTACCCGTTCGACCCGGGCCGCCCGGGCGTCGGCATCGGCTGCTGTCGGTTCGGCACGGCGAGCGGGATCCAGGAGGTGACGAACTCGTCGGTCTACCGGGCGTCGTTCGTCCTGGACGCGAACGGCGTCGAGTTCGGCGGGCTCGGCCTGCGCGGCTCGCAGGTGACCGCGGGGACGGTCGTGAACTCGCTGTTCTCGGGCGTCGACATGACGGGGATCTCGTTCCTCGGGACGGCGGACGATCGCGTCAGCGTGCGCGGCTCCGTCTTCGAGGACGTCAAGACCTCGCTCGACCCGTCGCGCGGCGACGTGACCGACCGGGCCGGCGGCCCGTTCTCGATCCAGAACACCGACTTCACGGCGGTGGCGTTCGACAACGTCGAGCTCGCCTCCGGCACGATCCAGTCGGGCACCTTCCAGGCCTGCAGCTTCCAGGACGTCGACTTCTCGGGCTCGGCGATCGCGGGCGGCTCGGATGCGAGCCCGGGCGGCCGGTTCCAGCCGACGTTCGACGGGTCGATCTTCGAGGACGTCAGCTTCGACGGGGCGACGCTGAAGGACGTGTCGTTCGCCGGGGTCGACTTCTCGGCCGGCAAGGTCTCGTTCGAGGGGGCGACGCTCACGAACGTCGACTTCACGGGCGCGACGGGCCTGCAGCTGATCGACTGGTCGACGGTCACGATCGAGGGGAACGTCTACGGGTTGGAGGAGGTAGGGAGCCTGCTCGACGTGCGCGACCACCCGGAGTACCTGCGCACGATCACCTTCGACGGCGTCGTGCCCGAGATCGACCCGCAGTCGGGCTTCGACGTGGAGCCCGCCACGGGCTACCTGATCGACCCCGGCACCGGCGTCCGCCTCGAACGCGACAGCGTCGGCGCGCTGATCCCGGTCGATCCCGAGACGGGCGAGCCCCTGACCGACCAGTACGGTGACCCGCTCCTCTGGACGCCCGACCGCGGCGTCACGACGACGGACGGACAGCCCGTGGAGATCGACTACGCCACCGGCGAGGTCGCAGGCGAATGAGCTCCCGAGCGGCCCCGAGGAAAGGACACCCCCGATGACCACCAGGCCCAAGGGATTGCGCGCGAGGCCGCTGGCCTTCGCCGTGGCGGTGTGCTGTGCGCTGCTGGCGGCGCCGCTGGCGTCGGGCGCGTCGTCCGCGAAGCTCGCGTCGCTGGTCCGGGGCGGCGTCGACCTGGACGTCATGTCCGCCTCGGGCGTGCTCCTCGGCACGGTGCGAGGGAGCATCGCGGCCAGCGGCAAGGGCGTCGGCGGCTTCCGGCCCGCCGCCGGGAAGAGGCGGGCGGACGTCGTCGTCGTGCTGCGCGGGTCGCTCCAGGGCCCTTCGGCTCGGCTCGCGCTGCGAGGCCGCGGCCTGACCGGGTCGGTCCGCGTCGCCCCGGACGGGACGGCGGCCGGTGCCGGGAAGCTCGGCGGAGCCAGGGTCTCGCTCGCGGGCGTCGTGAGCGACGACCGGCCGGACATCGCGAGGGGAATGAAGCTGCTGGTCGTCGGGACGCCGTCGGGTGAGGCGTGGGATGCCCTGAAGAAGGCGTTCGAGCCCGTCTCCTACCGGCGGTTCGTGCACACCCGCCAGGCGCTGCTCGAGGATCGCGACGGGTTCCACGAGTTCGCGGGGATCGTGTTCGGCCGCGGGCTCTCCGCGAAGAAGATCGCGGCGCACCCGCTGCTGCACACGTTCGTGAACGGTGGCAAGTGGGTGATCGTGGCGCCCGCGACGGAGGCGCGGCTGAACGGGCTCGCCGGCGTGCATCCGTACGACCCGAACCGTCCGGCTGCGGCGGTCGCCGTCCGCTCGGTCGGGCCCGAGGGCGACCACGACCGCGTGAAGCCGACCGTGATCTACCCGGAGGCCGGCGTGACGCACCGGGCGACGGGCACGCGAGCGCTCTCCGTGTCGTCGACCGGCGAGCCGAAGGCGCGCGTCGAGGGCCGGCAGAAGTGGTTCATCGCGCAGCTCGAGCAGCTCGGCAAGGCGGCCATGCGCACCGCGAGGACGACCTCGGGCGCGCGGACGCAGGCGTCGAGCTCGCAGTTCTCGCTGCCCTACAACGCCGCCGCGATCGAGATCGCGGTGCCGTTCCGGCACGAGTTCACGGTGTCCGGGGCGTACAACCTCGTCAACTTCACCTTCTGTGCCTGGAACGAGGGCGACGACAACACGTGGTGCCCCGACACCTGGTTCTACAAGCAGTTCGCGGGGCCGAACCAGAACGACACCTCCGTCGCGTGCAACTACTTCAGACCCACGAACTACCTCCTGCTCGCCCGCGACTCGGCCCATGCCGTCTACACGGTCTCCGACCCCCACGGGCTGAACAGCGACGGCGCCTACACGGTCAGGGACTCGAGCGCGTTCCACCATTCCCTCGACGATGAGTCGCCGGCGTGGGTGCTGACCAACAGCGACAACTGCCCCTCGGACGGAGCGCAGACCGGGATCATCCAGGGCACGGACACGTACTTCGCGATCTACGACCCGGGCCTCGACCAGCACACGCTGATCGTCACGACGGACCCGACGGTCTCGGCAGCGGAGAACGGGCAGCTCTGGCGCAACAACGCGAACAACGGCACGGGACACCTCTGGGGGGACTACTGCCTCGACCCGATCTGCGACACGCCCGCGCTCGGGCCGTACGCGCAGCAGGGGATGAAGGAGACCGCCTGGATCCTCGCCGCCTACGCGCACACGCTGAGCCTGTCGGGGCCACAGGTCGGCGCCCTGAACTTCGAGTACTCGGGCGCGCAGTCGTTCCCGCAGAGCGCGATCAGCGTGGCCGACCTGACCAGCGGGAAGTCGGACACGACGAGCGTCAGCGTCGGCATCTTCGGCGACCAGGGGACGATCACCTACAGCGACAGCCAGACCGTCGACTCGAGCGTCTCCGTCCAGGCGCCGAACTGGCAGGTCGCGCCGACCCCGCAGGGCGGCGAGATCACCTACATGTGGACGACCGAGCAGGACGGCAACAGCGACCCCTTGAGCTTCGCGACGATGCAGACCACCCCGGGCGGCGGGCTCGGCGCCTCGTTCGTCCCGAACGACCTGAACATCGCCGACTTCAACCCCGCGTCGGTGACGGTGTGGTCCGGGGCGGCGACGTACGGGCCGGTATCGGTCTCGTCCACCCGGACGCTCTACATGGCCGACCACTTCGTCTGGTGGAGCCAGAGCAACCACAAGCTCGAGGACTACTTCACCATGACGCCCGTCCCCTTCAACAACGACAACCCGAACGCGACGACGCCGAAGCAGAAGAACCCCGTCGGCCCGGGAATCAACCTCTGCGACGGCGCGGTCATGGCTCCCGAGGTCCAGGACCAGTGCGCGGGCACGGGCTGGCGCTCGGCGCGCGGGAGGGGACGTGGATCCACCGCGTCCAGGACGTGCGCAGGCCGCCCGGGGACGTCGGAGCCGGTCGGCCGCGCGTGTCGAACCGGCTGCCCGCGTCCTCCCAGCGGCGCCGTGCGTGCGGGCGACGGCGCCGGCCCTCGGCCGCGAGGCCATCGGGACGCTGCCTGGATCGGCGGCCTGGATGGCCCGCCCGACCTCACCAGGCGTAGGCTGCTCGCTGCCGGCGCTGGGCTGCTCTGGGTCCGCGCTCCTGACCGCGTGCGTTGGCGCGTCGGACGACGACGGCACCGTTGCAGCAGGCCGGCGACCGAACCTCCTCGTGATCCATGACCGATCAGGCGCCGCGCACGTCCACTGGCCGGAGGGGATGCTCGATCGGCTCATGCCGAGCTGGGCACGGCTCCGCGCACACGGCGTCGAGTTCACGAGCGCCTACTGCGCGGCGAGCCAGTGCTCGCCGAGCCGTGCCTGCCTGCTCACGGGCGAGTACGCGCCGACACAGACAGCATTACCGACGCTGCCCGGCAAGGGCTGGCCACCGACGCTGGCCGACACCGCCCAACATCGCCTCGGTCATCGCGGCCTTCCGGCTACGACGTCGCCTGGAAGGGCAAGTGGCACCTCGGCTTCCGCTGAGCCTGCCGCCGAACACGCCGCCGAGCAAGGAGGTGTGGCAGACGGAGGACATCGCTGCCCTCGACGAGCGGTACGGCATGGGTCAGTGGAACCCAACGCCGGACCCGCCGGGAACAACGCGGGCGCGTTCGGCACGGCGAAAGGCGTGCCGAGCATGGTGGCGGAACGCCCGACAGCGACGGACGCATCGTGCGTGGCGCGACCGGCTGGTGAACGCCGGGCGTCGAGGGGGCGGGAGCGCGCTCGGCCTTCCTGGCCGCCGTGGCAGCGGGGGACCCCGGCGAGCGACGTCCGTTCGCCCTCTTCGTGTCCCTCGTGAACCCGCACGACATCACGTTCTTCCCGACCGGCTGGGACGTGGGCGGGTACCGGCTCGAGGACTTCGAGGGCCTCGGCGTCGAGCTTCCTCCGAACGCGGACGACCCGCTCGACACGAAGCCGAGCGTCCAGCGCGCCTACCTCGACGCGCTCGCCGCGAAGGATCCGCTCTCCGACGATCCGTCGGCCGGGCCGACGCGCTCCCAGTACGTCAACTTCTACGCGCACGCCCACCAGGTCGTCGACCAGCACGTCCAGGCGATCCTCGATGCCGTCGAGCAGCACGGCCTGGCGGAGGACACGCTGATCGTGCGGACGGCCGACCACGGCGAGGGCGGCCTCAGCCACGGGCTGCGCGAGAAGTCGTACTCCGCGTACGAGGAGATGATCCACGTCCCGCTCGTGATCGCGAACCCGAGGCTCTTCCCGGAGCCGCGCCGCACCGACGCGCTCTACAGCCACGTCGACCTGCTCCCGACCCTCGCCGAGCTCGCCGGCGCGGCGCCCGTCGGCGTCGGCCGCAGCCTCGTGCCGGTGCTTCTCGGTCGCGCGCAGGCCGTGCAGCAGGACGTGCTCTTCGCCTACGACGACGACTTCGTCCTCTCCGCCGATCAGACGGGTGGCCGGATCCGCGCGCTTCGCGACGCCCGCTGGACCTACGCCGTCTACTTCGACTCGACGATGTCCGCGTTCGAGTACGAAACAATACGACAACGAGAGCGATCGCTCCCGAAATGTCGTGAACCTCGTGCACGACCCGACGCCCGATGTCTCCCGTCTGAAGCGAGCTCCACGGCCGCCTGCTCGCGCGCATCCAGGAGACGCGCGCGCTCGAGGAGGGCGTGACCTTCCCGGCCGACCCGACCGTGGCGTGAGCACCGCGGGGCGGCCTCGGGTGTCTTGGCCCCAGCCTAGGACGGCGTCGCGCGGGCGGGCGGTGCCCCGTGGCAGCGTCTTCCACTTGCGGCCGCTCCGCAGGACACGGGTCGTTGCGTCCTCGACGCGCATCGTCCGCCGCGTAGTCGGCCATCAGCAGCGCGGGCGGCCGCCCCTGCCGCAGCAGCCCCGCCATCGCGCGCATCGGCGAGTCGACGTGGTGGAAGAAGCGCTTGAAGCCGTCGCAGAGGTAGTTGAGGCCCGGCTCGCCGTCGGGCGTCATCGTGAACCTGTCCTTCGGGCAGCCGCCGTGGCAGGCGAAGCGGACGTCGCACGCGCGGCAGTAGCGCGGCAGCGTGTCGCGCTTGTCGAGCCCGAAGCGCACCTGCTGATCCGAGCCCACGAGGTCGATCATGCTGTCGACGGCGATGTTCCCGAGCAGGTAGGCGGGCTCGACGAAGTGGTCGCACGCGTAGAGGTCGCCGGTGTGCTCGAGCGCGAGCGCGCGCCCGCAGGTCTCCGAGTGGATGCAGAGTGACGGCGGCCTGCCGGCCCAGTTCGCGAGGGAGACGTCGAAGAGCTGCACGTGCACCCGGCCGATGTCGTGGCGCACCCACTCCTCGAACACGTCCACGAGGAATCGCCCGTACTGCTCGCCCCCGACCGAGCGGCCGCTCGCCGTCCCACCCTGCTGGACGTACAGCGGCCGGTCACGCCATGACGACCACGGCACCGCGTGGTCGGCTTCGTCATCGACCAGGCGCTCGACGACGGGAATGAACTGCACGAATCGAGCATCGCACTCGTCGCGAAGGAAGCAGTACACCTCCCGTCCGCGGTCGCAGTTCGCCGCGTGGACCGTGGTGAGCGCGTTCCACTCCACGCCGCCGCGGCGCAGGACGTCGAGGCCCCGCATCACCTGCTCGAAGGAGCCCTTGCCGCCCTTGTCGACGCGGTGGGCGTCGTGGATCTCCCTCGGTCCATCGATCGAGATGCCGACGAGCACATCGTGCTCACGAAGGAACGAGGCCCACTCGTCATCGAGCAGCGTGCCGTTCGTCTGGATCGTGTAGCTGGCCCGCTGTCCCGGCGCCAGGTACCGCTCGGCGAGCTCGACCGAACGGCGGAAGAAGTCGATGCCCATCAGCGTCGGCTCGCCCCCCTGCCAGGCGATCGCCACCTCGGATACCCCGGCATGCGCCGCCACCAGCTGGCGTACGTACTCCTCCAGCATCGCATCGGCCATGCGGAAGCGGCTGCCGGGGTAGAGCATCTCCTTCGAGAGGAAGAAGCAGTAGGAGCAGTCGAGATTGCAGATCGCGCCCGTCGGCTTCGCGAGGAGATGGAAACCCGAGGGAGGCCGTGTCCTGCTCGACACGAGTGCACCATAACGGGCGAGTTCCTGGACGAGCAGTGGACGATCGAGCGCCCATCTCGCCCTCCCCTCGGCGACCGCCTGCCCGACGACCTGGCGCGGCAGACCAGGAGCGACCCTGCTCCTTGAGGAGGCTCGCCGCTCAGGCCAGCACGGCCTTCGTCTGCACCTGGAACGGCTGGCGGTCGAGCGCGAACAGCGTCGTCGGCACGTCGGTGTCGTACTCGGCCTCGACGCCCGTGATCGCGCGGGCGACGAGCGAGCCGATCATCGGCGCGAGCTTGAAGCCGTGGCCGCTGAAGCCGTTCGCGACCCAGAAGCCCTCGACGTCGGTCGGGCCGACGACGGGGTGGACGTCCTCGCGGTTGATCGTGTAGAGGCCCGCGATCCCGGTCACCTCGCCGCGGTAGGCGAGCCCGGGCACGCGGTGGTGGAGGCCGTGCACCTTCACGTCGCGGAAGGACGCGTCGGCGGCGCGGTTGTAGTCGTCCGGGTCCGCGACGAGCTCCTCCTCGTCCTCGGGCAGGATCGACCCGAAGAGGACGCGCGCGCCGCCCGCGTCGAGCCGGAAGTACGTGCCCGACGAGATCTCGGCCGCGGTCGGCAGGTCGCCGAGCGCGGGATCCCAGTCGCGGTAGCCGACCTGGATCCGCGTCGGGTGGAGCGTCCAGCGCACCGAGGCGCCCGCGAGCGCGCTCAGCTGGTTGCACCACGGGCCGGCCGCGTTGACGACGAGGCCCGCGTCGATCCCGTCGCCGTCCGCCAGGTCGACGCCCGTGACGCGGCCGCCCTCCCGGCGAACGCCGGTGACGCGGGCGCGGAGGCGCAGGTCGCCGCCTTCCCGCCGGAACGCCTCCAGCAGGTCGGCGTTCGCCCCGGCCGGGTCGGCGTAGCCGCCGTCCTCCTCGACGAGCACGCGCTCGAACGGGCGGCACTCGTGGTCGACCTCCCCGGTCAGGTCGAGCGGCTCGACGCAGGGGGAGAGGGCGGGCCAGCGCTCCGCGAGCTGCTCCGGCGTCACCGCGGCGGCGGCGACCCCCTCGGCGGCCAGGCGGGCGACGTCGGCGTCGACCTTCCCCGGCTCCTCGTCGAAGAGCCAGACGACGCCGGTGCGCACGTACCGGCTGGCCGGGTCGGCGAGCCCGGTGAACGCGGGCCACTCGCGGTAGGCGCGCTGGCCGTGCAGCGCGAGCCGGACGACGTCGCGGTGGGTGTAGCGGCAGCGCGACACCGCCGAGGAGGACCCGGTCGAGCCCTCGGCCGGGCCGATCCCCTTCTCCAGCACGACGACGCGCAGGTCGCTGCGGCGGGCGAGCTGGTACCCGATCGAGGCGCCGACGATCCCGCCGCCGACGACCACCACGTCCGCGGTCTCGCCCATCCTCGCCACCTGCCTTCCCGTCACGGGCGCGTGCGCCCTCGCTCCACCTGCGCCGATCCTTCCACGGCCGGGTCGGGGCGGTCAACCGGGAGCCGCCCGCGGCGCCCGCGATCGGGCAGGATGCCGCCACGGGCCGCCCGGCTCGCACGCACACGCGAGAGGGAGGGCCCGATGGCGCCGCAGACGCCCCGCCAGATGCAGGAGGACTACAAGGCGGCGCTCGACGCCCGCGACCTCGAGGCCGCGATGGCGATCTACGAGCCGACGGCGGCGTTCGTGCAGCAGTCGGGCGACGTCGTCCGCGGCGTCGACGCGATCCGGCCGCTGCAGGCGGCGTTCCTCGCGCTCGACCCCGCGTTCACGCACGAGATCGTCGGCGTCGTCGAGGGTGACGGCGTCGCGATCGTCAAGACGGACTGGCACATGCGCCTGCCCGACGGGAGCGAGCAGTCGGGCCGCTCGTGCGACATCGTCCGTCGCCAGCCCGATGGCTCATGGCTGCTCGCGATCGACGATCCCTGGGCGCGGGGCTGACCGCCCGTCGGGGTCGTCGCCCGAGCCGCGCGTGGCGCCGATCAGCGCCGCGCCGCCGACGACGAGGAGGGCCGCGAGCACGACCCGCGGCCGGATCCGGTCGGTGCGCAGGAACGCGGCCGAGAGCACGACCGTCCACAGCACGGAGGTCGCGTAGAGCGGCGAGACGACGCCGACGGGCCCGTGCTCGAACGCCTCGAGCAGCGCGACGTACGCCCCGCCGACGAGCAGCCCGACCGGGAGGAACGGCAGGGCCGCGGTGCGGAGGCGCGGCCCGGGAGCCCCGCCGCGGCGGTCGAGCGCGAGCAGGACGAGCAGGCTCGCCGTCGCCGCGAGCAGCAGCGTGGCGGTCTGGACGACCGGCGGCGCCTGGGTGTGGCCGAGCGCCCAGCGCGTCGCGACGTCGCGGCCGGCGATCAGCAGCGCGGTGATCCCCGCCAGGACGAGCCCGATCCGCTGGAACGAGCCGGGCCGGCGGCGCTCGAGCGCGATCGCCGTGCCGCCGAGGACGACGAGCGCCGCGCCGACGAGGAGCGGCGCCCGCACCGGCTCGTCGAGCAGCGCGATCGCGAGCACGGCCGACAGCAGCGGCGCGGTGCCGAAGACGATCGCCGAGCGGGACGGGCCGGCCCGGTCGAGCGCCTCGAGCGCGAGGACCTGCGTCACGCCGGGGACCACCGCGCCGATCGCGAGGAACGGCCAGACCTGTCCCGGGCGCAGGTCGGCCCGGTGGACGCCGACGGCGAGCGCGGCGACGACGGCGACGACGAGCGCCACCGCGGTCATCGCCGTCGCCCCCGCGCGGACGTCGCCGGTCCGCCGGACGGCCGCGTGCGAGGAGACGTTGAGCCCGCCGAGGACGAGCCCGGTCAGGCACGCGAGGAGGACGGCCGCCACGGGCGGAGTGTCGCGGGTCCGTCGGCCGGGACGCCGCCGGAGCGTCGTCCGGGGGGTTGCGTCGGTCGGGCCGCTGTGGAACGCTCCGTCGGACGTGATGCCACGGGGAGCATGGTCGGGCGGTGGCCGAGCCGCCCTGGCTGCGCGCGCTCGCGGGCGTCGCGGTCGTCGCGCTGGCCGCCGCGCCCGCCGCGCTCGCGCTGCCGGAGGGCTCGACCTTCCTCGTCAGCCGCCCCGACGGCGCCGGGCCCCTCGCGACGCCGCTGACGAACCACAGCTCGCTGACCGGGACGCGCGCCGCCTCGCTGCTCGGGGAGCAGGGGCCCCGCACGGTCAGCGACGACGGCCGCTACGTCGTCTTCGTGTCGGCCGCCGACGGGCTCTCGAGCGAGCACGTCGACACCGTCCAGAACGTCTACGTGCGCGACCGCCAGCTCCAGGTGACGACGCTCGTCAGTCGAGCCGACGGCGTCGCGGGAGCCGCGGCGGACGGCGACAGCCTGTCGCCGACGATCAGCCGCAACGGCCGCTACGTCGCGTTCGCGAGCAGCGCGACGAACCTCAGCTCGTTCGACGAGGGCGGCGTCACGCACGTCTACGTGCGCGACCTGATCGCGGGCACCACGCGGCTGATGGATCGCGCCGACGGCGCCTCCGGCGTGATCGGCAACGAGGCGGCGAGCTCGCCCGCGCTCACCGTCGACGGCGGGCAGCCCGTCGTGGCGTTCGCCAGCCGCGCGACCAACCTCGTCGCGACGGCCGTGCCCGCAGGCATCTCGCAGGTCTACCTCCGCGACGACACGCAGACGATCCTCGTCTCGCGTCGGGACGGCCAGACGGTCTCGACCCCGAACGCGCCCGGCAACCTCGGCTCCTCCCAGCCGTCGATCTCGGAGGACGGGAGCGCGGTCGCGTTCACGACCGCGGCGACGAACCTCGCCGATCTCGCCAACAACGGCGACGACGACGTGAACGGCGTCGACGACGTCTACGTGCGCGTCCTGGCCGCGGAGGACACGTCGATCGTCAGCCTCTCCGAGCAGGGGGCGCCGCTGAACGGCGACAGCGGCAGCCCGTCGATCAGCGGCGACGGCTCGCACGTCGCCTTCACCACTGCGGCGAGCGACGCCACCGACTTCACGGGCGCCGATCCCGACGACGACCTGGACGTCTACGTCCGGGGCGCCGGCACGACGAGGCTCGCCAGCCGGGCGACGGGCGCCGCGGGCGCGAGCGGGAACGGCGCCTCGTACGCGCCGGCCCTGACCGACGACGAGACGCGGGTCGCGTTCGCGAGCACGAGCACGAACCTCGACCCGGGTGACGCGACGGCGACCGCCGACGTGTACCTGCGCCGCCTCGACACGAGCGCGACCTCGCTCGTCAGCACGAAGGGCGGCGTCGTCGGCGACGGCGCGTCGGATCTGCCGGCGATCTCGGCCGACGGCCAGCAGGTCGCGTTCGAGACCGACGCCGACAACCTCTCGCCCGACGACGAGGACGACTTCCGCCAGGTGATGACACGCTACGTCGGGTCGGTGCCGACGATCAACCCGATCGTCGTCGTGTCCCAGCCGAGCGGCTCGGGCGTGTTCCGCAGCGGCGTCAACGTGAGCTTCCACGCGCCGTCGTCGCGCAACGGGACGTCCGTGGCGGGCACGAGCACGGACGGCCGCTACGTCGTCTTCGTCTCCGCCGAGGACGACCTCGTCGCCGACGACGACGACCGCTTCCTCAACGTCTACGTCCGGGACACGCTGCTCGACCGGACGATCCTCGTCAGCCGGGCGGGCGGCGCGGCGGGCGCGGCCGCCAACGGCGACTCGGGGAGCCTCGAAGGCAACCTCGCCACCACGATCGGGCCGCCCGGGATCTCCGCGGACGGCACGCGCGTGGTCTTCGCGAGCGCGGCGTCGAACCTCGTCCCCGACGACACGAACGGCGTCCTCGACGTGTTCGTGCGCGACCTCGCCGCGGGGACGACCGTCCGCGTCAGCCTGAAGCCCGACGGGACGGAGATCCCGGAAGGCGGCCGCGACGCCGCGATCTCGGCCGCCGGCAACCGGGTCGCGTTCGTCACGGCGGCGGCGCTCGACGCCTCGGACACGAACGGCTCGCAGGCGGACGTGTACGTCCGCGACCTGGCCGCCGGGACGACCACGCTGGTCAGCCGCCAGAGCCTCGGCGGCGTCTCGGGCAACGCCGCGTCGGTCGACCCGGTGCTCGACGCCGACGGCTCGCGGATCGCGTTCACCACGGCCGCGTCCAACTTCGCGCCGATGCTCGCCGACGGGAACGGCGTCGGCGACGTCTACCTGCACGACCTCGACACGGGGACGACGTCGCTCGTCAGCGCCCGCGCGGCACTGCTCCTGCAGGCGGGCAACGCGTCGAGCGGCACGCCCTCGATCAGCGCCGACGGCCAGCGGGTCGCCTTCACGAGCTCCTCCGGGAACCTCGTCTCCGTCGTCGACGGGAACGCCGCCGTGGACGTCTACCTGCGGGACTTCACGCTGGCGGCCGGCCAGCAGACGATCCTCGTCAGCCGCACGAGCGGGCCGAACGGGATCGCGGGCAACGGCGAGGCGAAGAGCCCGTCGATCAGCGCCGACGGGACGCGGATCGCCTTCCAGTCGAGCGCGTCCGACCTCGTCCCGGGCGACGCGAACGGGGGGTTGGGCGAGGTGTTCGTGCGCGACGTCGCGGCCGCGACGACGCAGCTCGTCAGCCACGCGAACGGCGCGGGCGGCGCGCAGCCCCCCGCCGGGGCGAGCGTTCCTGCGCTCAGCCCGGACGGCGACTGCGTCACGTTCGCCTCGACCGGCGACGCGCTCGTCGCGGGGACGACTGGCCGGGACTTCGCGCGGCTCTACGTGCGGGCCGTGCGCGGCGAGTGCGGCGCGCCGCTCGAGGTCGTGCCCCCGGCGCCGCCGCCGGCCCAGCCGCCGCCTGCCCCGCCGGCCGCGGACACGACCCCACCGCGCCTGAGCGCGCTCACCGTCAAGCCGGCGCGCTTCCGCGCCGGCGCCCGCGTGCGGGCGGCGCGCAAGGGCGCGCCCGCCGTGGGCGCGTCGATCCGGTTCGCGCTCTCCGAGGCCGCGACCGTCAGGCTGAAGGTCGAGCGGCTGCTCCCGGGCGTGAAGGTGAAGAAGCGCTGCGTCGCCCCGAAGGCCGGCGTCACGGGCCCGAGGTGCGTGCGGGCGAAGGCGAGGGGGACGCTGACGGCGACGCGCGCCGCGGGCACGCGTCGGCTCGCGTTCACGGGCACGCTGCGCGGCAAGCGGCTCGCGCCCGGGCGCTACCGGCTGACGCTCACCGCGACCGACGCGGCCGGGAACGTCTCGCGGGCGCTGCGGCGGACGGTCGTCGTTCTCCCCTGACGAGCCGGGCTCAGCGCTTCGCCTGCACGTACAGGTGCTGGCAGTCCGCGTCGTAGGGACAGTCGACGAGCACCTGCCGCCAGCCCGAGCCGGGCGCCGGGAAGTCGTCGCCGACGCAGGCCGGGCCGGGGAGCAGCCAGTCGCCGCGGTCGACCTCCTCGCCGGCGCTGTCGAGGTAGTGGACGACGTAGTGGTACGTGGCCGTCTGGAGCATCTCCCGCCCTCCTCGCTCGATGCATCGACGGTACTCCGCCGCGTACTCGGGCCGTCGGCTGCCGGGCACGCGAGCCGCGCCGCGTAAGGATCGCGTCGCGACGGGGCGACCTCCTCCCGACGCACCGCTCACGAGGAGGCCCGCCGTGCACGCATCCATCCGTCTCGATCACCGGCTCGTCGCCGTCGAGGGCGAGCACGACGTCCACGTCATGCTCGAGCTCGTGGCGCCCGAGCCCGCCGACGGGGCCGCGCGGCCGCCGCTCCGCGTCGCGCTCGTGCTCGACCGGTCCGGCTCGATGGGCGGCGGCAAGCTGGAGGTCGCGAAGCGCTGCGCGATCTGGCTGGCCGGTCGGCTGGGCGCGCGCGACGAGCTGGCGGTCGTCGGCTTCGACCACGAGGTCGAGCTCGTCGCGCCGCTGCGCCCGGCCGGCGACCCGGCCGTCCGCGCCGGCATCGAGCGGCTCCACCCGCGCGGACAGACGAACCTCTCGGGCGGCTGGCTCGAGGGCCGGCGGGCGCTCGCCGGGGCCAGCGGCGGTGGGCCGCGCCGGGTCGTCCTGCTGACGGACGGGCTCGCGAACGTCGGCGTCACCGATCCCGCGCAGCTCGTCGGGCTGGCCGCCTCGGCCGGCGCCGAAGGCATCGGCACGTCGACGATCGGCTTCGGCCAGGACTTCGACGAGGACCTGCTCACCCTCCTCGCCGACGCCGGCGGCGGGAACGCGCACTACGCCGACACGGCCGACGCCGTCCCGGCGATCTTCGCCCGGGAGTTCGAGGGCCTGACACGGCTCGTGGCCCAGAACGTCGCCGTCGAGGTCCGGCCGGCCGGGGCCGTCGAGGTCGTGCGCGTCCTGAACGACCACCCGTCGCAGGCGATCCCGGGCGGCGTGCTCGTCCAGCTCGGTGACGCGCACGGCGGCGAGCGGCGCCGGATCGTCCTCTCGCTCCACCTGCCGTACGTCGCGGCGCTCGGCCCCGTCGTCGCCTGCGAGCTCGTCCTGCGCTACGTCACGGTCGCCGCCGCGATCGAGGAGCGGACGCTGACGCTGCCCGTCGTCGTCAACGTCGTCTCGGCCGAGGAGGCCGCGGCGGCGGCCCCCGACGCGGCCGTGGTCGAGGAGGTGCTCGTCCTCGCGGCCGCCCGCGCGCGCGACGAGGCGATCCGCCTCGCCGACGGCGGCGACAACGCGGCCGCCCAGCGCGTCCTGCGCGACGCGGCCGGGGCGATCCGCCTGGCGGCGCCGGCGCTGCCGGCGAGCGCGGCGGCGCTGCTCGCGCGCGAGGCGGACGAGCTCGACCTCGCCGAGCAGCTCGCCGCCCCGGCCGGCTACGACGCGGCGAGCCGCAAGCGCCTCCGCTACGCGTCCCAGGAGCGCCGGCGCGGCCCGCGGACGGGCTGACCGGGGCCCTTGAGGAACGCGACGTCGAGGAGTACCGTCCGGGGCGCCAGGTCGTTCCGATCGGTTCCCTCTGGAGAGGAGCGTTCATGGCCGAGGCAGAGCGCAAGAGCTTCGACGACCCGGACGAGGTGCGGGAGTTCCCGCTCGGGCGAGCGGACGTCGTGCACATGGGTGGCGGGGAGATCGGCCGGCTGGTCCTCCAGCCGGGCTGGCGCTGGTCGGAGCACGTGAAGCCCGCCGCCGGCACCGAGCTGTGCGAGGCCCCGCACTTCCAGTACGTGGTGTCCGGCCGGGCCGCGGCGCAGATGGCGGACGGGACGGTGATCGAGCTGGGGCCTGGAGACGTCAACCTGCTGCCGCCCGGGCACGACGCCTGGGTGATCGGCGACGAGCCCGCGGTGCTCGTCGACTGGGGCGGCATCCACGCCTGGGGGAAGCCCGCGCGGTAGCCGGCCGCGGGTGGGCCGGCCGGCTGCGGTCGGCCCGCCCGCGCTCAGGTCGCGCGTCCGGCGACCGAGTCGAGCAGGCGTGCGAGCCGCGCGGCCTGCTCGCGCCGCTCGAGCGGCGCGAGCGCCGCGGTGCGGCCGTGCCACGGCACGTGCCCGTCGCTGCGCCAGTGCGCGAGCCAGTCGGCGAGGACGGCGGCGATCGCGGCGGGGTCGCTGGCGCTCGTCCCGCCGCCCGTCGTCGCGAGCAGCTCGTCGACCCAGTCGCCGTCGGCCGGGACGGCGAGGATCGGCCGGCGTGCCCCGAGCGCCTCGAAGAGCTTCGTCGGGTAGCTGAGCGTCCCGTGCCGGTCGCGGTGGGCCGTGCACGTCAGTGCGAGCAGCCCGTCGCTCTCGGCGACGATCCGCCGGGCGGTCGCCGGGTCGCCGAGCGGCTCGACCTCGCAGACGAGCCCGGCGGGGCGGCCGCGCAGCAGCGTGCGCAGCGTCCCGTCGCACTTCGAGCCGACGAGTCGGACCCGGAGCGTACGGGCCGCGTCCGGCTGCGCGGCGAGCAGCAGGTCGAGCCCGTCGAGGAGCAGCTCGGGCCGCTGGTCGCCGGGGTAGATCGAGCCGACGTGGGAGACGACGCACCGGTCGCCCCGGGCGGTCGCCGGGGCGTCCAGCGGGTCGAGCCCGGTCAGGATCACCTCGGTCCGCAGCCCGTACGTGTCGTGGACGTACGCGGCCATCGCCGGCGAGGCGGCCGCCGCCGCGGCCGCGGGGGCGAGCCAGCCGGCATGGCGGGCGGTGCGCAGCCGACGCTCGAGCGAGTGGCGGGGCAGGGGCGGGACGAGGAAGCTCGCGAGGTCGCCGAAGAAGGGCACCCAGGGCACGTCGAGCGCGCGGGCGAGCCTGCTCGCGACGACGTGGTTCGTGACGGGCGGGCAGTAGCTCGCGATCGCGTGGACGGTCGTCCGGCGGGCGAGCGCGAGCCCCGCCTCGACGGCGGGCCCGCACCAGCCGACGAGCTCGTCGGGGTACGGGCCCGCGAGCAGGCGGCGGAGCCGGCGGGCCTTCGCCAGGGCCTTCCCCGTCGGCCCGCGCCCCGGGCCGGGCAGGGGGCGGCGGGCCGGCCCGGGCGGCTGCGGCGCGCGCTGGATCTCGACGCCGGCCCCGGCCACGAGCCCGGGCTGCCAGACGAGGCCCCACGACGGGTCGGCGTCGTCGGCCGACTCCCAGTCGCGCGCGAGGAAGACGGGCTCCCAGCCGAGCGCCGGCAGGTGGCGGGCGTAGCCGAGCATCCGGCCGACCGCGACGTTGTGGACGGGCAGGAAGTGGTGCTGGACGACGAGGACGCGGTGCACGCTCAGCGGCGGTCGCGGCGCCGGTCGAGCGTCGCCTTGACCAGGTGGAGGAACTCGTCGTGGCTGGCGGCGCGGTTGCGTCGGCTCGTGTTGGCGTCGTGCAGGCGCCGGTGGGTGAGGACGTCGTCGAGCAGCAGGCCGCGGACGCCGAGGTCCTCCGCGCGCAGGAACCAGTCCGTCGCGAAGGTGTACGGCAGCGACTCGTCGAAGCCGCCGACCCGCTCGAACGCCTCGCGGCGGGCGACGAGCGTCTGGATCACGTAGCCCGGGACCGGCTGCGCCGCCCGCCGACCCGCGTGGCGCGCCGCCTCGGCGGCGAGCTCGGGCACCCAGAAGTTGCGGGCGTGCGCGACGCAGAAGGCGCGGTCGGGCGCGGCGGCCAGCGCGGCCACCTGTCGGGCGAGCTTGTCCGGCTCCCACAGGTCGTCCTGCTCGAGGAACGCGATCAGCTCCCCGCGCGCCAGCGCGACGCCGCGGTTGCAGGCGGCCGCGGCGCCCCGGTTGGGCTGGTGGACGTACGCGACGGCGGCGCCGAAGCGGCGGACGACGGCGGCGGACCCGTCGGTCGAGCCGTCGTCGACGACGATCGGCTCGATCGGCCGGTGCGTCTGGGCGAGGATGCTGTCGAGCGCGTCGGCGAGGTAGCGCACGCCCTGGAAGCAGGGGACGATGCAGCTGACGAGCGGGCCGCTCACGCGAGGCCCAGCCCGGCGAGCGCGTCGTCGACGCGGGCGTGGACGACCGGCCAGTCGTACCGCTCGGCCACCAGCTCCCGGCCCGCGGCGGCCAGCCGTGCGGCGAGCGCCGGCTCGGCCGCGACCCGCGCGATCGCGGCCGCGAGCCCGGCCGGGCCCTCCGCGAGCAGCAGGTGCGTGCCGTCCTCGACCGCGAGCCCCTGGGCGCCGACCGCGGTCGAGACGACCGGCACGCCGGCGGCGAGCCCCTCGAGCACCTTCAGGTGCGTGCCGCCGCCCTGGCGGAGCGGCACGGCGAGGACGGTCGCCTCGACGAGGAAGGGGCGCACGTCCGCGACGGCGCCGGTGACGGCGATCCGCGGGTCGCGGCCCGCTGCGGCGAGGAGCTCGGGGCCCGGCCCGGGCCCGACGAGGAGCAGCCGCGTCGCCTCGCCGCCCGGCAGCAGCGGCAGGATCTCCTCGACGAGCAGGCGGGCCGCGAGCGCGTTCGGGCCGTAGCCGAACGTCCCGGGGAAGAGCACGGTCGTGCGACCCGCTGGCGGCCGTCGCGCGGCGGCGACGTCCGCGTAGCGCGTCTGCTCGATCCCGTTGGGGACGACGACGGTCGGCGCAGCCGGCCCGTACAGGCGCCGGAGCAGCGCGGCGTCCTCGTCGCTGCAGGCCCAGGTCTGGTCGACGGCCCGGACGGCGGCCCGCTCGCGCGCCGCCGTGCGCGCCGGCAGGACGTCGCGGCGCGTGCGGGCCTCCAGGTCGTCGCCGCGGGTCGCGGCGGCGAGCTGGCGCTGCACGTCGGCCTCGACGTTGTGGCAGTCGAGCACCACGCGGCAGCCCGCCGCGCGGATCACCTCCAGGTACGAGGCGAGCCAGAGCCCCGCGACGAGCACCAGGTCGGGCCGGAGCCGGTCGAGCAGCGCGGCCAGCTCGGCGGCGGCGACCTCCGACCGGTAGAGGTCGGACGGGTGGCCGTCCGGGTCGAGCAGCCAGGCACGGCCCGGCAGGCGCGCCCCGCGCGGGGGCGGGTAGGCGAGCGCCGGGTCGGTCGACGCCGTCCAGCAGGAGAGCGGCAGGGGCGGCGGCTCGTGCCGGCGGTCGTCGTTGCTGCAGAGCCCGAGCACGCCGACCGGCCGTGGGCGGCGAGGGCGTTCACGTGCTGCCAGGTGCGGTGGTCGCCGCCCTTGCGGGTGGGTGGGGCAGCCCCTCGGCGAGGACGAGCGTCCGCAGCGCACCCCGCCCGGCCCGCGTCACGTGGCCGCGCTCCCGCCCCCGGCGGCGATCCGCTCCACCGCGCGCCGGAGGTCGCCGAGGTCGGGCCGAGCGACGCCACGCGGGCACCTGTTCGGCGAGCGCCGCGAGCAGCGCGAGCCCTGCGCGGCCGGGCCGCGGGACGACCGTGTGCAGCGTTCCCACGAGGCGCGCAGGCCGCCTCGGGCGGCCGACGGGCCGGAGCTCCGTGCGGCCGGCCGACGTCGAGCAGCGCGATCGCGTGCACTGCACGACCTGCCGGAGGCGTTCGGGGAGCCGGTCGGCGAGGAAGCAGGGACGGCTTCTCCTCGCCGGGCCAGCCGTCGTCGACCGCGTGCGCCTCGAGCGCCGGGAAGCGCGCGAGCCCATCGCGGGCGAGGCAGGCTGTGTTCCGTAGAGGCCGTCCAGGAAGCCGGCGTCGAGTCGATCGACCGCGACGAAGTCGTCGCCCAGGAAGTCGAGCGCCCCCTGGACGGCGGCAGGCCAGCGCCGTCGTCGACTTCTTCCGACCCCGCTCGCCGGAGAAGCACGCCGGCGCTCGTCGGGCGACGCAGCGCGGCGTGGACCTGCTGGCGCCCTGGTCGTCGAGCCAGATCGCGAGCGGGACGACGAGCGGCTTGCTGCGCTCGCCCTGGAGAGCTGCGAGCCGCTGCGTCGCAGCCGACGAGCCTGCCCTCGCGCCGGTCGAGGACGGACAGGAGCCCTCGAAGCGAACGTGACGCAGCGCCTGTCGGGCGACGCGGCGAGCACGCCGGCGGCGAGCCGCTCTCGCCGAGCCCGAGCGAGCGCGAGCGGGCAGGCGATCCCGGTCTCGTCCTCGTCCCAGAGCTCGAGCTCGAGCGCCGTCCCTGGAGCGGCCCGGCTCCCGCGTGGGCGAAGGGGCGCAGCGTCCGCTCGGCGAGGAGGTCGCCGGCGATCCGGACGCGGACGGGACGCCCGGCGAGGACGAGGTCGGCCTCGTGCACCGTCGTGCCCTGGCCGGCCGCCGCGGCGGCGAACGCGTCGCGCATGCGGACGACCGGCTCCGGGGTGTCGACGGCCGTCGCGGTCATCGGGTCATGGCCGCCCGGTCAGGTCGTCGATCCCGGGGGTCGGCGGGTCGAGCGCGAGCAGGTTGCCCATGTCCCGGTAGACCTCGAGCCTCGGCGGCTCGTAGGCGCCGGCCGGATCGGTGAACGTCGTCGCGCCCGGGCTGGCCGGCGCCGGCGCAGGCGCGAGGAGGCGCTCGGCGAGCAGCTCGCGGACGAGCGTCGCGACGTCCTCCCGCGCCCGCTCGAGCGGGATGCCGTAGCGCCCGGCGAGGGTCGCGGCGACCGCGTCGAGATCGTGCCCGGCCGCGAGCAGCGTCCAGGCGGCCGCGCCGGCGCCGCCCATCGCGTAGTACGTGCCGTCGTCGAGGCGGATGACGATCAGCTCGCCGTCGATCACCTTCGCGACCACCTCGGCGGGATCCGGTGCGAACGTCCCCTGCAGCTCGGTCATGCTCCTCCCTCGGTCGCGGCCGTTGCCGTGTAGAGCCGCTCGTAGGCCGTGACGCACGCGTCCCAGCCGAACCGCGTCTCGGCGCGCGCGCGGCCGTCGGCGCCGAGGCGGTCCGCGAGCGGCGCGTCCTCGAGCAGGCGCAGGATCGCGGCGGCGAGCGCGTCGGCGTCCTCGCGCTCGACGAGCAGCCCGCTGACGCCGTCCTCGACCGCCTCGACGAGGCCGCCGACCCGCGTGGCGACGACCGGGCGGGCGCGCAGGGCGGCCTCGAGCGCGACGAGCCCGAACGGCTCGTCCCAGCGTGACGGGACGACGACCAGGGCGGCGGCGTCGAGCGCGGCCGAGACGCCGTCCGCGGAGAGCAGGCCGAGGACGTCGACGGCGTGCGCGATCCCGAGCTCGTCCGCGAGCCGCGCGAGCGCCGGGCGCGCCGGCCCGTCGCCGCCGAGGGCGAGGCGTGCGTCGGAATGGCGCGCGAGCACCGTCGCGAATGCGCGCAGCGCCACGTCGAAGCCCTTCTCGTCGACGAGCCGGCCGTAGGCGAGCAGCCGCGGCGCGCGCGGGCGCGGCGGCGGCTCCCGTCCCATGGGCGGCAGGCCGTAGTGGACGACGAGGGAGCGCGCGGCAACCTCCGGCAGCGCGCGGGCGAGGTCGGCGTGCACGGCGTGGGAGTTGCAGGCGATCCGGGTCGCGGAGCGCAGGGCGCGGCCGGCGAGCGTGTCGGGCCCGAGCTCGGACGGGACGGGGCTGTGCAGCGTCAGCAGCACGGGCGCCGCTCCGCGGGCGCGCGTGGCGCGCTCGAAGAGCACGCCCGGGCCGAGGGTGTTCAGGTGGACGAGGTCGGGCCGCAGCCGCGCGCGCAGCTCGCCGACGCGCCGCGTCGTGGTCGCGATCGCCTCCAGGTCCCGCGAGGCGAGCGCCTGGTGGAACGGGAACCGGTGCACGGGCACGCCGTCGACCTCGTCGTGCTCGGGGACGTCGTCGGCGTGCCGGCCGACGACGGCCTCGATGCGGACGCCGCGCCCGGCGAGCGCGGGCGCGAGCCTCGCCGAGAAGACCTCGACGCCGCCGACCGACGGCAGCCACCAGTCGGCCCACGTGAGGACGCGCAGGGGTCGGGCCTCGCGGACGGTCAGGTCGTGTGCCTTCGACGGGGGGACGGGCGGCGCGCGCGACGGGCGCGACCGGGATGCGCCACGCTAGCGAACCGTGGGGGCGCAGGCCCGATGCCGCCCGACCGGGCGCGGCCGTCGCGCCGCACCGGCAGCGCCATATCCTGGCGGCATCCCCGAGACAGGAGACGAACGCGCGCGATGGACACCCCGCTGCTCACGAGCCTCGTCGGGTCGTACGCCCAGCCCGACTGGCTGATCGACCGCGCCCGGCTCGCCGACCGATTCCCGCCGCGCGTCCGCGCCCGCGAGCTGTGGCGCGTCGACCCCGCCTACCTGGAGGAGGCGCAGGACGACGCGACGCTCCTCGCGATCCGCGACCAGGAGCGCGCCGGGCTCGACGTCGTCACCGACGGCGAGGCCCGGCGCGAGAGCTACTCGAACCGCTTCGCGACGGCCCTCGAGGGCATCGACATCGACGTGCCGGGCGTCGCCCTCGACCGCTCCGGCCACCCGAACCCCGTGCCCCGCGTGGTCGGCCCGGTCCGCCGCCGCGAGCCGGTGCTCGTCCGCGACGTCGAGTTCCTGCGGGCGAACACCGACCGGCTCGTCAAGATCACCGTGCCGGGCCCGTTCACGATGGCGCAGCAGGCGCAGAACGACGCCTACGAGCACGAGGAGCAGCTCGCGCTCGACTACGCGGCCGCCGTGCGCGCCGAGATCGAGGACCTGTTCCGGGCGGGCGCCGACATCGTCCAGGTCGACGAGCCGTACATGCAGGCCCGTCCCGAGAAGGCCCGCGCGTTCGGGCGCGCCGCCCTGGACGCCGCGCTCGACGGCGTCCGCGGCACGACGGCCGTCCACATCTGCTTCGGCTACGCCGCGATCATCCACGAGCGGCCCTCCGGCTACTCGTTCCTGCCCGAGCTGGAGACCAGCCGCTGCGACCAGATCTCGATCGAGACGGCCCAGTCCTCGCTCGACCTCTCGATCCTCGAGCGGCTGCCGAGCAAGACGATCATCCTCGGCGTGCTCGACCTCAGCACCGACGAGGTCGAGACGCCGGAGGTCGTCGCCGCGCGGATCCGTCGCGCCTCCCGTACAAGGCCTGGGGCTGCTTCGTCCCCGCCGCCCCCGACTGCGGGATGAAGTACCAGCGGTCCCGTGGATGTGGCCTACGCGAAGTCTTTCCGCGCGCTCGTCGCCGTGGCACGCATGCTCGTCCGGGCGGAGGACCGGGGGCTGACGGCGCCGCGCGATCCACGCCCCGGACGGCGAGACCGGCCCACGAGAGGAGACCCGATGCACACGCCCGCCGACGCCCTGGAGAGCCCGCGCTTCACCGGCCCGCGCACCTTCGCGCGCCTGCCGCTCGTGGCCGACCTCGAGGGCGTCGACTGCGCCGTCTACGGCATCCCGTGGGACGGCAGCGCCTCCTTCCGCGCGGGCAGCCGCTTCGGGCCCGAGGCGATCCGGGCGGCGTCCGTCCTGCTGCGACCCTACAACGCCGAGCAGCGCACCGCGGTGTTCGGCAGCCTGTCGGTGATCGACCACGGCGACGCCCCGACCGTGCCCGGCTACGTCGAGGACACGTTCGAGCGGGTCGCCGCGTTCGCCGGCAGGATCGCGCAGGCGGGCGTCGTCCCGCTCGCGCTCGGCGGCGACCACTCCGTCACGCTGCCCCAGCTGCGGGCCCTCGCCGCCGTGCACGGCCCCCTCGGGCTCGTCCAGCTCGACGCGCACAGCGACCTCTGGGACAGCTTCTTCGGCCGTCCGTACAGCCACGGCACGGTCTTCCGTCGCGCGATCGACGAGGGGCTGGTCGATCCCGCGCGCTGCTTCCAGGCCGGCATGCGCGGCACGCTCTACGGCCCGGCCGACGTGCAGCAGGGGCACGAGCTCGGCACCGAGGTGGCGCGCTGGGCCGAGATCGCGCCGCTCGCCCCGGCGGCGTTCGCCGACCGGGTGCGCGCCCGCGTCGGCACGGGGCCGACCTTCCTCACGTTCGACATCGACTTCTTCGACCCGGCGTTCGCGCCCGCGACGGGGACGCCGGAGTGCGGCGGGCCGACCTCCCATCACGGCCTCGGGCTCGTGCGCGCGCTGACGGGGATCGACTTCGTCGGCTTCGACGTCGTCGAGGTCGCGCCGCAGTACGACGGGCCGGGGCAGGTCACGTCGCTGCTCGCCGCGACGGTCGCGTACGAGCTGCTGACCCTGCTCGCGCTGCGGGCCGTGTGAGCGACCCGCGTGGGCTCGTGCCCGCCGACGATGCCCTCCGTCGGCAGCGCCGGCCCGCTTCGCGCGCACTCCGGCTGGCTCGCGGGCACGCCGGGCGGCACGGGGCGCGCCCGTCGCGACGGTTCCCGTCCCCGCGAGCCACAGCCGCCGATCGGCCGCGAGTATCGGTTCCGCCTCCACCAGGAGACGGACCGCCGCTTCCCCGGGCGGCTCCCGGCGCCCGGCGGGCCGCTCGGCGAGCCGGAAGCGGTGCCGTGACGGGCGGTGCCGCGCCAGCGTCGTCTGCGAGGAGAGGAGACGGGATGCACGAGTGCTTCGACGCGATCGTGATCGGGGCGGGCCCGGCCGGCGAGGTGTGCGCCGGCCGGCTCGCCGAGGCGGGCCTCTCGGTCGCGATCGTCGAGCGGCGGCTCGTCGGCGGCGAGTGCTCCTTCTACGGGTGCATGCCGTCGAAGGCGCTGCTTCGCCCCGCCGAGGCGCTGGCCGAGGCGCGCCGCGTCCCCGGCGCGCAGGAGGCGGTGACCGGCGGGATCGACGTCGCGGCCGTGCTCGCGCGCCGCGACGAGGTCGTCCACGGGCTCGACGACGCAGCGCAGCTGCCATGGCTCGAGCAGCGTGGCGTGACGCTCGTCCGCGGCCACGGCAGGCTGGTCGGCGAGCGGCGCGTGGCCGTCGACGGCCGGCTGCTGGCCGCGCGGCGGGCCGTCGTCCTCGCGACCGGCAGCACGCCGATGCTCCCGCCGATCACCGGCCTGGCGGCGGCGCGCCCGTGGACGAACCGCGAGGGCACGACCGCATCCGAGGTGCCCGCCCGCCTGGTCGTCCTCGGCGGCGGGGTCGTCGGCGTCGAGCTGGCGCAGGCGTGGTCGTCGCTCGGCGCCCGGGTCGCGCTCGTCGAGGGCGGCCCACGGCTGCTCGCCCGGGAGGAGGAGTTCGCGGGGGCGCTCGTCGAGCAGGCGCTGCGCGCAGGCGGCGTCGACGTTCGTCTCGGCGCGCGCGCCGTCGCGGTCGAGCGAGACGCTGGCGGGGTGACCGTCGAGCTCGCTCGGGCGAGACGCTCGCAGAGGACGAGCTGCTGGTCGGCGTCGGCCGCCGGGCGGCGAGCGGCGACCTGGGGCTCGACTCGGTCGGCGTCGACGCGGACGGCTTCGTCGACGTCGACGACGCGCTGCGCGTCGGCGGCCGCGACTGGCTGTACGCGATCGGCGACGTGAACGGCCGTGCGCTCCTGACCCACATGGGCAAGTACCAGGGCCGCCTCGCCGCCGACCTCGTTCTCGGCCGCGCCGCGCGTGTCGACCCGCTCGCCGACGGCGCCCTCGTGCCGCGCGTCGTCTTCACCGACCCGCAGGTCGCTGCCGTCGGGCACACCCTCGACGGTGCGCACCGGGCGGGCATCCGAGCCCGGGCCGTCGATCACGAGACCTCGGCCACGGCCGGGGGCAGCTTCACCGGGCGCGACGCCCCGGGCACCTCGCGCCTGGTCGTCGACGAGGACGCGCGCGTCCTCGTCGGCGCGACGTTCGTCGGCGTCGAGGTCGGCGACTGGCTGCACGCGGCGACGATCGCCGTCGTCGGCCGCGTCCCGCTCGACCGGCTGCGGCACGCGGTTCCGTCGTTCCCCACGCGAAGCGAGGTCTGGCTCCGGCTGCTCGAGGCGTACGGGCTCTAGGAGCGCGCTCCCGGGGCCTGCGTCCGGCTCGCGAGCCACCGCTCCGCGTTGTCGAGGGTTGCGAGGGGCTGGAGCATGGCGGGGTCGAAGTCGTCGTGCGGCAGCGCGCGGCGGCTGCGGTGCGGCCAGTCGGGGTTCGCCAGCGCGGGCTTGCCGAGGGCGACCAGATCGGCGTCGCCGCGGTCGATCAGGTCGCGGGCGCGCTCGGGGTCGCGGAGGGCGCCGTTCGCGATCACGGGCACGCGGCCGTGCTCGCGGGCGAGACGGGCCAGGGTCGGGCCGTCGCCGAACGCGGGCCTGAGGGCGTCGGGCTCGCTGGTGTGGAGGTAGCTGGCGCCCGCGGTGGCGAGGGCGGCGAAGACGGTGCGGGCGGCCGTCTCGCCATCGGGCCACCGGTGGTCGTGGTCGTTGACCTTGGCCTGGGAGACGCGGACGCCGACGGGGAACGTCGCGCCGACGGCGGTCCGGATCGCGTGTACGACCTCGACGGTGAGCCGGATGCGGTTGGCGGCGCCACCGCCGTAGCGGTCGGTGCGCCGGTTCGTGCTCGTGGAGGTGAACTGGTCGAGCAGGTAGCCGTTGGCGCCGTGGACCTCGACCGCGTCGAAGCCGGCGGCGCGGGCGCGGCCCGCAGCCTCGGCGAACGCGTGGGCGATCCGCTCGATCTCCGGCGGCTCGAGCTGCGCGGGGACGCGGTAGGGGCCGCTGCCGCGGTAGATCGTCATCTGGCTGCCGACGGGGCGCAGCGGGGACGGGCCGACGGTGCGCGTCGTGTGCGCGTTGCCCTGGGAGAGGGCGCCGGCGTGCATCAGCTGGAGCGCGATCGCGGCCCCGGCCGCGTGGACGGCCTCGACGACTGGCCGCCAGGCCTCCTCCTGGGCTGCGGTCGCGATCCCCGGCTGGTGGAGGTAGCCCTGGCTCGCGTCCTCGTCGACGTAGGTTCCCTCGGTGACAACGAGCGCGAAGCCGCCGTGGGCGAAGCGCGCGTAGTAGTCGCGCATCTGCGCGGTCGCGCGTCCGTCCGCGGTGGCGCTCGTGCGGGTCATCGGCGCGAGCACCGCGCGGCCGTGCAGCCGCAGCGGGCCGATCGCGAGGGGCAGGTCGAGCGGGTCGGCGGCGATCGCGGACGTGGTCACGGAGGCTCCTTCGTTCACGCACTTTTCGTATGTGAAGTCACGCTAGCAAGAAGTTCGTACTTTTCGTACGCGCAGATCGGGTAGGCTGTATCGCATGAGCCAGGAGAGCGCCCGATCTCGAGGTCTGCCCGCGGCTCTCGCTCGCGTTCGCGCTGCTGGGCAAGCGCTGGAACGCGCTGATCCTCGACGTGCTCGGCCAGCGGTCGGCCCGCTTCTCGGAGATCCGCCGCGCCGTTCCCGGCCTGTCCGACCGCCTGCTCGGCGAGCGGCTCGTCGAGCTCGCCCGCGCGGGCCTGCTCGTCCGCACGCAGGAGGGCGACGAGCCCGTCCGCTACGCGCTGACCGAGCGGGGTCGGCAGCTGCTGCCGGCGCTCGACGCGATCCGCAGCTGGGCCGACGCGCTCGTGCCCGGCGACGCCGCGCGCTGACCTGCCGCCGGCGGCGGCCGGGGACTGCGGCCCCGTACACTCGGCCCGGGATCGCGAGGTCGCGATCGCGCACCGATGAGCAGCCGCACCGTCCTCGTCACGGACTACGCCTGGCCGACGCTCGAGCTCGAGCGGGAGATCCTCCGCGCCGTCGATGCCGAGCTGCTCGTCGCAGAGACGGGCGGCGAGGAGGAGATCGTCGCGCTCGCCCCGCGGGCCGACGCGATCCTGACCAACTGGAAGCGGCTGCCGCCGGAGGCGCTCGACGCGGCGCCGCGCTGCCTCGTGGTCTCGCGCTTCGGCGTGGGCGTCGACAACATCCCGGTGGCGCGCGCGACGGAGCTCGGGATCCTCGTCACGAACGTCCCGGACTTCTGCCTCGAGGAGGTCTCCGACCACGCGATGGCGCTCCTGCTCGCCTGCGCGCGGCGGATCGTCCCCTTCGCCCGCTCGACCCGCGACGGCGTGTGGGGGCTCGAGCTCGCGCGGGGCCTGCCGCGCCTGCGCGGCCAGACGCTCGGCCTGGTCGGCCGCGGCGGCAGCGCCCGCCGGCTCGTCCCGAAGGCGCGCGGCTTCGGCCTCGAGCTGGTCGCCTACACGCCGCGCCTGACCGGCGACCGGCTCCCGGAGGGCGTGCGCGCCGCGGGCAGCCTCGAGCAGCTGCTCGCGGTCTCCGACTACGTCTCGCTGCACGCGCCGGCGACGCCCGAGACGCGCGGCCTGATCGGCGAGGCCGAGCTGCGCGCGATGAAGCCGACCGCGTACCTGATCAACACCTCCCGCGGCGCGCTCGTCGACGAGGACGCGCTGCGGCGGGCCGTCGAGGCGGGCTGGATCGCCGGCGCGGCGCTCGACGTGCTCGGCGAGGAGCCGCCCGTGGCCGGCCACCCGCTGCTCGGGCTGGACGGCGTGATCGTGACGCCGCACGCGGGCTTCTACTCGGAGGCCGCGATCGCGGAGCTCTCCGCCAAGGCGGCCCGGAACGTCGCCGAGGTGCTCCAGGGGCGCGTCCCGGAGCACGTCGTCGACCGCGCCGTCCTCGACGGCCCGTCGCTGAGGTTGCGCCGGGCAGGCTGACCCACGCCCGCGTCCGTCCCGACCGCGCCCCACCGGCGGCCGACGCTCGTCGCGTCGGGGCCGCCCCGGTCGAGCAGGCGCTCGACCGGGGCGGCGGTCGCTACTCGTTCGTGCGCAGCCGATCGCCGAGCAGCTTCTTGCACTCCTCGGCGCCCTTGCGGCTGTGCTCCTGCATGCGGCGGAACAGGTCGGCGAGGTCGCCGTCGCCCTCGCGCTGGGCGTCCTGCGCGTACTGCTCGAGCCGCCACACGTGCTCGAGGCAGAGGTGCGTGACGGTGATCAGGTCGTAGTTCTTGTCCTTCGTGCCGCTCTGCGGCGTGGCGGTCGCGGCCATGGGGCGCTCCTTCCGGGTCGCTCGTCGTCGCCACCGCTCGCGTTCCCGCCGCGCCAGCGCGTGAATCCTCCCGCCGGCTGCGAGCCCGGCGACCACCCGCCCTGCTCTTGACTCCGGTCACGTCGAGGTCGATGATCGACGCTCGTGCACGGCGCTCCGCGGGACCGACCGCGAGGCGCCATGCGTCGTTCCAGCCAGGAGGAGATCATGCAGGCAGACCTCCATCCCTCGCGCGCCGTCGTCGAGCCGGCTCGACCGGGCGCCGTCGCGCGACGCGGGCGAACGCCGCTCGCGCTCGCCATCGCCGTGCTCGCCGCGCTGGTCGGGGCGGTCTCCGTCGCGGGCGCGGCGGTGCCCGACCCGACCGTCACAGGGCCGATCCCGGCAACGGTCGCACCGGGCGATCCCGCGCGCGACTACCCGTACTTCGCGACCCAGTTCGACCTCGCCAGCCGTGGCTACGTCGAGCAGGAGTTCTTCCTCTCGGGCACCGCGAGCACGTACGCGGTCGCCACCGGCCAGTTGACCACGGCGACGGTGGTCGACGGCGGTCACCCCTACGCCACGCGCATGGTCGTCCGCCGTCCGGCCGATCCGAAGCGGTTCAACGGGACCGTGATCGTCGAGTGGTACAACGTCACGGTCGGCTTCGACGTCGAGGCGAACTGGTTCCGCTACCACGACGCGATCGTCCGGGCCGGCTACGCCTGGGTCGGCGTCTCCGCCCAGCGTGTCGGCGTGAACGCGCTCCGCGCCTGGAGCCCGGCCCGGTACGGCGCGCTCGACGTGACCGACGGTGGGACGATCACGAACGACGCCTCGCGTGGGACGTCTACTCCCAGGCCCTCCAGGCGATCGAGCATCCCACCGGCGTCCGGCCGCTCGGGAACCTCCGGGTCAAGCGCCTGATCGCCGACGGAGAGTCCTCGTCCGCCGCGAAGCTGACCCAGTACTACAACGCGATCCACCCGCTCGTCGGCCTCGCGGACGCCTTCGTCCTCAACGGCGCCCCGGAGCCGAACCTCGTCGTGCGCACCGACCTCTCGACGCCGGTGTTCAAGCTGCTGACGGAGACCGACGTCGCCGTGATCGGGCACGCCCAGAACCGGCAGCCCGACTCCCCCGTCCTGCGCACCTGGGAGGTCGCGGGCACGAGCCACGCCGACCTCGACATGATCGGCGACCCGGCCGACCTCTCGCCGACGGCGCCGGGGATCAACCCCGTCCAGTGGCGCGACACCGGGACGTTCCAGAACCCGACCTGCGACTACCCCACCCTGACCCGGACGCCCTACAAGTACGTCTACCACGCGGTCCTCGACCACGTGAGCCGCTGGGTCAGGACCGGCGTCGCGCCCCCGCACGCGCCGCCGCTCGAGGTCGTCTCCGTCGGCCCCGGCCCGCGCGGGGCCGAGCTCGCTCGCGACGCGTTCGGGATCGCGAGGGGCGGCATCCGCCTGGCCGACGTCGCCGTTCCGACGGCGACGAACGCGAGCCCGAACGGGCCCGGCTTCTTCTGCTCGATCTTCGGCCAGTACGTGCCCTTCGCCCCCGCGACGCTCGCTGGCCTCTACCCGAGCCACGGGGCCTACGTCGCGAGGGTCGCACTCGTCACCGGCCGCAACGTGCGGGACGGGTACCTGCTCCTGCCCGACGCGGTGGCGACGCTCCGCGACGCTGTCCGGTCGGACGTGGGCCGCTAGCGGCGCCGGTCGTCCGCTGGCACGCCGGGGTGGCGGTCCTCGAGAGGCCCGCCACCCCGGCCGCCTCAGCGGGCGCAGCGCTCGATCAGCGCCACCGCGTCGTGCGGCGCGTGGCCTCTCGCGTCGTTGTCGAGGTAGACGTAGACGTCCTGCCCGGCGTCCGCCCACGCGCGGATCCGCGTCGCCCAGCGGTCGAGCACGTCGGGCGCGTAGCCGCTCGCGTAGAGCTCGACGTCGCCGTGCAGGCGCACGTAGCGGAAGTCGCTCGTGTCCTCCTCGACCAGCGGCCAGCGCCCGGCCGTGTCCGCGACGACGAGGGCGACGTCGTTCGCGCGCAGCAGCTCGACCGCCTCGGGCAGGACGAGGCTGGGGTGGCGCACCTCGAGCGCGTGCCGGATCGGGCCGTCGTGGAGCGCGACGGTCAGGGCGCGCTCGGCCGGGAGCTTCGCGTCGTGGCGTGCGGCGAGCGCGGCCGCCTCGCCGGTCGTCCGCGGCAGCAGCGCGAGGAACCGCGCGAGCCGGTCCTCGTCGAAGCCCAGCACGGGCGGCAGCTGCCACAGCACCGGCCCGAGCGTGCGCCCGAGCGCGAGCACGCCGGAGGCGAAGAAGTTCGCGAGGGGCGCCTCGATCCCGGCGAGCTTCTTCATGTGCGTGATGAAGCGCCCGCCCTTGACCGCGAAGACGAAGTCGTCGGGCACCTGCGCCGCCCAGGCAGCGTAGCTCGCGGGTCGCTGGAGCGCGTAGAAGGAGCCGTTGATCTCGATCGAGGTCAGCCGCTCTGCGGCGTAGGCGAGCTCGAGCCGCTGCGGCAGCCCGGCGGGGTAGAAGTCGCCGCGCCAGCCCCGGTAGCGCCACCCGGAGACGCCGATCCGGATCTCCGCCACGCCCACTGCGTACCACCCCGGGCGCGCCGCCGCACCGCCGGCGATTGGCGCCAGCGCGATCGGGGCATCACATGGGTGCTGGCGGACGTCTCGACCGGAACGGAGCGCGATGAGCCTGGAGGACGACATCTGGACGTACAGGGTCGACACCGGTTCCGACGCCGACCTCGACCTGACCGGCTACGCGGTGGAGGCGCTCGACGGCCCGATCGGCACGATCGAGCGCGGCAGCCTGAGCTCGACCGCCGCTACCTCGTCGTCGACATCGGCGGCTGGCTCTTCGGCAAGAAGGTGCTGCTGCCGGCCGGGGTCGTCCAGCGGATCGACCCGGACGGCGAGACGGTCTTCGTCGACCGCAACAAGGCGGAGATCGAGGGTGCGCCCGAGTACGACGGGGACGCCTACGACGTCCAGGCCGACCGGCACTCCTTCGGCAGCTACTACGGGCCGGGCGGCGCCGGCTGGCGGCCGGGGTGGTGACCCGATGCCGACGATCCGGTTGAGCCGGCTGGAGCTCGACGTCGGCGAGCGGCCCCTGCTCGCGCTGCGCGACGCGCTGCACCTGCGCGGCGCGGTCGGCAAGGACGCCGCGATCGCGCTGAGCCTCGGCAACGCCCTGACCGACGAGCAGAAGCACGCGGCGCACGACGCGGTCAACGACGCCCTCGCGCTCGTCCACGACGAGCACGACCGCAACGAGCTCTCCGCCCTGCGCCACGCGATCCGCGAGGACCTGGGAGCGCCCTGATTCGCCCCGTCAGCGGGACGGCCGGCAGGAGCGATCGGCCGCGCCGCCCCGATGCCGATCCGGAAGTCGAGCGTCGTCCCGTGCGGGCCGCTGCGGACCGAGAGGCCCGGGGCGAGCGCCCGGATGATCGCGAGACCGCGTCCGCGATCCGGATCGGGCCCGGCGCGCGCCAGCGGCCGACGTCGCGAACGCGGGCGCGAACGGCGTGCTCCTCGAGGTCGAGCACGACCTCGAGCGTGCCTCCACCGTCCGGGTAGGCGTGCTCGACCGCGTTGGCGCAGGCCTCGCCGAGCGCAAGCTGCAGGTCGGACAGCGGCTCGACGCCGGCATCGGCGAGCCAGGCGTCGACGGCCTGGCGGACGGCCCGAGCGTGCCGGCCTCCGCGGGCAGGAGGAGGCGCCGCCGAGTGTGGTCGCGCTGGAGGTAGCGGGCGACGACGACCACCACGTCGTCGTCGCTGCGCGCCGCGTCGAGCCGGGCGAGCAGGCGGTCGCAGAGCTCGCCGGGGGCGAGCTCGGTGGCATCGAGGGCGGTCGCGCGCAGGCGGGCGAGCCCCCGGTCGATCGACTCGCCACGCCGCTCGAGGAGCCCGTCCGAGCACAGGACGATGGCGGCGCCCGGCTGGAGCACGGTCGTCGCCTCCGGGCGGGTGGCGCCGACGCGAACCCCGATCGGCGCGGAGCGCCCGTCCTCGAGCCAGCGAGCGGCGCCCGTGGGCTCGAGGAGCAGGATCGGCGGGTGGCCGGCCGAGGCATGGGTGAGGGTGCCCGCGAACGGATCGACGATCGCGCAGGCGATCGTCGCGAAGTCGATGTCCCCGGCGGCCTCGGCGAACGCGTCCACCTGGCTGAGCAGGAGCCCCGGGCTGTCGGTCTGCTGGGCGAGCGCTGCCAGCGCCGTCCGGACGCGGCCCATCGACGCCGCCGCCTCGAGCCCGTGGCCGACGACGTCCCCGACGACGATGGCGACCTTGCCCGTGGGGAGCTCGAAGGCGTCGTAGAAGTCCCCGCCGACCTCGAGGAGCTCGCTCGCCGCCGAGTAGCGCGCCGCGATCTCGAGCTCGTCGTGGCGGAGGACGCCGGCCGGCAGGAGCGCCTCCTGGAGCCGCAGCGAGATCCGCCGGCTCTCCTCGCGGACGTAGGCTGCGCCCATCACCGTGGCGGCGCCTCCGGCGAGCTCGCGGACGAAGGCGAGGTCGTCGCGCGAGTAGGGGCGGCGAGCCGGGTCGGTGAGGCCGAGCAGGAGGGCGCCGCGGCGGCCGCCGCCCAGGTCGATCGGGACGGCGAGGTGCGATCGCGGGCCGAGACGGTCGAGCAGGGCGGCCGTCTCGGGGGTGCGGCAGTGCTCGAGGATGCGCTCGGGCGTCAGCTCGAGCAGCTGCTCCTCGCCCCGGGCGACGCGGCCCGTGGAGTTGGCGTCGTCGAGCTCGAGCCTGTGTGCACGCCGCAGCTCGACGAGCGCCGCGTGTCGGGCTGGCTCGTGGTGCTTCACGGCGAGCACCGGCTCCTCGGCCTCGGGCAGCTCGACCGACGCGTAGTCCGCGATGCGCGGGACGAGCAGCTCGACGAGGGTGCTGCACCGGGCCCGAAGGCCGTCCGCCGTCTCCAGCTCGCCGACGACCGACGCGAGCAGCTCCGCCCGCCGTCGACCGCGGCGCTCGCGCTCCTCGTTCGCCTGGAGCCCCAGCTCCCACGCCTTGCGCTCCGTGACGTCGGCGCTCGTCCCGACGTGGCCGAGGTACTCCCCGTCGGCGGCGAACCGGGGCTGGCCCCACGACTCCAGCCAGCGCCAGCTCCCGTCCTGGATGCGGACGCGCGTCTCGGCGTGGAAGTGCGCGCGCTGCTCGACCGCAGCCGTGAAGGCGTCGCGGTAGGCCTCGGCGTCCTCCGGGTGGAGCAGCCGCTCCCACGCGTGCTCGCGCATCGACTCCCGGGGCACGCCGAACAGGCGGCAGAAGGTCTGGTTGACCCACTCCTGGCGCCCGCGGCGGTCCTGCATCCAGACGAGCAGCGGGAGCGTGTCGGCCATCGTCCGGAACCGCTGCTCGCTGTCGCGCAGCGCGTCCGCCGATCGTCGCTGCGCCGTCACGTCGGTGACCAGCCCGACGAGCCGCATCGGGGCTCCGCGTGCGTCCCGCAGGGCGGCCACGAGCTTGTGCGCCCAGATCACCGCGCCGTCGCCCCGGACGTAGCGGTTCTCCAGCTCGAACGACCCGATCTCGCCGGCGCCGAGCTGCGCCAGCAGGTGTGCGTTCTCCGCCCGGTCGTCGGGGTGGAGGAGGTCGACGACGCGGGACGCACGCAGCTCCTCGGGTGACCGACCCGTGATCCGGCGGTAGGCGGGGTTGGCGTCCTCGAAGCGGCCGTCGAGGTCCGTGATCGCGATGCCCGTGGGGGCGTTCTCGAACACCTGGCGGAAGCGCTCCTCGCTCTCGCGCAGCGCCTGGGCGACGCGCCGCTCCTCGCTCACGTCCATCGAGATCCCGACGATGCCGACCTGCTCGCCGTCGACGACGATCGGCGAGTCGGTGACGTGGGCGGTGAACGTCGTTCCGTCCCTGCGCCGCGCCTCGAAGTCGCCCTCCCACATGCCGCCTGCGTCGAGCGCCGCCATGATCGCGCGCGCGGCCTCGGCGCTCTCCTCCGAGGGGACGATGCTGGCGACCTGCCGACCGAGCACCTCGTCGGCCGTCCAGCCGTACAGCGTCTGCGCGTGGCGGTTCCAGTAGGTGACCAGCCCGTCGCGGTCGGTCGCGATCACGGCCTGCTGGACCGTGTCGAGCAGCATCGCCTGGAAGGCGATCGCCTCCTGGCCCGGCGGCGCTCGGTGATGTCCGTCGCGACGCCGATCAGCTGCTCCGCCCGGCCGTCGGCGCCGCGGCGGAAGACGGCGTCGCGGCTGAGGAACCACCGCCAGCTCCCGTCGCGGTGGCGGAGACGGTACGCGCGCTCGGCGACGTCCCCCTCGCCGAGCGCCGTCAGCTCGGCGAAGTGGCGCTCGAGCGCGGGCGCGTCGTCGGGATGCAGCGTCTCCGGCAGGAACCGGTCGCCGAGCGCGCGGATCTCGTCGGGCGAGTAGCCGAGCGCGAGCCCGGTCTGCCGGTTGACGTAGACGGTTCGCCGCTCGACCAGGTCGAAGACGTAGAGGACACCCGGCACGAGCGCCGTGAACTCGGAGATGAAGCGGTGGCTCTCGCGGATGTCGGCCTCGGCGCGCCGCTTCTCGCTGACGTCGCGGGCCACCGCCCCGTAGCCCGCCGGCTGGCCCAGACCGTCCGCGAGCGGGAAGACGGCCAGCGAGGTCCAGACGTCTCGCTCGGACATCGGCGACCCGAGCCGGATCTCGGCGTCCGCGTGCCCCGAGCGTCGGACGGCCGGGACGACCTGGTCGAGCGCGAAGGGGCGATCGTCCGGGGCGACGAGATCCACCAGGGCCGGGGCCGCGGAGACGGCGTCGTCGTCCAGCCCCAGCAGCCGGCGACCCGCCGCGTTGAGGAAGCGGACGCGGAGCTCGTCGTCGAGGAGCGCGACCAGGTCGCTGGTCGCGTCGACGACGTGCGCCAGCTCCCGGTAGCGGCCGCTCGCGTCGATGCGCCCCAGCGCCAGCCCGAGCTGCTCGGCGGCCGCGTCCAGGAGGCCGGCGAGCTCGTGCCCGTCGGCTGCGGCATCGCTCCGGGCGGCCAGGATGCCGAGCACGTCCCCGTCCTGTGAGCGAATGGCGGAGCGTGCGAGCCCGGGAGCCGTTCCTTCCCCGGCGCCGTCCGCCTCCGGCTCGAGGGCGTCGAGCGACGCCCGCGCGTCGCCGTCGCCGCGGGCGATCAGGCGGAGCTCGGCTCCGCGCCTCGTCGACATGCCGGACTGTCGGAAGCCCGCCTCCTCCAGCATCCCGAGCGTCGCCTCGGCTGCGTCCGACCGCGTCTGCGCCTCCGCCAGCGCGCCGGCGTTCCGCCGCAGCAGGTCCGCGTGCGATCGGGCCCGCCGCTCGCTCTCGTAGGCGCGGGCGCGCTCGACGACCTGGCCGCCGAGCAGGGCCATCGACTCGAGCAGCGCGAGGTCGTCGGCGGACAGGGCCCGCTCGGACGCGAAGACGATCGCGAACGCGCCGACCGGCCGCCCGAACGCACGCAGCGGGACGGCGACGGCGGCCTGCGCCCCGGGGCCGAGGACGCCGGCCGTCGCGGGATGCGCACGCGTGAGCTCGGCCCGGGTCCCGACCGCGATCGCCCTGTCCTCCAGGTACGCGGCCGCAACGAGGAACCGCGGGTCGAGCGGGACGGCCTGCAGCCAGCGCGGCGCTCGATCCGGCGGGCCGTGGGACGCGATCAGGTCGAGGCCGTCCCCGTGCGCGCTGGCCAGCAGGAGCTCGCCGGAGCTCGCCCGGGTGTGGCGGAGCGCCTGCGCGAGGATGGCGTGACCGACCTCGGCCGGCGTCGCCGCGTCCGCCAGCTGCTCGGCCAGGGCGCGCAGCCGTTCGAGCCGCACCGCCGCCCGCTGCAGCTCGGAGCGGCGCGTGGCGTCCCGAGCGACCGCGAGCAGCGCGATCGCGCGCTCGTTCGCCTCCGCCGCGATCATCAGGCACGCGATCACGACGAGCGCGAGCACGGCCTGCATGTACAGCATCGCCGTGCCGGGCGCGACGTCGAGGGCGTCCCAGAACGCGTGCCCGCTCGCGGTCGCCTGCACGGCCACGAGCGTGACGACCATGCCGGCGAGCGCGGCGGACCTCGTGCCGCCGCGCGCTGCCAGGAGGAGCATGAGCGCGATGGGGACGAACGCGAGCTCGTGCCGATCGAGCCAGAAGATGGCGGCCGTCGAGCCGATCGCCCCGCGCCCAGCGCCCAGCGCTCGACCGCGCGCCGCACGCCGGCGGCCGCCCTCGCGGAGGAGGCCGCGGCGAGGATCGCGGAGCCGACCGCGAGGACGCCGAGCGCGTCCCCGGCCAGCCAGTCGAGCCAGAAGCCGCCCCAGTTCGAGCCGCCTCCAGCTCGACGAACGTCGTCGCGCCGGCCAAGGCGCCGACGGCCGGCGCCGCACCGGCGCCCGCCAGCACGAAGGCCGCCAGGTGGCGCGTCCGCGCCAGGTCGACCTCCTTGCAGCACGCGCGGAGGAGCAGCGCCGAGCAGGGCCTGCCCGCCGTTCGCGGCGCCGTAGCCCAGGCTCGCCCACGCTCCGAGCCCGTGCGCCGCATCGACGGAGACCTCGGCGGCGACGAGCGCCGCCAGGAACAGCGGCCAGCGATACCGCGGCGCGAGGACGAGCGCCGCGAGGCCCACACCCGCCGCCGGGAAGAACGAGGCGCTCGGGCTGCTCGCCCCGAACCAGGAGAACGAGAGGCTGCTCGAGAGCGCGTAGGCGCCGCCGACGACGGTGGCGAGCGGGAGCTGCGCGCGCAGCGCCAACCCTGCCTGCGCGAGGAGCGCCCGGCTTCGCCGGCCCGTTGCTGCGCGACCCTCGCCCGGAACCCTCGCACGAACGGTTCTCGTACCCGCCGGGGACGCGTTCGTAACGCCCGTCGAGACGGCCCTCCGTCACCCGGCCCGTCGGCTCCTCCGCGCGCCCTCGCGGCCGCGGCGGCCGGAGGGGAGCGGCCGCGCGCCGCTCCTCACGTGTCGCGGCCGAGGGCCGCCCGCGGTCACGGCGTCGTCGTCGCGGTGTCGCCGGTGGTGCCGCCGTCCATGGTCGCCGTCCCGGTCGCGTCGGTCGTGGTCGGGGCCGGCTCGACCGTCGCGGCCGGGTCATCAATCCCGCGCGGGGTCGTCCCGGCCGGCTCGTCGATGGCGCCGCACGCGACGTAGACGTCGATCTGCTCGGCCGAGCGGTGGACGTTGACGACGTAGTCGCCCTGGACCAGTTCGGCGAGCGACGCGTCGACCTCGGTCGTCGACCTGCCGCTCGTCGACCTGTCGGTGGACTCGACGTCCTCGAGCGGGTAGACGACCTCTCCGAGGTCGGAGCACGTCCCCTGGTGGACGTGCGGGCTGCGGCTCGCCCGTGCCCCCGTGCACCAGCAGCTCGACGCGGGTGCTGCCGTCGTCGACGCGGGTGAGGGTCGCGTTCCCGTACTGCCCCGAGTCGCCCTGGGCCCGGAGCTGCACGAACAGCGTCTCGCCGGCGGGCAGGATCGGGCCACAGGCGAGGAACCCGTCACCCTCGCCCTCGGGGTCGCCGACGCCGACGACATAGCCGCCGCCCGTCAGCCGGTCGACGGTCGCCGCCACGGTCGTCCGCGAGGTCGCCTCGAAGCCCGAGGTACCGGACATCCCGGTCTGCTCGCCGGTCGCCGCGTCGCCGGTCGTCGTCGTGCCGCTGCCCGTCCCGATCTCCTCGAGCGGGAAGGCCATCTCGTCGACCGAGTCGCAGCTGCCCGTGTAGATCGCCGCCGGGTACGTGCTCGCGCCGAGCGAGGTGCCCGAGGTGTCGCCGTCCTGCATCGCGCCGTCGTCGGTCGTCTCGCCGACCGGCGAGGGCGCCCTGCGCCGTCGTCCGTCGACGTGGTGCCGGCCGCGGTCTCGCTCGCCATCACCGTGTCGAGGATGACCAGGACGTCCGTCTCGTCGCCGGCCGCGTCGAGCACCGCGGCGCCCGAGAGGCCGGACTCGTTCCGCTCGGAGATCCCCACCGTCACGGGCACGCCCGCCGCCTCCCCGCCGTCCGTCGCTCCGGCCGTGTCGGCCGCAGCGGTCGTCGTGTCGGCGGCCGTCGTGGTGGGCGCCTCCATCGTCTCGGCACCGCCGTCGGCGCCAGTCGTCGTCGGCTCGGGCTCCTCGTCGACGGCGTCGTCTGCCGCATCGGTGACGGTGTCGACCGCACCGCCGACCGCGTCAGTCGCCGTGTCGAGGCCGTCGTCTGCCGCATCGGTCACCGTTGCGACGCCCCCCTCGATCACGCCCTCGCCGTCGTCGTCCCCGCCGCAGCCGCTCGCCACGACGCCGAGCGTCGCGAAGAGCAGCAGGGCCAGCAGTATCCGTCTCATCCGCTTCTCCCCTTGGTCGCGTTTCCGTCGGGCGGCCGTCACGTCGCCGCCACGGCCGCGTCCTGCGACGGCCTCCGGGCGCGCCGGCCCCCCTGCGTGCCTCTGCCCCTGCCGGCCGGCGGCTAACCACCGGGCGTCCGGGGAGGCGTGTTGCCCCTTCGCCCTCGGCCGGCCCGCCCTCCCGGCAGGGCGCCGCGGGCTCAGCTCCGCAGGGTCGCGTCGCGAACGTCCGCGACGCCAGCGAGGTCGCCGACCGCTCCCCGCGCGGTCGCGTGGTTCCCGTGGGCGAGCACCTCGACCAGCCGCTCGTCGGCGCCGTTCGCGACCCGCACGGACTCGATCGTCAGGCCGCCGCGCTCCAGCCGCTCGACGGCGGCGGCCACGCTGCCGTCCGGCCCGAGCCTGACCTCCAGCTGGTGCGCGCTCGAGCGGCGCAGTCCGATGAACCTCGCGATCCGGCGCAGCGGCCAGAGGCTCAGCAGCACGGCGCCGGTCGCGATCGCGGCGAGCTCGTAGTCGCCGCTGCCGCACGCGACCCCGGTGGCGGCCACCACCCAGAGCGACGCGGCCGTCGTCAGGCCGCGGACGTTCGTCCCGTGCTTGATGATCGCTCCGGCGCCCAGGAAGCCGATTCCGGTGACGACGTATGCGACGACGCGGGACGGGTCGAGCACGACGCCCGCGTCGTTGCCGAACGGGATCCCGTTCCAGGAGTAGTTGCCGACGACGACGAAGAGCGCGGCCCCCACGCCGACGAGCAGGTGCGTGCGCAGGCCCGCGTCCTGGTCGCGCGTCTCGCGCTCGGCGCCGACGAGGCCGGCGAGCGCCATCGCGACGAGGATGCGGACGACGGACTCCCACAGCGGCAGCGTCGGTCCCATCGGCGGCAGTGTTCCCCGTTTGGCCGCCGGGCACGCCCGGCCGCGACGACCCGCGGCGCGCGCGAGGGAGTCGGGCTAGTCGCGACGGAACGCGGCGGCCGGGTGCGTTGCGGGCAGCCGTGCCGTGCCGCCCAGCTTCTCGCGCAGCGTGCCGTCCTGGTAGGCGGTGCGGTGGAGGCCGCGGGCCTGGAGCTCGGGCACGACCAGCTCGACGACGTCCTCGAACGTGCCCGGGGTGATGGTGAAGGCGAGGTTGAAGCCGTCGACGTCGGTGGCGGCGACCCAGGCCTCGAGCTGGTCGACGACGGCACCCGGGGTCCCGTGGAAGACGGGGCCGTGGCCGCCGATCCCGACCCATTCGATCACGTCGCGGATCGTCCAGGCGCGGTCCGGGTCGCCCGTCGTGAAGCTCGCGAGGAGCGAGTGGACGGCGTCGTTCGTCTCGTGGCGGAGCTGCTCGTCGAGCGCGTAGCGGGACAGGTCGACGCCGGTCCAGCCGGAGACGAGCGCGGCGGCGCCCTCGAGGCTGACGTGGGCGCGGTAGTCGGCGAGCGTCGCCTCGGCCTCCTCCTGCGTCCGGCCCGGCACGATCGTCGCGAGCGCGTAGAAGAGGATCGCGCGCGGGTCGCGCCCGAGCGCCTCGGCCCGTGCGCGGATGTCGGCGATCCGCGGCGCGACGATCGCGGGCGACTGGCCCGAGACGAAGACGCACTCGGCGTGGCGGGCGGCGAAGGCGCGACCGCGCTCGGACGAGCCGGCCTGGTAGATGACCGGCGTGCGCTGCGGCGACGGCTCCGAGAGGTGGACGGCGTCGACGGTGTAGTTCGCGCCCCGGTGCTCGACGCGGTGGACGCGCGCCGGGTCGGCGTAGACGCCGCGCGCCCGGTCGCGGACGACGGCTCCGTCCTCCCAGGATCCCTCCCAGAGGGCGTAGACGACGTCGAGGTACTCGTCGGCGACGTCGTAGCGGTCGTCGTGGCCGCGCTGGGTGCGCTCGCCCGCGGCCCGGGCCGCGCTCGCGAGGTAGCCCGTGACGACGTTCCAGCCGATCCGGCCCCCGGTCAGGTGGTCGAGCGTCGACATCCGCCGCGCGAAGGTGTAGGGCGGCTCGTACGAGAGCGTCGCGGTCACCCCGAACCCGAGGTGCTCGGTGACCGCTGCCATCGCGGGGATCAGGAGCAGCGGATCGTTCACCGGCACCTGCACCGCCCGGCGGACGGCGGCGTCGTTCGAGCCCCCGTAGACGTCGTAGGTGCCGAGCACGTCGGCGAGGAAGACGCCGTCGAACAGTCCGCGCTCCAGCAGCCGTGCGAGCTCCGTCCAGTGCTCGAGCCGCGTGTAGTCGACCGAGCGGTCCCGCGGATGCGTCCACAGACCGGGCGACTGGTGGACGACGCTGTTCATCGCGAACGCGTTGAGACGGATCGGACGCGCCACGCCGTGATCGTATGCGCGCGGTCGCGCCGGCCGTCGGAGCGGCGCGGCCGGGCGCCGCGGGCTGCATGATGGGAGGGATGCAGCTCGGTCAGCCGCTGCGCCGGGGCCGGCCGGCCGCTGACGACGGCCGCCCGGGCGCCTCCGAGCCCGTGGGGCGCTGGCGCGTGCTCGTCCTGCTCGGCGTCGGCGAGCTGCTCGCCATGTCGCCGTGGTTCAGCGCGTCCGCGGTCGCGCCGCTGATCACCGTCGATCTCTCCCTGACCGGGCTCGACCTGCCGCTGCTGACCGTCGCGGTCCAGCTCGGCTTCGTCGCCGGGGCGCTCGTGCTCGCGATCACCGGGGCCGCCGACGTCTGGCCGGCCGGCCGGCTCTTCCTCGGCGGCGCGATCGCCGCGGCGCTCGCGAACCTGGGCTTCGCGTACCTCTCCGACGGGTTCGCGGCGGCGGTCGGCTTCCGCGCGCTCACCGGGCTCGCGCTCGCCGGCGTCTACCCGGTCGGGATGAAGATCGTCGCGGGCTGGTTCCGCAGCCAGCGCGGTCTCGCGATCGGCGCCATCGTCGGTGCCCTGACGGTCGGATCGTCGCTGCCGTACCTGTTCCGCGCCCTCGGCGCGCTCTCGGGCCTCGACTGGCGCCCGATCGTCGCGACGGCGAGCATCGCCGGCGTCCTCGGCGGCCTGCTCGTCGGCCGGGCCTCCCGGCCGGGCCCGTTCGACGTCGCGGCGCCGCGGCTCAGCCTGCGCGTCGCCCGCCAGGCGTTCGCCAGGCCCGCGGTCAGGCTGGCGAACCTCGGCTACCTCGGCCACATGTGGGAGCTCTACGCGATGTGGACGTGGATCCCGCTCTTCCTCGCGGCCAGCTTCGCCGCGGCCGGCACCACCGACCCCGCGGCGGCCAGCCTCGCCGCATTCGCCGTCGTCGCGGCTGGCGGTCTCGGCTGCCTCGCCGCGGGCCTGCTCGCCGACCGGCTCGGCCGGACCGCCCTGACCATCGGCTCGATGGCGATCAGCGGCAGCTGCGCGATCGCGATCGGCTTCCTCTTCGGCGCCCACCCCGCGGTCACGCTCGCGCTCGGCGTCGTCTGGGGCGTCAGCGTCGTCGCGGACTCCGCCCAGTTCTCGGCCGCGGTCACCGAGCTGGGGCCGCCCGGGAGCGCGGGCTCGGCACTCGCGCTCCAGACCGCCGGCGGCTTCCTCCTGACCGGCGTGACCATCACCCTCGTCGGCATCCTGGACGACCCGGACCTGCTCGGCTGGCGGCTCGTCTTCGTGCTCCTGGCCGCCGGCCCGGCGATCGGGATCCTGGCCATGGCCCGCCTCCGGCGCCGACCGGAGGCCAGCGCCATGGCGAACGGCCGCCGGTAGCGCCGTCGGTGGGCCGGGCGGGACGCGGTCGGCGGAGGGCTCAGGCGGGGCGCTCGATCAGCTCGATCGTGATGCCGTCGGGGTCGCGGAGGTACGCGACGCGCAGCCCGGCGTTCGGGCCGGCGTCGACCGAGGCGGGCGGCGAGATCGGCGCGACGCCGTGGGGCGCGCAGGCGGCGATCGCGGCGTCGAGGTCGGAGACGTCGTAGGCGACGTGCGCGAAGCCGACGTCGCACGGCCGCGGCCGGACGTGGCCTCGGTCGGCCGGCGCCGTGTACTCGATCAGCTCGATCGTGTGCCCGTGCCCGGTCAGGTAGGCGACCCGCACCTGCGCGCCCGGGACGCCGACGACGACCTCGATCAGCGCCGGGTCGCGCGGCGCGAGCGAGACGAGCTCGAGCCCGATCACGTCCCGGAAGAACGCGAGCGACCGCTGGACGTCGGACACCGTGAAGCTCGTGTGGTTCGTCGCCCGGATCAGCCCCGGCATCGCGCCCTCCTTCGGGTTGGGTCGGTGAGCCTATCGAGCACCGCCCCGCGGGCGCCCGGGCCGATGCGGGCGTCACGGACGCCGGGGTGACCCGCTCCGAGTCCGACTCGTCCACGGCGGCTCGGTCGTCTCGCCCTGTCGGCGGCCTGCTCCCGGCCGGCGGGAACGCCGCAGGCGCGGCCCGACCGTGCGGGCGGTCACCGGCGTCCCGGTGGCGCCGTGGACGAGGATCGAGACGGCGACGCACGCGAACGTCGTCCACAGGACGACCGACAGCTCCGGCGCGGCGAGCGAGCCGACCGACGCGGCCGCGGCGACGTAGTAGAGCGACCCGATCCCCCGCACGCCGAACCACCCGAGGAAGACGCGCTCGCGCAGCGGGAGCGGCGAGCCGGCGAAGGCGACGAGCACGGCGAGCGGCCGCACGACGAGCAGGAGGAGCGGCACGAGCAGCCACCCGGCGAGCCCGGGCTCGGCCAGCCCGCCGCGCGTCGCGAGCGTGCCGACGAGGAGGATCGCGCCGAGCTCGGCGAACTTCTCGGTCACCTCCGCGCCCTCGTGGACGCGCGCGTTCAGCTCGTGCCCGCGCTCGTGGCGGCGGAACGCGAGCCCGCCGGCGAACGCGGCGAGGAAGCCGTAGGTCGATGCGATCTCGGCGAGGCCGTAGATGACGAGGACGGCCGCGACCGCGATCCAGCCGTCGAACGACGTGGCGAGGAAGCGGCGAGCGCGTAGCCGGACGGCAAGGGCCGCGAGCCCCCAGCCGACGACGGCGCCGATGGCGAGGCCGGCCGGGATCGCGTAGAGGACGTCGGCGAGCGCCCACTCCCAGCCCCAGTCCCGCTCGCCGGTCGCGAGCACGAGCCCGAGGACGACGAACGGGAACGCGAGCCCGTCGTTCAGGCCCGCCTCGGCCGTGATCGAGAAGTTCGGCTCGCGCTCGTCCTCCTCGTCGGGCGGCCCGACGCCGACGTCGCCGGCGAGCACCGGGTCGGTGGGCGCGAGCGCGGCGCCCAGCACGATCGCCGCCGCGAGCGAGAGGCCCATCGTGGTCGCGCCGTAGGCGGCGACCGCGGCGATCGTCAACGGCATCACGAGCCCGAGCAGCCGCGCGACCGACCCCCAGGCGCGCCAGCGGAGCTCCCGGTCGAGCTTCAGGCCGGCGCCGAACAGCGAGACGATCACGGCGAACTCCGTGAGACGCTCGACGACGGCGGCGTCCTCGACCGCGTCCAGCCAGTCGATCTCGAGGACGCCCAGCAGCGCGGCCGCGCCGAGGCCGAGGGCGAGGTAGACGATGCTCGCCGAGAAGGCCCGCTCGCGCTGGTTGGAGAGCGCCGCGATGGCCGCGAGCACCGCCAGCCCGAGGAAGGCGAGCCCGACTGCCGCGAGGTCGGCGAAGTCGAGGCCCGGCCCGGCGGTGAGGACCGGCGTCACACGGCGGGTGTTCCCCGCACGGCCGTTCGACGCACACGGCGTCGGCCGCCCGGGAAGGCGTCCGCACGGCCGCGATCGTTCCCGCGTCGGGCGTCTGCCCGGGCCGGGGAGGCCCGGAGCGAGCCCGTCCGCGTCGTCCGTGAGATCAGTCGCCGCGCTGGGCGACCGGGATCATCAGCACCTTGGCCATGAAGCGGATCGCCGGGTCGTCGCTCGCGAGCGCCTGCGGATGGGCGTCGCGCAGGGCCGCGCCGATCGCGGTCTCCCACCAGAACCAGCGCTCCAGGCGGGGGCCGGTGGCGCCGCCGGGCTGGGCCGCACCCGCCTCGAGGCAGAACGCGCGCAGGTCGTCGATCGCCAGCTTGAGCCGCTCGGACGCGATCCCGGCGGCGTCGCCCTGCTCGAGCCAGGTGGCGAGCAGCTCGCCGGCCTGCTCGGGCGCGAGGCCGCTGACCCCGGCGGTCGTGTAGCCGCGCCGCTCCTCGCCGAGGCGGTGCCAGGGCCGCAGGAAGGCGATCTCGCGCGCGATCAGCTCGCGCGGGGTGGGGGCCGGGCCGCCGCCGCGCGCGGGGATCGGGCAGGCGGCGATCGTCAGCTCCTCGTCCTCGGCGTGGACGTCGGGAAGGTCGTCGGGGAAGTCCTCGAGCACCGGACCCCGCGGCCGCTCGACGAGCGACAGCGCGGCGCGCAGGACGCGCGTCTGGAACACGGGGTCGTCCGGCAGCCCGAGCGGCCGCCCGAGCGGGAACGGCACCCAGAGCGCGCGCGGCGGCTGGATCGCCTCGGTGTGCTCGCGCACGAGGCTGATCGAGACCGTCCGGATCCCCTCCTCCTCGAGGTAGTGGCCCAGCGAGCCCCCGGCCCGCGTGCAGGCGGGTCAGACCGGGACGAGCAGCGCGAGGTCGACGCCGTCGCCGGCGAGCAGCCGCGCCAGGCGTCGCGCCGGAGCCTCGAGCTGGTCGGGCGGCGCGGCGCCCATGAAGGAGTAGTGGTAGGCGGCGACGCTCCCGATCGCGCCGGCCGCGGCGAGCTCGCGCAGGCGGTCGAGCGGGAGGACGAGGTTCCAGTCCCGCTGCCAGCCGCTGCGGTCGAAATTGACCGAGACGTGGCTCATCACCAGCTCGCGCGCCGGGCTGTCGGTCGGGATGACCCGGTAGTCGCCCGGCAGCCCGCCGGGGCCGCCGGCGGTCAGTGCGAAGGGACGGTCGTCGCGCAGGTGGAGGCCGGCGGTGGAGACGATCGCGACCCGGCAGTCCGCGAGCGGGCGCGCCGGCTGCCAGGGCGTCGACGGGAACGTCGGGCAGGGAATCGCGAGGATCGCGTCCCGCTCGGCCTGCGACATGCGGTCGAGGCGGGCCATCGGCGTCGCGCGCCAGGGCCGTGCGTGGTGAGGGGATCGAGCTCGTACGGCATGCGCCCTCCCGGGGAGCCAGCGCCGACGGTGGTCGGCGCCCCGACACTAGCAGGCGGCACCGACTTTTCGTCGGTGCCCGGCGCGCTAGGCTCGGCGCATGGACGTGCCGACCGACGAGCGCGACCGGCTCGAGGCCTGCCCGCTGCTGACGCGGGCGTTCGCGCTGCTCGGCAAGCGCTGGAACGCGCTGATCCTCGACGTCCTCTCCGTCCGCCCGGCCCGCTTCAGCGAGATTCATCGCGCCGTCCCGGGCCTGTCCGACCGGATCCTCGGCGAGCGGCTCCACGAGCTCGTCGACGCCGGCCTGCTCGAGCGCCGGGAGCGAGGGGCCGCGACCACCTACGCGTTGACCGACATCGGCGTCCGGCTGAAGCCCGGCCTCGACGAGCTCCGCGCCTGGGCGGCGACGCTCCCGGACGACGAGCCGGGCGCCTGATCGCGGGCTCGTCGGCCGGGCGGGCCGCCGGTTCGGGGGCGTTTGCGCCTCTCCGTCGACGGGCATCCCCGGCGCGTGCGCGCCCCCTCGTCCAGCCGCGCTGCCGGCGCCGCGCGTCCGTGAGCGCGGCCGGGTCGGTCTGCGTCTTCGCGCCGGTCACCTTGCTGACGATCACGGTCGAGGCGACGCCGGACGGGGAGGCGGAGCTGCACGTGCACGCGGGCGGCCAGGGCGTGTGGATCGCGCGGATGATCCTCGCCCTGGGTGCCGACGTCGTGCTCGTCACGCCGCTCGGCGGCGAGACCGGCCGGGTCGCCGGCCATCTGCTGGCCGACGAGGGGATTCCCCTCCGGACGGTGGGGACGGCGCAGGCGACCGCCGCATGGATCCAGGACCGCCGCGACGGGGAGCGCTCGACCTACTGGGAGTCGAGCCCGCGAGCGCTCGGGCGCCACGAGCTGGACGAGCTGTACTCGCTCGCGCTCGCCGAGTGCCTCCGGACGGGGACGGCCGTGATCGCGGGCACGCACGAGGCGGACGAGGTGCTCCCGGACGAGACGTTCGTACGCCTAGCGGCCGACCTGGCCGCGAACGACGTGCACGTGGTCGCCGACGTCACCGGCGCGCAGCTGGACGCGGTCGTCGAACGAGGCGCCCCGCTGGTCAAGGTGAGCGCAGACGACCTCGTCCGCGACGGTCATGCGGCGTCGGACGAGCAGTCGGAGCTCGTCGCCGCGGCGAGCGCCCTGGCAGCCGGCGGCGCCACCGTCGTCGTGTCGCGGTCGTCGGCAGGCGCGATCGCGCTCCGGGACGGCGAGCTGCATCTCGCGGCGGCCCCGGAGCTCGAGGCCGTGGACACGCGCGGGGCCGGCGACTCGATGACCGCGGCGCTCGCGGTCGCGGTGTCCCGCGGGCTCGGCTGGGACGACTCGCTGCGCCTGGCCGCGGCGGCCGGCGCCGTCAACGTGACGCGCCACGGGTCCGGCAGCGGCCGCCGCGAGACCATCGAGGCGATCGCCCGGCGGGTCGACGTGACGCTCCTGCGATGAGGGTCGTCGTCACGAACGACGACGGGATCGAGTCGAGGGGCCTGGACCTGCTGGCCGGCGTGTGCGCGCGGCGGGGGTGGGAGGCGATCGTGATCGCGCCGTCGCGCGACATGAGCGGCAGCGGCGCCGCGATCGGGCACCTGCGCGTGGACGAGCGGGTGCACCTTCGCCCGGCGCCGCGCGACGTCGACGGCGCGACCTGCGCGTACGTCGTCGACGGGCCGCCCGGCCTGGCAGCGCTGCTCTCCTGCCGCGGCGCCATCGGCGCTCCGCCGGATCTCGTCCTCTCCGGCGTCAACGCGGGCGAGAACACCGGGCACGTCATCCTGCACTCGGGCACGGTGGGAGCGGCGCTCACGGCCGCCAGCTTCGGCGTGTCGGGGCTCGCGGTCAGCATGCAGGTCACGCGGCCGATGCGCTGGGTCGCGGCCGGCCGCGCCACGGAGGAGGCGCTCGACCTGATCGAGCGCGCCCCGGGCGGCACCGTCCTCAACGTCAACGTCCCCGCAGCCGGCGGCGACGGGCCCGGGCTTCGCTGGGCGCGGCTCGACCGCTTCGGCGTCGTCCGCGTCGCGGTCGCCTCGCGCGAGGGCACGGCGCTCCAGCTCGAGTACCGGGCCCCGAACATCGAATCGGAGCCCGACTCCGACACCGCGCTCCTCGGCCAGGGGTACGCGACCGTGACGGCGATCGAGGGCGTCGGCGAGATCGAGCCGGTGGCGATCGACCTCGCTCCCTCGGAGACGCCCGCCCCGACGGCGACCCCCAGGCAGCTGCCGGACGAGGTCACGGGCGGCCCTGCAGCCGACCGCCGCGCGTAGCCGACGCCGGCGCGCTCGATCGAGTCGGTCGATCCAGCGCTCTCGCTGCCGGGTCGTGCGCCGGCGACGGCCCCTGGGGCATCGGCGGCGCCGACCGGCGCCATCGCGCGTCGGAGGGGAGGGGCGCGGCCCGGGTTTCCTGCCGACGGGACGAGGGGAGGGTAGGGTCACCGGATGACCCGCCTCGAGGTTCGCCACGCACCGCCGTACCCCCGCCTGCGACGGTGGAACCTCGCGCTCGCCGTCCTCCACACGGGCCAGGGCGCCGCGATCCTCGCGCTCGGCAGCGGCGCCACGATCCCGATCACCTGGAGCTTCCTCGACGGGCCGCCGTCGAGCGCGTCCCAGACGACGTCGACGCTCTACGACCTGCCCTTCGCGCCGGCCGTCGCGGTCTTCCTCTTCCTGGCCGCGCTCGACCACGGCGCCACCGCGATCGGCCCGGGGCGCCGGTGGTACGAGCGCAACGTCGCGCGCGGGATCAACCCTGCGCGCTGGTACGAGTACTCGCTGAGCGCGTCGTTGATGATCGTGCTGATCGCGATGCTCACCGGCATCCGCGACCTGTCGGCGCTGATCGCGCTCTTCGGCGTGAACGCCGCCATGATCCTCTTCGGGCTCCTGATGGAGCAGGTGAACCGTCCCGGCGAGCGCGTCCGCTGGTCGCCCTTCGTGCTCGGGTGCGTGGCCGGGGTCGTGCCGTGGATCGCGATCGCCGTCCAGCTCGCGCACTCCGCGGCGGAGGCGAACGTCCCCGGCTTCGTCTACGGCATCTTCTTCTCGCTCTTCGTCCTCTTCGCCAGCTTCGCGCTCAACCAGTGGCTCCAGTACCGCGGCGTCGGTCCGTGGCGGGACTACCTGTTCGGCGAGCGGGGCTACCTGGCGCTCAGCCTCGTCGCGAAGAGCGTCCTGGCCTGGCAGGTCTTCGCGGGCGCGCTCGCCTAGCCTGGCGGCGCGCTCTGCTCGCTTCCCGCGTCGATCGTCCGGGGGCGTGCGCTGCGTCCAGGCGTCCGATCGGCGAGGATGGTGCCGTCGGCGAGCGGGGAGGCGGGCGGTGGATCGAGTCTGGCTGTCGGAGACGTCCCACCCGGAGGTGGCGGGTGGGTGGGCGCGCGGGGCGCTGCCTGCCTCGACGCGCCGGACCGCCGCGGAGGAACGATGAGTCGGCGGCGTTGCGCCGTCGTGACGGGCGGAGGCACGGGGATCGGCCTGGCGAGCGCGCACGCGCTGGCCGGTGCGGGGCTGGACGTCCTGATCGCGGGGCGCCGCGCCGAGGTGCTCGAGCGGGCCGCCGCGGAGATCCGGGCGGCTGCTCCCGGCGCGCGGGTGGCGGCCGCGGTGGCCGACGTGGGGCGACCCGCGGACTGCGAGGCGCTCGTCGCTGCCGCGGTGGAGCAGCTGGGCCGGGTCGACGTGCTCGTGAACGCGGCCGCGATCTACGAGCCCGTCCCCTTCCTCGAGTTGACCGCGGAGCGGTGGGACGCGACGCTGGACGTCGACCTGCGCGGCACCGCGCTGACGAGCGTCGCCGCTGCGCGCTGGATGGCCGCGAACGGCGGCGGCCGCATCGTCCTCGTCTCCTCGGTGAACGCGGAGGCGTCGGTGCCAGCGGCGAGCCACTACAGCGCCGCGAAGGCCGCGCTGCACTCGCTCGCCCGCTCGATGGCCCAGGAGCTCGCCCCGAGCGGGATCGCGGTGAACGCCGTCGCGCCGGGCTGGGTGCGCACGCCGATGACCGAGGCGTACCTCGCGACGAGCACGCCGGAGCGACTCGCCCGGCTGAACCCGCTCGCCCGTGCCGGCGAGGCGGACGAGATCGCGAGCCTGATCCGCTACCTGGCCTGCGAGGCGCCGCCGTTCCTGACCGGCGCGGCCCTGATCGTCGACGGCGGCCAGACCGCGATCTCCGCGATGCCCTGAGCCGCCGGCGCCGACGGAGCGATCCGGGTCCCGTCCATCCCCGGAGCGACCCCGCAGCACCCGGGCCGGCACGGCGCGACGCGCCCGGTCCCGACCAGTGCGTCTGCACTAGCGGAGACCGATGCATCTGCGCCATGTTCTCCGGTGCTTCGACCGGGGATGATGCAGGGGTTGGCCCCGGCGGAAGCCGCAGCCGCCGGGGCCAATATCGCCGACGGCGCGCCTCTCCGCCCTTGAACTCGCCGCGGGATCGAGCGATCATCGCCCGGTGACGGACAGGCTGTTCGACGAGCTGGCGCGCTCGCTTGCTCGCCCCGTTCCCCGCCGCTCGGCGCTGCGGCTGCTCGGGGCCGCGCTGGTCGCGGCGGCCGTGCCCGCGGTGCGCACGGCCGGGGCCCGGGCGGCAGCGCCCGGCGGCGACGATCCCTGCCCGACCTGCGCGGGGCGGCCCGGGACGGCCCCGTGCTGCGTCCGCCTCTCCGCGACGACCGCGCGGATCGCGATCGGCCAGTGCTACGACCTGGACACCGAGCAGTGCTGCACCGGCGTCGTCGCCTACACCCGCGACGGGCTGCCGACGGCGTGGATCTGCCAGAAGCACGAGGTCTGCAACCCCGACGGGGAGGCGATCTGCGCCTGCCCGGGCGGCAGCCCCCGCTGCAGCGGCGAGTGCTGCCCGCTCGGCGCGCGCTGCGTCGAGGGCGCGTGCGTGTGCAAGGACGAGCGCGACCCGTGCAAGGGGATCTGCTGCAAGAAGGGCGAGGAGTGCGTCCGCGGCGAGTGCAAGCCCTACTGCAGGAACGAGACGGCGAGGGGCGTCAGCCGCGTCTACGACCCGGAGACGCAGTGCTGCACCGAGCACGGGATCGAGCAGAAGTACCCGATCAGGATCTACGAGCGCTGCCGGAAGACCCGCGTGCCCAGGCCGGGGTACGAGCCGACCTCGAACGGCTGCGGCCCCAAGGGCGGCCCGAAGGTGTCCGACACCTTCGGCAAGGCGAGCTTCCTCGAGGCCTGTAACGCGCACGACATCTGCTACGGCACCTGCAAGAGCGACCGGGACGCGTGCGACAAGCGCTTCGGCAAGCAGCTCCGGCGGGCCTGCAGGAACGCGTACGGGGAGGGGACGAAGAAGCGCGACGCCTGCCTCGAGACCGCGAAGGGCTACCACGACGCGGTGATCGCCCTCGGCAGCATCGCCTACGCCGACGCCCAGTCCGAGGCCTGCCAGTGCTGCCCGTGAGCGCGGCGAGCGAGCCAGCAACGCGGGAGCACCGGAAGCGGGAGCGCCGTGTGACGTGCCCACGCGCCTGCATCGCCTCGAGCGCGCGCCGAGCGAGCGGCACCCGGTGGCGCCGCTCCGCTCCGGCGCCTGGCGGAGGCGAGCGGCCACGCAGCGGCTCGACGGCACCCCGCCGTCACGGCCGACCGCGGTCTCGCGACGAGCGCCCCCGATCGAGGCGCATGGAGCCGTAGCCCGACGGCTGTCCGGGCGTCGAGCGCCGAAGAGCGGACGACACTCCGGCGCCGCGGCGGGCACTCGGGCTGGACGTCTCCGTCTGCCGCAGGTGGGGCAGCCATGGCGCGCGCCTCCTCGTGTTCGGATTCCGTAAGGGCTCATCCCTGGAACGAGGGGGAGCGCGCGTGTTGCTGCCGATCCAGCATCGGCCCAGTCGATGTTGGCTCCTCGGAGGTTCCTGATGAGACGGTTCGTGATCCTGGCGGTCGGCGCTCTCGTCGCGGTCGGCGCGGTGGCGCCGGGCGCGCTCGCGAAGGGCAAGCCGCCGAAGAGCGGTACCGGCTGCAAGCCGCGGGTGCAGGTCGTCCTGCAGGGGACGGCGACCGCGACGGACGCGACGGCGGGCACGCTGACGTTCACGGTCGCGGGCTCGAACAAGCATGGTCGCACGCTCGTCGGTGAATCGTTCACGGTTGCGGTCACCTCCGATACGACCGTCAAGCGGAACGGGAGCGCGACGCTCGCGGACATCCTGCTGGCTCCGGCCGATCGGGTGATGGTCAAGCTGCGGTGGTGCAAGGCCGACCTCGCGTCGCTCGCAACCCCGACCGCGCCGCCGGCGGCCGCGAAGGTCGTCGCGAAGCCGGCGAAGCCGGCCGAGCCGGCCGCGCCCTGACGGATGCGACCGGGCCGATCGTCGCCCCGAGCCGATGACGGGCTCGACGGCTCGGGGCGACTCGGCTGCCGGGCGCTTGCGGTTGGCGCGGGTGGAGGCCGGCTCGTTGGAGGCGGTCGTGCAGCGATCGTCGGCCGGGAGCCGACGATCCGCGAGCCGGCCGGGTCCGTGCGACCCCGGCGGGTGCACTGGCGTCACTGCGCGATCCTCACCGCGCTCGCCCCGGCCGACCCGCCGCCGATCGAGCCGCGCCAGCTCGTGCTCGCCGTCGGGGTCGCCCCGGGTGCTCGTCGCGGGCGGCTTCGAGGGCATGCGCGTCACGACCCTCGAGCGCGCGATCACCTTCGCCGACCCGCGGTCGCTGGTGTGGATGAACGCCCTGGCGCTCGTCGGGATGAGCGGGCCGGGCTCCGTCATGGACGAGGACGAGCGGGCGCGGGCCGTCGCCGCGATCGCCGACGAGAGCGCCGCTGTCCTTCGCGGGTACGCGGCCGGCGCGGGGATCGCCTTCCGTCTGGCGACGAACATCGCGACCGCACGCGTCGCAGCGACGTGACGGGACGATCGCCATGCGTACCTCGCAGTCGGCGACCCACTGCGCAGCGCGAGAGGCCGCTCCCTCCCCGGGCGCGGCTACGCGCTTCGGCTGCAACCGGGGTGAGCCGGAGGCCTCGGTCGACTAGATCTCGATCTCGGGTGCGGGCGTCACGTCGGCGTCGCCGGTGTTCGGCGTGCCCACGCGCTCGATGAGCAGGATCTGCGCCTCGTCCGCCGCGCGGGGTCGATGGGGGATGCCGCGGGGGACGACGTAGAGGTCTCCCGGGCCGAGGTCGACCGAGCGCTCGTCGGGGTCGCGCAGGTCGATCGTGAGGCGCCCGGCCAGCACGAGGAAGAGGTCGTCGGTGTCCGGGTGGCTGTGCCAGACGAACTCGCCGCGCGTCCGCGCCACCATCAGCTTGTGCTCGTTGAAGTACCCGACGGTCTTGGGCTGGAAGGCCTCGTCGAACGAGGCGAGCTTCTCCGTCAGGTTGACCTTGTCGCGCACGACGGCGTCCCCTCTCTCTGATCGCGACCACGCGTGCCACGGGCCGCCGCGGGCCTCGCCAACTCCTTCGCGGCGAGGTCGGGCGAGGCCAGATGACGTTCGCACGGCGCAGGCTCGAGATCAAGCGGGCCGACCGACGTACGGCCAGGCTTCGCGCGCAGACCTGCGCACGCTGTCGCCCGGACGCCTCGGGGCGCCCGGGCGGCTCCCGACCGCGCGCGAACCCACGGGCCGGTCGGGAGGTCGAGCGAGACGGGCCGTCGTCGGCCCGTCTCGCCCCCAGCGAGCTCCCTCGGGGTGAACTAGGCGTGCGGGTCGAGCAGCGCGGTGTCGAGCACCGCCGGGTCGAAGTCCTCGACGACGATGATCGAGCCGAGCGTCACCGGCGGGGCGAGCACGACCTGGTAGAGGAGCGGCTCCGTGTGGCTGGTGTTCGCGATCTGGTGCGGCACGTCGCCCGGGAGGAACACGAAGTCCCCCGTCTTCACGCGGTAGTAGCTGTCGTTCACGCGGAAGAAGCCCTCGCCGCCGAAGAAGAACCAGGCCTCGTCCTGGTAGTGCCGGTGGAACGGGGTGCCGAGGCGCGGCGCCATCGAGTCCCAGTCCCACATGAACGTCTTCGTGTAGACGATCTTCTTCAGCATGAAGCCGCGGCCCATGTGGGCGGCGCCGTACTCCTGCGGGACGTCCTCGACCCGCATGATCGGGTTCTCGACCGACCAGTACTCGGCCATGTGGGCCGTCGGGTCGCCCCAGTGCTCCCTGATCTCGAACGACATGCATGCTCCTCTCCCGTGGGGACGCGGCGACTATAGGGCTCGGGTGGCGCACGACGGAGACCGCGGCCCACAAGTACACCGCGGCACCTGAGGGCCGTCGCCGGCGCGCTCCGCAGCTGCCGTGCGGGCGCCGCCCGCGCGTCGGGCGGCGGGGCGATCGGGAGATCGGGGCCATCGTCCCCGCCCGGGCGCTCGCCGAGCTCGCCCGGATCGCCACCGTCGATCAGTCGCTGCCCGTGGCCGTCGGGAGGAGCGGCTCGAGCGCGACGCGGGTGTCGTGGAAGGTGGGGCCGCCGCCGAGGTCGGTGTCGCGCTCGGCGGTCGTCGCGTTGACGTTCGTGCCGCCGGAGCGCTTCGGCCAGTAGGTCTTTCGCGTGTAGGCGACCCCGGGGCGGGTCCGGTCGTCGATGGCGACCTCGGCGCTGAAGGAGCCGCGGTCGTTGTGGACGCGGACCTGGTCGCCGGTGACGACGCCGTACGCGGCGGCGTCATCTGCGTGGAGGTGGATGCGCGGCGGCCCTGCCTTGCCGAGATGCCACTCGCTCGCGGCGAAGGTCGAGCTGGTGAGGAACCGGCCGGCAGCCGACACGAGGACGAGCGGGTAGCGCGCGGCCCGGGCCTCGTCGGCGGCCTCGGCCGGCGGCACGTAGTCGACGGCCTCGGGGAAGCCGGCGCTCGTGAACGCGCTGGCCGAGAGCTCGACCTTGCCGGATGGCGTCGGGAAGCCGCCCCCGGCGTACGGCGCCGTCCCGGGCTCGATCGTCGAGGCTCGCAGCCAGCCTCGCGTGCGCAGGTCGTCGGCGTCGATCCCGGCGGTCGCCAGCACCTGCCGGGCGAGCTCGAGGTCGGTGTCCCGCAGCCGCGGGTGGTCGAGCCCGAGCGCTGCGGCGAGGCGGCGCATGATCTCCGTGTTGGGCAGGCACTCGCCGGGCGCCTCGACGGCGGGCTCGTTCCAGGCCACGTAGTGGTGGCCGTAGCCGGTCGCGACGTCGAGGTGCTCGGGGCCCATCGTCGCCGGCAGCACGACGTCCGCCAGGTCGGCGGTGTCCGTCAGCCGGTGCTCGAGCACGACGGTGAAGAGGTCGTCGCGCGTGAGCGCGGCTCGTGCGCGGCGCTGGTCGGGCACGGCCGCGGCGGGGTTCGCGTTCATCACGACCAGCGCATCGCACGGGCGGGTCGTCGAGCCGGGCCAGGGTCTCCGCGAGCCGGGACATGTTCACGCGCCGCGCCGGCGGGCGCGGCAAGGTCCGGCGGGTACGCGGACCGAGAGCGGGACTGCCCCCAGGGTGACCGCGAGGAAGCCGCCGCCGACGTGCCGCCAGTCGCCGGTCACGGCGGGGATCGCGCAGATCGCCCGCACGGCCGCGGCTGCGCCGCCGTGGCGCTGCAGCCCGAGCAGCGTGCGGATCGCCGTCGGCCGGGTCGCCGCCAGCCGCTCGCCGAGACGGCGGATGGCGCCCACCTCCAGCCGGCAGACGGCAGCGGCACGCTCCGGTGGCCACTCGCGCAGCCGCCGCTCGAGCGCCGGCCAGCCGATCGTGTGGCGCTCGAGCCAGTCGATGTCGTGCCCGCCTCGGGCGACGACGACGTGCATCAGACGCGAGCGCGAGCGCCGCGTCCGTCCCGGGGAACACGGCCAGGTGCTCGTCGCAGGCGCGCGCCGTCTCGGTCGCGATCGGGTCGATCGCGACGACGTGCGCGCCCGCCCGTCGCGCCTCGAGCACGAACCGCCACTGGTGCACGTTCGTCGAGAGCGTGTTCGTGCCCCAGAGGAGGACGAGCCGGGCGTGCGCGATGTCCTCGGGATCCAGGCCGACGCCGCCGCCGAGGGTCGCGTCGACCGCCGCCGTCGTGGCCGCCGAGCAGATCGTGTCGACCGGGTAGGAGGCGCCGAGGCAGCCGAAGAGCCGCTCGGCCATCAGGAACATCTGCAGCTTCCCCAGCGTGCCGCCCGAGTAGTAGGGGAGCACGGCCTCCGGGCCGAAGCGGTCGATCACCTGTCGAAGCCGCTCCGCAGCCAGCCCGAGCGCCTCGTCCCAGGACGTGCGCGAGAAGCGGCCCTCGCCCTTCGCGCCGACGCGGACGAGCGGATGGAGCAGACGGTCGGCGGCGTGCAGCCCGTCGAGGTAGTGCGTCACCTTGCCGCACAGCGCGCCGCGCGTGAACGGGTGCTCGCGGTCGCCTGCGAGCGCGACCGCGCGACCGTCGTCCACCGTCACCCACCACGCGCAGGTGTCGGGACAGTCCAGCGGGCACGCACCCCGGACGAGCATCGACACGCGGCCACCATAGACGCCCGACCAGCATCGCGTCGGTGGGCCGGCCGCGCGGCGGCGGAGGCGTGGTCGTCCTCCGCCGGGACGCCGCGGTCAGCCGGGCTGCACGTCTCCGCTCGGACTGCGGATCGCGTGCGCGGCGCTGTCGCGGTGCTCGTGCTGCCGGTCTCGCGAACGCGTGCGGCGAGGTCGGCGGGGCCGGGATCCGGGTCGGCGTGAGGCCGTTCGCTCGCTCACGGCTGCTGCGGCGGGATCAGCCCTCGCGGCGCTCGAGGAAGCGTGCGAGCCGCGCCTGCGTCTCGGCCGCGAGGCCCTGGAACTCGCCAGTCACCTCGCCCGGGACGCCGCCGCGAACCTCCGTGGCGCGCAGCGTCCCGGCGACCACCGAACCCTCCTCGTCCGTGAGGTGGAAGGCCACGAGGTACGTATCGCCGGCAGGGCCGTCGCCGTACTCGAACGCCATGCCGGCGGCCGAGAGCCGCGTCGTCGTGCCGGCGAACGGGCCCTCCCAGTCGCACGGGGAGCGGACGAAGAACTGCATCGGCAGGGCGACCGCGGCCTGCGCGGCATCCCGGCCGACGTCGCCCACCGGGGCGCGGCGATCCCCGTTCGCGTGCGTGGCTCCGGGGGGATGCTCCACGGCGTCTCGTCGCTAGTCGAGGAGGGTGAGGTGCCGGTGCTCGACCAGCGACGCGAACGGGTCGACGTCCCAGCGGTGCATCGCCGCGAGACGGCGGAGGCGCTGCTCGGCCCAGGCGAGCGGGTCGTCGCCGGCCCGCTGGAGCGATGCGAGCCGCGACGCGGACACGAAGACGTCGATGCTCCCGCTTCGCTCGCCATCCGTGGCCGCGAAGGCGACGCGCAGCCGCTCGCCATCGCCGTCCGGCGGCCAGGCGCGCAGCACGGAGACGCCGAGCGGGCTTCGCCGCGCCTGCCGGTCGTGCTCGGCCGCGCTCACCGCTGCTCGCGCCTCGTCCGCCGTGGCCAGCTGGGACTCGCCGGTGAGCAGCGCGCGAAGAGCGGCCTGCCGGGCGTCCACCAGTCCCGGTCCGGTCTCGTCGCGCGGGCGCGTCGGCGACCGCCGGCGATCGGTTCGACGGCTCCCGCTGCCGTGGCCCATCCGAGCCCCTCCTTCTCCTGCCCCCAGAACACGGCCATGTTCCGCCGCTACCGTGTCGGGCCGAGCGCCAAACGGCATCGACGCGAAGATCGCCGATCCGGTGGAGGACGATCACCCGTCCCGGTGAGGGCCCGCTACGCCGTTCCGGGGCGGACCCGGCTCGTCGGCTGGTCGGCCCGCGCGCACACGGCCACCTGACGCGGGCGGGCTCCGCGGGCCGGTCGTCCCGGCGCCGGCAGGGGTCGGCGCCGGGACGCGCGGGCGTCCTTGCCTGCCCGCCGGCGGCTACCGCTCACGCCGCGGCGCTCGCGCGCGCGGCGATCTGCGCGGCGACGTATGCAGCGTCGCTCCCGACGCCTCCGATCAGCATCGACGCGAACGTCCGCTGGAACGGCAGGCCGACGACGTACAGGCCGGGGGCCGACGGGACGACGCCTCGGCTCTCCCTCGGGTAGCCGTCGTCACCGACGATCGGCGGGTCGATCCAGCCGAAGTCCAGCCGGAAGCCCGTGCACCAGACGACGGTGCTCGCCTCGACCACGCGGCCGTCGGCCAGCAGCGGCAGGCCGTCGCGAGCGCCGACCACCTTGGCGGGCAGGTGCACGACCCCGGCGCGCTCGAGGTCGCGCGCCCTCACGCGGATCAGAGGCCCACCGTGCGCCCGCACCTCGGGCCGCACCCTGCGCCCTGCCGGGGTCCCGACGGTGAGCACGTGGTTGGCGACCTGCCAGAGCACGGGCACGAGCACGCGGGCGGCGCGGCCCTCGATCGCGAAGGGGATCTCGCCGCGGTACGGCCCGACGAGCGTCGTCCGGTGCTCGGCTGCCGCCTCCAGCGCGATGTCGGGCCCGGAGTGGGCGGCGCCGACGACGAGCACGGGGCCGGGTGCCAGCTGGCCGGGGTTCCGGTACTCGCTCGAGTGCAGCTGGCGAATCGCCGGATCGATCGCGGCGGCCACGTCGGGCACAGACGGCAGGCGATGCGGCCCGGTCGCGACGACGACGTTGGGCGCCTCGAAGCGACGCTCGCCCGCGGTGACCGACCAGCCCCCGCCGTCGGCGCGGCGGAGGCCGTCGACGGCGACGCCGCTCCGTACGGGCAAGCGGAAGCGCTCGGCGTACGCGTGGAGGTAGGCGGCCATCTCGTCCCTCGTCGGGAACGCGTTCGGGTCGCCCGGGAACGGCATCCCGGGCAGCCCGTCGTAGCGGGCGGGTGTGAACAGGCGCAGCGAATCCCACGCGGCGCGCCAGCCGTCACCGACTCGCTCGTTCTCGTCGAGGATGAGCACGTCCATTCCGCGCCGGGCGAGGTGGTAGCCCGTCGCGAGCCCTGCCTGGCCTCCGCCGACGATCACGGCGTCGTGGCGCTCGGGATCGTCGGCTGCGGGCCGGCCCGCGCGGGAGCGGAAGGCACGGACACCGAGGTCGAACGGGATATCGGTCTGCCTGGAGCCCATCGGTTCCTCCGTGGATCGGCGTGGCCGTGGTGTCACGCTCGACGCTACGACGGGCCCGTCGGGCTCGCATCGCCGAGACCGACCAACCTCGCAGCCGATGCCAATGGTCAGTTCCGACCAGTCCGGGCACGATCTGCGAGACCGTGCTCGAACGCGAACGCGCCCGCTGCCGTGCGGGACGAGACGCCGACCTTCGCGAAGATGTTCTGCACGTGCCGCGCGACCGTGTGCTCGCTGATCACGAGCTGCGCTGCGATCTCGCGGTTCGTCCGTCCGGCCGCGACGAGACGCAGCACCTCGAGCTCGCGCGCGGTGAGGCCGTGCGTCGGGCCGGGCGTCGACGCGCGCTCGAGCGACTCGATCCACGCGACATCGGGCGCCGCGCCGAGCGAGAGGAAGGCCTCGCGCGCCGCCTCCAGCTCGAGCGAGGCGGCGTCGCCGTCGGCGAGTGGAGGTGCGCCCGCCCGGCTGAAGCGGCAGCGGTCCCGGAGGAGCGGACAGGCCGAGTCGCCTTTCAGCGGCGCTGACGACCTAGTTCAGGAACGATTCCCATTCTCAAAAATGGCCCTGCACAGTGCAGAGCGCAAGGGGCGTAGAAGATCGCAAGAGAACGTTTGTTCCACGAGTTACGGAGCGGCGAGGGAGTCGAACCCTCCAAGCGTGGGTTTACCACACCTATTCGGTTTTGAAGGTGGTGATGGAAGTTGGCCGTTTGCGGGCAATTCTTCAGCGGCTCGCCAAGGTGTTCGCCCGCCGGTTTCGGTGTCGCTCTGCGATGGAGGAGGGTGCCGCGCTTGGCCAGGGGCGAAGAGGCGTCTGTCCCGCCGTCGCGTGGCCGCGGCCGAGCGGGCTCGCTCGGCGGCGGTCAGGCTTCGTGTCGACCAGCGGCGGAGAACGGTTTCGGCGTAAGGAGACGGCTGCGCGGGGCCGTCGGTCGGCAGGGACGGCGGGTCGTGGCTGCGATGGCCGGGAAAGCCGTGTCCCGTATCACTCGCGGCTGAGCGCGGTCGTAACGTCGAGCTGCGAGGCTCGTCGAGCCGGCGCGAGCGTGATGGCCCAGACTGCTGCTGCGAGCAGGAGCGGGGTGGCTGCGAGCGCCCACCAGGGTGGGATCGCCGTACGGTCGGTGTCGCCGTTGACGATGGCGTAGACGCCGAGGAAGAGGGCGAGCCCGAGGGGGATCCCGAGTGCGCTGGCGGCCGCGACGGCTACGGTCTGCGCTGCGTGGACGCTGCGGCCTAGTTGGGCGGGCGTCAGTCCGATCGCCTTGAGGACGGCGAGGTCGCGCGTGCGCTCTCGCACGGTGAGCACGACGATGGCCAGGAGGTTGATCGCCGCGATCAGCACGAGGACGGCGTTCAGGCTGTGCACGATCGGGCGCAGCCGGGCGCTCATTCCGGGGACGGCGATGGGGTCGGGATGTCCGGGGGCGAGTTGGTCCGCTGCGCCTGGCGCCGCGCGATCGCCGGGCCGGGAGATGGCGGCGAGCGCGCCTGCATCGATGTTCGCCTCGTTGCGCGTGGTGGTCTCGAAGGTGAGGCCGGCGACGAGCGCGGCGACGGTCACGGTGAGCGCGAGGGCCGCGATGAGGGTGCGGGAGGAGCGGCCGAGCGCCTCCTTCAGGCCGAGCGTCAGCGGGAGCGGCCGTCCGAGGGGGATCGAGCGGGAGGCCGCCCCAGCCGAGCGGCGGCTCCGTCCGGCAGCGAGCGCGTGGACGACGCCGAGGCGAGCGCCGCGGATCGTCGGCAGCACGGTCGCGACGGCCATGAGCGTGCACACGGCGGCGATGGAGAGGGCGACGTGGGCGCCGGTCACGGTCGCGGGCGTGCTGGCGAGCAGCGCAGCGGAGTCTCCGGCGACGAGCGGCAGCAGGACGGCTCCGCCGGCGACACCGGCGCCGGCGCCGGCGAGACCGAGCAGGAGCTGCTCGACGAGGAAGAGGAGGGCGACGAGCCTGGGCGTGAAGCCGACCGCCTTGAGGAGGCCGATCTCGCGGTGCCGGGTGACCGCCCGGCCGCCGACGAGGTTGACGAGCACGAGGACGCCGGCGACCAGCAGCAGGGCGCTGTACGCGGTCAGCACGATCGTGGTCGTGCGGGATCGGTCGCCTGCTTCGCTGCGCCGCTCGAACCAGCTCTCGACGACGACGCGGGACTCGGGTCTGAACGACTGGCGGGCGCGGCCGGCGAGTTCGTCCGCGCGGGCTGGCTCGGACAGGCGGACAGCCTGGCTCCAGATCCAGCGCTCGCTGTCGGGCTGGATGGCCACGAGCGCGTCGCGCGCGACGAACCCGATGCCGGGCTGGTGGTCGGGGTAGGGGGCACCGCTGGCGATCGCGGCGACTCCGACCACCCGGAGCCGGATCCGGCCCGACGAGGCCGCGGCGTCGACGGCATCGCCCGGTCGGATCCCGAGCGCGGCGGCGAAGCTCTGCTCGAGCACGATCTCGTCGGCCGCGGTGAGCCAGCGCCCGGACGTCACCGCTGGCCGCTCGACCCGCGGCGGCTCGGGGCCGGTCGCCAGCGCGTTCAGGGCGAACCGCTGGCCGGCGAGCGCGAAGGACGTGAACGAGCCCGGGACAGGGGGCGCTGCCTCGACGACGCCCGGCAGGCGGGCGAGTCGGGCCACCTCGGGTCCGCCCAGGGCGATCAGGTGCGCGCCGTTCGTCTCGCGGAACGTCCGATCCCACGGCTCGTCGGCGACCGAGCGGAGACCGAGCGCGAGGGTCAGCACCGCCGCGGTGACCGCCGCCAGCAGCGCCGTCAGGAGGGCGGCGAGCGCTCGGCCGCGGATGCCGGCGAGCGCGATCCGCAGGAACGTCACGAGCATCTCACACCTCCAGCTCGAGGAGGCTCGGAACCTCTCGCGGCGGAGTGACCCGGGTCTCGTCGACCATCAGCCCGTCGCGCATCGTCAGCACCCGGTCGGCGGCAGCCGCGACCCGGGCATCGTGTGTCACGAGCAGGAGCGCTTGCCCCTCGCCTCGGCCGTGTCGGAGCACGTCGACGACCTGGCGGGCGCTCGCCGAGTCGAGGTTCCCGGTCGGCTCGTCGGCGAGCAGGACGGCCGGGCGATGGGCGAGGGCCCGCGCGATCGCCACGCGCTGCTGCTCGCCCCCCGACAGCTGAGCCGGCGACGCCGCGTCCCGACGCTCGATGCCGACCAGCGCGAGCAGCTCCTCGCGGCGTGCGCGCGCCTGGCCACGCGAGCCGCCCGCCAGCAGGACCGGCAACTCGACGTTCTCCGCGACGGTCAGGGTCGGCACGAGGTTGAAGAACTGGAAGACGTAGCCGATCGACCTGCGCCGCAGGAGCGCGAGCCTCGTTTCGGACAGCTGATCGACGCGGACGCCGGCGAGGAGCACCTCACCGGCCGTCGGCCGCCCCATCCCGCCGAGCAGGGAGAGCAGCGTCGACTTGCCGCAGCCGGACGGGCCCATGACGGCGACGAACTCCCCTGGCGCGAGCGCGACGTCGACGCCGCGCAGCGCGAGCACGTCCACGCCGCCCGAGCTGTAGGTCTTGGCGAGGCCACGCGCCTCGAGTATCGGGTCGGTCACCGCTCCTCCTTCTGAACGAGCCGTCGTTCGCACAGGTCGAGCCAACGGAGGTCGGCCTCCAGCCGGAACGCTGCCCCGTCCGCCAGCAGCCCGAGGATCTCGCTGCCCTCACCGCGGACGACCTCGGTCAGGTCACGGAGCGACTGGAGGTACTCGCGGCGCTGCGCGTCGATCAGGCGCTTCGGGTCCACGAGCCCACCGAGCCCCACCAGGACGAGCTTCATGAAGAACTCGTCCTTGAGCCTCGTGCCGGGCACGGGCGTCGAGGCCCAGCGTTCGAGCTCGCACCGGCCGGCCTCCGTGATCGCGTACATGCGCTTGTTCCGGCCATCCTCGGGCACCGCCTCACTCGAGACGAGCCCGTCCCGCTCGAGCCGCTGAAGAGTCGTGTAGATCTGGCCCGCGTTCAGCGGCGGCAGGAGGCCGCCCAGCCGTTGCGTCAAGAGCTGTCCCAGCTCGTAGCCATGGGCGGGGTCGGTCGGCCAGCAGCGCGAGGAAGGCGTCCCGCATGTAGACCCATATATCAAGTATCTATTTGGATCGAGACAGATCGAGACAGATCGAGACCACCTCCGCCGTCGGTCCGTCGCCCGCCGCGCGCCCGGGCCACGGCCGGGCCGGCACGCCGGCGGCGCGTCGCGGCTCGGTGACGGCGTCACGAGGCCGCCACGCCTGGCCGGTCTATCGGACCGACACGGCCACGGACCCGACGAGCTCGCGTCGGCGGCGGGTTCGCCCGAGTCTTGTTGGCCATCGTGGCAACGATCGCCGGCACGGGCCGGTGGAAGATACTGCGATTTGCAGGTGTTTCGAGACGGAGCGGCGAGGGAGTCGAACCCTCCAAACGTGGGGTTGCCACGTCGGGCCGATTTTGAAGGTGGCGATGGAAGTTAGCCGTTTGCAGGCGATTCTCTAGCGGCTCGCCATGGCGTTCGCCAGCGGCGTCTCGGTGTCTCTCTGCGGTGTAGAAGGGTGCCGCCCTGGCTAGGGCGAAGGGGGTCCGCGGCGGTCTTGCGTGGCCGCGCCGGAAGGGGCCCCGCTCGGCTGCGGCGGTCAGGCCCTGGGTCGGCTACCGGCGGAGGACGTCGGATGCGTGGTCGAGGAGGATCTTGGCTCGTCGCAGGGCGGTCGTGAGCTGGCGTTGTGTGATCGGGATCAGTCCGTATTGGGCGCTGTCCTTGAGGTCGATCAGCTCGAGTAGCGCCTTTGCTGCGCGGTCGCCTTCGGGGAGGATCTGGCGGAGGAGTGCTGCGGCTTCGCGGTGGTCGTCGCCGCGTGAGCGGCGGCCGAGTGCGGCGCAGCAGGCGGCGTCGGCGGAGGCGATGCCGGAGAGCACTGCGAGTGCGGCGGCGACGCTGCGTGATGCGGGTAGGTCGTGTTCGGCGGCGGCGAGTTCGGCGACCTCGAGTGCTTTGGCGGCGTTGTCGAGCCGGGTTCGTGCCTGGGCGCGGTCGCAGGTTTGTGTTCGTCCGGTTCGCCGGGTCATCGGCGTGCTCGCAGAAGCTCGTTCGGGGGTGGGCCGGCGAGCGCGACTGCCTCGCGCTCCAGTTCCGTGACGATGGGTGGTCGCTCGCGGCGCAGCCGGCGGAGGTCGGCGGCGGAGACCTCGGCAAGCGCCGCCTGGTTGCCGGTCCAGGCGTGGATCCGCTCGGCGAGGCGCTCGAGTTGACCGCGCCAGACCGCGTCATCCGCGGGCAGCCGGTCTGGCCGGACGAGGAAGATGTCGATGTCGCTGTGGATGTCGCCGTCGCCGCGCGCGGCGGAGCCGAACAGGGACACGTGGGACGGGGCGATCTCCCAGCTGGTGATCTCGTCGCGCAGCCGTCGCTCGAGCTCGGCGCGGATCGCGGCGAGCGACTCGATGGCCGCGGCCGCCAGGTGCTCGCGGTTCAGGGTGTAGAGGTAGGCGTTGCCTGCCTCCTCGGCCAGCGCGATGCCTTCAGCGGCCAGGCGTCGTAGGGCGGCGTTGACGGTTGGTTGCGAGCCGCTGCGGACGAGCCGGGCGACCTCGCGCCCTGTCAGTGGCCGGGTTGTGCCGTGCAACACCAGCAGGACTTCCGCGTCGACCGGCGATCGGATCACCGCCCAGGGCGAGGACAGATTCATAGATCGATAACGGTAGCACTCGAATGAAAAGCGAGGCACTCATCCGTTCGCGGTCGAGGGGTTCTTCGAGCGGCCGTTCGCAGAACGATTATGGTCTCGCTTTCCTCGTTCTCGTCGCGCGATCCTGGCGACTCACCGATAGCGGGAGGCGTAGGGTGCTTGGAGGTTCCTACGGCTTGCAGGCCGGCGCGGCGGGGCCGTTGCGGCGGGTGCAGTCGGCGATCGCCCTAGCGCGGGCATTGCGGACGTCGCGGGCGAAGCTGCCGTGGGCGAGGAGGTCAGCCGGCGCGTTGGTGAGGGCGTCGCTGTAGCAGCGCACCTTGTAGGTGGGGCGGATCTGGCCGTCGGGGATCCAGTCCTGGATGACGCGGCGCCAGCAGTCGAAGTCGGGGCTGGTGCGGCCATTGCCGTGGATGCCGCAGGCGGGGTTACCCTTGCCGAGGTGGGCGGTGCAGCGCTGGATCGCGCGGCGTCGGGCCTTGCGCGTGTCGTTGACGAAGGTGCTGTAGCTGCGGACGTCGTCGGGCGCGTTGGCGATCGCGTCCGTGTAGCAGCGGATCCGGTAGCTGGCGGCGATCTTCCTGTCCTTCGCCCAGTCGTTGATCACACGGGCCCAGCATTCGTCGCTGGCGGGGGTGGAGCCGTGGGCTGGAGCGGTGAGAGCTCCGGTCGCCGCGAGGGCGGCGAGGAGCAGGACGAGCGTGGTGCGGCGCATGCGTGGAACCCCCTGATTGTCCGGTCGATCGGGTGGGCGTCGACATCGGGTGCGACGTGTCGCGGGTATCTGCGTGCCCGAATCGGGAGACTGGCGGTCAGGCCCGTGCGGGTCGGCTAGCTTGGGAAGGTCAGGCCGTGGAGGTTGTGGCGGCTGACGCGGCGGCGGTCGAGCTCGACCCAGAGCAGCCGGCCAGCCGGGGTGAGCTCGCTGAGCCGGAGCAGGCTGCCGCTCGTCCAGACGCCGACCGTGCCGGCCGGTGGCCGGCTCGTCCTGGTCGGGAGCTCGACGAGCTCGCCGCCCGGGAAGCGGGCGACCACGCTGGCGGCGGTTCTCTCCTGGCGGCGGATCTCCGCCATTCGCCGGGTGCGAAGGAGCAGGCGGAGGTCCTCGGCGGTGGAGCGTTCGGCGAGGTAGCGGCGGGCTCGGCTGGTGAACGTGAACTGCACGGTCGGCGTGGTTGCGTTGGCGTCGCGCCAGCGGCGGGCGCGCATGGTCTCGAGGACGCAGTAGTCGTAGGGCGGCGGGGTCTTGCTCGCCCTGCGCGGCTCGTAGAGGGAGCTGATGCGCGTGATGAACCGGCCGTCGCGCTGCTCGAGCCTGCCGCCCCAGGTGGCCTGCTTCCACGGCGGCTCGTCCGTGCGCAGCGTGGTGCAGGCGGTCTGGAGGCGGCGGAGATCGAGGCGGCTTCGCAGATCGGGCTCGGCGTTCGCGGGGTCGATGACGACGATGCTGTTCGCGTAGACGGAGACCGTTGCGCCGTGGTCGCTCGCGCGCTGCAGCGGCGGGGTGTCGGGGATCTCGAGCGCGGGCTCGGGACCGACGCCCGCGAGCCGGTCGAGCTCGTTGCCGCCGGTGTCGCGAACGATCAGGACGGCCTCGTCGGTGACCGGCTGATCGGGGGTGAAGAGGACGAACCGCTCGACGATCGGGATCTGCTGGCTCGTGCCGTCCTCGTACTGGAGCGTGAGGCTGCCGACGTCCGCCGCGATGACGCCGGCGTAGATCTCGATCGGCGCCCGCGGGAGCGGGCCGATCAGCGCGCGGGGCAGCTCGGGGTCGCCAGGGCGGGGGAAGCAGCCGATCTGGTCGGGCTGGCCGGTCGATGTCCACCACCAGCAGGTGCCGCCCAGGTTCGACGGGGCGACGTCGATCGCAGCCCGGAAGGCACCCGGGCCGACGTGCTCGAGGATCCTGCGTCGCTGGCTCTCGTCGGGCTGCTCGCGTTCCGTGCTGAACCCCTGGTCGGGGTAGATCCCGATTACCGCGCCGTCCTTGTCGCGGACGACGAGCTTGAAGATGGCGTTGTTGATGGGCTCGTTGGCGCGGGGTATCTCGGCGACGAATGTGTTGGCGGCGATCGGGATCTGCCGTCGTTGCGTGCGGGTGATCAGCTCGAGGCTGGCGGCCTCGTCGGTGAGGAGGCCGGTCCAGATCTCGGTCGGGCCGGGGCCGCTGATGAAGCCCGAGCCGAAGCTGAGGAACGGGGAGTCCGGGATGGCGCCGGGGAGCGGGACGCAGCCGCCGCTCCCGACTGGCTCGAACGGGGCGACGGCCATCGAGCAGATCCGCCGTGGCCGTCCCGGCTTGTCGCGGCCCGGGACGACCAGCAGGACGGTCTGGGCGCTCTCGGGGTTCGGGCGGACGGCGCGTGCCTCGGTCGTTCCGATCCCCGGGATCGTTCGGCGCGGGACGAGCACGCCCGGCTCCTCGTCCCGGTCGGCCCAGCCGACCCGGCCGGGCTCGGGGAACCGCTCGACCGCGGTCGGGCCGGGCAGGCTCCGCCGCAGCTCGATCGCCTCCTGCGGGTCCAGGCTGGCGTCGAAGATCGCCCCGGCGGGAACCGTCGTGCGAAACCTGCTCCCGTCCCTGAGCTTCCCGTCGATCCGATCGAGTGTGTCGCGAAGCGGTGGGCGGGGGACGGCGACGAGGAACACGTTCAGGCCGAGGCCGAGCCCGGCGCTGCGTGCCTGCGGACGGAGCGTCTTGACCTGGTCGGCCGCGAAGCCGAACGTCACCCGCACCCAGTTCGGCTCACGGAAGTCCCGGAACGGCTTGCGGAAGCCGAACTCGAGATCCGAGCGGATCACGATCAGCGGGCCCGCCGCCGCGAGGCCCGCCTCCGTCGTGCAGCCCACGCTGCGACCGAAGTGGGACGGCAGCGTCGAGAGCGCGGCCAGGCAGATCAGGTCGCCGGAGCGGATCCCGTACAGGTCGACTCGCTCGCCCGCGACGGTCAGCGAGTCGAGCAGCCTGACGCGCATCGGGCCTGGCAGCGGCACGAGCGCCCTGGCCTGCCAGCGCTCGAACCGCGCCACCGCCTCTGGGCTCGCCGGCTTCCCCGGCAGGCGCGTTCCGGCCCAGCTCGAGAACGACCACGCAGCCGCTGCGGCCACGGGCTCCAACTGCGGAGCCGTCGGCGGCGGCACGGGCGCAGGAGCTCCCGTGGGCGCCGCCTGTCCGGTATCGCTCGCCGGCCGGTCGAGGCCCGCGCGCTCCCGAGGAGACACCCCGGGTGGCGGTGCGGCGGGCGCCGCGGCCGGCGCGGCCGCCTCGGCCTGCGGCGCCCGTGGCGAGTCGGGCGTGGAGGTCTCCTGGACGATGGTTGCGATGAGGGCGGCGGCGAGGCCGGCGGTGACGAGGGCGGCGACGCGGCGCGTGGTGACGTGACGCACGGGCAGGCTGGCCCGGAAGGCGTCGGCGACGTCGCGGGCGGGGCCGAAGCGGTCGATCGCGCGTTGCTCGGCTGCCTGCTCGTCGAGGCCGGCTGCTTGCTCGTCGGCGAAGGCGTCGTGGAGGTGGCGTGAGGCCTCGGCGATCGCGCGGCGGCGGAGCCCACGGCGGCCGGGGAGGCGGCGCTCCAGCTCGGCGAGGTAGCGCTCGATCAGCTCGGGCATCGCCCTGCGTCCCGGTCGAGGGTGGCTGTCCGTGCGTCCGTGACCGGTGGGGCGGCCTGGTGGTCACGGCCCCGGTCGTGCTGCTGTCCCTGCGAGCCTGGCGTGCGCTCTGACCAGCGCATCCCGCTCCCTTCCGGTCGTCAGCTTTGCCAGCGCGGGTCGAGCACGCGGTTCATCGCGGAGGCGAACGAGTGCCACTCCTCACCCCGCTGGGCGAGCGCCTTGCGGCCCTCCGGGGTGAGGCTGTACAGCCTGCGCGGCCGGGGCCCGTCGCCCTTCTCCCAGCGGGAGCGGAGCAGACGAGCGCGCTCGAGCCGGTGCAGGGCGGGGTAGATCGTGCCCTCCTTCAGCTCGAACAGGCCCTCGGAGCGGCGGTTCAGCTCGACGATGATCCCGTACCCGTGCAGGGGCGCGTGCTCGACCACGCTGAGGATCAGCAGATCGAGATGCCCCTTCAGTGCCTCGCCTTGCATTGCTTTGCGATCCTATGCTTGATCGGATGGGACGTCAAGCCGTCAAGTCCGGCGCAGGGTTGGGATCTCGAACGTCACGACGGCTCGATCGTCTCCCCATTCGAGCTCCACCGTCCAGCAGCCGGCTGTGCGCACGTCCAGGTAGCTCGGGTAGATCTTTCCCGGCTGCGCGGTTGCCGGCCACGACCATCGCCGCACCCTCGTCGAGCCCGCTCGGTGGGCTCGGAAGAGCAGCGGATCGCCGGCACGGCTGCGCTTGACGTGCCAGAGGATCTTGTTGTGCGCCCGCGACCCGCGCGGCCGAGGCGCGAGATCCACGAACAGGAACCCGACGATCGGATCGCCCTGGCCGACGACGAACCGTGTGCCGGCCGGGCCGCGAGCCCGCGCCCAGGCTGGCGGCGCCTCACCCACCGGGTGGACTGGCGTCGCCTCGCAGGCCGTTGGCTTCCTCGTTGCCGCCGACGCGGTGGAGATGCCCGGCGCTGCTGCGCACGAGGCAATCACAATGACGGCGACGACCATGAGCGGAGCCGTCGTGCGGCGCTGGACTGGCTGCTCGGGCGGCGGCGGGTACTCCCACGCTCGTCTGCGTCGGATCGACACGTCGCTCAGTCCCAAAGGATGGTCGACTCGCCGCGGCGCATCCGCGTGCCGCACAGCGGACACGGATTCGTCGCTGCCTGGCCGCCGCTGCCGCTCGCGTGATCGTCGGCAGTCGCGCCCCATGGTTCGAGCCGCCGGCCAAGACAGCTCGGACATCGTCCGAGCTCGTGGTCGAGCGCGTCGAGCCAGGCGCCTCGGGCGTGGATCTCGGTGACGACGTCGACGAGCGATCGGCAGGTGAGGCAGGTCATTGTCTGGACGGTGACGAGCTTCCCGGAGTCCGGCCCGCCGGAGACCTCGGCCTGGTAGCCGCAGGCGTCGCAGGTCATCGTGTATCGCCTGCCCATCGCGTCAGGTCTCGGTTGGGCCGATGCCGTGGCGTCGATCTGGAGCCTGTGTCGTGACCGTCGCGGTGCGCCACCGTTCGCTGGCTGGGCGGACGGGCTGCGTCGCCGCGCGATGCAGGTGGTGGCCTGGGCTGGGGATAGCGGCGACGATCCGGCGGAGGGTCTGGACGGTCTCCGTGAAGGGCTCCCAGCCGTGGATGCCGACGGCGTAGGTGCGGCCCTTGTGGCGCCAGGTGAAGATCAGGCGGTTCGACTGTTCGCCTGCGTTGGGGTAGGGCGGCGCGAGTACGAGGCTGCCGGTGCGCCTGCCCCAGCGGAAGGTGCCGAAGAAGACGCCAGCGGTGCGGTCCTGGCGCATCAGTCCGTCCTGGATGGGTGTCGGGCTGCCGTTGCTGGGGAGCTGGAAGCCGCCGAGCGCGTCGTCGAGTTTGCCCGCAATGAGAACCAGGTGGAAGGCGGCTGGCGGGCGGGCCTGCTCGGGCCGTGGCGTGTCGGCGGCGCCATGCCAGAAGTCCCAGACGGCGAAGCCGCTGGTGCGGAAGCGGCGTGCGAACACGTTCCAGTCGGGCACCTTCGCGACGCGGCTGGGGCAGGCGGGGGCGAGCAGCAGGATCCGTTCGCAGCGGCGGCGGGCGCGCGCGGGCGTGGCCACCAGCGCGATCTCCTGGCTCGTGCTGGCCACTCGACGACCCGGCATCGTTGCTGCGTCGGTGGCTCCCGTGAGGCTGAGGGCGAGTGCGATGCCGAGAGCTAGCGGGATCAATGCGGCGGTCACGCAGTACCGGTCTGTGCTTCGGCTGGCAGGAACGACAGCTGCTTGACGAGGAAGCCACCGTCGCTCGCACAGGTGACGGTGGTCGTGAGCGATCGACCGCATCGCACCCCCTCCCGACTCGCCGCCGCGGACACGGCGGCCTCCCTTTCGATGCGTCGGGGGCCGTCCGATCTTTACTCGCGGGAAACGGGGGCCCGGCGGCCGTCTAAAGGAATCGGGCCTGCTGCTGCATCGATGCGTACCGGGCTCGACCATGTCGCGCCCGCCAAAGGGGGCGCGTCGCCCAGGGGCCGGCGGGGGCCTGGTCTCGGGCGCCGCGCCCCCGACGACCCGGACGACTCCGGCCGATCGGCGAGACGAGGGGACGCGGTGGGAACCAGCGACGACGTCAGAGGGTCGAAGGGCTGGATGCGTCGGATCGTCCGCGCCGGGCTCGGCTGGGCCTACGCCCTCGTGGCGGCGGCGTCGCTCGCCGGCTGCGCCGGAACGCCGGCCGCGAACGAGCCAGTGACCCCACCCGCGCCGGGCCCGCAGGAAGCCGCGCCACCCGTTGCGTCGGCAGCGCCAGCCGTGGCCGTGACCGAGCTGGCGCCGCCGATCGACACCGTGGCGGCGGCCGGGGTGTCGCCTCCGGTTGAGTCGGGGCCGCCGCCCGCGGCGACGTTCGACCCGTCAACGCCGCCCGTGCTGGTCGCGCGGCTTGCCGCGGGCGGGGGTGCCGAGCTCGAGCTCGACCCGGTCAGCTTCTGCTCCCCGGCGCTCTGCTCGGACGGGTCGCCGCGGCCGCCCACTGAGTACCTGCGGGTCAGGCGCGGTGAATCCGTCCGGGTCGCGCTGGTCGACGCCGAGGCGAGCACGCCGCATGGCTGCTCGCCGTACTGCGTGCAGGGTCTCCTCTCGCTGTGGCCACTCGAGTGTGTGGATGGTGGAGAGGCGCGGTTCGGGGACGCGGTCGTCGTCGCGCCGTTCGGGCGCCGTGGCGGGGAGATCCGGTTGGATGCGCCGCCGGGCTCGTACCTGCTCGGCGCGTTCGTCTACTGGAGTCGCGCGGACGGGACGGGCGGCGATGTCTTCGCGATGGGCGGGGTGCGGATCGCGCGCGACGGCTCGGCCGGCCTGGTGTCGGCCGCGGAGGCGGGCTGCCGACCGCCGCGGCTGCCGGAGCGCGCGCCGCTCGAGCGTGCTCCCGCCGGGACGGACGGCGCGGGCTGCACAGACGTCGCTGCGTCGTTCGACCGGTTGCTGCTGGCCGCGACGGCGGTCTTCGTCGGCCCCGTGACCGAGACCGGCGTGCCCACCGACCCGGACGACGGGTCGTCCGGTCGGGTCGTGCGCGTCGCGGTCACCGAGCCGCTGCGCGCCACGGTCCCTTCGTCGGTCGAGCTGGCCTGGCCCGACTGCGCCGGCGATCCATCCGGGCGGACGTACCTCGTCCTGGCCGGGCCGTCCGATGCGCCGGATCGGCCGCTCGCGCTCCTCGACGCCTACCTGGTCGACACCTCGACCGGTGAGGCGACGAACGCCGCCGGGGAGACCGTCTCGGTGCAAGCCGTGATCGACCGTGTTGGCGGGGGCTGAGCGGGCATGCGTTCGTACCCGGTCATCTGGCGGTTGCGGGGTCCTTCGGGCGTGCGGGCTGCCGGCATGGCGGCCTGGTTCGTTGTGGCTGCTCTGCTGCTCCCTGCGGGGATCCCGTCCGCCGGGGCAGCGGTGACCTGCGTGCCCGAAGGGACGCGGCCGGGGGACGCTCCGAGGTTCGTGTCGGCGAGTGTGCTCGGCAGCGGTGGGGAGGAGCGCGTGAGCGCCGTCGCGGTCACGGCGTCCGGGCGGCCGGTGCTGGTCGGGACGACGGCGTCGTCGGGAGCGCGGCCGGACGCGCGCTGGAGCGCTGGCCTGACGGTCGGGTCGCGCCCACGCGGCTCGGTCGACGGGTTCGTTGCGACGCTCGACCCGACAGGGACGTGTCTCGAGGGCGTGCGCTTGCTGCCGTGGCGGTGGACGATCCCGCGGGACGTCGCGGCGATCGGCGAGTCCGTCTTCGTTGCGGGAGCGCGCGATCGGGCCGGTGCTAGCGTCGGTGTGCTGGCGCGCGTCTCGCCGCTCGGCGTGCGAGGCGTGGATCTCGCGCGCTTGACCGGGTTGGACGTCGATGCGCTGGTCGGGGTCTCGGCCGACGGGCGCGGCGGCCTGCTCGTCGTCGGCTCCGTGGTCACCGGCTCGGTGCTTGGCAGGGCCGTGTACCCGGCGCCGAGCCCCGTGCCCGAGCACGACGTACTGGTCGCGCGGTTCGACCGCTCGGGTGAGCGGTTGCGGTGGGTTCGGACGTTCGGAGGTCGCGGCGATCAGGTGCCGGTCGGGATCGCCGCCTCGAGGGACGGTGCGGTCGTGATCGGCTCGTCGCGCGGGGACGGGACAGGGATCGCGGCGGGTGCGTTCGCGCTCGGCATCGCGACGTCGGGCGAGCGGCGCTGGACGGTCGCGCTGGGCGACGCCGACCTTCGCGCGGTCGCGCTCGACACGTCGGGCCGCGCGCTCGTCGTGGGGCTGTTGCGCAACGGGGTCGCCGACGGGTACCTCGCCAGCGTCGGCCTTGCTGGGCTGCCGGGCCCGGACGCGACCGGGAACGGCGCCGAGGACGGGCTGGTCGTCCGTCTCGGCCACGATGGGCGCCCGGACGCGGCCGGCCTCGTCGGCGGCACCGCCTACGACGAGCCCACCGATGTCGCCTGGAGCCATGGCCGCGTCCTGATCGTCGGCTCGACCGCATCGAACGACGGCAGCTTCCCGTCCGACGAGACGCCCGGGCTACCGGGCGCCCAGCCGCTGCCGATCCAGCCGCTCGACGCGTTCCTCGTCACGCTCGACGCCCGGCTCCGCCTGACCACCGCGACATTCCTCGGTGGCGTCGCCGGCGACATGGCCTCGGGCGTCGCTGCGCGGGGCGCCGACGCGATCGTCGCCGGCACGACGCGCTCCGACCGCCACTCCTTCCCCGACGGCAGCGGCGGCCCCAACCTCCCCGGCCTACGCCACCACGCGCCAGCCGGGCCCGGTAGCTCCTTCGACGCCTTCCTCGTCAGGATCGAGCTGCCGTGAACCAGCGTCCGAGGCTCGGTCTGGGGCTCGTCGCGATCGCCGTCGCGGCCAGCTCCGCGGCGATGCGGTGTACACCGAGCGGCGCCCGGAGGGTCATGAGCGCGGCGGGGGCAGCGCTTGTCCTCTGGTTGGCGTTGGTGTCGGCCGCGCTGGCGTGTTCGTGTGCGGTGGCTGATCCGATCGAGATGCTGGAGCGGTATCCGGCGGCCTTTGTTGGCACGGCGATCGCGCGGGTCGAGATGGGCTCGGGTGCTCGGTGGACGTTTCGGGTCGAGGAGGCCGTGCTCGGCCAGGTCGGGGAGCAGGTGGAGGTGGTGGACGACGCTGCCTGTCCGCTCGAGCTCTCGTTGGGCGAGCGGACGGGCCTGTTCTTGCGCGGGGCGCCGGGGGCGTGGACGTCTGGGCTCTGTTATCAGGTCGCAGCGGAGGCGTTGCTTGCCGCGGCCGAGGGGTTGCCTGCCGTGACCGGGGTCGGGCCGCCGGCGTTGCTGGTCGGCGGGGCGTTCGGCGAGGCCCGGCTGGTCGCGCTGGATGCGAGAGGGGAGACGGTCGCATACGGGCGCGGGGAGGGGCAGGTGATTGCGCTCGACGTCTGCCCCGGGTCTGCGCGCCTGGTCGAGCTCGCCTGGGTGGCGCCTGGTCAGCGGCGACTCGGGGTGCGCTCGTTGCCGGGCCTCGAGCTGGTCGCGGAGCGTGAGGTTGCGCTCGCGGTCGCGGACGCGGAGGTGCTCGAGCTGGACTGTCGCGACAGCCTGGGCAGTCGGTCACTCGCGTTCGAGCGCGCTGGGAGCGGCGATGCCGCGTTGGTGATGCTCGCCGAGAACGGCTCGACGGTCGTGTGGCGGGGCATGGCGCAGGCGGCGTGGCTCGGCCCTGGCGAGGCGATCCTCGCGGCCGGTGCCGATGGCTCGATGCTCGTCAGCGTCGATCCGCGCACCGGCGTCGAGCGCACCGTTGGGCAGGTGCCTCGGTACACGGGCGGCCTCGCGCCGAGCCCGGATGGACGTTGGCTGGCCGGTGTCGCCTACAGCTCCCCGGAGCCGGGTGTGACTGAGCCCTCGCAGATCGTGCTGGTCGACCGGTCGCGTACGCCCGCGGCCGTGCTCACCGCGCCGCTGGAGACGCTGAACGTCTTCGGGCCGGTCGTGTGGCTCGACGAGAGCCGGTTCGCGTTCGTCAACGGCGGCGGCGACGAGGCGAGATCACGGATCTACGACACCGGGCTGCGCCAGGTCGAGCTGGTCCCGACGCTGGACGGCGGCGCACGTGACGCCGTGGCGCTCGCCGGTACCGTCTTCGCGGTCGGCTTCGACGGGCGCGTCGCCGCGTCGAGCGACCCAACCGGGGGACCGACGTTCGCGACGCTCCCCGGCAACGAAGCCTTCGTCATCGTGACCGCCGAAGCCACCGAACCCTCAGTGGCGGGTGCCTCGGGATGGCCGATCGTGGCCGCCCTTCACCGCGTGATCGCCGCGATCCTCGCACTCGCGACAACTTGAAGAGCTGGAACCGACCGGGGCGGGGGTTCGTAGCTGCCCGATCCGACGGTTCGGGACTCCCACCCGGTGGAGCCACGACTGGGGAACCTCCCCTCAAGTAGGACGAGGGCGCCGACGCCGTCCGTGATCGGAGCGCCATACCAACGAGCATTTCCGACCCAAGTCCGTCGCCGGAGAAGATGACGCCTCCGCAACGCCCGGGAATCCCGTGTCCGCGACGACAGACTGCCACGCCTAGCCGGTCATCTGTACCGACACGGCCACCGGGCCGGACGAACTCACATCGGCGGCGGGTTCGCCCGAGTCTTGTTGGCCATCGTGGCAACGATCGCCGGCACGGGCCGGTGGAAGATACTGCGATTTGCGGGTGTTTCGAGACGGAGCGGCGAGGGAGTCGAACCCTCCAAACGTGGGGTTGCCACGTCGGGCCGATTTTGAAGGTGGCGATGGAAGTTAGCCGTTTGCAGGCGATTCTCTAGCGGCTCGCCATGGCGTTCGCCAGCGGCGTCTCGGTGTCTCTCTGCGGTGTAGAAGGGTGCCGCCCTGGCTAGGGCGAAGGGGGGTCCGCGGCGGTCTTGCGTGGCCGCGCCGGAAGGGGCCCCGCTCGGCTGCGGCGGTCAGGCCCTGGGTCGGCTACCGGCGGAGGACGTCGGATGCGTGGTCGAGGAGGATCTTGGCTCGTCGCAGGGCGGTCGTGAGCTGGCGTTGTGTGATCGGGATCAGTCCGTATTGGGCGCTGTCCTTGAGGTCGATCAGTTCGAGTAGCGCCTTTGCTGCGCGGTCGCCTTCGGGGAGGATCTGGCGGAGGAGTGCTGCGGCTTCGCGGTGGTCGTCGCCGCGTGAGCGGCGGCCGAGGGCGGCGCAGCAGGCGGCGTCAGCGGACGCGATGCCCGAGAGCACTGCGAGTGCGGCGGCGACGCTGCGTGATGCGGGTAGGTCGTGTTCGGCGGCGGCGAGTTCGGCGACCTCGAGTGCTTTGGCGGCGTTGTCGAGCCGGGTTCGTGCCTGGGCGCGGTCGCAGGTCTGGGTGCGTCCGGTTCGCCGGGTCATCGGCGTGCTCGCAGAAGCTCGTTCGGGGGTGGGCCGGCGAGCGCGACTGCCTCGCGCTCCAGTTCCGTGACGATGGGTGGTCGCTCGCGGCGCAGCCGGCGGAGGTCGGCGGCGGAGACCTCGGCAAGCGCCGCCTGGTTGCCGGTCCAGGCGTGGATCCGCTCGGCGAGGCGCTCGAGTTGACCGCGCCAGACCGCGTCATCCGCGGGCAGCCGGTCTGGCCGGACGAGGAAGATGTCGATGTCGCTGTGCGAGTCGCCGTCGCCGCGCGCGGCAGATCCGAACAGGGACACGTGGGACGGGGCGATCTCCCAGCTGGTGATCTCCTCGCGCAGCCGACGCTCGAGCTCGGCGCGGATCGCGGCGAGCGACTCGATGGCCGCGGCCGCCAGGTGCTCGCGGTTCAGGGTGTAGAGGTAGGCGTTGCCCGCCTCCTCGGCCAGCGCGACGCCTTCAGCGGCCAGGCGTCGCAGTGCAGCGTTGACGGTCGGTTGCGACCCGCTGCGGACGAGTCTCGCAACCTCGCGCCCGGTCAGCGGCCGGGTCGTGCCGTGCAACACCAGCAGGACCTCCGCGTCGACCGGCGACCGGATCACCGCCCACGGCGTAGAGAGATCCATGGCTCGATAAAGATAGCACTCGAACGAATTGTGGATTGATCATTCGAACAAGCGATTGATCAATAGCCGACCCGGCCCCTGCACGACTCGTGCGTCTCCGGCTCACAGGGTGCCTCAGGATGTCGCCCTGCCTAGGGGCGCGCGGGAGGGGGGAGGGGGGCACCTGCGGCGGCTTCATTTGTACGCTGCTCGAACGCGCTACCCCGCGTTTCGCTCCGCACGAGTCGTTGTCCCGCTAGGCGCCGTCGCGGTCCGCGCTGTGTTCCCGACTTGCCCGTTTCGATGCCGGGCTACCAGGCGAACGGGCGGAGCCAGAAGCGATCGGCTTGTTCTTGGTCTTGTGGGTGGCTCTTCCAGGCTGAATGCCGCGGGTCAGAGTCCCATCTGTCGCTCTCTCCAAGCTGGCAGCAGTAGACCGGCGCGCGCCCGGTCCATAGGCATTTACGCGGGCGAGCGCTCGAGAGCTCCCTCGAGGATCGCCCGCTCGTTCCAGTCGAACAGCTCGAGCCCGGTCACGAGGCCCTCGTAGATCGCGTGGTCGAGACGGCGTGGCGCGGCGGCGTCGCCGATCAGGTGGACACGCTCCCGCTTCGCGCGCAGTGCATGGAAGAGGCTCGCCTCGGCGTGCGGCTTCGTGGCGAGGACGACGGTGTTGGCCTCGACGAGGCGTTCCGCGCCGGCGCCGTAGAGGGACCGGATGCGGACGCCGGCCGGCTCGATCGCCGTCGCCCACGCGTTCAGGTCGAACGTCAGGCCCTTCGCGAATGTCCGCTCGTAGAGCAGGCCTTGGTCGAGGGTCAGCACGGTGCGCGAGAACAGCGACGTGTGCGGTGTGATCACGTGGACGGCGCAGCCGCGGTCGAGCAGCGTCTCGGCCGGCCCGGCCGCGAAGCGGGTGCCGTCGTCGTCGAGCAACGCGACTCGTAGGCCGGCCCGGCCCGGGTCCTGCAGGACGTCCCAGACGGTGAGGACGTGGCTGGCGTCGACGCCCAGGATCGCGTCGACGAACGGCTCGACCTGCGAGAAGCCCGTTCGGTCGGGGCGGGCGCCCGTCGCGATCACGACGGCGTCCGCGTCGGCGAGGAGCGGGTCGTCGGGGGCCGCGTCGACGCCGAGGCGCACGTCGACGCCGAGGCGGGCGAGGCTGCGCTCGAGGTCGTCGCGGAGGCTGGCGAACGTCGTGCGGCCGGGGGTCTCGAGGATCAGCGCCAGCTGGCCGCCCAGGCGCGTGGCTCGCTCGATCAGCGTGACGGCGTGGCCGCGCCGCGCGAGCGTCTCGGCGGCCTTCATGCCGGCGGGCCCGCCGCCGACGACCACCCAGCGCTCGGGGTGGTCTGCGCGGCTCGCGAGCAGCGGCTCGAGTCGGCGCTCGCGTCCGGCGAGCGGGGTGACGGTGCAGGCGATCGGCAGCCCGCGCGAGTCGCGTCCGATGCAGCCCTGGTTCCCGCGGATGCAGTGGGTGATCTCGTCGGCGCGGCCGCTCAGCGCCTTGCGCGCGAACTCGGGGTCGGCGATCTGCGCTCGCGTGAAGGCGACCATGTCCGCGAGGCCGGCGGCGAGGATGTCCTCGCCCTGCCCGGGCTCGCGGAGGCCGCCGACGGCGAAGACCGGCAGCTCCCGGACGGCGGCCTTCAACTCGGCGAGCAGGTGGAGGAGCCAGCCGTCCGGCGTGTCCCCGGGCGCGATCGCCGAGGTGAGCCCGTCGTGGTAGCCGCCGGCGGTGACGTTCACGTAGTCGAGCAGCCCGTCGGCCTCGAGCAGGCGGACGATCTCGACCGCGTCGGCTGGGCCGAGGCCGCCGTCGACCATGTCCGAGAGGCTGATCCGCGTCCCGACGACCCAGTCGTCGCCGACCCGTCGGCGGACCTCGGCGATGACGTCGCGGGCGAAGCGGAGCCGGTTCTCGAGCGATCCGCCGTACTCGTCGGTGCGCCGGTTGTAGAGCGGCGAGATGAACTGGTGGAGCAGGTAGCTGTGGGAGAGGTGCACCTCGACGCCGTCGAAGCCGCCCTCGCGTGAGAGCTCGGCGCACAGGGCCCACCAGTCGGTCACCTCGGCGATGTCGGCCGCGTCCATCTCCTTGGCGACCTCGCCGTAGATCGGCGACGGCAGCGGCGAGGGGCCCCAGAGAACCCGGATGTCGTCGGCGGCGTCGCTCTCGCCGTTGACGCCGAAGTGGTTGAGCTGCGCGACGATCCGAGCGCCGTGGCGGTGCACGGCGTCGGTAAGGCGCCGGTCGGCGGCGACCGCGTCGCGCTGCCAGCCGAGCGAGTAGCGCAGCGTCGCCGACGTCGAGGTGGGGTGGACGAAGCGATTCCCGGTGATCATCAGCCCGATGCCGCCGCGGGCGCGGGCCTCGTAGTAGGCGACGTCGCGGTCGGAGTCCATCCCGTCGCGGCTGAAGAGCTTCGTGTGGCCGGTCTGGAGGATGCGGTTGCGGATCTCGCAGCCACGGATCGAAATCGGGGCCGAGAGGAGCGGGAAGCTGGTCATGGCTCAGACCTCGACGACCTGGTAGTCCTCCAGGCACGGGTTGCCGAAGCAGACGTGGAGGCGTCCCTCGCGTGGCTCGCCGACGAGCGAGGCGATGGTCGTCTGCTTGTCGGCCGTGTTGCGCGGCGGCTCGACCCGGTGGCGGCAGATCGAGTGCGGGAAGCCGTCGTGGTCGCGCAGGAACTCCTTGACATCCTCGACGCCGAGCTCGCGACCGCCCGTCGCGGCGAAGCGCCGACGCATGGTCTCCATCCGGTCGACCGAGTCCGGGGCGATCCCGACGAGCAGGTCGTCCGCGGTGAACTCGTCGACGACGTAGTGGTTGGCATGGACGAGGTACGGGTCGTCGCTCTCGATCGCGCCGACCTGGTCGACGGTCAGCTCGAGGTCGCGCTTGCTGCCGCTCGCGTCGGCGAGGATGACGTTGATCGAGGAGCCGCGCTCGAGCACGCGGACGCGCTGCGTGGCCTCGTCGACGGAGCGCGACTCGAGCACGGTCCGCAGGGTCAGGTAGCGCGGGAACCCGACCTTCCAGCCGGAGCAGACGACCGCGTTGCCGAAGCAGGCGAGGCCTGCGTCGTTGATGCCGAGGTAGCCGAGCATGCCCGGGTAGTACGTGTACATCGCCATCGCGGGGCCCTCGTCGGGGCGGATGCGGACGACGATGCCGAGCTCGCGCGGCTCCGGTGTCGTGTCGACGTTCTGGCCCGCGACGACCGAGCCGGCTGTTGCGTAGGAGAAGCTCGTGCACCCCTCCGCGCCGGGGGACTCGTACCCGACGAGCTCGAAGCGCACCTGCAGCAGCAGCGCATCGGAGAGCGGCACCCGGGCGCCCTCGGCGAGACCCTCGAGCTCCTCGACGAGGTGTGGCGCGTGCCGTGCGATCGGGTCGAGGAAGCCGAGCGCCTGCTCGCGGGCCCGGTCGCGGCGGGCCGCGGGGATCTCGTGCATGAGGATGTCGAGCGCGGCCGAGACGCCGTCCCGACACGCCTCGCCGAGCTGTTGGCCGATCTCGCGGTGGCTGCCCGCGACGTCGACGACCCGTGCCTCCGCTCCAGCCATCCCGTGCCTCCTTCGCGCGTCCCCGACAGAGCAGGGGCCGAACCATACTCGCGGCGGCGGGTCACGTCGACCGCGACTCCGGCGCTATCGTGCGCGCCTTCCGGTCACGCTCGAGCAGGGGAGGCACGATGCGACGCGGCTACGCGGACACGCAGGTCGGGCAGATCCACTACCGGGAGGCAGGCGCTGGCGAGCCCGTGCTGCTGCTCCATCAGACGTCGTCGAGCTCGGTCAACTACGAGCGCGTGCTGCCGATCCTCGCCGAGCGCTACCGCACGATCGCGATGGACACACCGGGGTTCGGCCAGTCCGATCCGCCGGCCGGCCCGCCGGGCGACATGCGCCACTACGCGGCCGCGGCGGTCGGCGTGCTCGATGCGCTCGGGCTCGACCGGGCCCACCTGGTCGGCTTCCACACCGGGGCGAGCATCGCGATCGAGGTCGCCGCCGAGCACGCGGAGCGCGTCGACCGGCTCGTGCTCTCGGGGATCCTGACCGTCGAGACGGAGGCCGAGCGGCAGAGCTGGATCGAGAAGATCATGCACCCGTTCGAGCTCGACGGGCGCGGCGACTACGTCGACGCGGTGATCAAGCCGTGGGTCCGCTACTACGCCCTGGAGGACGACGCCGAGCAGTACCACCGGGAGCTGATCGCGTGCCTGCAGGCCGCACCGAGCTGGTGGTGGGCGCAGGAGGCGGTGCTGCGCTACGACGGCCGCAACGCGATGCGGCGGATCACGCGGCCGACGCTGATCGTGAACGCCACCGACGACCCGGTGTATGCGGAGACGGTCGCCGTGCGCGATCTCGTCCCCGGCGCCGCCTACGTCGAGATCCCGGGCGACACCGGGGCCCTCGTGAACTACCCGGCGGAGTTCGCCGCCGCGGTCGAGGGCTTCCTCGCCGGCGGCTAGTGGCGGAGCTCGCGGGCTCGCTCGACGCCCTCGGAGAACAGGTTGAAGCCGAAGACGGCGAGGGCGAGCCCGAGCCCGGGGAAGACGGCCGTCCACCACTGGCCGGTCGTGATGTCGGATCTGCCGATCAGGATCATCGAGCCCCACTCCGGCGTCGGCGCCTGGACGCCCACGCCGAGGAAGGCGAGCCCGGCCAGGATCAGGATCCCGTAGCCCATCGAGATCCCGAACTGGACGACGACCGGGCCGATCGCGTTCGGCAGCACGTGCTTCCACAGCAGCCGCCGGCGCGTGTTCCCGAGCGCGACGGACGCCTCGATGAACCGCTGCTCGCGGATCGTCAGCACCCGGCTGCGCAGGAGCCGCAGGAAGATCGGCGTGTTCACGAGCACGAGCCCCCAGATCACGTTCGAGGTGTTGTTGCCGGTGAGCGCGACGAGCGCGAGCGCGAGGATCAGCAGCGGGAACGCCTGCACGACGTCGGCGACCCGCAGCACGAGCTCGCCGACGAAGGAGCGGCTCATCCCGGCGAGCAGGCCGAGCGCGATCCCGAGCACGAGGCTGAGCGCGATCCCCGCAGCCGCGATCGTCAGGTCGATGCGGGGCGCGTAGAGGACGCGGGTGAAGATGTCGAAGCCCGAGCTGTCGGTGCCGAAGATGTGCGACGCCGACGGTCCTGCGAGCGCGGCTGCCGGGTCGGGCGTCTCGGCGTCGTAGGGCGAGAGCGCCGGCCCGATGAACGAGGCCAGCACGAGGCAGAGGATGATCGCGACGCCGCTGACCAGCGCCGGGTTGAGCAGGTTGCGCTCGCGCAGCGTCGCGAGCAGCCCGCGACCGCCGAGCATGCCGGGGACGGGCACGGACGTCACAGCTTCACCCGCGGGTCGATCGCGACGTAGAGCAGGTCGACGACGAGGAACGCGAAGACGGAGATCGCTCCCGAGGCGAGCACGAAGCCCTGCACGGCCGGGTAGTCGCTCTGCCCGATCGCGTTGGCGGCGTACTGGGCGGCGCCCTGCCAGGAGAAGACGACCTCGACGAGGACGGCGCCGCCGAGCAGGACGGTGAAGAGGATCCCCGTCAGGGTCACGACGGGAGGCAGCGATGCGCGAAGCGCGTAGCGGCGCAGCCGCGAGAGCGGCAGCCCGCAGGCGCGGCCGAAGCGGATGTAGTCGGCGTCGAGCACCTCGAGCATCGCCGACCGTGTCAGCCGGGAGATCGGCGCGGCGAGCAGCAGCCCGAGCGTGATCGTCGGCAGCGCGACGTGACCGACGGCCGTCTTCAGTGCGGCGGGGTTGCCCGTGAAGATCGCGTCCCAGACGGCTGCGCCGGTCACGTGCTCGAGGCCGTGGTCGTCGTTGCCCATCTGGCCGTTCGCGCCGGGCGCCCAGCCGAGCTTGTAGAAGAACACGTACAGCAGGATGATCCCCAGCCAGAAGTCGGGCAGCGACAGGAAGAAGAAGCTGACGCCGTTCACGGCGCGGTCGCCTGCCCGGCCCTTGCGGCGCGCCGCGAACATGCCGGAGCCGATCCCGACGATCAGCGCGAAGACGAGCGCGAAGACGATCAGCTCGAGCGTGATCGGCAGCTTGTCCGCGAGGTCGCGCGCGACGGTGTTGCCGGTGAAGATCGACTCGCCGAAGTCGAGCGTCACGGCGTCGCCGAGGTAGCGGACGTACTGCTCTCCGAGCGGGGCGTTCGTTCCGAGTTGCTCCTGGATCCCCGCGATCACCTCCGGGTCAGCGAACTGCCCGGCGATCTGGTACGCGGGGTCGCCGCCAGCGATCCGGGTCACGAAGAACGTGATCGTGACGACGCCGAAGAGCAGCGGGACCATGAACACGACCCGCCGGGCGAGCAGCGGGAGCAGGCGCGTCTCGAGCAGGCGTCCCATGCGTGGCGGCGACTGTATACCGCGCCCGGCCGGGTGGGCAAGGCCGCGGCAGGCAGGCGGCGCGGCAGGCCCCGGAGGCGCGGGGCCCGCCGCGCCGGCGCCGGCTACCCGGCCAGCGCGCCCGTGTCGAAGTACCCGCGGCCGCCCGTGACGCGCCCGTCGCGGAGGTTCATCACGTCGCAGGCGCGGATCTCGACGGCCTTGCCGGACGGTCGGATGTCCGTGCCGTCCGGGCCGTGCATCGGGCCCGTGTTGGTGCCGCGAACGACGTACTCGGCGATCACCCACTCCTTCCCGTCGGCGCTCGTGCCCTCGATCATGTTGAGGATCTCGACCTTGCCGTCGGGGAACGCGGTCAGCCACGACTTGTACTCGGCCTGGAGCCCTTCGCGGCCCTCGAAGAACCGGCCGCTGGGCACCTCCTGCCAGCGCAGATCCTCGTGCACGTAGTCGTTCGCGCGCTCGAACTCGCGGTCGTTGAACGCCTCGAACGTGATCCTCACGCGGTCGGAGTTGGAGAGCTGCTGCTCGCCCATCGTCTGCCTCCTGGGTCGGGTGGGGCCGCATTATGCGGATCGTCGGGTGCCGACGCGAGCCAGCGGCGAGGCCTATGATCCGCCGCCATGTCGGGGCAGGAGACCCAGCCGGTGGTCGGCTCGTCCGTTCCCAAGCGGGACGGAGCGCGGTTCGTGACGGGCCGGATGACGTACACCGACGACGTCGTCGTGCCCGGGATGGCGCACGCGACCGTGCTGCGCAGCACCCAGGCGCACGCGCGGATCCGGGCGATCAGCACGGTCGCGGCCGCCGCGGCGCCGGGCGTGCTCGCGGTGCTCACGGGCGAGGACGCATCCCGCGTCGCCGGCCCGATCCCGCACTGGATGAGCCCCGAGGCGGGCGGCGGCAATCACGCCGACGTCTGGTGCCTGGCCCGCGGCAAGGTGCTCTACGTCGGCCAGCCCGTCTGCGCCGTCGTCGCCGAGACCCGCGCCGACGCCGACGCGGCCGCCTCCCTGATCGAGGTCGACTACGAGCCGCTCCCCGTCGTCCTCGACGCAGACGATGCGCTGCGCCCGGACGCTCCCCGCCTGTACGACGGCTGGCCCGACAACGTGATCGAGCGCGGCCGCTTCGAGGACGGCGACGTCCCGGCCGCCTTCGCCGGGGCCGCGCACGTGCTGGAGGACGAGATCCGGATCCAGCGGTACACGAGCGCGCCGATGGAGCCGCGCTGCTACGTGGCCGACTGGGACGACCGGGCAGGCCGGCTGACCGTCCACGGCACGTTCCAGAACCCGCACATCGTCCGTGGCGTCCTCGCCGGCGCGATGCGCGTCCCCGAGAACGCGGTCCGCGTGATCGCGCCGACGATCGGGGGCGGCTTCGGCCTGAAGATGCACGGCCACGCAGAGGAGACGCTCGTCTGCGTCCTGTCGCGCGTCGTCGGGCGCCCGGTCAAGTGGGTGGAGAGCCGCAAGGAGTGCTTCCTGATCAGCGGCCGCGAGCAGCGCCACCGCTTCCGCGTCGCGTTCGACGACGACGGCGTCGTCAGCGGCCTCGAGGTCGACGTCGTCGGCAACGTCGGCGCCCTGCAGGCGCTGTCCAGCTGGGGGATGGTGTTCGTCGCGGCGCTGACGTTCCCGGCCGGCTACCGGATCCCGAACGTGCGTGTCGACTTCGCGATCGTGGCCACCAACAAGGGGATCTGGAACGGTGCGCGCGGCTACGGCAAGGAGGCGACGAACCTCTGCATGGAGCGGATCATGGATCTCGTCGCCGCCAGGCTCGGGCTCGATCCAGCGGTCGTGCGGGAACGGAACCTGATCCGCCGCGACGAGTTCCCGTACCGGACGATCGCGGGGCTCCTGATCGACTCCGGCGACTACCACGCGGCGCTGCGCCAGACGCTCGACCTGCTCGGCTACGAGCGCTGGCGCGACGTGCAGGCGGCGGCGCGCCGCGAGGGCCGGCTGCTCGGCGTCGGCATCGCCTACGAGCTGACGCCGGAGGGCGCCGACATCCCCGACACGATCGTCGGCGGCTACGACACGAGCACCGTCAAGATGGGCCCGGACGGAGCCGTGACCGTCCTGACCGGCGTGACCAGTCCCGGCGGCGGCAACGACACGGGGATCGCGCAGATCGTCGCCGGCGAGCTCGGGATCGACCCGGCCGCGATCCTCGTCATCCAGGGCGACACCGACGCCTGCCCGTACGGGTTCGGGAACTACTCGGGCCGGAGCATGCTCGTCGGCGGCGGCTCGGCGGCGCTCGCGGCCCGCGACATCGCCGACCGGCTGCGCCGTGTCGCCGGAGCGATGCTCGAGGCGGACGCCGACGACGTCGAGCTCGCCGACGGCCAGGCACGCGTCCGCGGCGATCGCAGCCGCAGCCTGCCGCTGCGCAACGTCGCCTACGCCGTCTACACGCTGGCGTTCGCGACGGCCAGCATGGTCGAGCCGCCGCTCGAGTCGACCAAGACGTACAAGCCGGGCAACATCGACCACACGCCGGACGAGAAGGGGCGGATCAACCCGTACCCGACGTACTCCAACGGCGCCTACGCCGCGGTCGTCGAGATCGACCCGGAGACCGGCAAGACCATGATCCTCGACCTCGCGGCCGTCCACGACTGCGGCACGGTCGTGAACCCCGCGCTCGTCGAGGGGCAGATGCAGGGCGGGATCGCGATGGGCGTCGGCGCCGCGCTGAGCGAGCACCAGCGCTACGACGCCGAGGGGCGCCCGCTGAACGACCGTTTCAAGACGTACCTGCTGGCGCGTGCCGGCGACCTGCCGTCGATCAAGCTCGGCCACCAGGTGACGCCGAGCCCGTTCACGCTGCTCGGCACGAAGGGCGCAGGCGAGGCGTCCGTCGGCGGGTCGCTGGCCGCGGTCGCCAACGCGGTCTCCGACGCGCTGGCGCCGCTCGGCGTGACGATCCGGGACTTCCCGCTCGACCCGCCGCGCGTCCTGGGCGCGATCCGGTCGGCCTCGCGCTAGCGGCGCTCAGCCGGCGCCGGGCACGTGGTGCTCGTGCCCGACGTGCACGCAGGCTGCCTCGTGGTCGGCCTCGGCGTGGGCGAGCGGCGGTTGCGCGGACTCGCACTCGGCGACGCGGAGCGGGCAGCGGGCCTGGAAGATGCAGCCGGCCGGCCGCTCGCCGACGCGCGCCTCGCCGGGCACGGGCGCCGACTTCGGCGCCTGGTCGGGATCGAGCGGCAGTTCGGCGCCGAGCAGGAACTCCGTGTACGGGTGCTCCGGGTGGGAGAGCACGGCGTCGACGGGCCCGATCTCGACGAGCCGGCCGAGGTACATGACGGCCACCCGGTCGCAGACCGTCCGGATCGTCGGCAGGTCGTGCGAGATCATCAGGTAGGTGAGCGCCAGCTCCTCCTGGAGCGAGACGAGCAGGCGCAGCACCTCGGCCCGCACGGACACGTCGAGCGAGGAGGTCGGCTCGTCGAGCACGACGACACGCGGCTCGGTCGCGAGCGCTCGCGCGATGTTGACCCGCTGCTGCTGGCCACCCGAGAGCTGGTGGGGCAGCCGCGTCTCGAGCGCCGGATCGAGCTGCACCTTCTCGAGCAGGTCGGCGACCCGGCGGCGAAGCTCGCTCCCGCGCAGATCGGTGTGGATCCGCAGTGGCTCGGCGATCGCCTCGCCGATGCGAACGCGCGGATCGAGCGACTCGTACGGCTCCTGGAAGACGATCTGCATGTCGCGCCGCCAGCGGCGCAGCTCCTCGCGGCCGGCGCCTCTGACGTCGCGGCCGAGCACCTCGATCCGCCCCTCGTCGGCGGCGAGCAGCCCGAGCACGAGCCGGGCGACGGTCGACTTGCCCGAGCCGCTCTCGCCCACGAGGCCGAGCGTGCGGCCGGTCGGGACGCGGAAGCTCATGTCGTCGACGGCGACGACGTCGGGGTCGCCGCGGCGGCCCTTGAAGCGCTTGTGCAGGCCCTCGACGACGATCGCGTCCTCGCCCGCGCTCACCGGGGCCTCCCCGTGCGGATGTCCTCGAGCCGCGAGGCTGCGACCAGGTGACGGGTGTAGTCGTCGGCGGGCGAGCGCAGCACCGCCCGCTTGTCGCCCTGCTCGACGACGACCCCGTCGTTCATCACGGAGACCGACTGGCAGTACTGCGCCACGATCCCGAGGTCGTGCGTGATCATCAGCACGGTCAGCCCGAGATCGCGCTGGAGCTGCGCGAGCAGCTCGAGGATCTGACGCTGGATCGTCGCGTCGAGCCCGGTCGTCGGCTCGTCGGCGATCAGCACGGTCGGCTCGCAGAGCAGCGCCGTCGCGATCACGACGCGCTGCGCCATGCCGCCGGAGAGCTCGTGCGGGTAGGCCCGCGCCACCCGGTCGGGGTCGGGGATCCCGGCGAGCGCGAGCTGGGAGCGGATCCGCTCGCGCAGCGCGGACTTGGGGAGCTCGAGGTGCGCGTCGAGGACGTTCGCCATCTGGCTCTCGACGCTGAGCATCGGGTAGAGCGCCGTCCGCGGGTTCTGGAAGACCATCCCGATCTCCGGGCCGCGTACCTGGCGCATCGCGCGCTCGTCGAGGGCGAGCAGGTCGCGGCCGCGCAGGAGCACGCGACCGGCGGTCACCCGGCCGCCGGTGGGGAGCAGGCCCATGACGGCGCGCGCGGTCATCGACTTGCCCGAGCCGGTCTCGCCGACGAGCCCGGTCATCGCGCCGGGCGCGAGGTCGACGGAGACGCCGCGCAGGATCTGCGAGACGCCGCGGCGTGAGGTGATCTCGACGTGCAGGTCGACGACCGACAGGATCGGCTCGCTCATGAGTCCGTCTGTATACCCGGCCGCCGCCGAGGGGACAAGTCGCGCGTCCCCGGTCGAGATCCGGGACGCGGCCGCTCTCGCCCGTCCGCGGGTCGGGTCGGCGGCGACTCCCGGGCCGTCTCACGGGACGCGGCCGCCGGGGGTCGGAGCGGGGTGACTGTACGCTGCGGCCCGTGCCGGGCACCGACGCTCACCCCGTGGTGCCCTGGCAGCGCGTGATCCTCGCGATCTCGCTGGTCGGCGCGTTCGCGGTGAACGTCGATCAGGCTGCCGTGCCGGTCGCGAGCCCGGCGATCGGCGACGCGCTCGACGCGTCGCTCGAGGGCTGCAGTGGGTGAGCAACGCGTTCCTGCTGCCGCTCACCGTCCTGCTCGTCGCTGCCGGAGCGATCTCCGACCGCTTCGGTCGACCGCGGGTGCTGCTGCTCGGGCTCGTGCTCTTCGCCGCGGGTGCGGCGGGCTGCTCGGCGGCCGGGTCGATCGGGCTGCTGCTCGGGATGCGCGCCTCGAGGGGCTCGGTGCGGCGCTGGTCGTGCCGACGACGATCGCGGCGCTGCGGGGCGCGTTCGCCGGGCCGCGGCTCGGCTTCGCGCTCGGCCTCTGGCTGGCCGCTGCGCTCGGTGGCGCCGCGACCGGGCCGGTGATCGGTGGGCTCCTGATCGCGGGCTTCTCCTGGCGCGCGGTCTTCTGGCCGCAGGTCGCGCTCGGCCTCGTGGCGACGCTGCTCGCCTTGCCCGTGGTGCGGGATCGAGGCGGGCGCCGCTCCGAGGTGTCGGTCCGGCTCGGTGGTCTCGCCGTGGTCGCGCTCGCGCTCGCCGCGCTCGTCGCGGGTCTGATCCGGGCCGGCGCCGCCGGCTGGGGTTCCGGCCAGGCGCTCGCGCCGATCGGCGCCGGGGTCGGGTTGCTGGGCGCCGTCGCGTGGCTGGCGGCGCGGTCGGCTCGTCGCAGCGGCGTGCTCGGCGGCACCGACGTGGCCGGCCTGTCGGCCGGGCTGCTCGTCCTCGTGCTCGCGTTCGTCGGGAACGTCGGCGTCTACTTCCTCGTCTCGATCTGGCTGCAGCGGGTGGTGGGCCTGTCGCCGCTCGCCGCGGGCGTGCAGCTGCTGCCGACGGCCGGCCTGGCGGCGATCGCGAGCCCGCTCGGCGGCCGGCTCGTCGCGCGGCTCGGGCCCGAGCGTCCGCTCGCAGCCGGGCTGCTCCTCCAGATCGGGTCGCTGCTCGGCCTCGCCACGCTCGGCGGCGGATCGAGCTACGCGGACGCGCTGCCGTTCCTCGTCCTCTTCGGGCTGTCGGTCGCGCTGATCCCGACGGCGGCCTTCACGGTCGTGATGCGCAGCGTCGCGCCGGAGCGCAGCGGTCTCGCTTCGGGAGCGCAGACCTGCGCGCTCAACCTGGGCGCCGTCCTCTCGGTCGCCGTGCTCGGGACGATCGTCGCGTCCGCTGTTGCGGCCCGCTACGGCGACGCGCTGACGCAGGTCGGCCTGGGCGCGCACGTCCCGTCGGCGGCCGCGATCGCCGATGTCTCGCAGGGAATCGCCGAGGCGCCGGCGGGCGCGGGCGAGGCGACCCTCGCGGCGTTCCGGCAGGCGAGCGCCGCCGCGTTCTCGGGCGCGATGGGGCTCGCACTGCGTGTCGGGGCGGGCTTCGTCCTCGCCGCGCTCGCGGTCGTCGCGGCGCTCTCGCTCCAGCGACGCCGCTCCGCGATCTGAGGCTTCGGATCGGCGGCCGCGTTGCGCAGCGGCGAGTAATACCGTATAAACCAGCCACCGCGATCGGGGCACTGCGCGGCGTCAGGCGAGTCATCCGAGGAGGAGGGATCCACATGGACGCACCCGAGGCACCTGCCGGCGGGTCGGCCGACGAGGCGACGCCGGGCCTGCTCGAGCAGCGGATCGACCGGCGCAAGCTGCTCTCGCGGGCGGCGTTGCTCTTCGGCGGCGCGAGCCTTGCGAGCGTCGCTGCGGCCTGCGGCGGCGGCGATGATGCCGCCCCGGCTCCCGCCCCGGAGCCCGCTGCGCCCGCGCCTGCTCCCCGCCCCGGAGCCCGCCGCTCCGCCCCGGCCCCGGAGCCGGCGGCGCCCGCCCCCGAGCCGGCCGCACCAGCACCCGAGCCGGCCGCCCCTGCCCAGAGCCGGCGCCTGCGCCCGAGCCGGCGCCGGCCGTCCCGGCCGAGCTGATCGTCGCGATGGCCGGGCCCGTGCTCGCGATCAACCCCGACGGCCCCGGCCAGAACAACCTCCCGTCGGTCGCCGCCTGGCAGGCCGCCTACGACAGCCTGGTCGACTTCCAGCTGCCGACGAGCTTGGACGCGCTCAAGGCCGCCACGGCCGCCGGCACGATCGCCGTCACCAACGAGCTCGCCGAGACCACCTCCGTCTCCGACGACGGCCTGACCGTTACCTACAACCTCGTCCAGGGCGCGAAGAGCTCCGCGGGGAACGAGCTGACGAGCGCCGACGTCCTCTGGTCGCTCGAGAAGTCGATCGCCGGGGCCGCCACGGGCGCGTTCGTGCTCGGGTTCATCGGCGGGCTCGCCGACGTCAAGCAGCTCGCGGCCGTCGACGACCACACCGTCACCTGCACCCTCCAGGCCCCGAACCCGCTCCACTTCCTCGGCGTCGGCTGGGGCTGGCCGGTGATCTACGACTCGGCCGAGGTCAAGAAGAACGCGACCGCCGAGGACCCGTACGCGAACGAGTGGCTGAACAAGAACGCCGTCGGCTTCGGCCCGTACGCGATCACGAGCGCCAGCGCGGGCGGCGAGGAGTACGTGTTCGAGCTGCGGCCCGACTACTACGGCCCCAAGCCTGCGTTCACGAAGGTCACGCAGAAGGGCATCACCGAGGGCGCGCAGCGGCTGCAGCTGCTGATCAAGGGCGAGGTGCAGTTCGCCGGCGAGCTGACGCCGCTGCAGCTCGACGAGGTCGAGGGCTCGGACGGCAACTACGTCCAGACCGTCGCCGACACGACCACCGCCTACCTCGCGCTCACCTACAAGCCGCCGTTCGACGCGAAGGAAGTCCGGCAGGCGATCGCAAAGGCGCTGCCCTACGACGACATCATCGCGACCGTCTTCCGTGGCCGCGCGCAGCCGATGAAGTCGATCCTCGCCCCGTTCAGCGGAGGGCTACACGGAGGAGTTCGGCTACAGCCAGGACAAGGAGGCCGCCGCGTCCGTCCTGCAGGGCCTGAAGGGCGGCCTGACGCTCGCCTACGCCGAGGGCCTGCCGGTCGACGAGCAGATCGCGATCCTCGTCCAGGGCGCGATGAAGGAGGTCGGGTTCGATCTCAAGATCGAGAAGCAGCCGCGCGCCAAGTTCGACCAGCGCAAGTACGCGAAGAAGGGCGAGCTGCAGTTCTTCGTCGACAACCTGGACACGCCGGGCATCCCGACGCCGGACTACTACTTCGGCATCTACGCCGCGGCCCAGGGCTTCCTGAACTTCTTCGGCTACACGAACCCCGCCGTCGACGCGCTGTTCCCGCAGCTCGCCGACCCGGCCAAGCGCGCGGACGCGATCAAGGAGGGCCAGCGGATCCTCCAGGAGGACCTGATCGTCCACACGCTGGCCTACACGGGCAAGCAGTACGGCCTCGCGAAGGGCATCCAGATCCCGTCCGGCCACACGGGCAACCAGCTCGTGCAGTGGCAGGACCTGATCGCCACGGCCTAGCGCGCACGGAGCAGGGGACGACGCAGTGACCGGCCCCGGCGGCGAAGCCGCCGGGGCCAGTGCAGGAGGACGATGGGGCACTGGAGCAGGGACGAGCCGCAGTACACGGAGACGCTCCGTCTCCCGTGCTGTCCCGTCGAGGAGCCAGCCGTGTTCCGCGGAGCGGACGTCCGCCTGCTCAGCCGCGACCCCGAGACCGGCTCGGTGACGCTCTTCGTCTCCCTCGAGCCGGGCTGGACGGGGACGCACGGCGAACCCGACGGGGTGCTCGAGCTCGTCGTCCTCGAGGGCGCCCTCCAGGTCGACGCGCAGGCCGCGCCGGCGAGCCGCTACGTCGTCGTCCCCGGGGGGCTGGGCGGCGTCGAGCTGGCGAGCCCGACGGGGGCCCGGCTGGTCGCGTACTGGAGCCCCGACCTCGCGGCGGGCGCGCTCGGCCCGCTCGCGGTGGTGCCGTTCCGTGAGCGGCCGTGGCATCGGACCCTGATGCCCGACGGCCTGCACGGCGTCCTGCACCGCTCGCTCCGCCAGCCGGACGTCGGGGAGGGCGACCTGCACGGCGGGCCTGCTGGCCTGCTCCGGCTGGCGCTGCTCACCCCCGGCTACTTCGACGAGCGCGCCCACGTGCACGAGGTGTGGGAGGAGCTCGTCTTCCTCTCCGGTGACCTGTTCATGGACGGCCGCGGCGTCACGGCGCCGTTGACGTATCTCGGGAACCCGGCCGGGTTCTGGCACGCGCCGATGGCGACGCAGCAGGGCTCCCTGATCCTCGTCCACACCCGCGCGCCCGTCGGGCAGGTGCCGCGGGACACGCCGGGCGGCGTCGACCAGGTCGAGGCGTATCTCGACGGCGCCTCCTGGCTCGAGCGCCCGGCCCACGTCCCCATCGAGCGAACGCCGCATCTCGATCTCGTCGCGGCGGCGTCCCGCTGACCGGCCACGACGCCGAGGAGGAGCCGATGTCGACGACGGAAGAAGCGAGGCTCGTGATCACCGCGCGGCTCGCCACCCAGGAGGAGTTCGAGCCGTTCGGGACGGTGCTCGAGCCGCGCGGCGAGCCGCTCGCCCACGTCTACGGCGACAGCATGGACGTCTACGACCTCGGCCTGCACGAGTGCGACGCCGACACCGAGCTGATCGTGTCGCGCTACCGCTACCGCGGCACGCGCGTCCAGTACCTCGAGCGGCACCGCCAGATCACGCAGTGCTTCATCCCGCTCGGCGGCAAGCCGCTGCTCGCCGTGGTGGCCCGCCCCGACGCGCCGCTCGAGAACGGGGTGCCGACGCTCGACGAGATCCATGCGTTCGTCATCCCCGGCGACAAGGCCGTGCGGCTGAACCGCGGGACGTGGCACGAGGTGCCGATCCCGCTCGAGGACGACACCTGCTCGATCGTGACCAGCCACCACGGCGTCACGACCGGCTGGGGCCACCTCGACGAGACAGGCGAGATCGACAAGGGGCAGACGGACGAGGAGAAGCGCGACGTGACCGAGCGCACGGGAGTCGTGGTCGAGGTCGACGTCCCCGCGTCGCTCCTGGAGGGAGGCACGAGATGAGCGACCACTGGCGCCGCGACCAGCCGCAGTTCTTCAACGCGTACGAGCTGCCCTGGGGGAAGGTGGACGACGTCAAGGCGGCCCACGGGGTCGACGCCCGCCTCGTCACCAGGGACAAGGACACCGGCCAGTCGACCCTGATGCTGAAGCTGCCGGCCGGCTGGAAGCACGTCGAGGACGGGGCCGACGCGTGCCTGGAGCTGTTCGTGCTCGAGGGCGACGTCACCGGCAACGGCAAGCGCGTCCGCGCCGGCGGCTACCTCGCGGTGCCGCCCCAGGGCGGCCAGCTCGAGCTCTCCTCCGAGGGTGGCGCCCAGGTGCTCGCCTTCTGGGACCCGCTGATGCCGCGCGGCTACTACTACGACGACCAGCCGTTCGTGGCCAAGGTCCGCGAGATGGAGTGGACGATGACCGAGATGCCGGAGCTGCGGCACGGGATCATGCACAAGTCGCTCCGCTGGCCCGACCCGGCGGAAGGGCTCATGCACGGCGGCCCGGGCGGGATGCTGCGGTTCATCCTGATGACGCCCGGCTTCGGCGAGTCGCGCCAGGAGACCCACCACGACTGCTGGGAGGAGGTCATCTGGCTCGCCGGGGACTTCCTGATGCCCGAGCGCGGCCTGCACTCGGCGGGAAGCGTGCTGAACAACCCCGCGGAGCTCAAGCACGGCGGCCTGATGACGCAGAAGGGCACGGTCATGCTGCTGCACTGCAACAGCCCGATGGGCGCCGAGTTCAACGAGATCGAGAACGGCAAGGAGATCGTCGAGCACTACCACGACTGCACCTCCTGGCTGGTCGAGCCGAAGCACACGCCGTGGAGCGAGACGCCGCAGTTCCCGCTGTATCCGAACAGCGAGCCGGCCTACCACGCGGCCAAGCGCTAGCGACGGGCATGGCATTCGCCCGCCAATCGCCCAGGCGTCCCCGGCCCGAGCCCGCTCGGGCCGGCGGCGTCCCAGCAGTGACGGGAGTGCGCGGGTCGGTCGGCTCGCGCGACGAGGAGGAGGAATGACGATGAAGACGATCCGTCGGGGTGCGCTCAGGTGGCGCCTCGGACTGACGGTCGCGGCCGGCGCGCTCGCACTCGCCGGCCTCGCGGCCGCCTGCGGCGGCGGCGACTCGGCCGAGCCGGCGCCTGCCGAGCCGGCTGCGCCCGCTCCGGCGCCCGAGCCGGCCCCGGCTCCCGAGCCTGCTCCCGCTCCGGAGCCCGCTCCCGCGCCGGAGCCCGCGCCGGCTCCGGAGCCTGCTCCGGCGCCTGAGCCTGCTCCCGCTCCGGCCGAGTCCGGCGCGGCCGGCGGCAAGACGATCGCGTACCTGATCGGCGGCCTCGGCAACACGTTCATCGACGCGCAGCTCGACGAGGCGAAGAAGGTCGCCGAGGCGCGCGGGCACACGCTCGAGGTGATCGCGGACGAGTGGGATCCTGCCAAGCAGCTGAACCTGATCGAGGACGCGCTCGCGAGCGGCAAGTACGACGCGATGGTGATCGAGGCCCTCGACGGGTCGGTCGTCTGCGACGTGACGAAGCAGGCCGCGAGCCAGATGCCCGTCGCGGTCGTGACCGCGCCCGTCTGCGGTGACGAGACCTTCACTGAGGGCACCGTCGCCTTCTCTGGCCGCATCGACTCCGAGGACGCGAAGACGGTCGCCGAGATCGTCCACCAGGCGCTGCCCGAGGGCGGCAACGTCGCCTACATCTCCGGCCCGGCTGCGCTGACGATCGTGCAGACGTTCACGACCGGGCTGAAGGACGGCCTGGCGCAGTACCCCGAGATCAAGCTCGTGGCCGAGGTGGACGCGAACTACGACCCGGCCCAGGCGCTGACCGCGGCCGAGGACCTGCTGCAGGCGAATCCCGATCTCGACCTGATCGTCGCGGGCGCCGACAACATGGCCGAGTCGGCCGCGCAGGCGATCGAGGCGGCCGGCAAGACCGGGCAGGTCCAGCTCGTCGGCTACGGCGGCACCGAGGGCGCGTTCAAGCTGATCCAGGACGGCGGCATGTTCGGCACGCTGATGCTGCTGCCCCGCCAGGAGGCCGGCAACGCGGTCACCGCGGTGATCGACACGCTCGAGGGGAAGCCCGTCGCGCAGACGACCTTCCTGACCCGCGACGACCCGTCGTTCGGCGGCAAGGGCAACATCGTCACGGCCGAGAACGTGGCGGGCCTGACCGCCCAGTGGAAGTAACGGAAGGCTGAACCAGGCGTGCTCCGACGGAGGCGAGTCGGAACCACGACGGTCGGGAACGGCCCGGGCGCGGCAGGTGCGCCCGGGCCGACCGGCGGCGTGGCCGTGGCGTTCCGCGCCATCGACAAGCGGTTCCCGGGCGTGCACGCCGTCCGCTCCGTCGACCTCGACGTCGGCGTCGGCCGCATCCACGGCCTCGTCGGCGAGAACGGCGCCGGCAAGTCGACGCTCGTCAAGCTCCTGACCGGCGTGCACCTGCCCGATGCCGGAACGATCGACGTCCTCGGCGCTCGCCTGCGCGCGGGCGACCCGGTCGCCTCGCGACGCGCCGGCGTCGCCGCCGTCTACCAGGAGACGACGATCGTGCCGCGCCTCTCGCCCGTCGCGAACGTCTTCCTCGGCCAGGACATCCGGCGCCTGGGGATGCTTTCCGAGCGCGCGATGGCGCAGCGGTTCGCCGAGCTTCGCGAGCTGGTCGGCGTGCAGCTCCCTGAGACCGGGCCTGCCGGCGCGCTCTCCGTCGGCGCGCAGAAGGCGATCGAGATCCTCCGCGCGCTCCAGCAGGGCGCGCGTGTGATCGTCATGGACGAGCCGACCGCGGTCATGCCGCCCGCGGAGCGCGACGCGTTCTACGCGACCGCCCGCCTGCTGCGCGACCAGGGAGCAGCGATCGTCTTCATCTCGCACAACCTCGACGAGGTGCTCGACCTCTGCGACGCCGTCACCGTCATGCGCGACGGCGAGCGCGTTCTGACCCGGCCGGCCGCCGAGCTCGACCGGGCAGCGCTCGTCGAGGCCATGCTCGGGCGGGCGCTCGAGACGACCGTGGCGCGCCCACCGGCTGACGACCGCGTCGGCGCGGCGCCGGTGCTTCGCGTCCGCGGCCTGTCGCTGCCCGGCCGGCTGCACGGCGTCGACCTGGACGTGCGCCCGGGCGAGCTGCTCGGCGTGGCGGGCCTCGTCGGTGCCGGCCGGACGTCGCTGCTGCGGTCGCTCTCCGGGCTCGAGCCAGACGCGTCCGGCGCCATCGAGGTCGCCGGCGAGCCGAGGCGTTGGCCGAGGAGCCCGCACGAGTCGCTCAAGCTCGGCATCGCGCTCGCGCCCGAGGACAGGCGCACGCAGGGCCTCGTCCTCTCGCTCTCGGCGGCCGAGAACGTCGTCCTGCCCTCGCTGCGCCGGGACGCACTCCAGGGATTCATCTCACGCGCGCGCGCATACGCGCCGCGTCAAACGTATGCGCACAGGTAGGCTTCGATCCCGGCAGGCTCGGCGTTCCCGCGGGCACGCTCTCGGGTGGGAACCAGCAGAAGCTCGTGCTGGCGAAGTGGCTGCACCGGCCGCCGCGGGTGCTGCTCGTCGACGAGCCCGTCCGCGGGATCGACGTCGGCGCGAAGGCCGAGATCTTCGCGCTCCTGACCCGGCTCGCCCACGACGGGATGGCGGTGGTCATGGTCTCCGAGGAGATCGAGGACCTGCACGCCGTGTGCGACCGCATCGACGTCCTCGCCCGCGGCCGCGTGACCGCGCGTCTCGACCCTGCCCGCGACGACGTCGCGTCGATCATGCGGGCCATGTTCGAGACGAGGACCGCCGCGTGACCGCAGGGCCCGGCGCCGGCGGGACGCTCGCTCCGGTCGCGCGGATCGCCCGGGCGGGCCTGCGCGAGTACAGGATCCTGCTCGCGCTGCTCGTCTTCGGGATCATCGTCGCGACCCAGAACGACTCGTTCCTGACCCAGACGAACCTGCTCAACCTGGGCCAGCAGTGGGCGCCGATCGGGATCATGGCCGTCGGCATGACGTTCGTCCTGATCGCGGGCGGCTTCGACCTGTCCGTCGGTGCCGTCTACGCGTTCTCGGCGGTGCTCGCCGCGCGCATGCTGCAGGACATGCCGGCCGCTGCGGCGTTTCCCGCCGCGATCGCCTTCGGCGCCGCCGTCGGGCTCGGCAACGGGCTGCTGATCACGAAGCTCCGCGTCAACCCGTTCATCGCGACCCTCGGCACCGCCCTGATGGTCAGGGGCCTCCTGCTCGTCTGCTTCGGCGCCGACCCGTACAAGATCGACAGCGGCTTCTTCCGCGCGATCGGCCGCGACAAGATCGGCGCCGTCCCCGTCCCGTTCGTCATCCTGCTCGCCTTCCTCGTCGTCGGCGCCGTCGTCCTCTGGCGCAGCGTCTACGGCCGCTGGATCTACGCCACCGGCGGCAACGACGACGCCAGCCGCCTGTCGGGCGTTCGAACGGACGCCGTCAGGATCTCCACCTACGTGCTCGCGGGCGGCACCGCCGCCTTCGCCGGCTGCGTCTTCCTCGGCCGGCTCGGCACCGCGCAGGCGAACTACGGCGTCGGGATCGAGTTCGACGTGATCGCCGTCGCCCTGATCGGCGGCATCTCGATCATGGGCGGCGAGGGCGCGATGTGGCGCACCGCGGCCGGCCTCGCGTTCCTCGCCGTCCTGCAGAACTTCTTCAACCAGGCCAGCGTGAACGACAACTGGCAGTCGTTCGTCAAGGGCGCGATCATCGTCGGCGCCGTCGCGTTCGACTCCGTCACGCGCGGCGGACGCGCCCCCAGGCTGCCCCGCTGGCTGCGCACGGAGCCGCAGCCGCTGCGCGAGCCCGCGGCCGCCGGCCACAACGAGTCAACAGAGCACGACGTACGAGCATAGGAGGCGGGATGGCGGTTCGCATAGGAGTCGACACGGGCGGGACGTTCACCGACCTGATGGCCTGGACCGACGACGGTCGCATCCAGGTGATGAAGGTGCCGTCGACCCCGGACGACAACGCCGTCGCGTTCCTCCAGGGCCTCGACGGCCTCTGCGACACGGGCGCGTTCCCGCCCGGCGACGTCGCCTCGGTCGCGCACGGGACGACCGTCGCCCTCAACGCCGTCCTGCAGCGGAAGTGGGCGCCGATCGGGCTGCTGACGACCCGCGGCTACCGCGACATGATCGAGGTCGCCCGCCAGACCGTGCCCGGCGACTGGGGCGCCATCTACACCTGGGTGAAGCCGCCCCGGGTCGTTCCGCTCGAGAACGTGCAGGAGGTCGACCAGCGCACCACCCACACCGGCGAGGAGCTCGAGCCGCTCGACGAGGCCGGCGTCCGCGCCGCCGCCGAGTCGTTCCGCGCCCGCGGGATCAAGGCCATCGCGATCTGCTTCGTCAACAGCTACGCCGACCCGACGCACGAGCGGCGCGCCCGCGACCTCGTCCGAGACGTCTACCCCGACTGCTTCGTCACGATCTCCTCCGACATCCTGCCCGAGTTCCGCGAGTACGAGCGCGCGATGACGACGTGCCTGAACGCCGTCCTGATGCCGTTCGTCTCCCAGTACCTCGAGGACCTCGTGTCGCGCATGCGCGGCGGCGGCTACAGCAGCTCGCTGCTGATGATGAAGTCCGTCGGCGGCCTCTCCCGCCACGACAAGGTGCTCGGCCAGCCGATCTCGATGGCCTACTCGGGCCCGAGCGCCGGCGTCCTCGGAATGGCCTGGCTCGCCCGCCGCATCGGCGAGCCGGCCGCGCTCACCTATGACATGGGCGGCACGTCGACCGACGTCGCGCTCGTCGAGCACGGCGAGCCCGTCCTCACGACGGAGGGGATGCTCGACATCTACCCGATGAAGTCGCCGATGATCGACCTCGTCTCGATCGGCGCCGGCGGCGGCTCGATCGCGACGCTCGGCACCGGCAACCGCCTCCGCGTCGGGCCCGAGAGCGCCGGCGCCGCACCCGGCCCCGCCTGCTACGGGCGCGGCGGCACCCAGCCGACCGTGACCGACGCGAACCTCGTGCTCGGCCGCGTCCCGACCGCGCTGATCGGCGGCCGCCTCGAGCTCGACGTCGAGGCCGCCCGCGCCGCGGTCGGCACGATCGCCGACGGCCTCGGCCTCTCGCTCGAGGACGCCGCCTACGGGATCCTCGAGATCGCCGCATTCACGATGGCCGGCGCCGTCCGCCAGGTCTCGGTCAAGCGCGGCCGCGACCCACGCGACCACGCGCTGTTCGCCTACGGCGGCGCCGGCCCGCTCCACGCCGCCCAGCTCGCCGCGCTGCTCGGCATCCCGCGGATCGTCGTCCCACGCAACCCCGGGCTCGGCTCCTGCATCGGCCTGCTCGCCGCGGACATCAAGGAGACCGCGGTGCAGACGCACGCGCGCCGCGAGGATCAGATCGAGTTCGGCCCGATCAACTCGGCGCTGCAGGAGATGGAGGCGCGCCTGACCGCCGCCGTCGTCGACCAGGGCGTCGCCGCCGCCGACGTTGTGCTCGAGCGCACCGCGGACATCCGCTACGTCGGCATGGCGAGCGAGCTGACCGTCGCCGTCCCCGCCGGCACCGTCGACGCGACCGCCCTCGCAGCCGTCGTCGACGCGTTCCACACCGCCTACGACGGCGCCTACGGGTACTCCTACCGGGGCGAGCAGCTGATCGAGCTCGTCAACCTCCGCGTCACCGCCACCGGCCGGCTGCACCCGATCGAGCTCGACGAGCAGCCGCTCGTCGAGGGCGACGGCGCCGCCGCCGTGACCGGCGAGCGGAACGTCTACTTCGGCCCCAACGACGGGACGCACGCGTGTCGCCTGTACGACCGCTCGCAGCTCCTGCCCGGGCACGCATTCGACGGGCCGGCGATCGTCGAGCAGTACGACTCGACGATCGTCGTCCCGCCCGACTCGACCGCGCGAGTCGACGGCTACGGCAACCTGATCATCGTGAGGGGACAGCATGGCAACAGCTGAGCGGAGGGCGGAGCTCGCGCCCATCCTGTTCGAGATCGTCGAGGGCGCGCTCGAGTCGGCACGCCGCGAGATGGAGCTTCAGGTCGACCGCACCGCCCGCTCCACGATCGTCCGCGAGCAGCACGACCACCGGGCCGGCATCTTCGACGCGACCGGCCAGAGCGTCACCGCGCTCTCGTTCGCGTCGACGCCGACCCCGATCATCAAGAAGTTCACCGGCAACATCAACGAGGGCGACGTCTTCGTCTACAACGACTGCTACAAGTCCGACGGCGGCATCACCCACCTGCCGGACATCTGCATCACCGTCCCGATCTTCCACGCCGGCGACGTGATCGGCTACGTCCAGGTGTTCGGCAACGTGAACGACATCGGCGGCGACACGCCAGGCTCGGTGCCGCTCGCGGCGTTCGAGATCTTCCAGGAAGGCCTGATGATTCCGCCGGTCAAGCTGTTCGACCGCGGCGTCCGCAACGACCCGCTCTACGAGACGATCCTGAACAACTCGCGCTTCCCGGACGACCTCAAGGGCGACGTCGACGCGTTCATCAACGCCTGCTCGATCGGCGTCGCACGCGTCCAGGAGATCGTCGACCGCTACGGCCGCGACGTCGTCGAGCAGACGTTCGAGGCGCTGCTCGAGCGCTGCGCCCGCGACCTGCGCAGCGTCGTGCTGCCGATGATCCCCGATGGCACCTACGAGTTCGAGGACTTCTGCGAGTACGACGGCGTCCAGCCGCGCGAGCCGCGCAAGTTCATCCGGCTCAAGGCGGCGATGACGAAGTCGCAGGACGAGATCGTCTTCGACTTCACCGGCACCGACGACCAGGTGGTCGGATCGCTCAACTGGCCCGGCTCGGAGTCCTACTACGCGAAGTTCATGGGCACCCTGTTCAAGGGCTTCGCGCCCGACATGGTGATCAACGACGGCGTCAACCGGGTCATCCGCTGCGTCGTCCCGCCCGGCACCGTGCTCTCGCCGAAGTTCCCGGCGGCCTGCTCGTGGCGGACGTACCCGCTGCTTCGGATCATCGACGTCGGCCTCGGCTGCCTCGGCAAGGCGTTCGGCGGCTTCGTGCCCGCGTCGGCCGAGACGATCTCCAGCTACGGCCTGCACGGCTTCGACGCCGAGGGCCAGTTCTTCCTGCTGCGGGAGATCACCGGCGCCGGCTCGGGCGGGCGCCCGTTCGCGGACGGCTGCGACACGGTCGACGCCGCCCCCGAGGCGAAGAACATGCCCGGCGAGTTCGCCGAGACGTTCTTCCCCGTCCGCGTCGAGCGGCTCGGCCTGCGCAAGGGGTCGGGCGGCGCCGGCAAGCATCGCGGCGGCCTCGGCTACTGGAAGGAGATCCGCTTCCTCGTCGAGGGGACGGCGATCCTGCACTCCGACCGCGCGACGCTGCAGCCCTGGGGTGTCGCCGGCGGCAAGGCCGGCGCCGGCACCGAGTGGATCCTCAACCCGGGCACGCCCGGTGAGCGTCGCCTGCCGGGCAAGACCGACTACATCCCCGTCGTCCCTGGCGACGTCCTGCGCGTCCTCTCCCCGGGCGGCGGCGGCTGGGGCGACCCGCTCGACCGGGATCCCGAGGCCGTCCGCATCGACGTCGTCCGCGACCTGCTCGACCGCGAGGCCGCGGCCGCCGACTACGGCGTCGTCCTCGACGACGCCCTCCAGGTCGACGAGGCAGCGACGACGCGGCTGCGTGACGAGCAGCGCGCCAGCCGCGGCCCGCTGCGCCTGTTCGACCGCGGCGACCGCTTCTACGAGCTGATCTCCGAGGGGCAGATCACTCTCACGACCGAGGACGGCACCGTGCCCGGAGCCTCCGCATGAGCCTCCGTGCCGCATGCGTGCAGATCGGCCCGGTCGAGAAGGACCCGGCGGCCACGCTCGCCAAGGCCGAGGAGTGGCTCGACCGGGCAGGCGAGGCGGGCGTCGAGGTCGCCGTGCTCCCGGAGGGCCTCCTGCCCGCCTACGCCGCGATCCAGGAGGCGAAGGCGTCCGGCGACGCAGCACGGCTCGAGGCCGTGCTGCGCGCCCTCGAGCCGATCCCCGGGCCCGCGACCGAGCGGATCGCGGCCAAGGCCCGCGCGTACGGCATGGTCGTCGCGTTCGGGATGCTCGGCTGGACGGAGGGTGCCGACCGGCCCTCGAACACCTCGATCCTGTTCGACCGCGACGGGCGGATCGTCAACGTCCACCGCAAGATCCACCTGACCCCGGTCTACGAGGCAGACGACTTCGGGCCCGGCGTCGAGCTCGCCGTCAGCGAGACCTCCGTCGGCCGCTGCGGCAACATGGTCTGCGCCGACTACTCGCTCCCGAGACGTCGCGGATACTCGCGATCAAGGGAGCGCAGCTGCTGCTCGGCTCCCTCGCCGGCTTCTACGGGCCCGACCCGACGAAGCGCGACGGCGTCCGCCAGATGTACCTGTATGCTCGCACACGTCGCCGACCCGCGCGATCGACAACTCGGTGTTCATGGTGATGTGCAACATGTGCGGCTGGGACGGCGGCCTCGAGTTCTTCGGCCGCTCCCGGATCATCGACCCGCGCGGCGTCATCCTCGCCGAGGGCGAGGAGGAGGCGACCGGGAGCAGCTCGTGATCGCAGACCTCGACCTCGAGGCCGGGATCGGCGACCTGCCGTTCCGGCTGATCGACCGCCGCCGCCCTGACCTCTACGGTGACCTGCTCGCGCCGAATCCGAAGCTCGGTACGATCGGCTGGAACGGGTAAGACCGCCCTCGGATGGCTCAGACGTTCGTCGAGAAGGTGCTCGCGGCGCACGCGGGGGTGGATGCTGTCGCTCCGGGAGAGATCGTCGGCGCGCGCCTCGACATGGTCGTCTCCGACGAGCTCTCGTTCCCCGAGGTCGTCGAGCACTTCCGCGAGCTTGGCGCAGAGCGGGTCTTCGACCCGGCCCGCGTCTGCGTGATCGCCGACCACGAGAGCCCGGCGCGGACGATCGAGGCGGCCGACCGGATGGTCGTGACCCGGGCGTTCTGCCGGGAGCAGGGAATCGAGCATCTGGTCGACGTCGGCCAGGCTGGGGTGATGCACGTGACGCTCGCCGAGCGGGGGCTGGTCGCGCCGGGCGAGCTCATCCTCGGCTACGACTCGCACATGCTGACGGCCGGTGGTGCCGGGGCGCTCGCCGTCGGCGTCGGCGCGACCGACGCCGCCGTCGCGCTCGCGTTCGGCGAGGCCTGGCTGCGCGTGCCGGAGACGGTTCGCGTGACGATCGAGGGGACGCCGCCGGGCTGGGCGGGCCCGAAGGACGTCGCGCTGCTCCTCTGCCGGCAGCTGGGCCAGGACGGGTGCGTCTACCGGGCGGTCGAGATCGATGGCTCCTACCCGGCGGCGCTCGGGATGGACGGCCGCTTCACGCTCGCGAACATGGCGATCGAGGTCGGCGCGAAGACCGTGGCCGTCAGGCCGGACGAGACGACGGCCGCCTGGCTCGCCGGCCGCGTCGAGCGCGACTGGCAGCCCGTCTGGTCCGATCCGGACGCCCCGGTCGCCGCCGAGCACGTCGTGGACGTGTCGGGCCTGGATCCGCTGGTTGCGCTGCCGCACGCGCCCGACCTCGGCGTCCCGGTCGGTGAGGCTGGCGGCGACCACGTCGACCAGGTGTTCATCGGCACGTGCACGAACGGTCGCCTCGACGACCTCCGGGTCGCCGCGAGCGTGCTGCGCGGCCGCACCGTCCACCCGCGCACACGGCTCCTCGTCGTCCCGGCCAGCCCCGAGATCTTCAAGGCAGCGCTCGCGGAGGGGCTGATCGCGACGTTCCTCGAGGCCGGCGCCGTCGTCGGCCCGCCCGGCTGCGGCCCCTGCGCCGGCCTGCACATGGGCGTCCTCGCCGACGGCGAGGTCGGGATCGCCACGTCGAGCCGGAACTTCCCCGGCCGGATGGGCTCGCGCGATAGCCGGCTGCTCGTCGCCGGCCCCGCCGTCGCGGCCGCGTCCGCGGTCGCCGGCCGGGTCGCCTCGCCCGAGGAGATCGCCGGCCCCGCGCCCGCGGATGGCGCCTCGTGATCGACGGTGCCGCATGGATCCTGGGCGACAACGTCTCGACCGACGAGATCCTCCCCGGCCGCTACATGGGCCTGACCGACCTGGCCGCGCTCGGCCGGCACGCGCTCGAGGGCGTCGTGCCCGGCCTGCCGGCCCGGATCGCGCCCGGCGACGTCCTCGTCGGCGGCCGCAACTTCGGCACCGGCAGCTCGCGCGAGCAGGCGCCCGTCGCGCTTCGCGAGGCCGGCTTCGGCGCGATCGTCGCCGCCTCCTTCGCCCGGATCTTCTTCCGCAACTGCCTGAACGTCGGCCTGCCCGTGCTCTGGTCGCCGACCGCGGCCGCCGAGGCACGGGAGGGTGACCGGCTCCTGATCGACCCCGCTTCGGGCACCATCCGCAACGTGACGAGGGGGACTGAGCACGTGGTTCCACCACTACCCGCCTTCGCGCAGGCGATCGTCGCCGGCGGCGGCCTGATGCCGTACGCGCGCGCACGCCTCGGCCGAACGCTCGTCCCGAGAGCCGGCGAGTCGTGACGGCTGCCGCCGTGCTGCGCGGCTTCCTGCACGACGGCCGCACCCGCCTCGTCGTCTCCGCCTACGACGCGCTGACCGCCCGGATCGCCGTCGCTGCGGGCGTCGAGGTGCTCCACCTGACCGGGTTCGGCACCGCGGCTGCGCTCACCGGCGGACCCGACATCGGCCTCGTCACGCAGACCGAGATGGTCGACACCTGCCGACGCATCTGCGACGCCGTCGAGACGCCGCTGCTCGCCGACGCCGACACCGGCTACGGCAACCCGCTCAACGTCCACCGCACCGTCCGCCTCTTCGAGGCTGCCGGCGCCGCCGGCGTCCACCTCGAGGACCAGATCACGCCGAAGCGCTGCGGCCACATGGCCGGCAAGCAGGTGATCCCCCAGGCCGAGATGGTCGCGAAGATCCGGGCGGCCTGCGACGCGCGCCGAGACGACGGGTTCGTGATCTGCGCCCGCACGGACGCGCGCTCGGTCGAGGGCCTGGACGCGGCGCTCGAGCGGGCCGCCGCCTACGTCGAGGCCGGCGCCGACATGCTCTTCGTCGAGGCACCGCAGAGCGAGGACGAGATCGTCCGGATCGCGCGCGAGCTGACCGCGCCGCAGCTGTTCAACTGGGCGTACGACGGGCTCACCCCGCACGTCTCCAGGGCGTGGCTCGAGCAGCTCGGCTTCGCGCTCGTCCCTTCGCCGACGTCGCCTCCGCCGTCCACCGCGCCCACACGACCTTCGTCCACCGGCTCGCCGCCGCCGACTCGCTCGACGAGGTCGCCGACCTCGTCACCGGCTTCGACACGTTCAACGACTTCGTCGGCCTCCCTGACTGGCGGGCCCTCGAGCGCCGCTACACGGCGGATGACGATGGCCTACGCGCTCGCGATCGACGTCGGCGGCACGTTCACGGACGTCGTCCTGACCGACCTGCGCGACGGCACGCACGTGCTCGCGAAGACGCCGACCACCCCGGCCGACCCGTCCGTCGGCGTGCTCGAGGGCATCGCCCGCGCAGCCGAACGCGCCGGCGCCGCCCCAGCAGACGTGCGTGCGCCCACTACGGGACGACCGCCGCCGTCAACGCGCTCCTCACCCGCTCCGGCGCACGCGTCGGGCTGCTCGTCACCGAGGGCTTCCGCGAGGTCCTCCACCTCGCTCGCTCCCAGACGCCCGGCCCGCTCGTCGGCTGGCTCGTGATGGACAAGCCCGACCCGCTCGCCGACCTCGAGCTAACCCGCGAGATCCCCGAGCGCGCCCGACCCGACGGCACGATCGAACGGCCCCTCGACCCGCACGCCACCAGGCGGGCCGTCGGCGAGCTCGTCGAGCCCGGCGCCGAGGCGATCGCCGTCGTCTTCCTCCACGGCTACGCCAACCCGGAGAACGAGCGCGCCGCCGCCGCGATCGCAGCCGAGATCGCACCCGGCATCCCGATCTCGATCTCGAGCGACGTCCTGCCCGAGTACCGCGAGTACGAGCGCGCGCCGTCACCACCGTCGCGAACGCGTTCGTCATGCCCTCCGTCTCCCGGTCGCTCGACGAGCTCGAGCAGCGCCCTCGCCGCCGGCGGCTGGAACCTCGCCGTCAGCATCGTCCGCTCCGACGGCGGCCTCATGTCCGCCCGCGCTGCCGCCGCGCGGCCGGTCGAGACGATCTTCTCCGGCCCCTCCGGCGGCGTCGCCGGCGCGCTCGCGATCGCCCGCGGCGCCGGCCTCCAGAACATCCTCACGCTCGACATGGGCGGCACCTCCACCGACGTCTCGCTCTGCCTGCGCGGCGAAGCCGTCGTCGCCCGCGAGCGTCGTCGGCGACTTCCCGATCCGCGCGCCGAGCGTCGACGTCCGCTCGATCGGCGCCGGCGGCGGCTCGATCGCTGGTCCCCGACACCTGCGCGCGCTGCGCGTCGGCCCCCAGTCCGCGGGCGCCGAACCAGGCCCCGCCTGCTACGGCCGCGGCGGCGACCAGCCCACCGTCACCGACGCGAACCTCGTCCTCGGCCGCCTGCCGGGCGCGCTCCTCGGCGGCGCCATGGAGCTCGACCACGCCCGGGCCGAAGCCGTCGTCGGGACGCTCGCCGAGCGGCTCGGCCTCGAGCTGCTCGCCGCCGCCCAAGGCATCGTCGACATCGTCGACGAGACCAGGCCGGCGCCCTGCGCGTCATGTCCGTCGAGCGCGGCCTCGACCCGCGCCGCTTCGCGCTCGTCGCCTTCGGCGGCGCCGGCCCGCTGCACGCCAACGCCCTCGCCGTGCTGCTCGGCTGCTACCCGGTGCTGATCCCGCCGAGCCCCGGCGTCCTCTCCGCCTACGGCTTCCACACCGTCGGCCACCGCGCGACCTTCACGCGCACGTCGATCCGACCCATCACCCAGAGACCGTTCCCGTCATCCGCGCCACCTGCCACGAGCTGCGCGACCAGGCGCTCGCCTGGCTCGCCGCCGAGGACGTGGCCGGCGGCGAGCTCTCCTACTCCTGCGACCTGCGGTTCCTCCGCCAGGGCTACGAGCTGAGATCCCGTTCGCGGCCGACGAGCTCGACGGCCGCTGGGACGAGGCGATCGACGGACGCTTCCGCAGCGCCCACGAGCGCCTCTACGGCTTCGTCCCCGACGCCGACGTCGAGGTCGTCAACCTCCGCGTCGAGGCCAAGGCGGAGGCGACGTTCCTGCTCCCCGACGAGCACGAGCTCGTCCCCGGCGACGGCGGCCAGGCACTCCTGCGCTCCGAGCCCGTCGTCGTCGGCCGCGACCGCTGGCGCGCCCCGATCTACGACCGGGCGAGCCTGCGCGCCGGCGACCTGATCGCGGGCCCCGCCATCGTCCTGCAGGAGGACACCACCACCCTCGTCCTGCCCGGCCACGTCGCCACGATCGACGCACGGCTCAACCTGCTGATCCACCCGGAGGGACATTGAGCCGAAGCCGACGCACGCCACCAGCCGTCGACCTGGTCACCGTCGAGCTGATCGAACGCGCCCTGCGCAGCCTCCGCGACGAGATGGACGCCGTCGTCTGGCGCAGCGCCATGTCCCCGATCATCCGCGAGCAGCACGACGAGTTCCCCCTCGTCACCAACGCGGACGGCCTGATGCTCGTCGGCCAGTTCGGCTCCTACGTCCCGCAGCTGCTCCAGACGTTCGACGAGGAGATCGACGCCGGCGACGTCATCCTCCAGTCCGACCCGTACCTCTGCGACGGCGCGATCCAGCACACGCCCGACTGGCTCGTCCTCGTCCCGATCGACTACGAGGGCCGCCGGATCGGCTACACGTCGATGTTCGGGCACATGCTCGACGTCGGCGGCGCCGTCCCCGGCAGCATGGCCGCCACCGCCAAGTCGATCTGGGACGAGGGGCTGCGCATCCCGCCGCTCAAGCTGTTCGCGCGCGGCGAGCTCAACCGCGCCGTCCTCAAGCTGATCATGCGGAACTCGCGCACCCCCGAGATGAACGAGGCCGACCTGTTCGCGATCGTCGCCGCCTGCTCGACCGGCGCACAGCGCGTCTGCGAGCTCTGCGACCGCTTCGGCGTCGACGCCTACCTCGCCGCCTGCGACGCGATGCTCGACCGCACCCGCGAGGCGATGCTGCGGATCATCCACCGCTACATCCCCGAGACCCCCGTCGCCTTCACCGACGTCGTCGACGACGACGGCCAGGGCAACGGCCCCTTCGCGATGACCCTCACCGTCCACCGCGACGGCGACCGCGCGATCTTCGACTGGACGGGCACCGCCGAGCAGGCCCCCGGGCCGATCAACCTGCTCACGCACGAGGGCCTCTTCAAGATGTTCGTCGGGATCTACCTGATCATGGCGTTCGACCCGGAGATCCTCTTCAACGAGGGCTTCCACGACCTCTTCGAGGTCGTGCTCCCGGAGGGGACGATCGTCAAGCCCCGCTTCCCGGCCCCGCTCGGGCTGCTCAACATCTCGCTCGCCCGCCAGCTCGACGTCGTCCAGGGCGTCCTCGCCCGCTGCGCGCCCGAGTACGCCGCCGGCGCCGGCTACGGGTCGAGCCCGGCCCTCACCTACTCCGGCAGCGACGCCCGCGGCCGCTACTTCCAGCTCGGCGAGATCTCCTACGGCGGCCTGCCCGGCCGACCCCGGGGCGACGGCCTCGACGGCCACTCCTGGTGGCCGCTGTTCACCAGCATCCCCACCGAGTACATCGAGAGCTACTACCCGGTCGTCGTCGAGCGCTACCGATCGATCCCCGACTCCGGCGGTCCCGGCCGCCACCGTGGCGGCAACGGCATCGAGAAGGTCTACCGCTTCGAGGCGCCCGGCGAGATCACGATCCAGGACGATCGCTGGCAGAGCCGCCCCTGGGGCGTCGAGGGCGGCCTCGAAGGCGAGCCGTCGCGCAAGGAGCTCCTGCGCGCGGACGGCACCCGCGTCGAGCTGCCGTCGAAGTGCGACCTCGTCCCCGTCAGCCCCGGCGATCGGCTGGTCTTCGTCACCGCCGGCGCCGGCGGCCTCGGCGACCCCGGCGAGCGCGACCCTCAGGCGACCCTGCTCGACCTCCGCCGCGGCCTCGTCAGCGAGCAGGCGGCCCGCGACCGCTACGGGCTCGACCTCCCGCCCCGGAAGCCGCGGGCCGCGAAGGCGCTCAGCCAAGCCGGAGACTAGACCGGCCGTGGCGGAAACCCCCGAGCGGCAGGTCGCCGAGCGGATCTGCGCCGCGATCTCCCGCGGCGACGTCGACCTCGCCCTCGCGCAGTTCTCCCCCGACGCGACCCTGCACGTCGACGGGTTCGCGCCCGGCGGCCTCGCCGCGGCCCGCCGCTGGCTCGAGGCGCTAACCGTCGCGTTCCCGGACGCCTACGCGCAGGTGCTCGAGGCGCCGCGTGGCAGCACCGGCCCATTCCCGATCGCGTTCGGCGGCACCCAGCGCGAGCCGTTCGCCACGCCGTTCGGGACGGTACCGTCGAGCGGCCGGTCCGTCAGCCTCCGTGAGACCGTGACGCTCGAGGTCGAGGGCGGCCGCGTCGTCACCCTTCACACGACGCTCGACCGGCTCGCGTTCGTCTACCAGCTCGGGCTCGTACCCCAGCCCCGGCCAGGCTGAGCGCTATGCGTCCCCGTACAGCTCGTCGTCTCCAGGACGGACGCCGTAGCGCTGCAGGGACTGCAGGCGCCGCGTCTCCCGGTGGCGCTGGTAGACGCGCAGCATCTCCCGGAACAGCTCGCTCTTCGTCCGCCCCTCCTCGACCGCGATGCGCTCGAACGCCTTCGCCATTTCGGGCGGCATCGAGACCGCCATGACCTTCGACTCGCGCCCCATTGCAATACCAAGTATGAACGACCCAGCGGATGCGTCGCCACTGGAACCGCAGTATCAGCTCTCGCCGCGGGAAGTCCGCGAGCCGGTCAGGCGCACGGTGGTGAAGTCGCTTCCGACGAGTGGCGCGAACCTATTCAGGCCGGGCTTCCGAGACCCAGCCGATCTCTTGGACCGATGAGGCCAACCCGGCTCGGAGAGCTCGTGTTGACGGCGGGTTCGCCCCCAAAATGGTTGGCCAATCCGGCAACAAACGTCGACTAGGAGCGCGCGTTGATTTGACGGTATTGCAGGTATTTTCGGGACGGAGCGGCGAGGGAGTCGAACCCTCCAAACGTGGGGTTGCCACGTCGGGCCGATTTTGAAGGTGGAGATAGAAGTTGGCGGTTTACAGGCAATTCTTCAGCTGTTCGCCAAGGTGTTCGCCAGCAGTGTCTCGGTGTCTCTCTGTGGGGTGGGAGGGTGTCGCCTTGGTTAGGGGCGAGGGGGCGTCTGCGGCGGCCTTGCGTGGCCGCGCCGGGGAGGGGCTCGCTTGGCTGCGGTCAGGCTCGGTGCGGGTTACCGGCGGAGGACGTCGGATGCGTGGTCGAGGAGGATCTTGGCTCGTCGCAGGGCGGTCGTGAGCTGGCGTTGTGTGATCGGGATCAGTCCGTATTGGGCGCTGTCCTTGAGGTCGATCAGCTCGAGCAGTGCCTTTGCTGCGCGGTCGCCTTCGGGGACGATCTGGCGGAGCAGTGCTGCGGCTTCGCGGTGGTCGTCGCCGCGTGAGCGGCGGCCGAGTGCGGCGCAGCAGGCGGCGTCGGCGGAGGCGATGCCGGAGAGCACTGCGAGTGCGGCGGCGACGCTGCGTGATGCGGGTAGGTCGTGTTCGGCGGCGGCGAGTTCGGCGACCTCGAGTGCTTTGGCGGCGTTGTCGAGCCGGGTTCGTGCCTGGGCGCGGTCGCAGGTCTGGGTGCGTCCGGTTCGCCGGGTCATCGGCGTGCTCGCAGAAGCTCGTTCGGGGCTGGGCCGGCGAGCGCGATCGCTTCGCGTTGGAGCTCGTCGACGATCGGTGGTCGTTCGCGCCGTAGCCGGCGGAGATCAGTGGCGGAGACTTCGGCAAGCGCGGCCTGGTTCCCTGTCCAGGCGTGGATCCGCTCGGAGAGGCGTGCCAGTTGGCCGCGCCAGACCGCGTCATCTTCCGGCAGGCGGTCCGGTCGGACGAGGAAGACGTCGATGTCGCTGTGGATGTCGCCGTCGCCGCGCGCGGCGGAGCCGAACAGGGACACGTGGGACGGGGCGATCTCCCAGCTGGTGATCTCGTCGCGCAGCCGTCGCTCGAGCTCGGCGCGGATCGCGGCGAGCGACTCGATCGCCGCCGCCGCGAGGTGTTCGCGGTTGAGCGTGTAGAGGTAGGCGTTGCCTGCCTCCTCGGCCGTGCGACGCCTTCAGCGGCGAGACGTCTCAGGGCGGCGTTGACGGTCGGTTGCGACCCACTGCGCACGAGTCTCGCGACCTCGCGCCCCGTTAGCGGCCGGGTCGTGCCGTGCAACACCAGCAGGACTTCCGCGTCGACCGGCGACCGGATCACCGCCCAGGGCGAGGACAGATTCATGGCCTCGATAACAATAGCACTCGAATGAAAGAACTTCTACTCATTAGTGGTGTTCGACACCTACTGCGTCTGCTGCTCGGTCCTGACCGCTTCCTGTCCGCTGCACAGCCGCATCGTGGTCCTGTCGCGGGGCGAGTTCGGCGGCGGGAAGCTCGAGTGGCGCTCGGGAGGAGTGTCTCCCTGTCGCGCCACTCGAGCACTGTTCAGGCGCGCCTGTCAGTTGGTGGGGTTGGTCGCGGCGAGCGTGAGTTCGTGGACGGTCGTGTGGAGGTTGGCGCTGGCGGCTTCGAAAGTCCTCGGCTCGGTTGACGGTGCTGGCGATGGTGATGCGGCTCTTGGGGCAGTAGGTGACGCTTGAGCCCTGAAGCCCTGGTGGCCGTAGCAGGTCTCGCTGCCGAGCTGGATCGCGAAGAGGCCGGGCCGAGTTGGTCGACGGCGGTGGGGTGGGCGGCGCCGCGCATCGCCCTGAGGCTGGCGGGCCTGGCGAGGACGTGGCCGGTGAGGAGGGCGCGGTAGAAGCGGGCGAGGTCGTCGAGGGTCGAGACGAGGCCGCCGCTGCCGTAGAGGTCGAAGGATGGGTCGAGGGCCCAGGAGTCGGCGGTGGCGAGGTACTGGTGCATGCGAGGGTGGTGGCGCCGCGGGCGGCTCGAGCGTCTCGGGTAGGTGTGGTCGAGGCCGAGCTGGTCGAGGCTCAAGAGCGTCCGGTAGGCGTGCGGCTGAAGGCCGCTCGCGCGTTCGATGGTCTCGCCGAGCAGGTAGCCGGTGTCGGAGTAGTGGAACGAGCTGCCGGGTGCGCCGAGTGGGTCGTCGTGGGTGGTGGCGAAGCGGATCTGCTCGGCAGGTCCGCGGTGTCGTGGCTGGGCCGCGACGGATGCCAGGTAGGCGGGGTCGGATGCGAAGTCGGCGATGCCGCTCGTGTGCTGAAGCAGCATCGGAGCGTGATCGCGTGCGGGTCGTAGTCGTCGTCGCGTAGGAGCGCGAGGGTCGGCAGGGAGAGGTGGCGGTCGATCGGGTCGTCGAGGGCGAGGGCGCCCCTCTCGGCGAGGCCGGAGGATGGCTGCTGCCGTGAACGTCTTGGTGATGCTCGCGATGCGGAAGGCGCGCGGTCGGGGCGAGCCGCGTGTGGGCTTCGCGGTCGGCGACGCCGACGGCGCCCGCGTAGAAGCCCGGGGCGCGCGACGAGCGCGACGCCGGGGAAGCTCGGGTTGGCGCGCAGGGTGGCTCGGATCGTCTGCCGCAGGCGCGAGGGCAGGGGTCGAGGTGGCGTCCGCCTCCGGCCGTGCCGTCGCGTGGGCGCTCGGTGTTGCGAGCGCGAGGCGAGCGCCGACCGCGCAGGCGGCGAGGGTGAGGGCGAGCGGGAGCCGCCTCGGGCGTGCGAGGTGCATCGTGGTGTCCTTTCGGTGGCGTGTGGTGCGGGTGCCCGGCCAGCGTCAGCGGCGGGGGATCGGACGCTCGCTCGAGCAGCTCGGACGAGGCCCAGGTGCAGTGCGTGCGGCAGCCAGGAGCATCAGCGCCGTCGCGAAGCCGGCGATCGCGGTCGCGAGCAGGACAGGGCGAGCACGCGGGGACCCGATCGCCGCGAGCAGCGCGCCGGCGAGCGCGATGACGATGGTGGCGAGGGTGAGGCAGCCGCCGACCGCTGTGACGACGGTGATGCCGCGCGGCAGGTCGGTGGTGATCGAGAAGACGTCGACGAGGCCGCCGAGGTCGAGCTGGGCGAGGCCGAGTGGTACGGCGGCCGTCGCTCCGAGCAGCGCGAGGGCTGCGGCTGCGGGGCGGGCGACGGCTGCGCCGGCGAGCGTTGTCGGGCTGTGCGTGATCATGCGCGCAGTCTCCTGCGCGGCGGTGCCCGGTGGTAGCCGGCGGGTGGCCGTCGCGGCTGCCGGCTGGTGGTACTCGCGTCCGGGGGCTAGCGCGCGTCGAGGTAGCGGAGCACGGCGAGCACGCGGCGGTGGTCGTCGGCGCCGGCCGGGATCGCGAGTTTGCCCATCAGGCTCCTGACGTGCTTCTCCACGGTGTGCTCGGTGATCCAGAGGCGTTCGCCGATGGCGCGGTTCGTGCGTCCCTCCGCCATCAATGAGAGCACCTCGCGCTCCCGGTCGGAGAGCTCCTCGAGTGGGTCGCCGGCCCCGGCCGGACGGGCGACGAGCTGGGCGATTAGGGTCGGATCGAGTGCCGAGCCTCCCGCGGCGACGCGGCCGATCGCGTCTGTCAGCTCGGCGAGGTGGGCGACTCGCTCCTTGAGCAGGTAGCCGACGCCCTCGGCCCCGTGCTGGAGCAGCTCGAGCGCGTAGGAGGGCTCGACGTGCTGGGAGAGCACGAGCACGCCGACCCCGGGCTGGCGCGTCCGGATCTCGATCGCAGCGCGCAAGCCCTCGTCGGTGTGCGTCGGGGGCATCCGGATGTCGACGACCGCGACATCGGGCCGGACATCGTCGACGAGGCGCAGCAGCTCGTGTGCGTCCCCGGCCTGTCCGACCACGTGGAAGCCGGCCTCGGCGAGCAGCCGCGCGAGCCCCTCGCGGATCAGGACGGCGTCGTCGGCTAGGACGAGCCGCATGGCACCCACGCTTCCACGACCGTCCCGCCGCTCGGGCCGGCGCCCACCTCGAGGCGCCCACCGAGCGCGCCGACTCGATCGGCGAGGCCTCGCAGCCCGGAGCCGCTCGGATCCGCGCCGCCCAGGCCGTCGTCGGCGATTTGGACGCGGACGCCACCGGCCTCCTGCCGCAGTGTCAGCTCGACGCGGCCCGCCGCAGCGTGCTTGGCGGCGTTCGTCAGCGCTTCGCTGGCGACGAAGTAGGCCGTCGCCTCGACCGCCGGCGTCAGCGCCGGCAGGGGATCGACGCTCAGGTCGGTGCGAACGGCCGACCGCTTGGCGAGCTCACGCAACGCGGGCTCGAGTCCGCGCTCGCGCAGGATTGGCGGCAGCAGCCCGTGGCTCAGCTCGCGCAGGTCGGCGAGCGCACGCTCGAGCTCTTCCTGGGCCTCGCCGAGCAACGACGAGACCTCACCGCCGGCGCGCTCTCGGGCGCGGGCGAGCCCCAGGGTCATGGCGATCGACACGAGCCGCTGCTGGGCGCCGTCGTGGAGGTCTCGCTCGAGCCGCCGCCGCTCGCGGTCACCGACCTCGACCAACCGGGCCCGGGATGCCCGCATAGTCCTCGTGGCGCGGGAGCGCAGCCGACCTGCAGCCGCTCGTTCTCGAGCGCGAGCGCAGCAGCCGCGCAGACCTGGATGCGACGAGCTCCGGGGCCTGGTCGAGGACGGGATCGTGGACGAGCGACGCGATCCGCTCGCCTCGACGTTCGACGTGGGTACCTTCGAGCGCAGCCTGGGCTCCGGCAGGGCAGCGGGGCGTCCGGCGCGGTCCACGTAGCGGCCCTGCGTCGGCAGCCAGTAGAGGACGTCCAGGCCCGGGTCGCGAAGCGTGCGCGCGAGCGACTCGGGCAGGCTCGCGGTCGATCTGCCTGCTCCGAGCTCGATCACGAGCGATGCCACGTGCGCTCGGTCGAGGCGGCGGCGGACGAGCGCGTAGACGACGGTGAGCGGCACGAGCGCAACCAGGCCAGATAGCGCCCACCACGGGCCATCTCCGAGCGGCCCGCCGGCGATCCCGTCGACCAGCGCCACTGCCCCGACCAGGCAGAGCGACGCCCCGAGCCAGAGCACCGGAGCTGCCTGGCGGCGCAACGCCGGGCTCCCCGACCACCACCGGCGCACGAGCAGGACCAGCGCCGCCAAGCCGAGCAGCGCGCCGGCGGCGTTCTGCGCAACCTCGACGGCGTCCGCCACGTTCGGCGCGCCACCGACCAGGAGCTCGTTCGCCGGCGGCGGCGCGCAACCGTCACACGTCGGAAACGAGGGCAGCAGCATCAGCCAGGCGAGCTGCCCCGGCCCGGCCAGGACCAGCGCAAGCCCACCGATCCACCGCTCGCTCCTCGACGCGAGCCGACCGCTCGGAAACGCGAGCGTGAGCACGACCAGCCCGGCGAGCGGCAACGCACTCACCAGCCACCCGACCGTCGCCAGCCACGGCACGTCCGCGACCCGCAGGAGCTGGCCCAGCCACGCGACCCCGACCAGCACGAGCACCCCGCCGACACGGTTGCGCGGCCTGAGCCGAGCGAGCGTCAGCCCGGCACCGGCGAACGCCCAGCCGATCGCGACATCCACGACCGGGCCGGCCGTCCCGACGTCCTGGCCATGCCCAAGCGCGACCCAGCCGGCCACCAGGCCGCCCGCCACGGCAGCCACCCCGACCAACCACACCCGGCCGCTTCCCACGCAGAGCATCCTCCCCGATCCGCGCCGCAGATGGAATGCCGGCCAGCCGTACCCCTGCACGTCGTCGCGTCGCCACGCGACCGGGGGGACTGAGCTTCCCCCGTTTCGGTGGACAGGTTAGGGGTTGTTGATGGGGTGTCCGTCGTGGTGTTGGCTCTCGTATTCGAGGGGTGAGAGGTAGCCGAGAGTGGAGTGTCTGCGGCGGCGGTTGTACCAGGTCTCGATCCATTCGAAGACGGCGTGGCGGACGTCGTCGATCGAGCGCCAGGCCTGTCGGTTGAGCTTCTCGATCTTCATCGTTCCGATCAGGCTTTCGCACATGGCGTTGTCGAGTGCGTCGCCGACGGTGCCCATGCTGGCGACGAGGCCCTCGCTGGCGAGTCGGCGCGTGAACGCAAACGAGGTGTACTGGGAGCCCTGGTCGGAGTGGTGGATCGCGCCGGCCGCTTGCTGCTGGCCGCGCCGCCAGATCGCCATGTCGAGGGCGTCGAGGACGAGCTCGACGGTCTTCTCGGCCCGGACGGCCCAGCCGAGGCAGAGCCGGCTGTAGGCGTCGGCGACGACCGCGATGTAGCAGGTGCCCTGCCAGGTCGTCAGCTGCGTGAAGTCCGCGACCCAGAGCCGGTCGGGCCCATCGACCGTGAAGTCGCGCCCGACGAGATCCGGGGCGAGCGGGTGCTCCTTCGCCCGCACGGTCGAGCCGCGCCGCCGCTCGGCGTGGATCGACCGGAGCCCGGCCTGGCGCATCAGCCGGGCGACGCGCTTCTCGCCGACCCGCATACCGTGGCCGAGCTTCAGCTCCTTGAACACCCTCGGCGACCCATAGGTCTGCTCGCTCTCCGCGAAGATGCCGCGGATCTGCTCGGTCAGCAGCCAGTCCGCGACCGCCCTGTCCGAGAGCGGCTGGCGCTGCCAGTCGTAGTAGCCGGAGCGCGTCACGCCGAGCGTCCGGCACAAGCGGGAGACGGGCTGGCGATGACTCTCCTGCTCGATCAGCCGGTACACGCTCACCGCCGATCGGTCTCCCGCGCGAAGAAAGTCACCGCTCGCTTCAAGATCTCCCGCTCCTGCTCGAGCTCGCGCACCTGCTTACGCAGCCGGCGCAGCTCGTCACGCTCCTCGCTCGCCAGCCCGTCCCGGCGCTCACCCCGATCGAGCTGATCCTGCTTCAACCACAGCCTCAACGACTCGTAGCTCACACCGAGCTCGCCGGCCACCTCACGCACCGACCGGCCACTCGCCTTGACCAAGCTGACCGCCTCCCGCCGAAACTCCGGCGGGTACGGCCTCTGAAACCTCTGCGGCATAACGCTCCTCCTCGCTCGCCGAACGCCATCCTCGCCAAGCGCTCGGATGTCCGGAGAAACGGGGGAAGCTCACTGCTCGCGATGGTGAACCCCTGACTGCCCGCACCGTGGCCGCGGGGCCGCTGACTCGTCTCGCCCCTCCAACCACGAGGTTGCCACCCCTGGTCGGTCTTCCGGACCGGCGAGGTCGGATCATCTCGAAGAGCGCGCGTTGACCGCGGGTTCGCCCGACCGAGCTGACAAATCAGGAAACGGTCACTGACGCAGAACGCTCGCTGATCTAGCTGTATTGCAGGTACTTCGTGACGGAGCGGCGAGGGAGTCGAACCCTCCAAACGTGGGGTTGCCACGTCGGGCCGATTTTGAAGGTGGAGGCGGAAATCCCCGATTGCAGGGGGTTTAGCTGCGGTTCGTCTCGGCGTTCGCCAGCGTCGCCTTCGGCGGGTTGGGCGCGGCGGGAGAGAGGCGCTCGACGTTTCGGACGCGCCGCGACAACCGGCAGTCGGCGTGGCTCACCAATGTGGCCGTCGCCGGCTGGAGGTACGTCCTCGGACCGTGGTCTGGCCATCTCCTGCTCGTGCTCGACTGGCACAGGCTGACCGCAGCGCCCGATGGCAGTCGGGCGTGAGGGCGGACCGCCTCCTCAGTGAGCGACTTCGGCCGCATCGAGCGCGGCAGGGACGCTCTGCACGAGGTTGACATACTAATAGGAATCCTATAAATAGGATTCCTATGAACACCTCTCCTCATCCTGCTCCCGAGCTCGCCGTCAGCGAGTGGCTCAACACCGACGAGTCGCTCACGCTCTCCGGGCTACGCGGGCAGGTCGTCGTGATCGAGGCGTTCCAGATGCTCTGCCCGGGCTGCGTCGCGCACGGGCTGCCACAGGCCCAGCGCGTTCAGACCGCGTTCGGGCGCGACCTCGTCGTCCTCGGGCTCCACACCGTCTTCGAGCACCACGCGGCGATGACGCCCGTCGCGCTCGCCGCCTTCCTGCACGAGTACCGCATCACGTTCCCCGTCGCCGTCGACGCCGCGGTCGCCGGCGACGGCATCCCCGAAACGATGCGGCGCTACCGCCTGCGCGGCACACCCAGCCTGCTCCTCGTCGATCGCGCCGGACGCCTGCGCGCGAACGCCTTCGAGCAGATCGACGACCTCTCCCTCGGCGCCACCCTCGCGCGCCTGATCGACGAACCCGTCCCGACCAGCAAGGAGACCGAAGCATGACCACGCCCACCGGCTACACCTACGACCAGCCGCTGCCCGCCTCGCCCGTCACCACCAGCGACCTCGACCTGCTCCTCGCCACCCTGCTCTGGAACGACGCCGACTCCGCGGCGCTCCGCCAGGCCGGCGCCGTGCTGGAGCCGCAGATCGACGCCGTGCTCGACCTCTGGTACGGCTACGTCGGCTCCCACCCCCACCTCGTCGCCTCCTTCAACGGGCCCGACGGCCAGCCCTCCGGCCCCTACCTCGCCGCCGTCCGCGAGCGCTTCGGCCAGTGGATCCGCGACCTCACCAGCCGTGAGTGGGACGCCCGCTGGCTCGCCTACCAGCACGAAATCGCCCAGCGGCACACCACCCGCATGGGCACCACCGACCGGGTCGGCGCCGACCAGACCCACGTCCCGCTCCGCTACCTAATCGCCTTCGTCTGGCCGATCACCGCCACGATCCGCGACTTCCTCGCCGCCGGAGGCGCCACCCCCGCCGAGGTCGATGCGATGCACACCGCCTGGTTCAAGGCCGTCACCCTCACCGTCGCCCTCTGGGCACACCCCTACGACCCCGCCCGCTGGTGACCTCCCCGTCCGGGACAATGCGCCCGTGACCGAGCCCACCCCGCTCGACCGCAAGCTCCTCGCCGCCACCGAACGCCTCGGCCGCGCCCTCCGCGCCGCCCGCCAACAACTCGCCACCCGCCACCGCCTCTCGCTCCTCCAACTCCAGATCCTCGAACAGCTCGCCGACCAGCGACCCCGCCGCATCGGCGACCTCGCCACCGAGCTCGACGTCAGCCAACCCACCGTCAGCGACGCACTCGCCACCCTCCAGCAGAAGGGGCTCGCCACCCGAAGCCCGCACCCCAGCGACGGACGCGCCACCACCATCGCCCTCACCCCCGCCGGCACCGCCCTCGCCGAGCTCGCCGCCACCGAGCTCGCCCCCCTCCTCGCCAGCGACGAGACCACCAGCGCCGACGACCGAGCCACCACCCTCCGCGTCCTCCTCACCGAGATCGCCCGCCTCCAACACGCCGGCGTCATCACCGTCAACCGCAGCTGCCTCACCTGCCACCACTACCAACCACCACGCACACGAACCCCCGCCCACTGCCACCTCCTCGACCAACCCCTCACCAACCACGACCTCCGCGTCGACTGCCCCGAACACGCCAGCACCGCACCCACCCGCTTCCCCGCCGGACGGCCCGCCCGACCGCAACGGTGAGCCGGCCCACCCGTCCTGGCCGGACATACCGTCCCGGAGCTGGCGAGGCTGCCCTCAGAGCAGAAGGCGGCTGGCCGGTAGGGGACTGATGCGGTTGGGCCCGATCGGGTGGAACCACGTCGGCCGCATGCTCATCTGGAAAGGTCGTCCAGCGGGGCACAGACTGCCGAGGGAAGCCCTCGTAGAAGGGCACGCATTGCGGGGAGTTCCAAGGCGGAGCGCCGAGGCGTGGACGGGGCCGGGTGTTGCGGGGCGATGATCGTTCGCCCTGGCGCCCGGGCCGGGGCCGGGGCCGGCGTCGGCGTTCGGCCGGCAGAGGGTCGGTACTCCTAGGCGGCCGCCATCTTGGCGGTGCTCGCCAGGTGCGAGTCGACTCGAGTCGGAGCGCACTCTCCTCGATCGCGGCGAGATGCCTCCGCGCTTCGAGCTCGCCGCGGGAGAGCGCCGCGGCACGCGATGCCTTGGCGGTCCGTTCCACCTCGGCCAGCTCGAGGCGCGCAGCGGCGACCTGATCGGCGACCTCCCGGAAGAGCAGGACGAAGTATCCGGCGTCGGTGCGGGTCGCCTCGATCCGCCCTCCCGTCTGGAGGGCGCCAAGGGCCTTGACCCCGCTCGTCAGGCGGCGTACGTGCGTGCCGACCCGGGCCAGGGCCGCCTCGAGAGCCTGCAGCGAGTCGAACGCGTCTTCCGCGCCGGCACGGAGACAGCGAGCGAGCAGCGCGAGGTCGTTCGCGACGCCCGGGCCGGCGACCGCGGTCGCCGCCCTGACGTCTTGCAGCTCGCGGGCGAAGCACGCCGTCATCTCCGTCTGCAGCGTGGCGAGCGAGATGCGGAACTCGAGGCCGCTGAGGAGCTCGAAGACCTCGTCCAGGTCGATCCCGACCCGCTCGACGACGCCGGCGATCGCGTTGGAACGCACCCCCAGCATGCCGGCGATGGTGCCGAGGACCTCTCCGTCTCGCTCCAGCCGGGCAGACGAGACCATGGCGTTCAGCGCCAGGAGGCGCACCGCGTCGGCCAGGTCGCGGACGAAGCCGGCCTTGCCTGCGAGCGTCTCGTTCAGCCGTGCGAATCCCTCCAGGGCGTCGAAGAGCGAGCGCATGTGCCGGTCGACTGCGCTGCAGCCGTGGAGGATGCGCGCGAGCTCGGTCGTGCCGTCGGAACTGCGGCGGGCTGCATTCCGCGGGACGTCGGAGCGTGCAGCCTCGCGGCTCGCAAGCTCGGCGGCGAGCGCCGCCCCCATGAAGCCGGCGTAGTCTTTGAAGCCGGCCTCGACGACCAGGTCGTTCAGACGCGTGGCCGAGGCGTCGATCGCCTGCCGTCGTGTGGCACCCTCGTCCTCGAGCGATCGCTCGAGGGCCAGCAGCTCACGGTACGCGCCCTCGACGACGCCGAGCAAGGGGGTCGAGGGCTTGATCCGGATGGAGAGGTATCCGTCAGACACGGGGAGAGCAGTGGCGAGCACCCAGTAGTACGCGCCGTCCGAGGCGGGTTCTTGACGTAGGCGGCGATGGGCCGGCCGGCGCCCAGGTAGTCCCAGAGCAGCTGGAAGACGGAGCGCGGCATGTCCGGATGGCGGATCATGTTGTGCGGCCGACCGCGCATCTCCGAGCCGGTGTAGCCGCTGACGCGCTCGAAGACACGGTTGCCAGACGTGATCCGGCCCTTCGAGTCGGTGGTCGAGAAGAACATCTCGTCCAGGCCGAACTCCCGCTCGCGCTCGACCGGATGGGGACGGTCGCGCAGCGGCTGCGGCCGGACAGTCCCGAGGACGGGGGACCCGGCGCAGGCTCGGCGGACGCGACGGGGCAGTCGACGCGAACCGTGGTCATCTGCCCGGGACGATCGTCCTACAGGGAGCGAAATCCATCACTCCTTGTGCCGCTTCCTATCGGTAGAAACCACCCCCTGGTTGTCTCTGGCCGCTCGTAGAATTCAGACGATTTGTCCTGGCATAACAGCATGGTCTTGCCGGCAGCCCGGCTGCTACATCCCTCACGCCGAGGGCGGCTGGTGGCGCTGGCGGCGGGTGGGGCGGCCCTCGTGGTTGGCATCTGGCTGGGCATGGACCGCGCCGGGTGGAACGTGGGGCGGCCCTCGCCCGAACTGACGGCCGTCCATGGGCCGCTGCTCGCGTTCGGCTTCCTCGGGACGCTGATCGGATTGGCTGGCCGTCGCCCTGCGACGGCCCTGGGGTACGCGGCTCCCGGACTGACGATCGCTGCCGCGGCCGCGCTGCTCGTCGGCCTGCCTGAGTCCGTGGGCCAGGCGCTGCTGACAGCCGCCGGGCTGGTCGTCGCCGGGCTGTTCGCGATCGTGGTTCGAGCGCATGCCCGGCGTCGAACGTGATCCTGCTCGCCGGTGCCCTCGTCTGGGCCGGCAGCGGCGCCATCTGGGCGTGGACGAGCCTGGCGGTGGTCACGGCGTGGTGGGCATCGTTCCTCGTCTTGACCATCCTCGGGGAGCGGCTCGAGCTCGCACCCCTTCGGGGCGCCGGAGTCCTCCGCCCCCTGCTGCCGCTCGGCCTGTCCTCGCTCGCGCTCGGGCTCGTCGTCACGCTCGTCGCGCCCGGCGCGGGCGTGCGGGTGGTGGGTGCATCCTTCGTCGCTGTCGCCCTGTGGCTGCTCCGGTTCGACGTCGCGCGGCGGACGGTCAGGCGCTCGGGCCTGCCGCGGTTCATGGGAGCCGGCCTGCTCGCCGGGCAGGTCTGGCTCGTCGTCGCTGGAGTCGTATGGCTCGTGGATGGCGCAGTTCCCTACGGTCCGCGACACGATGCCGCGGTGCACGCCGTCTTCCTCGGCTTCGTGATGGGCATGGTCTTCGCCCACGCCCTCGTGATCCTGCCCGGGGTCGCCCGGATTCGCGTTCCGTTCCATCGGGGCTTCTATCTCCCCTTCGGCGCGCTCCACGCCGGGCTCGCGCTACGCGTCGCCGGCGACCTCGGCGCCTGGCCGCCGGGGGCCCGCTGGGGGGCGCTCGTCAACGGCGTCGCGATCGTCTCGTTCGCGGCCCTCGCCGTCTCGACGGCCGCCCTCGCTCGCCACGGGCGGTGCTCCGCGAGCGCGGTGACGCCGTCCTGAACAGGCGCGGCTGGCAACGACCGCCCAGCGTCCCGGCTTATTTATGCCTATTGTTCATGTCATATTTTGTTTCCGGCTGACGCGACGTTGCGGGCAGCAGGGCGATACGAGGAGGAACCGATGCCTGGCACCGAGACGCAGCTGATCGATGTCCGCGAGCTTCCTCCCCGGGAGCGACACCCGCTGATCTTCGCCACCTTTGGCGCACTCGGGAGCGGTGAGAGCTTCGTGCTCGTGAACGATCACGACCCCCGGCCGCTTCGGTATCAGTTCGAGGCAGAGCACACGGGGACGTTCACGTGGGACTACCTGGAGGAGGGCCCTGAGGTCTGGCGCGTCCGCATCGGCCGGCCCTGACGGGCTCGCGCGGTCGGACGCCACGCGGGTCGGACGGCCAGCCAGCTTCGCCGCCGTGGCAGGCCTCCTCGTGGTCGGGCTCGTGGGCTGGGCCGCGGCGGCGATCGCGTCCGTGCTTGCGGCGCCCGAGCTGGCTCGAGGCCAGCTGGCCTCCGAGGACGTGCTGCTCTGCCTCCACCTCGTTGGCCTCGGCTTCCTGGGACCCGTCGTCTCGGCCGCCGTGCTGCAGGTCGTGCCGGTGCTCCTGCGAACGAGCCCGACGCGGACAGGCCCGTTCGTCGTCGTACCGCTTCTCGCAGCGGGCCTGCCGCTCGCCGTCGGGATCGCCCGGGATAGTCCGTGGCTCGTCCGGCCGACCGGCGGGCTCGTCGCGTCGGGGCTCCTGCTCGTCTGTGCCGAGCTCGTCCGTCTGGCCATACGCGCGCCGCGTGACCGCATGCTGCTCGCCAGCCGGCTTGGGCTCGTGCTCGCGGCCGCGCACGCCGGCCTTGCGCTCGTGGCTGGGACGCTCGTCTTCGAGCGTGGGTTCGGCCCGTTCCTGGGCGTTGGTCACGACCGCCTGATCGGGATCCACCTGCACCTCGCCGTCGTCGGCTGGCTCACGTTGCTGATCGTCACGGTCGGCCGCACGCTCGTGCCGATGCTCGCCCTCGCGCCCGCGCCGCCGCGCCCGCGGGCGCCGCTCGACGAGCTGCTCGTCGTAGCGGGCCTCTGGCTGCTGGTAGTCGGCCTGGCGCTCGCGAACAGGCCGTTGCTCGCGGCGGGCGGCGTGACGATCTGCACCGCCCTCGTCCGACTTGGCGCAGTCGTGGCTCGTCGGCTTCCTCACCGTGGCGACCATCCGGTCGAGGCGCCCCTCGTCGGCGCGGTGGCCGGCGTGGTCCTCGCGGGCGAGGCGATCGCGCTGGGAGCTGCGATGATCGCGGGGCTCGAGCCGACTGCGGGCCGACTCGTTGCCTACGTCGTCCTCCTGCTTCCGGGCTGGGCCGGCGCGCTCACGCTCGGTCACGGCGGTCGGCTGCTGGGGCTGGCCGCGTGGATGGCGTGGCCTCCAGGGCCCCGGCCGCGTCAGATCGTCCTCCATTCCCGGCTGCCGTGGCTGGCAGCGAGCGCCGCCCTTGCGATGGGCGTCCAGCTGGTCGCCGTCGGCGCGCTCGCCTCCTCCCCTGCCGTCGCGGTCGCGGGCGCTACGGCCCTCGCCGCATCCGCCGCGCTCGCCCTCGCCGCCGCGTTCGTCGACCTGGGCCGCTACGCGGCGGGCACCGGCGACGCGGGCTCGTAGACGCAGCCGGGATCCTCGGCGAATGGGTCGCCGGTTGCGGCGTAGGCCCTGGCTCGGCTCCCGCCGCAGCGGAACCGAAGCTCGCAACGTCCGCAACGGCCCCGTAGCCGATCGGGGTCTCGCAGCGCGACGAAGAGGTCGTGCTCGCGATAGACGTCGACGAGGTCGTCCGCCCGCACGTTGCCCGCCTCGATCGGAAGGAAGCCGCTGGGACAGATGGCGCCGCGATGATCGACGAACACGAACCCGTTCCCATCGGTCACGGCGCGCCCTGCGCGCCCACGGGTCGCCCAGCAGACTCTCCGCGACCGACTGGTTGCGGCGCGAGCCCACGCTGCGCCAGGACACGGTGGTAGTGCGGGGCCTCCGTCGTCTTGATCCCGAACGGTGCGCCTGCCTGGAGACCGGCAGCCCACTCCAGGACGGCCTCGATCCGACCGGCCGACAACCCCCGTGGACCGCTCCCGCTCCGCGCTCGCCCGACGTCGATCAGGAAGAAGAGCGCCCAGAGCACGGCGCCGCTGCGAGCGACCTGGCCGGCGAGCGCCGGAAGGTCCGACACGGTCTCCTGCGAGACGGTCGTGTTGATCTGGAGCGGGATGCCGAGCTGCCGGGCGTCGTCGAGGATCCGGTGTGTGAACCGGTGTGATCCACGTACCCGCCGAAAGGCATCGTGGGCCTCGGCGGTCGCTCCGTCGAGGCTGACGGCGAGCCTCGCCAGACCGGCGTCGCGCAGCTCGCGGAGCCGATCGCTCGTGGCAGCTGCCGTTCCGCTCGGAGTGAGGGACACGCTGAGGCCCTGCTCGACGCCGTGCCGGACGAGCAGGGCGAGGTCACGGCGCCTGAGCGGGTCGCCGCCCGTCAGCACGAGGAGCGGCTTCCGCGGGCCGAACGCGGCGACCCTGGCGATCAGCGCTCGCCCTTCGTTCGTGTCGAGCTCATCCGGATGGCGCTGAGCGATCGCTTCTGCACGGCAGTGGACGCAGGCCAGTGCGCAGGCCCGGGTCACCTCCCAGATGACGATGAATGGCGCCCGGGAGAACGGGCTGTCGCTCCGCTCGTCCACGACGGTCAGACGTGCGGCTCGTTGACGATCCGGAGCACGCGCGGGAAGAGCACGTTGTTCTCCTCGTGCACGTGCTCGTGCAGGTCGACCTCGAGCTCGTGCAGGGCGTGGAGCGCAGCGCGGTGGGTCGAGCAGCGAGCACGGGTCGAGTCGTATCTACCGGTCAGGGCAGCAAGGCGCGAGAGCGCCGTGCCGACCGCCGAGTGCTCGTCCTCCAGCGACTCCAGCAACCTCGCGAAGCCCTCGGTCGGCGGGATCCCCTGCTCCGCCGCCCGGCACCCTGGGAACAGGTTCGCCTCCTCATCCTCGAGGTGCGCGTCGAGCGTACGCCGCAGCTCCTCGAACGTGGCGCGGACGTCGACCCATTCGAGCAGCTCGTCGGCGTGAGCCGTCGCGACCTTGGCCAGGAGATCCGAGATGCGCGGCAGCTCACGGCGCAGGTACGCATGGTGGACATCCTCGATGTGGCTGCAAAGTGCCGAGAGCGTTGCGGTCGACCAGCCGGCATGTCCGGCCTCGATCGAGCTGGCCGCCTCGGTGGCCGAGAGCATTGCCGCGACGGTGGCCGCGTCCAGGCGCCGGGCTGCGCACGCCTCCGCGAGGGTCGACTGCCCGCCACAGCAGTAGTCCAGGCCGAGCTGCTCGAAGACCCTCGCCCGATGTGGGCGCTCGATGACGAGCTCCGCGAGCGTCCGCGACGTCGACGTCAGTTCCATGCTCCGATCCTCACCTTCGACCAGGTATGCCGGCTCCCGGCGGTCCCCCGGTCGGGCCGAAGGGCGAGGCGAGGTGCTCGCGCCTGGTGTCGCACGACGAGCGCTGCAACCGATCCGTCGACCGCCGTCATGTGAGCCAGGGCAAGCCAGTCGTACGTGCTCGTGGGGCCTCCCTTCGTCCCGACCGCGCATCCGTCGGGGTACCGGTGCCGATTGGAGGGCTCGATCACCGCCACGGCGCTGGCACCGGGCGCTCGATGGGGCCGCGCAGCCACCGCGATGTGTCCATCGCAGCTCCGTGCACCCTCGTGGGGACTCCCTCTTGGGCATTACGACGATAAGCATATGTCGTTATTGGCAGCTTGAGGCAGCCCGCCAGACGCCGTTCAGAGGATGCCGAGTCGCCGGGCGGTCGCGGTCGCCTCGAGCTGCGAATGGCTGTCGAGCTCGGCCAGGATGGCGCGGATGTGGTTCCGGGTCGTGGTGACGGTGATCGAGAGTCGCGCCGCGATCTGGCGCGCAGGGACACCCTCTGCCATGAGCTCCAGGACCTCCGTCTGTCGTGGCGTGAGCCTCGGCGCCCGGACGGCAGCGGCCGGTGCGGCAGGTCGGGCGCTCTCCGAGGCCTCCGTCAGGACGTGCAGGACGAGCGGATCCTCTCGATCCATCAGCGTGATCGTGGAGACAGAGACCCGCTCCCGCCCACTCGTCGTGCGCACCTGCAGCTCCTGTCTTCGCACGTTCCAGCCGTCCATCGCCAGCCGAGCGTTCGAGCAGCCCGCATGACAGATCATGCCTCCGACCTCGTCCATCGCTCGGATCACGAACCAGCACGGCCGGCCGACGGCCTCCTCCGCGGGCACCCCCGTGAGGTGCGCGGCCGCCGCATTCCACGAGACGATGGTGAGATCCCGGTCGGTCACGAACAGCGCATCCGAGCAGCGGGGATCCGTCCCGTCGATCATGACGTCCCGCCTCCCGACTGCTCATGAACGCCGCGGGCGAGCGGCGGACGCCCGTGCCGATGATCAGAGTTGGTCACGGCAGCAAGGCGTCCGGGAGAGATGCTCGATGCGGCCCGAACCTGAACCGAGGAGCAAGATCGATGGACGTCGACGTTCGACTCGCGCGCGCCCGCGCGCTGATGGGGCCCGGTAGCGACAAGCGCAGGCTGCGATCGTTCCTCGGACACCACACCACGCTGGTGCTCGCGACGGCAGATGGCGGAGGCAACCCTTGGGCCTGCCCCGTCTTCTTCGCCGTAGACCCCGAGCTGGACGTCACGTTCGTCTCGCCGCCTGAGTCCAGGCATGCGACGAACCTGGCCGTTCGGCCGTGGGCCAGTGCGGCGATCGCCGGCCAGCACACGCACTGGCGTAGCGCGATCGGCGTGCAGCTCGAGGGCCCTGCTGTCCTGCTCCAGGGCCCTGATCGACGGGACGGCCTCAGTGGCTTCATGGCCCGATTTCGCTGGGTTGCCGAACACGCTCCCCCGCGCGACCACGAGGCCGAAGCGACGCTCGACCGTTTCTCCTCGGGCAACGTCTACCGGATTACGCCCATCCGAGTAATGCTCGTGGACGGCGTCCAGGGGCTCGACGCACGGGAGGTCGTGCTGGACGCGCCGGCCAAGGTCACGCAGCCAGATGCAGCTACCAGCCCTTCGCAGCCCGGTGCCGGACGTGGCCGCGCGCGACGACCGAACGGTGCGGCCGTCTGCCAGCCCGCGCAACGACCGAGTAGTCGCGAGAAGGCTTCCGCGGGTGCTACGACAACGATCCACCGACGCGGATAATACTCGTTTCAATCAGTTTTTTGGTGCCGCCAGAAGCGGCGCTCACACCGCCGCCCCAGCGAGAGCTTCAAGAGGGCAAGGTTGGCGCGGACGCCGCCAGCGACCCGCCCTCGTCCACAGGATCAGGTGCTTGCCTCCGCTCGAGCCGGAGGATGCAGAGGTCAGGTCGCACGAAGGCGTCCAGGGTCGCAGCCTCGAGCGGGGCGTCCAGGGCGGCCAGGACGCCACGGGCGAGCCCCAGGTGAAGCGGGCACAGGACGTTCTGGTTGGCGTCGATCGCTGCCCCGAAAGGACACGGCCGCATCCGTAGCTCGTACGCGCGTCCCGCGCGCCTGCGCTCGACGGGAAAGCCGATCGAATCGAACACACGGGCGACCGCATCCATGGCGCCAGCGGCCGTGTTCGTGGCGCCGACCTTCGGGGCGAGCGAGTGCCCGAGCCCCTCGCCGGCTCGGCTGGCCGCGGCGCTCGGCGCCTCCGCGCCATCGCTCGCCGCGAGCCGGAACGCATCGGCCAGCAGGAGCAGCACTGGCCTGCCGTGGAACGTGTCGCCGGTCGCCCGGTAGCGCAGGGACGGTCGTCCACGGCCGGCGGCAGGGCCTGGAGCAGCGTCCACGAGGCCCGCGTCCACGAGCCCGCGAAGGTGCCACTTGACCGTGTTCTCGTGGAGCTCGAAGTACCGGGCGAGCGAGCGCGCATCGGGCGGATCCTCCGCACGGGCGATGCGATCGAGGATGGCGACCCGGGTCGGGTCGGAGAGCGCGCGATGCACGATCTGCTCGTGCGCAGCCGGTCCCTGCTTCGGTCGCGCCATCCCTGTAGACGATACCCACGGGCATGGCGCCGGCCGCCGCCCCTTCAGTGGGCGACGGCACGACGGGGTCGTTGCCCATCGCGCCGGCGTCACACCTCCGGCCCGCGGGATGGTTGACGGGGCCGAGACTGGCAACGCAGTGGCCGGGCTCGACGAAGGGCACCAGCGAGCGAACCTCGATCGGGCTCCGAAGCTCACCGAGCGCACCTCGCAGCAACCCGAGGTGAACGGCACAGACGACGGACCGGGCCACGTGCGCGAGGTCGTCGAACGGGCATCGGCGCATGCAGATCGACGTCCCCTCCGGCTGACCGAAGCTGATCTCCGGCGCAAAGCCCTGCGCCTCGAGGAGGCGTAGCAGGTGCGCGACGGCGTCGTCTCCGGTCGTCGGATCGTGAGGCTCGTCGCGGTCGATGAGGTAGCGGCCCCATGCCTCGCCTGCGGCCATCGCGCGGCTCTCCGCGTCGGAGCTTCCCGCGAGCGCGCGCGCGAGGACGGCGGCCAGCAGCCGGTAGCCGCTCACTCGCGGAGCCGCTCGAGCCGGTGGGTCGGCCTCATCGGCCGTGGCCCGGAAGACGATCTTCGGCCGGCCAGGGTCGGAGCGTGGCTCCCGCTCGGCGACGACGAGCCCAGCGTCCACCAGCATCGCGACGTTGGCACGCGCCGTGTTGGGGTGAACGCGCATGGCCTCGGCGATCTCGATCGCCCCGAGACCGTCCGGATGCTCGCGCAGGAGCTCCAGGAGCTGCGCCCGTCCCGGGTTCGCGAGAGCCCTGTGCACTGCGAGCGGTGCGCCGCTGGAACCGATGTCGGCACAGGTCACGCAGTCGCCTCCTTCCCGGGCCGCTCCCCGCTGGGACACGGCTGACGCACCTCCCGCCAGCCGGGGTGTCGTCGGCACCTGCGTCCGCCTTCAGGTGCGTCCGCGCGCGACCGAGCTAGAGCCCAAGCCGATCCGTATCGATGCACAGTCGCCGCCGGTCACCACGGAGACAGATCAACCCGACGTACGTGGCGCCGTCCTCGGCCAGGACGACCAGGCGCGACGCCTCGTGCGCGTCGAGCGCCTCGAGCGCTGCTGCGGCGGTCGTTGCGACCGTCACCGTCGGAACGGAGCCGTGCGCGAGGCGTCCCACTGCCTCGCCGTCCTCGACGCCATCGAGCGAGGAGCGGTCGATCACGCCGACGTACCGCTCCCCGACGAGCACGGGAACCGACTTGACTGCCTCCCGCTGCAGGAGGAGCCGGGCATCGCGCACGAGCTCGTTCTCCTGCAACGTCTTGCCGGCGAGCGTGACGTCGGCGACGGGTCGATCGGCGACCTCGTCGCGCATCAGATGGGTGATCACGAAGCGTCCTCCCGGTGAGGCTGAGCGACCATGTGCCGCATGACACGTTAGGGGCACGGTTGCGCACGGCGCGCCTGCGGTCATGACCGATGTTGACCAGATCCACATCGGATGGAGACGGCCGAGTCAGTCAGCTGGTCAACATTCGCCACGCCCCGGGGGCCACCATCGCAGACGATCCGGGCCGTGAGCCCCTGGCAGGACGATCCGGGACGAGGCGCGAGCGGCGCGCTGACCGCCGACGTCGACGCACGGGAGCGGCGTCGGAGCACCCGGGTCCTCGCCATCGCAACCGGCGGCTTCACGGTCTGCTTCGCGGTCTGGGTGATGTTCGCGATCGTCGGCATCCCGGTGCGCAAGGAGTTCGGCCTGAGCGAGGGGCAGTTCGCGTTCCTCGCGGCGATCCCGATCCTGACGGGCTCCATCCTACGGGTGCCGTTCGGGATCCTGACCGATCGCGTCGGCGGCCGCCTCCTGTTCTCGGCGCTGCTGGTCGCGTCGGCCGTTCCGACCTACCTCGTGAGCCGGGCCTCCTCGTACGGCCAGCTCGTCGTGCTCGCCTTCTTCGTCGGGCTCGCCGGCGTCTCGTTCGCCGTCGGGATCGCGTGGGTCTCCGCCTGGTACCCGGCCTCGCGACAGGGATTCGCGCTCGGCATGTTCGGCGCGGGCAACGTCGGCGCGTCGATCACGAAGCTGCTCGCGCCGACGCTCGTCACGCTCATCGGCGCAGGCGGCGTCGCCGGCGGCTTCGTGCCCGGCGGCTGGCGCCTCGTCCCCTTCGCGTACACGATCCTGCTGCTCGCGACCGCGGCGGCCGTCCTCGTCGTCGCGCCGCGGCCGGATCACAAGCCTGCGGCGGGACGGTCGCTCCGGGACGTGAGCAGGCCGCTGGCGGTGCTTCGCGTCTGGCGCTTCGGCCTCTACTACATCGTCGTCTTCGGCGCCTACGTGGCATTGTCGCTCTGGCTGCCGAAGTACTACGTGGACGTCTACGACGTCGGTCTGCGCGACGCCGGCTTCCTCACGGCGATCTTCATCTTCCCGGCGAGCCTGCTGCGTCCGCTGGGCGGCTGGCTCTCCGACCGGCTCGGCGCCAGGCCGGTCACCTACACGGCCTTCGTCGTCATGTGCGGCGCGCTCATCTGGCTCAGCTTCGAGCTGGGGATCGTCCTCTTCACGGCGCTCGTCGCCGTCGTCGGCGTGATGATGGGGATCGGCAAGGCGTCGGTCTACCGCTACATCGCCGACTACTTCCCCCGCGACGTCGGGGCGGTTGGAGGGCTCGTCGGCGCTGTCGGCGGGGTCGGCGGCTTCGTGCTGCCGCTGCTCTTCGCCTGGGCGCACGACGCGAGTGGCCGGGCGGAGAGCACGTTCCTCGTCCTGCTCGTGGCCTCGCTCGTCAGCCTGATCTGGCTGCATCTGGTCGTGATCAAGATGCGCCGGGACGAGCGGCGGCGCTCGGTCGCCGCTGCGAGCGGGGAGGTGGTCGACGCATGAACGCCGGCCCTCGTGCGCACCGTGCGCGCTCGGCATCGTCGATGGAGCGATGGGACCCCGAGGACCCGGTCGCCTGGGAGGCAGGCGGGAAGGCCCTCGCGCAGCGCACCCTGGTCGTGACCACGGCGAACCTGATGATGGCCTTCGCCGTCTGGTTCGTGGTCAGCGCCCTCGTCGTCCGGCTCGACAAGGTGGGTGGCGGCTTCTCGACCACCCAGCTGTTCTGGCTCACCGCCATGCCGGGACTCGCCGCCGGGCTCTTCCGGATCGTCCACACCTTCCTCGTGCCGGTGCTCGGCACGAGGATCGTCGTCAGCTTCGGCACCGCGTCGCTGCTCCTGCCGCTGCTCGGCTGGTTCTTCGCCGTCCAGCACGCCGGCACGCCCTACTGGCTGTTCGTCGTCCTCGCCTTCCTCGCGGGCCTCGGGGGCGGCAACTTCTCCTCGTTCATGCCGTCGACGAGCCTGTTCTTCCCCAAGCGCCTGCAGGGAACGGCGCTCGGCGTCCAGGCCGGGATCGGCAACTTCGGCGTCAGCCTCGTGCAGTTCGTCACCCCCTGGATCATCGGCTTCGGGCTCCTGGGAAGCGCCCAGATCACGGACAAGGGCGAGGAGACCTGGCTCCAGAACGCCGTGCTCATCTGGGTCCCGTTCGTGGCGGTCTTCGCCATCGTCGGCTGGGTCACGCTGCGGCGGGTTCCCGTGCGCGCGAACGTGCGCGAGCAGATGGACATCTTCGGCGAGAAGCACACCTGGCTGATGACGTCGCTCTACGTGATGACCTTCGGCTCCTTCGCGGGCTTCGGCGCGACGTTCCCGCTCCTGATCAAGGAGGTCTACGGTGACTTCGACAACGCACCCGACCCGCTCAGCTACGCGTTCCTCGGCCCGCTTGTCGGGTCGGTTGCCCGCATCGTCTCCGGGCCGCTGGCCGATCGGTTCGGCGGGGGACGCCTGACGAACGTCTCCGGGATCGGCCTGCTCGGCTCCGCGATCGCGGTCGCGTTCTTCGTCCAGCCCGATTCTCGCGGTGAGTTCACCTGGTTCCTGATCGGGATGCTCGGCGTGTTCCTCTTCGCCGGGATCGGCAACGCGTCGACCTTCAAGCAGATGCCGATGATCTTCCCGCCACGGCAGGCGGGTGGCGTGATCGGCTGGACTGCTGCGATCGCCGCGTTCGGGCCGTTCATCTTCGCCGTCCTGATCGCCGCGGCGATCGACGGCACGGGCTCGCCGATGCCGTTCTTCATCGGCGTGGCGGCGTTCTACCTCGTGAACATCGGAATCAACTGGTGGTTCTACCTCCGGGGCAAGGCCGAGCGGCCGTGCTGAACGCCGCCCGACGGCCATCCGCGCCTACGGGCCGGGGCCACATGACGCCGGACGGAGACCTGGTCGGGAGTGCAACCGGGAGGGACGTGGTGCGATCGACGCAACTTCACTGGCGTGCGCGGGCTCGCCGCGTGGCGCTCGGGCTCGCAATCGGAGCCGCGCTGGGGCTGGTGCCTGCGGCGGCGCAGGGCCAGACCGCTGCAGAGGGAGAGGCGACCTTCGGTCAGTTCTGCACGGGCTGCCACACGATCGGCGGCGGCGACCACATGGCCCCCGACCTGGCCGGGCTGCCGGATCGCCGCGACCCCGACTGGGTACGCCGCTTCATCCTGGCACCCGACGAGGTGATCGCCTCGGGCGACCCGGATGCGAAGGCGCTCGTCGACCAGTACGGCGGCATCCAGATGCCGAACCTCGGGCTGACGGAGGCCCAGGCGGACGGGCTGCTCGCGTACCTCGGCTATGCCGCAGCACCCTCTCCTGCCCCGGCTGAGCCTACCCCCACGGAGCCCGCCCCACCCGAGGTTGCAACGGCCGAGCCTGCGCCCGCGGCGCCTGCTCCGGCCGCGGCTGGCGACCCGAGACGGGGGGAGCAGCTGTTCAAGGGCGCCGACGGTCTCGCCGGCGGCGGGCCGGCCTGCCTCTCGTGCCACACCGTGTCGGGCATCGGTCCCTTCGGCGGCGGCAAGCTCGGCCCCGACCTGACCGGCGCGTTCGCGAAGTACGGGGGGGAGCAGGGCCTGCGCGCGACGATGCAGGCGCAGCCGCTTCCCTTCCCGACGATGGCGCCGATCTTCGCCGGCGGACCGCTGACCGCCACCGAGGTGGACGACCTGGTCGCGTTCCTCGCGGGCGCGCCCCAGCGCACCCGGTCGTCCAACGCGGCAGGCGCGCTCATCGGGCTCGCGTTCGCCGCCGTCGCCGCCTTCGCGCTGGCGGCCGCGGTCATCTGGCGTCGCCGCCTCGCAGGCGTGCGCCGCTCGCTTGTCAACCGCTCTCGAGGGAAGTGAGGCCGAGGTGGGCTGGATCCAGGACCTCGTCAGGCCGAAGACCCGCGCCTGGGAGGAGTTCTACCGGAACCGCTGGCAGCACGACAACGTCGTCCGCTCGACGCACGGCGTCAACTGCACGGGCGGCTGCTCCTGGAACGTCTTCGTCAAGGACGGGATCGTCACCTGGGAGATGCAGGCCCTCGACTACCCGCTGCTCGAGTCGAGCCTGCCGCCGTACGAGCCGCGCGGCTGCCAGCGCGGGATCTCGGCGTCCTGGTACGTGTACAGCCCGATCCGGGTCAAGTACCCGTACATCCGCGGCGTGCTTGCCGATCTCTGGCGCGAGGCGCGAAAGGACAAGGACCCGGTCGCGGCCTGGGCGTCGATCCAGCAGGACCCGGCCAAGCGCGAGAGCATCCAGACGGCCCGCGGCAAGGGCGGCTTCCGGCGCACCACCTGGGACGAGGCGCTCGAGATCGTCGCCGCCTCCTGCCTGTACACGGCGAAGGAATGGGGGCCCGACCGGGTCTTCGGCTTCTCGCCGATCCCGGCGATGTCGTATCTCTCCTACGCCGGCGGCTCGCGCTTCCTCCAGCTCTTCGGCGGCGTGAACATGTCCTTCTACGACTGGTACGCGGATCTGCCGAACGCGTTCCCAGAGATCTGGGGCGATCAGACGGACGTCTGCGAGAGCGCCGACTGGTTCAACTCGAAGTTCATCGTCGCGATGGGCTCGAACCCGAACATGACGCGCACGCCAGATGTGCACTTCATCTCGGAGGCACGGCACGAGGGAACGAAGTTCGTCGTCGTCTCGCCCGACTTCAGCCAGGTCTGCAAGTACGCCGACTGGTGGATCCCGGTCGAGGCCGGCCAGGACACCGCCCTCTGGATGGCCGTCAACCACGTGATCCTGACCGAGTTCCACGCGAAGCGGCAGGTCCCGTACTTCATCGACTACCTGAAGCGCACGAGCGATGCACCGCTGCTCGTGGAGCTCGAGGAGACGCCTGACGGCCTGCGCCCTGGGCAGTTCCTGCGCGCCGGTCAGGTCGCGCGCTACGCGGGCGTCGAGCACGAGGACTGGAAGCTCTTGCTCTGGGACGCGGCCTCGAACCAGCCGAGGATGCCGAAGGGCTCGGTCGGCTTCCGCTGGGCCGAGCAGCCGGAGAACAAGGGCAAGTGGAACCTGAAGCTCGAGGACGGCGTGGACGACGCGCCGCTCGACCCGGTGCTGAGCTTCCTCGACGATCCCGAGCGCGAGGTCGTCCAGGTCGCTTACCACGAGTTCGACCTGCGCAAGACCATGATGCGCGGCGTGCCGGCCCGCCGGGTCGAGACCGTCGACGGTCGCACCGTGCTCGTCGCCACCGTCTACGACCTCCTGTTCGCGCAGTTCGGCGTCGGCCGCGGCCTGCCCGGCGACTACCCGAAGGGCTTCTCCGACCCGAGCCCCTACACGCCCGCCTGGCAGGAGCGCTACACGAAGATCGGTCAGGACACGGTGGTGCAGCTCGCGAGGGAGTTCGCGGGGACGGCCGAGGCGACGAAGGGCAAGTCGATGGTGATCGTCGGCGCCTCGATCAACCACTGGTACAACAACAACCTCTCCTACCGGGCGCCGATCACGGCGCTGATCCTCTGCGGCTGCTGTGGCGTGAACGGCGGCGGCATGAACCACTACGTCGGCCAGGAGAAGCTCACGGTCGTCGCACCGTGGACGGCGCTCGCCTTCGCGCTCGACTGGCAGAGACCGCCGCGCCAGCAGCAGTCCCCGACGTGGCACTACGTCAACTCCGACCAGTGGCGCTACGAGGGCGAGTTCACCGACTACGCGCCGGTGCCGCCAGAGACGACCTGGGCGAAGGGGCATGCGGTCGACCTGGAGGCGAAGGCCGTGCGGATGGGCTGGATGCCGTACTACCCGCAGTTCGACCGCAACCCGCTCGACCTGGCCCGCGAGGCGGAGGCGGCCGGCGCATCGACGCCCGAGGAGTTCGCCGCCTGGACGCGCGACCGGATCACCTCGAGCGAGCTCGGGCTGGCCGTCGACGACCCCGACCGGGAGGACAACTGGCCGCGTGTCTGGCTCATCTGGCGCGGCAACGCCATCTCCTCGAGCGCGAAGGGACACGAGTTCTTCCTCCGCCACTACCTCGGCACGCACGACAACGTCGTCGCCGACGAGCAGGCGAAGGGGAAGGTCGAGACCGTCGTCTTCCGCGAGCCGGCGCCGCGCGGGAAGATGGACCTGGTCGTCGACATCAACTTCCGCATGGACACGTCGGCCCTCTACTCCGACCTCGTTCTTCCCACAGCAAGCTGGTACGAGAAGAACGATCTCAACACCACCGACCTGCACTCGTACATCCACCCGTTGCAGGCCGCTGTGCCGCCCGTCTGGGAGTCCAGGACCGACTGGGAGATCTTCAAGTCGTTCGCACGCAAGGTCAGCGAGCTCGCACCCGACGTCTTCCCCGACGGGCCGGTCAAGGACATCGTCTGGTCGCCCCTCGCGCACGACACGCCGGACGAGCTCGCGCAGCCAGCGGTCGAGGACTGGCGGCTCGGCGAGTGCGAACCGATCCCCGGCCGGACGATGCCCCACATCCGCGTGGTTGAGCGCGACTACGCGAGGCTCTACGACAAGTTCACGTCGCTCGGTCCGAACGTGCGCAACCAGGGCCTGGCCGCCCACGGGATCTCGTTCCCCGTCGCCGACGTGTACGACGAGCTCGCCGCCAGCCCGATCGGAGGCACTCCCGACGTGCGTCACCTGCGCGCCGTCGAGTGGGGTGGCTCGCGCTACCCCAGCCTCGAGGACGCGCTGGACGCCGCGAACGCGATCCTCGCGCTCGCCCCGGAGACGAACGGGGAGATCGCCTGGCACGCGTTTCAGGCCGAGGAGAAGAAGACCGGGCTCGTCCTGACCGACCTGGCCGAGGGCAACCGGGGCGTTCGAACCCCGTTCGGCGACCTGGCCGCGCAGCCGCGGCGGACGCTGACCAGCCCGTGCTGGACCGGCATCGTCAACGACGGCCGCGCGTACGCCGCCTGGTGCCTCAACGTCGAGCGCCTCGTCCCGTGGCGCACGCTCGGCGGACGGCAGCACCTGTACGTCGACCACCCGTGGTACCTGGACTTCGGCGAGCATCTGCCGACGTACAAGCCGAAGCTCGACCCGCGGCTCACCGGTGACGTTGTGAACAGCCCGACCGGCGACGCGATCGTCCTCAACTACATCACGCCGCACGGCAAGTGGCACATCCACTCGACCTATGGCGACACGCACCGGATGATGACCCTTTCGCGCGGGATCGAGCCGTGCTGGATCAACGACAAGGACGCCGATCGGGTCGGGATCAAGGACAACGACTGGGTCGAGGTCTACAACGACAACGGCGTGATGGTCACCCGCGCCGCCGTCTCGGCCCGCGTGCAGCAGGGCACCTGCATGATCTACCACGCGCCGGAGCGGACGCTGACGATGCCCAAGTCGCAGGTCCGTGGCAGCCGGCGCGGCGGCGCCCACAACTCGCTCACGCGCACCCGCATCAACCCGGTCGAGCTGGCGGGCGGCTATGCCCAGTTCACCTACGGGTTCAACTACTGGGGCCCGATCGGGGTCTTCACCCGCGACACCTACGCGGTCGTCAAGAAGCTCGAGAGGCTCGAGTGGTGACGGCGTCGGAGAAGGAAGGGGGCCGCATGGACATCCGCGCACAGGTGTCGATGGTGTTCCACCTCGACAAGTGCATCGGCTGCCACACGTGCTCGATCGCCTGCAAGAACATCTGGACCGACCGCAAGGGCGCCGAGTACATGTGGTGGAACAACGTCGAGACGAAGCCCGGAACCGGCTACCCGACGCTGTGGGAGGACCAGCAGAAGTACCGAGGCGGCTGGAAGCACGACGGCGACGGCGTCGAGCTACGCCTCCAGGGCAAGGCCTCCACGCTCGGGAACATCTTCGCGAACCCGTCGCTCCCGACCGTCGACGACTACTACGAGCCCTGGACGTACGACTACGAGCACCTGTTCGAGGCAGAGCCGGGCGACGACCAGCCGACCGCACGCACCGTCTCGATGATCACGGGCAAGCCGATGGACGTCGAGGCGGGCCCCAACTGGGACGACGACCTCGGCGGCTCGCCGATCTACGCCGCCAACGACCCGAACCTCGACGGGCTGAGCGAGGAGCAGCGCGAGCAGCTCAACGAGCTCGAGCGGATGATGTTCTTCTACCTGCCGCGGATCTGCAACCACTGCGTGAACCCCAGCTGCGTGGCCGCCTGTCCGGCCGGCGCCCTCTACAAGCGAGGCGAGGACGGCATCGTCCTGCTCAGTCAGGAGAAGTGCCGCGCCTGGCGCATGTGCGTCTCCGGCTGCCCCTACAAGAAGACCTACTACAACTGGTCGACCGGGAAGTCCGAGAAGTGCATCCTCTGCTTCCCGCGCCTCGAGTCCGGCCACGCGCCAGCCTGCTTCCACTCGTGCGTCGGACGGATCCGCTACCTCGGCGTACTCCTCTATGACGCCTCGAGGATCGAGGGAGCGGCCTCCGTGCCAGACCGCGACCTCGTCGAGGTGCAGCGGGCGATGATCAAGGACCCGTTCGACCCGGAGGTGCTCGAGGCCGCCAGGGCGAACGGCGTCCCGGAGGACATGCTCAAGGCGGCGCAGGACTCCCCCGTCTACCGCTTCGTCAAGCTCTGGAAGCTCGCGCTCCCGCTCCACCCCGAGTTCCGGACGCTGCCGATGCTGTTCTACGTGCCGCCGATGCTGCCGGTGGTCGCCAAGGTCGTGAACGGCCGCTACGAGGTCGACGGGGCGAGCTCGGCGGAGGACGCCCCGAGTGGGATGCCGTCCGTGTCGAACATCGACCAGGCCCGCGCCCCGATCCGGTACATGGCGAACCTGTTCTCTGCCGGCAACGAGCGGGTCGTCGAGGACGTCTACCGCAAGCTGAACGCCGTCCGCGTCGCGATGCGGGCCAAGACGGTCGGCGACGTGCCGGAGGGCGACGTCGCCGACGCGCTCGCGCTCGGCCGGACGACGCAGGAGGAGGCGGAGGCGATCTTCCGGCTGACCTCGATGCCCACGTTCAAGGAGCGGTTCGTCCTGCCGCCGCTCGCCCGCGAACAACAGATCGAGGCGCTGCGCGACCCGCTCGAGCACAAGCAGCATGCGGGCTTCGGCTTTCGCAAGGCAGGTGAGCGGCGGTGGTGAGCACCACCCACGATGCCCGGATCTCCAGGGGGACGCTCTGCGACGCGTTCGCCGACCTCCTCTCGTACCCGTTCGCGAGCCCGACGCTGGCGGCCCGGCACGTCCTGGCGCTGCTCAGCCCAGAGGCCGAAGCGTCGATGCTGGTGCGTGCCTTCACGGACATCATCGAGACGGCCACGCTCGCCGAGTTGCAGGAGACGTACACGCGCACGTTCGACCTCGACACGCTCAGGCGCGACGAGCCCACCTGCTACCCCTATGTCGGTCACTACCTCTTCGACGAGAGCCACAAGCGTGGGGCCTTCATCCTCGGTCTGAAGCGCCGCTTCGGGGCCGCCGGCTTCGTCGACTCGACCGGCGACCTCCCGGATCACCTGGTTGTCCTCCTCCGCTTCCTCGCCGTGTGCGAGGACGAGTCGCTGGCCGACGAGCTTGTGGACGACGCAATCCTGCCCGCGCTCGCCCGCATGGCCGCCTCCACCGACTCGCAACCCGCCGCGCTGACCGTCGGGCCCGACCCGGGCCCGACGTCGGCGGGCGCGAGAGCCGGCTACCTCGCCCTGCTGCGAGCCCTCGCCCTCGCCCTCGGCGACGGCCGCGCCGTCCCGGACCAGCAGACGCTCGAGGCCGAGCGGGAGTGGGCGCGCGCGGGCGACAGCCTCGGGATCGACCGCGCCTGGTGCGGACACTGAAAGGGGGCTCGCGATGTGGAACACGCTGCTCTTCTCCGTCATCCCCTACCTCGCCGTCGGTATCGCGGTCGTAGGCGGGATCGCCCGGTACCGGAACGACCGGTTCTCGTACTCCAGCCAGTCCTCCCAGTTCCTCGAGAGCCGCTCGCTCTTCTGGGGCTCCGTCGCCTGGCACTACGGCGTCCTCGCGATCCTCGGCGCCCACGTCGTCGCACTGATGATCTGGGACCCCTGGGGCTCGCTCGTACGGAACCCCGACCGCAAGTACGCCCTCGAGATCATCGGGCTCGGCCTCTCGCTCGTCGCAATCGGCGGGCTCCTGATCCTGCTGGCCCGCCGGCTCGTCAACGCGCGCGTCCGGGCCGTCACCTCCGCGATGGACTGGGTGCTGCTCGCCGTCCTGATCGCCCAGGTCGCGACCGGCATCTGGATCGCGCTCGGCTACCGCTGGGGCTCCGAGTGGTACGTCTACACCGCGGTGCCGTGGCTGCACTCGCTGTTCAAGCTCAACCCCAAGCCGGAGACGATGCTCACCCTCCCGGCCGTCGTCAAGGTGCACGCCGTGCTCGGCTTCGGGCTGATCGCGCTGTTCCCGTTCACGAGGCTCGTGCACGTCGTCACCGCGCCCGTCACGTACATGTGGCGTTCGTACCAGCTGGTCGTATGGAATCGCCGCTCGAGTCAGGCGTGATCGAGCGCGACGAGCCCGCGGGCCAGGGGCCCGGCGAGCGACGTGTCCCAATCACCCTGCTCGCCGGGTTCCTCGGCTCCGGGAAGACGACCCTGCTGAACCGGCTGCTCGCAGGCCGCCACGGCGTCCGCGTGGCCGTCCTCGTCAACGACTTCGGCTCGATCGACGTGGACGGCCGCCTGGTCGAGAGCGACGACGCCACCGTGCTCACGCTCGACAACGGCTGCATCTGCTGCTCGATCAGCGGTGACCTCGTCGCACAGCTGACCGCGCTGCTCGAGGGCCCGGCCCGCCCGGAGCACGTCCTGATCGAGGCGAGCGGCGTGACCGACCCGGGCCGGCTCCTCGTCGCGCTGCGCGACGCCCACCTGCGTTCGCTCGCGCGCGTCGACGCCGTCGTGACGCTCATCGACGCGGCGAACGTCGACTCGATCCCACCGACAGCGGCCGAGCTCGTCCGGCGGCAGCTCGCCGCCGCAGACGTGATCGTCTTCAACAAGGCCGACCTCGTCGCGCCCGACCGGCTCGCCGACCTCCGGGATCGACTCACCTACCCGCGCGCGAGGACGATCGACGCGACGTACGGCGCCGTCCGGCTGGACATCCTGCTGGGCATCGATCGCGACGCACTCGCTGGCGAGCAGAGGCGGCACGGCACGCGAGTCGCCCGCCAGCACGACAACCGATTCTCGACATGGACGTGGACGTCGTCCGAGCCGCTCGCCTACGCAGCCGTCCGCCAGGTATTGGCGACTCTTCCGCCCGGCATCTACCGGGCAAAGGGCTTTCTCCGGCTGGCCGATTCGCCCGACGAGCAGGTCGTCGCTCACGTGGTCGGCCGCCGCGTCGACATCCGTCCGCTCGGCCCCTGGGGTGATCGCGAACGACGGACCGAGCTCGTCTTCATCGGGCTCGGCGTCGAGTGCGACCCCGAGGACGTCGCGAGGCGGCTCGCTGCGACGATCGCGGTTCCCGCATGACCGGAAGGGCCGACCGAGAGGCGCTGCCGCTCGTGTACTCCTGCTCGGGTAGCTCGAACGTCGCACAGCTCGCGAACGCGATCGCCGTCCGGCTCGACCGGGAGGGTCGGGCCGAGATGTCCTGCATCGCCGGCGTCGGCGGCGGCGTGAAGGCACTCGTCCGGAAGGCCCAGTCTGGTCGCAGGATCATCGTCATCGACGGCTGCCCGCTCGGCTGCTGCGAGGTCGCGCTTGCCGCCCGGGGCGTCCGGCCCGACCGCGTCGTCCGCCTGCACGAGCGGGGCCTACGCAAGCGTCAGCACGTCGACTTCGACCCGCACGAGCGCGAGGAGGCGCTCGCCGCGATCGTCGCCGAGCTCGGGCCTGCGCTCTCCCCTTCGATCGGCGGCGGCTGACCTGGCGGTCTCGCCGGTTGTTCACGCCCGGCCTCGATCGAGGGTGGGTGGCGGCGCGGATGGCGAGCGCGGGCGCCGTGCACGGAGTCAGACGACGCGGCCCGCCGAGGCGTCGATGACCTGGCGGACACCGAAGCCGCGCGCGTTCTCGACGAGTACGAGCCGCTCGGGCCGTAGCCGGTACACGTCGGCTGCGGCCAGGTGCTCCCGGATCCGTCGCTCCGCGGCGTCGTCGGCGTCGAGCGCGCCGAGCCAGGGGAACCGCTCCAGGTAGCGGGCGAGCGCCCGCGCCCGCGCATCGCCCGCGAGCAGCTCGACCGGCCCCTCGAGCTGGACGCCCTCGACCGTCCGCCACTCGTCGTGCTGGGCGTTCACCGCCGCCGCGGCGGACGGGCGCGCGGCGAGGTTCGCCGCGTGGCGCGACCCGGCCGAGGAGACGACGAGCGGCGAGAGACCGTCCTCGTCGAGCGCGTAGAACAGCGCGCAGGCCCACGGTGCCCCGTCCTCGCCGGCCGTGGCGAGGACGAGGGTCGTGTGCTGCGCGAGCAGCCGCCGCACCCGGTCGCGCACCGGGAGGGCGCTCACCGCGAACCGCGGGTGATCGGCGGCTGCTCCCGCCAGCGGCGCACGAGGCCCGCTTCGAGGTCGAACTGGTCGAGCACCCGGCCGACCGTCTGGTCGACGATCTCCTCGATCGAGGCGGGCCGGGTGTAGAAGGAGGGGACAGGCGGCAGGATCACCGCCCCCGCCGTGGCCGCGTCGAGCAGCAGCCGGCAGTGCCCGGCGTGGAGCGGCGTCTCGCGCAGGACGAGCACGAGGCGGCGCCGCTCCTTCAGCGCGACGTCCGCCGCGCGGGTCAGCAGGTTGTCCGTGTAGCTCGTCGCGATCGCCGAGAGCGTCTTGATCGAGCAGGGCGCGACGATCATCCCGGCGACCCGGAACGAGCCGCTCGCGATCGACGCCGAGAGGTCGCGCGCGTCGTGGACGACGTCCGCGAGTGCCTCGACGTCGGCCGGAGTTCGATCGGTCTCGAACGCGATGTTCATCCGAGCCGTCGTCGTCATCACCAGGTGGGACTCGACCTCCGGCATCGCCGCCAGCACCTCGAGCAGGCGGACGCCGTAGACGCTGCCGCTCGCGCCCGAGATGCCGACGACGAGCCGGAGCCTGCCCACGTCAGCCTCCCGTCGGGGGACGCCTGCCCGCCACGTGCTCGTGGTACTTGCGGATCTCCTCCTGCCCGAGCATGTCGGGCAGGGTCGATCCCTTGTAGCGCGAGCCCGTGTACTTCCTGCTCTCCTCGGCCATCGCCTGGAGGTCGTCCTGGCCGATGTCCGCGCGCGCGGCGCTCGCCTCCTCGCCCAGCTCCTCGAGGACGCGGATCGACCACGGCGCGCCCTCGCGGTTCTCGATCCAGTCGACCACCCAGAGCTCGTCGCCGCCGGGGATCCCGTCCGGCTCGGGCGAGACGAGCGCGCGGACGACCTTCCGCTCGAACGTGTCGCGGTCGCGCACCTCGACGACGATCGGCTCGCCGGCCGCCATCGCCTCGCGCTGCTCGTCGAGGTACCCGATGTACGCCTCGTAGGGCATCGCTACGTCCCCGGCTTCTGCCGGTAGCGGGACTCGCGGAAGCGCTCGGCCGAGCCGAGCGACTGCTCGATGTCGAGGCTCTGCGCGACCGTGTGGTCGGTCGAGAGCGCGTCGTCCTCGAGCACCTCGATCACCTCGATCCACCAGCTCGACGGGATCCGGACGCCGAGGCGGCCGTACGTGTTCAGCCGGGCGCCGCCGCCGCTCGGCAGCCGCTCCGGCGCGGTGGCGACCACGGCCAGCACCGCGAACTGCTCCATCGTCTCCGTGTCGCGGACGTGGATCTTGACCTCGGCGCCGTCCTGCAGCGTGTCGTACGGCATGACGGGCATGTCGAAGAAGTCGTACTCGTCGCTCTGCACGAACTCGCGTGGCATCGCGCTCCCTCCCCGTCACACCGCGGGCGCCAGGGGCCGGCCGGCCTCCAGCGTGCGGATGTTCGCCTCGAGCTTGTCGACGATCGAATAGAACGTCCTGGCCATCTCCGAGTCCGGCGCCGCGGCGACGAACGGCCGTCCCTCGTCCGAGCCGGCAGCGACCGACTGGTGCAGCGGCAGCCGCCCGAGGAACGGCACGCCGAGCTCCTCGGCCAGCTCCTGGCCCGCGCCGGAGCGGAGCACCGCGGCGTTGTCGCCGCAGCTCGGGCAGTGGTAGCCGCTCATGTTCTCGATCACGCCGAGGAGCGGCACCTTCGCGCTGAGGCAGAGCGTCGCAGCGCGTCGGGCGGTGGCCTGGGAGACCTCCGAGGCCATGGTGACGATGATCGCCCCGGTCAGGTCGGAGATGTACTGCATCACGCTGATCGCCTCCGACCCCGTGCCAGCGGGCAGGTCGACGATCAGGTAGTCGCCGTCGCCGTAGGCGACGTTCGCGCAGAACTCCTCGGTCGCGGCCCGGCGCATCTCGTGGAACCAGGTGACGACCTCGGCGTCCTCGATGATGAAGCCCACCGACATCACGCGGACGCCGTACTCGCTCTCCACCGGGACGATCCCCTCGCGCCCGGCCATCAGCTTCGACTGGCGGACGCCCATCATCCGCGGCACCGACGGGCTGTCGAAGTCGGAGTCGAGGATCGTCACCGTGCGGCCGCGCTTCTGCAGCGCGACCGCGAGGTTCGTCGACACCGTCGTCTTGCCGACCCCGCCCTTGCCGGAGAGGATGCAGATCTTGTTCCGGATGCCGGCCATGCGCTTCTTCGCGATGTCCATGCGCCCGTGGTCGTACAGGTCGAGCTTCTCGGGCAGCGTGCAGGCGAAGTAGCGGCTGCACGCCTCGCAGACGAAGTCGCACGAGTTGTCGACGTTCATCTTCACGATCTCGAAGAGACCGTCCTGCGCGCGGGCCTGCTCGGGCTCGGTGGCGCTCACCAGCGGAACCTCCCTCCGGCGGCGGGCAGGCCGTACTCGGTCTCCCACCGCTCGACGACCTTGTCCTTGACGGCGGCCGGGTAGGCCGAGGCGAACGAGAGCGGCGTGTGGCCGTGCGTCGAGCCGTCGCCGTTCGCCCGGCCGCCCGCCGTCGACAGGGTCATCGCGGCGCCCCGGGAGTGGAGCTTGTCGTGCAGGTCGAGGAACGGGACGAGCGGGTGGCCGGGCGCGAGCTCGAACACCTGGATCCCGTCGGCCGGGTGCGTGCGGGTGAAGACCGCGTGCAGCGCCTCGGTGAAGTTCGTCACCTCGACGTCGCCTTCGACGACCATCACGTACTGGAAGAACACGGCCATCTTCGAGCCGCGGACGACGCTCGCGACCTGGTCGCCGATCCCCGGGTGGCCGGGCTCGACCGCGACGAGCAGGAGCGAGAACTTCAGGCCCGGCGGCGAGTAGACCTTCCGGACGGGCAGGCCGCTGTCGACCAGCTCGCGGCGGATGCCGGCCGTGAGGCTGAAGACGCCGAGCAGGATCTCGCACTCGTCGAGCTCGGTGCCCGCGCAGCTGACCGGGACGATCGGGTTGTCGCGGTGCGTGATGCAGTCGACGCGGAAGACCGGCCGCGGCATGCGCGGGCTCGCACGGTAGCCGGTGGCCTCGCCGAAGGGGCCCTCGTCCCAGCGTTCGTACGGCCGGACGTGGCCCTCGATCACGAGCTCGCTCGTCGCGGGGACGAGCAGGTCGTTCGTCTCGCACTTGACGAGCTCGAGCGGCGCGCGGCGCAGGCCGCCCGCGATCGTCGCCTCGCTGACGCCCGCGGGCATTTGCATCGAGCCGACCATCGAGGCCGTCGGACAGCCGCCGAAGAAGATCGCGAACGGCATGTCGAGCCCGCGGGGCTCGTAGCGCTGGTAGTAGATCATCCCGTTGTGCTGGAACGGGTTGACGATCCCGCCGAGGATCGCCTTCGTGTGGATCATGTGGCGGTAGACGCCCCAGTTGACCCAGTCCGAGTCGGGGTCCTTCTGCACGGTGACGCCGAAGGTGTCGAGGTAGCGGCCGCCGTCGCCCTCGTGCAGGTACGGGGCCGGGAAGCCGAAGAGGTTGATCTCCTCGCCGCGCAGGATGTTCTCCTTGCACGGCCCGGTCTTCACCTGGAGCGGCCGGATGGGGTGTTCCATGCGCTTGATGAACTCCTCCATCAGCCGCTCGTACGGCGTCGTCGCCTCGAGCTCGAGCGCGAGCGCGACGCGGGCGAAGTCGCTGTTCCAGCCCTTCGCGATCGGCGACCCGAGCATCGCGTAGCCCTCGGGGTAGCCCTTGATCCTCGGCATGTACGCCATCGGCGCGCCGATCTCGTTGATCCGCCGCATGATCGCGCCGGCCTCGAGGTTCCAGTGCACCTCGGTGTCGATCGTCACCATCTCGCCCGCGGCCGCGCAGGCGTCCATGAACTCGCGCAGGTCGTAGTAGGGCATCGGTTCTCCAGTCGTGTCGGCGGCTGCCCTAGGAGGCGGGCCGCTCGTCCTCGGGCGGGAAGCCGTAGTCGGTCGACCAGGCCGCGAGCACCTTCTCTTGGATCGCCTGCGGGTAGCACTGGTCGAAGGAGACGCGCGGCGGCACGGCGATCGAGGGATCCCAGTCGCGGGGCCAGGTGCAGTCGAAGATCACGGACGGCCCCGAGCCGCGCTCGAGCTCTGCCGCGGTGAGCTGCGGCGCGTCGGGCGCCGCCGGCGACTCCTTCACGAGCCACGTGTCCCGCTTGGGATGGCACTTCGTCACGAGCGCGTGGAAGAGCGAGACCGGGTTGCGCAGGTCGATGTCGTCGTCGTAGACGGCGATCCACGGCACCGTGCGCGTCGCGTCGGTCGAGCGGACGACGCCCGCGATCGACTGCGAGAACGCGGAGAACGGGATCTTGCTCGACACGGCGACGAAGCTCCCGGCCAGCCACGGGGGCGAGAACACGTCTGCGATCGGCCAGCCGCGCCGGTCGAATGCCTGGCGCAGCTGGACGTCCTGGTCCAGCCCGCGCACGACGTGGATGTCCGAGATCGGCGTCCCCCAGGTCGAGAAGGGCAGCACCGGGTCGTGCCGGCGCGTGATCGTCGTTACTTCGAACACGGGCGCGGGCGCCGCAGCGCGGCCCCGGTAGCCGTACACCGAGGCGAACGGCCCCGCCTGGACCTGTCTGTCGGAGCGCAGCACGCCCTCGAGCACGATCTCGGCGCTCGCGGGCACCAGCAGGTCGCTCTCCTCCGCCTTGACCAGGTGGAGCGGCTCCCGCTGCAGGCCGCCGGCGATCTCCGCGGCGGTCGTGCCGCGCCGCCGGGCGAGCGTCATCCCCGCCGCCATCGCCGCCACGGGGATCGTCCCGATCGCGACGGCCAGCGGCATCAGCTTGCCCTCGGGCGCGTAGCGCTCGCGCAGGAGCTGGCCGATCGGGCTGTCCGGGTCGAGCGCACCCGCGAGCCGGTTGCGGCCCGTGACCATCATCGGCAGCAGGTCCCACGCGACGTAGCCGCTGCCCGGCTCGCCCGCGATCGCGACTGCCCACGACGTGAGATAACGGCCGCCGTCGCCCTCGTGCAGGAGCGGCGCCGGAAGCGTGCCGAGGTCGACGTCCTCGCCGGCGAGGATGACCTCCTTCACCGGGCCGCCCTTGACCTGGAGCGGCTTGATCGGCGCATCGACGCGCTTGACGACCTCGCCGAGTAGGGTCGCGTACGCCGTGCCGGGATCGAGGTCGAGCGCGACCGCGGCCTTTGCCCAGATCGCGCGGGCGCCACGGCTGAGCGTGCCGCCGACGAGGCTCGCGCCCTCGCTGCCGACCAGGCTCGTCAGGTGGACGGCCGGCCCGCCCCGCTCGGCGAGCCGCTGCGCGATCGCGCCGGCCTCGAGCTCGGGGTCGACCTCGGCCTCGACGCGCACCAGCTCGCCTGCGGCGGCCAGCGCGTCGAGGTACTCGCGGAAGTCGTAGTGCGCCACTCCCTCCTCGCTTTCTCCCCGTGGGGCCCGTCAGCCCTCGCCGCCGTGGCGGCGGAACGCCGACACGGGCCTGATCTCGACCGACTCCGGGTCGAGCGTCTCGAGGATCCGGATCGTCCAGTCGTCGGCCGAGACGTTCTCGGCCAGGTTCCGCAGCACGAGGCGGTCGCCCTGGGCGTCCGCACCGCCCGGCTGCAGCAGCGCCCGGACGACGAGCCGCTCGAAGGTGTCGTTATCCCGAACCTCGACCGTCACCGCGTTGCCGGCGTCGATCTCCGGGCGCAGCGCCTCGACGTACTCCTCGAGGATCTCGTACTCGGCCATGTGCTCCCTCCCACGACGGCTCTACGGCCGCCGCTCGCGGCCACCGGGCCGAGCCTCGCAGGCCCCGACGGCACGCGGACGATCAAGATTGACCAACTTCGCGTGACGAACATGCGGGCGTCGCGACGGCGCTGATCAGGATCGTCCAGCGCCGGAGGCCCGGCGCTGGGAACGCCACGTGGGCAGCCGGATGGCGGGGCGATTGGTCAATGTTGACCAGGTGCGGCGGGCCGCTCCCTGCAGGGTCGGCGGCGACCCGTAGAAAGCCCACCGGCGATCCGCGGAAACCCCGGATGAAGCCCGGCCGACCGGTCCCATACTCGGGCAATGCCTGCGCAGGACCTGCGCTCGGGCGACCCGCTCTTCGCCACCGATCGCACACTGCAGATCGTCGTCTGGAACACCGCCGCGGAGGAGCTCACCGGCATCCCCGCGGAGGAGGCCATCGGCCGGCCGTGCTGGCAGGTCATCTGCGGCCACGACGACCGCGGGGCCCTCACCTGCCACGCCGACTGCGCGGGTGCCCGGGACGCGCTGGCCGGCTGGCCCGTGCGGCGGCGGGCACTGTGGATCAAGACGAGCAGCGGCCGCCGCCGCGTCGCCCTCTCGACGGTGGTCGTGCCCGACGAGCCCGGTCCGCTCATCGTCCACCTGCTCGACGACGCCGACCCAGGCGCACAACCTTCGCCGCCGCCAGGGCCGCGTCCCATGCTCAGTCCCCGTCAGCTCGAGGTGCTCCGCCTCCTCGCCGACGGTCTGACAGCGAAGCAAGTGGCTCACCGTCTGACCCTCGCCATGCCGACCGTCCGCAACCACATCCGCGGCATCCTCACCGAGCTCGGGGCGCACTCACAACTCGAGGCCCTGGCAGCTGCCCGCCGCTGGGGGCTCCTCTAGCTTGCGACCTCGACAAGCCCCGACGATGCGGTGACGGTGCTGCTGCTCGTGGAGTAGTAGGTGGCTGGCCGGTCGTCCGGGTGCCGGCTGGGAGACGCTTGCGTGGTCCGGCGCGCCGCGCCCAGGGCCGGGCGGAGCCCGCGGGTCGTGCGGTGGCTCAGGGGCGGCGGAAGTCGTCGCCACCCTCGACGAGGACACCTACGCCCTCCGCGCCTCCGACGGGAAGATCGTTTGGCATCTCGGCATCGGAGAGTACTCCCCGGTGATCGCCACCCGAGACCGCTACTACATGGCGCTGAACGGAATCCTCACGGCGTATCAAGGGCGGAGTTCCTGATGGCCGATGCCGAAGGCAAGCGGACGGAGAATGGCCGGCGACGGCCAGCTCGCGTCGTTCGCATCACCGCGTTCGCGGCCACACCTACCGCCAGGACGGCCTCGACTGCGTGGCAGACCGGCGACCCGCGAAACCCCGTGAGCGTTCGTTAGCCGACCCCGCGGCCGGGCTGGCCCCGGTGGTGTCGGCGAAGGCCTGGCACGGCAACCTGGGCGGCCGCACGCTGGCACCGGGTGCCGCGTCCGATCGACGATGGCTGGGTGCGACAACGACCAGTGGATCCTCCTGCCACCGATCCCGCAGCCGTGATCGAGGGCTGGTGCTGGCGACACGCCGCTCGCCCTCGCGGCGCGCCTCCTGCACGCCGCGGGCATCGGGCATGCTCGGAGGTCGCCGGGCCCGCCGTGAGCCCCCGCTGCCCCCGCCGCTCGGGCTCCGCCGGGGGTCCGCGGCGAGACGGTCGAGTGGAGCCGCAGCGGGATCAACTCTATTTAGGTAGACTTGTCCCGTGAGGTTCCGCGCTCACTCGCCGCAGACGACGCTCGTGCTGGCCGCGCTCGCCGCTCGCGTGGACGACTGGCGCTACGGCTACGACCTGATCCGCGAGACGGGGATCGCGGCCGGCACGCTCTACCCGATCCTGATCCGCCTCGCCGAGCGCGGGCTGCTCGAGACCAGCTGGTCGGACGAACGCGAACGCGGCCCACGTCGCCACCTCTACCGGCTCACCGCCACCGGGGCCGTCGAAGCCGCCCGGATCCCAGGCACCGCCACGCCGGCAACCGCGGTACGACTCCAGGGGCGATCGGCATGACACCCAGCGACCGGGTCGCGCGTTGGCTAGTCGACCACGCCGCCTCCTGGCTCGAGCACGGCCACCCCGACTGGGCGCAGGCGCTCAGAGCCGAGATCGACGCCGTGCCGCCCGGCCAGCGCCTCCGCGTCGCCGCTGGCATGCTCGCAGCCGCCGCGCGCCTGAGCCGTCCGCGGCCGCTCACGATGCTCACCCTCGCAGCCGGGATCGCGGCCGTCGTCGCCGCCGACCAGAGCAGCGCAGAGGCCGCCAACCAGGTCACCATGCTCGCCCTGCTCGCCGCCTCTGCGATCACGGGCGCCCGAGCAGGCCGAGCCTGGCCCCTCCCAGCCGTCCTGATCGGCGCCAGCATCCCCGTCGCCCACCTCCTCGCCATCGCCAGCGGCCACCCGGCCGCGTTTCCCCAGCACCCGGCTGGCTACACGGGCGCGCTCTCCCTCTTCGTGCTGATCGTGCCCGCTGCGATCGCCGCCCTCGTCGGCTCCCACCTCGCCCGGAGAGCCCGCCCGCCCCGCACCCCGTAGCCCGCCTTCCGCGGACCGGCAGGCCCAGAGCCGGCTCCAGGCCGGCTCCAGGCCGGACCTCAGCGCACAGGAGCTCGCGCTCATGACCCACGCAACGGCCCCAGTAGTCAACTCGGACGACGACCTGGTCCGTCCCGGGTTTCGTGTCGTCCGGTTTAGTTGGTCTTCGTTGTGGGGTTTCCGATCGCAGCCGCCGTTCGGAAGGCGATCGGGAAGACCGACGCGGCCAGATCGCGATTCACCTCCAGCAGCGTCTCAGCGGACTTCAGATTGCACGGGCAGATTGCAGCCGCTGCCACCGGCACCGAATCGCCGCGGAAGCGTCCTCATCGACGCATCATGATGCTACGATGCAGATGATGCCGAGGGTGCGGACGACGTTGACGATCGATGAGGACGTGCTCCGCGCGGTGAAGGTGCGCGGGGCGCGGACGGGCAAGGGCGACAGCGAGGTGATCGAGGAGGCGTTGCGGCGAGAGCTCGGCTTCGACCTGCTCGAGCGGCTCTGGCAGCGCAACGACCTCGGCGAGGACGAGGCGCTCGCGCTGGCCGTCGAGGCGCAGCACAAGACGCGTCCGCGTCGGCGCTGAGTGCGCGCGGTTCTCGACCCGAACGTCCTGATCGCGGCGCTGCTCTCCCGCAGCGGCCCGCCCGGTCAGCTCCTCGCGCGCTGGCTCGCCGGAGCGTTCGAGCTGGTCGTCTCGGAGTTGCTGTTGGCCGAGCTGGAGCGAGCGCTCGCCTATTCGAAGCTGCGCGCACGTGTCCCGCCCGAGGAGGCAGCCGCGTTCGTCTCCGTGCTCGCCTCGGCGGCGGTCCTCGTTTCCGACCCGGCCGTGTTCCCTCTCCGCTCCGCCGACCCAGGCGACGACTACCTGCTCGCGCTCGCCGAGACGGCCCGAGCCGTGCTCGTCTCCGGCGACCGCCACCTGCTCGAGCTCGCCGACGACCTACCGATCCGAACCGCACGAGCATTCCTCGAGACGCTCGAACCCTGAGCGCAAGACCGGCGCGACGCCAGGGAACGGTCGCGTCCGCGACCATCCGTTTCCACGCCTAGCCGGTCTTCTGGACTGACGAGGTCGGCCCGTCTCGGAGAGCTCGTGTTGACGGCGCGTTCGCCCGAACTAGTTGGCAATTCAGGAAACGATCGCCGACGCGACGCGCTCGTCGATTTCGCCGTAGTGCAGGTATTTCGTGACGGAGCGGCGAGGGAGTCGAACCCTCCAAACGTGGGGTTGCCACGTCGGGCCGATTTTGAAGGCGGCAGTGGAAGTTGGCTGTTTGCAGGCATTTCTTGAGCGGCTCGCCAAGGTGTTCGCCAGCGAGTCCCGTGTGTCTCCTCCGAGCATTAGCGCACCAGTGAGATGTCAGCTGATCGAGTAGTCGTCGTGATGGGTGATGCTGGCCAGTTCGACCGTGCCGTCCGGGAGTCGCCAGTAGTGGAGGCGGCGGGCGGCGGGGGTGCCTGCCTGGAGGTTGGCGCGGTAGGCCTTGGCGCCGTCTGCGCGGGTGCGTAGGGGTGACCCGCCTGCTCCACCGGTGCGCAGGGCTTGGTGCTCGAGGCTTGGGATGGTCGGCGCGCGGTCACAGGCGACGTGGGCGCAGACGACGCGTTCGCGGCTGACTCCTTGGGTGTGTGCGAGTGAGTCGAGGAAGGCATCCCGCGCGCACGCGAAGGGCGTGCGGGTCCATGCCCCCGTAAGGCACCTCCGCCCTGGCCACGACTCCCGACATCGCGTAGGCTCGGGTCTTGAACGGCAGGTTGCAGAGAGGGCAGGGGATCGACGGATGATGCGGCACGCAAGGGGCGGGTGTCGGGGTTTCGCCGGAGTATGCGGTCGGACCTCGGCGGGGTCGCGATAGCCGCGTGGCGACGCTCGAGGACATGACCCCGGGTACCCGCGTGCGCGGTGTGCTGCCCGACCGGGTGGTCGAGGTGGTGCAGGCCGAGTGGCACGGGACTGCAGCTCTCACGCTCACCTATCGGGACGACGCGGGCCGGCTCGATCACGAGCTGCTCTACCGCGACGACGAGGCGCGTCTCGCCGTGGAGGCGCTGGGCAGAGCCTGGAGCTTCGATGCCGACGGACATCTGTTCCGTCTCGCTTCTGAGGCGCTGCGCATCCGCCTCGCGCACCTCTTCGACCCGTACCTTGCTGTGCACACGTCGAACCTCGACCCGCTGCCCCACCAGATCCGCGCCGTCTACGGCGAGCTGCTCCCCCGACAGCCGCTGCGCTTCGTCCTCGCCGACGACCCGGGCGCCGGCAAGACGATCATGGCCGGTCTGCTGATCAAAGAGCTGATCGTCCGCGGCGACCTGAGGCGCTGCCTGATCGTGCCGCCGGGCAGCCTCGTCGAGCAGTGGCAGGACGAGCTGGCGCAGAAGCTCGGCCTCGAGTTTGAGATCATCACGCGCGACTCGATCGAGGCGTCGCGCACGGGCAACCCGTTCGAGGAGAAGAACCTCGTGCTGGCACGCCTCGACCAGCTCTCGCGCAGCGAGGAGATCCAGGAGAAGCTGAAGGCCACCGACTGGGACCTGATCGTCGTGGACGAGGCGCACAAGATGTCGGCGCACTTCTTCGGAAATGAGGTCAAGAAGACCAGGCGCTACCAACTTGGTGAGCTGCTCGGCGGCATCACGCGCCACCTGTTGCTGATGACAGCGACTCCGCACAGCGGCAAGCCGGAGGACTTCCAGCTGTTCATGGCGCTCGTCGACGCCGACCGCTTCGAGGGCAAGCCGCGCGACACCTCCGGGATTGTCGACGCGCAGGGCCTGATGCGCCGGATGGTCAAGGAGGAGCTCCTCACCTTCGAGGGCAAGCCGCTCTTCCCGGAGCGGCGCGCCTACACCGTCTCGTACCCGCTCTCCGACGCGGAGGCCGTCCTCTACGCGAAGGTCACCGAGTATGTGCGCGGGGAGATGAATCGCGCCGAGAAGCTGAAGAACGAGGGCGAGGGCTGCCGCGGCAACGTCGTCGGCTTCGCCCTCACCGTGCTGCAGCGCCGTCTCGCCTCCTCGCCGGAGGCGATCTATCAGTCGCTAAGTCGGCGGCGGAAGCGCCTGGAGACGAAGCTCAACGAGGAGCGCATCGGCCGGCGCGCTGCCGCAGTCACGGGGCTCGACGTCACCGGCGACTTCGACACGCCCGAGGACGTCGACGATCTCCCCGAGGGGGAGCTCGAGGATCTTGAGGAGGCGGTCGTCGACGAGGCCTCTGCGGCGAGCACGATTGCCGAACTTGAGTACGAGATCGAGACGCTCAAGCAGCTCGAGGTGCTCGCCGAGCGGGTCCGCCGCTCCGGCACCGACGCGAAGTGGGCGCGGATGAACGAGCTGCTCCAGAACACCAACGACGAGATGTTCGATGCGGCCGGAAAGCGTCGCAAGCTGATCATCTTCTCCGAGCACCGCGACACGCTCAACTACCTCGCGGAGAAGATCTCGAACCTGCTCGGCCGCGACGCGGTGCGCGTGATCCACGGCGGCATGCGCCGCGACGACCGCCGCGCTGCGCAGGAGGACTTCCGTCAAGATCCCGACGTCCTGATGCTGATTGCGACCGACGCCGCCGGCGAGGGCGTGAACCTCCAGCGCGCGCACCTGCTCGTCAACTACGACCTGCCGTGGAACCCGAACCGGATCGAGCAGCGCTTCGGCCGCATCCACCGGATCGGCCAGCCCGAGGTCTGCCACATGTGGAACCTCGTCGCCGCCGAGACCCGCGAAGGCGACGTCTTCGAACGGCTGCTGACGAAGCTCGCCGAGCAGTCGCTCGCGCTCGGCGGCAAGGTCTTCGACGTCCTCGGCGACGACATCTTCGAAGGTACTTCGCTACGTGACATGCTCATCGAGGCAGTCCGCTACGGCGATCAGCCGGACGTCCGCGCTCGGCTCGACCAGATCATCGATGCCGCCGTCGGCGAGAAGCTGCGCGCCGCCCTCTCTGAGCGAGCGCTGCTCACCGAGACGATGAGCGCGACCGATGTCGAGGAGATCCGGGAGCGGATGGAGGAGGCGGAGGCACGTAAACTGCAGCCGCACTTCATCCGCTCGTTCTTCCTCGAGGCGTTCAAGCACCTCGGCGGCCAGATCGCCCGCCGCGAGCCCGGCCGCTACGAGATCACCCGCGTGCCTGCCGAGATTCGCAACCGCGGCCGCGCCCTCGCGCCCACCGTCCCCGTCGTCGACAAGTACGCGCGCGTCACCTTCGAGAAGGCACAGGTCGCGCCGATCGGGCAGCCCAGGGCGCAGCTGCTCGCACCCGGTCACCCGCTGCTCGACGCTGTCGTCGACATGACGCTTGAGCGCTATCGCACTCTCCTGAAGAGCGGCACGATTCTCGTCGCCGACGCCGATGACTCCGAGGATGCGCGCGCCCTCGTCTACATCGAGCACGCGATCCAGAACGCGCGCACGCTCCACGACGGGCAGCGCCAGGTCGTGTCGAAGCGCTTGCAGTTCGTGGAGTTGACGCAGGACTGGGAGGCACGCCCCGCCGGCTACGCGCCCTACCTCGACTACCGGCCGATCGAGGCAGACGAGCTAGCCCTCGTCAGTCCAGTCGTACAGGTGGACTGGCTCGACCGAAGCCTTGAAGCCGCCGGCATCGACTACGCCGTACTGCACACCGTTCCCGAGCATGTCGAGAGCGTCCGCGAGACCACGGTCGAACGAGTTGAGCTGACGAGGGCCGCGGTGCAGAAGCGGCTCGCCCACGAGATCAACTACTGGGACAACCGGGCCGAGCAGCTCAAGCTCCAGGAGCAGGCTGGCAAGCAGCCACGTGGGGGCCTCAACTCGGGTCGGGCACGGCAGCGCGCCGACGACCTGGCCGCGCGGCTCAAACGCAGGCTGCTGGAACTCGAGGAGGAGGGCCGGATCTCGCCGATGCCACCCAACGTCCTCGGCGGGGCGCTCGTCATCCCCCGTGGGCAGCTCGAGCGCCTGCGCGGCCAGCGCGCCCTCGCTGCCGGCAAGCACGCCCGCGAGACCGAGCGCGTCGAGCGCATCGCTGTCGACGCCGTTCTCGCCGCCGAGACGGCACTCGGCCGGCGGCCACGCGAGATGCCGCACAACAACCCTGGCTACGACATACAGTCCCGGCCGGTCAACGGCGGCGACCTGCTCTTCATCGAGGTCAAGGGCCGCGTCGCCGGCGCAGAGGAGTTCACCGTCACCAAGAACGAGATCCTCACCGGGCTCAACAAGCCCGTCCATTTTATCCTCGCCCTCGTCCAAGTGAACGACGACGACTCGACGCGCCTCCGCTACGTTTCGCGACCGTTCGAGGGCACCGAGGAGATGTACTTCAACGTCACGAGCGTGAACTACCGCTGGGACGAGCTGTTCGCCCGGGGAGGGGCACCTGCATGACGATCGACTCGGCTCCGGGTCTGACCGCATGAGCGCCGTCAAGACGCGTACGAAGCTGATCGAGGTCGCGCTCCCGCTCGACGCGATCAACGTCGCTTCCGCACGCGAGAAGTCGATCCGGCACGGCCATCCGTCGACACTGCACCTCTGGTGGGCGCGACGCCCGTTGGCAGCGGCACGGGCGGTGATCTTTGCGCAGATGGTCGACGATCCTTCCGCTTGTCCCGAGCTATTTCCTACCGAAAAGGCTCAGGAGAAGGAGCGCCAGCGCTTGTTCCGCATCATCGATGACCTGGTGCTCTGGGAGAACACGACCAACGAGACGGTGCTGCAGGCCGCCCGCGACGAGATCTGGGCAAGTTGGCGGCGTGCCTGTGCCGACAATGCCGGCTACCCGCGAGCAACCGAGCTGTTCGACCGGCAGAAGCTGCCCGCCTTCCATGACCCCTTCGCCGGTGGCGGCGCCCTTCCTCTCGAAGCGCAGCGGCTCGGCATTGAGACCTACGCAAGCGATCTCAATCCGGTCGCTGTTCTGATTAACAAAGCGATGATCGAGATCCCGCCCAGGTTTGCCGGCAAGCCGCCTGTAAACCCCGAAGCCCGTGCGGAGAGGTCGCTCATCACGCGCCACTGGACAGGTGCACACGGCCTGGCCAACGACGTTCGCTACTACGGCAAGTGGATGCGTGGCGAAGCCGAGAAACGCATAGGTTGCCTCTACCCAAAGATCACAGTCACCGCCGGGATGGCGACCGAGCGGCCTGACCTGAAGCAGTATATCGGCCGCGAACTCACCGTGATCGTCTGGCTCTGGGCACGCACCGTCAAGAGTCCTAACCCGCTCTACGCTCAGGTGGACGTGCCACTAGCGTCCACTTTCCTGCTTTCGCGGATGAAGGGCAACGAGGCGTATGTCGAGCCAGCGATCGACCACGACGGTTACCGCTTCACAGTGAAGACAGGCAAGCCGACGGACGCCGATGCGGCGAAGAACGGAACCAAACTCTCGCGCGGCGCGAACTTCAAGTGTCTCATGTCAGGCACGCCGATCGCAGGCGAATACATCAAGGCCGAGGGTAGGGCCGGACGCATGGGCGCAAGGCTGATGGCGATCGTCGCGGAGGGCGACCGCGGCCGCGTCTACCTCACGCCGACGCCAGAGATGGAAGCCGTAGCCCTGACAGCGAACCCCCCGTGGAAGCCGGAGACCTCGTTGCCGGCGGACATGCGCTCACACTGGACGCCCCCGTACGGCTTGACTAGCTACGGTGATCTCTTCACCGCCCGCCAACTGGTGGCACTGACGACCTTCTCCGACCTCGTGGAGGAAGCGCGTGAACAGGTGCGCAGTGACGCCGTCGCCGCCGGCCTGACGGACGGGGGTGGGGTGCTGCGCGATGGGGGTGTCGGTGCCATGGCGTACGCCGAAGCTGTGGCGGTGTATTTGGGGTTCGTAGTGAGCAGCTTGTCTGATCGCATGACTGCGATCTGTACCTGGGATGCCGGAGGCCCGACCTGGGGTACAAAGACACGAAATACCTTTGCTCGACAGGCCATCCCGATGTCCTGGGACTTCGCGGAGGTGAACCCGCTCTCTACGCAGTCTGGAAGCTTTGAGAACTCTCTTGGCTACACGTCGGAGGGCGTCATCTGTGTTGGTGCGGGTCGCGGCGTCGCTGCGCAGGCTGATGCAGGAACTCAGACGTTGAGCCTCGGCAGGGTGGTTTCGACCGACCCGCCGTACTACGACAACATCGGCTATGCCGACCTTTCGGACTTCTTCTACGTTTGGCTGCGCCGCTCGCTGAGGCCCATCTTCCCCGACCTGTTCGCGACGCTTGCGGTGCCCAAGGCCGAGGAATTGGTAGCCACGCCTTACCGGCACGGTGGTAGGGAGAGGGCCGAAGCGTTCTTTCTCGACGGTATGACCCTGGCGATGCATCGTATCGCCGGACAGGCGCATCCGGGATTTCCGGTCACGATCTACTACGCGTTCAAACAGTCCGAGACGACTGCTGTCGACGGCACTACGAGCTCGGGCTGGGACACGTTTCTTGCCGCAGTGATCGAGGCAGGCTTCGCCATCAGTGGCACCTGGCCGATGCGGACGGAACTCAGCAACCGCATGATCGGCTCCGGCGCGAACGCCCTCGCCTCCAGCATTGTCCTCGTCTGTCGCCCCCGCGCTGCTGACGCGCCAACCGCAACGCGCGGAGAGTTCGTGGCCGCACTGAAGGCCGAACTTCCCTCCGCACTTGTTCATCTTCAGCGCGGGAACGTCGCGCCGGTCGATCTGGCGCAGGCTGCGATCGGTCCGGGCATGGCCGTGTACACGCGGTACGAGAAGGTTGAGGATGCAGCAGGCAGGGCGGTCACGGTGCGCGATGCGCTGGCGCTGATCAATCAGACGCTTGATGAAGCCTTGTCGGAGCAGGAGGGCGACTTCGACGCGGACAGCCGCTGGGCGCTGACGTGGTTCGAGCACTCGGGCTTCGCTGAAGGCGATTACGGCATGGCCGAACAGCTCAGCAAATCCAAGAACACAAGCGTTGCAGGAATGGTCGATGCAGGAATCGTCGAGTCGAGGCCGGGTAAGGTGCGGTTGCTGCGACCCGATGAGCTTCCCGCCGACTGGGACCCATTGAAGGACTCCCGACTCACAACCTGGGAGGCCGTTCATCACTTGGTTCGCGAGCTTGAGGGGCAAGGCGAGGCGGCAGCGGCCGAACTCCTGGCGAAGTTGGGTGCCCAGGGTGAGCCGGCCCGGGAGCTGTGCTACCGGCTGTACACCATGTGTGAGCGCAAGAAGCGGGCGAAGGAAGCGCTGTCGTACAACGGGCTTGTGCAGGCGTGGCCGGAGATCATGAGGTGCGCGTCGTCGCCGGGCCTGGACCTGCAGCAGAGTCTGGAGGAGTGACGGGGTGGCCGACTCGAACAGTGAGCGCGTCGGCAGCGCGCTAGGAGTTCTCGCTCAGGGCCTGGCGCCGTTCATTGACCGGGAGTGCTCAAGTGCGCTGGGCCTGGACTGGCCGAATGCGGTTCAGGGGGTTGGACAGGCCTCGAGGACCGACGTCCAGTTCCTGTTGAAGGCGATGGCGGCGTTGTGGCGCGAGGCGTTTGAGCGGACGTTGGGGCGGATGGAGCGCAACTATGTGAGCGAGTTGATCGACGCGCGCAACCGTTGGGCGCATCAGGAGGCGTTCTCCTCAGATGACACCTACCGCGCTTTAGACAGCGCGGAGCGGCTGCTGCAGGCAGTCAACGCTGGGGAGCAGGCTGCGGAGGTCGCGCGGATGAAGCACGACTTGCAGCGGCGGCGCTACGCAGAGGAGGCCCGCCGAGTAGTGCGCCGCCAGGCGGCGCAGCCGTTGGACGGGATGCCGAGCGGGAACTTGCGGCCGTGGCGAGAAGTGGTGACGCCGCACCCGGATGTGGCATCGGGGAGCTACCAGCAGGCCGAGTTCGCTGCTGACTTGCATCAGGTCTGGCGGGGTGAGGCGGAGGCCGAGTACGGGAACCCGGAGGAGTTCTTCCGGCGCACGTTCCTCACCGACGGACTCCGCGAACTCCTGCTGAACGCGACACGTCGGCTGCGCGGCGAGGGCGGCGACCCCGTGGTGCAGTTGCAGACGAACTTCGGTGGCGGCAAGACGCATTCGTTGATCGCGCTCTACCATCTTGCTGCCGGTGTCGAGCCGACCAAGCTGGCTGAGATCGAGCAGATGCTCACCGACGCGAAGGTCGGAGCGCCTCCGCCAGCGAAGGCGGTCGTGCTGGTCGGCCACATGCTCGGCCCGGGAACACCGAAGCAGAAGACGGACGGCACGGTCGTGAATACCTTGTGGGGTGAGCTTGCCTGGCAGCTCGGCGGCGCCGATGGCTACAAGATCGTGGCCGGTGCCGACGAGGCCCGCACCAACCCAGGCGCGGCACTGATCGAGCTGCTCGACCGCTACGCGCCGTGTTTGATCTTGATCGACGAGTGGGTCGCCTATGCGCGGCAACTGTACGGCCGCGACGATCTGGCGGGCGGCTCGTTCGACACGCAGATGACGTTCGCACAGGCCTTGTCGGACGCGGCAAAAGGCGTGAAGAACGCGATGCTGATCGTGTCGATCCCAGCCTCTGACATCGAGGTCGGCGGGGAGGCCGGCAAGGCTGCGTTGGATCGCCTGTCGAACGTGATCTTTCGTCAGGAGGCCTCGTGGAAGCCCGCCTCGCCCGAGGAGGGCTTCGAGATCGTTCGCCGTCGCCTCTTCGACGAGGTGCCCGCAGAGCTGGCCCGTGAACGCGACGCTGTTGTCGGCGCCTTCGCCGATCTCTACCGCAGGCACGCGGCCGACTTCCCGCAAGGGGTCGCCGAGGACGCCTACCGGCGGCGCATCCAGGCCGCTTACCCGATCCACCCGGAGCTATTCGACAAGCTCTTCAACGACTGGTCGACCTTGGAGAAGTTCCAGCGCACCCGTGGTGTGCTTCGCCTGATGGCTGCAGTCATTCATGCGCTGTGGGAGAGCGATGACCGCTCGCTGATGATCCTGCCGGCTTCGGTTCCCGTCGGCGACGGGCCGGTCATGGCGGAACTGACGCGCTACCTGGAAGACGGCTGGACGCCCGTGATCGCAGCCGATGTCGACGGCGAGAACGCCCTCCCTCTGGCAATCGATCGGGAGAGCCCGACCTTCGGCCGCTACAGCGCCACCCGGCGAGTTGCGCGGACCGTGTACTTGGGATCGGCGCCGACCCTGCATCAGACGAACAAGGGGATCGATGGGCGCGCAGTCATGCTCGGCTGCGTCCAGCCGGGTGAGGCGCCGCCGACTTTCGGTGACGCCTTGCGTCGTCTCGCGCAACGTGCGACCTACCTGGTCGAGGACCGCGGCCAGTACTGGTACGCGCTCGGCCAGACCATTAGCCGCACAGCGACCGACCGTGCCCAATCGCGGTACCACGAAGAGCACGCCGACGAGGAGATACGCAAGCGGCTGCGCGCTATCACCGAGCGCGGCGACTTCGCGGCTGTTCGCTGGGCGCCGGCCTCTCCTGCCGACGTCACCGACGATGACGCTGCCCAACTCGTCGTGCTCGGCCCTGAGTTCCCGCACGAGAGTGGCAGTCCTGACCCACCGGCGCGTGAGGCGGCGATGCGGTTCTTGGAGCAACGCGCGGCAGGCCCGCGGCAGAACCGCAACATGCTCGTCTTCCTCGCCCCCGACAAGGCGCGTCTTGTTGAACTCCGCGATGCCGCCCGCTTCTACCTGGCATGGCAGTCGATCTGGGACGAGCAGGCCGAGCTGAACCTTGACGAGCTGAGCCGTCGCCAGGCCGAGACGCAACGCGACCACTTTGCCGAGACCGTTAAGCAACGGATCGGAGAGACGTTCGTTTGGCTGCTCACCCCCAGTCAGCGGCCGGGCGCCCGTGACGTGAAGTGGGAACAGGCGCGCGTGCAGGGTGCGGAGAGCCCTGCCGTCAGGGCGTCGAGGAAGCTCCGTTCCGATGAGACGCTGATCACCGGCTATGCCGGTTCCATGCTGCGCAAGGCGCTCGACAAGACTCCGCTCTGGACGGGCGACCACGTTGGCACGCAGCAGGTGTGGTCGTACTTCGCGCAGTACCTCTACCTGCCCCGCCTGCGCGACCGTTCGGTGCTGATCGGCGCGATCGAGACCGGGGTCGCCTCGCTCAGCTGGGAGCACGACACCTTCGCCTACGCAGATGCCTTCGACGAGGCTGCCGGGCGCTATCGGGGGCTGGCCGCCGGCCACCAGGTTCAGGCGCTGATCAATGGCTCCAGCGTGGTCGTCAAGCCCGACGTCGCCAGACGGCAGTTCGACGCGGAACTTCCTCCCCCGCCTCTCCCCCCGCCGCCAGGCCCGGGCCCCGGTCCCGAGCCGCCGCCACCGCTACCTCCTCCGCCGCCGTCTGGGCCGACGCGCTTCTTCGGAAGCGTCAAGGTCGACCCGCTCCGCGCCGGCCGAGATGCCGGCCAGATTGCCGAGGAGATACTGGCTCACCTCACCGGCCTCGTCGGCGCAGAAGTCGAGGTGCGCATCGAGATCGAAGCGACACGATCGGAGCCGTTTTCCGACGATGTCGTTCGGGCGGTGACCGAGAACGCGCGCGTCTTGCGGTTCGACCAGCACGGCTTCGAGAACGAGTAGCGGTGGCGACGGCGGGAAGACTTCCTGCCCGGTCGATTCTTGCGGATGCCAGGCGTCTACGGGGCGCTGCCGCCGAGCCGTTGGGCCAGACCCAACGGTCGAGAGCGGAGGCGCTGAAGGCGTACGCCAAGGTGCGCGACGGTATCGTCAGGCAGCAGCTCGAGTCGATCCCGCTCGCCAAGCTGAAGGAGACGACGGAGGGTCGCGTGCGGCTCGGTGTGATCGAGAGCGCGGGCTTCAAGACCGTGGCCTCGGTGCTCGACGCCGGCGAGTCTCGTCTCGCACGCATCCATGGCGTCGGTGAGCAATCCATCTGGCAGGTGATTGCTGCCGGCCGCCAGCTCGAGAAGGCATTGGAGACGAACGTCCGTGTTCGCTTCGACCCCGACAAGAAGCCGAAGGAGCAGGCGGTGCTGCTCAAGGCGCTCGCCGGCTATGACACTGCCGAGGCCGTCATTGGGCCACTGGAGAAGGATCTCCAATCTCTCGTCGGCCGTATCGAGGGCCTCTCGCAGCGTGCCGATCGGACAACGAGCAAGCTCAAGATGTTCTTCTCGGGCGCGCGCAAGCGGGATGATGCGCGGAGCGCGCTCATCGAGCTCGACACGCTTCTGCGCGCTCCGCAGACGCGCATTCTCGAGAAGCGGCTGGGCGAGGCGAAGCTCGAGCTCGCCCGTGCGGGCAAGAAGTCGGACACGTCGGTCTGGGCCGATTTCGAGGAACGCGTCGCCCGCTTTAACGGTCTGCTCATCGACATCGGCGGCCAGACGGCGGACACCGAGGCGGGGCAGGGCTATCTCTCCGCCGAGATCGCCCAGGCGGTGCACAACCACCCGCTCGACGTGTCGCTGCTCAACGTCTCGCTGCGCGGCTACCAGGCATTCGGAGCGAAATTTGCCCTCGCCCAGAAGAAGGCGATCCTGGGCGACGAGATGGGGCTCGGGAAGACCGTCGAGGCGCTCGCGTCGATCTGCCATCTCGCGATGAGCGGGAAGAAGCACTTCCTCGTGGTTTCTCCCGCCAGCGTCCTCGTCAACTGGCTGCACGAGACACAACGGCACACGCAGCTCGAGGCCTTCCGGCTCTACGGCCCCGATCGCGACGTGAACCTCAAGCTGTGGGCGCGCAAGGGCGGCGTCGCTGCTACCACCTTCGAGGCGCTGAAAACGATGGACAAGCCCGACGAGGCGAAGGTCGCGATGCTCGTCGTGGACGAGGCGCACTACGTCAAGAACCCGGATGCGCAACGCACGCAGGCCGTCAAGAAGTGGATCGGCCACGCCGAGCGCACGCTCTTCCCCACGGGCACGCCGATGGAGAACCGGATCCAGGAGTTCAAGACGCTCGTCCACCACCTCCAACCGAAGGTCGCAGCCAGAGTGGATGCGATGGACGCGCTGATCGGGGCGGCACGCTTCCGCTCGACAGTCGCCCCCGTGTACCTCCGACGCAACCAGGACGACGTGCTCCAGGAGCCCCCGACAGAATCGACACCGAGGAGTGGGTCGAGCTCGACGGAGCCGATCTCACCGCGTACCGAACGCCGTGCCTCCGGGAACTTCATGGCCATGCGGTCAAGCTGCCTATGCGCCCGGAAAGCGCTCCGGTTCCGCGAAGCTCGAGCGCCTGCTGGAGATCGTCGAAGAGTCGGCCGAGGCGAATCGCAAGATCGTCGTCTTCTCGTACTTCCGAGGCGTGCCGACACCATCGCGAAGGCCCCCGGCGACATGGCGTTGCAGCCGCTCACCGGGAGCGTCCTCCTGCACAGCGGCAGAAGCTCGTGGACGACTTCACGAAGCGAAAGGCTCCGTCGTGCTCGTGAGCCGATCGAGGCGGGCGGGGTCGGCCTGAACATCCAGGCGGCGTCGGTCGTGATTCTCGCCGAGCCGCAGTGAAACCGACGACCGAAGACCAGGCCATCGCCCGTGCTCACCGGATGGGTCAGGCACGCACCGTCAACGTCCACAGGCTGCTTGCCGAGAACAGCGTGGACGAGCGGATGCTGGAGATCCTGCGTAGAAAGACCGTCCTTTCGATGAGTACGTGCGCCGAAGCGACCTGAAGGACTCTACGTCGGACGCGGTTGACGTCTCGGACATGAATGCGACAAAGGGAGCTGCGACCCAGGCAGAGAACGAACGGCGGATCATCGAGCTTGAGCGGAAGCGGCTCGGAATCGAATCGAGCCCGTGGCCGCCGGTGCGTCCGCATCTGGCGAGGAGCCGCCGTGACGCCAGAGCTCGCGCTTAGAGAAAACCAGCGCGCCTGCCCGAGCTGCGGGCGGCCGTCCTCCGCCGGCTAGGAGTCCGATCGGCTCGCCCAACCCGCCGACGACCTCCTCGTCCTCGCCCGCGCCGACAACGGACGGCTGCCGATCAACCCGCAGACGATCGACGCACTCTCGCTGCTCGAAGCCACGGCTGCCGCCACGAGCGCCGAGCAGTCACACGGCCGGCCGCGAAGTCAGCGTCGAGCCACCACCGTAGCTCGGCTTGCTTGGCACCCAGCACGCCGCAGAAATCAGAGCGAGACGCGAGGAAGGAGACGCGAGCTTGCTACGTCCCCGGCGGACGCAATGTCGGCGGCGATCACGAGCTCCGTTCGTCCATCAATTAGCATCGTGGTAGGTCAACTCGAATCAAGCGTCCGCTTCTTCACTGAGAACTTCGCACCCTTCTTCGGAGTCGAGCGCCTCCGCTGCCGGAGCGCGCCTCCATCGGCGGCGCAAGCGACGGCTGCTCAGCGCCTGGCCGGGGAGCGACGACGACCCGTGTCACAGGCCGCCCTGGTCGTCGCCGAGGTCGCTCGAGCGCGTCCGGGTTCGTCAGTCGATGCTCGGGGTCCATAGACGAAGCAGATCAGCGTCCTGCAGTCGGGCTCTCACTGTAGTGCTCATCGATCGTCAGCTCCTCACCGACCTTGCGCTGGTCGAGTCCCTTACGGGTCATCTTCGTCTCAACGACCGTCTTCCGCGCTTCAGCAGGAAGTCCATCCGTTTGTGGATGCCGCCGTAGTTCGGCGTCCATACCTCCGCCCGGACGTCGTCAAAGTGCAGACGGAGGAGGGCGTGCAGGTTGTCCTGGAGGTCGTACTCGTCGGTAATCTGAATCGCGGCACGGCCGTCGTGGCGTGCCGCGAGTTGCAGGATGTAGCGCGGGAAGCGCCGGCAGAGGTTGACGACCACCTCGCTCGCGTCGCGCTCGCCGCGGTCGAGCTGCCAGCGTGCGCCGTGCGCCGACTCGAGCGTCGCCTCGACGGCGTGGCGTAACGCCGCGGCCATGACCGCCGCGCGAGCGGCGTCGGCGGCGCCAACCGGCTCGAATACGGCCCGCGTCAGCAGCTGCCGTTCGAGCTCATGTACTTGCAGCCGCTCGTCACTGCCGAGCAGACGTTGCCCGGCGGCGGCGTAGGCGGTCGGCAGCCAGATCAAGAGTGCGATCTCCTCAACCGACGCCGCCGCGACTTCGGACGCGGCCAGCGACGGCGCCCAGGGCGTGCCGAGCACGTCAGCAGCCGCGGCCGCGAGCCCGCGGTGCCAAACGTCCTCTGGGACGCGCCGCTCACCGTCGCGGGCGACGCCGGCGAGCCAGCCGCAGAACAGGCCGCCCGATGGCCCCGCCGCTATCGCCCCACGCGCCAGCCCGAGCAACTCGACCGGCCGGTAGAAGAACGAGGCCCGGTCCGGCGGGAACGGGTCGCGGTCGGCCAGCCGCTCGACGCCCGCCACCCAGCGCGCGGTCAGCTCGCTCGACGCGGCGTCGGCGAGCAGATAGCCGGCGGCGGCCAGTACCGGCGCCTCGCGCCAGCGCGCCTCGTCGACATCGGCGACGGCCGCCGCCGTCAGCTCGCCAGCGAGCCGGTTCGACCTCTCCGTTGCTACGCCAGGCAGCGACGAGAACACATGGGCCGCGTAGGCGGCCTCGGGCGCCGGCCAGCCGCTGTCGGCGACCCGCCTTTCGAGACTCGCGAGCAGGCCGCCGAGCATACTGACGAGCGGTGCGGTCACAGGAACCAGCGACTCGCGCGCAGCTTGGTGTTCAAGACCGCCGGCGACCAATCGGCGACGGCGCGGAAGCGCGCCAGCAACTCGGCGATCAACTCCGAGTAGTAGATCGTCACCGGCTTCCGCGCCGGCAGCGTCGACCGCCAAGACAGCGACGTGAACTTCAGCACCTGCTCGGTCAGATAGGCCAGGTCCTTGAACGTCGACTGCGGGTGCAGCCGCACGTGGAGCGGATGCGGCAGTGGGGCGCTCGGCCGTTTGATCAGCGTCGGACCGGTCACCGCCAGCAAGCGCGAGTAGCGACCGATCTGGACGATCGTACCGCGCTCGGGGACGTAGACGCCCTTCGCGGCGCCGCGGCGATTCTGCACGCCCGCCTGCTCAAGGTCGCTGATCGCGAACGGGTGATCGCTGCCGACCGTCAAGAAGGCGAACTCGACGTTCTGCTCGCCGGCCAGCTCTTGAACGCACTCGGCCATGACGTCGGCGAGTTCAATCTTCCGTAGCGGCTTGAACGAATGGCAGACGATGCGCACTGTGTCGCCGGGCCGCCAGCCGTTACGCTCCTTGACCTCGCGCAGCACCTGCAGCGTCGAGGCACGGAGCGCGTCGGCGTAGTCGTCGTACGAACACTCGCGCGACAGGTTGCTCAACAGGTAGTTGCCGTCGCCGCGGAAGACGGTCGTGATGCCGACGAAGCGCTGCCGCTTCTCGAACCGGTTGCCGGAGAGCTCGGCCATCCCGAGGCCGATGACGATCTCGTCGTTGATCGTCAGGTCGTGGTCGACCGTCCACGGGATGCCGTTCATCTTCGCGTAGAGCGCGATCGCCACGTTCTGCAGCGTGTACTGGAGCGCGCCGGGCGGCTGCTTCAGCGTCGCCGCGCGCAGCTCCTGCGATGGGACACCGTTGGTCAGGAGAAACGCCTTGCCGTGCAGGTAGGGGCTGTGGGCGTCGCGCAGCTGGGCGTGCTCGTCGAGGATGACCAGGAAGGCGGCGTCGAAGCCGGCGTCCTGTTCGAGCGCCTGCTCGATCGTCTGGCGGTAGAGCTCGACCGGCTTGCGCGTTCCCGACTGCAGCCACGGCACCGGAGCGAACACGAACTCCGGATTGATGAGCCCGAACGTGCGCACGAAGCCGTTGCCGAAAGCCGGTCGGTCGCCGAGACGGATGCCGTCGCGGAAGGCGCGCAGGAACGACTCGACGTTCCCTTGGACGGTGTCGGGGAAGACGACGAGCAGTCGCGGGCTCTTCTTGGCGAACGTCTCGCGACTGAACGGGCCGAAGCGCTCGATTCCCGGCCAGGCGTACATGTGCCGCTTGGTCTTGGCCGGGTCGAAGCAGTACTGCACCGGCCGCATGCTGAGCACCGTCTGGTACTCGCTGTCATTGCGGAGCGCGATGCGCTCGCCGATTGCACAGCTGAGTTTGGGCGCGAGCTCAAGCGGCGACGCCTTGGTGAGGAACTGCTCCATCTGCGTCATCAGCTGCTCGCGGGCCGGCCCCGACAGCAGCTGATCCTGTTGCGTCCGCCGCGCGCTCTCGAACGACTCGTACTTGTCACCGAGCAGTCCACGCAGGCAGCGCTTGAACGCCGTCGACGAACCTTCGAGCATGACGTCGCCGACGGCGACCTCGTTCGCCCCGTCGAGCACCTCGGACAGTTCGAGGCGATCACCGACGATACGGCCGATGCGTCCGACGAGCCGGCGGGTGTCCGGAGCCGGGTGGCGCCAGACGACGTCGAGCCCGTTGAGGTCGATGCCGGCCTCGACGAGCTCGTCGAGGCCGACGACGATCTCCCGTCGCGTGCCGACGTCGATGAACAGACCGATGAACGGCTCGCCATCGCGCAGCTCGACCAACCGCGCTGCCAACTCGTACTTCGGACGTTCGTGAAAGCCGTCGACGAGTGGAGACCTCCCCGCGGCGCCGGCACTCTTCACGGCCGCTTCGACGATCTCCTGCTTCTGCCCGAGGAACGTGAACGGGCGCAGCTTGAACGCCGGGTAGCTCGGGATCGCCCGCGGCAGCGCGGCGTTGATCAGGTAGCTGAGGAAGCCGAGGTGGTCGAGACACTCGATCTCCTCCGGCTCGCCGAGCGCTGCGGGCGGCGGGTCGTTGCGTGGAACGGCGAGGACTTCATCGTCCTCGCGGTACAACGTCCAGGTCTCCTGCGTCGCGCGCCGCAACTCGCGCAGGTTGCCGTCCGCCGGCATCGGCGAGCGGTAGGCGATGAAACTCTCCGTCGAGGGCTCGAGCCGGAAGCCGTTCAGGCGGAGAGTGGTGGCAGTGATCGTTGCCACGATAGCTCTCCTTCATACACGCACGTCGACGACGTGCTATTCGCCTGCCGCCTGCGGGAACGCCGAATATCCCCGCTGACGTGGGGCATCGATCAGCCTAGAGATCGCTCCGGACAACGCCATCGCGCCGAGCGGCCCCCCGATGCCCTCGCGCTTTCGCCTTCGCCTTCGCCTCTCAAGCCTGCGGCCGGATCGGCGCAAGGCGACTAGGTCCGTTCTTGGCGGTCGGAGAGGCCGCTTGCGCCCAACAGCTCGGCGACGATCTCGTATGCCGGGGTGACGACGTCGAGCAGTGCCCCGGCGGCGAAGACGAGTGTTAGGGTCTCCGCCGCTGCCGCGCCCGCTTCTTGGAAAGCCGTCGCATCGGCTCCGCGCGCCCGAACGCCGAGTGTCGCCGCCGCCTCGACGGCGCGCGCCGCCGTGAGGGCCGGGCCGAGAGTGGGTGCGCCGGCGGCGTACTCACGCAGCATCGCCGCCGCATAAAGGGCGGAGTCCGCGTCGAACGGTTGCAGCCGCTCCAGACTCGCCAGCCCTCCGCGAGCGCGGGCTCCTCGCGGGTGAGCAGGGCGGCTGCCCGGGCGAAACGGCATGGTCGGCGAGGCGGTAGGCGCGGATGACCTCCTCGCGGTGCGGTCGCGCCGAGCCGGCCAGCGGCTGCAACGCACGGTGGCCGTGGTAGCCGCCCCGGCTGGCAAGGGTCGAGCAGCGATGCCGCGAACCAGCCGAGCACGGCGGAGACGTCTTTGGGGGCATCGATATCGACGCGGACAGGCATCGACAGCAGATGGCGCTCACGGCGGCGCCCGAGTTCGTCCCAAAGGGCACCGAGGATGCGGTCGGGCGTCTCCTCGCTGGGGAAGCTCTCGCGGAAGGCCGCCTGCTCGCGAAAGGCGGTGGCGATCGGGATCTGGAAGCGAGTCGCGTACTCCTCGACCGACGGCACCCGACCGAGCTCGTCGGCGACGACGCCCCAGCCCTGCATGAACGCGATCACCCGCTGCGCCCGCCGCGGACCGGCACGTTCGTGCACGACGTCGACGAAGGGTCGACCGGCCTCGTCCGCGCGCGTGGGGCGGATCCGGAGACGAACGTCTGTCACGTTGGGAATCTATCAATTCTGATAGTCCAGGCTTCGAAGGGGCCAGTATCCGCCCATGTGGGCCGACAACGAGACGGATCGACCTCCTCGGCTTCGAGTTCCTCGTCGACGAACTACTCGTCGTCCTGCGCGAGTCGAGGTTCGATCAGGCCAGCATGGCCTTGAACCCGCCATGAACCCGCTGCGTCGCTACAGGTCACCGAATGGCACTCCCGTCAGAGCGGCAGAAACGCTGAACACTCCGCAGAGCGGTGGTTTCCAGGCGGCTTCGGGAGCCGACGCAGGGGACTCGAACCCCGGAACCCATCATTACGAGTGATGTGCTCAGGGCAGTGATGGAGACTGACTCACCTCGGTCGGACGACCTGCGGAGTTGAGGCGCTGGCAGCGAACACCGCCGGGCCCGTTGGGCGGTAGACGAGGCGGTAGCGGTTCGCCGGGTCGAGGCCGGCGATCTCGCACCTCCCGCTGATCGTGCCGCCCGTGACCGGGATGGCCGCTCGGTCGGGGCAGAAGCTGACCCAGCGCGTGCTGCCCGCGGGCCGCGCCTGCCAGAGGAGCTTGATCCCGGAGGCTGCCGACGGGAAGAATCTTCCGGTCACGCGGAGGTCGCGGATCAGGCCTCCGGGCATGCGCGTGCCGGTGAAGCGAACGCGGATGATCGGGGCGACCGCGAGCTTCGCCACGACGAAGGTCGCCGGTCGCAGCTCGGCAGAGCCGCGGTAGCTCGCGATGAGCGTCCCGGAGTGGTTCGGCTCTATGGTCGCCGAGAAGGCGCCGTCTGGGCTGGCGGTCGCGATCCATGCTGCGTCTGGCCCCTGCCACGCAGGGTTGACGAGGCGCAGCTCGATCTCGCTCCCCGCCAGCTCGGCCTCCGCGGCAAGCCGCCCCGTGACCGTCACCCTGCGCCCGGCTGTCAGGCGGCGCTTCGATACGGTCGCCGTGAGCGGTGCGACGCCTCGGCTCGTGAACTGCGCGGATCGTGTGGTCGTGTTGCCGGCCTGGTCGGTGGCGGTGATCGTCAGTGGCAGGTCGTCGAGCAGGGCCGGAAGGCCGCGCGTGGGCAGCTCGGCGGCGAGGAGGTGCCGCTCACCGAGGCCGTCGCCGGCGGGAGCGAGCCGGTATGTCTTTCCGTCGACGGTCGCGCTGGCGGAGCGGATCCCGCTCAGGTCGCGCACTGTCACTGCGACCTCGCGGGTCGCCGGGTCGGCGACGGCCTGTTCGATCGTCGGTGGGTCGGGGTCGAGGAGGAGGATCGCCTGGCGTTCGCTCGTCCTGCCCAGTACATCCGTCGCCCTGACCACCAGCGATGCGATTCCAGGTGTCGCGATCGGGCCGAGGTCGATGGTCGTGCGGTAGGAGGCGGGCGTACCAGTGGGAGACGGGATCTGGATCGGCTTGCCGTTGAGGAGCGCCTCGACCGTTCGGACGCCGCTGGCGTCGGTGGCCTCGATCGTCGCGACGCAGCTCGAGGTGCACCAGTTGGCCGGGAGCGTGGCCGCGAGTGTCGGGGCCGCGCGGTCGAGGGTCACGGTGAGCGGCAGAGAGGTGGTCGAGTTCCCGGCCACGTCGGTGCCGCGCAGCGCGAGCGTGTAGGTGCCGTCGCGATCGGGGAGCCTGATCGTGGTCTGCCCGGACACCGACGGGGGCGCCTCCGGTGGCCGGCGTCAGCACGCTGGGTCGATCAGGCCGCCGACCACACGCGCGCGGGTTGCGCGTACCGTCGATCAGGAGGTCGACGTAGGCGAGGCCGGCGCCCGTGTCGGTGAGTGCATAGCCGACGTCGATCGTCCGGTGGTCGGTGACGGGAGGCACCGCCGCCGGTGAGAGCGTCATCGACGGCGCGGCCGTGTCGTCGATCGTCGCGTCGATGCCGGCGACCACGATGGCACAGGTCGGCGCACAGGTCGTGTCGCCGAGAGCGCCGAGCTCGACGTCGACGGACGAGACGCGTAGCCCAGCGGGGGTGCTCGCCGTGGTGCCTGGGCCGACGGCCGCGAGTCGAGCACGGAGCAGCTGAGCCGCGGGGCCGGTCGTCGGGATCGCAGACACGATTGCAAGGAGTTCGTTCGGGTCGGCGCTGCCATGCGCGTAGGCGGTGAGCTGCGCGGTGAAGGTCGTGAAGGCGGTACCGGGTGGCAGAGCAATGCGGCCCGTGCCGGAGGTGCCCGACGTGATCGCTCCCTCGACGATGACCTCGTTCTGCCACACGGTGAGCCCACCGCCGCTCGGCTGAAGCCGAACGTTCTCGGCTGGAAGGTGCGCCGTGTACGGCGCCGCGGTTGCCAGCCCCGCGGACGAGGCGGTCGCGACGGCCAGGGCGATCGTGAATGCGCGGCGGACGGGGCGGGGGGTCATGGGCAGAGTCCCTGCGCTCGACAGATGTTGTCGCCAGGCCCCTGCACCTGAGGAGTGTCCGTGGCCGCGGGCGGCGTGGGAGATGGCGGCGACGGAGGCGCTGCCCGGGTCGGTCGTGGCCCGCTCCGGACGGGCTCCCGCGGCACGGGGGGAACGTGGACGACGCGGGAGCGCCGGCCCACGGGGAACGTCTGGTCATCGGCCTCGGGCCCTGGGGGCGAGGCGACGGACGTCACCGGCGCGGCCTCTGCGGGATCGTCGGCCCCGGCGCTCAGTGGCTGCGGTTCAGGCGACGTCCCGGGCGCCGGCTCGAGACCTGCGGGTTTGGCCTGCGCGGACGTCGAGTCGGAGGCGAGCGGCGGCTCGGCAGTAGCCGACGGCGGCGTGGGCTGCGCGGGTGCTGCGGGTGAAACCGCGGCGGGCGTGGCCCGGTCCGCCGCCGGCGGGGTGTCGGGCTCCCCGTCACGAGGTGAGAGGCCGATCGCCAGCGCGGCAGCGGCTGTCACGGCGACGACCGCGATCCAGGCGAGTCGCCGGCGGCTGAGACGGATCGCGCTGCCCGCCGATCGCCTACGGCGTCGCGTGCGCTCGGGCACGACGCCCGCGCCAGCGTCGGAGTGCACCCGCTCGGTGTCGTCTTCCTGCGGGAGCACGACGAGGACGTCGTCTGCGAACCAGTCGCCTGTCGCATTCTCCCTCCTGTCGTAGTCGTGTTCTTGCTGCAGTCCTATGTCGTGTTTTTCAGGACTATCGGCCAGCTGATTGCCAGAAACACGACATTCGGCGTCCGCTGGTGGCGGGTTTCTGTCGTCTCGTTCGGACAGGTAAGCGAGGAGCTCGTCGCGCGGGATGTGGCTCTTGCTGCCCGCGGGACGGCTCGTGAGACGGCCGTCGGCGACCATGCGCTGCACCGTTCGCGCGGAGACGCCGAGCAGGCGGGCCGCCTCCGTCTGCGTGACCCAGTCGCGTTCCCGGCGGATCTCGCGGGTGCTCACGAGCCGTCACCGCCGACCTGGTCCGTCGGGCCCTCGGCGTGCACCGGCAGCGCTGATCTGAGGATCCGCCGCTTCTTGCCGGCCTCGATCGTCGGGAGTCGGCCATCGGCGACCATGCGCTGCACCGTCCGTGGCGTGACGCCGAGATGGTGCGCGGCTTCGCTCTGGCTCACCGTCTCGAGCCCGTCGTAGAGCCTTTTGCGCTGCCGGCGGGGCGAGGGCGCCGTTGGGTTGGCGTCATCCTCCGTGGCGCCCGGTGAACGTGTGCCCGGTAGCGCAGACGGGAGGCCGCCCTTCTGGGGGGTCTGCAGCCACGCCAGCAGGACGTAGCGGCTGAAGCGCCACTCCTTGCCTATCTTGCGCGCCGGAAGCTTCCCCTGGCGTGCGAGAACCCGCACGGTCGTCTTCTCGAGCTTCAGCAGCCGAGCGACGTCATCGACGTCGAGGATCTCGTCGTCCAGCGTGACCGGGGCCAGGCCCCGGAATCGGTCGGGATCGAGCGCCGTCCGCATCGGGCTCGGCCGATCCTTACACAGCTGCCCTCGAATCGCAATCTTGACCATCTGCATCGAATAGTGCTATACAACGCCGCATCGATGGCCGGGCATGAGGCAAAGGAGGGCTGGAGCAATGACACTCGTCCCTTTCAGGCGGGTCGCCGTGGGAGCGGTGCTGTGGCTGTCGTCGGCGGCGTCGCGCTGCGCAGGCGCCGGACGTGACGCCGAACCGGTCGATCCCGGGCACGGGGCAGCTGCAGCAGCTGGCCGGCGGTTTGATGACGGTCGGGCTGATCGCGGCGGCGATCGGACGGGTCATCTCGCTCGGGGCCGCGGTCGCCGGCCACACGCACAACGTCCATCTGCGCGAGCGCTTCAAGCACGGCGCGGGCCTCTCTGCTCGGCACGATCGGCTTTGGCGCAGCCAACCGGCTGATGGACTGGGCGTGGGGCATCGGCGTCGGCTACGAGCCGGCGTGCCGCGCTGCTCGCTCGGGCTCCTCGTCGCCCTCGCCGGTGCGACGGTTGCGTCGGCAGGGCTGATCCCGATCACGCCGCTCCCGTCGCCCGGCGACGTGATCGACGACGTCGCATCCGACCTGGCCGGATGGGGCGGGCAGCTGATGGCCGAGTGGGTCGCCCAGGGCGCTGGCTGGTTGGTCGAGAACGCTCGGTGCGGTGAGCGAGCAACCGACCCGCGCCGGACGCGAGCTGGTTCGACGACGCCTACGCACGGATGGCCGTGATCGGGATGCTCTTCGCCGGCCCGTGCTTCCTGCTCGGGATGATCCAGTCGCTGCTCCGCCAGGACGGCCGCCTGATGGGCCGCGTCGTCGCAGCCATCCCCGCAAGCGTCCTGCTGACCGGGGCGGCGATCGCCGTGAGCCGGATGCTGCTCGGGATCACGGACCAGGCGTCGTCGTGGCTGATCGAGACGGCCGGCCAGGACGTCGGCGGCTTCGGCGAGGCGCTTCGTCCGGGCTGCTCGAGTCCGATGCCGGGAGCGGCTTCGTGGTCTTCCTGGTCGCCTGCGTCACGGCCGTGGGGGCGCTCGTGCTGTGGGTCGAGCTGCTGGTTCGCTCGGCGCTCGTCTACGTCCTGCTCACGTTCTTCCCGATCATGGCGGCGCTGATGATCTGGCCCTCGGCCGCGGGCGGCGTCGGGCGGCTCGTGCGCCTGCTCGTCGCGATCATCCTCTCGAAGCTCGTGGTCGTCGCGGTGATTGCGATGGGGATCGCCGCGGCGCTCGCCTCCGGCGAGGCCGGGAGCTTCGAGGGCCTGCTCGTCGGGGCTGCCATGGTCGTCGTCGCGTGCTTCGCGCCGATGGCCGTGCACCGGCTCCTGCCGATCCTCGAGGAGTCCGTCCACGTCCGCGGCAACCTGTCGGCCGGCGGTGGCGCACGGAACGTCGTGACCGCGAGCTACACGGTCTCGAGCGTGCAGAACCTGACTGCGCAGCTCGGCTTCGGCCGGCGGGCGAGCGCGGCCGGAACGCCCCGTGCGGGCGGCAGCGACCGCCGGACTCCGCCGTCCGGCGGCGGTCCGGCCAGTGGCCCGCGCCCGCTTCCGATCGCGGGCGGTCGGCAATGAGTGCCCACGAGCCGTTGCGCTACCGGTTCGGTCCCGTCGACCCGAGAGGGCTCGTCGGCGCGGTTCGCGCATCGCAGTGCCTGGTCGTCGTCGTGGGCGTCGCGCTCACGCTCGGCGCGATGCAGGCGGTGCCCCTGGCCGGGGCGCCGCTCGCGTTCGTCCCGCTGGCGATCTGTTGCGGGATCGCGTTCGTCCCGGTCAGGGGAATGCTCCTGCTCGATCTGGGCCGGCTCGGCCTTGCACACGTGCTCGACCGGCTCTCCGGGCGAGCGAGCTGGCGTGCCCGGTCGTCGGGGGCCGGCATCCCGGCCGGGCCCGACGAGGAGACGGGCTCCCTCGATCTGCCCCGGCAGTGGGGTGCCTTCCGGATCGTGGCGGTGCCGCAGGGCGGCCGCTCGGTCGGCGTGCTGCTCGACGAGCGGGCCGGCACCGCGTCGGCGACGCTGCTCGTCCGGACGGAGGCGTTCGCGCTGCTCTCGGAGCGTGACCAGGAGCGGCGCGTCCGCTCGTGGGGCCAGTTGCTCGCGGGTCTGGCCCGGGAGGGCCGACCTGTCCGGCGCCTCGCCTGGACCGAGCGGACGGTGCAGGCCGAAGCTGACGAGATCGGCGACTACTTCGCACGCAACCGCGATCGGCAGCTCGAGCTCGACGCCGACAGCGTCCTTTCCTACGTCGAGCTGATCGACGGCTCGACTCGTGCGGCGCTCGAGCACGAGTGCTTCGTCTCCGTCGAGGTCGCGGTCGGAGCGAGGCGACGGGAGATCCGCCAGCTGCAGCCTGGCGCGGGCTCGCGCGACCTCGCGATCGGCCGTGTCGTCCTCGACGAGCTGCGCCTCGTCGCCCATGCACTCGAGGACGCCGGCGTCGGCCGCGTCGGCGCGCTGCCGCCGAGGCTGCTCGCAGCGGCGATCAGGCACGGGGTCGATCCCGGCGCGCGAGCGCACCTCGCCCGCCTCGCGGCCGCCGGTGCGGAGGAGGGATGCGCGCCGGCCGGGGCCGGGCCGCTCGGGATCGAGGAACGCTGGGATCACGTGCGTCTCGACTCCGCGTTCGCCGCGACGTTCTGGGTTGCACGCTGGCCGCTCCGCGACGTCGGCAGCCTGTTCCTTGCACCGCTCGTCTCCCGGACGCAGGCCCTGCGATCCGTGACCGTGGTGTGCGAGCCGGTGCCTCCGTCGCGGGCCCAGCGTCGAGCAGAGAGCGCGCTGACCCGCGACGAGTCGGATCGCAAGACGCGCGAGAAGCACGGGTTCCTCCAGACGGCGCGACATCGGCGCCGGCGCGACGATCTGGAGGATCAGGAGCGCGAGCTCGCCGACGGGCACGCGCTGTGCCGCTTCTCCGGTTACGTGACCGTGCAGGCACGTACGCTCGACGAGCTCGAAGTGGGATGCGCAGAAGTCGCTCAGGCGGCGCAACACAGCCAGCTCGAGCTGCGACGCCTCGTCGGCGAGCAGGCGAACGCGCTCGCCTTCACACTGCCCGGCCTCTGCAGGGCCTCGACTGATGCCGACGCTCAGGCCCCGTCGAGGCGCCCATCAGGCGACGACCGCCCACCTGCGCGCGGTGATGCCCTTCCAGGCGGCGAGCGGGCTGGGCGGTCGCGGCGTCTACCTCGGGCGGGACACCTCGGGCGCCGCGTTCTGCTTCGACCCGTTCGACCTGTACGACCGCGGCGTCCTCACGGGGCCGGCCATGGTGGTACTCGGCGAGATCGGCCGCGGCAAGAGCGCGCTCGTCAAGAGCTACCTCTACCGCCAGTGCGGCGTCTTCGGCCGGCAGGCGATCGTCCTCTCGCCCAAGCCCGGCGAGTACGACCGCCTTGCCGCGGCGCTCGGCAGCATCCCGGTTCGGCTCGCCCCCGGTGCCGGCCTGACGCTGAACCCGCTCGCGTCTGCGACCGGCGACGTCCAGGCGGAGCTGCGCGCGCTCCGGGGTGTCGCCGCAGCCGCGCTCGATCGGGCGCTCGCCCCCGCGGAGGAGGCGGCGCTCGCGGCTGCGCTCGCTGCTGTGCGGGAGCTCGGAGTCGTTCCGACGATCCCACGGGTCGTCGGCTGCCTGTTCGAGCCGCCGACCGCAGCCTGGCAGGTGCGCTGGCCCTCCGTCTCGGACTGGCTCGCCGAGTCGCGCGAGGTCGCGCTCGCCCTCGATCGGTTCCTGACGGGCGATGCGCGCGGGATGTTCGACGGAGAGACCTCGGCAGGGATAGACCTCGCGGCTCCGGCGGTCGTCGTCGACCTATCCGCGGTCGCCGAGTCGGCCGCGATCGCCATCCTCATGACAGCCGCCATGGGCTTTATCCAGACGCAGGCGGCGAGCGGCGACGGCCGCAAGCGCATCCTCGTCGTCGACGAAGCGTGGCGCGTTCTCGCCAACCTCGCGGCGGCCGAAGCGCTCGTCGACACCGTCAAGCACTCGCGCGCGTACGGCATCCAGACGATCACGGTGACCCACCGGATCGGCGACCTCGCCGCCGCAGGAGACGTCGGCACGCGGATCTCCCGGATCGCGGAGGGCCTCCTCTCGGACGCCGAGACGAAGGTCGTCTTCGCACAGGCCGACGACCAGGTCGCGCTCGCACGCGAACGGCTCGGACTGACCTCGACGGAGGCGGACTTCCTTCCCTACCTCGGACGCGGCGAGGCGCTCTGGCGCGTCGGCACACGCTCGTTCCTCGTCCTCCACCGTCTGACCGAGCGTGAGCGCTGGATCTGCGACACCGACCAGCGGATGCGCAATTCGGTGCCGTGAGACTGGTCGCGGGCACGGTGGTCGTTCTCGTCCTGATCGGCGCGCTCGGGTTGGGCGCAGCCCGGCTGCGCGGGGAAGCGGTCGACATCAGGCGGAGCGAGCCGGAGCCCGTTGCGCGGGTCGACCTCGATCGTGCCGAGGACGACGAGCCGCCGCCGATCGCCGACGCGGCGGCCATCCGGGCGGTGGCGTCGACGCGGCTTCGTCAGCTGCTCGCGGCCCAGCGCGGCGAGGGACGCGTTCACGAGTTCCGCCTGGAGCGAGGACGTGGGCAGCGGGTCGCAGTCGTCGCCCTCGTCCGTGACGGTGAGCGCGAGTACCCGGTCGTGATCGCCGTCGAGCCGGCCCAGGATGGCTGGAGAGTCGTCGAGGTGAGCCCGTGACCGCCGCTCTGTTCACGCAGGTCGGACGGCGGAGCCCGGCCCGGCGAGCTGTTCTCGCTGGCACGCTCGTCGTCGGCGCCCTGATTGTCGGACTACCGTTGGTCGCCGTCCTCGGTCTACTTGGCGCAGCTGGTACCGCGGGCTTCGCACCCTCGACCGCTGCGATCGCCGACATCCCGGCGAGCTACCTCACCCTCTACGAGCAGGCCGCCGCTGCATACGGGATCGACTGGGCGATCGTCGCCGCCGTCGGCAAGATCGAGTGCGACCACGGCCGCAACCAGGAGCCCGGCTGCCGGTTCGGCACCGCCAACTCGGCCGGCGCCGTCGGCCCGATGCAGTTCCTCGCGTCGACCTGGGCGCGCGGCCACGCCCTCGGCGAGACGGCGATCAGGGTGCCGCCCACGCAGGACGTGAGCGCCGGGTACGCGACGGACGGCGACGGCGACGGCATCGCGGACGTCTGGAACCCGGCCGACGCGATCCACGCCGCCGCCCGCTACCTCGAGGCGAACGGCGCCCCCGGCGACTACCGGCGGGCGCTGTTCGCCTACAACCACGCCACCTGGTACGTCGACGCCGTACTCGAGCGCGCCGGCACGTACCGTGGCGCGCTCGGCACGCCGGCCGGCTCGGCCGGGGCAGCGGTCGCCTGGGCAGCCCGCTACCTCGGCACCCCCTACGTCTGGGGCGGGAACCACGGCTACTCGGTCGACCAGATGCGGGCCAGCGAGCCGACGCTCGAGCTCGCCGGCGACGGGCGCTACGGCTACTTCGACTGCTCGAGCCTCGTCGCCTGGGCCTACGCCAGCACTGCGGGGATCGCCGTCGGTGACACGACGTACGAGCAGTGGGCGTACGGCCGCACGAACCCGGGCGCCGAGCGAGGCACGACAGTGCCGCCGGACGGCCTCCGCGCCGGCGACCTCGTCTTCTTCCACGGGCTCACGCACGTCGGTCTCTTCGTCGGCGACGACACCTTCGTGCACGCGAGCCACACCGGCGACGACGTCAAGCTCTCCCGCTTCTCGACCTACGGCGGCTTCGACGGCTACGTGCGCTACCGCCAGCTCACGCCATGAACCGACCGCCGGGCAATGCCAGTCTGCTCGACGAGCTGCTCGTGCCGGCCATCGCGCTCGCGATCCTCGTCGGCGCGACCATCTGGCTGACCGGGCAGCTCGCCGCGCTGCTCACGCACGGCGCCTGGCCCGCGGTCGGCGCGGACGACCTCGGCGGCATCGTCGCGCGTCTCGTGCGAGCGCCGGGCGACCCGGGCTCGGCCTGGCCGGCGCCCGTACGCGACCAGCTGCCCGGGCCGGTCCTCTTCTACGCCGTCCTCGTCGGTGTCGGCGCAGCTCCGGTTGCCATTTGGGTCTGGTGGACGGAGCGCCGCCGAGCGCGCCGCGACCTCCGACCCGACGCCGCCCGCTGGGCGACCCGGCGCGACCTTCGCCCGCTCCGTGTCCGCCGGCCCGAGCCGGGCCGACTCACGCTCGGCCGCGACGGCGGCGCGCTGCTCGCGGCGGAGCCTCGCCAGTCAGTCCTGGTCTTCGGGCCGACCCAGACGGGCAAGACGACCGCGCTCGCGATCCCGGCCATCCTCGAGTGGCCCGGCCCGGTCGTATGCACGAGCGTCAAGACCGACCTGCTCCGCGACACGATCGACGCACGGCGGCGAGTCGGCGACGCGCTCGTCTACGACCCGACCGGGCAGACCGGCTACCTCCCGAGCGGCTGGACGCCGCTCTCCGCATGCGTCACCTGGCAGGGAGCGCAGCGCACGGCTGCGTGGCTCGTCGACGCGGCGCGCTCGCGCAACGCCGGGATCGAGAACAGCGAGTTCTGGTTCGCCGCCGCCGGCAAGCTGCTCGCGCCCGTCCTCCTCGCCGCCGGGATCGAGAGCGGCGACATGGGCGACGTGATGCGCTGGGTCGACGTCCAGGACATGGACGACGTCCGCCGGATCCTCCACCGCGCAGGCGAGCGAGCGGCGTTCACCGTCGTCGAGGGTATCGAGGCCTGGGAGCCCCGCACCAGGTCGAGCATCTACACCACGGCGCAGACCGTGCTCGCCGCCTACCAGGATCCGGCGGTCCTCGGCTCGACGCTCAGCGCCGACGTCACGCCTGACCGGCTGCTCGGAGAGCGGCCGACGACGCTGTACCTCTGCGCGCCGGCGCACGAGCAGCGGCGTTTGCAGCCCCTGTTCGCGACGCTCGTGAACCAGCTCCTCCACGCCGCGTACGAGCGGGCCGCCCGCGGCCCGCTCGACCCGCCGCTCCTCGTCGTCCTCGACGAGTGCGCGAACATCGCCCCGATCCGCGAGCTCGGGAACCTCGCCGCCACCGCGGCGAGCCATGGCATCCAGCTCGTCACGGTCTTCCAGGACATGAGCCAGGTCGACGCCGTCTACGGACGCGATCGCACCCCCACCATCGTCAACAACCACCGCGCCCGCCTCGTGCTCACCGGGATCGCCGACGAGCGCACGCTCACCTACCTCGAGCGGCTGATCGGCGAGACGAGCGCGACGCAGACCAGCACGACCCGCATCCCCGGGAGCCGCGACAGCGAGACGACGCAGACCGCCTACCGTGCGCTCGCCCCGGCGGCGCTGCTCCGCTCGATCCCGCCCGGCGAGGCAGTCCTCCTCTACGGCCACCTCCACCCGGCGAGGATCCGCCTGCGCCCCTGGTACCGCGAGCCGGGCCTGCGCCGGCTGGTGCGCGATCCGGCGGCTGCGTCATCCTCAGACCCATGACCGACCCCGAGAGCATCGCGCTCCACACGATCGACGCCCTCCCCGACGCACAGCCGATCGGCGCCGTCCGCTTCTGGGCCCGCGACACCGACCTGGCGCGGGCCGACGAGGCCGCCTATGCGGGCCTGCGCGAGCAGGCCGCCGCGGCCGGTGCCGACGCCGTCATCGGGCTGCGCGTCGAGCTCGTCCAGGAGACCCACATCGGCTCCGCGAAAAGCCGCCTCTCCGGCGCCGTGCTCGTCTCGTCGGAGGCGGCGTGGTGCGTGTACGTGTACGGGACGGCCGTCCGTCTCGGCTGAACGCCTGGGGCGGGCTCAGGCGCTCCCGCGTCTGAGCCGCTTGAAGACGAGGGTCACGGGCTCGGAGCCGATCGCGGCGGCGAGTTCCCAGCCGTCGGCGCCTTGCTGGTCGAGGGCGTCGGCGCTCAGGGCGCTGGCGGTCGCGATCGTCGTGACGCGGTACTCCCATGCGGGCTGCCGGGTAGGGGCGCTCGTGCGGCGGCGTGACTGGTCGCCGGCGAGCGCGCTGATGACAGCCGTCCTGACCTGGTCGCGGTCGGTGCCCAGGTGCAGGAGCACGGTTGCGGCGACGCTTTCGTCCCTCGCTGCAATCGCCAGGAGGAGGTGCTCGGTTCCAACGATCGTATGCTGGAGGCCCAGTGCTTCACCGAGGGCCCCCCGAGGATCGCCTTCGCGTTCCGGGTAAACGGGATCTGACCGACGGCGGCGCCGTTTCCCAGTCCGACGATCCGGGCGACGGTCGCGCGTGCCTCGTCGGCCGTGACGCCGAGTTGGTCGAGCACGCGGGCTGCGATGCCCTGCTCCTCGCGCAGGAGCCCGAGGAGCAGGTGCTCGCTGCCGAGGTAGTCGTGCTTCAGCGCGCGTGCCTCGTCCTGTGCGAGGACGATTACCTGGCGCACGTTCGCTGAATCGCTCGAACATGGGGTTCGCGCAACGCTATCGCGGGGCTGGGCAACGCCGGGTCGCATCGCTCCCGACCTTGACCGTGACTCGCCGTGGCTCCTCACGGCCGTCGATCCAGATTTCGAGGGTGAAGCACCGGGTTCCACGCACGACGAAGGCACCGGGGAACGCGGTGGCGTAGCCGACGGTGCCGTCGTGGCTGAAGGCGGGCTCGTCACTCGGGCAGGCCTCGAAGCGGATGGCGGACTGGCCGTCCTCGGGACGCTCGACCTCGACGTTCGGGAGGAAGTCGAGGCCGACGTCGCCCCTGTCTGCGGCGGCGATCGCAACGGTGACGGTGCGCCCGGCGCGCACGACGGGCGGGGCCTTCAGCCGGTTGATCCGGTCGGTGCGGTACGCGCGCCTGGCCGCGAGTCGCAACGCCTTGAACGAGACAGGGCCGACTCGCAAGTCGCCTTCGGTCGCGAAGTCTCGTGCGCGGAAGGGGTGCTGACCTTCGCCGCGGGAGCGACAAGTGCGCGTCGGTGCGAGTGGCGCGCTCGATCCGTCGAGCTGGAGCTCCGGCGTGGCGCTCGCGGCGGGCCCGGCGGCCAGCGTCGAGGCCGCAGCGAACGCGAGCAGTATGGCGACGAGCACCACGCGCTTCATTCGACGAATGTCGCACTCGCCAGCGCAGGGCTCAAGGTCGCCCCCTTGGTGTTGAACATGCGCGAAGGCACGTTCCATTAGCCTCGCGCGCGATGGCTTGTTTGGCCGAACAAGCGCGGCATCGACGGCGTGACCTAGGCTCGGTTTCCGCGATGCGCATCGACCCGCAGACGGAGCTGGTGATCTCGGTTGACATCGCGCGACGGCTGGGGATCTCCCGTCAGCGGGTGCAGGTGCTGATGACGTCGCCCGGGTTCCCGCGGCCGCTCGGCCGGCTCGGTCGTTCCCACGTCTGGCGCTGGTCGAGCGTCGAGCGCTGGGCCCGGCAGACCGGCCGCATCTAGCCGCCCGTCCGGGCCGGGCGCGCAGCGGCCCTCTCCGGTTGGACGCAGATCCACCGTCCGGTGGGGGTGTCTCGCGTGTCCCGGGGGTTGACGTGGAGCAATGGCGGCGGGCGGACGGAGGGGTTCGGATCGACGGCGCAGGGCTCGCGGAGTTCGTCGCGCGCGGGGTGGAGCTGGTCGAGGCGCTGCCGGTGCCGGCACCGCTTGCGGTCGAGGTGGGCGCGGACGGGAGGGCGCCGACGCGGCGGGAGTTGCTCGAGGTGTGGTTGGCGGCGGGGCTGGCGACCCACGTCGGCCTGGCGATCGTCGAGCAGCCGGGGCGGTTCGTCACGACACGGCTCGGGACGCGGCCGGCGGCGTGAGCGGAAACACGACACGAGAGGAGCGGGAATCAGCCATGACGACGACGGAGAGCGAGACGCGGGCGGGCTACCGGGTCGAGGATGCGACAGGGGCGCTGTGGTTCGGGTCGTGGCCGGCCGGGTGGGGTGACGTCGTCCGGGGCGTGTCGCCCGGGGGCTCGAGCTCGGCCGCGGCCGTGGTCGCTGCTGCCGGCCTGGCGTGGTCGGTCGAGCAGCGGCCGCTCGAGGCCGTGCTCGAGGCGCCGCCCGGCGGCGAGGCTCGCCGGGTGCGGGTGCCGCGGCTGGTCGCGAACGTGCGCAGCGACACGGGCGGTGTGCTCGGGGTGGTGGGGGAGGGCTACGAGCCGCTGCAGAACCGGGCGGCGTTCGCGTTCTGCGACGCGATCACCGACAGCGGCGAGGCGCACTGGCTCGGGGCGGGCGCGACGCGGGGCGGCGCGCGGGTGCACGCGCTGATGCGGCTGGATCGGGAGATCCGGATCGGCGGCGCGGAGGGGGAGGACGTGTTGCCGTTGCTCTGTCTGCGCAACGGCCACGATGGCGGCCTGGCGGTGACGGTCAGCGTCGCGCCGTTTCGGCTGGCGTGCCTGAACGGGATGATGCTGCCGCTCGGCGGGGCCGCGCGGACGTGGAAGGCGCGGCACACGGCGAGCCTGGACGCGAAGCTCATCGACGCCCGCCGGTCGCTCGGGATCGCCTGGCGCTACTACGACCGGCTGGAGCAGCTCGGCGGAGAGCTGCTCGCGCGGAGGATCGACGCGGCGGGGTTCGAGCGGTTCCTCGCGCGGCTGGTGCCGCTGCCGCAGCAGCCGGACACGTCGGAGAGCGGCCGGGCGGTGCGGAACGCGGAGCGGCTGCGGGAGGCGATCCGGGCGGCGTGGCGGGCGAGCGACGATCTCGACAACGTCCGCGCCACGCACTGGGGGGCGTTGCAGGCGGTGACCGCGTACGTCGATCACGTCCAGCCGGCTCGGCGGACGGCGGGGCGGACGCTTGCCGAGGCGCGCTTCGAGCGTGCGACCGAGCCGGCCCCGCTGAAGGATCGGGCCCTCGAGCTCCTCCTCGCCGCATGAGCCGCCCGCGTCGCCACCTGTTCGCCCTGGCCCGCCGTGGCTGGTCGCCGCTGGCTCTGGCCTGCCCTGCCTGTGGCCGCGACGTGCGACCGTCGACGTGTCCTGATAGCGTCAACAGCCAGCGAGACGCAGATGCATCAAGATGCGAATACAGGTTCCATCGTGCTAGGGTGCGGGTGTGTTGAGCGTTGCGAAGCTCGCGCCGGGGCAGGAGGGCTACTACGAGCGGTCGGTCGCGCGCGGCCTCGACGACTACTACGCCGGTCGTGGTGAGAGCCCGGGCGTCTGGGCCGGCGGCGGTGCGGGGCTGCTCGGGCTCGAGGGTGTCGTCGCCGATGGCCAGCTCGGGCAGCTGGTCGGCGGCTGCGATCCGGCGAGCGGAGCGCGGCTGCGGCGCCATCCGCGCCAGCGGCTGATCACGATCGAGCGGATCGACCCAGCTGCCGGAACGCGCACCCTCGAGCAGAAGACGCTGGCGCCGGTCGCGGGCTTCGACCTCGTCTTCTCGGTGCCCAAGAGCGTCAGCCTGCTGCACGCGCTCGGCGACGAGCACGCGCGGCGAGTGGTCAACGAGGCGCACACGAGCGCGTGGCAGGCCGCGCTCGCTTACCTCGAGGACGAGGCGTGCGTGACGCGGCGGGGCCGAAACGGTGTCGTGCGTGAGCGAGCGGGCGGGTTCGTCGCGGCCGCGTACCAGCACCGCACGAGTCGCGCCCAGGATCCGCACCTGCATACGCACGTGATCGTCGCGAACATGGCCCGCTCCCCGGACGGCAGCTGGCGGGCACTCGACGGCAAGGCGATCCTCGAGACCTACCGCCTCGCCGCCGGCTACCTCTACGAGGCCCAGCTCCGCCACGATCTGTCCAGCCGGCTCGGTGTCGAGTGGGGCCCGGTGACGAAGGGCATGGCCGAGCTCGCACACGTGCCACGAACCGTGATCGACGAGTTCTCGCAACGCCGCCGCCAGATCCTCGACGACCTCGCAGCCACCGCCCGGACCGGTTTCCACGCCGCCCGCACGGCGGCCGTCGCGACCCGCGACCGGAAGCACGACATCGACCTCACCGACCTGCGCGAGCACTGGCGCGCCCGCGCCGCCGAGCACGGCCTGAACGCGAAGGCCCTCGCCCGGCTCGGCGGTCGGCCAGCCTGTCGCGCGCCGTCGCCGGCCGAGCTCCGCGCGGCCGCCGACCGGATGCGCTCCCCGGACGGGCTGACCGCGAAGCAGACGACCGTCACCTCGCCCGAGCTGGTCATGGCGTGGGCGCAGGCCCACCAGCAGGGCGCCCCCGCCGAGCGAGTCCGCGAGATCGCCGAGCGGTTCACGCATTTCGCCGGCATCGAGCAGGTGACGGCGGCGGACGGGCCCGGACGACCCGCCCGCTACTCGACGCGCGAGCTCGTCGAGCACGAGCGCCGCGCCTCGCCGTCGCCGCCCGCGGCCGCGACGCGGGCGCACCCACCGCCCCACCCGCATCGATCGAGGGCCTCTCGGCCGAGCAGCAGTGCATGGTCGAGCACGTCGTCGCAAGCTGCGACCGCGTCGTCTGCGTCGTCGGTCTCGCCGGCGCCGGCAAGACCACCGCCGCGAGCGCCATCCACGCCGCCTACCGGGCCGAAGGCACCCCGATCCTCGGCGCCGCCCCCTCAGGCATCGCCGCCCAGCAGCTCGAGGACGCAACCGCCATCCCCACCACGACCCTGCACCGACTCACCAGCGAGGCGTCCCGAGCGGGGCTGCCGGCCGGCTGCGTCGTCCTCGTCGACGAGGCAGGTATGGCCGACACCCGCACCCTCGCACCGCTGCTCGACCAGGTCGAGCGGGCCCGCGGGAAGCTGATCCTCGTCGGCGACCCGCGCCAGCTCCCAGCCGTCGGCGCAGGCGGCCTCTACGCCGCCCTCGTCGACCGCCACGGCGCGATCACCCTGACCGAGAATCGCCGCCAGCACTGCGCGCCCGAGCGCCACGCCCTCGACCGCCTCCGCCGCGGCCACGGGCGCGACTACCTCGCGCACGCCGAACGCGAACGCCGCCTGATCACCCAGCCAACCCCGGCGGCCACCCGCGGCCGCCTCCTCACCGACTGGTGGAGCCACGCACGCGACAACCTCGACGGCACCCTGATCATCGCCCACCGCCGCCACGACGTCCGCCAGCTCAACGGCCTCGCCCGCGGCATCCTCGACGGCCACGGCCGACTCGGCAACGACAGGCTCACCGCCGCCGGCATCGAGCTCGCCGTCGGCGACCGCGTCATCTGTCGCGCCAACGACGACCAGCACGGTGTCCGCAACGGCACGCGGGCCACGATCACCAGCCTCGACCCCGCCAGTCGAACCGTCACGCTCGCAACCGACCGCGGCACGACCGTCCCTCTCACCGCCGCCTACCTCGACGCCGGCCACCTCGACCACGGCTACGCGATCACCGGCCACGCCGCCCAGGGCGTCACCATCGACACGGCCCTCGTCCTCGCCGACGGCGACCACCGACGCCTCCAGGAGTGGGGCTACGTCGCCCTCTCCCGGGCGCGCCGTGAAACCCGCCTCTACCTGACCGAAATCGCCCCCGAGCCCGCCGACGTCCGGTTCGGTCCGGACGGTCGGCCTGACCCGCGATCGAGCCTGGCCGCAGCGCTCGAACGAACCGCCAGCGAGCCGCTTGCGACCGAACAGGCGCCGCTCCCCGGCCCGGCCGCCAGAGGTCTCGCTGCCATCGAGTCCGTTCCGGCCCCGCACCCATCGGCACGCCAGCAAGAGATCGCGCGCAGACTCCTGGACGAATCCTTCACTCCGAGCATTTGACGAAGAGGCTGGCTGCGCTGCACTCCGCGGCAGTTTCCGTGGGCGTCTACTCGGTTGCGCCCTTCGGCTTGCGCCCGCGCCGTGCGACCTTCGTGCCCTTCTTGGCTAGCTCCTCGGCCTCATCAGCGGTCGCATCGATCTCGTACGAGCCCCGGCGAGCGTCGTCAAACGCGATCCGGATCTTCGCGCCCTTGCCATCCTCGATCTCCCTACCGGAGATATCCGAGACGTAGATCGTCTTGCGAGCCATGCACGCCTCCACTCGATGTCGTGAAATCCGAGGCTCTGCTCGGCCGTCTCGTGAGCGATCCTACCCTGAGACCTGGACAAGGTACTACTGGCGTGTCGGTCGAGAGGACGGGGCCTATTTCAGGAGCAGGGCATGAATCGCCAACTGAGGTTCGCCGGAGAGTGTCTTGACCTGCCGCATAGGGACACGGCTCTAGCGTCAGCGACCGCAGGCGCGGTCGTGGCGGCTCAGCCCCTCGGGCGCGAGGACGGTCATTGCATTAGGTTGCGGGGGATGGGCGGCGGCGGCATTCCGGAGCAGGGGCAGCTCGTCCAGGTGCGAGAGCGCAGCTGGGTCGTCGCCAACGTGCACGCCGATGAGTGTCCGGCCCGCTCGCTGTCGCCGATGGCGCCGCTCCTGCCCCTGCTGATGCTCCGTTGGGTGGAAGACGGCGCCGAGCCCGAGAGACGCTCGAGGTGGTCTGGGAGATCGACCCTGAGGTGCGAGCGTCCGAGCGCTCGGCTGTCCCGCAGCCGACCGCGCTTGACGGCCCGAAACGCTTCGACGCGACTGGTTTCGTCACCGGAAGCGTTCTCGCGGGCGCTCTTTCAGTGTCGGGAGGCGATCGCGACCGCCTGCCGGATCCGGGGATTGGGCGAGGTATCGGTCGGCGTGCTGCGGCTCCAGACCGACGAGGTCGATGAGTCGTTCGAGACCGAGGACGGGGATGACCAGGCCGAGGACGGGGCGCAGAGCTCGATCGCCCATCTGCTCCGCCTCCTAGGCGCCGAGGAGGGACAGCCGCTCGGCACGGCTCGCCGGGTGGGTCGAACGCGCCAGCACGCGTCCGGCGTCCAAGGCTCAAGCGCTGCTCGACCTGATCGGCCAGACAAGGCCTTCGCATGAAGCGCCCAGAGAGACCTGACCCACGCACGCGTCCGGTCTGGGCCGAGCAGCTCGAGCTATGACGGAGCCGCAATCCGCTGTGCTTCGGTTCGGTGAGGCCTTCCCGAGCATCGATCCTGTCGCACGCTGGATCACGGCGTTGTCGATGGCCTGGAACGATGTAGTGTTCGTGCACGACCTGTATCTCGATCGTGACGGAGGGCGGACGCGGGATCTACCTAGTTCGAATGCCGCCGCGCACCTCTCGGAGGCTTTCGACTCCAGGCAAGGCTCCAGCCCGGTGCCGGGTACGACGACTGGCCGGAGGTGCAGGACTTTGTACGACAGTTGCCGAAGCGCTCCCGGGAGGACTTCGCCTGTCTGCGCACCTGTTGCGGCAGGGCGCGTTGAGGAGGGGGCCTTGGGCTGGCGTCTTGACCGGTTGCGTAACACCGTCTTCCACTACCCCCATCTCCACCGAGGCGCATCGGGAGGGAAGCGATTGGAGGTGACGCAAGTGCTGCAGAGCAAGTCAGCCGAGGAGGGATCGATCTCGGTCTCCGATGGGACGATACGAGGGACGCGGCTCGGCTTCGCGGACGAGATTTCGGTGACTCTCGCTCTCGAGAGGGGTGGGTTGGACGTAAAGGACATTGGGCAGCTCGGGCGTTTCGTGAAGGATCTCGTCGCTACGCAGCGACGGCTCATTCGGTTCGGCCAGATTGCGATCAATCGGTACGCGACGGCTCTGCCCGAGGGTACACTTCGGCTAGTGCACGGCCCGTCGGAATCCCGACCGGTGATCCAGCGATGACGCCCATGCGGGTATGGGGAATCCATGGCGGCAAGACGGGCGACGCCTTCGGCCTGTTTACTCAGGAGAGCGTAATCGCGCTCGGCTGGGCGCAGGTTCCCGACCTGTCGACGTTCCCAGATGATCAGGCCGTATTCAGGCAGGCAGTCGCTGCCGCCTTCCCAGGAAAGAAGGCGGGAGGAGCTGCGGTCGATGCCGGACAGCTGCGGCGATTCGTCCATGACTTGCGCATCAGGAGAGATCGTCACCTTCTCGGCCAAGGCGGACTGGACATTTCGGATTGGCCGAGTCGTGGGACCGTATCGGTATGACGCGACCGGCGACGGTTCCTACCCGCACCGCCGTTCCGTGGAGTGGCTGAAGACCCTAAGCCGAGATGAGCTGTCCCAGTCGGCTCGATTTGAACTCGGGGCGGCGATGAGCTTCTTTCGTGTTCGGCGGCATGCTACCGAAATACTTTCCAAGATTGACATCGGCGGTGATTTGCCTATTGACATGAATGGTGAGACCAACGATGAACAACCTGACGTCCTGTCTGCTGGGCAGGTTGAAGAGGCAACCCGTGAGTTCGTTCTTGAGCGCCTTCGCGCAGTGTATGCCGGCCATGCACTCGAGGAATTTGTTGGAGATCTCCTCCGGGCGATGGGGTACCAGGCCGAGGTGACGCAGAAGTCCGGTGACCACGGCGTTGACGTCGTGGCCGGCCGTGGAGCCCTCGGCCTGGATCCGCCGATCTTGAAGGTTCAGGTAAAGAGCGGACAGGGGGCGGTTGGCGAGCCTGATCTCCTGAAGCTCAACGGGTCGATCGAGCAGGCGCAGGGCGAGCGAGGCATCGTTGTCTCGCTCGGAGGGTTCACTCCGCCGGCGCTCAAGTGGAAGCAAGGGAAGCAGTGGTTTCAGCTGGTCGGTCCGGGCGACCTCGTGGATCTCGTGGTCCAGCACTACGACCAGCTTGCCGCTGAACATAGGGAGAATCTCCCGCTACGCCGCGTCTACGCGCCGGACATCGCCGGTGGGACGGTCAGCTAGCCCAGGGCAGCGGTCATTGTCGGCAAGAGCGTTCGAGCCTTGCGCGCCGCCACTCCTGCGAGCCCGGGCGACATCGCAGGTCACGCTGTGATCCAGGGCTAGGTGATCGCGCACGTCGGCGGAGGAGGAGGGATTGGCGGTGCAGGAGATCGGACTGGGCAAGCTCGAGCGGGTCGATGCTCGACAAATATGGCGCAACGAGGCAAGCGAGTTCACGCCGTGGCTGCGCCAGAACGTCGCGCTGCTGGCGGAGGCGTTGGGGATCGAGATCGATGTCGACGTGCAGAACGAGGTCGCGGTCGGCATCTTCTGGGCCGACCTAGTCGGCACCGACATCGGCTCAGGCGCGAAGGTCCTGATCGAAAACCAACTCGAAAAGAGCGACCACTCGCACCTGGGCCAACTGCTGACGTACGCCGGCGGTTTGGACGCCGCGATCATCGTCTGGCTGGCGCCATCGATCCAAGAGGAGCACCGGCAGGCGTTCCAGTGGCTGAACGAACACACGCATGAGGACGTCCTGTTTTTCGGGGTCGAGATCGAGCTGTTGCGCATCGACGGGTCGAAGCCAGCGCCGCACTTCAAGGTGGTTGTGGAGCCAAACGAGTGGCAGAAAGCCAAGTCCGCACAGGCGAGACGGTCCGCATTACCTGTCTCCTCTGAACGCAACGACCGCTACCGCGCCTTCTTCCGCCGGGTGATCCTCGAGTTGAAGACGCGGGAGCCATCGTCGACCACCGCGAGCCCCGAGCACGCGCCCGGCCAGAACTGGTGGGGCTTCTCGCTCGGCAGGACGGGCTTCGTGGAGAACTTCGTGTTCGGCTACGACAACGAGACGAGAACCTATGTCGTCCGGATCGAGCTCTACATCGATGTCACAGACAAGCAGCAGAACGAGGCGATCTTCGACTGGCTTCTCCATGACCGAGAGGCGATCGAGCGCGACTTCGGCGAGCCGCTCGTGTGGACACGGCGCGAGGACGTCCGGCTGTGCAGGGTCTACGTGCAGCGGCCTGGAAGCATCGATGACGACGAAACGGCTCTTGCCGACCACCTCGAGTGGGGCATCGCGCGGATGCAACGAATGCGCCAAGCGTTCCGGTCTCGGGTGCTCGATCTGAGACTGCCGCTCGCGACCGATAGTGGCATGTCACCCGACATCGGCGATCAGCCGCCCATCTGATTCGGTTGGGCCGACGCCGAAGGGGCCATCGACCCTGCCGGTCAGAACTCGATCGCGAGCCCGCGGCTGCGGTCGAGTTCGATCAGGCGGCGGAGGCGGAGGAGTCGTTCCTGGCTCGCGGGGTCGTCGAGAGCGCCGAGCATGCGGGCGAGGTCGCCAGGGGTGGCGACCTGGGGCCGGCACGACTGGCCGATGTTCTCGCGGGTGGCCTGGCGCCGTAAGTCGTCGTAGCCGCGCGTGCCGGCCGGGATCGGGACGATGGCGAGTGCGCCGGCGCGGGTGGCGTAGGCGCGGGGTGCGTCCGCGTCCGCGGGGTCGTCTCCCGTCGGGCGTGCGTCCAGGTCGGCGAGCGCCTGGGCGAGGCGGCGCTGGTTGTCGGCGCGCATCGACGGGGTGATGTCGATCGCGTGGGTGGTCTCGCGAGTGCCGTGGATGACGCGGGCGAAGGCGCCGATGACGACGTACTGGACGTGGTGTCGGTCGAGCGCCTGGAAGACCTGGTACGGGTCAAACGGAACCGGGGGCTGCTGCCGGGCCCGCGCCATCTCAGCTTCGTCGCTCCCGGGCGAGCTTGTCCTGGAGCTCGCGGACGCGTTCGATCGGCGCCATGGCGGCGCCCTGGCGGAGCTCGTCGTCGAGGCGGGTGTCGATCGGCTGCAGGACGAGCGGGATGTCGTAGCCGCAGGCGTGGACGCAGGCAAGCAGGCTCTCGACCGGGGGTGAGGCGACGCCCTGTTCCCAGCGGGCGATGACGGAGCGGTCGCGGCCGGTTCGCTCGGACAGGTCGGCCTGGGTCAGGCCGGCTCGCATCCTCGCTTCCCGGATCAGCTCGCCGCCGCGCACCGGCCGATTCTACAGCGGCCAAGCAGAAGTACTTGAAAGATCAGTGAGACGCGTTTACGCTACATGAGTGGACAGCGACGGGCGAGTCGATCTGGTGGCCTTCTACCGCGGCGAGGTCGTGCCGCGGCTCGTACAGCGACTTGACGCGGCGTTCCCGGAGTTCGGCTGGCGCCGAGACGCCCGCGGCTGGGTCGCGACCGATCGCGAGTTCACGCACGCCCGCTTCGGCGTCCGTCCCGACCGGGTCGTCGCGCACGGAGAGGCCCCGGCCGGGTTCCTGATCCACGGCGCGGACGCCGTCCCGTGGACCGCGTACGTGAACGACGGCCAGATGCCGCGCGGGGAGCGCTTCGCGCAGGTCGTTCGTGAGCTGGCTGCCCGGGTCGATGTGGACACCAGCCCGATCGATCGCGCCGTCCCACCCGACCGACGCGCCGAGCTCCTGCATGACTTCTTCGCGCTCTGCCGCCGGGAGCTAGCAGGTGCGCGAGGGACAGATGCCCGCCGCTACCTCGAGGCGCGCGGGATCCCGGAGGATGCGCAGGAACAGCTCGGCCGCGTTCCCGCGGATGGCGGTCGCGCCCGACGCGAGCTCGAGTCCGCTGGCCACGCCGTCGAGGAGATCGCCGCCGCCGGCCTCTTCGCTGACCGACGCTGGCCTGGACGCATCGTCGGGGCCTGGAGCGACGAGCGCTCCCGCATCCGCACGCTCTGGGCGCGCCAGCCTGCTGTTGACGCCCCGGCGGCGAGCAAGTACCTCTACCTCAGGGGCGCGACCCGTACCGGCCTGCCGCCGTATGGCTTCGACGTCATGCCGTCCGTGGAGCGCCGCCGGATCGTCCTCGTCGAGGGCGTACTCGATGTGCACCACGTGCAGGCGCGGGGCCTCACGGGCATCTGCGCCCTCGGCGGCACGGCCGCGACCAGCGGGCTCTTCGAGCGACTCGCACGTGCCGGCGTCGAGACCGTCACCCTGGCGCTCGATAACGACCCGGCCGGGATCGCTGCGGCCCACCGGGCCGTCAGAGCTGCGACGCGAGCCGACCGGAGCCCGGAGCTGCTCGTCCTCGATCCATCCTGGCTCGGCGAGAGCAAGGATCCCGACGCCGTCCTGCGCGCCCGCGGCGCCGAGGTCCTTCAGCAGCTGCTCGACCGCGCAACGTGTGGGGTCACCTGGCACGCACTCCACCTCTGCCGCGAGGCTGGCCCCGATCGCCGCCGGGCCCTCGAGCGAGCGGGACAGTGGCTCGGCACCCTCCCACCGCGCCTCGCGCTCCAGCAGGAGGACGCGCTCGCCGCGGCCGCCGCGCTCACCGGGTACAGCCGCGAGGCGGTCGAGCGCGCCTTCCGCGCGCGGTTCTGGGCGGCGGAGAGGCCCGACCACGACAGGCCCGCACGTCAGGGCCCGGTCATGGCGTGAGCCCAATCTCGTCCGGCCACGACGTCGCTGCCCGCGCCGCGGTGCCACGCCTTGCCCTGCGGCCCGAACAGGCCGCCGAGGCGCTCGGCGTTTCGCGCTCGTTCTTCTTCGAGGCCATCCTGCCCGAGTTGCGCGTGGTCCGTTGTGGCCGGCTCAGGCTGGTACCCCTCGCTTCCCTGCACGAGTGGCTCGACAAGAACGCCGCCCGGGCGCTCGACTGACCATGCCCGAGGGGATTCGCCGACTGCACTCGCGGAACTGCTCGTCGAAGCGCGGTCAACGCTGCGACTGCGGCGCCGGGTGGGAAGCATCCGTCTATTCGAGCCTCGACCGGAAGAAGATCCGGAAGTCGTTTCCCACGCTCGCCGCAGCACGCGCGTGGAGGTCAGAGGCCGCCACGGCTGTGAATCGCCGGGCGATGCGCGCCCCGGGCTCGACGACGCTCCGTGAGGCGGCGGCAACCTTCATCGAGGGGATGCGAACCGGGGCCGTGCGCACCCGGTCAGGGGATGTGTACAAGCCGAGCGTTGTCCGCTCCTATTCGTCGTCGCTCGAGCGGCGAGTTCTGCCCGAACTCGGGGCCAGGCGCGTGTCCGATATCGGTCGTCGCGACGTCCAGCGTCTCGCCGACCAGTTGCTCGCGGCCGGCGCCGACCCGTCGACCGTCCGTGGCGCCCTGATGCCGCTCCGGGTGATCTTCCGGCGGGCTCTCGAGGACGGCGACGTCACCGTGAACCCGTGCACCGGCCTGCGTCTCCCGGCCGTCCGCGGCAGACGGGATCGGATCGTCTCTGCTGAGGAGGCCGCGGCCCTGATCGATGCGCTCCCTCGGCTTCGCGATCGGGCGCTGTGGGCGACCGCGTTCTATGCCGGCCTTCGTCTCGGCGAGCTTCGCGGTCTCCGCTGGCAGGACATCGACTTCGCTGCCGGGAGTCTTCGGGTCGAGCGGGCGATCGACCAGGGCTCGAACCGGGGCGTGATCGAGCCAAAGAGCCGAGCGGGCCGCCGCGTCGTACCCATGGTGGGCAGGTTACGGGGCCATCTGCAGGCCCTACAGGACGAATGTCCCTCGCATCCGGCGTCCTACGTCTTCGGTGATCCTCGGCAGCCGTTCGTCTCCTCCACGGCCTACGAGCGCGCGCGCGTCGCCTGGCGGAACGCCGGTCTGACCGGCATCACGCTGCACGAGGCCCGTCATACGTGCGCCAGCATCTTCATCGCCGCAGGGGTCAACCCCAAGCCGCTGTCGGAGCTCATGGGGCACGCTTCGATCACGATCACGCTCGACCGGTACGGGCACCTGATGCCGGGGGCCCGGGACGAGGTTCGCGGGCTCGTCGACGCGTACCTCGATCGCGCCTGACCGGCGCGGGTTTGAACTCGCCGGCGCGCGAAGCGGTCATCGATGCCGAGTGCGGCTCGAACGATCGCCCGCGTTCGCGATGCGTCTCAGGTCGCGCTGGGTGCCTGAGACCTCGAAGGGCGCGGTCGGAGCGATGTGTCCGACGGAACGTCGACCCGGTGCCCGCGCGCGCCAAACCTCTACGAGCACCCGAGCTCGCCTAGTCAGGCAGGTGCCTGCCCAGCCGTAGACTCGGGACGTCCGGACGAATCGGGAGTTCGAGGAGCTGCGCGAGAACCTGCTCTGCGAGATCGAGATGACGGTGCTGGGCAGGTGCACGAGTGGGCCGGGCGGTTCGCCATTGGTTCGCCAGCGAGGAGCTACCGCAGCGGATGTCCGCGGACTGTCACGGACTCGGGCCGACCTACAGGGTTAGCGAGGAAGTCGCTGACTTGCAGGCGCTTTCGAGGAACGGAGCGGCGCAGGAGTCGAACCTACCCAGCCTGGGGCTACCAGACCTGACCGGTTTTGAAGACCGGCTGGGCCACCGGGCCCGTGCCGCTCCGCCCGGGACCCTAGCAGCGGGCCGTCAGCGCTCGACCGGGTAGCCGGCCTGCTCCCACGCCTCGAAGCCACCGATCACGGACGCGACGTCGGTGAAGCCCATCTGCTGGAGCGTCTGGCCGGCGAGGAGCGAGCGGAAGCCGTGGGCGCACTGGAGGATGACCGGGGAGTCGACGGCGGCGACGAGGGCCGGGATGTGGTTCGGGCAGGCGGGGTCGGCCATCCACTCGAGGATCCCGCGCGGGGCGAGGATCGCGCCGGGGACGCGGCCGGACTGCCACTCGCCGGCGTCGCGGACGTCGACGAGGATCGCCTCGCCGGCGTCGACGCGGGCCTTCGCCTGCTCGACGGTCAGCTCGGGGACGGTGCGGCGGGCGGCCGCGAGGAAGTGGTCTGCGCCGGTGATCTCCATGCGCGGCAGCCTAGTGGGTCGGCCCGTGGCCGGGGAGGGGAGCGCGCGGGCCCCTCCCCGGCCCGACGGGCTCAGCAGCCGAGCGACGACGTGAACGCGGGCAGGTCGCGGCGCACCGCGAGCGGGATCAGCCGGCAGTCCTTCGCGTCAACGGAGCTGCCGCCGATCACGACGCCCCACTTGCCGTCGCGCTTGCGCAGGAAGGTCGAGCCGTCGAAGGCCTGCCCCCGGCACGGCTTCGTGAATCTCGCGCGCAGCGCGGCCCAGCCGGCGCGGGCGGTCGAGACGCGGATGACCCGGCACTGCGTATCCGCGAGCGTGGTCGGGCTGCCCGACCAGGCCGCGACGATGGCCACGCGCTCGGTTCTCGTCGGCGCGCGCGACGCCAGCGCCGTCGCCGACAGCGCGAGGGCTGCCGTCAGGGCCGCCGCCAGCAGGATGGTCGTGCGCACGGTGTCGCCTCCGTTCCTCGTCGTCAGCCGTCGCCGCGGGCGCGGCGGCGGAGCACGCGCTCGTCCCCGACCCTGCGGGTCAGGCCGTCCGCGTCGAACCGCTCGAGCAGGAGCTGGGCGGCCCGGCGGCCCTCGCCGATCAGGTCGCGGAAGCGCGCGAGCGTGATTCGCCCGGACGCCTCGCACTCCTCCACGAGCAGCCGCCGTGCCTCCGCGTACGCCTCGGCGCCGACCGCGAAGCCGTCGCCGACGCGGACGAGCTTCCCGTCCGCCTCGAGGTAGCGCGCGAGCTCGCGGTCGTCCACCTTGATTGGGTCGAAGCGGGCCTCGGCGAGCGCCTGCTCGAGCGCGGCGGCCGCCTCGGCCCGGTCGCCGAGGGCCGCAGCGGCGCCGGGCGCGTAGGCCTTCGCGCCGCGACGCTCGAGCGGCAGCAGTGGCAGGAGCGACTGCGCCCAGGGGCGCTGCGGCAGCAGCTCGGCGAGCGGGACGCCCGGATCGAGCGGGCTCGACGCGGCGCGCTCGGCGAGCGTGGCCGCGATGCGCGCCTTCAGCTCCTCCAGCCGGTCCGAGGTGAGGTACCAGCCGCCCGCCTCGACGGCGGCGACGAGGCCGCGGTCGAGGTCCTCCGGGCCGAGCAGTGCGCGGCGGAGCAGGTCGTCGCGCGTCAGCGGCTCCGGCGCGCCGGCGAGCGTCGCAAGGACGATCGAGGCGGGATCGCCGTGCTCGAGCAGCTCGAAGCGCTCGCGCTCCAGGCGGCGGGGCGGGGCGGGGTCGAGGACGACGCCGCCGCCGACGGTGGTGAGGTCACGCAGGACGACGCGGTCGCCGCGTGCGGCCACGGCCGGGGTCGCGAGGCGGAGCTGGGCGTGGCCGCCGTCGCCGGCGAGGACGAGGCGCGCGTAGTGCTCGGCCGTCCCGTGGTGGACGTGGACGCGCATCCCGTCCCTGAGCGGCTCGAGCTCCTCGACGGCGATGTCGAGCCGGTAGCTGGTGGGGTAGGCGCCCGGCTCGACGAGGGCCACGCCGCGCCGGAGCCGGTCGCGCTCGACGCCCGGCAGGGCGACCGCGACGCGCTGGCCCGCGGTCGCCCGCTCGACCGGCGCGTCGTGCACCTGGACGGAGCGGACGCGGACGGGCAGGCCGAGGGGCTCGGCGACGAGCTCGTCGCCCTCGCCGAGCGAGCCCGACCAGAGCGTCCCCGTCGCGACGGTGCCGATCCCGCGCAGCGTGAAGACGCGGTCGACGAAGAGGCGGGCGGCGGCGAGCGGGGCGCGGCGCTCGACCCGCGCGGCCACCTCGGCGAGCGCGGCCCGCAGCTCGTCGAGCCCCTCGCCGGTGCGCGCGCTCGTCGCGACGACCGGCGCGCCGGGGACGAGCTCGCGGCCCTCCGCGAGCGCCAGCTCGCGCATCTCCTCGTCCACCACGTCCGCCTTGGTGATCGCGACGACGCCGTGCTCGATCCCGAGCAGGCGGAGGATCGCCAGGTGCTCGCGCGTCTGCGGGCGCGCGCCCTCGTTCGCGTCGACGATCAGCAGGAAGAGGTCGATCCCGGTCGCGCCGGCGACCATGTTGCGGACGAAGCGCTCGTGGCCCGGCACGTCGATCACGGAGAGCCGCCGCCCGTCCGGCAGCTCGAGCGGCGCGTAGCCGAGGTCGATCGAGATCCCGCGCGCCTTCTCCTCGGGCAGCCGGTCGGTGTCCTTGCCGGTGAGCGCCCGGACGAGCCACGTCTTGCCGTGGTCGATGTGCCCGGCGGTGCCGAGGACGAGCGGTGCCTGGCCCTCCACGGGCCCATCGTAGTCGTGGCCCTCGGCAGCCCCGGGCGGCTTCGGTAGCCTCCTGCGTCATGGCGGAGGACGTCGAGGCGCGGATCGAGGCGGCGGTCGAGGAGCGCGTCGAGGAGGCGCTCGAGGAGGAGCGCCGCACGAGCTACCTCGAGCTGTTCTTCGACCTCGTCTTCGTCTACGCGATCACGCAGGTCACGAGCCTCGTCCTCTCCGACACGAGCGCCGCCGGGTTCGGCCGCTCGCTCGTCGTCCTGCTGCTGCTCTGGTGGGCCTGGTCGGCGTACGCGTGGATGACGAACGCGATCGACATCGAGGATCGCCTGACGCGGGTCCTCATGTTCGCCGGGATGGCGGCGGCGTTCATGACCGCGTTCGCCATCCCCGACGCCTACGAGGGCGAGGGCGTCTGGTTCGGCGCGTCGCTCCTGGCCGTCCTCGTCGTCTGCATCTTCCTCTACCTCCGGGGCACGAGGGGCGATCCCGAGCTGCTCCGCTCCGTCGCCCGGCTCGCGCCGTTCTTCCTCGCCGGGCCGATCCTCGTCCTCGTCGGCGGGTTCTTCGGCGACGGCGTGCGGGACGGCCTGTGGATCGCGGCGATCGTCGTCACCTTCGCGGGCGCGCTCGACGCGGGCGGCCGCACGTGGCGCGTGTCGGCGTCGCACTTCGCCGAGCGCCACGGCCTGTTCGTGATCATCGCGCTCGGCGAGTCGATCATCGCGATCGGGATCGGGGCGGCGGAGGCGCACCGCGACCTGGCGCTCGTCGGGACGATGCTCGTCGCGCTGCTCGGCTCGTTCGCGCTCTGGGGGGCCTACTTCGGGTACGTCGCGGGCGCGATCGAGCGCGCGCTCGGCGGACTGCGGGACCCGGCCGAGCGCGGCCGGCTCGCGCGCGACGTCTTCACGTTCCTGCACCTGCCGATGATCGCCGGGATCGTGCTCTTCGCCGTCGCCGCGAAGAAGGCCGTCGGGCACCCGGAGGACCCGCTGAGCGGCGCGGGCCGCTTCGCGCTCGCGGCGGGGATCGGGCTGATGCTCCTCGCGCTCGCGGGCGGGCGCTGGCGCGTGGTGCGGTCGATCGCCTGGGGGCGGCTGCTCGCGGCCGCCGCGGTGATCGTCGCGGCGGCGGCGCTCACCGACCTCGCCGCGGTGGGCGTGCTCGCGGTCTGCGTCGGGATCCTGACGCTCGAGGTGCTCTACGAGACCTTCCGCCCGACGCGGCCCGGGCGCCGTGCGCCCGGCTAGGCCCGCGCGCGGGCGACTGCGGCGGCGACCTCGTCGACCTCGTCGTCGGCGAGCGTCCGGCAGTCGAGCAGCAGGCGGCCGTCGCGGACGATCCCGACCACCGCGGGGTCGCCGAGCCGCAGCGGCCGGGCGAGCTCCTCCTCGACGACGCAGGCGGCGCTCGGCAGGTCGACGAGCGGCAGCGCGCCGCCGCCGGCGCGCCCGACGGTCTCCTCGACCTCGCCGCCGACGAGGGCGGCCAGCCGCTCGGCGCGGGCACGGACGAACTCGACCGGCTCCTCGAGCATCCTGACGACCGGGACGGCGCCCCGGGCGCGGGCAGGGCTGCGGTAGAGCGCGAGCGTCCCCTCGAGCGCGGCGATCGTCAGCTTGTCCGCCCGCAGCGCTCGCTGGAGCGGGTGGCGGCGCAGGCGCTCCACCAGGTCGGCGCGCCCGCACGCGACGCCCGCCTGCGGGCCGCCGAGGAGCTTGTCGCCGGAGAACGTGACGAGGTGCGCGCCGACCGCGAGGCTCTCGGCGACCGTCGGCTCGCCCGGCTGCGGGACGAGCGAGCCGGAGCCGAGGTCGTCGACGAACGCGATGCCGCGGCGCTCGGCGAGCGCGGCCAGCTCCTGCGGCGTCGGCCGCTCCGTGAAGCCGACGACGCGGAAGTTCGATGGATGGACGCGCAGGAGGACGGCGGTCTCGTCGGTCAGGGCGCGCTCGTAGTCGGCGATCCGCGTGCGGTTCGTCGAGCCGACCTCGACGAGGTGCGCGCCGGAGCGGGCGAGCACCTCCGGGATGCGGAAGCCATCTCCGATCTCGACCAGCTCGCCGCGCGAGACGATCACCTCGCGCCCCTCGCCGAGCGCGGCGAGCGCGAGCAGGAGCGCGGCCGCGTTGTTGTTGACGACGAGCGCCGCCTCGGCGCCGGTGAGCGCGCGCAGCTGCGCGGCGACGTGGTCCTGCCGCGAGCCGCGCAGGCCGGAGTCGAGGTCGAGCTCGAGGTTCGAGTAGCCGGTCGCGACGGTCTGGACGTGCGCGGCCGCGTCGGCCGCGAGCGGGGCGCGGCCGAGGTTCGTGTGGACGACGACGCCCGTCGCGTTCAGCACGCGACGCAGGCTCGGTGCGCTCGCCTCGTCGAGCAGCTCGACGGCTCGCTGGGCGACGTCGCCCGGGGCGATGCCGGCGCGGATGTCGTCGCGGGCGCGCTGCAGCGCGTCGCGGATCGCCTCGACGACCGGCTCGCGCCCGTGTGCGGCGGTCAGCGCCACCAGCTGAGGCTCCGCGAGCAGCCGGTCGACCGACGGCAGCGCGCGCAGCGGGTTGGGGCTCTCCACGACCCCATCCTACGGGTCGGGAGAGCCGGGCCCCTAGAACGTCCGCTCGACGTGCGTCGCCGTCATCGCCACGGCGAGCAGCGCCGCGAGGCCGAGGTACGTCACGGCGACGGTCGCGCGCTGGGCTCGCGTCACGCGGTAGTACGCCTGCGACTCGGGCGTCGCGCGCGCGCGCCAGCGCCGCCACAGCTCGAGGCCGCCGAACAGCAGCACGATCAGGAGGATCGGGTTCGGGTGCCAGATCGTCAGGCCGACGAGCCCGGCGAGGCCGACCGCCCAGAGGGTCGGGTGCAGGGCGGCGACCGCCCGCCCACCGTCGAGCGGCACCACGGGCAGGAGGTTGAACAGGTTGATCAGGAAGCCGGTGAACGCGAGGGCGAGCAGGAAGTCCGAGTCCAGCGCCGCGGCGGCGATCCAGACGCCCGCCGCGGCGAGCGACCCGAGGATCGGCCCTGCGAGGGCGACGCGCGCCTCGCGCCAGGCGTCCTTCGGCATCTCCTTCATTCCGACGACCGCGCCGAGGAACGGGATGAACAGCGGCGCGGACGCGGGCACGCCCTGCCGGCGCAGCTCGATCACGTGGCCGAGCTCGTGCACGAGGATGAGCAGGACGAAGCCGATCGCGAACTTCCAGCTCCAGAGGTAGGCGTACGCGGCGACCGAGACCAGCATCGTGCCGGCGGTCGCGAACACCTTCAGCTTCAGGACGACCAGCGCCGCGGTCTTGAACTTGAGCGCCAGGCCGATCAGCACCGCGACGGGCGCCGCGAGCCGGCGCAGGAGCGCGCGCAGCGACCCCTCCGGGTGGATCGGCGCGTAGTCGCGCGCGACGGGCGGCGGCTCGGGCGAGAGGTCGGTCACCCAACCATCGTAGGCGTCGGGGGTGGGCTGCCGATCATCGCGAGATCACGCTGACGAACCTCGCGGGTCTGACCGCGGCGATCGCCGCCATCGATCTCGTCTGGCATGAGACGGTCGACCTCCCGACCGGCGCCAACGTGGTGATCGCCTGCCGCGACACCTTGGCGTCTCGACCGGCGACGCGCCGGGCCGTGGAGGAGGGCAGCTTGCTGTCCTCCGACGGGGGCGCCCGCTCGGGACGGCGCCAGCGACAGGCGCCAGGCGGAAGCCCGAGAGCGGGCCGCCTGGCGCGATGAGGGGGGCCCTGGGGGGAGAAGCGCGAGCTTCTCCCCCCGGATCACGAACCGCGCCCGATCCACTCCTCGCCGCCCTCGTAGACCTCCTTCTTCCACAGGGGAACGGTCTCCTTGAGGGTGTCGATCGCGTCCCTGCAGGCCGCGAGCGTGTCGGCGCGGTGGGGGCCGGAGACGGCGATGACGACGCTCGTCTCGCCGATGCCGACACGGCCGATCCGGTGGTGGATCGCCACCTTGCACAGCTCGTAGCGGGCGAGCAGCTCGGTCGCGATGCGCTCGAGCTCCTGCTCGGCCATGCCCTCGTACGCCTCGTAGTCGAGGTACTCGACGACACGGCCGCGGGACTGGACGCGCGTCGTGCCGGTGAAGGTGGCGATCGCGCCGGCGCGCTCGTCCGCGACCTCGGCGACGACCGCGTTCAGGTCGAGCGGCTGGTCGGTGAGCCTGAAGCTGCCGCCCGACACCGGCGGGATCAGCGCGACCTCGTCGCCGTCGGCGAGCGGCCGGTCGTCGGCCGCGTACTCCTTGTTCACGGCGAAGCGGAGGCCGTCGGGTAGGCCGCCGAGCTCGGGGATCGCCCGGGCGACGTCGGCGACCGGCGCCCCGTCCGGCAGCTCGAGCTCGCGCTCGGCGAACCCGGCCCGCTCGCGCAGGCCGGCGAAGAGCTTCACGTGCACGCGCACGGCACAAGCCTAGCCCGAGGGGCCGGTCCGTCCGCTCCGTACACTGCCCGCGTGCCGGGGCGCCGCTCCGCCGGAGGGGCGACGAGCTGCTGGAGCTCTTCGGGATCGGAGACGTCGCCGACCGGATCGTCGAGACGTACTCGGGCGGGATGCGCCGCCGGCTGGACGTGGCCCTCGGGCTCGTGCACAGACGATCATCATCCTCGGCCTGTCGTGGTGCTTCGGCGCCCGGGTCGAGCGCGGCGTGGCCGGCTGGCTGCTGATCGTCCTCGTCGGCGCACGCTGCTGCTCCGCCCAGCTACTCCGAGTGCGGGTCGACGCCCTCCTGGCGCACGACGCAGATCACCTGGCCGGTGCGGACGGCGTCGCCGGGCGAGACGGAGAGCCCGGTGACGGTGCCGTGGCGGTGGGCGATGATCTCGTTCTCCATCTTCATCGCCTCGACGATGCAGATCACCTGGCCCTCGTCGACCTCGTCGCCCTCGGCGACGCGCACGGCGAGCACGGTGCCCTGCATCGGGCTCGTCACGGCCTCCTGGGCGGCCGAGCCGGTCGCGCCCGCGGGGACGCGCTCGCGCCGGCGGCGGATCAGCTCGGCGAACGGCGGCTCCGGCAGCGGCAGGCGCACGGTGTAGCGGCGCCCGTCGACCTCGGCCTCGACCACGCGATCGCGCGTCCGCCCGTTCCCGGCCGCGGCGCCCTGGGCGGGCGCGGCCGGCCGGCGCGCGCGGCGCGCCTCGCCGATCTCGCGCGAGCGAGCGGCGAGCTCGTCGCTCTCGACGAGGCCGTGGCAGGTGCCGCCGGCGATGAACTCCGGGTGCTCGAGCAGCGCCGAGTGGAAGTCGATCAGCGTCGAGACGCCCTCGACCACCATCTCGTCGAGCGCGCGCAGCATCCGCCGGCGCGCCAGCTCGCGGTCGCGGTCCCACACGCAGAGCTTCGCGACCATCGGGTCGTAGAGGCCCGAGATCTCCGCCCCCTCGACGACCCCCGAGTCGACCCGGATGCCGGGGCCGGCCGGCTCGACGTAGCGCGTGATCAGGCCGGGGGTGGGGAGGAAGCCGAGCGACGGGTCCTCCGCGTTCACGCGGCACTCGAACGCGTGGCCGCTCCAGCGGACGTCCTCCTGGGCGAACGAGAGCGGCGCGCCCATCGCGACGAGGACCTGCTCCCGGACGAGGTCGATCCCGGTGACGAGCTCCGTGATCGTGTGCTCGACCTGGATTCGCGTGTTCATCTCGAGGAAGTAGTAGTTCCCGTGCCTGTCCAGCAGCCCCTCGATCGTCCCTGCCGAGACGTAGCCGACCGCGCGCGCCGCGTTCACGGCGATCTCGCCGATCCGGGCGCGCAGCGCCTCGTCGACGGCGGGCGACGGCGTCTCCTCGACGATCTTCTGGTGGCGGCGCTGGATCGTGCAGTCGCGCTCGCCCAGGTGCACGACCGTGCCGTGGGTGTCCGCGATCACCTGCACCTCGACGTGGCGCGGGTCCTCGATGTACTTCTCGACGTAGACCGTCGAGTCGGAGAAGTACGCCTGGCCCTCGCGCATCGCGGACTCGAGCGCGCGCTCGGCCTCCTCGGCCGACGCGACGACCTTCAGCCCCTTGCCGCCGCCGCCGGCAGACGCCTTGATCGCGATGGGCCAGCCGTACTCGTCGCCGAGCCGGACGATCTCCTCGGCCGTCGTCACCGGCTCGGTGGTGCCGGGGACGATCGGGACGCCAGCCCGCTGCATCAGGTCGCGCGACGCGACCTTCGAGCCCATCGCCTCGATCGCCTCGGGCGGCGGTCCGATCCAGACGATGCCCGCCTCGGCGCAGCGGCGCGCAAAGGGGGCGTTCTCGGCCAGGAAGCCGTAGCCGGGGTGGATCGCCTGGGCGCCGGCGCGCAGGGCGGTCTCGATCAGCCGCTCCTGGACCAGGTAGCTCTCGCTCGCCGGCCCGGGGCCGATCAGGTACGCCTCGTCGGCGACGCGGACGTGGAGCGCGTCGCGGTCGGCCTCCGAGTAGACGGCGACCGTGCCGATGCCGAGCTCCCGCAGCGCGCGGAAGACGCGGATTGCGATCTCGCCACGATTGGCGACCAGGACCTTGCTGAACTCGATCACGGGCGCGCGTATTCTCCCAGACGGATGACTCTCGCGGATCAGTTGACCGTCGCCCGGGCCGGTGCGGTGCCCGTCGTCGTCGCGCTCTTCGCGATCGACTTCCCCCACCACAACTTCTGGGGCGCCTCGGTCTTCGCCGTCGCGATGATGACGGACCAGGTCGACGGCTGGCTCGCCCGACGCTCCGGCACGAGCTCCGACCTCGGCCGGATCCTCGACCCGGTGGCCGACAAGCTGCTGGTGATGGCGACCCTCGTCGTGCTGGTCCCGAGCGGCGTCTTCCCCGGCTGGATGGTCGCCGCGATCGTCGCGCGGGAGTTCCTCGTCTCGGGCCTGCGGCTCGCGGCGCTCGAGCGCGGCGTCGTCGTGGCGGCCCGCGACCTCGGCAAGCTGAAGGCCTGGGCCCAGGCCGTGGCGGGCGGCCTCGGCGGCCTCGCCGCCGGCGACGCCTTCTCCGACCGGATCGCCTGGTGGGCGCTCGTGGTCGCGCTCGCGATCACGTGGCTCTCCGGCCTCGACTACGCGCGCGCCGCGCCGGCACTGCTCCGTGGACAGCAGCCTGCGTAGGTTCCGCGTCGAGACCGACCTCGCCGAGGCGGTCGCGCTCTCCCGGCACGCGCTCGCGCGCGAGACCGAGCAGGTCGGCCGGCCGCTCTGGACGTCGCGCGCCGACGCGGACGCCGAGCTGGAGGACAAGGACTGGCCAGGCGAGACGCTCATCGTCGCCGAGGACGACGGCCGCCTCGCCGCGATCGGCGGGCTCGACCCGAACGCGCTGCCGGGCGTGTTCGGTCCGCTCGTCGCCCCCGACGCGCGCGGCCGCAAGCTCGGCACGGTCCTGCTCGAGGCGACGATCGAGCTCGCCCGCGAGCGCGGCATGGGGACGCTCACGGCCTCGGTCGGCGCCCGCAACGCGGCCGGCCGGATGCTGCTCGAGCGCTACGGCTTCCACCGGGCCGAGAAGCCCGACGCGGTCTACCGGCTCTTCCCGGGCGCGCTGCTGCCGCACGAGGACGGGCCGTCGGGCCTCTCGATCCGCGGCGGCACCGCGGACGACCTCGACGCCCTGCTGACGCTCTACCGGGCGACGTTCCCGACCGCGCGGCGGACGCCCGAGACGTGGCGGCGCTGGATCGTCAGCGGCGAGGTCTACATCGCCGAGCTCGACGGCCACATGGCCGCATTCGTCCACATCGGGCACGGCTGGATGACGCACGTGGGCGTCTCCGAGGAGGACCGCGGCCGCGGCCTCGGCGAGGCGATCACGAGCCGCGTGCTCGAGGCCTACTGGCGCGAGCGGCCCGAGCAGGAGCTGCGGCTGACCGTCAAGACGGACAACCTGCCCGCGATCCGCCTCTACCGCCGCCTCGGCTTCGCGCCCTGGATCGTGCTCGACCCGTTCGATCTGGCCCTCTGAGCAGCTGGGGGGAGATCTCTGGGGGGAGAAGCTCACGCTTCTGCCCCCCAGGGCCCCCCACATCGCGCCAGGCGGCTGGCTCTTGGGCTCCCGCCTCACGCTTCGGGTTGGCGGTCTCTCCGAGCGGGCGATGTGGTCGGAGGGCAGCGAGCTGCCCTCCTCCTCGGGTATCGGGTTCGCGTCGCCCGCTCCGTCCAGCCGCCGCGCGACACGCGGACGCTCCTGCGGTCATGATCTCGGTGCCCGCGTCGTCCCGGGCGCACCTCTGGGAAGGAGGCCCCATGGCCTATCTGAAGCCGCCGTTCCTCGTTCGGCGCGTGTTCAACCCGCTCGCGATGCGCTTCGGCATCGGGGGCGCCCAGACCCTGTCCGTCCCGCGGCGGCGCAGCGGCGGCGAGCAGCGCGTCCCCGTCATCGCCGTTGACGTCGACGGCGCCCGCTACGTCGTCTCGACGCGCGGCGAGACGGAGTGGGTCCGGAACGTGCGCGCCGCCGGCACGCTGAGCCTGGGCTCGGCCGGCTCCAGCAGGAGATACTCGGTGACCGAGGTGCCGGTCGACCGGCGCGCGCCGATCATCGACGCGTACCGCAAGAAGGCCGGCCGCACCGTCGACGCGTACTGGAAGCAGCTCCCCGACCCTTCCGATCACCCCACGTTCGAGCTGACCCCGGCGTAGACGGGGCCCAGGGGGGAGGGCAGCTTGCTGTCCTCCGACGACGGCGCCAGCTCGGAGAGACCGCCTGCGCGAAGCGTCAGGCGGGAGCCGGGGGGAGAAGCGGGAGCTTCTCCCCCGGACGTTGCTGCTAGGGCTGGAGGACGACGGGCACGCGGACGAGGCCGGGGCGAGTTCCGGTATCGCCCGCGTCGTCGGCGGCGAGCTCGATCACGCCCGCCTGCTCCTCGTCGACGTCGAAGCCGATCTCGCCCTCGAAGTCGCCGCGGCAGCCGGTGCCGCAGGTGGCCGTCAGGTGCCCGACGCCGATCACCTGGCCCTGCTCGTCGAGCACGCGGACGTTGACGTTCGCCTCGAAGACGTCGGCGGAGCCGCGCAGGCGCACCGGGCTCGTGACGCGCCAGGACGGCTGCGGCTCCTCGACGAGGATCGGCGGCAGCTCGGACTGGAGCGCCTTGCGGCCGAGCGCGCGGTTCACCTTCACGACGCCGCCGAGCGCGTCGACCTCCTCGCCGTCGAGCTCGATCCGCACCTTCTGGATCGTCGGGAACTGGGTGGCGGTGTAGACGACCTGCGCCAGGCGCAGGCGCAGCGAGGCCTCGTCGCCGCCGAAGACGAAGCGCTGGGAGAGGCTGACGGTCGCGATCCCGTTCTTCAGCGTCACGTTGCGCACCACGGTCCCGTCGGGGATCGCCGTGCCGATCTCGGCCGTCTCCTCGAACGGCTTGGGGCCCTCGAGCAGCGCCCGCAGGGCGGCGCGCGCGACGCGCGGCTCGCGCGCCACGTCGCGGCTCGCGAGGAACAGCTCGCCGTCGTGCGCCAGCCAGACCTGGACGCGCATCTTCCCCTTGCCCGGCGTGTTGCCCTCGTCGGTCGGGGCCTCGTCCGGCACGGTCGCGCTCTCGGCCTCGGGCGGCGCCGGCTCCGGGGCGGGCTCGGGCTCGGGCGCCGGCTCGGGCGCCGGATCGACCGCGGCGGTGTCCTCGCCCGCGGGCGCCGAGGCCTCCTCGCCGCCGCAGCCGGCCAGCACGACGGCCACGAGGGAGAGGGCGATCGCGAGGAGCAGGCGCACCCGTGCCACGGGGACGCTTTCGCGCGCGGGCGCGCCGCTCCTGCCGGCAGCGTCAGCGGTCGGGCTCGTTGGCGCGCAGGAGCGCGCGCAGGCCGTCGCGCCACCAGGCGCCGCGCTGCCCGCGATCGGGCGCGGGGGCCAGGAGGGCCTGCTCGACGGCTGCCCGCTCGGCGGGCTCGGGCTCGGGCTGGATCTCGACCTTCACGGAACGCTAAAGGGTACCGGCGAAGCTGCCGATACAGCGGGGGTCGTGTTGAAGCGAGCTGTCGTCCTTGCAGCCCTGGCGCTGATTCCGGCGCCGTCCGCGCTCGCCGTGTCGGCGGCGCCTGCACCGGCTCCGCCACCGGTCGATTCGACGACCCCGCCGACAGTCCTTCCCGTCGATGCGGCGTCCTCGTGGGCCCGGCCGCAGATCGAGGCCGTCGTCGCGGCGGGCGTGATGGGCCCCTCCGTCGCCGAGTTCCGGCCGCAGGACCCGCTCACGTGGGGCGACCTGATCGCCGGGCTGAACGCGCTCGGGAGGAAGGCGCCCGCGATCGCGGACACGACGAGGACGGTCCGGCTGCGCGAGTTCGACGCGCAGCTCGTCCGCGCGCTCAGGCTGAGCAAGGCCGCCCAGACGGTGCGGAAGGCGCTCGCGGCCGCCGGCCTGAAGCCGAACGCCCGGGTCGGAAACGAGACCGTGGCCCGCCTGATCGGGCTGCGGCTGAACCACCCCCAGGCCGAGGACCCGCTCGAGCTCGGCCCCGACGACCCGATCACGCGCGCCGAGGCCGCGTACTCCTTCGCGAAGGCGCTCGATCTCGGCCAGCAGGACCTGAGCTGGGTGAAAGCCACCGTCGGGACGCTCCAGCTGCCTGCGCTCTCCGAGTGGCAGGCGCGCGTCCTGGGTCGCGCGATCGGCTTCGTCGGCTTCCCCTACATCTGGGGCGGCAGCTCCGAGAAGCGCCAGGCGCCGTTCGGCGTCTCGGTGCCCGGCGGCTTCGACTGCTCCGGCTTCGTCTGGCGGGTCTACAAGACGCAGCCGTACGAGGGCGACGCGCTGCTCCCGACGGTGCTCCAGGGGCGCACGACCTACGTCATGAGCGCCGAGGTGAAGCCCGAGCAGCGCATCCCGGGCGATCAGCTGCAGCCGGGCGACGTGCTCTTCTTCGGCGACGACGGCGCGACGTCCACGCCGGACGAGGTCGGTCACATGGGCATCTACCTCGCGCCGGGCTGGATGGTGCACTCGTCCAGCAACGGGACGACGATCGCGCAGTTCAGCGGCTGGTACGCCGACCGCTTCGCCTGGGCCCGGCGGCCGCTCGCCGAGGCCGGGCTCGGCTAGGCCCCGCGGCCGTTCCGGACCACCCGCGCGGGTGATTCGGCGCCCGCTGCGCGCGGTCAGACTCCGGGCAATGGGCTGTGCCGCCCGGTCGTCCTTCCCCGGAGAGGTGAGTCAGATGACGCACGAGCGTCGAGCAACGCATGCGCCTGCGCCGCTTTCGGGGAGCGGGGCGCGGCGGGCCGGCAGGAGCCGGTAACGGGTGGGCGTTCGGCCGCAGGCGGGCGCCGCGAGCCGGCGGGAGCGCGAGGACCTCGGGCGGCTGCTCCCCCTGGTCGTGCCGGTCGCGCTCGCGGGGATCGTCACCCTCGGCGCCGCGATCTGGGCGACCGCGGGGCTGGATCTGCAGGCGGACGCGCTGGTCGGCCTGGTCGTCGTCCTGTCGATCGCGACCCTCGTGGAGGCATACCCCATGCCCGTCCCGGGCGTGCGGGGCGGCGGCGTCTCGCTCGCCGCGGTCTTCCTCGTCGGCGTCGCGGTCGTCCACGGCTGGGCGCCGGCGACGCTCGTGGCCGTCGGAACGCGGCTGATCGCCGAGCTGGTGCAGCGGCGGGCGCTGACCCGGATGCTGTTCAACGCGTCCGTCTACGGGCTCGCCGCGGCCGCGGCGGGGCTCGTGGCAACGGTCGTCCGCGAGGACGCGTCGATCGCCTCGACGCTGCTCGCGGTCGCGGCCGCCTCCGGCGCCTTCTACGTCGTCGACGTCGTCCTCGTCACGGCGGTCGTCGCGCGCTGGACGGTCGAGCCGCCGATCGAGGTCGTCCGGGCGACCGTCCGCGCGACCGCGCTCCCGTTCGCGCTGATGGCCTCGACGACGCTGATCCTCGAGCTGCTGTGGGAGCGCTCGGTCTTCCTCGCCCCGGCACTCGCCGGGCCGCTGGTCGCGATCGCGCTCTACCAGCGCTCCTCGCACCGGGAGCTCGAGGCGGTCCGGCTCGCGCAGACCGACGCCCTGACGGGGCTGGGGAACAAGCGCCGCTTCCAGGATCGGCTCGACGAGCTCGTCCACGAGGCCGATCGGGCGCGGGCGCCGTTCTCGCTCCTGCTCGTCGACCTGGACGACTTCAAGCCGATCAACGATCGCTTCGGCCACGCCGTCGGCGACCGGGTGCTCGTGCACGTCGGCGCGGCGCTGCGGGGGCTGGGCGAGGGCTTCCGGCTCGGCGGGGACGAGTTCGCGCTGCTGCTGCCCGGGCGCGACGCGACGGCCGCCGCGGCGGTCGCCGAGACGCTCGCGGCGCGGGTGCGCGGGGTCCGAACGGGTGCCGGGGAGCACGCGCGCTGCTCGATCGGCGCGGCCTCCTACCCCGGCAGCCCGGCGCACGAGCTGTACGAGCTCGCCGACCGGTCGCTCTACGCGACGAAGGAGCAGCGCAAGGACGACGGCGAGCGGTCGGGGCGGATCGCGCCGCTCGAGGGGTTCGAGGACGACGCGGGCATCCGCGCCGCGCAGGCGCTCGTCCAGGCGATCGGCGCGCTCGGCGTGCAGGACGGCCGTCACGGCCAGGCCGTCGGCGAGCTGGCGAGCCGGCTGGCCGTCCGGCTGGGCGTCCCCGACTCCGATCGGGAGCTGGTCCGGCTCGCGGGCGAGGTGCACGACCTCGGCAAGATCGCGCTGCGCCGCGAGCTCCTGCGCAAGGCGGCCCCGCTCTCGCTCAAGGACCGGGCGCTGCTCGAGCGGCACGCGGAGGTGGGCGCGCGCGTCCTCTCGTCGCTCGGCGCCGAGCCGGTCGCGACCTGGGTGCTGCACCACCACGAGCGCTGGGACGGCCTCGGCTACCCGGCCCGGCTGGCGGGTGAGCGGATCCCGCTCGCCGCGCGGATCCTGCACGTCGCCGACGCCTACGACGCGATGACCGCCGACGCCGTCTACCGCCGCCAGCTCACGCACGCGGAGGCGATCGACGAGATCTGCCGCTGCGCCGGCACCCAGTTCGATCCCGCGGTGGTGGACGCGCTGCTCCGCGAGCTCGACGGCGCCCGCCGCGAGCGCGTCGCCGTCTGAGCTCAGCCCCGGCGGTCGAGGACGGCGTAGGCCGCCGCGACCCCGAGGCCGTAGACGAGGTGCTGCGCGAGGTCGTTCGCGATCGTCCTCGCGTCGTAGCGCCAGATCGGGTCGTAGACGCGTGCGGCTGGCAGGACGACGTAGGCGGCCCCGAAGACGAGCGAGCCGAACCCGAGCCCGTCGGCCAGGCCGCTGCGGCTCCCGGAGGCGTGGGCGAGCGCGTAGGCCGCGCCCCAGCCCGTCCCGTAGGCCCAGTGGACGGCCTGCGTCAGCTCCGGCGCCCTGCGCAGCGGCACGTCGACGTGGAAGACGCCCTCGGCGACCCGCTGCCCGATCTGCGCGGGCGCGGGGGCCTCCGCCCAGCTTCCCGGCGGCTGCTCCGCACCGGCGTCCGGGCTGCCGTCGCCGAGCCGGGCGCGCAGCTTCTGGTAGGCGTCCATCAACGCCGTGCCCGCCGCCCCGGCGGCGAGCCCGCGCGCGACGACGCCGAGCGGTGTGGGCATGCGGCTCCTTCCGCGAGTTCCGACCTGCCCCCGCGTACCCGGCGCTGCCGGGCCGTAACCGTCAGGCGCGCGCGTCGACGCGGGCGAGCTCCTTCAGGAGCTCGTCGGCGGCGGCCATGCTGCGGACGTTCGCGGCCACCTCGTTGCGCGCGAGCACCTGCTGGACGGTCGTCTCGGCCAGGTCGACGTTCGACCCCTCGAGCGCCCCGCCCGCGAGCTCGCCGAGGCCGCCCGTCCCGGGAGCGCCGACCTGCGGCGCGCCACTGTTGACCGTCGCGCGGTACTGGCCGTCCCCGACGGCCTCGAGGCCGGCCGGGTTGGAGAAGCGGGCGAGCGAGACGGAGGCGACGGCCTGCGTCGAGCCGTCCGCCAGGGTGGCGGAGACCGTGCCGTCCCCGCCGACGGCGACCGAGGTCGCCGTCGCGGGAAGGCGGATCCGCCCCTCCGGCCCGGCCGGCTGCCCGCCCGGGGCGAGCGGCGTCCCGAGCAGGTAGCGCCCGTCGGAGGCGACGACGAAGCCCTGGCCGTCCTGGTGGAAGTCGCCGGCCCGCGTGTAGCGCACCTCGCCGATGGCGGTCCCGTCGCTCTGCGCGACCCGGAACCACCCGTCCCCCTGGATCGCGAGGTCGAGCGGGCTGCCGGTGGACATCACCGGCCCGGGCGCCCCGCGCTGGTCGCCGCGGTAGCCGACGGTGCTCGCATTCGCGACGTCGTTGGCGGCCCGATCGAGCCGCCGAATGCCGGTCTGGATGCCGTGCGCAGCCGATGAGAGCGCGGGAATCACTCTCCCAGGATCGGCCGGGAGCAGAGAATCCACGTCCCCCGAAGGGGTCGGGGTGTGCTGGGAGGAGGGCAGCTTGCGGTCCTCCGACGACGACGCTCGCTCGGAGAAGCCGCTCACCGACTGCGTTCCCGCGGAGCCCGAGTGCGGGTGGCCTGGCGAGATGAGGGGGGTCACGGGGGGAGAAGCGCAGCTTCTCCCCCCGTATGTCAAAGGGGGATGTTCCCGTGCTTGCGCGCCGGCCGGGGCTCGCGCTTCGTCAGCGAGGTCTCGAGCGCGTCGATCAGGACGCGGCGCGTGCGGCGCGGCTCGATCACGTCGTCGACGTAGCCGCGCTCGGCGGCGGAGTACGGGTTGGCGAACTGCGCCTTGTAGTCCGCGATCAGCTCCTGGCGGCGCGCCTCCGGGTCGGCGGCCTCCTCGAGCTCCTTGCGGAAGACGATGTTGACCGCGCCCTCCGGGCCCATCACGGCGATCTCGGAGCTCGGCCACGCGAAGTTGAAGTCCGCGCGGATGTGCTTCGAGCTCATCACGTCGTACGCGCCACCGTACGCCTTGCGCGTGATCACGGCGAGCTTCGGCACGGTCGCCTCGCAGTAGGCGTAGAGGAGCTTCGCGCCGTGGCGGATGATCCCGTTCCACTCCTGGGCCGTGCCGGGCAGGAAGCCGGGCACGTCGACGAACGTCACGAGCGGGACGTTGAACGCGTCGCACGTGCGCACGAAGCGCGCGGCCTTGACGGAGGAGTCGATGTCGAGCGTGCCCGCGATCGCCTTCGGGTTGTTCGCGACGATCCCGACGGAGTGGCCGCCGAGGCGCGCGAAGCCGCAGACGATGTTCTCGGCCCAGTACGGCTGGACCTCGAGGAACTCGCCGTCGTCGACGACGCGCGTGACGATCCCGCGCATGTCGTACGGCTTGTTCGGGTTCGCCGGGACGATCGAGTCCAGCTCCGGGTCCTCGCGGTCGCGCGGGTCGGACGGCTCGAACCACTGCGGCGGCTCGGCGTTGTTCTGCGGCAGGTACGAGAGGAGGTAGCGCGCGTCCTCGAGGCACGCCTCCTCGCCGTCCGAGGTGAAGTGGGCGACGCCGGACTTCGACGCGTGCGTGATCGCCCCGCCGAGCTCCTCGAAGGTCACCTCCTCGCCCGTGACGGTCTTCACGACCTCGGGCCCGGTGATGAACATGTACGAGGACTCCTTCACCATCATGATGAAGTCGGTCATCGCGGGGCTGTAGACGGCGCCGCCGGCGCACGGGCCCATGACGAGGCTGATCTGCGGGATCACGCCGGACGCCTGCACGTTGCGCCAGAAGATCTCCGCGTAGCCGCCGAGCGAGACGACGCCCTCCTGGATGCGCGCCCCGCCCGAGTCGTTGATCCCGATCAGCGGGCAGCCGTACTTGAGCGCGAGGTCCATGACCTTGCAGATCTTCTCGGCGAACGCCTCCGAGAGCGTGCCGCCGAAGACGGTGAAGTCCTGCGAGAAGACGAAGACCTTGCGGCCCATGATCTCGCCGTAGCCGGTGACGACGGCGTCGCCGTAGGGGCGACGCTCCATCATCCCGAAGTGCGGGTTGCGGTGGCGGACGAAGCGGTCGAGCTCGACGAACGTGCCGGGGTCGAGCAGCTTCTCGATGCGCTCGCGGGCGAGGAGCTTGCCGCGCGAGCGCTGGCGCTCGACGGCGCGGGGATCGCCGGCGTTCGCGGCCTCGTCGCGCAGGCGCTCGAGCTGCGCGAGGCGGGCGGCGGTGGTCTCGAGGTCGGAATCCATGGCGCAGGTGATGGTATCGGCGGGCGGGTCCCGCCGTCCCTGGACCGGTCGCGGCACTCCCCGGAACCGGCCGTCCGAAGGCCCGGAGGGGGGACGTGCCGCGCGTCGTTCCGAGGATGGCCCCTCGAAGGAGGGATGGCGAGCATGACGAACGGCGACGAACCGCACTCGGACGGGTCTGCCGCCCGTTCGACGATCAAGGAGGCAGTGTGGGCGCTCGATGCCGGGCCGTCGGCCCAGCGACCGTGGTCGGTCGCATCGCGATCATCGGTCTGCTCGCCGCGCTCGCGGCCGGCGTCGCGCTGGTCCGCGCGGAGCGCGCCGGCTCGGCGACCTGCATCCCCTCCGCGACGACGCTGACCATCGCGCTCGCCTCGGGCGAGGCGGTGACGATCGGCCTCTCGGGCGACGACATCGTCGTCGCCGGCGGGGGCGACCCGGACTGCGCCGGCGCGAACCGCTTCTCGGTCGACACGATCCAGGTGACGGGCGCGGCCGGCGACGAGCAGGTGGCGATCGACCTGTCCGGCGGGGCGTTCGAGCCCGGGAACACCGCGGAGGCCTCCGGCACGGCCGAGATCGAGTTCGCGATCGACCTCGGCGGCGGCACGGACGACGCGGTCAGCATCGCGGGCAGCGGCGGGACCGACACGATCACCTTCGGCGTGGGCGGCATCGCCCTGAACGGCGACTCCGACGGCGACGTCACGCTCGCCGGCGTGGAGCTCCGCGGCGCCTCGGGCGACGCGGGCGCCGACGTCATCTCGGGTGCCGGCGGGCACGGGACGGGCGCCGCGACGAGCGCGCCGCTCACGCTCGACGGCGGCGCGGGGACCGACACGATCACGGGCGGCGGCGGCGCGGACGACCTGTTCGGCAGCGGCGAGGACGACGTCCTCTCCGGCGGCGGCGGCGACGACACGCTCGACGGCGGGCCCGGCGCGGACACGGAGAGCGGCGGCGCGAACGACGACACCTTCTCCCAGGGCGCGAGCGCGAACGGCGGCGATACGCTCGACGGCGGCCCCGGCACCGACACGGTCGACTACGCGGCGCGTGGCGCCGCGGTCGCGGTGACGGTCGGCGCGGGCGCCGACGACGGCGCCACCGGGGAGGCCGACGACGTGCAGTCGAGCGTCGAGGTCGTGAACGGGACCGCGAGCGCGGACACGCTCTCGGCGGCCTCGTCGAGCGGCACGGCGACCCTGAACGGCAACGGCGGCGACGACACCCTGACCGGCTCGCCGCAGGGCGACACGCTGAACGGCGGCCCCGGCGCGGACACCCTCGACGGCGGCGCCGGCGCGGACGCCGAGAACGGCGGCGCCGACGACGACACCTTCCTCCAGGGCGCGGCCGCGAACGGCGGCGACACCCTGAGCGGCGACGGCGGCACGGATATCGTCTCGTACGCGAGCCGGACGGTGGCCGTCTCGATCACCCTCGGCGCGGGCGCCGACGACGGCGAGGCCGGCGAGGCCGACGACGTCGGCGCGACCGTCGAGAACGCGACCGGCGGCGAGGGCGACGACGTCCTCGACGCCTCTGCGGCCGACGCGGCGGCACACGTGCTCGACGGCGGCCCGGGCAACGACACGCTCACCGGCGCCGCGCTCGCGGACACGCTGCTCGGCGGCCCCGGCAACGACACCCTCGACGGGCAGGAGTCCGCGGACGACGAGCAGGGCGGGGCCGACGACGACACCTTCGACCAGGGCGCGGCCGCGAACGGCGGCGACACACTGGACGGCGCGGGCGGCGCGGACCTCGTCAGCTACGCCGATCGGTCGAACGCGGTGTCCGTCACGCTCGACGGCGTCGCGGACGACGGCGAGGCGGCAGAGGCCGATGACGTCCAGGCGTCCGTCGAGCACGCGACCGGCGGCGGCGGCGACGACACGATCGACGCCTCGGCGGCGACGGGCGTCGTCCACGAGCTCGCCGGCGGCGACGGCGCCGACGTGCTCACGGGCGCCGACCTGGGCGACGGGATCGACGGCGGCGCCGGCACGGACACGCTGAACGGCGGTGACGGCGACGACGTGCTCACGGGCGCCGCGAACGCCGACACGCTGAACGGCGGGAACGGCGACGACACGCTCGACGGCGGCGGCGGCAACGACACGGAGAACGGCGACGCCGACGACGACACGTTCGACCAGGGCGCCGCCGCGAACGGCGACGACGACCTCAACGGCGGCGGCGGTACCGACCGCGCGTCCTACGCGAGTCGCACGGCGGCGGTCACGCTCGCCGCGGACGGCGTGGCGGGGAGCGGCGAGGCGGGCGAGGCGGACACGATCGCGACGGACGTCGAGGAGCTCGCGGGCGGCACCGCCGGCGACACCTTCGCCCAGGGCGCGACGGCCGACGGCGCGCAGGTGCTGATCGGGAACGGCGGCGCCGACACGGTGGACTACTCGAGCCGGACCGCGGCGATCTCCGTCACGGTCGCGGCCGGCGCGAACGACGGCGAGGCGAGCGAGAACGACGACGTGACGGCCACGGTCGAGGTCGTCCTCGGCGGCACCGTCGGCGACACGCTGGACGCGACGGCGGCGACGGCGGCGACGACGCTCACGGGCAACGGCGGCGACGACACCCTGATCGGCTCGCCGCAGGACGACGTCCTCAACGGCAACGGCGGCGACGACACGCTCGACGGTCGCGCCGGCGACGACGTCGAGGACGGCGGGGCGAACGCGGACACGTTCGCGCAGGGCGCGAGCGCGAACGACGGCGACACGCTGACGGGCGGCACGGGACTCGACGTGGTCGACTACTCCGCCCGGACGGCCGCCGTCTCGATCACCGTCGGCGCGGGCGCGGACGACGGCGAGGCGGGCGAGGCCGACGACGTCACCGGCTCGGTCGAGACCGTGCTCGGCGGCACCGCCGGGGACACGCTCGACGCGACGGCCGCGACGCTCGCGACCACGCTCTCGGGCAACGGGGGCGACGACACGCTGATCGGCTCGCCGCAGGACGACACGCTGAACGGCGGCGCGGGCGACGACACGCTCGACGGCGGCGCGGGCGCCGACACGGAGAACGGCGGCACCGACGACGACACCTTCGACCAGGGCACGGCCGCCAACGGCGGGGACACCCTGAACGGCGACGGCGGCGCGGACACGGCCGACTACTCGGGCCGCACCGTCGCGGTCTCCGTCACGGTCGGCTCCGGCGCGAACGACGGCGAGGCCGGCGAGCTGGACGACGTGACGGACACCGTCGAGGCCGTGCTCGGCGGCTCGGCCGGCGACACGCTGAACGCGACCGCTGCGACGCTCGCGACCACCCTCTCGGGCAACGGGGGCGACGACACGCTGATCGGCTCGCCGCAGGACGACGTGTTGAACGGCGGCGCGGGCGACGACACGCTGAACGGCAAGGCCGGCGCGGACGACGAGGACGGCGGCGACGACGACGACACCTTCGACCAGGACACGGCCGCGAACGGCGGCGACACGCTCGTCGGCGGCGACGGGGCGGACACGGTCAGCTACGCGACGCGCGTCGCGTCCGTCACGGTGTCGCTCGGCGCCGGGGCCGACGACGGCGCGGCGGGGGAGAACGACGACGTCACGTCGACCGTCGAGAACGCGACGGGCGGCTCGGCGGTCGACGTGCTGGACGGCTCCGCCGTGACGGTCGGCCACGTGCTCGACGGCGGCGACGCGGGCGACGTGCTGCTCGGCGGCGGGGCGGCGGACACGCTCGTCGGCGGGAACGGCGACGACACCCTGAACGGCGGCGGCGGCGCGGACACGGAGCAGGGCGGCCCGAACGACGACACGTTCGACCAGGAGGGCGCCGCGAACGGCGGCGACACCCTCGACGGCGGCACGGGCACCGACGTCGTCGACTACGCGGGCCGCTCGACGGCGCTCGCGATCACGCTCGGCGCCGGTGCGGACGACGGCGCGGCCGGCGAGGGCGACGACGTCCAGGCCTCGGTCGAGGACGTCGAGGGCGGCTCCGCCGCGGACACGATCGACGCCGCGGCGGCGACGGGCGTCGTGCACGCGCTGCACGGCAACGGCTCCGACGACGTCCTCACCGGCGCCGACCTCGGCGACGACCTCGACGGCGGCGCGGGCGACGACACGCTGAACGGCGGTGCCGGGCCGGACACGCTCACCGGCGGCATCGGTGCCGACACGCTCGCGGGCGGGCCGGGCGACGACGCGGAGTCGGGCGGCAACGACGACGACACGTTCGACCAGGGCAGCGCCGCGGACGGTGCCGATACGCTCGACGGCGGCGGCGGGACGGACGTCGTCTCCTATGCGGGCAGGTCGCTCGCCGTCTCGGTCTCGATCGGGACGATCGCCAACGACGGCGAGGCCGGCGAGAGCGACGACGTCCAGGCGTCGATCGAGAGCGCGACGGGCGGCGGCGGCGACGACACGCTGAACGCGTCGGCCGCGACCGGGGCGGCGCACGTCCTGGCCGGAAACGGCGGCGCGGACACGCTGGTCGGCGCCGACCTCGGCGACACCCTGCTCGGCGGCGCCGGCGACGACACGCTCGACGGTGGCCCCGGCGCGGACACCGAGCAGGGCGGCGCGGACGACGACACCTTCGACCAGGGCGCTGCCGCGAACGGTGGCGACACGCTCGACGGCAACGGCGGCATCGACACGGTCGACTACTCCGGGCGCGGGACGGCGGTCACGATCTCGCCGGACGGCGTCGCGAACGACGGCGCCGCGGCCGAGGGCGACGACGTCGACGCGGACGTCGAGGTCGAGGTCGGCGGCTCCGCCGGCGACACGTTCGACCAGGGCGCGACCGCGAACGGCGGCCAGCGACTCGTCGGCAACGGCGGCGTCGACGTCGTCTCGTACGCCTCGCGCACCGTCGCCGTGACCGTGACCCTCGGCGCAGGCGCGAACGACGGCGCCGCGGGCGAGAGCGACGACGTGACGGCGGACGTCGAGAACGCCACGGGCGGCTCGGCAGGCGACACGCTCGACGCCTCGGCCGCGACGGGCGTCGTCCACGTCCTCTCGGGCAACGGCGGGTCGGACGACCTGACGGGCGCCGACCTCGGCGACACGCTGAACGGCGACGCCGGCGCGGACACGCTCGACGGCGGCCCCGGGGCGGACACGGAGAACGGCGGCACGGAGGACGACACGTTCGACCAGGGCGCGGCCGCGAATGGCGGCGACATCCTGAACGGCGGCTCGGGCGTCGACCACGCCGACTACGGCGCCCGCGTCGCGTCCCTCGCGATCACCGTCGGCTCGGGCGCGAACGACGGCGAGGCGGGCGAGAACGACGACGTGCAGGCGACGGTCGAGGACGTGACCGGCGGCTCCTCGGCCGACACGATCGACGCGTCCCCGGCCGCGACGGGGGCGGCGCGCACGCTCACGGGCGGCGCGGGGAACGACCAGCTGACCGGTGCGGACGGCCCCGACACGTTGCGCGGGGGCACCGAGGACGACACGCTGAACGGCGGCCCCGGGAACGACACGCTCGAGGGCGAGGGTGGCGCGGACACGCTGAACGGCGACGCGAACGACGACACGCTCGTCGGCGGTCCCGGCGCGGACGTCGAGAACGGTGGGACGGAGGACGACGTCTTCGACCAGGGCGCGACCGCGAACGGCGGCGACACGCTGAACGGCAACGGCGGCTCGGACACGGTGAGCTACGCGTCGCGCACCGTCGCCCTCTCGCTGACGATCGACGGTGTCGCGAACGACGGCGAGGCGGGTGAGAACGACGACCTTGCGAGCGACATCGAGGTGCTCGCCGGCGGCTCCGGCGACGACAGCTTCGGGCAGGGCGCGGTTGCGAATGGGCCGCAGCGGCTGGTCGGGAACGGTGGGACGGACACGGCGGACTACTCGGGCCGCTCGGTCGCGCTGGCGATCACGGTCGGCGCGGGCGCGAACGACGGCGCCGCGGGCGAGAACGACGACGTGACGGCGTCGGTCGAGGACGTGCTGGGTGGCTCGGCGGGCGATGTGATCGATGCGTCGGCGGCGACTGCCGTGGCGCATGTCCTCTCGGGCAACGGCGGCGCGGACTCGCTGGTCGGCTCGTCGCTGGGCGACACGTTGAACGGCGGCTCGGGCGCGGACACGCTGGACGGTGGCGCCGGTGCGGACGTGGAGAACGGTGGGACGGAGGACGACGTCTTCGACCAGGGTGCGGCCGCGAACGGCGGCGACACGTTGAACGGCGACGGTGGCTCGGACACGGTGAGCTACGCGTCCCGCACGGTTGCGGTCGCGCTCTCGGTCGACGGTGTCGCGAACGACGGCGAGGCGGGCGAGGCCGATCTGATCGCCGCGGACGTGGAGGTGCTCGCGGGCGGCTCGGCGGGTGACACGTTCGACCAGGGCGCGACCGCGAACGGCGGCCAGCGGCTCGTCGGCAACGGCGGCGTCGACCTCGTCGACTACTCGGCCCGCTCGGTCGCGGTGACCGTCACGGTCGGCGCGGGCGCGGACGACGGCGCGGCCGGCGAGTACGACGACGTGACGGCGTCGGTCGAGGACGGGGCCGGCGGCTCGGCGGGCGACACGCTCGACGCCTCCGGTGCGCCTGGCATCGCCCACGTGCTCGAGGGCAACGGCGGCGCCGACGCGCTCGTCGGCGCGGACGGCGCGGACACGCTCGTCGGCGGCCCGGGCGCGGACACCGAGTCGGGCGGCCAGGGCGACGACACCTTCGACCAGGACGCCGCCGCGGACGGCGCCGACGTCCTCGACGGCGGCGGCGGCCGCGACCGCGTCGACTACGGCGCCCGGACGGCGTCGATCACCGTCACGTTCGGCTCCGGCGCGAACGACGGCGAGGTCGGCGAGGCCGACGACGTGCAGGCGAGCGTCGAGGACGCGACGGGCGGCCAGGCGGCGGACACGCTCGACGCGTCGGCCGCGGCGGGCGTCGCCCACGCGCTCGACGGCGGCGCCGGGAACGACGTCCTCCGCGGCAGCGACCAGGGCGACACGCTGACGGGCGGGCCCGGCAGCGACACGCTGGTCGGTGGCGACGGGGCGGACGTCGTCTCGGGCGGAGCCGACGACGACCTGCTCGACGAGGGCTCGGCGGCCAACGGCGCCGACGTGCTCGCGGGCGACGCGGGCTCGGACACCGTCACCTATGCGTCCCGCTCGGTCGCCGTCACGGTCACGCTCGGCGTCGGCGCGAACGACGGCGCGGCGGGCGAGAACGACGACGTCCAGGCGAGCGTCGAGCACCTGCGCGGCGGCGCGGGCGGCGACACGCTCGACGCATCCGCAGCCATCGGCGTGCCGCACTCCCTCTCGGGCGGCGCGGGTGACGACGCGCTCCTTGGCGCCGACGGATCGGACGTCCTCGCGGGCGACGACGGGAACGACGTCCTCGCGGGTGGCTCCGGCGCGGACACGGAGTCCGGTGGCGCGGGCAACGACACCTTCGACCAGGGGGCGGAGCCGGATGCAGGTGACCAGCTCGCGGGAGGCGCGGGGGTCGACGTCGCGAGCTACGCGAAGCGCCTCGCGCCCGTCTCCCTCTCGGCCGACGGCGTCGCAGACGACGGCGGAGCCGGCGAGGGCGACCTCGTGGGCGCCGACGTCGAGACGCTGCTCGGGGGCGCCGCCGGCGACACGTTCGGCCAGGGAGCCGTCGCGAATGGCCCGCAGACGATCGTCGGCGCCGGCGGCGTCGACGTGGTCAGCTACGCGGCCAGGACCGCGCCCGTCACGGTGACGCTCGGCGCGGGCGCCGACGACGGGGCGGCGGGCGAGGGCGACGACGTCCACGCGAGCGTTGAGGGCGTGGTCGGCGGCCTCGCCGGCGACACGATCGACGGCTCTCCGGCCGGTGGCGTCGGGCAGACGCTCGACGGAGGCCCGGGCGCGGACACGCTGCTCGGCGGCGACGGCGACGACACGCTCGCGGGCTCGGATGGCGACGACCGGCTCGATGGCGGGCCGGGCGCCGACGTCGAGTCCGGGGGCGCTGGAGCCGACGTGCTCCTGCAGGGCGCCGTCGTCAACGGCGCCGACGTCCTGCGCGGCGGCGACGGCGGCGACACGGTCGACTACTCGCTCCGCACGACGTCGGTCGCCGTGACCGTCGGCGCGGGCGGGGACGACGGGGCTGCCGGCGAGTCCGACGACGTCGGGTCGGACGTCGAGACGGTGCTCGGCGGCTCCGCCGGCGACATCCTCGTGGCCGGCCTCGCGGGCACGCTGCTGCGCGGCAACGGCGGCGCCGACACGCTCGTCGGCGGGCCGGCCGGCGATCAGCTCGACGGCGGCGAGGGCGTCGACACGGCGAGCTTCGCGAGCGCGCCGAAGGGCGTCGTCGTCAGCCTCGTCCGGGGGACGGCCACCGGCCAGGGCGCCGATGCGGTGCTCTCGATCGAGAACGTCACCGGCTCGTCGCGCGCAGACAGGATCACCGGCTCCTCCGGCCCGAACGTCCTGGTGGGCGGTGCCGGTGCCGACACGCTGACCGGCGGCGCGGGGAACGACACGCTCGCCGGCGGTCGCGGCAACGACCGCCTCGCCGGCGGCCCGGGCAGCGATCGGCTGCGCGGCGAGGCCGGCAACGACAGGCTCGACGGCGGCACGGGCGGCGACGTCCTGGTCGGTGGCCCAGGCGCCGACCGCCTGGACGGGTCGACGGGCGTCGACCGGTGCCGCCCCGCCGATCGGAAGGACCGGCTCCGCCGCTGCGAGCGCTGACCGGCGGCCGGGTCGGCCACGGCAACGCGAGGACGGGTGAGGGCGCCGCGGGCGCCCTCACCCGTCGTGCCCGCCCGGCGCGGCGGTGTCCCCGCGTGCGGCGCGAGGAGCGCCCGGGAGCCAGGCCGCCCGGTCGGCAGCCCGCGGGCCGGGACGGGCCGGGGCGAGCTCCGACGCGCCGAGCCGGTCCGGCCGGTCCGATCTGGCCGCCGAGGGCCGAGCCGGGCCGACTGCGCTCGCGCCCGTCGGGCGACCCGTCCGAAACGGACACGTCCCGGAGGGCCGTGGCCCATCCGGCCACCCTAGGCCGGACGCCCACCCAGGGTGGGGGCACCACGTGCCGCCGGCAACGAGCCTAGCGCCGAAGGGCGCGCATGTTGCGCGCGGATCCGTGCCGATTCCGGGAGAACCCGTCCACACCCGTCCCGGTGGGACGGCACGGCGCGCCCGCGGCCGGCGCACGCCAGACGCCGCCGCGTCGCCGGCGCGGGTAGCCCGCCGCGCCTGCCCGGCGCTGCCGGCACGCAGCGCCGCGACGACGGCGCTCCGCCCGTGCGCGAGCGGCCCACGAGCGTCGGCCGAGCCGGCTCGCACCGCGGCCGCAGCCGCGGCCCGGCGGCACCCCCGCGTTCTACGCGTGGTGCGCGTCGAACGTGCCGAACTCCTCGCGCAGCACGTCGCACACCTCGCCCACCGTCGCGTACGCGGCCAGCGCCTCGCGCATCGGGTGGAGCAGGTTCCCGGTGCCGCTCGCGGCGGCTCGCACCTGCGCGAGAGCGGCCTCGACCGCGCTCGCGTCGCGCGCTGCGCGCACCGCGCGGACGCGCTCGACCTGCCGGGGCTCGAGCTCGGGGTCGAGGCGGTGCAGCGGCACGTCCTCCTCCGCCTCGTCGACGTACCGGTTGACGCCGACGATCACGCGCTCGCCGCCCTCGACGAGGCGCGCGTGCTCGAACGCCGAGTCCTCGATCTCGCGCTGCACGAAGCCCTGCTCGATCGCGGCGACCGCGCCGCCGAGCTCGTCGACCCGCGCGATCAGCTCGCGGGCGCGCTCCTCGATCTCCGCGGTCAGCGACTCGATGAAGTAGGCCCCGCCGAGCGGGTCGGCCGTGTCGGTCGCGCCTGCCTCGGCGGCGATGATCTGCTGCGTGCGGAGCGCGAGGGTGGCCGAGTGCTCGGTCGGCAGCGCGAGCGCCTCGTCGAAGCCGTTCGTGTGGAGCGACTGGGCGCCGCCGCAGATCGCCGAGAGCGCCTGGATCGCGACGCGGACGACGTTGTTGTCCGGCTGCTGCGCCGTGAGCGTCGAGCCGCCGGTCTGCGCGTGGAAGCGCAGCGCCATCGCCTTCGGGTTCGTCGCGCCGAAGCGCTCCTTCATGATCTCCGCCCACAGCTTCCGGGCGGCGCGGAACTTCGCGACCTCCTGGAAGAAGTGGTTGTGCGCGTTGAAGAAGAACGACAGGCGCTCGCCGAACTCGTCGGGCGAGAGGCCCGCCGCGACCGCGGCCTCGCAGTACGCGATCCCGTTCGCGAGCGTGAAGGCGACCTCCTGGACGGCGGTCGAGCCGGCCTCCCGGATGTGGTACCCGGAGATGGAGATCGTGTTCCACTTCGGGATCCGCTCGCGGCAGTACGCGAACAGGTCGGTCGTGATCCGCATCGACGGGCGCGGCGGGTAGATGTAGTTCCCGCGCGCGACGTACTCCTTCAGCACGTCGTTCTGCACCGTCCCGCGCAGCTGCGTCCCGGGCACGCCCTGCTTCTCGCCGACCAGCTCGTAGAGCAGCAGCAGGATCGACGCGGGCGCGTTGATCGTCATCGACGTCGAGACCTCGCCGAGCGGGATGCCCTCGAACAGCCGCTCCATGTCGGCGAGCGAGTCGATCGCGACGCCGGAGCGCCCGACCTCGCCGCGGCAGCGCTCGTGGTCCGAGTCGTAGCCGAGCTGGGTCGGCAGGTCGAAGGCGACCGAGAGACCCGTCTGCCCCCGGCCGAGCAGGTACCGGAAGCGCTCGTTCGTCTCGTCGGCGGAGCCGAAGCCCGCGTACTGGCGCATCGTCCACGGCCGGCCCCGGTACATGTCCCGGTAGGGCCCGCGCGTGAACGGGAACTCGCCCGGCAGGGGCAGCGCGGCGCCGGTCGCGTCGTCGGCCGTGTAGACCGGCTTGACGTCGATCCCCGACTCGGTGACGCGGTCGTCCTCGGCGGTGGCCATCCCGTGGAATCCTACGCCGAGCGGGCCGGCGCCTGCCCGTCAAGGCGCTCCGCGGGCGGCCGCCCCGGGTAGACTCCCGCCCCGTGGACCTCTACGAGTATCAGGGGAAGGAGCTCTTCCGCCGCCTCGGGATCCCGGTCTCCGATGGACGCCTCGCGCTCACCCCGGCCGAGGCTCGGAAGGCCGCCGAGGAGCTAGGCGGTCCGGTCGTCGTCAAGGCGCAGGTCCTGACGGGCGGCCGTGGCAAGGCGGGCGGCGTGAAGCTGGCCGCGAACCCCGACGAGGCGGAGGCGCGTGCCAGCGACATCCTCGGCCTCGACATCAAGGGGCACGTGGTCCGGCGGCTGTGGATCGAGGCAGCCTCGGACATCGCGAAGGAGTACTACCTCTCGGTCACGTTCGATCGGGGCGAGAAGAAGCCCCTGTTCATGCTCACCAAGGAGGGCGGCGTGGACATCGAGGAGGTCGCCGCGTCGACCCCCGAGAAGCTCGCCCGCCTCCACGTCGACCCCCTCACCGGCTTCCAGCCGTTCCAGGCTCGCTGGCTCTGCTACACGGCAGGGATCACCGAGCCGGACGAGCTGAAGCAGGTGAGCTCGATCATCGAGCAGCTGCACCGCGGCTTCTCCGAGCTCGACGCGATGCTGCTCGAGATCAACCCGCTGATCGTCACGCCCGACGGCGTCGTCAAGGCGCTCGACGCGAAGGTGACGATCGACGACAACGCCCTCTACCGCCACCCCGACATCGCCGAGATGCGCGACGTCGAGGCGGCGCCCGAGCAGGAGCGGATGGCGCGCGAGCGCGGCATCCCGTACGTGAAGCTCGACGGCGACGTCGGGATCATCGCGAACGGCGCGGGCCTCGGCATGTCGACGCTCGACGTCGTCAACCAGGCCGGCGGCTCGCCGGCGAACTTCTGCGACCTCGGCGGCGGCGCGAACGCCGACCAGGTCGTCTCGGCGCTCGAGGTGATCACCGCCGACGCGGGCGTGAAGGCGATCCTGATCAACATCTTCGGCGGGATCACCCGCGGCACCGAGGTGGCGAACGGCCTGATCGAGGCCCTCGCCCGGATCGGGATCACCATGCCGGTCGTCGTCCGCCTCGACGGCACGCTCGCCGAGGAGGGCCGCGCGATCATCGCCGAGAAGGCGCCCGCGAACGTCCACGTCGAGGCGACCATGCTCGGCGCGGCGGCGCGCGTCGTGGAGCTCGCGCGTTGAGCTCCGTCTGGGACGACCGGGCCGAGGCGTACCGCCAGAGCTCGACCCATCGCGAGGGGCCCGACCTCGACCTGCTGATCGAGCTCTGCGAGCCAGGGATCGGCGTCGGGGCCCTCGACGTCGCGACCGGCGGCGGGCACGTCGCCCGGCGGCTCCGCGGCGGTGGCTGCACCGTCACGACGACGGACGCCTCGAGCGGCATGCGGCCGGACATCGTCTGCGCGGCCGAGCGGCTGCCCTTCACGGACGGCTCGTTCGACGTGGTGACGTCGCGCTACGCGGCCCACCACTTCGACGACATGCCCGGCGCCGTCCGGGAGATGGCGCGCGTCGCTCGCGACCGCGTCGTCGTCCAGGACATGCTCTACGGCGGCGAGGAGGTCGAGCAGGCCGAGAAGCTGCGCGACCCGAGCCACGTCCGCACGTACGACGAGCAGCAGTGGCGCGCCGCCTTCGAGGACGCCGGCCTGACCGTCGACCGGCTCGAGCTGGTCGACCGCGGGCTGCCGCTCGAGGAGTGGCTCGCCCGCACCGGCTGCGAGGGCGAGGCCGCCGAGCGCGTCCGCCAGCTGCTCGCCGACCGCACGACGGACGGCGCCTGGCGCTCCACGATGATCACGATCCGAGGACGGAAGGGCTAGATGGCCATCATCGTCGACAACGACACGAGGCTGGTCGTCCAGGGGATCACGGGCCGGCAGGGCACGTTCCACGCGCTGCGCAACCGCGCGTACGGGACGAACCTCGTCGCTGGCGTCACCCCGGGCCGCGCCGGCGACGACGTCGAGGGCGTCCCCGTGTTCGACACGGTCCGCGACGCGGTCCGCGAGACGCAGGCGAACACCTCGATGGTGTTCGTCCCGGCACGCTTCGCCGCCGACGCGATCTACGAGGCGGTCGACGCGGGGATCGAGACGGTGATCTGCATCACCGAGGGCATCCCGGCCCACGACATGCTGCTCGTCTACAACTACGCGCGGCCGCGCGGCGTGACGCTGCTCGGGCCGAACTGCCCGGGCGTCCTCTCGCCGGGGAAGGCGAACGTCGGGATCATCCCGGCCGAGATCTTCTCCGAGGGGAACGTCGGCCTCGTCAGCCGCTCGGGCACGCTGACCTACCAGATCGGGAACGAGCTGACCCAGCAGGGCATCGGCCAGTCGACGATCGTCGGCATCGGCGGCGACCCCGTCGTCGGCACGTCGTTCATCGACGCGCTCGCGCGCTTCGAGGCCGACCCGCAGACCGAGCTGGTCGTCATGGTCGGCGAGATCGGCGGCGCCGAGGAGGAGAAGGCCGCGGACTACATCGCCGCGACCATGACGAAGCCGGTCGTCGGCTACATCGCCGGCTTCTCGGCCCCGCCGGGCAAGACGATGGGCCACGCGGGCGCGATCATCTCCGGCTCGTCGGGCACTGCCCAGGCGAAGAAGGAGGCGCTCGAGGCCAAGGGCATCCGCGTCGGGACGAACCCGACCGAGGCCGCCACCATCGCGGTCGAGGTGCTCGCGGCCCGCTAGCTCGGCTCCGAGGGGAGCAGCGCCGGGGGGAGAAGCTCGCGCTTCTCCCCCCGGTGCCCCCTGATCTCGCAAGGTGGCTGCTCCTGGGCTCCCGCTGCGTGGTCGCGTCGGCGGCGCCTCCGCGGCGTGGGGCACGCGCTCGCGCGTCCCCCCGGTGCCGCGCGGGGTGGCCTCGGTAGAGTGCGAGCCATGCAACCGATCTCGTTCGCACGGGGCAATCCGTCCCCCGACATCCTCCCGGTCGACGCCTTCAAGGACTGCGCGGAGACCGTGATCGCCCGCGAGGGCCGCGTCATCCTCAACTACGGCCCCGCCGGCGGGTACCAGCCGCTGCGCGAGTGGATCGCGGAGCAGCACGGCGTCCAGCCGTCGCAGGTGATCCTCAGCACCGGCTCGCTCACCGGCTTCAACTTCCTGATGCGCCACCTGTTCGCCGACGGCGGCCGGGCCGTGGTCGAGGCGCCCAGCTACGACCGCACGATCGGCGTCTACCGCTCGCTCGGCGCGGACATCGTCGGCGTGCCGCTGTCCGATGCGGGCCTCGACATGGACCGCCTCGAGCGCGTCCTCGGCGAGGGGCCGGTCCGGGTGCTCTACACGATCCCGACCTTTCAGAACCCGTCCGGCCGGACGCTGCCGCTCGAGCAGCGCCAGGCGCTCGCCGAGCTCGCGCAGGCGCACGGCTTCCTCGTCTACGAGGACGACCCGTACCGCCTCGTGCGCTACTCGGGCGAGCCCGTGCCGAGCATCTACGAGCTCGCCGGCGGGAAGAACGTCGTCTTCTCGACCTCCTTCTCGAAGACGGGCGCGCCCGGCCTGCGCGTCGGCTACATGGTGCTGCCGCCCGAGCTGGTGAAGCCGGTCGAGAGCATCGCCGCGTCGATGTACATCGGCCCGCCGCTCCTGCCCCAGGCGATGCTGAACGAGTTCATCCGCCGCGGCCTGTTCGAGGCGAACCTCGGCTTCGTCTGCGACGAGCTGCGCAAGCGGCGCGACGCGATGCTCGCCGGGCTCGAGGCGGAGATGCCCGAGGGGACGACCTGGAGCAACCCCGACGGCGGGTACTTCCTCTGGCTCGACCTGCCGCGGGGCGTCAAGATCGACGCCGTCGCCGCGAAGGCGGACGAGCGCGGCGTGCAGCTCGTCAAGGGCACGGACTTCTACGTCGACGGGCAGGGCGACGAGTCGATGCGGCTCGCGTTCAGCTTCCCGAGCGTCGACGAGATCGCCGAGGGCACGAAGCGCCTCGGCGCCGCCGTTCGCGACGTCATCGGCTGATCGTCCTCGCGCGCGGGGGAGGGGCCGGCGCTCCTCCCCCGCGGCGCTCCGTCGGGCTCAGCCCGCCGGAGCCGGCTCGGGCGCCGGGGCCGCCTCGCGGGCGGCGCCGATGTCGGTCACGCCGAGCGCGATCAGCGCCTCGTCGAACGTGGCCACCCCGACGACGGGGAGGCCGTCGGCGTGCTCCTTCGCCTCCGCCAGGTTCTCCTGCGGCACGAGGAAGACGTCCGCGCCGGCACGCCGCGCCGCGATCACCTTCTGCTTGACGCCGCCGATCGCGCCCACCGAGCCGTCCAGCTCGATCTCGCCGGTCGCGACGATCGTCCGGCCCTGGTCGATGTCGGAGCCCAGCTCGTCGACGATGTCGAGCGCGAACGCGAGGCCCGCCGACGGGCCGCCGACGTTCCCGGCGTCGATCGACACGGGCACGGGGAGCTCGATCGACGCCGACTGCTCGACGATCACGCCCACGATCGCGCGGGGCGGGTCCTCGGGCGACCGCGTCGTCGTCAGCGTCACGTCGAGCGTGCCGCCCTTGCGGCGGATCGTGAAGGTCACCTCCTGGCCCGGCTCGACGGACGCCATCGCGGTGCGTAGGTCGCCCGGCGTCCGCACGTCCTGGCCGTTCGCGCGCGTCACGACGTCGCCGACGCGGAGCTCGCCGTCCGCGGGCGTCCGCGGCGAGACCTGCGTCACGAGCGCGCCGGACGGGCCGGTGTCCACCTCGTAGCCGAGGGCGCGCAGGGCGACCGCGGCGCCGATCTGCTCGGACAGCGTCATGTCGAGGTCGGAGGCCGCGTCGCGCTGGCTCTCGCTCACGCCGGCCGGGTTCAGCACGCGGTTCGGGACGATCGTCGCGCCCTCGGTCGAGCCCGGCCAGACCTTCTCGAGCAGGCTCGCCTTGCGGACGAAGATGTCGACCATGTAGACCCCGCCCTCGCCGTCGGGGGCGCGCTCGTCCGGCACCTTGACGAGCGGCGCGACCGCGCGCGCCTCGCCCGGGAGGAAGACGTAGTCGCTCGTCGGGACGAACTTCAGGACCGCCCAGGCGCCGACGACCACGACCGCGACGGCCACGAGCAGCTTCGGCCACAGGCGTCGGCGCTCGGCGAGCACGGGGTCGAGGGTCGGGGGCCGCTCCACCATTCGATGCTAGCCGGAGCGGCCGGGGGTGCCGGACGGGGCGCGGCCGGCGGGCGGGCCCGGGAACGCGGAGGGGCGGGCTCGCGCCCGCCCCTCCGGGACGATCTCGCGTGCGGGCGCTCGCTACGCCAGGACGGCGACGACCTCGCGCACGGCGTCGGCCGAGCCCGCCAGCTCCGCCTTCTCGGCGTCGTTCAGCTCGAGCTCGACGACGCGCTCGACGCCCTTCGAGCCGAGGACGCACGGAACGCCCATGTACAGGTCCTGGATGCCGTACTCGCCCTGGAGCAGCGCGGTGCACGGGAGCACGCGCTTCTGGTCGAGCACGATCGACGCGACCATCTCGGCCGAGGCCGCGCCGGGCGCGTACCAGGCCGAGGTGCCGAGCAGGTTGACGACCTCGCCGCCGCCCTTGCGGGTGCGCTCGACCATCGCCTCGATCCGCTCGTCCGAGACGAGGCTCGTGAGCGGGATGCCGCCGACGGTCGTGGCGGAGACGACGGGGACCATCTGGTCGCCGTGGCCGCCGAGCACCATCGTCTGGACGTCCCGGTCGGAGAAGCCCGTCTCCCACGAGATGAACGTCCGGAAGCGCGCCGTGTCGAGCACGCCGGCCATGCCGAACACGCGCTCCTTCGGGAGGCCCGCCGCCGCGTGGGCGACGTGGCACATCGCGTCGAGCGGGTTCGTCACGACGATGACGATCGCGTTCGGCGACTGGGCGACGGCCTGCTCGGTGACCGACTTCACGATCGCCTGGTTCGTCGTCACGAGGTCGTCGCGCGACATGCCGGGGGAGCGCGGCTTGCCGGAGGTGATCACGATCACGTCCGAGCCGGCGGTGTCCGCGTAGTCGTTCGTGCCGACGCAGCGGGCCTCGTAGCCGAGCACCGGGCCGGCCTCGTTCATGTCGAGCGCCTTGCCCTGGGGGAGGCCCTCGACGATGTCGACGAGGACGACGTCGGCGTAGTCGGCCCGCAGGATCTCCTGCGCGGCGGTCGCGCCGACGTTGCCGGCGCCGATGACGGTGACCTTGGCTCTCAACTGATCTCTCCCAGCTTCTCGATGATCGCGTCGGCGTACTCCGCCGTGCCGACCGCGGACGGGTCGTCCCGGCTCGGCTTCATGTCGTAGGTCACCCGGTCGCCCTCGGCGATCACCGCGGCGACGGCGGCCTCGAGCCGGCGCGCCGCGTCCCGCTCGCCGAGGTGGTCGAGCATGAGCTTCCCGGAGAGGATCATCGCGGTCGGGTTGACCTTGTTCTGCCCCTTGTACTTGGGCGCCGACCCGTGGGTCGCCTCGAACACCGCCGCGTCCGGGCCGATGTTCGCGCCGGGCGCGACGCCCAGGCCGCCGACGAGGCCCGCGGTCAGGTCGCTGACGATGTCGCCGTAGAGGTTCGGCAGGACGAGGACGTCGAACTCCTCGGGCCGCTGGACGAGCCCCATGCAGATCGCGTCGACGAGGTTCTCCCAGGCCTCGATCTCCGGGAAGTCCTTCGCGACCTCGCGGAAGACGGCCAGGAAGAGGCCGTCGGTGTGCTTCATGATGTTCGCCTTCGTGACGCACGAGACGCGCTTGCGGCCGTGCTCGCGCGCGTACTCGAAGGCGTAGCGGATGATCCGCTCCGAGCCCTCCGGGCTGATCGGCTTGATCGAGATGCCGGAGCTCGCGGCGATCTGCTTCTTCTGCAGGCCGTTCAGCATCGAGATCACCTTGGCGGCGTCCTCGCTGCCGGACTCGAACTCGATGCCCGCGTAGAGATCCTCCGTGTTCTCGCGGACGAGGACCAGGTCGACGTTGTCGTAGCGGGAGCGGACCCCCGCGTAGGACTTGCACGGGCGCACGCACGCGTAGAGCCCGAGCTCGTGGCGCAGGGCCACGTTGACCGACCGGAACCCGGTTCCGATCGGGGTGGTGATGGGCCCCTTGAGCGCGACCCGGTTCTGCTTGATCGACGCGAGGGTGCCCTCCGGGAGCGGTGTCCCGGCGGTCTCCATCACATCGACTCCTGCCTCCTGCACGTCCCACTCGAAGGGGACGCCGGTGGCCTCTAGCACCCGCCTGGTTGCCTCTGTGAGCTCCGGGCCGGTGCCGTCTCCCGGAACGAGCGTGACTCTGTGGGCCATGGGGCGTGATTGTATTCAACATCCAACGGCCCTCATCAGGTAGCGTCCCCGTCGAGTGGACGCGAGCCGCGACCGGCGCTCGCGACCGCCCGGAACAGACCAAGGAACGGAGGCGCAGGCAGTGACCGAGGTCAAGTGGGGGCTCGAGGGCGTCGTCGCGTTCGAGACCGAGATCGCAGAGCCGGACCGCGAGGGCGGCGCGCTGCGCTACCGCGGCGTCGACATCGAGGAGCTCGTCGGTTTCGTCCCCTACGAGAAGGTCTGGGGCCTGCTGGTCGACGCCTCCTTCGAGCCGGGGCTGCCGCCCGCCGAGGAGTTCGAGGCGACCGGGCTGACCGGCCACGCGATGTCCGACCTGCAGGCGAACACGGCGCGGCTGTCCGCGCTCTGGGGCCTGGGCCACGTGATCGACATCTCGGACGACCAGGCGAAGGAGGACCTCCGCCGCATCTCCGCGACGATGCTCTCGATCGTCGCCCAGTCCGCGCGCGTCGCCGACGGCACCGCCGGTCGCGTCTCCCGCGCGACGATCGACGAGGGCAAGACCGCGGCCGAGCGCTTCCTGCTCGAATGGCGCGGCGAGGCCGACCCGAAGCACGCGAAGGCGATCGACACCTACTGGATCTGCACCGTCGAGCACGGCGTCAACGCCTCGACGTTCACCGGCCGCGTCGTCGCCTCGACGGGCGCGGACTGCGGCGCGGCGATGTCCGCGGCCGTCGGCGGGCTCTCCGGCCCGCTGCACGGCGGCGCGCCCGCCCGCGTCCTCCCGATGCTCGAGGGCGCCGCGAAGGCCGACTCGGTCGAGTCGTACGTCAAGGGCCTGCTCGACCGCAAGGAGCGCCTGATGGGCTTCGGGCACCGCGTCTACCGCGCGGAGGACCCGCGGGCCCGCCTGCTCCGGCGGACGGCGAAGGAGCTCGGCTCCTCGATGTTCGAGGTCGCCGAGGAGCTCGAGCGCGTCGCGCTCGCGGAGCTCCAGGCGCGCCACCCGGACCGCGTGCTCGCCACGAACGTCGAGTTCTGGTCGGCCGTCGTCCTCGACGTCGCCCAGGTGCCGCCGCCGCTCGCGCCGGCGATGTTCGCGACCTCCCGCACGGGCGGCTGGTCGGCGCACATCCTGGAGCAGAAGCGCCAGGCCAAGCTGATCAGGCCCTCCGCGATCTACGTCGGTCCGGCGCCGCGCCCCGCGTCGTCGGTCTGATGAGCCTGGCAGACCTCGCCGCTCGCGCGGCCGAGGCCAGGGACGAGCGCGAGCTCGCCGACCTCCGTCGCCTGGCGGACGAGGAGCTCGAGTCCGCCGTCCGGTCGGACGACTTCCGCGAGCGGGCCGTCGGCTATCGCGCGATCGGGCAGCTCCACTTCCGCGGGAAGATGGAGCTGCTCCGGCGCGGTCTCGAGGACACGAGCCCGGCCGCCCGCGGCGCCGCCCTGCTCTCGCTCGAGCTGCTCTCGCGCGACCATGCGGGCGACGTGAACGCCGTCCGCTCGCAGCTGCACTCGCTCGCGAACGCCGACGGGAACGGCGCCGTCCGGCGGCTCGCCGTCCTCTGCCTGAAGAACGGCTCGCCGCACAAGGACACGGTCGTCCTGCTCGAGCACCTGGCCGCGGCCGACGAGGAGGATCGCGAGCTGCGCCAGGCCGCGGCGAAGGTCGCGCAGGTCCTGAAGAAGAAGGCCGGGCCGCAGAAGCCGCAGCGCCGCTAGCCGGCGGACCCATTGCGGTCGCGCCGCGACCCGTCTACCGTCCGACGGGCGAACTGGCCAGGACGGATGGAGGCGCGGCGATGGCGGTGACTGCGGTGGGAAGCAGCGGAACGAGGCGGCGGGCGCTCGCGCTCGCGGGGGGAGTGGTCGCGGCGGCGGCCTGGGCGTCGGGGGCGAGCGCGGTCGGGCCGGACGAGGTCCGGGCCGAGCGGGCGCCGTACGACGCCCGTGAGGGGCTGGCCGCGCCGGTCGACTCGCCGGCCGTCTCGGGCGCGGCGGTCTCGCGCCTCGACGCCTCGCTCGGAGCGCAGGGCGTCGTCCAGCTCGATCCCCTGACCGGGACGCCCCGCGTCGTCGCGCGGCTCGACGGCTTCCTGACCGGGCCGAGCGACCGGCCCGCGACCGAGATCGCGCTCGACTACGTGCGCGCCCACCCGGACGTGTTCGGCCTCGACGCGGACGACATCGCGCGGCTCGAGCTGGTGCGCGACTACGTCTCGATCGACGGCGCGCGCCACCTCGTCTGGGCACAGACTGCCGGCGGCGTGCCGGCCTTCGACACCGAGCTGCGCGCGAACGTCACGGCCGACGGCCGCCTGATCAACGTGCTCGGCTCGCCGCTGCCCGACCTGACGCTGCCGAGCACGACGCCCGGGAAGAGCGCGACCCAGGCCCTGGCGGCGGCGCGGGCCGACGTCGGGGACGGGGAGGCGCCCGTGCAGGCCTCGGTGGCGCCCGGGCCCGAGCGGGAGACGACCTTCGCCGACGGCAGCGAGGCGAGCCTGACGGCGTTCAACGTCGGCGGTCACGCCCGGCTCGCGTGGCGCGTCGTCGTCGAGAAGGACTCGACGCACGTCTACCACATGGTCGTCGACGCCCAGACCGGCAAGGTGCTCTTCCGGCAGAGCCTCGTCTCGTACGCGAGCGGCCTCGCCTGGGACTACTTCCCGGGGCAGGACACGATCGTCGGCTCCTACACGCCGGCCCTCGCGAGCGGCGGCACGCAGACGAGCCGCAACCTCGACGCGTGGCTCGCGCCGGGCGCGACGACGCTGACCGGGCCGAACGTCCATGTCTACGCGGACACGCTCGACGACAACACGCCCGACCCGGGCGACGAGATCCCGCAGTCGGGCGGCGGCAACTGGAACTACCCGTTCACGTCGTTCGCCAACTTCGGCTGCACGGCGACGTTCGTCTGCTCGTGGGACCCGTTCTCGTTCACGCCGTGGCAGACGAACGTGGGGCAGAACGCCGTCCAGGTCTTCTACTACGTCAACAGGTTCCACGACTACCTGGAGGACGACCCGAACATCGGCTTCACGCCGGCGGCCGGCAACTTCGAGGGTAGCGACCCGGTGCAGGCGCAGGTCCTCGACGGCGCCGCCATCGCCAGCGGCTTCCCCGACAACAACCACCTGAACAACGCGAACATGGCCACGCGCGAGGACGGCCAGCCGCCGCGGATGCAGATGTACCTGTTCTTCGGCAGCGGCTTCATCAACGCGAACGGCGGCGACGACGCGTCGATCATCTACCACGAGTACATCCACGGCCTCTCGAACCGGCTCGTCACCGACGCCGCCGGCTTCCCGGCGCTCCGCTCGATCCAGGCCCGCTCGATGGGCGAGGCCTGGAGCGACTGGTACGCCATGAACTACCTCGACCTGAACGACTTCGACCGTGACTCCGCCGCCCCGGGCGACCTGATCGTCGGCTGCTACGTCGACGCGTGCTCGCTGAAGATCCGCACGCAGGCGATCGACTGCCGGCCGACCGACACGGCCGTCGGCACGTGCGCGGCCCCGTGCGGGAGCGCGGCCGGGAACGGCGGCTACACGTACGCCGACTTCGGCCGCATCCTGAACGGCCCCGAGGTGCACGCCGACGGCGAGATCTGGGCCCAGACGCTCTGGGACATCCGCCAGTCGACCGCCCTCGGCGTCGGGAGCGACGAGCAGGCGCGCGTGAACCTGGCCGAGTGCCTCGTCACCCGGGCCATGGAGCTCTCGCCGCCCGACCCGACGTTCCTCGACATGCGCAACGCGATCATCCAGGCCGCGGTCGCCTCGTGCGGCGCGAGCGGCGCGGTCGACGCCCTGTGGCAGATCTTCGCCGCCCGCGGCATGGGCTTCTTCGCCGGCACGCTCGGCGGCGCCGACGCCCAGCCGGTCGCGAGCTTCGACGTCCCGCCGGCGCCCGGCCAGGTGGGGACGCTCGCCGGCACGGTCACCGACGTCGACACGGGCGCGCCGGTCACCGGCGCCCGCGTCTCGCTCCCTGGCCTGGCCTCGGGCTTCCCGAGCGACCTCGCCGCCACGACGCCGCCGGGCGGCCAGTTCTCGATCGCGAACGTCCCGGCCGGGACGTACCCGTACATCCACGCGGTCGCGCCCGGCTACGACGCGGTGCTCGGGAGCAACGTGACCTCGACGGTCGGCGGCACGACGACCGTCGACGTCAAGCTGAAGCGGAACTTCGCGCTCGCCTCCGGCGGTGCCGCGGTCGTCGGCTTCACCGGGCCGGACTTCACGTCGTCCGGCTGCGGGCCCGCGGGCGCGATCGACGGCTCCTACGGCACCGTCTGGGGCAGCACGTCGCCGAACAGCGCCCAGGGGCCGGGCGGGACGAAGTCGATCGTCGTCCGCCTCGCGACGACGGCCGCGGTGACCGGCTTCGGGATCGACCCCGGCGCCGGCTGCGGCGACGACGACAACGCCTCGCTCGGGCAGTACGCGATCGAGGTGTCGCAGGACGGCGCGTCGTTCACGCAGGTCGCCGCCGGCACGTTCACCTCGGCGGACAACCACCGGCTGAACGCGATCACGCCCACCTCCGTCGTCAGCCCGGTCGCGTTCGTGCGGCTGACGATGATCGCGCCGCAGAGCACGAGCGGCTCGGGGGCCAACTTCATGGACGTCTCCGAGTTCGAGGTCTACGGCACGCCGGTCCAGGTCGTCCTGCCGGCGACGCTGCCTCCCTCGCCGCAGCCGCCGCCGCCCGGCGACACGACGGCGCCGGGCATCGCCGTCCAGGCCAGGGTCGGCGGGTTGACCGTCGCGAAGGCGCTGAGGAGCGGCGTGCCCGTCCGGATCGTCTGCAACGAGGCGTGCACGATGAGCGTCAAGGCCTCGATCACGAAGAAGCTGGCGCGCGCGACCGGGCTCGCGAAGAAGGCGGTCGTCGTCGCGAGCGCCAAGGGCACGCTGAAGGCGGCCGGCACGTTGACGATCAAGGTGAAGTTCACGAGGAAGGCGAAGGCCTTCCTCGCCGGCCGCAGGCAGCTGCCGCTCTCGTTCGCGACGGTCGTCACCGACACGGCCGGCAACCGCGCGACGAGGACGTCGAAGGCGACGGTGCGAACGCGGCGGTAGTTGGCGGGACTTACTCCCGGAACGACGAAGGGGCCGGATCGCCGGCCCCTTCGTCGTTCCTGCCTCGAGCCGTCCCGCTAGGGGATGATGAACTCGAACGAGGCGGTGTTGACCCCATTGTTCAGGTTGAACGCGTCCAGGGTCAGCACCTGAAACTCCGTGCTCGTGCAGAGTTGGGAGAACACGCCGCCGCTGCCGACGAAGATGGCCGCGAGGGCAAAGCTCTTCGCGCTCGGCGTCACGACGATCGGCGTCGCGTTCGGGTCGATGCCCGGCGCCGTGATGCAGAACGTGCCGTTGCCCGCCCGGCGCGCCGAGACACCGCCGAAGGCCTTCTGCATGCTCGGCGTGCCCGAGCTGTTGTCGACGAAGCCGCCGGCCCGGGCGGTGCCTGCCGGGCCCGCGGGGCCGGCCGGGCCGGCGGGGCCGACGGGGCCCGTGTTGCCGCGCAGCGCGCGCTTCGCCTTCGCGTTGATGTCGACGAGCTGGATCGTGCCGTTCTTGATGTTCGACGACGTGACGAGGAAGCCCGCCGTTGCGCCGCCCGTCGTCGCCAGGAACAGGGCGATCAGCGCCACGATCATCGCGGGGCTGAGCCGCAGCTTCTTCAGGATCCGCAAGGGCCCTCCTCTTCTCCGAGCTGACTGGTCCGTGTGGCGCCGGGGCCGGCCGACGCGGGGCGTGTTCTCGGGGGCGCCCCGCTCCTCGCGCGCCGCCGGTCGATCGTACCGGCCGGATCGGCGTCCTCCCAGGCGGGGCCGGCAGGACCAGCCGTCAGGGGAGGCGGCGCCGGGCCGGCTCCCGCCGGATGCGCCGGACGACGCCCCCGCCGAAGCGGTGGCGCGCCTTGGTCGCGAGGATGCCGAGGGACGGCCGGTGGCGGTCGACGAGGATCCCCTCGCGCAGGCGCGCGAGCAGCGCGGCCGGCTCGAGCGGCCCGGGCGGGACTGCGACCGCGCAGGTGCCCACGTCCGGGGGCTCGTGGGCGTCGCTCGACGCCGCCAGCGGCAGCCCGCGGGCCCGCGCCCAGGCGCGCGCCCGCGCGTCCGGCCGCGCCGTGAACGGCCCGCCGTTCCGCCCCTCGACCACGTCGACGAGCCCGGCGTCGGCGAGCGCGTCGCGCACCGGGGCCGCGAGCGGCCGACGGACGAGCGGGTAGAACGGGTGCTGGAGGTAGACGAGACCGCCCTGGGCGCGGATCCGCTCCGCCGTCTCGAGCGCGCCGAGCAGCGGCGGGATCTCCTCGCGCACGAACAGCCCGATCAGCTCGCCGTCCGCCGTGTCGAGCTCGATCCCGCACACGACCGGGAACGAGGCCGCCGCCGCGAGCTCGAGCGCGCCGTCCAGGCGGTTGTGCTCGGTGATGCCGAGCACGTGGAAGCGGCCCGCGGCGTGCGCCGCCTCGTAGTGCTCGATTCGCAGCATCGCGTCGTAGGAGCGGTGCGTGTGGTTGTGCAGGTCGAGCAGCTGCCAGCCGTCCGGGACGGGCTCGTCCGGGATGCGGTCGGGGCGGGCCATCCCCGCCACGGTACGCGGGTGGCTACGAGCCGCGCCGGGTCGCGTGCGGGTGCGCCTCGAAGTAGGTCTCGCGGCGGCGCCGGTCCGAGACGTGCGTGTACAGCTCCGTCGTCGCCAGGTCGGCGTGGCCGAGCATCTCCTGCACCGAGCGCAGGTCGGCGCCGCCCTCGAGCAGATGGGTCGCGAACGAGTGGCGCAGGAGGTGCGGGTGGATCCGTACCGGGTCGAGCCCGGCCTTCAGCGCGAGCTGGCGGAGGATCAGGAACACGCCCGCGCGCGTGAGCGCGCCGCCCTTCGCGTTCAGGAACAGCTCGGGCCGGTGGCGGGTGTCGAGGTACGGGCGCCCGCGGGACAGGTAGCGGCGCAGCGCCTCGACGGCCTCCCGGCCGAGCGGGACGAGCCGCTCCTTGCCGCCCTTGCCGACGCAGCGGACGAGGCGCTGCTCGAGGTCGACGCGCGTCCGGTCGAGCCCGACGGCCTCGCTCACGCGCAGGCCGCCGCCGTAGAGCAGCTCGACGAGTGCGCGGTCGCGCAGCGCGCGCGGCGTCACCCCGTTCGCCGCCTGGCAGAGCCGGTCGACCTCGGCCGGGGAGAGCGTCCGCGGCAGCGTCCGCCGCCGGCGGGGCAGCTCGACCTCGGCCGCCGGGTTGTCGTCGCGCTGGCCGAGCAGCACGAGGTGGCGGTAGAACGTCCGCGCCGCGGCCGCCCGACGCGCGACCGAGGTGGCCGCGAGGCCGCGCTCGCGCAGCGACGCCAGCCAGGCCTCGACCTGGTCGCGGGAGGCGTCGGCCGGCGAGGCGCCGAGGAAGCGCGCGAGGTCGGCGAGGTCGCGCCGGTACGCGTCGACGGTGCGCGGCGAGCGCCGCGCCGCGAGGAGCAGCAGGAACGACTCGACCTGGCGGTCGGCGGGCGAGGCGGGCGTCAGCGTCATGCGCGCGGGTGGGCCCGGTCGTAGACGCGGCGGAGCCGGCGCGCGTCGACGTGGCTGTAGACCTGCGTGGTCGAGAGCGACGAGTGCCCGAGCAGCTCCTGGATCGTCCGCAGGTCGGCGCCGCCCTCCAGCAGGTGTGTGGCGAAGGCGTGGCGCAGCCGGTGCGGGTTCGGCAGCAGGCGGCGCAGGGTCGAGGTGTCGAGCGGACGCCCGCGCGCCGAGAGGAAGACCTCGTCCCGGGCCCGGCCCTCGGCCGGAGCGGCCGCGACGAGGGCCGGCCGGCCGGCGTCGAGGTAGCGCCGCAGCCGGTGCGCGGCCTCCTCCCCGAGCGGGACGACGCGCTCCTTGCCGCCCTTGCCGAGCACGTGGACGGACTCCTGCTCGAAGTCGACGTCGCGGAGACGGAGCGAGACGGCCTCCTGCGAGCGCAGGCCGGCCGAGTAGACGAGCTCGAGGAGCGCGCGGTTCCGGAGCGCGAGCGGCTCCTCGCCGTCGACGGCGAGGATGAGCGCGTCGACCTCGCGCGGGCGCGGCGCGTCGGGCAGCCGCCGACCGCGGCGCCCGTCCAGCGCGATGTCCGGCACGCGGCCGGCCCCGTTCGCGGCGCGCAGGAGCGAGCGCACGGCCGCGAGCTTGCGCGCGCGGGTCGTCGGCGCGAGCTTCCCCGTCCGCCCGGGCCGCCGACCGTCGAGCTCGGTCGCGTAGGCTGCGAGCGCACGCGCGTCGACCCCGTCGAGGCCGATCCCGCGCCGCTCGAGCCAGGCTGCGAACTCCTCCAGATCGGCGCGGTAGCTGCGTCGCGTGGCCGCGGCGAGCGTCGGCCCGGCGAGGAAGCGCTCGATCTCGTCTCGCGTGTCCACGCGAGCGGGTTCGGCGCGGGCGGGCGCGCTTCCTGCCTCGGAGGGGTGCCCGGCTGGGACTACAGTGGCTCCGTGCTCCTCCGCCAGCGCATCGAGCAGGCCTTCGCGGCCGTCTGGGCCGTGTCGCTCGAGGACGCCGATCGGGTGCTCCCGCGCGGGGCCGCGCCGCTCGACGTCGACGGCAAGGGGCTGCTCTCGCTCGTCGTCACGCGGTTCGGGCGCGGGACGGCCGGACCGCTGCCGATCCCGGGGTACACGCAGCTCGAGCTCGTCGTCCACGGGCGCTCGAAGAAGCACGGGCACGAGGGCCCGTACCCATTGATGACGCGCGTGACCCCGGGCGGGGCCTCCTGCGTCCTGCGGCGCGTGAAGTACCGGCCGACGGTCGTACGGTTCGCGCCGGGGCGGGTCGAGATGCCCGGCGGGCGCGTGAGCGTCCGGTTCGAGCCGGCTCCGTCCGGCGCGGCGCTCCCGGTCGAGCCGGCGTTCGGCCACGAGCCCGTCGTGCTCGTGATGGCGAAGGAGACGCGCGGCTACCGCCGGACCGTGACCGGGCTCGAGTGGTCGCCGGTGCGGCTCGTCGGGCAGCCGGCGCTCGACCCGGTGCTGGCCCTCGGCTTCGACGTCGGCGAGCCCACGTGGGCCCTGCTCGGCGGCCCCGGCGAGGTCGAGGCGCGCCTGCCGACGCGCCGGCTCGCCGCGCTCGCGGGCTGAGCCGCGGCGGCTGCCGCCGGGCGCTCGTTGGACAGCCCCGCTGGCCGGCGTTTCCGATAGCGTTCCCTTCGTGGAAACCGTGCATGACGTACTCGTCGTCGGCGCCGGGTGCGCCGGCATGCGCGCGGCGATCGAGGCGTACGACCAGGGCGTCGACGTCGCCGTCGTGTCGAAGATCCATCCGACCCGCAGCCACTCCGGCGCGGCGGAGGGCGGCATCAACGCCGCGCTCGGCAACACCGCCGAGGACAGCTCCGACAAGCACGCGTTCGACACCGTCAAGGGGTCGGACTACCTGGGCGACCAGGACGCGATCGAGATCTTCGCGACCGAGGCCCCGGGCGACATCTACCAGCTCGAGCACTGGGGCGCCGTCTTCACCCGCAACGACGAGGGCAAGCTCGCGCAGCGGCCCTTCGGCGCGGCGGGCTCGCCCCGCACCGTCTTCGCCGCCGACATCACCGGCCACGTGCTCCTGCACGTCCTCTACGAGCAGGTGATGAAGCGGAAGCTCAACGTCTACGAGGAGCACTTCGCGTGGCGGCTCGTCGTCGAGGACGAGAAGATCCGCGGCGTCGTCTGCTGGGACATCGTCAACGGCGGCCTGAAGCTGATCCAGGCGAAGACGATCGTGCTCGCGACCGGCGGCCAGGGCCGCATGTTCCGCGCGACGACGAACGCGTACGCCTCGACCGGCGACGGCGTGGCCATGGCGCTCCGCGCGGGCCTGCCGCTCAAGGACGTCGAGTTCATGCAGTTCCACCCGACGACGATGTACCCCACCGGCATCCTCATCACCGAGGGCTGCCGCGGCGAGGGCGGCTACCTGATCAACAAGGACGGCGAGCGCTTCATGAAGAAGTACGCGCCGAACGCCCTCGAGCTCGCCTCGCGCGACGTCGTCTCCCGCGCGGAGACCACGGAGATCGAGGCCGGGCGCGGCGTGAACGGGTCGGTCTTCCTCGACCTGCGCCACCTCGGCGCCGAGAAGATCACCACCCGCCTGCCGGGCTCGCGCGAGCTCGCGATCACGTACGCCGGCGTCGATCCGATCTTCGACCCGATCCCGGTTCGCCCGGGCGCCCACTACCACATGGGGGGCATTGCGTGTGACAACTGGGGCGCGACCGAGGTCGACGGCCTCTACGCCGCGGGCGAGTGCGCCTGCGTCTCGGTGCACGGCGCGAACCGCCTGGGCGGCAACTCGCTGATGGAGACGATCACCTTCGGCCGCCGCGCGGGGAAGGCCGCCGCGGAGCGGGCGAAGTCGATCTCGAAGGGCGCTGCGGGCCCGCTCGTCCAGGGCGCGCTCGCCGACGCGGAGCGGGACCTGAAGACGCTGCTCGACCGGAGCGACGGCGAGCGGCCGTGGCAGATCCGGAACGAGCTCGGCGAGTCCATGCTCGAGAACTTCGGCGTCTTCCGCCGCGAGGAGAAGATGCAGGCCCAGCTCGGCATCATCGACACGCTCCGCGAGCGATACCAGCGGGTCGTGGTCGACGACAAGGGCGACATCTTCAACAACGACCTCACCCAGGCGATCGAGCTGGGGTACCTGCTGGACATCGCGGCCTGCATGCTCCAGGCGGGCATCGCCCGCAAGGAGAGCCGTGGCGCCCACTCGCGCCCGTACGACTACCCCGACCGCGACGACGAGAACTTCATGAAGCACTCGATCTCCCACTGGAAGGACGGCGGCCCCGTGCTGTCCTACGCGGACGTCCGCATGACCAAGTGGGAGCCGATGGAGCGCAAGTACTGATGAGCCGGAAGCGGCTGCTCGCCCTCGCCGCGACGCTGGCGAGCGTCGCCGTGGGCGCGGCAGCCTGTGGCGGAGCCGACGACGAGGCGGCGCCCGAGCCGGCGCCCGCCCCGGCGGCGGCTCCCGCCGAGCCGACGCCGGCCGAGCCCGCTCCCGCGGAGCCTGCTCCCGCGGAGCCCGCGCCGGCAGAGCCGGCGCCCGCCGAGCCCGCGCCCGCCGAGATCGGCGGGGCGATCCAGACGCAGCTGATCGCGGCGGTCGACAAGGCCGCGGAGGCCGGCTCCGCGAGGATCGCGCTGACGTCGACGATCGGGACGCCGCAGGGCGACCTGACGCTCACCGGCGAGGGGGCCGTCGACTACGCGAGCCAGACCGGGGTGCTGACGATGGACCTGTCCGGGGCCGGCGGCCTCGGCCTGCCGATCGGCACCGGCGAGGACGCGTCGATCGACATCGTCTACGACCCGACCGCGGTGTACATGAGGATCCCCGCGCTCGGGCAGGCGCTCGGCAGCGACAGGCCATGGCTGAAGATGGACCTCGCCTCGCTCGCCGCCGCGCAGGGCCTCGGCGGCGGGCAGCTGTCCCAGTTCGGGAGCAGCGACCCGACGAAGGCGCTCGAGTTCCTCCGCGGCGCCTCCGACGACTTCGCCGAGGTCGGGCAGGAGGATGTCCGCGGCGTCGCGGCGACGCACTACCGCGGCACCGTCTCGCTCGATCGCATCCCCGACACCGTCCCCGCCGAGCAGCGGGCCGCGCTCGAGCAGCAGCTGGCCGTGCTGAAGCAGTCCGGCGTCTCGTCGATTCCCATGGACGTGTGGATCGACGGAGAGGGGCGTGTCGTCAAGCTGACCCAGCAGCTCACGCTGACGCCTGCCGGCACGACCGAGCCGCAGGAGGCTTCGACGACCGTCGAGCTGTACGACTACGGCACGGACGTCAGCGTCGAGGTGCCGCCCGCCGACCAGGTGACCGACCTCACGGAGCTCCTCGCGGGGCTGGGCCAGGGGCTTCCCGCCCCGACCGCCACCGGGAGCGACGGTGCCATCCCCGTGAATCCCTATCCGTCGCCCGGCGCGTGACGGCGACCCACGAGACGAGGTGAAGGACGCGTGAAAGTCGAGCTGAAGATCTGGCGGTACGACCCGAAGTCCGGCCAGCGTGTCCTCAAGGACTACGAGGTCGACGCCTCGGAGGAGGCCACCCTCCTCGACTGCCTCGACCTGGTCAAGGACAAGGTCGACGGGACGCTCTCCTACCGGAAGAGCTGCCGCATGATGATCTGCGGCTCCTGCGGCATGCGCGTCGACGGCGCCGCCGTGCTCGCCTGCAAGACGCGCATCCACGACGTGGTCAAGGACGGGCACGTGCCAGTCATCTCGCCGATGGGCAACCTGCCGGTGATCAAGGACCTCGTCGTCGACATGTCGCCGTTCTGGACGAAGATCACGTCGATGGAGCCGTGGCTCCAGCCCGGCTACGACGAGCCCGAGCCGGGCTCCAAGGAGAACATCGTCGCGGCCGAGGCGATGGAGACGGTCTTCAAGGAGTCGCTCTGCATCATGTGCGGCTGCTGCGTCTCCGACTGCAACTCGATGGAGTCCGATCCCGAGTTCCTCGGGCCGGCGGCGCTCGCGAAGGGCATGCGCTTCGTCGGCGACCCGCGCGACCGGCGCACCGTCGAGCGGCTCGAGGCCTACAGCGGCCAGCACGGGATCTGGGACTGCACCCGCTGCTACTTCTGCCAGGAGCGCTGCCCCAAGGGCGTCGACCCGCGCGACGCGATCGCGAAGCTCGGCGCCGAGGCGATGAAGCACGGCATCGACCGGGACATGGGCGCCCGCCACGCGAAGTGGTTCGTCCAGTCCGCGAAGACGACGGGCTGGCTGCGCGAGACCGAGCTCGTCCCGAAGACGCAGGGGATCGCGAAGTCGCTGAAGGAAGTGAAGTTCGCGATGACGCTCGCGAAGCACGGCAAGGTGCCGCCGCCGTTCCCGCCCCACGTGGCGAAGGACCAGCACGAGGCGCGCAAGCTGTACGACATCGTCAAGAAGCAGGGCCGGGCGGGCGCCCAGGGCATCGTCCAGGGCGAGAAGGCGCTGCGGAAGGTCGAGAAGCACCACGACAACGAGGCGGCCGCTCGCGGGCCGTACGGGCCCGGCTCGTTCCCGAAGCCGTACCTGCCCGAGGAGCAGACGGAGGGGAGCGCAGCGTGAAGCGGGTCGCGTACTACAAGGGATGCCTTGCGTCGCTGTCGGCGAAGGAGCTCGACATCGCGACCCAGGCGCTCGCGCCGAAGGTGGGCCTCGACCTGGTCGAGCTCGAGTCCGTCACGTGCTGCGGCGCCGGCGACATCCACGAGGCGGAGCCGGACTACTACCTCCACCTGAACGCGCGCATCCTCGCGTACGCGGAGGCCGAGGGCGTCGACACGCTGATGACGGTCTGCAACGTCTGCACGCTGAACCTGCGCCAGGCGAACTTCGAGCTCCAGAACGACGAGGCGCTGCGCGAGCGGATCAGCGCGAACCTCGTCTCCGTCGGCGCCCCGCCGTACAACGGCACCGTCGAGGTGCAGCACTTCCTCTGGCTGCTCTCGTCCGGCGACGGCTACGACGCCCTGCAGACGGTCGCGCACCGCGGGCTCAAGGGCCTGAAGATCGCGCCCTTCTACGGCTGCCAGATCCTCCGCCCGTCGAAGCTCCTCGGCGTCGACGACCCGGATCGCCCGCACACGCTGGAGAAGATCATCACCGCGTGCGGGGGCACGGCCATCGACTACCCGGCGAAGAACAAGTGCTGCGGCTTCCCGATCATCCAGGCGCGCGAGGACGTCGCCCTCGGCGAGCTGATCCAGCCGATCGAGCAGGCGATCGAGGCCGGCGCCGACGCGATCGTCACGCCGTGCCCGCTCTGCCACCTCTCGCTCGACGCGTGGCAGCAGAAGCTCGAGAAGAAGACCGGCAAGCGGTACCAGATGCCGATCCTGCACCTGGCGCAGCTCGTCGGCGTCGCCGCGGGCTTCGAGGCCTCCGAGCTGAAGTTCAAGCGGCACGTCGTGTCCGTCAAGCCGGTGATCGAGAAGCTCGAGGTCTAGGGTGCTCCGCAAGCTCGCGCTCCTCGGCATCGGCATCGCCGCGGGCGCCGCGATCGCGGGCGCCCTGCGCTCGCGCGCGACCCGACGCGACGACGAGGTCGGCGCGAACGGGCACGCGGGCGGCGACAGCCTCGAGCAACGCATCGCGGCCGTCCGCGACCGGCTCGCGGTCAACGGCAGCCAGAACTAGTCGCCACGCGCGACGGGGGTCGACGAGGGGGAGGCTCGCGCCTCCCCCTCGCGCGTTCTCAGGGGCGTCCTGGCGCGGGGGCGGGCTGCAGCCGCTCGACGACGAGCCGCCAGGCCCGCTCGGCCAGCGTCTCCTCCTCCACGGCGACGGTGCCGCCGACGTCGAGGCGTGCGAGCTCGATCCGGCCGCGCTGGCGGATCGGCCGGAAGCCGAAGTCCGCGAGGAAGTCGGCGGGGAAGATCGTCCGGTGGGCGAGGAATCGCTCCTCGACCCCGAGGCCCTCCGGGTAGCGGTACGAGAACGCCTCGATCGCGCGGACGTCCCGCTGCCGCGCCTCGGCGATCACGCCGAGGAACAGGCTCTGCATCACCCAGGGGGTCGTCGCGTCGACGAGGTACGCACACGTGACCAGGACGGCGTCCGGCGACGGCGGCCCGGCCGGCAGCTCGAACGAGCGCGGGAAGTGGTCCGCGGGCCCGTACTGGAGGAAGCCGAGCGTCCGGTCGTCGTCCCCGAGGTACAGCGCGCCCCAGGCGCCCCAGTCCTCCTCGACGCGCTCGGCCCACCGCGGCTTGGGCGGCGGTCGGAACCCGCGCGTCTGCCAGAACACGCAGTCGACGCAGACGGGCGGCGCGTCGCCGATCGACGCACGGGTGACGGGGCGGAGGCGAACGGCCACGGCACCGAGTCTACGAGCGGCGGCTGCCGGCGACGGGCCGGGTCAGGCGTCCGCGCGTCGCAGGCGGAGCTCGACCGCCTCGGGGCGGCAGCAGAGGCGGAAGGGGACGAAGGTCGTGCCGAGGCCACGCGAGACGACGAGCGTCCGACCGCTCCCCAGCCCGAAGGTGCCCTCCGGGTAGCGCGCGCGCAGGTGGGCGAGGCGGATCGGGCCCCACGGGGTCGGCAGGTTGATCTGTCCGCCGTGGACGTGGCCGGCCAGGGTGAGGTGGAACGGCCGCGTGTCGAACCGGTCGACCACGCGGGGGAAGTGGCAGAGCAGGATCCGCAGCGCCGCGGCGGGATCCGAGAGCCCGGCCGGGTCGGCCGTGCGATCGAGGTACGAGCTCGGCGAGACTCCGGCGATCTGCAGCCGGGCGCCGCGGACGGTTCGCGTCGTCGAGGCGTCCTCGAGCAGCTCGACGCCGAGCGGACGCAGGTCGCCCACGTCGGTCGGGCCGCTGAAGGGATCGCGGGCGATCGACACGTCGTGGTTCCCGAGCACGGCGACGACGCCGAGCCGCGCGTCCAGCCCCCGCAGCGCCGCGTGGAGCTCGTCCAGCCCGCGCTGGCGCGAGAGGAGGTCGCCGGTGACGACGACGAGGTCGGGTCGGCGCGCCCGGGCCCAGCGGGCCGCGCGGCGGACGGCGACGAAGGCGAGCGACGGCGCGCCAAGATGGAAGTCGGAGAGGTGGACGATCCGGAGCCCGTCGAGCTGCTCCGGCAGCCCGGGGACCCGCAGCTCGGCGGTCCGCAGCCGCACCCAGGTCGACTCGAACAGGCCCCACGCGGCCAGGGCGAGCGCGCCCCCGGCGAGGCCGAGGACGATCGCGAGGATCATCGGGCGCGCCGCCCGGCGTCCGGCCGCCTCATGCGGGCGCGGCCAGCCCGAGCGCCTCGTGGAGCGCCCGGGCGCAGGCGGGCACGTGGTCGGCGGCGAGGTAGAGCGCGAGCCGCCGCCCCTGGCCGTGCACGAGCGTCGGGGCGAGCCCGATGGCCGCGAGCGCGCCGAGGGAGCGCTCGACCGTCGCCGTCGTCGTCGCCTCCCGGCCGACCAGGCTGACGACGCCGAGGCCCGTGACCTCCTCGGCGCCGGCCAGCGCCCGGGCTGCGCGGTCGCGCTCCTCGGGGGAGACCGCCACGACGACGTCCTCGCCCCGCTGCACGACCGCGTCGCAGCCCACGTTGCCGGCGGCGAGCAGGGCGCACACCGTCTCGGCGTTGGCGCGGAGGCGGTAGAGCGGCTCGTCGGCGGCGTGCGCGAGCCCGGCGAGCGGGGCCTCGTCGCGGCCCCCGTCGATCCGGGTTCCGTCCGCGTCACCGAAGCTCGAGCGGACGTGCAGCGCGACGCCGTGCAGCCGCGCGAAGTCGACGGCGCGCAGCGCGAGGACCCTCGCGCCGGCCCCCGCGAGCTCGAGCATGTCCTCGTAGCCGATCCGACCGAGCTTGCGCGCGTCGGGAACGAGCCGCGGGTCCGCGGTGTAGACGCCGTCCACGTCGGTCAGGATCTCGCAGGCGTCCGCGCGGAGCGCTGCCGCGACCGCGACCGCGGTCGTGTCCGAGCCGCCCCGTCCGAGCGTCGTGATCTCCCGGTCGGGGGAGACGCCCTGGAAGCCGGCGACGAGCACGATCCGGTCGCGATCGAGGGCGGCGACGACCCGTCCGGGCGTGATCTCGCGGATGCGGGCCTTCGTGTGCGCGCCGTCGGTGAGGATGCCCGCCTGCGAGCCGGCGAGCGAGATCGCCTCGACGCCGAGGTCGCGCACCGCCATCGCGACGAGCGCGCACGAGATGCGCTCCCCGGCCGAGAGGAGGACGTCGAGCTCGCGCGTCGGCGGCTGGTCGCTGACCGCCCGGGCGAGCGCGAGCAGCTCGTCGGTCGTCCCGCCCATCGCGGAGACGACGTCGACGACGCGCCGGCCGAGAAGCCGGCAGTGCCGCGACGAGTCGCGCCGCCACGTTGGCGAATCCGATCGCCGACGGACGCCGCCGAACTTGAGGACGACGGTGCACGGGCGCGGCGGGGAGCCGTCGCTGCGGATGGCGTCGTCGAGGACGGCCTGTGCCACGCGCCGGATGGTAGCGCCGGGCCCGACGGAGCCCGCTACATCTCCCGGCGGCCCGAGAGGGCGCGCCCGAGCGTCACCTCGTCCGCGTACTCGAGGTCGCTGCCGACGGGCAGGCCGCTGGCGAGGCGCGTGACGCGCACGCGCCCGCGCAGGAGCTCGGCGAGGTACGAGGCCGTCGCCTCGCCGGTCATCGTCGGGTTGGTCGCGACGACCACCTCCTCGACCCGGCCCTCGTCGATCCGGCGCACGAGCCCGTCGATCCGGAGGTCCTCCGGGTCGACGCCGTCGAGCGGTGAGAGCGCGCCGCCGAGCACGTGGTAGAGGCCCCGGAACTCGGCCGTCCGCTCGAGCGAGACGAGGTCGGTCGGCTGCTCGACGACGCAGATCACGGAGGCGTCGCGCCGCGGATCGCGACAGACGGCGCAGGTGTCCTCCTCGGTCAGGTTGCCGCAGATCGCGCAGAAGCCGATCCGCTCCTTCGCCTCGCGGATCGCCTCGGCGAGGGCGAGCGCCTCGCCCTCGGAGACGCGGAGCAGGTGGAACGCGAGCCGGTGCGCCGTGCGGTTGCCGACGCCGGGGAGGTGCGTGAGCTGGGCCACGAGGTTGTCGACGACCGGGCCGAACACCCGTCCATTGTGCCCGTGGCATCGGCGCGGCCCGCCCGGAGGCGGACGGGCGGTGCGTCCGCGAGCGTGGAGGCCGCGACGCGGCCGGCTGCGCCGGGCGTCCCCGGACGCCCGGCCGGGCCCGGGCCCCTCGCACTGCGTCCTGCGGGGACGTGCGCGCTCGGGACGCGGCCGGGCGGGACACGTCCGGTTCGGCCACGGCTCCCGGGCCTCCCACCCAGGGTGGGGGAACCACGCGCCTCCGGCGCTGAGCCTATCGCGCGAGACGTGACGCGTGGGTCACGGGACCGTGCCGATCGGCGCACGGCTTCGCAAGGATTCGGCGCGCGCCCCGCGGCGTCGTCCGGTGCGGCCGGTGGTCGGCGGCGCTGCCTGCGGTCGGCTGGACGGTGGTCGGCGCGTCGCCGCCGCACCGTCGCCCCCGGGTGGACGCCCCTGCTGCCGCCAGGACGGGCCGGGCGCGCCGCCGCTCGGCCGGCCCGGCCCGCCGCCCGCGTGCCGCCTCGCGTCCGCGCCTTCGCCGTCGGCGTCGCCCCGCGAGGCGCCGGGCCGTGTCGGAGCGCTAGAAGCCGAGCCCGGCGAGCGGGCCGCCCGGCCCGCCCAGGGCGCCGCCGAGCCGGGACTGCATCAGCTCGTGCGCGTTGCGCAGCGCCTCGTTCACCGCCGCGAGGATCAGGTCCTCGAGCATCTCGGGATCGTCCGGGTCGATCGCCTCGGGGGAGATCTTCACCTCGACCACGTCGCCCGCGCCGGAGGCCTTCACCTTGACCATCCCGCCGCCCGCGGACGCCTCCACGACCTCCTTGGCGAGCTCCTCCTGGGCCTTCGCCATCTCGGCCTGCATCTGCTGCATCTGCTTCATCATCTTGTTGACGTCCATCTTCATGGCGTGCCTCCGCGTCAGTTGTCGTCGCCCACCTCGTGGGCGTCGAGCGTCTCCTGCAGGAGCAGGACGAGCTCGTCCTCGCTCATCGGTCCGTGGTGCTGGTGGGCGTCGTCGCCTCGCTCGTCCCCCGCGCTCGCGGGGTCGCTGACGGCGAACGCGAGCCCGATCCGCTGGCCGCTCACCTGGTGGATCGCCTCGACCAGGATCGCGGTGTTCTTCGGCTCCTCCGCGATCGCGCGGTTGAACGACGCCGACGGCGGGAACTCGACGACGAGCCTGCCCTCCGCGAGCTGCACCGGACGGGCCTGGGAGAGGACCGAGCCGAGCGGGATGGACCGCTCGCCGACGGCCGGGAGGACCGCCTGGCGCCACAGCTGCTGGAGCGTGGCCAGGTCGAGCGGGCCCGCGCCGGCAGGCGGCGGGGGCGGCGCGCTGGGAGCCTCGACGTCCTCCTCCTCGACCGCCGGAGCGCCGGACGCGCCGGTCACGGCGGGCGCGGCGGGCGCGGCGGTCACGGCGGGCGCGGGCACGGCGGCCAGGCGCGCCGGGGAGGACGCGCGCGGCGCCGGCGCCGGCGCCGCGGCGGTGGTCCCGCCGTGGGCGACCCGCGCCTCGAGGGTCTCCAGTCGCAGCAGGAGCGCCTCGCGCGAGAGGTCGGCCTGCGGCCGCGCGACCTTGACGAGCGCGAGCTCGAGCGGCAGCCGCGGATCGCCACCCTGGCGGATGTCGTCGATCGCGACGGCCAGCAGGTCGATCAGGCGGATCACCTGGCGCTCGCCGAGCTGGTTCGCCTGCGCACGCAGGCGGTCGCGCGTCTCGTCCGTGACCGGGACGCCCTCGGGCAGCTCGTCGAGGTGCTGCAGCAGCATCAGCAAGCGCAGGTGCTCGAGCAGGTCGCCGACGAGCCGCGCGAGGTCCTGGCCCTGGTCGGCCAGCTCCTCCACGAACGCCAGGGCGCCGGCCGCGTCCTGGTCGACGACGTGGTCGAGCAGGCGGAAGAGCGCCTCCTCCTCGACCGCGCCGAGCAGCTGGAGCACCGACTGGACGGTGATCGCGCCGCCCGTGGCGGACGCGAGCTGATCCAGCGTCGAGACCGCGTCGCGGAAGCTCCCGCGCGCGCCGCGCGCGACGAGCGCGAGCGCCGCGTCGGGGACGTCCATCTGCTCGCCGTCGGCGACGCGCCGCAGCAGCTTCGTCAGGTCGGCCAGCCGCGGGCGCGCGAACATGAACGTCTGGCAGCGCGAGCGGACGGTCGCGAGCATCTTGTCGAGCTCGGTCGTGCAGAAGACGAAGACGAGGTGCGGCGGCGGCTCCTCGATCAGCTTGAGCAGCGCGTTGAACGCGTCCTTCGTCAGCTGGTGGGCCTCGTCGAGGATGTAGACCTTGTTGCGCGCGATCGGCTGGAGGATCGCGCGCTCGCGGATCTCCCGGACGTCGTCGATGCCGCGCTGCGAGGCCGCGTCCATCTCGATCACGTCGAGCGACTGCCCGCTCGCGATCGAGACGCACGAGAGGCACGTCCCGCACGGCGTCGTCGTCGGGCCCCGCTCGCAGTTGAGCGCCTTCGCGAGGATCCGCGCGAGCGACGTCTTGCCGGTCCCGCGCGGGCCCGAGAAGAGGTACGCCTGCCGCAGTCGGTCCTGCTCGATCGCGTTCGTCAGCGTCCGGACGACCGCCTCCTGCCCGACGACCTCGTCGAAGGTCTGCGGGCGGTACTTGCGGTAGAGCGCGGTCACGCGCGCGGCCGGGCGGGGGAGGGCGTCATGTCGTCCATGCTAGAGCAGCCCGCCCGTCGGAGATCCCGGGGCCCGCGCCGCGGGGGCGCGCGTCGACCGGCGAGGCCGCCGGCCGGGAGCGCGAGGGACGTGCCGGCCGCGCACCCTCCTTCGAAGGCGGCTCCGGGGCGGTGCCCGTCACGCTCGCTCGGGCCAGGCTGCTCCGCGGCACCCGGAAGACACCGCTGAGCGCTGCTTCCTTCCGGACCTGACGCGGTTCACAGGCTCCCGTCGCGCGGAACCTGGCCGTCGACGCTCGCGTGCGCGAGCCCTACCTCGTTACCGACCCCCTCGGGAGGGGATTCAGCCCCGCTGTAGCGGATTGCGGGTTCAGGGAACCGCTAGCTCCCCGCCTAGCGCGGCCGGCCCGGCGATGGTAGCAGCGTCCGTCGGCAACCCGGCCGGTGGTATCCTCGACTGCTCCCGGGCGTATAGCTCAGCGGGAGAGCACCCGCCTCACACGCGGGGGGTCGCTGGTTCAAATCCAGCTACGCCCATCCGAGGAAGGCCCTGGAAGCGGGGCCTCCGTCACGCAGGGCCCGGCGTCGTGCTCGGGTGGCCGGCGGTGGTGGAGTCGTCGATCGAGCGTGACGCGCACGGCGCGCCACGCCCCTTGCCGACGTGAACGGCCGGCGGTCACGTCCAGCCGTGGGTCGGTGACGTGGTGGAGGTTTGCCGCGTCGCCGGCTGCGGTACCCGGGCCATGATGCAGGGCGGACGGGAGCTGGAGGTGTCCGCTCGGGCATCGCCTGCCTCGCTGCGGCCGCTGCGAGAGGTGGCGGCCGGATGGCTGCTGGCCGAGGGCGTCGACGCGGATCGATGCGACGAGATCGTGCTCGCGCTCTCGGAGGCCGCGGCGAACGCGATCGAGCACCCCCGCGAGCCGCAACGGCCCACGGTCGAGATCCGGATGTGGGTCGACGCCGATGTCGTCCACGTCCAGGTGGTCGATTCCGGGCGCTGGCGAGAGCGGGTCGACGGCCAGACGGGCACCATCGGTCGCGGACGCGGCCTGATGCTCCTGCGGTCGCTCGCCGACGACGTCCGGATCCGGCGGGGGCCATCGGGGACGACGGTCGAGTTCGTGTGCGACGTTCGAGCGTCTCCCGCCTGACGACCGCGGCCCGACTCCGGCTACCGGGGCCGGGGTCGATCGGTGCACGGGACCGTGGCGGGGACTTCGCACAGCTCGAGCACGCGGCGGGGGAGTCCTCCCCGGGGGAGCACCAGCGTGCACGAGCGGCCGGCGTGGAGCGCCCGGGCCCGGAGCTCGACGACCGCGCCGACGATCGAGGCCTCGATGAACTCGACCTCTGCCAGGTCGATCACGAGGTCGCCCTGCTCCACTGCGGCCTCGCCGAGTCCCAGCAGCTCGTCCCTGGTCGAGAGGTCGTGCTCGCCGAGGAGCCGTAGCGTGCGGACGCCGTCGCCGCAGCTCTCGGCGGTCACCGTTCCTGCCGCCCGTTCGAGCCGATCGGTTCTACCCATGACTGCCTCGCTTCCCCCGCCGCTAACACCGCAATGGCGGTCGCTAGGCGTCAGAGCGAGGGGAACGACAGGCGTTGGGGATGGCTCAGGGTACCACCTCGGCGAGGATCGAAAACACCGGGCGCGGCGACCGCCTCGACGGCGGCCGTGTCCCGAGGGGCCCCGGGCGGGGCCGCTCCCTCGGTCGATCCCCGGCAGCCGCGGCCGCAGCAGGGATCGCGCGCCCGCTCTAGACTCCGGCTCCCTCGCTGCCGTCAGGTGGCGGCACGTCCCCGACCGGGAGGGAGCCCGATCGTGCGCATCGTCGTCGTGGGCGCGGGCAGCGCGGGCTGCGTGGTCGCCGCGCGCCTGAGCGAGGACGGCGACCGAGAGGTCGTCCTGCTCGAGGCGGGCCCGGACCGGGCGGGCACCGAGACGGGCCGCCTGCTGGCGTCGGCGAGCTGGATCGACGCGATGAGCGCGGCGGACGCGTTCGACCCGGGGCTGATGGCGACCCGGCTGGCCGCGGACGCCCCCCGCCCCTACCTGCGCGGCCGCGGGCTGGGCGGCTCCGGATCGGTGAACGCCATGCTCGCGCTGCCCGGGCTGCCGCGCGACTACGACGGCTGGGCCACCAGGTACGGGCTGGACGAGTGGGCGTGGGCCTCGGTCGAGCCGACCTTCGCCGGGCTCCGGGAGCAGCTGGCGGTCACGGCCCGGGCGGACTACACGCCGGTCGATCGCGCGCTCGTCGAGGCGGCGGCCAGCCTGGGGCTGCCCGACGACGTCGACACCTTCACGCCGGCGGACGGCGCGGGCACGCTGCGGCGGACCGCCGACGCGACCGGTCGGCGCTCCAGCCTGGAGACGTGCCTCGAGCCGGCCCGGGGCCGCGCGAACCTGACGATCCGGCCGGACGCCCGGGTCGACCGGCTCGCCGTCGACGACGACGTCGTCGTGGGCGTCGTGCTGACCGACGGGACGGAGCTCGCCGCGGACGTCGTCGTGCTCTGCGCGGGCGCCATCGAGACCCCGGCGATCCTCCTGCGCAGCGGCTGCGCCCGCCCGGGGGTGGGCCGGAACCTGCAGGACCACCCGGCCGCGTCGATCCTGCTCGCCCTCGAGCCGGGGTCCCGGGAGGTCGTGCCGGGAGGGCCGTGCGTCAACGCAGTCCTGCGGCTGTCGTCCAGCGTCGAGTCGGGCGACATCCACCTGCTCGCGATGCAGGGGGCGCTGTCCGCGACGACGCCGCAGCACCATGGCGCGCTCATGGCCGCGCTGATGACGGCGACCTCCACCGGCGAGGTGCGGCTCGACCCGGACGATCCCGCCGGGCCGCCGCTCGTCGCCGTGCGCATGCTCAGCACCGCGCGGGACCGGCAGGTGATGCGCGAGGCCGTCCAGCACGCGCTGGCCGTGCTGGAGACGCCGCCGTTCCGGGCGATCGTCGAGTCGGCCTTCGTCGACGCGACCGGCACGCCGGCGGCGGCGCTCGCAGACCCGGAGGTGTACGAGGCGTGGTTGAACGCCTCGCTCGGCAACTACGTGCACGCGACCGGCACCGCGCGCATGGGGCGGGCCGAGGACCCCGGCGCCGTCGTCGACCAGCGGGGGCGCGTCCACGGCTGGAGCGGCGTCCGCGTGATCGACTGCTCGATCATGCCGGAGGTGCCCGCGGCCAACACGCACCTGCCGGTCGTCATGGTCGCGGAGCGGCTGAGCGCCGCGCTGCGGTCCGACCTCGCGGCCGGCCCGCGTGCGGGCCGGCCCGAGGCGACGACGCCGTAGCGGCGTCGTCGCGCCCGCGTTCGGGCGCCCCGGCTCCGGGCCGACGCGGAGGGCCGCGAGCCTCTCGCGGGCGTCCGGACGACGACGCGGCGCCGACCATGCGTCGCGAGCTCCGCGACGGGCGGGGGGCCTCGTCCGGCGAGGTGCGGACCTCCTCCGCGGCCCGGGCGATCCCGTGCGGGCGTCCGGTCGAGCCGGGGCACCGGGCCCGCGTGCGGAACCGCCCGGCGGGCAATCACCACGGCGTGGACGAACTCGTCGACCTCGTACGCGACAACCAGACGACGCTCGGCCGACTCGCGACGACCGCTGCGGTGCTCCTCGTCGCCGGCCTGCTGGCCTGGCCACTGGCGCGGCTCGCGACCCGTCGGATCGACGACGCCTACGGTCGGTACCACCTCCGCAAGGCGACGCGCGTGGCCGTGCTGGTCCTCGCCCTGATCGCGCTCGCGATCGTCTGGCGTCCGTTCGCCGGGCGCATCGGCGTCGTCGTCGGCCTCGCGGCTGCTGGCATCGCCTTCGCGATGCAGGAGGTGATCGGCGCGATCGCCGGCTGGTTCAACATCCTGCTCGGCCGGATCTTCCGCGTGGGCGACCGCGTCCGGATCGGAGGCGTCGAGGGCGACGTGATCGACGTGACGCCGCTGCGGACGACGCTCCTCGAGATCGGCTCGCCCGGCGGCGACACCTGGGTCGAGGGCCGGCAGTACACCGGCCGGATCGTGACGGTGTCGAACAAGGCGACCTTCACGGACGCGGTCTTCAACTACTCGGGCGCCTTCGAGTACATCTGGGAGGAGCTGGTCATCCCCGTCGAGCACGGGAGCGACTGGCAGACCGCCGAGCGGATCCTCACGGACGAGGCGGTTCGCGTTTCGAGCTCGGACGAGGCCCGGCGGGCGATCGAGGCGATGGCGCGCCGGTACCCGATGCCGGCGACCGAGCTGCAGCCGCGCGTGTACGTCCGGGCGACCGACAACTGGCTGGAGCTCGCTGCCCGCTTCGTCGTTCCGGTTCGCCGCGCGCGCATCGTTCGAGACGAGCTGACGCGGCGGGTCGTCTCCCGGCTCGACGGGGCCGGGATCCGGGTCGCCTCCGAGACGATCCACGCGACCGTCCGCGATGACCACGGCGGGCCCGCTGGCGGCTGACGTCCGCGTGATCGACTGCTCGATCATGCCCGAGCTGCCCGCGGCCGGTCGTCGTGGTCGCCGAGCGGCTGAGCGCCGCGCGGTCGTGGCCCGCAGCGCGGCGGGCCCCAGACTCAGCCCGAAATGGCCGCGGCCTCATGCGCGAGCGCCATGCGCGCGGCCACGGCCGGGCCGCTGACGCCGCCGACCACGCCGTAGCCGTCGACGATCTGCACGGCGCGCGCGTTCAGGCGCTCGAGCTCGGGCTGATCCGGAGCGCCGCGAGCGTCTCGCGGTCGCCGGACGAGACGAAGCACCCGAAGGTCGCCGCCGTGCGCGTCGAGCAGCACCGGCTCGTAGGACTCGATCCGGCCCTCGCCACGGAGCTGCTCCATGAGGCCCAGCGCCTCGCGGAAGACGCCCTGGGCCGCCGCCTCGCGCCCGCGCACCGCGCGCGTCCAGCCGATGAAGAGCACGCCGTCGCGCTCACCTCCTTGGATCGGGGAGCGCGACGCTAGCACGGCCGGGGCGGACGCCCGTCCCGGCGTGCGCGGCGCCGCTAGCATCGCCCCGTCATGCGGCCGGAGCCCGGCTCGGAGGAGCGCCTCGTCGCGCGCTGCGCGGCCGGGGACGAGGCTGCGCTCGGGGAGCTCTACGACCGCCTCGGCCGGCCCGCCTACGCGCTCGCGCGGCGCGTCGTCGGGGACGCGACCCTCGCCGAGGACGTCGTCCAGGAGGCGTTCCTGGACGCCTGGCGCGCCGCCTGCCGCTTCGACGTCGAGCGGGGGCGGGCCGCGACCTGGCTCCTCACCCTCGTCCACCGCCGCGCCGTCGGCGGTCCTGCCCGCCCGTGCGGCCGCAACCGCTCGGTGCCGGCGGTGTCAGCGGCCTCGAGCCCGCTGCGCCGGACGACGTGGTCGGCGCCGGTCGAGCGACCGCTCGGCGCTCGTCCGGGCCGCGCTGCAGGCTGCCGGACGCAGCGGCGATCCTCGAGCTGGCGTACCTCGGCGGCTACAGCCAGTCCGAGATCGCCGAGCTGACCGGCGAGCCCGTCGGTACCGTGAAGTCCCGTACGCACGCGGCGCTCGCCAAGCTCCGCGATTCCCTCGGCCCAGCCCTCGCCGAATGAGCCCGCACGACCCGATCCCGGACGACGTCGCCGCGCTCCTCTCGGCGCACGCCCTCGGCGCGCTCGAGCCCGCGGCGGTCGAGGCCGAGCGCCTGATCGCGTCCTCCGAAGTGCCGCGCCGCGTTCGAGACGCGCTCGCGACCGCCGCCGCGATCGCGCTCGCGGCCGCGGACGCCGACCCCGCTGCTGCCTGCGCCAGCGGATCCTCGACGCCGTCCGCTCCGAGCGGCCGGACGCCTGAGCGCGTGCCGACCGTCCTGCTCGTCGACGACGACCGGGCGCTGCGCAAGCTGCTCCGCGCCTACCTGCAGGAGGAGGCGATCACGGTCGTCGAGGCCGGGAGCGGCGAGGAGGCGCTCGCGCTCGCGGCCCGCGCGGCGCCGGACCTCGTGCTGCTCGACGTGCGCCTGCCCGGGATCGACGGCTTCGAGGTCCTCCGGCGGCTCGAGGCGGCCGAGCGGGCCGTGCCGGTGATCCTCGTCACCTCGCTCGAGGACGAGCTCGACCAGCTCGTCGCGTACCGGCTCGGCGCCGTCGACTTCGTCGTCAAGCCCGTCTCGCCGAAGCTGCTCGCCGCGAAGGTGAAGGCGTTCGCGCGGCACGCCGCCAGCCGCGCGGGCGGCGCTCGCCGGACCGCCTGCGGGCCGCTGGTGGTCGAAGCGACGCCCACCGGGCGCTCGTCGGCGAGGTGGAGGTGCCGCTGACGCGCCGCGAGTTCGGCCTGCTCGCCGCCCTGGCCGAGCACCCCGGCTGGGTCTACCCGCGCGAGCACCTCCTGCTCGAGGTGTGGGGGATCGACGCACGACGTCGAGACCCGCCTGGTCGACCAGCGTCGCCGAACCTGCGGCGCAAGCTCGCAGCCGCCGGCGCCGACGGCGTCCTGCAGACGGTCCAAGGGCGTCGGCTACCACCGGCTCGTCGCGCCCGCCGTTCCTTGACACAGGCTGGTGCTGCGACCCGGGCGCTCGACACGCCCGGCCTATCGTCCCGCCCATGACACGGAGGCGGAAGACCAGGCGGGACACGGCGGCCGCGGCGTACGGGCTGGCCCTGCGGGTGACCGGGGACGAGCGGCGCGCGACGGAGGCGGTCGAGGCCGCGCTCGCGACCGGTGCGGCCGACGGCGCGACGCTGATCGCGCGCGTGCGCAGCGAGGCCCGGGCGCGGCGCGCGGCGTCCGGGGGAGTGGGCCCCGTGCCCCGGCCGGCGGCGCTCGCGCGCGTCGAGCACCGGGACTGGGCCGTGCTCGAGCGCGTCGCCCTGCGCGGGCGGACGCTGACCGAGGCCGCGGTCGAGACCGGCCTCGACCGTGCCGAGGCGCTACGGCGCCTGCACGCCGGGATGCTCGCCGCGCGCGACCGGCTCCGCGTCGAGCCGGGGGAGCCGCGCGACGACGCGGGCGCCACGTGGCTCCAGCGTCTCCGCCGCGATCTCGCCGCCGGCGGCCTCGACGATCCGCCGGGCGATCGTCAGGCCGAGGCCGGTGCCGCTGCCCTGCTCGCGCGCTGAGCTGCCGCGGTAGAAGCGCTCGAAGACCCGCTCGATCTCGCCGGGCGGGATGCCGGGCCCGTCGTCCTCGGCGCCCAGCTCGACCCGGTCGCCGTCGGGGCGGACGACGAGCGTGATCCGCGTGCCGCCGCCCTGCGCGAGCGCCCGCAGCGCGTTGCGGACGAGGTTGACGACGACCTGCTCGAGCCGGCGGCGCGGCGCGTGCACGAGCGCCGCCCGGACGTCCGCCTCGAGCGCGAGCCCGTTGGCCTCTGCGAGCGGCGCCATCCGGTCGCGCATCTCGAGGACGAGCGCGTCGAGCTGCACGGGCTCCCCGGTCTCGTCGACGACGGGCGAGGCCTCGAGCCGGGTCAGCTCGGCGAGGTCGTCGAGCAGGCGCATGGCGCGCCCGGCCTCGCGGCGGACCAGGACGAGGTGCTCGTCCGAGGCCGCGACGACGCCGTCGAGCATCGCCTCCGCGTACCCGTCGATCACGTGGAGCGGCGCGCGCAGCTCGTGGCGCAGCTCCTCGGCCAGCTCGACGCGCCGCCGCTCGGCCGCGGCGAGGGCCCGCAGCGAGCCCGCGAGCTCCGCGGCGGCGCGCTCGCGCGCGACCTCCTCGCCGACGAGGCGGGCGAGCACCTCGAGCAGCGCCTGCTCGTCCGCGCTGAACGCGCGCGGCTCCGTGTGGTGGACGCAGAGCGTGCCGAAGCGCACGCCGTCGGGGAGCAGCACCTCCCGCGTGCAGAAGGCGAGGACGTCCCAGTCGACGCCGAGCCCCTCCTTCAGGCGCAGCCATTGCCGCCAGAGCGCCGGCACCTCGCGCGTGTCCGGGACGGTGGCCGGCGACTCGCCGAGGTGGATGCGCGAGCAGAGGCTCCAGTCGTAGGGGATCGCGTCGTCCGTGCCGACGGGCGCCTCGACCGCCCGCTCGATCCCGCGGAAGACGTAGCGCCCGTCCGCGGTCGTCTCGGCGAGCACGGTGACGGCGACGCCCGTCGTGCGCTGGACGAACGCGGTCACGGCCGCGATCGAGTCCGCGCTCGACGCGAGCATCCGCCCGCCGATCGCCGCGATGTCGGCCAGGCCGATCCGTGTCGACATGGGACGGGACGATACGCCGCGAACGGTCGGCCCGCGACCCCGCGGCCGCAGCCCGTAGACTCGCGTCCGTGAGCGTCATCCTGCGCAGCCTCCCCGTCGGGGAGAAGGTCGGCCTGGCCTTCTCCGGCGGGCTCGACACGTCGTGCGCCCTCGCGTGGATGCGCGAGCGCGGCGCCATCCCGTACGCGTTCACCGCGGATCTCGGCCAGTACGACGAGCCCGACATCGCGAGCATCCCCGACCGTGCCCAGGCCTACGGCGCCGAGGGGGCCTGGCTGGTCGACTGCCGCGCCGAGCTCGTCCACGAGGGGCTCGTCGCGCTGCAGTGCGGCGCCTTCCACATCTCGACGGCGGGGAAGACGTACTTCAACACGACGCCGCTCGGCCGCGCCGTCACCGGGACGATGCTCGTCCGCGCGATGCACGCCGAGGGGATCGACGTCTGGGGCGACGGGTCGACCTACAAGGGCAACGACATCGAGCGCTTCTATCGCTACGGGCTCCTCGTGAACCCGGCGCTGCGGATCTACAAGCCGTGGCTCGACGAGGACTTCGTCGGCGAGCTGGGCGGCCGGCTCGAGATGAGCCGCTGGATGGAGGAGCGCGACCTCCCGTACCGCGCGTCGGCGGAGAAGGCGTACTCGACCGATGCGAACATCTGGGGCGCGACGCACGAGGCGAAGGACCTCGAGCAGCTCGACCGGAGCATGAAGGTCGTCGAGCCGATCATGGGCGTGGCCCACTGGGACGCCTCGGTCCAGATCGCGCCGGAGACGGTCACGGTCCGCTTCGACCAGGGCTGGCCGGTGGCGCTGAACGGCGAGGCGATCGCCGACCCGGTCGAGCTCGTCCGCCGGGCGAACGACCTCGGCGGCCGGCACGGCCTCGGCATGTCCGACCAGATCGAGAACCGCATCATCGAGGCGAAGAGCCGCGGCGTCTACGAGGCGCCCGGGATGGCGCTCCTGTTCATCGCCTACGAGCGGCTCGTCTCGGCGATCCACAACGAGGCGACGCTCGACGCGTACCGCGAGCAGGGCCGCCGGCTCGGGCGGCTCCTCTACGAGGGGCGCTGGTTCGACCCGCAGGCGCTGATGCTCCGCGAGAGCCTGCGCCGCTGGGTCGGCAGCTCGATCACCGGCGAGGTCGCGGTCGAGCTGCGTCGCGGCGACGACTACTCGATCCTCGACACGACCGGCCCCGGCCTCGCCTACCACCCCGAGCGGCTCAGCATGGAGCGCAGCACGACCGCCTTCACGCCGACCGACCGGATCGGGCAGCTGGCGATGCAGCTGAACGACATCGAGGACTCCCGCGCCAAGCTCGAGGAGTACCGGCGGAACGAGCTCGGCCGCGAGACCGTGCCGGGCGCGATCGCGCTCGACGCCCCGGCCGAGCCGTCCGCGTAACGGCGCTCGGCGGCACGCGCGGGCCTGGCTACGCTGTCGGCGCCACGGGCCGCTGCGGGCCCCTTCGACCACGACCGACGAGAGACGAAAGGGACGACCATGGCCGTCGAGCTCGATCCCGACCCGAAGCTCCAGTCCTACGCGCACCCCGAGCGCCTCGTGACCACCGCCTGGCTCGCCGAGCGGCTCGACGACCCGCGGATCGTCGTCGCCGAGTCCGACGAGGACGTCCTGCTCTACGAGACCGGGCACATCCCCGGCGCCGTCAAGATCGACTGGCACGCCGACCTGAACGACCAGCTCACGCGCGACTACGTCGACGCCGACGGCTTCGCCGAGCTGATGTCCTCGAAGGGCATCGAGCGCGACACGACGATCGTCTTCTACGGCGACAACTTCAACTGGTGGGCCGCCTACGCGCTCTGGGTGTGCTCGCTCTTCGGCCACGCCGACGTCCGCCTGCTCGACGGCGGCCGCCAGAAGTGGCTCGAGGAGGGCCGGCCGACGACGCGGGACGTGCCGCAGCGCCAGCGCACCGCGTACCCGCGCGTGGAGCGCGACGACCGGACGATCCGGGCCTTCAAGGAGGACGTCCTCGCGCACATCGGCAAGGGCAAGCTCGTCGACGTGCGCTCGCCCGGCGAGTACTCCGGCGAGCTGTCGCACATGCCCGACTACCCGCAGGAGGGCGCGATCCGCACCGGGCACATCCCGACCGCGGTGAGCGTCCCGTGGAAGCGCGCCGCGAACGAGGACGGCAGCTTCCGGACGGCGGACGAGCTGCGCGCGATCTACCAGGACGAGCAGGGCCTGGCCGCAGGCGACGAGGTCGTCGCGTACTGCCGGATCGGCGAGCGGTCGAGCCACACGTGGTTCGTGCTCACGCACCTGCTCGGCTTCGGCAGGGTGCGCAACTACGACGGCTCCTGGGTCGAGTGGGGCAACGCCGTCCGCGTCCCGATCGAGAAGCCGTAGCACCGTGCGGCCTGAGCTCGAGCAGATCGTCGAGGACTTCGCCGACTCGCCGCGCGATCTGCGGCTGGCGATGCTGCTCGACTACGCGGACGGCCTGCCCGCGCTGCCGGAGCGGCTCGCGGACGGCTCGCACCTCGAGCGCGTCCACGAGTGCCAGACGCCGTTCTTCCTCGCGGCCGAGCTCGACGCGGAGGGCCGCGTCCGCCTCTTCTTCGACGCCCCGCCGGAGGCGCCCACGACCCGCGGGTACGCGGGCGTCCTCCTGGCGGGGCTCGACGGCGCCGCGCCCGACGAGGTGCTCGAGACGCCGGGCGACTTCTACGTCGCGATGAAGCTCGGCGAGCTGATCTCGCCCCTGCGCCTGCGCGGGATGGGTGCGATCCTCGCGACGATCAAGCGCCGCGTGTCGGCGCTCGCCGCCGGCTGACCCCGCGAGCCGGGCGTGACGCCGCCGACGGGCGAGGTGGCTATGCTTCCCGGGCCGATGGTCTGGTACGTCGTGTTCTTCGGGATCGCGCTCAAGATCCCGGTGGTCTGGATCTGCTGGGTGATCTGGAGGGCCATCCGGAGCGAGCCCGTGCCCGGAGACGGTTCCGACACCGTCGGCGTCGGCCTGCCGCACGACGACGACGACGGCGGCCGTTGGTGGAATCGTCCCCGGCGGCCCCGCCCGACGCTCCGGCGTGGCCCCCACGGCTCGCCGGCACGCCGCCCGGTGCGCGTCGACCCGGTTCGCGGCGAGCGGAAGGAGCAGGTCTGATGACGGAGAGCACGCAGCCCCGCCACTCGGCGGCCCGCGAGGTCGTCTCGCTCTACCTCGCCGGCGCGGCCCTGTTCGGCGGCATCGCCGCGGTCTTCTACCACCCCGCCCGGATCGGCCTCGCGTCGATCGCGGTCGCCCTCGTCGCCGCGGGCATGGCCGCGGGCACGAAGCACCAGCGCTTCGCCGGGCTGGCCACCTTCTGCGCCGTGTTCGGCTGGCTCGTCGGCATGGTGGTGGGGGTCATGCTCGACCGCGCGATCTTCTGACGACGGCGAGCAGGAGCAGGTCGTCCCGGGTCGAAGGACGATCCGGACACGTGTCGGGAGGATCTGCTACCGTCGTCGAAACCCTTAGCGGAGGCAACTCCGCCGCCCCTGCCCGTGCCCCCGATCTACGGAGGAGCGAATGAGGTTCGAAGGCAGCTCCCTGTTCGCAAAGGCCATCGAGGAACACCTCGAGCTCAAGCGACGCAACGCCCACCTGGATCCGCAGATGCCGCTGGCTCGGTATCGCAACGACGATCCGTTCACGAACCATCCCCTGTTCAAGACCGAGGAGCAGGCCCGCTGGGAGGAGACCCAGGCCGGGACCGATCCCTCGCTCGAGTCCAGCCTCGTCCTGGCGGGCCCCGCCTACGACGTCCAGGACGACAGCCAGGAGGACAGCTTCTGGGGTCGCTCTCGCGACTTCGACTGGGGACGCTGAGCTCCCGAAGCCCCTGGCCCTGCGGGGCCGCGGCCGATCCTCTCCGGCGCGTCACGCCTCCCCGAGGCGGGTAGACGGCAGGACGCGAGTCGGTACAGTGATCGCCGCGGGGCGTTAGCTCAGCTGGGAGAGCGCCGGCTTTGCAAGCCGGAGGTCGGGGGTTCGATCCCCCCACGCTCCATCTCTCGAAAGGCCCCGGAAACGGGGCCTTTCCGCTTCACTGCTCGCCCGGTCGTCGGTTCGGTCGGGCTCCTGTCCGACGGCCCGGAGACGGCGCAAGCGCCGAGCCCGATCGCCGGAACGAGCGATCCGTGCCGGGCCCGACGGCTCGACGCGGGCTCCGAGCGGTTCCCGAGCCGGCGCGCGGGTAGCCCCGGGAGATGGGATGGCTCACCCCGGTGCTGCCGACCTGGGTGTCGATCGTCGCGTTCGTCGCGGCCGCGCTGGCCATCGGCGTCTTCGGCTTCCGGCTCGCCGGCGTCGTCAACCGGCTGGCCGATCGGACGGGCATGGGGGAGGCGCTCGCCGGCGCCGTCCTGCTCGGGGCGACGACCTCCGCGGCCGGGACGGTCGTGAGCGTCGTGGCGGCCGCGGACGGCAACGCGAGCCTCGCGATCGGGAACTCCGTCGGCGGGATCGCCGTCCAGACCGCGTTCCTGGTCGTCGCCGACCTCGTCCACCGCGGCGCCAACCTCGAGCATGCGGCCGCGTCGCTCACGAACGTCTTCAACGCCGTCCTGGTGGTCTTCCTGCTGGCGATCATCCTGATGGGAGTCGCCGCGCCGGGTTGGACGTTCCTCGGGATCCACCCGGCGAGCGCCGTCATCGTCGCGGTGTACGCATACGGGCTGCGGGTCGGCCGCTCGATCGGGATCGAGCCGATGTGGCACCCGCGCCGCACCAGCGACACGCAACCCGACGAGCCCGCGCAGCACGACCCGCGCGAGTCCCTGTCCGGCCTGTGGGCGCGCTTCCTCGGCCTCGCCCTCGTCGTCGTGGTCGCGGGCTGGGCGATCGGGCGCTCCGGGGTCTCGTTGATCGAGACCACGGGGATCTCGGAGACGCTCGTCGGGACGTTCTTCACGAGCGTGGCGACCTCCATCCCGGAGCTCGTCACGACTGTCGCGGCCGTGCGCGCTGGGGCGCTGACGCTCGCCGTCGCGGGCATCGTCGGCGGAAACACCTTCGACACGCTCTTCGTCCCCGCCGCCGACCTCGCCTACCGTCAGGGCTCGCTCTACGACGCGGCGACCCGGAGCGACGTGTTCGTCCTCGGCTGGACGATCGCACTCGCTGCGCTCGTGGCGCTCGGCCTCGTGCGACGGGAACGCGGCGGCATCGGGTTCGAGGGGGTGGCGATCGCCGGGCTCTACGCGGTGGGCGTGGTCGTCGTGGCGTTGCTCGGCTAGTGCGGCCGGCACGTCTGCGAGCGACGAACGCCGACGGTCTCCCGGGGTGGGTATCACCCGCGACGGTGTCCGGACTGGCAGCCGGTACGATCGCCCGATGCTGCGGAGGGGGATGCGGTGCACGGGCCGATGGCCGGTCGTGTCGTGCACCGTGCTGCTGGTCGCGGGCGCCCTGGCCGGGGCCGCCGCGGGGACGCAGCCCCTCGGCCAGGACACGCGCGTGTCGCAGATGGGCGCCGACGGGGACGGGGCGTTCGACGCGCAGGACTCGGCGATCGCCTACAACAGCGTCGACCACGAGTTCCTCGTCGTCTGGACCGGCGATCGCACGGTCGGGCTCTCGGGCTCCGAGGACGAGGTCTTCGGGCGACTCCTCGACGCCTCGGGCCAGCCCATCGGCACGCAGTTCCGGATCTCCGACATGGGGCCCGACGGCGACGCCGCCTTCGACGCGGCCCGTCCGGCCGTCGCGTACAACCCCGATGCGAACGAGTACCTCGTCGTCTGGGAGGCCGACGACTCGTCGCCGCTCGTGGACAACGAGTCCGAGATCTTCGGGCAGCGGCTGTCCGCCGACGGGGCGGAGGTGGGCACGAACGACTTCCGGATCTCCGACCTCGGGACGGGGATCATGTTCCCGGTCCAGGCGAGCGCGATCCGTGCCGACGTCGCGTACAACCCCGTCTCGCACGAGTACCTGGTCGTCTGGGACGGCGACGACAACGTCGCGCCGCTCGCCGACGACGAGTTCGAGGTGTGGGGGCAGCGGCTCACCCAGACGGGCAGCGAGGTCGGCGCGGACGACTTCCGCATCTCGTCGCTCGGCCCCGACGGTGACGCGAGCTACTGGGCGCAGGACGCGGCGATCGCGGTGAACACGCAGACGGGCGAGTACCTCGTCGCGTTCTCCGGCGACGACGACACTGCGCCGCTCGTCGACGGCGAGCTCGAGGTCTACGTGCAGCGGCTCTCGTCAACCGGTGCCGCGGTCGGCACGGACGACCAGCGGATCACGGACATCGGCCCGCCCGGCGAGACGGTCTACTACGGGAACGAGCCCGACGTCGTCTACTCGCCGGCGGCGGACGAGTACCTCGTCGCGTTCGCGCTCCGCGACGGGATCACGCCGGACGAGGAGTCGGAGATCGGCGTGCAGCGCCTGTCCGCCGCCGGGGCCGAGGTCGGCACGGACGACCAGGTGATCTCCGACATGGGGCCGATCACGGGCTCCGGCTTCGCGGTCGGGCCGTCCGTCGCCTACAACGCAACGGGCCTCGAGTACCTCGTCGCCTGGGAGGGCGTCGACGAGGTCGACCCGGCGAACGAGCAGGAGATCTTCGCCCAGCGGCTCGACACGAGCGGAGCCGAGGTGCAGGACGACGTGCGCATCTCCGACATCGGCGCCGACGGCGCGACGACCGCAGACGCCGGCGTGCCCGCCGTCGCCTGGAACGCGCAGGCGAACGAGTACCTGATCGCCTTCGAGGGCGACGACGCGGTCGCGCCGCTCGTCGACAACGAGTTCGAGACCTACGTCCGTCGCGCCCTCGCCGGCTCGGCTTCCACGCCGCCGGCCCCGCCGCCACCTCCGCCGGCGGAGCCGCCGCCGCCCGCCCCTGCCCCGCCGGCGCCGTCACCCCCGCCGCCGCCCGCTCCGGCAGCGCCGGCCGACACGACGGCGCCGACGCTCACGCTCGGCGGGCAGAGGGCCCAGCGCGCGTTGACGCGCGGCGTCAAGGTCGTCGTCACGTGCAGCGAGGCCTGCACCGCGACCGCGTCCGCGAAGGCGTCCTACCGGAGGAAGGCGAAGGCGAAGGCGCCGACCACGCTGGTCCTGTCCGGGGCGAAGGCGACGCTCGTCGCCGGCAAGAAGCGGACGCTCACGCTCGTCTTCCCGAAGGCGAGGCGCGGGGCCGTGAGCGATGTCCTCGCCGCCCGCCGCTCCGTGACGGTGAAGGTCACCGTGAAGGTCGTCGACGGCGCGGGCAACCGCACGACGAAGACGCGCTCGGTCACGCTGAAGCCCTGAGCCGGCTGCGCGGCCGACGTCGAGCGAGGTCGACCCGGAGCGCCTCGCCGACCACCGTCCCCGCCTTCGGACAGGCGGAGGGGCCACCCCGCGCCTCCACCGCGTCCGAGCGTAGCGACAGCGCGCACGCGTGTGTCACGGGACCGTGCCGGAAGCATGACGATCGCTCCACGGGCGCGAGCCCGATCAGTTCACAGGACGCAGGCCCGGTCGCCCGACCCGGTGCGCCGCGTCCCCGACTGGTGCTTTTTCTATAGGGTTTCGACCACCGCACCGACTCCGGAGGTTCAACCCGTGGCGACTGGCATCGAAGCCCCCCGATCGACCCGCACGACTACCTGGCGATCGACGCGCTCCTCGACGACGAGGAGCGGGCGATTCGCGACACCGTGCGCCAGTTCGTCCGCGAGCGGGTCGTGCCGGAGGTCGGGGAGTGGTTCGAGAAGGGCATCCTGCCGCGCGAGGTGATCCAGGAGCTCGCGAGCCTGGGGCTGTTCGGCATGCACCTGAAGGGCTACGGCTGCGCGGGCGCGAGCGCGGTCGCCTACGGCCTCGTCTGCACCGAGCTCGAGGCCGGCGACGCGGGCGTCCGAAGCGCCTGCTCCGTTCAGGGCTCGCTGGCGATGTTCGCGATCTACCGCTGGGGCTCCGACGAGCAGAAGGAGCGGTGGCTGCCGCGCATGGCGAAGGGCGAGGTGATCGGCTGCTTCGGGCTGACCGAGCCCGACGCCGGCTCCGACCCCGGGACGATGCGCACGCACGCGAAGCGCGACGGCTCCGACTGGATCCTGAACGGCGCGAAGATGTGGATCACCAACGGGTCGATCGCGGACATCGCGGTCGTCTGGGCGCGGACCGAGGACGGCGAGGTGCGCGGCTTCATCGTCGAGAAGGGGACGCCCGGGTTCTCCGCTCCCGACATCCACAAGAAGATCTCGCTGCGCGCGTCGATCACCTCCGAGCTCGTGCTCCAGGACGTCCGCGTGCCGGCCGAGAACATGCTGCCCGGCGCGTCGTCGCTGCGCGGGCCGCTCTCGTGCCTGAACGAGGCCCGCTACGGGATCGTCTGGGGCGCCATCGGCGCGGCGCGTGCCAGCTTCGAGTGCGCGCTCGACTACGCGAAGGAGCGGATCGTCTTCGAGAAGCCGATCTCGGCCTACCAGCTGACCCAGCAGAAGCTGTCCGAGATGGCGCTCGAGATCAACCGCGGCATGCTCGTCGCGCTCCACCTCGGCCGGATGAAGGACAACGGGACGCTCCGCCCGGAGCACGTGAGCATGGGGAAGATGGGCAACGTCCGGGGCGCGCTCGAGGTCTGCCGGACGGCGCGGACGATCCTCGGCGCCAACGGGATCACGCTCGAGTACCCGGTCATCCGCCACGCGAACAACCTCGAGTCCGTCCTCACCTACGAGGGCACGCACGAGGTGCACACGCTCGTCGTCGGCGGGGCGCTGACCGGGACGCCGGCGTTCCGGTAGGCGCCGTGCTCGCCGACCCGGCCGTCGCGATGCCGACCGCGCAGCACCGCGCGGCGGCGGCGCTGCGGGCGGCGATCGCCGCGGGCGAGCTGCGCCCGGGGCAGCGGGTGAACCAGGAGCGATGGGCCGCGCGGGCCGGGGTCAGCCAGATCCCGGTCCGCGAGGCGCTCCGGTCGCTCGCGAGCGAGGGGCTCGTCACCTACCGGCCCCGCCGGGGCTACGCGGTCACGGAGCTCGACCTCGCGACGCTCCAGGAGGTCTACCGGCTGCGCCGGCTGCTCGAGACCGACGCGCTGCGGCGCGGCGTCCCCCGCGCGGACGACGCCGACCTCGCCGGGCTCGACGCCGCGCAGGCCGCCTACTCGGCGGCCGTGCGCGAGGGCGACGTCGGCGAGCAGCTGGCCGCGAACCGCCGCTTCCACGCGCTCCTCCACGGCCTCGCTCGCAGCCCGCAGCTGTCGCGCCTGATCGACCTGCTCTGGGACTCGACGGAGGCCTACCGGGCGCTCTACTACGCGCTCCCGGGCGAGGGCGAGGCAGCCGGCGACGCGCACCGGGGGATCCTCGCCGCCGTGCGCGCGCGCGAGGCGGGGCGCGCGGTCGCCCTGCAGGACGCCCACCGCGCCCGGGCGCTCGAACGGCTGCGCGAGCTGCTGCCCGCCTGACTGCGCCAGCCCCCGGCGTCGCCTCGTGCGGCCGTCACACTGGGGAGAGCGCTCCCGACCAGGTCAGGAGGACGAGGGATGAGCACCCACGCGATCGCCCGCCCGCCGCTGCCGGCGAACGAGCCCGTCCGCGGCTACGCGCCGGGGAGCCCGGAGCGCGCGTCCCTGCGCGCGCGCCTCGCGGCGATGCGGAGCGAGCGGCCCGAGCTGCCCTGTCTGATCGGCGGGCGCGAGGTCCGGACCGGGCGGCTCGTCCAGGCCGTGGAGCCGCACGACCGCGCGCGCGTGCTCGCCGACGTCCACGAGGCCGGCGCAGCCGAGGTCGAGTCGGCGATCCGGGCGGGGGTCGAGGCCCAGCGCGCGTGGGGGCGGACGCCCTGGGAGACCCGGGCGGCCGTGCTGCTGCGCGCGGCGGAGCTGCTCGCCGGGCCGTGGCGCGACACGCTGAACGCGGCGACGATGCTCGGCCAGTCGAAGACGCCGCACCAGGCGGAGATCGACGCCGCGTGCGAGACGATCGACTTCCTCCGCTTCAACCCGGCCTTCCTCGCGCGCCTGCTCGCCGAGCAGCCGGAGTCCGCGCCCGGGACGTGGAACCGGCTCGACTACCGCCCGCTCGAGGGCTTCGTCCTCGCGATCAGCCCGTTCAACTTCACGTCGATCGGCGTCAACCTCGCGACGGCGCCGCTCCTGCTCGGGAACGCGGTCGTCTGGAAGCCCGCCTCGACGGCGATGCCCGCGGCGTACCATGCGGCGCGCCTGCTCGAGGCCGCGGGCCTGCCGCCCGGCGTGCTCAACCTCGTCTTCGCGCCCGGCCCGGTCGTCGCCGACGTCGCGCTCGCGAGCCCCGACCTCGCCGGCGTCCACTTCACCGGCTCGACCGGCGTCTTCCAGGGGATCTGGCGGACGGTCGGGCAGTCGGTCGACCGCTACCGCTCGTACCCGCGGCTCGTCGGCGAGACCGGCGGCAAGGGCTTCGTCGTCGCGCACGCGAGCGCCGACGTCGACGCGCTCGCGACGGCGCTCGTCCGCGGCGCCTTCGAGTACCAGGGACAGAAGTGCTCGGCCGCCTCGCGGGCGTTCGTGCCGCGCAGCCTCTGGCCCGCGTTGCGCGAGCGGCTGGTCGAGGACGTGCGCTCGCTCCGGCTGGGCGACCCGACGGACTTCGCGAGCTTCGCCGGCGCCGTCATCGACGAGCGGGCGTTCGCGAAGCAGCGAGACGCGATCGCCGAGGCCCGTGCGCACGGCGACACCGAGATCGTCGTCGGAGGCGGCACGGACGACGCCGTCGGGTGGTTCGTCGAGCCCACCGTCGTCGAGACCCGCGACCCCTCCTTCCGGCTGCTCCGGGACGAGCTGTTCGGGCCGGTGCTGACGGTGCTGACGTACGCGGACGACCGCTACGAGGAGGTGCTCGACCTCGTCGACCGGGGCGCGCCGTACGCGCTCACCGGCGCCGTGTTCGCGCGCGACCGGGCCGCGATCGATCTGGCGCTGGAGCGGCTCCGCGACGCGGCCGGGAACGTCTACGTGAACGACAAGCCGACCGGCGCGGTGGTCGGGCAGCAGCCCTTCGGCGGCGGGCGCGCCTCGGGCACGAACGACAAGGCCGGCTCGCTCTGGAACCTGATCCGCTGGACGTCGCCGCGGACGATCAAGGAGACGTTCGTGCCTCCGACCGACTACCGCTACCCGTTCCTCGAGCCGGACGCCGGCGCGGACGCGTAGTTGCCCGGTAGGGCCGATCACGGCCCACCACCGATGCGCGCCGCTCGCCGGGCGGCCACCCTCTGTCCACCGTGAGCAGGCGGAGGAGCGCATGGCGGACATCCTGATCGTCGACGACCACGCCGTCGTGCGCGCCGCCCTGCGCCACCTCGTCGCGAGCGAGGAGGGGCTCGAGCCGGTCGGCGAGGCCGGCAGCGCGAGCGATGCCGTCGCGGCCGCCGAGGCGCTGCAGCCCGACGTCATCCTGCTCGACGTCACGATGCCCGGGCGGAGCGGGATCGAGGCGCTGCCCGACCTGCGCCGCGCCGCGCCGGGCGCCCGCATCGTCGTCCTCTCGATGGAGGACGACCTCCACTACGTCCAGGACGCGTTCGCGCGCGGGGCCGAGGCGTACGTGTCCAAGGACAGCGCGGAGACCGAGGTCGTCGACGCGATCCGGTCGGTGCTCGCCGGGCGCCGGTACGTGGCCGCCTCGCTCGGGGCGGCGCTCGCGGCCGGGGACGGGGCCCGGGCGCCCTTGCCCGCGCTGACCCCGCGCGAGGAGCAGGTGATGCGCCTGCTCGCGCTCGGGCACACGAACCAGGAGATCGCGCACTCGCTCGGCATCTCCGTGCGCACGGCCGAGACGCACCGGGGCAACGTCTTCGAGAAGCTCCACCTCGGGTCGCGCGCGGAGCTCGTCCGCTACGCCCTCGACCACGGCCTGCTCGACGCGAGCGCGTAGGCGCCTGCCTCGGTCGGCCAGGCCGGGCCCTAGCGCGGCGGCAGCTTCAGCTCGGCCGTCACCCGGACGCCGCCGAGCGGGGATCGGTCGATCGCGAGGCGCCCGCCGAGCAGGGCGACCCGCTCGCGCATGCTCGCGAGCCCCATCGCGCCCTCGCGGACCTCGTCCGGGAGCCCGCGGCCGTCGTCCTCGACCTGGAGCGCGAGCACGTCGCCGCCGACGGCGAGCCGGACGCGCGCCGCGCGCGCCTGCGCGTGGCGGGCGACGTTCGTGAGCGCCTCCTGGACGAGGCGGTAGGCCGTCGTCTCGATCGAGGGCGGCAGCCGCTCGGCGAGCCCGCTCGCGGAGACCTCGACCTCCAGGCCGCCGTCCCGGTGCTGGCGCGCGAGCCGCTCGACGGCCGCGACGAGGCCGAAGTCGTCGAGCGCGGCCGGGCGCAGCTCCACGGCGAGCCGGCGCACGTCGCGCAGCGCCCGGCGGACGTGCTCGCGCACGGGCTCGAGCGCCTCCGGGCCGGCGACCTCCTCGAGCGACCGGAGCCCGAGCAGGATCGTCGTGAGCGCCTGGCCGGTCTCGTCGTGCAGCTCCCGTGCGAGCCGGCGCCGCTCGGTCTCCTCCGCCTCGACGATCCGCTGCACCGTGTCTCGCGTCACGCGCTCGCCCAGGTCGATCGCGACGGCCGCGCGCTCGGCGAACGCGACGGCGACGCGCACGTCCTCGTCGGAGAAGCGCGCGTCGGGCGCGAGCCGGTCGGCGACGACGAGCGCGCCGATCGCCTCGTCGCGGACGAGCAGCGGCGCGACGATCGCGGCGCGGACGCCGAGCCGCCGCGCCGCGACCTGGTCGATCTCCGCGTCGTCGATCACCGAGTCGATCCGCTCGGGCGTACGTCGGCGCATCGCCGCCCCGAGCTTCGAGCCGTGCCGGTCGACCCGCAGCCCGACGAACGAGGCGGGGCCCCCGGAGATGGCGCGCAGGACGACGTGCCCGTCCGGCCCGGGCAGCGCCACGAAGACGAGGCGGGCCTTGACCAGCTCGCGCAGCCGGTCGCAGACGAGCTGGAGCACCTCGTCGAGGTCGAAGGTCTGCAGGAGCGCGGACACGATCTCGTCGACCGACTCGATCCGCCTGACCCAGCGCTGGGCCGCGACGTAGCGTCGGCCGTTCTCGATCGCGATCCCGACGTGGGCGGCGAGCAGCGCGGCGGCGTCCTCGTCGGTCTGCTCGAACGCCGGCCGGTCGGCCTCGTCGCCGAGGAGGAGGACGGCGTCGCCGTCGCCACGCAGGTGCACGGGCACGATCAGCGCGGGACCGTCGTCCCCGTCCGGCGGCAGCCGCGTCGGCTGCGGGTCCGTCGCGAGGGCCGCGAGCTCGGTCGGCGCCACGAGCCGCGCCCAGCGCGCCCCGGCCGGTCGCTCGCCGCGCTCGTGGCGCAGCTCGACGTGCCCGTTGCGACCGACGACGCAGCCGAGCGCGTAGGTCGCGCCGGTCAGCTCCGTGCCCGCGCGGAGGGCGCGCTCGAGCGCGTCGTCCGGCGAGAGCGCCTCGGCGAGCGAGAGGCCGGCCGCGACCAGGGCGTACGGGCGCGCGGAGCCGACGACCTCCGGGACGTCCTCGTCCCGGGCGTGCACCTGCCGAGTCGTCATCATCGACCGCCTCCTGACGCCCGCGCCGCGGACGGGTCCGTCTCCCTGCTGCATGATCGCGCCGATCCCGGGCGCCGGCAACGGCGGATCGCCTGTGGATCTACACTCGCCGCGAGTGGATCCGGACCTGCGTCAGCTCCGCGCGTTCGTCGCGGTCGCCGAGGAACGGAGCTTCACGCACGGCGCGCGCCGGCTGCGCCTCTCGCAGCAGTCGACCAGCGCGCTCGTCCGCAAGCTCGAGGACGCGCTCGGCGCGCCTCTGCTCGTCCGGACCTCACGCCGCGTCGAGCTGACCCCGGCCGGCGCCGCGCTGCTCGACGAGGCACGGGCGTTGCTGGCCGCCGCCGGGGACGCCGTCTCGCGCGTCCGGGCCGTGGCCGGCCACGAGGCGGTCGCATTCGACCTCGGCGACGAGCTGCGCCTCGACCCCGACCGCGGCGTCGCCTCGTTCCGGGACGCGCGGATGGCGATCCTCAACGCGGACGCGCTCGGCGCGCTGCGCGAGACGCTGATCGAGAGGCTGGGCCTCGCCGGGGCCCGCGAGGTGCTGTTCGGGGTCGGGTACGCGCACGGCGTGGCGGACTACCGCCAGTTCGACCCGTCGGGCAAGGGCGCGGACGTGCGCGGGCTCTCCGAGCTGGGGCCGGCGATGCACGCGTGGGAGGGGCTCGTCCACGCCGACCCGCTGGCGCTGCGGTTCGATCGGGACGGGGGCATCGTCGACGCCGCCGGCACGTGGACGAACTCGCTCGAGGCGGAGCAGCACCGGCGGCTCGCGCTGCCCGTCGACGGGCCCGTCTGCTGGACGCTCGCCGGCTACGCGTCAGGCTGGGGCTCGTCGCTGCTCGGCGTGCCGGTGCTCGTGCTCGAGACGGCGTGCGTCGGCGCCGGCGACCACGTCTGCCGCTGGCGGATCCGCGAGCTCGCCGCCTGGGGCGACGAGGCGGCGGCGTTCCGGCCGGCGCTCGAGCGCGCCGCGCGTCAGGCGAGCCGGCCCGCCAGGCGGCCGTAGCGCTCGACGATCGGGAGCACCTCCGCGGCCGGCGCCGTCGGCAGGCGCAGGAGGACGCGGTCGACGCCCGCGGCCGCGAGGCGCGCGAGCTCCCCCTCGTCGCCGTCGCCGCCGAACACGGTGACCGGCGGGCGCGGCCGCCCGAGCTCCTCGGCCCGGCGGCGCAGCTCGGCGACGCCCTCGACGAGGTCGATCCCGCCCATGCCCGTGCTCGGCATCCAGCCGTCGGCGTAGCGGAGCACCCGGTCGATCGCGCGCGGGGCGTTCGAGCCGAGCAGGACGGGCGGGTGGGGGCGCTGGAGCGGCTTCGGCTCGGCGCGCAGCGGCTCGAACGAGACGAGCTCGCCCGCGTAGGACGCCTCGTCCTGCGTCCAGATCGCGCGCATCGCCTCGACGCGCTCGCGCAGCAGCTTCCACCGGCTCGGGAAGTCGGTGCCGTGGTTCTCGATCTCCTCGCGGTTCCAGCCCGCGCCGACCCCGAGCTCGAAGCGGCCGGCCGAGAGGACGTCGAGGCTCGCGACCTCCTTCGCCGTCACGATCGGGTCGCGCTGGATCAGCAGGCAGACGCCCGTGCCGATGCCGAGCCGCTCGGTCGTCGCGGCGACCGTGGCGAGCGCGACGAACGGGTCGTACGTCTCGGCGTAGTAGCGCGGCAGCTCGCCCCCGATCGGGAAGGGCGTTCGCCGGTCGACCGGGATGTGCGTGTGCTCGGGCAGGAAGAGCGAGTCGAGGCCGTGCTGCTCGAGCGCGCGGCCGAGCTCGATCGGCTGGATCGACCACGCGGTGAGGAAGCAGAACACGCCGATGCGCACGGGCGCCAGTATCGCGGGCCGCGGCGGGCGGCGCACGGAGAGCTGGCTACGTCGGCTCGCGGGCGGGGCGGCGCAGCAGCGCGCCGACGAGCGCCGAGAGCCGCTCGGACGGCACGCTGACGAGCGCGACGCCGATCACGGTCAGCGCCATCCCGACCAGGACGACCGCCGTCGGCGCGTTGCCGCGCGCGATCTCGACGATCACGGCGACGGCGGGGACGAGGAAGAGCGCCGACGCCGTCTGCGAGGCTGGCAGCTTCGCGAGCGCCATGTAGAAGAGGATCGCGCCGATCGCGTTTCCCGGGCCGATCCACATCGCGGCGCCCCACATCTCCCCGGAGCCCCAGTCGGTGCCGGACGTGCCCTCGATCGCGAAGGCGATCGGGACGAGGATGATCGAGCCGCCGACGAACTGCGCCGCCGTGAAGCCGATGGGCTCGAGGTCGCCGCCGCTGCCGAGACGCTTGAGCAGGAGCGTGCCGCCCGTCCACCCGAGCGCGACGACGAGCGCGAGGCCCATCCCGAGCAGCAGCTGACCGGTGTCGTCGGAGCCGCCGAGCTGCGACGAGACCATCAGGACGACGCCTCCGAAGCCGACGACGAGGCCGAGGATCGCGGCGAGCGCGAGCCGCTCCTTCAGGAGCAGCCACCCGAGCAGCGCGACCCAGAGCGGGATCGTGTTCACGAGCACGGCGCCGTTGCCCGGGCCCGCGCGGGCGATCGCATCGGTTGCGCCCCAGTAGAAGAGCGCGATCATCGGGCCGCTCGTGACGAGCGCCCAGGCGAGCATCCGCCCGCGCGGGAAGCGGCCGCCGAGGATCGGGACGAGGGCGAGCAGGAGCAGCGCCGACGGCGCGGTGCGCAGGACGCCGAGGACGAGCGAGTTCGTGTGCGAGCCCGCGACGGCGGTCGGCCAGTACGACGTCCCCCAGATGGTCACCGTGCCCGCGAGGAACGCGAACGGCAGGAGCGATGGGCGGCCGCCCGCAGCGCGCATGCGGCGACTCTACACGGGAGACCGTGCCGGGAGGCCGCGCTCGCCGGCCCCGCTCGCGACGTGCACCATGGGGGAGCGCCGGCCTGACTCTTGACAAAATATGTACAGTCCTTGCGCAGAAGGTTCGACGCTCACCCGCCGGCAGCAAGGGGGCTGCCGTGCCGGTCGGAAGGAGAGAGGGGCATGCTCGCACCACACGGAGACGGAGCCGTCCCGGCCGGGACGGAGGTCGACCCCGAGGCCGAGCGCGCCGAGCGGCTCGGGACGATCGCGGCGCTGACCGCCGGGCTGCTCGAGGCGGTCGGCGAGGACGCGAGCCGCGCCGGGCTCGAGAAGACGCCCGATCGGGTCGCGCGGGCGTGGGACTTCCTCACGTCCGGCTACCGGCTCGACCTCGAGGAGGTGACGAGCGGCGCGTTCTTCCCGGCCGAGAGCTCGCAGATGGTGATCGTGCGCGAGATCGACTTCTACTCGCTGTGCGAGCACCACCTGCTCCCGTTCCACGGCAAGGCGCACATCGGCTACATCCCGGGCGAGACGATCCTCGGGCTGTCGAAGTTCGCCAGGATCACGGAGCTCTTCGCGCGGCGCCTCCAGGTGCAGGAGCGCCTCACCTCGCAGATCGCGACCGCGGTGATGGGCCTGCTCCAGCCGCAGGGCGTGGGCGTCGTGGTCGAGGCCGAGCACCTCTGCATGGCGATGCGCGGCGTCCAGAAGCCCGGCGCGATCACGACCACGAGCTGCATGCTCGGCGTCTTCCGCGACGACGCGCGCACGCGCGCCGAGTTCATGGAGGCGCTGTCCTTCCGCCCCGGCCGCTGACGGCGCCGCCCCGGCCGGACGCGCGTCGAGAGGGGCGGCAGTCGCCGCCCCTCCGTCGTTCCCCGGACCGCAAGTGCGGGGCCCGACGGCGGCCGGCCGGGCAGGCCCGGCCGCCGGTGACGCACGTGGCCCTGACGCGGGACACCCGCGGGCAGTCGCGGGTGCCCGGAGCGCATCGGGCCGTTGCGGGCCGTCCGACCCGTCGGCCGGGGGCAGCCGGCCGACGGGCGCGACGGCCGTCGGTGGGGCGGGAAGACCGGGAGACCTCCGTGACGTGTGCCGCGTCTCCGGGAGCCCGGTGTGCCGTTGCGTCCCGTCCCAGGAGCACCGTAGGCCCCGCGCCTCAACCCTTCCTGAGGCGCTCCTCAAGGCTCGCTCAAGATGCGCGGCGACCTGCCCCGGGTCGGCCCGTCGTGCGGCGCGGGCGTCACGGAACCGTGCCGATTCCGGGCGGGCCCGGGCCGATCTCCACTCGGGCCCTTCCGAGGCCCTCGCGCGCGCGTCGATATTGGGGATGGTCCCCCCTGGGGGTGCGAGCCCTGGGGCCGTTCCGGCCCTGGCTCCTGCGGACGCGGCTCCTACGGACACGGCCGGCCCGGGCATGTCCCTCGAGGCCGGGTACGGGATGGCGGTGCGCGCCGGGCGCCGCGTCGGTCGCTCCCGGCGGGTCAGCGCCCCCACGGGAACGCGCTGCGCGGCGGCAGGGCGTCTCCGACGAGCTCGCCGATCCGCAGGCCCTCGTTCCACTTCGCCATCCGCTCGGAGCGGGCGAACGAGCCGACCTTGAGCTGTCGGACGCCCCAGCCGACCGCCAGGTGCACGATCGTCACGTCCTCGCTCTCCCCGGAGCGAGCCGACACGATGGCGTCCCAGCCGGCGGCCCGCGCGGCCTCGAGCGCCGCCCGCGTCTCGGTCAGCGTGCCCGCCTGGTTCGGCTTGATCAGCGCGGTGTTCGCTGCCCCGAGCGCCGCGGCGCGCTCGATCCGCGCGGCGCTCGTGACGACGGCGTCGTCGCCGACGACCTGCACGCGCGGCCCGGCCGCGGCCGTGAAGCGCGCGAGCGCGTCCAGGTCGTCCTCGGCGAGCGGGTCCTCGACGGCGACCACCGGGTAGCGCTCGAGCCAGCCGAGGACGACCTCGGCGAGGCCGTCCGAGTCGAGCTCCCGCCCCTCGAGGCCGAGCCGGTAGCGCCCGCCCGAGCCGAGCTGCGTCGCGGCGACGTCGAGCGAGAGCGCGAGCTGCTCGCCGGGGACGAGTCCGGCGCGCTCGATCGCCCGGACGGCCAGCTCGAGCGCCTGCTCGTTCGTCTCGAGCAGCGGCCAGAACCCGCCCTCGTCGGCCACGCCCGCGAGGCGGCCCTGCTCCGCGAGCAGCGCGCCGGCCGCGCGGTACGCCTCCGCCGTCCACTCGAGCGCCTCCGCGTACGAGCGGGCCCCGACGGCGACGACCATGGTGTCCTGCAGATCGATCCTGCCGCCCGCGTGCGCGCCACCCCCGAGCAGCTGGATCTCCGGGAGCGGCAGCCCGACGGGGGCGTCGCCGGCCAGCCGCCGCCAGAGCGGGACGCCGGCCGCGGCGGCCGAGGCGTGGGCGACGGCCAGCGACGTCGCGATCAGGGCGTTCCCGCCGAGGCGCGTCCGGCCCGGCGTGCCGTCCAGGTCGACGAGCGTGCGATCCACGGCGCCCTGGTCGTCCGCGTCGAGCCCCGCGAGCGCGGGCGCGATCTCGTCACGCACGGCCGCGAGCGCGCCCTGCACGTCGAGCCCGCCGAGCCGGGCGCCGCCGTCCCGGCGGTCGAGCGCCTCGCCCGAGCCCGTGGAGGCGCCCGCGGGGGCGATCGCTCGACCGCGCGCGCCGCCCGCCAGGACGACCTCTGCCTCGACCGTCGGGCGGCCGCGCGAGTCCCAGACCCGCCGCGCGAGCAGCTGGCGGATCGCCGTGCCGCTCATCGCGCGAGCTCCTCCGCCCACGCCGCGCGCACGTCCGACAGCCGCTCGACCGGCGCGGCGAGGAGGGCCCGGGCGACCCGGCGCACGCGCTCCTTCCCGGCCTCGTCGGTCAGGTACTCGACGGGCGACTTGCCGTCGACGCGGGCGAGGAACAGGCCGGGGAGGAGACGCGCCGTCCGCCGCTCCAGCGCCGCCGCGTGCTCCCAGCGCGCGTCGGCGAGGTAGGCGGCCCCGAAGGCGTCGAAGCAGGCGAGGAAGCCGTCGCGCGCCCCCGGGTTCCAGAGGCACTTGAGCAGCAGGTGGTTGAGGCAGAACGCGGCGTCGAACGCCGGGTCGCCGTACCAGGCGCACTCGGCGTCGAGCACGACCGGGCCGCGCGGCCCGACGAGCACGTTCTTCGGGCTGACGTCGCCGTGGACGAGGGCATGTCGGGTCGTGGCCGTGACGGCGACGAGGTCGTGCAGCGCGTCGGCGAGGTCGGGGTGCCGGGCCGCCGTGGCCTCCAGGTACGGCTCGAGCCGGATCGCGTGGAAGATCGCGTCCGTCGGGAAGCGCGCGGCCACGTCCTCGCGACCGGCCGTCGCCGCGTGCACGGCGGCGATCGCACGCGCGGCGCCCGCGGCGACCTCGGGGTCGGCCCGCCCGTCGCGCAGCTCGGCCTTCCAGAGCGGGTGCGTCGCCGGGTCGAGGTAGGTCATCACGAACAGCCCGCGCGCCGGGTCGTGGGCGAGCACGCGCGGCACGGCGTCCGGCACGACGGTGGCGGCGGTCTCGTACCAGGCGACCTCGTAGGCGTTGCGCTCGACCGGGGCGCGCCAGTCCTGCGCCACCCGCAGGCGCGCGAGCGCGCGCTTCACGCAGACCGGGCCGTCCTCCAGGTCGACGCGCCAGATGTCGGACGAGACGCCGCCCGCGAGCGGCTCGGCGACGACCCGTTGGCCCGGCTCGACGAGGCCGAGGGCGGCGAGGGACGCGAGCAGGTCGGCCGGGACGTCCACGGGCGCATCCTACGGCCCGCGGCGCCGGCTCAGACCGGGTCGTCGACCGACGGCCACGTCCACTGCGGCGCGTCCTCGGCAGCCTTCTCCCGGTGCTGGCGCACCTGCGGGGAGGCCGGGAAGCGCGTGCCGAGGTGGACGAGGATCTCGTCCGCTCCCGTGACGACCGTCTGCTCGTCGACGAGCGCGGGGATCGCCCGCTGGCCGGTCGCCTCCTCGAGCCCGTGCCGCTCCGAGCGGTCGGGCTCGACCTGGCGCAGGAGCACGTCGACGCCGAGCTCGGTCAGCCGCATCCGCACGCGATGCGAGTGCGGGCACCACTCCGCCTGCCAGAGCTCCAGCACCCACCCAGCGTAGCCCGGTCCCGGCGCCGGCCGGCGGGAGCGCGTCCCCGGGCTGCGACAATCGACGGGTGGACGCCGTCGGCGCGACGGGGGAGCAGGCCGCGGTCGGTCGCGGCCGCGTGCTGCGGTGGCTGCTCGCGGCCGCGCTCGCGACGGCGGTCTCGGTCGCGTTCGCCGACTCGTCGATCGTCGTCCTCGCGCTCCCCGACCTGTACGTGGCCTTCCGCACGTCGATCCAGGGGATCGCATGGGTGATCACCGGCTACAACGTGGTCGTCGCCGTCGTGGCGATCGCCCTCGTGCCGCTCGTCTCGCGCGTCTCGCTCGTCTGGCTGACGCGGGCGGGGATCGTCCTCTTCCTCGGCGCGTCGATCGGCTGCGCCCTCGCGGGTGACCTGACGACGCTGATCGCGGTCCGCCTCGTCCAGGGGCTCGGCGCGGCGCTCTTCCTCGCAGGGTCGCTGCCGCTGCTCGGCTCGCTGCTCGGCTCGCGCGGCCGCGGCACCGCGACGTGGCTCCTGGCCGGGACGCTCGGCGCCGCGCTCGGCCCGGCACTCGGCGGCGTCCTGACGGAGCTGTTCGACTGGCGGGCGATCTTCGTCGCCCAGGCGCCGGTCGCCGGGCTCGCGCTGCTCGGGACGCTCGGCGCGCACGGCGCCTCGCTCGCCGGCGAGCGGCACGAGGGCCGCCTGCGCGAGACCGGCTGGGGCAACCTCGGGCTCTTCTTCGTCTTCGGCGCGCTCGTCGGCGCGCTCTTCCTCGGCGTCGTCCTCGTGATCACCGTCTGGGGGTACTCGCCGATCGCGGGCGCCGGGATCGTCAGCGCGCTGCCGGCGGCGACGATCCTCGTGCGCCCGATCGCGTCCCGGCTCTGGCCGGCCGCGTGCGCGGCCGGCGGCGCCGTGCTCCTCGCGGCCGGCCTGGCGGCGCTCGCGCTCCTGCCCGCCGCGAGCCCGGTCTACGCGGCGCTCGCGCTCGCGCTGTGCGGCGCCGGCCTCGGCCTCGCCGTGCCGCCCTTCTCGGCCTCGGCGACGACCGAGAGGGCCGGGCTCGTGCGCAGCGCGACCTTCTCGATCGGCGTCCGCCACCTCGGGCTCGTCCTCGCGCTCGCGCTGCTCGCGCCGCTGCTCTCGCACGATCTCGACGCCGCCGGCCAGCGCGCCTCGCTGACGGCGACCGCGGTCGTGCTCGACGGCGAGCTGCCGCTGACGAAGAAGATCCCGCTGGCGCTGGACATGCGCGGCCTGTTCGACGCCGCCCAGCAGGGCGAGGTGCCGGACCTCGACGCGCCGTTCGAGGCCCAGGGCGCGGCGACCGACGAGCGCGTCGCCCAGGTGCGCGACGACCTGACGGGGACGATCGAGGCGTCGATCACCCGGGGCTTCCGCTGGTCGTTCCTCGTCTCCGCGCTGCTCGCGCTCCTCGCGGCGCCCGTCGCCCTCGGGCTCCTGCGCCGGAGGGAGGAGCGGTGAGGGGGCGGGTCGCCGCGCTCGTCGCGCTCGTGCTGCTGCTCGCTGCCGCGGCGGCCCTGCTGGCCGTCGAGCTCGCGAAGGGCGGGCCGGGGTACGGCGAGGGGAAGGTCGCCGACCCGTGCGAGCCGCGGCCGCCCTTCCCCGGCTCGGGCTTCGACGCGACGATCCAGCGGGTCGTCCTCGGCGGCCTCGACGGCGCGGCCTGCGAGCTCGACACGACGCGCGAGGAGTTCCTGCTCTCCTTCGTCCCCGCCTCGGGCGTCGAGCCGATCCCGTGGGACGAGGCGACGAGGGAGCGCGCGCTGCGCGCCGGCATGCAGCGCTCCGTCGACGACGCGCTGGAGCGCGGCGACATCAACCGGGTCGAGGCGCTGCTCCTCTCCGAGGCGGTCGCGCGGCTCCCGGTCGACGCGCTGCTGCGAGGGGCGCTCGACCTGAAGGACGCGGCGACCGAGACGCTCGGCGGCGAGGGCCTCGACGGCGACCCGTGCCAGCCGGTCGAGCGCCCGGGCGGCGAGGGCGTCGGGCCGGCGGTCCAGCGGATCGTGCAGAGCGCCCTCGACGGCGCGGCGTGCGAGCTGGGGCTGACGCGCCGCGAGCTGATGCTCTCGCTCATGCCGGGCGAGCAGGAGGGCGAGCCCGCCTGGGATCCAGCGACGATCCAGCGCACCGTGCGCTCCGCGCTGCGGCGCTCGATCGACGAGGCGGAGGAGCGGGGCTCGCTGCCGCGGCGCGCCGCGGTGATACTGCGCGGGCTCGCCGACACGGTGCCGCTCGAGGCGCTGCTCGACGGCGGCCAGCGGCTGCGCGACGCGCTCGACGGCCTGTTCTAGCGATCGTTTGGAGCCCGGAGCCCCCGGGTATCGGCACCCGGTTTCGCCCATCGCCCAGGGGGTCGTCGGATGATCGGTCGCAGGAGTGGCAGGGGACGGGAACGGCCGGTGCGCGCCAGGTCGGCGGTCGCGATCGGCATCGCCGTCGGCGTGCTCGGCGTCGTCGCGGCCGGGTGCTCCGGCGACGACGACGGCGCGGAGACGCCGACGCTGAGCGTTCCCACGACGACCGCGACGTCGACCGCGCAGGCCCCGCCGGCCGAGACCGCGGCGACGACGCCGGCCGAGACCGGCCAGGCCGCTCCGACGGAGACCCCGCCGACCGGCCCGACTCCGACCGAGAGCGCGCCCGCGGAGACCGCGCCGACGGAGTCGGGCGCGGCCGCGCCGTCCGTCCAGGGCGAGCCGCCCGAGGTGTCGCAGAACGCGAACGCGTGGCCGTCGCCGAACAAGGACCTGCACAACACCCGCGTCGCGACGGGCAGCACGATCTCGTCGGAGACCGTCGACCAGCTCGAGCAGATCTGGACGTCGCCGATCACGGGCGGCGGGAACTTCGGCTCCTTCGCGGCCACGCCGATCGTCGCCGGCGGCGTCGTCTACCTGCAGGACCTCTCGTCGAACGTCTGGGCCGTCGATCTCGCCACCGGCGAGGAGCTGTGGCGGATGGACTACGACGAGCCGAGCGTCGGCCCGAACGGCGTCGCGATCGGCTACGGCAAGGTCTTCGGCGCGACGGCGACCTTCGCCTTCGCCCTCGACATGGCGACGGGCGAGGAGGTCTGGCGCACCGAGCCGCTCGTGCGCAACGAGAAGGAGGGCATCGACATGGCCCCGGGCGTCCACGACGGCCGGGTCTACGTGTCGACCGTCCCGGGCAACGCGAGCGGGTTCTACGAGGGGAACGGCCAGGGCATCCTGTACGCCCTCGACGCGGAGACGGGCGAGACCGCATGGACGTTCGACACGGTGCCGGCCGACCTGTGGGGGAACCCGGACGTCAACTCGGGCGGCGGCCTCTGGCACCCGCCGGCCTTCGACGACGAGGGCGGCGTGTACGTCTCCGTGGCCAACCCGGCCCCGTGGCCGGGGACGGAGGAGTTCCCGTGGGCCACGAGCCGTCCGGGGCCGAACGAGTACACGAACTCGCTCGTCAAGCTCGACGCGCAGACGGGCGAGCTGCAGTGGTTCAACCAGGTGCTGCCGCACGACGTCTACGACTGGGACCTGCAGCTGCCGCCGATCCTGACCGAGATGGACGGCCAGCAGGTCGAGATCGTCGCCGGCAAGATGGGCTACGTCTACGCGATCGACGCGAACGGCGAGCTGCTGTGGAAGACCGCGGTCGGCGAGCACAACGGCCACGACGAGGATCACGTCGCCGCGATGGCGCTGACGGGGCCGGACGACCAGGACGGCCTGGCGAACATGCCGGACTTCCCGCTCGAGCTCCTGCCCGGCGTCCTCGGCGGGGTCGAGACCCAGATGGCCGTCGCGGACGGCGTCGTCTACGCACCGGTGGTGAACCTCCCGGTGACGTTCACGTCGCAGACGGAGTCGGAGCTCGACTTCACGGGCGGCACCGGCCAGATGGTGGCCCTCGACGTCGCGACCGGCGACGTCCTCTGGGACGTCGACTTCGACACGCCGGTCTACGGCGGCGCGACGGTCGTCAACGACCTGCTCCTGACGACGACGTTCGACGGAACGCTGCGCGCGCTCGACCGCTCGAGCGGCGAGGAGGTCTGGAGCCAGGAGCTGCCCGCCTCGACGAACTCGGTCATCTCGGTGGCGGGCGACGTCGTCGTGACCGCGGCCGGGTTCCCGCAGGGCGAGGGCCAGACGGCGCAGATCGTCGCGTTCGGGCTGCCCGGGACGGGCGGCACCGACACCGGCCAGGCGCCGACCCCGACCGAGTCCACCGCGACCGAGTCGACCCCGGCCGAGCCGACGCCGGCGGAGACCGGGGCGACGGAGACGGGCGGCGGCACCGACACCAGCGCTGCCGGGGGCGGCGCGGACGGCGAGTCCCTGTTCGTCGCGAACTGCGCCGGCTGCCACACGCTCGCCGCCGCCGGCACGAGCGGGAGCGTCGGCCCGAACCTCGACCAGTCGAGCCTGGACGAGGACGCGATGCGCGAGCAGATCGCGAACGGCGGCGGCGGCATGCCGGCCTTCGCGGGGCGGCTGACCGACGAGGAGATCGCCGCGATCGCCGCGTACGTCGCCGGCGCGCGCAACCCGGACGCCGGGGACTCCGGCGGCGGCGGCATGCCGTAGCCCCAGCCTGGCGGCGGGCGGGTCGGGACGCCACCCGGCCCGCCCGCCCCCGAACGTGCGGTCCGACCTGTCCTGCCGCGGGAGGGAACTCTCCGGGACACTGCGGGCTAGTAGGGGCATGACGCTCGACCCGCACCCGCCGCCCGCTCCGAGCGACGCCGACCTGATCCGGCGCTCCCTCGTCGAGCCGATCGCCTTCGAGGCCGTCTTCGAGCGGCACTTCGACGCCGTCCACGCCTTCGCCCAGCGGCGCGTCGGTCGCGATCTCGCGGACGAGGTCGCGGCCGAGGCGTTCGTCCGCGCGTTCGACCGGCGCTCCCGCTACGACGGCTCCCACGTCGACGCCCTCCCGTGGCTGCTCGGGATCGCGACGAACGTGATGCGGCGCCACTGGCGCGGCGAGCGGCGGCGGCTCGATGCCTACGCCCGCTCCGTCGCCGGGCCGGCGAGCGCCGCACCCGGGGGCGAGGCGGCCGGTGAGCTCCTCGCCGCCGTCGCGCGACTGCCCCGCGCGCAGCGCGAGGTGCTGCTCCTGCACGCCTGGGCCGACCTCTCCTACGAGGAGATCGCCCGCGCGCTCGAGGTCCCGATCGGCACCGTCCGCTCCCGCCTCGCGCGCGCCCGAGCCCGGCTCTCGTCCGACGCATGCGCGCTCGCCCCGACCCTTCCCTGCGAGGAGGCCTCCCGTGTCTGACCTCGAGCTCCTGCGTCGTCTCGCCCCGCCCGTGTCGGCGCCGGACGAGGACGCCCGCGAGCGCGCCCGCGCCGCCATCTCGCCATCGCCCGGCCGGCCCGGCCGCCCCGGGCGGCGCCGCGCCCTCCGGCTCGGCCTCGTCGGCGTCGCCGCGGCCGCGATCGCCGCCGGGGCGGTCGTCGTCGCCTCCGACCGGGACGACAGCGGCCAGGCGTGGGCGGCAGAGGTCGTTCGCGTCGCGGAGGCGGCGCCGCGCCTGCTCGTCGACGCGCCAGGCTGGCGGGTCGTCCGCGCCGACCAGTTCGCGGTCGGCGACGGCGAGATGACGTTCGCCCGCGGGGACGCGGTCCTGGAGCTGCGGTGGATCCCGCGCGCGGGCCTCGGCGACCGGGGCGCCAAGCTGGCCGAGGGCGCGGACGTCGACGTCCGCCTCCCCGTGCTCGGCCGCGAGGCACGCGTCCTCGGCTATCCGGACGACGACGAGTTCCGTGCGCTCTGGGTCGACGGCGACGCCTACGTCGAGCTTCGCGGAGCGGCGCCCGACCTCGATGCCTTCGCGGCCCTGCTCGACCGCCTGCGACGGGTCGGCGTCGACGAGTGGTTGACGGCGATGCCCGTCAGCGTCGTCCGGCCGGCCGCGCGCGCCGAGGTGGTCGCGGAGATGCTGCGCGGCCTGCCGCTCCCGCCTGGCCTCGACGTCGACGCCCTGGGGCGGGGCGACGTCGTCCGTGACCGCTACCAGCTCGGCGCCGCGGTGGCCGGCCGCGTCGCGTGCGGCTGGCTCGACCGCTGGGCCGCGGGCAAGCGCGCCGGCGACGACGCGGCGATGCGCGAGGCGGCCGCCGCGATGGCGACCTCGCGAGCGTGGCCGATCCTGCGGGAGATGCAGGCGCAGGGGGCCTACCCGGACGCCGTCTGGGAGCTCGCGGACGCGGTGAAGGGTGACGGCACGGTCGTCGGCGGGAAGGAGCTCCGGCTCGAGGACGCGTACCAGTCGGCGCTCGGCTGCGGCGTTCCGGCGCCCTGACGGGGCGGCTCGCCCGGGCGAGCCTGCGCGGGGAGGGCGAGCCGCCCTCCCCGCTTGTCCCGTCGGTGAAACGGGGGTACGGTTCGGGAACCGGCGTGGAGACGAACGGCACCCACCACCCGCCCGCGCGGGCGCGGCGCCCCCGCTCGAGCATGCGGGAGGTCGCCGACCGAGCCGGCGTCGCGCTCTCGACCGTCTCACGCGTCCTCTCCGGCCACCCCGACGTGAGCGAGGGCATGCGGGATCGCGTGCTCGCAGCGGTCGCCGAGCTGGGCTACCAGCCGAACTTCCTCGCGCGGAGCCTGCGCCGCCAGGAGACGCTGACCGTCGGCTTCGTCGTCGCGGACATCTCGAACCCGCTCTTCGCCGAGATCGCGAAGGCGGCCGAGACGGCGCTGCGCGACGCGGGCTACCTGATGCTGCTGACCAACTCGGAGAGCGACCCGGAGCTGGACGTCACGCACATCCGGCTCTTCGACCAGCGGCGCGTCGACGGCCTGATCATCTCGCTCGCGCGCGAGGGGCACGAGCCGACGCTCGGGCTGCTGCGGGAGCTCGAGCTGCCGCTCGTCGTCCTCGACCGCGAGGTCGGCCCCGAGGTCGGCGCGAGCCGCGTCCTCTCCGACCACCGCTCGGGCATGCGCGACGCGCTGCGCCACCTGGTCGAGCTCGGCCACCGCCGGATCGGCGTCGTGCTCGGCCAGCCCGTGCGCGCGACGGTCGAGCGGCGGGCCGCGCTCGCGGAGGCGGCGGACGAGCTCGGCCTCCCCCGGGACGCGTTCCGCGTCCTCGAGACGGGCGGCTACCACGCCGCCGCGACCCGCGCCGCGCTCGCGTCGCTGCTCGACGCGCCGTCGCCGCCGACCGCGATCGTCGTCGGCGCGAACCCCGTCGTCGCGAGCGCGCTCGTCGAGCTCGCCGACCGGGGCCTCGTCCTCGGGCGCGACCTCTCGCTCGTGACCTGCGACGAGGTCGACGTGAACGTCGTCCACCGGCCGCCCGTCGCGGTCGTCCGGCGGGACACCGCCGAGATCGGGCGCGTCGCCGCCTCGCTCCTGCTCGAGCGCCTCCGCGGCGAGCCGCCGCGCGACGTCGTCCTGCCGACGACGTTCCTGCCCCGCGCGAGCTGCGGCCCGCCCGCGGCGTAGGCGCAGCGAGCCTGCAGGCCCGGCTCAGTGCATCAGCATGCCGCCGGTCACGTCGACCGTCGCGCCCGTGATGTAGCCCGCGTGCTGCGAGGCGAGGAAGACGGCCGTCCCGGCGACCTCGGCCGGCGTCGCCACACGGCCGAGCGGGATCCTCGCCACGAAGGCGTCGAGCTGCGCCTCGTCGAGGTCGTCGCGGAGCATCGCCGTGTCGACCGCGCCCGGCGCGATCGCGTTGACCGTGATCCCCTCCGCCGCGTACGTCCGGGCGAGGCCCCGCGTGAGCGAGACGACGCCCCCCTTGGTCGCGGCGTAGACGACCGAGCCGCCGAAGCCGCCGGTCTGCCAGCTCTGCGAGGTGAAGAGGACGATCCGGCCGCCGGCGCCGCCTGCTCGCATGACGTCCGCCGCGGCGCGGGCGAGGAAGAACGTCGCCCGGAGGTTCACGTCGTGCTGCGCGTCCCAGTCCTCCTCGGTCACCTCGGAGATGTCGTGCCGGCGCCGGATCACCGCCGCCGTGTGGACGAGCACGTCGAGCCGGCCGAACGTCGCGTGGACGCGCGCGAGCAGCTCGCGCTGGGCCGCGAGGTCGGCGAGGTCGCAGCGGTGGGCGCGATGCGGTCCCGGGCCGGGGAGCCCCGCCACGACCTCGTCGAGGCCGTCGCGTGCGTCGACGCACGCGACGGCGGCCCCCGCCGTGGCGAGGGCCGAGGCGACCTCGCGACCGATGCCGCCGAGGCCGCCGGTCACGATCGCGACGCGCCCGTCGAGGCCGGCGCCGAGGTCCCAGCTCACGCCCGGTTCCCGGTCGGGCCGCGGCCGTGCGGCGCGTCGCCGCCCTCGGGGCGGGTGGACGGCGCGCCGTCCACCCGCCCCCGCCGGGCGCAGCCTCCGCGCGGGATCGGCCCCACCTAGGCGCCGGGGCGGATCATCGCCTTGATCACGCCGTCCTCGCGCCCGACCACGCGCTCGATCGTCTGCGCGATGTCGCCGAGCGGCGCCGCGTGCGTGATCAGCCGGTCGGTCGACACGATCCCCTGCTCCATCACGCGGATCGTGCGCGGCCACTCCAGCGGGTACCAGAGCGAGAAGCGGATCGTCTTGTCCTGGATCAGGCTCGTCAGCATCGGCACGGAGACCGCCGCGTCCGGCGAGGTCACGCCCATGTAGACGACCGTCGAGCCGGGGCCGGAGATCGCGAGCGCCTCCTGGTTCGCGGCCATCGAGCCCGTCGCGACGAGGACGCGGTCGGCGAGCCTGCCGCGGTTCGCCTCCTGGATCGCCTCGCCGAGGTCGGCGCCCGAGGACGCGTCGAAGACGACGTCCGCCCCGAGCTCCTTCGCCAGCTCGAGCCGGTACGGCCGCGTGCCGACGACCATCACGCGCGCGCCCAGGTGCTTCAGCAGCTGGACGGCCGAGAGGCCGACCGGGCCGGGGCCGTAGACGACGACGAAGTCGCCCATCCCGACGTCGGCCTTGTGCACCGCGTGCAGCGACGCCGCCAGCATCTCGACGAAGGCGCCCTGCTCGTCCGAGAGCGAGTCGGGCAGGCGGTAGGCGTGCTCCGCCTTCGTCTTGACGAGCTCGGCGAAGCCGCCGTTGGTCGTCACGCCCAGCACGGACAGGTTCGACGAGAACTGCGGCCGGCCCGAGCGGGTCTCGTCGCAGGTCGCGTCGCTCTGGATCGGGTTGACCGCGACGCGCTGACCCTCGGCGAAGCCGCTCCGCGCGGCGGACCTGCCCACCTCGACGATCGTGCCGGCGAACTCGTGGCCGAGGATCAGCGGGCCCTTGCCGGTCGCCGTCCCGACCGGGCTGCGCCCGTAGTAGTACTCGACGTCCGAGCCGCACACGCCGCACGCGGCGACGCGGACGAGCACCTCGTCGTCGGCGATCTCGGGCTCCGGGACGTCCTCGATCCGGATGTCCTCCGCGTCGTAGAAGACCGCTGCCTTCATCGTCGCCCCCTCCTAGCGGTTCCGCACGTGGCGGTCGAGCAGGTCGTCCAGCGTGAACCGGTCGGTCCACGTGTCGGCCCACGACTCGGCGGTCATCGGGATCGCGTCGACCGACCACCACTCGCCGTCGTAGGAGTCGGCGAGCGCGACGACCAGGGCGTCGATGTCGAGTACGCCCTTGCCGATGCCGAGGTGCGTGCCGAACGCGTTGTGCCACGTGTTCGAGTCGGTGTCGCAGAGGTGGACGTGGCCGATCTTGCCCTTCAGCTGCTTCGCGAACTCGATCTGGCCGCCCTCGACCCGCTCGACGGGCTGGAGCTGGTTGTGCCCGAGGACGCACACGGCCTCGACGTGCCCGACGTCGTAGAGCAGCTTGAACCGCTCGTGGCCGACGTCGTCGAGCAGCTGGAGCGCCTCCGACGGGCGCACGAACGGCTGCCCGGTCTCGAGCTCCCAGAGCATCGTCACGCCGACCTCGGCGCCGCGCTCGGCGTGCTTCCTGAACATGTTCACGACGCGGTCGTACGTGCGGGCGACGTCGACGTCGCGCGCGAGGGGGCCGAAGTCGCCCGGGTCGACGCGCATCGCCGGGATGCCGCAGTCGACGACGAGCTCGAGGTGGGCGTCGAAGAACCGCTCGTACTCGGCGACGACGTCGTCGCCGCCGGTGGCCCAGGGGAGCCGGCCGAAGTCGCCGTACGGACCGGGCGCGTAGCCCACGATCTCCAGACCGTGCGAGCCGATCCAGTCGACGAGCTTGCGCCGGCTCTCGCGATCCGGATAGCGCTCCACGGTCGCGTGGTCGAAGAACCCGCCGAGCTCGATCCCGTCGTACTCGAACGCGGAGAGACCTTCACGACCTGCTCCAGCGTCGCCGGCCTCTCGAAGCCGAAGCCGAGGCACCAGCTGCCCCGGCAGATCTTCGCGCTACGCGCCACCCCTCGCTCCTTTCGCCCACGTGCAGGCACGTGGAATCGTTTCCAGCCGGCGGGATCTTCGCACAGGCCCGCGGGCGATGCAACGGCCTTCGACGGGGCCGACGGCCCCCAGGATCCCCTTCCGGGGAGCACGCAGCCCGGTCGGGCGGTGGTAGGGTCGCAGCGTCGTGCCAGCCCGCCCTGACCGGAGCGCCTCCCGCCTCGCCGTCGGCGCGGCGCTGCTGCTCGCGCTCGCCTCGCTCGCGCTGCTGCTGGCCACCGGCGCCGGCGCGTAGCCGCGGCGCGACGCGCCCGGGCGCGTCCGACGGGCCCTCGTGGAGCCCGGCCAGACGCCGCCGACCGTTCCCGGAAAGCCCTCTGCCCGCTTGCGCGGGCTGGGGGCTTCCCTGGGAGGAGAGGAGGAGCCGGGTGCGACCTCTGCCACGAGCCTCGACCCTTCACACACCCGGCTCGCATGCCGAAGGATGCTCGCGCGCCGTCCCGGCGGCATCCCCGAAATACCCGGCTTCGGAACCCGGGGAAAGTACGGATCACGGCCGGGGGAGCGTCCCGCGGCACGCGCCCGGCGCGACCTGCGATGATCCCGGCCCGGCCGCCGGGCGGCCGACGACGACCCGGGAAGGAGGCGTGACGCATGGTCGACCTGCTCGTTCGCGGCGGCACGGTCGTGTCCGCGACCGGTGCCGAGAAGCTGGACGTCGCCGTGGAGGGCGGTCGGATCAGCGCCGTCGGCGCCCCGGGAACGCTGGGCACGGAGGCGAGGAAGGTGATCGACGCGACCGGGAAGATGGTGCTCCCGGGCGGCGTCGACCCCCACACCCACTACGGCGTGGAGTTCGAGGGCCTGCTCTCCGCCGAGCCGCAGGAGTACACGTGGGCTGCAGCCTGGGGCGGGACGACGACGATCATCGACTTCGCGCTCCACTCCGGCACCCAGACGCTGCACGACGCGATCCAGGCGAAGAAGGACGAGGCCGCCGGCCGCATGGCGGTCGACTACTCGCTCCACGCGATGCTCGTCGACAACACGAGCTTCGAGGCGATGGAGGAGATCGGCGACGTCATCCGCGGCGGCATCGCGACGGTGAAGACGCTCACCACGTACGCCTGGATGTCCGACGACGGCCACCGGTACGGCGTGATGAGCGAGGTCGCCGAGCACGGCGGCATGTCGATCGTCCACGCCGAGGACGACGCGATCGCGAACTGGCTGACGAAGAAGTACCTGCGCGAGGGCAAGACCCACGGCGCGTACGTCTCGGAGACGCGCGGCGCGCTCGTCGAGGAGGCCGCGATCCGCCGCTGCCTGCTGCTCGCCGAGCGCACCGGCTCGCCGCTGCACGTCTTCCACATGTGCGCGGGCACGGGGATCCAGGCGCTGCGCGAGTACCGCCAGCGCGGCGTGCCGGTGTACGGGGAGACGCTGCCCATCTACCTCACCTGGACGCAGGACATCCTGTGGCAGGACGACCGCCGCGGCCTGCTCTGGAACAACATCCCCTCGCTCAAGACCCAGGAGGACCAGGACGCCTGCTGGGCCGGGATCGTCGACGACGCCGTCTCGACGGTCAGCTCCGACCACTTCGCGATCAAGGCGGACGTCCGGTACGAGAAGATGGGCTCGACGGTCGACCAGAGCCAGGGCGGCCAGTCCGCGGTCGAGATGCGCCTGCCCGTGCTCTGGTCGTACGGCGTCGCGACCGGCCGGATCAGCCCGAGCCGCTTCGTCGAGCTGACCTCGACGAACCCCGCGAAGGTGATGGGGCTGTTCCCGAGGAAGGGGCAGATCGCGGTCGGCTCGGACGCCGACATCGCGATCCTCGACCCGGAGAAGCGGTGGCACCCGCACCCCGAGGACTGCCACATGATCGTCGACTACAACAACTGGGAGGACGTCGAGCTCACGGGCAAGGTCGTGACGACGATCCTCCGCGGCACCGTCCTGATCGAGGACGGGAACTGGGTCGCGCCCTCGAAGACGCTGGGCGAGTTCCAGACGCGGAAGATCCTCCCGGAGATCCGCAACGCCCCGCGCGACCCGAGCGCGACCTTCGCCTCGGCGGGCGCGAGCGTCACGGGCTGACCCGGGCCGGCCGTCCGCCGCGCGACGTCGCGCGGCGGACGGCCGCGCTCCCTACGCGAGCAGGTCGGCGACGCGCGTGCCGTGCCAGCCGCGCTCGCGCCGGTCCCAGTACTCCTGCTGCAGCCGCCGCGTGATCGGGCCGGCGGCGCCGTCCGCGACGGGCTTCCCGGTCAGGGCGACGATCGGCATCACCCCGCCCGCCGTCGTCGAGGCGAACACCTCGTCCGCGGCCGCGAGCTCCTCGGGCATGACCCGGCGCAGCTCGAACGGGATGCCGAGGTCGGCGCACAGCTCCTCGACCGCGTCGCGGGTGACGCCCTCGAGCACGTTCTCGTCCGGGGTCGCGACGACGCCGTCCTTGACGACGAGGACGTTCCAGCCGAAGCCCTCGGTCACCTCGCCGTGCTGGCCGAGCAGCAGGCCGTCGTCGCAGCCGTGGTCGTAGGCCTCCAGGCGGCCCTGGACGAGGTCGGCGCGATTGTAGTTCTTGTAGCGCGCGTCGACCGAGGCCGACGGCGTGCGGGTGACGGAGCGGGCGACGTGGACGTCGACGCCGTTGCGGCACTTCTCCTCGCCCCAGATCCAGATGTACGGCAGCGCGTAGCCCATGAACTCCTGCTCGGCGAGGCGCAGGTCGCGCGAGAACTTCGGCACGACACCGCGCTTGCACTCGACCTTCACGTAGGCGTCCTCGAGCCCGGCCCGGTGGACGCACTCGGCGAGGATCCGCCGCATCGCGTCGCGGTCGTACGGGTTCTGCAGCCGGAAGCCCGCGCACGAGCGCTCGAAGCGCTCGAGGTGCTCGTCGAGCTTGAAGAACCAGCCCTTCCACACGGACGTGACGTCGTAGACGACGTCCGAGTAGATGTAGGCGGCGTCGAAGATCGACATCCGCGCATCCTCCGGCGCCTGGTACGCGCCGTCCAGGAACACGACACCGGCCATCACGTCCTCCTCCCGCGGGTGTGCCCGCACGGTATCGCCGGGACGGCGAGAATGGGCGGCATGACGGACCAGCCCGCACCCAAGGAGTGGCGTGGCCGCTTCTTCGAGGACTTCGCCGTCGGCGACGTCTTCCGGAGCCGCCTCGGCCGCACGATCACGGACACGGACAACATCTGGTGGACGTGCCTGACGATGAACACGAACCAGATGCACTTCAACGTGCCCTACACCGAGGGCACCCGCTTCGGCCAGCCGCTCGTCAACTCCGCCTTCACGCTCGCCCTCGTCGGCGGCCTGACGGTGCCGGACACGAGCGAGAACGCGACTGCGAACCTCGCCTTCACCGACATCAAGCTGCCGAAGCCGGTCTACGTCGGCGACACGCTCTGGGCCGAGTCGGAGATCACGGACGTGCGGGAGTCGCGGTCCAACCCGAGCGTCGGCATCGTCTCGATGCGCTGCCGCGGGATCAACCAGCGCCGCGAGGTCGTGATCGAGTTCCGCCGGACGTTCATGGTCTACCGGCGCGGCGCCCCCGAGGTGAGCGACATGTTCCCCGTCTCGGACGAGGGCTGGACCGTCTGAGGGAGGCCGTACGACCCGCGCCGGGGAGGGTGTGACCGACCCCCGGCGGCTATACTGGGCGGGCGTCCCGAGGAGCGTTGCGACACGGCGAGTGGACCGTGCCAGGCTCGGGACGCCCGGCTCCGGCCGGTCCGGGTAACGGCGCTCGCGAACTCTTTTCTCGAAAGGAGGGCGCGAGTTGAGCGCCGTTCAGGAACCGACCACGCAGGACTTCGTCGTCGCCGATCTCGGCCTCGCCGACTGGGGCCGCAAGGAGATCCGCATCGCCGAGACGGAGATGCCGGGTCTGATGGCGATCCGCGAGGAGTACGCGGCGTCGAAGCCGCTCGCGGGCGCGCGCATCACCGGCTCGCTCCACATGACGATCCAGACGGCCGTGCTGATCGAGACGCTCCAGGCGCTCGGCGCGGAGGTCCGCTGGGCGTCGTGCAACATCTTCTCGACGCAGGACCACGCCGCCGCCGCGATCGCGGCCGTCGGCACGCCGGTCTTCGCCGTCAAGGGCGAGTCGCTCGCCGACTACTGGGACTACACGCACCGGATCTTCGAGTGGCCCGACGGCGGCTTCTCGAACATGATCCTCGACGACGGCGGCGACGCCACGCTCCTCCTCCACCTCGGCGAGAAGGCCGAGTCCGACGCGTCGGTGCTCGACAACCCCGGCAGCGAGGAGGAGGTCGAGCTCTTCGCGTCGATCCGCGCGAAGCTCGCCGAGGACCCGACCTGGTACTCGACGCGGATCGCGAAGATCAAGGGCGTCACCGAGGAGACGACGACCGGCGTGAAGCGCCTCGCGCAGATGGCGGCCGAGGGGCGGCTCCGCTTCCCCGCGATCAACGTCAACGACTCGGTCACGAAGTCGAAGTTCGACAACCTCTACGGCTGCCGCGAGTCGCTGCTCGACGGGATCAAGCGCGCGACCGACGTCATGGTCGCGGGCAAGGTCGCCCTGATCGCCGGCTACGGCGACGTCGGCAAGGGCTCCGCGCAGGCGCTCCGCTCGCTCTCCGCGCAGGTGTGGGTCACCGAGGTCGACCCGATCTGCGCGCTCCAGGCCGCGATGGAGGGCTACCGGGTCGTGACGATGGAGTACGCCGCCGACAAGGCGGACATCTTCGTCACCTGCACCGGCAACTTCAACGTGATCACGCACGACCACATGGCCGCGATGAAGGACCAGGCCATCGTCTGCAACATCGGCCACTTCGACAACGAGATCGACGTCGCCTCGCTCAAGCAGTACCAGTGGGAGAACATCAAGCCGCAGGTCGACCACGTCATCTTCCCGGACGGCAAGCGGATCATCCTGCTCGCCGAGGGGCGCCTCGTGAACCTCGGCTGCGCCACGGGCCACCCGTCGTACGTGATGAGCTCCTCGTTCGCGAACCAGGTGATCGCGCAGATCGAGCTCTACACGCACACCGACGAGTACCCGATCGGCGTGTACATCCTCCCGAAGCACCTCGACGAGAAGGTCGCCCGGCTGCAGCTCGTGAAGCTGAACGCGCAGCTCTCCGAGCTGACGCCCGAGCAGGCCGCCTACATCGGCGTCTCGGTCGACGGGCCGTACAAGCCCGAGCACTACCGCTACTAGCGGGCGGGGGGGAGAAGCTGCGCTTCTCCCCCACGACCCCCCTCATCGCGCCAGGCGCGGCGCCCTCGGGCGCGCCTGGCGCATTGCAGGCAGGGAAGCTCACGGCCTCCCGGGCTTCTCGTCGCCGAACGTGGGAAGCTCGACTGGCGCGTTCGGCCGGTGGTTACCTCGAGGCGAACGGCCGCGCGCCTTTAGCCGCTCCAGGCCAGGCCGAGGGAGCGCGCTGCCTCGACGATCGACTCGGTCGCCCGGTCGACGTCCCCGTCGTCGTGGCCGGCGGTCAGGGAGAGGCGGATGCGGGCCTCGCCCTGGGGGACCGTGGGCGGGTGCCGACGCCGAGGACGCCTCGCTCGGCGAGGGCCGCGGCGAAGGGCGAAGGCGGCCTCGCTCGTGCCGACGACGACGGGGACGATCTGCGTCGTGGAGCCGCCCGTGTCGAGGCCGGCCTCGTGCAGGCGGGCGCGCAGGCGCTCGGCGCTCGCGCGCAGCCTGGCGCGGCGGTCGTGCGCGTCGCGGACGAGGTCGATCGACGCGTCGATCGCGCCGATCGCGGCCGGGGGCAGGCCGGTCGAGAAGATCAGCGTGCGACAGGCGTTCACGAGCTGGTCGATCCACGCGGCGCTCGCCGCGACGTAGGCGCCGTAGACGCCGAAGGCCTTCGAGGAACGTGCCGAGGTGCAGGTCGATGCGGTCGGCGACGCCCGCCTCGTGCGCGGCGCCCTCGCCGTGCGGGCCGAGCACGCCCGCGCCGTGCGCGTCGTCGACGAGCAGCGCCGCGCCGTAGCGCTCCTTCAAGTCGACGATCTCCGCGAGCGGCGCGACGTCCCCGTCCATGCTGAAGACGGTGTCCGTGACGACGAGGATCCGCCGGGCGCCGTCCCGCCGCGCGGCGACGAGGCTCGCCTCGAGGTGGTCGAGGTCGCAGTGGCGGTAGCGGTGGATCGTGGCGCCGGAGAGGCGGCAGCCGTCGATGATGCTCGCGTGGTTCAGCCGGTCGGAGACGACCGCGCAGTCGCGGTCGAGCAGCGCCGGGATCGCGCCCGTGTTCGCGAGGAAGCCCGGTCGACGACGAGCGCGCGCTCCGTCCCCCTCGAACGCGGCGAGCTTCTCCTCGAGCGCCGCGTACGCGCGGTCCGAGCCGACGACGAGGCGCGACGAGCCGGCACCCGCGCCGCGCGCGCGCGCGCCGCGCGCGCGGCCGCCTCGCGCAGGGCCGGATGGCCGGCGAGGCCGAAGTAGTCGTTCGACGAGAGGTTGAGCAGCCGGCGCCCGTCGCGCTCCGCCCACGGGCCGTCGACGGCTCGGTCACGCGGAGCGCCCGGGTGAGCCCCTGGCGCCTCGCCCGCGAGCCAGGCCTCCCAGGCCTCGCTCATGCACGTGCCCGACCGCCGCGAGCAGGGCGTCGAGGTCGACGTGCGCCGCGACCGCGGCGGCGACCGCCCGAGGCGAGCGAGGTCTATCCGCAGGACGCTGCCGAGCACCGCGACGTCCGCGAGGCGCTCGATCAGCGCGGGGTTGTCGGCCCAGCTCGGGTCGGGCTCCTGCGTCGCGTTCAGGACGACGCCGGCGACGTCGAGCCCGCGCGCCCGCAGCGCCTCGACGGTGAGCGCCGTGTGGTTCACCGTCCCGAGGCCGGCGCGCGCGACGACGAGGACGGGGTGGCCGAGCGCGACGGCGAGGTCGGCGACCGTCCAGTCCTCGCCCATCGGCACGAGCAGCCCGCCCGCGCCCTCGACGAGCAGCAGCTCGCATGCCGCCGCGAGCTCGCCGGCCCGCTCGAGGACGGGCCCGAGCGCGACCGACCGCCCCTCGCGCGCCGCGGCGACCGCGGGCGCGAGCGGCGCCTCGAAGGCTGCGCAGCAGATCTCGCCGGGCGTCGCCGCGAGGCCGCCGAGGCGGACGAGCGTCGCCGCGTCGCCGTCCGGGTCGTCGAGCGCGTTCCCGCTCTGCAGCGGCTTGAACACGCCCATGGCGAGGCCGCGCGCGGCAAGGGCGCCGCACAGCCCGGCGGTCAAGACCGTCTTGCCGACGCCCGTGTCGGTCGCGGTGACGAGGAGGCCGCGACCGGGCATGCGCCCTACGACGAGACCGGCTCGGCGATCGGCCCGATCGGCGTGCCGAGCGCCTCGACCGTGAAGCCGAGGTCCTCGATCATCCGCAGGTCCTCGGACGCCGGCTGGCCGGGCTCGGTCAGGTAGTCGGCGACGAAGATCGCGTTCGCCGGGTAGAGCCCGAGCGGCTGGAGCGACCCGAAGTGCACCTCACGGCCGGCCGAGAGGCGGATCTCGCGATCGGGGTTGACCAGCCGGACCATCGCGAGCACCTTCAGCCCGAAGCGCGGGTCGATCCCGCGTCGGCCCGCGTCCCCCAGCGGCGTCCCCTCGATCGGGATGAGGAAGTTCACGGGGATCGACTCGGCGCCGACCTCGTTCAGCGCGAAGGCGACGTCGACGAGCTGCTCGTCCGACTCGCCCATGCCGACGATCAGGCCCGAGCACGGCGAGATGCCGGCGGCGGCGACGGCGCCCACGGTCGCGACGCGGTCCTCGTAGGTGTGCGTGGAGCAGATCGACCCGTAGTGCTCCTCGGCCGTGTTGAGGTTGTGGTTGTAGCGCTCGACGCCCGCGTCGGCGAGCGCGCGCGCCTCGTCCTCGTCGACGAGGCCGAGGCAGGCGCAGACCTTGAGTCCGGGGTGGCGCTCCTTCACCTGGCGCACGGCGTCCGTGACGCCCGCGAGCTCGCGCTGGGACGGGCGGCGCGCGCTGATCACGATGCAGCAGGTGCTCGCCTTCAGCTCGACGGCGCGGTCGGCCTGCTCGACGATCTGCTCGGGCGAGAGGAGCTGGTACTTGGGGATCTCGGCGGTCGAGACGCGCGACTGGGAGCAGTAGCCGCAGTCCTCCGGGCAGATGCCGCTCTTCGCGTTGATCAGGAAGTTCAGCTTGACGGTGTCGCCGTAGAAGTGGCGGCGCACGCGGTAGGCGGCCCCGAGCAGGTCGAGCAGCTCCTCGTCCGGGGCGCGCAGGACCGCGAGCGCGTCGTCGCGGTCGATCCGCTCGCCCGCGAGCGCACGATCGGCGAGCGCGTGCCACCTGCTTCCCTGCCGCGGCTCCGTCGTCAGCATCTCACTCCTCTCCGGCCTGGACCTGGTCGAGCGACTCGCCGAGCGTCGAGACGATCCGGTCGAGCTCGGCTGAGGTTATCGAGAGCGGCGGCACGACGATCACGACGTCGCCGATCGGGCGCAGCAGGACGCCGCGTCGGACCGACGCGGCGCAGACCCGCCGGCCCAGCCGCTGGCCCGGGGCGGCGACCAGCTGGACGCCGTGCATCAGCCCGTGGCCGCGCACCTCGTGGACGAGCGGGTGCCCCGCGATCCGCCTGCGCAGCAGGTCGGCCAGCTCCGCGCTGCGGGCGCGGACGTTGGCGAGCACGTCACGCTCCTCGAGCAGCCGCAGGTGGCGCACGGCGACGGCGGCCGCGAGCGCGTTCCCGCCGTAGGAGTGGCCGTGGTAGAGCGTCTTCGGGCCGAGATCCTCGCCGAGGAAGGCCTCGAACACGCGCCCCGGGCGACCGTCGCCGAGAGCGCCAGGTAGCCGCCGGTGATCCCCTTGCCGACGCACAGCAGGTCGGGCCGCAGGCCGCACTGCTCCGACGCGAACAGCGTCCCGGTGCGGCCGAAGCCCGTCGCGACCTCGTCGCAGACGAGCAGCACGTCGTGCGCGCGGCACGCCTCGGCGAGGACGGCGTAGTCGTCGGGACGGGCCAGCTTGATCCCGGCGGCGCCCTGGACGAGCGGCTCGAGCACGACGGCCGCCAGCTCGTGCGCGTGCGCGGCGACGAGGCGCGCCGCCTCCTCCGCCCAGCCGGGGTCGTCGTAGCCCGGCGCGCGGACGACGGGGCAGCGCAGCGGGTCGAACAGGTCGACGCCGAAGCCGTCCGCGCCGATCGAGAGCGAGCCGATCGTGTCGCCGTGGTAGGCGTCGGCGATGGCGAGGTAGCGCGTGCGCCCCTCGACTCCCAGGTTGACCCAGTGCTGGAAGGCGATCCGCAGCGCCTGCTCGACCGCCGCCGAGCCGTCGGAGGCGTAGAGGACGTGCGGGTCGTCGACCGGGACCACCGCGGCGAGCGCCTCGGCCAGCTCGATCGCGGCGACGTTCCCGTTCCCGAGCATCGTCGTGTGCGCGACCCGGCCGAGCTGCTCGACGAGCGCGGCGTCGAGCTCGGGGACGCGGTGCCCGAGCGTCGTCACCCAGAGGGACGAGATCGCGTCGAGGTAGCGGTTGCCGTCGGGGTCGATCAGCTCGTGCCCCTCGGCCCGCTCGACGACGACGGGCTGGTTCGCCGCGTACGTCGACATCTGGGTGAAGCCGTGCCACACGTGGGCGGCGTCTCGGGCGATCCAGTCGGCGGCGCTCATCGAGCCATTGTGGCCGCAGCCGGCGGCCAGGCGCGGCGAAGGGCGCGCTCGCGCTATAGGATCGCGCCCGCTCTCGGCGTAGGACGAAGGGAGGACCGTGAGCGAGGTGCCAGCAGCCGACCGCCACCCGCGCGTGCTCTCGCTCGACGCGGGCGGGACGCTGACCGACGCGTTCCTCGTCGACCGGGACGGCCGCTTCGTCGTCGGCAAGGCGCAGACGACGCCCGAGGACGAGTCGATCGGCTTCATGAACTCCGTTCGCGACGGCCTGCGCTACTGGGGGACGGGGCCGGAGGAGGCGTTCCCGTCGGTCGTCTCGTGCGTCTACTCGGGGACCGCGATGCTGAACAGGCTGCTCTCGCGCACCGGCCAGCGGCTCGGCGTCGTCGTCACCGCGGGCTTCGAGGACGCCCTCCTGCTCGAGCGCGGCCTGCAGACGTACCTCGGCTACTCGTACTCCGACCGGCTGCACGTCGTCACGCACCGCCACAACGAGCCGCTGGTGCCGCGCGAGCGCGTCTTCGGCGTGCGCGGGCGGATCGACATCTTCGGCGAGGAGCAGATCCCGGTCTACGCGGAGGAGGCCCGCGCGGCCGTCCGCGCGCTGCTCGCGATGGAGGTCGACGCGATCTGCGTCTCGCTGATCTTCTCGTTCGCGAACCCCGCGCACCAGCGGCGCGTCGCCGAGGTCGCGCGCGAGGTCCTGGCGGAGGCGGGCCGCGAGGTGCCGCTCTTCCTCGCCTCGGAGCTCTACCCCGTCGAGGGCGACTTCGCGCGCCTGAACACGCTGCTCGTCGAGGCCTACGCGGCCGAGCCCTCGCGCGGGCAGATGCAGCGCGTGCAGGGTGCGATCGCCGGGCTCGGCTCGCCGGCCGAGCTGCGCGTGATGGCCTCGCACGGCGGCACGATCTCGGCCGACGCGCTCGAGCTCGCGCGCACGCTCGTCTCCGGCCCGATCGGCGGCGTCGTCGGCGCGCGCCACCTCGCGCGCGAGCTCGGCTTCGGCAACGTCGTCTGCTCCGACATCGGCGGCACGAGCTTCGACCTCGCGCTGATCACGGACGGGGAGTTCTCGATCCGCACGCAGGTCGACCTCGCGCGCTTCGTGCTCAAGCTGCCGTCGGTCCAGATCGACTCGGTCGGCGCCGGCACGGGCTCGTTCGTCCGCCTGACCCCGCGCACGCGCCGCGTCGAGATCGGCCCCGACTCGGCCGGCTACCGGATCGGCGTCGCCAACCGCGCGAGCGGCCTCGAGGCGCCGACGATCACCGACTGCGACCTCGTCCTCGGCTGGCTCAACCCCGACTACTTCCTCGGCGGCGACATCCAGCTCGACGTCGCGCACGCGCTCGCGGCGATCGAGGCGCAGCTCGCCGGGCCGCTCGGGCTCGACCCGTACGCGGCGGCCGAGGGCGTCGTGACGCTGTTCCAGGACAACCTGCGCAACGAGCTGAACTCGCGCATCCTGGGCAAGGGCTACGCGCCCGAGAGCTTCCGCTTGCTCTCCTACGGCGGCGGCGGGCCCGTGCACGTCGCCGGCTACACGCAGGGCCTGCGCTTCGACGACATCCTCGTGCCCAGCTGGGCGGCGGGCTTCTCGGCCTTCGGGTGCGCGTGCGCCGAGTACGAGTACCGGGCGGACAAGTCGATCCGCGCCGACGTCCTGGGCCCCGGCTTCGCGGACGTCGTGAACGACGCCTGGGCGGAGCTCGAGGAGCGCGTCCGCGCCGAGTTCGCGAAGAGCGGCGTCGGGGCGGCCGAGGTGCAGCTCCGCCACGTCCTGCGCGTCCAGTACCAGGGCCAGCTGAACGACCTCGAGATCGTCCTGCCGTTCGACCGCGTCGGCGCCGACGCGGACGCGCGCGAGGTGGTCGAGCGGTTCGAGAGCGCCTACGCGACGATGTACTCGCGCTCGGCGCGCTCGCCCGAGCTCGGCTACCAGGCGACGCGTGCGATCGTCACGGGCGTCGTCGAGATCGAGAAGCCGGCGCTCCCGGTCGAGCCGCTCGGCGGCGTCGATCCGGCGGAGGCGGCGCGTCGCGGAACCAGGCGCGTCTACGTCGACGGCGGCTGGACGGAGGCGTCGATCCACGCGATGGAGCGGCTCGAGCCCGGCAACGTGATCCGCGGCTTCGCGGTCGTCGAGTCGCCGTCCACCACCTTCGTGATCCCGTCCGGCCGCGAGGCGCGCCTCGACGAGCACCGGATCTTCCACCTGTCGAACTGAGGAGACGATGGCGACCACCGCACGCACGAGCGCGGCGCCGATCGGCTGGGACGGCCGGACGGTCGAGGAGATGCTCGCCGAGTCGGAGCGGCTGCTGGCGGAGACCGGCCGCTACTGGGGGCTCGATCGGCTCGAGCTCCGCGAGCATGACCCGATCCGCTACGAGCGCATGTTCGCGGCCCTGCGCGGCGGGATGGTGAACGCGCGCGAGACCGCGCTCAACATCTCGGCCTCGCCGATCGTGAAGGAGATCGGGGAGCTCTGCTTCGCGCTCTACACGCCCGAGGGCGACTCGGTCGTCCTCTCGACGGGGATCATCGTGCACGTCCACACGATGAGCGAGGTCATCAAGTACATGATCCGCTCGGGCTACGAGCGGAACCCGAGGATCCGGCCGGGCGACGTCTTCGGCAACAACAACTCGATGATCGGCGACGTGCACACGGCCGACGTGCACACGATCGTCCCGATCTTCTGGGAGGACGAGCTGGTCGGCTGGGCCGCCGGCGTGACGCACGAGCTCGACTGCGGCGCGATCGCCCCGGGCTCGATGGCGTGGGGGCACGAGGACCGCTACGGCGACGGGCTGCTCGTCTCGGCCGAGAAGATCGGCGAGGAGGACGAGCTCTACTCGTACTACCTCAAGCGCGTCGCGGACTCGGTGCGGGCGGAGCGCTACTGGGTGCTCGACGAGCGCACGCGGCTCGCCGGCTGCCACATGGTGCGCGAGCAGGTCGAGCGCGTCATCGGCGAGTACGGGCTCGACACGTACAAGGGCTTCGTCCGCGAGGTGATCGAGGAGGGGCGGGTGAGCTTCAAGGAGCGCGTCCGCGAGGTGACCTTCCCGGGCCGCTACGAGTCGCCCGCGTTCATGGACGTCGCCTGGAGCGACGACCCGAACGTCGCGCCGAAGGCGCGCCGCGACGTGATCATGCACGCGCCGCTCGCGCTCGAGATCACGACGGACGGCGACTTCGGCATGTCGCTCGACGGCGCGAACGGCTGGGGCTTCCACTCGTTCAACTCGACCCCTGCGACGATGCAGGGCGGGATGTGGGTGCTGCTCACGCAGAGCCTGATCCCGAACGCGAAGGTGAACGACGGCGCGTACTTCGCGACCTCGTTCGAGCTGCCGGTCGGCGCCTGGTGCAACCCGGACTACGAGAAGGTCTCGACGACGTTCTCCTGGCACTTCATGACGCCGTCGCTGACCGGGATGGTGCGCTCGCTCTCGCGGGCCTACTACACCCAGGGCTACCTGGAGGAGATCTCGGCGAGCTACCCGACCGTCAGGAACATCACGATGGGCGGCGGCATCGACCACTACGGGAACGAGTCCGCGTACACGTCGTTCGAGCACTCCTGCCAGGGCACGGGCGCGATGTGGGGCAAGGACGGCGAGGGCTGGACGGCCGCGCAGTGGAACCCCGAGGGCGACATGGGCGAGATCGAGTCGTGGGAGCGGCTCGAGCCGCTGCTCTACCTCGGCCGCGCGATCAAGCCGATGACCGCCGGGCCCGGCCGCCAGCGCGGCGGCGGCGGCTTCGAGTCGCTGCGGATGCTCTACCGGACGCGGACGCAGACGCTGTTCAACGGCGGCCAGGACGGCTTCGTCTTCATGAGCAACGGCATCTTCGGCGGCTACCCGGGGAACGCCGGCCACCGGCACAACCTGCACGGGACGACCATGCCCGAGCTGATCGCCGAGGGCCGCCCGTACCCGACGCAGGAGGGCGACGCGGACGACCCCGAGCTCGAGAAGCTCGTCTCGGCCCGTGAGGTGGTCTTCGACAGCCACGCCCACTCGGGCCCGGTCGTGTTCCAGGAGCACGACCTCTACGCGTCGATCCAGCACGGTGCGCCGGGCCTCGGCGACGTGCTCCTGCGCGATCCGCAGGCGGTCGCCGCCGACCTCGAGCGCGGCGAGCTGCTGCCGCGCTTCGCCGAGTCGATCTACGGCGTCGTCGCGATTCCGGAGCCGATCCCGCACCGCGAGGACCGCTTCCGCTACCTCGTCGACGAGGAGGCGACCCGGGCGCTGCGCGCGCGGATGCGCGAGGAGCGGCTGGCGCGCGCCGTGCCCGCCTCGGAGTTCCTCGCGCGCGAGCGCGAGCGGCTCGTCGAGGGGCGGCTGGTCGAGCCGGTGAAGGACCTCTACCGCAGCTCCATGGCGCTGTCGCCGGGCTGGCGGGAGCGGTTCCTGGCCTTCTGGAACCTGGAGGAGGGTTCGAGCTGTGAGGCGCTACGACCGCGACACGCTGCAGGCGCTGCTCGACGGGACGCTCCCGTTCGACCGCCTCCACACGATGCTCTCCGACCACAAGGACGCCGACCGCTTCCGGGCGATGCTCGCGCTCCACCAGGAGGCCGTGCCCTGGGACGACCGGATCCTGATCCCGTACGGCGAGCACCTCTACGTCGTCCAGAAGCCGGACGGCGCCCGCGTGGTCAAGTGCCGCTGCGGGCACGAGCTCTGCGACGTCCGGACGAACTGGAAGCTCGAGGCGCTCGTGCACGTGCGCGACACGGAGGAGCGGCTGCGCGAGCTCTACCCGGCGCCGATGCACTGCGACCCCGAGTGGATGAACCTGCGCGAGTACCTGTGCCCCGGCTGCGCGACGCTGCTCGAGGTCGAGGCCGTCCCGCCCGGCTACCCGGTCGTCTTCGACTTCCAGCCGGACATCGACGGCTTCTACCGCGACTGGCTCGGCGAGCCGCTCGACGCGCCGCCGCCCGCGTAGAGCCGGGAGCGGGGCGGCCGGGTATCCTGCGCCAACCCGATCCCAGGGACGAGAGGACGACGACCGCGATGAGCTCCGCCATCATCGAGCAGCGCGCAGCCGAGGGCGCCCGGCCTGCGATCGCGATCCGGCGCGCAGGCGAGCGGCACGTGCTCGTCGAGTACGGCGAGATGACCTTCGACCTGGCGCTGAACTTCTACGCGCTCGCGGTTCACGACGAGCTGACGGCGCACCCGATCCCCGGCTTCGTCGAGAGCTCGCCCGGCTTCCGCACCGTGCTCGTCCAGTTCGACCCGGCCGTGCTCGCGCCGGCGGACCTGGTCGACCACCTGCGCGCCGTCCACGACCGCACCGACCCCGGGAACATGGTCGTGCCGAGCCGCGTGATCCACCTGCCGATCGCGTTCGACGACTCCCAGACGCGAGCCGCCATCGCCCGCTACATCAACACGATCCGCAAGGACGCGCCCAACTGCGAGGGCGGCAACAACATCGACTACATGGTCCGGTACAACGGCCTGTCCGACCGGGAGGAGCTCTACCACAAGGTGCTCGAGACCGAGCACTGGGCGGGCTTCATCGGCTTCTTCCCCGGCCTGCCGTTCATGTTCCCGCTCGACCCGCGCGACGCGGTGATCGTGCCGAAGTTCAACCCGACGCGCACGTGGACGGCCGAGGGCAGCGTCGGCCTCGGCGGCCCGTGCTGGGCGATCTACTGCGTCGAGTCGGCGGGCGGCTACCAGCTCGTCGGGCGGACGATCCCGATCTACGACATCCAGCAGCGCAACGCGGTCTTCAAGGAGAACCCGCTGCTCGTGCGCGCGGGCGACCGCGTGAAGTTCCACCGGGTGAGCGAGGACGAGATCCTCCAGGGCTTCGAGGACGTCCACGCCGACCGCTACCGCTACCGGATCGAGGACGCGCCGTTCGAGGTCGCCTCCTACCTGAGCTGGCGGGAGACGGTGAAGGAGGAGGCGGCCGGGTCGAGCGCCGCCGCCTCGAGGCCGCCGCCAAGACCCCCGTCCCTAGAACGTGCTCCGTCTCGAAACTCGCTCGGGTCCTTGCGGCTGCAACGCTCCGCCAGGCTGCGTCCTCGGCGGCACCCGTAGCCTCCGGCTACGACCGCCGCCTGCGTCCTTGCCTGGCGGGCGTTTCGCGTGCCAGGATCGGCGAGCGACTTCCGAGACGGAACACCAGGAGCGCGCGTGATGAGCAGGTCGATCGAGATCCTCGAGGCCGGCATCCAGACGACCGTCCAGGACTACCCGGGGCGGCGCGGGATGCAGGCGCTCGGCTTCTTCCCGGCGGGCCCCGTCGACCACCTCGCGCATCGCGCCGCGAACCTGGCCGTCGGCAACGACGTCTCGGCCGCGACGTTCGAGGTGACGCTGGGCGGCTTCGCGATCCGCCTCGACGCGGACGCGACCGTGGCCGTCTGCGGCGCGCCGGTCGACGTCACCGTCGCGGGCGAGCCCCTGCCGCTCTGGGAAGGACGCCGCGTCGCGGCCGGCAGCGAGCTGCGCGTCGGCATCACGCCCGGCCCGGGCTTCCGCGTCTACGTCGCCGTCTCCGGCGGGGTCGACGTGCCGGTGCTCTTCGGCTCGCGCGCCACGTACACCATGGGCGCGCTCGGCGGCCACGAGGGCCGGCCGCTCGCGAACGGCGACGTGCTGCCCCTCGGGGCCGACGCCGGCGACGGCGTGGCCCGCCGCCTGCGCGAGGCCGCCCGCCCGGCCTACGCGCGCGAGTGGGAGATCGAGGTCGTCCGCGGCCCGCACGCCGACCCGGACTTCCTCGCCGCCGGGGACGTCGAGCAGCTCCTCTCGCGCAGCTGGAAGGTCGACCGCAACTCGAACCGCACGGGCATCCGGCTCGAGCCCGCGAGCTTCGCCTGGGCGCGCACCACGGGCGGCATCGCGGGCGGCCACCCGTCGAACATCCTCGACAACCCGTACCCGGTCGGCGCCGTGAACGTGAACGGCGACCTGCCGGTGATCCTCGGCCCCGACGGGCCGACCGCCGGCGGCTTCGTCTGCCCGCTGACGATCGCGCACGCGGGCTTCTGGAAGGTCGGGCAGCTGCGCCCCGTCGGGGACACCGTCCGCTTCCGCGAGGTCTCCGTCGACGAGGCGATCGAGCTCGACCGGGCGCTCGACGCGAGCCTCACCGCCGCCAGCCTCGAGACCGTCTGACGAGAAGGAGCGCCGATGGCCAGGACCGTGAAGTCGCCGTATCCCGGGACGTTCTACCGCCGGCCGAGCCCGGACGTCGACGAGTACGCGACCGAGGGCCAGGCGGTCAGCGCGGGCGACACCGTCGGTCTCGTCGAGATCATGAAGAACTTCCACGAGGTCAAGGCCGACCAGGACGGCGTGATCGCGCGCTTCCTCGTCGAGAACGAGGACCTGGTCGAGGCCGGCCAGGACGTCGTCGAGCTCGAGGACTAGGCGCCGGCCGTGCGCAAGGTCCTGGTCGCAAACCGCGGCGAGATCGCCGTCCGCGTGATCCGGGCCTGTCGCGAGCTCGGCCTGGCGTCGGTCGCCGTCCACTCGACCGCGGACGCCGAGGCGCTGCACGTCCGCCTCGCGGACGAGGCCGTCGAGATCGGGAAGCCGCGGCCGCGCGACAGCTACCTGAACGTCGACGCGCTGCTCGAGGCGTGTCGCGCGACCGGTGCGGACGCCGTCCATCCCGGCTACGGCTTCCTCGCCGAGAACGCCGCGTTCGCGCGCGCCCTGCGCGACGCCGGGATCACGTTCGTCGGGCCGTCGCCGGAGGTGATCGACCGGATGGGCGACAAGGCCGCCGCGCGGCGGATCGCGCGCGAGGCGCAGGTGCCGACCGTCCCCGGCGTCGACGGGATCGCCGACGCGGACGACGCCGTGCGCGCCGCCGCGGAGATCGGCTACCCGGTGATGGTCAAGGCCGCAGCCGGTGGGGGCGGGCGCGGCATCCGCATCGCCGCGAGCGAGGAGGAGCTGCGCCAGGCCGTCGGCCAGGCCGCCGCCGAGGCCGAGTCCGCCTTCGGCGACGGCTCTCTCTACCTCGAGAAGCTGCTCGTCGGCGCGCGGCACGTCGAGGTGCAGGTGCTCGGCGACGGGCACGACGCGATCCACGTGTTCGAGCGCGAGTGCTCGCTCCAGCGACGGCGCCAGAAGATCCTCGAGGAGTCCCCGTCGACGGCCCTCGACGACGCGACGCGGCGCGAGCTGTGCGAGTCCGCCGCCCGCCTCGCGCGCTCCGTCGGCTACGCGGGCGCGGGGACGCTCGAGTACCTGCTCGACGCGAGCGGCGACTTCTACTTCATCGAGATGAACACCCGCATCCAGGTCGAGCACCCGGTGAGCGAGATGGTCACGGGGATCGACCTGGTCAAGGAGCAGCTCCGGATCGCGGCCGGCGGGCGGCTCGTCCACCGCCAGGAGGACGTCGTCCAGCGCGGGCACGCGATCGAGTTCCGGATCAACGCCGAGGACCCGGACAACGGCTTCATGCCCTCGCCGGGGACGATCGAGCGGCTCGAGCTGCCCGGCGGGCCGGGCGTCCGCGTCGACAGCGCCGCCTACGCGGGCTGGACGATCCCGCCGTTCTACGACTCGCTCGTCGGCAAGCTGATCGTCTGGGGCGAGGATCGTACCGAGGCGATCGCCCGCGGCCGGCGAGCCCTCTCCGAGCTGCGGGTGGACGGCGTCTCGACCACGACGGCCCTCCACCTGCGCCTGCTCGACGACCCGGACGTCCAGGCGGGCGCCGTGGACGTCGCCTGGCTCGAGCGCTGGCTCGGCTGATCAGCGCTCGCCGTAGAGCTCGTCCTCGCGGACGGCGGGCGCCGCGGCCGGCTCGCCCCGCCCGAGGCGCCGGCGCGAGCCGAACATGCTCCCGCGCGCGGGCACGGGCTCGACGACCTTCAGCAGGCCGATCGGGCTCGCGCCCATGTTCAGGTAGACGGACTCGAACCCGCCCCGGCGCGTGTACGTCTCGTGCCAGAAGCCGGTGCCGCGCGTGTCGCGCACGTAGGCCTGCCACCACGCCTGGTGCGGCAGCTCGCGGGCCCAGCGCTCGAGCGAGTCGAAGTCGCGCCAGTACTGGCGCATCGCCAGGTGGCGCGGGGAGACGACGAGGTTCTCGTGCAGCAGCAGCCCGTCGGGGCGGGCCAGCACGGACCTCCTGATCTGCGGGCCGAACGAGAGCAGCGTCCGCAGCCCGCGCAGGGAGTGGGCGCGCATCCCGAGCAGGATCACGACGAGGTCGGGGAAGTCGTCCAGGTCGACGGTGGTGCGCTCGACCGCCATCTCGGCTCCTGTCTCGGGTAGGTCGGCAGGGTCGGGGCGAAGGGTAGGCGTGCGGGCCGGGGGTGTGGAATGATCCCGCGCCAGGCACCGACGGGACGGAGGACGGGATGCTCCACGCGCCGCAGCTGATCACGAACGCCCGGATGCTCTACCTCGTCTGGCGTCCGGCCGACCCGGCCGCCTCTGCGGCGCTCCTCCCCGACGGGCTCGCGCCGGCGGAACCGCCGGCCGTCTACCTCAACCAGTACGTCGTCGACGATCCGTTGCAGACCTCGAACGGCGCCGACCCGGACGGCTTCGGGGCGTACTCGCTGACCTACCTCGGAGTCGATCTCGGCGGCCTCGTCACCGAGGCGGGCGTGCCGGGGCGCTTCTGGACGCACTACTGGAATTCGTCGCCGAGCATGATCCGCTACGCGCTCGACCACGGCGTGCCCGCGACGGCGGGGGAGACGCGGCTCGATCTCGACGGCGACACGCTCGTCGCCCGGAGCATCGTGGACGGCGCCGAGGTGATCCGGACGACGGCGCGGGCGCGCGTCGGCTCACCGACCCGTGCGACCGGGCAGCTGCGCTACGTGACGCAGGTCGGCGGCGATCTCGTCAGCGGCCGCTACCCGTTCGTCGCCGACCTCGCCGAGCACTTCGAGGTCGTGTCGCTCGAGTTCCTCGGCGACGCGGGCGGCGTCTCGGCGCTGCGGCCGGCCGACCCGCTCGAGGTGACGTTCGGGTTCTACTCGGAGGCGATCACCTTCTGCTACCCGGGCGGCGAGGGCCCGCTCGGCTCGGCGCACGGGTCGTAGCGCGCGGCGAGCGCGGCGACGGGCTCGCGCCGCGCGCGGCCAGGGGCGAGCCGGCTGCAAGGGCCGGGTGTGCACGAGGATTCACACGATCGGCACGCCTCCGTGACGGTCCGGGCACGCGCTCGGCGCTAGCGTTCGCAGCGGGTGGCGGGGGGAGACTTCCCCTCCCAGGGTGGGGATGATCGCGCGCGCGGGTCTACCCGGAAGGCCGGAGGCCGGGAGGTGCGGCGGCGAGCGGCTGTCGGCGCGGCCGGCTAGTGCGACGCGAGCGGCGCGAGCGTCGCGCCCGCGTCCTCGAGGGCCCGGCGGACCGCGGTGGCGATCGCGACCGCGTTCGGCGCGTCGCCGTGGATGCAGATGCTCCGGGTCGGCACCGTGATGTCCGTCCCGGCGGTCGTCGTCACCTGCTCGGTCGTCGCGAGGCGCGCCGCCCGGCGACCCATCTCCTCCGGCTCGCGCACCTGCTTCACCCGCTCGAGCACGAGTCGGCCTCGCCGTCGTAGTCGAGGTCGACGTAGCCCTCGGGCACGAAGCGGATCCCGGCCCTCGCGCACGCGGCCTCGGCGTTCGCGCCGGCGAGCAGGAAGACCACGCCGTCGCCGAGCGCCGCCGTCGCGTCCACGGCCGCCGCGGCGATCTCGGCGTCCTCCATGATCATCGTGTAGAGGATCCCGTGCGGCTTCACGTGCTGCAGCCGGCCGCCCGCCGCCTCCGCGAACGCCTTCATCGCGCCTGCCTGGTAGAGGACGTAGTCGTAGAGCTCGTCCGGCCGGACGGCCATCCGGCGGCGCCCGAAGCCGATCAGGTCGGGCAGGCCGACGTGCGCGCCGATGCCGACCCCGTGCTCGAGCGCGATCGCGACGGTCTGCCGCATCTGGTGCGCGTCGCCGCCGTGGAAGCCGCACGCGATGTTCGCCGAGGTGAGCTGCGGCATCAGGCTCGCGTCGTCCCCCAGCACCCAGCGGCCGAACGACTCGCCCATGTCCGCGTTCAGATCGATCGTCCGTCCCATCGCTCCACCTCCGCCGTCGGGGTGGCGATTCTACGCGGGCCCGGGTGCCCCGGACGGTCGACTCCACGGGATCGCCGGGGCCGGGGCCGGGGTCGGCAGCGTCCGGTGGCGGCCGGGCCGGCAGCCGGCCGCACGAGCGCGCGGAGTCGACCGTCTAGACTCCCGGGCGTGCAGCTCGAGGGACTGACCACGCTCGTGACCGGCGCCTCGCGCGGGATCGGTCGCGCGACCGCGCTCGCGTACGCCCGCGAGGGCGCCGACGTGATCGTCCACTGCGGGCGCGCCCGCGCCGAGGCCGACGCGGTCGCCGACGAGGTCCGCGCCCTGGGGCGTCGCGCCGAGGTCGTCCAGGCGGACGTCGCCGAGGAGGCCGACGTCGCCCGGCTCGCCGAGGCCGTCGGCGCCTTCTGCGGTGAGCGCGGCCTGGACGTCCTGCTGAACAACGCGGGGATCTACCCGGCGGCGTCGATCGACGAGGTCGAGGTGGCCGAGTTCGACCGGATGATGGCGGTGAACGTGCGAGGGCCGTTCCTGGTCACGCGGGCGCTGCTGCCGCTGCTCCGCCAGGCCGCCGGGCGGACGGGCCGCGCGCGCGTGATCTCGATCTCCAGCGTGATCCCGTACCTCGGGCTGCCGGGCTTCTTCGCCTACGCGACCTCGAAGGCCGCGCTCTCCGGGTTCACCCACGCGCTCGCGTACGAGCTCGGGCCCGAGGGCATCACGGCGAACAACGTCGTCCCGAGCATGGTCGCCACCGACCACGTGAACGAGTCGTTCGACGGCTGGGAGGAGCCGATCGTCGCGACGCAGGCGGTCAAGCGGCCGCAGCAGCCCGAGGATCTGACCGGCTCGCTCGTCTTCCTCGCCTCGGCCGCGAGCGACTGGGTCACGGGCCAGACGATCGTGGCCGCCGGCGGCCGCGTCCTCACCTAGCCGCGCACCGACCGGACGGCCCGCGCGTCGGGTCGCGGCGGCGGCGCGAGCCGCCATAGAATCGCCGGCAGTATGGGCATCCGCATCGGTATCGACACCGGCGGCACCTTCACCGACCTGATCGCCGTCGACCCGGAGCGCGGGTCCTGGCATCTGTCGAAGGTGCCGTCCCGCCCGACCGACCCGGTCGGCACCATCACGTCCGCCCTCGACGGCGCCGGGATCGACCCCGCCGACGTCGAGCTGGTCGTCGTGGGCACCACCATCGGCATCAACGCCGTCCTCACCCGCCGGGGCGCTCGCGTCGTCTACCTGACGACCGACGGCTTCCAGGACGTGCCGTTCATCCAGCGCATCAACCGCAAGTACCACTACGACTTCTCCTGGAAGAAGCCAGAGCCCCTCGTCCACCGCCCCGACTGCATCGGCGTCGTCGAGCGCCTCGACGAGGAGGGCCGCGAGCTCGAGCCGATCGACCTCGACGCGCTCGAGCGCGAGCTCGCGGAGCGCATCGCGGCCGGCGACCCGCCGGCCGTGGCCGTCTGCTACCTGTTCTCCTACCTGAACCCGGCCCACGAGCTCGCGACCCGCGAGCGGATCCGCGAGCGCTTCCCGGACGTGCCGGTCTCCCTCTCGCACGAGATCGCGCCGATCTGGCGCGAGTACGAGCGTGGCTCGACCGTGCTCGTCGACGCGTACCTGAAGCCGCTCGTCGAGCGGTACGTCGACGGCGTCTCGACCGCGCTCGAGGAGCGCGGCACGACGAGCCCCTGGGCGCTGCTCAAGACGAACGGCGGCCAGGCGGTCGCGCGCGAGGCGCGCGAGCGGCCGGCGCACCTGCTCCTGTCCGGCATCGCCGGCGGCGGCATCGGCGCGGCGCACTTCGCGCGGGCGGCAGGCGCCGACCGCGCGATCATGGTCGACATGGGCGGCACGTCCGCGGACGTCTGCCTGATCCTCGACGGCGAGCCGCTCTACTCGTCCGACTTCGAGATCGAGTTCGGCTTCCCTGTCAGCGTCCCGTCGATCTCGACGCGGACGATCGGCGCGGGCGGCGGCTCGATCGGCTGGGTCGATCCGGGCGGCTTCCTCCAGGTCGGCCCGCAGAGCGCAGGCGCCCAGCCGGGCCCGGCCTGCTACGGCCAGGGCGGCGAGGAGGCGACGATCACGGACGCGAACGTCCGGCTCGGCCGGCTGGACCCCGAGTACTTCCTCGGCGGCAAGATCCCGCTCGACCCCTCGCTCTCGAGCGCGGCGCTCGGCCGGCTCGCGGGAGCGCTCGGCACGGACGAGGTCGACGTCGCCTCCGCGATGCTCCGCGTCACGAACGAGAACATGGCGAACGCGATTCGCATCGTCACGGTCGAGGAGGGGATCGACCCGCGCGACTTCGCGCTCGTCGCGTTCGGCGGCGCGGGCCCGACGCACGGCTGCGAGATCGCCGAGTCGATCGGGATGCGCAGGGTCGTCGTGCCGCCGCACCCGGGCCTCGGCTCGGCGTTCGGGGCGCTCTCGGCGCAGCCGCGCGTCGACGACGTGCGGAGCGTCTACCTGACCGACCGCGGCACGAGCGCGGCGGAGCTCGACCGCCTGTTCGCGGAGGCGGAGGAGCGCTCGCTCGCCGACTTCGCGGCGCAGGGCGGCCGCGATCCCGAGGTCCGCCGCTCGCTGGCCATGCGCTACCAGGGCCAGAACTACGAGCAGGAGGTCCCCGTCCCGAACGGGCGGATCGACGACGCCGCGATGGCCGGCGTCTACGCGGAGTACGGCCGCCTCTACGAGGGCTTCTACGGCTACCGCCTCGACGGCATCCCGGTCGAGCTCGTCCGGCTCAGCGTCGTGATCTCCGCCGCGCCGCCGGCGCTCCCCGGGCTCGCCCCGGAGGAGGCCGCCGCGGGCGGCGAGCTGCGCCAGCGCGAGGTGTACTTCCCCGGCCAGGGCTTCGTCGCGACGCGGGTCGTCCACCGCGACGCGCTCGTGCCCGGCACGGCGTTCGTCGGTCCTGCGATCGTGGAGTCGATGGACTCGACGGTCGTCGTCCCGCCGGGCTGGTGGCTCGAGGCGCAGGCCTCCGGCGTCCTGGATCTCGTTCGCGAGGAGGCGAAGTGAGCAGCACCGCGCTCGACCCCGTCACCCTGACGATCATGAACAACGCGTTCGTGAACATCTGCCGCGAGATGGGCATCACGATGATGCGGACCGCGTTCTCCCCGATCTTCAACGAGGGCCTCGACTTCTCGTGCGTCCTCTTCGACCGGCACGCGAACCTGATCGGCCAGGCGGAGTTCTGCCCGGCGCAGATCGCCGCCGCGGTCTACGCGACGCGGTGGACGATCGAGGAGCTCGGGCTCGAGGCGTTCGAGCCGGGCGACGTGGTCATCCACAACGACCCGTACCGCGGCGGCACGCACATGCCGGAGCACCTCGTGCTCAAGCCCGTCTTCCACGAGGGGCACCTCGTCGGCTTCCTCGCGAACATCGGCCACCTGGCCGAGATCGGCGGCAAGGCGGTCGGCTCCTTCGCCTCGGACGCGACGGAGATCTTCCAGGAGGGCCTGCGCCTGCCGCCCGTGAAGATCATGAAGCGCGGCGAGCACGACATGGAGATCTGGCGCATCCTGATGACGAACCACCGCACGCCGCGGAACACCTGGGGCGACATCAACGCGCAGATCGGCTCGCTCCGCGTCTCGGAGCGCAGCTTCCTCAGCCTGATCGACCGCTACGGGCGGGAGACCGTCGAGCAGGCCGCGACCGAGCTGCTCGACTACTCGGAGCGGTGGATGCGGAACGAGATCTCCGCGATCCCGGACGGCACCTACGCCTTCAGCGGCCAGCAGGAGGACGACGGCGTCGTCGACCAGCCGGTCAACTACCACGTCGAGGTGACCGTGAAGGGCGACGAGCTGATCGTCGACTGGACGGGCACCGACCCGCAGACGCAGGGGCCGATCAACGCGACGTACGCGGTGATCGCGGGCGCCGTCTACAACGCGGTCTTCCACCTGACGAACGCGAACATCCCGAAGAACCACGGCGCCTACCGGCCGATCCGGATCATCGCGCCGCCCGGCAGCGCCGTGAACGTCCAGTACCCGCGCCCGTGCGTCGCCGGCAACACCGAGTCGCACGCGAAGCTGGCCGACATGGTCATCGCCGCGCTCGCTCCCGCGCTCCCCGACCGCGTCGCGGCCGGCGAGGGCGGCACGGCGTGCAACTTCCTCTTCGGCGGCGTCCATCCGAAGACGGGCGACTACTACGCCAACTACCATCTCGAGGGCGGCGGCTGGGGCGCGACGTCCTACCAGGACGGCAACGACGCGATCATCGTCAAGAACGGCAACTGCCGGAACACGCCCGTCGAGATCTTCGAGACGCGCTACCCGCTGCGGACGATCAAGTACGAGCTCATCCCCGACTCGGGCGGCGTCGGCAAGCAGCGCGGCGGCCTCGGAACGCGGCGGATCATGCGCGTCACCGAGGGGGCCGAGATCACCGCGAACGCGCTGCTCGACCGGACGAAGCCGGGCTTCGGCGCCTGGGGCATCGAGGGCGGCGGGATCGGCGGCCAGGCCGCGATCCGCGTGAAGCGCCGGGGGGACACCGAGTTCCGGACGTTCTCGGAGGTCTACGGCACGCGCTCGCCGTCGAAGTTCACGAACGTGACCCTCGTGGAGGGCGACGAGGTGCTGATCGACTCGCCGGGCGGCGGCGGCTACGGCGACCCGGGCGAGCGCGACCCGGCGCAGGTCGAGCGCGACGTGTTCGAGGGCTTCGTCTCGCCCGAGCGGGCCCGTGAGCTGTACGGCTGGGAGGGACGATGAGCGGTCGCTGGGAGCCGGTGGTCAACCAGATCTGGGAGACCAACGTCCAGCCGTGCGAGTGCTGCGGGCAGATCGTCGCGAAGCAGCTCTGGATCGCCGAGGTCGAGGGCGTCGAGCGGCGCTTCTGCGGGCCGGCCTGCGAGGAGCTGTACCGCAGCTACGTCGTCCCGAAGCAGCAGGCCGCCGCCTCCTAGCGGCCGGCGACGCGCGTCCGCGCGAGCGGAGGGCCGCCGGGCCCTCCGCTCGCCGCCTGCCGCGTGTCGTCCCGGTCGTCGTCGCCGCCGCGCGTGCGGCGGGCGGGCGGGCGCCGATCGTCTAGCCTCCTCCGCGCGCCGCCGCGCGCGGCGACGAAGGAGGAGATGGCCGATCCGATGGTGCTGCGCCTCGAGGCGCTCGACTGGGCCGAGGAGGCCCCCGGCGTCCGCGCGAAGCGGTCCGAGGACGCGGGCGCGAGCTGGGCGCTCGTCGAGTACGGCGCGGGGGCCGGGCGGCCCGAGTTCTGCGACGTCGCGCACGTCGGCTACGTGCTCGACGGCGAGATCACCTACGACTTCTCGGACGGACGCGAGTCGATCGTCGCGCGCGCCGGCGAGGGGTTCACCCTCCCGCCCGGCGCGCCGCACAGGGGCACGAACAACGGCGCGGCCCCCGCCGTGCTCCTGGTGTTCGACGAGCCGTACCTCGGCGGATAGCCCGGGCCGCGCCCGGGGCGGCCGGCCCGTCCTCGGGTAGAATCGCCGGTCCTGGTCATGGGGGAAGAGGCGCCACCACGCCGGTCCCGGCAATCGAATCGAGGCGAGCGCCGGGGCCGCTCGAGGCTTCGCCGTGCCCTGGGACGGAAGACGCGTCGCGCCCTCGCCGTCCTGGCGGCGCTCCTCGTCGTCGCCTTCCTCGCGGCGGGCATCGGGTTCGCGGGCTCGAGCGACGAGATCGCAGACGGCGTCCGGATCGCCGGCGTCGACGTCGGCGGGCTGACGGTCGACGAGGCGGTCGCGAAGCTGCGCTCGCGCACGACGGCGCGCCAGCGCCAGCCGCTGACGATCGCCGCGGGGGAGGCCTCGCTGACGATCCAGCCGAGCGATCTGAACGTCGACGTCGACTGGCGGGGCGCCGCCGAGCAGGCGCTCGAGGCCGGCGACGGGCCCCTCCCGATCCGCGGGTTCAACCGGATCGGCCTCAGGCTCTCGAGCCGGGAGATCGAGCCGGCCGCGAAGGCCTACGACGCCGCGGTCGAGTTCCACCTCGAGCGGCTCCAGGCGGAGCTCGGCGACGCCCCGCAGAACGCGTCGATCCGGCTCGAGGGGCTGCAGCCGCGCATCGTCCCGGGCCGACAGGGCATCCGCATCGACCGGGCGCGCGCCCGCACGCTGATCCTCGACGCGCTGACGAGCTCGTCGACGGCCACCGTTCGGATCCCGACTGGCCGCGCCGACCCCGAGGTGACGGTCGAGGACCTCGAGCCCGTCGCGGCGAAGGTGCGGACGATGCTCTCGGCGCCGGTCCGCTACCGGCTCGGCGCGAGCGGGTGGAAGATCACGCCGACGCGCCTCGCCCCGATGCTGGTGCTGCCGAAGGACGGCTCGACCGAGATCGGGATCGGCGGCAAGGCCGCGAAGCGCTACTTCGACAACCTCGCCGAGGGCGTCGATCGCAAGCCGCAGAGCGCGACCTTCCAGATCGTCGACTCGGGCGCCGTCGAGGTCGTGCCGTCGAAGGACGGGCGCAAGCTCGACGTCGCCGCGTCGCGGCGCGCGCTGCTCGCGGCCGCGCAGTCGACGACCGACCGCACGTTCGACCTCGTCGTGAAGACGACGGCGCCGGAGCGCACCACCCAGGCCGCGAAGAAGATGGGGATCATCGGCCTCGTCGGCTCGTACACGACCACGTACGGGGGCGACCCGAACCGGCTCTCGAACGTCCGCCTCGTCGCCGAGCTGATCGACGACCACCTGATCGCGCCCGGCGCGACGTTCTCGTTCAACGAGACGACCGGCGAGCGCAACGAGGCGCGCGGCTTCAAGGAGGCGCCGGTGATCATCAACGGCGAGCTTCAGACGGGCCTCGGCGGCGGCGTCTGCCAGGTGTCGACGACGGTGTTCAACGCCGCGTACGAGGCCGGCCTGAAGATCAGCGAGCGGACGAACCACGCGCTCTACATCGACCACTACCCGCTCGGCCGCGACGCGACGGTCGACTATCCGAACCTCGACCTGAAGTTCGTCAACGACACGCCGCGCTGGCTGTGGCTCAAGGTCGGCATCGGCGAGTCGGAGCTGACCGTCTACCTCTACGGCACCCCGGTGAAGCGGTCGGTCGAGACGATCACGACGCCGCTCGAGGTCGTCGGTAGGCCGAAGGTCGAGCGCGTGCCGGACGAGTCGCTGCTGATCGGCCAGAAGGTCGTCGAGGAGTCCGGCGAGCCCGCCAGGGAGACGTCCGTCCGGCGAATCGTGCGCGATCGGAACGGCAACGTCGTCTACGACACCACCTGGTACTCGAGCTACCTGGCCGAGAAGCGCATCGTCCGGGTCGGCACCCAGCCGCGGCCCGAGCCGCCTCCGCCGCCGCCGGAGGAGCCGGTCGAGGAGCCCGCGCCCGCCGAGGAGCCTGCCCCGGCCGAGCCGGCGCCGCCGGCCGAGCCCGCGCCGCCGCCGACGGACACGGCAGGGGCGGCCGCCGTCACGCCGGCCGTCGAGTAGCGCCGGCTCAGCCAGCCTCGAGCGCGGTGAAGCGCTCCGCGAGCTCGGCCGGCATCCGGGTCGGGCGGAGCGTGGTCGCGTCGATGCACGCGTGCCCGGTGGAGGCCTCGCCGACGACGCCCGCGGGCTCGTTCAGCCGCTCGAGCACGTACTCGAACCGGAAGCGCGTCCCGCGGAGGTCGACGGCGCGCACCCAGATCCGCAGGCGGTCGTCGAAGCGGACGCCCGCGCGGTAGCGCACGGCGACGTCGGTCGTGGTCACGTCGACGCCCGTCTCGCGCAGCGCGAGGTAGCCGCCCTCGACGCGGTCGAGGTACGCGATCCGGGCCACCTCGAGCCAGACGACGTGGTTCGCGTGGTGCGCGACGCCCTGCAGGTCGGTCTCGTTGAAGCGCACGCGGAGCTCGGTCGAGAAGCGGTAGCCGTCCATGCGTCCGGCAGGGTAGACGCTCGGGCCGTCCGGTCGTTGCGGTCGGACGCCCGGGCGCGGCGGCGGGCGGCTCGCCGACCCGGCACCATGACAGGGGTCATGGCCGGCTCGACTGCAGGAACACTGCGCCAGCGCCCCGTCGTCGCGCTCGTCGCCGCGCAGACGATCTCCGTGACGGGCTCGCTGATGTCGATCGTCGCGATCCCCTGGTTCGTGCTGACGACGACCGGCTCGGCGACCCGCATGACCGTCGTCCTGGCGGCGGAGTTCGCGGCCTCGGCCGTCCTCGGCATCCCCGGCGGGGCGCTCGCCGCCCGGCTCGGCGTGCGGCGGACGATCCTGCTCGGCGACCTGGTCCGCGCCCCGCTGCTCGGTGCGGTGCCGATCCTGCACTGGACGGGGCACCCGGCTTCCGACGCTCGTCGCGCTCGTCGTCGTCGCGGGCGCCGTCTACGTACCGTACGTCGCCAGCCAGCAGGCGCTCCTGCCGGACCTCGTCGGGGAGGACGAGCGGCTGCTCGCGAAGGCGAACGCGCTCCTGCTGATGGGGGAGCGGACGGCCGCGCTCGCCGGGCCCGCGCTCGCGGGCGTCCTGATCGCGGCGGTGGGCGCCCCGGCGGTGCTCGCCCTCGACGCGGCGAGCTTCCTGCTCTCCCTCGCGCTCGTCGCGACGCTCGTCCCGCGGCTGGCCGGGCGGACGCGGCTGGGGCCGCCGCCCCGCCTGCTCGCGGGGGCGCGCTTCCTCGCGCGCGACCGGCTGCTCGCGCCCTGGACGGTCAGCGTGGGCGGCTTCGAGGCCGCCTGGCAGATGCTCGTCGCGGCCCTGCCCGTGCTGGCGGTCGTCCGCTACGACGGCGATCCGCACGTGGTCGGGGTGGCTCTCGGCGGACTGGGCCTGGGCGCCGTCGCCGGGAACGTCCTCGCCGTCCGGCTGCTCGACCGCGTCCCGTCCGTCCGGCTGGCCGTCGTCGCGAAGGTGCTCCAGGTCGCCGTCCTCTGGGTCCTCGTGGCCGAGCTGCCGCGTTTCGGCGTCGCCGCGGTGCTCGTCGCGGCGGGGCTGCTGAGCGGCCTCGTGACCGCGCCGGTCACCGCGATCCGCACGATCCGCACGCCGTCGCCGCTCCGGCCGGCGGCGGGCGCCGCGTTCCTGACGGTGATGCTGCTGCTCGGCGCCGCCGGGCTCGCGGGCTCGGGCCCGCTCCTCGACGACCACGGCGCGCACGCGGCCTTCCTCGCCGCCGCCGTCGTGCAGACCGCGTTCACGGCGCTGTTCGTCGCGGCGGCGCTGCGGCGCGCACCCCGGCCCGGGGAGGCCCCGGCTACGGTGGAGCCGTGCCCGAGCGCCTCGCAGCCCTGATCCGCGGCTGCCAGCCGTGCGTCGTCCTCACCGGCGCGGGCGCGTCGACCGAGAGCGGCATCCCGGACTTCCGCTCGCCGACGGGGATCTGGGCGACGGTCGACCCGATGGAGTACGCCTCGCTCTCCGCCTTCCGGCGCGACCCCGAGCGCGTCTGGAGCCTCTACCGGCTCCGCGTCGAGCTGCTCGCGGCGGCGAGGCCGAGCCGCGTGCACCACGCGCTCGCCGAGCTCGAGCGGCGCGGGCTCGTCCAGGCCGTCGTGACGCAGAACATCGACCTGCTGCACGAGCGGGCCGGCTCCCGGGACGTCGTCGAGGTGCACGGCTCGATCCGCAGCGCGACCTGCCCGGGCTGCCGCGAGCGCCAGCCGCTCGCGGCGGTGCTCGCCCAGCTCGAGGCGAGCGAGACGGCGCCGACCTGCCCGGCCTGTGGCGCGATCGTCAAGCCCGACGTCGTCTTCTTCGAGGAGCTGCTCCCGCCCGACGCGATCGACCGTGCGTACGACCTCGCGGCCGGGGCTGGCCTGCTGCTCGTGATCGGGACCTCGCTCGAGGTGCATCCCGTCGCGGGACTGCCCGACCTGACGCGCCGGGCCGGCGGCAAGGTCGCGATCGTGAACGTCGCGCCGACCGGGTTCGACCCGCGCGCGACCCTCGTCCTCCGCGAGCCCGCAGGGGACGTGCTCGAGCGCGTGCTGGCGCTCGTCTGAGCGGCGCGGCGGCGGGCGCGGGCCCTACGCGGCGAGGCGGCGCACCGGGCGCTCGTCGAGGACGGCCTTGCAGCTCGAGCAGATGCAGCGCACGACCTCGACGGGGACGCCGTGGCGCTGCGCGAGCGCGGCCTTCTCGACGACCGTGTGCCGGTGCGGATCCGTCTTGGCGGGCGTGCAGGTCATCGTGGTCGGGAGATCGGCACGGCCGGACCGCCGCTGCAGCCTCGAACGGGTGACTCCGGGCCGGGGATCAGGCGAGGGGCGCGCCGCGCGGCGCGCGCACCCGGAGCGCACCCGGGATCGAGGTGAAGCGCGCGGGCGTCGTGCCGGGCGTCTCGCCGTCCAGCTCGAGCGGCACGGGCGTGTCCGCGTCGACCTCGACGACGGCCCCGCGGAAGACGCGGCTTCTCGGGTGGGGGAGGTGCGTGCCGCGGTAGACCTTCGGCATGTTCAGCACGAGGTCGAGGTTCGTCGCCTCGCCGATCGTGACCACGTCGAAGAGGCCGTCGTCGGGGAGCGCGTCGGGGCACATCTTCATCCCGCCGCCGAAGTAGCGGCAGTTGCCGACGACGACGTCGCGCATGCGCGCCTCGTACGTCTCGCCGTCCACGGTCAGGCGCATCAGGTCGGGCCGCCAGCGCGGGAACACCTGCAGCGTCGCGGCGAGGAACGAGACCCGGCCGCCGAGCGCCTTCGACGAGTCGTTCGCGCGCCGCGCGATCGCCCCGCTCATCCCGGCACTCGCGATGTTCGCGAACCAGGCGGTCAGCTCCTCGCCCGCCCACGAGCGGCACTCGGCGCGGCCGCCGTCGACGACGCGCGGCTCACCGTCGCGCGCGACGGCGATCGCCTCGTCGAGCCCCGCCGGGATCCGGAAGGTGCGCACGAAGTCCTTCCCGGTCCCGCGCGGCAGGATCGCGAGCTCGGGCACCGGCCGGCCGGCCGCCGCGAGCGGCAGCAGCCCGCTGACGACCTCGTTGACGGTGCCGTCGCCGCCGACGACGACGAGGAGCGACGCCCCGTCCGAGGCCGCGTCCCGCGCCAGCCCGGCGAGCTGGCCCGGGCCGTCGCTCAGGAGCGCGCGCCCGTCGAGCCCGGCGGCGGCTGCGCGGTGCGCGATCTCCGGCCAGCTCCGGCCGGTCGACCCGTTCGCGGAGGCCGGGTTGACGAGGAAGACGGCGCCCGACACGGTCAGCGGCCGCCCGCGACGGCCTCGAGCGCGACGGTCGCCATCCGGTCGACCGCGGCGCGCAGCGCGTCGTCTCCGATCCGCTCGCGCGCCGCGCCGGCGAGCAGGTCGCTGACGACGAGCAGGCAGCCCGCCTGGACGCCGCGCAGCGCGGCGATCGTGAAGATCACGGCGGCCTCCATCTCGACCGCGACGATGCCGCGGGAGGCCCAGCGCGGCTGCGCGTCGGCGTCCCGGTCGTAGAAGACGTCCGCGCTCGCGATCGGGCCGACGCGCAGCGGTGCCCCGACCCGGCCGGCGGCGTCCTCGACCGCGCGCGCGAGCGCCCAGTCGGCCGTCGGCGCGTACGGCTCGTCGCCGACGAGGCGCCGCGCCGTCCCGTCGATCGGGGCGGCGGAGAGCCCGAGCACGAGGTCGCCGAGCGCGAGGTCTGGCTGCAGGCCCCCGCAGGTGCCGATCCGCAGCAGCCGCGTCACGCCGAGCATGACCAGCTCCTCGGCGACGATCGCCGCCGACGGGCAGCCCATCCCCGTCGCCTGGATCGAGACGCGCTGCCCGCGGTATGTCCCGGTGTAGCCGAGCAGGCCGCGCGCGCCGCTCACCTGGCTCGCGTCGTCGAGGTAGCGCTCCGCCAGGTACGTCGCCCGGTCCGGGTCGCCCGGCAGCAGGCAGGCGTCGGCGTAGTCCCCGGGGTCGGCGCGCAGGTGGATCGGCATGGGGCGGAAAGCTACCCGACGCCCCCGCGGTCGGCCCCGGCCGGATCGGTACCGTTCCCGCGTCATGGCCGGGATGCGCTGCCTCTGCCCCGCGGTCGCCGCCGTCCTCGCCACGCGGCGCGCGGGAGCGCGCGCATGAGCCCGCGCATCGTCGAGTCGCCGCCCCTCGAGGCCGTCCTCGCCTTCTGCGCGGAGGCGCCCGTCGAGCGCGTCTTCCTCGAGGACGTCGCACGGCGCGGGCTCGGCCGCTTCCTCGCCGTCGCCGAGCACGGGCGCATCCGCTGCCTCTGCCACGTCGGTGCGAACATCGTCCCGTCCGGGCCGGGGATCGAGGCGCTCGCGCGGCTCGCCTCGCGCGGCAGCCCGCGGATGATGGTCGGCGAGCAGGGCGCGGTGGACGCGCTCTGGGAGCACCTGCGCCACGTGTTCCCCCGCCCGCTCGACGACCGCCCGGGGCAGCCCGTCTTCACGCTGCGCACGCCGCCGCCCGCGGCCGGCACGGGGCTCCGCGCGGCGACCCTCGCCGACCTCGAGCTCCTCGTCCCCGCGTGCGCGGCCGCCTACCACGAGGAGGTCGGCATCGACGCCTACGCGCGCGACCCGGAGCTGTTCCGCTGGCGGACGCGCAGCCAGGTCGAGCTCGGCCGCAGCTGGCTGTGGGTCGAGGACGGCGTGATCCGCTTCAAGGCGGAGGCCTCCGCGTGGACGCCCGAGGCGGTGCAGCTCCAGCAGGTCTGGGTCGACCCGTCGCTCCGGGGCCTCGGCTACGCGCGGCGGGCCTTCGCCGACCTGTGCCGCCTGCTGCTCGAGCGGACGCCCACGGTGTGCCTGTTCGCGCGGCCGGACAACGCGCCGGCGCTCGCCCTCTACGACGGCGCCGGGATGGAGCGGACGATCCAGTTCCGCTCGCTCATCTTCAGCTGAGCGCGTCCGCTGCGTACGATCGGGCGGTGCAGGTCGACGCCGACCCCGCAGCCGTCCGCGCCCGCGTCGAGGCCCACGTGCGCGAGCACGACCTGATCCCGCCGGGCGGCGAGGTCGTCTGCCTCGTCTCGGGCGGGCCGGACTCGAGCTGCCTCTGGCACGCCCTCGCCGGACTCGGCTACGCGGTCTCCGCCGTCCACGTCGACCACGGGCTGCGCGGCGCGGAGTCCGACGCGGACGCCCGCCACTGCGCGGACGTCCTCGGCGCCGAGGTCGTCCGCGCAGTCGCCGACCGGCCGACCGAGGCCGAGCTGCGCCGCCTGCGCTACGCCGTCCGCGCCGGCGCCCTGCGCGCGACCGGCCACACCGCCTCCGATCAGGTCGAGACGATCCTCTACCGCCTCGCGACGAGCGGGACGACGCGCGGCATCCGGCGGCGGCGCGAGGACGGCGTCGTCCGCCCGCTGCTGCCCCTGTGGCGCGAGGAGACCGCGGCCTACTGCGCCGCGGTCGGGCTGCCCGTGCGCCACGACTCGTCGAACGCCGACACGGTGCGCGGGCTCCTGCGCGACCAGGTCCTGCCGGCGCTGCGCCGCCTCCATCCGGCGGCCGAGCGGAACGTCCTCGCCGCGGCCGAGCGCGAGGAGCGCCTGCCCGCGCCGGTCGAGCGCGCGCTCGCCGAGCTGCTCGCCGCGCCGGCCGGCTCGCGGCGCGCCGAGCTCGGCGGCGGCCTCGTCGCCGTGCGAGAGCACGACCGCGTCTGGACCGAGCCCGCCGCGCGCCGGCTGGTCGGGCCCGTCACCTGGGGCGAGTGGACGATCGAGCCGTGCCGGCCGGGCCTCGTCGTCCGCGCCTGGCGGGCCGGCGATCGGCTCGCGGGCGGGGCCAAGGTGCAGGACGTCTTCGTCGACGCCCGGGTGCCGCGGAGCGAGCGCCACACCTGGCCGCTCGTCGTCCGCGGCGACGCCGTCGTCGTGGTGCCGGGCCTGATCGCGGCACCAGGGTACGATGACGCGGTCGTGGCGCGGAGACAGGCGTGACCAGGGGAGCGGTCGATCCCGCCATTGCGGAGGTCCTCATCGACGAGGACGCCCTCGCGCGCCGCGTCGCCGAGCTGGGCGCCGAGATCTCGCGGGACTACGCGGGGCAGGACCTGCTGCTGATCGGCGTCCTCAAGGGCGCGATCTTCTTCCTCTCCGACCTGATGCGCGCGATCGACGTGCCGTGCGAGGTCGACTTCATGGCGATCTCGAGCTACGGCTCCGCGACCGACTCATCCGGCGTCGTCCGGATCCTCAAGGACCTCGACGCGCCGATCGAGGGCCGCAACGTCCTCGTCGTCGAGGACATCGTCGACTCGGGCCTGACCCTCTCCTACCTCGTGCGGACGCTGATGGCGCGCGGGCCCGCGTCGCTCGAGGTCTGCGCGCTGCTCACGAAGCCGGCCCGGCGGCGGATCGACGTGGGCTGTCGCTACGTCGGCTTCGAGATCCCCGGCCGGTTCGTCGTCGGCTACGGCCTCGACCTGGCGCAGCGCTACCGGAACCTCCCCTACATCGGGGTCGTCCGCGACGACGTCTCCGGCCTCGCGCCGGACGGCGGCGCGGCCTGAGCGGCCGTCCGGGAGGGCCCGTGGGACGCTGCTACGCTAGCCGGGCGGCCCACCCCGCGGTCGCCTGCCGAGCCTCATGAGCCGCTTCTTCCGCAGCGCCCTCTTCCCGCTCGTCGTCATCGCGGTCGTCGTGTACTTCGCGTCGCAGGCGCTCATGCCGCGCGACGACGAGGCGGAGAAGCTCACCTACGGGCAGCTGATCGAGCAGGTCGAGAACGACCCCGCGAGCATCGGCGAGGTCGTCTTCGCGCCGAAGGCCCGCGAGCTCCGCATCGAGTTCGCCGACGGCCGCCACACGACCGTCCACTACCCGAGCGAGGAGTCGCAGGTCGAGTTCGAGAAGCTGCTCGAGTCCAGGGCCGTGACCTTCGACTCGAAGGGCACGCGCGACGCGCTCTGGCTGACGATCCTCTCCTACGTCCTGCCCTTCGTCCTCTTCTTCGGCCTGTGGTTCTTCCTGATGAACCAGTCGCAGGGTGGTGGGTCGAAGGTGATGTCGTTCGGGAAGTCGCGGGCGAAGCGGATGTCGCCTGATTCGCCGAAGGTGACGTTCCGTGATGTGGCGGGGGCGGATGAGGCGGTCGAGGAGTTGCATGAGATCAAGGAGTTCCTGGAGAATCCGAAGAAGTTCCAGGCGTTGGGGGCGCGGATTCCGAAGGGTGTTCTCTTGTATGGGCCGCCGGGGACGGGGAAGACGTTGTTGGCGCGGGCGGTTGCGGGTGAGGCTGGGGTGCCGTTCTTCTCGATTTCGGGGTCGGATTTCGTGGAGATGTTCGTGGGTGTGGGTGCGTCGCGTGTGCGTGATCTGTTCGAGCAGGCGAAGCAGGCGTCGCCGTGCATCGTGTTCATCGATGAGATCGATGCGGTTGGTCGGCACAGGGGTGCTGGTCTTGGTGGTGGGCATGATGAGCGTGAGCAGACGTTGAATCAGTTGTTGGTGGAGATGGATGGGTTCGAGCTGAAGGACAATGTGATCTTGATTGCGGCGACGAATCGTCCTGACATCTTGGATCCGGCGTTGTTGCGGCCTGGGCGGTTCGATCGGCAGATCGTGGTTGATCGGCCGGATCGGGCGGGTCGGCGGAAGATCCTGGAGGTGCACACCAAGGGCAAGCCGATCGACCCGGTCATCGACATGGACGCGCTCGCCGCCGGGACGCCCGGCTTCACCGGGGCCGACCTGGCGAACCTCGTCAACGAGGCCGCCCTCCTCTCCGCGCGCCGCGGGAAGCGCACCGTGGGCCAGCTGGAGCTGGAGGAGGGCGTGATGCGCGTGATCGCGGGCCCGGAGAAGCGGACGCGACTGCTGTCGGAGCACGAGCGGAAGGTGACGGCGTACCACGAGATGGGGCATGCGCTGGTCGGGCACTACTTGGAGCACTGCGACCCGGTGCACAAGGTCTCGATCATCAGCCGCGGCCAGGCGCTCGGGTACACGATCAGCCTGCCGCGGGAGGATCGCTTCCTCCAGACGCGCTCGGCGCTGATGGACCAGCTGGCGATGACGCTCGGCGGCCGCGCGGCCGAGGAGCTCGTCTTCCACGAGGTGACGACGGGGGCGGCCAACGACCTCGAGCGCGTGACCGGGACGGCGAAGTCGATGATCATGCGCTTCGGCATGTCGGAGAAGCTGGGCCCGCGGACGCTAGGTCGCAACCACGACCAGCCGTTCCTCGGCCGCGAGATGGGGGCCGACCCGGACTACTCGGACGAGATCGCGCGGGAGATCGACGACGAGATCCGCCGGATCGTCGAGGAGGCGCACGACCGCGCGCGCCAGGTGCTGCTGGATCACATCGACGAGCTGCACGCGATCTCGGGCCTGCTGATCGAGCGGGAGACGATCGATCGCGACGAGTTCGAGCGGCTGGTCGCGGGCGAGTCGCCGGACTCGGTCTTCGCCGAGCCGCCGCCCCCGCCGGACGCGCCGGCGGCCGAGCCGGAGAGGAAGCAGCGGCCCGAGCCGCGCCCGTCGCCGTTCCCGCTCCCCGGCGCGCTCTCCCAGCCGCCGCCCCCCGAGGGCGCCGCGCCGTGAGGCACCAGTGGGCGAGCATCCACGAGCTCGCCCGGATCGGCCTCTTCGCGGCCCTGCCCGGCGAGACGCTCGGGAAGCTCGCCGAGCGGATGGAGCGCGTCGAGCTGGGGCCGGGCGGACAGGTCGACCTCGGTCCGGACGAGGCGCTGTTCGTCCTCGGCGGCCTCGTCGGCGCGACCGCGCCGGGCCAGCCGTCGCGCACGCTCCAGGCGGGCGCATGGCTCGCGCGCGACGCGCGCATCCGCGCGATCACGCCGGCGACCGTCGTCCGCTGCAGCCGCGCGGACTGCGAGGCCGAGCTCGGCCCGCTGCCCGAGAGCCGCTAGGGGCAGGCCCCGTCGACGATCGGCGCCGCGGGGCCTGCCTGCGAGGACGTCGTAGAGCCCACCGTCGACTCGACGCAGTAGCCGGTGTCGGTCAGGTGCGAGAGCTCGACCCGCGGGAGCCCGCTCACGTAGCCGTCGCGGAGCTGCTCGTACGTGGCGCCGGCGTAGGTCGCGTGGTCGGCGAACCAGCCGGCGAGCGCCGGGACGGCGGCACGGACGTTCGCGCGGGCCGCGGGGTCGTCCGCCCGGCCGCGCATCAGCAGGAGGGACGGCACCGTCGCGACGACGAGCGCGCCGAGGACGATCGCCCCCACGGTCGGCTCGAGCAACGCGAAGCCCCGCTCGTCGCGCAGCCGGCGGCGCGGGATGGTTCGGGCAGCGGCCATCGTGCATCCGGTCATCGACCGGCGTGGGCGGCGGTTCAGTCGCCGCAGCGCGGCCCGTCAGGCGAGGAAGCGCCTGAGGGCCGCGACGACCTCGTCCGGCCGCTCCTCGGCGAGGAAGTGTCCGCAGTCGAGCGCCTGCCCCTCGACCTGCGTCGCCTTGTCGCGCCAGATCGCCGCGAGGTCCTGCGGCTTGCCGCGCGCGCCCCAGAGGACGAGCAGCGGGCAGGCGATCCGCCGGTCGAGGTCGGCCTCGTCGTGCGCGAGGTCGATCGACGCCCCGGCCCGGTAGTCCTCGCAGGTCGCGTGGATCGTCGCGGGGTCGCGGAAGGCCTCCACGTAGGCCGCGACCGCCTCCGGGTCGAAGAAGTCGTCGCGGCCCGCGCTCCAGCTGCGCAGGTGCCAGCGGAGGAAGAACTCCGGGTCGTTCCCGATCAGGCGCTCGGGGAGCGGCGCCGGCTGGATCAGGAAGAACCAGTGGTACGTCCCGGTGGCGACGGCCTGGTCGACGTTCGCGAAGACGGTGTGCGTCGGGACGATGTCGAGCAGCGCGAGCCGCTCGACGCGCTCCGGGTGGTCGAGCGCGAGCCGGTGGGAGACCCTGCCGCCGCGGTCGTGCCCGACGAGGGCGAAGCGCTCGAACCCGAGCGCGGTCATCACCTCGACCTGGTCCTGCGCGAGCGTGCGCTTCGCGTAGCCCGCGTGGTCGTCGCCGCCCGGGGGCTTCGAGCTCGCGCCGTAGCCGCGCAGGTCGGGGCAGACGACCGTGTGGGTCTCCGCCAGCGCGGGCGCGACGCGGTGCCACATCGCGTGCGTCTGCGGGTAGCCGTGCAGCAGGAGGAGCGGCGGGCCGGAGCCGGCGTGCGCGACGGCGATCTCGGCGCCGCGCGTCGTCACGCGGGTGCGGGTGAAGCCGTCGAGCACGACGCGAGGCTAGCGGATCGCGGGCAGGCTGCGAGCCCCGCGGGGAGCGGGGCTCGCGTGCCGTGAGAAGGTGCCGGCCGGCGTTACGCCGTCAACCCCGGGACTACCGTTGAGGTACCGGCCGGCGCTTGAGCGTTCGCCGCGGCGCGCGGGACTCCTTCCGCGTCCCGCTACGATCGGGCGCAGTGCCCGCCGCCCTCGTCTTCGGCGCTCGCAACCTCGGCCGTGCCGTCGCCCGGCGGCTCGTCGCCGACGGCTGGTGTGCGGCCTGCGTCGCCCGCAGCGCGGAGACGCTCGACCGGCTCGCCGCGGACGCCCCCGGCGTCGTCGGCCTCCAGGCGGACGCACGCGTCGAGGACGACGTCCGCCGGGTCGTCGCGGACGCGCGCGACGGGCTGGGCGGCCTCGACCTCGTCGTCGTCGCGATCTCGCCCGCCGGCGGCCGCAGCGGCGGCGGCGTCGAGCTCGCCGGCGCGCCGGCGGCCGTGTTCGACCCGTACCTCGACGACCTGCTGCCGGCGCTCTCGACCGTCCTGCGCGTCGCCGGCGGCGCGCTCGCCGAGCAGGGCCACGGCACGTACGTGCAGGTGACGGGCGGCTCGGCCCGGCGCGGGATGCCCGGGCGCGGCCCGTGGGCGTCGGCCGCGTTCGCCACCCGCGGGATGCTCCAGAGCGCTGCGAGCGAGCTGCGGGGCAGGGGCGTCCACGCGGCGCTGCTCGTCGTCGACGCCGTGATCGAGTCCGACAAGACGCGCGGCTTCCTCGAGGGCAAGCCGACCGACTACGCGGCCGGCGAGGACGACGTCGCCGCCGCCGTGGCCTACCTGGCCGCGCAGTCGCCGCGGGCGTGGACGCACGAGCTCGTGCTCACGCCGGCGGGCGACGCGTGGGTGCCCTGACCGCCGCCACCCCCGGAGGCCGCCGGGCGCGAGCGGCTAGGATGGCGGTCGCGGCGCGGTGGCCGAGAGGTTAGGCAGAGGCCTGCAAAGCCTCGTACAGCGGTTCGAATCCGCTCCGCGCCTTGCTTGGCTCGACTGGTTGACGTGCGGGAGGATGGAGTCGGGTCGACATCCGCGACACAGCGCCCCCTGGCGGCGTGGGGCTGTCAGCCCGGCTCGACGACGAGGTCGTGCTGCATCGCCCACAACGCCGCGGCCGCTCGCGTCGAGACGCCGATCTTCGCGTAGATGTGCTGGATGTGATGGTCCGCGGTCTTCGGCGAGATCACCAGGCGGTCCGCGATCTGGCGCGTCGTCAGCCCGCGGGCGGCCAGACCGAGCACGTCGACCTCGCGTCGCGTCAGCCCTCCGGGGATCGACCGCCGCGCGCGCGACGGCGCCTTCCCGTCGCCGGGCCCGGCGGCCGCGAGGACGGCCTCGGCGGCGCCCGGCTCGAGCACGCCTCCCGACGCCAGCCGACGTAGCTCCGCGGCCGCGTCGGCGGACGCGAACGCCGGGCGGTCGGCTCGCTCCGTCGTGAGCCCGACGTAGACCTCGGTGGCGGCCAGGACGCAGGCTCCCCTATCGCCGGCGGCCGTGCGCACTCGCCTGTGGTAGCCCGATGCGTCGCATTTCTCGTGGTGAGCAGACGCGACCGGATTCAGGGCGGCCAGGCCCGGGGAGCGACGCAGCATCTGCTCCGTCAGCATCGGGTGGAGCTCGACGCGGTCGAACTCGGTTCGCGTGAGCGAGCCGGGCTTGTCCCAGATCGAGTTGGGGACGCCGGTCGTGCCGAGGTCGTGCACCAGCGCCGCGCGGCGGAGCGTGGTCGTGGCCTCGCCAATGTTCGAGGCGGCCTGCTCTCCTTGCGAGCTGAGCGCAGCGGCGGCTGTGCCCGCCCATGTAGGGCGACTTGAGGTCGACAGTCGCCTTCACCGTCAGCGCAGCCGTCGAGGGCGTCTCCCTCCAGGACACGCCGCGGCTCCGGCTCGAGCGCGAGCACGGCGTCCCACGGATCGAGAAGCCGTCGAGCCGCTCGAACCACCTGCGCCCGTGCTGGACGAACAGGTCGGCGAGCGCGGTGTCGTAGGTGCGGTCGCGGCGACTGCTGGCGGTCGCGACCGCGTGCTCGAAGAGAACAGGCGGCCGATCGCCTCCATGTCGTGGCTGAGGTGGACATGCGCATCAGCAGCGGATCGCCGCCGCTCGCCTGGCCAGCAGGCAGCCATTGCCGTTCCAGCGCTCGAAGGTGAAACGCAGCGCGTCGCGCACGTCCGCGCCGAAGGCGAGGCGCCGAACGAGCACGTCGGCCACCTCGCAGCCGGAGGCGAAGTTGTAGACCGCCCACTCGCGCGCCGTCCGCTGGATCAGCTCGACGATCTCGTCCTGCTCCTGCTTCGTGCGGCCGGCCGTGGCGAACGCGATGACGTCGCGCATGACCTCCGTCGGGTTCGCCGCGTCGTGCACCAGCGTCTGGGCGCGAATGGCGATCTCGTCGCCGAAGACGGTCGCGACCTCGTGGGCGTGGCCGGTGCAGCCGACGTAGCGCAGCAGGGCGACCCAGTACACGGCTTCGCGCACGTGGGCGTCGGCGCGGGCCGCGTCGCAGATCCAGGTGCCCAGCAGGCACGAGCGCAGCTGCGACTCGAGCGGCTGGCCGAAGGCGTTGTCCTGGGCGAGAGCCAGCGTGGCGACGAACTCGGAGAGGCGCAGGGGCGGGGCCAAGATGGGGAGTCCTCCCGATGTGCGGTGGGCGCCGACCTGAGCAGAATCGGCTCGTCCGCAGCACGGTACAGCGGCACGGCTGGCGGCGCAGCGGCGCCGAGAGCGACCACCGACCACGAAGGAGACACCATGGGAGCACAGGAGAACGCAGAGGTCGTGCGGCGCGGCTACGCGGCCTTCAACAGCGCCGACGTCGACACGCTCACCGCGCTCTTCCCGGAGAGCGCCTCGTGGCACACGCCAGGACGCAGCAGCATCGCGGGCGACCACCGGGGGCGCGACGCCGTGTTCGCGCAGTTCGGCCGGTACGGGGGCGAGACCGGCGGGACATTCAGGGCCGACCTGGAGCAGGTGTTCACGAGCGAGGACGGCCGGGTGATCGGTCTACATCACAACAGCGCCGAGCGGAACGGCAAGCGGCTCGACACCGGCTGCTGCATCGTCTTCGAGGTCGAGGACGGCCGTATCGTCTCCGGACGCGAGCACTTCTTCGACCTGGCGAACTGGGACGAGTTCTGGTCGTAGCGCCCCCCTGGGAGGCAACGCAGGCCGCACCCCGGGGTCGGAGCATCCGCCCGGCATCACGGAGCCCCCGCGGTCGACGGGGGCTCCGGCCCGTTCCGGTCGTCGACGAGGGCTCCAGTGCCGCGCACCAGCCGGGCCGGCAAGCGACCGGGCGTCGCCGACCACAACGGTCAGGTCGTCGTCCGGGATCCTCGAGCGGTTCCAGGCCGCTCCGCTGGGTCCGGCCGGCCGGACCGGCGGAGCGGCCCGTCGAGGCCAGCGGCGGAGCGGCCGGGCCGCCTGGCTATCGTCCGGTCAGGTCGATGTCGAGCCCGGCACGGCCGTGCGAGGCCCGTCGCGCGCCCTCGAGCAGGGGACGCGAGCGCGCTGGCGCGCGGCCGCGATGGGACGATGCAGGACGCAGGAGGACGATGAGGGCGCGGTCGGATGCGGTCGAGCGCGGGCCAGGACGGCGCGGCGAGCGCCGCGTCGGCCGGCGTGCCGGGGAAGCTCCCCGGCCGTGAGCGCGCTGCCCGGAGCGAGCCCCGCGAGGGCGTCCGAGGAGCGCGACGGCGGGGACGCGGCCGCCGTGGGCGACGCGACCGTTCGCGCGTGGTATCGCGACCTGGCGCGGATCCGCCGCTTCGAGGAGACGCTGCTCGAGCTGTTCGGGCGCGGCGAGATCGGCGGGACGACGCACACCTGCATCGGCCAGGAGGCGAACGCGGTCGGCGTGATCGCGCACCTCGACCCGCGCGCGACGTCGTCCTCGGCGGCCACCGCTGCCACGGGCGGTACCTGGCGCTCACCGGCGACGTCTACGGCCTGCTCTGCGAGGTGATGGGCCGGGCCGACGGGGTCTGCGGCGGCGTCGGCGGCAGCCAGCACCTGCACACCGAGGGCTTCCTCGCGAACGGCGTCCAGGGCAGCATCGCACCGACGCCGCCGGCGTGGCACTCGCCGCCCGCGAGCGCGGCACCGGTGGGATCGCGGTCGCCTCGTCGGGGACGGCACGATGGGGCAGGGCGTCGTCTACGAGACGCTGAACATCGCGTCGCTCTGGTCGCTGCCATTGCTCCTCGTCGTCGAGGACAACGGCTACTGCGCAGTCGACGCCGAAGCGGCTCGCCGTTGCCGGGTCGATCCCCGCGCGCGGCGGCCTTCGGGATCCCCAGCGAGGAGCTCGACTCGACGGACGTCGCCGAGATCCACGCCGTCGCCGAGCGCGTCGTCCGGTCGGTGCGCGAGACCGGCCGGCCGGCGTTCCTCGTCCTGCGGACGTACCGCCTCGCGCCGCACAGCAAGGGCGACGAGATCCGCGACCCGGCCGAGATCGCCGAGCGGCGGAGGCGCGACCCGCTCGCCGTCCACGGCGCGCGGCTCGAGAAGGCGGCGCGCGCCGCGCTCGACGCCGAGGTCGAGCGCGAGCTGGCGGAGATCCTGGCGCGGGCGCGAGGCCGCTCGCGGTCCCGGCCGGGGAGCGGCACCGAGCGTGAGCATGCGCTGCGGACAGGCGCTGAACGCGGCGCTGCACGAGGTGATGGCCGAACGGGAGGACGTCTACCTTCTCGGCGAGGACGTGCTCGATCCGTACGGCGGGGCGTTCAAGATCACCGCGGGGCTGAGCGACCGCTTCGGCGGGCGGGTCACGACGACCCCGATCAGCGAGGCCGCGCTGATCGGCGTCGCGACCGGGATGGCGCTGCGCGGGCTGCGGCCGATCGTCGAGATCGTGTTCGGCGACTTCATCGCGCTCGGCTTCGACCAGCTGCTGAACAGCGCGACGAAGTTCGGCGCGATCGGGGGCGGCGCGCCCGTGCCGCTCGTCGTGCGCGCGCCGATGGGCGGGCGTCGCGGCTACGGCGCGACGCACAGCCAGTCGCTCGAGAAGCACCTGCTCGGGATCCCGCACCTGCGGCTCCTCGCGGCCAGCGAGTGCCACGACCTCGCCGCGATGCTTCGCGGCGCGGTCGATGACCCGGGCCCGGTCGTCCTGATCGAGAACAAGCTGATGTACGGGCGGCCGACGCGCCAGCCCGTCGACGGCTGGATCGACGAGTTCGCGTGCCGGACGACCGGCGGGCCGTGGCCGGCGCTGACGCTCTCCGGGAACGGCTTCGGGCCGGCGGCCGCGACGATCGTCGCCTACGGCGGCATGGCCCCGCTCGCGATCGACGCGGCGACCGAGCTGGTCCTCGAGCACGAGGTCTTCACGGAGGTCGTGCTGCTCGGGCAGCTGCTGCCGCTCGAGCTCGACGCGGTCGTCGAGTCGGTCGGGCGCACGGGCGCGCTCGTGACCGCCGAGGAGGGGACGCTGACCGGCGGGATCGGCGCGGAGATCGCGGCGCGCGTCGGCGAGCTCGCCTGGGACGCGCTGCGCGGCCCCGTCCGCCGGGTGGCCGCGCGCGACACGGTCGTCCCCGCCGCGCCGGCGCTCGAGGCGGCGATGCTGCCGCAGGCGTCCGAGCTGGTCGACGAGGTGCTCGAGCTCGTCGGCGCCCGGACCGGGAGCCTGCGCTGACCGAGATCGTCCTCACGCGCGAGGACGCGAACACGGAGCTGGCCGTCGTCGCCGAGTGGCTCGTCGCCGACGGGGCGCGCGTCCGCCGCGGCGAGCCCGTCTGCCTGGTCGAGACGAGCAAGGCGACCGTCGAGCTCGAGGCGCCCGCCGACGGCGTGCTCGTCCGGCTCGTCGAGGCCGGCGCGGAGGTCGTCCCCGGCGACGCCGTCGGGGCGGTCGCGGCGAGCGAGGCCGAGCGGGCGGAGGCGCTGGCGCGGCGAGGCGACGGCGCGGGCGTGCCCGCGGCGGCGCCCGCGGGGCACGGCGCCGCCCGGGTCACGAGGAAGGCGGCGGAGCTCGCCGAGCGCCACGGCCTCGACCTCGTGGCGCTCGACCTGTCCGGCTTCGTCACCGTCGAGCACGTCGCGCAGCTCCTGCGCGAGCGGGAGCGGGCGGCCGCCGCCGACGGGCCCGGACCCGGGCCGCCCGTCGAGGGGAGCCGGCTGACGCTGCCCGGTGCTCCGCCGGCAGGCGAGGAGGGCGCGCTCGACCCGTCGTTCCTCGCGCTGCTGCGCGCCGACCCGGGGCAGGTGCGGGCGCTCGACCCGGCCGCGAAGGCGGCCGCGTACCGCGCGCACGGGGCCGTCCTCGGCGAGGGCGTCGAGCTGGCGCCGGGATCGCTGCTCGTGGCGCCGGCGATCCGGCTCGACGAGCGCGTGCGGATCGGCGAGGGGACGGAGCTGCGCGCGCTCGAGTCGATCCAGGTGGGCGCGCTGACGCACCTCGGCCCGGGCTGCGAGCTCGACTGCCGCCGCCTCGTGCTCGGCATGAACCTGCACGTCGGGCGCGCGGTCCGCGTCGGCGGCGGCGGGCGGCACGACCCGGAGGCGCTCTTCGTCGCGGGGGACGCGACGTTCATCGGCGACGAGGCGTTCGTCAACCCGTGCCGCCCGGTGTTGCTCGGGCGCGAGGTCTTCCTGACGATGCGCTCGGTGCTCGTCACGCACAACATCGGCCACTCGCTGCTCGAGGGCTACGAGAACCGCTTCGCGCCGATCACGATCGAGGACCGCGCCCAGGTCGGGATCGGGACGGTCGTCTACGCGGGCTGCACGATCGGCGCCGGCGCGATCGTCGGGTCGGGGTCGTACGTCGTCTCGGACGTCCCCGCGGACGCGCTCGCGCTCGGCGTGCCCGCACGCGTCGTCGGGGCCGCGCGGTCGCCGGTCTCGCCGGAGCGCCGCCGGGCGCTGGCCGAGGGGATCGTGGCCGAGCTCGCGCGCCAGCTCGGGCTGCGCGGGCACGAGGTCGCGGCCGCGCCCTCGGGCACCGGCTTCACGCTCTGGCACGCGGGCGAGCGGGCGGAGCTGCGCCTGGTCGATCGGGCCGACGGGCTGCCCGACCCGGTGGGCGCCGAGACCGTCGTGCTCGCGCTCGCGTGCCCCGACGGGCTCGCGCCCCCGCCCGGCGTCGTCGTCTACGACGTCGTGGCCCGGCGCGCGCACGGGCAGGGCGGGACGCCGCTCGCAGACGCGACGCGGGAGTACCTGCGCAAACGCGGCATCCGCCTCGAGCCCGGCCCGTGGCGGTACGCCGGCGGGCTGCTCTAGGACGGCCCGCTAGAGGTAGCCGAGATCGGCGAGGCGGGCGACGACCGTCGCCTCCTCCTCGTCCGAGGCGCGCTGCGGTCGACGTCGTCGCACTCGCGCGCGAGCAGGAAGCGCAGCTGCTCGGGCGCCTCGTCGGCCCGGTCGACGAGCTCCGCGGGTCGAGGTCGAGCCGGTAGCCCTCCTCGACGTCGTCGGCGAGCCGGCGGATCAGCTTCCACGTCGACGTGCGCACCGCGAGCTGCGACACGCGGCCGCGGTCGGTCGTCGCGGTCACCACCGGCTCGTCGTCGGCGCGGCGCGCGCTGCGCAGCGAGATGCCGTCGCAGTCGAGCCCGGGGAGCCCGGCCAGCTCGAGCAGCGTCGGCGCGAGGTCGACCGAGCTCGCGACGTCGGCGCGCCGCCCCGGCTCGACACCCGGCCCGGCGAGCACGAGCGGCACGTGGACGATCTCCTCGTGCAGCGTCGCGCCGTGCAGGTGGTAGATGCCGCCGAGGCCGGACTTCTCGGGGATCCGCTCGCCCCACGACTCGCCGTGGTCGGACAGGAGCGCGATCACGGTTCGGTCGCGCCCGCCGCGCGCGTCGACCGCGGCCAGGAGCGGTGCGACGACGTTCGCGTCGAGCCACTCGACCGCCTCGGCGTACTCGGCCCGGACCCCCTGGTACTCGGCCGCCGAGTCGGAGCGGAGCCGGTCGAGCAGCCCCTGCTTCGCCGCGCGCCAGCGCTCGCGGTCGCCGTGGTCGACCTGCCGCGGCAGGTGCGTCGCCCAGCTGTGGACGTAGGCGAGGAAGGGCTCGCGCGCCCCGGTCACCCACTCGATCGCCGCGCCGGGGTCGTTCGACTCGCCGCGCACGCGCGCCGCGTCGAGGCCGCGGAAGAGGAACGACTCGTCGAAGACGAACGAGCCCACCTCGTAGCCGGCGGCGGCGAAGCGGTCGAACACGGTCGGGAGCGCGGGGTCGGGCTCCTGGTGCCAGGAGAGGTAGCCGTGCCGGTGCGGCAGCAGCCCCGTGACGAGCGACATCGTCGACGGCGCCGTCCACGCGGCGGCGCTGATCGCCTGCTCGAAGAGCAGGCCGCGCGCGGCGAGCGCGTCGATCGCGGGTGTCGCGACCCACGGGGAGCCGTAGCACCCGACGTGATCGGTGCGGAGGGCGTCCGCGACGATGACGAGGACGTTCGGCGGCGCGTCGGGCATCGAGCCGAGGCTACCAGCGAGGCCTCCCGGACCTTCCCGGACGGCGCCGCCCCGGCGCCGCGCGCGGTCGCCCGACGCCGTCGACGCAACCTGGGCTTAACCCGACGGCAACGGTGGTCAACGTTCCCTGAACGGAAAACTCGCGCGCCGTCGGTATCCGTTCTCCCATGCACACGTCAGCTGCTGTCAGGGTCGTCGGGTCGCGTCGCCGGATCGTCTCCGTGCCGACGCGGCGGGAGGTGTGGCGCGCGCGGAAGGAGGCCCGGCGGGACGTCGCGACGGGCGAGCCGCCGCGGAGCCTGCCCGGGTACCTGCTCCGCCTGCGCGACCGGCACGAGGGGGAGCGGGCGCGGATCTGGGAGTGGCGCTCGCGCTGGCTCGCCCAGCTCGGCGAGACCGCCGCGCGGCTCGAGGGCGCCGCCCCTGCGCTCTCCCGTCGGACGCTCGAGGCCCGGGCGCGCGCCGAGCGGCTCGCGCGCGAGCTGGAGGCCACGCCGCCGGTGCGTCGCCTCTCCGCCCTGCCAGCGCCGCTCTACGCCGGCGTGCTCGTCCTGCTCACGGTCGCCGACATGCTGCTGATCGAGCTGGCCCTGCGCACCGTGCCGCTCGACGACGTCGTCATCCGCGCGATCGCGATCCTCGTCCCCATCCTGCTCGTCGTCCTCTCGCACTTCGTCGGCGTCGCGGCCGCGCACACGGTTCGCGACGAGGGGCAGCGGCCAGAGGCGCGCCGCCACCTGCGCGCGAACGGGACGCTGCTCGCGCTCATGGTCGCCGCGCAGCTCGCGATCATCACGACCCTGGCGATGCTCCGCGCCGGCCAGATCGTCGCGCTCGAGCGGATCGAGTCGAGCATCGGCGTCGACCTCACCTCGCACGAGACGGCGCTCGCCGTCGCGACGGCGTTCCTGCAGGTCGCCGTCGTCCTCGTCGGCGTCCTGCTCGGCTACCGGCGCGAGCAGGGGGCCCAGTGGCGCGCGCTGCGCCGCGACGAGAAGCGGGCGCGCCAGGCCGTCGAGGAGTGCGTCGACGCCGAGCGCGCGTGCGTCGCCGACCTGAACGCCGTCGAGCCGCGAACGCGCGAGCTCGAGGAGCTCGCCCAGGCCCGGGTCGCGGCGAGCGCCGCGATGCACGGCCAGCTCCAGGCGGAGTACCTGTCCGTCTGGCAGCGGGCCTCGCTCGAGCCGGCCGCGCAGATCGAGGAGTGGGCGCGCCTCTCCCGCGCCGAGCTCGACGCCCCCGTCACCGCCGGCGCGCTCGTCGCGTAGGAGGCCCGAGATGGCGAACCCGTGGACGCTGCGCCGCCTCGCGGCGCCCCTCGCCGCCCTCGTCGGGCTGGGCGCCCTCGCGAGCGGCTGCTCGGCGGAGGACGTGCTCGGCACCGGAAGCGACGAGCCCGACCGGCCCGGCCCGCACCTCGTCGTGCTCGGCGACGCCTCGGTCGACCAGAGCGACGGCGGCGCGTTCGCCCGCGCGGTCGAGGCCGTCGCCGGCGAGACGGCCGACGCGCGCGGCCGGGTCGACGTGGCGACGTTCCAGCGGAACGCGCTCGCGACGATCGACTGGCCGATCGCCCAGCGCTTCGCGATCCGGCCGGGCATCCCCGAGGGGAACAGCACCCTCGTCCGCGCCGACCTCGAGGCCCAGGCGAAGGACGTCGCGACCGGCGCCGCCGCGCTGCTCCGCAACCGCTCGGCGCAGGAGGGCACGGACGTCGTCGGCGCGCTCCTCGCCGCGTCCGACCGCGTCCGGTCGGTCGGCTGGGCCGGCCCGCGCGTCGTCGTCCTCGTGTCCAACGCGATCGCCGTCAGCCAGCCGGACGGGCTGAACCTGAAGAAGCGCGCCCAGCTGACCGACAGCGGCATCGCGAAGGCGATCAAGCGGCTGCGCAAGAACGACAAGATCGCCGACCTCTCCGGCGTCTGCGTGGTCGTCGTCGGCGCCGGGCAGGACGACGGGGCGACGCTCCCGACGAGCCAGCAGCTCGGCCTGCGGAGGTTCTGGGAGCGCTACCTGAGGGCCGCGAACGCGCGGGAGGTCGTCTGGGCGGCCCGGCTCGACGGCCTGCCGTCCTGCGCCGCCGATCCGGTGGCGTCGCCCGCGACCGGGTAGGGCGCCACGACGCGCCCGCACGATCCGCCGGCGCCCTGCCCAGGAGGCGCCGGCGGATCACCCGTGCGGCTGGCGGGGGCGCTGGCCGGTCTCCATCGGCAGGGCCGGGTCGGGCGCCCACTCCTGCATCGACGCGTCGTAGACCGCGACGCCGTCGTGCCGACGAGCCGGAGGGCGAAGGCGACGCTCGCCGCGGCGATCCGCCGCCGCAGTACCGTCAGCACCCGCTCGGCCGAGGTCCCCCGACGTCGCCGAGCAGCTCGCGCAGCCGCTCGACCAGGAGGTAGCGCTGCGTCGCCGGGTCGATCACGTCGTGCCACGGCAGGTTGCGGCTGCCGGCGATGCGCCCGGCGCGGCCGTTCGGGACGGTCGGCCGCTCGCCCGAGTGCTGATCCGGGCTGAGCGCGTTCAGCACGCACGTCGAGCCCGAGCCGATCGCCGCGAGGACGTCGTCCTTCGTCGCGAACAGGCCGGCGCGCGGGCGGGCGACGAAGGTGGCCGGCGGGTAGCCGGACGGCTCCGTCGAGACGGGCCGGCCTCCTGCGTCCACGTCGTCCAGCCGCCGTCGAGCACGGCCGCGTCGTCGAAGCCGTACGCCCGCAGGTTCCACCAGGCCCGGGCCGCCCGGCATGCTGCCACCCGCGTCGTAGAGGACGAGCGCGTTCCCTCGCCGACGCCGAGGCGGCCCAGCGCCTCGGCGAAGCGGTCGGCCGGCGGGAGCATGAAGCCGTACGGGGCGTCGGGGTCGGCAAGCTCATCCATCAGGTCGAGGAAGGCCGCCCCCGGGACGTGGCCGGCCTCGTAGCCGGGCCGGCCCGACGAGACGACCGCGCCCTCGGGCGTGGCCTCGAAGCGGACGGTGCAGTCGAGCACGCGCAGGTCCGGGTCGCCGAGCTGCGCCTCGAGGGTCGCGGCGTCGACGAGCGGACGGGGGGCGGACGGGCCCATCGCAGCCTCCTCTCCGGCGCCGGGGGCGGCGGCCGGTCGACGGTTCGAGCCGGCAGGGTAGCGCGCACCGCCCGGCCGCTCGCATGCTGGTGGACGCCGATGTGCGGTTCCCGGGAACTTCCCGGCGGGCTCGCGCGACCGGAAGGGTGATGAGCAGGACATGGAGGGCTGGACCGACGCTTGCGGCGCTCGCCGTGACGGTCGTCCTCCTCGCAGGCTGCGGCGGTGGAGCCGGCGGCGAGGAGCGCGGTGCGGCCACTGGCGGCCTCGCCGGCATGGTCCGCGACCCGGCGCCCCGGGTCGACGCCGAGCCGCTGCCCGACGCGTCGCGCGCCGACGCCGCGATGCCGCTGCGGGCGGCCGACGACGGGCTGCTGCTCGTGTACTTCGGCTACACGTCCTGCCCCGACGTCTGCCCGACGACGATGGCCGACCTGCGGATCGCCCTCGGCGACCTGACGCAGGCCGAGCGCGAGCGCGTCCAGGTCGCGATGGTGACGATCGACCCGACGCGCGACCTCGGCGAGGTCCTGACGAACTACGTCCAGACGTTCGTGCCCGACGGCCACGCGCTGCGCACGGAGGACGCGGTGCTGCTCGAGCGCGTCGCCGACCGCTTCGGCGCCTCCTACTCGGTCGAGCGCGGCGAGAGCGGCGCGATCGAGGTCTCGCACACCGCCTTCCTCTACGTCGTCGACGACGCCGGGCTGCTGCGCCTGCAGTGGCCGTTCGGCACGACGGCGGACGCCGTCTCCCGCGATCTCGACTCACTGCTGCAGGGCCTCGACCGCGGCGGCTCGGCCGCCGCCCCCGATCCGACCGACCAGGAGGTCAGCTGATGCGCCGTTCCCGCCTTCCGCTCCGCGCCGTGCTCGGGGCGCTCGCGATCGCCCTCGTGAGCGTGCTCGCCGCGTGCGGCGGCTCGGACTCCTCGAGCGGCTCCGGCGGCGACGGCGGCCTCGCGATCGCCGACGTCTGGGCGCGCACCTCGGCCGAGGGCCAGACCATGGGCGCCGCCTACATGACGATCACGGGCGGCGGCGACGCGGACAGGCTGATCGAGGCCCTCGCGCCGACCGAGATCGCCCGCCTCACCGAGATCCACGAGACCGTCCCCGTCTCGGAGGTCGAGGGCGCCGAGCCGATGGATGGCATGGAGGGCGACTCGATGGAGGGGATGGACATGGAGGGCGGCGCCGAGATGACGATGCGCCCGGTCGAGTGGATCGACGTCCCCGCGGGCGGCTCCGTGGCCCTGGAGCCGGGCGGCTACCACATCATGCTGGTCGACCTCGCGAAGCCCCTCGCGGTCGGCGACACGTTCGACCTGACGCTGACGTTCGAGCAGGCCGGCGAGCAGACCGTCAAGGTCACGGTCCGCGACGCCTGACGTGCGCCGCGCCGCGCTGATCGCGCTCCTCGCGGCGGCCGCGCTCGGCGGCGGCGCCTACGGGATCGTCCTGGCCGTCTCGGGGGGCGGCCAGGATGGCCCCGGCGCCGTCGAGGTGGCGGTCGACCGCGCCGACTACGCGTTCGAGATCCCCGCCGGGACGGGGACGCGGCTCGACGCCGGCGAGGACGTGGAGCTCCTCCCGGCCAGGATCGACGCCCGGGTCGGCGAGGTGATCCGCATCGTCAACCGGGACGACCGCGGCTACCTGCTCGGCCCGTTCTACGTCGGGCCGAACGAGACGCTGAGCCAGCAGTTCACGTCGGCCGGGACGTTCCAGGGGGCCTGTCAGGTGCATCCGAGCGGCCAGCTCGAGCTCGTCGTCAGCGCCTGAGCGCGTCGAGCGCGTCCTCGTAGGCGTCCCGGTCGAAGACGAGGCGGAGGCCGTAGTCCCAGTGCGGGCGGTACGGCTGCTCGAAGGCGCTCCAGGTCACCACGCGTGGCCCGACGTCGATCCGGGCCATGAGCGGCCACGCGCCGAACTCGTCGGCGTCGCCGAGCAGCACGGTCTTCCCGGCCGGCCAGCAGGCCCAGTCAGAGCCCGGCACGCCGAGGTAGTGGGCCCCCGGCGGCTGGTCATCGGGCCAACCGAAGACGGGCTCGACGTAGTCGCCGGCGATCTGCGGATGCCCTTCGGCGGTCGCGAGCGGTAGCTCGATCGTCCGGATCAGCTCTACGAGCGGGACGTCGTCGACCTCGACGCGCACGCGGTACAGCCCCGCGGCGGGCGACGCGAGTCTGGGATGCACCGCGATCCCGTCCGTCCGCGGCAACTCGAGCGGCGAGCGAGTGAAGCTGATCGTGTCCACCCGTCGATTCTCCCACCGCCGTCCGCCGCTCGCCGCGTACGATCGCCCGGCCCGGCACGACGAGGAGGATCCATGAACGAGGCAGGCAACGGCACCGTCCAGTGGGACGTCGACGCGCGCGGCGTCGCGACGGTCGCGCTCAACCGGCCGCACGTGAACAACGCCTACGACGGCGACCTCGTCACGGACATCCACGAGGCCCTCGACGCGCTCGGGGCCCAGCCGGGCCTGCGCGCGGTCGTGATCCGCGGCAACGGGAGGCACTTCCAGGCCGGCGCCGACCTGACCTGGCTCGACCGCGTCGCGCGCGAGTCGGCCGAGGAGAACGTCCGCGTCTCGCACGCGACCGGCGACGCCGTCCGCCGTCTCGACGGCGTCCCGGTGCCGACGATCGCGCTCGTCCACGGGGCCTGCATCGGCGGCGGCACGGGGATCATCGCCGCGTGCGACGTCGTCGTCGCGAGCGAGGACGCGATCTTCGCGATCAGCGAGTCGCGCTGGGGGATGATGGCCGGGGTGATCTTCCCGCAGCTCGTCCAGGCGATCGGCCTGCGCCAGCTGCGCCGCTACGCGATCACCGGCGAGCGGCTGGACGCGCGCGAGGCGCAGCGGATCGGGCTCGTGCACGAGGTCGTCCCGACCGGCGGGCTCGACGAGGCCGGCGAGCGGATCGTCTCCTCGATCCTCGCGAACGCGCCGGGCGCGACGACCTCGACGAAGCTCCGCGCGCTCGCCGTGGCCGGCGCCTTCGTCGACGACGGCCTCTTCCGCGACCTCGTCGACGAGCACGCGCGCACCCGCCAGGGCGCGGAGGCGTTCGAGGGACGGGCGAGCTTCGTCGAGAAGCGCGCCGCGTCCTGGCAGCCGGAGTAGCGCGGGGCCCCGCGCCGCCGGGCCCGCGGCGCGGTACAACCTGGCGATGGATCCCGAGCGCGTCCAGCCGGAGACCGTCGCCGCGCAGGCGCTCGGACGCGTGGACGAGCGGACCGGGGCGATCGTCCCGCCGCTCCACGTGTCGAGCACGTTCCTGCGCGACCCGGACAACGCCTACCGCACGGGGCGCGTCTACGCCCGCGCGGACAACCCGGCCTTCGACGCGCCCGAGGCGGTCGTGGCCGCGCTCGAGGGCGGGAGCGAGGCGCTCGTCTTCGCGAGCGGGATGGCCGCCGCGACCGCGTGCTTCCAGGCGCTCGCCCCGGGCGACCACGTCGTCGCGCCGACGGTGATGTACTGGGCGCTCCGTAGCTGGCTGGCCGGCTTCGCGACGCGCTGGGGGCTCGACGTCACCTTCGCCGACCTGGCCGACCCGGACGCCCTGCGCGCGGCGCTGCGCCCCGGCCGGACGCGGCTCGTCTGGGTCGAGACGCCCGCGAACCCGCTCTGGACGATCACCGACCTGGCCGACGCGGCTGCGGCCGCCCACGCGGCGGGCGCGCTGCTCGCCGTCGACTCGACCGTCGCGACACCGGTCCTCACCCGGCCGCTCGCGCTCGGCGCCGACGTCGTCATGCACTCGGCGACGAAGTACCTGAACGGCCACGGCGACCTCGTCGCGGGCGTGCTCGTGACCCGGGAGGACGGGCCGTACTGGCAGGCGCTCCGCGCGGTCCGGGCGCAGCTCGGCGGCACGCTGGGGTCGTTCGAGAGCTGGCTGCTCGCGCGCGGGCTGCGGACGCTCCACCTCCGCGTGCGCGCGGCCTCCGCCTCGGCGCTCGCGCTCGCCACCCACCTCGACGCGCACCCGCACGTCCTCGAGGTGCTGTACCCGGGCCTGCCCGCGTTCCCCGGGCACGAGGTGGCGCGCCGGCAGATGGCCGGCGGCTTCGGAGGGATGCTCTCGATCCGCGTCGCCGGCGGGGAGGAGGCGGCGATCGCGACCGCGGCCGCCGTCCGGCTCTGGAAGCGCGCGACCTCCCTGGGCGGCGCCGAGAGCCTCGTCGAGCACCGCGCGAGCGTCGAGGGCGCGGGGACGCCGGCGCCGCCCGACCTGCTGCGCCTCTCCGTCGGGCTCGAGCACGTCGACGACCTCGTCGCCGACCTCGACCGGGCGCTCGCGGCCGGCCACGGCGGCGCGCGCTAGCCGGCGGCCCGACTGCGCTGCGGCGTAGGCTTGCGCCGCAGGATCGAGATCGGGAGGAGCGCATGCAGGCCCAGCAGGAGGCGACCCCGCGAAGCGAGCGCTGGGAGTTCGAGCTGTACGACCTCTCGCGACCGCTCACCCGCGAGACGGTCGTCGCGCTCTTCGGTGACATCGTCGCGGACGGCGCGAACCCGTACTTCACGGACATCGCGGTCGAGACGCCCTTCGACTTCGCAACGGGCACGACTCGCGCGTCGATCGTTCGCATCCCCGACCACGTCGGCACGCACGTCGACGCGCCGCTCCACATGGTCGAGGGCGCCCCGTCGCTCGAGCAGATGGACATCTCGCGCCTGATCGGCGAGGCCGTCGTCCTCGACCTCGAGCGGGGCGACGTCGACCACGGGTACACGGCGGCCGAGCTCGCGGCGGCCGCGCCCGGGGTCGAGCCCGGCGACATCGTCCTGATCTACTCGGGCTACGTCGACGCCGTCGAGCGCCGCCGCATGCGGCAGACGTACCTGACCGAGGAGGCGGCGCTCTGGCTCGTCGAGCGCGGCGTCAAGGCGGTCGGCTGCGAGCCTTCCGGGATCGAGCACACGCCGCAGGGCCTCTTCGAGCACGGCTGGTACCGCAAGGACGCGGAGCACCCATGGCCGGCGCACCGGGCGCTGCTCGCCAACGACGTCTACATCGTCGAGGGGCTGACCAACCTGCGACCGCTGCGTGGGCGGCGCGTCCGGTTCTCGGCGCTCCCCGTCGCGATGCCCGGGCTCACCGGCTTCTCCGTCCGCGCCGTCGCCTGGATCGACCGATGAGCGACGACGCCAGCGGCCTCGTCGGCGCCTCCGCGGGGGCGATCGCCGGTGCGATCGCGGCGGGCGAGACGACCGCCTCGGCCGTCGTCGAGGCGCACCTCGCCCGGATCGCCGAGGCGAACCCGCGGCTGAACGCCATCGTCACGCCGTGCGTCGAGGACGCGCGCGCGGCGGCGGCGGCGGCGGATCGCGCCGACGTGCGCGGGCCGCTGCACGGCGTCCCCTACGTGCTGAAGGACGTGATCGCGACGGCCGGGCTGCGGACGACGGCCGGGAGCCTGCTCTACCGCGACTTCGTGCCGACGCGCAGCGCGACGGCGGCGGAGCGGCTGCGCGCGGCCGGGGCGATCCTGCTCGGCAAGACGAACTGCCCGGAGTTCGCGCTCGAGCCGCACACCGACAACCGCGTCTTCGGCCCGACGCTGAACCCGGTCGACGAGGCGATCACGCCGGGCGGATCGAGCGGCGGGTGCGCCTCGGCGGTCGCGTCCGGCATGGCCGCGTTCTCGATCGGGTCGGACTACGGCGGCTCGATCCGCTGGCCTGCGCAGTGCTGCGGGATCGTCGGCCTGCGCCCGACCTGCGGCTACGTGCCGGTGACCGGCTGCCTGCCCTACCCGCCGGGCGAGGAGCTGCCCGCGCCGAGCTCGGTCGCGATCCTCAGCCGCCTGCAGACGATGGGCCCGCTCGCCCGGACGGTCGAGGACTGCGGCCTCGTGCTGCGGGCGATCGCGGGCCCCGACGGGATCGACCCGAACGTCGTTCCCGTCCCCGTCGGCGATGCGGGCGCGGTCGACGCGCGCGCGCTCGCCGTCGCGTGGATGGACGGGGAGGGGACGCAGCCCGTGCGGCCCGACCTCGTCGCCGCGGTCGAGCGCGCCGCCTCGCGCCTCGCCGGCGCCGGGCTCCGCGTCGAGCAGGAGCGGCCGCCGGGGCTCGAGACGGCCGTCGAGATCTTCCGGGCGTACCGCTACGCCGACGGCCTGCCCGTCCACGCCGCCCTCGCGCGCGGCCGGGAGGACGAGCTCGCCTCGACGATGCGCAACTGGTTCGCGACGGTGACGCCCGACCCGACCGTGGCCGAGTACCAGGCCCACGCCGCCGCGCGCGACGCGCTGCGGGCGCGCGTCCTCGCCTTCATGGAGACGTTCCCGATCCTGCTCCTGCCCGTCTCGCTGGGGCCGGCGCCGCGGCTCGGCGCCGACGACTTCGGCGCCCGCTTCCACAACATGGCGCCGTGCTGGGCGATCACGCTGCTCGGCCTGCCCGCGCTCACGGTCACCTGCGGCGTGGACGACGACGGCCACCCCGTCGCGGTGCAGGTCGTCGCACGGCCTTGGCGTGACCACGAAGCGCTCGCCGTCGGCGCGCTGCTCGAGGAGGTCGCTCGTGGGTGAGATCCGGGTCGAGCGGGGCGGCGGCGTCGGCGTCCTCGAGATCGCGCAGGCCGACCGGCACAACGCGCTGACGCTCGCGATGTGGCGCGACCTCGGCGCGCGGGCGCGCGAGCTCGCGGACGACCCGGACGTGCGCGTCATCGTCGTCCAGGGCGCGGGCGACGCCGCCTTCTCGGCCGGGGCGGACATCTCGGAGTTCGCCGAGGTCCGCTCGACGCACGAGGCGGCTGCGGCGTACAGCGAGGCGGTCGGCTCGGCGCTCGACGCGCTCTCCCGCTGCCGCACGCCGACCGTGGCGCGGCTGCACGGGATCTGCGTCGGCGGCGGCGCGGGCATCGCCGTCGCCTGCGCGATCCGGCTCGCCGACGATCGGCTCCGCTTCGCGATCCCCGCCGCGCGCCTCGGCGTCGTCTACGAGTTCGAGGCGATCCAGCGGCTGGTCGAGGTCGTCGGCTCCTCGCTCGCCCTCGACGTCCTCGCCTCCGGGCGGACGCTCGACGCGGCGGAGGCGCTGCGCGTCGGCCTCGTGTCGCAGGTCGTCCCGCGCGAGGAGCTCGACGGGCTGGTCGCCGGGTACGCCGCGCGGGTCGCCGAGAACGCGCCGATCCCGATCGAGGGCGCCTGGGTCGCGATCCGCGCGGCGCGCGAGCCGTGGCAGCCCGCCTGGGTCGAGGAGCTGGAGCGACTGAAGCGGCGCGCGATCGAGAGCGAGGACTACGCCGAGGGCGTGCGCGCCTTCCTCGAGAAGCGGCCCCCGCGCTTCACCGGCCGATGAGCGGCGGCGCGCTGTCGCACCTTCGGGTCGTCGACGCCTCGCAGGTGATGGCCGGCCCGTACTGCGCGATGCTGCTCGCCGACCTCGGCGCCGACGTCGTCAAGGTGGAGCCGCCCGGCGGCGAGACGACGAGGCACTCGCTCGGCCCCGTCCAGCCGTGGGGCGAGTCGGCGGCGTTCCTCGCGGTGAACCGGAACAAGCGGAGCCTCGTCGTCGACCTGAAGGCGCCCGGCGGCGTCGACCTCTACCGGCGGCTCGCCGCCTCGGCGGACGTCCTCGTCGAGAGCTGGCGACCCGGCACGGCGGAGCGGCTCGGCGTCGGCTGGGAGCAGCTGCGCGTGGAGAACCCGCGGCTCGTCTACGCGGCCATCTCCGGCTTCGGCTCGACCGGGCCGCACGCCGGCCGCGGCGGCTACGACATCATCACGCAGGGCGCGAGCGGGATCATGAGCGTCACCGGCTTCCCCGGCGGCGAGCCGGCCAAGGCGGGCGTCCCGCTGACGGACATCGGCGCGGGGATGCTCTGCGCAGTCGGCATCCTGGCGGCGCTCGCGGCGCGCGAGCGGACGGGGGAGGGGCAGCTGGTCGACACGAGCCTGTTCGAGGCGGGGCTCGTCTTCGGCGCGTGGGAGGCGACGCAGCTCTGGGCGAGCGGCACGCTGCCGGGCCCGCTCGGCTCCGCGCACCGGCTGAGCGCGCCCTACCAGGCGATCCGCACGCGGGACGGCCACGTCACGATCGGCGCGTTCGCGCAGAACCTCTGGGCCGCCGCTGCGACCGCCTTCGGGCATCCCGAGTGGGTCGACGACCCGCGCTTCGCGACCGGGCAGGACCGCCTCGCGCACCGGGAGGAGCTGATCGAGCTGATCGAGACGGTCTCGACGACCGAGCCGTCGGCGCACTGGCTCGACCGCCTGCTCGCGGCCGGCGTCCCGTGCGGCCCGGTCAACGACTACGCGGCGGCGTTCGCGGACGAGCAGACGCTCGCGCGCGAGATGGTCGTCGAGGCCGAGCACCCGCAGGCCGGCCGGATCCGGATGCTCGGGATCCCGGTCAAGCTCTCCGGGACGCCGGGCGCGGTGCGGCGCCGGCCGCCGCTGCTCGGCGAGCACGCCGACGAGCTGCTCGCGGAGCTCGGCTACGGGCCGGCCGAGATCGACGCGCTGCGCGCCGACGGCGCGCTCGGCGCCTAGCCGGTCACCGGCGCGGGGGCGTCTCGTCCGCGTCGAGCCAGCGGCGGAGCGCGATCGCGCCCGCGAGCGCGACGGTCATCAGCGGGTTCCCGACCGACCGCACCTCGACGGCGCCGGCGCGCGTCGTCGTCTCCGTCCGCTCGTAGTCGAGCCCGACCGGACGGTCCGCGAGCGGCACGACGCGCTCGGCGCCCTCGCGCTCGGCGCCCTTCCAGACGAAGAGCCGCGTCGGGCGCACCTCGATCCCGCCGAGCGAGCCGAGCCGCACCTCAAGGGCCCGCTCCTCACCGCGGATCGGCTCCTCGCTGCGCGTGCGCTCGAGCGACGACACCCTGGGCCGGATTGTAGGCTTTCCCTCGTGCTCCGCCGGCTCGTCGCGCTCCTCGCGTGCGCCACCGCCCTCCTCGCCGGCGCCGCGGTCGCGACCGCGGCCGGCCCTCCCGCCGTCCAGGGCGCGGCCGTGCTCGTGGGGAACGGCGCGACCGGCGAGGTGCTCTTCCAGCGCGGCGCCGACCTCGAGCTGCCGATGGCGAGCATCACGAAGGTGATGACGGTCCTGCTCTCGCTCGAGAACGCGAAGCCGTCGCAGGTCGTGGTCGGCTCGGCCGACGCCGCGGCCGTGGGCGAGTCGTCGATCGACCTGCGCCGCGGCGAGCGCCTGACGGTGCGGGAGCTCCAGCTCGCGGCGATGCTCCCGAGCGCCAACGACGCGGCGTACGCCCTCGGCGAGCACGTCGGCGGGCGCGGCGGGATGCGGCGCTTCCTCCGGCTGATGAACGAGCGCGCCGACGAGCTCGGGCTCGAGCACACCCGGTACGTCCGACCGGACGGGCTCGACGCGCCGGGCCACCACTCGAGCGCGCGCGACATCTTCACGCTGGCGCGCACGGCGATGCGCCTGCCGGCCTTCCGGCAGCTCGCGCGGACGCGGCAGGCGACGATCTCGGGCGGGCGCCGCCTGACGAGCACGAACGACCTGCTGTTCTCGTACGCCGGGACGATCGGCGTCAAGACCGGCCACACGAGCGACGCCGGCTGGTGCGAGGTGGTCGCCGCCCGGCGGAACGGCGTGACGATCTACGTCGTCATCCTCGGCAGCCCCGGCCGCGAGCAGCGCAACGCCGACCTCGCGAAGCTGCTCGACTGGGGCTTCGCCCAGTACGGGCGCGTCCAGCTGATCAGCGGCACGCGGACGTACGCCGAGGCGGCCGTGCCGTACCGCGAGGAGAAGGCGCTGCGCCTCGTCGCCCGCGAGCCGATCCTGAAGGTCGTCCGCTGGGGCACCCGCCTCCGCGAGCAGGTCGTCGCGCCGGCGATGGTCAGGCTGCCGATCCAGGCCGGCGACGAGCTCGGGACGGTGAAGGTCTTCGAGGGCGACGAGGTGATCGCGGAGCAGCCGCTGATCGCGACCGAGTCGATCGCCGCGCCGGGCGTGGGCTCCCGGATGGGGTGGTACGCTGACCGGGCGCTCGACCACGCCGGCGACCTGCTCGACTCCATCTTCGGAGGGATCCTGTGATCGTCACGGTCACGCTGAACGCCGCGATCGACCGCTCCCTCGTCGTCCCGAACTTCCAGCTCGGCCAGCGCCACCGGGCGAGCTCCGCGAACACGAGCGCCGGCGGCAAGGGCGTCAACGTCGCGCGCGCGCTCAAGCGCCTCGGCATCCCGGTCGTGTGCACGGGCCTCGCCGGCGGGCGGGCGGGCCTCTCGATCGTCGAGCGGCTGACGAGCGAGGGCCTGCTGAACGACTTCGTCCGCATCCGGGGCGAGTCGCGCACGTCGACCGCGGTGATCGACCCGACGACGAACCGCGCCACGGAGATCAACGAGTGGGGCCCGGAGGTCGAGGAGCTCGAGCTCGTCACGCTGCGCGAGAAGCTCGCCTACCTCTCGCGCGGCGCCGACTACGTCGTCTTCTGCGGCTCGCTCCCGCGCGGCGTCGCGGACGACGTCTACGCCGACCTGATCCGCGAGGTCGGCAAGCGCGGGGCGCCGGCCGTGCTCGACGCGGCCGGGGAGCCGCTGCGCCTCGGCGTCGAGGCCGAGCCCTTCCTCGTCGCGCCGAACGTCCGCGAGGCCGAGCAGCTCGTCGGCCACGAGTTCGCGGACGGGGACGAGCTCGCGGCCGCGCTCGACGAGGTCTCCGAGCTCGGCGCCCGCAACGTCCTGATCACGCACGAGACGGGCTGCCACGCGCTGCTCCGCGAGGATCGCGCCGAGCACCGCCTGCGCGCCTCGATCGGCCGCATCGACCCGGTGTCGACGATCGGCGCGGGCGACGCGCTGCTCGCCGGCTACCTCGCCGCGCGCGTGCTCGAGCGCTCGCCCGAGGACGCCGTGCGGCTCGCCGTGGCCGCCGGCGCGGCCTCCGTGCGGGAGGCCGGCGCGGGCCGCTTCGACCCGAAGGAGGCGAGCCGCCTCACGGCCGAGGTCGAGGTGCAGGCGCTCGAGCCGGCCGTCGGCGACTGAGCGGGTGCGGGGCCCGGCTCGGGGGCGGCCGCGTCGGGGCCGGGTGGTAGGCTTCGGCCCAGGTTGACGAGCAGCGCGAGAGTCGCAGCGTCCAGGCCCAGGCCGTCGTTCGGCGCCTGGGCCTCGTGCGTTCCGGGAGGTGATCGCTGATGAGCGTCGAGGTCGGCCCGGAGGAGCTCGAGAAGCTGCTCGCGCTGGGGCGGAAGTTCGCCAAGGAGGGGCTCACGTTCGACGACGTGCTGCTCCTGCCCGCGGAGTCCACGGTGCTGCCGGACGAGGTGACGACGCGCTCGCGCTTCACCCGCGGCATCGAGCTCGAGATCCCGCTCTCGTCGGCGGCGATGGACACCGTCACGGAGGCGCGCATGGCGATCGCGCTCGCCCGCGAGGGCGGGATCGGCGTCGTGCACCGCAACCTCTCGATCGAGGAGCAGGTCGCCGAGGTCGACAAGGTCAAGCGCTCCGAGTCCGGGATGATCGTGGAGCCGGTGACGCTGCGCCCGCACGACCGCGTCGCGGACGCCCTCGAGCTGATGGAGCGCTACCGCGTCTCGGGCGTCCCGATCACGGACGCGGGCGGCAAGCTCGTCGGGATCCTGACGAACCGCGACCTGCGCTTCGAGACCGACCACGATCAGCCGATCGCGAACGTCATGACGAGCGACCGGCTCGTCACCGTCCCCGTCGGGACGACGCTCGACGACGCGAAGGGCGTGCTGCGCAAGCACCGGATCGAGAAGCTCCCGGTCGTCGACGAGCACGGCTACCTCAAGGGCCTGATCACGGTCAAGGACATCCAGAAGCGGATCCAGTTCCCGCTCGCGACGAAGGACGAGAAGGGGCGCCTGCGCGTCGCGGCGGCGATCGGCGTCGGCGGCGACGCGCTCGAGCGCGCGGCCGCGCTGGTCGAGGAGGAGGTCGACGTCCTCGTCGTCGACACCTCGCACGGCCACTCGCGCGGCGTCGTCGAGACCGTGCGCGCCGTGAAGGAGCGCTGGGACGTCCAGGTCGTCGCGGGCAACATCGCGACCGCGGAGGCGGCCGAGGCGCTGATCGAGGCGGGTGCGGACGCGGTCAAGGTCGGCATCGGGCCGGGCTCGATCTGCACGACGCGCGTCGTCGCGGGCGTCGGCGTGCCGCAGATCACGGCGATCCACGACGTCGCCCAGGCGGCCATCCGCCACGGCGTGCCCGTGATCGCGGACGGCGGCATCCAGTACTCGGGCGACATCGCCAAGGCGATCGCCTCGGGCGCCGACTCGGTCATGCTCGGCAGCATCCTCGCCGGCACCGACGAGAGCCCCGGCGACGTCGTCCTCTACCAGGGCGAGCGCTTCAAGGAGTACCGCGGCATGGGCTCGATCGGTGCGATGAAGGCCCGCTCGTTCTCGAAGGACCGCTACTTCCAGGAGCACCGCGACGACGTCGCGAAGCTCGTGCCGGAGGGGATCGAGGGTCGCGTCAGCTACAAGGGCGCGCTGCGGAACATCGTCTACCAGCTCGTCGGCGGGCTGAAGCAGGCGATGGGCTACTGCGGCACCGCGACGATCGACGAGATGCGGACGAGCACGCGCTTCGTGCGCATCACCGCGGCAGGCCTGCGCGAGTCGCACCCGCACCACATCTCGATCACGAAGGAGTCCCCGAACTACCGCTCGGGCTCCTGAGGTGGGCGACGTCGTCCCGCTTCGGCCCGAGGGCGCGCCCGCCGGGGAGCCCCACCTGGCCGAGGACGAGCCCGTCCTGGTCGTCGACCTCGGCGGCCAGTACGCGCAGCTGATCGCGCGGCGCGTGCGCGAGTGCCGGGTCTACTCGGAGCTCGTCCCCGCGTCGATCACCCCGGACGAGGTCGAGCGGCGGCGCGCCCGCGCGATCGTCCTCTCGGGCGGGCCGGCCTCGGTCTACGCGGACGGCGCCCTGCGGGTCGACCCGCGCCTCTTCGGGCTCGGGATCCCGGTGCTCGGCATCTGCTACGGCATGCAGCTGATGGCGCAGGAGCTCGGCGGCCGCGTCGACCGGACGGGCGTCGCCGAGTACGGCCGGGCCGACCTGGCCGTCGTCGACCCGGAGAGCCCGCTTGTGGCCGAGCTGCCGCTCGAGCAGACGTGCTGGATGAGCCATCGCGACGCGGTCACCCTGCCGCCGGCAGGCGCGAGCGTCGTCGCCTCCTCGCCCACGACCCCGATCGCCGCGTTCGAGCACCGCGCGCGGCGGCTCTACGGCGTGCAGTTCCACCCCGAGGTCGTGCACACGCCGCACGGGCAGGCGATGCTGAAGAACTTCCTCTACCGCGTCGCCGACGCGCCGCCCACGTGGACGCCGGCGCAGGTGATCGAGGAGGAGGTCGCGCGCATCCGCGCGCAGGTCGGCGACCGGCGGGTCCTCTGCGCGCTCTCGGGCGGCGTCGACTCCTCCGTCGCCGCGCTGCTCGTCTACAAGGCCGTCGGCGACCAGCTGACCTGCGTCTTCGTCGACCACGGCCTGCTGCGCAAGGGCGAGGCCGAGCAGGTCGTCGAGACGTTCGACCGGCACTTCCACGTGCCGCTCGTGCACGTCGACGCGGAGGAGCGCTTCCTCGCGCGGCTGGCGGGCGTGACCGACCCCGAGGTGAAGCGCAAGCGGATCGGCGAGGAGTTCATCCGCGTCTTCGAGGAGGAGGCCCGCCGGCTCGGCGACGTGCCGTTCCTCGTCCAGGGGACGCTCTACTCGGACGTGATCGAGTCGGGCGGCCACGCCGGCGTCGCGGCGACGATCAAGTCGCACCACAACGTCGGCGGCCTGCCCGAGGACATGGACTTCGAGCTCGTCGAGCCGCTGCGGATGCTGTTCAAGGACGAGGTGCGCCGCGTCGGCGAGGAGCTCGGGCTGCCCGAGGAGATGGTCTGGCGCCACCCGTTCCCCGGCCCCGGCCTCGGCATCCGGATCATCGGCGAGGTGACGCGCGAGCGGCTCGACACGCTGCGCGAGGCGGACGCGATCCTGCTCGAGGAGATCCGCCGGGCCGGCCTCTACCGCGAGATCTGGCAGTGCTTCGCCGTCCTGCCCGCGATCCGCTCCGTCGGGGTGATGGGCGACGAGCGCACCTACGGCTACCCGATCGTCGTCCGCGCGGTCAGCTCGGAGGACGCGATGACGGCCGACTGGTCGCGCATCCCGCACGACGTCCTCGCCTCGATCTCGAGCCGGATCATCAACGAGGTGCCGGGCGTGAACCGCGTCGCGCTCGACATCTCGTCGAAGCCGCCGGCGACGATCGAGTGGGAGTAGCGGGCCGACCGTAGCGCCCGGGCGTCGTGCGCGGCCAGGCGACACGCGTCTCCGCCCCGGACGGCCGGGAGTGGTCGATCCTCGTCCGCGCCTGGCGCTGGCCCCGCTGGCGGCCCGTCCGCTACGAGCCGCTCGCCGATCCCGACGACGACACGCTCGGCTGGAGCGCCGGGCTCGTGCTCGTCCCGCTGGCGGCACTCGTCGCCCGCGGCGTCGTCCCCGCCGTGCGGCTCGCCCTCGCGCTCCCCGCGACCGCCGGGCGGTCCCTCGTCGGCTGGCGCTGGGTCGAGGCGCGGGCCGACGACGCGGAGGAGCTCGCCTGGCGCACGCCGCGCCGCCACGCGTCCGCGGTGCTCGACCAGGTCGCCCGCCAGCTCGCGCTCGGCCACGAGCCCGCGCCGTACAACACGATCCGCGAGTGAGCCGCGTCCCGCCCTCGCGCTGGCGCGCGCGTCCGCCCTGTCGGTAGCGTCCAGGCATGGACTTCCGCCGGATCGGCTCGCTACCGCCCTACGTCTTCGCGACGACCGACAAGCTGAAGATGGACCTGCGCCGGGCGGGCGCGGACGTGATCGACCTCGGCTTCGGCAACCCGGACATCCCGTCGCCCGAGCTCGCCGTCGAGAAGCTCGCCGAGGCGGCCCACCGCGAGCGGAACCACCGCTACTCGTCGAGCCGCGGCATCCCGAACCTGCGGCTCGCGATCGCGAGCCTCTACCGGCGGAAGTGGGGCGTCGAGCTCGACCCGGAGACCGAGGCGATCACGACGATCGGCGCGAAGGAGGGGCTGTCGCACCTGATGTGGGTGCTGCTCCAGCCGGGCGACTCGGCCGTCGTGCCGAGCCCGAGCTACCCGATCCACATCTACGCGCCGGTGCTCGCCGGCGCCGAGGTCAGCCGCATCCCGATGGCGACGGACGCCGACCTCTTCGGCGGCCTGGTCGAGACGTTCGAGCGCTCGTGGCCGCGGCCGCGCGTGATCATCCTCTCGTTCCCGCACAACCCGACGACGGCGGTCGTCGACCTGGACTTCATGCAGCGCGTCGTCGACTTCGCGCGCGAGCAGGAGGTGCTGGTCGTCCACGACTTCGCCTACGCCGACCTCGGCTTCGACGGGCACGAGCCGCCGTCGATCCTCCAGGCCGAGGGCGCCAAGGAGTGCTGCGTCGAGCTCTACACGCTGACGAAGTCGTTCTCGATGGCCGGCTGGCGGGTGGGCTTCATGGTCGGGAACGCCGAGGTCGTCCAGGCGCTCGCGCGGCTGAAGTCGTACCTCGACTACGGCACCTTCCAGCCGATCCAGATCGCGTCGATCGTGGCGATGAACGAGGCGCCCGACTACCCGGAGCAGGTGCGCGAGGTGTACCTCGCCCGCCGGGACGCGCTCTGCGAGGGCCTGGCCCGGATCGGCTGGGAGTTCCCGAAGCCGAAGGGCACGATGTTCGTCTGGGCGCCGATCCCGGAGCCGTACCGCGCGCAGGGGTCGCTCGAGTTCGCGATCGAGCTCGTCCAGCAGGCGCACGTCTCGGTCTCGCCCGGCATCGGGTTCGGCCCGGGCGGCGAGGGCTTCGTCCGCTTCGCGCTCGTCGAGAACGAGCACCGGATCGCCCAGGCCGTCCGCGGGATCCGCGGCGCGCTGCGCGAGCTCGGGTAGACGAGCGACACACGAAACGCGAAACACGTTTCGCGTTTCTGCTACGCTCCAGCAAGCCGAGGGGCAGTATCCCCAAGCGGCGCCGTTCGTCAATCCGGCAGCGACGCTGCCCGGCGGCGCCCGCCCGCGAGGGCAGGAGAGACCTTCGGATCGCAGTCACACGCGACCGAAAGGAGCTCCGTTGGCCGTCGACCCCTGGGTCTGGCTCGCACTCGTCGCCTTCATCGGCGCGCTGCTCGCGCTCGACCTCCTCGTCTTCCACCGCGACGCGCACGAGGTGACGCTGCGCGAGGCGGCCGTGTTCAGCGCGCTCTGGGTCGCCGTCGCGGTCGGCTTCGGCGGCGTCCTCTGGGCCTGGCAGGGCGGGACGGCGGCCGGCGAGTACTTCGCCGGCTACGTCGTCGAGAAGAGCCTCAGCGTCGACAACGTCTTCGTCTTCGCGCTCGTCTTCTCGTACTTCGCGGTCCCGGCCGTCCTCCAGTACCGGGTGCTCTTCTGGGGCGTCGTGCTCGCGATCGTGCTGCGCGGCGCCTTTATCGCGCTCGGCGCCGCGCTGCTCGCGAGCGTCGGCTGGATCGTCTACGTGTTCGGCGCGTTCCTCGTCCTGACGGGCGTCCGGATCGCCCGGCACGCGCACCAGGAGATCCACCCGGAGCGCAACCCGGTGCTGCGGCTGCTGCGGCGGGTCGTCCCGCTGACCGACGACTACCGCGGCTCGCGCTTCCTCGTGCGGGAGGGCGGCCGGCGGCTCGCGACGCCGCTGCTCGCCGCGTTCGTCATGGTCGCGACCTTCGACCTCGTCTTCGCGGTCGACTCGATCCCGGCGATCTTCGCGATCACGCGCGACACGTTCATCGTGTTCGCCGCGAACGCGTTCGCCCTGCTCGGGCTGCGGGCGCTGTTCTTCCTGCTCGCCGGGACGATGCGGCGGATCCCGTCGCTGAACGTGGGGCTCGGGCTGATCCTCGTCTTCGTCGGCGGGAAGATGATCGCGAGCGACCACTACAAGGTGCCGATCTACGTGTCGCTGCCGGTCATCCTCGGCGTCCTCGGCGCGGTCGCGCTCGTCGCCTGGCTGCGCGGCCGGCGGGCCCCCGGGGGCGAGGCGCCGGCCTGAGCGGGCCGCCGCCGCCGCGGCAGGCGGTCCTAGACGACCGCCTGCCGCCGGTAGCGCCCGAGCCAGGGCAGGACGAGCAGCGCGCAGCCGAGCGCGACGCCCGCCGCCACCGCGAAGGGCAGGTGCTCGTCCCGGTCGAGCAGCGGCACGTAGAGCGCGGGCGCGATCGCGACGCCGACGAACTTGAACGCGCTGAACGCCGAGGTGGCGCCGGCACGGTTGCGCGGGAACGACTCGACGGCGATCGTGTTCAGCCCCGACCAGGCGAACGCGCCCGCACAGCCGATCGCGAGGTAGACGAGCGCGAAGGCCCACGCCGTCGGCGCGAAGGCCAGGCCGAGCACGCCCGCCGCGCAGGCGGCCGTGCCGGCGAGCGCGGTCTGCGGCCGCCCGGCGCGGTCGACGACGCCGCCCGCGAAGCGGCCGAGCAGGACGCCGCCCAGCCCGTAGCTCGCGATGATCAGCCCGCCGAGCCCTGTGCCGACGCCGAACTCCCGCGAGACGGCGAGGACGGCGACGACGCCGATCGAGGTGAAGCCGAGGTAGCCGAGCAGCGCCGTCGCCGAGAGGAGCGCGAGCCATGGATCCGCGAGCGCGCGCAGCGACGCGCGGCTCCCCGGCTCGGCCGGCGCGAGCGGCGGCGTCCGCAGCGCCAGCAGGCCGGAGACGACGGCGACGACGACGAAGGCGAGCCGCCAGGACAGCTCGCCGAGCGCGCCGCCGAGCGCGGGCGCGAGGGTGATCCCGGCCGTCTGCACGGCGGCGAACGTCCCGACCGCGCGGCCCAGCTGCTCCCGGCCCACGGTGGTCGAGAGCCCGGCGAGCAGGATCGGCGAGAGGAACGCGTTCGCGACGCCCATCAGCACCCGGCCGGCGATGAACGCCTCGATGCCGGGGGCGGCCGCCGAGAGGACGGCGGCGGCGCCGAAGCCCGCGTAGCCGAGCCGGACGACCCGTCCCGCGCCGACGCGCTCCGCGACCGTGCCGGAGACGAGCTGGAGGCTCGCGAACGGGATCATGTACGCCGTGATCGCGAGGGCGACGAGGCTCTCGGACACGTCCAGGCCGTCGGCGACGGCGGGGATCAGCGGCGTCAGCATCCCACCGCCGAACGGGCCGAGGAAGCCGCCGAGGTAGAGCGGCGCCCGGACCGGGTCGGGGCGCAGCCGCGCCGGCAGCGCGAGGCGCGGTCCGCGGCGGGCGCCCGCGCGCGCGCTCATGCCGGGTGGGCGTGCCTCACCGGAAGACGCCGATGATCGCGCTACCGGCGACGACGAGCAGCGACGCGGCGGCGAGCTGCAGGCCGATCGCCTCGCTTCTGCGTCCGAGCACCGCCCAGGCGAACACGAGCGCCCAGAGCGACTGGGTCGCGTTGAGCGGGGCGACGATGGCCACGCGGCCGCGCTCGAACGCCTCGAGCAGGGAGCAGTACGCGACGCCGAGCATCAGGCCGGAGGGGAGGAACGCGGGGTAGGCGCGGCGCAGGCGCGCGCCGAGGTCGCCGCGGCGGAAGAGCAGCAGGTACGCCGCCGAGCCGACCGTCGCCGCCAGCAGCGTCGCGGCCGCGGCGGCGAGCGGCGGCGGGTCGCGGCCCTCGGCGGCCCAGCGGACGGCGACGTCGCGGAAGCCGAACATGATCGCGCACGTGAACGCGAACAGGATCCCGATCGCGCGGAAGCCCTCCGGCCGGGTCGGCTCCCAGGCGAGCAGCGCGCCGCCGACGACGATGAGGACCGTCCCGATCCAGAGCCAGACGTTCGGCCGCTCGTCGAGCAGGCCGATCGCGAGCAGCACCGAGAGGAACGGGACGGTGCCGATCAGGATCGCCGAGCGGGACGGGCCGATCGCTCGCACGGCGCGGACGAAGATGATCTGCGCCACCCCGGGCACGGCGAGCCCGAGGACGAGGAACGGCCAGAGCTCGTCCCAGCGCAGGTCGTCCGGGCCGATGCCGGAGACCGCGGCCGCGATCACGGCGACCACGGCGCCGATCGAGGCGCTCGCGAGCCCGCCCGTCTCGGGATCGCCGCCGCGGGTGAGGCCCCAGCGCGAGGCGACGGCGAGGGCGCCGAAGCCGGCGCCCGCGAGGCAGGCGAGCAGGATCGCGGCCACGGGCGCTAGCGGAGGCCTGGGATCGACGCGGGCACGCGCGTAGGCTACGTGCCGACCACGTCGGAGGGGCGCCGTGAGCGGCACGCCGTCCGCGCTCGTCTCGGCGCTCGCCGGCGCGGAGATCGGCGCGACGTTCAACTTCTACCGTCACGGGCCGCGTGCGCCGCTCCTGCGCGAACGGCTCGAGGGCTACCTCGAGGCGCGCTGGCGGGCGCCCCTCCTGCTCGTGGGCGAGGCGCCCGGCTGGCGCGGGGCGCGGGTGTCGGGGCTGCCGTTCACGTCGGAGCGGCAGCTCGCCGGCGAGGGGCCCGCGGAGGCGACCGCGACGATCGTCGCGCGCACGCTGGCCGAGCTCGGCCTGACCGAGCGGGTGGTGCTCTGGAACGCGGTCCCGACGCACCCGCACCTCCCCGGCCGCCCGGACTCGAACCGGCCGCCGACCCGCGCCGAGGTCGAGGCCGCGCGGCCGTTCCTCGAGGCGCTCGCCCGCGGCCGGCGGGTCGTCGCGGTCGGCCGCGTCGCGGCTGCGGCCCTGCCCGGGGCGCCCGCGCTGCGGCACCCGTCGCACGGTGGCGCGCGCGCGTTCCGCGCCGGCCTGCTGGAATACGCGTCGTGAGGGACCGTCCGCGGTGATTCTCGAGGTCACGCCGCGCCAGATCCGGCGCAACACGCTGCTGCTCGCCGGCTGCATGGCGGTCTTCGCGAGCGCGCTCCAGCTCTCCGTCGCGCTCGCCACGGTCACGTTCGTGCTCGTGACCGGCATCGAGGGCCTGCTCGGCCTCGGGCCGGCGATCTTCCTCTCCGCCGGCGGCGTCGGCGCCTTCGTCGCCGGGCGCGCGATGGATCGGTTCGGGCGCATCCCCGTGCTCGCCTCGGGCTTCGGCCTCGGGATCGCGGGCAACTGCGTCACGTCGCTCGGCGTCCACCTGCTCTCGCCGGCCGTCGTCATCGTCGGCTTCTTCCTGATCGGCGCGGGGAACGGCGTCATCTCGCTCACCCGCACCGCGGGCGGCGACATGTACCCGCCGGAGAGGCGCGCCCGCGGGATCTCGTACGTCCTGTTCGGCTCCGTCTTCGGCGCGATCCTCGGGCCGGCCGTCTTCGTCCCGATCTTCTCGGGCCGGGAGCTCGAGGCGCCCCAGCTCGTGCTGCCGTGGCTCGCCTCGGCGGGGATCCTCGTGCTGGGCGTCGTCCTCGCGCTGCTCGTCCGCCCCGACCCGCGCCGGATCGCGGAGCGCTTCGCCGCGCCGGTCCAGACGGACGACGCGGCCCAGCACCCGGAGACCGCCGCGCCGTTGCGCGCGATCCTGCGCCGGCCGGGCGTCGCTCCCGCCCTCCTGGCCGGGCTCGCGAGCTTCTCGATCATGGTCGCGGTGATGAACCTGACCGGCCACGTCGTCGTCGACGAGCACGGCCACGACCCGGAGACCGTCTTCCCGATCATCGCGGCGCACATCGTCGGCATGTACGGGCTCGTCCTCGTCGTCGGCGACGTGATCGACCGCGTCGGGCGCCGGCCGGCCCTCGTCGGCGGGCTGCTGATCATGGCGCTCTCCGTCGTCGCGCTGCTGTTCACGTCGAGCGTCGTCGCCATCGCCTTCGCCCAGTTCGGGCTCGGGCTCGGCTGGGTGTTCTCGTTCGTCGCGGCGAGCGCGGAGCTCGTCGACCTCGCGCGGCCGGTCGAGCGAGGCAAGCTGCTCGGCTTCCACGACGCCTGGGCGAGCGGCCTGGGCGCGGCCTTCGCGCTCTCCGGCGGCTACCTGCTCAGCCGCTTCGGCGTGGCGGGCCTCGCGGCCGCGGGAACGGTCGTCGTGACGGTCCCGGCGGCGCTCATCCTCGTCGTGCGACGGAGGGTTGACGAGAGCGCCCCCGCTCTTGGTACACTCCCAACCCGCTAGCGCAGGGCACGTCGTCCTGCGCGCGGCCTCAATCAGATGCAGAAGACCTGGAATGCCAAGCCTGCCGACGTCCAGCGCCGCTGGTACGTCGTCGACGCGGAGGGACAGACCCTCGGCCGGCTCTCGACCCGCATCGCCGACACGCTGCGTGGCAAGAGGAAGCCGGGCTACACCCCGCACGTCGACACCGGCGACTTCGTCGTCGTCGTGAATGCCGAGAAGATCGCCGTCACCGGCAAGAAGCTCGAGCAGAAGATGTACTACCGCCACTCGGGGTACCCGGGCGGCCTCAAGGTGCGGACGCTGGCGCGCCAGCTCGAGCTGCACCCGACCGAGGTGATCCGGTTGTCGGTGCGCGGCATGCTGCCGAAGAACCGGCTCGCCCGGAAGCAGCTCCTGAAGCTCAAGGTGTACGCCGGGCCGACGCACCCGCACGAGGCGCAGCAGCCCGAGCCCCTCCCGTAGTAGGACGAGGCACGGAGGACGTGTGAGCACGCAGATCGCCCAGTACCGCGGCACCGGCAAGCGCAAGACGTCGGTGGCACGCGTGATCCTCCGGCCCGGCGAGGGCGGCACCTGGATCAACGGCCGCTCCCTGGAGGACTACTTCCCGCGGGCGACCTCGCGGATGATGGTGATGGGCCCGCTCCGGGTCGCCGGTCTCGAGGGCCGCTTCGACATCCGCGCCCGGCTCCACGGCGGCGGCATCTCGGGCCAGGCGGGCGCGCTGCGCCACGGCATCGCCCGGGCGCTCGTCGAGGCGGATCCCACGCTGCGCGCCCCGCTGAAGCGCGAGGGCTACCTGACCCGCGACGCCCGTGCGGTGGAGCGGAAGAAGGCCGGCCTCAAGAAGGCGCGCAAGCGGCCGCAGTTCTCGAAGCGCTGAGACGCTACTTCGGCACGGACGGCGTCCGCGGGGTCTTCGGCGAGGGCCTCGACGCGGCGCTCGCCGAGCGGCTCGGCAGCGCGTTCGCGCAGTGGCTGGGCGGCGGGCAGGTGCTCGTCGGCCGCGACACCCGCGGCTCCGGGCCGGTGCTGGAGGACGCGCTCGCGCGGGGCATCGCCGCCGGCGGCGGCCACGCGGTGCTGGGCGGCGTGCTGCCGACCGGCGCCGTCGCGCTGCTCGCGGCCGGGGCCGGCGCGGTCGTCTCGGCCTCGCACAACCCGCCGGAGTACAACGGCGTCAAGTTCTTCGCGCAGGGCGGGCGCAAGCTCGTCGACGAGGAGGAGGAGGCGATCGAGGCCGCGCTCGAGCGCCCCGGCCCCGGCGGCGGCGCCGTCGAGCGCGTCGACGGCCTGGCCGGGCGCTACGCCGAGACGATCCTCGAGCGCTTCGGCCGCCCGCTGGACGGGCTCCGCGTCGGCTGCGACTGCGCGAACGGGGCGCTGGCCGGGATCGCGCCGGGCGTGCTCGAGCGCCTCGGCGCCATCGTGACCCGGGTCGGCTGCGACCCCGACGGGACGAACATCAACGTCGGCTGCGGCGCGACCGACCTGGAGCTCCTGCGCTCCGTCGTCCGCGAGCAGGGCCTCGACCTCGGCCTCGCGTTCGACGGCGACGGGGACCGCCTGCTCGCCGTCGACGCAGCGGGCGAGGAGGTGGACGGCGACCAGATCGTGGCGATCCTCGCCCTGCACCTCGGCGTCGACCTCGTCGCGGTGACGTCGATGTCGAACCACGGGCTGCACCAGCTGCTGGCCGAGCGGGGGATCCGCGTGATCACCACCGACGTCGGCGACCGCTACGTCCTCGAGGCCCTGCGCCGCGAGGGCGGCGTCCTCGGCGGGGAGCAGTCGGGCCACGTGATCGTCCTCGACGGCCACACGACGGGCGACGGCCTCGCCGCCGGGCTGCTGCTCTGCGGCGCGCTCGCGGCCCAGGGGGCGACGCTCGCCGAGGCCGCGGCGGTGATGCCGCGCTGGGCCCAGGTCAAGCGCAACCTGCACGTCTCCCGCCGTACGCCGACGCCTGCGATCCTCGAGGAGGTCGCCCGCGTCAACGAGGAGCGCGCCGGCGAGGCGCGCGTGCTCGTCCGCCCCTCGGGAACGGAGCCCGTGGTGCGCGTGCTCGCGGAGGCCCGCGACGCCGGGGAGGCCGAGTCGCTCTGTGCTAGATTGATCGATCTCGTCGAGCGCGACTTGGGTTGACCCTCCACCCGGGAGCCCTTTCCGAAGCGGAATCTGGCCAATGGAACGGGGACAGCCGGCTCGCGCGCGGGCATACTCCGGCAGGCATGAGCGACGCGCACGCACCGCGGTGAAGCGGGCGCTCGCGGAACGGGGGTTCGTGTGTGCGGGATCATCGGATACGTCGGATCGAGGGAGTCTCGCCCGCTGCTGCTGCAGGGGCTCGAGCGGCTCGAGTACCGCGGGTACGACTCGGCCGGCATCTGCCTGATCGAGGACGGCGAGCTCGATTACACGCGCGCGGTCGGGAACCTGGCGAACCTGAAGGCGGAGCTCGAGGGCGCGAACGGCTCGCACGCGACGACGGGCATCGGCCACACGCGCTGGGCCACGCACGGCCGCGTCTGCGTCGAGAACGCCCACCCGCTCGCCGGCTGGCCCGAGAACGACGCGGCCGTCGTCCTGAACGGCATCGTCGAGAACTACCGCGAGCTGCGCGACGCGCTGCGGGCCGAGGGCCACGTGCTCACGTCCGAGACGGACGCCGAGGTGGTCGTGCACCTCGTCGAGCGCCACTACGAGGGCGACCTGGTCGAGGCCGTCCGCCGGGCGTTCGCGGACGTCGAGGGCCACTTCGCCTTCGTCGTCGTGCACCGCGACCACCCCGAGCAGCTCGTCGCGGCGCGGAAGCAGTGCCCGCTGATCGTCGGCGTCGGCGACGGCGAGACCTTCCTCGCCTCCTCGATCGCCGCGTTCCTCTCCGAGACCCGCCGGATCAAGCTGATCGAGGACGGCGAGATCGTCTCGATCACGCCCGCCGGCGCCCGCTTCTTCTCCCCGGACGGCACCGAGCTCGACCGGCTGGAGGAGGAGGTCGAGTGGGACGAGGACGCGGCCGAGAAGCAGGGCTTCGAGACCTTCATGCTCAAGGAGATCTACGAGCAGCCGGACGCGGTCGCCGAGACGATCGGCGACCGCATTCGCGGCGACCGCGTCGTGCTCGAGGACTTCCCGCTCGACCGGGACGAGATCCGCCAGCTCCAGCGCATGGTCGTGCTCGCCTGCGGAACCGCCTACCACTCCGGCCTGGTCGGCCGCTACATGATCGAGGAGTGGGCCCGCCTCCCGTGCGAGCCCGACATCGCGAGCGAGTGGCGCTACCGCAACCCCGTCCTCTCGAAGGACACCCTCGTCGTCGCGATCTCGCAGTCCGGCGAGACGGCCGACACCCTCGCCGCCGTGCGCATGGCGCGAGAGCAGGGTGCGCGAACGCTCGGGATCACGAACATGATGGGCACGCAGATCACCCGCGACGTCGAGAGCGTCCTCTACACCCGCGCCGGGCTCGAGATGGGCGTCGCGGCGACGAAGACGTTCACCGCGCAGGTGGCGCTGCTGACGCTGATCGCGCTCCACCTGGCGGAGGCACGCGGGACGATGCCGTCCGAGCGGATCAACGCGCTGCTCGACGAGCTGCACGGCCTCCCCGTCCGGATCGGCGAGTTCCTCGAGGCGTACTACCAGGCCGACGGCGAGCACCCGATCGACGAGGTCGCGGGGCGCCACTGCCAGAAGCCGTTCTTCCTCTACCTCGGCCGCAACATCGGGCTGCCGGTGTGCCTCGAGGGCGCCCTGAAGCTGAAGGAGATCTCGTACATCCCGACCGAGGCCTACTCGGCCGGCGAGATGAAGCACGGGCCGATCGCGCTGCTCGACGAGACGACGCCCGTGGTGGCGATCGCGACGGACTCGCACGTCTACGACAAGATGGTCTCGAACATCCAGGAGACGCGGGCGCGCGGCGCGCAGGTGATCGCGATCGCGACCGACGGGAACGAGGACATCCAGCACCACGCCGACGACGTCGTCTACGTGCCGCGGACCGACCCGCTGCTGCAGCCGGCGCTCGCGACGATCCCCCTGCAGCTGCTCGCCTACCGGATCGCGCGCCTGCGCGGCCTGAACGTCGACCAGCCGCGCAACCTGGCGAAGACCGTCACGGTCGAGTAGGGCCGCCCCGGGGCGCGGGGCCGCGCTCGGGCAGAATCCCGGTGTGCGGACGGGCATCGACCTGATCGAGATCGAGCGGATCCGGCGTGCGCTCGAGCGCCCGGGCTTCCGCGAGCGCGTGTTCACCGAGGCGGAGCGCGCCTACTGCGACGCGCGGCCGAACCCGCCGCAGCACTACGCGGCCCGCTTCGCCGGCAAGGAGGCCGTCGGCAAGGCCCTCGGCTGCGGCGTGCGCTTCACCTGGCGCGAGATCGAGATCGTCGGGCGGCCGAAGCCGGGCGTCGTCCTCAGCGGCTCGACCGAGGCCTGGGCGAGGCGGGTCCGGGCCGGGCGGATCGACCTCTCGATGACGCACTCGAAGGAGCTCGCGGCGGCGATCTGCGTCGTGCTCGACGAGGACGCCTAGTGGACGCGCCCTGGTGCGAGCCGCTGCTCACGGCGGCCGAGATGCGCGCCGCCGAGGCCCGCCATCCCGGGCCGACGCTCGAGCTGATGGAGCGGGCGGGGGCGGCCTGCGCGGCCGCCGCGCTCGATCGCTTCCCCGACGCGCGCCGCTGGTCGATCCGCTGCGGTGGCGGCGCGAACGGCGGCGACGGCCTCGTCGTCGCACGGCTGCTCCACGAGGCGGGGCGCGACGTCCACGTCGTCCTGCACGCCGACGAGGCGCGGGTCGTGGGCGACGCGGCCGCGAACCTCCGCCGCGTCCGCGACCTCGGGCTGCCCGTCGGGGCCGAGCCGGGGGAGGGGGACGCGATCGTCGACGCCCTTTTCGGCACCGGCTTCGCGGGCGCCCCGCGGCTCGGGGCCGCCGCGGCGATCGCGGCGATCGCGCAGGCGGGCGTCCCCGTCGTGGCGGTCGACCTGCCCTCGGGCGTCGACGCCTCCACGGGCGAGGTCGCCGGCGCCGCCGTCCGCGCCGACCTGACGGTCACCTTCCACCGCCGCAAGCTGGGCCACGCGGTCGCGCCCGGGCGCTTCCTCGCCGGCGAGGTCGTCGTCGCCGACATCGGGCTCGACGCGGCGGCCGGCGAGGCTGCCTCGGGCGCCGTCGGCGAGGCGATCGTCGGGCTCGTCCCGCGTCGCGGGCCGCAGGACAACAAGTACTCGGCCGGCTCCGTGCTCGTCGTCGGCGGCTCGACCGGCCTCACCGGCGCGCCATGCCTCAGCTCGCTCGCGGCGCTGCGGGCCGGCGCGGGGATCGTCGTCTGCGCCGTGCCGGCCTCGCTCGACGGGATCTTCGAGCAGCGGCTGCTCGAGGTGATGAGCCGCCCGTGCCCGGACGACGCCGAGGGCCGTCTCGTCCCGGCGGCGGCCGACGCGATCGTCGCGGCCGCGGCCCGGGCGGGCGCGGTCGCGCTCGGGCCCGGGATCGGCCGCGGCGACGGGGTGCGGGCGCTCGTCGGCGACCTGCTCGCCCGGCTCGACCTGCCGCTCGTGCTCGATGCGGACGGGCTCTTCGCCGCGGTCGGCCAGCTCGATGCGATCCGGGCCCGGCGCGCGCCGACGGTCCTCACCCCGCACGCGGGCGAGCTCGCGCGGCTGCTCGGGCGCGAGTCCGCCTGGATCGCCGCGCACCGGCTCGCCGCCGTCCGCGAGGCCGTGGCGGCGACGGGCGCGGTCGTCCTGCTCAAGGGCGCGGACACGCTCGTCGCCGCGCCCGGCGACGACGGCGTCCTCGTCAGCGACCTCGGCAACCCGGGCCTCGCGACGGCCGGGAGCGGCGACGTCCTCACCGGCGTCGTCGCGGCCCTGCTCGCGAAGGGCATGGAGCCCCGCCTCGCCGCCGCGGCCGCGGCGGCGACCGGCGGGGTGGCGGCACGGCTCGCCGCGGCCCGCCACGGAGAGGCGGGGCTGATCGCCAGCGACGTGGTCGACGAGCTCTCGCGGACGGTGTCCGCGCACGGGAAGGGAGGCACCCGATGAACCTCGCGCTTTTCGGCGGCTTCGGCAAGCGGCCGTACGCGCCCGGCTGGAGCCAGGAGACGGCTGTCGCCGTCTTCGGCGGCGGCGAGATCGACCTGACTGCCGCGCCGCCGGGCCCGACGGCCCGCCTGACCGCGGTCGCGGTGTTCGGCGGGATCGAGATCACGGTGCCCGAGGGGACGAGGGTCGCGCTCAGCGGCTTCGGGATCTTCGGCGGCCGGGACGTGCGCGTCCTGCCGGGAGACGGGCCGGAGCTGCGGCTGCGCGGCTACGCGCTCTTCGGCGGGATCGAGGTCAGGCCGCCCGGTTGACCGAGCCGCGCTCGGAGATCACGATCGACCTCGCGGCCGTGCGCGCGAACGTCCGCCGGCTGCGGGAGGCGGCGGGCGCGGCCGAGCTCTGGGCCGTCGTCAAGGCGAACGGCTACGGGCACGGCGCGGCCGACGTCGCCCGCGCGGCGCTCGAGGCGGGCGCGCGGGCGCTCTGCGTCGCGACGGTGGGAGAGGCCGCCGTCGTGCGCGCCGTCGCGCCCGACGTGCGCGTCCTCGTCCTCGGCCCGCTGCGGCCGGGCGAGCACGAGCAGGCGCGTGCGCTGCGGCTCGAGCTCGCGATCTCGTCGCTGCCCGCCCCGGCCGGGCTGCCGGTGCACCTGAAGGTCGACACCGGGATGGGCCGCTGGGGCATGGCGCCCGCGGACGCGCTCGCGGCGCCGCGCGAGGCGGTCGTCGGGCTGATGAGCCACCTGGCGACGGCCGACGAGGCGGACGAGGCGTTCGCGCGCGCGCAGCTCGCGCGCTTCGCGGAGGTCGCCGCTGCGTTCCCGGGGGTCGTGCGCCACGTCGCGAACAGCGCGGCGACGCTCCGCTTCCCCGAGGCGCGCCACGACGCCGTCCGCTGCGGGATCGCGCTCTACGGCCTCGACCCGATGGGGGAGGACGCGCGCCCGCACGGCCTGCAACCGGCGCTCTCCTGGCGGAGCGCGGTCGCACACGTGCGCGAGCTCGAGCCGGGCTCGTCGACGGGCTACGGCCGACGCTTCGTCGCGGCCGCGCCGACGCGGGTGGGGATCGTGCCCGTCGGCTACGCGGACGGCTTCCGGCGCGGCCTGACCGGGGCCGAGGTGCTGGTCGCGGGGGAGCGGCGGCCGGTGCTGGGGACCGTCTCGATGGACGCGTTCGCGGTCGAGCTGCCGCCGGGCGCGGGCGTGGGCGCGCCGGTGACGCTGATCGGCGACGGCGTCCTGTGCGAGGAGCACGCGCGGCGGCTGGGCACGATCCCGTACGAGCTGGTCTGCGGCATCGAGAGCGGCCCGGCGCGGGCGACCCGCGTCGTCGTCGGTGGCTGACGCGCTCGTCGAGGCGGTCGCCGGCCAGCCCGCGTGGCTCGTCGGCGGCTGCGTGCGCGACGAGCTGCTCGGCCGGCCCGTGCTCGACCTCGACGTCACGCTCGCCGACCCGGAGCGGGCGGCACGCCGCTACGGCAGGCTCGCCGGCGAGGCCGTCTTCCCGCTCTCCGAGCGCCACGGCGCCTGGCGGGTCGTCCGCGGCGACGGCGTCACGGTCGACTTCGTCCGCCTGCGCGGCTCGCTCGCGGAGGACCTCGCGGCGCGCGACTTCACCCTGAACGCGATCGCCGTCCCGGTCGACGGCGGCGATCACGTCGACCCGACCGGCGGGCTCGCCGATCTCGAGCGACGGGTGCTGCGCGCGGTCTCCGACGGCGTCTTCCGCGACGACCCGCTGCGCCTGCTCCGCGCCGTGCGGATCGCGGAGGAGCTCGGGCTCGCCATCGACGGGGCGACGGAGGCGCTGATCCGCCGTGACGCGGCCCTCGTCACGCGGCCCGCGGGCGAGCGCGTGCTCGCCGAGCTCGAGCGGCTGCGCCCGTCCGGGTGGCGCCGCCTCGACGCCCTCGGCCTGCTCGAGCCGCTCGGCGGCGACCTGGCGCGGCTCGACCGCGTCGCGGGGGCGCCCGGCCCGGCGCTCTGGCTCGTCGCCTGCCTCGGCCAGGCCCTCCTCGCGCTGCCCGTCCCAGGCGAGCTCGCCCGGCTGGCCCGGACGGCGCTCCGGGCGACGCCGCCGCCCGACGCCGGCCCGCGGGCGATCCACCGCTTCCGGCGCGCGGCCGAGCCGTGGGCCGTCGAGGCGCTCCTGCTCGCCGGTCGGCCCGAGCTGATCCCGGCCGTCGAGGCCGCCCGGGCCGCCGAGCCCGCCGGGCCGCTCCTGCGCGGCGACGAGCTGGGCGTCCCGCCGGGGCCGGAGGTCGGGCGGCTGCTCGACCGGGTCGCCGAGGAGCGGGCCGCCGGTACCATCTCGACGCGCGAGGAGGCCCTCGCGCTCGTGCGAAAGGAGCGTTCGTGAGCCTCGAGGACATCACCAAGGCGCGGTTCGCCGCCACCGCCGCGAAGATGGCTGCGCTCGGCGACAGCCGGGTCGCGGGCCTGCGGACACGGCTCGGCGCGCTGCTCTCGCCCGCGGGCGACGAGGTCGTGCTCGACGCGGGCACGGGCACGGGCCCGATCGCGTTCGCGCTCGCCCCGCTCGTCCGCGAGGTGATCGCCGTCGACCTCGTCCCCGAGATGCTCGAGCAGGGCCGCGAGCGCGCCGGGGAGGGCTCGAACGTCCGCTTCGTCCTCGGCGACGCGCTCGCCCTGCCGGTCGAGGACGGGTCGGTCGACATCGCGCTCAGCTCCCGGACCCTCCATCACGTGGACGACCCGGCACGCTCGATCGTCGAGCTCGCCCGCGTCGTCGTCCCCGGCGGCCGGGCGGTCGTGGTCGACCAGGTGGTCTCCGAGGACCCGCACGAGGCCGAGCTGTACGAGCGGCTCGAGTCGATGCGCGACCCGTCGCACGTGCGCACGCTGCCCGACTCGGAGATCCGCCGGCTGCTCTTCGACAGCGGCCTCGTCGTCGAGCACGCCGAGCTCGAGCCCGAGGAGCGCGACCTCGCCGTCTTCCTCGACCTCGCCGGCTGCGAGGGCGAGCAGCGTGCGATGGTCTTCGCCTACGTCGAGGAGCTCGTCGCGCAGGGCGAGACGGCCGGCGTCGACCTGCGTCGCAGCCACGACGGCTTCCACTTCACGGGCACCGTCGGCTGGTACGTGGCGCGCAAGCCGGCCTAGGGGCTGCGCGGGCCCGCGGTCGGGCGGTCGCGCGGGCCGCGCCGGCGGCGGTCGGACCGGCCGACCAGGTCGGCGAGCCCGGCTCGCATCGAGAGGGCGACGACGAGGACGGCGAGCGCCCAGCCGGCGCCGACGTACAGGATCCACGGCGCCCAGTCTCCGGGCCGTCCCTCGCCGCTCCAGCGTGCGAAGCCGCCGTTGTCCTGCCACTCGAGCAGGGCCCAGATCGGCGTCAGCACGACCATCGAGCGCCCACGCCGCGACGTGGAAGCGCAGGCGGCCGGCGCGCTCGAGCCGTCTGCGAGCGCGGCGCGGCGCGCCGTCGGGCCGGCGGCCGACCCGCTGCGCTCGACGGCGACGGCGACGGCGGCCGCGGTCGGGGGCCGCTCGAGCGCCACCCGCAGCCCCTTGACGCCAACGATCAGGCCCCACAGGGCGATCGGCAGCACGAGCAGCGTGGGGTTCCAGTCGTGCGGGTTCCCGGCGTGGCTGCCGAAGTGCTCGAAGGCGCCGTGCGAGCGCCACTGGCCGACGGCCCACAGCGCCGCGATCGCCGCAGAGCCGACGGCCCAGGCGATCGCGTGCAGCCGGAGCCAGCGCTCCCGCCGTGCCTGCCGGTCCTGCCAGGCGCGCAGGTCGTCCGCGCCGCGGGCGGGGGACGGCCGGCCGTCCCCCGCCTCGCGCCGCCGGGCGTCTCGTCTCGTCGACATCGCCGGGTCACCTCCTCGACCGTCCGGTCGAGCATCCCGCGCGCGCCGGGCGGGCACATCGGCGGGGACGCTGAGCCGTCCTCCGGGGAGGCTCGCATCCGGGGGGGGCGGCCTCTCGCGCATCCCGGCGCGGGGCCGGCTACTCCGGGGTCGGCCGGCGCGTCAGGCGCGCCACTTGATCGTGCAGCCGACCGCAGGCGAGTCCACCAGCGGCGCCGCGTCCCCGGCGAGCGTCGCGTCGAGCGCGTTGCGCAGGTAGGGCACGGCGCCGCCGGGGTCCTGGTAGCTCGAGTCCGGCGCACCGTGGTAGACGAGCCGGCGCTGCGCGTCGAGGAGGAACACCTCGGGCGTGCGGGAGGCCGCGTAGGCGCGCGCCACCTCCTGGGTGTCGTCGCGGACGAACGGGAAGACGAACCCCTTGTCGGCGGCCCGGCGCCGCATGTCGTCCATCGAGTCGCCGATGTGGTCGTTCGCGTTCACCGCGACGACGCCGGCACGGCCCGCGTAGTCGCGCGCGATCGCGTTCAGCCGGTCCTCCCACGCGATCACGTACGGGCAGTGGCAGCACGAGAAGACGACCGCGACGGGCTGCCCGCGGAAGTCGTCGGGGCCGTGCGGGGCGCCGTCGACGCCGGGAAGGAGGAAGCTCGGGGCGACGTCGCCGATCCGCAGGCGGGCCATGGGCCAATGGTACCCTCGGCGGCCGTGGATCCGGCCGCCGCGAGCTACCGCATCACGCTCCCCATGGAGCTGCTCTACGACGCCGTGGCCGTCGGGATGATCGCCTACTCCAGCCTCGCCTTCCGCGTGCGGATCCTCGACCGCGAGCACGTCCGCTTCACGCACGGGACGCTCGTCCTCGCGACCCACCGCGCCGAGACCGACGTGCCGCTGCTCTGCGGCAGCTTCTTCCGCCACTGGCGCGTCTGGCGCGACCGCGACCCGCGGCTGCTGTTCGCCGCGCGGGACGACCTGTTCGACAAGGGCTTCTTCGCGGGCTTCCCGCCCGGCGTGCCCCGCTGGGCCCGACGGCTGCTCTACCCGATCGACATCGGCGAGCGGCTGCCGCGGATCACGGTCTTCCCGGCGACGCCGCCCGGGGCGATGCGGCTCGGCCACGCGCTCCGTCGCCTGCCGCCGCGGACGCCGCTCGCGGAGGTGCTGCCCGCGGAGCTGGTGGACGCGCTCGTCGCGCGGGCGAGCAGCCTCGGCGTCCCCGTGCCGCGCACCGCCGCCGACGCCGACGACGCCGACTTCGCGGACATCCTCTGGCGCGTCCAGACGCCGGAGACGCTCGACCACGAGGCGTTCGCCGAGGCCTGGAAGCAGCGCGCCGTCGAGGCGACGGCCGACCTGCGCTGGCTGGTCGACGTCGTCGCCGCGCAGCACCCCCTCCTGGTCTTCCCGGAGGGCCGCCCGTCGCCCGACGGCGAGATCGGCCCGATCCGCAAGGGCGTGGGCATCCTCGTGCGGCGCGGGCGGCCGCGCGTGATCAAGCCCGTCGGCGTCGCCTACGACGGGCTGACGCGGGGACGCGCGTCGGCGTTGATCGGGATCCTGCCGGACGAGCCGCCGCCGACGGGCGGCGACGTCGACGCGGCGATGCTCGACCTGCTGCGGCGCGCGATGCCGCTCTCGCTCGGCCAGGTCGCCGCGAGCGCCGTGCTCGACGCCTCCGAGGCTGGCGCGGGCTCGTTCGCGCCGGCGGAGCTCGCCGAGCGGCTCGGCGACGCCCTCGTCCGGGCGCGGGAGGAGGGGCGGCCCGTCGACCCGGACCTCGAGCGGAGCGGCCCGCGGGTCGCCCGCCTCGACGACTGCCTGCGCGCCCTGATCGACCGCGGCGCGCTGCGGCGCAGCGGCGGCCGGGCGCTCGCGCTCGTGCCGGAGGTCGCGCTCGCCGACCCGCTGCTCGCCCGGCTGCGCCGGGAGCACGCGAGCGCCTACGTGTCCTCGTAGGCCTCGCGGACGCGCGGCTCGCGCCGGCGGCTGAACACCTGCGGGAACGCCATGCGCAGGAAGATCGCGCCGAGGATCGTCACCGGGACGACGACGAAGGCGTGCACGGTCAGCACGTACGCCGCGCGCACGTCGCCGTCGACGCCGATGTCGCGCGCGCTGACGTACGTCAGGTAGTCGAAGCTGCCGAGCCCGGCCGCGGTCGCCGGGACGCCGAGCGCGAGGTTGCCCACGCCCTCGAGCAGGAAGTAGCCGCCCGCGCCGAGCCCCACGTCGTAGCCCATGCCGATCACGACGTACAGCCCGAGGTCGGCGAGCCAGATCGCGACCGACGTCCAGAGCACGCGGACGAGCGACTTGCGGGAGCGGAAGGCGCCCAGGCCCTCGATGAAGTTCGAGACCCAGCGGCCGATCCGCGTGTGCCAGCGCGGCGGCAGCCGCTTCGTCAGCCGGAAGACGAACCGCTCGGTCGCCTCCGGCCGGGTCGCCGCGATCCCGACGAGGACGCAGCCGAGCGCCGTGCCGGCGGAGAGGCCGACGCCCGTGAGCAGCAGCACGCCGTCCTCGCCGATCATCAGCGCGCCGAGCAGGATCCAGACCGACAGGACGACGCCGTCGAGCAGGCGCTCCGCGAACAGCGTCCCCGCGGTGACGAAGGGCGGGATGCGGTAGTGCTGCCGCGTCGACTCGATCCGCAGCAGGTCGCCGCCGCGGGCGGGCAGCACGTTGTTCCCGCCGGCGCCGACGCAGACGATCGGCAGCAGCCGCCGCGACGTCGTCGCGTAGCGCGCCGCCGCGTAGAGGTACTTCCAGCGCAGCGCGATCAGGGCGGTGTTGACGAGGACGAAGGCGAGCCCGGCGAGCACCGACCAGATCGGGAGGCTGCGCATCTCGCGCCACGCGTCGCCCAGGTGCGCGACCCGCAGGAACAGCCACAGGAAGGCGCCGGTGGCGGCGGAGCCGATCGCGAGACGGATCGCCGTCTGTGTCCAGGTGCTGCTCTTCATCGGGGGTCCTAGAGCATCGACCGGCCCGCGCCGGCCGTCAAGCGACGAAGTATCGCGGGTTGCCTCCGCGCGCGCACGCCAGATGCCCGAAACTTCGCGGTCGTGCGGCGCGAGCGCGAGACCAGCTTCTCGGTGGCCAGGGAGGTCGTGATCGGCCTCTCCCTCTACGCCGTCTACATGCTCGTCCGCAAGGCGGTCGTCCACGAGGAGGGCGAGCGGAAGGCCTTCGAGAACGCGGAGCGGGTCGTCGCGCTGGAGGAGAAGGCCGGGATCCACGTCGAGGCGCAGCTGCAGAGGCCGCTCCTGCGCTACCCGAACGCGCTCCACGTGCTCGGCCTCGCCTACGCGATCGCGAACGTCGGGCTGACCGTCGGCTGGCTGATCCGGCTCTTCCGCCGCCGCGACCCCGCCTACCACCGGCTGCGCTCCGCGGCCGTGCTCGCGACCCTGCTCGCGCAGCCGCTGTTCCTGCGCTTCCCCTGCGCGCCGCCGCGGCGGCTCGACCACATCGTCGACACGATCTCCGACGTCTCCGGCGTCGACATGGACCACGGGCTGATCGCGCGCTTCTACGACCCGCTCGCGGCGATGCCGTCGATCCACGTGACGTACGCGGTGATCACGGCCGCGGGCGTCCAGGAGCGCTCCCCGAGCGCGTGGCGCCGGGCAGCGTCGCACCTCTACGCGCCGCTCGTGACCTGGATCGTCTTCGTCACGGGCAACCACTACGTGCTCGACGCGATCGTCGGCGGGACGATCGGACGCGCCTCGCTCGCGATCGCGCGGCGGCTCTACCGCCGCTGAGGCGCCGTCAGCCCGCCGGGGCGTCGCGGTCGAAGAAGACCGCCATCGTCGCCGTGAAGCCGTGCAGGAACGCCCGGCCGCCGACGGGGCCGATCTCGCCGCCGCAGAAGAAGCCGGCGACGCCCGGCGTCGCGAGCGTGCCGCTGACGACTCGGGCGTCGTGGTCGGGCTCGGCGAACATGTGCGTGCCGCGCCCGTTGCAGGTGAAGACGAGCGCGCCCGCAGGGGCGCCCGGGGCGACCGCGAGCGTCTCGTCGAGCGCGAGCGAGAGGTCCTCCGCCGCGGTCGTGCCGTCGCGGACGTGGAAGCGGACGGTCTGGCCCACGCGCACCTGCTCGCCGACGGCGAGCCCGCCGGACTCCTCGTCGGCGCCGAGGATGCCGCGCATCAGGAAGTCGCCGCGCCCGTAGTCGGGCTTGTTCTCGTCGATCACGAGCCCGACGAGGACGCCGCGCTGGGCCAGCTCGCGCTCGCGCTCCGTGAACGCCTCGAACTCGTGCCGCAGCCGGTCGAGCGCCGGCTCGCCGGCGAGGCGCAGGATCACGTTCTCGTCCGCGTCCGTGACGACCGCCTCGCGCCCGACGGGCGCGCAGCCCTGGGAGACGACCGTCCGCACGGCGACGCCCTCGAGCACCGCGCCGACCGCGCCGTCGCGGTGCACCCGGTCGCCGACGACGAGGGCCTGCGCGTGCGGCCCGGCGCCGACGGCGAGCCCGCCGACGATCGGCGCGCGCGCCGGAGCCGGTGTTCAGCGCCCCGAGCAGCGCGTCCGCCGGGAAGGTGTAGGGGTCGACGAGCAGCGTGACGAGATCGGCCCGGCCCGTGTCCGGCAGGCCGCTGATCTCGAGCTCGTCCTCGTCGACGCGGGCGTCCAGGTGGAACGTCCGGATCGTCGAGCCGGGGAGCGAGGCGGCCCAGAGCGCGAGCGCGAGGGCTGCTCTGCTCCGTCTCGCCGGCGAGGACGCCCTGGGCGACGCAGCCCAGCAGGTTGCGCGGCGCGAGCGTGTCGTGCAGGGACTGGACGACCTCGTCCACCCGCGGCAGGTGCTCGGGGCTGAGGAAGGCGTACGCCAGGTCGATCGAGCGTCCGTCGAGCTGCTGGAGCAGGCGGCCGGCCGCGTCGCGCGCGGCCTCGCCCGCGTCCGGCGCGGTCGAGAGAGCCGCGCCGACGCGCGTCACGCGCCGTCCTTCCCCGTTCGCCGGCTCCACACGGAGAGCACCCGCTGGAACGTCGCGGGCACCGTTCCCTGGAGCGCGGCCGGCACGCGGTAGAACGGCGGCACGAAGACCTCCCGGCGGTTGCGCACGACGGCGTCGATCACGGCCTCGGCGCAGTCCTCGGCGGAGAGGACGAAGTGGCGGGCGATCGGGTTCTCCAGGAAGCGATCCTGCGGGAAGCCCTCCGTGTGCGCGAAGCCCGGGTTGATCGTGTGGACGCGGATGCCGCGGGGCGCGAGCTCGACCGAGGTCGAGCGCGAGAACGCGATCTGCGCGTGCTTCGCCGCCGAGTAGGGGCCGCCGGCCCCGCCGGCGACGGTTCCCGCCACCGAGACGACGTTGGCGACGTCCGAGGGCGCGCCCGCCTCGAGCAGGGGCAGGAAGGCGAGCAGCGACCAGACGCTGCCCAGGTAGTTCACGCGGCAGACCTGCTCGATCCGCTCCGCCCCGATGTCGGTGAACTCGCCGCGTCCGGCGATCCCGGCGTTGTTCACGAGCAGGTGGACGGCCGGGTGCCGCTCGGCGATCCGCGCCGCGGCGGCGTCGACCTGGTCGCGCTCGGCGACGTCGCAGACCTCGTACTCGGAGCCCGTCTCGGCGGCGAGCTCGGCGAGGAGCTCCTCGCGCCGCGCGAGCAGGATGCAGTGCGCTCCCAGCTCGGAGAGCTTGCGCGCGAGCGAGGCTCCGATCCCGCTCGACGCGCCGGTGATCACGCAGACCCTGGCCATCCCGGGATGCTACGCGACGGCGAACGTGCGGATCGTCGAGACGCCGATCGCGACGGTGTCCTCGATCGGCTCGGCGTAGCCGCCTGCGAGCGCGATCGAGACCGGGACGCCGGCCTCGCGCAGCGTGTCGCGGACGAGCCGGTCGCGCTCGGCGAGGCCCGCCTGCGAGACCGACAGCCGGCCGAGGCGGTCGCCCGCGTACGGGTCGGCGCCCGCGAGGTAGAAGCAGACGTCCGGCCGCGCGCGCGGCAGCGCGAGCGCGAGCACGCGCTCGACGGCGGTGAGGTAGCCGTCGTCGGCCGTCCCGTCGGGCAGGTCGATCTCGACGTCGCCCGGCACGCGCTGGAACGGGTAGTTCGCGAAGCCGTTCACCGAGGCCGTGATCGCCTCGGGGTCGTCGCGGAACGCGCGGTGCGTCCCGTCGCCCTGGTGGACGTCGAGGTCGACGACGAGGATCCGCCGCGCCCGCCCGGCCCGCCGCAGCGCCCGGGCCGCGACCACGACGTCGTTGAAGACGCAGAAGCCGCGGCCGCTGTCGGGGAACGAGTGGTGCGTGCCGCCGCCGAGGTTCGCGGCGACGCCGTCCTCGAGCGCCGCCGCAGAGGCCTCGAGCGTCGCGCCGACCGAGCGTCGCGAGCGCTCGACGAGCGGCTCCGACCAGGGGAAGCCGAGCGCGAGCTGCTCCCGCCGCGTCAGGTCGCCGGTCTCGATCTTGTCGAGGTAGGCCGGCTCGTGCGCGAGCTCGAGCTCGTCGCGGGTCGCGGCCCTGGCGTTCGCGACGACGACGCCCGGGAGGCGCTCGACCGCCTCCCGCACGAGGCGGTACTTCGCCAGCGGGAAGCGGTGCCCCTCCGGGAGCGGGTACGTGTAGACGTCGTGCGCGAAGGCCCGCACGGGCGGGTCAGCTGCAGAGGCGGATGGTGGAGCGGCTCGTCGTCGTCCGGCCGCGGGCGTCGGTCGCGACGGCCACGAGCGTCCGCGTCGCGCCGGCCGGGCCCCTGGCGCGCCACGCGGCCCGGAAGACGCCGCCGTCGCCCGCTCGATCCGTCCCGATCGCCTTCCCGGCGAGGCGGAAGCGCACCGAGCGGACCCTCGCCGGGCCGTCGGCGAGGACGAGCAGGTCGACCCGCCCGCGCGGCAGGCAGAGGCCCGGGCCGGGCGCCGGCGAGAGCCAGTTGAGCACGAGCCGCCCGGGCGTCACGCGGACGTCCCGGGTCGTGATCGTCGTGTTCGGGTACTGGTCGAGCCCGATGATGTTCACGTTCTTCCCCTCCTGGTGGTCGGAGGCGAGGATCGTGACCGCGTTCTCGCCGGCGAAGAGCGGCGAGTCCGCCGGCAGCTGGAACAGCGCGACGTTCGTCAGCGGGTCGTAGGACGACGCGCCGACGAGCACGTCGCCGTAGCTCAGGAGCAGCGAGAGCGGGTCGGGCCCGGAGCCGAAGTCGAGCACGCGCACGGCGACGACGCCGCCGCCGCGTGCGATGCGCGGCGTCAGCAGGCGGACGCTCGGTCGCGTCACGTCGTCGAGCCAGGAGTGGACGACGAAGCGGCCCCGCAGGTCCTTCCCGGTGAAGAGGTCGCGCGCCGAGTCGACGACGGCGTAGTAGCGGCCCGCGCGCGGGAACGAGATCCCGGCGGCGGCGCCCGGCACGCGGAAGCCGTTGAGCAGGCCGTTCAGGATCGCCGGGGTGGCCGCGTACCCGAGGACGGTGCTCTCGTCCGGCGCGCGCAGCATGAACGGGTCGACCTGCGAGCCGGGCGCCGTCGCGTCCAGCGCGACGCCCGCGTTCAGCGCCGGCCGGTCGACGAGGATCGTGTAGAGGGTCTCCCGGCCCGACTCGACGAGCGCCTGGCCGACGTAGTCGGGGGCCAGCCCGAGCGGGGCGAGCGGGAAGCGGTACCCGTCGACCCGCGAGGTGCCCCGCGTCGTCCCCGAGCGGAACGTCCCCGGCTGGAGCGGGATCGCGTCGAGCGCCGCGAGCGCCGGCCGGGTGACGAGCGCGAGGTACGGGATCCGCCGCTCGACCGTCCCCTGGCGCAGCACGAGGAAGCCGGAGGCGTCGCCCTCGGCCGCGTCGGCCGCGGCGCGGGCGGTGACGACGATCGTCGCCTGGCCGCCCGCCGGGACGTCGACCGCTGCCGGCAGCTCGAGCACCGTGCCGGCGGGCGCGGTCTGCGGTCGCGCCTCGATCGTCCACGAGCCGGCCCCGCCGCCCAGGTCGGCCACGGTCAGCAGCCGGGTCTCGGCCGCCGCGCCCGCCTGGACGTCCAGGTCGCCGAACGAGAGCGTCGCCGGGCGCGTCGCGACGCGCGGGTCGGCCGCGGCCGGGACGTCCACGAGCCCGCCGCCGGCGAGCGTGACCGATGCCTCGACGGTGCGGGCGCTGTCGGCCCACGCGGGCCCGGCGGTCGAGACGAGCGCCGACTTGACCTGCCAGGGCGTCCAGTCGGGGTGGCGCTGCAGGAGGAGCGCGGCCGCGCCCGCGACGTGCGGCGCCGCCATGCTCGTCCCGTCGAACACCGCGTAGGGGGAGCGCGTCAGCGCCCGGTTCGTCGAGGAGAGGATCGCCCCGCCCGGCGCGGCGAGGTCCGGCTTGAGCGAGTGCGCGTACGCCGTGGGGCCCTGCGAGGAGAAGCTCGTCAGCACGCCCTCGCGGCCGGTGACGAGCTCGAGCGGCTCGCGGCCGACGCGGATCGCCGCCGTGCCGCCGTGCGCGGCGAGGTACGCCGACAGGGCGGCGCCGTCCGCGTCCGCGATCATCACGGCGGGCACGTCGAGCTCGTCCGCGATCCCGTTCGCCTCGCCGGGCCGGTTGTCGACGACGACGAGCCCGATCCCGCCCGCGGCCTCGACGCGGCGGGCCTTCGACGCGAACGTGCACGTGCCGCGCGAGACCAGCGCGATCGCGCCCTTCAGCGCGCCCTTCGCGAGCGGGCTGCCGGGCCCGTTCGGGTCGCCGGTCGGGGCGCAGAGCGCGCGCGACACCGGCGAGCCGTCCCTGCCGACGAGCGTCGAGACGTCGACCAGCCGCTGGTCGGCGGCGACCCACGCGCGCGGCGGGCCGGAGCCGCCGTCGGACGCGTACGGGATCGCCTGCAGCCCCGCGGGCGCGTCGTCGGCGCGGAGCGCGATCGCGGGGGCGAAGACGTGGCCGCTGCCGACCGCCGCGACCGAGATCGCGTCCGGCGCCGACCCGGGCGAGCCGATCGAGCCCTGGCCGTAGTCGTCGCGGTCGTTGCCGGCCGAGATGACGACGGTGACGCCGGCGCGGGTGGCGTTCCCCGTCGCCTCGACGAGCGCGTCGTTCTCGGGCTCGGTCTCGACCCCGCCGCCGGAGAAGTTGATCACGTCCATGCCGTCGCGCACGGCCGACTCGAAGGCCTGGACGATCTCGGGCGTGTTGGCGACGTTGCCGCCCTCGGTCGGCAGGCTGAAGACGCGGTAGTTGCCGAGCCACGCGCGCGGCGCGATGCCGCTCAGACCGGCCGTCCGCGGGTGGTCGTCGCCCTTCGGCGCGGTCGTCCCGGCGGCCCCGGCGGCGATGCCCGCGACGTGGGTGCCGTGGAAGCTCGAGTCGGGGTCGTACGGCAGCCGCGCCGCGTCGCCGGCGCCGGGGGCGGGGAAGCTCCTCGCGACGATCACCTTGCCGGTCGTGGCGGAGCGGACGCCGCGCGGGAAGCCGGCCGGCGCGGTCAGGCCGCCGGGCGCGAGGAACGGGTTGTCCTCGTCGACCCCGTCGTCCACGATCGCGATCTTGATCCCGTCGCCGAGGGCGCCCGTGGCCTGCCACGTCGCGTCGATCCCGATCACGCCCGGGCTGCGGTCGAGCGTCAGGACGTAGCTGCGGCTCGGGTAGGCGCGCGTCACGCCCTCGACGCGCGCAGCGGTCGCGAAGGCATGGGCGGGGACGCTCGCGCCGATCGCGTTCAGGAGCAGCGAGTAGCGGCCCTCGAGCCGCGCGCCCGGCACGGCGGCGAGCAGCGCGCGCTCGGCGGCGGCCTGCTCGGTCGCGAGCGCGTCGAGGTGGGCGCGGGCGCTCGCGCTCGCCAGGTCGAGCCGGCGGGGCTCCCCGGCGGCGGCGGGCAGGCGCGGCGCCCAGGCGGCGAGCGGCGCCGAGCGCAGGCGCAGGAGGACGCGGACGCGCGGCTCGCCGGCGGTCGTCGAACGCGGCTCGATCGTGCCCGGCCGGACGCGCGGCTGCTCGGCCTCGCCGCTGCCCCGGTCGATCGGCACGAAGGCGGCCGACGCGGCGGCCTGGCCGACGAGCGCCACGGCCACGAGCGCGAGGAGGAGGGCACGGGCGCGGCGCACCGCGGCTGAGCGTACCAGCACCCTCCGGCGCCCCTTCCCGCGGCGCCGGGCGCGCGCGGCTAGACTGCCGCCCGTGAGCCAGCCCTTCGCAGGCAAGCGCGGCGTCGTCCTCGGCGTCGCGAACAAGCGCTCGATCGCCTGGTCGATCGCGAAGCGCCTCGCCGACGGCGGCGCGCAGCTCGCATTCACGTACCAGGGCGAGCGGATCGAGGCCGGGGTGCGCGACCTGGCCGCGTCGGTCGGCAGCCCGCTCGTCACCTCCTGCGACGTCCGCTCGGACGAGGACGTGGCGCGCGTGTTCGCCGAGGTGGGCGAGACCTTCGGCGGGCAGCTCGACCTGCTCGTCCACTCGGTCGCCTTCGCCGCGGCCGAGGACCTCGAGAACCGCTTCGTCGAGACGCCGCGGGAGAACTTCTGGCTCGCGCTCGACGTGAGCGCCTACTCGCTCGTGGCCTGCGCCCGCGCGGCGGAGCCGCTGATGGCGGCGGCCGGCGGCGGCTCGATCGTGACGATGACGTACCTGGGCGGCGAGCGCGCCGTGCCCCACTACAACGCCATGGGCGTCGCGAAGGCCGCGCTCGACTCGTGCGTGAAGTACCTCGCCTGGGACCTGGGCGAGCAGAACATCCGCATCAACGCCGTCTCGGCGGGCCCGGTGCGGACGCTCGCCGCGCGGTCGATCCCGAGGTTCGGGACGATGGAGGAGATCGTGGGGCAGCGCGCCCCGCTGCACCGCGCGATCGACGCCGAGGACGTGGCCGGCGCGGCCGCCTACCTCCTCTCGGACGCCGCGGCGAACGTGACGGCGACGACGCTCTACGTCGACGCCGGCTACCACGCGATGGGTATGTAGCGGCCGCACGGCGTCCGCGCGGCATTCCCTCGATCGAGCGATGAGACGGCGCGCCGGGCGCGCTTGAATCAGGGTCGAGGCCGGCATCCGGCCCGTCGTCTGACCCTGCGGCTCGAAGGAGGGAGCGTCGGCGCGATGAGCCGTCGCCTCGGAAAGCTCAGCGTCGCGCGCCAGCCGGCCGCTCCGATCGAGCCGGCCGTCTCGCGCGAGGCCCACGACCCCGAGCGAGCGGAGCTGCTGCTCCATCGCGCCAGCCGCCTCGTCGAGCTCGCGCGCGAGCTCGCCACCTCCGTCGAGGGGGGCGGGCCGGCGCAGCTCGTCGTCCGCGAGCTCCGCGACCTCGCGGAGGCGTCCTTCGCCGCCTGCTACCTGCTCGGGCCGGACGGGAAGCTCGCCCTCGACGCGCACGCCGGGGACGTCTCGCGGCCGCGGCTGCGCACGGCGCCGGCGGTCGTCGAGCGGGCGCTCGCGCGGCTCACGTACGCCCGGGCCGACCTCGCCGAGCTCGCCGACCTGCGCGCGCGCCACACGCCCTGCGGCGGCGCCGTCGCGGCGCCGCTGATGGCGCAGGGCGAGCCGCTCGGCGCGCTCGTCGTCGCCACCGATCCCGACCACCCGGCGCCGCTCGACCTCGACCTCGTCGCGACCGTCGCCGACCTGGCCGCGTCGTCGCTCGCGAACCAGCGGCGGCTCGCGACGACGTTCGCGGAGGCCCGCCGGGACGCGCTGACCGGGCTCGCGAACCAGCGGGCCTTCCACGAGCACCTCGACGCCGTGCTCCGCGAGGCACAGGCCGCCGGCACGCCGCTCTCGCTCGTGCTGTTCGACCTCGACGACTTCAAGCTGATCAACGACCGCGAGGGCCACGCGCGCGGCGACCGCGTGCTGCGCGAGCTCGCCCGGGTGGCGATGCGCTCGCTCCGCGCCGGCGAGGAGGTCTTCCGCGTCGGCGGGGAGGAGTTCGGCATCGTCATCGCCGCGGGCGCCGACCTCGCCGCCCGGGTCGCCGAGCGGGTGCGGGCGACCGTCGAGGCGGAGGCGCGGCTGGCGCTGCCGACGCTCTCGGCCGGCGTCGCCGCCTTCCCGACGGACGCGCGGACGAAGGAGGAGCTGCTCCACCGTGCCGACCTCGCCCTCTACGCGGCCAAGCGCGCCGGGAAGAACCGCGTCGTCACCTACCGCGACGAGGAGCACGGCTCGCGCGGGCTGACCCGTGCGGAGGCGACGCTCGAGGCGATCGGCGAGCGGATGGGCCGCGCGCAGATCCGGTCGATCGTCCTCTCCGAGCTGAGCGGCGTCACCGCCGCGATCGCCGAGCTCGGCCGCGCGACGACGGAGCGGGGCCTGCTCGAGACGGCCTGCCGGCAGATCGCCTCCGTGCTCGGCGCGAGCGCGTGCTCGATCTCGCGGCTCGAGGGCGAGGTGCTGCGCGAGAGCACGGCGCATGCGCCGCACCCGCTGCGCGCCGCGAGCGGCTGGGGCGTCGTCCTCGGCGCCGCCCCGCTCGCGCGCGCCGCGCTCGAGCGCGGCCGGCCCGCGTCGGCGACCGTCGCCGACCGGGCGGTCGACCCGGAGGTCGCCAATGCGCTCGGCGAGGCCCGGATGGCGTCGGTGCTGACGCTGCCGCTGCTCCTGCTCGACCGGCCGTGGGGCGTCGTCGAGGTCTTCGACGCCCGCCCGCGCGACTTCTCGGCGGCCGAGGCGGCGATCGGCGAGCTGATGGTCTCGCAGGTCGCGGCGATGCTCGCCCACGAGCAGCACGCCGAGTCGCTGCGGCGGCTCTACCGCGCGTCGCTCGTCTCCCTCTCGGACGCGCTCGAGTCGCGCGGCGGCGGCTCGCCCGGGCACGTCGAGGACGTCGCCGCGCTCGCCGTCGACGTCGCGCACCGGCTCGGGCTGCCGGCGGAGGACGTCCGCCTCGTCGAGCTGGCCGCGCTGCTGCACGACGTGGGCAAGCTCCGCGTCCCGGCGGAGCTGCTGGCCAAGCCGGGGCCGCTGACGCCGGACGAGCTCGCCCTGCTCCGCTCGCACGCGGAGGCGGGCGCGGAGATCCTCGCGCCCGTCGCCTCGCTCGCCGAGGTGCTGCCGCTCGTCCGCGCGACGCACGAGCGCTGGGACGGGCGGGGCTACCCGGACGGCCTCACCGGCGGGCAGATCCCGCTCGGCGCGTGCGTGGTCGCCGTCTGCGAGGCGTACTCGGCGATGACGCGCGCCGCGCCGCACCGGAAGCCCCGCTCGCCCCGCGCCGCGATCGAGGAGCTGCGGGCCGGAGCGGGCAGCCAGTTCGAGCCGCGGTGCGTCGAGGCGCTCGTCGAGCTCCTCGACGAGCGTGCCGCGAATGGCCGGACGGTCGCGCTCCGCCGGCCCGACGCGGCCTAGCCCCTAGCCCTGGGCCGGCACCTCGCCGGCCGGCGTCGGCAGCGCGAGGGCCGTCACGCGCAGCGTGAACGGCAGCGCCGACCCGCTCGTCGCCGTGTCGAGCACGATCGAGTGCCAGCGGTCGCCCTCGAGCTCGAGGCGGAGCGGCGTCGAGGCGGCGAGGCGGAGCTCCTCGACCCGGGCGCCGTCGAGCCAGACGGTCGTGGTCGCGAGGGCGGGCGCCGAGAGGCTCAGCGAGAACGCGCCCTCGCCGTGCACCCACAGGCCGGCCTGCGGCAGCGTCGTCCCGTAGCCGTACCAGCCGTCGCAGGGGACGAGCTGCTCGCGCTCCGGCTCCGGCACGGGCGCGGCGAGCGCCGGCAGCCCCGTGCCGCGGCGGAACAGCCAGACCGGGCCGTCCCCGGGCGTCCGGGTCCGGTAGCCCGCGAGCTGCAGGCCGTGCCACCCGAACCAGGCCGTCGGGATCCGCGCCTGCGCGTACGGGCCCTCGTGGAACAGCACCTCGGCGACGCCGAGCGAGTCGAGGAGCCGCTGGTCGCCGGGGAGCCAGATGCCGCAGTTCAGCCGCCGCAGGCTGGGCGCCGGCCCGTACGCGGCCACGGGCGCGACGGAGGAGTAGCCGCCGGGCCGCTCGCGCGGCGTCTGCATCGCGTAGAAGTCGTACGGGCTGCCCCAGTGCGTCCCGGGCGTGAAGTACGGGAGGTCGAGGATCCGGCCGGCCGGCGCGTCGGCGAGCTCCCGGTAGGCTGCGCTCGCGGGCGCCGCGTCGTTGGCGCCGAGCGGGAAGACGAGCAGGTCGGCGCCGACGAGCGCCACGGCGATCCCGAGGGCGACGAGGCGCCGCCGTCCCGCGAGCCGGAGCCGCGTGAGCACGTGGCCGAGCGCGATCGCCGCGAGCGCCGCGAGCGCGAGGTTGGCGACGGGCAGCAGCCGCCCGGGGACGCGCGAGAAGCGCAGCGGCGAGACCACCTCGCGCAGGTCCGCGTAGCCGGGCAGGTTCGTGCCGACGGCGAGGAGCAGCGGGATCGCCGTCGACAGGAGGAGCAGCAGCGCGAGCAGCGGGCGCCGGCGCCCGAGCACGACGAGCCCGACGACCGCCGCGACCGGGAGCAGCCAGCCGACGTACGCGAACTGCTCGATCCCCTCGCGCCGGTCGCGGCTGATCAGGTCGATCCAGTCCGACTGGAACAGCTCGACCTGCTGGAGCGAGCGGCCGCCCGCGGCGATCGAGCCGTCGATGATCGTCCGGCGGATCACCAGGCCCAGGGCGATCGCCCCGGCCGTTCCCGCGGCGAGCCACAGCGTCGCCGCCGGCCGCCAGCGCAGGGCCGCGTAGGCGAGGCAGAACGGCAGCGCGGCCAGGGCGAGGTTGACCTGCCCGGACATCGTGACCGAGAGCAGCGACAGCGCCGAGAGGGCGCCCCAGAGGTGGCGCGCGACCGGGCGCTCCGTGGCGCGCGCCCGCTCGAACGCCCACAGGGCCGCGGGGACGAAGACCGCCGCCCAGCCGATCAGGTGGCCGCCGCTCTGGGCAAGCCGGTACGGGGCGATCGCGAACGCGAGCCCGCCGACCAGCGCCGGCCCGCGCGCGAGCCCGTAGCCCACGAGCCAGCCGTAGGTGGCGAGCCCCGCGAGCGCGATCGAGAGCAGGAGCAGGAGGTTCCACGCGACGACCGGCCCGAACGCCGCGTCCAGCGGCCAGAAGCCGATCCCCCACGGCCAGCCGAGCAGGACGGTCTGCGGCGGCACGAGCGGCTGGAAGCTGTACGGGTCCTTCCACGGCGCCCGGCCCTGCTCGAGCTGGTGCCCGACGAGCCAGAAGCGGTAGGTCGACTGGAGGTGGTCGCCCGCGGTGGGCTCGGCGTACCCGGGCAGGCTCCCGTCGGCGATGAACTTCGACGGGAGCTCGGCGACGCCGGGCGCGGCGGCGACGACCGCGACGGCGAGGAAGAAGAGCGCGAGCAGCAGGCGCCGCGAGCGCAGCCAGCCGAGGTGGCGGGGCCGCGTGGGGCGGCGGCCGGCGAGCCCCGCGCCGCTCGGGTCGGCCGGGCCCGCCCCGGGCTCGCTCACGCCGGCGGGCGCGTCAGCGCTCGCGCCGCCGCCAGCAGCTCGTCGACGTCCGGGACCTCGCCGGTCTCGTAGAGCCATGCCCCGCGGATGATGCCCTCCCCGTCGACGAGGAAGGCCGAGCGGCGCGCGACGTCCTCGAGCCCGCGGACCTCGATCGCGAGCCCGAAGGCGCGGGTCGCCTCGGCGCTCCAGTCGGACAGGAGCGGGAAGTCGAGGTCGAGCACCTGCCGCCAGGCGACGTGCGACCAGGGGCTGTCGCGCGAGACGCCGAACACGCGGATCCCGGCCGCGGCGACGTCGTCCCTCCTGGCCCGCAGGAGGCTCATCTCGTCCGTTCAGGTCGCCGACCAGTCGAGCAGGTAGAAGACGAGCAGGTACGGCCCGTCGGCGTGCAGCTCGCCGAGCTGGACCTCCTCGCCGGGCTCGCCCCAGACGCGGACGGCCGGGACGCGCTGGCCGACCTCGATCACGCGCCGGGCCCGGCGACGATCGCCTCGGCCTCGAGCTCGACGAGCCAGCGCGGGTCGAGCAGGGCCGCCACGACGACCATCGTGCTCGCGGGGCGGATCTCGCCGAACACCTCGCCGTGCGCCCGGCCCGCCTCCGCGGCGTCCTCCGCACGGACGAGGTAGGTGCGGGTGCGCACCACGTCCGCCGCGGTCGCGCCGGCCTCGGCGAGCGCGGCCAGGACGATCTCGAGGCAGCGCCTGGTCTGGCCGTAGGCGTCGGCCGCGGGCTCGGCGCCGCCCGGCATGACGGGCGCCGTCCCGGAGACGAGCACGCGGTCGCCGACGCGGACGGCGCGGGAGAACCCGATCGTCGGCTCGAACGGCGAGCCGGAGGAGACGAGCTGTCGGTCCACGCCTCACTAGTATCACGGCACCATGTCGCGCGTCTCGACCGAGCGGCTCCGCGCCGCGGCCCAGGGGCTCGTCGTCGACCGGCGCGCGGCCGACGTCCTGGGATCGCTCGCCGCCGCCGGCGTGCCGGCGCTCCTGCTCAAGGGCGCGACGGTCGCCGAGCTGCTCCACGACGCGCACGAGCCGCGCACGTACAACGACGTCGACGTGCTCGTGGGCCCCGATCGCGTCCAGGACGCCGGGCGCGTGCTCGCCTCGCTCGGCTACCGCCCCGTGGCGGCGCCCGCCAGCGTCGGCCGTCACCGCCCGACGCACGCGACCGAGTGGGAGCGCCCGGGCGACGTCTCGGTCGACCTGCACCGCCGCCTCAGCGGCGTGGGCGCCGACCCGGACGCGGCGTGGGCCGTCCTCGCCTCCCGCGCCCGGCCGTTCCGCCTCGCCGGCGCGGAGGTGCCTGCGGTCGACCCGGTCGCGGTCGCGCTGCTCGTCGGGCTGCACCCGGCGCACCACGGGCCGTCGCACGCGCGCTCGCTCGCGGATCTCGACCGGGCGCTCGACCGCCTGACCGGGGAGGACTGGGACGCGGTCGCCGCGCTCGCGCGTGCGCTCGACGCGGAGGCCGCGCTCGGCGCCGGGCTGCGGCTCCGACCGGGCGGGGCGGCGCTCGCCGCGCGCCTCGACCTGCCGGAGCGGGCGCCGCTCGACGTCGCCCTGCGCAGCTCCGGCGCGCCGCCGCTCGCGCTCGGGCTCGACTGGCTCGCGCGGACGCCCGGTCTGCGCGCCAGGGCGGCCCTCGTCGCGCGCACGGCGCTGCCCACCCCCGGCGCGCTCCGCATCTGGCGCCCGCTCGCCCGCCGTGGCCCCGGCGGCCTGGCGCTCGCGTACGCGTCGCACCCGCTCTGGCTCGCCCGCCACGCGCTCCCGTCGCTCCTCGCCCTGCGCCGGGCCCGGAGGGCCGCCGCGTGAGCGACCGCCTGCTCGTCCGCCAGGGACGGCTGGAGTGGCGCGAGCTCGAGGGCGAGGTCGTGATCGTCGACCTGGCGACCTCGCGCTACCTGGGCGTCAACCCGTCGGGCGCCGTGCTCTGGCCGCTCCTGCTCGAGGGGACGACGCGCGACGACCTCGTCGCCGCCCTGGTCGCCCGCTACGGGATCGAGGTCGAGCGGGCGGCAGGCGACGTCGACGCCTTCGTCGCCGGCCTGCGCGAGCGCGACCTGCTCGAGCCGTGATCGTCGCGCACGTCCGCGCCGCCGCCTGGGCGCTCGTCGCCGCGCGGTCGGTTCGCCGCGTGCTCGACGAGGGCGGGATCGAGGCGCTCGCCGTGCCCGCGCCGCCTGCGCTGCCCGCGCCCGCGGGCCGGGCCGTCGAGGTCGCGCTGCGCACGAGCCGGGCGACCTGCCTCGTCTCCTCCGCCGTCCGCCAGCGCTGGCTGGCCGAGCACGGCGACCGCCGCGACCTCGTGATCGGCGTCGTCCCGCCGCGGGCGGGCTTCCAGGCCCATGCCTGGCTCGAGGGCGACCCGCAGCCCGCCGGGCAGGAGTTCCGCGAGGTGATGCGGGTTCCCGCCGCCTGACCGGGCCGGCCGGCCTGGTCGGGCGCCCGGCCCGCCGCCGGGATGCGGCCAGTCGATCGGAGGGATCCGTGGACCTCGAGCAGCGCGCCGATGACGAGCCGTACGAGGCGCCGGCCATGACCGACCTCGGCGAGGTCGAGACGCGGACGCTCGCGTCGGGCGCCCGAGCGCGGGTGCGCCTGCTCAGCCGACGCGAGCGAGCAGGGCGTCGAGCGCCTCGTCGAGGCGGGCGAGGTCGCGCGGACGCACGAGCCGGACGGCCGGGAGCGCCGCGAGGTCGAGCAGCCCGCTCGCCCGGGAGAGCTCCCGCTGCATCGTCCGCTGGCGCAGCAGCAGGGCTGCCCTCCGGGTCGGCCGGACCGGCTCGACGGCGACCTCGTCGCCCCAGTCGAGGAAGATCCAGCCCGCGAGCGGAGCGCGGGAGGGCACCGGCTCGAGCTGCACGCGGGCCCGTTCCCCGCTGCGCGCGGCCGACGCGATCGGATCGATGCCCAGCCAGCGCGCGGCGCCCTCGCGGAGGTCGACCGAGCGCGGCCCGGCGAGCGCGTCCCCGCCGTCGAGCACCAGCACGTCGTCGGTCACGATCGGCAGGCCGCGGCGGGCGAGCGCTGCCATCGTCGTGCTCTTCCCCGTCTCCTTCTCGGCCGTGACGGCCCAGGCGCGCCCGCCGACGAGGAAGGCGCCGGCGTGGATCGACTCGCGGCCGAGCCAGATCGAGGCGATCGCGCCGACGCCGGCGAGGCCGGGGTGGACGAGCTCGTCGGGCGTCAGCGGACGGCCGCCGCGGAAGCGGGCGGCGAGCGGGTCGCGGGTCAGCTCGAGCAGCCCGCCCGAGAGGAGCGGCATCCGTGCGAGGCGCTCGTCCAGCTCGGTCGTCTCCGGCCGCTCGACGTCCCCCGGCTCGACCTCGATGCGCAGGACGGGCCAGTCGCCCGGCAGATCCGCGTTCAGCTGCCCCGGTGGCAGCGGGCCGTCGATGCGGAGCCCGTACGCGCTCCCGACCAGGGTCACCGTGGGCCGTGCGCTCGGATCGTCCGCGCCATCGGCCAGCGAGTATCGCAGAGCCCTCGCGGACGGCGCGGCGGCCGCCGCCCGTCCGGGCCATCCGGCCGTCGAGGCAGGATCTGCACGACGGGCACCGTACGGGTGGACGTTGCGGCGCGTACGCCGCACGAGCGCAGGAGGTGGCATGGATCGGGACGACAGCCAGACGGTCGAGTACGAGCCGCCGGCGATCGAGGAGCTCGGTCGCCTCGAGGACGTCACCCTCCTGAGCTGACCGCAACGCCGAGACGAGAGGAGCCATGTTGGACGAGGAGCGCACGAGCCAGCCGCTCGACTGCTACGAGCCGCCGCGCGTCGACGAGCTCGGCCCGGTCGAGGCTCTCACCCTGATCCTGAGCGCGTAGGCATGGGCGAGGAGCGCACGGTCCCCGCACTCCCGGAGGCCCGCCTTCCGGACGAGCCGTATGCTGCGCCGCGGATCGACGACCTGGGTGAGCTCGAGCGCCTGACGCTCGGGTCGCTGCAGGACGCGTAGCAGTCGGCGACCGGGAGACGACATGGACGAGCAGCGGATCGACGGAGAGCCCACGCCCTACGAGAGGCCCGAGGTGGAGGACCTGGGCTCGCTCGAGGACGTCACGCAGGGCGCCCCGCAGGTCAGCTAGCAGCTGGGCGAGGGACGGCGCCCGTGCGGTGCCGGTCACGGAGGGCGCGCCGCGGCGGCCTGCCGCGGCGCGCCCCCGCCGCTCCCGGGTACGCTCGCGCGTCGACGCCCGCCCCGGCTCGGGGCCGGGGAGACCACGCGACACGGGAGGAAGGACGCGAGATGGACGAGCAGCACGTCGCGGAGGGGCTCGAGGCGTACGAGGCGCCCGCCCTCGAGGAGCTCGGGCCGGTCGAGGAGCTGACCCTGGGCGGCACGGTCGTCTGAGCGTGCGGTGCGCGCGTGGCCCGGCTGCGCCGCGCCGCGCGCCCCGCTAGGCTCGTGCCGATGACCCCGGCTCCGACCGCCGGGTCGGGGCCGCACCGCGGCACGGGAGGGACTGGCATGGACGAGCAGCACGCAGGTGGCGCGTCCGAGGCGTACGAGGCCCCCGAGGTCGAGGAGCTCGGCGCCGTCGAGGGCCTCACGCTCGGGGTGACCCCCGCCTGAGGGCGCTCGAGCGGATCGACGACTGGCCGGCCGCGCGCGTCGCGGCCGGCGTCGTCCTGCCCGACGGCTCGACGGCGACGCGCGGCCCGGTGGACGAGCCGCTCCGCTGGGCCTCGGTGACGAAGCTCGCGACCGCCCTCGCCGCGCTCGTGGCCGTCGAGGAGGGGATCGTCGACCTCGACGAGCCCGCCGGGCCGCCCGGCGCCACCCTGCGCCACGTGCTCGCGCACGCCTCCGGGCTCGCGCCCGACGAGCGAACGCCGCTCGGGCGCCCGGGCGAGCGGCGCGTCTACTCGAACGCGGGGATCGAGGTCGCTGCGGAGCTGCTCGCCGAGCGGGCCGAGATGCCGTTCGCCGACTACCTCGGCGCCGCCGTGCTCGCGCCGCTCGGGATGGCGCGCACGCGCCTCGAGGGCTCGCCGGCGTGGGGGCTCGTCGGCCCGACCGCCGACCTGCTCGCGCTCGCCGCCGAGCTGCGCGCCCCGCGCCTCGTCGCGCCGGAGACGCTCGCCGAGGCGACGAGCGTGCAGTTCCCCGGCCTGGTCGGCGTCCTGCCCGGGTTCGGCCGCCAGGAGCCGAACGACTGGGGCCTCGGCATCGAGCTGCGGGACGGCAAGTCGCCCCACTGGACGGGCAGCCGCAACTCGCCGCGGACGTTCGGGCACTTCGGCCGCTACGGCGGCTTCCTCTGGGTCGACCCGGACGCCCGCGTCGCGCTCGCCTCGCTCTCCGACCTCGACTTCGACGCCTGGGCCGCGGCCGCCTGGCCGGACCTCGCCGACGCGGTCCTCGAGGAGCTCGCGTGACCGACCTGCGCGGCTGGCGCTTCTGCCCCCGCTGCGCGACGCCGGTCGAGCCCGCCGGCCACGTGGCCCGCTGCCCGGCCTGCGGCTACGAGGCGTACGCGAACCCGTCGCCCGCGCTCTGCGCCCTGCTGCTCGACGAGCGCGGCCGCGTGCTGCTCGGCCGACGAGCGCGTGACCCCGACGCGGGGAAGTGGGACATCCTCGGCGGCTTCGCCGAGGAGGACGAGGACGGCGAGGAGATCCTCCGGCGCGAGATGCGGGAGGAGATCGGCTGCGAGATCGAGATCCTCGACTACGTCGGCGCGTGGGCCGACCGCTACGGGCCCGACGGGAACGCGACGCTGAACTTCTACTGGACGGCGCGCATCGCGTCGGGCACGCCGACGCCCGCGGACGACGTCGCGGCCCTCGAGTGGTTCGCCCTCGATCGGCTGCCCCCGCCCGGCGACTTCGCGTTCCGGATCAACGCCGACGTGCTGGGGCACCTCGCGCGCAAGGTCGCGGCGCCCGGGCGGCCGCGCGGGATGTTCGAGGTGCAGCTCGTCGCCCTCGACCTCGACGCGCTGGTCGCCTTCTACCGCGACGCGCTGCGCCTGCCGGTGACCGTCGACGACCGGGCGCGCGGCCGCGTCCACTTCGGCCTCGGCCGCGGCCAGCTGATCTGCGTGCTCGCGCACGGCGAGGACGCCGCGCCCGGCTGGCCGGGCCTGCCGCCGCCGCTGCTCGTCTCCGGCGATCCGCGCGGCCCGACGCCCGAGCCGCACGGCCCCGTCCACTTCGCGCTCGAGGTCGAGCCCGACCGCCTGCTCGCCGAGGGCGAGCGGCTGCGCGCCGCCGGCCACGACGTGCGCGGCCCGTTCCGCTGGCCCGACGGCTGGTTCTCCACCTACGTCCGTGACCCCGAGGGGAACGTCGTCGAGCTGATCGGCCACGGCTGAGCTGCCCGGTGTAACCCCGGCGGCCGCTCGCGCGGATCAGGGGCATGAGCCCACCCACCGACGCCCAGCTGCTCGCCGCCTGCGGCGCGCAGCCGGAGGCCTTCCGGACGCTCGTCGAGCGCCACCACGAGGCCATCCACCGCTACGCGGCCCGCCGGGTCGGCGCGAGCGAGGCCGAGGACGTCGTCGCGGAGACGTTCGCGACCGCGTACCGGCGCCGCGACCGCTACGACCGCGGCCGGCCGAGCGCGGCCCCGTGGCTGTACGGGATCGCGACGAACGTGATCCGCGACCGCGGCCGCTCGGAGGCCGCCCGGCTGCGGGCGTTCGCCCGCACCGGCGTCGACCCGGTCGCGACGGCCGAGCCGGCCGTCCCCGACCCGCGAGGCGCGGAGCTCGCCCGCGCGCTCGCCGCGCTGCGTCCCGCGCATCGCGACGTCCTCTTCCTGCACGCCGTCGCCGAGCTCTCCCACGAGGAGATCGCCGAGGCCCTCGATGTCCCCGTCGGGACGGTCAAGGGCTGGCTCTCCCGTGCCCGCGAGCGCGCCCGCCGCGAGCTCGGCGCCGACCCCGACCCCCTTCCCGCCGACGCACGAGCCGAGGTGACCCCGTGAGCCCGACCATCGACGAGCGCCTGCGCGCCTTCCGCGCCGACCAGCCCGGCCCCGCCCCCGACGCGGTCGATCGGATCCTCGACCTGCCGCTGCGCGAGCGGCCGCGTCGCGCCGGCCTGCTCGACCGCCTGCGCCGCCCCGTCGCCTTCGTCCCGGCCGTCTGCGCCGTCGGTGCCGCCGCCGCGCTCGCGGTGCTGTTCTGGCCCGGCGGCGACCGGCCCGGCCTGCTCGAGCGCGCCGCCGCCGCGATCGCCCCGTCGGGCGAGATCGTCCACCTGACGTTCACGGTCCGGTACCAGACGCTCGACGAGCGAGGCACCTGGGTCGACGACGAGCTCGTCACGATGCACGACTTCTCGCTCTACGAGGGCGACCGGCTCGTCCGGATGCGGCGCTTCATCAGCGACGGCCCGCTCGGCAGCCCGCCCTCCGACGAGGACACCTCGGTCGTCGTCCGCCCGGACGGCGCGCTCGAGGCGACGAGCTGGGTCGCGGGCGAGCTGCGCACCGGCGCGGACGACCTCCCGCCGGTCGAGCAGCTGAGCGTCGCCGGGATGCTTCGCGCCGCCTACGCGGCCGGTGCGCTCCGGGAGGTGTCCCGCTCGGGCGACTCGATCGTGCTGCGCGCGAGCGGGGGCACCGATCGGCTCGCCGGGGACGGCCAGCCCTGCGCCGACGACGGGTTCGCCGAGGTCGTCGTCGATGCGACCACGTTCCTGCCGGCGCAGGCGATCGAGCGCTTCTGCACGGTCGAGGACGGGCCGGCCCAGCTCGAGACGCGCCAGCTGCTGGCCTTCACCGCGACCGAGACGCTGCCGGACACGGCCGCGAACCGCGCGCTGCTCGAGGTCGGCGACTGGCCGCTCGGCACGGCTGGCGCGCCGGCCGTCGTCCCGGACGAGGACGGCGCGCCCACGAGCAGCGGCTGAGCCGGGGCGGGAGCCGAGCCCTGCGAGACGGGCGGGGCGGCGCGAGCCGCCCCGCCCCGTTCGCGTTCCTACCCCTCGGCGATGCCGAGGTTCTGCTCGAGCGCGCCCTTCGGCTGGGCGCCGACCGCGGCGGCCTTCGGCTCGCCGCCGTCGAAGAGGATCATCGTCGGGATGCTCGCGACGCCGAACTGGCGGGCGAGGTCGGGCTCCTCGTCGATGTTCACCTTGACGAGCTTGAGCTGGCCGGCCCGCTCCTCGACGATCCTGTCGAGCACGGGCGCGACCTGGTGGCACGGGCGGCACCACTCGGCCCAGAAGTCGACGATCACCGGGACGTCGCTGCCGATCACCTCGGTGCCGAACGTGTCCTTCGTGACGGACTGCGCCATCGCGCTTCCTCCCAACTCGGGCCGCCGGGCGGGCGGCGCCGGCTCGCGTTCGCTGTACCCGGACGAACGGTGCGGCAGCCGGGAAAAGTCCCGAGGCTAGACTTCGTCCCCATGTCCGAGCCCCGCTTCGCGCCCCTCCCCAGCGTTCCCGACCATCCCGCCCTCGAGCACGACGTCCTGCGCTTCTGGGAGGAGCAGCGGGTCTTCGAGCGCCTGCGCGAGGCGAACGCCGACGGCCCCTCCTGGAGCTTCGTCGACGGCCCGATCACCGCGAACAAGCGGATGGGCGTCCACCACATGTGGGGCCGCACGCTGAAGGACGTCTTCCAGCGCTACAAGGCGCTGCACGGCTTCGACCAGCGCTACCAGAACGGCTACGACTGCCAGGGGCTCTGGGTCGAGGTCGGCGTCGAGCGCGAGCTGGGGCTGAACTCGAAGCGCGAGATCGAGGAGTACGGGCTCGACCGCTTCGCCCGCAAGTGCGTCGAGAAGGTCGCCTGGTCGGCCGGGGCGATCACGGAGCAGTCGAAGCGCCTCGGCATGTGGATGGACTGGGGCAACGACTACTTCACGTTCTCCGACACGAACATCGAGTACATCTGGCGCTTCCTCCGCGTCGTGCACGACAACGGCTGGCTCTACCGCGGCCACCGGGCGACCGAGTGGTGCCCGCGCTGCGGCACGTCCATCTCGCAGCACGAGCTGATCGGCAGCTACCACGACAAGACCGACCCGTCGCTGTTCGTCCGCTTCCCGCTGCGCGGCCGCGACGGCGAGTCGCTCGTCGTCTGGACGACGACCGCGTGGACGCTGCCGGCGAACGTCGCCGCCGCGGTCAACCCCGAGGCGGACTACGGGCTGCTCGCCGACGGCGAGTGGGTCGCCGTGCAGCGCTTCCCCGACCGGCCGTTCACGAGGGTCGTCAAGGGCGCGGAGCTCGTCGGGCTCGAGTACGACGCGCCCTTCGACCACCTGCCGGCGCAGGAGGGGATCGTCCACCGCGTGATCCCGTGGGACGAGGTGTCGCTCGACGAGGGGAGCGGCATCGTCCACATCGCGCCGGGCTGCGGCGGCGAGGACTTCGAGCTCTCCAAGGTGCACGACCTCGCGATCCTGACCCCGGTCGACGAGGCCGGTCGCTTCTACGACGCGTTCGGCTGGCTGCACGGCCTGTCCACCGTCGAGGCGAAGGACCAGATCATCGGCGACCTGCACGACCGCGGCGTGCTCGTCGAGGCCGGCGAGATCTCCCACCGCTACCCCTTCTGCTGGCGCTGCGAGACGCCGCTGATCTTCCGGCTGACGGACGACTGGTTCATCGCCGCCGACCCGATCCGCCCGAAGCTGCTCGGCGCGAACGCCGAGGTCGAGTGGGTGCCGGAGCACTACGGCAAGCGGATGGACGACTGGCTCCGCAACCTGCAGGACTGGAACATCTCCCGCAAGCGCTACTTCGGCCTGCCGCTGCCGTTCTACCCCTGCTCGTGCGGCCACCTGAACGTGATCGGCTCGCGGGCCGAGCTCGAGGCGCGCGCGGTCTCTGGGCTCGAGCAGCTGGAGGAGCTGCACCGCCCGTGGATCGACGAGGTGACGATCCGCTGCGAGGCGTGCGAGGCCGAGGTGCGGCGCATCCCCGAGGTCGGCGACGTCTGGCTCGACGCGGGCATCGTCCCCTTCTCGTCGCTCGGCTGGCAGAGCGAGCGCCACGTCGAGGGCGGCTACGCGACGGGCGCGTCGAAGGGCCTCTCGGGCGCCGACCTGCCCGACCACGCGTACTGGGAGCGGTGGTTCCCGGCCGACTGGGTCTCGGAGATGCGCGAGCAGATCCGGCTGTGGTTCTACGCGCAGCTGTTCATGTCGGTCGTGCTCGTCGGCCGCGCGCCGTACCGGAAGGTGCTCTCGTACGAGAAGCTGCTCGACGAGGCCGGACGCGAGATGCACGGCTCGCTCGGCAACGCGATCGACGCCGACGACGCGCTCGAGCGGATGGGTGCCGACGTGATGCGCTGGATGTACTGCGGCCAGCCTCCGACCCAGAACATCCGCTTCGGCTACGGCCCGGCCGAGGAGGTCAAGCGCCGCCTGCTGACCTTCTGGAACTCGGTCTCGTTCCTCTCGACGTACGCGCGGATCGAGGGCTTCCAGCCGACCTACGCCGACCTCGCCGGCGGCCCGCAGGGCGTCGAGCTGCGCCCGCTCGACCGCTGGCTGCTCGCGCGTACGCACCGCTTCCTCGCGGAGGCGGAGCAGGCGTACGAGGGCTACCTGACGGTCGACGTCATCCGCGCCTTCGACGCCTTCGTCGACGACCTCTCGAACTGGTACATCCGCCGCTCGCGCCGCCGCTTCTACGGGGACGACCCGGCCGCCTTCCGGACGCTCTGGACGGCGCTCGTCCAGGCGCTCCGCGCGATCGCGCCGATCATGCCGTTCCTCGCCGAGCACCTCTGGCAGTCGCTCGTCGTCCGGCCGTGCGGCGAGGCCGCGCCCGACAGCGTCTTCCTCGCCGGCTGGGCGACGCCGGCTGCCGTGCCCGCCGACGAGGCCCTGCTCGCCGAGGTGGAGGCCGTCCGCCGCGTCGTCGAGCTCGGCCGCCGCGCCCGCGCGGAGGCGAACGTGAAGCTCCGCCAGCCGCTCCGGCGCGGCTACGTGCGCGGCGCGCCGCTCGCTCGCGCGCACGCCGACGAGATCCGCGAGGAGCTGCGCCTGAAGGAGCTCGGCTTCGACGAGGGCCCGATCGCGCGCGTCCAGCTCCGCCTGAACCTGCCCGTCGCGGCTCCGCGCCTCGGCAAGAGGACGCCGGAGGTGCGCCGCGCGCTCGAGGCCGGCGAGGCGGTCGAGCAGCCCGACGGGACGCTCGTCGCCGCGGGCGAGGCCCTCACGGCCGAGGAGGTCATCCGCGGCGAGCTGATCGCGGTGCCGGGCTGGGCGATGGCGGACGAGGACGACGTGTCGGTCGCCCTCGAGACGGAGCTCGACGCCGAGCTGCGGCTCGAGGGACGGGCGCTCGACCTGATCCACGAGCTGCAGCGGCTGCGCAAGGAGGCCGGGCTCGAGATCACCGACCGGATCGCGATCCGCCACGGCGAGGAGCACGCGGACGTCCTCGCAGCGCACGGGGAGCGGATCGCCGCGGACACGCTCGCGGTGCGGGTCGAGCTCGCGCCCGGCGGCGGGCTCGCGGTCGAGCGCGCCTCCGCGTAGCCGTCAGGCGGTGCGGGCCGCGCCGGGGGCGCGGACGGCGGCGGGGAGGCCGAAGACGACGCTCTCGGTCACGGATCGATGCGCGCGGATCTCCGTCACGCCCCGGCGGCCGAACCACTCGCAGACCCGCCGGACGAGCCGCTCGGGAGCCGAGGCGCCCGAGGTCAGGCCGACGGTCTCGACGCCCGCGAGCCAGTCCTCGTCGATCGCCGTCTCGTCCTCGATCAGGTACGCGGGGACGCCTCGCGTGCGCGCCACCTCGACCAGGCGGTTCGAGTTGGAGCTGTTGCGCGAGCCGACCACGAGCACGAGGTCGACGTCCGGGACGAGCGCCTTCACCGCGTCCTGGCGGTTCTGGGTCGCGTAGCAGATGTCGTCCTTGCGCGGCCCGACGACGTGCGGGTAGCGGCGCTCCAGCACCGCGACGATCTCGCGCGTCTCGTCGACCGAGAGGGTGGTCTGCGTCAGGTAGGCGAGCCGCGGCCGCCCGTCGAGGTCGACCGCCTCCGCCTCCGCGACGGTCTGGACGAGCACGGTCGCGTCCGGGGCCTCGCCGGCCGTGCCCTCGACCTCCTCGTGCCCGGCATGGCCGATCAGCACGATCGTGTAGCCGCGGGCGGCGAAGCTGCGCGCCTCGACGTGCACCTTGGTGACGAGCGGACAGGCCGCGTCGATCACGTCGAGCCCGCGTGCCGCGGCCGCCTGGTGCACCGCCGGCGCGACGCCGTGGGCCGAGAAGACGACCGTCGCGCCGGGCGGCACGTCGTCCTCGCTGTCCACGAACACCGCGCCGAGCGCCTCGAGCTCCGCGACGACGTGGGCGTTGTGGACGATCTGCTTGCGGACGTAGACCGGCGGCCCCGACAGCTCGAGCGTCCGCGTCACCGTCTCGATCGCCCGGTCGACGCCAGCGCAGTACCCGCGGGGCGAGGCCAGGAGCACTCGCTTCACCACGTAGCCGATTCTAGTCAGCGAGCCCTGACCCGCCGCCGGCCGATCGCGTCGGGGATCGTCGCTGCCGCCGGACATGGAAGGGCCCGCCGCTCGGGGGGGGTCGCTGCGGCGGGCCCTCCATGCTGCTTCCCGCGGCCCATGTGGCCAGGTCATGCCGCGGTCAGCTTCGCCCAGCACGGGCACGCTAACCGTTCTCCTTGTTCCGTCCAATAGTCCAAGTGGACTATCTTCGCGCGGCGGACGGCTGGACCTCGAGCCCGCACCCCGAGCGGGCCTGCTCGGGGAGGTCGACG
>JAWKJY010000002.1:0-720361 GCA_041393535.1 Thermoleophilia bacterium
GCTGCCGGTGCGGAGCACGAGGCGCGCAGGGGCCGTCGCGACGCGCGCGGCGGGCGCGTCGACCTCGATCCACTCGGCCTCGTCGGCGACGTCCCCGCGGGCGACCCGCCAGGGGCGCACGGCCCAGTAGTACGTCTTCACCTCGTCGAGCGACGCGACGTCGCCGTCGTCGAGCTCGACGCCCAGCACGATCCGCTCGCCCGCGTCGGCGCGATTGCGGACGATCGCGCGCAGCGGCACGTGCTGCGGCGGGCCACCGGGGGTCGGCAGCTCGAGCTCGAGGTCGAGCCGGTCGCCGACCTGGCGCGAGCGCGCGCCCTGGTTCCCGGGCAGCTCGAACTGGATGCCGCCCAGCTCGAGCCGGATGCCGGCCGGGGTCAGGTCGCGGGCCTTCGCGGGCTCGACGCCGATCCAGGCGGGCAGGGCGACCGCGCAGCGGTAGAAGCGCCGCTGCTGCCGCCGGCGGACGAGCAGCTGCATCACGTCGAGCACCTGGAGGAGGAGCAGGACGCCGAGGACGAACGAGGCGGCCCGGACGGTCTCGCTCGCGGCCGGCAGCACGTCGTACCGGTCGCCGACGGCGCGCAGCGCGAGCAGGCCGTCGAGCGCGAGCACGAGGGCGGTGAGCACGCGCATCCGGGCGATGTCGCGCACGCGTCCGGTCGCCCCGGAGCGCGAGCGGCCGACCCAGCGGTGGAGCACGAAGGCGCGCAGGGCGGCATCGAGGTAGGGGCCGAGCGTGCGCAGGGCCTGGCGGCTCCGATCGCCGAAGGCGAGGGTGCCGCGGCCGAGCGCGACGACGGCCGCCGCGTGCGCGGCGTAGACGGCCACCCAGGCGCCGAGGACGAGCCCCAGCGAGCCGCCGACCGGCGCGCGACCGGTCACGAGCGTCGCCAGGAGGACGGCGATCGCGAGCGCGCGCTGCAGGCCGGAGAGGTAGCGCGAGGCGCCGGCGAAGAGCGTCAGGCGCGCCCGCCAGGGCACGCCGCGCTGGAGCAGCGGGTTGTCGCGGGTCGCGAGCAGGCGAAGCGTCCAGTAGGCGCGGCGGCGGCTGCCCTCGAGGTACTCCTCGAGCGTGTCGGGGCCCATCGACTCGACCATCGGCGTCCGCTCGAACTCGACGCGCCACCCGGCGGCGAGGAGCCGCGCGGTCGTCCGGTAGGCGCGCGACGCGGCACCGGGGCGATCGGCCCCGGCGACCTGCTCGAACGCCTCGCGCCGGACCAGCGAGCCGGCGCCGAGCCAGAGCGCCTGGCCGCGGGCGCCGAGCGAGGGGCCGATCACCTCGTTCAGGATGTCCTGCTCGTTGCGCCCCTGGAAGACCGTCGTGAGGGCGTCCGCGTTCGCGTAGTCGTTGCGCAGCTGGACGCAGGCGACGGCGGCGTCCCAGAAGCGGCTGCTCGCCTTCTCGACCGCGTCCGGGTACAGGACCTGGCCGGCGCCGAGCACGAGGACGAGCTCGCCCTCGACGGCTGCGAGCCCGCGCGCCCAGCGCATCGGCAGGACGCGGTAGGCGGCGCCGGAACCTGCGACGGCGGCCAGCTCGGGCCGGTGCCTCGTCGACGACCGTGGTCGGGTAGCGCCCACCGCGCAGGGCGTTCGTTCGAGGGCGTCCGCTCGACCTCGTCGGCGCCGCTGCGGCCCGCGAGGACGAGCACGCCGGACGCTCCGGTCCCTTTGGGACGGCGCGCCGCAGCTGCTCGGGCACGCGCCACGTCTGCAGCGCGAACAGGGCGAGCTGGAGCCAGGCCCACGCCTCGGCGACCAGCAGCGGGACGGCAGAGCCCAGGCAGGGCCCCGGCGAGCGTCCAGCCGACGCGCCGAACCAGGTACGCCCCGCCGACGAGCAGCGCGAGCGATGCGATCAGGCGGACGCGCTCCTCGGACGCCGTGAGCGCCCGGTGTCCGACCAGGACGGAGAAGATCCTCCGCGCGGAGGACTCGCTCCAGCGACGTGTTCGGCTACCCTCCCTGGTGTCCGATGACCCGTCGGCCGGCCGCCGACGTGCCACGGTGATCGGCCGCGCAGGCTTGCTGAACGCGTCGCGGCGAGAACCCTCGAACGAGGATCGCCCGGCGCGAGGCCCACCCCGGCTAGCGCTTCGCGCCGCCAGGCGCGCCCTGACCGTGAAAACCGCCGGATGGCGATCTGCCGTCGCCGCCGGTGGCTTCGCCTGCAGGTGCAGCCACCTGCAAGGCGGGTGTCCGCGAGCAGGAGCTTGCCGCTGCAGCGCACGCTTTTCGGGACGAGGACGTCCCGCCGACGGAAATGTCGAAGCGCACACGCCGCCCCTGGGATACGCAGGCCTCAGCCCGCGGCCCCGAGGAGCTTCGCGGGAGCGCCCCTGCGGCCGGCCGCGGCGCGGGCGGAGCGCGTCGCGATCGCGGCGCGCGCGACGCAGACCCTGCCACAGAACGCGCTGGTCGTGACCCGGAACTGCACGCGGATCCGGAAGGCCTTCCGCTTCGCGTCGTAGACGACCTCGAGCGTCGCCGGGATGTCGAGCCCGGCGGCGGACGCCGGCACGACCGCGTCCGTCGCGACGGCCTGGTCGGCCGCCTGCGGCGTGAGCGTCGGCGTCGGCTGGGGCTGCGCGACCGGGGTCGGATGGTGCTCCTCGGGAGCCGATGGCGTCTCGGGCCCGGCCGGTGGGTCGGGAACGACCACGACCGCACCGTCCGTCGACGGGGCGGGCGGCGAGCTCGGCGTCGGCCCCGTCGACGGGCTGGGTGCAGGAGACGGCTCGGCGACCTTTCGCCGGCGACAGAGGGGCAGCGGGCGGCGTCCGTGCTCGCGACGGCTGCCCCGCCCGCGAGCGACCACGTGACGGTGCCCGAGTCGAAGTCGACCGCGAAGACCTGCTCCTGCGTGCCGGGGTCGAGCTCGGTCGGTTGACCGCGCTCCGCCAGGGCCCGGCTGGATGGCGTTGTCGGAGCCCAAGCGGCGCAGCGACCAGCACCACCGATGCCTTGTGGTAGCCGAACCAGGCGCGATGCGCGCTCCGCGAGCTCCCGCCGAGGGCGCTCGACGCACTCGAAAACAGGCGCGACCGCCACGCAGTCCCCGGCCTCGTCCCGGAGCTGACCCGTGGCACAGGCAGGCCTGCTCCGGCTGCGCGGGCTCGGAAGGCGCGGGCGCGGGCGCGGGTGCGGGCTCGGCCGGCGCAGGCGCGGCGCCTTGAGCCGCCCAGGCGCGGGCGCGGGTGCAGGCTCCGCAGGCGCGGGCGCAGGCTCCGCAGGCGCGGGCGCAGGCTCCGCAGGCGCAGGCGCAGGCTCCGCAGGCGCAGGCGCGGGCTCCGCAGGCGCAGGCGCAGGCTCCGCAGGCGCGGGCGCAGGGCGCGGGCGCAGGCGCAGGCGCAGGCGCAGGCGCAGGCTCCGCAGGCGCAGGCGCAGGCGCAGGCGCAGGCTCCGCAGGCGCAGGCGCAGGCTCGGCGAAGGCGCGGCGGCGTTGCTGCGGGTAGGCCACCGCGTACGTGCTTGCCGTCGGGGCTCGCGACGACGTCTGCGGCGTTGCCGAGCGCCTTGCCGCTCGATGCAGCCGCCGCTGCCGCTGCGCGACGCAGTTGGCGGCCGAGCGCGCCCCGGTGGTCGTATCGCGGGTAGGGGCGGTGATCGAACGCCGCTCCTCGTCCAGCCGTCGCAACGCTCGCTCGCGACGTAGAGGTTCTTGCCGTCGGGCGAGATCGCGAGGAGGTGCGCGTTCGCGAAGCCGTGCGCCTGGCGGCAGACGGGCCGCGTCACCCGAGCTGCTGGTCGCGATACGCATCCAGGCCGGCGAGCTGGAATCCCGAAGGCCTCAGACCGTGAGCGGCGATCCAGCGAAGGTCAGATCGAATGAGTTCCCGAAGGACCATCCCGTTCGGGCCGTCCAGGCTGGCGACGACGGACTGCGGCTCCCTTCAGCGACTCCCCGTTGACGCAGCCGCCGGAGCCGTCGTTCGCGATGCATCCGCCGTGCCGGCGAGCTGCATCAGCTCGCCCGTGGTCGCGTTGCGGGAGAAGACGGCGACCGCGTTCGAGCCGGCCGCGGCGGCGTAGACGTTCTTGCCGTCGGGCTGACCGTGACGTCGTGGACATTGACGAGAGCCGTCCGTCGGCCGCAGCCGCTCGTCCCGCTGTCCGAGGTGCAGCCCGCCGTGCCCGAGCTGGGTCAGCGCGCCCGTCGACTGGTCGCGCACGAAGGCTGCGACGGAGTTGCTCGACACGTCCCGACGTACACGTGCGCGCAATCCGCAGGAGGCCGACCACCACGCCGTCCGCACCCGCAGGCGCCTTCCCCCGCGTGCAGGTGGTCGTGGACGTGCTGTTGAGACGCACGCGTGGTCGTGCCGGGCTGTGTGAGCGCGCCCGTCGAGGCGTTGCGCGTGATCACGGCGATGCCGTTGCCGGAGGTGGCGGCGACGTAGACGTTCAGGCCGTCGGGAGATGCCGATGCCCTCGCCGCCGGTGATCAGCTTGCCCGTCAGCGCAGGCGCCGCTCGTGCCGCTGTTCGAAGATGCAGCCGGCGTGCCGCGAGCTTCCGTCACCGTCCCCGACGGCCGGTGAGCCGCTCGCTGCGGCCCAGCCGGGCGCCGCTGGCGGCACCGGTTGCGGCGATGGCGGCGAAGGCTGGCGGTGCCCAGGACGAGCCGGGCCGCGAGGTGCGACGAGGGTGGCGCTCGCGGCGGCCGGGGCCTCGACCTCGACCAGGTCTCGCCCGGCGATCAGGCCCAGGCGACGAGCCAGGGCCGGGTCGCCCAGTAGTACGCGTCTTCACCTCGTCGAGGCTCGTCTGCTCGCGGTCGGCCAGCTCGACGCCGAGCACGAGCCGGTCGGAGCCGGCGGTGCGGTTGCCGGACGATCGCGCGCAGCGGGACGGAGCGGCTGCCGCCCGCGACCTTCGGCAGCTCGAGGCGCGGCGACACCTTCTCGCGCCTGGCGCGCACGCGCCTGGGCGAGAGGCAGACGCTCGACCTCGATCGCCCAGCTCCAGCCGGATCCCCGCGGGGTCAGGTCGCGGGCGCGGGCCGTACCGACGCCGACCCAGGCGGCCAGGTCGACGCAGCGGTAGAAGCGCCGCTCCTGCCGACGACCGAGCAGCAGCTGCAGCACGTCCAGCATCTGCACGAGGACGACGACGCCCGCGACGAGGGCGGCCACGCGCAGGTGCCCCTCCAGCGGCGGCAGGCCCGCCCCGATCCGGTCGCCGACGGCGCGCACGAGCAGCAACCCGTCCAGGACGAGCGTCAGCCCCGCGAGCAGCCCCAGATGGCTGATGTCGCGCAGGCCACCGCCACGCCCGGAGACCGACCGCGGCCGCCAGGCCCGCAGCACGAACGCCCTGACCGTCCCCTCCAGGTAGGCGCCCATCGTCCTGAGCGCATGCCGCGACCGATCACCGAACGCGAGCGTCCCGCGCGCCAGCGCGACCCCCGCAGCCGCCTGCAGCGCGAACGCCGGCAGCCACACCGCCGCGAGCTGCCCGAGCGACGCGTCGATCGGCGACCGACCCGACGCGAGCGTCGCCAGCAGCACGAGCAGGAGCGTCAGCCGCTGCACCCCGACGAGGTAGCGCGACGCAGCCGCGAACAGCGTCAACCGCGCCCGCCACGGCACCCCGCGCGCGAGCAGCGGATTGTCCCGCGACGCGAGCAGCTTCAGCGTCCAGTACGCGCGCCGGCGGCTCCCCTCGAGGTACGCGTCGAGCGAGTCCGGGCCCATCGACTCGACCATCGGCGCCCGCTCGAACTCCACCCGCCAACCCGCGGCGAGCAGCCGCGCCGTCATCCGGAACGCCCGCGACGCCGCCCCGCCCCGATCGTGCGCCGCAGCGTCCAGGAACGCGCGACGCCGGACGAGCGACCCCGCGCCGAGCCAGAGCGCGTGCCCCCGGGCACCCAGCGACGGGCCGATCACCTCGTTCAGCAGGTCCTGCTCGTTGCGCCCGTGGAACACCGTCGTCAACGCGTCCGCGTTCGCGAAGTCGTTGCGGAACTGCACGCACGCCACCCGATCGTCCGCGAACCGGCCCGACGTCCGCGCGACGAGATCCGGGTACGGGACCTGGCCCGCGCCGAGCACGAGCACCAGCTCACCCTCGACCGACTCGATCCGCGCGCCCAGCTCGTCCGGCAGCACCCGGTAGGCGGCACCCAGACGCGCCGCAACGGCCGCGATCTCCGGCCGCTCCGACCCGTCCGCCACCGTCACCGGGTACGGGCCGCCCGACAGCACCCGACAGCCGAGCAGCGTCCGCTCCACCTCGTCGACCGCGCTCCGCCCCGCCAGCACGAGGACGCCGACCGAGGAGCCGACCGGCGACACGCGCCGCCCCGGCCCCGGCACCCGCCACGCCTGCAGCGCGAGGAACGCGAGCTGCAGCCCCGCCCACGCCTCCGCCGCCAGCAGCGGCACCGACAGCCAGAGGGACGTCCCGCCGAGCGTCCACCCCGCGCGCCAGACGACGTACGCGCCGCCGGCCAGGAGCGCGAGCGACGCCACGAGACGCACTCGCCCCTCCGACGCGGTCAACCACGCCGTGCCCACCCGGAACCGGGAGAGCCGCCTGACCGAGGCCTCGCTCCAGCGCCGTCCCATCTGCCTGTTCGACCCCCTGCCGTCGAGGGCGCCTCCGCGCCCGGGTACGCACTCGTAGTCGGCCCGGACGACCCGCGCTGCAGGGACGGGGAGGGCGAATCACTCGGACGAGGGATCGGTCGTGAGCGCTCCCCGAGCCGATCGTGAGCGGATCCAGAGGTTGCGGCGCGGAAACGCCGGGCCGCTACGCGGTGCGCGTCGAGGCCGCCCGCTCGAGGCCGCGCTCGGCGATCTCGAGCTCGCGCATGCGGAACTTCTGGATCTTCCCCGTCACGGTCAGCGGGAAGGCGTCGACGACGCGCACGTAGCGGGGCACCTTGTAGCGCGCGATCCGCTCGCGGCAGAACGCCTTCAGCTCCTCCTCGTCGAGGCTCGCGCCCTCGCGCAGCACGACCCAGGCACAGATCTCCTCGCCGTAGCGCTCGTCCGGGACGCCGATCACCTGGACGTCCGAGATCGCCGGGTGCGTGTAGAGGAACTCCTCGATCTCGCGCGGGTAGACGTTCTCGCCGCCGCGGATGATCATGTCCTTCGAGCGGCCGACGATGTTCACCCAGCCCTCGTCGTCCATCACCGCGAGGTCGCCGGTGTGCATCCAGCGCGCCTCGTCGATCGCGGCCGCCGTCGCCTCCGGGTTGTCCCAGTAGCCGAGCATGACGCAGTAGCCGCGCGTGCACAGCTCGCCGGTCTCGCCGCGCTCGACCGTCAGGCCGGTCACCGGGTCGACGATCTTGATCTCGACGTGCGGGTGGATCCGCCCGACCGTCGAGACCTGCTTGTCGAGCGGCGCGTCCCGCGGCGTCTGCGTCGAGACGGGCGAGGTCTCGGTCATGCCGTAGCAGATGGTCACCTCGTCCATGTGCAGCTCGGCCCGCACCCGCTTCATCACCTCGATCGGGCACGGCGAGCCGGCCATCACGCCGGTGCGCAGCGTCGACGTGTCGAAGCGCGGGAACTCCGGGTGCTCGAGCTCGGCGATGAACATCGTCGGCACGCCGTACAGCGACGTGCAGCCCTCCGCCTCGACCGCCTCGAGCGCGGCGAGCGGGTCGAACGCCTCCGACGGGATCACCATCGCCGCCCCCGACGTGATCGCCGCGAGGTTGCCGATGACCATGCCGAAGCAGTGGTAGAAGGGCACGGGGATGCAGATCCGGTCGGCCTCCGTGTAGCCGAGCGTCCGCGCGATGAAGTACCCGTTGTTGAGGACGTTGTGGTGCGAGAGCGTCGCGCCCTTCGGCGCCCCCGTCGTCCCGGACGTGTACTGGATGTTGATCGGCTCGTCCGCGTGCAGCCCCGCCTCGCGCTCGCGCAGCCGCTCGACGGGCGCCTCGTCCGCGCGCGCGAGGAACGCATCCCAGTCGACCCCGAGCACGACCGTCTCGCGCAGCCGCGGGGTCGTCGTCTGCGCCAGCACCTCGCCGTAGTCGACGCCCTTGAACCCGGTCGCCCGCAGGAGCAGCGAGCAGCCGGACTGGTTCAGGGCGTACTCGAGCTCGGAGGACCGGTACGACGGGTTCACGTTGACGAGGATCGCGCCCACCTTCGCGGTCGCGACCTGCGCGACGACCCACTCGGCGTTGTTCGGCGACCAGATCCCCACCCGGTCGCCCTTCTCGACGCCCGTCGCGAGCAGCGCGCGGGCGCAGCGCTCGACCTGCTCCTGCGCCTCCGCGTACGTCCACCGGATGCCCTGGTGGCGGGAGACGACTGCGAGCCCGTCCGGGACGCGCCCCACCGTCTCGTCCCAGGCGCGCCCGATCGTCGTGCCGAGCAGCGGCACGTCGCAGGCGCCGTGGACGTACGCGAGCACTGCCATCGGGGGAAGCGTACGATGCGGCGGCCTCGCGCGCGACCCGCGACCGCCGAACGGCTCCCGATCGAGCCCTGGACGCGACATACTGCGTCACCCGCGCGTGGTTCCGCGCGGCCTGCAGTCTGCGTCCAGGAGGCCCAGAGCATGACCATGACCGCATCCGGGATCGTCGACGCCCTCGGCGGCGTCGTCGGATCGGACCGCGTGCTCACCGGCGAGGCCGAGCGCGCGTACTTCTCCACCGACCTCAGCTTCGTCCCCGGCGAGATCGCCGACGTCGTGGTGCAGCCCGGCTCGGCCGAGGAGGTCGCCGCCGTCGTGCGCATCGCCGCCGAGGCCGGGCTCCCCGTCGTCCCGCGCGGCGGCGGCATGTCCTACACCCACACCTTCGTGCCCGGCGCGCCCGGCGCGGTGCTGCTCGACATGCGGCGGCTGAACCGCGTCGTCGAGGTGAACGCCGAGGACATGGTGATGGTCGTCGAGGCGGGCGCGACCTGGGAGCAGGTCTACCTCGCCGCGAGCGAGCAGGGCTTTCGCACGCCCTACTGGGGCCCGCTCTCCGGCCGCTACGCGACGGTCGGGGGCACGATCTCGAACAACTCCGTCTTCTTCGGCTCGACCCGCTACGGCTCGACGGCGGACGCGGTCCGCGGCCTCGAGGTCGTCCTCGCCGACGGCTCGATCGTCCACACCGGCTCCTGGGCGCACCGGAACGGGACGCCGTTCACGCGCTACTACGGCCCCGACCTGACGGGCATGTTCATCGCCGACACGGGCTCGATGGGGATCAAGACGAAGGCCGCCCTGCGCCTCGTCAACATGCCCGCCGCCTCCGTCGGGCTCGCCTTCTCCGTGCCGAGCTTCGACGCGTCGAACGAGTGCATCCTCGAGGTCGCGCGCACCGAGCTCGCGACCGAGGCCTACGGCTTCGACCCGCTCTACAACGACGTCTTCGCCGACCTCGGCTTCGCCTTCCTCAAGGGCGTCGAGTGGAGCGTCTTCTTCGCGATCGACGGCGCCGACGACGACATCGCCGAGGCGGCCGCGAACCACGTGCGCTCGATCGCCTCGAACTACGGCACCGAGATCGACCCGACGGTGGCGATGGCGGTCCGCGCGGACCCGTTCGGCGCCGTCCGCTCCGTGCTGATGGGCCCGAACGGCGAGGTCTGGATGCCGCTGCACGGCATCTTCCCGCGCTCGAAGGCCAAGCAGGCCGCCGATGCGTGCCGGGCCTTCCTCGACCGGAACGCTGCGACGATCGAGCAGCACGGGATCAAGATCTCCCTGCTCACGCTCGCCTCGGGCACCGACTTCGTCTTCGAGCCGAGCTTCTACTGGCTCGACGACCTCGGCCAGTTCCGGCTCGAGCGGATCGAGCCCGAGTGGGCCGAGAAGTGGAAGACGATCCCGGCGAACCCGGAGACGCGCGAGGTCGGGCTCCGGCTGCGCCGCGAGCTCGCGGCGATCTTCGACGAGCTCGGCTGCATCCACCTGCAGATCGGCAAGTACTACGACTTCGCCGGCAACATCGAGCCGACCACGAAGGCGGCCCTGCAGGCGGTCAAGGGCGGGCTCGACCCGAAGGGCCTGATCAACCCGGGCTCGCTCGGGATCTGATGGCGCTGATCGACCAGTTCGCCCCGGAGGACGCGCCGCGGCGGGCGGCGTCGGTGCACGTGCCGACGCCGCCCGGCCCGGTCTTCGCCGCCCTCCGCGAGGTCCTCCGGACGAGATCCGGAACGTCCGCGGCCTGCTCCGGGCGGCGACCTCGGCCGGCGGCGTCGTCGGGCTGAGGCCGCCGCTCGCGCTCGACCGGCCGCTCTACGCGCAGATGATGGACATCGGCTTCGTCATGCTCGGCGTGATGCCCATGCGCGAGATCGTCGTCGGGCGCGTCGCCCGGCCGCTGAAGGTGCTGCGGCCCGACCAGCCGCGCCCGAAGGACAAGAAGGAGTACCTCGCCTTCGACCGCCCGAAGCACGTCAAGCTCGTCACGAGCTTCGTCCTGAAGGGCGAGAACGGCGGCACGACCGTGACCGCCGAGCTGCGCGCGACCGCGACCGACCCGGGCACGGCGCGGTGGATCGCCCGCGCCTGGCCGGTCGTCGGCCCGCCCAGCGAGGCCTTCGCCAGGGGCTGGCTCGAGGCGATCGCCAAGCGCGTCGCGACGACGTCGACACCGCCTCCGACCCTCTAGACGTGGGGGGAGAACGGCGGGGGGAGAAGCCGCGCTTCTCCCCCGACCCCCTCATCTCGCCAGGCCTCGCGCGCTCGGGCCACGCCGCACGCTTCGCGTTGGCGGTCTCTCCGAGCAGCCACACTCGTCGGAGGACAGCAAGCTGCCCTCCTCCCCGGGCTCCCGCGCGTCGTAGCTGCTCGCATCTGCCGGGAGACTCATTTCGGCCGCTCGACTGCCGATAGGCAGGGGGAGTCTCCCTGTCATGCGAGGAGGAAGGTGCACATGAGGAACGTGGGCGAGGTCATGAGCACCGGGGTGCTGACCGTCACGGGCGACGCGACGCTCAGCCACGTCGCGCGCGAGCTGCGGCACCGGAACGTCGGCTCGGCGATCGTCGTCGACGGCGACGAGCATCCGATCGGGATCATCTCCGAGCGCGAGCTCGTCGACGCCGTCGCGGGCAGCCGCAACCCGGACGTCGGGACGGCGCAGCTCTGGATGCGCGCCGATCCGGTCACCATCCAGCCGCAGACCTCGATCGTCCAGGCGACCGAGACGATGCGCGAGCACGGCGTCCGGCACCTGCCGGTCTCCGAGGACGGCCGCCTCGTCGGCGTCGTCTCCGTCCGCGACCTGCTCGCGGCCTCGATGTACCTCGACCGGGACTGAGCGCCCTTCCCCCAGCAGCAACCGGAGGCGGAGGGCTTCGGCCCTCCGCCGCTGCGGTCAGGCGCGCGACGGCGCCGGGACGCCCAGGCTCGCCGGGCCCGAGCGGCGAGGCGTGACGAGCAGCGCGACGATCGCGCCGATCGCTGCTGCGCCGGCGAAGATCGCGAACGCCGTCGCATAGCCGCCGCCGTCCGGGACGGGCGAGTCGCCGATCCGGTGCGCGCTCAGGATCGCCGCGCCGACCTGCGCGCCGACGACGCCGCCGACCGTCCGGAGCACCGTGTTCATCGCGTTCGCGACGCCGGTCTCGGTCGGACGGACCGACTGCGTGATCAGCGTCGACATCGCGGCGAAGGCCAGCGAGACGCCCGGGGTGAGGACGACCGTCGCGACGATGATCTCCCACGGCGCGTCGTTCAGCGCCGAGACGAGCCCGGCGCCGATCGCGATCATCACCATCCCGATCGCGAGCGGCCACTTCGAGCCGAAGCGGCGGCCGAGGATCCCGGCGAGCGGCGCCGCGACGAGCATCAGCAGCGAGCCCGGGGCGAGGTAGAGCCCGCTCTCCGTCGCCGTCGCGCGGAAGCCGTAGTCGGCGAGCTGCGCGAACTGGTCGGGGAACTGGCGCGGCGTCTGCATGAAGTTCGGCAGCAGCACGAACGAGCTGTACATCGCGAGCCCCGCGATGAACGCCGTCAGGTTCGTGAACAGCACCGGCCGGTTGGCCATCATCCGCATGTCGACCATCGGCTCGGGCACGCGCAGCTCGACGCGCACCCACGCGACGAGCAGGGCGGCGGCGGCCGCGAGCAGCCCGAGCACGCGACCGGATCCCCAGCCCCAGCTCTCCCCCTCGGTCAGCGCGATCAGCAGCGCGACGAGGCCGCCGGAGAGCAGGAGCGCACCCGGCAGGTCGAGCTTCGACGGGGTCTTGTTCGTCGACTCCGGCACGAGCCGCAGGACGAGCGCGAGCGCGGCGACGACCGGGATCGCGCCGACGACGAAGATCAGCCGCCACGAGGTGTTGTCGACGATCAGGCCGGCGATCACGAGGCCGCCGGAGCCGCCGATCCCGAACACGGCCGACATCGTCCCGATCGCGGTCGGCAGCCGCTCGCGCGGGAACTCGTCGCGCATGATCGAGAAGGCGAGCGGGAAGATCGCGCCGGCCGCGCCCTGGAGCACGCGGAAGACGATCAGCGACCAGATGTCCCACGCGGCCGCGGCGCCGATGCAGCCCACCAGGAAGAGCGCGAGGCTCAGGACGAGCATCCGCTTCTTCCCGTGCTGGTCGCCGAGCTTGCCGAGGAGTGGCGTCCCGACCGACGCCGAGAGCAGGAAGCCCGTCAGCAGCCACGTCGTCCAGTCGGTCGTCGTGTCGAGGTCGCGCTGGAGCCGCGGCAGCGCCGGGATGACCATCGTCTGCTGGACCGCGTACGCGAGCCCGGCGACCACGAGCACGGCCAGGATCACGCGATCGGACGGCCGGCGCGTCACCGCGCCAGCCTAGCGACGCGCCCGGGCGAGGGGCGTCACTGCCGCCGCGGCGGCTGCGTGGACGGCTCAGCCGCCGCGGACGGCGTTCAGCGCGGTCATGCTGCCGATCCGCAGGCCCTGCTTGACCTTCGGCAGGGTGACCGCGACGTCGAGCACCGGAGACCCGTGGCCCGGCGCGACGACGTCGACCGGGTGGTCGGCCATCAGCCGCTCGAGCGCCTCGATCTGCGGCTCGATGTCCGTGAAGCGCGTCCAGTAGAGCGCGTACTCGGCGAAGAGCGCCGTGAACTCCGGGATCGGCAGGTCGGGCACCTCCTCGGCGACCTTCCAGCACTCGTCCGCCTTGTGGTGGTGCATGTAGGCGAAGCCGTCGCCGGGGAAGAGCACCCGGCCGCGCTCGTCGTACCCCCACAGCGAGGTGACGAGGTCCTTGATCACGGCCTCGAGCAGCAGGAAGCGGCGCCCGCCGAGGTCGAGCTCCGTCCCCTCCCCCATCGGCACGAGCCGGTCGGCGAACTCCGGGAAGAAGAGGTGGTAGTCACGCACGTCGCCGACGGCGATCGCCTGCGGGTAGCGGTGGAGCAGCCGGCCGAGGTTCGCCGCGTGCGGCACCTCCGCGTGCGTCGGGAACAGGTAGCGCACCGGCGGCGCGCCGGCCGCGTGCAGCCGGTCGAGCTGCCCCTCGATCGCGGCCCAGTCCTTCGGGTGGCCCGTGTCGACCACGAGCGAGGACTCCTCGCCCTGGACGAGGTAGGCCGAGCTGTACGCGTGCAGCATCGTCCCCTCGTGGTCCATGGCCAGGCACTCGCCGATCCAGTGCACGCCGTCGGCGAGCTCACGGGGCGGGCTGAAGGGCGTGTCGCTCATCGCTTCCCTCCGGTCGCGGCCCGCGCGCCGAGCCCGGCGAGGGCCTCCTGGACGAGCTCGTAGTGGCGCTGCACGACGTCGCGCCCGACGAGGACGCGGCCGTAGCTCGGGGCCACCATGTCGATCTCGCGCTCGCCGAACACCTCCGCGAGCTGCTCGCGCAGCGGCTCGAGCTCGGCGGTCTCGAGCCAGTCGAACTTCGCGACGAGGTGCTCGCGCACCTCGTCGAGCGTCGTCGTGTCCGTCGCGGCCGTGACGGTCCGGGGCCCGTCCGCGTCGGGCATGACCGCGTGGCCGAACGCATCCGAGGTGAACAGGCAGCGCGTCGCCGGGTCGTACATCCACGCCGTGACGAGCAGGCGGAGCGGCGCGTGCAGCGTCTCGAGCCGTCGGCCCGGGTCGCCCTCGCCGCCGATCGCCGCCTCGACGCCCGCCTTCAGCGGCACCCAGCGCGTCGGCGCGGGCGGCTCGGCCGTCCCGTGGACGTGGCGGTAGTACAGCCACTCGTCCGGCGGGAACTGGGAGTACGTCGTGTCCACGGGCAGGTGGCGGAGCACCGCGGCGGCGTTCCCGAAGCTGTCGAACTCGACGACGCGCGAGAGCAGCACCGAGAGCTGCGGCGGGCGCGGCACGAGCGCGTCGAGCTGGGCGAGCAGCTGCGCCTCGAACACGGGCGCCCCCGTGTCGATCAGCAGCGCGCGGTCGCCCTCGAGGAGCAGGTAGCTCGCGAGCGGCGCGACGCCCTCGACCCCCTCGGCGACCCAGCTGAGCCGCCCGTCGAGCGGGAGCAGGCCGCCGAGGGCGTAGAGCGTCCCGGGGATCAGCTCGGCGGCGCCGGCGAGGTCGCGCGGCGGTGCGTCGGCGGGCTCCATCCCGGGAGGGTAGTCGAGCCGGGCCTCAGCCGGCGAGGAACGCCTCGAGCGCCGCGAGCGTCTCGGCCGGGCGCTCCTCCATCAGGAAGTGGCCGCAGTCGAGCGCGTGGCCCTCGACGTGGTCGGCGCGCTCGCGCCAGGCGGGCAGCAGGTCGGCGTCCGGACGCCCGCGGCTGCCCCAGAGGACGAGCAGCGGGCAGCGGATCCGCCGGCCGAGGGCGAGGTCCTCGCGCTCGAGCCGCAGGTCCTCGCCGAACAGGGCGCGGATGTCGTCGCACGTCGCCCGGATCGTGTCGGGTTCGGCGAGGCAGCGCTCGTACTCGGCGACCGCCTCCGGGTGGAAGAAGTCGTCGACCCCGCCGCTCCAGCTGCGCAGGCACCAGCGGACGAAGAACGCCGGCGCGCCCGCGAGCAGCGTCTCCGGCAGCGGCGCGGGCTGGGTGAGGAAGAGCCAGTGGTACTGCGCCATCGCCGACTCGTGCGTGAGGTGGTCGACGACGAGCTGGGTCGGGGCCGCGTCGAGCAGGCAGAGCCGCTCGATCCGCTCCGGGTGGTCGACCGCGAAGCGGTACGCGACGCGCGCGCCGCGGTCGTGCCCGACGAGGGCGAAGCGCTCGAAGCCGAGCGAGCGCATCAGCGCGATCTGGTCGGCGCAGTGCACCCGCCGCGCGTACGCGGCCGGGCCGCCCGCGGGCTTCGAGCTGTCGCCGTGCCCGCGCAGGTCGGGGCAGACGACCGTGAACCGCTCGGCCAGCGCGGGCGCGACCGCGTGCCACTGGACGTGGGTCTCGGGGTAGCCGTGCAGCAGCAGGACGGGCGGGCCGGAGCCGGCGAGGCGCCCGACGAGCTCGACGCCCCCGGCGACCTCGACCCGGAAGGGGTCGAACCCGGCGAGGAGCACCGGCGCTACGAGGACGGCCGCTCGGGCGCCCGGTGGACGCCGGAGAGCGCCGGCTTGAGCTCGACCGGGATCTTGTGCTCGGCCGAGAACTCGCGCACGAGCCGTCCGGGCTCCGCCGCCTCGGGCGCGGCGATGATCGGCAGCGCCTCGCGCTCGGGCGGGACGGGCCAGCCGACGATGCGGAACTCGCCGCCGTTCTCGACCCAGGAGAGCGAGATCAGCGGGAAGACGACGATCCGCGTCCAGGTCGCGAGCACCCAGCTCCACCAGTAGAGCGCGATCGGCTTCCAGTCGGCCCCGCCGAGCACCGAGTCCGCGTCGCCGAAGCCGAGCTGCCCCGGCTCGAGCACCTTGAGCAGGACGAAGAGCAGGATGAACTCCCCGACGGCGAGCACGAAGGTCAACCAGGGCGGCTGCCACTTGATCACGAACGGGTAGAAGCCGACGTCGAGGACGACGCCCATCAGGTAGTAGACGCCGATCGCGACGATCCAGCCCTCGTTCGAGTCGATCAGCGAGATGACCGCGGCGATGATCGCCGGGAGGATCAGGGCGAACGTGCGGATCTGCAGGCGGCCGAGGACCGTGGGGCACATCAGGCCAGCTGCTCCTCGCGTCGGGCCACCCGGATCGCCGCCGCCGTCTCCTTCGCGAGCGAGAGCTGGAGGCTCGCCTTCGAGAGGAGCGAGCGCTCCTTGAGACGCTCGGCCCGCGCGACGTCGGCGACGAAGCGCCGGCCGATGTACTTGAGCCCCGCGATCGTGTCGCCGTGCGGCACGACGTTGTTCGCCGTCAGCCCCATCAGGCAGATCCGCGAGTCGTCGCGGTCGAGCCCGGGCAGGCCGCAGTTCGTCAGCAGGCGCAGCCGGCCGTCCTCGATCGGGATGTCGTAGTGCTGCACCAGGCGCCGCAGCAGCGGCAGCGCGATCGCGGACTTCGTGAAGCCCGTGCCGGCGACGATGCCGGTGACGTCGAGCCAGCCGGGCGGCGGGCCGTGCTTGCTCGAGACGTGGATGCGCAGGCCGGCCGGGCCGGGCTCGATCTGGTCGATCTCGCCGATGATCTGCTCGAAGCGGTTGTCCGCCATGCCCCGCTCGACCCGGGCGGCCCAGCTGCGGCGCTTCGGCGTCGTCCCCATCAGGATCTTGTTCAGGAACGCGATCCGCTGCTCGAACGAGAGCCCCTGGAAGGCGTCGATGCCGAGCGCCTCGAACAGGCAGCGCGGCGTGTTCAGGTCCTGCTCGTCGGGCATCGGGTTGCGCAGCAGCGAGACCACCTTCGCGCCCGCGTCGAGCGCGTTCGCCCACTCGTTGACCGAGGCGATGCCCGAGCCGATGACGACGTAGCGCCCGTCGCGCGAGTACGTCTTCGCCTCGTACGCCTGGACGATCCGGTCGCCCATCCGCGCGTCCTCGCGCGCCTTCGCGAGCAGCGGCGGGAACTGGAGCGGCCCGTGCCCGAGCGAGAGCATCACGTGCTTCGCCCGGCCGGCGTAGTTCGCCTGCTCGTCGAAGAGCAGGAAGTGGGGCACCGGGCTCGTCTCGCGTTGCACCCAGCCGATCCGGTGCGGGTAGCGCTGATCGTTCCAGCGCAGGCGATGCTGGACGACGGCCGCCTCGGCGAGGATGTCGGGGACGCCGGGGTTGTACTTGCGGACGATCGACCGACGCAGCGGCTCGATGCTGCGGCGCGACCACGCGTCGAGCTGGCCGAACGTCGGCCAGTCGGCCGGCAGGAAGTGCGACTCGGACTCGGACCGGAGCACGGTCTGCCCCAGGTTCCAGGCGAACTGCTGGTACGTCCCGACCGGGTTGTCGCTCGGCCCGTAGATCGTGATCTCCTCCGGGCGGAAGCCGAGGTAGACCGCGGTCGTGTAGACGATGAGCGAGCCGAAGCCGTCGCCGACGATGGCGATGGTCGAGTCGCGGGGGGCGCTCAGCGGCATCGGACGCTGATCGTAACGGGGCGACCCGCCGGATGCCAGTGCTCCGCCGTTGACGACCTCCGGACGGCCTGCTTTGCTCCGGCGCATGAACCCGCCAGAGACCCTCGCCCCTGCCAACGTCCTCGCCTACGTCCTGGCCAACCTCGCGATCATCCTCGTCGCCGCGCGGGCGGTCGGCTGGGTGTTCGCGCGCTTCGGCCAGCCGCGCGTCGTCGGCGAGATCGTCGCCGGCATCCTGATCGGCCCGACCGTCCTCGGGGGCGCGCTCGCGAAGGCGCCGCTCCCCGACGCCCCCGCCGTCGACGGGAGTGGCGTCACCAACTGGCTCTACCCGCTGCAGTCCTTCTCCTTTCTGAACCTGATCGGCCAGATCGGCCTCGTCCTCTTCATGTTCCTCGTCGGGCTCGAGCTCGACCAGCGGCTGCTCAAGGGCCGCGGCCGGCAGATCACGGTGATGGCGCTCGCGGTCGTGATCGTCCCGATCGGGTTCGGCTTCCTCGTCGGCGCGGTGCTCGACTCGACGACCTGGCGTCCGGAGGGGGTCGACTCGACGACGTTCGGGCTGATCCTCGGCGCCGCGCTCTCGGTCACCGCCTTCCCCGTGATGGCGCGGATCCTCCAGGAGAAGGGGCTCAGCACGCTTCCCATGGGCGCGGTCGGCGTCGGCGCTGCCGCGGTCGTGACCGTGCTGATGTTCCTCGCGATCGCCGCCGCGAGCGCCTCCGCGAAGGGCTCGGGCGTGATCGGCGACGTCGGCGCGAAGGCGGGCTGGACCGTCGGCCTGATCGTCGCGCTCGTCGTCGTGGTGCGGCCCGCGGTCGGCTTCGTGACGAGCCGCTGGCAGCCCGGGAAGCCGGTCGACGAGGTGCTCGCGATCTGCCTCGTGCTCGCGCTCGGCACGGCGCTCGCGGCCGACCGGATCGGCATCTCGGCCCTCGTCGGCGGCTTCCTGCTCGGCGCCGTCGTGCCGGCCCGCCAGGAGCTGTCCGAGGCGATGATCGAGCGGATGACGAGCCCGGTCGTCCTCTTCTTCCTGCCGGTGTTCCTCGCCGTCTCGGGCCTGCGAACGAACCTCCGCCTGCTCGACTCGGCCGACCTGATCCCGGGGCTGCTGCTCTTCCTCGCCCTGATGATCGCCGGCAAGTGGGGCATCGGCTACGTGGCCGGGCGCGCCGTCGGCCTCTCGTCGAACCAGGCGAACATCCTCGGCGTGCTGATGAACTGCCGCGGCCTGCTGATCCTCGTCGTCGGCCTGATCGGCCTGCAGCTCGGCGTGATCACCCCGACGATGCAGGTCGTCTTCGTCCTCGGCGCGATCGTGACGACGCTGATGACGGGGCCGCTCGTCGACCGCTTCGCGCGCAAGGAGCAGGTGCAGCCCGAGGCGGATCGCAAGACCTCGGGCGTCGCGCTGCTCGTCGAGTAGCCCGCGCCCGCCCACGCCAGCCGCACCCGCGCGCGGGTGCGGCTGGCTAGCGGCGGCCGAGGTCGGCGCTCGACCAGGCGAAGCGCGTCATGTCGCTCGGCGGCGCGAGCGCGCCGGGCCGGCTGCCGCGGCGGACGAGCAGCGTCGGCGCGGTCGCCGAGCGGGCGATCGTCGAGCGGACGGGCCCGAGCCCCTCGCTGCGCCAGTCCTCGGAGAGGCCGACGACGAGCAGCCCCGCGCCCCGCGCCGCCTCGAGGATGCTGTCGCGCCCGGGCGGGACGAGGTGCGGCTCGGCGGTGACGCCGGCGAGCTGCTGCACGAGCAGCGAGGCGTTGCCGAGCAGGCGGCTGGCGTCGCGCTCGCCCGCGGCGACGTCCGCGGCGGCGCCGAGCAGGACGAGCGGGGCCCGCTCCAGGCTGGCGATCCAGGCGGCGAGCTCGAGCGCGGCCCAGTCGTGGTCGGCGCCGCCGAAGGGGACGACCACCGGGCGCTCCGGGCCGACCTCGACGCGCCCCTCGGGACCGACCAGGACGGCGACGTCGCAGGGCGCGTCGCGCAGGACGACGCCGACGTCGCCGCGCGGCACGCCCTCGCCCAGCAGCGGCCGGCGGCCGTCGACGAGGACGAGGTCGACCTCCTGCTCGGTCGCGAGGCGCGTCAGGTCGGCGCCGACGTCGGCGGACGTGAACGCGACCGTCCGGACGGCGAACCGCGCGGCCAGCAGGGCCGCCCGCCGCCGCTCCAGCTCGTCGTTCGCCTCGCGCAGGTCGCGGTCGTCGGTCGCGAGGCCGGTCGTGATCCTGCGCGGCGAGACCAGGCCGGCGAGGACGAGCTCCCGCGGCGGCTGCGAGCGGGCGAGCGGCTCGGCGAGCGCGACCAGCCGGTCGAGGTTGCGCAGGTCCTGCGGCGCGACGAGGATCGCGTGCTCGGGCACCTCGGCGTCGAGCTGCTCCGCCTCGACGCGCTCCGCGCGCCGGAGCTCCTCCTCCGGCGGCTCCGAGAGGACGCCCTTCGGATCGATCAGCCTGAGCGTCGGCGCGGCCATGAACGTCGTCGCGAGCGCCATCAGGACGAGCATCGCGAACAGCGCGGGCGTGATCACGCCGAGCTCCAGCCCGATCGAGAGCACGATCAGCTCGGTCAGGCCCCGGGTGTTCATCAGGGCGCCGAGCGCAGCCGACTCGCGCATCCCGAAGCCGGTCGCCCGCGCGGCGAGCATCGCGCCCAGCCACTTGCCGGCGATCGCGACGATCAGGAGGACGAGCGCGAGCAGCCAGAGGACGGGGCGGTCGAGCAGGCCGATCTGCGTCTTCAGGCCGGTGACGACGAAGAACAGCGGCAGCAGCAGCATCACGACGAAGTCCTCGAAGCGGCGGGTGACGTCGTGGGAGAGCTCGGCCCGGCGCGGCATCACCATGCCCATGACGAACGCGCCGAAGATCGCCGCGACGCCGATCATCTGCGTGAGCCAGGCGGAGAGCAGGACGCCGACGAAGATCGCGCCGATCCAGGCGGCCGGCACGCGCCCGGCCTCGTCGTACGCGCGCGAGACCCGTGACAGGAGCGGCCGCGCGACGAACGCCATCGCGAGGCAGAAGGCGATCGTCAGCCCGACGACGCGGACGACCTGCGTGCTCGACCCGCCGGCTGCGATCGCCGAGGCGAACGCCAGCAGGCCCCAGGCGGTCACGTCGTCGATCGCGGCCGCCGCGAGCGCCATCGCGCCGACGGGACGCTTGAGCATGCGCCGCTCGATCAGGATGCGGGCGAGGACGGGGAACGCCGTGATCGACATCGCGACGCCCATGAAGAGCGCGAACGGCACGAAGTCCGTGTCCGGCCCGACCAGCTCGAACATCGGCAGGGCGACCAGCAGGCCGAGGATCATCGGCAGCGCGACGCTCGCGTTCGAGACGGCCGCGGCCTGGCCGACGCGCCCCTTGAGCACGCGCGGGTCGAGCTCGAGGCCGACGAGGAACATGTAGAAGGCGAGGCCGATGTCCGCCGCGGCGCTCAGGAGCGGGACGATGTCGGCCGGGAAGAGGTAGTCCTTGACCTCGGGCAGCAGCAGCCCGAGGAGCGTCGGCCCGAGCAGGATCCCCGCGAGCACCTCGCCCATCACCTGCGGCTGGCCGAGCCGGCCGACCAGCGCGCCGAGCCCGCGCGCGGCGAGGATGACGACCGCGATCGCGAGCATCAGGCGCCCGAAGGTCTCCTCGCCGGAGCGCTTCGGCTTCGGCTTCGCGGCCTCGCCGACCTCCTCGCCCGCCCTCGGCAGCTCCGCCGACCAGCGCAGCGTCACCGGGTCGCCGCCGAGCGTGCCGGTCAGCGTGCGCTCCTCGCCCTCGCCGGCGAGGCGGACGTCGATCGGCGCCGACCCGCCGCGGGGGCACTCGACCGTCCCGGTGATCCGCCCGTCGCGCTGGTCGAGCGAGCCGCCGAGGCCCTCGCCGTCGAGTGCCACGTAGCGGCCCGACTGCTGGACGCCGACGAGCGCGCCGGGATCGCCGAGGCAGCTCGTGCCGCCGTCGAGCGCGTAGACGGCGCCCACGGACGGCTCGGGCTCCTCGTTCGAGCCGAGCGTGAAGCTGACGACCACGGCTGCGACGACGAGCGCCGCCATGACCGCGTACACCGTGACGAGCCGCCGTCGCGAGAGCGACGCCGCCGCGGGCCGTGGCAGGTCCATGGCCGGGTATGGTACGGACCGCGATGTGGAAGGCGCGGGCTCCGAAGGCCCCCGCCCTCGGCGAGGGCGGCTCGCTCGGCCCGTACCGGCTGGAGGCGCTGCTCGGCAAGGGCGGGATGGGGATCGTCTACCGCGCCGTTCGCGACGGCGACGGCCTCGTCGTCGCGCTCAAGGTCCTGCGGCCCGAGCTGTCGAGCGACGAGACCTACCGCAAGCGCTTCGTGCGCGAGGCGCAGGTCGCGGGCGAGGTGACGCACAAGCACCTCGTCCCGATCCTCGAGGCCGGCGAGGCGGACGGCCACCACTACCTCGCCGTCGGCTTCGTCGACGGCCCGACCCTGGCGGAGAGGATCGAGCGGGACGGCCCCCTGTCCGCCGAGGCGACGGCCCGGCTCGCCGCCGAGATCGGCGCCGGGCTCGACGAGCTGCACCGCCGCGGGCTCGTCCACCGCGACCTGAAGCCGGCGAACGTGAGGCTCCACGAGGACGGCACCGCCGTGCTGACCGACTTCGGGCTCGCGAAGGGCCCCGCCTACACCGTCCTCACCCGTCCCGGCCAGGTGATGGGGACGCTCGACTACCTCGCGCCCGAGCTGATCCGCGGCGAGCAGGCCGGGCCGGCGAGCGACATCTACGGGCTCGGCTGCCTGCTCTACGAGGCGATCGCGGGCGAGCCGCCCTTCGCCGCGGTGAGCGGCTTCAAGGTCGGGCTCGCGCACCTCGAGGAGGAGCCGCCCGACCCGTGCGCGGAGCGCCCGGACGTGCCGGCGCAGCTCGGCTGGGCCGTCCTCCGGGCGCTCCGGAAGGAGGCCCGAGCGGCGCCCGTCGACGGCCACGGCCTACGCGACGATCATCGGCGTCGCGGCCCGCTCGAGCGGCGGCTAGCCGGCGCGGCGCTGGCGCTCGTCCCGGCGGCCCGTTACGATCCGGCGCGTGCCGGTGCTGATCGTCAGGGACGGCCCGCTCGCGGGAACGCGGATCGAGGTCGATCGCGAGCTGACCGTCGGCCGCGTCAACGCGGACGTCACGCTCGACGACTCCGAGGTCTCGCGCACGCACGCGGTGTTGCGCCCGGCGGGAGACGCGATCGAGGTCGAGGACGTCGGCTCGACGAACGGCACGTTCGTCAACGGCGAGCGCATCTCCGCCCCGACGCGGCTCGCCGGCGGCGACGCCGTCCGCTTCGGCGCCGTCTCGCTCGACGTCGAGGGCGCCCCCGAGCCGGAGCCCGATGCCGGCGCGACGACGGTCTCCCCGGTCGCGGCCGAGACGACCGTCGCGCCGCCGCCGCCGCCGGCACCGGTGACCGAGGAGCAGCCGGCGCAGCCCGAGCCCGTCGCGGCCGCCGCGCCGCCTCCTCCCCCTCCGCCGCCTCCTCCTCCCCCTCCACCGGCGCCCCCCGCCCCCCCGCCGGGGCCCGTGGCCGCCCCGGCGGCGATCGCGCCGCCCTCGACGCCCTTCGCGAGCGCGGCCCCGCGCCGGCAGGGCCTCGGCGGCGTCGCGTCGCGCACGCTGGGACCGAACCTCATCGCCTTCGCGACGATCGCGGCGACCACGGTGGGGCTGCTGCTCTACTTCGCGCTGCGCTGAGCCGCCGCGCGCGGCCCGCGCCCGTCCGGCATCGCCGCGCGCGAGCTAGCGGGTCGCGAGGAAGATCAGGACCGCGAAGACGACGAGCAGCAGGATCGCGAGCGGCGCGAGCTTGGCCTTCGTCTTCGTCCGGACGTCGAGGTAGCGGTCGAGCACGTGGCCCTGCTGCGGCGGGCCGCCGGTCGCGGACCGCGGCGCGACGGAGCCGGACGCCTCGAGCGCGGCGGGGATGAACCCGGGCGTGCGCTCCGGCGAGGCGAGCGAGGGCGGGATCGGCACGACCCGCGAGGGCTGGCGCGCGATCTGCTCGGCGCTGCGCAGCTCGAGCACCGTCGAGCCGAGGACGACCTGGTCGCCGGGCGTCAGCCGCGTCGGGGCGTGCACCTCGTTGCCGTTCACGAACGTCCCGTTGCGCGAGCCGAGATCCTCGAGCACCGCCCCGCCGTCGGCCGGCGAGATGCGCACGTGCCGGCGGGAGACGAGCGCGTCGTCGAGCGCGACGCCGCCGGCGCCCGGCTCGCGTCCGAGCTCGAGCGCGCCGGCGAGCGGGATCACGCGCCCCGCGCTCCGGCCTTCCACCACCTCGAGGCTCAGGCTGGCCACGGGCGCGAGCTTACCTCCAGAGGACGACGAGCGCCAGGGCACGGGCGGGGCAATCAGCCGCCCCTGCTGGTACAAACCACGGAATGGCGGACGACCCGCGCATCGGCACGCAGCTGGGCGATTACCAGATCGAGGGCGTCATCGGCCGCGGCGGCATGGGCGTCGTGTACCTGGCGGAGCAGCAGCGGCCGCGCCGGAAGGTCGCGATCAAGGTCCTCGCGCCCGAGCTGATCCACGACGAGAGCTTTCGCGAGCGCTTCGAGTTCGAGTGGCAGACCGCGGCCGCGATCGAGCACCCGAACATCATCCCGCTCTACCAGGCGGGCGAGGCGGACGGCGTCCTCTACATCTCGATGCGCTACGTCGAGGGCACCGACCTCAAGGCGCTGCTCGAGCGAAACGGGCCGCTGGGCTCCGAGCGCGCGCTCGCGATCATCGCGCAGGTCGCCGCCGCGCTCGACGCCGCCCATGCGAAGGGCCTCGTCCACCGCGACGTCAAGCCCGCGAACGTCCTCATCTCCAGCGGCCCGGGGACGAGCGACAGCGACCACGTCTACCTGACCGACTTCGGCGTCGCGAAGGAGACCGCGCGCAAGACGGGCTGGACGCGGACAGGCTTCTTCGTCGGCACGATCGACTACGCCGCGCCGGAGCAGATCGAGGGCAAGGCGCTCGACGCGCGCACCGACGAGTACGCGCTCGGCTGCCTCCTGTACGAGTGCCTCACCGGCATCCCGCCGTTCCGCAAGGACTCCGAGGTCGCCGTCCTGCTCGCGCACCTGATGGAGCCGCCGCCGAGCATCACGGTCGCGCGGACGGAGCTGCCGCCCGCGCTCGACGCCGTCCTGGCGCGGGCGATGGCGAAGTCGCCGGACGAGCGCTACGCGACCTGCCGCGAGTTCGTCGCGGCGGCGCAGGCCGCGCTCCGCGCGCCGACGGCCCAGCAGCCGACGGTGGTCGGCGAGACCGTGGTCGCGCCCGGCGAGACCGTCGTCGCGGGCGCCGCGACCGTCCCCGGCGCGCCGGCGACCCCGACGGCGCCCGGCGCGCCGCAGGCGCCGACCGCGCCCGGCGCTCCCTCGGGCCCGGTCCCCGCCGAGACGATCGTCGGCGCCACCGCCCCGCCCCTTGCCGGCCCCGGCGTCGGCGGCCCGCCCGCGCCGCCGAGCTACCCGACCTCGCCCGGCGCCGCGCCGAGCTTCTGGCGCTCGCGCAAGGCCGCGATCGGCGCGGCCGTCGTCGCGCTCGCCGCGATCGGCGGCGGCGTCGGCGCCGTCGTCGCGACCTCCAGCGGCGGCGACAAGAAGGTCGAGCCCTCCCCGCCCGCAGAGCCCCCGGCCCCGAGCCCGCAGGAGCCCTCCCCGCCCGGCCCGTCGCCCGTTCCGACCGACTCGACCGACGAGACCCAGCCGCAGACCGAGCCCGTCGAGCCGCCGCCGACGCCGCCGTCCGAGCCGACCCCGCCGACGCCGCCGTCGTCGCCCTCGGGCCTGATCGCCGTCAGCCTGCCCGCGGGCTCGCCACCGATCGCCTTCGAGGCCGCGTCGAACGGGAACGTCGACGTCTACGCCGCCACGTCGGCCGGCACCGTCCGTCTGACGAACTCGCCGGGGATCGACAGCGCGCCGCGCTGGTCGTCCGCCGGCCAGATCGCGTTCGCGAGCGGCCGCACGGGCAACTACGACATCGTCGTGATGGACGCAGACGGCGGCAACCAGACGGTCGTCACGTCCGACCCGTCCGACGACATCTCGCCGGCGTGGTCGGCCGACGGCGCGCGGCTCGCGTACGTCAGCCAGGCGGGCGGCGACGCCGAGATCTGGCTCGTCGACCCGAGCGCCCCGAACCCGGTGCAGCTGACCGACAACGACGTCCAGGACACGAACCCGACCTGGTCCCCCGACGGCATCCACGTCGTCTTCACCCGCATCGACGGCGACGCCGAGCTCGTGTCGATCGACCTCGAGACCGGCGAGGAGACCGTCCTCACCGACAACGACGCGCTCGACGACTTCGCGTCGTTCTCCCCGGACGGGACGCAGATCGCCTTCACGACGAACCGCGACGGGAACTTCGAGGTCTACGTGATGGGCTCGGACGGGTCGGACCAGACCCGCCTGACCGACGACGAGGCCGAGGACGCCCGCCCCGCCTGGTACCCGGACGGCTCGAGGATCGCCTTCCAGTCGACGCGCGACGGCAACTACGAGCTCTACGCCGCGCGGCCGGACGGCTCCGATCTGCTGCGGCTGACGAACGACGACGCCGACGAGTTCGGGCCCTCGCCCCAGCCCGAGCAGACCGGCACCCCGCCCGACGTGACGGACACGGGCACGTTCACCGACACCGGCACCCTCACGGACACGGGCGGCGAGGAGCCGTTCCCGAACCTGGCCGAGCAGGAGCTGCTGTCGCACGTGCCGGAGAAGTTCAGGGACAACTGCGGGCGCGAGGCGGAGACGACCCGCGGCTTCGGCTCGATCGCGGGCGTCGACTGCCCGACGAACGGCCCGGTGCGGGCCTTCTACGAGCTGTTCCCGACGGTCGAGTCGATGAACGACTACTACGCGTCGCAGCTCGATGCGGCATCGGTGCAGCGGAACAGCGGCGACTGCCAGGCCGGCAACGTCGGCGAGAACTTCTACACGCAGCCAGTCGACGGCCAGCAGGTGCGGGCGGGCCGCTTCGCGTGCTACTTCAGCGATCAGGGCCAGCCGATCTTCATCTGGACGAACCAGCGCTTCCGGATCCTCGGCTTCGCCCTCCGCACGGACGGCGGCAGGCTCTACCAGTGGTGGACGGGCGCGGGCCCGTTCTAGCGGCTGGCCGCTCGGGCCGCGGGCGCGTCGCGGCGATCTGGGTCAGGGCGACCGCGAACGGCACCCCCGTCGCGCTCGAGCGCGTGCAGGCGGTCGCCGGGGCCGGGCTCGAGGGGGATCGCTACCGCGCCGGCGTCGGGACGTTCTCCGACCTGCCCGGCTCGGGGCGGCACCTGACCCTGATCGAGGCGGAGGCGCTCGACGCGCTCGCGCGCGAGACGGGCATCCAGCTCGACGCCGCCGCGTCGGGGCGGAACCTCGTCACCGAGGGGATCGACCTGAACGCCCTCGTCGGCCACCGCTTCCGGATCGGGCCGGTCGAGTGCGTCGGCACGCGGCTCTGCGAGCCGTGCGACCACCTCGCGCAGCGCACCGAGCCCGGCGTCCTGCGCGGGCTCGTGCACCGCGGCGGCCTGCGCGCCGACGTCCTCGTCGACGGCGAGATCGCCGTCGGCGCCACGATCGTCCCCCTCGACGCGCCGACGGGCTAGGCGAACTCGACGACGACGTCGCGCGGGCGCCGCGCGCCGTCCTCGAGGATCGTGAACGTCGCCGTGTCGCCCGTGCGACGGTCGCCGACCGCGTCGCAGTAGCTGCGCCGGCTCGTGTCGAGCTGCTGCCCCTCGACGGCGACGACGAGCGAGAGGCCGGCGTCGAGCCCTGACGCCGCGGCCGGCGTGTCCGCGAGCGCGGGCAGCGCGACGGTGCCCGAGAGGCCCTGGTCGTCGAGGCCGACGTCGGACGCGACCATGCCGGGGAGGAAGCCGAAGCCGGGGTACGCGCGCGAGATCCCCTGGCGCAGGTCCTCGACGACCTCCTTGATCCGGTCGACGCCGATCGCGTAGAACTGGTTCTGGATCGGCCGACCGCCCGCCGAGAGCAGCACGGCGGTGTTCATGCCGACGAGCTCGCCGGAGAGCGTGACGAGCGGCCCGCCGGAGTTGCCGGGGTTGATCGTGGCGTCCGTCTGGATCACGTTCGTCAGCACGGGCGGGTCGACCACGTCGATCTGGTCGTAGGTCTCCTGGACGACCGAGACGACGCCCGAGGTGGCGGTGAGGTTGTCCTGCGCCGCCGCGTTCGCCGGGTAGCCGAGCGCGATCACGGTCTGGCCGAGCCGGAGCTGTTGCTGCGAGCCGAGCGGCAGCGTCCGCAGCGCGCGTCGGTGTTCCGCACCCGGAGGAGCGCGACAAACTCGCAGGGCGCCGTCGCGACGAGCGTCGCGGGCCGGGAGTCGCCGTCGAGGGTGACCGTCCAGGCCGTGCCTCGTCTGGATGACGTGGTTGTTCGTGGATGATCAGGCCCTCGTCCGCGTCGAGCACCCAGCCGGTCCTGCCCGAGACCGTCGAGCCCGCGCTGCGCGACGACCAGCACGGTCGACGGCGGATTTGCTCGACGACGTCCGTGACGTCGGGGGTGGGCGGCGGGGCGGCGGGCCCGGCGGCGCGGGCACGGGCACGGGGATCTCGACGTCACCGGGTCCGGCGTCGCCGCCGGGGCGGGCGCCGCCACGGCCGGCGCCGGGGCCGGGGCCGGGAGCGCGACCGGGGCGGCCTCGGGCGCCGGGTCGTCGCCGCCGATCACGCCCGTGACGAAGAGGACGACGACCGCGATCGCCGCGGCGACGCCGAGCCCCAGGATCGCGGAGATCCACGTCAGGCGGTTGACCGCGCGCATCAGGCGCACGCGCTCGATCCGCGAGGCGCTCGCGCCCGAGGGCCGGGACGGCTGCGGGGCCGGCGGCGGCGCAGCGACGACGGTCGGCGAGGACGGCAGCGGCACGGCGGTCGTGGCGCCCTGGTCGCGGGTGGCCGAGAGCACGAGCACGGAGTCGCCGATGCGGATCTCGGTGCCGATCGAGACGGTCGTCGGCCGGTCGATCCGCCGCCCGCCGACGTAGGTGCCGTTCGTCGAGGCGAGATCCTCGACGAGGGCGCTCCCGTCCGCCATCGGCGTGACGACGACATGGTGGCGCGAGGCCTTCTCGTCCCCGAGGACGAGGCCGGCGTCGCGATCGCGGCCCACGAGGAACCGCTCGCCGACGACCTCCGCCGCCTTGCCGTTGTCGGGACCGCTGCGAACCAGGAGCCACACGGACGTGAGCGATGCTAGCCGTCGCGCCGGCGTCAGCGCGCCAGCCGGACGTGGGTCGGACGCCCGGACACCGTCGCGCGCAGGACGACGTCCCCGTCCGCGTTCGTGAACGTCGCGGACGCCTCGGCGCGCCCGCGCTCGTCGACGGCGTCGATCGTCAGCACGCACTCGACGGTGTCGCCGACGTAGACCGGCCGCTCGTAGTCGAACGTCATCCGGCTCGCGAGGACGCCGAGCAGCCCGCCGATGTGCGTCAGCATCGAGCCGGTCAGGAGCCCCGGCACGATCCGGCGGCCGAAGCGGCCCCCGGCGGAGAAGGCGTCGTCCAGGTGGTACGGGTTGAAGTCGCCCGTCACGCCGCAGAAGAGCGCGACGTCGCCGTCCGTGAACGTGCGGCGGAACGTGAACGTCCGCCCCGGCTCGAGCCGCTCGTCGTGGCCGGCGGCGCTCATCGCGTCGGGGCGCCGGCGGGACGGGTGCGGTCGCGGCGGCTCGTGGCGGATCCTCCGGAGACGCATGCTAGAGCGCCCGCCGGCCGGTCCCGCCGGCCCGGGTTGCACGGGCGGCGCGCGCGGGAGAGACTGTCGCCCATGAGCAGCACACCACTCCACCGCGACGCGATCGTCGTCGACGGCCTGCAGATCTCCCGCTGGGGCCGCGACATCTTCGAGGAGCAGCACGCGGCCGGGATCACGGCCGTCAACTGCACCTGCTCGGTCTGGGAGGGCTTCGTCGAGACGATGGACAACATCGCCCGCTGGAAGGGCTGGTTCCGCGAGCACGGCGACCTCCTCCGCCCGGTGAAGACCGTCGAGGACGTCCACGCGGCGAAGGCCGAGGGGCGCGTCGGCGTCGTGCTCGGGTTCCAGAACCTCGGCGCGATCGAGACCGACCTGCGCCGGCTCGAGCTGTTCAAGGAGCTCGGCGTCGGCGTCATGCAGCTCGCCTACAACACGCAGAACCTCGTCGGCGCCGGCTGCTACGAGTCCGTCGACCGCGGCCTGACCGACTTCGGGCACGAGGTCGTCGCGGAGATGAACCGCCTCGGCATCCTCGTCGACCTCTCCCACGTCGGCTCGAACACGAGCCGCGACGCCATCCTCGCCTCGACGCGGCCGGTCGCGTACTCGCACACCTGCCCCGCCGTCACGAACCCGCACCCGCGCAACAAGACCGACGAGGAGATCCGCTTCATCGCCGAGCGCGGCGGCTTCGTCGGCGTCACGCTCCTGCCCTGGTTCCTGCGCGCGGACGGCAAGGCGACGCTCGCCGACTACGTCGACGCGATCGAGCACGTCGTGAGCGTCGCGGGCGAGGACTCGGTCGGCGTCGGAACGGACTACATGCAGGGCTACGGCATGGCGTTCATCGAGTGGCTGCGCCGCGACAAGGGCTACGCGCGGCTCGTCTCCCCGCTTCCGAAGGCCGAGGGCGACGCGTTCGCGATGCCGGCCGGGCTCGACCGGATCGTCGACTGGCCGAACATCACCGCCGAGATGGAGCGCCGCGGCTGGGCCGAGGGGCGGATCCGCAAGCTGATCGGCGGCAACTGGCTGCGGCTGCTGGGCTCCGTCTGGTCGTAGTGCGGGGGAGATAGCTGGGGGGAGAAGCTCGCGCTGCTCCCCCCAGGGCCCCCCTCATCGCGCCAGGCGACTGGCCCTCGGGCTGCGCAGGGCGCTTCGGGTGGGCGGCTGCTCCGAGCAGACGTCGTCGTCGGAGGGCGGCAACGCCACCCGCCTCCCATCGCCCGGATCGGGTCCCGTCCGCGCGCCGGCAGGACGGTCTTCTCGAGCAGCCCTCCTGCCGTGCTCGAGCCAATGGATCGACGAGAGGAGCGAGGATGCGAGTGACCGGGGTGACGGCCAACCTGCCGGTGTCGAGTGTGGAGGCCGCCGTGGGCTTCTACGCCGACTACCTCGGGCTGGGCGTCGAGGAGATGAATCTCGGCTGGGTTGCCCGGTACAGGACGGCGGACGGACGTGCGTCCCTCCAGCTCGTCACCCGCGACGCCACGAGTCCCGTCGACTCCGTCCTCTCGGTGCACGTCGGCGACGGGGTCGACGAGGCCTACGCCGAAGCGCAACGTCGCGGCTACGAGATCGTGCACCCGCTGACGGACGAGCCCTGGGGCGTCCGGAGGTTCCTCGTGCGCGACCCGGACGGCAACGTGATCAACGTCGTCAGCCACCGGGACGAGTAGCCCGACCGGTCGTCCCGGGACAGGGGCCGGACGCCGGAGGGATGCCGGCTGGCGACGCTGACGACCGCCGGGCGCGCTACGGCTTCCCTGCGGCGCGCTCGGCGGTGCGGGCGATCTCGCGCAGCATGCCGCCGAAGATGAACCCGTGCGCGGGCCAGAGCGTGTACCAGTAGACGAGCCCCCACAGGCCCGACGGGTCGAAGATCGCGGTCTGCGTGATCTCGCTGCCCCGCGGGTGCGGGCGCACCTCGAACTGGAGCCACGCGCGACCGGGCACCTTCATCTCGGCCTGCAGCCGGAGCAGCTCGTCCTGCTCGAACGCCTCGACGCGCCAGAAGTCGATCGTGTCGCCCACGCGGACTCCGACCGGGTCGCGCCGGCCGCGGCGCAGGCCGGGCCCGCCGACGAGGACGTCGAGCGCCCCGCGCAGACGCCAGAGCAGGCCGCCGCGGTACCAGCCGGTGTCGCCTCCGATCCGCTGGATCGGCGCGAACGCCGCGGCAGGCGGGGCGGCGACGGCGAGCGCGCGCGAGTCGACGAGCCGCGAGCCGCGCCGCTCGCCACCGTACGGCACGCGATCGGCGAAGGCCTCGTCCGACCAGCGCGTCTCCGCGAACTCCCGATCCTCGTTGACGAGGGCGCGGGCGATCGCGTCGCGGTAGCCACGCGGGCGCACCGGGAAGACCGACAGCGAGCGGTCGTCGCGGACGAGCGTCTCGTTGCGCAGCGAGTCGACCAGCTTGCGGCCGATCCCCGCGTAGACGGGGGTGACCAGCCCCAGCCACAGGCTCGACAGGTGCGGCGTCAGCACCGGCACGGGCAGCATCGCGCGGCGCAGGCCGCGCTGGCGCGCGTACTCGCGCATCAGCTCGAGGTAGGTCGCGGAGTCGGCGCCGCCGATCTCGAACAGCTCGCCGCCGGCTGGCTCGCGGTCGAGCGCGGCGAGCAGGTACGCGAGCACGTCCTCGATCGCGATCGGCTGCGCCCGCGTCCGCACCCAGCGCGGGCAGACCATGAACGGGAGCCGGTCGACGAGCGCCCGGATCATCTCGAACGACGCACTGCCCGATCCGATCACGATCGACGCGCGGAACTCGATCGTCGGCACGGCCGACTCGCGCAGGACTCGACCGACCTCCTGCCGCGAGGCGAGGTGCGCCGACAGGTCGCCCTGGCCAAGGCCGCCGAGGTAGACGATCCGCCGCACGCCGGCCTCGCGCGCCGCATCGGCGAAGGCGCGTGCGGCCTCGCGGTCGGCATCGTCGAACGGCCGGCTCGAGCCCATCGAGTGGACGAGGTAGTAGGCCGTGTGGACGCCCGCGAGGGCCGGGCCGATCGTCTCCGGGCGCAGGACGTCGCCCTCGACCACCTCCGTCCCGGCCGCGACGCGGCGCGCGAGCAGCTCGGGCCGGCGGGAGACGCAGCGGACGCGCTCGCCGCGCTCCTCGAGCGCGCGCAGCAGCCGGCCGCCGATGTAGCCCGTCGCGCCGGTGAGCAGGATCAGCCCGTCGATCACCCGAGCCTAGCGGCGGCCCGGCCGGCCGCGGCGCGGGACCGCCCCGTCTCTACGCTTGGCGCACCAAGTCCCTGCCACGAGACGAGGAGGAGACCCATGGCGGTCGAGAAGCGCGCATCCGCGGTGTGGAGCGGGAACCTGATGGAGGGCAGCGGCACCGTGACGACGGGCAGCGGGACGCTGACGGACGTCGCGGTCAGCTGGCCGAAGCGGGCCGAGCAGGGCGCGGACGCGACGAGCCCCGAGGAGCTGATCGCGGCCGCCCACGCGACGTGCTTCAGCATGGCGCTCGCGCACGGCCTGACGCAGGCCGGCACCCCGCCGGAGCAGCTGCGGGTCACGGCGACCGTGGGCTTCCAGCCGGGCCAGGGCATCACGGGCAGCCACCTCGACGTCGAGGGCACCGTCCCCGGCCTCGACGACCAGGCCTTCCGCGACGCGGCGACGACGGCGGCCCAGAGCTGCCCGGTCTCGAAGGCCCTGAGCGGCGTCCAGATCAGCCACGAGGCGAGGCTCGCGGGCTAGCGGGCGGGTCTCCGCGGAGGAGGGCAGCTTGCTGTCCTCCGACCAGAGCGCACGTCGGAGAGGGCGCCGACGCCGTGCGCCAGGCAAGGCCCGAGTGCGAGAGGCCGTGGCGCGATGAGGGGGCCCACGGGGGAGAAGCGCGAGCTTCTCCCCCGTGCCGTTTCAGCGGAGCGAGCGCACCGCCGCGACGATGTCGTTCGCGGACGGCAGCGTCAGCTGCTCGAGGTCCTTCTGGTAGGGGATCGGGTAGTGCGGCGCACCCAGGCGGACGATCGGCGCGTCGAGGTCCCAGAACGCGTGCTGCGCGATCTGCGCCGCGATCTCGCCGCCGATGCCGCCGAACTGGGCGGCCTCGTGGACGATCACGACGCGCGTGGTCTTCGTCACCGACGAGACGATCGTCTCCGTGTCGAGCGGGGAGATCGTCCGCGGGTCGACGACCTCGACGCTGATCCCCTCGCGCTCGAGGTCGCGCGCGGCGCGGAGCGCGAGCGGCACCATCGCGCCGAGCGCGACGACGGTCACGTCCGTGCCCTCGCGGGCGATGCTGGCCTTGCCGAGCGGCAGGAGGTAGCGCTCCTCCGGGACCGGCTCCGCCTCGGCGAAGAACAGCATCTTCTGCTCGAGGAAGATCACCGGGTTGTCGTCGCGGATCGCCGCGGACAGCAGGCCCTTCGCGTCGTAGGCGTTCGAGGGCATGACGACGACGAGCCCGGGCACGTGGGCGAACATCGCCTCCAGGCTCTGCGAGTGCTGCGCCGCGAGGCGGGCGCCGCCGCCTCCGGCCGTCCGGATCACGAGCGGCATCGGGGCCGTCCCGCCCAGCATGAAGCGGAGCTTCGCGGCCTGGTTGACGATCTGGTCCATCGTCACCTGGGTGAAGTCCGAGAACTGCAGCTCGACGACCGGCCGCATCCCGGCGAGCGCGGCGCCGACCCCGGCCCCGACGAAGCCCGACTCGGTCAGCGGCGTGTCGCGGACGCGCTCGGCGCCGTACTTCTCGTACAGCCCCTCGGTCGCGCGGAACAGGCCGCCGACCTTGCCGACGTCCTCGCCCATGACGAAGACCGTCGGGTCGGCGTCGAGCTCGTGGTCGAGCGCCTCGCGCACCGCCTGGACGAAGCCGATCGCGCGCTCGCCCCGCGGCGGCGGCGCGTCGTACGTCGCATGCGGCGCGTACACGGACGTGAACAGGTCGTCCGGGCTCGCGTCCTCGTCCTTCGCCGCCTGCTCGATCGCCGCGGTGATCTCGTCCTCGATCCGCGTCTGGAGGGCGACGAGCGAGTCCTCGTCGAGCTCGCCGAGCTCGCGCAGCACGTTCTCGAAGCGCGGCAGCGGGTCCTTCGGCTCCCACTCGGCCACGACCGCCGGATCGCGCGTGTCCGGGAGGTTGGCGCGCATCGAGTGCTGCATCCGGCGGAACGTCTTCAGCTCGAGGAAGGTCGGCCCGCCGCCGGTGCGGGCGAGCTCGATCGCGCGCGCGGCCGCCTCCTCGACGGCCAGCACGTCGTTCCCGTCGACGACCTCGCCCGGCATCCCGTACCCGGCCGCGCGCACCGCCAGGTCGGGCACCGCGCGGGTCTCCTTCCAGCCGACCGAGAGCGCGAACTGGTTGTTCTCGCAGACGAAGACGACGGGGAGCTTCCACGTCGCCGCGAGGTTCATCGCCTCGTGCACGGAGCCCTGCCCGGCGCCGCCGTCCCCGAAGAACGCCACGGCGACCTGGTCGGTGCCGCGCAGGCGGGCCGAGAGCGCCGCGCCGCCCGCGGGGGGCGCCGGCGCCGATGATCCCGTTGCAGCCGATGATGTCGAGGTCCAAGATGTCGGCGATGTGCATGGAGCCGCCGGACCTTGCAGTAGCCGTGCGCTTGCCGAACATCTCGGCCATCATCCGGTGCGCGCTCGCGCCCCGCGCGAGCAGGTGGCCGTGGCTGCGGTGGTGCCCGACGAGGTAGTCGCCGGGGCGCATGATCGCGCTGACGCCGACGGCGATCGCCTCCTGCCCGACGCAGCTGTGCGCCGTGCCGGTGATCACGCCCTCCTTGAACAGGTCGGTCGCCCGCTCCTCGAAGCGGCGGATCAGGTACATGCGGCGGTACAGCTCCGTCAGCGGCGGGCGCTCTGCCGGGCGGTCGAGCCACAGCGGGCGCTTCGCGACCTTCGTCATCTCGGTGTCCCCGCCCCCATCGGTCGGGGCGGCGGCGGTGCGGCGTTGCCTGCTCTGCTCGGTCATCAGGTCCCCAGGTAGACGGTCTTGAGACGGGTGTAGAAGTCGACGGCGACGGTCCCCTGCTCGCGGAACGTGCCGCTCGACGACTCCTTGACGCCGCCGAAGGGTGCGTTCAGGTCGAGCCCCGTGGTCGGCCGGTTGATCTTGACGACGCCGATGTCGGCCTCGTCGGCGAAGCGCATGGCGGCGGTCAGGTCGTTCGTGACGATGCCGCCGGAGAGCCCGTAGCGCGAGTCGTTCGCGAGCCCGATCGCCTCGTCGAGGCTCGCCACCTCGATCACGCCGATCACCGGCCCGAAGATCTCCTCGCGGGCGATGCGCATCGTCGGCGTGACGCCGGCGAAGACGGCCGGGGCGAGGAAGTTCTCCTGCTGCGCGCCGCCGGCGACGAGCTGCGCGCCCTCCTGCCTGCCGACCTCGAGGTAGGAGAGGTCGCTCTCGAGCTGGCCTTCGCTGACGACCGGCCCCATCCTCGTCTCGGGCAGGAGGCCGTCCCCGGGCTGCCAGGCGGCTGCCTCCTTCGCGAGCGCCTCGACGAGCCGGTCGTGGATGCCGCGCGTCGCGATCACGCGGCTCGTGGCGGTGCACGCCTGCCCGGTCAGGCCGAAGCCGCCGGCCGCGGCGATCCGCGCCGCGGCGACGGGGTCGGCGTCGTCGAGGACGACCATCGCGTTCTTGCCGCCCATCTCGAGCTGCACGCGGGCGAGCCGCTCCGCGCCGAGCCGGTTGATCCGCTTGCCGACCTCCGTCGAGCCGGTGAACGAGATCGCGGCGATCCGCTCGTCGCGCACGAGCGCGTCGCCGATCACCCCGCCCGGGCCGTGGACGACGTTCAGCACCCCCGCGGGCAGGCCCGCGTCGAGCAGGCACTCGGCGAGGTGCTGCACCGAGACGGGGGTCAGCGCCGCCGGCTTGAGCACGACGGCGTTCCCCGCGATCAGCGCGGGCGCGAGCTTCCAGGTCGGGATCGCGATCGGGAAGTTCCACGGCGTGATCAGCGCGACGACCCCGAGCGGCTCCTTGACCGTGTAGAGGTGCGTGCTCGGAACCGAGGAGGGGAGCGTCTGGCCGATCAGGCGCCAGCCCTCGCCGGACATGAAGCGCATGATGTCCGCGGCGCGCTGGACCTCGCCCGTCGCCTCCGCGATCGTCTTGCCCTCCTCGCGGCAGAGCGCCTCGGCGATCGCCTGCTTGCGCTCCTGCAGCAGCTCGGCGGCGCGGGCGAGGATCGCGCCGCGGGCGGGGGCGGGCGTGTTGCGCCAGCCGCGAGCGGCGGCCTGGGCCGCCTCGATCGCGGCGTCCGCCTCGTCGAGCCCGCCGACGGGAAGCTGCGCGACGACGTCGTCCGGGCGGGCCGGGTTGCGCCGCTCGCCGCCCGGCTCGCCGAGCCACTCGCCGCCGATCAGGTGCCGGACGCGAACGGTGCCTGTGGCGCTCATCGCGTGCCCCGGGTGGAGCGGTAGACCGGGTGGCGCAGGACGCCGACGCGGTCGATCGCGATCTCGACGTCGTCCCCGTCCTCCAGCGTGAACTCGTCGGGCGGCACGAGGCCAGTGCCGGTGCAGAGGACGGCGCCGAAGGGGTGCGTCAGCTCGCGGAACAGGTACGCGGCGAGCGTCTCGAACGAGCGGACGATCCGCGCCGTCGACGTCTCCCCCTCGTAGGCGACGGCGCCGCCGCGGCGGATGGTCAGCCGGATGCCGAGGTCGCGCGCGTCGCCTGCGTCGCGGGCCAGGACGATCGTGTCGGAGAGCCCGAGCGCGTCGTCGAAGATCTTCGCCTGCGCGAGGTAGAGCGGGTTCTCGCCCTCGATCGAGCGCGAGGAGACGTCGTCGGCGACGAGGTAGCCGACGATCCGGCCGGCCGCGTCGAGCACGAGGGCCAGCTCGGGCTCCGGCACGTCCCACGTCGAGTCGGCGCGGACGCGCAGCGGCGCGCCCGGCGGCGGCACGCGGTACGGCGGCATCTTCATGAACACCTCGGGGCGCTCGGCCTCGAAGATGCGCGTGTAGACGTCCTTGATCGCGGCCTCCTCGACCCGCGCCTGCTTCGAGCGCTCGTAGGTGACGCCCGAGGCCCACACCTCCTGGCGGTCGATCGGGGCGAGCGTCTCGGCGCTGCCCGAGACGGGTGCCGCGGCGAGCGCGGCGTCGACGGCGTCGTGCACCGCGTCCCGGCCGGCGGCCAGCAGGGCGGCGAGGGAGCGGTCGAGCGGGTGCAGGCCCGAGGCGGCGGCGACGACCGCCCGCTCCTCGCCTGCGATCCGCACGCGGCGGATCCCGGTGGTCGGCGTGTCGGTGGCCATCGGGCGAGTCTACTGACCCCGGGACGGACAGGCCGTCGCACCGCACGGGGCCCGCGTAGACTCGCCGAGGTGACGGTCGTCGTCTCGCACCCGGACTTCGCGCACGACCATCCGACCGGCGACCATCCGGAGCGGCCGGAGCGGATCCAGGCGCTCCATGCGGCGTTTCCGAGCTTCGTCGAGCCGCGCGCCGCGACGGTCGAGGAGGTGACGGCGTGCCACGACCCCGAGCACGTCGCGATCGTCCGCACGGTCTCCGAGAGCGGGCGCGTCGCCCGACTCGACGCGGACACGATCTGCGGCCCGACCAGCTACCGGCTGGCGCTGCTCGCGGCGGGCGCGGCGATCGAGGCGGTCGAGCGCGGCGGCTTCGCGCTCGTGCGCCCGCCCGGCCACCACGCCGTGGTCGACCGCGCGATGGGCTTCTGCCTGTTCAACAACGTCGCGATCGCCGCGCGCTTCGCGCAGCGCGAGCTGGGTCTGCGCCGCGTCGCGATCCTCGACTGGGACGTCCACCACGGAAACGGCACCGAGGACATCTTCCGCGGCGACCACTCCGTCCTCTTCGCCTCGATCCACCGCTGGCCGTTCTACCCCGGCAGCGGCGGCCCCGAGGACCAGGACGAGAGCACGTGCAACGTCCCGCTAGGCGCCGGCGCGGACGACGAGGAGTACGCCGAGGTGATGGAGCGGATCGTCGAGCCGCGGATCCACGCGTTCCAGCCCGACCTGCTGCTCGTCTCGGCCGGGTACGACGCCGCCCTCGGCGACCCGCTCGGCGGGATGCGCCTGACCGAGGTCGGCTTCCGGGAGCTCGCCGCGCGCGCCACGGAGCTGGCGCCGCGGACCGCCCTCGTGCTCGAGGGCGGCTACAACGTCGACACCCTGCCCGGCCTGGTCGGGGCGACGCTCGCCGGGCTCGACGAGGGCACGCCCTAGCGACGCCACGCGTCGGGACGGCGAGGCGCGAGCGCAGGGAGCGACCCACCGGCGCGTGCGACGTCGACGGGTCGAGGCCGTCGTCCCGAGACGGGCGCGTCGCCGCGCTGCACGCCCGTCGCCGCTCGAGGCCGCCGTCCGCGCCGCGGCGGGTCGTCTGCAGCCGCGTCGCCGCCGCGCGCCACGGCCCTCGACGACACCCGCTGGTCGGCGCCGGAGCCCCGCCGCGCGAGAGACGAGGACGACGAGCCCCGAGGGGGATGGGGAGCCGCGCGTGACGCCCGGGCCGCACGCTGCAGCGACCTGCCGGGATCGACGCCACGGCCCGACCACGTCGAGGACGTCGTCCGGAGGACGAGCTCCGGGAACGAACCAGCGGAGCCCTCGGCGAGCGCGCGCGGGCGCAGCCCGATCCGGCGGCCGATCGTCTTCCACTGCCGCGTCTCACCGGTCCGGTCGCCAGCGTCGGCGTCGTCGTCGTCGGGGCTGGAGCCGCCCCGCTGTCGGCCTCCGCCGGCCGCGGCGCTCGACGACGAGCCGGCGGCCCATCTCGTCGAGGCGCGCGGTCCCGATCTGGGCGAGAGGTCGGCGAGGACGGACACCTTCGCGTCGAGGTCGTCGACGTCGGCTGGCGCGGGTCGCGCGGGTCGACTCGCCCGCGCCCGACGGGCCTCGCTCCCGGGCACGGGCCGGATCCGCATGGGCGATCGGGGCCGGCCCCGCCCTCGCTCGCGCCGTCGGCGGGTCGACGACCAGGGGCGTCGGCCCCACTCGCGCCCCCGGCGCTGACCATCTCGTGGCGATCGGCGCACGACCGCGTGGTCGAGCAGCTCGCGCCTGACGGGCCCGGAGCGCGGAGGTGGCGTGTCGGGTGCGAGCCCGCGTCGTCGAGCCACGCGACGCGCGAGACGCCGCCGGCGGTCCGCCGCACGACGCGCTGCCCGGGCCGCGCCCGCCCCTGCGACCACGTCCGTCGTACGACGGCGGGTCGACCGACGCCGCCGTCGCGCGCGGCGGGCATCATGCTCGTGCTGCGTGGGTTCGACGAACCGGACGGCGCCGGACAAGCGCCGACGGCTTGGAGGAATGCTTGCATGGACGTGACGGAGCAGACGTTCGAGCGGGACGTGATCGAGCGGTCGGCCGAGAAGCTGCCGGTCGTCGTCGACTTCTGGGCCGAGTGGTGCGGCCCCTGCAAGGCTGCTCGGGCCGTGATCGAGCGCGAGGTCGAGGCCCGCGCGGGCAGGTCGAAGAAGCTGGCGAGGTCGACGTCGACTCGAACCAGGAGCTCGCGGCGCGCCGCCGATCCGCAGCATCCCGGCGGTCAAGGCGTTCCGCAACGGCCGGGTCGTCTCGGAGTTCGTGGGCGCGCTGTCGCCGACCGCCGTCGGCGTTCCTCGACAGCCTGCTCGGCCCGTCCGCGGCATCCCGGCTGCTCGAGGAGCTCACTGCGAGCGGGAGTACCCGGAGATCCTCGGCCCGGTCGCCGAGGGCGACTACGAGCGAGCGCTCGCCTGGCTGCTGGACCGCGCCATGGCCGCCGAGCCGGCCGAGAAGAACCGGGTGCGCGAGGTGATGGTCGCGATCTTCGAGGAGCTCGGCCAGGAGCACCCGCTCGCGACGGCCTACCGCCGCCGGCTCGCGACCGCGCTCTACTAGCGGCCCGCTGCGGCCGGGCTGCTCCCACGCGCGCCAGCCGGCCGACGGCGCGCTCCTTCCGCGCGGTGTCAACGCGCCGGGAGCGGCCTGCCGGCGCTCGCACATCGGGACGCTCGACCCCGTGAGCCGGGGCCGCGCCCGCGCACCGCTCGCCGCCGCCGACGGAGCCCCGGGTGCCCGCCGCCGGACCGTGGTGCGGTGTCGGCGGCGAGCCCGGCGATCCACTCCGCGCCGGCGACTCCGGACGACGAGCGCGCCGGCGCGGCAGCCGCATCCCGGGGCGGGGCCCCGGGGCGGCCGAGCGGCGCGGCGAGGGGGCCGACGATCGGACAGGCGCGACGAAGCCCGGCATGCTCCCTGCGGCCGGCCCGGCGCGACGCCCGGGAGCCGGCCGCGCGGCGCCCGACGTCTGCCGCCGAGAGCGTCGGCCCGGGCGCGCCGCCGGACGCGGCGGACGACGGCCGCTGTCGGCGCCAGCAGGCGCCGCCGGCCCGCGATCTCCGCGGAGCCCGGGCGGCGGTCTCCGGCGCGGACGCGAGGTCGCGTCGATCGGCGGCCCGGGGACGACGCCCGGCGCCTCCGTGGGGACAGCTCGGCACCGAATCGTCACACCACCTGTCCCGAAAGGCCGTTGTCGGAGCGGGCGACGGCAGCGTACTCTCCCAACAGGTCGAGCCCGCGACCGACGCGACCGGAAAGGAGGTGGGAATGCATGAGGACAACCATCGCGCTCGCGGTCGCGGCGCTCGCGACGATCGCGCTGGCGACCACCAGCGCGGCCGCTGCACCGGGCCCCGCCGAGTCGCCGCAGGTCGAGGCCTGGTACACGCCGCTCGACCCGACCATGCGGCCGATCGGGCCGCGCCGTCCGGCCACGCCCCTCGGTGCGACGGCCGCGGAGCGGCTGGACGGCCCGGGTCGGACGACGCAGGGCGGCCGGCGGCTGCAGTCGGCGTCCGGGTGCGCCGCAGTCGACGTCTCCCGGATCGGCCGCTCGTCGATCGTTCGATCCGTCGTCTACAAGTGGCACCAGGTCAAGGGCTGGTGCTGGTCGGCCGGCAAGGTGACCCGTGTCGACATCTCGACCTACCCGAGCGACGTCGACCCGAACTGGCGCTACCGCGGCCAGCTGCCCGGCAGCGGCGGCTACTACGCCTGGAACGGCGCAGGCAGCGGCCACTGGTCGCTGCGCCAGGGATCCTTCGAGAACTGCATCCTGAAGTACGGCTGCATCGGCTCGGAGTACCCCTGGGTGAAGGTCTGGGTCCACGGCGACGGGACGTACGCCTACGAGACGGGGACGTGATCTGACCGGGATTCGCCCGGCGGGTCGTCCCGGAGGGGAAGCGCCCGCGCTCCCCTCCACCGAGTCAACCTCGAGGGAAGGAGGCCAGTGCAGACGATCGGGAATGCCCATCCCGGAGGAGGCCCGACGCTCGGCGAGCGGATCGGCTCGGTGCTCTTCCGGCTCCTGCTGGCCGTCGTGATCTGGGCGGCGCTCGGCTTGTGCATCGGCACGCTCATCGACCTGGTCCACCCGCAGCCGACGACGGAGGTCGAGGAGGTGCGCCTGAGGGCCCCCTGACGCAGCCGCACCGAGGGACGGCGGGCGGCGACCGCCGGGCGTCCCGGCACCGGTCGACGGAGTCCGAGCCGACCGCGCCCGCAGAACCGACCGGGAGCCGGACGGCCCTGTCCGCCGGGGCAGCCCATCGACCGCCGCTCGCCACGGCCGCCCCGCGCTGCCCCCGCGGGCGACCTGCGCAGAGGGGCCGACGAACGGCGCCGGCCGCGGGAGGGACGGCCTCAGCGCAGCTGCGCCGGCAGGCGGAAGTAGACGTCCTCGCGGGTCAGCTCGACCTCCTCGCGCTCGGTGAAGCCGTGCTCGGCGAGCAGGTCGGCGACACGCGTGACGAGCGAGTCCGGCGAGGACGCGCCGGCCGTCAGGCCGACGACGTCGTGGCCGTCGAGCCAGGCGATGTCCACGTCCGACTCGTCGTCGACGAGGTACGCCTCGGCGCCCCGGGTCCGGGCCACCTCGACGAGGCGGTTCGCGTTCGAGCTGGTCTTGGAGCCGACGACGAGCACGAGCGTCGCCTGCTCGCAGATCTTCTTGACCGCGTCCTGCCGGTTCTGGGTCGCGTAGCAGATGTCCGCGGACGGCGGCCCGACGAGATCGGGGATGCGCTCGCGCAGCGCGTCCACCACCTCGGCCGTGTCGTCGACGGAGAGCGTGGTCTGCGTGAGGAAGGCGACCTGCTGCCCCTCGTCGAGCTCGAGCGCCTGGGCGTCCTCGACGGTCTCGACGAGGATGATCGACTCGGGCGCCTCGCCCATGGTGCCGACGACCTCCTCGTGGCCCGCGTGGCCGACGAGCGCGATCTTCAGCCCGCGGCCCGCGTACCGGCGCGCCTCGGCGTGGACCTTCGAGACGAGCGGGCACGTGGCGTCGATCACCTCGAGGTTCCGCTCCGCGCACTTGCGGTAGACCTGCGGCGCGACGCCGTGGGCCGAGAGGACGACGAGCGCGCCCTCGGGCACCTCCTCCTCGGTCTCGACGAAGATGGCGCCGCGCTCCTCGAGATCGCGGACGACGTGCACGTTGTGGACGATCTGGTGCCGGACGTAGACCGGCGGCCCGTGCTGCTCCAGCAGCTTCTCGACGATGTCGATGGCCCTGACGACGCCCGCGCAGAAGCTGCGGGGCGCGGCGATGAGAACCCGCTTCGACACTACGACGCTCCTCCCGCGAGAGCCGCCGCCGCCCGCTCCAGGGATGCGAGCGCCCGGCGCGCCGCCACGGCGGTGCGCGCCGAGACGACCGGCTCGGTGATGAACGATCCCACGACGACGCCCCAGGCGACGCCGCCCTGCGGCGTCGAGGCGCCCGCGAGCCGGCCGACGCGGCGCTCCGGCCCGTCGACGACGGCGCGCACCGACCCGGCCAGCCGGCCGGTCCTGGCGAGCACGGCGCTCTCCATCTCGACGGCGACGGCGCCCGTGCGCTCCGCCAGGCTGCGCCGCTCCGCCGGGTCGTCGACGACCCGGTCGGCCGCGCACAGCACCGCGGCCTCGGCGCCGGGCACGGCGATCGGCTCGCCCTCCCACACGACTGCCCCCTGCTCGTCGACGATCCGACGAGCCGTCAGCAGCGTCCCCGGCTCCAGGCCGGGCACGAGGGCGCCCGCGAGGCCGAAGGCCGCGATCGGCCCCTCGGGGGCCGGCAGGCTGGCACGGAGCCCCACTCGAGCCGTGCGCGCACCGGCCTTGCGCGCGACGCGCTCCTCCGACTCGAGGGCGCAGGCGAGTGTGAGGTCGCCGCTCGACATGACCCCGGGTGTCAGCGCGGCGCCCCGGAGGGCGCCGCGCGCGACACGACGATCTGGCGGCCTCCGCTCACGTGAGCGTCCACGCGAGGCTGCGCACGGTCTCCCGGACGCTCTCCGTGGTCGCGATCGTGGCGGCCGGCTCGAAGCCGGAGTGGATCCCGCAGTGCTCGCAGCGGTGGTCGTTGCCGGGGCCGTAGCGCTCCCACTCGACGCCGTCCACGAGCGCCTGGTACGTCGGGAAGATCCCGTCCGTGAGCAGGTAGCACGGGCCCTTCCAGCCGTACGGGTTCCGCGTCACGGAGCCCCACGGCGCGCACGGCAGCTGCTTCTCGCCCGTCAGGAAGTCCTGGTAGACGGGGCTCGCGAGCCACTTGTAGTTGTGCTTCCGGGCCGCGGCGCGGATCTCGCGGAACTTCGCCTCGTGCTCGGCCCGCGTCATCGTCAGGCTCGGGTCGATCTGCGAGTACTGGTACCCCGGGGCCACGAGCATCCCCTCGATTCCGACGTCGTGCGTCAGGAACCGCATCATCTCGAGGACGTCCGAGACCTCGGTCTCCTTGAACACGGTCGTGTTCGTGGTGACGCGGAAGCCGCGAGCCCGCGCGTCCCGGATCCCCTGCACCGCGATGTCCCAGAGGCCGGGGTAGTCGCAGACGTAGTCGTGGATCTCGCGCATGCCGTCCAGGTGGACGACGAACGTGAGGCGCGGGTTCGGCGTGAACTTGTCGAGCATCTCGGACAGCCGCAGCGCGTTCGTGCAGAGCTGGATCGTCCGCTTCATCTCGAGGAAGGCGCCGACGACCTCCTCGATCCCCTTGAAGATGAGCGGCTCGCCGCCGCAGATCGAGATCACCGGCGCCGGGCACTGGACCGCCGTGTCGATGCACTCCTCGACGGTCAGCCGAGCCTTGTTCGACTCGTACTCCCGGATCTTCCCGCACCCGATGCAGGCGATGTTGCAGCCCAGGGTGGGCTCGAGCATGATCACGAGCGGGTACCGCTCCTTGCCGCGCTGAGCGGCGACGTACCGGCCGATCTGGACGGTGCTCCGCAGCGGGAACTTCATGCGCCTCCCTTCCCCGTACCCACGAGGGCGTCGCGGACTGCCCGCTCCAGCGCCGGGAGCACCGGGCCGGGTCGGTAGCCGAGGGTCGTCTCTGCCTTGAGAGAGGAAAAATACATCGGGAGCCGGGCGAGGCGCACCTCGTCCCGATTCGCGAGCCCGACACCGGCGACCGCCTGCGCCACCCAGTAGGGCACGCGGATGCGCGGGCGCGGCCGTCCGGCGAGCCGCGCGATCGTCGCGAAGAGGTCCTCCAGCGTCATGTCGTGCCCGCCGAGCAGGTAGCGCTGCCCGCGCACGCCGTGCTCGAACGCGAGGACGTGCCCGACGGCCACGTCCTCGACGTCGACGACGTTCAGGCCGGTCGTCGGGACGTAGCCGGGGATCCTCCCGGTCGCGACCTGGCGCACCATCCGGCCGGTGGGCGTGGGGCGATCGTCGCCCTCGCCGACCGGGGTCGTCGGATTGACGACGACGGCGTCCAGCCCGTCGGCGGCGGCGTCGAGCACGACGCGCTCGGCCTCGACCTTCGTGCGCTTGTACGGGACGGCCAGCTCCCACGGCGGCGGCTCGTCCTCCTCGTTCGCCGGCCTGCCGGCGACGGGGCCGCAGGTGCCCGCCGTGCTGCAGTAGACGAGGCGCCCGACGCCTTGCCGCTGGCACGCCTCGACCACGGCCCGCGTTCCGTCGACGTTGACGCGCCGCATCTCCTCGATGTCCGCGTCGTAGCTGTAGAGCGCCGCGACGTGGAAGACCGCATGACAGCCCTCGACCGCCTGGTCGAGCCCCTCGTGGTCGAGCAGGTCGACGCGCTCGCCGCCGACCTCCCAGCCGCGCTCCTCGAGCTCGCGAACGACGTGCCGTCCCACGAACCCCGACGCCCCGGTGACGTAGGCCCTCACCGGGTCGCCTGACGGTAGCGGCCGAGCGCGAGCAGCGGCCAGGTGATGCGGTACAGCCGGTAGCGGATGAGGAAGTCGCGGGGGAACCCGGTCCCCGTGAAGTGCTCCTCGTCCCAGTCGCCGTCGCTGCGCTGCGCCTCGCAGAGCCACGCGGCGGCCCGGGCGGCGGCGTCCGACCGGGCGGCACCCGCGGCGACGTAGCCGAGCAGCGCCCACGCGGTCTGGGAGGGCGTCGGGACGCCGCGCCCGCGCCACGCGCGCCCGGCCTCGCCGACGTCGTACGAGCGGCAGTCCTCGCCGAACCCGCCGTCGGCCGACTGCACGCGGTCGAGCCAGGCGACGGCCCGCCGCATCCCGGGATGGTCGGGAGCGATCCCGACGGCCTCGAGCGCGGGCAGCGCGGCCCCCACCCCGTAGACGTGGTTGACGCCCCAGCGTCCGAACCAGGAGCCGTCGTCCTCCTGCTCGGCGAGCAGGTACTCGACGCCGCGGCGGACGACGGCCTCGTATCCCGGCTCGTGCGCGAGCAGCTCGATCGCGTGCGCGGACACGTCGACGCTCGGCGGATCGATCACTGCGCCGAAGTCGCAGAACGGGATGTCGTAGAGCCAGTCGTCGTCGTTGTCCACGTCGAACGCGCCCCAGCCGCCGTTCCTCGACTGCATCGCCGCGATCCAGCGGCAGGCGCGCTCGATGGCCGGACGTCCCGTCTCCATGTCCCGGAGGGCCAGGCCCACGACCGCGGCGTCGTCGACGTCCGGGTAGAGGTCGTTGTCGTACTCGAACGCCCAGCCGCCGGGCTCGACGCCGGGGAGGCGCATGGCCCAGTCGCCGCGCGCCCGGACCTCCTCGCCGACCATCCAGTCGGCGGCCCGTACGAGCCCGGGCTCGGTCGCCGGCACCCCTGCGGCCCGCAGCCCGAGCACGGCCAGGCCCGTGTCCCAGACGGGCGACTGGCAGGCCTCCGGACGCCGGCGATCGCCGTCCTGGATCAGGAAGCGCTGCCAGCCGGCCAGGCCGCGCCGGACGTACGGCGAGTCGGGCCCGTGGCCGCGGCACACGAGCGCCATGATCGACCAGACCCACGGCGGCTGGATGCCGCCCCACGAGCCGTCGAGCTCCTGCCGGTCGATGATCCACCGCTCGGCCGCCGCGAGCGCCCGCTCGCGCCCCGGCTTGAACGGGACGTCCGCGTACCAGCGCAGCAGGCGATCGACGTCGTCCCAGACGTTGCGGCGCGGCCTCCGGACGACGCCGAGGTCGAGCTCGCGGCACGCGCGCTCCGCGGGCAGCCGGCGAACGGGCCGGTAGTGCATGACGACGGCGAGGGGCATGATCGTCTGCCGAGCCCAGCAGGCGAAGGTGTAGAGGGAGACGGGAGCGCGCGGCGGCAGCAGCGCCAGCTCCGGCGGCAGCTGCGGCACCTCCGACCAGTCCCAGATGCCCAGCAGGCTGAGCCAGATGCGCGTGAAGACCCGCGCCGCGCCGATCCCGCCGCGCTGCTCGCAGAACCGCCGCGCCTCGGCCAGCTGGGGCGCATCCGCCGAGAGGCCAGCGAGCCGCAGGGCGGCGTACGCCTCGAGCGTCGCGTTGAGATCGGGCTCGCCGCCCCAGTAGATCGACCAGAGCCCGTCCGGCCGCTGCCGGCGCAGCAGCTCGGTCATCACCCCGAACGTGGTCGCCTCGTCGCGGAGCCCCATGAACTCGAGGAAGAACAGGTGCTCGGCCGTGATCGTGACGTTGGACTCGAGCTCGTCGACCCACCACCCGCCGGGCTTCTGCAGCGCCAGCAGCCGCTGCGCGCCGTCGTCCAGCGCGTGGTCGAGCCGGGATCCGAGCGCGACGCTCATCGATGGCGACGGGGGCGGCACATGACAGAGCGAATGATGGCCGGTTTCCGCATCGTGCGCGTGCCCACCGCCCGCCGATGGGCCGCCCGCAGGCGCCGCCCGGGCCCGACCGCCCCCTCCGACCGGCTGTGAGCGAATCGGCGCAACATCGGCACGGTCCGGTGACGGACACGGGCGGAATCGCGCGATAGCGTCTGCGCCGGAGGCGCGTGGTTCCCCCCACCCTGGGTGGGTGACCCCCGGGCGAACGGCCGATTCGGACATGCCCTTCGAGCCAGGTGTCCTGACGGACGGGTCGTTCCCGAGCCGTGTCCGGTCGCCCCCGTGCCCGGCTCGGCCATGCCCGTCCGCCCCGTCTCGACGTGCGTTGCTCCGGGAGCGGCCACCACACCCCGCCTACGCCGCCGCACGACCAACGCCCCTGGGCGGCGGGTGCCGGCCGGGGCCGAGCCCGCAGCTCGCCGGGCGCGCGGGCGCGCTGGCCCATCGCAGCGAAACGCCGCGGGGGACGACGGGGAGCCGGGACGGCGGCCGCGGCTGCCGTCGCGGCGCGCGCCGGCCCCGCCACGGGCCGCGGCGCGGGCGGCGGCGCGGGTCGCCGGTCCTAGGCGGCCGTCCCGAGGAGGTGCCGCGCGGCCGTACGGCCGCTGCGGATCGCGCCCTCCATCGTCGCCGGCCACCCGGTCGCCGTCCACGTGCCGGCTCGCGCGACGTTCGGTCGCGCGGTCGCGACTCCCGGGCGGCGACTGGCCGTTCCGGGCACGCCGAGGAAGGTCGCCCGCGGCTCCCGGCTGACCCGCGACCACAGGAGCTCGGCATGCCCCAGCCGCTCGACGACCGCCTCCGCGATCACCGTGACGACGCCCTTCCCCCGCTCCTCCATCAGGTCGGGGACGCCGCTCGACACGACGGTCACGTACTGCCCGCGCGGGGGCGCGTGCCCGGTGAGACGGCCGCGATCGAAGAGCCAGTGTGCCGGGCTGTCGAGCAGGGCCGCGAGCGGCGGACGCAGGATCTGACGATCGAACAGGAGGTGCACGCTGACGATCGGCGACTCGCCCAGCTCCGGGTCGGGCTCGCCGAGCAGCGTCGCCGCGTCGGTCGGCCCGAGGGCGACGACGAACGCGTCGCCGGGAATCCGCTCGCCGTCTGCGAGCACGGCAGCCCGCTCGTCGAGCTCCGTCACGCGCGCCCGCAGGCGAACGGTCGCGCCCGCGGCCGCGAGCGTGCGTCCGGCGGCATCACCGTGCATGGCGCCGAGCGGCGCGGTAGGGATCACCAGGTCGCTGCCGGAGCGTGGCCCGAGCAGCGCGGTCCTCACCGTGAAGATGCCCAGCGCGGCGCTCGCCTCGTCGGTCCGGACGTTCAGCGCCGGTCGGACGAAGACGTCCCAGAAGCGATCGATCGCGCGCGACGACGTCCCGAGCCGGCGCAGTACCTCGCCGAACGTCTCGTGATCGTGCGCGGCCGGGTCGAGGCGGCCCAGGCGCTGTGCGACGAGCCCGACCTTGACTCGCTCGACGACCGACAGGTGCGAGTACCGGAGCAACGCCAGCGGGCCCGCGCCGAGCACGACCGTCCGACCTTCCTCGTCGATCACGGGCATCGAGAGCGGCACCCGCGACACCGAGGCGGACTCGCCGATGCGGTCGAGGAAGCGCAGGTACTCGGTGCAGCAGCCGAGCGCGACGTGCTGGCCGTTGTCCGGCGGCGGCGGGGGATCGCCCTCGCGCTCGGGGAGCGTCTGCACGGCGCCGCCGAGCGTCGGGCGCGCCTCGAGCACGGTGACGCGCGCACCGGCGTCGACGAGGTCGACCGCCGCCGCGAGGCCGGCGAGGCCGCCACCGATCACGACGACGTGGAGGGGTTGCGAGCGCGTCATCGGGCGCCGCAAGCCTAGACGAGCGCCCCGAGCGGGCCGTGAGAGGAGCCCGCCTCTGGAGACGGCGCCCCTCGAACGAGCGGCCGAGCCTGCCGCCCCGCCCCCTGGGCGCCCCGCGGACATCCCCCGGTCGGCCCGCGCATCGTCGACTCCGCTGCTCGCGGGGCTCGGCCCCGTCGTACGCGCGCCGCCCGGGGTAGCGCGGCCGACCAGCGCCCCGCCGGCCCGGCCCGCGGCTGTCCCGATCCACCAGCGCGCCGTCCGCCTGGCCCGCTCGCCGTTCGGCCACCAGCGAGTAGCCCGGCCCACCAGCGCCCCGCTCGCCCCTGCGACGGTGACCGTCGTCTCGCCTGGAGCACACGACCCGGCGTCCCGAGGCCTGCCGGGCAGCCCGTCTGCGGGGGCCCGAGCGCCAGCGCGCGTGACCCGCGCCGCCCGCACCGGCGGCCGCAGAACGCCTCCCGGAGGGCATGCCGCCCGAACACGGCCGGACTGGCCGAAGGGGCCATGTCCCGGTGAGCCATGCCCGAATCGGCCACGTCCCAGGGGCTCCCACCCGGGGTGGTGGAACCACGCGCCTCCGGCGCAGAGCCTATCGCGGGATTCCGCACGCGTCGGTCACGTGACCGTGACGATTCTGGAACTTCTCGTCCCCGGCGCTCCGCCTGGTGCGTCGACCGCCCCGACGCGCCGGGCGACACGCGGTCGGGCGGCCCTCGACGCCGCAGCGACGACGCGTTCGGCGCCGGATCGACCGGGACGGGGATCGGCGGCCGCGCCGGGCGCCGCGTCCGCGCGCCGCTCGCCTACCTCCCGCTTTCGCGCCGTGCACCCCCGTCCGCGTACGCGCGCTCGTGACCCCAGGAGCTGTCCGGCGATCCGAACGAAATCCTTACGAGCAGGGGTTCAGGCCGACCGGGCGATCGTCGATACTCGAGGACGTGACCGGAATGGCCAGACCGGCCACGCGTGCTCCTGCCCGCGCCTCGCTGCCCGTCTACCGGGGCCCGTTTGGCCGCCCCCACGCGGAGCGGCTGCTCTGGCGCGCGGGCTTCGGGCCCCGTCCCGGCGAGGCGGAGGCGCTCGCCAAGCTGGGGCTCGACGGCGCCGTGCGCGCGCTCCTCCACCCGGGCCGCGAGAAGCTCGTCGGCCCGCGCCCGAGGGACGCCGAGGGCCACCCGATCGCGCCGAAGGACGCCTGGGGCCACGACGGCCTCTGGTGGCTCGACCGGATGGTGCGCACGTCGCGTCCGCTCGTGGAGCGGATGACGCTCGTCTGGCACGACTGGTTCGCGACGTCGAACGACTCGATCAACTCGTCCGCGCTGATGCTCCGCCAGAACGGGCTCTTCCGCCGGCACGCCCTCGGCTCGTTCCGCGAGCTGCTCCTCGGGATCACCCAGGATCCGGCGATGCTGCTCTGGCTCTCCGGCGCGAACTCCGAGAAGGGCTCGCCGAACGAGAACTACGCGCGCGAGCTGATGGAGCTCTTCACCCTCGGCGCCTACCGCGGCTACGACGAGCAGGACGTGCGCGAGCAGGCGCGCGCGCTGACCGGCTTCGCGGCCGACTGGGAGGAGGGCAAGGGCTGGGTGCGCTTCCGCTACGAGGCATCGCGGCACGACAAGGGCGTGAAGACGGTCTTCGGCAAGCGCGGCCGCTACGACTGGCGCGACGCCTGCGAGCTCTGCCTGCGCAACCCGTACCACCCCTCGTTCGTCGTCGGGAAGCTGTGGAGCGCGTTCGTCGCGACCGAGCCGGACGCCGCCACGCGCGCCGCGCTCGAGCGGCGTTACCGCCGCGGCGGCTACCGGATCGCCCCGGTGCTCGACGGCATCCTCCGCCATCCCGACCTGCACGAGGGCCCCCGGCTCGTCAAGCCGCCGCTCGTCTACGTGGCAGGCATGCTCCGGCGGCTCGGGCGGGGGATCGACACGGACGCCTGGGCGTGGATCTCGTCGCTCTGCGGCCAGATGCCCTTCTACCCGCCGAACGTGGCCGGCTGGGACGACGCGCGCTGGCTCGACACGTCGCGCTTCCGGGGCCGCTGGATCGCCGCGAACGAGGCGATCCGACCGCTGGCGCTCGACCCGGGCGAGGTGGCGAAGCAGGATCCGCCGACCGATCCCGAGGTGCTCGTCCGCCGGGCGCTCGACTTCTGGCGCCAGCCGCTCGTGACCGACGCGACGCGGGGCGAGCTCGTCGCCTTCGCGCGTCGCGCGATGGGCGACGCCACCGAGGACTGGCAGCCGTCGTACTTCGCGCCGCTGACGGAGAACGCCCTGCGCATGCTCATCGCCGTGTCCCCCGACTTCCAGACGAGCTGACGATGGCCCGCCGCTGCTGCGACGAGCACGACCGGGCAGCGCTGCTGCGGCGCGTCGTCTCGGCGACGGCCGGGAAGGGGCTGCCCGCGATCGAGCGGGGCATGCCGCTGCCGGCCGGCACGGGCCTCGACCGCCGGGCCTTCCTGGCCCGCTCGGCCGGCCTGATGCTCGCCGTCTACGGGGCCTCGCACCTCCGCCTGCCGGCGCTCGAGGAGGGCATCGCGAGCGCGGCCGCCGCCGCGACCCCGACCGACCCGGTGCTCGTCACCGTCTTCCTGGACGGAGGCATCGACGCGCTGTCGGTGCTCGCGCCCGTCGGCGACCCGCTCTACCGCAAGCTGCGTCCGACGCTCGCGCTGCCGGCGGACGGCGGCACGCCGTTCGCCGAGGACGGGCGGCTGCGCTGGCACCCGGCGGCCGCGCCGCTCGCCTCCCTGCACGCCGAGGGCAAGCTCTCGGTCGCCCCCGCGCTGGGCTACACGCACCCGGACCAGTCGCACTTCACGTCGCGGCACTTCTACGAGGTGGGCGCGACCAGCCAGGAGCTCCTCACGGGCTGGCTCGGGCGCATGCTCGACCTCACCGGGGCGGACGACAACCCGCTGCAGGGACTGTCGCTCGACGACACGCTGCAGCCGTCGCTCGCCGCCGCCCGCGTCCCCGTGGCCGCCGTGGCCTCCCCGGACGACTACGGCCTCTGGGCCGCGAACGTCTGGGACGACGTCGAGACGCGGATGCTCGACGCGATCGCGCCGATCGGTGCTGCGTCGGTTGGCCGCGGCGACGCGGCGCTCGAGCAGGTCGGGCGCCCGGCCGTCCAGGTCGACGGGATCCGCCGCGCGCTCCTGCCGTTCGTGCCACCCGGCGAGGACCGGCCGGGCTGGACGAGCCCGGTCGCCTACCCGACCGACGACGACCCGTTCCCGAAGCGCCTGTCGGGCCTCGCCGCGATGCTGGGCGCGGGCCTGCCCTTGCGCTGCGTCGCGCTGACCGCGCCCGGCGGCTACGACACGCACGACGGACAGCCGCGGGCGCTGCGCGAGGGCCTCGACCTGACCGCCAGGAGCCTGCTCGCGTTCCAGCGCGACCTCGAGGCCCGCGGCCTCGCCGATCGGGTGCTCGTGCTCGTCTGGTCGGAGTTCGGCCGGCGCGCCGAGCAGAACGACTCTGAGGGCACCGACCACGGCGCGGCCGGCATCGGCTTCGTCCTCGGAGCGCGCGCCCGCGGGACGATGATCGGCGAGTGGCCCGGCCTCGCGGCCGGCAGCGGCCTCGACGACGACGGCAACACCGTGCCGACCGCGGACTTCCGCGGGCTGTACGCCGCGCTGCTCGAGCAGTGGCTCGGCGTCGACGCCGCAGCCGTGCTCCCCGATGCAGCCAGGTTCGCACGACCGGAGGTGGTCAGGTGAGGAAGGTCGCGCTCGTGCTCGTCGTCGCCGCAGCTGCCGGCGCGATCGGAGGCGGCGTCGCCGTCGCCGCCAGGAAGCCCTCGCCTGCGCGGCTGCTCGTCACGGCGGACGAGTTCAGCTTCGTGCTGTCGCGCCAGTCGATCCTGGCGGGGCGCGCGATCGTCCAGCTGCGCAACAGCGGCGAGGACGAGCACGACCTGAAGCTGCGCAAGGTCGGCGGCTCGAGGACGTTCGCGGTCCCGCTCGCGCGGCCCGGCCGGACGACCGAGAGCCGGCCGACGCTCGCGCCCGGCACCTACCGGCTGTGGTGCGCCATCGGCGACCACGCGGCCCGCGGGATGACCGCGACGCTCGTCGTCAGGAAGCGGACGTAGAGCCCGTCACGGCCGCGAGCCGGCCAGCTCGGCGACGAGCCCCGCCCCCGCGACCCGCAGCTTCGCGCCGGCCGAGAGCCGCACGCGCCCCGCGAAGACGTCGAAGTCGCGCCGCTCCATCTCGTCGAGCAGCCCGACGTAGACCCCGGCGAGCGTGCGCACGCAGAGGGCGCTGCGGGGGTCGAGCAGGTCGAGCAGCCCGAAGCCCTCGCGCAGGTGCGCCCGCGCGCGGCGCGCCTGGAGCCGCATCAGGTCGCGGAAGCCGTCGCTGGCGCGACCGGCTGCGAGGTCGTCCTCGGTGACGCCGAAGGCCGCGAGCTCGTCCTGGGGCAGGTAGACGCGGCCGAGCGTCCAGTCCTCGGCGACGTCCCGCATGATGTTGATCTGCTGGAGCGCGATCCCGAGCGCCTCCGCGAGCGGGGTGGCGCGCGCCAGGTCGGGCGGCCCGTAGACCGCGGTGCACGCGACGCCGATCGTGCCCGCGACGCGGAGGCAGTAGCCGCGCATCTCCTCCCAGGTCGCGTAGCGGCTGCGCTCGGTGTCCCAGCTCGCGCCCTCGATCAGGTCGAGCAGCGAGCTGCGGGGGATCGGGTAGCGCAGCACGGCATCCCCGAGCGCCGTCAGGACGGGATCGTCGACGGGCGCGCGCGGCAGCGCGTCGAGCGAGCGGGCCACGGCCTCGAGCCCGGAGCGACGCTCGTCCGGCGCGCCGTCGCCGTCCGCGACGTCGTCCACCCGACGGGCGAACGCGTAGAGGGCGGTGAGCGCCTCGCGCTTCGGCCGCGGCAGCAGCATGATCCCGAGCGCGAAGTTGCGGGCCTCGCGCTTCGTGATCTCCGCGCACTCGGCGTAGGCGTCCTCGATCCTCACGGGCGGAACAGCTCCGCGACGGTCAGGCGCAGGAACGTCCACTTCGTCGGCGCGGGCCGCTGGGTGTAGACGTCCCAGCCGGCACGCTCGAGCGCCTCGAGCGCGGCGAGCCCGCCGCGGGCGAACAGCGCGACCGACTTGCCGATGCGCCCGCCGAGCGCCTTCCCGAGCGGGATCCCCGGGCGGAGCAGCTCGGCGGCGCGCGTCGCCTCGAAGCGGTACAGCGCGACCAGCCGGTCGCTCAGCGGGCCCGCGAGCTCCTCGCTCGCGACCAGGAAGCGGCGCAGGTCGTCCTGCGGCAGGTAGACCCGGCCGAGCGCGAGGTCGCGCGGCGGATCCTGGAGGAAGTTGACGAGCTGGAGCCCCGTGCAGACGTCGTCGGACATCGCGACGAGCTCCGGCTCCCCCAGCCGACCGTAGATCCCGAGGACGAGTCGGCCGACCGGCTCGGCCGAGTGGACGCAGTAGTGGCGCACGTCGGCCCAGCTCTCGTAGCGCGTCGTCCGCTGGTCGATGCGGTTCGCCTCGATCAGGCGCCAGAAGGGCTCCCGCGGCAGGTCGCACGCGCCGATCGTCGCCTGCAGGCGCCGCATGAGCGCGGTCTGCGGCTCGCCGCCGTAGCAGCGGTCGAGCTCGCGCTCGAGCGCGTCGAGCAGCCCGTCGCGGTCGCCCTCGGCCTCGTCGCCGAGGGTGTCGACCAGTCGCGCGAAGCCGTAGACGGCCGTCAGGTGCGGCCGCGCGTGGGCGGGCGCGAGCAGGGAGGCGACGGGGAAGTTCTCGCCGCCGGCCCGGGCGTCGATCGCCTCCAGCGAGAGCGCGGGCGCGTCGAGGGAGGCCTCGGTCATGCGCGGCAAGCTACCAGCCGAATGGATGGCGGCCTGCTCGCTGCGTGCCCGGCGACCGGGCCGCGACGCGCCGCCGACCCGGCGCGGTTGGCCCGGGCCGAGCCGGGTCGACGGGCGCACCGGCTGCCGTCCGTCGGGGACACGGTGGACGAATCGGCACACGATCGGCGCACTTGCGTGACCCACGCGGCAGGAATCGCGCGATAGCGTCTGCGCCGGAGGCGCGTGGTTCCCCCCACCCTGGGTGGGAGACCCCGCGGTGAGCCGGGGCCTTTCGGGACATGTCCCGGAAGGCCGGGTCCGGAGACGCCATGTCCCGCGAGGCCGCGTGGGATGGGGCCGTGCCCGCTACCCGGCCACGAGCCAGGCGACGAGCACCACGAGGGCGACGGGCCCGAGGACGAGACCGACGAGCAGCACGACGTCGACGACCGCGACGAGGAGCCCCACGCCGACGCCCGCGTTCCGGGCCGACCAGCCGCCGACCGCCCGGTCCTCGATCTCGACGCCGAGGCGCGTGGCGAGCCGGCGGCGCAGCGCGGGCCTCACGCGATGGACGACGAGCCCGATCCACGCGATCTCCGCGACGCACCCGGCCGCGATCGCGGCGAGCACGCCCGCGGTCACGGCGCGACCTCGACCGGCCCGTCCTCCCGGAGCCGGCGCACGACGTCGAGGACAGCTCGCCAGGTCTGGCCGTGCCTCACGAGCGAGAGCGTACGAAGCGGCCGCAGGACAGCGTCGAGGTACCAGAGGCGGCGGCCGCCCGCGATCGTCACCAGGGAGCGGCCGTCGGCCGCCTCCGCCACCCGTAGCCGGAGCCGGACGCTCCCTGCCGCATCGAGGGAGACGGCCGCCCGCACCGCGTCCGGGCCGGCCTCGAAGGCCATGCTCCTGGCGCCGGCCGACGTGGTGCGCCGGCACAGGGCCAGCGCTGCCTGGCGCCCGAGCTCGAGGGTCACGCTGCGCCCGGGGCCTCGTAGCACCGCTCGAACGGGGCCCCGAGCTCCACGGCGCGGCGGGCGTACGCGGCCAGGCCCGCCCAGACGAGCAGCAGGAGGAACCCGCCGACGCCCAGCGACGCCGCGGCGAGCGCGCCGGGGTCGCCGCCGACGGCGACGACCATGGCGGTCGCGGCCACCGCGACCGACAGCCACGCGCGCACGAGGAGCGGCCACGGCGGCGACGGCCGTCCCCGGATCGTCCCTCTCCGCCTGCACGGCCGCAGGGTACGACCACCGCCGACCTCCCGCACGCCTGGCCTGCGATGCTGACGCCGATGGAGCGTCGCGCCCTCGGCCGCAGCGGGATCGAGCTGCCGGTGATCGGCCTCGGCACCTGGCAGGTGCTCGACGTCGAGCCGCCGGACGAGCCCGTGCGCGGCGAGGTCGTCGAGGCCGCGTTCGCCGCCGGGACGCGCGTCGTCGACTCCTCGCCGATGTACGGGCGCGCCGAGGCGGTGCTGGGCGGCGCGCTGGCGCGGACGGGGCGGCGCGCCGATGCCTTCGTCGCGACGAAGATCTGGACGCCGTCGCCCGACGAGGCGCGGCGACAGCTCGCCCACCAGCTCGACGTCCTCGGCGGGCCGATCGACCTCGAGCAGGTGCACAACCTCGTCTCGTGGCGCGAGCACCTCGCCTGGCTCGAGCGGGAGCGCGAGGCCGGTTCTGTCCGCCTGCTCGGGGCGACCCACTACAGCCCGGGCTCGTTCGACGAGCTCGAGTCCGTGATGCGGACGGGCCGGATCGACGCGATCCAGGTGCCGTGGAGCCCGGTCGAGCGCGACGCGGAGCGGCGGCTGCTCCCTCTCGCGGCCGAGCTCGGGCTCGGCGTGCTCGCGATGCGGCCGCTCGGCGGGGCGGGACGGGTGCTCCCCGACCCGGGGCCGGCAGCGCTCGCCGGCCTCGGCGTCGCGTCGTGGCCGGAGGCGCTGCTCCGCTGGGGTCTCGCTGACCCGCGCGTCCACGTCCTCCTCCCCGCGACGTCCAGCCCCGCACACGCGGCGGCGAACGCCAGGGCGGGCGCGCTCGGGCCGCTCGACCTCGACGCATGCCGGGCCGTCGAGCGCCTGGCCCGGCGCTGACGGGGACGCGGCGTACGATCGTGGGCATGCGGCTCCTCTCCCGCCTGGCGGGCGTCCTCGGCGTGCTGGCGCTCGCCGCCCCGGCGACCGCGGCGATCCGCGTCGGCGCGCCCGCGGGCTGCGCGGTCGACCCGGACTGCGCTCCGGCACTCGCGCGCGCCTACGGGATCGACGTGCTGCCGGCCCTCGTCGCGCTCGCGCCGGGCGCGGCGACCTACCGCGCCCTCCGCGCAGGCCAGGTCGACGTCGTCGTCGCCCGCACGACGGACCCGGAGGCGCGCGACCCCGACCTCCACCGCCTCGCCGACGAGCGCGCCGCCACCCCCGTCGACGTGGTCGCGCCGATCCTGCGTCGCGCCGCGCTGCTCGACCGGCCCGAGCTGGAGGACGCGCTCGCGCCGCTCGGCCGACGGCTGTCGACGCGCGACCTCGTCGCGCTCGGTCTCGCCCTCCGCCGGGGCCGGCCGCCCGCGGACGCCGCCGCGACCGTGCTCGCCCGGCTGCGCCTCTCCCCCGTGCCGACGAGCGGCCCGCCCGTCCGGGTGCTCGCCGACCCCGGCCCCGAGGGACGCGCCGTCGCGCTCGTCGCCGTCGGCGCGCTGCGGGCGGCCGGCCTCGCCGCCCGGGTCTCCGCCGTCGCCCCGACGCCCGCCGCCGCGCTCCGCGCCCTCGAGCGCGACCAGGCGGACGTGTGGCCGACGCGCGCCCTCGCCCTCCTCGACCACCTGACCGGCTCGCGCGGCACGCGCGGCGCCGACCTCGCGACGGGCCTCGACCTCCTCCGGGGCGTGCTCGCGGCGCACCGGGCGACGGCGCTCGACGCCCGGAGCGCACGGACGCGCCGCGTCCTCCTGACGACGCGGTCGACCGCGGCGACGCTCGGGCTCGCTCGGGTCGCCGACCTCGTGCGCCCGGAGCTCGGCCTGCCCCTCGTCGAGCCGGTCGCCGCGCCCGCCGCGACCGACCCCGGCCCCCTGCCGCCGCTCGCGCCGGGCGCGCTCGGCCGCTCGATCGCCGCGCTCCAGTCGTCGCTCGTGGCGATCGGCTACGACCCCGGTCCACCGAGCGGCGCCTACGGCGAGCGGACGCGGCGGGCCGTGCTCGCCCTCCAGGAGGGCGCGGGGCTGCCCGCCGACGGAGTCGCCGACGATGCGACGCTCGCGGCGATCGAGCGCCGGACGCTCGGCCCGGCCGGGCCCACGACCCCGGGACGGTGCGCGGCGACCCCGCCGGCCGCACCGTCTACCTGACCTTCGACGACGGGCCCGTGCCCGGCTCGACCGAGCGCGTGCTCGCGCTGCTCGCGCGCTGGGACGCGCTCGCGACGTTCTTCCCGATCGGCGAGCAGATCGCCATGTACCCGGAGCTGGCCCGTGCGGAGGCGGCGGCCGGGCACGCGATCGGGAGCCATACCTGGCACCACGAGAACCTCGCCTCCGCGGGAGCGGGCGCCCTCGACGCCACCGTCGGCGCGAGCCTCCGGGCCCTGCGACGCGCCACGCATCGGACGACCTCCTGCCTGCGCCCGCCGTTCGGCGCGATCGCCGGGTCGACCGCCTCGCGGGCCGCCGCGCTCGGCCTGCGACTCGTGCTCTGGGACGTCGACCCGCAGGACTGGCGGCTTCCCGGCTCCGGGGCGATCGCGGCCCGCGTGCTCGCCGGGGTCCGCCCCGGCTCGATCGTCCTCCTGCACGACGGCGGCGGCCCGCGCGGCGGGACGATCGCGGCGCTGGGGACGATCCTCCGCGTCCTCACCGCCCGCGGCTACCGCTTCGCCGCCCTCCCCTGCGGGTAGCGGGAAGCCGCCGGCGCGCATGCGCGTCCTCCCCGACGGACGGGGCGGCGCGGCCGGCCCGTTACTCTTTGACCCGACAACGACCAGGGAGGGCACATGGCTTCCATTCCCGACGGCGTTCGCGCCGTGCTCGAGGCGCCGAGCTTCTGGGCGCTCGCGACGCTCAACGCGGACGGCTCGCCGCAGAACAACGTGATGTGGGCGGACGTCGAGGGCGACCGGGTGATGATCAACACCTCGATCGGCCGCGTGAAGGAGAAGAACCTCCGCCGCGACGGGCGCCTGTCGCTCTCGTACGCGAACCCGCAGAACCCGTACGAGCGGATCGAGATCCGCGGCACGGCCGTCGAGTTCCAGGGCGGCGACCAGGGCCTCGCCGGCATCAACAAGCTGGCGAACAAGTACCTGGGCTCGGACTACCCCTGGCTCCAGCCGGGCGAGGAGCGCGTCACGATCCTGATCGAGCCGACGCGCGTCATCCACGAGACGCCGTAGCCAGACGCGGCCGCGAGGCCGCTGCACTCACGTGGCGCGGAAGTCCGCCGCGTGGTCTCGGAGGAAGTCGTCGAGGCTGCGCGGCGGCCGGCCCGTGAGCCGCTCGACCACGTCGGTGACGTCGGCGACGCGCGGGTCGTAGGCCGCGTCGCCGTAGACGAGCGCCACCTCCTCCGCCAGCCAGGCAGGCCAGCCCTCGCCGCGGAGCCGGGCCTCGAGCACGGCCGGCGCGAGGTCGACGTAGCGGCACGGCGTGCCGACGACGCGGTCGATCCGGGCCGCGATCTCCCCGTAGGCGAGCGCCTCGGGCCCGGTCGCGTCGACCGCCTGGCCGTCGAGGTCGTCTCGGGCGAGCACGGCGACGATCGTCGACGCCACGTCGCGCGTGTCGACCCAGGCCATCCTCCGGTCGCCCATGCAGCTCTCGAAGGCGCCGCGCTCGCGGATCGCGGGCGCGAGCCAGAGCAGGTTCTGGAGGAACGAGTTCGCCCGAACGTGCGTGAAGCGCAGGCCGGACGCCTCGACGTCGCGCTCGCCGCTCGCGTGCCAGCGGACGATCCGCGACCGCGAGCCGAGGTCTGGCTCGACGAGCGAGAGCTTCACGATCCGCTCGACGCCGGCGACCGCCGCGGCCTCGACCGCGTTCCGCTGCAGGACGTCCATGTGCTCCTCGTCGGGCGGGACGAGCACGAGCGCGTCGACGCCCGCGCAGGCCGGGCCGAGCGTCCCGGGCCGACCCAGGTCGCCGACCGCCACCTCAGCCCCGAGTGCCGCGAGCGGGGCCGCCCGCTCCGCGCTGCGCGCGAGCGCGCGCACGGGGGCGCCGTCGGCGAGCAGGAGCCGCGCGACCTCGCCGCCGACCTTGCCCGTCGCACCGGTCACGAGGATCACGCGGCGGACGGTAGCGCGTCCCGCCGGCGCGCCATGGGAGAATCGGCGCGTGTCCGCCGCGGCCGCGCTCACCGCCGACCTCGTCGCGATCGACTCCGTCAACCCGGAGGTCGTCCAGGGCGGCGCCGGCGAGAGCGAGATCGCGCGGGTCGTCGCCGCGTGGTGCGAGCGGGCCGGTCTCGCGGTCGAGCTGGTCGAGCCGGCCCGGGGCGGCCGAGCGTGCTCGCGACCGCGCGCGGGCTGCACGGCGGCCGACGCTGCTCCTGAACGCGCACCTCGACACCGTCGGCCACGCCGGGATGGAGCGCGGGCTCGAGCCGCGCGTCGAGGGCGGGCGCCTGTACGGGCGCGGCGCCTACGACATGAAGGGCGGGCTCGCCGCGATCCTGCTCGCCGCCGCGGAGGCGCAGCGGCGCGGCCTGCCCGGCGACGTCGTCGTCGCCGCCGTCGCCGACGAGGAGCACGCCTCGCTCGGCACCGCGGCCGTCCTCGGGCGCGTGCGGGCGGACGCGGCGATCGTGACCGAGCCGACCGGGATGCGCGTGTCGATCGCGCACCGGGGCTTCGCCTCGTTCGCGGTCGAGGTGGAGGGCGTCGCCGCGCACGGCTCGCGGCCCGACCTGGGCGTCGACGCGATCGCGCGCATGGGCCGCGTGCTCGCCGGAATCGAGTCGCTCGAGCGCGAGCTGAGCGGCCGTCCGCCCCACCCGCTGCTCGGACGGGGCTCGATCCATGCGGGGACGATCGAGGGCGGCGAGGCCTACAGCGTCTACCCGGCCCGCTGCCGGCTGACCGGCGAGCGGCGCACGCTGCCGCACGAGACGGACGGGGACGCGCGCGCCGAGCTCGCCGGGATCCTCGAGCGCGCCGGCGAGCGACCGGACTTCCGGGCCCGCCTCGCGCTCGAGCTGGCGCGCCCCGCATTCGCGATCGACCGGGCGCACCCGCTCGTCGGGCACGTCCGCGCGTGCGCGGCCGCGGAGCTGGGCGCCGAGCCGGGCTCGCCGGCGAGGCGTACTGGGCCGACAGCGGCCTGATCTCGGCCGCCGGCATCCCCTGCGTCCTGCTCGGCCCCGGCGGCGGGGCGCCCAGCGCGGACGTCGAGTGGGTCCAGCTCGCCGACGTCGAGCGGCTGGTCGGGATCCTCGTGCGCGTCGCCGCCGGCCTCGCCGACGCGGCCGGCTAGCCCGCGGCCGCGCGCCGCGACCGCGTCCCCGACCTCGACGGTCGTGGCCGTGCCACCGACGTCCGCGTGCGCGGGCCCTCGGCGCAGGTCGCCTCGAGCGCGCGCATGATCCGCGCGCCGGCCGCGGAGGCTCGCCCAGGTGCTCGAGCATCAGGGCGACGCACCAGATCGCGCCCATCGGGTTCCCGATCCCCTGCCCGGCGATGTCGGGCGCGGAGCCGTGCACCGGCTCGAACAGCCCGGGAGCGTCGCTGCCGGGCGAGACGTTCGCGCTCGCCGCGGTGCCCATCCCGCCCTGGATCGCCGCCGCGAGGTCGGTGAGGATGTCGCCGAAGAGGTTCGAGGCGACGACGACGTCGAGGCTCTCCGGGTTGCGCACCATGCGCGCGGCCAGCGCGTCGACGAGCACGCGCTCGAGCCGCACGTCCGGGAAGTCGGCGTGCACCGCGTCGGCGACCTCGTCCCAGAGGACGTAGCCGTAGCGGGACGCGTTCGACTTCGTCGCGCTCGTCAGCACCTTGCCGCGCGCCTGCGCCAGCTCGAACGCGTAGCGGATCACGCGCTCGCACCCGGTGCGCGTGAACACGCTCGTCTCGATCCCGACCTCGAGCGCGTGCCCCTGGTGGACGCGGCCGCCGACGCCCGCGTACTCGCCCTCGGTGTTCTCGCGCACGACGACGAAGTCGACGTCCGCCGACCCGCGGTTCGCGAGCGGGCCGGGGATCCCGGGGAGCAGGCGCGCCGGGCGGACGTTCGCCCAGAGGTCGAGCCGCTGCCGGATCGGCAGGATCATCTGCCAGAGCGAGAGGTGGTCGGGGACGCTCGGGTGGCCGCACGCGCCGAGCACGCAGGCCGAGTGGGCGCGCAGCGTCTCCTCCCAGTCGTCCGGCATGAGGGAGCCGACGCGGTGGTAGCGGTCGGAGCCCCAGTCGAGCTCGGTGAACTCGAGCGCGAGGTCGAGGGCCTCGAGGACCTTGCGGGCCTCGGCGACCACCTCGACGCCGACGCCGTCACCGGGAAGGAGCGCGATGCGATGGGCCATCGGCGGATCATAGGGGCCGCGCCGCCGGGGCGTGCGTGGTCTGATACCGCGCATGCCGACGACCGGCGACCCCCCGAGCCGCACCCGCGTGATCCTGGCGTTCGTCGGCGCGTTCCTCGCCGTGGCGCTGGTCTACGGCTGCGTCTTCGTCGTGCCGCCGCTGATCTCGACCTTCACGGACGACCTCGGCCTGAGCCACGCGCAGGCGGGGCTGCTGATGAGCGCCTACCTGGCCGCGTACGCCCTGACGAGCTTCCTCTCCGGCCCGCTCGCCGACCGGGTCGGCCTCGTGCGGGCGATCAGCGGCGGCCTCGTGCTCGCGGGGCTGGCCGGCATCCTCTTCGCGTCGACCTCGAGCCTCGCCGTCTTCCTCGTCGCGCGGGCGCTGCTCGGCGTCTCCGTCGCGATCGTCTACGCCCCCGGGATCACGCTGGTCTCGCGCCTCGTGCCGCCGCAGCGGCTGAACCTGGCCGTGGGGATCTTCCTCTCCGGGGTCTCGGCCGGCATCGCCGTCGCCTTCCTGCTCACCCCGCTGCTCGAGGACGCGCTCTCGTGGCGCTGGCCGTTCGTCGTCTTCGCCATCGCGACGATCGCGGGCGCCGCGGCCTTCGCCCTGCTCGCGCACGGCCTGGGCGGCGCCCGGTCGGCCGCCGGCGCCGAGCGGCGAGGCGAGCTGGCCTCGCTCTTCCGCAACGCAGCGTTCGTCAGGGTCTGCGCCGGCCTGTTCACGGGGATGTTCGCGCTCTACGGCGTCTACACGTGGATCGCGCCCTACCTGGACGAGTCCGCGGGCTTCTCGGCCGGCCGGATCTCCCTCGCACTGACCGCGGGGACGGTGGTCGGGATCCCGGCGACGATGGCGGCGGGGTGGCTCGCGGATCGGCTCGGGCGCCCGGTGGCGGTCGCGGGCCTCGGCCTGGCGACGGCGATCGCGGTGCTCCCGTTCGCCATGACCGACACGATCTCGTACCCGGCCGCGCTCGCGATCACGCTCGTCGCCTCCGCGGGAACGACCGCCGGGATGTCCGTCCTCTTCGCCGTCCCGCCCAGGACCGTCGCCCCCGCCCAGGCCGCGGGCGCAGCAGGGCTCTCGGTCTCGATCGCGATGGCCGGCGCGATCACGTCGACGTACGTCGGCGGCGCGCTCGTCGGCTGGACGGACGGCTACGACGTCCCCTTCGTCGTGTTCTCGATCGCGACGCTCGTCGCGGTGCTCGTGGTCTTCCCGATCGCCGCTCGCGGCCTGGCGCGCGCACGCCCGGGCAGCGCCTGAGCGCGCAGCGCCCCGGCGGACGTGGTCTGATGCACCGCATGGACGCGACGAGGGACGCTCCCGGCGGGCTGCGCGTGACGCTCGCGTTCGCCGGCGCCTTCGTCGCGGTCGGCCTCGTCTACCTCGGCGTCTTCGTCGTGCCGCCGCTGATCACCGTGTTCACGGACGACCTCGGGCTGTCGCACTCCGAGTCCGGGCTGCTGATGAGCATGTACCTGATCGCGTACGCGCTGACGAGCTTCACGAGCGGGCCGCTGGCCGACCGCTTCGGCGCCGCCCAGGTGATGTTCGCCGGCGCCGTGATCGTCGGGCTCTCGTCGCTCCTGTTCATGGCGACGGAGAGCCTCGCCGTCTTCCTCGTCGCGCGCTTCGGCGTGGGCGTCGGCACCGCCCTCGTGTACGCGCCGGGCATCACGTTCGCGGCGAGGCTCCTGCCGGCGAGGCGGATGACGACCGGGATCGGCCTCTACCTGTCGGGCCTCTCGGCCGGCGTGACGGTCGCCTTCCTGCTCACCCCGCTGCTCGAGGACGCGCTCTCGTGGCGCTGGCCCTTCGCCGTCGCGGGGATCGCCTGCCTCGTCGGCGCCGTCCTCTTCGCCGTCCTCGCCTTCCCGCTCTCCCGCCCCGCGCCGGCCCCGACCGCGGGGGAGGGCGCCGTCGCGCTCGGCTCGCTCCTGCGCAACGTGCCGTTCCTGAAGGTCTCGCTCGGGCTGTTCGCGTCGATGTTCGTCGCGTACGGCGTGTTCACGTGGATCCCGCCCTACCTGGACGAGTCCGCGGGCTTCTCGACCGGGCAGCTCTCGTTCTCGCTGACCCTCGCGGTGGCGCTCGGGATCCCGGCGACGCTGCTCGCGGGCTGGCTCGCCGACCGCACCGGCCGCCCCGTCCTCGTCGCCGCGGGCGGGATGGGGATGGCCGTGACGCTGATCGTGCTCGCGGCGATCGACGAGATCTCGTTCGGGCTCGCTGCGACGATGACGGTGATCGCGACCGCCGGCGTGACCGGCGGGCTGATCCCCCTCTTCGCCCTGCCGGCCGCGACGGTCGACGCCTCGGGCGCCGCGCGGGCGACCGGGCTCGCGACCTCGTTCGCGATGGCGGGCGCGATCGTCTCGACCTACCTCGGCGGCGCGCTCGTGGGCGCGACCGACGGCTACGGCGTGCCGTTCGTCGTCTACGCGGCGATGACCGGGGTGGCCGTGCTCGTGCTCCTGCCGCTCGCGGCCCAGGCGCTCGCCCGGCTACGCCCCGCCCCGGCCTGACCGTGTGGGCCGGCGTCGACGTCGGAGATACCCGCAAGGGCTTTCACTACGCCCTTCTCGGCCGGGGCGACGGAGTCGAGATCGGAGCGGTACGGGATGCGGCTGCACTGTCCGAACTGCTCTCGGTACGTCGAGTCGAGCTGGTCGCCGTGGACAGCCCGATCGCCGCGGCGCCGCTCGGAGAGCGATCGAGGCTGGGCGAGCGGCTGCTCGCGAGTCGGAAGACGGGCGTCTGCGGGATTCGCTGGACGCCCGACATGTCCCGGATGGAAGGCCGGAGAAGCTACTACGGCTGGATCCTCAACGGCCTGCTCCTCTACGCAGAGCTCGAGCGAAGCGATATCCGGGCAGTCGAATGCTTTCCGACCGCATCCTGGACGCGACTCATCGGGAAGCGAGGCTCGTGCTCGCGTGCAGCCTGGACGTCGGCAGGGCTCGCACGACTGCGCCTGGCGGCCGATCCGTCCAACCAGGATGAGCGTGATGCCGTGATGGCCGCTCTCACCGCCCGGCTGTGCGCATGGGGGCTGACGGAGTCGTTCGGCACGATCGTCGTGCCCCTGGCGGGTGCGCTCGACGCGGCGCGCGCGCGCGGCTAGCGTTCCCGCCGGTGCAGGTCGGCCAGGTCATCGACGAGACGTTCCGGCTGGTCGGCCGCTTCGGGCTGCGCTGGCTCGTGCTCGCGCTGCTGCCGGTCGCGGCCGCGGAGCTCGTCAACTACGCGATCGAGGACTCCACCGTCCTCTCCGTGATCGTCGGCGAGGGCGACGACCGGACGCGCGTCTCGGCCCTGCCGCTGCTCGTGCTGATCGTCTACTTCGCGGCGACGACGCTCGTCCAGATCGCGGTCACGCAGGACGTCGCCCGCGGGGCGGCGGCCTCGCCGGGTGCGACGCTGGCGGCGGCCTGGAGCCGGCTCTGGCGTGCGCTGCCGGCCGGGCTCCTCGTCGGCGTGATCGTGACGATCGGGATCGTCCTGCTGGTCGTGCCCGGCCTGGTCGCGCTGACGCGCCTGGCCGTGACGGTGCCGGCCGCGGTGACCGAGGACGTCGGCATCCGGGGCGCGCTGAAGCGGTCGAACGAGCTCGTCCGGGGCTTCGGCTGGTCGGTCTTCGGGACGATCGTCGTGCTCGCGGTCCTCTCGATCGCGACCAACCTCGTGCTCGTCGGGCTGCCGAGCCGCGCGATCGACTCGCGGGCGGTCGAGCTCACGCTCGCCGTGATCGTCCAGGCCGGCCTGCTCGCGCTGACGAGCGCGGCCGCCGCCGTGATGCACCGGACGCTCGTCGCCGCGCCGCGCCCGCTCTACCCGGGCGGCTGAGCGGCGCGGCCGGCCGCGGGCGCGCCGCGGCCGGCCGTCCCCGCGCGCCTAGGGCTCCAGCGCGATCAGCGCCGCGGTGGCGATCGCCTCGGGCGAGAGGTCGTACGCCTCGTAGACCGCCGCGAGGCTGCCGACCTGGCCGTAGCGGTCGACGCCGAGCGGCACCGAGCGGACGCCGAGGCAGCCGCCGAGGAACGCCAGCGAGTGCGAGGCCCCGTCGATCACCGTGACGAGCGGGATGCCGCGCAGCGCCCTCGGCACGAGCCGCTCGAGGTGCGACGGCTCGCGCGTCGCGTGCAGGTCCCTCAGGTGCGTCAGCCGCCGCCTGCGCCAGTCGCGGTAGATCAGGTCGGGCGAGCAGAGCTGGAGCACGCCGGCCTGCACGCCCTCCTGCTCCTCGAGCAGATCGGCGGCCTCGAGCACCTCGGGCGTGATCGCGCCGCAGGTGACGAGGATGACCGCGTCGTCCACCGCGTCCAGCTCGCGCAGCCAGTAGCCGCCGCGCAGGACGTCCTCGCGGACCGCGTCCTCGCCCCGCCGCTCGACCAGCTCGACGAAGGGCGTCTGGTCGACCGGCTTCGTCGAGAGGCGCAGGTACATCGACTCGCCCTCCGGCTCCTGCATCGAGCGCAGGTGGTCGAGCAGCAGCCACTCGAGCTCGCGCCCGAAGGTCGGCTCCGCGTAGACGACGCCCGGGAGCTCCATGCCCACGCCCGGGGTGATCGTCGACTGGTGCGCGCCGCCCTCGCGGGAGAGCGTGATCCCCGACGGCGTGCCGAGGACGACGAAGCGCGAGCCGGAGTAGGCCGAGAACAGCATCCCCTCGAGGCCGCGGACGACGAACGGGTCGTAGAGCGTGCCGATCGGGAAGAGCTGCTCGCCCTGGAACGCGTAGGTCAGGCCGAGCTGCCCCAGCATCAGCGCGAGGTTCATCTCGGAGATGCCGAGCTCGACGTGCCGGCCCTCCGGGGTGACGCGCCACTGGAGCGGCGACTGCTCGACCTCCTCGTACAGCGGCTCCTCGCGCGGCCCGAACACGCCGACCTTGTTGATCCAGCCGCCAAGGTTCGTCGAGACGGAGACGTCCGGGGAGACGGTGACGATCCGCGAGGCGACCTGCTCGTCGCGGGAGAGGTCCATCAGGATCCGACCGACCGCGGCCTGGGTCGAGGTCGACTTCGAGTCGCGCCCGCCGAGCGTCGTCGGGATCGGGATGCGTGCCGCCTGCCTCGGCTCGGGACGCGTCAGGCGGGCGCGGGCCGCCTCGACGAGACGCGCCTCCGCGCTCTCCGCCGGGAAGCGCGACCACTCGTCGTCCACCGTCAGGCCGAGCTCGGCACGCAGGTCGTCGACCTGCTGGCCGGTCAGGAGCGCCGAGTGGTTCATCGCGCGGCCGGCGATCGGCAGGCCGCGGCCCTTGATCGTGTAGGCGAAGATCACCGTGGGGCGAGACGTCTCGGCCCGGGCCTTCCCGAACGCGTCGAGCAGGTCGGCCAGGTCGTGGCCGCCGAGGTCCTGGATCAGCGGGCCGACCTGGCCCCGGTACTCGCCGAGCAGCTGCTCGAGTCGCCCGCGCTCGGCCGGCTCGAGGTCGCGCATGAGCGCCTCGACGACGACCTCCTCGGAGGCGCCGAAGAGGCTCTGGTAGAGCTGGTTCGGCATCTCGTCGATCCGCCGCCGGAGCAGGTCGCCGCCCTCGCGGGCGTACGCCTCGCGCAGCCGGCGGCCGTACTTCAGCTCGAGCACCTGCCAGCCGGCCGCGGCGAACTGGCCCTCCAGCTCCACCGCCTTGATGATCGGCACGACGCGATCGAGGCTCTGGCGGTTCAGGTCGACGATCCAGAGGACGTTCCCGAGGTCACGCGTCTGCGTCTCGAGGATCGCCTCCCAGACGTTCCCCTCGTCCAGCTCCGCGTCGCCGAGCAGCGAGATGAAGCGCCCGCCCGTGCCGGTGCCGAAGTGGCTCTGCACGTAGCGGTCGGCGACCGCGCCGAAGAGCGGCATCGCCGGGCCGATCCCGACCGAGCCGGTCGAGTAGTCGACCGGGAACGGGTCCTTCGTGCGGCTCGGGTAGGACTGGAGCCCACCGAACTCGCGCAGCATCGTCAGGTACTTCGGGTCGAGCCGCCCCATCAGGTACTCGATCGCGTGCAGCACCGGCGAGGCGTGCGGCTTGACCGAGACCCGGTCCTCCGCCTGGAGGTCCCAGAGGTACAGCGCCGTCATCAGGGAGACCATCGAGGCCGACGAGGCCTGGTGGCCGCCGACCTTCAGCTCGTCCGCCTTCGGACGCTCGCGGTTGGCGTAGTCGACGATCCGGGTGGCGAGCCACAGCACCCGGCGCTCGACCGAGGCGAGCGTCTCGAGCTCCTGGGCTCCGATTGAGGCGGGACCCGCCTCGGCGCGAGGGACGGCGATGTCAGACATTCCCGCAGTGTAACCGGGTGCCCCCGGGCCGCCCACCCCGGACCGGGTCAGCCGACGGCCTGGGCGAGCAGCGCGAGCACGAGCCCGCTGCGGGCCGTCCAGGCGGCCGTCCGCAGCCAGTTCGTCCGCACGAGCCTGCGTGCGACGCCCGGGTCGAAGCCACGCTGCAGGCGGTCGTGGCACGGCACCTGGACGAGGACGGTGGAGAGCCACGCCACCACGAGCAGGACGAGCCCCGCCCAGGCCGGCCCGGCCGAGACGCCGTCCGGCCTCGCCGCGAGCAGGGCGACGCCGGTGCCGGCCTCGACGAGCATGGTCGGTGCCACGACCAGCGTCGTCAGCCGCCGGTGCGCCTCCTCGTAGGCCGCGAAGCCGGCCTCGCCCACCCGGGCGAAGAGCGGGTAGTGGACGACCTGCACGAACCAGATCACGCCCGTCATGCCGAGGGTCGCGGCCGCGTGCGCCAGCAGCAGGGCGGTCATGGCCGACGCAGTATCCCCGAGCGGCCGTAAGGAACCGTTCACCTGCGGCTGGCACCATCCGCACGTGACGCCGTCGACGCCGGGGGACTGAGGTGGGAGCGCTCGTCGGGATCGCCCTGCTCGCGGGGATGGTCACGGCGATCTCGCCGTGCGTCCTGCCCGTGCTCCCGGTCGTCTTCGCCGGCGGCGCGACCGGCTCGCGGCGGCGGCCGTACCTCGTCGTCCTCGGGCTCGTCGTCAGCTTCACGCTGTTCACGCTGACCGCGACGGCGATCCTGCGCGCGCTCGGGCTCCCCGGCGACACGCTGCGCTGGCTCGCGATCGCGGTCGTCGTCGTGATGGGGATCTCGCTCGTCGTCCCCCGGATCGGCGAGCTGCTCGAGCGGCCGTTCGCCCGCCTGGCCCGCGGCCGGCCGGTCGAGGGTGCCGGCGGGTTCGTCCTCGGCCTGAGCCTCGGGCTCCTGTTCACGCCGTGCGCCGGGCCCGTGATCGCGACGGTGGCGGCCGTGGCCGCGACGGAGACGTGGTCGTGGCGCTCGGTCGTCGCCACGCTCGCCTACGCGCTCGGCGCGGGCGTCGTCCTGCTCGCGCTCTCCTGCTCGCGCGCCGGGGCGTCACCTGGCGCGGCCTCCGCGGCCGCGCGCCGCGGATCCGCCAGGGGCTGGGCGTCCTGATGCTGGCCGTGGCCGTCGTCTTCGCGCTCGACCTCGACGCGCGCCTGGCGACGCAGGTCCCGGGCTACACGCGGGCGCTCCAGGGGCTCGAGGAGAGCGCGGCGGCCGACCGGCAGCTCGCCGGCCTGCTCCAGCTCGAGCCGTCGGCGCCGTCGTTCAACCGTGCGGCGGCCGACGGCGCGGCGACCGAGGTCGGTGACGCGCCCGCGCTCGAGGACTACGGGCCTGCGCCCGACTTCGCCGGGATCGCCGGCTGGCTGAACGGCGCGCCGCTCGACCTCGCCTCGCTGCGCGGGCGCGTCGTCCTGATCGACTTCTGGACGTACTCCTGCGTCAACTGCCTGCGCACCCTCCCGTACCTGCGCCGCTGGGACGACGCGTACCGCGCGGGCGGCCTGACGATCGTCGGCGTGCACACGCCCGAGTTCGCGTTCGAGCGCGACGCGGGGAACGTCCGCGACGCCGTCGCCGACCTCGGCATCCGCTACCCGGTCGCGCTCGACCCGGACTACGGCACCTGGAACGCCTGGGGGAACCGGTACTGGCCGGCGAAGTACCTGATCGACCGCGCCGGCCACGTCCGCTTCGCGCACTTCGGCGAGGGCGACTACGACGAGACCGAGGCGGCGATCCGCGAGCTGCTCGCCGAGCCGGGCCTACCGGCGCCGGTCTCCGGCGAGGTGGCGGACCTGACCCCGAACGGGCCGCAGACGCCCGAGAGCTACCTCGGCTACCTGCGCCTCGGGCCGATGCAGGGCGGCGAGGTCCAGCCCGACCGCGAGGCCGCCTACGCCTTCCCCGACGACCTGCTGCCCGACTCGATCGCCTACGGCGGCCGCTGGACGATCGAGGGCGAGCGCGCCGTCGCGGGCCCGGGCGCGCGGCTCGGCCTGCGGTTCGCCGGCACGGCCGTCCATCTCGTGCTGGGCCCGCCCGCGACCGGCGCGGGGACGGTCGAGGTGCGGCTCGACGGCGGCCCGCCGCGGACGATCGCGATCGACGGCTACCGCCTGTACACGCTCGCCGAGACGCCGTCCGGCGGCAACGGCGACGGCTACCACGAGCTCGACCTGCGGGTCTCGCCCGGGGTCGCCGGCTACGCGTTCACGTTCGGCGCCCTGGGCGGCTGACGCTCAGCCGTCGAGCCAGTCGAGCGTGCGGCCGACGGCCGTCCCGAGCGCGCGGTACGCGCGGTACTGCGCCGGCTCGAAGAACTGGTCGATCGTGCTCTCCTGCGGGAAGGCCGGATGCCCGGCCGCGTAGCCCTCGACGGCCTCCCGCTCCCCCTGTCCGAGCAGCGCCGGGTCGAGCGAGAGCTTGATCCAGCGGAGCTCGCCGACGGTCGCGCCCGCCTCCTCGATCGTCCCGGCGAGGACGGGCTGCGCGGCCGCGAACGCGCCCTCGTCGATCGCGGGGACGCGCAGCTCGAGCCCGAGCTCGCGCGCCGCGGTGCGCAGCCGCCCGTAGCCGACGAAGCGCCGCAGCGGGTCGTGCTCGGCGTCGACGACGACGATGCGACGGTGCCCCCGGCGGAGCAGCGCGTACGCGCCGAGGTTCTCGCAGTGGCCGCCGTCGCTCAGCCAGAGGAGCCGCCTCGGGCTCGCGAGGCTCGGCACGGCGTACTCGAGCCCGACGTTGAGCAGCGAGACGGCCCGGCCGGCCCAGCGGGACGGCAGGTTCGACCCGCTCACCGCGGCCCCGGAGATGGCCGACGCGACGTTGACGTTGCGGACGGTCGCGAAGGGCGAGTTGCGCTCGTCCGACACGAGGTCGCGCCAGCGGGGCCCGCCGGCGGCCGCGCCGCTCCCCGGCTCCCAGCCGTGACCCTCGGTGTCCTCCCACGCGAGCCAGCCGGTCGCGTCCGAGCCGAGCCCGGCGGACGCGAGCTCGAAGTGGCGCCCGGCCAGGCCCTGCGCGCGGGAGCCTCGCGGCGTGCGGACGGTCGCGTTGAAGACGAAGGCGGGAAGGCCGGCGCGCCGGGCGGCGTCCCGCAGCACCGGGAAGGTGACGGGCTCGACGCCCTCGACGAGCTGGAGCGAGCGCCGGGCCGCGATCCCGCCCTCGAGCAGCTCGCGGCCGAGCGAGCGGCCCGCGGCCCCCGGCTGACGCTGGTAGGCCCGCTGGATCCGCGTCAGGTAGTCCCGCCGCGTTCCCGTCCGGTTCAGCAGCTCCCCGACGGCCTGCTTCGGGCCGGCCGCGAGCGGCACCGTCAGCAGCCGCAGCGCGTTCACGAGCGTCACGTCGGTCAGCGCCGAGAAGCCGGTCGCGAGCCAGTAGCCGAAGGCCGTCGACGCGCCGCCGCCCGTCGACGCCTCCAGGTGGCGCTGGTACGGCCCCGCCGGGTCGAACATCGCGTCGAGCACGCCGTCCGGCGGCCGCTCGCTCCCGGCCGCACGGGCCGCGTGGTACGGCTGCAACAGCAGCCACGAGAGCGCGTAGGTGCCGCCGGAGACGGCGGAGACGGTGTGCGCGCGCCGGAGCGCGTCCCGCTCGTGGAGCGCCGCGAGGACGCCGATCGCGAACGACGCCGCCCGGTTCCCGCCGCCCGAGAGCGCGACCGCGAACGCGTCGGGCCCCGACGCGAGGTGCGCCCGCTCGGCCGCCCAGAGGTCGGTCGCGGACGGCGACGGCTCCGGCCAGGGAGGCACCGCTACGGCCCGCCGCCCGGCCCGCGTCCGCTGCCGTGACGGCTCCGGTCGCCCACGGGCCGAGGCTACCGCGCCGCGAGATGGAGCGGAAGCCCGGGACGGGGAATCAGGCGGAGACGGCGACCACGGCCGGCGAGGGATCCGGACCGCCGGCTCCGCCTGTAGCTCCTATACGACACGGAAGGCCGATCGGATTGCCCGATCGGAGAGCCGGGTCAGGCGGGCTCGACGGCGGCCACGCCGACCGGGCAGGAGACGCCCGTCCCGCCCAGGCCGCAGTACCCGCCGGGGTTCGCCGCGAGGTACTGCTGGTGGTACGGCTCGGCGTAGAAGAACGGCTGCTCGTCGCGGATCTCGGTCGTGATCCGCCCCAGCCCGGCCCGGTCGAGCGCGCCCTGGAAGCGCTCGCGCGAGGCCTCCGCCGCCGCCCGCTGGGCGGGCGTGTCGCAGTAGATCGCCGAGCGGTACTGCGTTCCGACGTCGTTCCCCTGGCGCATCCCCTGGGTCGGGTCGTGGCCCTCCCAGAAGACGCGCAGCAGCTCGTCGTAGCTCGTCAGCGCCGGGTCGAAGACGGCGAGCACGAGCTCCGTGTGCCCGGTCAGGCCCGAGCAGACCTCCTCGTACGTCGGGTTGCGCGTGAACCCGCCGCCGTAGCCGACCGCGGTCGTCCACACGCCCGGGGCCTGCCAGAGCTTGCGCTCGGCGCCCCAGAAGCAGCCCATGCCCACGACGATCCGCTCGAGGCCGTCCGGGAAGGGCGGCGCGATCGGGTTGCCGAGCACGAGGTGGCGGGCGGGAACGGGCATCGTCGCGTCGCGGCCGGGCAGCGCCTCGTCCTGCGTGGGGAGCTCGAGCTTCTTGCGGGTGAACAGCACGTGACCTCCGATCGGGTCGAGTCCTGCAAGCGTAAACGGCCGGGGCGGGGCTGCCGTTCCCGGGAGCCGCCGGGCGCGACGCAGGACGCGCCTCGGAACGTAGATTCCGGGGGTGCGCCCGCTGATCGGCATCACCACCTACTCGGAGCCCGCGAGCTGGGGCGCGTGGGGCGAGGTGCCCGCGGCGCTCCTGCCGCTCGGGTACGTGCGCGCCGTCGAGCGGGTCGGCGGCCGGCCCCTGCTGCTGCCGCCGGGCGACGGGGTCGAGGAGGCGCTCCGCGTGCTGGACGGGCTGATCCTCTCGGGCGGCTCCGACCTCGACCCGGCGACGTACGGCCACGAGCCGCACCCCGAGACGCGCAACGTCCGCCCGGAGCGCGACCGGGCCGAGCTGGCGCTGCTCGAGGCCGCGCTCGGGCTCGACCTGCCGCTGCTCGCGATCTGCCGCGGGCTCGAGCTGCTGAACGTGGGCCTCGGCGGCGACCTCGACCAGCACCTGCCCGAGCGGCTCGGGCACAGCGGCCACCGCGAGCGGCCGGGGACCTGGTCGAGGCACGAGGTCGTGGTCGAGCCCGGCTCGCGGCTCGCGCGCATCCTCGGCGAGGGCGTGCACGTCCACTCGCACCACCACCAGGGGCCCGGTCGGGTCGCGGCCGGGCTCGCGGTCACGGCACGCGCCCACGACGGCAGCGTCGAGGGGCTCGAGCACCCGGATCGCACGTTCGCGGTCGGCGTGCTCTGGCACCCCGAGGAGGGCGGCGACGACCGGCTGTTCGCCGCGCTCGTGGCCGAGGCGCGCAGCTTCCGGGCCCGCCGCCCCGCGATCCCGCACCCCGAGTAGACCCAGGAGGACGCCGCGTGTTCTACCGCCCGAGCGAGGGGCACGGCCTCCCGCACAACCCGTTCAACCAGCTGGTCGTGCCGCGGCCGATCGGCTGGATCTCGACGCTCGGCGCGGACGGGCGGGCGAACCTCGCGCCCTTCTCCTTCTTCAACGCCGTCTCGTACGTCCCGCCGCAGGTGATGTTCGCGCTGACGGCCGGGCACGCGCACGGCGGCCTGAAGGACTCGCTCCGCCAGGCGCGGGAGACGGGCGAGTTCGTCGTCAACCTCGCCACCTGGGCGCTGCGGGAGCAGATGAACCTCACCAGCGCGGAGGCCCCGCCCGGCACGGACGAGTTCGAGCTGGCCGGCCTGGCGAAGGCGCCGTCCGTCGTCGTCGCGCCGCCGCGGGTCGCCGAGAGCCCGGCGCACCTCGAGTGCCGCGTCGTGACGACCGTCGAGCTGCCGACGCCGGATCCGGCCGACCCGAACACCGTGGTCTTCGGCGAGGTCGTCGGCGTGCACGTCGCGGACGACGTCCTCGTCGACGGGCTCGTCGACATGGCGCGGCTCGACCCGATCGCGCGGCTCGGCTACGCCGACCAGTACGCCCGCGTCACGGAGGTCTTCCGGATGCGCCGCCCGCCCTGGCCCCTGCCGGGGCCAGACGCCTCGTAGGATGGCCGCATGGCCGACTACACCGTTCGCAACCTGAAGGACGTGCACGACTCCGCGCCCGACCACGGGATGGCGCCGATGGTCGAGGCGCGCTTCGGCGGCCCCGAGCTGGGCGCCGAGCAGACCGGGTTCAGCTACCAGCGCTTCGCGCCCGGCTACGAGCAGTCGTTCGCACACCGCCACGGCGACGTCGAGGAGCTCTACCTCGTGCTCTCCGGCGGCGGCCGTGCCCACCTCGACGGCGAGACCGTCGACCTGAGGCCCCTCGACGTCGTCCGCTGCGCGCCGCACGTGGTGCGCTCGTTCGCGGCCGGGCCCGACGGGCTCGAGCTGCTCGCGTTCGGCCCCCACGGGGACATGGCGAACGCCGAGATGCTGCCGCCCGTCTGGGGCGCGTAGGCACGAGTCCCGGCGCCGGGCGGCGGCCGCCCGGCGCCGCGCTCAGTTGACGCGCTTGTCGCGCCCCGCCCACTCCTGCTCGCGGAGCACGAACTTCTGCACCTTGCCGGTCGACGTCTTCGGCAGCTCGCCGAACGCGATCGCGTCGGGGCACTTGTAGTGGGCGAGCTCGCCGCGGCAGAACGCGATCAGCTCCTCCTCCGTCACGGAGGCGCCCGGCTTCAGCGCGACGAACGCCTTCGGCCGCTCGCCCCAGCGCTCGTGCGGCACGGCGATCACGGCGACCTCGAGCACGGCCGGGTGGCGGGCGACGGCCTGCTCGACCTCGATCGTCGAGATGTTCTCGCCGCCCGAGATGATGATGTCCTTCGCGCGGTCGCGCAGCTCGATCGCCCCGTCGGGGTGCCAGACGGCGAGGTCGCCGGAGTGGAACCAGCCGCCGCGGAACGCCTCGGCCGTCGCCTCGGGCTGGTCGAGGTAGCCCTTCATCACGTTGTTCCCGCGCATCAGCACCTCGCCGAGCGTCGCGCCGTCGCGCGGGACGTCCTGCATGTGCTCGTCGACGACGCGCACGTCGAGCGCGTGGACGTACGCCCAGCCCTGGCGCGCGAGCAGCCGGGCCTGCTCCTCGGCGGGCTCGGCCTCCCACTCGCCGTGCCACTCGCAGACCGTGTGGGGGCCGTACGTCTCCGTCAGCCCGTAGACGTGGACGGGCCGCAGCCCGACCGCGCGCATCTGCGCGAGCAGCGTCGGCGACGGCGGCGCGCCGGCGACGGCGACGGTCACCTCCGCTCCAGCCGGTGGGCCGACGGGTGGTTGACGACGGAGATCCAGACCGTCGGCGCGCCGCAGCAGTGCGTGACCCGCTCGCGGTCGAGCAGCTCCCAGATCGCGGCCGGGTCGACGCGGCGCAGGCAGACGTGCGTGCCGCCGATCGCCGTGACCGCCCAGGGGAAGCACCAGCCGTTGCAGTGGAACATCGGCAGCGTCCACAGGTAGACGGAGCCGAAGCCCATCCCCGTCTCGAGCGCCTCCGCCATCGCGTTCAGGTACGCGCCGCGATGCGTGTACATGACGCCCTTCGGCTGCCCGGTCGTCCCCGAGGTGTAGTTGACCGAGATCGTCTCCTCCTCGTCGGCCAGCCAGCTCTCGACCGGCTCCGGCGAGCCGGAGGCGAGCAGCTGCTCGTACGGGTCGTCCGGGCGGCCGGTGTCGTCCAGCCGGATCACCTCGAGGCCCGGGAGCGCGGGCGCGAGGTGCTCGAGCTCGCGGTCGACGATCAGGAGCCCCGCCCGCGCGTGGGCGACGATGTACTCGACCTCCGGCGCGGCGAGCCGCGTGTTGATCGCGACGAGGACGCCGCCCGCGGCCGGCACGCCGAAGTGGGCCTCCAGCAGGGCGGGGACGTTCGGCGCGAGGACGGCGACGCGGTCGCCCTTCGCGAGCCCGCGCGCCCGGAGCGCAGAGGCCAGCCTGCTGGCCCGCGCGTGCAGCTCCCGGTAGGTGAGGCGCCGCTCCCCGTGGACGACGGCGATCCGGTCGGGGAAGACGGCGGCGGCGCGCTCGAGGAACGAGACGGGCGTCAGCTCGGTGCGATGGACCTTCGGCGAGTCGGACATGGCCGAAGCATCGCGCAGACGGAGCGCCCTCGCCGGCCCAGCCGCCGGGAGCGCCCGGCGGCTGGGCCCGGGGCCCGGTGTAAGGAACGAGCCGGCTATCCTTACCGTGTCCGGCACGGAAGGAGGCCCGTGGACGTCTCGGCGCGCATCTCGTCGAAGGGACAGCTGACGATCCCGAAGGCCGTGCGGGAGGCGCTCGGGCTCGAGCAGGGCGACGACGTCGTCTTCCGCATCGCCGACGGCCGCGTGGAGCTCGTCCGGCTGCCGAACCTGCTCGAGCTCGCCGGCTCGGTCGAGCCGGCCGCGAGCCGGCGGGGCGTGCCGCTCGACGCGGCGCGGCGGCGGGCGTGGGGCGAGCACGGGCGCGCGCGGCGATGAACGCCTTCGTCGACGCGGGCGTGCTGTTGCGCCACCTGACCGGCGAGCCGGCCGACGAGGCGGCCCACGCGACCGCCTTCCTCTCGCGGGCCCATCGCCTCTACCTGACCGACCCGGTCGTGGTCGAGGTCGTCTCGGTCCTGGAGTCGTTCTACGGCGAGCCGCGCGAGCGGGTGGCCGAGCTCGTGCGCGCGATCGTCGGCTTCCCGCGCATGACCGTCCGCGACCGGCCGCTGCTCCTGCGCGCGCTCGAGCTGTACGAGCGCGACGGGATCGGCTTCGCCGAGGCGTACCTCGTCGCGTCGGCCGAGGCCTCCGGCGTCGCCGTCGTCGCGTCGTTCGACGAGCGCCTCGACGCGGTCGGGACGATCAGCCGGGTCGCCCCGTCCTGAGCCTCGCCCGAGCCGGTAGCGTCCCCGCGGTGAGCGAGCAGCCCCGCAAGGCCCTCGAGGGCGTGCGCGTCCTCGACCTTTCGAACCTGATCGCGGGCCCGATGACGACGATGTACCTCGCCGACTTCGGCGCCGACGTGATCAAGGCCGAGCACCCCGAGCGGGGCGACGAGCTGCGCAACTGGGGCCGGAAGAAGGACGGCGTCGGGCTCTTCTTCAAGGTCGTCAACCGGAACAAGCGGACGATCACGCTGAACCTCTCGACGCCCGAGGGGCAGGGCCTCGTCCGCCGGCTCGTGCCGGAGGTCGACGTCGTCGTCGAGAACTACCGGCCGGGCACGCTCGAGCGCTGGGGGATCGGCTGGGACGACCTGCGCGCGCTCAACCCGCGGCTCGTGATGGCGCGCGTCACGGGCTTCGGCCAGACGGGGCCCTACCGCTCGCGCCCGGGCTTCGGCACGCTCGCCGAGGCGTACTCGGGCTACGCCGCGCTCTCCGGCTGGCCGGACCGACCGCCGCTCCTGCCCGCGTTCGGCCTCGGCGACGCCTCCACCGCGATCCACGGCGCCTACGCGATCATGGTCGCGCTCTACCACCGCGACGCGGTCGGCGGCGAGGGCCAGCAGATCGACCTCTCGCTCTACGAGGGCCTGTTCACGCTGCTCGGCCCGCACGTCGTCGACTACGACCAGCTCGGCGTCGTCGCCGAGCGCACGGGCAGCCGGATCGCGCACGTCGCGCCGCGGAACACGTACCAGACGGCCGACGGCCGGTGGATGGCGATCGCGGGCGCGACGCAGCGGACGTTCGAGCGGATCTGCCAGGTGCTCGGGATCGAGGACGTGCTCGAGGACGCGCGCTTCGCGGACAACCAGGCGCGCGTCGCGAACGTCGAGGCGCTCGACGAGCGGATCCAGGCGGCGTTCGGCCGCCTGACGCTCGAGGAGGCGATGGAGCGCTTCGGCGAGGCAGAGGCCCCGGTCGGCCCGGCGCACGACGTCGCGGGGATCTTCGCCGACCCGCACTACCGCGAGCGGGGCAGCATCGCCTCGGTCGCGGACGACGAGCTCGGGACGATCCGCATGCAGGCGCCCGCGCCGCGCCTCGGGGGGACGCCCGGCCGGATCGAGCACGCGGGCCCGCCGCGCGGCGCCCACAACGACGAGGTCTACCGTGGCCTGCTCGGGCTGACCGACGACGAGCTCGCGGCGCTGCGCGAGCGCGGCGCGATCTGAGCGCCCGGCCCGGGCGTCAGGCGGCCGCGAGCGCGGCGTCGAGCCGCGCGGGGAAGTGCTCGAGCACCCACTCCGGCGTCAGCACCCGGCGCCGGTACGGCTCGCCGTTCACGAGCACGTAGTCGCGGCGCTTCGGGTCCATCGGCAGCTTCGCCTCGATCGGGAACCACGTGTTGTGGCGCTCGATCAGGTCGTTCACCTCGACGAAGCTCCACCGCTCCACGCGCGCGACCCAGCGGCGGGCGAACGCGGCCTGGTCGCCCGCGACCTCCTCGGCCAGCTCGCGCCACGCCTCGGCGAGGCGCTCCTCGTGGCGGTCGACCAGCTCCTCGATCTCCCGCAGCCGCGTCATGTACGGCAGCGGGCCGCCGAGCGCGGCGACGTAGCCCTCGACGGAGATCCGGAAGGGCGAGGAGAGCCGCAGGATCGGCCGGCCGCGAACGGGGCTGCCCTCGAGGTCCTCGGCGAGGCGCGTCGCCTGCTGCTCCTCGCGGTGCGTCTGGCCGCGCGGGCCCCACTGGCCCATGATCTCCTTGCGCTCGCGCGGGTCCATCCGGGACATGATGGCAGCGCGCGCCGGGGCTACGTCACCGTCAGGTCGAGCCCCCAGGCGTTCAGCTTGCCCGCGTCGCGCGGCTCGGCGTCGGCCACCGTCAGCGCCCAGCGGCCGTGCGCCCGCCGGCCGACGAGCGCGGCGAGCGCGGGCGTCGTCGCGGCCGTGTAGGTCGCGACGAGGTTGTCGGCGGCGCCGCCCTGGCGCGCCTGGAGGACGACGCTCGTCCCGTCCGGCGCGGCGAGCGTGACGACGAGGTCGCCCACGAACGGGTGCGTCACGTCGAGCGAGACGGCGAGCTCCGCCACGGCGCCGACCACGGGGACGTCCAGGCCGCTCGTCACCCCGGCCGGGTCGGCGTCCGGGATCTCGACGCTGCGCGCCGAGCGGACGGCCGTGCGGCCCGCCGTGCGCACGACGAGGCGGAGCGCCCAGCCCTCGAGCGTCCCCGTGTCGCGCGTCGCCCGGTCGGCCGCGCGGAGCGTCCACTGGCCCGCCGCCTCCTCGCCGAGCAGCACGGCGAGCGCGGCCGTGTCGGCCGGCGCGAACGTGCGCCGGAGGTCGTCCGCGCCCGCCCCGGTGCGCCGGTGCAGCCAGGCGCGCGCGCCCGACGGCGCGACGAGCTCGACCTCGAGGTCGCCGACCCACGGGTGCGCGATCGCGACCTCGACGGCGAGGTCGACGACGACGCCCGCGACCGCCACCGCGACGCTCGTCGCGATCCCGGCGGCCTGCCCATCCGGGATCGCCCGGCGCGTCGTCGAGGCCGCCTCGACGGCGCCCTCCGCGCCCGCGCGGGCGAGCGCCGCCTCCCCGGCGGCGCGGGCGTTCGCCTTGCCGTGCCCGAACCAGTCGGAGCGCCCGTCCACGTACGTCCCGCGCGCGAGCCCGGTCACCTCGTCGACCGAGGGGTCGACGATCGGGGTCGCGGTCTCGCGCAGGATCTCCGCGACCTGGCGGGCGGTCAGCGAGCGGTTCGCGGAGCGGACGAGCGCCGCGATCCCCGCCGCGAGCGGCGTCGCCGAGCTCGTCCCGCCGAAGCTGTTCGTGTAGCGCTTGCCGGGCGTGAAGCCGCGCCCGACCGCCTCGTTGTCGGTCGTCGTGATCCCGCGCCCCGGGAGGCGGGCGAGCGTCAGCGGGTGCCAGTTGTTGCTCGGCGCGCAGAGCGTCACCTGCGGGCCCCAGTTCGAGTACGCGGACTTGCGGTTGAGCGACGTGCAGGCCGAGACCGCGATCACGTCCGGGTGCGCGGCGAAGCCGTTCACGATCCGGCCGCTCGCCTGGTTGACGACCAGCCGCCCCTGCGCGTCGCGGGTGGCCCAGCGGACGGGCGTCGTCACGGTCGCGTCGAGCGGCGCGTCGTAGTTGCCGGCGGCGAAGCAGATCACGAGGCCGCGACCGTCCCTGCCGCCGCTCGCGGCGAGCTGCGCGATCGTGTCGCGCACGGCGCTGTGCAGCGGCGCGTTGCCGGGCGGCGGGCCCCAGGAGCACGACATCACGTGCGCCCGTGCCGACACGTGGCGGAAGATCTCGATCAGCCAGGGATCCTGCGCGCTGAGCGGGAAGCGGACGGGCATGAGCGCACAGCCGGGCGCTGCGCCGACGCAGCCGTCGCCGTTCGCCTCGGCGACCGCGACCCCCGCGCAGGGCGTGCCGTGGTAGTCGCTCCCCTCGGGCAGCGGGCTCGCGTCGCCGCCCCGGAAGTCGACGGCCTCGACGACCTTCCCCTCGCCCTGGAAGTCCGGGTGCGTCAGGTCGAAGCCGTCGTCGAGGAGCGCGACGACGACCTCGCGCCGACCGGGCTCGAGCTCCCAGGCGGCCGCGACCGAGGCGTCCGCGTCGGCGACGACGTCCGGGCCGGCGAGCGCCGCGCTCGCGAGGTGCCACTGGTCGCGCAGCTGCGGGTCGGTCGGCAGGGGCGACTGGAGCTCGAAGCGGTTGACGATCGCCGGCTCCGCGTAGACCACCTCGCGCAGCTGCTGCAGGCGGTTCGCGACCTTGAGCGGGTTCGCGCCCGCAGCCGCCGTGACCGTGACGAGCCAGGCGTTGCCGAGCTCCGGGTAGGGCTTCTTCACGTGCACGCCGGCCGCGTCGAGCGCGGCGGCCACGGCGTCGGCGTCGACCCCGGGGGCGAAGGCGACGATCAGCTCGTCGGTGATCCGGACGGGCGTGCCGCCGGCGGTCGCGACGTACTCGTGGTGGACGACGATCCCGTCGTCCTCGCGCAGGCGATCCATGAGGTCGTCCCGCGCGGTCGGCTCGGCGAGCGCGAGGCGGGCGACCGAGCCCGTCAGCGGCTCGGCCGCGGCGATCGCCGGCTCGACGGCCGCGAGCCGGCGGGCGGCGTCGGGCGCGAGCCGCGCGGTGATCGCGTCGGGCGCGCGGTCGACGCGGATCGCCTCCCCGCCCCGCGCCAGGTAGCGGCCGAAGTCCTGCGTGCGCATCGCGTCCCCCTCGCTCGTACGGCCGGCCGAGCATGCCACGCCGCGCCGCGCAGGGGAAGCCCGTCAGCGCGAGCTGCGACGGCGCCGCACGAGGAACGCGGCGCCGGCCGCCGCGAGCGCCGCCGGCACGATGCCGACCAGCGCCCGGCGCCGGCCCGAGCCGGAGGAGCCGAGCAGCGGCGGCCCGACGAGCGCCCGCCGGAGGACCGAGCGGCCCACCCTCGTCTTCAGCTCCTGGGTCACGACGGGTCGCGTACCCCGTCCGGGCCGGTCCGAAACCGGCTCAGCGGCCGATCGAGCCGAGGTCGATCGAGCGCGGGCCGGGGCGCTGCGCCAGGGTCGCCGCGAGCGCGTCGGGCTCCGTCTCGGGCGCGAGGCAGGCGAAGTTCTGGCAGACGTAGCCGGCCGGGCGACCGCCGACGAGCCCCTTGCCGTCGAGCAGCGCGACGCGCGAGACGCCGTCCCCGGGTGCGAAGGCGACGACCGCGTTCGGGTCGAAGCGCGCGAGCACGACGCGCCGGAGGGCCTGCGTCGCCGGGTCGTCCACGGGCCCCGCGACCACGACCTCCCGCGGGGGCGCCAGGTGCTGGTGGAGCACGCCGAGCAGGTGACAGACGGCGCTCGGGGCGCGGACGAGCAGGGAGTGCGCGACCCGCAGGACGTCGACCGCCCGTCGCTCGAGCGCGTCGTCGCCGAGCAGGCGCGCGAGCCGGATCAGCACGGTCGCGAGCACCCCGTTGCCCGAGGGGATCGGCTGGTCGGTCAGCTCGAGCTTGCGTGCGACGAGCTGCTCGCCGTCGGCGGGGGTCAGGTAGAAGCCCCCGTGCTCGGGGTCGCCGAAGAGGTCGAGCGCGAGCCGGGCGAGCCGCTCGGCCTCGTCGAGCCAGCGCTCCTCGCCGGTCGCCTCGTAGAGCTCGAGCAGCCCGTTCGCGACGTAGGCGTAGTCGTCCAGGTAGCCGGGGATCCGCGCCTCGCCCGCCCGGTAGGTGCGGAACAGGCGCCCCTCGGGCGTCGACATCGGGCCGAGCAGGAAGCCCGCGATCGCCTTGGCGGCCTCGAGGTAGTCCGGCCGCTCGAGCCGCGCGCCCGCGTCGGCGAGCGCGGCGAGCGCGAGCCCGTTCCAGCCGGCGAGCGCCTTGTCGTCGCGGAACGGCTGCGGCCGGCGGTCGCGGGCCGCGAGGAGGCGGGCGCGAACGGGCGCGAGCGCGGCCGGGTCGACGTCGGCGGCGCGGAAGGGGATGCTCGCGCCCTCGAAGTTGCCGCGCTCGGTGATCCCGTAGGCCTCGAGCGCGAGCGCGGCGTCGGCCGGGTCGTCGAGCACGGCCCCGACCTCGTCCGGCGTCCAGACGTACGTCAGCCCCTCGTGGCCGTCCGTGTCCGCGTCCTCGGCCGAGCCGAGCACGCCCTCGGGGAGGCGCATCACGCGCAGCAGGTAGTCGAGCGTCTCCTCCGCCACCTGGCGGTAGCGCGGCGTCCCCGTCACGAGCCAGGCGTGGAGGTACGCGCGGGCGAGCAACGCGTTGTCGTAGAGCATCTTCTCGAAGTGGGGCACGAGCCAGACGCGGTCGACCGAGTAGCGGTGGAAGCCGCCGCCGAGCTGGTCGTACATGCCGCCGTCCGCCATCCGGTCGAGCGTCGTCGTCGCCATGTCGAGCGCGAGCGGGTTGCCGTCCTGGTGCAGCCGCAGGAGCAGCTCGAGCGCGGGCGCGGGCGGGAACTTCGGCGCGTTGCCGAAGCCGCCCCACTCCGGGTCGAAGTGCTCGCGCAGCGAGAGCACGGCCTCGGTCAGGATCCCGCTCGTCAGCGGGTCGGGCGAGGGCTGCGGCCGGGTCGAGGCCCGGATCGCGTCGGTCAGCCGGCCCGCCTGCTCGACCACGTCGGCGCGGCGTTCGACGTAGGCGCGCGCGACGGCCTCGAGGACGTCGCGAAAGGCGGGCATCCCCTGACGGGAGACCGGCGGGAAGTACGTGCCGCCGTAGAACGGCTGCTGGTCGGGCGTGAGGAAGACCGTCATCGGCCAGCCGCCGTGCCCGGTCAGGGCGACGACCGCGTCCATGTAGATCGCGTCGAGGTCGGGGCGCTCCTCGCGGTCGACCTTGACGTTGACGAACAGGCGGTTCATCAGCGCCGCCGTCTCCTCGTCCTCGAAGGACTCGTGCTCCATGACGTGGCACCAGTGGCACGACGAGTAGCCGATCGAGAGCAGGATCGGCCGGTCACCGGCCCGCGCGCGGGCCAGCGCCTCCTCGCCCCACGGGTACCAGTCGACCGGGTTCTCCGCGTGCTGGAGGAGGTACGGGCTCGTCTCGTGCGCCAGGCGGTTCACCCGGCCAGTATCGCAGCCGCGCTGCGGCAGCCCGCCGGGGCAGGAGCCGTCGCGCACGCGGGGAACCCGACACGGGCGGGCTCGAGCTCAGAGGGAGGGCCGGCCGGCCGATCACCCGATGGACGTGCGACGCAGCTGGCTCCCAACCCGTGCCTCCCTGGCCGAGGCCCGCGCCCTCGGCACCGGCGGCATCGTCGTCCGCTTCGCGGCGATCACGGCGGTCGTGCTCGTCGCCGCCGGGCTCGGGACGTACTTCCTCGTGCGGAACGAGATCGTGAAGCTCGCCGAGCGCGACCTCGCGATCCGGTCGGCGGTCGTCACCGAGGTGCTCGCGAACCAGCTGAGCCAGCTGATCGACTTCGGCGACGTCGTCAGCGGCACGCTCCAGGAGCGCTTCGACGGGATGTTCGAGACCGTGACCGCGGATCTGATCGTCGGCGACGAGGCGTCTCAGGCCGTGAACGAGGTCTTCGTGATCGGCCAGTCCCGGCGCGTCGTCTACGCGAACGTCGGCGGTCTCGTCGGGCAGGAGCGGGTCGACCCCCTGCTCGAGCAGGCGCTCGCCGGGCGGGTCGCCTGGGAGACGCGCTCGACGGACGCCAACGGCCGCCCCGCCGGGACGAAGCTGTTCGTCGTGGCCGTGCCGATCAGGCTGGCCGACGACGCGCCGACGCCGTTCGCCCTCGAGACGATCTTCGACTACTCCGTGATCACGGAGGCCGCCAGCAGCGCCCTGCCGGCGATCGCCGGCATCCTCGCCGGTGCGCTGGCGGCGCTCTTCCTGCTGCTGACGCCGCTCCTCCGCGTGATCGTCCGCACCCTCTCGCGACAGAACGCCGAGCTCGTGGCCGAGGCGGCGTCGCGCGAGCGGAGGACCCGCGAGCAGGAGGCGCTCGCCGAGGTCGGCCGGCTCGCGCTCGCCGAGCACGACCTGGCCGCGATGCGCCGCCGCGCGGTGGAGCTCGCGGCGAGCACGATCGGCGCCGACCGGGCCGCGTTCATGGAGCTCGAGGCCGGCGGCGAGGCGGTGCGCATCGCGGAGAACATCGGCTGGGACGGACTCCACGTCGGGGACGTCCTGCCGCTCGGGCCGACGTCGGCGTCCGGCCAGGCGGTGGCGCTCGGACGGCCGATCGTCATCGAGGACGTCGCCGCCGAGCGGGACATCGAGACGAGCGCGCTCCGCCGCTACGACATCGCCAGCGCGCTCGTCGTGCCGATCGGGACGGCGCCGTCGTTCGTCGGCACGATCGGCGTGTACGACGCCCGGCCGCGTGACTACGTGGACGAGGACGTCCGCTTCCTCGAGTCGCTGGCCGCCGTCCTGGCCGCCGCCCTGCGCCGCGTCGTGGCCGAGCGGCAGCTGGCCGACGCGGAGGAGCGCTACCGCAACCTCGTCGAGCGGCTCCCGATCGTCACGTACATCGACGACCCCGGCCTCGGCTCGCCGACGCAGTACGTCAGCCCGCAGATCGAGGCGCTCGTCGGCTACGGGCCGGAGGAGTGGCTCGCCGACCCGAACCTGTTCGAGAAGCTCGTCCACCCCGACGACCGCGACCTGGTGCTCGCCGACATCGCGCGCAACAACACCGGCGAGGCGACGACGCTCGAGTACCGCCTGGTCGGGCGCGACGGACGCACCGTCTGGGTCTACGACGAGTCCGTGCCCGAGCTCGGCCCGGCCGGCGAGGTGCTGTGCATCCGCGGCTTCATCGTCGACGTGACCGAGCAGACGGAGGCGCGCCGCCAGCTCGCCGAGGCGGAGGAGCGCTTCCGCTCGCTCGTCGAGTCGATGCCCATCGTCATGTACATCGACGAGCTCGACGAGCAGCGCTCGACGAGGACCGTCTACGCGAACCAGCGGATCGCCGAGGTGACCGGGTACGGGCCCGCCGAGTGGATCGGGACGCCGGGGATGTTCGAGCGCGTCCTGCACCCCGACGACCGCGCCTGGGTGGTCGAGGCGCACGAGCGCTGGTACGCGGACCCCACCGAGCCGCTCGTGCTCGAGTACCGCGTGCTGCACCGGGACGGCCGGACGCTCTGGGTGCACGACGAGGTCACGGCCGAGGTGCTGGAGGGGCTGACCACGCGCGTCCGCGGCTTCTGGCTCGACGTCACGGCGCGCCGCGAGGCCGAGGCGGCCCTGCGCGCGAGCGAGGAGCGCTTCCGGGCGCTGATCGAGCACTCGACCGAGGTCATCACCGTGCTCGACGTGAACGGGACGATCCTGCTCGAGTCGAACGCGATGGAGCTGACGTTCGGGCACGCGCGCGGCTCGCTGCTCGACACGCCCGCCTTCGAGCTGATCCACCCGGACGACGTCGAGCGCGTCGCCGAGGTCTTCGCCGAGGCCATCCTCGACCCGGAGCGCGTCCAGCAGGTCGAGTGCCGGCTGCGCCACGGGGACGGCAGCTACCGCGACGTGGAGATCGTCGGCCGCAACATGCTCGAGCATCCGGCCGTCCGCGGCGTCGTGATCAACGCTCGGGACGTCACCGAGCGACGCGAGGCCGAGCGGGCGCTCGAGGAGCGAGACGAGCAGCTGCGCCAGTCGCAGAAGATGGAGGCGGTCGGCCGGCTGGCGGGCGGCGTCGCCCACGACTTCAACAACCTCTTGACCGTGATCTCGGGGAACGTCGACCTGGTGCTCGAGGACATCGACGAGGACGACCCGATCCGCGAGGACCTGGACGAGGTGCAGGCGGCAGCGGCGCGGGCAGCCGAGCTGACCCGGCAGCTGCTCGCGTTCAGCCGCAAGTCGATGCTCCAGCCGCGGCTGCTCGACCTCAACCTCGTCGTCGCGGAGCTCGACCGGATGCTCCGCCGCCTGATCGGCGAGGACGTGAGGCTGTCGACGATCCTCGGCGACGAGCTCGGGACGATCCGCGTCGACCCGAGCCAGATCGAGCAGATCGTCCTCAACCTGGCGGTCAACGCCCGCGACGCGATGCCGCAGGGCGGCCACCTGACGATCGAGACGCGCAACGTCGAGCTCGACGACGCCTACGCGTCCGGGCACCTCGGCGTGACGCCCGGGCAGTACGTCCTGCTCGCGGTGTCGGACACCGGCCTCGGCATGGACGCCGAGACGCTGCGGCACATCTTCGAGCCGTTCTTCACGACGAAGGCGCCGGGGGCGGGCACGGGCCTGGGCCTGGCGACCGTGCACGGCATCGTCGAGCAGAGCGGCGGGCACGTCTGGGTGTACAGCGAGCCCGGCCGCGGGACGAGCTTCAAGCTGTACTTCCCGCGCACCGACGAGCCGGCGCGCGAGCGGGCGCCCGCCGAGCCCGGGCACGGGGCGCAGGTCGGCGAGACCGTGCTCGTCGTCGAGGACGAGGCCCCGGTCCGCCGCCTGATCGTCCGGCTGCTCGCGCAGGAGGGCTACGCGGTGATCGAGGCCGCGAACGGCCAGGAGGCGCTCGCGCTGCTCGAGCGCGACGGCGTCGACCTGCTCCTGACCGACGTGGTCATGCCGGGCGGCGGCGGCAGCGCGCTCGCGGAGTCGCTGCGCTCGTCGCACCCGGCCGTCCGCGTCCTCTTCATGTCCGGCTACACGGACGACGCCGTCGTCCGGCACGGCATCCTCGACCCGTCGATGCCGTTCATCGAGAAGCCGTTCACGCCGAACGCGCTGCTCCGGCGCGTCCGCGAGACGCTCGACGCCTGACCCGCCCCGGGCCGGTCGCGTGCCGGGCGTGCCACGCGACGGCGTACGATCCCCGCGTGCCCGTCCTCGACGCCATCGTCCGCGACCTCGTCGAGCTGGCGTCGATCCCCGCGCCCACCGGCGACGAGGGCGCGCGGCTCGCCTGGCTCGAGCGTCGGCTGGCGAGCGCTGCCGGCACGCGCGAGCGGGACGCGGCGGGCAGCCTCGTCTGGCGCGGCGCGCCCGGCCGCCCCGCCGTCGCCGTCCTCGCCCACGTCGACACGGTCTTCCCCGCGGACGTGCCGCACGCGCCGCGCCGCGACGGGGACGCGCTCGTCGGGCCCGGCGTCGGCGACAACGCCGCCGCGGTCGCGGTGTGCGTCCACGTCGTGGAGGAGCTGCTCGCCGCCGACCCCGGGCTCCCGCTCGCGGCCGTCTGCACCGTCGGCGAGGAGGGGCTCGGCAACCTGCGCGGAGCCCGCGAGGCGGTCCGCTCGCTCCGCCCCGACGCGGTGATCGCGCTCGAGGGACACGGGATCGAGCAGGTGCTCGTCGACGCGGTCGGGAGCGTCCGCGCGCGCGTCGTCGCGCGCGGACCCGGCGGGCACTCGTGGGCCGACCGGGGGCGCCCGAGCGCGATCCACGCACTGCTCGAGCTCGGCGCCGCGCTCGTCCGGCTGGGCGACCGCGAGGCGCCCGTGAACGTCGGCTCGATCGCCGGCGGCGGCGCGGTCAACGCGATCGCGGAGTCGGCCGAGCTGGTGGTCGAGCGACGCGCGCTCGACGAGCCTCCGCTGGTCTCGTTCCTCGCCGAGCTCGAGCGGCTGGCCGCCGCGGCGCCGCTCGACGTCGCGGTCGAGGTCGTCGGGCGGCGCGAGGCGGGCCGCCTGCCGCGTGACGCGCGCCTGCTGCGGGTGGTCGAGGCGGCGCGCGGCGAGCTCGGGCTCGAGCTCGTGCTCGGCGCCGGCTCGACGGACGCGAACGCCGCGATCGCCGCGGGCATCCCCGCGGTCACCCTCGGCGTGACGAGCGGCACGGGCATGCACACGCCCGGGGAGCGGATCCGGGTCGAGCCGCTCGCGCTGGGCGCGCGCCAGCTCGCGCTCGTGCTGCGCCGTCTGCTCGCCGACGGCTGACGGGATCGCCCGGGCCGGGCCGTCAGGCCTGGACGGCCAGGCGCAGGACGGCCGTGTAGTCGAGCGGCTCGCCCGTCAGCGAGAGCAGCGAGACCTCGCAGCTGGCCGGGCCGAGGTCGCGCAGGTCGATCGTGGCGCGCGTCTCGCCCTCCGAGAGGTCCTCGTTCGCGATCGGCTGCCCGTCGCAGACGAGGTCGATCCGGGCGCGGGCGCCGGCCAACTCGTCGCCGGCGAGCCTGACGTCGAAGGTCACGTGCCGGCCGGGGCCGAGCAGCCCGAAGGGCAGGACGCGGCGCTCGCCGGAGCCGATCGTCCCCTTGCGCGTGATCACCAGCGGCCCGAGCTCCGCGGGCGTCATCGGCTCGGCGGCGGCGAAGCCGAGATCCTGCCGGAGCGCGGTCAGGATCCGGGCGCCCGGCGGCGAGAGCCAGCCGATGCCGTAGACGGTGCGCATGTGGAGCCGGGCGTAGTCCTCCGCGAAGATCTCGCCGATCGCGTGCTCCCAGCCGAGGCGGTAGTTGCGGGCGACGCGCCCCTGGCGGACGAACTGGGCCATGCCGCGCGCCTTCCACCAGGTCGGCGTGCCGTTCGGCTCGGCGAGCCTGCCGTGGTGGATCGTCGCGTCGACGTGGTGCCCGTACTCGTGCAGGAGCGTGTGCGCGATCTCGGCGCCCTTCCCAGCGGGCACGACGATCCCGGCCGGCACGCCGCCGTAGCAGCCGGCAGCCTCGTTCGACCCGCAGAGCGCCGCGATGCGACTCCACGGCGCGATGCGGATCCGCACGTCCTCGATCTCGTCGCCGTGCGCGGCCCCGCGCAGCAGATCGGCGTACCACTCGACGTCGACGCCGCCCGCCCGTACGTCGAAGGTGATCGCGCGCCCGTCGTCGTCCTGGCGCACGACGACCCTGGCGGCCGCCTGGCCGGCGGCGACGAGGGCGACGACGGCGACGAGGGCCGTGAGCAGCAGCCTGCGCATCGCGTCGCATCCTTCCAGGACGCGCGTGAAGATCGCGTTAAGGGTCGCGCAGCTGCGGTTAACGGCGGCGCCGGCCGCACCGGCCCGATCGACTAGGCTGCCCGCATGGACCAGCGCACCCTCGGCCGTCACGGCCTCGTCACCTCGGCGCTCGGCCTCGGCTGCATGGGGATGTCCGAGTTCTACGGCACCCCCGACGAGGCGGAGGCCGTCCGCACGATCCACCGCGCGCTCGAGCTGGGCGTGACACTGATCGACACCGCGGACATGTACGGCAGCGGCGCGAACGAGCTGCTCGTCGGCGAGGCCCTGTCGGGCCCGCGGCGCGAGCAGGCGGTGCTCGCGACGAAGTTCGGCATCCTGCGAACCGAGGGCGGCGGCTACGGCGGCTACTGCGGCCGGCCGGAGTACGTCCGCCAGGCCTGCGACGCGAGCCTGCGCCGGCTCGGCGTCGACGTGATCGACCTCTACCAGCTGCACCGGGTCGACCCCGAGGTGCCGATCGAGGACACGGTCGGCGCCATGCAGGAGCTCGTCGAGTCGGGCAAGGTGCGCTTCCTCGGGCTCTCCGAGGCGCACCCCGTCGACATCCGCCGCGCGGCCGCGGTCGCGCCGATCTCGACGATCCAGAACGAGTGGTCGCTGTTCGAGCGCGGGATCGAGGACGAGACGCTCGCCGCCTGCGACGAGCTCGGCATCGGCGTCCTCGCGTACGCCCCGCTCGGGCGCGGGATGCTGACCGGGCGGTACACGTCGACGGACGACCTCGAGGAGAAGGACTGGCGCCGCGGCGGCCCCCGCTGGGCCGACGGCAACCTCCAGGCGAACCTCGACCTGGTCGCCCGGATCGAGGACATGGCGTCGGCGAAGGGGTGCACGGCGGGCCAGCTCGCGCTCGCGTGGCTGCTCCACCGCCATCCCGGCGTCGTGCCGATCCCCGGCACCCGCCGGATCCGCTGGCTCGAGGAGAACGCGGCCGCGGCCGCCGTGGCGCTGAGCGAGGACGAGCTGGCGCGGATCGACGAGGTCGTCCCGCGCGACGCCGTCGCCGGCGAGCGCTACGCGCCGGAGCGCATGCCGGGCTGGATCTCGCCCGCCCGGGTCTGAGCGTCAGCTCCGCGTCCGGGGCCTGCGCACCGGATCACCGCAGTCCCCACGGCGTGTGCCGGTGCCGACGCGCGCACCGCGACGGTGCGCCCGGTCGCGGCGGGCAGCTCGATCGTCGCGCGGCCGGCCCTATCCGTCAGCGCCTCGAGCGTTGCCTTGCCGACGCGGACGGTCACGACGACGGCGGCGGCGACCGCGCCGCGTGCGTCCCTGACGCGGAGCCTGAGCGCGACCGCCTGCCCGGGCGCGATCCGGTCGGGCAGCCGGGCGATCGTCAGGCGCAGGCCCTTGCTCGCCTTCACCGTCGTGCGGCCGAACGCGAGCGGCCTCGCCGCGCCGGCGGCCGTCAGCGCGACGCTCCCGGTCACGCCCTTGCGCACGGCCAGCTCGTCTCGCCTGGGCGCCGGCCCGGTCGATGAGCACGGTCGCGGAGCCGCGGCCGGCCGCGGTCACGGTCAGCGCGTAGGCGCCGCGCGGGATGACCAGCCGCCCGTCGACGACAGCGCCGCCGGGGATCTCGGCGCGACGCTTGCCCCTGGCGTCGATGCCGAGCAGCCGGCGCTTCGCGTCGCGGGCGAGCAGGCGGACGGGCGCGGTCGGCGCGCCTCCCTGCGGCCGCGGCCGCTGCCGACCGCCTCGACGGTCGTCGTGTACGGGCTCGGCGGGAGGCGCCAGCCGGCCGCCGGGTCGCCCGGGTACGGGTTGCCGAGGAACGCCACTCCTCCTGCGGCCAGGGGCCGACACGTCCGCGCCGCGGCTGACCATGGGCCGTCGTGGCGACGTCGAGCGGATCTGGCACGTGGAAGCCCGTGATCCACTGAGCGAGCGCCACGACGCCGCCCTGCCCGGGAGTCACCGTCGCGCCGACCGCGATCTGCGGCAGGAGCACGCGGAAGTCGTCGAAGTCCGGCTCTTCGATCGCCACGACGCGCAGCTCGCCGTCGACGCCGTGCGGCTCGCCCCCGGCGAGCGCGGCCTCGACGGCGGCGAGCGAGCCGGCGCGGTACAGGACGACAGCCGCTGCCTGGCCCGAGTGGATCGGTGCTCGCCACGGATGGACGGAGCCGCCTTCCTGGTAGAGCCAGGAGTTCTCGGCGCTCACGAGCCGCGCGAGGAGCACCCGGCCCACCGCGACGGCGCGGCGACGCTCGCCCGGCGGCCGCGGCGTCGGGGGGATGAGCCGCGACCGCCGGGCCGGCGTCGCCCGTGATCGACCGGGTCGGCCTAGCCCGGGGGAGGCGGGGCGGCGACGGTCAGGACGTCGGGCGCATAGGTCGTCGCCCGGTTCGGCCCCGCCATGGTCGCGCGGTAGAGCGTCCCCTCCCACTGGGGCCGGACGAGCAGCGCGAAGGCGCCCCTCGGCCTCGCAGGAGCGACGGAGGCCATGCGCGTGAACGCGCCTGCCTTGCCCGCGCTGCAGCCGAGGCACTCGAGCCCGACGAAGATCCTGATCCGCGTCCCCGCCGTCGTCGGGGACGAGCCGAAGAGCGGCTTGCCCCTGAACAGCGCCCGGCCCTCGAGCCGCTGCTGGCCCGTCGACGTGCAGCACGTGGCCGCGAGCTCGAGCGTGGCCGGCGGCTCGCCCTGCCAGCGCGAGAAGCGCAGCTCGAGGGGCCCGCCCTTGCGCGTGCGCCAGGCCTGCAGGGCGTACGTGAGGCCGTTCGGCCCGGTTCGCACCACGCGCTTGAACGGGATCGTCGCCGCTCCTGCGGTCGAGGCGTCCTGCGCGATCGTGCCGCCCGGCCGGACGCGCCCCGTGAGCGGGATCGTCATCGTCTGCCGGGCGCCCCGTGCCTTCCAGCCGACCTCCGCGGTGCCGTCGGCCGCGACCTTCAGGGTCGGGGACGAGGCGTTCTCGGCAACGAGGATCGACGCCGACGCGGCGCCCGCACCGGCGAGCGCGACGAGGACGGCGAGCGCGAGCGTCACGGCGAGGGGACGCAGGCGGCCCGTCATCCGGTCAGCCGCGGTAGATGCCGGCAGTGAGGCCGCCGTCGACGGTGAGGGCGATGCCGGTGACCCACTCGGCCTCGTCCGAGGAGAGCCAGACGAAGCCGTCCGCGATGTCCAGCGGCTTGCCGAGCCGTCCCATCGGGTGCAGTCCGACCGCGCCCCTGCGAACGGCCGCCGGATCCGGCTGCGCGTCGATGAAGTCGTCGAGCAGCGGCGTCTCGATGAAGCCCGGGCAGACGCAGTTGCAGCGGATGCCCGCCTTGGCGCCGTCGAGCGCAAGGCACTTCGCGAGCATGACCACGCCGGCCTTCGTCATGCAGTAGGCCGCCTGGTTCTGGGAGCCCCAGAGGCCGACGACCGAGGCGGTGAGCGAGATGGAGGAGCGCCCGGCCGCGGCGAGGTGCTCCCATGCCTCCTGGACGAAGAGGTAGATCGACGTGAGGTTCGTGGAGACCCCGTCGTCCCACTCCTCCTGCGACAGCTCGTGGAGCGTCCCGACGACCGGGCGCCCGGCGTTGAGCACGAGGGTGTCGAGCCCACCGAGCCGGTCGACCGTCTCGACAACGGCCGCACGCACGGCCTCGCGCGAGCGCACGTCGCACTCGATGTCGCCGCCGCGCAGATCGGCGGCGAGCACCTGCGCGCCCTCGGCCCGGAACCGCTCGACCGTCTCGGCACCGATGCCGGAGCCGCCACCCGTCACCAGCGCGCGCTTGCCTTCCAGGCGTCCCACGGTGCCGGAGCCTACCCGCTCACCGTGGGACGTGTGGCGACGCCGACCGGCCCGGCGCCCGGCGCACCACCGCTCACCGGAGCCTCCACGTGGCGACCTGCCCGCCGAAGCCGCTGTTCAGCTCGTACTTGAACTTCGAGATGGCGACGCCCTCCGGCACCTCGAAGGTGATCCAGCCGGTCGCCGTGCCGTTCCTCGCGAGCTTGATCTGCCCGAGGTGCGGCTCGACGGAGCCGAGCGCCGGCGCCTTGCGGGTCTTGCCCCTCGCGTCGACGAGCCGGGCGCCGTTCGTCACGTAGTCCTCGTACGTCCTGGCCGTCAGGTTCTTGAGCTTCAGCTTCAGCGCGACCACCCGGTTGCCCGCCTTGGGCTCGCGGAACTCCTCCGGCGTCGCGTCGTTCACGACCTTGAGCAGGGTGACCTGGACGCGCGCGTTGGAGAGCCCCGTCAGCGTCTTCGCCTTGCCGACATCGCGCTTCGCAACCGCACCACCGGCCGAAGCTGCAGCAGCGAGCGTCCCGAGCAGCGCCACCAGCACGACGAGCTTCCGCATCGATCATCCTCCTCGACGAGTTCGAAGCGGCCGCGACGCGACCCCCGGGAAGCGTACCGAGCCGCTCCGACGCCTCAGGCGCGACACCGTCCCTGCCGCGCCAGGCCGCATCCACGCCGCCGCCGCGTCGCACCCCCGACCGAAGCGCGTGGTGGGGGTCTCCGGGCCGGTCCGCGAGCGGGGGCGGCGCAGGCGACCGCCGCACGGCCCGGCTGCACTGCCGTCGGCCCCGAGATCGACGCGAGCTCGACGGGCGAGCGTCCGCCCGCCCGCGATGAGGTCGTCTCGCACTCCGACGCCCACGAGATCGAGGAGGACGACCGGGAGCGGGGCTCGATACCGGCCTCTTGCCGTCCTCCCGACCTCGGGCGCTCGCCGGGAGCACACGCCAGCGAGGGCCGGACGCGGCCGTGCGCTCCGGCCCCTAGAATCGCCGCCATGGCTGGAAGACTGCAAGGCAAGGTGGCGCTCGTCACGGGCGCCGGATCGGGGATCGGCAAGGAGACCGCGACGCGGTTCGCGTCGGAGGGAGCCACCGTCGCGGCGGCCGACCTGCGCGGCGAGGCGGCGAAGGCGACGGCCGCGGAGCTCGGCGGCGAGGCCATCGGCCTCGAGATCGACGTGACCCGGACGGCGAGCATCCGGCCCGCCATCGAGGAGGTCGTCTCCCGCTTCGGCGGCCTCGACGTCGTCGTCAACAACGCCGGCGTGACGATCGTCGGCACCGCCCACGAGATGGACGAGGACGACTGGGACAAGGAGCTCGACACCAACCTCAAGTCGATCTACCTCGTGTCCAAGGTCGCCTGGCCGCACCTCGTCGCCCGCGGCGGCGGCGCGATCCTCCAGACCGCGTCGGTCGCAGGCATGTGGGCGATCCCGGCCGACGCGGCCTACTGCGCGTCGAAGGCCGGCGCGATCATGCTCACGAAGTGCATGGCGCTCGACGGCGCCAGGACGGCATCCGGGTCAACTGCGTCTGCCCCGGCTTCATCGACACGCCGATGATCGAGGGCTATGGCAGCCGGCCCGACCCCGGCCGCGGCACGCTCCTTCGCGGAGTCGATGCACCCGCTCGGCCGGCTCGGACGGCCCCGCGACATCGCGGATGCGTTCGTCTACCTCGCGTCGGACGACGCGTGCTGGGTGACCGGCACGGCGCTCGTCGTCGGCGGCGGCCTCATCTCCGGGCTCTGGGGCGGCTGACCGCGCCGGGGAGGGCATCGACTCTCCCGGTGAAGCCGGCCCCGCTCATCGGACGCCTCCGGGCCCGTCGCTCGCCGGGCCGTCCTCGAGCGAGGCCGATGCAACGCCGCGAAGTCCTCGCTCCCCTCTCCCGCGGCCACGAGCTCCCGGCCCAGCTCGAGCACGCGGTCGACCGTCGGCAGGCGCATCCCGACGCGTCGCGCGAGCTCCGCGGCCGTCGCCAGGTCCTTGACCAGCGTCGTCGCGTACGCCCGGGGCTCGTAGTCCCGCGCGACCATGCGCCGACCCTGGACGTTCGTGATCCGCGTGTCCGCCGAGCCGCCGCGCAGCGCGTCGAGGACGAGCCCGGGATCGAGACCGGCGCGCTCCGCGAGCGCGAGGGCCTCGGCCGTGGCCGAGATCAGCACGCCGACGATCGCCTGGTTCGCGAGCTTCGCGGTGTGCCCCGCGCCGGGCCCGCCGACGCGGACGGGCCCCGTGCCGAGCGCGAGGAGGAGCGGCCAGGCGCGCTCGACGTCGCGCTCGCGCCACCTCGACATGATCGCCAGCGACCACGAGCCGCCCCTCCGGCCCGCCCGACACGGAGCGTCGACCCAGCCGACGGCGCGCGCTTCGAGCCGCGCCGCGTGGGCCTCGGAACGCCACGGCTCCGAGCTGCCCATGTCGACGACGAGCTGGCCCGCGCGCAGGTGGCCGTCGAGCGCCGAGAGCACGGCGTCGACGGCGGACGAGTCCGCGAGCATCAGTACCAGCACGTCACGCTCGGCGGCCTCCCCAACGACCCGGCCAGCGGGATCCCCTCGACGAGCGGCGGCGCGGCGCCGACCGGTTCCAGCCGACGACGTCGTGTCCGCGGCGAGCAGCGTGCGCGCGAGGGCGCCCCATCAGCCCGAGGCCCAGAACCGCGATCCGATCGGGGGACGCGCCGGACGCGGGCTCGGCGCTCATGCGAAGTACGTGTCCTCGTGGCGGTACGGCGGCGCGCAGCAGCAGAGGAAGCGGAGCGTCGACTCGCCGGTCGCGGCGATCGTGTGCCACGCGCCCGGCGGGATCAGGATCGCGTCGCCCGGCCCGACGCCCCGGCGCGCACCGTCCAGCTCCATGTCCCCCGTCCCCTCGAGCACGAAGTAGAGCTCCTCGCTCTCCCGGTGGTAGTGGCGCTCGGTGGAGCAGCCCGGCGGCAGCGACGCCTCGGCGAGGCTCTGACCCTGAACGGGGGCGTTCGTCCGGTCGAGGATCGAGCGGATGGTGCTGCCGTCGCGCGTCGTGAAGGGGACGGCCTGGTCGAGCGAGCGGATCTCCATGCGGCCACGCTAGCGGAGGGCCGTCGCCGGGAACGGCCGTTCGAGGACATCGTCACGCTCCCGGCACGCATCCAGCGCAGTTCCGTGACACCTCGGCGCCGAGCGGGCCGCGAACGGCGAGAATCCCCGCGTGCGCATCCTGCTCGTCTCGCAGATGTACCCGGGCCGCGACGACCCGGACCTCGGCATCTTCGTCCGGCAGCTCGAGCGCGAGCTGCGCGGGCTCGGCCACGAGCTCGAGCGCGCCGTTGTCGACCGCCGGGCCGGCGGCAAGGCCCGGTTCGCGCGCCTCGGGATCGATGCGATCCGCGCGGCGCGGCGCTTCCGCCCCGACGTCGTCTACGCGCACTTCCTCTTCCCGACCGGCGCGATCGCTGCGGCCGCGGCCCGGGCCACCAGGCTGCGGGCTGGTCGTCACCGCCCACGGGAGGGACGTCCGCAACGTGGGCGCGATCCCGGGGGTCCGCGACGCGACGCGCCTGGCCCTGCGCCGGGCCGACGGGATCATCTGCGTCTCGGAGCACCTCCGCCGCGAGCTCGCGGCCAAGCTCCCGGATCTCGCCGATCGCATCGACGTGATCGACTGCGGCGTCGATCTCACACGCTTCCGCGGCGGCGAGCCGACCGAGGCCCGGGCCCGGATCGGCTGGGTCGGCGAGGAGCCTTCGTCGTCCAGATCGGCTCGCTCGACGACCGCAAGAACCCGCTGCGGCTGGCCGACGCGTTCGCGCGGCTCGGGCGCGGGCGGCTCGCGTTCGTCGGCGACGGGCCGCTGCGCCCACGCCTCGAGGGACGCCCGGGCGTCGTGGTCACAGGCCGGGTGCCGCACGCGCAGGTGGCGGACTGAGGATCGCGGCGTCCGACCTCGTCTGCCAGGTGAGCCTCGTCGAGCCCTTCGGGCAGGCGGTGCTCGAGGCGCTCGCGAGCGAGCGCAGCGTCGTCGCGACCCGGATCGGCGGCCCGGCGGAGTTCGTCCCGCCCGAGGCCGGCGTCCTCGTCGACCCCCTGTCGGTGGACGCGATCGAGCACGGGCTCCGGGCCGCGCTCACGCTGCCGTCGCCCAATCCGGGCGCGGCGTGCCGCCGCTGCACGACGTCGCGGCGCAGGCGACGAGGATCGCGACCGTGCTCGAGCGCGCCGCGCGGGCGCCATCGCCTAGCCGCGCTCGAGCCGGTCGAGCTCGGCCAGGCGAAGCTCGACGAGCGGCCGGACGCCCTCCTCGAGCCCGTGCTCCTGCGCGAGGGCCAGCGCGGCCTCGTAGCTCTCGCGTGCGCGCGTGTATAGCCGGCGCTCGCCCTGCTTCAGCCGGTTGTCGCCCTGGACGAGCAGGCGCTGGATCTCGGCCCGCGGCTCCACGCGGGCGACCCTAGCACGACGGGTCCGGCTATCCTCTCGCGGATGACCGCGGTACTCGCCGTCTGGCACGTGATCGTCTCGATCGTCCTGGTCGTGCTCGTCCTCATGCACTCCGGCCGGGACACGGGCTTCACCGGGTTCGGCTTCACGCCGGCGTCGCAGGGCGGCCAGCACGTCGTCGAGCGGAACCTGACCCGCCTGACGGTCGTCGTGGCGATCATCTTCGTGGTCGACACGATCGGCCTCTTCTACCTGCTCTGACGCACCCGTGACCCGGTCGGCGAGTGGCGTCGCGGCGTGGTCCGGCGTCCACCGCCCCCGGCCGATCCGGGCCCCGGAAGCACGAAACCCCCTTGCGGGGGTCTCAGTGCGCTGGAGAGGACTTGAACCTCCACGAGCCTAAGCTCACAAGGCCCTCAACCTTGCGCGTCTACCAATTCCGCCACCAGCGCGTGGGTCGTCATCGTAGCGGATCCCCCGTCACGGGCGCACCCTTGACGTCGTCCGGCGGACGGGCTACCGTGCAGTACGAACAGACGTTCGATACGGAGGTCCGATGGAGACCGAGCGGCAGCGCCAGATCTACGAGTTCATCGTCGCGTACGCCCGCAAGCACGGGTACCCGCCGACGGTCCGGGAGATCGGCGCGGAGGTCGGCCTCGCGTCCCCGTCGACCGTCCACGCGCACCTCGCGAAGCTCGAGCGGGCCGGCCACATCCGCCGCGACCCGACCAAGCCGCGCGCGCTCGAGCTCGTGCACCGCGAGCCCGAGGACGCACCGCCACCCGTGGTCGAGCTGCCACGCCTCCCGCTCGTCGGCCAGATCGCGGCGGGCGGCCCGCTGCTCGCGGAGGAGAACGTCGAGGACTACCTCGCCGTGCCGGAGCCGCTCTCGCGCGGCGGGGACGAGTTCCTGCTTCGCGTGCGCGGCGACTCGATGCGCGACGCGGGGATCCTGGACGGGGACTTCATCGTCGTCCACCGTCAGCAGAGCGCGACCGACGGGGAGATCGTGGCCGCGCTCGTCGGGGACGACGAGGGGGCTGCCGAGGCCACGGTGAAGCGGTTCTTCCGCGACGGGTCGCGCATCCGCCTGCAGGCGGAGAACCCGGACTACGCGCCGCTCTACCCGGAGCACGTGCAGGTGCTGGGCAAGGTGATCGGGGTCTTCCGGCGGCTATGACGACGATGGTGGCCTCGCTCACCCTCGAGCATGCGCTCGAGGCCCTGCTCCGCGGGGAGAGCGACGCCTGCCTGGCGTGTGGTGGGCACGTCGAGCCGCTGCCCGACGGCAACCTCGCGTGCACGGCATGCGGGTCGACGCTCGAGGTCGGCTCCGACTGGCGCACGGACGGGGAGAGCGACCAGCTCCAGCTCGTCTGACCCCGGGGACGCCGTTCCCGCGACCGGAGCTCGTCCACCTTTGGGCGGATCGGACGGCGCCGGCCCGCAGTAGCGGACGTGGCCACGAGCGGCCGGCCGTCGGGTGGCATGAGGCCGTCGGCCCAGGGGCGGCGGGTCACGCGTGCGGGAGCGCCCGGCGGCGAGGCCGACGCCACGCGGCGCCCCTCGGCCGGCGCTGCGCCGGGCGGGGCCGGACTCCAGCGATCGCACGAGATCGCCGCACGCCCTCGCGAGGAGCCGCTGCCGGCGCGGCCGCGCTGGCACCCGCCCCTGTCCGGCGCGCCGGCCGTGCGGCAGCGAGCCGCTTCCCCGCGCCGGCATTCGTTCCGATCTGGAACTATTCCGCATGCGAACGAATCGCCCCTTTCCGACCGCCGCGCCCGGCCGCCGTCTCGTCGGAGCGACGAGGTGAGCGCGACGGCCGTCCCGCGCGCGCAGCGCGGCACGCTGGCCGCGCTCGTCGCGGCCGGCATCGCGTACGCCCTCCAGCAGACGCTCGTCATCCCCGCGCTGCCCGTGCTCCAGCGCGACTTCGACACGACCACGACGTGGATCACGTGGCTGTTCACCGGCTTCCTGCTCGTGTCCGCCGTGGCGACGCCCGTGCTCGGGCGCCTGGGCGACCAGTTCGGCAAGGAGCGGCTCCTGCTGATCAGCCTCGGCGTCTTCCTGGTCGGCTGCGTCGCGTCGATCTTCGCGTGGAACGTCTGGTCGCTGATCGTCTTCCGCTCGATCCAGGGCGTGGGCGGCGCGGTCTTCCCGCTCGCGTTCGCGATCATCAAGGACGAGTTCCCGGCGGAGCGAGTCGGCTCCGCGATGGGCCTCGTGTCGTCCGTGTTCGCGGTCGGCGGCGGTCTTGGGCTCGTCCTGTCCGGCCTGATCGTCGACAACGCGTCCTGGCGGCTGCTCTTCGTCGTCGGCGCCGTCGCCGTCGCCGTCGCCGCGCTGCTCGTCTGGCGCTTCGTCCCCGAGTCGCCGATCCGCACGCCGTCCCGCGTCGACGTCCCGGGCGTGCTGCTCCTGTCCGGCGGGCTGATCGCCCTGCTGCTCGCGCTCACCGAGGCGGAGAGCTGGGGCTGGGGGTCCGGGCAGACGGTCGGGCTGCTCGCGCTCGCCGCGGTGCTCCTCGTCGCCTGGGTGGCGTTCGAGCGCCGGGCGGCGCAGCCGATGGTCGACGTCCGGATGCTCGCGAACCGCACGGTGCTCTTCACGAACCTGACCGCGATCGCCGCCGGCTACGCGATGCTCGGCGCCTTCGTCCTGCTCCCGAACTTCGTCCAGATGCCGGGCGACCTGCCGGGCGAGGTGGCGCGCCTCGTCGACTACGGCTTCGACGCCAGCTCGACGAAGGCCGGTCTCTTCCTCCTCCCGGGCGCGCTCGCGGGCTTCCTCTCCGGGCCGCTCGCGGGCGTGCTCGGTCGTCGGTACAGCGCCCGCGTGCCCCTCGTGCTCGGCATGACGATGGCGACGGCCGGCCTCGTCGTCCTCGCGCTCGCGCACGACGAGCCGTGGCAGATCGTCGTCGGGATGCTCGTCCTCGGCATGGGCATCCCGGCCGCGTTCGCGGCGATGGCGAAGCTGATCGTCGACGCGGTGAAGCCCAGCGAGACCGGCGTCGCAAGCGGCATGAACACGGTCATGCGGACGCTCGGCGGCGTGGTCGGCGGCCAGGTCGGCGCCGCGATCCTGTCCGCCGACACCATCGCGCAGACGGGCGTCCCCGCGGAGTCCGCCTTCGCGACCGCCTTCTGGGTGTCCGCCGCCATGGGCCTGCTCGCCGTCGTGCTCGCGGTCTTCGTCGGCCCGCGCCGGCGCCGCGCCGGCGCCGTCCAGCCCGCCGTCGAGGCCGCATGACCGACGCGGCCGCCCACGCGATCGCCGCGCAGCTCGAGCGCGTCGTCACCGGGCCTGATCCGCAGGCTGGGCTCGCCTCGCGCCTTCCCGGGAGCGCGCTGACCCTGGCCAGGCGGCTCAGCGCTCGCGCGCACGTGGCCGACCGAGGGCGGCTGCGCCTCCAGGCCGCTCGCCCGCGCGCTCGGCACGGCGCGGGCGACCCGCGACCGGACGGTCGACGAACCGTCGCGCAGCGCGGTCACCCGCGAGGTGGATCCCGACGACCGGCGCCGCGGTGGATCACCGCGGCGGCGCGGGACCGGCGCCTGCTCGCGCAGCGCCGGCACCTGTCGCCGACCTGCTCGCAGGCCGGGATCGAGCGAAGCCGACCGAAGACGGCGCGGCGGCCCAGTCGACCAGCTGCGCGTGATCGCCGACCATCTCGCCGACAGGCCGGGCCGTGGGTTGCCCGAGCGCCCGGCAACAGTCACACGCCCGCCTAGCTCGATCGGAGGCGGCCGAGTCGGCCCCCGCGTGCGCCGCGTCGCGCGGGCCTGGCCAGCCGCCGCTCCGCCGCGGCGCGTGTCGGGGCAGATCCCGCTCGCGCGCAGCCCGGCCACGATCTCGTCGTCCATGGCCGACCTCGCGCAGGATCGCCACCGCGTCCTCGTTGAACGACCGCGGCGGGAACTGCACCGCGGGCCTCGAGACCGAGAGCTTGATCGGAATGCCGGTCGAGGCGTACTCGCCGTCGCGTACCACCATCTCGCGGTGCGCCACGTGGTCGCTGCCGAGCACCTGTGCGACGTCGAGGACGGCGCCGGCCGGGACGCCGCGGCGCATGAGCGTCTCCACGGTCTCGGCGCCATTCGAGTCGGCGAAGCGACTCGAGCTCGGCGCACCAGCTCGTCGCGGTGCTCGAGCCGCAGCGTTCATCGCGGAACCGCGAGGTCGTCCGCGAGCGCCAGCGCGCCCATCGGCTCACCCACATCGTCCAGAACTGCCGGTCGTTGCCGACGGCGAGGAAGACGGGCACCGTCCCGTCGCGAAGCTGTCGTAGGGCGAGATGTTCGGGTGCGCGTTCCCGACCCGGGTCGGCACCTTGCCCGACCATCGAGGTAGTTGGCAGCGTGCGGGTGGAGCAGGCTGGCGGCCGTGTCGGTAGAAGGGTCGTCGATCTTGCCTCTTCGTCCGGTCGCGGTGGTGGGCGCGAGCAGGATCCCGATCGGCGTTCAGCCCGCTGCCGAGGTCGACGAGCGGCGTCCCCATGCGCATCGGGCCGCTCTCGGGCGAGCCGTTGATGCTCATCAGGCCGGCCATCGCCTGCACGGCCGCGTCGTAGCCGGGCAGGGCCCCGAGGGGGCCGTCGGGGCCGAAGCCCGTCAGGTGGCAGTAGATCAGCCGCGGGAAGCGCGGCCGCAGGACGTCCTCGTACCCGATGCCCCACTTCTCGAGCGACCCCGACTTGAAGTTGTGGACGAGCACGTCCGCGGTCTCGAGCAGGCGGAGCAGGACATCCCGTCCCTCCTCGCGGCCGAGGTCCAGGGCGAGCAGGCGCTTGCCGCGGTTGATCCCGACGAAGTACGAGGCCGTGCCGTCGCGGAACGGCGGGCCCCAGTCGCGCACCTCGTCCCCGGCGGGCGGCTCGATCTTGATCACCTCGGCGCCGTGGTCGGCGAGGATCTGCGTCGCGTACGGCCCGCCGAGCACGCGCGTCAGGTCGAGGACGCGGATGCTCGCGAGCGCGCCGGTCGGGGTCGTGCCTGCCATCGGGCCCTCCTCGGTGATCGGTCGTTCAGGCGGCCGCGAGCTGGGCCGCGAAGACGGGGTAGGTCTCGGCGAGCTCGTCGATCACGCGGTCGGCGAGCAGGGCGCGGTCGGCGGCCGTGAGGAGCGGCGACGTGACGGGCGGTGCCGGCTCGTCGAACTCGAAGCCGGTGGCCTCGCGGACGCCCTCGACGGTCTCGCCCTCGTGCACGCTCTCGAGCGAGAAGCGCCCGCGCTCGCGCTCGAACGCGAAGACGCAGCGGCCCGTGACGAGCGCGACCGGCCCGCCGCGGCGGTAGATCTCCGGCGGGCTCGTGCCCGGGGCGCTGATCACGTCGACGCGCAGCGGCGTCGTGCGCGGCGTGTGCTCCTCCCGGAACAGGATCACGCGCGGGACGACGAAGGCGAGGTACGCCGAGCCGAAGGAGCCGGGGAAGCGCTGGCGCAGCTCGTCCGGGTACGAGCCCGTGCCGATCAGGTTGACGTTCCCCTGCCCGTCGATCTGCCCGCCCGAGAGGAAGAACGCGTCGATCCGGCCCTGCGCGGCGCAGTCGAACAGCTCACGGCCGCCGTCGGTGAAGCTGGTGTGGCGGCGGCTGCCGAGCATGAGGACGCGCGCGCCCCACTTCGCGCCGGCGAGGAGCGCGGCGGTCGCCGGGAGCGGCGAGGACGCCCCGACCGCGATCGTCCCGCATCCCTCGAGCCGGCGCAGGATCGCCGCGATCATCGCCTCGCGGCGCGCCGCCGCCTGCGGGTCGTCGCTCACGCGGCGCGGGCCCTGCCGGCGAGGAAGCCGTCGAGCCACTCGCGGAAGCCGGCCTCCGAGCGCGCCGCCGTCGCGTAGCGCGCGAGCTCCGCGTCGTCCGCGTCGTAGAGGTCACTTGGCAGCCGAGCGGCCAGGCGCCTCGCTCCGCGACGGCGAGGCCGGAGACGTACAGGGACAGGGCGTGCCGGCGGCCGAGGCCTCGGTCGCCAGCAGCGACTCGTCGACGACCTCCTCGACCGTGACGAGCGTCCGCGCCGAGGCGTGCGCCATCGTCACGAGCTCGCGTCGGCGGCCGACCCAGACGTTCCCGTCGCGGTCTGCGCGCGGCGCGTGGAAGACCGCCACGTCCGGCCGGATCGCGGGCAGGAGGACGATCGGGTCGACGTCGTCCGCGAACGGGTTCTGGGTCAGTTGCCAGTCGTGGCGGTGCGTCAGGACGTCGCTGCCGATCAGGCCGCGCAGCGGCAGGTAGGGCACGCCCTTCTCGGACGCCTGGAGCGCCGCGTGCACGGCCGGGCAGGTCGTGTCGCGCATCCGGATCGTCCGCTCCCTGATCGCCGCCGTGAAGCGCGGCGCGAGGCCCGCCTCGCCCAGCGTGACGGCGGCGGCCTCGAGCTCGGCGACCGCGCCGGCGCCGATCAGCACGTCGGCCTGGAGCCCGGAGGTCGGTACGGCGAGGAGGCGCAGCGCGCCGACCCCGGCCGCGAGCAGGGCGCGCGTCGCCGCCATCGAGACCCCGGAGTAGTCGGGCGGGATCGCGACCAGCTCGCCCGGCCCGATCGTCGCGACGAGCTCGTCCACCGACGCGTGCAGCATGGCCCGGCGATTCTACCCAGGGCCCAGCGGAGCCCCGGGCGCGCCGGGCGGCCGGGACTACACTGGAGCCGCAGGCCAGGTGGTCGCGGGTCGCTCCGGCGGCTCGAGGAAAGTCCGGACACCGAAGGGCAGGACGCTCGGGAGACCGAGGCGGCGAAAGCCGACGGAAAGTGGAACAGAGAGCAGACCGCCTCCCGCCGCGAGGCGGGCGGCAAGGGTGAAACGGTGGGGTAAGAGCCCACCAGCGCCACGGCGACGTGGCGGCTCGCCAAACCCCGTCCGGTGCAAGGCGAACAGGCTCCGCTACCAGGTGGCCCGCCGAGGAGCCGGGTGCGCCGCAGAGATGGATGACCACCCTCGACAGAATCCGGCTTATCGGCCTGCTACGGAAAAAGCCCTGGAAACGGGGCTTTTTCTATGGGCGACGACTTGCCGGCGACTCGTCATGGTCGCCGCGGGCGGGGCCAGCGGCGGTCTCAGCGAACCGCACGGAGCCGCGCGCCCGGCGTGACCTCGCGGGTCGTGCCGGCTCGAGCGCCTCCGCGCCCGGAACCTACCACGGCGACCCGCATCCCGCCCCCCTGCCGCCCCGCGTCGCGAGGCGGCCGAGACCCGGCCCGCGGGACGCCCCGACCGCTCGCCCGGCAGCGGCCCTGACGCCCGCTCGCATCGATGATGCATCTGTGTGCACCTGGCCATCGAGCGGTTGGACTAGCGGGCGCATCGCCTCGTTGGCGTCGAGCGCTGCAGCTCGCTGAGGCGGCGGAGCTCTCGCAATGTCGGCTGGTCGGTCGCCTGGCCGCCTGCGGCGAGGATCCGGGCGAGGTCGGCGAGGGACGCGACGAGCGGGCGCAGTCCGTTGCCGATCGGCTCCCGGGTCGCTGCCCGGCGCAGATCGTCGTAGCCGCCGCGCGTCCCCGGCGGGTCGGCCACGACCACGATCTCGCCCTGCGAGCGCTCGACCCCTGCGAGCGCCGCTTCCAGCCGCTCCTCGTTGCCCCCGCGCCGTGCGGGCACGATCGCGAGCCGTTCGGCGGGGCCGCTGGCGCCATGGAGGACGCAGGCGAGCGCGCCGACCAGCACGTAGCGCACCTGGTGGCGCTCGAGCAGCCCGATCAGCGCGAACGGGTCGAACGCGGTCTCGCCCGAGCGCGCGCGGAGCATCGCCGCGAGGCGACGCTCCGGCGTCGCTGCGAGGCTCGCGACGAGGCGTGGGTCCGGCCCGGGCTCGTGCGGGATCAGCTCGAGCGGCAAGTCGAAGCCGCAGGCGCGGACGATCTCGACCAGGGTCTCGAGGCTGGGCGCGACGGTGCCCTGCTCCCAGCGGGCGATCACCGAGCGGTCGCGGCCGCTTCGGGCGGCGAGCTCGTGCTGGCTCAGGCCGGCACGCAGCCGCGCCTCGCGGATCACCTCGGCCGCTCGCACCGCGCGAGCCTACCGTCGATGGGTTGAAATAGCCTATTGATGCACTTATGCTTCATTGATGGCGTCTCCGGAGCAGCTGTCCTTCCTTGGCGACCCACCCGTGAGCAAGCGCGCGGCCCGGCAGGTCGTCCCGACCGAAGGGCCGCCCAACGCCTCGGAGCCTCCGCCAGCCGACGTGCTCCTGCTCGCCCGGCTCGCCCAGGCGCTGCTGCAGGCGCGGGCCGTCGCCGACGAGCGCCCACCGCTCGTCGTGCTCGCGCCACTCTTCCAGCCGGCAGAGCACCGCACGGCCGAGCCGTCGTCATCCGCAGCGGCCCTCTCGCTTCGCACGGCGCGCGACGACTGGCTGCGTCGCCTCCAGACGTCCTGCCGGAGCGAGAGCAGCTACGTGGGCTATCGGGTCGCGATCGACGATCTCCTCGCCTGGGCCGCAGAGCACGGCCGTGACGTCTTCGAGGAGCAGGCGATCGTCGACCACCTCGCCGATTACCGGGCAGCCCGGGCGCCGGCGCCCGCGACCTACTACCGCCGCTTCCTGCTCCTGCGGCGGTTCCTCCGCTGGGTGGCCCGCCGCGCCGGCGTCCCCGACCCGTTCGCGGAGCTCGAGGCGCCGCCGAAGCCGCGGCAGGAGCGCGACTGGCTGACGCGCGAGGAGTTCGCACGTCTCCTCGCCGCGGCTGCGAGGCCGGAGCGGAACCTCCCCGGCCTCGCCGAACGCGACGTGCTCGCACTGCGGCTGCTCGTCACGACGGGCCTGCGCCGTTCCGAGCTCTGCGCGCTCACCTGGCGCGACGTCGACCTCGACAATCGGCCGACGCTCCTCGTCCGCCAGGGCAAGGGCGGCAAGCCGCGCCGTCAGCCGCTGCCGCCAGCCCTCGCGGCCGAGCTGCGCGCGCTGCGGGCCGACCGCGGTGCGAGCGCCGGCGACCCGGTCGTCTGCGGCCTCGCCGGCGGGCGCCTGCAGCCGGCGATCCTCGCCGAGATCGTCAGGCGCGCAGCCCGCCGCGCCGGCCTCGAGAAGCGCGTCACCGCCCACACGCTCCGGCACACCGCTGCGACGTGGCTGCGCCAGGAGCTCGGCGACGCCGCCTCGTCGCGGGTACCGCAGGGCACGCAGACCTCTCGACCGTCGCGCTATGCACACGTGGAGCGCGAGGGCTCGTCAGGCGGCGGGTCGGCTCCGAGCAGCTCGCCAGCGAGCGCCCGCCCGTGGCGTCATAGAGTGACCGGCTCGCCGCAGCGCGCAGGCGATCCGGCGGAACCGACGTCGGTCAGGAGGACCTGACGAGGCGTCGACCGCGGTTCATCGGCGTCAAGGCGGCCGCGTCGCGATCGAGGCGCCCGCGCTCATGCAGCTGCGCACGTGATCGGAGACCAGGGCGAGGGCGACGCCGTCGAGCACCTGCTTGACGGCGTTGACCTCGCTGACGACGTCGATGCAGTAGCGGTCTGCCTCGACCATCGCCGCGATCGCAACGACGCGGGCCTCCAGCTGGCGGAGGCGGTCGACGAGGCCGTCGCGCTCGTCGGCGTAGCGAGGCCGTTCGGCGCCGACAGGGAGCCGACGAGCTCCTCCGCGCGCTGCGCGAGCCCGGCCGGATCGCCGTGGGCGACGCAGTGGCGCACGTGCGCGTCGAGCAGGCCGAGCGAGACGCCGTCCAGGGCGCTGCGGACGGCGGCGATCTGCGTCAGCACGTCGATGCAGTAGCGGTGCTCTTCGACCATGCGGGCGACGGCGCGGACTTGCCCCTCGATGCGGCGCAGGCGGTTCAGGACACCCACTCGATCGGCGCTGTAGCCCGCGATTCGGAAACGGTCGGCGATTCGGTCGCCCAGGCCGAATATACCAAACCCTTGGGTATTTGACACAAGACGGAACCCAGGAGCTACGGTGCCGCCATCATTGATACCCCCACTGGGTATATGGAGGAGTACATGCCTGACCTTCTCGTCTTTTCCGTTCCGGCCGTCCGCTGCGGGTCGTGCCGGACCGCCATCGCGCAGGAGCTGAGCGGCGTGGCCGCCGTCGAGTCGTTCGACGTCGACCTGGACGCCCGGACGGTGAGCGTGCGCGCAACCGCCGGCCACGACGCCGCCATCCGCGCGGCGATCGAGCGCGCCGGTTACGAGGTCGGGCCGTGAGGCCCGCGACCCGCCTCGCCACCTACGCCGTCCTCGTCGCCGCGATCGGTGGCGGCGCCGCTGGCGTCGGGCTCGCGGTCGGGCCGGTCGAGGACGACGCCCCCGCGCATGCGGCGCCGGCATCCAGCCAGGAAGGAGCGAACGACATGTCGATGGGAGAGCACGAGGGCGGAGCAGTCGCGAGCGGCCTCGCGATCGCGAACGACGACTACCGGCTCGTCGTGGACGAGGGGTCGTTCGACCCGGGTGAGCCGGGGACGCTGCGCTTCCGGATCCTCGATCCGACGGGGAAGGCGATCGACGACATGGAGCTCCACGGTGGAGTTCGCATGCATCTCATCGTCGTCCGCCGGGATCTGACCGGCTACCAGCATCTGCACCCGACGCTGCAACCGGACGGCGCCTGGGCGACCGAGCTGACGCTGCCCGAGCCGGGCGCGTACCGCGCGTTCGCCGACTTCGAGCGCGACGGCGCCAAGACGGTGCTGGGCGCCGACCTGCTCGCGGGCGGGACGTTCTCGCCGATCGCGCTTCCCGCCGCCCGGACGCAACTCGACGTCGACGGCTTCGGCGTTCGGCTGGATGGCTCGGCGCTCGCCGGCGAGGAGACCGAGCTCACGTTCCGCATCACCGGGGGCGACCGACCAGCCGCGCTCGAGGACTACCTGGGCGCCCGCGGCCACCTGGTCGCGCTCCGCGAAGGCGATCTCGCGTACCTGCACGTGCACCCGGTCGAGGGCGGCGAGGACGGCCAGATCGCGTTCGAGGCCACCTTCCCGTCGGCCGGCCGCTACCGCCTGTTCCTGCAGTTCCAGGTCGACGGGCGCGTGCACACGGCCGCGTTCACGCTTGAGGTCGGGGCGTGAGCGCGCCGGCTGTCACTCCGGTCCGGCTCGAGCTGCCGATCGAGGGCATGACCTGCGCCTCGTGCGCCCTCCGGATCGAGAAGAGGCTGAACGCGCTCGACGGCGTCCAGGCAACTGTGAACTACGCGACGGAGCAGGCGACGGTCGAGCTCGACCCGAGCCGCGTGACGACGGACGCGCTCGTGGCGGCGGTCGAGGCGGCCGGTTATCGGACCACGCTGCCCGCGGCAGACGCCGCGACCGAGCAGCAGCCCGAGCCGGACCCGACCGCGGCGCTGCGCCGGCGGCTCCTGCTCTCCGTTGCTCTCGCGATGCCCGTGCTCCTGCTCGCGATGGTGCCGGCGCTCCAGTTCGACTCCTGGCAGTGGCTCAGCCTCCAGCTCGCGACCCCGGTCGTGATTTGGGGCGCCTGGCCGTTCCATCGCGCCGCCTGGGCGAACCTCCGCCACGCCAGCGCGACCATGGACACGCTGATCTCGGTCGGCACCCTCGCCGCCTGGGGCTGGTCGATCGCGGCGCTCTTCTTCCTCGGGGCCGGCGACCCGGACATGCGGATGCCGTTCGACCTGCTCCCCGACCGGGGCGAGAGCGCCTCGCAGATCTACCTCGAGGTCGCAACGGTCGTGACGGTGTTCATCCTCGCCGGGCGCTGGTTCGAGGCCCGGGCGAAGCGCCGGGCGGGCGCGGCGCTGCGGGCGCTGCTCGAGCTCGGGGCCAAGGATGCGAGCGTCCTCGACGACGACGGCACGGAGCGGCGAGTCCCGATCGCAGAGCTGGCCGTCGGTGCGCGCTTCGTCGTCCGGCCCGGCGAGAAGGTGGCCACGGACGGGATCGTCGAGGAGGGGCGGTCGGCCGTCGACCGCTCGCTCCTGACCGGCGAGAGCGTGCCCGTCGAGGGCGAGCCCGGCTCCGAGGTCGTCGGCGCGACTGTCAACGCCGGCGGCCGGCTCGTCGTGCGGGCGACCCGGGTGGGCGCCGACACGGCGCTCTCGCAAATCGCGCGGCTCGTCACCGAGGCCCAGTCGGGGAAGGCGCCCGTGCAACGGCTCGCCGATCGGATCTCCGCGGTCTTCGTTCCGGTCGTCATCGCGGCCGCGATCGCGACCCTCGCCTTCTGGCTCGCCGCCGGCGGCGGAGCCGCCTTCGCGTTCGCGGCAGCCGTCGCCGTCCTGATCATCGCCTGCCCCTGCGCACTCGGCCTCGCGACGCCGACTGCGCTGCTGGTCGGCACGGGAAGGGGTGCGCAGCTCGGGATCCTGATCAAGGGGCCCGAGATGCTCGAGTCCACCCGTCGCGTCGACACGATCGTGGTCGACAAAACCGGCACCGTCACGACCGGGCGGATGAGCCTCGTCGACGTGACCCTCGTCGACGGCACCGACCGGGCCGAGGCGCTCCGCCTCGTCGGCGGGCTCGAGGACGCCTCCGAGCACCCGGTCGCCCGGGCGGTCGCCGATGCGGCGCGCCACGAGCTCGGCAGCCTGCCCGTGGTCGAGTCCTTCACCAACCGGGAAGGCCTGGGCGTCGAGGGCATCGTCGACGGGCACGCCGTGGTCGTCGGGCGACCCGCGCTGCTCGCCGACTGGGCGCTCGAGCTCCCGCCCGCGCTCGACACGGCGCTCGCGCGAAACCAGGAGGCGGGCCGCACCGCGATCGCCGCCGCCTGGGACGGCGAGGTGCACGCCGTGCTCGCCGTCGCCGACACGATCAAGCCGACGAGCGCCGAGGCGATCGACGGCCTGCGACGCCTCGGGCTCGACGCGATCCTGCTCACCGGCGACAACGAGGCCACCGCCCACGCGGTCGCGGCCGAGGTCGGGATCGAGACCGTGATCGCCGACGTGCTTCCCGCCGACAAGGCGGACGTCGTCCGTCGGCTCCAGGCCGAAGGCAGGGTCGTCGCGATGGTCGGGGACGGGGTCAACGACGCGCCCGCCCTCGCCCAGGCCGACCTCGGCCTCGCGATCGGGACGGGGACCGACGTCGCGATCGAGGCGTCCGACCTCACGCTCGTCGCCGGCGACCTGCGCGCGGCGGGTGACGCCATCCGGCTCTCCCGGCGCACCCTGCGGACGATCAAGACGAACCTGTTCTGGGCGTTCGCCTACAACGTCGTGCTCATCCCTCTGGCCATGACCGGGCTGCTCAACCCCCTGATCGCAGGCGGCGCGATGGCTGCCTCGAGCCTCTTCGTCGTCGGCAATTCGCTCCGCCTCCGCCGGTTCCAGACGGCCAGCGGCGCGCGAGATCGCTGACCTCTCAGTCACATTGAAATACCGTACCCCGGTACAGGAAGGAGAATGTTATGTCGATTCCCGGCTCGTCGCGTTGGTGGGCCCTCGGCCTGATCGCGCTCGCCCAGTTCGTCGTGATCATGGACACGTCGATCATCGGCGTGGCCCTGCCCGACATCCAGGCCGACCTCGGCTTCTCGCAGGAGAGCCTCTCCTGGGTCTTCAACGCCTACGTCGTCGCCTTCGGCGGGCTGCTGCTCCTCGGCGGACGGCTCTCCGACCTGCTCGGCGCCCGTCGGCTCTTCCTCGCCGGCTGGGGCATCCTGGCGGGCGGGTCGCTCCTCGCCGGGCTCGCCGACACGGTCTGGGTCGAGCTCGCCGGCCGAGCCACCCAGGGCGCCGGCGCCGCACTGATCGCGCCATCGGCGCTGACGCTCCTCTTCACCCTGTTCGGCGCGGCGCCGCGCGAGCTGACGAAGGCGCTGTCGCTCTACGGGGCCGCGGCGCCGGCGGGCGGCACGGCCGGGGTCTTCCTCGGCGGCGTGATCGCCGAGTGGGCGAGCTGGCCCTGGGTGTTCCTGATCAACCTGCCCCTCGCTGCCGTCGTCCTGGCGACTGCGCCCAGGCTGATGCCTGCGGGCCAGGCGCGCCCTGGAGCCGTCGATGTGCCGGGCGCCATCGCGGCGACCGCGGGGCTCGCGCTCGCCGTGTTCGGGATCGTCCGCGCACCGGAGGCCGGCTGGGGCTCCTGGTCGACGGTCGGCTCGCTGCTGGGTGCCGCTGCGCTGCTCGCCGCCTTCGTCGCGCTTCAGCGGACGCGCCGGGAGCCGCTCGTCCGACTCGGCATCTTCCGCGCCGCGGGCCTTGCGTCCGCCAACGTCGCCCAGCTGCTCCTCGGCGCCGCCTGGATCCCGATGTGGTTCTTCCTCAACCTCTACCTGCAGCAGGTGCTCGGCCTCGGCGCCTTCGAGAGCGGTGCCGCCCTGCTCCCGATGACCGCCGCGATCATGCTCCTCATGGTCGTCGCCGCGCCCCGGATCATCGCCAGGCTCGGCACCAGAACGCCGATCGTCGCAGGCCTGCTCCTGCTCGCCGGCGGGCTCGGCTGGCTCTCGCTCGCCCCGGCCGACGGCAGCTTCATGACCGACGTACTCCCCGCCTCCCTGGTAGCAGCAGCAGGCATAGCTCGCGTTCATCCCCTCGCTCGGGCAGGCGATCTCGAGGAAGCCCGCCCGGAGGAGGGCGGCCTCGCCGCCGGCATCAACACCAGCTACCAGGTTGGGTCTGCGCTCGGACTGGCGGCCATGACCGCGCTCGCCGCCTCGCAGGGCGCCGACCGCCTCGACGACCTCGTCGCGCTCACCGACGGCTTCTCCGCCGCGTTCCTCGGCGCCGCCATCGCCGGAAGCTGCGGCGATCGCCCTGGTGACGGTCGGGCGCCGGCGGCGGCCGGCCAGGACTGCCCCGGAGGTCGACGGCGCTGCGGTGACTCGCGCGCTGAACGATCACGGTCTCGCGAGGGCCGCGTACGGCCCTCGCGAGATACAAATCGCGCCCCGCCCGGGCAGGAGAGCTCATCGCTGGCCCGGGCCGCTGCGGCCTCGTCAACCGCGCGCAGACCACGGCCTGCTCAGACGGAGGGTCGGTACGCCTTGAGGGTGGCGCCCCGGGCGCCGAAGCGCTCGGCGTTCCTGCGGGTGTCCTCGAAGGTGGAGCGGGCGTAGGTGTCGACGAGCTGGCCGGTCTCGATGCGATGGAACCCGTGGCGGGCGAGCAGAGCGGCGTACGCTGCCTCCAGCAGCGCGCCGGCGATTCAGCCGGTCCAGAGGTCGATGTTGCGTTGGCCCTCCTCGCTCACCGGCCGCTGGATGGTGACGTCGGCGAGCTGGAGCCGACCGCCGGGGACGAGGACGCGGAACAGCTCCGAGAAGACGGCGTCCTTGTCCGGGATCAGGTCGATCACGCCGTTCGAGATCACGACGTCGAAGGAGTGATCCTCGAACGGGAGGCACTCGGCCTCGGCCTCGACGAACTCCACGTTCTCCGCTCCCATGCCCGTGGCGGCTCGCCTCGCCTTGGCGAGCATCTGCCGCGTCATGTCGATCCCGGTGACGTGCCCCTGCGGCCCTGTCACAGGCCGCGATCAGCGTGTCCGTCCCGGCTCCGGACCCGATGTCGAGCACGCGCTCTCCCGGGCCGAGCCGGCCCAGCTGCCAGTGGTTCGCGACGCCGGCGAACGACTCGACCGCCTCGTCGGGGACGGCGGCGAGCTCCGACGGGTAGTCGAGATCCTCCGCCCGCGCGGCCGGTCGGGAAGATGATCCCGGTCGGGTTGCTCGGAGACGGACGCGTACGTCCGCCGGATCTCGTGCTTGAGCTGCGCGACGTCGAGGCCGGCCTCCATCAGTTCCCCCCTTTCGTCGACGGTAACGAAGACGGTCGCTCCGTCGCCGACCCACTCCCAGGCGGGGTGGCGCCGGCAAGCCGTGCGTTCGCGACGAGGCTCGCCTCGTCGAGCTTGCGGGACTTGAAGCAGATTGGGCAGACGAGCAGCTCGCCGCCGCCGTCTGCGAACTGCTGGAACAGCCGGGCGAGCGGCGGGCAGCCGTCGCAGGCGACGGCGTCGGCGTGCCCGGGCATCCGAGGCGGACGGCGTCCTTCGTCAGGAACATCACGACGCTTGCCCTGCTCGAGGCCCGCGGTTCCATTGAGGAAGGCGATAGTCACCCGCTCGGCGTCCTCGAGCCCCGTCGCCAGGTTGATCACGACCTTCCCGTGCTCCGTCATCGCTCGCGTCCTCTCCGTCGTGGTGGCGCAAGCATCGCACCGATCGGGCGAATATCAATAATTCATTTGATATCTTTACGAACCATGTCGGGACGGGTCGCGAAGGACGCGCTGTTCGACGGGTTCGCGCAGGTCGCGCGTGCGCTCGGGAACCCGGAGCATCGGCTGGGCTGGTGGACGTGCTGGCGCGAAGCGACGCTCCGTCGACGAGCTCGCGAGGCTGATCGACGAGAGCACTGCGAACACGTCCCAGCGCCTGCAGGTGCTCGCCCGGTCGGGCTCGTGCGGTCACGCCGCGAAGGCACGCGCGTCGTGTACCGACTCGCAGGCGACGACGTGGCGGCGCTCTGGTCGACGCTCGCGGGAGTCGCGGCCAGGCACCTGGCGGAGGTGGAGGTGCTGGCCGGCGAGTACCTGGGCGCGCGGGACGGCCTCGAGCAGGTCACGGCCGACGAGCTGGCCAAGCGGCTCGGCGCCGGCGAGGTGATCGTGCTCGACGTCAGGCCGACCGCCGAGTACGCGGCCGGCCACATCGCAGGCGCGCGCTCGGCGCCGATCGAGCAGCTGCCCGGGCTGATCGGTGAGCTGCCACACGACAGCGAGGTGGTCGCGTACTGCCGCGGCCCGTACTGCGTCTACGCCGACGACGCAGTCCGGCTGCTGCACGAGCACGGGGTCGCCGCGCGACGGCTCGACATCGGCTTCCCTGAGTGGCAGCGCGCCGGGCACCCGGTCGCCACTGCGCGCTGAGCGAGGACATGCCGCCCCGACGGATCGCCGCTACCAGCCGCGGCCGCGGCGCTCGTCCCCCGCATGACGCCCGCGGCGAGCAGTTCGACTCGGGCTGCGCGAGAACGCGGCGCAGTTCTCGCTGCTGGTCGGGCTGAACGCGCTCGTCGGCGCGATGGTCGGGCTCGAGCGGAGCGTGCTGCCGCTCGTCGGCGAGCGCGAGTTCGGGCTCAGCTCCACCACGGCCATCCTCGCCTTCGTGCTCGCCTTCGGGATCGCCAAGGCCAGCACGAACCTCGTCTCGGGCAGCCTCGCGGAGCGGCTCGGACGCAAGCGGCTGCTCGTGGTCGGCTGGACGCTCGCCCTGCCCGTGCCCGTCCTGATCGGGCTCGCGCCGTCCTGGGGGTTCGTGATCGCGGCCAACGTCCTGCTCGGCGCCAACCAGGGGCTGGCCTGGTCGATGACTGTCGTGATGAAGGTCGACCTCGCCGGGCCCAGCCGGCGGGGGCTCGCGCTCGGGCTGAACGAGGCCGCCGGCTACCTCGGCGTCGCCGCCGCCGCCTTCGCCACGGGTGCGCTCGCGGCGAACCATGCGCCGCGCACCGTCGTCTGGATCACCGCCGCCGCGATCGCGGTCGTCGCCCTCCTCGCCTCGATCCTCCTCGTCCGCGACACCGCCGGCCACGTCCGGCTCGAGCAGACCGCCCACCCGCACGTCGGCGACGACCGGCCGCACTCGCTTCGCAGCGCCTTCGCGCACGCCACCCTCCGCGACCCCGTCCTGCGGGCCTGCAGCCAGGCGGGGCTCGTCAACAACCTCAACGACGCCCTCGCCTGGGGCCTCACCCCGCTCTACCTCGCCGCCCACGACGCCAGCACCCGGCAGATCGCCGTCGTCGCGGCCGCCTACCCCGTCGTCTGGGGCGCGGGCCAACTCCTCACCGGCTGGGCGTCCGACCACCTCGGCCGCAAGCCGCTGATCGCCGCCGGGATGCTCGTCCAGGCCGGCGCCCTCGCGCTCCTCCTCACCGGCGACGGGGCCTACGCCCCGGCGCTGGCCGCCGCGATCCTCCTCGGCGTCGGCACCGCGATGGTCTACCCGACCCTGATCGCCGCCGTCTCCGACCGCACCCAGCCGCGCGACCGCGCCCGCGTCGTCGGCGTCTACCGCTTCTGGCGCGACACCGGCTTCGCGCTCGGCGCGCTCGTCGCAGGCGTCGGCACCGACCTCCTCTCCCCCGGCGCCGCCATGGCGATCGTCGCCGTCCTCACGGGCGCGAGCGGCCTCGCCGTCCTCACCACGCCGTGGGCGCGCAGGCCACCCGCGGTGGCGCCTGCGCTCGAGCCGCCGCACGCGCGGTGACGACAGCAGCACCGCGTTCCGAACGGCGGTTGCGCCGCCCTCGTTCTGGAACGACTCGGGTCGTCGATCGCCGGGGAAGGGCGCCGACGCCGGCTCGGCCCGACGGACTGGCGGTCAGTGCGCGAGCAGCGGGAGCACGGCGCCGCTGACGAGCCCAAGGACGAGGGAGCCCGCACCGGCCGTGTACGCGACCAGCGCCGCAGACCGGCCAGCGGGCGAGAGCTTGCCAGGCGGCTCCGGGTCTGCCCGGCCGAGCAGGGCGGGCGCCAGCCAGCGGAGGTAGTAGAAGAGGCTGGCGACCGTGTTGGCGACGGCGAGCCCGGCGAGCCAGGCGAGGTCGCCGTCGATCGCCGCGGCGAAGACCTCGAGCTTGCCGACGAAGACGGCTGTTGGCGGGGTGCCCACGAGGCCGAGGAGGCAGACGACGAGGACGGCGGCGAGCCACGGATGGCGACGAGCGAGGCCGCGGTAGTCCGCGATCGTCCGGGCCCGAGGCAGCTGAGCGACGACCGCGAAGGCGCCGAGATTCGTGATCGCGTAGCCGGCGAGGTAGAAGAGCAGGCCCTTCTGGGACATGTCGCTGCGACCCGCCACGGCGATCGCGATCAGGACGTAGCCCACCTGGGCGATGGTGGAGTACGCGAGCAGGCGCTTGACGTGCTGCTGGAAGAAGGCGGCGAGGTTGCCGAGGGTCATCGAGAGACCGGCCAGGATGCCGACGAGGAGGGGCCAGTCGACGCTCGTCGCCGGCATCGCCTCGTGCAGGATCCGGTAGAGGGCGGCGAGGCCGCCGAGCTTGGGGATCGTGGTCACGAGGGCCGCGACGGCCGCCGGGGCCCCGTCGGCGACGTCGGGGACCCAGAAGTGCAGCGGCACCCCGCCGACCTTGATGTGCAACGGAGCGGCGATCGCGACGTGCGCGAAGGCGACGGCCGCGTGCGGCGCCGCGGGGAGCGCCTCGGCCAGCGCCGGGTACGCGGTCGCGCGACCCGCGCCGTACAGGACGGCGATCCCGGCGAGCCCGACGACCCCGGCGAGCGCACCGAGCAGGTAGTACTTCATCGCCGCCTCGGCGCCGGCCGCGTCCTTGCGGAAGCCGGCGAGCGCGTAGAGCGGGATGCTGGCGAGCAGGTAGGCGGCGAAGAGGAGGAGCAGGTCGTTGGCGCCCGCGAGCGCGATCGTTCCCAGCGCGGCGAGCTGCAGCAGGACGGCGAACTCGCTTTCCCGCCGGTGGCCGGCGACCGTCGCGCTGGAGAGCGCGAGCACGAGCAGGGTCGATCCCAGGACCGCGATGCGGACGAGGCTCGTGGTCGTGTCGATCGCGTAGCTGCCGTCGAACGCCAGCGTATCCGGCCCGACCGCGTCGAATGCCGCGGCGACGAGACCCACGGTGCATGCGCCGGCGGCGAGCGCTCGGACGGGCCACTGGCGACGGCGTGGGAGCCACGACCCTGCAAGCAGGCCGGCGACGGCCGAGCCGAGCAGGCAGAGCTCGGGGATCAGTTCGAGCGGGTTCACCCCGCGACGACGTCGACGAGCGTGCGGGCGGCGGGCTCGATCACGTCGAGGAGGAAGCGCGGCAGGATTCCGATCGCGAGGGCGAGCGCGAGCAGGGGCGCGATCGCTGCCGCCTCGGCGGCGCGGACGTCCGCGAACCCGCTTGCGCCTTCGGGAAGTCGCGGTGGGCCGAGGAACAGGCGGTGCAGCGCCCACAGGAAGAGCGCTGCCGTGACGAGGATGCCGAGCAGCGCCAGGGCGGTGGCGGCGGCCTGCGAGTCGAGGCTGCCGGTGAAGATCTGGAACTCGGCGATGAAGCCCGACATGCCCGGGATGCCGAGGGCGCCGAACGCTGCGACGGCTGTGAGCCCCGCGAAGGCCGGCGCGCGAGCTGCGAGACCCGAGTAGCTCTCCATGTCGTAGCTACCGGCGCGGTCGTGGAGGATCCCGGCGAGGAGGAAGAGCGCGCCGGTGAGGAGCGCGTGGCTGACCATCTGCGTGACGGCTCCGGTCACGGCGAGCGAGCGAGCCGCCGCGTCGCTGTCTCCGACCATCCCGGCCGCCCCGATGGCGAGGATCACGTAGCCCATGTGGTTGACGCTGGTGTAGGCCACCATGCGCTTGAAGTCGGTTTGCGCCAGGGCGACGAGCGCGCCGTAGAGCGCGGAGACGACCCCGACCACGACGAACACGAGCGCGTAGTCGCGCCACGTGCCCGGGAGCAGCGGCATCGCGATGCGCACGAAGCCGTAGGTGCCCATCTTGAGCAGCACCCCTGCGAGGATCGCCGAGCCGGCGGCCGGCGCCTCCGTGTGCGCCGGCGGCAGCCAGGTGTGGAACGGGACGGTTGGCGTCTTGATCGCCAGCCCGAGGCCGATCGCGAGCAGCACGAGCCCGCCGTAGAGACCGCGGCCGGCGAGCGGCTGGGCACGGCCGAGCTCGACCATGTCGAACGTGTGCGGATCGGCCGCGAGGTAGAGGCCGATGAAGCCGAGGAGGAGCGCGAGCGAGCCGAGGAACGTGTACAGGAAGAACTTCAACGCGGCGCGGGCGGCGTCGCCGTGGCCCCAGCCGGCGATCAAGAAGTACATGCCGACGATCGAGAGATCGAAGAAGACGAAGAAGAGGATCAGGTCGAGTGCCACGAAGAGGCCGAGGCAGACGGTCTGCAGCGCGAGGAACAGGCAGACGTACGTGCGCACCCGGCGCGTCTCTCGCAGCGAGTAGACGGCGCAGGCCAGGAAGAGCACGCTCGTCATCGCGAGCAGCGGCAGGGAGATGCCGTCGACACCGACGTGGTAGCCGACGCCGGCGCTCGGGATCCAGCGCGCGACGACCTCGTGCTGCATCCCGTCGCCGCGGTCGAAGCCGGCCCAGACGGCAAGCACGAGCGCCAGCTCGGCGAGCCCCACGACGATCCAGGCGCCGACGTACGTCCGGTCCGTCGTCCGTCGCGGGAGGGCCAGGAGCGCGAGGGCGGCAGCGAGCGGCAGGAAGACGATGGCGGTCAGCACGGATCAGCGCACCAACGCGATGACGATCGCGAGCAGCGTGAGCGCGGCAACGGCCTGGGCGTAGTACTGGTGGAGCTGGCCGGTCTGGGGCCGGCGCGCGAGCCGCCCGAGCCGACGCGTCACCGCCGCCACGGCGACGACCGCCCCGTCGACCAGCTGCTCGCCCGAGCGGTTGGCGACCGCGGCCATTGCCCGCCCCGCTGCGGCACTCCCGAGCACGAGGCCGTCGAGGGCGCGCTCATCGAGCCTCCCGGCACCGGCTGCGCCCGCTCGCACCGCTGCTGCTGCTCCATGGACGCCGCGATCCAGGACACGGTCATCGAGGGCGGCGAGCGCCCGGGCCAGCGCGAGCGTCGGCCGTACCACCACGAGGCGCGCGCCCTGCTCGAGCCCCAGCCAGCCGGCGAGCGGTGGGCGCACCGCCGCCGGAAGCGGCCGCCCGCCCCAGACCCAGGCGGCTCCAGCCGCGACGAGCGCGAGGCCCGCGGAGACGGCGAGCTGCCACGCCGCCGGCGACGCCTCGCCGTCCGCGTCGAGCGCACGACGCCAGCCGTCGACCAGCGCCAGGGCGCCGAGCGCGACGGCGCATGCTGCGAGCACGACCAGCGGCGGACGCATGGAACCCCCGATGGCACGGGATCCTCGACGCTCGGCGTCGCAGCCCTCCTCGGCGTCCGTCGCCGGTGGCCGCCACACGAACCAGAGGGCCCTCGCGCTGTACGCGGCGGAGACGGCCGCCGCGGCGAGACCGGCTGCGTAGAGCACGGGCTGGCGCGCGAGCGCGGCGGCGAGCACCTCGTCCTTCGCGACCCAGATCGAGGCAGGCGGCAGCCCCGCGAGCGTGAGGGCGCCGACCGTGAACGCAGCGCCGACGACCGGATGGCGCCGGGCGGCTCCCTGGAGCCGGGGCAGCGACTTCGTCCCGAGCGCGACGAGCCAGGCGCCGGCGACGAGGAACAGCAGGCTCTTCGTCGCCGCGTGCGCGACCAGCTGGAGCGTGCCGCCGGCCGCGCCGCCCGCGCCTGCGGCGAGCACCACGAAGCCGAGCTGCGAGCAGGTCGAGGCGGCGAGCAGCTGCTTGAGATCCGTCTGCGCGACGGCGACGAGTCCAAGCAGCAGCGCGGACAGGACGCCCGTCCAGGCGACGACGGCCCCGGCTGGCGGCGAGGAGACGAGCAGCGGCTCCAGCCGCAGCAACAGGTAGCCACCGGCTGCCACCATCACGGCAGAGTGCAGCAGCGCGGAGACCGAGCTCGGTCCCTCCATCGCGCGCGAGAGCCAGAAGCTGAACGGCAGCTGCGCCGACTTGCCGAGCGCGGCCAGCACGACGCCCGCGGTGGCGACCGCGAGCCAGGGATTCCGCGCTTCCGGTAGCTCGGCGAGGGCGAGCGATCCCACGCCGCCCGCCAGCGCGGCGCCCGCCGCGAGGTACAGCCCGAGGTCGGCGCCCCGCGTGACGACGAACGCCGTGGTCGCCGCGCGGACCCGCCGGGGATCCCGCCACCAGAAGCCGATCAGGGCCCAGCTCGTCGCCCCCATCGCCTCCCACCCCATGAGCAGCAGCGGCAGCGTCGTCGCGGTGACCGTCACCAGCATCGCGCCTGCGAAGAGCAGCATCAGGCCGAAGAAGCGGGCACGCGCGTCCTGCCGGCCGAACTCGCTCGCAGCGAAGACGAGCACCGCCAGGGTCGTCGCCGCTACCGTCAGCACGAGGACCGCGGACAGGCCGTCGACGGCAGCGGCCGCATCGATCCCGGCCAGGAGGGGTGCGCTCACCCCGGACGCACGGCAGCCGCCGCGCGCCAGACCGAGCGTCGCGACGGCTGCCGCGATTGCGAGCCCCGGAGCCGCCCGCCGGCCGCGCGAGCCCGTGAGCGCCAGTAGCGCACCCGAGACGAGCGGCAGTCCGAGGAGCAGCCAGAGAACCCCGTTCATCCCTCGAGGTCTCCGACCTCGTCCGTCGTGTCGACATCGCGGGCGCGGAAGAGCAGGACGACGACCGCGAAGCCCGTCGCCATCTCGACCGCCATCGCCGTCACGACGACCACGATCAGCACCTGCCCGCTCGCACCCGCGGGGGCGACGTAGTGCCAGAACGACGCCGCCGCGACGATGACGCCGTTGAGCATCAGCTCGAGGCCCATCATGATCATCACCACCGACTGCTGCGAGAGCGCGCCGTAGAGCCCGATCGCGAAGAGCCCGGCCGCGAGCAGGAGGAAGAGCTCGAGCGTCATGAGTCGACCCCTCCCCGCACCGGATCGTCGGGCCGGTGACGCTCGAGATCCTCGCCAAAGCGGTCGTAGCGGCCGCGCTGCGTGCCGAGGACGACCGTGGCGACGATCGTCGCGAAGAGGACGATCCCGAGCGTCATCATGGTCAGCATCTGAGGCCCCATGAGCGCCTTTCCCAGCGCGAACGTCGCGTCGGTCGGCGGACGACCGGCTCGAGCCGGCCAGTCGACGAGCACGATGCCGGCCGCGAGCAGCCCGAACGTGCCGATCGCGAGCGCGAGCGCTCCCCGCCGGTTGTGGAGCATCGCCATCGGCATCAGGCCGGCGGGGTTCATCATGAACATGACCATGAACACCGCCATGACGACGAGCTCCATCACCATCATCAGCACGATCACGACGCCGAGGTAGGCGAGGCCCAGCAGGAGCACCTCGCCGGCGGCGCAGAGGAACGACGCGAGCAGCGCGAAGGTCACACGTGCCATCGAGCCGAGTCGGAAGACCGCGAGCCCGCTCGCCACGGCGAGGACCGCGAGGATCCAGAAGGCAGCGGTCTCCACGCTACGCCACCAGCACCACGATCGCGACGACCAGCGCCTGGAGGATCGCCAGGGGCACCAGAACGACCCAGGCCAGCTCCATGTACCGCTCCATGCGCAGCGTCGGGAGCCGCCGCCGTAGCCAGACGACCAGCGCAAGCAGCGCCGCCGTCTTCACCGCCGTCCACGCCCACGGCGGAAGCAGCGGCCCGTGCCCGCCGCCGAGGAACAGCGGAACCGCCAGCGCAACCGCCGCGACCAGCAGGATCCAGCGCCCCGCCTGGAAGACGAGCCGGTCGACACCGGCCAGCTCCGCCGCCGCGCCGCCGGCCGCGTCGGTCGCGACCGGATGGTCGAACGGCCCCCAGAACGCCATCGCCATCGCGCTGAGCACGTAGAGGACGAAGGCGACCGGCATCCACACGACGAACCACAGCCCCGACTGGGCGGCCACGATCTCCCCCACCCGCAGCGACTCGGCACCCAGCGCCGCCGTGATGAGGGCGAACATGTGCGGCAGCTCGTAGGCCAGGCCCTGGGCAACGAAGCGGTAGCCGCCGACGAGCGCGAACGGCGAGTTCGGGCCCCAGCCGACGAGCCACACGGCGGCCCAGGCGAACACCTCGAGCGCGTTGAACCACACGACGCCGACCTCGAGGTCGGCGACGCTCCGGAAGCCGAGCGGCAGCACCAGCCCCGCCAGTACCGCGGCCACCGGCAGCGTGACGATGCCGACGCGCCACAGCAGCCGATCCGCGGCAACCGTGACCCGCGGCTGCGCGACGAGCAGCCGCGCCGCCTCGCGCAGCGGCGCGGCGACTGCGCCCCCACGATCGAGCGCCGCGTCGAGCGCCGCGGTGGCGAGCGCCGCTCCGGCGAGCACCGCCGGCAACAGCGCCACCGACCACACCGGCGCGGACGCGCTCACGGCATCGCTCCCGGCGACCGCCACGAGAGCTCGTCGAGAGGTCGGATCGAGGCTCGCGACCACCAGCCGCGCGCCCGAGAGCTCGGCGCCCTCGAGCAGGGACGACAGGACGTCGAGCAGCGGACAGGACGGCGGCTCGGGGCCGCCGAGCCGGCCACGCGGTCCTCGAGCTCGCCCGGCGGGAGCGCCGCCCGTCGTCGACGAGGACGAGCGCTGCGAGCGACGCGTCCACCCACTCCCGCCATCTCGCGGTCACGTCGCCCCCGCCCGGGCCGCAGGGCCGGACACGCCGGCGGTCGCCGCAGCGGCCTCGTCGAGCACGCCCAAGCCGTCCGTCAACCAGCGCAGCGCCCTCGAACGGCGGAGGCGCCGGGCCAGCCGCTCCCCGCGGGGCACGAGGCGCCCGGCCGCTGCGCCGCCGAGTGCCTGGTCGCGCAGCCGCCGGGCGTCGACTGCCGCGTCGTGCCAGCCGGCGACGGCGAGCAGGCGTCCCAGGCTGTCGAGGTGCGCCGACGCGCGCCGCCGGGCCGCCTCTCCCCGGGTGACGGGCTCGCCCGCGGCGGCGCGCAGCCACGGCTCGTTCCAGAACGGCAGCTCCTCGCCCTCCTCCGCGACGACGGTCTCGACGGACACGCACTGGACGACGTCACCCTGGAGCGCCACCCGCACGACGAGCCCGGCCGGCCACGCACAGAGCACCGGCCCGAGCGCCACGTGGAGCCGGTCGAGCCTCAGGCCGTCGCGATCCTCCGCGCGGTCCGCCATCGGCAGCCCACCCGGCATCTCCATCCCGCCCTCGTGGTCGCCGTCCCCGTGGCCGGCCCGCCGGTCGCCGTCGTCGTCATGGGCGCCGTGTCCGGTGCGACCGTCCCAGTCCTCGTCCGACGCGGCGGCCGCGCTCCGCGCGGACGCGTCGCGCCGCTGGGCGTCGACGTCGGCGAGGCGAAGCTGTGCGCGATCGAGCGCCCTCGCTGCGTCCCCGGGGATCCCGACGTCCACCCGCGCCCGCGGCCCGCTCATGTCCGCCCAGCTCCGCTCGACCTCGTCCCCCTCGTTCCTGCCGCAGACCACGAGCAGGTCGGCATCCGCGGGGCTGCCGACGATCGGCCAGCCGCGTCGATCGAGCTCGACCTCCACCGCCAGTCGTGCCGCCGTCCCCCGGATCCCGCACGCCAGGAGCACGTGCGGGCGACCGGCGGCGAACCGAAGCAGCGACCTCGTCAGGTCCACCGGAAGGCGCCCTCCCGCCAGGCGTAGGTGACGCCCGCGAGCAGGATCCCGAGGAAGACGAACATCTCGACGACCGCGCTCGTCCCGACCTCGGACACGACCCGCACCCACGGGTACATGAACAGCATCTCCATGTCGAATGCGAGGAAGACCATCGTCACCGGGTACCAGCGGACGTGGTAGCGCGAGAACGCATGCTCGGCCGGCTCGCGCCCCGACACGAACGCGCTGCCGCGCCACGGCGCGCGCGCCACGGCGACGAGACTCCCGGCCGCGTAGCAGCCGCCCAGCGCCAGGAGCACGAGCCCCAGCAGCTCCAGCGCACGCACGAGCCCCTCGCCGCTCATCCGAGATCCCCTGTTCACGGAACGCGGTGTCCGCAAACCCGGGCCGTCGGCGTCCCGTCGACGCCGTTCCCCGCGTCGCGCCCGACGGCGCGCCGAGGAGTCGGCCTGCCTGACCGGCCCTGGACGGCGACGTCGCTCTACAGGATCCGGCGAGCGCCGACCCACTTGCTCGTGTACCACGGGTCGGAGAGGCTGGAGATCTTGACGACGTCGCCGGTGTGGGGGGCGTGGATGAACTGGCCGTTGCCGACGTAGATGCCGTTGTGGCCGAGGCCGTCGAAGAAGACGAGGTCGCCCGCCTGCAGCTGGTCCTTGGCGACGGCGACGCCGTAGGTGTACTGGGAGGCGGCGTAGTGGGGCAGCGAGACGCCGAGCTTGGCGTAGACGTACATGATCAGGCCGGAGCAGTCGAAGCCGCTGGGTGAGGCTCCGCCCCAGACGTAGGGAACGCCGAGGTACTGCATGGCGATCCCGACGACGCCGCCGTAGCGGGCAGGGCCCGGCGCGGGTGCGGACGCGGGCGCCGACGTCGGGGCGGCCGGCGAGGCCGCTGGCGAGGCGGGCCGGCTCGTGCTGGCCTCCTCGGCGCGGGCGGCCGCTGCTGCGCGCTCGCGCTTCTCGGCGGCGAGGCGCCGCTCGAGCTCGCGCTTGAGCCGGGCCTGGCGCTCCCGCTCCCGTGCCTCGAGGTGGGCGATCTCGTCCTTGATCGAGTCGTAGAGGCGCCGCCGCTGTTCGAGGGCCCGCTCGATCTCGCCGCGCCGGGCGCGCAGGTCGTCGACGATCCGCTGCTGCTGGCGGCGCAGGCGCTCGAGCTGCGTCGTCTCCCGCGCGAGGGTGCGACGGGCCGTGTCCGCCTGGCCCGTGATGCGGGCGTCCTCGTCGCTGATGTGGCGGGCGGTCTCGGCGCGATCGAGCAGGTCGTCGAAGCTCTCGGCGCCGAGGATCACCTCGAGCGTGTCGGGCTGGCCGTCGGTGTACAGGGCGACGACGCGGTCGGCGAGCCGCTGCTGCGCCTCGCTGGCCGTCGTTCGGGCGAGACGCAGCCGTTCCTCGCTGCGAGCGAGCCGCTGCCTGGTCTGCTCGAGCCGGACGTTGGCGCCGTTCCAGCGGTCGACGATCTGGTCGAGCGAGGAGTCGATCTCGCGGATCTGGTCGAGGACGGCTTCGGCGGTGCCGCGCTTGCGCTCGATCTCCGGCGTGGACGGCATCGAGCCGGCGGTGGCGACGAGGCCGAGGGCCGTCGAGACGGCCGCGATGAGGATCGGGAGCCTGTTCCGGTTCATGCGTCCGACGGGAGCGCGTCGGGCCGAGCCTGGCTGGACGCGGGCGACGGTAGATGCGCGATTTGAAGATCCCGTGAATCGTCGACTTCATCGGATCTTCATCGAGCCGCGGCTACGGTGCGATCGGGGGAGCCGCGCGCAAGGAGGTCCGCCATGTGGAGTGGCCACCAGATGACCGGGTGGGGGTGGCTGATCATGAGCCTCGCGCTCGTCGCGTGGCTCGTGCTGATCGGGATCGCCGTCTCGGCGATCGGCCGCGGCTGGTGGCGCGGCCGGGGCGACGAGGCGGCGGGCAGCGCGCTCGAGATCCTCGACCGCCGGCTCGCGCGCGGCGAGATCACCGTCGACGAGCACCGCCGGCTACGCGAGGCACTGCGACGCGACGCAGGCACCGCGTGAGCCCGGGGCACCACGCTCCCGACAAGGACGACGGTCGACGCGCGTCGACTGTCCTCCACGTCGGGTCGCTGCACTACGCGAGCGAGCAGGGGGTGGTCGAGCGGGTGCTGGCTCGCCGCCCGGGCGTCCTCTCGGTGGAGGCGAACGCGGCGGCGCAGACGGCGACCGTCCGGTTCGACCCGGCGACGGCGTCGGCCCCGGAGCTCGCGCGCTGGGTCGAGGATCGCGGCTTCCACTGCGCAGGCCAGTCCGTCCGGGGCACGTCTGCGACCCGCTCGCAGCACAGCCGCCGAGGCACGACGCCATTGCCGACGAGCCCCATGTCCACGCGCGAGCCGAGGCGCACGACCACGGAGCGGTCGAGCGAGCGGCCGACGCGCACGGCCACGGGCACGGTGGCCATGCCGGGATGTCGATGCAGGCGATGGCTCGGGATATGCGCAACCGCGTGGTCGTCGCCGCCGTGTTCACGCTGCCGATCGTCCTCTGGTCGCACGTCGGCACGAGGCTACTCGGAGGCGAGCTGCCGACGCCGGGGGCGATCGACCGCGACCTCTTCGGGCTGCTGCTCAGCCTGCCGGTGGTCGGGTATGCGTGCTCGATCTTCTTCACGGGCGCGTGGCGGGCGCTGCGCGCGCGGACGCTCGACATGATGGTGCTCGTCGCCGTCGCGATCGGCGCCGGCTGGGTCTATTCGGTTGCGGCGACGTTCTGGGTCGACGGCGACGTGTTCTACGAGGCTGCGGCCATGCTCGCGACGTTCGTCCTGCTCGGGCACTGGTTCGAGCTGCGGGCCCGCGGTGGCGCGAACGAGGCGATCCGGGCGCTGCTCGACCTCGCGCCCCCGCAGGCGGTTGTCCTCCGCGACGGCCAGCCGGTCGAGGTTCCGACGGCGGAGGTCGTGGTTGGCGACCTGCTGCTCGTCCGCCCGGGCGCCAAGGTGCCGGTCGACGCCGAGGTCGTCGACGGCGAGAGCGAGGTCGACGAGGCGATGGTCACCGGCGAGAGCATGCCGGTGTCGAAGCAGCCCGGCAGCTCGCTGATCGGCGCGACGATCAACCGCAACGGCTCGTTGCGGGCGCGCGCGACAGCCGTGGGGTCGGACACGGCGCTCGCCCAGATCGTCCGGCTCGTGCAGCAGGCGCAGAACTCGAAGGCACCGGGCCAGCGGCTGGCCGACCGGGCCGCGTTCTGGCTCGTGCTGGTTGCCCTGGTCGGCGGCGCAGCCACGTTCGCGGGCTGGTACGCGGTCGGGGCGAGCGCCGAGGACGCGCTGCTCTTCGCGGTCACCGTCGTGGTGATCACCTGCCCGGACGCGCTCGGCCTTGCGACGCCGACGGCGATCATGGTCGGCACCGGCCTCGGCGCTCGCAGGGGCATCCTGTTCAAGCACGCGCTCGCGCTGGAGCAGTCGGCCGTGCTCGACACCGTCGTCCTGGACAAGACGGGGACGCTGACGCTCGGGGAGCCCGAACTGGTCGACGTGGTCGTCGACGGGATCGACCGGGCCGAGCTGCTCTCGCTCGCCGCGAGCGTCGAGCGGGAGAGCGAGCACCCGCTCGCGCAGGCGATCGTGCGTGCGACCGCGAGCGGTCACGCGCGAGCCGCGACGTCGTTCGAGGCGATCCCGGGCCACGGCGCGATCGCGCTCGTCGACGGCCGCCGCGTCGCGGTCGGCAACCAGCGGCTGCTCGATCGCGAGCGCGTCGCGCTCGACGGCCTGGCCGGGCCGGCCGGCCGCCTGGCAGGTGGGGGCATGACGGTGGTGCGGGTCGCAGTCGACGGGCGAGCGGTCGGGCTGCTCGCGATTGCCGACGCCGCACGGCCGTCCGCGGCCGAGGCCGTGCGCGCGCTGGGCGAGCTGGACGTCCGGTGTGTGATGCTGACGGGCGACAACGAGGCGACCGCACGCAGGATCGCGGGCGAGCTCGCGATCGGGGACGTCCTCGCAGAGGTCCTACCGGGAGAGAAGGCCGACCGGGTTGCGACGCTGCAGGCGGACGGACGCAGGGTCGCGATGGTCGGCGACGGCGTCAACGACGCGCCCGCGCTCGCACGCGCAGACGTCGGCATCGCGATCGGCGCCGGCACCGACGTCGCGATCGAGACCGCAGACATCGTCCTCATGCGCTCGGATCCGCTCGACGTCGCGGCCGCGATCCGGATCGCGCGAGCCACCGTCCGCAAGATGCGCCAGAACCTCGGCTGGGCGATCGGCTACAACTCGCTCGCGCTCCCGATCGCAGCCGGCGCCTTCGCGCCACTCGGCTTCGAGCTCCGACCCGAGATCGCCGCCATCTCCATGTCCGGCTCCAGCGTCCTCGTCGCGCTCAACGCACTCGCCCTCAAGCGAACGAGGCTGCCGGCGGCGGACGCGCCTTCGTGAACCACCGCACCGTCCCCTTCACGAGTCCTTCATCCATGATCTGGATGCTTTGCTGCGGCGAGCGGGGCGACGGGCACGGTGCGCACGCGCCCCGGGCAACGGCCTCGACGTCGACCCCCGACCAGGATCGGCACTCGTACGCTGGCATGTAACGAGACGAGACCGAGCGGCGCCCCGCTCGCCCTCGGTAGCACCTCCTCTGCGACACGAGTCGTGACGGACCCGCTCAGCGACCGGCTACCAGACGAAGCCCGGCCGATGCCGACGATTCGCCTCAACCGAATCGAGCTCGTCATCACGGTGGGGGCCATGCTGGCGCTTCGCGACGCGCTCGACCTGCGCGGCCGCACCGGCAAGGAAGCCGCGATCGCGCTGGTGACCGGGAAGGTCTGGACGCACCCGCAGAAGTGCGTCGCTCACGACGCGATCGACGACGCGATCACCATCGCCACCGAGGAGAACGTCAGTCTCGAGCTCGCCGCCCTCCGCCAGGAGCTCCGCTGGGATCTCGGGCTCGCCCAGCTAGACACGTAGTCACCAGCGGGCCGTTCGGCCGTCCGCGAGGGCCACGTGCGGTCGAGGGCCGCCCGGATCCCATCGCGGACGGCGCGCACGGGTTGCCCTGGCTGCGCCATCGAGTGGTCTGGGTGCCGACCCGACCCGACCGACCTCGACGGCACGCGACGGAGAGGTGCGTCGGCGAGGACGCGCCAGCGTGTGGTCGCGCTCGAGCGCGACCACGTGAGCCGCGACAGCCGCTCTGCCACCGACCTCGGGACGCCGGCTTCACTGGTCCTTCACGCAGCCCCGCCACCGTCGGGAGTCATGCCCGCCGCTCAGCCAGTCCAGGCGAGGGCGAGCGCTCCGGCCATACCGCCCCCTGGCTGGAACGCAGCGCTCGCCCGCGCGACTGTGCTCGCGACTGGACGGCGGCCTGTGGCGGCGACGGCCCGTCGGTTCCGACGGAGTCGGTCCCCGCGGAGACCAGCACGGTGACCGAGCCGTTCGTGCCGCCCACCGCCCCAGGAGACGCCACGCCCACACCACCACCGCCGCGCCCCCGTCCACTAACTCCTGCCACGGCACTTGCCGCCGGCGAACCGGCTCTCGGCGTGGATCGAGCGGCGAGCGAGTCGTCGCGCTGCAGCGCGCCCTCGCCTCGATCGGCCACGATCCGGGCGCGAGCGACAGCGACTTCGGAACCCGGACGGAGAACGCCGTCAAGGCATTCCAGGCCCAGGCGGGCCTGAAGGACGACGGCGTCGTCGGCGCCAAGACGATCCAGGCGATCAACGAGCGACTCGGAGCCTCACGCGGCTGAGCACGGGTCGACCGAGGAGGACGAGATGAAGAAGATCCGCGCCCTCGCGGCTGGCAGCGCCGCCGCGGCGGGCTCGCGCTGACCGGCTGCGGCGGGGAAGAGGCCTCCCCGACGCCAGCCGCTCCACCAGCACCACAGGCTGCCCCGAGCGACCCCGCATCGGTGAGCGCGGCGGCATTCGACCGCGCGTTCATCGACGGCATGGTCCCCCATCACGAGCAGGCGATCGAGATGGCCGAGGCCGCGAAGCAGGCTGGCCTCGCGAACCCCGATCTCGTCCAGATCGCCGACGCGGTCATCGCGACGCAGCAGGGGGAGATCGACCAGATGCGCGCCTGGCGCGAGGAGTGGTTCGGCTCGCCCGACGTCGACCCGTCTGGAGCCGACGCGCTCGGCCTCTCGATGCGCGACATGGGCATGGAGCACGAGCCGAGGACGATGATGGGCGCCGACGACGTCGATGCGGCGTTCGCGGCCGAGATGATCGACCATCACCAGGGCGCGATCCGGATGGCGGAGCTCGCGCTCGAGCGTGCCCAGCATCCCGAGATCCGTGCCATGGCCAAGGCGATCATCGAGGCGCAGCAGGGCGAGATCGACGTCATGATGGACCACGTCGGCATGCACCACGGCGGCTGAGGTCGCCCGCCGACTCGCCAGGCGCGACCATGAGCGAGACCATCCTCCTGATCGACGACGAGCCGTCCGTCCACGACGTCGTTGGCGCGTACCTGCGCAAGGACGGGTTCGAGGTCGTCGGGGCGACAGCGGGCCACGAGGGGATGGCGCTCGCGGAGCGGATCGGGCCGGCGCTCGTCGTCCTCGACCTCATGCTGCCCGACCTTCCCGGCGAGGAGATCTGCCGCGAGATCCGTTCCCGCTCTGACGTGCCGATCCTGATGCTGACCGCGCGGGCCGCCGAGGACGAGCGCGTCCGCGGGCTCGCCATGGGCGCGGACGACTACCTGACCAAGCCGTTCAGCCCGCGCGAGCTGGTCGCCCGCGTCCACGCCATCCTCCGTCGCGTCCGAAGCGTCGAGGCGCCCCTGGTCGCCACGCTCTCGTTCGACGACGGCCGCCTCGAGATCGACACGGTCGGCCGAGTCGTGCGGATCGACGGGCGCGTCGTCGACCTGACTCCGAGCGAGTACCGCCTGCTCGTCGCGCTCGCCCGCTACCCCGGCCGGGCGTACAGCCGCTTCGAGCTGGTCAACCGCGTCCAGGGCTTCGAGTTCGACGGGTTCGAGCGAGTCATCGACGCCCACGTCAAGAACCTCCGTCGCAAGATCGAGCCCGATCCGCGCGAGCCTCGCTACGTCGAGACCGTCTACGGGGTCGGCTACCGGCTCGCGAAGCGGTGAGGCCATTCGGTCGCATCGGCCTTCGCCTGCGCGTCGCGGTCGCGCTCGTCGCCGTCGCCCTGCTCGCCGTCGGGCTCGCCACCCTGCTCGGCAACATCGGCCTCGACCCTCGACTGTCCGACGCGGCACGGGCCCGTCTGCAGAGCTCGGCCGACCGGATCGCGAGCATCGCCGGACGCCTCTACCGCAGCGAGGACGAGCTCAGCCGGTCCGATGCCCTCGACCTGGAGCAGCTATCCGCAGCGAACGGGCTCGAGGTGACGATCGTCGACCACACGGGCGAGCCTGTCCGAACAGGCCACAATCTGACCCGGGCCCCTCCCCGCCGGCGTCGCCGCCCCGATCGTCGTCGACGGCGTCGAGATCGAGCACGTGCTCGTCTCGCCCGGGAGGCGGCCTGCTCACCCCGGAGGAGCGGCATCTCCGGCACGAGCTCGACCGGCTCCATCTCGTGGCGGGGTGATCTCCGTCGCGGCGCTCTCCTTGATCGCGCTGCTGCTCGCGCACACGCTCGCCCGACCGCTCGCCCGCATTCGTCGCGCAGCACAACAACTCGCCAGCGGCGACCTGGCGGCGCGCGTCGGCCCCCTCGGCGACCCCGACCTGGCCGGTCGGCGCCGCGCTCGACGCGCTCGCGGCGAGCCTCGCCGAGGAGATCCTGCAAGCCAGGCGTCGCCGACGTCGCGCACGAGTTCCACACGCCGATGTCAGCCATCCTCTCGCGCATCGAGGCTGCGCTCGACGGCGTGCTCGAGACGACGAGGCAACCTCGAGGCCATGCACGCGGAGGCCCAGCGCCTCCGCCGGCTGCTCGACGACCTCGCCCGTATCGCCGATGCCTGCAGCCCGGCCTGCTGGTCGCGAAGGAGGTGGTCGACCTCGCGCGCTCGCCCGTCTCAGGCGGATGCGTTCGCTCTGCGGGTTCGAGCAGAAGGGCATTGCGCTCGTCACGCAGGGAGTGCCCGCGCCGGTGCTCGGCGATGCCGATCGGCTCACGCAGGTGATCGCGAACCTCCTGGACAACGCGCTCCGCTTCACGCCCCCGGGCAGCCATGTCGAGGTGACCGTGGAGCACGACGCCGGCGACGCGCTCCTCGCCGTCTCGGACACCGGCATCGGCATCGCGTCCGAGGACGTCCGCCACGTGTTCAAGCGCTTCTGGCGAGCAGAGCAGTCGCGCTCGCGCAGGACAGGCAGGCCGGCATCGGCTCGCAATCGTCCACGAGCTCGTCCTCGCCCACAACGGCACCGTCAGCGAGGTCGAGCCGGCAAGCAAGGGGAACGACCTTCCGCGTCCGCCTCCCCCTCGCACGGCGGCACGCGCGCGCGAGCCGCGAGCGGGCCCTGAGCCAGACGCTCGGCTGAGCCGGGTCGCTCTGCCGAGGACCTGAATGCGTTGCGGGGAACCGACACGCCCTGCGGGGATCGAAGGAGAAAGCCACGCCCGGAGGTTCGTCATGGTCCGCCCGTCGCCCCCTCATCGCCTTCACGTCGGTCGCCGCCGCGGCGCACTCGCGCTTGCCGGCTGCGGAAGCTCGGACGGCGAGCCGAGCTCGGCCGGGAGACCGCTCCCGCCCAGCCCGCTGCTCCGCCTCCGACGGACACGGCCGGGCCGATCACGTCGGGCGGCGGCTCCGGGGAGTGGCCTCTCGATCGACGAGGCGCTCGCGTCCACCCTGGACGAGCCGTTGCTGGTGAAGGGCCTTCCTCGTCCGGACGGCCGACGGGGCCCGCCTGTGCAGCGCGCTCGTCGAAGTCGTTCCCGCTTGCGTGCGGCGGCTCGTGCTCGCGATCCCGATGGGCTCGACGCCGCCTCGCTGCCGGACGGCCTGAAGCAGGAGGATGACGTGACCTGGTCGGACGCGCCGATCGCCCCTGCTCGGGACCGTCACCGACGGCACGCGCTGACCCTCGCGCCGAACGCGCAGGCCTGGCGCGAAACGGTCGGGCGTCGCGACAGGCCAATCGGCGGGATCCACGCGCTCTCCGGCGGCGACTCGCGGCTCATGCGGGCCAGGCCCCGCCCAACCATGAGGTCGGGCGCCGGACCGGGTCGGGCGCCTCCGTGCTCACTGACGCGCATCGAACCGACCGCCGGATTCAGTGCCTGCGCCGGCGCGCAATCGCCGAAGGCGGCGCTCCCCGCGCCGGCAGAGCGTCAATCGACGCCGACCCAGCGCAGGCGCTTGATCGCGCCGCGCAACTCGTGCGCGGTCACCCTCGTGTAGCGCTGGGTCGAGTCGAGGTGGCGATGACCGAGGAGCTCCTGCACCTGGCGCAGGTTCGCGCCGGCGCGCAGGAGCTCGGACGCGAACACGTGCCGCAGCGTGTGCGGCGTCACGCACTTGCGCTCGCCGACACCGGACGCCTCGACGTAGCGGCGGAACGTCTGCGCGAGCTGGGTCTCGTGCAGCCGCGCGCCCTGGACGCCGACGAACACCGCCTGCTCGGCGAGCGACGCGCGGGTCGCGTAGTAGTCGGCGAAGAGCGGCGCGAGCGCCGGGTGGATCGGCACCGCGCGGTCGCGGCCGCCCTTCGCCCGGCGCACGCGCAGCACGCGGCGGGCGAGGTCGACGTCGTCCCAGTCGAGCCCGAGCAGCTCGCTCCGGCGCAGGCCGGCGTAGGCCATCGTCGCGAGCAGCAGCCGGTCGCGCTCGACCTTCCCGTAGAACTGCCGCTCCCAGACGCCGGCCCGGTCGGGGCTCGCGAGCAGCCGCTCGAGCTCAGCCAGCGTCAGCACGTCGGGCAGCGAGTCGCGCTTCTTCGGCGTCCGAAGCGCGGCGGCCGGGTCGCGGTCGAGCCGCTCCTCCTCGAGCAGGAAGCGGAAGAACGACTTCAGCGCCGCCGTCGTCCTCGCCTGGCTCGACGGCGCCGGTCGCCTGACCGCCTCGGCGGCGAGGAACCGGCGCAGGTCGGTCGTCCGCACCTCCCGCCAGGCGACGAACCCCTCACCCTGCAGGTAACCCCTGCACGCCGAGACGTCACGGTCGTACGCCCTGCACGTCGACGGCGCCAGACGCCGCTCGATCACGCAGAAGCGCAGGAAATCGGCCACTTCGTCCCACATCGGAGCCTCCCTCGGGCAGGCCGCGGGCCCCCGCTGCGACGACCCTGAGGAGACTCCGGCTTACCGGCCTGCTACAGGAAAGCCCCGCGCATGCGGGGCTTTCCCATTCAGTCGGGCAGGCGATCGCGTAGGTGAGGGCCCTCCCACCCGCCTTGAACGCGACGGCGGCCCGGGGGACGGCCACCAGGGCAGCGCGACGGCAGGCTCGTCGGCCGGGCGCTCCGCGGCGCGCGGCGACTCAGCCGACCGCGTCGACGAGCCAGCGAAGCAGTCCGGCGAGGCGCCCGTGCCGCGCGAGGCACCAGTCGACGAAGGCCGGCGTCTCGATCGCCCCGGGGATCGGATGCTCCGCGAAGGCGTGGAGCGCGTCACGGCGCAGGAGGCCCGCGCGCGCGTGGTCTGCCGGGTAGCCGGCCGGCACGCGGGCCCGGGTCGGCGGGTTGACGACCACCCCGGGCTCGGCGTCGACGAGCCGTTCGAGGAGCTCCTCGAGCCGCGCGCCCCGGTCGTCCGCGACCGCCGCCCGGTAGGCGGCGAGCCGGTCGTCGCGCAGGGCCATGACGCCGGCGCCGATCGTCACCCGGTCGGGCTCGAGCCGGAGGAAGAGCGCGGGCGAGGCGCGCGGGTCGGGGCCCTCCCAGAACGCGAGGTCGAGCCACGGGTTGTACGGCGTCCGGTCGCGCGAGAAGCGGAGGTCGCGGTTGATCCGGAACAGCGACCTGCCGACCGACGGCTCGGCCTGGATGCCCGGCGCGAGCCGCTCGGCCAGGGCGGCGCCGTAGGCGACGACGAAGGCCTTCGCGGGCGCCTGCAGCGCGTCGGCGTAGGTGCCTCGGTTCCGCTCGAACCAGCCGCGGTCGTTGCTGGCCGCGAGCCCACGGAGGAAGGCGAGCCCCTCGCGCGGGAAGCCGTCGAACGCGGGCGCGTCAGGCATCGCCGGCCACGAAGCGGTGGGCCTCCTCGAGCAGCGCCGCCCAGGCCGCCGCGTCGGCGTGCGGCACCGCGACCCACTCGCGGAAGACCCGGCCCGCGGGCGAGAACGGCACGCCCTCGCCTGCCGCGACGAGCCCGGCGACCCGTCCGGCGGGGAGCTTGACGACGAGGTCGCCGGTTCCGCGCTCGAGCGAGGCGAAGAACGCGCCGCCGGCCCGCAGGCACGGGAAGCCCATCATCGTCCCCCGCTCGGCGCGCCCCTCGACCAGCAGCCGCTCGGCGAGCTGCCAGAACAGCCGCGTCTTCACGTCGGCGCTCGCGGGATCGTCCGCCGTCGAGAGGCCCGACGGCGCCGTTCGGAGCCCCGCAGCCCCGTCCGGCCCGGCTCCCCGCCGCACGCGCGCACGGCGAGGCGACCGAGGTAGTGCTGCCAGCCGCCGCGGTGGTTGGCGGCCGCCGCGGCATCGTCGAGCCCGGAGTGGATCGACCTTCACCCTCGTCCTCCTCGAGCTCGGTCAGGTGCACCTCGACGCGGGTCGAGCCGGGCGGGATGCCGAGGTCGGGCTGCTCCCAGCCGTACGTGAACGCGATCAGGCGATGAGGGACGAGCTCGACGAACTCGCCGCACGTCGTGTCGCCGTTCGCGTGCGTCCAGCGCCAGCGCCCGCCCGGCCGGACGTCGGTCTCGGCCGACTCCGCCATCCACTCGACGAGCAGGGCGGGGTCCGTGAACAGCTCGTAGACGATCGCCGCAGGTGCGGCGATCGTCCGCTCGACGACGACCTGGCTCACGCCTTCCCCTGCCGCGCCCGCGCCGTCGCCGCCCGCTCGAGCCGGGCGAGGCGATCGCCCCAGAAGTCCTCGAGGAATGCGGCGAGCTCGGCGACACGTTCGGGGTCGGCCCGGTAGAAGCGGCGGTTCACGTCGACCCGGACGGTCACGAGCCCCGCCCCGCGCAGCACCTTCAGGTGCTTGCTCGTCGTCGGCTCGCTCAGCTCGACGGCCGCGGCCAGGTCGCGCACCGAGCGCTCCCCGTCCCAGACGAGACGGAGCAGCTCCCGTCGGGCCGGATGCGCGATCGCCTTGAGCGCCGCCTCCATCCCCTACCCCGCCGCCGGCTGCCAGAGGGCGATCCGCCCGCCGTCGGGCGCCGCCACGATCGCGTACCAGCCCGCCGGTCCCTGCGTCCGGTCCTGCAGCACGCGGGCGCCGAGCCCGCGCGCCCGCTCGACCGCGACCGAGACGTCCTCGACCTGCGCGTACGGCACCCAGCCGGCCGGCTCCCCGCCCGCGACGAGCCCCCAGGGCTCCGCGCCGCCGAGCATCCGCACCCCACCGAGGTCGTCCACCGGCGGGCCCGCCTCCCACCCGAGCAGCTCGCGGTAGAAGCCGGCGGCCCCCTCCGGGTCGGACGCCACGAGATCGAACCAGACGAACGGCGCACCCACGATTCCACCCTCCCAGTCGAATTGGCAATTGCCTTATATGGCAATTTCAGGTGGGCGTCAAGCGAGACGGCCGCCGGGGATCGCGGCGCCGGGCGCCCCTCGCCGTCGCCCTCAGCTCGGCGAGGACTCGAGGATGCGCTTCAGGGCTCGCAGGTCCTTGCGGTTCGCGCGGGCGACAGCCGGCTGCATGAGGGGGGCGACGAGCTTCGAGAAGCCCGTTGGCTCGCCGCGGTTGCGCAGCACCATGCGCGTGCTGCCCGCGTCGGCCTCCGACCAGGTGTAGGTCGTCTCCATCGGAAACGGCCCGTCGGCGGTCGACATGACCAGTCGTTCGCCGGGAGCGAGCTCGCGGACCTCGTAGGTGTAGGCGAGCCTCCGTCCGAGGAACTGGGCGACGAAGGCGATCTGCGAACCGACGGCGAGCGGCGGTTCCGACACCCACTCGACGGACCGGATCCTCTCGTACCAGGCCGGCACGTTGTCCGGGTCGATGGCGAAGGCGGCCACCTCGGCGCGCGGTCGAGCGATGACGATCTCCGTGCTGACGTCGACGGGCACGAACGCCTCCGGGCTCGCGGGACGGCTACGACCGGGACGCTACTCCGCCCGCGAGCCCGGCTCAACCCGGCGAGCCGACCAGCCCGTGGCTCAGCAGACGGCACGCACGGGCGCCAGGCGAGCGTGCCGGATCGCCGGCGGCGCCCCATGCTCGACCAGGTGGGCGATCGCCGCGAGGGAGCGGCGACCCAGTCGACGCGACTGCCAGGCGAGAAGCGGCTCGAGCATGCGTCCGAGGACGCCCCCGCGAAGAGAGCCACCTCCGCCTCCGACTGAGCAGGCTCTGCTCGCCCTGTGCCTCGACCGTCCACGTGTTCCGGGGCGCAGGAGACGAGCGGATGCCCGAGCCCTCGTACGTGAACGAGCGTCCCTCGTCCCACGCCACCCACGTCTCGACGATCGTCAGGCCACCGCGGAGGTCGCAGACGCGCTCGGCGCCGACGCCACGCGCACGACCGGGTGCACAGCGAGCGGCGAGGACGGGCTCCGACCAGAGCGGGATGTCCTCCAGCCGGGCCAGGACGTCCCAGACGCGTTCGGCGCGAGCGTCGATGCAGGCCGCAACCGAGAGCCGGATCACGCGCGCAGCATACGCCCGGCGCCAGGGCACCGGCCGGCCGGATCGGGCGACGCCGGCTCAGCCGCCGGCCGCCGCCTGCGCGACGTGGCTGAGCACGTGGACGTACCGGAGGGCGGCGGCCGCGCCGAGGTTCAGGAGCGACGAGGCGACGTCGGCGACGCCGGCGGGCCCGAGCGCGCCGAGCAGGCCGGCACGTCGGCCCCGCTGCAGGCCGTCCGGCCTGATCGCCCGCATCGCGATGGCAGCCGAGACGGTCAGCCCCGCGAACAGGACGAGCTTCCGGCCGCGCGATCACGACGAGCATCAGCCCGAGGCCGAGCAGCCAGCCGGCGGCGGCGACGCCGTGGAGCCAGAGCAGCGCGATCGAGACGATGACCACCGGCTCGTCGACCAGATCCTCGGCGCGACCGACCTCGCCGGCTTCGAGCAGGGCCTGGCGGCCGCGACCGGCGCGTAGCGGGATGGCGGTCCGGCACGCTTCCGGGCGGTTGCGCGACCCTGCCCCCGACTCGCCGCTCCCCGTCGTCGTCTACACGCTCCCCGGCTGCGTGCACTGCCTCCGGGCCCGGCGGACGCTCGAGCGCCGCGGCCTGCCCTACGACGAGGTGTCCGGCGTCGGCGACCCGGCCTTCCGCGCCCGGCTGGTCGCGCTCACCGGCCGCGCGACCGTGCCGCAGATCACGATCGACGGCGAGCCGATCGGCGGCGCCGATGAGCTCGCCCACCTCGACCGGCGCGGCGTGCTCGTCCCGCGGGTTCACGGTGCGGCGTTCCCGCAGGCGGTGGTCCGACGCCGGCTCGCCCCGGCCGGCGTCGTGCGCTGGCTCCTCTCCGGCGGCCGCCGCCCCGCCACGCGCTGGCGCGTCTCCCTCGTCGACGAGCACGGCCGGGTGCTCGGGCGGCTCGACTTCGCGGCGCGAGACGACGCCGTCGCGCACGCGGCGGCCCACGGCGGCGGCCCGGCGGCGCAGCCCGGGCCCGCGCGGCCGTAGAGTGCTGGACATGACGACGAGGACCCGGTCGTGAGCGGGGTCGGTCGCAGCCCGGCGGCGACGATCCTCGAGTTCTTCCGCCGCTTCGACGCCGAGGACGTCGAGGGCCTGCTCGAGCTGTTCGCCGACGACGCGACCTTCTCGATGATCCTCTACGAGCGCGAGCTGCGGGGCAAGGCCGAGCTGGCCGAGTTCTTCCGCATGCACCTGGCGAACTGGCGCACCCACCGCGAGTGGGCGACCTCCGTGATCGTCGACGGACGCTCCGCCGCCTCCGAGCTGCACTTCGAGGGCGTCACCCACGACGGCAAGGAGGTCGTCATGGACAACCTCAACGTCTGGGACTTCACCGACGACGGCCTGATCCAGCGGATCCGCGTCTACGCCGACACCGCCCCGATCCTGGCAGCGCTCGCATGACGCACCGGCGCGAGCACTACGAGCAGCTGATCCTCGACTACTTCCGCGCCGTCGACGAGGAGCGGATCGACGACGTCGTCGCCTGCTTCGAGCAGGACGCGACGATCCGCTTCGCCTTCCACGCCGAGCCCGTCCGCGGCCACGACGCCCTGCGCGCGTTCTTCACGGCCCACGTCGAGCGCTTCGCCGAGCACGTCGACCGCGTGACGCGGATCCTCGTCGACGGCGACCTCGCCATCTCCGAGCTCGTCTTCGACGCCACCACCACCGACGGCCGCCCCGTCCACCTCGAGAACTGCAACGTCTACCGCTTCCGCAACGGCCGCTTCCACGACGTGCGCGTCCACCTCGACACCGTCACCATGGGCCGCCAGCTCGGCGCCGAGCCCGACCCGGCCGGCTAGACGGGGCCGCCGGTGCGCGCGGGCGGTGGTCGGCCGCCGCGGCCCCCGCGGCGGCCGACCCGTTCCTGGCGCGCTACCGGACGCCGCAGCCGGCGAAGCCGGGCCAGCTGCTCGCGGGCGCGAAGGGGTAGCTGTCGAAGGTGACGCCCTTGCCGCGCGCGTAGTCGTACGCGTAGCCGGCGAGCGGCCCGTAGTTGACGCCGAAGCGCACGTTCGTGACGGCGCGGGAGATCGTCCCGACGCCCGGCGGCTGGGCGAAGCGGTTGCACTCGAGCAGGTAGTCGTGCAGGGCCTCGCCGTCCGTGTCGTTCCACTGGATCGAGTTGTAGCCCGCCGCGGTGGCGAGGAAGTCGTTGCCGCGCACGACGACGTTCGAGGCGTTCGTCGGCGCCCACATGCCGCCGCTGAAGAACAGGTCGGCGGTGTTGCCGTAGACGTTCGGGCCGAACGTGTTCCCCTCGACGACCACGCCGATCACCTCGTCGAACCGGAGCGCCTCGTGGTGCTGGGACGGATCGCTCACCGTCATGTCGTGGAACGTGCTGTTCCGGATCGTCACGTCACGGGACGGGATGCCGCTCAGATACGTGGCCCCGACGGCGTTCACCGAGCCGTTCGTCACCGGCCCGACGTCGACGCCGTCCACGAGCACGTTCGTGGAGGAGCGGATGTAGAACGTGCTCCCGGTCGGCAGCTCGATGTCCCGGAAGACGAGGTCGTGGGAGCCGGTCTCCGTGTACCAGGTCATCGTCATCCGCTCGAACGTGATCCCGGCGAAGACGCCGCGGACCTGGCCGAACGCGGTGCCCGTGCGGGAGCTGCCCCGGAACGTGATCCCGGGCGCGGCCTTCACGCAGTCGAGCCGCTTCGACCCGAACGACCCCTCGGGCACCAGGATCACCGCTCCGGGCGACGCCGCCTCGCACGCCGCGTCGAGGTCGAACGTCGACGCGGCCGGCGGCGGGGCAGGGCTCGGCGCCGGTGCGGGTGCGGGTGCGGGAGCGGGAGCGGGAGCGGGAGCCGGTGCGGGTGCGGGAGCCGGTGCGGGAGCCGGTGCGGGTGCGGGAGCCGGTGCGGGCGCAGGAGCGGGCGCGGGGGCGGGCTCGGGCGCGGGGACGGAGCCCGGGGCGCACGCGGCCGTCGACGCGAGGATGGTCGCGCGGGCGCTGCGGTTCCCGGCCCGGTCGCGGGCCTCGACCCCGATCCTGTACGCGGTGCCGCACGACAGGCCGCCGATCCAGTCGGACGTCGTCGTCGTCGACGACACGCGGACGCCGTTGCGGTAGACGAGGTAGCGGGTGACGGCGACGTTGTCGCGCGACCGGCTCCAGCCGATCGAGAGGCTCGACCGGCCCTGCTCGCGCACGGCGAGGCCGGTCGGCATCGTCGGCGCGACCGTGTCGGCCGCCTGGACGCGCCGTGGCTTCTTCGCCGCCGCGCCTGCGGCGGGCGCGACGGCGGCGCCGATCAGGGCGAGGGCGGCGGCGATGGTCGTGACGCCGCTCGCACGGCGACGGGGGAAGGGCGGGTGCTTCACGTCCGGACGCTCCTGGAATCGCGGGAAGTCCTGGGCAGATGCCGTCAGGCGACGGCAGGCTCGAGGACTCCATCGGTCGTCCGGCGCCCGGCGCCCGATCCCCTGAATCAGCCTAGCCATCGGAGCAGGGGTGCTCCGCGCGGGTACGGCGCGCCCTGCCGCACCCTCCTCGTCGGCTCGGCTCGGCTCGGCTCGGCTCGGCTCGGCTCGCGACCGTGTCCACGGAAGGCGCACGCCGGCGCCGCGCCGTGGTCGAGGGATCCCGGAGAGCGGTGCGCCGCGATCCCGGGCACTCGGCGGCCGCCCGACGCGCCAGTGAGGCGGTCGTGCGGCGGGCCTCGCGAGGCCCCGTCTAGCCGGTGGCCGTCGCCGCGGCCGACGCCTCGTCGATCCCCGCCACCGCGGCGGCCTCGACGAGCTGTCGCCACGTCGTGGCGTCGAGCGGGATGCCATGCGCGAGGCGCTCGGCCTTCGTCGCGCGCTCGGGGTCGCCGGGGACGAGGACGGGCTCGGCGGGGTCGGCCGGCGGGCACGTGCGCAGGTAGTCGAGCAGGGCGTCCACCTCGTAGCCGAGCCAGTCGCCGTCGACGAGCCGCCGCGGGTCGATCACGACCGAGAGCATGCTGTTGACGATGGTGTGCCGGCCGTGCTGCGCGGGGAGCGCCGTGCCGCCGCCGCCGAGCGCCCCGGCCAGCAGCTCGGCCGCGAGCATCAGCGCGTAGCCCTTGTGCAGGCCGAACGGGACGAGCGCGCCGGCGGTCGCGCCGCCGCCCGTGACGAGGTCGCCGGCGTTCGTCGTCGGCCGGCCGTGCGCGTCGATCGCGACGCCGGCCGGCAGCTCGCGGCCCTCGTTGAAGGCGACGCGCACCTTGCCGAGCGCGATCGCGCTCGTGGCCATGTCGGCGACGACCGGCGGCTGGCTGGCCGTGCCGGGGAAGCCGATGCAGACGGGGTTCGTCAGCAGCCGCGCCGCGGCGCCGCGGAAGGGCGCAACCGCGGGCGGGTGGCCGGTGACGTTGACGAAGTGGATCGAGACGAGCCCGGCCTCGATCGCCTGCTCGGCGTAGGTGCCGATCCGGCCGAGGTGGTAGCTCTCGCGCAGCGTCGCGACGACCGCGCCCGACTCGTGGGCCCGCGCGATCAGCCGCTGCGTCAGCTCGTTGCCGACGCGCTGGCCGAACCCCATGTCGCCGGTGAAGCGCATGAACGCGCCGCCGTCCTCGAGCAGCCGGACGCCGGTGTTCGGGGAGACGCCGCCCGCGCGCATGTCGGTCACGTAGCGCGGCACCATCCCGATGCCGTGGCTGTCGTGCCCCTTCAGGCTCGCCTCGACGAGGTGGTCGGCGACGAGCCCGGCCTCGTCGACGCCCGCGCCGGCACCCGCGAGGATGGCCGCGCCGAGGACGCGCAGGCCCTCCGCCGTTCCGTGCGTCACGCTCACCGCTCCAACCTCCCGCCCGTCGGTCTGCGGGCGTGATGCTAGTCCAGCGGCCGCTGCGAGTCGGCGGTGAGCCGACCGGGGGCAGGGGCTGTTCGTGCCTGTCCGGTCTGGCGACGTCCACGGGAAGGGGCGACGGGATGGAAGCGCTTCGGATCGACAGGCCCGAGCCGGGCCTCGTCGTGCTCGCGCTCGTCGGCGAGCACGACATCGCGACCAGGCGCGAGCTCGACGAGACGGCCCGCGCGCTGATCGACGAGCCGAGCCTGCTCGTCGTCGACCTGACGTGCGCGAGCTACCTGGACTCCGAGACGCTCGGCGTCCTGCCGGGGCTCGACGAGGCGCTGCGACGGCAGGGTGCCCGCCTGACGCTCGTCCTCGGCCGCTCGGACGTGATCGCGCGCGCCGTGCGGATCACCGGGATGCTCGAGGTGATCCCGCACGCTGCGACGCTCGACGAGGCGATCGCGCTCGCCCGGCTGAACGCGCCGCCCCTCCCGGCGGCCTGATCCGCTCAACTGGGCCGGGCGCCGGCCGATCACCAGGCAACCTGGGGGTTCTGATTCGGACGGCGTGACGGCTCGCTCTGCCCGGCGAGCCGTCACCCGCCGCTCCCCGGCGGCACGAGGCGGAACCGGACGAGCTCGATCCGGCCGAGCGCGAGCCCGCGGCCGTGCCAGCTCCCGTCGGGCGCCCGCTCGAGCTCGTCGACGACCGGCCAGCCGCGGTAGACGAGGCGCCGACCGTCCCGGACGTCGAAGCGGCCGAGTGGCACGCCGAGCAGGTACGTCCACCCGCCATCGGGCCCGATCTGCTTCGTCACGCCGACGAGCGGGAGCAGGCCGCCGGTGCGCTCGACGCGCCAGCGACCGACCGGCATGGCGACGTCCGACATGCCGTCCCGCCTACCCGGCGCGCCCGGCGGCCAACCCACCCGGCCCGCTCAGCGGCGGACGTGCGGCAGCACCTCGGTGGTGAACGTCTCGAGGTCGCCGTAGTTCACGCCGGGGACGAGCGTCAGGAGCAGCTCGTCGACGCCGGCGGCCTCCCAGCGACCGAGCTGCTCGAGCACCTCGTCGGGCGAGCCGGCGAGCGTGTGCCGACGGGTCGTCTCGTCGTCCCAGCCGCGGAAGGCCTGCAGCCGCGCGGCGCGCTCGCGGACGCGGGCCGGGTCGCGGTCGACGATCGGGGCGAGCGACGTCGACGTCGTGATCTCGGCCGGGTCGCGCCCGATCTCCTCGCAGTAGCCGTGTAGCAGGTCGAGCTTCGCCCGGAAGTGCTCGGGGGTGACGCCGGCGGCGCCGTCGGGCAGGTCCCAGCGGTCGGCGTAGCGCGCCGTGTTGCGCATCAGGCGCACGCCGGCGCCGCCGAGCAGGATCGGCGGCCACGGCTTCTGCAGCGGCTTCGGCTCCGCCGGCGCGTCGGTGATGGTGTAGTGGCGGCCGCTGAACGAGAAGCGCGGCTCCGTGAAGAGCCCCCGCAGGATCTGGACGGCCTCGGCGAGCATCTCCGCGCGGTCGGCCTTGGAGGGGAGCGGGATCCCGTAGCGCCCGTGCTCCTCGTCGTAGTAGCCGGTGCCGATGCCGACGACCAGCCGGCCGTCGCTCGTGTGGTCGACCGTCGCGGCCATCTTCGCGAGCAGCGCCGGGTGGCGGAACGTGTTCGCCGTGACCAGGTGGCCGATGGTGACGTGCTCGGTGATCGTCGCGAGCGACGCGAGCAGCGTCCAGCCCTCGAAGTGCGGGTCGTCGAGGTCGCCGTGGAGCGCGACCAGGTGATCCCACAGCCAGGCCGAGTCGTAGCGTGCGGCGTCCGCGTGCAGCCACGCGTCGCGCAGCTCGCTCCAGCCGATGCCCTGCGGCCCCGTGAAGATCCCGATCCTCATGCGCCCTCCCGGTCGTGGTCCCGCGGGAGTGTGCCACGCGCGGGCGTCGCCGAGCCGGCCCCGGACGCGAGTGGGCCGGGGCCCGCGTCGCAGGCCCCGGCCGGGGTTGGCGGCGTGCGATCCCGGCTTTCGATGCCAGCCCGGACCCCACGCCTCCGCAGCAGCCCCGGGGTCCAGTCCGGGACGGGTGGGGGATGGAGCGCCGCCCCGGCCCCCGGCCGGGTAGGGCTCCGCCCCCCGTTGTCGGCAGCGGGCGCGCCGGCTTGAGGCGGTGGGCCGCGGGCCGCGATCGTCTAGGCTCCGCGCCACCGTCCGAGACCCTGGAGGCCCCGTGGACCCCGACGCCCAGATCCTCTCGCTCGGCCCCGGCGAGGGCCGCCACGTCCTCGCGCTCGGCGACGTCCGCACGCTGAAGACGACGGGCGAGGACACCGGCGGGGCGCTCACCGTGCTCGAGCAGGCCGTCGCCGCGGGCGCCTCGTCCGCGCTCCACTACCACCCCTACCGCGAGGTCTTCTACGTGCTCGAGGGCGAGTTCGAGTTCCACGGGCTGCGCGACGGCGAGCGGATCACGCTGCCCGCGCGTCCCGGCTCGACCCTGGCCGTGCCGCCGAACGTCGCGCACGGCTACGCGAACGTCGGCGCGGGCCCGGCGCGGTTCCTCGCGATCATCGAGCCCGCGGGGTCGAGCACTTCCTGCTCGAGGTGGGCGTCGAGCTCGACGACCCCGCCGCGCCGCTGCCGGCGGGCGGGCCCGCGCTCGACCGGGCGGCGCTCGTGGAGCGTGCCGGCGGGTACGGCATCCGCTTCGTCGACGGATGAGCCCGCTGGCCGGGCGCGACGGCGCCTCGACGGCGCTCCTGCTCGACCTCTACGAGCTGACGATGGCCCAGAGCTACTGGGCCGAGGGGATGACCGAGCGCCTGGCGACCTTCTCGCTCACGTGCCGCGGCCTGCCGCGCGGCTGGGGCTTCCTCCTCGCCGCCGGCCTCGACGACGCGCTCGCGCTGCTCGAGCGCCTGCGCTTCACGGAGGCCGACCTCGCGCACCTCGCATCGCTTGGCCGCTTCCGCGACGACTTCCTCGCCTGGCTCGGCACGCTGCGCTTCACCGGGGACGTCCGGGCGCTGCCGGAGGGGACGCCCTGCTTCCCCGACGAGCCGCTGCTCGAGGTGACGGGCCCGCTCGTCGAGGCGCAGCTCGCCGAGACGGCGCTGATGAACGTCCTCCACGTGCACACGCTGCTCGCGAGCAAGGCGGCGCGCTCGGTCGCCGCGGCGCGCGGACGCCCGCTCGCCGAGTTCGGGCTGCGACGCACCCACGGCCCGGACGCCGGGCTCGCCGCCGCTCGCGCGGCCTACCTGGCGGGCTTCGCGTCGACGAGCGACGTCCTCGCGGGCGCCCGCTTCGGCATCCCCGTGAGCGGGACGATGGCGCACTCCTACGTCGAGTCGTTCCCGGACGAGCTGACCGCGTTCCGCGCCTACGCCCGGGCGTTCCCGGACGCGGCGATCCTGCTCGTCGACACGTACGACACCGTCGCGGGCGCGCGCAACGCGGCGATCGTCGGCCGGGAGCTCGCCGCCGCCGGGCACGCGCTCGTGGGCGTCCGCCTCGACTCCGGCGACCTCGGGTCGCTCGCGCACGAGGTGCGCCGCGTGCTCGACGAGGCCGGGCTACGGGACACGACGATCGTCGCGAGCGGCGGGCTCGACGAGCGCTCGATCGCCGGGCTGATCGACGGCGGCGCGCCGATCGACGCGTTCGGCGTCGGCACGCGCGTCGTCGTCTCGGCGGACGCGCCCGCGCTCGACATCGCGTACAAGCTCGTCGCGCTCGACGGGCGCGCGACCGTGAAGCTCGCGCCCGGCAAGGTGACGCTTCCCGGCGCGAAGCAGGTCTGGCGGGTCGAGCTGGACGGGGTCGCCGTTCGCGACGTGCTCGGGCTCGCCGACGAGCCGGGCCCGCCGGGCGGGCGGCCGCTGCTCGAGCCGGTGCTGGTCGCGGGGCGTCGGACGGGGGAGGGGGGCCTCGCGGCGGCGCGGGCGCGGGCCGCGCGCGAGCGGGCGATCCTCCCGGACGCCGTGCGCGCGCTCGACGCCGCGCCCTATCCCGTCGAGCGGTCGGGGGCGCTCGAGCGGCTGCTCGAGCGAGCCGTCGGCGAGGCGCGAGGCCACGCCGGGCCGGGCTTCGCGGGCTGAGCCGCGGCCGCCGTCCGGCGCAGCCTCCGCTGCGACCTCTAGGCTGTCGGGAATGCCGGGGGCCGCGACGGGCGTTCCCCCGGGTGGAGGAACCATGACCGAAGCACCCCCGATCGACATCGAGCGCCTCGTCGAGCTGGACGAGCGCACCTCGCACGGCCTGACGGTTCGCCTGCTCTGGGACCCGGAGACGGACGACGTGTTCGTCGAGTGCAGCGAGGCCGACGGGTCGGCGACCTACCGCCGCCCCGACGCCGCCGACGCGCTCGACGCGTTCCGTCATCCGTTCGCCTACCCCGAGCTCGAGGCGGACGTGGTCGGCCGCAGCTAGCCGAGGCCTGCCGGGAGGCATCCCGGCCCCGCCGTCCCCCGGCCGGGACGGCGACCCGAACGCGGGGCCGCGCCGCACGGCGGCGCGGCCCCGACCCGTTCCGGGGCCGGCGCCTCGCGCTCAGGACGGCGTCGGCTCGACCTGCTGCTCCGGGTGCGCCCGCCGCACGCGCGTGCGCTGCCAGGGCATCAGCCCGGCGAGGAACAGCCCGGCGAGCGCCAGCCCGAGGCCGAGCGCGATCGCGAGCACGCCCTCGCCGCCGGGCAGCACGAGCTCGAAGAACTCCCGCGCCTGGGGCAGCCCGAGCGCGAGCGCGTAGAGGGCCAGCATCCCCGCGCACAGCGCCCCGACGGCGAGCGTCCTCGCCGTGCCGACCGCCTCGAGCGAGAGGATCAGCACGAGCCCGACGACGAGCAGCACCGTCGTCGAGACCGTCCGCGCCTCGACGAGCGGCAGGTCGAAGCCCCACAGGGCGAGCAGGTAGCCGCCGACGACGCCCGCCGCGGCGCACAGCCCGGCCGGCACCGTGAAGCGGGCGATGTCGCGCAGGAACGCGTCCGGCCGCCACGGGCCGGCGCTCGGCGCGAGCGCGACGAAGAAGCCCGGCGCGCCGATCGCGAGCACCGAGACGATCGTCAGGTGCCGCGGGATGAACGGGTACGGCACGCTCGACACGCCGATCGAGAGCACGAGGATCGCGGCGAAGACCGACTTCGTCACGAAGAGCTTCGCGACCCGTTGGACGTTGCGCAGGATCTTCCGGCCCTCGTGGACGAGCCGCGGCACGGCCGAGAAGTCGCCCGAGACGAGCACGAGGTCAGCGACGCTGCGCGTCATCTGGGCGCCCGACCCCTGGGCGATCGCGAGCCGCGCGGCCTTCAGCGCGGGCACGTCGTTGACGCCGTCGCCGACCATGGCCACGTAGCGGCCGGCGTCCCGCAGGGCCTCGACGACGCGGCGCTTCCCGTCCGGGTCGATCCGGCCGATCACCCGCGTCGTCTCGAGCAGCCGCGCCAGCTCCTCCAGCTCGGCCGGCAGGTGGCGCCCGTCGAGCGCGGGCGTTCCCGCGGGCGCGATCCCGACCTCCGCCGCGATCCGCGCGACCGTGGCCGGGTCGTCGCCCGAGAGGATCCGCAGCTCGACGCCCTCGGCGCGCAGGAACGCCACCGTCTCGCGCGCCTCGCCGCGCAGGCGCTCGCCGAGGAGGACGAGGCCGAGCGGCGCGAGGCCCTCGGGCAGGCCCGCGTCGGGGTCCGGCCCGGGTGCCTCGTCCGTCGCGGCGAGCGCGACGACGCGGTGGCCCTCGGCCGCCTCGTGCGCCGCGCGGTCCGCCAGCTCGCCGACGGGGACGACGTCGGGGCGCCGAGGACGAGCGTCCGCCCGCCGAGCCGGGCCGCGCTCCAGCGCCGCCGCGACGCGAACGGCACCTCCGCCTCGACGGGCTCGGCGGCCGCCGGGAACGCCTCGCCGATCGCGGCGAGCGTCGCGTTCCGCGCGGACGCGCTCGCGGCGAGGCGGCCGAGCGCGTCCGCGAGGGCCGCCGCGTCCACGCCGGGCGCGGGGATCGTCCCGACGACGCCCGGCGCGGCCTCCGTGAGCGTCCCCGTCTTGTCGATGCAGACGACCTCGGCCGAGGCGAGCGACTCGATCGCGTTCAGCTGCTGCGCGAGCGCGCCGCGGCGCGCCATCCGCAGCGCCGCGACCGCGAAGGTCAGGCTCGTGAGCAGGATCAGCCCTCGGGGACGAGGTTGACGATCCCCGCGACCGCGGTCTGGACGGCCTCCTGGCCCGGCGTGTCGCGCGCGAACAGCGCGAACGCGAGGATGATCGCGGCCGGCACCATCACGCCGACGAGGATCAGCAGCAGCCGGTCGAGCGAGCGCTCGAGCGGCGAGCGCGGGTGGCGGAAGCGCCGCGCCTCGCCGGTCAGCCGCTCGGCGTAGCTGTCCGCGCCGACGGCGCTGACGACGAGCGCGCCCGTCCCCTCGATCGCGAACGAGCCGGAGCGGGCGAGCTCCCCGGGTGCGCGGGGGATCGGGAGCGACTCGCCGGTGAGGATCGACTCGTCGAGCGCGAGCCCGGCGGTGCGCACGAGCGTCCCGTCCGCGACCACCTGGTCGCCCGGCTCGAGCAGCAGCAGGTCGCCCTCGACCACCTCCGCGACCGGGATGCGGCCGGGCTCCCCGTCTCGGACGACCGTGGCGACGGGCGCGACGAGCGCCGCGAGCCGGTCGAGCGCGCGCTTCGCGCGCAGCTCCTGGACGACGCCGATGCCCGTGTTCCCGATCAGGATCCCGAGGAAGAGCGCGTCGCGCCAGTCTCCGAACGAGAGCGTCAGGACGCCGAAGACGACGAGGATCAGGTTGAAGATCGTGAAGACGTTCGCGCGGACGATGCTCCACGCGGAGCGGCTCGTCTGCGGCGCTCGCTGGGCGCCGCGCGCGGCCAGGCGCGCGGCCGCCTCGGCGGCGGTCAGCCCGGTCGTGTCGGCGGGGAGTCCCTCGGGCACGGGGACGGACGGTAGCGTGCGCGCCGCGGCGCCGACGACCTGCGATGATCCGGGACGTGGGCTACCAGGCGATCGTCGAGGAGCTGCTCGCGGCGACCGGCGCGACGCGGACGACGCTCCGCCTCGACACGCCGGGCCGCAACTTCCCGGCGGTCGCCGAGGCGCTCGCGCCCGGCGTGCCGCCGATCGCGCACGACGAGTCGATCGACCAGCGCAACGCCGCGACCGCGCAGTGGCTCTTCCGCGAGCTGCGCCCGCTCGTCCAGCACGACGTCGAGGTCGACCCGCCGCGCCCGCCGCAGGGTCTGCTCGACGTGTACGGCGTGCGCGCCCAGATGCTCGGGCCGGTCGTGCTCGACGGCGAGCTGCTCGGCTGGCTCTCCGTCCACCAGGCCGGGGCGCCGCGCCGCTGGACGGACGAGGACGTCGAGGCGCTCGAACGGGCGATGGCCGCGGTGCGCGCCGCGCTCGGCGGCTGACCGGCCCCGCGCGCTCCTAGACTGGGCGCATGGCGACCGGGCCGACGCCCACCGCGGTCCGCCGGGGCACGCTCCCGCGGGAGCTCGACGAGCCGCTCTACCTGCAGGCCCTCGGCCAGCTCGACGAGGCGCTGCCGTCCGCGGGGATCGACGCCGGGATCGCCGAGATCCTGCGCACGCCCGAGCGGACGCTCGCCGTCCACGTCCCGGTGAAGCTCGACGACGGGTCGCTCCGGGTCTTCCCGGCCTACCGCGTGCAGCACTCGAGCGCGCTCGGGCCGACCAAGGGCGGCATCCGCTACGACCCCGCGGTGACGCTCGGCGAGTGCGCGGCGCTCGCGATGTGGATGACGTGGAAGTGCGCCCTGCTCGGGCTGCCCTACGGCGGCGCGAAGGGCGGGGTCACCTGCGACCCGCGCGGGCTCTCGCGCGGCGAGCTCGAGCGCGTGACGCGCCGCTTCACCGCCGAGCTGATCCCGTTGATCGGCCCGCAGCGCGACGTGCCCGCGCCGGACATGGCGACGGACGAGCAGACGATGGCGTGGCTGATGGACACGTACTCCGTCCAGGTCGGCCACGCCGTCCCGGAGATCGTGACGGGGAAGCCGATCTCGGTCGGCGGCTCGGTCTTCCGGCCCGAGTCGACCGGCTACGGCGTCGTCGTCGTGGTCGAGGAGGCGGCGCGGCGGCTCGGCATCCCGCTCGCCGGCGCCGCCTGCGTCGTCCAGGGCTTCGGCAAGGTCGGCCGCGTCGCGGCCGAGGAGCTCGTGGCGCGCGGCGCACGCGTCGTCGCCGTCAGCGACGTCTCGGGCGCCGTGCACGACCCGTCCGGCCTCGACCTCGCCGACCTGCGCGCCTGGATCGCGGAGCACCGCGACCTCGCGGGCTACCCGCGCGCCGGGCACCTGTCGAACGCCGAGCTGCTGGCGCTCGACTGCGACGTGCTCGTCCTCGCCGCGCTCGAGAACCAGATCACGGGCGCGAACGCACAGGACGTGAAGGCGCGTCTCGTCGCCGAGGGCGCGAACGGGCCGGTCTCGCTCGACGGGGACGCGATCCTCCGCGCCCGCGGCATCCCCGTGCTGCCGGACGTGCTGACGAACGCCGGCGGCGTCACCGTCTCGTACTTCGAGTGGGTGCAGGACATCCAGCGCTGGTTCTGGGGGCGGGAGGAGATCCGCGAGCGCCTGTCCGACCTGATGCGCGACGCGCTCGACCGGGTCTGGACGCTCGCCGAGCGCGAGTCGCTGCCGCTGCGGCTCGCGGCGCTCGTCGTCGGCATCCGGCGGGTCGCGTCGGTGCTCGAGGCGCGCGGCGTCTACCCGTAGTCCGGTCGGCTCAACTCGCCGCCGCGACGGCCGACTGACCCGGCGTGCCGCTCTCGCAGGTCCTCGGCCCCTACGCGACCCTCGGAGCCGCCGTGCCGGCGGCGCTCGACGAGCTGCGCCGCCGGATCGGCCTCGACGCCTGGATCGTCGCCCGCGTCGAGGGGGACGAGCTCGTCGTCGTCGCCGCGGTCGGCGGGCCCGTGGAGGGCGAGCGGCTCCGCCCGGGACGTCCGCTGCCGCTCGACGCGGCCACGATCGTCGAGGGCGCGCCCGTGGCGCTCGCGCCGGCCGACGGTGGCGCGGGCCTGGCCGGCCGCACGCTCGTCGCCGTGCCGCTCGCCGACGCGCACGACGACCCGGTCGCGATGCTCGTCGGGATCGGCGCCGAGCCCGCGCTCCACGGCGCCGCGCTCGAGCGCCCGCTGCTCGAGTTCGTCGCCCGCCTCGTCGCAACATGCCTCGAGCACGAGCTCGCCGCGAGCCGCGAGAGCCGGCGCGCCGACCGGGCGATGCTCGACGCGCTGCTGGACCCGCTCACCGGCGTGCTCAACCGCCGCGCGTGGGACCAGCTGCTCGACGAGGAGGAGTTCCGCTGCGCGACGACCGGGGCGGCCGCCGCCGTGATCGCGATCGACCTCGACGACCTGAAGCTCGTCAACGACGCCCACGGGCACGCGGCGGGGGACGAGCTGCTGGTGCTCGCGGCCCGGACGCTCGCCCGCGCCGTCCGTGGCGGCGACGCCGTCGCGCGCCTCGGCGGCGACGAGTTCGCCGTGCTCGCGGTCGAGTGCGAGGGCGAGGCGGCGAAGCAGCTCGCGCAGCGCCTGATCGAGGCGCTCGGGGGCGAGGGGATCCGCGCGTCGCACGGCGTCGCGAGCCGCTTCGGCGAGGGCTCGCTCGCGCGCGCCTGGGTCGCCGCGGACGAGGCGATGTATCGCGACAAGCGCGAGCGCAAGCGCCCCGCCGCCGCCTGACCGGCGTCACACGGCGGCCAGCGCGGCCCCGTGCAGGATGTCCTGCAGCGAGACCTCGAGCGCGTCCGCGCCCGCGAAGGCGAGCGCCTCGCGCACGACGATCGCGCCGCCCGCGATCACGGGCGCGCGCTGGGGATGGATGCCGCGGCGCGCCGCGATCGCCGCGTGCGTCGCGGCGGCAAGCCGGTCCGCCTCGGCCGCGATCGCGGCGGCCGGGAGGACGTGGCCGTGCACCGCCTCGGACTCCTCCTCGAGCCCGAGGTCGAGCGTCGCGAGCGTGATCGCCGTCCCGGCGACGCCGATCGCGCGCACGGGTCGCGGCATCGCCGCCGCGTGCGCCCCGAGCTCGGCGCGGACGTGGGCCGCGCAGCGCTCGAGCTCCCCGGCGAGCGGCGGGTCGCCGTGCAGGAACCGCTCGCTCACGCGCACGCAGCCGACGTCGAGGCTCGTCCGGAAGGCGACGCCGCGGCCGTTGCCGACGACGAGCTCCGTCGAGCCCCCACCGACGTCGAGCACGAGCGTCGGCCCGGCGAGCGTCCGTCCGGCCGTGACGCCGCGGAAGGCCAGCTCGGCCTCCTCCGCGCCGGAGAGCAGGCGCGGCACGAAGCCGTGCTCGCGCTCGACGAGGGCGAGGAACGCGTCCCGGTCGGCCGCGTCGCGGACGGCGCTCGTCGCGACGGCCACGCGGACGGTCGCGCCGTGCGCGTCCGCCGCCGCCCGGTAGCGGGCCAGGCAGTCCGACACGCGCGCGATCGCGTCCGGGTGGAGCCGGCGCGACGCGTCGACGCCCTGGCCGAGCCGGGTGACCGCGAGCAGCCGGTCGACCTCGGCCAGCCGGCCGTCGGCGACGTCCGCGACGAGCAGGCGGGTCGAGTTCGTCCCGAGGTCGACGACCGCGACGCGCGTCACCGGCCGCTCAGCGAGCGCCACCTGCGCAACGCGTCGCCGGCGTCGCCGAGCGCCCAGCCGAGCACCCCGAGCCGGTCGAGCGAGACGCGCAGGTCGGCCATCCGCCGCTCGACGTCCTCGGCCCGCTGCGACGCCCGCTCCGCGCGCGCGTTCAGGGCCTCGAGCTCGGCGAGCAGCTGCTCCATCGGCACGCCGACGGACTGCTCGAGCGCGCGCACGCGGCGGTACAGCTCCACGCCGCGTACGACGAGGAACGCCAGGGTCGCGACGACCAGCGCGAGGAAGATGCCGAGGGCGACCCACGTCCAGACGGGCACCGGGTGATCGTACCCGCCGACGTGCGGCACCCCGCGTCCCGCTATACTGCCGGGGCGACGCGGGGTGGAGCAGCCAGGTAGCTCGCCGGGCTCATAACCCGGAGGTCGCAGGTTCAAATCCTGCCCCCGCTATGCAGGGAGGCCCGCTTCGGCGGGCCTCTCGCGTTTCCTGGCAACCGGGGCGGCCTCGGCGCTCGTGGGAGATGGCGCACGGCCTCGTCGCGAGGATCGCGGCCCAGGCGGAGATCGGCGTCCTCGCGGGCGGGCGTCCGTGCGGCCCAGCGCTGGCCTCGCGAGAGGCCACCAGTCGCACCGCGTCCCGGTCGCTCGTCGTCGGCGGGGAGCGGGGCCGGGAGCGCAACCGGAGCGGGGGGATCCTATACTCGTTCGGCCGTTTGCGGCGGATCGCGATCGGAGGAGACCGTCATGCACGGGCACGGGCTGGACGGACGGACGAGCGGCTGCGTCGTGTGCGCCGCGGCGGCGGACGAGGACGGCTGGCGGGGCACGGAGGCTGGAGGAGCGCGCCTCTCACGGGGCACCCTGCTCCGCCGGGGTGCAATCGCGGGGCTCGCGCTGGGGGCCGCGGGCGCGCTCAGCGCCTCGGCGAGCGCGGCGGCGCCGCGGTACGCGCCGCACGCCGGCCTCGGTCACGGGCGGCGGCCGCTCGTGCTCGAGCCGAGCTGGGTCCTCGTCCACGAGAACGGCGGCCAGCAGCTGAAGCGCGACCACCACGTGGTCGTCGAGAACGGGGCGATCGCGGCGATCGGCGAGGGCCGGCGGCGTGGGCGGGACCGTCGGCTGACGGCGATCGGCGAGCTGCTCCTGCCCGGGTTCATCTCGGGGCACACGCACGTCGCGGGCGGAACCGTGACGCGCGGGATCATCGAGGGCGGCCGCTCGTTCGCCCGCCCCCTGGTGGTCGCGGACGAGCTGTCCGACGAGGAGCTCGACGACCTGACGGCCTTCAACCTCGCGGAGCTCCTGCTGGGCGGGTGCACGACGCAGCTCGAGATGGCGCTGAGCCTGAAGCAGGCGCGCTCGTACGTCCGCGTCGCCGAGCGGCTCGGGACGCGGGGGTACGTCGGCGGCATGGTGCCGGGCATCCATCGGCTGTTCCCGATCTGGTTCCGCGGCACGAACGACCAGGTCCTGTTCGAGTCGGAGGCCGGCACGCTGCAGGAGATCGCCGACAACCTCGCGTTCGGGCTCGCCGTCAACGGCTCGCAGGACGGACGGATCCTCGCTCAGCCGACACCGCACGCGACCGACACGCAGACGCCCGCGACGATGCAGGCCTTCGCCGCGGCGGCCGCCCGGCTCGGGAACGGCATCCACCTGCACCTCTCCCAGTCGGCGAACGAGACGGCGACGGTCCAGCGGCTCTGGGGGAAGCGCCCGGTCGAGTGGCTCGACGACTTCGGGTTCTACGACGGGCCGCTCTTCGGCGCCCACATGAGCGGGATCGACCTGGCCGGCGATCCTCCGATCCTCCGGGACAAGGGCGCGACGTACGCCCACTGCCCGTCGGCGGGCGGGGCGGGCGGCGGGACGCAGCCGTGGCCGGAGATCCTCAGCCAGGGCGTGAACACGAGCATCGGCATCGACACCCATTCGAACGACTACGCCGAGAACCTCAAGCTGGCCGTGCTCTATGGTCAGGCCCGGCGCTCGCTCCTGCCGCCGGCGGGCCCCGGCCTGCCGCCGCAGACCGGCAGCCCCCCCGTCGCGGTCGAGAACCCGACCGTCTGGGACGCGGTCGAGGCGGCCACGATCAACGCGGCGATCGGGCTGCGCCGCGACGACCTCGGCCGGATCGAGGTCGGCGCGAAGGCCGACCTCGTCACGGTGGACGTGACGGGGTTCCTCACCGGTACGGGCGCCGTGCCACCGGAGCCGCTCAACAACCTCCTGTACGGGCACGGCCTCGCCGTGCGCACGGTGCTCACCGACGGGCGGGTGCAGGTGCTCGGCGGCCGTCTGGTCGTCGGGAGCGAGCGGCGGATCCGCGAGCGGGGTGGCGCGGCCGTGCAGGCGGTGTGGGATCGCCTGGCCGACGAGGGCTTCTTCACGCCCACGCCGCGCTGAGGCGCCTCCGCATCGCAGTCGGGCGCAGAGCCGGGGTCAGGCGTGCGGAGCGCCGAGCGCGCGTCCCGCCCCCGGCGCGCTTCCCCGCCGGATCGCCGTCTCCGGAGCATGCCCGGGCGGGCTCGCGCCCCGACGCCGCAGGGGCGGCTTCTGGACTTGGTAGACGGGGGAGGCCCGCGCCACGGGCCTCCACCGTCGATCCGACGCACGCGTCCAGGCGGCGGCGCGCCGGCGCGGCGCGGACACCGGCCGTCCGAGTCGCCACACGCCCGCGGCACGGCGCTCGTCGCGGGTCGTGCCACCCGGTCGACGCGGGCGGCTGCTCGCCGACGCCGACGGCCCGCGCCGACGTGCCCGCCACGGTGCCGCACTGTTGGACGGGGCTCCGCGGCGCGGGGGGAGCGCCGCGAAGCCCCGATCACGACGGCCCGGGCCGGGATCGGAGCCCCGCACTGGCCGCAGAGCGGCAGTCTGTCACCCCTCCGGGGCACGGCGCCATCACTCGAACGAGTGATTCGCGGCCCGACCCACCGTAAGGACGGGTTCGTCCAGGGGTTCTCCCACCAGGTCGGCGATCGGGCCGGCCCGGGCGAGAGGGGGAGCCATGGACGGCTGGAGCGCGGGACGTGGGACGACGGTCCTGCCACGGCGGGTGCGACCCGCGCGTCGGCTCGTGCTCGAGCTGCCGGGCGACCCGGCAGTGCTGCCGCTCCTGCGGCGCGAGCTCGCCGGGTGGCTCGTCGAGCAGCGGGTCGGGCGTGCGGCGGCCGCGGAGCTCGTCGACGCCTGCTCGCTCGCCGTCGAGGACGCGCTCGCGGGCCGGGGCGACGTGCCCGCCCGGCCTGTCCGCGTCAGCGCCCGCGTCGATCGCGGGCGCGTGTCCGTGGGCGTGCGCGCCGGCCGCTGGCTGGCGCGTCCGGGCCAGGGGCCCGCGCCCGGCTGGATCCGTGCAGCCGAGCACGCCCGCGCGCGCGTCGCCGTCGTCGAGGACGCCGCCGGGTCCTACGTCGAGCTCGTCCGCGAGGTCGCGTAGCGCGGGGAGATCGGGCCCGGCCCGTAGACTCGACGGGCCGTGCCCGCGTCTCTCGCCAGGGCGATACTGCTCGCCGCCTCGCTGCTCGCCCTGCTCGCGCCCGCCGTGGCCGGTGCCGCCGCCGTGCCGACCCGCGGCACGGTCGCCCGGGTGCTCGACGCGCGCACCGTGCTCGTCCAGCCGCGGACCGGGCCGGCTCTGCGCGTGCGCCTGCTCGGGATCGCGGGCCCCGGCGCCGCCTGCGCGCCGGATGCGCGCCTGCGGCTCGAGCGCGCCGTCGGCCGTGCGGGCCGACTCGCGTTCGACCCGGCCGTCGAGCCGCGCGCGCGGGCGGGCTCGTGCGCGCGTACCTCGCCGTCGGCCGGACCGACCTCGGTCGATCGCTCCTGGGCGCCGGGCTCGCCCGGCTCGCCGGGCCGGCCGCGCTCGCGCGCCGCGCCGCCTATCGCCGGGTGGAGCGGCGGGCGCGCACGGCCGAGCTCGGCCGGTGGGGCGGCTGCCCGCGGGTCGCGGCCGACCCGGTGCCGCCGACGCCCCCCGCCCCGCCGCCACCCGCCCCGGCGCCGCCCGCACCCGCGCCGCCGCCGGCCCCGCTCTTCGGCGCGGCGACCGCGTACGCCGCCGGGACGAACCCGCACGCGGTCGCCGCCGCCGACGTCGACCGGGACGGCCGCCTCGACCTCGTCGTCGCCGCCGCGGGCTCGAACGCCGCGGCGATCCTGCGCGGGAACGGCGACGGGACGTTCCGGCCCGCCGCCCTGTACCCGGTCGGAGCGAAGCCGAAGGTCGTCCTGCCCGTCGACCTCGACGGGGACGGCGACCTCGACCTCGCCTCGGCCGACCAGGACGGCGACTCCGCCAGCGTGGCGCTCGGCGCGGGCGACGGGACGTTCGGGGCGCCGACGCACCTCCCGGCCTGCGACGGCGCGCACGACGTCGCCGCGGGAGACCTGAACCTCGACGGGAAGGTCGACCTCGTGGTCGCCTGCTGGGGCGTCGCGTCCGTCGTGGCCGTCCTGCGGGGCCACGGCGACGGCACGTTCGAGCCGCAGCAGCCCTTTGCGGTCGCGCCCGGCCCGTCGCCGGCCGCCGCGCCGCACTCGGTGCTCCTGCGCGACCTCGACGGCGACGGCCGCCTCGACGCGATCGTCGCCGCGCGCGACTGGAACGCGGTCGCGATCCTGCGTGGCAACGGCGACGTCCCGGTCGCGAGCCAGCTCGCGACGGCCGTCCACTACCCGGTCGGGACGCACCCACACCAGGTCCGGGCCGCCGACCTCGACGGGGACGGGGCGCTCGACCTGGTCACGGCGAACGACGGGGCCGACGCTGTCAGCCTGCTGCGGGGGAACGGCGACGGGACGTTCCGGGCCGCCGTCTCGGCCGCGGTCGGGTCGGTGCCGAAGGGCGTCGCGCTCGGCGACGTCGACCTCGACGGCAGGGTCGACGTGCTGAGCGCGAACACCGCCGGCAACTACCTGGGCGGCACGCCCGCCCCCGGGGGCGACACGGTCTCGCTGCTCCTCGGCGACGGCGCCGGCGGGCTCGCGGCGGGGACGACCCTGACCGTCGGCGCGACGCCGTTCTCGCTCGCGCTCGCCGACCTGAACGGCGACGGTCGCGTCGACCTCGCGACCGCCAACTGGGGCGCCACCGGCATCCCCGGCTCCGTCACCGTGCTGCTGCACGGCTGACCGGGAGCTTGGCCGGCGCTGCGTCGGGTCGCGAAAGGCCGCCGTCCGGCCCGGTCCTGCTCCACACCTGACCGGTCGTCCGGTCCGGTCGCGGTCGCGCGGGACTAGGCTTGGACGCGATGCCCGAGCGCCCCGCGCCCGACCTCGACGCCTTCGCCGCGCGCATGCGCGCGGAGGGCCTGCCAGACGTCGTCGTGCGGACCTTCGCGGCGCAGCTCGACCAGCTCGCCCGCGGCGAGACCGGGCTGATCCCCGAGGCGGAGCTCGAGCCGGTCGAGTCGCTCCCCGACCTCGACGCGCTCGGCGACGAGGCGGCCGCGGCGGGGCGCGAGGCGCTGCCCCGCACGGTGCTCGTCAAGCTGAACGGCGGCCTGGGGACGAGCATGGGCCTCGAGCGGGCGAAGTCGCTGCTGCCCGTGAAGGACGGCCTGACCTTCCTCGACGTGATCGCGCGCCAGGCGCGGGACGCGGGCGTCCCGCTCGTCCTGATGAACAGCTTCGCGACGCGCGACGACTCGCTCGCCCTCCTCGCCGGCTACCCGGAGCTCGCCGGGCCGATCCCGCTCGACTTCGTCCAGCACAAGGTGCCGAAGGTCGAGCGCGCGACGCTCGCGCCCGCGACCGCGCCGGGCGCGCCGGAGCTCGAGTGGAACCCGCCCGGGCACGGCGACCTCTACGCGGCGCTCGTCACGAGCGGCACCCTCGACGCGCTGCGCACCGGCGGCTACCGCTACGCCTTCGTCTCGAACGCGGACAACCTCGGCGCCGTCCTCGACGAGCGCCTGCTCGGCCACCTCGTCGCGAACGGGCTGCCGTTCCTGATGGAGGTCGCCGACCGGACCGCCGCCGACCGCAAGGGCGGCCACCTCGCGCGGCTCGCCGACGGGCGGCTCGTCCTGCGCGAGTCGGCGCAGTGCCCGGCCGAGGACGAGGACGCGTTCCAGGACGTCGAGCGCCACCGCTACTTCAACACGAACTCGATCTGGCTCGACCTCGACGCGCTCGCGGCGACGCTCGCCGAGCGCGACGGCGTGCTCGGGCTGCCGATGATCCGCAACGAGAAGACCGTCGACCCGCGCGATCCCGGCTCGACGCCGGTCTACCAGCTCGAGACGGCGATCGGCTCGGCGATCCAGGTCTTTCCCGGCGCGGGGGCGATCCGCGTGCCGCGCACCCGCTTCGCGCCGGTGAAGACGACGAGCGACCTGCTCGCCGTGCGGTCGGACGCCTACGTGCTGACGGCGGACTGGCGCGTCGTCGGCAGCCCGGCGCGCACGCTCGGGACGCTCGTCGTCGACCTCGACCCGCGCTTCTACCGGCTCGTCGACCAGCTCGACGCGCGCTTCCCCGCCGGGCCGCCCTCGCTCGTCGCGTGCGAGCGCCTCCGCGTGCGTGGCGACGTGCGCTTCGGGGCCGGCGTCGTCGCGCGCGGCGACGTGCTCGTGGCGCACGAGGGGGACGGCCAGGCGGCCGTCCCGGACGGCGCGTCGCTCGCCGGCGAGCTCGCGCTCTGAGCCCGCGCCCCGCCCCGGCTCAGCCGGGGTACGGGAAGCGGGCGATCCAGTGGTTCGCGATGTCGATCCCGCGGGCGAGCCAGACGCGGTCGTGCGAGAGCACGTGCTCGACGAAGCGGCGCAGGTGGCCGATGCGGCCCGGCCGCCCGACGAGCCGGTTGTGCAGGCCGATCTGCATCATCCGCGGCGATTCCGCGCCGTCGCGGTAGAGCTCGTCGAACGCGTCGCGCAGGTACTCGAAGAACGGCCCGCCCCAGTCGAACCCCGGCGTCGTCGCGAAGCGGTGGTCGTTCACGTCGGCGGTGTAGGGGACGACGAGCAGGGGCCGGCCCGACGGCGCGATCCAGTACGGCACCTCGTCGGCGTAGGAGTCCTGCGTGTAGACGAAGCCGCCCTCCTCCGCCACGAGCCGGACGGTGTTCTCGCTGCGGCGGCCGATGAAGTGCCCGAGCGGCCGCTGCCCGGTCATCCGCTCGTGGATCGCGATCGCGGTGCGGATGTGCTCGCGCTCGACCTCCTCGGGGAGGCCGTGGTGGTCGATCCAGCGGTAGCCGTGGCTCGAGAGCTCCCAGCCCGCCTCGACCATCGCGGCGACGCCCTCCGGGTTGCGCTCGAGCGCCATCGCGACCGCGTTGACCGTGATCGGCACGTTCGCCTCGGTGAACAGCCGGTGCAGCCGCCAGAAGCCGACGCGGCTGCCGTACTCGTACATCGACTCGACCGGGAGGTACCGCTCGCCCTGGCGCGGCATGGCGAAGCCGAACTCGGTCAGGAGGGACTCGGAGGCGGGGTCGCCGTGGAGGATGCAGTTCTCCGCGCCCTCCTCGTAGTTGATGACGAACTGCACCGCGATCCGCGCGTCGCCGGGCCAGGCCGGGTCGGGCCAGTCGCGCCCGTAGCCGATCATGTCGCGGTCGTAGCTCTCGCTCATCTCGCCCTCCACTCGGTCGTCGCGGGCACACTAGTCGGAGCGGCCGGGTGCCCGTCGGCCCGGCGCGGGGAGCGTTCTCACCGATCCACTGTGGGAATCCTGTGGAGCGCTGTGGAGAGATCGTGCGATATGTCGCATTTTGCGTCCGGACTCTCCACAGATGCGTTCGGGGCCCTTGTCACCGGGGCGGAGCGGTCGTAGAGTGCCGCCAGCAGGCCAGGTCGCCAGTAGGACGACGCCTCGCCAGCAGGTCGATCTCCTGGCCAGCGCTGCTCCGGCGGCGACGGCCATCCGGAGTCCGGCCAGCGGGCGGGGCCGACGACCGCGACCGCCTCGGTGCTGTTGTTCGTGGTCGGGCGGGCCGGCGGTGGCCAGTGGGCCGTGACGGGCTGCTCCGGCGGCGACGGCCATCCGGGGTCCGGCCAGCGGGCGGGGCCGACGACCGCGACCGCCTCGGTGCTGTTGTTCGTGGTCGGGCGGGCCGGCGGTGGCCAGTGGGCCGTGACGGGCTGCTCCGGCGGCGACGCGGCCATCCGAGTCCGGCCAGCGGGCGGGGCCGACGACCGCGACCGCCTCGGTGCTGTTGTTCGTGGTCGGGCGGGCCGGCCTGGGCCGGGCGGGGTCAGGCCGACCGCGCGCCGCGCTGGACGGCCGCGACGCCGAGGGCCGCGAGGCCGATCCCGGCGAGGGCGAGCGGGCCGAGCGTCTCGTCGAACCAGAGCCAGGCGTAGACGGCCGTGACCGGCGGGACGAGGTAGAAGACGCTCGTGACGCGCGCGATCGCGCCGCGGCGGATCAGCGACATCAGCAGCGTGATCGCGCCGACGGAGGATCAGGACGGCGCCCGCGAGCGCCGAGCAGCTCGGCGTTCGCGTCGAACCGGGCGCTCCTCGAACGCGCCCGCGACGGCGCAGCCCACGGCGCCCGCGACGTACTGGACGGCCGTGCCGGTGCGCAGGTCGGTCGCCGAGCCGAAGCGCTTCTGGTAGAGCGTCGCGCCGGTCGTCCCGACGAGGGCGAGGACGGCGAGCCCGACCGCGCCGACCGTCGCGCCGTCGAGCTCGAGCTTGCTCTCCAGCACGAGCGCGACCCCGACGAGCCCGAGCACGAGCCCCGCCCACTGGAGGCGCGAGACGCGCTCGCCGAGCAGCGGCCCGACGACGAAGGCCGAGAGGAGCGGCTGCAGCCCGACGATCAGGGACGCGACCCCGGCGGGCAGGCCCTGGTCGATCGCGACGAAGACGCCGCCGATGTAGGCGGTGTGCATCGACAGGCCGACGATCGCCTGGTCGCGCGCCTGGCGGCGGGTCGGCCAGCGCGCGCCCGTCGCCACCGCGATCGCGACGAGGACGGCGGCCGCGAGCGAGAAGCGGATCGCGAGGAACGTCATCGGGTCCGCGTGCGGGGTGATGAACTTCGCGAGGACGAAGCCCGACGCCCAGAGCAGGACGAAGACGAGGGGCGCGCCCTGCGTCCAGGCCCGCTCCAGGCCACGAGCCGCCCCGTCCGGGCCCTCGAGCGCGGTGTCCCGGCCGGCGCTCACCGCGGGAGGCTATCGCGGCGCACCGCCGGCAGCGTCCGCTAGAGCTCGCGGAGGAGCTTCGCCTTCTGCTCGGCGAACTCGGCCTCGGTCAGCGCGCCCTGGTCGCGCAGCCGCGCGAGCCGCTCCAGGCGGTCGAGCGGGTCGTCCCCGGGCTCGTCGCCCGTCGGCCCGCCCGCGCCGCCCCGGGCGCCCTTCAGCGCGGCGACCGCGTCCTCGTCGAGCCCCAGCTGCGCGAGGATCTGCTCGCGCAGCGGCGAGTCGCCCGTCGCGTCGATCACGACCCGGCTGATCGAGACGTTCCCGTCGCCGTCGGTCGTGACGTCGCCCAGGTCGCCGAGGCCGCCGAGCGCGCCGAGCACCGCCGCGGCCACGTCCGCACCGGCGTCGCCGCTCCCCGGGAGCGTCCCGTCCGGCCCGACCGGGCCGAGCGCGGCGAGCGCCTCGCGGCGGCGCTGCTCCTCGGCCTCGCGCTCCTCGCGCGCCGCGTCCCAGTCGATCGCGACGCGCGTCGGGTCGTCCCGGTCGACGCGGACGGGCAGGCTCATCCCGAAGCCGAGCGTCGCGTCGTGCTTCACCCACCACTGGTCCTGCACCTCGTACGGGGCCATGCCCTCGACGAGGACGGTCAGCGTCATGGGGACGTTCGTCCAGGTCGCGCCGCGCCCGGGCGCGCCCATCGAGTGGATCGTCGCCCGCCCGGGCAAGCCCTTGCGCAGGATCCGGCCGTGCGTGAGGGGGTTCAGCACTCGCGTGCCCGTCCCGGCTCAGTCGAGGTTCTCGAACACGTGCACGCTCAGCTCGCCGAGCATGTTCGTGTAGCTGCCGTACTCGTTGTCGTACCAGCCGAAGACCTTCGCGTGGGTGACCGGCACCTCGAGCACCGTCGAGGTGAGCCGCTCGAGCGCCTCCTGCGGCAGGCCGAGCGAGGTGAGGTCGACCTTGACGAAGCCCGTGCGGGTGTGGGTCTCGACTCCCTCGATCACGACGGCGGCGCGCATCGCCATCACGTCGGCCGAGACGTTCTGCTCCTCGCTGTAGACCAGCAGGCCCTTCTGGGCGCCCTGGCCCGCGTCCTGGTAGATCCGGTTGAGCACGTCCCGCGTCAGCTCGCTCGAGCCGTCCGGGCCGATCCGGCTCTGGAAGGTGACGTTGAGGATCACGAGCGACTCGGTCGGCACGGGGATGCGCACCGAGTCGGCCATGAAGCCGACGCTGCGGATCTCCGGGATCACCTGCTCGAGCGCGGTCGCCGCGTTCGTCGACGTGAGGATGATGCTGTTCAGCGCGCTCCGGCTGCGGCGCAGGTCCGACGTGCCGGCCTTCGGCACCGTGTCGAGCAGGCTCTGCGTGTTCGTCACCGCGTGGACGGTGCTCATCGACGCGGTCATCAGCGTCGTCGCCTGGAGGTGGTCGAGCAGCGGCTTGACCATGTGCGCGAGCGCGGTCGTCGTGCACGAGGCGGCCGAGACGAGCCGGTGACGGCGCGCGTCGTAGGCCTCGTGGTTGATCCCGTAGATCAGCGTCGCCACGTCGTCGGGGATGCCCTTCGACTTGTCCTTCACCTTGAACGCGGCGCTGTAGATCACCGTCTCCGCGCCCGCGGCGAGGTGGCCGCGGACGGAGCCGGACGGGTGCTCGGCCGGGCGCGTCGGGTCGTCGAACGCGCCGGTCGTGTCGACGACGAGCCGGACGCCGTGCCGGCGCCACTCGACCTCGGCCGGGTTGCGGGCCGCCTGGAGGATCGTGACGGGCACGCCGTCGACGTCGAGCAGGCCGCGCTCGCGGTCGACGATGCGGATGCACGGCTCGGCGTTGACGCCGTGGAGGAAGCGGTGCATCGACCCGTAGGTCGAGTCGGTCTCGATCACGCGGCAGACCGCCTCGAGCCCCTTGCCGACCTCGCGGCCGAGGTTGACGACCACGTGCCCGAACCGCTTGCGGCCCACGTGATGCCACAGGAGGAGCTTCCCGATCCGTCCCAGGCCGTTGATGCCGAGCGTGTCCGCCCTGTCGATCGCGCTCATCTCGCTCCTTGCTCGTCTCGCCTGCCGGACCCGCTCACGAGGAGCGGCCGCCGATCCTGATCGTCGTCACCGAATGCGCGCCAAGGTACACCGAACCGTCGATCCCGTCGATCGACAGCAGGTCGCCCGCCGTGAGCTCGTGGCCGCCGAGGCGGGCGCGCCCGCCTCGCTCGTCGACGTCGAACGGGCGGCAGCCGACCACGCAGGTCTTCCCGAGCCGCTTCGCGGCGACGGCCGCGTGGCTCGTCGCGCCGCCGAGCGCCGTGAGCACGCCGTCGCAGCGCAGCACGAGCGGCAGGTCGTCCGGGACCGTGTCCGGGCGCAGGAGGATGACCGGGGCGTCGGGGCTCTGCGCCCGCACGCGCTCGATCCCGGCCTCGTCGAGCGCGACCCGCCCGGACAGGGCGCCGCCGGAGACGCCGATCCCGGCGGCGACGCGCGAGCGCTCGAGCTCGACGCTCGGCGCGAACGCGGGCAGCTCGCTCGTCGTCGCGACGACCGTGTCGCGCGTCTGCAGGATCGAGAGGTCCTCGGCCCGGTCGCTCTCGAAGGTGAACTCGATCTCCTGGTGGTTCATCCCGTGGTCGAGCAGCAGCGAGCGCGCGACGCGCGCGAGCGCGGCGTGGATCGCCGGGAAGTCGCGCTCGAGCGACCGGTCGGCGCCGCGCGGGTCGTCGCGGCGCTGCCGCTCGCTGACGGGGAAGGGCTCGGCGATGCCGCTGACGACGTCGTCCCCCTGGCCCTGCACGACGACGTCGCCGAACAGGTGGAGCGCGTCCGAGCCGTGCTGGGGGTGGCGGGTCAGCAGGACGCCCGTGCCCGAGCTCGGCCCGAGGTTGCCGAAGACCATCGGCTGGACGATCACCGCGGTGCCCCACTCCTCGGCGATCCGCGCCTCGCGCCGGTAGATCCGCGCGTAGTCGGCGTCCCACGAGCGCTGGACGAGGTCGACGCACGCGAGCAGCTGCGCGAACGGCTCCTCGACCAGGTGGATGCCGTGGTCGAGCACGCGCTGGCGGTAGGCGAGCGCGACCTCGCGCATGCTCGACGCGGGGAGGAGGGCCTTCTTCGGCACCCCGCGCGCCCGCTTCGCGTCGCGGATGATCTCGTCGAACCCGTCGCGGTCGAGCCCGTGGCTCATCCCCCAGAACTGGAGGAAGCGCCGGTAGGCGTCCCAGGCCGCCCAGTCGCGCCCGGGCCTGGCGGCCAGGCCCTCGGCGATCTCGAGGTTCATGCCGACGTTGAGGAAGCTCGTCAGCATCCCGGGCATCGAGATCGGCGCGCCGCCGCGGACGGAGAGGAGCAGCGGGCTCGCCGCGTCGCCGAGCCGCTCGCCGGTCGCCTGCTCGAGCGGCACGAGGGCCCGGCGGATCCGGTCGGCGAGCTCCTCCCGCAGCAGGCCGTACGTCGCGAGCGCCTCGCGCGCCTGGAACAGCTCGGTCGTGAGGACGAACCCGTCGGGGACGGCGAAGCCGAGCGCCTTCAGCCGGGCCAGCATGTACGCCTTGTTGCCGAGGCGCATGATCCCGCCGCCGGGCCCGGTCGCCTCCTCGAGTGGGACGAGGCAGCGGGCGAGGTCGACGGTCGCGCGCAGCGGCCCGGGTCGGGCGGGCGCGTGGCTGTCCTGGGCCTCGCGGAGCGTCGCGAGCACGCTCCCGACGAGCGCGTCGAGCCGCTGCGCGCCGAGGCTCTCCGCGATCACGTCGCGCAGGAACGCCTCGGAGGCCATCATCGTCGCGTGGTCGAGGAGCTCGTCCTCGGCCCCGGCCACCACGCCCCGCTCGATCTGGCGGCGGATCACGCGGTGCGCGGGCTCCTCGTAGACGTCGAGGATGCGGGCCCCGATCAGCGCGTGGAGGCTGCGCGAGAGCAGCTGGACGATGTCGACGAACTGGGCCACGCTCGTCTCCGGCGCCGCGACGGCGTCCTCGAGCAGCGCCAGGCACTGGGCCACCCCCTGCGCCTTGAAGCCGTCGATCCTGAGCGCTCGCAGGAGCAGCCGCACCCAGTGGGCGACCCGGCCCATGCCGGTCGCGTCCGCGGTGACGTGGTCGGCGCCGACGACACGGTCGAGCAGCGCGCCGGCGAGCGACTCGACCCGGAAGGACAGGCCCATCGCCTCGAAGCGGTCCTCCCGGTAGGAGCCGTAGAGGCTCGGGATCCCGACCGCGATGTGGCGCTTCTGGTAGATCCGCTCGACCGGCTCGGTCGTCTCGCGGCTCAGCACGACCGCCTGGAGCGCCTCGAGCGCGGTCAGCGCCGCCTCGAGGGCGCGCGGCGCGTCGCCCGCCTCGAGCGCGCGCTCGAGCGCGTCGACGACGTGCTGGTCGACGAGCCGGAAGGCTCGCAGCCGCTCGACCGCGTCCCGGTCGTCGAGGGCGTACTTGCGCACGAGCTCCCGGTGCAGGCGGACGAGCAGCTCGACGCGCTCGCGCTCGACCGGATCGGCGTCGGCGGCGTCGAGGCGCGCGCGCAGCTCGTCGGGCGCGAGCGCGAGCACGGGCGCGACGTCGCCGCCGGGCGCGAGCGCGTGGAGGATGCGGTGCATCTCGCCGTGCTCGGTGCCCGTGGCGTCGAGCTGCGCGTAGAGCGACTCGGGCACCCAGGCGCGCAGCGGCTCGCGTGCGCCGGTCGCGAGGTAGCGGATCGACTCCTCGACGAGCGTCACGAGCCGCGGGTTGCACTCCACGTGGCTCTGCTTGCGCAGGAAGTGGCAGAGGCCGTCGCCCCGGTGGCGCAGCTCGTCGAGCCGCGTCGAGACCGCGCGCAGCTCCCCCTCGGCGCCGATGTCGTTGAAGAACACGGGCAGCAGCCGGAGCAGGTGCCTGACCTGGACGTAGACGGGGCGGACGTCGCACGCGAGCAGCGCCGAGACGTCGCGCTGGAACAGGTCGGTGTCGGCGACGAACACGCCGCCGAGGCGCAGGTGGACGACGAGCGCGGCGAGCAGCGGGCGCGCGAGCACCGGGTCGGCGCCGACGAGGTCGAGGTAGGCGCGGACGTTCTGCAGGTGGGCCGGGTTGACCTGCGCCTCCCAGGCGGGCGAGAAGCCCGAGAACTCCGGGTAGGCGAAGTCGAGCGAGAGGACGGCGTCGACGAGCACGTCGACGAGCTCCGGCTCGCCGCGGTCGAGCACCGCGCGCCCGACGCGGCGGACGACCTGGAGCGCCGTCCGGGGGGTGCGGGCGACGTGACGGTCGAGCAGCGCGAACGCCTCCCGCACGAACGCCGCCTGCCCGGCCGCGTCGGACCCGTCGAGCGCGCCGGTGACGCAGCGGGCGACCTCGCGCAGCGCGGACTCGTGCACGGCCGCGAGGTCGTCCCGGTCGAGCAGCCGGAAGAGCCAGCGCACGTGGGCGAGCGTCTCCTCCGTCGCGGCCGTGCCGAAGACGCCCGCGGCCGCGAGGTAGTCGCGCTCGACCTGCGCCGCGTCGGGCAGCTCGAGCAGCCCCGCGGCGTCCCCGGCGGCGCGTAGCGCGCCGACCCGGTCGAGCAGGCCCTGCATGCGCGCGCGGCTGATCCGCTCGACCGGCTCGGGCGGCTGCGGCGCCGCGCGCAGCCCCGCGTCGGCCCGGTACCAGGCGACCGGGTCGTCCTGGGCGCTCCAGTGCGCGTACGTCCGCTCGAGCGCGAGCCCGAGCAGGGCGAGCGCCCGGTCTCGGGCCGTCGTGGCCGGCTCGCCGAGCTGGACGATGTCCCGCGCGAGGCGGCGCAGCCGCGGCGAGGCGCCGGGCGCGCGGTCCGGGTCGGCCGCCAGGATCGTCTCGAGGTCGCCGAGCGCCGCCTCGACCTGGACGAGGTGGCCGTCGCCCGTCCCGACCAGCTTCAGCAGGTAGCCGAGCCAGAGCCTGACCGCCTCCTCGCGCAGCTCCCGGGTCGGCGCCTCCCGCGCGGTGCGGCCGTAGAGCCCCGAGAGGATCGCGATCCCCTCCGGCCCGCGCGGGTGGCGGTCGTGGTACGCGAGGTCGGCGGTCGCGCGCCGGTGCAGGTCGCCGAGGGTCGCGGCCCAGTTCAGGTACGGGTGGTTGACCTCGCGCAGCAGCTCGCGCGTCGCGTCGTGCACCCCCGCCCACTGCTGCGTGATCTCGAGCAGGACGGCCTGCTCGGGCGGGACGACGATCTCGACGGCGGTACGCGCTGCGTTGACCTCGAGCGCGCCGGTCCCCACGTGCGGCTCCCCTCCGTTCGACGACGTCGTCCCTGGCAAGTCTAGGTCGGGCGCCGGGCGGTCCGGGCGGTAGTGTGCGGGGCCTGAGACCCGAGCAGGAGGTGCGCGTGCAGGCGACCGCGGACATCGGCCTCGTCGGCCTGGCGGTGATGGGGCAGAACCTCGTCCTGAACATGGACGACCACGGCTACGCCGTGGCGGTCTACAACCGCACGACCTCGCGCGTCGACGACTTCGTCGCCGGCGAGGCGAAGGGCACGCGCGTGGTCGGGACGGGCTCGCCGGCCGAGCTCGTCGCGGCGCTGAAGCGGCCGCGCCGCGTGATGCTGATGGTCAAGGCCGAGCGCGGGTCGACGACACGATCGCCGAGCTGCTGCCCCACCTCGAGCCGGGCGACATCGTGATCGACGGCGGCAACTCGAACTTCGAGGACTCGATCCGCCGCACCCGCGACCTGGCCGCCCGCGGGCTCCTGTTCGTCGGCGCCGGCGTCTCGGGCGGCGAGGAGGGCGCGCGCCACGGCCCGTCGATCATGCCGGGCGGCGCGGGCGAGGCCTGGCCGCACGTCGGCCCGATCTTCCAGGCGATCGCGGCGAAGGTCGACGGCGACGTGCCGTGCTGCGAGTGGGTCGGCCCGGACGGCGCCGGCCACTACGTGAAGATGGTCCACAACGGGATCGAGTACGGCGACATGCAGCTGATCGCCGAGGCGTACCACCTGCTCCGCGAGGGCCTCGGGCTCTCCGCGGACGAGCTGCACGAGGTCTTCGCGCGCTGGAACGAGGGTGAGCTCGACTCGTACCTGATCGAGATCACGCGGGACATCCTCGGCACGAAGGACGAGGACGGCCAGCCGCTCGTCGACGTGATCCTCGACGCCGCCGGCCAGAAGGGCACCGGCAAGTGGACGGTGATCTCGTCGCTCGACCTCGGCGTCCCGGTCACGCTCGTCGCGGAGGCGGTCTACGCGCGCGTCGTCTCCTCGCTGAAGGACGAGCGCGTCGCCGCGTCCGGTCGGCTCCCGGGCCCGGGGACGAGCTTCGACGGCGACCGCGCGCAGTTCGTCGAGGACGTGCGCCAGGCGCTCTACGCGTCGAAGCTCGTCTCGTACGCGCAGGGCTTCATGCTCTTCCGCGAGGCGTCGCGCGAGCACGGGTGGAGCCTCGACATGGGCTCGATCGCGCTCATGTGGCGCGGCGGCTGCATCATCCGCTCGGCCTTCCTCGGGAAGATCAAGGAGGCGTTCGACCGCGACCCGAGCCTGACGAGCCTGCTGCTCGACCCGTACTTCCGCGAGCAGGTGGCGAGCGCGCAGGCCTCGTGGCGGCGCGTGATCGCGACCGCGGCGACGCTCGGCATCCCCGTGCCCGCGTACGGCGCGGCGCTCGCGTTCTACGACTCCTACCGGTGCGCGCGCCTGCCGGCGAGCATGATCCAGGCGCAGCGCGACTACTTCGGCGCGCACACGTACGAGCGCACGGACCGCCCGCGAGGGGAGTGGTTCCACACGAACTGGACCGGCCGTGGCGGCACGACGACCTCGGGGTCGTACTCCGCCTGAGCCAACCGCTCGCCGGCGCGGGCGTCGTACCGGGTGTGTGGAGGCTCGCGCTGGCCGCGCTGGTCGGGCTCTCGCTCGTCGTGGCGGGGTGCCGGATCGTGCCCGCGCACGGCCCGGCCGGATCGGGGGGCGCCGAGGGCCTCGAGCCGCTGCCGGCCGGGCGCCCGACCTCGGACCCGGCGTCGACCTGCGACGTGACGTCGGTGCCGCTCGAGGCGCAGCTCGAGGCCGCCGAGCTCGTGTTCACGGGAGAGGTCGTCGGCGTCGGGGGCAGCGAGCGGACCGGCGGCTACCAGTCCCACAGGCTGCGCTTCCGGGTCGAGCGCACCTACCTGGGCGAGCCGCCGCTCGTGGTCGATCTGACGTTCCTCGACTGCGCGTTCTGGGACGACGCGCGCCTGGGCGAGCGGTACGTCGTGCTCGCCGCCGGGACGGGGATCGGCGCGAGGCGGGTTCCGGTGACCGTCGGCGTCGGCTACTGGCAGGGCCTCCACCCGGTCGGGAGCGCCGAAGCCGACGAGATCGCGCGGCGCCTCGGCAGCTGAGGCCGCGCCCGCGCCCAGGCCCGCGTCCGCGGGCCCGTACCTGTCCGTGCGCCGCGGAGGACATGTCCCTTCGGGACACCCGAGGGGCCACCCCGCGCCTCCACCCGCTTTCGAGCGTAGCGGGGAAGTCGTCACGTGTCCGTCACGAGCGCGCGCGGATGTGCGACGGATGTGTGCCGATTTCGCGCCGGCCCGATTCGCCGGCCCGGCTCCCGTTCAGCCCGCGAGCGAGCCGACCCAGACGCCGCCGGGCGTCGAGCCGCTCCGGCGGGCGTGGAAGACGACGTCGAGGCTCCCGGTCGCGGCGCCGATCGTCCAGCGGCCGGTCGGCGCGCCGGGGGGCGGGTCGATGCGGAGCGGCGCCCCGGTGAGCGTCAGGCCGTCGGGGCCGGTCTGCTGGACGACCAGCGACTGGCCCTCGCCCCAGGCGATCCAGAGCCGTCCGCTCGCCGGGTCCGCGGCGAGCCGCGGCACCGAGGGGAGGGCCTGGCCGCTCGCGACGACGACCGGCTTCGGGGCGCCGACGCGCCACAGGAGCACGCGCCAGCGGGCGCCGTCGTACGAGGGGTAGGCGACGAAGACGCCGGGCTTGCCGGGCCGCGTCGCGACCGCGATGCGCTCGAAGTAGCCGATCGGCGGGACGTCGATCGGTGCGAGCCCGGGCCAGGACGAGGCTGGCGCGGCGACGCGCGAGGCCGCGACGACCCCCTCCGGCGCTCCGACCTGTGCCGGGTCCACCTGCGCGACCAGCACGCCCCGGACGTCGCACCCGGCCTGGATCCACGCGAGCCAGGCCGTCCCGCCCTCCGCGGCGAGGGCCGGGCTCTCGGCCCGGCAGCCGGGCTGGCCGACGAGCGGGGACGAGAACGGCGTCACGGCCGCGAGCGGCTCGGGCGCGAAGCCCCGGTAGACCCGCGCGTCGGTGCCGTCGCCGGGCGAGACGGTGAGCCGCGTCCCGTCCGGGAGGAAGAGGGACGACGCCTCGCCGACGAAGGTCGTCCCGCCCTGCGCGATCAGCTGACGCCCGCCCCACGCGGCGAACGGCGGCGCGGCCGCGAACCCGAACAGGCCGGCCTGGCCGGCTGCCGGGTCGGCGATCGAGCTCGTCGCGAGCAGCGTCCCGTCGGGCGCCGCGGCGAGCGACGGCCAGCCGCCGGCGGCGAGGATCGTCGCCTGCGTCTCGGTGCCGTCCGGCGCGATCCGGGCGCTCGTCTGACGGTAGGCGCCCGTGTCGGGGTCGCGCTCCTCCGAGGCGAGGTGCAGGGAGCCGTCCGGGGTGCGCGCGAGCTCGACGTCGGCGTTCAGGTCGGCGCCCCAGGCGAGCCTGCGCAGGTCGAGCGTGGCGAGCTGCTCGCCCGTCGCCACGGCGTCGGCAAAGCCCTCCTCGCCCGTGAGCGCGACGTCGACGATGCAGGCGTCGAGCGCGCCCTCGCCGACGATCCCGCGCGCGCGGCAGATCCGCTCGGCGCGCTGCCGGGTGGCCCGTGGGACGTCCTCGACCTCGGCGCGCGCCGCCGGTAGCGTCCGATCGGTGAAGGTCGCCGTGGTCTCGCCGGGCCGGTAGTCGAGCAGCGACTCGCGCTGCCGCAGGCGCCAGCTGTCGCCGAGCCGGTCGTAGAGCGCCGTGCGGAAGCGCGCGGTGCGCTCCTCTCGCGCCTCGCCCTTCCCGATCAGGCTCACGCGGTAGGGCTCGTACGTGTACGCGACCCGCTCGCCGTCCCGCGCGGCGAGGTCGTCCGCAGGGTCGCCGTCGAAGTCGCCGAGGAGCCCCGAGACCTTCCCCGCGCGTGTCGCCGCGAGCGTCACGAGCACGGAGAGGGCGCCGGCGATCGGCACGACGCGGGCGCTCGAGCCGTCCGGCCACCTGACGCCGACCAGCCGATCGTGCGAGACCTCGCCGCCGCCGAGCGCGATCGACTGCCCCGGCGCGACCGCCTTCCCGTCCACCAGGACGCGCAGCCCGCCCCTGGCATCGACGACGACGCGCGTGCCAGCCACGCGGAACGCCAGCTGCGTGTTGACGGTGACGCGGCGCGAGCCCTTCCAGGGCTCCTGCCGGGCCTGGATCTCGAGGTCGCCGCTCGCCGAGCGGACGAGCACGAACTCCCCGGCCGCCTGGAACTCGTAGTGCAGGCCGTCGAGCGTGATCAGGTGGGGGTCGCCGATCGAGCCGCCCGGGCTCGGCCGCTCCTCTCGCGGCCGACAGAACTCGCGCTGCGAGCGGAACGAGATCCGGGCCTCCGAGCCCCCGATCCAGCCGCTCAGGGCGAGGACGAACGTGCCGTTCACGTCGGCGAACGGCGGGAAGCTCGCGATCTCGTCGGGCTCGCAGACGCAGCGGCCCGCGACGCAGAGGAAGGTCGGCCCGGAGACGACGATGTCGCGCTCCCCGTCCCAGATCCGCGCGGGCACCCGGTCGACGCCCACGGTGACGAACGGCCGGTCGCCGGGGACGGCGACGCGCGCGAGCCGGTTGCCGTGCTCCGGAGCGGGGAAGTCGCCGTCGTCGGAGATCACGCTCTGCGGCGTCGCGACGGTCCCCTCGCCGACCGCCCAGGGCTGCTGCACGAACCAGGCGCCGCCCCCGGGGTCGCGCCGCAGGAGCCCCGAGGCCCAGACCGCGGCGAAGCCCTCCTCGGCCGCGCCGGCCGCCCCGAAGGCGAGGTCGCTCGTCGGCGCCTGCAGCACGGGGACGAGGCGGCTCCACAGGCTCCCGGCGTGCTGGTCGACGGCGCCGAAGAAGCCGATCGCGTCGTAGGCGCGTCCGAACAGCGACTGGTCGGGCGTCTGCAGGTACGTGGGGTAGAAGCGGCCGCTCACCGCCTCGTACGGCGTCCCGAGCAGCTGCGTCGAGGCCCAGTCGGCCGTGCCCTCGATCACCCAGTTGGGACGGGTCGGCCACGTCGGCCCGATCAGCGCGAACTGGACGCAGTGGAACACCTCGTGCGCGAGGTACTGGTCGAACACCGCGCCGGTGGCGGCGAGCGCACCGCGCATCAGGCGGATCCGGCAGGCGTACGTGCCGTCCGGCCTGGCCGTCCCGGCGTCGTCGATCGGCGTCGCGTCGGCGGCGGCGATCCCGAGCGGCGTGACGACGTCCGTCGGGTAGCGGTAGACGTAGATGGGAAAGGGGAGCGCGCCGCCGGGGAACGGGCTCCCGAGCTGCGTGAGGTACCCGGCCAGGTAGCCGTTCGCCTGCGCGGTCAGGTCACTGCTGAACTCCAGCCGGACGCCCGGCCCCGCGAGCCCGCGGGCGCCCTGCGGCAACGGCGCGTCGAGCTTCGCCGCGACGGCGGCCTGCTGCGCGGGCGTGAGCTCGTCGCGGTAGGGGAGGATCCACCGCAGCGCGAGCGAGCCCTCGGCCGGCTCCCGGCCAGCCGGCGGCACGCGCACGCCCGGCAGGCCGCCGTACGTCAGCGCGAACGCCCGCAGCGCCTCGCCCTTCGACACCGTCCCGTCGACGAGCGCGCCGCGGACGGCGCGGTCGAGCGGCGTCAGCGCGAGCTCCGGCTCCAGTCGCGCGGCGAGGAGGCGGCCGTAGGCGGCGCCGAGCGCCGCGGCGCGGGCGTCGCGACGCGGGAGCTCGTAGCGGACGAGGCCGAGCGCCCGTCCGACGCGCAGGGCGACGAGCACGGTCGTCCGGCCCCCCGCGACGGCCACGCGCTGGGCTCCGCCATCGCCCACGGGCAGGGCCCGGGCGCGGCGGACGGTGCGCCAACGCTTCAGCGCGCTGCGGGCCTGTGCCGGGGAGGCGAGCGTGATCGCCGCGAACGAGACGCGGGTGGCGCCGACCCGGAAGGCCCGCGCCTCCCCCGGGGCGGTCGAGACGGCGCGTCGGAGCGGTCGACGCTGCGGGCCGGCGAGCTCGGCGCGCGGAGCCGAGACGGATGCGCGGACGCTCCGCGAGCCCGGCAGGTCGTCCGCGCCGGGCACGAGCGCCGCCTGCGCGGCGCTCGCGAGCCCGATCAGGAGCGCCGCGGCCAGGCAGGCGACGAGGGCCTGGCGAAGACCGGCGATCCGGCAGGCGGGCACGCGACCGATGGTAGAGGGGCGGCACGGCCACGGCATCGCCCGTTGGGGCCCGCCGGCCGGCCGTGCCCGGGCCGGCTGGCCGGGTGTCGGCGCGCTCGGGGGTCGGGTGATGGCGCCCGTCCGGCCCGCTCGAGCTCGCCAACGGCCGGGCGGGCGCTCGCGGCGACCCTTGCCGGCCACCACCGCGGCGCCCCTGTGCGCTCGACCCGGTCAGGTGTCCCCGGGCTTCGACCCGGGCCGTGCCCGTACGCCCGGGCGCGCGCCCGTGCCCGCGCCTGCCTCGGCCTGCCGGGCGGTGCCTCCGCCGCCCCTTCCCTCCCGGGGCGTGTCCCTCGGGACGCGTCCGCTCGGCACGCGCCTCTTCGGGACGTGTCCGTTCAGGACGTGTCCGTTCGGGCCACCCCTCCGGAGCTCCCACCCAGGGTGGGGGTACCACGTGCCGCCGGCAACGAGCCTACCGCCGAATCGCGCACGCGTTGCGCACGGAACCGCGCCGATGGTGTGCCGATTCGTCCACACCGGCCTTTGCGCCGGGTGGCGGGCGACTCGCCGCCCGTCCTGCGGCGGATTCGCGCTACGTTGCCGGGGTCATGGGGCTCGCGACGGGAGGGGGGCGCTGATGCGGGGCGTGCGCGGGCACGCGGCCGGCGACGTGCGGCTCGACGAGATCGCCGAGCCGGGCCAGCCCGGACCTGGCCAGGCCGTCGTCGAGGTCGGCTGCTGCGGCATCTGCGGCAGCGATGTGAGCGAGGTCGACCACGGCCCCCAGCTGATCCGCGCGACGGCGCACCCGCTCACGGGCGCGGCACCCCCGCTCGTCCTGGGCCACGAGTTCTCCGGTCGGGTCGTCGCAGTCGGCGAGGGCGGGCCGCCGCTGGCACCGGGGACGCGCGTCACGGTCGACCCCTGCTGGCGCTGCGGCACCTGCTTCGCCTGCGTGCGCGGCGACTACCACCTCTGCCGCCACGGCGGCGCCGTCGGGCTCGCGTCCGACGGCGCCTTCGCTGCCCGCGTGCTCGTCCCCGCGGAGGGCCTGATCCCGCTTCCCGATGCGGTCGACGATTGCCTCGGCGCCCTGACGGAGCCGCTCGCGGTCGCCCTCCACGCGCTCGACCGCGCCGGGCTCCAGGCGGGAGAGACGCTCCTGATCGCGGGCTTCGGCCCGATCGGCGCCGCCGTCCTGCTGCTCGCGCGCTCGCTCGGCGCCGGTCAGGTGATCGTCTCCGAGCCGGTCGCCGCCCGCCGCGAGCGCGCGCGCGCCCTGGGCGCGACGCTCGCCGTCGACCCGACCGCCGATGACCTGCGGGAGGCGGTTCGCGGCGCGACCGGCGGCGTCGGCGCCGACCGCGTGGTCGAGTGCAGCGGTCGGCCGCAGGTGATCCCGGAGGCGCTGCAGACCCTGCGCCGCGGCGGGCGGATGGCCGTCGCGTCCGTCGTCCTCGAGGACGCGACCGTGCCGCTCGGGCACCTCGTGCTGTTCGAGCGCGAGCTCGTCGGGACGCTGGGCTATCGCCACGACCTGCCGCGCGTCGTCGCCCTCGTCGCCGCCGGGCTGCTCGACCCGGCGCCGCTCGTCACCTCGGTCGTCTCGCTCGACGAGGCGCCCGCGACGCTGCTCGCCCTGGCTCGCGGCGAGCGAGGGGACGACCTGAAGATCATCGTCGACGTGAAGGGGAGCGCGTGAACCTCGACCTGCCGCCACTGGCCCGGGAGATCAAGCAGCTGTGCCACGACTTCGCGGCGAGGGAGATCCGCGAGCAGGCCGCCGGCTGGTGGGAGCGCGAGGAGTTCCCGAGCGACGTCTTCCTGCGGATGGGCGAGCTCGACCTGATGGGCATGCTCGTCCCCGAGCAGTGGGGCGGCTCGGAGGCGGGCATGCTCGCCTTCGTCGCCGGCATGGAGGAGATCGGCGGGGCCGACCAGTCCGTCGGCGCGGCCTGGAACGCGCACACGACGATCGGCACGCTCGGGCTGCTCGTCTACGGCACCGACAGCCAGAAGGAGCGCTGGCTCAGGCCGCTCGCCGAGGGGAAGGCGATCGCGGGCTTCGGCCTGACCGAGCCCGAGGCCGGCTCCGACGCCGCGGGCATCCGCACGACCGCGACGCGGCAGGACGGCGGCTGGCGGATCGACGGCCAGAAGACGTTCATCTCGAACGCCGGCACGGACATCTCGCTCGGCGTGACCATCCTCGCACGCGTGCAGGAGGAGGGGAGCGACCCCGAGAAGCCCGGGTACGTCGCCCTGTTCGTCCCGACCGGCACCGAGGGCTACGTCTTCGGCACGCGCTTCAAGAAGCTCGGCTGGCACGCGCTCGACACGCGCGAGCTCTTCTTCGAGGGCTGCTGGGTGAGCGACGAGCACGTGATCGGCGACGTCGGCTCCGGCCTGCGGCAGTTCCTCCAGATCCTCGACCCGGGACGGATCTCGGTCGCGGCGCTGTCCCTTTCGCTCGCCCAGGCGTGCCTCGAGATGGCGATCGAGCAGGCGCGCAACCGCCGCCAGTTCGGCCGTCGCATCGGCGACTTCCAGGCGATCCGGCACAAGCTCGCGGACATGGCCCTCGAGGTCGAGGCCGCGCGTGCGCTCGTCTACCGTGCCGCCTGGCTGTACGACGAGGGCCGGGAGCACCGCAAGGAGGCCGCGATGGCCAAGCTCCACGCGTCCGAGGTCGCGAACCGCGTCGCCTCCGAGGCGGTGCAGATCCACGGCGGCATGGGGTACATCCTGGAGAGCCGCGTCTCCCGCTTCTACGCCGACGCGAAGGTGCTGGAGATCGGCGAGGGGACGAACGAGATCCAGCGCGACGTGATCGGCAGGCTCGTGCTGGGGCGCGAGTGATGGACTGGAACCTCGCGTCGACGGTCGCCCACCAGGCCGAGCGCGGCGGCGACCGGCTCGCGATCGAGGCGCCGGATGCGACCGTCACGTACGCCGAGCTGCACGACCGCGTGGAGCGGCTGGCGGCCGGGCTCGCGGGCATCGGCATCGCCCCCGGGCAGGTGGTCGCGCTGCTCGGCCTCAACTCCGAGGCCTACGTGGAGGCGGCGCTGGCGGTCGGGCGCCTCGGCGGCGTGGCGCTGCCGCTGAACTGGCGCCTCGCCCCGCCGGAGCTCGCGTACATCCTCGAGCACTCCGAGACGCGCCTGCTGCTCGCGGACGACGAGCTGCGCGACCTCGCCGAGCGCTCGATCGCGGAGCTCGGGCGCGCCCTGCCTCTCGGGCGCCTGCACGGGGACGGCGCCGGCGGGCTGTCGGTCGCGGGCCTGCGCGAGGAGGCAGCCGGGGCGGCGCCCCCGCACGTCGCCGGGCCGGACGAGCTCGCGCGCCTGATGTACACGTCCGGGACGACCGGGCACCCGAAGGGCGTCATGATCACGCACGCCAACATCCTCTGGAAGAACGTCTCGCACGCGCGCGAGCTGGGCCTCGGCCCGCTCGACGTCGGTCTGGTGGTCGGCCCGCTGTACCACGTGGGCGGGCTCGACCTGACGACGACCACCTCGCTCTACCTGGGCGCGAGCATCGTCGTCCACCGGAGGTTCGAGGCGCCGGCCGCGCTCGCCGCCCTCGCGACCGGGCGCTTCACGAACGTCTGGCTCGCGCCGGCGATGCTGAACGCGCTCCTCGTCGAGTCGGAGGCGAGCGGCGTGCGGGCGAAGGACCTGCGCCTGATCATCGGCGGCGGCGAGAAGACGCCGCTGGCGCTGCTCGACCGGATCCAGGGCGTCTTCCCGGGCGTCTGGTTCTGCGACGCGTACGGGCTGACCGAGACGGTCTCGGGCGACACCTTCCTCCCGCAGGCGCACGCGCGCGAGAAGCCCGGCTCCGTCGGCCTGCCGGTGATGCTGCTCGACGTGGCGATCCTCGACGAGGACGACCGGCCCGTGCCCGCCGGGACGCCGGGGGAGATCTGCCTGCGCGGCCCGAAGGTGTGCGCGGGCTACTGGAAGCGGCCGGAGGACACCGAGCGGGCCTTCCGGAACGGCTGGTTCCACACGGGCGACGTCGGCGTCCTCGACGGGGACGGGTACCTGACGATCACCGACCGGCTCAAGGACATGATCATCTCCGGCGGCGAGAACATCGCCTCGGCCGAGGTCGAGCGCGTCCTCTACGAGCACCCCGCCGTCCGCGAGGCGGCCGTGGTCGGCCGACCGGACGAGCGATGGGGCGAGGTGCCCGTCGCGTTCGTCGCGCTGCGCGACGGCGTCCCCGCCGAGCCGGCCGAGATCGTCGGCTACTGCGCCGAGCGGCTGGCGAGGTTCAAGACGCCGAAGGACGTGCTGCTCGTGCCCGAGCTGCCACGCAACCCGTCCGGCAAGGTGCTGAAGCGCGAGCTGCGCGAGCGCCTGCAGGCCGGCTGACACCAGGAGGAGACATGGCTGACGAGGCGGTCGACCGCAAGGCGCTGCGCGACGCGTTCATCGAGGAGCGCGGGTACTGGAACCCCTTCTGGGAGGGCCTGCTCGCCCTCGACCCGAACTTCTTCCAGGCGTACCTGAACTTCTCGGCCGTGCCGTGGCGGACGGGCGTGCTCGAGCCGAAGGTGAAGGAGCTGATCTACGTCGCGATCGACGCCGCGACGACGCACCTGTACGAGCCCGGCCTTCGGCAGCACATCAAGAACGCCATCAAGTACGGGGCGACGAAGGAGGAGATCATGGAGGTGCTCGAGCTCGTCAGCGTGCTCGGGATCCACGCGTGCACCCTCGGCGTCCCGGTGCTGATGGAGGAGCTCGAGGCCGCCGGGATCCCGGTCGAGTCGTAGGCGGGCGAGGAGGCGGCAGGCGCCGTTCCCTGGAGCGCCCGGCGGGCGTGTCGCGCCGGCGGCAGGGGGCCGGGGCGACGTGCAAGGCATGCGGGCGCAACGAAGCATCCGGCCCGGCCGGCGTCTGCGCGCAGCCGTGCGGTGGTGCGTCGGCCCCGAGGGACATGGCCGTTTCGGCCGCCCGAGGGGCCACCCCGCGCCTCCACCCGCTTCCGAGCGTAGCGCCGGAAGCGTCACGTGTCCGTCACGCGGGCCGGTCGACCCGTGACGATTCCGTGTCGGTTCGTCCCCGGGCGCTCGCCCGCATGTGCGGCCGGCTCGCCGCTCAGGCCGCGGCTCGGAGCGCGGCGGGCAGGTCGGCGAGCGAGGTGACGACGAGATCGGGCGCGGGCGCGAAGCCGTAGCGGTGGGTGCGCGCGCGCTCGACCTTGGCGACGCGGAGGCCGGCGAGCGCCGCGCCGGCGGCGTCGAACGGGTTGCCGGAGACGAGCCACACCTCGCAGGGCGCTCGACCGAGACGGGCCGCGCAGTGCGCGTAGACCTCGGGGGCCGGCTTGTAGCGGTCGATCTCGTCGACGCTGACGACCGCGCCGAACGCCGACGCGAGCCCGACGTGCTCGAGCAGTCGCGACAGGCCGGCGGACGTCCCGTTCGAGAGCACCGCGAGCGCGTGCCCTTCGTCGCGGAGCGCCTCGAGGGCGGGCAGGGCGTCAGGGTACGGGCGCGGGAGCGCGGCGAGCTCGAGGACGGCGTCGCGCTCGTCGGCGGCGAGCCGTGGCAGCCCGGCCTCGTCCATCGCTGCGTCGAGCGCGTGCCCCGTGACGGTCGGCCACGGCTCGTACCTCCCGGCCGCGGTCAGGAGCCACGAGATCTCGAGCTGGTGCCGGCGCCAGGCGCCCGCGAGTGCGTCGGCGTGGGGCACACGGCCCGCCAGGGCGTCGGCGAACGACGCAGGGTCGACGAGCGTGCCGTACACGTCGAAGGCGAGCTGGGCCACCAGACGACGATAGGGCGCGCCGGGACGCCCGTCCACCGGGCAGTGCGCATCACCCGGGGGGCGCGGACCGGAGCGACACCGTTCGGGACACACGCGATGGCGCCCTCGACAGGGGGCGGCGAGGAAGCCCCGGACTCGCGCAGCGGCCCGTTCCCCTCGGCGGCCGGGGCCCGCCCGACCGGAGCGGCCTGCCTCGGCGTGGTCATCGGGAACGGCCGAACGCCGCTCCGCCGAGGTCGCTGGCGCCGCGCCACCCGGCCGGACGGTCGGCGGCGCGCGGTCGCAGCGCACGCGGGGCGAGCTCCGCGCCCCGGGGGTCGGCGCCGGTAGATTCCGCCCATGCAAGACGACTACGGCGCCTTCACCGACGACGACGTCCAGGTCGCGGGCGCGCCGGGCGGGTCGCTCGCGGGGCTCGCGTTCGGCGCGAAGGACCTCTACGACGTCGCGGGGTTCGTCACGGGCGCCGGGAGCCCCGACTGGGCTCGCACCCACGGTCCCGCGGAGCGCAGCGCGCCGGCCGTGCAGGCGCTTCTCGACGCCGGGGCGACCCTCGTCGGCAAGACCCACACGGACGAGCTCGCGTACAGCCTGCTCGGGATGAACGGCCACTACGGCACGCCGGTGAACCCGCGCGCGCCCGGGCGTGTCCCCGGCGGGTCGTCGTCCGGCTCCGCGACCGCGGTGGCCGCCGGCCTCGTGCCGTTCGCGCTCGGGTCGGACACGGGTGGCTCGGTTCGCGTCCCGGCCTCCAACCAGGGCATCCTCGGCATCCGGCCGACGCACGGCAGCATCCCGCTCGACGGCGTCGTGCCGCTCGCGCCCTCGTTCGACGTCGCCGGCTGGTTCGCGCAGGACCCTGCCCTCTTCGCGCGCCTCGGCGACGTGCTGCTGGGCGCCGGCGACCCCGGCTGGCGGCCCGCCCGGCTCGTGCTGCCGTCCGACGCCTGGGGGCTCGCCGACCCGGATGTCCGGACATCGCTCGAGGACGCGGCCCGCCGTGTCGTCCACGCGCTGGGCGTTCCCGCCTCGCACGACGAGCTCGCGCACGACGGCCTCGAGGCCTGGGCCTCGGCGTTTCGCGTCCTGCAGGCGCGCGAGATCTGGCGCACCCACCGCGCGTGGGTTGAGGCGACGCAGCCCACGTTCGGGCCCGGCGTGCGGGAGCGCTTCGCCTGGGCCGCGTCCCTGTCCGACGACGACGAGGCCGCGGCCCGACCCGTGGGTGAGGCCGCCGTCCTCGCCCTGGACGAGCTGTTCGGCGACGATGGGCTGGTGGTGCTTCCCGCGGCCCCGACGCCCGCGCCGCGGCTCGACAGCACGCCGGACGAGCTCGAGGACTATCGCACGCGGACGATGCAGCTGACCTGCCCTGCGGGCCTCGCGGGGTTGCCGCAGGTCAGCGTGCCGCTCGGGGAGGCGGGCGGGTGCCCCGTTGCGCTGTCGCTGCTCGGCCCCCGAGGCCGGGACCACGCGCTGCTCGCCCTCGCCGGCATCGCGCTCGCGAGCTGAGCCCTCGCGGGCCCGTCGCTGACGGGGCTGGCCCGACGCGGCTGGACGGCGAGCGTCAGCCGACCCGCCAATCGCCCGGCAATCGGCGATCGCCGCCGTGCAGCGCCGCTCGGTCGACCAGCCGACGGCGGCGCCCGTTCGGGATGACCGGGCCGGGCTCGCCGACTCGATCGCCCGGCGATCGGCGCCGTGCTGGCCGCTCGGTCGACCCGTCGACGCCGGCGCCGGTTCAGGAGAACGGGGTCGGGCTCGCTCGCCCGGCCTGCCGCCGGGTGTTCCCGCAGGGCGTGCCGCGCAGGCCCCGCCTCGGACCCCGTGCGGTCTTGTCATCGGGGTGGGCGCGGGGCGAGTGGAATCGACGATTGGTCGGAGGCTACGCGCCTCGGGATCGCCTGCCGCGCCACGCGGCGGCTACGCTCGCCGGCGTCGCCGTGCACGCCGGCGACGTGATGCGGACGAGTCGATGCCCGCAGCCGTCGACCGTGCCCGGCGGCGCGGCTGCCCGCGCGTCCGGTGCCCGACGCCCGTCGGCTCCTCGCGGCGCGGCTGCCGGCGCGGGGCCGCTGGTCGGGCCCGGGGTCGGGTGGACGGTCGCGGCAATCGGCGCCGTCGAGCCTCCACGCGCCGGCGTCGTCGTCGCTCGAGCGGGGCGGCGGAGAAACGCGACGGCGGGCGTGCCCTGCGCTGGATCGACGTCCGTGCCGTGAGCGTCCATCGTCGTGTGGGCCGAGGTATGGAGTTGTCGGGGCGGGCTCCGGTCACGCGTGGCGGCGCCCGGCCCCGGGCCGCAACCGCACCCCGGGGATGCCCGGGCGAGCTCATGCCGTCGCCTCACTGCTGCACGCCTCGCCGACGACGCGCGCGAGATCGCCCCTGTCTCGCGACTCGAACAGGCCGACGAGGGCGTGCGCGGCGCTCCCGGCGTCCGGCCCACCGAGCGCCGCGAGCGCCGAGAGGACGAGCTGCGACTCGACGACGCCCAGACCGCGCACCTCCGCGCAGAAGCGCGCGTGCCACCGGACGGCTGCGCGCGAGTAGCGAGCCGCGTCCCCGCGCCGAAGCACGAGGCAGAGCGCGAGGGCGTCGGCGAGGTCGAGCTGCGGCAGCTCGCTCGCCGCGGCAAGGGCGAGGGTGGGGTTGCCCGACGACAGGGCGCGGAGGAATCGGCCGTAGGACGTCCCCTTCGTGGTCATCGAACGTATGTTCGCACACGGGTCGGCCGGCCGTCGTGCTCGTTGCTGCGGTGGTCGTCGTGGGCGCAGCGCCCCGGGCGCGCGGAGTCGGGGCCGACCGCGGACTTCTCCACGGATGTCGTCCGATCTCCACAGTACTTTTCACAGGTTTTCGGGAGTTCCTCGACGTGTTCTCCACAGGCGTGGCAGAATACGCGCCCTGCCGACCCCACCACCGGTGCTCGATGCCGACGGGAGGTGACCCGTGGGCGGGCGGCCCTTCCTTCCTCCGACCTCCGAGATCGACACGTCCGATCGTCCGCGCAGGCGCCCGCGCGCGCTGCTCGCCGGCCTGCTGTCCGCGCTCGTCCCCGGCGCGGGGCACCTGTACGCGGGCAGCCGCTGGCGCGGCGCTGCGCTGCTCGGGCTGACGGCGGCCGTTGCCGCGGTCGCCGCCGTCGGGCTCGTCCGGGGCCCGGACTGGATCGTCGCCCAGCTCGTGCGCCCGGGCGTCCTGCTCGTCTTGCTCGCGCTCAACGGGGTGCTGCTCCTCGTCCGCGCGCACGCGGTCGTCGACGCCTACCGCGTCGCGCGACGGCGCTCGCCCCGACCGCTGCGCCGGGAGCGCACGGGCGAGCGCGTCGTCTACCGCCGAGAGCGAGCCCGCGGATCGCGCCTCGGCGGGCTGCGCCTCGCAGCGATCGGCCTGATCGTCGCGTTCACCGCTGCTCCCCACGTGATCGCCGGCTACTACGCCTACAGCGCCGACGACGTGATCACGAGCGTCTTCGCCGCCGACGGCGACGATTCGTCGCCCGCGCTGCCCGACGACGTCGTCCTCGCGGCCCCGACGCCCGCGTCACCGGTCTCGGCCGTGAGCCGCTCGGCGATCGAGACGGTCGCGGCCTGCCAGCGGGGCGAGTGTCGCGCGACCGCGCAGGCGAGCCCGGCTGCGGTGGAGACGGGCCCGGCGCGGCGCAGGTCGCAGGCCCGGTCGTGGGAGGAGCGCGGCCGTGTCAACATCCTGCTGCTCGGCGGTGATGCCGGCTACGGGCGCTCGGGACTCAGGACGGACACGATGATGGTCGCCAGCATCGACGTCCAGACCGGGAGCGCCGCGATCTTCGGCATCCCGCGCAACCTCGTGCAGGTGCCGCTGCCCAGCCGGCTCGCGCGCGTCTACGGGCATCGCTTCCAGGAGATCCTCAACGCGCTCTACGCCTACGGCGTCGAGCATCCCCAGCAGTTCCCGGGAGGGAAGGACCCGGGCGCAACGGCCCTGAAGGAGGCCATGGCCCAGCTGCTGGGGATCCCGATCGACTACTACGCACTCGTCGACCTTCGCGGCTTCGTCGGCATCGTCGACGCGCTCGGCGGCGTCGATCTCGTCGCGACCGACCGGGTGCAGGATCGGGTGTCGCCGCCGGGCCCGGGGGAGCCGTGGATCCGTATCGACGTCCAGGCCGGGAAGTCGTACCACCTCGACGGTCGGACGGCGCTCGCATACGCGAGGTCGCGCTGGGCGTCGTCGGACTTCAACCGGATGCGGCGACAGCGCTGCATCGTCTCGGCGGTCGCCGAGGAGGCCAGCCTGACCAAGCTGCTGCGCGCCTTCCCGCGGATCGCCGAGGAGCTGAAGCGGAACGTGACGACGGACGTCCCGCGCGGCGAGGTGGCCGGCCTCCTCCGGGCCGTGGCGAGGCTCGACACGTCGAGGAGCGCGGCCGTCAGCCTCGGGCCGCCGGACTACGCGAGCGCGCTCGACCAGGACGGGTACCCGATCCCTGACGTCGTGAAGATCCGACGCGTCGTGCGCCAGCTGACCGAGCTCCCGCCAGCGAAGGCGCGGGCGCGGCTCGGGCTCGAGAGCGTGCACGCCGGCTGCCGCTGAGCGCACGCCGCGGCGCGCGGGGAGGGCATCGCGACCCCTGTCCGTCGGGGACGGGCGAGGGGCCACCCCGCGCCTCCACCCGCTTTCGAGCGTAGCGGCGAATCCGTCACGGGTGTGTCGCGCGTGTGCGCCGACTTCGTGACGATCCGTTCACGGTCGGGCGGGCTGGACGGTGCGCCCTGGCGGCCGGCCCGGCTCCGACTGAGGCCCGCTCGGCTCACGTGTTGCTCCACCGTCCCGACGCCGGGGCTGCGGAGCGGCGTCGTGGCGTGACCCGGGTCGGCCGTGCCAGACCGCGCCCGGGGCCTCCCGGCGAGAGCGCCGCGCCGGCGGGCGCCTCGATCGCGGCCGACGGCCTCGGCCGGGTCGCCCGCTGGCGTCGCGTCCAGTGGGGCCGAGAACGCGTCGGGGCGGTTCCCCGCCCCGACGTCATGCCGTCCTCCGCACGCCGCCGCCCGGCGGCGGCCGTCTACCCGCGGCTCGCGAGCTTGCGCAGCACGAAGAGCAGGATCCCCCCGTGGCGCACGTACTCGCGCTCGCGCGGCGTGTCGAGTCGCACCCGGGCCGTGAAGCGCACCTCGCCGCCGTCCTCCCGCCGCGCGACGACCGTCGCCTCACGGGCCTCCCCGTTCTCGAGGCCCTCGATCGAGAACGTCTCGCGGCCGGTCAGGCCGAGGGACGCCGCGCTCTCGCCCTTCGGGAACTCGAGCGGCACGATGCCCATGCCGACGAGGTTCGAGCGGTGGATCCGCTCGTAGCTCTCCGCGATCACGGCGCGGATGCCGAGCAGGTTCGGGCCCTTCGCCGCCCAGTCGCGCGACGAGCCGGAGCCGTACTCCTTGCCCGCGAGCACGATCGTCGGCGTTCCCGCGTCGATGTACCGGACGGACGCGTCGAAGATCGACATCTGCTCGCCGGTCGGCAGGTGCTCGGTCCACGTGCCCTCGGAGCCCGGGACGAGCTGGTTCCGCAGGCGCACGTTCGCGAACGTGCCGCGCACCATCGCCTCGTGGTTGCCGCGGCGCGAGCCGTAGGAGTTGAAGTCCCGGCGCTCGACGCCGTGGCCGATCAGGTACGTGCCGGCCGGACTGTCCGGGCGGATCGAGCCCGCGGGGGAGATGTGGTCGGTCGTGACCGAGTCGCCGAGCATCACGAGCACGCGCGCGCCGTCGATGTCGTCGACCGTGCCGGCGTCGGGCCCCATGCCGTCGAAGTACGGCGCGCGGCGCACGTACGTCGACGCGTCGTCCCAGGCGAACAGCTCGCCGGTCGGCACGTCGAGCCCGTTCCAGCGCTCGTCGCCGTCGAACACGTTGGCGTACTCCGTCCGGAACATCTCCTCGCGCACGCACTCGGCCACCGTCGCCTGCACCTCGTGCGGCGTCGGCCAGATGTCGCGCAGGTAGACGTCCTGGCCGTCCGAGCCGACACCGATCGGGTCGTTCAGCAGGTCGATGTCCATCCGCCCGGCGAGGGCGTAGGCGACGACGAGCGGCGGCGAGGCGAGGTAGTTCGCCTTCACCTCGGCGTGCACGCGCGCCTCGAAGTTGCGGTTGCCGGAGAGGACGGCGCAGACGGCGAGGTTCCCGGCCTGGATCCCGGCCGAGATCTCGTCGGGCAGCGGCCCGGAGTTGCCGATGCAGGTCGTGCAGCCGTAGCCGACGAGGTTGAAGCCGAGCTGGTCGAGCGGCGCCTGCAGGTCGGCGTGCGCCAGGTAGTCGGTCACGACCTTCGAGCCGGGCGCCAGGCTCGTCTTGACCCAGGGCTTCCGCGCGAGCCCCTTCTCGACGGCCTTCCGCGCGAGCAGGCCCGCGCCGACCATCACCATCGGGTTCGAGGTGTTCGTGCAGCTCGTGATCGCGGCGATGACGACCGAGCCGTGGTCGAGCTCGAAGGACTCACCGCCCATCGACACCTCGACCGCCGTGGCCGTCGCGACCGCGCCCTCGGGCTGCTCGACGCCGAAGCTCGGCAGCGCGCCGAGGAACGACTCGCGCGCCTGCGCGAGCGGGACCCTGTCCTGCGGCCGCCGCGGGCCGGCGAGGCTCGGCTCGACGGTCGACAGGTCGAGCTCGAGCACCTGCGAGTACACCGGCACGTGGTCGGGGTCGTGGAAGAGCCCCTGCTCCTTCGAGTACGCCTCGACCAGCGCGATCCGGTCGGCCTCGCGGCCCGTCAGGCGCAGGTACGCCAGCGTCTCCTCGTCGACCGGGAAGAAGCCGCAGGTCGCGCCGTACTCCGGGGCCATGTTCGCGATCGTCGCGCGGTCGGCGAGCGGCAGGCCGACGAGGCCGTGCCCGAAGAACTCGACGAACTTCCCGACGACGCCGGCGGCGCGGAGGATCTGGGTGACCGTGAGGACGAGGTCGGTCGCGGTCGCGCCCTCGGGGAGCTTGCCGCTCAGCTTGAACCCGACCACCTGCGGCACGAGCATCGACAGCGCCTCGCCCAGCATGGCCGCCTCGGCCTCGATCCCGCCGACACCCCAGCCGAGCACGCCGAGGCCGTTGACCATCGTCGTGTGCGAGTCGGTGCCGACGAGGGTGTCCGGGAAGGCGCGCAGCGCGCCGCCCTCCTCGCGGGCGTCGACGACGCGCGCCAGGTACTCGAGGTTGACCTGGTGGACGATGCCCGTGTCGGGCGGCACGACCTTGAAGTTCGAGAAGGCGGTCTGCCCCCAGCGGAGGAACGCGTAGCGCTCGCGGTTGCGCTCGAACTCGAGCTCGGCGTTCGCGGCGAACGCGTTGCTGGAGGCGAAGACGTCCACCTGGACGGAGTGGTCGATCACGAGCTCCGCGGGGATCAGCGGGTTCACGCGCGCCGGGTCGCCGCCGAGCCCGCCGATCGCGTCGCGCATCGCCGCGAGATCGACGATCGCCGGAACGCCGGTGAAGTCCTGCAGCAGCACGCGGGACGGCTTGAAGCCGATCTCCTGGCTGGGCTCGTCGTCGGCGACCCAGCGCGCGATCGCCTCGGCGTCGCGCGCCTGCACGGTGTCGCCGTCCTCGTTGCGCAGGACGTTCTCGAGCAGCACCTTGAGCGAGTAGGGGAGCCGTGCGACGTCGAAGGCGCTCTGGAGGGCGTCGAGGCGGAAGATCTCGTACGACGTGCCCCCGACCGCCAGGGTCGAGCGCGCTCCGAAGCTGTTCGCCATTCTCCGTCCTCCTCTCGCGCGCAGGACGGGCAGCAGCCCAGGGCGCCCCGCGCAGATCCATGTTCCTCCGGTCGCAATCTACCTGTCTGCCCGGCGAGGCCAGGCGCCGACCTCGCACCGCGAGCGGGAGGTGGTTGCACTGCGCGATCCGGGCCCCGCTCGGCCCAGAGCCGGCCGCCTGCGCCGCGGCCAGCACCGGAGCGCGGGGAGCCCGCGTCCGCGTGCACCGTCCGTTTCGGCCACTGTCCGCTTCGGCCGGGCCAGGGGCCACCCCTCGCCTCCACCCGCGTTCGAGCCTAGCGGGGAGATGCGCACGGATCTGTCACGGCGGTGCCCGGATCCGTGACGACTCCGTGCCGATCGCTCCACGCCCTCGCCCGGGCTGACGCAGGACCAGCACGAGCCAGGCCCGGGCTGCGACCGGGTGCGGCGCCACGACCGGGGGTCTCGGGGGGAGAAGCGCGAGCTTCTCCCCCCGATCCGCTAGCAGGGGTCGTCGACGCGCCAGTTCAGGCTCGCGTAGGCGCGCAAGCCCGTCTGCACGTGGCGCCCGAACGTGACGAACGAGTACGTCCCGGGGCGCCACGTCCCGTCGGCGCACGCGAGGCCCTTCGTCGTCGCCGGGATCGTGAAGCCGAAGTTCGGCCCGCCCTCGGCGCAGTTGCCGACCGCGCCCCGCTTCGAGCGGACGATCCGCCGCGTGCCGCCGCCGGGCGCAGTGAAGAAGACCTCGGCCTTGACGATCAGCTGCCGCGTCGCCAGGCACGAGACGGTCGGGTCGTTCCAGACGCCGCGCATGTCGACGGACGTGTCGCTCGGCAGCACGCTCGTCGTGACGGTGAGCGGGCCCAGCTTCGCGCCGCCGAACGCGAACGGCGGCTCGGCGTTCGCCGTGCTCGCGAGCACGAGGCTCGCCGTCGCCGCGAGGGCCGCGATGGTCGTCCTGCGCATCCAGATCCTCCTCCCTCGGGGCGGCCGCAGCGCCCGACCTCCGACTAGCCGCTGTCGACACGGTAGACGGAGACCTCCGTCACCCGTCCGCGCCGGATGGAGAGGTCCGTCCCGCGGGCGCCGCGTCGCACGCCGCCGACGCGGCAGAGGCCGACGCCTCCCGACACCTGGCAGGCGATCCCGGGGATCCCGGCGCGCACGGCCGCGACCGTCGAGCCGACGCCGACCCCGGAGCGCGTGCGCTCGGCGCGCCGGGTCGTCGCGACGGACGAGACGCCGACGCGGGGGAGGAGGAAGATCCGAAGGCCCGGGTACCGCAGCTCGACGTAGTCGCCGAGCTCGGTCGTGTCGCGGATCTCCCTCGTCGGCTCGCCGAGCACCGCACGGACCCGCGCCTCCGGCATCCCGAGCCGAACGCCCGCGATCGCGGCGCCCGGCACGATCGAGGCGCCGACGTCGGCCGCCGCGACGAGCGCGCCGGCGAGGACGAGGCAGGCAAGGGCGATCCGACGGCGCATCGCGGCACTCTGCCAGGCGCGCTGGCCGTGCCGACGCGGCGCGGCGTCGGCCAGCGCGATCGGCTAGGCTCGCGCCCTCGTGGGGGAGCTGCCGTTCCGGATGCTCGGCGTGACCGCGGCGATGCCGCCGGTCGCGCTCGCCGACACGCTGCGCCTGGCCGAGCTGGTCGAGCAGCGGGGGCTCGGGATGGTCGCGGTCGGCGACGTGCACTCCGACTGCTTCTCGATGCTCGGCGCCTTCGCGGCGCGCACGAGCCGGGTCGAGCTCTTCGCGAGCATCGCCGGCTGGACGCGCAGCCCGGTTGCGACGGCGATCGCCGCGCGCACGCTGCACGAGGTCTCCGGCGGCCGCTTCCGGCTCGGGCTCGGGCCGATGCCGAAGCAGTGGAGCGAGGACTGGCACGGCGTCGACTACGCCCATCCGGCGGAGCGGATGCGCGACTACGTCGCCGCGATCCGCGCCGCGATGCGCGCCGGGCTCGGCGCGCCCGCGGAGCACGCAGGGCCCTACTACCGCTTCCATGGCTTCCAGCGCGCCGTGCCGCCCCCGCAGGACGCCGACCCGCCGATCTACCTCGGCGCGACGCGCGCGCGGATGACGCAGCTCGCCGGCGAGGTCGCCGACGGCGCGATCCTGAACGTCGTCTCGACGCTCGCCTGGATCGAGGACGTCCAGGTGCCGGCGCTCGAGCGCGGGCTCGCCCGGTCGGGCCGCACCCGGGCCGACCTCGACGTCGGCGTCGCCGTCCTCTGCGCGATCGACGACGACGCCGAGCGCGCGTTCGCGATGGCGCGGCTCGGGCTCGCCTTCTACCTGATCGCGCCGTACTTCACCGACCTGCTCCGCCACCACGGCTTCGACCGCGAGGTCGAGACGGCCGTGCCCGCCGCGCTCGCGGGCGACTACGCGGCCGCGGCGGCGGCGCTCCGCCCCGAGCTGATCGAGCGGATGGCGCTCTTCGGCACCGCGGACGACGTGCGCCGGCAGGCCGCCCGCTACGCCGGGATCGTCGACTTCCTCCAGCTGACGCCGCCGATCGGCAACCCGGCCGGCGTGATCCAGGAGCAGTCGGAGCGGATCGTCGCCACCTTCGGCGTGCGCTGAGGCCGCCCGGCGCCGGCCCCGATCGCGTAGCCTCCGGCCATGCCAGTCGACCCCGCCGTTCGCGCCTACCTCGACGGCCTCGCCGCCGCCGGGATCGTCCCCGTCAACGAGGTGCCGATCGCCGACTCGCGTCGGCTCGCCGACCAGCTCGCGCCGCGCCTGTTCGGCGATCCCGACCCCGTCGGGTCGATCGACGACTGGACCGTCCCCGGGCCCGGGGGGCCGATCTCGATCCGCCGCTACCTGCCCGTCGGCGCCGACGGGCCGCTGCCCGCGCTCGTCTGGTACCACGGCGGCGGCTGGGTGGTCGGCTCGCTCGACTCGCACGACCTCGCGTGTCGCGCGCTCGCCAACCGCGCGGGCTGCGCCGTGGTGGCCGTGGACTACCGTCTCGCGCCCGAGCACCGCTTCCCCGCCGCGGTCGACGACTGCTGGGCCGCGACCGTCTGGGTCGCCGAGCACGCGGGCGAGCTCGGCGTCGACCGGGCGCGCCTGGCCGTCGGCGGCGACTCCGCGGGCGGCAACCTCGCCGCCGTGATGGCGCTTCGCGCGCGCGACCGCGGCCTGCCGCTGCGCCTGCAGCTGCTCGTCTACCCGGTCGCCGACTGCTCGTTCGACACGCCCTCGTACGAGGAGAACGCCGTCGGGTTCGGGCTCACGCGCGACGCGATGCGCTGGTACTGGGAGCAATACCTCGGCCCGGACGGGGACGGCGCGCACCCGGAGGCCTCGCCGCTGCGTGCCGAGCTGGCCGGCGTCTGCCCGGCGCACGTCCAGGTCGTCGAGCTGGATCCGCTCCGCGACGAGGGCGCGCTGCTCGCGGCCGCGCTCGACCGCGCCGGCGTCGAGACGACGCTCGCGCGCTTCGACGGGCTGATCCACGGCGTCGTGCGCATGCCCGGGGTGATCCCGCGCGCGAACGAGGTGCTGGACGACGCCTCGACGGCGCTGCGCCGCGCGCTCGCCTGATGGCGATCGACCCGCAGGCGAAGGCCTACCTCGACGGGCTCGCCGGCGGGACGTTCCCGGTCTCGGAGCTGACGCCGGAGCGGGCTCGTGCCGGGCTGAACGACGCCTACGCGCGGATGTTCGGGCCGGTCGACGAGGTCGGCTCGGTCGTCGACTGGGTGCTCCCGGGCCCCGGCGGCCGCCTGCCCGTCCGCCTCTACACGCCGCCGGGGTCGGGGATCGACCTGCCCGCGGTGGTCTACCTGCACGGCGGCGGCTGGGTGCTCGGGAGCCTCGACTCGCACGACGGCGTCTGCCGCGCGCTCTGCGCGCGGTCGGGCTGCCTGGTGGCCGCGGTGGACTACAGGCTCGCGCCCGAGCACCGCTTCCCGGCGCAGGTCGACGACGCCTGGATGGCGACCGTCCGGCCTCGCGGAGCGGGGATCGACGTGGGGCGCGGCCCGGCGCGCTCGCGGTCTGCGGCGACTCGGCCGGCGGCGCGCTCGCCGCCGTGGTCGCGCGCCGTGCGCGCGACCACGGCCTCGCGCTCGCGCTCCAGCTGCTCGTCTTCCCGGTCGCGGACGCCGACCCGACGCGGCCGTCGTACGCGGAGAACGAGGCCTACGGGCCCTCGGCGGCGTCGCTCGACTGGTTCTGGTCGCACTACGTCGGCCCGGGCGGCGATCGGACGCACCCGGACGCGGCGCCGCTGCGGGCGACCGACCTGGCCGGGCTCTGCCCGGCGCACGTGATCACCGCCGGCTGCGACACGCTGCGCGACGAGGGCGAGGCCTACGGGGACGCGCTCGCCGCCGCGGGCGTCGCCGTGACCCGCACGCGCTACGAGGGGCAGATCCACGGCTTCTTCCGCCTCGGCGCGGCGATCGACCGGGCCTCGGCGTGCCTCGACGAGTGCGGCGCCGTCCTGCGCGGCGCCTTCGCGGAGGCCGCGTGAGGCGGCTTGCGTGCCTTGCGCTCGTCGGGCTCGCCCTGCTCGCGGCGGCCTGCGGCGGCAACGGGAAGGAGGCGATCCCGACCCCCGACTGCGGCGACGCGGGCGTCGCCGTCACCGAGGGCGAGATCGTGGACGGCGCGACCGGCACGCGGGGACGCCGGTCGACGCCGCGCGCGTCGTCCTCGGCGCGACGCTCCTGCCCACCGACCGGCTGGCGCCGCAGGGCGAGCGCGACGTGCGCGTCATCCGGGACGCGCGCAACGCGGCGATCCTGCGCTTCCGCGCGGACGGGAAGGGCGGCTGGCTGCTCGAGGGCCTGACGGCTTGCCTCGGCACCGGCATCGCCGGCGCCTGAGCCAGCCGGCGCGGTTGCGCGTCGTCCTACGAGCTGATGGGGCGGGCGGTCATCGCGCTCGTCACCGCCCTGCTCGCGGTGCTGGTGGCGGGGTACGGCGACCGCCAGCCCGCGCCGGTCGGGCGTTCCGCGCCGGCAGTGCGCTCGCTGGAGCGCGAGCGCGCGCTCGCGGGGCTCGGAGACGGCTGCAGCCGCTACGACCTGCTCCCGGTCGACGGGGCGGCACGCCCGGATGGCGCACCGCCGCGGCCGACGTCGTGCACGGGGGCAGGAACGCGGCCGCACCGGTCTTCGCGGCGCCGGCCCGGGTCGATGCCGACCACGTCGTCGTCCACGCGACGCAGGGCGTGCTCGACTCGTTCGTCCAGCTCCGCTCGGACGGGGTGGGACGCTGGCGCGCGACCTGGGTCGCGCAGTGCTGGGCGCCGCCGTCGGGGAACGCGGAGCCCGACCCGGCCCGCGGCTAGGAGGATCGAGCGCGAGCGGTCGGCGAGCGCCGTCCGATCGAGCCGCGTCCCGTCCGGCCCCGTCCCATCTGGCCTCGTCCTCTGCGGCCCGGTCCGAAGCGGCCACGTCGCCAGGGCTCCCACCCAGGGTGGGGGTACCACGGCCGCCGGCAACGAGCGTATCGCCGATCCGCGCACGTCCTCCGCACGACCGTGCCGATTGCGCGAATCCTCGTCCAGGCCCCGTCCGGATCGGCCGGGAGGGACGCGTGGCCAGCCGACCGGGCCGAACGCGGCGGCTAGGGCAGCACCATCACCTTGATCGAGGCGTCCCGGTCGAGCTGATCCGGAAGGCCTCGTCGATCGCGTCGAGCGGCAGCCGGTGCGTGATCAGCGGCTCGGTGCGGGCGCGGCCGTCGGCGAGCAGGCGCAGCGCGTCGCGGAAGCCGGTGTAGCCGACGCCGCCGTAGCCGAAGGAGCCGTGGACGCGCAGCTCCTTGATCACGAGCCGGTTCAGGTCGATCGCCGGGGCCTCCTCGTAGAGCGCGACCTGGACGAGCGCCCCGCCGCGGCGCACCGCGTCGAGCGCCTGGTCGAGCACCGCGGGACGCCCGTGCACTCGACGACGACGTCCGCCTGGCCGACCCGCCGCCGCCGTAGCCGAGCCGAGCCGCCGCCGGTCAGCTCGATGAGGCGAGCCAGCGTCTGGCCCTCGCTCGCGTCGACGACGACGTCCGCGCCGAGCGCGGCGGCAGCGTCGAGGCGCTGGCGCGCCACGTCGACGCCGATCACGCGCTCCGCGCCGGCGACCTTGAGCGCCTGGACGGCGACCTGGCCGATCATCCCGAGCCCGAAGACGACGCACGTGTCGTAGGCCGACGGCGCCGCGTGGTGGGCGGCGCGCAGGCCGACGCCCATCGGCTCGGTCGTTGCGCCCACCTCGTCCGTGACGCCCTCGGGCAGGACGAAGACGGACTGCCCGGGCCGCGCGCTCGGCACGCGCAGGTACTCGGCGAAGCCGCCGGGGAAGCCGCCCGAGATGATGTTCCCCGCCTGGTCCTGGCAGAGCAGCGGCTCGCCCGCGATGCAGCGCGCGCAGCGGCCGCAGTCGACGGCGGGGGAGGCCGTGACGCGGTCGCCGACGCGGACGCCCTCGACGAGCCGGCCGATCTCGACCACCTCGCCCGCGAACTCGTGGCCCATGATCTGGCCAGGCTCGACGAACAGCCCCTTGGTGTACGAGTGCAGGTCGGAGCCGCAGACGCCGCAGGCGGTGACGCGCAGCACGAGGTCGCGCTCGCCGCAGACGGGGTCGGGGACCGTCTCGACCCGGATGTCCCGGGGCCCGTGGTAGACGGCGGCGCGCATCGGCGTGATCGTCGCACGGGCCGGGCTGCGCGTCCAGCGGGTGCGTCAGCGCAGCAGCCAGTCGGCCGCGGCCTTCGAGACCGGCTTCGGGACGGCGTGGCCGCCCGGGAAGCGACGGAACGTGACGTCGTAGTCGTCGGTTCGCAGCTCCTCGACGAGCGCGGCGCCGCCACGGTCGATCGGGATCACCTCGTCGTTGCGCCCGTGCGCGACGAAGACGCGCGGCTGGCCGCGCCGGGTCGGCGGCAGCGAGGCCGACGGGGAGAGGGCGGCGACCGCGTGGAAGAGCCCGCCGTTCGCGAGCCCGAGCTGCACCGCGAGCGTCGCGCCGGCCGAGAAGCCGCCGACGGCGACGCGCTCGGGGTCGATCCGGCAGCGCGCGAACGCCCGGGCGAGCGCCGCGTCGATCGCGCGGAGGTCGGCGTCGAGGCTCCAGCTACGCCCCTCCGACTCCGGTGCGACGATCACCATCCCGGGCCGGTTCCATGCGGCGCGGAACGCCCAGAGCGCGTCCTCCGAGCCGCCGCCCGCGCCGTGGAGCGCCAGCAGGAGCGGCCGCGGCCCGCTGCCGCGGCGCTCGCTGACGCGCAGCGTGATCGAGTGGCCTCGCAGGGCGAAGCGATGGATGCCCGGGGCGCAGCGGCCGCCGCCCGGGCCCGGGCGGGCCGCGAGCACGAGCGGGCCCTCGGTGGCGTCCGACCCGGTCGAGCCCGGCAGCGGCGCGGTCGACGCGCCACCGGGCGAGGGCGGCCGCTCGGGCGGCGCGAGCACGGCGTCGCGGCCGGGCGGGGCGGCATCCCCCGACTCGTCGCCTCCGCAGGCGGCGAGCGCGAGCGCGGCCAGCGTGAGGCCGATCGGGGCGAGGGCGCGGCCGAGACGCATTCCCGGATGCTTCCCGTTTCCGCCCGTTCCGAACCTACCGGCGCGATCCCGCCATGCGGCCGGACGCCCTGCCGGCCCGTCGGCGGCAGGTACAGTCGACGCGTGGCGCGCAGGTGCCTCGCCCTCGCGATCGTCGCCGGCGTGGCCGCGGCCGGCGCGGCCGGGCCTGCCCCGGGCGGTGCGGCGCCGCAGGCGCGCCGGGGTCGCCGCCCTCGCGCCGGATCTCCGACCGGGCCGCCTGGCGAGCATGCCGGGTCGCTCGCCGACGCCCGCGCGGCTGGGCGCGCTCGGCGCCTGCATCGGGGTGCCGGGCGTGGACGCGTGGTGCCCGGAGCGCCGCGCACGCGCTCGTGGAGGCACGCGACCCGCTGTGCTCGACGGTCACCCGGGACTGGGAGGCCTCCCTGATCGAGGCGGTCAACGACCTTCGCGGAGGAACGGCTCGGGTTCAGGCTCGAGCTCACCGTGGGCGGCACGACGTCGATCCCCGGGCTCGGGCTGCCCGCCGATCGCTCCGACGGCCGCTTCGGCTACTGTCAGTCGCCGCCCGGCTAGAGCCGCGGCCGATGCTGCGCGAAGCCGCCGGAGCGGCGGAGCCGCCGCCGAGGGAGCGCCGCGCGCTCCCCGCCGAGCGGCCGCCGGAGCCGAAGCTCGTCCGAGGCCGCGACGGCGTCAGGTCGGGCGTCCACGAGCTGCCGACGCCGCGGCCGCCGCCGAGCGGGCGGCCCCAGTCGAAGCGCACGCCGCTCCCGCCGCTGCTGGGCTGGCCGCCGCCGAGGAGCGCATCGAGGACGACCTGAACGCGTCGAGGCCGCCTACGCCGAGGCCGCCGTGGGAGCGCGGCGCCTTCGCGGCCGGGACCTGGACGCCGTTCACGTCGATCTGCCGCGTCCTCGGCTGCTCGCCGCGCGCGAGCAGCTCGGCGCAGGTGGCGCAGACGCCGACCTGCTTCGTGCCTGCCGCCGTCGTGATCGTCGCGCCGTCGTCGTCGCCGGGCGGCAAGGCCGGGTCGAAGAAGCAGGCGGCGTGGGCGCCTCGGCTTCGGCTGGGGCGGGACTGGCTTGCCGGCCGCGAGAGCGCTCTCGACGGCTGCGACGCCAGCGTCTCGTCGATGCGGCTCGCGACCTGGGCGCACTGGACGAGCGTCGCCGCTCGCACGATCTCATCCTTCAGCGTCGCGAAGCGCTCGTTCGCGGTGCGCGAGTGCCCTGCACCTCGGGCGTCTGGGCGAGCTGGACGTCGTCCCCGATCTCGACGATCGCGCTCGTCACGGCGAGGAACTGCGTCTCGAGCTCGGCCTTCGCCTTGGCGAGCTCGGCGGCGGCGCTGGCGCCCGGCGCGCCGCTGGAACCAGCCGATCCCGAGCCCGACGAGCGGGATGCCGAGGACGAAGGCGAGGAACCACCCGGGCCCGGAGCCACCGTCCGACGAGCCGTCGCCGCCCGTGCGGCCCCCGCTCGCGGCGTGCCGCGCGCGGGCACGTGACGAGGACGTCGGCGGCGACGCCGACCGCCTGCAGGAACTCGACCGCGCCGGCGTCGAAGCAGCGGCGTGCCTCGTCGACGGTCGCGTCGAACGCCGCGTCGAGCGCCGCGTCGTCGAGGACGGTCGAGTCGGCCCCGATCTCGCCGGGGCGACTGGACGTAGATCGTCCCCGCGTCCTCGTCGGAGGAGGAGCTCCTGGACGCTGCGCGCGAACGCGTCGTTCCCCTGCGGCGGGTCCGGAGGCGAGCCGGAGACGTGCACGGGCGCCCCATTCACCCTCGCCTCCGGGATCAGCTCCTCGAGCAGGCTGACCGTGGAGCTCGCCGCCGTCCCCTCGAGGAAGCACCCGCGCAGCGCGATCCCGTCCGCGACCCTCGACGGTCGCCGCGCCGACCTTCCCTGACCCAGAGGCGGGACCACGAGAGCCAGCAGCAGCGCGACGCGCCTCACGGCAGCCGACCTTCGCCGACCCCGGCAGGTTCTGCCGGGCCCTGCGGCGCCGGAGGAACTGCGAGCGGTGACCAGAGCCGGATGTGCCGAGTGCGGCTCGCCATGGCGCGACGAGGGTTCGACGCGGGAGAAGCGCGAGCTTCTCCCCCGTGCTACAGGGGCTTCCACGCGAGCGCTCCGCCGTCGATCGAGATGACCGCGCCGGTGATCCAGGAGGCGTCACGATCCACGGGCGAATGAGCTTCATGATGTCGTCCGGCTTGCCGAGCCGCTTGACGAGGCAGACCTCGAGCAGCTCCTGGACGATCTTCTCGCGGTCGCCGACGCCGGCGAGGAACTGCTCGAGCAGCGGCGTCTCGACGCCCGCGGGGCAGTAGACGTTGCACCGCACGGGGGCGAGGTCGACGGCCGTCGAGCGGGTCAGCTGCACGATCGCGCCCTTGATCGCGTTGTAGGCGGGCGAGCCGGGGTAGCCGATCAGGCTCGCGGTCGAGCCGGCGTTCACGATCGCGCCGGCCCTCGACGCCCGCAGGTGCGGCGCGGCGTGCTTGGTGCACCACCAGAAGCCGCGCAGGTTCGTCTCGGTATTACCGCGTCCCAGAGCTCGTTCGAGATCTGGTCGATCGGCTGCGGGCCGGCCATCGCGACCTCGTGGACGGCGGCGTTGTTGTGGAGGACGTCGATCCCGCCGAAGCGGTCGACGGCGGCGCGCATGAGCGCGATCACCTCCTCCTCGACGCGCTGGTTGCAGCGGACGTACAGGGCCTCGCCGCCGGCCTGCTCCACGAGCGCGACCGTCTCGGCGCCCTCGTCGTCCTTCACGTCGGAGACGACGACCCTGCGCGCGCCCTGGCGCGCCATCTCGATCGCGGTCGCGCGGCCCATCCCGTTCGCGCCGCCGGTGACGATGCAGACCTTGCCGTCGAGCACCTACGCCTCCCTCCAGGCCGGCCGGCCGTCCACCTGCTCCCGGACCGCCTCGCCGCGCGCCTCGAGGTCGACGAGATGCGCGCGTGGACGGGAGCGGTGCAGCTTGTTGGTCCGGCCGAACGCACCGATTTTGGCGGCGTCCGCGGCCGCGTGCAGCTCCCGCAGCGTGCGCGCCGCCGGGCCGAGCGCGCCGCGCACGACGGCGTCCAGCTCGCCGACGAACGCGGCCGCGTCGTCGAGGAAGCGGGCGAGCGTCGCGCCGGACATGGGCGCGAAGTGGCTCGAGCCGAGCACGGCCGGGTCGAGGCCGCGGATGCGCTCGATCGTCCGCCGCTGGAGCTCGACCGAGCCGTACTGGGGCGGCGTCACGTGCTCCGGGTTGGCCGGATCGGGCCCGCGGCCGGCGATCGCGTCCTGCGCGATCAGCGTCCGCGAGGCCGCGTGCCAGAGGCCGACGAGACCGGGGGCGTGACCGGGCAGCTCGACGACGACGAGCGTCGTCCCGCCGAGGTCGATCCGGTCGCCGTCGGCGACGTCGCCGGCGATCGGGCCGGGCGTGCCGTAGGCGCCCTCCATCCACTGGATCGTCTCGGCCGGCAGGCCAAGGCCGTGCTCGTCCGCCCAGCCGTAGCGCTCGTCGCGGCAGACGGCCCACGACTCGACGCGGGGCTGCTCGAGCCGGTGCGCGCGGATGCGGCAGCCGGGCACGAGCGCCTGGAGCTCGGAGGTGCCGCCCGCGTGGTCGAGGTCGGCGTGGGAGATGACGCACTCGACGAGCGCCTCGGGGCCGAGCCCCAGCTCGGCGAGCGCGGGGACGACCCACTCGGCCACGTCGCCGTGGATCCCGGTGTCGACGAGCAGCGCGCCGCGCTCGCCGAGGACGAGCCAGTGCGCGCAGCGGATCCCGCCGCCGAGGAGCGTCGGCACCTCGTGGATGCCCGGGGCGACCTCCGTCGTGCGGCTCACTTCGCGCTCCCGTCGAGGAAGCGGGCGATCGCACGGGCGTCCGTGGCCGCGTCGCCGGACAGGACGGTCGCCGGGATCCCGGCCAGGCGGCCGACCTCGACGAGCACGGTCGCCGCGACCTCGCCGGGCGCGGCGCAGGCCATCGCCGGCACGGGGATCGAGCCGAGCGCGTCCTCGAGCGGGTGCGCGAGCGCGGCCCGCTCGGGCAGGTCGTAGGTCGGCAGCGCCTTGAGGATCTCGAGCACGCGCCGGTGGATCTCCGCCGGCGGCGCCGGGGCGTGCTTGCGGACGTTCGCCCGCGTGCGATCGAACCAGGGGAAGAACACCTCGCGGTCGCGCGTCATCGTCCACGCGCGCAGCAGGTGCGTGCCGTCCGTCTCGGGCGCGAGCGAGACGCGCGGCTGCGCGAGGAAGCGCTTCCGCACGTCCGGGCTCCAGAGCGGGAAGCCGTCGAGCACGAGCTTGCCGACCGCCCGCGGCTTCGCCCGGGCGAGCTCGAGCGCGAGCACCGCGCCGATCCCCTTGCCGTAGAGGTCGACCTCCCGCGTACCGAGCGAGCGGATCGCGCGGTCGAGGCTCGCGACGTAGTCGGCGACGGCCGGCTCCTTCTTCCCGAGCGGGTCGGAGCCGCCGGTGCCGGGGACGTCGAGGATCACGACGGGGCGCGTCGCCGCGAGCGCGTCGGCGATCGCGCGCAGCCCGGAGCCCGCGTCGGGGGCGTCGGGGAGCAGGACGAGCGGGCGGCCGGGCGCGTCGAGGCGGCGGCGGACGAGCAGCTGGCGGCGCCCGTCGGCGGCGTACTCGCGGCTCAGCCGGCCGGCGATCGGCGCGGCGGCCGGGGCCGGCGGCGCGTCGGGGCAGGGCGCGCCGGCGAGGAAGTCCGCGATCCAGCGCGGGTGCTCGGCCTTCGGCATCCGCGCCTTCACCGTGTCCCTGCCGAGCTTCGCGGGCAGCTGGTCGGTGTACCTCCCGAGCAGGTCGTCGAAGTGCGCGGTCAGCGCGGCGCGCGCCTTCAGCTCGGCGACCCGGACGTGGCCCTCGTAGTCGAAGGCGGCGCGGTACGAGAGCGGGTACAGCTCGCCCGGGAGCAGCCAGTCGACCAGGCGCTCGTGGAAGTGCTCGGCGCTCGGCAGGTCGAGCTCGAAGCGGCCCTCGTCGGTCGGCCGGTAGAAGGGCCAGAACATCACGTGGTCGCGGTAGCGGTGCCACAGCGCGACGAGATGCGTCCCGTCCGACTGCGGCGGGTACTGGATCAGCCAGTTCATCCGCAGGTCGATCGCCTCGGCGCGCGTGAACGTCGGCAGGCCGTCGACGACGATCGAGCGGGCCGCCTTCGGGTGGCGGAGCCCCAGTTCGAGCACGATCTGCGCGCCGGTGTGGGAGCCGTAGACGTAGGGCCGGTCGAGCCCGAGCGGCTCGAACAGCTCGACGATCGCGTCCGCGTAGTCGGCGATCGTCGGCGCGTCCGTTGCCGTCAGCAGGTCGGAGCCGCCGTAGCCCGCCGTGTCGAGCGCGAGCACGCAGTGTCCGAGCTCGGCGAGCGCCCGCGCGAGCGGGAGGAGCATCACGCCCGTCATCGGCGACTCGTGGACGAGCAGGACGGGCGGCCCCTCGCCGAGGCGGCGGTAGTGCACCTGGCGGTCGCCGACGGTGACGAAGTGACGGGTGATCGGGTGCTCGGGCACGGGCGGGACTCTCCTGTGGGGTCTCAGTGGTCGCGGAGGAGCGGGCCGAAGCCCGTGAAGCGGTCCTGGAAGCCGTTCGCGCGGAGCGCGTGCCAGAGCGTGGCCGCGTTGATCGCGACGACGGGCTTGCCGAGCCAGCGCTCGGCCTCGTCGGCGAGGCGCACGAAGCTCAGGTTCGTCCCGACCTGGACGATCGCGTCGACGTCGGGGCCGTCGAGCTCGCGCAGGATCGGCAGCACCTCGGCCTCGGTGATCCGCGCGATCGACGTCGCGCTCGGGCACTTCAGGCCGTGCAGGCGGACGATCTCGACGCCCAGCTCGCCGAAGAAGCCGCGCACCTGCTCGTCGCCGACGGGCTGGTACGGCGTCAGGACGGCGATCCGCTTCAGGCCGAGCGCGGCGATCGCGTCCTCGCAGGCGGCGGCGCCGGTCGAGCACTCGAGGCCCGACTGCTCGCGTACCTTGCGCACGAACTCCTCGCCGCCGGCCTTGCCGCCCCAGAACGTCTCGGCGGACATGCCCATCACGAGGTAGTCGGGCTCGCAGGTCATCACGTCGCGGATCGCGACCGTGATCGACTCCCGCACCTGGCCGAGCAGCGCCTCGAAGGCGTCGTCGGAGGAGAGGTCGGGCGCCTCGATGTACATCCGGCCGAAGTGGAAGGTGATCCCTTCGGGGCGGACGGCGTAGAGGTCGTGCTCGACGACGGTGTTCGTCGAGGGGATGATCACGCCGAGCTTCGCGCGGGTTCCGACGCTGTCGGGCACGGTGCCTCCTTCAGCTCCAGAGGGCCAGCGGCCCGTGGGTGAGCGCCTCGCAGCCGTCGCGCGTGACGAGGAACGTGTCCTCGATCCGCGCGCCGCCGAGGCCCGGGACGTAGATCCCCGGCTCGACCGTGACGACCATGCCCTCGACGAGCGTCGTCGTGTCGAGGCCGTCCAGCCGGGGCGGCTCCTGGTTCTCGCAGCCGATCCCGTGGCCGACCAGGAACGGCATCTCGTAGCCCCGCGCGCGGGCGGTCTCGACGCAGGCGGCGTGCACCTCGTCGGCGCGGGCGCCCGGGCGCAGCGCGGCGACGCCCGCCTCGTACGCGGCGAGGGTCGCGTCGAGCAGGGCGCGCAGGGCGTCCGGGGGCGGGCCGGGCGTGGCCGTGCGGGCCATGTCGCCGCAGTAGCCGAGGCGCGTCCCGCCGCAGTCGAGCAGGACCGGCTCGCCGGCCGCGAGGCGCCGCTCGGCGGGAAAGGGGACGGCCGTCGCCGTCGCATCGGCGCCGCCGCCGAGGACGAGCGGGAAGGCGAGCGGGCCCGAGCCCGCACGGCGCATCGCGGTCTCGACCGCGAGCGCGAGCTCGCGCTCGTCGGCGCCCGCGACCACGCCCTCGGCGAACGCGGCGGCGCCGGCGCTCGTGATCCGGCCCGCCTCGCGGAGCAGCGCGACCTCCGCCGGGGACTTGACCTGCCGCAGCGCGACGAGGTCGCCCGTGACGTCGACGACGTCCGGCGCGTCCACCCCGCGGGCGAGCCCGAGGTGGAGCGGCGCGGGGAGGATGCTCCAGCCGGCGACGCCGACGCGGCGCGGGGCGGCGGGCAGCTCGAGCAGCGCGTCGCGGGCGGTCGTCGCTCGGCGCACGGCGGCCGGCTCGAGCCAGGAGGCCGCGCGCGGGCGACGTCCCACGCCTGGTCGACGAGGAGCGCGACCGAGTCGGACCCGACGACGACGAGCGCGCCGCCGTTCGTCGGCGCGTAGCCGGTCAGGTAGACAGGTGCGCGCGCATGTCGTCCTGCAGGCGAGCACGTAGTCGAGGCCCTCCTGCTCGGCGGCGCCGCGCAGCGCCTCGACGCGCCGTGAAGTCAGCCGCCGGGATCCCGGCTGGCTCCGCGCTCACCAGCCGTCCTGACGGGCGGCGTCTTGAACTCGAGCCAGACGGAGTCCTCGAGCACGTCCGTCTGGTGGACGACGCCCTTCGGGTGGAAGACCGCGTCGCCCGGGCCGAGCTCGTAGGCGACCCCGTCGACGGTCGAGCGGATCCGGCCGCGGACGCAGTAGCAGTAGCTCTCGTGGTCGTGCGAGTGCGGCGGCGCGCTCATCCCGGCCTCGTACGTCACCTCGATCAGCAGGCCGTCCGGCCCGTCGAGCAGGTGGCGGAGCTCCGCCGAGCCGGTCACCGGCGCGCCCTCGACGCTCCGGACGACGAAGGGCTCGACCTCGCTGTTCCGGGTGAAGATCCGCTGCTCGCCCACTGTCCCTCCCGTCGTCCCTGGCTGTCGTGCAGGGCGCGAGGCGGCCGGCCGCCGCCGGGAAGCGCGTCGCGCCTGCGGGCACCGCATCATACGGCGTCGCCCCGCGCCCTCCCCGGCGCACCCGCCGCGTGGCGGCAGTACGATCGCCCGCATGCCCGGGGCACAGACCGACGACCCGGCCGACTGCCTCCTCGACCCCGACGACAGCGCGGCGTTCGCCGCCTCCCGGCTCGGGGAGCAGGCCGTCGCCGCGTTCCTCGCCGCCACGCGCGCGACGCCGCGCGCGCCGCTCGAGTCGCGCCGGTCCCGCCGCCGTTCCTCGTCGACCGAGGAGGCGTGACCGATCTCGCGCTCGGGGGCTCGACGCGACCGCGGACGCGATCGCGTCCGGGCGGTCTCGGCCCGCGAGGCGACCGCGGCCTGCCTCGCCTGGATCGAGGCGCTCCAGGCGCGCACGAACGCCTTCGTGACGGTGCTGGGAGCCGGCGCTCGCTCGCGCGGACGCGCTCGATCGCGCGCGCGGCCGGGGCGAGCCAAGCTCGGCTCGCTGCACGGCGTGCCGGTCGCGATCGACTGCATCGACGTCGCGGGCGTCCCGGAACACGCGGCAGGTCAGGGATCCGCCGCGGCGCGGTCGCCGACGCGGACGCGGCCGTCGTCGCCGCCCTGCGCGCGGCCGGCGCCATCGTCGTCGGGACGACCAACCTGCACGAGTGGGCGTTCGGCGCGACCTCGGCGAACCCGCACTTCGGCGCTGTCGCGAACCCGTGGGGCGACGAGCTCGTCCCGGGCGGCTCGAGCGGCGGCTCGGCGTGCGCGGTCGCGACCGGGATGGCCTTCGCCGCGCTCGGGACCGACACGGGCGGCCTGATCCGCCTGCCGGCGAGCTGGTGGTGGCATCGCCGGCCTGAAGGTGACGAACGGGTCGGTCCTCCACGGCCGGCTGCCCGCCGCCTTCGTGGACGCTCGATCCACCGGCCCTGCTCGGCCGCACCGTCGCCGACCTCGTCCGCCCTGGCGCGCGCTCGCCTCGACGGGAGCGGGTTCGCCGCGCCGCCGCTCCTGCCCGTGCGCGGGCTGCGCGTCGGCGTGCCCGCCGGGGCGCTCGATCCCGCGCGCCTCGCGCCCGGCGTCCACCGGGCGGTCGCCCGCGCCGTCGAGCAGCTCGCCGGCGCCGGCGCCTCCGTCCGCGAGCTGGCCGTGCCGGGGCTCGAGACCGTGCCGGGCGCGCAGTTCGCGATCGTCTGCTCCGAGGCGGCCTCCGTCCACGACCGCGAGGCGCGCCGCGACCGGGCGACCTACGGCGAGGACGTCCAGGCGCTGCTCGCGCTCGGCGACCTCGTCGCCGCGAAGGACTACGTCGCCGCGCAGCGCCACCGCCAGGCGCTGTGGGCGCGGGTCGAGCCCGTGCTCGGCCAGGTCGACGTCCTCGTCATGCCGACGACGCCCGACCAGGCGGAGCGGCGCGACGTCGACGCGGTCACGTGGCCGGACGGCGCCCAGGAGGCCCTGCTCGACGCGTGCATCCGCTTCCTGCTCCCCTGGAACTTCCTCGGCCTGCCGGCGCTGTCGCTGCCGTGCGGCGTCGAGGACGGCCTGCCCGTCGGCCTGCAGCTCGTGGCGCGGCCCGGGCAGGACGGCGACCTGCTCCGCCTCGGCGTCGAGCTCGAGCAGGCGTTCGGCTGGACGTTCCCCGCACCGCTGGAGGCTGCCGCGTGACCGTGCTCGAGCCCTTCGTCGCCGGCCGCCTGCGGCTGGCCAACCGCCTCGCGCTCGCCGCGACGGTGACCAACCTCGGCCGCAACCACGAGATCCCGGCCCGGCAGGTCGCCTACTACGCGGAGCGCGCCCGCGACGGCGTCGGGCTCGTGATCACGGAGGGCCTCGCGGTGCACCCGTCCTCGATCCCGAACGAGACGGTGCCGCTCGCGTTCGAGCGCGAGCTCGTGCCGCAGTTCGCCCGCCTGGCGACCGCGGTCCACGCGCACGGGCGGGCGATCGTCGGCCAGCTCTGGCACGCGGGCCGCCAGGCGCTGTGGAACCCGATGCAGCTCCCCTGGTCGGCCTCCTCCGAGCGCGACCCGTACTCCGGCTCGACGCCGCACGCGATGACGGACGCGGAGGTGGTCGAGCTCGTCGACGCCTTCGCTGAGAGCGCGCACAACCTGCAGGCGGCCGGCTTCGACGGGGTCGAGCTGCACGGCGCGCACGGCTACCTGCTGACGCAGTTCATGTCGCCGTGGTCGAACCGCCGCGACGACCGCTGGGGCGGCTCGGTCGAGAACCGCGCGCGCCTCGTCGCGGAGATCACCCGGGCGATCCGCGCGCGCTGCGGCGACGGCTTCGTCGTCGGCCTGAAGCTGAGCGTCGACGAGGGCGTTCCCGGCGGGCTCGACCTGGAGGCGTCCCAGGCGCTCGTCGCGCACCTCGCCGACGCGGCGCGGCTCGACTACGTCGTCAGCCAGGGCAACTTCTCGCCGAGCCTCGAGTGGCACGTGCCCGACCTGGACCTTCCGGCCGGCGCACTTCCGCGAGCTCTACCGCGGCATCCGCGACGTCGCCGACGGCGTGCCTCCGGGGTGATGGGCCCGGCAAGATCGAGTCGGTTGCGCTCGCCGAGGAGCTCGTCGCGAACGGCGAGTGCGACTCCAGCTGCGTTCGCCCGCGCGGCCTTCGCCACCCGCGCCTGCCGAGAAGGCGCGGCGCGGGGAGGAGGCGCGCCGTGCACGTACTGCAACGCCTGCTGGCACCAGATCCACACTCGCGCCGTCCAGTGCTTCTACGCGCCCGAGGCTCCCGGCGCGCGGCCAACGACGCCGGCGTGCGTGTCGAGGATCTCGTCCCGCGGCGGCCCCGCGCGAGGTGCACGTGGCCGGCGCCGGGCCCGCCGGGCTCGAGGTCGCCTGCACGGCCGCGCTGCGCGGGCACCGCGTCGTCGTCCACGAGGCCGCCGCCGCGATCGGCGGCCGGTCAGTGGTCGAGGCAGCGATCCCGGGCCGGGCCGGCATGGGCGCCGCCGCCGCGGGCTCGCCTCCCGCGCGGGAGGCCGGCGCCGAGCTGCAGACCGGCTCGGCGCTCGACGCCGCCGCGATCGCCGCCCTTCCGCCGCCGACGCCGTCGTCGTCCAGGCGACCGGCCTGTCGGCCGTCGCTGACCTCTCCCGGGCGTCGACCTCGTCGTCTCGCTCGAGGACGCCGTCCGCGACCCCGGCGCGCTCCGGTCGCCCGTCCTCGTCGTCGACGAGATCGACGACGAGCCGGTCTACGCGGCCTGCGAGCTGCTCGCGGCCAGCGGCTTCGAGGTGCTGCTCGTGACGCGCCGGCCCGTGCTCGGAAGGCACGTGCCCTGGGTGAGCATGCTCGGGGTGCTGCGCCGCCTCGACGGCGCGGGCATCGAGGTGCGGATCACGACCGCCCCGCGGCGGGTCGAGGACGGCCGCCTGGTCGTCGCGCACTCCTTCTCGGGCCGCGAGCGCGCGCTCGGCCCCGTGGCGAGCGTCGTGCGCGCCGGCCCGTACCTGCCGGCCGCCGCGCTCGACGCCGGCGGGCGCGAGCTCCACGTCGTCGGCGACGCGGTCGCGCCGCGCGGCCTCCTCCCGGTCGTGCTCGAGGCGCACCGGCTCGCCCGCTCGCTCTAGCCCGGCCGCCCGCCCGTCCGGCGCGCGTCCGGCGCGCATTTCCGGAAACGACGAGGGGCCCTCCGGAGAGGGCCCCTCGTGCGCGAACCGGGTGGGACGATCCGGCCTAGCCGGTCGTCTCCGTCGCCGCGGCCGTGTCGGTCGCGGCGGTGTCCGTCGCCTCCTGGCCGCCCGGCGCCGCGTCGGTGACCGCGGAGCAGTCACCGGAGCGGAAGTGCCAGAACGACAGCAGGTCGTAGGGCTGACCCGCCCAGCAGTTGACGACGCCCTTCTTCGTGGCGATGAACGACGCGGGCTCCGCGATGGGGACCTGCGGGAGGTCGACCATCAGCTTCTCCTGCATCGTCTTGAGGACGCCGAGGCGCTCCTCGCCCGTCGTGGTCGCCGACTGCGCGTAGAGCTCGTCGAACTCCGCGTTGTCGTAGGCCGACGGGGTGTTCAGGCCGCCGTTCGCCTTGGAGACGAAGAACAGCTGCGCGCAGTAGCCGACGTCCGGCGCCAGGGGCCGGTCGACGTCCTGGATGAACATCGGCAGGTCGTACTTCGTGAGCGACCGGTCGCCGTACTCGGCGTTGGAGATCGGGTTCAGCGAGATGTTGATCCCGATCGCCGCGAGCGAGGTGCGGATCCGGTTCGCGATCGGCTCGAGCACGTTCGCGCGCTCGGCCACGTAGAAGAGCTTCAGGCCGTCGGCGTACTGCTCGAGGCCCTTGCCCTCCGGGAACCCGGCCTCGGCGAGGAGCTGCTTCGCCTTCTCCGGATCCGTGTTGTAGATCGGCTGGTCGACGTAGCCGTAGTAGCGCGACGCGCAGGCGCCGTTCCACTTGACGGCGTCGCCGCCGAAGTCCTGCGTGAGGATCTCGTCGTACGGCAGCGCGTACGCGATCGCCTGGCGCAGCTTCGCGTTCTCGGGCAGGTTCCACGGCTCGAAGTTGAACGAGAGGCCCAGCGAGAGGCCCTTGTTGTTCTGCCAGCCGAGGACCGAGACGTTGTCCTGCGTCCGCAGGTCCTTGATCTCCTGCGGGGTCAGGCTCGTGATGACGTCCGCGTCGCCGTTCTGGATCGCGCCGACCCGGTTGGCCGACTGCGGCACCTTGCGGTACGTCACCTTGGTGAACTGCGGGGCGCCCCGGTAGTAGTTCGGGTTCGCCTCGAGGATCACCTGGTTGCCCTTGGTGTACTCCTTCATGCAGTACGCGCCGTAGCCGGGCGAGTCCTTGGTCTCGGTGTACTGGTGCGACCAGGGATCGTCCTCAGTCGCGTTCGCCTGCATGACCGTCGAGTCGAAGACGTCCATGAAGGTGATCGCGAGGACGCGCGGGAACAGCTCGTTCGCGACGGACTGCGTGAACTGCACCGTGTAGTCGTCGACCTTCTTGACCTCGGTGTCCTTGAGGGCCTTGTCCTCGTCGGTCACCTCGTCGCCCTCGCCCGTCGGGGCCAGCGGCGACAGGTCGAAGATCTTCGACACGTTGCCGAGGAACCAGACCACGGGCGAGCCGCCGGAGACGGACTTGCCGCGGGCCCAGGTGTAGAGCACGTCGTCGGCCTTCAGCTCGTTGCCGGCGCAGGACTGGACGCCCTGCTTCAGCTTGAAGGTCCAGGTGACCGTGCCGTCCTCGTTCGCCTGGGACGACCACGACTCGGCGAGGCGCGGCGCGAAGCCGTCGGCGCCGACCTGGTACTGCGGCTCGAGCACGCCCTGCCCGTTGTCGACGAGCGGGTAGTCGAGCAGCGGCTCCATGAGGTTGAGATGGAGCTCCTGGACCTCGGGAACCGACGCCGTCGAGCCGTCGGGGTCGATCGCGGGCGCGACGTCGGGCGCCATGACGACGAGCTCGGTCTGGAGGTCGCCAGCCGGCGGCGCGGGCTCGGCCGGAGCGGGCTCCGCCGGAGCGGGCTCCGCGGGGGCCGGCTCGGCAGGCGCCGGCTCTGCGGGGGCGGGCTCCGCCGGGGCGGGCTCGGCAGGTGCGGGCTCGGCGGGTGCCGGCTCGGCGGGTGCCGGCTCGCTCGGCGCCGGGGCGGGCTCGGCGCTGTCCGAGCCACCGCAGCCGGCGGCTGCGATGCCCAGGACCGCCGCGACCGCGCCGATCGCAAGAACGCGGAACTTCACGCTGGTTCTCCTCCTTCTATTGCCTGCATACAACATGCGAGAGGTTAGACGACGGCCCCGCCGGATTGGTTAGGAGCCGTCCGGCCCGGACCGTGCGAGGGGCCCCGAGCGGGGCCCCTCGCGTCCTTCGGTGGCGGCTCGGCGGCTAGCCGGCCGGGGCCGGGTCGGCCCCCGCGGCGCAGTCGCCGGTCCGGAAGTACCAGTAGGCGAGCAGGTCCTGCGGGTTGCCCGCCCAGCAGTTCACGACGCCGTTCTTCGTGGCGATGAAGGACTTGGCCTCGGCGATCGGGATCTGCGGCAGGTCGACCATCAGCATCTCCTGGAGACCCTTCAGCACGTCCAGGCGCTCCTGTCCCACCGTGTTCGTCGAGGCGAGGTAGGCCTGGTCGAACTCGTCGCTCTTGAAGGCCGACGTGTTGTAGAGGCCGCCCTGCTCGGACGAGACGTAGAACAGCTGCGAGCAGTAGCCGACGTCCGGCGCGAGCGGCCGGTCGACGTCGGAGACGAAGATCGGCATGTCGTACTTGCCGATCGCCCGGTCGGCGTACTCGGCCGACGAGATCGGGTTCAGCGTGATGTTGATACCGATCGAGGCGAGCGAGGTGCGGATGCGGTTCACGATCGGCTCGACCACGTTCGCGCGCTCGGCGACGTAGAAGATCTTGAGCCCGTCGGCGTACTGCTCGAGGCCCTTGCCCTCCGGGTACCCGGCCTCGGCGAGCAGCGCCTTGGCCTTCTCGATGTCGGTCGAGTAGCCGGGCTGCTCGGCGTAGCCGTAGTAGCGCGGCGGGCAGTGCCCGTTCCACTTGATCGCGTCACCGCCGAAGTCCTGGGCGATGATGTCGTCGTACGGCAGGGCGTAGGCCACGGCCTGGCGCAGCTTCTCGTTGCCCGGGAGGTTCCAGGGCTCGAAGTTGTACGAGAACCCGAGCGAGAGGCCCTTGTTGTTCTGCCAGCCGAGCACGGAGACGTTGTCCGACTGCCGGACGTCCGCGATCTCCTGCGGCGTCAGGCTCGTGATCACGTCGGCGTCGCCGGACTTGATCGCGCCGACGCGGTTCGCCGACTGTGGCACCTTGCGGATGGTGATCTTCGTGAACTGCGGCTGCCCGCGCCAGTAGCCCGGGTTCGCCTCGAGCACGACCTGCGTGCCCTTCGTGTACTCGGTGACGCAGTAGGGGCCGAAGCCGGGCGCGTTCTTCGTGTCCGTGTACCCGTGGGCCCACGGGTCGTCCTCGGTCGCGTTCTCCTGCATCACCTTCGAGTCGAACGGCCCGAGGAACGTGATCGCGAGGACGCGCGGGAACATCTCGTTCGCGTTGAGCTGCGTGAACTGGACCGTGTAGTCGTCGACCTTCTTGATCTCCGTGTCCTTGAGGACCTTGTCCTCGTCGGTCACCTCGTCGCCGTCCCCGACGGGGGCGACGGCGGAGAGGTCGAAGATCGCCGACACGTTGCCGAGGAACCAGACGAGCGGCGAGGCGCCGGTGATCGACTTGCCGCGCTGCCACGAGTAGATGACGTCGTCGGCGGTGAACTCGTTGCCGGCGCAGGACTTCGCGCCCTGGCGCAGCTTGAACGTCCACGTGACCGTCCCGTCGGCGTTCGCCTGGGACGTCCACGACTCGGCCAGGCGCGGCGCGTAGCCGTCGGGGCCGACCGCGTATTGCGGCTCGAGCACGCCCTCGCCGTTGTCGACGAGCGGGTAGTCGACGAGCCGCTCGAGCAGGTTCAGGTGCATCTCCTGCAGCTCGGGCTGCGACGCCGTCGCACCGTCGACGTTCATGCCAGCGGCCACGTCCGGGCCGAGGACGACGAGCTCGGTCTGGAGGTCGCCGGCCGGCGGGGCGGGCTCGGCGGGCGCGGGCTCGGCGGGTGCCGGCTCGCTGGGTGCGGGCTCGGCGGGTGCCGGCTCGCTCGGGGCGGGCTCCGCGGGTGCGGGCTCGGCGGGCGCCGGCTCCGCGGGTGCGGGCTCGGCGGGCGCCGGCTCCGCGGGGGCGGGCTCCGCGGGTGCGGGCTCCGCGGGCGCCGGCTCGGCCGGTGCGGGCTCCGCGCTGTCGGAGCCGCCGCAGCCGGCTGCTGCCACGCCCAGGATGGCGGCCACGACTCCGATGGCCAGGACTCTCCTCCTCACGTTCCCACCTCTCCCTTCCTACTCGATTCCGCCGCAGGGGATCCGAGACCTTAGTCCACTGCGGGCCGCTTGCCAAGGGCTCGTTGGACCAACCGGTCGGTACAGGCGCGGGCCGGCCGGTGCGGCCGAGGGGCGCTATGATCGCCCGCCATGTCGACCCTGGAACGTGAGCTGCTCCGCCGGATGTGGTTGGTCCGGGCCTTCGACGAGGCGGCCGGGCGCCTGTCGGGGCTGGGAGAGATCCCCGGTGTCATCCACCTGGCGATCGGCCACGAGGCGGGGATCGTCGGCGCCTGCATGGCGCTCGAGGAGCGGGACTACGTGACCGGCTACCACCGCGGCCATGGGCACCCGCTCGCGAAGGGCGCCGCGCCCGGCCCGCTGATGGCCGAGCTGATGGGCAAGGAGACGGGCGTCTGCCGCGGCCGCGGCGGCTCCCAGCACGTCGCCGACCCGTCGGTCAACAACCTCGTCGGCACCGCGATCCTCGGCGCGGGCCTGCCCGTCGCCACGGGCTTCGCGCTGTCGGCCCAGGTGCTCGGCGAGGACCGCGTCTCGCTCGTCTTCTTCGGCGAGGGCGCAGCGAGCGAGGGCGCCGTCCACGAGGCGATGAACCTCGCCTCGGTCTGGCGGCTGCCGGTCGTCTTCCTCTGCGAGAACAACGGCTATCAGGTCACGGTCTCCGCGAAGTACTCGATCTCCGTCGAGGACGTCGCGACGCGGGCGCAGGGCTACGGGATGCCGGGGGTCGTCGTCGACGGCCAGGACCCGCTCGCGGTCCACGAGGCGGTGACGGCTGCCGTGGCGCGGGCGCGGGCCGGCGCCGGCCCGTCGCTCGTCGAGGCGAAGACCTACCGCTTCCACGAGCACGCGGAGAACCTGCCGATCCCCGCCTACCGGCCCGAGGAGGAGATCGCGGCCTGGCGGGCGCGAGACCCGCTGCCCCTCTTCGTCGAGCGCCTCGTCGGCGCCGGCGAGCTGACGGCCGACGAGGCCGCGGCGATCGAGGCGGCGGCGCGCGCGGAGATCGACGACGCGGTCGCGTTCGCGCGGGAGAGCCCGTACCCGGACGCGAGCGAGGTCTTCGAGTACCTGTACGCCAACCCGGAGGGCACCCGTCGTGCGTGAGATCGGCTACCTGCAGGCGGTCCGCGAGGCCCAGTACGAGGAGCTCCAGCGCGACCCGCGCGTGATCGTGATCGGCCAGGACCTCCGGGCGAACGTCTACGGCGCGGCGGCGGGCCTGCTCGACGAGTTCGGCGAGAGCCGCATCCGCGACATGCCCACGTCGGAGACGGGCGGGGTGGGCGCGGCGACCGGCGCCGCGATGACCGGGCTGCGCCCGATCGTCGACATGACGATCGCGAGCTTCATGTACGTCGCGTTCGACCAGTTCGCGAACCAGGTGGCGAAGAACCGCTACATGAGCGGCGGGCGCTTCGACATCCCGATCGTGTTCCGCGCGTCGATGTTCTATCGCGGCCAGACCGCGGCCCAGCACGCCGACCGGCCGTACCCGCTCTTCATGAACGTCCCGGGGCTGAAGATCACCGTGCCGTCGACGCCGGCGGACGCGAAGGGCCTGCTCAAGGCTGCCGTCCGCGATCCGGACCCCGTGATCCAGTTCGAGGACAGCCTGCTCTGGGGCGCGAAGGGGCCGGTGTCGGACGACCCCGACCTGGTCGTCCCGCTCGGCGTCGCGGACGTCAAGCGGGAGGGCTCGGACGTCACCGTCGTCGCGATCGCGAGCGGTGTCAGGGCCTCGCTGGACGCGGCCGAGACCCTCGCGGCCGAGGGGATCGAGATCGAGGTGATCGACCCGCGCAGCCTCGTCCCGTTCGACTGGGCGACCGTGCTCGCGTCCGTCCGCCGGACGGGTCGGCTCGTCGTCGTCGACCCGGCGACGCGCACGTGCAGCGCCGCGAGCGAGATCGCAGCGACCGTGACCGAGGAGGCCTTCGACGCGCTGAAGGCGCCGATCCGCCGGGTGACCACGCCCGACGTGCACGCGCCGTTCAGCCCCGCGCTCGAGGCCGGGCTCTACCCCGACGCGCCGAAGGTCGTCGCCGCCGTGCGCGCGGTGCTCGGCCGATGAGCACGGAGGTCCGGCTGATCCAGTGGGGGATGGGGATGCAGGAGGGCGTCGTCCTGCGCTGGCACGTCGCCGAGGGCGCGGTCGTCGCCGAGGGAGACCCGCTCGTCGAGATCGAGGCCGAGAAGGTGACGGCCGACGTCCCGGCCCCCGTCGCGGGCACGGTCACGAGCATCGTCGCGCAGGTCGGCGAGACCGTCCCCGTGCGCGGCGTGCTCGCGCTGATCGACTAGCGGGGCGCAGGCAGCAGCCAGAGCGGATCGGGCCGCCGTCCGGCCGGGCGGCGCGCTTACCCGTACATCAGCAGCTGGGTGCAGCGGAAGAGCGCGATCGCCCGCCCGTCCGCGCGCCGCACCTCGGCGTCCCAGACCTGCGTCGTGCGCCCCCCGTGGACGAGCCGGGCCTCGCAGGTGATCCGGCCCTCGGTCGCCGTCCCGAGGAAGTTCGTCTTCAGCTCGACGGTCGTGAAGCGCGTCACGCCGGCCGGCAGGTTGAGCCGGCAGCCGGTGCCGCAGGCGGAGTCGGCGAGCGCGACGACCGTCCCGCCGTGCAGCGCCCCGAGCGGGTTCAGGTGCTCCGGGCCGACGTCGATGCCGAGGCGCACCACCGTCCCCTCGTGCGCGAGCGGGATCAGGCCGAGCAGGCCGGGGAGGAGGTCGCGGCCGGCCTCGATCCACGCCTCGAGCGTGGTCGGGCCCATCGGCTCCGCCGTCACCCCGCCAGCCAGCCGTGGAAGCCCGCGGTGTGCCCGCCGTCGACACGGATCGTCTCGCCCGTGACCCAGGCGGCGAGGTCGCTCGCGAGGTAGACGGCGGCGCCGACGAGGTCGGCCGGCTCGCCCTGACGGGCGAGCGGGATCGGCGCGAGCACGCGGGCGAGCGCCTCCTCCGAGCGGTAGAGCGGCTCGGTCATCGGCGTGCGGATGATCCCGGGCGCGATCGCGTTCACGCGGACGCCGTGCTCGGCCAGGTCGATCGCGAGCACGCGCGTGAGCATCTGCAGGCCGCCCTTCGAGGCGCAGTAGGCGGCCGAGCCGGGGAAGCCCTCCTCGGCGGCGATCGAGGTGACGTTCACGATCGCCCCGCCGCCGTCCCCGGCCATCCGGCGCGCGGCTGCGACCGAGACGAGCATCGGCCCGGTCAGGTTGACGCGCAGGGTGCGCTCCCAGGACTCGAGCGTCAGCTTCAGCGAGTGCTCGGGGAGGAGCACGCCGGCGTTGTTGACGAGGACGTGGATGCCCCCGAGCTCGTCGGCCGTTCGCGCCACCATGGCCTCGGCCGCGTCCGGGTCTCCGACGTCCCCGGCGAAGCCGATCGCCCGGCGGCCCGTGTCGGCCGCGATCGCCGCCGCGGCGGCGATCGCGCCGTCGCCGTCGACGTCGACGAGGGCGACGTCCGCGCCGTGCTGCGCGAGCCCGCGCGCGATCCCCTCGCCGTTCCCCCGTGCGGCGCCCGTCACGAGGGCGACCTTCCCGTCGAGCAGTCCCATGTCTCCTCCTCCCGCTGTGCGTCGGGCAGTCTACGCGGCGCCGCTCCCGCCTAGACTGCGCGGGCGCGGCGGCCAGCGGCACGGCCGGCCGGCACCGCCACGACGAACGACGGGAGGAGACGGGATGCCGAGGCTCGACTTCAAGTGCGCGATCACGGAGTACTGGAGCGTCCGCGAGGAGAACATGGACCGCTGGCAGTACTTCTACGACAACGTCTTCCTCGCGGCGATCACGCACTGCGACGGCTACGCGGGGACGATCGTCAAGGTCCGCTCCGAGGACCTGATGCGCCGCACGCTCGGGACGCCGCCCGGCCCGCGCCGCGTGATCACGCCGCACCCCTTCCTCAGCCAGCTCGGCGTCCGGACGGACGCGATGATCGACTTCGACGCGCTCCTCCAGCACGAGTACAACGTCGTCGCGGTCCACCTGCTCGACGACGTGACCTCGATCGAGACGCTCTTCCCGCAGTGGGTCGAGGGCTACAAGAAGGTGCAGCCGAACTGGGAGGCGGAGCACCCCGACGCGAAGACCGTCGAGGACGCCGTGATGCAGGACTACTTCTCCCTCGTCGACAACCACTGGGACGTCTTCTACGAGGTGACGAAGGTCTTCTGGAACGAGGGCCCGATGGGCCCGGTCGCGCCGCCGCGCTAGCGCGGCGACCGCGGGTCGGGCGACGGAGCGCCCGTCGCCCGACCCGCCCCGGGCGCCGCCCGTCGCCGGCGCGTGCCGCACGCCCCTCGAAGGCGGCGCCTGGCGGGCCGCCGATCTGCGCGCGGTGACGGCCGGCTGCCCGACGAGGCGCTGCGACGGCGCCGCGTCGTCGTCGCGTGCGACGGCGTGCCCGCGCTCCCGCCAGGGCGACTCGCCGCGGGCGCAGCCGGCGGGATCAGTAGTTCTCGCGCCAATCAGTAGTTCTCGCGCCAGGATCCTCGATTTCTGCCGACGCCCCGCGCGCGCCGCTCAGGTTGGGTCTGGGAGTGGCAACCGATATCGCGGGCGCACGGGAGCGCCCTACCGCACCTGCGGCCAGAGGAGGTACGGACAGGTGGTGAGGAGAGCGCTGAACCCCATGTGCCCGGTGGGCTGGGCCGTGGTGACGCTCGTCGGCGTCGCGATCGTCGCGATCGTGCTGGGACTGGGCCTGCTCGATCGGCTCGGCTCCGGCGCCGACGTGATCGACAACGCGAAGCCGGCGTTCACGGACGCCCGGGTCACCGGCGCGCGCGCCGGCATCGACGCGATCTCGGTCGCGGTCGACACGGCCGACCCGATCGTGACGGAGCAGGGCGGCGCGGCCGCCGAGGTGCCGCAGCTGATCGCCTTCGTGTCGAAGCAGACCGGCCTCGCCGAGGCCGACGTCCTCGCTGCGCTGCAGCAGAACTTCCCGCACACGACGGCGCTGCTGCAGGCGACGCCGCTGTCGAGCGTCAGTGCCGAGCTGCCGAAGCTCGTGACGCTGCTCTCGACCGTGCTCGAGATCACCCCCGAGGAGGTGGGCGCGGCGCTGCAGCAGAGCTTCCCGCGGCTCGCCCAGGCGGTCGGCGCGCTGCCGGCGGTCACGGCTGGCTGGGACGCCGTGCCCGGGATCGAGGGACTGACCCGCTTCGACGGCACGCCCGTCACGGACGTCAAGGGCATCCGCGACTACTTCGGCGCGGACGTGATCCCGACCGTCGAGCGCAACCGCGAGAACTTCCAGCAGCTGGACGACTGGGTGCCCGTGCGGGTCGTCGCGCCGCTGCTGCTCGTCGTGGGGATCGTGGTGATCCTCTGGGGCGCCTGGTTCCTCGTCCGCTCGGTCATGGGCAAGCTGCGCCTCGGCGAGTCGATGTTCGGCTGGCTGATCGTGCCCGTCGTCGGCCTCGCCGTCGTGCTGCTCGTCGGCCTGTGGAACCTGTTCCCCGCGCTCGAGGGCGGCCAGGCGATGGTGGAGGACCTGCGGCCGGTGTTCGCCGACGCGCGCATCCAGGCCGACACGCCGGCGATCTCGATGGTGTCGACGGTCGTCGACCTGCTCGACCCGATCACGACCGAGGCGGGGGGCGCGGCGGCAGAGGTGCCCCAGCTCGTCGCGTTCGTCTCGCAGCAGACCGGTCTCGCCGAGGCCGACGTCCTCGCGACGCTGCAGCAGGAGGTGCCGCGCACCGCGGCGCTCCTGACGGCGCTTCCGCTCTCGGCGGTCTCCGCGGAGCTGCCGCAGCTGACGGCGTTCCTGTCCGACACGCTGGGGCTCTCGCCGGACGAGCTGACGGCGGCGCTCCAGGGCAGCTTCCCCCGCCTGGCGCAGTCGATCGCGAGCCTGCCGGTGCTGACGACGGCCTGGGACGCGCTCCCGAACGCCGACGGCTTCACGCGGTTCGACGGGACGCCGATCACGAACGTCACCGGCGCCCGCGACTACTTCGGCGCGGACGTGATCCCGATGCTCGCGGCGAGCCAGCGGGACTTCTACGCGCTCGACGAGCCTCCGTCCCTGAACCTGTTCGCGCCGCTGCTGAGCGCCATCGGCGGGATCGTGCTCGTGTTCGGGCTGTTCATGCTCCTGCGCCACGACGTGAGCGTGCGCACCTCGCGCATGGCCCGCGAGCGGCTCCGGCTCGGCTCGTAGCTCGCCGTCGGGGAGCGGCCCGCGCCGCTCCCCGGACGGGCCGTCGTCGCGCCAGGCAGGCCTCGTCCCGCCTGGCGCGACGCGTCTCCTGGCGTGCGGGCCGCGGGCCGGGCGGGGCCGCTGCGAGACGGCGGCGCGCTGCATGTGGCCCGACCGGCCCGGGGAGGCCGGCGGTCCGCGCGTGTGGAGGGATCGACACGAACCCGGCACCTCTTCGCCGCCCGCCGTGACACGCGTCGCGGCTTCGCCGCTACGCTCGAAAGCGGGTGGAGGCGCGGGGTGGCCCCTCGCCCGTCCCGAAGGGACAGGTGTACGGGGCGGCCCGCGCGGGCGGCCGGCGTCCCCGGGGCTCGTGCCGGGCGCGCGTAGAGCCGGCGCCGCGCGCGCGGCGCGGGACGGTGCGCCGCGCGCGGCCCGGCGAGCGCGTGCGAGACGCGTCGCGCGGTCGGCCGCCCGCGCCGGGGCGGCGAGGGTCGGCGCGCGGCGCGTCTCGCAGGGACGGGAGACGCGCCGCGCGCCTCCCGCGGATCAGGACATCGGGACCTGGCGGATGACCCTCGGCTCGATCCGGTCGAGGATCTCCGTCAGCGTCTCGCCGGTCACCGTGATGCCGTGGTTGCGCAGGCCGATCACGGCGTGGGCCGGGTCCGGCTGCGAGGCGACGAGGTCGGAGACGGCCACGGCGAGCTCCTCGGTGCCGCACGGGTAGTTGATCTCCGTCGCGGGGATGTCCTCCATCCAGCAGTGGACGTGGAGGATCGCGCCGACCTCCGGATGCGCCTGGTAGATCATCCAGTGCTCGATCGCGTCGACCGAGACGCGCCGCGGCTCGATCATGGGCGGCACGCTCAGCACGATCTTGCCGTTCGCCTCGTCGTAGTCGGAGACGAGCAGGATGTCGCGGCCGATCACCTCGAGCTTCGACTTGTCGACGCCGCTCGCGCTCATCCAGAAGCGCTGCTCGTCCTTGCGCGCCGAGAGGTTGCCGTAGGAGAGGCCGCCGATCCCGTAGAGCCGCTTGACCTGGCGCAGGTCGCGCTCGTCGAGCAGCTGCTCGACGGGGAACGGGGCGGGGAGGAGGTCGAGGTCGCCGAGCCGCGCGCCTGCGGCGCGCAGGTCCTCGGTCACGTCGTCGCCGTCCCAGAGCTCCGGCTCGAGGTCGGTCCGGTAGTCGTTGTCGATCACGAGCCGCGCGGTCGCCAGCGGCACGAGCCGCGCGACCACGCGCTCCGCGAGGCTGCGCTCGTCGCCCTCGGCCAGCTCGGCGTAGTGACCGCGCTCCGGCGTCGTGAACCAGACGCCGTGGTCGGGCACGTAGAGCGCGACCTGGTTCGCCAGCGCGCGGACGAGCAGCGGGTAGTTGAACCGGAGGATGTCGTCGGGCGCCTCGGGGAGCTCGTGGATCGCGGCGGCGAACGTCCCGCGCGACCGGCGGCGGAACGGCTTCGGGTCGCTCGCGTCGATGAGGTTGAGGACGAGGTCCGCATCGTGCACGTTCGTCGTCTTCGCGAAGCCCGCCCGCACGAGCGCCTCGCCGAGCTCCTCGGCGAAGGCCGCGAGGCGGGGGGATGTGGCCTGTCCGGCGAACGCGTAGATCATTGCTCGGTCACTCCTCGCAGTCCGGGTGGGGCGCCGGCCTGGCCCGCGCTCTGGCGAAGTCTAGGCGACGCCCCGGGGAGCCCCGCGCAGACGCCGACGGCCGGGCTCCGGGGCGAGGCGCCCCCGAGCCCGGCCGTCGGGCCGATCGTGCTACTTGCCGGCGACGCCGGCGACGTACGCGGAGACGTTCGCGATCTCCTCGTCGGAGAGCTGCCCGGCGAACGCGGGCATCGCTCCCTTGCCGTTGGTGACGGCGGCGTTGACGACCTCCGCCGTGGGCGCGAGCTCGTCGAGGTTCGGGCCGACCGCGCCTGCGGCCCCCGCGTCCGAGAGCGCGTGGCAGCCCGCGCAGCCGGCTGAGGTGAAGACGTCCTTGCCGGCCTCGACGTCCGGCGCGCCCGGCTCGGCCGGCGCCGCCGGCTCGGCCGGCGCCACGGGCGTCTCCGATGCGGGTGGGCTGTCGTTCGAGGAGCGGCCGATCGCCCAGCCGGCCGCGCCGGCGGCGAAGGCCAGCGCGACCGCGACGAGGACGATGACCGCCTCGACCGACGCGTCGGCCATCCGCTTGCGGCCGGTCGCGGCGCGCTCCGCGGCCACGGCCTGCTCGCGGGCCGCCGCCTCGGCGACGGTGCCGCCCTTGCCGCGCAGGGTCATGATCAGGTTGAACAGGAAGACGAACTGCGCGAGCGAGAGCAGCAGGATGAACGGGATCGACGCCCAGGCGTACGCGTTGTACTGCTCGGGCAGGATCGCGAAGCGCCGCGGCGCGCCGTTCAGGCCCTCGATCAGCCACGGGATCACGAATCCCATGCCGGCGATGAACGTCACCCAGACGTGGAACCGCCCTGCGCGCGCGCTCCACCACGCCTTCCCGGTCAGCTCCGGGATGAAGGCGTACATCGCTCCGATGATCAGGAAGCCGATGTTGAAGAACGCCATGTGGTGGAAGTGGCCGACGATCCAGAGCGTGTTGTGCACGACCTGGTCGAACGCGATCGTCGCGTTGATCACGCCGGAGAGGCCGGCCAGGAACCAGCCGACGAGGCCGAAGAAGAGCGCCGTCGAGCCCGGCGTCCACTTGAAGTCGGACTTGTAGATCGTGAACGCGAGGCTGTAGAGGCTCAGCGCGGACGGGATCGTCAGCGAGAACGTCAGGGGCTGCATCGCCACGTTGATCGCGGCCTGTGGCGTGCCGTCGGGGTAGTCGATGTAGACGTGGTGCGCCCACACGATCACGTTCGCGACGACGGCGATTGCCCACGCGATCGCGATCAGCTTGCCGGCCACGAGCGGCCGACCTGCGTAGCGGGGGATCAGGTAGTAGTAGGCGGCCGCCGCCGGGAAGAGCAGCAGGTAGACGACCGGGTGCCCGAAGAACCAGAGGATGTTCTTCGCGAACAGGGCGTTGACCCCGACCTCCGGCGTCGCCGACTGGATGATCATGATCACCAGCAGCACGGCCAGCGGCAGCGTCGCGATGATCATGTCGATGCCGATCACCGTCAGCGGGATGACCGGGTACGGCAGCTTGCGCGGGTTCGTCGCGAACTTCGCGGGCCAGAGGTAGCCGAAGCCGAGCGCGACGCCCATCCTCGTGAGCACGTTCGAGCTCTTCGCCTTGAGGGCCGGCCCGACGACCGTGTGCAGGATCGAGAGGCACCAGGTGATGATCGAGACGCCCGAGAGCAGGACGGACGCGGAGAAGAGGCCGGCGACCCAGTCCGACCACTGGCCGGCGGACTCGAACGGCAGCGGGTAGAGGAACACCCACGAGGCGGCGAAGTCGAAGATCAGCGTCGTGACGACGATGCCGGCGACGCCGACCACCATCGTGATCCACGACGTCGCCGCCATCACTCGCCCGAAGCCGCGCAGCGCGAACCCGAGCGACGCGAGGATCCAGTAGGCGAAGCCCATGACCGCGAACGCCGCCCAGCCCACGAAGGCGCCGAGGCCGTGGACGGTCATGATCGCGTACCACATGTTGTCGTCCAGGCGACCGAGATCGGCCTGGCTGTTGCGCAGGAGCATGCCCAGCACGCCCGCCACGAGGAAGATCGCGCTCGCGGTCAGGACGAAGCGCAGCGTCCAGTTGGCGGCGACCTTGCGCTCCGCGTCGCTCAGCGGCTCGATGCCCTCGTACGCGGTCGGCGCGAGGCTCGCGGCCTCCGTGGTCTCCGGGATGGCCACGGCGGGCGCGCTCATTCCGTCACCTCGAACGTCGCCTGCATCACGTGGTGGCCCACGCCGCAGAACTCGAAGCAGAGCACGCGGTAGCGCCCGACCTTCTCGAACGTGTGCGTCAGCTTCTGGGTATCACCCGGGATGATCTGCACCTGGGTCACGAACTCCTCGTCGGGGTCGAAGACGCCGAACCCGTGGTTGACGTCGGGCGACGTCAGCACGAACTCGGTGGGAACCCCGGCCTTGACGACGGCCGGCTCGATCACGAACCCGAACTGCTGCGCCGTGACGTTCACGACCTGCTTGTTCGAGCCCTTCGCGTCGTCGTCGTACGGGGTGAAGAAGATCGTCCCGAACAGCAGCGCGACGAGCAGGACCACTACGACGACGAGCCAGCCTCGCTCCCGGCGCTCGAGCTTGTGCTGATCGACCTGCTTCCGTCGAGCGCGCGTCGAGCGCCAGAGCGCGACCGAGATGACGAGCCCGATGATGACGAGCCCGAGGTAGAACCAGGCGATCACGGATGCGACGTGTCCCATTGAACGCGGAACCTATGGGCGCGCCCCCGTGGGCGGCATCGTGCATTGCTCGGAACTCGACTACGTAGTTTCCCGACAGTGTTCTCGAGGCGTCGTGGCCGGCGCCCTCGCCCGGGGCGCCCGCGACGACGCGCCGGCTCGTCGCCGTGCGGCTCCGGCGCTCGGCTACGGTGCGTCCCGTGGAGCTGCTCACGCTCGACCACGTCGCGCTCTGGGTCGGCGACCGCGACGCCCTGGCGGCGTTCTGCTGCGGGCACCTCGGCATGCACGAGATCGCGCGCACGGACGCGTTCACCCTCGTCGGGTCGAGCGCGCGCCACGGCAAGCTCACCCTGTTCGCGGCCGAGGGCCCGCGCGAGCGAGGCGCGCTCGACGCCGTCGGGCTGCGGGTTCCCGACCTGGCCGCGGCCCGCGCCGCGCTGCCCACCGGTGCCGCCGTCGCGGAGGGCGAGGGCAGGCTGCGCGTCGGCGCGCCCGAGGGCCTCGACGTCGTCCTCGTCGAGCGCCCGGGGACGCCCGTCCCGTACGACCTCGACCACGTGGCACTCCGCTGCGCGGATCCGGACGCCGCTTGCGTCGCCCTCGCCGGGCTCGGCGTCCCCGAGCGCGACGGGCGCCTGGAGGTCGCGGGCACCGCGCTCGTGCCCGTGGCCGGCGCGCCCGCGCCGACCGGGCGCCCGCTGCTGAACCACCTCGGCTTCCGCGTCCCCTCGGCCGACGAGGCCCTGCGCCGCTCCGAGGCGCACGGGGTGCAGGTGCTCCGCGTGGTCGACGCCGAGAACACGGCTGCGGTCTTCGTCCAGGGGCCGGAGGACGTGGTCGTCGAGTACGTGGAGCACAAGCCGGGCTTCTCGCTCGTCTGATGGCCGACCTCGTGGTCGCGGGCGCCGGGATGGCGGGCCTCGCCGCGGCCGCTCGGGCGCGCGAGCTCGGCGCGCGGGTCGTCGTGCTCGAGAAGGGCGACCGGCCCGGCGGCTCGGCGCGCCTGTCGAGCTGCGTGCTCTGGCGGCACCGCGACCTCGCCGCCTTCCGCGAGGAGTGCCCGGGCGGCGATCCCGCGCTCCAGGCCCGTGTCGTGGAGGAGCTCGACGACGCGCTCGACTGGCTCGAGGCGCTCGGCGCGCCGGTCGCCGAGCGCGAGACCGGCAACCCGCAGACGATCGGCCGCCGGTTCGACCCGAACGGCCTGGTCGCGACGCTCGCGGAGCGCGCCGGGGACGTCCGGCTCGGCGAGCCGCTCGCGTCGCTCCCCCGGGGCGTGCCGACGATCCTCGCGACCGGCGGCGTCCAGGGCGACCGGGCGCTCGTCCGCCGCCACGTGACGCCCGAAGCGGACGCCCTGCACCTGCGGGCGAACCCCTGGAGCGCGGGCGACGGGCTGCGGCTGGCGCTCGCCGCCGGCGCGGCGACGTCGACCGGGCTGGGGGAGTTCTACGGGCGCGCCATGCCCGACACGCCGGAGCCCGCGCCGTCGGCCGACTGGGTCCGGCTGGCGCAGCTGTACGCGCACGTCGCCGAGGTGGTCGGAGCGGACGGCGAGCGCTACCCGCGCGAGGCCGTGCGCTGGCACGAGGCGGACGTCGTCCAGTGGATCGCCCGCCAGCCGCGCGCCCGCGCCCTCTACCGCGTTCCCCGCGCCGCCCTCGGCGCCAGGATCCGGGAGCGGTCGGTCGGCGACCTGGTCGAGGCCGCCCGGGCCGCGGGCGCCGCCGTCGCGGACGCGGGCGACGTGGTCGAGGTCCCCGTCGTCGCCGCGATCACGACCACGCTCGGCGGCGTGCGGGTCGACCGCGACGGGCGGGCGCTCGACGCGGCGGGCGCGCCGGTCCCGGGGCTCTTCGCGGCCGGGACCGATGCCGGCGGCGTCTTCACGGGTGGCTACGCGAGCGGCCTCGCCGCGGCCCTCGTGCTCGGCCGGGCAGCGGCCGAGGCCGCGCTCGCCTCCCCGTGAGCGCGGCCTCGGCCCTGCCCCGACCCGACGTGCCTACGGCTGGCGCTCCCGCAGCAGGTCGCGGATCTCCATCAGGAGCTTCACGTCGTCGCTCGGCTCCGCCGGCGGCTCCTCGCCCTTCTTGCGCCGGGCGGCGAGCGCGTTTAGCGGCTTGACGACGAAGAAGAACACCGCCGCGGCGACCGCGACGAACGTGATCAGCGCGTTGATGAACACGCCGTACGTGAAGACGCTCTCGTTGATCGTGAACGAGAGCGCGGAGAAGTCCGGCTCCCCGAAGATCGCCGCGATCAGCGGCGTCAGCAGGTTGTCGACCAGCGCCTTGACGAGCGCGGCGAAGGCGGTGCCGATCACGACCGCGATCGCCAGCTCGACGATGTTGCCCCGCATGAGGAAGTCGCGGAACTCCTTCATCAGCCCGGACCCTCGTGCCATGCGTCCCTCCCGGTTCGGCCTACATGTCGGCGGGGACTCTAGACCCCCGCGCGGGCGTGGTCGGCCGGGCGTCTCGGATCAGGCGGCGCGCAGGAGGTACGCGGGCAGCTCGACGCGGACGCGCGTCCCGCCGTCCGACAGGGCGTCGACGGCGAGCGGGCCGCCGAGGATCCGCGCTCGCTCGGCGAGCGCGTCGGCGTTCGCGCGGCGCCGCTCCTCGACGCCGTCGTCGACGACGGCGCCCGCCAGGCTCCCGTCGGCCGGGCGGCGGGCGGTCACCACGATCAGCGCGGGGGAGCGCCGAGAGGCCTGCCACAGCGCCTCGCGCAGCAGCTGGTAGAGCGCGACCTGGGGCTTCTCGCCGAGCCGCTCGGCCTCGGCGACGTCGACGTCGACCCGCAGGCGCCCGTCGCGCTCGAGCTGGTCGGCGAGCTCCCTCACCGCGGCGGCGAGGCCGTGGTCGAGGAGCACGATCGGCTCGATCGCGAACGAGAGGTCGCGCAGCGCCTGGATGGTCTGCCGCTCCCGCGCGAGTGCGCTGACGAGGATCCGCGTCGCGTCCTCGGCCTTGCCATCCCCGATCGCGGCGACCGCCGCGTCGTGCATCAGCGCGATCCCGGAGAGCGACTGGAGCGGGCCGTCGTGCAGGAACAGCGCGAGCCGGCGCCGCTCGTCCTGCTCGGCGGTGATCAGCCGCTCGGTCAGGAGCGCGCGCTCGGCGTCCCGGTCGGCCGCCTCGCGCTCGAGGCGCCCGGTCAGGGCGGCCACGCGCCGGCGCTCCTCGCGCGCGAGCGCGCCGAGGGAGACGAGCGCGAGCGCCACGGCCGCGACGAGGACGGCCGCGCCGGCCGTGCCGACGTCCGCGGCCCAGAGGCCGATCCCGACGGCGCCGAGCAGGAGGGAGCCGCTCGCGGCGGCGCCCGCCACCGGCCGCAACGGCGCCCGCCGCCCGGAGGCGGCGGGGGAGGGCGTGTCGTCCGGGCCCGGGGCGAGCGCGAGCGAGCCGCGCGAGGGTCGCGCTGCCGGGCCGCGCCCCGCCACTAGTCGATGATCGCGTCGCGGAGGGCGATCGCGACGGCGTGCGTGCGCGTGTCCGCCTCGAGCTTGGCGAGGATGTGGCGCACGTGGCTCTTCACCGTCTCCTGGCTGATGAAGAGCTTCGCGGCCACGTCGGCGTTCGACATCCCGTCGGCCAGCAGCTGCAGGATCTCGCGCTCGCGGGCCGTCAGCACCTCGTCCTTGTCCCGGTTGAGGAACGCGGGCATCAGCGCCGGGTCGACGTACCCCTCGCCGCCGGCGACCTTCTCGATCGCCCGCACGACGGTCTGGTTCGGGGCCTCCTTGAGCAGGTAGCCCTTCGCGCCGGCCTCGAGCCCGCGACCGAGCAGGTTGCGCTCGCCGTAGGCGGTGAAGATCAGGACGTTCGTGTCCGGCAGCTTGTCCGTCAGGGCCTTCGTGGCCTCGAGGCCGTCCATGCCCGGCATGCGGATGTCCATGATCACGACGTTCGGTCGGCGGCGCTCGGCCAGCGCGACGGCGCTGGCGCCGTCCGACGCCTCGCCGACGACGCGGATGTGCGGCGCGCGCGAGAGGCTGAGCCTCAGGCCCTCCCGCACGACCTCGTGGTCGTCCGCGATCAAGCAGGTGATTTCCGAACCCATCAGCGTCTCCCCGCAGTCTCCCCTGGTTCTCCCCGGCCCTCTGACAGTCGGCCGCGCGTGCCCCGGGTTGAGGGTCGGCGTCCCCCTTCGGGTTCCTCCCGGGGCGTCGGGGGTCGCGGGCTCACCGCATCGGGGCGCTCCGCTCCCCCGGCCGGGGGACGCGATCACACCGCGAGGGACAGCTGCGCCTCGGCCGCGCGCCGGCCGGCCTCGGGACGGCCCTGGCCGCCGGCGAGCCCGTGGCGCAGCCGCAGGCGGTCGAAGCGCTCCGCCAGGCGTGCGCGGTAGTCGGCCGGCGCGTACGCACGCCGACCGTACAGCTCCCGGTAGCGGGGGACGAGCTCCGGGTACGTCCGCGCGAGCCAGGGGAGGAAGTGCGGGCGGATGCCGGCCCGGACGTGGAGCGCGATCGGCGTCACGTGGCGCACGCCGGCGGCGCGGCACGCGGCGAGCACCGCGTCGAGGTGCTCCTCGTCGTCCGTCAGCCCCGGCAGGATCGGCGCGACGAGCACGCTCGTGCGGATCCCGGCCGCCGCGAAGCGGGCGAGCACGTCGAGCCGGCGCTGCGCCGGCGGCGTCCCCGGCTCGACGACGCGGCGGACTGCCTCGTCGACCGTGCCGACGCTCATCGAGAGGGTCGCGCCGGCCGCCTCGTCGAGGGCCCGGAGGAGGTCGAGGTCGCGCAGGACGAGGGTCGACTTCGTGAGCAGCGAGAGCGGCGTGCGGTGGGCGACGAGCGCCTCGAGCACCGCGCGCGTGAGGCGGTAGCGGCCCTCGCATTGCTGGTAGGGGTCGGTCGCCGTGCCCATCGCGATCGCCTCGCGCGTCCAGCGCGGCGAGGCGAGCTCGCGGCGAAGCACCTCGGCGACGTTCGTCTTGACGACGATGCGCGAGGAGAAGTCCTCGCCCACGTCCAGGTCGAGGTAGGAGTGGTAGGCCCGCGCGAAGCAGTAGTGGCAGCTGTGCGCGCAGCCCCGGTACGGGTTCACCGTGTAGCGGAAGGGCAGCCGGCTCTCGTCGGGCACGCGGTTCAGCGCGGTCCGGCAGGTGTCCTCGAGGTACGTCGCGCGGGCCATGGATCAGCATAGAACACACGTTCGGTCGGACGCGCCAGGTAGGGTCCCGCACGTGCAGGAGGTCTCGGACGGCATCTGGCGCGTCACGCTCCCGCTCCCTGGGAGCTGGACCACGTCCACAGCCATCTCCTCCGCGGCCCCGACGGCTGGGTGATCGTGGACACCGGGCTCGGCCTGCCGGTGACGCGGGCGCGCTGGGAGGAGGTGCTCGCGGGCCTCGACGAGCCCGTCGCGCGGATCGTCGTCACGCACTTCCACCCCGACCACGTCGGCGGCACCGGCCACCTGCATGACCTGACGGGCGCGCCCGTCTACCAGGGCGAGCTCGACCAGGACGTCTGCCGCCGGGTCTGGGGCGCGGCCGACTGGGCCGAGCGCGCGGTTGGCTGGTACGCGCGCCACGGCGTCCCGCACGACGTCGCGCACCAGGTGGTCGAGGAGGCGTCGCGGCTGCACCCGCACGTCCGCTGGCCGCTCCGGCCCGAGACGCTCGCCGTCGGCGGCCGCTTCGAGGCGGCCGGGGAGGAGTGGGAGGCGGTGCACACGCCCGGCCACGCCGACGGTCACCTCTGCCTCTTCGGCACGCGGACGCGCCGCCTGCTCGCGGGCGACCACATCCTCGCCCCGATCACGCCGAACATCGGCGTCCACCCCGAGAGCCGCCCCGATCCGCTCGGCGACTACCTGGACTCGCTCGCGCGCGTGGCCGAGCTCCGACCCACCCTCGCGCTCTCGGGGCACGGCGACCCGATCGCCGATCCGGCGGCCCGCGCCGCCGCGCTCGCCGCCCACCACGAGGAGCGGCTCGAGGCGACCGTGCGGACGCTGCAGGCGGGCGAGCTGACGGCCTACGAGGCGTCCTTCGGCCTCTTCGGCGGCGAGCTCTCGACGCACGGCCGCCGCTTCGCCGTCGCCGAGACGCTGTCGCACCTCATCCACCTGGTCACGCGGGGGCAGGCCGAGCGCGTCGAGGACGCGGCCGGCATCCGCTGGTGCCTGTCGGCCTGACCCGGCGGGCCCGGCCCCCGGGGCGCCGACCGATGCCTGCCGACGCGGGGGCTATACTCGGTGGGCACGGTGGACGGGGACCTTCCCAGTAGACGCGCCCCGGTGAGCGGGGCGTGAGCGATTTCCTCCGCATCCTCGGCGTCCTCTTGCTGATCGCAGGGAACGCCTACTTCGTGGTTGCGGAGTACGCGCTCGTGACGGCGCGGCGGACGCGCCTGCAGGAGCGGGCCGATCGCGGCAGCCGCGGCGCCCGCGTGGCCGTCGAGCTGATGGACAACCCCGTGCGCTTCATCAGCACGGTCCAGGTCGGCATCACCGCGCTGGGCATCCTGCTCGGCGCCCTCGGCGAGCCGCTCCTGCGGCACTTCTTCGACCCGGTGCTCTCGAGGACGCTGTCGTTCATCCTCGCCTTCGCGATCATGACCTACCTGAGCGTCGCCTTCGGCGAGCTCGTGCCGAAGGCCGTCGCGCTCCAGAAGGCCGAGTCGATCGCCGTCTTCGTCGCGATCCCCGTGGACTGGCTCGCGCGGCTCGCGTACCCGATCGTCTGGCTGCTCCAGGCCTCCGCGCACGGCGTCCTGCGGCTGCTCGGGATCCGCTCGATGCCGACCGGCGTCGTCGTCCACACGGAGGAGGAGATTCGCAACATCCTCGCCGAGGCAGAGGAGACCGGCGTGATCGAGGAGGCCGAGGAGGAGATGCTCTACAAGGTCTTCGACTTCGCCGACAAGGAGGTGCGCGAGGTGATGGTGCCCCGCCCCGAGGTCGTCGCCATCTCGGTCGACCTGCCGGCCGAGGAGTGCCTCGCGGCGATCATCGACTCGCCCTACACGCGCTACCCGGCCTACCGCGGCTCGCTCGACGAGATCGTCGGCGTCCTGCACGTGCGCGACCTGTTCTCGGCGACGCACAGCCGCGGGCTCGACGACGTCTCGGTCGAGGAGCTGCTGCGGCCCGTCTACCTGATCCCGGAGACGAAGGACCTCGCCGTCCTGCTCGGCGAGTTCCGGCGGACGAAGCAGCACATGGCCGTCGTGGTCGACGAGTACGGCTCGATGCAGGGGATCGTCACGCTCGAGGACCTGCTCGAGGAGATCGTCGGCGAGATCGACGACGAGTTCGACCTGCCGGACGACTCGATCGTCCGGATCGACGAGCGCCGGATCGAGATCGACGGGACGTACCCGATCGACGACTTCAACGAGCAGTTCGCCCAGGCGCTGCCGCAGGAGGACTTCCACACGCTCGCGGGCTTCGTCTTCGGCGAGCTCGGCCGGGCGCCCGAGCCGGGGGACGAGGTCGCCTGGGACGGGCTCCGCTTCGAGGTCGTCGACATCGACGGCGCTCGCATCGGCCGCCTCCGGATCGAGTTCCTGCCCGACCAGGAGCTCGAGGCCGTCGGCGAGCCGGACGAGTAGCGCCGCTCGCAGGGGGCCTCCGCGCGGCGAGGAGGCGGCCGACCGGCGTCGCCGGATGGGCTCAGGGGCCCGGCCGCGGGCGCGCCGCGTACCCTGGGGCGGATGGCCTCGCGAGGATCCACCGGACGCGACTGCGCACGGGCGCTCTGGCTGCTCGGCCTGACGCCGCCCGTCTCGGCGGAGACGGTCGCGGCGGCGTGGCGCGAGCGCGTCGCGCGCGCCCATCCCGATCGCCATCGCGGCGCGGGCGACCGCGAGCAGGCCGCGGAGATCCTCACGCGTGCGCTGAACGAGGCGCGGGACGTCCTGCTCCGCTGGATCGACGAGGGCCGGCCGTGGCCGACGAGCCGCGGACGCGTCGTGATCGACCTCGACCCGCGCGACGACGACGAGGAGGTCGCCTGGCCGCCCCCGGCGGACGAGGAGGATCCCGGGCCCGACCTCGGCCCGGTCTGCCGCGAGACCGGCCTGCGCCGGGGCGACCGCGTCCGCGTCTGGCCGTTCGACGGCGACGTCGAGGTCGTCGCGGAGATCGAGCCCGGTGACGAGCGCGCGTCGACGGTCGTCCGGCTGGTCGGTGGCGAGCGCCAGCGGGCGCAGCAGGTCCGGCTGGCCGCCTACTCCTGCCCGGTCTGCGGCGCCTGCGCCGGCCCCCGCGTCGAGGAGCCGAGCCTGCGGCCGTGCCCCGACTGCCTCGTCGACCTGCGCCGGCTGGAGCAGGACGCACGAGACGCCGTGCGGATCCGCAAGGCGATCGAGGCGCGCTCGACCGCCGGCCTCGCGACCGCCTCGGCGCTCGGCGACCGCCGGCTCGAGGATCGCGCCCGCGACCGGCGCCGCTGGGCGCGGCGGCTGGTCACGGCCGAGCAGCACGACCTGCACGCGGCGCTGCTCGAGCGCTTCTCTCGCGCCTACGAGACCTGGGGCGCGACGGCCGGGCCCGTCGGCTAGTCGAACGGCCCGGCGCTCCTCAGCCCGCGGGCAGCGCGGCGAGCGCCGCTGCGAGCGCGGCCCGCCCCGTGCCCACGACCGGCGGGCCGTGGCCGACGAGCACGTGGTCGACGTCGAGCGCGGCGAGCGGTGCGACGTCGCCGCCGCCGCCGCGGGGCGGGGCGAGCGCGAGCCGCCCGTCGCCGAGCCCGCGCAGCGCGTCGCCGGCGACGAGCGCCCGGTGGCGCGGCACGTGCACGAGCAGCTCGCCGGGGTACGGCCCGAGCTCGATCCCGACGAGCCCTCCGGGCAGGGCATCGCCGCCCGCGACCCGGTCGGTCACCGGACGTCCGGCTGCCGTCGAGACGTGGCCGACGACGCGGGCCCCGTAGCGCGCCGCGACCTCGCGGGCGCTCCGCTCGTGCCTCGGCACGGTGAGGACGACCGCGAGCGGCACGCCGAGCCGCTCGACGTCGCGATCGAGCGCGCGCCAGAATCGCTCCCGGTCGTCGCTCCCGTCCGGCGGCACGAGCGGGTCGATCAGCACGATCGCGTCGGGCGCCTCGACGTATGCGCACGAGACCTCGCCCGCGTCTCCCTCGTCCGGGTAGCGGGCGGTCCAGCGCCACAGCCCCTCGGCGATCCGGTCGACCTGCACGGCTCAGCCCACCGCGCCCGGCGGCCGGCCGCAGCCGCGCTGGCGCGAGCAGGCCCAGGCCTGGAGGGCCTCGACGACCCCGGCGAGCCGCCGCCCCTCCTCGGTCAGCCGGTACTCGACGCGCGGCGGGCGGGCGTCGACGACGACGCGCACGAGCACGCCCGCCTCCTCGAGCTCGACCAGGCGGGCCGCGAGCGTCCGCGGCGGGACGTCGCCGAGCGCCTGGCGGAACTCGTTGAAGCGCATGCTCCCCGCGTGCGCGGCGAAGACGACCTGGATCAGCCAGCGGCGCCCGAGGAGGTCCGCGGCGTCGCGGACCTCCTCGGACAGCAGCTCCCGTCTACTGCAGCGCGACATCCGGGCCGGTCGGGGACGGGGACGGACGGGCGGGCTCGAGCGCGAGGTCGAGCACCTCGCCGATGCTCATCACCGGGTGGAAGCGCATCCGCTCGCGCACGTCCGCGGGGACGTCCTCGAGGTCGGCGCGGTTGCGCTCGGGCAGGATCACGTCGGTCAGCCCGGCCGCGTGGGCGGCGAGCACCTTCTGCTTCAGCCCGCCGATCGGCAGGACGCGGCCCTGCAGCGTCACCTCGCCGGTCATCCCGACGGTGTGCCGGACCGGGCGGCCGGTCAGGAGCGACGCGAGCGCGGTCGTCATCGTGATGCCGGCGCTGGGCCCGTCCTTCGGGATCGCGCCCGCCGGCACGTGCAGGTGGAACGTCCGGCCCTCGAAGGCGGCCGGCTCGACGCCGAGCGCGTCCGCGTGCGAGCGGACGTAGGAGAGGGCGATGCGCGCGGACTCCTTCATCACGTCGCCGAGCTGGCCGGTCAGCACGAGATCGCCCGAGCCCTCCATCCCCGTCGCCTCGACGAAGAGCACGTCGCCGCCGGTGCCGGTCACGGCCAGCCCCGTCGCGACGCCCGGCACGGCCGTCCGCTCCGCCGCCTCCTGGAAGAACTTCTGGCGGCCGAGCGCGTCCCGGACGAGCTCCTGCTCCACCTCGACCGGCGGCTCGACCGACCCCGCGGCCACGCGGGTCGCGACCTTGCGCAGGATCGTCCCGAGCTCCCGCTCGAGCTGGCGGACGCCCGCCTCGCGCGTGTACTCGCGCACGACCGCCTCGAGCACGTCGTCGCCGACCGAGACCTCGTCCTCGAGCAGGCCGTTGCGCTCGCGCTGGCGCGGCCACAGGTAGCCGCGTGCGATCGCGACCTTCTCGTCGACCGTGTAGCCGTCGAAGCGGATCAGCTCCATCCGGTCGAGCAGCGGGCCGGGGATCGAGTCGACGACGTTCGCGGTCGCGATGAAGAACACCTGCGAGAGGTCGAGCTCGACGTCGAGGTAGTGGTCGCGGAAGGCGTGGTTCTGCGCCGGGTCGAGCACCTCGAGCAGGGCCGCGGAGGGGTCGCCGCGCCAGTCGGCGCCGACCTTGTCGACCTCGTCGAGCATGATCACCGGGTTCATCGTCCCGGCGTCCCGGAGCGCGCGGACGAGCCGGCCCGGCATCGCGCCGATGTACGTGCGCCGGTGGCCGCGGATCTCGGCCTCGTCGCGCACGCCGCCGAGCGACATGCGGACGAACTCGCGCCCGAGCGCGCGGGCGACCGACTCGCCGATCGACGTCTTGCCGGTGCCGGGCGGGCCGACGAGCGTGAGGATCGCGCCCGAGCGGCGGTCGTCCGGGACGCCGCGCTCCTTGCGGAGCTTGCGCACCGCGAGGTACTCGACGATCCGGTCCTTGACGTCGTCGAGGCCCGCGTGGTCTGCGTCGAGCACGGCCCGCGCCTCCACCGGGTCGAGCCGGTCCTCCGAGCGGGCCTGCCAGGGCACGGCGACCAGCCAGTCGAGGTACGTCCGGATCACGGACGCCTCGGCGCTCTGCTCGCCGACCCGCTCCAGCCGGCCGAGCTCGCGCTCCGCCTGCTCGAGCACGGCCTCGGGCATGCCGGCCTCGGCGAGCTTCGTCCGGTACTCGTCGACGACCGAGGCGTCGTCGTCGCCGAGCTCCTTGCGGATGGACTCCAGCTGGCGGCGCAGGATGAACTCGCGCTGCTGCTTCTGGGCCGCGGACTCGACGTCCTCGCGGATCCGCCGCCGCACCTGCAGCTCGGCCAGGCGGTCGCGCTGCATGCGGAGCGCGAGCTCGAGGCGCTCGCGCACGTCGAGGGTCTCGAGCAGCTCGACCTTCTGCGCGAACGTGAGGTCGGGCGCGTAGCCGGGCGTGTCTGCGAGCGCGCCGGGCTCGGTGATCGAGCGCAGGAAGGCGGAGATCCGCCCGTCGTCGCCGCGCAGCTCGAGGATCTCCTCGACGACGGCGCGGTACTCGCGCTCGAGCTCGCGCAGGCGGCCGTCGAACGCGGTCGGGTCGTGGCGCTCCTCCACCTGCACGCGCAGGCGGCCGTTCACGTCGGTGTGCGCGGCGCCGGCGACGCCGCGGTGGAGGCCGTTCAGCGCCACCGCGCGCGCGCCGCCGGGCAGACGCACGTGCTCGGTGACCTCGGCGACGGTGCCGACGCCGGCGAACTCGCCGTCGTGGCGCGGGACGAGGAGCACGCGCTCCTCGTCGCCGACGTCGACGGCGAGGGTGACGGTCATGTTGGGGAAGACGACGACGTCTTCGAGCGGAACGAGCAGCAAGGTGCTCACGAGGCGAACCCTCCCAGGTGATTGCCTTGGGGACACCAACTATAACTTCTGCACCAGCTACCCTATTCCTCACGTGTCGCCGCCGCATCTCTTCCGCGAGCCCGAGGGTCCTGCCGATCGCCCCGCCGACCGGGCGGTCCGCCGGGCGAACCTCCGCCGCGTGCTGCGCCTGTTCGGGCCGCACCGCGGCCGCCTCGGGGCCGTCCTCGCCCTGATCCTCGTCTCGGCGCTGCTCGGCGTCGTCTCGCCGTTCCTCCTCCAGCGCGTTCTCGACGACGCGCTGCCCGCCCGGGACGGCTGGCTCCTCACGTGGCTCGTGCTCGGGATGATCGCGATCTCCGTCGCGGGCGGCATCCTCGGCGTCTTCCAGACGCTGCTCTCGAACCAGGTCGGCCAGCGCGTCATGCACGACCTGCGCTCCGCGGTCTACCGCCACCTCCAGCAGCTCTCGCTTGCCTTCTTCACGCGCACGCGCACGGGTGAGGTCCAGTCCCGGATCGCAAACGACATCGGCGGCGTCCAGAGCGTCGTCACCTCGACGGCGACCTCGATCGTCTCGAACGCGACGACCGTGCTCGCCACGATCGTCGCGATGGTGCTGCTCGACTGGCGCCTGGCCGCGTTCTCGCTGGGGCTGCTGCCGCTGTTCGTCTGGCTCACCCAACGGGTCGGGCGGGAGCGCAAGCGGATCACCGCGACGCGGCAGGAGACGATGGCCGACATCGCCAGCCTGGTACAGGAGTCGCTCTCGGTCTCCGGGATCCTGCTCGGCAAGACGATGGGCCGCGGGCCCGAGCTCGCCGAGCGCTTCACGCGCGAGTCCGAGCGGCTCGCCGACCTCGAGGTGCGCCAGCGGATGGCCGGCCGCTGGGTGATGGCCTCGATCCAGATCAGCTTCGCGGTCATGCCCGCGGCCGTCTACTGGCTCGCCGGACAGGCCTGGATCGGCGGGTCGGTCACGATCGGCACCGTCGTCGCGTTCACCACGCTGCAGACGCGGCTCTTCTTCCCGATCCAGGGCCTGCTCACGGTCCAGCTGGACGTGCAGACGTCGCTCGCGCTGTTCGACCGCGTCTTCGAGTACCTCGACCTGCCGATCGACATCGGCGAGCGCCCTGGCGCGCGCGCTCGCGCGCGCGTCGACGGCGTCGTCCGCTTCGAGGACGTGTGGTTCCGCTACGACCGGGCCGAGGGGGCGCCCTGGACGCTCGCGGGCGTCTCGTTCGACGTGCCGCGCGGCACGACGACGGCGATCGTCGGCGAGACCGGCTCCGGCAAGACGACGCTCGGCTACCTCGTCGCGCGCCTCTACGACGTCGAGCGCGGCCGGGTGACCGTCGACGGCGTCGACGTCCGCGACCTCTCGTTCGACACGCTCGCGCGCCACGTCGGCGTGGTCTCCCAGGAGACCTACCTCTTCCACGCCTCGGTCAGGGAGAACCTCCGCTTCGCCCGGCCGGACGCGACCGACGAGGATCTCGTCGCCGCCGCGCGGGCCGCGCGCATCGACCACGTGATCGAGGCCCTCCCGGAGGGATACGACACGGTCGTCGGCGAGCGCGGCTACCGCTTCTCGGGCGGCGAGAAGCAGCGGATCGCGATCGCCCGCACGATCCTCCGCAACCCGCCGATCCTCGTCCTCGACGAGGCGACGAGCGCGCTCGACACGGAGACGGAGCGCGCCGTCCAGGAGGCGCTCGACGCGCTCGCCGAGGGCCGTACGACGATCGCGATCGCGCACCGGCTCTCGACGGTCCGCGAGGCCGACCAGATCGTCGTCCTCGACCGCGGCACGATCGCCGAGCGGGGCACGCACGAGGAGCTGCTCGCGCTCGGCGGCCGCTACGCGGCGCTCGTCGCCGGCGACGTGGACGAGACGCTCGCCGCCCTATCCTGACGGCGGGCGCCGCGGGCGAGGAGCCCGACCCGTGACGTCGAAACGCACTGCCGCCGGGGCGGGCCGCCGTCCGTCCGGCGTCGAACGAGAGGAGAGGGGATGCGACTCCGTCACCTGGTCGCCGTCGCCGTCGCGGGCGCGCTCGTCGCGCCGGCCGCTGCGCAGGCGCAGCCGAACCGGTACGAGCTGAAGCTGACGCTCCGGCCGGGCCAGCAGGCGTCGATGACGATCGGCACCGTCCCGCGGGGCGAGTTCGCCTTCTTCCTGCGTGCGTCGAGCGACGGGGAGAAGGCCGTCACCGTCAGGCAGAGGGCGAACGGTGCGGCCGCGTTCGTCGTACTCGACACCGTGAATCGACCCGACGACTGCGAGGGCGCAGCCGGGAGCGTCTTCTGCTCCGACGTCACGGCGCCGGCCACCCCGGCCGGGAAGCGCTGGACGTTCACGGTCAAGAGCACCGGCTCACGGCCGACCTCGATCACGCTGCGGATCACGTTCCGGAAGGTCGCGAACGCGCAGTAGCGACGGCCCCCGTGGCGGCCGGGCGACCCGCCGTCCGGCCGCTACGGCTCGAGCGAGCCCGTGTCGACGACCTCGAACGCCGAGCCGGTCACCCGGTGGAGCGTGTGCAGGTCGTCGTTGTCCCAGCGCGGGTCGGGCGCACCCGAGACGTACCAGTCCGAGCCATTGTCGGCGACGATCATCCCGTAGCGCTTGAGCGCGAGCAGGACGGCGCGCGCCTGGGGCGGGAAGCCCTCGATCGGGTAGTCGGCCCGCAGCCGCAGCCGCAGGCCCATCGGCGGCAGCGACGGGTCGTCGTCGTCGGAGGCGAAGTGGCGCGCGGGGTAGACGAACGCCCGGCGGCTCCGCTCGACGGTGAAGCGCAGTGCGTGGTCGATCCCGCCGCGCGCGACCTCGTCGTAGCGGGCGAGGCCGGGGAGGATCGGCAGCCCGGCCGCGTCGGCCGACGTCCAGCCCTCCGGGCGCAGCGCGTTCGAGCGCAGGCTCCAGATCGCGCCCGAGCCCGCGCGCCAGCCCTTCCGCGTCGGGTAGAGGGCGTACAGCTCGTAGAGCTTGCAGGACGTGCGGTCGACGATCAGCGCGTGGCGATCGCCGCTCGACCGGCGCCCGCCCTCGATCCTGACCGCCTTCGGGATCGGGTACGGGCCGCGGTCGCTCTCGTCGGCGTAGTCGAAGCGCGGCCGGAACCGCGGGGCCTTCGCCCCGACGACGGTGATCGGGATGCCGATCGGCCCGCCGTTCCACGTCCCCGAGCCGAAGTCGGCGTGCATCGCGTCCTCGAGCCCGATCGACCGGACGATCGCGTCCGAGCTCGCGGCCACGGGCAGCCCGTCGACGCGCTGGTTCCACGGGCTGTCCGCGGGGAAGATCGCACAGCCCGGCGCGCCGGGCAGCGGCAGCGCCTGCGCGGCCGGCACGAGGCCGAGCCCGACGGCAGCGGCGATGACCCCCAGCAGCGCGCGCACGGGCGCAGCCTACAAGCAGCGGCGGCCCGCCGCGATCCCCCGGTCAGGCGAGCTCGGCCGAGCGGGCCGCGAGCGCGCGGTCGCGGTCGGTGACGCCGCCCGCCGTGTGCGTCCACCAGCGCAGGACGACGCGTCGGTAGTGGACGGCGATGTCCGGGTGGTGGTCCTCGGCCTCGGCGAGCGCCGCGACCCGGTTCACGAACGCGATCGCGTCCGCGAAGCTCCCGAACGAGAACTCGCGCTCGAGCGCGCCGTCGCGCTCCTGCCAGCCGGCCGGCACGTCCATGCGCCCAGTATGGCCGGTGCCCGACGCGCCCCGCGGGGATCCGGTCGGCGCCGGCGCGCGTAGTTCCCGGTGCACCACCCGTCATCGCACCCTCGGGAAGGAGACCTCGTGAAGCGTCGCCGCCTGGCCGGGCTCGCCGTCGTGGCCGTCACGGCCCTCGTCGTCGTTCCGACGTCGTTCGCCGCCAAGAAGAAGCCCGCGACGAAGCTCGCGGCGAGCTTCTCCGGCATGACCATCACCCTCGCGAAGGGCAAGACGGTGCTGTCCTCGGGCTCGCAGGGCAGCGCCTCGCTCAAGGCCGGCAGGTACGCGCTCCAGCTGAAGGACGACGACACGTTCCACAACTTCGTGCTCGTCAAGGCCGCCTCCGGCTCGGCCGGCAGCGCCTCGCCGGTCAGGGCGGCGGGCAGGCCCGTCGAGACGAGCGTCGGCGGCACGGGCACGAAGACCTTCACCGTCGTGCTCGCCAGGGGCACGTACACCCTCTATTGCGCGCCGCACCTCGGCCTGGGCATGTACGTGCAGATCACCGTCCGCTGAGGGCGTGCGCGGGCTGCGGGGCCGGCGCCCCGCAGCCCGACCCCGCTGGAACGCGACCGGGCCGGGCCGCTAGGAGAGCGGCTCCTCCTCGATCGTCCGGCCGACGATGCGCCAGGCGCCGAACTCCCCGGAGGAGACGGTGTAGATCACGTAGGGCGAGCCCTCCCACTGGCCGATGTTCTCGACGTCCGTGCGGGACGGGCGCGGCGGGCTCGTCAGGTGGGAGTGGAAGATCGCGATCTCGTACCCGTCGTCCCAGAGGTCCATCCAGACCTCCGGGTCGGCCTCGAGCTCGAAGCGGTACGGGCTCGAGGCCGCGTTGCGCGCGGGCAGGTACCGCTCGGCGACGCCGTCCCGCAGCGCGATCAGCCCGCAGGCCTCGTTCGGCTTCTCGGCGTCGGAGTGCGCCGCGATCGCGTCGCGGACCGCCTGCGGGATCACCACGGGGCGACCTGCCTCGGGCCGGGGCCCGACGGCGCCGCTACCACCAGACCCGGTCCTCCATCGACTCCTCGACCTCGTCGAGCGGGCGCGTCCAGAAGTCCGCGGAGAGGTACTTCCAGCCGCCGTCCGCGAGGATGCAGACGACGACGCCCTCGTCGAGCTCGTTCGCGATCCTCGCCGCGACCTGGACGACCGCGCCGGACGAGACGCCGGCGAAGATGCCCTCGCGGTCGACGAGCGCGCGCAGCCCGCGGACGGCGTCCTCGTTCGAGACGAGGATCTTCCGGTCGAGCTTCGAGACGTCGAGGATCGGCGGGACGTAGCCGTCCTCCAGCGAGCGGAGGCCCATGACGAGGTCGCCCTGGAGCGGCTCGGCCGCGACGACCTGGATGTCGGGGAACGACTCGCGCAGGCGCTCGCCCGTGCCCATCAGCGTGCCGCCCGTGCCGAGGCCGGCGACGACGGCGTCGACGCGCGGCAGCGCCTCGGCGATCTCGGCGCCCGTGCCGTCGAAGTGCGCGCGCGGGTTGGCCGGGTTCGCGTACTGGAACGGCATGAAGTAGCGCGGGTCCTTCTCGGCCATCGCGAGCGCCTGGCGGACGGCGCCGTTCGAGCCCTGCTCGGCCGGCGAGAAGACGACACTGGCCCCGTACAGCTCGAGCAGCTTCACGCGCTCCGGCGTCGAGTTCTCGGGCATGACGCAGGTGAGCTTGTAGCCCTTGAGCCGCGCCACCATGGCGAGCGAGATGCCCGTGTTGCCGCTGGTCGGCTCGAGCAGCTCGCGGCCGGGCTGGAGCTCGCCGCGGGCCTCGGCCGCCTCGATCATCGAGCGGGCGACCCGGTCCTTGATCGAGCCGGTCGGGTTCTGGCCCTCGAGCTTCGCGTAGATCTTCACGCTCGGCTTCGGCGTCAGGTGGGTCAGCTCGACGAGCGGGGTGTTGCCGATCAGGTCGAGGGCGCTGCGCACGACGGGCAGCTTGCCCGCGACGGGCGTCGAGCCGCCGGCCATGGCGGGGAGGAGGATCACCGTCGCGCCGTCGGGCACCGAGGTCTCGAGCCCGTCGAGCGTCCGCACGTCCTCGTTGTTGAGGTAGACGTTGACGAACGGGGCGATGTCCCCGTCGACCATGATCTGCGTCGCCAGCCCCGGGTACGACCCGACGAGGCTGTCGAGCACCTCGCGGAGCGAGGAGCCGTCGGCCTCGACCTCGCGCGAGCCGCCGACGGCGGCGCGCAGGGTGGGTGGGATGCGAACCTTGGCCATCGGTCCTCCTCGCTAGCCGACGTGCGCGGGGCCCGCGCAGAACTCGACGTAGTCGATGTACTCGCTGATCGTCGGGTGGTCGCCGCAGACCGGGCAGTCCGGGTTGCGGTTCAGCTTCATCTCGAACATCTCCATGTGGAGCGCGTCGATCATCAGGTGCCGTCCGATCAGCGGGTCGCCGATCCCGATCAGCACCTTCAGCGCCTCGTTCGCCTGCAGCGAGCCCACGATGCCCGGCAGGACGCCCAGGACGCCGCCCTCCGCGCAGCTCGGCGCCAGCTCGGGCGGCGGCGGCTGCGGGAAGAGGCAGCGGTAGCATGGCCCCTCGTACGGCTTGAACACCGTCACCTGGCCCTCGAAGCGGAAGATCGACCCGTGCACCACGGGGATCCGGTGCCACACCGAGGCGTCGTTGACGAGGTAGCGCGTGGGGAAGTTGTCCGCGCCGTCGACGATCAGGTCCCAGCCGTCCGCGAGGATCCGCTCGACGTTGTCGGAGGTCAGGCGCTCCTGGTACGTGATCACCTTCACGTCCGGGTTCAGCGCCTCGAGCGACTCGCGGGCAGACTCGACCTTCGGCGCGCCGAGGCGCGCGGTCGAGTGGACGATCTGGCGCTGGAGGTTCGACGCGTCGACGGTGTCGCCGTCGACGATGCCGATCGTCCCGACGCCCGCCGCGGCCAGGTAGAGCGACGCGGGGGAGCCGAGGCCGCCCGCGCCGATCATCAGCACGCGCGAGTCGAGCAGCTTCAGCTGGCCCTCCTCGCCGACCTCCGGGATCAGCAGGTGGCGGCTGTAGCGCATGCGCTGGTCGTCGCGGAGGGCGCGGGGAAGGTCGATCTCGAAGCCGTTGCGCTTCCACTCGGTGAAGCCGCCCGCGAGCGACTCGACCTGCTCGTAGCCGAGCTCCTGCAGGGACTTGGCCGCGAACGCGGAGCGCGCGCCGCCCGCGCAGTAGACGATCACGGGGGTCGAGCGGTCGGGGACGACCTGCTCGATCCGGGACTCGAGGAAGCCGCGCGGCACGTGCACGGCGCCGGGCAGCTTGCCCTCCTCCCACTCGTCGCGCTCGCGCACGTCGATCAGGATGGGCGGCTGCGTCGAGGCCAGGCGCTCGTTCGCTGCGCCGGCGTCGATCTCGTCGATCTGCGCCTTGACCTGGGTGAGGATGTCGCGGTAGGTCGCCATCGCTTCAGAGAGTATAGCGGCCTGTCGAGCGCGGCCACGAGGCGGTCGGGAACGCGGGGATGCGGATCATGCCAGGGAGAACGCGCCGGGTGCGGTTCCTCTTCCCGGCAGCCTCGCGACGGTCCCGCGCGGCCGCCCCGGGCGCATGCTCTACGCTCGCGAGGTGTCCCCGCGCCTGCGCGTGCTCGTGGTCGTCGCCGTCTGCGTCATCGCCGCGGCGGGCGCAGCCGTCGCCGTCGCGTTCAACGGGCGCGGCCCGGGCGGCCAGGCCGAGGGGCCGCGGGAGGGCAACCCGCCGCTCGCGCTCGACGTCGCGCTCGACGACCCCCGGACCGCACGGGCGCTCGTCGAGGCGGAGCGGCTCTACAACGACGGGCGGCTCGAGGACGCGCGCATCGCGTTCGACGCGATCCTCGTCCGTCAGCCGGACCTGCTCGAGGCGCGCGTCGGCGACGCCGTCGCTCGCTGGCCCGCGGGCACCGTCGCGCGTCTGCGCGGGCTGCTCGACACGAGCCCGGAGAGCGCCCTCGTGCGCCTGCACCTCGGGCTCGCGCTGTTCTGGGAGCGGCAGGACGGCCAGGCCGTCGAGTCCTGGCAGGCGGCCCTGGAGGTCGAGCCGGACTCCCCGGCCGCGCTCCGGGCGGAGAACCTCCTCCACCCGGACATGCCGCTCTTCCGTCCGATCTTCGTCCCCGACCTCGACCTGCCCGCCGAGGCGCAGGGCAAGCCGCTCGGCGAGCAGCTCGGGATCCTCGAGCGGCGCGCGACCGCGAGCGACTCGGCCGACGACTGGCTGATCTACGGCACCGCGCTCCAGCGCGCGTCGCGGCCGATCTCGGCGGAGGAGGCCTTCGGGCGGGCGGTCGGCGCCGATCCCGCGCGCGTCGACGCGCAGGTCGCCCGGATCGTGGCCCAGTTCACGAAGGACGACCCGTCCGCGTCGTTCTCGCAGCTCGGCCCGCTCGCCGGGCAGCATCCGGACGAGCCCGTGATCCGCTACCACCTCGGCCTGATGCTGCTCTGGCTGCGCCAGGTGACCCAGGCCGAGACCGAGCTCGAGCAGGCCCGCGACGCCGCGCCGGGCACGTTCTACGCGCAGCAGGCCCAGACGCTGCTCGACCGGCTCCGGCAGGTCGCCGCGGGGGCCGACACGGGCCCGGCGGACACCGGCGAGGAGCCCGCGGCGACGCCCGGCGCGGACACCTCTGCCGGCTGAACTTCGTGCTACGGTTCACGATCATCGTCGCCGGCCCCGCCCGCGGCGCCGGCGGCTCGAAGCAGGCTGTCCCGAGGGGAGTCGGTGTTCGAGCACGAGGACGCGAAGGCGCTTCTCCGCCAGGGCCAGGACGCCGGCTTCCTGACGCACGAGGAGATCGCGCTCGCCCTCGACGAGCTCGAGCTCGAGCCCGAGCAGATCACCGAGTTCTACGACGCCCTCGACGAGCTGCAGATCGAGGTCGTCGAGGACGGCCGCCCCGCCGCCGAGCCGGGCCCCGAGCCGATCGCGCCCGACGTCCGGGAGATGTCGACGGACGCGCTGCAGCTCTTCCTCAAGGACATCGGCAAGGTGCCGCTCCTGACCGCGGCGCAGGAGGTGGAGCTCGCGAAGCGGATCGAGCGCGGCGAGCACCGGGCCAAGCAGCACATGGTCGAGGCGAACCTGCGGCTGGTCGTCTCGATCGCGAAGAACTACCGCAACCAGGGCCTGCCGTTCCTCGACCTGATCCAGGAGGGGACGATCGGCCTCGTCCGCGCCGCCGAGAAGTTCGACTACCGGCGCGGCTACAAGTTCTCGACCTACGCGACCTGGTGGATCCGCCAGGCGGTCGCCCGCGCGCTGGCCGACAAGGGCCGGACGATCCGGATGCCGGTGCACGTGGTCGAGAAGCTGAACAAGATCAGCCGCGTCGAGCGCAAGCTGCTCGCCGAGCTGGGGCGCGACCCGACGAGCGCGGAGATCGCGAAGGAGCTCGACATGCCCGTCGAGGAGGTCGAGCAGATCCGCCGCAGCGCGCAGACGCCCGTCTCGCTCGAGAAGCCGGTGGGCGACGAGGAGGACTCCGAGTTCGGCCACTTCATCGCCGACCAGACCGCGCCCCGCCCGGACGAGGCGGCCGAGGTCGCGCTGCGCCGCGAGACGCTGCACCGCATCCTCAACCAGCTCTCCTACCGGGAGCGGCGCGTCCTCGAGCTCCGCTACGGGCTCGACGGGGAGCACCCGCGCACGCTCGACGAGGTCGGCCGGACGTTCAACGTCACCCGCGAGCGCGTCCGCCAGATCGAGTACCAGAGCCTCCGCAAGCTGCAGGCCCTCGCCGAGGCCGAGAAGCTGCGCGGCGTCGCCTGATCGGAGGCGGCTGCGGGTGGAGGGGGTCAGGATCGACAAGTGGCTGTGGGCCGCGCGCTTCTTCAAGACGCGCTCGCTGGCGCAGGAGGCCGTCGAGGGCGGCCGCGTGCACCTGGCGGGGAACCGCGTGAAGCCCTCGCGCGAGGTCCGGGTGGGCGACACGCTCGAGGTGACGATCGGCGACGCGACGCTGACCGTCGTCGTGCGCGGCCTCTCCGACCGGCGCGGACCGGCCGCGGTCGCACAGGCGCTCTACGAGGAGACCCCGGAGAGCGCGGATCGGCGCGCCCGCCAGCGCGAGCAGCGTCGGCTCGCAGCGCCGCTGGGCGCCGACCTCGGCGAGCGGCCGACGAAGCGCGACCGCCGGCGGCTCGAGGCGCTGCGTAAGGGGCAGGGCCAGCCGCATCGCCCGTGAGGCGGCCCGGTCGCCCGCGCGTATAGACTCGCGCCGTGCCGCTGCCCGACCCCGCCTGGATGGATGAGCTCGGCGAGTGGCTGCGCATCCCCTCGGTCAGCGCCGACGCTGCCCACGCGGCCGACGTGCGCGCCGCGGGCGAGTGGCTCTGCCGCTTCGTCCGCGATGCGGGCGGGACTTGCGAGCTGGTCGAGACCGACCGCCAGCCGCTCGCGATCGGGGAGATCCCGGCCTCGAGCGACGCCGCGGCCGCGCCGACCGTCCTCGTCTACGGCCACTTCGACGTCCAGCCGGCGGGCGACCTCTCCCTCTGGGACTCGCCGCCGTACGAGCCGACGGAGCGCGACGGCCACCTGTTCGCGCGAGGCGCCGCCGACGACAAGGGCAACCTCTACCTGCTGCTCAAGGCCGCCAGGCTGCTCGCCGACGAGGGGCGTCTGCCCGTCAACGTCCGCATCGCCTGCGACGGCGAGGAGGAGATCGGCGGCGACTCGATCGTCAAGTGGATCGCGGCCGACGAGCGCGGCGCCGATGCCTGCCTGATCTTCGACGGCGACATGCCGAGCCCCGACCGGGTCGGCTTCCACCTGGCGACGCGGGGCCTCGCGTACTGGCACGTGAGCGTGCGGACGGGCGAGCGCGACCTGCACTCCGGGATCTTCGGCGGCGGCGCCCTGAACGCGCTCGACGCGCTGCTCGCGTGCCTTGCCGCCGTGTCGCCCGTGCCGAGCGAGCTCCGGGCTGGCGCCGCGCCGCCGACGGAGCTCGAGCGGACGAGCTGGGCGCAGCTCGACCCGGGCGCCGAGGTGCTCGCTCGCGATGCGGCGCGGCCGGCCGACGCCGAGGCGGCACGGGACTTCTGGCTGCGCACGCTCGCGCAGCCGTCCGTCACGATCAACGGCATCCGGGGCGGCGAGCCCGACCTCGTCAAGACGGTGCTCCCGGTCGAGGCGCACGCGAACGTGTCGATGCGCCTCGCGCCCGGTCAGGACGCGGCGGCCATGGCCGACGCCTTCGAGCGGATCCTGCGGGCCGCGGCGCCGGTCGGCGCCGACGTCGAGCTGACGCGCCTCGCGCTCGGCGAGCCCGGCCTGTTCTCGCCGGACGCGCCGGCGATCCGGCTGACGCGTGAGGCCTTCGCGCGGGCCTGCGGCCACGAGCCGCTGCTCCTGCGCACGGGCGGCTCGCTGCCGATCGTGCCCGCGCTCGCCGCGAAGGGGATCGACACCGTCGTGACGGGCTTCGCGACGCCCGGCCACAACATGCACTCGCCGAACGAGCGGTTCCCGCTCGAGCACCTGCCGCTCGGCGTCGCCGCCGCGCGCGAGACCTTCCTCGGGCTCGCCGCCCTCCGCGGCGCCTGAGCCTCAGCCGCCGGCGGAGACGCCGATCGACGCGGCGAGCTCCCGCGAGATCGCGTGCTCCACGCCCGCGACCGCGACCGTGAGCGGGCCGCCGAACGGGCCGGCGCTGAGCACGTCGACGCGCGAGCCGGGGAGGAGGTCGATCTCCGCCAGGTAGCGCAGGAGCGCGGGGTTCCCGTCCGGGACGCGGACGATCGTCGCGCTCGCACCGGGGGCGATCGTGTCGAGCCCGTGCGGCTGGGCCGGGTCGATGCGCAGGTCGGCGTCCGGGATCGGATGCCCGTGCGGGTCGTGCGTCGGGTAGCCGAGCGAGTGGTCGATCAGCGCCTCGAGCCGGTCGGAGAGCACGTGCTCCAGGCGGTCGGCCTCGTCGTGGACGAGCTCGATGTCGAGCCCGAGCGTCCGGGCGAGGTACTGCTCGAGCAGCCGGTGGTGGCGGATCACCTCGAGCGCGACCCGCTCGCCGGCGGGCGTGAGGGCGGCGCCGCGGTACGGCTCGTGCTCGGCCAGCCCGAGCGCGGCGAGCTTCTTCAGCATCGCGGTGACCGAGGAGGGCGCGACGGCGAGCTGCTCCGCGAGCGCCGACGTCGTCGCACGCCCGTCCGCGCCCTGCAGCTTCCAGATCTCCTTGACGTAGTCCTGGATCGCCTCGCTCAGGTCCCCCGCCGACACGCGGACGATTGTAGGCGCGGGGCCCGCCTCGTCGGCGGACCGTGGTGCAATTGGGCTCATTGGCGAAGTCGATCTGACGCGGGCTTGACAATCGAAGTTTAGTCATGTCTAAAATCCGTGCATGGCTGACGGGCGTCGTCGCGTCGGCCGCGGCGGCTGGGCCGCGGCACTCGTGCTCGCAGGGGCGGTGGCCGCGCTCGCGAGCGGCTGCTCGATCGCGGGCGACGCGAGCGGCGCGCACCGCGAGCCCGCGCCGCTGCGCCCGATCGCCGGGCTGGCCGACAGGCCGCTGCGCGTCACGACGACGACGAACTTCATCACCGACCTCGCGCGGCAGATCGGCGGCGATCGCGTCGAGGTGACCGGGCTGCTCGGCCCCGGCGTCGACCCGCACCTCTACAAGGCGAGCGCGGGGGACGTGCGCCGGATCGCCCGGGCCGACCTGGTCCTCTACGGTGGGCTGCACCTCGAGGGGAAGATGGCCGAGCTGTTCGAGGAGATCGCCGAGCGCCAGCCGGCGCTCGCCGTCACGGTCGACTTCCCGCGGGAGGAGCTGCTCGCCATCCCGGGCACGACCGACGAGGTCGACCCGCACGTCTGGTTCGACGTCGCGCTCTGGCAGCGGGCCGCGCGGACGGTCGCCGAGGCCTACCAGGCGCTCGACCCCGCGAACGCCGCCTACTACCGCGAGCGCCTCGACGCCTACGCGCGCGAGCTCGCCGCGACCGACGACGCCATTCGCGGGCTCGTGGCGGAGGTGCCCGAGGCCTCGCGCATCCTCGTCACCTCGCACGACGCCTTCCACTACTTCGGCCGCCGCTACGGCTTCCAGGTGGAGGGGATCCAGGGCGTCTCGACGGCGACGCAGGCGACGACGGCCGACATCGACCGGATCGCGCGGCTGCTCGTCGAGCGGCGGGTGAAGGCCGTCTTCGTCGAGTCGAGCGTCCCGCGCCAGACGATCGAGGCGGTGCTGGCGGCGGCCGCCAGCCGGGGCTGGCAGGTGCGCGTGGGCGGCGAGCTCTTCGCCGACTCGGCGGGGTCGCCGGGGACGCCCGAGGAAACCTACGTCGGCATGGTTCGCGCCAACGCCGACACGATCGTGGAGGCACTGCGATGAACGAGAACGCGGCCCTCGAGGCCCGGCGGCTCAGCGTGTCCTACGGCGGCCGGCCCGTGCTCTGGGACGTCGACGCGACGTTCCCGCACGGGGCGCTCTCCGCGATCGTCGGCCCGAACGGCGCCGGCAAGTCGACGCTGCTGCGAGCCGCGCTCGGGCTCGTCCCGTCGGACGCGGGCCACGCGCTCGTCGACGGGCGCCCGGCGCGCGCCTCGCTCGACCGGATCGCCTACGTGCCGCAGCGCGAGGCGGTCGACTGGGACTTCCCGATCACGGTCCGCGAGGTCGTCGAGATGGGCCGCTACCCGCGCCGCGGCTGGTTCCGGCGGCTCGGCGGGGACGACCGGCGGGTGGTGGGCGAGTGCCTCGCCCGCGTCGGGATGGACGCTTTCGCCGGACGGCAGATCGGCCAGCTCTCGGGCGGCCAGCGGCAGCGCGTGTTCGTCGCGCGCGCCCTGGCCCAGGAGGCGCCGCTGCTCCTGCTCGACGAGCCCTTCACCGGCATCGACGCGCGGACGGAGGCGTCGCTGCTCGAGCTCTTCCGCGACCTGGTCGGGCAGGGGCGCGCGGTCGTGTGCGTCCACCACGACCTCGACACCGTCCGCACCGCGTTCGACTGGGCCCTGCTCCTGAACGTCCGGGCGATCGCCTGCGGCGAGGCCCGGGCGACGCTCTCCGCGGCGAACGTCGCGCGGGCCTACGGCGGAGTGGCCGGCGCGCCCGCGGTCGAGGAGGCCGCGTGGGCTGGCTGATCGACCTGCTGCCGCTGTCCTACCCGGACGCGGTCGTCGTCTGCGGCGCGGTCGCGCTGGGCGTCGCGGCCGGGGTGCTCGGGGCGCTCGCGGTCGTGCGCCAGCGCAGCCTCGTCGGCGACGCGCTCGCACACTCGGCCCTGCCGGGGATCGCGATCGCGTTCCTCGTCACCGGGGTCAAGGACGCGACCGGGCTGCTCGCCGGGGCCGCGATCGCCGGACTGATCGGGGCGGTCGTGATGGTGGCGATCGAGCACACCTCGCGCATCCGTCCCGACGCCGCGATCGGCGTCGTCCTCTCGAGCTTCTTCTCGCTCGGCATCGTGCTCCTGACCGCGATCGGGCACCGGGACAACGCGAACCAGGCGGGGCTCGAGAGCTACCTGTTCGGGCAGGCCGCCGGGCTGCTCGAGCGCGACGTCGAGGTGATGACGCTCGTCGCGCTCGTCGCGATCGGGATCGTCGCGCTCGCCTTCCGGCCGCTCAAGGCGACGCTGTTCGACCCGTCCTTCTCGGGCGCGACCGGGCTGCCGGTGCGGCTGCTCGAGGTCGCCTCGACGGCGCTGCTCGTCGTCGCGGTCGTGATCGGGATCCGCGCGGTCGGGGCGATCCTGATGGTCGCGATGCTCGTCGTCCCGACCGCGGCGGCGCGCCAGCTCACGAGCCGCCTCTCGGTGATGCTCGTCCTCGCCGGGCTGGTCGGGGCGGTCGTCGGCGTCGCCGGCGCCCTGCTCGCCGGCGCGGCCGAGGTGCCGACCGGCCCCGTCATCGTCCTCGTCGGCGCGGCGGTCGTGCTCGTCGCCGTCCTCGCCGCGCCCGGCCGCGGCGTCCTCTGGCGCGCGCGCCGCCTCGCCCGCGCACGCCGGCGGCTGCTGGTCGAGGGCGTCCTGCTCGACCTCGAGACGGCGCTGCACGCGGGCCCGCCGCCGACGCCGCGCGAGCTCGCCGACCTCGCCGGCCGTCCGGCGCGCCTGGTCGCGCGGGCCCTGCGCGAGCTCGATCGGGCGGGGCAGCTCGTCCGCGAGGGCGACCGCGTCCGGCTGACCGAGCCGGGCGCCGCCGCCGCCCACTCCCTGCTCGACCAGCGCCGGCTCTGGGCCGTGTGGCTCGAGCACGGCTGGCAGCTGCGCCTCGTCGATGCGCGCGAGCCGGACCCGCGCGACCTGCGCGGCTCGCTCGGGGACGAGGCCGTCGCCCGGCTGGAGGCGCTCGCGGTGGCGGCCCGATGAGCCCCGACCTCGCGATCGTCCTCACGGCGGGGCTCGTCGCGACCGCCTGCGGCCTGCTCGGCCCGTTCCTCGTCCTGCGCCGCGTGGCGCTGATGGGCGACGCCGTCAGCCACGCCGTCCTGCCGGGGATCGTCGCGACGTGGCTCGTGCTCGAGACGCGCGCGCCGCTGCCGGTGATCGTCGGCGCCGCGATCTTCGCGATCCTCTGCGTCCTCGGGATCGAGTGGCTCACCTCGACGGGGCTCGTCCGCTCCGACGCGGCGATCGGGCTGGTCTTCCCGGCGCTCTTCTCGCTCGGCGTGCTCGGGATCCAGCGCTTCGCCGCGAACGTCCACATCGACCTCGACGCGACGATCTACGGCGAGATCGCGTTCACGCCGTTCCGGGTCGTCGACGTGCTCGGGACGGAGGTGCCGCGGGCGATCGTGATCGTCGGCGCCGTCGCGCTCGCGAACCTCGGGCTCGTCGCGGCGCTCTGGAAGGAGCTCAAGGTCACGAGCTTCGATCCCGAGTTCGCCCGGACGATCCGGATCCCGCCCCGGCTGCTCTCGCGGCTCGTATTGGTCGCGGTCGCGATCACCGCCGTGACGGCGTTCGAGTCGGTCGGCGCCATCCTCGTGGTGACGATGCTGATCGTCCCGGCGGCCACGGCCTACCTCCTGACCGACCGGCTCGTCGTCATGGTCGTGGCGACGGTCGGGCTCGGGTGGCTCGCGGCCGGGACGGGCTACGCGGGCGCGCTCGCCTGGGACGCCTCGGTCGCGGGCGCGATGGGGCTCGTCGCGGCCGCCTGCTTCGTGCTCGCGCTCGTCGTCTCGCCGCGCTACGGCCTGCTCGCGCGCTCGCTCCGCCGGCGGCGGCGCCAGCGGGAGCTGGCGCGGGAGCTCGCCGCGCTCGAGGGGTGAGGGCCGGTCAGGCGGTCGCGCGGGCCGGGGATGCCCCGTGCGCGTGGCCGTGCCCGTGCTCGTGCACGTGGTCGGCGTCGCAGACGAGCCACTCGTGCCCGAAGCGGCTCATCGCATCGATGATCGGGAGCAGCGCCTGGCCCTTCTCCGTCAGCGCGTACTCGACGCGGGGCGGGCACTCGGCGTAGCTGTGGCGCTCGACGAGGCACTGCCGCTCGAGCATGTCGAGCCGCTCGGAGAGCGTCCGCGGGCTGATGCCGGTGCAGGCGCGCTCGAGCTCGGTGAAGCGCCGGGCTCCCTCGGAGAGGTCGTGGACGATCAGGGCGGTCCACTTCGTCCCGATGATCTCGGCCGTGCAGGCCACGGCACAGCTCTCGTCGTGCACTGGCCGCATCGTGCGCATGTGCGGATAGTAGCTGCTGGCGCCGGCGCTCAGACCGCCTGGCGGGCCGGGATGCGGGCCCGGAGGCGCTTGCCGTCGTACAGGCGGGCGTCGGCGCAGCGGAAGAGCGAGGCGGCGTCGGCGCCGTCGTCCGGGAAGACCGCCCAGCCGAAGCTGGCCGGGATGCCGGCCTGCTCGAGGTCGCGGCCGAGCCTCGCGGTCAGGGCCGCCGCCGCGTGCGCGCCGGTGCCGGCCGCGACGATCGAGAACTCGTCGCCGCCGATCCGGGCGACGTCGTCGTCCGAGCGCACGGCGGCCGCGAGTGAGCGGGCGAGCCGCTGGAGCGCCTCGTTCCCGGCCGTGTGGCCGTCGCGGTCGTCCGTAGCTGCTTCAGGCCGTCCATGTCGGCGAGGACGAGCGTGAACCGCTCGCCCGTCTCGATCCGCCGGGCGAGCGCCTGCTCGTACGCGCGGACGTTCAGGAGCCCCGTCAGCGGGTCGCGCGTCGCCAGCTCCTCGAGCCGGGCGGCCGCGCGGCGCTGCTCGCGCGCGAACCAGCCGATCAGCGCGCCGACGGCGACGTAGGCGACGAGCCGCACGCCCGCGGTCGTGCGCAGCCCCTCGGCCGTCGGCAGCTCCGGGTCGAGCAGCGCGACGAGCGGGTAGAGGAGCCCGGTGGCGAGCCCGGCGAGCGCGCCCCAGAAGGGGCCGGTCGCGAGCCCGATCAGCGCGATCGGCAGGACGTCGAAGTACGCGATCCCGGCGCTCGGGACGTCGAGCGCGAGCATCGCAACGAGCGAGGCCCCCACCAGCAGGACCCCGAGGACGACGAGACGACCGCGGTGCGCGATCAGCGGGGACACACCCAGGATGTCGGCAGCAGGAGGGGGAGCGCCCTATCCCTCTGCCGGGCGACCTGCATCCCCGATTCGGGTGATCCGCGCCGCGGGCGCCTCCCGCGAGCGCGGCGCTCAGTCCCAGGGCGGCGGGTTGTGCACCCAGCGGCCGCCGACCATCGTGGAGACGACCTCGAGCGAGGGCAGCTCCTCGGGCCGGAGCTCGAACGGGTCGCGGTTCAGGACGACCAGGTCGGCGAGGAAGTTCGGCACGAGCCGGCCGCGGCGGCGGTCGTCGCCCGCGAGCCAGGCCGGCGCGACGGTCGAGGCGTGCAGCGCCTGCTCGATCGTCAGCGCCTCCTCGCCGCGCCAGGCGGGGCGCTCGTCGATCGAGCGCAGGACGGCGGCCCGGACCCCCGCGAGCGGGTCGAGCTCCTCGACGGGCGCGTCCGAGCCGTTCGCGACGACCGCCCCGGAGTCGATCAGCGAGCGGAAGGCGTACGCCCCCTCGAGGCGGTCGCCCCAGTAGCGCTCGGCCATGTCGCGGTCGGACGGGGCGTGCGCGAACTGGACGGAGCAGGCGACGCCGAGCGCGGCGAAGCGAGGGACGTCCGCGGGATCGACGCACTGCGCGTGCTCGATCCGCTGGCGCAGCCCGAGCGGCTGCCACGTCTCGGCGGTCGCCTCGAACGCGTCGAGCGCGTCCCGGTTCGCCCGGTCGCCGATCGCGTGCACCGAGAGCGGCCAGCCGGCCGCGGCGGCGCGGACGATCAGCTCCTCGAGCTCCGTGCGCCCGGTGATCCGCACGCCGGAGCCGTCGAGCATCAGCGCGGTGCGCGAGCCGAGCGTCCCGTCCATGAACGTCTTCAGGTAGCCGAGCCGCAGGAAGTCGTCGCCGAGGCGCGAGCGGGCGCCGAGCTCGACCAGCGCGTCGAGCTGGGCCGCCGGCGGACTGCCACACGCGCAGGCTCACCACCCGGGCCTGCAGCCGCTGCCAGTGGGGGAGGATCCCTTCCAGCCGTCCTTGTCGTGGACGGCGACTACTGCGGCCGTTCGCGAGGCGCATGCCGAGCTGCATCGCCTCGAAGACCTCGTCGTCGGAGACGGCGACGTGCCGGTCGCGGAAGAGCCAGGCGGAGCGCTCGCGGAGGATCCCGGTCGGCTCCCCCCGCGCGTCCAGCTCGACGACGCCACCGGCGACCGCGAGGTCGTCGTCCCGCGCCCGGTCGAGCGCGGCGGTCGAGAGCCAGAGCGAGTGCTCGTCCTTGTTCATCAGCGAGACGGGGCGGTCGCCGACGACCGCGTCGAGCGCCTGGCGGGTCGGCGCGTCACCGCCCGGCCAGTCCTCGCTGCGCCAGCCCGTCCCGATCAGCCAGGCGCCGGCCGGGAGCGCGTCCGCGGCCGCGCGCACGCGCTCGAGCGCCTCCGCGCGCGAGTGGCAGCCCTCGAGGCGCACCTCGCGCTGCGCCAGCGACCAGGTGAGGAAGTGGGTGTGGCTGTCGGTGAAGCCGGGCAGGACGCAGCGCCCGCCGAGGTCGACGACGTCGGGCGTCGGGAGCGCCGACTCGTGCGTCCCGACGGCGCCCGCGACGAGCTCGCCGGCGATCGAGAGCGCACTCGACCGCGGCAGCTGCGGATCCATCGTGCGGATGACGCCGTTCCGGAGGATCACGATGCGGAAGAATGTAGCCCGTGATCGCCGCAGCCGTCCCGGGAGCCGAGCTCGAGCGCCGCCTGGCGGCCTTCCAGGCCGCCCTGCGCGCCGACGGGCTGGACGGCGCGGTGATCGTCCAGTCGGTCGACCTCTACTACCTGACCGGGACGACGCAGAGCTCGCACCTCGTCGTGCCGGCGAGTGGCGAGCCCGTCCTGCTCGTGCGCAAGACGCTCGAGCGCGCGCGGATCGAGTCGGCGCTCGATCGGATCGAGCCGCTCCGCTCCCTGCGCGACCTGGCGGACGCGATCTTCGCGGCGGGGATCGCCGGCGGCCGGCTCGGCCTCGAGCTCGACGTGCTGCCCGCGACCCGCTACCTCGACTACGCGAGGCGGCTCGAGGGCTTCGAGCTCGCGGACTGCTCGGGCGCGCTGCGGCGCCTGCGCTCGGTCAAGAGCCCGTGGGAGCTCGACCGGATCCGCGAGGCGGGGCGGATGCTCGCCGGGCTCGGCGAGTGCATGGCCCAGGTGCTGCGCGAGGGGATGACCGAGGTCGAGCTGGCCGCCGAGGTCGAGCGCTGGCTTCGGCGCCAGGGCCACCAGGGCGTCGTGCGCATGCGCGCGTTCAATGGCGAGGTCCACTACGGCACGATCACGTCGGGCCCGAGCGCCGCCGAGCCCGGCGGCACGGACACCCCGCTCGTCGGCGTCGGGATGAACCCGTACGTGGGCAAGGGGCCGTCGACGCGGCCGATCCGACGCGGCGAGCCGGTGATCGTCGACCTCTGCGGGGCGTCGCTGGGCTACATCTCCGATCAGACCCGCACCTACTCGCTCGGGCCGCTCGCGCCGCGGCTGCGCGAGGCGTACGAGCTGGCGCGCTCGATCATGCATCAGGTGGCCGCGGCGGCCGCGCCGGGCGTGCCGGGCTCGTCGCTCTACGAGCTCGCGAACGACCTCGCCGGCGACCTGCGACCGGCGTTCGCGAGCGCGGACAGGATCTCGTTCGTCGCGCACGGCTTCGGGCTGGAGCTCGACGAGCCGCCCTTCCTGGCCCGTGGCTACGACCAGCCGCTCGAGCCAGGGATGGTGTTCGCGCTCGAGCCGAAGTTCTTCTTCCCGGACGAGGGGGCCGTCGGCGTCGAGAACTCCTACGCCGTCACGGAGACGGGCGTCGAGGTGCTGACGCCCGAGCCCGACGAGCTGCTCGAGCTCTGACGCGTCCGGAAGAGCGCCTCAGGCGGGGTCGTGCCGCCAGGCGGCCGCGACGACGAGCGCGACCGCGGCGCAGACGACCATCGCCGCCACGCCCGCCGTGTAGCTGCCCGTCGCGGACAGCGAGACGGCCAGCGGCAGCGGGCCGAGCGCCGCGCCCGCGATCTGGGCGGCGGAGGAGAGCCCCTGGAGGCGGCCGAGCCGCTCGAGCCCGAACGTGCGCGCCCAGAGGACGCCGCCGACGACGAACCAGGCGCCCATGCCGAGGCCCATCAGCGCCATCCCGGCGATCGCGGCCGTCGCCACCGGCACGAGCGCGACCGCGACCCCGGCCGCGAGCGGCACGGTGGTCGCGAGCAGCAGCGTCCTGCCGTCGACGCGGTCGGCGATCGCGCCGACCAGGAGGGTGCCGACGGCGCTCGCGGCCGGCAGGGTCGCGAGCGCCCCCGCGGCGGCGGTCTCGCCCAGGCCGCGCGTGCCGAGGAAGTCGATCGCCTGCACGGCGACGGCGGTGACGACGAGGGACGGCGTCGCGGCCACCACGAGCAGCATCAGCACCGGCGTCGTCGGCAGGCGCCGCCCGGGCCGGAACGCCTCCGCCCGGCCGCCCGGCCGCCCGGCCTGGTCGCCGGCCGGCGACGGTGCGCGCGGGTCGCGGACGAGCAGGGCCAGCGGGACGACGAGCAGGACGAGCGCCGCGGCGAGCAGCCGGTAGCCGTCCCGCCAGCCGACCGCGTCGACGAGCAGGCTGACGAGCGGCGGCAGCGCGGCGCCCCCGACGGCCAGCCCGAGCACGGCCGCCGCCATCGCCGCGCCGCGTCGGCGACCGAACGCGCGCACCACGAGCAGCGTCCCGAGCAGCGGGAAGGATCCCTGGCCGAGCGCGCGCAGCCCGGACAGCGCGACGAGCGTGAGGACGATCCCCGTGGCGGCGCTCGCCACCAGGCACGCGGCGGCGAGCCCGAGCGCGACGAGGAGCCACAGCCGGCGCAGCGGCAGCCGGTCGGCGGCCCGGCCGAGCCGCAGCGCCGTCAGTGCGGAGGCGACGGTGGCCGCCGCGTACAGCGCGGAGAACGTCGTGCGGGAGATCCCCGCGCCGTCGAGCCAGTCGTCGAGGAAGACGGCCACGAGGTACGACTGGCCGGGCATCGACGCGACCATCGCGACGGTGGCGAGGGCGAGGGCGCGCGCCTGACCGGGGCCGGCCGTCGCGGGCAGCAGGCGGGCGCGCACGAGCGGGAGGCTATCGACGCCACGGGCCCGTCCGCCGGCACGGCGTCGGCCCTCCGACGCAGACGATCCCGTCGCGTCGATCTCGGGGCGCAGCCGCTCGCGGGCGGCACCCGGGTCGGCCGGGAGGCAGGCCACAATGCCGGCGTGACCGGGCCCGGGGACGCGATCGCCTCGCTGCGCTTCCACGGCGCGTGGCGCCGCTACCAGGAGCTCGCGCTCGAGGCCTTCGAGCGCGACCGGGCGGCCGGCCGCACGCGAACGCACGTCGTCGCGCCGCCCGGCTCCGGCAAGACGCTGCTCGGCGTCGAGCTGATCCGCCGGCTCGGCGCCCCGGCGCTGGTGCTCGCGCCGAACACGGCGATCCAGGCGCAGTGGGCCGGCGCGGTCGCGAGCTTCCTCCCCGAGGGCGCGGACGTGGCCGCGGTCGCCGGCCCGTCGCCTGACGCGCCGATCGCCTGTCTGACCTACCAGGCCCTGTGCCAGCTGGACGACCCCGACGCCGCCATCGGCGCGCTCGCGACGCGCCGCTGGGCCGCCGAGCGGGCCCGCGCGACCTCGCGCACGGTCGAGGAGGTCGAGCGCGAGGCCGCCGCCTACGACGGCGAGGCGCTGCGACGCCGCACCCGCGAGGTCGCCCGGGTCACCGCCTCGATCAAGCGCGAGATCGCCCGCGGCGAGCACCACGAGCTCGGCCTCGACGACCTGCTCGGCGACGGCGCCCGCGCGCGGCTCGACGCCCTCGTCGCGCGTGGCGTCGCGACCGTCGTGCTCGACGAGTGCCACCACCTCGCCTCGCTCTGGGGCTACGTGGTGCGCGCCGTGCTGGAGCGCCTGCCGGGCGCGCACCTGGTCGGCCTGACCGCGACCCCGCCCGACGAGCTGACCGCCGAGGAGCAGGGCCTCTACGAGGGCCTGCTCGGCGACGTCGACTTCACCGTCCCGACCCCCGCGGTCGTGAGGGACGGCTTCCTCGCCCCCTACCAGGAGCTCGCGTGGCTCGTCGAGCCGCTCGAGGGCGAGCGACGCTGGCTCGCCGAGCACGACCTCCGCTTCCAGGAGCTCGTCACCCGCCTGCACGACGACGAGCCGACGGGGCCGATCTCGTTCCCCGGCTGGGTGATCACGCGCCTGCGCGAGCGCGGGCGCGAGGGCGAGCACGGGGAGGCGGTCTCCTGGGCCGACTTCCAGCGGCGCCACCCGGCGCTCGCCCGGGCCGGCGTCCGCTTCCTCGCCTCCGGCGGGCTCGCGCTGCCCTCCGGCGCGCCGCGCGGCGAGGGCTACCGGCAGCAGCCCGACCTCGACGACTGGCTCGTCCTGCTCGAGGACTACGCGCTCCGCTGCCTCGCGCCGGCCCCCTCGCCGGAGGCCGCGGCGCGCTACGAGGCGGTCGCCGCGGCGCTGCGGGATCTCGGCCTCTCGCTGACGCGGCGCGGGATCCGCCGAGGCGCCTCGGACGTCGACCGGCTGCTCACCCAGTCGGCGGCGAAGCCGATCGCGCTCGTCGAGATCCTCGCGCTCGAGCTGGCCGCCCGGGGCGCGGCGGTGCGCTCGCTCGTCCTCGTCGACGCCGAGCTCGCGCCGACGCGGGCCGACGACGCCCTCGTCGGCGTGCTCGCTCCGGGCGCCGGGACGGGGCGCGCGGCGCTGCGCGCGATCGCGGACGACGCGCGGACGGCGCCGTTGCGCCCGCTGCTCGTCACCGGCCGCGGGCTGCGCTGCGCCGAGGAGGACGGCGAGGCGCTGCTCGAGCTGCTCGGTGGCACGGGCCGCCGTCGAGGGGCTCGGCGTCGCCGGCTGGCGCCTTCGCCGTCGAGGACGGGCTCGCCGCGCTCGAGGCGGGGAGGGGGCCCTGGGAGCCGCGCACCTGGGTCGGCCTCGCGACGCGCGCCTTCGCCGACGGCGGCACGTGCGCCCTGGTCGGCACGCGGGCGCTGCTCGGCGAGGGCTGGGACGCGCCCTGCGTGAACACGCTCGTCGACCTGACCGCCGCCGCGACCGCCGTCTCCGTGCGCCAGATGCGCGGCCGCCTGCCCGGCTCGACCCGGCCGACCCGGCGAAGCTCGCCTCCAACTGGGACGTGGTCTGCGTCGCGCCCGACCTCGCCCGCGGCTCGGCCGACTACGCGCGCTTCGTCCGCAAGCACCTCCACCTCTACGCGCCCGCGGAGGACGGCGCGATCGAGGCGGGGCCGTCGCACGTCCACCCGGAGCTCGGGCCGTTCGGGCCGCCGCCGGCGGACTGCGCCGCCGCGATCGCGTGCGACATGGCCGCGCGGGCCGCCGACCGCGAGGCCGCCCGCGCGCGCTGGCGGATCGGCGAGCCCTATGCCGGCGAGGAGCGCGAGACGCTGCTCGTCCGTGGTCGCCGCGGCCGCGACCACGACGGCCTCGGTCGAGCGGCCGCCCCCGTTCCCGGTCGACAGCGGCGCCCGCTGCTCGCCGCCGGGGCGGCCGCGGTCGCGGGCGCGGTCGGCGGCGCGGCCGCTCCGCCGGGGCTCGCCCTTGCCTGCGTGGTCCCGGTCGCGCTCGGCTGGGCGTCGGCGCGCCCTTCGGCCGGGCCCGGCGCGAGCTCCCCCGTCGCGGCGCCGCTCGACCGGCTCGCCCGCGCCGTCGCCGAGGGGCTCGTCGCCGTCGAGGCGATCCGGCCGGAGGCCGCCGGGTCCCTGCGGCGCGAGCCGCGCTCGTCGGGCTACCTGCGCTGCTGGCTCGCCGCGGCGACCGCCGCGGAGAGCGACGCCTTCGCGGCCGCGCTCGACGAGGCGCTGGCGACGGTCGACGCGCCGCGCTACCTCGTGTCGCGGCTCGTCGCGCCGCCCGGCCGGGGCGGCGTCGCCCTGCTCGCGCGCCTGCTCGCGCGCCGGCCGCCCTTCACGCTCGCCTGGCACGCGGTCCCGGCCGAGCTCGGCCGGCGCAAGGAGCGGGCCGAGGCGTACGCCGACGCCTGGCGGCGCTGGCTCGGGCCCGCCGAGCTCGTCTTCACGCAGCGCGACGAGGCGGGGCGCCAGGCGCTCGCCGAGGCCGCAGCCGGGGCCCAGGGGCCCGAGACGCTGCGCCGGCGCATCTGGTCCTGACCCGGCGCAGGGCGCGACGGGCGCCCGGATAGAATCGCCGCATGGCATACGAGAACCTCACCGACGAGCAGCGGGAGGTCCGCGAGCTCATCCGCACCATCGCGCGCGAGCGGATCGCGCCTCGCGCCGCTGAGATCGACCACAGCTCCGAGTTCCCCTGGGACGTCGTCGAGCTGTTCCGGGAGCACGAGCTCTTCGGCCTCGCGCACGAGGAGCAGTACGGCGGCTCCGGCATCGGCATGCTGATGATGCTCGTCGCGATCGAGGAGGTCTCGCGCGTCTGCGCCACGAGCGGCCTCATCCTCGCGGTGCAGGAGCTGGGCTCGATCCCGCTCCGTCTCGCCGGCGACGAGGAGCAGAAGCAGCGCTGGATCCCGAGGCTCGTGTCCGGCGAGTGGCTCGGCGCGTACGCGCTGACCGAGCCGGGCTCGGGCTCCGACTCGGCGGCGATGCTGACGACCGCGCGCCGCGAGGGCGACGAGTACGTGATCGACGGCGCGAAGCGCTTCATCACGAACGCGGGCGTCGCGGACGTCTACACCGTCTTCGCGAAGACCGACCCGACGGCGGGGCACCGGGGCATCTCGGCCTTCGTCGTCGAGAAGGACACGCCCGGGTTCTCGGTGCCGCGGATCGAGCCGAAGATGGGCATCAAGGGCTCGACGACCGGCGAGCTGCTCTTCGAGGGCTGCCGCGTCCCGGCAGGCAACCTGCTCGGCGAGGAGGGCGAGGGCTTCAAGATCGCGATGCGGGTGCTCGACCGCTCGCGCCCCGGCGTCGCCGCGCAGGCGCTCGGCATCGCCCAGGGGGCGACCGACTACGCCCTCGACTACGCGAAGACGCGCGAGACGATGGGCAAGCCGATCGCGCAGCACCAGCTGATCCAGGGCAAGCTCGCCGACATGGAGACGGCGACCGAGGCCGGCCGCCTCCTGCTGTACAAGGTCGGCCAGATGATCGACGCGGGCGTCGACGGCGCCGAGCTGACGAAGGCCTCCGCGCAGGCGAAGCTGTTCTGCTCGGACACCGCGATGTGGGTCTCGACCGAGGCCGTCCAGATCCTCGGCGGCTACGGCTACATCCAGGAGTACCCCGTCGAGCGGATGATGCGCGACGCCAAGATCACCCAGATCTACGAGGGCTCAACAGGATCCGCGCCCGTGATCGCCCGCGAGATGCTGCGCGAGAACCGCGCCTCGCTGCTCGCCGGCGTCGCCTGATCGGCGCCAGACTTCCCGACCGGAGCCCGGTGGACGTCGTCCCCGGGCTCCGCGGCGTTCCCGGCCGCGCCCGTCGCGTCGCGCCGCCGGGCTCAGCCCGTGCGGCGGAGCACGAGCTTCGCGCGCTCGGTGATCGTCGCGACCGTCGTCTCCTTCCCGTCGGCGAAGCCGACGAGCGGGATGACGCGCTTGACCCCGAGCGAGAGCGTCTCGCCGACGTCCACGCGCTCGAGCCGCCCGAGCGAGACCGCGGTGCCGCGCGTCTCGCGGCCCGTGGCCGGCACGGTGCCGAGCGGGAGGCCCGGGAGCACGGCCCCGCACGACGGCGTCGCCATGAACGGCGCATAGGCGTCCAGGCCGTCGATCGCGACGACGATCGACTTCTCGTCGCGGCGGGCGGCGACGAACGTGATCGTCGGGACGCCGGGGCGCTCGAAGAAGGCCTTGGTCAGCCGCCGGAAGGAGGTCGAGCAGGTCGCGGTGCGCCCGCCCGCGAACGCGACGGTCGCCGTCCCGGTCGCGGTGCCCCTGATGCCCCGCAGCGGCGAGCCCGGCCACTCGGGCTCGCGCGCGGCCCGCGGGAGCTCGTCGACGTCGAGGTCGACGACGTTCTTCTTGCCGGTCATCGCCCAGCGGATCGTCGCCTTGGCCTGCGCGAAGTCCGGGCCCTCGCGCCCGTCGTGCTGGCCGTCGATCTCGATCCGGACGCTCCCGCTCGCCGAGTCCACCGCGTAGGTCGCGGCGGAGGCCGCTCCGGCCGGCGCGGCGAGGCCGACGGCGAGGGCGGCGATGGCGAGCGAGCGGCGCACGGGACGTCCTAGGCTAGCGACGCGACCGGCCGGGCCGCTCGGCGATCCGGCGTCACGCCCGCTGCGCCCGGGCCGCGGCCTTCGCCGCACGCTTGCCGGCCTGGTAGCTCGCGAGGGCCTCCTGCGAGTCGACGTCCCCGAGGCACGCGCGCTCGGGCAGCAGCTCCGCGAGCCCGGGCAGGTCGACGCCCAGGCGCTTCGCGAGCACGGCGGTCAGCGAGCGCGTCTTCATGTCGCCGAAGCCGGGCAGTGCGCCGATGCGCGCGACGAGGTCGGCGCCGTCCCGCGCCTCGCCCCAGACGCGGCCCGCGTCGCCGTCGTAGTCCTCGACGAGCGTCCGGCAGAGCTCCTGGGTCCGCTGGGCCATGCTGCCCGGGAAGCGGTGGAGCGCCGGCTTCTCGCGGAACGCCTGCTCCAGCTCGGCCGGGTCCATCGCGGCGATCCGCCCCGCGTCGAGGCCGCCGAGGCGCCGCTGCAGCTCGAGCGGGCCCGAGAAGGCCTTCTGCACCGGGACCTGCTGGTCGAGGACGAACCCGATCACGAGCGCGAGCGGCTCGCGCGCCAGGAGCGCGTTCGCCTCGTCGGAGTCGGTGAAGTGGAGCCGGTCGTCAGCCATGCGCCAAGGCTACTCGCCCGGGGCGCGGTAGGGCAGCGTGCCCACGCGCTCGACGGCTGCGAGCAGCTCCTCGACGTCGAGGAGCACGGTCGTCGCCAGCGAGCGGTAGTGCCCGCTGGAGGCGATCAGGAGCGAGACGGCCGCGGCCTCGACGTTCCCGGGCAGCTCGACGAGGAGGTAGGCGTCGGTCGGCCCGAACGCGTACCAGAGCCCGTGCAGCCGCCCGCCCGCCGCCTCGATCGTGCGCCCGGCGGCCTCGCGGCGATCCTCCGGGTGCGCGAGCAGCGCCCGCCACGACTCGGGCTCGATGGTCGCCTGCACGAGGTAGAGCGCCATGGGCGGATCATGCGAGCGCGGTCGGACGAGTCGTCACACATTCGTCACGGCCCGGGCCTTCCAGATCGAACACGCGTTCGCTACGGTAGGCGCATGTCCAGCGGAGATGCACCCGGCTACGCTGGCGAGGTGGACCCCCTCGCCGCCTTCAGCCCGACGGTCAGGGACTGGTTCGGGCGGGCGTTCGAACGCGCGACGCCGCCTCAGGCGCTCGGCTGGCCGGCGATCTCGACCGGTGCGCACACCCTGATCCAGGCGCCGACCGGCTCCGGCAAGACGCTCGCGGCGTTCCTCTGGGCGCTCGACCGGGCCGAGCCGGGAGGCGGGACGCAGGTGCTCTACGTCAGCCCCTTGAAGGCGTTGAACTACGACGTGGAGCGGAACCTGCGCGGGCCGCTCGCGGGGATCGGGAGCGAGCTGCGCGTCGGCGTCCGCACGGGGGACACGCCGACGCGGGAGCGCGCCGACCTGCTCAAGCGGCCGCCGGAGATCCTGATCACGACGCCGGAGTCGCTGTTCCTGATGCTCACGTCGCAGGCGCGCGAGACCCTGCGGCCGGTGCGCTGGCTGATCGTCGACGAGGTCCACTCGCTCGCGGGCACGAAGCGCGGCGCCCACCTCGCGCTCTCGCTGGAGCGGCTCGAGCGGCTGGTCGGCGACCGCGTCCAGCGGATCGGGCTCTCGGCCACCCAGCGGCCGATGGAGGAGATCGGGCGCTTCGTCTCGGGTGGCCGGCCGATCGAGCTCGTGGACGCGGGCTCGCGGCGCGACCTCGACCTCGAGGTCGTCGTCCCGCTCGAGGACATGACGAGCCCCGAGGAGGGCTCCTCGATCTGGCCCTCGATCTACCCGCGCCTGCTCGAGCTCGTGCGCGCGCACGTCTCGACGATCGTCTTCGTCAACAACCGTCGCCTGGCCGAGCGCCTCGCGCTGCGTCTGAACGAGCTCGCGCTCGAGGAGGACGCGGCCGCCGGTCGCGAGTCCTCGCCGACCCCGATCGCGCGCGCCCACCACGGCTCGCTCGCCCGGGAGCAGCGCGTCGAGATCGAGGAGCTGCTCAAGAGGGGCGAGATCCCCTGCCTCGTCGCGACCTCGTCGCTCGAGCTCGGCATCGACATGGGCGCCGTCGACCTCGTGATCCAGGTCGAGTCGCCGAAGTCGGTCGCGCGCGGCCTGCAGCGGGTCGGCCGGGCGGGCCACACGCTGGAGGGCCGCTCGAAGGGGCGGATCTTCCCGAAGTTCCGCGGCGACCTGCTCGAGTCCGCGGTGGTCACGCAGCGGATGCTCGGCGGCGAGATCGAGGAGACCGTCGTGCCGCGCAACCCGCTCGACGTGCTCGCGCAGCAGATCGTCGCGATCGCCGCGGACGACGAGATCGCGGTCGACGAGCTGCACGAGCTCGTCCGCGGCGCCTGGAACTTCCGCGACCTGACGCGCGCCTCGCTCGAGAACGTGCTCGACATGCTCGCCGGCCGGTACCCGTCCGAGGAGTTCGCCGAGCTGCGCCCGCGCATCGTCTGGGACCGGGTCAAGGGTGCCGTGCGGGCCCGCGAGGGCGCGCGCCGCCTCGCGATCGCGAACGCCGGGACGATTCCCGACCGGGGCCTCTTCGGCGTCTTCCTCGCGGACGGCGGGGGCCGGGTCGGCGAGCTCGACGAGGAGATGGTCTACGAGGCGCGGCAGGGCCAGACGTTCATGCTCGGGGCGTCCACCTGGCGGATCGAGGACATCACCCGCGACCGGGTGCTCGTGTCACCCGCGCCGGGCATCCCCGGATCCATCCCCTTCTGGAAGGGCGAGGGCACGGGACGGCCGTACGAGCTCGGCGAGGCGATCGGCCGCACCGCGCGCGAGCTGCTCGGCCTGCCGGACGAGCGCGCGCTCGAGCGGTTGACCACCGCCCACCGGCTCGACCGGCTCGCCGCCGAGAACCTCATGCGCTACCTCCGCGAGCAGGAGGAGGCGACGCGCGCGATCCCGTCCGACCGCACGGTGGTGCTCGAGCGCTTCCGCGACGAGATCGGCGACTGGCGTCTGTGCATCCTCACGCCTTTCGGCGGGCGCGTGCACGCCCCTTGGGGGCTCGCGCTCCAGTCCAGGCTCCGGGAGGCGCTGGGCCTCGAGGTGACCGCGATCTGGTCGGACGACGGGATCGCCCTCCACCTGCCCGACGCCGAGAACCCGCCTCCGACGGACGAGGTGCTCCTCGACCCGGACGAGCTCGAGGCGCTGCTTGTCGCCGAGCTCGGCGGCTCCGCGCTGTTCGGCGCGCGCTTCCGCGAGAACGCGGGGCGCGCCCTCCTGATCCCGCGCCGTCGGCCGGGCCAGCGGACGCCGCTCTGGCAGCAGCGGCTCAAGTCGCAGACGCTGCTCCAGGTCGCGAGGCGCTACCCCGACTTCCCGATCGTGCTCGAGACGGTGCGCGAGTGCGTCCGCGACGTGTTCGACCTGCCGGCACTGCGGCGGCTGCTCGCGGACGTCCGCGCGCGGCGGATCGACGTCGTCGACGTCGAGACGCCGTCGGCCTCGCCCTTCGCGTCGTCGCTCCTCTTCGACTACGTCGCGACGTACATGTACGAGGACGACACGCCGATGGCCGAGCGCCGGGCCGCGGCGCTGTCGCTCGACCAGGACCTGCTGCGCGACCTGCTGGGCGCCGAGGAGCTGCGCGACCTGCTCGACCCCGCCGCGGTGGCCGAGGTGGAGGCGGACCTGCGCGGCCGGGCGCGCCCGGTGGATCAGCTGCACGACCAGCTGCTCCGGCGCGGCGACCTTCGGCAGGACGAGTACGACGCCGGGCTCGGCGAGGCGCTCGTGCGCGAGCGCCGCGCGGTCGTCGTCCGGCTCGCCGGCGAGCGGCGCCTGATCGCGGCCGAGGACGCCGGGCGCTATCGCGACGCCGCAGGGGTGATGCCGCCGGGCGGGCTGCCCGAGGCGTTCCTCGACGGCGGCGACGACCCGCTCGGCTGGCTGCTCGTGCGCTTCGCCCGCGGCCGCGGGCCCTTCACGACCGCCGACGCGGCCTCGCGCTTCGGGCTCGACCTGCCCGCCGTCGAGGAGGCGCTCGGTCGCCTGGAGCTCGACGGGCGCCTCGTGCGCGGCGAGCTGCGCCCCGGCGGGCCGGAGCGGGAGTGGTGCGACCCGGACGTTCTACGCCGGCTGCGGCGCGCGACGCTCGCCAGGCTGCGCCGGGAGATCGAGCCCGTCGAGCCCGCGGCGCTCGCCTGCTCTCCTTCCCGGCTTTCGGCAGGGCGTGATCGCAAGGCGTCGCTCCGCGAGGCGCTCGTCCCGCTGCAGGGCATCGCGCTCCCGGTGAACCTCTGGGAGACGGACGTGCTGCCGCGGCGCGTCCCCGGCTACCAGCCTGCCTGGCTCGACCAGCTGTGCGCCTCGGGCGAGGTCGTCTGGGTCGGCGCGGGGCTCGAGCGCGTCGCCCTCCTCTACCGGGAGGACGCGCCTGCGCTCGGACGTCCCGGGGCGCTGCCGCCGCCCACGGGCGAGCCGCACGAGGCGATCCGCGCCGCCCTGACGGACGCCGCCCTGTTCTGGCACGACCTGCTGCACGCGACCCACCTGGAGCCCGAGCTCGCGCTCCCGGCGCTCTGGGACCTCGTCTGGAGCGGCGAGGTGACGAACGACGCGTGGCAGCCGCTCCGGGCCCCGCGGCGCTTCGAGGCCGTCGTGCGCCCAGAGCGGCGGGCTCGTCGCTTCTCCCGGACGCGGGCCCAGCGTCCGACGGCGACCCAGGGACGGTGGTCGCTGGCTGCACGGCTCTTCCCGGGCGAGCCCGATCCGCGCGCCCTGGCGGAGCTTCTGCTCGAGCGGCAGGGCATCGTCACGAGGGACGGCGTCCGGGCCGAGGGCGTGCCGGGCGGCTACGCCGCCGTCTACCAGGAGCTGCGCCGGCTCGAGACGGTCGGCGTCTGCCGGCGCGGCTACTTCGTGGAAGGCCTCGGCGGCGCGCAGTTCGCCCTCCCGGGTGCCGTGGAGCGCCTCCGTGAGCGCCCCGCGGACGACGGCGAGCCGGCGCGTGCGCTCGTGCTGGCCGCGGCCGACCCGGCTCAGCCCTACGGCGCGTCGCTGCCGTGGCCGAAGCGCGCCGGCGGGCGCGCCGCGCGGGTCGCCGGCGCGCTCGTCGTGCTGCTCGACGGCCTGCCCGTCCTCTACGTCGAACGGGGTGGGAAGACCCTCGTGCCGCTGGAGGATCCGGACGACGCGCGCCTCCGGATCGCGCTCACCGGGCTGGTCGATCACGTGCGCGGCAGCCGGGGTGCAAGGCTCGCTGTCGAACGGTTCGACGGCACAGCCGTCGCCGAGTCAGGGATCATGGCGGTGCTCGTGGAACTCGGATTCGTCGTCGGGCCCCGCCGGGCTGTCCTCAGGAGCCGCGCATGATCGCCGCCGCCGGGCTCGACGCGCTGCCGCTCGCACGGTCGCTCGGGCTCGATGCGTTCATGTGGCTCGGCATCCCGACGCTCGTCTACGGCGGGGTCCTCGCCCTGGGCGCGCTCGCGGTCGGACGTCGGCTCGGCCGTGGGTCGGCGCTCGCGTTCGGCCTGCCCTCGGTCCTCGGCGTCGCGCTGATCGGGCTCGCGCTCGCGCTGTTCGCCGCGATCGGCGCCGAGCTGGTCGCCGGCGGCGACGATCCGACCTCGGACGCGTTCGTCGGCTGGGGGCGCTTCGTCCTGGTCGGCGCCTACGTCCTGAGCGTCGCGCTCGCCATGCTGCTCGGCCGGATCGTCGCGCTTCGGGCGCACGTCAGCGTCGCGCGCTACGTCGCGGCCGTGGCGACGGCCGTCTTCTTCTTCGTGATCGTCAGCGCGCCGTTCTCGTCGTACGTGAACGCGTGCCATGTCGGCGACTCGATCCTGATCACCGCCGACGTGAGCTGCCGCTGAGCGGCCTCCGGGCGCGGGCCGGCGACCCCCCTTCCGCGCGCGGGGTCGGCCGCCCGCTCGACTACCATGCCGGCGTGTCCAAGCGGACGGTGGTCGCGGGCAACTGGAAGCTGTTCAAGGGGCCCGCGGCTGCGGCGGCGTTCTGCACCGCGCTTCGCGAGCAGGTCGCGCCGTCGGCCGTCGAGGTCGTCGTGTGCCCGCCGTTCGTCTCGCTGGCGGCGGCCGTCGACGCCCTCGCAGGCAGCGGGATCGCCGTGTTCGCGCAGAACGCCCACTGGGCGTCGAGCGGCGCGTTCACCGGCGAGGTGGCCGCCGAGATGCTCGCCGAGCTCGGCGTCTCGGGCGCGATCGTCGGGCACTCGGAGCGGCGGCAGCTCTTCGGCGACACGGATGAGAGCGTCGCCCGGCGGGCCGCGCACGTCCTGGAGGCCGGCCTGCAGGCGATCGCGTGCGTCGGTGAGCTCGAGGCCGAGCGCGACGCCGGCATCACCGAGGACGTCCTCCGCCGTCAGGTGGCGGCGATCGCCGACGTGGTCGGGACGCACCCGGGCCCGTGCTCGCGTACGAGCCCGTCTGGGCGATCGGGACCGGCCGCACCGCAACCCCCGACCAGGCCCAGGAGGCGCACGCCTTCGTTCGCAGCCTGCTCGACGTACCCATCCTCTACGGCGGCTCGGTCAAGCCCGAGAACGCCGCCGAGCTGCTCGCCTGCCCCGACGTCGACGGCGCCCTCGTCGGTGGCGCGTCGCTCGAGGTCGGGAGCTTCGCGGAGATCTGCGCGTGCGCGACCGCGTTCCGCTCGTAGCCCTCGTCATCCTCGACGGCTGGGGCCTCGCGCCGCCCGGCCCGGGGAACGCCGTCGGGCTCGCGCGCACGCCGGTCTTCGACGACCTCGTCGCGCGCTACCCGCACACCACCCTCGAGGCGTCGGGCGTAGGCGGTCGTGGGCTGCCAGACGGGCAGATGGGCAACTCCGAGGTGGGCCACCTCACGATCGGCGCGGGCCGCGTCGTCGACCAGGACCTGATGCGCGTGAACCGCGCGATCCGGGACGGCTCCTTCCTCGCCAACGAGGCCCTCGTCGGCGCCGCGCGGCGAGCGCGCGATCGCGGCGGGCAGCTGCACCTGATCGGGCTCGTCTCCCACGGCGGCGTCCACTCGCACATCGACCACGTGCGGGCGCTCGTCGAGCTCGCGGCCCGCGAGGGGCTCGCCGGGCGCACGACGCTGCACGCGTTCACCGACGGCAGGGACGTCTCGCCGCACGCGGCTGCCGCGGACGTCGCGGAGCTGGTCGATGCCGGCGTCCGGGTGGGGACGGTCGTCGGCCGCTACTACGCGATGGACCGCGACTCGCGCTGGGAGCGCACCGACCGCGCGCTCGCGGCGCTGCGGCGCGGGGAGGGCGAGCGCGCGGACGACCCGGTCGCGGCGATCCGCGCGAGCTACGAGCGCGGCGTCACGGACGAGTTCGTCGAGCCGACCGTGATCGGCGACCCGGCCGCGAACAGGATCGGCCCCGGCGACACGGTCGTCTTCTTCAACTTCCGGCCCGATCGCGGCCGCCAGCTCTCCCGCCGCCTGCTCGACGAGGGCGTCGACCTGACCACGATGACGCACTACGCGGACGACCTCGACTGCCCGATCGCCTTCCCGGAGAAGGACGTCCGCGAGGTGCTCGCCCAGGCCGTCGCCGAGCGCGGCCTCGCGCAGCTCCACGTCGCCGAGACCGAGAAGTACGCCCACGTGACGTACTTCCTCAACGGCGGCAAGGAGGCGCCCTGGCCGGGTGAGCGCCGCGTCCTCGTCCAGTCGCCCACCGACGTCGCGACGTACGACCTGAAGCCCGAGATGTCGGCCGTCGAGGTCGCGGCGCGGTTCGCCGAGGAGGTCTCCGCGGGCGGGCTCGGGCTGGCCGTCGTCAACTTCGCGAACCCCGACATGGTCGGCCACACGGGGGTGATCCCCGCCGTCGTCGCCGCCGTGGAGGCGGTGGACGCCTGCCTCGGGGTCGTCGTCCAGGCGGTGCACGCGCAGGGCGGTGTCTGCATCGTGTTCGCCGACCACGGCAACGCCGAGCAGATGCTCGAGCCGGACGGGGCGAGCCCCCACACCGCCCACACGACGAACCCGGTGCCCTGCATCGTCACCGCGCCCGGGCTCGCGCTGCGCGAGGGCGGCGGCCTGGCCGACGTCGCGCCCACGGCGCTCGAGCTGCTCGGCCTGGCCCAGCCCGCCGAGATGGCCGGCCGGAGCCTGCTCCGGCCGTCGTGACGCCCTCTATACTCGCCCGAACCACGACGGAGGTCCAGGTGGGGCTCCAGCAGCCCGAGCACGCGACACTTCGGCAGGCGCAGCGCGGAGACGAGCGGGCCTTCGAGTCGCTCGTGCGGCAGTACCAGACGCCCGTCTTCAACTACGTCCTGCGCATGGTGGGCGATCGGACGCTGGCCGAGGACCTGACGCAGGACGTCTTCCTGCGCGTCTATCACGGCCTGCCGGGCTTCTCCGTCCGCTGCCGCTTCACGACCTGGCTGTTCCAGATCGCGAAGAACCGCGTCCTCGACGAGCTGCGCGCGCGCGAGCGCCGGCCGGAGACGGGCGCCCTCGACGACGGCCCGCAGCTCGAGGTCGTCGACGCGCCGCCCGAGCAGGTCGAGCTGATCGACGCGGTCTGGCGGGCGGTGGCACGCCTCAACCCGGACTTGAAGATGGCGCTCCTCCTGCGCGACGTGGTCGGGCTCTCCTACGCCGAGATCGCGGACGCGCTCGAGATCACCCTCGCGACCGTCAAGTGGCGGATCTACAAGGCCCGCGAGGAGATCCAGCTGGAGCTCGCGCGCGACGGCGTCTCGCTCGACGCCACGTCGGCCGCCGCCGAAGACGCCTGACGCTGGTCGCCGGCGCCCGCCGGCCCGTCGCCAGCGGGCTCGCCCACCGGCCGGCGGGCGGCTGTTCCCTGCGCCGGCCCGTGCGGCTCGGGACGCATCCGTCCGACTCGAGTCGCCCCGGCCGCGAGGCCGTCGTGCAGCGAGCGCGAGCGGCTCGGGACGACCGGTGGGACGGCGGTCCGTGTCGCCGTCGGCGACGCGCCGGGCAAGCGGAGCGGGCAGGCGGTTGGCAGCGCACGCACGCGCCGCCCGGTCAGACTCGACCTGTCGCCCTCCGGCCCCGGAGCGCCGGCCACCTGCTCGCCGTTCCGGCGTCGTTGCGCCCGGCGGACAGCCGGCTCGACGACCGGCATGCGCCCCGGCGCCGGCTGCAGCACGGCCGTCGTCGCGCAGCCGTCGCGTGCGTGTCGGGACGTCGATGCGGCGGGGCTGCTCGTCGTGGTTCGGGGGCCCGCATCGCGTGGGCGTCGCGTGTGTCGGGAGAGCGGTGCGGTGGGGGCGGCTCGAGGCGGATGGCTGGCTGTGCCCGTGCCGCCAGCCCACGCGTGCGTCGGGAGAGCGGTGCGGCGGGGGTGGCTTGGGGCGGGTGGTGGGCCGTGTCCATGTCGCCAGCGGTCGCGTGTGTCGGAAGCTGGATGCGGTGGGCTCCTTGCGGCCGAGCCCGCGCCGAGTCCGCGGAGCCTCGCGCGCGTGTCGGCAGGTCGATGCGGCTGGGCGCCCGCCGGCCAGTCCGGCGGGCGCGGGCCCATCGGCCCCCGGGCCGGCGCGCGCCGGACGTCGCCCGGGCGCGTCGCGTGTGGTCGCGCGATCGGCTGCGCCACCGGCTCGCCCGCCGTGTGGCCGACGCGGCGGCGCGACGGCGGGGCGGCGCTCATGGGCAGGAGGGGGCGCGGTGCCGGCGCCGCCGCTGACCCGCCCTGCCCGCCACGACGGCGCGGCATGGACGAGGCGGCGGCCACCGGCCGGCGGGGCGCGCCTGCTAGAAGCCGTCGGCGAGGCGGAGCGCGAGCGAGTCGGGCAGGCCGCGCTCGACGATCTCCTGCTGGGTGCGCTCGACCGGGTACTCCGCCCGCCGCCAGGACGCGTGCATCCGCTCGTCGTCGAGCAGGAGCCACGCGGCGCGCGGGTCGCCGTCGCGCGGCTGGCCGACCGAGCCCGGGTTCAGCAGCCAGCGCGTCGGCTCGGCCAGGTCGACCTCGGTCCCGCCGACCGCGAGGCCGCCGTCGAAGCTCTCGTCGTCCGTGAAGACGAGCGCCGCGTGGCTGTGCCCGACCAGCGCGACGCGCCGGGCGGCGACGGCGAGCGAGGCGCGGGCCGCGTCCCGGCTGAGCACGTACTCCCAGACCGGGTCGCGGACGCTCCCGTGCGCGAGCGTCACCCGCTCGGTGTCGAGCGCCGGCTGGAGCCGCTCGAGGAACGCGCGCGCGCCGGGATCGAGCACCTGCGCCGTCCAGCGGGCCGCGGCGGCGGCCTCGTGCGAGAATTCGTCGAGCGAGATCCGGCCGAGGACGCCCAGATCGTGGTTCCCCACCAGGCAGATCGCGGCGCGCTCGGCGACGAGCGAGCAGCACTCGTTGGGCCTCGGCCCGTACCCGACGACGTCGCCGAGGCACCAGACGACGTCGACGCCCTCGGCGTCGACCGCCGTGAGGACGGCCTCGAGCGCGTGCAGGTTCCCGTGGATGTCCGAGATCACCCCGACGCGCATCGCGGCGTGAGGTTAGCCGTCGTCGCGGCCGCGGCGCTGTGGTGCGTCGCCGGCTGGCTGCTCTGGCGCACCGAGGTGCCGTCGCTCGCGCTGCCGCACGTGGACGCGGCCGAGCTGGCGGGGCCGGCGCTGCTCGGGCGGATCGAGGACCTGCGGGCCGAGACGCGGTCGCTCTGGGCAGGCGGGCAGGCCGCGCAGCTGCTCGCCCTCGGGCTGCTCGCGTGGCAGGGACGAGGGCTGGCGCGCGCGCTCCGGCCGATCGGGCGCGGCCGCGTGCGCACCGGGACGCTCGTCGGCCTGCTGTGCGCCCTCGCGCTCTGGGCGGTCGGCCTGCCCTTCGGGCTCGCCGCGCACCTCGCCGCGCGCGACGCCGGGCTGACGCGTCAGGCGGTGCCGGCCTGGCTCGGCGACTCGGCGCTCGGCCTCCTCGTCGAGGCCGTGCTCGTCGGCGTCTGCGTCGCGGTCGTCCTCGTCCTGGCCGGCCGGCTCGGCCGGCGCTGGTGGCTCGCGGCCGGGCCGGCGCTCGCCCTCGTCGCCGTCGCGTTCGCGCTCCTCCAACCGCTCGTCGTCCAGCCGCTCTTCAACCGCTTCGAGCCGCTGTCGGACCGGGCGCTCGCCACGCGGATCGAGCAGCTCGGCGAGCGCCTCGGCGTGCGCGTCGGCGGCGTCGAGATCGCCGACGCGAGCCGGCGGACGACCGCGCCGAACGCGTCCGTCACGGGCATCGGCCCGGGGCGGCGGGTCGTGATCGACGACACGCTGATCGAGGGCGGGGGCTTCGCCGAGCGCGAGGTGCTCGCGGTCGCGGCCCACGAGCTCGCGCACGTCGCGCGCGCGCACGTCTGGAAGGCGGTCGCGTGGTTCGCCCTCCTCGTCGTCCCCGGCGCGTTCCTCGTGGCGCTCGTCCTCCGGCGCGCGGGCCGGACGGGCGACCCGTCCGGCGTCCCGCTCGGCCTGCTCGTCGCGCTCGCGATCTTCCTCACGACCCTGCCGCTCCAGACGGCCGTCTCGCGCCGCTACGAGGCCGAGGCCGACTGGCTCGCCCTGCGCGCGACCGACGACCCGGCCGCAGTCGAGGGCCTGATCCGGGGCTTCGTCGCCGACGGGCTGAGCGATCCCGACCCGCCCGGGTGGAGCTACGCCCTGCTCGGCACGCACCCTCGCCCGGTCGACAGGGTCGCGCTGGCGCGGGCCTTCGCGGCCCGGGAGGCTAGTCGCGCCGCTCCGGCAGGCCCCTGATCCCCTCGCGCAGCTCGTAGCTCGACCACGCGCTCTGCAGCGCCTCGAGCAGCTCGCGGGCGGCGAGGGGCGAGAGGTTCACGCGGCTGACGACGATCCCGTTCGGGGCCGTCCCGTCCTCGCCCTCGTGGTCGATCCGGGCGAACGTCAACGTGAACTCGTAGTCGGAGAACGCGATCTTCGCGAAGTTCGCGTATGCGCCCGCCATGTGCTCGGGGTCGAGGTGGATGGTGAGCTGGGGCTCCGGGGCGTCGTCCGACACGCGACTACCATAGCCACCGATGACGGACGGCCGAGCGCAGCTGCGGCGCATGCTGATGGCCGCGGCCGCGTTCGCGCTGATCGTGGTCGCCGGCATCGTCGGCTTCGCGGCGATCGAGGACGACGGCGTGCTGGACGCCTTCTACCGCACGATCGTCACGGTCACCACGATCGGCTTCACCTCCGCGCCGGAGGGCGCCGGTGGGAAGCTGTTCACCGCCTTCCTGGCCCTGGCGGGTGTGGCAGTCTTCCTCTACGTCTTCGGCCTCGTGATGGAGCTCGTCGTCAGCGGGGTGGTCGGCGGGGTCTGGCAGGACCGGCGGCGGCGGAGGCACGTGCAGCACCTCGACAACCACTACGTGATCTGCGGCTACGGGCGCGTCGGCCAGCGCGTCGCGCGCGAGTTCCGCGCGGCCGGGGTCCCCTTCGTGGTCGTCGACGCCGACGCCGACTCGGTGGTGCTCGCGCGCGTGCACGGGGACGACGCGATCGAGGGCTCGGCCACCGACGACGAGGTGCTCGAGCGCGCCGGCCTGGCACGGGCCAGGGGGCTCGTCGCCTGCGTCGACTCGGACGCCGAGAACGTCTACATCGCGCTCACCGCCCGCGAGGCGCGACCCGACCTCCAGATCGCGGCGCGCGCGTCGAGCGAGGACGCCGCGAAGAAGCTCCACCGGGCGGGCGCCGACCGGGTCGTCTCGCCCTACGCGACCGCCGGCAAGGAGCTCGCGACGATGCTGCTGAAGCCGCACGTCGCGGCGCTCCTCGACGTCGCGGGCGGCCCGGGGGAGCCGGAGTTCCGCTTCGAGCAGATCGAGGTCGCCGACGACTGCGGCCGCTGCGGCAGCTCGATCCGCGAGCTGCGCGTCCGCGAGCTGACCGGCGCGACGATCATCGCGCACCGCCGTGCCGGCGAGGAGTTCAACACCCGGCCCGACCCCGACATCAGGATCGCCGCCGGCGACGTCCTGATCGGCGTCGGCACACCCGACGAGATCCGCGCGCTCGAGGAGCTGTTCCGGCCGCGGAGCGCGCTCGTCTGACCCCCGTCCCGCCCGACCGAGGAGTGCCCTTGTCCAGTCCGCTCGCGCTGCGCCGTCTCGCCGACCCGATCGCGGCCGCCGCTCGCGGCCTCGCCGCCGAGGGCGGGGTCGACGTCGTGCTCGAGCGGCCCGCGGAGGCCGCCCACGGCGACTACGCGACGAACGCCGCGCTGCGGCTCGCGCCCGTCCTGCGGCGCAAGCCGCGCGACGTCGCCGAGGAGCTCGCCGCGGCCGCCGTGCTCGAGGGCCTGGTCGAGTCGGTCGAGGTGGCCGGGCCGGGCTTCCTCAACCTCCGGCTCGCGCCGGCCTGGTTCGGCGCCGCGCTCCGGGAGCTCCTCGACGCGGGCCTCGACTACGGCGCCGGCTCGGCCGCGCGCCGGGAGCGGATCCAGGTCGAGCTCGTCTCGGCGAACCCGACGGGCCCGCTCACCGTCGCCTCGGCGCGCAACGGCGCCTACGGCGACGCGGTCGCGCGGCTGCTGGCGTTCGCCGGTCACGAGGTCGAGCGCGAGTACTACGTGAACGACGCGGGGGCGCAGATCGACCTCTTCCGCGACTCGGTCGCGGCCCGCGCCCGCGGCGAGGAGCCGCCCGAGGGCGGCTACCAGGGCGCCTACGTCGCGGACATCGCGCAGCTCGACGGCGACCCCGTCGCGAACATGGTCGCCGGGATCCGCGGCTCGCTCGAGCGCTTCCGGATCGAGCTCGACGGCTGGGCGTTCCAGACCGACGTGGAGCGCGACCTCGACGCGGCGCTCGCCCCGCTCGACCTGTACGAGCAGGACGGGGCGCGCTGGCTGCGGACGACCGACTTCGGCGACGACAAGGACCGCGTGCTCGTCCGCTCCGACGGGCGCCCGACCTACTTCGCCGCCGATGCGGCGTACCTGCGCTCGAAGTACGCGCGCGGCTTCGAGCGGCTGATCTACGTGCTCGGCGCGGACCACCACGGCTACGTCGCGCGCCTGAAGGCGCTCGCCGCCGCCTACGGGCACGACCCGGCGAGCGTCGAGGTGCTGATCTACCAGCTCGTCCACCTGACCCAGGGCGGCGAGGCGCGCAAGGCGTCGAAGCGCCGCGGAGACGTCGTGCTCCTCGACGAGCTGATCGACGAGATCGGCGTCGACGCCGCGCGCTGGTACCTCGTCATGCGCAGCCACGACCAGGCGATCGAGATCGACGTCGACCTGGCGCGCGAGCGCACCGAGAAGAACCCCGTCTTCTACGTCCAGTACGCCCACGCGCGGATCGCCGGCGTCCTGCGCAACGCGGGCGACGCGCTCGCCGAGGCCTCCGCCGCGGCGCCGGACGAGCTCGCGCCGGAGGAGAAGGACCTCGTCAAGCGGCTGGTCGAGTTCCCGGGCGTCGTCGCCGAGGCGACCGAGCGGCGGGCGCCGCACGCGATCCCCGTCTACGCGATCCGCGTCGCCGACGACTTCCACCGCTTCTACCACCATCACCGCATCCTCGAGAGCGACACGCGCGCGTTCCGGCTCGCCCTCTGCGTCGCGGCCAAGGGCGTGATCGCCCGCTGCCTCGACCTCGTCGGGGTGGACGCGCCCGAGCGGATGTAGCCGGGCTAGCGGGCGGCGTTCTTCAGCGCGCGCACGATCAGCCCGTCGATCGCGAAGAAGGCGCCAGCGTCGTCGAGGGACGGCGCGCCGCCCGTGGACGAGAAGGCATCGGCGACGGTGACCCGCACGGCGTCCGACGCGCGCTCGAGGGCGCGCGCCTGGGCGAGCGGCACGTACGGGTCGTCCGCCGCGGTCGCGATCTCGACGGGCGCCCGCAGGCGGGACGCGCCCTCGAGCGGGGAGAGCCGCTCGACCGTCGAGCGGATCTCGGGCGGCAGCGCGGCGTAGAGGCGGTCGTAGCGGCGCGGGTCGTCGTTGCGCAGGAGCGCGACGACCGCGGCGGTGTCGTCGTCGAGCAGGTCGAGCGGCACCCGGTCGAGGGCGGCGAGCGGGTCGTTGCCCGCGTTCGCGAGCGCCTGGCGGACGAGCCGCGAGGCCGGGTCGTCGGGCAGCGTCTGGACGATCGCGTCGATCACCGACGCGCGGAGCTCCCTCGGCACCGGCCGCTTCGCGTAGCCGTTCTGGACGCGCGTGTAGCCGGTCGTGGCGAGGCGGCCCAGCTCGACGAGATCGGTGACCGGCGTGATTGCGACCACGGTCGAGATCCTCGGCGCGAGCTGGCTGTCCTGCGCGACGAGCAGCCCGAAGGTGCCGCCGAGGCCGAGCCCGACGATGCCGAGCCGGCCGTCCCGGGTCCCCTGCCGCGACGCGAGCGCGCGCGACACGGCGAGCGTGCGGTCGAGCACGTCGACCGTGGCGTCGCCGGCGAGGAGCGACGGGGTGTCGGGGATCGCGACGAGGTAGCCGACCCGCGCGAGCCCGAGCGCGACGCGCACCACGTCGGCGTCGCGGCGCCCGGCCTCGGTCGCGCCGTTCAGGAGCAGGATCGTCGGCCAGGGGCCGTCGCCGCCCGGGCGCGCCACCGTGGCGGGCACGCCGGCGATCGACGTGTCCGCGAGCGTCGGCTCCTTCGTCACCTTGCGGGTCGCCCAGGAGAGCACCGGCGTCTCGTATGCGGTCGTGATCACCCCGATCGCACGGAGCTGCGAGTGGATCCAGGAGCCGTAGGCGATGCCGGCGACGATCGCCGCCACGAGGAGCGCGAGCAGGATCAAGCGTCCTGGCCGGAGCAGCCAGCCGAGCAGCGGCATGGCACGAAGCATGCCGACGCAGCCGGCCGTCCCGTGGGCCGGGGCAGTACGATAGGCGCGGCCATGAGCACCGACGCCGCCCCCGACCGCAACCTCGCGCTCGAGCTCGTCCGCGTGACCGAGGCCGCCGCGCTCGCCTCCGGCCGGTGGATCGGGCGCGGGAACAAGGAGGCCGCCGACCAGGCCGCCGTCGACGCGATGCGCCTGATGCTCGACACCGTCGCGATGGACGGCGTCGTCGTGATCGGCGAGGGGGAGAAGGACGAGGCGCCGATGCTCTACAACGGCGAGGCGGTCGGCTCGGGCGACGGCCCGGCCGTGGACGTCGCCGTCGACCCGCTCGAGGGCACGCGCCTGTGCGCGAACGGCATGCCGAACTCGATCGCGGTGATCGCGCTGGCCGAGCGCGGGACGATGTTCTTCCCCGGCGCGGCGGTCTACATGGACAAGATCGCCTGCGGCCCCGAGCTGGCGGACGTGATCGACATCTCGCTGCCGCCGGCCGAGAACGTCCGGCGGGCCGCGAAGGCGAAGGGCGTCGAGCCCTCCGAGATCACCGTCATCGTCCTCGACCGCGACCGCCACGCCGACCTGATCGGCGAGCTGCGCCAGTGCGGCGCCAAGGTGCGACTGATCACGGACGGCGACGTGGCGCCCGCGATCGCGGCCTCCCGCCCCGACAGCGGCGTCGACCTGCTGATGGGGGTCGGCGGCACGCCGGAGGGCGTGATCGCGGCCGCGGCCGCGAAGTGCCTCGGCGGCGCCGTCCAGGGCCGGCTGTGGCCGCGCAACGACGTCGAGCGTCAGCGGCTGCTGGACGAGGGCTTCGACCTCGACCGCGTCCTGACGACGAACGACCTCGTCGCCGGCACGAACCTCTTCGTCGCCGCGACCGGCGTCACCGACGGCGCGCTGCTGCGCGGCGTCCGCTACGGCCGCGACGGTGCGACGACCGAGTCGCTCGTGCTCCGCTCGCGCTCCGGCACGAGCCGGCGGATCGAGGCGACGCACCAGCTCGGAAAGCTGACCACGCTGGCCGGCGAGCGCTACGACGCGCCGAGCGGCTAGGACGCCCGGAGACGCCTCGGACAGCCAGGGGGAGGGGCCGGCCGCGCACGGGCGGGCGGCGGGTCGCACGGCGAGAGACCAGCGAGATCGAACAGGGAGAGACCAGCGAGATGGCACTCGGCTACGACAGGAAGCTCTACATCCTCGCCTTCGACCACCGGGGCTCGTTCGAGAAGATGTTCGGCATCACCGGCCGGGCGCCGACCGCCGAGGAGACCGCGAGGATCCAGGACGCGAAGCACCTGATCTGGGAGGGCTTCAAGCGGGCCGTCGCCGAGGGCGCGCCCAAGGACGCGGCCGGCGTGCTCGTCGACGGCCAGTACGGCCCCGACGTCGCCCGCGAGGCGAAGGCGGGCGGCTACGTGCTCGCGATGCCGGTCGAGAAGAGCGGCCAGGACGAGTTCGACTTCGAGTACGGCGAGCAGTTCGGCGAGAAGATCCTCGAGTTCGACCCGACCTTCTCGAAGGTGCTCGTCCGCTACAACGTCGCCGGCGACGCAGGGATGAACGAGCGCCAGGCAGCGCGCCTGAAGCGGCTGTCCGACTGGCTGCACGAGCACGACCGGAAGTTCCTCTTCGAGCTGCTCGTCCCCGCGACGCCCGCCCAGCTCGAGCAGGTCGGCGGCGACGGCGAGCGCTTCGACCGCGAGGTGCGGCCGAGGCTGATGATGGACGCGATCCGCGAGCTGCTCGCGGCCGGCGTCGAGCCCGACATCTGGAAGATCGAGGGCCTCGACTCGCGCGACGACTGCCGCGCGATCGCCGAGCTCGTCCGCGCCGGCGGCCGCGACGATGTCAGCTGCGTCGTGCTCGGCCGCGGCGCCTCGGACGCGAAGGTCGACGAGTGGCTGCTCGCCGGCGCCGGGCTGCCCGGCTACGTCGGCTTCGCGATCGGCCGCTCGATCTTCTCCACCGCGATGAAGGCGCTCGCCTCCGGCGAGGGCGCCCGCGAGGACGGCGTCGCCGCGATCGCCCGCAACTACCGCCGCTTCATCGACGTCTACGAGGGCGGCTCGTCCTAGCCGGTCGGGCGTCCGGGGGCGCTCGATCGGCGCTCCCGGGACGCCCGCCGGGCATCCCCCGATCGAGTGACGACGACGCCACCGGATGACAGAAGTCAAGGTAGACTTGCGCATCATGCTCGACCCCTGCAGCTCGACGGCCCCTGACGCGGGCCCCGTCGCGATCGCGAGCAGGGCGTGAGCGACCCGGTCTCCTGCCTCGTCGCGGACGACCACCCCGCGGTGGTCGAGGCCGTCTGCGACTACCTCGAGGCGAACGGGATCGAGATCGCCGGTCGTGCGCGGGACGGGGAGGAGGCCGCGACGAAGATCGAGACGCGCAAGCCGGCCGTCGCCCTCGTCGACCTGCGCATGCCGCGCCTCTCCGGGATCGAGCTGGCGCGCCGCACGCAGCGCTCGGCGCCCTCGACGAGCATCATCCTCTACACCGCCTTCGGCGATCGGGCCCTCCTGACGGAGGCGCTGGACGCGGGCGCCCGGGGCTTCGTGCTGAAGGAGGCGCCGCTCGCCGACCTGATGCGCGCCGTGGAGATGGTGGCCGCCGGCCACACGTACGTCGACCCCGTCCTCGCCGGCGTGCTCGCGAGCTCCGAGGCCGCGGCCAAGCTGCCGGCCCTGACCCAGCGCGAGCGCGACGTCCTGCGCCTGCTCGCGGACGGGCTCTCGAACGAGGAGATCGGCAAGAAGCTCTTCATCTCGCCGGAGACGGTGCGCACGCACGTCCGCATGGCGATGTACTAGCTCGATGCCGACACGCGCACGCAGGCCGTCGCGACGGCCCTGCGCCAGTCGCTGATCGCGTAGCCGCTACGTCGGAACGGGGATCGCCGCCTCCCGTCGGCGGGGATTGCGCCCTGCCCCGTGTGAGGCATCGTAGGAGGACCACGCGGGTCGACCGCGAACCTCGTGGCTCCCCCGTGTACGGCCCTCTGGAGGCGGCACCCACATGAGCGGCACCATCACCTGCCTCGTCGCAGACGATCATCCGGCCGTGGTCGAGGCCGTCTCGGACTTCCTGGAGGAGAACGGCATCGACGTCGCCGTGCGAGCGCGCGACGGCGAGGAGGCGCTCTCGAAGATCGAGCAGCAGCGTCCGGCGGTCGCCGTGATCGACCTCCGCATGCCACGCCTGTCGGGCATCGAGGTCGCGCGCCGCGCGACCCGCAGCGCGCCCGACAGCGCCGTCATCCTCTACACCGCCTACGGCGAGCGCGCGCTCCTCACGGAGGCGCTCGACGCGGGCGCCCGCGGCTTCCTGCTGAAGGAGGCGCCGCTCGGCGACCTCGTCCGCGCGGTCGAGATGGTCGCGTCGGGCAAGACCTACGTCGATCCCGTCCTCGCCGGCGTCCTGGCCAGCTCGGAGGCGACCGCGAAGCTGCCGGCGCTGACCCAGCGCGAGCGCGACGTGCTGCGCCTGCTCGCCGACGGGATGACGAACGAGGAGATCGGCAAGCAGCTCTTCATCTCGCCCGAGACGGTCCGCACCCACGTCCGCAAGGCGATGGCGAAGCTCGACGCCGACACGCGCACGCAGGCCGTCGCGACGGCGCTGCGCCAGTCCCTCATCGCCTGAGGCCCCACGTCCGCGCGCCCGCGCGCGGTACAATCCCGGCTGCGCGGACGTAGCTCAGTTGGTAGAGCATCGGCTTCCCAAGCCGAGTGTCGCGGGTTCGAGTCCCGTCGTCCGCTCCTCGCGAAACCCCGCATCCGCGGGGGTTTCCGTCGTTCGGGAGGACGGGCCAGGGCCTCGATCGACTCCCGTGCTATCGCGGTGCTACGGGAGGTCACCGTCCACGCGGTCGAGCGGGGCGGGCAGCCCACCGTCTGGCGGGAGTCGAAGCGCACCGTCGTCGCGACGGAGCGGTTGGCCCGTCCGACGCCGTCGTCGGAGGGCGCAGACGTCCGACGCCGCATGCGCGGGCGGGACGGTCCGGAGCGCTCGACCGGGCGTCGCCGCTCCGTCCGCGCCGTCTGGGAGCCGTTGTGCCGGGCCGCCCTCATTCGATCGGGCGCAGGCCGCGCTCGGCGAAGACCCGCTTGGCTGCGAGGGTCGCGTTCACGGCGCGCGGGAAGCCGCAGTAGGGCACGGCGTGGAGGAACGCCTCGACGATCTCCTCGGGCCGAAGCCCGACGTTCAGGGCGGCGTTGACGTGCACCTCGAGCTGCGGCTCGCAGCCGCCGAGCGCCATGAGCACGCCGAGGGTGACCAGCTGCCGGTCGCGCGGTTCCAGCTCCGGCCGCGCGTAGATCTCGCCGAATCCCCAGGCGACGACCTGGTGGGCGAGCTCGGGCGAGATGTCGCCGAGTGACTCGATCACCCGGGTGCCGGCGTCGCCGTCGACGGCTTCGAGGACGGCGAGCCCGTGGTCGTAGCGCTCCTGGCGGTTAGCGGCGTCGTTCATCACGCGTCTGCTCCTTCGGTCTGGTCGACGCCTGCCCGCTCGGCGGCGAGGTCGGCGCGATAGCTCGTGATCTTGGCGGCGAGCACCTTCTCGTGGCGGCGCGCCAGGGCGATCTGCTCGTGCAGCCGTGCCTGATGCTGCTCGAGCAGCGCGAGCCGGGCCGCGGTCGTCTCGGGGCCCTCCCCCCGCAGGGCGGCGTACTCGCGCATCTGCGCGATCGGCATCCCCGTCTCGCGCAGCCTGAGCAGGAACTGCAGCCACGCGATGTCCGCCTGCGAGTAGCGACGCTGGTTCCCCGACGTCCGCGCAACCGGCTCGATCAGACCGGCCCGCTCGTAGTAGCGCAGCGTGTGCGCGGACACCCCGGCCGCGGCCGCCATCTGCGCGACCGTGAGACCCGCTGCCGCTCGCTCGTCCGTCACGAGAGTGACGATAGAAGTTCGAGCGCGCTCGAAGTCAAGGGCCTCGCCGACGTCGCGCCGCGCCGCCGGGTCGTCGATCCGACCCGCATCCTCGGCGGCGGCCGACGAGCTGGGGGCAGGCACCGCGCGCGTTTGGCAGGCGGGATCCGGCGCGACAGCTCGGTTAGACCCGACGATCGATCGGAGGATCACGATGGAGCATCAGCGCGCGACGATGCACGAGAGCGAGGAGTCGAGCCGGTCGCAGCTCGAGCTCGCGCGGCGGCAGGGCGAGGCGCTCGCCGCGGCGGTGGCCGCGATGGACGAGGAGGCCGACTCCGGCGTGACGGCCAGGGAGGCCGGCGACTACGAGGTGGCGGTCGCGGTGGAGGAGGCGGAGGGTCTCTGGCAGCCGCGCGGCGGCCAGCTGGAGTGGGTGAACCCGGAGGCCGAGAACTGCCACGTCGAGGTGTGCGTCCGGGACCGGGCGGACGGGCGCTTCGTCCCCGGCCTCACGGTCGTCGTCACGCTGCTCGCGGAGGACGGCAGGCAGGTGGGAACGCACGAGCACCCGTTCCTCTGGCATCCCTGGCTCTACCACTACGGTCGCAACTGGCGGGTCCCCGGGCCCGGGCGCTATCGCGCCCGCGTACGGGTCGAGCCGCCCGGGTTCGCGAGGCACGACCACGAGAACGGGCGCCGGTACGCGGATCCGGTCGAGGTGGAGTTCGCCGAGGTCGACATCGCGCCCGGCCGCAAGACGGTCTGAGCGAGCGTCGCCGTGGCGCCCGCCGTCCGGCGCGGGCGGCGGGCGCGCCCGGGCGTTGCCCCTCGCCCCCGGGTGCGGGACGGGCTCAGCGCCGCGCGAGGCGGGCGCCGGCGAGCAGGCCGGCGGCGAACCCGAGGGCGACGAGGAGCCACGGGATGCGCCGGGGCAGGGCGATCGCCGCCACCTCGTCGCGGAGCCGCCGCGCCGCGTCGTCGAGGCGGTCGCGCTCCCGGGCGATCTCGTCGCGCAGCTCCTCGGGCCCGCGGTCGGTCACCGCGCGCCTCGACCGCGGCGCAACAGGGCGAGGCCGCCCGCGACGAGGCCCGCGAGCGCGAGCCCGAGCAGGCCGGTCACGACGAGCAGGGCGGCCCAGACCGGGATCGCGGTCGCCAGCGCGGCCGCGATCGTGGCCAGCACGAAGGCCAGGACGAGCGGGACGCTCAGCGCCGCTCCCACGAGCAGCGCGATTCCGATGCCGAGCGCGGCCGCCGCCTCGCGCACGCGGCCGAGCGCCAGCTCGAGCTCGAGGCGGGCCAGGGAGCCGACCGCCTCGGCGACCTCCCGGGCGGCCCCGGCGGGCTGCCCGGCGTGGGGTGCGTCCTCGGCCATCGCCCACAGGATCCGCCCGGCGGGCGCCGCGCTCATCGGTGCGGTCGCGGATCTGCCCTCCGCGGGGGCGCGGATCGGCCCGCCGAACGACGGGCGCGCCGCGGGTCCGCGCACGATCGCGGGCCGCGACTAAAGACGCGGGGCCCCTTCCTGCATCAGTAGCTCGAGGGTGGTGTCGGGACGGAGGGCAGGAGCCCGACGCACTCATCGGTCGCGCTCGCGCTGCGGTCCTGCGGGCGGGGCCTCCCAGGGGGTTCCAGCGTGCGGGGCCCGGACTGCCCTCCGGGCCCCGCGCCTCATGCCGTGCGGCGGGTCCGGCGGGCCGCTCAGAGGTAGCCGAGCGGGTCCAGCGCGACGCCGTCGACGCGGACCTCGAAGTGGAGGTGCGGGCCCGTCGAGTTGCCGGTGCTGCCGACTTCGCCGAGCACGTCGCCCTGCGCGACCGTGGCGCCGTTCGAGACGAGGATGCGCTGCTGGTGTGCGTACGCGGTCGCGAGGCCGCCGCCGTGGTCGACGACGACGAGGTTGCCGTAGCCCCCGAGCCAGCCGGCGAGGACGACGGTGCCCGCGGCGGCCGCGCGGATCGGCGTGCCGGAGGGGACGCCGATGTCGATCCCCGCGTGCAGCCTGCCCCAGCGCTGCCCGTAGCCGCTCGTCACCGGGCCGTCGACCGGCCAGATCAGCCCGGCGGCCGAGGCCGGGCGCGGGGCCGAGGCGGGTGCGGCTGCGGCGCGGGCGCGCAGGCGGCGCTCGAGCTCGGCGCTCGTCCGCTCGAGCGCCTCGATGTCCTCGCCGGCCTCCTCTCGGCTCGTGCGCACGCGCTCGAGCAGGGCGCGGCGGTCGTCCTGGGCCGTCTCGAGGTCGCGCGCGCGGGCGGCCACGTCGTCGGTCGTCCGCCGCTGGCGCGCCGTGCGCTCGGCGAGCGCGGCCGTCTCCCGCCGCGCCTCGTCGCGCAGCTCGGCCAGGCGCGCGCGGGCGGCGGCCGTGGTGCGCCGGGCGGCGGCGAGCTCGTCGGCGATCCGGCGGTCGTGGCTGGCGACCGCGTCGCGGTACTCGATCCGGTCGAGCAGGTCGGCGAGGCTGCCGAGGTCGAGCAGGAGCGTCTCGAGGCTCGTGTCCTCGCCGTCGACGTACAGGCGGACGAGGCGCTCCTCGACGATGCGCTCGGCGAGCCGGTGCTGGCCGTCCTGCAGCTCGAGCAGCTCCCGCTGGCGGCGCACCTCCTCGGCGAGCCCCTCGAGGCGGGCGCGTCCCTGCGCGAGCTCGTCCTCGAGGACGGCGAGCGCGGCCCGCTCCTCGTCGAGCCGGTCGCGCACGGCCGCGATCCGCTCGCGCGCGGCGGCGAGGTCGCCGGTGAGGACGATCTCGCGCTCGCGCGCCGCCGCGACGCGGTCGCGCAGCTCGGCGATCCTCGCGTCGACGTCGCGCTTGCGATCCTCGAGCCCGCCCGCGAGCGCGAACGGGACCGCCGCGAGCGAGGCGACGGCGGCAGCGACGAGCGCGAGGCGGCGGCACGAGGGCATGGGAGCAGCTTCGCCGGTCGGTCGCGCGACCCTCCACCGCCCGGCGGCCGGCTCAACCCAGTGTGCCGGCAACCGATCACCCTGGAGTGATGCGCGTGCCGACCGTCGCCCAGCGTGGACCCGCCGAGAGCTGAGAGGGCCGAGCCGGTCGTCCGCGCGCTGCGGCACGCGCGGGCGAACTGCGCCGCGCTCGCCGCGTTGCTCCTGGCCCCCGTGGCCGTCCTCGCCGTGGCCCTCGCGGGCCGCGAGGCCGGCGCCGCTGCGGCGGGCGGCGCGCTCCTCGCCGTGGCCGCGATCGCCTGGCGCGCCCGACGGGACGGCGAGCGCCGCGAGCGCACGCTCGCCGACCGCTTCGCGGAGCGCGCCGACCAGCTGATGGCCTCCGAGCTCGGCTACCGTCGGCTCGTCGAGGAGCTGCCGATCGGCGTCTACATCGACGCGACCGACGAGATCAGCTCGAACATCTACACGAGCCCGCAGATCGAGCGACTGCTCGGCTACACCGCCGACGAGTGGCGCGAGAGCCCGGAGCTCTTCGTCGACATCCTGCACCCGGACGACCGCCAGCGGGTGCTCGACGAGGTGGCCCGCACGAACGGCCGTCACGAGCGCTACCGCGACGAGTACCGCGTCCTCGCCCGCGACGGCCGCGTCGTCTGGCTGCGCGACGAGTCGATCCTCGTCGTCGACGACGACGGGACGCCGCTGTTCCACCAGGGCTGCCTGATCGACATCACCGACCGCAAGCTCGCGGAGCAGGCGCTGCTCGACCAGCAGCACGAGCTCGAGCGCCTCTCCGCCTTCCCGCGCCTGAACCCGAACCCCGTGCTCGAGCTGACGGCCGACGGGACGATCGTCTACCACAACGACGCCGCCGAGCGCATGGCCGAGTCGCTCGGCCGCGACATGGCCGAGCTGCTGCCGCCCGGCGCCGCGAGCGTCGTCGAGCGCTGCCTCGCGAGCGGCGAGGGCGCGCGGCTCGAGACCGTCGTCGCCGACCGGACGCTGCGCGTCGTCTTCTTCCCGATCGAGCAGACGCGCACGGCGCACTGCTACGTCGCGGACATCACCGAGCGGCGCCAGTCCGAGGAGGCGCTGCGCGAGAGCGAGGAGCGCTACCGCACGCTCGTCACGAACGTCCCCGGCGCCGTCTACCGCTGCGCCGCCGACGGGGAGTGGACGATGCAGTACGTCTCCGACCGGATCGAGTCGATCGCCGGCCACCCCGCCTGGGAGTTCCTCGGCAACGCGGTCCGGGCGTTCGGCGACTCGATCCACCCGGAGGATCGCCAGGAGGTCGAGGCGTCGATCGCGCAGGCGATCGTCGACCGCTGCGCCTACCGCGCCCAGTACCGGATCCTGCACGCCGACGGCGGCGTCCGGTGGGTCTCGGAGCAGGGGCAGCCGGTCGTCGACGCGGAGGGCGAGGTGCTCTGGCTGGACGGGGCGATCTTCGACGTCACCGAGCAGGTGCGCGCCGAGCACGAGCTGCGCAGCACGACGTCGCTCCTGCGGACGCTGATCGAGAACCTCCACTCCGGGATCCTGGTCGAGGACGACGCGGAGGTCCTCCGCTACGTGAACGGCGTGCTCTGCCGCGACCTCGGCCTCGTCGACGAGCCGGAGACCCTGATCGGGCAGCCCGTCCCGCTCTCCTCGCCCGCGGCGCTCGCCGCGTTCCTCGACCCCGACGGCTTCCGCGCCGGGCTCGCCGCGCGCCGGCAGGCCGGCCAGCCGGTGCACGGGGAGGAGCTGCCGCTGGCGGACGGCCGCGTGTTCGAGCGCGACTACGTGCCGATCCGCGTCGGCGAGCGGACGAGCCACCTGTGGCAGTACCGCGACATCACCCACCGCAAGCGGGCCGAGCAGGAGCTCGAGGAGCAGAACCGCCAGCTGCGTGCGCTCGACCAGATGAAGGACGAGTTCGTCGCGCTCGTCTCGCACGAGCTGCGCACGCCGCTGACGTCGATCCTCGGCTACCTCGAGCTGCTCCTGACCGAGACCGACGAGCTGGACGAGCAGCAGCGGCACTTCCTCGGCGTCGTCGAGCGCAACGCGCAGCGGCTGCTCCGCCTCGTCGGCGACCTCCTCTTCGTCGCGCAGATGGACGCGGGCCGGCTGACCCTCGAGGAGGGCAGCGCCGACATCGCCGGGATCGTCTCGGACTGCGTGCTCGGCCAGCGGCCGCGCGCGGAGGCCCGCGGGATCGTGGTCGACGTCGACGTGGCGAACGTGCCGCCGATCCCCGGCGACCGGGCGCGCCTCGGGCAGCTCGTCGACAACCTCCTCTCGAACGCGATCAAGTTCACGCCCGACGGCGGCAGCGTCGGCCTGCGGGTCGTCTCCGCCGGGGACGTCGTCGTGCTCGAGGTCTCGGACTCCGGCATCGGCATCCCGCCGGACGAGCAAGCCCGCCTGTTCGACCGCTTCTTCCGCGCCTCGACCGCGACGTCCCGCCAGATCCAGGGGACGGGGCTCGGCCTGACGATCACGAAGGCGATCGCCGAGGCCCACGGGGGTTCGATCTCGTTCGAGAGCAGCGAGGAGCGCGGGACGACGTTCCGGGTGGGGCTCCCGGCCGCCGCGGCGCCGGGCGCCCGCGCACCCCACGACGAGGAGGACATCGCAGCATGACCGTCGACGACCGCCTACCGCTCGTGCTCGTCGCCGACGACGACGCCGACATCCGGGCGCTCGTCGCGTTCCGGCTGCGCAAGTCCGGCTACGACGTGCTCGAGGCCGGGAACGGGAGCGAGGCCCTCCGCCTCGCGAAGGAGCGCCGGCCGGCCCTCGCCGTCCTCGACTGGATGATGCCCGGGCTGACCGGGGTCGAGGTCGTCGAGCACCTCCGCGCCGATCCTGCGACCGCGCAGGTGCCCGTGCTGCTCCTGACGGCGCGCGTCCAGGAGGCCGACGTGGCGCGCGGGCTCGAGGCCGGGGCCGACGGCTACCTGAAGAAGCCGTTCAGCCCCAAGGAGCTGAGCGAGCGCGTCGGCGAGGCCCTCGCGTCCGGCCGACGCCGCGCCGCGTAGCGCCCCCTCCGCGCGCCTCGTCGCGCGTCCGCCATGATTCCCCCATGGCAGTCGAGCGACTCGAGCAGCTCCTGCGCGCCCGCTTCCCGCAGGCGCAGGAGATCGCGGTGGTCGACCGCACCGGCGGCGGCGACCACTTCCACGTGACGGTGATCGCGCCGGACTTCGACGGCCTGTCGCTGATCGAGCAGCACCGCCGCGTCAACGACGCGCTCGCGGCGCCGCTCGCCGACGGGACGATCCACGAACTGCGCATCAAGACGAAGGGAACGCGATGAGCGAGCTGCAGGAGAAGATCAGGGCGATCGTCGAGGGCGAGCCGGTCGTCCTGTTCATGAAGGGGACGCCGGACTGGATCGCCTGCGGCAACTCGGGGCGCGCGCTCGAGGCGCTGCGCTCGGTCGGCGCGCCGGTCACGGCCGTCGACATCCTCCCCGACCCGCAGATCCGCCAGGAGCTGACCGGCCTCTACGGCTGGCCGACGATCCCGCAGGTGTTCGTCAAGGGCGAGCTGATCGGCGGCGCGGACATCGTCCAGGAGCTGGCCGAGTCGGGCGAGCTCGAGGGCGAGATCTCGGCCCGCCTCGGCGACGGCTGGAAGGCCCCGGGGGACGAGAAGGTCGTCTCCGTGGCCGACGGCGGCCCGGGGCTGCGCGTCATCTGACCGGCGGCGCGCGGCCGCGGGCACTAGATCCGGATCGTCCAGAGGATCGCGGCGAGCACGATCGTCACGAGCGAGACGATCAGGCCCGTCGTCCACGAGGCCGAGCCGACCGCGCCGAGGATCGCGCCGAGCGCCGTGCCGATCCCGATCAGCCCGAAGACCGAGACGACGCGCTGGTAGCGCATCGACGCGCGCCGGCGGCGCTCGAGCTCCTCCCTGAGCTCGGCCTCCGTCGGCTCGGGCTTGGAGCGCAGCAGGGCCACGGCGGCGATTCTACGCGACCCCCTCGCCGGCGACGCCTCCGGGACGGCGCAGCCGAGCGCGGCTGCGCCGTCCGACGCCAGGAGTACCGTCTGGCCCATGGATCGTCGTCCCTCCCGCATCGAGCTGCTGGAGCTCGACATCGACCTTCGCCTCTCCGATCTCTGGGCGGAGGCCGCCGACGTCGGCGAGTGGAACCTCGAGGTGGTCGCCGCGTTCCTGCGCGCGGCCTACGGGAAGGGCTACTGCGACGCCCTCACCGAGGAGAGCCCCGGCTCCCTCTGCCACGAGCACGGGTACCGCGTCCCCGCCCGGCGGACGCAGGCCCCGACGCCCGAGCGGTAGCGCTCCCGTCAGGGGCGCGTGGGCACGGGCGCTCCGGGACGGTGCGTCGTGGACGCGTGCGTGGCGCGAGGAGCGGCCTGCGCGAGCGGCGCCGCGGCGCGGACGGGGCCGGTGACTTCGACCGCGGGACAGCCGGGGACGCGGCTACAATGGCTCCGTGGCTGCAGCAGCGTCCCGGCGCATCCCGGTCAGGCTGGTCGTCGCGCTCTCCGTCGCGGCCGTCCTGGCGGTCTTCCTCCTCTACACGAGCTTCGCCGGCGGCGCGACCCCGTCGCTCCGCCCGAGCCAGCTCCCCGAGCACGCGGGCAAGGAGGTGCAGCTCGCGGGCATCGTCAAGGGCCCGGTCACGGGCGACGCGCGCGGGGACGGCCTCAGCTTCACGCTCCAGGACTTCGATGGCGCCGCAACGGTGCGCGTGCTCTACAAGGGCTCCGTGCCCGACCTCTTCGGCGAGGAGAAGCACATCTACCTGCGCGGCACGCTCCAGGGCACGGCGGCGGACGGCACGTTCGTCGGCGCCGAGGACACGCTGGTGACGAAGTGCCCGTCGAAGTACGAGCCCAAGGACGGCAGCGCTCCGGCGACGCCAGGCGCTCCCGCCTGACGACGCCGTGCCGGGCCTCGGCAGCGCTGCCCTCGCTCTCGCCCTCGGGCTGCTCCTCTACACGCTGGTCGTCGGCGGCTACGCGGCCTGGAAGGGCAAGCGCCGGCTGCTCGAGTCCTCGCACGACGCGCTGATCGCCGCCTGCGGCGCGACCCTCGTCGCCGTCGTCGTCCTGCTGATCGCCCTCGCGCGGCACGACTTCTCGATCGAGTACGTCGCCGACCACACGAGCCGCGACCTCCCGCTGCGCTTCCGGCTGTCGTCGTTCTGGGGCGGGCAGGAGGGCTCGCTCCTGCTCTGGCTCGCGATCCTGACGGTCGTCGCCTCCGCCGCCGTCCGGCTCAACCGGCGGCTCGTGACCGGCGTGCTCCCCTGGACGGCGCCGATCCTGGGTGGGATCGCCGCGTTCTTCGCGCTCCTGCTCGTCTTCGTCGAGAGCCCGTTCACGACGCAGGTGGCGCCCGCCGACGGCGCCGGGCTGAACCCGAGCCTCCAGAACCCGTACATGATGGCCCACCCGCCGCTGCTCTACCTCGGCTACGTGGGCCTGGCCGTGCCGTTCGCGTTCGCCGCGGCCGCGCTCGTGTCGCGCCAGTTCGACGAGCGGTGGATCGTCGCGACGCGGCGCTGGACGCTGTTCGCGTGGGCCTCGCTCGGCTTCGCGATCCTGCTCGGCGCCAAGTGGGCCTACGAGGAGGTCGGCTGGGGAGGCTGGTACGCCTGGGACCCCGTCGAGAACGCGGCGCTGATGCCGTGGCTCGTCTCGACCGCGTACCTGCACTCGGTGATGATCCAGGAGAAGAAGAACATGCTCCGCGTCTGGAACGCGGTGCTCGTCTGCGGCGCCTTCTGCCTCTCCATCTTCGGGACGTTCCTGACGCGCAGCGGCGTGATCCAGTCGATCCACAGCTTCGCCGTCTCGCCGATCGGGGCCTGGCTGCTCGCCTTCATCGGCATCTCGGCCGCCCTGAGCGTCTACCTGATCATCTCCCGGCTGCCGATCCTGCGCGCCCGGACGAAGCTCGAGTCGCTCGTCTCGCGCGAGGCGGCGTTCCTCTACAACAACCTCTTCTTCGTCGCCTTCGCGCTGACCGTCCTCTGGGGCGTCATCTGGCCGGTCGTCTCGGAGGCGATCCGCGGCGTCGCCGTCACCGTCAGCGCGCCCTACTACGACTTCTTCGGGATCATCTTCGGGCTGCCGCTCGTGCTGCTGATGGGCCTCGGCCCGCTCGTGGCGTGGCGTCGCGCCTCGCTGCGCCAGCTGGGGACGTCGGTGCTCGGGCCGGCGGTGATCGCGATCGCCATCGGCGTCTCGCTCGCGGCGGCCGGGGCGCGGGACTCGGTGCCGGGCCTCATCGGCTACACGTTCGGCGCCTTCGTCCTCGCGGCGATCGTCCTCGAGTTCTGGCGCGGCACCCGGGCCCGAAAGGCGCTCGGCGGCGTCTCCTGGCTCGGCGCCTTCGGCGGCCTCGTCTCCCGCAACCGGCGCCGCTACGGCGGCTACATCATCCACGCCGCCGTCGTGCTGCTCATGATCGGCGCGATCGGCGTCGGCGGCTTCCGGACGGAGAAGGTGGAGCAGGTCGCCGCGGGCGACGTCTTCGAGGCGGGCCCGTACACGCTCCGCTTCCTCGGCTCGACGCAGACGCAGGCCGCGAACGCGCTCGAGCTCCGCGCGGAGCTCGAGGTGTTCCGCGGCGGCGACCGGGTCGGCACGGTGACCGCCGGCCGGAACCGCTACTTCGCCGAGGACCAGAACTCGAACGAGGTCGGCATCCGCACCGACTGGCTCCGCGCGCAGGACCTGTTCGTCATCGCCGACCAGTTCAACGACGACGGCACGGTCTTCCTGAAGGTGATCGTGAACCCGCTCGTGAACCTGATCTGGCTCGCGGGGCTGGTCTTCGTGCTCGGCTCGCTCGTCGCGATGTGGCCCGACGCGCGCGAGCAGCGGCGGCTCGCGACGCGCTTCGCGTCCCGGCAGGCTCCCGCCCGAGCGTCGTGACCGCGGTCGCGCTCGCGCTCTCGGCCGCGCTGGCGGCCTGCGCGGTGCTCTTCGTCGCCCGGGGGTTCCTCCGCCGCCCCGGGGAGCGGGAGGACGACGTGCTCGAGCCGGTCGACCAGGCCCGCCTGGCCGCACTCGACGCGCGCGATCGCGCGCTCGCGGCGCTCCAGGAGCTTGAGTTCGACCATCGCACCGGCAAGGTCTCCGACGACGACTACGCCCGGCTGCTCGGCCCGCTGCGCCAGGAGGCGGCTCGCGCGCTCCTCGCCGTCGACGCCCACGCCGCCGCGGACGGCGGCCCCGGCGAGGCTGCGCGCGAGGACGTCCCCGAGCCCGTTGCGTCGCCGGACGGGACCGGCCTCGCGGACGAGGCAGGCGGCGAGGACGCCCCGGTGGCGGAGCCGGACGACGCGGTCGCCGGTCCGGCGCCGCGTGAGCCCTAGTCGCGCGCGAGCCGGCAGACGTCGGCGAGGTCGCGCCCCAGGCCGTCGACGTCCGCGCCGTAGCCGACCACGTCGACGTCGGGGGCGACGAACCCGACGTGGGCGAGCGGCAGGCGCGCGGCGAGCCGGCGGTACGGGCGGTCGAGCAGGACGCAGGCCTCGAGGCGCGCGGGCTGCGTCGCCGCGAGCGCGCGCAGGACGGCGTGCAGGGTCAAGCCCGTCTCGACGACGTCGTCGACGACGACGACGTGGGCGCCCGCGAGCGGGGGCCCTGCGTCGAGCCGCACCCGGAGGGAGCCGCGTCGGGGATCGCCCGCGCGCCCGTCGAGCTCGGCCCGCCGCAGCGAGGCGGTCGACCCGAGCGCGCGGGCGAGGTCGGCCGCGAGCGGCTCGCCGCCCGCGGCGACCGCGACGAGGACGACGGGCGCGCCGGCGGCGCCGGCCGCGATGGCGGCCGCGAGCTCCGCGACCCGCGCTGCGATCGCGGCCCCTGGCACCAGCACCTCGAGGGCGGGAACGGGGCGAGCCGGGTCCGGCGCGAGCGTCACGCGCCGCCGAGCTCGAGGCCGTGCCGGGCTGCGAGGCGCTCGAGGTCGTCCCGGCACAGGAGCCGCACCCGCACCTCGGGGTAGCGCGCGCGCAGCTTGCGCAGCTTGCGGCGCTTGCGGGTGACGAGCGCCTGCCGCATCGCCGTCACCTCGAGGTAGACGTCGTCCTCGGGCAGGTAGAAGTCCGGCGTGATCGCCTCGACCACGCGACCGTCGGCGTCGCGCTCGAGCGCGAACGTGCGCGGCTCGTACTCCCAGGGCACGCCGTGGAAGTCGAGCAGCCGCGCGCAGACGAGCTCGGCGGGGTGCGCGAAGCGGGGTGGCGAAGCGCCGCGATACACCTGGAACGCAGGCGTGTCGGGCACCATCGGGGTCCGACGGTACCACCGGGCCCGGACGGCGAATCGCGGCGTGGGCGCGCTCAGGCACGATGGTCGCGGGGAAGGAGGGAGCAATGCGACGGAGCTCCGATGACCGTGTGTGCAACTGCGAGGCCTACGCGTCGGCGACCGAGCGGGCGGCGCTCGCGGCGGGCCGCTGGCTGGGCCGGGGCGACCTCGATGGCGCCCGCGCCGCCGCGACCGGGGGGATGCGCGACGCACTCGACCGGCTCGCCATCGACGGGCGGATCGCGATCGGCGAGGGCGGCGAGGGCGAGCCGCTCGCCGTGGGCCAGCGCCTGGGGGCCGGCGGGCACGCGGTCGACCTGGCCGTCGACCCGCTGGAGGGCCCGGCGATCGTCGCACGCGGCGGCAGCGGGGCGATGTCGATGCTCGCCGTCGGCGACCCGGGCACGCTGCCGCGGCTGCCCGACACGTACATGCGGAAGCTGGCGGTGGGCCCGCTCGGGCGCGGCCGGATCGACCTGCGCCGGCCGATCGGGGAGAACGTCCTCGCCGTCGCGGAGGCGTTCGGGCGGCGGCCGAACGACATCACGGCCATCGTGCTCGACCGGCCTCGCCACCACGACCTGATCGAGGAGCTGCGCGAGTCCGGCGCCCGGATCAAGGTGATCCAGGACGGCGACGTCACCGCCTCGATCACGGTCGCGATCCGCGGCACGAACGACCACATCGCCGTCGGCATCGGCGGCGCACGCCAGGCGATCGTCGCCGCCGCCGCGCTCCGCTGCCTCGGGGGCGAGGTGCAGGCCCAGATCTGGCCCACGTCGCGCTCGGACGTCCAGGCGGCGCGCGACGCCGGGATCGACGACGTCGAGCGGGTCTTCACGAGCAGCGAGCTGGCGCCCGAGCACGTGATCGTCGCGGCCACGGGCGTCTCGAACGGCGACCTGCTCCGCGGCGTCCGCTACCTCGCCGACAGCGCCCGCACGCACACGCTCGTCATGTGCACGCGCTGCAACTGGGTGCGGTTCGTCGACGGGATCCACTTCTTCGCGAGCGAGCGGCGTGAGGAGGTCCGGCTGCTCGGCTGAGGGCGGCCGATAGACTGGGCGCATGGTCACGCGCGAAGAGGTGTTCGAGGCGCTCCGCGTCGTCGAGGATCCGGAGCTCGGGATGGACATCGTCGAGCTCGGGCTGCTCTACGACGCCGAGATCCAGGACGAGGGGAAGGTCAAGGTGACCTACTCCCTCACGTCGATGGGCTGCCCGGTCGGGCCGATGATCGAGCAGCAGATCGCCGAGGTCGTCCAGTCGCTCGAGGGCGTCGAGCAGGTCGAGACGGACCTCACCTGGGATCCGCCCTGGACGCCGGAGCGGATGTCCGAGGACGCGAAGTTCATCCTCGGGTTCGGCTACTAGCGAGCGAGGAGCGGGCGCCTCGCCCGCGAACCACCTGCCCATGAGCGTCGTCGCCGCCCTCTCGTCCTGGCTCGCGATCGCCGCCGGCGCGGTGGCGCCCGTCGTGGCCCCGCCCGCGCCGCCCGCCGCGGTCCCGGCGCCGCCGCCCGCGCGCGCCGTCGCGGCGGACGAGGTCGCCGCGAGCCCGGCGCGGCGCAAGGCGGCCCTGGTCGTCGTGTCCGGCCTGCCCGCGCCTCCGCACGTGGGCGGCGTCATCCTCTTCGCCGGGAACGTCGACGCGCCCCGCCCGCCGCGGACGCTCGTCACCACGGACCAGGAGGGTGGCACCGTCAAGCGCTTCCCCGACCTGCCGCCCTTCAGCTCGGCCGCCGCGATGACCTCGGTCGCGCAGGCGCTCGCGGCCGGGCGCGAGACGGGTGAGGCGCTGCGGCGCGAGGGCGTGCACATCGACTTCGCGCCCGTGCTCGACTCGCCGGACGGGCCGCTCGGCTCGCGACACTTCTCGAAGCCCGCGATCGCCGTCGCCTTCGGTCGTGGCCTCGTCCAAGGGGGCGCGGGCGCGTGCGCGAAGCACTTCCCGGGCCTCGGCTCGACGCCCGAGTCGACCGACCGGGCCCGCGTGCGCGGCATCGTCCGCGCGTTCGAGCTGAAGGGCTTCCGGCAGGCGATCGACGCGGGCCTGCCCTGCGTGATGGTGGGGCACGCGATCTACGCGCGCTTCGGCGAGCGGCCCGCCTCGCTCGAGCCGAGGACGTACGCGCTGCTGCGCCGGCTCGGCTTCGAGGGCGTCGCGATCACCGATGCGCTCGACCCGCTCGGCCGGGCGGACGAGGCGCGCAACGCCGTGCTCGCGATGCGCGCGGGGGCGGACCTCGTCCTGATCCCGAACCCCGGCGCCGCGGCCGAGGCGATCGAGGCGCTCGTGCCGCTCGCCCGGGCCGGCGCGCTCGACGAGGCCGTCGCCCGCGTGCTCGCCTGGCGGCGCTCGTTCGGCCTGACCCGGCTGCCCTGACCCCTCTCAGCCGGGGATCGCGAGGACGATCCCGCCGAGCTGCTCGCCGGCCTCGCTGGCAGGCGGACGAGCACCTCGGCGGGCCTGGCGACCGGCGCCGGTGCCTCCTCGACCCGGAGCACCTCCCGGCCGCCCTTCCCGGTGGATCCGGACGGCCCCTGCGCGGCGAGGCTGGACCGGCGGCCGCTGCTACGGTCATCCGGTGGTGACCGCCGCCGAGCTCGAGCGCCTGGCCGCCGACCTGGGGATCGACGTCGTCGGCGCCGCGCGCCCGGCGCCGTACGACGAGACCGAGCGGCACATCGTCGAGCGGCGCGCGCGCGGCCTCTTCGCCGGGATGCGCTTCACGATGGCCCGCCCGGAGGTGTCCTGCCACCCGGAGGCGCTGCTCGACGGCGCGCGGACGGTCGTCTCGGCCGCGCTCTGCTACGCCACGCCCGGGCCGGCGCCCGCCGCCGGGGAGGGGCGACTGCCGCGCTACGCCTGGCGCGACCACTACGCCGTCCTGCGCGCGCGGCTCGACGCGCTCGGGCGGGCGCTCGGCGGGCGCTACCGGGTGCTCGTCGACGAGAACGACCACGTCGATCGGGCCGGGGCGGAGCGCGCCGGCGTCGGCTTCCTCGGCAAGAACACGATGCTGATCACGCGGACGAACGGCTCGTGGGTCGTGCTCGGGACGCTCGTCACCGAGGCCGAGGTCGAGCCGAGCCCGGCGCTCGGGATCGACTGCGGGCGGTGCCGCCTGTGCGTCGACGCCTGCCCGACTGGCGCGCTCGACGAGCCGGGGACGCTCGACGCGCGCCGCTGCCTGTCCACGTGGACGCAGCAGCGCGATCCGATCCCGCTCGACGGCCGCGAGGCGCTCGGCGACCGCGTCTACGGGTGCGACATCTGCCAGGAGGTGTGCCCGTGGAACCGCGGCGTCGAGAGGCGCCGCCGCGACGAGCCGCTGCCGCCCGACGCGGAGGCGACCGTCCGGCTGGCCGACTGGCTCGAGGCCGACCCGCGCGTGCTCCGCGAGCGGTACGCGCGGCTGTTCGTCCCCCGCAACGACGGGCGGCTGCTCCAGCGCAACGCGCTCGTCGCCCTCGGCAACGCGGGCGGGCCGGAGCACGAGCCGCTGCTCGAGCGGATCGCGAGCGGGGAGGACGCCGTGCTCGCCGAGCACGCCGCCTGGGCGCTCGCCCGGCTGCGTTCGCGGGCCTCCCGGCCGGCCGGCTAGCGGCGCGCGCCCGCGGGCGTCTTCGCGAGCGCCTTGCGCAGGGCCGTCGCCCGGCGCTCGACCTCTGCGCGCAGGTCGCCCGGCTCGAGCACGACGGCCTGGCCGCGGTAGGAGAGGATCTCCCCGACGAGCCAGTCGACGCTGCCCACCGCGCGCTCCTCGATCGCCGCGCCGCCGACGAGCGACGTCGCCGTCTTGCGCTCGAGCCGCCAGCGAGCGATCTCGGGCGAGTACCAGACGCGCGCGCTGCGGGCGCCGCCGAGCTTGCGGGGCTCGAAGCCGGGCCGCGGCTCGAACGTCTCCGCGAGCGCGCGGGCGCTGCGCATGCGGTCGATGCGGAAGCTCCGCTCGCCGTCGCGCGTCGTGTCCCACGTGTGCACGTACCAGTGGGGCAGCTCGCGCTCGAGCGCGTACGGCTCGACGACGCGGACGGTCACGTCGTCGCCCACCGCCTTGTACTCGACCTCGACGAGGCGGCGCTCGGCGATCGCCTCCGTGAACGTGCGGATCAGCTCCTCCTCGGCCGAGGCCGCGGGCGGCAGCGGCGCGTCCTGCAGCTCGAACTGGCCGAAGGTCTCCTCGAGCTTGCGGCGGACCCGCTCCAGCGGCGACTGGGCGCCCGCGGCGATCATCGGCCCGACGAACTCGAGCGCGAGCCGGATCGCGCGCGCCTCGAGCGGCGTCAGCCGCGGCGCGCGCCTGAACGCGTCGCCGAAGAGCTCCTTCTCCACCTTGACCGTGTCGCCCTCGAGCTGCGCGTAGACGGCGTAGCAGCCGCCGCCGAAGTTGATCAGGTTGAGCAGCTGGAGGTGCTCGTCGAGCTGGTCGAGCGGCAGCCGGAAGCGGTCGGCCAGCTCCTGCGCGTCGATGCGCGCGTGCTTGCCCTCGCCGCAGGCGGCGAGCACGTAGGCGAGCAGCGCCTGCAGGACGGCGAAGCGCTCGGGCACGACCGGCCCGGCGGAGCGCTCGAGCGGCGGCGCCTCCTCGACCTCCTCGACCGGCTCGGCGGGCTCGAGCGGCGTGCCGGCGTGCGCCTCGATCACCCGGTCGACCGACTCGCGCGCCAGCTCGACCAGCTCGGCCGGCTCGAGCGGCACCGCACGGCCCTCCTGGCGCAGCACCCAGCCCGCGAGCTGGCCGAGGTCGGAGTAGGGCGTGGCGAAGACGCCGTCCTCGACCCGGCCGCGCTCGGCGTACGCGCGCTCCACCCACCAGGCGGTGTCGTCGCTCACGGCGATGCGGGCCTCGCCGACCGGCTCGCCGACCTGCCAGGACGGGCGGCCGCGCAGGCCGGAGGTGTCGTAGCCCGCAGGGGCGCGGAAGTCGCGCTCGCGGCGGGTGGCGAAGCGGATCTCGCCGCGGATGCGCGAGACCCGGAACGTCCGCTCGGCCTCGCGGTCGAGGTCGAGCCCGACGACGTACCAGGAGCCGTTGTCCGAGTAGAGCGCGTACGGGTTGAGCGTCCGCTCCGCGTGCTCGTCGCGCCCGATCGACCAGTACGTGAAGCGCACCGTCCGCTGCTTCGAGATCGCGTTCTCGAGCTTCGTCAGCCGACCCGGCAGCTCGGCCGAGTAGTCGTTGTCGAGGAAGCTCACCCGGACGGCGCTGCCCGTCGGGGACTCCTGCGCGCCGGGGCGCCCGAGGGCGAGGTTCTGCAGCGCGAGCCGCAGCGGCTCCGCGTACGCGAACTTCCCCTCGAGCAGGTAGAAGCAGGTCTGGAGCGCGGCCAGCTCCTCGTCGGTCAGCTCGAGCGCGGGGAGGAAGTACTGGTCGGAGCGGAGGGTGTAGAGCTCCTCGCCGGTGAACTCGTCGCGCTGCGACTGCAGCGGCACGCCCAGGCCGGCCAGCTCGCTGCGGTCGGAGTAGAAGCGCCGCGCGAACGCCTCGTCGGACATGTCGGCGTAGCCCTCGACGCAGGACTTGACGTCCCGCGCGGTCAGCGGGCGGCGCTCGGCCATGAGGAAGGCGACGAGCGAGAGCTGGCGGATCAGCTTGTCGGCGTCGTGGGACACTCAGGTATTGAACCGGACGCGCGGCCCCGGCGCGAACCGGGCTTCGGGAAGCACGGTGGCGAGGGGCCGTCCGGTACGGCCTTCTGCGCCGGGTCGGCGCGATCGGCAGCGCGCTGTCGCGTCCTCGTTCGCCCGACGAGCGGGGCGCTCGGAGATCCCTGTTCCTGCTCGACGCGCGCCACCCGTCCCCGGAGGGTGGGAGGCCGCGCCGCGGGACGGCCCTAGGCGGCCGCGCAGCGTGCTTCGAGGTGCTGGTGCGACGGGCAGTACTCCCGGTCCGGCAGCGGCGTGCGCTGGCAGGGCTTCCCCTTCCGCGTCGTCGCGCGACAGCGGGCGGCGCCGCCGTCGAACGCGCCGGATTCGATCTGCTCCTCGATGAACGTCACCGCCGCCCCGATGCCCTGCGCGACGGCCCACGAGACCTGGGCCTGCGCCGCGATCGGGAAGTAGCGGCGGATGTCCTGGAAGAGCGCCCGCTCGGGGCGCGCGAAGTACCGCGGGTCGCGGGCGAGCCGCTCCACGGTCTCCTCGCACGCGGCGAGCACGTCCCGCCGGAACTGGAGCTGGGTCTCGGCGTCGACGTACGGGTCGATCATGTCCTTGACCGACCGGTAGATGGCCCGAGAGTACTGATACATGACGCCGACGATCCGCTCGCTCATTGGTGGCACGCTGCTCTTTCTCTCGTCTCCGAGAACTGCCTGCAAATAGGCCGTTTCCTCGAGCGATTCCCCTCCCTCGAGGCCCGACTTTGTAACAGCATAGCGCCTTTTCCGCCCTGTTACAAAGTCGTGACGAACCGGACGTTCGCCGCGGCGTCGATCAGGGCCGGATCCGACGCGTGTACGCGGTCGGGAAGCCCGCCGAGCGGGCCTGCTGCAGGGTTCCCTGGGCCTCGTCGAGCGTCGTGAAGACGCCGGTGAAGACGACGTAGAAGCCCGGGCGCAGGCTGGAGAACTGCGACGACTCGAGGATGCCGACGCCGCTCAGGCCGGAGAGGACGGCCGACTGGGCCTGCTGCTCGGCGAGCGGGCGTCCCTCGGCGAGCGTGACGCTCGAGAGGATCACCGTGTAGCCGCTCGTCCCTGCCGGCCAGTCGGACAGCCCGGCGGGCGGCGGCGGCTCGGGGAAGGACGGCGGCGTGACGGGGAACGGCTCGGTGTCCGTCAGCCCCGGGAACGGCTCGGTCGTCGGGAACGCGTCGGTCCCCGTCGGGAACGGCGACGTGTCGGTGAAGGGCGGCTCGGTCAGACCGGCGGGCGGGCCGGGCGTCGTCTCCGGGATCGAGCCGATCGTGATCGTCTCGATCCCCGCCGTGTCGACGGCCAGGTCGGTGACGCCGTCGGTCGGCACGGGCGCCGGCGCGGGCGCCGGGGCGGCCGGCGGCGGCGCGACGGGGAGCGCCGAGAGGGCGGGGGCCGAGCGCCGCTGGTCGTCGCGGCTCGCGAGCACGGCGACCACGATCCCGGACACGAGCGCGACGAGCGCGAGCGCGCCGATCACGCCCCAGACCCAGGCCGGGGAGCGGGGCGGCTCTCCCCACGGGCTCGGCAGGCGCGCGCCGCACTCGAGGCAGTACTCCTGGTCGGGCTCGTGGGGGGCGCCGCACTCCGGGCAGGTCGGCTCCGCCGGGGTCGGCTCGTCCGGCGGCGGCGCCGGCGCGTCCGTCACGGCGCGTCCTGTCCGGCCGCCGTCAGCGCGGCGCCGCACCCGCCGCAGAAGCGCGCGCTCGCGGGCGACGTGCGCCCGCACGCGGCGCAGGTGCGCGGCGGCGCGACCTCGACCGGCCGGCCGCAGTTCGCGCAGAAGTTCGCCCCGGGCGCGAGCTCGGCGCCGCATCGGCAGCTCGTGAGCGGGATGCTCGCGATCGTCGGCCCCGGCGTCGCGTCGACCGCGGTGCGCAGCACGGCGTCGATCGCATGGATCTCCCGCTCGACCCCGAGCACCTCGCTGGCGCGGCGCTCCAGGAGGCCCGTGGAGAGGCGCCCGCGCCTGACCATCTCCAGCACGAGGCCGCCGAGGTCGCGGATGCGGCGCTCGCGGTCGCGCATGTGCGCCCGGCGGTCGCGCCGGAGCGCCACGACCTGGGCAGCCGTCAGCGTGGTCGGGAGCGCCGCCTCGGCGACCGGCTGCTCGTCCGCCTGGCCGTCAGGCGTCGCAGTCCCCGACGTGTCGCCCGGCTCCTCGTTGGGTTCGGCCGGGAAGAGCCCTGTGAGTCGAGGGGCCATGGTGCCGAGGGCGAGTGTAACAGCCGGCCCTCCGGCTACCGTTCTCGCGCCCGGGAGGGGACCCGGGGCGTCGTCCGGCGTCGTCCGACGGGCGCCGTACCCTCTTGGTCCCGTGTGCTGTGCATACTGCGGGCGGGCCTTCCTGACCGGCGAGCGGTTCCGCTGGTGGGTCGTCCCGACGGTCAGCGGGGAGCAGCCGGTGTGCGCCCTCTGCGAGCGGTCGGCCCTCCGGGACGGCTGGTCGAGGAGCGAGCGCGAGGCGGCCCGCGGCGCCGTGGTCGAGGGCGTCGCCACCGTCCGCCAGGTGGCCTGAGTTCCTGCCCTCAGCGGGCGAAATTCACAGTTTCCTTACGACCCAGTCATCGCGTTCTCACCGCGCGTGACGATAGTGAGGGACACGATGCGGCACATCACGCGCTGGCTCCTGCTCACCGCCCTCCTCGCAGGGGCCCTCGCGGCCCTCTCGGCGGGCCCCGCGGCGGCGGCGGAGACCGGCGGCGAGTGCATCTCGGGCGTGCTCCCGCGGGACTCGATCGCGACGTGCGACGGGGTCGGATCGCTCGTCCTCGACATCCAGGGCGGCTCGATCATCGGCAGCGTCGACGCCGGCATGCTCTCGGTGATCGGGACGGCGCAGCTGCGCTTCCGCAGGTCGGTCGTGTACCCCTCGGCGCCGTCGACGTACAATCGCAGAACGCGCAAGACCACCTTCACGGGCACCGGGCTCAACTTCTTCCTGCCGACGGGGCGCTGGCGGGTCGAGCTCACGGGCAAGGGCATCTCGATCAGCTCCCGCGGGCAGATCATCAGCGGCACCATCTCCGGGACGGACGGCATCTGGTCGGCCGGCGGCCGCTCGTTCGTCGACTGGCCCGAGACGGCGACGCGGTTCCTCGTCGGCACGAAGGTGCGGCCGGCCCCGGCGCGAACGAGAAGGGCACGATGAGCGAGGCAGCAGCCAACGGCCAGAAGGTGCTGGTGGTCGAGGACGAGGCGAGCATCGCGTCGTTCGTCGCGATGTACCTGAAGAAGGCCGGGTTCGGCGTCTCGATCGCGCCGAGCGGCGGCGAGGCGCTCGAACGGGCCGAGTCGGAGGAGCCCGCCATCGTGCTGCTCGACCTCGGCCTGCCGGACATCGACGGGATCGACGTCTGCCGGCGCATCCGGCAGCGGTCGGACGTGCCGATCCTGATGCTGACCGCGCGCGACGACGACGTGGACAAGATCATCGGGCTCGAGGTCGGCGCGGACGACTACCTGACGAAGCCGTTCAACCCGCGCGAGCTCGTCGCGCGCGTGAAGTCGATCCTCCGCCGCTCCGCGCCGGAGCGGCGCGAGCTCGAGACGACGACGCTCGCTCACGGCGCGCTGCGCATCGACCACGGCCGCCGCGAGGTGACGGTCTCGGGCGAGGAGGTGCAGCTCGCGCCGAAGGAGTTCGACCTGCTCTGGGAGCTGCTCGACCACCGCGGGCTCGTGCTCACGCGCGACCAGCTGCTGGAGCGCGTCTGGGGGTACACCTTCGCGGGCGACACGAGGACCGTCGACGTCCACGTGCGGCAGCTCCGGCGCAAGCTCGGCGACGCCTGTCCGATCGTGACCGTCTGGGGGATCGGCTACAAGGTGTCGACGGAGCCGAAGCCAGCTCCCGCCTGACCGACCCGTCCAGGAGGCTCGCCTCGTGCGCATGGGCGCCCTGCGCTCGCTGCGGTTCAAGCTGCCGGCGATGTTCGTCGTCGGCGTCCTCATCGCGGCGCTCGTCACCGCGCTCGTCGCGATCCGGCTGTTCCAGGACTACACGCGCGATCAGACGCTGAGCACGCTGCGCCGGCAGGCCCAGGGGCTCTCGCAGCTGTACGCGCGGCAGGCGCTGCAGGCGATCGCCTCCGGGGGCGACGCGCCCTCGTTCGCGGCGGCGAACCTGGAGAAGGCGACCGGCGCCAGGCTCTACTACATCGGCCTGTCCGTCTTCCCGGGCGACGTGTCCGGCCTGCGCCAGATCGACCGGAGCGTGGTGGACATCGATCGGATCCAGGCGGGCCGCAACGACACCTTCGAGTTCGTCCCGGCGGACGACGACAGGACGTTCCTCGCCGTCGCGAACCCGGTCAAGCTGTCCGGCCAGACGTTCGGCGCGATCGTGGTCGCCCGGCCGACGACCCAGCTGCAGGCCCGCTTCCTCGGCCTCGTCAAGCGCATGTCGGTCGCGATCCTGATCGGCCTGGCCGCCGCCGGGCTGCTCGCGTGGTGGCTCTCCCGGCGCGTGACGAAGCCGCTGCTCGCGCTGTCCCGCGCCGCCGACGCGGTCGCCGAGCGGCGCTACGACGTCGAGCTTCCGCGCGTGCCGAAGGGGGACGAGATCGGCCACCTGGCCGAGCGCTTCGGCGAGATGACCGAGCGGCTCGCCGAGTCCGAGGCCCACGAGCGCAACTTCCTGATGAGCGTCTCGCACGAGCTGCGCACGCCGCTGACCGCGATCCGCGGCCACGTCGAGGCGCTCCGGGAGGGCCTCGCCGACGACCCGGAGGTGCGCGAGCTGTCGCTCTCCGTGATCCAGGCGGAGGCCGAGCGCCTCACGCGGCTCGTCGGCGACATCCTCGACCTCGCGAAGCTCGATGCCCACCGCTTCACGCTCGTCGAGGAGGAGGTCGACCTCGGCCACCTGCTCGAGCTGGCCTACCTGTCGTTCGCGGAGGAGGCCCGCCGCCGCTCGATCGCGTTCGAGCGCTCGCTCGACGGCGCGCCCGTGATCGACTCCGACGGCGACCGCGTGCTCCAGGTCGTCACGAACGTCCTGAAGAACGCGTTCGAGTGGACGCCCGACGGCGGCCGGATCGCGCTCGGGCTCGCGCGTGCGAACGGGTCCGTGTCGGTCGCCATCGAGGACTCCGGCCCGGGCATCCCGCTCGAGGACCAGGAGTCGATCTTCCGCCCGTTCGTCTCCGGCAACGCGAGCTCGGGCACGGGCCTCGGCCTGCCGATCGCCCGCGAGCTGGCGAGCGCGCTCGGCGGCAGGCTCGAGCTGTCGTCGGAGCCGGGCCGCGGCTCGACGTTCAGGCTGACGCTGCCCGCGCGCTGAGCGGCGGGAGTCGCGTCGCGCTAGGCGCCGTGGCGCAGCTCGTCGGCGAGCGGGCGCAGCAGCGACGGGCCGGGCGGCTGCTCGGCCTCGCGGTCGAGCGCGCGCTCGACGCGGTCGAGCGTCCGCTCCAGGCGATCGAGGCGGCGCTCCACGCCGCGCCAGCCGGAGACGACGAGGTCGACCAGCAGCGCGAGGTCCTCGACGCGCGCCTTCCGCTCCGCCTCGAGCTCGTTCTGGAGCCGCTCGAGCCGCCGGATCGTCTGCGCGGACAGGCCGCGCACCTCGGCGATGTGCCGGCCGACCGGCAGCACCTCCTGGCGGAGCGCCTCGTGGATGCCGCTCGCGACGCGGTCGGGCACGGTCGCCTCGAGCTCGGCGGCCGTCTGCGCGAGCGCCTCGAGCTGCTCCCGCGCCCGGTCGAGCGAGGCCTGGAGCGTCGGGCCGTCCGGCTCCTCCGAGCGGAGGGCGGTCAGGCGCCGGCGCGCGCGGTCGATCGAGTCCGGATCCATAGCCACGACTGTAGCGTTGCCCGCGGACGGATGCGCGCCGCGGACCTCGACTACGACCTGCCGCCGGAGCTGATCGCGCAGCGGCCGGTCGAGCCGCGCGACGCGAGCAGGCTGCTCGCCCGCGACCCCGCGACGGGCGAGGTCTCGCACCGGGTCGTCCGCGACCTGCCCGACCTGCTCGCCCCGGGGACGCTCGCCGTCGTCAACGACACGCGCGTCGTCCCCGCCCGGCTGCGCCTGCGCCGACCGGGGGGCGGGGAGGCCGAGGTGCTCCTGCTCGAGCCGCTCGGCGACGGCACGTGGGACGCGCTCGCCCGGCCCTCGCGGCGGCTGCGGCCGGGCATGGCGCTCGCCGGGGACGCGGGCCCGGCCGTCGAGCTCGTCGAGCGCGGGCAGGAGGGCCGCTGGCTGGTGCGGTTGGTCGGCGAGCCGGGTGGCGAGGTGCCGCTGCCGCCCTACATCCGCGAGCGGCTGGCCGACGAGGGCCGCTACCAGACCGTCTACGCTCGCGAGGCCGGCTCGGCCGCGGCCCCGACCGCGGGCCTCCACCTGACGCCCGAGCTGCTCGCGCGCCTCGACGTCGCGCGCGTGACCCTGCACGTCGGCCTCGACACGTTCCGACCGCTCGCCGTCGACGACCTCGCCGAGCACCGGATCCACGGCGAGCGCTACGCCGTCGAGCCGGCCGAGTGGGAGCGCATCCGCGCGGCCGAGACGGTGCTGGCGGTCGGGACGACGACCGTCCGCGTGCTCGAGACGATCGCCGCCGGCGGCCCGCTCGCCGGGCGCACGGAGCTGTTCGTCACCCCCGGCTTCCGCTTCCGTCGCGTCGACCGGCTGCTGACGAACTTCCACCTGCCGCGCTCGACGCTGCTCGCGCTCGTGATGGCGTTCGCCGGCGTCGAGGAGACGCGAAGGCTCTACCGGCTCGCGGTCGAGGAGGGCTACCGTTTCTACTCGTTCGGGGACGCCATGCTCCTTTGACGTGGGGGAGAAGCTCGCGCTTCTCCCCCACGGGCCCCCTCATCGCGCCACGGCGGCTCGCTCTCGGGCCCCGCCTGGCGCTGTTCTCTGGCGCTCTCTCCGAGGTGGTGGTCGTCGGAGGGCAGCAAGCTGCCCTCCTCGGCGGAAGGGCACGGGGAGAAGCGCGAGCTTCTCCCCCGTGGGCCCCCTCATCGCGCCAGGCGTTGCGCGCTCAGGCCTCGCCTGGTGCTTCGTGTTCGCGGCTTCTCCGTGGGCGTGGGTCGTCGGAGGGCAGCAAGCTGCCCTCCTCGGCGGGAACCATTCCGGCGGGTCTTCGGTCAGAATCGCGTCGTGCGAGTCCGGGCAGGGGTCGCGCTGGGCCTAGCCGCGCTGGTCGCGGGGGTCGCGCCTGCGGCATGGGCCGGGAGCGGGGTGGACGAGACGCGGGTCGTGCCGCCGCCGGCGCCGATGGCGGGGTCGCTCCTCGAGATCGCGCAGGCCTACGCGGCCGGGTTGTCGGCCGTCTCGGCGCTCTCCGTCGAGGGTGGCGTGCTGCGCATCGGGCTGCGCGACCTCGAGCCGGAGGGAGCACCGGAGGTGCGGCGCTGGTGGGAGGCGGCCCTGCTCGGCCGCGCGGTCGCGCGCCAGCTCGCGGCGAACGTCTCGACGCCCGGGCTGACGAGCGCCTGGGTCGGCGTCGAGCTACGAACGGACGCTCCCGATCCGCTCCTCGGCACCCTGCAGACCGTCGACCCGGCGTCGCCGTCGGTCACGCCCTCGGTGGTCGAGCTCCGCGCGTCCACGCGCTCCGAGGCCGAGATCGCGGCCACCGTCGTGTCCTCGATCCGAGCGCTCGGGCTGGCTCGGCCCCGGGTCGAGTGGGTGCGGCTCGGAGACCTGCGGGCGCTCGCGGTGACGGCGGTCGCGCGCAGCCCGCGCCTCTACCTCGAGCGGGTCGGCGACGGCGTCGGGCCGCTCTTCGGCCGTTCCGTGCCGCGGCTGCTCGGGATCGACGTGACCCTGCGCGACCCCGCGGGCGCGGCGTTCCAGCAGGTGGCCTGGATCGGCGAGGCGCCCGACGGCGCCGGTTCGGCCTGGGTGCGAGACGACCTCGTGGACGGGTTCGGGGGTGCGCCTCCCGACGGTCGAGACCTGCGCTCCGTCACCGTCGAGGGCTGGCAGGGCGCGCGGCGGACGTGGCGTGCCGCGGCCACCGAGCCGGCCGAGCGGGAGGGGTTCGCGCTGGCGAGCCAGATCCTCGGACGGCGGCGTCACCCCGAGCTCGCGCAGTCCGTCGCGTGCGCTCGAGCGCAGCGCGTCACGCTCGTGTACGAGGACGCGACCCTGGTCTACGGGCCCTGCAGGCTGCCGGCTCCCGTCCAGCTCGCGGTCTCCGCCGCGAGGCGAGCCGACCGGCTCGCGACGTGCGAGCGCCCGTCCCAGACGGTCGCGACGGCGCACGGCCGCGCGGTCGCGCTCGGGCCCTTCCGGATCCTCGGCGTGGGCGAGGGTGCATCGCTCCTGACACGGCCGAACGGGCGGGTGACGGTGCCAGTGGTCGCGACGCGCGAGCCACGTCGTCGTCTCCGCGTGCATGCGTGGTCGTGTGCCGGCGACGTCGGCGGCTACGTCTACCTCTATCCGCGCTGGACACCGCGCGATGGGTCCGACCCGCCACCCGGGCTCGCTCCGGCCGACGTCCGCATGCTGACGGGCCGCCTGCGCACCTCGGGGTTGCTGCGCCTCTACCTCGACGATCCGGACGGCCGCTTCCACGGGACCGCCGTCCTGCGGATCGTCAGGCCGGGGCGACCCTGATGCGCGTCCGGGCAGGGGTCGCGCTGGGCCTCGCCGCGCTCGTCGCGGGGCTCCCGGCTGCGGCGTGGGCTGCGGGCGGGGTGGACGTGACGCGGGTCGTGCCGCCGCCGGCGCCCATGGCGGGGTCGCTCGTCGAGATCGCGCAGGCCTACGCGGCGGGGCTGCCGACGATCGGGGCGATCCGCCTCGACGGCGACCTGTTGCGGGTCGACCTGCGTCCGGGCGAGCCGGCTGGGTTCAGCTTCGCGCGCGGCTCCTGGGAGGGCGAGTTGCTCCTTCTCGCGGTTCATCGGCAGCTCGCCTCGAACGCCGCCGTCCCAGGGCTGACGAGCGCCTGGGCGGGGCTGCTGTTCTCGACGCCGGGGCAGGACGGGCCGACTGGCGGCAGCTCGGGAGCGACATCGACCCCGCCGACGTTCGAGCTGCGGGTGAGCACGCGAAGCCGCGACGAACTGGGCGCTGCAGTCATAGCCGGCGCGCGGGAACTCGGCCTCGTCCGCCCGGCGGTCGAGTGGCTGCGCGTCGGCGACCTGGACGCGCTCGTCGTCACGGCCACCGCGCGAAGCCCGCGGCGCTTCCTCGAGCGGTGGAGCCTCGGCGCCGCGCAAACGCTCTTCGGCGGTGCCGTCCCCGAGTTGCTCGGGCTCTACGTCGAGCTCCGCGACCGGACGGGCGCGCCGTTCATCGGGGAGTCCTCGACGCCGTTCTCGGGAGGAAGCTGGTACCGGGAGGACGTGGCCGACCTGCGAAACGGCGGGCCGGCGCCGATCTCGTCGCAGCTGCTCCGGCGCGTCGAGGTGACCGACGGCGACAGGCGCCTGTCGATCGCGCGTACGGTGCGCCGGCAGCCCGAGGCTCGGGCCTTCGCTGCAGCCGAAGGGGCGCTCGGCCTGCGCGTGCTGCCTCCGCCCGTGGCGCAGACCTTCTCCTGCGCGCGGCCGCTCCGCGTCACGCTGACCTACGAGGACGGGCACACCGTCCGCTACGGGCCGTGCCGGCTGCCCGCCCCGGTCCGCCTCGCCGGGAAGGCACTGCTCCGCGTCCATGCGCTCGGCTCCTGCGCGGCGCCGTCCCGGCCCCGCGGGGGTGCCGTGCGGCTCGGGCCCTACCGGATCGCGGGCCTCGACCCGGGCCACATCGCCTCCGCCCGGACGACGCGCGCGGGACGGCTCGTCCTGCCGGTCGTCCCCCTGGTCGAGCCGAGCCGTCCGCTCCAGCTGCTCGCCTGGCCGTGCCAGGGCGACCCCGGCGGCTACGCGACGCTCCGGCCCTGGATCGCGACGACGGCCGATGCCCGCCGCCGCCCGCTCCCGGCGGGCGCCGATCCGGCGACGACCTGGGCGCTCGTCGCCCGCGTGCGCCGGACGGGGCTCTACCGCCTCTACCTCGCCGACCCCGAAGGGCGCTTCCTCGGTACGGCCGTCCTGCGGTTCGTGCGGCCCTGACCTCGACTGCGGGAGGCAGGCGCGCGGCCCGTACCATGGGCCGCTCGATGGGCTGCTTCACGCTCACGGCCACGGACGGCGCGGCGCGCGCGGGGGTGCTCCACACGGCGCACGGGGACGTGCCGACGCCCGTGTTCATGCCCGTCGGGACGAAGGGGACGGTCAAGGGGCTCCACCCCGACCGGGTGCGCGAGCTCGGCGCCTCGATCGTGCTCGCGAACACGTACCACCTGCACTTCCGGCCCGGCGAGGCGCTCGTCGAGGAGCTCGGCGGGCTGCACCGCTTCACCGGCTGGGACGGGCCGATCCTGGACCGACTCGGGCGGCTTCCAGGTCTTCAAGCTGCGCGACACGATCGTCCGCGCGGACGACGACGGGGTCACGTTCCGCTCGGTGTACGACGGCAGCCACGACCGCTTCACGCCCGAGGGCGTCGCCGAGATGCAGCGGCGGCTCGGCTCGACGTCGCGATGCTGCTCGACGTTCGCCCGCCGGCGGGGGCCGAGCGGCGCGAGCTCCAGCAGGCGGTGCGCCGGACGACGCTCTGGGCCGAGCGGCAGCGGTACGTGCCGCGGGCCGAGGGCCAGCTGCGCCGATCACCCAGGCGGGATCGACGCGGAGCTGCGCCGGCGCTCGGTCGAGGAGATCGTCGCGCTCGACTTTCGACGGCAACGCCCTCGGCGGCCTCTCCGTCGGCGAGGAGCGGGGCGCGATGCTCGACACGGTCGCGTGGGCGGCGGAGTTGCTCCCGGCCGGGCGGCCCCGCTACTTCATGGGCATCGGCGACCCCGTTGGCCTGCTCGTGGAGGTGATCGCGCGCGGCATCGACATGGCCGACTGCGTGCTGCCCACGCGCACCGGCCGCACGGGCTCCGCGCTGACCTGGGAGGGACGCCTGAACCTGAAGAACGCGCGCTTCGCGAAGGACGACCGGCCGCTCCAGGAAGGGTGCCCCTGTGGAGCGTGCTCCCGCTTCTCGCGCGCCTTCCTCCGGCATCTCGTCACGCAGGGAGAGCTGCTCGGGCCTATCCTTCTCTCCGAGCACAACGTGCGCTTCCTACTCGACCTGACCGCCGGAGCGCGCGCGGCGATCGAGCAGGGCCGGTTCGCCGCCTACCGCGCGGCGTGCCTCGCCCGGCTCGCGAGCGGCGACGCATCCCGACCAGGAGGACCAGAAGACCAGTGCCAGCGTTTCTGATCATCATCATCGTCCTGGCCGTGATGATGTACGTGCTGATGATCCGCCCCCAGCGGGCGCAGCAGCGCAAGCATCAGGAGATGCTCAACAACGTCAAGCCCGGCGACGAGGTCGTGACGATCGGGGGCATCTACGGCGACGTCGTCGAGGTGCTCGACGACAAGCTCGTGCTCGAGATCGCCGAGGGCGTCCACATCGAGATCGCGCGGCGCGCCATCGGCAGCGTCGTCCCGGCCGAGCAGCTCGAGGACGCCGAGGACGACGAGGAGTACGACGAGGACGAGGCCGAGGTCGACGAGGAGCCTGAGCTCCGAGGCGGCCGAGGGCCAGGCGACGAGCATCGAGAAGGCCCGCTAGGGCGCCGCGGCTAGCCGCCCTCTGACGGCTCCGGTACCCTCGAAGCGGTGCGTCGCTACCTGATCATCCTCGCCGTGGTGGTCGCCGCCATCGGCGGCGTCGTCGCGCTCGGGTTCACCCAGGAGCTGAGCAAGGGGCTCGACCTCCAGGGCGGCATCGAGCTGATCTGGCACAAGGCGCAGCCGGCCCCGGGGCCAGGAGGTGACGAGCGAGGACCTCGACCAGGCGGTCGAGATCATCCGCGACCGCATCGACAAGTTCGGCGTCCGCGAGCCCGTCGTCACCAAGCAGGGCTCGGACCAGATCTCCGTCCAGCTCGCCGGCGAGTTCGACCAGGCCCGCGCCGCGCGCCTCGTCGGCAAGACCGCCCAGCTCGAGTTCTACGACCTCGAGGGCGACCTCGTCCCGCCGACGATCGGCTCCGGCGGCATCGTCCTGCCCGTCGAGGACCTGTTCGGGCTGCTCTCGCCGCTCCAGGCGCGTGCGGAGACCGGGACGCCGTCGCAGTGGTTCGCGTTCGACAAGGACAACGCGCTCCTCGGCGGGCCCGCGCCGACCGAGGCCGGCCTGCCCGACGTCGTCGACGGCGACCTGCCCGCGGACGCGAAGATCCTCGCCGTCCTGCAGGACCGGATCGTGATCACCTGCACCTCGGAGTCCGCGGTCGTCTGCCCGGGCGGCACGGGGATCGGCTTCACGCCGGCGCCCGGCGCGACCTACTACTACCTCTTCGAGTTCCAGCCGCTCGACGCCGAGCAGCCGATCCCGGAGATGACGGGCGAGGACCTCGAGCGCCGGGGCACCTGCTCCGACATCATCAACGGCAGTTCGTCGTGCTGATGAACTTCACCGGCGCGGGCGGCGACAAGTTCCACGACATCACCCGCCAGCTCGCCCAGCGCGGCCAGTTCCGCGCCAACAGCGAGGGGATCCCGGCCGAGGCGGCGTTCCAGCACTTCGCGATCGTCCTCGACAACGAGATCCGCTCCTGGCCGCAGATCGACTACACCGAGCTGCCCGACGGCATCGCCGGCAACAGCGCGCAGATCCAGGGGCTCGACTCGCTCGACGAGGCGAAGGACCTCGCGCTCGTCCTGCAGACGGGCTCGCTGCCGGTCGACTTCGTCCAGGTCGACTCGACGCAGATCTCGGCGTCCCTGGGCAAGCAGTCCCTGCGCGAGGCGTGGATCGCCGCGGCCGTCGGCCTCGCCCTGGTCGCGCTCTTCCTGCTGCTCTTCTACCGCTTCCTCGGGCTGGTCGCGATCGCGGGCCTCGGGATCTACGGCGCCCTGCTCTACGGCGCGATCCTGGTCTTCAACGTGACGCTGACGCTGCCCGGCTTCGCCGGCCTCGTGCTGACGATCGGCGTCGCCGCTGACGCGAACGTCGTCATCTTCGAGCGCATCAAGGAAGAGGTGCGCAACGGGCGCAGCGTGCGCGCCGCCATCGCGACGGGCTACAAGAAGGGCTTCGCGACGATCGTCGACGCGAACGTCGTGACGATGATCACGGCCTTCGTGCTCTTCGCCGTCGCCACGTCCGGCGTCCGCGGCTTCGCCCTGATGCTGCTGATCGGCACGATCATCTCGATGCTGACGGCCGTCGCGGCGACGCGCGCGCTGCTCGGCGTCCTCTCGGGCTTCCGCTGGTTCGACAACCCCGCCTTCATGGGCGCGAGCGCGAACCGCATCCCGATGTGGCAGCGCGTCGACTTCATCGGCAAGCGGCGCTGGTGGTTCGCGCTCTCCGGCGTCGTCGTCGTCGTGGCGATCGTCGCGCTCGGCGTGCGCGGCCTGAACCTCGGGATCGACTTCGAGGGCGGCAGCCAGGTCGACATCAACACGCCGACCGCCGTCTCCGTCGAGGACGTGAGCCGCGAGGTGCGCACCGTCGTCGGCGGGAATCCCGTCGTCCAGGGCCGCGGCGCCGCGAGCGGCACGACCTTCACGGAGTTCCAGATCCGCACGGAGTCGCTCTCGACCGAGGAGCAGGCGGCGCTCACCTCGAGCCTCTCGCAGGCGTTCGGGATCGACGACACGGCCGGCACGGTCTCCGTGCGCAACGTGTCGGGCAGCTTCAGCTCGCAGATCCTGCGCAACGCCCTGATCGCGATCATCGTCTCGCTCGTCCTGATCGCGGTCTACATCACCGTGCGCTTCCAGTGGCGCTTCGCGGTGCCCGTGCTCGTCGCGCTCGTGCACGACGTCGTCATCACCCTGGGCATCTACGCCCTGGTGGGCAAGGAGGTGAGCAGCTCGACCGTCGCGGCGCTGCTGACCATCCTCGGCTACTCGATCTACGACACGATCATCATCTTCGACCGCGTGCGCGAGAACATGCCGCTGATGCGCCGGTCGACGTTTGCCGCCATCGCGAACGTCTCGCTCTGGGAGACGATCCGCCGCTCGCTGGCCACGACGTTCATCACGCTGCTGCCCGTGGCCGCGCTGCTCGCCTTCGGCGGCGCGACGCTGCAGGACTTCGCCTTCGCGCTGCTGATCGGCATCGGCTCCGGCGCCTACTCGACCGTGTTCATCGCATCGCCGCTGCTGACGATCCTCAAGGAGCGCGAGCCGGAGTACCGCGCCCGCGGCACGGGGACGATGCCCGTGGAGAACCTGCTCGACGGCCCCGACGGGACGCTCGTCGTCGCCGCCGCGCCGGCGTCCGTGCCGGCCCGTCCGCGGCGCGACCGCCGCGCTCGTGCCGGTCAGCCGCCCGGGCCCGCGCCGGGAGGCGGCGGGCTCGCGACGGAGGAGCGGCCCGGGCTCGTTCCCGACGCGGAGATCGAGGCCGAGCTCGGCGGCGTCGTCGACGACCTGGAGCTCGCCGACGAGCTCGATCTCGCAGAGGAGCCGGCTGCGCCGGACAGGCCGGCCGAGGGCCCGGCGATCGTCCCGGCCGACCCCGAGGCGCGCCGCGAGGCCCGCCGCCAGCGACGACGCTCGAGGCCGCATGGACGAGCGCGCTGACGACCCGTACGAGGAGCCCCGCCGCCCCGGCGAGGCGCCGTCGCTCCGCGAGCTCGCCGAGCGGCTGATCGAGGGAGCGCTGGGCGCGGTCGCGATGACGCGCGACCGCGTCGACCACCTCGCCGACGAGGCGACGGAGCGCGGTCGCTCGACACGGACCGAGGCCCGGGGGACGCTCGACGACGCGGTCGGCCGTCTGCGCAGCGAGGGCACGCGCCTCGGAGTGCGGGCGCAGTCGAGCCTCGGCGGGGTCTTCCACGAGCTCGGCCTCGCCACCCGGGCGGAGGTCGACGAGCTGGAGCTGCGCGTGGCGCAGCTCGAGCACCGCCTCGCGCTGCTCGAGGGGCAGGCGGACGCGACGACCACGGACGCGGCGGGCGCGGCCGTGGGAGAGGCGGACGGCGATCCCGAGACGCCGCCTGCAGCTGGGGCCTGAGCCCACGCCGCGACGCGTGGGCCGTCCCGGGGACGTGACCCGGGCCAGGTCGCTCGGCCGGCTGTCCGAGATCGCGCAGGTCGCCGCGCGCCACGGGTTCGGCTACCTCTTCGAGACGCGCAGGCCGTGGCAGCTGGGCCGCCGGTCGCCGACGCCCGAGCCGGCCGCGCGCTCGCGCCGCGGCCAGCACCTGCGGGAGATGCTCGACGAGCTCGGGCCGACGTTCGTCAAGTTCGGCCAGCTGCTCTCGACGCGCCCGGACGTCGTGCCGCCGGACATCGTCCAGGAGCTGCGCGGCCTCCAGGACGACGTCACGCCGTTCCCGTTCGCGGACGTCCGGCGCGTGATCGAGGCCGAGCTCGGGCTGACCGTCGAGCGGGCCTTCGCCGAGTTCGAGGAGCGCCCGATCGCGGCGGCCTCGATCGGCCAGGTGCACCGGGCGCGCCTGCCGAACGGCGACGTCGTCGCGGTGAAGGTGCAGCGGCCGAACGCGCCGCGGCAGATCGAGTCCGACCTCGCGCTCATGTACCAGGCGGCGCGGATCGTCCGCGAGCGCGTCCGCGCACTGCGCTTCATCGACACGGTGGGGCTCGTCGACGAGTTCGCCCGCTCGATCCGCCAGGAGCTCGACTACCGCCTCGAGGCCTCGAACGCGGAGCGCTTCGGGGTCAACTTCGCGGGCGACGAGCGGGTGCGGGTGCCGAGGGTGTACCGCCGCTACTCGGGCGAGCGGGTGCTCACGCTCGAGTGGCTCGACGGCGTCAAGCTGCGCGAGCTCGACCTCGAGCCGCTCGCGCTCGAGGAGCGGCGCGAGCTCGCGTACACGATCGCGTCCTCGTGGATGACGATGATCTTCCGCCACGGCTTCTTCCACGGTGACCCGCACCCGTCGAACATCCTCGTGCTCGAGGGCGGCCGGATCGGGATCGTCGACTTCGGCCAGGCCGGCAAGTTCACGCCCGGCGACCTGTCGAAGCTGACCGCGCTGTTCATCGACGCCGTCAACGAGAACGTCGCGGCCCTGCCGAAGCGCCTCTCCGACCTCGGCGTGCGCTTCCCGCGCGACCGCGAGGCCGAGTTCGTCGCCGAGCTGACCGAGGTGTACGAGCGCTACTTCGGCGTCCGCCTCGGCGACATCGACCCGCTCCAGCTCGTCCGCGAGGGCTTCGCGCTGATCTACCGGATGAACCTGCGCCTGCCGACCCGCTTCGTCCTGCTCGACAAGGCGATCGCGACGGTCGGCTCGGTCGGAATCGAGCTCTACCCGGACTTCAACGTCTTCGAGGTCGCGCGCCCGTACGCGAAGGACCTCGTGCGCGAGCGCTTCACGCCCCAGCGGGTGCTCGCCCGGGCCCGTGCCGACGTGCGCGGCTACTCGCGCGTGCTCACCGAGGCGCCCTACCAGCTGCACGACGTGCTGGAGGAGCTGCGCGACGGCGACGTGACGATCGGCTTCCGGCACGAGGGCCTCGAGGAGCTCGAGCACCGACTCGACCTGATCTTCAACCGCCTCGTCGTCGCCGTCGTGGCCACGGGTGGGGTGGTCGGCTCGAGCCTGATCGGCGTCTTCGCCGAGACGGGCCCGACCGTGCTCGGCCTGCACGTCCTCTCCGTGGTCGGGTTCTCGCTCTCGGCCCTGCTCGGCATGTGGCTCGTCTGGGGCGTGATCCGCTCCGGCCGGCTCTGAGCGGGCGGGCCCGGCCGGCACCCCCGCGCGTCGGCGTCTAGGCTGCCGCCCGACGGCTCAGGAGGAGGACGGATGAGGCTCGCGCTCGCCAACGCAACGGTGTTCCCGGCCACGTCGACCGAGGCGATCCCGGACGGGACCGTGGTCGTCGAGGACGGCGCGATCGCGTGGGCGGGCCCCGCGGCCGAGGCGCCGCCGGCGGACCGCGTCGTCGACTGCCGCGGGCGGACGATCCTGCCCGGCCTGGTCGACGTGCACGCGCACCTCGTCTACGACGGCGTCACCGACCCGTACACGATCGAGCTGTCGCGTCCGCTCGAGCGCGCCGCGATCGACGCCGCGCTGAACGCGCGCCGCCTGCTCGACCTCGGCTTCACGTCGATCCGCGACGTCGGCACGCGCGGGAACATCGCGGTCGAGATCCGCGACGCCGTGGCCGACGGCCGGCTGCCCGGGCCGCGGATCAGGGCCTCCAAGCAGATCATCTCCGTCTGGGGCGGCCTCGGTGACATGCACCCGACGCACATCTTCAAGCGGGAGCAGTACAAGTACCCGCTGACCGAGATCGTCAGCGGCCCGTGGGAGGCGCGCGACGCGGTCCGCCAGCACGTGAAGGACGGCGTCGACTGGGTCAAGTGCGAGGCGAGCGGCACCGGCTTCAACCCGAACTGCCCGTCCGACCGGGACACGATGTCCTACGAGGAGCTCGCCGCGCTGTGCGACGAGGCGACCGAGAAGGGGCGGCCCGTCGCCTGCCACGCCGAGTCGCGCAACTCGATCCTCAAGGCGTCGAAGGCGGGCGTGACCACGATCGAGCACGCGATCCACCTCGACGACGAGGGGATCCAGGCCATGCTCGACCACGGCGTCTCGCTCTGCCCGACGCTCGGCCTCTACACGGCGTTCGCGAAGCGCGGGCTCGAGTTCGGGATCCTGCCGGCGATCGTCGAGTCCCACCGGCGGACGCACGAGAAGCACGCCCAGGCGATCCACCGCGCCTGGAAGGCGGGCATCCCGATCGTCGCCGGCAGCGACTCCGGCCTCGCGAACTACCCGCAGGGCGGCGGGCTGGAGGAGATGTGCGTCTACGTCGAGCTGGTCGGGATGAGCCCCGCCGAGGCGCTCCTCTCGGGCACCCGCGACGCGGCGCGCGTGATCGGCCTCGGCGACCTCGTCGGGACGATCGAGCCGGGCAAGCGCGCAGATCTGGTCGTCCTCGCCGCGAACCCGGTCGAGCGGATCCGCAGCCTGCTCGACGAGGGGAACGTCGTGGCCGTCCTCCAGGACGGGGCGGTCGTCAGCGGGGCGCTGCCGGCCTGAGCTCAGGCGTCTGTGCCGGCCCGCTCGGCCGCGCGCAGCACCTTCCGCGGGATCGCGGGCAGCTCGACGGCGCCGTTCGGCTCGCGCAGCGCGTAGCGGAGCGTCAGCGTGCCCTGCTCGCCCGCCGCGTCGATCGTCAGCGTCACGAGCGCCTGGCGGACGAGGCGCGTCCGCTCGCCGACGACGAGGACGACGGTGGTGTCCGAGATCGCCGCGTGCGAGAGGTCGGGCACGGGGCCCGCTTGCGGGCCGAGCGCCTGCGTGGCCCGGGCGAGGACGCCGTCGAGCAGCGCCTCCGTGTCGATCCCACCGACGATCTGGCGGGTCGGCTCGTCCGCGAGCTGCGGGCCGGCGCTCACCGAGACGGCGGTGACGTAGCGCTCGAGCTGGAGGCTCGCGAGGGACGAGGTCAGCTCCGCGACGCGAGGGTCGGCCGCCTCCGGCTGGCCCGCCGGGCCGGGCAGCGCCTGCCAGGCCCCGTCGAGCCGGACGAACGCCCGCCCGTCGCGGGCGACGAGCTCGAGCGACGAGGGCCCGGGGAGGCCGCTGCCGCTGACGCGGACATGCACGTTCCCCGCACCCTCGCCGCGCAGCACGGACGCGCCCGCCACCTGCAGCGCGAGCTGCTGCCCGGGCACGCCCGCCTCGACGGAGAGGTCGAAGCTCGCCGAGCTCAGGGCCTGCTGGGCCGCGTCCGCGTCGCGCAGGAGCTGGAGCGCCTCCTCGCCGTCCGGCCCGACGCAGCCGGCGCCGAGCGTGGCGGCGGCGAGCACGGCGAGGAGGGCGAGCAGGCGGCGCATCGAGGTGGGCATCGGCCGCCCGCCGCCGGGGGCCCCGCCCTCGAACGAGGGAGCCGACGTGGGACGGGCCGACTGCGATACGTTTTCGCGCGACATGCGCGTCGTCGGCGTCGACATCGGTGGGACGTTCACGGACCTCGCCCTCTACGACACGGGGAGCGGGGCGACGCACGTCCACAAGGTGCCGTCGACCCCGGACGACCCGGGCCGGGCGATGGTGACCGGGATCGTGGAGCTGTGCGAGCAGGCGGGGCTGTCGGCGAGGGACGTCGACCTCGTCTTCCACGGGACCACGGTCGCGACGAACGCGGTGCTCGAGCATCGCGGCGCGGTGGCGGGGATGATCACGACGAGCGGCTTCCGCGACGTCGTGCACATCGGGCGCCACCAGCGGCCGCAGAACTACTCGATCATGCAGGACATCCCGTGGCAGTCGCGCCCGTTCGTCAAGCGCCGCCACCGGAAGGTCGTGACGGAGCGGATCGTGCCGCCGACGGGCGAGGTGCTCGTCCCGCTGGACGAGGACGAGGTGCGCGAGGCCGCGCGCGAGCTGCGCGAGGCCGGGGTCGAGGCCGTCGCGATCTGCTTCCTCTTCTCCTACCTGAACCCGGCGCACGAGCGGCGCGCGGCCGAGATCGTCCGCGAGGAGATCCCGGGCGCGTTCGTGACGGCGAGCGCGGACATCTTCCCGCAGTTCCGGGAGTTCGAGCGGTTCACGACGGCGACCATGAACGCGTTCGTGGGGCCGCGCACCGGCCGCTACCTGGAGCGGCTCGCGGACGCGCTGCACGCGGAGGGCGTGCCGGGCGAGCTGCACGTGATGATGTCGAACGGCGGCGTCGCGACCGCGGCGGCGGCGGCCGAGAAGCCGGTCACGCTGCTCCTCTCGGGGCCGGCGGCCGGCGTGCTGGGCGGCGCCTGGGCCGGCGACCTCGCGGGGCGGCACCGGCTGATCACGTTCGACATGGGCGGCACCTCGGCCGACATCGGGATCGTCACCGAGCGCGGCGTCATGGAGGCCTCCGCGCGCGACACCTGGGTGGCCGACTACCCGCTGCTCGTGCCGATGCTCGACGTGCACACCATCGGGGCGGGCGGCGGCTCGATCGCCTACGTCGACGAGGCGGGCGGCTTCCGCGTCGGCCCGCGCTCGGCGGGCGCCCGGCCTGGCCCGGCCTGCTACTGCTTCGGCGGCGAGGAGGCGACGATCACGGACGCGAACGTCGTCCTCGGCCGCATCGACCCGGAGCGGTTCCTCGGCGGCGAGATGACGCTCGACCGGGACCTCGCCGTCGCCGCGGTGCAGCGCCTCGCCGACCGGCTCGGCCTGGGGCTGCTGGAGACGGCCGAGGGGATCGTGACGATCGCGAACGCGAACATGGCGCGCGCGATCCGGTCGCGGACGATCGAGAAGGGCCACGACCCGCGCGACTTCACGCTCGTCTCCTTCGGCGGGGCGGCTCGCTGACGCGGCCGAGGTCGCGGCCTCGATCGGCGTCCCCGAGGTGCTCGTGCCGCCGTTCCCGGGGATCACCTCCGCCACGGGCCTGCTGACGAGCGACCTGAAGTACGACCAGATGCGGACGGTCTTCATGGTGCAGGGCGGCGTCGACGCCGCCCGGATCGACCGCGAGCTCGCCGACCTCGCCGCCACCGTGAAGGGCCGCCTGCTCGAGGACGGCCTGCCCGAGTCGGACATCGAGCTGCACGCCTCGCTCGACGTCCGCTACGTCGGGCAGGGCTACGAGCTGCGCGTCCCGCTCGCGGGCCTCGCCTACTCGGACGAGGCGATCGCGACCTTCCACCGCCTGCACGAGCAGGAGTACGGCCACGCGCCGAAGGACCCGATCGAGATCGTCAACCTGCGCGTGACCGCGATCGGCAAGCGGCCGAAGCTCGGCAAGCCCGAGCCGTCGAGCGGCACGCTCGCCGAGGCGCTGCTCGGCGAGGGCGACGGCGTCTTCCGCGTCGACGGCCAGCTCCGGACGCTGCCGACGCGCTACCTCGACCGCGCGATGCTCCCGCTCGGCGAGCCGATCGCCGGGCCCTGCGTCGTCTTCCAGCGCGACACGACCGTGCTCGTGCCGCCCGGCTGGACGGCCGTCTCGGATCCCTCTGGGAACCTGCTGCTGCACCGGCACTAGCCGGAGCGGCCGCGGTGGCGCCCGAGCCGGTCTTCCTCGACTCGCCGGCGGCCTTCCGCGCCTGGCTGGCCGAGCACCACGCGACCGCGAGCGAGCTGCTGGTCGGCTTCCGGAAGGTGCGGCGCGGGGTCGAGCCGCCGCTGCGCGTCTCCGACGCCGTCGAGCAGGCGCTCTGCTTCGGCTGGATCGACGGCCAGCTCGTCCCGCTCGACGACGAGCGCTACGCGGTGCGCTTCTCGCCCCGCCAGGCCCGGAGCACGTGGAGCCGGGTGAACGTGCGTCGCTTCGAGGCCCTGCTGGCCGCGGGCCTCGTCGAGCCGGCCGGCCTCGCCGCCTGGGAGCGTCGCGACGACGCCCGGACGGGCGTCTACTCCTTCGAGCGGGAGGAGCCGGCCACGCTGACGGCCGAGCAGGAGGCGCGCTTTCGCGCGAACGAGGCCGCGTGGGCGTTCTTCCAGTCCCAGCCGCCCGGCTACCGGCGCACGGCGCTCCACGTCGTCACGAGCGCGAAGCGCGAGGCGACGCGTGAGCGCCGGCTCGAGCAGCTGATCGCGGACTCGGCCGCCGGGCGGCGGCTCGCGCAGCTCGCGCCGCGGCCGCGACGCGGCCCGGGCTGACGCGCCGGGCATACGCAGAACTGCGACTGGAAGTCGCTCCGTCGGGGGGCTACTGTCCGTGCGGGCTCGTGCGGCGGGTCCCTTTGCGGCTCATGACGACTCCGGGAGGTCCCCGTTGCGCATCCCTCGGCTCCTGACCGGGCTCGTCTCCCTCGCCGTGCTGCTCGTCTGGGCCGGGGTCGCGCTCGGGGCGCCGAAGCCCCCGCCACCGGCGGGTGTGCAGCTCCTCGCGGCCGGCCAGGTGCCGACCCAGTGCGCGGCGGGGGCCACGTTCGACCCGTACGGCTCGAACTACGGCTACTACTACTCGAAGAACGCGAACGCGTGGCTCTCTGCGCCGTGGTGCTACCCGCGCTGGGGGTTCCTGGAGGCGTCGGCGTCCGGCGTGGTGGCAGCGGGGCAGGCGTTCACGGTGACGGCGATTCCCACGGACGGGTCGAACTCGGCCGCGTACGCGCCGGAGACGAAGACGATCTCCTGGAGCTTCCCGGGCAAGGTCGTGGCGGGCTGCGGCAACGCCGACCTCTCCTGCACGGTGATCCCGACGACGGAGGCGGGGGAGGAGTGGTCGTGGTTCGAGTTCAAGGTCTCGATGCCGCGGACGTTCTTCATCGACTCGCCGGGCGAGTTCTGCGCGGGCCAGCACCTCTGCGGCGGGGTGACGACGCACGCCTGGGCGTTCGTGGGGGTACCGCCCGACGACGGGAAGCTGCACGTGCGCGGCGCCGTGCGCGACGCAGAGGGCAAGGGCGTCAAGGGCGTGCCGGTGACCGCGTCGGGGCCGGGCGGCGGGAGCGACCGCACGGACGAGTCGGGCTCCTACGACATCGTCGTCAAGAAGGGCGCGCACACGGTCTCGGCCGCGGGCGGCTACTGCGTCGTCGGCAAGCCTGGCTGCACGAAGTCGGTCAGGCTGTCGCTGCCGCCGAGCCGCTCGGTCGACTTCGGGCCGCCGCCGGAGCACACGCTCTCCGGGGCGGTGCTCGAGCAGACGTGCACGGAGGACACGTGCTCGCGTGCGGGCCTGGCCGGGGTGACGGTGCGGGCGAAGGGCGGGCCGGGCGGCCCGGAGGAGACGACGACCGGAGCGGACGGCACGTACTCGCTCACGCTCTCGGCAGGCACCTGGGAGGTCGCCGCGACGGCGCCGGATCGCGACTTCGAGCACATCGGGGCCGACGGGCTGGCGGACGGGCTCGACTCGACCGAGGTCTCGCTGAGCGCCGATCGGTCGGGCGTCGACTTCCTCACCTGCGCGTCGGCGACCGGTGCGGAGGCGCGGCGGCTGGCCGTCGACGGCCCGGTCTCGTGCTCCGCGGACGGGATCGACTGGGAGGTCGAGGACCGGCTGACGGAGGCCTCCGGCAGGAAGTGGGGCAACGCGTCGGGCCTGCCGTCCTTCAAGGAGGTCTACCCGTCGTCGTGGCAGGCTCGCGTCTTCCTGACGGCGGGCGGGCACGAGGTGGAGTGCTCGAAGACGGTCCGCTGGGTGTGGGAGGCGACGCCGACCGGGCCGGGCAGGGTGCTGAAGGACCCGAAGCCGGGCTGCGCGACGACGCTCGAGGTCTCCCACCTGGGCGAGTACGGCGTGATCGCGCGCAAGCAGGTGAAGAGGAAGGGGAGGTTCGTCGCGGCCAAGGGCGTGAAGCCGATCAAGCGGACGATCCAGATCAAGGACTGGCTGCTCGTCGGCGTCGGCGACTCGAACGGCTCCGGCGAGGGCAACCCGCAGACGTTCTTCTACGAGCGCTGCAACCGCGGGACGGCGTCGTACCAGTACCAGACCGCCCTGTACGTGGAGCGGCAGGATCCGCACACTTCGGTGACGTTCGTGCACACGGCCTGCTCGGGCGCGAGCATCTTCCACCTGGTCGACACGCCGTACGCCGGGACGCGGAAGGCGACGCCGAAGCTCGCCCCGCAGTTCGACCAGATCGGCTTCCTGGTCGTGCAGGGCGCGAAGGAGCGCAAGCGGCCGCAGCGGAAGATCGACGCGGTGATCGTGTCGATCGGCGTGAACGACCTCGCGTTCGGGCCGATCATGGCGTACTGCACGGTCAACCACGACGCGCACCTCGCCGACCAGGGCGTCGACCCGAACGCGCCGCGGACGCCGGACGTCGACTACTGCCAGGAGCGGCCGGTCGTGCCGGTGCTGAACGAGGACAAGCGGATCAAGGGCTTCGTCGACGATCGGCAGGCGGGCCTGCCGATGCGGACGTACATCGAGCGATTGCAGCAGCAGCTCCCCGCCCGCTACAAGCCGCTGGCGTCCGCGCTGAAGCGGCCGCTGACGCTCACGAGCGGCGGGCTCGGCGTGACGGCGGATCGGGTGTTCATCTCGCGCCTGCCCGACTTCAGCTGGAGCGCTCCCGGCGAGATCTGCGACACGCGCGACAACCGCGTCTACAGCATCCCCTGGTGGGGGCCGACGACGTGGCAGTGGCTGTCCGACCAGGGCACCCAGCTCGCGCAGACCGTCCGCAGCGTGGCGAGCACCTACGGGTGGCACTACGTCGACTACAACGCGGCCGCGTTCGCGAGCCGCGGCTTCTGCAAGCTCGACGGCACGAGCCTGTTCGCCGGGATCCTCGAGACGGCGACGAACATCGACACGAGCTCGCCCGTGTGGGTGCTCAACCCCGACCTGGCGGGCGGCTTCCACCCGAACGCGGAGGCGCATCTCCTCGCCGCGGCCGAGGAGGAGCCGCTCGTCTGCAGCCGGCTCTACAAGAAGCCGGACTGCACGGGGAACCCCAGGTAGGGCGCGGGGCCGGCGAGTGCTGTCGTACGTACGGTTGGCGGTCACCCCACGAATCCCGACCGGCCCCCGGCCGGCGTCGACGCGACGAGGAGGGCACATGCGGCATGCATCCTGGAGCTTCCTGGACAGACGCGCGGGTGCCGCGTCCCGCGTTCGGCGGTCGGGAGCGGGAGCCTGCCTGCACGTCTGCGTGTTGTTCGCAGCCCTGCTCGTCGCACTCGTCGCCAGGCCCGGGAGCGCGTCCGCGGCGAGTGACCTGACGGGCACCTGGGCCTGCTGCGGCGACGGCGGCGCGGCCGCGCAGGTGTTCGAGATCACCGGCGGGGGTGGCGTAGCGAAGCTGCCGGGCGGCCAGGTGTTCGCGACCATCACCGCGAGCGGGGGCACCCCGGGCGGCGCGGTCACGATCGTGACCACCTACAACGACTTCGCGCCCGGCTACGTCGCGACGTTCGCGGGGACGCTCTCCGACGACGGCGGGACGATCACGGGCTCCTGGAACAGCAATCGGGGCCAGTCCGGAACCTTCACGGCAACTCGCGAGATCCAGGCGCTCAAGGTGAGCGGGCGGGTCGTCCAGCACGTGTGCACCGACCGCTGCCGGCTTGTCGCCCTGGCGGGCGTCGCGATCCGGGCAACCGGCGGACCTGGCGGCCCGGCGACGGCCACGACTGGTGCGGATGGACGCTACGAGCTTCGCGTGAGGAAGGGCACCTGGAAGATCGTCCCCAAGCTCCGGAGTCGCAAGTTCGACCCTGCCTCGAGGACGGTCGAGGTGAAGAAGGATCGGCCGGGGGTCGACTTCAGGACCGGCTGCCCACCCGCCGACGAGTCCGAGCGCCGGACGTCGGCCCGGACAGCCGCGGGGACGTTCACCGGCAAGACGGTGGGCGTCTGTCCGGAGCAGACCTTCACGCTCACGCTGCGCGGTGACGGCAAGGTGCAGCTCGTAAGCTGGTCGTTCGCGCCGGTCTGCACGTCGTCGAGCGGGCAGGTCTTCACGGCCAAGCGGGTCACGCTGCGCGGCGACGAGGGCGACGCTGCCCGGCCGAGCGGGCAAGCCGGGCGCTTCACGATCGCGTTCCGAGCGCCGTTCGGTCAGGGCCACGTCGGCGGCCGGCTGTTCGCCAGCGGCGAGCTGGCGCTGACCGATGCTCGCTTCGAGCGCGCGCCGGACACGCAGCCACCAGGCGCGACCTGTCCACCGGTTGGGTTCACCGGCCTCCTCCAGCTCCAGGGTCGCTAGCCGGCGCCTCTGTCGGCGGGCGCTCCGGTGGCGCCCGCCCCGGGGCGGGATCGAGTCGCCGCTCCGGCCGGAGGAGGACGCGCCGCCGGGGCGCGCTGCCCTGCGCAGCGCGGCCCCGGACGCTCCGGGGTTCGCGGCTGTGCGCTGGCTCGACGGCCGGCGCGCACCCGGCCTGGGGGCGACGCCGTCGCGCGCGAGGGCGAAGGGCGACGCATCGGATCGCGCTCGTCGCGACCGCCGCCGGGCAGCCCGCGGGCGACCGTCGTCGTCCGCGCCGCGCGGGCCGCGAAGCGCTGAGCCCGCTCACCGCGCGGGGACGACCGGTTACGCTTCGCCCATGAGCGCAACCGAGGTTCCTGCCACCACGCCGGCCACGCGGGTCGACCCGATCACCGCGTCGGTGATCGCGGGCGCCCTCGACTCGATCGCGATCGAGATGGGCCACAAGCTCGCCCGCATGTCCTACTCGTCGATCATCCGCGAGTCCGAGGACTTCGGCACGGTGATCTGCGACGGGCAGGGCCGCCAGCTCTGCGAGTCGCCCCAGTCGACGCCCCTGCAGTCCGGCCCGATCCCCGGCTACGTGCGCGGCATCAACCGCCGCTTCGCCGAGCTCGGCGACGAGTGGCGGCCCGGCGACGTGGTCATGCACAACAACGCCTACTACGGCTCCTCGCACGGGCCGGACGTGGGGTTCCTCGTGCCGATCTTCTGGGACGGCGAGCTCGTCGGCTTCTCCGGGACGACCGCGCACCACCTCGACGTGGGCGCGCTGACGCCCGGCTCGTGCGGCATCGTCGACGCGACCGACGCGTACGCCGAGGGCCTCCAGTTCACCGCGATCAAGGTGGAGGAGGAGGGCCGGCGGAACGAGATGGTGTGGCGGATCGTCCGCGACAACATCCGCATGTCGCAGATCGTCGTCGCCGACATGGAGGCGCAGATCGCCGCGGCGCGGATCGGCCACGACCGCTTCGTCGAGCTGATCGAGCGCTACGGCCTGCAGACGGTGCAGGGCGCCTGCGAGGACCTGATGGACTACTCCGAGCGGGTGTTCCGCCAGGAGATCGCGAAGCTCCCCGACGGCACGTACACGGCCGAGACGCGGATGGACGGCTACCTCGACCATCCCGATCCCGCCTACCGGGACCTGCCGATCGTCGCCACGGTCACGGTCGCGGGCTCGGACATCACGATCGACCTGACGGGGACGGCGCCGCAGGTCGACCTGCCGATCAACCTGCCCTTCGAGGGCACGGTCGACATCGCGATCTACCTGGTGCTGCGCTCGATCCTGCTCGACTCGGAGACGCACGAGCCGGTGCCGTCGAACTCGGGCCTGTTCCGTCCGATCACGATCACGGCGCCGGCCGGCTGCCTCGCGAACCCGATCTACCCGGCGCCGACGATCGCCCGCTTCGTGGGCGGCAACCTGATCGCGGAGACGGTGATGCGCGCGCTCGCGCCGCTCGTCCCGGACAAGGTCGCGGCCTCCGTCGGAAACCTCAAGGTGATCGCGTCCTCCGGCCTGCGCGACGGCGGCCACTGGGTGCACATGGACATCATCGAGGGCAGTTACGGCGGTCGCCTCGGCAAGGACGGGCTCGACGCCGTCGACACCCTCTACGGCAACACGCGCAACAACCCGATCGAGGACATCGAGAGCCACCTGCCGCTCCGCGTCGTCCGCTACGAGCTGAACGACGACACCGGCGGCCCGGGTCGCTGGCGCGGCGGCATCGGCTCGATACGCGACACGATGTTCACCGAGGACGGCGGCTTCTCGATCGAGGGCGACGGCAACAAGTGGCCGCCGCCGGGCATCTTCGGCGGGCAGGAGGGGACGCCCGGCGCGATCATCCTCAACCCGGACACGGACCGGGAGGAGTCGCTCCCCTCGAAGATCCCCTACCGCAAGGTGAAGGCCGGCGACGTCGTGCGCAAGGTCTGCCCCTCGGCCGGCGGCTACGGCCCGGTCGAGGAGCGCGACCCGGCGAGGGTGCGCGAGGACGTCCTCGACGGGTTCGTGACGCGCGAGTCGGCGAAGGCCGTCTACGGCGTCGACGTCGACGCGTAGGCCCTGCGCACACCGCGCTCGCGAGCGCCCGGACGGCCGGGCGCTCGCCGTTTCCGGCCGTGTCCAGGCGCGCCCGTGTACCGTTCGCGCAGGGGCCGAGCGCCCCGCCAACGTCGGTCGAGTCGTCGCCCCGGGAGGTCGGCATGCGGATCCTGGTGATCAACCCGAACACGTCCGAGGAGATGACGCGGGACATCGGCGAGCAGGCGCGCCGGTATGCGCGGCCCGACACGGAGATCGAGGCGATCTCGCCGGCCTGGGGCCCGCGCTCGATCGAGGGCCACTACGAGGAGGAGCTCGCGGCCGTCGCGATGCTGCAGACGCTCGAGGCGCGGGCCGCCGAGTTCGACGGCGTCGTCGTCGCCTGCTATGGCGACCCCGGCCTCTACGCCGCGCGGGAGATCTGCCCCGTCCCGGTCGTCGGGATCGCCGAGGCCTCGATGCTGATGGCGTGCAACGTCGCGCACACGTTCTCGATCGTGACCGTGCTTCCGCGCGTGATCCCGATGCTGCACGACGTCGTCCGCCGCGTCGGGCTCGAGTCTCGCTGCGCGTCCGTGCGCGGCACGCCGCTCTCCGTGCTCGACTGCGAGCGCGACCCGTCCGCCGCCGGCCGTGAGATCGTGACCGCGGCGCGCCAGGCGATCGCCGACGACGGGGCGGAGGCGATCTGCCTCGGCTGCGCGGGCATGGGCCCGCTCGACCGCCTCGTCGCCGAGCAGGTGGGCGTGCCCGTGATCGACGGCGTCGCCGCCGCGGTGAAGACGATCGAGGGCGTGCTCGAGTACGGCCTCGCGACCAGCCGCGTCGCCGCGTTCAAGGAGCCGGAGCCGAAGGAGATCCTCCCGTACGCGGAGCCGGCGCGCGCCTAGCGCGCCACCCGGGCGAGAGGCTGGGAATGGGCTACTGGACGTACCTCGACGGCGCGTGGCACGAGGGCAACCTGCCGCTCATGGGCGCGGCCGACCACGCGTCCTGGCTCGCGTCGGTCGTCTTCGACGGGGCGCGGGCCTTCGACGGCGTCGCGCCCGACCTCGACCGGCACTGTGCGCGCGTGATCGCCTCGGCGCGCGCGCTCGGGCTCGAGCCGCCGGTGACGGCCGCGGAGGTCGAGGCGGTCGCGTGGGACGGCATCCGGCGCTTCCCGGCGGAGGCCGTCCTCTACGTGCGGCCGATGCTGTGGGCGACGGGCGGCTTCGTCGACCCCGACCCGGCGACGACGCGCTTCGCGCTCGTCGTGCACGACGCGCCGTTCCCGACGGCGCCGACGTTCTCGGCCTGCCTCTCGCCCTTCCGCCGCCCGACCGCGGACTCGGCCCCGACCGACGCGAAGGCCGCGTGCCTCTACCCGAACGCCGGTCGGATGCTGCGCGACGCGCACGCGCGCGGGTTCGACACGGCCGTCGTGCTCGAGCAGGACGGCGCCGTCGCCGAGTTCGCGGCGGCGAACCTCTTCCTCGTGCGGGACGGGGTCGTCACGACGCCCGCGCCGACGGGGACGTACCTCGCCGGGATCACGCGCGGCCGCGTGATCGAGCTGCTCGCCGAGGACGGCATCCCGGTCGTCGAGCGCCGGGTCGAGCTCGACGAGCTGCTCGAGGCGGACGAGGTGTTCTCGACGGGCAACTGGGCGAAGGTGTGGCCCGCGGGGCGGATCGAGGGCCGCGAGCTCGGCCCGGGGCCGATCGCCCTGCACGCGCGCGACCGCTACGTCGCCTGGGCCCGCGAGGGCCGCCGGGCGTCCGCGTAGCCGCGTCCACGCGGGTCGGCGGCCGGCCGGGCCGGGTGTCGAGAAGCCTGTCGAGCGATCGTCACACGTTCGCCGGAAAGGCCATCTGGCCGCGGCGCCGGGCCGCGCGTACGGTGGCTGCATGGCTGGCGAATCCCTCCTCCTCGTCGACGGCGGCGTCCCCGAGCGGGCCTCACTCGAGCGGCAGCTCGCGGGTGACGGCTTCGCGGTGATCGCCGCCGACCGCGGCGCGGCCGCGCTCGAGCTGCTCGAGCGGTCCGAGCCCGACCTCGTCCTCCTCGACGTCTCCCTGCCCGACGCCTCGGGCTACGAGCTCTGCCGGACGCTCCGCGAGGGCGAGCCCGGCCGGTGCTGGAACCGCGAGGTGCCCGTGATCCTCGTCTCCGAGCGGGGCGACCCGCTCGACCGGGTCCGCGGCTTCGCCCGCGGCGCCGACGACTACGTCATGCGCCCGTACGTCTACGAGGAGCTCGTCGCGCGCATCCGCGCCGTGCTCCGCCGCTCTCGCACGCCCGTGCGGGCGGAGCGGCTCGTCGTCGACGAGCTCGAGATCGACCGGCTGGCGCGCGTCGTCCGGGTCGCGGGCGTGCCCGTCCTGCTCGCCGCGAAGGAGTTCGAGCTGCTGCTCGCGCTCGCCACCGATCCGGAGCGCGTGCGCACGAAGGAGGAGCTCCTGCGCGACGTCTGGGGCTACCGCTCGACCGCGCGGACGCGCACGCTCGACTCGCACGCGTCCCGCCTGCGGCGCAAGCTCGACCCCGACGGCAGGCGCGGCTGGGTCTGCAACGTGTGGGGGGTCGGCTACCGGCTCGTCGAGCCGGGGCCGCTGCGGGCCGCATGAGCCTGCCGTCACGCGGGTGGCGCCGCCGGGTCGACGACCGAGACGGCGATGTCCGCGCGCTCGTCGCCGGGGCGCCGGTCGGCGGAGCGGGCGCCGACGGTCGCCGTCGCCCCGAGCGCCTCCGCGACGGCGGGCCGGACGACGAGCGAGACGGCCACGGCCTGGCCCGGCCGGATCCGGCCGAGCGGGCAGGTAACCGCGCCGTCGGCCACGGCGCACGCCGCTCGGCCGGCGGCCGCGGCGACGATCGGCAGGCCCGCCGGGAGCGCGAGCGCGGCGACGGCGTCGATCGCCGGGCCGGGCCCGCGGTTCGCGACGTCGAGGCGCAGCTCGAGATCGGCGCCGACGACGGCCTCGATGGGCGCGACGGCGGTGAGGCGGAGGTCGCCGACCACCGGCTGCCAGTCGGGCGTGAGGCTCCGCACCGTGCTCCCCCGCCGTCCGGTCACGCGCACGCGCGAGCTCCCGTCGGCGTCCATCACCCAGACGGCGAACGGGCAGACGAGCTGGCAGCGGCGATCTCCCTGGAAGACGACGCGCTTGCCGTCCGGCGCGAAGGCGGGCGCGAGGTCGTCGCCCCGCCGTCGGGTGAGCGGCGCGCCGGAGAGGTCGGCGCGGACGATCCGCACGTCGCCGTCGCCGCCGCCCGGCGGCAGGCGGGTGAAGACGACGTTCCGCCCGTCCGGCGACCAGCTCGGGGAGAGGTCCATGCCCGGCCCGCCGGTCAGCCGCGTCTCGCCGCTCCCGTCGGCGTTGACGACCCAGAGGTCGAAGTTGCCGCCGTCACGGTCGGACGCGAAGACGACCCGCGTGCCGTCCGGCGACCAGGCGGGATCGACGTCGAGGCCGCGCGCGCCGGCGAGGCGGGTCGCCTGCCCGCCGCCGGCCGGGACGACCCAGATGTCGACGTCGCCGCGGTCGCGGTCGGACGAGAACGCGAGCCGCGTCCCGTCGGGCGACCAGGTCGGGTCGCGGTCCGCCGCGCGGTGGCTCGTGACCCGCCGCACGCCGCTGCCGTCCGCGCGCATCACCCAGATGTCCCAGTCGAGCGGCCGCTCGCGGTTCGACGAGAACGCGATCCGTCGGCCATCGGCCGACCAGGCGGGCTCGACGTCGGAGACGCGGTTGCGGGTCAGCTCGCGCAGCCCGGAGCCGTCCGAGCGGACGACCGCGATCTCGCTGTCCGAGCCGGCCGTGCGGGAGAAGGCGATCAGGCCGTTCGCCCCCGGGAACGCCGCATGCGCCGCGAGCGGCGCCGCCAGCGCCGCGGCGAGCGCGGCGAGGAGCGCAAGGCGGGGCGCGAGCCCGCGGCGGACGGCACCACGGGCACGCCGAAGGGACGTTGCGGGCCGGGCTGGGCGGATCGGCACCCGGCCACGGTAGCCGCAGCCGCGGCGATCCACGGGGTGGACGCGCCGGGCCCGCCGCTGACGGGGCCGGCCGGCCGGCCCACGCGCCCGCCTCCGCCGGGGTCGGCGACGCCTCCTGCCGCGCCCGTCCGGGATCCGCGGCAGACTTCGTGGCGGCGATGCTCGCCGACGCCCTCCACGGCAGCGCTGGCGCGGGGCCCTTCCTGGCCGCCGCTGGCCTGCTCCTCGTCTCCGGGATCGCGAAGCTCCGCCGACCCGATGCGGCCGCCGACGTCCTGGCCTCGTTCCGCGTCCCGGGCGGGCGGCACGCCGCCCGTGCGGTCGGCGCCGCCGAGCTCGGGCTCGCCGCCTGGGCGATCGCCGCGCCCGACCGGGCCGCGGCCGTCGCGGTCTGCGCCGCGTACGCGCTGTTCGCCGTCGTCGCCGCCGCGCTCGTCGCGCGCACCGTGCCGCTGGCCTCCTGCGGCTGCCTGGGGGAGACCCGCACGCCGCCGAGCGTCGTCCACGTCCTCCTGAACGTCGCCTGCGCGGGCGTCGCCGCGGTCGCCGTCGCCGCGCCGCCGCCCGCGCTCGACGAGCTGCTGCCGTCGCTGCCGCTCGGCGGGGCGCCGTTCGTCCTCGGCGTCCTCGCCGCGACCTGGCTCGCCGTCGCCGTCCTCGCGCACCTGCCGCAGGCGCTCGCGGCCTACCGCCCACAGCGTGGTTGAGCGCCTCGTCGAGCGGGCGGCCGCCGCCCTCGAGGCGCGCAGCTCGCGCCGCGGCTTCCTCGAGCGCGTCGCCCTGGCGAGCTCGGCGCTCGCCGTCGCGCCGGTCCACTACCTCACCCGTCCGGCGAGCGCGGAGGCGGTCGTCACGTGCCGCGACTGCGCGCGCGGCAGCCAGTGCTGCGGCGGCTGGACGACGTTCTGCTGCACGATCAACGGCGGCGTCAACGCGTGCCCGCCCTACAGCTACGTCGCCGGCTGGTGGAAGTGCACGAGCTACCGGGGCACCAGGCTCTGCGCGGACGAGGGCGTCCGCTACTACCTCGACTGCAACCGGCGGCCCGGCGCGAGGTGCCCCGGCGGCTGCCACTGCGGGGCGAACGACTGCGACAACCGCAAGACGTGCTGCAACAACTTCCGCTACGGCCAGTGCAACACGGACCTGGCCGGCGTGACGGAGGTCGTCTGCCGGATCGTCATGTGCGTCAACCCATGCCACGTCTACGGCGAGTGCGACTGCACGATGAAGGTGAACGACGCGACGTGCACGCACGAGGCGGACTGCCTGCCGTGACCGCCGTCGTCGTCGTGCTCGCAGTCTGCGTCGCCCTGCTCGGGCTGCTCGTGGTCGGCCTGCTGCGCAGCCACGCGGAGATCCTGCGCCGGCTCGACCTGCTCGCGCGGGGCGCGGACGCGCCCGACCTCGTCGGGCAACGCCGCGCTCCCCGTCGCGCCGCGGGGGCGCAGGCGCCCGACGTCCTTGGCACGACGCTCGCCGGAGACCCCGTCAAGGTCGCGGTCGCCGCGGGCGGCGGCACCCTGCTCGCCTTCCTGACGAGCGGCTGCTCGACCTGCCGCGACCTGTGGGCGACGCTGCCGACGGGCGCGGGCGCCCTCCCGGGCGACGTGCGCCTCGTCTGCGTCGCGAAGGACGCGAGTCACGAGAGCCCCACGCGGCTGCGCGACCTCGCGCCCGCGGACGCGCTCGTCGTCTGCTCGAGCGCCGCCTGGGACGCGTACCGGGTTCCCGGCTCGCCGTACTTCGTCCACGTCGACGGCGGCACGGGCGCGGTCGCGGGGGAGGGCTCGGCGTCGACCTGGGACGGCGTGCGCTCGCTCCTCACCGACGCGCTCGCCGACGCGGCGCTCCCGCAGGACGCCCGCGCGCGCGTCGACGCGGAGCTCACGGCGGCCGGGATCGTCCCCGGGCATCCGAGCCTCTACGGCCGGACGGAGCGGTAGGTGGACGCGGTCGCCTGGGTCGGCGTCGCACTCGCCCTCGTCGCCGCCGTCCGCTCGTCCTGGTCGCCCTGAGGCGAGTCGATGCTGGGGAGCATCACCCCGCTCGGCGAGCGGGCCCGTCGACAGCGCTGGTGGGTGACGATGGCGTTCTTCGGCCTCGGGAGCGTCGGCGGCGGCCTCGCGCTCGGCGTGCTCCCGGCGCTCGTCGGCTCGAGCCTCGACCTCGACTCGACGGTTGCGCTCTGGGCGCTGGCAGGGCTCGTCGTCGTCGGCCTCGCGCTCGACCTCGGGCTCGGCGGCCTGCGCCTGCCGACGCTCCGCCGCCAGGTCGACGAGGAGTGGCTCGGGCGCTACCGCGGCTGGGTCTACGGGCTCGGCTTCGGCGCCCAGCTCGGCGTCGGGCTCGCGACGATCGTGACCCTGTCCGCGACGTACGCCGCGATCGCCGCCGCGTTCCTGTCGGGCTCGCTCGTCGCGGGGCTCGCCATCGGGGCCGCGTTCGGTGCCGGCCGCTGGGCAGGCGCGCTCGTCGGCGGCCTCGTCCGCCGGCCCGAGCAGCTCGCCCGGCTCGCACGCCTGCTGCGCCGCCTCGACGCGCCCTCGCGCCGGCTCGCGCTGGCCGCCGAGGCCTGCGTGGCGCTCGTCCTCGTCGGGCTGGCCGCGGCGTGAGCCGGCTCGCCGGCCACGGCCTCGCGGTCGAGCTGCCCGCCGGCTGGGACGGGCGGATCTTCCGCCACGACGAGGGCGAGGCGACGCTCCACGCGGCGAGCTTCGCGCTGCCGCCGGGCGCGGACGACTACGCCGCCTCGGCCGTCCTGCGGATGCCGCGCGACGGCGTCCTCGTCGTGCTGACCGAGTTCCGTGCGCGCCTGGCGGGCACGGGGCTGTACGCCCCGCGGGGGCTGCCGCGCCGCCTGCGGGCCGACGAGCTCTCGCCGTCGGCCGTCCACCCGATGCGCGCCGGCCTCGCCGCCGTCCAGCGCTTCCTCACCGTCGGCGGCCGGCCGTTCTGCCTCTACGTCGTCGTCGGCGAGGCGGCGCCGGGACGTGCCCGCCTGCTGCGCCGCGCGCAGACGGTCGTCCGCTCGATCGAGGTCGAGCGTCGCGGGTAGGCGGGGCCGGCGCGCGCCGGCCCCGCCCCGCGGGCTCAGAGGATGACGAACTCGATCCGGCGGTTGCGGGCCTTGCCGGCCGCCGTGTCGTTCGTCGCGACCGGCCGGGCCTCGCCGAAGCCGCGCGTCGTCATCAGCCGGGCCGGGATGCCCTTCGAGACGAGGTAGGCCTTGACGGCCTCGGCGCGGCGCTGCGAGAGCGTCAGGTTCGACGCGTCGTCCCCGTCGGAGTCCGTGTGGCCCTCGATCCGCAGCTCGAGCGGGTTCAGCTCGAGGTAGCGGGCCGCCTTGTCGAGCACCCGGCGGCCGGCCGGCGCGATCTCGGCGCTGCCGCTCTCGAACCGGACCGGCTGGAGGCCGAGGATCTCGTTCACCGTGTCGGAGCGCTTCCCGCCCGCGGTCGGCACGATCGCAGCCGCCAGCGGGTAGACGAGGCCGTTCCCCGTGTCGATCGGGTCGCCGGCGACCGCTGCGCCCGCGACCGTGACCGCGTCGCCGTCCCGGCCGACCGGCACGATCGCGCCGGCGAACGTGGTCAGCTGCTTCAGCCGCGCGAGCCGCTGCGGCGTCACCCGGCCGTCCGAGACGTGCCAGAGCAGCGCCGCCTTGAGCCGCTCGGGGTCGTTCGCGATCTCGGGCGGGAGCGCGGCGAGCGCCTCGTCCGAGGGCGCGAAGAGCGTGAACGGCCCCGGCCCCTGCAGGCCCTCGAGCAGCCCCGTCTGCTCGAGCGCGGCGAGCAGCGCCTGGTAGCCGGGCTGGGCCGCCAGCGCGTCGACCACGGTCGGGGCGGGCGCGGCAGCCGGCGCCTCGTCGGCGATCACGCCGCCGAGGGCGTAGACGAGGCCGTTCGACGCCTCGGCCGGTGCGCCGGCGACCGGCGCGCCCCCGACGAGGATCGTCTCCGGCGGCTCGACCGCCACCTGCAGGGTCGCGCCCCCGACCGTCTGGACGTCGGTCAGGTCGGCGAGCTCGGCGGGCCCGATCGCGCCCTCGACGACGTGGTTCAGGAGCAGCGCCGTCAGCGCCTCGGGGTCCGCCAGCAGGCCGTCGACCGTCCCGGCGGGCAGCGCGGCGAACGCCTCGTCGGTCGGGGCGAAGACCGTGTACGGCCCCTCGCCGCCGAGCGTCTCCGTCAGGCCGGCCGCGTCGAGCGCGGCCAGCAGCGTCGAGAACGAGCCCGCGTCGGTCGCGACGTCGACGATCGTGCCCCGGGCCGGGGTCGGCTCGGCGACGCCGGCGAGGCCGTGGACGATGCCGTTGTCGGCCTCGACGTCGGCCTGGGTCACGGTGGCGCCCCCGATCCGGAGCGTGCCGCCGACGTCCTCGATGCGGAGCGTCGTCCCGGCGAGCGTCTCGACCGTGTCGAGCCCGGCCAGGTCGGCCGCGGTCAGCTTGCCGCCGATCACGTGACCCAGGAGGAATCGCTCGAGCGCCCCGGGCTCGTCCTGGAGCGCCTGGAGCTGCTCGTCGGAGAGTGCCGACAGGGCAGCGTCGCTCGGCGCGAGGAGGGTGAAGGGGCCTTGGCCACGGAGCTGCTCGGCGAGCCCGGCGTCCTCGATCCCGGAGACCAGCGCGCCGTACCCGCCGGCCCTGGCGATGTCGACGACAGTGGCCGGCTGCGGGATCACTCCGCCGAGCGGGTAGACGAGCCCGTTCGAGGCCTCGACCGGATCGCCCGCGAGCGGTGCACCGCCGACGGCGATCGCGTCGCCGTCGACCGCGACGGCGAGCGTCGTGCCGGCGGCCGTCTGGAGCTCGGCGCCGTCGACGAGCTGGTCGGGCGTCACGGCGCCCGGGACGACGTGCCCGAGCAGGAGCTGCAGGATCGCCTCGGGCGTGGCCTGCGCCGCGTCGGTCGTCCAGGCGGCGAACGCCGCGTCCGTGGGCGCGAAGACGGTGTAGGGGCCCGGCTGGCCGAGCTCGTCGACGATGCCGGCCGTCGTCGCCGCGTCGAGCAGCACCTGGAAGGTTCCGGCGGCCTGCGCGACCTCGACGATCGTCCCCGGCTCGGCGGGCTCGGCCGGCGTCGGGGCGGGTGGCGGGGGCTCCGGCGCGGGCGTCGGCTCGGGCGCGGGCGGCGTCGGCGCGGGCTCGACCGGGGCGGGAACCGCGACCTCGATCGCGTTCTGGACGCCCTCGACGCCGGCGACGTCCGCGGCGACCGACCCGGCCGTCGCCTGCGCCGCGTCCGTCGGGACGGTCCCGCTCAGCCTGACCGTGCCGCCGTCGACGGAGACGTCGACGCCCGTGACGCCCCAGACGGCGAGCGCGCTGCGCACCTTCGCGGCGATCTCGCCGTCGCTCGGGCCCGTACAGCTGGTCAGGACGGCAGCGACGATGACGCCGACGAGCGCGGCGACGAGCGCGAGCAGGATCGCGCCAGGCCGCGTCCTGCGGGGCCGGTCGGGCTGCGTGGTCTCCTCGGTCGCCATCGTCTGCGTCCTCCTCCTGGCCAGGTGAGCGGGGCGCGTGCGCGCCAGCGGGATGCTACTCGCACGCGACCCGGCCGACCGGGTCGTCCGGCCCCGGGCGCGCGGAACCGCCAGAATGCGCGCGTGGCGATCCTCGGCATCGACGTCGGCGGCACCTTCACGGACGCCGTCCTGCTCGACGCCGGCACGCTGCGCACCGCGAAGGTGCCGACGCAGGCGAGCCAGGAGGAGTCCGTCGTCGCCGCCGCGCGGGCCGTCGGCGCGGGGGAGGGCGGGCTCGCGCTCGAGCGCTTCACGCACGGGACGACCGTCGCGACGAACGCCTTCCTCGAGCGCAAGGGCGCCCGCACCGCCTTCGTCGCGACCGAGGGCTTCGAGCACCTGCTCCACCTGCGCCGTCAGAACCGCGCGCACCTCTACCGGCTGGAGGTCGCGCATCCGCCGCCTCTCGTCCCGCTCGAGCGCTGCGTCGGCGTGCGTGAGCGGATGGGCCCGGACGGGGTGCTCGTCGAGCTCGACCTCTCGACCCTGCCCGCGATCGACGCCGACGCGGTCGCGATCTGCCTGCTGTTCTCGTTCCGCGACCCGTCGCACGAGCAGCGGGTCGCCGAGGAGGTGCGCCGGCGGCTGCCGCACGCGCACGTGGTCGCCTCGCACGAGGTCGCGCCCGAGTTCCGCGAGTACGAGCGCGCCTCGACGACCGCCGCCGACGCCTACCTCGGCCCCGTCGTCTCCCGCTACCTGCGCGCGCTCGGGGCGCGCTGCCGCGAGGCGGGGCTGCCCGAGCCGCTCGTCATGCGCTCCTCCGGCGGCGTCGCGACGATCGAGGAGGCGGCCGCGCACCCGTCCTGGATCCTGGTCTCGGGCCCCGCGGGCGGGGTCGTCGGGGCCGCGAAGGCGGCCCGGCTGGCCGGGTTCCCGAACGCGATCTCGTTCGACATGGGCGGCACGTCGACGGACGTCTGCCTGATCACGGACGGCCGCGCGGAGCGCTCGACGGAGCGGACGGTCGGCGGCCTGCCGATCCGCCTGCCGACCGTCGACATCCACACGGTCGGCGCGGGCGGCGGCTCGATCGTCTGGCAGGACGCAGGCGGTGCGATCCGCGTCGGCCCCCAGAGCGCCGGCGCGACGCCCGGGCCGGCCTGCTACGGCCGCGGCGGCACCGAGGCGACGGTCACGGACGCGAACCTCCTGCTCGGTCGCCTGCCCGACCGGCTGCCCGGCGACCTCGTGCTCGACCGCGACGCTGCGGCACGCGCGCTCGGCGGGCTCGACCCGGCCGGCGTGATCGAGATCGTCAATGCCGAGATGCTGCGCGCGCTGCGCGTCGTCTCGGTCGAGCGCGGCGTCGACCCGCGGGACTACGCGCTCGTCGCCTTCGGCGGCGCCGGCCCGCTCCACGCGTGCGCGCTCGCCGAGGAGATCGGCATGCGGACCGTGCTCGTCCCCGAGGCGGCGGGCGTCCTGTCGGCGCTCGGCCTCGTCGCGAGCGACGAGCGGCGGGATCACGTTCGCTCGTACGTCCGCCCGCTCGCCGAGGTGACCGACCTGCCGACCGAGGGCGAGGCCGACCTCCGCTACCGCGGCCAGTCGTTCGAGCTGACCGTGCCGCTCGGCGGTGACGTCGAGCAGGCGTTCCACCGCGCGCACGAGGAGCGCTACGGCTACGCGGATCGCGGCCGCGACGTCGAGCTGGTCGCGGTCAGGACCGCGGACGTCGTCCCGGGGCCGACCCTCGACCTCAGGTCGAGCGCGAGTCATCGGGTGGCCGGGCCGTTCCTGCTCGAGCTGCCCGGCGCGACCTGCTGGGTGCCGGACGGCTGGGCGGGGGAGACGGACGCGAACGGGACGCTCGTGCTCGAGGATCGCCGGTGAGCGCGCCGATCTCGGTCGAGCTGCAGGTGATCGGCTCTGCGCTGCGGGCCGCGGCCGAGGAGATGGGCGCGGTGCTGATCCGCTCGGCGTTCTCCTCCAACATCAAGGAGCGGCGCGACTGCTCGACGGCGATCTTCTCGGCCGACGGCCGGATGATCGCGCAGGCCGAGCACATCCCCGTCCACCTCGGCGCGATGCCCGAGGCCGTCGCCGCGGTGATGGCGCGCGATCCGCAGCCGGGCGAGGTCTGGGCGTTGAACGACCCGTACACCGGTGGCACGCACCTGCCCGACATCACGCTCGTCTCGCGGACGGAGGTCGGCTTCGCGGTCAGCCGCGCGCACCACGCGGACGTCGGCGGCATGGAGCCCGCGAGCCTGCCGGCGACGTCGCGCGAGCTGTACCAGGAGGGGCTGATCATCCCGCCCACGCGGCTCGACGACAACGTGCTCGAGCTGATGCTCGCGAACATGCGCAACCCGAGCCAGCGCCGGGGCGACCTGCGCGCGCAGCTCGCCGCGCACCGCGTCGCCGAGGAGCGGATCGCCGAGCTCTGCCGGACGAAGGGCCGGGCGCGCGTCGAGGCGGCGATGGACGAGCTGTACGCCTACTCCGAGCGGCTGATGCGGGCGGCGATCGGTCGGCTCCCCGACGGCCGCTACGAGGCCGAGGACGTGCTCGAGCCGGTCGACGGCCAGCTGGTCATCCGCGTGGCGGTCACGATCGCCGGCGACGAGGTCGACATCGACTTCGCGGGCACCTCGCCGCAGTACGACGGCAACCTGAACTGCCCGCTCGCCGTCTGCCGCTCGGCCTGCTACTTCGTCGTCCGCTGCCTGACCGAGCCGGACGTGCCGGCGTCCGGCGGGGCCTTCGCCCCCGTGACGGTGCGCGCGCCCGAGGGCTGCCTCGTCAACGCCTCGTTCCCGGGCGCGGTCGTCGCGGGCAACACGGAGACGTCGAGCCGGATCACGGACGCCGTCTTCTCGGCGTTCGCGCACGCGATGCCGGTGGCGGCCCAGGGGCAGGGGACGATGAACAACACGACGTACGGCACGAGCGCGTTCGCGTACTACGAGACGATCGGCGGCGGCCAGGGCGCGAGCCCGAACGCGGACGGCCCCTCGGCGGTGCACGTCGCGATGTCGAACACGTACAACACGCCGGCCGAGGCGCTCGAGCTCGCCTACCCGATGCGCGTCGAGCGCTACTCGCTCCGCCTCGGCTCGGGCGGCGCCGGTCGCTTCCGCGGCGGCGACGGCGTGATCCGCGAGATCCGCGTGCTCGCGCCCGTGCGCTTCTCCGTGCTCGCCGACCGGCGCCTGACGCCGCCGAGCGGCCGTGACGGCGGCGCGCCGGGCGCGTGCGGGCGCACGCTCGTGAACGGCGAGGAGCTGCCGCCGAAGGCCACCATCTCGCTCCGGGCCGGCGACGTCGTCCGGGTCGAGTCCCCGGGCGGCGGCGGCTACGGCCCGCCGCCCGCCGCGGCCTGACCGGCGCCCACCGGCGCTGCGGCCGCGTTCGTCGCGCTGCCGTGGCGGATCGCGCGGCGGGGGACGAGCGCGGGCCGGCACGGCGGCGTGCGGCCGAGCCTGCCGTCCTCCGCGGCCGGCTGTCGACCGATCGGCACGGAATCGGCACGCTCGCGTGTCGAACACGTGCGTCGTTCGGCGCTAGGCTCCGTGCCGGAGGCACGCGGTTCCCCCACCCTGGGTGGGAGACCCGCGCCCACGGCAGAGTTGGCCATGGCCGTCGGGGTCATGGCCGGACGGGCCATGTCCAGCGCGGGACTGCCACGGAGCGTCGGGCCGAGGTCCGTGGAGAGGCGACCCCGGTCGTGTGCGGCGGGTCGCGCGAGCTCGGCCCGGCACCAGCGGGTTCCGTCCGATCCCACGTCCCTCTCGGGCGAGCTGACCGCGCACCCGTGCCCGGCAACGTGCTGGATCCGGCCCGGACCGCGCGGAGGGCCGCCGGCAGCCGGCGGCCCTCCAGTCGGTGCTCGGGACGACTACGAGTCGGCGGGGATGAGCACGGTGTCGATGACGTGGATGACGCCGTTGGAGGCCTCGATGTCGGGGGTGACGACGGTGGCGTCGTTGACCTTGACGGTGTCGCCGAGGGAGATGGTGAGGTCGCCGCCCTCGAGGGTGGCGGCCATCTGGCCGTCGGTGAGGTCGCTGGAGAGGACCTTGCCGGGGACGACGTGGTACTGGAGGATCTTGGTCAGCTGGTCCTTGTTCTCGGGCTTGAGCAGGTCCTCGAGGGTTGCCGGGTCGAGCTTGGCGAATGCCTCGTCGGTGGGTGCGAAGACCGTGAACGGCCCCTCGCCCTTGAGGGCGTCGACGAGCCCGGCGGCCTGGAGGGCGGCCGCGAGGGTGGTGAACGACCCGGCCTCGACGGCGGTGTCGACGATGTCCTTGGCGCCGGCGGTCGGCGCGGACTCGGCCGGTGCGGGCTCCGCAGGCGCGGCGGACTCCGCGGGCGCCGGTGCGGGCGCCGGAGCGGGCTCGGCCTCGTCGTTGCCGCCGCACGCGGCGAGTCCGAGGCTGACTGCGAGAACCGCCCCTGCGGCGAGCAGCTTGCTGCGCATCGGTTCCGTACTCCTTTCGTCCAGGTTTCGTAGAGAGATACGGAGCTCCCGGGCGGTGCGGATGACATGTCCTCGAGATTCGTGCCCGGCGGCCCGCCACGGCCGCGCTCGACCGGGTGGGGCCGCAGTGCGCGGCGCGCGGCTCGACTGCCTCCCGGAGTAGGATTCGGGCCATGGCCGCGCCGGTCATGCACTGGGACGACGTCCCCGGTCGACGCCGAGGCGGCGGCCACCTCGGGGGCACGTGGCACGACCTCGGACGCGCGATCGGCGCGGTCGACGTCGGGCTCCGTCGGATCCTGCTGCCGCCGGGCACGTGGTCGACGCCGGCGCACCGCCACCTCGCCGAGGAGGAGATCCACTTCCTGCTGGCCGGCGACGGCATCTCGTGGCAGGACGGCGAGGCGTTCGAGGTGCGGGCGGGCGACTGCCTCGTCCACCTCGCGGGCGCGGAGGCCCACACGCTGCGCGCCGGGCCGAACGGGCTCGACGTCCTGGCGTTCGGGGAGCGCGTCGCGCCCGGGAGCACGGCCATCCCGCGGGCCGCCGTCGCGTGGCACGGGACGACGTGGATCGAGGCCGGCGTCGGGCCGAACCCCTTCGAGCGCGACGAGGCCCTCGGGCCTCCCGACGTGCCGGATCTGTCCCCGCGACCCGCGCGGATCCTCAACCTCGACGCGGTCGCCGACAAGCGCTTCGGTCAGGGTGAGCGCGTGCGCGCCGTCCGCCGCGACCTCGGGCGCGAGGCCGGCTCCGTGCGCACCGGGCTCTCGCACGTGGAGGTCGCCCCGGGCGCGTGGAACGCCCCTGCGCACTGCCACGCGGCCGAGGAGGAGCTCTTCGTCGTGCTCGCCGGGGACGGCGTGCTCGAGCTCGGGAACGAGGAGCATCCGGTCAGGCCGGGCTCGATCGTCTCGCGTCCCCCCGGCACGGGTGTCGCGCACGCGTTCCGGGCCGGGCCGAGAGGGCTGACGCTGCTCGCGTACGGCAACCGCAAGCCGCACGACATGACCTACTACCCGCGCTCGGACAAGGTGTACCTGCGCGGGCTCCGTCTGATCGGCCGGATCGAGCGGCTCGACTACTGGGACGGGGAGTAGGCGCCGGCCGGAGCCGGCTCACGGCTCGGGGAGCACGCCGGCCGGGTCGAGGCAGAGGACGACCCGCTGGTCGAGCACGAGCGCGCCGGCGACCGCTCGGAGCGGCGCGCCCGGCAGTGGCGCGAGCGGCTGCGTCGGGTGCTCGATCGCGACGGCCTCGTCCGCGAGCAGCCCGGCGGCGCCCCTCGGGGTCTCCACGACGACGCACAGCTCCCGTGCTCCGCCGGGCACCCGGAGCAGGTTGGCCAGGTCGACGGCCGGGACGAGCGCGCCGCGGAGCGCGACCAGGCCGGCGACCCCGTCGACCGGCGTCCCGACCTGCCGCAGGGGCGGTGTCTCGACCACCTCGCGGACGCTCGTGAGCGGGATCCCGACCTCGGTCTCGCCGAGCCGCACGACGAGCAGCGGGCCGGGCGAGCCCGGCCGCCCGTCGGCGGCGCCGGCCGTGCCGACGAGCGCAGCCGCGAGTTCCTCGATCGCGTCCGCGACCGCGGCCAGCCGCGCCGGCGGGAGGACGGCGAGCGCGCCGGCGAGCGGGTCGGCCCGCTCGGGCGGCGGCACGAGCGCGGTGAGGGTGACCCGGCGCCGGTCGGCCGGGTCCGGGACGCGGGCGACGGCCCCCTCCGACACGAGGGCGCCGACCAGCCCGGACACGGTGCTCTTCGCGAGGCCGATCCGCCGTGCGAGGTCGCCCGGCGTCAGGGGGCCGTGCTCGGCGATGGTCTCGAGCGCTCGATCCCGCGCCGACGGGGCCGCCCGGGCGAGTCTCGGGAGGATCGATTCGATTGACGAACGGATCCGTTCGGTATGCGAATCATCCATGGCGCAAGCGTACCGATCCGTGGAGGCTGTCGGTGACGGCCGTCCCGTTGCGACGCGTGTGGGGCGATTGGCGCAGCATCGGCGCGGTCTCGTGACGGACGCGTGCGCTCTTGCGGCCTATGCTCGTTCGCAGGTGGCTCGTGGAACCCCCACCCTGGGCGGGAATGCTCTTCGCGCGCGCGCGTGCGCGCGCGTGAAGCCGGCCACCGCAGACTCGCCTGGCGTGGGCCAGCCGACGGAGCGGCAGCCCCCAGATCGCGCCGCGTCCGAGGGCCGCGGCCGCGGGCGGCGGGCCCGCGCGAGCCGCCGGGCTCGGGGAGACGTCGCGCCGGCCGGAAGGCACGCGATCGCCCGGCGGCGACGCCGGCCGGAGCCGAGGCGCGCCCGGCGGCTCGCGCGGGCCCGCAGGCGGTGCGCCGTCGCCCCGCAGAGCCCGGGCTCAGCGGCGGAAGCGCGGGCGGCGGGCGCCGTCGAGCTCGCGCTGCAGGCGGTCGCGCTCGGCCCGGAGCCGCTCGACCTCGGCGCGCAGCTCCTCGACCCGCGCGCGCTCGTGCTCGAGCATCGTCTCCAGCCGGGCCGACTCGATGCGTGCATCCTCGCGATCCTCGAGCGCGTGCTGCAGCATGCGGCGCGCGCGGAGCGCCTCGATCCGCACGCTCTCCCGCTCCTCGGCGGCCAGGCCGAGCAGGCGGCGCTCCTCGGTCAGCGTGCTCGTGAGTCTCGTCAGCTCGCCCAGCAGGTCGAGGACGCCGACGGGCTCCGTCCCGTCGGGTGCAGGCTCGGGCGGGCCTGCGACGGGGGCCGGAGCGCGCACGTCCACGACGCCGCCGACCGGCTCCGCCGGCGTGAGCCGCTCGGCCGCGAGACCGTCCGGCCCCTGTGCGGCCGGCTGCGGACCTCGGGCGGCCGCGTCGGCCGACGAGGGAGCGCCTGCCGCCGCGGCGGGCTCGTCCGGCGCCTGACCCGCGTCCTCGCCGCCGGTCGGCTGCGGCTCGCCCTCCGGGCCGGCCCCGTCTGCGAGCACGTCGAGCGGCAGCCGCCAGACGCCCCGGGGCCCCGGCTCACGGAACGCCCCGGGAACGGCGCCGGCCGCGATGCGTCGGCGCAGGGTGGTCGTCGAGACGCCGAGCCGGCGCGCGGCCTCGTCGAGGCCGACCGCGTCGCCCTGCCGCGCGCTGTCCGCTACGTCGCTCACGTCTCGCCCCGGGGTTCGCCGGCCCGCCCCCGGTTCCTCGCGCGCTCACAGCTCCAGCTGACCGAGCGCCCCCTCGAGCTCGAGCAGCCGGCGCTTCACGTCGAGCCCGCCCGCGTACCCCGTGAGGCTCCCGCTCGCGCCGAGCACGCGGTGGCACGGGAGGACGATCGCGATCGGGTTGGTGTGCATCGCGCGTCCGACCGCGCGGGACGCGGCCGGACGGCCGACCCGGGCGGCGAGCGCCGCGTACGTCGTCGTCGATCCGTACGGGACGCGCACCAGCTCCGCGAGCACTGCCCGGTGGAACGGCGTCACCCGCAGGTCGAGCTCGAGCTCGAAGTCGCGGCGGGCGCCCGTGAAGTAGCCCTCGAGCTGGCGCCGCGCCTCGTCGAGCCGCCGGGGCGCACGCAGGACGCGCGTGCCGAACGCGCGGGCCAGGCCGTCGAGCGCCTCCTCGTCCTCGCCGAAGTGCACGCGGCACAGCCCCGCCTCGGTGCGCGCCAGCAGCAGCGGCCCGATCGGTGTCTCGGCGACGTCGTAGGCGACGTCGACGAGGCCGGCCTCCGCCGCCGCCTCGCGCAGCCGCCGGTCGAGCTCGTCCGGCACGGTCATCGTGCGCCCTCCTCCGTCCGGGCGCGCAGGCGACGGACCCCGGCGGACGCGGCCTGGCGGGCCGCCTCCTCGCTGGAGCCCACGAGCGCGCCGATCTCGCGATAGGTCAGGTCGAGCCCGTACCGGAGCACGACCGCCGCGCGCTCGCGCGGCGGCAGCCCGGCCGTGAGCTCGTCGACGCCCTCCAGCAGCCCGACCGCCTCGGCGGCCGCGGCCTCCTGCTCCGGCAGCGGCTCCGCCGGCCTGCGCCGCCGATGCGCGTCGACGACGACCCGGCCCGCGATCGCGTACAGCCAGGCCCGCAGCTCGTCGCCGTGGGCGAGCGACGGGTACCCGCGCAGGGCGCGCAGGAACGTCTCCTGGAACGCGTCCTCGGCCGCGGGGCGCCCGAGCCGCCGCTCAAGGAAGCGGAGGATCTCGTCGCGGTGGGCCAGGTAGAGGCGCTCGAAGGGAGGGATCGCGGGACGTGTCATCGTGTGGTGGAACGCGGCGGGCGGCCGGAACGTGAGCTGCTCGTCCAGCGTAGAAGGTCGGCACGCGAGGAAGGTGTAGACGGGGCGAGCGCGTACTCGGAGGATCCAGTGAGCGTCGCGGTCGTCGGGCACGTCGAGTGGGTGGAGTTCGTCCGCGTGGAGCGCCTGCCCCAGCAGGGCGAGATCCTCCAGGCGGGCGAGACCTGGGCGGAGGCCGCCGGCGGGGGCGGCGTCGCCGCCGTACAGCTCGCCCGCCTCGCCGGCGAGTCGACCCTCTACTGCGCGCTCGGCGACGACGCGATCGGGCACCGCGCGAAGGCGGAGCTCGAGGCGCTCGGCGTCCGCGTCGAGGCCGCCTGGCGGCCGGCGCCCCAGCGCCGCGGCATCACGTTCCTCGACGCGCGCCACGAGCGGACGATCGTGGTCATCGGCGAGAAGCACCACCCCCGGCGAGACGATCCGCTCGACTGGGACGCGCTCGCGACGGCCGAGGCGGTCTACCTCACCGCCGGCGAGCCGGACGCGATCCAGGCGGCCCGCCGCGCGGGCGTGCTCGTCTCGACGGCGCGCGAGCTCCCGATCCTGCAGCGCGCCGGCGTCGAGCTCGACGCCCTCGTGGCGAGCGGGGAGGACGCGGGCGAGCGCTACGCGCCCGGCGACCTCGACCCGCCGCCGCGCCTCGTCGTCACGACCTCGGGCGCGCTCGGGGGCTGGATGCAGCCAGGGGGGCCGTACGCCGCCGCGCCCCTTCCGGGGCCGGTCGAGGACGCGTACGGCGCAGGCGACTCCTTCGCTGCCGGGCTGACCTACGGACTGGGCCGCGGCTGGCCCGCCGACGAGGCGGTCGCGCTCGCCGCGCGCCTCGGCGCCGAGGCCCTGACGCGCCGTGGGGCGCACGGGGGAGGGCCCGCGACGGGGCCGCCCTGACGGCGGCCTCCGGGGATCCCCCGGGACGGGGACCCGCCTCGCGCGCCTCCGTGGGGGGCGGTGGGGTTGAAAAGTGGGGGATAGTGGGGTACAGTGGGGCACCGTGGACGACGGTGGCACCCCCTCATGCTGCTCGGCACCTACGAGCACGCCCTCGACGACAAGAACCGGCTCACGCTGCCGGCGCGCTTCCGCGACGCGTTCGCGGAGGGGGTCGTGGTGACGCGCGGCATGGACGGCTGCCTGACCGCGTTCCCGCGGGCCGGCTTCGACGCGTTCGTCGAGCAGCGGCTCGCGGGGCTCGACCCGTTCAGCCGGGAGGGGCGCCAGATGGCGCGGTTCGTCTACTCGGGAGCGTCCGAGCAGGAGCTCGACCGGCAGGGCCGCATCTCGCTGCCCCAGCCGCTGCTCGACCACGCCGGCCTGGCGAAGGACTGCGTCGTCACCGGCATCCGTGATCACGTCGAGATCTGGGATCGCGCCGCCTGGCGTGCACAGCTCGAGGAGGTGGAGAGGAATGCGGAACTCGTCGCCGAGCGCCTTGCAGCGCACGAGTGATCACGTCCCGGTCCTCGCCGACGAGGTGCGCGCGCTCCTCGCGGTCGAGCCCGGTGACACGGTGATCGACGGCACCTTCGGCGCGGGCGGCCACTCGGCCCTGCTCGCCGCCGAGCTCGGGGGGCAGGGCAAGCTGATCGCGATCGACCGGGATCCCGGCGCCCGTGCCTTCTTCGACCGGTTCCAGCGGACGACCAGCGTCCAGACGCGCTTCCTGCGGGGCGAGTTCGACGTCGTCCTCGCCCAGCTCGCCCAGAACGACGTCAAGGCGGACGCGATCCTGCTCGACCTGGGCGTGTCGAGCATGCAGATCGACATCCCCGAGCGCGGCTTCTCCTACTCCGTCTCGGCGCCGCTCGACATGCGCATGGACCCGTCGGCGCCGACCTCGGCCCGCGAGCTCGTCAACGAGCTGCCCGAGCGCGAGCTCGCCGACCTCTTCCGCCGCTACGGGGAGGAGCGCTTCGCGCGTCAGATCGCCCGGTCGATCTGCCGGCGCCGCGACGAGCGCCCGTACGAGGAGACCTGCGACCTCGTCGAGACGATCCGCGCGTCGGTGCCCGCGCCGCGGCGCTTCGGCGACGGGCATCCGGCGAAGCGCGTCTTCCAGGCGCTCCGGATCGCGGTGAACGACGAGCTCGGCTGCCTCGAGCGGGCGCTGCCGGCGGCGCTCGAGATGCTCCGTCCCGAGGGTCGGCTCGCGGTGATCAGCTTCCACTCGCTCGAGGATCGGATCGTCAAGCGCTTCCTCCAGCAGGAGGCCCGCGGGTGCATCTGCCCGCCGGAGCTGCCCGCCTGCGGGTGCGGCCGTACGCCGACGCTCCGCCTCGTGACGCGCAAGGCCGTCCGCCCGTCGCCACGCGAGATCGCGGACAACCCGCGCTCGTCCTCGGCGAAGCTGCGCGTGGCGCAGAAGGCCGAGGCATGAGCCGGAGGGTGCGCTAGCCGTGTCCGCCGTCGCCGGACGTGCGCCCGTCCGTGCGCCGGGGCCGGAGCGGCCGCGTCGCAACCGCGACCTCTCCGTCGCGAAGGAGCCGCGTGCCGCGCGCCGCGCGGGCGCCGACCGCCGCAGCCGCCCGCGGATCGCGCAGGCCATCCTCGGCATCGTCGCGCTCGGCGCGCCTCCTCTCGGGCATCGTCGTCGTGAACCTCGCCGCGCTCAACGAGCGCGTCCGGTCGGACGACCTCGACCAGCGCATACAGCAGGTGCGCGACGAGCAGTCCCAGCTCCAGGCCGAGCTGGCCGAGCGTGCCGGTGTCGGTCGCGTGCAGGGCAAGGCGACGCGCGAGCTGGGCCTCGTCGCGCCGGAGGAGCGCGCGTACGTGAAGCTGCCGACGCGTCGGAGCAAGCCAGCCGCCGAGCAGGACGCCGAGCCGACGCCGTGACCGCGCGGATCTCGAACCGGCGCATCCGGCTGCTCGTCCTCGTCTTCGCGGCGCTGCTGCTGCTCGCCCTGCTGCGCGCCGCGTGGCTCCAGGCCGTCCGCTCGCCGTCCCTGACGGCGCAGGCGACGAGCCAGCAGCAGGTCGAGCGGACGATCCCGCCGCGCCGGGGCACGATCTACGACACGAAGGGTCGGGTGCTCGCGATCGGCGAGAAGGCCGTGACCGTGTATGCGAACCCGCGGCAGATCCGGGCGCCGGGCGAGGTCGCGCGGGTCGTCGCCGCGGACCTGAAGCTGCCCGAGGACGAGGTGCTCGCGAAGCTCCGCGACCGCTCGAAGGGCTTCGTCTACCTGGGGCGCAAGCTCGATCCCGACCTCGCCGGCAAGCTCGCGGAGCGCGACATCGTCGGGATCGGCTTCCAGGACGAGGAGCGCCGGCTCTACCCGCAGCGGGCGGTCGCCGCCGAGATCGTCGGCTACGCCGGGACGGACAACAACGGCCTGGCGGGCATCGAGTTCGGCCTCGACGGCCAGCTCGCGGGCAAGCCCGGCACCGAGACGACGATCCAGGATCCGGCCGGCCAGACGCTCGAGGTCGTCTCCTCGACGCCCGTCGTGAACGGGCGCGACGTCTACCTGACGATCGACCACCGGATCCAGGCGTACGTCGAGCGGGTCCTTGCGGGAGACGCGAGCCGCCTGGGGCGCGAAGGCCGCGACGGCGATCGTCCTCGAGCCGCAGACGGGCCAGGTGCTCGCGATGGCGAGCGAGCCGGGCTTCGACGCGAACCGCTTCTCGAGCGCGTCGCCCGACGCGACGCGTAACCGCGGCGTCACCGACACGTACGAGCCCGGCTCGACGTTCAAGGTGCTGACGGTCGGCGCCGCGCTTGAGGAGCGCCTCGTCAAGCCGTCGACGAGCTTCGTCGTCCCGGACGAGATCCAGGTCTCGGACCGGGTCATCCACGACGCCGAGACGCACCCGACGGTGGACATGACCGTCGCGGAGATCCTCTCGCACTCGTCGAACGTCGGCACGATCCAGATCGCGCAGCGGCTCGGCGAGGACTCGCTGGCCGACTGGATCGACCGGTTCGGGTTCGGCCGCGAGACGGGCGTCGAGTTCCCGGGCGAGACGCGGGGCATCGTCCTGCCACGCGAGCGCTGGTCGGGCTCCACGATCGGCAACGTCCCGATCGGCCAGGGCATCGCGACGACGCCGATCCAGATGGCGGCGATGTTCGGCGCGATCGCGAACGACGGCGTCTGGGTCCAGCCGCACCTCGTCGAGCGCGTCGGCGCCCGCCGGATCGCGGCCGAGGAGCGAGCGGCGCCGCGTGTTCTCGGTGAAGACCGCGCGGACGCTTCGCGCGATGCTCGGGAACGTCGTCTCGAGCGGCACCGGCGACCGGGCCGTCGTGCCCGGCTACCGGGTCGCGGGCAAGACGGGCACCGCGTCGAAGGTCGACCCGGACGGCACGTACTCACGCTCGCGCTACGTCGCCTCGTTCATCGGGATGGCGCCGGCGCGCCACCCACGCGTCGTGATCCTCGTCTCGGTCGACGAGCCGCGCGGGGCGATCTTCGGCGGCAAGGTTGCCGCGCCGGCGTTCTCGAAGATCGCGGGCTTCGCGCTGCAGTACCTCGAGGTGCCGCCCGACCAGTCCGCCGCGGATCCCGGCTAGGGCGGGCTCCCGGCCCGTGCGGCAGGTGCGTCGGCCCGGCGCCGTGCGGCCAGGCCTTGCCCCGAGCGGGCCGTGTGGCGCCGCGGTCGAGCGGAGGCAGCCATGGCCTCTCCGGCCGCACCTCTCCAGGCCTCGTCCCTCTCGGACGTGCCGCTTGAGGTCATGTCCCGTACGGCCATGTCCTCCACCCGGAGTCCCGCCCTTGGGTGGGGGGTCCACGTGCCTCCGCCTTCGAGGCTAGCGCCGGGAGGCGCGTGGGTGTGAAGCCGGAGTGCGTCGATTGCGTGTCGATCGCTCCACCGCGGCCCGGCCGGCGCGCATTGGCGGCGGGCGACGATCGAGGTGTCCTATCGGACACGGTTCTGCCTGCAAAGCGGCATCTTTCTCGGGCACCTGGACCCGGGGCGCGCCGACCCACGCTGCTAGAATCGGCCCCCATCGAGCTGGACGCCCTCAGCCACGCGCTCCGGCCGGCGCGCACGCTCAACCCGCGTCCCGCGGTCGTCGACGACCTCGCCTACGACAGCCGGCAGGTGACCCCGGGCAGCCTCTTCGTCTGCGTGCCCGGCCAGCGCGTCGACGGGCACGCGCACGCTGCCCAGGCCGTGGCGGCCGGCGCGGTCGCGCTCGTCGTCGAGCGGGAGCTCGACCTGCCCGTCCCGCAGCTCGTCGTCGAGGACGCGCGGCGCGCGATGGCGGACGCCGCGGACGCGTTCTTCGGTCGGCCGAGCCTCGAGCTCGAGCTGGCTGGCGTCACCGGGACGAACGGCAAGACGACGACCGCGTTCCTGCTCTTCGCGATGCTCGCCGCGGCCGGCCGCCGGCCCGGGCTGCTCGGGACGATCGAGCGGCGGGTCGGCGGCGAGCGCCGCGCGGCCGTCCGCACCACGGCCGAGGCGATCGACCTCCAGCGCGATCTGCGCGAGATGCTCGACGCGGGCGACCGGAGCTGCGCGCTCGAGGCCTCCTCGCATGCCGCCGCGCTCGACCGGCTCCGGGCCGTTCGCTTCCGCGCGCTCGCCTTCACGAACCTGACGCAGGACCACCTCGACTTCCACGGCACGATGGAGGCGTACTTCCAGGCCAAGCGGCGCCTGTTCGTCGAGCCCGGGCCCGACGGGTGGCTGCCCGCGGCCGCGATCGGGATCGGCGACGAGTACGGCCGGCGGCTGGCGGACGAGCTCGCAGCCGGCGAGCGGCGGCTGCTCCGCTTCGGGCTCGAGGAGGACGCGGACGTTCGAGCCGACGCGCTGGAGCTCACCGCGGCCGGGGCCACGTTCGCGGCCGCCGGGCTCGAGCTGCGGACGTCGCTGCGGGGGCGGTTCAACGTCGAGAACGTCCTCGCAGCCGTCGCGGTCGGTCGGCTGCTCGGCCTCCCCGACGGGGCGATCGTCCGCGGCGTCGCGTCGCTGCGCGGGGTGCCCGGGCGGTTCGAGGCGGTCGACGCCGGGCAGCCGTTCGCCGTGATCGTCGACTACGCGCACACGCCCGACGCGCTCGGGCGCGTGCTCGAGGCGGCGCGGGAGCTCTGCACCGGTCGGCTGACCTGCGTGTTCGGGTGCGGCGGCGACCGCGACCGGGGCCAGCGCCCGGCGATGGGCGCCGCGGCAGCGGCCGCTGCCGACCGCGTGCTCGTGACCAGCGACAACCCTCGCAGCGAGGACCCGGCTGCGATCGTCGAGGAGATCCTCGAGGGCGCCGGCCCGGGCGCCGAGGTGGAGCTCGATCGCGCCCGCGCGATCGAGCGGGCCCTCCGCGAGGCGGCGGAGGGCGACGTCGTCGTGCTCGCCGGCAAGGGCCACGAGCCCGGCCAGGAGATCGCCGGCGAGATCCTGCCCTTCGACGACCGCGACGTGGCCGAGCGCGCCCTGCGCGCCCTCGCCACCGGGACGCCCGGATGATCGAGCTGTCCCTGGCCGAGGTCGCGCGCCTCGCCCCGGGGCGCCTGGCGGCGGCGCCGGGGGCCGACCGGGTCGGCGGCGTCGAGATTGACTCCCGCCGGGTCTCGCCCGGCGACCTGTTCGTCGCGATCCGCGGCGGCGTCGCGTTCGTCGAGGCCGCGCTCGCCGCCGGCGCGGCGGCCGCCGTCGTGCCGGACGACCCCCACGCGGCCCTCGCCGCGCTCGGCTCGGCCGTCCGCCGCCGCTCCCGGGCGCGCATCGTCGCGATCACCGGCTCGATGGGGAAGACGACGACGAAGGACGTCCTCGCGGCCCTGTGCCGGCCGCACGTCGAGACGGTCGCGGCCGAGGGCAGCCACAACAACGAGATCGGCCTCCCGCTGACCCTGACGCGGCTGACGCCGACGAGCGAGATCGCCGTGGTGGAGATGGGCATGCGCGGGCTCGGCCAGATCGCCGAGCTCTGCGCGATCGCCGAGCCCGACGTCGCGGTGATCACGAACGTCGGACCGGTCCACCTCGAGCTGCTGGGGACGATGGAGCGGATCGCGCAGGCGAAGGCCGAGATCCTGCAGGGCGTCCGCCCCGGCGGGACCGTGATCGTGCCCGCGGGCGAGCCGCTGCTCGAGGCCCACTTGCCGGCCGACGGCGTCCGGGTCGTGCGCGTCGGCGAGGGCGGCGACGTCTCCCTGCGGGCGTTCGAGCCCGGATCGCCGAACGCTCGACTCGAGGTCCAGGCTCACGGGCGTACCCTCGAGCTGAGGCTGAGCGTTCGCTCGCGGCACGCGGCCCTGAACGCGCTCTCGGCCATCGCCGCCTACGAGGCGCTCGGCCTGCCGCTCGACCGGATCGGCGCCGGCGCGGCCGACGTCCGGCTCTCGCGCTGGCGCGACGAGGAGATCCCGCTCGCCGACGGCGGCCTGCTGCTCGCCGACTGCTACAACGCGAACCCCCAGTCGATCCGCGCGGCGCTCGCGCACCTCGACAGCCTGGCCCACGGGCGGCGGCGGGTCGTGGTGCTCGGCGACATGCTCGAGCTCGGCCCCGACGCGCCCTCGTTCCATCGCCAGCTCGGCGAGGAGGTCGTCCGGACGGGGGCGGCGGTGCTCGTCGGCGTGGGCGAGCTCGCGCGCCACTACCTCGACGGGGCCGAGCGGGAGCTCCGCGGCGCGAGCGCGCGCCCTGCGCTCGATTGGGCGCCCGACGCGGACGTCGCACGCGACCGCGTCCGGGCGCACCTCGCGCCGGGCGACGCGATCCTCGTCAAGGGCTCGCGGGGGATCCGGCTCGAGACGCTCGTCGAGGCGATCGCGGCGGGGCAGGAGTAGGGGCGCGCGTGGTCGAGGTCCTGCTCTCGGGCATCGTCGCGATGGTCATCTCGATCGTCGCGGGCCCCCGCTTCATCGAGTTCCTGCGCCAGAACGAGTTCGGGCAGCAGATCCGCGACGAGGGGCCGCAGGCGCACCAGACCAAGAAGGGGACGCCCACGATGGGCGGCCTCCTGATCATGGTCTCGATGGCGATCCCGTTCCTGATCTTCTCCAGCCGCTCGCTCGAGTCGCTGACCGTGTTCTTCGTCACGCTCGGCTGCGCCGCGATCGGGTTCGTCGACGACTGGACGAAGCTGACCCGGAAGCGCTCGCTCGGCCTGAACGGCCGCTGGAAGCTCGTCGGTCTCGCGGTGATCACCGCGGTCGTCGCCGTCGTGACGTACGAGCGCGGCTTCGACACGAGCATCTACCTGCCGCTGCTCGACGTCGACCTGCCGCTCTCGTGGTTCTGGTACGCGTTCCTCTTCGTCATCATCGCGGGCGCCGCGAACGGCGTGAACCTGACGGACGGCCTCGACGGGCTCGCCGCCGGGACGGTGACGATCTCGCTGTTCACCTACACGGCGATCGGGACGGTCGCCTGGATCGTCGAGCGGCGCGTCAACCAGCCGGGCCAAACCGACCTCGACCTCGCGATCCTCGGCGCCGCGCTGATCGGCGGCTGCATCGGGTTCCTCTGGTACAACGCCTTCCCCGCGCAGGTCTTCATGGGCGACACGGGCTCGATGGGCCTCGGCGGCGCGCTCGCGGCGTTCGCGATCATGACGAAGACCGAGGTGCTGCTGCTCCTGATCGGCGGCGTCTTCCTGATCGAGGCCCTGTCGGTGATCATCCAGGTCGTCTCGTTCAAGCGCTTCGGCCGGCGCGTCTTCCTGATGGCGCCGATCCACCACCACTTCGAGATGAAGGCCTGGTCCGAGGCGCGGATCATGGTGCGCTTCTGGATCCTCGCGGTCATCCTCTGCGCGGTCGCCTTCGTCCTCTACTACCGCTACCAGTCGCGGTTCGGCTAGGCGTCGTGCTCGGCGAGCTTCCTCCGGGCAGTGCCCTGGTGCTCGGCCTCGCACGCTCGGGCCGCGCGGCCGCGCTCGCGCTGCGCGCCGCCGGCGTCGAGGTCGTCGCGGTCGACCGTGCGGCCGTGCTCGCGGACGACCTCCGCGCCGCCGGGATCGAGCCGGTCGTCGGAGACGACGACCCCGCGCTGCTCGACGGCTGCGGCCTGCTCGTCAAGAGCCCGGGGGTGCCGCCGCACGCGCCGCTCGTCCTCGCGGCGCGCGGACGGGGGATCCCGGTCTGGAGCGAGGTCGAGCTCGGCTTCCGGCTGCTCGACGGGCCGCCGCTCGTCGGCGTGACGGGCACGAACGGGAAGACGACGACCACCGAGCTGCTCGGCGCGATCCTGCGCGCGGCCGGCCGCCCCGTGGAGGTCGCCGGGAACGTCGGGCGGCCGCTCTGCTCGCTGGTCGGGGCGCTCGCGCAGGGGGCCTGGGTCGTGTGCGAGCTGTCGAGCTTCCAGCTCGAGGACGTCGAGCTGCTGCGCCCGCGGGTCGCCGTGCTGCTCAACCTGACGCCCGACCACCTCGACCGGCACGGGACGGTCGAGGCCTACCGGGCCGCGAAGCTGCGGCTGTTCGAGCGGATGGGCCCCGGGGACGTCGCGGTGGTGCCGGCCGGCTTCGGCCCGCTGCCGGGAGCGGCGCGGCGCGTCGCGTTCAGCGCGACCGACGAGCTGCCGGCCGAGCCCCGGATCCCCGGCGCCCACAACCGCGAGAACGCCGCCGCCGCGACCGCGGCCGCCCGCGCCGCGGGCGTGCCGGACGCTGCGATCGCCGAGGCGCTGCGGACGTTCGCCGGCGTCGAGCACCGGCTGGAGCGCGTCGCCGAGGTGCGCGGCGTGCAGTACGTCAACGACTCGAAGGCGACGAACCCGGACTCGGCCGAGCGCGGCCTCGCCGCCTACCCCGGCGCGCGGGTGATCCTCGGCGGCAGCCGCAAGGGCACGCCGTTCGAGGGTCTCGCCCGCGTCGCGCGTGAGACCGGCGTGCTGCGGGCGTACCTGATCGGCGACTCGGCGCCGCTCCTCGCCGAGGCGCTGGCCGCGGCGGGCGTCCCCTTCGAGCAGGCGGGCGACCTGGCGACCGCGGTCGAGCGGGCGGCCGCGGACGCGCAGCCCGGCGAGGTCGTCCTGCTCTCGCCGGCGTGTGCGAGCTACGACCAGTTCGCGAACTTCGAGCAGCGCGGCGCGCGTTTCCGCGAGCTGGTCGCCGCGCTCTGACGCCCCGTCAGCCGCCCGCCGCGGCGAGCAGTCGCTCGATCTCGCCGTAGCCGCGTGCCCGGGCGTGCTCGAGCGGGGTCGTCCCCTCGCCGTCCGGGAGCCCCGGGTCGGCGCCGGCGTCGAGCAGCAGCCGGACGATCTCGGTGTGCGCCGGCCCGCCGTCGCCGAGGATGATCGCCTCGAGCAGCGCCGTCCAGCCGAGGCGGTTGACGTGGTCGACGTCGACGCCGGTGCCCAGCAGCTCGCGCACCGTCTCGACGTGCCCGTGGTGCGCCGCCGGGATCAGGGCCGTGCCGCCGTAGCGGTTGGTGCTCGCGAGGTCGGGGCCCGCCTCGAGCAGGACCCGGAGCACGTCCAGTCGCCCCTCGGCGCCGGCGTAGAGGAAGGGGCTGTCGCGCTGGTCGTTCTGCGCGTCGACGTCCGCGCCGGCCGCGACGAGGACGCGCGCGACGTCGACGTGGTCGCCGATCGTCGCGAGCAGGAGCGGCGTGCGGCCGCGCGGGTCGCGGGCGTCGACGGGCGCCCCCGCAGCGAGCGCGCGCTCGGCGGCGGCGGCGTCGCCGGCGGCCGCGGCCTCGAGCAGGGCCGGGCCCGCGTCGGCTGGCGGCGCCCCGTCGGCCGAGGCGCACGCGGGGAGGAGCGGCAGGGCGGCGAGCGCGGCGACGACGCCGAGGAGTCCGGGGCGCGGCGTCGCATCGGCTCACGGTAGCGCGTGGACGGGCGCCGCCCCGGAGCAGCGACCCGCCGACCGCCGGGCGGCGGGTGCGCGGGCGGCTGCGCGGCGCGCGTCGATCCCGGTGCCCGGTGCGCGGCAGGATCGCGGCCCGCGCGTGCGGGCGTGTCGCGGAGCGGCTCGCGGCGTTCGTCGGCGTCCATCCCCGCCGCGGGTGAGGCCCGTCGCGCGGCCCGCGGGGAGGAGCCCCGCGCCGGGGGCAGAATCGTCACGGAGCCGTGACACTCTCGCTGCACCCCGTGACAGACACGTGCGCTGTTCCCGGCTACGCTCGTAGCGGGAGGAGGCGCGGGGTGGCCCCTCGGGGGCCCGTCCCCTCGGGACGTGTCCGTTCGGGCCAGGTGGCCACGCCGTGGCGCCGTGACCCGGAGGCGGGCACGTGACCACGCGCGAGGTCGTCCGCAAGCGGCAGCTCGCCGCCGCGTGCCAGCTCGAGTACACGATGCTCGTCGTCTCGACGCTCGGCCTCGTCGCGCTCGGGCTCGTGATGGTCTTCAGCGCCAGCTCTGCGCGCTCGCAGCTCGGAGGCGGCGACGCGTACACGCTGCTGATCCGCCAGGGGATCTGGGCGGGGGTCGGCGTCGGCGCGCTCCTGCTCCTCTCGCGCGTCGACTTCCGCGCGCTGCGCCGCCTGGCGCTCCCGCTCCTCGTCGTCTCGTTCCTGCTCCTGCTCGCCGTGCCGCTGATCGGCACGACCGTGAACGGCGCGAAGCGCTGGCTCACGTTCGGCCCGATCAGCCTGCAGCCGTCCGAGCTGATCAAGCTCACGCTCCTGCTCTGGGTCGCCGCCTACGTGACGAGCCGCAAGCGCCCGCCGCAGACGATCGGCCAGCTCCTGAAGCCGATCGGGATCGTCACGATCCTCGCCGCGGGGATGGTGCTCGTCCAGCCGGACCTGGGCACCGCGATCGCGCTGCTCGTCGGCGTCGCCGCGATCATGCTCGTCTCCGGGACGCCCATCCGGGTGCTCGCGATCACGGGCGCGACGACGATCTCGCTCGGCGTGCTCGCGATCTGGCTCGAGCCGTACCGGCGGGAGCGCGTCTTCTCGTTCCTCAACCCGTGGGCCGATCCGCAGGACACCGGCTTCCAGCCGATCCAGGCGATGCTCGCGCTCGGATCCGGCGGCTGGCTCGGCAACGGCCTGGGGGAGAGCGTCAAGCGCGCGTACTACCTGCCCGAGTCGAGCACCGACATGATCTTCGCGATCGTCGGCCACGAGCTCGGGTTCGTCGGCTGCGCCGTCGTCGTCCTGCTCTTCGCGACGTTCGGCTGGGCCGGCTTCTCGATCGCCATCCGGTGCCAGGACCCGTTCGGCAAGCGCGTCGCCGCCGGCGTCACGGCCCTCGTGCTCGGGCAGGCCGCGATCAACCTGTGCGCGGTCATGGGCCTCGCCCCGCTGACGGGCATCCCGCTACCGTTCGTGTCCTACGGCGGCTCCAGCCTCCTGATCAAGCTCGCGGCCGTCGGGATCCTCCTCAACATCGCCACCAGCCATGGGAAGTCGTCCGCGCACGCTCAGGTGCCTGATCGCCGCCGGCGGGACAGCCGGCCACGTCCTGCCCGCGATCGCGATCGCCGAGTCGCTGACCGCCCGCGGCGTGTCGGTGAGCTTCGCCGGCTCGCCTGAGCGCATCGAGGGACGGCTCGTCCCGCAGGCCGGCTACGAGCTCGACGCGCTCCGCACCGCGGGCTTCCCGCGCCGCCCGGGGCCGAGGCTCGCGCGCGCGATCCTCCGCTCGCTCGGCGCGCCGTTCGTGGCGCGCCGCATCCTCGGCCGGCGCCGGCCGGACGTCGTGGTCGGCGCGGGCGGGTACACGGGCGGGCCGATGGTGCTCGCGGCCTGGACGCGCCGCATCCCGGCGGTGACGACCGAGGCGGACGCGCACCTCGGGCTCGCGAACCGGCTGGCCGTGCCGTTCGCCCGCCGCGTGTTCCTCTCGTACCCGATCGCCGGGCGCGACGGCCCACGCTACGCGGTCGTCGGCAGGCCGATCCCCGCCCGCTCACGCGCCGTCGTCTCGCGTGAGGACGGTCGTGCCCGCTTCGGGCTCCCGGCCGACGGTCCGGTCGTCCTCGTCGCGGGCGGCAGCCAGGGGGCGCGCGCCCTCAACGAGGCCGCGGTCGCCGCCTTCGGCGAGGCGGGGCCGGCCGTGCTCCACCTCTGCGGCGAGCGCGACCACGACGCCCTCGCCGGGCGGGTCTCGCGCCCGGGCTACCGGCTGGTCGCCTTCACCGACGAGTTCGGCGCCGCGCTCGCCGCCGCCGACGTGGTCGTCTCGCGCGCGGGCGGCGCGGTCTGGGAGATCGCCGCCGCCGGCCGCCCTGCGATCCTTGTGCCGTACCCGCATGCGACCGCCGACCACCAGACCGCGAACGCACGCCACTTCGCCGCCGGCGGCGGCGCCGTGCTCGTGCCCGAGCCCGAGCTCGACCTGGGCCGCCAGGTGGGCGAGCTGCTCGTCGACCCGGAGCGCCTCGCGCGGATGGGCGAGGCGATGCGCGGGCTCGCGCGCCCGGACGCGGCCGACGTCGTCGCCGAGGAGCTGATCCGGCTTGCCGCCGCTCGCGGGTAGACGGCTCTGGCTCGTCGGGATCGGCGGCGCGGGCATGAGCGCGCTGGCGGTCGTCGCGAAGGCCTGGGGCGCCGAGGTGGCCGGCTCGGACCGCGCCAGGACGGGGTACGTCGAGCATCTCGAGCGCGCGGGCGTCCCCGTCGCGATCGGCCACGCGGCTGCGAACGTGCCGGACGGCTGGGAGGTCGTCGTCTCCTCGGCGATCGCGCCCGACAACCCCGAGGTCGCGGGGCGCGAGACCCGCAGCCGCGGCTCGCTCCTCGCGGAGCTCGTCTCGCTGCGCCCGTCCGTCGTCGTCGCGGGGGCGCACGGCAAGACCACGACCTCGTCGATGATCGCCTACGTCCTCCACCGCCTCGGGCTCGACCCGACGTGGCTGATCGGCGGCGAGGTGCCGCAGCTCGGCGCGAACGCGGGCGCGGGCGAGGGCTGGCTCGTCGCGGAGGGCGACGAGAGCGACCGCTCGCTGCTCCTGCTGCGCCCGCAGGTCGGGGTCGTCACGAACGTCGACCTCGACCATCACGCGACGTTCGCCTCCGAGGCCGAGGTGCGGGAGGTGTTCGACGGCTGGCTCGCCTCGCTGCCCGAGGGCGCGGCGCGGATCCGCGGCGAGGAGCTCGAGCCGGCGGACGTGCCGCTCGCGCTCCCGGGCGAGCACAACCGCCGCAACGCCGCCTGCGCGCTCGCCGCCCTCGCGGCGATGGGCGTCGACCGGGGCGCGGCCGCCGACGCGCTCGCCGGCTTCCGCGGCGCAGGCCGGCGGCTCGAGCCGCGCGGCGAGGCCGGCGGCATCCGCGTCCTCGACGACTACGGCCACCACCCGACCGAGGTGGCGGCGACCCTGCGCGCCGCCCGAACGCTGGCCGGCGACGGCCGCGTGGTCGCGCTCTTCCAGCCGCACCTCTTCTCGCGCACGCAGCACCTCGCGCACGAGTTCGGCCAGGCGCTCGCGCTCGCGGACGTCGTCTGCGTCGCGGCGATCTACCCGGCGCGGGAGCAGCCGATCCCGGGCGTGACCGCGAAGCTCGTCGTGGACGCGACCTGCCGTGCGCGGCCCGGGATGGCGGTCGCGCTCGCGCCCGACGTCGCGACGGGCGCCGCCATCGTCGCGTCGCTCGCGCGCCCCGGCGACGTCGTGCTGACGATCGGCGCGGGCGACGTCGACGGCGCCGTGCCGCTGATCCTCGACCGCCTCGGCCGGTGAGCCGCGCGCTCCCGGCGCTCGAGGAGGGCGTCCCGCTCGCGCGGCTGACGACGATCGGCACCGGCGGGCCGGCGCGCTACCTCGCGCGGCCGTCGAGCGACGAGGAGCTCGGGCGCGCGCTCGGGTTCGCCTGGGCCCGCGGGCTGGCCGTCGTCACGGTCGGCCTCGGCTCGAACCTGCTCGTCGCCGACGCCGGCTTCGACGGGCTCGTCCTCCGCCTCGAGGGCGGGCTCGCGCGGGTCGACGTGGACGCGGACGGCGCGGCGATCACGGCGGGCGGCGGCGCCTCCTGGGCGGTGTGCCTCCACCGCGCGCGGACGGCCGGGCTCGGCGGCCTCGAGTTCGCCTGCGCGATCCCGGGCACCGTCGGCGGCGGCGTCTGGATGAACGCGGGCGCCTACGGCCGCGACACGCGTGCCGTCCTGCGCCGCGCGCTCGTCGTCGACGGGAGCGGCGCGCGCTGGCACGGGCCCGACGAGCTCGGGATGACCTACCGGCACTCCGAGCTGCGGCACGGACAGGTCGTCGCGCTCGCCGAGCTGGCGCTGACCAGCCGGCCGCCCGAGGAGATCCGCGCACACGTCCGCGAGCTGAACGCCGCGCGCAAGGCTGCGCAGCCCGTCAACCGTCGGACGTTCGGCAGCGTCTTCAAGAACCCGGAGCACGAGCTGACCGCCGGTCGGATGCTCGACGCGTGCGGCCTCCGCGGCTTCCGCCACGGCGGCGCGCAGATCTCGCCGAAGCACGCGAACTTCATCGAGAACGCGGACGGGGCGACCACGGCCGACGCGATCGCGCTGATCGTCGAGGCGCGCCGGCGTGCGCACGAGCGGTTCGGCGTCGTGCTGACGACCGAGGTCGAGCTGCTCGGCGACGTCGAGATCCCGCCGCTCGGCGCCTGAGCCCCCGTCCGCCGGAAGGAGCGCCCGGCGCCGGCGCGAATAGCGCCGCATGCGCCTGCCCCGGCGACCGCGCCTCGACGACGCGCTGCCCTCCACGCCGCGACGGCGGCTGCGTCTGCCTTCCCGCAACGTCGTCGTGCTGCTCCTGATCGCCGCCCTCGCCGCATCGCTCGGCGCGGTGGCGCTCGTGCGCAAGAGCTCCGTCTTCGCGATCCGCGCGGTGCACGTCGAGGGCGCCTCGCCCGAGCTCGAGCAGGCCGTGCGCCGGGCGCTCGCGCCGGTCAAGGGAACGAGCCTCGTCGACCTCGACCGGGCCCGGGTCGAGCAGCTCGCCCTGCGGGTGCCGGCCGTCCGCTCGGCGCAGGTCGACCGCGACTTCCCGGGCACGCTGACGGTCGAGGTGACGCCCGAGCGACCGGTCGCCGTTCTACGCCGCGGCTCCGAGGCGTGGCTCGTCGCCGAGACGGGCCGCGTGCTGCGCACGCTCGGCGCGGACGCGAAGTCGACGCTGCCGCGAATCTGGCTCGAGCCGTCCGTCCCGCAGCCGAGGCCCGGTCGCCCGCTGGCGTCGGAGGAGACCGTCTCCGCGCTTCGCGCGCTCGCGCGCCTGCCCAAGCGATTCCCGGTCCGCGTGCTGTCGGCGCGGGGGAGCGCGGAGGACCTGACGATCGTCCTCGGTGGCGGCTCGAACACCGAGCTCCGGCTCGGTCCGGCGGAGGCGCTGCGCCTGAAGCTGGAGGTCGCGGCGCGGGTGCTCGCCACCATCGACCCCAACGAGCGGCGTCGGCTCGCGTACCTCGACGTGAGCGTCCCCGAGCGTCCCGGTGCGATGAGCAAGTCTCAACTCGTTGGTTGAGCTTTAGGGTTTGGGGTGCTTTTTGCCTGCAAATTCGCAGGTTGACAGCCTCGAAAGCAGTGGCGTACGCTGGGTCTACGCTCCAGTTGAGCTTCAGGTGAAGGGAACTTCAGGGTGCGCGAACAGGCAGGCAGCTATCTCGCAGTGATCAAGGTCGTCGGCGTCGGCGGCGGCGGCACGAACGCGGTGAACCGGATGGTCGACGCCGGCCTCAAGGGCGTGGAGTTCATCGCGGTGAACACGGACGCCCAGGCGCTCCTCATGTGCGACGCCGACGTGAAGCTGCACATCGGCTCGAAGGTGACCCGCGGGCTCGGCGCCGGCGCGAACCCCGAGGTCGGGTTCCAGGCGGCGATGGAGTCGAAGGACGAGCTCCGCGAGGTGCTCAAGGGCGCCGACATGGTCTTCGTCACGGCCGGCGAGGGCGGCGGCACGGGCACCGGCGCGGCGCCGGTGATCGCCGAGATCGCCCGCGAGCTGAGCTCGTTGACGGTCGGCGTCGTGACGCGGCCGTTCACGTTCGAGGGCCAGCGGCGTGCGGATCAGGCGGAGCAGGGCATCCGCAACCTTCGCGAGAAGGTCGACACGCTGATCATCATCCCGAACGACCGGCTGCTGTCGGTCGTCTCGAAGCAGACATCGATCCTCGAGGCCTTCCGGATCGCGGACGACATCCTGCGCCAGGGCGTCCAGGGCATCACCGACCTGATCACGGTGCCCGGGATCGTGAACCTCGACTTCGCCGACGTGCGGACGATCATGCGCGACGCCGGCTCGGCACTCATGGGCATCGGCGTCGCGCGCGGCGAGAACCGCGCCGCAGAGGCCGCACGGCAGGCGGTCTCCTCCCCGCTGCTCGAGGCGTCGGTCGAGGGCGCGACCGGCATCCTGCTCAACATCACGGGCGGCGGAGACCTCGGCCTGTTCGAGGTGAACGAGGCCGCCGAGGTCGTGACCGGCGCGGCCGACCGCAACGCGAACGTCATCTTCGGCGCGGTCGTCGACGAGTCGATCGACGACGAGGTACGGGTCACGGTGATCGCCACGGGCTTCGACTCGAAGTACCGCGCGCGGGGCGACAAGCCCGCGGCGCGCGAGCGCCCGCAGTACGGCCGCGACCGCGAGCCGGCCCGGGCAACGGAGGAGCGGGAGCGCGAGCGCGACCAGACGCGCTCCGGCGGGCGGGAGATCTTCGAGATCCCGTCCGAGGTGCTCGAGGTCCCCTCCTTCCTGCGCGACAACCGCTGACGCGATCGGGGCGGGCGCGAGCCCCGCCCCGATCGGTGACTCCTCGCGCCGCGGCAACGCGGCGCGTCGCGTCTCCGGGCCAGCCGTCGGCCCGGCGGCCGTGCGCCTCCCGGAGGCCCGCAGCCCTTCCGGGAGGGCGGACGGGCTGCCCTCCCGGTCGGTGCGGCGCGAGCGCCGTGGCCGGTGCGACCGCCGGGGTCTCCGTCCGGCGCGGGCACCCTCGTGCCAGGCCCGCCGTCAGCGCCCGGCCGGGCCGGACACGCACGTCGGGCCCGGCCGAATCGGCCATGTCCCTTCCGACATCCCGCGGTCCGGAGACCCGCCCTTGGGTGGGGGCTCCACGTGCCTCCAGCGTCGAGCCTAGCGCGGAGATCCGCACCGGTCCGTCACGTGAGCGTGACGATCGGGTGACGATCGCTCCCCGGTCTGCACAGGCGCCTGTCGAGAACGCGGTCTGGCGCGTCCCACCGCCGGCGTCGCCGCGGCCGGCGCTGGCGGGCGGCCTCCTCCGCGCGCGCCGCGGCAGCCCGACGGAGCCCTCCCGCCGCCGGGGCCGCCGGGGCCGCCGGGGCCGACGCTGGCGGGCCGGCGCCGGGCGGGCTCAGCGGCGGTCGAGCACCAGCGCCGCGCGGTACGCCGCGAGCACGTCCTCGCGCGTCCACGGGACCGGCGCCACCCGCAGGAACGGGTCGGCGAGGGCGTCGTCGGCGAGGGCGTCGAGCACGAGCCCGGCACCGCCGACGGAGGCGAGCGTGGGCACGCCGAGCTGCGCGAGGAGCGCGCGCACCGCGGTCACGGCGCGGCTGCCGTCGCCCGGGCCCTCAGCCGGCGCGTCGAGCGCGTCGGCGACGCGCTCGAGCTGCGCGGCCGCGGCTGGCCGGTCGTGCTCGAGCGACTCGGCCAGGACGAGCGCGACCGCGAGCCCGTGCGGCAGGTGCAGGCGGCCGCCGAGCGCCTGCCCGAGCGCGTGCTCGGAGCCGCAGTCGGAGACGTTCATCGCCAGCCCGGCGAGCAGGCTCGCGCAGCTCAGGCGCGAGCGCGCAGCGCGGTCGGCGCCGTCCGCGACCACGGCCGGGAGCGCCCCGGCGGCCAGGCGGACGGCCTCGAGCGCGAGCGCGTCCCCGACCGGCGTGCGGCAGGTGACGACGATCGCCGCGATCGCCTGGGCCAGCGCGTCGACGCCGCCGTGCAGCGTCGGGGCGGGCGGCAGGCCGTGCGTCAGCTCCGGGTCGACGAGCGCGTGCTGGGCGCGCAGGAGCGGGCTCGCGATCCCGGCCTTCCGGCCCGTCCGCTCGTCGGCGATCACGGCGCCGCCGGAGACCTCCGACCCGGTCCCGGCGGTCGTAGGCACGGCGACGAGCGCCACGGCGGGCGCCGCGACGGCGACCCGACCCGCCGCGATCTCCCGGTACGCGAGGCCCTGCCCGGCGACGAGCCGTGCCGCCTTCGCCGTGTCGATCGTCGAGCCGCCGCCGATCGCGACGACGGCGTCGGCGGCCGCGCCGGCGAGCGCGTCGGCGGCGGCCTCGACCGAGGCGACGGTCGGCTCGCCCGGCGCCGTCGACCAGACGACCACCGCGCCGTCGACCGCTGCCAGCGCGGCCCGCACCGGCTCGAGCTCGGCCACCGCGGGATCGACGACACAGAACGGCCGTCGCGCGCGCTCCGCGGCGAGGGCGCCGGCGAGCTCGCCCACGACGCCGTCGCCGAAGCGGATCCGGACGGGCAGGTGGTTCGCGAACGGTGGGACGGCGTCGAGCACGGCCCTATCCTCGCTGGCGCGCCGGCGAGCCGAGGGGCTGGGCGGCGAGGCGGAGCGCCTCGAGCGCGGCGGCGACGAGCGGCTCGCGCGCGCCGCCGGGGAGCCACGCGGCGAACACGCGGCGGCCCGGCTCGCCCTGCACCGTGCGCACCGCGACGCCGGGCCTCGTCGGGCGCACCGCGAGGCGGGGGATGAACGCCACCCCGAGCCCCGCGGCCGTCAGGCTCTGCACGACCTGGAAGTCGTTCCAGTGCGAGGCGAGGCGCGGCTCGAAGCCGGCCGCCTGGCAGGCGCGGATCGTGAAGTCGCGGATGCTCGTCCCCGGGGTCGACGCGATCCAGCGCTCCTCCGCGAGCTCGCGCAGGTCGATCGGCCCGCGCGAGCGCGAGCGGCCCTTGCCGACGACGACGAACATCGGCTCGCGGAACAGCGTCTCCTGGACGAGCTCCTCCCCGAGCCCGAGCGGGACGTAGTCGCACTCGTACGCCACGACGAGGTCGAGCTCGCCGGTGCGCAGGCGCGGCAGGCTCTCCTCGGGCTCTAGCTCGAACAGGCGCACGTCGACGCCGGGATGGCCGCCGGCGAAGGCGAGGAGCGCGTTCGGGACGAGCTCCGTGCCGGCCGAGGGGAACGCCCCGATCCGGATCGTCCCGGCGGCGAGGTCGAGCACCGCGCGCACGTCCGCCTCGGCGCGCGCGAGCTCGCGCAGGATCACGTCCGCGCGGGCGACGAGCGCCGCGCCGGCGTCCGTCAGGGCGACGCCGCGCCGCCCGCGCTCGAGCAGGCGCACGCCGACCTCGCGCTCGAGCGCCGCGATCTGCTGCGACACGGCCGACGGGGTGAAGGAGAGCGCGCGCGCCGCGCCCACGATCGAGCCGCTGTCGGCGACCTGGCGGAGCACGCGGAGGCGGCGCGGATCCAGCATTCAGCGTCGCTTAACGATATGGCCAGCAATCGGCGCTTGTGCTTCATCCGGCCGGACCGCGAAGATCCGGGTCGTGACCACGCTCAAGCGAACCCCCCTCTACGACCGCCACGTGGCGCTCGGCGCGAAGCTCGCGCCCTTCGCCGGCTGGGAGATGCCGATCCAGTACGCCGGCATCGCCGAGGAGCACCGCGCCGTGCGCACGCGCGCCGGCGTGTTCGACGTCAGCCACATGGGCCAGTTCGCCGTCAAGGGCCCGTACGCGCACTCCTACCTGCAGGAGCGCCTCTCGAACGACCTCGACCGGATCGGGCCGGGCGAGGCCCAGTACACGCTGCTCTGCACGCTCAAGGGCGGCATCGTCGACGACCTGATCGCCTACCGCACCGACAACGGGTACCTGCTGGTCGTGAACGCCGGCAACCGCGAGCAGGACCACGAGCACCTGCCGTACATGGACGACGTCTCGGACGAGTGGGCGATGCTCGCCGTCCAGGGGCCGGAGGCGCTCGCACTGCTCGGCCACGAGGTCGAGCCGTGGACGTTCCGCCGCCAGCAGATCCTCGGCGTCGACTGCCTGATCTGCGGCACGGGCTACACGGGCGAGCGCGGCTGCGAGCTGCTCTGCAACGCGGCCGACGTCGGCCTGCTCTGGGACGCGATCCTCGAGCGCGGCATCGTCCCGTGCGGCCTGGGCGCGCGTGACACGCTCCGCCTGGAGGCGTGCTACCCGCTGCACGGGCAGGACATCACCGAGGAGACGAACCCGTTCGAGGCGGGGCTCGGCTGGGCCGTCCGGCTCGGCAAGGGCCGCTTCGTCGGCTCCAACTGGCTCGAGTACTACAAGCGGACGGCCCCCTCGCGGAAGCTCGTCCCGTTCGTGATGGAGGACAGGGCGATCCCGCGCGCCGGCATGAGGGTCGGCTCGGACGGGATCGTCACGTCGGGCGGGTTCTCGCCGATGCTCGAGCAGGGCATCGGGCTCGCCTACGTCTGGGCGGGCATGGCCGAGGTCGGCCGCACGCTCTCGATCGACGTCCGCGGCAGGGAGCGGCGCGCCCGGATCGTCCGCAGGCCCATCTACCCGCCGCCCGTCCAGCAGCAGGAGGAGCAGTCGTGACCGCGCAGGAGAGCTACCCCGATGACCTCCGCTACAACAGGGAGCACGACTGGGCGCGCGTCGAGGGCGACGAGGCCGTGCTCGGGGTGACCTGGCACGCGCAGGACGCGCTCGGCGAGGTCGTCCACTACGAGCCGCCGGCCGTCGGCGACGCGGTGACGCAGGGGCAGAGCTACGGCGAGGTCGAGTCCGTGAAGGCCGTCTCCGACCTGATCTCGCCCCTCTCGGGCGAGGTGCTCGAGGTGAACCAGCAGGTCGTCGACGCGCCGGAGACGGTGAACGAGGACCCGTACGGCGCGGGCTGGCTGATCCGCATCCGCCTCGCCGATCCCGGCCAGGTGGACGGGCTGCTCGACGCGGCCGCCTACCGCGACTGGGTCGCGCAGCAGTGAGCGACCGGCCGACGCTCCGCGAGCTCGAGCTGGCCCAGCCGTTCGCGCGCCGCCACATCGGCCCCTCCGAGGCCGACCAGGACGCGATGCTCGCGCTGCTCGGCCACGCGTCGCTCGACGCGCTCGCGGACGCGGCCGTCCCCGCGTCGATCCGGGACCGCGACGCGCTCGACCTGCCCGCGCCCGCGACCGAGTCGGAGGCGCTCGCCGAGCTGCGCGCGCTCGCGGCCCGGAACAGGGTCGTCACGTCGATGATCGGCCTCGGCTACCACGGGACGATCACGCCGCCGGTGATCCTCCGCAACGTGCTCGAGAGCCCGGCCTGGTACACGGCCTACACGCCGTACCAGCCGGAGATCTCGCAGGGCCGGCTGGAGGCGCTGCTCAACTTCCAGACGCTCGTCGAGGACCTGACGGGCCTGCCCGTCGCGAACGCGTCGCTGCTCGACGAGGGCACGGCGGCCGCGGAGGCGATGACGCTCGCGCGGCGCGCGAGCAAGGTCGCGGGCGGGGTGTTCGTCCTCGACGCCGACTGCCTGCCGCAGACGATCGCCGTCGTCGAGACACGGGCGGAGCCGCTCGGGATCGACGTCGTCGTCGCCGACCTCGCGAGCGGGCTGCCCGACGAGCCGATCTTCGGCGTCCTCGTCCAGTACCCGGGCGCGAGCGGCGCCGTCCGCGACTGCGCGGCGCTCCTCGCCGAGGCGCGCGAGCGCGGCGCGATCGCGTGCGTCGCCGCCGACCCGCTCGCGCTCGTCCTGCTCCGCTCGCCGGGTGAGCTGGGCGCGGACGTCGCCGTCGGCTCGACGCAGCGCTTCGGCGTGCCGATGGGCTTCGGCGGCCCGCACGCCGGCTACATGGCGGTGCGCGAGGGGCTCGAGCGCTCGCTGCCCGGGCGGCTCGTCGGCGTCTCGCTCGACGCGGACGGCGCGCCCGCCTACCGGCTCGCGTTGCAGACGCGCGAGCAGCACATCCGCCGCGAGAAGGCCACGTCGAACATCTGCACCGCGCAGGTGCTGCTCGCCGTCGTCGCCGCGATGTACGCCGTCTACCACGGCGCCGAGGGGCTCGCCGCGATCGCCGGGCGCGCGCACCGCTTCGCGTGCATCCTGGCCGAGGGCCTGCGCCGCGCGGGCGTCGAGCCCGTGCACGAGACGTTCTTCGACACGGTCCAGGCGCGCGTCCCCGGGCGCGCGGTCGCCGTGGTGGCCGCCGCCCTGGAGCGCGGGATCAACCTGCGCCTCGTCGACGACGACACCGTCGGCGTCGCGTGCGACGAGACGACGACGCGCGCGCACGTCGCCGCGGTCCTCGCGGCCTTCGGCGCAGAGGCCGACCTCGACGGGCTCGACGCGGCCGCGCCCGACGCGCTGCCGGCCGCGCTCCGGCGCACCGATGCGATCCTCGGGCACCCGGTCTTCCGCACGCACCGCTCCGAGACGCAGCTGCTGCGCTACCTCCGCCGGCTCGCCGACCGCGACCTCGCGCTCGACCGGACGATGATCCCGCTCGGCTCCTGCACGATGAAGCTGAACGCGACCGCGGAGATGGAGCCGGTCACGTGGCCCGAGCTGGCGTCGCTCCACCCGTTCGCGCCGCTCGACCAGGCCGAGGGGACGCTCGCCCTCGTGCACGACCTCGAGCGCTGGCTCTGCGAGATCACGGGCTACGACGCCGTCTCGCTCCAGCCGAACGCAGGCTCGCAGGGCGAGCTGGCCGGCCTGCTCGCGATCCGCGGCTACCACCGCTCGCGCGGCGACGAGCACCGCGACGTCTGCCTGATCCCCGTCTCGGCCCACGGCACGAACGCGGCGAGCGCGGTGATGGCCGGGATGCGCGTCGTCGCGGTGGCCACCGATCAGGGTGGGAACGTCGACCTCGACGACCTGCGCGCGAAGCTCGCCGAGCACGGCGAGCGCCTCGCGGCGATCATGATCACGTACCCCTCGACGCACGGCGTCTACGAGGCGTCCGTCGTCGAGCTGTGCGAGCTCGTCCACGCGGCGGGCGGCCAGGTCTACGTCGACGGCGCGAACATGAACGCGCTCGTCGGGCTGGCGCGGCCGGGCCGCTTCGGCGCCGACGTGTCGCACCTGAACCTGCACAAGACGTTCTGCATCCCGCACGGCGGCGGCGGCCCGGGCGTCGGCCCCGTCGCGGCGCGCGCGCACCTCGCGCCGTTCCTCCCCAACCACCCGCTCGCCGCCGAGGCGGGGCCGGCGACCGGGCCCGGCCCGATCTCGGCCGCGCCGTGGGGCTCGGCGATGGTGCTCCCGATCTCGTGGGCGTACGTCCGGCTGATGGGCGCCGAGGGCCTGACGCGCGCGACGCAGGTCGCGGTGCTGAACGCGAACTACGTCGCCCGCCGCCTGCACGAGCACTATCCGGTGCTCTACACCGGCGCGAACGGGCTCGTCGCGCACGAGTGCATCCTCGACCTGCGCCCGCTGACGAGGGAGAGCGGCGTCACCGCGGAGGACGTCGCGAAGCGCCTGATCGACTACGGCTTCCACGCGCCGACGCTCTCGTTCCCGGTCAGCGGGACGCTGATGGTCGAGCCCACCGAGTCGGAGGACATCGACGAGCTCGACCGCTTCTGCGAGGCGATGATCGCGATCCGCGGCGAGATCGCGCGCGTCGCGTCCGGCGAGCTCGACCCCGAGGACAACCCGCTGCGCAACGCGCCGCACACGGCGACGATGCTCGCCGGCGAGTGGGCGCACCCGTACTCGCGCGAGGAGGCGGCGTTCCCCGTGCCGGGGCTGCGCACGACGAAGGTCTGGGCGCCCGTCCGGCGGATCGACGCCGCCCACGGCGATCGCAACCTCGTCTGCGCCTGCCCGCCGCTCGAGGCGCTCGCGGAGGCCTGACCGCCGGGACGAGGGCGTATGCTGCGCCCCTCGTCCACGACGCGGGGGCAGCGCGATGGGGTGGGGCTGGAGGACGGCTGGGCGGTCGAGGCGCGGGATGCGGCTCGCGGCGGTTGCGCTCGCGTGCGCGGCGGCGCTCCCGGCCGGGGCGGGGGCCGCCCCGTTCGACGGCAGCTGGCACGAGCAGGTCGTCTGGTCGACCGACGGGGCGCGGGTCGCGTACCAGGCGTACGAGCCGCAGGGCTTCGGCGGGATCCGCCCGGCGCGTGGTGTAGGCGTGCTCGTCCTCGGGACCGACCGGAGGACGGTCGTCGCCGCGGAGGAGGCGCCGCTCGCGACGATCGGCGCGCGCCCGGCACTCGACCGCGTGCTCGATCCCACGCTCCGCCGGGAGGCGCGGATCGAGGGCGGCGAGCTGGTCGTCCGCACCCTCGGGGGCGGCGAGGCGCGCCTGCCCGTCCCCGCGGGCTCCGGCATCGCAGCGGGACGCCCCTGGTCGCCGGACGGGACGCGCCTGCTGCTCGCCGGCGGCGGCGTCCGACTGCGCTGGATCGACGTCGCGACCGGCACGCTGGCCACCCTGCGCGATCTGGCCGATCCCGGAGAGCCGCGAGGCGTCTGGTCGGCCGACGGCACGCTGGTCGCGGTGCCGCCGACGTCGTCGCCGACGCCGGGCGCGTGGGCGGTCGTGCGCGACGACGGCGTGGTCGTCGGCGGCCTGCCACCGGAGACGGTCGCGCCCTCGCCCGACCTGAGGCTCGCGATCGCGTCGAGCCCGACGCGGGGCAGCTGGCTCGTCGACACCGCGACCGGCGTCGAGATCGACGTCGGCGGTCCGACGGCGATTGCGTCCTGGTCGGCCGACGGGTCGCGCGTGCTCCTCTCGGGCCTGGACTCCTGGCTCGTTGTCGACCGCGCCGGCACCGTCGTGCGCGTGCCGCAACCCGGCGGGCCGGTCGCCGGGTCGCTCTCGCCCGACGGCGCGCTGCTCGCGTACGTCACCCCGTACGAGCTCGTCGTCGTCGACGCGCGACCGCCGTTCGCCGTCCGCGCGCCGGTGACGCTCGGCATGGATCGGACGAGCCCCGGCGGGCTCGAGTCGCCCGCCTGGTCGCCCGACGGAAAGACCGTCGCAGTCTCGGCCGTCTCGATGTTCCCGTGCCTCCCTGGCGTCCACGTCGTGGAGGCCGGCGGTGGGGCGCCGGTGATGCTGACGAACGACTGCCGCGTCGCGGGCACGCCCGGGGACGACGTCCTCGTCGTCCGCGCCCCGGCCCGCGTGCGCGCGCTCGCCGGCGACGACCGGATCGTGATCGCCGCGGGCGGCTGGCCGCGCGCCGGGACGCACGTCGACGCGGGCCCGGGCGACGACGTGGTCGTGGCCGCGGCGGGGTCCGCCTCGCTCGACACCGTGCTCGGCGGTGCCGGGAACGACGTGCTCCGCGGCGGCGCGCAGGACGACACGCTGCTCGGCGGGACCGGGGACGACCGCCTCGACGGCGGCACCGGGCGCGACCTCCTCGCGGGCGGCCCGGGGGACGACCGGCTGGTCGGCGGGCCCGCGGCGGTCGTCCGCTGGCAGCGCGACCTCGATCGCCTCGACGGCGGCGCGGGCGACGACGTGCTGCGCGGCGGCGCGCGCGGCGACGTCCTGCTCGGCCGTGCCGGCCGCGACGTCCTCGTCGGCGGCGCAGGGCGGGACGAGCTCGACGGCGGGCCCGGCCCTGACCGGCTCGCCGCACGCGACGGCGAGCGCGACTGCCTGCTGCGCGTCGGGCCGGGCGATCGGCTGCTCGTCGACGCCGGGCTCGACGCGGTGACGACCCTGACGGCGAGCGTCGCCGAGCTCGAGCGGTGCATCACGGGGCGGTGAGGGATGGTCGACGCGCGATCGCCCGGCGGCGAGGGTGCTCGGGAGCGTCGACCTCGTCCCCCGGCGCGGGCGGTGACGACGGCGGCGGGCCGCTGCTCCGCCCTGACCGGGGAGCGGGCGTGACGGTGCGCGTCTCGGTGAGGATCGCCGTGCTCGCGCTCGCGTGCCTGCTCGGCCTCGTCCCGGCGGCGGCCGCGCACGGGCTCGCCCCGTACGAGGGGACACGCCGCGCCCGTCTGGTCGAGCGACGGCGCGCGGCTCGCCTTCGCCGGGCTCGGCGCGACGTACTTCGGCGGCCGGGTCGGTCCCGGAGGCCCGTTCGTCGTCGAGCTGACTCCCGGGCGCCGGGCCGTGCGTGCCTCGTGGCCGGCGGAGTGGGGCGAGCTGGATCCCGGGCTGACACGCGCGCTGCGCGAGACGCCATTCGTCGTCGCCGACCTGGCCGGCGGCTCGATCGGGCTCACCGTGCCCTTGGGCGCCCGGCCCGCCCGCACGATCCTCGGGAGCCCGTCCAGCTGGTCGCCGGACGGCGGACGGCTGCTGCTCAGCCGTCCCGACCCGACCGACCTGGGGCTCCGCAGCTGCTCGTCCTCGACCTGGCGACCCAGGCGGTCGTCGCGACCTTCGACGTGCGGGCCGGCGCGCCTCCCGCCCTCGCGCCGCGGTGGTCGTCGGACGGCGAGCGCCTCGCGCTCTGGTCGCCGGTGGTGGGCCGGCTCCAGGTCGTCCGCCTCGACGGGACCGTCGTCGGCACGCTCCCCGCGTCGCCGGGCTGGCCCTCGCCCGACCTGGCGGTGACCGTGCTCTCGACGGCCGGGCGGACGTGGCTCCTGGACGTCGAGACCGGCGCGCAGACGGAGCTCGTCGCGCGATCCACGGACGTCGTCGCCTGGTCGGCCGACGGCACGCGGGTGCTGCTGCGGGCGACGGGCCCGGACGCGCCCACGCCGGGATCGCTCGGGTGGCTGCTCGCGCGCCGTGACGGCACGGTGGTCGAGGTGCCGTGGCCGAGCGCCGCGACGACCGAGCCGCCGCTCGCGACCGCGCTCTCGCCGGACGGGGCGATGCTCGCCGTGCGGACGCGGCAGGCGATCGTGGTCGTCGCGACGTCCGCGCCGTTCGCCGTCGCGGCGGTCGTCCCGGTCGCCAACGAGAGCCAGGAGGCCCCGGTCTTCTCGCCGGACGGCGCCTCGCTCGCGTTCACGACGCAGTCGCTCGAGCAGTGCCTGCTCGGCGTGCACGTGCTCGACGTGGCGAGCGGCAGCGCGCTGCCGCTGACGAACGACTGCCTCGTCGTCGGCACCGAGGGCGACGACGTCCTGCACGTCGTGCCGCCGGCGCTCGTTCGCGGGCTCGGCGGCGACGACGAGATCGTCGTCGAGCCGTCGCCGGCCGGGCTCGCCCTCCGAACCGTGGTCGATGCAGGCTCCGGGAACGACGTGGTGGTCTCGCTGGGCGGGGAGGCCGACACCATCCTGGGCGGCCCGGGCGACGATCGCCTGCTCGCCGGGCGCGGCGACGACCTCGTCCTCGGCGGGCCCGGCCGCGACCTGATCGACGGCGGCCGCGGCCGGGACGTCCTGCGGGGCGGCGCCGGCGACGACGTCCTGCGTGGCGGGCCCGACGCCTACTCGGGCACCGACGCCGACCGGCTCCTCGGCGGCAGCGGGGACGACGTCCTCCTCGGCGGGGCGCGGGACGACGTCCTCGAGGGCGCCCTGGGATCCGACCGGCTCGTCGGCGGCGGCGGAACCGACGTGCTCGCCGGTGGTGCCGGTCCGGACGTGCTTCGTGCGCGGGACGGCGAGCGCGACTGCCTCGCCGGCGTCGAGCCGCTCGATCGCGTCCTCCTCGACCCCGGCCTCGAAGCCCTGGCCGGGTTCGCCCCCGTCCCCGTGTCCGACGCGTGTCGGCGGCGCGGGGATCAGCCTGAGACGCTGTCGGCCCGCTCTTCCCGGCGTCACGCTGCCACAGGGCCACCGGCCCGCCCGGCGCGATTGGTATCTTCTCGTCCTTCCCGGGCGTATCCGACGGCAAGGGGGCTGCGGTCATGGGCAAGCGGTTGGGAGTTCGCGTGATGGCTCTCGCGGCGCTGGCGGCAGGCGCCGCGCTCGCCGCGCTGCCGTCGGCGGCGTCCGCCAAGACGGTCGAGAAGAAGGTCGGCGCGACGATCCTGTTCCAGGACGCGATCAACCCGCAGGACGGCAACAACTGCGGCACGCAGGTCGTCATCGAGTGGAAGGACCCGACCGAGAACAACTTCGTCGGGAGCAGCTGGGAGGCCCACTACTTCAAGTCGACACGGGGCGTCGCGAAGGAGTACGTCGAGCGCCCGGCGCCACCGTTCGACAACCGGATGACGTTCCTCGGGGTCGACTTCATCGCCACCAGCGGCAACAACTGGTGGAAGCTCGGCGGCGGCCATCGCGACGGCGGCACGGACGCCGCCGCGCAGGAGGCCTGCGTCGCGTACAGCCAGACACTCCGCGGCCTGTACGGCTCGCAGGCCTGGGTGATCGTCACCGGCGAGGAGGACCGGAGCGACAGCGCCAAGTGCACGAAGGCGGAGAAGGCGCTCGACCGGGCCCGCCAGAAGGTGAAGACGGCGCGCCAGCAGCTCGCCGCGGCGAAGACCGACGCCGCCAGGGCGCGGGCGCAGCAGCGGCTGACGAACGCGATCAAGGCGCGGGCCCGCGCCGCCGCGGCCGTCGGCAAGGCCTGCAACCCCTAGCAGCACCACCGAGCGCGAGGCGGGGCCGCGGTCGGCGCCACCCGGCGCCGGTCGCGGCCGCCAGCGCGTCGGACGACCAGCGGGTGAGCCGTCCAGGGCGACGCTGGCCCGGGGACCGGGCCTGACCGGGTCGCCCCGACGAGGCCGCGGGGAGCCTGGTCGCGGATGGGACGAGGATCTCGGTGCCGGGCTCGCGCGCTGTCGCCACCGGCGACGCGTCATACTCGCCCCAGCGAGACGACCGAGGAGGAGCGAGCGTGACGAGCGAGCCGACCACCCTGAGCGCGCTGCTGGAGACGACGCCGGAGCGGCCGGCCGTCATCTGCGCCGACGACGGCGAGCGCGTCTCCTACGGCGAGCTGGCCGGCCGGGTCGAGGCGCTCGCCGGGCGGCTGCGCACGGCCGGCGTCGCGCGGGGCGACCGCGTCGCGCTCGTCCTGCCGAACGGGCCGGAGTTCGTCGAGGCGCTGCTCGCGATCGGCGCGCTCGGCGCGGCCGCCGCGCCGCTGAACCCGGGCTACACCGCCGACGAGCACCGCTTCTACCTCGACGACCTCGCGCCGCGCGTGCTCCTGCTGGCGGCGGGCGAGACGCCGGCGGCGCGCGAGGTCGTGCCCGACGCCGTCCCGGTGGTCGAGCTTTCCTACGCGGCGGGCGTCGGCTCGTCGCTCGCGCTCGGCGGCCGCGAGCTCGCGCCGGCGGCGCTGGACGAGACCGCCTCGCCCGACGACGTCGCGCTCCTCCTGCACACGAGCGGGACGACGAGCCGGCCGAAGCAGGTCCCGTTGCTCAACCGCAACCTGACCGCGTCCGCGCGGAACATCGCGGCGTTCTACGCGCTCGGCCCGGACGACGTCTCCTACTGCGCGATGCCGCTGTTCCACGTGCACGGCCTGGTCGCCTCGACGCTCGGGACGCTCGCCTCGGGCGGCTCGGTCGTCGTGACGCGCCGTCTCGCGCCGCGGCGCTTCTGGCAGCACCTCTCGGAGCACCGCGTGACGTGGTTCTCGGCCGGCCCGACGCTCCACCACATGCTCCTCGACAGGGCCGAGGACGCGGCCGTCCCGGCGACCCTGCGCTTCACGCGCTCGTGCTCCTCTGCGCTCTCACCCGCCCTGTTCGCCCGGGCCGAGGAGCGCTACGGCGTGCCGATCCTCGAGGCGTACGGGATGACCGAGGCGAGCCACCAGATGGCCTCGAACCCGTTGCCGCCCGGCCGGCGCGAGGTCGGCTCCGTCGGGATCGCGAGCGGCGTCGAGATCGGGATCGCCGATCGCGACGGGCGCTTCCTCGGCGCCGGCGAGGCCGGCGAGGTGTGCATCAAGGGCCCGGGCGTCACCCCGGGGTACCTGGGCAACCCGGAGGCGAACGCCTCGTCCTTCTTCGACGGGTGGTTCCGCACGGGCGACCAGGGCGTCGTCGACGCGGACGGCTACCTGCGGCTCGTCGGGCGGATCAAGGAGATGATCCTGCGCGGCGGCGAGAACATCTCGCCGCTGGAGATCGAGGAGACGCTGCTCGCGCATCCCGCCGTCGCGGACGCCGTCGTGTTCGGCGTCGCCGACGAGAAGTACGGGGAGGAGGTCGAGGCCGCGGTGGCGTTGCGCGGCGAGGCGACCGACCGCGAGCTCGTCGACCACTGCAAGGAGCGGCTCGCCGCGTTCAAGGTGCCCCGGCGGATCCACGTGCTCGACGCGATCCCGCGCACGCCGACCGGCAAGGTGCAGCGACGCCGCATGCCCGCGCACCTCTACGGCGAGCAGGCCTGATGCGCCTCGCGGTCGTCGGGGCGGGCGCGATCGGCGCGTACCTCGGCGCGTCCGTCGCGCGCGGGGGCGGGGACGTCGTCCTCGTCGCACGCGGCGCGCACCTCGCGGCGATGCAGGCGAGCGGCGTCAGCGTCGAGAGCCCGCGCGGGGACTTCCACGCGCACCCGGCGGCGACCGACGACCTCGCGGCGATCGCGGACGCGGACGTCGTCGTCGTCGCCCTGAAGGCGTACAGCCTGACGGAGATCGCGCCTCGCCTCGCCGAGCACGCGCGCCCGGACGCGGCCTTCCTCTGGGCGCAGAACGGCCTGCCGTGGTGGTACTTCGAGTCCGAGGGCGGGGCGCTCGACGGCGCGACGCTCGAGTCGGTCGACCCCGGCGGCGCGATTGCCCGCGCGATCGGGCCCGGTCGCTCGATCGGCTGCGTCGCCTACCCCGCCGCGGAGATCGTCGCGCCGGGCGTGATCCGCCACGTCGAGGGCACGCGCTTCACGCTCGGCGAGCCCGACCGGACGCGCAGCGAGCGCTGCGAGCGGCTGTCGGCCGCACTCGTCGCGGGCGGGTTGAAGGCGCCGATCGAGGACGACGTGCGCGGGCAGATCTGGCTGAAGCTGCTCGGCAACGCGACCTTCAACCCGCTGAGCGCCCTGACCGGCGCGACGCTGGGTCAGCTCGGTGAGGTGCCGGCGATGCTCGAGCTGCTACGCGAGGCGATGCAGGAGATCGCGGCCGTCGCGGGCGCCCTCGGCGTCGAGATCCCCGGCTCGATCGAGCGGCGCCTCGAGGCTGGCATCGGGGTGGGCGACCACAAGACGTCGATGCTCCAGGATCTCGAGGCGGGGAAGCCCCTCGAGCACGCGTGCATGAGCGGCGCCGTCGTCGAGCTCGCCGGCCGGCTCGGCGTCCCGGTGCCGCGGCTGCAGGCGATCGACGCCGCGATCGCCACGCTCGACCACGTCCAGCGCACCCGGGCCTGACCGCAACCGCCCGCGCGGCGGGCAGGAGTCGGCCCGTCCGGCGCGTACCTGACACCGTGGCTGATCGCGTCCGCTCCCCCCGGCTGCACGAGGCCCTCCGCAACTTCGGCCTCGGCTGCTTCTTCCAGCTGTCCGGCGAGCTGGAGGACGGCGCCGAGCTGCACGTCGCGCTCCAGGAGCACGGTGCGGCCGGCCGTCCGACCCTCTACGAGTACCGACCGCTCGTCGGCCGCTTCGTCGAGGAGCGCGCGGCGTCCCTGGGCGAGCGGGACGACGCCTACGACGCGCTCGAGGTGCTGAAGGACGAGCCCGCCGCCGGGATCTTCGCCCGCGCGCACGCGAGCGAGCGGATCGGCGAGGACGAGGCGCTACGGCGGACGATCCTGCTCCCGATCGTCGTCCGCGTCGCGGAGCGCTGCGGCGGCTTCGAGTGGGACGACCGCACGTTCGACGAGGCGTACCTCGAGCTCGAGCGCACGCTGTTCGGCGCACGGCGCACGTACCGGGCGGTCGCCCCGCTGGTCGGGCTGTCCGCCGGCGCGGAGATCGAGCTCGGCCCCGGGCTGCGCGTCCGTGCGGCGACTCCCGACGAGTTCGCCGGCTTCTCCGACGCGGAGCGGAGCCTGCCGCAGGACTTCGGCCGCGAGGTCGATCGCACGCTCGTCCTCGAGCTCGAGCGGGAGCTGGCCGCGAACGACCCGCTCGTGCCCGACGCGCCGCTCGTCTTCGGCAACACGGTCAGCGCGCTCCGCCTGGCGACGCCGGGGGCGATCGCGGCCGGGCCCGTGCTGTTCGAGCTGCTCGACCGGCGGCCGTACGCCGTCCGTCCGCTGCCGGCCGTGACCGCCCAGCAGCCGCACGGCGAGCCGACGCGCCTCGACCAGTTCCGGGCGCGGATCGCCGCGCAGATGATCGAGCTGCTGACGTCCTCGGGCGTCGACCCCGACCTGCTCGAGGCGCTCGACCGCTGGGAGCTCGCGCTGTTCCAGCGCGGGCCGACGCGCAGCGACGAGCTGCGCGAGGCGCTGGTGACGCTGCTCGGCGGCGACGAGGGCTCGTGGGCGGCGGCGATGCGGGCGTCGGCGCTCCTCGGCCGGACGGCCGACGAGCGGAGCGAGCTCCTCCAGGCGCTGCGGGCGCTCGTCGACGGCGACGGGCCCGGCGCGCGCGCGGAGGACGTCGTCCGCCGCTGCCTGGTCGAGGCGCTGCTGCACGGCTCCCGCGAGGCGCTCCTCGGGGCGCTCGACGAGACGCTCCTCGGCGTCCGCGAGCGGCTGCCCTTCGGCGACCCCGATCGCGTCGCCGCGGGCGCGCGCTGATCCCCGGCGAGATCGTCGTCGACCAGCCGGCGCGCAGCCGGGCGGGGGCTCGCGCGCCGTCCCCCTGCGCCGCGCGCGAGCCGTGGACGAATCGTCACGCGATCGGCACGCGTGCGTGACGCACCCGCGCGCGTTCCGGCGATAGGCTCGTTGCCGGCGGCACGTGGACCCCCCACCCTGGGCGGGAGATGTATCCCGGCCGCGGCCGCCGCGGCCGCGCGCTGGCCTGCGGGCTCCCCGGTCAGAGGCGTCGGCGGGGTCGCCGCCGCCTCGCGGACGCCCTCCGGTGGAGGAAACGTCACACATCCGGCACGATCTCGTGACGGACACGTGACGTCCTCGTCCGTACGGTGGACGCATGGACGACGCGACCCGGGCGGTAGAGCAGCGCCTCGAGCGGATCGACGGCATGCGCGCTCGCGGCGGCTCGTCCGCCGCGTTGCTCGCGGAGCTTCGAGCCCTGCTCGGCGAGGCCGAGCGGTGGGCGGCGTCGGATGCGGCCGGCTCGACGCGTGCACGGGCGGCTGTCGACGCCCTCGGCGTGGCGCTCGGGCCGGCGGCGGCGTCGACCGTCGACCGACGGGACGGCCACGGCACTGCTCGCGAGCCGCCGTGACGGCCCGGCAGGCCGGCTCAGGACGGCGGGAAGAGGTGCGCGTCGAGTCGGTCGAGGCCGGCGACGTCGTGGACGTCGCCATCGAGCGATGGCACGAGCAGCAGGGGCTCGGCCCCGAGCCGTCGCGACAGGCTGCCGATGGCGGCGTGGTCGCGGCGGACGAGCGCCTGGGACGCGAGGAACGCCTCGACGACCCGCGCGCGGAGGTCGGCATCGAGACCGCTGTCGGCGAGCTGTCCGGCGGCTGCGCGGCGCAGCGCCTCGTCGGCCCGCTCGCGCGCGTCGACGATCCCGTCCTGGTGGACCTTGTTCACGATCACGCCGCCGAACGGCAGCTCGGCCTCGACGAGGCGCTGCCAGAAGAACACCGCCTCTTCGATCGGCGCGCGCTCGGGCGTCGTGACGAGCACGAACACGGAGCGCTCGTCCCCGATCAGGGCACGCACCGCCTGTGCGCGCTCCCGGAAGCCGTCGTACATGCCCTCGAACGCGAGGAAGAACTCCGAGAGGTCCGCCATCAGGCCGAACCCGGTCAGGCGCTCGAACGCCTTCCACGCGAGGGCCGAGGCGTTGCCGAGCGTTCGCAGCCCGAGCCGCCCGGCGCGGGCGCCGCCCTCGAGGAACGTCCGCAGGGTCCGGCCCTCGACGAAGCGCGTGATCCGGTTCGGGGCGTCGAGGAAGTCGAGCGCGTTCCGGCTGGGCGGCGTGTCGAGGACGAGCAGGTCGTACGCGCCCGTTCGGTGGAGCTCGTACAGCTTCTCCATCGCCATGTACTCCTGCGAGCCGGCGATCGCGGTCGAGAGCTGCTGGTAGATCCGGTTGCGCAGGATCCGGTCGCGCGCCTGTGGCGACGGGGCGTGCTCCTCGACGAGGCGGTCGAACGTCCCCTTGGCGTCGAGCGTCAGCGCGAACAGACGGCCGCTCGTGTCCGCACCCAGGTCGATCTCGCGCGGCTCGTTGCCGAGCTCGTCGATCCCGAGCGCGTTCGCGAGCCGCCGTGCCGGGTCGATCGTCAGCACGCAGGCCGTGCGCCCCCGGCGCGCCATGCCGAGCGCGATCGCGGCGCTCGTCGTCGTCTTGCCGACGCCGCCGGACCCGCACACGATCACGACGTCCCTGCCGTCCAGGAGGCGATCGAGGTTCATGCCCGATCCTCCAGGCCGGCGAGGAGCCGCTCGGCGAGCATGCCGATGCCCTCGCCGTCGAGCTCGGCACGGAACAGGACCGGCAGGTCGACGAGGGGCGCGGCGACGCTCTCGGCGAGGCGAGCCCGCTCGGCAGCCTGATCGCGGGCGCAGGCGGCGGTCGAGAGCGCGGCGCGCACGGCGGCCTCGCCCGTCTCGCCGGATGGCGTCGCCTCGCGTAGCCGCTCGACATCGTCCGGGTCGAAGCGATCCGGGTAGACGCCGTTCACGACGATCGTGCCCACGGGGAGCCCGAGCTCGTCCAGCCGCCGGGTCGCGTCGACCGTCTCGTTCACGGGCATCTCCTCGGGCCGGGTCACGAGCACGACGGCCGTGCGAGCGGGATCCGAGACGAACGCGGCGATCCGCCGGGCCTCGTCGTGCACGCGTCCGACGCGCGCGATCTCGGAGAAGGCTCGCGGGGCCTGGAGCAGGCCGATCCCGTGTCCGGTCGCCGGCGCGTCGAGGACGATCACGTCGTAGCGCGGGCGGCCGTCACGCGCGACCTGCTCGGCGAGGTGCCAGACCTTGCCCAGCGTGACGATCTCGCGCAGGCCGGGCGCCGCGGCCGCGATCGCGCCGAACGCGCGGCTCTCGGCCAGCTTCTGCGCGAGCGCCGGGACGCGCAGCTGCAGCATCAGGTACTCCTCGAGCGCCCGCTGCGGGTCGATCGAGAGGCCCGAGAGGTTCGGCACCAGGGGGGTCTCGGCGAACGGGTCGCGCGGCGAGGCGCCGAAGAGCGCCGCGACCTGGCGCTGCGCGGCCACCTCGACGACGAGCGCGCGCCGCCCGCCGCGAGCGACGGCGAGCCCGAGGGCTGCGGCCACGGCCGTCCGACCGACCCCGCCCTTGCCGGTGACGACGATCAGGCGCCGGTCGAGGATGGACACCAGCAAACCGTAGACGTTGACCGCGAGGCGGGGCCGGGCAGGAGCGTCGACGTGCCCGTGCCGCCTGCAGGCGGGCAGCCCAACGGGTGGTCACGGCAACCGTCCGTGGGCGCGAACCGTCCGCACCCGGACAGCAGCGCCGCGAGCCGGGGAGGCGCGTGGCGCGCCAGGAGGCGCCCATGCCGACACCCGGTCGACGGGCGACGTCTCGACGCGCTCCTTCCTGGAGCGTGCACGTCCTCGCGGGCCCTGTCCCGAAGGGCCATGTCCCCGCGGGCCACGTCTACCCCCGGACTCCCACCCAGGGTGGGGGAACCACGCGCCTCCGGCGCTCAGCCTACGGAAGAGACGCGCGCCCGTGTGAAACGGGGCTGCGCCGATCCGGTGCCGATTCGTCCACAGGCGGTCGAGCCCGGCCGGCGCCGCGGTACGCCGCGGTACGATGCACGCGTGCGCGACGCCGTGACTGCTCTCCGGCTCTGGCCCGCGCGGCGCTTCGCGCTCGCCGCCGGCGTCGCCGTCCTCGCGGCGCTGCTCACAGGCATCCCCACCGACCTCATCGACACGCCGTTGTTCGGGCGCAGCATCGACGTCACCGTCTGGGCGTATCCCGTCTGGATCGCCTCGTCCGCCCTGATCGGCCTGCTCGTCGCGACCGCGATCCGCCGGCCGGAGAAGCCGGCGGCGGGCGGCGGGCTCCTGACGCTCCTCGCGGTCGGCTGCCCGGTCTGCAACAAGCCCGTGCTGATCCTGCTCGGCACCGCCGGCGCGCTCGACTGGTGGGAGCCGCTGCAGCCGATCCTCGGCGGGATCGCGATCCTGCTCCTCGCCGTCGCGCTCGTGCTCCGGCTGCGCGGCGAGGTGTCGTGCCCGGCGCCGGCCGGAACGCCCGGCCCTGCCGCGTAGCGGCGCGGGACTCGCGCGATCCGGAGAAGGAGTCCGCCCGCGGGGCGCGAACGTGCCCCCAAATGGCGATCGCTACCCATCCACTCACCCCCGAGGCGGACACCCGCCTGCGGCCCGCCCGGGTCATCGCGATGGCGAATCAGAAGGGCGGCGTCGCCAAGACCACGACGACGCTCAACCTCGCCGTGGCGTTCAAGGAGCAGGGCCTGCGCGTCCTCGTCGTCGATCTCGACCCCCAGGGCAACCTCACGATGAGCCAGGGGATGAACCCCGACGAGCTCGAGCGGTCGATGTTCGACGTGCTCGTGCGCGGCCTCCCGATCGACGAGGTCGTCCGGACCGTCGAGATCGACGTGGCCGTCTCCTCGATCGACCTCGCCGGCGCCGAGCTCGCGCTGTCGAGCATGATCGGCCGCGAGCGCGCGCTCCAGAAGGCGCTCGCGCCGGTGCGCGGCGAGTACGACTACGTCCTGATCGACACGCCGCCCTCGCTCGGGCTGCTGACGATCAACGCGCTGACGGCGTCCGACTACGTGATCGTCCCCGTCCAGTGCGAGTACCTCTCGCTGCGGGGGCTCGTGCAGCTGCAGAACACGCTGCAGATGATCCGCGAGAACCTCAACCCGTCCGTCGAGATCCTCGGGATCCTCCCGACGATGTACGACGGACGCACGCTGCACTCGCGCGAGGCGGTCGAGATGCTCCAGGAGAACTTCGGCGACCTCGTCTTCGCGAGCCGGATCCGGAAGACCATCCGGTACGCCGAGGCGCCTGTGCAGGGCAGCTCGGTGCTGAAGTACGAGCCCGACGGCAGCGCCGCCCGGGCCTATCGCGACCTGGCGGAGGAGGTGCTCCATGGCGCGGCAGCGCGCGAGCATGCGTGAGGGACCGCTCTCGGAGCTGTTCCGCGCGACCGAGGCTGCACAGCGCCACGCGGAGCGCACGCCGAGCGAGGCCCCGACGGTCGAGCACGCCCCCGGGCGCGCGACGGCCGTCGTCGAGCGGCCGGTCGAGCGCGCTCGTGGCGCCGCGCCGACCGATGCGCCTGCGCCGGTCGCCGCGCGCTCCCTCGAGGAGCCGGGCGACGCGTTCGCGCCCGACCCCGTGGACGAGCGACAGTTCCTCGCTGGGCGAGGAGCTGAGCCGGCGAGCCGCTCCCCGAGCCGATCGCCGACGCCGAGCCGCTCCCGCGGACGAGCCCGCACCGGCCGCCGCGCCCACGTACGAGGAGCACCCGGCCGGCCTCGTGCCGGACCAAACCCGCCGCGCCCGCGGCGAGCGTCGCCGGGGCGAAGCTCGACCCAGGCCTCGGCGCACGTCCCGGTCAGACTCGTCCGCCTACCTCGCGGTCATCCGCGTGGTCGGCGTCGGCGGCGCGGGGCTGAACGCGGTCAACCGGATGATCGACGCGGGCGTCTCGCAGGTCGAGTTCCGTCGCGCTCAACACCGACATGCAGCAGCTCCGCCTCTCCGAGGCGCCGATCAAGCTGCACATCGGCAAGGAGATCACGGCCGGCCTCGGCTCCGGCGCCGACCCCGAGGTGGGCCGGCTCGCCGCCGAGGAGGCGTACGACCAGATCAAGCACGTCCTGCGCGGGTCGGACATGGTCTTCGTGACGGCCGGTGAGGGCGGTGGCACCGGCACCGGCGCGGCCCCGTGGTCGCGCGGATCGCACGGGAGCTCGGCGCGCTGACCGTCGGGATCGTCACGATGCCGTTCCGCTTCGAGGGCACGCGCCGCCGCGGCCAGGCCGACGACGGCGTCGAGGCGCTCCGCGCGGTCTGCGACACCCTGATCGTGATCCCCAACGACCGGCTGCTCGAGGTGCTCGACCGCTCGACGTCGATGCTCGACGCGTTCCGCATCGCGGACGACGTGCTCCGGCAGGGCGTGCAGGGCATCTGCGACCTGATCACGATGCCCGGCCTGATCAACCTCGACTTCGCGGACGTCCGGACGGTCATGAGCGACGCCGGTGCGGCGCTCATGGGCATCGGCTTCGCGACCGGCGAGGACCGGGCCCGAGATGCGGCCGAGCGGGCGCTGCGCTCGCCGCTGATCGACGCCGAGATCACCGGCGCGCGGGGCATCCTGCTCTCGATCGCGGGCGGCGGACCTGACGCTGTTCGAGGTCAACGAGGCCGCCGAGGTGATCAGGAGCGCCGCGATGGCCGAGACGAACATCATCTTCGGCGCGACCGTCGACCCGAAGCTCAACGGCCAGGATGTGGGTGACCGTGGTGGCGACCGGCCTCGGCCGGGGCCAGCGCGCGGCCGCCGCCCGGGCCGCCGCGGGCGGCGAGCGGCTCGAGCTGGCCGGCCCGCCGAGCTTCCTGCGAGACCTCTAGCGGGGAGGGCGGCGATGGGACGGCGCTGCCCGTGCGCCGCGCTGATCGCCGCCCTCGCCTGCCTGCTCCCGGCCGCCCCGGCGGGCGCTGCGCGCGCCGGCTCCGAGGGCGTCACCGTGCCCGTCCCCGCCGGCTGGCGCGCGATCGACGCGCCGCTGACGACGCTCGCCCGGCCGGTGCAGCGGCTGGCCGTCGCGAGCTTCCCGCTGACCCAGGCGACGCCGGATCCCGGCTGCACCCCCGAGACGGCGCTCGCAGCGCTGCCGCCGGACGGGGCGCTCGTCGTCGTCTGGGAGGAGGCCGGACAGCCGCGGCCCGAGCTCCTCGCGGGCTTCCCGGCGCGGCCGCGGCGCGCCGGGCTCGCGGCGCCCCGGGACCACGCGTGCCTCGGGCGCGGGACGCTCCTCCGCTTCCGGGAGGGCGCGCGCGCCTTCCACGTGCTCGTCGCGCTCGGGGTCGACGCGCCCGCGACACGGCGAGCCGAGACCCTGTCCGTCGTCGACGGACTGGCCGTCGAGCCGCTCGTCGTCGGTCGCTCGCGCGACGGGCGCCCGATCCGGCTGACGGTGCTCGGCGACCCGGTGGCGCGGCCCCGCGTCCTCGTGGTCGGCTGCATCCACGGGGACGAGTGCGCCGCCGTGCCCGTGCTGCGCCGGCTCGAGCGCGCCGCCCGGCCCCGCGGCTCGCTCTGGCTCGTCCCGACGTTGAACCCGGACGGACGCGTCCGCGGGACGCGCGGCAACGCCCGCGGCGTCGACCTGAACCGGAACTTCCCCGCCGGCTGGCGACCGATCGGCGGGCGCTACGAGAGCGGGCCGCGACCGGCGTCCGAGCCGGAGACCCGCGCGGCGATGGCGCTGATCCGGGCCGTGCGCCCGGACGTGTCGATCTGGTTCCACCAGCCCGAGGTGAACGTCCGCAGCGGCGGCACGAGCGAGGAGGCCGCGCGGCGCTACTCGCGCCTCGTCGGCCTCCCGTACCGCGCGCTCCCGGTCCCGCCGGGCGCGGCGACGCGCTGGCAGGCGCGCCGCTTCCCCGCCAGCCAGGCGTTCGCCGTCGAGCTGCCGGCCGGGCCGCTCGACGGCGCGGGCCAGGCGCTGCATGCGCGCGCGGTGCGGGCGCTCGCGGGAGCGGGCGGGTAGCCCGGACCTTCGGGCCCGGACGGCGGCGCCTGCGCAACCGTCGGCCGGGGGCGCCGGGCCGACCATCTACGCTTCCGGCCGTGGACGTGGGGGAGCGCGTGAGTGTCCGGCCGGCCAGGGTCAGGGATGCGCGTCGGCTCGCGGAGATCGGTGCGCAGGTCGCGGCCGAGCCCGAGGGGTGGCTCGTCTCCGACGGTGGCTGGTCGTCGGCCGCCGCCGAGCGCCGGGCGATCCGGCTCGCGCGCTGGTCGGGCAACGTCGCCATCCTCGTCGCCGAGCTCGACGGCCGCGTCGTCGGGCGGCTCTCGATCCTGCGCGACCAGCGGCCCGCGTGCAGGCACGTCGCCGACGTCGGCCTGATGGTCGAGCACGGCCAGCGCGGCCGGGGCGTGGGCACGGCGATGCTCCGGGCCGCCGAGGAGTGGGCGCGCGAGCAGGGCGTCGAGAAGCTCGAGCTCCACGTCTTCCCGCACAACGTCGTCGCGATCGGCCTCTACGAGCGGCTCGGCTACGTCCGCGAGGGCGTGCGGAGCCGTCACTTCCACCGGCGCGGGGAGTACGTCGACGCGATCCTGATGGCCAAGGACGTGCGCGCCGCACCCGGCCCGACCGAGCGCCGGTAGGCTGACGGCCATGAGCGAGTCGCCCCTCGAGCCGGGCCGCGGCACGATCCTCCTCGAGGACGTCGACACCGGCGTCGAGGAGGACCTGTGGACGGGCGACAGCGACAGCGACCACAGCGGCTGGTTCTGCGTGTCGACGAACCCGTTCCCGTGCCCCGCCGCGGGCTGCACGTTCGTCGCCGAGTACATGACGGCGGCGCACCTGATCCTCGTCTGGCAGGAGCGAGACGACCCGAACCTCCTGCGCCACGCGCAGCGGGCGAAGGAGGTCGGGCGCAACCCGCGGATCGTCGAGTACCAGGCGTCGTTCGGCCCCAGCGCGTCGTACTACCTCTGGGAGGCCTCCGGCCGCCCGGTGCACGGCGTCCGCCGCGAGGCCTGAACCGGCCGCGCCCGCGTCAGCCCGGCGGCGCGTCGGGCGGGTGCCGGACCTTGCCGTTGGTCTGGGCGCGCTCGCGCGCCTCGCTGCGCCAGCGGATCGAGCGCTCGGCCTCGGCGAGCAGCGCGGTCAGCCGGTCGACGCGCTCCGCCTCGTCGCGTGCCTCGAGCAGCTCCTGCTTGGCGTCGACGCCGAGGTCGACCTGCGCGGCGATCCGCCACGAGAGCCCCGGGTCGTCCGGCGCCGGCTCCTCGACCTCCGCCTCGGCCGCAGCTGCGGTGCTCCGGAAGGCCGACAGGAGCGCGTCCACCGAGGCGGCGTCCGGCTGCCCGTCGCCGTCGGGGAGCCACTCGATCGCGCCGGTGCGGAAGCTACGCCCGTCCGTCTCGCGCACGAGCCGGAACCGCCGCTCGCCGCGGACGACGATGTTCAGGCGTCCGTCCGGCAGCCGCTCGAGCACCTGGACGACGGTCGCGGACGTGCCGATCCCGCGTAGCCCGTCGCCGTCCTCGAGGATCAGGCCGAACGCCGTCTGCTGCTCGATGCATTCGCCGATCAGCTCGCGGTAGCGGGGCTCGAAGATGTGCAGCGGCACGAGCTCCTCGGGCAGCAGCACGAGCTGGAGCGGGAACAGGCCGATCTCGTCCACCCCGGCAGGGTAGGCGACCGGCCGGACCTCGCCGCCGGGCGCACCGGCAGCCGCTAGGGTGCCCGGCGTGGACGGGCACGGGATCGCGACGGTCGAGGGGGCGTTCTTCCGGCCTGCGCTCGAGCCGATCGTGCCGTACGAGCCGGGCAAGCCGATCGACGAGGTGCAGCGCGAGCTCGGCCTCGAGCGCGTCGTCAAGCTCGCGTCGAACGAGGGGCCGTTCCCGCCCTTCCCGGGCGCGCTCGCGGCGCTCGCCCGCGGCGCCGGCGAGCTGAACCGCTACCCGGACGGGGGCATGGCGCGGCTGCGGGAGGCGCTCGCGGAACGGCACGGCGTCGGGCCCGGCAACGTCGTCTGCGCCGGCGGGGCCGACGGCGTCATCTCCTACCTCTCGCTCGTCGCGCTCGATCCCGGGGACGAGGTCGTCTGCGGCTGGCCGTCGTTCCCGAGCTACGTCATCTCCGCGCTGAAGATGGGGGCGATCGTGCGCCAGGTGCCGCTCGTCGACCATCGCTACGACGTCGACGGGCTGCTCGCTGCGATCACGGAGCGCACGAAGATCGTCTACCTCTGCAACCCGAACAACCCGACCGGGACGATGGTCGCGCGGGCGGAGGTGGAGCGGTACTTCCAGGCGGTGCCGGCGCACGTGCTCACCGTCCTCGACGAGGCGTACTTCGAGTACGTCGGCGATCCGGACTACCCGGACGGGATCGAGGAGCACGTCAAGCGCGGCCGGCGGGCGCTTGCGCTACGGACGTTCTCGAAGATCTACGGGCTGGCGGGGCTGCGCGTCGGCTACGGCGTCGGGCCGGCGGAGGTCGTGACCGCGATCCGCAAGGTGCAGAACGCGTTCGACGTGACGCAGCCCGCGCAGGACGCCGCGCTCGCGTCGCTCGACGACGCGGCGGAGGTCGCCCGGCGCCGCGCCGTCAACGCCGACGGTCGCGAGGCGCTCGTCGCGGGGCTTCGCGCGCTCGCGCTCGAGCCGGTCGGCCCGGCCGTCGCGAACTTCGTCTTCGTCGACACGGGCGGCGACGGCGCGGCGCTGTTCGAGCGGCTGCTGCGCGAGGGCGTCGTCGTCCGCCCGATGCGTGGGTTCGGTGCGCCCGGCGCGATCCGCATCTCGGTCGGGGCGCCCGAGGAGGTCGAGCTCGCGCTCGCAGCCCTCGCGCGCGTGCTCTAGCGCTCGACACGCGCGGGCACCTTCCGCATCCCGGCGCGCCGTGCGCCGCCGCTCCGGCGGCGCGTCCCGGCGCCGGCACGCGGCGGCGAAGACGGGGGCAACGCCCCCCGGGACGGCGTGCGCTGCGGGGCAGGGCCCCGGTTGGCCGTGTCCCCGATCAGCTCGTCCCGGTGTCCCGGCACGCCCGGCCGGCCTCGACCGTCGGCGACTGCGCGCGCGACCGGCCGGGGAACCGCGTGCAGGCGCGACCCGCCACGCCGATCGCCGGCCGCCCCGGCCCCCGCAGCTCGTGTCCGGATCGGCCGAGTCACGACGGGCCGAGTCACGACTGGCCGAGTCACGACGGGCCGAGTCACGACGGGCCGAGTCACGACGGGCCGTGACTCGGTGAGCCGTGTCTGGATCGGTCCCGCCTCGACGGGCTGTGTCTCCGTCGACCGTGTCTCGACCGGCCCCGTGTCTCGATGCGCCGTGTCCCGCTCGGCCGAGTCCCGGCGGCCGTGTCCCGGTGGGCCGTGTCCCGGCGGGCCGTGTCCCGGCGGGCCGTGTCCCGCCCGGCCAGTGGATAGATCTCCCGCCCAGGGTGGGGGTTCCACGTGCCGCCGGCAACGAGCGTATCGCCGAACCACGCGCGGGAGCGTCACGGGAGCGTGCCGATGGTGTGCCGATGTGCTCGACCGCGAGCCGGGCGTCGTCTGCGGGGCGCGCACGCGCTCCCGGCGGGTAGGTCTGACCAACCGGCCGGCGTGTCCACTACCCTACCCGGGCCATGGCTCGACGCTTCACGCTCGACGACCTCACGACCGGCGTGCGCGCCGGGGATCGCCGCGCCGTCGCGCGCGCGATCTCGCTCGTCGAGAACGGCGACCCGCTCGCCTACGAGCTCGTGCGCGAGCTGTACCCGGAGACGGGCAACGCGTACATGATCGGCCTCACGGGCCCTCCCGGCGTCGGGAAGTCGAGCCTCGTCAGCGCGCTCGTGCGCCACGCCCGCGCGCTCGAGCAGACGGTCGGCGTGATCTCGGTCGACCCGTCCAGCCCGTTCACGCAGGGCGCGCTGCTCGGCGACCGCATCCGCCTCGTCGACCACTTCCTCGACCCCGAGGTCTTCATCCGCTCGATGGGAACCCGCGGCCACCTGGGCGGCCTCTCGGAGGCGACGCTCGAGGCGGCGCTGCTGCTCGACGCGGCCGGCAAGGACCTGCTCTTCCTCGAGACCGTCGGGACGGGTCAGAGCGAGGTCGAGATCACGCAGGTCGCAGACACCGTCCTGCTCGTCCTCATGCCCGGCTCCGGCGACTCGATCCAGGCGCTGAAGGCGGGGATCATGGAGATCCCGGACGTGATCGCGATCAACAAGCGCGAGCACCCGGCGGCCAAGACGATGCTGAACGAGGTGCGGACGATGCTCGCGCTCGGCGAGCTCGAGCGGCAGCCGACGATCGTCCTCACCGAGGCGATCAAGGGCGACGGGATCGACGACCTGTGGCAGGCGATCCAGGACCACCGCGCCTGGCTGGCCGAGGACGGCCGGCTCGAGCGGCGTCGGCGCGAGCACCTGTCGGGCGAGGTCTTCGCGGTCGCGAGCGCCCGCGCGAAGACGCACCTGCAGCGGACGGTCGCGGGTGACCCGGAGCTGCGCGCGCTGCTCGACCAGGTCGAGCAGCGCCAGCTCGACCCGCTGACCGCCGTCCGCGAGATCCTCGAGCGCGTCTTCCGGATCGGAGGGCCCGGTGGCGGGCCTGGCGGCGCCGGGGCCGCGTGAGCTCGACGAGGCGCGCCGTGCCCTTGCGGGCGTGGCGCGCGTCACGCCCGTCTTCCGCTCGGAGACGCTCGCGCGGCTGACCGGGCGGCCGGTCCTCCTCAAGGCCGAGAACCTCCAGCGGACCGGCTCGTTCAAGATCCGCGGCGCCGTCAACCGGATCGCGGCGCTCGCGGCGAGCGAGCGCGCGGCGGGCGTCGTCGCGGCGAGCGCGGGCAACCACGGCCAGGCGGTCGCGTGGGCGGCGCGCGAGCAGGGCGTCCGGGCGACCGTCTTCATGCCCGTCGATGCGGCGATGGCCAAGGTCGACGCGACGCGCGGCTACGGCGCCGAGGTGGTCTCCGCCGGCGAGTCGGTCGACGACGCGGTCGCGGAAGCGCGCGAGCACGTCGAGCGGACCGGCGGCGTCTTCGTCCACCCGTTCGACGACCCGCTCGTGGTGGCCGGCCAGGGGACGCTCGGGCTCGAGCTTGCCGACCAGCTCGGCGACGTCGAGACGGTCGTCGTGCCGATCGGCGGGGGCGGGCTCGCGGCCGGGATCGCGCTCGCCCTCGGCGCCGAGCGGCCCGAGCTCCGCCTCGTCGGCGTCCAGGCGGAGCGCTGTGCGCCGCTCGCCGGCGGCACGAGCCTCGGGGCCACCATCGCCGACGGCATCGCGGTCAAGCGGCCGGGCGCGCTGACGACGCCGATCCTGCGCGAGCGCTACGAGGCGATCGTCACCGTCTCGGACGAGGAGGTCGCCGGCGCGATCGTGCTCGCGCTCGAGCGCGCGAAGCTGCTCGTCGAGGGCGCGGGCGCCGCGCCGATCGCCGCGCTCCTCGCCGGCCGCGTCCCCGGCGAGGGCCCGGTCTGCCTCGTCCTCTCCGGCGGGAACATCGACGCGACGCTCCTGCTGCAGGTCGCCCGCTACGGCCTGACCCGCGCCGGGCGCTACCTCGTCGTCCGCACCGAGGTGCCGGACGTCCCCGGCCAGCTCGGCCGCCTCCTGACCCTGCTCGCCGAGCACCGCGTCAACGTCGTCGAGGTCGAGCACCAGCGGGAGGGGATCGACCTCCCGGTCACCGGCACCGGGATCGAGCTGACCCTGCTCGCGCGCGACCACGAGCACTGCGAGGAGATCCTCGAGCGCATGCGCGAGTGGGGCTACCCCGCCGAGCGCGTGCGGTAGGGCCGGCGCCCCCGTGCGGCCAGCGGGGAAGACGGCCCGCGGGGCGAGGGACGCCAGGGCGCGGGACGGTCCGGGCACCGGGCCAGCCTGGCCGCCGGGCACACGCCGGTCGGTGTCGCCGGCGCTAGGCTTCCGCCATGCCCACCTTCGCCGACCTGCCCGTCTCCGAGCCGTACGAGGGCTCCACCCGCCGTGCGATCGAGGGCGAGAAGGCCACCGTCATCCGCTACACGCTCGACGAGGGCCACGCGTTCCCGCTCCACCGCCACCCCGAGGAGCAGATCACGCTCGTCGAGGCCGGCGAGCTCGACTTCACGCTGGGGACGGAGACACGGCGGGTCCAGGCCGGCGACTACGTCGTCGTCCCTCCCGACGTCGAGCACTGCGCCCGCTCGCTCAGGGGCACCGCCTCGCTCCTGTGCGTCGTCGCGCCGGCCCGCCGGGACGTCGGCGCGGTCCCCGTCGGCTAGGGCCGGCGCGGCGTGAAGCCGGCGCGCAGGCGGCCGGGCGTGAACACGGTGGCGAGCGCGAGCCAGACGAGCGCGAAGGCGACGATCAGCCAGAGGCTCGTCGCGAACGAGCCCGTCGCGTCGCGCGCGGCGCCGAGGCCGAACGGCGCGATCGCCGCCAGCACGTAGCCGCCCCCGAGCATCATCCCGACGACCGCGCCGACCTCGCCCGGCCGCCTGGTCGCGTCGAGCGGGATCAGCAGCGTGATCGTGAAGCACATCGAGAGCGACATCCCGACCAGCACGGCCCAGGCCCAGGCGCCGCCCGGGAGGAGGACGAAGCCGAGCGAGCCCACCGTGGCGAGCGCGGCCGAGGCGAGGAGCCAGCCGCGGCGCGTGCCGAAGCGGTTGACGACGAACGGGACGGTCATGCTCGTCCCGAGGTTCGCCGCGTTCAGCACGGCGACGAGCGCGCCGGCCGCCCCGTCGCTCCAGCCGCGCTCCGTGTAGGCGTCCGGCAGCCAGGCGCCGAGGCCGTAGTAGACGATCGAGACGAGCGCGAACACGAGCAGCAGCGCCCAGGCGAGCGGGCTGCGCCATGGCAGCGGCGCCGTCGGCGGGCGCTCCGGCGGCGCCGCGCCGGGCGCCTCGCGCGTCAGCCTGATCCAGCCGAGCAGGAGCAGCCCCGTGAGCCCGGCCCAGAGCAGGAGGGTGTCGCGCCACGACCCGAGCGCGTCCGCGAGCGGCACCGCGACGGCCGCAGGGACCACCGCGGCGACCTGCAGGCCGACCATGTACGCGGACGTGGCGAGCGCGGCGCGGTGGGGGAGGCGCGCCTTCGTCACCGTCGGCGGCAGCGCCCCGGCGATCCCCATGCCGACGCCGATCGGGAAGGTGAGCAGGAGCAGCGCCCACGCGGGCGGGACGACGGCGCGCAGCGCGCCGACCGCCGCGATCACGGCCACCATCACGCCCATCGCGCCGCGCAGGCCGAGCCGCGCCGCGACGATCCCCGCGACGGGGGCGAACAGCCCGAGGCACGCGACCGGGATCGTCTGGAAGAGCCCCGCGACCGCGTGCGAGATGCCGAGGTCGTCCTGGATCCGCGGCAGGAGCGGCTGGACGCCGATCAGCTGCGGGCGGAGCGACATCGACGCGAGCAGGAGGGCCACGAGCCACGACAGCTCGTTCCCGCGCGCCCGGCCGTCCGTCACCAGGCGGTCCAGCCCCCGTCGACCTTCAGGCAGCTGCCCGTGGTCAGGCTCGCCGCCGGCGAGCAGAGGTACGCGACCGCGTGCGCGACCTCGTCGAGCGTCCCGATCCGGCCCATCGGGATCCGGCGCTCGAGCACCTCCTGCATGAACGCCTCGTCCGCGAGGAACGGCTCCGTCAGCGGCGTCAGGATGAACGTCGGCGCCACGGTGTTGACCGTGATCCCGGCGCGCGCCCACTCGACGCCGAGCGCCTGCGCCATCCCCTCGAGCGCGTGCTTGGCGGTGCAGTAGAGCATCCGACCGGGGTAGCCGATGTGCCCCATCTGCGATCCCATCAGGACGATGCGCCCGCCCTTGCCGCGTGCGAGCAGGTGGCGCCCCATCGCGCGCGCGGAGAGGAACGCCGTGCGGACGTTGAGGTCCATGATCCGGTCGTACGTCTCGTCCTCGATCTCGACGGTCGGGCCGGGCTGGCTGTAGCCGGCACAGGCGACGAGGATCGCGAGGTCGCCCTGGCTCGCGGCGCCCGAGACGGCCGCGTCGACGTCCGCGGTGACGGTCATGTCGCCCGGCACGGCGAAGGCGCGCCCGCCGAGCGCCTCGATCTCGGCGACCGCCTCCGCGAGCGGCTCCGGCCGCCGGCCGGTCACGGTGATCGACGCCCCGCGGCGCGCCAGCTCGACCGCGCACGCGCGCCCGATCCCCGTCCCGCCGCCGGTGACGAGGGCGTGCTGGCCTGCGAGCTCTCCGGTCATGCGCGCAAGGCTACCGTTCCCTGCCACGGCGCTCCGGTGGGTCGCGCTCGTCGCCGTCGCGTTCCTCGTCGCGGCGTGCGGCGGGCCCGCGCTCCTCTCGGTCGGCCTCGTCGGCGGCCCGCTCGGCCCACGTCCCGATCGGCCTCGGCCCGGCGTGCGGGGCGGGCCAGGAGCGCGCGAGCCACGCGAGCACCGGCACGAGCGTGCAGACGAGGGCCTCGGCGCCCCCGACGATCGTCGGCACCCAGCGCGACGCGATCCCGGCCTCGGCGAACGTCCAGGGGACGCCGAGCAGGATCACGCCGGCGATCCCGGGCAGGCAGGCGGCGAGCCACCAGCGCGTCGAGCGCAGCGCGCGCTCCAGGTACTCGGCCGTCACGAGCAGGCCGAGGACGAGCCAGACGGCTGCCGTGAGCGCGACGAACGCCGTGTCCAGCGGGCCGTCGCGGTTGATGTCCCAGTTCAGGAGCAGCCAGAGGAGCGCGCCGACCGGCGGCCAGAGCGCGACGACCCACCGCGCGGACAGGCCAGCGCCGCGGGTTGCCGCACGCCCACGGGCGAGCACGGCGACGGGGATCGCGAGCAGCGCCGAGAGCCCGGCCGGATCGGCGGGGTCGGGGACGACGACGGTCAGGAGGATCGCGACCGCGCAGGTGGCGTAGACGAGCGCGACGGGCCAGGCGGACGGCAGCGCGCCGCGCGCCTCCGTCGACGGCGCCCGGCGGCTGCTGCCCGTCCAGCGCCAGCGCCCGGCCACTGGCGCGGCATTCTGGCAGAGAGGGGTGTCAGAGCCCGAGCCGCCGGGCGATCACGAGGCGCTGGACCTCGTTCGTGCCCTCGCCGATCTCGAGGATCTTCTGGTCGCGGTAGAGCCGCGAGACGGCGTACTCGTCCATGAAGCCGTAGCCGCCGTGGATCTGGACGGCCTCGTTCGCGCAGCGGCGCGACAGCTCGCCCGTGTAGAGCTTCGCCATCGCGGCCGCGAGACCGTAGTCCCGCTTGCGGTCCTTCAGCCAGGCGGCGCGGTACACGAGCTGGCGCGCGGCCTCGATCTCCGTCGCCATGTCGGCGAGCTTGAACTGGATCGCCTGGAACTTCCCGATCGGGCGGCCGAAGGCGTGGCGCTCCCTCGCGTACGCGAACGCGAGGTCGTAGGCGCCCTGGGCGAGGCCGAGGCCCATCGCCGCGATCGAGATGCGCCCGCCGTCGAGGATCTCGAGGAACTGCGCGAAGCCGCGGCCGCGCTCGCCGAGGAGGTGGTCGGCGGGGACGCGGCAGCCGTCGAAGGAGAGCGCGCGCGTGTCCGAGGCCCGCCAGCCCATCTTCTTCAGCGGCGCCGAGATCTCGTAGCCGGGCGTCCCGTTCGGGACGACGATCGTCGAGATCTCCGGCGAGCCGTCGGGTCGCTCCCCCGTCACCGCGGTCACGGTCACGTGGCCGGAGATGTCCGTGCCGGCGTTCGTGATGAACATCTTCGAGCCGTCGATCACCCACTCGTCGCCCTCGAGGCGCGCGCGCGTGCGCGTGCCGCCCGCGTCCGAGCCGGCCTCGGCCTCGGTCAGCCCGAACGCGCCGAGCCTGCGCCCCGCGGCCAGGTCGGGCAGCCAGCGCGCCTTCTGCGCGTCCGTCCCGAAGAGGAGGATCGGCATCGTCCCGAGCGACGTGTGCGCGGCCACGGTCGCGCCGACCGAGGAGTCGATCCGGGTCAGCTCCTCGACGGTGATCGCGTAGGAGAGCGTGTCGCCGCCGGCGCCGCCGTGCTCCTCCGGGATCGGGACGCCCATCAGGCCGAGCTCGGCGAGGCCCGCGACGATCTCGTACGGGAAGCGCGCCTCGCGGTCGAGCTCCTCGGCGACCGGCGCGACGCGCTCGAGCGCGAACGCGCGCACGGTCTCCCGGATCAGCTCGTGCTCGGGCGCGAGGTCGTAGTCCACGCCGGCAGGCTACACCCGGAGCCCCTGTCGGCAGGGCCGGTGGCGTGGGGTATGGTCGCGGCGTGACGACGCGGTCGGAGGCGGTCGGCCTGCTGCGCAGCGCGACGTACGGCGTGCTCGCGACGACCTTCTCCGACGGTCGCCCGCACGCCGCCGTCGTCGGCGTCGCGGTGACGGACGAGCTCGAGCTGGTCTTCGACACGGTCCGCTCGTCCCGGAAGGCGCAGAACCTCGAGCGGGATCCCCGCTGCGCGTTCAGCGCCTGGGCCGGCGCGATCACGGTGCAGCTCGAGGGACGGGCCGACGTGCTCGCCGGCGTCGAGCTCGAGCGCCTCCGCCGCATCTACCTGGACGCGTTCCCCGACGGCCGGGAGCGGGCGCTCGTCGTTCCCGGGCTGATCTGGGTGCGCGTACGACCCGACTGGACACGCCTGAGCGACTACGCGACCGACCCGCCGCGCGTCGAGCTCGTCCCCTAGCGCGAGGTCAGCTGCCGGCGGCGAGGGCGGCGGCGAGCGCGGCGAGCAGGCGCACGCCGTAGCCGGTCGCGCCCTTGTTCACGTAGTAGTCGCCGCGGCCGCGGTCGAGCGAGCCCGTGCCGGCGATGTCGAGGTGGGCCCAGGGGCCCTCGCCGGTGAACTCGGCGAGGAACGAGGCCGCGTACACGGGCCCGGCCTGGCGCAGGTCGGACGAGTTCTTGAAGTCGGCGAAGTGCGAGCCGATGTGGCGGCGGTACGTCTCGTGGAAGGGCAGCTGCCAGGCATGGTCGCCGGAGGCGCGCGCGGCGGCCAGGATGCGGTCGACCCAGCCCTGGTCGTTGCCCATCAGGCCGGCGTAGTAGTCGCCGAGCGCGATCACGACCGCGCCGGTCAGCGTTGCCAGGTCGACCATGTGGGTCGCCCCCTGCTCGCGGCACCAGGTGAGCGCGTCGGCGAGCACCAGGCGGCCCTCGGCGTCCGTGTTCGTGACCTCGATCGTCTTGCCGTTGCGGGCCGTGAGGATGTCGCCCGGGCGGTACGAGCCGCCGTCGGGCATGTTCTCGCACGACGGGATGACGGTGATCACCCGGAGCGGCAGGCCGAGCTCGGCGATCGCGCCGGCCGCGGCGAGCGCGGCCGCGCCGCCGGCCATGTCGCCCTTCATGTCCTCCATCCGGGCGGACGGCTTGATCGAGATGCCGCCGGTGTCGAACGTGATCGCCTTGCCGACGATGCCGAGGACGACGCCGTCGACCGCGTTCGGCGGCTCGTAGCGGAGCGTGATCAGGCGCTGCTCGTTGTCGCTGCCCTGGCCCACGGCCAGCAGCGCGCCCATCCGCTCCTCGCGCAGCCGCTCGGGGCCCATGACCTCGCAGGCGAGGTGGTCGAGGCGGTCGGCGATCGCGACGGCCTCCTCGCCGAGACGGGCCGGGTACAGCTCGTTCGGCGGCATGTTGACGAGGTCGCGGCAGCGGTTCGCCCACGTCGCGACGACGGCGGCGCGGCGCGCGTCCTCCACGACCGCGTCGAGGCCCTCCCCGACGAGGACGAGGCGCGTGATCGGCTTCGGGCGCGGGTCGATCGTCTTCCAGCGGCCCGCGTCGAAGCTCGTCAGGACGACGCCGTCGACGATCGCGCGGGCCTGGTCGGCGACCGGGACCGGGAGGGACGCGTCGACCACGAAGGCCACGGTGCCACCGGCGAGGCCGGTGATCGTCGCGGCCGTGCGCGCGGCGGCGGTGCGGATCGAGTCCGCGTCGACCTTCGCGCTGCGCCCGGCCCCGACGAGGCAGACGCGGTGCGCCGCGAGCTCGCCGAGCGTGTGGAGGGCGAGGACCTTCCCCGGCCCGCCCTTCAGCTCGCCGTCCTCGGCGAGATGCGCGAGCTTGCCTCCGAGCGCGGCGTCGAGCGCGGCGAGCGCGCCGGCCCTGGCGTCCACCGGGTCGAGCACGGGGACGCCGAGGACGTCGCACTCGACCGCCTGCGGGGCGGCGCTCGTGGCCTCGATCGTCAGCACCCGTCGGATGCTAGACGGTCGGTCGGATCGTCCGACCGGGGAGCCGTTCCCGTGCGCTGCCCGGGGGAGGGACGCGCGCCGCGCGGGAGTAGACTGGGGCACGTGCAGGGCATCGACCGGCGGGCGATGGCGAGCCTCTCGGGCGGCCATGCGGCAACGGACTTCTCGCAGGGCGCGGTGTCGTCGCTGCTCGTCTTCTTCCGCGACGACCTCTCCCTGTCGTACACCCAGACGAGCGCGATCATCCTCGTCGCGACGTTCGCCTCGTCCCTGATCCAGCCGCTCTTCGGGGTCTGGTCGGACAAGCGGACGGCGATCTGGATCATGCCGCTCGGCGTGCTCGCCTCCGGGATCGGGATCGCGCTCGCCTGCGTCGCGCCGAGCTACCCGCTGCTCCTGCTCTGCGTCCTCCTCTCGGGGATCGGCGTCGCCGCCTACCACCCGGAGGCGTCCAAGTACGCGCGCTACGTCAGCGGCACGCGCCGCGCGGGCGGGATGTCGCTCTTCTCGATCGGCGGCAACCTCGGCTTCGCGCTCGGGCCGGTCGCCGGCTCCTCGTTCGTGCTCTGGCTCGGGCTCGAGGGGGGCCTGCTGCTCGCCGTCCCGGCCGTGCTCGTCGGCGTCCTGCTCGTGGCCCTCCTGCCGTACCTGCACTCGTTCACCCCGGAGCGGGGCAAGCCGGGCGTCCGCCACGAGGGCGAGGACCAGCCGCGCGCGCTCGCGCTCCTGCTCGCGGTGGTCTCGTTCCGGTCGGTCGGGCACATGGGCCTGTTCACGTTCATCCCGCTGTGGGAGGTCGCGAAGGGCAACGGCGAGGCGCACGGCAGCCGCCTGCTCTCGCTCTTCCTGCTCTCGGGCGCGGTCGGGACGCTCCTCGGCGGCGCGCTCGCCGACCGGGTCGGCCACCGGGCGATGACCCGCTGGAGCCACCTGGTCTCCGTGCCGCTGATCCTCGTCTACGTGCTGGTCGGGGGAATCGTCGGCGACGTCTTCGTCGTCCTGGCAGGCGGCGTGATCATCGCGACGTTCAGCGTCACGCTCGTGATGAGCCAGGAGTACCTGCCGAGGCGGGTGGGGCTCGCCTCGGGGCTCTCGATCGGGCTGTCGATCGGCCTCGGCGGCGTTGCGGCCGTCGTGCTGGGCGGCGTCGCCGACCTGGTCGGGATCAAGACCGCCGTGATCGCGACCGTCAGCGGCCCGGTGATCGCCGCGCTGCTCACGTTCTGGCTGCCGGAGGGGCGGGCCGGGCGGACGCTCGAGCCGGAGTCGGGCGTCGCGACCGTCGCGGACGTGGTCGAGGGCGGGGCGCGGGCGCGCTGAGCGGCGGCGCGCCGCGGGGCGGTGGTGGTACAACGGGTCGGCCACCGGCCTGCGCCGGGCCACCAGCCACGGGAGGACAGATGGTCGACAACGCCCGGGACTTCTTCGCGACGCTCGAGGGCCGGGTCCCGCCCGAGAAGATCGAGGGCATGGACGCGACGTACCGCTTCGACCTCGAGGGCGCCGGCAGCTGGCACGTCACCGTCCGCGACGGGAAGGTCACCGTGAAGGAGTCCGACGAGCCCGCGGACTGCGTCGTCCGCTCGAGCGAGAAGACGCTCGCCAAGGTCATCCGCGGCGAGCAGAAGCCGGCCGTCGCCCTGATGCTCGGGAAGATCAAGATCGACGGCGACATGGGGCTCGCGCTGAAGCTCCAGAACATCCTCTAGGGCGCCCGTCCGCCCGTCCACGGCGCCCCGGGCGCGAGGCGACGATCGGGGCTGCCGAGGCGTGCGGCGGGGCGTCCGGGCCGGCGTCCGCCGCGGCCGTCGGGCGCGCTCGCGCGGGCGGGATCCCCGGCGCGATCGACTAGGCTCTCCCGCGGAAGGGGATCGCCACGTCGACGCGGCGGGACGAGGCCCGGACGGCGTGCGGGCGACCGCGCAGCCAGCCCCGGTGCGGGGACGTCCGGGCGCGGCCGCCGCGGCGACGGGACGGCTCCCGGGAGCCCGGTTCGGCCAGCTCGGAGGAGGTGCATCGTCCGTGAACGCGTCGCCGCACGTGGTGGTCGTCGGCGGCGGGGCCGTCGGCGCGTCCTGCGCGCTCGCGCTCGTCCGCCGTGGCGCCCGCGTCACGCTCGTCGAGCGGGGCGGCTCGCTCGCCTGGGCCTGCTCGGCCGGCAGCGCCGGGCTCGTCTGCCCGAGCCACGCGACGCCGCTCGCCTCACCCGCCGCGCTGCGCCTGGGGCTGAAGTACCTCTTCAAGCCCGACGGGCCGCTGCGGCTGTCGCCGCGCCCCGCGCTCGTGCCGTGGATCGCGCGCTTCGTCGCCGCGTCGACCCCCGACCGGGCCGAGCGGGGCACGCACGTGCTGCGGGAGCTCTCCCTGCTCGGGCTCGCGGGCCACGTCGCGCTCGCCGACGAGGGCCTCGACACGACCCTCGTGCGCGCCGGGGCGCTTGCCGTCTACGCGACGGAGGAGGCGCTCGCGGGCGGGCGGGTCGAGGCGGCGGAGGCCCGCGCCGCCGGGGTCGAGGCCGAGGAGCTGACGGCCGCCGAGGCGGCCGGGCTCGCGCCGATGCTCGGCCCGCGCGTCGCCGGGGCGGTGCACTGGCCCGGCGACGCCCACTGCGACGGCGAGGCCTACACCCTCGCAGTCGGGCAGGCGGCCGTCGGCCGCGGCGCCTCGCTGCGCACGCGCGTCGAGGTGCTCGGCCTGATCGTCCGGGACGGGCGCGTGCGCGGGGTCGAGACGACGGAGGGGCCGATCCGCGCCGACGAGGTCGTGCTCGCGAACGGCGCCTGGTCGCCCCGGCTCGCGCGGCAGGCGGGCGTCGTGCTGCCCGTCGAGGGCGGGAAGGGCTACCACGTCGAGGTCGAGCTGCCGGGCGAGCCGCCGCCGCTACCGCTCTGGGCGGTCGAGGCGCGCGTCATCGCGACGCCGCTCGCGGGCCGGCTGCGGCTGGCCGGGACGCTCGAGCTGGCCGGCCTCGACGAGTCGATCGACGCGCGGCGGGTCGACGCCGTCGTCCGGGCGGGCGGCCGGCTGCTCCCCGGCCTGCGCGGCCAGCCGGTCCGGCGGGTCTGGCGCGGCCTGCGGCCGTGCTCGCCCGACGGGCTGCCTGTGATCGGCCGTCCGCCCGGCGTCGACGGGCTCGTGCTCGCGACCGGGCACGGGATGATGGGGCTCACGCTCGCGCCGATCACCGGGACGCTCGTGGCCGAGCTGGTCGCGGACGACCCGCCGAGCGTCGATCTCGCGCCGCTCGCGCCCGCGCGCTTCGGGTCGCTGCTCTAGGCGCTGCGCCGGGCGCGGCCCGCGGGCGACGCGCACAGGGGCTGCCGCAGGGCCCGGGCGCGTCCGCCTCAGTCTTCGAGCTCGACGAGCACCTGCCCGCCGGTGACGCGATCGCCGACGGCGACGTGCACGCGCGTGACGACGCCCGCGAGCGGCGCGGCGACGGGCAGCTCCATCTTCATCGCCTCGAGCACGACGAGCGGCGCGCGCGCCTCGACCCGGTCGCCCTCGGCGACGTCGACGCGGATCACGGTCCCGGGCATCGGCGCGACCAGCGCGTCGCCGGCGCCGGCCGCGCCGCCGTGCCGCTCGAGCGCGACCTCGACGGAGGGCGGCGGGGGCCCGGGCGGCGCCTCCGCGGCGTTCAGGCGGAACGGCCGGGCGAACGCCCCGCGGGCCGGTCGCGGGTCGGTGAGCGGCGGGTTTTCGCGCAGGAACGCCGTCGTCGCCTCGCCGGCGCGCACGACGGGGTGGGCGACCAGCCAGCGCAGGAGCGGCAGGTTCGTCGTGACGCCGCCGACCCGCGTCGCGGCGAGCGCCGCCTCGAGCCGCGCGAGCGCCTCGTCCCGGTCGGCCCCGTGGGCGATCAGCTTCGCGATCATCGGGTCGTAGCGGAGCGGCACCTCGTCCCCGGCGGCGACGCCCGCGTCGACCCGGACGCCGTCGGGCAGCACGAGGGACTCGACCCGTCCCGCCTGGGGGAGCAGCGTGAGCGGGTGCTCCGCGTAGAGCCGGGCCTCGATCGCGTGGCCCGCGGGCTCGACGCCAGGGTCGAGCCGCTCCCCGGCCGCGACGCGCAGCTGGAGCTCGACGAGGTCGAGGCCGGTGACGAGCTCGGTGACCGGGTGCTCGACCTGGATCCGCGCGTTCAGCTCGAGGAACCACGCGTCCTCGCCCGAGACGAGGAACTCCGCCGTCCCGGCAGTCACGTAGCCGACGGCGCGCGCGAACGCGGTCGCGGCGGCGAACAGGCGCGCGCGCAGCGCGGGGCCGACGGCCGGGCTGGGGCTCTCCTCGAGCACCTTCTGGTGGCGGCGCTGGATCGAGCAGTCGCGCTCGCCGAGCGCGAGCACCGTCCCGTGCGCGTCCGCGAGCAGCTGGACCTCGACGTGGCGGGCGTCCGGGACGTAGCGCTCGCAGTAGACCCGGTCGTCCGCGAACGCGGCGGCGGCCTCGCGGCGCGCCGCCTCGAGCGCTTCGGCGAGCGCGTCCGCGCCCTCGACGACGCGCATCCCGCGCCCGCCGCCCCCTCCGGCGGCCTTGACGATCAGGGGGAAGCCGACCTCGTCGGGCTCGCCGGACGGCAGCACCGGCACCCCGGCCGCGAGCGCGACCGCGCGGGCCTGCAGCTTGTCGCCGGCCTGGCGCGTCGCGGCGGGGGGCGGGCCGACCCACGTGAGCCCGGCCGCCTGGACCGCCTCCGCGAACGCCGCCTGCTCCGACAGGAAGCCGTAGCCCGGGTGGATCGCGTCGGCGCCCGCCTCGTGCGCCGCGGCGACGAGGGCGGCCGCGTCGAGGTACGAGGGCACCGCGACGACCCGGTCGGCCTGGCGCGCGTGGTAGGCGCCCGCGTCGTCGGGCGCGACGACCGCGACGGTGCGCACGCCGAGACGCGCGCACGTGCGGAAGATCCGGGCCGCGATCTCGCCCCGGTTCGCGACGAGCAGGGCGGCGATCGCCATCGGCTAGGCGCTGGGGCCGCGCTCGGCGGGCCGCGAACGGCTCACGCGGCGGGACCGTCCTGCCACGCGGGGCGGCGCTTCTCGGCGAACGCCCTGAGGCCTTCCTGGCCCTCGTCGCTGGCGCGCAGGCGCGCGATCCACTCGGCCGTGGCGCGGCCCTGCGGCCGTTCGCGGGCGATCCGCTTGGCCTCGCGGACGGCGAGCGGCCCGCCCTGGAGGACGTTCGCGACGACGCCGTCGACCGCCGCGTCGAGCTCCTCGGCGACCTCGTGGACGAGCCCGATCCGGAGCGCGAGGGCGGCGTCGAAGCGCTCCGACGTGACGAAGAGGCGGCGCGCCGCGCTCGTCCCGATCTTGTCGATCACGAACGGCGAGATGACGGCGGGCACGAGGCCCAGCCGTGCCTCCGAGAGCGAGTAGACGGTGTCGGGGGCGCTGACGGCGACGTCGCAGCAGGCGACGAGCCCGAGGCCACCGCCCATCGCGTGGCCCTGGACGCGTGCGATCACGGGGGCCGGGCAGCCGTCGATCGCCTCGCACATCGCGCGCAGCCGCTCCGCGTCGGCCACGTTCTCGTCGACGGAGAGGCCGACGGAGGCGCGCATCCAGGCGGCGTCGGCGCCGGCGGAGAAGCTCGCGCCCTCGCCGGCGAGGACGACGCAGCGCGCGTCCCCGACGTCGGCGAACGCGTCGGTGAGGTCGGCGATCAGCTCGGCGTCGAAGGCGTTGCGGCGCTCCGGCCGGCACATGGTCACGCGCAGGACGCCGCCGTCCCGCGCCACTCGTACGGTGCTCATGCGCGGTAGCCTACGCGGCCCGTCCGCCGGCCGTCCGGCTCTCGGCGGGCGTCGGGTCGGACGGTCGCGGCCCCCACCCCACGCACGCGCGGCCCGGACGGGGCCGCGCCGGCCGATTGCGGTCGCCGCCGCTCCCCGCCGGGCGGGCGGGGCACGGTCTCGCGCGACCCCGGCCGGTGCCCGCGGGGAGGGCCAGGCGACCCCGGCCCGAAGCCGGGCGCAGCCGACGGGGCAGGCAGGCCCGAGTGCCCGCTGGCCCGGGCGGGCGCGTAGGATGGCGCCCATGCTGAAGGGCTGCGTCGCCGCCGGGATCACGCCGCTCGGAGCCGGTGGCGCCGAGCTCGACGAGGACGCCTTCGGCCCCTACCTCGACTTCCTCGCGGCCGGCGGCGTCGACGGCGTGCTCGCGCTGGGGACGACGGGGAGGGATCCTGCTCTCGCTCGGCGAGCGCCGCCGCGTCGCCGAGGGTTCCTCGCCGCGGCCGCCGGTCGGCTCGACGTCGCGGTGCACGCCGGCGCCCAGACGACGGCGGACACGGTCGCGCTCGCCGAGCACGCGGCCTCGATCGGGGCGGACGCCGTCGCCGTGATCGCGCCGCCCTACTACGCGCTGGACGCGGAGAGCGTCTTCCGCCACCTCGCGGCCGCTGCCGCCGCGTGCGCGCCGACGCCCTTCTACGTCTACGAGTTCGCGGCGCGCGCCGGGTACGCGATTCCCGTGGAGGTGGTCGAGCGGCTGCGCGACGCCTGCCCGAACCTCGCGGGCCTGAAGGTCTCGGACACCCCGTGGGAGGCGTTCGCGCCGTACCTCCTGCCCGGCCTCCAGGTCTTCGCCGGGCCGGAGGCCCTGATCGCGCGCTGCCTCGCCCACGGGGGCGTCGGCGCGGTGTCGGGGCTCGCCTCGGCCTTCCCGGAGGTCGTCAGCGGCCACGTCGCGGCGTCGACGGACGCCGCCTCCGGGGAGATCGCACGGCTGCGCGCCGCGGTCCAGGGCGTGCCGTTCCAGTCGGCGCTCAAGCACCTGATCGCCCGGCGCGGCGTGCCCGTCCGCCCGGACGTGCGCGCGCCGCTGCGGCCGCTCGAGCCGGCCGAGCTCGACCGGCTGCTCGCCGCCGTCGACGACTGGCACGCCTCGGCGCGTGCCGCGCTCCCGGGCTGACGTCGGCCGCCGGGCCCCGGCGGTGAGCGCGGGCGGCCGCTACATCCGGAACACCCCGAAGCGGGGCTCCGGGATCGGCGCGTTCAGGCTTGCCGCGATCCCGAGCGCGAGCACCGTCCGGGTCTGGAGCGGGTCGATCACGCCGTCGTCCCACAGGCGCGCCGTCGCGTAGTACGGGTTGCCCTCGCGCTCGTACGTCTCGCGCACCCGCTCCGGGTCGGCGTTCCCGACGAGCGAGAGGACGGTCGCCGCCTGCTCGCCGCCCATCACGGAGATGCGGGCGTTCGGCCACGTCCAGAGCTGGCGCGGGCCGTACGCGCGGCCGCACATGCCGTAGTTGCCCGCCCCGAACGAGCCGCCGACGATCACCGTGAACTTCGGCACCTGCGCGCAGGCGACCGCGGTGACGAGCTTCGCGCCGTCCTTCGCGATCCCGCCGGCCTCGTACGCCTTCCCGACCATGAACCCCGTGATGTTCTGGAGGAAGACGAGCGGGACGCGTCGCTGGCAGGCGAGCTCGACGAAGTGGGCGCCCTTGAGCGCCGACTCGGAGAAGAGGACGCCGTTGTTCGCGAGGATCGCGACCGGGAACCCCTCGATCCGCCCGAAGCCGCAGACGAGCGTCTCGCCGTACAGCGCCTTGAACTCGTGGAAGCGCGAGCCGTCGACGAGCCGTGCGATCACCTCGCGCACGTCGTAGCCGCGGCGGCTGTCCTCGGGGACGATCCCGTAGAGGTCGGCCGGGTCGTAGAGCGGGTCGCGCGGCTCCTCGAGCTCCCACGGCAGCGCCCGCGGCGGCACGCCGAGGCCGCGGACGATCTCGCGGACGAGCGCGAGGGCATGCTCGTCGTCGAGCGCGTAGTGGTCGGCGACGCCCGAGGTGCGCGCGTGCACGTCGGCGCCGCCGAGCTCCTCCGCGGTCACCTCCTCGCCGGTCGCGGCCTTCACGAGCGGCGGCCCGCCCAGGAAGATCGTGCCCGTGCCCCGCACGATCACCGTCTCGTCGGCCATCGCCGGGACGTACGCGCCGCCGGCGGTGCACGAGCCCATCACCGCGGCCACCTGCGGGATGCCGGCCGCGGACATCTGGGCCTGGTTGTAGAAGATGCGCCCGAAGTGGTCGCGGTCGGGGAAGACCTCGGCCTGGAGCGGCAGGTAGGCCCCGCCGGAGTCGACGAGGTACACGCACGGGAGCCGGTTCTGCTCGGCGACCTCCTGTGCGCGCAGGTGCTTCTTGACCGTGAGCGGGAAGTACGTGCCGCCCTTGACGGTCGCGTCGTTCGCGACGATCACGCACTCGCGGCCCTCGATCGAGCCGACGCCTGTCACGATCCCGGCGGACGGCGCCTCGCCGTCGTAGACGTCCCAGGCCGCGAGGGCGCCGAGCTCGAGGAAGGCGGAGGACGGGTCGATCAGGCGGTCGATCCGGTCTCGGGCCGTCAGCTTCCCCCGCGCGCGGTGACGCGCGACCTGCTCGGGCGGCCCGCCGCGCGCGACGAGCGCGGCCCGCTCGCGCAGCTCGGCGACCAGCGCCCGCATGCGCGCGCGGTTGGCCGCGAAGTCGGCGGAGGAGCGGTCGATGCGGGTTTCGAGGACGGCCACGGGGACAGCCTACGGCGGGACGCGGCCGGAGACGTGTCCGATCGGGACGTGGCCTTCCTCACAGAACGCACACGGGGGCGTGCCGAAACCCTCACGATTCCCGCGCCCGCGGTTCACGGGCCGCTGGTTCCATGCGAGCCGTGGGGCCCGGAGGGATGGGCATGGCGAACGAAGGAGGAGCTGCGGTGCACAGGAAGACGATCATCCTCGCGGTCGTGGCGAGCACGGCGCTCGCGCTGGCCGGCACGGCCTCGGCGGCCGTGATCCGGGGCGATCGGGGCGCGAACACGCTCGTCGGGACGACGGCGGCCGACCAGATCTCGGGCCGCGCGGGCAACGACCAGATCACGGGCGACGCCGGGAACGACCTGATCTTCGGCGGCGCCGGCGACGACGTCGTCAACGCCGGCTCGGACAACGACACCGCGTACGGCGACTCCGGCGACGACCAGCTGACCGGCGACATCGGGAACGACGTCCTGAACGGCGGCCACGGGTCCGACCTCGTCAACGGCGACGCCGGCTTCGACGTCCTCTTCGGCGGCACCGGCGACGACACCCTGAACGGCGGCGACGACGCCGACGTGCTCGTGGGTGGGCCCGGCCGCGACACCGAGGACGGCGGCAACGGCGACGACGCGGTCATGGGCGGCATCGGCGACGACGTGCTGACCGGTGGCGAGGGGAACGACGAGCTGCACGGCTCCTTCGGCGACGACCAGCTGTCGGGCGGCAACGGCAACGACCGCCTGTTCGGCGGGAAGGGCGTCGACGTGCTCGACGGGGGCGAGGGCGACGACGTCCTCTACTCGCTCGCCCGCGACCGGCGCGGCGACACGCTCACGTGCGGCGGCGGGAACGACATCGCCTACGCCCGGATGAGCGACACCGTGGCGGCCGACTGCGAGACCGTGGTGCGGCTCCCGGCCTCGGTCTACGACGACGGCAACGTCACCTAGCGGCGTCCGGCGCCGCCGGACGCCCTCCGGCGTGCGGCGCCCCCGCCCTGCGGCCCGACGGCCCGCCTCGTGCGGGCCGTCGGCGTTTCGGCCAGGGGCGCCCGGAGGCATCGGTATCGTGAGCCCGCGAACGGTCGGAGAGGGCGATCCGTCCGATCCGGCGGTCCGGGCATAAGGGTCGCCACGTCCATGCCGATGACAGGGCCATGAGCACCTCCCGCACGCCCGCCGCCACGGGCGCCTCGCCCGCCCCTGGACCGGCTGCCGCCCGCGCTGCGAGCGTTCCTGCGGCGCCCTGTCGGGCGTGCGGGGCGCCGCTGGTCACCACGGTCGTCGACCTGGGGATGTCGCCGCCCTGCGAGTCCTTCCTCGCGGCCGACGAGCTGAACCGGATGGAGCCGTTCTACCCGCTCCACCTCGAGGTCTGCGACCGCTGCTTCCTCGTCCAGCTCCAGTCGTACATCGACCGGAACGAGATCTTCCGCGAGTACGCCTACTTCTCGTCCTACTCCGACTCCTGGGTCGCGCACGCCCGCGCCTACGTCGACGCGATGGTCGAGCGGCTCGGGCTCGGGCCGGACAGCCTGGTCGTCGAGCTCGCCTCGAACGACGGCTACCTCCTCCAGCACGTGGTCGAGCGCGGCGTCCCGGCGCTCGGCGTCGAGCCGGCGCTGAACGTCGCGCAGGCCGCGATCGACCGCGGCGTCCCGACGGTGACCGAGTTCTTCGGCGTCGAGCTGGCCCGCCGCCTGGCGGCAGAGCACGGCCACGCCGACCTGATCGCGGGCAACAACGTGCTCGCGCAGGTGCCCGACCTGCACGACTTCGTCGGCGGGATCGCTGTCCTGCTCGCGGACGACGGCGTGCTGACGCTCGAGTTCCCGCACCTGCAGCGGCTGCTCGAGGGGCGCCAGTTCGACACCATCTACCACGAGCACTTCTCGTACTTCTCGTTCCTGACCGTGACGGAGATCCTCGCGGGCCACGGCCTGGCCGTCTTCGATGTCGAGGAGCTGCCCACCCACGGCGGCTCGCTTCGCGTCTTCGCCCGCAAGGCGGGCCCGCGGGCGGCGCCGACGGCGGCGGCGAGCGAGCTCTGGGAGCGCGAGCGTTTGCTCGGCTACCGGACGCTCGAGCCGTACGCCGCGTTCGGCGCCGCGGTCGAGGAGACGAAGCGCGACCTGCTGTCGTACCTGATCGAGGCCCGCCGGGCCGGCCGCGTCGTGGCCGGCTACGGGGCGCCCGGCAAGGGCAACACCCTGCTCAACTACTGCGGCATCCGCACCGACCTGCTGTCGTTCACGGTCGACCGGAACCCGTACAAGCACGGCCGGTTCACGCCGGGCACGCACATCCCGATCTTCCCGGTGGAGCGGATCGCGGAGGAGAAGCCCGACGACATCCTGATCCTGCCGTGGAACCTCCGCGACGAGATCGTCGCCCAGCTCGACTACGTGCGCGCCTGGGGCGGGCGCTGCGTGGTCCCCATCCCGACCGTCGAGGTGGTCCTGCGATGAAGGTGGTCCTGTTCTGCGGCGGCCTGGGCCTCCGCATGCGCGAGGCGTCCGAGCGCATCCCGAAGCCGATGGTGCCGATCGGGACGCGCCCGGTGATCTGGCACGTGATGAAGTACTTCTCCCACTACGGCCACAAGGACTTCATCCTCTGCCTCGGCCACAAGGCGGAGGTGATCAAGCGCTACTTCCTCGACTACGAGGAGACGATCTCGAACGACTTCGTCCTGCACGGGGCGACGAAGGACGTCGAGCTGCTGCAGAGCGACATCTCCGACTGGCGGATCACGTTCGTCAACACGGGCCTGAAGGCCTCGGTGGGCGAGCGGCTGAAGGCCGTGCAGCCGTACCTCGAGGGGGAGGAGCGCTTCCTCGCGAACTACGGCGACACGCTGACGGACGCGCACCTGCCGACGCTGATCGACCGGCTGAACGCCACGGACAAGCTCGCCGGCTTCCTCTGCGTCCGCCCGAGCTACACGTTCCACGTGGCGACGATCGGGGACGACTCCTCGATCGAGAACCTCGAGGACGTGACCAGCTCGGACGTCTGGATCAACGGCGGCTACTTCGTCTTCCGGCAGGAGTTCATGGACTACCTCCAGGAGGGCGAGGACCTCGTCGACGGCGCCCTCCAGCGGCTGATCCGCGAGCGGGGCCTGCTCGGGTTCAAGCACACCGGCTTCTGGGCCCCGATGGACACGCTGCGCGATCAGCAGGAGCTCGAGCAGCGCTGGGAGCGCGGCGAGGCGCCGTGGTCGGTCTGGGCCGGCCAGTCGCTCGCCTACGTGAACGGGCACGCGGCGCTCCAGGGCCGCTAGGCCGATGCTCGGACTGGGCCTCCGGGCGCCGCTCGGCACGCTGCTGTGCCTGGGGGCCCACTCCGACGACGCCGAGATCGGCTGCGGCGGGACCGTCCTGCGCCTGCTCGAGGAGCACCCTGCCGCGCACGTCGTCTGGGTCGTCCTCGCGGCCTCGGGCGAGCGCCGCGAGGAGGCGGTCGCGAGCGCGCGGCGGCTGCTCGGCAACGCGAGCTGCGAGATCGTCGTCGAGGCGTTCCGGGACGGCTTCCTGCCGCACGACTCGGTCCGCGTGAAGGAGCGCTTCGAGGCGCTCAAGGAGGCGGTCTCGCCCGACCTGATCCTCACCCACACGCGCGACGACATGCACCAGGACCACCGGCTCGTGAACGAGCTGACCTGGAACACGTGGCGCAGCCACCTGATCCTCGAGTACGAGATCCCGAAGGTCGACGGCGACCTCGGGCGGCCGAACCTGTACGTCCCGCTCACGGCGGAGCAGGTCGAGCGGAAGGTCGCGCACCTGCTGGAGGCGTTCCCGAGCCAGCGCGGCAAGCACTGGTTCGACGCCGAGCTGTTCCGCGGGCTGATGCGGCTGCGCGGGATGGAGGCGGTCAGCCCGAGCGGCTACGCCGAGGCGTTCGTCGCCCGCAAGCTCGTCCTCTAGGGACGGTCCGGGCCGGCGCCGAGCAGGCGCTGCGCATCCGCGAACGGAAGCGAGTCCGCGAGGAACCCGAGCGTTCCGTCGTCGAGCAGGGCCGAGGCCATGCGGGCCGTCTGCGCGAGCGTCGCGCGGTGCGGTCCCGAGCCGACCGTCAGGCGGCGCACGCCGAGCCGCTCGAGCTCCGCGACCGGCGGGGTCGTCGGCGCGCCGAGCACGTTCAGCGGGCCGTCGACGGCCGCGGCGAGGCGGCCGATCGTCTCCGCGTCCGTGACGGCCGGGACGAAGATCGAGTCCGCGCCGGCACGCAGGTAGGCGTTCGCCCGGGTGACCGTCTCCTCGAAGCGCCCGGCGGGCTCGCCCGCCTCGCGGATGTACGCGTCGACGCGCGCGTTCAGCACGAACGGCACGCCGAGCCGCAGCGCCGCCTCGCGGACCGCGCCGACCTTGGCCGCGTGGGCGGCGACCGGGACGAGCGGGCCCGACGCGGCGTGCGGATGGGCCCGGCCGTCCTCGAGGTTCATCCCCACGGCGCCCGCGGCCAGCGCGGCGATCGCCGTCTCGGCGGCGTCGTCGGGACGGTCGCCGTAGCCGGCCTCGAGGTCGGCCGGCACGGGGACGTCGACGGCGCGCACGATCCGGGCGACGAGGTCCAGCATGTCGTCGCGCGGGACGAGCTCCCCGTCTGGGTAGCCGAGCACGGCTGCGCAGCCGGCGCTCGACGTCGCGAGGGCGACGCAGCGAGGGTGGGCCGCGAAGGCGCGCGCGCTCGCGGCGTCCCAGGCGTTCGGGAGGACGAGGAGGCGCGGCCCGCGGTGCAGGTCGAGCAGCCGCTCCGCCCGCGCGCGCACCTCGGCCGGGATCGCCATGCGCCCAGGCTACCGGGTCGGCGACGGGGTCGACGCGGCGCGCATGGCATGATCGCCGCGTGGGCGAACGCAGGACGACCGACCGAGAGCCGCCCGGCGGCGGCAGGTTCGACCAGGAGGGCGACGCGACGCGTCGGACGCGGCTCGCGAACGAGCGCACCTACCTCGCGTGGTGGCGGAGCGGCCTGACCTCCCTCGCGGTGAGCCTCGCCGCGGGCAGGCTCCTGCCGGAGCTGGCCGGCGGCCCGCAGTGGCCCTACGTGGTGCTCGGCGCGGGCTACGCGGTGCTCGGGCTGCTCTTCATCGGGTACGGCTTCCGACGGCTGCGCCGCGTCGAGGCCGCGGTCCGGCGCGGCGAGTACGAGCGCCCGGACGAGCGGGCGATGGCGGTCCTGACCGCGTTCGGCGTCGTCCTCGGCGTCCTGACGCTCGTCCTCGTCGTCGTCGAGACGTAGCGCGCTCCGGCTGCGTCGGGCGTGGGAGCGCGCCGCGCATGTCCCCCGACCCCCGCGGGCGGTGGCGCCGGGCCCCGATCGGGGCGGTGGCGGTGGCGCGCGCCCCGGGGCGCGGTGGATGGATCGGCGCGCCATTGGCACGCTCGCGTGACCGATGCGTGCGCGTTTCGGCGGTAGGCTCGTTGCCGGCGGCACGTGGTACCCCCACCCTGGGTGGGAGTCCAGACGGGGTGGCCGGAAGGGACATGTCCCGACGGGACGGGCCCGAGGAAGGGCCGCGCCGGGTCGCATCCTGCCCGAGCGCGGCGCGCCGCCCGCGCGGGTCGTTCCGGGCCGCGCACGCCGCGCCCCGACGCGCCCCGCCACGCCGCGGCCCCGCCGGGGCCGGTCGCGGGGCGACCCCGGCCTACCCGTCCGCCATGCCGCGGGCCCGGGGCGTCGCCCGGCCGGGTGCGCCCCGCGCCGCTCGCTCAGCCGAGGGCGACCATCCGGTCGAGCGCGGCGCGCGCCCTGGCGGCCACGTCGGCCGGGACGTCCACCTCGTGGCGCCAGTCGCGCAGCGCGTCGCGCAGCTTCTCGAGGGTGATCAGCTTCATGTACTGGCAGATCGCCTCCTCCGAGACGGCCTCGAACGCCTTCCCGGGCACCTCCTTGTGCAGCCGGTGGATGATCCCGGTCTCGGTCGCGACGAGGAAGCGCCGCTTCTCGGAGGCCTGCGCGAACTTGACCATCCCCTCGGTCGAGAGGATGTGCGTCCGCCCGTTCCCGAACGCCATGCACTGGCTGGCGCAGCCGCACTCCGGGTGGACGAGTAGCTCGGCGTCCGGCGCCTCGGCCTGCCAGCGCTCGATGTCAGCCGGGCGGATGCCCGCGTGCACGTGGCACTCGCCGAGCCAGAGGGTCAGTTTGCGGCCGGTGACCCGCTCGAGCCACAGCCCGAGGAACATGTCGGGGAGGAAGAGGATCTGCCGGTCGGCGGGGATCGCCTCGATGACGGCGCGGGCGTTGCCGGAGGTGCAGCAGTAGTCGCTCTCCGCCTTCACCTCGGCGGTCGTGTTGACGTACGAGACGACGAGCGCGCCGGGGTGCTGGGCCTTCCACTCCCGCAGCTGGTCGGCGGTGATCGAGTCGGCGAGCGAGCAGCCGGCGTCGAGGTCGGGGATCAGCACGGTCTTCTCGGGCGAGAGGATCTTCGCGGTCTCGGCCATGAAGTGGACGCCGCAGAAGACGATCGCGTCGGCCTCGGTCGCGGCGGCCTCGCGGGAGAGCCCGAGCGAGTCGCCCACGTAGTCGGCCACGTCCTGCACCTCGGGCACCTGGTAGTTGTGCGCGAGGATCACCGCGCCGCGCTCCTTCGCGAGCGCGCGGACCTCGTCCTGCAGCCGGGTGGTGGTGGCGGTTGTCACCGGGAGACCTCCAGGGAGACGTCGAGCGAGCGCGCGGAGTGGGTCAGCGCGCCGATGGAGACGAAGTCGACGCCGCTCGCCGCGATCGCGGCGACGGTGTCGAGGGTGACGCCGCCCGAGGCCTCGAGGGTCGCCCGCCCGTCGGCGAGCGCGACCGCCTCGGCCATCGCGGCCGGCGTCATGTTGTCGAGCAGGATGCGGGTCGCGCCCGCGGCGAGCGCCTCGCCGACGTCCGCGACGGACTCGCACTCGACCTCGACCGTGATCCCGGCCGGGGCGTTCGCGAGCGCGAGCCTCGTCGCCTCGCCGACCGAGCCGACGAGCGCGAGGTGGTTGTCCTTGATCAGGATCCCGTCGTAGAGCCCGAGCCGGTGGTTCGTGCCGCCGCCGCAGCGGACGGCCCACTTCTCGACCGCGCGCATCCCGGGCGTCGTCTTGCGGGTGTCGAGGATCGTCGCGCCCGTCCCGGCGACCGCGTCGACGTAGCTGCGGGTGAGCGTGGCGATCCCGGAGAGCCGGCCGACGAGGTTCAGCGCCGTCCGCTCGCCCGTGAGGATCGCGCGGGCGTTGCCCCGCACCGTCGCGACGAGCGTCGCGCCCTCGCCGGTCGGGTCGCCGTCGGCCGCGACCGCCTCGAAGCGGACGCCCGGGTCGAGCTGGCGGAAGACGGCCTCGGCGGCGAGCAGCCCGCACACGACCCCGGGCTCCTTGACGACGAGCCGGGCGGCGCAGGTCGCGTCCTCCGCGATCACCGCCTCGCTCGTGCGATCGGCGGGGCCGACGTCCTCGGCGAGGGCAGCGGCGACGACCTGCTCGATCGCGCTGTCGAGGTCGGTCGGGATCAGGGTCTCGGCGCTCATGCCCAGGCCTCCAGGGTCGGCTCCTGGCCACGCCGGTGGACGACGTGGCGCGCGTACGCGGGGTCCTCCCAGGGGCGGTCGGCGCGGAAGTGGCCGCCGCGGCTCTCCTCGCGGACGAGGCGCCGCGCGACGAGCCGGGGGAGGGGATGGGGGTGGTCGACCAGCCGCTCGAGCCCGGCCGCGTCGCGGACGAGCCCGGCGTCCTGCCATCGCCGCCCGCAGGTCGGCGTCGGCAGTCAGCTGCGGCCCGAGGCCGGCGGCGGCGCGAGGCGGCCGGGCCAGACCGGGCTCGTCGAGGCCGGCGAGCGCGGCGCGGCGGCCGAAGACGAGGCACTCGAGCAGCGAGTTCGAGGCGAGCCGGTTCGCCCCGTGGACGCCCGTCGCCGCGCACTCGCCGGCGGCGTAGAGGCCGGGGATCTCGGTGCGTCCGGCGAGGTCGGTGACGATCCCGCCGAGCGTGTAGTGGGCGGCCGGGGCGACCAGGATCGGCTCCACCGTCCGGGTCGAAGCCCGCCTCGGAGATCCGCGCCATCAGCCCCGGGAAGCGGCCGCGGTCGATCGGGCGCAGGTCGAGCAGCGCGCTCCCGCCGCGGCGCGAGTCGATCGCGCGGGCGACGACGTCGCGCGGCGCGAGCTCGTCCGTGAAGCGGCTGCCGGTCTCGTCGAGCAGCAGCGCCCCCTCGCCGCGCAGCGCCTCGGAGAGCAGGAGCCCGGAGCCGGCGAGGGCGGTCGGGTGGAACTGCGCGAACTCCATGTCCGCGATCGCCGCGCCGTGGCGCCAGGCGAGCAGGACGCCCTCGCCGACCGAGCCGGGCGGGTTGGTCGTGCGCGCCCAGAGCGAGGCGTAGCCGCCGGTCGCGAGCAGCGTCGCGCGGGCCGCGACCGGCCCCTCGGCGGTGACGACGCCGACACACCGCCCGCCGTCGCGCCAGAGGTCGAGCACCTGGGACGTCCTCGACCACCTCGATCCGCGGGTCGGCGAGACGCGCTCGGCGAGCGCCTGGGAGATCACCGCGCCGGTCTCGGCGCCGGCCGCATGGACGATCCGCCGGCGGCCGTGGCCGCCACGAGGCCGAGGCCCTCGTCGAACGGCGTGCCGAGGTCGACCAGGTCGCGGATCCGCGCCGGCGCCTCCAGGGTCAGCGCCTCGACGGCGCCCGGCGCGCAGAGCCCCCGGCCCGCCGCGTGCGTGTCGGCGGCGTGGAGGGCGGGGGCGTCGTCCTCGCCGAGCGCGGCCGCCACGCCGCCCTGCGCCCAGAAGCTCGCCGAGGAGAGCAGCGGCCCCTTCGTGACGAGCCGGACGCGCGCCTCCGGCGCGGCGCAGAGCGCGGCGAACAGCCCCGCGACGCCGCTGCCGACGACGAGGAGGTCGAGCGGCTCGCGACCCTCTCCTAGACTCCGTTCCGACTGCGCGCTCATCGCGGTCTCACCCCTAGTTTGCGATTATGAGTCGAAAACTACGGGCACACCTTAGCACAGTTCGCAACCCGAAGGCGAAAACATGGCGGCGGAGACGGAGAGCGGAGCGGGAAGGCCGGCGGCGCCGCGGCACGTCACGCTCGCGGTCGTCCTCCAGGTGCGCGAGGGGCGCCTGCAGGCGCTGCTCTGGCAGCGCGCGCGGCCGCCGTTCGAGGACGCGTGGTCGCTCCCCGGCGGGCTGCTCGCGCGTGGGGAGACGCTGCAGGAGTCGATCCGGCGCCACCTCGCCGACAAGGTCGACGTGCGCGAGCTCTCCCACCTCGAGCAGCTCGAGACCCTCTCCGACCCCGGCCGGCACCCGAGCGCGTGGGAGCTCGCGACCGCGTACCTCGGGCTCGTCCCGAGCGACGCCGACCCGGCGCTCCCCGCCGACACCCGCTGGCACGCCGTCGACGCCCTGCCCGCGCTCGCGTTCGACCACGAGTCGATCGTCCTCGCGGGGCGCGATCGGCTACGGGCGAAGCTCTCGTACACGAACATCGGCTTCGCGCTCGTGCCGGCCGAGTTCACGATCTCGGAGCTGCGCGAGCACTACGTCGCGGCGCTCGGCCACGAGGTCTCCGCCACGAACCTCCAGCGCGTCCTGCTCCGTCGCGACGTGCTCGAGGAGACGGGCGGTCGCCGCGAGCCGGGCCGCGCGGGCGGCCGCCCGGCGGCGCTCTACCGCTTCCGCGTCCGGGCGCTCGAGGTGACGGACCAGTTCGCGGTGCTCCGCCCGCCGGCCCGGTAGGGCGCGGGGCCGGCCGGCGTGGCAGGATGGCGCCGTGCTGCGCGTCCCGCCCGCGAGCGACCGGCCCCGCTGAGATGGCCACCCGGCTCTTCGGCGCCGCGGTCCGGCGCACGGAGGACGAGCGGCTGCTGCGCGGCGGCGGCTGCTACCTCGACGACGTACCGCTCCCCGGCGCGCTGCACGTCGCGTTCCTGCGCAGCCCGGTCGCGCACGCGCGCATCGTCCGGCTCGACGTGACTGCTGCCCGCGCCGCCCGGGGCGTCGCCGCCGTCTACACGCACGCCGACCTCGGCCCCGTCGGCGCGCCGCTGCCGCTGCTCTTCCCGGGCCCGGCGCTCCCGCACCCGCGGACACAGGAGCCGCTCGCCTCGACGGACGTCGACCACGTCGGCCAGACGATCGCGATGGTCGTCGCCGAGTCCCGCTACCTCGCCGAGGACGCGCTCGAGCTGATCGAGCTGGAGCTCGACGAGCTGCCCGTGGTCGTCGGCCCAGTCGCTGCCGCCCGCGCGGGCGCGCCGCTCGTCCACGAGGGCCTGCCGTCGAACGTCGCCGGCACGGTCGTCCAGGTCGTCGGCGACCCGGACGCGGCGTTCGCCGCCGCGGACGTCGTCCTGCGACTCGACCTGACGCTCGACCGCGGCGCGGCGATGCCCATGGCGACGCGTGGCGTCGCGGCCCGCCGCGACCCGCGCACCGGGCAGCTCGACGTGTGGGACTCGACCCAGGCCGCGATCCCGGTCCGCGGCGGCCTGATCTCGGCGCTCGGGCTGCCCGAGGAGCGCGTCCGGGTCGTCGCGCCCGACACGGGCGGAGGCTTCGGCGTCAAGGCGTACTTCTTCTACCCGGAGGAGCTCCTCGTCCCCTGGGCCGCGCTCCGCCACGACGCCCCCGTCAAGTGGGTCGAGGATCGCCAGGAGCACTTCCTCGGGTCGACGCACGAGCGGCTGCAGGCGCACGAGGTCGAGGTCGCCGCGACGAGTGACGGCGAGGTGCTCGCGATCCGCGACCGGTTCGTCCACGACGCGGGCGCGTTCATCGCCTACGGCCTGACGACGCCCACGGTGACCGCGAGCCAGATCGCGGGCCCGTACCGCGTGCCGAGCCAGCGCGTCGAGTTCTCGGCCGTCTACACGAACACGGTGCCGACGAGCCCCTACCGCGGGGCCGGCCGCCCGCACGCGTGCTTCGTGATGGAGCGGGTGCTCGACCGCCTCGCCGCGGAGCTCGGGCTCGACCGGGCCGAGATCCGCCGCCGGAACCTCGTGACGGCGTTCCCCTGGCGGCGCGACGGCGTCTCGTTCGCGGACGGCTCGACCGTCGAGCTCGACTCCGGGGACTACCTGCGCCAGCTCGACCTGCTGCTCGACGGCGTCGGCTACGAGGGCTTCGCGGCCGAGCGCGCGGCGGCGCGGGCGGAGGGCCGCCTGCTCGGGATCGGCCTCGCCTGCTACGTCGAGGCGACCGGGATGGGGCCGTACGAGGGCGCGCGCGTCGAGGTGCAGGGGACGACCGGCCGCGTCCACGTCCGCACCGGGCTGACCACGCAGGGCCAGTCGCACGCGACGACGCTCGCCCAGATCGCGGCGGACGAGCTGGGCGTCGGGCTCGACCAGGTCGTCGTCACGACGGGCGACACGGCCGAGATGCCCTACGGCGCGGCGACCTACGGCAGCCGGACGGCCGTCGTCAGCGGGAACGCCGTCGCCCGGGCGGCGACCGCGGTGCGGGAGAAGGCGCTCCGGCTCGCCGCGGGGATGCTCGAGGCGGCGCCGGACGACCTCGAGCTCGCCGAGGGGCGGATCGTCGTGCGCGGCGCGCCCGAGCGCAGCGTGACCCTCAAGCAGGTCGCGCTCGCGGCGAACCCGATGCGCTACGCGTTCGACCCGGAGGTCGTCGCCGTCATGCGCCTCGCGCCGCCCCGCCCGGAGGGCCTGCTGCCGCCGGGCGACGACCCGTCGCTCGAGGCGACCGAGTGGTTCGCGCCGCCGCGCGTCACGTGGGCGAGCGGCGCCCACGCCGCGGTCGTCGAGGTCGAGGCCGAGACGGGCCGCGTCACCGTCGTCCGCTACGTCGCCGTCCACGACTGCGGCCGCGTCGTCAACCCGCTCGTCGTCGAGGGGCAGGTCACGGGCGGCGTCGCCCAGGGCGTCGCCGGCGCGCTCTACGAGCGCCTCGCCTACGACGAGCACGGCCAGCTCCGCAACGCCTCCTTCATGGACTTCCTCGTCCCCTTCGCGAGCGAGCTCCCGTCGATCGCCGTCCGCCACCTCGAGTCGCCCTCGCCGCTCAACCCGCTGGGGATCAAGGGCGCGGGCGAGGCCGGCGTCATCCCCGGCGCGGCGGTGATCGCGTCGGCGATCGAGGACGCGCTGCGCGAGGACGGCGTCCTGCTCGACGAGATGCCGATCGACCCGGCGCGCCTGCACGCGCTGATCCGCGCGGCGCGCGCCGGCTGACGCGGCTCAGCCGCGGGCGGCGCGGGCGGCGGCGACGAAGGCGCGCGTGCGCCCGGGGTCCTTGCGGTGCCCCGGGCCCTCGACGCCGCTGATCACGTCGACGCCGTGCGGGCGCACGGCGGCGATCGCCGCCCCCACGCTCGCCGCGTCGAGGCCGCCGGCGAGGATCACCGGGCAGGGCGCTGCGGCGGCGACGGCCCGGGCGAGCGTGCGGTCGATCGGCACCCCCGTCCCGGCCGGGCGTGCGCGCGTCCGCGCGTCGAGCAGGATCTCGTCGGCGCCTGCGTCGTGCAGGCGGCGCGCGACCTCGACGAGCGCGTGCGCGTCCGCGTCCGGCGACTCGACGTCGACCCGGAGCGCCCGGATCAGCCGCGTGCCGCTGCCGGCGAGGCGCGTCGCGACCGCTTCCACGACCGCCTCCGGCTCGTCCAGGTGGAGCTGGAGCGCGGTCGGCCGTGTCGCCTCGGCGAGTGCGACGAGCGTCTCGGCGTCGCCGCCGACGACCGCGACCCGGTCGACCCCGGCCGGGACGGCCGCGAGCAGCGCGGCGGCGCGCGCCCGGTCGACCGTCCACGGCACGGGGAGGGGGTACTCGACGACGACGCCGACCGCGTCCGCGCCCGCCTCGACGCAGAGGGCGACGTCCTCCTCGTGGGCGTTCCCGCAGAGCTTGACCCAGGTCACCGGCCCGGCCAGCCGACCGCCACGAGCGCGTCGATCGCCTCGGCGGGGTCGGGCGCCGTCAGGATCGCCGTCCCGACCAGCACGGCGTCCGCCCCGGCGTCCCGGGCCCGCCGCGCGTCCTCCGGGCCGCGGATCGCGCTCTCCGAGAGGACGAGCGCGCCCTCGGGGACGAGCGGCGCGAGGGACTCCGTCCGCCCGACGTCGCCGTCGTCCGTCTCGAGCACGAGGATGTCGCGGTTGTTGATGCCGAGCAGGTCGGGACGGATCCCGAGCTCGGCGACCCGACGCAGCTCCTGCTCGTCGTGCGTCTCGACGAGCGTCTCCAGGCCCCGCGCGTGCGCGGCCTCGTTCAGCCGCGCGACCGCCTCGGCGCCGAGCACGCAGACGGTCAGCAGGAGGCAGTCGGCGCCCGCGGCGAGCGTCTCGTCGAGGCCGACCTCGTCGCGGACGAAGTCCTTGCGCAGGATCGGCACGTCGACGTGCGGGCGCACGCGGCGGACGAGGTCGAGGCTGCCGCGGAAGTCCGTCGCCTCCGTCACGACCGAGAGGCCGGCGATCGGCCGGGAGCCCATCCGACGCGCGAGCGCCTCCGGCTCCCGACCGCGCAGGAGGTCGCCGTCCTTCGGCGAGCGGACCTTGATCTCCGAGAGCACCGGCAGCAGGCCCGCCTGCTGCCGGGCCCGGATGCTCGCGGCGAGGCTGCGCCTCACGCGCCCTCGGCGACGATCGCGTTCGACGCCTCGACGAACTCGACCAGCTTGCGCAGGCCGGCGCCGGAGTCGATCAGCTCCTGGGCCTTCTTCACGCCCGCCTCGGGGCTGTCGACCACGCCGGCGACGTGGAGGGCGAAGGCGTTGTTCAGCACGAGGAAGTCGCGGCGCGGCCCCTGGTCCCTGCCCTCGAGGATGTCGCGGATGACCCGTGCGTTGTACTGCGGGTCGCCGCCCTTGACGTCCTCGAAGGACGCCCGCTGGAACCCGAGGTCCTCGGGCGTCACCGTGTAGTACTCGACGCGCTCGCCGCGGACGTCCGCGATCGAGGTCGGGCCGAGGATGGAGATCTCGTCGAGGCCGTCGAGGCCGTGGGCGACGATCACGTGCTTCATGTCGAGCTGGCGGACCGCCTCGCCGACGAGCTGGACGAGCTCGGGCCGGTAGACGCCCATCACGTGGTGGGGCGCGCCGGCCGGGTTGATCAGCGGGCCGATGATCGTGAAGAAGATCGTCTTGATCCCGAGCGCCTGCTCCGGGAAGAAGACCTTCAGCATCAGCGGGTGGAAGCTCGGCGCGTAGAGGAAGGAGAGCCCGATCCGCTCGATCAGCTTCTCGCCCTGCGCGGGCGTCAGCTCGACGGCGGCGCCGAGTGCCTCGAGCGCGTCGGCCGAGCCCGAGGACGACGAGATCGAGCGGCTCCCGTGCTTCGCCACGGGAACGCCCGCGGCGGCGGTCAGGATCGCGTTCGCGGAGCTGACGTTGAACGTCGTCAGGCCGCCGCCGGTGCCGCACATGTCCGTCAGGTTGCCGCTCACCTGCGGGGCGATCTGGACGCAGTTGGCGCGCATCGCGCGGGCGATCGCCGCGACCTCGTCGACCGTCGGGCCCTTCATCAGCAGCGCGACGAGGAAGCCCGCGATCTGGACGTCGGTGACGTGGTCGTCACGCATCGCCTCGACGAACTCGACCGCCTCCGCGGGCGTGAGGTCCTCGCCGCGCGTGAGCTTGCCGAGCGAATCCTTGAACATGCGTCCTCCCCTGGAGACGTCCTGGCCGACGGGAGAGGCTAGAGGACCCGCGGCCGCGCTGCCGCCAGCATCCCGCCACGCTCGGGGGAACGAGCCCGATGCGTCTCCAGGTCGCAGCCGCGCTCGCCTCGCTCGCCTGGGCCGCGGCCACGAGCGCGGCCACGATCGCCGGCACCAGGCGCGCCTTCGTTGCCGATCCGACGCCGGACGGGGCCTGCGGCACGGGCGGGGCCTGCTCGCTCCGCGAGGCGATCCGGGAGGCGAACGGGGGCCGGCGAAGGGCCCGACGCCTCGCCGGCTCCGGCGAGGACGCGGGCGCGACCGGCGAGCTCGACGTGGCCTTGCCGATCACGATCCGGGGCTCGGGCCGCTCGCGGGCGACGGCGGGTCGTTCGCGACGCACGCGCCGGTCGAGGGGAGCCCGCTCGTCGACCGGCTCGCCACCTGCCCGGACGTGCCGGCTGAAGGCTCCCGCGACGCGCTAGACGGCGTCGACCGCCTCGCGCAGCGTGGCGACGAACGCGGCGAGCGCGTCCGGCCCGTCCTGCGCGACCTGGAGCGCGCGCGAGCCGACGACGACGCCGTCGCAGAGGGCGCACGCGGCCGCGGCGTGCTGCGGCGTCGAGATGCCGAAGCCCGCGTACAGCGGCAGGTCGGTCACCCGCCGCGTCCGCTCGACGAGGGGCGGGAGCTGCGGCGAGAGGTCGGCGCGCGCGCCCGTCGTTCCCGTCAGGGTCACGAGGTAGAGCCAGCCGTCCGACGCCTCGGCGCCCAGGCGGATGCGCTCGTCCGTCGACGTCGGCGCGACGAGCTGGATCCGGCGCAGGTCGGGGTAGACGTCCACGGGCAGGTCGGCGACGATCATCGAGTCGCCGCCCGCCGCCTCGAGCTCCTCGTCGAAGCGCCGCCAGCCGTACGCCTCGAGCAGCGCGGCGTACGTCATCGGCACGATCGGCACGTCGACGCGCTGGCGCAGCTCGCGCACGAGCTCGAGCGCGCGCGCCGTGTTCATGCCCTCGGCGAGCGCCGCCTCGGCCGCCTGGCGGATCACCGGCCCGTCCGCGAGAGGGTCGGAGAACGGGATGCCGAGCTCGATCATGTCCGCGCCGCCGCGGACGGCCGCCTCGGCGAGATCGACGGCCTGCGAGCTCGCCATCAGGTAGACGACGATCGCCTTGCGCGTCGGGACGGGCCGCCTCACGCCCGGCTCCCCTCGATCGCGCGCATCGCCTCGGCGAGGTCCTTGTCGCCGCGGCCGGAGAGGTTGACGACGATCAGGTCGCCCGGCGTGTCGTCGACGCGCGCCATCGCGTGCGCGGTCTCGAGCGCGGGGATGATCCCCTCGGTGCGGGCGAGCCGCTGGAACGCCTCGATCGCCTCCTCGTCCGTGCACGGCACGTACGTCGCCCGACCCTGGTCGCGCAGCCACGCGTGCTCGGGGCCGACGCCCGGGTAGTCGAGCCCGGCCGAGATCGAGTGCGCGTCGGTGATCTGGCCCCACTCGTCGGCGAGGACGGAGGAGCGCGAGCCGTGCAGGATCGCCGTCCGGCCGCCGCCGAGGGAGGCCGCGCCCGCGGCCTCGACGCCGACGAGGCGCACGCCCGGGTCGTCCGCGAAGCCCACGAAGATCCCGATCGCGTTCGAGCCGCCGCCGACGCACGCGATCACCGCGTCCGGCAGGCGGCCTTCGGCGGCGAGCACCTGCTCGCGCGCCTCGACGCCGATCACGCGCTGGAAGGCCTTGACGATCTCCGGGTACGGCGCCGGGCCGGCCGCCGAGCCGATCAGGTAGTACGTCGAGTCGACGTTGGTGATCCAGTCGCGGATCGCCTCGCTCATCGCCTCCTTCAGCGTGCGCGTACCCAGCTCGACCGGGCGCACCTCGGCGCCGAGCAGGCCCATCCGCTGGACGTTCGGCTGCTGGCGGCGGATGTCCTCGGCGCCCATGAAGACGACGCACTCGAGGCCGAAGCGCGCGCAGACGGTCGCCGTCGCGACGCCGTGCTGGCCGGCGCCGGTCTCGGCGACGATCCGCTGCTTGCCGAGCCGGCGCGCGAGCAGCGCCTGGCCGAGGGCGTTGTTCAGCTTGTGCGCCCCGGTGTGCAGCAGGTCCTCGCGCTTCAGGTAGACCCGCCGCCCCGGCGCGTAGCGCTCGGCGAGCGTCAGCGGGGTCGGGCGGCCGGCGTAGGAGCGCAGCAGCTCGTCCAGCTCCGCCCAGAAGGCGGGGTCGCGCTGGACCGCCTGCCAGCCCGCCTCGAGCTCGTCGAGGGCCGGGATCAGGGTCTCGGGCACGAAGCGGCCGCCGTACGGGCCGTACATGCCGTGCTCGACCGCAGCAGGCGCCTGGGTCATCCTCGCGCTCCTTCCGCGGCGCGCGCGGCGCGGACGAACGCGCGCACCTTCTCGTGGTCCTTGATCCCCGGGGCGGCCTCGGTGCCGCGCGCCGTGTCGACCGCCCAGGGGCGGACGGTGCGGATCGCCTGGCCGACGCTCGCCGCGTCGAGCCCGCCGGCGAGCACGACGCGCTCGCTCCGCGCCCGCGCGGCGGCGTCCGCCCAGTGGGCGTCGTCCTCGCCGAGCCAGGGCAGGTCGAGCACGCGCGCGACCTCCGCGCCCTGGCGCAGCAGGACCGCCTCGCGGCCGCGGACGGCGCCCTCCTCGGGCGCGTGCAGCTGGACGAGGTCGGTGCCGACCTCCTCGAACTCGCCGACGAACACGCCGACCGAGAGCATCGTGTCCGGGACGGCGAGCGGTGCCGCGGCGCGGCGCGGGCTGCCCTCGGCGAGCACGAAGCCCGCTAGGTCGGCGCCGGCCTCGTGCGCGGCCGCGACGTCCTCCTCGCGCGTCAGCCCGCACACCTTGACGAGCGGTCGGGAGAGCAGCTCGGCGAGCTTCGCGGCCGGGTCGGGCGCCCGCATCAGCGACGAGCCGACGAGCATCGCGTCCGCGCCGGCGAGCTCCGCCGCGGCGCCCTGGGCCCGGCTCCAGATGCCCGACTCCGCGACGACGAGCGGCCGCGCGTCGTCGCCCGCGGTCGCGTGGCGCGCCTGCGCGACCAGCTCGAGCTGGCGCACGCGGTCGATGTCGAAGGTCGAGAGGTCGCGCGCGTTGATCCCGATCGGGTCGGCGCCGAGCGCGATCGCGCGCGCCAGCTCCTCGCCGTCGTGCGCCTCGACGAACGTGTCGAGGCCGAGCCCGGCCGCGCCGGCCATCATCCGCGCGGTCGTCTCGTCGTCGATGTCGCGCAGGATCAGCAGGATCGCGTCCGCGCCCGACTCCCGCGCCTGGCGCAGGTGCTCGTCCGTGGAGAAGAACCCCTTGGCGAGCAGCGGCAGCGTCGTCCGCTCGCGCGCCGCGGCGAGGTCGTCCCACGTGCCGGCGAAGCGCCGGTCGACGAGGATCGAGACGGCGGCCGCTCCGGCGCCCTCGTAGGCGGCCGCGATCGCGGCCGGGTCGGCGTCGGGCCGGAGGTCGCCCGCAGAGGGCGAGCGGCGCTTGACCTCGGCGATCGCCTGCAGGCCCGGCCGGGCGAGCGCGTCGCGGAACCGTCCCATCTACTCCTCCTCCTGCGAGAACCGGACGAGCGCGACGAGCCGGTCGGCCGCGGCGCCGGACGCGATCGTCTCCCGGGCCAGCTCGACTCCGGCGCGGACGTCCTCGACGTGCCCCGAGGCGGCGAGCGCGGCGCCCGCGTTCAGCAGCACCGCGTCGGCGCGCCCGCCCTGCTCCTCGCCGGCGAGGATGCGACGGACGATCTCGGCGTTCTCCGGCGGCAGGCCGCCCTGCAGCTCGGCCGGGTCGCAGCGCGGGATGCCGAGGTCGAGCGGGTCGAGCACGTACTCGCGGACGTGGTGGTCGCGCACCTCCGCGACGACATTCGGCCCGGCGGGCGAGAGCTCGTCGACGCCGCCGGTGCCGTGGACGACGTAGGCGCGGTGGGCGCCGAGGCGGAGGAGCACCTCGGCGATCGTCCCGACCAGGTGGTCGGTGTAGACGCCGATCAGCTGGCTGCGCGCGGCGGCGGGGTTCGTCAGCGGGCCGAGCACGTTGAAGACCGTGCGCGCGCCGAGGTCGCGCCGGACCGGCGCCGCGTGGCGGAAGCCCGGGTGGTGGGCGGGCGCGAACATGAAGCCGAAGCCGAGCTCGTCGATCGAGCGCGCGATCGTGGACGGACGGAGCTCGAGGCGGAAGCCGAGCGCCTCGAGCACGTCGGCCGAGCCCGACGCCGACGAGACGGCGCGGTTGCCGTGCTTGGCGACCGCGGCCCCCGCTGCGGCGGCGAGGAGCGCCGCGGCCGTCGAGATGTTGAACGTCCGTGCGCCGTCCCCGCCGGTCCCCGCGAGGTCGACGAGGTCGTCGCGGTGCGGCCGCACGGGCACGACGTGGTCGCGCAACGCCTCCGCCGACCCGGCGATCTCGTCCGCCGTCTCGCCCTTCAGGCGCAGGGCCACGAGGTAGCCGCCGATCTGCGCCGGCGTCGCCTCGCCGCGCATGATCTCGTCCATCACCGCCCGGGCGTCGGCGCGCGCGAGGTCGCGCCGGTCGAGCAGCTCCGCGATCGCGTGCTGGATCATCGCCATCCCTCCGAGCCGGGGGTCGGTGGCGGGGCCGGGCTCATCGCCGGCCCTCGAGGAAGTTGCGGCAGAGGTCGGGGCCGTGCGGCGTCAGCACGGACTCGGGGTGGAACTGGATCCCGACGACCTGGAGCTCCCGGTGGCGCACGGCCATCACCTCGCCGTCGTCGGTGCGGGCGCAGACCTCCAGGCACTCCGGGACGCGCGTGGCGGCGAGCGAGTGGTAGCGGCCGCCCTCCATCGGGTTCGGCAGGCCCTCGAAGACGCCGTGGCCGTCGTGCTCGACGAGGCTCGTCTTGCCGTGCACGAGGCGCTTCGCCTGGCCGACCTCGCCGCCGAAGGCCTCGACGATCGCCTGGTGGCCGAGGCAGACGCCGAGCGTCGGGACGCGCGGCGACAGGCGGCGGAGGATCTCCAGCGTGGCGCCGGACTGCTCCGGTCGGCCGGGGCCGGGGGAGACGACGAGGTGCGACGGCCCGAGCGCCTCCGCGCCGTCGGCGTCGATCGCGTCGTTGCGGATCACGGTCACCTCGGCGCCGAGCTCCTGGAGCAGGTGCGCGAGGTTGTACGTGAAGGAGTCGTAGTTGTCGACGAGCAGGATCATCCCGCGGCCTCCGCCAGCTCGATCGCCCGCTCGAGCGCCGCGAGCTTGTTCAGGCACTCCTGGTGCTCCGCCGTCGGATCGGAGTCGGCGACGAGCCCCGCGCCCGCCTGCAGGCGCGCCACCCCGTCCTTCAGCACGATCGTGCGGATCGCGATCGCCGTGTCGAACGAGCCGTCCGGCATCGCGTAGCCGACGAGCCCGGCGTAGGGCCCGCGCCGGAAGCCCTCGAGCTCCGAGATGATCTGCATCGCGCGCACCTTCGGCGCGCCCGACACCGTGCCCGCCGGGAACGTCGCGCGGATCAGGTCGAACGGCGAGACGCCCTCGCGCAGCTCGCCCGCCACCTCGGAGACGAGGTGGATCACGTGCGAGTAGCGCTCGACCTCGAGGAAGCGCTCGACCCGGACCGTCCCGGGCACGCAGACACGCGAGAGGTCGTTGCGGCCGAGGTCGACGAGCATCACGTGCTCCGCCCGGTCCTTCTCGGAGGCGAGGAGCGCCTCGGCGTCGCCCTCGCCCGGCTTCGCGGTGCCCGCGATCGGGTTCAGGCTCGCGCGCGTCCCCTCGAGCTTCACGAGCGTCTCGGGCGAGGAGCCGATCAGCGCGAGGTCGCCGAGCTCGAGCAGGAAGAGGTACGGCGACGGGTTGACGCGGCGCAGCGTCCGGTACAGCCCGACCGCGGTCGCCGGGGTCGGGCGGACGGCGCGCTGGGAGAGGACGATCTGGAAGGCGTCGCCGGCGCGGATGAACTCCTTGCAGCGCCGCACGCCCTCCTCGTACGCCGCCTGGGACGGGAACCGCTCGGTCGGCCCGCCCGGCCCGCCGAGGGTCGTCGGCGGCTCGACGACGGGCCCGGCGAGGCGCGCGGCGATCGCCTCGGGATCCCCGGCGAGCACCTCGGCGATCCCGAGCAGGTGGTCGAAGCGGACGAGCGTGTCGACGACGACGAAGAGGCTCTCGGGCAGCCCGGCGCCCTCCGCGGGCAGGGGCACGGTCGGCTCGAGCGTCGCGATGTGGTCGTAGCCCAGGTAGCCGACGACCGGCCGGCCGGCCGCGACCTCGCGCTCCGCCGCGGCGAAGTCGACCAGCTGGCTGCCGGAGCCGAGCAGCGAGTAGCGGCCCAGGCGGCCCTGCTCGACGGACTCGAGCAGGAAGCTCGACCCCTCGCCGCGCAGGCGCAGGTAGGCCCCGAGCGGGGTGATCAGGTCGGCGGGGATCGCGGTCGCGGTCGTGGTCGTCATCGGCTCCTCAGAACGAAAAAGACCTCCGGGTCGGAGGTCTGAGAGCGGTTCGGGCTGTCGTCGGCCTGTGCTCAGGCGTCGCTCCCGCACCGCTCGCTGCGCCAGGCCCACCAGGTGCGGGTCGTCGTGGTCATCCCTGCCAGGGTACGGCACCGGCGCCGACCGCGTCAACCCGGAGCGGCCCGGCCGCCCTCGTCTACGATCGGCCGGTGCCCCGCCCCGGCGCGACCGCCCTCGTCGTCTGCCTGCTCGCGCTGGCGGGCGCCGCCGCCGCGTCGGCCGCGACCGGCCCGGCCGTGGACGCCCCGTCCGCCCCGGCGCTGCTCGTCGCGGGCGCGTTCGCCGACGGGAGCCTGCTCGCCCTCGACGCGACGGGCCGCCGGCTCGCGAGCGGCGCGGGGGAGGGGCGGGCGCTCGACGTGGCCGTCTGCCCGGGCGGGCGGCGCGCGGCCGAGTCCATCGACCGCGGGGACGGGTCGGCCGCGGTGGCGATCCGCGCGCTCCCCGGGCTCGAGGCCGTGCGCGAGCTGCCGGCGCCGGGCGCGGGCCCGATCGCGTGCCTCGACGAGGCGGGCGACGAGGTGGCCGTGCTCGGCCTCGTGCCCGGAGGTTCGTCGTCGCTCGTCCGGATCGGGGCCGACGGCACGCCGGCGACGCTCTGGTCCGGGCCCGCCGTCGCCGGCACGCTGACGACGACGCGGGCCGCGATCACCGCCGGGGCCGAGGGCGACCGGCTCGTGGTCGTCGATCTCGCCACGGGCTCGGTCCGCGACCTCGGCGAGCTGCCCGCAGGCGCCGGGCCGCTCGCGCAGGGGCCGGGCGAGCGCCTCGCGGGCGTGCGCGCGCCGGCGGACGACCTGAGCCAGGCGCTGCTGGTCGAGCCGCGCGGCACCGGGATCCGCTCGCGCGGCAGCGACCTCGACCAGGCGCTCGCGACCGGCCGTGCGCTCTGGGTGACCGACCGGCAGTTCGTCGTCGTGACGGTGAACCCGCTGCAGGACGTCCGCCTGTACGACGTCGACCTGCAGCGCGGCGAGGCCTTCGGCGGGTGGAACGGCGCCGTCGCGGCGGCCGCCCGGGGCTGCCTCCTCTACGGGATCGACCGGGAGGACGGGCTGCGCGTCGCCGCCCTGCCCGACGGGCCGGTGCGCAACCTCGGAACGCTCGACGGCCAGGTCGAGGCGCTCGTCGCGGTCGATCCGCCGGCGCCGTCGGACCTGGCGCTCGGGTGCGCGGAGCAGCTCGAGGCGGTCGCGGCCGGCGCGCCCGAGGATCGCGGCCTCGGCACCGGCCTGACGATCCTCGTCGGCGTCGCCGTCTTCGGGCTCGCGATCCTCGCCGGCATCGCCGGCCGCCGCGCGGCGAGGCGCTGGTGAGGCGCCGGCTCGCGCTCCTCGCCGCCGCGGCCGCCGCGCTCCTCCCGGCCGGGGCGCTCGCCGCGCCCGCACCCGCGCCGTCGCCCGCGCCGCCCGCGGCCGGGGAGACCGCGCCCGTCCAGGGCGAGACGGCCGTGCAGCTCAGCGACGAGGGGGGGAGCGTCGGGACGGGGACGATCGTCGTGCTCGCCCTCCTGCTCGGCCTGTTCTGGGTGATGCTGCGCCGCTGGCGGCCGCCCGCCGGCGGCGATCCGCGCCGGCGCCGCAGCTGAGCGGCGCGACCGCGCCACGCTGCTAGGCTCGCCCGGGGATGGGACGCAGGCGCGACGAGCCGGTCAGGCTGACGAGGATCTACACGCGCGGCGGCGACGCCGGCGAGACCAGCCTCGGCGACGGCGCACGGGTGCCGAAGACCGATCCCCGGATCGAGGCCTACGGCACCGTCGACGAGCTGAACTCGACGCTCGGCCTGGCGCTCTGCGCCGACCTGCCGGCGGCGTACCGACCGTGGCTCGAGCGCGTCCAGAACGAGCTCTTCGACCTCGGCGCCGACCTCGCCGTCCCGTTCGACGACCCGCGCGAGCGGCTGCGCGTGAGCGACGAGCAGGTGGCCGGGCTCGAGCGGCTCTGCGACGAGGTCAACGAGGGCCTGCCCGAGCTGACGAGCTTCGTCCTGCCGGGCGGCAGCGAGGCCGCCGCGCGCCTCCACGTCGCGCGCGCCGTCTGCCGCCGGGCCGAGCGGCTGGCCGTGGGGCTCGCCGCCGACGCGGCGGTCAACCCCGCCGCGCTCGCCTACCTGAACCGCCTCTCGGACCTGCTCTTCATCCTCGCGCGGGGCGCGAACGCGGCCGCCGGGGGCGGCGAGCCGCTCTGGAAGCCCGGCGCGTCGCGCTGAGCGGATCCCCCGTACGGGGGAGCGCCGACGCGCCGCTTCCGACCGGCCGGCCGGCGTAGGATCGTGAGGAAGTGGATACACCCACCCCGATGTGGCTCGCGCTGCGGCAGGGATGGGCACACCGCTTCGCCTCCGTGCCCGCGCTCGTCGTCGTCCCGCTCTCGCTCGTGCTGGGGCAGACGGTCGCCTACGCGCTGGGCGCGACCGTGTGGGGCTGGCGGCTCGACGGCCTCGACCTCGACCTCGAGGCGAGCTGGTTCGGCAAGGCGTCCGCGCTCGTCACGCTCGCCGCGGGCGGCCTCGTGCTCGCGGGCGCGCTCGCCTCGGCCCTCGGCACGCGCGCCCGGCTCGCGCTCGGCGCGGCGCTCGTCTTCCTCGGGATCGACGACCTGCTCGCGATCCACGAGCGCGTCGGCTGGCGGCTCGCCCACGCGCTGGGCGGCGGCGACGACGTGCTTCGGCTCGCGTGGCCGGTGGCGTACCTCCCGTTCCTCGGCATCGCGGCGCTCCTCCTGCTGCGTGCCCGGGCCGGGCTGCCGCGGACGCAGGCGCGCGGGATCCTCGTCGCGCTCGCGCTCCTCGCCCTCGCCCTCGTCGCGGAGCTCGTCGGCTACGGGGTGAAGGAGCTCGGCTACCGCAACCGCACGCTGCCCGACGCGATCGAGGTCGCGCTCGAGGAGGGCGCGGAGATCGCCGGCTGGTCGCTCCTGCTCGTGATCCTCTGGCTCGCCGCCGTCCGCGACGGCGCGCTCGCCGGCCGGGCCGCGCGGCTCAGGGGTGGATCACGACCGGCGTCCCGGCCGGCGTCGCGGCATAGAGCCTCGTGAGCTGATCGTTGGTCAGCCGCACGCAGCCGTGCGAGATGGCCTGCCCGATCCCGCCCGGGTCGTTCGTCCCGTGGATCGCCACCGGGCCGCCCTGCGCCCATTCGGACAGGTTGGGGGCGAACGCGCTCAGCCCGAGGGCGGCCGGGCCGAAGGGGCCGCTCGGGTCGCCCGCGCGCAGGCGCTGGTTCACGTAGAAGCGGCCGACCGGAGTCGGGTTCTCGCTCGTCCCGATCGCGACGGGCGCGCGCAGGACGACCTTGCCGGCCCGGGTGAAGGTCAGCGTGCGCTCGGAGAGGTCGATCTCGATCCGCGTCCCGATCCGGAACACGTCGACCGCGCCGGCGCGGACGTAGCCCTCGGTGCCGTTCGGCCGTACCGGGAGCTGGACCCGATACCAGAGGGGGTCGCAGCCCTGGTCGACGACGGCGCCGACGACGGCGAACACGGTCGGGACCCGGTTGACGTTCAGGTGCTCGAAGGTCTGGAGCTTCACGCCGCCCGGCTCGGAGAAGGCGGTCGCGCGCCGCTTGACGACGGCGGCGTAGGAGCCGCGCTCGTCGGTCAGGCGCTTCTCCTCCAGGTACGTGCAGCCGGGGTCGTCGGCCGCCTCCTCGGCGGCCGCACCGTCGGTCGTCGCGGGCGGGGCCTCGCTCGACGCGTCCGTCTCCGTCCCGCCGGTCGGCGTCCCGGCGACCGAGTCGGGCTTCAGCTCGGGCGTGGGCTCGAGCGACTCGCCGTCGACGGTCCCGCCGGTGGGCGAGCCGAACGAGGGCCGCTCGGGCTCGACGACGTCCTGCCACGCCGCCTCGGCCGCCGCACGCTGCTCGAGCGTCGCGACCGCCGCGGGCGCGTCGCCCCCGCCCGGGCGCGAGAGGACGAAGGCCGCCGCGGCGCCGACGACCGCGAGCGCGGGCAGCGTGCCGGCGGCGATCAGGAGCAGCGTGCGGCGCACGGGATCAGGCTAGCGGGCGCGCCCGAGGTCGAGGCGGCGGCGCCTCAGTACCCGCGCCGCAGGAGGATGATCGGCAGCGTCCGGAGGACGAGCTTGATGTCCCACCACAGCGACCAGTTGGTCACGTAGAGGTAGTCGAGCTTGATCATCTCCTCGAAGCCGATGTCGTTGCGCCCCATCACCTGCCAGACGCCGGTGATGCCCGGCGTCAGGTCGAGGCGGCGGCGGGCCCAGCCCTCGATCTTCTCGTCCTCGTGGACGACGAAGGGGCGCGGGCCCACGAGGCTCATCTCGCCACGCAGCACGTTGATCAGCTGCGGGAGCTCGTCGAGCGAGAGCTTGCGCAGCACACGGCCGACGCGGGTGACGCGGGGGTCCTGCTTGATCTTGAACAGCGGCCCCGTGCTCTCGTTCTCGTCGAGCAGCTCGTCGCGCATCTGCTCGGCGCCGACGACCATCGTGCGGAACTTGATGATGTGGAAGACGCGGTGCCCGCGGCCCATGCGCGGCTGGCGGAAGAAGACCGGCCCGCGCGTGTCGAGCTTGATCGCGATCGCGATCGCGACGAAGACGGGCAGGACGACCAGGAAGCCGGGCAGCGTCAGCGCCAGGTCGAAGGCCCGCTTCGTGAACCGCGCGAAGCGGGACAGGCCGGCGGCGGGCAGGTCGATCAGCGGGATGCCCTCGACGTCGGTCAGACCGACGTTCGCGGACATCAGCTCGAAGTAGCGCGGGACGATCGAGAGGTGGATGTCCTTCAGGCCGGACTCCCGGATCCGCTCGACCACGCCCTCGTGCGAGCGGCGCGAGAACGCGAGGATCACGCGCGTCGCGTTCGTCCGGCGGATCACCTCGACGAGGTCGTCCTCGCCGCCGAGCACGGCGAGCCCGTTCAGCTCCGGGTCGAGCGGCTGCGGGTGGTCGTCGAGGAAGCCGACGAGCCGCGTGTTGAACGAGCGGTGCTTCAGGATCTTCAGGGCGATCGTCTGGCCGACGTGCCCGGCCCCGACGATGATCGTCGGCTGCGGGTTGTTCAGCAGCGGCACGCCGAGGTGGCGGAACGCGCCGCGCGCGGCCGGCAGGCAGACGAGGCCGAGCGCCCAGAAGAGGAGGACCGGCACGTGGCCGACCTCGAACACGTCGTCGAGGCCCGGCAGCCGGCCGAGCGTCAGCTCGACGAAGCCGACGAACGTCAGGGCGGTGAAGAAGTCGTGCACCTCGTCGAGCGTCGAGACGGCGACGTGCCGTCGGTCACGCTCGTAGAGGTCCTGGAAGGTCGCGGCCAGGATGACGAGGACGACGGTCGCGAGCGCCCACCAGACGAAGTCGATGGCGCTCGCGCTGCCCTCGCGCCCGATCGCCTCGGAGATCAGGACGGCGACCATGGTCGACACGGCCAGCGCGGCAGCGTCGACGAGCACGAAGAAGGAGACGAGCCGGCGCTCGCGCCGTGGCTTCCATGCCCCCACACGGTCGCCGTCCGCAACGGCGGCGTCGTGAGTCTCCACAGTAGACAGGGTTCCTCCCCCGAGTCCGCAGACTTGCCTCAAGCATAACGCTACGAGGGGCCCCGCACACCCTCGCCGCCCGAACCGGCGGGTTTTCGGTCGCGCGGGGCTGCGGAACGTCTAGGTCGGACCGGAAGCGCGTGCGGGCCCTCACCGGTGCCGCGCCCGCGCGTCCCCGTGCGCGTGGGATCGGTCACCCGTGCGGGCGGCCCGGCCATGGTCGACGACGCGCGGCGGCAGTCCCCTCACGGGGCGACCTTGATCGAGGGATCCCGTGCGAGGCCCCCTCCTCCCGATGCAAGCGGCGGATGAAGCAGCCGCAGCACACGAGGAGCGTCGCAGTGAACCAGCATGGCCCCGCCTCTGCCCGGGCGAAGAAGTCCCTCTCTCCCGGCAGGATCGCGCGCCGCCTCGCTGGTGTCGTCGGCGTCGTCGCAGCCCTGGTCGCGCCCGCAGCGGCCGGCGCCGCGATCGGCTTCCGCGGCAACTGGGAGAGCGCCTCGACCGGGCAGAACCCGCCGAGCCCCTGGGAGGCCGTGGAGTACGGCGGCACGTTCGACGGCACGCCGTCGCTCTCCCAGCAGCTCGCCGTCGTGACCTCGCCGGTGCGCGAGGGCTCGAAGGCCGCGCGGTTCACGGTGGCCCCCGGGAACAAGTACGGCAGCTCGAGCGGCGAGCGCGTCCTCGCCCGCTGGATCGGGTCGGACGAGGCCGAGGGCCAGGAGTACTACTACGGCTGGTCGACGCTCTTCCCGACCGACTGGACGCAGCCGCCGGGCTGGGGCCTGATCACCGAGTGGCACTCGGACAGCCGCTTCCCGCTCGCGCCGATCCGGTTCAACGCGGGCGGCAACACCCTGACCCTCTCGATGACGACCGGGCAGTGCGCGTCGGCGTACAGCTGCGCCTACATGCCCAACCACCAGATCCTCTCGAACCTGTCCAAGGGCCTGTGGAACGACTTCATCGTCCGGATCGTCTGGAAGAAGTCGAGCACGGGGGTCGTCCAGATCTGGCACCGCGTCGAGGGCCAGGCGGACTTCCAGCAGATCCTGAACCTGCAGAACGTCCCCACCCTGCCGTGGGCCAGCGGCCAGACCGACCCGGACATCTACCTGCTGCACGGCCTCTATCGCGGCGACGGCGGCTCGACCACGTCGACCATCTACCACGACAACTTCTCCCGCGGCACGACCTACGCGGACGTCGCGGCGACGTTCCCCGGCGGTGGCTCGACGGGCGGTGGCTCGACCGGCGGCGGCTCGACCGGCGGCGGCACGACGGACGGCGGGTCGACGGGCGGTGGCTCGACCGGCGGCGGCTCCGGCACGGTGCCCTTCCCCGGCTTCTACACGGCGGTGGTCACCGAGGCCGGCTGCGCTGCCTGCACCGTCACCGAGGCCGGCGCCGATCTGAAGGCGACGATCGGCGGCGGCGACGACGCGGTCGACACGGCGTACGCCGAGAAGGACTTCGGCGGCGCGAGCGGCTGGACGGGCACGACGTACGCCCGCGCCGGCATCCGCCTCGCCCAGGGGCAGGTCCTGAGCGGCGCGGTCTCCGTGCTGCAGGTGCGCGACACGACCGGCAAGGCGGTCTGGGACGTCTACCTCGACGCCTCGCGCCAGATCAAGCTCTGGAGCGCTGCCGGCTCGCTCGGCGGGGGCTCGCTGAACCTCGCCACGGGCGTGACGGTCCCGAACGACGGCCAGACCGTCCGGACGATCACCGTCGCGGCGGCGGTCAACGGCTCGGTCGTCCTCGCGGTCGACGGCGTCGAGACGGCCCGGATGGACGGCCTGACCGGCGCGACCGCCGGCGCGCAGGACGCCCTCCGCGCCGGCATCGACCACTACGACACGGCGGCCGTGAACGAGCCCGTCGCCCTCTTCCTCTCGAACGTCGCGATCCAGCAGCAGCCGTTCGCGACCGGCGGCAGCACGGGCGACACGGGCGGCACGACCGGCGACACCACGGTGACCGAGCCCGCTCCCGCCCCCGCGCCCGCCCCGGCTCCGGCTCCCGCCCCGGCTCCGGCTCCCGCTCCGGCGCCCGCGCCCGCCCCGACCGAGCCCGTGGCGGACACGACGCCGCCCGCCCCGGTCGCCTCGCTGACCGCCAGGGTCGGCGGCAGCCGGACGGCGATCTCGTGGAGGCTCGCGGCCGGGACCGACGCGACGACGGTCCGGATCCTGCGCAAGGTCGGCTCGGCGCCGACGAGCCGCACGGACGGCACGGTGCTCGGCGACTTCGCGGTCTCGCGCACCTCGACGGCCGACGCGCGCCCCGGCAAGAACCAGCGCTACTACTACGCGGCGTTCGCGACCGACGCCGCCGGCAACGCGGCCGCCCCGCTCGTCGTCAGCGTCACGCGCACGCAGAGCGTCGGGACCGCCAGCTCCCTGACCGTCACGAAGCTGAGCCCGACGAAGACGAAGACGAAGACGAAGGCGAAGGCGAAGGGCAAGACGAAGGCCAAGGCGAAGGCGAAGGCCCAGAGGAAGCCTGTCAGGACGCGGGTGCGCTGAGCGACCCGCCCGTCGCTGGGTCGCCTCGACGCCCGTCGGCTCCGGCCGGCGGGCGTCGGCGCTCGCGGGCGGCGGGACTCGGAGGCTGCTGCGTACACTGGCCGAACGTGCGCTGGCTGGGACCCCCCTCGTGGCTGCGGCAGGGTGGGATCGCCGTCGGGCTCCTCGCGCTCGGCCTCCTCCTGGGCGCCTGCAGCGGGGTGGCCGATCGCGTCGCCGACTCCGTCCGCGCGACCCCGCCGACCTTCTCGGACGGGGACATCCTGTGGCGCGGCGGCTTCGAGGCCGCGCTCGACCGGCAGTGGACGGACGTCCACGTGCAGGCGGACGACCGGATCGCGCTCGTGGCCGACCCGGTCCGGCTCGGCAAGCGGTCGGCGCGCTTCGAGGTGCGGCCGGGCGACACCGTGAACCCGAAGTGGGGCGGCGAGCTCGCGCAGGTGCTCCAGACGACGGAGGAGCAGGCCGGCCAGGAGTCCTGGTGGGCGTGGTCCGTGCTCTTTCCCGAGGACTTCCCGACCACGTCCGGCTGGTGCGTCTTCGCCGAGTGGCACCAGACGGGGCTGCCGAACGTGCCGCAGGGCCCGGCCCCGATCAACTTCGACTGCTCGGACGACGGCTACCGGCTGATCGTCCGCGGCGGCGACGAGCCGGACTGGGAGCAGCGCGTCTTCCCGCTGCCGCAGCTCGAGCGGGGCCAGTGGCACGACTTCCTCTTCCACGTCCGCTGGTCGCCCGACCCGGACGGCTTCGTGCAGCTGTGGATCGACGGCGAGGAGGTGATCCCCCGCACGTCGCTCCGGACGAGCTACCGCGACCAGGGGCTCTACCTCAAGGCGGGCCTCTACCGGGACGCCAGCCCCGACACGGCCGTGCTCTACCTCGACGGGTTCCGCCGCTACGCGGCTCCGCCGCCGCCCGGGAGCCTCGGCTCGCCGGACGCCGAGACGCTGCCGGGCGCCCCCACGCCCGCACCGGCCCCTGCGGAGTCCGGTGCCGCCGCCCCGGAGCCGTTCGAGGCCGCGGTCGTCGACGCGGGCTGCAGCGCGTGCGTCGTCGCAGCGACCGACGACGGGATCGAGGCGCGGATCGCCGGCGGCGGGGACGAGGTCGACACGGCCTACGGCGTCGTGCGGCTGAACGGCGAGCAGGGCTGGCCGGGGCGCGTGCGGTTCGCGGCGACGCTGCGGCTCCCGGCCGGGCAGGCGCTGTCGGCGCCGCTCTCCGTGCTGCAGCTGCGCGACACGGCCGACCGCGGCATGGTCGACGTCTACCTCGACGCCTCGCGCGTGATCCGGGTCTGGAGCCCCGCCGGCGGCCTCGCCTCGGAGTCGATCGACGTCTCGACCGACGTCGAGCTGCCGGCGGACGGAGGCGAGGGCGTGCGCCTCGAGGTCGTGGCGGGCAAGGACGACGCGCTGGTCGTCCTGGTCGACGACGTCCCGCGCGTGCGCGAGCAGGGCCTCAGCGGCGCGAGCCCGGGCAACGCGGGGACGCTGCGCGCCGGCATCGACCACTACGACGCGGACGCCGAGCAGGATCCGGTGGGGATCCGCATCGAGGACGTCGAGGTCGGTCGGGCCGACGACGGCTGATCGCCGGCCTCCCGGACGGCCGGCGTCGGTGGAGCGATCGTCACCGTCGCGGCACACCTGCGTCACACACCCGTGCGTCCGGCCCCCGTACCGTCGAGGGCATGGCTGGACGGCGGCGCGCAGCGGGATGGGCGGGATCGGGCCGACGTGCAGGGCTGCTCCTCGTCGGTGCGGTGGCGGTGTGGGCCCTCGGGGCGCAGCCGGTTGCCGGCGCGCTCGACTTCCGCTCCGACTGGGAGACCGCGCGGACGGGCGAGGCCCCGCCTGCGCCGTGGGAGGGGCTCGAGTACGGGGGAACGTTCGACGGGACGCCGCCCCCGGCCGAGCAGCTCGCGATCGTCGACGCGCCGGTTCGCTCCGGCCGACGGGCGGCCCGCTTCACCGTCCGGCCGGGCGACCGCTACGGGCAGTCGACGGGCGAGCGGGCCCTCGTCCGCTGGCTCGGCTCGGCCGAGCGCGACGGCGACGACCTGGTCTACGGCTGGTCGACCCTCTTCCCGCCCGACTGGCGGCAGCCGCCCGGCTGGGGCCTGATCACCGAGTGGCACGCGGACTCGCGCTTCCCGCTCGCGCCCGTCCGCCTGAACGCCGGCGCCGATGCGCTGACGCTGTCGCTCAGCACGGGCACGTGCCCGACGCCGTACGGCTGCGCCGTGCAGCGCAACGTGCCGCTGCTCTCGACGCTCTCGCGCGGGCGCTGGAACGACCTGGTCGTACGCATCGCCTGGCGGACCCGGCCGACCGGCGTCGTCCAGGTGTGGCACCGGGTCGAGGGCGAGGCGGCCTTCCGGCTCGTCCTCGACCTGCGGGGCGTCCCGACGCTGCCGTGGCGGGAGGGCGAGCGGCCGGCGACGATCTACCTCCTCCACGGCCTCTACCGGGACGCGGGCCCCGGGCCGAGCACCGTCTACCACGACGGCTTCGTCCGGGGCGACTCGGTGGAGGAGGTCATGGCGGCCTTCCCCGACGTCGCGCCGGGCCCGCGGTCGCCCGAGCGCGTGGTCGACGCGACCTGCGACACGTGCGCCGTCGACGTCGCCGAGCGCGCGGATGGCCTTCGCGTGACGGCGCGGGGCGAGGGCGCCGCCGACGATGTCGACACGGCCTACGTCCGCTTGCCCGTCGCGCCAGTCGGCCCGCGCGGCGTGACCGTGCGCGCGGCCCTCTCGGTGCTGGCGGACGGCCGCGTCGCCGGGCCGCTGACCGTCCTGGCCCTGCAGGACGCCGGGGGCCGCTCGCTCGCGGAGGCGATCGTCGACCGTGCCGGCTTCCTCGACCTTGTCGTTCCGGCAGCCGGGCCCGGAGCCGTGACGCGCGCGGCCTCCACGGGCGCGTTCGTCGGCCGCGCCGGCCGGGAGCGGCCGGTGGCGCTCGCGCTCGACCGGGCCGGGGCCGCGTCGCTCCTGGTCGACGGCGTCGTCCGCGCCCGGCTCGACCCCGCCGCGTCCGGGCCTGCGCCGCCCGTCGCGCATGCCGCCGTCGGGCTCGTCCGGGACGACGGCTCGGATGGGTTGGAGGCCCCGCTCGTCCTGCTCGCACGGGTCGGCGTCGAGGAGGGTGCCGTGGATGGGCAGGCGGGTGGCGCGTCGCCGCCGCTCCCCGATCCGTTCACGGATGTCCGTGGGATCACGTGCCCGCGCTGCCGCCTGGAGGGCGAGGGCGGTGCGCTCGTGGCCGTCGCACCCGCCGCCGGCGGACTCTCCTAGGGGCTCGTGGGCGATCCGCTGCGGGAGTGGGCCTGGCCCCTCGTGCTCCGGGCGGACGTCCGGGTCGCGGCGCGCGACCTCGCGGCGCCGCTTGCGATCCTCGCCGTCGACGACGAGTCGGGCAGGCCCGTCGCCGAGCTCGTCGTGGCGCCCGACGGTCGGGTTGGCGTCCGCAGCCCGCCCGGCGCGCTGGCAGCGGCGCCCTTGCTCGCCTGGTCGTCCGCGCGGCTCCCGTCGGGCGCCTCGGCGCCCGTGGCGGTCGAGCTCGAGCTCGCGCCCGGGGGCTGGGTGTCGATCCAGCTCGACGGTCGCGAGGTGCTCGCGCTCGACGGGCTGGGCGGGGGGACTCGCCCGCGGCCCGCTGCCGTCCGCGCCGGCGTCGTCGACCGGGGAGTCGCTGCCGAGGCGATCGAGGTGTCCGTGGCCGAGCTCGTCGCGGAGGCGGCCAGCTGACGGCGAGTCAGCGCCTCCTGGCCGGGGCGACGCTCCAGGTGGCGGTCTGGGGCCCGCTCGCCGTCTGGACGACGAGGCGGATCACGACGCGCCTCCGCGGGCGGTGGTCGAGGCGAAGGATCGTCCGAACGCGTCCCGACGCGTCGGCACGCGCGACCCGGGCGCCGACGGCCCGGCCCTTCGTGTCGCGCGCCATGATCACGACGAGCGACCCGGGCGCCGCGGTCGCGGCCACGCGCACGGTCTTCGGGCCCACGAGCCTCGGGCGGCTCGCGAAGGCGACCGCGCGCTGGCTGCCGCTCGAGGCGGTCGTCGCCGGGTCGAGGGGCGGCTGCAGGGCACCGCCGGATGGCGTCGTCGTCGACGGGAGGGCGGTGGGCCCGGGCGGCAACGCGGGCGCCGGGGCGGGCGCCGGCGGGGTCGGAGCGGGTGCGGGCGGCGTCGGCGTCGGCGGGGTCGGCGCAGGCGACGGAGGGGGCGGAGCGGGCGGCGTCGGCGCAGGCGGCGGCGCGGGCGGGGGAGTGGGCGGCGGCGCGGGCGGGGGCGCGGGGGTGGTGTGGTGGGGAGGTCGGGGAAGGTGGCGGCGACGTCGGTCCAGGTGGTGCCGCGGACGAAGTTGTCGTGGTAGAGGGTGTTGACGACGTTCGTGTCGTTGCGGTAGAGGCCGTGGAGGACGTAGATGTCGGCGGGGTCGTTGTCGCCGTTGCGCCAGGGCAGGGTGGGGACGCCGTCGAGGTCGAGCAGGAGGGTGTAGTCGGTCTGGCCCTCGACGCGGTGCCAGACCTGGACGGCGCCGGTGGACGACGTGCGCCACACGACGCGGACGATGAAGTCGTTCCAGCGGCCCTTGTTCAGGTTCGTGAGGAGCGTGTGCCCCTGGTCGTACTGGCACGGCATCGGGGTCGACCCGTTCAGGTAGCACTGGCCGGCGGTGATCCAGAGGAGAGGCTGTTCGTCTTGGCGTCGAGGCGGACGGGCGGGATCGGGAAGCGCTGGTCGGTGTGCCACTCGGTGATGATCTGCCAGCCGGACTCCCCGGTCCAGTCGGTCGGGAAGAGGGTCGACCAGCCGTAGTAGAACTCCTCGCCGTCGTCCTCGTCCGAGGCGAGCCAGCGGGCGAGGGCGCGCTCGCCGCTGGAGCCGCCGTACTTGTCGCCGGGGTGGACGACGAACTTGGCGGCCTTGTTGCCCTGGCGGACGGGGGCGGTGACGATCTGGAGCTGCTCGGAGATCGCGGGGCTGCCGTCGAACTGGCCGCCGTACTCGAGCGCCTCCCACGGGACGGGCGGCTGCGTGCCCGTGACCGCCTGCTCCCAGTCGCCCCGGAAGTCGATCGCCGCTGCCCCCGCCGGCACCAGCGACGCCGGGACGATGGCCGAGAGGACGGCCACGAGCGCGGCAGCTGCCAGGCGCCCGGGGCGCCGAGGACGCGGCGGTCTCGGCTGCACTAGGCCTTCTTGCGGCGCGGCGCGACGCTCCACGTCGCCCGCTGCGGCCCGCTGGCCGTCTGGACGACGAGCGTGAGCACGACGCGGCGGCGTGGACGACGCTCGAGGGTCAGCACGGAGTCGATCTTGCCAGCCGCGTCGGCGCGCAGGACGCGGGCGCCCACGACCTTCGCGCGGCTGTCGCGTGCCATCACGACGACGAAGGCCCTGGGCGCGGTCGTGGCGAGGATCTCGACCTTGCGCGGGGCCACGAGCCTGGGACGCCGCACGAACGCGACGGCGCGCTCCGCGGCAGCGCCGCTGCGGGTGGTCGGCTGGGCCGGCGGCGCGGGCGCGGGCGACGGCGGCGCCGGGGCGGGTGAGGGCGCGGCCGGCCTCGGAGCCGGCGATGGCGCGGGCGACGGCGGCGCGGGCGGGGGCGCGGGGGGTGGTGTGGTGGGGAGGTCGGGGAAGGTGGCGGCGACGTCGGTCCAGGTGGTGCCGCGGACGAAGTTGTCGTGGTAGAGGGTGTTGACGACGTTCGTGTCGTTGCGGTAGAGGCCGTGGAGGACGTAGATGTCGGCGGGGTCGTTGTCGCCGTTGCGCCAGGGCAGGGTGGGGACGCCGTCGAGGTCGAGCAGGAGGGTGTAGTCGGTCTGGCCCTCGACGCGGTGCCAGACCTGGACGGCGCCGGTGGCGCTCTTCTGCCAGGTCACCCGGACGATGAAGTCGTTCCAGCGGCCCTTGTTCAGGTTCGTGAGGAGCGTGTGCCCCTGGTCGTACTGGCACGGCATCGGGGTCGACCCGTTCAGGTAGCACTGGCCGGCGGTGATCCAGAGGGAGAGGCTGTTCGTCTTGGCGTCGAGGCGGACGGGCGGGATCGGGAAGCGCTGGTCGGTGTGCCACTCGGTGATGATCTGCCAGCCGGACTCGCCGGTCCAGTCGGTCGGGAAGAGGGTCGACCAGCCGTAGTAGAAGGTCTGGCCCGGTCGCTCGTCGGAGGCGAGCCAGCGGGCGAGGGCGCGCTCGCCGCTGGAGCCGCCGTACTTGTCGCCGGGGTGGACGACGAACTTGGCGGCCTTGTTGCCCTGGCGGACGGGGGCGGTGACGATCTGGAGCTGCTCGGAGATCGCGGGGCTGCCGTCGAACTGGCCGCCGTACTCGAGCGCCTCCCACGGGACGGGCGGCTGCGTGCCCGTGACCGCCTGCTCCCAGTCGCCCCGGAAGTCGATCGCCGCTGCCCCCGCCGGCACCAGCGTCGCGCAGGCCGCCAGCGCGGCGAGGGCGGGGAGGAGGCGGGGGATCGGCGGCCGCATGCGGGAGGCTACTTGCGCCGACGCGGCGGGTCGGCCGACCAGCTGGCGCGCTTGACGCCGTTCGCGGTGTCGACGGCGAGGACGACGACGACCCGCTTGGTCGGCCTGGCATCGAGCTTCACGGTGGCCCGGACGGCGCCCTTCGAGTTCGCCGTCGCAGTCGTCGCGCCCACCAGCTTGCCGCGCGCGTTGTACGCGGTGATCGCGACGAGCGCCCCGGCCGCGGCCCGGGCCCTGACGGCGATCGTGGCGGGCCCGACGAGCGTCGGCCGACGCTCGAACGCGACCGGGCGCGGCGGCCCGCCCTCGGCGCCGCGGCCCTCGGCCTGGCCTGACCCGGACGGCTGCGCGTCGGCGAGGCCGCCCGGGAACGTCTTCGCGACGTCCTCGTAGGTGTCGCCGCGCACGAAGTTGTCGTGGAAGACGGACTGGGTGATCGACGCGTCGTCGCGGTAGAGCCCGTGCAGGAGGTACAGCTCGGCGCCCTCCTCGCCCCGGCGGGAGGGGAGGGTCGGGACGTTCGGGATCCGCGCGATGCGCCGGAAGCCGGTCTCGCCCTCGACGCGGTGCCAGACCTCGACCATCCCGGTCGCCGACTCGCGCCAGACGACGTGGAGGATGAAGTCGTTCCACTCGCCCTTGTGCAGGTCGCGGAGGATCGTGCGCCCGCGGTCGATCGCGCAGTCGTAGGGGCCGGGGCACGCCCCGGTCGTCATCCACAGCTCGAGCGAGTTGCGCTTCGCGTCGAAGCGCAGCGGCGCGAGCGGGAAGCGCCGGTCGGCGTGGAACTCCGTGATGATCTGCCACCCGGACGCCTCGACCCAGTCGGTCGGGAAGAGGGTCGACCAGCCGTAGTAGTGCTCCTGGCCGTCCCGCTCGTTCGAGCCGATCCAGCGCGCCAGCGACCGCTCGCCGCTCGAGCCGCCGTAGCGGTCGCCCGGGTGGACGGTGAACCTGGCCGCGCGCGAGCCCTGGCGCACGGGGCTCGTCACGATCTCGAGCTGGGACGAGATCGACGGGCTGCCGTCGAACTGGCCGCCGTACTCGAGCGCCTCCCACGGGGCCGGGGGCTGGGTGCCGGTCTCGGCCTTCTCCCAGTCGGCGCGGAACGAGATCGCCCCGGCCGCCGATGACGCGAGGGCGAAGGCCGTGGTCAGCACGCAGAGCAGGACGAGGTGGACTCGTTGCATACGTGGGTCATCGACCGCGGGCAGCCTCTTCGAGAGGCCCTGCGGCCGACGGGGGACGACGGGGACGATCCTAGACGCCAGTGCGGAGATCCCACAAGCCCCGTGCGGTAAAGCACGTGTAAAGGTTCTGTGCCGTCCGTGGGTGGGGCGGGCGGCGGGGCCGTCGCGGGACGGGCCGCCGCGGCGGCCGCGGCTCAGCCGGTCTCGGCCGGGTCGAGCAGCTCCTCGAGCGACCCGGGCGGCCCGGTGCGGACGGCGTCGACGTTCACCCGCGCCCACAGCTCGAGCGCCGCGACGGTGAAGCGCTTCAGGCCGCGCTCGCCCGTCGCGGGCCCGCCGTCGACGACGAGCGCGCGGAGGGCATCGGGGTCGAGCAGGCCGCGCGAGAGGCAGCGGTCGGACAGGACGAGCCGCCGCAGCACCTGCGAGGGGTCGTCGAGCAGGATCCGCGCAACCGGGACGGGGAAGCCGCGCTTCGGCTGCGCCAGCACCTCGGGCGGGATCAGGTCGGCGACGGCCTCGCGCAGGATCGCCTTGCCGACGCGGAGGCCGGCGCGTTGGCCCACGGGCGTGCGGCTGGCGCGCTCGACGACCCGGTAGTCGAGCAGCGGGGCGCGGCCCTCGAGCGACGCCGCCATCAGCACCTTGTCGCCCCGGAGCAGCATGTTCTCCGGCAGGTAGGTGAGCAGGTCACCGAGGAGCATCCGCCGCCCGGGATCGACGTCGGCGAACGGCGCGAGCAGCTCCGCAGCGGCGCGGCGAGGGCCGCCTCCGTCGCCGCGGCGCGCGCCGGCGCCGGCACGAGGCCCGCGACCTCCTCGGGCGAGAAGGTCGGAACCAGGAGGCCCAGCGGACGAGCGGGTCGGTCAGCCGGGCCACCTCGGCCGCGCGCCCAGCCGGCGGTGCGACCGCCGGAGGGCGAGCAGGCGCCCGGCGGCGGCGATGCCGAGCCCCGCGAGCAGGCCGCCGGCGCGGAGCAGGCGGTCGGCGCGGTACTTCGGGTAGCCGCCGAACAGCTCGTCGCCGCCGTCGCCCGTCAGCGCCACCTTGACGTGCTGGCCCGCGAACTCGGCGAGCAGGAGCAGCGGGATCTCGGACGGCTCCGACATCGGCTCGTCCCGCGCCCACGCGAGGCGCGGCAGCGTGTCGAGGAACGACCCCGTGTCGACGACCACCTCGTGGTGCTCGGTGCCGTTCCTCTCGGCCGCGATCCGCGCGTAGCGGCGCTCGTCGAAGACGGGGTCGGCGAAGCCGATCGTGAAGCTCGCGACGTCCCGCGCGCCGGCCTCGCGCATCAGCCCGAGCACGCCGCACGAGTCGATCCCGCCCGACAGGAGCACGCCGAGCGGCACGTCGCTCATCAGGCGCTTCTCGACCGCGTCGCGCAGCAGCGCGCGCAGCTCGCCGGCCCCGAGCGGCTCGACGGGCGCGACGGGCGGAGTCCACCAGGCGCGCTCGACGAGGCGCTCGCCGTCGTAGGTCGCGAGGTGGCCCGGGCGGAGCTTGCGCACCCCGGCGAGCAGCGTCCCCGGCGAGACGACGTAGCGCTGGAACAGGTACTGCGGCACGAGCGACGCGTCGATCCGCGGCTCGACGCCGCCGACGAGCAGCGCCGTGCGGGCGTCCGACCCGAAGGCGAGCCCGTCTGGCGTCTCGACGAGGTAGAGCGGCTTCTTGCCGACCCGGTCGCGCGCCAGCAGCAGGCGGCCGTGGCGCCCGTCCCAGACCGCGAAGGCGAACATCCCGTTCAGTCGCTCGAGCAGGCCGTCGCCCCACTCCTCGAAGCCGTGGACGAGCACCTCGGTGTCCGAGCGCGTCCGGAACGCGTGGCCCGCCGCCTCGAGCTCGCGGCGAAGGTCGACGTGGTTCCAGATCTCGCCGTTGAACGAGACGACCACCGTCCCGTCCTCGTTCCCGAGCGGCTGCGCGCCGCCGGCGAGGTCGATGATGGAGAGGCGCGTGTGCCCGAGCAGGCACGGGCCGTCGAGGTGCGCGCCCGAGCCGTCGGGCCCGCGGTGGCGCAGCGCCGCGATCGCGGCGTCCAGGCGCGCGCGGCCGGGCGGCCCGGAGCCGCGCCGAGCCACCATGCCGGCGATCCCGCACATCCCGCATCACGCTAGAGCGGCCGCCGGCCGAGGGCCACGGCCGAAGGGCGAGGGACGCGCATCCCGGAAGGTCGAGGCGCCGCCGCGCCGCCGTCCCCACCCTGGCGATCCTGGCCCTTCCGGCGAGGCGGCCCCGACGTTCAGCCGTGCCCGGCGTCCGGGGCGGGCAGCGAGAATGCGCTCGTGACGATCCTCGGACGCAGGTCCGCCGTGCTCCGCGACGCCCGCCGGAGCACCTCGTGAAGGCGGTCATCCTCGCGGGCGGCTTCGGCACGCGCATCTCGGAGGAGAGCAGCGTGCGCCCGAAGCCGATGGTGGAGGTCGGCGGCAAGCCGATCCTCTGGCACATCATGAAGATCTACTCCGCGCACGGGATCACGGACTTCGTGATCTGCCTGGGCTACAAGGGCTACGTGATCAAGGAGTTCTTCGCGAACTACTTCCTCCACCAGGCGGACGTCACGTTCGACCTGCGCACGAACACCGCCGAGTACCTGACGGACTCGGTCGAGCCGTGGCGGGTGACGCTCGTCGACACGGGCGACAAGGCCCTCACGGGCGGGCGGCTCAAGCGGGTCGCGCACCTCGTGGGGGACGAGACCTTCTGCATGACCTACGGCGACACGGTCGGCAGCGTCGACGTGACCGCGGCGATCGCGCACCACCGCGCGTCCGGCGCGCTGGTCACGCTCACCGCGACGCAGCCGCCGGGCCGCTTCGGCGCCGTCCTGCTCGAGGACGGCCAGGACCGGATCGAGAGCTTCGTGGAGAAGCCCCAGGGTGACGGGGCGTGGATCAACGGCGGCTTCTTCGTCGTCGAGCCCGCGGCACTCGACTACATCGACGGGGACGAGACGACGTGGGAGCGCGAGCCCCTCGAGCGGCTCGCGAAGGAGGGCAAGCTGTCCGCGTACAGGCACCGCGGCTACTGGCAGCCGCTGGACACGATCCGGGACAAGATGGTGCTCGAGGAGCAGTGGCAGGCCGGCTCCCCCGGCTGGAAGGTCTGGTGAGCCCCGTGACGCCGCGCCGCATCCTCATCACCGGCAACCTCGGCTACGTCGGCCCCCGGGTGGTCTCCCACCTGAGCCGCGCGCTGCCCGGCGCCGCGCTCGTCGGCATCGACGCCGGCTACTTCGCCCACGGGCTGACCGGCGTCGACGCGCTGCCCGAGCGCGCGCTCGCCGTGCAGCACTACGCGGACGTCCGCGCGGTGCCCGACGAGGCGCTCGCCGGGGTCGACGCCGTCGTCCACCTCGCGGCGATCTCGAACGACCCGATCGGCAACAAGTACGAGGACGTCACGCTCGAGATCAACCACCGCGCGAGCGTCGAGCTCGCCCGCCGCGCCCGCGACGCCGGCGTGCGCTCGTACGTCTTCGCGTCGAGCTGCTCCGTCTACGGCACCGGTGGCGACGAGGCGCGCACGGAGGCGTCGGAGGTCGCGCCGCTCACGGCCTACGCCCGCTCGAAGGTCGTCACCGAGCGCGACGTCCAGGAGCTCGCCGACGACCGCTTCGTGATCACCTGCCTGCGGTTCGCGACCGCGTGCGGCTGGAGCGAGCGCCTGCGTCTCGACCTCGTGCTGAACGACTTCGTCGCCTCGGCCGTCTCGACGGGCGCGATCGTGCTCCTCTCGGACGGCACCGCCTGGCGGCCCCTGATCCACGTGGACGACATGGCCCGCGCGATCGAGTGGGGCGTCACCCGCGACCCGGCGAACGGCGGGCCCTTCGTGGCGATCAACGCCGGCTCGGACGCCTGGAACTACCGCATCCGCGAGCTGGCCGAGGCCGTCGGCGAGGAGCTCGAGGGCGTCCGCGTCGAGATCCAGGGCGGCGCCGCGGCCGACAAGCGCTCGTACCGCGTCGACTTCGGCCGCTACCGCGAGCTCGCGCCGGACCACCAGCCGCGCGTCTCGCTGCAGGAGGCCGTGCGCGGCCTGCGCGACGGGCTCGCCCGGATGGGCTTCGCCGACGCCGACTTCCGGGCGTCGGGCCTGATCCGGCTGCGGACGCTCGAGGGCCTGCGCGAGCAGGGGCTGCTCGACGAGCGGCTCGCCTGGACCTCCGGCCCGGCCGCGGGCGGCCTGCGCGCCGTCGCCCGCTGACGCCATGCCGACACCGCTGACCTGCCGCTTCTGCTCGGCGCCGCTCTCGCGGTCGTTCGCCGACCTCGGGCTCTCGCCGCTCGCGAACTCCTACGTCGCCGAGGCCGACCTGCTCGGGCCGGAGACGTTCTGGCCGCTGCACGCGTACGTGTGCGAGCAGTGCCTGCTCGTCCAGCTGCCGCCCTCCGAGGCGCCCGAGGCGATCTTCTCGGACTACGCGTACTTCTCGTCCTACTCGGACAGCTGGCTCGCCCACGCGAAGGCGTACGTCGAGCAGGTGAGCGAGCGCTTCGCCCTCGGCCCGCAGCACCGCGTGATCGAGATCGCGTCGAACGACGGCTACCTGCTGCGCTGGTTCGTCGAGCGCGGGGTGCCCGTACTCGGCGTCGAGCCGGCCGCGAACGTCGCGGAGGTGGCGCGGGAGAACGGCATCCGCACGGTCGTCGAGTTCCTCGGCGAGGCCACGGCGCGCGCGCTCCGCGAGCAGGGGGAGGGCGCCGACCTGCTCGTCGGCAACAACGTGCTCGCCCACGTGCCCGACCTGAACGACTTCGTCACCGGCCTCGGGATCCTGCTCGAGCCGACGGGCGTCCTGACGATGGAGTTCCCGCACCTGCTGCGGCTGATGGCCGAGACCCAGTTCGACACGATCTACCACGAGCACTTCTCGTACTACTCGCTCCTGACGGTGGAGCAGGTGTTCGCCCACCACGGCCTCGTCCTCTTCGACGTCGAGGAGCTCCCGACCCACGGCGGCTCGCTGCGCGTCTACTGCATGCACCGGGACGCCGCGCCCGCGCCGACGGCGCGCGTGGTCGAGCTCCGCGAGCGCGAGCGCGCGGCCGGGCTCGGCTCGCTCGAGGCGTACGACGCCTTCCGCGAGCAGGTGCTCGCGACCAAGCGGTCGCTGCTGCGCTTCGCGCTCGACGCGAAGGCGGAGGGGCGGTCGATCGCGGCCTACGGCGCCGCCGCCAAGGGCAACACGCTGCTCAACTACTGCGGCGTCGGGCGGGACTTCGTCGACTACGTCGTCGACCGCAGCCCGCACAAGCAGGGCCGCTACCTGCCGGGGACGCGGATCCCGATCCGCGGGCCGGAGGCGGTCGCGGAGACGAGGCCCGACTACCTGCTCCTGCTCGCCTGGAACCTCAAGGACGAGATCATGGAGCAGATGGCGCACATCCGGGAGTGGGGCGGCCGGTTCGTCGTCCCGGTGCCCGAGGCCCGCGTCCACGACTAGGCGGCCCGTGCCCGTCGACGCACGAGCGCGGCCCGGGCTCGACCTGGCCGACCTGCCGCCCGCCGACGAGCTCGGCGCGCAGATGCACGCGCTGCTCGCGGAGCTGTTCCCGATCCACCGCAGCATCACGGGCGAGGGGCTCCGGCGGACGGCCGCGGTGCTCTCGCGCGACCTGCCGCTCGAGGTCGTCGAGACGCCGAGCGGGACGCAGCTCTTCGACTGGGTCGTCCCGCGCGAGTGGAACCTCCGCGAGGCGTGGCTCGCGGCCCCGGACGGCCGGCGCGTGGCCGACACGGCGCGCTCGTCCCTGCACGTCCTCGCCTACTCGGTCCCGACGCGGGAGCGGCTCCGGCTCGACGCGCTGCGCCCGCACCTGTTCTCGCTGCCCGACCAGCCCGACCTGATCCCGTTCCGCACCTCGTACCACGACGACAACTGGGGCTTCTGCCTCGAGCACCGCGTGCTCGAGTCCCTGCCCGAGGGCGAGTACGAGGCCGTGGTCGACGCGACGCTCGAGCCGGGCTCGATGACCTCGGCCGAGCTGACGATCCCCGGCGCGTCCGACCGGGAGATCCTCCTGACCGGCTACTGGTGCCACCCCTCGCTCGCGAACGACAACCTCTCCGGCGTCGTCCTGCTCGCGACGCTCGCCCGGCTGCTGCTCGGGCGGCCGCTGCACTACACGTACCGCTTCCTCTGGAGCCCCGGCACGCTCGGGCCGCTCGCGTGGCTCGAGCGCAACCGCGACCGGCTCGACCGCGTCGACGGCGGCATCGTCGCGGCCTGCGTCGGCGACGCCGGCCCGCTCACGTACAAGCGCAGCCGGCAGGGCACGTCGCGGCTCGACCGCGCCGTCGAGCGCGCGCTCTCGGACGGCGGTCACCCCCACTCGGTGCGCGACTTCGTCCCCTGGGGCGGCGACGAGCGCCAGTTCTGCTCGCCGGGCTTCGACCTGCCGGTCGGCTGCCTGATGCGCACGCCGAACATGGAGTACCCCGAGTACCACACCTCGGCAGACGACCTCGAGCTCGTCCGCCCGGCGCAGCTCGCGGGGTCGCTCCGCGCCTACCTCGACGCGATCGACGTGCTCGAGACCGACGTCGTCTACCGCTCGACCTCGCCCCACGGCGAGCCGCAGCTCGGCAAGCGCGGCCTCTACCGCGCGATCAGCGCCGGCGCCCCGCGGCCCGAGGAGGTCGGCGCCCGCGCGATCCAGTGGGTGCTCAACCTCGCCGACGGCCGCCACTCGCTGCTCGACATGGCCGACCGGTCCGGCGTGCCCTTCGCCGCGCTGCGCGAGGCGGCCTGGAAGCTCGCGGACGCGGGCCTGCTCGTGGAGGAGGAAGCCGCGTGAGCGAGCCGCTCGTCAGCGTCGTGACGCCCGTGTACAACGGCATGCCGCACGTCGCGCAGGCCATCGACAGCGTGCTCGGCCAGACGCACCGGAACCTCGAGTACGTCTTCATGGACAACTCGTCGACGGACGGGACGCTCGAGCTCGCGCGCGAGCGCGCGGCCGCCGACCCGCGGCTGCGCGTGCTCGCGCCCGAGGAGTTCGTCTCGGCCGACGACAACGCGAACCGCGCACTACGGGAGATCTCGCCGGAGGCGCGCTACGTGAAGGTCCTGCACGGCGACGACTGGCTCTACCCCGAGTGCGTCGAGCGGATGGTCGCCGTGGCGGAGGCGAACCCGCGCGTCGCGGTCGTCAGCGCCTACCGGATCGAGGGCGACCACGTCTCGCTCGACGGCCTGCCGCCCGAGCAGACCGTCGTCGACGGGCGCGAGTGCTGCCGCGGGCTGCTGCTCGGACGCTCCCGCTACCTCTGGGGCGCGCCGTCGAACGTCCTCTACCGCGCCGACGTCGTGCGCGCCCGCCCGGTGTTCTACAACCCGGAGAACCAGTTCCAGTCCGACCAGGAGGCCTGCTTCGACATCCTCCGGGACAACGACCTCGGCTTCGTCCACCAGGTGCTGACGTACACGCGCCGGCACGAGGGCGCCGAGTCGCCGTACTACCTCCGGGTCGGCGCCGACCGGACCGGCGTGATCGGCTCGATGCTGCGCTTCGGCCCCGTCTACCTGACGAAGACGGAGTACGAGCGCCGCCTCGTGGCGCTGCTCGCCGAGTACCTGGGCTTCCTCGCCCGGCGGCCGCTCCGGCTCGCCGACCCGGAGTTCCGGGAGTTCCACGTCGAGCAGATCCGGCGCCTCTCCCGGGAGATCGAGCCGGGGAGCGTGGCCTCGGGCGTCGTCGAGCAGCTGCGCCGGATCGTCGGCGGCGAGCGGGGGAGGGCGCGCGGATGAGCGGCGGCGAGCGGCTGAAGGAGCTCCTGAACGACCAGGCGAACGTCCGCTTCGGCCAGCTCGGCTACTCGAGCTGGATGACGCGGGACGCGAAGCGTGAGGCCTGGTGGTGGCTGAAGTCGCGGGGACGTGCGCTGCGCACGGGCGCCGGGCTCGCGCGCGGCTGCGCCATCACGTGGACCGAGCCCGGGCGCGCGGAGCTGCTGCCGTTCGACGAGCCGCTCGCCGGCCCCGGCGTGGTGACCGTCGAGACGCTCGCGAGCGTCGTCAGCCCCGGCACGGAGCGGGCGCAGCTGCTCGGCCTGCCGCACGCCCGCGTGAAGCTCCCGTACCGGCCCGGCTACTCCGCCGCCGGGATCGTGCTCGGCGTCGGCGACGGCGTGCGCGACCTCGCGGCCGGCGACCTGGTCGCCTTCCCGGGCTCGCACGCCTCCGTCGAGACGATCCAGGCGAGCGCGGCCTACCCGGTGCCCGACGGCGTCGCCGCCGACGACGCGGCCTTCGTCCAGCTGGGGATCATCGCGCGTCAGGGCGTCGCCCTCGGCGGCGTCGGCCCGGGCGACGACGTGTGCGTGCTCGGCGCCGGCGTCGTGGGCGCGCTCGCGCTCCGCCTCGCCGTCGCGCGCGGCGCGCGCCCCGTCGCGGCCGTCGCGACCTCCCGCCGACGCGAGGCGGCAGCGCGGGCGGGCGGGGCCGAGCGGTTCCTGCTCGTCGGCGAGGACGAGGCGGCGATCCGGGCGCTCGGCGCCTCGGTCGTGATCGAGGCGACCGGCGACGCGCAGGCGCTCGAGCTCGCGGTCGCGGCGGCCCGTCCCGGCGGCGTCGTCGTCCTGCTCGGCTCGGCGCGCGGCGCCCGTGCGCCCATCCCGGTCGGGGACCTGCGGCGGCGCGGTGTCCGCGTCGTCGGCGCGCACGTCTCGACCCTGATGCGGGGCCCCGGCGGCAGGCCGGCGCGTTCCGGCGCGAGGGGATCGCCTTCCTGCACGACCTCGCGGCCGGCCTGCGCGTCGCCGACCTCGTCTCGGAGCGGCTCGACCCGCGCGAGGCCGGGGCCTTCTACCGGCGGCTCGCGGGCCAGGCGGACATCGTCACCGCGCTCGTCGACTGGCCGCGCGTGCCGCGCGAGGAGCGCGTGCGACCCGGGCGGATCGCGCGGCTCCCCGACCTGCGCGCCGGCGGCGTCGAGTTCGGCCGCCGCCCCCTCCGGCCCGGGCCGCGCCCGGCGCCGCCGCTCCTCGGCGGCGAGGGGCCCTTCGCGGGCGCGGCGGGCTCGCTCCGCGTCGGCCTGCTCGGCTGCGGCGACATCGGGGTCGAGAACGCCGGCGCGATCGGCGGCGCGCCGAACGTCTCGCTCACGGCCTGCTTCGACCCGATGCCCGCCCTGGCGGAGGAGGTCGCCGCGGGGCACGGGGCGGCCGCCGTCCCGAGCGTCGAGGAGCTGCTCGGCCGGGACGACGTCGACGCGGTCTTCCTCGCGGTGCCGCACCACCTGCACGCGCCGCTCGCGATCCAGGCGGCCGAGGCGGGCAAGCACGTGCTCGTCGAGAAGCCGCCGGCGAACGACCTGGCCGGCGCGGTCGCGATGGTGCGCGCCGCCGAGCGCGCGGGCGTCGCCCTCTCCGTCTGCTTCCCGCACCGCTACGCGCCCGCCTCGCTGGCCGCGCGGCAGCTCGTCGACGCGGGCGCGCTCGGGCGCTTCGGCGGCAGCCTGCTGACCTTCCTGACCGACAAGCCGCCGTCCTACTGGCACGGCGGCTTCTCCGGTCGCGCGTTCACCGACTGGCGCGGCTCCCGCGCGAAGGCGGGCGGCGGCGTCCTGATCATGAACCTCTCGCACTACCTCGACCTGATCCGCCACGTCGTCGGCGTCGAGGTCGAGGAGGTGCTCGCCGTCGCCGGCCCGGTCGACCGGCCCGCCGAGGTCGAGGACACCGTCTCGGTCTCGCTGCGCTTCGCCAACGGGGCGATCGGCTCCGTGCTCGGGTCGGCAGCCGTGCGCGGCACCTGGGAGGGGCGAACCTCGACGCAGCTCCGGCTCTGGGGCACGGACGGGCACGTGTCGCTCGAGGGGCGCGAGGAGCTCTACACGCTGCGCGCGATCGAGGGCGTCCGACCCGGGCGCTGGCAGGACCTCCGGCCGCTGCCGGGGGTGCCCATGCGCTCGGTGCTCGTCAGCCGCTTCGCGACCGCGGTCGCCGAGGGTCGCGCGCCCGACATCGGCGGCGCCGACGCGCTCGCCGTCCAGGCGCTGATGGAGGCGATCTACCGCTCGAGCGAGACCGGCGCCGCCGTCCGCCCGGCGGACGTCCTGAAGGAGGCCGGCTGGTGATCCCGCTCGATCCCGTCACGGGCCTGCCGCGCGCCGAGGGGCTGCCGCCCGGCTGCGTCGCCTACGTCGACACGGCCTCGCTCGAGGCCGGGCTCGCGGCCGTGCCGGCGCTCGTCGCGGGCGCGGACGGCTCGCTCGCCTGGCACGGGGGCGACGCCGTCGCGAGCGTCGGGTCGAGCGCGGACGAGCGGGTCGCGCGGCTGCTCGCGGCCCTCGCCGCCCGCGCCGCCGCGCGGGTGCCCGCGGGCGAGCCGGGGACGGTCGAGGTCGTCGGCGAGGGCGCGCTCGCCGCGCTGGTCGCGGCACGGCTCGGCGCCCGCGTCGCCGCCGGGGGCGAGCGGCCGCGGACGATCGTGGAGACGTCGGGCTCGCCGGCGGCGATCGCCGCCGCGCTCGCGCGGGCCGACGACCGCGCGGTCGTCGTGCTCGCCGGCGAGGACGGGGGCCGGGCGCCCGAGGTCGACCTCTACGCGGACGTCCACCTGCGCGGGCTCGAGCTCGTCGGCGTGGCGGCGCCCGGCCCGGACGAGGCGGACGAGGCGCGCGCCGCGGGGCCCGAGCTGGTCTCGGCTGCGCTCGGCCTGCTGGTCGATGCGCCCGCCCACGCGCCCGGCCGGCCGGCGCTGCTGCGCGTCTCCTAGCCGGAGGTCGCGTCGGCGCCGGTCGCCCGCGCGAGCGACTCGGGCGTCCCGATGTCGAGCCAGTCGGACGAGAGCGGGATCCCGACGACGTCGCGGCCCGCGCGGCAGAGCCCGTCGAGGAAGCGGCCCGGCCACTCCTGCCCGGCGAGCCCGGCGAACGTCTCGACCCGCGCGCACGCGCAGCCCCAGATCCACTCGGACGGCGGCTCCGCGGGCTTCACCTGGATGCCGAGGATGCGCCCGTCGGGCGCGAGCTCGACGACGTCGCTGCGCGTCAGGTCGGGCGTCCGGAAGAGGCCGAGCGCGACCTCGTGCCCCTCGTCGCGCACGGCGGCGACGGTGCGCGCGTGCCCGTCGGGCGGCCCCCAGAGGATGTCCGGCCAGTCGAGCAGCACGAGGTCGTCCGGCGCGAGCGCGGCCATCCCGAGCGCGAAGGAGTGCGCGACGTCGGGCGGGTGGCCGAGCACGACGCTCAGCCCCAGCTCCCGGGCGTGCGCGACGACGTCGTCCTTCTCGGGCCGCGTGACGAGGACGACCTCGTCCGCGCCGCCCGCCCGCAGGCGCTCGACCGCGTGGTCCATGACGGGGCGCCCGCCGACCGGCAGCACCTCCTTCGAGCAGTCGAGCGGCTGCAGCCGGGTCGCGTAGCCGGCGGCGGGGACGATCCCGACGATGCGCATCGCGCTCGATCCTAGAGCGCGACGAGGTCGAGGTCGCGGCCGACCGTCGTCGCCGGGAACGACGCGCGCGCGGACGCCTCGAGCGCCGCCTCGTCCGCGAGCAGCGGGTTGACGTGGATCAGGACGAGCCGCTCGACGCCCGCCTCGGCGGCGAGGCGGCCGGCGTCCGCCGCGCTCGTGTGGCCGGGCCCCGCGTCCGTCGGGTGCCAGGCCTCGTGGCAGAGGACGCGGCAGCCGGCGGCGAACGACGGCGAGCCCGGGTCGCGCTCGGTGTCGGTGCAGTAGGCCAGGGCGTCGCCGAGGCGCAGGCCGAGCGTCGGGTCGGCGTGCAGCCGCTGCACCCGCGTCGCGAGGCGGAACGGGCCGAGCTCGACCGGGCCGGCCGGCAGCTCGCGCACCTCCCGCGCGACGGCGGCGAGCGGCGCCGCGAACAGCGGGCGCCCGAGCAGCCGCTCGAGCAGCGGGCGCGACGCGCCGACGCCGAGCAGCTCCCCCGGCGCCCAGATCGTCGGGCGGAGCGCCTCGGGCAGGGCCGGGAGCGTCGCGAGCCCGACGACGTGGTCGAGGTGGAAGTGCGTCAGGACGAGGTCGAGCGCCGCGAGCCCGGCGAGCAGCTCCGGCCGCTCCGCGAGGCGTCCGAGCCCCGTGCCGGCGTCGAGCAGGAGGCCCCGGTCGCCGTCCCGCACGAGGGCGCAGCAGGTCGCCCGTCGATCCGTCGGGAACCAGCCGCCGCTGCCGAGGAGGTGGAGCTCCATGCCGTCCGGCCGCCCGGGGAAGGCGACCGAGGGCGACTGTACCATCGGCCCCCGGAAGGTCAGCGGAGCAGGAGGGGCGCGTGGGCACGAGCAGGATCGAGGGGGCGACGATCGTCCCGCTCCGGCGGATCCCGGACGAGCGCGGGACGATCATGCACATGCTCCGCGCGGACGACCCGCACTTCCTCGGGTTCGGCGAGATCTACTTCACGTCGATCTACCAGGGCGTCGTCAAGGGCTGGCACCGGCACCGGGAGATGACGCTCAACTACGCCTGCATCCACGGACGGATCAAGCTCGTCCTCTTCGACGAGCGCGAGGGCTCGCCCACGCACGGCGTGCTCCAGGAGATCTACCTCGGCCCGGACGACCACTCGCTCGTGCAGATCCCGCCGGGCGTCTGGAGCGGCTTCAAGGGGATGACGGCGCCGTTCGCGATCGTCGCGAACTGCTGCACCCACACGCACGACCCGTCGCGCTCCGACCGGCTCGACCCGTACGAGAGCCACATCCCGTACGACTGGGCCGCGCGGCACCACTGAGCCTCCCGGCGGTCGTCAGCGCTTCTGGATCGCCATGTTGAGGTCCGGCGCGAACGCCTCGCCGAGCACCGTGCCGAGCGCCTTGAGCACGGGGCGGACGACGCGCTTCGCACGGCTCGGGCGTCGCTCGGTCGAGTAGGCGTACCAGATGTCCACGCGGTCCCCGAGCCCGAGCCGGGACGGAGCGAGCAGCGTCGGCTCGCCGTCGTCCGTGCCGCGGAGGATCCCCATCACCTCTCGCTCCGTGCCGCCGCGGAGGCCCGCCCGGAGCAGGTCGTCCCAGCCGGCGTCCCGCGGCACCCGCCCGCTGATGCGCGTCGCGGCGAGTCGCGCGAGCGAGTCGGGGAGGTAGTTCACGAGCGGCAGGCCCGTCGTGTGGCCCTCGATCGGGTAGTAGCGGTGCGGCGTCTGGTTCAGGAAGAGGATGCCGTCCTGGCGCAGGAGGCCCCAGATCTGCGGCAGGAGACCGACGCGCTCCCGGGGGAGCATGTGCTCGAACACGGCGCTCAACGACACGTAGTCGAAGAGGCCGATCCCAGGCGGCAGCCCGTCGGGGTCGGGCGACTGCAGGAAGGTGACGTTCCCGAGGCCGTAGTGCGCCGCCCGCATCTGCGCGATCGCGAGCATGTCCTCACCGAGGTCGATGCCGACGATCTCCGTGTCGGGCATGGCTCGCGCGAGGATCATCGTCGAGGCGCCGCTGCCGCAGCCGAAGTCGAGGAGCCGAGCGCCGGCGAACGCCTCCTCGCCGACGTACCCGTGGACGGCGTAGCGCAGGATCACCTGCACGTCGAGGGGGTCCTCCTCGCGGCGGAGCGAGTAGCAGAGCTGCGAAGGCCCCTTGAAGTCGAGGATCGCCCGGATCAGGTCGAGGGGCAGGCCGGTCTCGCACGTGCGCGACGGGACGAACGCCACGGGGTCGTGCACCTCGACCTCGACCAGGCGGCGTCCGCCCCCGAGATCGACGAGCCGCACGAGGCCGTCCTGGTGCTCCAGGACGTCGACGGCTGCCGTGGTGTCGCCCGGCGACGATTCCACGGCCGGCACCCTACGCCGCGGACGGCCCGATCTCAAGGTCGCGTCCGGAGCCGGCGTGCGCACCGACCGGGTCGCTGCGCTCAGCGCTTCTCGAAGGCCAGGCTCAGGTCCGGTGCGAACGGCCGCCGCGTCAGCTCCTCGACCGCCCGGCAGCCGAGCCGCACGACGTCCTTCGCCCGGCTGGCCCGGCCCTGCACGGAGTACGCATGCCAGACGTCCGCCGCGCCCCTGCCGCCGGGGAGCGCCGGGCGGACGGGCACGGGCTTCCCGTCGCCGGCCGCCCGCAGGGCGCGCGCCACCTCGCCGGCGGTCGTCCCGCGAACGCCGGCCTGGAGCAGGCCCTGCCAGGTCGTCGTCGGCGAGGCGGCGCTCGAGAACCGTCGTGCCGCCGCGAGCGCGAGCCCGGCGGGCAGGTAGTTGAGGAGCGGCAGCCCGGTCACGTGCAGCTCGACCGGGAACCAGCGGTGCGACGCCTGGACGACGACCAGGCGACCGCCCGGCTCGAGCCGGCGCCACGCCTCCTGGAGCAGCCTCGCGCGCTCCTGCGGGGCGATCAGCGTCAGCGCGCGCACCACGGTGACGGCCTGGAACGTCCCCACGTCCCGGGGCAGCGTCGTGGCGGACGGCTGCTCGAGCACCTGGACCCTCCCGGCGAGCCCGTGCTCCACGACGCGCAGCCGCGCGGCGGCGAGCTCGGCGGCGTGCGGGTCGACGGCCGCGATCGTCGCGTCCGGCAGGAGCTCGGCGAGGACCACCGCCCACGCGCCGCTCCCCGTGAGCAGGTCGAGCACGCATCCCCCTGCGAGCGCCCTCGCGTCGAGGAAGGCCGGCACGACGGTCTCGAGCAGGCGACGCACGTCGACCGCATGCTCGTGGCGGTCGAGCAGGTAGCAGAGGCTCGCGGGCGCGCCGAGCGCGAGGGTCGCCTCGATCAGGGCGGGCGAGTAGCGGGTCTCGACGGACTGCGCCCCGCCGGGGAGCTCGACCGTGACGCGGCGGCGCCCGTCGCCGACCTCCTCGACGACGACGCGCCCGTCGGGCCGGTCGATCACCATCGCGCCCCTCCGCCGCTCAGCAGCGCGCGCGGAACACGGGCTTGACGGATCGCCCCTCGAGGTGGCGCTCGACGCCCTCCTCGATCGCCCGCCGGTAGACGGCGAGCGCCTCGGCGATCGCCTCGACCGTCAGGTCGGTGTCCAGGTCTCGGTGGGAGTAGCTGTTCACGAGGGACGGCATCAGGAAGCCGCGTCGCACGACCTCCTGGAGGAACAGCGTGCGGAAGGGCTGCGACGGCTTCCCCTCCGGGTCGCGGGTGACGTAGTAGAGGTTCTGCGGCCGCCCGGCGACGCCGAACCACTGCTCGACGCCCGCCTCCGCCGCCGCGCGGCGGACGCCGTCCGCGAGCCGCTGCCCCTGCGCCTCCATCGTCGCGATCACCGGCTCGTCGACGTACGTCTGCATCGTCGCGATGGCGGCCGCGAGCGAGTGCGTCTCGGCGCCGTGCGTCGTCGAGAGCAGGAAGACACGGTCGCGATCGTGCCGGATCCCGCCGAGCTCCATCAGCTCGCGCCGCCCGAGCAGGGCCGAGACGGCGAAGCCGTTCGCGAGCGCCTTGCCGAAGATCGAGAGGTCGGGGACGATCCCGCGCTGGGTCTGGACGCCGCCCTGGTGGTAGCGGAAGCCCGTGATCGTCTCGTCGAGCACGAGCACCGCGCCCTCGCGTGCGCAGAGCGCCTGCAGGGCCTCGAGGTAGCCGTCCGGCGCGGGGGTGTCGCGCTCCGGCTCGAGGATCACGCAGGCCACCTGGCCGGGCCGCTCCGCGAAGATCGCCTCCACCGCCGCGACGTCGCCGTACGGGAAGGTGGCGGTCAGGTCGGTCACGCTCGTCGGGATGCCCGCCTTCATCGGCGTCGTCCCGATCGCCCAGTCGTCGTAGGAGAAGAACGGGTGGTCGCGGCAGAGCGCGACGACGTCGCGACCGGTGTGCGCGCGGGCGAGCCGCACGGCCGCGGTCGTCGCCGTCGAGCCGTCCTTCGTGAACTTCGCCATCTCGGCGCCGGGGACGAGCGAGAGCAGGAGCTCGGCGCACTCGACCTCGATCGCGGCGGGCCGTGTGAAGTTCGTGCCGTGGTCGAGCTGGCGCCGCACGGCCTCGACCACGCGGGGGAACGCGTGCCCGAGGGCGACGGAGCGCAGTCCCATCCCGTACTCGACGAACTCGTTCCCGTCGACGTCCCAGACGCGGCAGCCCTCGCCGCGCACGAGCAGCGTGGGGGCGAGCTCCGGGTACTGGTCGTCGCCCTTCGCGTACGTGTGGGCGCCGCCCGGGATCGCGCGGTGGGCGCGCTCCTGCAGGTCGCGGGCGCGCTCGCTCCCCAGGACGGGGCGCGGCAGGGCCGTGGTCGTGTCCTCGCTCATCCCCGGAGCGTAGCCCCCTGACCCGCGGGGGCGATCCGGCGGAAGCGGCAGGCGGCGCACGCCGGACGTCCAGGGTGGGGGGACGCAGCCGGCGGAGGCGGGCGTCTACGCTGGCGCGATGGACGCTGCGGCGGAAGGCGCGGAGCCCCGGTACCAGATCGGCGAGGTGGCCGAGCGCGTCGGCCTGAGCCTCCGCACGGTGCGCTACTACGAGGAGATGGGCCTCGCGCGCCCGTCGGCCCGCTCGCCGGGCGGGTTCCGGCTCTACTCCGACCGGGACGTGGAGCGCCTGTGCGTGCTGAAGGGCATGAAGCCGCTCGGCCTGTCGCTGGACGAGATCCGGGAGCTGATGGACGCGCTCGACGCGACGGAGCGGCCCGGGGAGCTGGAGGGGGACGAGCGGCGCGGCCGGGCGGCCCAGCTCGCGCGCTTCGAGCAGCAGGCCGACGCGCAGGTCGCGCGGCTCGAGCTGCACCTCGAGGAGGCGCGCCGGCTGGCCGGGCGGATCCGCGCGCGGCGGGCCGCGTGCGACGGCTGACCGCACGGCCAGTCCGAGACCACGACGACGGTCGAGCCGCGACACCCTCCCGTTGCGTCATAGTTCACGCAGGCTCCCCGACTCCCCGACGGCGTTGCGGCCGCCGCCTTCCGCCCCTCCGGTCGGGCGCCTGCGGTCGCGCGTGGCGGGGTAGGGGCGTCACGACGACAACGGAGCAGCGGGGGAAGGACGTGCACGCATGATCGTGCTGGGGGTCACCGATCCATGGGGCGAGGACAACGCCGCAGCCCTGCTCGTCGACGGCGCGCTCGTCGCGATGGTCGAGGAGGAGCGGCTCAACCGGATCAAGCACGCGCCGAACATGGCGCCCGAGAAGGCGGTGCGGTGGTGCCTCGAGCAGGCCGGCCTCACCCTGCGCGACGTCGACGTGATCGCGATCGGCTTCTCGCATCCCAGGGCCGTGCTCGAGGGCGCCGTCAAGGAGGTCGGGAGGCGACGGCTGCGCGGCCTCGACGTCGCGCGCGGGCCGCGCCGCGAGTACACGGCCTACCGCCTGCACAAGTTCTACGCCTCCCAGCTCGGCGAGGCGCTCGGCGTCGACGTGCTCGGCGGCGGCGGCAACGGCGGGCCGAGGGTCGCCTGGGTGCGCCACCACGTCGCCCACGCGGCCTCGGCGTACCTGTTCGCGCCCTTCGATCGCTCGAACGTGATGTCGCTCGACGGCCACGGCGGCCAGGACGCCGGCCTGATCGGCTCGACCGACGGCGTCCGGCTCGACGTCTCGGCCTACGTCGAGCGCGAGTGGAGCTGGGGGATCTTCTACGAGCGCTACACCGCCGCGCTCGGCTTCCGGCCCCACAACGACGAGGGCAAGGTCATGGGCCTGGCCGCCTACGGCGACCACGGCGGGGAGATCTTCCCGTTCATCGACCTCGACGGGCGGGACGGCGTGCCGACCTACGACCGCGACGCGTTGTACCGGCACCTCGGCACGATCCGGCGGCGCTCGCGCGAGGAGAGCCCGATCAACGGGTACCACGAGCACGTCGCCGCGCGGCTCCAGTACAGCCTGGAGCAGGTGCTGCAGCGGATCACCGAGAACCTCCACGCGCAGACGGGCATCCGCGACTTCACGCTCGCGGGCGGCACGGCGCTCAACTGCTCGGCCAACGGCAAGCTCTGCCTGCTGCCGCACGTCGACCGCCTGTTCGTCCAGCCCGCCGCCGGCGACTGCGGCACCGCGCTCGGCGCGGCGGCGTACGTCTACAGCCAGACGACGGGCAAGCGTCCCTCGACGACGTTCGACCACGCCTACTGGGGGCCGTCGTACACGAACGACCAGATCCAGGCCGCGCTCGACGGCGCCAAGCTGGCCTACCGCCGGGTCGACGACGTCGCCGCCGAGGCTGCGAAGCTGCTCGCGGACGACCGGATCGTCGGCTGGTTCCAGGGGCGGATGGAGGTCGGTCCCCGCGCGCTCGGCGGCCGCTCGATCCTCGCCAACCCGACGAACGCGGGGATGAAGGACGCGGTCAACAAGCACGTGAAGTTCCGCGAGCCGTGGCGGCCGTTCGCCCCGTCGCTGCTCGGCGAGGCGATGCGGGAGTACTTCGGCACCGACCACCCGTCGCCGTTCATGATCCTGGCCTTCGAGGCCCAGCCGGCCGTCCGAGACCGGATCCCGGCCGCGCTCCACGTCGACGACAGCGGCCGCCCGCAGACCGTGAGCCGCGAGACGAACGAGCCCTACTGGCGCGTGATCGACGAGTTCCGCAAGGTCACCGGCGTGCCGGTCGTGCTGAACACGAGCTTCAACGTGGACAGCGAGCCGATCGTCTGCAACCCGCGCAACGCGATCGCCACCTACGCGATGAGCGGCATGGACGCGCTCGCGATCGGCGACTTCCTCCTCGAGAAGCCCCGTGCGGGCGGATCAGGCTGATCCGGCGGCCGTCGGCGGACGGCCGCGGGCGATCGCCCGCCGGTAGACCTCGACGGTCAGCTCCGTCATGCGCTCCACCGTGTAGCCCTGGAGGATGTGACGGCGCGCCGCGGTGCCGATCGAGGCGCGGCGCACTGGGTCGCGCAGCAGCGCGTCGACCGTCGTCGCGAGCTCGTCGACGTCGCCGGGCCGGACGAGCAGCCCGCGCTCGCCGGTGCCGCCGATCACCTCGGGGATCCCGCCGATGCGGGAGGCGACGACTGCGGCGCCACAGCCCATGGCCTGCGGCAGCACGACCGGGGCGGCCTCCTCGCGGAGGGTCGGGAAGAGGTAGACGTCGGCCGCGTTCATGTACGCGACGACGGCGTGGTGCGGCTGCGGGCCGGCGAAGACGACCCGCTCCGCGACGCCCTCGCGCCGGGCGAGGTCGCGAAGCCCTGCCTCGAACTCGCCGCTGCCGACCAGGACGAGCTGCGCCTCCGGGGACTCCCGCAGGCGCGAGAGCGCCAGGATCGCCACGTCCATGCCCTTCTCGTGGTTCAGGCGGCCGACCGAGACGAGCGTCGGGCGGTCGGGCAGGCCGACGGCGGCCAGGGCGTCGCGGCGGTCGATCGGCCGGAAGACCGCCGGGTCGATCCCGTTTGGCACCACGTGCCCCTGGCGCGGGTCCAGCCACTCCGATCGGCGCGTCTCCTCGAACTGCTGACGGGACGGGACGATCCACTCGAGCCCGCGGAAGCGATGCCACTCGCCGCGCTGCAGGTGCCCGGCCGCAGTCCAGACGAGCAGCTTCCCCTCCCTGACCGCGGCACGCGGTCCGGCCGTCGCGCGGTTCACGGCCGCGCGCATCAGCCCGAGGACGTTGCCGTGGTACATGACGACGATCGGGACGCGGCGGTGGACGCCACGCCGCAGCAGCTCGAGCGCGCTCGAAGACTCGCTGTGGAGCACGTCGAAGGGCCGCTCGTCGTGGAGCGCCGCGAACGACTCGAACGAGCCGCGCAGCCAGCCCGGGTGGTGGAACGGGAATCGCTCGTAGCGGCCCGGCGCGTCGACGTGGTGCCAGTCGACGCCGCCCTCGACGACGCTGCCGCTGCGCTCGGGATGGCGCGCCGCGATGACGTGGACGTCGTGCCCGGCGGCCACCAGCCCGAGGGCGAGGTCCCGCGTGTGGTCCTGCATTCCGCCGATCCCGTGGCCGGCCACCGTGACGATTCCGATGCGCATCCCGTTGATCCTACGGATGCGCCCCGGCGCCGCACCCGCGGAACGGCCGAGCCGGCCCGGCCGGCAGGCTGGACCCGTGAGCCGGCCGGCGACGCCGCTAGCGTGGGGCCGATGGAGCGAGACTGGTGAGGGAGCTCGGCCCGGCGCTCGCGTGGAAGCTCCGCCGCCTCGCCGCGATGAGCCCGGGCGAGGTCGCTGCCCGGGTCGGGCGCGAGGCGCGCCACGGGCTCGACGACGCCGTCCACGACCGGGCCCGTCCGCTCTGGGAGCGCCGCTGGAGCCCGCCGCCCGCGCGGCTGCTGGCGGGGCCGGCGCCCGATCGCCCGCTCGGCTTCCTCGTCGCGGAGCGGGCGGCGCTCGTGTCGGAGCGCGATCCCGCCGCGGCGGGATCGCTCGTCGCGCTCGCCGAGCGGGTGCTCGCGGGGCGGATCCGCTACTTCGGCTACCCGGAGCTCGAGCTGGCCCGACCGGTCGACTTCTCGCTCGACCTGACGACCGGCCGGCGCTGGCCCGACCGGCACGGCAAGCGGCTCGACTACCGGCACGAGGGCATAGGCGACCCGAAGTGGATCTGGGAGCTGAACCGGCTGCAGGAGGCGCCCGTTCTCGCCCAGGCGTGGCTCCTGACGGGCGAGGAGCGCTTCGCCCGCGGCGCGCTCGCGCACGTGGGCGCGTGGCTCGACGGCGCGGCGCCCGGACGCGGGATCGCCTGGAGCAACGGCTACGAGGGGGCGCTGCGCGCGATCTCGCTCGCGGTCGCGCTCGACGCGCTGCGCGGCGCGCCCGCGCTCGATCGGGCGGCCGAGGAGCGGCTGCTCGTCGCGCTCTGGCAGCACGGCCGCTGGATCGAGCGCGACCCGTCGACGCACAGCTCCGCGAACAACCACCTGATCGGCGAGCTCGTCGGCCTCTCTGCGATCGGCCTGCTCGCCCCCGAGCTGCGCGACGCGGCCCGCTGGCGCGAGGCGGGGCTCGCCGGCCTCGCGCGGGAGGCGTCGCTGCAGGTGCTGGACGACGGCCTCTCCGCCGAGCAGGCGTTCCGCTACCACCTGTACGTGCTCGACCACCTCCTCGTCGTCACGGCGCTGTGCGACGCGCAGGGCGCGCCGCCGCCCCGGCCCGAGCTGGCCGCGCTCGGGCGCTCCGCGGACGCGCTCGCGGCCCAGCTCGGCGACGGGGAGCCCGACCCGACCTACGGCGACGCGGACGACGGGCGGGTCGTCCGACTCGACGACGCGGGCGTCCGCGGCGGGCGCGCCCTCGCCGGGGCCCTCGCCGCGCGCCTCGGCCACGCGGGCGCGCGGCGAGCGCCGCGGGCGGGCCTCGACGCGGCGGCGCCTCGGCTGACCGGCCTGGCCGGCGCGGCGCGCTTCGACGCGACCGAGCCGGCGCCCGCGCCCGGCAGCGGTGCTGCTCGGCGCGGGCGGCCTGGCGGCGCTCCGCCGCGACGACGCGCGCTCGTCGTCGACGCGGGCCCGCTCGGGCACCTGTCGATCGCCGCCCACGGCCACGCCGACGCGCTCCAGGCGACGCTCGAGCACGACGGGGAGGAGCTCGTCGTCGACCCGGGCGTCGGCAGCTACTTCGCCCGGCCCGACCTGCGCGCCGCGTTCCGCGGCACCGGCTTCCACCCGACCGTCGAGGTCGACGGCCGCGACCAGTCCGAGCCCGGTGGGCCGTTCCTCTGGCGCCGCCACGCCCGGGCGCGCGTGCTCCTCGCCGGGGCCGAGCGCGGCGTCCTCGTCGGCGAGCACGACGGCTACGCGGCGCTCGCCGATCCCGTGACCCACCGGCGCGCCGTCTGCCTGCTGGACGGTGGAGCGCTCCTCGTCGTCGATCGGCTGCTGGCGTCGGGCCGGCACCGCCACCGCCAGGTCTGGCCGCTCCACCCGGCGCTCGCGCTCGACCCGGCCGCGCTCGCCGCGGGCGCCGACGTGCGCGCCACCCGGGACGGCGCGCCCCGGCTGCTGGTCGCGCTCGCGGCCAGCGCGCCCTTCGATCTCCTCGCCGCGCGCGGCGAGACGGACCCGCCCCGCGGCTGGTGGTCGCCGCGGCTCGAGTCGTTCGAGCCGGCCTGGCACCTGTGGCAGGAGCTGGAGGCCGACGGGCCTCGTCGACCTCGTCGCCCTGCTCTGGCCCTCCGGGCGGCCCGTGGCCTCGAGCCTCGGGCTCACGCTCCGCCGGGAGGCGAGCGGCCTGTGCGTGTCGTTCGTCGGCCCGGCCGGGCCGGTCGAGGCGACGGTCGACCTCGACCGTGCCGACCGGCCTGTGGTCGTGGTCGCCTCCCCCGGATCGACGGGGGTCTGACGCGGGTGCCCGGGACTACCCTTCGCCCGTGAGGATCGCCGTCTTCGGCATGGGCTACGTCGGCTGCGTCTCGGCAGCGTGCTTCGCCGCGCGCGGGCACGAGGTCGTCGGGGTCGACGCGAACCCGCTCAAGGTGGACATGGTCGGCCCTGGCCGGACGCCCGTGCTCGAGCCGGGCCTCGCCGAGCTCGTGCGCGACACCGTCGCCTTCGGCGCGCTTCGCGCGACCACCGACGGGGCCCAGGTCCGCGCGAGCGAGCTCTTCGCTCGTCTGCGTCGGCACGCCGTCCGCGCCCAACGGGAGCCTCGACACCACCGCGCTCGAGCGCGTCTCGGAGACGATCGGCGAGGCGCTCCGCGCGGTCGAGGGCCGCCACACCGTCGTGATCCGCTCGACCGTCCTGCCCGGCACCGTCGAGGGGCTCGTCCGGCCAACGCTCGAGCGGGCCTCCGGCCTCGTCGCGGGCGAGGGCTTCGGGCTCGCCTCGAACCCGGAGTTCCTCCGCGAGGGCTCGTCGCTGAAGGACTTCGACGACCCGCCGAAGACCGTGATCGGCCAGCTGGACGAGGCGAGCGGCGACCCGGTCGCTGCCCTCTACGCCGACCTCTCCGCGCCGCTGTTCCGCGTGCCGATCGGCGTCGCCGAGATGGCGAAGTACGTCGACAACGCGTTCCACGCGCTGAAGGTCGGCTTCGCGAACGAGATCGGCGCCGCAGCGCGCGCGTTCGGCCTGGACAGCCACGACGTGACGCGGATCTTCCTCGCCGACACGAAGCTGAACATCTCGCCGGTCTACCTGCGCCCCGGCTTCGCGTTCGGCGGCTCGTGCCTGCCCAAGGACCTGCGCGCGCTCCTGCACGCGACGCGGCGCGCCGACGTCTCGCTGCCGATCCTCGAGAACGTCCTGCCGTCGAACGAGCGCCACATCGAGCGCACCGTCGACGCGATCCTCCGGCTCGACCGGCGCCGCGTCGGCCTGTTCGGCCTCGCCTTCAAGCCCGGCACGGACGACCTGCGCGAGAGCCCGCTCGTCGAGCTCGCCGAGCGCCTGCTCGGGAAGGGCTTCGACCTGCGGATCTACGACCCGGCCGTCTCCCTCTCGACGCTCGTCGGCGCGAACCGCGAGTACGTCGAGAAGCGCATCCCGCACCTCTCGGCCCTGCTCGTCCAGACGGCCGAGGAGGTCATGGAGCACGCCGAGGTCTGCGTGATCGGGGCCGCGCAGCCCGAGACGATCGAGGCGCTCGCCCGAGCGAACGGCCGTGCGATCGTCGACCTCGTCCGCCTGCCCGACGCCGCCGAGCGTCGCGGCGACAGCGCGTACGTCGGCGTTGCCTGGTAGGACGCTCGTCCTCGTCGAGAACCTGTCCGTGCCGTTCGACCGGCGCGTACGGCAGGAGTGCCTGGCCCTGCGCCGGGCCGGCTGGGAGGTCAGCGTCATCTGCCCGATGGGGCAGAACACGGACCGGGACGCCTACGAGGAGTGGGAGGGCGTCCACGTCCATCGCTACCCGCTGACACCCGCGAGCGGCGGGCCGCTCGGCTACGTGCGCGAGTACGGGACGATGTTCCGGCACACGCGCCGCCTGGCCCTCGAGCTCGACCGGGCGACGCCCTTCGACGTCGTCCAGGCCTGCAACCCGCCCGACCTGCTCCTGCTCGCGGTCGGCGCGCTGAAGCGTCGGGGCGCGGCGATGGTCTTCGACCACCACGACCTCGTCCCCGAGCTGTACGAGTCGCGCTTCGACCGCGGCCGCGACCTGCTCTACGGGCTGACGGTCCGCGCGGAGGCGGCGACGTTCCGGCGTGCGGACGTGGTCATCTCGACGAACGAGTCCTACCGCCGGGTCGCGCTCGAGCGCGGCGGCAAGGCGCCCGAGGACGTCTTCGTCGTCCGCAGCGCCCCCGACCTCTCGCGCTTCGTGCCGAGCCCGCCCGATCCCTCGCTCGCGCACGGCAAGGAGCACCTGCTCGCGTACCTCGGCGTGATGGGCCCGCAGGACGGCGTCGACCATGCGCTGCGCGCGCTCGCGCACCTGCGGCAGCGCCGCGACGACTGGCACGCGGTCTTCATCGGCGGCGGGGACGTCTACGACGAGATGCGCGCGCTCGCCCGCGAGCTCGGCATCGGCGACGCGGTCGACTTCCCCGGACGGATCCCGGACGAGGACGTGACGCGGATCCTCTCGACCGCGGACGTCTGCCTCGCGCCCGACCCGAAGAACCCGCTGAACGACGTCTCGACGATGAACAAGATCGTCGAGTACATGGCGATGTCGCGGCCGATCGTCTCCTACGAGCTGATCGAGGCACGCGAGTCGGCCGGCGACGCGGCGATCTACGTCACCACGAACGACGAGCGCGCCTTCGCGGACGGCATCGCGCGGCTGCTCGACGACCCGGCCGAGCGGCGCCGGATGGGCGAGCTCGGCAGGCAGCGCGTCGAGCAGGCGCTCTCGTGGGAGCACTCGGAGCGCAACCTGCTCGCGGCCTACGAGCGCGCGCTCGGCCGCGCCCGGCGGCGATGACCGAGCGGCGGGGCCTGCGGCTCCTCGTCACGGTCACGTTCAACCCGAACCAGCTCCGCGCCCACCTCGAGCCGATCCTCGACCTGCCGGAGGTCGAGTCGGTCACGCTCGTCGCGGACGTGCCGGCGCCCGACCTGCCGAAGCTGACGACGGTCGTCCCGTCGCCGCGGCTCGTGCGCGTGCTCGGCCGCGCGGTCGCGAAGACGGTCACGTGCGTCCGGGTCGCCCGTCGCGAGCAGCCGGACTGGGCGATCTCGTACAACCTCGTGCCGCACGGCCTGAACGCGCGGGCGGCGAGCCGCTGGGGCAACGGCTGCCGGACGATGTACCACCAGATCGGCGGCCCGGTCGAGTGGCTCGAGGGCGGCTGGCGCTCGGACAACGGGATCCTCGGCCGGCTGCCGCGCCGATCTCGCGTGGTCGAGCGGCTGCTGCTGCGCTCGGTCCGGAGGAACACCGTGTGCGTCGCGATGGGCGCGAAGGGGCGCCAGGGGCTCGTCGACCACGGGGTCGAGGACGCCCGCGCCGTCGTCGTGCCGCCGTCGATCGACGACGCCCGCTTCGTGCCCGCGCCCGATGCGCCGAAGCCGTACGACGTCGTCAGCGTCGGCTCGCTGATCCCGACGAAGCAGATGCACGTCGTGATCGAGGCGGTCGCGCGCCTGCGCGAGCGGCTGCCGGGCCTCCGCGCCGCGATCGTGGGCGAGGGGCCGCTCGAGGCGGAGCTCCGTGCCCTCGCGGCCGAGCGGGGCGTCGCGGACGCGGTCGACTTCCTCGGCTTCCGGCCGGACGTCGAGGCGGTCTACCGCGACGCGCGGGCGTTCGTGCTCGCCTCCCGGTACGAGGGCCTCTCGATCGCGCTGCTCGAGGCGATGGCGAGCGGGCTGCCCGCGTTCGTCTCGGACGTCGGCGAGCTGCGCGACGCGGTCCGCGACGGCGAGAACGGCTGGGCCTTCCCGTCGGGCGACGCCGACCGGCTCGTCGAGCTGCTCGAGCCGTGCTGCGCGAGCCGTCCGGCCGCGCGGCTGGGGAGCGGCGCGGCCGACGCGCGCGCGCTCGCGAGCCGGCCGCGGTCGCGGCCCGCTACGCCGCGCTGCTCGCGCGGGGCTGAGCCGCGGCGCCCGCCGCGGCCGGGTCCCCGGGGGCGGTCGCCGCCTGGCCGCGCGGGCGGATCGGGACGAGCGCCGGGAGCGCCATCAGGATCCAGATCGTCAGCATGAAGTTCGCGTCGCTGAGGACGGGGCCCGCGAGGGCGTTGACCATGAAGACCACCCAGAAGCAGGCCGCGAAGGCGACGAGCGCCCGCTCGACGCCGGCGCTGCCGCGGAAGCGGCGCCAGGCGTCCCAGAGGAAGACGAGCATCAGCAGCACGTAGCTGCCGAGGGCGAGCACGCCCCCGCCGGAGAGGAGGTAGATGAAGCTGTTGTGCGGGTCGCCCTGGATCGTGAACGAGAACTGGTCGATCTCGAAGGTCGTCGTCCGGCCGAAGCCGACGCCCGCGATCGGCTCCTCGGAGACCCCCTCGAGCGTCGCCTCCGTCGCCTTCTCGCGCCAGCGCACGTTGAAGTCGTTCGTCGTCGTCGCCGTCAGGCGGTCGCGGAGCGTCGTCCCGATGTCCGGCTGGAACTGCGCGACGAGCAGCAGGCAGAGCGCGAGCATCGGCAGGATCAGCGGCAGCCAGTCCACGAGCGCCCGCCGCATCCGCTGGAAGCCGAGGACGAGCAGCGGGACGATCAGGGCGACCGCGGCGAACGTCGTGCGGCCGAAGGCGACGACGATGCCGAAGGTCGCGAGGCCCGCGATCGCGAGGTGCAGCGCCCGGCGGCCGGCGCGCTCGTCCTGCTCGAGGTTGAGCAGCGCGAGCACGAGCGCCCCGGTCAGGTACATCGCCGTCCCGAGCGCGAGGATGCGCGTGCCGCCGGTCGAGAGCGACGTCTGGTCGGTCTGCGAGGCGCCGCTCGCCATCAGCCGCACGGCCTCGAACGCCTGCAGCACCGTGCCGCAGTAGAAGACGACGGTGAGCCCGCGGTACGCCTGCCGCGCGGTCAGGGTGGAGAGCGCCGTCGCGATCCCCGCGTAGAGGATCAGGCGGAACGGCTGCCCGATCAGGCTCGCGCCGTAGCGCTCGTGACCGCGCCACACGCCGATCGCGAGCGCGACGACCAGCGGGACGAGCGCCCAGCCGAGCACGGGCGTCCGCGGAATCCGCGGGCGCTCGTCCGGGCCGGCGATCAGCGCGGCCGCGAGGAACGAGGCGAGCGCGAGCACGACGAGCACGTCGGCGAGGAAGATCTGCGTCCCGCCCGGCAGCGGCAGCGGCTCGTCGGCGAACGCGAACGGCACGAGGTTCGCGGCGAGCGCGATCCACAGCAGCCAGTGCCGCAGGCGCGCCGTGAGCGCGCCGAAGGCGATCAGCGCGAACGGCAGGACCGCGACGACGAGGGCGGGCACCGTCTGGCCCGTCCCGAGGCCGAGCGCGAGCCCGAGGTTCAGGACGAGCGCGCCGAGCGCCGCCAGGCCGACCAGGAGCGGGGCGGAGAGGCGCCGGCTCAGCACGGGCCGCTAGTAGGCGTAGGCGGAGAGTCGGCCCGAGCGGTTGACGACCAGGCCGAGGACGTTCGTGTCGGTCAGCGCGAGCTTGCGGACGGCCTGCATCAGCGGGCGCCTGCGGCCGGTTCGGCGCACGACGAGGATCGTGTCCACGCCCTCGTGGGCCGAGATCCCCGCGGCGTCGGAGGCGAGCAGGATCGGCGGGGCGTCGACGACGACGAGGTCGTACGCGTTCTGGGCCTCGAGCAGGAAGTCGCCCATCGCCTTCGAGGAGGCGATGTCGCCCGCGTGGGGGAGGGCCGACCCCGCCGGGATCATGTCGACCCGGCTGGTCGAGGAGCCGATCCGGACCGCGGCGCGGGCGACGTCGATGCTGCCGGACAGCACGTCCACGACCCCGGGCGCGCGCGGCGTGCGGAAGATCTGGTGCTGGGTCGGCTGGCGCAGGTCGCAGTCGACGAGCAGGACCCGCGGGAGCGACACGCCGGCGACGAGCGCGAAGTTCGCCGCGATCGTCGACTTGCCGTCGTGCGGCTCCGGGCTCGTGAACACGAGCGCCTTGCCCGTCCTGACCTCCGGCCGGAGGTCGATCGCCAGGCGGAGCGAGCGGAACGGCTCCGACGCGGGCGAGGTCGGGTCGACGATCGTGTACGCCTCGGGATCGCTGCGCTTATCGAACAGCACGGACGTTCCTCTTCTGCGGGGGCGGCCGCTCCTGTCTCGGCTGCTCGTCCGGCGCACGCGTCGACGGGCCGGCGCCGCTCGTCGGGCGGGCCTCGCGACGGGTCAGCTTCGGGATCGTCGCCAGCACCGGGTAGCCGGTGAGCGACTCGAGCTCCTCCGGGTCGGGCAGCCGGTCGGAGAGCGGCGCGATCGCGAGCGCGAAGGCGCTGTTCAGGATCAGCCCGAGGATCAGCGCGATCGCGATGTTGCGCTTGGGCCGCGGCGCCGAGGGCGAGTCCGGCACCTGGGCGTCCGAGACCGTGATCACCTGCTCGCGGATGGTGCCGGTGTCCTGGATGAAGGCGACGAGGGAGGCGGGCGCCGCGTTCGCCGCGTTCGCGGCGCGGCGCGGGTCGGTGCTCGTGGCCGTGATCGCGAGCAGGTCGAGGTCGTCGACCGGGCTGGCCGAGAGGTGCACCTGGTCGACGGGGATCCCGGCCGTCTCGGCGACGCGCTCGCGGATCGCGTCGGTCGCGACGATCTTCGCGTAGACCTGCGCCAGCCGCTTGCCGGTCTCGAGCGACCCGAACGCCTCGGTCGGGTCGCGGATCTCCTGCTGGATGCGGACGAGCGTCGTGGCCTCGTACTCGTCCTGCTGGCGCGACGTCACGAACCAGGTGACGGCGACGAGCGCAGCCGTCAGCCCGACGATCAGGAAGCGGTAGCGCCAGAGGGTCCGGTAGAGGTCGATCGTCCGCACGGGTCTCCTCAGACTACGGCTCGACTGCGGCTCGCGCACACGGTCGAACCGAGGTGGGTGAACCTGACGATCGTAGAGGACGCGCCGGGCCGCACCGCTCGCAGGTCACGTCGTCGACGTCTCCCCGGGGCGGCTCCGGCGCATCGACGCGATGATCGGCTGGACGATCTCGCGGGCGAAGACGGCGGTCGTGGCGATGTAGATGACGCTCCCGATCAGGACGAGCAGGATCAGGCGCGCGACCGGGTGCATGCCCGCCGTCTCGGGGGTGAGCACGATCAGCGCTGCCGACATCAGGCACGTGCACATGACCGACGGCGAGAGCGCGTGGATCAGCTGCCTGAGCGGCAGGCGGACGAGGCGCATGGCCACCGCGATCGCGGGGATCCCGGCGAGCAGCTCGAGCACGAGCATCGCGAGCGCGGCGCCGTTCAGCCCGTTCCAGCGCGCCATCAGGTAGACGGTCGGGACGATCAGGATCGCGAAGACGAGCCCGAGCACCATGTTGATCCAGGGCTTGCCGAGCCCCTTGTAGAGCTCGCCGGCCGGCGCCGCGAACGAGCGCACGAGGCCGTAGGCGCCGAGGATCTGTAGCGGCGCGACCGTCGCGCGCCACTTCTCCCCGAGCAGCGCGAGCACGAGCGGCTCCGCGAGCACCAGCAGGCCCGCGCTCGCCGGCAGCGCGAGCAGCGCGATCCGCTGCAGGTTCTGCATGTAGGCCCGCCGGGCCCAGGCCAGGTCGTGCTGGACCGAGGAGTAGGCCGAGAACATCGTCCGACCCGCGATGTGCCCGATCACGACGTTCGGGAACTCGGAGATGCGGAAGGCGATCTGGTAGTAGCCGAGCGACGTCGTGCCGAGCATGCGGCCGACGGTGATGTTGTCGAGCGTCGTCACGGCGATGTTGAGCAGGTTCGAGGCGCTCACGTAGCGGCCGTAGCGGAGCAGCTGGCGCAGCAGCGCGAAGTCGAACTCGCGCGGGTCGGGCACGAACGGCGTGGCCCGCCAGTAGAGCGCCGAGGTGAGCGCGGAGGCGACGAGCTGCGCGCCGACGAGGCTCCAGACCCCGGCGCCCGCGGCGGCGAGCGAGATGGCCGTGAGGAAGTTCGCGACCGCGGCGACGAGCTTGACGCGCGAGATCTCGCGGAAGCGCATGTCCCGCTCGAGCAGGGCGAACGGGACGATCCCGAGCGATCCCAGCGGCACCATGATCGCGAGCACGCGCAGCACGGACGTGAGCCCGGGCGAGTCGAACCAGCCGGCGAGGGAGGGCGCGAGCCCGAACGTGATCCCGTAGATCACGAGCCCGGTCGTCGGCGTGAACAGGAGCACCGAGGCGGCGGCGCGCGGGATGTCGTCCCCGCGCCGGTGGATCAGCGCCGAGCCGGCGCCGCCCTCCTGGATCGTCTGGGCGATGAAGAGGAACGTCCACGCGAGCGACATGACGCCGAACGCGGACGGCTCGAGCAGCCGGACGAGGACGAGCATCGAGACGACGCTCAGCACCTGGCCGCCGCCGTAGCTCAGGCCGACCCAGAGGGAGCCCCGGATGATCTTCCGGTCGAGCTCGGCGTGCGCCTGCTCGTCGACCTCCGGCTCCGCGGGTGGCTCGCCGACCGCGACGCGGTCCTCGGGCTCGGGCGGCCGCGCGGGCCTGCCCGCAGGGCGCTCAGGCACGGCCGGCGGCCGGCCGCGGCGCGAGCGGGCTCTCCGCGAGCAGGCGGTCGACGACGCGCTCGGCCGCGCGGCCGTCCCACCGCTCGGGCAGCGGGAGGGTCGGCGTCGGCTCCTCGAGCACGGACAGGGCCGACTCGACGATGCGCGCGCGATCGAGCCCGACGACCGCGTTCGCGCCGGTGAGCAGGCCGGCCTGCCGGTCGGTCGCCCGGGCGAGGGTGAGGCAGCGGGCGCCCAGCGCGGTCGCCTCGTCCTGCACCGTGCCCGCGTCCGTCAGCACCACGCCGGCGCCGCGCACGAGCGCGAGGAAGCCCGCGTGCCCGAGCGGCTCGACGTCGAGGACGCCGGGCTCGGCGGCGAGGGCCGCGTTCAGGCCGAAGCGGAAGAGCTGGCGCCGCGTGCGCGGGTGCACCGGGAAGACGACGGGGAGGCAGCGCCCGAGCAGGAGGACGGCCTCGAGCGTGCGCGCCAGCGTCTCGGCCTCCTCGATCGTCTCGTCGGCGCGCAGGTAGACGAGCGCGTACTCCCCGTCGAGGGCGATCGGGTCGGCGTCGGCCTGCGGGTCGACGAGCGCGATCGCGTCCGGGATGGTGGAGCCGGACTCGACGATCCGGGCGGCCGGGACGCCCTCGCGGCGCAGGCTCGCGGCCGCAACGGGCGTCGGGGCGAAGAGGACGTCCGCCACGTGGTCGAGGACGCGCCGGTGCGACTCCGCCGCCGCGGTCGAGCCGGGCGTGCGCAGGCCGGCGTCGAGCGTCGCGACGGGGATCCGCTCGGCGGACGCCGCCAGGGCGACGCCCAGCAGGGCGGGGCCGCTACCGCACACGAGGACGCTCGCGGGCCGCGCGGCGCGCAGCGCGCCGGCGGCGGCGATGCCCCGGCCGACGCCGTCGGCGTCCCGCTCCCGCGCGCCGGGCAGGAGCTCCACGAGCGGCTGCGGGAGCTCGAGCTCGTCGAGCGCCGCGGCCGGCGGGAGGTCGTCCTCCCGCCAGGGCGCGCACACGAGCCCGACCTCGAGGCCCGCGCGCCGCGCCACGGCGGCCACGGGGGCGGCGCGGACGGCGTCGCCGCGGCCGCCGATCGCGAGCAGCAGATCAGCCATCGTGACCCAGCGTACGCACCGACCCGTCGTCCCGCGCTCGCGGAACGTCCGAGTCGGTGCCGCCGGAGGGTCGTGCCCCGTTCGGGCGGGCGCGAGCGCGCTCCAGCTCGCGCCCGTCGCCTCCCAGGCGTAGCGCTCGAGCGCGTAGGCCCTGCAGCGCTCGCGCAGCGCCGGCCCGACGAGGTCGAGGCCCTGGTCGATCGCGCGGACGAGCGCCGCGGGCTCGCGTCCGCGGCGAGGAGCCGCGGGTCGAGGTCGCCGAGCAGCTCGGGCGTGGCGCCGACGGGCGTTCCGATCACCGGCGTCCCGCTGGCGAGCGCCTCGGCGGTGGCGAGCCCGAAGCCCTCGTAGGCCTGGGTCGGGAGGACGAACAGGTCCGCCGCGCGGTACCAGTCGCGCAGCTCCTCGTCCGAGACGCCGCCGAGGAAGCGCACGCGCTCGCCGAGCCCGAGCTCCGCGGCCAGTGCGCGAAGCGCCCCGTCGAGCATCCCCTTCCCGATCACGACCAGGGAGAACGGCCGCCGCGGCGCCAGCTCGGCGGCCGCGCGCAGGAGCTCGAGCCCCATCCGCGGCTCGAAGCGGCGGACGGTCAGGAGCAGCGGGCTCTCGGGGGCGCCGAGCCGGGCGCGCGCGGCGTCCGGCCCGTCGGCGGGCTGGAAGGCGTCGAGGTCGATCCCCGCGCCGACGCGGACGATCCGGTCGGCCACCCCGGGATGGTCGGCGCGGACGAGTCCCGCGCTGAACTCGCTCAGCAGGAGGATCCTGGCGGCACCCGCGAGCGCACGGCGCTCGAGCCGCACGAGCAGCGGGTCGAGCAGCGTCGTCGTCACGCGCGCGGCCCCCAGGGGAGGCGCGTGCGCAGGAAGCGGGCCTCCCGCCACGCGGACGCGTGGTAGACGTGTGCGAGCGGGGCGCCGAGCCCGGCCCGGAGCAGCCCGCAGGAGGTCGTCGCCTGGTGGCCGAGCAGGACGTCCCAGCCGCCGCCCAGCGCGCGGGCGTGCGCGGCGGTCTCACGTGGGTCGGAGAGCGTCTGCGGCATGCCTCCGCGGCGGATGCGCCGGAGCACGCGCACCCCGTCCTCGACGGCGTCGTCCGGCGCGGCCCCGTGCACGGGCACGAGCGCGGTCACCTGTGGCCGCGCTCGACGAGCGCCCGCGCGGAGGCCTGTGCAACCCGTGCCGAGCCGCCCCGGAAGTCCGGGTACCACTGGTCGCACGCGAGCAGGATCCTCACCGGCGGGCCTCGAGCGCCTCGGCGACGAGCCCGAGCAGCCGCTCGGTGCGCGCCTCCCACGTGTTCGCGGCGGCGATCGCCGTCCGGCGGGCGCGATCCTCCGGGGCGTCGCGGGCGAGCTGCGCCTCGACCGCGGCGACGGCGGCGTCGATCCCCTCGACGAGGAGGACGTCCGGCTCGCGCCCGGCCAGCTCCGGGACGCCGGTCGCGACGACGGGTTTCGCGGCCGCGAGGTACTCGTACAGCTTGAGCGGGAACACGTTCCGGGTGTACGCGTTCGCGACGTACGGGATCAGCCCGACGTCGAAGGCCGCGACGTAGGCGGGCAGCTCCTCGTAGGGCTTGCCGCCGACCCAGTGGACGTTCGGCAGCGCGGCGAGCGCCTGCAGCTCGGCGTCGGTCTCGTCCCGCGCGGGCCCGACGAGGAGCAGCGTCGCCTGCGGCAGCCGCTCCGCGAGCCCGCGCAGGAGGCCCAGGTCGACCTTGCTGCCGAGGAAGTTGCCGTGGAAGCCGAGCACGGGCCGGGGCAGGTCGCGGGCCTCGGCGGCGGCGAGCGACCGGTCGGCGGCCGGGCTGAAGTGCGCGAAGTCGCCCACGTTCGGGACGAGGCTCGTGTTCGGGTTGAGGAGCTTCAGCCGCCGCTCGAGGTCGTGCGTCGTCGCGAAGACGACGCGCGAGGCGGCGGCGCGCGCTCGTCGCCGGCCCGGACGAGCGCGCGGCGGCGCGGGTCGTCGCCGACCTGCTCCGCGTAGTCGTCGACGCAGTCGTAGACGGCGAAGGCCTCGCCGCAGCCGCCGATCGTCCCGGCGGCACCCGGGTCGTACAGCCAGAGGACGACCGGCTGGGGCAGCGAGCGCACGAGCCGGCGCAGGGATCGCGCGGTCGCCGCCGCGTTCACACGGCACGCGAGCGGCGAGCGCTGGCCCCAGGGCAGGACGTTGCGCGCCTTGCGCGCCGCGATGCCGGGCGCGACCTCCTCCGTCGCGCGCAGGCGGGCGACGAGGCTCGCGCGGTCTGGCCCGCCGCGGAGCGCCGCGACCAGGTGCTTGCCGAGGAACCCGCCGGTCTCGACGAAGAGCACGCGGTGCCCGCGCCCGGCCGCCCGCCGCATGATCTGGTGGCGGTTCGTGGGCAGGTCGACGCGCCAGTCCTGCGAGGACAGGCAGACGATCGAGAACGGGCGGTCGGTCACGCCGCCCTCGTCTGCCTCGCCCGCAGCGCCCGCTCGTACGTCGCCAGGACGGCGCGTGCGTGCTCCTCCGTCCCGAAGCGCGCAGCGGCGCGTCGGCCGCGCTCGCCGGCGGCGCTGCGGGCCCCGGGGTCGGCGAGCAGCCGGGCGAGCGCGTCGCGCAGCGCGGCCGGGTCGGGGCCCGGCAGGACGGCGCCCGCCTCCGCGGCCTCCACCTCGGACGCGGCGCCGGCGCCGCGCGTGGTCACGACCGGGATCCCGGCGGCCATCGCCTCGACGATCGTCATCCCCCAGACGTCGCGAACGGTCGGCAGGACGAAGACGTCCGCGGCGCGATAGAGCCGGTCGGGGCGCGCGGTCGACCCGAGGAAGCGGACGCGGTCGGCGACGCCGAGCGAGCGCGCGAGCGCCTCGTAGGGGCCCCGGTCGCCGTCGCCCGCGACCGCGAGCGTCGCGCGGGGCTCCAGGCCGGGCAGCGCGCGGATCAGCGCGCCGAGGCCCTTGCGCTCGAAGTCGTGGCCGACGAAGAGGAGCACCGGCTCGTCGTCGGGCAGGCCGAGGGCCCGCCGGTCGGCGGGCGTGTCGTCCGCGAAGCGCGCGAGGTCGATCGGGTACGGGACGACGTCGATCGCCGCGGCCGGCACGCCGTGGACGCGCATCACGTCGTCGCGCACCTCCGGCGTGACCGCGATCACCCTCCGGAAGCGGCCGGGACGCAGCTGGCGGCGCTCGATCCCCTGGACGACCCCGACCTGCGGGCGCAGCAGCGGGGTGAGCTCGACGCGCAGGGCGGCAGCGATGCCGGGGCCGACGAGCGCCAGGTCGCGATCCTGCTCGGCGCGCGAGACGGCGTGGACGGTCACCACGTCGTGCGCCCAGGCCGACGTGCCGGAGACGTCGACGACGTCGAGCCCGAGCCGCGCGCGGTCGCGCCTGAGCGCCTCCGTCGCGCCGCGCGCGAACGAGAGCCGCTCGGCCGCCCGGGTCAGGCGATTGCCGCCGGCCGTCAGCGGGCGGACGCCGTGGAGGATCGCCGCGGCGCAGGCGCTCAGATCGCTCGCGTCCGGGTTCGTGTACAGGTGCACCTCGACGCCGAGGCCGAGCAGCGCCGCTGCGAGGAACGCGGTGTACCGCTCGAGGCTCCCGGTCAGCCCGACCCGGTGGTGGACCAGCGCGACGCGCACGACACTAAGAGTCGCCCACGGGACGGACGGGGGCCACGTCGGAACGGCCGGGCCCGCCCAGCCGGTGCGGCGAGGGCTGTCCTCGACCCGACATCAGCAGCGTTCTCCCCGCAGCAGGCCCCTGGCAACCGCCGCCACGGACTCCGCCCGCGTCTCGGCCTCCGCGAGCAGCGCGTCGGTGCGCGCCCGCGCGGCGGTCGCGGCTGCCTCGACCGCCTCGCCGGGGCCCGCGCCGTCCCGCTCGGCGGCGACCGCCACGAGCGCGCCGCCGGCGAGCAGCGCCTCCGGCAGGACGATCGCGCCGTGCTCGCGCAGCTCCTCGTCCGCCCGCCGGCGGAGCGACCCGGGCGCGAGCGCGGCCACGACGGAGGCGCGGAGCCCCGCGGCCGCCTCGAGGTCGAGCGTCCACCGGTGCCCGGCGAGGAGGACGACGTCGGCGATCGCACGGGCGGGCAGGCCAGGCAGGCGCGTGCACCCGGCGCCAGCGTCCTCGAGGGTCGCGGTCAGCTCGCCGGCGAGCCAGCCGCCGCCGACCACGAGGCAGGAGGAGCCGGCGAGCGCGCGGCCGGCGCGGCGCAGCGCCGTGTCGAGCGTGGCCGAGGAGGCGGCGAGCGCGCCGCGGACGGCGGTTGTCGGGCCGGCGAGCTCCGCGCGCTCGTCGTGGCGCAGCGTCGGGTCGAGCCCGAGCGGCGCGGCGGCGCGGAGCACGGTCGCGACCGCGTGCTCGCGCACGGCAGCCGGCGCCGCGGGATCGACGCGCACGAGGGCGTGGTGCGAGCCGGCGTCGAGGCCGTACGTCGCCGCCTGCAGCGCGGTCGCGCGCGCGAGCAGCCGGGCGTCCTCGAGCGTCAGGTCCGGCGAGGCGGTGACCCCGCCCCAGCACGGCGGGCCGGTGCGGTCGACGACGACCCAGCCGAGCACGGCGCCCTCGTCCGAGCCGACCGCGACGGCCAGCTCGGGCGGCCGCTCGTGGCCGTTCGACGCGGCGATCTCGCCGAGCACGACGGGCCGCAACGCGGGCGAGCCGCCCCCGCCGGGCAGGAGCGTGAGGTGGGGTGGAGCTGGCGTCCGATCCATGCTGCGGGCGGGCCCGTGGAGGCCCCCTGCGAGCGAGGATAGGAAGGGCCCGGCAGGGCCAGCGCGCACGGGAAGGCTAGGCCGGCGGGGCCGAAGGTCGAGGCTCGCGCCGGCGGGCCCTCACCCCTCGAAGAAGTCGGCCAGGCCGCAGCTCTGGAGCTCCGGCGCGATCGGGTTGAGCGAGCGCGCCGTGTCGCACGCGGCCTCCGCCTCCGCCTGCCGGTCGGCCTGGCCGTAGGCCCGCGCGAGCACGTACCACTCGAACCACGGTCGCTGCGACCGGTCGGCCGCCTCGAGCAGCCGGGCGCGGGCGAGCTCGAGGTCGCCCGCCTCGGCCGCGACGCGGCCCTGCACCGACAGCGCGGTCGCGTCCCACGGGTTCACCCGCAGGGCGTCGGCGGCGTCGGACCAGGCGGCGCGCGGGGCGTCCCCGAGCGCGGCCTCCGCCCGGCCCGACGAGGCCGTCGCGAGCCATAGGCCGCCGATCACGAGGACCGCGGCCGCCAGGCCGCTCGACGCGACGGCGATCCCGAGCGGCCGCGCGCCCCGCGCGGGCCCCGCGCCGGCGGCTGCGCCGACCGCGAGGAGCATCGGCGCGACGATCGCCGGGAACGACCACGTCCAGTCGATCGATGCCTGCAGCACGACGACCGCGAGGAGCCCGAGCGCCGCTGCGGCGGTCGTCCGCGACGGCCCGCGCGCCGCCGCGACGAGCGCCAGCACGATCATCGCCGCGAACAGGAGCAGGCCGATCGCGCCGAGCTCGCCGAGCAGCTCGAGCTCGATCGAGTGCGCGTGCAGGACGTAGAGGTTGAGGTTCGTGCGCTCCACCGTCCAGGCCCGGGCGAACTGGCCGATGCCGGCGCCGACAACGGGATGCTCGGCGGTCAGGTCGGCGGCGACGTCCCAGACCATCCGGCGGCCGCTGAGGGACAGCGTCGACAGACGGGTCGTGCCCGCGGCGCCCTCGTTCGGGTTGGCGTCGCTCGTCACGGAGTCGACCGCACGCGAGATCGGGCCCCGGCCGACCGTCGCGAGGCCGACGGCCCCGACGACGAGGACGGCGGCCCCGGCGACGACCGCGACCGTGCGCGCGCGCCCCGCCGGGATGCGGGCGGGCGGGCGGACGACGGCGAGCGCGGCCAGCACCGCCGCCGCGAGCAGCGACCAGAGCGCGACCGCCTGCAGCGCGTCGTGCTGCTCGGCGATCGTCCCGTCGACGAGCGCGCGGTCGAGCCGGGGCAGCGCGCGCGTCAGCGCGAGCGCGGCGACGACGAGCGGGACGGCTGCGACCGCGAGGGCCAGCCGGCGGGCCCAGACCAGCACGATCGCGATCCCCGCGGCCGCGGCGATCACGCCGCCGCGCGACTGGGCGAGGAGCAGCGCGCCGAGCACGAGGCCACCGCTCGCCGCGCCCGCCATCCGGACGAGGCGATGCCGGCTGCCCCACGCGACGAGCGCGAGTGGCACGCCGAGCGCGAGGAGGGCGGCCTGGGCGTTGTGGTAGCCGACCGGCCCCTCGAGCGCACGGTCGACGAACCAGTCCCCTGGGCCGTCGATCGCGACGCGGGCGAGGATCTCGCCGGCGTGCGCCGTCACGCCGAGCAGGATCCCGGCGAGGACGGCGTCCCGCTGCCGCTGCGTCCGCGCGACGAGCGAGCCCGCGAGCAGCGCCGCGGCCGCGAGCACCGCCTGCCCGAGCGTCTCCCACGCGACCGTCGGCAGGCCGTCCCAGGCGGTCGACGCGACGGCCCAGCAGCCGAGCAGCGCGGACGCCCCCGCGGCGAGGGCGAGCAGGCGCGGCGGTCGCGCGCCCGCCGCGAGGGCTGCCGCGACGACCAGGGCGACCGCGATCCCGAGCGGCGCCCAGACGCCGATCCCGAACGCCCCGTGGAGCCGGGCCGGCAGGGCGACGGCCGCGGCCGTGGCGACCGCGATCGCCGGGACGGTCCAGGCAGGCACCCGGCTGGTCGACGGGTCGAGCGCGTCCGCCCCCGTGCGCGGGCGGACGCTCGTCCGCCAGCGCACGCGCTCGCGGAAGCCGCCCGGCGCGGCGGGGCCGCCACCGGCCGGCGACGGCACGTCGGACAGGGCTCGCTAGCTCCGGGCGCGCGAGACCCGGCGGAGCACGAGGCCCGCGGTGGCGAGGCCGAGCCCGCCGGCGAGGACGGCGAACGTCTCGAAGCCGGTGAACGGCAGGTCGCCCGAGGTCGCCTCGGCGCCGAGCGTCCCCTCGGAGCCGCCCCCGGAGGCCTCCTCGGAGAGCGGGTTGCCGTACTCCTCGTCGCTCGGGGTTCCGGCGACGGCGGGGCCTGCGAGCGCGCCGGCCGCGAGCGCGGCGGCGGCGGACGCCATGAACTTACGGGTGCGGATGCTCACGAGCGACTCGTCTCCCGGAGAAATGTGGCCACAGACATGTCCGACCCAGCGTAGCGGAGGCGTCCCCGGACGTCGCTCCCCCGGATGGAGCGCCTACGCGGTCTCGGAGATCAGGCTCTCGACGAGCCCGTGCTGGTACGCGTAGCGGGCGGCCTCGGTGCGGTTCGCGACGCCGAGCTTCCGGTAGATGTTCGTCAGGTGGAACTTCACCGTCTGCTCGGTGACCCACAGCTCCTTGCCGATCTGCTGGTTCGAGAGCCCGCGGGCGACCGCCTTGAGGATCGCGATCTCGCGCTTCGTCAGCCCGGCGGCCTTCGCGCCGGCGTCGTCCTCGTCCGCGTCCGGCAGCCCGAACGGGTGGTAGACGGTCTCCTCGACGATCTGGCGGATCGCGGAGGGGAGGTCGGTGGGGCTGACCGTCTTGACGATGTAGCCGCTCGCGCCCCGCTTCAGCGCGCTCTCGATGTGCTCGGGGTCGCTGTAGACGGAGAGGACGACGACCTTCACGTCCGGATGGCGGCGGCGGAGCTGGTCGAGGACGGCGAAGCCGTCGAGCTGCGGCATGCGCAGGTCGAGCAGGACGACGTCCGGGGACGTCCGCTGCACCATCGGCCCGACCTGCGTGCCCACGTGGGCCTCTCCGACGATCGTGATGTCGTCGGCGGACTCGAGCACCCGCCGGATGCCCTCGAGCATCAGGCGATGGTCGTCTGCGATCAGCACCCTCATCAGTCGCTCACCCTCCGATTCCCCCCGCTGGTTGCCGGCGCCCCGTTTTCGGTCGGCGCGCCAGACCCGTCATCGGCAAGAGCACTCCGGTCGTTAGCCGTCGCCCGGACCTCCGTCCAGCATTCTGCTTGTTCGCCGCGCCGAACGGCGAGGTCGACCGTCCGGCCCGGGCTGGGCGGGGCCGATCGGGTCGGCTACAGTCGGTTCGTGGAGCCCTCGGTCAGCCGCCGTCGGGCGCGCCTGCGCCGGCTCGGGACGTTCCTCCTCGTGCTGGGCCTGCTCGTCTCGGCCTACGCGGTCACCGTCGTGCTCTGGCGCGACCCGGTGACTGACGTCTACGCCCGCTGGCAGCAGCATCGCCTCGCCGACGAGCTCGAGCGCGAGGAGGCGGCGCTCCTCGCGGCGGCGCCGCTCGACGGCGCCCCGGCGGCGATCGCGGTGCCGGTCGAGCCCGCGGCGGCGACGAGCACCGCCTCGGCTCCGCTCGACCCCGGGCCGACCCCCTCGTCGACCGCGTCGCCCCGGCCGCTCGCGGGCCCGCCGCTCTCGGTGCTCCCGGGCCCCGCGGAGATCGCGGCCGCGCCCGCGCCGGCCGAGGCGACCCCGGAGGAGCGCGCCGCCGCGCTCGAGGCGCGCCTGCGCGCGGACGCCGAGCGGGTGACGGCGCGGCTCGGGCAGGGCAGGGCGCTCGGGCGCCTCGTCATCCCGAGGCTCGGGCTGCGCACGATCGTCGTGAACGGCACCCGCTGGGCGGAGGACCTCTCGCGCGGCCCCGGCAAGTACGAGCAGACCGTCCTGCCCGGACTCGGCGGGCTGACCGCGATCGCCGGGCACCGGACGACGTTCGGGGCGCCGTTCCGCCACATCGACGACCTCGAGGCCGGCGACCCGATCTCGCTGGAGCTGCCGTACGGGACGTTCCGCTATCGCGTGGTCGGGCACCGGATCGTCGACAAGGCCGACTGGAGCATCATCCGCCCGCGCGGCTACGAGGCGCTCGTGCTCTCCGCGTGCCACCCGCTCTACAGCGCGGCGCAGCGCTGGATCGTGGTCGCGCGCCTCGCCTCGGTCGAGCTGCGCTCCGGCGCCGTCTGGCGCCCGGCCGGCGAGCCGACGGCCGCGACGTAGCCACGCTCACACCTCGAGCTCGGCGCCCTCGCGCGCCCGCTCGGCGTCGGGCGGCGTCGGCAGCTCGCCGGGCCGGTGGACGAGCACGGTGCGCCTCGCCCCGAGCGCGAGGGCCTCGCTCGCGCGCAGGTGGCCGCGCGGCGCCCGCTCGACCGCGTCCTCGGCCAGGGTCGCCTCGCAGAGCAGCAGGTCGGCGTCCGCGGCGACCCGGAGAGCCCGTCGCACGGACCGGAGTCGCCCGAGTAGGCGAGCAGCCGTCCGTCCGGGCCCGTGACGCGGAAGCCCCAGGCGGGCGCGCCGTAGTGCTCGACGCGCAGCGGCTCGACGTGGAAGCCCGCGAGCTCGAACGGTGCGCCGTCGGCGTACTCGTCGACCGCGAACGCCCGCTCGAACATCCCGGGCAGGCCGAAGCGGGCCGCGAACGCCTCGAGCGCCGCGCGGCCGCCCGGCGGTAGCCGGAGCGCGGCCGGCGGCAGCGGCCCGGCCGGCCCGTAGGAGGCGAGCCAGCACCACGGCACGAGGTCGCCCCAGTGGTCGAGGTGGAGGTGCGTGATCGCGATCGCGTCGACGGGGAACGGCCCGGACGCCCGCAGGCGCGAGAGGACGCCGGGGCCGCAGTCCAGCAGCAGCGTCCCCGCGCCCGGCGCGGAGACCACGTAGCCCGCGTGGGCGCCTCCCGGGTCGGGGAAGGCGGGCGAGCAGCCGATCACGCGGACGCGCACGCGCCATATACTGGCCCCTCGTGAGCAGGAAGATCAGGATCGTGATCGCCAAGGTCGGGCTGGACGGCCACGACCGCGGCGCCAAGGTGATCGCCCGGGCGCTGCGCGACGCGGGCATGGAGGTGATCTACACGGGCCTCCACCAGACGCCCGAGCAGGTCGTCGCCGCCGCCGTCGACGAGGACGCCGACGCGATCGGCATCTCGATCCTCTCCGGCGCCCACATGACCCTCGTCCCGCGCATCCTCGAGCTGCTCGCCGAGCAGGGGGCCGAGGACGTGCTCGTCGTCGTCGGCGGCACGATCCCGAAGGACGACGCCGCGGAGCTGAAGCGGCAGGGCGTCGCCGAGGTGTTCACGCCGGGCGCGCCGATGAGCGGGATCGTCGAGTTCCTGCAGCAGGCCGTCCCCGCCTAGGCCGGTCGCCCCGGCCCGGCTGGCAGCCCAGCACCCCTCGACCACAGGAGCGCCCCATGCCGATCGACGTCGCCCGCCAGGAGACGACCGCGATCCTCACCGTGAACCGTCCCGAGGCCATGAACGCCCTGGACGTCGAGCACATGGGGGCGATCCGCGACCGCCTGCGCGAGCTGGCGGCCGACGACGCGGTCAAGGCGATCGTCGTCACCGGCGCGGGGGAGAAGGCGTTCGTCGCCGGCGCGGACATCAAGTACATGCAGTCGCTGACGCCGCTCGAGGCGCGCGCCTGGGGCCAGCTCGGCCACGAGGCGCTGACGCTGCTCGAGACGATGGGCAAGGTCACGATCGCCGCCGTCAACGGGTTCGCCCTCGGCGGCGGCTGCGAGGTCGCGCTCGCCTGCGACGTCCGCCTCGCGTCGACGAACGCCCGTTTCGGCCAGCCCGAGGTGAACCTCGGCATCTTCCCGGGCTGGGGCGGGACGATCCGGCTCGCGCGGACGACCTCGCTCGGCTTCGCGAAGGAGCTGATCCTCACCGGACGGATGGCCGGCGCCGAGGAGGCCCGGGAGCGCGGGCTCGTGAACCACGTCTACGAGCCGGCGGAGCTGATGCCGCAGGCGCTCGAGCTCGCGGCCCTCGTCGCCGAGAAGAGCCCGCTCGCGCTCGCCTACGCGAAGGAGTCGACGAACCTCGCGCTGCAGGGCGACCACCGCTCCAACCTCGAGACGGAGGCCCGGCTGTTCGCGATGCTCTTCGGCAGCGAGGACCAGCGCGAGGGCATGGCGGCGTTCGTCGAGAAGCGCAAGCCGGCGTTCACCGGCCGCTGAGCGCGGGCCGTCGGCGGCCCGCCGGCGCGGTGGTAGATTGGCCGTAGCGGGAGTCCCTGCCGGGGGCTGAGAGGCGGCCACGAGGCCGCGACCGCCGAACCTGATCTGGGTCATGCCAGCGAAGGGAGCGCGCGTGCACTCGACCGACGACAGCCTCGTCATCGCCGGCCGGTCGTTCCGGTCCCGGCTGATCGGCGGGACCGGCAAGTTCGACTCGTTCGCGACCATGCGGGACGCGATCGACGCCGCGGGCGTCGAGATCGTCACGGTCGCCGTCCGGCGGATCGACTTCGACCGGCCCGACGAGGACATCACGGCCTCGATCCCCGAGCGGATCCTGCTGCTGCCGAACACGGCCGGCTGCGAGACCGCCGACGAGGCCGTCCGCGTCGCGCGGCTCGCGCGCGCCGGCGGCCTGCCGACGTGGATCAAGCTCGAGGTGATCCCCGACCCGCGCTACCTCCTGCCTGACCCGCTCGAGACCCTGCGCGCCGCGGCCACGCTCGTCGAGGACGGCTTCACCGTGCTCCCGTACGTCCAGCCCGACCCGGTGCTCCAGAAGAGGCTCGAGGAGGTCGGCTGCGCGACGGTGATGCCGCTCGCCGCGCCGATCGGCTCGGGGCGGGGCCTGAAGCTCCGCGAGGCGATCCGCATCATGGTCGAGCAGGCCGAGGTGCCCGTCGTCGTGGATGCTGGCCTGGGCGCCCCGTCCCATGCCGCGGAGGCGATGGAGCTCGGCGCGGACGCCTGCCTCGTCAACACGGCGATCGCCCGGGCGGGCGCCCCGGTCGGCATGGCGCGTGCAGTCCGCCTGGCCGTCGCGGCGGGGCGCGCGGCCCGCCTCGCCGGCGTGATGGACGAGCACGTCCAGGCGCAGCCGTCGAGCCCCGTCGGCGGGGTGGTCACGAAGGCATGAGCGTCCACGTGGGCCTCTGTACGGTGAACGGCCGCCCGCACGACCTCGAGCCGGGCGAGACGGTCGCGCGGCTGCTCGAGCGGCTGGAGTGGAGCGGGCGCTTCGCGCTGGTCGAGCTGAACGGCGAGCCGGTGGAGCGCGACCGGTTCGGCGAGGTCGGGCTGGCGGACGGCGACGCGGTGCTGGTCGCGCGCCCCGTCGCCGGCGGTTGACACCGGTTCCGGCGAGGCATCGAGTACCCTCAGCCCGTGCTCGACGACGCGCGCCTCTACCTCGTGACGCCGGTCGTCCCGGATCTCGGCGCGTTCCTCGAGGCGGCCGTCCACGGCGGCGTCGACGTCGTCCAGGTGCGCGAGCGCGGCCTCCACGACGGCGAGCTGCTGCGCGCCCTCGAGCTCGCGCGCGAGACGACGACGCGCCTCGGAGTGCCGCTCGTCGTCAACGACCGCGCCGACCTCGCGCTCCTCTGCGACGCCGACCTCGTCCACGTCGGGCAGGACGACCTGCCGGTCGCGGCCGCGCGTCGGCTGGGGCTCCCCGTCGGCCTCTCGACGCACGCGCCGGCAGAGGTGGACGCGGCGGACGCGGACTACATCGGCGTCGGGCCCGTCTTCGCCACGCCGACGAAGGAGGGGCGCGCCGCGGTGGGGCTCGACCTGGTGCGACACGCGGCCGCGCACGCGCGCCAGCCGTGGTTCGCGATCGGCGGCATCGACGCGTCGAACGTCCGGGAGGTGGCCGAGGCGGGGGCGACCCGGGTCGCCGTCGTCCGCGCGATCGTCGACAGCCCGGACCCCGAGCGCGCCGCCCGCGAGCTGCGCGACGCCCTCGTCGCGGTGCGCGCGTGAGGCGTCCCGTCGCCGCCGCGCTCCTCGCCGCCGCGTGCAGCGCGGCGCTCGGCCTCGCGCTCGCGACGACGGAGAGCGGCTCGGCGCCGAGCGGGCCGCTGCCCGCCGACGCGCTGCTCCCCGACCTCGACGCGGGCCCGCCCGCGAACGTCCAGATCGCGTCGGTGCGCTCCGGCGGGCGCACGCGCTACCGCCTCTCGTTCCAGTCGGCCGCGATCAACGTCGGCCGCGGCGCGCTCGTGATCGAGGCCGCGCGGCCCGATCGGTCGACCGTCGAGATGCGCGCCGACCAGCTCGTCTCGCTGCCCGACGGCTCGACCCGGCGCGTCACCGGGGTGGGGCGGCTGCGCTTCGTCGTCGACCCGACGCACCGGCACTGGCACCTGCTGCGCGCGATGGCCTACGAGCTGCGCTCGCTCGACGGGTCGCGGCTCGTGCGGCCAGACCGCAAGACGGGCTTCTGCCTCGGCGACCGCTTCGAGGCCGACCCGGCCGTCGACCTCCCCGGGGAGCCGACGGAGATGGTCTACAACGTCAACTGCGGCTACGACGCGCCGGAGCTGCTCGCCGTGGTCGAGGGGATCTCCGTCGGCTGGGGCGACAACTACGAGCCCTGGCGCGACGGGCAGTACATCGACGTGACGGGGGTGCCGGCCGGGCGGCACCTGCTCGTCCACCGCGTGAACCCCGATCGCGGGCTCCGCGAGGTCAAGCTCACGAACAACGCCTCCTCGGCCGTCCTCCAGCTCGCGTGGCCGAGGGGGACGAGCGCCGCGCCGACGGTCCGGGTGCTCCGCGTCTGCGGCGGCGCCCCGGTCTGCCCGCTGCCGGCCGGCTAGCGGCCGTTGCGGAAGAGCGCCTGGATCGCGATCAGCGTCCCGGGCGCCGCCGACTGCGTCGCGAGGTCGCCGGCGAGTGGCGCCGTCCAGAGGACGACCTCGTCGCCGACGATCGCGTCGGGCGCGAGCGCCGCGTCCCTGCGGCCCTTCGCGGTCTGCTCCTGGAGCACCGCGCCGTCGGGGATGCCGACGGTGACCTCGATGTCCGCGGTGCCGCCGCGGGCGCCGGTCAGACCCGGACGCGGTCGACGTGGAGGGTGACGGCCGGCATCCCGTCCGGGAGCGCGCCGAAGGCCGTGATCGTGCCGTAGAGCGCGAGCCGCAGGCCGCCGACCGCCTGCTCCTTCGCCTTCGAGGCCTTGCTCTCGGGCACGGCGAAGAGGAGCCGGCTCGCGGTCGCGAGGTAGGGGAAGGGGTCGACCGCGTCGCCGCCCTCCGGGTGCACCTCGAAGTGCAGGTGGCTCGCGACGCCGTTCGCGTCGCCCGAGTCGCCCACGTAGCCGATCAGCTGGCCCGCGCGCACGCGCTGGCCGTTGCGCAGGCCGGGCGCGTAGGCGACGCCCGTGACGCACCCGCCGCGGTTGTCGTTCCCGGCGGTCACGTCGTTGTTCAGGTGGATGTACAGGTACGTCGTCCCGCTCGCCCCGTACAGGTAGAGCATGCAGCCGGCCCGCGACGAGCCGTTGTAGACCCGGACCTCGCCGGCCTCCGCGGCCACGACCGGCGAGCGCTTCGGGGCCATCAGGTCGTTCCCCTCGTGGCGCCCCTGGCCGCGCGGGTCGCCGAAGTCGTCCGTGTAGCTGACGTCCCCGACGACCGGGAAGACGAGCGGCGACGGGACGCCGGCCGCGAGCGCCTTGCCCTTGCGCGGCGGCGCCGCGAGCGCGCCCGGCGCGATCGCCGTCGCGACGAGGAAGGAGGAGAGGAGTGTCCGGACGAGAACCTTGAGGAGCACGAGTGTGCCTTCGGCCGTTCGGGCGAGCCGGAACCCTACCACGCCCGCTCCTGGAGCCGCTCGGTTCGGCTGGCCGACGTCCGCCTCGCACCGTTAGAGTTGCGCGCATATGAAGATCGCTGTGTGTGTCAAAGAGGTTCCCGACGCGAACGTGCAGAAGCGGATCGACCCGGCGACGAAGCGGCTCGACCGCTCCGGCGAGGGGGCGCTCAATCCGAGCGACACGAGCGCGGTCGAGGAGGCGCTTCGCATCCGCGAGGCCCGGGGCGACGGCGAGGTCGTCGTCGTCAGCATGGGGCCCGAGAGCGCCGGCAACTCCTTCGCAAGGCCCTCGCCATGGGCGCCGACCGCGCCGTCCTCGTCGCGGACGCCGCCGCGGCCGGCTCCGACCTGGTGGCGACCAGCCGCGTGCTCGCGGCGGCGCTCGAGCGCGAGTCGCCCGATCTCGTGCTCTTCGGCCAGCAGGCTGGCGACTCCGACGGCGCGCTGCTCTGGTCGGCCGTCGCGGACCGCCTGCAGCGGCCCGTCGTGTCGCAGGCCACGAGCCTCGTGCTCGAGGGCGGCAAGGCGCGCGTGAAGCGCCAGACGGAGCACGGGTACGACACGATCGAGGCGCCGCTGCCCTGCGTGATCGCCGTCTCCGACGCGATCAACGAGCCGCGCTACCCGTCCCTCAAGGGGATCATGGGCGCGAAGAAGAAGCCGCAGGACACCCTCGCGGTCGGCGACCTCGGCCTCGACGCCGGCGCCGTGGGCGCCGCGGGCTCGGGCACCGAGGTCGTCGCCCTCTCCCCGCCGCCCGCGCGCGGCGACACCAAGGTGATCGAGGACGACGGCTCGGCCGCCGAGCAGGTCGTCGCGTTCCTGGCCGAGAGGAAGCTGATCTAGATGTCCACGCTGGTCTTCGTCGAGCATCACGACGGCGAGCCGCTGAAGGGCTCGCTCGGCGTGCTGTCGAAGGCGGTGAGCCTCGGCGCCCCGGTCTCGGCGGTCGTCCTCGGGGCCGGCGCCCGCGCCGCGGCCGAGCACGTCGGGGCCTACGGCGCGCAGACGGTCTACGTCGCCGACACGCCCGAGCTCGCCGCGCCGCTGCCGCAGCCGCGCGTCGACGTCCTCGCCGACCTCGTCCGGTCGAAGGGCGTCGAGAACGTCGTCCTCTCGTCCTCCGTCCTCGGCACCGACCTCGCGGCCGGTCTCGCCGCCCGCCTCGACGCCGGCCTGAACTGGGGCCTCGTCGACCTGTCGCTCGACGGCGGGCGCCTGGTCGGCAAGCAGTCCGCGCTCGGCGACTCCGTCTACGTCGACGTGGCCTGGACGACGACCACGCGCCTCGCGCTCGTCCGCTCCGGCGCCTTCGAGCCGGTCCGCACGGGCGGTTCGGCGACGATCGAGGAGATCCCCGCGACCATCCAGGACTGGTCGGTCGCCGCGACGCTCGTCTCCACCGAGACCGCGTCGAGCGAGGGGCCGTCGATCGAGGACGCCGTGGTGATCGTCGCCGGCGGCCGCGGCCTCGGCGGGCCCGAGCACTTCGGGGTCGTCGAGGAGCTCGCGAAGGCGCTCGGCGGCGCCGTGGCGGCGACGCGCGCCGTCGTCGATGCCGGCTGGTACCCGTACTCCACCCAGGTCGGGCAGACGGGCAAGAACGTGTCGCCGAAGCTCTACGTCGCGTGCGGCATCTCCGGCGCGATCCAGCACAAGGTCGGCATGCAGAACTCCGGGACGATCGTCGCGATCAACAAGGACAAGAACGCGCCGATCTTCGACTACTGCGACCTCGGCATCGTCGGCGACCTCCACGCGGTCGTGCCGAAGCTGACCGAGCTCGTCAAGCAGCGGAAGTCGTCGTGAGCGCGCGCCCCGTCGATTGGCGTCCCCCGCTCGACCCGGGCGAGTTCATCGGCGTGCCCACGGACGGGCCGGACGAGCGCATCGACGTGGGCATCTGCGTCGTCGGCGCCGGCCCGGCCGGGCTGGCCGCCGGCGTGCGCCTCGGGCAGCTGATGCAGGAGCAGCCGGCGATCGCCGAGCGCCTCGGCGAGGAGCCGGTCGTCGTCCTCGAGAAGGGCAAGAGCCCCGGCGCGCACCTGCTGTCCGGCGCGGTCGTCAACCCGCGCTCGCTCCGGATGCTCTTCCCGGGCATGCCCGCCTCCGAGATGCCGTTCTACGGCGAGGTCGAGGGCGAGGCCGTCTACTACCTGACCCCGAAGCGCGCGCTGCGCATCCCGGCGCCGCCGACGATGTGGAACCACGGGAACTACATCGCCTCGCTCGCCGAGGTCGGCCGCTGGCTGGCGGAGAAGGCCGAGGAGCTCGGGATCACGATCATCCCGGAGATGCCGGCATCGAAGCTGCTCGTCTCGGGCGGCCGCGTCGTCGGCGTCCGCACGGGCGACCGCGGGCGCGGCAAGGACGACGAGGAGCTCGCGAACTTCGAGCCGGGCTCGGACGTCTCGGCCCGCGCGACGATCCTCGCGGAGGGCACGCTCGGGCACCTCAGCCTCGCGGCGATCGACCACTTCGGCATCCGCAACCAGCCGCAGGTCTGGGCGCTGGGCGTCAAGGAGGTCTGGGAGGTCCAGCGCCCGATCCACGAGATCATCCACACGATGGGCTGGCCGCTTCGCGGCGGGAGGAAGTACCGCGAGTTCGGCGGCAGCTTCTGCTACCCGATGGGCGAGGACAAGGTCGCGATCGGGCTCGTCGTCGGGCTCGACCACACGGACGCGACGGTCTCCGTGCACGACATGCTGCAGGAGCTCAAGACCCATCCGCTGTTCCGCAAGATCCTCGAGGGCGGCAAGCGGATCGCCTGGGGTGCGAAGACGATCCCGGAGGGCGGGCTGCAGGCCCTGCCGTCGCAGCTCCACGTGCCGGGCGCCCTGTTCACGGGCGACGCGGCGGGCTTCGTCAACGTGCCCGCGCTCAAGGGCGTCCACTACGCGATGCGCTCGGGCATGCTCGCCGCGGAGACTGCCTACGCCGCCGTCGCGCCGGGCTCGACGGCCTGGGCGCCGGGCGCGCTCGCGTCGTACGACGAGGCGATCCGGCAGAGCTTCATCTGGAAGGACATGAAGCTCGTCCGCAACATGCGGCCCGCGTTCAAGAAGGGCTTCGTCGGCGGCATGGCGCTGGCCGGCGCGTCGATGAACTCGCTCGGCCACTTCCCGCCGAAGGACATCGAGCTCGAGTGGGACAGCGAGTCGGAGCTCTTCGTCGGCGACCGGAACCGGACGTACCCGAAGCCCGACGGGGTGCTGACGTTCGACAAGCTCTCGAGCGTCTTCCTCAGCGGCAACCAGACCCGCGACGACATGCCGAGCCACATCCGCGTGCGCCACGAGGTGCCGCGCGAGGTGGCCGAGGCCTGGGTGAACATGTGCCCGGCGCAGGTCTACGAGATCGTCGGCGGCGCGGCCGGCGGCAATGTCACCGTCGAGGTGACGCACACGAACTGCGTGCAGTGCGGCGCGATCACGGCCAAGGGCGGGCGCCTGACGCCCCCCGAGGGCGGGTCGGGCCCCGAGTACACGAACCTGTAGGTCGCCCGGTGGGGTAGCCTCGCGGCTGTGACCGGCCGCGAGGCGCCCCCAGTCGACCTGCCCTCGCTCGACGACGTCGAGCGGGCGGCCGCGCTCGTCCGGCCGCGCCTCGTGCGCACGCCGGTCGTGCGCTCGTTCGAGCTGGCCGACGCGCTGGGCGTCCCCGTCCTGCTCAAGGCGGAGCTCCTGCAGCGGACGGGCTCGTTCAAGGTGCGCGGCGTCCTCAACCGGCTGGCCGCGCTGACCGACGACGAGCGCGCGCGCGGCGTCGCGACCGTGTCGGCCGGGAACCACGCCATCGCCCTGGCGTTCGGCTGCGCGGAGGCGGGCGTCGACTGCCTCGTCGTCACGTGGCAGGGCGCGAGCGAGACCAAGCTCGCCGCCGTCCGCGCCCTCGGCGGCGCCGTCGACCAGGTGGCGCTCGACCCGACGGGGGCGTTCGAGCGCCTCGCCGAGCTGATCGCCGAGACGGGGCGCACGCTCGTGCACCCGTACGACGACCGGCTCGTCGCGGCGGGCGCGGGGACGGTCGGCCTCGAGCTGGCCGAGGACGTCCCGGACGTCGACCTCGTCGTCGTGCCGGTGGGCGGCGGCGGCCTCCTGACCGGCGTCGCGGCCGCGGTCAGGGCGCTTCGCCCGGAGGCGCGCATCGTCGCGGTCGAGCCGGAGGGCTCGGCGGCGCTCGGCGCGGGCCTCGCGGCGGGCCGGCCCGTGCCGATCCAGCCGCGCTCCCTCGCCGACGGCCTGAACGCCCCGATCACGGGGCGGCTGACGCTCGCCGCCGCGACCGCGCTCGGGGTCGAGCACGTCACCGTCCGCGAGGACGAGCTGGCGGACGGCATGCGCTTCCTCTACGGTCGTGCCAAGCTCGCCTGCGAGCCCGCCGCGGCGGCGGCGACGGCCGCCCTCCTGGCCGGCCGGATCGACGTCGAGGGCGTCACGAGCGCGGTCGCGCTCGTGTCCGGTGGGAACGTGGACCCCGAGAGGGCCTCTGCTATCCTGGCCGGACGATGAAGACGGACATTCACCCCGATTACGTCCTCGCCACCGTGAAGTGCTCGTGCGGGAACGAGTTCGTCACGCGGTCGACGAAGGCCGAGCTCCACGTCGAGATCTGCGCTGCCTGCCACCCGTTCTACACCGGCAAGCAGAAGCTGATGGACACCGGCGGCCGCGTCGAGCGCTTCCAGCGCCGCCTGGCCAAGGCCGGCGCCGACAAGCGCCGCTAGCGCGCTCCGCGTCCTTGGCTGCAGCGATCGGGGGTCAGGCGGTCCTCGAGGGCGTGATGATGCGCGGTCCGACCGTCTGGTCGGTCGCGGTTCGCACGCCCGACGGCGAGATCGCCGACGTCAACCGCGAGATCACCTCGCTCCTGCTGCGCCACCGGCTGCTGCGGCTGCCGGTGATCCGCGGCGTCATCGGCCTCGGCGAGTCCCTCTCGATCGGCTTCCGCGCGCTCGCGGTCTCGGCCCAGTACGCGGCCCAGGAGGAGGGCGAGCAGCGTGCCGACGGCTCGAAGGAGCCGACCGGCGAGCTCACGCGCGGGCAGCTCCTCTTCTCGTTCGCGATCGCGATCGGCTTCGCGATCCTCCTCTTCAAGGTCGGGCCGGCGCTGATCACGGACCGCCTGCCGATCGGCGACAACGCCTGGTTCGTGATCGTCGAGGGGCTGATCCGGGTCGCCGTCTTCGTGGCGTACCTCACGGTCATCTCGCTGCTGCCCGACCTGCGGCGCGTGTTCCAGTACCACGCCGCCGAGCACAAGGCGATCAACGCGTACGAGGCGGGCGACCCGCTCGAGCCCGAGGTCGTCCAGAGGCACAGCCTGATCCACGTGCGCTGCGGCACGGCCTTCCTCCTCTACGTGATGGTCGTCGCGATCTTCGTCTTCGCGTTCTTCGGCAAGCCCGCCTGGTACTGGCTGATCGTGACGCGCATCGGCCTCCTGCCGGTGATCGCCGGGATCGCCTACGAGCTCATCCGCTTCGCCGGCAAGCACCCGCACAACCCCGCCCTGCGCACGCTGCTCGCGCCGGGCCTCTGGCTGCAGCGGCTGACGACGCGCCAGCCGACGCTCGACCAGATCGAGGTCTCGATCCGCGCCCTCCAGGAGGTCCTGCGCCTCGAGGGCCGCGCCGCCCCCGAGCGCGACACGAAAAAGGTCGAGGTCATGGCCTAGGCACGGGGGAGAAGCTCGCGCTTCTCCCCCGTGGCCCCCTCATCGCGCCACGGCGGCTCGCACTCGGCTCCGCCCGCGCGGTCGCCGGAGCGCAGCGAGCTGCCCTCCTCGGCGATGACGGGGTCCTGCCCCGTCGTGTCGGCGGGTGCCCAGAGGGCGTCCCGGGGCGCCCGGGTATCCTGCGGCGATGGCCGGGATCGACGACCTCGTCGCGGAGCTCGAGCGCTCCTACGCCGACGCGCAGGAGCGGATGGCGGATCCCTCGCTCTTCTCCGACCACAGGGCGGCCGCCGCGGCCGGGCGCCGGCTGAAGGAGCTCGAGGGCCCCTGGAAGATCGCCCGCGCCTGGCGCGAGGCGCGCGACGACGTCGAGGCGGCTCGCGGCGACGCGGAGCTGCGTGAGCTCGTGCCGGAGGCCGAGGCGCGCCTCGCGGCGCTCGACGAGGACCTCCGGGCGGCGCTCGCCCAGCGCGACCCGAACGACTCGCGCGACGTGATCATCGAGATCCGCCAGGGCGTGGGCGGCGACGAGGCCGCGCTCTGGGCCGGCGACGTGCTCCGGATGCTGGCGAAGTACGCCGAGCGCCGCGGCTTCCAGGCCGAGCAGCTCGGGTCGAGCCCGAACGAGGCCGGCGGCTTCAAGGAGGTCACCGTCGCGATCAAGGGCGACGGCGCCTACTCCGTGTTCAAGTGGGAGGGCGGCACGCACCGCGTCCAGCGCGTGCCGGCGACCGAGTCGCAGGGGCGCATCCACACCTCGACCGCCACCGTGGCCGTGATGCCGGAGGCGGAGGAGGTCGAGGTCGAGATCGACCCGACCGACCTGCGGATCGACGTCTACCGCGCGACCGGGCCGGGCGGCCAGGGCGTGAACACCACCGACTCGGCCGTCCGCATCACGCACCTGCCGACCGGCCTCGTCGTCGCGATGCAGGACGAGCGCTCGCAGCTGCAGAACCGCGACAAGGCGATGCGCGTCCTGCGCGCGCGCCTGTACGAGTACGAGCTCGAGCGGCAGAACGCGGAGCTCTCCGCCCAGCGGCGCGCGCAGATCGGCACCGGCGAGCGGGCCGAGAAGATCCGGACGTACAACTACGCGGAGAGCCGGGTGACCGACCACCGCGTCAAGCACACCGTCTACCGGCTCGAGGCCGTGCTCGAGGGCGACCTCGAGGAGTTCACGGCCGCGCTGCAGGCCGAGGAGCGCCGGCGCGCGCTCGAGGAGGCGACGATATGACCGTCCGCGAGGGGATCGCGTTCGCCGCCGGCGCGCTCGAGGTCGCGGGCGTCGACACGCCGCGGGTCGACGCCGAGGTCCTGCTCGGCCACGCGCTCGGGCTCGGCCGCACCGACCTCTACGCGGCCGGCGACCGCGAGCTCGCCCCGGAGGAGGAGGCGCGCTTCCGCGGGCTCGTCGCGCGCCGCACGCGCCGCGAGCCGGCCGCCTACATCCTCGGAGAGTGGGGCTTCCGCCGCCTGGCCCTCCGCGTCAGCCCGTACGTGCTCGTCCCCCGCCCGGAGACCGAAGTGGTCGTGGAGCGCTGCCTCGCCCGCCTGGCCGGGCGGGAGGCGCCGCGCGTGCTCGACGTCGGCACGGGCTCCGGGGCGATCGCCCTCTCGATCGCGGACGAGCACCCCGGCGCCCGTGTGATCGCGACCGACATCTCGGCGGGCGCGCTCGCCGTCGCGGCCGAGAACCGCGCCCGTCTGGGGCTCGACGAGCGCGTCGAGCTCGTCCACGGGCACCTGGACGCCCACGTCCCGGGCCCGTTCGACCTCGTCGTCTCGAACCCGCCCTACGTCGAGCCCGGCGACTTCGACGCGCTCCAGCCCGAGATCCGCCTGTTCGAGCCGCGCGAGGCCGTGGTCGGCGTCGGCGTCACGCAACGGGTGGCCGAGCACGCCATGGGGCTGCTCGCGCCCGGCGGCTGGCTCGTGCTCGAGTGCGGCGACGGGCAGGCCGACGGCCTCGCCGCGGCGCTCCGGGAGCTCGGCTACCTGGACGTCGTCGCGAGCCCCGACCTGACCGGCCGCGACCGGGTCGTCGAGGGCCGGCGGCCGTAGCGCGGCCGGGCGAGCCGCTTCCGCGCCGGCCGCCGCGGCCGGGCGAGTACCATGCGTCGCCCATGAGCCCAGCTGACGACATCACCGCGCTCCGCGAGTCCGGCCTCGCCGCCGTCGACCCCGAGATCGCCGCGCTGCTCGACCGCGAGCTCGATCGCCAGCGCTCCCAGATCGAGCTGATCGCCTCCGAGAACTTCACCTGGCCGAGCGTGCTCGAGGCAGTCGGCGGCGCCGCGACGAACAAGTACGCGGAGGGCTATCCGGGCAAGCGCTACTACGGCGGCTGCGAGGTCGTCGACGAGATCGAGCAGCTCGCGATCGACCGGGCGAAGGCCCTCTTCGGCGCCGAGCACGCGAACGTCCAGCCGCACGCGGGCTCCCAGGCGAACATGGCCGTCTACGCCGCCGTGCTCCAGCCGGGCGACACCATCCTCGCGATGCGGCTCGACCACGGCGGCCACCTGACGCACGGGAGCAAGGTCAACTTCTCCGGGAAGCTCTACGGCGTCGTCGGCTACGGCGTCGAGCGCGAGAGCGGCCTGATCGACTTCGACGAGGTCGCCCGCCTGGCCGAGCAGCACCGGCCGAGGATCATCGTCTGCGGCGGCTCGGCGTACCCACGGAAGATCGAGACGAGCCGGTTCCGCGAGATCGCGGACGCGGTCGGCGCGCTGCTGCTCTGCGACATGGCGCACTTCTCCGGGCTCGTCGCCGCCGGCCTCGTGCCCGACCCGGTGCCCGACTGCGACTTCGTCTCCTCGACGACCCACAAGACGCTCGCGGGCCCGCGCTCTGGCTTCGTCCTCTGCCGGGCGGAGCACGCGGCCGCCCTCGACAAGGCGGTCTTCCCGGGCCTGCAGGGCGGCCCGCTCTGCCACACGATCGCCGCCAAGGCGACCTGCTTCGCGATCGCCGCGACGGAGGCCTTCCGCGCGTACCAGCGGCAGGTCCGGGCGAACGCCGACGCGCTCGCCGCCTCGCTCGTCGACGGCGGGCTCGACGTGCTGACCGGCGGCACCGACACGCACCTCGTCCAGCTCGACCTGCGCCGTAGCGAGTGGACGGGCAAGGCGGCCGAGGACCGGCTGCACGAGGTCGGGATCACGGTCAACCGGAACACGGTGCCCTTCGACGAGCGCCCGCCGACAGTCGCCTCAGGCGTCCGGCTCGGCACACCCGCGATCACGATGCGCGGCTTCGACGAGACGGACACGCGCGAGGTCGGCTCGATCATCGCCGGGGCGCTCGCCGACGACGCCGACGTGGCCGCCCTCCGCGGCCGCAGCGGCGCGCTCTGCGCCGGCCGCCCGCTCTACGAGGGGCTGCGGGGGTTCCCGGAGCTTCGCCGATGAGCGCCGGGCGGGTCGTCGTCGTCGACCACCCGCTCGTCCGGCACAAGCTCGGGCTGCTGCGGGACCGGACGACGACGACGCAGATGTTCCGGCAGCTCGTCAACGAGCTGACCCTGCTGCTCACGTACGAGGCGACGAAGGAGCTCGCGACCGAGCAGGTCGAGATCGAGACGCCGCTCGAGCGGATGGCCGCCGACCGCATCTCCGGCAAGAAGGTCGCCGTCTGCCCGATCCTCCGCGCCGGCGTCGGCATGCTCGACGCGGTGCTGTCGCTGATTCCGGGCGCGCGCGTCGGGTACATCGGCCTCTACCGGAACGAGGAGACGCTCCAGCCGGTCGAGTACTACGTCAAGCTGCCGCAGGACGTCGCGCAGCGCGAGGTGATCCTGCTCGACCCGATGCTCGCGACCGGCAACTCCACCGCCGCGGCGATCGACCTGCTGCGCGGCGCCGGCGCCGCGTCGATCCGGCTGATCGCGATCATCGCGGCGCCCGAGGGGATCGCGCGGATCCACGAGGAGCACCCGGACGTCGAGATCGTCGTCGCCGCCGTCGACCGCGAGCTGAACGAGCGGGGCTACATCGTCCCGGGCCTCGGCGACGCCGGCGACCGCCTCTACGGCACGAAGTAGGCGCGCCGGCGAGGGGTACGGCGCCGCGCGTCGTACCATGTTCGGGGTGACGCGCGGATGCTGAAGACCTTCGAGGCCCACATGGACGTCCTCTGGGGCTTCCTGATCGCCGCCGGCGTCGTGCTCGCGCTCACCCCGGCGGTCGCCCGCGCGGCGCGGGTGCTCGGCGTGATCGACGAGCCGGGGGAGGGGCGGCGGATCCACCGCACGCCGGTCCCGCGCCTCGGGGGCGTCGCGCTCCTGCTGGCGATCATGGTGCCGTCGCTCGCCTTCCTCGACCTGTCGGGGCCCTACCGGGGCATCCTGATCGGCGCTGCGATCGCCTGCGGCGTCGGGCTCGTCGACGACTTCCGCGGCCTGCCCTGGTGGGCGAAGCTGCTCGGCCAGCTCGGGGCCGCGGCCGCGCCGGTCGGGTTCGGCGTGACGCTCGACCGCTTCACCTTCCCGTTCGTCGGCATCCACACGCTGCCGGCCTGGGTCGCCGTCGCCGTGACGATCGTCTGGATCGTCGCGGTCATAGACATAGTGAACTTCCTCGACGGGATGGACGGCCTCGCGGCCGGGGTCGGCGGCATCGCCGCGGCGACGTTCGCGGTGATCGCGCTCTCGCTCGGGAAGCCCGAGGCCGCGGTGCTGTCGGCGATCGTCGCCGGCGCGTGCTTCGCCTTCCTCCGGCACAACTTCTACCCGGCGCGCATCTTCATGGGCGACTCGGGGGCGCTCCTGCTCGGATTCACGCTCGCGACCATCCCGATCCAGGGGCTGCTGAAGACGGCCGCGGTCGCCGCCCTGTTCCTGCCGCTCGTCGTCCTGCTCGTGCCGATCATCGACACGTCGTTCGTCGTCGCGAAGCGCCTGAAGTACGGGCAGCCGATCTACCAGGCGGACGCGTGGCACCTGCACCATCGCTTCGCGAACATCGGCTTCTCGCAGCGCCGCACCGTCGTCTACCTCTGGACCTGGTGCCTCGTGCTCGCGGGCGCGGCGCTCGCCACGCGCTTCGTCCCGTTCCGCCAGCACGGCCACTGGAACCTCTGGCCGACCGTCGTCGTTGGCCTGATCGGCTTCGTCGCCGTCGCCACCTCGGCCTACATCGTGGTGCTGCTCGAGATCCTCAAGCTGCGCCGGATCCGCGGCTGGGGCATCTGGCGCCGCGAGGCCGAGCGCCGCCGCGAGCGCCACGTCGCGTAGCTCCGGCGAGGGCCGTTCGCGCGCCCCCGCACGAACTCACCCCGACAGCGCCGCTTTCCGGCTCAACGGCGACGTTTCTCGGTGTCACGAAGTCACCCGGGCTGGTATGCTCCCGCCCGGCCGCATGACAGGCACGTTCACCATGTCGCAGCGTACGCAGTTCGATCTCGCCGGAGCCGGTGGTCTCCTCCTCGGCGTGCTCGTCGGCTGCATCGCGATCGGGGCCCTCGTGGGCCTCGCCGCCGGCAGCATCCCCTACGGGATCGCCGGCGGAGCGGTCGTCGGCGTGCCGGCCAGCATCGCCGCCGTCGTCGTCCGGTACCGGAGGATCTGAGGTGGCGTTCTTCACCCCGCGGCCCATGCCCGACCGTCGCCTCGGCGCGCTCGCGGGCGCCCTGGTCGTCGCGCTCGCGCTGCCGATCTTCCTGATCGCCGGCTGGGAGGTCCGCGGCTGGGCGCTCGGCGCCGTCGTCTGGGCGGGGAGCCAGGGGCTCGGCTACCTGCTCCACCGCGCCGGCATCGGCCAGCCGAACCTGGCCGGGTCGGGCGTGTTCGCGTTCGGCTCGATGGGGCGCGGCGTGGCGCTCATGGTCATCCTCATCGTCATCGCCGCCATCGACCCGTCCCTCGGGCTGGCCGGCGCGCTCGTGTACGCGGCCGGCTACACCGTCGAGCTGGTCTTCAGCCTGACCATCTACTTCGCGGGAGGCGCGAAGCAGTGAACCTGATGATGAACCTCGTGCTCGCGCGCGGTGACTTCCACCCCGAGGAGGACTTCTCGACGCCGACCTGGCTCGACCTCGGCGTGCTCTCCATCAACAAGGCCGTGGTCTACCTCTGGGTCGCCGGCGCGCTGACGATCATCATCGGCCTCTGGGTGATGCGCTTCGGCCTGTCGCTGAAGCCGAGCCGCAAGCAGACGTTCGGCGAGTCCGTCTACGAGCTCGTCCAGACGCAGATCGCGGAGAGCAACATCCCGAAGAAGGCGGTCGGGACGTGGTTCCCGTACGTCGCCACGCTCTTCCTCTTCATCTGGGTCGCCAACATGGTGGGCTTCGTGCCGTTGCCGATCTCCGACCACCACTGGCACATCGGGGACTTCCGCGTGCCCACGTTCGGGATCTACGCCGCCACGGCGAACCTGAGCGTCGCGCTCGCCCTCGCCCTGATCACCTTCGTCGTGACCCACGTCGAGGGCATCCGCTACAACGGGCCGGTCAAGTACTTCAAGAGCTGGATCCCGAGCGGCGTGCCCGGCGGGCTGCTTGTCCTGATCATCCCGCTGGAGATCATCTCCCAGTTCATGCGGCTGATCTCGCTCTCCGTCCGTCTCTTCGCCAACATGCTCGCCGGCCACATGCTGATCCTGGTCATGCTCGGCCTGATCTTCATCTTCGAGACCGCGGTCATGGCCGTGATCTCGGTGCCGGTCGGCGTCGGCGTGTACATCTTCGAGGTCGCGATCGTCGTGACGATCCAGGCATTCGTCTTCGCCCTGCTGTCCGCCATCTACATCGGCGGCGCAATCGAACCGGAACACTAGAGGGAGGCTCCGTGGGATCTGCTCTTGCTCAAGTCCTCGCTGCGACCGAGGGCAACGTCGAGGCGATCGGCAAGGCCATCGGCTTCGGCCTCGGCGTCGGCCTGGGCGCCGCAGGCGCCGGCATCGGCATCGGCAACATCTTCGGCTCGATGATCCAGGCCGTCGCCCGCCAGCCCGAGCTCCGCGGTGAGCTCCAGGGCATCCAGTGGCTCGGCTTCGCCCTCACCGAGGCCGTGGTGTTCTACGGCCTGCTCGGCGGCCTCCTGGGCTTCGTCCTCGCCTGATCCATGAGCCAGCTCCTGGGAATCGTCCTGGCGGCCACGGAGACGGCGGCCGAAGACAGCGGCAACGACCTGATCAAGGTCACGCCGGGCCTGATGATCTGGACGCTGATCACGTTCGCGATCGTGTTCGTGGTCCTGCGCAAGCTCGCCTTCGGGCGGATCCAGGGGCTGATGGACGCTCGCCGCGACCGGATCCGCGAGGCGCTCGACGAGGCGGACAACGCCCGCGCCGAGGCGAAGGAGCTGCTGGAGCAGCACCGCTCGCTGATCCAGGACGCTCGGAGCCAGGCCGACGTGATCCTCGCCGAGGCGCGCACGCTCGCGGACGCGCAGCGGGATCGCGTGAAGGCCGAGGCGGACGCCGACCTGCAGCGCCGGCTCGAGGAGAACCGGAAGGCCGTCGAGGCCGAGAACCGGAAGCTGCTCGAGCAGGTCCGCCGCGAGGTGGTCGAGCTCACCCTGCTCACGGCCGAGAAGGTCACGGGCAAGGTGCTCGACAAGGAGGACCAGCGGCGCCTGATCGACGAGGCCGTCGGGGAGATCGACTTCGACCGGCTCGCCCGCTCGAACTAGGACGAACGGAGACCCGTGGCCGTCGCGCACCGCATCTACGCAACCGCGCTCTTCGACGCGGCGAAGGACCGGAACGCCCTCGCAGAGGTGCGGGAGGAGTTCGCGTCCTTCGTCGAGGCGCTCGACAGCTCGTCGGAGCTGCGCAACCTCCTGCTCAACCCCCAGGTCGACGCGCGGGCGAAGCGCACCGGCCTCCAGGCGGCGCTCGCCGGCGCGAACGAGGTGTTCCGCAACTTCCTGCTCGTCTGCGCCCAGAAGGGGCGCCTCGCCGAGGTCGAGGAGTTCCAGCGGGAGTTCGAGCGGCTCGTCGCCCGCGAGGAGAAGGTGATCCGGGTCGAGCTGACCACCGCGCAGGAGCTGTCGGACGCCGAGGCGTCGGACATCATCGCGCAGATCGAGAAGGTCTCCGGCCGCCGGGTGGAGGCGACGCGCAGCGTCGACCCGCACCTGATCGGCGGCATGGTCCTGCAGGCGGGCTCGATGCGTGTCGACGCCAGCGTGCGCGGCCGTCTGAACAAACTCCGTGAAGAGCTCGTGGCTCGGTAGCGAGCCTTTCCCGCGAAGGAGCCCACAAGGATGAAGCTACGTCCCGAAGAGATCACCGCGATCCTCAAGCAGCGGATCGAGGAGTACGACGTCGAGACCAACCTCTCGGAGGTCGGCACCGTCCTGCAGGTCGGCGACGGCATCGCGCGCGTCTACGGCCTCGAGAACTGCTTCGCGATGGAGATGCTCGAGTTCGAGCACGGCGTGACGGGCCTGACCCTGAACCTCGAGGAGGACAACGTCGGCGCCGCCCTCTTCGGCGACTGGGAGCAGGTGAAGGAGGGCGAGGTCGTCCGCCGCAGCGGCCGCATCGCGTCCGTGCCGGTGGGCGAGGCCCTCGTCGGCCGCGTCGTCGACCCGCTCGGCCGCCCGCTCGACGGGCAGGGCCCGATCAAGGCCGACGCCGTCCGCCCGCTCGAGTTCAAGGCGCCCGGCGTCATCCAGCGCCAGCCGGTGAAGGAGCCGCTCCAGACCGGCATCAAGGCGATCGACTCGATGATCCCGATCGGCCGCGGCCAGCGCGAGCTCGTCATCGGCGACCGCTCGACCGGCAAGACGGCGATCCTGATCGACACGATCATCAACCAGAAGGGCTCCGACGTCATCTGCATCTACGTGGCCATCGGCCAGAAGCAGTCGAGCGTCGCGCAGGTCCACCAGCGCCTGAAGGACTCCGGCGCGATGGACTACACGATCATCGTCTCGGCCCCGGCCTCCGAGGCCGCGCCGATCAAGTGGATGGCGCCGTTCGCCGGCACCGCGATGGGCGAGTACTTCACCTACTCCGGCCGCCACGCGCTCGTCATCTACGACGACCTGACGAAGCACGCGGACGCGTACCGGCAGATGTCCCTGCTGCTGCGCCGCCCGCCGGGCCGCGAGGCCTTCCCCGGCGACGTCTTCTACCTGCACTCGCGGCTGCTCGAGCGCGCGTGCAAGCTGAACGACGCGCTCGGCGGCGGCTCGCTGACCGCGCTCCCCGTGATCGAGACGCAGGCCGGTGACGTGTCGGCCTACATCCCGACGAACGTCATCTCGATCACGGACGGGCAGATCTTCCTCGAGTCCGACCTCTTCTACTCCGGCGTGCGCCCGGCCATCAACGTGGGCATCTCGGTGTCCCGCGTGGGCGGCAACGCGCAGACGAAGGCGATGAAGAAGGTCGCCGGCCGCCTGCGCCTCGAGCTGGCGCAGTACCGCGAGCTGGAGGCGTTCGCGCAGTTCGGCTCCGAGCTGGACGCCCAGACGCAGAAGACGCTGCAGCGCGGCGAGCGGATGGTGGCGACGCTCAACCAGGGCCAGTACCAGCCGTGGCCGTTCGAGGAGCAGGTCGTGGCGATCTTCGCCGGGATCAACGGCTACACCGACGACCTGCCGACGGCCGACGTGCCGCGGTTCCACGACGAGCTGCGCGAGACGCTCCGCGCGGACGGGTCGATCTACGCCCAGATCCGCGAGTCGCGCGACCTCTCCGACGAGCTGCAGGAGAAGCTCCGGGCGGAGATCGGCAAGGTGCGCGACCGGTTCAACGCCGGCGCGGCCGCGGCCGTCTAGGCGCGAACGGGTCAATCGTGGCGTCGGTCCAGGACATCAAGCGGCGGCTCCGGTCCGTCCGGAACACGCGGAAGATCACGAAGGCGATGGAGCTCGTCGCGGGCGCCCGCCTGCGGCGCGCGGAGACGCGCATCCAGGCGATGCGGCCGTACGCCGATCGCATGCGCGAGCTGATGATCGGCACGGCCCGGGCGGCCGGGACGGCGAGCTCGAGCCTGCCGCTGCTCGAGGTGCGCGAGCAGCCGAAGGCGGTCGCGTACCTCGTCCTCACCGGCGACCGCGGCCTCGCCGGGCCCTTCAACGCGCAGATCCTGCGCCGGGCCTTCGCGCTCGAGCGGGAGGCGCGGACGTCGGGCCTCGACGCGCGCTGGCTCGTCGTCGGCAAGAAGGGGCGCTCGACGCTGACCTTCCGCCGCTACGACATCGCCGAGACGTGGGTCGGCTTCACCGACCGGCCGACCTACGCCGACGCGGCGTCGATCGCCCACAAGGTCGTCGAGCTGTTCACCTCCGGCGAGGTCGACCGCGTCACGATGATCTACAACCAGTACGTCTCGCCGCTCACCCAGCGGGTCGAGACGGTCGACGTCCTCCCGATCCCGCGCACCGCGCTCGACGAGGCCGAGGAGGAGAAGTCGGCGCACGACATCGCGCTCGAGGGCGACTTCATCTACGAGCCCGACCCGGAGGACATCCTCCAGCGGCTCCTGCCGACGTACGTGGAGACGACGATCTACCGCGCGCTGCTCGAGTCGACGGCGTCCGAGCACGGCGCCCGGATGACCGCGATGCGCAACGCCTCCTCGAACGCGGGCGACCTGATCGACCGCCTGACCCTCGACATGAACCGGGCCCGCCAGGCGCAGATCACGCAGGAGATCCTCGAGATCGTCGCAGGCGCGGACGCCCTGTCCGGCTAGGACAGGGCGCCCCGGGCGCGGGGGGAGGCCCGGGAGGCCGGAAGCTAGACTCGGGTGCGGTCCGCCCCGATGGCTTCCGTCGCGCCCGATCTCCCCGACGCGCTCGGCGTCCCGCCCGGGGGCGGCGCCGTTCGCCGCTCGCCGCGCGGGCTCGTCTGGGCACGGCTGCGGCGCGACCGGGGCGCCCAGATCGGGGGCGCGATCATCGTCGCGGTCGCGCTGCTCGCGATCCTCGCTGACGTGATCGCCCGGATCGTCGGGCACCCGGTCGACGAGCTGTACCCGACGCAGACCGACGACTTCGGCGTCCCGCTCGGCCCGACCGGCGACTTCGTCTTCGGCGCCGACCCGGCAGGGCGCGACCTGTTCGTCCGGGTGCTCTACGGAGCGCGCACGTCGCTCCTGATCGCCGCCGTCGCGACCGGCGTCTCGCTCGTCGTCGGCGTCGCGCTCGGCGTGCTCGCCGGCTACCTCGGGCGCTGGGTCGACACCGTGATCTCGCGGCTGACGGACGTGGTGCTCGCGATGCCGCTGTTCCTGCTCGCGATCGGCGTCGTCGCGGCCTGCGGCGTGCGCGGCTGCCTCGGCGGCGCGGTCGAGCCCGGCCGCTCGCTCGTCGTCTTCGTCGTCGCCCTCTTCTCGTGGCCCTACATCGCCCGGGTCGTGCGCGGCCAGACGATCGCGCTGCGCGAGCAGGCGTTCGTCGAGGCGAGCCGCTCGCTCGGCGCGTCGAGCCTCCGGATCATGACGCGCGAGCTGCTGCCGAACCTCGCGGCGCCGATCGCCGTGCTCGCGACCCTGCTGATCCCGAGCACGATCGTCTTCGAGGCGTCGCTCTCGTTCCTCGGCCTCGGCCTCCCGGACGCCGTCCCGTCCTGGGGGCGCATGCTCTCCGACGCGACCCAGTGGTACGACGTCGCCTGGTGGACGCTGGCCTTCCCCGGCGCGTTCCTGCTCGTCACGGTCCTCGCGTTCAACCTGCTCGGCGACGCGCTCCGCGACGCCGTCGACCCGAGGGGCGGCCGCTAACTTCCGAGGGGTTCCTGCCGTTACTCCGAATGACGCCCCGTGGGGGCGCTTCCACATGACCACGCCCGACTGCGTCCTGCGGCCCGCGGATCGGCGACAGCAGAGCGAGAAGCGAGGTGATCGTGCGAGGACTGAGGCAGGTGTTCGGGCTGGCGCTCGTGCTCGCCGCCATCGGTGCGGCGGCAGGGTGCGGCGGCGGGGGGGACGCGGCGCCCACGCCGAGCGAGCCCTCGCCCGCGCCGGCCGAGCCCGCACCCGTCGAGCCGGCCCCCGAGGCGCCGGCCGAGCCCGCGCCGACCGAGACGGCCGACCCGACCGCGCCCGGACCGGACGCCCAGGGCCCCGCAGCGGCGGCCGGCGCCCAGCCCGGCGGCACGTACCGGATCGGCGTCGAGTCGGGCTTCAACCTGACCGCCGGCCTCGACCCCTCCGGCGAGTACCTGACCGAGGCGTGGGGGATCCTGCGCGGCCTGCTGACCCGCACGCTGCTCGGCTACACCCACACGTCCGGCCCCGGCGGCAACGCGCTCGTGCCCGACCTGGCCGCGGACTTCCCGACGGTCTCCGAGGACGGCCTGACCTGGACGTTCACGCTCCGGCCCGGCGTCAGGTTCGGCCCGCCGCTGAACCGCGACGTGACCTCGCAGGACGTCGCCTACGCGTTCCAGCGGATCGCGACGAAGAGCGTCGCCGCGCAGTACGCCGGCTACTACCTCGGCACGATCGCCGGCATGCAGGACGTCTACGACGGCAAGGCGGAGACGATCTCCGGCATCCAGACGCCGGACGACTCCACGATCGTCTTCACGCTGACCGAGCCGGCCGGCGACTTCGCCTACCGGGTCTCGCTGCCGGCGACGGCGCCGATCCCGCAGGAGGTCGCCAGCTGCTTCCCGAAGGCGGGCCAGTACGGCCGCTACCTGATCTCGACCGGCCCGTACATGATCGAGGGCTCCGACGCGCTCGATGCGACGAGCTGCGAGACGATGAAGCCGATCGGCGGCTTCAAGCCCGACCGCTCGCTCGCGCTCGTGCGCAACCCCGCGTACGACCCGGCGACGGACAGCCCCGCGAAGCGCGAGGCGCTGCCCGACCGGTTCGAGTGGACGATCGACTCGAACGCCCAGGCGATCTTCGACAAGCTCGAGCGCGGCGAGCTCGACGGCGAGTGGGCGAGCACGCCGAACAAGCTGCTCCGCTCGCTGCTCGACGAGGGCCGGCTGAAGCTGAACCCCACGGACAACACCTGGTACATCAGCCTGAACCTGACCCAGCCGCCGTTCGACGACATCCACGTCCGCAAGGCCCTGAACCTCGCGGTCGACAAGGTCTCGATGCGGAAGGTCTGGGGCGGCGAGGCCGGCGGCCAGATCGCGACGCACATCGCCCCGAACGGGCTGACCGGCGGCCTGCTCGCCGACTACGACCCGTACGCGACGCCGGACAGCGCCGGCGACGAGGCGGCGGCGCGGGCCGAGATGGCGCAGTCGCGCTACGACGCCGACGGCGACGGCCTCTGCGACGCCGCCGAGTGCGATGGCGTGGTGCTCGTCTCGACGAACATCGACCGCTTCCGCAACCTCGAGCCGCTGCTCGTGCAGGCCGGGGAGCGGATCGGCATCGCGTTCAAGGTGCGCTCGCTCCCCGACCCGTTCCCGGCGATCCTGACGCCGAAGAACGGCATCCCGCTCACGAACCGGCTCGGCTGGGAGAAGGACTACCCGGACGCGTCGACGTTCCTGAAGATCCTGCTCGGACGGGACATCACGCCCGAGGGGAACGTGAACACGCCGCTCGTCGGCATCACCCCGGAGCAGGCCGCCGAGCTCGGCGTCACCGGCACCGTCGCCGGGATCCCGTCGATCGACGCCGACTTCGACGCCTGCGCGGCGCTGCCGGTGGGCGACGAGCGCACGCAGTGCTGGGCCGACCTCGACCGGAAGCTGATGGAGGAGGTCGTGCCCTGGGTCCCGTACCTGACGAGCGTCAACCAGGACACCATCGGGCCGGCGGTGACGTTCTACGACCTCGACCAGTCGGTCGGCGTGATGGCGTACGCGCATCTCGCCGTGGACGCGTCGAAGCAGTGAGCGCGGCGGCGGGAGGCCGGGGGCGACCCCGGCCTCCCGCACGCGCGACGGCGGAGGGGAGGCTCCGAGATCGGCAGGTACGTGCTCGGCCGGGTGCTGTGGGCGATCGCGGTCATGGTCGCGGTCACGTTCGCCACCTACGCGATCTTCTTCCTGCTCCCTCGGGCGACCCCGCCCTGCACTTCGCCGGCAAGGCGCCCACGCCGGAGCTGCTCGCGGAGGTGCGCCAGCAGCTCGGGCTCGACCGGCCGTGGCTCGAGCAGTACGGCCTCTTCCTCAAGCGCCTCGTCGTCGGCGACGAGCACGGGTGGCCCGGCTTCGGCATCTCCTTCCAGTCGCGCGAGCCCGTCCTCGACGGGCTGGCCGAGCGGCTGCCGCAGACGCTCGCGCTCGCGCTCGGCGCCGGCGTCCTCTGGCTCGTCCTCGGCGTCGGGATCGGCGTCGCGGCGGCGGTGCGCCGGAGGACGCTCGTCGACCGCGCCGCGCTCGGCTTCTCGCTCCTCGGCGTCTCGGCGCCGGTGTTCCTGGTCGGCCTCCTCTCGCTCTTCCTCTTCTGGAAGACGCTCGGCTGGCTCCCGGGAACCGGCTACGTCCCGTTCTCGGAGAGCCCGAGGGAGTGGTTCCTGCACCTCGTCCAGCCCTGGCTCGTGCTCGCGCTGCTCTTCGCGGCCTCCTACGCCCGGATGACGCGCGCGAGCCTGCTCGACGCGCTCGGGGAGGACTTCGTCCGCACCGCGCGCGCCAAGGGTCTGAGCGAGCGGCGCGTCGTCTGGCGGCACGGCCTGCGCGCCGGCCTCGCCCTGATCGTGACGATGCTCGGGATGGACCTCGCGCTCCTGGTCGGCGGCGCCGTCGTGACGGAGAAGGTGTTCAACCTCCAGGGGGTCAGCTCGTGGGCCGTCGACGCGGCGCTCGGGCAGGACCTGCCGCCCGTCGTCGCCGTCACGCTCGTCGGCGCGGCCGCGATCGTCGTCGCGAGCCTGATCGTCGACCTCGCCTACGCCTGGCTCGACCCGCGGGTGCGCCTCGCATGAGCGCTGCCGCGGAGCGGCTGCTCGAGGTGCGCGACCTCTCGGTCCGCTTCTCGACGCCGGACGGGCCGCTCCAGGCGGTCGACCGTCTCTCCTTCGACCTCGACCGGGGCGAGACGCTCGGCATCGTCGGCGAGTCCGGCTCCGGCAAGACCGTCGCCTGCCTCGCGCTGCTCGGGCTGCTTCCCGACGGGGCGGAGGTGAGCGGCAGCGCGCGCCTGGGCGACGACGACCTCCTCGCCCTGCGAGGCCGCGCGCTCCGGCGCGTCCGGGGCAGGCGGGTCGCGATGGTCTTCCAGGACCCGTTCTCGTGCCTGCACCCGCTGCTGCGGGTCGGCGACCAGCTCGCAGAGGCGGTCCGCGCGCACGAGCGGGCGTCGCGGCGCGAGGCGCACGAGCGCGCGATCGAGGCGCTCGCGGCGGTCGGCGTGCCGAGCCCGCGGGAGCGCGCCCGCGACTACCCGCACCAGTGGTCGGGCGGGATGCGCCAGCGGGCGATGATCGCGATGGCGCTCCTGCACCGGCCGGACGTCCTGCTCGCCGACGAGCCGACGACCGCGCTCGACGTGACCGTCCAGGCGCAGATCCTGGAGCTGTTCGAGCAGGTGAAGCGCGAGTTCTCGATCGGCATCGTGCTCGTCACCCACGATCTCGGCGTCGTGGCGGAGGCCGCGCAGCGCGTCCTCGTCCTCTACGCGGGACGGGCAGCCGAGCAGGGGACGGCCGAGCAGGTGCTCGGCGCGCCGCGCCACCCGTACACCTGGGGGCTGCTCGGCGCGCTGCCGCGGGAGGACGGGGGCGGGCGGCTGCAGGCGATCGAGGGCGCGCCGCCGTCGCTCGTCGGCCTGCCGCCGGGGTGCGCGTTCGCGCCGCGCTGCGCGCACCGGCTCGACGCCTGCGTCGAGCGCACGCCGGCGCTCGACGACGCGCCCGACGGGCACGCGGCCGCCTGCCACCTGCCGGAGGGCGTCCGCGCCGCCGCCCGCGCTGCCCGGCTGCCGGGAGCCCTCGCGTGAGCGCCTCGACCGTCGAGGAGCTGCCGCTCGCCCGCCTCGTCGGCGTCTCGAAGCGCTTCCCGCTCGCGCGCGGGCTCGTCCCGGGCCGGCCGCGGCGGGAGGTCCGCGCCGTCGAGTCGCTCGACCTCGACGTTCGCCGCGGCGAGACGCTCGGCCTCGTCGGGGAGTCCGGGTGCGGCAAGTCGACGGTGGCGCGGCTGCTCCTGCGCCTCGTCGACCCGACCGAGGGCCGGGTCGAGTTCGAGGGCCGCGATCTCACGGAGCTCTCCCAGCGCCGCCTGCGACCGGTTCGGCGCGAGCTCCAGCTCGTGTTCCAGGACCCGTACGCCTCGCTCAACCCGCGGCACACGGTCGAGCGGATCCTGACCGCGCCGTTCGCGATCCATCGGCTGCCGGGCGACCCCCGGGAGCGCGCCCGCGCGCTGATGGACCGGGTCGGCCTCGACCCCGCGCACCTGTCGCGCTACCCGCACCAGTTCTCCGGCGGCCAGCGCCAGCGGATCGGGATCGCCCGGGCGCTCGCGCTCTCGCCGAAGCTGATCGTCTGCGACGAGCCCGTCTCGGCCCTCGACGTCTCGATCCGCGCCCAGATCCTCAACCTGCTGGCCGACCTGCAGGAGGACGAGGGGCTGACCTACGTCGTCATCTCACACGACCTCGGCGTCGTCCGGCACGTCGCCGACCGGGTCGCGGTCATGTACCTCGGGCGCCTCGTCGAGCTGGCGACGGTCGCGGAGCTGCACGCGCGTCCGCGCCACCCGTACACCCGCGCGCTCCTGTCCGCGGCCCCGCGTCAGCCCGGCGCGGCGCGGCGCGCGCGCGTCGTCCTCGCGGGCGACGTCCCCTCGGCGGTCGACCCTCCCGCGGGCTGCGCCTTCCATCCGCGCTGCCCTCGCGCGGCCGCCCTCGGGCACCCCGCCGCGTGCCGCGAGCAGGTGCCGCCGGCGCCCGATCCGGCGCGGGGCGGGGCGGCCTGCTGGTTCCCCGACGAGCAGCCGGAGGCCGGGGGCGCGCCGTGAGCCCGCGAGGAAATCGCACGCAGCCGGCTAACCTCTCCGTAGCGGCGTCGTCCAACCCAGTGACATGGCCGATCTGAGCGAGAGCAGGGCAGCACGGTGCTCGCGGGCGCGCGAGTGGGTCTCGCTGCGCGAGGACGGGGAGCTGTCGGAGCTCGAGAAGCTCCTGCTCCGGCGCCACCTCGGGCGGTGCCCCGACTGCCGCGCGTTCGCCGACGCCGTCGGGGCGGTGACGAGCCTGCTCCGCGCGAGCGAGGCCGCCTCGCCGGCGCGCTCGGTCGTGCCGGCGCGCCTCGGTCGGGCTCCGCGCTTCGGCTGGCGCGCGCGCCTCGGGGTCGTCGTCGTCGCGGGCGCGGCCGGGCTCGGCGCGCTCGTGGGCTGGATCACCGCGAGCTCGCAGGACGGGCCCGCGCCGATCCGCCCGCCGGTCACGACGATCGCCGTCCTGCCCGACGACGCGCCGCCGCCGGCACCCGACACCGAGCCGGCGCCGCGGCCGCCGAGCGAGCGGCCCAGCGAGCCCGTCTAGGCCGCCGAGCGCCACCCCGCCCGACGACCGGTCGCGCTCCGGTACACTCTCGGCCGTCCAATCGACCAGGAGCACCATGCCCGAGACCGCAGAGAACGTCGGGAAGATCGTCGAGATCAAGGGCGTCGTCATCGACGCGGTCTTCCCGGACAAGCTTCCGGCCATCATGAGCGCGCTGCGCATCGTCGTGCCGGAGCGCGACGGCAACCCGGCGATCGACCTGATCGCGGAGGTCCAGCAGCACCTCGGGGACGATCGCGTCCGCGCGGTCGCCATGGACTCGACCGACGGCATCCCGCGCGGCGCCGACGCGATCGACACCGGCGCGGCGATCTCCGTGCCCGTCGGCAAGTCGACCCTCGGCCGCCTCTTCAACGTGCTCGGCGAGGTGATCGACGAGCGCGAGGAGCGGATCGAGGTCACCGAGCGCTGGCCGATCCACCGCGATCCGCCGTCGTACGCGTCGCTCAAGCCGACGGTCGAGATCTTCGAGACGGGCATCAAGGTCATCGACCTGCTCGCCCCGTACGTCAAGGGCGGCAAGGTCGGCCTCTTCGGCGGCGCCGGCGTGGGCAAGACGGTGCTGATCCAGGAGCTGATCAACAACATCGCCACGCAGCACGGCGGCCTCTCGGTGTTCACCGGGGTCGGCGAGCGCACGCGCGAGGGGAACGACCTCTACCTCGAGATGAGCGAGTCGGGCGTCATCGACAAGACGGCGCTCGTCTTCGGGCAGATGAACGAGCCGCCGGGGGCGCGCCTCCGCGTCGCCCTCGCCGGGCTGACGATGGCGGAGTTCTTCCGCGAGGAGGGCCAGGACGTCCTCCTGTTCATCGACAACATCTTCCGCTTCACCCAGGCGGGCTCCGAGGTGTCGGCGCTCCTCGGCCGCATGCCCTCCGCGGTGGGTTACCAGCCGACGCTCGCGACCGAGATGGGCCAGCTCCAGGAGCGGATCACCTCGACGCAGACGGGCTCGATCACGTCCGTGCAGGCGATCTACGTGCCCGCCGACGACCTGACCGACCCGGCGCCGGCGAACACGTTCGCCCACCTCGACGCGACGACCGTGCTCTCGCGCGCGATCGCCGAGCAGGGCCTGTACCCGGCAGTCGACCCGCTCGACTCCGTGTCGCGCATCCTGCAGCCGGGCGTCGTCTCGGACGAGCACTACCGCACCGCCCGCGCGGTGCAGCAGACGCTGCAGCGCTACAAGGACCTGCAGGACATCATCGCCATCCTCGGCATGGACGAGCTCTCGGACGAGGACAAGCTGACGGTGGCGCGCGCCCGCAAGATCCAGCGCTTCCTCTCGCAGCCGTTCTTCGTCGCCGAGGCGTTCACCGGCTCGCCCGGCAAGTACGTCCGGCTCGAGGACACGATCAAGGGCTTCTCCGAGATCATCGAGGGCCGGCACGACGACCTGCCCGAGACCGCCTTCTACATGGTCGGCACGATCGACGAGGCCGTCCAGCGCGGGCGCGAGTTCGCGAACGCGTAGCGATCGATGGCGGACGAGTCCACGAAGACGTTCGACCTCTCGCTCGTCACCCCGGACGGGGCGGCGTTCGAGGGCGAGGCGAACCTGCTGATCGTCCCCGGCGCCGCCGGCGAGATCGGCGTGCTCGCGCGCCACGCACCGCTCGTCGCGATGCTGAAGGCGGGGGAGACGCGGATCAAGGCGGGCGACCAGTGGACGGCCTTCGCCACCGGGCCGGGCTACTTCAAGATCCAGCGCGACCGCGCGATCGTCCTCGTGGACGACGCCGTGCGGGCGGAGCAGATCGACATCGAGCAGGCGCGGCGCGAGGCCGACGAGGCCCGGGCCCTGCTCGAGCGCGCCCAGGCGGGCGAGGCGGGCATCGACAAGTGGGTCGTCGAGCAGCGCCTCAAGCACGCCGAGAACAAGATCGCGGTCGCCGGCCGCGACTAGCGCCGCGCCGGTGCGGCGGGGGCCACGCGACCCCCGCCGCCCGTCGCCTCCGCGGTGCAGGGGCGTACGGCGGCGCGGCGAAGGAGTGACCGGCGCGCCGATCCCTTGCGGTATCCTCGCGTGAGTCCCGGCCGGCCTGGCCGGACGGCGCCTGAACGATCGTGCGTACGACGCTGAAGATGGGACGGGGCCGCGATGCGTTCGCGGCGGATGGGTCGGCAGGAGACGCCGGCGGCGCCAGCGACGGCGCTGGCGGCGGCCGCGGCCCGCGCGCCAGCGCCCTCTCGCCGCTCTCCCGCTACCCCGGTGGCAGGGGCCCGCGCGGGCGCTGGCGGACGGCCGGCAAGATCCTGCTCTGGCTCGTCGTCGGCGCGCTCGTCACCGCGGGCGGGATCGGCGCCGGCGTCTACATGTACTTCGACTCGAGCGTCCAGAAGATCCAGGCGACGGACAAGGACCTCGTCGAGCTGGCGCAGCCGTCCGAGGGCGACGGCGGGGGCGACCTCGCGATCCCCGACCCGCAGCGGCCCACGACCGCGCTGATCATCGGCTACGACAAGCGCCTCGGCGTCGAGCGGGACATGCCGCCGCGGTCGGACACGATCATGCTCGTCCGCGCCGACCCGCAGTCGAAGACGCTGACCCTCCTGTCGTTTCCGCGCGACCTCGTCGTCGAGCACCCGGGCTGCAAGGCGCGCGGCTCCTGGGTCGGCCGGATCAACGAGGCGTTCACGTTCTGCCAGTCCGGCGGCGCTGCACTTGCCGCTGCGCCGGACCGGCGGCCAGATCGACGTCAACTACGTGATCAAGATCAACTTCCGCGGCTTCCGCCAGGTCGTCGACAAGGTCGGCGGCGTCTACGTCGACGTCGACCACCGCTACTTCAACGACAACTCGACGGGGACGAACTTCGCGACGATCAACATCCAGCCGGGATACCAGCGGCTGAGCGGCACGCAGGCGCTCGACTACGCGCGCTATCGCCACGGCGACTCGGACTTCTTCCGGATCGCGCGCCAGCAGCTCTTCGTCCGCGCGTTCAAGCAGCAGGTGCAGGGCGCCGTCGACCCGCTCAAGCTGATCGGCGTCGTCAACGCGATCACCTCGAACCTCCAGGTCGTCGCGGGCGGCGGCAAGAAGGCCGACGCGGACACGATCCTGAGCTACGCGAAGTTCCTCTACGACCTGCCGGGCGGGAGCTTCTACCAGGTGAACCTCGGCGGCATCACCCAGGACGCCCAGTTCGGCCTGCACGTGCCCGAGTCGTCCGTCTCCGATGCGGTCGAGAAGTTCCTCAACCCCGACACCGAGGCGGCGACGAAGGCCACGGCGACGGCGACGAAGACCGGCGCGACGAAGGTCGTGGGCACCCGGCCGGCCGACACGACCGTCGCCGTCCTGAACGGCTCGACGACGGAGGGCGCGGCCACCCTGGCCGCCGCGGAGCTCGGCAAGCTCGGCTACCAGGCGGAGGCCGCCGGCAACGCCGAGACGAGCGACTTCTTCGACAGCCAGGTGCTGTTCGACCCGGGGGTCAAGGGCGCCCGGGTGAGCGCCGAGCGGATGGCGCAGCTCTTCGACACCGAGGACGTGCGCCCGAACGCCGCGCTCGACACGACGCTGCAGGTGATCGTCGGCCAGACGTTCCACTCCGGCCTCGCCCCGGCCGCGAAGGACGACACGCCCGAGAGCGGCAGGCCGCAGACGACGCTCGACGTCGCGCCGGCGCTCGAGGCGCTGCGCCCGCTGGCCCGCAGGGTGTCCTTCCCGGTGCTCGTCCCGCGCTTCCGGGAGACCTCGTCTCGCCTATCGTCCGGGGGCGCCGAGGCGGTCCGCGCGTACAAGATCAAGGGCAAGGACGCGGTGAAGCTCGTGTACCAGGTCGGCGGCCAGGCGGCCTACTGGGGCATCATGCAGACCGCGTGGACCGACGCGCCCATCCTCACGGGCGCCTCGGTCGAGCGCACCATCAAGGGTCGCGACTACAAGCTCTGGTTCAACGGGTCGAAGCTGCACATGATCGCGTTCGAGGAGAACGGCGCTGCCTACTGGGTGACCAACACCCTCGACGACCGCTTCTCGAACGAGACCATGATCGCGATCGCCAAGGGCCTCGTCCCGCTGGACAGCGCTGCATGAGCCGCCCGACCGTGGGCATCGTCGGGGCCGGCTGGGTCGGCCTCGTGACCGGCGTGTGCCTGGCCGAGCTCGGCCACGACGTCGTCGTCCGCGACATCGACGCGGCGCGCATCCAGGGCCTGCGCGAGGGGCGCGTGCCGATCTACGAGCCCGGCATCGCCGAGGCGCTCGAGCGGAACGGCGCCCGGATGACGTACACGACGGATTTCGCCGACCTGGTCGACCGCGCGTCCGTCGCGTTCGTCTGCGTCGGCACGCCGAAGACGTACTCGGGCGACGCCGATCTGACTGCCGTCTGGCACGTCGTCGACGAGCTCGAGCGCACCGGCGGCGCCGAGCGGCGGCTGGTGCTGGCGATGAAGAGCACGGTGCCCGTCGGCACGGGCGCGAAGGTGCGCGCGGAGCTCGACCGGCGCGGCCTCGGGGACGTCGGCTACGTCTCGAACCCCGAGTTCCTCGCCGAGGGCACCGCGCTGCGCGACTTCATGGAGCCCGACCGCGTCGTGATCGGCGCCTTCCAGGAGGCGGACGGCGACGCCGTCGCGGCGCTCTACGCGCCGCTCGACACGACGATCGTGCGCACCGACGTGCCGTCCGCGGAGATGATCAAGTACGCGTCGAACGCGTTCCTCGCGACGAAGATCTCGTTCATCAACGAGATCGCGAACGTCTGCGAGGAGACCGGCGCGGACGTCTCCGTCGTCGCCGAGGGCATGGGCCTCGACCGGCGGATCGGCCCGCACTTCCTCCGCGCCGGCATCGGCTACGGCGGCAGCTGCTTCCCGAAGGACGTCAGCGCGCTCAAGCAGCTCGCCGGCAACTCGGGCTACCACTTCCAGCTCCTGAACGCCGTGATCGAGGTGAACGAGCTGCAGAAGCGGCGCGTCGTCGGCAAGCTCGAGAAGCATCTCGGCAGCCTGCACGGCAAGGTGATCGCGCTGCTCGGGCTCGCCTTCAAGGCGAACACGAACGACATGCGCGAGGCGTCGAGCATCGTGCTCGCCTCGCGGCTGCTCTCCGAGGGCGCGTTCGTCCGCGCCTGGGACCCCGCCGCGATCGAGGAGGCCCGCGGGATGCTGCACGGCGTCGAGTTCTACGACGACCCGCTCGCGGCCGTCGACGGCGCGGACGCCGTCGTCGTCGTGACCGAGTGGGAGGAGCTCCGGCTGCTTCCCCTCGCCGAGGTGAGCCAGCGGATGCGCACGCCGATCCTCGTCGACGGCCGCAACTACCTGGATCCCGCCGCCGCCCGCGAGGCCGGCCTGCTCTACGACGGCATCGGCCGGGGAGCCGCGTGATGGAGGCGATCGTGCTCGCGGGCGGGAAGGCGGAGCGCCTCGGCGAGGCGGCGGAGGGGCGGCCGAAGCCGCTCGTGCTCGTCGCCGGCCGGCCGCTCGTCTCGTTCCAGCTGGGCCACCTCGCGCGCTTCGGCGTCACCCACGCGATCCTCGCCTGCGCGGTCGGCAACGGCCAGCGCTTCCGCGACGAGCTCGCCGGGCTCGCCGTCGACGTCTCGGCCGTGGAGGAGCCCGAGCCGCTCGGCCGCGGCGGCGGCATCCGCTTCGCCGCCTCCGCCCGCCGCGAGTCCGGCACCCTGATCGCCGCGAACGGGGACGAGCTCGTCGACGTGGACCTCGAGGCGATGCTGCGCCAGCACCGGGAGACCGGAGCGCTCGCGACGATCGCGGTGGCTCAGCCGAAGTCGCAGTTCGGCGTCGTCGACGTCGAGGGCACGCGCGTCACGGGCTTCCGCGAGGGCGGCCGCATGCCGTTCTGGGTCAGCTGCGGCCTCTACGTGCTCGAGCAGGAGGCGCTCGACCGCTTCCCGGACCGCGGCGACCACGAGTCGACGACCTTCCCCGAGCTCGCGGCCGAGGGCCGCCTCGGCGCGTTCCGCCACGAGGGCACCTGGGTGACGGTGAACACGCCGAAGGAGCTCCGGGTCGCGAACGACCACCTCGAGGCGAACCCGGAGTGGCTGCGGTGAGCGAGTCGAACGGGAAGGCGCTCGGGCGCTTCGCCTCGGACGTCCGCCGCGTCGACAAGCCGTGGGGCCACGAGGTGATCTGGGCCCTCACGGACCGCTACTGCGGCAAGGTGCTGTTCGTCGCCGCGGGCGAGTCGCTCAGCCTCCAGTACCACGAGCAGAAGGACGAGTCCTGGTACGTGCTCGAGGGACGCGCGGAGCTCGAGCTCGGCCTCGTCGGCGAGGAGCGGCTCGAGCGGGGGACGATCGTCGCCGGCGACGCGTTCCACTACGCCCCGGGCACGGTGCACCGGATCACGGCCGTCGAGGACACGCGCATCCTCGAGGTCTCGACCCCGCACCTCGACGACGTGGTCCGGCTCGAGGACCGCTACGGCCGCGAGGGCACCTCGGCGCCGTAGCGCCCGTGCCGTCGCCGCCCGCCCCGGGGCCGCTACGGCCCGAGGAGATCGTCCGCCTCGACGACGACGCCGTCGTCCTGCTCGACCAGCGCGCCTGCCGGCGCGCGAGGAGCGGCTGACCTGCCGGACGACCGGGGACCTCGTCGAGGCGATCCGGACGCTCGCGATCAGGGGCGCACCCGCGATCGGCGTCGCCGGCGCGATGGGCGTCGCCGCCGCGGCCCGGCGCGGGGAGGACGTCGACGAGGCGGCGCACCGCCTCGCGACGGCGCGGCCGACGGCCGTCAACCTCGCGTGGGCGGTCGCGCACGTGCGCGCGGCGGGCGACGAGCCCGGCCGGCTGGCGGCGCGGGCACGCGCGCTCCACGAGGCCGAGGTCGAGCGCTGCCGCTCGATGTCGCGTCACGCGCTGCCGCTCTTCCCGGCCGGCTCCCGGCCGCTCACCCACTGCAACACCGGCGCGCTCGCGACCGGCGGGCACGGGACGGCGCTCGGGGCGATCGTCACGGCGTTCGAGGCGGGGCGGATCGAGCACGTGTACGTCGACGAGACCAGGCCGCTGCTCCAGGGCGCCCGGCTGACGGCGTGGGAGCTCGCGCGCGCCGGCATCCCCTTCAGCGTGATCGTCGAGGGCGCGGCCGCGTCCGCGCTCGCGAGCGGTCGGGCGACGCACGTCGTCACGGGCGCCGACCGGATCGCCGCGAACGGCGACACGGCGAACAAGGTCGGGACGTACGGCCTGGCCGTCCTCGCCCGTCACCACGGCGTCCCGATGCTCGTCGTGGCACCCACGTCGACCGTCGACCTGGCGACCCCGGACGGCGCGGGGATCGTCGTCGAGGAGCGCGACCCGGCCGAGGTCACGGCCGGCTGGCCCGCCTGGAACCCGGCCTTCGACGTCACGCCCGCCGCGCTGGTCGATGCGATCGTCACCGAGGCCGGCGTCCACCGGCCGCCGCTCGCGCCGGGGCTCGCCGCCGCCGTCGCGGCCGCGGCCTGAGGACGAGTCGTCACACATCCGTCACGGTCCCGTGACGGACACGTGCGTCCCGTCCGCATAGCCTCGGGGCATGCGCATCGCACCGGACGTCGCGTCACTCCTCCTCCCGCAGCGATGCGCCGGCTGCCGGCTCGAGGGCGAGGTGCTCTGCGCCCGCTGCAGGGCCGCCCTCGTGCCGGTGGCGCCACCGCTCTGCGCTCGCTGCGGCGCTCCGACCAGCGTCGCCGTCGGCCGCTGCCGCGAGTGCGCCGGACGCCGGCTCGCCTTCGCGTCCGCGCGCGCTGCGGTCGTCTACCGCGGGCCGGCGGTCGCGTTCGTCCGGGAGTGGAAGGAGGCGGGCCGCCGCGGCCTCGACGCGCTCGCGGCGGAGCTGGTGCGCAGCCGGCTGGCGGCGCCGGAGGCGGACGCGATCTCCTTCGTCCCGGCCGTCCGCGACCGGGCGCTCTGGCGGGGCCACAACCCCGCCGAGCGCCTCGCCCGGGCGCTCTCGCCGCCTTGGCTGCTTCCCGTCGCGCCGCTGCTCGTCCGCGCGTCGAGCCCGCGCCGGCAGCGCGGCCTGCCGCTCGGGGAGCGCCGGCGCAACGTGGCGCGGGCGTTCGTCGCGCCCGGCCCGGTGCCCCGCCGGGTCGTCCTCGTCGACGACGTGTACACGAGCGGCGCCACCGTCGCGGCCGCGGCGTCGGCGCTCCGCGCGGCCGGAGCCCGCCGGGTCGACGTCGTGACGCTCGCGCGCGCGCCGAGGCAGGGGGAGTGGGTGGCCGTGCGGTAGATTGGGTCGCGTGGCCGGCCCGCAGGCGCCGGGCCCCGCGAGCGCCCTGCCGGCGTCGAGGGGCGCGCCGGCGGACGGTCACGGCGCCCGCGAGGCAGCACCGCCAGGCGCCCGGACAGAGGAGGAACCGATGAGGCTCAACGTCAAGGGCAAAAACCTCGATGTCAGCGACGCCATCCGCACGTACGCGGAGGAGAAGCTCGGCAAGCTCGAGCGTCACCTGCACGACGAGGCGACAACGCTCGAGGTCGAGCTGTCCGCCGAGACGAACCCGGCGATCGCGAACCCGAACATCGCCGAGGTGACCGTCTGGACGAAGGGCCCCGTCCTTCGCGCGCGCGAGGCCTCCGACGACATGAAGGCATCGATCGATCTCGTGGCCGAGAAGCTCGAGCGCCAGGCGAAGCGCTACCAGGAGAAGCGGCAGCGCCGGCAGCAGGCCCGGAGCGGCCCGCACCACCAGCACGAGCCGGTCGAGCCGCCGCCGCTCCAGGTCGACGGCCTCGTCACGGAGCCAGCGATCGTCAAGACCAAGCAGTTCGCCGTCAAGCCGATGCCGCCCGAGGAGGCCGTGCTCCAGCTCGAGCTCGTCGGGCACGACTTCTTCGTCTTCCGCAACGTCGAGTCGGACGAGGTCAACGTCGTCTACCGGCGCCACGACGGCAACTACGGGCTGATCGAGCCGAGGGCGTGAGCACGGCCGACCCGACCGGTCGGGAGCGGACGTTCTCGGACCGCTTCCTCGATGCGATGACCAGCCCGGTACCGTGGCTCGGGCCGGGCATCAACGGGCTGCAGCGCGCGAGGCAGTGGGACGCCGTCCGCGTCGTCCCCGTGCCGACGCTCGACGCCGTGGCCGACGACGAGGTCGAGTTCCACCGCTACGCGGACGGGTCGATCGTCGTGGTCGAGCCCGTCGAGGGCGTCGCCGTCGAGGCCTGCCAGCCCGTCGTCTCGATGCTGGAGGAGCTGATCGAGCCGCCCTACGCCGCGCTGCTGACCCGCCGCCCGGACGGGGCGTGGGGCGTGGCCGCGAGCGAGGAGCCGATCGAGCCGATCGCGCTCGGCGAGCTGCCGGGCGTCCAGTCGATCTCAGTCGCGGTCCTGCCGGACGGGACGGAGTCCGCCCTGGTCGACGACGCGGAGGCGGGCTTCGTGGCGCCCGACGTCGCGCGCGCGCTCGGCGAGGTCAAGGCGGTCGCCGCCACCCGCTACGACGCCTTCACGGCGACGGCGACGCGGATCCGACTGCAGGTCTGGGAGCTCTCGGTCGATCCTCTCTGACGATGGGCGCCGTCACCCCAATCGGTAGGCTCTAGCGAATGGCCGACTACGGTCCGCTCGACAAGCTGCTCCGCATGGGCGAGGGGAGGCGCGTGAAGCGCCTCTACGAGCAGGCGGCGTACATCGGCACCCTCGAGCCCGAGTTCGAGCGGCTCACCGACGAGGAGCTCGTCGGGAAGACGGCGGAGTTCCGCCAGCGGGTCGAGAACGGCCAGCCGCTGGACGAGCTCGTCTTCGAGGCGTTCGCCGCCGTCCGCGAGGCCGCCAGGCGCGCGATCGGCCTGCGCCCCTTCGACGTCCAGCTGATGGGCGGCATCGTGCTGCACGAGGGCGACATCGCCGAGATGCGCACCGGCGAGGGCAAGACGCTCGTCGCGACGCAGCCGCTCTACCTGAACGCGCTCGCCGGCAAGAACGTCCACCTGGTCACGGTGAACGACTACCTGGCGAAGCGCGACACCGAGTGGATGGGCCCCGTCTACGCCCAGCTCGGCATGCGGGCGGCCTTCATCCGCAACATGATGCCGTTCCACGAGCGCCGGCAGTCCTACGCCGCCGACATCACCTACGGCACCAACTCGGAGTTCGGCTTCGACTACCTGCGCGACAACATGGCCGTCGCGCTCGAGAACACGGTGCAGCGAGGCCACTCCTTCGCGATCGTCGACGAGGTCGACTCGATCCTGATCGACGAGGCGCGCACGCCGCTGATCATCTCGGGCGAGCCCGAGACCGCGGCCCAGACCTACTACGACTTCGCCCGCATCGTCCGCGACCTCAAGGGCGTCCCGTCGAAGTTCGTCCCGCGCGGCATCGAGAAGCCCCAGGACGACGCGGACTTCGAGTTCGACGAGAAGTTCAAGACCGTCTCGCCGCGCGAGTCCGCGATCGAGCTGATCGAGCGGGCGCTCGGCGTCGACAACCTGTACGACCCGCGCAACGCCCAGCTGGTCAACCACCTCCAGCAGGCCCTCAAGGCCGAGTCGCTCTACCAGCGGGACGTCGACTACGTCGTCGTCGACGGCGAGGTCAAGATCGTCGACGAGTTCACGGGCCGCATCATGGAGGGCCGGCGCTGGTCGGAGGGCCTCCACCAGGCGATCGAGGCCAAGGAGGGCGTGGCGATCAAGGAGGAGTTCGTCACCCTCGCGACGATCACCATCCAGAACTACTTCCGCCTCTACGACAAGCTCTCGGGCATGACCGGCACGGCGAAGACGGAGGAGAAGGAGTTCCAGGAGATCTACGGCCTCGAGGTCGTGGAGATGCCGACGAACGTCCCGGTCGCGCGCCTCGACAAGAACGACTTCATCTTCAAGACGAAGGACGACAAGTACAAGGCGGTCGTCCGAGACATCAAGGAGCGCCACGAGGCCGGCCAGCCGGTGCTCGTCGGCACGATCTCCGTCGAGGTCTCGGAGTACCTGTCGGCGCTGCTGACGCGCGAGGGCATCCAGCACACCGTCCTGAACGCGAAGCAGCACGAGCGCGAGGCGGAGATCATCAAGGACGCCGGGATCCCCGGCGCAGTGACGATCGCGACGAACATGGCGGGCCGCGGCGTCGACATCAAGCTCGGCGACGGCGTGCGCGAGGTGGGCGGCCTCTACGTGCTCGGCACCGAGCGCCACGAGTCGCGCCGCATCGACAACCAGCTCCGCGGCCGCTCCGGCCGCCAGGGCGACCCCGGCGAGACGCGCTTCTACCTCTCGGCCGAGGACGACCTCGTCCGCCTCTTCGCGGGCGACCGGATCTACAAGATCATCGACCGCTTCAAGCTGCCACCGGAGGAGCCGATGGAGGCCTCCATCCTCAGCCGCCAGATCGAGGGCGCGCAGAAGAAGGTCGAGGAGCAGAACTTCGTCTCGCGCAAGAACGTCCTCAAGTACGACGACGTCATGAACACCCAGCGGATGGTGATCTACGAGCAGCGCCGGCGCGTCCTCGAGGGCGCCGACCTGTCCGACGACATCCGCGGCTGGGTCGACGAGGTCGTCGACCGCATCGTCCGCGAGCACACAGTCGCCGACCATCCCGAGGACTGGGACGTCGACGCGCTCTTCTCGGAGATGAGCGCGCTCTACGACTGCGAGATCCAGCCGGAGGAGCTCGACGTCCGCTCGATGACGCGCGAGGATCTGGTCGCGGAGTTCCAGGACGACGCGCAGGACGCGTACGAGGCGAAGGAGGAGGAGGTCGGCGCCGATCCCGAGGTGCCCGACGCGATGCTCCTGCGTCGGATCGAGCGCTACCTGCTGCTCCAGGTCGTCGACCTCCGCTGGCGCGAGCACCTCGAGGCGATGGACTACCTGCGCGAGGGGATCCACCTGCGCGCGATGGCCCAGAAGGATCCGCTGGTCGAGTACCGCTCCGAGGGCCACGCGATGTTCGAGGAGCTCGGGCAGATCATCCACGTCGAGGTCGTGCGGATGCTCTTCCGGGTCGAGGTCGAGCGGCAGGAGGCCGCGCCGGCAGCCGGCGAGGCGGAGATCGCGCCCGACCAGGCGGCAGCCGCCGCTCAGGTCGCCGACGGCGCAGAGGCCTGGCTCGAGCTCGACCCGGCGACGCGCCACGGGGACGGACACGAGCCGGAGAACCTCGTCTACGAGCACCAGTCGCTGGCCGGCCACGAGGCGCTCGAGGAGGCGGCCGGCGTGAAGACGGCGGCACCCGCCGCCCAGGTGGCGCAGCGGGTGAACGACGGCCTGTTCGACAACGTCGGGCGCAACGACCCCTGCCCCTGCGGCTCGGGCAAGAAGTTCAAGCGCTGCCACGGCGCGTAGGCGCGGCCCGGCCGTTTCCGGCGCACCTCTGGACCTGATCTCCGCGCCGGCGGTTCCATGCCGTGGCGTGGCCCGACCGGGCGCGCCACCGCCGGAATCCGAGGACGTCGCCAGGGCTGCCGGACGGGGTCGTCGGCCCGGGTGACCGAGGAACGACGCATCGGGTCGTCGGCCTGACCCGCCGACGGTCGTTCGTCCGGGGGCCGGCGTCGCCCGGGCGATCCTCCACCGTCACACCGGAGGAGTCCGTCGACCCCGTCCAGCGTTTGAGCCCCAGCGGGATCGTCGTCGGCGGCTCGCCTCCGGCGTTCGGTCTCGCCCGGACATGCCTTCACGGGAGGCGCACGGGGCGGCCGACCCGAGCCCGTCGAGCCGGCTCGCCTCCCGGTCGCATGTGGCCTGGCGCCCCTCCACCGGCGCCGGCCAGATACGTGCCGGACACGTCGATCCCGGCCCGGTGCCCCAACCATGCGTTCGAGGGCGCCTCGCCGGCGTGCGCACGCGCCCGGCGATGCTCGTCCTGGACGGGCCGAACGGTCGCCCCGGTCGGCCACTGGCCCGTCCGCAGCGGCTCATCCCTGTCCGAAAGGGACATGGCCCCGTAACTCCCACCCAGGGTGGGGGACCCCACGCGCCTCCGGCGCAGAGCCTATCGCCCGAAGGCGCGCGTGTCGGTCACGGGACCGTGGCGACTCCGTGCCGATCGCTCCACACCGCCGGGGCGCGCCCGTGACCGCGTTCGGCGGCGGGCCGGCCGGCCCGCCCGGCGCTCCGGCACCTCGGGCGGCGGCCTTCGCCCCGCCGCTTCTCCGGATCGCCCGCGGGGCCCGTCGCTAGACTGGCCTCCGTGCCGGATCGCGCACAGATCGAACGCGAGCTCGAGGAGATCGGGGCCCAGTTGACCTGGGTCCGTGGTTACCTTTGACCCCGCGTCGCTGGAAGCGCGCGTAACCGAGCTCGAGGGCGAGATGGGCGCCCCGGCTTCTGGGACGACCAGGAGCGGGCGGCGGGCCTCTCGTCGGAGCACTCCCGGCTCAGCCGCCGGCTGGAGAGCTACCGTCGCCTGACGGGCGACTCGGGGGCGCTCGGCGAGCTGCTCGAGCTCGCGGAGTCCGACGAGGAGCTGGGCGAGATCGAGCAGCAGGTCGGCTCGATCCGGGCCGAGCTCGACCGCCTGCAGGAGGCGGCGCTCTTCCGCGGCGACTACGACGCGAACGACGCCGTCCTGACGATCACGGCGGGCACCGGCGGCACGGATGCCCAGGACTGGGCCGAGATGCTGCTGCGGATGTACCTGCGCTGGGCCTCCGACCGCAGCTTCGGCGCCGAGATGCTCGAGGCGTCCCCGGGGGAGGAGGCCGGCCTCAAGTCCGCCTCGGTCTCGATCAGCGGCGAGAACGCCTACGGGATCCTCAAGGCCGAGCGCGGCGTCCACCGGCTCGTGCGCCAGTCGCCGTTCGACCAGGCGCACCGCCGGCACACGGCGTTCGCGCAGGTCGTCGTCAGCCCGCTGCTGCCCGAGTCGGCCGAGGTCGGCATCGACGAGACCGAGCTGCGCATCGACACCTACCGGGCGAGCGGCGCCGGCGGCCAGCACGTGAACAAGACCGACTCCGCCGTGCGGATCACCCACCTGCCGACCGGCATCGTCGTCCAGTGCCAGAACGAGCGGTCCCAGCTCCAGAACAAGGAGACGGCCCTGCGGATGCTCAAGAGCCGCCTCGTCGAGCTCGAGCAGGAGAAGCGCGAGGCGGAGATCGCGGCCGAGCGCGGCGGGCGCCAGGACGTCGGCTTCGGCAGCCAGATCCGCAGCTACGTCCTCCACCCGTACCAGATGGTCAAGGACCATCGGACCGGCGTCGAGGACGGGAACACGCAGGCCGTGCTGGACGGCCGGCTGGACGGGTTCATCCGCGCCTACCTGCTCGCCTCCGCCCAGGGGACGGAGGATGGCGGCGGGTAGTCGTGCTACCCTGAGCCGAGTTCCAAGGACTCCCGCGCGCTGCGGCGAACGACTTTCCGGCGCGTCGAGACGATGAACGACTCCTCCCTCAGCACCCCGCCAGAGGACACCGGCAACGTGATGGCCGGCGGGATCGCCGTCGCAGAGGAGCCCATCGCGGCCCCGCGTCCCACCGGGACGCCGATGATCGTGTTCGAGAACGTCTCGAAGGTGTACGACAACGGCGTGGTGGCGCTCGAGGACGTCTCGTTCGGGATCGACAAGGGCGAGTTCGTCTTCATGGTCGGCCAGTCCGGCTCGGGCAAGTCGACGCTCCTGAAGCTGCTGCTGAAGGAGGTCGAGCCGACGACGGGGCGGATCATCGTCGGCGGCCGCGAGCTCGGCCGGCTGAAGCGCAAGCAGGTGCCGATGCTCCGCCGCAACGTCGGCTGCGTCTTCCAGGACTACAAGCTGCTGCCCAACCGCACCGCGTACGACAACGTCGCCTACGCGCTGCGCGTCCAGGGCGCGCCCGCCGCCGACATCCGGCAGAAGGTGCCCGAGGTGCTCTCGCTGGTCGGGCTGACCCACAAGATGAGCTCGTTCCCGAACGAGATGTCGGGTGGCGAGCAGCAGCGCGTCTCGATCGCGCGCGCGTTCGTCAACCACCCGCCGCTCCTGATCGCGGACGAGCCCACGGGCAACCTCGACCCGGACACGTCGGTCGGGATCATGCAGCTGCTCTACCGGATCAACCTGACCGGCACGACGGTGCTGATGGCGACGCACGATCGCGAGATGGTCGACAAGATGCGCCGGCGCGTGATCGCGCTCGAGCGCGGCCACCTGATCCGCGACGAGCGCCGCGGCGGCTACGGCGGGCAGGAGTAGCCCGTGCGCGCCAAGCTCTTCGTCACCGAGGCCCTCCGCTCGATCTCGACGAACATCTCGACGACCGTCGCGGCGACGCTCACGGTCCTGATCGGGATGTTCCTGCTCGGGCTGTTCATCGCCCTCGGCTCGTGGGTCGTGTCGTGGACCGACCACGTGAAGAAGGAGCTGCTCGTCAAGGTCTACTTCGACGACGCGGCCGGCCCGAACGAGATCAACGCCGTCGGCGACCGGCTCCGCGTGATCGACGAGGTCGACAAGATCTCGTTCGTCTCCAAGGACGAGGCGCTCGCGATCATGCGCAAGCGCGCCCCCGAGCTGACGCGGAACCTCGCGACGAACCCGCTGCCCGCCTCGTGGGAGGTCACCCCGAAGAACGCGGACGACATCGAGGGCATCGTCGGCCAGATCCAGTCGGCCAACCTCGCGGGCGTCAACGAGATCAAGTACGGCAAGGAGAAGAGCGAGCGCATCCGCAAGGTCGCGGGGATCATCGAGCTCGTCTTCCTGGGCGCGAGCGTGATCCTGCTGATCGCCTCGACGATGCTGATCGCCAACACGATCCGCCTGTCGATCTTCTCGCGCAGACGCGAGATCGAGGTGATGAAGCTCGTCGGCGCCACGAACTGGTTCGTGCGAGGGCCGTTCATGCTCGAGGGGCTGATCTGCGGCCTGCTCGGCAGCGTCTCGGCCGTCGTGCTGCTCTTCATCGGCAAGGAGTTCGCGCTGCCGCAGATCCTCGGCCGGGTCGACGCGGGCGCGGACGTGAAGGCCTGGAGCTTCTCGCTGATCGCGCTCGTCCTGGTCGGCGTCGGCCTGCTGCTCGGCGCCGCCGGCTCGGGCATCACGATCCGCCGCTTCCTCAAGATCTGAGCCTCCGCCGGCGGGGTACGTCGGCCTCCGCCCTCTATACTCCGCCGGACGGTGCGCATCGTCAGACGAGCGGCAGGTGCGGTGGGTGCCGCGGCTCTGGTCGCAGGCTCGTTCTACCTGCCCTACGCCTTCCTCTTCGACGGCCCGGACGGCACCGCGGAGGCGGAGATCGCGCCGGCCGCGCGCCTGCAGGACGACGCCGAGCCGATCGCGGCGCCCGCGCCTCCGCCCGCCGCGCCGGCGAGCGACGGCCCGCTGGTCGTCCCCGCCCCGCCGCCCGCGGTCACGCCCGGGCCCGAGCCCCGCCCGGCGGCCGGGGAGGAGGCGCCCGCCCCGGAGCCCGCGCCGCCGTCCGAGCCCGAGCCCGAGCCGAGCGGGCCGCAGACCGCGATCGACCAGGTCCGCGAGGCGCTCGCCGACGACTACTACCTGCCGATCGACTCGAACGTCCTGGCGCAGCCCTCCGTCTTCGCGATCGTCGACGCGCTCGACGACCCGTTCACCGAGTACCTCGACGAGGCGGCGTTCCAGCGGCTCCAGGACAAGACCTCGGTCTCGTACGAGGGCGTCGGCCTGCTCGTCAGCCCGATCGACGACGGCCTCGTCGTCACCTCGTCCTTCGAGGGCCCCGCACGCGAGGCCGGCGTGCGGCCCGGCGACGTGATCGTCTCCGTCGACGGCCGCGAGGTGGGCGGGCTCAGCCTCGACCGGGCGGCGGCCCTGATCAAGGGCGAGCAGGGGACGATCGTCCACCTGACGATCCGCCGCCCCGGCGTCAAGGAGGACGTCGAGCTGAGCGTCGCGCGCAAGCAGATCAGCAACCCCGTCGTGCGCACCCGCGTGCTCAGGGCGCAGGGCAAGCGCTTCGGCTACGTCCGCGTCGTCTCCTTCCCGGAGGGCGCCGCGGGCGCGGTCCGCGACGAGGTGCGGCGGCTGCTGGACGAGAAGGTCGACGGCCTCGTGCTCGACCTGCGCGGCAACCCCGGCGGCCTGCTCGACGAGGCGATCGGCGTCGCGTCGATCTTCCTGCGCAGCGGCGTCGTCGTCGAGACGTTCGGCCGCAAGCGCGACCCGAAGCGGATCCCGGTGACGGGCGGCTCGGTCGCGCCCGACATCCCGCTCGTCGCGCTCGTCGACCGGCACTCCGCGAGCGCCGCCGAGATCGTCGCGGCGGCGCTGCGCGCGAACGACCGCGCGCGCCTCGTCGGCCGGCGCACCTACGGGAAGGGGTCGGTCCAGTCGGTGCTGCCGCTCGTCAACGGCGGCGCGCTGCGCTACACGACCGCCATCTACCTGACGCCGGACGGCAAGACCGTGAACCACGTCGGCGTCAAGCCGGACCGCCGCGCCGAGGACGACCCGGCGACGCGCCGCGACGAGGCGATCGTCGCCGCCGAGCGCGAGCTCGTCGACGCGATCGAGCGGGCGGCGATCCCGCGCAAGCCGCCGTTCTGATCCGGCCCCCGGGCGCGCGGCTACCCTGGGTCGCGTGGCGGCGAAGCGTGGACGCAAGCAGGGGGGAGGGGAGCTGCTCGAGCTCGCCCAGGCCGCGCGCGCGCTCGGGATCGAGAAGCGCGCGCTCCGCGCCGCGGTCGACGACGGGCGCGTGCCCGCCGGCCGGGGCCTGCGGCTCGAGCGGGAGATCGTCGACCGGCTGGCGAAGGACCCGCCACCCTGCCTCGTCGCCGTCCAGGCGGCCCGCGCGTCGCGGCGCCCGGTGCGGCTCGGCCCGGACGTCCGCGTCTCGGTCCCGGCGCGCCGGACGCCGCCCGAGACGGTCGTCGCCCACCTCGGGCCGACCAACTCCGGCAAGACGCACGACGCGCTCGCGTTCCTCGCCGAGCGCGGCCGCGGCGTCTACGCGGCGCCCCTCCGGATGCTCGCCCAGGAGGCGCACCAGCGCCTGAGCGCCCGGCTCGGCGCCGACCGGGTCGGCCTGCTGACCGGGGAGGAGCGGGTCGAGGAGACGGCGCCGATCCTCTGCTGCACCGCCGAGATGGCGCCGATGGCCGGCGACACGCTCGTCCTCGACGAGGTGCACTGGGCGGCCGACCGGGAGCGCGGCTCCGCGTGGACGACGCTCCTCGTCGGCGCCGAGTACCGCCACGTCCGGCTGATCGGGGCGCTCGACGCGCTGCCGCTCGTCGAGCGGGCCTTCCCCGAGGCCGAGGTGGTCGTGCACGAGCGCAAGGGCCTCCTCTCCTGGGTGGGAGAGCTCGACATCGCGCGGCTCGAGCCGGGCACCGTGGTCGTCGCCTTCTCACGCCGCGCCGTCCTCGGCCTCGCCGGCGAGCTGAACCGCCACCGCCCGGGCAAGGTCGGCGCGCTCTACGGGGCGATGCCCGTGCCGTCGCGGCGCAAGGAGATCGAGCGCTTCATCGCCGGCGAGGCCGAGGTGATCGCCGCCACGGACGTGCTCGGCCACGGCGTCAACCTGCCGTGCGAGACGATCGTCTTCGCCGAGACGGACAAGTTCGACGGCGACGTCCGCCGCGCGCTCGAGCCGTGGGAGCTGGCCCAGATCGCCGGCCGGGCCGGGCGCTTCGGCCACCACGAGGTGGGCAAGGTCGGCATCCTCGGCGGGCTCGCCTGGGCGACGCCGAAGGGGCCGCTCGTCGAGTCGGCGCTCGCGCCGCACGTGCCGCTCCCGGGCGGGCTGCTGGGCTACCGGCGCGTCAAGAACGGCCGGCTCGGGCCGCGGCTCTCCGACCTCGGCGTCGAGCGGGCCGACGACCTCGACCGCGCGCTCCTGGCCTGGGAGGAGCTGGCCCGGCGCGAGTTCGCGGGCGCGAGCTGGCTCCGGTCGAGCCGGTCGAGCCGCTCGTCGAGCGCCTCGTCGAGGTGCGGCTCGCGTTCGGACGGCGCCGGCACATCCCGCTCGACCTCGACGACGCCTGGGCCTTCGCGACGGCGCCGCTCGACGCGGAGGAGCACGGCCCGCTGCTGCAGACGATGGCGCTCGCCGTCAACGGCGACGTCGTCGCGGCGCGCACGCTCGCGACCCAGCTCGACCTCTCGCGCCTCGTCGCGCTCGACCTCGCCGAGGCCGAGGAGGCCGGCCGGCGCGCCGCCGCGCTGCGCTGGCTCGCGCTCCGCTTCCCGGGCATCCCCGGCGTGACGATCGAGGCGGCCGCCGCGCTCGAGAGGCCGCCGCGCTGCGCGTGGTCGAGCTGCTCGACGCCGAGATCCGCGCGGCGCGGATCGGCCGCTGCCAGGCGTGCAACAGGCCGTGCGCCCCGTGGGCGACCCTGTGCGACCGCTGCTGGCAGCGCCGCCCGCCGCCGCCGGCCCGCCGCGGCCCCGCGCCGCGGCGGCCGCCGCGGCGCTGACCGGCGGCCGCTCGAGGGCGCGCCCGTAGAATCGTCGGATGGCCCGGCCCCAGGGAAGCAAGCCGATCGCGGAGAACCGCAAGGCGCGGCACGAGTACGAGCTGCTCGACCGCTTCGAGGCGGGCATCTCGCTCACCGGCACCGAGGTGAAGTCGCTGCGCGCGGGCGGCGGCAACATCCAGCGCGCCTACGCGATCCTGCGCGGCGGCGAGCTGTGGCTGACGGGCGCGAACATCGCCGAGTACGCCCAGGGGAACCTCAGGAACCACGATCCCGAGCGCGACCGCAAGCTCCTGCTGAAGCGGCGCGAGCTCGACGAGCTGGCCGGCAAGACGGCCGAGAAGGGCCTGACGCTCGTCCCGACCCGCATGTACTTCAAGGACGGCAGGGTGAAGGTCGAGGTCGCGCTCGCCCGCGGCAAGGACGTCCGCGACAAGCGCCGCGACATCGCCGAGCGCGACTCGAAGCGCGAGCTCGACCGTGCGCTCAAGAGCCGCCGCTTCGACTGATCCCCGCCCGCGGGAAGCGATCCGCCCCGCCCGTCGTTAGACTGGGTACACACATAGGGGGGCGTCCTGGTTTCGACGTGGTCGGTTCTCCGAACGAGCTGCAAGCCGAGGTCGCCGGTTGGCCTCGTAAATCCACCGGCACCAAGGAAGTGCGGACTCTGATCTCGCACTCGCCGCCTAACTAACACTTAGGTGACGCGTCGCCCGGCCCTCGCCCGCGGGTCCGGATCCGGCGTCAACAAGCGGGCTCGCTTCCAAGGGAGAGCCACTCGCCCGCGGAGGGACTCAGCAGGAGGGCTGGCACGACGGAAGGCAGCCCCGTAGCCGTCCGGCGTGCGAGAGCAAACTCGGGGCTACGCTTGTAGACGCTCGTCTCGGTGCGGCCGCGGACGCGGGTTCGATTCCCGCCGCCTCCATTTTCCCCCGCTCAGAGGCGCTTTTTCGATCGAAACGATTCGGCCGGAACAGCGTCGATCGGAATAGTTGTCCGCACCTACTCGCCCCAGACGCGGCGCATCTTCTCTTCGAGGTCAGCGGGCGACCCCTGCACGTAGATGTTCGCGGTCGTACTGACGTCGGCGTGGCCGAGCAGCTGCTGGGTCGCGTAGATGTCGCCGGTCGCGAGGTAGAACTCGGTCCCGGACGTGTAGCGGGCGCCGTGCATCTTCTTGCCGTGCGTCGTGCCCTCGTCGACGACGCCGGCCCGGGTCAGGCAGCGATACCACCAGCGATGGAGCGCGGGCCCGGAGAGCGGCTTGCGTCTGTCTTCCCAGATCACGGTGCCCTTCGGGCCGCGCTTCTGCAGGTAGAGCAGGTGCTCGAGCGGATCCCGGCGTCGGGAGAGCTCGGCAAGCTCCTGGCGCAGCTCCTCGGTCGGGATCGGCGTGTGGCGGATCTTCCCGCTCTTGCCGTGGACGCGCAGGCGCCGGCGGCCGAGGTCGAAGTCGCGATAGCGGATCGCGGCGAGCTCGCCCTTGCGAAGCCCCATCAGGAAGAGGAGCTTGAGCGCGACGCGATCGCGCAGCTCGGGCTGAACGGCGACGATCCGCACCACGTCCTCCGAGGAGAAGAGCTCGCGCTCGACGTCGCGGAGGCGTGGCGAGCGGATGGGAACGACCGGGTTGCCGTGGAGCTTGAACTCGGCCTGGGCCCACTTGAAGAAGGACATCAGCACGGCGCGGACCTTCTTGCGCGTCCGTGGTGCAGCCTCGCCCCAGCGCTCGTCGATGAAGCCTCGGAGGCGGGACGTGCCCTCGGGCGGCTCGAAGTCGCGAAGCTCGAGGTCGGCGTGGTCGATCGCGAGCTTGGCGAGGATCGCCTCGTAGTCGCGCAGCGTCTCGGCAGTCGCGCCGTACTCGTTGCGGAACCAGCGGATGAAGTGCGCGACCTCGAGACCGACGGGCGTCGACCGGTAGGACTTGTCCTTCACGGCCTCTCGCATGATCCGGGCCGCATCCCGGAGCGTCAAGAGGGGGACGCCTGCGGATTCCCGACGCTTCGCCAAGCGCGCCGGCACGGGTGAGGTCTCGACCGCAGTCGGCTCGAAGCTCAGCTGCCCGACCCGGGCCTCCATATACGTAACCTATAGATCACGTATGGTGTTGTCAACACGAGATAGGCTAGAAGCAGTGCGGAGCGGACAACTCATCCAGGAGGCCCGGCTGCGGGCGAAGCTGACGCAGGCTGAATTGGCCGCGCGGCTCGGGCGCGACCGTGCGCAGGTGGCACGCTGGGAGACGGGTGGGCAGGAGCCGAGCTTCGAGAACCTCCGAGCCGTGATCGAGGCGTGCGGGTTCGTCCTGCGGGTCGAGATCGCCGAGCCGGAGGCGGACACGGAGCTCGATGCGGTGCTCGAGGCGAGCTTGCGCCTGGCACCGCAGCAGCGACTGCAGCGGCTCATGGAGGCCGACGAGGGCGCTGAGTGAGCTCCCAGTCGCGGTTCGACGCCTACGCGCTGCTCGGCCTGCTCGATCGTGCGCGACTCGACTACGTGATCATCGGCGGCGTCGCTCGCGTGATCCGCGGCTCGGGCGAGCGGACGAGCGGACTCGATATCGTCCCGAACCTCAACGAGCGGGGGCGCGCCCGACTGCAGAAGCTGCTCCAGGAGCTCGGCGGGCGCGATGACGTCGGCTCGCAGCCTCTCGACCTGAACACACCGCACGGGCGCCTCCGCATCGTGCCGACGCCGTGGGGGACGGAGGGCTACGAGGATCTTCGTCGGCGGGCCGGGCGCGAGCACCTCGGAGGTTTCTTGCGGCCGCAGGTGGCCTCGATCGTCGATCTCGCACGCATGGCCGAGGCGAGCCCGCGTCCGGAGGACGGCGAGCGTCTCGTCCGGCTTCGGCGGCTCATGGAGCTCGAGCACCGCCTCGGTCGCACCCATGGGCTTGGCGTCGACCGCTGACCTACCGGTCAAGCGGCCGGGGCGGGTGTTCGAGCGGCCGCCTTGATCCGAATAGCAAGCTGCACACATATGCATCATCCGATGCCCCGGTCTAGGGTCGCGGTCGATCGGAACTATCAGAGCCCGCTCGAATCGTTCCGATCGGGCCCGCCGAGGGCTTGACTCCCGCCATGGGGTTGCCGATCATCAGGAGTGGACAAAGTCCACAAACCCCCCAAAGAGCACACCAAGGCGCTATAGTCGAGTCATGGCCACCAAGGAGTTCCTCAACGTTCGTGAGACGGCCGAGACGCTCGGTGTCCACGAGAACACGATCCGCAACTGGGAGGCCCGCGGGCTTTTGCGCGCGGTCCGTCTGCCCGGCAGTGGCTTCCGGCGCTTTTCGGAAGCCGAGGTCGAGCGCCTGCGGAACGACATGTTCGAGCAGCTCGCACCGGCGACTGAGGGGCCGGTCGTGAGCCCGGGGCGCGAGCGCCGCGGTCGGCTCGTCTTCGGCGACGCGGACGAGTAGCGCGTCTCGAGGTCGGCCGGGCCGGCCGATAGCCTGCGACGATGCCGCCGAGACCGGAGCGACCGTCCGACGACGACTACTACGAGCGCGACCGCGTCGAGCTGTTCAGTCAGGGAGACCTCTTCCGAGACGTTCCGCTCGCGTACCCACTACCGGCCGACCAGCTCGTGGTTGACGAGAGCGGCGGCGGCCGCCGCTTCCTGAGCGGCCCGCTCAAGTTCGGGACGGCGATGCTGATCACGCCGAGCTGCTCGATGGGGGCGCAGGGAGCCGCGGGCTACGGGCACCCCGTGAGAACGCTGGTGCCGGTGTTGCCGGTCGATGACCTCGTCGCGCGCGGAGTCCTGAAGAAGGCGACGCTCGGCGACTTGCGACGGTTCGACCACCTGGTCAACTACATGTACTTGCCGCCGTGCGAGGTCGACGAGCTCGAGTTCTCGATGCCGGAGAGCGTCGCGCTCCTGTACATGCCCGTCACCCTTCACCACGCGTTCCTCGACGGCCAGCGGGTCTCGCAGCTGGCGTATCGTGGTGCACAGCAGCTCCAGCGGAAGCTCGTGTGGTTTTACTCAGGCTGGCTCGAGGACGATCTCGACCTCTTCCAACCGCCTATGGACTAGTCACAAGACCCAGCCGATCGAAGGCGTACGCTGTCGCCACATGAAGATTCCGACCCTCACTGACGCGATCGTGCAGGCGATCGCGGATCTCTTCGATGCTGATCGGCGGCCCGCGCACTCAGATCTGGATCGCCTATTTGCCCGTGCTGGCCTTCAAGCCGGCGATCCCAGACAGAACAACCCGAGTCTCATGATCGGGAAGCGAAAGCGTGTCTTGGGTGTCTTGACGTACGCCCTCGACAACGATCGAGCCGCCGGCGCGAGGCTGGTCGCTCAGCTGTTGGCGACGATACGTGGAATCGGAGGCTTCGATCCGAATTCTGACGATTACGTCGGGGCTGAGGTCGTCCGGAACGCGCGTACAGCGGTTCGGGATCAGGGCTATGACCTCAGTGACGACGGCCATCTGCGGCCGCTGTCTCTTGAGGGGCTTGAAGGTGCTGAGCTCTCCGACGCGTTGGGGCTGTACGTTCGTCGGGCCCGCTCAGGGCATCAAGACGCCGCCCTCGTTGCCGGAACCGGAAAAGACCTGCTCGAGGCAGTCGCGCGCCATGTCCTCGTCAGTGAACGGGGATCCTACGACGAACGCATGAACTTTCCCATGACGCTTTTTCACGCGTTCTATGTGCGCGATCTCGCGACCCCACCTGGTGACTTGCTAAGCGCGTGGGAGCAGAAACTAGATTCAGATCCGCGCCGGCGACTTGAGCAGACCCTCTATTTGGTGGGTCTGGCCGTGAATAAGCTGCGCAATGCGCAGGGAACCGGACATGGGAGGCCGTTCATGCCGGCGGTCACGGAGCGGGAAGCGAAGCTCGCGATCGAGTCAATGGGGCTGGTAGCCGAACTGCTCCTCGAGAATGGGTCGCAACCGGAGAGCGGACGCGCCGTGTCGTCTTGACCGGGCCTCTAGACTTGAGCGATGCCTTGGGACGACGACCTTACCCCTGAGCAGCGCCAATACGCCTCGCACCCGGCTCGCGTGCTCCGCCTCGTCGCGGGACCGGGCACTGGCAAGACCCGCGTCCTTACGCGACGTGTCGCCTACCTCATCGAGTCAGGGGCGGCAGAGCCGTCGGCGATTCTCGCACTGACGTTCTCGCGCGCAGCAGCTCGTGAGCTCCGTCAACGCCTTGAGCTCCTCGAAGGTGTCGACGTAGGAGACCGCCCGAGCGTCTACACGCTCCATGCGTTTGCGCTCCGACAGCTGCTTCTGCTGGGAGGCGCTCCGATCCTTCCACACCCAATCCGGATTGCGGACGATTACGACGAACGTTGGGTTATCGAGGAGGAGCTGAGCGAACTCGCTGGCCTAAGCGTCCGTGAGGTGAGACGGGAGTTTCAGAATCTCGCGAGTGATTGGGAGACGCTGAGAGCCGACGAGGATGAATGGGAGCGTCGCCATCCGAACCCTCGGTTTCTTGGTGCGTGGCGTCGTCACCGACAGATCTATGGATACACGCTACGAGCCGAACTCGTGTATGCGCTCAAGAAGGCCTTTGACGAGGACGCAGACCTGGTACTCGAAGACGACTTTACGCATGTGCTCGCCGACGAGTATCAGGATCTTAACCGTTGCGAGATCGCGGTTCTCCGGCGACTCGTAGGTGACGACCGGAGCTTCTTTGCCGCGGGCGACGACGATCAGAGCATCTACGGTTTTCGTAACGCGTTCCCGCTCGGCTTACGAGAGTTCGATCAGACGTATCCTGGCGCCGAAGATGGTGAACTGGAGGAGTGCCATCGATGCGATCGCACGGTGTTGGCCATGGGCCTGAACGTCGCAGAGCAGGATGTCGATCGTATCCCCAAGGCATTGAGACATCGCGATGACGCCGAGGAGGGTCGGGTCGAGGCTTTGGGCTTTCGGGACGGAGAGCACGAGGCCCGGGGCATCGCACGGCTTTGCAAGCAGCTCGTCGAAGAGGAAGGGTTGGAGCCTGGCCAGATTCTGATATTGCTCCGCAGCGATCCGCAGGGGGTCTACTCGGGGCCCATCATTGACGCCTTGGCCGAGTCTGGGATCGCAGCCGAGCTACCCGCCAATCCCTTCGCGGTTCTCGACGAGCCAACACCACGCCAGCTTGTCTGCATCCTGCGTCTGCTGCGCGATCGCGAGCACGGTCTCGCCTGGCGTGAACTGCTCAAGCTCCGCTCGAACGGAGTCGGGGACGGCGCGTTGCTGGCGTTGTACCGGCTCGCGGACGAGCGTGGTGAGCGGTACGACCGGACGCTTCAGGTCGTCGCCGCCGATCCGAACGCGCTCGATCACCCCATGCGCACGCGCGTCGCAAGTGACGTCCGCGCTCTGAACGATCTCCTCGATGAGTTGGCTGAGGTGTTGGACGCCGACGCCCAGTCTGGACTGCAGACTGTTCTTGACGCCGTCGGTTTCCCGGACGAAGAGCGTGCCGAGATCGTGGAGCTCCTCGAAGGCCTCCTTGTTCAGGAAGGCGACCAGGGTTCTACTCTTCGTGATCTTGAGACCGCCCTTCACAGCAGCCGCGGGGCAATGGATGAGGCCGAGCGTGCGGGCGATCCGGAGCGGGTCCAAATCATGTCGATGCATTCTGCGAAAGGCTTGACCTCCGACGCGGTGATCGTCGCTGCCTGCGAGGACGAGTTGATCCCAGGCGAGACGAGTGACCGCCGAGAGTTGGACGACCAGCGCCGACTCCTTTACGTGTCACTGACCCGGGCGCGTCACTTTCTCTTCGTCACGTACGCACGCAGGAGGCCAGGGCGGCAGAGCCATCTTCTCCAGGTTCCGGTGGCCCGGACGTACACAACGTTCCTTCGGGATTACCTTCCGCCTCGACAAGTCGCATAGCGAGGGCGAGGGGGAAGACGGCGGGAACCTTGCGCGGGTTCGATTCCCGCCGCCTCCACCTCTGGGCTCCTTGATCAGCGGCTTCAGAAGCCGGGGCCGGCGGTAGAGCGTAAACGAGAACGGTGGCTTTAGGGCCGCCGTTCGAAGTTCGGGAGGCGCCGATCGCAGTGACCTCGCCGGGCTGCGCGCCCTCCCTGAACGGCGAGTAGCACTCCCTCCGATCGCAGGACGATGATCTGGCGGTGATCTTCTTCCAGAAGACCCGTCGCGAGCTCGACCGGCGCCGCTGGGAGCTCGACGAGAAGAAGCGCGAGCTCGCGAAGGAACAGGCCGAGATCGACGAGCGTCTACAGACGCTCAATCTCCGCGTCCGCGACCGCGTCGCTGGCTACGAGCACATCGCGCAGGCGTGGGCCGACTGGGAGCAGGTGCGGGCCGATGGCGACGCCCGTTACCTGAGATCGAAGAAGCACCCCGCCCACACGGCGGCGGAGGTGGTGAAGGAGAAGGGAAGGGAGATGGCGGGACTGCGGCGACGGATGAAGTTCGCCGAGTACCTGACATCGCTCTACGAGTTCCACTTCCCGTGGCTGGAGGAGTTCCGCGACCTCGAGGCCGAGATCGACTACGCCGCCGCGACGAGCATCAACGGCGACGAGTCGCGCGAGGATCCGGCTAGCCGCTTCCTCTCCAAGGACGAGTGGGCGGCGCTCACAACCGCCGAGCGGAACCAGCTCGCGCTTGAGCGCTACCTGCATTCACGGCAGACGCCGTGGCAGATCGGCCGCGACTACGAGCGTTACGTCGGATACCTGCGCGAGCAGGCTGGCTGCACCGTCACCTACCACGGCATCGTCAAGGGCTTCGAGGATCTCGGGCGCGACGTGCTCGCCGAGCGCGACGGAACGATCGAGGTGATCCAGTGCAAGCGATGGGCACAGCACAAGGTGATCCACGAGAAGCACATCTTCCAGCTGTTCGGCACGATGGTCGCCGCGCAGATCGAGAACCCCGGCAAGAAGGTCACCGGCACGTTCACGACCACAACCGCGCTCTCAGACCGAGCGCGGGAGTTCGCGCACGCCCTCGAGATCCACGTCGAGGAGAACTTCCCGCTCGGCGACTACCCGAGGATCAAGTGCAACATCGCCCGCCGCACCGGCGAGCGCATCTACCACCTGCCGTTCGACCAGCAGTACGACTCGACCGTCGTCGAACCCGAACGAGGCGAGCTCTACGCGGCCACCTGCGCCGACGCCGAAGCGGCCGGGTTCCGCCGCGCTTGGCGATGGAAGGGCGGGGACTCGTAGACGCAGGCTCGTGCGGTCTCGTCCGTAGAGTCCGGCCGTAGCCGTTGCGCGCCTGTCCGAGCACGTCCAGGAGGCAGTCGGGCAGGAGCGGGAGATCGTGGCCGCAAGGCTGGACGCGCTGGCGTCTCGCCTCCGACGAGCGCGCCTAGCCGGCTGCGAGCGGCTGTCGCTCGTTCCGGCAGTGCGCTCCAGCCGCTCCTCACGTGCAGGCCGACAGGATCGCGACTCTTGGCGACTCGCGCGAATGTGGGATACGGCAGCCCTATCCGGCGGGCTGCGTCTCGCCGAGCTTACTGTCGAGATACGAGAGCACCGTTCGGCCAGCGTTGATGACAAGCTGCGCCTCGTGACGCCCGAGCAACTCCTCGTTTGGGTGTGCGACGCTCGCGTTGTTCCGCACCGGCGTCAACGCATCGAGGACGACGCCCATCGCGTTCAGCGTCTTCTCGATGTCCTGTGAGCGTGGCCCGAGATGCTGCATCCGAGGATGCTCCCGCCGCAACTTCTTGAGCAGCGCCGTAGTTGAGGCGTCGCGTTCATGCTCGATACCGGCCTGGTCGCATAAGTACCTCAGGTGCCCGTGAATTGCCGTGTGAACCCGATCGACAGCGCTCGTCGGGCGACCTCCGTCTAGTAGCAACTGGACGTCATCTATCGCGCGTCGGACAACGTCCGAGGTCTTCGCCGGTGCGTTGCCCGCGACCATCGCGCCAAGCTGGAGTTGGTCGGCAAGCGCGCTGTACTCGTCGTGCAGTTCCTGCGTCCGCAGCTCAGAAGTGCCCGGCGGGTACTTCTCAAGGATGCCCCGTATGATCTTCGCCTGCTCCTGCGCTGAGCGGGTCGAGATGATCTTGATGAAGCGCTCCCTAGTCGTGCCGTCGAACTGGTTCGGATCGATGTCGAGGTCGCAGTAGGTGGGATAGAAGTCAGCGTGGGTCCGCTGACTGAAGTCGCCGAGGTAGCCGCCGTCGACTCCGATGTACAGGTTCACGAGCCGCATGACTGACTTCATCGACATGCCACCCGCATGTGTCAGGTTCATTCGTCGGTTGTACCAGCCGCGCGAGACCTAGCTGTAGAGCCCCGGGCGCATCGTTCCGCAGGCCTCTGAAGTGTCGCGTCTAGGCTTGGCGGTGGCGACCGCCGGCCGTTTGCTTGTCGCGAACCAGGCTCGGTTAGCCTCGCCCCTCCACCAGCTCGATCACGGCCTGCGCCGTCTCCTTCGACGACGCGCCGTTCTGCCCCGTCACGAGGTTGCCGTCGACGACGACAAGCGTCTGGTGCTTCTCGCCGGCGACGTAGTCGGCGCCCGCGGCCTTCATCCGGTCCTCGAGCAGGTAGGGCGCGCCGGCGGCGACGCCGAAGTCGATCTTCTCCGCGGTCGGAAAGCCCGCGATCCTCTTGCCGACGAAGGGCCAGGAGCCGTCCTCGTTGCGCGCGCCGAGCAGGGACGAGCCGCCGCTGCACAGGGTCGCGACGACGTCGCCGCGCGCGTAGGTCGAGGCGATCAGGCGACCCACGACGGGGTCGTCGCCGACGTCCTCGAGGACGCCGAAGCCGCCGGGGACGAAGACGACGTCGAAGTCGGCCGGGTCGAGGTCCTCGAGCCGGGCGGGCGCGGCGAGGAGCGCCTCGATCTCCGGCCGCGCCAGGTAGGCGCGCTGGAAGTCGACCGCGGACTGGTCGTTCTCCTGCAGCGTGAGGCCCAGGCCGGCCTCGTCGATCGGGGCGGGCACGCCGCCGAGCGTCGCCACGGTGATCTCGTACCCCGCCTCGGCGAAGGCGTGGTGGGGCCAGACGAACTCGGGCGGCCAGACGCCGCCGGGGAAGCGCGAGCCGTCCTTCAGCGTCAGGCCGGGGGAGCCCGTGAGGACGAAGAGGACCCGTGTCATGCGTCACCGCCGTTCGTCGTCGTGTGCGCGTCGCAGCGGCGACGATACCGCGGCGCGGGCGCGAGGGCGGCTAGCCGAGCGGGACGGCCGTGACCACGACGTTGTCGCGGTAGCTGCCGGCGGCGCGGTCGAACGGGCCGCCGCAGGTGACGAGCACGAGCCGCGCGTCGCCCTGGCGGGAGTAGACCGACGTCGGGAGCGCGGCCTTGCGCACGCGCTTGACCGAGGTGACGCGGTAGCGGACGACGTCGCCGCCGCGGGTCGCGACCTCGATCCGGGCGCCCCGCCGGATCCCCTTGAGCGAGAAGAACGCGCCCTCGCCGGCGGCGGCGGAGTCGACGTGGCCCGCGATCAGCACGGCGCCCTCCTCGTCGCCCGGGGCGGCGCCGTCCTGCCACCAGGCCGTCCGACGGACGTTCGTCGGCACGGCGAGCGCGCCGGCGGCGAGGTCGATGCCGACGGCCGAGACGGGCGCGTCGACGTCGAGCGTCGGGATGCGGACGCGGGTCGGCGTGGCGCTGCCCGCGCCCTGGCCGGCGACCACCTCGGTCACGCGGTCGCCGCGGCCGGTGAGGATCAGCGGCGCCCCGAGCGTCGTCTCCTCCGACAGGCCGCACTCCGTCGTCGTCGGCGTGACGTTCGGGCCCGAGGTGAGGATCTCGCGCCACGTGTAGAAGCCGGCGCGTGGCAGCTCGACGGTGGGCGAGCGGTACGTGCCGTCGCCCGCGACCTCCAGCTCCTCGCGCGCGAGCGGCGCGCCCGTGCAGCGCATCGCCGCGCGCGTCGGGAACGGGCCGAACAGCTCGACCACGACACGGGCAGGCGTCCTGCCGAGGCCCGTGACCGCGATCCGGTCGGAGATCACGGCGCCCGGCCGCGCGACCTCGGCGGACGTCAGCGTCGTCACGGCCGGCGTCGCGCGCGCCACGGTCGTCTCCGACGCCTCGCCGCACGCGGTCGTGACGCCCGGGTTGCCGGGGCCGGGCAGGAGCGCCTCGCGGTACGTGTAGTAGCCGGCCAGCTCGAGCGTCACCGGCTCGGTCGTGTACGTGCCGTCGCCGGTCGCGACGAAGGAGCCCGTCCAGTACGGCGTGCCCGTGCACGAGATCGCGTCGAGCGAGTCGAACGGGCCCCAGAGCTCGACGCCCACCGTCGCGGCGAGCGCGCCGAGGCCGGTGACGATCACGTCGTCGGTGATCGTCGAGCCGGGCGTCGTCTCCTGCGCGCTCACCTGCGTGCGCACCTGCGGGCTGCCGGAGACGAGCGTCGTCTCGGCCGCCTCGCCGCACGGGGTGACGACCTCGCGGACGACGTCGCTCGCGGCGATCCGCTCCTGATACGTGTAGTAGCCGGGCGTCGTCAGCGTGACCGAGGCCGTGCGGTACTCGCCGTCGCGCGGGACGTCGATCGTCCCCGTCCAGAACGGCGGGCCGTCGCAGCGGAGCGCGTCGACGCTCGGGAACGGGCCGTAGAGCGCGGCGGCGACGGTGACGCGCTCGCCGCCGGTGCCGCTCACCTGGACGCGGTCGAAGATCGCCGTGCCAGGGGCGGCGAGCTGCTGGCTGACGATCGTCACGACCGTCGGCTGCACCTGCGCCTGGAAGCGCTCGGCGGGGTCGTCGCACGGGGTCGTCAGCCCCGTGTGCGAGGCGTCGCCCGGGACGTCCTCCTGGTAGACGTACCAGCCCGGCGCCGTCGGGGTGAACGGCTCCGTCGAGAAGGTGCCAGGGCCGCTCGCGGCGACCGTTCCCGTCCAGACCGGCGTCCCCGTGCACGCGATCTGCTCGCGGGTGCGGAACGGGCCGTAGACGCGCGCGGCGATGGTCGCCCGGTAGGACGGCAGGGCGCCCGCGAGCGTGATCGCGTCCGTGACGGGCTCGCCGACGAGGACGGACTGCGGCGTCGCGGCCGTCGTCACGGTCAGCGTCGCGGGCGCGGCCGGCGCCGAGGCGCTCGCGGTCAGGCGCTGCGAGGCTGGGACGACGAGGCGCTGCCCGTTGCGCGCGGCCGCGGCCGTCGTCGGGGCGAAGATGCGGGGCAGGGTCGACGCGACGTCCGAGGTCGTCGCGGTCAGCTCGACCGCGCCGGCGCTGGTCGGGGTGAAGGTGACGCGCGCGAGGCCCTGGGCGCCCGTCTCGACCGTCCGCTTCAGGCCGGACGCTCCCGCCCCCGCGAGCTCGACCGCGACGCCCGGGACGGCGGCGCCGGACGCGGCGAGGACGCGCACCGTGGCGGTGGCCTGCCGGCCGACGACGAGGCCCGAGCCGACCTTCAGCTCGAGCCGGTACGGGCCGCGGTAGCGATCGGCGTCGCGCGAGATCCGCTTGAACGCGCGCACGACCGCGGGGCCGAGGGCGGACGGGTCGACCTCGCCCGGCGCGCCGTCGCCCATGAGCGAGTGGACGTAGAGCATCGTCGCCGCCTGCTGCGTCCGGTTGCCGCTGCGCCCGTAGGCCCAGACGGCGTAGGCGAGCTTCTGCCGCTTTGCAAGCGGGACGGTCTCGCCGTCGCGGTTCACGAGCGGGCCGGCGGCGACCTCGCGGAAGCGGTAGCTCGCCGACGGGTACCAGAAGCGCAGGTCGATGCAGAACGCGTTGCCCTCGCCGGGGATCGCGCCGCGGAAGTCGCCGAACCAGCGCAGCCCGTAGCGGTACGTCTCGTACGTGCCGACGCCGTTCGTCCCGCAGGTGTTGCGGCCGAGGTCGGAGCAGGGGTCGTTCTGGTTGGGCGGCTCGGCCCGCGTCGCCGCGCCCGCGACCGCCGGGACGGCGAGCGCGAGCACGGCGAAAATGGCGACGAGCAGGGGGCGAAGCCGGCGCATCGCGGCGCAGTATGACGACCTCGCCGGGGGGATGCCGCGTACCCGTGGCGGGGAGGTGCGGGCCGCCCGCCCGAGGGAGCGGGCGACCCGGCGCGGAGGCCGACCCCTTCCGTGGCGGTCGAGCCGGTGGGCAGCGGCTCGTGTTCCCTCGGAAAGGCAGGCAGCGTCGTGAGGAAGTTGATCGTGGCGATCGTCGCGCTCGTCGCGCTCATGGTGGCCGGGCAGGCCATGGCGCACACGGGCTCGACCGTGATCAGCTGTACCCAGGTGCAGCTGAAGCTCACGCGATTCGCCAACGCACCCGGCAACACCGTCAGCTACCGGATCGACGTGGACGGCGTCCAGGGCACGCCGGAGACGTTCTCCTTCGACGGCTCGGCCGGCACGCTGACCGTCCCGCTCACGCTCGCGGACGGCGCGCACTCGGTCGTCGTCAGCGGCTGGTGGGACACGAACGGCCACCAGAAGCCCGAGCACCTGCTCGGCCAGGCGCAGGTCTCCTGCGGCGCCTCCGCGCCCCCGTCGGGCGGCGAGCACGGCGAGCACGGCGACGACGACGACGATCACGACGGCTACCAGGGCGGCCACAAGGGCGGCGGTCACAAGGGGCGCGGCCACAAGGGCGGCGGCCACTACGGCGGCGGGCGCAAGTGCCCCGGCCACGGCGGCAACAGCGACCCCGTCTGCACGATCACCGGCACCGAGGGCGACGACGACCTGTTCGGCGACGTCCTGCCGGCCAACCTGAACGACGTCATCTGCGCGCTCGCCGGGATCGACTACGTCGAGGCGGGCGACGGCGACGACGTCGTCTTCGGCGGCGACGGCGACGACACGCTCGGCGGCGACGCGGGCAACGACAGGGTCTACGGCGACGCCGGCAACGACACGATCAACGGCGGCGACGGCAACGACCGGATCGACGGCGGCGACGGCGTCGACTCGATCAACGGCAACGACGGCGACGACTCGATCCGCGGCGGCGCCGGGGCCGACTCGATCCTCGACCTGCTCGGCAACAACGCGATCCTCGGCGGCTCGGGCGACGACACGATCACCACGGGAGCGGGCAACGACCGGATCGGCGGCGACGCGGGCAACGACTTCATCGCGCCGGGCCTCGGCGACGACCTCGTCCGCGGCGGCGACGGCGACGACCAGATCAGCGAGGACGAGGGCGGCAACGACGTCATCTACGGCGAGGACGGCAACGACCTCGTGCTCGACGTCGACGGCGACAACCTGATCAGCGGCGGCGACGGCGACGACCAGATCGCCACCGGCGCGGGCGTCGATCGCGTGTGGGGCGGGGACGGCAACGACCTGCTCGACACGGACGGCGGCGACGACCGCCTCGACGGCGGCAACGGCGACGACCAGTTGCTCTCCGGCGACGGCAACGACCGCCTCGACGGCGGCCGCGGCGCCGACACGTTCGTCGCGGGCGACGGCGACGACGTGATCGACTCCTCGGACAACGATCGCCAGGTCGACACGATCGACTGCGGCCCCGGGAACGACACCGTCTACATGCGCCGCGGCGACGTGCTCGTCGACCCGGCCGCCTGCGAGGTCGTGCGGGTCCGCTAGCCCACGACCGCGCAGCGACGCGAGACCGACGCGCCCGGCCCCGGCCGGGCGCGTCGTCGTTCCGGGGTCGTCCGTATGCTTCGCCGCGATGCGTCGCACGCTCGCCGTCATCGCAGCGCTCGCCGCGCTCCTCGCGGCGTCGAGCGCCGCCGCGGCGCCGGTCGCGAGCTTCGAGGCGACGCCCGTCGCGGGCGCGCCCGGCTCCGTTGCGCTCGACGCCGCGGCGAGCGCGGTCGACCGGGCCGGACGCTCGCCTCGGCCGCCTGGGACCTCGGCGACGGGACGACGGCGACGGGCGCCTCGCTCGTGCACGCCTATGCCGCGCCCGGGCGCTACGTCGTCTCGCTCACCGTCGTCGACGACCTCGGCGCGACGGCGACGCTCGCGCTCCCCGTCGTCGCGGGCGAGCTCGTCGTCCGCGGCCCGGACGGGCCGGTGGGCTTCGACGAGCGGCTCGAGCTGCGCGGCCGGTTCCCCGCCGCGGCCGGCGAGACGCTCGCGCTCGAGCGGCGGGACGGGGCCGGGTGGCGTGAGCTCGCCCGCGCCGCCGCCGGGCCGGACGGGGCCTTCGCGCTCGACGCGCGCGTGCGCGCGGGCGGCGAGGCGCGCGTCCGGGTCCTCGGCACGGCGACCGCCAGCGCGCCGCTCGCCTTCGCGGTCACGCCCCGGGCCCGCGTCTCCCCGCTCGTGGGCCGCGCGCACCTCGGCGCGGAGCTGCGCGGCCGGGTGTTCCCGCGCACGTACGCGGGGACGGTCCGGGTCGTCGTCCGCCGCCAGGGTCAGGTCGTCGCGCGCGCGCTCGCGCGCGTGCGCGACGGGCGGCTGAGCGGCGTCGTCCCGACCCCGGGCGTCGGGACCTTCCAGGTCGAGATCGTCCTGCCGGCCCGCGGTGGGCTGGCCGCCGGCTCCGTCGCCACCCGCGTCCGGTCGACGGCAAGGCCGTTCGGCCTCGGCGATCGCGGCGCCGACGTCGCGGCGTTCGTGCGCGGGATCGCCAAGCTCCGCTTCCGCGTGCCGGGCGGCGACCGCCGCGTCTTCCGGGCCGAGACGCTCGACAGCGTCTACGCCTTCCAGAAGGCGTACGGCCTGCCGCGCACGGGCCGCGTCGGCGAGGCGGAGTGGCGCCGGCTCGCGTCCGCCCGTCCGCTGCGGCCGCGCTACCGCGGCCCCGCCCGCCACATCGAGGTCGACAAGACGCGCCAGATCCTGCTGCTCGTCGAGCGCGGCGAGGTCACGGCGATCCTGCCCGTCTCGACCGGCGCGACCGGGAACACGCCCGAGGGACGCCACGCCATCCGCTGGAAGGCGCTCGCCACCGGGACGTGGCTCGGGCCCGCGATCCTCTACCGGACGCTGACCTTCTACGGGGACAGCTTCGCGATCCACGGCTTCCCGTCCGTGCCGCCGTACCCGGCGAGCCACGGCTGCGTGCGCATCCCGATCTGGATCGCCGACTGGCTCTACCAGCGCGCGCCCGTCGGGCTCGGCGTCGACGTCTACCGCTGAGCCCGGCGTGCGCGCGGTCGTCCAGCGGGTCGGCTCGGCGAGCGTCACGGTTGACGGGCGCGTGGTGGGCGCGATCGAGGCGGGCCTCTGCGTCCTGCTGGGCGTCGCGGCCGGCGACGGGCCGGACGAGGCCGACTGGCTCGCCCGCCGGGTGGCGCGCCTGCGGATCTTCCCGAACGACGAGGGGCGGTTCGATCGGAGCGTCGTCGACGTCGGCGGCGCGGCGCTCGTCGTCAGCCAGTTCACCCTGATCGCGGACACCGCGAGGGGCAATCGTCCGAGCTTCGCCCGGGCCGCGCAGCCCGACGTCGCGGAGCCGCTCTACGAGCGCTTCCGGGCCGTGCTGGAGCAGGAGGGCGTGCCCACCGCGGCCGGCGAGTTCGGCGCGCACATGGCCGTCTCGCTCGTCAACGACGGGCCCGTCACGATCGTCCTCGACACCCGGGCTGCGGGCGGATGAGCCCGCCGGGCAAGCTGCTATCCTCTTGCCAGGAATTGACCAGCTCGTCCTGGAAGCGGGCGCTGAGCGCCCGTTTTTCGTAGGAGGCCGAAAATCCCCACCGCAGTCGCAGGGCCCATGTCGACGTACGCACGAGAGCGAGAGTTGCAGCGCGAGATCGAGCCGCTCGTCCACGCGGACGCGCCGGACGTCTCGGTGCTCGCGGTCGAGCTCCTCGGCCACGATCGGTTCTGCGTCTTCATCGACCACGCGAACGGGGTCGACCTCGACCTCTGCGAGCGGGTGTCGGGCCTCCTCCGGGGCTACAACGACCGCTACACGGTCGACGTGTCGTCTCCCGGGTTCGATCGGCCGCTGCGGACGCGCGAGCACTTCGCCGCCGCCGTCGGGGAGCCGGTCGCCGTGCGGACGGAGCGGGAGCTGGACGGGCGCAAGCGGTTCCGCGGCACCGTGACGGCGGCCGGTGAGGACGCCGTCGAGCTCGAGCTTGCAGGGGGCGGACGCGTCGAGGTCCCGTACCTCGAGATCGTCCGCGCGAATCTGATCGACGAGGGAAGGTGACCGCGATGAGCCGCGAGATTCTCGAGGCGGTCAGGAGCATCGAGAAGGAGAAGGGCATCGAGGCCGAGACGCTGATCGAGGCGCTCGAGGATGCCCTGCTGGCCGCGTACAAGAAGACGCCGGGCGCGGCGCGCCACGCCCAGGTCGAGCTCGACCGACAGAGCGGGGACTTCCTCGTCTGGGCGATCGAGCTCCCGAAGGACCTCGAGCAGCGCCTGATCGACGAGGCACGCGAGCGGGCGCTGACGGAGCTCGAGGCCGCGGAGGCCGAGTCGGGCGAGCGCTCGCACACCCTGATCCAGGACGACGACCTCGAGATCGACTGGTCGCAGGTCCCGCAGGAGCAGGTCGCGCGGAACGACGTGACGCCGGAGAACTTCGGCCGGATCGCCGCGCAGACCGCGAAGCAGGTGATCCTCCAGCGGATCCGCGAGGCCGAGCGGGCGATGATGTACGACGAGTACGTCGACCGCGTCGGCGAGGTCGTCACGGGCATCGTCCAGCAGGCCGGCGACCGCAACAACGTCCTCGTCGACCTCGGCAAGGTCGAGGCGCTCCTGCCGCGCTCCGAGCAGGTCGACGGCGAGCGCTACGAGCAGGGCAGCCGGATCAAGGCCGTGATCACGGAGGTCCGCTCCGGGACGAAGGGCCCGCAGGTGATCCTGTCGCGGCGCGACCCCGAGCTGATCCGGACGCTGTTCGAGCTCGAGGTGCCCGAGGTGGCGGACAACCTCGTCGAGATCCGCGCCGTCGCGCGCGAGCCGGGCTACCGCTCGAAGATCGCCGTCCAGTCGCACACCCAGGGCGTCGACCCGGTCGGCGCCTGCGTCGGCCCGCGCGGCTCCCGCGTGCGCATGGTCGTGTCGGAGCTCCGCGGCGAGAAGATCGACATCATCCCGTGGAACGCCGAGCCGGCCCGCTTCATCGCGAAGGCGCTGTCGCCGGCCCGCGTCCGCGAGGTGTTCGTCGACGACGAGTCGCGCGAGGCGACGGTGATCGTGCCGGACGACCAGCTCTCGCTCGCGATCGGCAAGGAGGGGCTGAACGCCCGCCTCGCCGCCCGCCTGACCGGCTGGAAGATCGACATCAACTCCGAGACGCAGTTCGCGCAGGCCGAGGCGGACGCGGCGTTCGGCGGCGACGACGACGAGGAGTCCACGGGCCGCTGCGCGGCGGTGCTCTCGACGGGCAAGCGCTGCCCGAACAACGCTCTGCCGGGGTCCCGCTACTGCGGCATCCCGGCCCACCGCGAGCTGGCCGTGCAGGAGGGCGAGGCTGCGTAGCCGTGCCGCAGCCGCCGGTCAGGACGTGCGTCGGCTGCGGTCGCCGCGCGGCCAAGGCGGAGCTCGTGCGCTACGTGGTGCGGAGTGGGTCGCTGGAACGCGATCCGACGGGAAGTGCAGCGGGACGGGGCGCGTACACGTGCCCGTCCGCGGAGTGCCTCGAGCAGGCGGTCGCGCGGAAGCGCTTCGCGCGCTCGCTGCGAGCCGCCGTCGCGGTGCCGGAGGCGCTCCTACGGGGAGCGGGAGAGGGGTAAGCTGACGTCATGGCCGACCAGGGGAAGAAGCCGCCCAGGCCCGTGCGCCCGCGTGGCGCGGGCGGAGCCGGGAAGCGCAAGCGCCGTGTCGTGATCGACTCGCTCGCCGCGCGCCCGCGCCCGGACCAGCGCGGCACCGACGGCAAGACGGCCACGGGCGGCAAGCGCCCCGGCGGCGAGGCCGGCCCGCCCGAGAAGCCGGGCAAGGTCACCGTCGCGTCCGGCGTGACCGTCAAGGAGCTCTCGGCCGCCCTCGGCGTCACCGTGCCCCAGATCATCAAGATCATGATGGGCGTCGGCGAGATGGTCACCATCACGCAGAGCCTCCCCGACGACGCGGTCGAGCTGATCGCCTCGGAGCTCGACCGCGAGGTCGAGATCAAGCACGCCGACGAGGAGATCGGCGAGGAGGAGGTCTACGACGACGCGCCCGAGGACCTGCGGCCGCGCCCGCCCGTCGTCACGATCATGGGCCACGTCGACCACGGCAAGACGACGCTGCTCGACGCGATCCGCCAGACGGCCGTCGTCGAGACGGAGGCCGGTGGGATCACGCAGCACATCGGCGCCTACCAGGTCGACCACGACGGCCGCCGGATCACCTTCCTCGACACGCCCGGTCACGAGGCGTTCACGGCCCTGCGCGCCCGCGGCGCCAAGGTCACGGACGTCGCCGTGCTCGTCGTCGCCGCCGACGACGGCGTGATGCCGCAGACGATCGAGTCGATCAACCATGCGCGCGCCGCCGAGGTGCCGATCGTGGTCGCCGTCAACAAGATCGACCGCGAGGACGCGAACCCGACCAGGGTGCGGCAGGAGCTCGTCGGCCACGGCCTGCAGCCCGAGGAGTGGGGCGGCACGACGCAGTTCGCGGACGTCTCGGCCAAGGGCAAGCTCGGGATCGACGAGCTGCTCGAGCGCGTCCTGCTCGTCGCGGACGCCGAGCTGGAGATGAAGGCGAACCCGAACGCGCCCGCGTCCGGGCCGATCATCGAGAGCCGGCTCGACGTCGGCCGCGGCCCCGTCGCGACGATGCTCGTCCAGCGCGGCACGCTGAACGTCGGCGACGCGATCGTGGCGGGCGACGCCTGGGCCAAGGTCCGCGCGCTCTACGACTACCGCGGCGAGCGGATCAAGGAGGCGCCCCCGGGGACGCCGGTCGAGATCCTCGGCTTCGACAAGCCGCCCGTCGCCGGCGAGCAGGCGCGCGAGGTCGAGAACGATCGCCAGGCGCGCCAACTCGCCGGCCTGCGCGGCCAGCGGCTGCGCGCCGAGCAGCTCGCACGCCAGCACAAGAAGGGCGTCTCGCTCGAGGACCTGTTCACGCAGATCAGCCAGGGCCAGGTCCAGGACCTGAACCTCGTCGTGAAGGCGGACGTGCAGGGCTCGGTCGAGGCGGTCGAGGGCGAGCTGGCGAAGATCAAGCACCCCGAGGTCCGCGTCCGCGTCCTGCACACGGGCATCGGCGCGATCTCCGAGAGCGACGTGAACCTCGCCGCCGCCTCGAACGCGATCGTCGTCGGCTTCAACGTGACCCCGAACGCCGAGGCCCGGGCGCTCGCGAAGCGCGAGGGCGTCGACGTCCGCACGTATCGCGTGATCTACCAGCTCACCGACGAGATCGAGCAGGCGCTGGTCGGCATGCTCGCGCCGGAGACGGTCGAGGAGATCATCGGCGAGGCCGAGGTGCGCCAGACGTTTCGGATCTCGCGGCTCGGCACGATCGCCGGCTGCTACGTCACGAACGGGACGATCAAGCGCACCGCGGGCGTGCGCGTCATCCGCGAGGGCACGGTCGTGTACGAGACGACGCTCTCGAGCCTCAAGCGCTTCAAGGACGACACGCGCGAGGTCCAGACCGGCTTCGAGTGCGGCCTCCAGCTCGAGAACTTCAACGACGTCAAGGAGGGCGACGTCCTGCAGTTCTTCGAGGTGAAGCAGATCGAGCGCACCGACCTCGGCACGCCGGCTGCGACGAGCTGACGCGCGCGGGCGCCAAGCCACAGGCCGGCTCGCCGTGTCGACGGGGTACGTCGGGATCCTGTCCGCGGAGCTGCACTTCCCGGACGGGCACTCGCTCAAGGACAAGCGCCGGGAGCTGCAGTCCGTCAAGGCGCAGCTCCAGCGCCGCTTCGGCGCGTCCGTCGCCGAGGTCGACCACCACGAGCTGTGGCAACTCGCCCGCCTCACGCTCGCGTGCGTCGCGCGCGAGTACCGCGAGGCGGACGAGCTGCTCGCGGCCGCCGAGCGCTACCTGGGTGCCCAGGCGTTCGAGCTCGGTCGCGTCGACCGGGAGGTGGTGACCCTTGAGGCCTGATCGGCTACGCCGGGTGAACGAGGCGCTCAAGGCCGTCCTCTCGGAGGCGATCCCTGAGCTGACCGACCCCCGGATCGGCTTCGTCACCGTGACGGGGGTCAAGGCGACCCCCGACCTGCACGAGGCGACCGTCTTCCTCAGCGTGCTCGGGAGCGAGCGCGCGCGGGAGCAGACCCTCGCCGGGCTGACGTCCGCGCGCGGGCTGCTCCAGGCCCGGATCGGGCGCGAGCTGCGCCTCAAGCGGACTCCCATCATCTCCTTCCAGTACGATCAGTCGGTGGAGCGCGGCGTCAGGCTCGCGCAGCTCATCGATGAGCTCGCCCCCGGAGACCCAGAACCCGAGCAGTGACATGACCGCGGTCGCCGAGGCGCTCGGCGGGAGCGACCGCGTGCTCGTCACGACGCACGAGAACCCCGACGGGGACGCGCTCGGGTCACTGCTCGCTGCCTGGCACGCCCTCGCGCAGCTCGGCAAGGACGTGCGGCTGCTCCTCGCGGGGACGATCCCCCTCCCGCGCGAGTACGGCTTCATGGACCTCTCTGCCGTCTCGCGGACGGCCCCGGCCGACATCGCGTCGCGGACGCTCGTGGCGCTCGACTGCGCGAACGCGCGCCGGATCGGCCCCGAGCACGACCGGCTGCTCGAGGACGCGCGCTCGTGGTGAACATCGACCACCACCACGACAACACCCGCTTCGGCGACGTGAACCTCGTCGTCCCCGACGCCTCCTCGACCGGGGAGATCCTGCGCGACGTCTTCACCGAGCTCGGGGTCGTGCTCACCCCGCCGATCGCCGAGGCGCTCTACATCGCCCTGGTCACCGACACCGGGCGCTTCCAGTACGCGAACACGCGCCCGCGGACGCTGCGGCTCGCCGCCGAGCTCGTCGAGGCCGGCGCGAACGTGCACAAGGTCTTCCAGGACGTCTACGAGAACGTCGCGTTCGGCAAGCTGAAGCTGCTCGCGCGGGCGCTCGACCAGGCGGAGGTCTACGAGGGCGGCCGGCTGATCGTCTCGTCGCTCTCGCGCGGGGACTTCACCGCGGCCGGCGCGGAAGAGCCGTACTCCGAGGGGATCATCGACTACCTGCGCGCGGTCGAGGGCGCCGAGCTCGTCGCCCTGATCCGCGAGCCGCCGCCGTCGAACGGCGCGGCGGCGCGCAAGGTGAGCCTGCGGACGACCCACGACGAGATCGACGTGTCCGCGATCGCCCGCGTGTTCGGCGGGGGCGGCCACCGCCAGGCGGCGGGATTCTCGACCGACCTGACCGTCGAGGAGCTCGTCCACGGGATCCGCGAGGCGTTCCGCGAGCAGACCGCGTCGATCGCGCGGCCGTCCTGACGCGCGCGGTGGGCCGGTCGACCGACGCGCCGCTGCCCGACGGGGCCGGGCTCCTGCTCGTCGACAAGCCGGTCGGCCCGTCCTCGTTCGCCGTGGTGCGTGACGCGAAGCGCCGCTACGGCGTCAAGGCGGGCCACGCGGGCACGCTGGACCCGGCGGCGACCGGGCTCCTGCTCGTCCTGCTCGGCCGCGCGACGCGCCTCGCGCAGTACCTCGTGGGGCTCGACAAGCGCTACGAGACGACCGTCCGGCTCGGGGCGCGCACGTCCACGGGCGACGCCGAGGGCGAGGTGATCGACGAGCCGCCGCTCCCGTCGGACGTCGAGGCCGCGGTCGCGGCGCTCGTCGGCGAGGTCGAGCTCCCGGTGCCGGCCGCGTCCGCGGTGCACGTCGACGGCGTCCGCGCCTACGAGCTGCACCGCCGCGGCGTCCAGGTCGAGATGCCGTTGCGCCGATCGACCGTCCACGAGGCCGTCGTCGTCGCCTTCGAGCCGCCGGACGTGACCCTCGCGTTGCACGTGTCGAGCGGGACGTACGTCCGCGCGATCGCCGACGCGCTCGGCGGGCACTGCGCCTCGCTGCGGCGGACCGCGGTCGGCCCTTCCGCGTCGAGGACGCCGACGACTCCCGGCCGCTGCCTGCCGGCGCGGCCCTGCCGTTCCTGCCAGTCGTCGAGCTCGACGAGGCGCATCGCCGCCGGGTCGCGCACGGGCACGCCGTCCCGACCGACCTCGCCGGGCCCGTCGCGCTCGTCCACGAAGGCGCGCTGCTCGCCGTCGCACGGGGCGAGGAGGCAGCGCCCGGCCCGAGACCGTCCTCTGCGCCGCATGAGCATGGTCGTCGCCCGCGACCCGTCGGAGCTGCCCGCGACCGAGCGCGCGATCGCGATCGGGACGTTCGACGGCGTCCACCTCGGGCACCGCTGCCGTGATCGAGGCCGCGACCGCCTGCAGGCTGCGCTCGGCGGTCGTCACGTTCGACCCGCACCCGCGCACGGTGCTCGGCTACGAGGTGCAGCTGCTCGCGACGCTCGACCGCCGGCTGGAGCTGATCGAGGAGCTCGGGGCCGACGAGGCGCTCGTCGTGCCGTTCACGGCGGAGCTCGCGACGACGACCCCGGAGGACTTCGCCCGGCGCGTGCTCGCGCCGCTCGACGTGCGGATCGTCTTCGCGGGCGAGGACTTCCGCTTCGGCCGGGCCCGCGCCGGCGACGTGCAGCTGCTGCGGGAGCTCGGCTTCGACGTCCGCAGCGTGCCGCTCGTGGACGGCGTCTCGTCGAGCGCGATCCGGGGGCTGCTGCGGGAGGGCGCGGTCGACGAGGCCGCCCGTCTGCTCGGCCGCCCGTACGAGCTCGAGGGGCTCGTCGTCTCCGGCGACCAGCGCGGCGGCACGCTCGGCTACCCGACCGCGAACCTCGCCGTCGACCAGGGCCTGCTCGTCCCGGCCTACGGGATCTACGCGGGCGAGGCGCTCGGGCACCGCGTCGCGATGTCCGTCGGCGTGAACCCGCACTACGGCGGCACCGAGCGGCGGATCGAGGCGTTCCTGCTCGACTTCGAGGGCGACCTGTACGGCACGCGCCTGCGGATCGAGGTCTGGTCGTACCTGCGCGGGGAGCGCGCGTTCGACTCCGAGTCGGCGCTCGTCGCGCAGATCGGACGGGACGTCGCGGAGGCTCGTGCAGCCCTCCGTCCCTCGTAGCGCGCCTGCTGCTAGCCTTCCCGCCAATGGCACTCACGAGCGACGTCAAGAAAGAGCTGATCGGCAAGCACGGTCGGCACGAGTCCGACACGGGCTCTCCCGAGGTGCAGATCGCGATGCTGACGAAGCGGATCAACCGCCTCACCCAGCACATGCAGCAGCACCGGCACGACCATCACACGCGGCGCGGGCTCCTGAAGCTCGTCGGCCAGCGTCGTCGGCTGCTGAACTACCTGCAGCGGAAGGATCTGGACGGCTACCGCCGCCTGATCCAGGAACTGGGCCTGCGGCGATAAGCCGCCGGCTGGCGGGGGGCGGCCGGTGGAAGTTTGAGGGAGGCCCGCCCCCCGGGACTGCCTCAAACCTCCGCCTCCGCCTCCTGCCCTGACGCAAGGAGGACATATGGCAACTGCCGTTTCCGGGAAGCGCGTGCTCAGCGCTACCGTCGGTGGCCGCGAGGTCACCTTCGAGACGGGGCATCTCGCGAAGCAGGCCGATGGCGCCGTCATCGTCCGCAGCGGCGACACGATGGTGCTCGCCACGGCGGTCGGACGGCTCGAGGGGCGCGAGGGCGCGGACTTCTTCCCGCTGACGGTCGACGTCGAGGAGAAGATGTACGCGGCCGGCAAGATCCCCGGCGGCTTCTTCAAGCGCGAGGGCCGCGCGACCGAGCGCGCGACGCTGAACGCGCGGATGATCGACCGCCCGATCCGGCCGCTCTGGCCGAAGGGCTACAAGAACGAGGTCCAGGTCATCGCGACGATCCTGTCGACCGATCTGGTCCACGCGCACGACGTGCTCGCGATCAACGGCGCCTCCGCGGCGCTGATGATCAGCTCGCTGCCGTTCCTGGGCCCGGTCGGGGCCGTCCGGATCGCCATGAACGCGGACCGCAGCCTGCTCGTCGATCCGACGCTGCCCGAGCTCGAGGACTCGATCCTCGACCTGCTCGTCGTCGGCACGAAGGACGCGATCACGATGGTCGAGTGCGGCGCCGACGAGGTCTCCGAGGAGGAGCTGCTCGAGGCGCTCGAGCTCGCGCACTCCGAGATCAAGGTCCTCTGCGACCTGCAGGAGCGCCTGCGCGCCGAGGCCGGCAAGCCGAAGATCCTCGAGAACGGGGTGACGGCCGAGGTCGAGGGCACGGCCGCGCCGCGCCTGCGCGCCGCGATCGTCGCCGACGGCCCCGCGAAGGCCGCCTCGGTCGTCGAGGAGCTCGAGGGCGAGCTCGCGCCGCCGATCTCGATGGCCTCGACCGAGGCCGACATGGTCAAGCGGATCCAGGTTCGCTCGAGCCTCAACGCGATCCTCGAGCGCGAGCGGCTCGCCGCCGTGGTCGAGCCGGTCCGCGAGCAGTTCGAGGCCGACATCCGCGCGCTCACCGAGGCCGAGCAGGACTCGAAGGAGCTGAAGTCGGCCAAGCGCGACGTGCTGGTCGAGCAGATCGTCGGCGGGGTGAAGCTGCCGTGGCTCGTCCCGGGCGAGGACGGCTCGGCGCCCGTCATGGACGCCACCACGCGCTCGCTCGTGAAGAAGGCGATCGACGCGATCTACAAGGACCTCGTGAGGCGGAAGATCGCCGTCGAGAAGCGCCGCCCCGACGGGCGCGGCGCGGAGGAGATCCGCTCGATCGCCTGCGAGGTCTCGGTCGCGCCGCGCACGCACGGCTCTGCGCTCTTCACGCGTGGCCAGACGCAGATCCTGTCGCTTCTGACCCTGGGCACGATGAAGGAGGGGCAGCGGATCGACGACCTGTCGCTCGAGCAGGAGCGGCGGTTCATGCACCACTACAACTTCCCGCCCTTCTCGGTCGGCGAGACGGGCTTCATGCGCGGGCCCAAGCGCCGCGACATCGGCCACGGCGCGCTCGCCCAGCGGGCGCTGAAGCCGGTGATCCCGTCCACCGAGAGCTTCCCGTACACGATCCGGATCGTCTCGGAGACGCTCGAGTCGAACGGCTCCTCGTCGATGGGCTCGGTCTGCGGCTCGACGCTCGCGCTGCTCGACGCCGGCGTCCAGATCACGCGCCCGGTCGCTGGCATCGCGATGGGCCTGATCAAGGAGGGCGACGACCACGTCATCCTCACCGACATCCAGGGCGCCGAGGATCACCTGGGCGACATGGACTTCAAGGTCGCCGGCACCTCGGAGGGCGTCACCGCCCTGCAGATGGACATCAAGATCACCGGCGTGACCCGCGAGATCATGCGGGACGCGCTCGAGCAGGCCAAGCGGGCCCGCGTCTTCATCCTCGGCCGGATGGCCGAGACGCTCTCCGAGGCGCGCACCCAGCTGGCCGAGCACGCGCCGCGGATCTCGACCGTCCAGATCGACCCGGACCAGATCGGCCTCGTCATCGGCAAGGGCGGCGAGACGATCCGCGGGCTCGAGGCGGACTACGACGTCCAGATCGACATCGAGGAGGACGGCACCGTCCTCATCTACGCGGCGGACGGCACGCGGGCCGAGGGCGCCTCGAACGCCATTCGGGCCCTGACGAAGGAGCCGGACGCGGGCGACGAGTACACCGGCAAGGTCGTGCGCCTCGCCGAGTTCGGCGCCTTCGTCGAGCTGAAGAAGGGCCTCGACGGCCTGCTGCACGTCTCGAACATCGGCCCGGGCCGCGTGGCCCGCGTCGAGGACGTGCTCGCCAAGGGCGACATGGTCACGGTCAGCGTGATCGAGGTCGACAAGGCGCGCGGCCGGATCGCCCTCAAGCTCGTCAACAAGCAGGAGGACGACCGCCTGGTCGAGCCGGAGGAGCTGGTCGAGCGCGCCAAGGCCGCCGCCGCCGCGCGACCGCCCGAGGAGCGCAGCGAGCGCTCCGACCGCGGCGACGGCGACCGGCGCGGCGGGCGCGACCGCGACCGCCGCGGCCCGCGCCGCGACCGGGACTAGGGCCCGGCCGCCGGACGAGAACCGATGGGCATGGGGGCCGGCGTCGCCGGCCCCTATGCTTTCCGCGTGCCGAGCTTCGACGCGATCGTGGTCGGCGGCGGGCCCTCCGGCTCGCTGTCTGCCTACCACCTGGCGACCGCCGGGAAGCGCGTGGCGCTCGTCGACCGGGCCGAGTTCCCGCGCGACAAGCCCTGCGGCGGCGGGCTGACGCTCCGGGCCGTGCGGCAGCTCCCGTTCCCGGTCGACCCGGTCGTCGAGCACGTCGTCGACAGCTTCGAGTTCCGCCTCGGCTACGAGCGGAGCTACCGGCGCACCGCGCGCGAGCCGCTCGTCCTGATGACGCAGCGCCGGCGCCTCGACGCCTTCCTCGTCGACCAGGCCCGCCGCGCGGGCGCCGAGGTGCTCGAGCGGACGCGCGTGACGGCGGTCGAGCAGGCCGGCGACGCGGTCGCGGCCACCACGGCGAACGGCGAGGTGCTCGAGGCGGCCGCCCTCGTCGGCGCCGACGGCGTGAACGGCGTCACGGCGAAGCAGCTGCGCCTGGGGGAGGGGCCGACCTACGGCGTCGCCTTCGAGGGGAACGTGCCCTACGCGGCGATCGGGGACGACCGCTACCGCGGCCGGGCCGTGTTCGAGCTGAACACCGTGCCCGGTGGCTACGGCTGGGTCTTCCCGAAGGGCGACCACGCGAACTTCGGCGTCGGCGGCTGGGAGCAGCAGGGCCCGGACCTGCGCGCGCACCTGCGCATCCTCTGCGAGCGCCACGGCGTCGACCCGGACGCGCTCGAGCACATGCGCGGCCACCGCCTGCCGCTGCGCCGGCCCGAGGCGGGGCTCGCGCGCGGGCGCACGCTCGTCGTCGGCGACGCCGCCGGGCTCGTCGACCCGGTCTCGGGCGACGGCATGTTCGAGTGCTTCGTCAGCGCCCGGATCGCCGCCGAGGCGGTCGTGAACCTGCTCGAGGGCCGCGCGAGCTCGGTCGAGCCGTACGACGTGCGCGTACGGGAGAAGCTCGGCCCGCTGGTCTCCGCCTCGTGGGGGGCGAAGGTCGCCTTCGACCGCTACCCGCGGCTCGCCTTCGAGCTGACCCGACCGCCGTTCGTCTGGTCGGTCGTCGAGCGGCTGATCCGCGGCGACCTGAGCCATCCGGGCGCCTCGCGCGGGCCCGCCCGCTGGGCGCTGAAGGCGATGCGCGCGGCGGCCCGGCTGAAGGGCGACCCCGGCGACCGCTACCGCGAGCGCGCGGCCGCCTGACGTGCAGGAGTTCGAGCTCACCGCGCTGCCGACCAGCGAGCGGGTCGTCTCGGAGCGGCTCGAGTCCGTCCGCTCCGTGGCGGTCGGGATCTGGATCGGGGTCGGCTCGCGCGACGAGGACGACCGCCGCGCCGGGATCACGCACTTCCTCGAGCACCTGCTGTTCAAGGGCACGGCGCGCTACAGCGCGCTCGACATCGCGGAGGTCTTCGACGGGCTCGGCGGCGAGCTGAACGCGGCGACGAGCCGCGAGTACACCGTCGTCTACGCCCGGGTGCTCGACGAGCACCTCGAGACCGCCCTGGACGTGATGACGGACATGGTCTTCGCGCCCACGCTCGACGACCTCGACGCGGAGCGGGAGGTCGTGCTCGAGGAGATCGCGATGGTCGAGGACGCGCCGCACGACCTCGTCCACGACCGGCTCTCGGAGGCGATCTTCGGGCGACACCCGCTCGGCCGGCCCGTGATCGGCAGCGCCGACGTGATCGCGTCCGTCTCGCGCCGCGTGCTCCAGTCGCACCACCGCAGCCGCTACGGGGGCGACCGCGTCGTCGTCTCGGCCGCCGGCTCGGTCGAGCACGACCGGCTCGCGGGCCTCGTCCGCCGGATGCGCGACGAGAAGGCGCGGCCCGCCGCCCACGCGGCCCGCGGGCGCGCGCCGCTCGCCCGCGACCCGCGCCCGAGCCTGATCGTCGACGAGAAGGACACCGAGCAGTACCACGTCTGCCTCGGCGCGCCCGGGATCTCCCGCACCGACCCGCGGCGCTTCGCCGCCTCGATCCTCGACGGCGTGCTCGGCGGCTCCGCCTCCTCCCGGCTGTTCCAGGAGATCCGCGAGAAGCGCGGGCTCGCCTACTCCGTCTACACCTTCGGCTCCCAGTACGAGGAGACCGGGGAGGTCGGCGTCTACGTCGGCACGCGCGAGGAGAACGTCGCGACCTGCCTCGAGATCGTCGCGACGGAGCTCGCCGACGTCGCCGCGGGCGGCCTCACGGCACGCGAGCTGGAGCGGGCGAAGGAGAACCTGAAGGGACGCGTGATGCTCTCGATGGAGTCGACCGCGAGCCGGATGAACCGGCTCGGCAAGTCCGTGCTCACCGACGCGGAGCTGCTCCCGCTCGACCGGATCGTCGCGGAGATCCAGGCCGTCGACGTCGACCAGGTCGCCGCGCTCGCGGCCGAGCTGCTCGCGCCCGAGCGCCTCTCCGCCGCCTGCATCGGCCCCTCGGGCGACCGGTTCCGCCGCGCGCTCGACGCCGTCCTGCCGGGCCTCGCCGAGCGGAGCGCGGCGTGAGGGTCGCGCTCTTCGGCGCGCGCGGGAAGGTCGGGTCGGTCCTGGGCCCGGCCCTCGTCGCCGCCGGCCACGCGCTCACCGAGATCGACCTCGGCCTGGAGGCGGACGTGGCCGGGCACGACGCGGCCGTCGACTTCACCGCGCCGTCCGCGGTGCTCGGGAACGCGCGACGCGCGCTCGGAGCGGGCGTCCCGATCGTGATCGGGACGACGGGCCTGACGCCCGGGGCGCTCGCCGAGCTCGACGCGCTCGGTCGTGAGCGCGCAGTCCCGTGCTTCGTCGTCGCGAACTTCGCGATCGGGGCGGTGCTGATGATGCGCTTCGCCGAGGAGGCCGCGCGCCACATGCCGCACGCGGAGATCGTCGAGCTGCACCACGACACGAAGGTCGACGCGCCGTCCGGGACGGCGAAGGTCACCGCCGAGCGCATGGGTGGCAGCGTGCCGATCCATTCCGTCCGCCTGCCGGGGCTGATCGCACACCAGGAGGTGATCCTGGGCGCGGCCGGCCAGTACCTGACGATCCGGCACGACACGACCTCCCGCGACGCGTTCGTGCCGGGCGTCCTGCTCGCGCTCGACCGGCTCGGCTCGCTCCCGCCGGGCCTCTCGACGGGGCTCGACACCGTCCTCTGAGCGCGGGCCCCGAGCCGGAGGAGTATGCTCCGGGGGTGCTCGGCGAGGTCCTCACCGCCATCGTCACCCCGTTCCGCGCGGACGGGGCCGTCGACCTCGACGCGTTCCGGCGCCTCTGCGTCCACCTCGTCGACAACGGCTCCGACGGGCTCGTCGTCGCGGGGACGACCGGCGAGTCGCCGACGCTCACCGACGACGAGAAGCTCGCGTTGTTCGCTTCGGCCGTCGAGGCCGTCGGCGGCCGGGCGACCGTCGTCGCCGGCACCGGGTCGAACGACACGGCGCACTCGGTCCACCTGACGCGCGAGGCGCACGCGGTCGGCGTCGACGGCTTCCTCGTCGTGACGCCGTACTACAACAAGCCGCCCCAGCGCGGGATCGTCGCCCACTTCGCCGCCGTCGCCGAGGCCAGCGACCGGCCGATCATCGTCTACAACATCCCGCAGCGCTGCGTGATCAACATCGAGCCCGAGACGATGGTCGAGCTGGCGCGGATCCCGAGCGTGCGCGCGGTCAAGCAGGCGACCACCGATCCCGACCAGGCGCGCAGGATCGTGGAGGAGGCGGGCCTCGAGCTGTACGCCGGCAACGACGACCTCGTGCTCCCGTGGCTCGAGCTCGGCGGCGTCGGTGGCGTCTGCGTCTACACGCACCTCGTCGGCGCGCGCGTGAAGGAGCTGATCACGCGCTTCAAGGCGGGCGATCGCGCGGGCGCGAAGGCGATCGACGACGAGCTCGCGCCGCTGATCGAGACGCTCTCCGTGACGACGAACCCGATCCCGGTGAAGACGGCGATGGGGCTCCTCGGCCACGACGTCGGCGGCTTCCGGCGGCCGCTCGTCGACGCGACCGACGCGGAGCGCTCGACGCTGCGGGCCGGGCTCGAGCGGGCCGGGCTGCTCTCCCCGGCCGCCGTCTAGCCGGTCGCGCCGCAGCGCCGACGGGCCGCATCGGTAGACTCGACCCGTGCCGGAGTCCGTCACCCGCATCGTCCCGCTCGGCGGCCTCGGCGAGGTCGGCAAGAACATGACGGTGATCGACTGCGACGAGGGGATCGTCGTGATCGATGCCGGCCTGGCCTTCCCGCGCGACGAGCACCTGGGCGTCGACCTCGTCCTGCCCGACTTCTCCTACCTCCGCGAGCGCCGCGACCGCGTCCGCGCCGTGATCCTGACGCACGCCCACGAGGACCACGTCGGCGGCCTGCCGTACCTGCTGCGCGAGGTGCCCGTGCCGGAGATCCACGGGACGCGCTTCACGCTCGGCCTCGTCAAGTCGAAGCTCGACGAGCACGGCCTGCTGCGGGCCTCGGAGCTGATCGAGGCGGACCCGGAGGGGGACGCGGTCGACATCGGCCCGTTCCGGGCGCGGTTCGTCCGCGTCGCGCACTCGATCCCCGACGCGGTCGCGGTCGTGCTCGACACGCCCGGCGGTCGGATCGTGCACACGGGCGACTACAAGATGGACCACACGCCCGTCGACGGCCACTCGACGGACGTCGGGCGGCTCGCGGCGATCGGCAGCGAGGGCGTCGACCTCCTGCTCGGCGACTCGACGAACGCCGAGCGCCCCGGCACGACGCCGTCCGAGCGCACCGTCGGCGAGGCGTTTCGCCAGATCATCCCGCAGCTCGAGGGGCGCGTCATCCTCGCCTCGTTCGCCTCGAACGTCCACCGGATGCAGCAGGCGATCGACGTCGCCGTCGAGACGGGCCGCCACGTCTGCCTGATCGGCCGCTCGCTGCGCAAGAACATCAACATCGCGCGCAACCTCGGCTACGTCGACGTCCCGGACGACCTGATCGTGAAGCCGAGCGAGCTGGACGAGTTCGACCCCGACGAGCTGATGATCCTCTGCACGGGCAGCCAGGGCGAGCCGCTCTCCGCGCTCACGCGCATCGCCTACGGCGACCACCAGAACGTCCGCATCCAGCCGGACGACACCGTGATCATCTCGGCGAAGCCGGTGCCCGGGAACGAGCTGCGCGTGCACGACACGATCAACCGCCTGGCGAAGGCCGGCGCGAACGTGCTGCACCAGGAGATCGCGCCCGTGCACGTCTCCGGCCACGGCAACAGCGAGGAGCTGCGCCTGATGCTCGGGCTGCTCCGCCCGCGCGCGGTGATGCCGGTCCACGGCGAGTTCCGGATGCTGACCGCCCACGCGCGGCTCGCGCGCGACGCCGGCGTCCCGGACGACGCGATCGTGATCGCCGAGAACGGGTCGGTCGTCGAGCTCTCGGCGGACGGCGTGCGGATCGTCGACCACGTCCACTCGGGGATCACGTTCGTCGACGGGCTCGGCGTCGGCGACGTGCGCGACGTCGCCCTGCGCGACCGGCGCCGGCTCTCGGAGGACGGCGTCCTGATCGTTGTCGCGACGATCTCGTTCGACGACGCCCGCGAGATCGCACCGCCCGAGGTGATCGCGCGCGGCCTCTCGGAGCTCGACCCGCTGATCGACGAGGCGCGCGACGAGGCCGAGCGGGCGCTGCTCGACTGCCTCGACGACGACATCGTCGAGCTGAAGCTCCTGCAGGAGCACATCCACGACGCCGTCGGCCGCCTCGTGCACCAGCGCACCGGCCGCCGGCCGATGATCCTCCCGGTCGTCGTCGAGGTCTGAGGCGGCCTCTCCGCCCGGCGGCGGGGGAGGAGGAGACGCCCTTCCGGCGAACTCGACCGGGATGGGGGCGACCGCACGCCAGGCTCAGCCGCGCCGCAAGGCGGCGCCAGCGAGCCCGCGACGCGAGCCGGGCAGGCCGCCCGCGCGAAGGCCCGCGAAGCGCCCCTCCCGTCCCGAGCACCAGCGGCCCGAGCTCGTCGGGCTCGGCCTCGTCGCCCTCGGCGTCTTCCTGGCCGCCGTTCTCTGGCTCGGCTGGGACGGCGGCGTCGTCGGGGGGAAGATCGGCGACCTGCTCCGGATCGTCGTCGGCCAGGCGGCGGTGCTCGTCCCGCTCGCCCTGCTCGGGATCGGCGGCCTCGTGATCGCCCGCTCGAGCGTCGTCGACGTCCGTCCCTTCCGGGCGGGCCTCGTCGTCCTGGCGCTCGGCGCGCTCCTCGCGGTGGCCGGCGCCCGCTTCGGGCTCGGCCCGGACGGCCCCGTCCCGCGCACCCTCGACCCGTCCGAGGTGGACGACCGGGGCGGCATCCTCGGCGGGATCCTCTACGTCGCCGTCAGCACGCTGCTCGGGCAGATCGGGACGACCATCGTCACGGTGCTCCTCCTGCTCGCGGGCCTGATCCTGACGACCGGGGCCTCGCTCGGCGCCCACGTGCGCCGCTCGGCCCGGGTCGGGACGACCGCGGTGCGGCGCTCGGTGGACTGGGCGGCGAACGTCACCGTGCTCGAGCCGGCCCCGCGTGCCGAGCGGCCGGCCCGGCGCCCGCGGCCGCCCGTCGACGGCGCCGTCGAGTTCCCGGACGTCGTCACCGAGCGGCCCGTCCTGCCGCCGCCGCTCCCGGCGATCGAGCCGGACGGCCAGCCGGAGCCCGTCTCGCCGCTCGCGGAGGCGCTGCGGCTCGAGCCGACGCCGCCGGAGCCCGGGCCCGAGCCCGAGGAGCCGCTGACGGCCGACCCGGTGCTCGCGGTGGCCGAGGCGCCCGTCTTCCGGACCGCGGCGCACCCGGACTACCGCCTGCCCGACCAGCGCGTGCTCAAGCGCTCGAAGCAGGCGCCGCCCGCCTCCGCGCAGGCGCTGACGCGGACGAGCGAGGCCCTCGTCCAGACGCTCGCGCACTTCGGGATCGACGCGAACGTCGTCGGCCAGGTCTCCGGCCCGCGGGTGACGCGCTTCGAGCTCCAGCTCGCGCCCGGCACGAAGATGTCGCGCGTCACGGCGCTCAAGGACGACCTCGCCTACGGCCTCGCGACGACGGACATCCGCATCCTCGCGCCGATCCCGGGCAAGCAGGCGGTTGGCGTCGAGGTGCCGAACCCGAGCCCGAACCTCGTCACGCTCGGGGACGTCGTCGAGGAGCTCCCGCCGACGGCGAGCCCGCTCTCCGTCTACCTGGGCAAGGACATCTCCGGCGCTGCCGTCTGGGCCGACCTCGCGCGGATGCCGCACATCCTGATCGCAGGCACGACCGGCTCGGGCAAGTCCGGCTGCATCAACGCGATGCTCTGCTCCGTCCTCCTGCGCGCCGCGCCGGACGACGTGCGGATGATCCTGATCGACCCGAAGCGCGTCGAGCTCGGGCCGTACGAGTCGATTCCGCACCTGCTGACGCCCGTCGTGACGAGCCCGAAGCGCGCCGCGGCGGTGCTGCTGAACGTCGTCGAGGAGATGGAGCGCCGCTACGAGCGGATGAGCGTGATGAAGGCGCGCAACCTCGTCGAGATGAACCGCGTGCTCGAGAAGCGCGGCGAGGACACGCTGCCGTACCTCCTCGTCGTGATCGACGAGCTCGCCGACCTGATGATGCTCGCGCCCCAGGACGTCGAGGACTGCATCATCCGGCTCGCGCAGAAGAGCCGCGCCGTGGGCATCCACCTCGCGCTCGCGACGCAGCGACCGTCCGTCGACGTGATCACCGGCATGATCAAGGCGAACGTCCCGAGCCGGATCGCGTTCGCCGTCTCGAGCCAGACCGACTCGCGCGTGATCCTCGACCAGGGTGGGGCCGAGAGCCTGCTCGGCCAGGGCGACATGCTCTTCAAGCCGCTCGGCACGTCGCGCCTCCAGCGGATCCAGGGCGCGTACGTGAGCGAGGAGGAGATCGCGCTGATCGTCGAGCACTGCCGCGCCCAGCGCGACCAGGAGCTCGACGAGACCCTGCTCGAGGCGCCGGAGCGGCCGCAGGCCTCCGGCGAGGACGACGAGGAGGGCGACCTCGACCCGGACGACGACCCGCTGCTCGACAAGGCGATCGAGGTCGTCGTCCAGGCGCAGAGCGCGTCCGTCTCGCTCGTCCAGCGGCGCCTGCGCGTCGGGTACACGCGCGCGGGCCGGCTGATCGACATGCTCGAGCGTCGCGGCATCATCTCGGGCTACGAGGGGTCGAAGGCCAGACGCGTGCTGCTGACCGAGGCCGACCTGGCCCGTCCGCGCGTCGAGGAATGACCGCCGCGGGCCTGTCGACACGTCGCGCTTGCGGCCCGGGTGGCGCCGGTACACTCGCGCGGATGCGCAACGCGAAGGCGGTCTGGAGCGTGATCTGGGCCCTGCTCTCGATCGGCTTCCTCGTCGCCGGGGCCCTGCTCGCCCGGATCCAGGACGAGATCGGGCTGCTCTCCTACGCCTCGGTGCCGGCGGCGTTCGCCGCGGCGATCGTGGCCCTGGCGCTCGCGCGTCGGGCGCGGTTCGACTTCCAGCGCTCCCTCGGCCGGCTCGGCGGCGGGGCGGTCGCGGACGTCGGGAAGGCGCTCGGCCTGGTCGGGCTGCTGCTCTCGCTCGCGGGCCTGCTCGCGATCGTCGTCTTCCTCGTCCTGCGCACGCTCGACTGAGCCAACCGCCCCTGCGAGGTGGCTCGCGCCGGGCGGTACAATCTCCCTTCCGTGTTCGAGATCGGCAACAGCCTGCTCGAGGCCCGGATGCGGCAGGGCCTCGACCTGCCGCAGCTCGAGCTGGAGACCAAGGTCCGCGCGAAGTACCTGCGCGCGCTCGAGGAGGAGCGGTTCGACCAGCTCCCCGCCGAGACGTACGTGCGCGGCTTCCTGCGCGTCTACGCGGAGCGCCTCGGCCTCGACCCGCAGCTCTACGTCGACGAGTACAACAGCCGCTTCGCCTCCCACGACGAGCCCTCGATCGCGCGCGCGTCGTCCTCGCCCCGCCAGCGCCGGCGAGCGCGCCGGCTGGAGTCCCACGCGATCCTCGTCGCGCTGGCCGGCATCGCGACCGTCACCGTGCTCGTCATCGCCGCCTGGAAGCTCGGCGGCAGCGGCGAGGGGCCCGCCGAGTCGACGCCCACGGAGTCGGGGGCGCTCGCCGCGCCGACGGTCGAGGAGCCTCGGCCGGAGACGGGCGAGGAGCCCGAGCCGGTGCCCGTGACCGAGCCGGAGCCCGCCGCGCCGACCCCGCCCGCGGTCGAGACCGCGCCGCCGGAGGACCAGCCCGCCACGCCCGCGCCGCCGGAGGCGCCGCGGCAGGCGACGCTGACGGTGGAGGCCGTGCGCGGCGCGTCGACCCTCGTCGTGCGACGCGGCGGCGCCGACGGGCAGACGGTGTTCGAGGGGACGCTCGAGCAGGGACAGAAGCAGCAGTTCGAGGCGAAGCGGCTCTACGTCGAGTTCGGCTCGCCCGGGAACCTCCGGATCGTCGCGAACGGCGCGCAGGTGCGGACGAAGCCGAGCCGGCTCGTCGTCACCCTCGGCGGCGCGCGCGAGCCCGCCGGCGCCTGAGCCGTGGCCGGGCGCCCCCGCGCGATCCTGGTCGTCAGCGGCTCCGAGCTCGTCCGCGGCGACCGCCGCGACGCGAACGGGCCGTTCGTGGCCGCCCAGCTCGTCCGCCTGGGCATCGACCCGGCGCGGATCGTGATCGTCGGCGACCGGCCCGAGGAGCTGCGCGCCGCCATCGCGGACGGGCTCGCCGCGGACCTGCTCGTCTGCTCGGGCGGGCTGGGCCCGACCCACGACGACCGGACGATCGAGCTGCTCGCGGAGGCAGCTGGCCGGGGGCTGCGCGTCGACGAGGGGCTCGAGGCGCGGATCGAGGCCGTCTCGCGTGCCGCCGCGGAGCGGCTCGGGCGCCCGTACCACGACTTCGCGGCGGGGGTGCGCAAGCAGGCGACCCTCCCGGATGGCGCCGACGAGATCGGCCTCGCGGGCACCGCGCCGGGCGTGCTGCTGCCGCACGGCGACCGGGTCGCGATCGCGCTTCCCGGCCCGCCCCACGAGCTCCAGCGACTCTGGCCGGGCGCCGTCGCCCATCCGGCCTTCCAGCGGCTGCTGGAGCGCGTCCGGCCGCGCCGCCACCGCGTGCTGCGATTCTTCGGCCCCTCCGAGTCGTCGGTCGCCCGCGCGATCGACGCGACGGGCGGGGAGGGTGGCGGCGTCGAGGTGACCGTCTGCGCGCGGGCCCTCGAGATCCACGTCGACCTCTACGTCGAGGCCGACGGCGAGCCGCGTGCGCTCGAGCTCGAGCGCGCGCTGCTCGACGAGTTCGGCCCGCAGCTGTTCGCGGAGGACGAGCGGCCGCTCGAGGAGCTCGTGCTCGCGCTCTGCCGGGCCCAGGGCCTCACCGTCGCGACCGCCGAGTCGTGCACCGGCGGGCTCGTCGGCGGTCGGCTGACGGAGGCGGCGGGCTCGAGCGACGTCTTCCTCGGTGGGGTCGTCGCGTACGCGAACGCGGTCAAGGAGGCCCGGCTCGGCGTGCCGGCCGCGCTGCTCGCCGCGCACGGGGCCGTGTCCGCGGAGGTCGCGGCGGCCATGGCGTGCGGGGCGCGGGCGGCGATCGGCGCCGACGTCGGGCTGGCCGTGACCGGGGTCGCCGGCCCCGGCGGCGGGAGCGACGAGAAGCCGGTCGGGCTCGTGTTCGTGCACGTCGAGACGCCCACGGCGAGCGTCGGCCGGCGGCTCCAGCTGCCCGGCGACCGGGGCGCGATCCGCGAGCGGGCGATCGTCACGGTCCTGCATCTCCTCCGTGACACGTTGTCACGGTCCCGACACGGACCCGTGTGACCTCGACGGCTACCGTCGAGGGCGATGGCCGCCTTCGACTCTTCCTCGGCTTCCCGCTCGACCCGGCCTGGGCGGCCGACCTGGCCCGCTGGCAGGCCCGGGAGCTCGGTGGCTCGCCGGCGCTCGGGCTCGTCCCCGTGGAGCGCCTGCACGTGACGCTCGCGTTCCTCGGCTCCCGTCCCGCTGCGGACGCGGCCCGGGCGGTGGAGGTCGCCGGAGCGGTGGCGCCGGGCTTCGGCCCGCCCGCCCTCGCCCCCGTCCACTACCGGGAGACCAGGTCCGTCGCGATGCTCGTGCTCGACGACGCCGGGGGGAGGGCGGGCGCGCTGCAGGGCGCGCTCTCGTCTGCGCTTGCCGCCGCGGGCCTCTATGAGCCCGAGTCGCGCCCGTGGCTCCCGCACGTGACGGTGGCCCGGATGCACGGCCGGCCGCCCCGGCTCGACCCGTCCGTCCCGGCCCTCGGGCCGACGAGTCCGTCCGGAGTGGCCCTCTACAATTCCGTACTGCGACCGAACGGGGCGCAGTACCAGATCCTCGTATCGGTTCCGCTAGGAGGTTGACCGTGGACCGCCAGCAGGCACTCGACGCCGCGCTCGGTCAGATCGAGCGGCAGTTCGGCAAGGGGTCGGTCATGAAGATGTCCGACCAGGCCGCGACCCAGATCGCGGCGATCTCGACCGGGTGCCTGTCGCTCGACCTGGCGCTCGGGATCGGCGGTCTGCCCCGTGGGCGCATCGTCGAGATCTTCGGCCCGGAGTCCTCGGGCAAGACGACGCTCATCTACCACGTGATCGCCGAGGCCCAGCGCAAGGGCGGCGCGTGCGCGTTCATCGATGCCGAGCACGCGATGGATCCGGCCTACGCGGCCAAGATCGGCGTGAACATCGACGACCTGCTCGTCTCGCAGCCCGACAACGGCGAGCAGGCGCTCGAGATCGCCGAGCTGCTGATCCGCTCGGGCGCGCTCGACGTGGTGGCGATCGACTCCGTCGCCGCGCTCACGCCGAAGGCCGAGATCGAGGGCGAGATGGGCGACAGCTTCGTCGGCCTGCAGGCCCGCCTGATGAGCCAGGCGCTGCGCAAGCTCGCCGGCACGCTGAACAAGACCGGCACGGTCTGCATCTTCACGAACCAGCTCCGCGAGAAGATCGGCGTGATGTTCGGCAGCCCCGAGACGACGACGGGAGGCCGCGCGCTGAAGTTCTACGCGTCGATCCGGCTCGACGTTCGTCGGATCGAGACGCTCAAGGAGGGCGTCGAGGCCGTCGGCTCCAAGACCCGGGTGAAGGTGGTAAAGAACAAGGTCGCGCCGCCGTTCAAGCAGGCGGAGTTCGACATCATCTACGGGGACGGCATCTCGTGGGAGGGCTCGGTGCTCGACGTGGGCGTCGACCGGAAGATCCTCACGAAGTCGGGCTCGTACATCAGCTTCGGCGAGGAGCGGCTCGGCCAGGGCCGGGCGAACGCGATCGCGTTCCTGCGCGAGCATCCCGACGTGACGGACGAGATCGTCCGCCGCATCCAGGCCGACGCCGGCGACGCGGTCGTCTCCGCTCGCGTGCACCGGTCGATCGCGGAGGTGCCCGTGGCGGCCCCGGCCGAGGCCGAGGAGCCCGTCGCCGAGGTCGCGTAGCGGGCCGACGGCCATGCCGGTGGTCACGGCGCTCCGGGCGGGGCCGCGCGGGCAGGTCGAGGTGCACCTCGACGGCGCGCCGTGGCGGACGCTGCCCGGAGCGGCGGTCGCCGCCGCGGGGCTCTCGGTCGGGAACGTGGTCGATCGCGAGACCGCGCGCCGCCTCCGGCGCGAGCTGGTGCGTGCGCGCGTGGTCTCGTCGATCGGCACGGCGCTGGCCCGGCGGGATCGCAGCCGGCAGGGGCTCCGGGCCGAGCTCGACCGGCGCGGGCTGCGGCCGGCAGAGCTCGAGGTGGCGCTCGAGACGGCCACCGATCTCGGGTTGGTCGACGACGATCGCTTCGCCGCCAGCACGGCGGCGAGGCTCGCCGCGAAGGGGCAGGGCGACGTCGCGATCCTGTTCGAGCTCGAGCGGCAGGGGGTGAGCGGCGAGACGGCCCGTGCCGCCGTCGCCGCGCTCGCGCCGGAGCGGGAGCGGGCCGCGGCGATCGCGTCGCGGGTGTCTGGCGACCCGCGCCGGCTCGCGGCGCTGCTCGGGCGGCGGGGCTTCGACCCGGACGTGATCGAGGCGGTCGTGGCCGGGCTGGACGCCTCCTGAGGCCGCTGGGTACGATTCGGGTTCAATCAGCGATTTCCCACACGATCGCCCTGACACGGAACGGCTTTCGCCGAATCGGACCACCGGTCACCGACCAGCTTCCACCACATCGAACATGACGAGCGCGACCAGGGAGGAGAGGAGCCACACCGGGCCACGGCCCGCCTGACGACGCGCTCGCGCCGATTCCCCGAGTCGCCGTTCCTACGCAGGGTGCGACGTAGGAGCGAGCATGCAACTTGTCATAGGCATCGTCGTCGGCCTCGCCGTCGGCGTCGTCCTCGCGGCGATCGCAGCCCGCGTCTTCCTGGCCAGCCGGCTTGCAGCTGCGCGGCACGAGCGCGACGAGCTGGTCGAGGAGACGCGGCGCGCCGCCGACGCGGCCCGCCGCGAGGCGCAGGTCGAGGCGAGGGAGGAGGCCGTCCGGCTGCGCGCCGAGGCCGAGCGCGAGCTGCAGGAGCGCCGCGCCGAGCTCGTCAAGATCGAGGAGCGCGTGTCGTCCACCGAGCGCGAGTTGAGCGGCCGGCTCGGCGAGATCGAGCGCCGCGAGCACGCCCTCGGTGACCGCGAGCGGGAGGTCGAGCGGGCCCGGGTCGAGGCCGAGGAGGCCCGGTCCCGCCAGCTCGCCGAGCTCGAGCGCGTCTCCGGACTGACCGTCCAGGCGGCCGGCGAGGAGGTGCTCGCCCGCGCCGAGGAGCGCGTCCGGCGCGAGATGGCGCGAATGGTCCGCCAGATCGAGGAGGAGGCGCAGGCCGACGCGAAGCGCCGCGCCCGCGTCATCGTCGGGGACGCCCTGCAGCGGGTCGCCGCCAGCCACGCGTCGGAGATGACCGTCTCCCTCGTCGAGCTGCCATCCGACGACATGAAGGGCCGCATCATCGGGCGCGAGGGCCGGAACATCCGCGCCCTCGAGCAGCTCACGGGCGTCGAGTTCATCATCGACGACACGCCGCAGGCGGTCGTCCTGTCCTCCTTCGACGGCGTGCGGCGCGAGATCGCCAAGCTGACGCTCGGGAAGCTGATCGAGGACGGGCGCATCCACCCGTCCCGGATCGAGGAGATGTACTACCAGTCGAAGGCGGAGATCGAGGACGTCGTCCGCCAGGCCGGCGAGCAGGCCGTCTTCGAGGCGAACTGCGGGAAGCTGCACGACGAGCTCGTCAAGACGCTCGGCCGGCTCCACTTCCGCACGAGCTACGGCCAGAACGTGCTCCGCCACACGCTCGAGGTGACGCACCTCGCGGGCGTGATGGCGGCCGAGCTGGGCGCCAGCGTCAAGACGGCGAAGCGCGCGGCCCTCCTGCACGACCTGGGCAAGGCCGTCACGCACGAGGTCGAGGGATCGCACGCCGCGATCTCGGCGGAGATGGCGAAGAAGTACGGCGAGTCCCCCGCGGTCGTCCACGCGGTCGAGGCGCACCACTACGAGGTGCAGCCCGAGAGCGTCGAGGCGGTGCTCCTGATCGCGGCCGACGCGGTCTCGGCCTCCCGGCCGGGCGCACGCGGCGAGAGCCTCGAGCACTACATCAAGCGGCTCGAGACGCTCGAGCGGATCGCCGGGCAGAAGAAGGGCGTCGAGCGGGTCTTCGCGATCCAGGCGGGCCGCGAGGTCCGCGTGATGGTCAAGCCGACGGAGATCGACGACGACGAGGCCGTCCTCCTCTCGCAGGAGATCGCCCGCGAGATCGAGGGGCAGCTCGAGTACCCCGGCCAGATCAAGGTGACGGTGATCCGGGAGAGCAGGGCCGTCGAGTATGCGAAGTAGGCCGCCGGCGGGCCGTCCGGCCTGCGGCAGAATGACGGGCTAGATGCGGCGGTACCACGTCACGACGTTCGGCTGCCAGATGAACGCGCACGACTCCGAGCGCATCAAGGGCATGCTCGAGGAGCTCGGCCTCGGCGAGGCGACGTCGCCGGACCAGGCCGACGTGATCGTGTTCAACACCTGCACGATCCGCGAGAAGCCGGACCAGAAGCTCGCGGCGCACCTGATGCAGGCGCGCGCCCTGAAGGAGCGCGCCCCCGACACCGTGATCGCCGTCGGGGGCTGCTACGCCGAGGCCCAGCAGGACGCGATCTTCGAGCGCTACCCGTTCGTCGACGTCGCCTTCGGGCCGGGCTCGATCCCGCACCTGGGCGAGTGGCTCGGAGCGGGAGGCGAGCTGCCGCCCGGTCGCTTCGGCCAGTGGGAGCACTTCGCCGGCGACCTGCCGGCCCACCGGGAGCGGCCGTTCCAGGGCTGGGTGCAGATCTCGATGGGGTGCAACTCGACGTGCTCGTACTGCATCGTCCCCGCCGTGCGCGGCCGCGAGCGCAGTCGGCGGCCCGGGGACGTCGTCGCCGAGGTGACCCGCCTCGCGGCCGACGGCGTGCGCGAGGTGACGCTGCTCGGCCAGAACGTCAACTCGTGGGGCCGCGACCTCCTGCCGGACGTCCGGACGGAGTTCGGCGAGCTGCTGCGGGCGGTCGACGCGATCGAGGGGATCGAGCGGATCCGCTTCACGAGCCCGCACCCGAAGGACTTCCGCGAGCCCGTGATCCGCGCGATGGCCGAGTGCGCGGCCGTGTGCGAGCACGCGCACCTCCCGCTCCAGTCCGGCTCGACGCGGGTGCTCAAGCGCATGCGCCGCACCTACTCGCGCGAGCGCTACCTGGCGCTCGTCGAGCGCATGCGGGAGGCGATCCCCGACCTCGCGCTGACCACGGACGTCATCGTGGGCTTCCCCGGCGAGACGGAGGAGGACTTCCTGGAGACGGTCGCCGCGATCGAGCAGGTCGGCTTCGACGGCGCCTTCACGTTCGTGTACAGCCCGCGCCGCGGCACGGACGCCGCCGCGATGCCCGACCAGGTGCCCGAGGACGTCAAGCGCGAGCGGATCGAGCGCCTGATCGACGTCGTCCAGCGCGTCGCACACGAGCGGAACCAGCGCCGGATCGGCCTCGTCGAGGACGTGCTCGTCGAGGGGCCGAGCCGGACCGACCCGACCATGCTGCGCGGGCGCACCCGGCGCAACACGACGGTCAACTTCGTCGGCGCCGCCGCGCCCGGCGAGACCGTGCCGGTCGAGATCGAGTCGGCGTCCTCGACGACGCTGCGCGGCCGCCAGCGCGTGTCCGTCCCCGCCTAGGCGCCGACCGTGGGCGGTGCCGGCGTGCTGCCTGGCGAGCCCGCCGAGGTCGTCGCGATCTTCGGGCCGACCGCGTCGGGCAAGTCGGCCGTCGCCGAGGCGGTCGCGGTGTCGCTCGGGGGAGAGGTCGTGTCGGCCGACTCGATGCAGGTCTACGCGGGCGCGCCGATCCTGACGAACCAGCCGGTCGCACCGACCCACCTCGTGGCGATCTGGCCGCTCGACCACGAGGCGTCGGTCGCCGAGTACGCGGGCCTCGCGCACGCTGCGATCGACGAGCTCGTCCAGGCGGACCGGGTGCCGGTGGTCGCGGGCGGGACCGGCCTCTACCTGCGCGCGGCGCTCGCCGAGCTCGACGTGCCGCCCGCGCCGCAGCCCGGCGCGCGGGAGCGCTGGGAGCGCCGGTACGACGAGGCCGGCCCCGAAGCCTCCCACGCCGAGCTGGCGAGCCGCGACCCCGCCGCGGCCGCGGCCGTCCATCCGAACGACCGGCGGCGCGTCGTCCGCGCGCTCGAGCTGGTCGAGGCGGGCTCCTCGCTGCGCCCCGCCGAGGACAGGCTCTGGTCGCAGCGGACAAGGCGGCCGACGCTGCTCGTCGGGCTCGACCTGCCGGCCGACGTCCTCGCCCGTCGGATCGAGGAGCGGACCCGCGCGATGCTGGCGCAGGGCGCACGGGAGGAGGCGCGGCGGATCCTCGCGGGGCCGCTGTCGCGCTCGGCCGCGCAGATGATCGGCCTGCGCGAGTTCGCGGAGCTGCCGGACGAGGAGGCGGTCGAGGCCGTGGCGCAGCGTACGCGCCGGTACGCTGCGTACCAGCGCAAGTGGATGCGCCGGATCGCCGATCTGGTCTCGATCGACGCCAACCGCCCGCCCGGGGAGGTCGCCGATGCAGTTCTCGAAGTGGCACGGGCTCGGCAACGACTACCTCGTCGTCGACACGCGTGACGCGACGCCGACCCTGACGCCGGCGCGCGTCCGGCGGATCTGCGACTACCACCTCGGCGTCGGCTCGGACGGCATCCTCGAGGTGGTGGCCACCTCGGGCGACGGGCCCGCCGTGTCGATCCTGATCTGGAACCCCGACGGCTCGGTCGCGGAGATGTCGGGCAACGGGACGCGGATCGCGGCCCGCTGGCTCGCGGCCCGGACCGGCGCGGACGACGTCCGGGTCGTCGTCGGCGACCTCGTCGTCCGCGCGCGGCTGCGGGAACGACTGCTCGTCGAGCAGGAGATGGGCCTCGTCCGCGCCCGGCCGCTCGAGCGGATCGACGTCGACGGGGAGGAGGTCGAGCTCACGCCGGTCTCGGTCGGCAACCCGCACGCCGTCGTGCGCCGCGACCCCGACCGCTCCGAGCTGCTTCGGCTCGGCCCGCTGATCGAGCGCCACCCGCGCTTCCCGGACCGCACGAACGTGCAGCTCGTACGGGTCGACGGGCGGCACGCGATCACGGTCGGCGTCTGGGAGCGCGGGGCGGGGGAGACGCTCTCCTCCGGGACGTCGTCCTGTGCAGCGGCGGCAGCCGCGGTCGCGAACGGCTGGTGCGAGAGCCCGGTGGAGGTGTCGCTCCCGGGCGGCATGCTGACGGTGGCGCTCGACGCGGAGGGCCGGGCGACGCTGACCGGCCCGGCGCAGGAGATCTGCCGCGGCGAGCTCGCGCCGGAGCTGCTCGCGGACCTCGAGCCTCTCGCCTGACGCCTGCCCCCGCGGCCCGTGGACCGGGATCGGTACCCTCGACTGATGCCCGAGCAGCACGACTTCTCGGGGCTGCCCGAGCCCGAGTCCCCGCGTCAGCCGGCGGGGCGCACGACCGCGACCGTCGTCTCGGTGGCGGTCGCCGTGGTGGTCGCCCTCGCGCTGGCGCTCGCCGTCGGCAACGTCTTCTAGCGCCGCGGCCGGCGCGCGGCCTCAGACCGCGACGCCGAAGCTCCGCAGCGCGTCGTTCAGGCTCGTCTTGCGGTCGGTCGCCTCGGTGCGCCGGCCGATGATCAGCGCGGCCGGCAGGTGGTACGTGCCGGCCGGGAACTCCTTCGGGCGGGTGCCGGGGACGACGACCGAGCGCGGCGGGACGAAGCCGCGGTACTCGACCGGCTCGTCGCCCGTCACGTCGATGATCGGCGTGGAGGCGGTGATCACGGTGTTCGCCCCCAGGACGGCCTCGGCGCCGATCACCGCGCCCTCGACGACGATGCAGCGTGAGCCGATGAAGGCGCCGTCCTCGATCACGACCGGCGTCGCCTGCGGCGGCTCGAGGACGCCGCCGATGCCGACGCCGCCGGACAGGTGGACGTCCGCGCCGATCTGCGCGCACGACCCGACCGTCGCCCACGTGTCGACCATCGTGCCGGGCCCCACCCAGGCGCCGATGTTCACGTAGCTCGGCATCAGCACGACGCCGGGCGAGAGGAACGAGCCGTACCGCGCCACGGCCGGTGGGACGCAGCGGACGCCGAGCTCCTCGTAGTTCCGCTTCAGCGGCACCTTGTCGTAGTAGCGGAACGGGCCGGCCTCGTCCGGCTCGAGCCGGCGCAGGCGGAAGTAGAGGAGGATCGCCTTCTTCGCCCACTCGCGCGCCACCCAGTCGTCGCCCTCCTTCTCGGCGCAGCGGATCACGCCGCGGTCGAGCAGGTCGACGGCCTCGTCGACGGCCGCGGCGCCCGCGGCGGCCTCCTCGGCGGGGAGCTGCCACAGGCGCTCGATCTCGGCGGCGAGGTCGGTCAGGTCGGTCACAGGATCTCCTCCAGGATCGCGCACGCGTCGGCGCAGTCGGACTCGGTCGGGACGAGCGCGAGCCGGACGTAGCCCTCGCCCGAGGGGCCGAGCGCCGCTCCGGGCGCGACGACCACGCCGCGCTCGAGCAGCCGCACGGCGAAGTCCTCGGACGAGGCGCCGTCCGGCGTCGCCACCCACAGGTACATCGTCGCCTCGCTGCCGCTGACGCGCAGGCCCTTGCGCGCGAGCAGGTCGAGGAAGGGCGCGCGCTTGCGGGCGTAGCGGGCACGGGTCTCGGCGACGTGCGCCTCGTCGCTCCACGCGGCGACCGCCGCCCGCTGGACGAACTCCTGCGGCGCGCTCCCGACCCACGGCCGGAAGGAGCGGAGCGCGTCGAGCACGGGGCGGCTCCCGGCGACGAAGCCCGAGCGGTAACCGGTCATCGACGAGCGCTTGCTGAGGCTGTTGACGGCGACGACGCGCTCGCGGCGATCGACCTGGAGCGCCGAGGCCGGCGGCTCGGCGAAGAAGAGCTCGGAGTACGCCTCGTCGGAGGCGACGAGGAAGTCGTGGCGCTCCGCCAGCTCGGCCGCGCGCTCGTACAGGTCGAGCGGCGCGCACGCCCCGGTCGGGTTGTTCGGGTAGTTGAGCCAGAGGATCGCCGTCCGGCGCCAGGTCGCGTCGTCGACGGCGTCGAGGTCGGGCAGGTAGCCGTTCTGCTCGAGCAGGGGCAGGCGCAGGACGTCCGCGCCGGCGAAGCGGGCCCCGCGTTCGGCGACCGGGTAGCCGGGCTCCGTCGTGACCACGAGGTCCCTGCCCGCGTCGCGGTCGACGACGACCTGCGCGAGCGAGAAGATCGCCTCCTTCGACCCGAGTGTCGGGATCACCTCGGTCTCGCCGTCGAGGTCGATCGAGAAGCGAGCCCGCGCCCAGGCCGCGATTGCGTCGCGCAGCTCGGGGAGGCCGATCGCGCGCGGGTAGCCCATCGTCTCGCGGATGCCGTCGGCGAGGGCCTGCCGGATGAACGGCGCGGTCGGCTCGCGGGGGTCGCCGACGCCGAAGTCGATGATGCGGATCCCAGCCGCCGCCGCCCGCCGCTTGGCGTCCTCGATGCGGACGAACGGGTAGGTGCCGACCTCGTCGAGAATGGGGTTGAGCCGCACGCCCGGAGGCTACCCGATGGCCGCTCCCGGCCCAGCCGACGAGCCCTGCGCCAGGAGCGGGCGACCTCGGAGCGCGTGCACCGGCCGGAATGGACGGGGGTGGAGCGATCGGCGCGGAATCGGCACGCAGCCGTGCCACACGCGTGCGCCATTCCGCCGTAGGCTGAGCGCCGGAGGCGCGTGGTTCCCCCACCCTGGGTGGGAGGCCCGGGAGGGTGGCCGGAACGGCCATGTCCCGGCGGGCCACGTCCTGAGGGGCCACCTGCCGGGAGGCCGGACACTGAACGGCCACGCCCCGACGGGCCGTGCTCGGCGGGTCATGTTCCGGGCCGTGGCGGGACGGCCCGTGCCGCGACCAGCCATGCCGGGATGGGCCGTGTCCCGAGGGGCCGCGTGCCGAGGGGCCATGGTCCCGCGGGCAGCGTCCCGGCAGGGCGTGCCCTCGAGGGCCGCGCGCGTGCCTGGCCAGTCGAGCCACTGACGGGACGTGTGCCCTGTCCGGCCGTGTCCCGGATGGGACGGGTGCCAGGGCGCCGTGGCCCGGCCGAAGCGGAGCGGGAGCCGCCGTTCCTCTGCGGTGCCGGGGACGCAGGGTGGCCGAGACTGCACGGGGCGAGCCGCCGCGACCACGCGGAGCGCGCAGCCGCCGTCCTCCGCGCGCAGGCGCCGCTGCTAGCGGCCGTTGATCGAGAAGTGCTGGTAGTCGCGCACGCTGCCCGTCCAGCGGCCGCCCCAGCCCCAGCCGATCGCGTCGAAGGCGCGGGTGACGACGTCGCCCTCGCGGATCATCCCCTTGAGGCGCCGGCGGCGGTCGAGGTAGCGCTCGCTGCGCGGATGCGACGTCCGCCCGCCGGAGACGTACGGGTTCTCGAGCGGGTTCAGATCGATCGCGTAGCCGTACGCGTGGTTCGACCAGTTGCCCGAGCCGGTCGCGTTGCGGCAGTTGAACGCGGAGGTGTTGTCCGCCTCGATCGAGCGGTAGTCGTCGCCCCCGTAGGCGTCGACGAGCTGCATGCGGCGGATCGGGTAGCCGGCCTGGAACAGCCGCCGGAAGACGGAGACGACGTCCCGCGCGACGTCCTCGTGCACGATCAGGCGGCCCCGCCTGGCCTTGCCGTCGAAGCCCCAGTGCGTCAGCTCGAGCAGGCGCAGGTCGTCGAGGCCGACCGGGCAGCCCTCTCGCCACGAGACCATCCGGTCGCGCAGCTGCTCGGGGATCGCGCGGATCGTGCCGCGGAAGCGCGGCTCTCCGGCGCCCGCCGCGGAGGCCACGTCGCCGCCGCCGGCGGCGAGGGCGACGAGGACGACCGCGAGGGCGGCGACGGCGCGCACCGGGACAGGCTAGCTGGCGGCGTCGGCGGCGACGAAGCGCTGCAGGGCGCGGTACGTCGCGAGCAGCGCCTCGATCTCGCACCGCTCGTCCCGCGTGTGCGCGTAGCGGGTCGCGCCCGGGCCGAGGTTCACGGCGTCGAGGCCCTCCTCGGAGAACTGGGCGACGGGCGTCCAGGCCTGCTTCGGCTCGACCGCGAAGGGCCCGGCGGTGCGCAGCCGCTCCGCGACGGGCGTCGAGATCGCGACGCGCGCGGGACCGGAGTTCGAGGTGATCTCGAGCGCGCCCGCCTCGCCCACCAGCTCGCGCAGGCGCGCCTCGGCCGCGGCGGGCGTCCGGTCGGGGGCGTAGCGGAAGTTCAGGCGCGCCTCGACCCGGTCGGGGACGACGTTGTCCGCGACGCCGCCGTTGATCCGCGTCACGCTCAGTACCTCGACGAAGCGGAGGCCCTCGATCACGACCTCGCGCGGCTCGACCGCGACGACGGGCCGCAGCTGCTCGACCGCCTTCGCGATCGCGTTCTCGCCCGTCCAGGGCCGCGCCGAGTGGGCGGCTCGCCCGGTGAACGAGAGCGTCGCGTTCACGTTGCCGAGGCAGCCCGCCTGGATCGCGTTGTCGGTCGGCTCGAGCACGATCGCCAGGTCTGCCTCGCGGAGCGCCGGGCACGCGGCGAAGACCGCCGGCAGCGGGGACTCCGCCACGGGCAGCTCCTCCCGCGCGAAGAAGAGGAAGCCGACGTCGACCGCGCGCTCGGGCACCTCGGCGTCGAGCCAGCGCGCCAGCTCGATCATCACCGCGAGGCCGCCCTTCATGTCGGTCGCGCCGAGGCCGACGACCCAGCCGTCCTCGATCCGCCCGGGCAGGTTCTCCTGGGCCGGCACCGTGTCGTAGTGCCCGGCGAGCACGACGAACGGGCGGCCGGGCGTGCGCGGCGTGGCGCACAGGAGGGCGTCGTCGTCGTGGAAGAGCACCTGGAGCGAGGAGGGCATCGCGTCGGCGACGTAGGCGGCGCAGCGGGCCTCGTCGCGGCTCACCGACGGGATGTCGACGAGCGCGAGCGCCCGGGCCGCGAGCCGTCCGGCGTCCTGCGCGTCGTCCACGGGCGCGAATGCTAGACGAACGGTCCCGCGGCTCCGCGCGGGGCCGTCCCGGCGGCGCCGAGCGGGCATACTTCCTGCCGGTGAGCCCGTACCAGCCCGATCGCGCCCCCGACGCCGAGCCCGAGCGCGGCGTCGTCGTCGCGGTGCTCGGGCCGGAGGTGGACGAGGAGGAGGAGCTCGGTGAGTTCCGCGAGCTGCTGCGGACGGCCGGGGTCGAGCCGATCGCCGAGGTCGTCCAGCACCGCGCGCGCCCCGAGCCGCGCACCTACCTCGGCAAGGGCAAGCTCGAGGAGCTGATCGAGGCCGCCAAGGCGCTCGAGGCCGAGTCCGTCCTGATCGACGACGACCTCTCGCCGGGCCAGCAGCGCCTGCTCGAGGACCGGCTCAAGCTGCGTGTCGTCGACCGGACGCAGCTGATCCTCGACATCTTCGCCCAGCACGCCGTCACCGCCGAGGGGAAGCTGCAGGTCGAGCTCGCCCAGCTCGAGTACAACCTGCCGCGCATGCGCGGCATGTGGCAGCACCTCGAGCGTCTCGGCGGCGGCATCGGCACCCGCGGGCCCGGCGAGTCGCAGCTCGAGACCGACCGCCGGCTCGCCCGCCGCCGCATCTCGATCCTGAAGGAGCGCCTGCGCGGCCTTGAGCGCCAGCGCGAGACGCAGCGCAAGGCGCGCTCGACCTCCGTCCTCCCCGTCGTCGCGCTCGCGGGCTACACGAACGTCGGCAAGTCGACGCTGCTGAACGCCCTGACGGACTCTGAGGTCTCGGTCCGCGATCGGCTGTTCGAGACGCTCGACCCGACGACGCGCGCGTTCGAGCACCGCGGCCGCCGCTACCTGCTGAGCGACACCGTCGGCTTCATCCGGCGCCTGCCGCACCAGCTCGTCGAGGGCTTCAAGGCGACGCTCGAGGAGATGGTCGCCGCCGACCTGATCCTCCACGTCGCGGACGCGTCGGCGAGCGAGGAGCGCCTGGCCGAGATGGTCGCGGCCGTCGACGCCGTGCTGAAGGAGATCGGCGCCGGCTCGCTCCCCGTCCTGCTCGTCCTGAACAAGGCCGACCGGCTCGACCCGCTCGCGCGCCGTCGCGTGGCGAACCGCTTCCCCGAGGCGCTGCTCGTCTCGGCCGCGACGGGGGAGGGGCTCGACGTGCTGCGGGAGCGCGTCGCCGAGCACTTCTCCGCCTGGTTCGAGCCCGTGCGCCTGCTCGTCCCCTACGGCGAGGGCGCGCGCGTCGCGGAGCTGTACGAGCTGGGCGCGCCGATCGAGCAGCGCGAGGACACGCCCGAGGGGACGCTCCTCGTGGCGCGGCTGCCGCGGCGCGCGATCCCGCGCTTCGCCCCCTTCCTCGTCGCCGAGGGCGCCGCGGGCGCCGAGCAGGCGGGGTGATCGAGCTCGCGGTCACGCGCGTCCGCCCGGACGCGCGGCTGCCGACCCGGGCCTATGCGGGCGACGCGGGCCTCGACCTCACGACCTGCGAGCGCGTCGAGCTCGCGCCGGGCGAGCGCGCCGTCGTCCCGACCGGGATCGCGGTGGCCATCCCGGAGGGCCACGCGGGCTTCGTCCAGCCGCGCAGCGGGCTCGCCGCTCGCCACGGGATCGCCCTCGTCAACAGCCCGGGGCTGATCGACGCGGGGTACCGCGGCGAGCTCCGGGTCGTCCTCCTCAACACGGACCGCGAGGCGACGTTCGTCGCGGAGCCGGGCGACCGGATCGCCCAGCTCGTCGTCCTCCGGCTCCCCGCGATCGAGCTCGTCGTGGTGGACGAGCTGCCCGGGAGCGAGCGAGGCGCCGGCGGCTTCGGCTCCTCCGGGGCGTGATCGAGCCCCGCATCAGGGTCGCCGCGCTGCTCGTCCGGGACGGGCGCGTGCTGCTGATCCGGCACGAGAAGCACGGCCGGGAGTACTGGCTGCTCCCCGGGGGCGGCGTCCGCGGCGGCGAGAGCCTCGTCGCCGCGCTGCGGCGCGAGCTGCGCGAGGAGGTCGGGCTGGAGGACGACCTGCCGCTCGAGGGGCCGATCGCGCTCGCCGACTCGATCTCGCCGCCGGGCGCACCGCCGAAGCACGTCGTCCACGTCGTCTTCGCCGCCGACCTCGGCGACCGCTCGCTCGCCGGCGCGACCTCCGTCGACGAGGCCGTGCGCAACCACCGGCTGTTCGACCCGGCCGAGGTCGCCGACGTCGCCCTGCACCCGCCGATCCAGCGCTTCGTCGCCCGCTGGCGGCCCGGCGACCCGACGGTCTACCTCGGGTCGCTCTGGGCGACCTAGCGGGTCAGTACCGGCCGCCGCGCGTGCGGGCGCGCTCGGCCGCGACCGCGCGGGCCCGCTCCTCGAGCGCCACGTCGACCGGCGCGAGCCGCAGCTCCTGCCCGGTCGCGTGCAGGATCGCGCGCTCGAGCAGCCAGTCGGCGAGCCAGGGGTTCCGCGGGAGCAGCGGGCCGTGCAGGTACGTCCCGACGGCGCTGCCGACCACGCAGCCCTCCTGGCCGCTCTCACCGTCGTTGCCGAAGCCGTGGACGACCCGTCCGAGCGGCGTCGCGCCCGCGTCGAGGCGGGTGCGCCCGGCGTGGTTCTCGAAGCCCGCGAGCGTCCGTCGCTCGCCCGGCACGAGCTCGCACTCGAGCAGGACGTCCCCGATCATCCGGCGCGTGCCGGCGACGGTCTCGTGCGGGAAGAGGCCGATCCCGGGCAGCTCGTCGCCGCCGACGTCGCGGTAGAAGCGCCCGAGCAGCTGGTAGCCGCCGCAGACGGCGAGCAGGGCGGCGCCGCGCTCGACGGCGGCACGGATCGCCGGCCCCTTCTCGACCAGGTCGGGGGCGACGAGCGCCTGCTCGCGGTCCTGGCCGCCGCCGACGTAGAGCAGGTGGACGTCGGCCGGCACGGGCTCGTGCAGGCCGATCCCGCGCACCTCGAGCTCGATCCCGCGCCAGGCGGCCCGGCGCACGAGGACGGCGACGTTGCCCCGGTCGGCGTAGATGTTCAGGTGCTCGGGGAACAGATGTCCGAGGGCGATGCGCACCGGTGTGGAACCATACCCGGGTGCTCGAGAGCCTCGGCCTGCAGCTCCGCACCGCGCGGCGCGTCGTCCGGCGTCGGCCGCTGTCCGTCTCGCGTATCGTCGAGGCGCCCGACGAGCGGCTCGTCTTCGTCGTCGGCTCGCCCCGCTCCGGCACGACGTTCCTCGCGAGCGCGATCGGCTCGGTGCCCGGGTTCATCGACCTGGGCGAGGTGGCGGCGCTCAAGGCCGCGATCCCCGGACTGGCGCGGCGGCCCGTGCCCGAGGCGAGCGCCGAGATCCGTCGGATCCTCGACCTGACCCGCCGGCTCGGCCTCACCGGCGGGCTGCGCGGCGTCGAGCAGACGCCCGAGACCGCGTACGTCGTCGAGGCGGCGCTGGCGGCCTACCCGCGCGCCAGGGTCGTCCACATCGTGCGCGACGGCCGCGACGTCGCCTGCTCGCTGCTCGATCGCGGCTGGCTCAACCAGGGGCGCGCGGGCGCCGACGACGCGGGGCTCTCCTACGGCGCCCAGGCCCGCTTCTGGGTCGAGCCGGGCAGGGAGGAGGAGTTCGGCCGGGCCGAGGACGCGCGCCGCTGCGCGTGGGCCTGGCGCCGCTACGTGTCGGCCGCCCGCGCCATCGGCGACCGCGCCGTCGAGGTGCGCTACGAGCAGGTCGCGTCCGACCCGGCGGCCGCGGCACGCGGCCTCGCTGCCGCGCTCGACGCGCCCGAGGGCCCGCTTGCGGACGCGCTCGGGCGCATGCACGACCGCTCGATCGGACGCCATCGCACCGATCTCACGCCCGCGCAGCTGCAGGCCGTCGAGGCCGAGTGCGGCGAGCTGCTCGACGCGCTCGGCTACCGCTGAGCGACGACCGCTCAAGGCAGGCCCCCTGGGTACCGATTACCCAGGCGTGGCCCGCCAGCCCCTCCCGCTGCCCTTCGAGGACGAGCCCGATTCCGTCGAGGAGCCGCGTCTCGAGCTCGTCGCCGACCCGGTCGACGGCGAGGGCGCGGACGACGCGCCGGTCGAGCCCGACACGGACGGCGATCCGGAGGTGGATGCGGAGGGCGACGACGCAGCCGCGGTCGACGCCGAGGAGACGCCGCCGGAGCTGCGCGACCCGCTCAAGCTGTACGTCCGCCAGATCGGCGACGGCCCGCTGCTGACCGCGGCGGAGGAGCGCGAGCTCGCCCGGCTCAAGGACCTCGGCGACGAGGAGGCGAAGCGCCGGCTGATCGAGTCGAACCTCCGGCTCGTCATGTCGATCACGCGGAACTACGCGAACGCCGGCGTGCCGCTGCTCGACCTGATCCAGGAGGGCAACCTCGGCCTGATCCGCGCGGTCGAGAAGTTCGACTACCGCATGGGCTACAAGCTCTCGACGTACGCGACGTGGTGGATCCGCCAGGCCGTCAGCCGCGCGATCGCCGACCAGGGCCGGACGATCCGGCTCCCCGTGCACGTCGTCGACCAGGTGCGACGCGTCCAGCGGGCACGCCGCGCCCTCGCGCAGCGGCTGAACCGCGACCCGCTGCTGCACGAGCTCGCGGCGGAGAGCGGCTTCGAGCTGAAGCGGGTGACCGAGCTGCTCGACCTCGTCGAGGACCCGGTCAGCCTGGAGACGCCCGTGGGCGACGGCGACTCCATGTACTCCGACCTGATCGAGGACGTGAGCGCCGACCAGCCCGAGGCGATGACCGCCGACGTGCTCCGCGGCGCCGAGCTCCAGCAGGCGCTCGGCAAGCTGAACGAGCGGATGCGCCGCGTGCTCGAGCTCCGCTACGGCCTGGCCGGGCCGCGGCCGCTGTCGCTGGAGGAGGTCGGGCAGGAGATCGGGGTCACGCGCGAGCGCGTTCGCCAGCTCGAGGCCCGCGCCCTGCGCGAGCTCCAGCTCGCCGCGCCCGGCCTGCGCCTCTACCTGCGCGGCGAGTAGGCCCGGCGGGAGCGTCGGGGGCGGCGGGTACCCTCAGGGGAGGGTCGCCCGGACGATGCCCCGCGCGCGACCGATCCACCGTGCCCGGCTTCGTCGACATCCACAGCCACGTCGTGCCCTCCGGCGACGACGGCGCCGCCGACCTCGAGGAGGGGCTCGCGCTCTGCCGGATGGCGGCCCGCCACGGGACGGTCGTCCTCTTCGGGACGCCGCACGTCTGGCCGTACGACGGCCTGAGCGAGGCGCGCGAGCGCGAGGTGCGGGCGGCCTGGCAGGCGATGGCCGAGGCGGCCGCCGCCTTCGGGCTGACGCTCGAGCTCGGCTTCGAGCTGACGCCGGCCGAGGCGCGCCTCGACGAGGATCCCGCGCGCTACCGCCTCGGCGAGCTCGACGCGGTGCTCGTCGAGCTGCCGTTCCGCGGCGAGCTCGACCTCGTCGTCGCGACGGCCGAGCACGTCGAGGCCGCCGGGCTCACGCCGATCCTCGCGCACCCCGAGCGCTCCGAGGTCGTCGCCGGCGATCCCGCGCGCGCCCGCGAGCTGCGCAGCCGAGGCTGGCTCGTCCAGGTCAACGCGTCGAGCCTGCTCGGCAAGCACGGGCGCCGCGAGGCAGCGGCCGGCTGGACACTGGTCGAGGAGGGGACGGCCGACCTCGTCGCCTCGGACGGGCACCGCACGTCGCGCCCGGCGGTGCTCGACGCCGCCCACGCGGCAGCGCGGGAGCGGGTGGGGCAGGAGCGGGCGGACGCGCTGTTCGACGGGACGGCGCTCGCCGGGATCAGCCGGCGCCGACCGCCTCGATCTCGCGCAGCGACGCCAGGCGCTTGAGCGAGTCGACCTCGATCTGACGGACGCGCTCGCGCGTCATCCCAGGCGCTTGCCGATCTGCTCGAGCGTGTGCGGCTCCTCGCCGTGCAGGCCGTAGCGGGCTCGAGCACGCGGCGGTCCGCTCGGGGAGCGCCTCGAGCGCCCGCTCGAGGGCCTCGTTGCGCAGCCGCTGCTCCGCCTGCTCCTCCGGGAGGGGCTCGTCGCCGGCGACGAGGTCGCCGAAGACCGCGTCCTCCTCCTCGCCGATCGGCTGGTCGAGGCTCGTCGACGCACGGGCGGCGGAGCGGACCTCGATCGCCTGCTGCAGCGGCAGGCCGGCCTCCTCGGCGATCTCCTCGAGCGACGGCTCGCGGGCGAGCCGCATCCAGAGGCGGCGCTCGGCCTGGTGCATCTTCTGCATCCGCTCGACCACGTGGACCGGCATCCGGATCGTCCGCGCCTTGTCCGCGACGGCGCGCTGGCACGCCTGGCGGATCCACCACGTCGCGTAGGTGGAGAACTTCAGGCCCCGCTGCCACTCGAACTTCTCGACGGCGCGGATCAGCCCGAACATGCCCTCCTGGATCAGGTCGAGGAAGGGGAGGCCCTGGTTGCGGTAGTTCTTCGCGATCGAGACGACGAGGCGGAGGTTCGACTCGATCATCCGCTGCTTCGCCGCCATGTCGCCGCGCTCGATCCGCTTCGCGAGCTCGACCTCGTCGGCGGCGGTGAGCAGCGGGTGGCGGCCGATCTCGCGCAGGAACAGCTGCAGCGGGTCGGTCGTCACCTCGGTGGCGGCGTCGAAGGGGTCGACCCACTTCGTCGGCGTCGTCGTCTCGGCGGCGGTCTCGGGGACGGGGCGGGAGTCCACGATCTCGATCCCGCGCTCCTCGAGCTCGCGCACGAGGGCCTCGAGGTCCTGGGGCTCCAGCTCGATCGCCTCGGCGGCCTCGAGCAGCTCGGACCGCTCGATGGTCCCGGCGGCCTCGCCAGCCTCGATCAGGAGCTGCAGCTCCTCGGAGTGCACGAACGACAACGTCTCGTCAGCCATGGAGTCTGTATATCCCCTCGCGTCGTCGTCTTGCAAGTCTCGCGCCGCCCGACGGGGGCTGCGCGACCGAAACGGCACCGGCGGCGCGGGACCTTTCGCCGACGCACCTTACCACTCTTTCGCGGGCGGTTCATCCCCCCGGCCCGAGCAGCTCCGGAGCCGGTCGGACGGCGTCCCGGGCGGGCTCGCGGGGGCGGTACGGTGCGCCGGATGGTCGCGAACGTCGCCTACCGGCAGGTCGTCCACATCGACGCGCACTCCGGCTACGCGCAGCTGCCGCGCTACCTCGCCGACCGCGTGCAGGTGCGGACGATCGAGCCGGCACGGCTGCCCGGGCCGCTCGCGCAGCGGCTCGCCCGGAGCGCCGGCTCGGCCTTCTACGAGCCGGTCGGCGCGCGGCTCGAGCTGGCGGTCGCTCGCCGCCTGCTCGCCGCACCGGACGAGGTCTGCCACCTGCTCTACGCGGAGGACCACTTCAACCACCTGGCCCGGCTGGGCGGGCTGCCGCTGCGGCGCGGCGCGCTCGTCGCGACCTTCCACCAGCCGCCCGAGGTCGCCGAGCGCGTGCTCGCCTGGCCCGACCTGCGCGAGCGCCTCGCCGCTCTCGACGCAGCGATCGCGCTCGCGCCCGACCAGGCGGGCTGGCTCGCCGAGCGCATGCCGCCCGAGCGCGTCCACCTGGTCCCCGGCGGCGTGAACGCGCACCGCTTCCGCCCGGCCGCGGCCGCGCCACCCGAGCCGCCGGTTCGCTGCCTCTCGGTGGGGAGCTGGCTGCGCGACCACGACGTGCTCGCGCAGGCGATCGGGCTCGTCGCCGCTCGCTCCGACGAGGTCGCGTTCGAGGTGGTCGTCCCGGAGCGCGAGCGGGAGCGGTTCGTGGGGCTCCCACGAACGCACGTTCGCGTCGGGCTGACGAGCGAGGAGCTGCTCGACGCGTACCGGTCGGCGCACCTGGCGGTGCTCGCGGTCACCGGCGCGACGCGGAACAACGCGCTGGGCGAGGCGCTCGCGTGCGGGCTGCCCGTGGTCGCGACGGCCGTCGGCGGCGTCCCGACGACGCTGGGCGAGGCGGGCGTCCTGACGCCGCCCGGCGACGCCCAGGCGCTCGCCGCGGCGATCGTCGCGCTCGCGCGCAGCCCGGCGCGGCGGCGGGCGCTCGGGCGGCTCGCGCGGGAGCGCGCCGAGCAGCTCGACTGGCCGCACGCCGCCTGGAGCACGGTCAGGGTCTACGAGGCGGCGCTCGAGCTGCGCCGCGGCGCGGGCCGGGCCAGGGCGCGGATGGGCGCGCGGTCGGCACGCCGCGGTCCTCGACGTCTCGAGGCGACGGCCGGATTCCGGGCGGGTGCAGGATGTCCTGGCCCCGAGCGTCGATCGGGGCTGCCCGCCGGACCGGAGCTCGACGCACGATAACCTGCGTTATGTCAAGTCGTGGGCGAGGCCAACCCCGCCCGTGCGAGCTACGCTTCCCACCCGCGGCGCGGGACCGGTTGCAGAAGCAGCCGGAACGGCGTACCTTCCGGGTTCCGGTTTGTTCCACAAGCCCCCACAGGAATTCCACACCCGCATCGATCCCGGCGAGGGATTCCGCGAGCGGCGGCGTCGTCACCGCCGCCGCATCCGGAATCGCCGGATCGGCGCTGCGATCCTGCTCGTCGGCCTCGCGGCCGGCCTGACCTTCGGCTTCCGCGGCATCGGCGGCGCCGCGGCGCCCGGCAGCTCGACCCAGGACGCGGCCGGCGGCCCCGATCGCGTCCTCACCCCGCCGGACACGCCGGTCGAGCCCGAGGCGCACGTGCGCACGCCGGACGAGATGCGCGGCGTCCACATGACGATGGACACGGCGAGCGTCCCCGGCAAGCTCGACCAGTACCTGAAGCTCAGCTCCCAGGGCATGAACACCCTCCAGCTCGACGTGAAGGACGAGACCGGCAAGATCGCGTTCGTCTCGCGGCGCGCCCCGCTCGCGACCAGGGTCGGCGCCGCGCGCACCTTCTACGACGCCGAGCGCGCGATCCGAAGGGCGCACGACCGCGGCGTCTACACCATCGCCCGCGTCGTCGCGTTCCAGGACCCGGTGCTCGCGACCAGCCGGCCCGACCAGGCCGTGAAGACCTCGAGCGGCGCGGTCTGGAAGAACTTCAAGGGCCTGGCCTGGCTCAACCCCTACGACCGGCGCAACTGGGACTACAACGTCGACGTCGCCGAGGCCGCCGCCGACGCGGGCTTCGACGAGGTGATGTTCGACTACGTCCGCTTCCCGACCGACGGGCCCGCGGACCGCGTCTACGCCGGCGCCGCCGGGCCGAAGGCCCGCGCGATCGCCTCGTTCCTCCAGTACGCCCGCAACCGGCTGGCGCCGCTCGGCGTGAAGGTGTCGGCGGCCGTGTTCGGCCTCGCGGCGACGACGGAGCTCGGGATCGGCCAGAAGCCGCGGATGATGGCCCGGCACCTCGACACGATCCACCCGATGGCCTACCCGTCGCTCTACGGGCCCGGCTGGTGGGGCCTCTCCGACCCGGAGGCCGTTCCCGGCGAGACCGTCGCCCGGACGCTGCTCGACTACCAGCGCGTGCTGCGCGGGCTGCGCGTCCGGATCGTCCCGTGGATCCAGGACTACGACGGCGACCGGCGCGCCTACGGGCTCGATCAGGTGCTCGACCAGGTCGACGCCGTCCGCCGTCTGCGGGCCGGCGGCTTCCTGCTCTGGAACGCGCGCGGCGAGTACACGACCGGCGCGCTGATCGAGCGGTAGCGGGTGGCGCGCCGGCCGGCGCCTCGACTAGGATGCGGCCATCATGATGCACCCGCCGCGCCCTCCCGCGTTCAACCACGGCGTGACCTCGGCCATCTGGGGCATCGCGCTCGGAGCCTTCGTCTGGATCGGGCTCCTCTCCGTCGACGTCATGTCGCGCGTCTCGTCGCTGATCCTCGGGATCGTCGCCGGCGTGCTGATCTTCTTCTTCGTGCTGCTCTTCGGCGAGCAGGAGCCGCGCCAGCGGCGCAGCGCCCGGCGCCGCTGAGCGAGACCGGCCCGGAGCCGGATCAGACCGTCGGGCCCAGGGCGAGCCTGGGTCGGTGATCGCCCGCGAGCGCCGAGAGCAGGAGCCGCGCGAGGTGGTCGCCAACCTCCCCCTCCAGCCGCCCGCGGGGCGTCGAGTCGGACGCCGCGGTCAAGCTGGCGAGGACGTTGCAGTGCTCCGCGAGGCGCCGGGCGGCGCGGGAGCCGGGAAGGACGGAGGCCGCATTCGTATCCATGGCGGGGCATCGGCGCCGCCCCGCCGGCGTGCCATCCCTGGCGCGAGTGAGCGGCCGCGGCCCTACGCGGCGAGCGCGCGCCAGCGGGTCGCGTAGCCGCCCGAGCGCACGGCCGCCGCGACTGCGCGCGGGTCGGCGCCCTCGCCAGGGAAGACGTGCTCGACGACGCCGACCGCCGCGTCGTTGTGGAACGGCACGTCGACGTGGTCGGCCGTGCACAGGTTCACCGACGTCCGGGCGCAGGAGGGGCAGCAGGCCCCGAGCAGCACCCCGCCGTCGCCTGGCTCGACGAGCCGGAAGGCGGACGGGAAGACGGGCTGTGGCCGCCGCTCGGCGACGCACCAGAAGCTCCAGGGCCACTCCCCCCGCTTGATCCGCGTCGCCGCCAGGTCGAGCAGCTCGTGCGAGACCGGCTCGAGCCGCCCGGTCATCACGTTGTAGAACGTCCCGTCGCCCCCGGCGAGCGGCGACCAGTCGAGGTCGTCGTGGGCGACGAGGCCCTCGTGGTCTCCCCCGCACCGGCACGCGAAGCGCACCTGGTACAGCGCCGGGTGCGCCGGCCCGGGCAGGCGCTCGAGCGAGCGGAACGAGGACAGCGGCACCGCCACCGCGCCCCGGCCGGGGCAGGCGAGCGTGAAGGAGACCCGGATCCCGTCGTACACGTGGATCACCCCCGTCATCGGCTGCGACTGCCCGGAGCGTAGCGACCGCGCCGGCGCACCGGGCCTCCCCGCCCGGACGATCAGTACGCGACGAGGGCGTGCACGGGGTGCGCGCCGAGGCGCTCGCGGCCGCCGAGGAAGGCGAGCTCGACGAGGAAGGCCACGCCGACGACCACGCCGCCGAGCTGCTCGACCAGGTCGATCTTCGCCCGCGCCGTCCCGCCCGTCGCGAGCAGGTCGTCGTGGACGAGCACCCGTGCGCCCGGCACGAGCGCGTCCGCGTGGAGCTCGAGCGAGTCCGTGCCGTACTCGAGTGCGTACTCCGCCCGGATCGTCTCCGCCGGCAGCTTCCCGGGCTTGCGTGCGGCGACGAAGCCGCAGCCGAGCTCCACCGCGAGGGCGCCGCCGAGGATGAAGCCGCGGGACTCCGCGCCGAGCACGAGGTCGGGACGGAGCGGGCGGGCGAACGCGGCCAGGCCGTCGACGGCGGCGCGCAGGCCGGCCGGGTCGGCGAGCAGCGGCATGACGTCCTTGAACAGGATCCCGGGCTTCGGGAAGTCCGGGACGTCGCGGATCAGGGCGCGCAGGTCGACGCTCACGTGGACGAGGCGACGAGCGTCCGCAGCGCGCGCCAGAAGAGCAGCTGCGAGAGCTCGAGCGAGAGCTCGGCGAGCTTGTCGAGGTCGTCGAGCGCGGCCTGCGTCCGCTCCGGGTTGCGGGAGCGCAGCGCCGGCGCGACGATCTGCTCGATCAGGGCGGCCTCGCGGTCGATCCCCGTCCGGAAGGCCCGCAGGTTGCGCGGCGCGACGCCGAAGCGGGCGAGGCGCGCGCAGAGGGTCGCGATGTCGACGTCCGCCTCGCTGAAGCCGCGCCGGTCGGCCTCGACGATCTCCTCGATCAGCCCGAACTCGAGCAGCTCCTTCGCGAACGCCCCGTCGATTGTCGCCTGCTCGCACAGGTCGTCGAAGTCGACGAGCTCGGGGTGCGGCGCGCGCAGCCGCTCCCCCGCCGGCTTGCGGCGGGCCTTGCGCTTGCGCGCCGGCGTGAGCAGCTCCTCGCGGATCACCCGCAGCGGCAGGAACTCGTCCCGCTGGAGCCGCAGGATGGTCGTCAGGCGCTCGAGGTCCTCCTCGCTGTAGAGCCTGTAGCCGCCCTGCGTGCGCCGCGGCGCGAGCAGCCCCTGGTCCTCGAGGTACCGGATCTTCGAGATCGAGATGTCCGGGAACTCCTCCTTCAGGCGGCGGCACACCGCGCCGATGGTGAGGGGACGCTGCGCGCGCTCCGACGAGACCGTTGCCATCAGCGCTCCAGGAACGTCAGCCGGTACTTGCCGATCTGCACCTCGTCGGCGTCCGAGAGGCGCGCGGCGTCGACGCGCCGGCGGTTGATGAAGGTGCCGTTGAGGCTGCCCTGGTCCTCGATCCAGACCCCGTCCGGGCGCGGCCGCACGAGCGCGTACACCCGCGAGACGGTGACGTCGTCGAGGAACACGTCGCAGTCGGGCGAGCGGCCGATGGTCAGGTCCCGGCGGCCGATCCCGAAGGTCTCGACCGAGCGGCCGGCCCGGCGGACGACCAGCGACGGGCCGTCGACCGCCAGGTCGTGGCGCTCGACCGTCTCCTCGTCCTCGCCGATGGGCGTGAACGACATCGTCGTCCCGCCCTCGTCGACCAGCAGCGCCGCGCCGCACTTCGCGCAGTACTGGGAGGCCTCGAGGTTCTGGAAGCCGCAGTCCGGGCAGTGGACGTGCGTCAACCGGCGCCTCCGCCGAGATCCGGGGGCGGCGCCTTCGCCGCGAGGATCTCCGTCAGCTTGTCGAGGTCGATCTCGGAGAGCGTCGGCTCCCCGCGCTCGACCTGGCCCTGCAGGCGCGCGACGAGCTCGGCCCGGAGGATGTCGATCTTGCCGTGCAGGATGCGGCGGCGGAACGAGACCTCCTGCTCCTCCGCCACCAGCTCCTTGATCAGGTCGCGGAGCTCCTGGTCGGACAGGCTGCTCAGATCGGGAAGGGCTTCCACGTGGTCTCCTGGTTCGACGGGGGCCGGTGGCGGCCTTCCCCCCATTCAAGCAGGAGCGGCCAAATCCTTCAACCTTCGGTTGAGGGTCAGACGGGGTGGGCGGCGTCCGCTGGCACGAGCGTCCCTGCGACGATCGCCGCGACGAGCTCGCTCGCCTCGCGCTCGAGCTGGTCGCTCTCGGCCCGGTCGCGGCCCTCGGCGTACACGTGCACGACCGGCTCGTCCGGGTCGGGCAGCACCTGGAGCCAGCCGCGCTCGTCGAAGACCTTGATCCCGTCGAGCAGGTCGACGCGCCGCCCCTTGGCGCGCTCCGTCAGCACGCGCATGACCGTCCCCTTGAGCGCCCACGGGCAGCGGACGACGGCGTGGACGACGCCCTCCTCGGGCAGGTCGCGCGCGAGCTCCGAGACCGTGCGGCCGCCCGCGCGCGCGAGCAGCTCGAGCACGTGGACGACCGACGCGCAGGCGTCGTAGGCGGGCAGGAAGCGCGGGAAGACGAAGCCGCCGCCCGCGCTGGCCGCGAGGAGCACGCCCGGCCGGGCCGCCGCCCGGGTCAGGGCCGCGAGCGAGGTGGCGGTGCGCTCGACCTCGAGCCCGCTCCCGGCCACGAGCTCCTCGAGCCGCGACGTCGTCGTGATCGGGACGGCGACGGTGCCCGTCGCGTCCGGCTGGCCCGCCAGGAGCGAGACGACGAGGAGGAGCAGCCGCTCCGGGCCGACCTGCTCCCCGTGCTCGTCGATCACGAGGATCCGCTCGCCGGCCTGGTCGACGACGACGCCGAGGTCCGCGCCGACGGCCGGGACGAGGCGCCGGGCGGTCTCGACCGACTCCTGGTGGAGCGCCCCGGGCCCGGCGGGCAGGCGCTCGACGACGTCGGCGTGCGCCGTGATCGTCTCGACCCCGATCGAGCCGAGGACGCTCGGCAGGATCAGCGCGGCCGGCGAGTAGCAGTAGTCGACGACGAGGCGCAGCGCGCGGTGGCGGATCGAGGCCCCGTCGACGGCGGCCAGCAGGTCGTTGACGTAGAGCGACGTCGCCCGCGCCGGGTACGAGATGTCGCCGAGGTCGGCGAAGGACGCGCGCCTGAACTCCTGGCGGGCGTAGTGCTTCGCGACTCCTTCTCGAGCGCCGGGCCGAGCTGGACGCCCGGCGGCTCGAAGATCTGGATCTCGACCAGCTCGGGGTCGTCCTCGCCGGTGCGCACGTGGAGCCCGCGTCGTAGGAGTCCGTGCGCAGCATGTGCCGGTTGACCGCGGCCGGCGCGACGCGCAGGTCGGCGACGCCGACGCCGGTCGAGGAGATCCCGGCGAGCAGCGCGCGCTTGACGAGCCGGCAGGAGCGGGGCGCGGAGCGGCTCGCGACGACCCGCGCGCTGCGCTCGAGCGCCGTGCCGAGCGCCATCCCGATCCGGATCGCGACCTCGGGCGTCAGGTCGACGTTGACGAGCCCGGAGACGCCCTCCTTGCCGAAGATGGACGTCGCCGCGCGGGACTCCCAGATCAGGTTCCGGTCGACCTGCGCGCCGGACTCGACCTCCTTGAACGGGTAGATCCGAACGCCAGGGAGGACGGCGCTCTCCTCGCCGAGGATGCACTCGTCCCCGATCGCGGCGCCCTCCTGGACGCGCACGTGCGAGCGGACGTCGCACGACTTCCCGACGACGGCGCCCTCGATCGAGGCGCTGCGGCCGATCGTCGTCGACGCGTCGACGATCGTCCGCACGACCGTCGCCCCGTCGCGGACCGTCACGCTGCGCGAGAGCACCGCGTACGGGCCGATCGCGGCGGTCGGGGAGATCGCGCAGTAGTTGCCGACGAACGCGGGGCCGGCGACGCGGTCGAGCGCGTCGAGCTCCACGCCCGCGCCGACCCAGATGTTCCCGCGCAGCCGGATCCCGGGGATGTCGAGCCTGACCTTCCCGTCGAGCGCGTCGAAGTTCGCCTGGCGGTACTGGTCGAGGTTCCCCACGTCCTGCCAGTAGCCCGCCAGCACGTGCCCGTGGATCGGTCGGCCCATCTCGAGCAGGAGGGGGAACAGGTCCTTCGAGAAGTCGAACGGGCGATCGGGCGGCACGTGGCGCAGCACCTCGGGCTCGATGACGTAGATCCCGGTGTTGATCGTGTCCGAGAAGACCTGCCCCCAGCCCGGCTTCTCGAGGAACCGCTCGACCCGGCCGTCCTCGTCCGTGACGACGATCCCGAACTCGAGCGGGTTGTCGACGCTCTTCAGGCCGATCGTCACCGCAGCGCCTCGCGCGCGATGCGCCGCCACGAGCGAGCCGAGGTCGACGTCGCAGACCGCGTCGCCCGAGATGACGAGGAACGTCTCGTCGAGCTCGTCCTCGGCGAGCTTGACCGAGCCGGCGGTGCCGGCCGGGGACTCCTCGACCGAGTAGCGGATCCGCACGCCGTGCGCCTCGCCGGCCCCGAAGTAGCTGCGGATCGCCTGCGGCATGAACGCCAGCGTGACGATCACGTCGTCGAACCCGTGGTCGCGCAGGAGCTGGACGATGTGCTCCATGCACGGCCGCCCGACGATCGGGACCATCGGCTTGGGCTGGTTCGACGTCAGCGGCCGCAGGCGGGTCCCCTCGCCCCCGGCCATGACGACGGCCTTCACCGCCGGCTCCGGAGCACGGCGGCGACGTAGCCGGCCGCGGCGGCGAGGGCGAGCCCCACCCCGCCCCAGAACAGCCCGACGGGGTAGTCCTCGCCGGGCGGGGAGATCATGTAGCCGACCATCGCCGCGTAGAGCACCCAGGTGGCGCACTTGCCCAGGAAGCTGACGGAGAACTCGTACCCGCGCTGGACGGCGATGCGGGAGCCTGCGACGAGGACCACGTCGCGCACGAGGATGATCAGCAGCCCGGGCCAGGGCAGCCGGTCGAGGTGCCAGAGCAGGACGACCGCGGCGTCGATCATCAACCGGTCGGCGAGCGGATCGGCGTACTTGCCGAACTCCGACTCGACGCGCCAGCGCCGCGCGAGCCAGCCGTCGATCTGGTCGGTGAAGCCCGCGACGGCGAAGAGGACGGCGGCCGCGACGGAGTGCCCGTCGTCCGTCCCGAGCATCACGACCACGAAGACCGGGATCGCGACGATCCGGGCGATCGTGAGCGCGTTTGGGAGGTGCGAGAGCGGGGGCGCGACGGCGGGCGTCGACATCGCGACGAAGGATAGATGGGCGCCCTCGCGCTCCCGGCGCGCGCGGCCCGGGCGGAGCCGCTACGCGTCGGCGCCGCGGGCGAGCTCCTGCGAGCGCGTCATCGCGGCCTGGATCGCGTTCAGGAACGCGGCCCGGACGCCGGCGAGCTCGAGCTCGCGGATCGCGGCGATCGTCGTGCCGCCGGGCGAGGTGACGCTCTCGCGCAGCTCGACCGGGTGCATCTTTTCGTCGCGCAGGAGCTTCGCCGTGCCGAACATCGTCTGGACGACCAGGTCGGTGGCGACGTCGCGCGGCAGGCCGAGCAGGAGGCCGGCCTCGATCATCGACTCGGCGAGCAGCGCGAAGTACGCGGGGCCCGAGCCGGAGACCGCGGTGACCGCGTCCATGGCCGACTCGGAGACGCGCACGGTGCGCCCGACGTGCGAGAGCAGCTCCTCCGCGCGGGCGAGGTGCTCCTCGCCGGCGTGGGCACCGGCGGCGATCCCGGCGATCCCCTCGTGGACGGTCATCGGGGTGTTGGGCATCACGCGGACGACCGGGACGCGCTGGACGAGGCGGGCCTCGATCCCCGCCGTCGTGATCCCGGCGGCGACGGAGACGAGCGTCTGCGTGTCGTCGACGACGGGCCCGATCTCGTCGAGCAGGGCGGCGATGTCCTGCGGCTTGACCGCGATCACGACGATCTCGGCGCCGCGGGCCGCCTCGGGGTTGCTCTGCGTCGTCGAGACGCCGTGGCGGCCCGAGACCTCCTCCAGCCGCTCGGCGCGCCGGTCGGCGGCGACGATCAGCGCCGGCGGCCGCCAGTTCGCGGAGACGAGCCCCGCGATCAGGGCCTCGCCGATCTTGCCCGCCCCGAGGACGGCGATGCGACCCGCGTCGGCGCCCACGCGGCTCAGTCGTCGTCGCCCGTGCGCCGCACGAGGACGCGCTGCTCCTCGAGCTTGGCGACCGCCGAGCCGAGCTCGCGCGCGACGTCGCCCGCGGGCAGGTTGACGCTCTTGAGGACGTCGACGCCGCGCGCACCGTTGACCACGAGGCGCAGGACGTCGGCCTGACGCTGGGTCAGCTCGCTCGTCCGGCGGATCTTCGGGTTGTCGCTCAGCAGGTCGAGCAGGCGGACGTTGACGTAGTAGCGCCCGTCGCAGACCATCTCGATCGCCCGCACGAGGTCGCGCAGCGGCGCGTCCTTCGGCACGAACCCGCGCGCCCCGGCCTCGATCGCGTCGACGAGCAGCTCGCGGTAGCGGATGTCCGAGTAGATGATCACGGCCGTCCGCGGCAGGATCCGCCGCACGGTCGCCGCGATCTCGATCCCGTCCATCTCGGGGAGGTTCGGGTCGAGCAGCGCGACGCTCGGCCGGCGCTCGCGGATCAGCTCGAGCGCCCGCGGGCCGTCGTGGGCGCGCCCGACGACGTCGATCCCCCGTCCCTCGAGGAAGTCGCAGACCCCGCGCAGGATCGGCGCCTGCCGATCGGCGACGACGACGGTGACGCGCCCCCTGCTGGGGTACGGGTCCGGGCGGTTGATGGCGATCGACGTTCCCACGGGACGTGACCCTGATCGAAAAGCGTAGCCGGCGCTGCCGACGCCTGTCGAGTGCCGGTTCCGGACGGCGCGGGCGGGGCTCAACCCACGGCGCGCTCGACGAGCGCCGCGATCCGCGCCTCGACCTCCGGGGTCAGCCCGGCGAGCGCGAAGGAGCTCGCCCACATCGGGCCGTCGTCGAGCGCCGCCTTGTCGCTGAACCCGAGCGTCGAATAGCGCGTCTTGAACTTCCCGGCGTCCTGGAAGAAGCAGACCACCTCCCCGTCCCGGGCGTACGCGGGCATCCCGTACCAGGTGCGCGGCGCGAGCCCGGGCGCGGTCGCCTGCACGATCTCGTGGACGCGCGCGGCCACCGTCCGGTCGGGCTCGGCCATCTCGGCGATCCGCTCGAGCACGGCGCGCTCGCCCTCGGCCCGGCTCTGCGCCGCCTTGAGCTCCCGCGCGCGCTCCTTCATCGCCGCGCGCTCCTCCGGCGTGAACCCGCCGCTCGCCGCCTTCCCCCTCGTCCCCTTCCGCTCCGCCATCGCGCACCTCCACGCTCGATCGGGCCTGGGCCCGGGGCCCGGACAGGGCCAGCATGCCAGGGAGCGTGCGTGCGGAGGGCGTGGGCGGGCCCCCCGGGGCCCTCCTCGGCCTGCGCTCGTGTGCGGCGCACGACCGGGCGACGGCCGCCGGAGCAGTGCCCAGCGGGCCGCCCCGAGCGCGCTCACGCTCCCGGTGCACCCACCATCCCCACGATGCGAGTCGGCGCTCCGAGGCCTGATTCATCGCCCCAGGGTTGACCGCGGAGCCCGAGCCCGGTCATAGGAAGGCCTGATGCAGACGGCCCCGTGACACGCGCGCCAGGGCGCGAGCGCTCGCGATATGGACATGCCCGAACTCATCTTCACCGGCCGGCGGCGAGCGGACTCCGTGGAAGCCCCGCTGGCCCTTCTACGGGGAACTGAGGCTCCCCGAGATCTCCGCCATGGCCGCCTCCACGCGGGAGATCTCCTCACCTGCCCGCTCGAGGCGGCTCGGATAGATCGTGCATTCGGCGTTCGCGACGAAGAACGATGAGCGGCCCTCAACGTCTGTTCGACGGACATTCTGAGCTGGATCGAGCGGCTCCGTGCGCAGCACGCAGAGGACGAGAGCCTCGTCGTCGGGATCGACGCTCGCGAGATCGTCCACCGGCGCGTTGCTGAAGAACCACGCCACCCCGACCGCGCTGCAGACAGGCCCCCTGTCCTGCGGCTGGACATCCACACCGGCCCGCTGCATCGCCTCGATCAGGCCCGCCGCCTCGACCGGGGCAGTCGCCGCCTGCGAGCACGCCACTCCCACGTCGCCACCTCCCTCCGCTCCGGCGCACGAGGCCGCGCCGACCGCGCCAGCAACGACGACGACGGCGACGCCGATGGACCTACCGACAAGCGCGACCCGGCCCACGACAGGAGCTAGGGCCGGCATGCGCCTGCGTCTGCTCCACGCACGCGTTCGCAGCGAGCGATCGCCTTCTCTGTCGCGCGCTTGATCTCGGGAACGAGGTCGGTGAACTTGCGCAGGTCGGCCGGGAGGAGGCGAATGGCGTCCGCGGACTCCCCGTGGTCGAAGGCGACAGGCAGTCCGGAGGCTTGAGCCGCGATGGCGACCGTCGGGACGGCCCAGGCGAAGTCCTCCGCCTGGCGCATCCGCGCCTCGCACGTCTCGAGGAGTCTCACCGACGCTTCTCGTTCCTCGGGGCTCAACGGGGCTGGCGACACTGGTCTACACAGGCAAGGGTGCGGAGGTATGGACACCTCCGGCGGCAGTGTTGATGACGAGGCGCCATATCGGCAGAACCAGGAACTGCGTTGCCCCCTCGACTGTGACAGTCACCCCCGTGATGCGGGCAGGCACATGCCCGGGGTTGCGGACTGTGACGATGAAGACGAGGCCCGGTAGCGGCGGCGCGACCCCGAAGCGACCTTCGACTACCAGCCGAACGTTGCGAATTGCACGGTGCTCCCAGACCGACCAAACGATCGTCCAGGCGACGTGCATAAGTGTCACAGATGCAGCCGCGACCGCAACGATCGGAGCTGCTACCGCCACCGTCGAGAACGGTACGTGTGGGCTCGGACGAGTGGGCCTAGGTGCGAGCGGCTGTGTGCAGTCTGTGTGCACCCGCGTCAGTCCTGGAAACACAGAGGCCCGCCTGAGCGGGCCTTCCGTGTATCGGGGCGGCGGGATTCGAACCCACGACCTCCAGTCCCCCAGACTGGCGCGCTAACCAGGCTGCGCCACGCCCCGGCGCCGGTCAGGATAGCGCCCGCGGGCACGACGCGGCCGGGCGAGCGGGGCCGGGCGTGGTTGAATGGCGGGATGGACGCGCCGCACGAGCCCCTCGCGGGCCAGCTGCTCGTGGCCGTGCCGGCCCTCGGCGACCCCAACTTCTGGCGCACCGTCGTCCTCCTGGTCGAGCACACGCCGGAGGGCGCGATGGGGCTCGTGCTCAACCGGCCGACCGAGCTGACGGTCGCCGAGGCGGTCGAGCCGCTCGCCGCGCTCGTCGAGGACGGAGCGTGCGTCCACTACGGCGGGCCCGTCCAGCCCGAGGCCGTGCTCGCGCTCGCCGAGTTCGACGACGTCGCCCTCGCGGCCGCGCCGGCACTTGGGCGCGTCGGGTTCCTCGGTGCCGACCCCGACCCGGACGAGCTCGGCCCGCACGTGCTGCGCGCGCGGGTCTTCGCCGGCTATGCCGGCTGGGGGCCGGGCCAGCTCGAGGGCGAGCTCGGCGAGTCCGCCTGGGTGGTCGCGCCGGCGACGCCCGACGACGTCTTCTCCGAGGACCCGGGCGACCTCTGGCGCACGGTGCTGCGCCGCAAGGGCGGCGCGGCGGCGATGTTCGCCCTCGCGCCCGAGGATCCGACGACGAACTAGGCAGGTCGGAGCGGGGCCGCCGCGGCGCGCGGCGACCCCGACACGGGGCTCCCTACGCCGGGACGGCCGGCAGCTCCGCGAGCGCGCGCTCGACCTCGTCCTCCGGGTACTCGAAGTCCTCGAGCGAGCCGGCGAGGTAGGCGTCGTACGCGGACATGTCGAAGTGGCCGTGGCCGCAGAGGTTGAACGCGATCACGCGCCGCTCGCCCGCCTGCTTCGCCGCGAGCGCCTCGTCGATCGCGGCGCGGACGGCGTGGCCCGCCTCCGGCGCCGGGATGATCCCCTCGGCGCGGGCGAAGGTGAGCGAGGCCTCGAAGACGGCGTTCTGCGGGACGGCGATCGCGTCGATCAGGCCGTGGTCCTTGAGCGCGCAGACGATCGGCGCCATCCCGTGGTAGCGCAGGCCGCCCGCGTGGACCGGCGCCGGGATGAACGAGTGGCCGAGCGTGTACATCTTCATCAGCGGCGTCGTCATCGCCGTGTCGCCGAAGTCGTAGACGTAGCGGCCCTTCGTCAGCGTCGGGCAGGCGGTCGGCTCGACCGCGACGACGCGGGTCGACTTGCCGTTGACGAGGTTCTCGCGCACGAACGGGAACGTGAAGCCCGCGAAGTTCGAGCCGCCGCCGGCGCAGCCGATCACGACGTCCGGGTACTCGCCGGCCAGCTCGAGCTGCTGGAGCGACTCGATCCCGATCACCGTCTGGTGCATCAGGACGTGGTTCAGGACGGAGCCCAGGCTGTACTTCGTCCGGCCGCCGCTCGTGGCCGCGACCTCGACCGCCTCGGAGATCGCGATCCCGAGCGACCCGGTCGAGCCCGGATCCCGCTCCAGGACGGCGCGCCCGGCGTGGGTCCGCTCGGACGGGCTGGCGGTCACGTTCGCGCCGAAGGCGCGCATCACGCTGCGCCGGTACGGCTTCTGCTCGTACGACACCTTGACCATGTAGACGTCGCACTCCAGCCCGAACGTCTGGCAGGCCATCGCGAGCGAGGAGCCCCACTGCCCGGCGCCCGTCTCCGTCGCGAGCGACGTGACGCCCTCGGCCTTGTTGTAGTAGGCCTGCGCGACCGCGGTGTTCGGCTTGTGCGACCCCGCCGAGGAGACGCCCTCGTACTTGTAGTAGATGTGCGCCGGGGTGTCGAGCGCGCGCTCGAGCCGGTAGGCGCGGAACAGCGGCGTCGGCCGCCAGAGCTTGTAGACCTCGCGGACCTCGTCCGGGATCTCGATCCAGCGCTCCTGGCTGACCTCCTGGCCGATCAGCGCCATGGGGAACAGGGGCGCCAGGTCGTCAGGCCCGATCGGCTGCCCCGTGCCCGGGTGGATCACCGGCGGGAGCGGCTCCGGGAGGTCCGCCTGGATGTTGTACCAGGCCTCCGGGATCGCGCTCTCCGGCAGCGTGATCTTCGTGTCCGTCACTCCCATCCCGTCCCTCCTCGCTCGCCCGCAGGCCCGGCAGCCAGCCTACCGCGGCGCGGGCCGGATCAGGGGCGCGGGCGGAACAGGTAGTGCGAGACGAGCCACTCCCGCCCGCCGCGGTAGCCCCACAGCTCGGCGAGCGCGAGGAAGAAGACGCGCCAGTTGCGCCGCCACGCCTGCGCCCTGTCGGGGCCGTAGGCGGCGGCGAGCACCGGCAGCACGTCGGCCCTGCGCGCGTCGATGTTGTCGACCCACGCCTCCGCGGTGCGCCGGTAGTGCGTCCCGTCGAGCACCCAGTGGTCGACGAGCTCGAGGTCGCGCTGCTCGTGGAGCAGGAGCGCGTCCGAGGGCATCATCCCGCCGGTGAAGAAGCGACGGGCCATCCAGGCGTCGTCGTCGTACGGGTACGCGTGCCAGCGGTGCGTGAACACGTGGACGAACAGGAGCCCGTCCGGCTCGAGCCAGGTCGAGACCCGTCGGAGCGCCTCCCGGTGGTTGCGCACGTGCTCCAGCATCTCGATCGAGACCACCCGATGGTAGCGGCGCTCGAGCGCGAGGTCGTTCTCGTCCGCCGTGATCACCTCGAGCCTGTCCGCCGCGCCGAGCCGCGCCGCCTCCTCGAGGATCAGCTCGCGCTGCGGCGCCGAGTTCGAGACGGCGACGACGCGGCAGCGCGGGTAGCGCTCGAGCAGCCAGAGCGTGAGCGAGCCCCAGCCGCAGCCGAGGTCGAGCACGGCGTGGCCGTCCTCGATCCGCGCCCGCTCGCACACCTGCGAGAGCGACGCCTCCTCGGCCTGCGCGAGCGTCTCCACCCCGGGCGGCCAGTAGCAGGCCGAGTACTTCCGGCGCGGGCCGAGGACGAGCCGGAAGAACGCCGGCGCGACCTCGTAGTGCTGCTCGTTCGCGGCGCGCGTCTCGATCGCGACCGGGCCGGCGCGCCAGGCCGCCTGGAGGGTGCGCAGCTCCTCGTGCTCCGCCTCGACCGTCCGCCGCCGCAGCGAGCGCAGTCGCGCGCGGCAGGTGAGGCGGATCCCGAGCCGGAGCAGCGGGTCCGGGACCAGGCCGCGCTCGATCAGGCCGTCCTGCCAGGGCACGCTCAGCGTCCCCGGCCGGTCTCGGGCGGGATCCAGTAGAGGATGCGGTCGAGCCCGCGCGGCGGCCCGGCGTCGCGCCGGCGGCGCCGCCAGGGGACGAGCACGGGGGTCGTGCGCTGGTAGCGGCGGTACGCCTCGCCGCGGCTGCGGACCGACTGCGCCTCGGTCGGCGGGATCCCGGTGACGAGGATGATCGAGAGCGTGATCACGAGCGGCGCGAGGAAGCCGAGCCAGCCCCACGGCGCCGCGGTCGCGACGAGCGCGAAGGCGACCCAGGTGAGGATCTGGAAGAAGTAGTTCGGGTGGCGGCTGACCCGCCAGAGGCCCTCGTCGCAGACCTGGCCGCGGTTGCGGGGGTCGCGCCGGAACCGCGTCAGCTGGCGATCGGCGACGGTCTCCCCGACCGACGCGACGAGCCAGAGGGCCGCGCCGGCCCAGGCCAGCGCCGGGATCGAGACGTCGCACGGGTCCGCGCCTGCGAGCGGGGCGGCACCGTCGACGCACGCCTGCGGACGGCCGCCCTGGTCGAGCGCCGCGAGCAGGAACGGCGTCGAGAGGACGAGGTCGAGCAGCCCCTGGGCCTGGAAGAAGACGAGGAAGTTCCGCGTCGCGTTCGCGCCCCACTTCTCGCGCAGGCGGAGGTAGCGGCCGTCCTCCTCCTTCCCGAGCACGCGCGTCACGAGGACGTAGGTGCCGATCTTCAGGCCGGTCAGCCCGGAGAGGACGCCGATCAGGATCCGGTGCTCGGGCGCCCCGTCGGCGAGCAGCGCGTACTCGACGCCGAGGACGCCGAGCCCGTAGCCCCACAGGGCGTCGACGATGCTCGCGTCGCCCCGGCGCGTCGCGTAGGCCCAGCCGGCGAGGAAGCAGAGGGCGACCGTCCCCCAGCCGACCAGGAGCAGCAGCCAGGGGTTGCCGATCACCGCGCCCGCCCCCCTGCTGCGGCCGGCCCCATCCCCCGCCTCAGCCCTGCTCGGAGAGCTTCCGGTAGAGGCGGTTGACCAGGTCCGGGAGCTCCTCGAGCCGCTCCGTCACCAGGCGGATGCGGTACTCGCGGAAGTGGTCGGGCTCGACGCCCAGGGCGGCCGCGATCTGGACGATCACCTCGTTCGTCGGCACCGGCCGGTTGCCGTGGACGATGTGGTTCAGGTAGCCGGCGGAGAGCCCGGCCCGCGCCGCGAGCTGCCGGTAGCTCGTGCCCGTCTCGGCCATCAGCGCGACGACCGCGTCGCCGAACGGGGCGTCGGACGGGCGCCGCCTCCCGCTCAAGCAGCCCCCGAGACGGCGGCGGCGACCTGGCTCGCGGGAACCCGCGCCTCCTCCCCGCTCGCACGGCGCTTCACGTCGACCTGGCCGTCCTCGAGCGCCTTCTTGCCGACGGTCACGCGGACGGGGCAGCCGATCAGGTCGGCGTCGGCGAACTTCTCGCCTGGGCGCTGGTCGCGGTCGTCGAGCAGGACGGAGAGGCCGGCGGCCGCGCACTCCCGAGCGACCAGGTCGGCGAGCTCCGCCGCCTCCGGGCCGGCCGCGCCGATCTCGACCAGGTGCACGTCGTAGGGCGCGATCTGCGCGGGCCAGACGATCCCCCTGTCGTCGTGGCACTGCTCGACGATCGCCGCGAGCGTGCGGCCCGGGCCGATGCCGTAGCTGCCCATCACGATCGGCCGCTCGACCCCGGCCTCGTCGAGGTACGTGGCGCCGAGCGCCTCGGAGTAGCGGGTGCCGAGCTTGAAGATGTTGCCGACCTCGATCGCGGGCTCGACCGACAGCGTCCCGTCGCAGCGCGGGCAGCCGTCGCCGGCCTGCGCCTCGCGGATGTCCGCCCACGTCCCGGGCTCGAAGTCCCGGCCTGCCTCGACGCCGAGCAGGTGCCAGCCGTTGCGATTGGCGCCCGTCACGTACCAGCCCTCGCGCAGCGCCTCGTCGGCGACGATCGGCAGCGACACGCCGACCGGCCCGAGCGAGCCGCCGTCGGCGCCGAACGCCTCGCGGATCTCCTCCGGGTGGGCGGGCCGGAAGTCGCCGCCGAGCACCTTGCGGAGCTTCAGCTCGTGCAGCCGGTGGTCGCCGCGGACGAGCCCGAGCACGAGCTGCCCGTCGGGGCCGACCACGGGCATCGCCTTCGCGGTCGCGCGCGGGTCGATCCCGAGGAGCGCGGCGAGCGACTCGATCGTCGTCGCGCCCGGCGTCTCGACCTCCTCGGGCGCGTTGCGCCGCTGCGGGAGGTCGGGCGCGGTCGGCCGCGACGCCGCCACCTCGACGTTCGCCGCGTAGCCGCACGCCTCGCAGCGGGCGACGTCGTTCTCGCCGGCCTCGCAGGGCGCCATGTACTCGTGCGCGCCCGTGCCGCCCATCATCCCCGTGTCGGACTCGACCTCGTAGTAGCGCAGGCCGAGCCGGTCGAAGGCGGCGCGGTAGGCGGCCGCGTGCTTCGCGTAGGAGACGTCGAGGCCCTCCTGGTCGCGGTCGAACGAGTACGAGTCCTTCATCACGAACTCGCGCACCCGCAGGAGCCCGGCGCGCGGGCGCGGCTCGTCACGCTCCTTGAGGCCGAAGTGGTACCAGAGCTGCGGCAGCTGCCGGTACGAGCTGATCTCGCGCGCGAGGAACGTGATCGTCTCCTCGTGCGTCATCGCGAGCACGAACGGGCGGTCGGCCCGGTCGGACACCTTGAACAGCTCGTTGATCTCGTAGCGGCCCGTCCGCTGCCAGAGCTCCGCGGGCGTCAGGAGCGGCATCAGCATCTCCTGGCAGCCGATCGCGTCCATCTCCTCGCGGATGATCTGCTCGACCTTCTTGTAGACGCGCCAGCCGAGCGGCATGAACGCGTAGAGGCCGGCGCCGACCTGGCGCACGCAGCCGGAGCGCAGCAGCAGGCGGTGGCTCGCGGCCTCGGCCTCTGCCGGATCCTCGCGGAGCGTCGGGAGGAAGAGCTGCGAGGCGCGGCTGACGGTGCCGCGGCTCACGACGAGGGCCGCTGGGCCGCCTCGGCCATCAGCTCCGTCGCCGACTTCGCGACCTTCAGCCGCTTCGGCCGCTTCATCCCGGCCTCGATCCACTGGTCGATCTCGTGGAAGAGCTCGTCGACGAGCACCGGGGACTCGACCTTGCGCAGGACGCGGCCGTGTGCGTAGATGAAGCCCGTCTCGCGGCCGCCCGCGATGCCGAAGTCGGCGTTGCCCGCCTCGCCCGGCCCGTTCACGGCGCAGCCCATCACGGCGACCTCGAACGCCTCCTTGTAGCCCTTCAGGCGCTCCTCGACCGTCTCCGCCAGGCCCTGGACGCCGACGTTGTCGCGCCCGCAGGACGGGCACGAGATCATCACGGGGCCGCGCTCGCGCAGGTGGAGCGCCTTGAGGATCTCCCAGGCGACCTCGACCTCCTTGACGGGGTCGGCCGTCAGCGAGACGCGCATCGTGTCGCCGATGCCGTCCGCGAGCAGCGCGCCGAGCCCGACGGAGCTCTTGATCGCGCCGACGAACGGCGTGCCCGACTCGGTCACGCCCAGGTGGAGCGGGTAGTCGACCTTGTCGGAGATCATCCGGTACGCCCGGATCATCTCGGGAACGGACGTCGACTTGACCGAGATCTTGAAGTCGCGGTAGTCGAGCTTCTCGAGCAGCTCGACCTCTTCCATCGCGGCGCGGACGAGCGCCTCGGCGCCGTCCTCGAGGTCGCGCAGGTGCTTTGGCAGCGAGCCGGAGTTCGCGCCGATCCGCATCGGGATCCCCTTCGCCTTGGCCGCGAGCACGACCTCGGCGACCTTGTCCGGGCCGCCGATGTTGCCGGGGTTGATCCGGACGGCGGCGACGTTCGCCTCGATCGCGCGGAGCGCGAGGCTGGCGTTGAAGTGGATGTCCGCGATCACGGGGATCGGGCTGAGGTAGACGATCTTCTTGAGCGCGTCGGCGTCCTCGCTCTTCGGCACGGCGACGCGCACGATCTCGCAGCCGGCCTCGACGAGGCGCCCGATCTGGGCGATCGTGGCCTGCACGTCGTGCGTGTCGGTCGTCGTCATCGACTGGATCGCGACCGGCGCGCCACCGCCCACCGGCACGCCGCCGACCCTGATCTGTCGGGTGTTCTGGCCCATGGCCCCGCGGATTCTACCGGGGTCGCCCGACGCGGCCGCGCGGGTCGATCAGCCGCCCAGGCGGCCGATGTCGTTCGAGAGGCCGATCACGAAGAGGATCAGCACGAGCGCGATCCCGATCGCCGAGGCGCGCTCGTAGGCCTCGCGCGGGATCGCCCTCCCCCGCACCTTCTCGAGCAGCGAGAAGAGGATGTGCCCACCGTCGAGCGGCAGCAGCGGCAGCAGGTTCAGCAGCGCGAGCGACAGCGAGATCAGCGCGAGCAGCTGCAGGTAGTACCGGAAGCCCACGTCGAGCGCCTGCGAGGAGCCCTGGACGATCCCGATCGGGCTCGAAACCTCGTCGCGCCCCGAGCCGGTGACGATCCGTCCGAGCGACTTGCCGATCTCGGCGGTGACGCGGCCCGTGTCCTCGAACGCCTTGCCGATCGCGGGGCCGAGCCCGTACGAGCGCATCTCCTGCCCCGGGCTGAAGCCCAGCAGGAGCCGGCCGTCCTGGCGCACCGGCGCGGCCGGGCCGAGCTCGACCCGCTCGCCGTCGCGCAGCACGGTCACGGTGACCGGCGCTCCCTCGCCCGCCTCGATCGCCGGGCGGATGTCCTCGAACGTCGCCACCGGGGTGCCGTCGATCGCGAGGATCTCGTCGCCGGGCAGCAGCCCGATCTCCGAGGCGGGCATGCCCGCGCGCACCTCCTCGACCACCTTCGTCGTGCCGACCGGCACGCCCAGCATGAAGACGATCGTCAGCAGGACGATGCACGCGACGAGGTTGGTCAGCGGCCCGGCGGCGATCACGGAGACGCGCCTCCAGGCGGGCGCCTTCCAGTACGCGTCGTCCGAGAGGCCGTCCTCGACGTCGGTGAGGCCCCGCTCGGCCGTCTTGCGCGCCGCCTCGGACAGGTGCGCGCGCTCGACCACCTGGCGGAGCTCGGGCAGGCCCGCGCGGGCCTCGTCGAGCCGGCCCTGCTCGAGCGCGGCGCGCACCGGTGCCGCCGCGGTGCCGATCGAGTGCGCCTCGTCGGCCGCTCGCTGCAGGTGCGCGTCGAGGTCGCCGGCGGCCGGCCGGTGCATCCCGGGGATCTTCACGTAGCCGCCGAGCGGGATCGCGCCGATGCCGTACTCGATCCCGTTCCGGGTCGTCTTCAGCACCGGCGGCGGGAAGAAGACGTAGAACTTCCGCGGCCGCATGCGCACCGCCAGCGCGGTGAAGAAGTGCCCGGCCTCGTGGATCAGGATCAGGAAGCCGAGGCCGACGATCGAGACGAGGACGTTCACGTGACGAGGCTCCGTACGAGGTCGTCGGCGACGCGACGGGCCTCCCCGTCGATCGCGACCAGCTCGGCGAGGTCGCGGGCGGGCCCGGCCTCGACGGCGGCGAGCGTCCGCTCCACCACCTCGGCGATCCCGAGGAACGACAGCTCCTCCGCGAGGAACGCCGCGACGGCGACCTCGTTCGCCGCGTTCAGCACGCACGGCGCGCTGCCGCCCGCGTCGCCCGCCGCCCTCGCGAGCGCGAGGCACGGGAACGCCTCCTCGTCCGGGGGCTGGAACTCGAGCGTCAGCCCCGACGAGAAGTCGAGCGGCGCGACGGGCGTCGCGGCCCGCTCCGGGTGGGTGAGCGCGTAGGAGATCGGCACGCGCATGTCCGGGTAGCCGAGGTGCGCGAGCGTGGCGCCGTCGCGGAAGCGGGCCATCGCGTGGACGATCGAGGACGGGTGGACGACGACCTCGAGCTGCGCGAACGGGATGCCGAAGAGCACGTGCGCCTCGATCAGCTCGAGGCCCTTGTTCATCAGCGTCGCGGAGTCGATCGTGATCTTCGGCCCCATGCTCCAGGTCGGGTGCGCGAGCGCGTCGGCCCTCGTGACCGACTCGAGCTCGGCGCGCGTGTGGCCGCGGAAGGGCCCGCCCGACGCCGTGAGGACGAGCGAGTGCAGGCTGTCGCGGTCGCCGCCCTCGAGGCACTGGAGCGCCGCGGAGTGCTCGCTGTCGACGGGGAGGATCCGCCCGCCGCCGCGCTCCTGCGCGGCGAGCGCGAGGTCGCCGGCCGCGACGAGGCTCTCCTTGTTCGCGAGCGCGAGGTCGATGCCGTCCTCGAGCGCGGCGAGCGTCGCCGGGAGGCCCGCGAAGCCGACCACCGCGTTCAGGACGACGTCCGGCTCGGAGGCGCGGACCAGCTCGTCGAGCGGCACGTCGCCGCCGACCGAGACGTGGTCGACGCCACGCTCCCGCGCGAGTCGCTCGGCGTCCTCGCGGTTGCGCCCGACGGCCACGGCGCAGAGCTCGAGCTCGGGGTGCGCATCGACGATCTCGATCGCCTGGCGGCCGATCGACCCGGTCGCGCCGAGCAGGGCGATGCGCTTCACCGCGCCAGTGTAGACAGCGCCCCCGGGGCTGCCGGGAGCCGGGACGCGGCCGGAGGGCTCGTCTCCGACCGCGCCCCGCTCGACCTCAGTGCCCGGTGCTCCCCGTCGCTGCGGCGGGGTCCGCGTTCGTGTCCGAGGACAGCGCCCAGGCGGTGATCAGCCAGCCCCAGACGACGGGCAGGGCGACGACGAACGAGAAGAGCAGGTAGCCGATCCAGTCGTTCAGGTGGTGCGTCGCGAACGCGACCCCGAGGCAGGTCGCCCCGATCAGGCTCGAGCCCACGAACATCAGAGTCCACCGCATGTCGCCCTCGCTCCTTCCGACGATTCTCGTTACGCGAAGGATAAGGGACGAAACGGAAGTCGTCAAAAGAGAGTCGCGACGTTGCTAGCCGGGCGCCGCGTCGAACGCGAGCAGCACGTAGAACGCGGCGGGCGAGGCGATCAGCAGCGAGTCGATCCGGTCGAGCACGCCGCCGTGCCCGCCGAGCAGGCGGCCGGTGTCCTTCACGCCCATGTCGCGCTTGACCATCGACTCGAGCAGGTCGCCGATGACGCTCGCGACGACGACGACGAGCCCGAGCGCGATCGCCTGCCCGTGGGAGAGGAAGCCGTCGTCCGTGATCGGCTGGTAGAGCGAGATCCAGCAGACGAAGACGCCGAAGACCGTCCCGCCGAGGAAGCCCTCCCACGTCTTGCCGGGCGAGAGGCGCGGCGCGAGCTTCCGCCGCCCGACGAGGCGCCCGACGACGTAGGCGCCCGTATCCGTCGCGAAGACGGTCAGGAGGACGGTGAAGACGAGCTGCCGCCCCTGGCCCGGAACGTCGCGCACGAGCGCGAGGTGGGTCAGGCCGACGGCGATCCACGCGACGCCCAGCACGGTCGTGCCGATCGCGATCGTGTTCGACTGGGAGGTGTCCGCGATCGCGGCGAACAGGAACCCGAGCACGAGCGTCAGCAGGAGCGCGAGGCCGAGCCAGGCGACCCCGCCGAGCTGGGTGCCGAGCAGGGCGGCGAGCGCGCCCAGGTAGCCGGCGAGGACGAGCGGGCGCAGCTGGCGCGTCATCGCGTAGAGCTCGTGCAGGGCGAGCAGCACCGCCACGGCGAGCAGCAGCCACATCCACCAGCCGCCGAGCCAGGCCGCGCCGAGCACGACGGGCAGCCCGACCGCCGCGACGGCCAGGCGCGAGACGGTGTTGCTCATCGGCCGCCGAACCGCCGGCGCCGGCTCGCGTACTCGTCGAGCGCGCGCTCGAGCTCCCGGCGGCCGAAGTCGGGCCAGAGCACGTCGACGAAGACGAGCTCCGTGTAGGCGAGCTGCCAGAGGAGGAAGTTCGAGACGCGCAGCTCGCCCGACGTCCGGATCAGCAGGTCGGGCTCGGGCATGTCGGGCGCGTAGAGCCGCTGGGCGATCGCGTTCTCGTCGATGTCGCGCGGGTCGACGCCCTCCTCGACGAGCCGACGGGCCGCCTGGACGATGTCGGCGCGGCCGCCGTAGTCGAACGCGATCCACAGCTGGAGGCGGTCCTTGCCCTCGGTCGCGCGCTCGAGCTCGGCCATCTTCGCCTGGAGGGCGGCGGGCGCGCGGTCGCGCCGGCCGATGAAGCGCGTGCGGACGCCCTGCCGCGCGAGGTCGGGCAGCTCGCGGTCGATCGACTCGACGAAGATCTCCATCAGCGCCTCGATCTCCTCCGGCGGGCGCGACCAGTTCTCGGTCGAGAAGGCGTAGACGCAGACGGACTCGACGCCCAGGTCGATCGCCGCCTCGACGGTGCGCCGCAGCGCGCGCGTGCCGGCGCGGTGGCCGGCGGCGGGCGGGAGGTGGCGGCGCCTCGCCCAGCGGCCGTTGCCGTCCATGATCACCGCGACCGCGCGCGCGACCTCGGGCCGGCTCGACTCGTCCGGCATCGGCCGGAGCGCGCGGAGGATGCGGATGCGGTCGAGGAGCTTCACGGGCGCGGCGGGGGTCGCCGCCGGGGGCCGGGGCCCGCCGGCTCAGACCTCCATGATCTCCTCTTCCTTCTTCTTCAGCAGCTCGTCGATCCGGTGGACGTGCTCGTCGGTCAGCTTCTGCGCACGCTCCTCGGCGCGGCGCTCCTCGTCGTCGCCGACCTCGCCGTCGCGGACGAGCTCCTTGAGGTCGTGCATGACGTCCCGGCGGATGTTCCGGATCGCGACCTTGCCCTCCTCGCCGAGCTGGCGGACGACCTTGACGAGCTCCTTGCGGCGCTCCTCGGTCAGGGCGGGGATCGGGAGGCGGATCACCTTGCCGTCGTTCGACGGGTTCAGGCCGAGGTCGGACTCGAGGATCGCCCGCTCGATCGCCTTGAGCGAGCTCGGGTCGAACGGCTGGATCGTCAGGAGGCGCGGCTCGGGGACGTTGATCGTCGCGAGCTGCTTCACCGGGGTCCGCTGGCCGTAGTAGTCGACCGACACGCGGTCGAGCAGCGCGGCCGACGCGCGGCCGGTACGGACGGTGTTGAACTCGTGCACGGTCGCCTCGACCGACTTGTCCATGCGGCGGATGGCGTCCTCGAGCAGCTCCTGGATCATGGTGCATCCCTCCGGGTCTGGATGATCGTGCCGACGCGCTCGCCGGCGACGACGCGCTCGATGTTCCTCTCGTCGTCGATCCCGAACACGTGGATCGGCAGGCCGTTGTCCATGCACAGGGACAGGGCCGTCGTGTCCATCACGCGCAGCCCGCGCTCGATCGCCTCGCGGTGCGTCAGCTCGGGCAGGAAGCTCGCGTCCGGGCTCGTCCGCGGGTCGCCGTCGTACACGCCGTCGACGCCGTTCTTGCCCATCAGGATCGCCTCCGCGCCGATCTCGAGCGCGCGCAGGGCCGCCGCCGTGTCCGTGGTGAAGAACGGGTTGCCGGTGCCGCCGGCGAAGATGACGACGCGCCCCTTCTCGAGGTGGCGGATCGCCCGCCGGCGGATGTACGGCTCGGCGACCTCGGTGACGGTCAGCGCGGAGAGGATCGGGTCTGCGCGCCGAGCCGCTCGAGCGCGTCCTGGATCGTCAGGCAGTTGAGCAGGGTCGCGAGCATCCCCGCGTAGTCCGCGGTCGCCCGGTCCATCCCGGCCGAGGCGCCCTCGATGCCCCGGTAGATGTTCCCGGCGCCGACGACCACCGCGACCTCGACGCCCCGTCGGCGGACGCCGTCGACGGCCCGCGCGACCGCGCCGATCCGCTCCGCGTCGATGCCGTACGGGCGCGCGCCGAGCAGCGACTCGCCCGACAGCTTGACGAGGACGCGCCGGAACGCCGCGGCACCGGGCGGGCTCCCGGCCGGTGCCGCGGCGTCGTCCGGGTGCTCGGTCACCCCGCGAGGGCGAAGCGCACGAACTCGACGACCCTGGCGGCGCCGAGCGCCTGCCCGACGGTCTTCGAGTCGTCGTGGATCCAGGCCTGGTCGGCCAGCACGGACTCTGCGAAGAATCGCTTCTGGAGCATGCCCTCGACGATCTTCGGGCGGATGTTCTCCGGCTTCGACTGGACGTCCGGCAGCTTCTCGAGGATCTCCCGCTCGGCCGCGACGGCGTCGGCGGGCACCTCGTCGCGCGCGACGTAGCGGGGCGCGGCGAAGGAGACGTGCATCGCGACCTGCCGGGCGAGCTCCTCCGAGCCGCCCTCAAGCCGGACGAGCACGCCGATCTTGCTCGCGGGCGGGTGGACGTAGGCGGCGACGATGCCGCTGCCCGCGTCGTAGCGCGCCGCGCCGACCACGCCGATGTTCTCGCCGAGCTTCGCGACCAGCTCGACGCGGCGCTCCTCGAGGGAGGCGACCGCGTCGGCGCCGCCCTGCTCGACGGCGTCGAGGACGGCGCTCGCGAAGGCGAGGAACTCGTCGTTGTTCGAGACCGGCTCGGTCTCGCAGCCGACCGCGACCATCGTCGTGGCCGCCCCGCCAGTGCGCGCGATGACCTTGCCCTCGGTCGTCGCCCGGTCGGCGCGCTTGCCGGCCGCGGCGATCCCCTTCTCGCGCAGCAGCTTGACCGCCGCGTCGAGGTCGCCGCCCGTGTCCTCGAGCGCGCGCTTGCAGTCCATCATCCCCGCGCTCGTGCGCTCGCGGAGCTCCTTGACGAGGCTGGCGGAGATCGTCACGCCGTCACCTCCCCGCCCTCCGCGGCAGGCGCTGGGGCCTCCGCAGCCGGCTCGGCGGGAGCCGGCGCCTCGGCGGCCGGTGCGGCCTCCGCGGGTGCGGCCTCCGCGGGAGCGGCATCGGCGGGAGCCGCGGCCTCCGCCGGGGCTGCCTCGGCGGGCGCGGGGGCGGCCGGTGCGGCCTCCGCCTGCGGCGCCGGGTCGGCCTGCGTGGCCGCCGCCGTCAGCTTCATCTCCTTCGTCGAGACCTTGGCCTGGCCGACCGCGATGCCGTCGGCGATCACGCGGACGATCAGGTTGCACGCGCGGATCGCGTCGTCGTTGCCCGGGATGACGAAGTCCGCGTCGTCCGGGTCGCAGTTCGTGTCGACGAGCGCGACGATCGGCAGGCCGAGCCGGCGGGCCTCGCGGACCGCCAGGGCCTCCTTCTTCAGGTCGACGAGGAAGACCGCGTCGGGCAGGCGCTTCAGGTCGGCGACGCCGCCGAGGTTCGTCTCGAGCTTCTCGAGCTCGTTCATCATCGTGATCCGCTCCTTCGACGGGAGCAGGTCGAGCTGCCCCTCGTCCCGGAGCCGGCGCAGGTCGTGCAGCCGCTCGAGGCGGTCGGAGACGGTGCGCCAGTTGGTGAGCAGGCCGCCGAGCCAGCGATGGCTCACGTACGGCATGCCGACGCGCTGCGCCTGCTGCGCGACGACGTCCTGCGCCTGCTTCTTCGTGCCGACGAAGAGGACGGTGCCGTTGCGCTCGGCGATGTTCCGCACGAAGGCGTGGGCCTGCTCGAGCATCGACTGCGTCTGCTGCAGGTCGATGATGTAGATCCCGCCGCGCTCGGTGAAGATGTACCGGCGCATCTTGGGGTTCCAGCGGCGCGTCTGGTGGCCGAAGTGGACTCCGGCCTCCAGCAGCTCGCGCATGGAGGCGACTGGCATCGGGGTGGATCCTCCTGGTGGTTGGACGTCGGTGCGCCGACGGCCTCCGGGTGGAACCGGGCCCCTGGCCCGGCACCGCCACCCGGGCGGATCGCCGTCGGGTCGTGGTGAACGGTCGCTCGATTCTAGCCGACGCCCGCCCGCGGACAGCGGCCCGCAGGGCCGCTAGCGTGAGCGCATGGCGACGGCGTTCGAGCGGGCGATCCGCGCCCAGCCGGCCCAGCTCCGGGAGGCGCTCGCACTCGACGTCTCGGGCGCCGCGGCGGCCCTGGCAGGGGTGGACCGCGTCGTCGTCGTCGGGACGGGCACGAGCTTCCACGCGGCCCGGCTCGGCGCCGCGATGCTGGCCTGCACGGGCCTCGACGCGCGCGCGGCCCGATCGCTCGAGCTGCTGTCGCTCGGCCCGCCGTTGCGGCCCGGCGACGGCGTGATCGCGATCAGCCACTCCGGGACGACCGCATTCGCCTGCGCTGCCCGGGCGCGGGCGCTCGAGCTCGGCCTGCCGCTCGTCTCGCTCACCGGCACGGCCGCCCCGTGGCCGGAGGCGCTGCGCACCTCGCCGCCCGAGCCGGCGGAGACCCACACGGGGAGCTACCTGACCGCGCTCGTCGTCCTCGCGCGCCTCGCGGGCGCCCTCGGCGCCGTCGGGCTGGCGGACGCGGTCGAGCGCGTGCCCGACGCGGTCGCGGCCGCGCTCGCCGCGGCGGACGTCCCGCGGGTCGACCCCGGCGTGCGGGCGCTCGTCCTCGCGGGCGTCGGCCCGTCCGCGGTGACGGCCGCGGAGGCGGCGCTCAAGTGCCGCGAGGCGGCAGGCGTGCTCGCCGAGGGCTTCGATGCGGAGACGCTCCTCCACGGCCACGCGGTGCCGCTGCGCGCCGGGGACGGGCTCGTGCTCGTCTCGGCGGGCGACGACACGCTCGGCTTCCTGGACGGGCTCGGCCGCGCCGCCAGGGCGGAGGGGATCGTCGTCCACCCGCTCGCCGACGGCTCGGGCCTGCCGCCGCTCCTCGCGCAGCTGCCGCTGACGGCGCGCGCCCAGCTCCTCGCCCTGCGGCTCGCGGCGGCCCGACGGACCGATCCGGACGTCGTCGTCCGCGGCGCCTGGGCGGACGACGCGCTCTGGTCGCTCGGGCGTCCGGCGGGCTGAGCGCGCGCGTCAGACCCGGCGCAGGAAGAGGTAGCGCGAGGGTGCGACGACCATCGAGAGCAGCGCGAACGGCGCCCGCCAGCCCCGCACCTGGTTGCCGCCCTCGAGCGTCACCTCGTCGCCGGGAGCGAGCTCGAGCGCGATCTTGGGGCTGCGGAACCAGTCGATCGAGAGCCAGGCCTCGTGGCGGCCCGGCGGCACCTTCACGGTCGCCTTCTCGCCCGAGCGGATCGTGCACGCGACGTCGCCGTCGATCCGCAGGCGGTAGACCCTGAGGTTGTCGGGGATCTGCCGGATGCGGCGGATCGTGATCGTCGGGCGGTCGTCCGGGGCGGCAGCGGGGTCGGTCTCGTCCATGCGGGGATCCTAGATGGTCGATTCCACGCGCTCGGGCGGCCGTCCGCGGCGTCCCGGGGCGGAGGATCCCGTGGCGTCGACCGGGCTAGGCGCTCCCGGCCTCGCCGCGCGCCCGGGCGAGGGCGGCCTCGAGGTCGTCGGGCAGGGACGACTCGACCTCGACCGGGACGCCGGTGAACGGATGCGGGAAGGCGACCCGGCGCGCGTGCAGGAACTGCCGGGCCAGCCCGAGCTCGTCGGGTCGGCCGTAGACGGGGTCGCCGGCGACGGGCAGCTCGATGGCCTGCAGGTGGACGCGGATCTGGTGCGTCCGGCCGGTCTCGAGCGTCACCCGGAGCAGCGCGTGGTGGGCGAGCAGTTCGAGCACCTCGAAGTGCGTCGTCGCCTCGCGCGGCACGGTCGTGTCGAGCGAGACGCGGGTCGCGTCCTGGCGGTCGCGGCCGATCGGCGCCTCGATCGTGCCGCGCCAGGAGCGGGGCCGCCCGCAGACGAGCGCGAGGTACTCCCGCTCGAGCTCGCGCGTCCGGATCAGGCGGGCGAGCCGCCGGTGCGCCTCGCGGGAGCGCGCGACCACGAGCAGCCCGCTCGTGTCCTGGTCGAGGCGGTGGACGATGCCGGGCCGCTCGGGCTCGTCGCCGCCCTCGATCCCGCGGGCGAGCAGGCCGTGCACGAGCGTGCCGCTCGCGTGCCCCGCCGACGGGTGCACCACGAGCCCCGCCGGCTTGTCGACCACGAGGAGGTGCTCGTCCTCGTAGGCGACGCGCAGGTCCATCGGCTCCGGGACGAGCGCCGGGCCGCGGTCCCCGATTAGCTCGACGCCCACGCGCTCGCCGCCCTCGAGCCGGTGGCTCTTCGGCCGCGGGCGCCCGTCGACGAGGACGCGCCCCTCGCGGACGAGCCGCTCCGCCTCGGCGCGCGAGCCGACGCCCGGCACGGTCGCGACCCAGCGGTCGAGCCGCTCCCCCGCCGCCTCGGCGGGCACCTCCAGCTCGAGCGGGCCCAGGTCAGCCGTGCCGGGAGAGGCGGCGCGTGCGCGGCCGGTTCTCCGCGAGCACGAGCGCGACGAGCAGGATGCCGACCCCGATCGTGATGAACACGTCCGCCAGGTTGAAGGCGGGCCAGTGCTCGGGGTCGATGAAGTCGGTCACGTACTTCAGCCGCACGCGGTCGACGAGGTTCGAGAGGCTGCCGCCGATCAGGAAGCCGAGCGCGACCGGGAGCACCGGATGGCGCGCGCCCGAGCGGGCGAAGTACCAGACCATCCAGAGCACCGCGATCCCGGTCAGGACCGTGACGACCGACACGGCGCCCTGGAAGAACCCGAACGCGACGCCCGTGTTCTGGACGTGGTGGATCCAGAAGGGGCCGAAGATGTGGCGGGCCTCGCCGAGCTCGAGCTCGCTCGTGACGACGTGCTTCGTCGCCTGGTCGGCGGCGACCGCCGCGAGGCCGACGGAGAGCAGGCCGAGCCAGTGGATCGGGCGGGCGACGAGCGAGCGCTCGACGACGGAGACCGGCGCGCGCGCGTCCGGAGACGAGCCCACGCGGACGTCGAGGAGCTGCGGGCGCTCGCCGCCGCCGCTCACCCGCGCTCCAGGGATCGCTGACAGGCGATGCAGAAGCGCGCCTGCGGCAGCGCCTCGAGGCGCTCCTCCGGGATCGGCTGGTGGCAGTGCTCGCAGGTGCCGAACGAGCCCTTCTCGATGCGGACGAGGGCGGCGTCGATCTCCTGGAGCACGTGCTGCTCGTTCAGCTCGAGCGACTCGTCGATCTCGCGATCGAGGGTGACGGTGGCGGAGTCCGCGATGTGCTGGTCGATGCCGGGCTCGCCCGACTCGTCCCCCATCGTTCCCTGGTTGTCCTCGTGCAGGAACGAGAGCGCGTGCTCGACGCGGGAGCGCTCCTCCAGGAGCTGCTGCCGGAACCGCTCGACGTCCACCCTACGTTCCTCCTCTCCCGGCGAGGATGCCCTCGACATCCTCCGCCGACAGGCCGTCGACCTCGACGACCTTCTCCTTCGACGTGAAGCCCGCCACGAGCGTGACCCGCCGACGGTCGATCCCGAGCAGCTCGGCGAGGAGCTCGGTGACGGCCTCGTTGGCGCGGCCTCGTTCGGGTGGAGCCTTGACTCGTACCTTCCAGACGTCCTCTCGTCGACCGACGAGCTGGGATCGTGCCGCGCCCGGGGAGACGCGGAGCCGGATCCGACAGCGCAGCCCCGACACGACCTCTGGCCCAGTATAGCCCGGCGCCCGCCGGCTCCTAGCCGACGGGGTGCCGGACCTCGGTGGGCGCCTCGGACGCCTCCGACTGCTCGAGCCGCTCGAGCGCCGCGATCAGGAAGGCCCGGTAGCTGCCGCGGACGTCGGCCTCGATCGCGCGCAGGCGCTTGACCTCCGTCTCGACCCGCTCGCGCTCGCGCTCGGCCTCGTGGACGATCTCGCGCGCCTTCAGCCGCGCCGCGTCGATCGTGGTGTCCGCCTCGCGGCGCGCGGCGGCGCGCAGCTCCTCGGCGCTGCGCTCGGCGGTCACGAGCGTGTCCCGCAGGACGCGCTCGAGCTCCTCGTAGCGTGCGAGCTCGACCTTCAGCCGCTCGGCCTCGGCCCGCAGCGCCGCGGCCTCGGCGGTCGTCTCGGCGTGGGCGGCCGCGAGCTCCTCGAGCGCGCGACCGGCCTCCCTCGACGAGACCCCGAACGGGCGTCGCGGGAGGGCGCTGGCGCGGATCTCCCCGGGTGTCCGTGGCATGGGCCGGCTCCTTTCAGCGCGCGAGGCCGAGCAGTCGGACGACCAGCTCCCGGACCGCGTAGAGCACGATGATCGCCACGATCGGCGACAGGTCGAGGCCCATGCCGCCGAGGCGGACGGACGGGAGCAGGCGACGGAACAGCCGCAGATACGGCTCCGAGACGTCGTGGAAGAAGTCCCGGACCCGTGCCAGCCACGGGTTGTACGGGAGCTGGAACCACGACAGCAGGATGTGCACCAGGATGCACAGCGTGTAGACGCTGATCACCGCGGTCACGAACCGCTGGATCGTCAGGATCGCGTCCGCGAGCGGCATCGAGGCAGAGCCTAGCGGGCGCGCCGGCGGCCTCCCGGGCCGCGTCCGGGCTCAGCTCTGGTTGAAGAAGCCGCGGTCGAGCAGCCGCGCGCGCTCCTCGGCCGAGACCTCGACGTCGCGCGGGGTGAGCAGGAAGACCTTGTCGGCGACGCGCTGCATGCTCCCGTTGAGCGCGTAGGTCAGGCCGCTGGAGAAGTCGATCAGCCGCTTCGACAGCTCCGGGTCGGCCGACTGGAGGTTCAGGATCACCGGCGTCTGGTCCTTGAACCGGTCGGCGATCGACTGGGCGTCGTTGAAGCTGCGCGGGACGACGAGGTGCACCTTGACCGGGCTCGCCTCGCGGACGCGCGGCGGCGACGAGACGGCGGCGAGCGGCGCGGTCGAGCGGCGCGAGGCGCGCGGCTCTCGCTCGGCGCGCTCCTCCCGCTCGCGCTCCCGGTAGGTCGTGCGCGGCGAGATCGACTCGGGCTCCGACCAGGCGGTCGGCTCGTCGCGGCGCCGTCGCGGCTCGAGCCGCCGGACGTTCGGCCGGTCGGCGTACGAGCGCTCGAGCTCGGTCTCGGCCGAGTAGGAGTCGTCGTCCCAGTACTCCTCCTCGGCGATGCCGAAGTAGACGAGGGCGCGGCTCCAGACGTCGCGGAGGCCCATGGGCGGAAAGCTTACCGCCGGAACAGGGCGGAGCCCACGCGCACGAGGGTCGCCCCCTCCTCGACGGCAACCGGCCAGTCCTGCGTCGTGCCCATCGACAGGTCGGGCAAGCCGAGCTCGCGGGCGAGCTCGGCGAGCCGGCGGAAGTACGGGCGGGACTCCTCCGGCGCTCCGGCGAGCGGCGGCATCGTCGTCAGCCCGCGGACGTCGACGCCGGCGGCGCGCGCGTCCTCGACGAATCGCGGCAGCTCGTCGGGCGGGATGCCGGCCTTCGACGCCTCGCCGGCGAGGTTGACCTGGATCAGGGCGGGCACGGTCAGGCGGCGCGCGGCGGAGAGCGAGTCGAGCGAGTGGACGAGCTCGACCGCCCGCGAGACCGCCGCCGCCTTGTTCGACTGGAGCTGGCCGATGAAGTGCCAGCGGAAGGCGTCGCCCCAGCGCTCGTGCTTCGCGAGCAGGTCCTGGGCGCGGTTCTCGCCCACGACGACGATGCCCGCCTCGGTCAGCAGGCCCATCGCCTCGAGCGGGACGTACTTCGTCGCGACCACGACGGTCACGCCGGGCCCGGCCTTGGCGCGGATCGCCTCGATCCGCTCGCGGACGACGTCCGCCGGCGGCAGGTCACTCCACGTAGCCGATCACCCCCTGACGCCCGGTCACGCCCGCGTCGCGGCGGTGGGAGAAGAACGCGTCGGGCTCGCACGCGGTGCAGCGGCGGACGACGTCGACGCGCGCGCAGCCGGCCTCGCGCAGCGCGAGCTCGGCCGCCCCGGCGAGGTCGAGGTGCCGCCCGCGCAGGACGGAGGGCCCGAAGCGCTCGCGGTACGCGTCCGCGACCTCCTCCCCACCTCGTAGCAGCACGGCCCGATCCCCGGGCCGACCGCGCCGGCGAGCGGGCCGTCGCCGAGGGCGCGCGCGCCCTCCGCGACGATCCCGGCGACGAGGCCGCGCCAGCCCGCGTGGAGGAGCGCGAGCGCGGGCCGCTCGCCGCGCGTGCGGCAGAGCGCGATCGGCAAGCAGTCGGCGGTCACGAGCACCATCGCCTGGCCCGGCTCGTCCGTCCAGCTGCCGTCGCGGCGCTCGTAGGCAGCCCCCGGGCGACGATGCCGGTCGGGCGCGCCCGCGTGACGGTCGTGCCGTGCTGCTGGTGGGACATCGTCGCGCGCGCCGCGTCGGCCCCGACGGCCGCGCAGAGCCGCCGGCGGTTCTCGAGCACGCGCGCCTCGTCGTCGGCGGTGAGCAGGCCGAGGTTCAGCGACGCGTAGGGCCCGTCGCTCGTGCCGCCGGCGCGCGTCGCGAACGCGACCCGGTACGGGCCCGGGGCGTCCCAGGCGATCGGCACGACGGAGGTCACGAGGGGGATCCTGCCACGCGGGCCGGCGTCAGCCGCCGATCACGGCGTCGAGGCCGCTCGTCACGCCGCGCAGCGCCCAGTCGAGGGCATCCGTGAAGTGGTCGCGGAAGACGACGTACAGGCCGAGGACGACGAGCATCCCGTACTGGTCGAGCTGCATCCACCGCAGTACGCGCGGTCGGGCATCAGCACGGCCAAGATCCGCGAGCCGTCGAGCGGCGGCACCGGGATCAGGTTGAAGATGCCCAGCACGACGTTCACGAGATAGGCCAGGCGCAGCACCTCCTCCGCGCGTCCCTCCAGCTCCACGTGGCGGTAGACCGCGAGCGCGACGAGCGCGAGCAGGAAGTTCGAGGCCGGGCCGGCGGCCGCGACGAGCGCCATCCCCTCCTTCGGCCGCCGGAAGTAGCCCGGGACGACCGGCACGGGCTTCGCCCAGCCGAACGGCAGGTTCGCGATCAGCGCGGTCAGCGTGAACATCAGGGCGCCGAGCGGGTCGACGTGCCTGATCGGGTTGAGCGTCAGCCGCCCCTCGCGGCGCGCGGTCGGGTCGCCCAGGCGCGTCGCGACGACGGCGTGCGCGAGCTCGTGCACCGTCAGGCTGAGCAGCACGCACGGGGCGAGCAGCGCGAAGGTCTCGATGTCCACTACCGGGCCGCCAGGATCAGCGCCTGCGCGACCGCGAGCTCGTCGTCGCGGCCGGTCAGCTCCCCGTTCAGCTTCCGCCGGCGCACCTCCGCGAGGACCTCCCCCACGCGCGGCGACTCCCGCAGGCCCAGCCCGGCCAGGTCGCGCCCGTCGATCTCGAGCTCGACCTCGCGCAGCTCGGCGAGGTAGCGCTCGAGCCAGGCGCGGGCCGGGCCCTCGGGCGCGAGGGCGAGCGCGAGCAGGGCGCCGTCGGGGTCGTGCGGGGCGATCGCGGCGACGGCGTCGGCCGCGGCGGACGTGTCCGCGAGCACGGCGAGCAGCCGTGGCGCGGCGACGACGGCGTCCGCGATCCTGTCGGCGTCGCGCCGACGCAGGCGCAGGCTCGCGAGCCAGTCGACGAGCGCCTCCGCCTCGAGCCCGCGCGCGAGCGCGGCGAGGCGCAGCCGCCACGGGGGCAGGTGGGGCGCATGGCGCAGGCGAAGCGCGTCCAGCCGCTCGACGAGGCGCGCCGTCTCCTCGTCCGCCGTGAGGCGCGGATGCAGCGCCGGCGCGAGGCCGAGCGAGCCCAGCCGGGCGACGGCGCGGGCGGCCGCGTCCTCGGCCAGGAGGGGCAGCAGCTCGTCCCGGACGCGCGCCGGTGAGACGGCGCCGACGAGGCCCATCTCGACGCAGGAGCGGGCGAGCCGCTCGGTCGCGGGGTCGAGCCGGAAGCCGTAGCGGGCCTCGTAGCGCACGCCGCGGAAGATCCGGGTCGGGTCGTCCACGAACGAGAGGCTGTGGAGGACGCGCAGCGTCCGGGCCTCGAGGTCGGCGCGCCCGCCGAACGGGTCGACGAGGTGCCCGAACGCGGTCCCGTGCAGCGCGACGGCCATCGCGTTGACCGTGAAGTCCCGCCGGAGCAGGTCCTGGCGGATCGACGCGCGCTCGACGTCGGGCAGCGCGGCGGGCGCCTCGTAGTACTCGGTCCGCGTCGAGGCGACGTCGAGCCGTCCCGCCGCGTGCACGACGACCGCCGTCCCGAACGCCTCGTGCGGGACGACGCGGCCGCGGAGCAGCTCGGCCAGCGCCCGGGCGAACGCGATCCCGTCGCCCTCGACCGCGAGGTCGACGTCGAGCGCGTCGCCGCCGAGCAGGAGGTCGCGCACGGCGCCGCCGACGAGGTAGACCCCGGCGAAGCGGCCGGCGACCGCCTGCACCGCCTCGAAGACGGCGGCGAGGCCCGGCAGCGAGAGGAGGCGGTGGCCGAGGTCGAGCGGCTCGGCGGCCGCGCCCCGGCGGGCAGGCCGCTCGCCGCGCGCCGCGAGGACGTCCCGGCGTGTGACGACGCCGACCACGAGGCCGTCCTCGAGGACGGGGACGTAGCCGCCGGGCGCGTGGGCGACGGCGCGTCACGACGGCGAGCGGCGCGTCGACGCCCACCGTCTCGCGCAGCGGGCCGGTGACCGCCTTCACGGGCGCGTGGCCGAGCCCGTGCGCGAGCGCCCGGTCGAGGTCCTCCCGGGTGACGAGCCCGCTCGGGGCCTCGGGGACGCCGACGAGGATCGCGCTCTGGCCGTGGCGCTGGCAGGTCGCGAGCGCGGCGGCGACGGTCGCCTCCTCCGCCACGGAGCGGGCGGGCGAGGACATGAGGGCCCGCGCGCGCACCCCGCCGCGCAGGGCGGCGGGCAGCGCGGCGAGGAGGGCGGCCCGGGCCGCGCCGAGCCCCTCGTGGAGGGTGGCCGAGGCCGCCTCGGGTGGCCGCCCCGCCGACCGCACGGGCGAGCGCGGCCGCGTCGAGCGTCCCGCCGTGACTGCGCACGACGCAGACGGTGCGCTCGCCGTGGGCGACGAGGCAGACGAGCGCGCCGCAGTCGACGAGCTCGACGAGCCGGTCGGCGAGCACGGAGACGCCCTCGACGTAGCGCGGCCAGTCGACGGCCGCGAGGCGCACCTCGTCGCCGTCGCCGACGGGCTCGACCGAGCCGAGCAGCGCGTCGAGCACGGCTCGCTCCTCGTCGCCGAGCGGCGGGCGCAGGTAGCGGGCGAGCGACTGCTGGCGCGCGCCGTGGCGCAGGCACCAGGCGAGCGCCTCGGCGTCCCGCTCCGTCGCCGTGGCGAACGTCAGCGAGCCGGTGTCCTCGTGGATCCCGAGCGCGAACAGCGTCGCCTCGAGCTGCGTCGGCTCGATCCCGCGGCCGGCGAGCATGAACACGAGCGTCGTCGTCAGCGCGCCGTCGGTCGAGCGGACGACCGCCTCCCCGGCCGTCTCGGCGGCGCCCGCGTGGTGGTCGAGCACGACGACCGGGACGTCGCGCTCGCGGACCGCGGCCCCGAGCGGGCCGAGCCGGTCGAGATCGGCGACCTCGCAGGCGATCAGCCGCGTCACCGCGGCGGGGTCGAGCCGCGCGGCGTCGACGACCTCGAGCTCGTCCGCGTGCAGCCCGAGGAACGCCCGCACGGACGGGCTGGCCTGCCCGACCAGGGCGAGCGTCGACCCCGGGTAGAGCCGCCGGGCGGCGACGGCGGATGCGAGCCCGTCGAAGTCCGCGCTCGGATGCGTGACGACGACCTCCACCGGGGGAGTATGCAGCCGGGGGCGCCGGGTGACGCCCGTCCCGGCGGCGCTCAGCGGTGCCCGACGGCCTCGATCTCGACGCGGGCGCCGGCCGGCAGCGCCCCGACCTCGAACGTCGACCGGGCGGGCGGGACGCTCCCCACGTGGCGGGCGTAGACCTCGTTCATCGCCGCGAAGTCGCCCAGGTCGGCGAGGAAGACCGTGGTCTTGACCAGCCGGTCCATCGACGAGCCGGCGGCCTCGAGGATCGCCGCGACGTTCCGCAGCACCTGCTCGGTCTCGGCCTCGATCCCGCCGGCGACGATCTGGCCGGTGGCGGGCTCGACCCCGACCTGGCCGGCCACGAAGACGAGGTCGCCGACGGCGATCGCCTGGTTGTACGGGGCTCCCTGGAACGGCGCGGGCGCGTTCTCGGTGCGGATCGCCTGCTTCTCAGCCACTCGGTGCTCCTTCGCTCGGGGACTCCTGGACGTCGGGTCGCGGCGCGCACGCCTCCGCGAGGGCGAGGCCCAGGGCCTTGGCGATCGCGTCCAGCACGTGGCCGGTGTCCTCGCCGTGCAGCAGGCGGACGTGCAGCGTGGCGCGGGCGCCCTCGGCGAGCGCGCCCAGGAACTGGCCGACCAGGTCGCCGCGCAGGCCGCCGAGCCGCGCCTCCGTCAGGTCGACGTTCGTCACGAGCAGGCCCTCGTCCGCCGCCTCGACGACGACGTTCGCGAGCGCCTCGAGGGCGGGCGCGACCTGCGAGGCGAGCCCGCGCGCGCCCGGGGCGCGCAGCAGCCCGGCGACGGCCTCGCCGAGCGCGCGGCCCACGGCCCCGACGAGCTGCTCGCCGCCCGCGGCGCCCGCGGAGACGGCGAGGTCGACGCGGGCGGCCCGGGCGACCTCGGCCAGCAGGTGGTCGAGCACGGGCAGGCCGGTCGCGCCCTCGACCTGGCCGCCGCCTCGCAGGGTCACCGCGACGCGGGCCGGCCCGTCCTCCGCCTCGGCGCGGGAGCGTCGCAGCACGGGCGCACCCTAGACGATCGCCGCGCCGGGGCGTCCACCCGACGGCGCCCGGTCAGTCCTCGACGCGCTGGATGTGCGCGCCGAGCGCCCGCAGGCGCTCGTCGATTCGCTCGTAGCCGCGGTCGATCTGGCCGATGTTCCCGATCGTCGAGCGCCCCTCGGCGCACAGGCTCGCGATCAGCATCGCCATCCCCGCGCGGATGTCCGGGCTCTCCATGCGCTCGCCGTACAGGCGGGCGGGCCCGTTGACGACGGCCCGGTGCGGGTCGCAGAGGATGATCCGCGCGCCCATGTTGACGAGCTTGTCGACGAAGAACAGCCGGTTCTCGAACATCTTCTCGAAGATCAGGACGGTGCCCTGCGCCTGCGTCGCGACCGCGAGCGCGATCGACGTCAGGTCGGCCGGGAACGCCGGCCAGGGGCCGTCCTCGACCTTCGGGATCTGCGCGCCGAGGTCGTCCCGGACGACGAGCTCCTGCCCGTCGGGGACGCGGACGCTCGTGCCGACGACCTCGCACTGGACGCCGAGGCGCTCGAAGCCGGGCCAGATCGCGCAGAGCTGGTCGGGGACGACGTCGTCGATCCAGATCTCCCCCTCGGTCACCGCGCCGAGGCCGATGAAGCTGGCGATCTCGATGTGGTCGGGACAGATCCGGTAGGCGCCGCCGCGCAGGCGCTCGACCCCGTGGATGCGCAGCACGTTCGAGCCGATCCCCTCGATCCGGGCGCCCAGCTCGACGAGGAAGAGGCAGAGGTCCTGGACGTGCGGCTCGCAGGCGGCGTTCGTGATCACCGTCTCGCCGGGCGCGAGCACGGCGGCCATGACCGCGTTCTCGGTGCCCGTCACGGACGCCTCGTCGAGGAAGATGTCGGCGCCGCGCAGGCCGGTCGTCTCCATCACGTAGCGGCGGTCGACCTCGACGCGGGCGCCGAGGCGCTCGAAGGCGTGGACGTGCGTGTCCAGGCGCCTGCGCCCGATCACGTCGCCGCCCGGCGGCGGCACCACCGCCCGGCCGCAGCGGGCGAGCAGCGGGCCGGCGAGCAGGATCGACGCGCGGATCCGGCGGCAGAGCTCCTCGTCGAGCTCGGTCTCGGGGTCGGCGGCGGCGTGGATGCGCACCTCGCCCTCGCCGAGCCGCTCGACGGTCGCGCCGAGCGAGGCGACGAGGTCGAGCAGCGTGTCGACGTCCCTGATCGCCGGGACGTTCGTCAGGGTCACCGGCTCGTCCGTGAGCAGGCAGGCGGCCACGATCGGCAGGGCCGCGTTCTTGTTGCCGGCGGCGCGCACGCGCCCGTTCAGGGGCTTGCGGCCGTCGATCAGGAAGGACTGGGTCAAGGAGGCTCGCGTCAGGGTCGGGATGGCCATCGAGGCAGCGCTGCCCGGGCTGCGCCGGGGGTATGGTAGTCGCCGGCCGCGGACGGCGGCGCACGAGGGGTCGAGGGACGGAGGTCCGGTGGAGCTGACGCGCGAGCGCGCCTGGGCGACGCTGACGACGTACACGAAGAGCGAGGCGCTGCTCCGCCACGGGCTCGCCGTCGAGGCCGCGGTGCGCGCCTACGCCCGGAAGCTGGGCGAGGACGAGGAGCTCTGGGGCCTGACCGCGCTCCTGCACGACTTCGACTGGGAGATCCACCCCACGCTCGAGCAGCACCCGATGGACGGCGCCCCGATCCTGCGCGAGGAGGGCTGGCCCGAGGAGATGATCCGGGCGATCCTCAGCCACGCGCAGCACAGCGGCGTGCCGCGCGAGACGCCGCTCCAGAAGGTGCTCTTCGCCTGCGACGAGATCTCGGGCTTCGTCCACGCCTGCGGCCTCGTCCGGCCGGACGGGATCGAGACGCTCGAGCCGAGGTCGGTTCGCAAGAAGCTGAAGCAGCCGTCGTTCGCGGCGGGCGTGAACCGCGACGACGTCGTCCAGGGCGCCGAGGAGCTCGGCGTCGACCTGGACGAGCACATCGCGTTCGTGATCGAGGCGCTGCGCCCGATCGCGGCCGAGCTCGGCCTGCGGACGGCGGCCGCGTAGGGCTCACGCCTCGGCGCTGGCGACGAGGGCGCGCGCGGGCAGCCGCACGGCGCCGTCCGGCGCGACGAAGCCCGCGTAGCCCCGGTCGACGACGGCGCGCAGCTCGTCGGCGCCCGCGTCGCCGAGCCGGTCGAGCGCGTCGTCGAGCGAGATCGACGTCGCCCGCACGTGCTCCCACCAGGCGTCGAGGCTGGGCGCCTGCCAGGCCGTCTCGACCGGCTCGACCGTGATCTCGAAGAAGCCGGCTGCGCCGAGCAGCTCGCGCAGCAGGTCGGCGGACGCGAGCCCGAACATCCCCGGCCGGCCGACCGTCGGATGCTCCGCCAGGCCACGGTCGACGAGCGCCGCCTGCAGCACCGCGATCCACGGGTTCGCCTCGATCGCGTCCCCCACGGCGATCGCGAGCCGGCCGCCCGGCCGGAGCGCGCGGCGCGCGTCCCGAAACGCCGCCTCCGGGTCGACGACGAGCATGTAGCCGAAGCGGCTGACGATCGCGTCGAGCGAGGCCGCGTCGACGTCGAGCCAGTCCGCCTCCATCTGGCGGATCTCGACGTCGTCGGCGCCGGCGCGGTGCGCGGCCACCCGGGCCGCGTCGAGCATCGCCGGCGCGCCGTCCGTGACGATCACGGTGCCGCCGGGCCGGACGGCCTCCGCGAGCATCAGGCCCGTGTCGCCGAGCCCGGCCGCGACCTCGAGGATCCGCTGGCCGGGCTGCGGGGCGACGAGCTCGACGAGCCGCCGCGAGACGGGCAGGCCGGCCGCGCGGATCGTCTCCTGGCGCTCCGCCCAGCCCGCCGCGGCCCGCTCCCACCGCTCCCGGCTCTGCTCGCGGTAGCCGTCGGCGCCCATCGGCGTGCTCAGAGGGCCTCGACGAGGCGGTCGAGCTCGCCCTCGCTCGTCCAGAAGCCGACGGAGGCGCGCAGCCAGCCGAGGCGCGGCAGGTCGCGGACGATCACGCCCCGCTCCGCCAGCCGCGGGACCAGCTCGGCGGCCGGCGTCGGGGGCCGCCACGAGACCAGGGTCGCCTGGCCCGCCTCGGTGACGACCTCGTGCCCGGCCGCGAGCAGGCGCTCGCGCAGCACGTCGGCGAGGCCGGCCGCCCGCGCGAACCGCTCCTCCCCGGCCGCGGCGCCGAACTCGAGCGATGCGACGAGCCCCGCGAGCGACGGCGCGGCCATCGTCCCGGCGTCGAAGCGCAGCGCGCCCGGGGCGGGCGTCGCCGTCCCGTCGTCCTCGTAGCCGAGCTGGCCGTAGTACGACGGGGCGGCGACGGCGAGCCGCTCGTGCCAGTCCGGCCGCACGTAGAGGCCGCCGGTCGCGTCGGGGCCGAGCAGCCACTTCTGCCCGGAGATCGTGTAGAAGTCGCACCCGAGCGCCTGCACGTCCACGGGTACCGCCCCGGCTCCCTGGGCGCCGTCGACGAGGACCGGGACGCCGAGCGACGCGAGCTCGGCGATCGGCAGGACCTGCCCGGTCGACCAGGCGACGTGGGAGACGGCGATCAGGCGCGTCCGCGGGCCGACCTCGGCGCGGATCGCGTCGAGCGCGTCGGCTGCTGGCCGGTCGAGCAGCCGGACGACGCGGACGCGGGCCGGCGAGACGCCGAGCGCTCCGAGGAGGCCGTAGTGCTCGAGGTCGGTGGTGACGACCTCGTCCTCCGGCCCGAGGCGCAGGCCGGCGACGACGATGTTGCAGCCGTCGGTCGTCGCGCGGGTCAGCGCGACCGACGCGGGGTCGGCGTTGACGGCCGCCGCGAGGCCCGCGCGCGCCCGGTCGCGGAGCTCGCGCAGGTGGGGGAAGTACTGGGGGCCCGAGCGGCCCTCCTCGAGCTCCATGCGCTCCGTCGCCGCCATCGCCTCGGCGGTGGCGCGGGGCAGCGGCCCGAAGGTGCCGGTGTTGAGATAGGCGACGCGCTGGAGCACCGGCAGCGCGGCCCTGATCCGATCGACGTCGAGGCTCATGTCGGCATCATGTCGGCTTCGACGGGCCGGTGGTCCGAGAGCAGCCGCTCGCCGTCCCGGCGCCGTGCGTCCGGCCAGGCCTCCGGGCCCCGTGTCGGCACGAGCCCGCGGGCGAGGACGTGGTCGATCCACGGGCCCGGCCGCGACCAGCCGGCCGCCTCGAGGCGCGCGAAGGCGTCCGTCTCCCCGGGCGCGAGGTTGAGGTCGCCGAGCAGGACGACGGCGGCGCCGTCGGCACGGGCCTCGAGCCAGGCGGCCGTGCGCAGGAGCTGGCCGGCCGCGCTCGACGGGGGGGCGTGGGCCAGGTGCGCGTGCGCGACGAGCAGCTCCCGATCGCCGAAGCGGGCGGGCACCGCCTGGACGACGCGCGGCTCGCCGCCGGCGCGCGGCCACGGCGGCGTCAGCCGGAGCGCTGCCGGGCGTCCCGTCGGCTCGATCCGCTCGCCGAGCAGGAGCGCGTTCGCCTGCCCGGTCAGGCCCGAGCGGACGAGGCCGGGGGCGAGCGCCGTCAGGGTCCGGGCGGCGGGCCCCGCGAGCGCGGGCCGCGCGACCGCCCAGCAGGCGCGCATCCCGCTCCAGGCCGCGAGCCGGGGCAGCGCCCAGACGGGCACCTCCTGCAGGGCGAGGACGTCAGGCCGGTCCCCGGCCGCGAGGCGGACCATCCGCTCGAGCCGCTCGCCGCCGCCCGCCGGCACGGTTCGCCCGTGGAAGACGTTCCAGGTGCGGGCGAGCAGGTGCACGGGCTCGGACTAGTCTAGGCCGGGTGCGCATCGCCCTCGTCGACCCGGCGGCCTTCACCGTCCCGTACGACCACCACCTGGCCGCCGCCCTCGCGGCCCGCGGCGCGGACGTCGTCCTCGTCACGTCGCGCTTCCGCTTCGGCGAGATCTACGCCCCGCAGGGCTACGTCCGCGACGAGCGCTTCTACCGCCTGACCGGCCGCATCCCCGGGCGCAGCCGGCTGCGCCTGCCGCTGAAGGCGGCGGAGCACGCCGTCGACGTCGTGCGCCTGCGCGGCGTCCGGGCGGACGTCCTGCACGCGCAGTGGGCGCCGCTGCCCCAGCTGGACGTTCGGCTGCTGCCGCTCTCCCGGCCCTCGGTGATCACGGCGCACGACGTGCTGCCGCGGCGGACGGCGAACCGGCCGGAGCTGTGGCGTCGCCTCTACGGGCGCTTCGACCGCGTGGTCGTCCACAGCGAGCACGGGCGGGAGCGGCTGATCGCGGAGGTCGGCGTCCCGGCCGAGCGGATCGTCGTCGTCCCGCACCCGGTCTTCCCCGCCCCCGTTCGGCGCGAGGACGACGGGCGGACGGTGCTCTTCCTCGGCGTGCTGCAGCCGTACAAGCAGCTCGCCCACGCCGTCGAGGCCACGCGGACGTCCGGCGCGCGCCTGCTCGTCGTCGGCGACCCGGCGATGGACGTCGCGCCCTGGCGGGACGAGCCGCACGTCGAGTGGCGCCTCGGCTACCGGACGAACGAGGAGGTCGACCAGGCGCTCGCGGAGTCGACGCTCGCCGTCTTCCCGTACCGGCAGGAGCTCGACCAGAGCGGCGCACTCCTGCGCGCGCTCGGCGCGGGCGTCCCGGCGGTCGCCTACGACGTCGGCGGGATCGCCGCGCCCGTGCGCGCGTTCGCGGCCGGCGCGGTCGTCGAGCCGGACGACCGCAGCGGCCTCGCAGCGGCGGTCGGGCGCCTGCTCGGCGACGCCGCTGCCCTGGCCGCCGCCCGCGCCGGCGCGGAGCGGTGCCGCGAGGAGCTGAGCTGGGACGCGGCCGCCGAGCGCCACCTCGCGCTGTACGAGGCGATCACGGCGGCCCGCGGCAGGTAGCGTCTCCGGCCTCCCGGCGACGAAGGAGCCCTCCGTGACCGCTTCCCCTGCAACCGCGATCCTCGTCCACGGCTCGTGGCACGGCCCCTGGTGCTGGGACGCGGTCGCCGCGCTGCTCGGGGAGCGCGGCGTTCCCGTGCTCGCGCCCGCGCTCCCCAGCATGGGCGACGATCCCGCCGCGCTCGGCGACATGCACGCGGACGCGGCCGTGATCCGCGCCGCGATCGCCTCGGTCGAGGGGCCGGTCGTCGTGTGCGGCCACTCCTACGGCGGCTTCCCGGTCACGGAGGCCGCCGCCGGCCAGGCCAACGTGCGGCGCGTCGTCTACCTCTGCGCGCTCGTGCCCGACGCGGGCGAGACGCTGTTCGAGCAGGTCGGCTGGGTCGACGACCAACCGGTCGGCCCCGCGGCCGGCCTCGACCTCGACGAGGCGACCGGGACCCATGCGATCGACCCGGCGATCGCCCGCTCCGCGCTCTACCACGACGTCGACGACGCGGTCGCCGAGGCCTGCCTCGCACGGCTCGTGCGGCAGGCAGCGGTCACCGGCACCCAGGCAGCCAACGGGATCGCGTGGCGCGAGGTGCCCTCGACCTACGTCGTCTGCACCGACGATCGGACGATCTCGGTGACGCTGCAGCGCCTGCTCGCCGCCAGGATGGAGCAGGTGGTCGAGTGGCCCACGTCGCACTCGCCGATGCTGTCGCGCCCGACGCTCGTGGCCGACCTGCTGGCGGCCGCCTGCGGCGCCTGAGCCGGGGACCGCGCGGGCGCCGCGCCCTGCGGCCCGGCCGTCGTGCGGCGCCGGCGGACGCGCAGCGGCGGCCCGACCCGCCGGCATGCGCTCGGCTCCCGGTCGCGGCCGGTCCGATGGCACGTTCCGGCACGCGGGCAGCCCAGGGGAAGCAGACCCGGCGCCGCCCGGGGAGGAATCGTCACACGATCGGCACGAAGCCGTGCCACATGCGCGCGCGATCGGGCGATAGGCTCGTTGCCGGCGGCACGTGGTACCCCCACCCTGGGTGGGAGACCCGGCATCGGACGGACATGTCCCTTTCGGACAGGCACGGTTGCGTGGGCCACTGGTGGCGCGGCTCGTCGGGACCGGGCATGACGGGCGCGGTGGGCTGGTGCGACCGGCGCGGCGGGCGAGCATGACCGGCGCGGTGGGGCGCCGGGGGCTCGAGGACGGGGTGTCGCGGGCTCGAGCGGCGGCCGGGCCCTGGCGCGCGCGGTGCTGGACGAGGGCGGATCGAGCCCCGGCGCGGTCACGGTCGACGCCGAGAGTCGGGGCGGCGGCGGTCGCGATCGTCCCCGGCAGCCGGTCACCAGGCGCGCCGGTTGGCGGCAGCTGCGGCGCCCCCGCCCGGGCCGGTGGCGGGGCGGCGCCCGGACGCGTCGACCGACGCGGGCGGTCGGCGCGCCCGGGCGAGCGGCCGCGGCGCTACGGGCGCCCGAAGCTGTGCGCGGAGGGCGAGGCCCGCACGTCCGCGTCGTTCGCGATCCGGCGGGCGAGCGGCGCGAGCGCGGCGAGCTCGTCGACGACGACGTTGCGGTTGCGGTCGTAGCGCTCGAACCGCCCGCGCACGAGCAGGAGCGGCTCGCCTCGCACGTGCGCGCGGAAGCGCTCGTAGACGGGCGGCGCGACGACGAGGTTCACCTGCCCGTGCTCGTCCTCCAGCAGCATGAACACGACGCCGTTCGCCGTCGCGGGCCGCTGGCGCGCCACGACCAGGCCGGCGAACGCGACGCGCGCGCCGTGCGGGGCGCCCTGGAGCTCGTCGCTCGTCAGCACCTCCGTCGGCAGGTGCGGGCGCAGCAGCTCGAGCGGGTGGACGCCGACGGAGAGCCCGGTCGAGCGGTAGTCCGCGAGCATGCGCTCCCACGGCGTCTCCTCGGGCAGCTCCGGGACGTCCGAGGTCGGGCCGAGCGGGAGGACGAGCTGGCGCTCGGCTCCGCCCCGGCCGGCAGGCGCCGAGCGCGGCGTCAGGCCCAGCCGCCAGAGGAGCTGCCGTCGCGGCCAGCCGAAGACGTCGCAGGCGCCCGAGGCGACGAGCGCCTCGAGCGCCGGCCGCTCGAGCGGCGCCCGCTGCGCGAGGTCGGCAACGCTCCGGAACGCCCCGCCGGCATCCCGCTCCGCGACGAGCGCATGCGCCGGCTCCTCCCCCACGCCACGGACGAAGCCGAGCCCGACACGAATCGCGGCGCCCTCGAGCACGCACGTCGCATCGCTCGCGTTCACGTCCGGCGGCCGGACCTCGACGCCGCGCCGCTGCCCGTCCCGGACGAGGCTGGCAGGCGGGTAGAAGCCCATCGGCTGCGCGTTGAGGAGCGCGCACAGGAACTCGGCCGGATGGTGGTGGCGCAGCCAGGCCGACTGGTACGCGAGCAGCGCGAACGCCGCGGCGTGCGACTTGGGGAAGCCGAACGCGGCGAACCCGAGCAGCTTCTGGAAGACGAGCTCGGCGGTCTCCCCCGGGACGCCGCGCGCGGCCGCGCCCTCGAGGAACCGCTGCCGGTAGGCCTCGATCGCGTCCCGGCTGCGCTTCCGGCTCATCGCGCGACGCAGGCCCTCGGCTTCGCCGACGGTGAAGCCGGCGAGCGCGACCGCGACCTCGAGCACCTGCTCCTGGAAGACCACGACGCCGAGCGTCTCCGCGAGCGGCTCCGAGAGCAGCGGGTGGTCGTAGGGCGGGACGAACGCGGGATCCTCTCGCCTGCGCTGACGCCGCTCGATGTACGGGTGCACCGCACCGCCCTGGATCGGGCCGGGCCGGACGAGCGCGACCTGGACGGTCAGGTCGTCGAGGTTCTCGGGCCGCGTCCGCAGGAGGCTCTGCATCTGGGCGCGGCTCTCGATCTGGAAGACGCCGACCGTGTCCGCCGCCTGGATCTCCCGGTAGACCGCCGGGTCGTCGAGCGGGATGCGGGAGAGGTCGATGGGACTGTGCCCGCGACGGGCGATCGCGTCGACGCACTCCTCGACGGCGGAGAGCATGCCGAGGCCGAGCAGGTCGATCTTGAGGAACCCCGCATCCGCGCACGAGTCCTTGTCCCACTGGCAGAGGCGGCGGCCCTCCATCGCCGCGGGGACGACGGGGACGAGCTCGACGAGCGGGCGCGTCGAGATCACCATCCCGCCCGGGTGCTGCGAGAGGTGGCGGGGGATGCCGGCGATCTCCGCGCACGTCTCGGCGAACGCCCGCCAGCGCGGCGAGGCGAGCTTGGCGCCCGCGTCGGGCAGGCGCGCGAGCTCCGCGGGCACGGCTCGCGCGTCCCAGCCGTCGGAGAGCCGCGCGAGCCGCTCGAGCTCGGCGGCGGGGAGGCCGAAGGCCTTGCCGACCTCCCGGATCGCGCCCTTCGCCCGGTAGGTCGCGAAGGTCGCCCCGAGCGCCGCGTGCTCCTCGCCGTAGCGCTCGATCACGCGGAGGATCAGCCGCTCGCGGATGTCGCGCGGGAAGTCGAGGTCGACGTCGGGGACGGACGCGAGCTCGCGGTTGAGGAAGCGCCCGAGTGGCAGCGCCGCGGCGACCGGGTCCACGTGCGAGAGGCCCGTGAGGTAGCAGACGATCGAGCCGACCGAGCTCCCCCGGCCGCGGCCCGGCGGCAGGAGCTGGCGCGCGGCGCTCGCGCCGCGGACGTCGACGGCGACCTCGCGCGCGAGCTCGAGCACCTCCCGGTGGAGCAGGAAGAAGCCCGAGAGGCCGAGCTCCGCGATCAGAGCGAGCTCCTGCTCGAGGCGGGCGAGCGCCTCGCGGCGCGCGGGCGAGTGCCGGTATCGCCCGGCGAAGGCCTCGCGGCAGAGGCGGGCGAGCTGCGCGTCCGCCGGCTCCATGCCGTCGGAGAAGTCGGGATAGCGATACCCCAGCTCCCGCGTCAGGTCGAAGGCGAGCCGCTCGGCGAGCTCGACCGTCGCCCGGACGGCGTCCGGGTCCTGCGGGAAGCGCGCAGCCGCCTCCGCCGGCGGCAGGAGCACCGACTCCGCGTTTCCGCGCCGGGCCTGCTCGCAGCCCTCGAGCGCCGCGCCCTCGCGGATCGCCACGAGCACGTCCTGCAGGCGCGTCCGCCGCGGGTGATGCGCGTGGGCGTTCCCCGTCGCGACCGTCCGCAGGCCGAGGGTGCGGGCGAGGCTCCGGAGCGTGGCGTTCCGGCGCGTGTCGCCGCGCGCGAACGGCCGCTGCAGCTCGACGAGGAACCGGTCGGGCCCGAGCGAGCGCGCGAGCCGTGCCGCGGCGTTCGGATCGAGCACCGCGAGCCCCTGGCGGGCGCAGCCGGAGAGGCAGACGAGCCCGTCCGCGTGGCCCTCCACCTCCTCGAGCGAGACGGAGGGCGAGAGCCGGTCGCCGGCGTGGGCGAGCGTGAGGAGCCGGCAGAGGCCCGCGTAGCCCCGCGGCGTCTCGACCAGGAGGGTGAGGTGAGCGCGCCCGCGTGCCGTGCGGACGGTGAGTTCGGCGCCCGTGATCGGCCGGACGCCCAGCGCCTTGGCCGCGTGGGCGAACTCGAGCGAGCCGCAGAGCCCGTCGTGGTCGGTGAGCGCCAGCGCCGGGTAGCCGAGCTCCGCCGCCCGGACGGCGAGCTCCTCGGGCTGCGAGGCGCCGTCGAGGAAGGAGTACGTGGAGTGGCAGTGCAGCTCGACGTAGGGCGGCGTCCCCGGCGTCCGCCGCCCGGCAGCCCGCGATCCGTCGGGCCCGGCTCCGACCAGGGTGGGAGGCGATGGATGCACGACCGGCTCGGCCCCTCACGCTCGCGTCGATGCCCCGACGCGAGCCTCGACGGCGAAGGCACGTGGACGCCCCGCCCGGGCGGGGGTCTCCGGGTCAGGGCAGGCTAGCGGGGCCACGGCTGAACGGGCCAGGCCGCCCGCCGCGCCCGCGCGCGCAGGCCGACCTCCCGTTCGCCCCGGCACCCTCAGGCCCGCTGCCGGTACCACGCGCCCACCTCCTCGTCCACGAAGACGACGACGTTCTCGCCCGTCTCGAGCACGAGCTCGAAGTACCGTCGACGGATCACCGCGTCGGTCCACCAGCGATCGACCACCCGCCACTCCTCCCTGACCGCCGCGACCGGGATGCGGCCGACCGCGGCCGGTTCGCCAGCCGGGGCCCGCACGGCAACGGGCCTCGGCGCGTTCAGTCGTCGCGCGGAACGAGGATCGCCCTGGTCTCGGGGATGCGCGACCACGGCGCGACCTCCACCACGGTGCAGACTGCGTACCGCCCGACGCTCGCGCGCACCTGGCGAAGCCCGTCCCGGAGCCGGGCGCGGAGGCTCTCTCCCTCCGGCCGGACGAGCTCCTCCTGGACGCCGTCCCGGTCGACGAGCTGGCCGAGCGTGAGGGCGAGCTCGAGCACCGGAGCCGGCACGTCCTGCAGACGCTGGACGAGCACGGTGCGGATCCGCGGGGCCTCCGCCGTGGGCTCTCGCAGCGTCTGCGCATGACGCCACGATCCGCCGCCGACGAGGCGCGCGGTCAGCACGACCTGTCGCGTCGCCCGGCCCGAGCGCTCCGGCCGGGCGAGCAGCCGGTCGAGCATGGTCGTGAGCGCCCGCTCGAGCGTCTGGAGGTTCGCGACCGGCTCGGGGAACGCGAGCGTCTCGGCGATCTCGGCCGCGACCGTACGGGGACGCACACGCTCGCCGTCCTCGCCGCGGGCGAGTCGCCAGGCCTGCTCGCCGTCCGGTCCGAGTCGGTCGGCGACCGAGGGGCCCGGCAGTCGCGCCAGGTCGCCGAGATGGCGGACGCCCAGGGCGGAGATCTCCTTGCGCCGCTCGGACGACAGGGGGAGCAGGTCGAGCGGCAGCGGCTCGAGGAAGAGCGCCGTCTCGCCGTCGTCGACGACGAGCGCGCGCCCGGGCGCGGCGACGGAGGCGGCCGCGATGGCCGCGAACTTCCGCGAGGCGGCACCGACGCGCGCGCCCCACCCCGTTCCGACGGCCTCGAGCGCACGGGCGAGGACGGCGTCCAGGCCGCCGGCGAGGCGCTCCAGGCCGCTCGTGTCGACCAGGACGCAGCCCTGCTCGACGGGCTCGACGGCGAAGCCGGCGCCCTCCAGGCGGCGGAGCATCGCCTCCCACTCCTCCTCCGCGGCGGCGGGGTCCTGCTCGATCAGCACGAGCGTCGGGCACGTGGCGAGCGCCTCGCCCAGCCGCATGCCGGGCCGGACGCCTGCCTCCTCCGCGACGCGGGTGCAGGAGCCGACGACGTCGGGCTCGCCGGGGCGGGGCGCGAGGGTGGCCGCCCGTCCGAGCAGGTCGGGCCGACGGCGGAGGGCAGCCCTCAGGGGAAACGCGGGGATGCTGATGCACGCGATCATGGGAACACATGTTCTATACGAACGTGTGTTCTCTGTCAAGGGTGGATCGCTCGAGCGAGCAGCGGGCCTGCAGCGGCACGGGACCCTCCCGGAAGGGCACGTCCCGTCGGGACATGGCCGTTCCGGCCACCTTCCCGGGGCTCCCACCCAGGGCGGGGGACCACGCGCCTCCGGCGCTCAGCCTACGGCGCGAGTGCGCGCGTGTGGGTCACGGGACCGTGCCGGCTCCGTCACGATCCCTCCACGGGTGTCCGGAGCGGACGGGCTGCCCGGGGATCGGCGCTGCGGCGCCGCCCGCGCGTGGCGGTGGCCGACCGCCTGCCTGGCGCGCACGCCCGCCCGGAACGCGAGAAGGGCCTCGCCGCAAGGAGGCCCTCCCCCGTTCTCCGATCCACGCCCGCGCTGCCGGGCGCTCGAGCGCCGCTAGAAGACCTGCAGCACCGTGAAGCGGAAGGCGAAGCGGTCGCGCACGTTCACGCGGAGCAGGTACGTGTTGCCCTCGGCCGTGGCGACCGCGCAGCGGTGCTTCTTGAAGAGCCGGAGCGTCCGCGTGTTGTTCCAGATGAACGCGCCGACGCCGCGGCACTGGGCGGCGACGACGTCCTCCCCGACGCCGTCGTCGAAGAAGAGGTCCTGGTTCAGGAGGCGGTGCTTCGCGAGCTGGGCCGACCAGTAGAACTGGTCGCCGCTCGTCTGGGCCGACGCGACCGGGGCGGCGACCCCGATCGCCGTCGCGCAGACCGCGAGCAGGGCGAGCCTGCGGCCGAGGCGCTTCCCGGCGCGCGTCCGGGGGGCGGTGGTCTGGGCGGTCTCGGTGGTCTTGGCGCTCATCGTCTCTCCTCCTGGCTCCGTCGTGTCCTGCGAACTGGGGCAAGTCTCGAAGACGGCGCTGAACGCCCCCTGACGGCCACCTGACGGCCCGCGGACGCACTGCCGGGCAGCTCCGGGGAGGCGATCGTCTAGGCTCGGCCGGACGAGGGGAGGCGATGCGCGTGGAGTTCCGGGTCCTCGGCCCGCTCGAGGCGTACGACGATGGCCGTCCGCTGGCGCTGGGCGGGACGAAGCAGCGGGCGCTGCTCGCGACGCTGCTCCTGCACGCGAATCGCGTGGTCTCCGCCGATCGCCTGATCGACGACCTCTGGGGCGACCACCCGCCCGAGACCGCCCTGAACACGCTCCAGGCGTTCGTCTCGCGGCTGCGCAAGGCGCTCGAGCACGGGGGCCGGCCGCGCGTCCTGCACACCCGCGCCCCCGGCTACCTGCTCGAGGTCGATCCCGAGTGCCTCGACCTCGCCCGCTTCGAGCAGCTGCTGGCCCGGGGAGAGCGCGCCCTCGCCGACGGGGACGCGCCCGGGGCCTCGGCGCTCCTGCACGAGGCGCTCGACCTCTGGCGCGGCCCGCCGCTCGACGACGTCGCGCACGAGCCGTTCGCGCTCGTCGCGATCCGGCGGCTCGACGAGCTGCGCCTGACCGCGCTCGAGCAGCGCCTCGAGGCCGACCTCGCGCTCGGCCGTCACGGCGACCTCGTCGCAGAGCTCGCTGCGCTCGTCGGCGAGCACCCCCTGCGCGAGCGGCTGCGCGGCCAGCAGCTGCTCGCGCTCTACCGCTCCGGCCGGCAGGCCGAGGCCCTGGACGCCTACCAGGACGCCCGCCGGACGCTCGTCGACGAGCTCGGGATCGACCCGAGCCCCGCGCTCCAGCAGCTCGAGAAGGCGATCCTGCGCCAGGACCCGTCCCTCGACCTCGCCCCCGTGCAGCGTCCCGCCGCCCCGGCCCTGCCGCCCGTCCCCGCGCCGCCGTCCGCCGAGCGCTCGCTGCTCGTCGTGCCCGGCGCCGACGACGCGCTGGACGGCCTGCTCGCGGTCGCCGAGCCGCTCGCACGGTCGAGCCCGCCGCGCGAGCTCGTCGTCGCGCGCCTCGTCGGGCCGGGCCGCGCCGACGAGCTCGCCCGGGCGACCGCCAGCCTCCATGCGCGCCGCGACGCGCTCGTGCGCCAGGGCGTGTCCGCGCGCGTCGCGGCGTTCACGTCCGCCGAGCGCGGCCGTGACGTCGTCAGGCTCGCGACGCGCCAGGAGGTCGAGCTCGTGCTGCTCGACTGCGCTCGCGCCGACCTCGCCGCTGGCCTGGCCCGGGGTGAGCTGGGCGCGGTGCTGGCCGAGGCGCCCTCCGACGTCGCCGTGCTCGTGCCGCCGGAGCGCCCCGCGGGGGGAGCGCAGACCGCCGTCCTCGTCCCGTTCGGCGGCGCCGACCACGACTGGGCGGCGCTCGAGCTGGCCGCCTGGGTCGCCCACGCGACCGGCGCGCCGCTGCGCCTGCTCGGCTCGGCCGGGCGGCCGGGCGCGGGCGAGCGGGACGCGAGCTGGCTGCTCGCGAACGCCTCGCTCGTCGTCCAGCACGTGGCCGGCGTCCCGACCGAGCCCGTGCTCGTGCCGCCCGGCGCCGCCGGCGTGCTCGACGCGGCCGGGGCCGGCGGGCTGCTCGTCGTCGGGCTCGCCGAGACCTGGCGCCAGGAGGGGCTCGGCGCCGTGCGCGAGGAGATCGCCCGTCGGGCACCCGTGCCGGTGCTGCTCGTCCGTCGGGGTCCGCGCCCCGGCGGCCTCGCGCCGCGCGAGACGCTGACGCGGTTCTCGTGGTCGCTCGCGGGCACGCCCGAGGGCGTCCGCCGCTGACGGCGGCGCGCGTGCCGTCCCCGGAGGTCGGCAGCGGCGTCGCTCCCTCCGGGGATGCGTCCTCGGCGGGCGTCTCGCACGCCGGGATCGGCGCACGACGTCCGCGACGGCGAGCTAGCTCGCGGCCAGCTCGACCGCGGTCCCGCGCAGGCCGACGAGGCGCGGCACGACCTGGAGCGCGCTCTCGCGCGCGCAGTACGCGATGTCCGAGTCGAGCGAGGCGGCGACGAGGTTGCGCGCGCTCTGGCTCGCCGAGAGGCCCTCGACGGCGTCGCGGTACGACTCGGCGATCCGGATCGCCAGCCGGGCGCCATCCGTGGGCTCGCCACCGAGCAGGCCGGCGATCCGACCGGCGCAGTAGACGTCGTCGACCGTCGGCTCGCCCTGGACGCCCGCGCAGACGACCACGACGTCGTCGCAGAGCTGGCGCGCCGCCTCGACGACCGCGCCGAGGTTCAGCAGGCTGCCGGCGAGGACGTGCGTCGAGCGCGCGGCGGCCGTGACGAGCGCGCGCGTCCCGTTCGTCGTCGTCAGGACGACGGTGTCGCCGATCGGCTCGACGAACTCGGTCGGGGAGTTGCCGAGGTCGAAGCCGGGGATGCGGACGCACTTGCGCTCGCCGGCGAGGATGCCCCCGCCCTCGGCGTCGCGCAGGGCCGTCGCCTCCTCGATCTCGGCGCAGCAGAGCACGCGGCGGTACCCGGATGCGAGCGCCTGCGCGATCGTGGACGTCGCGCGGAGCACGTCGACGACGACCGAGACCGGCGCCCCGAACCGCTCCTCGGGGGTGAAGGCGACGTGGACGCGCACGGGGCCGGATCGTAGCCGGCGCGCCGGCTGGCACCCCTGGGTCTACGATGCGTCGGTGCCCGAGCCCGCTGCCCACGAGCCGACGTTCTGCTACCGGCACCCGTCGGTCGAGACGGCGGTGCGCTGCGCCGACTGCGAGCGGCCGATCTGCCCGGACTGCATGGTCTTCGGGCCGGTCGGGATCCGCTGCCCGGAGTGCGCGGGGCACGCGACCAACCCGATCAAGGCCGTGCGCCAGGCCGCGCCCCGCCCTGCGCAGGTGCGCGCGCTCTCCCGCCGCGACGGGATCGTGACGATGTCGCTGATCGCGGTGAACGTGCTCGTCTTCCTCGTCCAGCTCGCGCAGTCGGGGAGCTTCCGCGCGACGGGCGGCGAGGTCGTGCAGCAAGGCGTCCTCGTGGGGACGGCGGTCGACAGCGGCGACTGGTGGCGGCTCGTCACGTCTGCCTTCCTGCACGTCAACCCGATCCACCTGCTCTTCAACCTGCTGATGCTCTACTGGTTCGGACGGCCGCTCGAGTCGTTCCTCGGCCCGTGGCGCTTCGGCGCCGTCTACGGGCTCTCGATCCTCGCGGGCGCCGCGGGCGCGCTCCTGCTGACGAACCCGGGGACGGCGACCCTCGGGGCCTCGGGCGCGGTCTTCGGCGTCCTCGGCGCCGGCCTCTTCCTCGAGCGGAGGCAGGGCGTCTACGTGTTCGGCGGCAGCGCCCTGATGGTCGTCGTCGTGAACGTGATCTTCAGCTTCACGTTCTCGAACATCTCGATCGGCGGCCACCTCGGCGGGCTCGTCGGCGGGCTCCTGGCGATGATCGTGCTGACCCGGCTCGGCCGCGTGCACGCCGCCTACTCGCGCGTGACCGCGGAGATGGTCGTCGGCCTCCTCGCGATCGGCGTCGTCAGCGTGATCGTCGCGTACCTGCGGGTGCGCGGCACGGCCGGCTAGACCTCGTCGGTCCGTCCCGCGCTCGCGCGGCGGGCGGCGGCTCAGCCGCCGACCTGCACCGCGACGACGCCGGCCTCGCGGAGCGCCGCCTGGGCGGCGGCGAGGCGGGCGAGCGGCACGCGGTACGGCGAGCACGAGACGTAGTCGAGCCCGAGCCCGTGGCAGAAGACGACGGAGCGCTGGTCGCCGCCGTGCTCGCCGCAGATCCCGAGCTTGATCCCGGGCCGCACGGGCCGCGCGCGCTCGACGGCGATCCGCATCAGGTCGCCGACGCCCGACGTGTCGAGCGTCTCGAACGGGTCGTCCGGGAGGATGCGGTCGTCGAGGTACTCGGGCAGGAACTTCCCCGCGTCGTCGCGGCTGAAGCCGAGCGTCGTCTGCGTCAGGTCGTTCGTGCCGAAGCTGAAGAAGTCCGCGTGCGCCGCGATCTCGTCGGCCCGGACGCACGCGCGCGGCAGCTCGATCATCGTGCCGACGCGGTACTCGATCGTCCGGCCCGCGGCCTGCATCTCCTCGGCCGCCGTCTCGTCGGTCAGCCGGCGCAGCAGCTCGAGCTCGGTGCCGAAGCCGACGAGCGGGTGCATGATCTCGACGAGCGGCGCCTGGCCCGTACGTGCCTCGATCGCGAGCGACGCGCGGATGATCGCGCGCACCTGCATCTCGTACACCTCGGGGCGCAGCAGGCCGAGGCGGCAGCCGCGCCAGCCGAGCATGGGGTTCTCCTCGCGGAGCGCGCGCACGCGCGCGGCGATCTCGGGCGTCTCGGCCTCCTCGAGCCGCGGCAGGAACTCGTGCAGCGGCCAGTCGAGCAGGCGGATCGTGACGGGCAGCCCCGCCATCGCCTCGAAGATCCCCTCGAAGTCGCCCTGCTGGATCGGCAGCAGCCGGTCGAGGATCGAGCGGCGCTCCTCGGCGCTCGTCGCCATGATCATCGAGCGGACGATCGGCAGGCGCTCCTCGTCGCGGAACATGTGCTCGGTCCGGCAGAGGCCGATGCCCTCGGCGCCGAACTCGCGCGCCTTGGCGGCCTCGGCGGGCGTGTCGGCGTTCGCGCGAACGCCCAGCCGACGGATCACGTCGGCCCAGTCGAGCACCGTCTTGAAGTGCTCGGAGATCTCGGGCGGGACGAGCGCGACCGCGCCGGGGATGACGGCCCCGGTCGTGCCGTCGATCGTGATCAGGTCGCCCTCGGCGAGCTCCAGCTGACCGATCCGCGCGACCCGCCGCGCGGCGTCGATCGTGAGCGCCTCGCAGCCGACGACGCACGGCTTGCCCATGCCGCGCGCGACCACGGCCGCGTGCGAGGTGAGGCCGCCGCGCGCGGTCAGCACGCCCTTGGCCGGCAGCATCCCGTGGAAGTCGTCCGGCGTCGTCTCCTCGCGCACGAGGATGACCGCCTCCCCGCGCGGCCGCGGATCTCCGCGGTGTCGGCGTCGAGGATGACCGCGCCGACGGCGGCGCCAGGCGAGGCGTTCAGGCCGCGTGCGGCGACCTCGTACTCGGCCCTCGGGTCGATCATCGGGTGGAGCAGCTGGTCGAGCTGCGCCGGGTCGATCCGGGCGACGGCCTCGTCGCGCGAGATCAGGCCCTCCTCGCTCATCTCGACGGCGATCCGCAGCGCCGCCGCCGCGGTGCGCTTGCCGGTGCGCGTCTGCAGGAGGTAGAGGTGGCCCTCCTCGACCGTGAACTCGATGTCCTGCATCTCGCGGAAGTGCAGCTCGAGCCGCTCGACGGTCTCGAGCAGCTCGCGGTAGGCCTCCGGGAGCGCGTCGGCCATCCGCTCGATCGGCTCCGGCGTGCGGATGCCGGCGACGACGTCCTCGCCCTGCGCGTTGACGAGGAACTCGCCCCACAGGCCGTGCTCGCCCGTCGAGGGGTTGCGCGAGAAGCAGACGCCCGTGCCCGACGTGTCGCCCTTGTTGCCGAAGACCATCTGGACGACGTTCGCGGCGGTGCCGATGTCGTCCGGGATCCCGTTCGCGCGGCGGTAGGCCTGCGCGCGCGGCGTGTCCCAGGAGTCGAAGACGGCGCGGACGGCGCGCGTCAGCTGCTCGCGCGGGTCCTGCGGGAAATCGCGGCCCGTGCGCTCGCGGTAGATCGCCTGGAAGCGCGCGACGAGCTCGCGGAGGTCGTCCGCGCTCAGGTCGACGTCCTGCGCGACGCCCTTCGCGTCCTTCAGGCGCGTCAGCTCGTCCTCGAAGAGGTGCGAGTGGACGCCGTCGACGACGTCGCCGTACATCTGCACGAGCCGCCGGTAGGCGTCGTAGGCGAAGCGCGCGTTGCCCGTCGTGCGGGCGAGGCCCTCGACGGCGACGTCGTTCAGGCCGAGGTTGAGGATCGTGTCCATCATCCCGGGCATCGAGACGGCCGCGCCGGAGCGGACGGAGACGAGCAGCGGGTCGGCTCCGTCGCCGAAGCGCTTGCCGGTCTGCTCCTGCAGCCGGACGAGCGCGGCGTCCACCTCGTCCTCCAGGCCGGCCGGGAAGTCGCGGCCGCCGTCCTGGTAGGCGATGCAGGCCTCGGTCGTGACCGTGAAGCCCGCGGGGACGGGGATGCCGAGGGCCGTCATCTGGGCCAGGCCGACGCCCTTGCCTCCGAGCAGCTCGCGGCCGACGTCGGCGGAATCGGCGTAGTCGTAGACGTACTTGGGCATGGGCGCTCGCTGTCGTCGAAGGGTCGGGCGACCGGGGAAGACTAGCCGCTCGGACAGCCGGATCGCCTCGGTGTGCGCTGCCCTCGTTGCAGGTGGAACTTCCGCCAGCCCCGGGCGGTCGAAGCGGACAACCGCGACACGGAGGAGGCGACGATGGGCACGCGACGGCGACTGGGGGTCCTGACGGCGACGGCGGGGCTCGCGCTCGCGCTCGGGCTCGTGGGCGCGGGCTGCTCGAGCGCCGGCTCGGACTCGGCGGCGCCCGCACCCGCGGAGCCTGCGCCGGCCGAGCCGGCCCCCGCCGAGCCGGCCCCCGCGCCCGCCCCGGCCGACGGTGCTCCGACGGGCGGAAGCGGCGAGCTGGCGTCGCTGCCGCTGCCGGGCGGCACGAAGGTGATCCAGACGGCCTCGATCTCGCTCGGCGTCGACGAGGGCCGCTTCGACGAGGCGATGGATCGCGCCCGCTCGATCGCCGCGGTCGCCGGCGGCTTCGTCACCTCCTCCTCGGCGCAGCAGGGCGCGGAGAAGGCGCTCGTCCGAGGCTCGCTCACGGTGCGCGTGCCGCAGGAGCGCTACGCGGACGTGATGCGCCAGCTCTCCGGCCTCGGCCAGGTCGAGGGCCGCGAGGAGGAGGGCCAGGACGTCTCCCAGCAGTACGTCGACCTCGAGGCCCGGGTGCGCCACCTCGAGGCGGTCGAGACGCGCCTGCTCGGCTTCCTCGACCAGACGACCACGATCGGCGAGGCGCTGAACGTCCAGGGCCGGGTGAACGACGTCCAGCTGCAGCTCGAGCAGCTGCGCGGGCAGCTCCGCTTCCTCGACGACCAGACGAGCTTCGCGACGATCACCGTCTCGATCGGCGAGCGCGGCGCGCTGCCGGTCGAGGACGGCGAGCCGAAGGACGACGGCTGGGGCCTCGCGGACGCCTGGCACGCTGCCGCGAGCGGGCTCGAGAAGGTCGTCGGCGGGCTCTTCGTCGCCGCCGTCTGGCTGGCGCCGATCGCGGGCGGCCTCGGCGTCCTCTACCTCGCCTGGCGCCTGCTCGTGCGCCGGCGGCGCTCCGGCGGCGGCCCGGCCGCGCCGACCCCGGCCGCCTAGGGCGACCGTCGCGTCCCGGCCTCGCGCGGGCGGGGCCGGGACCGCGCTCAGGCCTCGTCGGCAGCGCCGCGGCGCGGCACGTGCTCCGCGAGCCAGGCGACGACCCGGACGAGCATCCAGGCGGGCGTGAAGATGCCGTAGAAGACGATCAGCCCCATGACGAGCATGAGGATCCAGATCGGCCAGTAGAGCGGCGAGACGCGCGCCCGCTCGACGGGCTTCCAGGCGGGCGCCGCGGTCATCCCGCCTCCGCGGCGGCGCGGGCGTCCCCGAGCCGTTGCTCGACGAGGCGGGCGATCCGGTAGGCGGTCTCCTCGATCGCGAGCGCGGACACCTCGATCACGGGGCAGCCGAGCCGCCGGTGGATCGCCTCGGCGTACTCGAGCTCCTCGAAGATCTCGTTCAGGGCGGCGTAGTCGCGCTTCGAGCCGCGCAGGTGCGCGGCGCGCCCCTCGCGGATCTCGGCCAGGCGCTCCGCGTCGATCGTCAGGCCGACGACGCGGAGCGGGTCGACCTCGAACAGCTCCCGCGGCGGCTCGATCGCCTTCACGATCGGGACGTTCGCGCACTTCCAGCCCAGGTAGCCGAGGTAGATCGAGAGCGGCGTCTTCGACGTGCGCGAGACGCCGACGAGGATCACGTCCGCCTCGCGCAGCCGTCGCGCCCCGACCCCGTCGTCGGCCTGGACGGCGAACTCGATCGCCGCGATGCGGCGGAAGTACGAGGAGTCGAGGCGTGGCCGCGCGCCGGGCTCGCCGCGCACCGGCTGGCCGGAGACGCGCGCGATCGCGTCCAGCGGCTGGCGGAGGAGGTCGACGTAGTGGAGCCGGTAGCGGCGACAGACCGCGCGCATCGCCTGCCGGTAGGCGGGGTCGACGAGCGTGAAGACGACGACGGCGCGCGGGCTCCGCGCCCGCGCGGCGGCGAGCTGGACGTCGTCGACGCTCGTCACGCGCGGGTGGCGGATCACCTCGAAGTGCAGGTCGGGGAACTGCCGCTCGACCGCCTGGACGACGCGCTGGGCCGTCTCGCCCGTCGAGTCGGAGATGACGTGGATCTCGACCGGCTCGTCCATTGCGGCAGGGTAGCGGCGGGCGGGGCGTCTCGCGGGATCGCCGCTACGCCGCGATCGGCCGCACCTCGGCGCCCGTCAGGCGGACGAGGTCGGCCGGGGCGAGCTCGAGCTGGAGGCCGCGCCGGCCGCCGTTCACGATCACGGTCTCGTGCGCGAGGGCGGCCTCGTCGACGACGGTCGGCAGGCGCTTCCGCTGGCCGAGCGGGCTGATCCCGCCGACGACGTAGCCGGTCAGGCGCTCGGCATCCGCCTGCTTCGCGAGCGAGGCCTTCTTGCCGAGCGCGCGCGTGTCGAGCTGGCGGTCAGAGGCGAGCACGCAGACCACGTGGCCGTCGCCGACCTGCACGACGAGCGTCTTCAGCACGCGCTCCGGCGCGACCCCGAGCTTCGCGGCCGCGTCGAGGCCGATCGAGTCGGCGCCCGCGTCGTAGTCGTAGCTGTGCACCGCATGCGCGATCCCGGCCTGCTCGGCCGCCTGGATCGCCGGCGTCGAGCCCTTCGGGGGCACGGCTAGCGCGGGATCTGGGCGAGGTCGCCGAGCCGCCGGACAGCGTTCCGGACGTCAAGAAGCAGCCGGAGCCGGTTCGCTCGAACCTCCGGCTCGGGAGCCATCACCAGGACCTCGTCGAAGAACTGCTCGACAGAGGCGGACAAGGTGGCGGACGCGGCGAGGCCCGCCTGGAAGTCGCTGGCGGCCACGGCAGCGGCGATCACGGGATCCACCGTTGTGAACTGCTGGTAAAGCATCCGCTCCGCTGGCTCGCGGAGCAGGTCGGTCGACAGGCCGCGGCGGCGCCTCCGCCTTCGCGGCGATCCGCCCGGCGCGCTCGTGGACGGCGGCCGCGGCGGCGAACTCCTCGGTGCCCGGCGCCCCGGCCAGCGCCTCGGCGAGCCGGGCGACGGCGCCGAGGTCGTGCAGGCCGGCGGCCCGCGCGGCGCGGACGACCTCGACCGGGACGTCGAGCAGCTGCTCGAAGCGCTCCTCGACGAAGTCGACGACGTCGAGCGGCGGCTCGGCGGAGACGTCCGCGCCCTGCTCGACGAGGAGCGCGTGCGCGGTCGGGACGAGCGCGCGCAGGTCGAGCGCGAGCCCGCCCTCGCGGGCGAGCCGGCGAAGGCCGATCGCCGCGCGGCGCAGGCCGTAGGGGTCGCGCGAGCCCGTGGGCCTCTGGCCGATCGAGAACGACGCGACGAGGTTGTCGAGCTTCTCGGCCGCCGCGACGAGCTGCCCGGCCGGGCTCGCGGGCAGCGGCCCGCCCGCGGCGTCCGGGAGGTACTGCTCCTCGATCGCCTGGCAGACGGCCTCCGGCTTGCGGGCGAGACGCGCGTACTGGGCGCCGATGTGGCCCTCGAGGTCGGGGAACTCGCGCACGAGCTCCGCGGCCTGATCGGCCTTCGCGAGCCGCGCCGCCTCCCGCGCGTCGGCGTCGCCGCCGAGCGCCTCGACCAGCCGGACGAGTCGGGCGGTCTTGTCGGCGAAGCTGCCCACCTTCGCGACGAAGGTGATCGAGGGAGCCGCTCGGCCAGGCCTCGATCCCCACGTGGACGTCGCGCTCGAAGGTGAAGGTCGCGTCCTCGAGCCGGCCCTCGAGCACCCGCTCGTTCCCGGCACGGACGACGTCGGGGTCGCCGCCGTTCGCGACGAAGCCGAAGCGGGGACCGCCGAGCGGGAAGTAGCGCTGGTGCGACTGCATCGCCGTCACGACGACGCGCTCGGGCAGCGCGAGGAAGCGGTCGGCGAACGTCCCCTCGAGCACGACCGGCGACTCCACGAGGTGGACGACCTCGGCGAGCTTCCCGGCCGGGTCCGCCACAGTGCCGAGCTCGTCGAGGCCCTGGACAATCTGCCGGCGGCGCTCGGCCTCGTCGGGCTCGACGCCGACCGCGCGCAGCGTCTCGGCGTACGCCGAGGCGTGCGGCACCTCGACGGCGCCGTGCGTGAAGCGGTGGCCGAAGGTCGAGCCGCCCGAGGGCACGTCCTCGAGCGCGACCTCGATCGTGTCCGCGTCGAGCTTGACGCAGAGCCAGCGGATGGGGCGCGAGCGCATGCCGCCCGCGACCCACTGCATCGGCTTGCCGAACGCGATCCCGCGCACGAGCTCGGCGACGCGCTCGGGGAGCGAGTCGCGGATCGACTGGCCGGGGACGACGCCCCAGACGTAGCCGTCGCGGCGCTCGAGCTGGTCGGCGGTCAGGCCGAGCCCGCGCGCGAAGCCCTCGGCGGCCTTGGTCGGGTTGCCGTCCGCGTCGAAGGCGATCCCCTCCCCCGGGCCACGGCGCAGCTCGTCCGCCGCCCGCTCGACGAGCGACTCGAGCACGATCCCGAGCCGGCGTGGGCCGACGTAGAGGCGGTCGGGCCGGGCGCCCAGGTGCTTCTCGCACAGCCCCGGGAGCTGCTCCGCCGCGGCGCGGCAGGCGTTCGCCGGGAGCTCCTCGCAGCCGATCTCGACGAGCAGCGTGGCCATGGCTCAGGCCTCCGCCGCGGCGGCGTCGCGCTCGCGCTCCAGCTCGACGTAGAGCTGGGCGACCTGCCGCGCGAGGTTGCGCACGCGCAGGATGTACGCCGCGCGCTCGGTCACGGAGATCGCGCCGCGGGCGTCGAGCAGGTTGAACGTGTGGGAGCACTTCAGCACCTGGTCGTACGCGGGCAGCGGCAGCCGCCGCCCGACGAGGTGCTCGCACTCGGCCTCGTGCTCGCCGAACCGGCGCATCAGCACGTCGACCGGGGCCTCCTCGAAGTTGTAGACCGACCACTGCCGCTCGTTCTCGCGGTAGACGTCGCCCCAGGTCACGCCCGGCGCCCACTCGATCTCGAACGCGGTCCGCTTGCCCTGGAGGAACATGCAGAGCCGCTCGAGGCCGTAGGTGATCTCGGCCGGGATCAGGTCGAGGTCGAGGCCGCCGAACTGCTGGAAGTACGTGAACTGCGTCGCCTCCATCCCGTCGATCCAGACCTCCCAGCCGAGCCCCCACGCGCCGAGCGTCGGGCCCTCCCAGTTGTCCTCGACGAGGCGCACGTCGTGCCTCGTCAGGTCGATCCCGATCGCCTCGAGCGAGCCGAAGTAGAGGTCGAGCACGTCCGGCGGCGACGGCTTCAGGATCACCTGGTACTGGAAGTAGTGCTGGAAGCGGAACGGGTTCTCGCCGTAGCGGCCGTCGGTCGGGCGGACCGACGGCTCGACGTAGGCGGAGCGCCACGGACGCGGCCCGAGGCAGCGCAGCGCGGTCGCCGGGTTGAAGGTGCCCGCGCCGACCTCCGTGTGGTAGGGCTGCATGATCACGCAGCCCTGCGCGGCCCAGTAGCGCTCGAGCGTCGAGATCATGTCCTGGTAGGTCGGGCCGGCCACGGCCCCGAATGCTAGCCAGCGGGCCCGGGCAGGCTCCCGGCCATCCGACTCAGACGGCGATCAGCCCGATCCCGGCGGCGACGAGCACGGCGCCGCCGAGGCGGACGCGCCCGACCGGCTCCCGCAGCCAGGCGGCGGCGAGGAGGGCGACGAGGACGACGCTCGTCTCGCGGATCGCCGCAACGGGGGCGGCGGGCGCGAGGCGGAGCGCCGCGAGCACGAGGAGGTACGCGCCGAACATCCCGACCGCGACGCCGAGGCTCGTCCAGCCCAGCCCGGCCCGCAGCGCGGCGCGCCCGCGCAGCCTGCCGATCACCGCGAGGTAGCCGATCGCGGGGACGATCAGCGTGGCCCAGAGGTACGGCAGCGGCGAGGGCGTGCTCGAGTCCCGCCCTGTCGACGAGGGTGTAGCCGGCGATGCAGCTGCCGACGACGAGCGCGAGCAGGACGTGCGCGCGGCCGACGCCGCCGGAGCGTCCGCGGACGAGGACGACCCCGGCGGCGACGACGAGCACGCCGGCGATCTCGAGCGCGTGCAGCTCCGCGCCGAGCGCCGCGACGCTGATCGCGAGCACGACGACGGGCCCCGAGCCGCGGGCGAGCGGGTAGACGACCGAGACGTCCGCCCGGCGGTAGGCGGCGACGAGGAGGGCCATGTAGGCGATCTGGAGCACGCCCGAGGCGGCCATGTACGGCACCGCCGCCCACTCGACGTCCCAGGTCAGCACCGCCGGGATCGCCCAGATCACGACCGACAGGGCGAGCGCGAGCGCCGCGCCGACCTCGGCGTCCCGCGTGCGGGCGAGCGCGACGTTCCAGACGGCGTGCACGGCCGCGGCAGGCGAGCCAGCCCGAACGCGGCGGGCTCACGCGCGGCCGGAGGCGTGCGCAGGCGGAAGCCGCCGTGGAACGCCTGCACGTCCTCGATCACGCACGCGCCTCCCGCGCAGCCGGCCCGCGCGGCCCGACCGCGCGCGCGTCCGCGAGCGGCCGGCCAGGCAGCGCGCGGATGCCCGCGAGCCCGGCGTGGGTGACGGCGAGCGAGCCGGCGCGGCAGTCGACGCAGACGGCGCCGCCCGCGGCCGAGGAGAAGCCGACGAGCTCGACCTCGCCGCCGCAGGCCGCACGCGTCGAGCCGGGGCAGGTAGCCGGCGAGCCAGAGAGAGCTTCAGCTGGAACGAGAGCAGCAGCGGGTCGGTCGCGGCCGTCGCCGGCGGATCCGCGGCCGCGGGCGGGCCCTGCTCCTCGAGCACGTCGAGGAAGCGGGCGAGCGCCTGGAACGCCTTCGGGCTCGGGTCGTGCTCGTGGAAGAGCCGCGTCACGGCCTCGACGGCGACGGCGGCAGCCTCGACCTGGCGGTGGTCGTCGCGGAGCGCCTGGTGCGAGCGGACGAGGTCGACGCCGGTGACCGTCGCGAGGTCGCCGCGGCCGACGTGCAGCTGCACCTCGACGTGGCCGAGCGGCTCGATCCGCGCCCCGAGGCGCGAGCGCGTCCGGCGCACGCCCTTGGCGATCGCGCCGAGCCGGCCGTGCTCCGCGGTCATCAGGTGGACGATCCGGTCGGCCTCGCCGAAGCGCAGCGAGCGCAGGACGATCGCCTCGGCGCTGACGGAGCGGGAGCCCACGTCCGAAGCGTACGGGCGCGCTCGGCGGAATCGACGGGCGCTCCGCGTCGTTGAACCGTCCGTGGCAGACATCACCCTCTACACCACCTCGTGGTGCCCGTACTGCCTCCGGGCCAAGCGGCTGCTCCACGACCAGGGCCTCGAGTACGAGGAGATCGACCTCGACGGCGAGCCCGGCTTCCGGGATCGGCTCGTCGAGCTGACGGGGCGCTGGACCGTCCCGCAGATCCTGATCGACGGCGAGCCGATCGGCGGCTACGACGAGCTCGCGCAGCTCGCGCGCTCCGGCCGCCTCGCCGAGCTCGTCGCCTAGTCACGCGGGGGTCGGCTCGCGCCGGCCCCCGTCAACGCGCTAGCCCGTGACGGTCCCGAGCCAGATGCCGCCGGGCGTGTCGCCCGCGCGATCGACCTGGTAGACGACGTCCAGGCCGCCGTCGCGCGCCGAGACCTGCCACTCGCCGAACGGCGCCGCGTCGTCCGCGCGCTCGACGTTGCGCACCGGCGTCTCGAAGCCGGTCGCGGCGGCGTCGGTGCGGCGCACGTCGAGGCGCCCGTCCTCGTCGACCCACGCGAGCCAGAGCTTCCCGGTCGTCGGCTCGGCGGTCAGGCTGATCCGCCCGGGGGCCCGCGTGCCGCTCCAGACCTCGATCGGCGCCGGCGTGCCGATCCGCCAGAGCAGGACGCGCCAGCGGCTGCCGACGAACGAGCGGTAGGCGACGAACACGCCGGCCTGGCCGGGCCGCGAGACGATCGCGACGTGGTCGTCGAGCGAGAGGTCGGGGTAGTCGATGATCGAGAGGCCTGGCCAGAAGGAGTCGGGCGCGAGCGTCCGCGTCGCGGCGACGATGCCCGCCGGCGTGCCCACCTGCGCGGGGTCGACCTGCGCGACGTAGAGCCCGTGCTGCGGGCAGTCACGGTCCCACTGCGTCCACGCGAGCCACACCTCGGCGCCGTCGCTCGCGATCCCCGGGCTCGACGCGTAGCAGTCGGGCAGGTCCTCGATCGGGGCCGAGAAGGGCGTCGGCACGGGGAGCGGCGGGGTCGGGATGCCCCGGAAGACGCGCACGTTCGCCCCGTTCATCCCCGACACGGTCAGCTGCGACCCGTCCGGCGCGAACGCCGCGACGGGCACGCCGACGTAGGTGAAGCCTCCGGTCGCCACGTGCTGGCGCGGCCCCCAGGCGACGAACGGCGAGCCCGCCGGGAACTGGAAGACGCCCTCGGCCTTCGCGTCGCCGTCGAGCAGCGCGGCCAGCGCGAGCAGCCCGCCCGCGGGCGTCACGGCCAGGCTGGGCGTCGAGTCGAGCGCCGAGACGAGCGAGGGAGCGCCTTCCGTCCCGTCGGCCGCGACGCTCACCGCGCCGATCCGGGCCGGGGCGCCGACCGGCCGCTCCTGCACCGCGAGCGTCAGGGCGCCGTCGGGCGTCCGCGCGAGCGCCAGCGTCCCGCTCGCGTCCGCGCCGAAGGCCAGCCTGCGCCAGTCGACCGCGACGAGCGCCTGCTCGCGTTCGGCAGCCGCGGCGAACGCCTCGTCGCCCGTCAGCGCCACGTCCAGGATGCAGTCCTCGAGCAGGACCGGGTCGGTGACGCCCGCGTCGCGGCAGATCTGCTCCGCCCGCGCGCGGGCCGCGGCCCGGAGCGCGTCCTGGTCGATCGGCCGCGTCGGGATCGACCGGTCGGTGAACGTGGCGGTCGTCTGCCCGGGCCCGTAGGCGAGCAGGGAGTCCTTCTGGTCGATCCGCCAGCTCTCGCCGACGACGTCGTAGAGGCCGTCGAAGAACGCCTTGCCGTCCGGGTTCCTGACCCGCGCCGACGAGACGTAGCTCGCCGTGTCCTCGAGCTGGTACGCGAGCGCCTTGCCGCCGCGCGAGACGAGGTCGTTCGTGACCTTGCCGTCGAGGTTGCCGAGCAGGCCGCGGACCTTCCCCGCCCGTGCGGTGGCGAGCGTGAGCTTCACCGCGACGCCGTAGGCGCCGACGCCCCAGACGGTCGCCTCGGAGCCGTCCGGCCACGTGATCGTCGTCGTCCCGTCCTCGTCGCGCGACACTGCGCCGCCGCCGACGGGAGCCGTCGCCCCGGCGGCGAGCGCCTTGCCGGCGACGGTCGTCGTCGGCGGATCCCCGGCCGCGACGGTGATCTTCTTGCCGGCGACGCGGAAGCCGAGCTGCGTGTTGATCGTCACCCACTTCGACTTGCCCCACGGCTCCTGCCGCGCCTGCACCTCGAGGTCGCCAGACGTCGAGCGCACGAGGACGAACTCTCCGGCCGCCTGGAAGTCGTAGCGGAGGCCGTCGAGGCTCGTCAGGTGGGGGTCGCCGTTCGAGCCGCCCGGCGAACCGGGAGGGCGGGCCGGCGGCCGGCGGTCGGTCTTCCGGCAGAACTCCTTGATCCCCTTGAAGGAGATCGTCAGCTTGGAGCCCGACTCGGCGCCGGTGAGGGCGAGCGCGAAGACGTTGTTGACGTCCTCGTGGGGCGGGAAGTCGCCCTCCTCGTCGGGCGGGCAGACGCAGCCTCCGCGGACGCAGAAGCTGCGGACACCGGGATCGAGCACGAAGTCGCCCTGCGCGTCGCTGAGGCGGCCCGGGCCGTTCGTCACGTCGATCGTGACGAACGGCTTCTTCGCCGGGACGACGACGCTGGCCAGGCGGTTCGCGTACGCCGGCGCCTGCAGGGTCGCGTTGGCCGAGACCGGTGTCTTCGGCGTCGACACCTTCCCGGTCGAGACCGACCAGGGGCGCGGCTGGTACCAGGCCGGTTGCGAGGGGTCGAGCCGGAGGTGGTACGAGGCCCAGACCTCGAGGAACGCGCGCGACTGGCCGCCCGCGGCGGCGAACGCGCTCGCGCTCGAGCCCGCGACGATGTCGCGCATCCGCGGCCACAGGTCGCCGGTGACGGCATCCGCGGCGCCGAGGAAGCCGACCGCGTCGTACGCACGGGTGAAGAGCGGCTTCGTCGGCGTCTTCAGGTACGTCTGGTACGTGTCGCCCGCCTGCTCGAACGGGACGCTGGGGAGGATCTTCGAGGCGGCCCAGTCGGGCGTGCCCTCCAGGATCCAGTCCGCGGTGTACGGCCAGCCGTTGCCGAGGATCGCGAACTGGATGCAGTGGAAGACCTCGTGCGCGACCGCGAACAGCTTGAACTGCTGGGTCGAGGCGAGCCCGATCGGGAAGATGCGGATGCGGCAGGCCACCGGCGCGCCCGAGGTGACCGTCTTCCCGGTCGCGTCGACGGGCGCGGCGTCGGCGGCGGCCCAGCCGTACTTCGACCACTGGTTCTGCGTCGAGCGGTAGACCCTGATCGGGAAGGGGAGCGTGCCGCCCGGGAGCGCGTAGCCGATCCGCGGCAGGTAGTCCTGGAGGAACTTCTCGGCGATCGGCTGGTAGACGGCGTCGGGAGTGAGTGCCTCGAGCGACCGCTTCCCGGCGGCCTCCGGGAGCGGCTCGTCGATCACCTTCGAGACGGCCGCGCGCTGGGCGGGCGTCAGCTCGGGCAGCACGCGGACGATCCAGCGGAGCGCGAGCGAGCCCTCGGCCGGGTCCCGCTCGCCGTTCGTCCGCGGGAAGCCGGGCAGGCCGCCGTACGCGAGCGCGAACGCCTTCAGCGCCTCCGTCCTCGAGACCTCTCCGTCGGCGAGGGCGTCGCCGACGAGGGCGTCCCAGGGAGACTCCTCGAGGGCAGCCGCGATCTGCGCGGCGAGCAGCTCGGCGTAGGCCTGTGCCGCCCGGGGTGCGGTCGCGTCGCGCCCGGCGACCACGTAGCGGGCGACGCCGACGCCCGCCCCCTGCTGGAGGACGATCGTCACGATGGTCGTGCGCCGCGTCCGCTGCACCGTCCGCGCGGCGCCGTCGCCGACGGCGAGGCGCGCGCCCTTCTGGCGGGCGCGCCAGGTGGCGACGAGCGCCTTCGCCTGCTTCGGCCCGGCGAGCACGAAGGCGGAGAGCGAGAGCCGGGTGGTGCCGGCGCGAAGGAGCGCGGCCTCCGCGCGCGCCCGGCCGAGCGCGACCCGCTGCCGCGGCGGGAGCGCGCGTGCGAGCGCGCCCCGCTCCTGCGCGACCCGCCCTTGGCGGCCCTGAAGCCCGGGACGTCGGCGACCGCCGGTACCAGGCGCGTCGCCGCGGGCGCCGCGGGCGCGAGGGCCGCGAGCGCCGCGAGCGCGACGAGGGCCGAGACCAGCAGCCGGCGGGCGGTCACGGGCGGGATGCTAGCGGGCCGTGCCCGCGGGCGGTCACCCGCGCTCGGAGCATGCCGGGCAGCCCGGGGCGCCGAGCGCGGCCCGCACGCCCTGGCGGATCGCCGCGGCCGTCGCCTCCGCGCCCACCGCGGCGACCGCGAGCAGGTCGGCCGGGACGGCCCCGGACGCGAGGCAGTAGACGACGTCCCCGTCGACGGAGGTGGCGGTCGGGTCGACCGCGGGCGACGCCCGCGCTCGCGGCGCGGGCGACCAGCCAGGCCTCGGTCTTGGTCAGCACGGCGTCGGTCACGAGGCAGACGAGCGTCGTCGCCTCGTGCCAGGCTCGCCGGAAGCCGACGCCCGCGCGGAGCAGGTCGACCGTCCGCTCGTGGCGCCCGTCCCGCCAGATCCCGGCCAGGACGGCGCCGTCCTCGGCGAGGACCTCGCCGAACGCGTTGACGACCGCGATCGCGACGACGCTCGCGCCGCCGGCGAGCTCGAGCCGGGCGGCGCCCAGGCCGCCCTTCGTCCAGTGCCGCGGACCGAGGATCTTCCCGACGGTGCAGCCGGTGCCCGCCCCGATCGAGCCCGTCTCGAGCTCCGGGCCCGCCGCGAGGCACGCGGCCTCGGCCTCGTCGGGCCCCGGACGGACGTCCGCCCGGCCGAGCGCGAGGTCGAAGACGACGGCGCTCGCGACGAGCGGGACGGCGCCGACGCTCGTCTGGTGGCCGACGCCCTGCCGCTCGAGCCAGCGCGCGACGCCGTCGGCGGCGCCGAGCCCGAAGGCGCTCCCGCCGGTGAGCAGGACGGCGTTCACACCCTGGACGGACGCGGCCGGCGAGAGCAGGTCGCTCTCGCGCGTCCCCGGGCCGCCGCCGCGCACCTCGCACGCGCCGACCGAGCCCGGCGGCGCGAGCACGACGGTGCAGCCGGTCCACGCCTCCCGGTCGCTCCAGTGCCCGGCGCGGAAGCCGTCGGGGAGCCGGACGGTCACGCCCGCCGCTCCTGGCAGACAGGACAGAACCAGGTGCCGCGCCCGGCGACGCGGATCTTCGCGATCGGCGCGCCGCAGCGCGGGCACGGCTCGCCCTCGCGACCGTAGACGCGGAACTCGTCCTGCATCGACCCTGCCGCCCCGCTCGGGTCGCGGTAGTCCCTGAGCGTCGCCCCCTGGCGGCGGATGCCGGTCTCGAGCGCCGCGCGGACAGCACGCTGCAGGCGCGCCACGTCTGGGGCGGCGAGCGCGCCGGCCCGCGTGAGCGGGTGGATCCGCGCGCGCCACAGCGCCTCGTCCGCGTAGATGTTCCCCACGCCCGCCACGGACCGCTGGTCGAGCAGCGCCGCCTTGACCGCCGTCCGGCGCCCGTCGAGCGCCCGGGCGAGGGCCCGCGGCCCGAACGCGCGCCCGAGCGGCTCGGGCCCGAGCCGCTCGGCGAGGTACGGCTCGACGTCGGCCGCGTCGAGCAGCAGCCAGGTGCCGAACCGCCGGACGTCGCGGTAGGTCACCTCGCAGCCGTCGTCGAGCGCGAGCGTGGCGCGCACGTGCGGGTCTGCGGGCGCCCGATCGGGCCAGTGGCCGAAGCTCCCCGTCATCCGCAGGTGGACGACGAGGACGAGCTCGTCGTCGAGGCCGACGAGCAGGTACTTGCCGCGCCGACCGACCGACTCGACGCGCCGGCCGACGAGCGCGGCCGCGACGGCGCCGGACGGCTCGGGCCGGGTCAGGCGCTCGTCCACGATCGCGGCGGCCTCGATGCGGCGGCCGACGAGGACTGGCTCGAGCCGGCGGCGGACGGTCTCGACCTCGGGCAGCTCGGGCACGTCAGCGGAGCGTCTCGAGGACGAGCGGCCGGGGCGCGGGCGGCTCGGGGCCGAGGCGGTAGGCGCCGATCAGGGCGCGCTCCGCCGCCGCGGCGGCCTCGTCGCTGCGGGCGTGCACCTCGGCGAGCGGCTGGCCGGGCTCGACGGGGTCGCCGTGCTTCGCGAGGCAGACGACCCCCGTCGCGGGGTCGATCGCGTCCGCCTTCGTCGCCCGCCCGGCGCCGAGCAGGACGGCGGCGTGGCCGACGGCCAGCGCATCGAGCTCCTGCACGTGGCCGGCGCCCGGCGCCGCGACGACGCGGACGACGGGCGCGCGCGGCAGCCGCTCCTCCGCCGGGTCGCCGCCCTGGGCGCACACCCAGCGCTCGTAGGCCTCGAGCGCCGCGCCGGACGCCACCGCCCGCTCGGCCCGCTCGCGCCCGGCCGCCTCGTCGAGCGCCGGGTCGGCGAGCGCGAGCAGCGTCGCGGCCGAGCCGAGCACGAGCTCGGCGAAGTCCGCCGGGCCCTCGCCGCGCAGTGTGGCCACCGCCTCGCGGACCTCGAGCGCGTTACCGACCGCCCGGCCGAGCGGCTGGCCCATGTCGGTCAGCTCGCAGACGACCGCGCGCCCGGCGCGGCGCCCGAGCGCGAGCATCGCCCCGGCGAGCCGGCGCGCGTCCTCCCGCCGCTTCATGAAGGCGCCCTCGCCGACCTTGACGTCGAGCAGGATCGCGTCGGCACCGGCGGCGATCTTCTTCGACATGACGCTCGCGCCGATCAGCGACACCTCCTCGACCGTCGCCGTCACGTCGCGCAGCGCGTAGAGCTTGCCGTCCGCCGGGGTGAGGAGCGGCGACTGGCCGACGATCGCGAGGCCGACGTCGGCGACCTGGCGGACGAACGCGTCGGGCGCGAGCTCCACCCGGAACCCCGGGATCGCCTCGAGCTTGTCGACCGTCCCGCCGGTGTGCCCGAGGCCGCGGCCGCTCATCTTCGCGAACGGGACGCCGCATGCGGCGACGACGGGGCCGAGCGCGATCGAGGTCTTGTCCCCCACGCCGCCGGTCGAGTGCTTGTCGACGACGGTCCCGAGCGAGGACAGGTCGAGCGTCTCGCCGCTGCGCACCATCGCGTCGGTCAGGGCGAACGTCTCCGCCTCGGAGAGGCCCTGGAAGACGATCGCCATCAGCAGCGCTGCGACCTGGTAGTCGGGCACCTCGTCGCGCGCGTAGGCGAGGACGAGCGCCGCCAGCTCCCCGGCCGGGAGCTCCTCCCCGTCCCGCTTGCGCGCGATCAGGTCGACCGCGCGCATCAGCGCGGACGATCGCAGACGACCACGGCGTGCCGGCTCGTGGCCGTCACGGGGCCCGGCAGCGCGGCCGGGACGCGATCGACGAGGTGCGCGCGGCGGATCGTCGAGGCGACGTACGTCCGGACGGCGTCCGCGTCGGGGAAGACGACCTTGCCCTCGACGACGACGGTGCGGACGCGCGCGAAGCGCCGCGCGAGGATCTCGGGGGCGGACTCGGCCGTGATCGTCACGTTCGAGGCGTCGACGTGGCCGAGCAGCGACCACAGCTCGCTCATGTTCCGCCGGCTGAAGAACGCCGCCACGAGCGTCCCGTCGGGGGGGAGCACGCGCCCGACCTCGTCGAGCGCCGTGTCGAGCACGGGGGCGTGGTAGAGCATCCACGCGGCGACGACGCAGTCGAACGACCCGTCCGGGAAGGGCAGCGCCATCACGTCCGCCTCGCGGGCGTCGACGCCGCGCGCGCGCGCCAGGGCGACCATCGCCGGCGCGAGGTCGGTCGCGACGACCGTCCGGCCGGGCGCCTGGAGGCGCGCGGCGAGCGAGCCGTCGCCGCAGCCGACCTCGAGCAGCCGGGCCGGGGCGCGCTCCGCGACCGCCTCGAGCACCGCCTCCTCCGGGTTGCGCCCGTCGGTCTGCTCGCGGTAGACGCGCATGCGCGCCGCGAGCCGCTCCGGCTGCTCGTACTCGCGCCGGACGAGGTCGGGGTCGTCGAGCCGGGGCGGCGAGGTCACGGGGTGACGATCGGCGAGCCGTGCACGCCCCGCGGCGCGCCCCTCGTGCCGAGCCACGCGTTCACCGTCGCGCCGACGTCGCCGAAGTCGCCGTCGTGGCGCTTGCCCGCCGCGTTGCGCCCCTCGACGTAGCAGAGGAGCAGCGCGTGCTCGCGCGAGTGGTCGGTCGAGGGCGTCGTCGGGTCGCAGCCGTGGTCGGACGTGACGATGAACAGGTCGCCGGGCCGCAGCGCGCCGAGCAGGTCGAAGAGCCGCCGGTCGAAGTCCTGCAGGCAGCGGTGGAAGTTCACGGGGTCGTTGCGGTGGCCCCACAGGCTGTCCGTCTCGACGAGGTTCGCGAAGACGAAGCCGTCGTCGAGGTGCTCGAGCAGCTCCGCCGTCCGCGTGATCCCCTCGGTGTTCGAGCGGGTGTGGTAGACGTGGTCGACGTCCTGGCCGGCGAAGATGTCGCCGACCTTCCCGACCGCGTGCACCTCGTGCCCCGCGTCGCGGACGAGCGAGAGGAAGTTCGGCCGCCGGGGCGTCAGCGCCCAGTCCCGCCGGTCGGCGGTGCGCACGTAGTTGCCCGGGTCGCCCTCGAACGGGCGCGCGATCACGCGGCTGACGGCGTGCTGGCCGGTCAGGCTCGCCCGGGCGACGTCGCAGGCGGCGTAGAGCTCCTCGAGCGGGATCGTGTCCACGTGCGCGGCGATCTGGAAGACCGAGTCGGCGGACGTGTAGACGATCCACTTGCCGGTCCGCTGGTGCTCCTCGCCCAGCTCCTGGACGATGTCCGTCCCGGAGGCGGGCACGTTGCCGATCACGCCGCGGCCGGTCTTGTGCGCGAAGTCCTCGATGATCGTGAACGGGAAGCCGTGCGGGTAGGTGGGCGGCGCGATGCCGGAGACGACGCCCATCAGCTCCCAGTGGCCGCTGACCGTGTCCTTGCCCTTCGACTTCTCGACGAGGCGGCCGGCGATCGCAGGGGCGCCCGGCTGCGGGCGGCAGCCCTCGAGGTCGGCGACGTTCCCGAGGCCGAGGGCCTCGAGGTTGGGCAGGTCGAGCCCACCGACCGCCCGGGCGACGTTCCCGAGCGTGTCGGAGCCCTCGTCGCCGAACTGGTCGGCGTCCGGGAGGGCGCCGGCGCCCACCCCGTCGAGCACGATCACGCAGGCCCGTGGCATCGCCCGGGTATTCTATGGAGCCGTGACGACTGCCCTCGCTTCTGCCGCCTCCCTGCCCGTCGGCTCCGTCGGCTCGACGATCGTCGGCCTGCTCGAGCTGCTGGGCTGGCTCCTGCTCGTGCTGGCCCTCGCGGGCGGCACGACCTACGTCATGGTCAAGGTCACCGACCGGCGGAACAAGGCGAAGCAGGCGGCCGACGCGGCGAAGGCCGCGGACTAGGAGGTCGACCCCGCGGGACCGCCTGCGCCGGGGCGTCGGCGTGACGCGGACGGGCGAGGGGACCGCTCGCGGGCGGTGCCGGGACCGGGGGCGCCCGCGAGGCGGCACGGGACCGCGGCAGGAGCCGGCGAGCGCCGGTCAGCCCGGGAGGTCGCCCGGCCGGTAGGCGGCGGGGCGCTTGCGCGACGGGCCGTAGGCCTCGGCCGGGTCGTCCGTCTCCGCTGCCGCCGCGGCCCCGTGCGCCTCGGCGATCCCGCCCGCGGGGTACCGGACCTCCCCGGACGGGCGTCCGCCGACCGCGACGAGGACGCAGGGCCCGCTGCCGGCGCCGACCAGGACGTGCTCGACCCAGGGCGGGCAGTGCACGAAGTCCCACGGCCCGAGCCGGCGCTCCTCCCCCTCGATCAGGAGCAGGCACTCGCCGGCGACGACGAGGAAGTGCTCCTCGGACTCCTCGCCGTGGTAGAGGCAGGCCGGCTCGCCCGGCTCGAGGACGCGGACGTTCAGGCCGACCTGGGCGAACGGCTCGTCGCCCTCGAACTTCACCGCCCGGCCGAAGCGGTCGCTCACGTGCCAGCGGGCCTCGCGCGCGTTGACGACGAACCAGCCCGGGCCCCGGGGGACGAGCCCGCCGTCGCGCCGGACGAGGGGCGCCTCCGGCACCGGCCTAGCCGACGAGGTCGGCGAGCGGCCGGTACGCGAGGCCGTGCGCCTCGGCGACCGCCCCGTACGTCACGTGCCCGTCGACGACGTTGACGCCCTTCGCGAGCGCCGGGTCGCGCCGAACGGCCTCGCGCCAGCCGTGCGCGGCGATCGCCTCGACGTAGGGCTGGGTGACGTTGGTCAGGCCCTTGGTCGACGTGATCGGCACGGCGCCGGGCATGTTCGCGACGCAGTAGTGGACGATCCCGTCGACCTCGTAGATCGGGTCGGAGTGCGTCGTCGGCCGCGACGTCTCGAAGCAGCCGCCCTGGTCGATCGCCACGTCGACGAGCACCGAGCCGGGCTTCATCAGCGCGAGCATGTCGCGCGTGACGAGCCGGGGCGCCCGCGCGCCGGGGATCAGCACCGCCCCGATCACGAGGTCCGCGGTCGCGATCGCGTCCGCGACCGTCGTGCGGTTCGAGATCGAGAGGATCACGCGCCCGTCGAGCATCATCTCGAGCTCGCGCATCCGCTCCACCGACCGCTCGTAGACCCAGACGTCTGCCTGCATGCCGGTCGCGATCAACGCCGCGTTGTAGCCGACGATCCCGCCGCCCAGGACGAGGACGCGCGCGGGCGGCACGCCGGGCACGCCGCCGAGCAGGATGCCGCGGCCGCCCTTCGCCTTCTCGAGCGCCCAGGCGCCCATCTGCGGCGCGAGCCGGCCGGCGACCTCGCTCATCGGCGCGAGCAGCGGCAGCCGGCGCCCCTCCGTCTCCACCGTCTCGTAGGCGATGCAGGTCGCGCCGGAGGCGACGAGCGCCTCCGTCAGCCGCCTGTCGGCCGCGAGGTGGAGGTACGTGAACAGCACCTGGCCGGGCCGGAGCAGCCCGTACTCCTCCTCGAGCGGCTCCTTGACCTTCAGCAGCAGGTCGGCCGCGGCCCACACGTCGTCCCGGCTCGCGATCCGCGCGCCCGTGGCGACGTAGGCCTCGTCGGGGAACGCCGAGCCGACGCCCGCGCCCCGTTCGACGAGCACGACGTGGCCGTCCTCGACCAGCTCCCGCGCGCCAGCCGGCGTGAGCGCGACCCGGTACTCGTCCGACTTGATCTCCGTGACGACGCCGACCTGCACGGTGCGCAACCCTACCCGGAGCGGCGGCTAGAGCGAACGGTCACGTGCGAGGTCGATCAGCGCGAGCGTGACGTCCGTCATGCGGCCGAGGTCGTCGACCGCGATCTCCTCGTCCGCCGTGTGGATCTTCGCCATCCCGTTCGCGAGCACGAGGCAGCGGATCCCGTGGGCGTGGAAGATGTTCGCGTCCGCCCCGCCCTGGATCGACTCGATCCTCGGCGTCGCGCCGATCCGGTCGAGCGCCTCGGCGCCGAGCAGCAGCACCGGGTCGTCGTGGCGGAAGCGGTAGCCCGGGTACTTCTCCTCCAGCTCGACGTCGACGTCGACCTCGCACACGGTGCCGGCGTACGTGAACGAGTCGAGCATCTCCTGCGCGAGCGCGACGGCCTTCGCCTCGTCGAGCGAGCGGCACTCGGCGACGAGCTCGCAGCGGTCGGGGACGATGTTCCTGGCGGTGCCGCCGCGGATCGTCCCGACGTTCGCGGTCGTCTCGTGGTCGACCCGGCCGAGCCGCAGCTCCGCGATCGCCTTCGCGGCCGCCAGGATCGCCGAGCGGCCGTCCTCGGGCGCGATTCCCGCGTGCGCCTTGCGGCCCGTGTAGACGACGTCGAGCGTCCGCTGGAACGGGGCCGCGTCGACGATCGTCCCGACCGGCGCCGCGTGGTCGTAGACGAAGCCGGCCCGGGCTGCGAGCCGCCCGTAGTCGAACGCCTTCGCGCCGTCGCAGCCCGTCTCCTCGCGCGGCGTGAAGACGAGCTCGACGCCGGCGTGCGGCCGCTGCTCGGCGAGCACGACCCGGGTCGCCTCGAGCATCGCGACCACTGCGGCCTTGTTGTCCGCGCCGAGGATCGTCCCGGCGGCGTTGCGGACCATGCCGTCCTCGACGACCGGCTCGATCGGCCCCTCGGGCAGGACCGTGTCGAGGTGGGCGCAGAAGACGAGCGGCGTGCCGCCCGCGGCCGTCGCCGGGATGCGCACGTAGAGGTTCCCCGTGTCGCCGTCGATCGCGGGGCCGCAGCCGTCCTCGTCGGGCGAGAGGCCGAGGTCGCGCAGGTAGCGCAGGACGCGGTCGGCCACGGCGCGCTCGCGGCCCGGCGGGCTCGGGATCGCGCAGAGCTCGAGGAAGAGCGGCAGAAGGTCGGGGTAGCGGTCGGCCACCGGCCGCATCGTAGTCGGGGCAGGCCGCGGCGGGTCAGCCGTTCGGGCTACTCGTCCGGCCAGTCCGACGGCTCGCTACGCCGTGGTGGCCGACGCGCGGCCGCCGGCGCGGGCCCGCTGGATCGCGGCGCCGACGAAGTCGCGGAACAGCGGCGAGGGCCGCCGCGGGCGCGACTTGAACTCCGGGTGGAACTGGCTCGCCACGAACCACGGGTGGTCGGGCAGCTCGATCACCTCGACGAGCCGGCCCTGCTGGTACGTCCCCGAGACGATCAGGCCCTTCTCGACCAGCTGCGGCCTGAAGTGGTTGTTCACCTCGTAGCGGTGCCGGTGGCGCTCCTGGATCACCGACTCCCGGTAGGCGGCGTGTGCGCGCGTGCCCTCGACGAGGTCGACGGCCGCCGCACCGAGGCGCATCGTGGCGCCGAGGTCGTCGATCCCCTTCTGCTCGGGCAGGAGGTCGATCACGGGGTACGGCGTCTCCGGGTCGAACTCCGAGGAGTTCGCGCCCTCGAGCCCGCACACGTGGCGCGCGTACTCGATCACCGCGATCTGCATGCCGAGGCACACCCCGAGGTACGGGATCCGGCGCTCGCGGGCGACCTGCGCGGCGAGGATCTTCCCCTCGATCCCGCGGCCGCCGAAGCCGCCGGGGACCAGGATGCCGTCGGCCTCCTCCAGCTCGTCGATCGTGCCGTCCTCGGGCCCGCTCGCGTCGACCCAGCGCAGGCGGATGCCGACGCCGTGGTGGAGGCCCGCGTGCTTGAGCGACTCGGCGACGGACATGTAGGCGTCCTGGACCTTGACGTACTTGCCGACGAGCGCGATCTCGACCTCGCCCTTGGTCGACCGGATCCGCCCGGCGAGCTCGTGCCAGCCGGTCAGGTCGGCCGGCTGGGTCTCCAGGCCGAGCTTCTCGCAGACGAGCCGGTCGAGGCCCTCGTCGTGGAGCGAGAGCGGGACGAGGTAGACGTCCTCGACGTCCTCGTTCGCGACGACGGCGTGCGGCTCGAGGTCGGCGAAGAGCGCGATCTTCTCGCGCAGGTCGTGCGTGATCGCGTGGTCGGAGCGGCAGACGACGATGTCCGGGTGGATGCCGATGCGACGCAGCTCGTTGACCGAGTGCTGCGTCGGCTTCGTCTTCAGCTCCCCGGCCGAGGAGATGAACGGCACGAGCGTCACGTGGACGTAGAGGACGTTGTGCGCGCCCGCCTCGCGGCGGAACTGGCGGATCGCCTCGAGGAAGGGCAGCGACTCGATGTCGCCGACGGTGCCGCCGATCTCCGAGATCACCACGTCCGCGTCCGAGCCGAGCGCGACGCGGCGGATCCGGTCCTTGATCTCGTTCGTGATGTGCGGGATCACCTGGACGGTGGAGCCCAGGTACTCGCCCTTGCGCTCCTTGCGGATGACCTGGTTCCAGATCGAGCCCGACGTGTGGTTGGCGTGGCGCGAAAGGTTCTCGTCGACGTAGCGCTCGTAGTGCCCGATGTCGAGGTCGGTCTCGGCGCCGTCCTCGGTCACGAACACCTCGCCGTGCTGGAACGGGCTCATCGTGCCGGGGTCGACGTTGATGTACGGGTCGAACTTCTGCACCTGGACGCGCAGGCCGCGCGCTTTCAGGAGGGCCCCGAGCGACGACGCCGTGATCCCCTTGCCGAGCGAGGAGACGACGCCGCCGGTCACGAAGACGAACTTCGGCTGCCGGCTCACGCGCGGGCTCCCGTCGGGAGCCGGAGCGGCGCCGCAGAGGCGGCCGAAGGAGCCGTCCGGGGGAGTCGTCCCACGGGACTCAAGCCTACCACCGGCGCCTCCTGCCGCTCGACCGCACTCACCGCCGCTGATGGTACGCGCCGCGCAGGACGACCCCGCCGGGGCGGCTCAGCGCAGGCTGGACAGGAAGTCGGAGCCGCCGAGCATCCGCTCGAGCTCGGCCCGCCGCGCGTCCTCGTCGAGGGGCGCGACGCGCGTGTGCGTGGGATCGCCCGGCACCTTCTCGACGCGCAGGTGGGCGTCCGCGACGATCGCGAGCTGGGGCAGGTGCGTGATCACGAGCACCTGCGCGGAGGCCGACAGCCGGCGAAGCGCCTCCGCCACCGCGTGGGCGGTCGTCCCGCCGATGCCCGCGTCGATCTCGTCGAAGACGACGGTCTGCTCGCCGGCGCGCGCGTGCGCGGCGAGGCGCAGGGCGAGCGCGATCCGAGAGAGCTCGCCGCCCGACGCCGTCGTCGCGACCGGGGCGAGCGGCAGGCCGGCGTTCGCGCGCACGAGCAGCGTCACCTCGTCCGCGCCTGTCGGGCCGGGGGCGCGCTCGCCCAGCTCGCAGACCAGCTCGCCCTCACCCAGGCCGAGCGCCTTCAGCTCGGCCCGCGCTGCCTCGGCGAAGGGGCCGGCCGCGGCGCGCCGCGCCGATGCCAGGCCGGCGGCGAGCCCCTCGTAGCGCGCCTGGGCGGCCTCCGCGGCCGCGCGCGCCGCCTCGGCCGGCTCGCCGCCCGCCTCGAGCGTCGCGAGCTCGCGGGCCGCCTCCTCGGCGAGCGAGAGCAGCTCCTCCTCGTCCTGGGCGCGGAAGCGTCTGCGGGCGTCGGCGAGCCGCGCGAGCTCGTCCTCGATCGCGTCGAGCCGGCCGGGGTCCGCGTCGAGCGAGAGCAGGAAGCCGCGCAGCGAGGAGGCCGCCTCGCGCAGGCCGACGGCCGCGACGGCGATCTCACGCGCCGCGGCGTCGAGCTCGGCCGAGACGCCGGCGACCCGGCCGAGCGCCGCCTCGGCGCGCGCGGCGAGCCCGCCCGCGCCGTCCCCGTCGGTCGCCTCGGGGGCGAGCGCCTCGGCCGCCTCGGCCGCGGCGGCGACCAGCTCGGCGGAGCGGCGCAGCACCTCGCGCTCGGCGCGGAGCTCCGCCTCCCGCCCGGGCGTCATCCCGGCGGTCGCGTCGACCAGCGCGCGCAGCTCCACGAGACGGGACTCCCGGTCGCGGCCCGAGGCCTCGACCTGCTCGAGCGCCCGGCGCGCCGCCGTCAGCTCGCGCCAGGCCCGCGCGGTCTCGGCCCGGCGGCGAAGCTGCTCCTCGCCCGCGAAGGCGTCGAGCAGGTCGAGCTGGTGCGCGGGGCGCGCGAGCCGGCGCTGCTCGAACTGGCCCGACATCGCCACGAGTCGCTCCGCGAGCGCCGCGACCGCCTCGCGCGGCACCGACCGGCCCCAGGCGTACGCCCGGCTGCGGCCGTCCGGGAAGACGCGGCGCGCGAGCACGACGCCCGGCTCGTCCTCGGGCCGGAGGTCGCGCAGCGGCTCGAGCTCGTCCCCGTCGAGCGCGCCGTCGGGCAGGTCGAGCTCGGCCTCGACGTATGCCTCCGCGCCGGCGGGCCCGACGAGGGCGTCGTCGCCGCGGGCGCCGAGCAGCAGGCCGATCGCCTGGGTGAAGATCGTCTTGCCCGCTCCGGTCTCGCCCGTGATCGCGACGAGCCCCGGCCCGAGCTCGAGGTCGGCCTCGCGGATCAGGACGAGGTTGTCGATGCGCAGGCGTCGGAGCACGTCAGAGGAAGACGTCGCGGTAGCGGGTGAAGAAGGTCACCTCGGGCAGCAGGGCGAGCCGGCTGCGCTCGCCGGCCCACGTCGACGGCGAGCGAGGCGCCGGGCGCGAGCTCGCCGACGACGCGCCCGTCGACGAGCACGGTCACGGGACGTCCGCCGTCCGGTTCGTCACGTCGAGCCCGAGGCCGGGCGGGGCGACGAGCGGACGGGCGAAGAGCGAGTGCGGCGCGACGAACGAGATCGCCATCGCGTCGAGGCCCCACATCATCACCGGGCCGCCGTTCGAGAGGTTGTAGGCGGTCGAGCCGGACGCGGTCGAGCAGATCATCCCGTCGCACGCCTGCAGGCCGAGGTCCTCGTGGCCGACGCCCCAGCCGAGCATGATCATCCGCCCGGGCTGGGAGCTCGTCGCGACGACGTCGTTGATCGCGATCTGCGGCGCGCCGTCGAGCGAGACGGCCAGCGTGCCCAGCTCGACCACCTTGAAGTCGCCGGCGAGCGCGCGCTCGAGCCCGGCGACGAGCTCGGCGCCCGGGACGCTCGCGAGGAAGCCGACCCGGCCGAAGTTGACGCCGAGCACCGGGACGTCGGTGTCGAGGAAGCGGTGCAGCGCACGCAGCATCGTCCCGTCGCCCCCGAGCGCGATCGCGAGGTCGACGCCGGTCGCGTCGCCCTCGTCCTCGACGAGCTCGATCTCGCGCTCGGCCGCCAGCCGCTCCAGGTGGGCGAGCGCGCCCGCGACCGCCTCCCCGGCGGCCGTGCTCGATGATCGCGACGCGGCGGACCGGGCTACGCATCCGCCCCCACCGCCCCGGCCGCCGCGCGCTCGAGCCACGCGTCGTCGGCGGGCTCCGCCCCTGGACGAGGTGGAGGAAGAACTCGCGGTTGCCCTTCGGGCCGGGCAGCCGGGAGTCGACGATCGCGCGGACGCCGCAGCCGCCGCCCCACCCCTGCGCCGCCCCGGCGACCCGTACGAGGACGCGCCGGTGCGTCTCCGGGTCGCGGACGACGCCCCGCCCGACGCGCTCGCGGCCGGCCTCGAACTGGGGCTTGACGAGCACGAGCGCCTCCCAGCCGGGCGCCGCCAGGTCGAGCACGGGCGGCAGCGCGGTCGCGACGGAGATGAAGGAGACGTCGCACGTGACGAGCCCGGGCGCGAAGGGCAGGTCGCCCGGCGCGAGGTGGCGGGCGTTCGTCTCCTCGAGCACGGTCACCCGCGGGTCGCGGGCGACGCGCTCGTGCAGCTGGCCCCGGCCGACGTCGATGGCGACGACCCGCTGCGCGCCCGCCTGGAGCAGGCAGTCGGTGAAGCCACCGGTCGACGCGCCGACGTCCGCGCAGTCGCGCCCGCTCGGGTCGACGCCCGTCTGCGCCAGCGCGTTCGCGAGCTTCTCGCCGCCACGGGAGACGAAGCGGGGCGGCGCGACGAGCTCGAGCGGCGCGTCCTCCGCGACCTGCTCGCCGGCCTTCGCGTGGCCGATCACGCGGCCGGCGAGCACGAGCGCCTGCGCCTGCGAGCGGGTCTCGGCGAGCCCGCGCTCGACGAGCAGCACGTCCAGCCGCTTGCGCATGCGGGGAAGCCTACCCCGTGGCCTCCGGGGCATCTGCGGTCCGCACGGGACGGGGCCGCTCGCTACGCCTTGCGCTCGCGGATCGTGGCGACGATGGCGGCCAGGACGCTCGTGTCGGCGTCGAGCGCGGCCATCCGCTCCTCGACCCGGGCCCGCGTCTCGTCCGCGATCTCCCGCGCCCGCTCGAGCCCGTGCAGCGTCACGTAGGTCGTGTTCCCGGCGGCCGCGTCCTTGCCCGGCGTCTTGCCGAGCTCCTCCGCGGTGCCCGTCGCGTCGAGGATGTCGTCGACGATCTGGAAGAGCAGTCCCATGTCGGCCGCGAACGCGCGCCAGGGCGCCTGCTCGGCCTCCGGCACGCCAGCGACGGCGAGCGCGCAGCCGATGGGCGCCGCGAGCAGGCGCCCGGTCTTCAGCCGGTGCAGGGTGACGAGCCCCTCCGCATCGAGCTGGCCGTGCGTCGTGATGTCGATGTGCTGGCCGCCGATCATCCCGATCGTCGCCTCGGCGACCTCGCGGGCCACCGCCGGGGTCGGATAGGCGAGCGCGAGGCGGAACGCCTCGGTCAGGAGCGCGTCGCCCGCGAGGATCGCGATCGCCTCGCCGAACTTCACGTGGCAGCTCGGCTGACCGCGACGGAGGTCGTCGTCGTCGAGCGCGGGCAGGTCGTCGTGCACGAGCGAGAACGTGTGGACGAGCTCGAGCGAGCAGGCCGCGGGCAGCACCTCGTCGACGGAGCGCCCGAACGCCTCGCCCGTCGCGAGGCAGAGCACCGGGCGGATCCGCTTGCCGCCGCCGAGCAGCGAGTAGCGGACCGCCTCCTCGAGCCCGCCGAGGTCGGGCGAGACGGGGAGGTCGGCGAGGAACGCCTCGACGCGCTCGCGCAGGGCGTCAGGCTGGGTCGGCACCGGTCTCCCCCTCCTTCGGGTCGCTGCGGACGCCGGCCCGGCGGGCCCGCTCGATCTCGGCCTGGACGTCGCGGGCGAGGTCGGACAGCTCGCGCAGCACCTCGACCGCCTGCTCGCCGTCGACCTCCTCGAGGCGCGCGCGCGACCGCTCGAGCCGGTCGAGCAGCTCCTGGACGCGCTTGATCGAGGCGACCGAGTCGGACACGTCGCGGAAACCTACCCGCTGCCCTCGTCGGCCGGCTCGCGCTCGCGCGCGATCCGGGCGAGCACGCCGTTGACGAGCGCGGCCGCCTCCTCCGAGGCGTACCGCTTCGCGAGCTCGACCGCCTCGTTGATCGCGACCTGCACGGGCACGCGCCGCTCGACGATCTCGAGGCAGCCCATGCGCAGGATCGCCCGCTCGACGTGGCCGAGCCGCTCCGCCGGCCAACCGGTCGAGGCGCCGGTGATCAGGGCGTCGAGGTCGGCCGCCCGGCGCGTCACGGCCTGGGCGAGGTCGAGCGCGAACTCGTCGACCGCGGACGGGTAGAGCGATGCGAGGGGCTGGCCGGTCAGGTCCCACTGGTAGAGCAGCGTCAGGGCCTCCCGGCGTGCGCGCCGGCGGGAGCTCATGCCGACCCGAGCGACGGCAGGTCGGCCGCCGCGTCCTGCAGGAACGCCGTCGAGTAGTGCCCGGCCGCGAAGGCCGGGTGGGCGAGCACGTCGAGCGCGAGCTCGCGCGTCGTCGGCACGCCGTCGAGCTCGAGCTCGAGCAGCGCCCGGCGCGCCCGGGCAAGGGCGGTCGGGCGGTCCTCCGCCCAGACGATCACCTTCGCGATCAGCGAGTCGTAGAACGGCGGGATCCGGTAGCCCTCGTAGGCGTGCGAGTCGACGCGGACGCCCGGGCCGAGCGGCGGCCGGAAGCGCGTCAGCGTCCCCGGCGCGGGCAGGTACCCGCGCGACGGGTCCTCGGCGTTGATCCGCACCTCGACCGCGTGGCCGGAGAGCGGGGCCGTCCCCGTGAACGGGAGCCCCTCCCCCGCCGCCACGCGCAGCTGGCCGTGGACGAGGTCGATCCCGGTGATCAGCTCCGTGACCGGGTGCTCGACCTGCAAGCGCGTGTTCATCTCGATGAAGTAGAAGGCGCCGTCGAGCGCGAGGAACTCGAGCGTCCCGGCGCCGCGGTAGCGGATCGCCTCGCACGCGCGCCGCGCCGCCTCCTGCAGGCCCTCCCGCATCGCGGGCGTGACGGCCGGGGACGGGCCCTCCTCGATCACCTTCTGGTGGCGCCGCTGGACGGAGCAGTCGCGCTCGCCGAGCGTCAGCACGCCTCCCTCGCCGTCGGCGAGCACCTGCACCTCGATGTGGCGGCAGCCGACGAGGGCCTTCTCGACGTACAGGCGCCCGTCCGAGAAGGCCGACAGGGCCTCGTTCGAGGCCGTGCGGTACGCGTCGTCGAGCTCCTCCATGGCCTCGACGAGGCGCATGCCGCGCCCGCCGCCGCCGGCCGAGGCCTTGAGCAGGACGGGGAAGCCCATCTCGCCCGCGAGCGCCCGGGCCTCGTCGAGCTCGACCGGGCCGCTCGAGCCGGGGACGACCGGGACGCCCGCGGCGTCCATGGCCTGCCGGGCGCTGACCTTGTCGCCCATCGCCTCGATCGCGTCCGGGCGGGGGCCGATGAAGACCACGTCGTTCTCCTCGCAGGCCGCCGCGAAGCCGGCGTTCTCGGCGAGGAAGCCCCACCCCGGGTGGACGGCCTCGCAGCCGGTCGTCGTCGCGGCCGCGACGAGCGAGGGGATCTGCAGGTAGCTCTGCTGGGGCGGCGGCGGCCCGACGCACACCGCCCGGTCGGCCAGGCGCACGTGGAGCGAGTCGGCGTCCGCCGTCGAGTAGACGGCGACGGTCTCGATCCCGAGCTCCCGGCAGGCCCGGATCACGCGCACCGCGACCTCGCCGCGGTTGGCGATCAGCACGCGCCGGAACACGGCTCCCTCAGGCGTCCGCGGGCCGGCCGCCGGCGGGCTCGAGCTCGAAGAGGAGCTGTCCGTACTCGACGGCCTCCGCGTTCTCGACGCAGATCCGCCGCACCACGGCCTCGGCGTCCGCCTTGACCTCGTTCATCAGCTTCATCGCCTCGAGGATGCAGAGCGTCTGGCCCGGGGCGACCGTGTCGCCCACCTGGACGAACGGGGGCGCGCCCGGCTCGGGCGCCCGGTAGAACGTCCCGACCATCGGCGACTCGACTGGCAGGAGGTGCGAGGGCGGCGGTGGGCCGGCAGGCTCCTCGGCGGGCGAGAGGTCAGGCGTCGCGACCGGGACGAGCACCTGGCCGGCGAGCCGGTCGTCGGAGCGGCGCACCGAGATGCGCGTCTCGCCCTCCTCGATCGTCACCTCGCCGATCCCGCTCGCCTGGACGATCTCGATCAGCTCCCGGATCCGGTCGGCGTTCGACGTCTCGACGCCCGCGGCGGCGAACGGGTCGTCGCCGGTCGCGCGGCTCCGGATCGCCCGCAGGAGCGGCTCCGCCGCCTCGCCGAAGAGCGCGAGCAGCAGCAGCTCCTCCTCGCTCGCGGCCAGCCCGGACGCCTGCTCGCGCAGCTCCTCGAGCGCGACCGGCTCGGCCGGCTCCGGCCCCGCCGTGGCCTCGGCCTGCCGGCGGAGCTGCACGACGCGCACGACGGCCTCGTCGACGGGCCGCGGCGGGGCGCCGTACGCGCCCGAGAGCAGGTCCTCGAGCTCGTCGACGAGGACGGCCCAGCGCTGGCCCGAGAGGACGTGCAGGAGCGCCTGCGTGCCGACGATCTGCCCGATCGGCGAGACGAGCGGCGGCCAGCCGACGGCGGCCCGGACGAGCGCGAGCTCGTCGAGGACCTCGTCGAGGCGGTCGCCGAGCCCCTGCACCCGCAGCGACGCGTCGATCCCGCCGACGACGCCGGTCGGGAGGCGGTGCTCGGCGGCCCGCACGGCCACGCGCGGGGCGAGCGTGATCGCGTCGCCCTCCCCGAGCGCCTCGTCGACCAGCTCGCACGCCCGCCACAGCTCGCCGAGGTCGGCGCCGGGGTCGAGCCCGAGGCCGGCGAGGGTCTGGGTGAGCGCCTCGGCCGAGGGGCGGAAGAGGGTGATCGCGACGGGGTAGATCGAGACGGCGATCGGCGCGGCCCCGCCGCGGGCGGCCTCGATCGCGGCCGCGAGCGCGCGGCCCGCGGCACCCTGCGTGTAGAAGCCGACCGGGAGCCCGGAGGCGTCGGCGACCCGCTCGACGAGCGCCCGTGCGTGGCTCGCGTCGAGCGAGCCCGCGGTGTCGTTCAGGATCACGCGGCTCGCGCCGAGCTCGGCGAGCGCCGCGGCCCGCTCGACGAGGTGCTCGACGTCCCCGTCGGGCAGCGCGTTGTACACCAGCCCGAGCCACAGCTCCTTGCCCGCCTCGCGCACCGCCGCCGCGGCCTCGGCGAGGTTCTCCACGTCGTTCAGCGGGTCGTGCATGCGGAAGACGTCGATCCCGCTCGAGGCCGCGCTTGCCACGAACCGACGGACGATGTCGCTCGAGACGGGCCTGCTGCCGACGAGGAAGCGGCCGCGGACGGCGATGACGAGCGGCGAGCTGCAGCGCGCGCGCAGCGCCCGGATCCGCTCCCACGGGCTCTCGACGCCCCGCCGGACGATGTCCTCGAAGCAGCCGCCGCCCGACACCTCGAGCGCGTGGAAGCCGGCGCCGTCGAGCGTCTGCGCGAGCTCGAGCAGGCGCGCGGTGCCGACCCGCCCCGCCAGGGGCTCCTGGGAGAGGAGACGGATCGAGGTGTCGACGAGCACCGCCATCGGAAGGCGCGGCGCCCTACGCCCGCGAGATGTAGCGCTTCTCGCGCGGGTCGACCTTGATCCGGTCGCCGACGTTCACGAACAGGGGCACCTGCACGACGGCCCCGGTCTCCAGGGTCGCCGGCTTGGTCACGTTCGAGACGGTGTCGCCCTTCACGCCCGGCTCGGTCTCGGCCACCTGCAGCTCGACCGAGGCGGGGAGCTGGATCCCCGACGGCCGCCCGTCGACGGTCAGCACCTGCACGGTGGCCGACGGCTGCATGAACGCGAGCTCGTCCGCGACGGTCGAGCGGGCCATGCCGAACTGCTCGTAGGTCTCGGCGTCCATGAAGATGACCTCGTCGCCCTCCTCGTAGAGGTACTGGACGCTCTTGGTCTCGGTATGGACGCGGGGCATCTTCTCGCCGGCCCGGAAGGTCTTGTCGACCACCGACCCGGAGTCGAGGTTCTTCAGCTTGGTGCGCACGAAGGCGCCACCCTTGCCCGGCTTCACGTGCTGGAAGTCGACGATGCGCCAGACCTGGCCGTCGACCTCGATGTGCATGCCGTTCTTGAACTGGTTGGTGTTGATCGTCTCCGCCACGGTGGGGGATTGTAGTCGTCGGGCCCGCTGGCCCGTCCCGGTGGCGGCGCGAAGGGCCCGGACGACCGCCCCGCGACGGTCAGGAGACGGTGACGAGGTCCTTGCGGAAGGGGCTCAGCACCTCGGCCCCGCCCCCGGTCACGATCACGAGGTCCTCGACCCGGACGCCGCCCCGGCCGGCGAGGTAGACGCCCGGCTCGACGGTGACGACGTTCCCCGCGACGAGGGTGTCCTTCGAGGTCTTCGCCAGTCGCGGCTCCTCGTGGATCTCGAGCCCGACCCCGTGGCCGAGGCCGTGCAGCACCTCGTAGCCGGCCGCGCCGAGGGCCTCGCGCACGGCGAGGTCGAGGTCGGCGCAGACGGCGCCGGCGCGCACCTGCGCGAGCGCGTCGGCCTGCACCTGGCGGCAGGTCTCGTAGGCGCGGGCCAGCTCGTCGTCGAGCGGCCCGGTCGCGAAGGTCCGGGTGCAGTCGGAGCAGTAGCCGTCGACGACGCAGCCGGCGTCGACGACGACGAGCTCGTTCGCGCCGATCGGGCGCTCGCCCGGGTGGTGGTGGGGCAGCGCGCCGTTCGGGCCGCCGCCGACGATCGGGTCGAACGAGAGCCCCTCCGCGCCGAGCTCCTCGCGCAGGAGGCGCTCGAGCCAGCGCGCGACCTCGAGCTCGGTGCGCCCGACGAGCCGCTCCTGCGCGAGCCGCGCGAAGGCCTCGTCGAGGAGCGCCGCCGAGCGGCGGATCGCGTCGAGCTCCGGCGCGTCCTTGACCGCGCGCAGCCGCTCGACCTCCTTCTCGGCCGGCTTCAGCTCGAGCCCGCAGGCGGCGATTCGCTGGTGGTCGGCATAGGTGACGTGGTCGGCCTCGAAGGCGACCGGCCCCCCGGTCAGCTCGGCCAGTCGCTGACCGAGCTCGAAGGCGAGGTGCCGGTCGGCCAGGAGCAGCTCGACGTCCTCGACGGCGCGGGCGGCCTCGGCGTAGCGGCCGTCGGTGACGAGGAGCGTGCGCTCGCGGTCGACCAGCAGCGCCGCGTTCGAGCTCCGGAACCCCGTTAGGTAGCGGACGTTCGTGCCGCCGAGGACGAGGAACGCCCCGGCCTCGAGGGCGTCGAGCCGGGCCCGGAGGCGGTCGACGCGCGCCCTCACCTGCGCTCCACGAGCCAGGCGAGCGCCTCGCGATAGCCGTCGGGCCCCTTGCCCATGATCCGGTGCTGGACGACGCCCTCGAGCACCGAGTGGTGGCGCCAGGCCTCGCGGGCCATGATGTCGCTCAGGTGCACCTCGACCACCGGCGCGTCGATCAGCTCGACCGCGTCGTGCAGCGCCCAGGCGTAGTGCGTCCAGGCGCCCGGGTTGAGCGCGATCCCGTCCGCCCAGGAGCGGGCGTCGTGCAGCCAGTCGACGAGCTGCCCCTCGTGGTTCGTCTGGAAGCAGCGGACGGAGCACCCGAGCTCCTCGGCCCAGTGGTAGATGCGCGTCTCGAGCTCGTTGAGCGAGATCCCGCCGTAGAGCGTCGCGTCGCGGTCGCCGAGGGCGTTCAGGTTCACCCCGTTGTAGACGCCGATCCGCATCGCGGGCAGTCTAGACGGCGCGTGCGCCGGGGCTCAGCGGGCGACGAGACGGTCGAGCTCGGCGCGCACCTCGTCCGGCGGCAGCTCGATCCCGTGGACGGGCTTGCCTGGCGCATCGAGCAGGACGAGCCGCAGCCGCCCCGCCTTCGCCTTCTTGTCGAGCGCCATGGCGCGCCACGCGACGTCGGGGTCGACGTGGGCCGGCTCGACGGGCAGCACGCGCTCGACCTCCTCGAGGACCGACGGCGCGAGCCCGCGGTGGCGGATCGACAGCCGCAGCGCCGCGCGCAGGCCGAGCGCGACCGCCTGGCCGTGCGTCGGCCCGTGGTAGCCGCCGCCCGCCTCGAGCCCGTGCGCGAACGTGTGCCCGAGGTTCAGCACGGCGCGCCTGCCCTGCTCGCGCGGATCGGTCAGGCAGATCGCGACCTTGTAGGCGGCGCAGCCGCGCACCATCGGCTCGTCCTCCCGGTCCCACAGCCGATCGCCGCGCAGGAGCCCGGTCTTGACGACCTCGGCCATCCCCTCGAGCCGCTGGGCCGGCGGGAGCGTCGCGAGGACGTCCGGGTCGGCGACCACGCGGGCAGGCAGGTTGAACGCTCCGACGAGGTTCTTGCCCTTCGCGAGGTCGATGCCCGTCTTGCCCCCGATCGCGGCGTCGACCTGGCCGACGATGGTCGTCGGCACGGGCACCCAGGCCCGCAGGCCGCGCAGGTAGGTGGCGGCGACGAAGCCGGCGACGTCCGTCGCGGTCCCGCCGCCGAGCGCGACGATCGTGCCCGAGCGATCGAGCGTCAGCTCGTCCCACAGCCGGCCGACCACCTCGAGCGTCTTCGCCGCCTCGCCGGAGGGGACGGTGTGCGTCGCGACGAGCCGGTCGCCGAGCTCCGGCGGGTGCAGCTCGAGCACCCGCTCGTCGGCGATCAACGCGACTGGCCCGTCCCCGGGCACGAGCGCGTCGAGCGCCCGCGTGGCTCCCCGCTCGGCGACGACGTCGCCGAGCTCGAGCAGGACGCCGTCGGCGCCGACCGAGGTCAGGTCGGCCACCTCCCGGTAGAGCGGGAGCCGCCCCGCGTGCAGGGCGCGGAAGCCCGCCTCGTCCCGCGCCAGGGGGCGCGACGAGCCGCGCACGCGGCGCCAGCACTCCTCGACCGGCACGTCGAGGAACGCGACGCGGGCCGGCGAGGCGCGCAGGAGCTTCCGCGTCTGCGGCGTCAGGACGGCGCCGCCGCCGAGCGCCAGCACGCGCGGCTCGGGATCGGCGAGCAGGTCGGCGACGACCTCGGCCTCGCGCGCCCGGAACCACTCCTCCCCCTCCTCCGCGAAGATCGCCGGGATGCTCCGGCCGAGCCGGCGCTCCAGCTCCTGATCGGCGTCGACGAGCCGCCGCTCGAGCAGGCGTGCGAGCTCCCGTCCGGCGGTGGTCTTCCCCGCCCCCATGAAGCCGACGAGGACGAGGTGCGGCAGGTCGCCCACGGCCGCCCCTAGGCGGAGGCGCCGCGCGGCTGCCAGTCGATCCGCGCGAGGTAGGCGGCGTGCGCGGCCACGAGGTCGCCGATCGCGTCGCCGCCGAACTTCGCCTTGGCGGCGCGCGCGAGCTCGAACGCGGCGACCGCCTCGGCGATCACGGCGAACGCCTCGACCGCCATCGTGTCGCTGCGCTCGACCAGCGCCTGCGCCGGCTCGAGCGTGTCCATGTCGACGGAGCGCAGCGGGCGCATCAGCGTCGGCAGCGGCTTCATCGCGGCGCGGACGACGACGTCCTCGCCGTTCGTCATGCCCGCCTCGAGGCCGCCCGCACGGTTCGTCTCGCGGTAGTAGCCGTGCTCGCCGTGGAAGATCTCGTCGTGCGCGACCGACCCGCGAACGTCCGCGAGGCGGAAGCCGTCGCCCATCTCGACGCCCTTGACCGCCTGGATGCCCATGAGCGCGTAGGCGAGCTGGGCGTCGAGCCGCTCCTCCTTCGTCACGTACGAGCCGATCCCGGGCGGCAGGCCCGTCGCGCGCACCTCGACGACGCCGCCGAGCGTGTCCCGGTCTCGCTTCGCCTCGTCGACGGCGGCGCGGATGGCGTCCTCGCCCTCGATCCCGCCGACCGAGACGACCCGGCTCGTCACCTCGGCGCCGATCGTCGCGAGCAGCGCCTTCGCGACGGAGCCCGCGGCGACGACGGCGGCCGTGTGGCGCGCGCTCGCGCGCTCGAGGGCGTTGCGGACGTCGTCGTACTGGTACTTCATGACGCCCGCGAGGTCCGCGTGGCCGGGGCGCGGCAGCGTGACGGCCTTCGCGCCCTTGCCCTCGGCGTCACCCTCGGGGGGCCACGGGCTCATCCCCCACGTCCAGTTCCGGTGGTCCTTGTTCCAGACGACGAGCGTGAGCGGCGTCCCGAGCGTGCGGCCGTGGCGCAGGCCGGTGAGCACGTCGACGGTGTCCGTCTCGAGCTTCTGCCGCGGGCTGCGACCGTACCCCTGCTGGCGTCGCCAGAGGTCGTGGTCGATCGCGGCTCGGTCGAGCTCCAGGCCGGCGGGCAGGCCGGACACGACGGCCAGCAGGGCCGGCCCGTGGGACTCGCCGGCGGTGGTCAGGGTGAGCGCCACGGGCTGGAAGGGTAGCCGGAGCGCCCGCGGCAGCGGTCCACCTGCGCCACGAGGCTCGATCCGGCGCCGCGCCTGCCGATCACCCCGCGTGATGGGTGACTCGCCCGAGTGGACCGACGGCCTGCGCGCACGCGTCCTCGTCGTCGCCGAGCCGGACCTCGACGGCGTCCTGCGGACGGCGCTCGAGGAGTGGGGCTACGGGCCGATCCCGGCCGCACCGCTCGAGGAGGCGGCTGCCGCGATCGCCGCGGGCGACGTCGACCTCGTCCTCGTCGACGACTCGATCGGCGAGCACGAGGCGCACGACCTGTTCCGTCGCGCGCAGGAGGCGGGCGCCTGGGCCCCGCCCACGATCGCGCTCGTCGGGCGCGACCACCCCTCCGTGCGCATCGCGGCGTTCGACGCCGGCGCCACGGACGTGCTCGGACAGCCCTTCGACCCCGCCGAGCTTCGCGCCCGCGTGCGCGCCGGCCTGCGCCTGCGCGCCGCCCGCGAGGCGCTCGCGGCCGAGGCCGCGACGGATCCCCTCACGGGCCTGCTGAACCGGGCGCGCCTGGTGCTGCTCGTGGGCGTGGCGGTCGCGCCCGCCCGCCGGACCGGCGCCCCGCTCGCCTGCGCGATGGTCGACCTCGACGCCTTCAAGGAGCTGAACGACACCCACGGCCACCTGGCCGGGGACGACGCGCTGCGGGAGACCGCCCGCCGCCTCCGCACCGCCTGCCGGCTGAGCGACGTGGCCTTCCGGGTCGGCGGGGACGAGCTGCTCGTCCTCCTCCCTGGCACGGACATCGATGGCGCGCGGCAGTTCGCCGAGAAGCTGCGGCGGCTGATCTCCTCCGCGCCGGTGGCGACGAGGGCCGGCGGCGAGCCGGCGCTCGTCCGCATCCGGGCGAGCATCGGCGTCGCCGAGCTGCCCGCCGACGCGGACACCGTCTCGGCGATGCTCGAGGAGGCCGACGAGGCCCTGTACCGTGCGAAGCGGGCGGGTCGGAACCGCGTCGCCGCCGTCGAGGGGCTCCCCGAGGCGCTCCGCCCGACGGGCCGCTAGCCGGCGTTCCCGGACGCCTTCCCGGGCGCACGGCCGACCTGCGCCGGCGGTCGCGGGCGACGCGACCGGAACGGAGCGACACCATCGTGCCGACCGGAGGGTCGCGCCGCGCCGCCGATCAGGAGCCATGGCCCGACCGGACACGTCCCCTCGGGCCATGTCCCTTCAGGCCATCCCCGGGGGACTCCCACCCAGGGTGGGGGTACCACGTGCCGCCGGCAACGAGCCTACCGCGCGAACGCGCGCTGGATGCGCGCGGATCCGTGCCGGAAGCGTGAATCCTCCTCCACGGCGCGGATCCAGGCCGCCGCGCCCGTCACGGCTCGCGGGAGCCGAGCACTGCCGCGCGCATGGTCTCGACGGGCGCCGGGCGCCCCGTCCAGGTCTCGAACGACGCCGCGCCCTGGCGGACGAGGAACTCGAGCCCGTCGACGATCGTCCGGCAGCCGGCTGCGCGGGCCGCCTCGACGAGCGCCGTGCGACGCCCGTCCGGGAGGTAGGCGAGGTCGACCACCTGCTGGTCCGGGCGCACGGGCACGATCGCATCGTCCTTGATCGGCGTCGCGTTGACCACGATGTCCGCATCCTCCATCGGCGGCCACGCGGCTGCCGTCGCGATGGCACGGTCCGGGTAGAGGGCGCGCAGCCGCTCGGCCAGCTCTGCCGCCGCGTCTCCCCGCCGCGCCGCCACGGTGACGCCGCCGGCTCCCGCGTCGAGGAGCGCGGTCGCGGAGGGCCGGGCGGCCCCGCCGGCGCCGAGGAGCAGCACGTGCCGGCCCACGGCGTCGATCCCCGCGGTGGCGCCGAGACCATCGGTGCTCGAGCCGAGCACTCGCCCGTCGCGCACGAGCAGCGTGTTGACCGAGCCCGCCCGGGCGGCGACCTCGTCGACCGCGTCGCAGCACGCCACGACCGCCTGCTTGTGCGGGATGGTGACGTTGGCGCCGACGAAGCCGAGTGCGACGAGCCCCCGCACCGCCTCCGCGACCCGGGCCGGCTCGACGGGGAGCGGCACGTAGGCCCAGTCGAGCCCCAGCTCCGCGAACGCCGCGTTGTGCATCCGCGGGGAGAGCGAGTGCGAGACCGGCCAGCCGAGGATCCCGACGAGCGTCGTCGTCCCCGCGAGCGGGGCGTTCGCCGTCACGCGCAGGACTTCGGGCCGCGCCGGAAGGAGTTCGGCCCGTCGAGGAAGGCCAGGAACTCCTCCTGGCTGTTCGTGAAGAAGTGCGTCCTGCAGTCCTTCTTGCGGACGAAGTAGAGGTGGTCGACCTTGGCCGGGTGCGCAGCGGCCTGCATGGAGGCGAGGCCCGGGTTCGCGATCGGCGTCGGCGGCAGGCCCTTCAGCTTGCGCGTGTTGTACGGGTTGTCGCTCTCGAGCTGGGAGGCCGTGATCGCCTCGGTGTTCGGGATGTCGAGCCCGTAGCGCAGGGTCGCGTCGATCCCGAGCGGCATCCCCAGCTTCAGGCGGTTCACGATCACGGCGGCGACGAGGGCGCGCTCCTTCGGGACGCGGACCTCCTCCTCGACCATCGACGCGATGATCAGCACCTCGTAGGCGGAGAGCTTCAGCTTGCGCGCGTCCTTCAGGTCGACCTTCGCCCAGTTGTCCGCGAACGCGTCGACCTGCTGGTCGACGAGCTCGTCGGAGGTGGTCGCCGGCGTGAACTCGTAGGTCGCGGGGAACAGGAAGCCCTCGAGGTCGCGCGGCCTGCCGCCCTTGGTCGAGAAGCCCTTGGGGATCCGGGTCGTGTCCTTCGAGGAGACGAGGTAGTCGGCGGCGGTGAGCACCGGGTCGACGCCCCGGCGCTCGTTCGCGATCTGGTCGACCTCGGTGACCCGCTCGGCCATCTGCTCGCGCGTGAGGCCCTCCTGGAAGAGGATGCGGAGCGGCGTGTCGTCGGTCGACGTGGACTGGACGACCGGCGCCTGCGCGACCGGGTCGTCGTCGCCGCTGTCGCGGATCGCCTGGACGACGAAGAACAGGGCGGCGGCGCCGGCGGCGAGGCCGACGAGAACGGCGACCGGGAGCCCCCAGCCGGGACCACGCCGTGGCGGCCGGCCGCGGCCGGGCAGGTCGTCGTCCGGCAGGACGGCTAGGCGAGGCGGCCGGCGATCCACGTCAGGTACCCGGTGAGGAGATACGCCGCGGCGACCGCGTCCTCCTGCTTGCCTCGCTTGTGTTGACGGGCCACGCGCGTCGTGAACCGCTCGTCGTACGTGTCGACCTCCACGTCGGTCGCAGCGCGCAGGCGGTCGACGAACGCCTCCGTGGCGATTGCCTGCTCGCCCCTCTCGCCCTTGAGCGTCAACGGCATGCCCACGACGATCCGACCGACCTCCTCGACGCGGGCGAGCTCGAGGATCCGGGCGAGCCCGGCCTGCCCGTCGGCGCGCTCGACGACCTCGAGCGGCCGGGCGACGGTCCCGGTCGGATCGGACACCGCCACCCCGGTTCGAGCCGGCCCGTAGTCGAGCGCGAGGATCTTCGCCGGGCCCGCCCCCATGCGCCGTGATTGTACCGGCGCACATTCGTTGCACTTCCGTCACGAAGGCGTGTCCCACGCGTGCGGACTTCCCCTGGATCCTGAGTCGTGCCCGCGAGACCGCCAACATCAGGAGGAACGAATGACCCTGCACAGGCTCGGCAGATCAGCTGCCGCGTGGCTGCTCGCGTCGACGATCGGGGCCGCGGGCGCCGGGATCGCCGTGCACGCGCACAGCGCGAGCGCGGCCCCAGGCGACCTCTTCTTCTCGGAGTACGTCGAGGGCTCCGGGAACAACAAGGCGCTCGAGATCGTGAACCCCACCTCGGGCCCGGTGACCCTGACCGGGGCCTACGACGTCCAGATCCTCGCGAACGGCAGCCCCACGGCGACCGCGACGATCCCCCTCGTCGGTACCGTGGCTGCGGGCGACGTCTTCGTGCTGGCTCGCTCGAGCGCCGTCGCTGCGATCCTCGCCCAGGCCGACCAGACGACGACGAACTTCCTCTTCAACGGCAACGACGCCGTCGTCCTGCGGCACGGGACGGAGGTCGTCGACGTGATCGGGCAGATCGGCGCCGACCCCGGCACCGAGTGGGGCACGGCTCCGGTGAGCACCCTCGACGCGACCCTGCGCCGCAAGGCGTCGATCGCCACCGGCGACGTCGACGGCGCCGACGCGTTCGACCCCGCGACCCAGTGGGACGGGCTCGCGATCGACACCTTCGACGGGCTCGGCGCGCACCAGATCGCCCCGGGCGGTGGCGGCGGCTCGAACACCCCGCCCGACGCACGCGACGACGTCGCGAGCGGCCCGGAGGACGCCGACATCCGGATCCCGGTGCTCGCGAACGACGTCGACGCGGATGGCGATGCGCTGGCGGTCGTCTCGATCTCCGACCCGTCGCACGGCCTCGCGACGCTCGACGGCACGGCGATCGTCTACGCGCCCGACGTCGACTTCGCGGGCGCGGACTCCTTCCGCTACACCGTGCGCGACGCGCGGGGAGGCGAGGACAGCGCGCTCGTGAGCGTGACCGTCACGCCGCTCCAGGACGACCCCGAGGCGGACGACGACGAGGCCACGACCCCGGAGGACGTGCCCGTCGTGATCGACCTGCTCGTGAACGACGCCGACGTCGACGGCGATGTGATCGCCCTGGTCGGGGCCGGCGGCGCCGCGCACGGCGCGGTGACCGTGCGCCCCGACGGACGCAGCGTCTCCTACACGCCGGCCGCCGACGTGAACGGGATCGACGAGTTCGAGTACACGGTCGGCGACGGGCACGGCGGCACCGACGTCGGGCTGGTCCGGGTGACCGTCACGCCAGTCAACGACGCGCCCCGCCCCCGCGACGACGAGGCGAGCACGGCCGGCGGCGCGATCGACGTCCCGGTGCTCGCGAACGACGACGCCGGCCCGGCCGACGAGGCGGGCCAGCCGCTGACGGTCGCGTCCGTCGCCGCGGCGAGCCACGGCACGGCAACCGTGCTCGCGAGCGGCGCCGTCCGTTACGTGCCGGCGGTCGGCTACACGGGGCCCGACTCGTTCGCGTACGTCGTCTCTGACGGCGAGCTGACCGCGACCGCGACCGTGCGCGTCGACGTGACCGGCCAGCAGGCGATCCCCGAGCTGTGCAGCGTCGAGGCGACCATCGCCGGGACGCCGGGTGACGACGTCCTGCGGGGCACGCCCGGCGACGACGTCATCCGGGCCGGCCGCGGCGACGACGTGATCGAGGGCCTCGGCGGCAACGACCTGATCTGCGGGGGCGCCGGGAGCGACCGCATCGTGTCGGGCGGCGGCAACGACGTCATCGCCGGCGGCACGGGTGCCGACCAGATCGACTCGGGAGCGGGGAACGACCGTGTCCGGGGCGGCGGCGGCGCCGACTCGATCACCACGCGGGCCGGCGCCGACCGGGTCACGTCCGGGAACGGCGCGGACGTCGTCGACACGGGCGACGGCCCCGACGTGATCGCCGCGGGCAACGGCGACGACCGGCTGGCCGGCGGCGCCGGCGATGACCGGCTCGACGGCGGCGCGGGCACCGACGCGTGCGACGGCGGCGAGGGCCGGAACTCGCTGATCCGGTGCGAGTAGGGGCTCGAAGCGAGGCGGGCGGGGCCGGTGACGGCCCCGCCCCGCCGCGGTCAGGCGAGGGCAGACCGGATCGCGCCCCGGGCGAGCTCGAGCGCCTCGGGGATGCGGTCGGCGTCCACGCCGCCGCCGCGGGCCATGGTCGGTCGCCCGCCGCCGCCACCACCGAGCACGCCGGAGGAGGCCTTGACGACGTCGCCGGCCCGGAGGCCGCGGTCCGCCACGGCCTGGGAGAAGTTCGCGATCAGGTGGACACGGCCGTCGGCGCGCGATGCGAGGACGACCGCGGCCGGATCGGCCTTCTGCTTCAGGCGATCGGTAAGGTCGAGCAGCGCGTCGGCGTCGAGGTCGCCGACGTCGGCGGCGAGGACGGTCACCCCGTCGACCTGCTCGGCGCTCGCGAGGAGGTCGGTCGCCGGGTCGGCCGCGCCGGGGGCGCTGGAGCGAAGCTCCTTCTCGAGCTTGCGGAGCGCCCTACGCTCGGCGTCGAGCTCGGCGACGAGCCGCTGGACCTCGCGCTCCTGCTCGAACAGGTACGCGCCGGCGGCGCCGGACGTGACCGCCTCGATCCGGCGCGTCGCAGAGCCGACGGAACTCTCCGAGAGGATCTTGAACGGGCCGATCTCGGCGCTCGCACGGACGTGAGCGCCGCCGCAGAGCTCGACCGAGATGTCCCCCACCTCGACGACGCGGACGATGTCGCCGTACTTCTCGCCGAACAGCATCATCGCCCCGAGCGTGCGCGCCTCCTCGATCGGCACGAGGTAGGTGCGGACCGGATGGTTCGCGAAGATCCGCTCGTTGACGATCGTCTCGACCCGCGCCCGCTCCTCGCTCGTCAGCGGCTGCGGATGCGTGAAGTCGAAGCGGAGCTTGTCGGGGCGGACGGACGAGCCGGCCTGGCGCACGTGGTCGCCGAGCACCTCACGCAGGGCGCCGTGGAGGAGGTGCGTGGCCGTGTGGTTCGCCTGGGTCGGGAAGCGCACGAGCCAGGGCACGACCGCGCGAACCCGGTCGCCCGCCGCGAACGCCGCGGTGTCGCCGTCGCGCTGGAACAGCAGCGCCTGGTCGTCCCCGAAGCGGAAGGCCTGGACGAGCTCCGCGCGCTCGCCCGTGTCCCGCTCGAGCCAGCCCTGGTCGGAGACCTGGCCGCCGCCCTCCGCATAGAACGGCGACTCACGGAGCTTCGCGAGGAACAGGCCGTCGCCCAGTTCCTCGACCGCCCCGAGCTGCGTGAGCACGTCGAGCTTCTCGTAGCCGACGAACGAGGTCGCGAAGCCGGCGTTGCGCGCGAAGTCCGCCGCGCGGTCGGCCTCGCCGGCCCGGCCCGCGCGCGAGCGATCGCGCTGCTCGGCCATCAGGCGCGCGAACTCGTCCTCGTCCACGGCCAGGCCGCGCTCGGCGGCCAGCTCGCGGGTCAGCTCGAGCGGGAAGCCGTAGGTGTCGTGCAGGCGGAACGCATCCGCGCCGGCCACGCCGTCGGCGCTGCGCGAGAGCACGTCGTCGAAGAGGCGCATGCCCGTCTGCAGCGTCTGCGAGAACCGATCCTCCTCGGCCTGGAGCACCTCGTGGATGACGCGCCGGTGCTCCTTCAGGTCGGGGTAGACCGGGCCCATCAGCTCGATCACGACGTCGGCGAGGCGGGCGAGGAACGGCGAGCCGAGTCCGATCCGGGAGCCGTGCTGCACGGCCCGGCGCACGATGCGCCGCAGCACGTAGCCGCGCCCCTCGTTCGACGGCGTGATGCCGTCGCTCGTCAGGAAGGTCATCGCCCGGCCATGGTCCGCGAGCACGCGGTGGGCCTTCGTCGCCACGTCGGACTCGCCGTAGCGCGTCCCCGTCTCCGACGCGACCCACTCCATGATCGCCTGGAAGCCGTCCGTCTCGTAGACGGAGTGGACGCCCTGGAGCAGGGTTGCGCCGCGCTCGACGCCGAGTCCGGTGTCGATGTTCTGCTTCGGGAGCGGCGTCAGCGTCCCGTCCTCGTGGAGGTTGAACTCCATGAAGACGAGGTTCCAGAACTCCAGGAAGCGATCGCACTCGCACCCGGGCGCGCAGTCGGGGCGGCCGCACCCCTGCTCGGGGCCGCGATCGTAGTAGAGCTCGGAGCAGGGACCGCATGGCCCCGTCGGGCCGGCCTGCCAGAAGTTGTCCGAGCGCGGCAGCCCGCGGATCCGGTCGGCCGGGATGCCCATCCGCAGCCAGCCGTCGATCGCGACGGAGTCCTCGCCCAGCCGCAGGTCGGGATCGCCCGCGAAGACGGTCGCCCAGAGCTTGTCGACCGGGAGCTTCAGCTGCTCGGTCACGAACTCCCAGGCGAGCTCGATCGCGCCGTCCTTGAAGTAGTCGCCGAACGAGAAGTTCCCCAGCATCTCGAAGAACGTGAGATGACGCGCGGTCAGGCCGACGGAGTCGATGTCGGTCGTGCGGAAGCACTTCTGGGCGCTGGTCGCGCGCGGGCCGGGTGCGGGCTCGATGCCGAGGAAGTACGGCTTGAACGGCTGCATCCCAGCGGTCGTGAGCAGCACCGACGGGTCGTGCGTTGCGGGGACGAGCGAGGCCGAGGGCCGCCGCAGGTGTCCCTTCGACTCGAAGAACGAGAGATAGCCCTCGCGCAGCTCGTGGCTCGTACGCACGCGAGGATGGTAGCCGGATGCCGCCGGGCCGGCTCCCCCTGCGGCCGAAGCCGCGCGACGGGGTCAGGATGGCGGTCGCGGGAAGCGGACCGGACGCTCCCGCGCCCGCCGCGGCTCCGCGCCGGCGTCACGGCGCAGCGCTGGCGCTGGCGCTGGACGCGGCTGGCCGCGGACGGCCGTCACTCCTCCGGGGCCGCCGTGGCCGCGCCGGTCTCGACCGCGTCGCGCCGACGACGCCCGACGGCGGCCGTTCCGTGCAGGAGCGAGCTCCCCGGTTCCGCGGCCCGGTGACCGGCACCGCGCCTGGCAGCGAGTCGGCTGGCAACCCGGCCCCCGCGGCTGAGGCATGCGCAGCGCGGAGCGTCTCCTCGGTCGTCGGTCACCGGCGCCGCGCGCCCGCGCGAGCGTGCATCCGCGCGAGGCGTCGGCGGGGTCGGCCGCCGGAGCGGGGCTACGCGCCGGGCGCGTGCCGGTCGCGCGCGAGCTCGTCGTCGATGTCGCGCCCGCGGCGCTCGGCCGCCTGCTGCGCAGCGTCGAAGGCGCGGCGGGGATCGTGGTCGGCCTTCAGCGAGGCGCCGCCGAAGCGGGCGCCCGCCGTGAGCGCGGAGATCTTGCGCGCCGGCCAGGCGACGGCGTTCGTGACGGCGCGGACGCCCTTGTCGACCGAGACGACGGCGCTGACCGCGCTGTCGGTCATCACGTCGGCCTTGTCCAGCTGCTTGTTGACGCGGTCGACGGTCCCATTGACCTTGTGGATCAGCGGCACGGCCTCCTGCTCGACACCGGTGAGGAGGGAGGTGAGGCGCTTCGCGGTGCCGCCGAGCCGGACGAGCACGAACGCGGTGCCGAGGCCGACGAGGATCAGGAAGACGCTGAGGCAGATCCACAGGATGTCGATCCCGGAGAAGTCGGCGAGCGGCACGAGAAGAGTCTAACCGTCGGCGGCGGCGGGCAGGCGTCGGCTCAGGCGCTGCGGCTGACGGTGCCGGCGCCGACGATCGCGTCGTCGACGTAGAGCGCGGCCAGCTGTCCGGGCGCGACCCCGTGGACGGGCTCGTCCAGCTCGAGGCGGAATCCGCGCGCGCGCGCCTCCACGCGTCCGGGGACGGCGGCCGAGCGGGAGCGGAGCTTGACCTCCACCCGATCGGCGGGCACGCGGAGGCGCCCGTCACGGCAGGTCACCTCGCGCCGCGCGAGCGCCGCCCGGGGGCCCACCTGGACGAGGTTCCGCCGCGGATCGACCCGGATCGCGTATATCGGCCCGTCGGCGCTCGCGACGCCGAGCCCGCGCCGCTGCCCGGGCGTGAACCGCCAGTAGCCGTCGTGCGTCCCGAGCGCGCGACCGGCCGGGTCGACGATCTCGCCCCGACGCGGCTCGAGGCCGTGTCGCGCGAGGAAGGCCCGGTAGTCGCCGCCGCCGAGGAAGCACGCCTCCTGGCTCTCCGGGCGGGCGGCCGCGGCGAGCCCGGCGGCGGCCGCCCGGGTGCGCGTCTCCTGCTTCGTCCCGTCGCCGAGTGGCAGCCAGAGCCGCGCGAGCACCCGCGGCGAGACGCGGGCCAGCATGTACGACTGGTCCTTCTCCGGGTCGGTCCCGCGGGCCACGAGCAGCTGGCCGTCACGTTCGACGAGGCGCGCGTAATGGCCGGTTGCGAGCCGCTGCGCGCCCAGCCTGCGGGCGAGCGCGGCCAGCTCGTCGAACCGGAACGACCCGTTGCAGCGCACGCACGGGTTGGGCGTCTCCCGCGCGCGTACCCCTCGACGAACGGCGCGACGACCCGGGTGCGGAAGGCGTCGCGCAGGTCGAGGGTCACGTGCGGGAGCCCCAGCTCGTGGCAGAGCGACCGGGCGGCCCGCACGGAGCCGGGCGAGCAGCATGCGCGCTCGTCGTCCCCACCCTGCGGGTCGACCCAAAGCCGCAGCGTCGCCCCGACCGGGCGCAGGCCGGCGTCCCGGGCCGCGAGGAGCGCCACCGCGCTGTCGACGCCGCCGCTCATCGCGACGAGCACCCGCTCCCTGGCGGGCCGGGCCCTGACGACCCGGCCGAGCGCGTCGTGGAGCGCGTCGAGCGCGAGCAGGGGCCCCGGCACCGACGCGGCCTCGAGCAGCGTGAGGCCCCTGACGGCGCGTGCGAGCGCCGCGGCCCCCTCCCCCTCGCCGGTCGCGCCGACCACGCGCTCGCCTTCGACCTCGAGGCGCAGCCAGGCCCAGTCGCCGCCGCGCGCGGCGTCTCCGACCACCTCGACCACCATGGGGCCACGGTACCCGGCGCCTCGCGGGGCGGGGCACCCGGGCCCACGCCGAAGCCGAAACCAGGGGGGCGAGCGCGTGCGCGCGCGGAAGGAGTCGGACGGTAGGACGCCACGACGCCGCTACCGCCGCCCGTCCGCCGCCGGTTCGGACTGTGGGGACCCGCTGGGGAGGAATCGAGGTTCCGCACAGGCCGTTGGCGTCCGCGCCGCGGAATCCACGGAACGCGGTCATGGACCCACACGTCGTCAACGGGCCTGCTTGATCCGCGCGGTGAGCTCCTGGACGAGGTTGTAGACGTCCCGGTCCTCGCGGATGAGCTTCGCGATCTTCGACGTGGCGTAGATGACCGTCGTGTGGTCGCGCCCGCCGAACTTGCGGCCGATGTGGGGCAGGGAGCTGTCCGTCAGCTCCCTGCACAGGTACATCGCGACCTGGCGCGGGTAGGCGATCGCCTGGGAGCGCCCGGGGCGCCGGTCTGCCGCTGGCGTCCCGGCCGTCGCGTCAGGGCGCGAGACGGAGCGGCTGGGTGCCGCGACGTCGCCGCCGCGGCACCCGGCCGAGAGAGGCGCCCCACCCTGCCGATGTTGCCCCGCCCTCGAAGAACCTGGCACGCCAGGTGGGCCGTCCCAGTTCGGTGCTGCCGTTCCGGAGACCGGCTCCTTCGAGAGGGTGTTGGTTCGTTTGATGCACGGGGCCACGCACAGGGTCGGGCCCGACGACTGTAGCCGACCGGCTGCGGGCGCCGAGGCGGTCGCCGCGCGAGCCGCCCACCCCGGGCCTGCCGACGTGCTGCGCGCACCGGTCGGGCGCGGGCACCGGGTCCGGCGTCAGCGCTCCGCGTGGCCGCGCCACACGCCGCTCACGGCGAAGCCGGAGGGCCTCGGCGGCGGCCGAAGGCGCGATCGAGCTGGGCTCGATCCGCCCGCCGGCGGCGCGCCTTGGTGGCCCAGAGCCCGCCGAGCGCGCGCTCTGGTCGCTGCCACGGGCCGCGAGCGTGCGCCGGCTACCGGCCGCGCGCAGCCGACTGCGGGAGCGGCACCGGCGTTTGCCGTCGGACATGCGTCGGACGGCCCGGCACGGTGCGCGCCGACGTCGCTGCCTAGCCGGCACGCGTGCTCGACCGGCGGGCATCTCGACCGACGCCGCCGGGCGCGCGCCACTCCGATCGCGCCCGCGCGGCGCCGTCGACCGGCGGGCAACCGGACCGGCGCCGCGGGGTGCGCGGGCGAGCCCGGCCCGCGAGCGCGGGCCCGCCGCTCGGACTCCCTCGCCGCGGTCGGCGGCCGCGAGCCGCGTCGACGGAGGGAGCACGGGCTCGACCGCCTGCTCTCGCGCGGATGAGGCAACGCGCCCGGGCTCCGTTGCGAGGCCCGCGCCGCTGCCGCGTCACCGCAGTCGCCGTCGGCCCCCGGGCGGGCGGGGCCGCCGCACGACGAGCCCGGAGCGCGGGTCACCGGGCTCGCGCCACGGTCTCCCGACGCGACCGCCGTGGACACCGCGACGCGTCACGAGACGGACGGGAGCGCGCCCCGGGCCCGGCCCGCCCGCGGGCCGGCACCGCGCTCGTCGTGGTCGGATGGCGGCCGCGGGCGGCGGCGGGCGAGGCGACGAGACGGCCGGGGCGGCTCGCGCCACCCCGCCGCGGTCGACGTTCATCGCGCCCCGGGGGCGTGTCGGCCCGCACGCGTGCGGGGGAGCGGCCCCTCCGCGGGCGACGCGGAGCGCGGCGGTCAGGCGGCGTCGCGGGCGCTGCGGCGCGGGAGCGGCGTCGGCTGCGCGGACGGCAGATCCATCGCCGGCTGCTCGCCGGGCCGGCCCTCGTGCCCCGTGAGCGAGGCGACCTCCGCGGCGGCCGCGGCGACGATCGCCTCGATCGCCCCGCCGACGCCCTTGTCGCGCCGACCGGCGACCTGGAGGATCTGCTCGGCGGCGCCGCGTGCGCGGCGGACGATCGACGCGGCCTGGGCGCGGCTCCACTCGAGCTGGCGCTCGACCTCGGCGCGCGCCTCCTGGACGAGCTCGTTCGCGTCGATCCGCGCCCGCTCGAGCGTCCGCTCGGCCTCGACCTTCGCCTCGCGCGCCTTCTCCGAGGCCTCGAGGTTCGCCTGGGCGAGGACGCGCCAGGCCTCCTCGCGCGCCTGCGTCGTCGCCTCCGCCCGCTCCTCCGCGAACCGGGCCCGGGCCTGGGCGATCTCGCGCTCGAGCGCGGAGCGGCTGGCGAGCAGCCGGCCCTCCAGCTCGGCGTGGCGCGCACGGAGCTCCGCCTCGAGCGCCTGGTGGCGCCGCGTCGTCTCCTCGGCCAGCTCGGCAGCGCGGCGCTCCTCCTCCTCGACCGCGGTGGCCGCGCGGGCGATCCGATCGGCAGCGGCTGCGCGGGCGTCCGCCTCGATCGCGTCGGCGAGCGAGGCGGCCTGGGTGACGAGGCGCACGGCGTCCACCCGGACCAGCTGGCCCGTCGGCTCACCGGCCGGCGAGGCGCCGTCGCCGAGCGCGCGGACCTTCGCCTGCAGGTGCGCGATCCGCTCGTGCAGCCCCGTCACGACGTCGTGGACGGCGTAGCGGTCGTAGCCGCGGAAGGCGAGCGGGAGGCGCGCCAGGCCGGGGCCGGGCCCGTCGGGCGCCGGCGTGCTGCCGGTCGATGCGTCTGCTGCCACGGTCGTGCTCCCCGTCGAAGGCGTCACCCCGGGTGAACGACCGCCCGGGGCGCCGCGCCACCCCTCGTAGCGCGCGGCAGCGTCCCCCGGATCGGTGCTGCGGCCGTCCCTCGGTCGAGGGACGGCCCCGGCGCGCGCGGCTACGAGGGCTGGACGCCCGGGCGCAGCTGGATCCCGAGCTCGCGGAACTGCACCTCGGTGATCTCCGACGGCGCGCCGCTCATCGGGTCGACGCCCGCCTGGTTCTTCGGGAACGCGATCACGTCGCGCAGGTTCGGCTCGCGCCCGAGCACCATCATCATGCGGTCGATGCCGAACGCGATGCCGCCGTGGGGCGGGGCGCCCATCGAGAGCGCGTCGAGCAGGAAGCCGAACTTCGCGCGCTGCTCCTCGGGCGTCAGGTGCAGGGTCTCGAACATCCGCTGCTGCAGATCGGGCTCGTGGATCCGGAAGGAGCCGCCGCCGAGCTCGTTGCCGTTGCCGACGAGGTCGTAGGCGAGCGCCTTCGCGGCGCCCGGGTCGCTCGTCAGAAGCTCCTCCGAGCCGGGCGCCGGCCGCGTGAACGGGTGGTGGCGCGCGACCCAGCGCCCGTCGTCCTCGCTCCACTCGAGCAGCGGGAAGTCGACGATCCAGGTGAACCTCCAGGCCTGGTCGTCGATCAGGCCGAGCTCCGCGCCGAGGTTCAGGCGCAGGTTCCCGAGCACGCGCGAGACGAGCTCGGGCTCGTCGGCCCCGAAGAGGATCGTCGTCCCGTCCGGCGAGGCGAAGTGGGCCAGCTCCTGCTCGGAGAGGAACTTCGCGATCGGCGAGCGCACCTCGCCGCCGTCGTAGACGAGGTACGCGAGCCCCTTTGCGCCACGCTCCTTGGCGATCTCCTCGAGCTTCGCGAGCTCGCCGCGGGAGAAGGCCCGGGGCACGCGCAGGAAGCGCACGGCCGGCGCGTTCGCGAACACCCCGAAGCCGGAGCCGCGCGTCACCTCGGTCGCCTCCTCGATCTCGAGCCCGAAGCGGAGGTCCGGCTTGTCCGAGCCGAAGCGCAGGTCGGCCTCGTCCCAGGTCATCCGCGGGAACGGCGTCTCGAGCTCGACGCCGATGCACTCCCGCCAGACGGTCGAGACCATCCGCTCCATCAGCCCGAAGAGGAACTCCCGGTCGGGGAAGGCCATCTCGACGTCGAGCTGGGTGATCTCCTGCACGCGGTCGGCGCGGAGGTCCTCGTCCCGGAAGCAGATCGCGATCTGGTAGTAGCGGTCGAAGCCGCCGATCACGAGCAGCTGCTTGAGCAGCTGCGGCGACTGGGGCAGCGCGAAGAAGCGCCCCGGTGCGAGGCGGCTCGGCACGACGAAGTCGCGCGCGCCCTCGGGCGTCGGCTTGAAGAGGATCGGCGTCTGGATGTCGAGGAAGCCCTCGGACTCCATCACCCGGCGGATCGTCGACACGAGCTTCGCGCGCAGCGCGATGTTCCGTTGCATCTTCTCGCGGCGCAGGTCGAGCCAGCGGTAGCGCAGCCGGATCGTCTCGTCGACGCCCTCCTCGTCGAGCTGGAACGGCAGCGGCGTCGAGCGGGAGACGATCTCGAGCCGGTGGACGAGGATCTCGACCTCGCCCGTCGGCAGCTTCGGGTTGACGGCCTCGGGCGCGCGGCGGACGACCTCGCCCTCGGCGCGCAGGACGAACTCGTTGCGCACCTGGTGCGCGATCTCGGCCGCCTCCGGGTCGATCTCGGGGTTGACGACGAGCTGGACCACGCCCGCGCGGTCGCGCAGGTCGACGAAGACGAGCCCCCCGTGGTCCCGCCGCGTGTTCGCCCAGCCGGAGACGACGAGCTGCTGGCCGACGTGCTCGGCCCGCACCTCGCCGCAGCGCAGGTCGCGCCAGCGCGGATCGTTCGTCATGCGAGCCTCCTCTCGAGCGCGGCCTCGAGGTCCGCGACGGTCGTGAACACCTCGTCCTGCACGCCGTGCTCGCGCACGACGAAGCCGTCCCCGCGAGCGACCACGGTCAGGCGCGCCCCCAGGCGCCCCGCCTGCGTCAGCTGCCCCTTGAGCGAGCGGCCCGCGTAGTCGGTGTCGGCCGCACGGCTCGCGCGCAGCCGGTGGAGCAGCGGCACGAGCTCGGCCCGTCGGGCCGGCTCCTCGACGGCGAGGAAGACGTCGATCCCGGCCGGCGGAGCCTCGCCCGCGCCCCGCGCGAGGAGCGAGAGCGTCAGCCGCTCGATCCCGGCGGCCCAGCCGATCCCCGGGGTCGACGGGCCGCCGAGCTCCTCGACCAGCTGGTCGTAGCGCCCGCCGGCGCAGATCGTCGACTGGGCCGCGTCGAGCCCCTCGTCGACGACCTCGAAGACCGTGCGCGTGTAGTAGTCGAGCCCGCGGACGAGCGTGGGCGCGAGCACGTAGGCGACGCCCAGCGCGTCGAGGTCACCGCGGACGGTCGCGAAGTGCTCCCGGCAGGCCTCGCAGAGCCGCTCGGCGATCGTCGGCGCGCCGCGCAGGAGCGCCTGGACGTCGGCGCTCTTCGAGTCGAACACCCGCAGCGGGCTCGTCTCGGCCTTCCTCCGGGCGTCCTCGTCCAGCCCGGCGTCGTTCGCGACGAGGAACGCGCGCAGCTCGTCGAGGTACGCGGGACGGCACGCGCGGCAGCCGATCGAGTTCAGCTCGAGGCGGATCCGATCGATCCCGAGCTCGCGGAGGATCGCGTCGACGAGCGCCACGACCTCGGCGTCGAGCGCCGCATCGGCGGAGCCGATCGCCTCGAGCCCGACCTGCCAGAACTCGCGCAGCCGGCCCTTCTGCGGGGCCGCGTAGCGGAACATCGGGCACGTGTAGAACGCCTTGAACGGCTGCGGCGCACGCTGCTGGCCGTGCTCGAGATACGCTCGGACGACCTGGGCCGTCCCCTCCGGGCGGAGCGTCAGCGAGCGGTCGGCGCGGTCCGTGAACGTGTACATCTCCTTCTGCACGACGTCCGACCCGGCGCCGGCGCTGCGCGCGAACAGCGACGTGTCCTCGAAGGTCGGCAGCGTGATGCGGCCGTAGCCGGCGCGGCGCGCCCAGCCCTCGGCCGTCGCGACGATGCGCTCGCGCAGCGGCTGCGCGGCGGGCAGGACGTCGGCCGTCCCGCGGGGAGCCTCGAAGCGCACGGCGGGACCTCAGCCCTCGCGGGCCTGGCGCAGCTCGCCGAGGAACGGGTTCGTGGCGAGCTCGCGGCCGAGCGCTGTCGCCGGGCCGTGGCCCGGGTGCACGACCGTCTCCGGCGGCAGGGCGTCGAGCAGGTGCGCGATCGAGGCGACGAGCGTGTCCCAGTCGGCCCCGGGCAGGTCGGTGCGGCCGACCGAGCCGGCGAAGAGGACGTCGCCGGAGAAGAGGTGGCCGTCCGCGGCGTACGCGACGTGGGCGGGCGAGTGCCCGGGCACCCGGTAGGTCTGGAACGGGATCCCGGCCAGCTCGAGGGCCTCGTCGCCATCGAGCAGGACGTCGGGCGTCCAGGGGCGCAGCGGGACGCCGCCGGGCGCGAAGTCGCCGATCCGCTCGAGCATCTCCCGCTCGGCCTCGGCCATGTGCACGGGCGCGCCCGTGCCCTCGGCCAGGTCGGCGACGGCGCCGAGGTGGTCCCAGTGGCCGTGGGTGATCAGGATCGCCACGCAGCGTGCGCCGCGGGTGGCGAGCTCGAGCCGGATCCCGGCGGCGTCGTCGCTCGGGTCGACGACGACCGCCTCGGCCGCGCCGGGCCGGCGGACGAGGTAGCAGTTGGTCTCGTAGGGACCGCGCGGGATCTGCACGACGTCGAGCGCCATCGGGCACGGAGTCTAGCGAGCGGCCCCGGGCCGCCCGGGCGGTCAGCGCTTCGTCTTCGGGCCGCGCGCGCTCGTGCGGGTGCTCGTCTTCGCCGTCGCCTTCGCCTGCTCGCGCTTGCGGGTCTGCCGCTTGAGCACGGAGCGGTAGACGACGCGGTCGACGAGGTGGCTGAACGGGATGAAGATCGCGAGCAGCACGAGGATGTTGAGGATCTTCGCCGTCGTGGACATCTGGCGGCCCGTCACGAGGATCAGGACGACGAGGATCGGCCCGAAGATCGCGGCGCGCTTGAGCGTGCGCTGCCAACTCGGCTTGGGGACGATCTTGCCGCGCGCGTCGCGGACGACGTCGTCCGGCTCCTTCCTGCCCTTGACGACCTTCGTGCCGGTCCCGCTGCCGCGGCTGGCCGTGGCGCTGCCGTCGCCGGTCAGCTCCTTGAGGGACGCGGCGCGCACGACCTCGCCCTCCTCGGTGGTCGTCTCGTACTCCCACTCGTGCCGGCGGAGCTTCTCCTCGCGCCGGCGCTGCTTCCTCGTCGCCACGGGGGCAGTATCGCAGGCGGGCGCCGGGCAGGCCCGACCCTAGCGGCGCGCGCGCCTCAGGAGAGGGCGAGCCCGACCGCGAGGCCGGAGATGGCGGCGAGCGCGACGATGCCCACGAGGACGGGCACCGGGTTGAAGTCCTGGTGGTTGTCCTGCGCGTAGCGCGTCCGGTCGCTGCCGAGGTCGGTGCTCCAGCGGGGGCCGCCGCCGACCATCCCGGTCGGCTGGTTGCGGCGGCTCGGCATCGCGCGGGAGATCAGCACCGCGAAGAGCAGGCCGCCGGCGGCTCCGCCGACGATGGCGGGGATCGTCCACCAGAGGAACTCCGCGACGATGGGCGCGATCGACATGACCGCGGGATATTGAAGCAGGCGCCGGACGGCCGTGCTGCGGCAAGGCCCGCGGGGGGCGGCGGTACGATCGCCTCGTGGACGACCCGAGGCGCCACTACCCCCTCTCGACCCGGCGGCCGGACGAGGTGCGCACGCCGTCCGGCGTGCCGCTCGCGGAGCTGACCCTCGCGAGCCTGCGGGAGGGCCGGCTCGACGCCGGCGACGTGCGCGCGACGGCGGCGACCCTGCGCCTCCAGGCCGACGTCGCGGCGGTCGCGGGCCAGGCGCCGCTCGCGGTCAACCTGCGCCGCGGCGCCGAGCTGACCGCCGTTCCCGACGAGGTCGTCCTCGCCGTCTACACGGCGCTGCGTCCGCACCGCTCGACCGCGGCCGAGCTCGACGCCTGGGCCACGCGCCTGGCGGACGAGTTCGGCGCCGAGGCGTCGGCCGCGCTCGTCCGCGAGGCGCGCGACGCCTACGCGGCGCGCGGCCTGCTCCGCCGGGAGCCGGCGTGAGCGAGCGCCGCCGCCGGGCCGACGTGCGCGGCGCGCGGGAGCTGCGCCGCGAGACGCTCGTCGCGCCCCGCCCGGAGCTGGGCCTCGTCGCCGCGCTCGGCCCGCGCGACCCCGAGCCGTCGCTCGTCGTCCGCGAGGGCCGGGTCGTCGAGCTCGACGGTCGCCCGGAGGCGGCCTTCGACGTGATCGACCGCTTCGTCGCCGCGCACGGGATCGACCCGGAGGTCGCCGCCGAGGCGATGGCGCTCGACGAGGCGGCGCTCGCGCGCATGCTCGTCGACGTGGCGGTGCCGCGCGGCGAGCTCGTCCGGCTCGCCGGCGGGCTCACCCCGGCCCGGCTCGCCCGGGTCGTCGGCCTGCTCGACCCCGTCGAGCTGATGTTCGCGATGAAGAAGCTCCGGGCCCGGCGGCGCCCCGCGAACCAGGCGCACGTGACCAACCGCAAGGAGAGCCCGGCGCTGCTCGCCGCGGACGCCGCCGAGGCCGCCCTGCGCGGGTTCGCCGAGATCGAGACGACCGTCGGCGTCGCCCGCTACGCGCCCCTGAACGCGATCGCCATCCTCGTCGGCGCCCAGACCGGCCGACCCGGCGTCCTCACCCAGTGCGCGGTCGAGGAGCGGCGCAACCTCCAGCTCGGCATCCAGGGGCTGACCACCTACTCGGAGACGCTGTCCGTCTACGGCACCGAGGGCTGTCTCGTCGACGGGGACGACACGCCGTGGTCGAAGGCGTTCCTCGCCTCCGCGTACGCCTCACGCGGGATCAAGGTCCGCTTCACGTCCGGCGCCGGCTCCGAGGCGCTGATGGGCCACGCCGAGGGCTGCTCGATGCTGTACCTCGAGGCGCGCTGCCTCTCGCTGATCCGCGCGGCCGGCTCCCAGGGCGTCCAGAACGGGGCGATCTCGTGCGTCGCGCTCGCGCTGTCCGTCCCGGGCGGCGTGCGCGAGATCCTGGCCGAGAACGTCCTCGCGGCCTGGCTCGGGCTGGAGGTCGCCGCGGGCAACGACGCGATCGCCTCGCACTCGCCGATCCGGAAGACGGCGAAGCTGATGGGCCAGTTCCTCCCCGGGACGGACTTCGTCACCTCCGGCTACTCCGCGATCCCGAAGTACGACAACGTCTTCGGCGGCGGCAACTACGACGCGGACGACCTCGAGGAGTGGATGACGGTCCAGCGTGACTGGCAGGTCGACGCCGGGATCGAGCCCGTGACCGAGGAGGCCGTCGCGGCCGTCCGCGACCGGGCCGCCCGCGCGATCCAGGCGGTCTTCGCGGAGCTCGGCTTCCCGCCCGTCACGGACGAGGAGGTCGCCGCGGCGGTGACCGCCTACGACAGCCGCGACGTCCCCGACCGGGATCGCGCGGCCGACGTCGAGGCCGCCGACAACGTGCTCACCCGCCCGGTCACGGGGCTCGACGTCGCGCGGGCGCTGGACGCGCGCGGCTTCGAGGACGTCGCCGAGGCGATCGTCGCGATGCAGCGGCTGCGCGTTGCCGCCGACTACCTCCAGACCTCGGCCATCGTCGGCGAGGACGGGACGATCGAGTCGGCCGTCTCCGACCCGAACGACTACCGCGGCCCCGGCACGGGCTACCGGCTGGAGGGCGAGCGCTGGCGGCGCCTCCAGGCGCTCCCGTACGAGGTGCAGGGCCTCGCCGCCGACGGGCGCCCGGCCGACGCGACGCTCGTCGTGCGCGGCCCCGCGGACCCGGGCGCGCGGAGGGACGAGGTCGTGATCGCGGTCGGGCCCGCCTTCCTCGACCGGCTGCAGGAGACGATCGGCGGGCTGCCGCACGAGGCCGTGCTCGGCGCGCTCGCCGACGGCGTTCGCCAGGGCGGCGCGCACGCGCGGCTCGTCCGCGTCCGGCGTACCTCGGACGTCGCCTTCATCGCGCACGACGCCGCCCGCCTCTCGGGCTCGGGGATCGGGATCGGGCTCCAGTCGAAGGGGACGACGGTGATCCACCGCGCCGACCTGCAGCCGCTCGACAACCTCGAGCTGTTCTCGATGGCGCCGCTGCTGACGCTCGACTCGTACCGCCAGATCGGGCGGAACGCGGCCGCGTACGCCACGGCCGGCCGGCCGAGCCCGGTGCCGACCGAGCTGGACAACTACGCGCGGGCGAAGCTGATCGTCCGCACGACCCTGATGCACGCCGCCGAGACGGCCGCCGTCGAGCCGGGCGCGCCCGCGCTCGAGCTCGGCCTGGAGCTCGCCGCGCGCCGGTGAGGGCGCCGGCGGCCGCCTCCGTGCGGCCCCCGGCGCGCTCACGATCGTCCCGCGGGGACGGGCTCAGCCGTCGAGCTGGAACTGCCCGACGAGGACCTCGAGCTGCCCGGCGGTCTCGGCCAGGCGCTCGGCGGCCGTGGCGATCTCGTGCGCCGACGCGCTCGTCTGCTCGGTCGACGCGGAGACCTGCTGGCTCGCCGCGGACGACTCCTCGGCCACCGCGGCGACCTCGGTCGTCGTGCCCGCGATCCGGTCGATCCGGTCGCTCATGTCCCGCACGTGATCGCCGATCGCGACGAACGCCTCCTGCGCCCGGTCGACCACGGCGGCCCCGTCCTCGGTCCGGCGGGCGCTGTCCTCGACGACATCGCCCGCGGCGGCGGTGCCGGCGCGGATCTCACCGACGAGGTGCGAGATCGTGGCTGCGGCCTGCTGGCTCTCCTCGGCGAGCTTGCGCACCTCCTCGGCGACGACGGCGAAGCCGCGGCCCTGCTCGCCCGCGCGCGCCGCCTCGATCGCGGCGTTCAGCGCGAGCAGGTTCGTCTGGCCGGCGATGCCGTTGATCGTCTCGACGAACTCCCCGATCTGCTCGGACTTCGCCGAGAGCTCGCGCATCGTCTCGCTCATCGTCTGGGAGCTCTCCCGCACCGAGGCCATCGCCTGGCTCGCCTCGCGGGCGGCCTCGATCCCGGCCTCGGCGGCGAGCCGCGCCTCGTGCGCCGCGCCCGCGCTCTCCTCGGCCGCGACACGGGCCACCTCGACCATGTGCACCTGGCGCTCGGCGCCCTGCGCCACGTCGGTCACGGCGTGGGCGATCTCCTCGACGGCGCGGCCGGCCTCCGCCGACGTGGCGGCCATGTCCTCCGACGCCTGCCGGATCGATGCCGTCGCGTGGACGACGCCCTGGAGCGCCGAGCGGACGGTGGTCTTCAGCAGCTTCCCCTCGTCCGAGAGGTCGTGGCTCGAGCTACGGACCTGCACCCGTGCGAGGTCGACTCCCATGGCGCCGAAGGTGTCGTAGTAGAACGCCTCGACGATCGCCTGCATGTCGAGGTTGAAGACCGCGACGAGCGCCCGCTCGGCCCGCGCCGCGAACCCCGGGCGGTGGCGGAAGCTCGTCCGCAGCGCCTTGCGCGCGAGGTCGAAGTACGCGACGTAGCTCCCGAGGTACCACTTGAACGGGAGGTCGATCACGTTGTGGAGCTTCCCGACCTTGAGCCGCTTCTCGAAGTACTCGCCCCCGAACGTGCCGGCGCCGGCGGCCTCCTGGAAGATCTGCCGGAAGTAGCCGGCCTGGGCCCGCTCGAGCCCGACCCGCAGCTCGTCGAGCGAGCGGCCGTTCGCCGCCGCGTAGTTGGCGAAGAACTCGCGTGTCGGGGCGAACGCGAACTGGTGGTCGTAGAACTCGCGCGCCAGCCGGTCGGCGTGCTTCTCGGCCCACCCGACGAGGCCCGCGAGGACCTTCACGTCGTCCTGCTGGAGGCGAATGAACTCGCGCCTGAGCGCGAGGTTCGCCTCGTTGATCCGGTACAGCGATGCGAGGCTCTCCATCGCGCCGCGACCTCCTTTTTCTGCCCAAAAGGACGTCCGATCGGCCGTTGTTCCTTCCTCGCCGGCCGTGCCGGAGTGATCGGCCGGCTCGCGTGCCGGTTGAGGCCGGGCCGGCGTCAGGTCGCGGCGACGATCGCGGACTCGAGCAGCCGCGAGGCGTCGAGCTCCGGCAGGCCGAGCGCGCGGCGCGCCGCGAGCGCCGCCGCGCCGGCGGGCAGCAGGCCGACCAGCTCGCTCCCGGCCAGCTCGATCCCGCGCGCCGCGGCGAGCTCGGCGATCCGCTCGACGACGACGTGCGGCGGGGTCGCGCGCCAGTCCTCGAGGTTCATGCTCACCTGGACGAGCCCGGCCCGCTCGAGCGGGAGGCCGAGCGCCCGGACGCCTGGCAAGCCGCCGTCGCGCTCGCGGATCAGCCCGGCGATCTCGCGCGCCAGGTCGAGGTCGCGCGAGGAGAGGTTCACGTTGAAGGCGACGAGTGGCCGGCGCACGCCGACGAGCGCGGCGCCGGCGGTCGGGTGGAGCGTCTGCGGGCCGCGGAACGGCGCCAGCTCCCCCGCGGCGACGCGGGCGGCCAGGCCGGCCGCGCCGCCGCGGCGGAAGTACGCCGGGCCGCGCCGCTCGGGGTCGAGCAGCCCGTAGAGGAAGACCGGCAGGCCCAGCTCGTCGGCCAGGCGGTCGGCGAGCGCGAGCGCGGCCGCGCGGGCGCGCGGCTCGTCCTCGTCGGCGAGCGGCACGAGCGGCAGGACGTCCGCGGCGCCGATGCAGGGGTGGACGCCGTCGTGCCCGCGCAGGTCGATCCGCTCGACCGCGACCCGGACCGCGGCGACGAGCGCGTCGACCACGGCGTCGTCGGGTCCCGCGAACGTGAGCACCGACCGGTCGTGGTCGTCGTCGACGTGGACGTCGAGCACGGGCACGTGCGCCTCGACCGCCGCCCGCAGGGCCGCGACGACGGCGCGGTCGCGGGACTCGGAGAAGTTCGGGACCGACTCGAGCGGCGGCACGAGGGCGAGTCTACGCGCGCGCCGCGAGCCGCGGCCCGTGCGACACTGCCGTCCCTCGCGACGCGGCCCAGGAGGAGCCATGCCCGCTGGATCCCGCCCCACCCGCCGACCGCGCGGCCGCGCGCTCGCGGCGGTCGTCCTCGTCGTCTCGCCCGCCGGCGAGGCCGCGGAGAAGCTCGTCCTGCCGGGCGGCTCGGTCGGCAAGGCGCAGCTCACGCGCGGCGCCATGACGCGGCCGAAGCTGGCGGCCGGCGCCGTGGACGGGATCAAGGTCGCCGACGGCTCGCTCGGGCTCGCCGACCTCGGCGCGGCGGACATCGGGGCAGCGTGTGGGTGACGCCGCTCCCGTGAGCGGCCTCACCCGCTCGCTCGCCGCCCACCAGCGCGCCTGCCGGGCGTGCCGCGCCTGCGCGGACGAGGGGTTCCCGATCGGGTCGAGGCCGGTCTTCGAGGGGAACGGGGGGCAGCGCGCCCTCCTCGTCGGCCAGGCGCCCGGGTCGGTCGAAGGCGAGCGGGGCCGGCCCTGGCGCGGCCGCGCCGGCCACACGCTCCGCCGCTGGCTCGAGCTCGACGACGAGGCCTTCGTCGCGACGTTCTACTGCGCCTCGGTCGCCCGCTGCTACCCCGGCCGGCACCCGTCGGGGCGTGGCGATCGGACGCCGACGCGCCGGGAGCTCGACCTCTGCGCGCGCTGGCTCGACGCGGAGCTCGCGCTGCTGCGCCCCGGCCTCGTCGTCACCGTCGGCGGGCTCGCGCTGCGGCGCCTGACCGGCGAGGCGGCGCTGACGCCGAACGTCGGCCGCCGGCTCGCCCTGGGCGACGCGGTCGTCGTGCCGCTCCCCCACCCCTCCGGCGCGTCCGGCTGGACGAACGACCCGGCGAACCGCGCGCGCCTGACGGCCGCGGTCGCGCTGGTGCACGAGGAGCTCGGGCGGCTCAGCCGCGCGCCGCGATGACCGCCGCGCGGTCGACGACCCGCTGCGCCATCGGGATCAGCGCGCGGTCGATCAGCTTCCCGTCGAGCGTGACGGCGCCGCGGCCCTGCCGCGCGCCCTCCTCCATGGCGGCGAGCAGCCGCCGCGCGTGGTCGACCTCCGCCTCGGACGGCGAGAAGACCTCGTTCGCGAGCGGCACCTGCGTCGGGTGGATCGCCCACTTGCCCTCGCAACCGAGCGCCGCCGCCCGGCGGGCGGCGTAGACGTACGCGTCCTGGTCGTCGATGTCGCCGAACGGCCCGTCGATCGGCCGCAGCCCGTAGGCCCTCGCGGCCACCACGACGCGGGAGATCGCGTAGTGCCACTGGTCGCCCCAGTGGACGGCGCGGGCGCCCGTCTCGTCCGCGTGCGTCAGCATCGCGTAGCCGACGTTCGCGCCGCCGATCGACGTCGTGCGCGCCTGCGTGAAGACGGAGTAGTCGCCGACGCCGAAGACGAGCGCCTCCAGGCGCTCCGGGCAGGCGGCCGCGATCTGCTCGACGTTCGCCATGCCGAGCGCCGTCTCGATCAGCACGTGGATGCCGATCCCGCGCGGCGGCAGGCCCATCGCCAGCTCGATCTGGTCGAGCAGGGTCGCGACGACGTGGACGTCCGCGGCCGAGCCGACCTTCGGCACGAGCAGCGTGTCGAGCCGCGCCCCGGCCTGCTCGACGACCTCGATCACGTCGCGGTAGCACCACGGCGTGTCGAGCCCGTTCACGCGCACCGAGACCGAGCAGCCCGACCGGTCGAGGTCGTTGAGCGCCTCGATCGCGTTCGCGCGCGCCTGCTCCTTGTCGTCGGCGGCGACCGCGTCCTCGAGGTCGAGGAAGACGACGTCCGCGCCGAGCGCGGGCGCCTTCTCGAGCATCCGGCGGCTGCTCGCCGGCACGGCGAGCTCGCTGCGGTGGAGGCGGTCCCTGCGCGGCGGCACGAGCACCGAGGGTAGCGCGCCCGCTGCGGAGTCGGGCGCGGACCGGCACCCTGGAGGGCGACCGGGCGAGGATCGACCCGCCCGACGTCGAACCTCCGCCCCGTGCAGCGCCGACTCGCCCTCCTGCTCGCCGCCCTCGTCGCCCTCGGCGGCGCCGGCAGCGCCGCGGCCGCCTTCCCGGGGAAGAACGGCCGGCTCGTCTACATGCGCGACTTCGACCTCGTGACGGTCTCGCCGTTCGGCAAGGGCTCGCGGACGGTCGTCGGGTCGAGGGCGGACGAGAACAACCCGCAGTGGTCGCCCGACGGCGAGCGGCTCGTCTTCCAGCGGGCGCAGCTCGGCGTCGTCTCGATCTGGGTCGCGAACGCCGACGGCTCGAGGGCGCGCAGGCTCGCGATCGGCAGCGACCCGGCCTGGTCGCCCGACGGCGAGCGGGTCGCCTACGTCGCGCAGACCGGGACGAACTTCGACATCTGGGTGATCGGCGCCGACGGCAAGGGCAAGACCCGGCTGACCCGCGGCGCGGCGCCCGAGTTCTACCCCGCCTGGTCGCCCGACGGGAAGCGGATCGCGTTCACGACCTTCACGACGCGCGGCACGGGCCTCGGCGGCATCTTCACCGTCAAGGCGGAGCCGAACGTCCGCCCGCGCCGCGTCACGACGGGCGTCGACCAGCGACCGGCGTACTCGCCCGACGGCACGCGGATCGCCTTCGACGGCTTCCGCGGTCGGCCGGGCGCCGCGGGCACCGACGTGTACGTCGTGGGCGTCGACGGGAAGGGGCTCGCGCGCCTGACCACGGCCGCCGGCGAGGACGTCGCCCCGGCCTGGTCGCCCGACGGGAAGCGGATCGCCTTCGCCAGCGCGCGCGGCGGCGCCGCGATCTGGATCATGGAGGCGGACGGGGCGAACCAGCGGCGCGTCACCGCGCCGAGCGCCTTCGCGACGAACCCCGACTGGCAGCCGATCCCGCTGCCGCCTCCGCCCCCGCCACCACCGCCGCCGGCCCCGCCGGAACCGGCGCCGCCGCCGGAGCCCGTGCCGCCCGTCGAGCCGCCCGCGGCCCGGGGCGCCCGGTAGCCCGCCGGGTAGACTCGGCTCGGTGAGCCGATCCGCCGGCGCGTCGCGCCTCGCCACCTTCACCCGCCTGCTCGGGTTCCTGCGGCCCTACCGGGTCTCCCTCGGCGTCTCCGTCGTGCTCGCCGTGCTCGCCCAGCTCGCGGGCATGGCGATCCCCTGGCTCGTCCGGGACGTGATCGACCACGCGATCCCGGAGGAGGACGGCGGTCAGCTCGCCCTGCTCGTCGGGCTCGTCGTCCTCGCCGGCGTCGTCAAGGGCGGCCTGATGGTCGGGCGTCGCCTGATCGCCGGCCGCCAGGCGCTCGGCGTCGAGTACGACGTCCGCGACGCGCTCTACGCGCGGCTCCTGCGCCTCTCGTTCGGCTTCTTCGACCGCCATCAGACCGGCCAGCTGATGTCGCGCGCGACGGTCGACCTGCAGCAGGTGCGCTTCTTCCTCGGCTACGGCCTGATCTTCATGACGCAGCACGTCCTGACGGTCGTCGCGATCACGGCGATCCTGTTCGTGCTCCACTGGCAGCTCGCGCTGGTCGCGCTCGCGATCACGCCGCTGATCGTGCTCGTCGCGCACCGCTACAGCGAGTCGTCGCACCCGATCGTCAGGGACGTCCAGCAGCGCGTCGCCGACATGACCACGGTCGCCGAGGAGTCGATCGTCGGCGTCAACGTCGTCAAGAGCTTCGCCCAGGAGGAGCGCCAGGCGGCGAGCTTCGCGGCGCGCACCGAGGCGCTGTTCCGCCAGACCGTGCGGGCGACGCGCAACCGGGCCGCCTACCAGCCCCTGCTCGCCTTCCTCCCGCTCGTGGCGCAGGGCGTCGTGCTCCTCGTCGGTGGTCGCATGGTGATCCGCGGCGACCTCACGCTCGGCTCGTTCGTCGGCTTCAACGTCTACCTGCTCTGGCTCGTGCTGCCGCTCCGCCTGCTCGGCACCTGGATCGGCCAGGCGCAGCGGGCCACCGCCTCCGGCGAGCGGATCTTCCAGGTGCTCGACGAGCCGGAGGAGGTCGCCGACCGGCCCGACCCGCGGCCGCTGCCCGAGGGCGGCGGCGCGATCCGCTTCGAGGGCGTCACGTTCGGCTACGACCCCGGGCGCCCGGTGCTGCGGGACGTCGACCTCGAGCTCGCGGCCGGCTCGGTCGTGGCGCTGGTCGGAGCCACCGGCTCGGGGAAGACGACGCTGACCGCGCTCGTGCCGCGCTTCTACGACCCGCAGGTCGGCCGGGTGCTGCTCGACGGGGTCGACGTCCGCGACGTCTCGCTCGCCCGGCTGCGCGCCGCGATCGGGATCGTCGCGCAGGACCCGTTCCTCTTCTCGACCACCGTCCGCGAGAACATCGCCTTCGGCCTGCTCGGGGCGAGCGACGAGGAGATCGAGCGCGCCGCGCGCGCGCGCAGGCGCACGACTTCGTCACCGCGCTGCCGCAGGGGTACGACACCGTGATCGGCGAGCGCGGGATCACGCTCTCCGGCGGCCAGCGCCAGCGGATCGCGATCGCCCGCGCGCTGCTCGTCGACCCGCGCGTCCTCGTCCTCGACGACGCGACGGCGTCCGTCGACGCCTCGACCGAGGCGTCGATCCGCCTCGCGCTGCGCGAGGCGATGAAGGGGCGGACGACGCTCGTGATCGCGCACCGGCTCTCGACGCTCGCGCTCGCCGACCGGGTCGTCGTGCTGGACGGCGGACGGGTCGTCGCCCAGGGAGCCCACGAGGACGTGCTCGCGGTCAGCGCGACCTACCGGGAGATCGTCGAGCACGGGCTGCTCGCGGGCCAGGCGCCCGAGCCCGAGGCGCTCGAGGTGGCGTCGTGACCCGATCGAGCGCCGACCGCCCCCGCTGACGTGCGCATCCACCAGCCCGGCACCTACTCCTCGGCCTCGACGGGCGTCGGGCGCGGCTCCGGCCCCGAGTGGAGCTGGGCCAGGACCGCCCGGCGCGTCTCGGCGCTCGCGCAGCTCGCGCGCCCGTACCGCTGGCACGTCGTCGGCGCCGGGATCGCGCTCGTCCTCTCGACGGCGGGCTCGCTCGCGCTCCCGTACCTCGCGAAGCTCGCGATCGACCACGGCATCGTGGACGGCGACCTGGGCGCGCTCGGCTGGATCGTCGGCGGCTTCCTCGCCGCGGCCCTCGTCTCCTGGGGCGCGGGTGCCGCGCAGACCTACTTCACGGGCTGGGTCGGCGAGCGCGTCCTGGCCGACCTGCGGCTGCGGCTCTTCCGCCACCTCGGCCGCCTGTCGCTCGGCTTCTACGAGCGCAACCGGACCGGCGCGATCGTCTCGCGCCTGACGAACGACGTCGAGGCGCTCGACCAGCTCGTCACCGACGGCGCGACGAGCCTCGTCCAGAACGCGGCCGTGCTCGTCGGCTCCGCCGCGATCCTGCTCGTCCTCGACTGGCGGCTCGCGCTCGCGACGATCGCCGTCTTCCCGCTGATGAGCGTCGCGACGGCGATCTTCCGACGGCTCTCCGCGCGGGCGTACCGGCAGGTCCGCGAGCGGATCGGCGCGGTGACGGCGACCCTGCAGGAGGACATCAGCGGCATGCGCGTCGTCCAGGCGTTCGCGCGCGAGCCGCGCAGCCAGGAGCGCTTCCGCGAGGTGAACACGCGCTACCGGGACGCGAACCAGCGGACGGTGCTGATCTCCGGCCTCTACTTCCCGTTCGTCGACGTCCTCTCCGCCTCGGCGACGGCGATCGTGCTCGGCTACGGCGGCTACCTCGTCTTCGACGGCTCGCTGACGATCGGCACGCTGTTCGCGTTCATCGGCTACCTCGCGAACTTCTTCGACCCGATCCAGCAGCTCTCGCAGCTCTACAACACCTTCATCGCGGCCGTCGCCGCGCTCGACAAGATCGTCGACCTGCTGGAGGAGGAGCCCGAGGTCGCCGACGCCGCCGACGCGCGCGACCTGCCGCGCGTCGAGGGGCGCGTGCGCTTCGAGGACGTTCGCTTCGGCTACGGCGTCGGCCCCGAGGTCCTGCACGGCGTCGATCTCGAGGTCGAGCCCGGCACGACCGTCGCGCTCGTCGGGCACACGGGCGCCGGCAAGTCGACGATCGCGAAGCTGATCGCGCGCTTCTACGATCCGCAGGCCGGGCGGATCACGATCGACGGCGTCGACCTGCGCGACGTGACGCAGGCCAGCCTGCGCCGCCAGCTCGGGATCGTGCCGCAGGAGGGCTTCCTCTTCGCCGGCTCGATTCGCGAGAACGTCGCCTTCGGGCGAGCCGGCGCCACCGACGACGAGGTCGCGGCCGCCGCGCGCGCCGTCGGGCTCGACGAGCTCGTCGCCGGCCTCGAGGACGGCTGGGAGACGCAGGTCGGCGAGCGCGGCAACCGGCTCTCGCTCGGGCAGCGCCAGCTCGTCGCCTTCGCGCGGGCCCTCCTCGCCGACCCGCGCGTCCTGATCCTCGACGAGGCCACGTCGAGCGTCGACATCGCGACCGAGCGGCGGATCGAGCAGGCGCTCGACACGCTCCTCGCGGGCCGGACGGCCTTCGTGATCGCGCACCGGCTCTCGACGATCCGCGACGCCGACCGGATCGTCGTCCTCGAGCACGGCCGGGTGGCGGAGCAGGGGACGCACGACGAGCTGCTCGCCCGCGGCGGCCGCTACCGGGCGCTCTACGGCGACTGGGCCGCCGCGGTCGCCTGAGGTGGCCGCAGCCGCGCGCCTCCGACGCCTGGCGCTCGCGGCCGCGGCGGCGCTCGCTCTCCTCGCCGGCTGCGGCGGCTCCGGCGGCGACGACGAGGCCGCGGCGTATCGCGCGGCCGTCGCCGGCGCGCTCGACCGGGTCGAGGCGACCGTCGAGGCGTTCGCGCCCGCCCTGCGCGAGGCGCCCGCCGGCGGCGCACTCGCGCTCCTCTCCGATCAGGCGCGGGACGCGCAGGCGGCCCTGCGCGACGCGGCCGGCGCGCTCGCGGCGACCGCGGCGCCGACGGAGGCGGCCGCGGCCGGCGCCGAGCTCGTCGCCGCGCTCCGCGCCGTCGCGGACGCGCTCGACCCGCTCGTCGCCTCCGCGGAGGGGGAGGACGCCGCCGGTGTCGCCGCGTTCGCGCGCGCCTTCCCGACGAGCGGGCCCGCGCTCGCGCTCGAGCGGGCGACCGCGGCGCTCGCCCGGCTCGGGTACGGCGCCGCGCCCGCCGAGCAGCCGGCAGACTCCACCCCGTGACCGTCAAGCTCGACGTCCGCGAGGTGCTGATCGACGCGTGGATGATCTACGTGCGCAACCTCGACCGCCTCGTCGCGGTGGCGGCGATCGGCTTCGGGAGCGTGCTCGCGATCACGATCGTCACCCACCTTGCCGGCGCGGACATCTCCGTCACCGTCGACGGCGAGGAGCTCCTGGTCAACCCGGTCGGCATCGTCCTCTACGTCGTCGCCCTGCCGTGGATCCAGGGCGCGCTCGCCGTGTCCGCCCGCATCCTGCGCGAGGACCCCGATGGCCTCTACCTCGGCGCGATCTGGAAGCGGCTCGAGCCGCGGCTCTGGCACCTGCTCGGCGCCGGCCTGATCCAGGGCGTCGTCGTGGGCGCGCTCGCCTTCCCGCTCGCGCTCCGCGGCCTCCCGGCGCCGCTCCTGCTCGGGATCCCGCTCGCGGTCTTCGTCGCCACCTGGTGGGCCGTGCTCGTGCCGGTCGTCGCGCTGGAGAAGCTCCCGGTCGTCGCGTCGTTCCGGCGCAGCCACTGGCTCGTGCGCGGGAACGCGTGGCGGGTGTTCTGGGTGATCCTGATCGCCTTCGCGACCGCGTTCTTCTTCAGCGTGATGCTCAAGGCGCTGCTCAGCGGCCTGCCCGGCTTCCTCGGCGCCTACGTCTCGGGCGCGATCGCCTCGATGATCGTGACCCCGTGGGCCGTCGCGGCCGTCACCGAGATGTACGGCGACCTGCGCCTCGCCCGCGAGGCGCTGCCCGCGCGCCGCCCCGGCGAGTAGCCTTTCCGGCATGGACGAGCCGCGCGACCAGGCCGAGCAGCTCGAGCCGCCGCCGACCGCGGCGCCCGCCGCCGAGGCGCGGATGACGCCCGCGGAGGCGATCGCGAAGATGCGGATCAACGCCCCGCCGCGCGCGAACCGCACCCTGCGCGAGCTCCTCGCCCGCGTCAACGCCGACGCCCAGCTGAAGGCGTGGTGGCACGTCGCCAACGTCAACGCGGTCAAGCGCCTGGAGATCAACGACCACTCGTGGGTGCACGTCCAGGTCGTCACCAACATCGGGCTGAAGCTCGTCCGCCAGCTGACGAAGCACGGCGTCGAGCCGGCCGTCGTCACCGACCACGGCATGACGAACGACGACGCGGAGGTCGTCGTCGTGCTCGGAGCGCTGCTGCACTGCGTCGGGATGGCCGTCCACCGCGACGGCCACGAGGACTTCAGCCTCTTCCTCGCCGAGCCGAAGATGCGCCAGCTGCTCGCCGGCCTCTACGAGGAGCCGGAGCTGACCGTCGTCGTCTGCGAGGTGCTCCAGGCGATCACGAGCCACCGCGAGTACGGCAAGCCGCTGACGCTCGAGGCCGGGATCGTCCGCGTCGCCGACGCGCTCGACATGGCGAAGGGCCGCTCGCGGATCCCGTTCGAGCGCGGCCGCGTCTCGATCCACTCGCTCTCGGCCGCCGCGATCGAGTCCGTCTCGATCCGCGACGGCGAGCAGCATCCCGTCCTGATCGAGATCGTCATGAACAACTCGAGCGGCATCTTCCAGGTCGACGAGGTGCTGAAGGCGAAGCTCCGCGGCTCGGGCCTCGAGCCCTACGTCGAGGTGATCGCCCGGATCGACACCGAGGCCGAGAAGCGGCTGGTGCCGATCTACCGGCTCGCCGGGTGAAAGCGTCTCTGGGGGAGAAGCTCGCGCTTCTGCCCCCAGGGCCCCCCTCATCGCGCCAGGCCGCCCGCACTCGGGCTCACGCTGCGACGTCGTGGGCTGGCACTTGCTCCGAGCAGCCGCCCTGGTCGGAGGACAGCAAGCTGCCCTCCTCCTCGGATGCTGGAGACGCTCGCCCCCTCTTCCTCTCGGCGCCCCTCCTGATCGCGTCACTCCCGTTCGCCCTCGGGCCTCCTCGGCGGCGTTGCGCGTTGCAGCTCGGACTTCCCGGGCCGGCTCGCCGGGCGGCGCCTCGGCTTCACCGCACCCGGGCGTAGTCGATACACTGGAGGCCGTCCGGTGCGGGGTCGTCTAACGGCAGGACGCCTGACTCTGGATCAGGAAGTTGGGGTTCGAATCCCTGCCCCGCAGCCTCGCGAAGCCCCGCCATGCGGGGCTTCGGCGTTTCCGGGGCCCGGGCGGGCCCCGAGCGGCGGATGTGGCGCATTGCAGTCGCGCGGCGCCGCCGGGTCCGCCACCATCCGGGGGAAGCGACCGATCGAGAGGAGCGAGATGCGGAGGGTGATCCTTGTCCTGGCCGTCCTGGTGGCGGCCATTGCGGCAGGCACGGGGAGCGCCGGTGCTGCGACCGGCGGGCCGACGAGCGCGCTCGCGCCGTCGGGCTTCTTCGACAGCCTCTGGTTCCAGAGCCCGACCGGCAACATCCGCTGCCGCTTCTTCCCGAACCGCCGGCTGATGGCGTGCACCACCCTGAACGACGGCTTCACCGTCGGCGTGCCGCTCTACGGCGCGGCCTGGAAGCGCCGGTTCGCGGCGCCGCTGTCGTTCCCGGGCGGGCCGACGCTCGAGTACGGCGAGAGCTACACCGGCGTCGGGCCTCGCGGCGGCAAGTGGTTCACGTGCACGTCCCGCTCGGACGGGATGCGCTGCCGCAGCGCGAAGACGAAGCGCGGCTTCTTCCTCAACGCGACGTCCTACGGGCTCTTCTAGCGGCCGGCCGGGGCGTCCGCGCGACGGCGCGGGCGCCCCGCTCCCGGCTCAGCCGAGCAGCGGGATCTGCTCGTCGTCGGGGACGAGGACCGCGGGATCGTCGTTCGACGCCGAGTTGACGAGGGTCGACGCGGGCCGGGCGAGCATCGCGTCGGCCGGGTAGGGCACGAGCAGCGAGACCGCCTCGACGGGATCGAGGGCCGGGTCGAGCCACGGCGCCTCCGCGCCGCGCGGCAGGATCACCGGCATCCGGTCGTGGACCGGCGCGACCAGGTCGTTCGCGGTCGTCGTCACGATCGTGCACGAGTCGAGCACCTCGCCGGTCTCCTTCTGCACCCAGCGCGCCCAGAGCCCGGCGAAGGCGAACGGCTCGTCGTCGGCGAGCGTGAAGCGGACCGGCTGCTTCTTGCCGTCGGGGCCGGTGCGCCACTCGTAGAAGCCGTCGGCCGGGATCAGGCAGCGGTGCGCCTTCAGCAGCGAGCGGTACGCGGGCTTCTCGCGCACGGTCTCCGCGCGCGCGTTGATCATCTTGTAGCCGACGTTCGGATCCTTCGCCCAGTGGGGCACGAGGCCCCAGCGGAGCAGCTCGGCGAGGCGCTCGCCGTCCTCCTCGAGCCGGATGGCGACGACCCGCTGGGCCGGCGCGACGTTGAAGCGCACGCGGTAGTCCTCGGGCAGGCGCGTCGCGAACCGCTCGGCGAGAGCGGCCGCCTCCGCCGTCGACGTGAACCTGCCGCACATGCCGCGAGTCTACGCGGGCGGGCGGCGGTCAGAGCCGGCGCGCGCCGACCCAGCTGGCCGCGTACCAGGCCTCGTCGAGGCTCGAGATCTTGACCACGTCGCCGGTGTGCGGCGCGTGCACGAACTGCCCGCCGCCGATGTAGATGCCCATGTGGCCGAGGCCGTTGAAGAAGACGAGGTCGCCGGGCACCAGCTCGTCGCGGGAGACGGCGCGCCCGTACGTGTACTGGTACGCGGCGTAGTGCGGCAGGCTGATGCCGATCTTCGCGTAGACGTACAGCGCGAGGCCGGAGCAGTCGAAGCCCGAGGGCGACGCGCCGCCCCAGACGTACGGGACCCCGAGGAACTGGAGCGCGAGGGAGACGACCTCGGGCCGGCCGGCGCCGCTCGCGAGCGCGCTCTCGGCGCCGTCGTTGAGCGCCGCGCGGTACTGGGCGAGCCGCTGCTCGGCCAGCCGCTCGAGCCGCGCCTGCCGCTCGCGCTCCGCGGCCTGGATCCGCTCGATCTCGTCCTTCACCTGGTCGTAGAGCACCTGCCGGTCGGCGAGCTCGGCCTCGATCGCACGCTTGCGCTCGGCGCGCTCCGCGACGAGCTCCCGCTGCTCGCGCCGGTCGGCCTGGAGCTCCTTCTCGGAGACGCGCAGCGAGCGGCGGGCCTCCTCGATCTGGCGGACGATCCGGGCGTCCTGCTCGCGCACGCGGTCGAGCGCGTCGGCGCGATCGAGCAGCTCGTCGAGACTGCCCGCGCCGAGGAGCACCTCGACGTCGTCGGGCTCCTCGCCCTTGTAGAGCTCGACGACGCGCCCGGCGATCCGACGCTCCGCCTCGCGGAAGCTCGTCCGCGCCGACCCGAGAGCGGCGCGCGTGTGCTGCAGCTCCCCCTCGATCCGGTCGAGCTCGACCGTGGCGCCGTTGTATGCCTCGACCACGGGCCCGAGGCGCCGGTCGAGCTCCTCCATCTCCGCCAGGATCCGCTGGGCCTCCTGCCGCTTGTCGGAGAGGCCCTCGGGGGCCGTCGCCGCGGGCAGGGCGAGCAGGAGCGCAGCGCCGCCGGCGCCGAGCCCGGCCAGGAGCAGTCGAGGGGACGGCCGGCGCACCGCCGACCTAGCGCGCGCCGAGCAGGTCCGACATGCGGCGGTGGGCGACGGTGCCGGGGTTGACGAGCTCGGCCGCGCTCTCCCAGAGGGCGAGCGCCCGCTCGTCCTGCCCCTGGCGGCGGTAGGCGGTGCCGAGGTTCGCGAGGATCTGCCCCTCGACGTGGCGGTCGCCGAGCTGGCGGAAGATCTCGACCGCCTCCTCGAAGCACGAGATCGCCTTCAGGCGCTGGCCGCGATCGGCGTAGACGAGGCCGAGGTTCGAGAGGCTGAGCCCCTCGCCGCGCCGGTTTCCCAGCTCGCGGAAGATCTCGAGCGCCTCCTTGTAGCAGACGATCGCCTCGGGGTACTGGCCCTTGTGGCGGTACGCCTTGCCGAGCGCGTTCAGCTTGACCGCCTCGCCGCGGCGGTCGCCGAGCTCCCGGCGCTCGCCGAGCTCCAGCTGCTCGCGCGTGATCGCGTGGCGGCGCGCCGTGCGCTCCTCCCACCACGAGGTCATGGCGTCGACCGGGGTGCGCACGAGCGCGAGCGCGGCGGCGGGGTCGGCCGCGCGCGGCGCCTTCGCGAGGCGGGCGGCGGAGTCGAGGGCGCCGTCGAGGCGCGGTCTGGGCACGCGGGGGCGCGGCAGCGAGCGGGGCTTCATGTCCATGCGGGGGGACTTCGGCCCCGGCTGGGGCCCTCCTCCCCGCGCCCCTCAGCCGGCCGGGCGCGCGCCGCGGACGAGCGTCTCGAGCCCGTAGACGCTCGACGTCGCCGTGACGAAGAGCGTCCGACCGTCCGCCCCGCCCCAGGCGAGGTTCGCGGCGAGCTCGGGCAGCTCGACCGTCCCGACGTGCGTGCCGTCGGGCGCGATCACCCAGACGCCGCCCGGGCCGGTGCACCAGACGTTCCCGCGCTCGTCGCACTTCATGCCGTCGGGGAAGCCGTGGTCGAAGCCGAGCGAGTCCACGTCCGCCGGGACGATCCGCCCGTCGAGGAGCTGCACCTCGCCGCCGAGCCGGTGCAGCACGCGGGCCTCGCCCACCGCCCCGTCGGCGCCGAGCGGGTAGGCGCGCACGTGCATCGCGAGCGTGTCGTTCACGTAGAGCGTCCGCCCGTCGGGGGCGAGGCAGAGGCCGTTCGGGAAGCGGAAGTCGTCGGCGACCAGCTCCGGCTCGCCGCCGCCGGGCGGCACGCGGAAGACGCCCTGGAAGTCGAGCTCCCGAGGGCGTTCGACGCCCCAGGCCGCCGTCCGCCCGGCCGGGTGCGGATCGGTGAACCAGATCGCGCCGTCGGGGGCGACGATCAGGTCGTTCGGCGAGTTGAGCTCGCGTCCTCGCCAGCGCGCGGCGACGACCTCCCGCGTCCCGTCCGATCGGGTGCGCGTCACCGTGCTCGTGACGTGCTCGCAGGCCAGCAGGCTCCCGTCCGGCTCCAGGGCGAGCCCGTTCGCACGTCCGCTCGGCTCCCGCTCGACCCGCGCGCCGTGCGCCTCGTCCCAGCGGAGGATCCGGTCGGCCGGGATGTCGGTGAAGAGCAGGTGGCCGTCAGGGTGCCAGACCGGCCCCTCGACGAACGCGAAACCCGTGGCGAGCCGCTCGAGGCGCGCGCCCGGGTCGATCAGCGCGTCCAGCGGGTGCGGCCGGCCTGCCATGCGCCGACGATGGCACACCGCCGCCCGGCACGCAACGCACCTGCCGCGCGCGCCGCGGCCGTTTCGCTATCCTTCCGCGCTGGTCAGGGCGCATTCGTCTAGTGGCCTAGGACGCCGGCCTCTCACGCCGGTAACACGGGTTCGAATCCCGTATGCGCCTCTCCTGCCTTTGCACGAAACGCGGAACCCCACGAAAGGTCCGCGACTCGTGCCATCGCCCGCGCCCAATCGAGCCGCCGCAGGTAGACGGCCGTCGTCTCCAGGCGCTTGTGCCCCATCAGCTCCTTGAGCGCGTAGATGTCGTCCGGGTGCGTCTCCAGGAACCGGGTCGCGAAGGCCGCCCGGAGCGCGTGCACGGTTGACTCGACGCCCGCCCGAGCGGCGACGCGCTTGACGATGTGCCAGACGGCGCGGTCGTCCCGGGTCGGCTTGCGCACCATCCCGGGCCGCGGGTTCGGGATCACGTAGTCGTCCGCCCCGGTCGGGACGACGCCCTGGAGCATGACGTCACGCAGCAGTTCGGCCAGCTCGACGGGCATCGGCTTGACGATCACCTTGTTGCCCTTCTCCTTGAAGCGCACGGTGTCGTTCAGCAGATCGACGTCCCGCCAGCGCAGGTCGGCGGCTGCCCGCCGTCGCGGGCCGAGGTAGAGCAGGATCGAGAGGCAGAGCAGCTCATCCCAGGTCTCGACCACGGCGAGCATCCGCTCGGCCCTCGCGCTCGCCGACCGAGACGACCTCGATGTCCTCCGCGCAGGGCACGCGCAGGCGCTGGATGCGCGCCATCGGCGAGCCGTCGAGCGCCCCTTCCCATTCGAGCCGAAGGCGAAGAACGACGCGAGCACCGAGGTGGAGTGCGCGAGCGTCGCGAGGCTTGGCGTCGCGCCAGCGGTCGAAGGAAGGCGCGAACCTCGTCGCGGGTGACCGTGGCGACGTCGCGCTTGGAGCCGAGGTCGCGCTCCATCATGCGCAGCTTTCGCCAGTAGGCGTCCCGGGTCGCCTTCGAGCGCCCGCGCCGCGCCAGCTCGCCGTCGTAGGCGTCGATTGCTTCGCCGAGCCGCACGGGGCGGATCATGACATCCGTGACGGGCTGCCGGCCGTGAACGGGAGGGTGCGGCGGCTGCGAGGCGTTCGCGCCCCGGGTGCCGGCGGGCCGCATCGAGGAGGAGTGCGAGGCAGCCTCGCTTCGGTGCGCTGGACCTTCGAGGCACCGAGGGAGGGCATGGGCTGGGCCGGTCACTGGGGCTCCTGAAGGAGCGCGCTTGCTCGACCTCGTCCACCTCGTCCCCCTCTACGGGGGACGAGGTCGCGGGACGAGGTCGAGCGCCGTCCACCGCGACGAGCTGATCGAGCTGGCGGAAGGTCGAAGCGACCTGACGAGGCGCGCGTTTCGCGGCCCTCGCTCCTCGGCCGCATACCCACCGTCGATGAGGCGCTCGATCGCCATGCGGACGAACTCCGTCTTGCCCTTCACCTCCTGCTCGATGCGGTTGTGGCTCAGCGGTTCCGACGACATCTCCAGCAGCATCGGAACGCGCTCATCAGGTGCGTCGGCTGGAACAGCGGCCGCGCCCTCACTGCTCAGGGAGCGCGATGAGGATCGTGGCTATGGATCGCGCCCGACGCCGAACTCGTGAAGTGCACCTCGGCGGCGAGCGGACGAGGCAGGTGGCCCAGGCGGTCCTTCATCGTCACGACCGCGGACAACGCCCGTCCCGCCGCGGGCCAGAGGGCGTGATGACGTTGAGCGTCAGGTGGACATGGACGTCGGCAGCGCCGATCTTCCGCTCGGAGCCGATCGCGAACTTTCCGCGCCTCGCGGGCCTTCGCCACGTGGTCGATGACCAGGATGGCGGCCCCGCGGCTACGCAGGCGGTCGATGAACGTGCGGTAGAAGCGCTCGATGTCCGCCGCGGAGTTCGCCTCCGCTCCTGGAGTCGCAGCGCCGCCGTCATCGAGTCGATCACGACCAGCACGGGCTTGTGCGCGTCGAGCACCGCCTCGATGCCGATCTCGGGCTCAAGGGAGCCTTGGGCGCGAGGTACACGAAGGCCCTCGCGATGGTCTCGTCGTTGAGGCCTAGCGCCGCAGGCGGTCGAGCACGTCGCCGGCGTTCATCTCCAGGTCGATCCAGAGCACGGAGTGCCCGGCGCGCATCTGCTGGGCGCAGACGACGAGCGCCAGCATCGACTTGAGCGACTCGGGCTCGCCGCTCCAGACGTGCGTCCGTCCCGGATACAGGAGCTCGCCGATGACCGGCCCTTGCGCGAGCTGCTCACCTCCCACGCGCGCGATCAGGTCGAGTGCCGGCTCCCAGCCGGTCTCGCCGCTCGCCGACCGTGACGGCTCAAGTGCTTCGACCACTCGCTGCCGGAGCGGCTCGGTCAGCCCGCCGTTGCGGGCCGCCTGCTGCAGTTCTAGCCCAAGGCGATCGAGCCGACGTCGACGCTCTGCATCGACCACAAGGCGTGCGAGATGCGCGGCGTTCGAGAAGGCCGGCGTACAGATCCTCAGCTCGGCGAGGTGGACGAGGGTGGTGTCGTGAACATGTCGCTTCTGCAATTCGGAGGCAACGAGTCGCTCTTCGGAGGGGACGCCGGCATCGAGCAGGGCCTTGCACGTCTCGAAGATCACCGAGTGCGACGGGAGGTAGAAGGTCTCGCTCGACAACCCGGTGACGAGGATCTCGTCCAGGATGGACGACGCCAGCTCGTGCCCGCCCACGTGCGCGGCCAACAAGAGCGACCCGATTACGTCCCGCTCGGCATCGAACTGCTGAAGGGTCTCGTCGAACATCGCCGACGGCTAGCCTGCTGCCGGCGAACGGTCGGCGCCGGCTGCTTCCGCGTCGCCGTCAACGCCCGCCAGAGCGACGTGCCGCGCGGCGATGTCGAGCGTCGGCGCAAGGTACCTCGGCGACGCCTCCCCGCGGTAGTCGCGTACGAGCTCCTTGAGGTCGCGCAGGAAACGCTGGCTGCGGGCGCTCTCCGCTCGCCTGTCTTCGGACTGCATGGGTTCGTACTCCATGGTCGGATGGTTCAGCGAAGGTTCGGGGTGTCCGCGAGGCGCTCTCGGATCTGTGCCGGCTCGAAGCGCATGCGCGTGCCGACCCTGAGCGGGAGCAGCACCCCGGCGCGAACGAGGGCGTAGACCTGGCCGCGCCCGACTCCGAGCAGCCGGGCGACCTCGTTCACGCTCAGCAGCGGCTCTGTCAGCGACGGCTCTCGTACGATTTCGGCGTGTTCGTTCATGAACCCGACTGTGCCGAGCCTGGCGCGCGGCCTCTCCGGTTTCCCGGTAAAGGGCCATGACGAAAGCTCCGGAGCCGAGCCGCGGCCGCGGCCGCCGCCCTAGCCGCCAGCCCCACGTGCTCGCCATCCTGGCGCGCGTGCTCGACCACGGGTTCGGGACCTTCGAGGCGATCCTGCTCCAGGAGAGGGGCTTCCTTCCGTGGCAGATCTCCCCGCCCCACGCGAGCGCGATCGCCGTCGTGCTGCTCGACGAACTGGAGTTCTGGGAGAGGTACGCCCGAGACGATGGCGATGGGGGCGTGGTCGATGACGATGACCCTCACCGGGTCCAGCTGCCAGATTTCTGCGAGTACCAGAACCGCGCCATCGAGCAGCTCATGATCAAGCGGGGTCTCATCGGGCTCGAGCCCCAAGAACAAGCCGCCCTCGACGACCTGCTGCTCCTACGCTCGTTACCCGGAGCGTCGCAAGCTCGGCAGCTTGAGGAGTTCACGGACGCATGCAAGCGCGATCCCGTGCCTGCGCCCGACTGGCTCCGAAAGGTGATCGACCGATCATGGCACTCGTTGAAGGTCCACCGTATAGACACGCGCGACAAGAACACGCTGGGGCACCCCGAGGGCGAGCTGAGGCGACGAAGGAAGCACGCCGACGAGCTACGTGCCGAGCTTGCTCCTCTCCTCGCCGCACAGCCGGCCGCGAGGGGGCAGATCGTCAGCCGCTGGATCTACCGCGCGCGTCTGGCCGGGCGTCTGCCGGCCGCGCAAGGCGACGAAACGTCAGCGCGATCCTACCCGGGGCCGTAGGAGAGGACCCGCGAGCTGTCGTTCGTGAGCGGGGGTGGGGGTGCGCGGCCCCTGGCAAGCGAGGCGATCGTCCCCTCCAGGGCCCGCCTCCTCGCAGGGTGCGTCTCTGAGGCGAAGCAAGGATCGACTCGTCTCCGGCCGCGATCCGTGCAGGTGGGCTGGCGGCCGATTCGATCGACTGCCAGCCCGCTGATGGCTGTTCACCAGGCGCGCGAGGGAGCCTGCTCGCTCGGCCACGCACCGAAACCGAACCGCGCACTGGTCGACTCGCGAGCCTTGCGCCGAGCCTCTTCAGCCGCTGCCTTCAGCCCCGCCCGCTCAGAACGCCCCGGGCGAGAGAGCCATCGCGACTCCCTCGATCAGCACCCAGTTCAACTCGTCCGGGACGAACGCCGCAGCACGGAGTTCCACTAGCTGGAGTAGCGCGTGCGCACGGCCTTCGTCATCCTGCTCCAGGCCAACGGCTAGATCGAAGTTCTGCAAGTCGTCCATAGCCCGGCTGTCGACGCCCCGGGGATCATCGGCACCGACGCCCAAGAACGCTGCCGGCGCATGCCCGCCCGCCGCGGTCACCAGCAACACCTCCTCCGCTCGCACGCGAACTGCCGTCGACGGCCACCAGCCGAGCACCGAGCGCAGCATCCCCGGCGGCAAGCCGGGCGACGTCACTCGACCCACGTAGCCCTCGTCCTCGTTCGGGACGACCGTCGCCCGGACGAGCCGATGGCCGTGTTCGAGGGCAGCAACCGCATGGCCGGCCTCGTGGTACGCGGCTGCAACGACCCTGGGTCGGTCGCGCCATACCGCGGCGGCATGCGGCTTCACGACGCGACAGCCCGGCGTTCCGCTCGCCACCCTAGCCGAGGTCCAGCGATTGGACGCCTTCGCGCCCCGAACGACCAGGGGAGCGTCTGCGGTGCAGCCATGAGATCACCCGGTAGGACCCGAGAGCGCAAGCTCACGCGCGGGGGTGGGGGTGCTCGGGGATTGCGCTCCCGCGCATCCCCGAGGTCGAGATGATTGAGACCATCGAGGGCGGGACATGGGGTCAGCTCCAGCCGGACCCAGCCGCCCGCGTGCCGCGCCTTCGCACCACCGTAGAGAACGCGCCCGCCAGCGTTCGCTCGGGGCTATGCCGTATTCCTGTTGGTCAACTGCTTGACAGATCGCCTGCCGGGGAGTAGCGTCCGGCCCGTCTCATAGAACGCCCCCGGCGACGCGCCAACGTCCCGGGGGCTGGCACCGAAAGGGGCTCTTTCGATGCAGGCTCAGCCTACTGCTGGCTCGCGCGACCGTGCGGGCGAGGCGCTCGCCGATGTCCTCGCGATCATCAACGACCCGGAGCAGCTCGCGGAGGACGTCGCCTTGGCGACGATCGCGGCCGTGCTGAACCCGGACGCGCCGTGCCGGCGCTGGTCGCTCTCCAACCGGCTGCTGATGCTGCGGGCGGGGACGTTCGACGCCAGGGGCTTCAAGCAGTGGAAGGAGGCGGGCCGCTCGGTCGTGAAGGGCGCGCGGGCCTTCTACATCCTCGGGCCGCGCACCGTCACGAAGACCGAGACGGACGCGGTCACCGGGGAGGAGCGCAAGGGGACGATCCTGGTCGGCTTCGTGGCCATCCCGGTCTTCGCCTATCAGGCGACGGACGGGGCGGACATCGGCTACCCGGACAGCTTCGAGCCGTCCCAGCTCCCGCCATTGCTCGACGTGGCCGAGCGGCTCGGCGTCTCGGTCAAGTGGGTGCCGACCGTCGTGACGCACGCCGAGCAGGCGCTCGGCTGGTACCAGCACTCCAGCCGGTCGATCGTGCTCGGGGTCGAGGACGCCGCGGTCTTCTTCCACGAGCTGGCGCACGCCGCCCACTACGCCGCCGGGCTGGCGGACAAGCGCGACCGCAAGCGCAAGGAGCTGGTCGCCGAGACCGTCGCCGCCGCGCTCTGCCAGATGTACGGACACCCGGTGACGCAGCGGCACCGCCGCTACCTGGAGCAGCACGCGGACGAGCGCGACGCGCAGAAGGCTGCCCTTGCAGTGCTGCACGACATCGAGGCGACCCTCGACGTGATCTTCCCGCGGGAGCAGGCATGACCCGCAACCGGACAAGCGATGCCCCCCGCCACGCGCGGGGGGCACGCGCCATCGCCTACCTCCGCGTCTCCACCCGCGTTCAGGAGACGGACGGGCTCGGGCTCGCCGTCCAGAAGGACCGCGTCAGGGAGTACGCCGAGCAGCACAAGCTCGACCTGATCGACATCGTCACCGAGACCGCCTCAGGCGGCGTGCAGCAAGGCGAAGCCCTCTCCTGGGAGCACCGGCCGAAGCTCCTCGCCCTGCTCGACCGCGCCGAGAAGGGCGAGTACGAGATCCTCCTGGTCGCGAAGCTCGACCGGCTCAGCCGCGACCACGCGACCCTCGTCGTCCTGGAGCGCATGCTCGCCCGCCATGGCGTCGAGGTCGTCTCCGTCGCCGAGGAGCACAACGGCGACGGCCCCCTCGCCGAGCTGATCCGCGGCCAGCTCGCCCTGATCGCCCAATTCGAACGGGCGCAGATCCGCGAGCGCTTCAATGCGGGCAAGGCCAAGGGCAAGACTCTCGGACGCCACGTCCACGGACGACACCCCTACGGCTACCACGCCCCGACCCGCGGCCAGCTCGAACCCGATCCCGCCACCGCCCCGATCGTCAAGAAGATCTTCGATCTCGCCCGGCAGGGGACGAATCCCTCGCGGATCGCCGGCGTCCTGAACCACGAGGGCATCGCTCCCCCGCAGAAAGCTAAGGCATGGAGCAGAGCGGCGATCCACCTAATGCTCTCTAATCCGGCATACATCGGCGAGCGTCATGGCATCAAGCGAGCACACCGACCGATCATTGACCGCTCCGTCTTTCTCGCCATTCAAGAGAGCCTCGCCTCGCGCTCACGGCGCAAGCTTCGCGAGGACATAGCTGACTAGACCCATCTTGCCCAAGTCCATGCCGCCTCAA
>JAWKJY010000003.1:0-659358 GCA_041393535.1 Thermoleophilia bacterium
CGGCCCACACGCTTCAGGGGGAGACGGCGCGCAACGCGGCCGTGCAGCGCCGGTTCACGAGCTTGCGGACGTCGGTGACGGAGCTGTTGACTCCGTCGCTGACGTGGACGCGCCGGATCCCCTGCCGCGTGCACGGTAGGCGCCGCGGGTCGAGCGCGAGGCCGGGACGCCGCAGGTTGACGGCGACGGGCAGGAACGTCGCGCCGCCGTCCGGGCTGAACGAGACGTGGTAGCGCATGGCAGAGGCGGGAGAGTCCCTGTCCTCCGTCCGCCAGCGCAGGACGGGGCGCGCGCCGAGCGCCGTGCCCGCGGCCGGGCTCGCGATCGCAGCGCGCGGTCCGGCTGACGTCGCGCGCGGGCGCGCCCGCGCACGGCCCTGCCGGTCGAGGATGCGGAGGGCGACGAGCCGGCCTCGGGCGGCGAGCGTGACGGAGAAGGGCCCGAGGAAGACGCTGTGCGGGTGGAGCGCGCTCGGCTTGGGCGGCGGCAGGTGCGTGTTCGTGACGGTCCGGGCGTCGACGGGAGCGATGACCCGACGGAGCCGCCCGTTCGCGTCGAAGATCGCCTCGACGAACACCTGGGTGGTCGCGGCCGTCGCCGAGCCGCGTCGCTGGGATGCCCCCGGGACGGCGAACGCCGGTCGCAGCTCGGCCGCGGTGGCGCGTAGGCGCCCGTCCCTTTCCTCGACGAACCGAGTCACGACGCCCGTGATCGTCACCGTGGGCGAGGGCGACGACGTGCGTCCCTTCCCGGCCAGCCTCCTGCCGTTGGCGAGCTGGGAGCCGAGCTGCGATCGCGCCTCGAGCAGGAGCTCGTAGTTCTCGGCCCCGAGCCACCCGTCCGCGATCGTCCGACCGACGTCGTCGCCCATCGCGTCGAAGAAGCCCTGTCCGCGCAGCCGCCCCACGCCGGTGCCGGGCGGGTTGCCGATCAGGCCGCCGCCGACGTCCCAGCCGAGGTTCGGCAGGAGGGCCTGGGGCGACGGGTCGTCGTGGAAGTCGGGCGAGAGCGCCGGCGGGACGATGTCGTGCATGTGAACGAACTCGTGCGCGAAGGCGACGGGCGCGAAGTCGGGGCGGTCGCTGCCGTAGCCGACGTTGTCTCCGCCGACGCGCGCCGCGCCGCCGTGGTCGACGAGCGCCCCGGCGGGGAGCCAGCCGAACACGTACGTGTCCTCGGGCGGCGCCGGGCTCGCGCCGAACGCGCCGATGCTCGCCGGGACGACGTAGACGAGGACGGTGCGCATCGCGATCAGCTGCTCGATCAGCCCGGACTTCTCGCGGTGGTCGGTGGCCGTGGGGGAGGGGTCGGCGTCCGAGTCGAGGGCCCCGTTCCCGTTGACGTCGAGGTCGAAGGCCTGCTCCTGCACCAGGCCGAACGGCCGGTAGGCGCAACGGCCCTCCTCGCCGTCGGCGGTCTCGCAGCTGTCGTCGATCGGCAGGGCGGCGTCGACGAACGCGTCCGCCACGCCCTGCTGGGCGAAGGCGGCGTCCGGACCGTCGTTCGAGAACGGCGTGTAGCGGATCCCGACGGGGATGATCTCCGGCTTCGGGAGCGCTCGCATCTCGAGCGTCGCCGAGCCGCCTCCGAGCACGGCGTTCGTCGAGCTCAGCAGGAGGACGGTGAACTGCGCCGTCCCGGTGGCCTGGCCGGTGGGGAGGCGCAGCGTCCCTGCCGGGAGCTCGAAGTTGAGCGTGTCGTCCTCGCGCAGCTCGGGCCGGGGAGCGAGCGGCGGATCCCACGGGGCGTTGAGGGTGAAGTCCGACGTGGACGCCACCACCTGCTGCCCCGCGATCGTCACGGAGATGAGCCCCTGGACGTCCTGCGGCAGGCTCTCGCCCGGCCCGAGCCCGAACTCCACCGAGACGCGCACGGCCGTGCTGCGGCCGGACACGAGCGGGATCGTGTTGCCGGCCTGCTGGGCGAAGCCGGAGGGATTCCCGGCCCACCAGCCGAACGTCTGTGTCCCCTGGGTGACGTGGACGTCGCGGACGGTCGTCGTCAGCGCGTGAGCGGCGGTTCCGGGAACGAGGGCGGCGAGGCAGGCGGCGAGGCCTGCCGCGACGCGGCGCAGAGCGGCGCGCATGCGTGCACCTCCTGGGATCGGACGCGGTGCACGACCCTACCAGCGCCTGGGCCGTCGGGCCCGGGTCGTCGGGTGCGACGCCCGCGCGGCCCGCGCCGTCTCGGCCGGGCGGCACCGTCGGCGGTCCATGCCGATCCGCAGCGCGAGCAGTGCCAGGAGCAGGAGCGCGATCCCGGCCGTGAAGACGTACGTGAGCGCATTCGATCGGTCGAAGTCGTCCCAGGCGCGGCCGACAGCCGCGAGGATCAGCGCGAGGCCGAGAAGCTGGCTGTCCAGCGTGACGCGGATCGCGCCCCAGCGCGCGTCGATCGCCATCATCAGCGCGACGACGCCCGGGAGCGCGAACCAGCCGCCGAGCACGGCGGCCGTGAGCGGGGAGACGGTCCACGGCCAGACGTCGATCATCGTCGAGGGCGAGACGAGCAGGACGAGCGCGACGACGAGCTGCCCCACCCCGGCGGCGGCGAGGGCGAGGCGGACGGCGTCGGGCAGGCGGACGTCGCCGGGCGCGAGCTCGCGCGGGTCGCGCCGTCGGTTCCAGGCCCACGCGGCAGGCACGACCACGGGCGTCGCGGCATAGAGTCCGGCCCAGACCCAGAACGCTGCGCGGCCGTGGTCGAAGCGGTCGAGGTTGCGGAGCGTCGCGACCGCCATGAAGATCGTGAAGGTGGTGACCGGGAGGAAGCCGAGGTGCACCCGGTGCCAGCACCGGGCGACGAGGACGCGGGCGAAGAAGAACGCCCCGGCGACGTAGCCGGCGCCCATCACCATCGGCGTCATGTCCGGGCGGATCGTCCACGCGAACCAGTCGGTGCGCGACGGGACGATCCAGAGGCCGAACGCCGCCAGCAGGAACGGCACGACGAGCGCGGCGACGACTCGGGTCCCGCGCAGGACGCGGTCGTCTCTCGGGGCGTGCACGACGAGAGCCAGCCTAGACGAGCCGGGCGATCATGGATCGCGTACCCGCGCAGCCGGGCGTACCGCGCTCGCAGGGCGCGCAGCGCCACTGGGTCGTGAGACCGCGCCCCGGACGCCGTAGGGCACCCGCCGTGCACCGCTCATCCCCGCGTCCTCGGGCATGGGGTCGTCCGTTCCCCGCCCGGGAGCGGCGAGGCGGGCACCGCGCGGGCGGCCGGCGCCCTCAGCTGGAGCCGAGCCGCTCGGCGAGGCCGCGCGCCGCCTCGGCCGCCGCCGCGGAGCGGCCGGGCGGCGCGGCCTGCGCGGCGGCGTCCGCCATCAGGAGGTCGCGAACGCGCGTGCTGTGCCGCTCGATCACCTCGCGCAGCGCCGCCGCGTCGCGCGCGTCGAGCGCCGCGAGCATCTCGTGGTGCTCGGCCTGCGCGGCGGGCCGGCCGGCGAGCAGGTTGACGGCCGTGCGCGAGTAGGGCTCGAGGCGGGTCAGGAGCCGGGTCGCCATCGCGGCGGTGTGCGCCATCCCGCTGAGGCGGTAGAGCTCCGTGTGGAAGACGTAGTTCAGGTCCGACCAGGCGTCGCCCTCGGCGCTGTCCATGGCGGCCACGAGCTGCGCGAGCGCCTCGCGGTCGGCCGGCCCGAGCCGGCGGACGATCGCCTCCGCGAGCAGCGGCTCGACGGCCGAGCGCAGCGTCCACAGCTCGTGGATCTCGCCGGGCGAGAGGAGCGTCACGTGCGCGCCGTCCTCGGCGAACGTGACCAGGCCCTCCGAGGCGAGCGTGTGCAGCGCCTCGCGGATCGGGATCTTGCTGACGCCGAGGGCGTCGGCGAGCGCCGACTGGACGAGCGGCGCCCCGGGGGCGATGAGCCGCTGCCGGATCGCGTCGCGGATCACGTCCACCACCGGGACCCGCGTCGCCGGGCTCGTCGTCAGCTGCGCCACGGGAGGAACGGTACCGATGGCGCGCCAGCCGCGATCCTGCCGGCCGGGAGATCCGTCGTGTGCCCGTCGCCGTCGACCGGGACGATCGTGGAGCTGGCCTGCGGCGGCCGCGGCTCAGGCGCCGGGCGCGTCCGGGGCGGGGTCCCACCGGCCGCCGTGCGGGCCGGCCTGTGCGTTCGCGAAGCCGGCGTGCCGCAGCCCGACCCTGATGCAGCCGAAGGCGGCAGGCAGGGGCTGACGTCGACCCCGTCGAGCGCGAGCACGTCCGCGATTCCGAGACCGGGCCTCCTGCGACTGCCAGGCGGCGAGCGCCTCGCGGATCGGGCCGAGCGCGATCAGCGACGCGAGGGTGCGGAGCCGCACCGGCTGGCCGCGGAGCACCGTCGCCTGCGCGTCGTGCCGGCCGGCGCCGAGCGTCTCGTGGAGCTCGACGCCGGCCGGCGTCAGGCGCGGCGGCGTCGCGCGGGCGTGGCGCTCCTCCTCGACCAGGCCGCGCGCCGCGAGCGACGCGAGCAGCCCCTGGCCCCAGTCCCCGGCGCGCCCGTGCCCGGCCCGGTGCAGGCCGTCGCCGAGCCGACCCAGGCGCACGACGCGGACGTCCTCCGGCTGCTCCTCGCGCGGCGCGGCCGCGAGGCCGTCGGAGAGCGACCGCAGCGGCCACGGCGCGTCGGCGGCCGCCTGCTCGACGAGCGCCCCGAGCGGCACCAGCGCGGGCGAGCGCCGGAGCCGCCGCGGCCGCTCGTCGGCCCAGACGGCGAGGCGCCCGCGCGCGACGAGCTCGAGCAGCCCGAGCTCCGCGGCCTCGACCGCGAGCCAGCCCGGCCAGGACGCGAGCACGTGCGCCTCCGCGGCGGTCAGGTCGTCGGGCCAGGGCTCGTCCATCCGCGGGATGGTAGGCGGAGCGGCCGTCGGCCTCTGCGCCGGCCCGCGGATCGCACGCGCCCCGCCCGTCGCGCCCTCGGCCCGGGGCAGGTCAGCGCGCCCGGCGCTTGCGTGTCCCGCTCCCTCGCTCGAACTCCTCGACGAGCGCCGCTCGCCTGGCGGCTGCGGCCGCCTCCTCCTGCGCCGCGCCGGCAGCCCGGGCGACCTTCTGCGCCCTGATCGCCTCCTCGAGCTCCCGGGTGACCTGCTTCGCCCAGGGTCGCGCGAATCGCTGGTGCGCCGCCTGCTTGCTGACGCCGAGCGCGGTGCCGATCTCGCTCCACGAGTGGTGCTGGATCGCGGCCCGTACCGCGTCCCGCTCGATGGCCCGCAGCGTCTGCTGCGCCCGATCCACCGCGACGAGGGCCTCGAGCGCGTCCCGAGCGATGGTCTGGCGGAGCTCTCGATCGAGCGCCTGACTGGTGTGATCGATGGTCGTCATGTCGTCAAGATAGATTGACGATGACGATTCGTCAAGATCGATTGACGGGCCGGGCGATCGGGGCCGCGTCGGCCGCGATGCCCGGGAGCGGCGGGGGAGGGATTCGACCCCTCGAGACGGCTTCCATCGCCTTGCGGTTCTCAGGGCCCCGGTCGTTCAAACGGAAGCCCGCATGGTTCCCGGGCTTGCGCTCCTTGGAGGAATGACGGTCTTGGTACGGACGCCCTGGTCAGGGCGTGCGCTTCGAGCGCCCGGGGTGGACGACCAGCGTCGACTCCCGTGTCAGCCTCCTACCGGCGGCGTCGGTGCTCGTCACCGTGGCCGTTGCGACGAGGCGTTGCCGGGCCGCGAGGGCCTCCTTGCCGAGCCTGTTCAGCCGGACGCCGACTCGCGCCTGGAGTCGGTACGCGATCACGAACCTGCCCGTGCCGATCGTGATCCGCCGTGCCGGGCCGGAGCCCGCTGCGGCCCGGATCGTCAGGACGACGCTCCCCGTGCATGCCGTCACGGCCTGCGGGCTGCAGCGGACGTTGAGGCGCAGCCAGCCGCCGGGCTGGAGCGTCGCGGACGTCGTCCTGAGCGCGGCGAACTCGGTCGGAGCCAGGGTCGTGAACTGGACGACGACGTCGGCCGCGAGCCCGTCGGGGGGATCGTCGCTGTCCTCGTCACGGGCACTCCCGGCCGCGATCAGGAGGGAGCATCGGTCGCCGTAGCGGAAGCGCGGGTGGGTCGCCGTGAACGTGAGGCCGTCGTCCGAGCGGAGGCTGAGCGGGAGATCCAGGCCGGTGCAGTACACCGTCGCGCGTGCCTGAAAGACGGCTTCGCTGAAGCGGATCGTGATTGGCTGGTCAGGGGCGACGTCGGTGGCGCCGTTGACCGGAATCGTCTCGAGAACGGTCGGGGCGACATCCGTTGGCGGGCACGTCACCGCGGCCGTGAGCGAGTTCACGGGGGTCGGGATGCTCGCGAAGAACTCGCGGGAGTTCGAGTCGCTGTCGCGGCACCCCGGCGCGGTCTGCGCGCCGGTGGCGAAGCTGAACCGGCCGAGACTCTGGGCGTGCCCGGTCACGGCGTTTGCGGGGGATCCTTCGGCGGCGACGCTGGTGCCCCAGCCAACCATGTCCCGGATCGCCGCGACCGTTGCGCAGTCGCCCGCGACAGCGCCACAGGTCAGCTGTTGGCGGCTCGTCGTGAGTGCGATCGCGCCGCCCTCGGCCTGGAGCGATCCGAGCGAGAGGAACCGGTCGGCCAGGGGCAACGGGAGGCTGCCGAGCAGCGGCAAGCTCAGCTGGACGAGAACGTAGCGGCCGGGCTCGATGGTTCCTGCCAGCGAAGACCCGAACCATATGCCGTCCGGCCGGCGGCCCTGCAACGTCCAGCCGTCGAGCGATACGGCGGTGCCACTCCGGTTGAACAGCTCGACGAAGCTCGCGTCGTAGGTCGAGTCCTCGTAGCCCCCACCGAGGTAGACCTCGCTGATGACGACGTCGGGTGAGCTCGCCCACGCGGCAGGTGCGGCGAGCAGGACGAGCGCGGCGACGATCGCTGCGACCGCGACCGTGAGGGCGCCGCCGCCATGGCCCCGCCCGTCTTGCGGAGCGTCCGCGATCCGCTCTCGCTGGGGCGCGCGTCGCCCCGCTAGGCGCTCCGTGATCCGCCCCATGCCAGGATGATGCGGCGACCGGTCACGATCCTTTAGCGCGAGGTGGGTTCGGTACGACGCTACGAGCCGGGGGCGTGAGCGGCGGGGGAGGGATTCGAACCCTCGAGACGTCTTCCGACGCCTTGCTGTTCTCGAGACCGCTTCGCAGCCGGCAGGAAGCCGCTTGTCTCCGTGGTTTGCGCGTCTCGCCCGGACGCGTGCGCCAGTGGGTGCGCCAGTCGTGTCGTGCGTGCACGGCGGCGGGTGGCTGGGAGCAGGTCGTCCGGCGGCGGCTGCCCGGGACGCGGTAGCCCCGCCAGTGGCGGGCCTTCCAGCGTCGGTCGGGTCACGGCCCGAGAACGTCTAGCAGCTCGCGGTCTGACCGCTCACGCCAACGACGTCGGCCGTGCAACCGTCGGTCGTCGCGGTCGCGGTGTTGTTGTCCCGATGAGCGCGCCCGCGTAGCTGTCATCGCCGGTCGCCAGCGCCTTGTCGAACTCGTCTCCGCCGACGAACCCTGCCACGGCCTCACCGCTGTTGCCCGTGGCGATCGCGACGTTCCCTCTGCCCTCGACCGAGCTACACGACGCCGTCCCCTGCTGGACGCGCTCCACCCCGCCGGTGGACACGCACGTTGGTCCTGGCCGACGCCGCACTCACCGCGGTCGCCGCCACCACACCGACGACTCCGAGCAGCGCCACCCGGCGCATCCTGTCCGCTCCCACCATGCCGCAGCCCCCTGTCATTCGGGCGTGCCGCAGCACGTGCGCGGCGATTGCCGTGCGGGCTATCCATACCGGGACAGCGCTGCGAGTCGCGGATCGCTGGTCACGCCTGCGATGCAGGCGTCGATGAGGAACTTCTCGCGGTTGAAGCCGCCCTCGCCCTTGAACAGCTTGGCGAGCTTGCTTCCGTGCTCGGCGAGCACGATCGTCTTCGCGGTGGCGGAGTCGATCAGCGCCCCGGCGGTGAGGACGGCGAACGAGTGGTACCAGGGGCCCATCTTGTCGCGTCCCTTGGGCGGGTCGGCGCGGAGGTTGTGGAGCTTGCGGACGACGCGGGTCTGGATCTGGAGCGTCTTCAACCAGCTGGCTCGCTTGCGCTCGAACACCTTGGGCGTGGCGCGCCGCGCCTCGGAGATCGTCTCGCGCGCGACGACGGTGATGTTCTTGAGCAGGTTGTGCGCGGTCAGGACGGCCAGCGGGTAGCTGCCTCCGGTGGCGCGGAGCGCCATCTGGAGCACGTCTGCTGGCAGGAGGTTGCCGCTGCTGGCGAGGATCTGCCGCTTCAGCCTGACCTCGGATCGCCGGGTGACGGTCGCGAACACGTTCTCCGGGGAGAGGCTGTTCGGCGGATCGCTCTTGGCGAGCAGGACGAAGAGGTCGCTCCCGGAGTAGAGGAGGTTCGCGCTGTGCTTGCCGAGCAGGCCCTCGCCGGGGATCTCGGCCTCGCCCGTAGCCTCCGGGAACGCGGCGGCGACCGCCGGCAAGTCGTTGCATCGGTCGGCGATCCAGCTGAGCCAGTCGACCTGGGCCGGGTCGTCCAGCCCGAGGAACAGACGGAACTCCTCGGCATCCTCGATCCGGGTGATCTCGCCGTCTGCGCCGTCGCTTCGGAAGTGGCTGCGGAAGGCGCCGCGCCACCCTCCGGCGCTTCCCCCGTCGACCGTGAACGTGCCCGTCCACGCCTTCCGGCCGTTCAGCCGCAGCTCGAAGCCGCCCGTGTCGCCCGTCCGGGTGTCCCGCCAGCGGCCTGCGAGCCCGCTGCCGCTGGTGCAGGCGACGTGCTGGCCCGCCCCGCCGCCTACCGTCCAGCCGCCTCGGTAGAAGGTGCTGCCTTGGCCGCAGCCCGAGCCGCCGAACTTCGCGAACGCCGCAGCCCCCTCGCTCTCCCCCACCCACCGGAACGCGATCACACCCGTCGCACCGCTGTCGTAGCTCGTTGCCCACGACCCGCTCCACGGGCGCTCGCCGTGGCTCGTCGGCCCGAGCATCGACGAGGCCATCGCACTGGCCGGCGTGGCGAGCCCGAGGATCGCCGCCAGGATGACGAGCCGCACGCGCCGCATGCTGCCGGAACCTACCCGAGTCGTGTGAGCACCCCATGGCGCACATCGTGAGGAACCGCACATGAACGGAGTCGTCACCCACGTTCACGGAGCGCGCCGGTCGCGCCGGTGAACACCCTGCTCAGGCGGCTCCGGCGGCCTCGAGCGGCCGTCCGTGAGGCACCGGCCCAAGCCGGCGTACGCCGCACGGCGCCTCGGAATCCGTGTCTTCGAGCGGCGGGGAGGGATTGAACCCCCGACGTCTTCCGACGCTCTGCGGTTTTCAAGACCGCTGCCTTCGGCCGCTCAGCCACCCTGCCCGCGGAGCGATTCTAGATTCCGCCCGGGCCCGCGCCAGTGGGGCGCGGCTCGCTACCAGCCGGTGATCCAGCCCTCGAGCAGGCCGTACGGCTCGGTCTGCGCGGGCTCTCCGGGGCGTCGACGCAGGACGTCGAAGTCGACGCCCTGGTCGGCCTGGAGGACGTGGTCGAGGTAGATGGCGCCGTAGTCGCGGCCGTAGCGGCGCTCGGGGATGGGCGCGCGAGGCGGCGCTCGATCTCCTCGGGCGCGATGAGGTCGAGGCGCCGGCCGGGGACGTCGAGTCTCGTCGCCGGCTTGCGCTCGGGCGCGACGTGCAGGACGATTGGCGCAGTTTGTCCCGCTCATGCGGGGCAAGTCCGAGATGCGTGACCATGTCCGTGACGCCCGCGGCGAGGAGCTTCCGCGGGATCGGCAGCATCCCCACTCGGCATGGGGGCGCCGAGCGGGCTGGCGCTCCGAGGCACGAGGACGCTGCTCGCGTCGACCGGCAGGTCGGGGTCGTCGATCCGGGCGATCAGGTCGTCGATGCCGTCGAAGACGACGGCACGGCCGCGGTGGGTGAGCAGGACGGCGAGGCGGCGCTCGTCTTGACCAGCGCGCCCTGTGGCGCGAGGCTGCCGCGCAGGACGGCGAGGCCGCCGGCGGGCTTCAGCGGCTCCGCGAGCGGCGGATCACGTCCGGGTCGTACGCGCGCGCCCCCAGCGATGCGCTCGCCGAGCGAGGCGCCGAGACGGTTGGCGCGTCCAGGTGGAGCAGCGCCCGAGCTCGTGGAGCAGCGCCGCAGCCCGCCCGCCCGCGGGATAGTCCCTCGAAGAGGGGCGCCCGCCGGCCGCACGTTCGCGATGACGGGCGTCCGGCGCGCGATCTCGTCGAACAGCTCGGAGCGGCAGCTGATGCCGACGCGCCTGGCGAGCGCGATCAGGTGGCGACGGCGTTGGTCGAGCCGGCGATCGCCACGAGCACCGTGATCGCGTTCTCGAAGGCCTCGCGGTCAGGATCGCCGACGGGCGCACGTCGGCCTCCGCGAACTCGGCGCGGCGGCCGGCCCTCGGCGGTATGGCGACGCGCCGCCTCGACCGCCGGATCGCGGCGCTGCCCGGCAGGGACATCCCGAGCGCCTCGACGACGCCTTCGCCATCGTCGACGCCGCCCATCTCGCTGCAGCGGCCGACGGATGGCGTCGACGCGACCTCGAGCCCGCGTACCTCGCCGTCATCCGCCCGCGCGCAGGCTCGCCTGGTGTACCGCCACAGGTCGGTGGCGCTGCCGAGTCGCGTGCCGCGGAAGCAGCCGGGCTGCATCGGGCCGCCGGTGAACGCGATCGCGGGCACGTCGACGCTCGCGGCCCCCATCAGCTGCGCGGGCACGGTCTTGTCGCAGGCCCCGACGAGCACGACGGCGTCGAGCGGGTTCGCGCGGATCGTCTCCTCGACGTCCATCGACATGAGGTTCCGGTAGAGCATCGTCGTCGGCTTCATCAGGTTCTCGCCGAGCGACATCGTCGGGAACTCGAGCGGCAGCCCGCCCGCCTGCCAGACGCCGCGCTTGATCGCGGCGGTGAGGCCCCGGAGGTGGAGGTTGCAGCTGACGAGCTCCGACCAGGAGCTGCAGATCCCGACGACGGGCCGGTCCCTGATCGCCGCGTCGGACAGGCCCTCGGAGCGCAGGGCGGCGCGGTGGATGAAGCCGAACACGTCGCGCGGGGCGAGCCAGCGGGAGCTGCGGCGGGTGCCGGGGCGCGTCATCGGCGGGGGAGCGTCGACGACCGGGGCACGCTCGTCCGCCTGCCGGGCGTCAGGCGCGGGGGCGCATGACCGCGGGCGCGCCGCAGGCGACGAGCGCCTCGGGCACGGCGACGGTGCCGTCGGCCTGCTGGAAGTTCTCGACCACCGCGATCAGGGCGCGCGCGGTGACGGCGGTCCCGTTCAGCGTGTGCAGGTGCTCGAGCTTGCCGCCCTCGCGGCGGAAGCGGGCGTCGAGGCGCCGGGCCTGGAAGTCGGTCGTGTTCGACGCCGAGGTGATCTCGCGGTAGCGGCCCTGGCCGGGGAACCACGCCTCGATGTCGTACTTCTTCGTGGCCGAGGCGCCGAGGTCGCCGGCGGCGATGTTCAGCACGCGGTAGGGGAGGCCGAGACCGCGGACGAGCTCCTCCTCGTTCGCGAGGATCCGCTCGTGCTCGTCGCGGGAGTCCTCCGGGCGGCAGAAGACGAACATCTCGACCTTGTCGAACTGGTGCACCCGGAACATCCCGCGCGTGTCCTTGCCGGCAGCGCCCGCCTCGCGTCGGAAGCAGGTCGAGTAGCCGACGTAGCGGCGCGGCAGCTCGGCCTCGTCGAGCGCCTCGCCCATGTGCAGGCCGGCGAGCGCCACCTCGGACGTGCCGACGAGGTAGAGCTCGTCGCGCTCGACGCCGTAGATGTTGACCTCGTCCGTCGGGAAGAAGCCCGTGCCGTACATCGCCGTGTCGCGGACGAGCACCGGCGTGATCACCGGGACGAAGCCCTTGCCGGCGAGCGTGTCGAGCGCGTAGCGGTACATCGCGAGCTCGACGAGCGCGAAGTCCCCCATGCGGTAGGCGAAGCGGGAGCCGGAGAGCCGTGCGGCGCGCTCGAGGTCGAGCCACCCCGCCGGGACGCCGAGGTCGACGTGGTCCTTCGGCTCGAAGTCGAAGGCGGGCGCCTCGCCGACGCGGCGGACCTCCTCCGCGTCCTCCTCGGCGACACCGTCGGGCGCCGTCGGGTCGGGCGGGTTCGGGACGAGGTCGAGCGCCTCCTGGCGGCCCCGCTCGGCCTCGGCGATCCGCGCCTCGAGCGCCGCGAGCTGCTCCTTGACCTGCCGCAGCTCCTCGAGCTGCTCGGGCGTGGGCTTGCCCTTGAGCTTCGTCCGGCCGCGCAGCTCGTCGACCTGCGGGACGAGCTCGAGCCAGGCCCGGTCGGCGGCGAGGAACGCGTCGAAGGCCTCGGCGGCGCCCTTGCGGACGAGCGCGGCGCGCCAGCCGTCCGGGTCGTTCCTCGCTGCCCTCGCGTCGATCACGGCGACTAGCCTAGCGCGCGAGCCGGCGGGCCAGGACGGCCTCGAACACCCGCGCGACGCCCTCCTCCTCGGGCCCCGGGCAGTGCCAGTCGGCGACGGCGAGGAGGCGGCGGTGCGCCTCGCCGACGGCGACGGCGAAGCCGGCCGCCTCGAGCAGCTCGACGTCGTTCTCGCCGTCCCCGAAGGCGACCGTGCGCTCGAGCGAGAAGCCGAGCAGGTCGGCGACGAGTGAGATCCCCGAGCCCTTCGTGACGCCCTTGTTCGCGAGCTCGAGGAAGTGGGGCAGCGACTTCGCGACGAACATCCGCTCGCCGAGCGTCCCCTGCAGGACCGGCTCGAGCGCGTCGAGGGCGCTCGGCTCCCCGACCACGACGAGCTTCGTCGGCGGCCGGTCGAGCCAGGCGAGGAGGTCGCCGACGACGTTCACCTGGACGCGCTGGAAGCGGCCGTACCGCTCCGCGTGCTCCGTCATCGCGGCGACGTGCATCTGGTCGCCCACGTAGACGTACGGGGAGTAGCCGTGCCCGTGGATCTCGCGGATCGCCTCGCGCGCGAGCTCGAGCGGGATCGTCTCGTGCCGCAGGAACTCGCCGGTCACCGGGTCTGCGACGACCGCGCCCTGGTAGCAGACCACCGGCCCGTCGAGGCCCGCCGCCGTGCAGTACGGGCGCGTCGCCTGCAGCATCCGCCCGGTGACGATGACGACGTGGATGCCCGCAGCGCGGGCCGCCCGGATCGCGCCGGCCGTGCGTGGGCGCAGGAGCGCGTCGGGCGCGATCAGCGTCCGGTCGAGGTCGCAGGCGAAGGCCTCGACCGCGTCCGGGAAGCCGGCCGGGAGCGCGAGCGAGTCGGACAGGGCTGCGACTAGCCCTGCGTCGCCGAGACGACGTAGGCCGCGACGTCCTTGATCTGGTCGTCGGTGAGCGCGCCGCTCGTGCCGAAGGCGGGCATCGGGCCGGCGCCGTTCGTGACGAGCTGGACGACCGTGTCGAACGCCGGCTTCGTCTCGTCGAGGTTCGGCCCGACGTTGCCCGCGGCGCCCGCGTCCGCGAGCGTGTGGCAGCCGACACAGCCGGCGGAGGCGAACAGCTGCTTGCCGTTGGCCGGGTCGCCCTCGGGCGCGGCGGCGGGCGCCGGCTCCGCGGGAGCGGGCTCGGAAGGGGCGGGCTCGGCCGGTGCCGGCTCGGCGGGGGCAGGCTCGGCAGGTGCCGGCTCGGCGGGGGCGGGCTCGGCGGGTGCCGGCTCGGCGGGGGCGGACGGCGTGACCTCCTGGCCCGAGGCCTGGAGGAGGAGGCCGACGAGGTCGCCGACCTGCTGGTCGTCGAGCTGATCCGCGTAGGAGGGCATGATCCCGGACTGGTAGCCCTCGGCCACGACCGCGTTCGGGTTCGTGATCGACTGCGAGATGTACGCCGCGTCCTTGTCCGCCAGGGAGGCGTTGAGATCGGGTCCGACGCCGCCCTGCGAGCCGGCCTCGGCCAGCGCATGGCAGCTGCCGCAGCCCGCCGAGGTGAACACCTCGAGGCCGGCGGCCGGGTCGCCCACGATGACGGTCGGGGCGGACAGGTCTCCGATGACGGTGGTGGGGCGGGCCTGGCGCGTTCCCTTCGCGCCGCAGGCCGCGACCACGGTGCCGACGAGAACGACGGCAGCGACGGAAAGCGCGATTCGGCGGATCACGCGGCCGAGTCTATACGAGCCTCCGGCGGATGCGCCACCGGGAACCGCGTCGCGCCCGCGGCGGGCCGGGAGGGCGCGCGTAGACTGGGTGCGAGGCCGCGCCCGGCGGCCAGGGCGGACGAGGGGTCGAGCGGATGAGGCGCAAGGCGTTCGGACGTGATCGGGGCCTCTCGGCCCGCATGGCGCTGACCACGTTCCTGCTCGGCCTGCTCTACGTCGTCTTCTTCCTCGTCCTCTGGCGGGCGCTCAACCTGGGGCTCGGGCCCGTGATCGTGCTGGTCGGGATCCTGGCCTTCGTGCAGTGGTTCACGTCGGACAAGGTCGCGCTGATGGCCGCGCGCGCGCGCGTCGTCACCGCCGAGGAGGAGCCGGAGCTGCACGCGATGGTCGAGCGCCTGTGCGCCATGGGCGACCTGCCCAAGCCGCGCATCGCGATCGCGCCGACGCACGTGCCGAACGCGTTCGCGACGGGGAGGACGCCGCGCCACTCCGCGGTCGCCGTGACCCAGGGCCTGCTCGATCGCCTGGAGCCGCAGGAGGTCGAGGGCGTGATCGCCCACGAGCTCGCGCACATCGCCCACCGCGACGTGACGATCATGACCCTCGCGAGCTTCTTCTCCATGGTCGCGGGGATGCTCGTGCGCTTCGGCATCTACAGCAACATGGGCAGCCGCAACCGGGACAGCAACGGCGCCCCCGTCTGGCTGATCGTGATCGTCGTCTCGATCGTGACCTACGTGCTCAGCTACATCCTGATCATGGCGATCTCGCGCTACCGCGAGTTCGCGGCCGACCGCGGGGCGGCGCTCGTGACCGGCGCGCCGGAGCAGCTGATGAGCGCGCTGCAGAAGATCGCCGGCGAGATGGGACGGATCCCGCAGAAGGACCTGCGCGAGGCGGCGTCGCTGAACGCGTTCTTCATCATCCCGACGAACTGGAAGCAGTCGGCCGGCGAGCTCTTCCTCACGCACCCGCCGCTGCAGAAGCGCCTCGCCCGGCTCGCCGAGATCGCCAACGAGATGGGCAAGGCGGCGCCCGTCTGATGGGCGTGCTCGACGTCCTCTTCGGGCGCAAGCGGCTGCAGAAGCCCGCCGAGGACAGGCTCTTCGCGATCGTCACCGCCGGCGTCACCCTCGAGCACTCGCTCGGCCTACGCTTCGACGGCGTCGGCGCCGTCGTGTTCAAGCCGCTCTCGGCCGCCGAGTTCGCGCGGGTCGAGTCCGAGGTGGACGAGCTGCTGACGGCCTCCGCGCCGCAGGAGGGCTCGGTCGTCGAGCGCCGCGCCGACCCGCTCGGCTACCAGTGGGTCGTCGTGAAGGACGCGGAGATCGAGGACGCGGTCACCAGCGTCAACCTCGTCGGGACCGAGCTGAAGGCCGCCGGCTTCGGCGAGCAGCTGCTCGCGGCCGTCTTCCGCTTCACGGACGGCACGCGGCGCGTCCACCTGATCTACGGCTACAAGCGCGGGGCCTTCTGGCCGTTCGTGCCGACGGGGCAGGGGCAGAAGCGCGACAACGCGGAGGAGCTGCGGCTGAAGGCCGCGCTCGAGCGCGAGCTGCCGATCGAGGCCGACCTGACCCGCTGGCTCGGCCTGTTCGACGCGCCGCTCGACTGAGCGCCCGGCGGGCCGGGGCGCGGCGGGGAGCGATCGTCACGCTTCCGGCACGGTCCGGTGTCACACCCGCGACGGGTTCGCCGCTACGCTCGAAGGCGGGTGGAGGCGCGGGGTGGCCCCTGGCCCGGCCGGAATGGACGAGTCCCGTCGGGACGGTGCCGTGCCCGGCGCGGCGCGGGCCGGCGGCTCGCGTGCCGCGGGCCGGAGCGGACGGCGGGGCTCGGCCGCATCGCGTCCGAACGCGTGTTCTACGCTTGGCGCGGTGATCGTCGCGCACGTCGATCTCGACGCGTTCTTCGCCGCCGTCGAGGAGCTCGAGCGGCCCGAGCTCAGGCGCCTGCCGCTCGTCGTCGGCGGCGACCCGCGCGGCCGCGGCGTCGTCGCGACCGCGAACTACGTCGCGCGCCGCTTCGGGATCCGCTCGGCGATGAGCTGCGCCGAGGCGTACCGGCGCTGCCCGCAGGCGGTGTTCGTCCGGCCGTCGCCGCAGAAGTACCGCGAGTACTCGGCCTCGGTCTGGCGAGCGATCCGCGAGGTGACGCCGACGGTCGAGAAGGCGGGCCTCGACGAGGGCTACCTCGACGTCGGCGAGGTCGCGCCCGACATCCACGCGGCGCGCGCGGTCGCCTACGCCGTCCAGGACGCCGTCCGGGGCGCGACCTCGCTCTCGTGCTCGCTCGGCGTCGCCAGCTGCAAGGTGGTCGCCAAGGTCGCGTCCGACCGGAAGAAGCCCGGCGGCGTGACCGTCGTGCCGCCCGGCCGGGAGGCGGCGTTCCTCGCGCCGCTCGACGTGCGGCTGCTCCCGGGCGTCGGCCCGCGCGCCGAGGCCCGCCTGCGCGCGGCCGGGATCGAGACGGTCGGCGGGCTCGCGGCGCTCGACGACGAGCGGCTCGCCGCGCTCCTGCCCGGGAAGGTCGGACGGATGCTCCGCGACCGGGCGGTCGGCCTCGACCCGCGGGCCCTCGAGCTCGACGCCGAGCCGATCTCGATCAGCCACGAGGAGACGTTCGACCGCGACGTCGCGGACCGCGCCGTGCTCGAGGAGGAGCTGCGCCGGATGGCCGAGCGCGTCGCGCGCCGGCTCGAGGCCGCGCGCACCGCCGGGCGGACCGTGACGACGAAGGTGCGCTACCCGGACTTCTCGATCCGCAGCCGCTCGCGCACGCTGCCCGCGCCGACCGACGACGCGCGCCTGATCGGGCTGGTCGCCTGCGAGCTGCTCGGGCGCGCGCTCGAGGACCGGCCCGGGGCGCTCAGGCTCGTCGGGGTGGGCGTCTCGAACCTCGGGGTCGAGCACCAGCTGGCGCTCGTCGAGGACGAGCCGCACACGGCGGAGACGTGAGGCCGGGGAGGCGCGCGCCGCGCCTCCCCGGCCTCCGATCAGACCGGAATGTCCGGGATCAGGCCGTGCTCGCCGACGAGCGCCCGGGTCTCCTCGAGCGTGAGGTCGCTCGGCGGGATGATCACCTCGGACGAGCGCAGGTCGTCCGAGGCGAGGGCGGTGCCCCGGGCGCGGACCAGCTGCCACATGTCGTCGAGCCGCGCGTCGAGCGTCGCCTCGTCGCCGGCCTCCAACGCGGCCATCGCCGCGTCGTCGAGCGCGTTCAGCTGCGCGACGACCGACTCGGGCAGCTCGAACTGCCCCTCTCCCATCAGCCTGACGATCACGACTTGCCCTCCGCCGGCGTCTCGCCGCCCGCCAGCTCCTTCGGCTGCGAGCCCGTGCCCAGCTCGAGCCGCAGCTTCTCCAGCTCCGCGTCGACGCTGCTCGTCGCCGTCAGCTGGGCGAGCTCGCGGTCGAGGCTCGTCTCGCCGGTGCCCGTGAAGTCGGTGAGCGTGCCACTGTCGACCAGCTCGTCGAGGGCGGCTGCGCGCGCCTGCATGTCCTCGGTCTTCTGCGCGGCACGCTGGACCGCGAGGCCGACGTCCGCCATCTCCTCGCCGATGCCCGAGGCGGCCTCGGTGATGCGCACCTGCGCCTCGGCGGCGGAGTACTGCGCCTTGATGACCTCCTTCTGGCTCCGGAAGGCCTCGACCTTCGCGGAGAGGCGCTTCTCGCTCTCGACGAGCTTGTCCTGCTGCGCCTGGAGGCCCTGGATCTGGGCGTCGAGCGACTGGAGCTGGTTCTGCGCGAGCGCCTTGCGCTCGAGGGCCGCGCGCGCGAGGTCCTCCCGTCCGCTCGCCAGCGCGGTGCGGGCCTGGCCGTCGAGCTTCGCGACGTCCCCCTCGATCTTCTGCGTCTGCAGCTCGAGGCGCTTCTTCGCGGTCACGACGTCGGCGACGCCCTTCTTCACCTTCTGCAGCATCTCCAGCTGCTTCTCGTAGCTGTAGTCGAGCGTCTCCGCGGGGTCCTCGGCACGGTCGAGGAGCTTGGAGATCTTCGCCTTGACGACGGTCGACGCTCGGCTCAAGAGTCCAGCCATCAGGCCTCCTGGTCGGTTGGGGGGAATCGTAGCCGGGGGCGCCGCGCGCACGGCACCCGCGGAGGGGTAGGCTGCCGGCCACCCGAGGAGCGAGGGAGGAGGCCGATGGCCGTCAAGCTGCACACCTGCCCCGTCATGTTCGTCACCCTGCCGGGGCATCCGTGCGAGAAGGTCCGCCAGGCGCTGAACGACGCGGGCGTGGAGTACGAGCTCGTGAAGGGGCCGATCTTCCCGCGCAGCCGGCGGGCCCGCGTCAGGGAGCTGACGGGCCAGACGTTCGTGCCGGTGATCGAGTTCGACGACGGCTCGGCGTACCGCGCCGAGTCGACCGAGATGGCCGCGGAGATCCGCGCGGGCCGGCTGCTCGAGCACCGCGGGGGAGGGGCCTAGCCGTGTGGAAGGGGAAGTACCGCTGCGCGTTCACGCTCTCGGTGGACTTCGACGCCGAGACGCTGTGGACGGGCACGTTCAAGCTGGAGACGCCGAGCCCGATCTCGCGCGGCGACTACGACATCCGCGCCGGCCTGCCGCGCATCCTCGACCTGCTCGACCGGCACGCCATGCCCGCGACGTTCATGGTCCCGGGGCAGGTGATCGACGAGCACCCGGACGCCTGCGCCGCGATCCGCGAGCGCGGCGTGCACGACGTCGGCTACCACGGCTACTACCACGAGTCGGTGCTCGAGATCCCGATCGCCGAGGAGCGGGAGCTGATGAAGCGCGGCATCGCGCGGATCGAGGAGGCCTTCGACGCGACGCCGCGCGGCAACCGCTCGCCGCCGTTCGCGCTCGGGCCGAACACGGCCGACCTGCTCGAGGAGTTCGGGTTCGAGTACGACTCGAGCCTGTTCGGGCACGACGAGCCCTACCGGCCGCGCGTCCCCGTCCAGGGCGGACGGCTGCGCGACTTCGTCGAGCTGCCCGTGAGCTGGGAGCTCGACGACGCCCCGTACTTCCTCTTCAGCTTCTTCCCGTACATGAGTGGCATGGCGACGCCCTCCCAGGTGCTCGAGATCTGGAAGGCGGAGTTCGAGGGCAGCTACCGGGCCGGCGGCTGCTTCCTCCTCGTCGTGCACCCGTTCTGCATCGGGCGCCACCCGCGGATGGCGATGCTCGAGGAGCTGATCCGCTACGCCCAGTCCTTCCCGGACGTCTGGTTCGCGCACCACCTGGACGTGGCGCGGGAGTATCGGCACCTCCAGGAGGCGGCGGGCAGCTGGGACGTCGGCTAGCCGTAGCGGCCAGTCGAGGCGGCGGGGCGCACCGCGACCCCGCCGCCCACCGGCTCATCCGAGGGAGACGGCCCGGATGCGGCCAGCTGCGCCGACGTTCTCCGCCCAGGCGACCCGGGCGCCTCGATCGAGAGGCCGATGGCTGCTGCGCGGCGCGCGCCACGAGGGTTGCCGTGCCGTCGGCCGTGTCGAGCGTGCCCAGACGCTCCGCCCAACCCGGAAGACGACTGTGGCGTCGGTCGCCGAGAGCTCCGGGCGCGGTCCCCCGTGTGGACGGGCATGGTGTCGAGCGGCGGGCCGCCCGCCGTCGGGTAGCGCTCGATCCGCCTCCCGTCCCCCGCGTCCACGAGCACGACGAGCGTCCGGCCGGTCAGCGCCACCGCACGCACCGTCCCGGCCGGGACGATGCGTCTGACGAGCCGGCCGTCCGAGGCACGGTTGACCTCGACGGGCCGGGCGCCCGACTCGCGGGGCGCCGAGGCCCGCCTGCCCGGCGGGACGACCGCGACGCGGCCCCGCGCGGCCGCGATGAGGCCGGTCGGTCCTGCGCCCGCGAGCGGAGCCGCTGTTCTGCCATCCGACGTCGCGACGCCGCCCCCGCCGCGCGGAGCCGGCAGGTCCCGTCCTCCTCAGCACGTGCCCTCGACGATCACGTCGAGTCCATACCAGCCGTACACGAGGGTGCCGCCGTCGCCGGCCAGCCCGCCGAGGTGGTCGCCCTCCTCGAGGGCGTTCGAGTACACGAGCTCGGTCAGCTGGGTGTCCGACCGCCCCGCGGCGGTCGCCCCGTAGACCTGCACGTAGGTGAAGTTCCCGGCGCCGGTGCGTCGTCCAGAGCGCCTGCGGGCCGGCGAGGGCGAGTTGCACGGGCTCCTGGAAGCCGACGTCCGTCCGGCAGGTGGGGCCGGCGGCGCCGTTGATCCCGACCTGGCGGCGCGTCGCGAGGTCGCGGACCCGTACGAGCCACGGGCACGGCTCCCCGTCCGGCTCCACGGCGGCCCATGCGATGCGCGCGCCGTCCTGGGCGAAGGCGGCGATCCTGCCGGCTGAGAACGCGAGCGTGCGCGCTCTCGGCCCGGTGGCAGAGGCCGACCCCGCGGCGAACGCCGCCGCGAGCACGGCCAGGGTGGCTAGGAGGGTGGTGCGCGATCGCATGGACGTACCTCCGGGGAGACATCTTCGGGGCGCCCCGTCGGAATCCTGGAGCTCGCGTCGGAGGCCGGGTGGCCGCCCGGACGACGGTGCTACCATGCGCCCACCCGGGGCTATAGCTCAGCTGGGAGAGCGCCTGGATCGCACCCAGGAGGTCGGCGGTTCGAGTCCGCCTAGCTCCATCGCGAAAGCCCTGCAAAGGGCGCGTGGACGCAGGGATTCCCGTGAGGGCCGCAAGGCCCTCACGGCACGTCTGGGGGTCATTCCGATCGTTCTCGCACCGCAGAAGTGTTGCGGGGATGTTGCGGGCCCACCGTCGATCGCTCGGGCGGGAGCAAGGAACTGGCGCCCGCCACCCGTGGGTGAGCGGATCGTCGGCTCGATGCTTCGTGGACTGCAGCACGGCTGCATAGGCATCGTGATCCGATGCTCCGTACGGCTCGGGCGCGTAGAGCGCTTCGATCGACGCCGGCGGTCGACTCGGAAGCGACGTCGGCTACCCGTTCGGAGGCGTGATCGTGTTCGCGGGACGTGCTTGAGGGTGGAGCCTGCGTGGCCGGTCGTCCGGACAGCGACGCTGTGGCGCGCGCGTTATCGGTGACCGGGCCAGCAAGCCTCGCCGCCGGCGAGGCAGGCGCCGCCTCGACCCGTCGCGTCGGCCTTCAGCCGGGCGACGGGCGAACCATCAGCAGCGAGCCGAGCACGACCAGGGCAGCGCCGAGTGCACCTCGCCACGTGAACGGCTCGCCAAGGAACAGTGCAGCCAGGACGACCACGAAGACGACACTCAGGCGGTCGAGCGCGGCGACGCCGACGGCCGGTCCATGCCGCAGCGCGAGGAAGTAGAAGAGCCAGGAGGCCGCTCCGGCGACGCCCGAGACGGCGATGAATCCGAGCGAGCGCACGCTGACGGTGCGGATGACGCCGGCCTTGCCGAGCGCCACCGTGAGCGCCGCGAGGATCACTGCCATGACCAAGGCCCTGATCGCCGTGGCCACCGTCGGATCGACGTCACGTACGCCGACCTTTCCGAGAATCGCGACGAGCGCAGCGAAGACGGCGGCGAGCAGTGCGTACACGACCCAGGCGCTCATCGTCGCGACGCTAGCAGGCCCCGGCGGGCGTGTCCGCGGTCTCCCGCAGGGCGCCGGTGGTGGGGGAGGCGGCCTGGCGCCTCCCCCACCACCGGTCGAGCTCAGGAGGGCTGGACGCGCTCCCAGCTGAACGGGCCGAACGAGGTCGGGCCAGGCGCCGGCGGCCGCTTCGTATTGATCGTGACCCGGAGGTACTCGAACGGGAGCGTGCTGCCGTGGACGGCGATGCGGTGGAAGTTCGGCACGTTGAGCGTGTTGAGGGCCGGGTGCGTGTCGTAGGCGTCGCCGAGGCTGATCGCGGTGTCGGTGCAAATGCCGGTTTCGGTCAGGCAGGGCGCGTCGTTGACGAGCGGGTTGTCCGAGCGGTAGATGTGCGAGTCGCCGTTGAAGAGCAGGACGGGCTTCGCGAACTCGAGGGTCTTCTCGGCGATCTTCGTGATGAATGGCTCGTAGCCGGCGATGTGATTCGGGGCGGGGTTGAGCGGCTTCGAGTCGAGGTCCCACATGTCGGCCTGCTCGAGGATCACGATCCCGGCGACGTGGTCAGCCGCGGCCTGCGCGAAGGCTGCGTCGAGCCAGCGGAGGTCGGCCTGCGTCCGCTGCTGGCGCTCCTGAGCCTGCTCGCCCGTCTCGGCCGCTCCGTACCAGGGGTCGGCGTCGTTGTTCGAGCCGCCGGGGATGTTGACGGTGACGAACAGCACGCCGGCCTGCTCCCACATCACGTTCTCGACGTATTCGGCGTCGGTCGGGTGGGCGGGATCGTCGATCTGTGCCTGGGACACGACTCGCTTGCGCTCGCCGCCGAGCGTCTTGCCCGGCTCGGGGAAGAAGAGCTGGCGGACCAGTCCGAGGTTCGCGACGGGATCGCCGTTCGCGTAGTCGACGTAGTTGCCGGATCCGGCCGGGACTGGGACGTTGCCGCCCTCGCCAGGCTTGTGGCAGTCCGTCCACTCGTTGTCGCCGGGCGTGTAGATGAGCGGGTCGCGGAAGTTCGCCCAGAGCTGCGCGATCGTGCGGTCGTACGCGAACGTGCATGGCTGCTTGCCGGAGTGGATGTCGCCGGCGAAGAGGACGAGCTTGACCTTCCGGTCGGCGTTCACGGCGTCGATGAAGGCCGGGGTGGCATCGAGTTGGCCGGTCTCGTTCGGGGGCGTCTTGGTGTAGTCGGCCGCGACGTTGCTATAGGGCGCGTCGCCGTAGATCGCCAGCGTCACCGGCTCGTCGCCACCGGACCGCACCGCTCGCCTGCCGTCGTCCGCGGACGCGACGACCACGAACGAGACCGAGGCGGCGACTACGGCGAGCGCGCCGACCGCCAGGAACTTCTTCATCGCATGCCCCTTTAGCTCGGAATGGACAAGCGACGGTACGGGCGCGCCTGGTTGCAGTGTGGTTGCGATCTCGTGAAGAGCGTGTCGCCATCGTGGGGGCGTCGCCTTCGGGCCGGTCGGTGCGCTCTCGGGTCGCGGTGGGATCGACGGCTCGCTTCGGCGGTGGAAAGCCGCCAGCAGCGCGCCGTGCCCTCGCCGCATCGACGGGGCGGCGAGGGCACGTGGCGATCCAGCCGTGCGACGGCGTCGGCGCGAGACCCGGCGGACCGACCCTCGGGCGGGCCGCGTCCCGCAGAGGTCGTCCCGCCTCGATGACTCGGATCAGTCGGCGCCCTCGTTCTCGCCCGCGTCGTTGCCATCGGGGCCATCGGCGGTCTCGGAGTCGCCGTCGATCGCGACGAGCTGGTAGGCCGAGTCGAGCCGGACGTCGACCGTCGAGCCGTCGGGCCTGGTGACCTCGACCTCCCAGGTGGCGCCCTTCTCGCCGTCGCGTTCGACGGCGTTGGCGGTGCCGCCGCCGGTCAGGTCGAGCGCAGCCGTCACCGCCTGATCGGCGTCGGGGCCCGCGGCGCCGTCGGGGCCGCCGCTGACGGCGAGCGCGGCGCCGGTACCACCGCCGACCGCCATCAGCGCGGCTGCCGTGACGACGAGCGTTCTGCGTCGGAGCTTCATCGCTCCTCCTTCCGTTCGGGTGATGCGACCCTAGGAGGCGAGGATGACCAGGCGATGAACGGTCCCCGGGGGCCCGCGGCCGCGGCGAGGATCGGCGCTTCGCCGCGTGAGCGAGGCGTCCCCCGCCGACCGTTGATGCGATCGAACCCCCTCGTCGACGGGGACGTCGGGGTGACCCTCAGGGTCGATCGGGGCGGAGCGGCAGGCGTACCTGGAAGGTGGCACCAGCAGCTGCCGGGTGGGCAGTGACGTCGCCGCCGGCGCTGCGCGCGAGGCGGCGGGCGAGGGCGAGCCCGAGTCCCGCCCCCGGGCCAGCCGCCGCGTTGTCGCCGCGTACTCCGGGGTCGAAGATCCGCTCGACGTCCTGGTCGGCGAGGCCGGGACCGTCGTCGTCGATGACGACGATCGCGCTCGCGTCGTCCCGTCCGATTGCAACGCGGATCGCGGTTCGCGCATGCGCGAGCGCGTTGTCGAGCAGTGGCTGGAGCATTCGCTCGACGAGGTCGGCGTCCGCGCTGACCTCCAGCGGCTGGTCGGGGAGCTCGAGCGTCAGTCGCAAGGATGCAGGCGGTCGGCTCGTCTCGACGGCGAGCCTGACGCCGTCGCGGATGTCGCTCTGGCCCGATCCGCCGGCCGCCTGGGTTCGCCAGGCGGCGAGGAGCGACTCGATCGTCCGGGTCATCCTGTCCGCGTTTCGGCCGATCACGGAGGCTGCGGCCTGCACGTCGGCATGGCTGCGCGGCCTGCGCTCGAGCAGCTCTGCTTCGCCCCTGATCGCCGCGAGCGGCGTCCGCAGCTCGTGCGACACCTCGGCCGTGAAGCGCCGCTCGCGGCGCAGGCTCGCCGAGAGCCGCTCGAGCAGCCCGTCGAACGTGGACGCCAGCGTCGTCAGCTCGTCGTAGGGCTCGCCGACATGGAAGCGATGGTCGAGATCGTGCTCGCTCCACTCGCTCGCGTCTCGTGTCATTCGCGCGACCGGACGCAGCGCGCGGCCGAGCACCCAGCGCGAGATCAGCGCCGTCGCCACGAGCGCGACCAACGCGAGCAAGCCCGCCCCGATCAGCGCGGAGCGCGCAGTCTGCTCGTACGGCTCGAGCGAGACCGCGGCGACGACGGTCCCGTAGCGCGTTCCGGTCGCGGTCACAGGGAGCGCGTAGAACCGGTAGCTCTCACCGAGGTCGCGTGTCCCCTCGGGCGCGGTCGCGAGCGAGCGCGCGATCGCGTGGAGACGCTGGGGTAGTCGCGGCTGCTCGAGTGGCGCGCCGTCGGCTGCGAAGACCCAGACGAGGCCCCCGCGGGTGTCCTCGTCCGGGCCGTCGGGTGCGACGAGGCGACCGGCGCGGAGCTCGAGCGACGAGAGCTCGGCCGCTGCGGTCGAGCGCGCCAGAGACGTCGCGCTCGACGAGAGCCGCTGCCCGAGGAAGACGTAGAAGCCGACGACCGCAATCACGAGCGTCAAGGCGACGATCGAGATCACCGAGAGCAGTAGCCGCGAGCGGACGCCGAGCTTGCGACGACTCACCGCAGCGAGAACCCGACTCCGCGGACGTTCGCGATCACGGGCGCCTCGGGAAGCTCCTCGAGCTTCCGCCGCAGCCTGGTGATGTAGACGTCCAGCGTGTTGTCGTGCACGATCGCGCCGTGCGGCCACGCGGCCCTGGCCAGGTCGTGCCGGCGGACCGCCTCGCCCGGCGACGCGGCGAGCCGCGCCAGGATCCGGAACTCGGTCGGCGTGACCGCGACCGAGTGGCCGCCGCAGCTGGCCGCGTGCCGGGCGGGATCGAGGCGCAACCCGGCCACTGCCGGCGCCGACGCTGCCCCGACCCGCTTCAGCAGCGCAGTGATCCTGGCGATCAGCTCGGCGAACGCGAACGGCTTCGTCAGGTAGTCGTCGCCGCCGGCGGCGAACCCCGACAGCCTGTCGGGGAGCGCGTCGCGCGCGGTCAGGAAGATGACCGGCGCACGCACCCCGTGCGCCCGCAGCGCCTGCACGACGTCTCGTCCGTCGGCATCGGGGAGGCCGATGTCGACGACGAGGACGTCGGCGGAGAGGCCCTCCTCGCCGCGACCGAGGAGATCAGCTGCGCGGGCGACGCCGTGCACCTCGAACCCCTCCTCGCGCAACCCACGCACAAGCAGCGAGCGCAGATCGGCCTCGTCCTCGAGCACGATCACGCGCGGCTGGATCACGCGTTCCCTCGTTGGCTGCGGGCGTGTGCTCGACGGGCGGATCTCGCCTCTGGACATCCAGGCACACGTCGAGGATGCACAACAGACCATGACCTTCGCCTGAACGCCGGGTCCGCCGCGTCGGCAGCCGCCGGGCCGAGGGGCTCGTTCGACGGTTGCATCGAGCCGCCGCGCGCCGTTCAGGTTGCCGTCAGTCGAGTGCTGCCACCCTCCGGGGCATGACCGACACCGCATTGACAGGGACACGCAGGCTGACCGGCCGCCAGATGCTCAACAAGGTCCCCGAGATCACGCTGTTCTTCTGGGTGGTCAAGGTGCTCTGCACGACGGTCGGCGAGACCGCGGCCGACTACCTCAACGACCACCTCGGGCTCGGACTCACCAACACGACCTGGGTCATGGCAGGGCTGCTCGTGCTCGTGCTCGTCGCGCAGTTCGCATACACGCGCTACGCGCCGGGCGTCTACTGGCTCGCGGTCGTCCTGATCAGTGTCGTCGGCACGTTGATCACCGACAACCTGACCGACAACTTCGGCGTCTCGCTCGTCGTGTCGACCGTCGTGTTCGCGCTCGTGCTCGCGGCGACGTTCGCGATCTGGTTCGCGAGCGAGCGGACGCTCTCGATCCACACGATCGTCACGAGTCGTCGCGAGGGCTTCTACTGGCTCGCGGTGCTCTTCACCTTCGCCCTCGGCACCGCCGCCGGCGACCTCGTCGCCGAGCGCCTCTCGATCGGCTACTGGCAGTCCGCCCTCATCTTCGGCGGCCTGATCGCCATCGTCTACGCCGCGCACCGAAGGTTCGCGATGAACGCGATCCTCGCCTTCTGGATCGCCTACGTCCTCACGCGCCCGCTGGGCGCCTCGATCGGCGACTTCCTCTCCCAGCCGCGCGACGACGGCGGCCTCGGGCTCGGCACCACCGTTACAAGCGTGATCTTCCTCGCCATCATCCTCGCCGTCGTCGCCTTGCTGACGGCAACCAAGCTCGACCGGATCGAGAACCGCCTCGTCACCGAGCACGTCGCCCGGCCAGGTGCCATTCCAGGCGACGCGCGTCGCATCCTCGTCGTGACCGACAAGACCACCGCCACGCCCGCGCTCGTCGACGCCGTCCGCAAGCGCGCAAACGAGGGCCCCGCCGAGTTCGTCTTCCTGATTCCGAACCCCACGGAGACTGCATTCGATCGCGGCAGCGCCGACCTCACCCAGGCCGAACACCTGCTCTCTGCCGCGCTGCCCGCACTCCAGCAGGCCGCCGGCACCGAGATCGAGGCGCGCGTCGCAACCAGCCCGAACACCTACGACGACATCACCGCCGAACTCGACTCCGGCAGCTACCACGAGCTCATCATCGAAACACCGCCGCCGCACCTCCCACACTGGCTCCACGCCGACCTCCGCGCCCGCGTCGAGCACCTCGGCTACCCACTGACGACCGTCACCGCCAGCCACTGAGCGCACAACACGACACACGCACCTTGCTCGGCGCAACCGTGCTGGGCGGGACCCTTCCGCGTGCAGACGTGGCGCGTCGCTACTTCCGGCCACGCCCATGATCGCCTCGATCAGCGACCGCGTCGTCCAGCTAGTCGGCGACCACGGCGTCTACGCCGTCTTCGCGCTGATGGCCGTAGACGCAGTCTTCCCTGCCTTCAGTGAGGGCGTCCTCATCTACGCCGGCGCGCTCGCGGCGGGCGTATTCGCGGGCCAACACGTGGTCGTGTTCGGCTACAGCATCGGGCCAGGCGTCGGCGCCCTCGCGGTGATGGGGCTCGCCGCCACCTTCGGCTACCTCGTCGGCTCGCTCGTCGGCTGGATGGCTGGTGCGAGCGCGGGCAGGGCGCTCGTCGAGCGCCACGGGCACTTCTTACACCTCGGAGCGGAGCGATTCGCGCAGGCCGAGCGCTGGTTCGACCGGTGGGGTGCGACCGCGGCCGGCATGGGCCGGGTCGTACCGCTCGTCCGGTCGTTCATCTCGGTTCCAGCAGGGGTCTTCGGGCAGCCGCTCGTGCCATACACGGCACTGACGCTGCTCGGGTCCGCGATCTGGTCATTCGCGTTGTGCAGCGCAGGCTACGCCGTCGGTAGCAACTGGGAATCCGTTCAGCGTCACTTCCGCGCGCTCGACTACGTCGTCATCGCCGTGGTCGTCGCCGCGGCAGGCCTCTATCTCCTACAGCGCATCGGATCGTCCCGGCGCGCGTGAGGTAAGTGGGCCCGACAAGGCGGTGCCGCTGGTCTGCGCCATCTGCCATCAACAGTGGCTGCCTGACTGGGAGACTAGGGTTGTTCCGGATGGGCACCGCGGATGAGCGTCGGGTCCGATGAGGCGCCGTGTGCTGGCGGCGATCGCAGCCGCGTCCGCGGCGGCTCTGCTCGTGCTCGGGCTGCCGCTCGGGATCGTTGTCGGGAGCCTGTATCGCGACGAGGAGGTGATCCGGCTGGAGCGGATCGCTGCCGAGGCGGGGCTGCAGGTCGGCTTGACGCTCGACGGTGCTGATCCGGTCGAGCTTCCTTCCCAGCCCAGGGGAACCCGTGTCGCTCTGTATTCGTCGGCCGGGGCTCGTGTGACGGGCGAGGGGCCTTCGCGTGCCGACGCGACGGTGCTGTCCGCCCTCGGTGGGTCGGTGACCGACGCGGCGGAGAACGAGGAGTTCGTGGTGGCGGTGCCGGTGTCGCGGGACGAGCGTGTGATTGGTGCGGTGCGGGCGGCGCGCGACGAGAGCGTCGTCTCCTCGCGGTCGTCGCGTGCCCGGCTCGGGCTGCTCGGTCTCGGAGCTGTCGCGCTCGCGATCGCGGTCGCGATCGGCCTGTGGCTGGCGCGGCGGCTGGCACGCCCGGTGGAGCGGCTGGTCGCGGATGCCGAACGGCTCGGGTCGGGTGATTTCACGCATACTGCCTCGACGAGCGGCGTCGCGGAGCTCGACGCGGCGTCGGGCGCGCTGGCACGGACGGCCGGTCGTCTTGCCGGTGTGCTCGAGCGCGAGCGCGCGTTCACTGCGGACGCGTCGCATCAGCTGCGAACGCCGTTGGCGGCGTTGCGGCTCGATCTCGAGGCCGCCTTGTTGAACTCCGAGCCGGGTGAGGCGGCGCTGGCGGAGAAGGGCCTCGCTCAGGTCGAGCGGCTCGAGGAGACGATCGAGACGCTGCTCGGGCTTGCCAGGGACGTTCCGGGCGGACGCGCCGGAGCTGTCATGGTCGGGGAACTGCTGGCGGAGACGGAGGCTGAATGGCGCGGCGTTCTCGCGCGGGCAGGGCGCCCGCTTCGACTCGAGCTCGAACGCGGGATCGGGGCGCGCAGCGTCTCCGGGCGGGCGGCCCGCGAGATCGTGCGGGTGCTGGTCGACAACGCGAGCGAGCACGGCGGCGGTGTGGTGACGCTCGCCGCCAGGGCGGCCGGGTCGGCGGTGGCTGTCGACGTCCGCGACGAGGGGCGCGTCAGTGGCGATCCGGCACGGCTGTTCGAGCGCCGGGACGCTGGCGCGGCCGGCACCGGGATCGGGCTGGCGCTCGCCCGTTCGCTGGCCGAGGCGGAGGGTGGGAGGCTGTCCTACGACGCGTCGGCGCCGTCGACGACGTTCACGTTGCTGCTGCCGGCCGCGGAGGACGATTCGAGCCGGTAGCCGATTCCGCGGAGCGTCACGATCGCGTCTGGTGCGCCGGCGTTGGCGAGCTTCTGCCGGAGCCAGCCGATGTGGGTGTCGAGCGTCTTCGTCGGCCCGAACCAGTTCTCGCCCCATACCTCGCGCATGATCCGCGCGCGGGGCACTGCACGGTCGGCCTCCGAGACGAGGAGGGCGAGTAGCTCGTACTCCTTCGGCCGCAGCTCGAGCTCGGTCTCGGCGCACCAGGCGCGGTGCGCGGCCCGGTCGACGCGGATCGCGCCTGCCACGGGGTGTTCGGCCGGCTGGGTGCGGCGGCGCAGGTGCGCGCGCACGCGTGCGAGCAGCTCGCTGAGCCGGAACGGCTTGGTGAGGTAGTCGTCGGCGCCGGCGTCGAGGCCGAGCACGACGTCGATCTCGGCCGCGCGGGCGGTCAGGACGACGATCGCGAGCTGCCTGTCGGCGCGGCGCAGGAGCCGGCAGATCTCGATCCCGTCGCGATCGGGCAGGCCGAGATCGAGCAGCACCAGGTCGGGCGGGCGGCTGCGTGCGGCGTCGAGCGCGCCCGAGCCGGTCGTCTGCCAGTCGACGAGGTGGCCCTCCGAGAGCAGCACGTCGTGGAGGGAGCGGCCGATCGCGTCGTCGTCCTCGACGAGCAGGATCCGGGCGGGCTGCACCATTCCGCAAGCGTACGTCGCCGCATGGGCCTCGCAGGTTTGACCTGACGTTGACCGTTCGCGACCGTACGTGGACCGGTTGCCGTCCCGCCGCTCGCCCGCCGCCTCGTACGGTCGTTGCAGTGCTCCCCGACCCGGACCAGGAGGCCCTCGTGAACCGTCCCGTCTATCTCCTCGCGGGGCTCGCCGCGGCCGCTGCGGTTCTCGCCGCAGCTGCCTGCGGTGGCGGCTCCTCGAGCTCCGCGCCGGCGGCCAGCCAGCCGCAGCCCGCGCCCGAGGTCAGCCCGCCGGGCGACATCCCCGACAACCAGGCGTTCGTCGAGTACGCCCCACCCGGGGCGGCGTTCGCGGTCAAGGTGCCCGAAGGATGGGCGCGCACCACCGACAGGACCGCGACCGTGTTCACGGACAAGCTGAACGCGATCAGGATCGAGGCCGCACCGGCCGCCGCAGCGCCGACCGTACAGTCCGCCACCACCGACGTCGTCCCCGCCCTGAGCGCCGCCACCCCCGGCTTCCAGCTCGGCCAGGTCAGCGCCGTTACCCGAAACGCCGGCGACGGAGTCCTGGTCACCTACCAGGCCGACAGCCCCGCCGACCCGGTGACCGGCAAGACCGTCGTCGACGACGTCGAGCAGTACCTGTTCTTCGACAACGGCACCCTCGTCACGCTCACGCTGAGCGGCCCGAAGGGCGCCGACAACGTCGACCCCTGGCGGATCGTGACGGACTCGCTGCGATGGACGGCATGACCCCGCCGCCGCTCGAGGCGCGCGACCTCTACCGCTTCTTCCACGTCGGCGACGACGAGACGCTCGCACTACGCGGCGTCTCCCTCACCGCCGCCGCCGGAGAGATCGTCGCCGTCACCGGCCCCTCCGGCTCGGGCAAGTCGACGCTGCTGAGCTGCCTCGCCGGCCTCGACGAGCCCGATGGCGGCAGCGTTCGCGTCGCCGGCCGGCCGCTCTCACGCCGCCCCGAGCCCGAGCGCGCGCGGCTACGTGCCCGCTCGATCGGGATGCTGTTCCAGTCGACGAACCTCGTCCAGCACCTCGACGTGACCGCCAACGTCGCGCTGGCCCAACGCCTCGCCGAGAGTCGCTCCCGGACGAGCGTCGACGAGCTCGTCGCGAGCGTGGGGCTCGGCTCGCGCGCCCACGCGTTGCCCTCGCAGCTGTCGGGCGGTGAGAGCGCTCGCGCCGGGCTCGCGGTCGCGCTCGCGAACGACCCAGCCGTCGTCCTCGCCGACGAGCCGACCGGTGAGCTCGACCGCGGCACCGCCGGCCGCATCCTGGAGCTGCTGCGCGCCCGCGCCGACGCCGGCAGGGCCGTCGTGCTCGTCACCCACAGCCCACAGGTCGCCGCTGCCGCCGACCGCACCGTCGAGTTGCGCGACGGCAGGGTCGTGGCCGCATGAGCGCGCTCGCCTCGATCGCCGGCCCAAGGCCGCTGGCGTGCTGCCTGCACGTCTCGCATACCTACGGGCACGGCAGCGCCGCGACCGTCGCCGTCAACGACACGAGCTGCGAGATCCACGCGGGTGAGCTGATCGCGCTGACGGGCCCGTCCGGGTCGGGCAAGACGACGCTGCTCTACCTGCTCGCCGGCCTCGACCGGCCGACCGGTGGCAGCGTCCGCTGGCCCGCAATCGGGGGCATCGACGACCTGCGCCCGGGCCCGATCGCGATGGTCTTCCAGGGCCCAAGCCTGCTGTCGCCGCTGACGGTGCTCGAGAACGTCGCCCTACCACTGCTGCTGCTCGGCAGCCGCGAGCCCGACGCGCAGGCCGCGGCCGCCGCCGCGCTCGAGCGGCTCGGCATCGACGAGCTCGCCGGGAAGCTGCCCGAGGAGATCTCCGGCGGCCAGGCTCAACGCGCCGCTGTCGCCCGCGTCCTCGTCTCGCGGCCTCGGCTGATCCTCGCCGACGAGCCGACCGGCCAGCTCGACCACGAGAACGGCCTGCTCACCGTCGGGGTGCTGGTCGAGACCGCCCGCGAGACCGGTGCCGCGCTCGTTGTTTCGACCCATGACCCCGAGATCGCCGCCCGCCTGCCCGAGCAGTGGCAGATGGACGACGGCCGCCTGTCCGTGCGCGGGGAGACGACATGTTCGAGCTGACCTGGATCCGTGGGCTCCTGTCGCGCCGTCGTGCGCGTCTGCTCGCGGTCGCCGCCGGGATCGCCGTCACCGTTGCGCTGCTCGCATCGATCGGCTCCTTCCTCTCGGCCTCGACCTCGCAGATGACCCGCCGCGCGATCGAGCGCGTCTCGCTGGACTGGCAGGTCGAGGCCCAGCCCGGGAGCAACCCAACCGCTGTCCTCGACACTGTCAAGGCACTCCCCGGTGTGACCCGCGCGCTCCCGGTCGGGTTCGCCGACACGAGCGGCTTCCAGGCCACCACCGGAGGCTCGACGCAGACGACCGGGCCCGGCGTCGCCCTCGGAATCCCCGACGGCTACCGGCAGGCGTTCCCCGGCGAGATCCGCACACTCGCGGGCAGCGACGGCGGCGTCCTCGTCTATCAGCAGACCGCCGCCAACCTGCACGTCGCCCCCGGCGACACCGTCACGATCGCCCGCGCCGGCCAGGCGCCCACCGACGTCAGGGTCGACGGCATCGTCGACCTCCCAGCGATCGACTCGCTCTTCCAGAATGTCGGCGCACCCGCCGGAGCACAGCCGCAGGCGCCACCCGACAACGTCATCCTGCTCCCCGCTGCGCAGTGGCAGCAGCTGTTCGCGCCGCTCGCGCAAGCTCGACCAGAGCTCGTCCGCAACCAGGTGCACACCACCCTCGACCACCGGCTCCCCGCGAGCCCGGCCGCCGCCTACGTCGAGGTCAGCGGCCTCGCCCGCAACCTCGAGACCCGGCTCGTCGGTGCAGGGCTCGTCGGCGACAACCTCGGCACCGCGCTCGCGGCCGCCCGCTCCGATGCCAGCTACGCCCAGATCCTCTTCCTCTTCCTCGGCCTGCCCGGCGCGATCCTCGCCGGGCTCCTGACCGGCTCGATCGCCGCCGCCGGCGCCGGCCGTCGCCGCCGCGACCAGGCGCTCCTGCGTGCCCGCGGCGCCGCCACCGGCCAGCTCGTCCGGATCGCGCTCGCCGAAACCGCCGTCGTCGCGGGCGCGGGCATCGCCGGCGGCCTGGCCGCCGCCGTCGCGATCGGGGCAGGCTCGTTCGGCAGCATCGGCTTCGGCGCCAGCCCTCTCTCGGCCGCGCTCTGGGCTGCCGGCGCCGCCCTCGCCGGACTCCTCGTCGCCGCGCTCGCGATCGCCCTGCCCGCCTGGCGCGACGCACGCACGCTCACCGTCACCGGTGCCCTGCGCCAGGTCGGACGCAGCCGCAGCCCACGCTGGCTGCGGCTCGGCCTCGACCTGATCCTGCTCGCGATCGGCGGCACGCTCTTCTACCTGACCAGCCGCAACGGCTACAAGCTCGTCCTCGCCGTCGAAGGCGTGCCCACCGTCTCCGTCAACTACTACGCGCTGCTCGGCCCACTCTTCACCTGGATCGGCGCCGGCCTGCTCATCTACCGGCTCGCCTACCTCACGCTCGCCAACGGGCGCAACGCACTCACCCGACTCCTGCGGCCGCTTGCCGGCCAGCTCGCCGGCACCGTCAGCGCCACGATGAGCCGCCAACGGCGCCAGCTCGCCTGGGCCGTCACCCTCGTCGGCCTGACCGCGATCTTCGCCGCCTCCACGTCAATCTTCAACGCCACCTACCGCCAGCAGGCCGAGGTCGACGCCGTCCTCACCAACGGCGCCCCGGTCGTCGTCACCGAATCCCCCGGCGTCAGCGTCGGCCCCAGCGGAGCCGACACGATCGCAAACATCCCCGGCGTCCGCAGCGTCGAGCCGCTCCAGCACCGCTTCGCCTACGTCGGCGCCGACCTCCAGGACCTCTACGGCGTCAGACCGGACACGATCGTCACGGCGGGCAAGCTGCAGGACTCCTACGTCCGCGGCGGCACCGTCCACGACCTCTACGCCCGCCTCGCCAAGCAGCCCGACGGCGTCCTCGTCAGCGACGAGACCGTCAAGGACTTCCAGCTCACCCAGGGCGACCGGCTCACCCTGCGCCTCCAAGACGGCCGAACCGGCCAGTACACCAACGTCCCCTTCACCTACATCGGCATCACGACCGAGTTCCCGACCGCCCCAAGCGACAGCTTCCTCGTCGCCAACGCCAGCTACATCGCAACCCAAACCGGAACCGACGCCGTCGGCAGCTTCCTCGTCGACGCCACTGCCGACCCCGCCCGGGTCGCCGACCGCCTCCGCACCGAGCTCGGAACCAGCGCCACCGTCACCGACATCAACAGCAGCCGCAAGATCATCGGCTCCAGCCTCACCGCCGTCCAACTCTCCGGCCTCACCCGCGTCGAGCTCGCCTTCGCGCTCCTGCTCGCCGCCGCCGCCACCGGGCTCGCCCTCGCTCTCGGCCTCGCCGAACGCCGCCGCAGCTTCGCGATCACCAGCGCGCTCGGCGCCAGACCCCGCCAGCTCGTCAGCTTCATCTGGAGCGAAGCCGGCTTCATCACCATCGCCGGGCTCCTGCTCGGAACCGCCGGCGCCGCCGCGATCACCAGCATGCTCGTCAAGGTCCTCACCGGCGTCTTCGACCCGCCCCCCAGCCAGCTCGCGATCCCCTGGGCCTACCTCGCAACCACGATCGCCGTCGCGCTCACCGCCGTCGCCCTCGCAGCCGCCGGAACCCAGCGCGCCGCCCGCCGCCCACCGCTCGAAACGCTCCGCGACCTCTAACTCGCAATGCCAGCCGACGACACGGCACGAGCATGTCGACCGTCGGCAACGTCGCCGTCGAAGGAAGCCGAATCGTGAGGCTGCTCGTCGTCGAGGACACCGCGAGGATGGCCTCGCTGCTCAGGCGCGGCCTCGCCCGCGACGGGCATGCCGTCGACGTGGTCGCCGACGGGCTCGAAGCGATCGTGCGCGCCGGCGCAACCGAGTACGACGCGATCGTGCTCGACGTGATGCTGCCGGGCATCGACGGCTTCGAGGTCTGCCGTCGTCTGCGCCAGCACGGCATCTGGTCGCCGGTGCTGCTGCTCACCGCCCGCGACGCCGTCGACGACCGCGTCCGCGGCCTCGACACCGGCGCCGACGACTACCTGACCAAGCCCTTCTCGTTCGCGGAGCTGCTGGCACGACTCAGGGCGCTCGCTCGTCGCGGCCCGATCGGGCGCCCGCCGATCCTCGAAGCCGGCGGCCTCCGGATGGATCCCGCCACGCGCGAGGTCTGGCGTGACGACATCCCGATCTCGCTCTCGTCGAAGGAGTTCGCCCTCCTCGAAGCGTTCATGCGCCACCCCGGCCAGGTGCTCAGCCGCTTCGACCTGCTCGAGCACGCCTGGGACTTCAGCTACGAGAACCGCTCCAACGTCATCGACGTCTACATCAACTACCTGCGCGAGAAGATCGACAGGCCCTTCGACACGGACACCATCGAGACCGTCCGCGGCGCCGGCTACCGGCTCAGGCCCACCCGGACGCGATGAGCCCGATCCCGCGCAGGCTCGGGAGTGGACGAGCGCTGCAACGGCTTCCGATCCGGATTCGGATCACGCTGCTGTTCGCGGCGGCGCTCGCGCTCGTCCTCGCCGCGGTCGGACTCTTCGTCTACGCGCGTCTCGGCCGCTCGCTCGACGTGGCGATCAACGATGGACTGCATGCCCGCTCGACATCGGTCGCCGCGCTGCTCGCGCAGGCCGACACCGGGCTCGCAGAGAGCGGCCAGCTCGACCCCGAACGCGACGGGATCGCCCAGGTCATCGATGCGACCGGTCAGGTGTACGACGCCGTCCCGGGGGCGTCCCTTCCGCTGCTCACGCGCGCCGAGCTGGCCCGCGCGCTCAGCAGCCGCTCGCTCCTCGTCCACCGCGCACGCGGCATCGCTGGCATCGACGCCAGCACGAGACTGCTCGCGATCCCCGTCACAGCGCAAGACCGCCGGCTCGTCGTGATCGTCGGCGCGTCACTCGAAGCCAAGCAGGAGTCCCAGCACGAGCTGGCAATCGCGCTCCTGCTCGGCGGACCACTGGCGCTGCTCGCTGCCTCTATTGTCGGATACCTCGTCCTCGGCGCCGCCCTGCGCCCCGTCGAGGCGATGCGGCAACGGGCGGCGGCGATCGGCGACGGCGACGTCGACGCCCGCCTCCCTCTCGCAGCCGCGAACGACGAGATCCGCCGCCTCGGCGAGACCCTCAACGCCATGCTCGCCCGCCTCCAGGAAGCGCTCGAGCGCGAACGAGCCTTCGTCTCCGACGCCAGCCACGAGCTGCGAACACCGCTCGCGCTGCTCAAGACCGAGATCGAGCTCGCACTCAGCGGCAACCAGAACGCGCCCGAGCTACGCGCGGCCCTCGTCTCCGCCGGCGAAGATACCGATCGGCTTGCCCAACTCGCCGACGACCTCCTCGTCCTCGCCCGCGCCGACAACGGACGGCTGACGATCAACCCGGAGACGATCGACGCGCTCTCGCTGCTCGAAACCACCGCCGCCCGCCACGAGCGCCGAGCCGCCGCAGCCGGCCGCGAAATCACCATCGAAGCCCCACCGGGACTCGGCTTCCGCGGCGACCGGAGCCGCCTCCAACAGGCGCTCCGGCAACCTCGTCGAGAACGCGCTCAGACACGGCGCCGGCACCGTCACCCTCATCGGCCAGAAACGCCAGGACTCAGTCGAGCTGCACGTCACAGATCAAGGCCCTGGCATCCCCAGCGCGTTCATCCCGCACGCCTTCGAACGGTTCACGCGCGCCGACGAGGCCCGCGGCAGCGGCGGCAGCGGGCTCGGCCTCGCGATCGTCCAGATGATCGCCCGCGCCCACCACGGCGAAGCACACGCGACCAGCCGAGAAGGAGCCGACGTCTGGCTCACCATCCCCACATCTCCCGTGTCGGGCGGGGCCAGAGGTCCCGTGCGACGGACGCGATCTGCACCGAGATCGGGCTTCTAATGGTCAGCTCATCTCGCGGCCCTACGGTGAAGACGTGCCAGATCCGGCACGGCAACCCGGCAGAAGGAGACGACTCAGATGAACACGCGACTCGTCAAGATGGCCGCAGGCCTCGGCGCAGTCGGCGCGATGGCATTCGGCGGCGTAGCACTCGCGACCGGCAGCACCAGCAACCCGACCCCGCCACCCGCCGCGCCAGCAGCGCCCGCGGTCGACAACGACAACATCCAGGACGAGAACGGCGCCGACGACGCAACCGAGCCGAAGGGCGCCGAGAACGAGGCCAACGAGGCGAACGAGAGCCCCGAGGCCAACGACAAGGCAGACACCGACAACATCCAGGACGAGACCGGCGCCGACGCCGCGACGGAGACGAACGGCGCCGACGAGAGCGAAGGCGCCGAGGTCTCTGGCGACGACGGCCCCGGCGGCCACGCCGACGAGCCGGCCAACCCCGCCACGGATCACCAGAACGAGGGCGCCGAATAGGAGGACACCGGCCCGAACCCCCAGCCCCTGCCAGATGCGGCCCCGCCGAACAGCGGGGCCGCACGCGTCGGGAGGGGCTGAAAGCTCGGCGCGAACCGCGGTCGAGGTCGCCGACATCGGAGGGCAGCGACCAGGGGCGCGTCGCCGGGGTGATCGTGCTCGCAGCAGCCGCAGCCGGCGCATCCGCGCGTCGGGCAGGTCTATCGGCAGGAGTCCTACCCGGGTCAGGCCGAGGATCGGGCGTCGATCCAGGCGGTCGGCGAGCGAACGGAGGTGCCCTTCGGACGCTTTCGCCACGTCGTCGTGACGCGCGAGACGAATCCGCTCGAGCCGTGGAGCGTCGAGTACAAGCTGTATGCACGCGGTGTCGGCCCGGTGCTCGCGATCGCGGTCTCGGGAGGGAGCGACCGTGAGGAGCTGATCCGGTTCTCTCGACGCTGAGGCCGGCCGCGGCGTGGGGCGGATCGCCGCCCCGCGCCGCGGGCCGTTCATCGAGCGTTCATCCGGCGCGGGCAGACTTCGGCGCGATGCGGGTGCTCGTCGTCGAGGACGAGGTGCGGATGGCGGCCGTGATCGAGCGGTCGCTGACGCGCGAGGGGATCGTCGTCGACCTCGCGGCGAACGGCCTGGACGCGCTCTGGCTCGCGGCTGCTGGCTCGTACGATGCGATCGTCCTCGACGTGATGCTGCCCGACCTTTCCGGCTTCGAGGTCTGCCGGCAGCTACGCGAGCGGCACGTCTGGGTGCCTGTCCTGATGTTGACCGCACGGGACGCGGTTGCCGACCGCGTCGCCGGGCTCGACGCCGGTGCCGACGACTACCTGGTGAAGCCGTTCGCGCTGGCAGAGCTGCTCGCGCGTCTGCGGTCGCTCTCCCGTCGCAACGTTCACGAACGGCCTGTCGTGCTTCACGTCGGCGATCTCTCACTCGATCCCGCCTCGCGCGCAGTCTGCCGCGGCGAGATCGCGGTGCGGCTCTCCGCGAAGGAGTTCGCGTTGCTCGAGGCGTTCATGCGCCGGCCCGGGATCGTGCTGTCGCGTCTCCAGCTGCTCGAGTACGCCTGGGACGTCGCCTACGAGGCGGGCTCGAACGTCGTCGACGTCTACGTGCGCCGGTTGCGCGAGAAGGTCGATCGCCCGTTCGGACGCTCGACGCTGCAGACGGTGCAGGGTGTCGGGTACGTCCTGCGCGACGAGGACGACGGTTGAGCCGTATCCCGATCCGGGCCCAGGTCGCGGTCGCGTTCGCGTGCGCGCTCGCGCTCGTGCTCGCCGCGACGGGGGCGTTCGTCTACCTCCGCCTCGGCTCGGACCTCGCGCAGGCGCTCGATCGGGAGCTGCGCCAGCGAGCGGACGACCTCCGCGCCCTCGTCGAGCAGGGGTCCGGGACGCTCGCCCGGACGCCGGGCGTGCTGGTCGAGCGCGGCGAGAGCTTCGCGCAGCTGCTCGACCCCGCCGGGGCGGTGATCGACACGAGCGCGACGCTCGGCCCGACGCCGCTCCTGGCAGGCGAGCAGCTCGCGATGCGGTGCGCGAGCCGACCTTCGTCGACCGGGATGCCGTCCCCGGCCTCGACGAGCCGGCCCTACTGCTCGCCCTTCCCGTCGAGCCGGAGGGGCGTCGGCTCGTCCTCGTGGTCGGCGCCTCCCGCGAGGATCGCAACGAGGCGCTCGCCGATCTCCGCACCGAACTCTGATCGCCGGCCCCATCGCGCTGGTCCTGGCGACGGAGTACCGGCTACCCTGTTCGCCGGCGCCGGACTCGCCGCCGTCGAGGCGATGCGCCGGCGGGCTGCGGCCATCTCCGCCGACCGGCCGGGCGAGCGGCTGCCCGTCCCGCCGACCCGCGACGAGCTCGAGCGGCTCGGCCACACCTGAACGAGATGCTCGGCCGCCTCGAGCAGGCGCTCGAGCAGGAGCGTGCTGCGTCGCCGACGCCGGACACGAGCTGCGAACGCCGCTCGCGCTCGTCCGGGCGGAGCTCGACTTCGCGCTCCACCAGGCCCACGATGGCGCGGAGCTTCGGGATGCCGTGCGCCGAGCGAGCGAGGAGACCGACCGGCTGACGCAGCTCGCCGGCGACCTGCTCCACCGCCAGCGCAGGCCGCGGCGCGTTGCCGCCAGGTGGAGCCCATCGACGCGACCGACCTGCTCGAGGGCGTCCGCAACCGCTTCCTCTGGCGCGCCGCCGACGCAGGGCAGGAGCTGACCGTCGAGGCCGCGCCCGGCCTCACCGTGAGCGGCGACCGCCTCCGACTCGAACAGGCGCTCGGGAATCTCGCCGACAACGCGCTGCGCTACGGCGCCGGCCGGGTGACGCTCCGAGCCAACCCGGCTGACGGCACCATCCTCCTCGCCGTGGACGACCAGGGGCCCGGCTTCCCCGCCTCCTTCCTGCCCCGCGCCTTCGACCGCTTCAGCCGCCCGGACGACGGGCGCTCAGGCGGCGGCGCCGGCCTCGGCCTCGCCATCGTCGCGACGATCGCGCAGGCGCATGGCGGCACTGCCCATGCGAAGAGCCGGCCCGACGGCGGAGCAACGGTGACGATCGAACTGCCCGCCTGAGTGACCTCATCGTCCGCTGGGCGCTGCGGTCAAGCGCGAAGCAGCGAACATGGGGGAACATGGGGGGAACATGGGGGACACATATGCACCACGGTGCTAGAGTAGCCCGCAATGCTGTCCGTCGCGAAGCTCTCGCCCGGCCAGGAGGCGTACTACGAGCGCTCGGTGGCGGCCGGCCTGGACGACTTTACGCGGGCCGCGGGTGAGTCTCCGGGGTCTGGGCGGGGAGGGGCACGGAGCCTCGGCCTCGTGGGCGCGGTCGGCGAGGGAGCTCTCTCGTCTGATCGACGGGCGAGCCCGCCACGGGAGCTCGGCTGCGTCGCCATCCGGCGCGTCGCGTGATCACGGTCGAGCGGGTCGATCCGCTGACCGGTGGCCCGCGTCTGGAGGAGCGGACGCTCGCGCCGGTCGCCGGCTTCGACCTGGTCTTCTCAGCTCCGAAGAGCGTCAGCCTGTTGCATGCGCTCGGGGGCGACGGCGTCCGGTACGAGGTCGATCGGGCGCACCGGATGGCCTGGCAGGCCGCGGTCGACTACCTCGAGGCAGAGGCGTGCGTCACGCGTCGCGGCCGGGGTGGGGCGGTTCGCGAGCGCGCGGGAGGGTTCGTCGCTGCCGCGCACCAGCACCGGACGTCGCGGGCAGGCGATCCGCAGCTGCACACGCACGTGATCGTCGGCAACCTCGCCCGGAGTCCGGACGGGGCGTGGCGGGCGCTGGATGGCGACGCGATCCTGCGCACGCACCGGCTCGCGGCCGGCTACCTCTACCAGGCGCAGCTCCGCCACGAGCTGACCAGGGCCCTCGGTGTGGACTGGGAGGACCGTCCGGGGGATGGCCGAGATCCGCGGGGTTCCGGCGGCAGCGCTGCAGGCGTTCTCGCGACGACGCGCGCAGATCGTCTCCTACCTAGGCGCGCGCGGGACGTCCGGGTATCGAGCCGCACGGGTCGCCGCGATCGAGACGCGATCGGAAGGTGGAGATCGACATGGCGCGAGCTCGCGCGGAGTGGCGATCGCGAGCGGCAGAGCACGGCCTGACCGGGCGGCGCCTGCGAGGACTGATCGGTCGCGTCGAGCCGGCCGAGCTCTCGCCGACCGAGCTCGCCTCGGCGCGAGCCACGCACTCGGGGAGGAGGGACTGACGGCGACGGCGACGAGCTTCCGCACCGACGTGCTGATGGCCTGGGCGCAGGCGCACCGCCAAGGTGCTCCGCCCACTCCCTGGTGCGGCTCGCTGCCTCCTCGTGCGAGACGGCGAGGTGATCGAGCTGTCCACGGCGGCGCCCGGTCAGCCCGCTCGCTACTCACTCGGCGAGCTGGTCGCGCTCGAGCGCCGGGGGCTGCGACTGCGCGAGCCGACGCGCTCGCGCCGGCCGTCGGCCCCTGTCTGCTCGCGACTGCGCTCGACGAGCTGCCGCTCACTCTCGGGCCGGATCAGCTGCGTGCTGCGCGAAGGCGGTGGCTGCCAGCGGGCGCCGGACGGACTGCGTGATCGGTCTCGCCGGCGCGGGCAAGACGGCGACGACCGCGGCGATCGCCGCCGCGTTCGGGCGGGCAGAGTCCCGGTGCTCGGCGCCGCGCCGTCGAGGATCGCAGCGGAGCATCTGGCCGCCGACGCTCGGATCCCGACGCGCACGCTGCACGGCTGCTCGGCGAGATCGACCGCCGAGGCGGGCTGCCGGCGAGGTGCGGTCGTGATCGTCGACGAGGCCGGGATGGCGGACACGCGCTCGCTCTGTGCGCGTGCTCGAGCAGGTCGAGCGCTGCCGCGGCAAGGCGATCCTGATCGGCGACCCGGCCCAGCTGCCGGCCGTCGGCCCCGGCGGCCTGTTCGCGGCGATCGCGGCCGAGCACGGCGCGCTCGTGCTCGACCACAACCGCCGGCAGCCAGACCCTGTCGAGCGCGCGGCACTCGCGCGCCTGCGGGCCGGCGACAGCGCGCCCTACCTCGCCCTCGCGGCCGCCCGGGGCCGGCTCCTGGTCGCCAAGACGTGCGACGACGCGAAGGCCCACCTCGTCGGGGACTGGTGGAGCCAGCCCGGCGACCGGAACGGCTCGGTGATGCTCGCCTACAACCGCGCCGACGTCGCCGACCTGAACGCCGCCGCACGCGACCTCTGCGACCGCGCCGGGCTGCTCGGTGATGACCGCATGTGCATCGACGACTTCGAGCTCGCCCGGGACGACCGCGTCGTCTGCCTGCGCAACGATCGCCGGATCGGCGTCAGCAACGGCACGCGCGGCACGGTTGTCGCCATCGACGCCGGCGAGCGGTCAGCGACCATCCGGACGGAGGCCGGGGCGCTCGTCGAGCTGCCGGCCCGCTACCTGCAGGCGCGCCACGTACAGCACGGCTACGCGTTGACCGGGCACCGCTCCCAGGGTCTCACCGTCGAGCGTGCCTTCGTCCTGCTGCCCGACCGGGCGGCCCTGAAGAGTGGGGCTACGTCGCGCTCTCCCGAGCCCGTGGCGAGACCCGCCTCTACCTGTCCGGCCCCGAGCAGGAACCCGACATCGCACCAGGCTGGGCGATGCCACGGCGCCCCTCGCTCGACCGGCTCGTGGACGCGCTCCGTCAGCCCGCAGCCGACGAGCTCGCCAGCAGCCAGCTCGAACGCGCACTCGACGAGCGGCGGCGACGGATCCGCGACCTGGTTGCCCGCCGCTCATCTTTCCCTCGAACGCGACGACACGCAGCGCGATGCGCGATTGGTCGCGCGCGAGCAGGCAGCGCTCGGCCCGGTCGGACGGCTGCGCCACGGCGGCCGGCTCCGCGAGGAACACGACCGTCTCGCCGATCGGCTCGCATCGCTCGCGGCGGAGCTGCGCCGGCTCGACCGCGCGATCGTTACCGAACGCCGCGCACTGAACGAGCGCGCTCGGGTACCGAAGCCGCGAACCGTCGAGCGGGCCAAGGTGATCGAGCGCGAGCCGCCCGGCCTCGGCCGCTGACCCGATTCGGGCGGTTCGCGAGCGACGCGCTCGCCCGGGCGGCTGCCAGTCGCCTAGCGCTCGAGGCCGAGCCCGGAGTCGCGCTCGTGGCCACGCCTGCGCTCCAGCTCGGCCTGGCGAGCCTGGCGCGTCTGCTCTCGTTGGAGGCTCGAGAGCTCGACCGTCCGCTGCAGGAGGCGCAGCCGATCGGCGTCCTCGGGCCGCTCGAGCGCGGCGAGCATCCGCAGGCAGTCTGAGGCGGAGGCGACCTGGATCCGGACGCCATGGCCGATGTTCTCGATCTCCGATCGGCGGCGAAGGTCGTCGAAGCCCGACGTGCCTCGCGGCTCGGCGACGATCGAGAGCCGGCCGAAGTCGGTGCGCAGCCGGACGACAGGCTCGGACGGGGGATAGGCCGATGCCAGCGGCTCCAGGTACCGGCCATCGTCCCGCACCGCTCGCAGCTCCACGAGCGCCGCGTCGAGATGGCGCAGGTTCTCGGCCCGCGGCCAGGGGACGATGTCGATGCCGCTCGTCTGCTCGGGCGCCCCGTGCAGGACGCGCGCGAACGCGCCGACGACGACGTACATCGCCCGGTGCTCCTGGAGCACGCGCAGGAGCTCCCAGGGGTCGAGCTGCTCGCCGCGGCCCGTCATCGGCGTCCCTCGGCCCGCTCGGCGAGCATCAGCTCGATGCGCTCCTTCGCCGTCAGCGATAGCCGACGTTCGATCGCCTCCTCGCCGCTGCGGTCGAAGGTGCGCAGGGTGACATCCAGGTCGTAGCCGCACGCCCGCACGAGCTCGCGCATCGTCTCGAAGCTCGGAGCGACCGCGTCGCGCTCCCAACGGGCGATCTGCGCCCGATCGCGCCCGGTCAGCTCACCGAGCTGGCCCTGCGTCAGCCGCGCACGCAGTCTCGCCTCGCGAATGATCGAGCCGCTCGTCGGCACTACGCCTCTTGAATCCGTGTCATGTGATTGATATGTTCCGCGAGTCGGAATCGATCTTCTTGCCTTCGAGGGCCCAGAGAATGCGTCTGATCCGCCCGTTCGGCCACGTCCCGAGTCTAGACGCCCCGGAATGACGGCTTCGTCCGACTACGAGCTGCCGAGGCTCCTCGGCGTTCGAGCAGTCGCCGAGCGCTACGGCTGCGACGTCCGCGCGGCACGCAGGATCATGCGCGAGGCCGGCGCCCTGGTCGCGGCCGGCCGGCTGCTCGTGCGCGTCGACCTCCTCGACGCCTGGGAGCGCGCCCGTACCAGCGCGGCCCCCGCCGACCCGCCGCCCTCCCGCGCGCGCCGCAGCCGGCCGCAGCACGCCCCGACGGCGCTCAACCGTCTGGAGGCCGGCTGGTGGCAGCAGCGGGCCTGAACCACCGCACCGCACGGGTGCTCGCATGAGCCGGCGTGGCTGGCGCGAGCCGATCGAGCCGGGCATCTACCGCTCCCATCGCGTCGCCTGCCCGTCGAGCGCCGACCAGCGGCCCGGACGGCGATGCGCCTGCCCGTACGCGATCGCCGTCACGGGCACGAGCGGCCGAACGGTGCTCCGCACGGTCGACGGCACCCTGCCGCTCGCCCGCCGCGAGCGCGCCCGGCTGCGCGCGGACGCCGGCACGATCCGCGCGCTGTCGACGAGCGGCGGCGAGAGCCTGCACGACTTCGCCCGCGCCTACCTGCGCGCCAAGTCGGCCGTCCTGCGCCCGGCCACGATCGAGGCGTACGACCGTGCCTACCGGACGCGCATCGCCCCCGAGCTCGGCGGATTCCGCCTCGACCAGCTCACGCGTGAGCTGGTCGAGCTCTGGCTGGCCCGCCTGCTCGAGGCCGATCCGCGACGACGCTCGATCGAGCACGCCGTCGAGACACTCGCCGCGATGCTGGCAACGGCCGTCGAGTGGGGGAGGCTCCCCGTGAACCCCGCCGCCCGGCTCCGCGTACCGACCACGGTCGACCGAGCCGCGCCGGCGCGCGTGCTCACCCGCGAGCAGCTCGAGCGGCTGCTCGGCCACGCCGGCAGCCTGCGCGGCGAGACGATGCTTCGCGCCGCTGCCGAGGCTGGCCTGCGACGGGGCGAGATCATCGCGCTCCGCTGGGCCGACGTCCTGATCGAGGAGCGGCGCCTGCTCGTCCGGGCAACCGTCTGGCAGGGCTCGACCGGCGGCCGCATCGTCCAGCCGCCCAAGAGCGGCAAGGCACGTCGCGTCGCGATCACGGCGACGCTCGCGGGACAGCTCGCGCGTCTCCGGGAGGAAGACGCCGGAGGGCCGGACGATCACGTCTGGCCCGGCAGGGACGGGCGCCCGATGGACAAGGACTCTCCCGGCCAGCTGCTCGAGCGCGTCCAGCGCCGCGCCGGCCTCGTCACCGACACCGGCCGTCCGCTCGTCGGCTTCCACGGGCTCCGACACACCGCGGCGAGCATCGGGCTCGCGGGCGGCGTCCCGCTGATCGCCGTCTCCCGCCAGCTCGGCCACGCCCGCGTCGACATCACCGCGAAGGTCTACGCGCACCTGCTCGACGACTCCCAGCTCGACGGCTTCGCCGCCGCGCACGAGACCGTCGTCGATGCCGGCGAGCCGGACACCGAGCGCGGCGGCCAGGCGTCGCTGTTCTGATTCGCGGACACGCCGTTCCGCGGAATCGTCTTGATGCCGTAGCATCACAAAGCCGATGCTACGATACCGCCATGAGGACGACGCTCCGCCTCGACGACGACCTATTCCTCGCGCTCCAGCGCGTCGCAGCTGAGAATGGCGTCACGCTCTCCGTCGCCGTCAACCGCGCAGTCCGTGCTGGTCTGAGCGCCGAGCGACCGCCGCGGCGGCCGTTCCGGCAGGCGACGGTCGACCTCGGCGCGACGACCATCGACCTCGTCCGGGCGAACGAGGCAGCGGCGGCGCTCGACGACGCGGCACTGCTGCGACGAACGCTCGAGCCGTGAGGATCGTCGACACGAGCGTCCTGCTCTCGGCCGCCGTCTCGTCCTCGCCCCACCATCAGGCGGCCCGGGAGGCGCTCGAGGCGGCGATCGCCGACGAGCGACCGGCCGGCCTCACCTGGGTCGCCCTCAACGGCGTCATCCGGCTCCTCACCCGGCCGGGCGTCTTCGAGCGCACCTGCTCCGTCGGCGAGGCGTTCGCGATCGTCGAGCAGTGGCTCGCCGCCGACGGCGTCGTGGTCGTCCAGGAGACACCAGGGCACGCCCGCACCTGGCGGACGCTGCTCGAAGCGGCGGGCTCGGCCGGCGACCTGACGACCGACGCCTGGATCGCCGCGATCGCGATCGGACACGGCGCCTCGGTGCTCTCGCTCGACTCGGACTTCGCGCGCTTCCCCGGCGTCGTCTGGGAGAACCCGCGAGCGAGCAGCTGAGCCACCAGCCGCGACGAACCGCGTTCCAGGTCGGGCGGCCTGCGTGTCCGGCGGAATGTTGCGGGAAATGTTGCGGCGCCCGCCCGCGTCTCGGGAAATCCCTGCAACCCTCAGGCGCCCCGCGCGCGACTCGCCGTAGATCGCACCCAGGAGGTCGGCGGTTCGAGTCCGCCTAGCTCCATAGGAAAAGGGCCTGGAAACGGGCCCTTTTTCGTTCCCGGCCGGTGCCTGATCTGGCACCGCAGGTGAACAGAAGTGAACAACTGGGAGAAAGCTCGAGACGATAGGCACCCCGATCCGGGACGCCTATCGTCTCGATGCTGGAGGGGTTAGTCGCTCCGATCCCGGAGCCATCCCTCGACGTAGTTGGTGTCGTCCAGCGTGAAGCCGACGACGCCGGACCCGGGGGAGTATCCGGTCTCCTTGGCCTCGGCGTCGAGCACGGCCCGCACGCGGGCGAGCTGCTCGTCGGCCGCGGCCTCGCTGCTGAAGGCGCCCATCAGGTCATCGGCGAAGTTCTCGGGGTCGTTGCGCCAGACGATGTAGATGGTCGTGCTCATCGCGGCCGCCTGATGTAGAAGCCGGCGGCCTCGGCGAGCACGTCCTCGAGCGGCTGTCCAGCGAAGTGCTGGAGGATGTCGCCGGGGTGATTCCCGATCCCGAGATCCATCGTGAGGATGGCGGCGATGGGTGGCTCGTCGTCCGCGGTCGCTTCGTCGAAGAAGTCCCGCGCGCGCTCGGGCTCGTCGTCCTCGAACCGCTTGACGATGATGAGGTAGTGGGGCATCGTTCCTTCCAGTGGTCGTTCGTGCTCTGCGTGATCTGCGCTACGAGTGGAAGGGCTGGGCTCTCCTGCTCGCGTGCGTCGTGCTGGCTGTCGCGGTCTACGTCGGGGTCGGCCTCTACAACCCGGGCGCCGGGCGCGCCGAGGTGACGCCGCCCCCCCACGACTGCGTGCCCGGTGACCCCTTCTACGAGGGCGGGTCGCCGGACTGCGGCGGCCCGTAGCCGATCCCGACGAGGACGTGGGCGATCTCGTCGAGCGTGTCGGCCGACCAGTCCTTCCCTGGGTCGTCCCGAGGCCAGAGGATCTGGTGGATCGCCCCGATCGCCCCGCTCGGCGTGAGCTCGGTGTGCGCGTAGGGCACGCCGGTCACCTGCTCCTTCCTGAGCTCGTCTGCGTTCGGCCAGGACGCCTCGCAGGAGCGGCAGGAGAGGAAGGCGAACTCGCCGACGTCGCCGACCTCCCACGAGACGGGGTAGTCGATCTTGACTCCGTCGCTGTCGAGCTCGAGCTTCACCGGCTGCCAGCGCATCGGGAAGTCGACCTCCTCGAAGGCGAGTTCCGGATTTCCCTGCCACTCGGTCCGGAAGTCGCCCGCGCAGCGCGGGCAGACGTTCGGGTCGAGGAGGGACTTCGGAGGGGCCCTGGGCTTCGCCGTGGTGCGCGTCCACGCGGAGCCGACGATCCGCGCCGGGCGGCTGGCCGCTGCCGGGCTCGACCCGTTCGCCGCGTTCCGTCGCGTGCCGATCGAGCACGAGCTCGACGGCGCTCGCTTCGACCTGATCGTGGTGAACAACGAGGAGTCCTCGCAGCTTCAGCTGGCGGTCTGCGCGCAGCGGATCAACCGTTACCTGACCGTGCTCTTCTCTCGAATCGCTCAGTAAAACTCTGGTTTTGTCTTCAGCCTGGGCAACTTTTATTGGTTCAGGTGAACACAAGTGAACATCTGGGCCCGTAGCGGGAAATGGTGGATTCTGGTCAACGCGGAGAGTGCCTGCAAACGGGCACATTCTGGTTGCTGACCTGGCAACGAAACAGGCCTGAAACTGGATCGCACCCAGGAGGTCGGCGGTTCGAGTCCGCCTAGCTCCATCGAAAAACCCCTGCAGCGCAGGGGTTTTTCCGTTTCCGGGGCGAGGCCCGCGCGACCTCCGAGGGCCGCGCGGCGTGCGGCGGGGTCGACGGCCGCCTGCGTGCGCTCGGCGCGCGGTGGCCGATCGCGGCGACGGGCCGCGGCGGACACCGCCCGGTGGGGGTGGGACGGGCCCCCGTCGGAAGGCGTGAGCGATCCGGCGGCCGCGCCGTGCGCGCGTCGATGCCCGGTCGGTCTCGGCCCTCGATGGCTCCGGAGCGTGATGTCGAGGCATCACGATGACGATGCTACGATGCAGGCATGAGGACGACGCTCCGGCTCGACGACGACCTGTTCCTCGCGCTCCAGCGTGTCGCGGCGGAGAACGGCATCACGCTGTCCGTCGCCGTCAATCGCGCGGTCCGTGCCGGCCTCAGCGTCGAGCGGCCGCCCAGACGGCCGTTCCGGCAGCCGACCGTCGACCTCGGCGCGACGGCGATCGACCTCGTCCGCGCCAACGAGGCGGCGGCGGCGCTCGACGACGCGGCGCTGGTGCGGCGGACGCTCGAGCCGTGAGGCTCGTCGACACGAGCGTCCTGCTCTCGGCCGCGGTCTCGTCCTCGCCCCACCATCGACCGGCACGCGAGGCGCTCGAGGCGGCGATCGCGGACGAGCGGCCGGCCGGCCTCACCTGGGTCGCCCTGAACGGCGTGATCCGGCTGCTCACCCGGCCGGGCGTCTTCGAGCGCACCTGCTCGATCGACGAGGCGTTCGCGATCGTCGAGCAATGGCTCGACGCCGACGGCGTCGTGGTCGTGCAGGAGACACCCGGCCACGCGCACCTGGCGGGCGCTGCTCGACGCGGCAGGCTCGGCCGGCGACCTCACGACGGACGCCTGGATCGCGGCGATCGCGCTCGGGCACGGAGCGTCGGTGCTGTCGCTCGACTCGGACTTCGCCCGCTTCCCCGGCCTCGTGTGGGAGAACGCGCGCGCGACCGGCTGAGCGCGCGGCGCGTGCACCGCGCGCTCGTCGTCACGTCGCGGCAGGCGTCGGGCCGCCCGGCGCGGCCCGACGCCCTCCCGCTCGCGCGCGAGTGGTACTCGTCCACGACCACGGTCGTCCGCGCCGCGGGGCGGCGCACGGCGCGGCGCCGCACGACGCCGCCGGGGCCGGCCCAGGTCGACCAGAGGACGAGCGAGAGGAGGACGCAGACGCCGCCGACGGCGAGCAGGATGTACCCGATCATCTCCACGTCGACGCTGCGCGACGGGGCGTTGACCGCCCAGGCGAGGATCGCCCCCGCCGCGATCAGCAGGATGCCGAGGCCGAAGCCCATGGTCGCCTCCTTCCGTCCATGCCGGCCGGATACCCCGGGATCGCGTTCGCGACACCGGCGGGGGCTCCCAGGGCCCGCTCGTCGGGCCGCCGCTCAGAGGGCGTCGGCCTGCGCGACCTGCTGCAGCAGGTCGGCGCGGGCGCGGGCGACGCGCGAGCGGATCGTCCCGATCGGGCAGTCCAGCACCTCGGCGGCCTCCTCGTAGGCCAGGCCGAGCAGCTGGGTGAGCACGAAGGCCTCGCGGCGGTCGGGGTCGATCGCGCGGAGGATGTCCGCGACGGGATCGCCCGTCCGGTGGGCCTCCTCGACGTGGGTGCTGACGAGCTTCCGGGTGAGCAGCCGCTGGCGCTCGCGCTGGCGCACGTGGTCGGCGCAGGCGCGGCGGGCGATCGAGAGCAGCCAGAGCCGGACGGGCGCGTCGCCGCGGTAGCCCGGGATCGCGCGGACGGCGCGGAGGTACGTGTCCTGGACGAGGTCCTCGACCTCGCCGGGGGAGCCGAGCGCCGAGCACAGCCGCCAGACCTCCGCCTGCGTCCGGTGGACGAGGTGGCCGAGCGCGACGTCGTCGCCCTCGCGGGCCGCCTCGAGCAGCTGGCGCAGTGGATCGCCCTCGATCACCGGAGCCATTCTGCCAGCGGCCCTGGCGTGTCGCGCGCGAAGCCGTCGGGGCCGGCTCGCGCGTGCTATCACGGAAGCGTGGCCTGCGACCGGTGGGTGGAAGCGATCTCGGCCCGCGCCGACGGCGAGGACCCGGGCGTCGACGAGCGCCTGCTCGACGCGCACCTCGCCGGCTGCCCCGCCTGCCGCAGCTTCGAGGCGCTGCTCGGCGAGAGCACCCGGCGAGCGCGGGTCGCCGAGGCGCCCGTGGTGCCGGACCAGGCGCGTGCCGTGGTCGCGCTGAACGCCGCCCTCGACCGCGCGAGCCGGCCGCTCGTGGTCCGCGTGCTGCTCGCGATCGCCGCCGGCTGGATCGTCGCCCTCTCGGCGAAGCCGCTCGTGCTGGGCGAGCAGGGCGGGGCGTACTCGCACGACGCTCGCCACCTCGGCGCGTTCTCGGTCGCCTACGCGGTCGCGCTGCTCGTCGCCGCCGCACGGCCCGCGCGGGCGCGGGCCATCCTGCCCGTGGCGGTCGTCCTGACCGGCGCGATCCTGATCACGGCGCTGATCGACGTCGTGGAGGGTCGGATCCCGCTCGTGCACGAGAGCGTCCACCTGCCGGAGCTCTTCAGCATCGTGCTCGTGTGGCTGCTCGCGACGCCGCCGCCGGCGCCCGTCGCCGGGGCGGACGGCCCGCCGCGGCTGCGCGCGGTGGCCTCGGACGGCCGCGAGCCGGCGGCACCGAGCGGCGAGCCGACGGACGCGGACGAGCCGGCCGGCGCGCTGGTCGAGCTGTCTGCGCGGGTGACCGTGCGACCTGGCCCCGAGCGGCCGCCGACTGCCTGACGCGCGCCGGCCGGCCAGGCCGGTCAGCGGTCGATCGCGCGGTAGCGGCGAACCGCGAGCGGCGCGAAGACGGCGAGCAGCGCGACCGTCCAGAGCAGCGACAGGAGCAGCGGGTGCTCCGCCGGGAAGGAGCTCGACGCCGGCGCGCCGGGGTTCCCGAACAGGTCGCGTGTCGCCGCGACGAGCGAGCTGAGCGGGTTCCACTCCGCGATCGGCTGCAGCACGCCCGGCAGCGTCCCGGGCGGCACGAACGCGTTCGAGAGGAACGTCAGCGGGAAGATCGCGAGGAAGCCGAGCTGCTGCGCCACCTCGACCGACGGGACGAGCAGCCCGAGCAGCACGCCGAGCCACGCCATCGCGTAGGTGAAGAAGAGGAGCACGGCGATCGCGAGCACGAAGTCGCCGACGCTCCCGTGCACGCGCCAGCCCACGGCCAGCCCGGACAGCATCAGGACGACGAGGATCCCGCTCGTGTAGACGACGTCCGCCACCGTGCGGCCGCTCAGCACCGCCGAGCGCGCCATCGGCAGCGAGCGGAAGCGGTCGATCAGGCCCTTGTTCATGTCGTCGGCCATGCCGATCGCCGTCGTGATCGACGAGAAGGCGAGCGTCTGGACGAAGATCCCGGGCATCAGGTACTCGCGGTAGGAGCCGCCGTCCGGCAGCGGGATCGCGCCGCCGAAGACGAAGGCGAAGAGCAGCACGAACATGATCGACTGGAGCACCGCGAAGACCGCGAGCTCCGGGATCCGAGGCACGCGCTTGAGGTTGCGCACGGCCACGATCAGGCCGTCGGCGACGGCGGCGCGGGGGCCGGACGGGATCACCGGCTCCGCTCCGCGTCCGCGCTGGCGGGCTTGCCGTCGTCGTTCGCGCTCGCGTCCGGGGCCGCGTGGTGGCCGGTCAGCGCGAGGAAGACGTCGTCGAGCGTCGGGCGGCGCAGGCCGACGTCGTCCACCTGGACGTGCTCCTCGCCGAGCCGGCGCACGACGTCGACGAGCTGGGCGGCGCCGCCCTCGGCCGCGACCGTGATCTTCTTGCGGTCCTCGTCGACCGAGGCGCCGCCGCCGGGCGCGACGAGCTGCGCGGCGCGTGGCAGGTCGGCCCTGGCATGGACGACCACCTCGATCCGCTCGCCGCCGACCTGCGACTTCAGCTGGTCGGGCGTGCCGCGGGCGATGATCCGGCCGCGGTCGACCACGGCGATCTCGTCCGCCAGCTCGTCGGCCTCCTCCAGGTACTGCGTCGTCAGGAGGAGCGTCGCGCCCGCGCGCACCTGCGTCCGGATCACGTCCCACATGCCGAGCCGGCTGCGCGGGTCGAGCCCGGTCGTCGGCTCGTCGAGGAAGAGCAGGCGCGGCTGGCCGATCAGCGAGCTCGCGAGGTCGAGCCTGCGGCGCATGCCGCCCGAGTAGGTCTTCGCGACCCGGTCGGCGGCCTCCTCGAGGTCGAAGCGGCCGAGCAGCTCGTCCGCGCGCCGGTGCGCCTCCTCGCGGGGCAGCTGGTACAGCCGCCCGAACATCCGCAGGTTCTCGCGCCCGGTCAGGTTCTCGTCGACGGCGGCGTACTGGCCCGAGAGGCCGATCACCTGCCGGATCCGCTGCGCGTCGCGGACGACGTCCAGCCCGGCGACGCGCGCCGACCCGCCGTCCGGTCGCAGCAGCGTGGCGAGGATCCGCACCGTCGTCGTCTTGCCCGCGCCGTTCGGCCCGAGCAGGCCGAGCACGGTGCCCTCCTCGACCTCGAGGTCGACCCCGTCGAGCGCGCGGACCACCCGCTTGCGGGAGCGGTACTCCTTGACCAGCCCGTGCGCCTCGACGACCGCCACCGCGCCAGGCTAGCCGCCGCGGGGCTCGACGCGCCGGGACTCAGGCGAGCGCGGGCTCGGGCTCGTCGGTCCGGTGGATGCGGCCGCTCGTGGTCGCCAGCGGCACGCCCGTCCGGCCGCTGCGCCACGCGACGATCTCGGCCGCGATCGCGAGCGCGGTCTCCTGCGGCGTCTCGCCGCCGAGGTCGAGCCCGACCGGCCCGTGCACCCGCTCGGCGTCCTCGCGGGCGATCCCGCGCTCCTCGACGAGCCGCTCGCGGCGCGACGCCTGGGTGCGGCGCGAGCCGAGCGCGCCGACGTAGCCGGCGCCGGCCTCGAGCGCGAGCGCGATCGCCGGGTCGTCGATCTTCGGGTCGTGCGTGAGGACGACGACGGCGTCGGCCGGCTCGAGCCCGATCGCCGGGTAGACGTCGTCCGGCCAGCCCACGTGGAGCTCGTCGGCGCTCGGGATGCGCTCGCGCGTGGCGAACGCCGCGCGCGGGTCGAGCACGACGGTCCGCCAGCCGAGCACGTGCGCGTAGCGGCAGAGCGCCTCGGTCGTGTCGACGGCGCCCACGATGACCACGCGCGGCGCGGGCGCGACGCTCTCGACGAAGAGCAGGCCGCCGTCCTCGAGCTCGATGCAGCGGGAGCGGCCGCTCGCGAGCGCGGCCGGGATCGCCTCCTCGGCGGCGGCGGCCGCGAGCGGGTCGAGCGAGCCCTCGCGCGTGCCGGCGTCCTCGTCGACGACGAGCCGCGCCCCGGCGCCGGGCCGGAGGCGCGCAGCGCGATCGCGCCGCGCCTGAGCTGCGGGCGCGGCCGATGCGGCTCCACGTAGACCCAGAGGTCGCCGCCGCACGCGAGACCGGCCTCGCCGGCCAGCTCGTCGCTCACCCCGAAGCGACGCAGCCGCGGCTCGCCGCTGCCGGCGAGGAGCTCGAGCGACTCGGCGACGAGCGCGCCCTCGACGCAGCCGCCCGAGACGGAGCCGGCCATCTCGCCGGTCGACGAGACGGCGAAGACGGACCCGAGCGGGCGCGGGGCGGAGCGGAACGTGCGCACCACGGTGGCGGTCGCGACGGCGTCGCCGCGGGCCAGCCAGCGGTCGATCGTGTGGAAGGTCTCCTCGTTCATCGGACGCTCCGATCTCCCCGGGTGCTCACGTGCAGTATCGTCCCACGCTCCAAGGGTAGTCAAACGATGACTAGGAATCCGGCCCTACTGCGTGAGCGCGCCGTCCACGAAGCGGAGCGCGGCGACCGCCGCCTCGCGCCGCCAGAGGACGAGCGTCCGCTCGAACCCCGCGGCGCTCGACCCCTGGGCGTCGAGCGCGGCGACGATCGTCTCGAGCCGGGCGCGCTGCGCGCGCAGGAGCGGCCGCGCGTCCGAGCCGGCGCGGTCGTGGAAGAGCAGCTTCAGCATCAGCTCCGTGCGAAGCTCCCGCACGTGCTCGAGCGGCCGCTCGAGCCAGGCGGCGACCTCGGCGCGCCCTGCGCGGTCGGCTCGAGCAGCGTGCGGCGGGGCCCGCGGTCGCCGGCCTCGCTGCCGGCCTCGCGCACGAGGCCCGCCGACGCGAGCTGGTCGAGCGCCCGGTACACGAGCGGCCGCGTCGACGACCAGACCCGGCCGACCTCGCCCTCGGGCGCGAGCGCGCGCGCGAGCGCGAAGCCGTGCGAGGGACGCTCGCAGAGGAGCGCGAGGACCGACCACTCCGTGCCGCTGCGCGGCTGCCGCTGCTCCCCGGGCATGGGCGCACCCTAGCCGCGCGGCCGCCGCGCTGACGCCGCCCGTGGCCTCGCTCGAGCTGGAGATCGTCGTTCCGCTGCGCGACTTCGATCTCGCGGCCGCGCTCGCCGTCGCGTCGGGTGAGACGCTCGCGCTCGTCGGGCCGTCGGGCGCGGGGAAGACGACGGTGCTGCGGGCGATCGCCGGCCTGCTCCACCCGGCGGCCGGGCGGATCGCGCTCGGCGACGACGTCCTCTTCGACGCCGCCCGCCGGGTCGACCTGCCGCCCGAGCGTCGGCGGGTCGGCTACGTCTTCCAGGAGTACGCGCTCTTCCCGCACATGACGGTCGAGCAGAACGTCGCGTTCGGCGGCAAGCGGCGCGTCGGGGAGCTGCTGCGCCGCCTGCGGATCGAGCACCTCGCCGCCGCGCGGCCGGGCACGCTCTCCGGCGGCGAGCGCCAGCGCGTCGGCCTCGCCCGCGCGCTGGCGACCGAGCCGCGGATCCTGCTGCTGGACGAGCCGATGTCCGCGCTCGACGCCCACACGCGCAACGAGGTGCGCGCCGAGCTGCAGGGGATCCTGCGCGAGCTCGACCTGCCGGCGCTCCTCGTCACGCACGACTTCGAGGACGCGGCGGCGCTCGCCGACCGCGTCGGCGTGATCGTCGCGGGGCGCGTCCGGCAGGTCGGGGCGCCGGCCGCGCTGCTCGCCGAGCCGGCCGACGCGTTCGTCGCGAGCTTCGTCGGCTCGAACCTCCTGCCCGGGACGGCGCGCCGGGCCGACGCGAGCGGGCTGACCACGGTCGACCTGGACAGCGGCGAGACCGTCTTCTCGGCGGACTCCCTCGACGGCCGCGTCGGCGTCGTCGTCCACCCCTGGGACGTCTCGATCGCGCTGCGGCCCGTCGAGGACTCGGTGCTGAACCACGTCAGCGGCCCGGTCGTCTCGATCGTCCCCGTCGGGAGTCGCACCCGCGTGCGCGTCGGCCCCGTCGTGGCCGAGCTGACGACGGCGTCGGCCGAGCGGCTGGCCCTCGCGCGGGGGACGCCGGTCGTCGCGTCGTTCAAGGCGACCGCCACGCGGCTCGTGCCGCTGCAGGACACGGGGCCGGCCGACCTGGATGCATGAGCGGTCAACAAGGAAGTCGACCGGCCGATACGAAACACTATGACCATGCCAGCACGCCGTGCACTCGCCCTGCTCGTCGCCGTCCTCGCCGCCCTGGCGGTCGCCGCGCCCTCGTTCGGCGCGCCCTCGCTGACGGTCTCCCTGTCCAAGCCGGCCCTCGACGTCCTCTCGGACGCGACCGTCGGCCTGACCCTCGACCAGGCCCCGGCGGCCCAGGCCGGCCGTCTCACCCTCTACGTGCCCGCGAACACGTCGCTCCGCCTGCGCCGAACGCCGGGCAACGACGTGGGGAAGGTGCTCTCGGCGACGGTCGACCCCGGGACGAGGCCCGTCTCGGCGACCGGCACGCTCGTCGCGGCGAACGTGGCCGACTACCTCGCCGACGCCTGCGCTCCCGGCGCGCACGCGGGCGTGTGGCTGCTCTCGCTGAGCACGCTCGGCGTGACGACGACGATCCCGCTCTTCGTCGACGAGGTGACCGACCCGGGCGAGAAGGCCCGCGGCGGCTTCCGCATCGACGCCTGCCTGCCCGCGAGCCCTCGTCTGGTCGCCCTCGAGCTCGAGCTGGCCGACGCGGTGAAGACGCCGGAGAAGCGCTCCCGCGCGACCTGGCGCGCGCTCGTGGCGCCCGTCGGCACGACGGGCAGCGCGGATCCCGCGCTCGCGACCGAGTCGCGCTCGATCGTCCCGGTCCCGGTCGAGACGACGCTCGAAGGCGAGTTCGACTTCGTCACCCAGAAGGCGATCCTCGCCGGCAAGGTGCGCGTCGCCGGCAAGGCGGTCGAGGGCCGGCTCGACGTGCTCTCCGGCCCGAAGAAGGCGCTGCTCGCCCCGAACGGCACGGTCCGGCTCGACGAGAAGGGCCGCTTCGACGCGAAGCGCGAGATGGACGAGGCCACCTTCTTCGAGGTGGCGGGGCTCCTGCCCGCCGTCGACGTGACCGCGACCGAGTGCGACGCGCCCGTCGCGCCCGGCGGCTGCGTCAGCGCGAGCGAGGGGCCAATCGTCGTCCGGAGCGAGCCGCTGAAGGTCGTCATCCCGCCGCCGCCGACGCTCCAGAGCGGCGACACGGGCCCGGCCGTGCGCCTGCTCCAGAAGCAGCTGATCGCGCTCAACTACCTGCCGCCGGGCTCGGCGACCGGCGTCTACGACTACCGGACGTACCACGCGGTCGTCGCCTTCCAGGGCTGGGAGCAGCTCGGCCGGGACGGAGCCGCGGGCCCGCTGGTCTGGCGGAAGCTCGAGAAGGCGAAGGCGCCGAGGCCGTGGGGCGGGCTGCGCAACGGGCTCCAGCTCGACCGCGACCGCCAGGTGCTCTTCCTCGTCCGGGACGGGAAGGTCGTCCGCGCGATCCACGTCTCGTCCGGCGCCGGCGGCATCACCCCGGCGGGCCGCTACTCGGTGTTCCGCAAGGAGACGTACAGCTACTCGGTCCCGTTCAAGGTCTGGCTCCCGTGGGCCAGCTACTTCACGGGCGGGATCGCGTTCCACGAGTACCCGAGCGTGCCCACGTACGCGGCCTCCCACGGCTGCGTGCGCGTGCCGTCGCCCGAGGCGCGGCTCGTCTACGAGTTCGCGTCCTACGGCACGTCCGTCTGGGTGCGCTGAGGCCCTCGACGCGCCCCGGTCGGCCTCCTCGCGGGGCCGGCCGGGGCGCGTCCGCGTCTCCGGGCGGCCGTAGGATCCCCGCGTGACCTCGCCGCGGACGCTTCTCGCCGCCTTCGGCGCCGCGCTCGCGCTCGCCGCGACGGCCCAGGCGGCCCCGGACGCCGTGCGCGTCGGCGGGCCGAGCGCCCCAGGCGACGCGAAGGTCGCGATCGTCGGGAGCGCCGACGACCTCGCGGGAGCGCGCTTCGACGTCGTCGACGAGCAGGGGGCCGTCGTCCTGACCGGGACGCTCGCGGCCGCGCCGGGCGACCCGGCGCCGTTCGCCCACGCCGCCCGGGCCGACCTGACGGCGCTCCCGGCGCCCGGGAGCTACCGCGTCCGCGCCGCGGGGCTCGTCTCCCGCCCGTGGGTCGTGCGCGACGGCGGCTCCGACGACCTCGTGCCCGTGCTGCTGCGCTTCCTCGACGCGAACGCGGACGGACGCGAGCGCTCGTCCCTGCACGGGCCCGCGCACCTGAACGACGCGACGATCGCGAGCGGCCCGCGGCGCGGCGCCCGCGTCGATCTGACGGGCGGCTGGATGGACGCGGGCGACATGCTGCACTTCACGTCCACGACGGCCTACGCGACGATCGGGCTGCTCGTCGCGGCGCGCCTCGACCCCGTGCACGCCGACGCGCTGCGGGCGAGCGCCGGGGTCGGCGTCCGCTGGCTGCTGAAGGCGCACCCGTTCGCCGGCACCTTCGTCTCGCAGGTCGGCGACGAGCGCGACCACGACCTCGGCTTCCGCGACCCGACCCGCGACGACGGCTCGCGGCGGCCGGGGATCGCCCGCCGCAAGGCCTACCCGGGGCGCGCCTCCGACATGACCGCGAAGGCGTCGGCCGCGCTCGCCCTCGCCGCGGAGCAGGCGACCGGGAAGCGCCGGGCGCGCCTGCTCCGCGAGGCGCGCGCCTGGTACGCGGCCGCCGACGCGCGGCGCGCCCTCGGGCCGAGGGTGCGCGGCGAGTTCTACGTCGGCTCCGGCTTCGAGGACGACCTCGCCCTCGCGGGCGCGCTGCTCCACCGCCTCACGGGCGAGGTGCGCTACCTGGCCTGGCCGCGGCGGTTCCTCGCGGGCTCCGCTGTCTCGACCGACGGGTGGCTGCTCACCTGGGACGTCGTCGGCCCGCTCGTCTCCGCCGAGCTGTGCGGGGCGCTCGGCGCGCCGCCCGTCGCCGACGCGGCGCTGCGCGAGCTCGCCTGCCGGCGTCTGGGCGAGGCGGGCGCGGCGGCGGCCGGGACGGCGGCCGGCACCGCGTTCGCCCTCCCGGGGGCGGTGACGTGGGGGACGACGGCGACGGTCGCGGGAGCCGGCGCGGTGGCTGCGCTGGCGGCGCGAGCGGGGCTCGCGGTGGACGGCGCGGCGCTCGCCGCAGGGGCGCGAGACTTCCTGCTCGGCCGCAACCCGTGGAGGCGGGGCTCGTCGTCGGCTACGGCGAGAACGCGGCCGGGCGCCCGCACCACTGGGCCGTCACGATTGCGCCGGGCGAGCCGGTCGGGGCCGTCGTGGGCGGCCCGGCGCCGCGGGACCAGGTCGCCGAGCAGGTCGCCGCCGGCGCGTTCGCGGGCGTTCCGGCCGGCCCGTTCGACAGCGCTGCGTGGGTCTACGAGGACCGCACGGAGGACTACGTCACCTCGGAGCCGGCGCTCGACTACGTCGTCAACGCGATCCTGCTCCAGGCGACCCTGCCCTGAGCCCGCGCCGCCGGCGCGACGCTAGAAGACGCCCCGGTACAGCGAGCAGCCGCGGCAGACCTCGTGCGGCTGGCCGTCGAGCAGTCCGCGGCGGAATGCCCGCGCCGGCTCGCCGCCCCAGACGGCGGCGAAGCCGCCCTCGGCCAGCGTCCCGAGCGTCGCCCGCTCCTCGCCCATCACCATGCAGCACGGCTGCACCTCGCCGCGGTGCGTGACGTAGGTCGAGTCCCACGGCCACGTGCAGCCCGGGCCGTCGGCCCGCGGCAGGCGCTCCTCGACCCGGGGGAGGCGGAGCGCCACGCCGAGCTCGTCGGCGAGCGCCCGCGCCTCCGCCAGGAGGGCTGCGTCCGCGGGGGACGGCTCGTCCCAGAGCGCCTCCCGCTGGACGAAGCGCCGCAGACCGGCGTAGCGGACGGCCGGCTCGGTGTCCGCGAACGAGTGCGAGAGGCTCTGGACGAAGACGCCGTCGACGCCCCAGTCGTGCGCGAGCCGGACGAGGCCCGGCAGCTCGGCGAGGTTGCGTCGCATCGCGACGAAGACCAGCTCGACGGAGGGCCGCCCGGTGCCCGCGGCCGTGCGCTCGTCGAGCAACCCGCGCACGTTCGTCGCGACGTCGGCGAAGCGCGCGCCCCGCCGGATCGCCTCGTACGCGCCGGGGGTCGATCCGTCGAGCGAGATCCGCAGCCAGTCGAGCCCCAGCTCGACGAGCCGTCGGGCGCGCGATCGGTTCAGCAGCGTGCCGTTCGTGTTGAACCCGACCGCGACGCCGCGAGCCTTCGCGGCCGCGAGCAGCTCGAAGATCCCGGGCGAGAGCAGCGGCTCCCCGAGGCCCTGGAGGACGACCTCCTCGAGCTCGGGCAGGGACGCCAGCAGCTCCTCGAACGTCTCGACGGGCAGCGCGCCCTCGCTGCGGCCGAGGGCGGGCCGGTGCGAGACGAGGCACATCGGGCAGCGCAGGTTGCACGCGCCCGTCACCTCGACCTGCGCGCGCCGCGGGAGGGGCGGCGCCTCGGGCCACGCCTCCTCGGCCGCGGCGAGCGGCGCCCGGTCGCCGCGACGGCGGGCCCCGACCGCCCCGACGAGCCACCAGCCGACGGCCGCCACCGGGACAGCCGCACTCGTCGCCGCCATCGTCGCCACCTCGCGCGGCGTCCGCGGGCCCGGCACGACCCTGGCCCACGCGAGCTCGGCCGTCCCCGCCAGCCAGCCGGCCGCGGCCGCGAGCGCGAGCCGGCGCCGGCCCGCAGCGACGCCGACGACGGCGACGCCGGCGCAGGCCGCGATCGCGGCGTGGCGCGCGCGGCGGCCGGGCGGGTCGCCGGGCTCCCGCCAGCCGGGGCCGTGGAGCGCGCGCAGGAGCGCGTCGGCCGCGTTCCCGCGCTGGCGGCGCACGCTCGCCCACGGGTCGGCCGGGCCGACGGGATGGACGCACTCGCGCGTCCCGACGACGAGGCGGTAGCCGGCCCGGCGGACGCGGAGCGCGAGGTCGAGGTCCTCCCGGTAGGCGTGCCGGAAGCGCTCGTCGAAGCCGCCCACGCGGGCGAGCGCGGCACGCCGGTACGCCATGTCCGCGGTCGCCCAGCGCGCACGCTCGAGCCCGGCGACGTCCCGCTCCCAGTCGGTCGGCCGGCGGTCGCCCGGCAGCGGCACGCGGAGGCGCCCCTGGCTGCCGGCGACGTCCCCGGCGAGGCGAGCCAGGTCGTCCCCGAGGCGGTCGAGCCAGCCCGGCCCGGGCACGACGTCGTCGTCGAGGAAGGCGATCCAGTCCGCCGACACGGCGCGCCAGCCGAGGTTCCGCGCCGCGGCCGGCCCGCGCCCGCCGCTCGCGAGCACGGTGCCGGGGAGCCCCGCGGGGAGCGCGAGGCCGCCGGGCGCGGGGCGGTCGTCGACGACGACCACCGGCGGTGGCGCGGCGAACGCCGCGAGCGTCTCGAGCAGGAGGGCGAGCGAGGGGCGGCCGACGGTCGGCACGACGATCACGACGGACGCCGCGCTCATCGCCGGCGGACGAGGAAGGGCCCGATCGCGAGCGCGTCGATCGGCGCCGACCCGAAGCACTCGAGCGCGTCGCGCGGGTCGTCGACCATCGGCCGGCCCGCGGTGTTCAGGCTCGTGTTGACGACGACGGGGACGCCCGTCCGCCGCTCGAAGGCGTCCAGGAGCCCGGCCACGAGCGGCTCGGCGCGCCGGTCGACGGTCTGCACGCGCGCGGTCCCGTCCACGTGGACGACCGCGGGGATCCTCGACCGCCACGGCTCGCGCACCCGGTGGGTGAAGAGCATGTAGGGACTGGGGAGGACGCCCTCGAACACCTCCGCCGCCCGCTCGGCCAGCACCATCGGCGCGATCGGCCGGAACTGCTCGCGCCCCTTGACGTCGTTCAGGCGCTCGAGGTTCGCCTCGCGGCGCGGATCGGCGAGGAGCGACCGGTGCCCGAGCGCCCGGGGCCCGAACTCGCTCCGCCCCTGCACCCAGGCGACGACGCCGTCGGCCGCGAGCAGGTCCGCGACCGCCGCCGGGAGGTCGGGCGGCCGCTCGTACGGGACGGCCGCGACGCGGAGCGTCCGCTCGACCTCGTCGTCGGGGAAGCCGCGCCCGAGCGCGGCGGTCGCGAGCGGCCGCAGCTCCTCGCCGAGCTCGCCGGCGACGGCCAGGGCCGCCCCGAGCGCCGTGCCGGCATCGCCCGCTGCCGGTTGCACCCACACGTCGTCGAACGGGCCCTCGGCGGCGAGGCGCGCGTTCGCGACGCAGTTCAGCGCGACGCCGCCCGCGAGCGCGAGCCGCCGCTCGCCCGTGCGCTCGTGGAGCCAGGCGGCGAGCTCGAGCTCGACCTCCTCGAGCCGGCGCTGCACGCTCGCCGCGAGGTCGGCGGGCGCTGGCTCGAGCCGGACGCCGTCCGCGGGCGGCGCGAGCGCGCCCCAGTCGATCGGGTCGACTGCGAAACCGCCGTCCGGGCGCGTGCGGACGCTCGCGCGGAGGCGGTCGAGCCAGCGTGGCCGCCCGTACGCGGCCAGCGCCATCACCTTGTACTCGTCGGAGGCCCGCCGGAAGCCGAGGTGCCCGGTCAGCTCCTCGTAGAGCAGGCCGAGCGAGTGGGGGAGCTCCTGCGTCGCGAGCACCTCGACGCGCCGCCCGTCGCAACGGCCGGCCAGGAACGACCCGCGCTCGCCGCGACCGTCGAGCACGAGGACGGCACACGTCTCGAACGGCGCGGCCAGGCAGGCCGAGGCCGCGTGCGCGACGTGGTGGGGGACGAAGCGGACACGGCCCGGGTCGAGCCCCGGCAGGGCGGTCCGGAGGAAGCGCGGGGCGCGCTCGACGTAGAGCGTCCGCAGCGCCTCCCAGCCGTCGGGGACGAGGTCGTCGTGCGCGCTCGCGCGCGCGAGCGCGGGGTCGTACGAGTAGGCGACGGCGTCGAGCTCGGCCGGGGAGACGCCCGCGTGCTCGAGGCACCAGCGCGCCGCCGCGACCGGCAGCTCCCAGGTCGAGAACGCGACCGGGTCCTTGCCGTGCTTGCGGCGGCTGAACCGCTCCTCCTCGGCCGCCGCGACGACCTCGCCGCCGACGACGAGGGCCGCCGCCGGGTCGTGGAAGACCGCGTTGACGCCCAGGACGCGGGTCGTCGAGGAGTGTCCGTCCGGCATCGCGGCCGGTGTTCCTCGGGCCCGCGAACGGGAAACCGAGGTCGGCGACCGGGGGAACGCCCTGCCCGCAGGCCGCGGTCGGGGGCAGCCGACGTACGGCCTGCGGGCACGGCGCTCCTCCCCCCGCCGGCCAGGAAGTATGACGCACCGTTCCGACAGGTGCGGCTTAGGCGATCGGCGAGCCGCGTGTCGACGATCTCGCGCCGCGAGTAAAGGCAGGCGGCCGCTCGGAGCATCATGCTCGTGGGATGCGCAGTCGCAGGCGGGCAGCAGGGACGACGTCCGGCGCGTCGATCGACGAGATCGAGGTCGTCTGCCGCGCCCGGTACGGGGCCTACCTGCGCGTCGCGGTCGGGATCGTCGGCGAGCTCGAGCTCGGCCGGGACGCGGTGCAGGAGGCCTTCGCGACCGCGATCGTCCGGCGCGGGGAGTTCCGCTCGGACGGCCCGATCGAGGCCTGGCTGTGGCGCATCGTCTCGAACGCCGCGCTCGCCGTCGCCCGCCGACGCCGCGAGCAGCCGCTCCCGCCCGAGTGGGTCGAGCTCGTCCCGTCCGCGGGCGGCGCCGAGGGCGGCCAGGGCGAGGTCGTCCGCGCGCTCGTCGCGGGCCTGCCGGAGCGGCAGCGGCTCGTGCTGTTCCTCCACTACTACGCCGATCTCGACTACGAGACGATCGCGCGCGTCCTCGGGATCACCGAGGGCACCGTGGCCGCGACGCTCGCCGCAGGGCGCGCGAAGCTGCACCGTCTCCTGGAGGTGCCCGATGGACGCTGCTGACGCCGAGCTCCGCGGCCTGCTCGACCTCGTCGTCCCGCGCCTGGACGAGGAGCCCTGCGACTGGGCGGACGTCCTGCGCCGCGTTCCCGGCCAGCGGCCCCGGCGGACGGGGCGCCCGCGCCGTGCCGTCGTCGCCCTGGCCGGCGCAGCGCTCGTGGCGGGAGCCGCCGCGCCGTTCTCGGGGGCGATCGGCCAGGCGGTGCGCGACCTCGCGGGGACGGTTTCGAGCTGGGTCCTGGGCGCGCCCGGCGATCCCGCCCCGTCCCCCGCACGGGAGGAGTTCGCCGCGGCGAACGAGGCGGCGCTGCTCGCGTTCCCGACCGGCACCGACCTGCGCCTGCTCGCGCGCTCGAGTGCCGCGGGCGTCGAGGTCTCCCTCTACGGCTTCCGCGTCGGCGACGAGCTCTGCCTGCGCGTGGTCGGGACGGGGGTCGAGGCGCCACGCCCGACCGGCTGCGTGCCCGCGGCGGACGTCTCGGCCGCCGACGGGGCGCTCGTCGTCGGCAGCGACCTGGTGCTCGGCGGGGCCGCGGTCACGTACGGCTTCGCGCTCGACGGGGTCGACCGGGTCGACGTCGTCGGCGGCGCGACCACTCCGGCCGTCGTCGCCGCGAACGCGTTCCTCGCCGCCGCGCCGGTCGGCGACCCTGTCCGCGAGGTCGTCGCCTACGGGGGTGCGGGGGCGAGCCACGTCCCCGTCGTGCCCGCGCCCTCCGGGGAGGGTCCAGGCGGGACGGCGCCGGCCGCGGAGCAGCCCGCGGCGGCGAGCGCCGCGCGCACGCTCGCGGGCTCCGGGATCGGGTGGCTCGACCGGCGAGAGCCGCGCGGCGGTCCGCTCCCGGCGGGCCCCCGGGTCTCGAACCGGCTCGACGGCTGGGGCACGATCGCGTTCGGTCGCGCGATCTCGCTTCCCGGGGGCGCCGCGATCTACGTGGCGCTGGCCGACGACGACGCGGGCGCGCGCCAGGCGTGCTTCGGGGTCGCGTTGCCCCTCTCCGTGCTCGGCGCCGCCTGCGGCGGGGCTGACGGCCTGTTCGCTCACGGGCCGGTGAGCGCGCTCGTCGTCCAGGCGCAGGGGTCGGACCAGCGGCAGACGATCGGCGGCGTCGCCTCGGACGCCGTGGCGCTCCTCACGGCCTTCCCGGCGAGCGGCAGGCCCCTCACGGTCCCGCTCGTCGACAACGCGTTCGCGCTCACGCTGCCGCGCACGGCGTTCCCGGTCCGCCTGGTCGCCCTCGACGAGGGCGGCGACGTGATCGGGACGACGCAGCACCGCGATGTCGCCGCCGACCCCGGCGAGGCGCCGCTCGCCGGTGCGATGACGCTCGCGGCGACCGCGACCGGGAGGAACGGCCACGTCGCACGGCTGTGGACATCGTCGAGCGTGGCCGGCGGCCGCTGCCTGCGGCTCGTCGTCGACGGCGAGCGCCGCCACTCGCAGTGCCTGCCGCCCGGCGCCGGCGGCTTCTACGCCCTCGCCGCCGGACACGGGCGCGCCGTCGACCGCTTCGTCTTCGGCGCCGCTCCCGCCTCTGCCGTGTCCGTCCGCGTCCGCGTCGCCGGGCGGGCCTCGACGGCTCGCGTCCGCGCGGGCGTCGCGCTGGTCGCGGCGCCCGGTGCAGGCCGCGCCGTCGTCTCGGCCCTCGACGCCCGGGGCCGGACCGTCCGCTCGCACGGCATCCAGGTCCCTCCCGGTTGACAAGCGCCTGACGGTCGCCTAGCGTCGGGGCTGGTTCCAGTCCGAGGGTGGTGCTGCGCGCACCTCCCGACTGATGCGGTCGCGGCCGGCCGTCCGGTCTCGCAGTCCCCTGCGCGCTCGACGAGCAGCGCGGCCGCATGGTCCCGGGCCGGGACAGGACAGTCCGACCAGGGAGGTGCACCATGTTCCGTGTCCCACGACCAGCACGGAAGCTCGTGCTGGGCGTCGCGCTCGTCGCCGCGCTCGTCGGCGCAGGGGCGGCCATCGCCGGCTCGTCCACGTTCGTCGCAGGGTGGTTCTTCACACCCGGCGGCCAGGGCGTCTCGGGCGTCGACTCGGCCGCCCAGCGCTGGAACGGCGTCGAGTGGTACTCGAAGTCGAACACGGGCGGCGGCAGCGACGCGCGGATCGCCCTGATCGACGCGAGCAGTGGCGCGTGGTCGTGCAGCACGACCGGCACGGCGTCGAGCACGTTCTGCTTCCTCGGCGCCTGGAGCTACCAGAAGAAGGGGCTCTGCAAGGACAACGGCACGATCAACTACACGATGTCCTGTCGTGTCTATTTCCCGTAGGGAGGGAGGGGTCACGATGCGGAACACCACGTTCGTCACCCGCCGCAGGCTCGTCCTCGGCGCGTCGATCGCCGCGCTCGTCGGCGTCGGGGTCGGCGTCTCCACCGCTGGCGGCGGCAACACGAGCTCCGTCCCGGGGATCGCTGCGTACGAGCGGGCCCGGGTCTCCTCGGACGCCCTGCCCGCGACGGAGGTCGCCGCTCGCGTCGCCGGGGCGCTCGACCTCGCGGCCGACGCCTCGCGCACGCTCGTGGTCGGCCCGGGCGGCCGGCGCGTCGTGGTTGCGCCGATCTCCAGCGGGGGCGCCTGCCTGCTCGTCATCGGGGACACCGACGGCAACGTGCCCGGGCTCTGCAGCCACGGCACGAGCAGCGTCTTCGAGCAGCAGGGCGAGGCCATCGCGGTCGTCGTGCGCAGCGAGGGCGATCCGGAGGCCCCCGACCTGATCGAGGTCGCGGGCGCCGTTCGCGACGGTGCGGGGGTCGCGGCGGTCCGCGTCGACCTCGCCGGGTCGTCACGCACGGTGGCGCCGACCGCCGACGGCGGCTTCCTGCTCGAGCTGGGCGCAGACGCCCTCGGGGGTGCCGCCGGCGTCGACGCGGTCGTGGCGCTCGACGGATCGGGCGTCGAGCTGGCCGGGTACACGCCGGCGCCGTGAAGCCCGCGTGGCCGGCGGAGGAGCGACCTGCTCCTCTGCCGGCCACGCCGGCGAGGGAGAAGGGGCCGGACCCGTCAACCAGGGGTTCCAATCCGAGGGTGGCGGCCCGGCCCCGTGCACCATCCTAGCGAGCCGACCGCGAGTTTGTAACAATTGACATTTGTTCACGGCCGTCGGTGTCGCGAGGCAGCGCGCCGTCGACAGCCCGACCGGGGAGGCGTGCCCGGCACGAGGCTAGAATCCCGCCGGCGCGACCCGCCCCGGTCCGTTCGCCGCTCCCGGCTCCCCATGCACCTCGCGGACCGCATCTCCCACGCCTCGCGCACGCGCAAGCTCGACCTGCTGCTCGAGACGTTCGGCCCGACCGCGGAGACCCGGGTCGTCGACGTCGGCGTCACCGACGCGGGCTGGGGCGACGACCCCGCTGCGCGACGACGAACTTCTTCGAGGAGCGGTACCCGTGGCCGGAGCGGATCACCGCCGTCGGTCAGGGAGCCGGCGAGGCGTTTCGCGCGCGCTACCCGCACATCCCGTACGTGCACGGCGACGGGTGCGAGCTCCCTTCGCCGACGGCGCGTTCGACCTCTACGTCTCGAACGCCGTCGTCGAGCACGTCGGCGCCGAGGCGGCGCAGCGCCGCTTCGTGCACGAGGCTGTCCGCGTCGCCGGCAGCGTCTTCCTGACGACGCCGAACCGCTGGTTCCCGCTCGAGGTGCACACGCGCCTGCCGCTCGTCCACTGGCTGCCGCCGGCCGCGGCGGGTCGGGCGTACGACCTGGCGGGCAAGGGCTGGGCGCGGGAGGTGCGGCCGCTCGGCCCGGCCGCCCTGCGGCGCCTGTTCCCGCCCCGGACGGACGTCCGGATCGTGAACCTGGGGCTGACGCTGGTCGCCCTCGCGGGCGACCGCGTCCGGCGCTGACGTCCCGGAGCCTCGCTCCGGTAAGGTCTGACCGATGAGCGAGCGGCGGCACCTGCGCGGGGCAGCAGCGCGGAGCCTCGCCTCTCGCGTCCGGTGAGCGGGCAGGCGCGGCGGGCGACCGCCACCTCCGCGCACCGGCAGGGCCGCCTGCTCGAGGGCGCCTCGCACGGCCGGCTCTCCGGCGAGCTGATGCTCGTCGTGACCGTCCTGCTCTGGAGCTTCGGCTACACGGCGTCGCGCTACGGTCTGACCCACGGCTTCGAGCCGCTCTCCTTCGCCGCGCCGCGCTGGGCGATCGGCGCGGTCGTGTTCATCGGCGTCGTCCTCTGGCGGGAGCGCAGCCTGCGCGTCGAGCGCCGCGACCTGCCCCGCTTCGCGGTCGCGATCCTCGCGGGCGTGCTCATCAACCAGGCGGCCTACAACTACGCGACGTCCTTCGCGACCGCCGCGCTGGTCGCGCTCGTCTTCGGCACGCTGCCGGTGTTCGCATCGATCATCGCCCAGGCGACCGGGCACGCCACGCTGAGCCGCAAGCACTGGCTGGCGACCTGCATCTCGTTCGGCGGCGTCGGGCTCGTCGCGGTCGGCTCGGGCGGCGAGATCAAGGGCGACCTCGGCGGCATCCTGCTCGCGCTCGGCGCGGTCGCGAGCTTCGCCGCCTACTCCGTCACGGTCGCGCCGCTGATGCAGCGCTACTCGCCGCTCCGGGTGAGCGCGGTCGTGTGCGGCGGCGGCGCGCCGCTGCTCGCACTCGTCGCGCTGCCGAACCTGATCGCGACCGACTGGGGCTCGATCACGGGCCTCGCCTGGGCGAGCTGGGCCTACATCGTCTCGATGTTCGTCGTCACCACGATCCTCTGGTTCACGGCGATCTCCCGCGTGGGTGCACCGCATGCGACGCTCTGGGCGAACATGCAGCCGTTCCTCGGCGCCGTCTTCGCCGTGCTCGTCCTCGACGACCACCTCGGGCCGATTCAGATCGCCGGCGCCGCCGTGATCGGCGTCTCCATCGTCGTCGCCAGCCTGCGCCGCTCGTCGCCGGGCGAGATCGCGGCCCGTCCGGACTAGAGGCCGCGGCGCGCTCGCCGTATCGTCCGTGCGTGGGACCACGGTCGTCTCCCGCGGGTGACCGCGCGCCGATGCCCGCCCGTCGGAGCCACTGCCGGCCGGTTGCGAACGGCGTCGCTGTCGCGGGCACGGCGGCGACGGTGGCCGCACTCGCATGGAGCGCGGTCGACACGGCCGGCGCGGTCGGCGCCGTCGCGTTCGGCGCGACGTGGGTCTCGGCGCCGTTCTGGCTCCTCCGGCTCGCCGCCCTGCGCGCGGGCGCGAGCATCGCCGGCACGGTCGGCAGCGCCGCCGCGGCCGGGGCCGTCACCGCCCTGGCGATCCACGTCCTGCGGACGGACACGTCCTCGACGGCCGCGCTGATCCTCCTCCCGGGGCCGGTCCTGGCGACCTCTTCGGCGGCACGGTGCTGGTCGTCGATGCCGCCGCTCGCGCGCTGGTGCGCCGCTGGCGCGCCCGGCGCGACGGCTAGCCGAGCGCGGCCGCGACCCGGCGCTCGAGCGACGCCTTCACGTCCGGCCACTCGTCGTCGGTGATCGCGTACCAGGCGGAGTCTCGGACGACACCGTCCCGGACGAGCATGTGCTTGCGGAAGATCCCCTCGAAGCGCGCCGGTAGCGCGGCCAGCGCGGCGCGGCTCCGCTCGTTCGTCGCCTCGGTCTTGAACTCGACGCGCATGCAGCCGAGCCGCTCGAACGCGTGCTCGAGCAGGAGCAGCTTCGTCTCGGTGTTCGCGCCGGTGCCCCACGCGCGCGTCGCCATCCACGTGAAGCCGATCTCGAGGCCGCGGTGCTCCGGGCGGAGCGCGAGGTAGCGCGTCGAGCCGATCGGCTGGCCCGTCGCCCGCTCGACGACGCAGAACGGCGACTCGTGCCCGCTCGCCGCCCGCGCGAGCGCCTGCTCGACCCAGGCGTGGAACGCGTCGGCGTCGAGCGGGGGCAGCGGCGTCATGTAGCGCCACACGTCCGGGTCGTCCGCGGCGACGCGGAGGCCCGGCTCGTGCGCCGCGGTGAGCGGCTCGACGGCCACGAGCCGACCCTCGAGCCGCGGCGCCAGCTCGGCGAAGCTCATCGTGCGAAGCCGGGGAGCAGCGGCACGACCTCGGCGGCGAACCGCCGCAGCTGCTCGAAGAAGACCGCCTTCGGCATGCCCTCGGGCCAGTGGAGCATCAGCTGGTCGAGGCCGGGATAGCGCTCCTCGAGGGCACGGATGCGCTCGGCGACGTGCTCCGGCGGGCCGCAGAGCCAGGCGCCCTGCGCGACGCCGTCCTCGATCCGCGGCGAGCCCGATGGTGCGCCGGGCGAGCCCCACTGGCGGCCCTCCTCGTCCGTGTAGCGCACGATGCCGAAGGCCGAGAACCACTTGTACCGCTCGTCGTGGTAGGGCTCGACCTCGCGCATGGCCTGCTCGACGCTGTCGCCGAGGTAGAGCCCGACGCCGACGCAGACGTCCTCCCCGAGCGCGACGTCCCGCCCGACGGCGGCCGCCTCCTCCTGGAACTGCCGCAGCCAGCCGTCGAGGATCCGCTCGCCGGTCAGGGTGACCATCCCCTTGATCCCGCGCGGCACCATCCAGGCGATCGAGCGGCCCGACGAGATCGCCTGCCAGAGCTCGAGCGGCCGGTTCAGCGGGCGCGGCACCAGGCTGACGTCCTCGAGCTGGTAGCCGCGGTACGGGATGCGGGGCGGCACGGTGTAGTGCGCGCCGTCGTGGCGGAAGGAGTCCTCCGTGAGCGCCTTGACGAGCAGCTCCACCTGCTCCTCGAACAGCGCGCGGTTGGCCTCCTGGTCGAGCATCGGCGCGCCGAACGACTCCACCTCGCGGCTGTGGTAGCCGCGCGCGATCCCGAGCACGACGCGGCCGCCCGTGACGATGTCCGCGAAGGCGTAGTCCTCCGCGAGCCGGATCGGATGCCACATCGGCAGGACGTTGAAGGCGCAGCCGAACTCGAGGCGCTGCGTCTGGGTCGCGAGCCAGGTGTTCAGCAGGATCAGGTTCGGGAAGACCTCGTAGCCCTCGCGCTGGAAGTGGTGCTCCGCCGTCCAGAGGCGGTGGAAGCCGAGCTCCTCCATCAGCTGCGCGAGCTCCCGGGCCGTCCAGTACGCCTCCGCGAACCGCTCGGGCGGCTGGCGCCGCGCGTCGGGCGCCGTGCCCTCGAGGCCGATGTCGTCGAGGTCGAGGCTGCCGACGTAGAGGACGGAGAGCTTGCTGATCACGGGATCGAGTCTATGCGGACGACCGGCTCGAACGCCGGGTCGAGACTGTCCGTTCGGGACGGGTCGGGACGGATCGTCACGCAATCGTCACGAAGGCGCGCGCGATCCGCGCGCCGTTCGGCGCTAGGCTCGTTGCCGGCGGCACGTGGTACCCCCACCCTGGGTGGGAGACCAGGCGGGGTGTCCCGAACGGGCACGTCCAGATCGGACGGGTCCGGCCCCGGGGTGGTGATCGGCCCGCAGGCCGATCCCGGGCACGCGCCCTTCGCCGACCACGCGCGCTGCCGCGGCCGGCTCTCGGGCGACGGCCCGTGCGGCGGCGACCCTGGCTCGCGGCGCCGACCCCGGCCGCGGGCCGTGCGGGACGGTCGAGCCGCTGCCGCCCGGCGTCGAGCGTCGCCGGCGCGACGGGGCCGACGGTGCGACCCCAGCCGCGGGTCGCGCGTCCCGGGGCGTGAAGAGCGGGCGCGCGCCACGACGCTTAGGCCCGTTCGCCCGAGCGTCTGCCGTCGGGCCGACACGGCCCGGCCGCAGTCCGAACCCCTCGGGAGCGGGCGGGCGGGCGTCTCAGACGTTGCGGATCGAGACGATCCGCGCCTTCCAGGAGCCGCGCGGGGCGCTCACCTCGACGGTGTCGCCGACGCGCGCGCCGAGGAGCGCAGTGCCGAGCGGCGAGTCCGGGGATGAGGCGCCAGGGCCGCCGACGGAGGAGATCTCCACCTCCATCCGCTCGCCGTCCTCGTCCTCGATCTCGACCGTCGAGCCGATCATCACCTCGTCGCTCGCAGCGACGGCGTCGGCGTCGATCACGACGGCGTTCTCGAGCCGGGCGCGGAGCATCGTGATCCGCCGCTCGAGCAGGCCCTGCTCGTTCTTCGCGGCGTGGTACTCGAAGTTCTCGGACAGGTCGCCGAACTCGCGCGCGCGCTTGATCGCCTCGACGACCTCCTGCCGGCGCGGGCCCTCGAGCTCGGCGAGCTCGGCCAGCAGCGCCTCGTGCTGGGAGGGGGTCAGGTGCTGCTGCTTCGTGGGGTCGGCCATCCCGCAATGGTGCGGACCGGGGGCCGGGAGCGCAAGTGGCGCGACGGCCGCGCGGCGGCCGTCGCGCCCGCGCGAGGTCACATCATCCCGACCGAGATGAACCTCAGCCAGAAGAAGCCGCCGGCGATCAGGAGGACGAGGAAGACGGTCGCGCCGACGACCTCCGCCTTCTGGCGCGTGGTCACGTGGCCCTCCTGGCTGAGCACGTGCGCCGCGGTGGTCAGGAACACCCCGATCCCGCCGACCACGACGATCAGCAGCACGAGCGTTCCGAGCAGGGCCCTGGTGGCTTCGCCCACGAGATCCTCCTCTGTCGGTTGACGGAGGAATACGCCTCGCCGGTGCCCGTGGACATCGGGGAGATCCCCGATCCCGATCCGGGTCAGGCCCGGGCCGACACGACGGCTCGCGGAGCGCGGTGGCGCGGCAGCCCGAGGGCGACGACCAGCGCGACGAGCGTCGCCCCCGTCGACGCCCAGAAGGCCGCGACGAAGCCGGACTCGGCGGGAACCTCCGTCCCGGCGAGCAGCGTCCCGGCGAGGATCGCGGCCACCACCTGCCCGCCGATCACCTGCCCGACCGTCCGCATGACGCTGTTGATCCCGGTCGCCACGCCGGTCTGCTCGATCTCGACCGCATCGGTGATCACGCGCGGCATCAGCGCCAGCACGAAGCCCATGCCGGTGCCCCACGGGACCATGGTCAGCAGGACCTGCCACGGCTCGTCGTGGAAGAGCGCCAGCGCACCCGTGCCGACGGCCATGAGCGCGAGCCCGACCGCGATCAGGCTGCGGGCCCGGAGCCGCTGGCCGAGCGCGCCCGCGAGCGGGCCGGCGATCACGATCGAGATCGAGGCCGGCAGGATCAGCAGGCCCGTGACCGTCGCGCTCGCGCCGAAGCCGTAGTCGACGAGGCGCGCCACCTCGGGCTCGAGCCCGCGCGGCACCTCCGCGAGCAGGGGCACCGGCACGAACGTCGCGAACATGCCGAAGCCGGCCACGAGGGCGACGAGGTTCGTGAGCAGCACCGGCCGCCGCCCGAGCATCCGCATGTCGACGAGCGGCGCCGCCACGCGCAGCTCGACGCGCCACCAGAGCCCGAAGACCACGGCCGCGGCGGCGAAGAGCCCGAGGATGCGCGCGGACGCCCAGCCCCAGGCCTGGGCCTCGGTCAGGGCGAGCAGCAGGCAGACGAGCCCCGCCGCGAGCAACCCCGCGCCGGCCATGTCCGGCCGCGTGCGCGGCTGCCGTTGCGAATGCGGCACGACCAGCCAGGTCAGGACGAGCGCGATGCCGACCGCGATCGCGCTCGCGGCGAAGATCCAGCGCCACGAGAGGTGGTCGACGATCAGCCCCGACAGGATCAGGCCGAGCCCGCCGCCCACGCCGGCCGTCCCCGAGATCACGCCCAGGCCGAAGCCGACGCGGTCGCGGGGGAGCTGGTCGCGGACGACCGCGAACGCGAGCGGGTACATCGCGCCGCCGACGCCCTGGACGGCGCGGAACGCGATCAGCGACCAGATGTCCCAGGCGAGCGTCGCCCCGACGCAGCCGACGAGGAAGACGACGAGCGTCGCGAGCAGGAGCCGGCGCCTGCCGTACTGGTCGCCGAGCCTGCCGAGGATCGGCGTCGCGACGGACGCGGTGACGAGGAACGACGTGAGCACCCACGTCGTCCAGGTGGTCGAGGCGCCGAGCTCCCGCTGGAACGCCGGTAGCGCCGGGACGACCATCGTCTGCAGCAGCCCGTACGGCGTGATCCCCGCCGTCAGCACCGCGAGGAGCACCGCCGACCGCGGCTGCCCGCTCATCCCTCCCGACTCCCGGTCGAGCGATCGCCCGCTCCTGCGCACCCCGCCTCCTGCTCGGCTGCGCGCCAGTCTGTCAGGGACGGACGGCGCGGGGCGCCGCTAGCGCGCGCGGCGCCGCTGCGTGCCCGACCGGACGATCGTCGTGGCCGTCGAGGCCTGGCTCGCGGCCTGGAGCACGGCGAGCGTCGCGAGCAGCTCCTTGCCGAACGAGCCGCCGTAGTACCCGAGCGCGGGGGAGGCCCAGTAGGGCACCTCGGCGTCGCCGACGCGCACCGTGCGCACCTCCGGCGCGGCCCCGTCGGAGACGTGCGTCGCGCATGCCTGGCAGACCGGGACGGCCCGCGTCGTCCCGCCCTCCGGCGCCCAGGTGACGTCGATCACCGACGGGCCGTGCCGCGGATCGAAGAAGCAGGGCGGCCGGAGCGCGGGCGGCTCGTGCCCGGCGAGGCGGGCCTTCGCCGAGGCCATCGCGTAGCGGCCGTCGGCGATCGCCTCGGCGACGCGGCGCAGCTCGGTCGCGGTCCGTGCGCGGCCGAGCAGGCGGTTCGCCTCGTCGTAGCGCGTCACGGCGTGGGCGTAGTCCGCCTTCGCCTCCGGGGTCGCGGTCGGCATCTCGACGTCGAGGTCGAGCGCGGCGATGTCCTCACCGAGCGCCTGGAGGTCGCCCTGCGCCTCGTCGCGCACCTCGTCCGCGAGCTGCCGCTCGCCGCGCCGCCGCCGTAGCTGCTTCGACCCGACCGTCGCGAGGCCTGCGAGCACCAGCACGCCGGGGATCGCGAACAGGCCGATCGGCGGCCCGGAGCCCCCGTCGCCGGCGGGTGCGGCCTCGGGCGCCTCGGACGAGAACGGCGCCGATGGGCGCTCGACCGGTGCGGGCGCCGGGGACGGCTGCTCGGGCGGGGGAGGCGGGGCGGGCGGGTTCTCCGCGTACCGCTCGACGTCGCGGACGAAGGCCTCGAGGACGGTCGAGGGTGCGTCGGCCAGGCCCGGGCCGGTGTCGAGCGCCCCGGCCCGGATCGCCTCGAGGTCATCGTCGGGCACGAGGGTCGAGCTCGCCACGAGCTGGTCGCCCACGACCGCCGCGTAGGTGCCGTCGAGGCCGACCCCGTTGCGGATCCGCTGGAGCACCGCGTCGGGCTGGCCGGAAGAGGAGGGGAGGACGGCGAGGAAGACGGGCGTCGAGGAGGCGCGCAGCGTCCGCTGGAGCCGCTCGACGTCGCTCCCGGAGAACGGCACCGCCGCTGCGGGCGACCAGATCACCAGCTGCGAGGCGAGCGACGCGATGCCCGCCTCGAGGTCGTAGGCCGCCGGCACGAGCTCGATCCGCGCGAACTCCGTCAGCGACGACCCCGCGTTCGGCGTGAACGGGCTGGCGGAGCCGAACCCTGCGCGCACGCGGAGGACGAGGGTCCGACCGACCGTCGCCTCGCGGCCGACGCGGACCGATCCCGGCAACCGCACCGCCTCGCCCGGGTTGAGCCCCGCGCGGTAGCCGTCCACGGCGCTCCAGAGGACGTCGCCCGGCTCGGCCTCGATCACCGACGGGCCGGAGTCGCTGCGCAGGAACGGGTGCACGATGCGGCCGGCGCGGTCGGCCGGGTAGTCGCCGCCGCGGGTGAGCGTGTCCGGGAAGGCGATGCCCCGGAGCTCGAGGCCGTCGTCGGTCGCCTCGTCGGCGTCCGGTCCGCCCTCCGGCGTGATCACGTCGACGAACAGGGTCAGGCCGACGAGGTCACCCGCGTTGCGCAGCGTGACGGCGAACCCGACGGTCTCGCCCTGGAGCGCGCTCGTCGGCGCCTCGACGTCGATCTCGGGCACCGCGTCGGCGCGTGCGGCCGCGGGCAGCGCGAGGGCGGCCGCCAGGCCGAGCGAGGCGAGGACGCGGATCGACGGGCTCGTCGGCACTCGGCGAAGTGTGCCTGCGCCACCGGCCGGGCTCGTCCCTCAAGCCGGTCGGCGGCCGGTCGATCACCGTCGCATGGGAATCGCCGCTCGGCTCCGCCTCGCCCTGCTCCTGATCGCCCTCGTCGCCGTCCCGTCGGCCGGGGCGGTGACCCGGATCGGGTCGGAGACGGCGGACCCCACGGGCACGTTCTCGGCCATCTCGATTCCGGGCGGCAGCGTGCTGATCACGCTCGCCGATCCGCGGCCGGAGAGCGTCGCGGTCGCCCCGGCGGCCGGCGTGATCGTCCGCTGGCGCTCGTACGAGTTCTCGGGCACCGTGCCCGCCGCCCTCGCCGTCGTGCGTCGCACGACCGGCGACAGCCACCGGCTCGTCGGGCTCGGCCGCTCGACCCGCGTCACGAGCCAGCTCTTCACGCTGCCCGAGCGCCTGCCGATCGCCGCCGGCGACGGGATCGGCGTCACCCACACGGACACGGTCTTCAGCTACTTCTTCTGGACGCAGGACGACGCGGGCGCGTCGTACGGGATCTTCTCCGGGCTGACGGTCGGCGGGCCTTCCGCAGCCCCCGGCACGACGAACACCGGCCGGGCCATGGCGCTGAACGCCGACATCGAGCCGGACGCCGACGCGGACGGCTGGGGCGACGAGACCCAGGACACGTGTCCGGGCGTCGCGAGCCAGGACCAGACCGACACGGACGGCAACGGGCAGGGGAACGTCTGCGACGCCGACGACGACGGCGACGGGCTCTCCGACGCGGCCGAGGGAACGGCGGGAACGAACCCGCTCGTCGCTGACACGGACGCCGATGGCCTCGGCGACGCGCTCGAGGTCACCGCCGGCACGAGCCCGCTGCTCGCGGACACGGACTCCGACGGCCTGACCGATCCGGTCGAGCTCGCGCTCGGCACGCAGCCGCTGGTCGCCGACAGCGACGGCGACGGGACGGACGACGGCGCCGACGGCTGCCCGCTCGTCGCCGGGACGGCCGCCGGCTGTCCGCCGCCGCCCGCGCCTCCCGCCCCGGCGCCCGCTCCCGCTCCTCCCGCACCCGCGCCTCCCGCCCCGGCGCCCGCTCCCGCGCCCAACCAGCCGCCGACGGTCCGCTTCGCGGCGCCCGTCGAGGCGACGACGCTCGCACCCGGCAGCTCGCTCGAGCTGGTGCTCGAGGCCGCCGACGACGTCGCGGTCTCCTCGATCGAGGTGCTCGACGGCGGCACGACCGTCTGCCGGCTCACGGAGCCGCCGTACCGCTGCGCCTTCTCGCCCACCGGAGCGACCGTCGGCAGCCGGACGCTCGTCGCGATCGCGCGCGACGGCGGCGGCTCGGCGGGAACCGCGTCCGTCGGTGTCGTCGTCCCCCGCTTCTCGGCCACGGGCCTGAGCGCAGGGGCCTTTGCCACGCAGCTCGTCGGGCGCACCCAGCTCACGATCTCCGGGCGGCTCGAGCTCCCGACCGCGGTCGCGCCTGCCGACGGCTGCTACGGGCGCGTGCCGATCCGCGTCAGGCGCGGCAAGACGACCCTGCGCTGGACGCGCGTGGCGCTCGACCGCACCTGCCGGTTCCGCGCAGGGCTCGTGCTGGTGGGCCGGATGGCCCGGCCCGGGCAGAGGCTCGCCGTCGACGTGTCCTTCGCGGGGAACCGCGCCGTCGCGCCCGTTCGCGCGCGGACGCAGTCGATCGTCCTGCCCGGCGGCGCCTGAGCCGCGCCCCGACTGGCGCGCCTACCGACCGGTCCAGGTCGGCTGGCGCTTGTCGAGGAAGGCGCAGATGCCCTCCTGGGCGTCCGCCGCGAGCGCGTTCGTCACCATCACCGACCGGGTCAGGTCGTAGGCGCGGTGCTCGTCCAGCTCGACCTGCGCGTAGAAGGCCTCCTTGCCGATCCCGATCGTCAGCGGGCTCGAGGCCGTGATGCTCGTGGCGAGCTCCTGGACGGCGTCCTCGAGCGCGTCGGCCGGGACGATCCGGTTGACGAGGCCCCAGTCGAGCGCCGTCGCGGCGTCGATCGGCTGGCCGGTGAGGAGCATCTGCAGCGCGCGCTTGCGTCCCACGGCGCGGGAGAGCGGCACCATGGGGGTCGAGCAGAAGAGGCCGATCTTCACGCCCGGGGTGGCGAAGCGCGCGTCGTCGGCGGCGACGGCGAGGTCGCACGAGGCCACGAGCTGGCACCCGGCCGCGGTCGCGATCCCGTGCACCTTGGCGATCACGGGCTGGGGCAGCCGGTGGATCGTCTCCATCATCACGGTGCAGACGTCGAAGAGGTGCTGGTAGAACGCCACGTCCTGCCCGGTCATCTCCGACAGGTCGTGGCCCGCGGAGAAGGCGGGGCCGGCGCCCTCGATCAGGACGACCCGCGCGTCCGCGTCGCCGCGGAGCTCGTTCAGCGTCGCGATCAGCTCCTCCATCAGCGCGAGCGAGAGCGCGTTGCGGCGCTCCGGGCGGTTGAGCGTGATGCGGACGACCGGGCCCTCCCGGCCGACGAGCAGGTTGCGCGTCTCGGTCAGCGTGTCCATGCCTCTCCTTCGCCGGGGTCGTGGAAAGCGTAGTCCGTTCGGCACCGTCCCCGGGCCGGGGGCGGGGCGCACGTTGCGATCGCTGCGGCCCCGGGGTGCGGTCGAGCCTGTCGTCCGGGCGGCAGGCTCGACGCGCCTCGCCCGGCTCGGGCCCGTGCGCGGCGGACGGCTGTGGAGGAATCGGCACACGATCGGCGCACCCGCGTGTCAGTCACGTGCGTGATCCGGCGCTAGGCTCGTTGCCGGCGGCACGTGGTACCCCACCCTGGGTGGGAGTCCCGAGGACGGGGCCGAACGGGACGCGGCCGGCGGAGACATGTCCGAGTCGGACATGTCCGCGGGCGGACGCCTGGCGGCGGGCCGTCGGGCTCGCCCGCTCGTGCGGCGTGCCGCCGTCACGAGCGGACGCTGGACGCCCGCCCGCCGTGGGGCCGCGGTCGGCGCACCCGTCGCGCTGCCCGTCCGGCCGTCCTGCAGCCGGCGGACGAGCAGCGGCGGGGACGCGCGGTGCGCGCCCCGCCACGGCTCGACGCTGCGGCTAGGCGTTCCTCGCGTCGCGCCAGGCGACGAGCTCGCGCAGGGGACCGAGGTCGTAGGTCGGCCCACCCATCCCGATGATGAAGTGCGTCGCGCCGGCCTCGAGGTAGGCGTCCGCCTGGTCGAGGCTCTTGGCGTCCGGGAACGACATCGAGCGCTCGATCTCGGCCGGGTCGCGGCCGATCTTCGCGCACCACTCGTCCAGCGCGGCGCTCTTCTCGCCCCACTCCTGGGGCGTCCCGAACGAGTGCCAGATGTCCGCCTCGCGGGCGACGATCCCGAGCGAGATCTGCCTGCCCGCGCCCGGGATGCAGAACGGGATCCGCCTCGTCGGCGCGGGGTTCCCCTTCACGAGCCGCTCGCGGATCAGCGGCAGGTTGCGCTCCAGGTCGCGCAGCCGGCTCGCCGTCGTGCCGAACTCGTAGCCGAACTCGTCGTAGTCCCGCTGGAACCAGCCGGCGCCGATCCCGAGGATCAGCCGGCCGTCAGAGATGTGGTCGACCGTCCGGGCCATGTCGGCCAGGAGGTGCGGGTTGCGGTACGAGTTGCACGTCACGAGCGCGCCGATCTCGGCCCGCTCGGTCGCCTCGGCCATGGCCGCGAGCAGCGTCCAGCACTCGAAGTGCTTGCCGTCTGCGTCCCCGTAGAGGGGGTAGAAGTGATCCCAGTTCCAGATCGTGTCGACGCCGAGCTCGTCCGCCTCCGTCCAGGCTCGACGCATGACGGCGTAGTCCGCGTGCTGCGGCTGCGCCTGGAGTCCCACGCGAATCGTCATGGCGGCGAGTGTACCCGCGGCCTCCGGAGCCAGCGCGGGCTCCGGAGGCCGCGGCGAGGCTACTCCCCGTCCTCGCCGGCGGGCTCGAACGAGAGCGCGCGGGAGTTGATGCAGTAGCGCAGCCCGGTCGGCGCGGGCCCGTCCGGGAAGACGTGCCCGAGGTGGCCGTCGCACGCGGCGCAGAGGGCCTCCGTGCGGACCATCCCGTGGCTCGTGTCGGTCTCCGTGTCGATCGAGTCCGACGCCGCCGGCGCGAAGAAGCTCGGCCAGCCGGAGCCCGAGTCGAACTTCGTGTCCGAGCGGAACAGCTCGGCGCCGCAGCCGGCGCAGCGATAGACGCCCGCGCCGTACTGCTTGTTCAGCTCGCCCGTGAACGCCCGCTCGGTCGCCTTCTCGCGCAGGATCGCGTACGCGTCCGGGTCGAGCTCGGCGCGCCACTCGGCGTCGCTCTTGCGCACCTTGTCGGCCATCGCTCAGTCCCGCGCCAGGATCGTCACCATGGCGACCGCGTTGTCGTCGGCCATGAAGCCGCCCGCGTTCTGCGAGATGCCGAAGCGCGGGCGCGGCTCGACCTGGCGCTCGCCGGCCTGGCCGCGCAGCTGCGTGACGAGCTCGAACAGCTGCAGGACGCCCGTCGCGCCGACCGGGTGGCCGCGCGAGACGAGGCCGCCGGAGACGTTCACGGGGATCCGCCCGCCAAGCGTCGTCTCGCCGCGCGCGGTGGCGACGTGCGCCTGCCCCTCGGGGACGAGCCCGAGGTGCTCGATCTCCTCGAGCTCCGCCGAGGCCGCCGCGTCGTGGACCTCGGCGATGCCGATGTCCTCGGGGCCGATGCCCGCCTGGTCGTAGGCCGCCTTCGCCGCGCGCATCACGGCCGAGCCGGAGCCCGGCTTGACCGACGAGCCGGCCGAGCCGGCGACGCGGATCGCGCCCTCCTTGCCCTCGGCACGCTCCTTCGTCGTCACCACGACCGCCGAGGCGCCGTCGCCGATCGGGGAGCACATCAGCAGGGTCAGCGGGTGGACGATCTCGCGCGAGCCCATGACCTCCTCGACGGAGGTCTCCTGGCGGAACTGCGCGACCGGGTTCAGGGTAGCGTGCTTGCGGTTCTTGACGACGACGCGCGCGAGGTCCTCGGGCGTGACGCCGTAGGTCTCCATGTTGCGCCGCGCCTTGCGGGCGTAGATGTCCATGAAGACCGACCGCTGCCGGCCGCCCTCCTCCTGCGGGTACTCCTCGACGTCCAGGGCCCCCTCGAGCGCGGCGAACGAGCGCGCCTTGTCGGGGTGGGTCATCTTCTCGATGCCGAGCACGAGCACCGTCTCGTACGTCCCGCCGCGCACGCCCTGGCAGGCGACGTGGAAGGCGCTCGAGCCGCTCGCGCATGCGTTCTCGACGTTGAGGATGGGCTTGCCGGCCAGCTTGGTGCCCATCAGCCAGGCCTGGCCGCGGACGCACTCCTGGCCGCTGATCAGGCCGGCGACGGCGTTCCCGACGACGACGCCGTCGACGTCGTCCGCGCTGACGCCGGCGTCGGCCAGCGCCTCCTCCACCGCCTGCCTGGCGAGGGTCTTGGGGCTGGTCTCGAGGTAGCGGCCGCACGGGACGGCCGACGCGCCGATCACGAAGAGGTCATCCATGAGGCGACTATAACGGCCTGCCGCCCGCCGGCCGCCCCGGGCGGGTACGGTCCGCCGGCGGTGGCGCTGACGATCCTCTTCCTGCACGGCTGGCAGTCGGTGCCCGGCGGCGTGAAGCCGGGGCACCTCGCGGCGGCCGGCCACCGGGTGCTGAACCCCGCGCTCCCCGACGAGGACTTCGCGCGCGCCGTCGCGATCGCGCAGGCCGAGCTGGACGCGAACGAGGTCGACGTCGTCGTCGGCTCCTCCCGCGGCGGGGCCGTCGCGATGAACCTCGAGGCGCGCGACGTCCCGCTCGTCCTGCTCTGCCCGGCCTGGCGTCGGTGGGGCCGGGCGAGGACGGTGAAGCCGGGCACGACGATCCTCCACTCGCCCGCGGACGACGTCGTCCCGTTCCGCGACAGCGAGGAGCTCGTCCGGCGCAGCGGGGTGCCGCGCGCGGCGCTCGTCGAGGTGGGGGACGACCACCGCCTCGCCGATCCGGCGCCGCTCGCGGCGATGCTCGACGCCTGCGAGCGCGCGGCCGCAGCCGGCTAGTCGGTCCAGCGCAGGTGACCGCCCGACCCGGGCGCGCCGAGCGCGTGGCCCCGCTCGCAGCGCAGCGAGAGGATCTCCACCGGGACGGGCTCGCCGTCGTACTCGACGTTCCGCACGTCGCCGCCGGCGACGAGGACCCCGGAGATGTCGAGCGTGCAGCGCGCCTCGGCGACGAGCGCCGCGCCGCAGCGCGGGCACGCGTCGAGCTCGCGCGGCGGGCCGCTCGCCTCCGGACGCGCGGGGCGGGGCGGCTCCGGGGCCGCCGCGGGAGCTGCTGGTGGCGGGGGCGCGGGCGGCGGCGGCGCGAGCGCGGGTGGCGCGATCGGCGCGGGCCCGGGCGGCGGCGAGGGCGCCGTGTCGAGGGCGGACCCACGGCGCGCCGCGGCGATCAGCCGATCGAGGTCGGCGTCGACGATGCCGGGCTTCCCGCGCAGCGACTCGCCGAGCTGCGCCACCTGGAGCAGGCGGATCCCGTCGTCGGCGGCGCGCGCGTCGCCGAGCTCGCGTAGCAGGCACGCGAACGCCTCGGGGAACGCGCCCGAGCCGATCGCCCGCGCGGCCGCGAAGAGGTCGTCGCTCATCGCCGGCGAGGGTAGACGCTCGTCCGCGGGCCTGCCCGCCGAGCCGTGCCGGCGCTCGCGTGCCGCCAGCTACGCTCGGCCGATGCCGGCGCTCGCCGTGGAGGGTCTCGCGAAGCGCTACGGGCACGTCCAGGCGCTCGGCGGCGTCGACCTCGAGGTGGGGGAGGGCGAGCTGGTCGGCCTGCTCGGGCCGAACGGCGCCGGCAAGTCGACGCTGGTCAAGATCGCCTGCGGCCTCGTCCGCCCGAGCGGCGGCCGGGCGCTCGTCTGCGGCGCGCCCGCCGGTTCGCGCGAGGCCCGGCGCTCGCTCGGCTACCTGGCGGAGCTGTTCCGCTTCCCGGGCTGGGCGAGCGCGGACGAGGTCCTGCGCCTGCACCAGCGGCTCGCCGGCTCGGCCGGCGGCGCGGCGGAGCGGGGCGAGCTGCTGCGTCTCGTCGGGCTGGCGGACGCGGCCGACCGCCGGGTCGAGGCGATGTCGAAGGGCATGCAGCAGCGGCTCGGGATCGCGCAGGCGCTCGTCGGCGGGCCGCGCATCCTCTTCCTCGACGAGCCGACGAGCGCGCTCGACCCGGTCGGTCGGCGCACCGTGCGGGAGCTGCTCGAGGAGCTCCGCGGCCGCGGCGTCGCCGTCCTGCTCAACTCGCACCTGCTCTCCGAGGTCGAGCTCGTCTGCGACCGCGTCGTCATCCTCCTGCGCGGCGAGGTCGTCCGTGCCGGGACGCCGGAGCAGCTCGCCCGTCCCGGCGGCGTCGAGGTCGACCTCGCCGACGGGACGCGCCACTTCCCGGACGCGGGGCGCGACGACGTCCCCCGCATCGTCGCGGCGCTCGTCGCCGAGGGGCAGGCGGTCTACGGCGCCCGGGTCGTGCGGGGCGGGCTCGAGGACGTGTACCTCGAGGCGGTCGGAGGGGAGACGAGCTGACCGCCGTCCCGGTCGTCGTCGGCTACGTCCTGCGCGAGGCCGTCCGACGGCGCGTCTTCGTCGTCGTCCTCGTGCTGACGGCCGTCTTCCTGGGGCTGTACTGGCTCGCGGCGCGGCGCGCGTTCTCGGAGGTCGGCGGCTTCGCGCGCCAGGCGCTCGACGAGGGCGTCGAGACGGCGACGCTCGCCGGCGCGACGCTGCTCGGGCTCTCGATGTTCGCGACGCTCTTCCTCGGGACGATCCTCGTCGTCTTCCTCACGCTCGGCGCCGTGCGCGGCGACGCGGAGCGCGGCCTGCTCCAGCCCCTCGTCGCGCGGCCCCTCGGACGAACGGCGCTGCTCGTCGCGCGGCTCGTCGGCGCGGGCGCCTGCGGCGGCCTCTACGTCGCCGTCGTCTACGCGGCCTGCGTCGTGATCACCCGGCAGGCGGGCGGCTGGACGCCCGACCGGCTCGTCCTGCCGGCGCTCGAGCTCGTCGGCGCCGTCGTGCTCGTGGCCGCGATCTCCATCCTCGGCTCCGTCTTCCTCTCGGGCACGGCGAACGGGATCGCCGTCTTCATGGTCTTCGGGGCGGGCCTGACCGCGGGGCTGCTCGGCCAGGTCGGCGAGGCGATCGGCTCGGAGACGCTGATCGACGTCGCGCGGATCACCTCGTGGGTGCTGCCGTTCGAGGCGCTCTACCAGGACGGCCTCGGCAACCTGACCGCGGACACGCGCGGGCTGACGCGGCTCGCGGTCGACCTGGGGCCGTTCGGCGGCGCCCAGTCCGTCGGCCCGGGCTTCGCGCCCTACGTGCTCGCGTACCTCGCGGGGCTCGTCGGGCTCTCCGCCTGGGCCTTCGCGCGCCGCGACCTCTGATCCCGGCCGGCGCGCCGCGTCCGCGGGGGAGTACGCTCGCGGCGATGGCGCCGCGCTGGCAGCCCGAGCTCGTCGACCTGACCAGGCCCCTGACGGTCGAGACGGTGTTCGCGCTCTTCGGCGACCTCGTCGACGACGAGGGCTCCTACTTCCGCCAGCTCGAGGTCGAGCCGGCCGCCGACTTCGAGACGGGGAACGCGACCTCGTTCTGGCTGCGCCTGCCGGACCACGTCGGCACGCACATGGACGTCCCGATCCACACCGTCGAGGGCGGCCACGCGCTCGAGGACGCCGACCTCGGCCGCCTGATCGGCGAGGCCGTGGTGCTCGACCTGCCGCGGCCGGGCGAGGACCACGCCTACACGGTCGAGGAGCTCGCGGTCGCCGAGCCGGGGGTGCGCGACGGGGACATCGTCCTCGTCCACTCGGGCTTCCACGACGCCGGCCCGGGCGAGCGGATGCGCCAGACGTTCTTCACCGTCGAGGCGGCGGCGTGGCTCGTCGCGCAGGGCGTCCGGGCCGTCGGCGTCGAGCCCTGCAGCCCCGACCACGTGTGGCGGGGCCTGCACGTCCACGGCTGGGGCGCCCGGGCGAACCGCCCCGCGTGGCCGATCCACCACGCCTTCCTCTCGAACGGCGTCTACCTGGTCGAGGGGCTGACCAACCTCGACCGGATCCGCGGCGAGCGCGTCCGCTTCGCCGCCCTGCCGCTGCTCGTTCCCGGGCTCTCGGGCTCGCCGGTCAGGGCCGTCGCCTGGCGCGACTGAGCGCGCTCAGTCGTCGTCGCCGGCGGGCTCGTCGCCCTCCTCGTCCTCGTCGCCGTCCGGCTCGGCATGGCCCGGCGAGGGACGAGGTGCCGCGTCGTCGCCGCGCGACATGGCGCCGATCGGGCTGAGCCGGCCGATCGGCGCGTCGTCGTCGCTCGCGCCGAGCAGCGCGACGTTCACCGCGATCGCGCCTGCCGCTGCCGCCACGACGAGGGCGGCGATGCCGGCGGCACCGAGCAGGCGGAAGCGGCGCATCCGCCCCCACACTACGCGGCGACCGCGACGCCGGGCCCGGCGAGCGCCCGCCGCCAGGCCGCGACCTCGCGGGGCCGGTTGGCGAGCAGGACCGCCCGGGGCTGCGCGTCGCCGTCGAGGTAGAGCGCGCGGAAGGCCGACTCGTCGCCCTCGAGCTCGACGCGCGCCGCCCAGGCGGGCCGGCCGACGAGCTGGAGGCGCACCCCGGCCTGGTCGGACCAGACGTACGGCACCTCGTCGAGCGGCTCGCCCTCGCCGAGGAGCGTCGACGCGACCGTCCGGCCCTGACGCGCCGCGCTCGTCCAGTGCTCCGTCCGCTGGCGCGTGCCGTCCGGCCGGGCCCAGCTCGCGCAGTCGCCGCACGCGAGGACGCCGGGCACGTCGGTGCGGCCCTGCGCGTCCGCGAGGACGGCGCCGGCGGGGTCGAGCGCCGCGAGGCCGGCGAGCGGCCCCGGCTCCGGGCGCGAGCCGATCGCGACGAGCACCGCGTCGCAGGGGACGTCGGAGCCGTCGGCCAGGACGACCCGGGCGACTCGACCGTCCGGGCCGGCCTCGAGCCGATCCACGCGGACGCCGAGGCGCAGCTCGACCCCCTGCGCCCGGTGGCGCAGCGCGAGCAGACGGCCGACCTCGAGCCCGAGCGGCCCGGCCAGCGGCGCCTCGAGCGGGTCGAGCAGCGTGACGTGGACGCCGAGCGATGCGGCCGTCGAGGCGACCTCCGTGCCGACGAAGCCGGCGCCGACGACCGCGAGCCGACGACCGGGGACGAGCTCGGCCGCGAGCGCGAGCGCGTCGTCCACCGTTCGCAGGTGGTGGACGCCCCGGGTCGGGAGGTCGCCGCCGAGCCGGCGGGCACGCGCGCCCGTCGCGAGGACGAGCGCGTCGAAGCGGTGCTCGCGGCCGCGCCCGTCGCGCGCGCGGCCCCGGGCGGGGTCGACCCGACGATCGGGGCGCTGCGCAGCAGCTCGACGCCGAGCCCGTCCCACCCGGCCGCATCGCGCAGCGGGAGTGCCGTGGCCGGGCGCGTGCCAGCGAGCAGCTCCTTCGACAGCGCGGGCCGCTCGTACGGCCCGTGGGGCTCCTCGCCCGCGAGGACGATCCGCCCGTCGTAGCCGCCCTCGCGCAGCCCCTCGGCGCAGCGCGCCCCGGCGAGGCCGGCGCCGACGATCAGCACCGACCCCGGCTGGCGCGCCATCAGGCGACCTGCTCGCCGGTCGCGCCGTCGAGGACGGCGAGCGCGCCCATCGGGCACGACGCGGCGGCGTCGAGGACGGCCTCGTCGTCGGTCTCGCCGACGAGCAGCACGGCGGCGCCCTTCTCGATCGCGATCGCGCCGGGGGCGTGGTCGGCACACGCGCCGAAGCCGCTGCAGAGCGAACGGTCGAGCTCGATCACGTACCTGGCCAACGGGATCCTCCTGTCGTGTCGTGCGCGGCTAGGCGGCCGCGTGTCGGGGTCGAGGGGTGGGACGGACGCCGTCCTGCGGTGCGGCCGGCGTCGGGGCGGGGCGGGTCGGCCTGGCCGGCGGGACGAGCGCGCGCCAGGCCGTGGCGGCGGCGACCGCGCCGATCGAGCCGACGTAGAGCCCGAGCGCCCACGGCTGCCCGGAGTCCGTCCCGGCCATGAGACCGTGGACGGCGGCGAGCACGAACGTCGCGTAGGTGAGCCAGTGCAGGCGGCGCCAGGTCTTCGCGCCGATGCGGCGCCGGACCCAGAACGACGCGATCACGAGCGCCATCAGCTCGCCGGCGACGACCCCGGCGCCGGTCCAGAGCGGCCGGTACGGGGCGAGGCCCGGCACGAGCAGCGCCGGCAGCGAGATCTCGACCGCGTGGTCGAGCACGAGCGTCACGCCGTGGACGGCGAGCGCCGCGAGGCCGAGCAGCGACAGCGAGCGGTGGACCTCGAGCGCGGTCGCCGGCTTGATGGCCTTCCCGAACGGACGGGCCTTCAGCAGCAGGCCGGCGAGCACCGAGGCGGTGAGCAGCGCGTAGGCGGTCATCCCGCTCGCCCGCGCGAGCAGCCACCAGGTCGGGTCGGCCTTCATGCGAGCCCCCCTGTGAGGACGGTCCGCCCGTCCCGCGTGACGAGCACGCAGGCGAGCCCCCGGCGGTCGGCCTCGGCGGCGGCGTCGCGCTCGCCCGCGAGGAAGAGCGCCTTCGCCCACACCTCTGCGCGGGCGGCGGACTCGGCGACGACGGTCACGCGCTCGAGGTCCCCCTCGCCGGGCCGGCCGGTCGCGGGGTCGATCAGGTGGTGCCGCTCGGCACCGTCCCGGCGCCAGCGGCGCCGGTCGCGCCCGGAGGTCGCGAGCCCGCCCCCGTCGAGCCCCAGGACGAGCTCGCCCCCGGGGGTGTCGACGCCGACCGGCCACGTCCCCTCCGGCGGCCTGCCGCGGGCCGCGAGGTCGCCGCCCGCGTTGACGAGGCTGGGGCCGACCCGGGCGAGGTGCGCGCACGCGCGATCGGCCGCCCAGCCCTTGGCGATCCCGCCGAGGTCGAGCCGGGAGCCGGGAGCGAGCGCGATCCGGCCCGCCGCCCGGTCGACCTCGACCGGGCCGCCGCACGGGGCGCCGGCCGGGCCGGAGGCTCCGTCGGGCGCGACCTCGTCGAACGTGCGGTCGTAGCCGGCGGCGACGAGCGCGTCGTGGACGGTCGGGTCGAAGCGCCCGCCGGTCTCCTCGCGGGCCACGAGGGCGGCCTCGACGAGCTCGACGAGCTCGGGCGCCGCCCCGTCCAGCTGGCCGGCCCGGTTCAGCTCCGAGAGCTGCGACCCGGGGCGGAAGCGCGAGAGGAGCGCCTCGAGGCGCGCGAGCTCGGCCTCGACGTCGAGGAGCGCCCGCGCCGCCTCGGCGCCGTCGGCGGCGACGAGGCAGTCGACGGTCGTCCCCAGCGCGGGGAAGACGTGGCGCTGCATCAGGAGCTCCGCGACTGGGTGACGGGGGGCAGGGTGACGACGCGCACCGTCGGTGGGGCGACCGGCTCGCTGGTCTGCGCGTCGAGCTCGGCCTGGAGCCGCTCGGCCGCCCTCACGTCCTTCGCGTGTGCCTTGCGCGCCGCGGCGATCTCCCGCTTGCGCTTCGCGAGCGCGACGCGGTGGTCGGCCCAGCGCTGGTCGAGGATCCGCTGGACCTCGGACGCGCGCTCCTGGAGCCGCTGCTCGCGGGCCGCCAGGGCCGCCAGGCGCGGGTCGGCCGACGCCGACTCCGCCTCGGCCGCCCACGGGTTCGCCGCGATCGCGGCCCAGCTGAGGAAGAAGACGAGGACGGCGACGACGAGGACGTACAGGCGGGCCGGGCTAGTCATCGTCGTCCCCGCCCTCGTACTCGTGGTCGTCGCCGCGCTCGTCGCGGTCGTCGTCCTCCCGCTCGTAGCGGTCGTCGTCGCGGGCCGCGGCGGCCGGTGCCGGCGCGCGGACGTAGACGGTCTTCACCGGCGCGGCCTTCTTCCGGGGCTGCGCCGCCTTCGTCGGCTTCGGCTCAGCGGCGGGCTCGAACGTCGGCACCGCCGGCAGGGCAGGGGGCTCGGCGGCGAGCTGCTCCTCGAGCTGGGCCTCCATCCGGTCGAGCGCGGCCTCGCGCTCGGCGATCTGGTCGGCCTGGGAGGTGGTCGTCGCCGCCGCCGGCTCGCCGCCCCCGCTGCCGAGGTCGGTCGTCCGCGTCGCCGCGAACGCCCCCGCCGCGACGGCGGCGCCGAGCGCGAGGGCCACGGGGATTGCATGGATCCGCTTCATGTGGGCTGACCTCCTGGGTCGTCGGTCTCTCTGCCTCCGACGGTAGGAGGGGGCCGCTGAAGGGCGGCCCACGCGGGCGTAAAGGTTCCCCCGCCGTCCTCAAAGGTTCGGTAAAGCGCCCCGGCCCGTCCGCGCCGGTCCGGCACCATCGGGCCGTGCGGGTGCTGATCGTCGAGGACGAGGACGCGATCGCCGAGCCGCTCGCGGAGGGCTCGTGCGCGAGGGTTCGAGGTGCAGCGCGCCGCGACCGGCGCGGCGGCGCTCGAGGCGGACGAGCCGGACGTCGTGCTCCTCGACCTCCGGCTCCCGGACATCGACGGCTACGAGGTCTGCGCGCTCCGCGCGCGCTCGGACGTCCCGATCATCATGGTCACGGCGCGCGGGGAGGAGGTCGACCGGGTCGTCGGCCTCGAGCTGGGCGCGGACGACTACCTCGTCAAGCCGTTCGGCTTCCGGGAGCTCGTCGCGCGCATCCGCGCGGTCACGCGCCGGTCGTCGCCGCGCCCCGAGGAGCGGCGCCCGAGCCGCGTCGGCGCGCTCGAGGTCGACGTCCGGGCGCGCCGGGCGACGCTCGCCGGCGAGCCGCTCCCGCTGACGCCGAAGGAGTTCGACCTGCTCGCCGCCCTCGCCGCCGACCCCGGCGCGGTCGTCAGCCGCCGCACGCTGCTCGAGGACGTCTGGGACACGCACTGGTACGGCACGACGAAGACGATCGACGTCCACGTCGCGTCGCTGCGGCGCAAGCTCGGCGACCCGGCCTGGATCGAGACGGCGCGTGGCGTCGGCTTCCGTCTCGTCGAGCCCGGATGAGGCGGCGCCTCCTCCTCACGTACCTCGGGCTGACACTCTTCGTCCTCGTCGTGCTGGAGGTGCCGCTCGGGATCGCCTTCGCGCGCTCCGAGCGCGACGACCTGACCGGCCGGGTGGAGCGCGACGCCGTCGCGCTCGCCTCGTTCGCCCAGGACGTCCTGACCGGCCACCGGGCGGAGGACGAGGCGGTGCTGCGCGAGACGGCGCTCCGCTACGACGCCGAGACGCGCGGGCGCGTCGTCGTGGTCGATCGGGACGGGATCTCCATCGTGGACACGACGAGCCCCGACGGGGAGCGCCGGGACTTCTCCACGCGCCCGGAGATCGCGGGCGCCCTCGCCGGGGAGGTCGCGACCGGCACCCGCCGCTCGACGACGCTGAACGAGACCCTGCTGTACGCCGCCGTCCCGGTCGCGTCGGGCCGGCCAGGTGCACGGCGCCGTGCGGATCACGTATCCACCTCGACGATCGACGAGCACATCCTCCGCTACTGGCTGACCCTCCTGGCGATCGCCGCGGTCGTGCTCGCGCTCGCCACACCCTGCTCGCGCTCCGCTTCGCCCGCACCCTGGCGCGACCGCTCGCGGGCCTCGGCGCCGCGGCCGACCGGGCCGGCGCCGGCGACCTGACGGTGCGTGCCGCCGAGGAGGGGCCGGCCGAGGTCCGCGTCCTCGCCGGGCGGTTCAACGACATGGTCGGACGGCTCGACGAGCTCGTGCGCTCCCAGGAGGCCTTCGTCGCCGACGCCTCCCACCAGCTGCGGACGCCGCTCGCGGCCCTCCGGCTGCGGCTGGAGAACCTCGAGCGCGACGTCGCCGTCGAGGGCCGGGACGGGCTCGAGCGCGCGCTCGCCGAGGTCGCGCGCCTCTCACGGCTCGTCGACGGCCTGCTCGCGCTCGCCCGCGCCGACGCGGTCGCCCCGGCCGGCGGCCCGGCCGACCTCGCGGCGCTCGCGGACGACCGCGTTGCGTTCTGGTCGGCGCTCGCCGAGGAGCGCGGCGTCCGCCTCGTCCTCGCTGCGTCGGGCCCCGTCCCCGCGCGGGCCACTCCCGGCCGCGTCGTCCAGGTCCTGGACAACCTGATCGAGAACGCCCTCGATGCCTCCCCGGTCGCCTCGACGGTGACCGTCGCCGCAGGCCTCGCCGGCGGGCGGGCCGAGCTGCGCGTCGTCGACGAGGGGCCCGGCCTGACGCCCGAGCAGCGCCAGCGCGCGTTCGACCGCTTCTGGCGCGCGGGCCCGGGCGGCGAGGGCTCGGGCCTCGGCCTCGCGATCGTCGCGCGGCTCGTCCAGGCGGACGGCGGCACGGCCGAGCTGCGGGCGTCGACGACGGGGGGCGTGGAGGCCGTCGTCGGCTTCCCGTCGAGTTGACAGTTGTCAATGAGCCTTTCGCGTCCGCGTGCAGGAGGTTAGGATCGAGGCCGATGTTCATCGGCATCTCGTGCGGCGGCGAGTGGTGGGGCCTGGACGCCTACCGGCGGGTCGAGGAGCTGGGCTTCGACGGGCTGTTCACCGGCGAGCACCTCCTCTTCCACCGGCCCACCTGGGACGCCGTCACCATGTGCGCCGCGATGGCGGCGGTGACGGAGCGGATCGCGATCGGCCCCGCGGCCACGATCGCCCCGCTGCGCCACCCGACGCTGCTCGCGAAGGAGTTCGCTGGCGTCGACCTGATCTCGAACGGTCGCCTGCTCCTGTGCCTGGGCGTCGGGGGCGACTACCCGAAGGAGTTCGAGGCGACGAACACGCCGCTCGAGCGCCGCGGCAGGCGCACCGGCGAGACGCTCGAGATCCTGCGCCGCTACTACTCGGGCGAGCGCTTCTCCTACCACGGCGAGATCTTCCAGCTCGACGACGTCTGGCTCGAGCCCGGTCCGGCTCGCCCCGGCGGCCCGCCGCTCTGGCTCGCCGGCCGCCGCGAGCCCTCGCAGCGGCGCGCGGCGCTGCTCGCCGACGGCTGGCTGCCGTACATGTACACGGCGAGCAGCGTCCGTCGGACGTTCGACTTCATCCGCGCCGAGGCCGAGCAGGCCGGGCGCGAGCTGCCGCCCGACTACGCGTGGGGGGCCTACACGTACCTCGCGTTCGGCGAGGACGCGGAGGAGGCCCGCCGCCGCGCGGACGAGCACCTGGCCTGGCGGTACGCCGAGCCGCGCTTCGTCGGCGACCTGGCCGGGCGCTACCACGTCAGCGGCGACGTCGAGGGCTGCGTCGAGGGCCTGCTGCGCTACGTCGAGGCCGGCGCGACGCACCTCGTCTTCTACCCGGTGCTGCGCGAGGGGCAGTCCGTCGCCGACGCCCTCGAGGAGATCGGGGGCGCCGTCCTGCCGGCGTTCCGGGAGGCGGTCGGGTCAGGGGCCCGCGGCTGACATGTCGAGGACGCGCCCCACGCCACCGAGCAGAGCGGACGTCCTCGACGCCGCCCAGCGGATCAACGGCTACGTTCGCGGCACGACCCTGATCGACAGCCCCGGGCTCGGCCCGGCGGGCGTGCTCGCGGTCGAGTCGTTCCAGCCGACGGGCTCGTTCAAGGTGCGCGGCGCGCTCGCGGCGCTCGCGCCGCTCGGCCCCGGCGAGCACGTCGTCACCGCGTCGGCGGGGAACCACGCGCTGGCGATCGCGCACGCGGCGCGGGTGCTCGAGGTCGGCGCCACCGTGGTCGTCCCCGAGAACGCCTCGCCGGCGAAGCTCGAGGCGCTCGAGGCGATGGACGCGAAGGTCGTCCTCAAGGGCAAGCGCTACGACGAGGCCGAGAAGCACGCGCTCAGGCTCGCGCAGAAGGCCGGGCGCTTCGTCTCCGCCTACAACGACCGCTTCGTCGTCGCCGGCCAGGGCACCGTCGCGATGGAGCTGCTCAAGCGGATCGAGGGGCCGATGACCGTCGTCGTCCCGATCGGCGGCGGCGGCCTGGCGGCCGGGGTCGCGCTCTGGGCGACGCAGCGCGCTGGCGTCCGCGTCGTCGGCGTCGAGGTCGAGGCGTGCCGCGCGGTCTCCACGGCGATCGCGAAGGGGAAGATCGTCAAGGTGCCGCTCGGCGAGTCCGTCGCGGACGGCCTGGTCGGCAACCTCGAGGAGGGGACGATCACGGTCGACCTGGTCGAGCGCTACGTCGAGCGCATCGTCGCGGTGGGCGAGGACGAGCTGCTCGACGCGATGCGCTTCCTCGCGACGCGCCACGGCCTCGTCGTCGAGGGCGGCGGCGCCGTGGCGACGGCGGCGATCCTCGCCGGCCGGGTGGAGGCCGGGCCCGGGCGGATCGTCTCGCTCGTCACCGGCCGCAACGTCGCGCCGGACGCGCTCCTCGCCGCCCTGAAGCCTCGCCGGCGCGCGGCACGCAAGCCGGCGTGAGGCAGGGCCCGCTCGACACGCTCGCCGCCTGGATCGACGAGGCGCGCGCGGCCGGCGTCCGCAACCCCGACGCGATGGCGCTGGCGACGGTCGGGCCGGACGGCGCGCCGTCGAACCGCTTCGTCCTCTGCCGCGGGCTCGACGAGCGCGGCCCGGTCTTCTACACGAGCTACGAGAGCCAGAAGGGGCGCGAGCTCGAGGCCCACCCGCGGGCCGCGGCCGTCTTCTACTGGGAGGCGCTCGAGCGGCAGGTGCGCGTCACGGGGCCGGTGGAGCGCGTCACGCGGGAGGAGTCCGACGCGTACTTCCGGTCGCGCCCGCGCGGGAACCGGCTCGCCGCCTGGGTCTCGACGCAGAGCGTCGTCGTCGACGCGCGGCAGGAGCTCGAGGACCGCTTCGCCGAGCTCGAGCGGGCGCACGAGGGCCGCGAGGTCGAGCTGCCGCCCTGGTGGGGCGGCTTCCGCCTGCACGCCGACGTGGTCGAGCTCTGGTGGGGCCGGCGCGACCGCCTGCACGAGCGCTCGCGCTTCGTCCGGCTGGCCGGGGGCGGCTGGCGCGAGGAGCTGCTCTCGCCCTGACGCGGCCGCCCGGCCGCCGCGGCGGCCTGCGAGACTCCCCGTCCCACGACGACGAGGAGGCGAGATGCCGCTGATCGAGGTCAAGCTGTTCGACTTCCGGGTCACGCCGGAGACGAGCGAGAAGCTGATCGCCGGGCTGACGGATGCGCTCTGCGCCGCGACGCACGAGGGCCTGCGCGACCACACCTGGGTGATCGTCGAGGGCCACGACCCGCGGAACTGGGGCCTCGCAGGCCGACCGTGGCCGGTCGGGGAGATGCCCGGCGCGCCCGGCGGGTCGTAGCCTCAGCCGGCCGGAGGGGCGGCCGGGCCGGGCGGCGGCCCGGCGAGCTCCTCCAGCCGCGCGATCGCCCGCAGCAGCGCGGGCTCGTCGAACAGGTACGGCGTCGCGTTCTCGATCTCGTGGATCGGCCCGTCCAGCTCGTCGGAGCCGGCCGCGGCGTTCAGCGCGTAGCGCAGCGCGATCTCGTGCCCGACGACGAGGATCCGCCGGGCGCCGAGCTCGAGCACGCGCCGGTAGCCCTGCGCGAAGCGCCGCGCCGCGTCGTCGAGGCTCTCGCCGCCCGGGAAGGGGCGGGTGCGCCCGAGGCTGCGCTTGACCTCGCGGTAGCGCTCGATCGGGGCCCCCTCGAGCTCGCCGACCTTCACGTCGTCGAGCAGGGGCTCCTCGACGAACGGCACCGGCCGGCCGCCGAGGGCGAGCTCGGCCGTCCACAGCGTCCGCCGGAAGCGCGTGTGCACGCAGGTCTCGATCTCGAGGTTCGCGAGCTGCAGCCCGAGCGCGCGCGCCTGCGCCTCGCCGCCGATGGTCAGCTCGACCGGGATGGTCGGGTCGCCGTTGACCCGGCGCACGGTGTTCAGCACCGACTCGGCGTGGCGCGTGACGACGACGAGCCGCACGCGATCGGGCTCAGCGCTGGAAGGGGATCGCCTCGAAGTGCGTGAAGCGCTTGAAGTCGGCGTAGCGCGCGTCGATCTCGTCCTGCGTCAGCCGCTGGACCCGCTCCGTGCCGAAGTCCTCGACGTTGAACGACGCGAGCACCGAGCCGTACGTCATCGCGCGCTTGAGCAGCTCGCCGCTCATCGGCTGGCCCGCGTGGGCGTCGAGGTAGCCGAGGAAGCCGCCGGCGAACGTGTCGCCCGCGCCCGTCGGGTCGAGGACCTCCTCGAGCGGGTAGCCGGGGAGGCTGAAGAACGTGTCCTCCGTGAAGAGGCACGCGCCGTACTCGCCCTGCTTGGCCACGACGATCGACGGGCCGAGCGCCCGGATCGCCCGTGCGGCCCTCGCCAGGCTCGCCTCGCCGGTCAGCTGGCGCGCCTCGGCGTCGTTCAGGACGACGCAGTCGACCTCGGCGATCGCGGCCAGGAGCGCGTCCTTCGCGATGTCGATCCAGAGGTTCATCGAGTCCAGGGCGACGAAGGAGGCCCGCTGGCACTGCGCGCGCACCTGGCGCTGCAGGTCGGGCTGGATGTTCCCGAGGAAGAGGCAGCTCGCGGCGAGCGACTCCTCGGACAGCTTCGGCTCGAACGTCTCGAACACGTTCAGCTGGGTGTCGAGCGTGTCGCGCGAGTTGAGGTCGAAGTGGTAGCGACCGGCCCAGAAGAACGTCTTGCCGCCCGGCACGCGCTCGATGTCGCTCGTGTCGACGCCGCGCCCCGCGAGCACGCCGAAGTGCTCGGGCCCGAAGTCGTCGCCCACGACGCCGACCACGCGGACGTCCGTGAAGAAGCTTGCGGCGAGCGCGAAGTGCGTGGCCGAGCCGCCGAGCATCCGCTCCCGCGACCCGAAGGGGGTCTCCACGGAGTCGAACGCGACGGAGCCGACGACGGTGAGCGACATGCCGCGCGGAAGCCTAGCGGCCGCGTGCGACGGCCCGGGTCGACAGGACGCGCGGCGGCGCCCGAGCGTCTAGGCTGCGGCCCATGGCAGCCGAGTTCCGCGACCTCGACCGGGACACCCCCGCCGAGCTGGCCCCTGGCGCCCGGATGGCCGCGGTCGTCGGCGCCGGCGGGATGCTGAACCGCGTCGAGCTCGACTCGAACGCCGTCGTCGCGCAGCACAGCCATCCGCACGAGCAGATCGGCTACGTGATCTCCGGCGAGATCGTGATGGAGGTCGAGGGCGAGGTGATCCCGTGCGGGCCGGGCATGGCCTACGCCATCCCCGGCGGCGCCGTCCACGGCGGGACCGCCGGGCCCGAGGGGTGCGTCGTGATCGACGTGTTCGTGCCCGTGCGCGAGGAGTACGTCGAGCGGATCGTCGCCGCGCGCGGCGGCTGACCGTGGGCGTGGAGGCGAACCGCGCCACGCTCGCGCGCCTCGCGGCGTCGTTCGGCGACCCGGCGCGCAGCGAGGAGTACTTCGCGCAGTACGACGAGGCCTGCACGATCCACGGGAACTCCCCCGAGCCGTTCGGCCACGCCGGGCTGCGGGCGTACTACACGGCGCTCTGGGCGGCGCTCGTCGACACCGTCCTGCTCGTCGACGCCGAGGTCGTCGAGGGCGACCAGGCGGCCTGGCGCTGGCGCGTCACCGGCACGCACGCGGGCGAGCTGCTCGGCGTGGCGGCGACGGGCAGGACGCTCGAGCTGGCCGGTCAGACCTTCTGGCGCTTCGGCCCGGACGGCCGCGTGCTCGAGCGCTGGACCGTCGCCGACGCGCTCGGCCTGCGCGCCCAGCTCGGGCTCGAGCCGTAGCGGGGCCCGCGCGGCGCGGCCTCCGTCACCCGGACGACTACGCTTCCGCGGGTGTCCCGGCGCGTCCAGCTCTTCGCGACCTGCCTCGGCGACCTCGTCTTCCCGGACGCGGTCGGCGACGCGGAGGCGCTGCTGCGCGCGGCCGGCTTCGACGTCGTCTTTCCCGAGGCGCAGGTCTGCTGCGGCCAGCCTGCGTTCAACTCCGGCCATCGCCGGGCCGCGCGCCGGGTCGCGCGGACGTTCACGCGGGCGTTCACCCGCGAGGCGCCCGTCGTGCTCGCCTCGGGCTCCTGCGCGACGATGCTCTCGCACTACCTGCCGGGGCTGCTCGACGTCGAGCCCTACGACGTGTGGGAGCTGTCGGCCTTCCTCGACGCGAACGGCGTCGAGCCGCCGCGCGCCAACGAGGGGCGCGTGCTCGCCTACCACGACTCCTGCCACATGCTCCGCGACCTCGGGATCGCCGGGGCGCCGCGCCGGCTGCTCGAGCGCTCGGGCGCGCGCCTCGTCGACCTGCCGCGGCCCGACCTGTGCTGCGGCTTCGGCGGCACGTTCTCGGTCCGCCAGCCGGAGGTGTCGGTCGCGATGGCCGACGACAAGCTCGGCGGCGCCGTCTTCGCTGGCGCCGAGGCGCTCGTCACGGCCGACCCGGGCTGCCTGATGCACCTGCGCGGCCGGGCCGACCGGACGGGGAGCCTGCCGACCGTCCACCTCGCGACCGCGCTCGCGCGGGGGATCGGCCGGCCGTGAGCGGCGACCTCGCCCAGCCGGCCGAGCGCTTCCGCGTCATCGCGCGGGGGAAGCTGAACGACCCGACGCTCCAGCGCGCCGTCGACTTCGCGGCGAACCGCCTGCGCGAGGCCCGGATCGGCGCGTGGGAGGAGCTCGAGGACGTCGAGGCGCTCCGCCAGGCGGCCCACGACGCGAAGATGCGCGCCATCCGCGACCTCGACCGCTACCTGGCGGAGTTCGTCGCCTCGGTCGAGCGCGTCGGCGGGAAGGTCGTCGTCTGCAGGACGTCCGAGGAGGCGACGCGCTACGTCCTCGACGTCTGCCGCCGGCGCGGGGCGACGCTCGTCGCGAAGTCGAAGTCGATGGCGACCGAGGAGATCGGCCTGAACGACGCGCTCGAGGCCGAGGGCATCCGCCCGGTCGAGACCGACCTCGGCGAGTACATCCTCCAGCTCGCCGGCGACCACCCGTCGCACATCATCGCGCCGGCGATCGAGTACACGAAGGAGCAGGCCGCCGCGCTGCTGAGCGCGGCCGAGGGCCGCGAGCTGCCGACCGACCTGCCGGCGCTGACGCAGGCCGCCCGCCGGCAGCTGCGCGATGTCTTCCTGACCGCCGAGGTCGGGATCACGGGTGCCAACTTCCTCGTCGCCGAGACGGGCACGATCGTGACGGTGACGAACGAGGGCAACGGCCGCCTGGTCGCGTCGGCGCCCCCCTGCCACATCGCCGTCACCGGGATCGAGCGGCTCGTCCCGACGCTCGCCGACCTGCCGCCGCTGCTCGCGCTGCTCGGCCGCAGCGGCACGGGCCAGCGGCTCACGAGCTACACGCACTTCGTCACCGGGCCGCGGCGGGAGGGCGAGGTCGACGGCCCCGAGGAGCTGCACGTCGTGCTGCTCGAGCAGGGCCGGCGCAACCTGCTCGGCACCCGCTACGAGGAGATGCTCGCGTGCATCCGCTGCGGCTCGTGCCTCAACGTGTGCCCGGTCTACCGCAAGACCGCCGGGATCGCCTACGGCGGGGTCTACTCGGGGCCCATGGGCGCCGTGCTGGTGCCGCTCCTGACCGGGCTCGACCGGACGCCGTCCCTGCCGCACGCCTCGTCGCTGTGCGGCGCGTGCACGGAGGCGTGCCCGGTGAAGATCCCACTGCACGAGCTGCTGCTCGAGCTGCGCCGGGATCTCGTCGAGCAGGGCGTCGCCCCGCGCTCCGAGCGGCTCGCGATGACGCTCTGGTCGCTGGCGTGGTCGTCGCCGACGGGGTACCGCGTCACGACGGCGATCGCGCGCGCGACCCAGCGGCTCGCCGGCCTCGCGGGCCCGGGCCGGACGTGGAGCCGCGGGCGCGCCGTCCCGCCGTTCGCCCGCCGTCGCTTCCGGGACCGGCGCGCGTGAGCGACCTGGTCGAGCGGTTCGTCGCGAACGCGACGCGGAACGGGCTGATCGTCCACCGTGGCGGCATCCCGCCCGAGCTCGCCGGCGCGGTCGCGTCGCGCGCCGCCTACGCGCTCGCCGACCCCGGCTCGGTCGTCGTCGTCGCCTCCCCGGAGGAGCCGCGCACGCGCTCGCTCCTGCCCTACGTCCACGTCGCGGTGGTCGCCGAGGACAGGATCCTCCCCGACCTGGCGACGCTGCTCGTGACCGTCCGCGGCGCGCTGCCGAGCTCGATGGCGGTGATCACCGGCCCGAGCCGGAGCGCGGACATCGAGAACACGCTCACCCTGGGCGTCCACGGCCCGGGCGAGCAGCACGTCGCGATCGTCCCGCCCGGCGCCTGATCCGCGCTGCGGCCTACGCGACCCGTCGGGCGAGCTCGTCGATCCGCCGGCCGAGCCGGTCGAGGCCCCAGGCGGCGGCGAGGGCGGTGCCACCGGCCCAGTCGGGCTCGACGTCCGGGAGCGCCGGCAGCGGCGCGTCCGCCTGCATCGTCGCGATCCGTCGGAACGAGCGCAGCGCCTCGGCCTCGGCCGCGAAGCGCCCGGCTGCCAGGGCGGCCTCGAGCGTCCCGTGCTCGCGCAGGATCGCGGCCGCCTTGGCGGGCCCGATCCCGGCGGCGCCGGGGATCCTGTCGGACGGGTCGCCGCGCAGCGCGATGAAGTCCGGCACCTGCCCCGGGGCGACGCCGTAGCGCTCGCGCACCTCGGCCGGGCCGACGAGCTCGAGCTCGGTCACCCCCTTGCGCGGCACGAGCACGTGTACCGCGTCCGTCACGACCTGGTAGGCGTCGCGGTCGGAGGTGACGACGAGCGCCGTCCCGCCGCGGGCCTCCTCGGCGCGCGCGGCCGCGGCGAGGAAGTCGTCGGCCTCGTAGCCGGCGCCCTTCGCGACTGCGAAGCCGAGCGCGGACACGAGCTCGGGCAGGCGGTCGAGCTGCTCGACCAGCTCGGGCGCGAACTCGCGGCCGGACTGGTAGCCGGGGAGCAGCTCGCTCCGGTAGGTCGGCGCGGTCAGCGTGTCCCAGCAGGCGAGCACGGTACGCGGGCGGGTCGTCTCCCAGAGCGTCAGCAGCATGCCGCCGACCCCGACGAGCATGTTGGCGGGGCGCCCGGCACCGTCGCGGATCCCCTTCGGGATCGCGTGGAACGCGCGATGGGCGAGCGAGTCGCCGTCGATGACGAGCAGGGGCGGCATCCGCGGCAGCCTCCGAGTCTGCCAGTACCATCGGTCGCGATGGAGCTCTGGGTCGTGTGGCTCATCGTCGCCGCCGTCGCCGCTCTCGGCGAGCTGCTGACGGTCGACCTGTGGTTCGCGTTCGTCTCGAGCGCGGCGCTGGTCACCGCCCTCGTGGCCGCCGTCAGCGCCCCGCTCGCGGTGCAGCTCATCGTGATGATCGCGGTGTCTGTCGCCGGCCTCGCGCTCGTCCGCCCGCTCGCGAAGCGCCACCTGCGCACGCCCGTCCAGATCCGGACCGGCGCCGCCGCGCTCGTCGGCCAGCGCGCCGTCGTCGTCGACCGGATCGACGCGGACGGCGGGACCGTGAAGATCGGCGGGGAGGTCTGGACCGCCCGCGCCCTCGACGAGACCGAGGTGCTCGAGCCCGGGACCCGCGTCAACGTCGCCAGGATCGACGGCGCGACCGCCGTCGTCTACAGCTAGGAGGACGCCCGATGGAGGCCCTGATCGTCCTGCTGGTCATCCTCGCGCTGGCGCTGATCGTGCTGGCGCGGTCGATCCGCATCGTCCCGCAGGCGCGGGCCGGGATCGTCGAGCGGCTCGGCCGCTACCACCGGACGCTCGAGGCCGGCCTCAGCGTGGTCGTCCCGTTCGTCGACCGCGTCCGCCCGCTCGTCGACCTCCGCGAGCAGGTCGTCTCGTTCCCGCCCCAGCCGGTGATCACCGAGGACAACCTCGTCGTGAACATCGACTCGGTCATCTACTTCCAGGTGACCGACCCGAAGGCGGCGACGTACGAGATCGCGAACTTCATCCAGGGCATCGAGCAGCTCACCGTGACGACGCTGCGCACCGATCGGTGGCATGTCACTCGAGGACACGCTGACCTCGCGCGACCAGATCAACGGCCAGTTCGCAGGGTCCTCGACGAGGCGACCGGCAAGGGGCATCCGCGTCAACCGCGCCGAGCTGAAGGCGATCGACCTGCCGGGTCGATCCAGGAGGCGATGGAGAAGCAGATGCGCGCCGAGCGCGACCGCCGGGCGGCCATCCTCACCGCCGAGGGCGTCAAGCAGTCGCAGATCCTCACCGCCGAGGGCGAGAAGCAGGCCGCGATCCTGCGCGCCGAGGGCAGCCGCCAGTCGTGCAGATCCCGACCGCGGAGGGCCAGGCGAAGGCCATCGAGACCGTCTTCGCGGCCATCCACGCGGGCGATGCCGATCCGAAGCTGCTCGCCTACCAGTACCTGCAGACCTGCCGCAGATCGCCCAGGGCAGCGCGAACAAGGTCTGGATCGTCCCGAGCGAGCTGACCTCCGCGCCTCGTCCGTGGGGCCGCTGCTGGAGCGCAACGGCGGCTCGCCGGGCGCAGCGGCGCGTCCCGCCTCGGCCGGCGACGGCTCGTCGCGGGCGTAGCCCGGGCGGCCTGACTTCCGTGGCTGCGCGGCCGGGCGGGCCACTGGCGCGGCGGATGCGTTCGCCAAGGTGTCCCGCGTGTCGAAGACGTTGATCGTCGCAGAGAAGCCGTCCGTCGGGCGCGACCTCGCCAACGCGCTGCCCGGGAGCTTCGCGAAGCACGAGGGCTACCCGAGTCGCTTGACCACGTCGTCACCTGGGCCGTCGGCCATCTGGTCACGCTCGCCGAGCCCGAGGACTACGACGAGAAGTTCAAGAAGTGGCGCATGGCCGACCTGCCGATCGTCCCCGACGGCTTCAAGCTGAAGCCGCGGACGCGAAGTCCGCCAAGCAGCTCGGCGTCGTCCACAAGCTGCTGCGCCGCGACGACGTCGACAACGTCATCAACGCCTGCGACGCCGGGCGCGAGGGCGAGCTGATCTTCTCGTACATCTACGAGACGGCGAGGGTCGAAAAGCCCGTCCAGCGCCTCTGGATCTCGAGCATGACGAAGCAGTCGATCCGCGACGGATTCGACAAGCTCCGGCCCGGCACGCAGCTCGAGCCGCTGGAGCAGGCGGCCCGCTCGCGCTCCGAGGCGGACTGGCTCGTCGGCATGAACGCGACCCGCGCCGCGACGATCAAGGGGCGCGCGTGGGTCGGTGGCGTCGTGTCGCTCGGCCGTGTGCAGACGCCGACGCTCGCGCTGATGGTGCGGCGCGAGCGGGAGATCCAGGCCTTCGTCCCCGAGCCGTACTGGCTCGTGCACGGAACCTTCGAGGCGCCGAGCCGCGCGGGCTACACGGGCCTCTGGTTCTCGCCCGAGCTGGGCTCGACCGACACGGAGCAGAGCCGGATCCTGGACGAGGCGCGCGCGACGGCGGTCGTCGAGCGCGTCCGCGGCAAGGAGGGCGTGGTCCGGTCGGTCGAGCGCAAGGAGACCGAGCGCGCCCCGCTGCTCTACGACCTGACCAGCTCCAGCGCGACGCGAACGGCCGCTTCGGCTTCCCGGCGAGCCGGACGCTGCGCGCCGCCCAGTCGCTCTACGAGGACAAGAAGGCGATCACGTACCCGCGCACGTCGTCCCGCTACCTCTCGGGCGACATGGTGCCGCTCCTGAAGCCGACGGCCGAGACGCTCGTCGACATCCCGACGTACGCGCCGTTCGCCCGCTTCGTGCTCGGCCTCAACGAGCTGCCGCTCGGCCGCGTGGTCAACGACGCGCGGGTCGACGACCACCACGCGATCATCCCGACGGACGTCGAGCACGACGTCGACCGCTTCAGCGAGGACGAGGCGCGCATCTTCGACCTGATCGCGAAGCGGTTCCTCGCGGTCTTCCACCCGCCGGCGCGCTACGCCCGCACGACCGTCGTCACCGACATCGAGGCGGAGACGTTCCGCACCCGCGGCAAGGTCACGCTCGAGCCCGGCTGGCGGGGCGTCTACGGCGTCGAGCCGGACGAGCCGCGGGCCCAGGACGAGGAGGACGCCGAGGGCGGTGAGCTGCCGCGCCTCGAGGAGGGCATGACGATCCGCTGCGCCGACGCGATCTCCGAGGCGAAGCAGACGCGTCCACCGGCCCGGTACAACGAGGCGACGCTGCTGTCGGCGATGGAGACGGCGGGCAAGCTCGTCGGGGAGGACGAGCTGCGCGAGGCGATGAAGGAGCGCGGCCTCGGCACCCCGGCGACACGCGCCGAGATCATCGAGACCCTGATCCGCCGCGAGTACGTCGAGCGGGTCGGCAAGGAGCTGATCCCCACCCCGAAGGGCCTGCAGGTGATCACGATGCTCGAGGAGCATCCGATCACCCGCCCCGACCTGACCGGCGACTGGGAGAAGCGCCTGCTCGACATCGAGCACGGCTCGGGCGACCGACAGCTGTTCATGGACGAGATCGCCCGCTTCGCCGCCAGCACGGTCGAGCAGATCGAGGCGCTCGACCGCGAGAAGCTGCGGCCCGAGCGGGTCGAGCTGGGCCCGTGCCCCCGCTGCGGGGCGACGACCGGCGAGGTGATCCGCGAGAACAGCAGGGCCTACGGCTGCACCAGCTGGAAGAGCCGCGAGGAGGCCGGCTGCGGGTTCGTCATCTGGAAGAAGGTCGCAGGGCGTACAATTACGCCTGAGCTGGCCCGACAGCTCATCGAGGAAGGCCGGACGCGCGACGTGATCGCAGGATTCCGGAGCCGAGCCGGGAAGCAGTTCCGCGCCCGACTCGTTCTCGGTGAGGACGGGAAGGTCGAGTTCGAGTTTCCCGAGCGGGCGCCAGCGGCCGCGCGGGAATAATCGCGCCCGCGCGTCGTTCCGATAGAGCAGAGCAGTGATCCCGAATCACCCGTTTCGGGGAGCGATTCGACCAGGATCCGATGAACCGATGAGGAAAGAAGACTGAGTATGCTTCGCCCGCTCGTGAGTCGTCCCCCCTTGAGTTCCAGTCCCTACGCCGAGCTGCTCGAGAGCGAGCAGTTTCGGCTCGTGCTCGAGGCCGCCGAGGAGCGCGGGCACATCGAGCCGTCCGAGCTCGAGGCCTTCGGCCTCGAGATGGACCTCACCGACGAGGAGCTGACGGACTTCCAGCAGGAGCTGGAGACGCTCGGCTTCGAGATCGGCGCGCCCCGCGAGGAGGCCGAGGAGGTCGTCGAGTTCACGGCCGACGTGATGCCCGGTGCCGGCGACTCGCTCCAGCTGTTCCTCGCCGACGTCGGCCGTCACCGGCTGCTGACCGCGGCCGAGGAGGTCACCCTCGCCAAGCGCATCGAGAAGGGCGACCTTCGCGCGAAGCGGCGGATGATCGAGTCGAACCTGCGCCTCGTGGTCTCGATCGCGAAGGGCTACCGCGGCCTGGGCGTGCCGTTCCTCGACCTGATCCAGGAGGGGACGCTCGGCCTGAACCGCGCGGTCGAGAAGTTCGACTGGCGCCGCGGCTCCAAGTTCTCCACGTACGCCACCTGGTGGATCCGGCAGTCGGTGCAGCGCGCCGTCGCCAACCACGCGCGGACGATCCGCGTGCCCGTGCACGTCGTCGAGCGCCAGCAGAAGCTGTCGCGCGCGGCGCGCCGGCTCGAGGTCGAGCTCGGACGCGAGCCGACCCGCGAGGAGCTGGCCGAGGCCACCGGGCTGCCGATCCAGCACGTCGACGAGGCGCTCGACGCCGCCCAGGCGTCCGTCAGCCTGAACCAGTCGGTCGGCTCCGACGACGAGGGCGAGCTCGGCGATCTCTTCGCCGACCGCGAGGCGGTCGACCCGTTCGACGAGGCCGAGGAGTCGCTCCGCAAGCAGGGCGTGCGCCGGGCGCTCGACGCGCTCCCCGAGCGCGAGCGGCGGATCCTCGAGCTGCGCTTCGGCTTCGAGGGCGACCCCTGGACGCTCGAGGCGATCGGCGCCGAGCTCGGCCTGACGCGCGAGCGCGTCCGCCAGCTCGAGGGCCAGGCCCTCGCCCGGCTCGCGGCCCTTCGCGACCTCGCCGCCGTCGCGCACACGTAGGCCTCCGGCCTCCTCACGGCTCATCGCTCTGCTCTCCGTACGCCGGGCCCTCGGGCCCGGCGTACGTGTTTCCGCGGACGACTGCGGACGGCGCGGGCAGGCGCGGCGCGGCGCTCGCACCCGTCCGGGGGAGCGGTCGCTGGTGCGTTCGGGGGTTCGCGGAGATGACCCGTCCGATGTCCCCCTCCGGGGAGCGTCGGCCCTGTCGGGGCGCCGATGCGGAACCCGTGGATCAAGCACGCCGGAAAGACATCCTCGCCAGGTACCTCGATCACGCGCGACGGTTCGAGGCCGCGGCCCAGCGCCGCGGCAACGGCAGCGCCGACGTGGTGCCCCTGCACGCGCCGCCGGTCCGGCGGCTCGAGCAGGAGCCGACTGCTCGCGAGATCGAGGTGCTGCAGCTCATCGCTGACGGCCTCGTGAACCGCGAGATCGGCCACCGCCTGTTCCTCTCCGAGGAGACGGTCAAGTCGCACGTCCGCCATCTCCTCGCGAAGCTCCAGGCGCGCAGTCGGGCCCATGCGGTCGCCATCGGCTTCCGCCGCGGCCTGCTCGGCTAGAGAACGGCGACGGCCGGGGCTGCAACCCCGGCCGTCGCCGACTCACCGTTCACCCACCCGGGGGAAGCAGGTTCACCCGCGGCGTGTGATGGTGCGATCCTGGCCGGTTACCAGACCCGCCAGCCCGCCGCGAACACGGCAAGGCTCGAAACGACGGCCACGGCTGCGACGACGCGCAAACGGATGGCGACCAATCCAAACTCCTCTCTGCGGAGGGACGACGGCAACAGCATCCTATCCCTCGAACGGGGGACAGTCCAGGCTGCCGGTCCTTCGCTGGGCGTCCCGATCCTCGGCAGGCGCGCCGTTCGGAACTGGCGTCCTGGGGCCCTGTCGGTATACGCAGCGGCGCTTTGTCTCGTTGCCTCAGCCACGGCCGCCGCCCTGTTGTTGCACGGCGCAGCAGATGACCTCGGCTGGGGGCTAATCGCCCTCGGGGCCGCCGCTGTCGCGGCCGAGCGGATGCCCGTACGCCTAGGGCCCCGACTGGAGATGTCGGCTGCTCTAATCCCCGCGCTGATGGCGGCAGTCATCTTCGGACCGCTGCCCGCGATGATCGTCTACGCGATTTCCATGGTTGGCGATCCGAACGGCCCGTTGGTCCGATGGGTCGTGTTCGCAGCCGGCCGCGCATGCGTCGGGGCCGCGGCGGGGGTTGCTGCGCTGGCGTTCCCTGTCGACTTGGCGACCGGGCCCTTCGCTGACGTCGCGCTTTCCGCGTGCGCGGCAGCTCTCGTGGCGCAGGCCGTTGAGTTGCTCTGGGTGAGCATCACTGCCGTCCTTCGGTCAGCCTCAGTCTCTGAAATCTTTCGGGCTGGATGGCAAGTACTGCTCGTCGAGCCGCCGTTTCATACGACGGTGGTCACGATCGTCGTCGTGAGCTTCCAGTACCTGTCATTCTGGGCGATCGTCCTTGTTGCCCCGCCAGTACTCCTGGTTCAGCGCCTTTATGTGCTCTATAGAGATCAACGCCGTTTGGCTGACCGCCTGCTGGCTGCCAACGACGCACTCGAGCGCGCCAACCTTTCATTCTCGAGTTCGCTCATAGCCGCTCTTGATGCGCGCGATCGCTATACAGCCGGCCACTCCGCTGCCGTGGCGATCTATTCCCGGGACATCGCACGGGCGATTGGCCTATCACAAGAGGAGCAGTTTACGGCTCATCTGGCTGGCCTCCTTCACGATGTCGGCAAAGTGGGGTTGCCACCTGGAATTCTTGAGAAGGCTGGGCCCCTTACGCCTCAGGAACGTCTCAGCATGCAAGAGCACTCCGTTATTGGTGAGCGCATCCTTCGCAAGGTGGAGGCGTACTCGAGCATCGCTACGATCATTCGCCATCACCATGAGCAGTTCGACGGCGGGGGCTATCCAGACGGGCTCGCTGGTGAAGCGATACCACTGCTGTCCAGGATCGTGGCCGTCTCGGATGCGTACAACGCCATGACCTCTGGTAGACCTTACCGGTCGGCTCTGGAGAGAGAGGTAGCGGTCCAGCGGTTGATAGCCAGCGCTGGGTCGCAATTCGACCCGTCGATCGTATCCGCGTTCGTTGGTGTGCTTGAGACCGCGAGTGATCTGTATTCGGTTGGCGCCCGCGCGGACTTCGCCATCGAGGCTCAGGCTGAGCATCAGTCCCGCGCGGAACTCCGCCCAGCTGCCTGATCCTTCCACACAAGCGCCGCTTGAAGGCGGTTGGTGCACCCAGTCTTCGCCAGGATCGCGCTCACATGAACCTTGGTCGTAGATTCAGCGACACAGAGAGTTCGAGAGATCTCTGCGTTCGAGAGGCCCTCTGCAACGAGCTGGAGCACCTCGAGCTCCCGCCGGGTCAAGGAAGCCAATCGTCCGCCTGCGCCCGTGGATCCGAAGACGGTGGGATCAACGCGCTCTAGTAGTCGTGAGCTGCCAGCGCGCACTAGCGCTCGCTCGAGAAGTAGGTACGTACGCGAACCGTAGGTCACGTGATCGAGGATGTAGGGCGCGGCGCGACAGGTGATCAATAGAGGGTAGATGCTTCCTCGTTCCCAGCATGCGCTTGCGAACTCCGCGATTCGCTCTTCTTGTCCATCGCATACTCGATCGGGATGGCTTGCGTGCACCGCTAGCGCCGCTCGGCCGTAGGTCTGGGCCTCCACTCCAGGCGAGAGACTTATGGCGAGGTTAGCGGTAGGCACTGCTTCTTGAGAACCGTTCACGGCTAGCTGCAGGGAATGGACGGCGATGAGTTCGGCGCGGAAGTGTGCAGGAAGGCGCTGATCGTCGCACAGTTGCGGTCGGTGGTGGCTGGCTGGCCTTTCGCCAAGGAGGTCTCGTAGTAGACGAGTCAGGACGGCCGCTGCCTCCAGCGTTACGTCGTCGGCAGAAGCGGACACGGCGATTAGGTGGCGGATCTCTTGAGTGGCCTTTTCCGCATTGTCTGATCCAAGGAAGGTTAATGCCCGAAGTTGATGGAGAAAGGCGCGCGGAAGGTCAGCCGAAGCCGATGAGATGACCTTCAAGGCTGCACTCGTTAGCTCAGTCGCTCGCTGGAATCGGCATGCGCATATGTTGAGGTAGGCTGCTAGACCAAGTACTGATGAGGCATCGATCGGCGTAAGCGACGAGCTGTGAGGGACTATCTGCTCGAGTTCGTCGAGGCTCGCCTCAATGAAGCCCGTGCGGAGTGCGGCGACGCCGTCAGCGACTGCTGTCTGCGCGCGCAAGTGCAAGGGGAGATCGCGGATCGCCCTGAGTTCGGCTATGTGCGCACGAGAGGCTTCTGGATCAATCTCGAGGCTGGCGGCCGCGATGGCTGCGAGACTTGTCGCAAGTTCGATTGGGCCGAAGGCACATTCCCTTGCCTTTTCAGCGAAACCGAGAGCCGCCTGATCGTCGGATCTCAGATGTGCTATCCGTGATGCAAGCGACCAGGCGGTAGATCGGGTTGAGGGCGAGATGGCTTCGTCGGCGATCGATGTCGCAACTACCTGCGCCTCTAAGAGTCTGTTGAGCTGAATCGCGCGCTCGATGCGAGCAAAGCGGTTGGTGTAGTCGGTGTCCGGACTTGTTTCGGTGCCCTGAGGAGCAGGCGGCCCTGCGGTCGATCTGGAGTGGACAAGCTCGACTGGGAGAATGACTGAAGAGCCGTCCATCAGGCTTGCGAGGCTAATCCATGAAGGGATTACACGACTGAAGATCAGAATGCGCAGGTCGACCCGCTTCGCTAGCAGCAGCTTCAGAAAGGTCTCGCCAGAAGACCGTCGTCCAACGGAGGACGCCAACTCCTCATAGTTCGTCAAGAGAACGAGTGGAGGGTTGGGTGGGATTCGGCTCGCGAGCAATGCCGCGCACCTGTCCGGTGCACGATCGGCGTGCCACGTCGTGTCCCGCGCATCCGGCGAGCAGGCCATGGTGGTCGGGGCGGGAAGAAGGAGGTTCGAAAGACGCTCTGCGAGAATGGGCCATTGGGCGTCGCGAATCGTGAGATGGAGGCGCACACAGGGTTGAGTGCTTGGCGGGATGCCTGGACTCGAAGTAGAAGGGCTTTCGACCGCATCGCCGTGCACCACGACTATCTGATGCTGCGAGTCAGCAAGGGAGTCGATGAAGTTGGGGTTGGACAAGGATGGCGTCTGCATGGCTGGGCGTCCGGTTTGCAGCTCCGAGACTTGTTCAGTGGGGCGGGAGACGATACCGCCCCCTAAGCGAGCACGAGGGTGAAGCAACCCCGGGGGCCCCTGCGAAGCCTGGGCTTCGCAGGGGCCGGTTGCCGTCCGTCCCCCCGGGTGGGAGCACTCGCTCCCCACTCGGCCGTGCGAGGTCGCGCGGTCAGCCGAGGCTCAGCGGGTCTTCGCCGGTCACCGACCGGTATGCGATGGGGATCTGGCGTCGTCGGCCGACCCCCAGCTTCGACCGCAGCACGTCGCAATGGGCCTTCGCCGTTCGCGGGGAGACGCCGAGGCTGGCGGCGATCTCATGGTTCGCGAACCCGTGGGCGATGAGGCCGATGACCTGCTTCTGGCGGGCGGTGAAGCGTGTCCTGCGGATGTCCGTGGTGCTCATGGCGGGGATCCTCTCAGGGCCCCGAGGGGCTGCCAATCGGCCGCGGGTCTGATCTTTCCGTCTACGACCAAAGTCGTAGAGGGCCACGTCCGGTAGGGACGTGTCCGGCGCGGCCGGCTCGTCAGGTCGGGAGGCGGAGGCGCGGCGTGCCTGCGAGGGGCCGCGGCGGGAACGCCGCCGCGTGCGCGAGGGCGTTCGCCTCGCGCGCCCCGTGCTCGTCGAGGGCGCCGATGCGCAGGAGGAGCGCGAGCTCGTCGCTCAGGTGCGTGTGCATCATCTCCGGCCCATCGGTCGCGATGGTGAATCGCACGCCGCGATCGGCGAACGTCCGGATCGTGTCACGCACGCCGTCGACGTCCGGCAGGGCCTTCGTCAGCAGGTTCGACGTGGGGCAGATCTCCAGGATCACGTCCGCGTCGCGGAGCAGGCGCATCACCGACTCGTCGCGGGCGGCGAGGACGCCGTGGCCGATCCGATCGGGTCGGAGCGTCTCGACCACCTCGGCGAGCTCGGCGAGGCCGTCGGCGTCGCCTTCCTCGCCCGCGTGGATCGTGACCCCGAGGCCCGCCTCGCGCGCGGTCGCGACCATCGGCTCGAGTGAGGCGTACGCGTAGCGGCCGGGGGCCGGGCGAGGGCCGGCGATGTCGATCCCGACGACGCCGCGGGGCGCGTAGCGGATCGCCTTCTCGACGACGACGGCGTTCTGGTACGCCGTGAACGTCCGGTCCATCATCAGGATCAGGCCGGCCCGGACCCTCGGGTACTCGAGGCTCGCCCGGTCGAGGCCGCGGATGGCGGCCATGATGATGTGGTCGAGGTCGCGCTCGCCGCCCCGGTTGCGCTTCATCGGGTTGAAGCGGAGCTCGAGGGTCGTGATGTTCTGCTTCCGGTAGGCGCCGCCGATCGCGCCGTGCACCGAGCGCTCGACCGCGAGCGGGCTCGACTGGATCAGCTCCGTCCACCGGTAGATCGCGTCGAGCTCCGGCAGGCCGTCGACGCCCCGCGGGTCGGAGATCGTGACCAGGCGCTCGAAGTCCCAGTAGTCCTTGACGGGGAGGGCGATGCCCTGCTCGTGCGCGAGCGTCCACATCACCGCCGGGTCGACGGAGCCGCCGAGATGGGTGTGCAGCTCGGCCAGCCCCGAGCGGCGGATCGCGGCGACGGCGGCGGCGTGCTCGGGCACCTCGTCCGAGTGTAGGCGCGCGCGGTGGGGAAACGACGGAGCGGCGGCGCCGGGCGCCGCCGCTCCCTGCCGCCTGGGAGGAAGCCGTCGTCCCTTCGGTCGCAGGAGGAACGCGTCCTCGGATCGCAGTATCGCGCCGTCGTCGCGGGCCGCCCGCCCGAACCGTTCGGGGCTCGGCCCCCCGATCGGCGTGCCAGGAAGCGACCAGGGTAGACTGGCCCGGTGAAGGTCGGCATCGTCGTACCCTTCTCGTGGTCGTTCTGGGGCGGTGTCGTCGACCACGCAGATAGCCAGGCACGAGCGCTGCAGCGTCTCGGCGTGGACGCGCGGCTCATCATGGGGAACGACCCGCCGGGCCTGCTCACGAGGATGCTGCACCCTCGCCCGGGCCGTCACGATCCCCCGCCGGACTACGTGATCCCGATCGGGCGGAGCGTGATCGTCCCTGCGAACTCGTCGCTCGCGAACATCGTCCTCAGCCCGAGCTCGCTCGTCCGGCTCAGGCGCCTCTTCTGGCGCGAGCAGTTCGACGTCGTCCACGTGCACGAGCCCCTCGCGCCGATCCTGTCGGCGTACGCGGTCTACGCGGCGCCCTCCAGGATCGTGACGACGTCGCACGCCTCGGGCGGCCGCTGGTTCCCGGTCGGCCGGCTGGCCTGGGGGCGCGCGTTCGAACACCGCATCGACCACCGGATCGCCGTCTCCGAGCAGGCCCGCGTCGCGGCCGCCCCGTACCTCCGCGGGCCGTACGAGATCATCCCGAACGGGGTCGAGCTGCCCGAGACGTTCTCGACGGGCGGGCGGCTGCATCAGGTGCTCTTCGTCGGCCGCCACGAGCCCCGCAAGGGGCTCCAGGTGCTGCTCAAGGCGTGGCCCGAGATCGCGCAGGCGACGGGCGCGCGGCTGCGCGTCGTCGGCGCCGACCCGCTGCAGGTCCGGTTCCTGCTGCGGCGGCTGGGCGTGCCCGACGACTCGATCGACATCCTCGGGGTCGTGCCGACCTCCCAGCTGCAGGAGGAGCTCTGCGCGGCCAAGGCGCTCGTGGCGCCCTCGATCCGCGGCGAGAGCTTCGGGATGGTGCTGACGCAGGCGTTCTCGCACGCGACGCCTGTCGTCGCCTCGGCGATTCCGGGGTATACGGACGTGGTGGACGACAGCTGTGGCGTCCTGGTGCCGCCCGGAGAGGAGCAGGCGCTCGCCGCCGGGATCGTCGGGCTGCTCCGCGACGAGCCCGCCCGCCAGGCCCTCGGCGCGGCCGGTCGCGCGCGCGCGGAGGAGCGGTACGGGTGGGACCCGATCGCGCTGCGCCTCGCCGGGATCTACGAGCTGCTCACCGGCCTGCGGATCCCCGCCCGGGTGGCCGCGTAGTGCGCCGCTGGCTCTTCCGCACGCGGCAGGGCCGGGTCACGATCGTCGCGGCGGCGCTGGGCCTGATCGCAGGGCTGCTCGCCTGGCGCGCGCCCGACCTCCACGTCGTCGGCGACGCCTTCACGGCCGTCAAGTGGCGCTGGGTGCTCGCCGCCTTCGGCGCGAACGTCCTCTCCACCTGGTTCCGGGCGGTCGCGTGGCAGGTGACGCTCGAGCAGGCGATCCCCGCCCGCATCCCACCCACCGCCAGGTGTTCTCGGCGTTCTCCGTCGGGCTCCTGGGCAACGCCGTCCTGCCGGGCCGCGTCGGCGAGTTCGCCCGCGTGGCGGTGATCGCGCGCCACCTGCCGGCCGGCGCGCGCCTGTGGCCGCCCGTCGCCGGCTCGATCGTCGCCCACCGGCTGTTCGACGTGCTGCCCATGGCAGGGCTCGCCGCCTACGTCCTCGTGGCGGCGAAGCTGCCGAAGTGGGCGGTTCCCGGGGTCGAGATCGTCCTCGCGGTGGGCGGCGTGCTGCTGGTCGCGGCGCTCGTCCTCGCCCGCCGGATGTCGTCGAGCCCCGGGCAGCACACGGGGCGGGTGCGGCGGCTGCTCGGCATGGCGCGCCGCGGCCTCGGCGTGTTCCGCGCGCCGGGCCCCGCGATCGTCGCCTCCGTCTGCCAGCTGCTCGGATGGGCCCTCCAGCTCGCGGCCGTGTGGCTGGCGTTCAGCGCCTTCGGCATCGACGAGCCGATCGCGGCCGCGGCGCTCGTGCTGCTCGTCGTCAACGTCGCGCTCGCGTTCCCGCTCTGGCCGGGCGCGGTGGGCCTGTTCCAGGCGGCGGTCGCGCTCGCGCTCCTGCCCTACGGGATCGGCTACGACCACGGCTTCGCCTACGGCATCGGCCTGCAGGCGATCGAGACCGCGTGTGGCGTCGGCTCGGCCTGCTCTTCCTGGCGCGCGAGGGCTCTCGTTCGCCGCCCTGAAGGAGCTGCCGGGGATGATGGACGACCAGATGGACGGGGGCGCGGACGCGGAGCCGGGCGAGGGCTCCGGGTCGACGCTCGTCGAGCGCGGCGGGCGGGCCGTCCGGGTCGTGCGGGTCAGCGCGCGTCGGCAACTGCGAGGGCGGCGCCGGGAGTGCGCCGAGCGCCGCGAGCGCCCGCTCCCGGCCTCCGACCGCTCGGCGTAGCCCGGGGCGGGCCGGCGTCGGCGTGACGGGGACGATCCTCTGCGCGCCCGACAGCCTGAAGGGCGTCCTGTCGGCCGCCGCGGCGGCGAGCGCGCTCGCCCGCGGGGTCGCGCGATCCGCCGTCGGTCTCGCTGCCCACGAGCTGCCGCTCGCCGACGGCGGCGAGGGTACCGCGGACGCGCTCCACGCGTCGCTGGGCGGCGCCTGGCGGACGGCGGTGGTGTCGGATCCGCTCGGGCGGCCGGTCGAGGCGCGCTGGCTCGCCCTGCCCGGCGGGCGCGCGGTGGTCGAGTCCGCCCGCGCGATCGGGCTGCCGCTCCTCGCCGAGGGCGAGCGTGACCCGCTGCGCGCGACCAGCCGGGGCCTGGGCGAGCTGGTGCTCGCCGCAGTGCGGGAGGGCGAGCGAGCTGCTCGTCACGCTCGGTGGGAGCGCGACCGTCGACGGCGGCGCGGGGCTGCTCGAAGCGCTCGACGGACGCGCCCCGCTGGGCGTCCCCGTCCGCGTCGCGTGCGACGTGACGAACCCGCTGCTCGGCCCGCGCGGCGCGGCCCGCGCGTTCGGCCCGCGAAGGGCGCGACGCCCGAGGTCGTCGAGGAGCTCGAGCGCCGCCTGGCCGCGCGCTCGAGCTCGCGCAGTTCGCCGACCTCCCCGGCGCCGGTGCGGCGGGCGGCCTCGGCGCGGCGTTCGCGGCGCTCGGCGCCGAGCTCGTCCCGGGGAGCGAGCTCGTCCTCGACGCGCTCGACTTCGCGCGCCGCGCCGGGGCCGCCAGGCTCGTCGTCACCGGGGAGGGAGCGGTGGACGCGACGTCGGCCGAGGGGAAGGCTCCCGCGGGCGTCGCACGGGCGTGCGCGCGCCTCGGCGTCCCGTGCGTCGTCTTCGGGGGGCGGGTCGAGCCGGCGGGCCGCGCGCTCTACGCGCTCGGCGCCACCGCGATCCTGCCGCTCTCGGGTCGCGTCGAGCGGGCAGCCGACGACCTCGTCGACCTGGGTGAGGCGCTGGCGCGGCTCGTCACCTGCCTCGGCGGCATCGAGCCCGACGACGGCTGACGACGCCGCGAGGAGCGGGCCGCGTCCGGCCCGGCGATCGCCGGGCCGGACGGCGAGCCGATCCGTCAGAGGGCGCCGCCCGCGGCGGGCGGGGCGCCGACGCCCTCGCCGCCGTCGCCGACCTGGTTGCGGGAGAGGTAGTCCTCGACGAGCAGGATGTTGGACGTCGAGGCGCGCTCGACCGTCGCGAGCAGCGCCGACATGCTCGACATCTCCTCCAGCTGCTCCTTCAGGAACCACTGGAGGAACTGCTCGCCGACGAAGTCGCCCTCCTCGCGGGCGATCCGCGTCAGCTCGGAGATCTGCTCCGTCACGCGCCGCTCCTGGGCGAGCGCGAGGCGGACAGGCTCCACGGGGTCGGCGAACGTCGTCTGGGGCGCCTCGATGCCGGGGATGATCGCCTCGGCACCGGCGTCCAGGAGGTACTGCACGAGCATCATCGCGTGGTTCCGCTCCTCCACCGACTGACGGTAGAAGTGGGCGGCCAGCAGGGGCAGCGTCTCGGCGTCGTAGTAGACCGCGATCGCCACGTACTGCTGCGAGGCGGCGAACTCGTGGCCGATCTGCTCGTTGAGCGCGGCGGTGAACCGCGTGCCGGTCGTCGTCATGGGACCGACTGTACCAGCAGCCTACTCGGCCGCCGGCGGGCCCGGCGTCGTGCGCCCGAGCTCGTCGACCCGGGCCTGGGCGGCGTCGAGCTTGGCCTCGCAGAGGCGCACCAGGGCCTCGCCGCGCTCCCACAGCTCGACCGCCTCCTCGAGCCCGACGTCGCCGCGCTCGAGGCGGTCGACGATGCGGACGAGCTCGTCGCGGGCCTCGTCGAAGGTCGGCTCGCGGTGCTCGCCGCTCACGCGCCCGCCTCGTCGACGGTGGCCGCGACGCGGCCGCTCGCGAGCTCGACGTCGAGCCGCGCCCCCACCGTCAGGGCGGCCGCGTCGTGGACGACGCGCCCCTCGCTGCGGACGATCGCGTAGCCGCGCGCGAGGGTCGCGCCCGGGGAGAGCGCGCGCAGGCGCCGGCCGCGGCGTCGAGCGCCGTCCGCCGCCGCTCGAGCGTCCGCGCGCCCGCGGTCTCCAGGCGGAGCCGCGCCGTGCCGAGGAGGCCCGCCGCCGCTCCAGGCCCAGCGTCGGCGCCCGGGCGAGGCGGGCCCGATCGCCGGCGAGCTCGTCGCGGGCCCGGGCGAGCCGGCGGCGCGCGCCGCTCCCGAGCCCCGAGCGCAGCTCGCCCAGGCGTGCGGAGAGCTCGTGCCAGTCCGGGACGACGAGGCGGGCGGAGGCGGTCGGCGTGGACGCCCGCGCGTCGGCGGCGAGATCGCAGAGGGGCGCGTCCTGCTCGTGCCCGACGGCGGAGACGACGGGGACGGGGCAGCTCGCGACGGCGCGCACGACGCGCTCGTCGCTGAAGGGCAGCAGGTCCTCGAGGCTGCCGCCCCCGCGCGCGAGGACGATCACGTCGATCTCCGGCTGCGCCGCCATGGTGGCGAGCGCGCCCACGATCGCCCCGGGCGCCCGCGGACCCTGGACGATCGTCTCGAGCACGAGGATCCGCGCGGGCGGGAAGCGCGTCGCGATCGCCGTCAGCACGTCGCGCTTGGCCGCCGCCTCGTTGCCGGTGACGAGGCCGATGCGGCGCGGGATCGTCGGCAGCGGCCGCTTGCGCTCGGACGCGAACAGGCCCTCGGCCGCCAGCCGGCGGCGCAGCTGCTCGAGCTGCGCGAGCAGGTCGCCCTCGCCGACCCGCTCGAGTCGCACCGCGCGCAGCCGGAAGTCGGCGCGGGGCTCGTAGAGGTCGGGTCGCCCGTGGACGTGCACGCGCGCGCCCTCTGCGATGTCGCCGGCGACCCGGTCGAAGGCCGTCCGTGCCATCGTCACGGGCAGGCAGGTGCCGTCGGACGGGTCCTTGAGCGTGAAGAAGACCGTCTGCCAGGCGTCCTGCCGGCGCAGCTCGGAGATCTCGCCCTCGACCCAGAGCGAGGGCAGCCGGGCGATCCACGTGCCGACGCCGTGCACCCAGGCGGAGACCGGGTAGACCTTGCGCTCCCCGACCATGACCGGCTCGACCTTCACGGCGGGAGCGTACCCGCCGCCCGGGCGGCGCCCGTCAGAGGAGGATGCGCGCGGCGATCTCGGGCGAGCAGCCCTGGTCGACGAGCTCGACCGCGTGGTGGAGGTCGACGTCGCTCGCCGCGACCCGCTCCGCGAGCTCGACCGGGTACCCGGCCTCCATCAGCACGTGGAGCCGCCAACCCTCGACCTTGCTGCGTTCGTCCTGTCCAGACTCGAGCTGCATCTCCGTCATCCCACGAGTGGTTCTACCCGAGTCAGACGAACCCTGCGGCGAAAGGTCAGTGGAATTCCCCGCGTCTTCACGCTTCTTAATGAAGGGTTCACGACGTCTCGCGGCCGACGGCCTGCTCGGCGTGCCGGAAGGCGCGCTCGAACTCGGCGAGCTTGGCGGACAGCTCGAGCTCGAGGTCGGTCTCGAACGCCGCCAGGCGCCCGGCGGCGTCGTCGACGGCCTTGTCGAAGCGGCTGGTCAGGAACGCGATCCGCTCCTCGGCAAGGCTGGTCTGCGCCTCCGCGGCCCGGACGACCTCGTCGAGCTGGCGCTGGAGCCGGCGCGCGGTCGTCTGCGCGACCTCGGTCATGCGGGCGGCGACGTCCTTCTCGGCCTGCTTCGAGAAGTGCTCGAGGCTCTTCTCCAGCTCACGGGCGAGGCGCGCGGCGGTCTCCTCGCGCGACTGCTTCACCTGGACGTCGAAGCGCCGCTCGGCCTCCTCGACGAGCCGGTCGGTGGCGCGGTCGAGCGAGCGCTGGAGCTGCTCGACGACGCGGCGCTCGATCTCCGGGATGGTGGCGGACAGCCGGGCGCGCGCCTCGGCCTCCTCCCGCTCCGCCTCCTCGCGGAGCGAGCGGGACTGCACGCGCAGGCGCTCCTGCAGGTCGCTGAGCGCCCGGCGCTGCTCTGCCGCCTGCGCGTCGACGTCCGTGACGGCCTCGGCGAACACCTCGGCCAGCTGGTGGGCGAAGTCGGCGCGAAGGCGCTCGATCGCCGCGTGCTGGGAGCTCGTCATGACGTCGACCTCGCTCGCGTGGGCGTCGAGGCGCTCCTCGTGCGCGGCGAGGGCGCTCGCCTGGCGCTGGACGAGCCCGTCCAGCCGCTCCTTCAGCTCGCGCTGGCCCCGCTCGAGGTCCGTGCTCCATGCGGACACGCGCTGGGAGAGGCGCTCCTGCGCGTCCGTGACGGCGCTCGCGAGCTGGTTGCGGGCCTCCTGCACCTGGGCATCGATCGCGGTGAGCCGCTCCTCCCGCAGCTGCCGCTCCTGCTCGAGCAGCAGGTGCGAGGTCTCCGCCCGCTCGCGCATCAGCGTGTGCTCGAGCTCGGCGGCGCGCGCGGCAGCGTGCTGGTCGAGCGCCCGCTCGATGTGTCCGAGGCCCTTGAGCCGCTGGTCGTCGAGCGCTCGCAGATGGGCGATGCCGCGCAGCAGGACGACGGCGCCGGCCTCGGCCGCGCCGGCGAGCAGGAAGGCGCCGACGGCCACGAGGATCGGCTCCCAGTCGCCTCGGCCGGAGGCCAGCGACACGGCGAGCACGACGGCGGAGGCGAGCGCGAGCAGTCCGAAGGCCCCTGCGAGGCGGCGCAGCGCGCGCTCGCCCACACGGTCGCGCGAGGCGGCCCAGTAGGACAGCGCGACGACCGCGACCGCGACCGCCACGGCGATCTCGAACGGCACCGCCATGGATGGATGGTAGTGCCCGCGCGCGTGCGGGGCCGCGCCCGGCCTAGCGGGCCGCGCGCGCCAGCGCCCGGACGCGCGCCAGGGCCGTGCGGGCGACCTCCCCGGCCAGCCGGTCCGCGGCCGCGCCCGGGCCGGAGGGCGAGAACGTCAGCACCGTGACCACGACGGCGCCGCCCGGCCAGTAGACGACGCCGTTGTCGTGGCGCGCCGTGTCGATCCAGCCGGCCTTGCGCGCGATCGGCAGCGAGCCCGTCCCGAGGTCGAGCTTGCCGTGATCGGTCGTGTGGAGGAGGAGCCAGAGCAGGTACCGCGCCTCGGCGGTCGTGACGGCACCGTCCAGGCGCGTCGCGATCTGGCCGCGGCCGTCCGCCGCCTGGTGCACGAGCGAGATCAGGCGGGCCAGGTCGTACGCGGACGTGTACTTCCCGCGCCCGAAGCTCGGGCTCGCCTCGACCCGGAGCGGGATCGGCGTGAGCCCGAGCTGCTGCTCCTCCTCGATCAGGTAGCCGCCGAACATCTCGCTGTCGAGCAGGCCGAGCTCTCGCATCAGCGCGTCGACGCGCGCCGAGCCGCCGCCCGTCGAGCCGCCGACCAGGACCTCGAGCGCGTTCGCCGCCTCGTTGTCCGAGCTCACGATCATCCGCCGCAGCAGCCCGTCGAGCGACGACCCGGGCGTGGGTGGGCCGGTGGTGGAGCGCAGGACCTCGACGGCGATCGCGAGCTTCAGCGTCGAGGCGGCCGGGAAGCGCGCGCGGGCGTTCCAGGCCGCGCCCGCCCCCGTCGACAGGTCCTGCACGTAGGCGGCGGCGATCGTCGGGAAGCCCCGGACGAGGGTGGCCACCCGCTGCTGCAGGGTCGCGTCGAGCCGCGCCAGCGGCACCCGTGGCCTCGCGGCCGCCGGCAGCCCGAAGACGGGGGACACGGGCGTCGAGCGCACGCGCGAGCCGTCCGACCGCAGGCCCTCCAGGCCGATCGCCCCGTCGCCCGTCGGCAGGCGCACGTCGACGCCCCCGGCCGGGTCGCCCGACGGCGACCTGGCCGACCGGCTCGCCGTCGACGAGGACGACGAGGCGCGTGATCCCGCGCGGGACCTCGGCCACGATCTCGCCGAACGATGCCTGGTACGCCGCCGGGGCGATCAGCCGCGGCGCGTCCGCCGCGGGCGTGGCGGGCAGCGCGTGCATCTCAGGTGGCCCGCAGCGCGGCGAGCGAGCAGGCCAGGAGCACGGTCGAGACGGCGAGGAGGCGCAGCGCGGCCTCCGGCGCGTCCGTCAGGTGCCCGCGGGTCAGCTCCTCGCTGCCGCCGTGGCGATCGACCGTGCCGCGGATCGCGCGGACGTCCCGGCGGATGCCGCGCACGTGGGTGGAGAGGCGCCGCTGCGCCAGCGAGAGCGCGGTCGCGAAGAGCGCCGCGAGCGCGGCCTCCGCGCGGATCGTCCCCGCGCTCGCGAACGCGCCGGTCAGGACCGGGAACCCGCCCCAGGCGAGCGCGAACCACGCGTCCGTGTGGAAGCGGCCGCCGGCCAGCTCGAGGTTGTACGCGACGACGAGGAAGGCGCCGGCTGCCACGAAGAGCCCGATCCACGGGTCGACGACGGCCGCCGCGACGGTGCCGATCGCGACGGCGGCGCCGATCGAGCCGGCGGCCAGTGCGACGAGCACGGGGGAGGGGATGTCCGTGCGCAAGGGGCGCCCGTGCAGCTCGTCGAGCGCATGGGCGCCGATGCCGACGGCGAGCAGGAAGGCGGCGAGCGCGGCGCCCGTCCGCCCGGCGTCGAAGGCGGGCGAGACGGCGGCGCCGATCACGACGTAGGACAGGTGCCAGGCGGTGTACGGCGGGTGGAGGAGCGTGACGTAGTCCCGCCAGCCGCCCGGCCGGAGCGCGTAGAAGGCCGGGCGCGGGAGGTCAGTCGCCACGCCGGCCCCAGACGACGACCCCGCCGCCGAGCGAGAGTCGGCGGGCGCGGACGTCCGCGAAGCCCGCCGACGCGTAGAGCGCGACGAGGTCGTCGAGCCCGCGGCCGCGCCAGAACGCGCGGATGCTCCCGCCGAGGAAGCGCCCGACCCGGCCCCAGTCGCCGGACACCGCCCGTCCGAGCACGGGCAGGCCGACGCCGACGTACAGCTCCCACGCGGGGCGGGCGAGCGGCCAGGACGGCACGCCGAACTCGAGGGACGCGAACGTCCCGCCAGGGCGCACCGCCCGCGCGAGCTCGCGCAGCGTTGCCGCCTCGTCGTCGACGTAGCGGAGCAGGTACGTCACGGTCAGGTGGTCGACGGAGGCGTCGGCGACGGGGAGTGCCTCGGCACGGCCCTCCAGGAGCTCGATCCGGTCCGCGAATCCCGCCTGCTCCACGCGCCGGCGGGCCTCGGCCAGCATCCCCGCGCTGCGGTCGACGCCCACCACGGAGCAGCCGTGCCGGCGGACGAGCTCGATCGCGACCGCGCCGGTGCCGGTGGCGACGTCGAGGACGGTCTCGCCCGGCGCGGCCGCGATCCGCGAGACGAGGAACCGCCGCCAGCGCGGGTCCTGGCCGAAGCTGAGCGTCGACGCGACCCGGTCGTAGGTCGGCCCGAGCGGCGCGAACAGGGCTCCGGCGTGGCTGGTCCTCGGCGAGGCGTCGAGGCTCACCGGGATATTCTTGCTGGGATGAGCCTCGAGGACGAGCTGCTCGCCGCGGCCCGGGCCGCCTCGGCGCTGGCACGGGATGGCGAGGCGCTCTCCGGCGTCATCCCCGCAGAGCCGCAGTCCGGCCTGCGCGTGTACCTGTGCGCCTTCGAGGCGGGCGAGGCCGGTGCGCGCACGTGGCTCGCCCTCGACGGCGCACATGCCCCGGTCGCGGATCGGCAGGTGGTGCGGGACGCGGCCTCGATCGTCGCCGCGTGCGAGCTGGCCGAGGAGTGCGCCGGCGGCGGCGACGTCGCCCGGCTGCGGACGACCCTGATGGAGCTGCGGCTGGCCGAGAACCCGGAGGGGATCGAGGAGGCCGAGCAGGCGGCCGCCGCGCTCGAGTTCGCGATCGAGCCGCCGCCGCGCGTCGCCCGGCCGGGCTACCTCGACTCGCTCGGGCAGGCGGCGACGGTGCTCGAGGTCGCGCTCGGCGAGACGGGGCCGTCGCCGTTCGCGCGCGCGATGCAGGTGGGAATGGGCGCGGTGGAGGAGTTCGTCAACGAGGTCGAGCGCGGCTACCGCGGCTCGCTGGGCTAGAGAGGAGCGTCGAATGGAGGGCGGAGGGTTCTTCCAGTTCCCGTTCGGGGGCGACCCGGACGACCTGATGCGCGGCATCCGCGAGTTCGCCGAGAAGCAGACGGAGGCGATGCAGGAGTCGCAGCGCGAGCAGTTCGCCACGCTCACGCTCAACACCGCCGTCGAGCTGACCGGCTCGGCCCTCGCGCGGCTGCAGCCCTCGGGCACGATCGACGAGCAGTCGCTCGCCCTGCGCGACGCGATGCGCGTGCTCTTCCCGGAGGCCGTCGCCCTCGTCTCGGCGGCGCGCTCCGGCTTCATGCGCGAGCACTAGGCGACGCCGCGGGCGACGCGACGGGGCTTCGCCCTCCGCTGCCGCGTTGGGGCCCGCCTCCGGTGATGCCCAGCGGTCGCCCGCCGGCCAGGTCGGGCCGCCGTGGGGCGGCCCGGCGCCCGCCCTGGCCGGGTGGGCACGCCGCTCACGGCCCCGTCGCTACGCTCCCGCGGTGAGTCGAGCCCGCTACGTCGTCCCGATCACGGCGCTGTTCGTGATGGCGCTCGTCCTGTCGAACGTCATCACGGTCAAGATCGTGGAGGTCGGCGGACGGCAGTTCGACGCGGGCACGATCCTGTTCCCGCTCACGTACCTGATCGGCGACGTCCTGACCGAGGTCTACGGCTACCGCCGCGCGCGCTCGCTGATCTGGATCGGCTTCGGCGTCAACCTCGTCGCCATCGGGGTCATCCAGCTCGCGATCGCGCTGCCGGCTGCGGGCTTCTGGCAGGAGAACCAGGCGGCGTACGAGACCGTGCTCGGCACGACCTGGCGGATCTTCCTCGGCTCGCTGGCCGCCTATCTCGTCGGCGAGTTCGCGAACTCGTACATCCTGGCCCGCCTGAAGGTCGCGACGCAGGGGCGGTTCCTCTGGCTGAGGACGAGCAGCTCGACGGTCGTCGGTCAGGGCCTCGACTCGGTGATCTTCTCGGTGATCGCGTTCGCGGGGACGGGGATCGCGCTCGGCAACCAGATCGCGACGATCTGGGTGATCAAGGTCCTCTGGGAGGTGGCCGCGACGCCGCTGACCTACGCGGTCGTGACGTTCCTGAAGCGGCGCGAGGGCATCGACTGGTACGACCGCGACACGAACTTCAACCCGCTCGCGCTCCGCGGCGGGGCCGGCTGAGCGCGGTCGGACGGCCGTCGCGACGGCGCCCGCGGCCTACGGCCGGCGGGAGACCTCGGGCCGCGGGAACCAGTCCGGGTATCGCTCACCGGCGACGGCGCCCACCGGGAACGCGTCGCCGAGCGCCGCGACCTCGTCGGGGGTCAGGCGCACGCCGGCCGCGGCGGCGTTCTCCTCGAGGTACGCGACGCGCTTCGTGCCCGGGATCGGCACGACGTCCGCTCCCTGGGCGAGCAGCCAGGCGAGCGCGACCTGCCCCGGCGACGCCTGCTTCTCGGCCGCGAGGCGCTCGAGGGGGGCGAGCAGCTCGACGTTCCGCTCGATGTTGCCCTCGGCGTACCGGGGGGCGACGTTCCTGCGCCAGTCCTTCTCGACCAGGTCGCCTCGACCGCGGATCCGGCCGGTCAGGATGCCGCGTCCGAGCGGGGCGAACGGCATCAGGCCGATGCCGAGGTCGCGGCAGACGGCGAGCGCCTCGCCCTCGATGCCCCGCTCGAAGAGCGACCACTCCGACTGCAGCGTGGCGATCGGCGCGACCGCGGCGGCCCGGCGGACGTCCTCCGGCAGCGCCTCGGAGAGGCCGATCGCGCGCACCTTCCCCGCGGCGACGAGCTCGGCCATCGCGCCCACCGTCTCCTCGACGGGCACCTCCGGATCGACCCGATGGAGCTGGTAGAGGTCGATCACGTCGATGCCGAGGCGCGCGAGGCTCGCGTCGCACGCGCGCCGCACGTGCTCGGGGTCGCCGCAGATGCGGACGCGCACGCCCTCGACCCGGACGAAGCCGCACTTCGTCGCGACGACCGCCTGCTCGCGCCGGCCCGCGAGCGCGCGACCGACGACCCGCTCGTTCGCGCCGTCCCCGTAGACGTCGGCGGTGTCGAGCAGCGTCACGCCCAGCTCGAGGGCGCGCCGGATCGTCTCGACGCCGCTCGCCTCGTCCGGCTCGCCGTCGAGGTCCGAGATGCTCATGCATCCAAGGCCGACGGCGCCGACCCGGATGCCGCTGCGACCGAGCTCGCGCATCTCCATGGCGCGGCAGCCTAGCTGGTCGCCTGGCCGATCAGCGCGGCGTCCCGCTGCTCCGCGAGCACGCGCTCGAGCGTCTCGAGCGAGGCCGCGAGCTGCGTCCGCTCGTCCGGCGGCAGCCCTGCGAGGACGTCCTCGAGCGCCCGGGTGAAGCGCGCCCGCCGGGCCGCGTGCTCCCGCGTGCCGATCGGCGTCGGCGCGAGCAGCTTCGCCCGGGCGTCGAGCGGGTCGGCCGTGCGCTCCACGAGCCCGCGCTCGACCAGGGCGTCCGCCGTGCGGCTGGCGGTCGGGACGCTGACGCCGAGCTCCTCGGCGAGGGCACCGACGCGGAGCGAGCCGCGCAGCACGATCGCGCGCAGCGCGAGCGCCTGGGGCGACGTGAGCGGGATCGCCTCCTCGCCCGCCCGGTTCCGCTCCCGGATGATCGCCGCGCGGAGGCGGATGATCCCCTCCGCCATCCGGTCGAGCCCGCCGCCGCTCAGCGCGCTCTCGCAGCCGCCGCGCTCGGGGCGCGGCCCGGGACGCGCGCGCGGAGCTCGATCCGCGGCAGCGCGGCGATCGCGACCAGGGCGATCGCGGCGAGGCCGATCCCGGCGGCGAAGGCGGGCTGCAGCGCGTCGGCGAGATCGGCCGGTGCCGCGTCGGTGACGTCGCTGGCGAGGCCGGCGTTGACGATCGCGCCCATGAGGGCCGCGCCGACGGTCTGGCCGATCGAGCGCGAGAACTGGGCGGTCGCCGTCACGACCCCCATGGTGCCGCGCGGCGCGGCGTTCTGGACGACGATCACGAGCGTCTGCATGACCAGGCCGATCCCCACGCCGAGCACCATCGCGTAGCCGGTGGCGCTCCAGATGCCCGTCCCCGGCCCCATCAGCATCAGCAGCACGAAGCCGACGGCCATCGTCGGGGGGCCGGCGAGCAGGACGGGGCGCACGCGGCCGGTGCGCGAGACGATCTGCCCGGCCACGATGCTGGCCGCGATCCAGGAGAGCATGAAGGGCGTCAGCACGGCGCCGGCACGCGTCGCGCTCGTCCCGAGCACCTCCTGGACGAAGAGGGGCAGGAAGAGGATCGCCCCGAAGGCCGCGGCGCCGACCGCGAAGAGCGCGATGTCCGCGCGGGCGATCGCTGGTAGCCGCAGCAGCCGCGGCGGGATCAGCGGGTCCGGCTCGCGCCGCTCGTGGCGCGCGAACGCGACCCCGAGCGCCGCGGCCGCCACGAGGAGGGAGACGATCACCGGCGACGTCCAGGCGTAGTCCTGGCCGCCCCAGACGGCCGCGAGGAGCCCGGCCGAGGTGGCCCCGACGAGCAGGACGCTGCCGCGCCAGTCGATCCGGGAGGGGCGCCGCTCGGCGACGTCGACGAAGCCGAGCAGCATCGCGGCGGCCGCGGCAGCGGCGAGCGGGAGGCTGACGACGAAGGCGAGGCGCCAGCTCGCGTCGTCGGCGAGCGACCCGCCGATCGCCGGCCCCGCGACGTTGGAGCCCGCGAACACGACGCCGAGGAGCGACTGCCAGCGCCCGCGCTCCCGGGGCGGGATCACGTCCCCGATCACCGCGACCCCGAGCGGGATCAGCCCGCCCGCGCCGATGCCCTGCACCGTCCGCGCCGCGACGAGCACGCCCATCGAGGGCGCGAGCGCGGCCGCGATCGAGCCGACGGCGAACAGCCCGATGCCGATCAGGAAGAGCGGCCGGCGCCCGTGGACGTCCGACAGCTTCCCGTACAGCGGGATCGAGATCGTCGACCCGAGCATGTACGCGGAGAAGACCCACGAGTAGTGGTCGAGCCCGCCGAGGTCCGCGGCGATCGTCGGGAGGGCGGTCGCGACGATCGTCTGGTTGATCGACGCCAGCAGCATCCCGAGCACGACGGCGCCGAGGACGACGAGCGTCCGGCGGCGACCGAGGGGGTAGACGGAGCTGTCCATTTCGTTGCGCAACGAAACTATATCGGTCGGCGGTTGGATCGACGTGAGCCGACTGGGGGATCCGGGGGGCCGGATGTCGCGCCCGCGCACCCTATTCCGCTCATACGAGCGAGTCGACGCACGGACGAGCAGGATGGGCGGCTCGCTCGTCGGCACGCCCGGGTCGGGGCACGAGGGTGCGGCGCCCTCGATAGGCCTGCTCGCGGTTGCGCGGCGTGCGTGCTCGCCGCGGCGGGCGCCGGCGACGGCCGCGCCAGTCGTCGTGCCGCTCGACGGTGGAAGGATCGTCACGGACCCGACACGGCTCGGCCGCCCGGCGTCACACACGCTTGACGGCTTCCCCTCTACGCTCGAAAGCGGGTGGAGGCGCGGGGTGGCCCCTCGCCCGTCCGAAACGGACAGGGGTTGCGCGCAGCCGCGCGCCCGCCCCGGCGCCGGCGCGCCGGGCGGGGGCGCGTCAGGCGAGCAGCGCGTAACCGCCGTCGACGACGATCGTCTGACCGCGGATCATCGACGAGGCGGGCGAGGCGAGGAAGCAGACGACGTCCGCGATGTCGGGCGGCTCGACCAGGCGACCGGCCGGCGTGCGCTCGCGGTAGTACGCGAGCATCTCCTCGCGCTTCGGGAAGTGCTCGAGCGCTCCGGTGTCCACGAGCCCGCCGGAGACGGCGTTCGCACGGATCCCGAGCGGCGCCAGCTCGATCGCGAGGTAGCGGACGAGCGCCTCGACCGCGGCCTTCGAGGCGCCGACGAGGACGTAGTCGTCGAGGACGCGCTGCGAGCCGAGGGACGAGATCGCGACGATCGAGCCGCCCTGGCGCATGCGCGGCGCGGCGAGCCGACCGAGGGTGAACAGGCTGCGTGCGTTCGCGTTCAGCGTCCAGTCCCAGTGCTTCTCCTCGAGCTCGAGGAGCGGGCGGATCACGCCCGTTGCGGCGTTCGCGACGACGACGTCGAGCTCGCCGACCTGCTCGAGCAGCGCGGCGAGCTTGTCCGGGTCGCCGACGTTGCCCCGCAGCAGCAACGGCTCGGCGCCCCGCTCGCGCAGCGCCTCGGCCGTCTCCTCCGCCGCCCGGTCGGAGCGGAGGTATCCGATCGCGACGCGAGCGGCGCCCTGCTCGGCGAACCGCAGCGCGATCTCGCGGCCGATGCCGCGGGAGCCGCCGGTGACGAGGACCGTGCGGCCGGCGAACGTGCCGCCCTCGCCGCTCACGGCCGGGTCAGTGGCCGCCGTCGCCGGCGCGGACGGTGCCGTGGCTCGGGATCGCGTCCCAGCCGAGGCGCGTCGTCGCCTCGAGCGGGCCCTCCTCCGCCTTGGAGGTCGAGTGGCCCAGGCGATCGAGCATCTCGGCCCGGCTCTCGCCGTAGCGGCGGACGGGGTGGTCGGGTGGAAGGTCGCGCACGAGCGCCCGGACGCGGGCCCGGATCTGGTACGCGAAGTGGGGTGTCGCCGGACCGACGAGGGCGTCGACGTCCTCGATCGTCGGCTCGCGTGGATCGGCCATCGGCCGGGACGATACCAGCGGGGCCAGTCGCGCCAGGGCGCGGGTATCCTCGCGCCGTGCCGCAGCACCGCAAGCACCCCGCCGCGTGACCCCGCGCCAGGGCGCGGGGGCGCGGTCGGCGGAGCTGCTGCTGCTGGCGACGGTCTTCCTCTACGCCTTGAACTTCACCACCGTGAAGTACGGGCTGGACAACGGCTTCGGCTCGCTCGTCTACGCGTCGCTGCGCTTCGTCGGCGGCGCCCTCGTCTTCGTCGCGCTCGCCGGCGCGCGCGAGCGGACGTTCCGGATCGAGCGGCGCGACGTCCCAGCGATCGCCTTCATGGCGCTCGTCGGCATCTTCGGCAACCAGCTGTGCCTCGTCATCGGCCTGCGCCATGCGGCCGCGTCGACGTTCGCGCTCCTGTTCGGGACCTTCCCCATCTGGGTCGCGCTCTGGAGCCGCGTCGCGGGGCTCGAGTCGCTGCGGCGGCGCCACCTGGTCGCCGCACTGATCTCCTTCGCCGGCGTGGCGCTCGTCGCGCTGGGCGGCGAGCACGGGATCGACGGCGACTTCGTCGGGATCGCGCTCGCGCTCGGCGCGCCCGCGACCTGGGCCATGTACTCGGTCGCGGCCGGGCGCGTCGTCGCCAGCTACTCGCCGTACCGCCTCAGCGCCGTCGTGCTCGTGCTCGGCGTCGTGCCGCTCGTCGCCGCGGGCGGGCCCGAGCTCGCCCACCAGGACTGGGGCGCGCCCAACGCGCTCGCCTGGCTCTCGCTCGCGTCGAGCATCGTCCTCTCGCTCGTCGTCTCGAACATCACGTGGTTCAGGGCGATCGACCGGGTGAAGTCGGCGCGCGCGTCGCTCTACGCCAACCTGACGCCGTTCGTCGGCGCCGTGCTCGCCCTCGTGCTGCTCTCCGAGAGCTTCGGGCCCCTCCAGGTGGTCGGCGGGATCGTGATCGCGGTCGGGATCCTCGTCGTGCGCCGGCGCCAGGCCGCGACGGCTCCGGAGTAGGCGCCGCGGACGGCGGCTATCGTGGCCCCGTGGCCGGTCTCGTCCTCGTGCTCGACTACGACGGCACCGTGGCCGAGGACGACATGCTCGACCGGGTCGCCAACCACTTCGGCGATCCCGAGCTGTTCCGCGCGCTCGACGCCGAGCTCGACGGGGGCACGATGACGCTCCACGAGGTCATCCGGCGCGAGTTCGAGGCGGTGCGGGCGCCGCGCGAGGAGGTCGTCGCCTGGACGGTCGAGCACACGAGGCTCCGCCCGGGGCTGCGCGAGCTGCTCGCGCTCGCGCGCGAGCGCGAGTGGCGGCTCGTCGTCCTCTCGAGCGGCTTCCACGAGCTGATCGAGCCGGTGCTCGAGGCACACGGGCTCGCCGAGGTCGAGCTGGTCGCGAACCACGTCTCGCCTGGCCCCGACGGCTGGCGGGCGAGCTTCCGGGACGAGGAGCCCTGCGCCGTCTGCGGCGAGCCCTGCAAGAGGGCCACGCTCGCGCAGGTGGTCGGCGACGCCGACGCGACGGTCGCGTACGTCGGAGACGGCTACTCGGATCGGTGCGCGGCCGAGGCGGCCGACCTGCGCTTCGCGCGCGCCGCGCTCGCGCTGGCTCGAGGCGCGCGGCGTGGCGCATTCGACCTACGAGGATTTCTTCCAGGTCGCTAACACCATCCTTACGGTCTCTCCCTAGCTGGCTAACGCAGCGTCGGCAGGGTGTGAGCGAACCCGCCGGCCAGTCTGGGGAGGCACACCGGAATGAAGCTCCGCACCCTGCTCGTCGCAAGCGCCATCGGCGCCCTGCTCGTCCCGACCGCTGCGCTCGCGCATCGCGGCGACCCCGGGAAGGGCCGCGACAAGGGCGCCCCCGGCTGGGCGCGCGGCTGGCACGACGATCGCCAGACCTGGACGCTCGGGACGGAGCTGCTCCTGACGGGCACCGGCGAGCTGCGCGGCCACATCGTGGCCCCCGCGGCCGCCGCCGGAGCGACCGCGACGCCGCTGACGGTCACGGTCAAGGCGATCCGCGGCCAGGTGAAGGTCTACGGCGTCTCGGCGGACACGACGGTGTCGTGCAAGGGCCAGGGCTCGAAGTCGACCCGCACGAAGCGCGACGGCAAGGTCGTCACGTCCTGTCGGGGCGTCGGCTCCGCCACGATCACCGGCTCCGACTTCTGGTTCGCCGCCAAGGCGAAGCTGATGCAGGCGACGGTCCCGGCCGGCGCGACGGGCGAGCTCGTCTCGCGCGGCGCCTTCTTCGCCGGGACGACGATCCCCGACGACCCGGCCGACAGGGACCTGTAGCCGAGGGGACACGAGATTGGCCGGCTCGCCGCACGCCGGCCGATGGGTGGCGACCCGTTCGGGGGAGGGCCGCCGCCAGAGCTCGAGGGGGAGGTCGGTGACCCCTCGACGTTCGTGGTCGTCCAGCCGGGTAGGCTCGGCCGGTGCTCGTCGAGCTGCCCGAGCCGTTCGACTTCGCGCTGACGATCGAGCGCTTCGCGCGCTTCGGCGACGACCTCGCCAACCGGGTCGTCGACGGCGCGCTCCACCGGGTGCTCGACGGTGCGGCCGTCCGGATCGCCGCCGCGTCGGGCGGCGCGGCCATCGACCCGCCCCGGCCCGATCTCGCCCCGGCCGTCCGGCGCCTCCTCGGGGGCGACGCCGACCTCGCGGCCTTCGCGGCCGCGACCGCCGGCGACCCCGTCCTGGCCCGCCTGCTCCCGCCGCTCGCGGGCCTGCGGCCGGCCCTCGTGCTCGATCCGTTCGAGATGCTCGTGACGGCGATCAGCGCCCAGCAGGTGTCGCTGCTCGCGGCGACCGCGATCCGCAGCCGCCTCGTGGCCCGCTTCGGCACTGCCCACGGCGTCGTGCACGCCTTCCCGGCGCGCGACGTCGTCGCACGCCTGCCCGAGGAGGAGCTGCTCTCGGTCGGCTTCTCCCGCGCGAAGGCCCGCGCCGTGTCGGCGCTCGCACGGAGCGAGCTCGACCTCGACGGTCTCGCGCGCCTGCCCGACGACGAGGTCGAGGCCCGGCTGACCGCGCTCCCCGGGATCGGCCGCTGGACGGCCGAGTGGTTCCTCGCCCGCCACCTCGGTCGACCCGACCTCTGGCCCGCCGGCGACCTCGCGCTGCGCCGCGCCGTCGGCGCCCTCTACCTCGACGGGCGCGACCCCGACGAGCGGGAGACGCGTGCGCTCGGCGAGCGGTTCCGGCCGTTCCGCAGCCTCGCGGCCCTCTATCTTCTCGTCGGGATGCGAGTGCTCGCGCGATGACCATCCGGCCGGCCACCGGCGCCGACGAGGCGGCGATCGACGCCCTGCGCGGCGGGCCCTCGCGCGGCGGCGCGAGCGACCTCGCGCTCGTCGCCGAGCAGGGCGGACGGGTCGCCGGGTTCGTGGCGGTCGCGCTGGCGGCCGGGGAGCCCCGCGTGCGGGAGCTCCTGTCCGGCGGCAGCCGCGAGGTCGAGGCGGCGCTGCTCGCGGCCGTGTCCGGCGAGGCGCGCACGCACGGCGCGGACGCGCTCCTGCTCGAGGTGGCAGCCGGCGACGCGGACGCGCAGGCGCTCGCCGACCGGCTCGGCTTCGTCGAGGTCGCGCGCACGGTCCGCCTGCCGCTCGACGAGCTCGCGCAGCGCCTCGCCGGCGGGCGGCTCGGCCCCTCGTTCGGCTCGATCCACATCGCGACGGACGACCTCGACGCCGTGGTGCGGGCCGTCCAGCAGACGGTGCCCCGGCTGCCCGGCGGCTCGCAGGGGAGCGTCGCGGTCCCGTCCACGGGCGGCTGGACGGGGATCTACGACGAGCTGTGCGACCGCGAGCCCGCGATGCTGCGCCGCCTCGCGCGCGAGCTGGCCGACCGCAGCGGCGCCGTCGTCCTCCAGCTCGGCGTCGAGGACGGCGCGGTCGTGCGCTTCGTCCTCTACGAGCGCGGCCGCGTCGTCGACGAGTACTGCTCGGTGCCGGAGCACCACGGGCCGCTGCCGCCGGGCGAGGTGATCGGCCTGGCGGCGAACCCGACCGTCGTCGCGCGCCTCACGGGCGCCGACCCGGGCCGCGTGCGCGAGGTCGCCCGGACGGCGAGCCGTCCGGATGAGCTGCCGCCCGCCCCCGAGCTGGCGGCCGTCCTCGCCGGCGTGCTCGGAATCCCCGGCGCGGCCCACGGCTACGAGCGCGCCTGCCTGACGCCCGGCGCCGTGCCGATCCGGCGCTAGCCGGTCGCCTCCAACGAGTCGTTCGAGCCGGGACGGCGCGGCGGGCCGTGCGGGCCCCTGGGATCGACCGCCTCGCCGTCCAGCCGTCCCAGCCGCGCGAACGCGATCGCCGCGGCGTGGCCGACGTTCAGCGAGTCGACGCCGCGGCGCTGCGGGATCCGCACGGCCAGGTCGCACGCCGCGCGCGCCGCGGGGGAGAGGCCGGGGCCCTCGGTCCCGAGCACGAGCGCCAGCCGCTCCTCCGGGCCGGGATCGAGCTCCTCGAGCGTCGTCGCCGCGGCCGGATCGAGCGCGACGAGCCGGAAGCCGAGCGCTCGCAGCAGCTCGAGGTCGCCCGGCCAGCCGTCGAGCCGCGTGAAGGGCAGGTGGAGGATCCAGCCCATCGAGACGCGCACGACGCGGCGATAGAGCGGGTCGCAGCAGCTCGGGTCCAGCGCGAGGGCATCGATCCCGAGCGCGGCGGCGCTTCGCGCGATCGCGCCGAGGTTCTCCTGGTCGGTCAGCCCCTCGAGCACGCAGACGCGGCGGGCGCCGGCGAGCAGGTCGGCCGGTCGCTCGAGCGGGAGGCGCCGTCCCGCGGCGACGACGCCGCGGTGCAGGTGGTAGCCGGTGACGCGGTCGATCACCGGCTGGGCGGCGACGAGCACGTCGACGTCGAGCGGGTCGAGCAGCGGCAGCAGCTGGTCGAGCCGTGCCGGCGTCACGAGCACCGAGACGACCGGGTAGCGCGACGAGAGCAGCCGCGGCAGCGCGGTCTTGCCCTCGCAGACGAACAGCCCCTCGCCGGTCGGGGACGGCCCCTCGACGACCGCCCGCAGGGCCGGGTCGCGCAGGCGGACGTACGGCGCGAGCCGCGGGTCGTCCGGGTCGTCGACCGGGATCGCCCGGGCCATGGGAGATGGGGTCGGAGGGCGGTCGGCTAGAAGCCGGCCGCGTAGCCGTCCTTGCGCGGGTCGGAGCCGCCGACGAGGACCTCGCCCTCGCGGAGGATCGCCTGCCCGCCGCCGAAGCCGCGCACGTCGTCGTCCTCGACCAGCTCGAGCCCCGTCGAGCGGAACTCGTCCGCGTGCGGCCAGAAGCCCTCCTCCAGCATCAGCCGCTCGCCCTCGACCCGGAAGCGCGGCCGGTCGAGCGCCGCCTGCGGGTCGAGCTGGAGGTCGACCAGGCCGTGCACGAGCTGCGCGTGCGCCTGCGCCTGGATGAAGCCGCCCATGACGCCGAACGGGCCCCACAGGCCGCCGTCGCGCAGCAGCATCCCCGGGATGATCGTGTGGTACGGGCGCCGGCCCGGCTCGACCCTGCCCGAGACGTCGAAGCAGAAGCCGCGGTTCTGCAGCACGACGCCGGTCCCGGGCGCGACGACGCCCGAGCCGAAGGGGAAGAACAGGCTCTGGATGAACGAGACGGCGAGCCCGTCCCCGTCGACGGCGCACAGGTAGACCGTGCCGCCCGGCGGCTCGGTCACCGCGCCCGGGATGGCGGCGCGCCGCGTCGCCCAGTAGGCGGGGTCGAGCAGCTCGGAGACGTCCGCCCCGTCGCGGACGCGCGCCATGCCGTCCTCGAGCGCCAGCCGGACGCAGTGCACCTGGTTCGCGAGCGTCGGCTCGAGCGGCTCGAGCAGGCCGAGCGCCTCGAGCGCGACGACGCCCTGGTTGGGCGGCGGCATCTCGACGACGGTGACGCCGCGGTACGTGCTCGAGATCGGCTCCACCCAGCGCGGCGCGTAGGCGTCGAGGTCGGACTGCTCGAGCCAGCTCGCCGCGCAGATCGCCTCGCCGACGGGGCCGCCGTAGAAGCCGTCCGGGCCCTGCTCGGCGATCCGGCGCAGCGTCGCCCCGAGCTCCGCCAGGCGGCGCACCTCGCCGACGGCGGGGAGCGGGCCGAGCTCCGGCGGGATCCGTGGCGCCCGCTCCCAGTAGTGCGCGCACATCGGCGCGACCGCGAACCCCTGCTCGGCCGCGTCGATCGCGTCCGCGAGGCAGGCGTCGAGGCCGAGGCGGCCGTGCCGCTCGGCGAGCGCGGCCCAGCCGCGGACGGCGCCGGGCACCGTGACGGAGGTCGGGCCGCCCTCGGCGACCGGCTCGAGCGGCGCCGCCGAGAGTGGCGCGGGGCCGGCCGCGTCGAGCGCGTCGATCCTGCCGTCCTGCCAGACGAGCGAGAAGCAGTCGCCGCCGATCCCGGTCGACATCGGCTCGGTCACGCAGAGGACGGCCGCGGCGGCGATCGCCGCGTCCGCCGCGTTGCCGCCGCGCTCGAGCACCCGGAGCCCCGCGCGCGTCGCGAGCGGCTGGCTCGTCGCCACCATCGCGTTCGCGGCGACGGCGGGCGGCTTCGAGTAGGAGCTGCGGAACCCCACGCCGGCATCCTACGGCAGGGCGCGGGTCGGCTGGCGCCCGGCGCTCCGCGGCCACCGAGTAGCATCGCGCCAGCTCACCTGGGAGGTTCCACCATGCTGAAGCTCTACGACGCGCCGCGCTGTCCGTACTGCGCGCGGGCGCGCATCGCGCTCGCCGAGAAGGGGATCCAGGTCGAGACCGTCGTCGTCGACCTCGACGACCGCCCGCGCGAGATCCGGGAGGTGAACCCGCCGGACGGCCGGGTGCCGGTGCTCGACCACGACGGCTTCCTGCTCCCCGAGTCGCGCCCGATCCTGCGCTACCTCGACGAGCTCGTGCCGGAGCCGCCGCTCTTCCCGGGCGACCCGCGCGAGCGGGCGCTGGTCGACTTCGCCCTCGAGCGCTTCGAGCGCGACCTCGGCGGGCCCTACTACGACCTCTACTTCGAGCGGCCGACCGGGTCGCCCGAGGCGGTCGGCCACGCCCTCGCGGCGCTCGACGCGCGCCTCGAGCGGAGCCCGTACGTCGTCGGCGAGCGCTTCACGGCCGCCGACATCGGCTACGTCCCCTGGGTGCTTCGGACGGAGGGGCGCCTCGGCGTGCCGCTCACGCCGTACCCGGCGCTGCGCGCCTGGGTCGACCGGCTGACCGAGCGCCCGTCGGTCGCCGCCGAGCTCGCCGTCGTCGAGTCCCTCTGACACCCGCGATGCGCCCGACCGTCCTGCTCCTGCACGCGTTCCCGCTCGACCACCGGATGTGGGAGGAGCAGGCGGCGGCGCTCGCCGGGGCGGGGTGGCCGGTCGCCGCGCCGGACGTCCCGGGCGACTGGCCCGGCGCGAGCTTCGCCGGCTGGGCCGAGCACGCGCTCGCGCTCGTCGACGGACCGATCGTGCCAGTCGGCCTCTCGATGGGCGGGTACCTCGCCTTCGAGCTGTGGCGCCGGGCGCCGGAGCGGATCGAGGCGCTCGTCCTCTGCGACACGCGGCCCGGGCCCGAGCCGCCCGAGGGGCGGGCGGCGCGCGACGAGACGATCCGGCTCGTGCGCGAGCGCGGCGTCGCGGCGGTCGCGCGGGCGATGCTCCAGCGCGCGCTCGCCCCCGGCGCCTCGCCGGCGGCGGCGGAGCGCTTCCGCGAGCTCGTCCTCGCGCAGGACGCCGGTCGGGTCGTCCGGGCGATCGAGGCGATCCGCGACCGGCCGACAACCGCGACCTGCTGCCGACGATCGACCGGCCGGTGCTCGTCGCCTGCGGCGTCGAGGACGCGGTGACGCCGCTCGACGACGCGGAGGCGATGGCCGCGGCGCTGCCGGACGCGTTCCTGCTGCCCCTGCCGGGCGCGGGCCACCTGCCCGCGCTGGAGACGCCGACGCTCCTCGCCGACGCGATCGTCGGCTTCCTCGCCGCGCGCCTGCCCGAGGACGACGGCTAGCGGCGCGGCGCGGCGGCGAGGGCGAGGAAGGCGCCCGCGATCGCCGTCCCGATCGCCGTCCAGGCGGCGATCCCCGCCTCAGCCTCGGCGAGCGCCGCGGCCTCGTCGAAGCCCTCGGCGGCGAGCACGTCGTCCGCCCGCCAGTCCCGGATCCACTCGGCGAGGATCGCCGCGGTCACCTCGGGGTGGAACTGCAGGCCCCAGGCGCGGCCGAGCCGGAACGCCTGCAGGCAGGCCGGGCTCCGCGCGAGGGCGGTCCCGCCGGGCGGCAGCTCGAAGCCGTAGTGGTGCCACTGGTAGGCGGGGAAGGCGGGCGGCAGCGCGCCGAGCAGCGGGTCGCCGGCCGCGCCCGGCAGGAGCTCCACCGGGTGGAACCCGACCTCGCGGCGCGCCACGGGGCCGACGCGCGCGCCCGCGGCCTGGGCGACGAGCTGCGCGCCCAGGCAGAGCCCGAGCAGCGGCACGTCGTCGGCGAGGCAGCGGCGGAGCAGGGCGCGCTCGCCCTCGAGCCACGGGTGGCGGTCGTCCTGGTCGACGTGCATCGCGCCGCCGAGCGCGAGCACGGCGCCGTACGCCTCGAGCGGCGCGGGCAGCGGCTCGCCGCGGTGGATCGGCCACTCCTCGACCTCGTGGCCCAGCTCGCGCGCGAGCTGGCCGAACAGGCCGCTCGGCCCGTCGTCGCCGTGGACGATCGCGAGCAGCCGCACGGCGCGGCCTCAGACGCCGGCGGCGCGGCGGATCGCCGCCTGGAACCCGAGTGCGGCCTCCCCGGGCGTCCCGTCGCCGTACTCGACCCCGTCGAGCGCGATCACCGGCATGATCTCGCGCACCGACGAGGACGTGAAGGCCTCCTCGGCGCCCGCGAGGCGCGCCAGCGGGAACGAGCCCTCGACCACCTCGTAGCCGAGCCCGGCGGCCTGGAGGAGCACCTCGGCGCGCGTGACGCCCGCGAGGATGCCGAGGTCGAGCGACGGCGTCTCGAGCGTGCGGCCGTAGCGCCACCAGACGTTCGTCACGGGGCCCTCGAGCACGAGCCCGTCGCCCGAGACGAAGACCGCGTCCTCGGCGCCCCGCCTGCGCGCCTCCGCCTCGGCGGCCATGTTCACGGCGTAGCTCGTCGACTTGACGCCCGCGAGCAGCCACGGCGACTGCTGGCGCAGGCGCGTGTCGATGCCGAGCGTGAGCGAGATCAGGCGCGCCCCGCGTGCGCGGCGCTCGTCGAGGTCGGCCGGGATGTGGCTGACGAGCGCGGCCGAGGTCGGCCGCCCGGAGCCCTCGCGCCCGGCGGTCCAGTAGACCCGCAGGGTGGCGTCGGCGACGCCGGCGTGGTCGAGGGCGAGCGCCGCGAGCTCCGCGAGGCCGCCGCGGTCGACCTCGGGCAGCCCGATCCGCTCCGCCGAGGCGGCGAGTCGCGCGAGGTGCTCGTCCAGGCGGAACGGCGTTCCCGCGTAGACGCGCATCGTCTCGAAGGCGGCGCGGCCGCGCAGGAGCGCCTCGTCGTCGGCGCAGAGGACCGGGGTGTCGGGGTCGACGATGCCGCGGCCACCGACGGCGAGTGCGAGGAGCGTCATCGTCCCTCCAGGGCAGGGGTGGGGAGCGGGGAGCCGAGCCGGTGGAGCAGCGGGCGGGCCTTGACCCACGACTCCTCGACCTCGGCTCGCGGGTCGGAGTCCCACACGACGCCGCCGCCGACCCACAGGTGGATGCGGCCCTCGGCGATCGCGAAGGTGCGGATGGTGAGCGCCAGGTCGAGGTCGCCGTTCGGGGCGACCGTGCCGAGGGCGCCCATCGACGCGCCGCGGCCGACGGGCTCGAGCGAGGCGATCAGGTCGACGGCGCTCACCTTCGGCGCGCCCGTGACGGAGCCGCCGGGGAACGTGGCGGCGAGCAGCCCGGCGAGGCCGACGCCCGGCCGGAGCCGTCCCTCGACGGTCGACACGAGGTGGTGCACGCCCGCGAGCGGCCGCTCGACCATCAGCTCCGGCCAGCGCACCGTGCCCGGCTCGCACACGCGCGAGAGGTCGTTCCGCTCGAGGTCGACGATCATCACGTGCTCGGCCGCGTCCTTCTCGGACGACTCGAGGTCGTGGGCGGCCCCGGCCGGCCGCGTGCCCTTGATCGGCATCGTCGAGACGAGCTCGCCGCGGCGCGCGAGGAACAGCTCGGGCGAGCCGGAGACGATCGCCCAGCCGTCGCCGACCAGCGGGCGCGGGTGGAGCGGCGCGAGCGGCGCGAGCGCGGCGGCGACGCCGGCCGGGTCGCCCGCGAACGGCGCGCGGAGGTGCTGGACGAGGTTCACCTGGTAGACGTCCCCGCGGGCGATCGCGTCGTGGACGGCGTCGATCGCGTCGACGTAGCCGTCCTCGTCCCAGGTCGGGCGCCAGCGGCCGACACGGCACGCGCCGGCGGCGGGCGGGGGCTCGTCGACGCGGCGGACGCGGCAGGCCGCGAGCGGCAGCGGGCACGGCTCCGGCGGCCCGGGGCGCGGGTCGCGGCGGATCGCCTGCGAGAGGCCGTAGCCGAGGTAGAGGTCGGCGACCACGCCGCTCGCGCCGCCGCCGAAGAAGCCGCGCTCGCGCAGGTAGTCCTCGATCCGCGCGAACGCGTCCGCCGGATCCGTCAACACGAGCACAGCGCTACGGTAGCCAACGGCGCCGACACGGCCGAACGCCCGGCCGGTGGCCTACGCGAGGCGGAGCGGTCGCCCGTCCATCCAGCCGGGCGTCTCGACGCCGAGCAGGGCGAGCACCGTCGGCGCGACGTCCACCGCGCGCCCCTCGGCGAGCTCGCCCGGCTCGACGCCGGGTCCTGCGACCCAGAGCGCGTTGTCGGGCGTGTGATCGCACGTGCGCGAGCCGACGACGTAGGGCAGGCGGACGGTGCCGACCCGCTGGGACGAGACCGCGTCGATCCGGCCGACGTCGCGGCGGAACGTGACGATCAGGTCGGGCGTGTCGGGATGGAGGTCGGGGCCCCAGATCTCGACGGCCGTACGGGCCGCGGCGACCGCGCGCGCGCCCGTCTCCGGGATCGTCAGCTCGAGCATCGCCTGCCGGAGGTCCTCGAGCAGCGCCTCGGCCTCCGGGCCCGGCTCGACGCTCCCGAACGGCTCCCGGCCGCGCAGGTTGAGGCGGACCATCCCGACGGCGCTCACGGTCTCGGGCGCGTACGCGCGCGTCGCCGGGGACGCGAGCGGATGGGGGAGGGAGCCGGCCGCCTCCTGCAGCCGCTCCCGCGCGCGGCCGCGGATGAGGGTGCGGGCCAGACGGCGCACCGGGGCGGGCAGCGCGGCCCGCGCACGCGCCGCCGAGCCGCCGCCCGACCCGGCGAGGCGGGCCACGACCTCCGCGAGCAGCTGCTGGCCTCCGACCGGCTCGCCCATCCCGTGGCTGAGCGACGCGACGACCGTCGCGTCGGGCGCGGCGGCCAGCAGCGCGCCGAGCGTCGCGTCCGCCTCGTCGTAGAGCTGGCGCATCGCGGTCGTCGCCCGCGGGCCCCAGCCGGAGCCCGGCGGCGGGGCGCGGTCGACCCAGCCGCCGAAGTAGTGGCCACCCGAGTGGGCCTCGCTGAGCGTGCAGGCGAACAGGTCCCAGGGCTCGCGCTCGAGCGTGTCGACGAAGAGCCGCCGGGCGAGCCTCCCGCCCGCGAGCAGGTCGTCGATCATCCGCTCCTTGCCCTCGGCCGTGTGCGGGTAGTTGTGATCGACCATCTGCTCGATCGGGTACGGCCCGTAGCGCTCGAGCACCTCGTCGAGGAAGCCGGCCGGCACGGAGCCGGGCTCGAAGAGGCGGTCGTGCTCGCTCCAGCTGCAGAGGAACACGCCGTCGAAGCGCTCGCGCGGGGGCGGAGTGGTCGGCATGTCGAGGGCCGCGACCCGCAGCCCCGCGCCGTCCGCCGCGGTCCAGAACGCGCGTGGGTCGCACTCCTCTGCGCGCAGCGCGCGCGGCTCGACCTCGCCCGTGACCACCTGCCGGATCGGGAAGGAGAACGCGGTCTTGCCCGCGACACGCCCCGACACGAGCTCGGTCCAGATCGCCGAGGGCATCGTCTGCAGGCAGGTGTCGAGGCGAAAGCGCCGCGCCCGCCGCCCCAGCGACGCGAGCGTGGGGAGGCCTCCTCGCCGATCCATCGCTCGACGAGCGGGAGGTCGAGCGAGTTGAGCCCGACGAACAGCACCCGTGCGGACATGGACGGAGCCTAGGGGAGCGCCCGGCCGACGACCAGGGGCGGCCGACCCACCCGCGCGTCCGTTCCGCACCAGCGGCTAGCGCGCCGGGCGCGCATCGGTTAGAAGGTGTCCGTGGAGCCTGCGGCCGGACGCTCCGAGGGGTGCCGGATCTTCTGCATCGCCTCGGCCGCGTACTACCCGGGCGTCGTCGCGACGCTCAACTCGCTGCGCCTGGTCGGCCACGGCGAGGAGGTGCAGGTCCTCGACTGCGGCCTCCTGCCGGCGCAGCGGCGTGCGCTCGCCGCGCACGCGACGGTCGTCGAGGCGCCGCGAGACGTGCCGCCGTACCTGCTCAAGTGGGCGCTGCCGGCGGCGAGCCCGGCCCCGGTGTCGGTGCTGCTCGACAGCGACGTGATCGTCACGGATCGGCTCGACCGGCTCGTGGAGACGGCAGCCGCCGGCGCGGTCGTCGGCGTCGCCGACCGGATCGTCCGGCGCTTCCGGCCCGAGTGGGGCGAGCTCGGGCTGGGCCCGGTGGAGCCGCGGCCGTACCTCAACGCCGGGGTCGTCGCAGTGCCCGCCGCCCGCCTCGGCCCCCTCGTCGAGGCCGTCGAGCGCGTCCTCGCCGGGGTCGACCCGGCGCGCGGGCTGTTCGGCGGCCGCCCCGACGTCGACTATGCGTTCTACTTCGCCGACCAGGACGCGTTGAACGCCGTGCTCGCCACCTGGCCCGCGGACGCGTCCGTCGCGCTCGACCACGAGCTGGCGCCGTTCCCGCCCTTCCCCGGCCTGCGGCTGCTCGACCGCCGCTCGCTCGCGGTCGCGTACGCGGACGGCCGGCGGCCGCTGCTGCTCCATCACATCGGCCGCAAGCCGTGGCTCGCGCGGACGCGGCGGACGGTGTTCTCCGAGCTCCTGCCCCGCGTGCTCCTCGCCGACGACGTGACCCTGCGGCTCGACCCGGCCGAGCTGCCGCTGCGGCTGCGCGGGGGTGCCGCGGCGCGCGGGCCCGAGCTCGCCGCACACCTCTGCGGGACGCTCGCCGCCCAGCGCGGCCGGCTCGGGCTGCGCCGGGCGATCGCGGCCCGGCTCGGCTGAGGCCCGTCCCTCCGGCCGGGTACGATCGCCAGTCGTGGACGAGCGGCCCGTCGGGATCTTCGACTCGGGCGCAGGCGGGCTGACCGTCCTGCACGAGTGCCTCGTCACCCTGCCGCACGAGGACTTCGTCTACCTCGGCGACGGCGCGCGCTGCCCCTAAGGCCCGCGCGGCCGCGACGAGATCGCCCGCTATGCGCTCGAGATCGCCTCCTACCTCGAGGCGCTCGGCGTCAAGCTGATCCTGGCGGCGTGCAACTCGGCGACGGCGGCGGCGCTGCCGGAGCTGCAGGAGCGCCTCTCCGTCCCGATCGTCGGCGTGCTCGCGCCCGAGGCGCGGGCGGCCGTCCAGGCGACGCGCAACCGCCGGATCGGCCTGCTCGCGACGGAGGCGACGGTGCGCAGCGGCCGGTACGACCGCGCCGTGCGCGCGCACGACGCGGGCGTGCACGTCACCTCGGTCGCCTGCCCGAAGCTCGTGCCGCTGATCGAGGAGTGCGTCCCCGGCGACCCGCGGATCGTCGACGCGGTGCGCGAGTACGCGGAGCCGCTGCTCGCCGCGGACGTCGACACCGTCATCCTCGGCTGCACCCACTACCCGCTGATCCGGCCCGTCTTCGAGCGCGTCCTCGGGCGCGGCGTGACGCTCGTCTTCTCGGCCGAGGAGACGGCGCGCGAGGTCGCCGAGACGCTCGCGCGCAAGGGGTTCGAGAACGCGCCGGGCCGCGCGGGGACGACGCGCTTCCTGACCACCGGCGAGCCGGAGGAGCTGCGCCGGCTCGGCGAGCGCTTCCTGCAGCTCCCGCTCGAGGCGGTCGAACGAGTCGCCGTGGCCGACCTCGAGGAGGCGGCGGCGTGATCGGGGAGATGCCGCATGCCCGTCCGTGAGGGGCGCCGGCCGGACGAGCTCCGGCCACTCGAGATCGTCACCGGCTTCGTCGAGCAGGCGCACGGGTCGGCGCTCATCTCGTTCGGCAAGACGCGCGTCCTGTGCACCGCGTCCGTCGAGGAGAGCGTCCCGCGCTGGATGTCCGGCCGCGGCCGGGGCTGGCTGACGGCGGAGTACGGGATGCTGCCCGCGTCGACCGGATCGCGCACCCAGCGCGAGGCCGCGACGGGGGGCCAGAAGGGCCGGACGGTCGAGATCCAGCGCCTGATCGGGCGCTCGCTGCGGGCGGCGCACGACCTGAACAAGCTGGGCGAGCGGACCGTGTGGCTCGACTGCGACGTCCTCCAGGCCGACGGCGGCACGCGCACGGCGGCGATCTCCGGGGCGTGGGTGGCGCTCGCCCTCGCCCTGGCGCGCTTCGGCCTGCCCGCGCCGCTCGACCACGTCGCCGCGATCAGCGTCGGCATCGTCGGCGGCCGGCCGATGCTCGACCTCGACTACCGCGAGGACTCCCGGGCGGACGTCGACATGAACGTCGTCATGACGGGCGACGGGCGCCTCGTCGAGGTGCAGGCGACGGCGGAGGGCGAGCCGTTCAGCCGCGCGGAGCTCGACCAGCTGATCGACCTGGCCGCGAGCGGGATCGCGCGGATCGTCGAGGCCCAGCGCGACGCCGTGCGCGCGGCGCTCGAGCAGGCGTGAGGGCGGCGCTCGCCTCGTCGAACGCGCACAAGGCGCGCGAGCTCGCGGCGCTCCTGCCCGGCTGGGCGATCGAGCCGCTCGACATGCGCGACGCGCCGGAGGAGACCGGGGCGACCTTCCTCGAGAACGCCCGGATCAAGGCGCTGCACGGCCGCCGGATCGCGCCGGCGGACGCGTGGGCCTTCGGCGAGGACTCCGGGATCGAGGTCGACGCGCTCGGCGGGGCGCCCGGGATCCGCTCCGCGCGCTTCGCCGGCGAGGGCGCGACGGACGAGGCGAACCTCGACCACCTGCTCGCAGCCCTCGCCGCCGTCCCCGAGGGCGCGCGCGGCGCCCGCTACGTCTGCGCTCTCGTCGCGATCGGCCCCGACGGCGAGGAGCTCGCGGCGCGCGGTGAGCTCCTCGGCTCGGTCGTGCGCGAGCGGCGGGGCAGCGGCGGCTTCGGCTACGACCCGATCTTCGTCCCGACCGGCGAGACGCGCACCGTGGGCGAGCTGGGCGACGCCTGGAAGGGCGAGCGCAGCCACCGGGCCGCCGCCGCGCGGGCGCTGCGCGACGCGCTCACCGCGCGTGTGCGACCGGCTGGACGCCAGGCGGGGTCTGGTACCGTCACGGCCATGGATCCCGCAGCCGCCCTCGCCGACCTCAAGGAGGTCTCCGGCCAGGTCGAGCAGGCGATCATGCTCGGGCACGACGGCGCCGTCCTCGCCTCGACGATGGGTGACGCCGACCGGGCCCAGGGCGTCGCCCGGCTCGTCCGCGACCTGCTCGCCGAGGCCCAGGCGGCCCCCGGCAGCGGGCGGGAGCCGCTCGTCCAGCTGCAGGTGGCGCTTCCCGACGGGTGCGTCTTCGTCGCGCAGGACGAGCACCGGATCGCGGCGGCCGTGACGGTGCCGTTCCCGACGCCAGGCCTCGTGTTCTACGACCTGAAGAACGCGCTGCGCCAGGTGGCCGGCGAGGCCGCCGCGCCGTCGCCGCGGCCGTGGGAGGGCGAGGCGCCGACGAGCCAGGAGGGATCCGATGGGCAAGGGTAAGGTCGCGCTCGCGCTCGTCGCAGCCGCGGGCGTGGCGGTCGTCTGGAAGCGCCGGCAGCAGGGGCGCGAGCGGGTCGACCTCTACTACGAGGACGGCTCGATGGTCTCGCTCGACGCGACCTCCGCCGAGTCGCAGCGCATCCTCCCGCTCGCAGCCGACGCGATCCGCGCCGCGCGCGGCGCCGCCTGACGCCGGTGGAGCGCGCCGAGCTCGCTCGCCTCCTGCGCGAGCACGCCTACCTGGAGGGGGACTTCCTCCTGCGCTCCGGGCGGCGCTCGAGCTTCTACCTCGACAAGTACCGCTTCGAGACGCGCCCGGAGCTGCTCGGCCCGCTCGGCGAGGGCATCGCCGCGCTCGTGCGCGAGACAGCGCCCGACGCGGAGCTGCTCGCCGGGCCCGAGCTGGGCGCGGTCGCGCTGGCCGCGGCCGCCTCGCTCTCGTCCGGCCTGCCGTTCGTGATCGTGCGCAAGGCGCAGAAGGACTACGGGACCGCGAAGCGGCTCGAGGGCGTGTTCGAGGCGGGCCAGCGGGCCTGCATCGTCGAGGACGTCGTCACGAGCGGCGGCGCCGCGATCCAGGCGATCGAGGCGCTCCGGGAGGCGGGCCTCGTGTGCGAGCGGGCGATCTGCGTCGTCGATCGCGAGGAGGGCGGCACGGAGGCCCTCGCCGCGCTCGGCGTGACGCTCGCGCCGCTCTTCCGCCTGCGCGAGATCCAGGCCGCCTGAGGCCCCGCTGGCGGGGCAGGTCGACCGCCCGCAAACCCGCATCGTTACGCCATCCGATGGGGCTGGTAGGCTGCCCCACCGATGCGCAAGCAGACGGTATCCGCGAGAGGAGTGACCCTGTGACGAAGGCCGAGTTCATCGACGAGGTTGCGAGCAAGACCGGGCTGACGAAGGCTGCTGCCGGTGACGCCGTGAACGCCGTCCTGGCGGCGATCGAGGACGCGCTGGCGTCGGGCGAGGACGTGGCGTTCACCGGCTTCGGCAAGTTCTCCGTCCAGGCGCGGGCGGCCCGCACCGGCGTGAACCCGCGCACGGGCGAGAAGGTCAAGATCCCCGCCGCGAAGGTGCCGAAGTTCACCGCGGGCGCGCAGCTCAAGGAGAAGGTCAAGGCCGGCAAGAAGGCCGCGAAGAAGAAGTAGCCCCACGGGGCGTCGGAGGTTCGCGCGAGGGCCGCATCGCGGCCCTCGCGTCGTCTCCGGCCCCGGGACGAACCGGCTCCCGGCGCGGCGCGGGGGCCACGGGAGGCCCCTGCACGGTGACTGAGACCCCGGCAAACGAGCGGTTCGGCGACCGACTGGCCGCGCTGGTCGAGCGGAAGCGCAGCCAGCTCGTCGTCGGCCTCGACCCGCGGCTCGACCTGCTGCCCGTGGAGCTCCGGGGCGACGCACACCTCGGCCCCGCGACCGCGGCGCTCGCGTTCGAGCGATTCTCGCGCGCGGTGGTCGACGCGGTCGCCCCCTACGTCGTCGCTGTCAAGCCCCAGATCGCGTTCTTCGAGGCGCTCGGCCACCACGGGATCCGCGCGCTCGAGGAGGTCTGCGCCTACGCGCGCGCCGCCGACCTGCTGGTCATCCTGGACGCGAAGCGCGGCGACATCGGCTCGACCGCCCGCGCCTACGCGCAGGCCTACCTCGAGCCGCCGGACGGGCTGCCGCCGCTCGCCGACGCGCTCACGGTGAACCCGTACTTGGGCGGCGACTCGATCGAGCCGTTCCTCACCGCGTGCAGGCGGCACGGGACCGGGATCTTCTGCCTCGTGAAGACGTCGAACTCGGGCTCGGCCGACATCCAGGACGCGGCGCTCTCGGACGGTCGGCCCCTCTGGCACCACGTGGCCGAGCTCGTCGACCAGTGGGGCGAGGAGCTGACCGGCGAGCGGGGCCTCTCCTCGGTCGGCGCGGTCGTCGGCGCGACCTACCCGCGCGCGGTCGCGGAGGCCTGGCGGCTGCTCCCGCGCGCCGTCCTGCTGCTGCCCGGCGTCGGGGCCCAGGGGGCGTCGGCGGGCGACGTCGCCCGTGCCTTCACGAGCGGCCGGCGAGCGCGCCCGTGACGGCGTCGCGCCTGGTCATCTACGCCTACCGCTCCGAGGCGTCGCCCGAGGACGACTGGCGCGCGGCGATCGGCCAGGCGGCCGCGCACCTGCGCCAGGAGGTCTGGTCGGCGAGCGGCTGGTAGGACTTCCGGCCCCCGCGCGGTACAAGTGGCTAGATGGGGGCTCGCAGCTTCAGGTTCTGGATGGCGCGCGTGGTCGCGCCGATCGCGTTCTTCGCTGCCGCCGCGTTCCTCGTGCTCCTGATCCGGGACTCGTTCTCGGACGACGAGACGGACGGCGCGGTCGAGATCCAGGTCACCGACGGCAGCGGGGAGACGGTGGTGGTCACCACGACGTTCACCGTGACCGAGCGCGCCCCCGTCGAGGAGCCGCCCGAGTCCCAGCCCGAGACCGAGACCGCGCCGCCCCGGCAGATCCCGCGCTTCTACCGCGTGCGGGCGGGCGACACGCTCGAGTCGATCGCCACGCGGTTCGACGTGCCGGTCGCGACGCTCCGCGAGCTGAACCCGCGGGTCGACCCGGTCGCGCTGCAGCGCGGCGCCCGCATCAAGCTGCGCTGAGCGACCCGCTCGCCCGGGCCCGGGCACCCTGGACGACGTCGGGCGCGCCCGCGCCCCGCGCGTGCCACCTGGCCCTGCCCGGCGTACACCCGCCTTGCCGAGCCCTACCCGGCTGGGCGCGGCCCGCTCTGTCCCGGTCGGCGTCGCCAGGCCATGCTCGCTTCGTCTCGGGCGGCTCTGCCCGCCCGGCGTGGCCTGCCTGGCCAGCCCTTGGCGGCTCGGCCTGGCTCGCTCGGGCGCGCCGACTCGGTCCTGCACGATCCGGCCCGTCGAGCATGGGCCGCCGACCCTGCCTGCCGGCTTCGGCCTCGCCACTGCCCGCACGTTCGTGCCCGGCCGGCGCGTGGCCATTCCATGCCGCCGCCGGCCCCGTCGGGAACGGCCATGGCCCTCTCGGACACGTCCCGTCGGGCCACGTCCCCACGGCGCCCACCCAGGGTGGGGGAACCACGTGCCACCTGCGGTCAGCGTATCGCCGAAACGCGCGCAGGAGCGTCACGCGAGCGTGCCGATTGCGTGCCGATCGCTCCCGGGGCTCGCGGGTCGGCCGTGGAATGGGCGCGACCGGACGGGTCGTGCGCGCCCACGCGCTTCGGGCGACGCGCGTGGCTGCAGACGCCCGCGCCTGGCGGGAGCGACTAGGCTGGCGCCCATGACTGTCGGCGAGCCGCTCTTCCCGCCGCTCCTCGACCCGCCCGCGCGGGAGGCGATCCGGATCGACGGGCGCGCGCTCACGTACGCGGAGCTGCGCGTGGCGGCGGGCGGGGTCGCGGCCGCCGTGGCCGGCCTCGAGCGCGTGGCCGTCTGGGCCGTGTCGGAGCTCGAGACCGCGGTCGGCGTGATCGGCGCGATGCTCGCGGGCACGACGGTCGTGCCGATCAACCCGAAGGCGGGCGAGCTCGAGCTCGGCCACATCGTTCGCGACAGCGCGCCGGCGCTCGCCGCGCCCGGCGCCTCGCTCCCGGGCGCGCTCGCCGCCCTGCCACGGCTCGACGTCCGGACGGCCGGGTCGGCCCCGTCGGAGCTCGCGCCGGAGCCCGGGCCCGACGCGCCGGCGCTCATCCTCTACACCTCGGGCACGACCGGCCCGCCGAAGGGCGCCGTCCTGCCGCGCCGCGCGATCGCCTCAACCTCGACGCTCGCGCAGGTCCGGGGGTGGTCGGCCGCCGACGTTCTGGTGCACGGCCTCCCGCTCTTCCACGCGCACGGCCTCGTCCTCGGGACGCTCGGCCCGATCCGCCTGGGAGGCTCGCTGGTCCACGTGGGCCGGTTCTCGCCGGAGGCCGTCGCGGCGGCGCTCGACGCCGGCGGGACGATGCTCTTCGGCGTGCCGACGATGCACGCGCGCCTCGCCTCCGCCGCGGAGGCCGACCCCGCGATCGCCCGGTCGCTGGGCGCGGCCCGCCTGCTCGTCTTCGGGCTCCGCCGCGCTCCGCGCGAGCACGAGCGCATCGCGCGTGACGGGACAAGCGCGTCGTCGAGCGCTACGGCCTGACCGAGACGCTGATGAACTGCGCGATCCACGCGGACGGCGATCGCCGCCTCGGCACGGTCGGCCTCGGCGCTTCGGCGTCGAGGTGCGCCTGGTCGACGACGCTGGCGCGCCGCTCGACGTCCGGGACGACGAGACGATCGGCGAGGCAGGTGCGCGGGCCGAACGTCTTCCTCGGCCACCCAACCGTCCGACGCGACCGCCGAGGCCTTCGCCGACGGGTGGTTCAGGACGGGCGACCTGGCGACACGCTCGGCCGACGGCTTCATCCGCATCGTCGGGCGGCGCAGCGACCGACCTGATCAAGACGGGCGGCCAAGGTCAAGGGCGAGGTCGAGGCCGCGTTGCTCGAGCACTTCGCCGTCGCGGAGGCCGCGGTCACCGGGGCGCCCGACGACGACCTCGGCGAGCGGATCGTCGCCTGGGTCGTCCTCGCCGAGGGCGCGTCGGTCGAGGCGCGGGAGCTCGAGGACCACGTCGCCCGGCTGCTGACGCCGCACAAGCGACCGCGCGTCGTCCACTTCCTCGCGGAGCTCCCGCGCAACGAGATGGGCAAGGTGCGCAAGAGGGCGCTCGGCGCCCCGCCAGCCGGCTGAGCAGCACCGGCCGGCAGGGCAAGCGTGAGCCCGGTCCGGCCGCCGCCGGGCTCAGCCCGTCGACACGAAGACCATGATGATCTTGGCCGTCCCGTTCGTGCCGTCGGTCGTGAAGCGGGTCTTCCGCTTCTGGCCGTCGACCCGGTTGCGGAAGACGTAGCCGACCTCGCCCGTCTCGTCGACCTCGCGCTTCAGCGCGGATCCGTACTTCTGCTTCAGCGCCTTCAGGCCGCCGGCCTGGAGCATGCAGATCCCGAACGGCAGGCAGAACCTCCGGCCCGAGACCCCGATCAGGTCGACGCGGTTCCCGCTCGTGTTGACGTAGACGTCGAGGAGGTTCTTCTTCGAGTACTGCAGGTAGCCGAACGCGTTCTGGTAGACGGGCTTGCCGAGCACGGCGAGCACCTTGGCCTTCTTCATGCCGATCAGGACGGGAATCGTGGTGGGCCCGACCGCGGCCCCCCGGCCCGGCAGGATCGTGCCCTCGTCGTAGGTCTTGGCGAGCGCGGGGGCCGCCGCGACGAGGGCGGCGACGGTGACGGCGATGAGCAGCAAACGGCGCATGGGGCCATCCTAGACCCGCGTTGGCCGCATCGCCCTCGGAATCTGGAAGCGGTGGGCGGAGTGCTGGCCGAGAAGCGCGCGACCCGGGTGTCCACGAGCCCGGCCGCCCGTCCCGCGGCGAGCACGTCGCGCTCGGCCGGGTCACGCGAGCCGCGCGGCTGGACGATCCAGAGCGCACCGGCGTCCGCGATCGCGGCGAGCGGCTCGGCGCCCGCCGCACGCCCTCGACGCCCGCGAGTCGACCGGCGCACCGCTCCTCCGCGCCCATCGCGGGACCGTACGCCGCGCGGGCGCCGTCGGGGCCCGTGCCTAGACTCGCAGGCGTGGCCGGCGCGACGCAGGCGGCGCTCTACGCGTCGATCGACGGGGAGCTCTCGTGGTCCGAGGCTGCGCTCCCGGAGCGCGAGCGGACGAAGCACGTCCATCGCCTGCACCCGTACCTGGGCAAGTTCGTGCCGCAGCTCGTCGAGGTCTTCCTCAACCGCCTCTTCCGACCGGGCCAGGGCGTCTACGACCCGTTCCTCGGCTCCGGGACGACGCTCGTGGAGGCGACCGCGTTCGGCTGCGCGGCCGTCGGCTGCGACGTCTCCGCCTTCAACTGCCTGCTCGCCCGCGTGAAGACCGGGAGGCACGAGCTCGGCGCCGTCGAGCTGGCGCTGCGCGGCGCGCTCGAGGCCGCCCGGCGGGACGGCCCGGGTACCGAGCAGGCCACGCCCTGGCTCGAGGAATGGCTGTCGCCGAGGGCGCTCGCCGAGCTGCTGGCCTTCCGTCGCGCGCTCGACCGGCTCGAGCCCGGCGCGCGCGAGATCGGCCACGTGATCCTGTCCCGCGCGGCTCGCTCCGCCCGCCTCGCGCCGCACTACGACCTCGACTCGCCGCGCGCGCCGGTGCGCGAGCCGTACTGGTGCCACAAGCATCGGCGCGAGTGCCGCCCGGTCGAGGAGGCGGACAAGTTCCTGCGCCGCTACACCGCAGACACGATGACGCGCCTGCGCGCCTTCGCCGAGCTCCGCGGCGAGCGCGCCGTCCGCGTGCTCCACGCCGACGCCCGCGAGGCGAAGCTGCCGCTCGCCGCCCACGGCGTGATCACGTCGCCGCCGTACCCGGGCCTGATCGACTACCACGAGCAGCACCGCTACGCGTACGAGCTGCTCGGCCTGGAGGATCGTCGGGCCGCGGAGATCGGCCCGGCTGTCGCGGGCCGCACGCGCGCCGCCCTCGCCGCCTACACCGACGCGATGGTCGCCGTCCTCGTGACGACGGCGCGCCAGCTCCCGGCGGGGGCGCCGATCGTCGTCGTCGTGAACGACTCGCGCGCCCTCTACCCGACGATCCTGGAACGGGCGGGGCTCGGGCTCGAGGAGCGCCTGACGCGCCACGTCAACCGGCGCACCGGCCGCCGGGCGGGGGAGTTCTTCGAGGACGTCCTCGTCTGCCGCACCTGACGGGCGGGGCGGGCGCGCCGGTCGTGTACGGTCCTCGCATGCCTACCGCCACGTTCCACACGAACAAGGGCGCGATCGAGCTGGAGCTCTTCGCCGACGACGCCCCGAAGACCGTCGAGAACTTCGTCAAGCTCGTCGAGGACGGGTACTACGACGGCCTCGTCTTCCACCGCGTGATCGACGACTTCATGATCCAGGGCGGCTGCCCCCGGGGCGACGGCACCGGCGGCCCCGGCTACGAGTTCGAGGACGAGCCGAACCAGCACCGCGTCGCGCGCGGCGCGCTCGCGATGGCCAACCGCGGCCCGAACACGAACGGCAGCCAGTTCTTCATCGTCACCGCCGACGCGTGCCCGTGGCTCGACGGCAAGCACACCGTGTTCGGCCAGGTGACGGGCGGCATGGACGTCGTGAACGCGATCTCCAAGGTCCAGACCGACGGGCGCGATCGGCCCGTCGAGGCGGTCACGCTCGATCGCGTCGAGCTGTCCAGCGAGGGTTGATCCCGGGCGGGAGGGGCCCGAGCGGGCCCCCTCCCGAGCCCCCAACGACCCGGCCGCGCCGCCCCGTAGACTCCGAACCGTGGCTGCGACGCTGATGGACGGGAAGGCGCTGGCCGAGCGCGTGCGCGCCGAGGTGGCCGGCGAGGTGCGCGAGCTGGGCGCCCCGGTCGGGCTCGCGACCGTCCTCGTCGGGAACGACCCCGCCTCCGCGATCTACGTTCGCCGCAAGCGCGAGGCGTGCGCCGAGGCGGGGATCGAGTCGTTCCACCACGAGCTCGCGGCGGACACCTCCCAGGACGACCTGCTCGCGCTCGTCCGCCGCCTGAACGTCGACCCCGCCGTGACCGGCATCCTCGTCCAGCTACCGCTCCCGCGGCACATCGACGAGTCGGCGGTGATCCAGGCGATCGACCCGATCAAGGACGTCGACGGGTTCCATCCGATCACGGCCGGCCTGCTGCTCCAGGGGACGCCGACCCTGCTCCCGGCCACGCCCGCGGGGATCATGGAGCTGCTCGCCGCCTACGAGGTGCCCCTGGCCGGCGCGCGCGCCGTCGTGGTCGGCCGCTCGAACATCGTCGGCAAGCCCGCGGCGCTCCTCCTGCTCGCGGAGCACGCGACGGTGACCGTCTGCCACAGCCGCACCCGCGACCTGCCGTCGATCGTCCGCGAGGCCGACGTGGTCGTCGCCGCGGTCGGCCAGCCCGCCGCGATCACCGCGGACATGCTCCGACCCGGGGCGACGGTCATCGACGTCGGGATCAACCGGCTCGAGCACGGGCTCGTCGGCGACGTCGACGCCGACGCGGCCGAGTTGGCCGGCCTGCTCACCCCGGTGCCGGGCGGCGTCGGGCCGATGACCATCGCGATGCTCCTGCGCAACACGGTCCGGGCCTCCCGTTTCCAGACCGGATTGCTTGCCTTTCCCGGCCGCTAGCGGTTATCGTCCGCCAGCCGCGAAGGCGACGGCACAAGAGCGGCGCTCCCTAGCCCAGGGGGAGCCGTGCGGTCGAAGGAGGAATCGCTTTGGCACAGGGCACCGTGAAGTGGTTCTCGAACGAGAAGGGGTACGGCTTCATCGCACGTGACGAGGGGCCGGACGTGTTCGTGCACCACTCGGCCATCCAGATGGACGGGTACCGCTCGCTGACGGAGGGCCAGCGGGTCGAGTTCGAGGTCGTCGACGGGCCGAAGGGCGCCCAGGCGGCCAACGTCCAGGCCGTCTAGCGATCGGCGGGGGAGCTCTCGGGCTCCCCGGCTGTCGCGAGCCCCGCATGGCCGGTGCGGCGCTCGAGTCGAGGAGGTGGCCGCCCGCGCGTGGACGCGCTGCGTGCGGGCGAGCCGCTCACACCGCCCCGCCGCCGCCGGCGCGGGTAGGGTTCCTGCGGTCATGTCCATCGGCCGCGACGACGTCCTCCACATCGCGCGACTCGCGCGGCTGTCGATTCCCGACGGCGAGGTCGACGCGGTGGCCGCGCAGCTCGGCGCGATCCTCGACGCGGTCGGGAAGGTCGCGGAGCTCGACCTCGAGGGCGTGGAGCCGACCTCGCACCCGCTCGACCTCGTGAACGTGTGGGCCGACGACGAGCCGCGTCCCTCGCTGTCGCGCGAGGATGCGCTCCGGAACGCCCCCGACCCGCACGAGGGCGCGTTCCGCGTCCCTGCTGCCGGTTGAGCGATCTCGACACGCTCGTGACCGTCTCGTCGCACATTCGTCGCACGTCGTTGCACACGCGTGCGCATTCCAGCGGTACGCTCGATAGCGGGTGGAGGCGCGGGGTGGCCCCTCGCCCGTCCCGAACGGACGGTGGCCGGAGCGGGCGTGTCCCGTCGGGGCGCGTCCCGGAGGGCCGGGCGTGATCGACACGCTACGGCTGACCGCCGAGGACGCCCTCGGGCTGCTCGAGCGCGGCGAGGTCTCCGGCGCCGAGCTGATGGACGCCTACCGCGCCGCGATCGACGCGCGCGACGGCGAGGTCGGCGCGTACCTACGGCTCGCGGAGGCCGAGAGCGGGCCCGCCGGCGTCCCGATCGCGATCAAGGACTGCATCACCACGCGTGGGGTCGAGACGACCGCGGCGTCGCGGATCCTCGCCGGCTACGTCCCCGTCTTCGACGCGACCGTGACCGCGCGGTGCCGCGACGCCGGGCTCGCGCTGATCGGCAAGACGAACATGGACGAGTTCGCGATGGGCTCCTCGACGGAGAACTCCGCCTATCAGCTGACGCGCAACCCGTGGGATCCGGCCCGCGTGCCCGGCGGCTCGTCGGGCGGCTCGGCGGCGGCGGTCGCGGGCGGGCTCGCGCCGTGGGCGCTCGGCTCGGACACCGGCGGCTCGATCAAGCAGCCCGCGGCGCTCTGCGGCATCGTCGGCCTGCGTCCGACCTACGGCACCGTCTCCCGCTACGGGGTGATCGCGTTCGCGTCGAGCCTCGACCAGGTCGGGCCGATGACGAAGACCGTCCGCGACTGCGCCCTCCTGTATCGGATCCTCGCCGGCCGCGACCCGCTCGACTCGACGACGGTCGAGCTGCCGTCCCCCGTCGAGCTGCCGACCGCGACCGACCTGCGCGGCGTCCGCGTCGGCGTCCCGCGCGAGCTGAACGAGGCCGAGGGGATCGAGCCCGGGGTGCGCGACGCCGTCCAGGCCGCGATCCGCCTCGCCGAGTCGCTCGGCGCCGAGGTGGGGGAGACCAGCCTGCCGCGGTCGGTCGAGTACGGCCTGCCCTGCTACTACCTGATCGCGCCGGCCGAGGCGAGCTCGAACCTGGCCCGCTACGACGGCGTCCGCTACGGGTTCCGCGCAGACGCGGACGACCTGACCGCCCTGTACGAGCGCACCCGCTGGGAGGGCTTCGGCGCCGAGCCGAAGCGCCGCATCATGCTCGGGACGTACGCGCTCTCCGCCGGCTACTACGACGCCTACTACGGGCAGGCGCAGATGGTCAGGACGATCATCCGGGAGGAGCACGCGGCCGCGTTCGAGCGCTTCGACGTCCTGCTCTCGCCGACCTCGCCGACGGTCGCGTTCCGCCTCGGGGAGAAGGCCGAGAACCCGCTCGCGATGTACCTCTCGGACGTGCTGACGATCCCGAGCTGCATGGCGGGGCTGCCCGGCCTGAACATCCCGTGCGGCCTCTCGCAGGGCCTCCCGGTCGGCCTGCAGCTCGTCGGCCCGCAGTTCTCGGAGAACACGCTCTTCCGCGTCGGCCACGCGCTCGAGCAGGCGATCGGCTTCGACGTCGTGCCCCCGCGGCTCGGCGGGGCGGCATGAGCGTTCCCGCCGGCTGGGAGCCGGTGATCGGGCTCGAGATCCACGTCCAGCTGAAGACGCGGACGAAGATGTTCTGCCGCTGCGAGAACGTCTGGGGCGAGCCGGAGAACACGCGCACGTGCCCGGTCTGCCTCGCGCACCCGGGCGTGCTGCCGGTGCCGAACGGTCGGGCGATCGAGTGGGCGGTGAAGCTCGGCCTGGCCCTCGGCTGCCGGATCGCCGACCGGGCGCTGTTCCACCGGAAGAACTACTTCTACCCCGACCTGCCGAAGGGGTACCAGATCTCGCAGTACGACTCCCCGCTGTGCGAGGGCGGGCGCGTCGTGGTGCCGCTCGCGGATCGCGACCTCGAGGTCGGGATCGTGCGCGCGCACCTCGAGGAGGACGCCGCGAAGACGATCCACGTCGGCGGCGCGACCGGTCGCATCCACGGCGCGGACACCTCGCTCGTCGACTTCAACCGCGGCGGCACGCCGCTCGTCGAGATCGTCACCGAGCCGGACGTGCGCTCCGCCGAGGACGCCCGCGCCTTCCTCCAGCACCTCCGTCAGCTGGTCGTCGAGCTCGGCATCTCGGACGCGGAGATGGAGAAGGGGTCGCTGCGCTGCGACGCGAACGTCTCCGTCCGTCGAGTCGGCGAGACCGGCCTCCGGACCAAGACCGAGCTGAAGAACATGAACTCGTTCGGCTTCGTCGCCCGCGGCATCGAGGCCGAGCTGGCGCGCCAGGTCGCGCTGTACGAGTCCGGCGGCCAGGTCGTTCCCGAGACGCTCCACTTCGACCCGCAGACGGGCTCGATCTCGTCGCTGCGCTCGAAGGAGGAGGCGCACGACTACCGCTACTTCCCGGAGCCCGACCTGGTCGCGGTCGAGCCGCCCGGGGAGCTGGTGGAGCAGCTGCGGCTTGAGCTGCCCGAGTCACTCGCCGGCCGCAAGAAGCGGCTGATCGCCGACTACCAGCTGCCGTACCCGATCGCGGATCAGCTCAACTCCTCGGCTGCGATGGTGGAGCTGTTCGAACGCTTCACCTCGCTCGGCGTCACGAACTCCGTGAGCGCGAACGTCGTTACGAACCAGGTGCTGGCGGCCGGCGTTGACCCGGCAGCCATCCTTCCGAATGCTGACGAGGTCAAGCGCGTCATCGAGGCGAGGGACTCGATTCCGCGAACGGCCTTCGAGGCCGCAATCGCGGCCAGCGGTGAGCCCGGCTTCGATGCGAGCCGCTACCTGGCCGAGGCGGCCGTGTCGGACGCGGACGAGCTGGGCCCCGTCGTGGACGCCGTGATCGCGGCGCACCCGAAGGAGGTCGAGACCTTCCGCTCCGGCAAGGAGGGCCTGCTCGGCTTCTTCGTCGGCCAGGTCATGAAGCAGACGGGCGGCAAGGCGAACGCGAAGGTCGTCAGCGAGCTCGTCCGCGAGCGGCTGCGCGGCTGACCGGCTGGACGCGCGCCCGGCTCCAGGTGCGCGAGATCGGGCCGCTGAGGCGCTCGGCGAGCCGGGCGATCTCGCCGGCGATCGTGCGCACGCCGGCCTCCGTCGCTGCGCGGGTCGTCGCGGCGGGCACCGCGGCCGCGACCAGCTCGCTCGCCGACTCGACGGCGAGCGGGTCGGAGAAGTAGAAGCCCTGGGCGAGGTCGCAGCCGACCTCGCGCAGCCGGGCTGCCTGGTCGCCGGTCTCGACGCCCTCGGCGAGGACGGCCGGGCAGAGGCTCCGGGCGAGCGCGACGGCGGTGCGCAGGTGGGTCGGGTCGGCGTCGACGCCGGCGACGAGCGATCGGTCGACCTTCACCGAGTCGAACGGGAGCGAGAAGAGGTCGCCGAGCGAGGCGTTGCCCGCCCCGAAGTCGTCGATCGCCACGGGAACGCCGATCCCGCGCAGCCCCGCGAGCGCGCGGCCGGCCGAGCCGGTCGCGTCGACGAGGGACGCCTCGGCGACCTCGAGCTGCAGGCTGCCGGGGGCGACGCCCGTCTCGGCGATCGCCGAGCCGACCGCGTCGACGAGGTCGTGCTGGACGAGCTCGCGGTGCGAGAGGTTCACCGAGAGCGTCAGCGGCCGGGCGCCGGTGCGCGGGTGGGCTCGCTGCCAGGCGGCGAGCTGGCGCGCGGCCGAGCGCAGCACCCAGCGGCCGATCGGGACGATCGTGCCCGTCCGCTCGGCGTCCGGCACGAACTGGAGCGGGGCGAGCACGCCGCGCGTGGGGTGGCGCCAGCGGACGAGCGCCTCGAAGCCGGAGACCTCGCCGGTCGCGACCGCGACGACGGGGTGGAAGCGCAGCTCGAGCTCGTCCCGCTCGACGGCGAGCGCGAGGTCCTCCTCGAGCGACAGCCGGCCGAGCGCGTGGGCGCGCAGCACGTCGTCCGCCAGCTCGACGCGGCCGCCGCCGAGCGAGCGGGCGCGGCCGACCGCGCCGGCCGCGTCGCGCACGATCGCGTCGACGTCCGGGTAGTCGCTCGCGCTGACGGCGACTCCGAGCGAGGAGTCGAGCTCGACCGTGCCGAACGAGGTCGCGACGGGGCCCGCGAGCGCGCCCTGGATGCGGCGGCCGACGCGCAGCGCGTCGGCCGCGTCCGCGAGGTCGTCGAGCAGCACGGCGAAGCCGTCCTCGTCCAGGCGCGAGACGGTGTCGCCGTCGCGGACGCAGTACGCGAGCCGCCGCGCGACCTCGACGAGGGCCTCGTCGGCGAGCGCCGAGCCGACCGGCTGGTCGAGCGAGGCCGCGAGGTCGAGGTCGACGAGGAGCAGCGCGAAGACGGTCTCGCGGCGGCGCGACGCACGGGCGTGCGCGCGCTCGAGCCGGTCGAGCAGGAGGCCCTTCCCGGGCAGGCCGGTCAGCGCGTCGCGCAGCGCGCTCGCCGCGTCGCCGCCCGGCATCCGCGTGCGCAGCACGGCGTGGCCGAGCGCGCGGGCGAGGCCGTTGGCGTCCAGCTCCTCCAGGGAGACGACGTCGGCCGCGCCGGCCTCGAGCGCCCGTCGGTCGAGGTCCGCCGTGGGCGAGGTCGCGAGCACGAGCACGGGCGTCCGCAGGCCGAGGTCGTGCGCCGCGCGGACGAAGTCGACGCCGTCGCGCCCGTCGCCGCGGTCGTCGACGAGGCACACGTCGTGCCCTCCGCCGCGGAGCAGCTCGAGCCCGAGCTGGTGGCTCGCCACCCACGTCACGTCGATCGGCGCCCCGGCCCGGGCCAGCCCGTCGCGAACGAGGACGTAGGCGTCCTCGTCGCCCTCCACGAGCAGCATCCGCAGCGTGCGGGGGAGCATCGGCTGCCGATGCTCGCAGCAGCCGGCCCGCGCGGCCATCCCCGATCGGGGTCGTTCCCGCCGCCGATCGATGGCCGGAACGACGCGCGGTCGGATCCCCCGAACGAGGGCTCCGACCGCCGGGCGACGCCGCCCGCTAGCCGAGCGTGAACGGATCGCGCGTCGCGCCCGTCAGCTCGACCCAGACGGCCTTCGTCTCCGTGTAGTGGTCGATCGCGTCGACGCCGTTCTCGCGGCCGATGCCTGACATCCCGAAGCCGCCGAACGGCGTCGTGTACGAGATCGTCCGGTACGAGTTGACCCAGATCGTCCCCGCGCGCAGGCGATGCGCGACCCGGTGGGCGCGGTGGACGTTCGACGTCCAGATGCCCGCGGCGAGGCCGTAGCGCGTGTCGTTCGCGAGCGCGACCGCCTCGTCCTCGGTGCGGAAGGTGATCGCGGAGAGGACCGGGCCGAAGATCTCCTCGCGCGCGACGGTCATGTCGTTGCGCACGCCGGTCAGGATGGTCGGCTGGACGAACAGCCCACCTGCGTCGGGGTCCTGCGCGCCGCCGCAGGCGACGGCGGCGCCCTCGTCGACGCCCGCCCGGATCAGCCCCAGCACCTTGTCGAGCTGCTCCCGGTACGCGACGGGGCCCATCTCGGTCTCGGGCTCCATCGGATCGCCGAGCCTGATCGTGCGCGCGCGCGCCACGAGCCGCTCGATCAGCGCGTCGTGCGCGGACTCCTCGACGAGCAGGCGCGAGCCCGCGATGCACGTCTGGCCGGTCGCGGCGAAGATCCCGGAGACGACGCCGTTCGCCGCGGCCTCGAGGTCGGCGTCCGCGAAGACGATGTTCGGCGACTTGCCGCCGAGCTCGAGCGTGACGCGCGCCAGGTTGTCCGCGGCCGACTTCGCGACGGCGATGCCGGTCTCCGTCGACCCGGTGAACGCGACCTTGCTCACGCCGGGATGCGCGACGAGCTCCTTGCCGACCACGTCGGTCGAGCCGGTGACCACGTTGAACACGCCGGCAGGGAAGCCCGCCTCCTGGACGAGCTCCGCGAACGCGAGCGCGGACGCGGGCGTCTGCTCGGACGGCTTCGCGACGAACGTGCACCCCGCGGCGAGCGCCGGCGCGAGCTTGAAGGTCAGGAGCAGGAGCGGCGAGTTCCAGGGCAGGACGGCCGCGACGACGCCGATCGGCTCCTTCCTCGTGTAGACGAGGAAGTTCGGCTTGTCGGAGGCGATCACGCGCCCGTCGATCTTGTCGGCCGCGCCCGCGAAGTAGTCGTACCACTCCGGCAGGAGGCCGGTCTGCCCGCGCATCTCGCGCAGGAGCTTGCCGTTGTCGCGCGTCTCGATCCGCGCGAGCTCGTCGGCGTTCTCGGCGATCAGCGTCGCCAGGCGGCGGAGCAGCTTCGAGCGCTCGCGCCCCGTCGTCGAGCCCCATGGCCCCTCGAACGCGGCGCGGGCGGCCTGCACGGCGCGGTCGACGTCGGCCGCGGTCCCGTCCGGCACGATCGCCCACGGCTCGGCGAGGTACGGGTTGACGCTCTCGAAGGTCTCGCCGGAGGCGGCGTCCACCCACTCCCCGCCGATCAGCATCCGGTAGCGGGTCAGCTCAGTCGTTCTCTCCGCCGTGGCCATTGGTCGGTCCTTTCTCGCGAGGGGTCGGGGACGCCCGGCAGGAGGGCCGCCAGGCGGACACGCGCATCGGTCGTCCAGAGGAAGCCGACGTACAGCAGGAGCGCCGCGACGGCGACGAACGCGCTCGTCTCCGCCTCGCCGAGGCCGGCCACCGCGCTCCCGGCGCCGGCGACGGCGACGCCTGCGAGCACGAGGCCGTTCGCGATCGGCCGGCTGCGCAGCGAGGCGAGCGCGACGGCGACGAGGACGATCGTCCCGATCGCGTTGCCGAGGACGGCGACCAGGCGGGCGGGCAGGAAGGCCAGGTGCTCGTCGGCGGCCGGGATCGACTCGCCGGTCACGTGCGGCTCGACCTCCATCGCCACGGCGAGGCCGACGGACAGGCCCGCGTAGGCGAGCGCGAGGCCCTTCGCCCAGGTGTGGCCGCGCAGGCGGAGCGAGCCGCATGCGAGCAGCGGCGCGGTCAGCAGGCCGCCGAAGAGGTAGTAGAGGCGGAAGGCGCGATCGTCCCAGCCGGCGGCCGCGCCCCAGGCCAGCGCGCCGCACGCGACCGCGTAGGCCGCGAGGCCCGCCGACCACAGCCCGAGCTCGCCGCGCCCGGTCGTCCGGGCCCGCCGCGCGAGGTCGCCGGCCAGGCGCAGCGCGAGCAGGGCGGCGACGAACGCGAGCAGCGCTTCCATGGGCGGGAGCGTAGCCCCTGTCGGTACCCTCCACCGCGATGCTGGAGAAGCGATACCTCCTCACCCCCGGCCCCGTCCCGTGCCCTCCCGAGGTGCTCGCGGTGATGGCGCGGCCGATCGTGCACCACCGCTCGCCCGACTTCGTCCCCGCGTACGCGCGCGTGCTCGAGAGCCTGCCGCGCGTCCTCCAGACGACGAACGACGTCGCGCTGTTCACGTCGTCCGGCACGGGGGCGATGGAGTCCGCCGTCGCGAACCTCTGCTCGCCCGGCGACCGCGTCGTCGTCGTCTCCGCCGGCAACTTCGGCGAGCGCTGGGCGACGCTGGCGAAGGCGTTCGGCCTGGAGCTCGTGCACCTGAAGTACGGCTGGGGCGAGACGCCGTCGGCCGACGACGTGCGCGCGAGGCTCGCCGAGGTCGGCGGCGCGCGCGCCGTCTTCCTCACGCAGTGCGAGACCTCGACGGGCGTCGTCTCGGACGTCCAGGCGATGGCGGCCGCGGCCCGCGAGGCGGGCGCGCTCTCGATCGTCGACGCGATCTCGAGCCTCGCCGCCGTGCCCCTCGAGACGGACGCCTGGGGCGTCGACGTCGTCGTCGCCGGCTCGCAGAAGGCGCTGATGGTGCCGCCCGGCCTCGCGCTCGCCTCGATCTCGCCGGCCGCGCTCGAGGCGGCGAAGGCGTCGACCTCGCCGCGCTTCTACTACGACTGGCAGCGGACGCTCGCCGCGCAGGCGAAGGAGCCGCCCGGCGCCCCGTTCACGCCGGCGCACACGCTCGTGCTCGGCCTCGACGTCGCGCTGCGGCTGATCTTCGAGACCGGCCTCGACGTGATCTTCGACCGCCATCGCCGCCTCGGCCGCGCAGCCCGCGCTGGCGTCAAGGCGATGGGCCTCGAGCTGTTCTCGCCCGACGAGGACCGCTCCGCGGTCGTCACCGCGATCCGCATGCCCGAGGGGATCGACGGCCAGGCGATCTACCGTGCGATGCGCGACCGCGGCGTCACCGGCGCCGGCGGCCAGGGCGAGCTGCGCGGGAAGATCGTCCGCATCGGCCACATCGGCTACGTCGACGTGTACGAGGTCGTCGCGGCGCTCGACGCGCTCGAGGCCTCGCTCGCCGACGCCGGCGCGCCGATCGAGCGCGGCGTCGCCGCCTCGGCCGCGCTCGCCGCGTACCGCGCCTAGCAGGCGCGCCCGTCCGCCAGCCCACGACCCAGGAGACCCCATGTCCGACCGCCCGCGCGTCCTCGTCCGCGAGAAGATCGCAGAGGAGGGGATCTCGCTCCTGCGCGAGCGGTTCGACGTCGACGTCGACGTCGACCCGGACTCCGACGTGCTCGACCGGATCGCCGAGTACGACGCCCTGATCGTCCGCAGCGCGACGAAGGTGAACGCGGACCTGATCGCCCGCGCGACGCGCCTGCGCGTCGTCGGCCGGGCCGGCGTCGGCGTCGACAACGTCGACGTGCCGGCGGCGACCAAGCGCGGCATCCTCGTGGCGAACGCGCCCGAGTCGACGATCACCTCGGCCGCCGAGCACACGCTCGGGCTGCTGCTCGCGGTCGCACGCTCGATCCCGCAGGCGCACGCGGCGCTGAAGCAGGGCCGCTGGGAGCGCTCGCGGTACGGCGGCGTGGAGCTCGCGGAGAAGACGCTCGGACTGGTCGGGTTCGGCCGGATCGGCCAGCGCGTCGCCCGTGGCGCCAAGTCGCTCGGCATGCGCGTCGTCGCCTACGACCCGTTCGTCTCGCCCGACCGCTTCAAGGAGCTCGGCGTCGAGGTGCGGGCGACCGTGCCGGAGGTGCTCGCCGAGTCGGACTTCCTGTCGCTGCACGCGATGCTGACGCCCGAGACGCGCGGGATCGTCGGCCGCGACGAGCTGGCGCAGGCCAAGCCGGGCATCCGGATCGTCAACGTCGGCCGCGGCGAGCTGATCGACGAGGAGGCGCTCGTCGAGGCGCTCCAGGGGGGCACGGTCGCCGCCGCGGCGATCGACGTCTTCGCGAAGGAGCCGTACTCGGGCGCGCTGCTCGAGCTCGACAACGCGATCGTCACGCCGCATCTCGGCGCGTCCACCGGCGAGGCGCAGAGCCGCGCCGGCGTGATCGTCGCCGAGCAGGTCGCCGCGGCGCTCGACGGCGGCGTCGTCTCGAACGCCGTCAACGTCCCGGCGATCGCCGCGGAGGACCTCGAGCAGCTCGGCCCGTTCGTCCCGCTCGCGTCGAAGCTCGGCGAGCTCGCGGTCGAGCTGGCCGGCCCGAACGTCGGTCGGCTCGAGTTCGCCTACCTCGGCAGCCTCGCGGAGCGCGACACGCGCCTGCTGACGGCGGCCGGGCTGCGCGGCGCGTTCGCCGGCCGGGTCGAGGAGCCCGTGAACACGGTCAACGCGGCGATGGTCGCGCGCGAGCGCGGGATCGAGGTCGAGGAGGAGAACAGCCGCACCTCGCCGGACTACACGAGCCTCGTGCAGGTCACGGCGACCGCGGGCGACGAGCGGACGGTCGTCGCCGGCACCGCGATCCGCGGCGGCGCGATGCCGCGCCTCGTGCGCGTGCTCGGGTACGAGATCGAGCTCGAGATCGAGCCGATCATGCTCTTCATCGTCAACGAGGACAAGCCGGGCCGGATCGGCCTGGTCGGCTCGATCCTCGGCGAGGCGGGCGTGAACATCGCGAACATGACCGTCTCCCGCAACCGCAGCGGCGGCCGCGCGCTGATGGCCCTCACCGTGGACACGGCGCCCGGCCCGGAGACGCTCGACCGCCTGCGCGCACAGGAGGGCTTCGTCGACGTGCGGCTGATCTCGCTCACGAGCTGATGACCGCGGGCGCCCAGCCCGACCCCGTCGCGCGGGTCGCGCGCTTCCTCGCGGACGCGGGTGCCGAGGCCCGCCTGCAGCAGTTCCCGGAGGGGACGGCCACGGCGGAGGCCGCGGCCGACGCGATCGGCTGCTCGCTCGACCAGATCGTCAAGTCGCTCCTCTACGTCTGCGACAACGCCCTCGTCCTGGTCATGGTCCCGGGCGGGGGGCGGGCCGACCCGGAGCGCGTGCGCGTCGCCATGGCGGCGAGCGGCGCCAAGATGCTGTCGCGCGCGCTCGTCGAGAAGACGACCGGCTTCCCCGTCGGCGGCGTGTCGCCGTTCCCGCTGCCCGGCCTGACGTCCGCGCTGCTCGACGAGTCGCTGCTGCGGCACGACCTCGTCTGGATCGGCGCGGGCTCGCACCGGCACATGGCGGGGCTCGCGCCGCAGGAGCTCGCGCGCCTCACACGCGCCCGGACGCTCCGCGTCACCGCCGACTGAGCCCCACCGGGGGTCGCGGCGTGCGACGATGGGGGCGTGCGCGTCGCACGCCTCGTCACCGTCGTCGAGCTCCGGGGCAGCGCGCCCGGCGAGGCGTCCTTCTCGGCGCGCCACCACGCCGAGCTCGCGGACGGCCGGCAGCTGCTCCTGCTGGGCGACCGCGGCTGGACGGTCGGGACGTCCGACCGCTCCGACCCCCTCGCGCACGAGTGCGAGGCAGACCTCGCCGAGACCGCTCGCGTGGTCGTCGGCCCCGACGAGCCGTGGGTCGGTCGAACGCATGAGCAGGAGGCCGCGCTCCACTGGGCGGCGCTCGCCGCGAGCCTGAGCGAGCGGGGCGTCGCCGCGACCGCGGAGGAGCTGCGCCGGCTGGCGCACGACGTCGAGACCGGGCCGCGGCTGCGCGCCCGCCTCGCCGGCCCCGCCTGAGCCGAGCCGCCTGCGCCGCGCCGGGGCCGCCGGTACGCTACGTCGAATGCAGGCCACCGAGAAGATCTGGTTCAACGGCGAGCTCGTCGACTGGGCCGACGCGACGGTGCACGTCGGCGTCCACGGGCTCCACTACGGCACCGGCGTGTTCGAGGGCGTCCGCGCCTACGAGACGCCCGACGGCCCCGCCGTCTTCCGCCTGACCGACCACATGCGGCGCCTCCAGCTCTCGGCGCAGCTGATCTACATGCCGCTGCCGTACTCCGTCGAGGAGCTCGTGCAGGCGACGCACGACCTCGTCAACGCGAACGGCCTGCCGGCCTGCTACATCCGTCCGATCGCCTTCTACGGCTACGGCACGCTCGGCGTCTCGCCGCGCGAGAACCCCGTCTACGTCGCGATCATGGCCTGGCCGTGGGGCGCGTACCTCGGCGCCGAGGCGCTCGAGAAGGGCATCCGCGCGAAGGTGTCGAGCTGGCGCCGCGTCAGCGCGAACACGATCCCGCACGCGGCCAAGGCGACCGGCGTCTACCTGAACTCGATGCTCGCGGTCACCGAGGCGGTGCGCGCCGGCTACGAGGAGGCGATCCTCCTGACCGAGGACGGCTACGTCGGCGACGGCTCGGGCGAGAACCTGTTCGTGGTCAAGGACGGCGTCGTGTACACGCCGGACCTGGCCGCGTCGATCCTCCCCGGCATCACGCGGCACACGATCATGACGATCGCCCGCGAGCTCGGCTACGAGGTCGTCGAGAAGCCGCTGATCCGGACCGACCTCTACGTGGCCGACGAGGTCTTCATGACCGGGACAGCCGCCGAGGTGACGCCGCTCCGCTCGATCGACGACCACGAGATCGGCGATCCAGGCCCGATCACCCGGGCGATCCAGCGCACCTACCTCGACCTCGTCGTCGGGAAGGAGCCGCGCTGGAGCGACTGGCTCGAGCACTCGCGGGCCGCCGCGCCCGCCGCCGGCGACTAGGGCGCGGCCCCGGTTGGTCGACCCGATCCCGCTCTCGCGACCGCTGATCGACGGGCGCGAGGAGTCCCTCGTGCTCGAGGTGCTCCGCTCGCGGCGCCTGTCGCTGGGCCCGTCGATCGACCGCTTCGAGCAGCTGATCGCCGAGGCGACCGGGGCGCCCTACGTGGCCGCCGTCTCGTCCGGCACGGCCGGCTTGCACCTCTGCATGATGCTCGCCGGGATCGGCCCGGGCGACGAGGTGATCACGTCGCCGTACTCGTTCGTCGCCTCGGCCAACTGCGTCATCTACACCGGCGCGACGCCCGTCTTCGTGGACGTCGACCCGCGGACGATGAACCTCGACCCCGACCTCGTCGAGGCGGCGATCACCCCGCGGACGAAGGCGATCCTGCCCGTCCACATCTTCGGCTACCCGGCCGAGCTCGCCCCGCTCGAGGAGGTCGCCCGCCGGCACGGGCTCGCGATCGTCGAGGACGCCTGCGAGGCGCTCGGCGCGACGTACCGCGGCCGGCCGGTCGGCTCGTTCGGCCATCCGGCGGTGTTCGCCTTCTACCCGAACAAGCAGGTCGCGACCGGCGAGGGCGGCGCGGTCGCCGTCGCGACCGAGGCCGAGTGGCGGCTGCTCAAGAGCCTGTCGAACCAGGGCCGGGCCGACTCGGGCGGCTGGCTCGAGCACGCGCGGCTCGGCTTCAACTACCGGATCGACGACCTCTCGGCCGCCGTCGGCGTGGCGCAGATGGAGAAGCTCGACCGCCTGCTCTCGCTGCGCGCCGCCGCGGCGCGCCGCTACGACGAGATGCTCGCCGCGATCCCCGGGCTCGAGCTCCCGCTCGCGGACGACGCAGACCACGTGCGCTCGTGGTTCGTCTACGTCGTCGTCCTCCCGGACGGGGTCGACCGGGAGGCCGTGATCGCCCGTCTGGCGGATGAGGGCGTCGCGACGGCCCGGTATCTTCCGTCCATCCATCTGCAGCCCTACATGCGCGAGCGGTACGGCTACCGGGAGGGGATGCTGCCCGTCTCGGAGGGGCTGTCCGCCAGGACGCTCGCGTTGCCCTTCTTCCCCGAGATCGAGCCGGGGCAGCAGGAGCGGGTCGCCGACGCGTTGAGGGGGGCAATCGCATGAGGAGCATCCGCCGGAGGATCGCCGCGTTCGGAGCTGCGGTCGTCGTCGCGGTCGTCGCGGCGGGGGCCGCGAGCGCCGCGCAGATCCTGCGCCCGACGACGCCGGGCAGCGAGTTCGCGTACCCGGCCCAGGAGCTGGTCTTCGCCGGCGAGCGCGCGGTCGTCCACTACCTGACGAGCGGCCCGGACGCCCCGGCGCTCGACGACCCGAACGGCAACGGCGTGCCCGAGTACGTCGAGTACGTCGCTGCCTCGGCCGACCTGTCCTTCGGCTACTACGCAGCCCAGGGCTTCCTGCCGCCGACGCCGGACACGGCCGGCCCAGACGCCCGGCCCGACGTCTACGTCAAGGATCTCGGCGACGGCATCGCCGGGCTCGCGATCGCGACGTTCGCCGCCGAGGGCGGGTCGTTCTTCCTCGTGCAGCCGAACCTCGAGCACGGCACGGCCGGGACGGTGCAGGGGAGCCTCGAGGCGACCGTCGCCCACGAGCTCTTCCACGTCGTCCAGTACGCGTACCTGCCGAACGGCAACATGCCGCGCTGGTTCGCGGAGGGAACCGCGAGCGCGATGGAGTTCCTCGTCTACCCGGACGTCTTCGACGCGTCGACCGCGGGCTTCATCGACAAGTGGCTGGCCGAGACCTTCCGGCCGATCTACGACGAGGAGTTCGGCTGCGAGCGGTGCTACGGCGGCGCGTTCTTCTGGTACCTGATCGCGCGCGACGACCCGGGCTTCCTGACGGACTACCTCGGTCGCCTCTACGGCTACGACCAGCAGGGCGTCGACCTCGCGATCGGCATCCAGCCGCTCGAGGAGATCTTCAAGAAGCGCGGCTACGGTGGCCTCTACGCGGCGTTCACGAAGCTCGCCGTGAACCTGTACCGGAACGGCTCGGTCCCGCAGCCGACCTACCGGCTGAAGGCGCGCGTCGGCGAGGCCGATTTCCGCGTCACGGGCGTCCAGACGGTCGCGGGCCTCTCGATGCACTACATCCCGGTGTCCGTCCCGAGCGGGGCGAGGGAGATCGTGATCGGGTCGGCCACGGGCGGCGGCCCGAAGCCGGACATCACGGTCATCACCGGCGGGCCGAACGGCCGCGCGATCAAGCCGCAGGTGCAGCGGAAGGGCCGGCTGCTCGTGTTCGACGTGCGCTTCCGCAGCGCCCAGGAGCGCAAGAACGTCGTCATCATCGTGACGAGCGGCCGCAAGATCGGCGTCGGCTACCAGCTCGCCTACAAGGCGTTCCGCTAGCCGGTCGACGCCACGGGATCGTCCGCGCCGGGCGTCGCCGGCGCGGACGGCCGCTCGGGGCCGCGGGCAGCGACCGCACGACGCGGCCGGGTGCGGGCGCTCAGCCGGCGATCCCGTCGACGCGCCCACGGCTCGCCGCCAGGAGCGCGTCCGGCGCGATCGCGAAGCACGCATCCGGCGCGCCCGCGGCGGCCCAGACGACCTCGTGGGCGAGCAGGCCGCGATCGACGACGACCGGCAGCGGCGCGTCGTGGCCGAACGGCGGGACGCCGCCGATCGCGTAGCCCGTCGCCTCGCGCGCCTCCCTGGCCGTCGCGGGCCGGGCCCCGGCCGCGCCGAGCGCGGCTGCGAGGCGCGCGGGGTCGACGCGGTCGACGCCGGACGCGAGCGCCATCGCGGGCGCGCCGTCGACGACGAAGACGAGCGACTTGACGATCTGCGCGACGGTACAGCCGACGGCGCGCGCCGCGTCCTCCGCCGTACGCGTGCCGTCCGGGAAGCGCCGCACGTCGACCCTGACGCCGAGCGCGGCCGCGGCCGCCGCGAAGCGCTCGTCCCCGCGTGCCATGGCGGGACGATAGCGGCGGGCGCCGGGTCGTCCCGCGCGAGGGGTACAGTCAGCGCATGGCCGACGGGCAGCCCCGGATGGTCTTCCTCGGGTTCGGCAAGTACGTCCGCGCCGACAGGATCACCGCGCTCGAGCCGATCACGGACGAGCGCCGCGGCAGCGGCAGGCGGACGCTCGTGTGGGTCGACGGCATCCCCGATCCGATCGTGGCGGCCCGCACGGAGCGGACGATCCTGCTCGACATGGGCGCGCGCGAGGCGGTCGAGGCCCAGGTGCTGGATCAGGCGCTCGCGCTCGTCGAGCGCGTCCGGACGGAGGCCGGCAAGGTCACGCCGCTGCTGAGGCGGTCGATCCGCGCCGAGGCCGGGCTCGACCTCGACGACCTGGCCCGGCGGGCCCAGCGCGTCCTCGACGCGACCGTGCCGGGCCCCGGGCAGCCGCCCTCGCTGTTCGACGACGGGGCGTAGCGACGTCCGGAGCGCCGCTCGGCCCGGGCTTCTTCGCCCGCGACGTCGTGGAGGTCGCCCGCGACCTCGTCGGCTGCACGCTGCTCTACGACGGAGCGGGCGGACGCATCGTCGAGGTCGAGGCGTACGATGCCGACGATCCGGCGAGCCACTCGCATGGCGGCCGCACCCGGCGCAACGCGGCGATGTTCGGCCCGCCCGGGCGGGCCTACGTCTACCGCTCGTACGGGATCCACTGGTGCGTCAACCTCGTCTGCCACGACGAGCGCGCGGCCGCCGTGCTCGTGCGCGCGCTCGAGCCGGCGAGGGGCCTCGACGCGATGCGGGCCCGGCGCGGCGTAGCGGACGACCGGCTCCTCTGCGCCGGGCCCGGCCGCGTCTGCCAGGCGCTCGGGATCACGGGCGCGGACGACGGGCTGCCCCTCGACGCGCCGCCGTTCGCGCTGCTCGGCCGCACCGACGCGCCGGCGGTCGTCGCCGTGCCCCGGATCGGGATCACGCGCGCCGCCGAGCTGCCCTGGCGCTTCTGCGAGCGCGGCAGCCGCTTCCTCTCGCGGCCCGTGCCGCGCGGCCTGCTCGCGGCGGGCTGACGGCGGGGCGGTCTCGGCCGCCCCCCGCTCAGCCGAGCGGGGAGCGTCCGTCGTCCGGCGAGATCCCGCCGATCGTCAGGGTGATCTCCATGCCGGGCGTGGCCGCGACGTTGGGCCGCGGCGACTGCGCCACGACGACGCCCGCCTCGCCGTCGCCGGTGCCGCCGACCACGGGCTCGAGCGCGCGCCGCTCGAGCTTCGTGCGCGCCTCGTCGAGCGGCAGGCCGATCACGTCCGGGACGACGGCGCCGTCCACCGCCTTCGGGATCACGAGCCGCACGACGTCGTAGCTCGATCGCCGCGCCCCGGCCTTCGGGAACTGGTCGACGACGACGCCGAGCTTCTCGCCGGGCTCGGCGGGCCGCGAGATCACGTCCGTCTGCAGCGGCGAGGCCGCGACACGCGCCTCCGCCTGGGTCAGCTTCATCCCGACGACGTCCGGCACGGACACCTCGTTCTTCCGGCACGGCGCGACCTTGCTCGGCGCGCGCGCGGCGATCATGTAGACGCTGTGGACGCCGGTGCAGCGGCCGTTGTCGCGCATCCAGGCGCCGTTGCGCTCGACGACGCGGAAGGTCGTCTGGGGCCCGAAGCTGGGGGAGGGGAAGGAGCGGGCGGGGAGGCCACGCTGGCGGTCGACCGAGTCGACGAAGGCCTTGAAGATCTGCGCGGGGTACGTGCCGCCGGCGACGGGGTCGCCGCCGAACTGCCAGGTCATCGGCACGAGCTTGTCCGGGTAGCCGACCCAGACGGCGACCGCGAGCTGCGGGGTGTAGCCGACGAACCACGCGTCGCCGTAGTTCTCCGTCGTGCCGGTCTTGCCGGCCACCGGACGCCCGTCGGCGAGGATCGCGCGCTTGCCCGTGCCCTGCGTGATCACGCGCTGGAGGATCGCCGTGACCGCGCGCGCGTCGTTGCGGCGGAGCACCTGCTTCTCGACGACCGCGTTCTGGTCGACGCGCTTGCGCAGGGGATCCTCGATCGACGTGATCACCCGCGGCACGTCGCCGAGGACGGCGCCGTCGACGCGCTGGCCGTCGTTCGCGAACGTCGCGTACGCGCGCGCCATGTCGAGTGGCGAGACCGCCTCGGCGCCGAGGCCGATCGAGAAGTAGCCGTTCAGCTCGCGCTTGACGCCGAGCCGGTGGGCCATCTCGGCGACGCGCTGCGGCCCGACGAGGTCGGTCAGCTGCGCGTAGACCGCGTTGTCCGAGTAGATCGTGGCCGTCCGCAGGTCGGCGCGTCCGAGGTAGAAGCCCTCGTAGTTGGTCACCGGCCAGTAGCGGTCGCCGGTGAAGATCGTGATCGGCTTCGACGCGAAGCTCTGGGCCGGCGAGATGCCGAGGTCCAGCGCGGTCGCGAGCACGAACGGCTTGAACGACGAGCCCGACTGGCGGAGCCCCTGGACGGCCAGGTTGAACTGGCTCTTCGAGAAGTTCTGGCCGCCGACCATCGCCAGCACGTTCCCGTTGCTCGGGTTGATCGCGACGAGCGCGGCCTGCGGCCCGTTCGGGTTCGAGAGGTACTTGTCGATCGCCTTCTTCGCCAGCTCCTGCAGCTGGAGGTCGATCGTCGTGTAGACCTTGAGCCCGCCGCCGTAGACCTTGCCCGAGCCGTAGTACGAGATCAGCTGGCTCTTCACGTACTCGGCGAAGTACGGCGCCGCGCCCCGCGTGCCCGGGAGCCGGACCGAGTCCGGGGCCGGGAGCCGCGTCCGCAGCGCCTCGAGGTAGTCCTTCTGCGTGATCAGCTGCTGCTCGAGCATCAGGCGCAGGACGTCGTCCCGCCGCAGCTTCGCCGCGTCCGGGTTGCGCACCGGGTCGTAGACGGAGGGGTTCTGCGGGATGCCCGCGAGCAGCGCCGCCTCGGCGAGCCCGAGCTCGCTCGCATGCTTGCCGAAGTAGACGCGCGAGGCCATCTCGACGCCGTAGGCGTTGTTCCCGAAGAAGACGGTGTTCAGGTAGCCGGTGAGGATCCTGTCCTTCGACCACGTGCGCTCGAGCTGCCAGGCGAGCGCGGCCTCCTTCAGCTTGCGGCTGACCGTCTTCTCGTTCTTGATGTAGGTGTTCTTGACGAACTGCTGCGTGATCGTCGACCCGCCCTGGATCACCTCGTCGTTGCGGAAGTTCTGGACGACGGCCCGGAAGATGCCCTTCACGTCGACGCCGCTGTGCTCCCAGAAGCGTCGATCCTCGACCGCGACGATGGCCTGCTTCATCAGCGGGGCGATCTCGTCGGACTTGACGACGACACGGGCCTCGTCGCCGCGCAGCACGGCGAGGACCGTCTTCTTGTCGGAGGCGTAGATGGTGCCGTTCCGCTCGACGCGATCGTGGTTCGCCGGGTCGAGCTGGGGCAGCTCACTGGCGAGGGCGGTCATCAGGCCGAACAGGAACGCGACGCTGCAGACCGCTCCGAGGAGCAGCACCAGCAGGAGGAACCTGAGCTTCCTGATGCGCCTGCGGGGCTTCGGGGGCCCCTCCGGCGAACGTCGTCTCCGAAGCACGGGCTTCGAATTGTAGCCGGCTCCCCGACGGGTACCGCCTGCCGGGGCGCGGTCAGGCCTGCGCGGAGAGGAGCGGCTCGCCCGTGGGCGCCGGCGCCCCGCCGGCCTGCTCCACGGTGACGGCGACGACCGAGCCGGGCCGGACGGCCTGCTCGAGCGCGACCGTCGCCGTGCCGCCCCCGGCGAAGACGCCCGCCGAGACCGGCGTGCCCCCGTCGATCACCCAGGCCTGGTACGTCCGCCCCGCCGGCGCCCGGGGGACGTCGGCGAGCACGAGCACCGCCGTGCCGGCCTGCCGGTCGACGACGAGCGAGCCGCGCGCCCCGGCGACGGGGACGACCTCGCCGCTCGCGAGCAGGTCGAGCGCCTGCTGTCGCTCCGCGGCGACGCGTCGCTCGTCGTCCAGGCTGCCGGAGAGGGACGAGGCCCAGATGCCGAGCCCGATCGCGGCCGCGGCGGCCGCGGCGGCGATCGCGCCGAGCGCCGGCACGGCGAGGCGCCGCCGACGGAACGGCAGGACGACCGCGCCTGCCGGGGCGCCTTCTCCGGGCCGCGCGACGCGCTCCCGCAGCGGCGCGGGCGGCGCGACCGGCGGCGCGGCGAAGGCGAGCGCGGCCGCCGTCTCGCGGAAGGACGGCAGCTCGGCCCGGCAGCGCGCGCACGCCGCCAGGTGGCGCTCGAACGCGGCCTCCTCCTCGGGCTCGAGCGCGTGCAGGACGTACGCGGCGAGCTGCTCGTGCACGGCCTCGTCGCTCACGCGCCCTCCTCCTCGTCCGCGAGCAGCTCGCGCAGCCGGGCGAGGCCGCTGAACATCCTGCTCTTGATCGTGCCGAGGGGCTGCGCGAGCCGCTCGGCGATCTCGGTCTGCGTCAGGCCGCCCCAGTACGCGAGCTCGAGCGCCTCGCGCTGGGCGTCCGGCAGCCGCGCGAGCGCCGCGCGCACGCGCTCCCGTTGCGCGCGCTGCCACACCTGCTCGTCCGTCGCGTCCCCGGAGGGCTCGGCCGCCGCCTCGAGCGGGTCGGCGCGTCGGCGCTCCTCGCGGCGGACGACGTCGACCGCCCGCCGGTGGACGAGCGTGAGGATCCAGGTGCTGGCCTTCGCGCGCTCCTCCGCGAAGCGGTCGGCCGAGCGCCACACGGCGAGGAAGGCGTCCTGGACGGCGTCCTCGGCGAGCGCCGCGTCGCGGACGATCCGCAGCGCGAGCCGTAGGCCGCCCGCCCGTAGCGGTCGTAGAGCGCGGCGAGCGCGGCCTCGTCGCGCCGGGCGACGAGGCCGACGAGCGCCTGTCGGATTGCTGCGCGTGCACGAGCGGCATCTGCTGGCGTCGGGCACGGTCGAGGGCCGCCCCGCGAGGGGGCAACGCTAGCAGGCTGATCGCGAGCGCCTCCACACGCGAGGTTCGTTCCCCCGCGGGCCGCGGTTCGGCGGGCCGCCTCCTGCGACGCCTTCGCATCTCGCTCGCGTCCCGAACCGGCCCCGGGGCACGGGCGAAGGACGGGCATGCCACCCGCCGGGTGGCGGGAGAGCGAGCTGGCGAAAGGAGAGAGGCGATGAGGAGGAAGGCAGCGATCGCCGCGGCGCTCGCGCTCGCGGCGGGCGCGACGGCCGCCGCGCTCGGCACGACACGCGGTCCGGCGCCCGGGGACGCCACCGCGGCGCGCCACCGGGAGGCGCCGCTGATCGCGCAGGACCCGACCGCGGACGTGACGGACTTCTACTTCTTCACGGACCCCAACGACGCGACCAAGGTCGACGTGATCATGGACGTGAGCCCGTTCGAGGAGCCGGCTGCCGGGCCGAACTGGTACGGGTTCTCGACGAGCGCGCTCTACGCGATCCACTTCGACGACGACGGCGACGGCAAGGCCGACGTGTCGTACGAGTTCAAGTTCGCGGACGTGAAGAAGAACGTGGCGCCCTCGACGCTCCCGCTCGGCTGCGTCGCGACGAAGTGCCAGACGATGAACGTCTGGCGGGTTCGCGACGGCGTCGGGTCGTCGATCGCGAGCAACGTCCCGGTCGCCTCGAACGACATCGGCCCGCGCACGCGGCAGTTCCTGCAGGGCGGCGTGGCCGACTACGCCTCCGTGCGGGCCGCGACGATCAAGCGGCACAAGGACGGCGGCCTGATCTTCGCCGGTCCCGCCGACGACCCGTTCTTCGGCGACATCGGCGCCGCGTTCGACGCGGTCGGCATCCGCAGCGGGACGGGGAGCAAGGGCGGCGGCAAGGACGCCTTCGCCGGCTTCAACGTCCACACGATCGCGCTGCAGCTGCCGAAGTCGGTCATCCGAGGCAAGGGCGCCGTCGTCGGCGCCTGGGCGGCCGTCTACCGGCCGCGTGCGGTCGTCGAGGCGACCTCGAAGGCCTCCGCGCCGATCTACCGGAGCGGCGGCAGGCAGTACGTGCAGGTCAGCCGGCTCGGGAACCCCCTGTTCAACGAGCTGATCGTCCCCACCTCGGAGAAGGACGGCTGGAACGCGGTCGGCCCCGACCGGGACGCGAGGTACGCGAAGTACGCGCGCACGCCGCTCCTCGCGCCGGTCATGAACCAGCTCTACGCCGCCCTGAACCTGAACATCCCGACGAGGAACCGCACCGACCTCCAGGCGGCCTTCCTGACCGGGCTGCCGGGCGTCAACCTGCTCGCGAAGGGGAAGACGCTCGCGGACGAGTTGCGGCTGAACCTCGACACGCCCGTCGCGTCTGCGCCGAGCCGGCTCGGGCCGCTCGCGAACGACGCGCAGGGCTGGCCGAACGGCCGTCGGCTCGGGGACGACGTGATCGACGTCGCGCTCGTCGCGCTCGGCGGCGCCCTGTTCACGCCGGCGAACGTCCTCCCGCTGGGCGACGGCGTCGATGCGAACGACAAGCCGTACCTGAGCGCGTTCCCGTACGTCGCGCTGCCCCACGAGGGCTTCGCGAACAGCCACGGGACGCTCCAGCCGGTCACGCCGTAGGGCGGACCGACCATCGGCGGGGTCCGCGGTCGAACCGCGGGCCCCGCCCGGGCGAACCAGCGACGGAGGTGACGACGATGTGGTGGAGGCGAGCGACGATCGGGGCCCTCGCGGCGGGCGCGACGGTGGCCGGGCTCCTGCTCGGAGGCGTGCTCGACGAGGGCGGGGCCGCGCGCACCGGCGCGCCGGTGACGAGGGATGCGGTCGAGGCCGCCTCCGTCGCGGCCGACGGCTTCGCCTCCGGGGCGGACACCGCCGGGACGGTCGCGCGGCTGCAGGAGTCGGTGCGGGCGAACCCGGCCGACGTCGAGTCGCTCGGCCTCCTCGGGCTCGCCTACCAGCAGCGGGCCCGCGAGACCGGCGACCCGGCCTGGTACTCGAAGTCGGACGGCGTGCTGCGGGAGGCGCTCCGGCTCGCGCCCGACGACCTCGTCGCGACGAGCGGGCTCGGCGCCCTCGCGCTCGCGCGCCACCGCTTCGCCGACGCGCTCGCCCTCGGGGAGCGGGCGAGCCGGATCGCTCCGGGGGTCGCCCGGACGTACGGCGTGATCGGCGACGCGCTGCTCGAGCTCGGCCGCTACGACGAGGCCTTCGCGGCCTTCGACCGGCTCGCCTCCCTGAAGCCCGGCGTCGCCGCCTACGCGCGCGTCTCCTACGCCCGCGAGCTGCGCGGCGACGTGCCGGGCGCGATCGAGGCGATGGCGCTCGCGGTCGACGCCGCGACCGGCTCGCCGGAGCCGATGGCCTGGACGCGCGTCCAGCTCGGCAGGCTCCACTGGTCGCGCGGCGACGTCGCCGCGGCCGGCGCCGCGTACCGCGAGGCGCTCGACGTCCTGCCCGGCTACGTCCACGCGCTCGGCGCGCTGGCCGAGGTCGAGCACGCGCGCGGCGACGACGCGGAGGCGATCTCGCTCGCGGAGCGGGCTGTCGCGGGCGTGCCCCTGCCGCAGTTCGTCGCGCTGCTCGGCGACCTCTACGCGGCCGCGGGGCGCGACGACGACGCGCGCCGCCAGGACGAGCTGATGGGCGCGATCGACCAGCTGCTCGCCGCGAACGGCGTCCAGACGGACCTCGAGTCGGCCGTCTGGCGGGCCGACCGGGCGATCGATCCCGCCGGGACGGTCGAGCTCGCGCGCCGCGCCAGGGCCGAGCGGCCGTCGATCGAGGGTGACGACGCGCTCGCGTGGGCGCTCGTCAGGGCGAGGCGCTGCGACGAGGCCCGCGGCTGGGCCGACCGTGCGCTGCGCCTCGGCACGCAGGACGCCCTGGAAGCTCTTCCACCGGGGGATGGTCGAGCGCTGCGCCGGCGACGAGGCCGCCGCGCGCGGCTGGTTCGAGCGCGCGCTCGCGCTCAACCCGGGCTTCTCCGTCCGGTGGGCCCCGGTCGCCCGCGCCGCCGTGGAGGGCCTCGCGTGACCCGCCGCGTCGGTCGTCCTCGCGGCACTCGCTGCGGCCCTGCTCGCGCCCGCGGCGGCGCTCGCGCACCCGCTCGGCAACTTCACCGTGAACCGCTCGACCGAGGTCGTCGTCTCCGGCGGCCACCTCTACGCGCGTGTGGTCCTCGATCTCGCCGAGATCCCGACCTTCCAGGCGCGCGAGCGCGCCGAGGCCGACCTGGACGCCTACGGCGCCGGGCTGCTCGACGAGGTCGTGCAGGGGCTCGACCTGCGCGTCGACGGGGCACGCCGCCCGCTCGAGGCGATCGACCGCTCGCTCACCTTCCCCGAGGGACAGGGCGGGCTGCGCACGACCCGGCTCGAGGCGGTGCTCGACGCGGGCGCGCTCGGGGACGGCGAGGCGCGGCTCACGGTCGCGAGCACGGCCTTCCCCGACCGGCTGGGCTGGCGCGAGCTCGTCGTCCGCGCGGAGCGGGGCGCCCGGCTCGAGGCGAGCACCGCCCCGTCCGCCTCGAGCACGGACGGCCTGCGCACGTACCCCGACGACCTGCTCTCGAGCCCGCTCGACGTCCGCGAGGCGACCGCGGTCGTCCGCCCCGGCGCCGGGCCCGGCGCCACCCCCGCGCTCGACGAGCGGGAGGAGGTCGGCGCGCGCCCCCTGACCCCGGCGGAGCACGGGTTCGAGGCTCTGGTCGGCACCCGCGAGCTGACCGCCGGTGTCGTCGCGGTCGCCCTGCTGGTCGCCGCCTTCTGGGGCGCGGCGCACGCGCTCAGCCCGGGGCACGGGAAGGGGATCGTCGCCGCGTACCTCGTCGGCACGCGCGGCACGGCGCGGCACGCCGTCTACCTGGGGGTGATCGTCACCGTCACGCACACGCTGGGCGTGTTCGCGCTCGGGGCCGTGACCCTCGTCCTGTCCGAGTTCGTCGTCCCCGAGCGGCTCTACCCGTGGCTGAACCTCGTCGCCGCGCTGCTCGTCGTGGCGGTCGGCATCGCGGTCCTGCGCCAGCGCGTGTCGCGCTGGACGGCCGCACGTCGCGCCCGGGAGGCCGTGCGCCGCCAGCCCGCACCGGGCGAGCTCCGCGCGGCCGTGGCGGGCGGGACCCGCTTCCGCGTCGCGGGCCACGCCCACGGCCACGGGCACGGGCACGACCATGCGCACGGCCTCGGGCACGACCATGCGCACGTGCCCGAGCCGGGGAGCGGCTGGCGCGGGCTGCTCGCGGTCGGGATCTCGAGCGGGCTCGTGCCGTGCCCCACCGCACTCGTCGTCCTGCTCGCGGCGATCTCGCTCCATCGCGTCGGCTTCGGGATGCTCCTGATCGTGGCGTTCGGCCTCGGGCTCGCGGGCACGATCACGGCGATCGGGCTGCTCGCCGTCCTCGGGAAGCGGCTCGCCGCCCGGGCGAGCCTCGACGGGCCGCTCGTCAGGCTGCTGCCGGCGCTGAGCTCCGTCGCGATCGTCGCCGTCGGGCTGGCGATGACGATCCGCGCGCTCCCGTCCGTGACCTGAGCGACGCCGTCGCGCGCGAGCGCATGCGCCTCGCGCGCGAGTAACCCTGTGCAGTGCGCCCGGCTCCGGCCGCTGCGGTGCCCCGGCCGTCGGTACGATCGGGCGAATGCCGGCGAAGGACGACCTCGAGGCGCTCCTCCGGAACACCGTGGACGCGTTGCCCGACGGCGAGCTCGCGCGCAAGCTCGACCGAGGCGCGCCGCTTCGCGTCAAGCTCGGGATCGACCCGACCGCACCGGACATCCACCTCGGCCACACGGTCGTGCTCTCCAAGCTCGCCTCGTTCCAGCGGGCAGGCCACGTGGCCGTCCTGATCATCGGCGACTACACGGCGCGGATCGGGGACCCGTCCGGCCGCTCGTCCGAGCGGCCCGTCCTGGCGCCCGAGGTCCTCGACGCGAACGCGAGGACGTTCTCCGAGCAGGCCTTCAAGATCCTCGACCCCGCGCGCACCGAGGTGCGCCACAACAGCGAGTGGCTCGCGAAGCTCGACTTCGCGGAGGTGCTGCGGATCACGCGGACGACCACCGTCGCGCGCCTGCTCGAGCGGGACGACTTCGCCAAGCGCATGGCCGCCCAGCAGCCGATCTCGGTCTCGGAGCTGCTCTACCCGTTGATGCAGGGGTACGACTCTGTCGCCATCCGAGCCGACGTCGAGCTCGGCGGCACCGACCAGCTCTACAACCTCCTCGCAGGCCGTGACCTGATGCAGGCCTACGGGCTCGAGCCGCAGGTCGCGCTGACCCTGCCGATCCTCGTCGGCACGGACGGCAAGGAGCGCATGTCGAAGTCGAAGGGGAACTACGTCGGGGTCGCCGAGGCGCCCGAGGAGCAGTTCGGGAAGGTCATGTCGATCCCGGACGACGCGCTGCCGACCTGGTGGGCGCTCTGCCTGGACGAGCTGCCGCCCGCGCTCGAGCCGATGGAGTCGAAGCTCCAGCTCGCGCGCCGGATCGTCGCGCGCTTCCACGGGCCGGAGGCCTCGGAGCGGGGCGAGGCGCACTTCACCCGCGTCGTTCGCAGGCACGAGGCGCCCGAGGACGTGCCCGACGTCCGCCTGCCCGCCGGCGACGATCCCGTCTACCTCCCCGCGGTGCTCGTCGAGCATCTCGGCATCGCCTCCACGAGCGAGGCGCGCCGGCTGATCCAGCAGGGGGGCGTGAAGGTCGACGGGGAGCCCGTTTCGGGGCCGACGGTGCCCCGCGCGGCGCTCCAGGGCGTCCTCGTGCAGGCCGGAAAGCGCCGATTTGCACGGGTTTTCGCCTGACCGTGATGCGTGACGCATCCCTTCTTGACAGTGCCGTTCGGCCTGCTATCATCCGTGGGCCGCTGAGAGGCGGCACGACCTTGGACAAGACGAACGACACGTACCGGAGCGCCCCTCGCTAGCCAGCTGGTAGGCTGGATGCAGCACGGGGCCTCGCGGCGCGAGTCGGGGGCCTTTTTCGTGGTCGAGCCCGGATTGGGCGCGGTCTTTGAAAACTCAACAGCGCAACGCGTTCGAGAACGTCGCTCGGTCGTGCTTCGGCACGGTCGGCGGCGACTACTCGTCTCGTCCTTCGGGACGTGACCTTTGAGAAAGAGCGAAAGCTCTTCGTCACTCGGTAGCAACCCGTCTTCGGACGGAGATGCGAAAGGTATTCACGGAGAGTTTGATCCTGGCTCAGGACGAACGCTGGCGGCGCGCCTAACACATGCAAGTCGAGCGACGAAACTCCCTTCGGGGAGCTGAAAGCGGCGAACGGGTGAGTAACACGTGGGTAATCAACCCTCGGTTCCGGGATAGCTCGCCGAAAGGCGGATTAATACCGGATGGCCTCTCCGGCTCTCGGGCTGGTGAGAAAAGGTAGCTTCGGCCTCCGACCGAGGACGAGCCCGCGGCCGATTAGCTAGTTGGTGGGGTAATGGCCTACCAAGGCGACGATCGGTAGCTGGTCTGAGAGGACGATCAGCCACACTGGGACTGAGACACGGCCCAGACTCCTACGGGAGGCAGCAGTGGGGAATCTTGCGCAATGGGCGAAAGCCTGACGCAGCGACGCCGCGTGCGGGAAGAAGGCCTTCGGGTTGTAAACCGCTTTCAGGAGGGACGAAGCCACTCGGGTGAATAGCCCAGAGGGTGACGGTACCTCCAGAAGAAGCCCCGGCTAACTACGTGCCAGCAGCCGCGGTAATACGTAGGGGGCAAGCGTTGTCCGGATTCATTGGGCGTAAAGCGCGTGTAGGCGGCCAAGTAGGTCTGATGTGAAAACTCGAGGCTCAACCTCGAGACGTCGTCGGAAACCACTTGGCTAGAGTCCGGAAGAGGAGAGTGGAATTCCTGGTGTAGCGGTGAAATGCGCAGATATCAGGAAGAACACCCATGGCGAAGGCAGCTCTCTGGGACGGTACTGACGCTGAGACGCGAAAGCGTGGGGAGCGAACAGGATTAGATACCCTGGTAGTCCACGCCGTAAACGATGGGCGCTAGGTGTGGGCGGTGTCGACTCCGTCCGTGCCGAAGCTAACGCATTAAGCGCCCCGCCTGGGGAGTACGGCCGCAAGGCTAAAACTCAAAGGAATTGACGGGGGCCCGCACAAGCAGCGGAGCATGTGGTTTAATTCGACGCAACGCGAAGAACCTTACCAGGGCTTGACATGCACTAGAAAGCCGTAGAAATACGGAACCCAGCAATGGCTGGTGCACAGGTGGTGCATGGCTGTCGTCAGCTCGTGTCGTGAGATGTTGGGTTAAGTCCCGCAACGAGCGCAACCCCTGTCCCATGTTGCCAGCGGATAATGCCGGGGACTCATGGGAGACTGCCGGTGACAAACCGGAGGAAGGTGGGGATGACGTCAAGTCATCATGCCCCTTATGTCCTGGGCTACACACGTGCTACATTGGCCGGTACAAAGGGCTGCAAACCCGCGAGGGGGAGCGAATCCCAAAAAGCCGGTCCCGGTTCGGATTGGAGGCTGAAACTCGCCTCCATGAAGGCGGAGTTGCTAGTAATCGCGGATCAGCACTGCCGCGGTGAATACGTTCCCGGGCCTTGTACACACCGCCCGTCACACCACGAAAGCCGGCAACACCCGAAGCCAGTGGCCTAACCCGCAAGGGAGGGAGCTGTCGAAGGTGGGGTTGGTGATTGGGGTGAAGTCGTAACAAGGTAGCCGTAGCGGAAGCTGCGGCTGGATCACCTCCTTTCTAGGGATGCCGGAGATCCACCTCCGGTAGGCGCCCGGCCCGTTGGATGACCTCGGTCGTCCGGTGTCCGGGCTCGCCTGGAATGCATGTCGACCTCGAGCGTCGCGCGCTGTTGAGTTTTGAGAGACCGCCCCCGGGCGGTCTTGCGGGCGTTCGTCCCGTGCGCACCTTGAAAACTCCATAGCGGCAAACACGGTGTTCTTCATCGATCAAGAGACTAAGAGCACACGGTGGATGCCTTGGCGCCAGGAGCCGACGAAGGACGTGGGCGGCTGCGATAAGCCCGGGGGAGGTGCTGACCGACCTTTGATCCCGGGATTTCCGAATGGGGAAACCCACGCGTGGTAATGCGCGCGTACGCCCGTCTGAACACATAGGACGGGTGAGGCAAGCGGGTGAACTGAAACATCTAAGTAGCCCGAGGAAAGGAAAGAAACCTCGACTCCCTGAGTAGTGGCGAGCGAAAGGGGAAGAGCCTAAACCTGTGCGATGTGATAAGCGGCAGCTGTTGTCGTGCAGGGGTTGTAGGGCCCAACTTGATCTGCCTGCCGGCAGGTCGGGAAGTTACAAAGTCATGCGTTAGTCGAAGCGGGTGGAAACTCGCGCCACAGAAGGTAAAAGCCCTGTAGGCGAAAGCGTATGGCCTTCCTTGTTGGGTACCTGAGTACGGCCGGGCACGTGAAACCCGGTCGGAAGCTACGGGGACCACCCCGTAAGGCTAAGTACTCCCTGGCGACCGATAGTGAACTAGTACCGTGAGGGAAAGGTGAAAAGTACCCCGGAAGGGGAGTGAAATAGTACCTGAAACCGTGTGCTTACAAGCGGTCGGAGCAGGCTTTGTCCTGTGACGGCGTGCCTTTTGCATAATGAGCCAGCGAGTTGCTGTTCCACGGCAAGGTTAAGGAAACGGAGCCGGAGCGAAAGCGAGTCCGAATAGGGCGTGAGTCGTGGGACGCAGACCCGAAACTGAGTGATCTACCCATGGGCAGGTTGAAGCGGGGGTAAGACCCCGTGGAGGACCGAACACACGTCGGTTGAAAACGGCGGTGATGACCTGTGGGTCGGAGTGAAAGGCTAATCAAACTCAGAGATATCTGGTTCTCCCCGAAATATATTTAGGTATAGCGTCACGTGTTCAACGTTGGCTGTAGAGCACTGAATGGGCTAGGGGGCCTACCAGCTTACTGAACTCAATCAAACTCCGAATACCAACGTTCCAGAGCGTGGCAGTCAGAGTGCGGGGGATAAGCTTCGTGCTCAAAAGGGAAACAGCCCAGACCGTCGGCTAAGGTCCCTAATTCCTAGCTAAGTGGTAAACGATGTCCGAGTGCAGAGACAACCAGGATGTTGGCTTAGAAGCAGCCACCATTCAAAGAGTGCGTAATAGCTCACTGGTCAAGTGTTCGGGCGCGGATAATGTAACGGGGCTCAAGCTAGGAACCGAAGCCACGGACCTCGAGCTTGCTCGGGGTGGTAGGAGCGTTCCCATGCCATTGAAGCGGCGGCGGCAAGCCAGCCGTGGAGGCATGGGAAGTGAGAATGCTGGCACGAGTAACGAAAGGGAAGTGAGAAACTTCCCCGCCGAATGCCCAAGGTTTCCTGAGTAAAGCTAATCTGCTCAGGGTTAGTCGGGACCTAAGCCGAGGCCGAAAGGCGTAGGCGATGGACAACCGGTTGATATTCCGGTACCACGTACCCACCGCTATCACCGATGGGGGGACGGGGTAGGCTAGAGGAACCCAGGCGTTGGTCGTCCTGGGGTAACCGCGTAGGGTGCTTCGTAGGAAAATCCGCGAAGCGTGAGCCTGAGACGGGATGCCGAGCTCGTTAGAGCGAAGTCCTTGAAGCCATGCCTCCGAGAAAAGCCTCTAGGGAGGCGGGACGTGCCCGTACCAAAACCGACACAGGTGGGCGAGTAGAGAATACTAAGGCGATCGGAAGAACCCTCGTTAAGGAACTCGGCAAAATGACCCCGTAACTTCGGGATAAGGGGTGCCTCGGTAGGGTAGGGAGCTCTTGCGGCTCCTGTGCTCGAGGAGGTCGCAGTGAAACGGCCCAAGCGACTGTTTACCAAAAACACAGGTCTCTGCGAAGTCGAAAGACGACGTATAGGGGCTGACGCCTGCCCGGTGCCGGAAGGTCACGAGGAGAGGTTAGCTTTCGGGCGAAGCCTTGAATCTAAGCCCCGGTAAACGGCGGCCGTAACTATAACGGTCCTAAGGTAGCGAAATTCCTTGTCGGGTAAGTTCCGACCTGCACGAATGGCGTAACGACTTGGGCGCTGTCTCAACGAGGGATCCGGTGAAACTGTAGTCTCGGTGAAGATGCCGAGTACCCGTGGCTGGACGGAAAGACCCCGTGAACCTTTACTGCAGCTTGATGTTGGAGTCTGGGATTCGTTGTCCAGGATAGGTGGGAGGCTTTGATACGAGGGCGCCAGCTCTCGTGGAGCCAACCTTGGGATACCACCCTTCGTGTTCTGGGCTTCTAACCCGATGCCGTGATCCGGGTCGGGAACAGCGTCAGGTGGGCAGTTTGACTGGGGCGGTCGCCTCCTAAAATGTAACGGAGGCGCACAAAGGTTCCCTCAGTATGGATGGAAATCAGCCATTGAGTGCATAGGCAAAAGGGAGCTTGACTGTAAGGCTGACACGCCGAGCAGGGACGAAAGTCGGGCTAAGTGATCCTCTGGCACTGCGTGGAAGGGCCAGGGCTTAACGGATAAAAGCTACCCCGGGGATAACAGGCTGATCTTGCCCGAGAGTCCACATCGACGGCAAGGTTTGGCACCTCGATGTCGGCTCGTCGCATCCTGGGGCCGGAGCAGGTCCCAAGGGTTGGGCTGTTCGCCCATTAAAGCGGTACGCGAGCTGGGTTCAGAACGTCGTGAGACAGTTCGGTCCCTATCCGCCATGGGCGCTGGAGGCTTGAGAGGAGTGGCCCCTAGTACGAGAGGACCGGGGCGAACGGACCTCTGGTGTATCAGTCGTCGTGCCAACGGCGTTGCTGATTAGCTACGTCTGGATGGGATAACCGCTGAAAGCATCTAAGCGGGAAGCCCACCTCAAGATGAGGCCTCCCATCCCCTAGAGGGAGTAAGGGCCGTGGTAGACCACCACGTTGATAGGCGGGATGTGTAAGGGCGGCAACGTCTTCAGCAGACCCGTACTAATCGCCCGAGGTCTTGATCTTGAACACCGTGTTGTGCCGCTATGGAGTTTTGAGGGTGCGCCCGACGTGCGCTGCACCTCACAATTTCCGGTGGTCATAGCGGCGGGGAAACACCTCTTCCCATTCCGAACAGAGCAGTTAAGCCCGCCTACGCCGATGGTACTCGGACGGAAGCGTCCCGGGAGAGTAGGAAGCCGCCGGATTTTCCTTGACGAACGCCGCCGAAAGGCGGCGTTCGTCGTTGTTCCACCGTCACGTGGGCTGCCGAAGCCAGGACGCGGGCGAGGCGATCGCGGGAAGGCCAGATGCGGCCGTCGAGGCGATCGCGGCGGATCCGAGGGCGGCCCTGGTGCGGCGTCCGCTCGACAGCACGCTCCGATCCGGTGGCGGTGCCCGTGCGCCGGCGGGGGAGGGCGGTGCGACGGCAGGGCAGTCCACCCGGCGGCGCGCGGCGGCGCGGCGACCTGCCGGGTCGAGCTCGGCGCGTGGAGTCGTGGTGGGCGGACAGTCCGAACGGGCTGGAGACGGGAGCGACGTTCCGTGCCGGATGCGAGGCCGCCTGTCGTGGCGAGCGGTGCTGCGCGATGGCGCGGTCGAGGCAGTCGCACCGCCTCGACGGCGCCACCGCGCCTGGGGGGACGGCGCCACGCCTCGTCCGGATGGGTGCTATGGGGCTCGCGGTCGCGTCCGCCGCGGGATCCGGCGAGAAGCCCGGACCGGACTCGACGGGTATCGAGGAGGGTGGCATCGCGCGCCCGGGACGGGCGGGCGGGCGCTGCAGCGGGGGTGGGGCGCTCGGCCTCGCCCGTCTCGTTGGATGGGCGGTGCTCTCTCTCGAGTCGGCTGGCAGTTGGCAGCGGTATTGGGGGGTGGGAGCGCACCGTCCGGCGTCCGCCTCGCCATGGGCCGGGTGGATCGCCATCCGTGCGGGCGCGGCCAAGGCAGTCCAGGTGGGCGCTCCCCATCAGCTGTCGGCGCCCCCTGCCTCCGGCATGGCGGGAGGGCCGGCTGGCGTGGCGGGCGAGCGAGTCGAGTCCAGCAGGTCGAGGCGGCGCAGGCGCTTCTCGAGGGGCGGGTGCGTTGCGAACAGCGTGGTCATTCCGCCCGGTTGGAACAGCTCGACCGGATACAGGAGCCCCGTGGCGGGGCTGGCTGCGAAGGCGACGAGGTCGGCGGCGCGGTCGAGGTGGAGCAGGCCCTCGGCGACGTGCTGCGGCGAGTCGACGAGGCGGGCGGCCGAGGCGTCCGCCGCGAACTCCCGCCGCGGCGAGACGAGCAGGTGGACGACGCTCGCGGCCAGGGGCGCGAGGACGAAGAGCAGCACCCTCTGGGCGACGCCGCCGAGCCGGGTCAGCTCGAGGAGGAAGGCCGCGACGATGCAGACCACGGTCTGGAGCAGCGCGTCGCGGTGGCGGATGTGCGCGAGCTCATGCGCGATCAGGGCGTCGAGGCGATCCGGGGAGGTGCCCGAGAGCAGGCCGGTCGTGAGCACGATCGTCCCGCGGCCGGGGCCGCGGCCCGTCGCGAAGAGGCGCTGGTGTGGATCGTCGACGAGGGCCAGCCGGACCGGGTGCACGCCGGCACGGCGTGCGAGGGTGTCGATCCTCGCGGCGAGCGCAGGCGCGCCGGCGGGGAGGAGCTCGCGCGCGTGCGCCATTCCGAGCACGACGCGGTCGCCGAACCCGACGAGCGTGATCGAGAGGACGAGCCCGGCGAAGAGGGTGAGGCTCGCGGGGCCGAGGCCGCCGAGGAACCAGGCGAGGGCCGTCGTCGCCGCGGTCGCGGAGCCGAGGAACGCCGCCGTCTTCGCGAGGTTGCGCGCGGCGAGCAGGCGGGGGCGCGGGGCGCGGCTAGTCGCCGTCGCCGCCGTCCTCCGCCAGGCCGCGCGGCGGCCAGTCGGGCTCCGGCGCGTCGCAGCGGCTCGTGCAGTGGAGCGATGCGACGTTCTGGAGGGGGATGAGGACGTGCCCGTTGAGCTCGACGTGGGGGACCTCCTCGATCAGGCAGTAGGCGGTGAGCACGCCGGACTGGTACTCGCCGCCGAAGAGCGCCACCTCGACGGGCTCGCCGCGGTACTTGTTCGTGTAGTCGTCCACCTCAGGCCTCCCGGTGTCGAGCGCCGGCCGGGGACGCCGCGACGGCCGGGCGGCCCGGCGTGAGGCGGGCGGCGGCGGTCGGGTGCGACGGGCAGCCCCGGGCGGCCGGCGCGCCGGGCGCCACGGCTCCACCCTCCCAGGTCCGGCGGGGCATCAGGTCAACTCTACTAGCCGGAATCGCCCGCCCTCGACCTCGACGGCGGAGAGCCGGGCGTTGGGCTCGACCGGGACCGTGCGCCGGTGGTCGCCCAGCTCGAGGCCGATCGCCCGGGCGTGGACGGCGCGCAGCGGCCCACCGTGCGCGACGACGAGGACCGTCTGGTCGACGTGCGCGGCCGCGATCCGCTCGACCGTGGCGACGACCCGCTCCGCCATCGCCTCGTACGTCTCGCCGTCGTCCCAGCCGGTTTCGCCCGCGTGCCAGCGCGCCGCCCCGTCGGGGAAGCGCGCCTCGACCTCGTCCCGCCCGAGCCCGCTCCACGAGCCGACGTCGACCTCGCGCAGGTCGGGCAGCACCTCGTGCGGGATGCCGTGCCGCTCCGCGACGGCGCGCGCGGTGTCGTGGGCGCGCTGCAGGTCGCTCGAGTAGACGGCCGCGATCGCGTAGCCCTCCACCTGCGCGGCGAGCGCCGCGGCCTGCTCGCGGCCGAGGTCGGTGAGCGGCCGATCGGCGTGCCCCTGCCAGCGTCGTGCGCGGTTCCAGTCGCTCTCGCCGTGCCTTGCCAGCAGGACGATCGTCACGGTCGGTTATCGTAGGGGCCGTCATGGAGCTCGGGCTTCGGGAACGCGTGTGCGTGGTCACCGCCTCGACCGCCGGCATCGGCCTCGAGACCGCCCGCATGCTCGCCGCCGAGGGCGCCCGGGTCGTCGTGAACGGGCGGAGCGAGCAGTCGGTCGAGCGCGCCCGCGGGGAGGTCGGCGCGGCGCTCGGCGTCGCCTGCGACCTGGGCGTCGCCGGCGGCCCCGAGCGGCTGGTCGCTGCCGCGGAGGAGGCGTTCGGGCGCGTCGACTGCCTGGTGAACAACGTCGGCGTGGCGCGTCAGGTCGACTTCCTCACCGTCACGGACGACGAGTGGATGGGCCTCTTCGAGCTCAACGTCATGAGCTACATCCGTGCGATCCGGGCCGCGGTCCCGGGCATGCGCGAGCGCGGGTTCGGCCGGATCGTGAACGTCAGCTCGACCGCCGGCAAGCGGCCGTCGACCGGGATGCCGGACTACACGATCACGAAGGCCGCCGTCCTCTCGCTCTCCCGGCTGGTCGCCGACCTCTACGCGAAGGACGGGATCCTCTGCAACGCGGTCGCGCCGGGGCCGACGGCCTCGCCGGCGTGGCTCGCACCCGGGGGCCTCGCCGACCAGGTGGTCGAGCGGACCGGCAAGACGCGCGAGCAGGTGCTCGCGGACGTCGGCAAGGGCCGCCCACTCGGCCGGCTGGCGGAGCCGGAGGAGATCGCGGGCGTGATCGCCTTCCTCTGCAGCGACCGGGCGAGCTACGTGACCGGCGCCGCCTGGAGCGCGGACGGCGGCACGGTGCCCGTCATCATCTGAGCGCCGCGGCTGCGGCGTCGCGCGGTAGGCTCAGCCGGGAATGCCGGAGCTGCCGGGTCACGTGGCCGACGGGTTCGCCGGACGCGTCCGGTCGGTCGAGCGCGCCGCCCTGTCGGAGCACGCCGTCCAGTCGTACGAGACCCGCGGGCGCGCGGTCGACGAGGCGGAGTGCCGGCTTCGGACGCCGTTCCAGCGCGACCGCGACCGGATCGTCCACTGCAAGGCGTTCCGTCGGCTCAAGCACAAGACGCAGGTCTTCGTCGACCCGCCCGACCACTTCCGCACCCGGCTGACGCACACGATCGAGGCCGCCGGGATCGCGCGCACCGTGGCCCGCGCCCTGCGTCTGAACGAGGATCTGACGGAGGCGATCGCCCTCGGCCACGATCTCGGCCACCCGCCCTTCGGCCACACGGGCGAGGAGGCGCTCGACGCCGTGCTGCGCGAGCGCTTCGGACGCTCCTTCCGCCACAACGAGCAGTCGCTCCGGGTCGTCGAGGCGCTCGAGCGGGACGGCCGCGGCCTCAACCTCACGTGGGAGGTCCGTGACGGGATCCTCAATCACACGGGCGACGGGGAGCCGGCCACGCTCGAGGGACGGATCGTCCGTCTCGTCGACCGCGTCGCGTACCTGAACCACGACATCGACGACGCCACGCGCGCCGGCGTGCTCGACCCGACCGACCTCCCCGCCGCGGTCGTCGCCGTCCTCGGCTCGACCAGCTCGGAGCGGATCGATCGGCTCGTGCACGACATCGTCGAGACCTCCGCGGGGACGCGCGACATCCGCCAGAGCGAGGATGTGGGCGGTGCGATGCTCGACCTGCGCGCCTGGATGTTCGAGCACGTCTACCTCGGCCCGGTGGCCGACGTCGAGCGTGCGCGGGCGACCGCGAGCGTGACCCGGATCTTCGAGCACCTGCTCGAGCACCCCGAGGAGCTGCCGGAGGAGCGGCCCGGCGACGAGGTGCAGCGGATCACCGACTACGTCGCCGGCATGACCGATCGCTTCGCCCTCGCATGGCCATGATCGCCCGCGCCTCGATCGAGGCGGTGGTCGAGGCGGCGGACATGGTCGAGATCGTCTCGGCCCGCACGCCCCTGCGGCGCCAGGGCGGCGACCGCTGGATGGGGCGCTGCCCGTTCCACGAGGAGCGGTCGCCGAGCTTCTCGGTGAACGCCTCGCGCAAGCTCTACCACTGCTTCGGCTGCGGGGTCGGCGGCGACCTGATCCAGTTCGTCCAGGAGACCGAGGGGCTCGACTTCGCCGGGGCGGTCGAGTGGCTCGCCGACCGGTACCGGATCCAGCTCGAGTACGAGGAGGGCGGGCCCGGCGCCGACCGCGACCGGGCGCGCCGCGACCGCCTGCTCGCGCTGCTCGACCAGGCGGCCCGCTTCTACGAGCGTGCGCTCTGGGACTCCGAGCACGCGGCTCCCGCCCGCGAGTACCTGGCCGAGCGCGATCTGGGGGAGGAGGTCTGCCGCGCGTTCCGCCTCGGCCTCTCGCCCGGCCGCGACCTGCTGCCCCGCAAGGCGCGCGAGCGGGGCTACACGCGGGAGGAGCTGCAGTCGGTCGGCCTCGTCACCCGCGCCGGCAGCGACCCGTTCGCGGGCCGGCTCCTCTTCCCGCTCGCCGACGGCCGGGGTCGCGTGCTGGGCTTCGGCGCGCGGAAGCTCCCGTGGGCGGACGACGGGCGGGCGAAGTACGTGAACTCGCAGGAGGGCGAGCTCTTCCGCAAGCAGACGATCGTCTACGGGCTGGACCGCGCGCGCACGGCGATCGCCAGGGAGGGCCGGGCGATCGTGGTCGAGGGGTACACCGACGTGCTCGCGCTGCACCAGGCCGGGATCACGGCCGCGGTCGCCTCGATGGGGACCGCCCTGACCGAGCGGCAGGTGCGCGAGCTGAAGCGCCTCGCGAGCCGCGTCTACCTCTGCTTCGACGCCGACGCGGCCGGGCAGGCGGCCACCCTGCGGGGCATGGAGCTCGCGATCGCCGAGGGGCTCGACGTGCGCGTCGTCGACCTGCCTCCCGGCAAGGACCCGGCGGACGCCGTCGAGGGCTTCGAGGCGCGGCTCGACGCGGCGTCCGGCTACCTCGTCCACCGCGTGCGGATCGAGCTCGACCGCGCGGCGACCCGCCAGGAAGCGTTCGAGCAGGTGCGCGCCGCGCTCGCCGGGGCGCCCGAGTCGCCCGACCGGCTCGACGCCGTCCGCCTCGCCGCCGATCGCCTCGGCCTGCCGGCCGAGATGCAGGCAGGCCTCGCGCCGGTCGCGCCCCAGCGCACCGGAGCGGTCTCCGCCCGCGTGCTGGAGGCGACCGACCGGCTCGAGCGCGACGCGATCGCGGCCTGCGTCGCCCATCCGCATCTCGTGCGCATGCTGGCCGAGCTGGGGCCGGACGATCTCGCCGACCCCCGGCACCGGGCCGTCCGCGCGCACCTCGTCGAAGGCGCGCCGCTCGACGCGGCCACCACGGCGGTCGTCGCGGAGCTCGACGCACGCGCGGCCCAGGCCGCGATCGACGAGCGGACGGGCCAGGAACTCCTTCTGCGCCTGCGCGAGCGGCGCGTCCGCGCCGAGCTGGATCGCGAGAAGTCGACCGGCGACGGCGCCCGGATCGGCCAGCTGCAGGCGACGCTCGCCAGGCTGCGCGAGGCCGTCCGCGAGCTCGGCTGATCCCCGCACGGCAGCGCCCGCCCACGCCCCGGCGGCGGCGATAGAATGCGCTGGTCGCGCGCCGCTGGCGCCGGCGGACGTTCCCCGGTAGCTCAATTGGCAGAGCATCCGGCTGTTAACCGGAGGGTTACTGGTTCGAGTCCAGTCCGGGGAGTAGGGAGGGGCCCGCGGCGCGGCCCTCGTCGTCTGGGGCCGGCGAGTTGCCTCGATCCGTGGCACGGTCTAGGCTGGCCCCGTGACCGGGTCTCCCGAGCCCGTGCCGCGCGCCACCGGCCGTCGGTGCCGCGGGATCCCCCTCGCTGCAGCGCGCCGCGGGGCGCCGCGCGGTCGGCCCCCGCGGTCGAGCCGCACGGGCCGGCCCCTCTCCCCGCCGCCCCAGTCCGTCCTCCTCGATCGCTATCGTTTGCCACCCCCGGGAAGGCCATCGGCCTATGCCCCGGATCGGGGAGGCCCATTGCCTCGTTTCGGCGCTTGTAGGGGAATGGGCGCCGCTGTGCAATATCGGTGTCGTCCACGGTTGCCTGCTGGCAACGGGCTGGGCGCCATCCGTCGCAGGGGGGTCATCCCGGTGGTTCGGTCGAGGAAGCAGCTGCGGCTTCTGGTCACGACGCTCGCGGCTGCGGCGGCGGGCGTGACCGCGAGCATGGCGCAGGCTGCCGTCCCGGCCGGATCCGGCGGCCCCGTCCGCGCGCAGCCCGTCATGGGCTCGCCGGCTCCCGTGGTGCCGGCCAAGCGATTCCCGATCAGGCCGCGGCGGTAGGCGATGCGTTCGGCCCACTGGAAGCTGTACGCGATCCTCGGCCTCGTCGCCGTCGCCGCGTACAACGCCGTTCCGGCAGGGCCCTGGAAGGACACCGTCCTCTACGCCTCGATCGCCGTCTCCGGCATCCTGGCGATCCTCGTCGGCCTCGGGCTGAACCGGCCAGGGCCCGCGGTCGCATGGGCGCTCTTCGCGTTCGGCCAGACCGCCTTCCTCGCCGGGGACATGACTTTCAGCGCGTTCCTCCACCTCGAGAGCCGGGAGGCGCCGCGCTTCGCGGACGTGCTCTACCTCAGCGGCTATCCGCTGCTCGCGCTCGGGCTCTGGCACGTGATCCGGGCCCGCAACCGCCGGATCGACTGGGCGAGCCTGCTCGACGCGGCGATCGTCTCGATCGGCGCAGGCGTGCTCCTGTGGGTCTTCCTGATCGCCCCGCTGTCGAAGGACCTGCCGACGCTCGACCGCGCGATCGCGATCGCGTTCCCGGTCATGGACCTGATCCTGCTCGCGCTCGCGGCGCGCCTGCTCTTCGCGCCCGGCGACCGGCCCACCTCCTACTGGCTGCTCTGCAGCTCGATCGGCGCGCTGCTCGCGGCAGACGTCCTCTACGACGTCGTCTCGCTCGGGCTCGCGCTGCCGCTCCAGTCGCTGCTCGACCCGCTCTTCCTGCTCGCGTACGTGCTCTGGGGCATGGCCGCGCTCCACCCGTCGTCGAGCGAGGTGGCGAAACCGGTCGCCGAGACCGGCGTTCAGGTCGGCTGGCGACGGATCGTCCTCCTGGGCGCCGCGTCGCTGACCGCGCCGGCGGTGCTCGCGATCGAGACCGCGCGCGACACGATCCCGGCCGGCGTCGCGATCGTCGCCGGCTCGGTGGCCCTCTTCCTGCTCGTCCTCGCGCGCCTCGCGGGGCTGATCCGCGGGCACGTCCGCGCGCTCGCACGCGAGGCCGTCCTGCGCGAGGCCGGCGTGTCGCTCGTCGCCTGCACGGACCAGGCGGAGATCCACGAGGTCGCCTACGAGGCGGCGGCGGCGCTCGTGTCGGCGCGCGCGGAGGCGGAGATCTGGCTCGTGCTCGGCTCGCCCGACGAGCCGACCATCGTCGACGTGGGCGGGCGTCCCGGCGTCCTCGAGCCGGCGCTCGTCGCCGCGCTGTACCGCGTCGGGATCGAGGACGCGTCGCGCCGGCTGCGCGGGTTCGACGGCGCCCTCACGGCAGCGCCGCTCGCGATCGGCGACGAGCTGCGCGGCTCGATCCTCGTCGTGACCCAGCGCGAGCTGCCGGTCGAGACGGCCGACGCGCTGCGGGCGCTGGCCCGCCAGGTCGCGCTCGCGCTCGAGAGCCAGCAGCTGAACGAGGAGCTCCTGCGCCGCCGCAGCGAGGCGCGCTTCCGGGCGCTCGTCCAGCACTCCTCCGACGTGATCACGGTCGTCGACCCGGCGACGACGATCCGCTTCCTCGCCCCGTCGATCGAGAGCGTGCTCGGCTACCGGATCGACGAGCTGCTCGGCAGCCGGCTGACGAAGCTCGCGCACGCGGAGGACCAGCGCGCGGTGATCGACTGGTGCGCCGCGGCGGCCGCCGAGGACGGGCTGAGCGCGCCGCTCGAGTTCCGGGTGCTGGCGCACGACGGGTCATGGCGCACGATCGAGGCCGTCGCGAGCAACCTCAACGACGACCCGGAGATCGAGGGGCTCGTGCTCACGCTCCGCGACGTCACCCGCCGGCACGAGCTCGAGGAGGAGCTCCGCCAGGCGCAGAAGCTCGAGGCCCTCGGGCGGCTCGCCGGCGGCGTCGCCCACGACTTCAACAACCTGCTGACCGCGATCGAGGGCTACAGCGAGTTCGCGCTCTCGCGCCTCGCCGACGCCGACTCGGCCGCGGCGGGCGACATCGTCGAGATCCGCCGCGCAGCCGAGCGCGCCGGGGCCCTGACCCGGCAGCTGCTCGCGTTCGGCAAGCGGCAGGTGCTTCAGCCGCGCGTGCTCGACCTGAACTCCGTGCTGAACGGGCTCGAGCGGATGCTCGCCACGCTGCTCGGCGAGAAGATCCAGCTCCGGCTGCAGCTCGAGGCCGGCCTGGGGCGGATCAAGGTCGACCCGGTGCAGCTCGAGCAGGTGATCCTGAACCTCGTCGTCAACGCTCGGGACGCGATGCCCGAGGGCGGGCGGCTGACCATCGCCACGCGGACGGTCGAGATCGACGGCGAGTGGGGGCAGCGGCGCGACGTCGCCCCGGGCGAGTACGTGCGCCTCGCCGTCTCGGACACGGGCCACGGGATCGACCCGGTGATCCAGGCACGGATCTTCGAGCCGTTCTTCACGACGAAGGGGGACGGGCGCGGCACCGGCCTCGGGCTCGCGACGGTCCACGGGATCGTCCGGCAGAGCGGCGGCGACATCGAGCTCACCTCCGAGGTGGGCAACGGCACGACGTTCGAGGTGCACCTCCCGTGCGTGCGCGAGGCCGCGGAGGTCGAGGAGCGCGCGGACGTGAACGGCGCGCCGCGCGGCACCGAGACCGTGCTGCTCGTCGAGGACGAGCAGATCGTGCGCACGCTCGTGACGATGATGCTCGAGCGGCAGGGCTACCGGACGCTCGTCGCGGCGGACGGCAAGGCGGCGCTCGAGGTGCTCCAGCAGGAGGAGGGGCGGGTCGACCTCGTCGTCACCGACCTCGTCATGCCGGAGATGGGGGGCCGCGAGCTCGCCGAGCGCCTCTCCACGGTCGCGCCGCAGATCCCGGTGCTCTTCGTCTCCGGCTACACGGAGGACCCGGTCATCCGCCAGGGCGTGCAGGCGGACGGGATCGCGTTCCTCGAGAAGCCGTTCACCGCGGACGAGCTCGCGCGCAAGGTGCGCGAGGTGCTCGACGAGACGCGGGCTGTGGACGCCGCGCGCATGCGGGCGGCGTCGGCCTAGCGCCGACGGGCCGGGCCCGGGGCGGCGTCAGTCGCCGACGACCTGGACGAGCCAGCGCCGGTCGCGCGACCGGTCGAGCTCGATGAAGAGCACGCGCTGCCAGGTGCCGAGGCAGAGCTCGCCGTCGCGGACGGGGATGCTCTCGCCGGCGGGGCCCATCAGCATGCCCATGCAGTGGGCGTGGCCGTTGCCGAACTCCATGTCCTCGGGGCAGATGTTCTCCGTCCGGAGATCCCAGTCGTCGTGCGCGTAGTACTTCTCGCTCGGCACGAGCCGGCGCATCAGCCGCGTGAAGTCCTCGAGGAACCCGCTCTCGAACTCGTTCACCCGCACGCAGCAGGTCGTGTGGGGCGAGTAGACGCACGCGATCCCGTCGCGCACCCCGCTCTCGGCGACGGCCTCGCGGACCTCGTCGGTGATGTCGCGCACCTCGAGCCCGCCTCGTGTCCGGAGCGTCCGCTCCGCCTGGAAGACCTTCACTCGCCTCGCACCTCCCGTTCGGCACACGGCAGAGGCCCGCGCGCTCGCCGGTATTGTTGCGGCTCCGTGCCGTTCGTGCCACGCCAGCCTAGCGCGCCCGTCCGGACGAGGCGGTGCGACGCCGTCGCGGGCACGTCTAGGCTAGCCGTCGGGCCCGTAGCTCAGCGGTAGAGCAGCGGACTCATAATCCGCCGTGCCCTGGTTCGAATCCAGGCGGGCCCATCACAGAAACAGCATGGTGGGTTGTGGTCGAGAGCAGTCGACCACGGCGTCAGGGCGGCTCGCGGCCGGCCGGATCCCGTCTTGCCGCAGGATGGGATGCGGACGGAGACCAGGATGGACTAGGTGGTGGGTCTTGAGCTGCCGGGGCTTCGGTGATAGGTTCGCCGCCCGACGCCCCTCGAATGAGGAGGCCCGCCATGTTGTTCCACGTTTCCTGGGAAGGGATCGATCCGACGGAGGAGGGCCAGAAGCGGGGGATGGCGCTGTTCGAGCGGTGGCAGCCGCCGGAGGGCGCGGAGTTCCAGGGCTTCTATGGGTTCGCGGACGGGTCGGGCGGGTTCGCGATCGTGGAGGTCGATAGCGTTGCGGCGCTTTCGCGGACGATGGCGCCGTGGACGGCGTTCTTGCGCTTCGATGCTCGCCCGATCCTGCCGATCGAGGAGCAGACGGCGATCGAGGTCGAGGGGATCGCGTTCCGCGACTCCGTCGGCTGACCGCATTGAGATGGCGACGGCCCCGGTTGACTTGCCCGGGGCCGTCTCGTTCCCATGACGCGACGGTCGGGCTCTAATCGTCTGTGACGTGAGTCCCGAACGTCAAGCGCAGCTCGGCGCCAGGCCCCTGCTCCTGATCATCGATCGCCGCGGCGTTCAGCGCGTCGAAACTGAGTCGCACCACCCCGGCTCGGAGAGAGGCGAGTGCGGCTCGACGCGACAATGGCCGGGAAGTCACGCACAGCGGTTCGGTACCGCCACGGATGCCCGGCCCGGCCGCGGACACGATGCTCGTGCGAGGCATGACGGACGCGGCACCGCCACCCCCGACCTCGCTCGACGCGCTCCCGCCGCCCGCGATGGCTCGGCGGGCCGAGGACGTGGGCACGGCGAAGGCCGGTCTCGGCGCGCTCGACACGCTCGTCCTCGCCGCCCTCGCCGGCGCATTCATCGCGCTCGGCGCAGCGTTCTCGAACGCGGTGACGGCGGGCGGCGTCGACCTGCCGTACGGCGTCGCGCGGCTGCTGGGCGGGCTCGCGTTCTCGCTCGGCCTGATCCTCGTGGTCGTCGCAGGCGCCGAGCTGTTCACGGGGAACGCCCTGATCGTCATGGCGTGGGCGAGCCGCCGGGTGACGACCGCGAGGCTGTTGCGCAACTGGTCGCTGGTCTTCGTCGGCAACGCCGCCGGGGCGATCGCGACGGCCGGCCTCGTCTACGCGGGCGGCGTGCACCGGTTCGGCGGCGGCTCCGTCGGCGCGCAGGCCATCGCGACCGCGGTGCACAAGACAGGGCTCTCGTTCGGTCAGGCGATCGCGCTCGGCGTCCTCTGCAACGGCCTGGTGTGCCTGGCGGTCTGGCTGACCTACAGCGCGCACAGCACCACCGACAAGGTGTTCGCGATCGTCTTCCCGATCACGGCGTTCGTCGCTGCCGGCTTCGAGCACTCGATCGCGAACCTCTACTTCCTGCCCTACGCGCTGTTCGTCGAGCACGACGCCGCCGTCGCTGCCGCGACTCACGTGCCTGCTGGAGCGGGCCCGACCTGGGGCTCCTTCCTCGTCGACAACCTGCTGCCCGTGACGATCGGGAACGTGCTCGGCGGAACCTGCCTCGTCGCCGCCGTCTACTGGCTCGTCTACCTGCGCCCTGGGCGCGAGGTGCCGTCGTCCGACGACCCGCCGGCCACCGGTGGCGCGCCGCGGCGCTGAGCCGCGGCACGCCACGCAGCCGTCGCTCGCCGCCGACGGCCGGGCCGCCGGGACACGCCCGCGTCAGGCCCGCCAGTGCCGTGTCCATCCACTCCCAGACGTCGAGCACATGCGTTGCCATGTCCATTTCTCCTGGGCTGGTCGCGGCAGCCAGGTCGCGGATCAGCCGCTGGTGCTTTCGGCGAGCGGCGTGAATCACGCCCACGCGCGCGCGAACGAAGGGTGCGCGTCCAGGCTTGCCGCGACTACCTGTAGTTCGTGGCAGGCCCGGTGCGGTAGAGATACTGGCTTCTTGCAGGAAAACGCATCTCGGCGCAGCCTGCTCCAGTTGCGGTGCGTGGACTCATGATCCGCCGTGCCCTGGTTCGAATCCGGGCAGGCCCACCTGCACCTCGGATCGCGCCGCCGCTGGCCCCTTGACAGGGTCGGTCGCGTCGACCATACCGAGACAGGCGCACGTGCACTCGGCCGGAGGATCCGGGGAGGGTGATGGCGGGACGCAGCGGCGAGATGTACGTCCAGGTCGCGATCGAGCCTGCGGACGGCTGCGCGGGGGCGCCCGTGCCGTGGCGGACGGCGGCGGCGTGCGGCGACCGGGCGCTCGCGCAGGAGCTGTGCCGCGGGATCGAGGCCGGCCTCCTACGGGTGGGCGACCCGATCGGCCGCGCGCTCGTGCGCGCCGTCTCGCGCGACGACCTCGCCGCCGAGGGTGGCGAGCCCGCGGTGCGCGCGGCGGCGGCCGACCTCGACCTCCTGGCCGACGGGCTCTGGACGAACCGGAGCCTGCTGGCGGGGGACGTCGTCAGCGAGGCTCGCCTGCGCGCCGCAGGGCGCGTCGGCTCGTCCGCCGCGGCAGGTGGAGCGCGCCGCGCGCCGGGCCGCTAGCCTGCCCGCCCGGCGAGCAGGCGATCGGAAGGGGTGGGAGATGCAGCGGCGGACGTTCCTCCGGCGGGCGCTCGTCCTCGCGGGCGGGCTCGCGGGCGCCCAGGGCGCGCTCGCGGCGGACGCGCTCGCGTCGCGTCGCGGCCGCCGTCGCGGGCGGGGCGGGCCCGGGCTCTGGGCGGCCTACGAGGAGCACCTGCACGACGCGCGCTACGTCTCGCTCTCCCACGTGCTCGAGCCGCGCACGCCGGTCTGGTACGGCTTCGACGCCACGCGCACGGCCTTCCGGCCCGCGGTGAGCGGGAACGCCGCGGTCAAGGCGCCCGGCGAGCCGTTCCGCTACGAGGAGGACGGCTTCGAGGCGACGGAGTACCAGCTCGCGACCGACCAGTTCGGGACGCAGCTCGACCCGCCGGCGCACTGGAACCCGCTCTACCCGGCGATCGACGAGCTGCCGGCCGCGATCGCCGTGCGGCCGCTCGTCGTGATCTCGATCGTCCCCCAGGTGCGCCGGGACTTCGGGTACGCGCTCACCGTGGACGACGTGCGCCGCTGGGAGCGGCGGCACGGGCGCGTCCCCGCCGGCTCGGTCGTGATGGTCCGGTCGGACTGGCACAAGGGCTGGGACGACCCCGCCTTCGTCGCGCGGACGCCGTTCCCGGGCGTCGGCCTGGCCGCGCTGCAGCTCCTCCACCTCGAGCGGCGGATCCTCCTGCACGGCCACGAGCCGCTCGACACCGACGCGACGCCGACCCTCGAGGGCGAGGCGTGGCTGATGAACAACGGCTACCTGCAGGCCGAGGGGGTCGCCAACCTCGACCTCGTGCCGGAGACCGGCGCGCTCGTCGCGATCGGGTTCCCGCGCTTCCGTGGCGGCACCGGCGGGCTCGCGAGCTACGTCGCGATCTGCCCGCCGGACTGGCCGCACGGGCACCGACCCGGGGAGCTGCCCGAGGCTCCGCTGCCGCGGCTCGCCGCCCCGCTGCGCTGGGACGCGACCGCAGGGACGCGGGTCCGCGGCTGATCGTCCGCGGTGCGCGTCAGGCCGCGCGACGCGACGCGGCGGCCGCGCGGCGGCGCTCGACCGTCGAGACGAAGCGGGCGAGCAGGAGCTGCTGATCGCCGTCGAGGCCCTCGAACTCGACCGCGTAGCGGCCGCGCGGGGCGTCGCCCCGGTCGGCGCGGCGGACGACCGCCTGCAGCGCGAGGGAGAGGCCGTCGTGCTCGGCGTCGAAGTCGATCCCGATCCGGTCGCCGATCGCGAGCGGCGCCTCGCAGTAGAGGAGCGCCCCGCCGACCGAGAGGTCGATCAGGCCGGCGCGCTCGCGGCGACCGGTGCCGAGCACGACGGTCGTGCTCCGCACGAGGACTGCGCGATGGTGTCGGCGGCGGGTGAAGGCCACGATCGTGTCGTCGGCAGGCGCGCGCCGGAACTGAGGCCCCTGGACGGGGGAGCCGTCGTCCCCGGGCCGGGCGCTCAAGCGCGCGCGGCCGCCGTCGATTCCCAGACGGGATCCCGGGGAGCCTGCGGCCTTCCCCCGGGTCCCGTAGCGCGCGGCCGGTTCCGCTCGCGCCGGGCGCGGGACGTGGACGGGCGCTCCGGTCCTCGAACGTAGACTGGAGCGCGATGAGCAGGTTCCTCGAGCGGCTGGCGGCCGGCGGCGTGATCGTCGCCGACGGCGGCATGGGCACCGTCCTCGAGCGGCGGGTCGCCCGGCTGCGCTGCGCCGAGGAGGCGAACGTCCGGGAGCCGGAGGCCGTCCTCGGCGTCCACCTCGCCTTCATCCGCGCCGGCGCCGAGCTGATCGAGGCCAACACCTTCGGCGCGAACCGCTACCGCCTGGCGCAGAGCTACCTGGACGACCGGCTCGAGGAGATCGTCGAGCGCGGCGTCAAGCTCGCCCGCGAGGCCCGCGAGGTCTCGGGGGTGCAGGTGCTGATCGGCGGCTCGATCGGGCCGCTCGGCGACGTCGACGCGCCGCTCCCGCGCGCGCTCCAGGAGGACGCGTTCGCCGAGCAGGCGCGGCTGCTCGAGGGGCGCGGCGTCGACCTCTTCGTCGTCGAGACGTTCGTCGACCTGGACGAGCTCGTCGTCGCGGTCGAGGCCGTCCGCTCGATCTCGTCCCTGCCCGTGATCGCCCAGCTGTCCTTCGACGAGGGCGCGGAGACGGTCTCCGGCGTGGGCGCGCACGAGGCGGCCGAGCGGCTGGCCGGCCTCGGCGTTGCGGCCGTCGGCGCCAACTGCGGCCTCGGCCCGCAGGCCGCGCTCGAGGCGATCGCGGACATGGCCGGCGCGGCCGAGGGCGCCGGGCTGCCGCTCTCGATCATGCCGAACGTCGGGCTGCCCAGCCGCGCGGAGGGCCGGATCACGTACCCGGGCGGCACGCCCGACTACTTCGCCGAGCTGGCCGCGCAGGCCCGGACACTCGGGGCACGGGTGATCGGCGGCTGCTGCGGCACGACGCCCGCCCAGATCGCCGCCGTGAAGGCCGCCGTGGTCGAGGATCGCGCCCCGCGCGTTCCGTTCGTCGCCTTCGAGCGCGAGGTCGCGAGCCGCGGCGAGCGCGAGGAGCGCCAGACGCTCCTGCAGCGCCGGCTCGAGGCCGGCGACTGGGTCGTCTCCGTCGAGCTCGACCCGCCGAAGGGCGCGAACCTCCAGGGGCTGCTCGAGGTGGCGCGAGCGCTGCGCGAGTCGGGCGTCGTCGACATGGTCGACGTGAACGACAACCCGATGGCCCGAGCCCGCATGAGCGCCCTCGTCGCCTCCGCGACGATCGAGCAGGCCGTCGGGATCGAGACGATCCCCCACGTCACCCCGCGCGACGCGACGATCATGGGCCTCGAGTCGCAGCTGCTCGGCGCCCACGCGGGCGGCGTCAGGAACGTCCTCGCCGTCACGGGCGACCCGCCCCGCGTCGGCGACCACGCCGGCTCCTCCGGCGTCTACGAGGTCGACTCGATCGGCCTCACCGCCGTGCTGTCGCGCCTCAACGAGGGCGAGGACTGGGCCGGCAAGTCGATCGACGCGCCGACCTCCTTCTTCGTCGGCGTCGCCGTGAACCCGTCCGCCGACGACCTCGACGTCGAGCTCGAGCGCTTCCGGCGGAAGGTCGACGCGGGTGCGCGATTCGCGATGACCCAGGCGCTGTTCGACCTCGAGTACCTCGACCGCTTCCTCGACGCGCTCGGCGGCGAGTCGCCGATCCCGCTGCTCCTCGGCGTCTGGCCGCTGAACAGCTTCCAGCTCGCCTTCCGGCTGCACAACGAGGTCCCGGGGATCATCGTCCCGGAGCCCGTCCAGCAGGCGCTCGCCGACGCCGGCGCCGACGCGAAGCAGGTCGGCCTCGAGCTCGCCCGCGAGCTCTACGAGGCCGCGCGCTCCCGCTGCGCCGGGGTCTACGTGATCCCGCCGTTCAAGGAGCCGCTCGCCGCGCTGGCCCTGCTGCAGCCATAGCGGCGCGATCCGCCGCATGCGGCGCCCTCCGGCTGGTTAGAATCGGCGCATGGCCGACATCGGGACGATGCGTGTGAAGAGCGGCCTCGCCGAGATGCTCAAGGGCGGGGTCATCATGGACGTGACCACCGCCGAGCAGGCGAAGATCGCCGAGGACGCGGGCGCGTGCGCCGTGATGGCGCTCGAGCGCGTCCCGGCGGACATCCGCAAGGAGGGCGGCGTCGCCCGGATGGCGGATCCGACGAAGATCCGCGAGATCCAGGACGCGGTCACCATCCCGGTGATGGCGAAGTGCCGCATCGGCCACTTCGTCGAGGCCCAGGTGCTGCAGGCGCTCGAGGTGGACTACATCGACGAGAGCGAGGTTCTCACCCCGGCCGACGAGGAGCACCACGTCGACAAGTGGCCCTACACCGTGCCGTTCGTCTGCGGCTGCCGGAACCTCGGCGAGGCGCTCCGGCGCATCGCGGAGGGCGCGGCGATGATCCGGACGAAGGGCGAGGCGGGCACGGGCGACATCGTCAACGCCGTGCGCCACATGCGCTCCGTGATGGGCGAGATCCGCCGGCTGGGCTCGGTGCCCGAGGAGGAGCTGTTCACGGCCGCGAAGCTGCACCAGGCGCCGGTCGAGCTCGTGCGCTGGGTCGCCGAGAACGGCCGCCTGCCGGTCGTCATGTTCACGGCCGGCGGCATCGCGACGCCCGCCGACGCGGCGCTGTGCATGCAGCTCGGCGCGGACGGCGTGTTCGTCGGCTCCGGCATCTTCAAGAGCGACGACCCGACCTCGCGGGCGAAGGCGATCGTCGAGGCGACGACGCACTTCCGCGATCCCGAGGTGATCGCGCGGGTGTCGACCGGGCTCGGCGAGGCGATGCGGGGGATCGAGACCAGCTCGATGGCGCCCGAGCAGCTGCTCGAGACGCGCGGCTGGTAGGCCTCGCGCGCCGACCAGCCCGTCTGCGATCATCCGGGTCTGCTGGCACCCGACTCGGGGAGGACTCATGCGCCGAATCATCCTGCTCGCAGCCGCGCTCGCGGCTGCAGCGCTCACCGTCCCCGCGGTCGCGGGCGCGCACAACACGACCTGGTACTGGTCGGAGACGCTGGCGGGGAACCGGCTGAAGAACCTCGACGTCGTCTTCGACCGGGACGGTGGCGTGCGCGACGTGACGAGGGCCCAGTGCGCCGCCCGCGACAAGAACGACTACATCTGGAACACCGCTCGGACGCGGCGCCTCTACAAGCACTTCAACTGCGCGTTCCTGCTCCGGAACGGCGCCGTCTGGACGGGCGTGCTGCACGTCACGGGCAAGAAGAAGTTCCGCATGACGAACCTCAAGCTCTACGCGGGGTCGAACGGGATCCTGCAGTAGGGCCCCGACGCTCGCGCGCGTGACCGGAGCCGGCCCCCGGGCCGGCTCCGGTCGTTCACGGCCAGGTCGGATGCGTCGCGGCCGTAGAATCCGTCCGTGCGGATCGGCGTCCTGGCCCTGCAGGGGAACTTCCGCGAGCACCTCGCGCTGCTCGAGGGCCTCGGCGTGGAGGGGAGCGAGGTCCGCCTTCCGGGGCATCTCGACGGCCTCGACGGCCTCGTCATCCCCGGCGGCGAGTCGACGTCGATCGGCAAGCTGATGCGGCTCTACGGGATGGACGGGGCGATCGCGGCGTTCGACCGCCCGGTCCTCGGGACGTGCGCGGGGATGATCGTCCTCGCGCGGGACGCCGTCGACGGGGTGCCCGACCAGGTGCAGCTCGGGCTGATCGACCTGACGGTGCGGCGCAACGGCTTCGGCCGGCAGGTGCACAGCTTCGAGTCGGACGTCGAGCTCGTCGGCGATCCGACGCCCCTGCACGGCGTGTTCATCCGCGCCCCGCGCGTCGAGCGCGTGGGCGACGGGGTCGAGGTGCTGGCGCGGCTCGGCGACGAGCCCGTCCTCCTCGGCCAGGGCCGCGTGCTGGTCGCCTCCTTCCATCCGGAGCTGACGGGCGACACGCGGGTGCACGAGCGGCTCGTCGCGCTGGCGGCGCGCCCGGAGGCGGCGAAGGAGGGGTCCGTTGGCCGGCCATAGCAAGTGGAAGCAGATCAAGCACAAGAAGGGCGCGGCCGACGTCAAGCGGGGCAAGCTCTTCTCGAAGCTCGCGCGCGCGATCATCGTCGCGGCGAAGGAGGGCGGGCCAGACCCGGACGGCAACCTCGCGCTGCAGAACGCGATCGCCGCGGCGCGCGAGGCGTCCGTGCCAAAGGAGAACATCGAGCGCGCGATCGCGCGCGGCTCCGGCGCGGGCGCGGACCAGGAGGCCTACGAGACCGTGGTCTACGAGGGCTACGGGCCGGGCGGCGTCGCGGTCGTGGTCGAGGCGCTGACCGACAACCGCAACCGGACCGCGGCGGACGTCCGCCACATCTTCGCGAAGAACGAGGGCAACCTCGGCCAGACGGGCGCGGTCGCGTGGCAGTTCGAGCGGAAGGGCCTCGTCGTCGTTCCCGCCGACGGTGTCGACGAGGACGAGCTGACCCTGATCGCCGCCGAGGCAGGCGCCGAGGACGTCGAGGGAGACGGGACGAGCTTCCAGGTCACCTGCGCGATGGACGACCTGGCGGCCGTGCGGGAGGCGCTGCGCGGCGCCGGCGTCGCGGTCGAGTCGGCCGAGCTGACGATGATCCCGAAGACGACCGTGCGAGTCGAGGACGAGGCGGTGGCCAGGCGGCTGCTGCGGCTGATGGACGCGCTCGAGGACAACGAGGACGTCCAGGACGCCTACGCGAACTTCGACATCGCCGAGTCGATCCTCGAGGCGATGGAGTAGCAGACCGGGCTAGCCGCCGGGCCGCCCCGGGCAGGGGCCCCCGACCGCGCTCGCCCGTTCGAGGCAACTTCCGCCTCGCTCCCCGAAGCGGCGATCACGCTGCCCCGCCCGGGTGTCCGCGCCACCTCCGGTGCGGACGATGCCGGGGACATGCGCTCCCGCCGTGCACCCCGTCTGCTCGTCTCTGCCCTCGCCGGCGGCGCCGCCCTCGCGGCCGCGGTCGGCGCCCACGCCGCCACCGTCCAGGTCGCGGCCGGCACGCTCTCGTTCGCGGCGCCGTTCGGCGAGGCGAACTCCGTCTCGATCGTCCCGAGCGGCTCCGACTACCTCGTCGACGACTCGGTCGCGCTCGTCATCGGCGCCGGCTGCGTCGCCGGCGGCGACGCCACCCAGGCGATCTGCGCCGGCGCCGGCGTGACCTCGGTCGAGGTCTCGACATCGGACATGAACGACGTCGTGCAGGTCTCGGTCGGCGTGCCCACGACCGTCTACGGCGGTGACGGCAACGACGTCCTGCGCGGCGGCGCGGCCGGCGAGACGTTCTACGGCGAGAACGGGAACGACACCTTCGACGGCGGCGGCGGCAACGACCTCCTGATCGGTGGCCCGGGCAACGACACGTTCGAGGGCGAGGGCGGCAACGACACGATCCTCGGCGGCCCGGACGACGACACGATCTCCGGCGGCGACGACGACGACGTGCTCGACGGCGGGCCCGGAGCGGACGCGATCACGGGGGGCAACGGGACCGACTGGGTCGACTACTCCTCTCGCTCGACGCCGCTCGCGATCGACCTGCTCGACCCCGCCCGGGACGGCGGCGTCGAGGACGGCATCGGCGACGGGATCACCGAGGTCGAGAACGTCCGCGGCGGGTCGGCGAACGACGTGATCGTCGGCGACAACGGCCCGAACGCGCTCGACGGCGGCCCCGGCGCGGACGTCCTCGACGGCGGTGGCGACGTCGACGTGGTCGACTACTCACTCCGTACGACGCCGGTCACGGTCGACCTGGCCGACCCGGGGGCCGACGGCGGCGCGGAGGACGGGGCCGGCGACCAGCTCGCCTCGATCGAGGGCGCGAACGGCGGCGCCGCGAACGACGTCCTCCGCGCGGGGGCAGGGACGAACGCCCTGAGCGGCGGGCCCGGCGACGACCTGCTCGACGGCGGCGCGGGGGCGGATCTCCTCGTCGGCGGCGACGGCGTGGACACCGTCGACTACTCGGCGCGGGTCAACCCCGTCACGGCCGACCTCGACGGCGCGGCCGACGACGGCGAGGCCGGCGAGGGCGATCGGATCGAGACCGACGTCGAGGTCATCGTCGGCGGCTCCGGGAACGACTCGCTGACCGGGAACAACGGCGCGAACGCGCTCTACGGCGGCCCCGGCAACGATCAGCTCGCCGGCGGCTTCGGCGCCGACCTGACGAGTGGCGGCGACGGCGTCGACCAGGTCTCGTACGCGAGCCGGACGTCTGCTGTCACGGTCACGCTCGACGACGTCGCGAACGACGGCGAGCCGGGCGAGGGCGACGACGTGCGCGCCGACGTCGAGAACGTCCTCGGCGGCTCGGGCGCGGACGTCCTGCGCGGCTCGGCGGGCGCGAACACGCTGAACGGCGGTCCGGGCAACGACGTCCTCGACGGCGGTGCCGGCCCGGACGTCCTCACCGGCGGCATCGGCGTGGACACGGTCGACTACTCCGCACGCACGGCGTCCGTCACGGTCGACATCGACGGCGTCGCCGACGACGGCGAGGCGGGGGAGCTCGACAACGTGGGCGCGGACGTCGAGGGCATCCTGGGCGGTGCGGGAGACGACGTGCTCCGCGGCAGCGGCGGGCCGAACACGATCGCCGGTGGCGCCGGCAACGACACCATCGACCCGCTGTCGGGCCAGGACTCGGTCGACGGCGGGCCCGGGAACGACACGATCACCACCACCGACGGCGTCTCGGACCAGATCGCCTGCGGCGGCGGCGTCGACGCGGTCGCCAAGGACAACCAGGACGTCCTCGCCGGCGACTGCGAGAACACGACCCTGGTCACCGGCGGCTCGACCGGCGGTAGCGGCAGCGGGACGGGTGGTGGGCCGTCCGGCGACTCTCCGCCCGCGCAGGGCGGCGCCGACATCGACGTCGAGGACGTGCTCCAGACGGGGACGGACACGACGGTGCTCGTCCGGTCCGGCGAGGTGCTGCAGGTCTCCGCCGCCGGCGCGCTGACGATCCGCGTCGCCTGCCCGCGCAAGGCGAAGGCGACGTGCAAGGGCTCGATCACGCTCCAGGCGCTCGTCAAGGCCAAGGCGAAGAAGGGCGCGAAGCCGGTGAAGGCGAAGAAGCGGAAGCCCGCGAAGGTCGTGATCGGCAAGGCGTCCTTCACGGTCGCGCGCGGCCGCGTCATCGAGGTGCCGATCCGGCTCACCCGGAAGGGCATGACCCTGCTGAAGAAGCTCGTCAAGGTGAAGGCCGTCGTCCGCTCGACCAGCAAGGCGAGCGGCAAGAAGCGCACGCGCACGCTGACGGTTGTCCTGCGCGCGCCGAAGACCGTCAAGGCGGGCTGAGCGCGCCGGGCCGAGGCGCGCAGGCCGTGGGCGGCGGCACCGGAACGTCCGCCGGAGCGCCTACCCTAGTGGGGTGAGGGTCCTCGGGATCGACCCTGGCACGGCGGCCTGCGGCTTCGGGATGGTCGAGTCCCAGCGAGGCCAGCTCCGCGCCCTGGAGTTCGGCTGGTGGTCGACCAGCTCGTCCATGACCCTCGAGACGCGCCTCCTGCGGATCCACGACGAGGTCGCCGCCGCGATCGAGCGCCATCAGCCCGACGCCGTGGCCGTCGAGGAGTCGTTCGTCGGCGCCGACCCGCGGACGGCGCTCGCGGTCGGCCAGGCACGGGGCGCCATCCTCGTCGCCGCCGCCCGGGCGGGCCTGCCCTGCTCCGAGTACCCGCCGGCGACCGTCAAGCAGGCCGTCTGCGGCTACGGCCGGGCCGAGAAGGCGCAGGTGCAACGGATGGTGCGCGCGATCCTCCGGCTCGACGAGGACCCGAAGCCCCATCACGCCGCGGACGCGCTCGCGGTCGCGATCTGCCACGCGCTCGGCTCGCCCATGCTCGCCGCCGGAGCCGGCCGGTGATCGCGCGGCTGCGCGGGGCGCCCGTCGCGGTGCTCGAGGACGGCCTCGTTCTCGACGTCGGTGGCGTCGGCTACCGCGTGCTGGCGACCCGCAGCGCGATCCGCAAGGCCGAGGGCATGGCCGAGGTCGTCGTCGAGACGCACCTCCACGTCCGCGAGGACGCGCTGCAGCTGTACGGCTTCGCCGCGGCCGACGAGCGCGCGCTGTTCGAGGAGCTCCTCACCGTCACCGGCATCGGCCCGAAGGTCGCGCTCGGGATCGTCTCGGCCTACGGGCCCGCCGACCTCCGTCGGGCGATCGCCCGGGGCGACGCGGCGCTCTTCCAGTCGATCCCGGGGATCGGGCGCAAGCTCGCCCAGCGCGTCGTGCTCGAGCTGCGCGAGCGCGTGGGCGCGCTCGCCGTCGCGGAGGCGGACGGCGCCGCGCCGGGCGCCGGGCCGGCCGACCAGCACCTGATCGCGCGGGACGCCCTCGTGGAGCTCGGCTTCTCCGTCGTCGAGGCCGAGCAGCGCCTCGCCGAGATCGACGGCGACCTGCCCGCCGACGAGCGCGTGCGGCTCGCGCTGCGGGCGGCATGACGAACCGCCTGACGGGGGCGGAGCTCGTCCCCGAGGACGACGAGCTCGAGGGCTCGCTCCGCCCGCGGCGGCTCGACGACTTCGTCGGCCAGGAGCGGATCCGCGAGCAGCTCGGGATCGCGCTCGACGCGGCGAAGGCGCGGCGCGAGGCGCTCGACCACGTCCTCCTCGTCGGGCCGCCCGGGCTCGGCAAGACGAGCCTCGCGTACATCGTCTCGGAGGAGATGGGCGGCGGGATCAAGTGCGTCGCCGGCCCCGCGCTCGAGCGCAAGGGCGACATCGCGGCGATCCTGACCGCGCTCGAGCCCGGCGACGTGCTCTTCGTCGACGAGATCCACCGGCTGAACCGGTCGATCGAGGAGATCCTCTACCCGGCGCTCGAGGACTACCGGCTCGACATCGTGATCGGCCAGGGGCCGGCCGCGCGGACGCTGACGCTCGACCTGCCGCGCTTCACGCTCGTCGGCGCGACGACGCGGACGGGCCTGCTCACGACGCCGCTGCGCGACCGCTTCGGCCTGACGTTCCGCCTCGACTACTACGGCGCCGTCGAGCTCGCGACGATCGTGCGCCGCTCGGCGCGGATCCTCGGCGTCGAGATCGAGGAGCCGGCCGCGGAGGAGATCGGCCGTCGCTCGCGCGGCACGCCGCGCGTCGCGAACCGGATCCTCCGGCGCGTCCGCGACGTCGCCGAGGTGCGCCACGACGGGATCGTCACGGTCGCCGTCGCGCACGAGGCGCTCGCGCTCCTCGAGGTGGACGGCGACGGGCTCGAGCGGATCGACCGCGACCTGCTCGCGGCGATCGTGCACAAGTTCGGCGGCGGGCCGGTCGGCCTCTCCACCCTCGCCGTGGTGCTCGGCGAGGAGCCGGACACGGTCGAGGACGTCTACGAGCCCTACCTGCTCCAGCTCGGCCTGATCCAGCGGACGCCCCGCGGGCGGATCGTGACCGAGCTCGGCCGCGCCGCCGTCGGCGCGATGCCCGAGCGCGACCGGCTCTTCTAGGCGCGGGAGCGCTCTCCCGGAGCAGCGCTGGGCGGTTCCACTAGGCTTCCCCCGTGCCCGAGCTCTGGGTCCCAGGCATCGCCGGCTCGACGCCTCCGTCCGTCGAGGACTTCCTGAAGCGCGTGCACGCGCGGATCCAGGGGTTCCTCGGGAGCTGCGGCTGCGAGCAGGCGACCGTCCGCGTCCAGCTGCACGACGGCACCACCGTCCAGCTCGCGTCGATCGAGCCCGAGCCGGGCTTCGGCTGGGTGACGCTGCGCCCGGTGCCCGACGAGGACGACGGCCCGGACGGCCCGCAGGAGATCATGGTGCCGCTCGGCTCGCTCGTGCGGATCACGATCGACGTGAAGGAGAAGCGGACGCCGTTCGGGTTCACCCTGCCCGGCGGCGCCGGCTGAGCCGGCCTCAGTCGGCCCGGCGGAACTGGCGGTCGTGCCACGACGGCACCGGCGCCAGCTCGAGCAGGGTCGAGCCACCGCGTGGGTCGCGGTAGCCGAACTCGCCCGAGTCCTCGTCCCAGGAGACCTCCAGCAGGCCCTCCTTGACGCGGTGGTCGAGCCACGCGCCGCGAAAGACGAGCTTGCGTAGCCAGTAGACGAGCGACTCAGTCTCGCGGCGCGCCAGCGAGCTCCAGTGGACGACGACGTACTCGCCGAGCTCGCTGCGCGGTCGCCCGATCCGCTCGCTCGAGACGAGCTCGACGAGGTCGGCGACCTCGTCGGCCGCGAGCTCGCCCGGCCCGACGAGCCCGAGCCGCACGGCGGCGGCGTTCACGCGCTGCTCGAAGTCGAGCGCGTTGAAGCGGAACTCGTAGCCCAGGAACTCGACGGCGTAGTCGTCGCCCGACGCGTAGTTCGGATCCGTCACGGCCGTCACAGGATAGAGACGCCGGTGTGCCGGAACGGCGCCGGAAGCGTGCCATCTGCGCGACGGCGGCCGGATCGAGGGGACGTTCGTCCGATCGCCCGCCTAGGGTGCGATGCACATGCACGGAGGGGACGCCACGTGGACGTTGGCGCCGTGCTCGGGGAACGAGGTCACACGTCTCGTCGACGAGCTCGGCGTCCGGCCGGTCACCGCCGCCGTCCTGGCGCGGCGCGGGTACCGCACGCCCGGCGACGCCGCGCGGTTCCTGGCCGCGGAGGCGATCGACCACGACCCGCTGCTGCTCGGCGACATGGCCGCCGCGGTGGACGCGATCCGGCGCGCCATCGCGGCGGGCATGCGCATCTGCGTCCACGGCGACTACGACGTCGACGGCGTGTGCGCCACGGCGGTCGCGGTCACCGCGCTCGAGCTCGCGGGCGCGGACGTCACCTGGCACCTGCCGAGCCGCTTCGTCGAGGGCTACGGCCTCGCGCGCCAGACGGTCGAGCGGCTCGCCGCCGAGGGCGTCGGGCTCCTGCTCGCGGTGGACTGCGGCGTGACCGCGGTGGAGGAGATCGCCCGGGCACGCGAGCTGGGCATGGACGTCGTCGTCTGCGACCACCACCGCCCCGGCGGCGAGCTGCCCGACGCGGCGCTCGTCGTCACGCGCCCCTCGGACTACCCGTTCCCGGAGCTCTGCGGCACCGGCGTCGTGTGGAAGCTCGTGCAGGCGCTGCTCGGCGAGCGCGCCCCGGTCGAGCTGCTCGAGCTGGTCGCGCTCGCGACGATCGCCGACGTCGTGCCGCTGCTCGACGAGAACCGCTCGCTCGTCTCGGCCGGCCTGCGCCGCCTGGCCCGCACGCGCCGGCCCGGCCTGCTCGCGCTGATGCGCTGCGCGGGCGTCGACCCGGCCTCGGTCGACGAGGGCGCGGTCGGCTTCCGCCTCGCGCCGCGGATCAACGCCGCCGGCCGGCTCGGCCACCCGGAGACGGCGCTACGCCTGCTGCTCGCCGGGAGCCCAGAGGACGCCGCGCCGCTCGCGGAGGAGCTCGAGCGGCTGAACCGGGAGCGCCAGGCGGTCGAGGAGCGGATCCTGCGCGACGCCCTGCACCAGATCGACGGCTGGTCGACCGCCGACCGCGCCCGCCGCGCCTACGTCGTCTGGGGCGAGGAGTGGCACGTCGGCGTGATCGGGATCGTCGCCTCCCGCCTGGTCGAGCGCTTCAACCGCCCCGTCGTCCTGATCGCAGGCGAGGGCGGCGAGTGGCGCGGCTCGGGGCGCTCGATCCCGGCGTTCGACCTCCACGCCGGGCTCGCGGCCTGCGCCGGCCACCTGGCGAAGTTCGGAGGGCACCGCGCCGCGGCGGGCCTGTCGATCGAGGAGCGCGAGCTCGAGCCGTTCGCGGCCGCCCTCGCCGCACACGCCGCGGGCGTCCTCGACGACACCGACCTGCGGCCCCGCGTCCGCGTCGACGCGGTCGTGCGCGGCGACGAGCTCACGCTCGACCTGTGCGAGGAGCTCGACCGGCTCGGGCCGTTCGGGCTCGGCAACCCGGGCGTCGTCCTCGTCGCGCCCGCGTGCGCGCTGACCGACCTCTCCGCCGTCGGTGACGGCAAGCACCTGCGGCTCGGGGTCGTGGCCGACGGCGTCCGCTCGGGGGCGATCGCGTTCGGCCTCGGCGAGCAGCTCGACCGCTTCCGCCAGGAGACGCGCTGGGACGTCGTCTTCCGCCTCGCGGCGAACCGCTGGAACGGGACAGTGACCCCGCAGCTCGTCGTCAAGCGGATCCTCGAGGCGCCCGGCGGCTACGAGGCGCTTCGCACGCGGCTCGCGGAGGAGTGGCGGGCGGGGCCCGCCGGCTGGTCGCCGGAGGCGCAGGCGATCTTCGAGGAGCTCGGGCTCGTCGGCGGCGACGCCCGCCTGCGCCGGCACCTCGCGGAGTCCGAGTCCTTCCGCGCGCTGCTCGCCGGCGCGCCGGTGCCGGCCCTGCAGGCAGCGGCGTGATCGAGGCCACGTCGAGGGCCCGCAACTCGACCCGGGCCGTCAGCGCCCGCACGGCACGCGCCCCCCGCGCCTGAGGCGCGCGGCCGCCCGTGCACCGCGCCCTGCTTCGCGTACCCGGGGCGCACGCCCCGGGGGAGGGCGCCCGGGAAGCAGCGGGGTACAATCGGCGCATGGCGGAGCAGCTCGTCACGCCGCCCGCCGAGCGGCACAGGCGCCTCCTCGAGGAGCTCGTCGCCACGGTGGGGGAGTACAGCCCCGAGGTCGATCGGGACCTGCTGGAGCGCGCCTTCGCCTACGCGGCCGAGGCGCACGACGGTCTGCGGCGCCGCAGCGGCGAGGACTTCATCGTGCATCCCGCCGGGGTCGCGCGGATCGTCGCCGAGCTCCGGCTCGACGCGCCGACGGTCGCCGCCGCCCTGCTGCACGACGTCGTCGAGGACACCGCTCGCACGCTCGACGAGCTGCGCGCCGAGTTCGGCGAGGAGGTCGCGACCCTCGTCGAGGGCGTCACGAAGCTGACGCGCATCCAGTTCCAGTCCAAGGAGCAGGCGCAGGTCGAGAACTACCGGAAGATGATCGTCGCGATGGCGCAGGACATCCGCGTCATCCTGATCAAGCTCTCCGACCGCCTGCACAACATGCGGACGATCGAGTACCTGGGCAAGCAGAAGCAGATCCAGAAGGCCCGGGAGACGCTCGAGATCTACGCGCCGCTCGCACACCGCCTCGGCATCCACTCGATGAAGGCGGAGCTGGAGGACCTGGCGTTCCACACGCTGCACCCGCGCAAGTACCAGGAGATCCGCGCGATGGTGAACCAGCGCCGGGCCGACCGCGAGCAGTACGTCTCGGAGGCGGGCCGGACGCTCGGCGGCGAGCTCGAGAAGGCAGGGATCGGCGCCGAGATCTCTGGCCGCGCGAAGCACTTCTACTCGATCTACGAGAAGATGGTCAAGCGCGGCAAGGAGTTCAACGAGATCTACGACCTGACGGCGATGCGCGTGATCGTCGAGCGGTCGAGCCGCGAGGGCCAGGGCGACTGCTACGCCGTGCTCGGGATCATCCACTCGCTGTGGAAGCCGATGCCGGGCCGGTTCAAGGACTACGTCGCGATGCCCAAGCTGAACATGTACCGGTCGCTGCACACGACCGTGATCGGGCCCGAGGGCAAGCCGCTCGAGATCCAGGTCCGCACGCGCGAGATGCACGAGACGGCGGAGTTCGGCATCGCCGCGCACTGGCTCTACAAGCACGGCAAGCGGGACGCGAAGGCAGAGGCGGAGCGGCTCGCCTGGCTGAAGCAGCTCGTCGACTGGCAGCAGGAGGAGACGGACCCGAACGAGTTCCTCCGGAGCTTCCGCACCGACCTGGTGGCCGACGAGGTGTACGTGTTCACGCCGCGCGGCGAGGTGAAGAACCTGCCCGCCGGCGCGACGCCGATCGACTTCGCGTACGCGGTGCACACGGACGTCGGCCACCGGATGGTCGGCGCGAAGGTGAACGGCCGCATCGTGCCGCTCCACTACCGGCTGAAGAGCGGCGACTTCGTCGAGATCCTCACGTCGAAGCAGCTGGGCCGCGGCCCGTCGCGTGACTGGCTCGCGCTCGCGGTCTCCTCGAAGGCGCGCAACAAGATCCGACACTGGTTCAGCCGCGAGACGCGCGACGACACCGAGCAGCGGGGGCGCGACGCGCTCGAGCAGGCGCTGAAGCAGCACAACCTGCCCTACCGCAAGCTCGCGAGCTCGTCGCTGCTCGCCGGCGTGATCCGCGAGATGAACTTCAAGAAGGGCGAGGACTTCTACCTGGCGATCGGCTCGGGCAAGCTCCAGGTGCAGCAGGTCGTGAACAAGGTGCTGCACCGGCTGAAGACGAGCGAGGTCGCCGTCGAGGAGCGCATCCCGCGCAAGCAGAAGGCGACGCCCGTCAACGGCCAGGCGGCGGGCATCGTCGTGCCCGGCGTCGAGGACGTCCTCGTGCGCCTCGCGAAGTGCTGCACTCCCGTCCCGGGAGACGAGGTCGTCGGCTACATCTCGCTCGGCAAGGGGATCACGATCCACCGCGAGGACTGCCCGAACGTCCGCGCCCTGCGCAAGAACCCGGAGCGGTTCACCCCGGTCGCGTGGGAGGGCGACGGAACGCAGAGCTTCCGCGTCCAGATCGCCGTGGGCTCGTGGGATCGGCCGCGGCTGCTCGAGGACGTCGCGCGCACGTTCGCCGAGCACGGCGCGAACATCGTCGAGTACGCCGGCCACGTCGAGGACCAGATGGCGAAGAACTGGTACATCGCCGAGCTGGGCGACATCAAGTCGCTGCGCGCGCTGCTGAGCGCCCTGCGCAACGTCGAGTCCGTCTTCGACGCCTACCGCGTCACGCCGAGCTGACGGTCGCGCGGGCCGCGGCCGGCGCCGCCGTACGGCCCGCTCGGTCGGGCGCGATCCCTGCGGAGCGATCGTCACGCACGCGTCACACGGCGAGCCCCGACCGGCACACACGCGACGGTTTGGACGCTACGCTCGAAAGCGGGTGGAGGCGCGGGGTGGCCCCTCGCCCGGCCGAAAGGGACGGCTCGGTGGGCGGTCTTCGCGTGCCTCGCCGGTGGCGGATGCGGTGGCCGCTCGGGCGATCGGCCCGGTCGGGCCCTGTGGACCCCACGCGCCGAGCAGGAGCGTCGTTGCGGCGGTTCGCTACGGTTTCCGCATGGCCGCTGACGAGACGCTCGCGTACCTCCGGGAGCTCGCCGGGCGAGACGCCTCGACGTCGACCGCGCTCGCCGAGCTCGACCGGCTGGCCGAGGCGACCGGTGCGATCCGCGCACGGGCGGATGCGGTCGCGGCGCTGCTCGCAGCGGCACCGGCGGAGCGCGCGCGCCTTGCGGCGGACGTGGCGGAGGGGCGCGCGGAGGCCGATCGGCGGGCTGCGACGCTCGCCGACGCCGAGCGGGAGCTCTCGACCGCCGAGCAGGGGCGCGACGCCGAGCGGCTGGCGGCTGCGCGGCGCTTCGTCGTCCGGGCCCGCGACTCGCTCTCGATCGCGACCCGCAGGCTCGCGGAGGCCGAGGAGGCGCAGGCCGCGCTCGAGCGCAGGGTCGCGGAGGCCGAGCGCGACGCGCCGCTGATCGAGCGCCAGGCTGCCGAGGTGGCAGCCGAGCTCGCGGGTCGAGCGCGCGTCCCCGACGAGGCGGCGCGGCCGCCGGCGCCGGGGCTCGGCGGTGTGGCCGAGTGGGCCGTCACGGCCCGCGCCGCGCTCTTCGTCGCCCGCGGCGGCACCGCCCGGGAGCGCGACGAGGTGATCCGCCAGGCGAACGAGCTCGGCTCGGTCGTCCTCGGCGAGGCGCTCGCCAGCGCGTCCGTCGCGACGATCCTCGCGCGCGTCGAGCGCGGCTAGCGACGCCGCGCGCCCGGAGGCCCGGACGCGCGGCGCGACCTCGGGAGCGGGCCGACCCTAGGCGCCGAGGACGATCTCGCCGCCCGGCGCCTCGAAGCCGACGCGCTTGTGCGTGCCGTCGCAGAAGGGCTTGTTCGCGGACTGGCCGCAGCGGCAGAGCGCGATCTTCGCCTGCTCCTGCGGCTCGCCGCCGTCCACCGCGTAGGTGCCGCCGGTCTCGACGACCAGGCAGCCGTTCTCGTTGATCGTGATCGTGAGCGTCATGGGGCCGGATTCTCGCGTCGCGCCCGCCGGGACGCAACCGGGACCGGGCTCAGGCCAGGTCGTCCCAGGCCACGCCGCCCGTGTCCCACCCGACGAGGCAGGCGCCCGCGACGAGCCCGGCGACCCGGCCGAGGTAGGACGCGTCCTCCTCGCCGGCGGGCGCGACCGCGAGCACGGCGACGCGGCGCCCGTCGAAGGGCACCTCGACCGCGAGCCCGTCGCCGGCCGCGGCGGGAGGAGCGGGGTCGGCGAGGTCGACCGGCGCGCCCGCGGCCGGCCCCAGCTGGAGCTCGTCGCCCTCGACGAACCAGATCGCCGCGCCGCGGAAGCCGGCGTCGCGGACGAGCGCGGCGAGCGCGCCGCGCAGGATCTCGTCCGCCTCGGGCTCCTCGGCCTCGAGCCGGGCGATCTCGGCGAGCGCCGCCTCGCGCCCGCCCGCGCCGCTCACGCCTCCTCCAGGGCGTCGCCCTCGAACGAGCGGATGAGCGCGCGCAGCTCCTCGGGCACGGGCGTCGGCCGGCGCTCGGCGAGCTCGACCATCACGAGCGTCTGCTCGGCGGTGCACATGAGCGCGTCGTCGGAGGCGCGGACGGCCGCGTACTCCTGGGTCATGCTCGAGCGGCCGATCCGCCGGGTGCGCACGAACACCTCGATCAGGTCGTCGAAGACGGCGGGCGCGTCGTACTCGACGGCGAACGCACGCATGACGAACTGGCGGGGCCCGAGGTCGGTGCGCAGCAGGCCGAGGTGGCGCAGGTACTCGACCCGGGCGAGGTCGAAGTACGGCATGTAGCGGCCGTAGTAGACGATCCCCTGCGCGTCCGTGTCGGAGAAGCCGACGCGGACGAGCGCCGAGTAGGAGAACGGCGGCCGCCGGTCGGTCACGCGTCCGTGCTCGAGCGTCACGGGGGAGATGCTAACGACCGGCGCGGGGCCGACGCGCGGCCCGGGGCGCACCCGGGCCGCGCCCCTTCCGGCTCAGCCGCGCATGACGGCGAGCACCTCGTCGCGCTTCGCCTCCATCAGGGCCTCCGAGGTGGCCTCGAGGTTCAGGCGGAGCAGCGGCTCGGTGTTCGACGGGCGGACGTTCATGTGCCAGTCGCCGGCGGTGACGGAGATCCCGTCGAGGTGCGACACCTCGCCCTCGGGCCCGAAGCGCTCCTTGATCTCCTGGAGCTTCAGCGCGACGTCGGGAACCTCGGTGTTCAGCTCGCCGGTGATGAAGTACTTCTCCCGGAACGGGCGGAGGATCTCGGAGAGCCTCTGGTCGCGCTTCGAGATCAGCTCGAGCATCAGCAGCATCGGCACCGTGCCCGTGTCCGCCTTGTAGAAGTCGCGGAAGTAGTAGTGGCCCGACACCTCGCCCGAGAAGGCGGCGTCGACCTCGCGCATCCGGTGCTTGATGAAGGCGTGGCCGACCCGATTGATCAGGGCCGTGCCGCCGAGCGCCTGGATCGTGTCGGGGACGGCCCAGCTCGCGCGGACGTCGTAGATCACGGTGCCGCCCGGCTCCTTCTCGAGCATCGCCGCGCCCAGCAGCGCCGTGACGAAGTCGCCGGGCACGAACTCGCCCGTGTCGTCGACGAAGAAGCATCGGTCGGCGTCGCCGTCGAAGGCGATCCCGAGGTCGGCGCCCTCGGCGAGCACGCGCGAGACGATGAACTCGCGGTTCTCCGGCAGCAGCGGGTTCGGCTCGTGGTTCGGGAACGTCCCGTCCGGATCGAAGTAGCACCGCACCGCGTCGACGGGGAGCCGGTCGAGCAGGGGCGGCAGCATCGCGCCGGCCATGCCGTTCGCCGCGTCGACGACGACGCGCAGCGGCCGGATCGCAGCCGGGTCGACGAACGAGAGCACGCGCTCCGCCCAGCCCGGGTAGACGTCCTGCTGGCTCAGCGTGCCGCGCCTCGCGGGCTCGCCGAACCCGGCCTCGGCGCGGGCGCGCACGTCGAGCAGGCCCGAGTCGCCGCCCACCGGCAGCGCGCCGCGCCGCACGATCTTCATCCCCGTGTACTCCTTGGGGTTGTGCGAGGCGGTCACGGTGAAGCCGCCGTCGAGCCCGAGCTCGCCGACCGCGTAGTAGAGCATCTCCGTCCCGACCATCCCGATGTCGACGACGTCGGCACCGCCGTCGAGGGCGCCGCGGATCGCCGCCTCCGCCATCGCGGGCGCGTGTGTCCGCATATCGCGGCCGACCGCGATGGCGCGCGGCTCGAACTGCTCGACGTAGGCCCGCCCGATGCGGTACGCGCCGTCCTCGTCGAGGTCGGTCGGATGGATCCCGCGGACGTCGTACGCCTTGAAGACCTTCGGATTCAGCGTCATGCGGCAATCGTAGGCGCGGGGCCCGGTCGGCCGGCCCGGGTGCGGCTGCGCCGCCCGCCAGTCGCCTACCGCCAGGCGTCCGCGAGCTTCTGCCGCGTGACGGCGAGGTGCTCGGGGATCACCTTCACGTCTGCGAGCACGGGCATGAAGTTCGTGTCGCCGTTCCAGCGCGGGACGACGTGAAGGTGCACGTGGTCGACGACGCCCGCGCCGGCGACGCGCCCGAGGTTCCAGCCGAGGTTCGCGCCGTGCGGGGCCATCTGCTCGCGCAGCAGGCGCAGCGACGCGGCGCCGAGCCGGTGGATCTCGAGCGCCTCCTCGTCGGTCAGCTCGGCGTAGTCGCCGCAGTGCCGGTACGGCGCGACCATCAGGTGGCCCGGTCTGGTACGGGAACTTGTTCAGGAGCACGTAGGCAGAGCTCGCCGTGGTGGACGACGAGCGCTTCGGCGTCGTCGGCGGCATCCCGCGCGGGCAGAACACGCAGCCCGGCTGCTCGTCCGCCGAGCTGACGTACTCGAGCTCGCCACGGCGCCCAGAGCTGCTCCATGGGGAATTCTGCCGGCGGCCCTCGGCGAGCCGGGCCGCCCGTCCCCGCGTTCGCCGGTCGACAGACCTTCACCGTCGCTTCCCGTCATCGACGCCCCGGACGAGTCGGCGATCGGAAGACTTCGACGGTGCCTCGCGGCGCAGCACGACTCGTTCCCATGACCCAGGAGGAGTCGCGACGAAGTCGCTCCGACCGTGCGTCGGAAGGTCGTTGCCGTCGCAGCCATTGCCGCCGTCGCCGCGCCGTCGGCGCTCGCGGTCACGCTGATCGACGTCGGCAAGCAGGAGGAGGACAAGCTCGAGCGCATCGACCTGCAGACCGACGGCCGCGTCCGCGTCCTCTCGGTCAGGACGGCCGGCGCCGAGCCGACCGGCTTCGCGTTCGACGGCGCCGGCACTGAAGGCGTACGTGAACATCCAGCACGCGCCCGACATCGCCGCCATGGCGGGCCTGGACGAGTCGAGGTTCGACGAGATGCTCGTCATCTCGGCTTCACGCCGGACGGCGCGATCGCCCAGCCGTGACCGGGCGCCTGTCGCCGGCAGAGGTCACTCGCCCGGGGCCGGCGCCCGTCGCTGGCCCCGGGCGCGCGTTCGGCCCCGCGGTTGCGAGGTGCGCGAGCGGGTCGCGGCGGGGGCCGGGTCCCGCGGGATCGCCGCAGGCGCGATCGCGGCCGCCCCCGATGACGTGGGGCCCCCTCGCACGGTCATGCTGGTTCCGTGCAGGGCATGCGGCCACCTCGTTCCGGATCCTCCCAGCGACCACGGTCGGCACGTGGGCGGTCGGGCTGGCGTTCGGCGGTCTCGCGCTCCTGCTGGCCTGGTCGGTGCTCCCCGGGCGGCGGCGCCGCCAGCATCGCCCGCTGTGAGCTCGCCGGCGGCGTGCTCGCGGCGATCGCGATCACCCGGCAGGGCGAGCGGGCGCTGCTCGTCTACCTCGCAGACCGCTTCCGTTCGCGATGGCCTCCTTTGTGACCACTTCGTGTGACGAATCAGTCGCAAACCCGCATGGTTGAGCGGGATGGTCTAGAACCAGCGCTTGTACCGGAAGAACGCGACCATCCCGATCAGGGCCGCGAGCATGACGCCGAGGACGACCCAGAACGCCTCGTGGGAGCCCTCGCCGGGGAAGTGCACGTTCATGCCGAAGATGCCCGCGATCAGGGTCAGCGGCAGCATGGTCACGCTGATGATCGTCAGCATCCGCAGCACGTCGCTCTGCTTGTGCGAGATGACCGACTCGTTCGTCGACTCGAGGCCCTCGACGACCTCCTTGTAGTTGTCCAGGAGGTCCCAGATGCGCTCGGCGGCGTCGACGATGTCGTCGAAGTAGACGTCGAGGTCCTCGCGCAGGAAGCGCTGCGTGTAGCGCTCCAGCAGGCGGAGGGTGGCGCGCTCCGGCTTGATGATCTTCCGGTAGGCGATCACCTCCTGCTTCGCGTTCGAGAGGTCGCGCACGACCTCCTCGGAGCGGCCCTCGAACATGTCGTCCTCGATCCGGTCGAGCTTGTGCCCGATCTTGTCGAGGATCGGGAAGCAGTAGTCGAACAAGTCGTCGAGGACGTGGTAGAGCAGGTAGCCGGAGCCCTTCGAGAAGAGCTCGTCGCGCAGCTCCTCGTCCGACGAGCAGCGGTTGAACAGGCGCGAGACGGGGTGCAGCTCGACGTTCGGGAGCGTGATCAGGAAGTCGGGCCCGATGAAGACGTCGAGCTCGGCCGCGTTCAGGCGCTGGATCCGCTTGTCGTAGACCGGGAAGTGGAGGACGAGGAAGAGGTAGCCCGGGTACTCGTCGATCTTCGGGCGCTGGCGCTTCGAGAGGACGTCCTCGACGTCCAGCTCGTGGAAGCCGAAGCGGTCGGCCAGCTCCTGCGCCTCGAGCGCGGACGGGCCCTCCAGGTGGATCCAGGTGAGCCCGCTACCGGCGAGCTCGACGATGCGCGAGCCCGGCTCGGCGCGCGCCTCGCCCGGCAGCCGCGAGCGGCCGCGACGGATGCGGGAGAGGGTCGGCCGTGCCATGGGTACTCAGGGGGTCCTCTGCGCGGGTCGTCACGGGGCGGATTGTACTCCGCGCGCGCCGGGGGCGACAGCCGCGGGACGGCCGGATCGTCCGGGGGACGGCCGGATCGTCCGGATCGGGCGCACGATCCCTCCGAACGGTGATTGAGCCATTTGGCCCACGCGACGAGACTGCGCGAGTCTCCACTGCGGCCGGCGGCGCGGAGGGTGCCCCGGAGATCGGCGAGAGCCGGGAGAGGACGGATGGGATGCGGACGATCATGCGGAGGGCCGTCGTCGGCCTGGGCGCGCTCGCGCTCGGCGCCGCCGTCGCCGGCCCCGCGGCCGGTGCGAAGCAGACGACGCTCGAGAAGGTCGTCGAGTCGTACCTGACGGCCTGCCCGAGCCCGAGGACGTCGCAGCCGTTCCTGCCCTGGGGCGACTCGGCGCCCTACGCGCTCGTCGAGGGCGGCGACTTCGAGCCCGCCTCGGGAGCGTGGACGCTCGCGGGCGGCGCGGCCGTCGTCGCGGGCAACGAGCCGTTCTACGTCAGCCGGCGCAAGGACGCCCAGTCGCTCTCGCTCCCGGCGGGCGGCAGCGCGACCTCGCCCGCCTTCTGCGTCTCGATCGGGACGCCGACGTTCCGCCTGTTCGTGCGCAACGGGGGCGACCCGGACTCGACGCTCGGGATCGACGTGGGGCTCGTCGGGGCGAGCGGCGTCACCTGGTCGCGCATCGCGACGGTGAAGGCCGGGGCGGCGTGGGGGCCGAGCGGCGTGCTCTGGATCGGCGTGCCGTTCTGGAGCCTCGACGCGAGCGGGACGGCGACGGTCGTGCTGCGCCTCACGCCCGAGGGCGCGGGCGCGTGGCAGGTCGACGACCTGTTCCTCGACCCGTTCAAGCGCTGAGCGACGTCCGGGGCGCCGCCCGGTGAGCGCGCTCGCGCTGGTGGACGGGGAGTCGCCGACCGGCGTGATCGCCGCCGCGCGCTCGCGCAACCGGGAGTCGCGGAGCGCGCGTGAGCGGGTCGCGGCGCTCGGCGCGGCGGGGCTGCTGGTCGGCGCCGTGGTCGCCCTCGCGGCCGGGTTCGACAGCCCGCGCGAGCTCTCGCCCGGGGCGGCGCTCGCGCTCGTGGTCGCGCTCGCCGTCTGCGCGAAGGTCGAGTTCGAGATCTGGAGCGGGTCCGCGGTGCCGACCCACCTCGTGCTCGTCCCGATGCTGTTCGTCGCGCCGGCGGCGCTCGTGCCCGCGCTGGTCGCGGCCGCCTACACGCTGGCCGAGGTCCCGGGCCTCGTCCGGCGGCGCGCGCATCCCGAGCGGCTGCTGCTCCCGCCGGTCAACGCCCTGTTCGCGATCGCGCCGAGCGCGATCCTCGCGATGGTGGGCGAGCCCGACGTGACGGCGGCCACCCTGCCCCTGATCGCCGGCGTCCTCGTCGCGGGCCTGGCCCTGGACGCCGCCGTCGTGGGCGCCTACGAGCGGCTGGTCCACGGCGCGCCGCTGCGGTCGATCGCCCGGCCGTTCGCGCTCGTCGGCCTCGTCGACCTGCTGCTCTCGCCGATCGCGCTCGTGATGGCGCACGTCGCCCGCGACGAGCCCTACGCGATCCTCGCCGTCGGGCCGCTCGCGCTGCTGCTCGCCGTGTTCGCCAGGGAGCGGCGCGCGCGGATCGACAACGCGCTCTCGCTGGAGCGCGCGTCGCGTGAGGCGGCGGCGCTCGCGACGGAGCGCGACCGGGTCGAGCGGCGGCTCAGCCGCGTCGAGGAGGACCACCGGGCGCTGCTCGAGGCGCTGCCGCTGACCGCGTACGCGGTGCGCCGCGCCGGCGCGCCCGGGCTCGAGTTCGTCAGCCCGCAGGTGGAGCAGCTGCTGGGGCGGCCGGCCCGCGACTTCCAGGCCGAGCCCGAGCTCGTGACGCAGCTCGTCCACCCGGACGATCGCGCCGGGCTCGCCGCGGCCCGCGAGGCGTGGCGTGTCGGCGGCAGCGCCTTCCGCCACGAGTACCGGATCGTCCTGCAGGGCGGGGAGACGCGCTGGCTGCTCGACCAGGCGATCGCCGACGACGCCCAGCCGGGCCGGCCGGCCCGCGGCTTCCTGCTCGACATCACGGAGCGCAAGCGACTGGAGGAGCAGCTGCTCCAGTCCCAGCGGCTCGAGGCGGTCGGCCGGCTCGCCGGCGGCGTCGCGCACGACTTCAACAACCTGCTCACCGCGATCATCGGGTCGGCCGAGTTCCTGCTCGACGAGCTGCCCGACGACGACCCGCGGCGCGTCGACGCGCTCGAGGTGCGGGCGGCCGCCGACCGCGCGGCGCGCCTGACCGGGCAGCTCCTGGCCTTCAGCCGCAAGCAGATCCTGGAGCCGACGGTCCTCGACCTGAACGCGGTCGTCCGCGAGGTCGACCGGATGCTCGGCCGCCTGATCGGCGAGGACGTCGAGCTGGTCACGCATCTCGACCCCTGCCTCCCGACCGTCCACGCGGACCGCGGCCAGATCGAGCAGGTCGTCCTCAACCTCGTCGTCAACGCGCGGGACGCGATGCCCTCCGGCGGCCGGATCGTGCTCGAGACCGCGCTCCACGACGTGCCCGCGGGCTCGTCCGGGCCCGACGGGGTGCCGCCCGGCCGCTACGTGGCGCTGCACGTGCGCGACACCGGCGTCGGCATGGACGAGGAGACCGTCGCCCGCGCCTTCGAGCCGTTCTTCACCACGAAGGAGGCGGGCAAGGGGACGGGGCTCGGGCTGGCGACCGTGCACGGCGTCGTCGCGCAGTCGAACGGGGCGGTGGCGATCGAGAGCCGGCCGGGCGTCGGAACCACGATCACTGTGCTCCTGCCGCAGGCGGGCGGCGAGCAGGCGGCCGGCGAGGCCGAGGCGCAGCCGCCGGCGCCGCGTGGGGCGGGGGTCGTCCTGCTCGTCGAGGACGACCCGCTGGTCGGCTCGTCCGTCGAGCGGATGCTGCAGCGCCTCGGCTACGCCGTGCTCGCCGCGCGCGGGGCCGACGAGGCGCTCGCCCTGCTCGTCGCGCGCGACCAGCCGGTCGACCTGCTGCTGACGGACGTGATCATGCCGGGGGCGAGCGGTCGCGAGCTCGCGGGGCGGGTGACGGCGCTGCGGCCGGGCACGCCGGTCCTCTACATGTCGGGCTACACCGATGCGGAGCTGGGGCCGACCGACCTGCTCGACGCGGCCCTGCTGCACAAGCCGTTCACCCGGGACGCCCTCGGCGCCAGGCTCGCCGAGGTGCTGGAGGGGGCGGCGGCCCCGGGCGGTCGGCGAGCGGTCGGGTGAGGCCGTAGCCTCGTGCGATCGGTCACCTGCGGCGGATCGTCCCCGCGGAGCGAGTCGCGACGGCGCGGGGCAGGACGCCCCGTGCCCGCGTCGAAGGCGGTCTCGTGGCCAGCAGCGTGTCCCCCGGAAGGCGGGCGCGTCGTCTCGCGGCCCTCGCGGGGAGCACGGCGTGCGTCCTGCTCGCGCTGGTCCCCGCCGCCGGCGCGGCGACCTTCACCGTCGACGACGCGGGCGATGCCGCCGACCCCGCGACCAGACGGCGCCCGCCGCACCGCGGCCGGCACGTGCACGCTCTGGCGCGGCGATCGAGACGGCGAACGCCCTCTCCGGCGCAGACGTGATCCGCTTCTCGATCGGCGGGGACGATCGAGCTCGCCGCCGGGCTGCCGCCCGTCGCCCACGACCTGACCATCCAGGCCGGGCGCGGCGGCGCTGACCGTCGACGCGAACGGGTCGACCGTGGTCCTCGTCGTGCGCAGCTCGTCGGTGAACGACCAGACGCTCGTCCTCTCCGGCCTGACGCTCACCGGCGGCAAGACGAGCGGCAACGGCGGCGTGATCGTCTTCACGGGCGACCGGCTGCAGCTCGGCTGCGTCGTCGCCGGGAACGCCGCGGGCGGCTACGGCGGCGGTGGGATCTTCGTCCAGAACCTCGCGCGGGCGACCGTGACGGGCTGCGTCGTGACGGGCAACCAGGCGACCGGCGGGGCGCGGCGGCGGGATCGCGAGCCAGGGCGGCACGCTCGTCCTGCGCGACGCGACCGTGTCGGCGAACGCCGCGGCGGTGCCGGGGGCGGCGTCGCGCTCGAGGGCTTCGCCGCGATCCACGGGAGCCTCGGCAAGGACGAACCCCACGCTCAGCGGCAACGCCGCGAGCGGGGACGGGGGCGGGCTGGCCGTCGCGGCGGGGAGACGGCAACGCTCGCAAGCTCGACGGTCGCCGCGAACACCGCGGACGCCGACGGGGACGGCAAGGGCGACGGCGGCGGTGTCCAGCGGGCCGTTGCGGGGACGACCACCCTCCGGCTCGATCCTGGCGACGAACGTGGACACCGGCGGCCAGGCGCCCGACTGCAAGGGCGGCAGACGCTCGCCGGCTACGACCTGCTCAGAGCGCAGCCGGCTGCAAGGTGGCTGCCGGCACCGGGAACCTTCCCGTCGGCGTCGACCTCGGGGCTGGCGCCGCTCGCGGCCTACGGCGGGGCCGTCCCTGACGCACGCGCTCCTGCCCGGCAGCCCGGCCGTCGACGTTGGCGACCCGGCCGGCTGCAAAGGACGCGGTGCGTGCGCCTACGGCCGACGCGCGCGGCGCGGCGCGCCCCTTCGACGGGGACGGCGTGGACGGCCCGCGCTGCGACCTCGGCGCCTACGAGACGGGGGCGCTCGCCGACGTCGGCGTCACGGTGGCGGTCGACCGCCCGGTCGCGCGGCCCGGGGAGCAGGTCGCGCCGGACCGCTGCCGTCTCGAACGCCGGGCCGGACGCTGCCCGGGTGTCGTCGTGACGATCCCCGTCCCGCCGACGATCGGCGTGCCTGTCGGCGGCGTCCAGGGCGCGTGCGCGCCGGGGCCGCCGATCGCGTGCGACCCGGCTCGCTCGCCCCCGGGGCGACGGCGACCGTGACGCTGACGCTCAAAGCCGACGACCGCGACGGTGGCCCGGCTGACCGGCAGCCGACCGCGCAGCAGCGGTCGACGAGAACGCGGCGAACGACGGCGGCCTTGCGTCCCCAGCGTCGCTCGTCGCGCCGCCCGTGCCGAAGGGGTGCACGATCGGCGGGAGTTAGCTCGGGGACGCGTCCTGCGCGGCACGCCAGGGCCCGACGTGATCTGCGGCCCGGCGGCGACGACCTGCTGCTCGGGCTCGGCGGCGACGACGTCCTGATCGGCGGCGGCGGGAACGACCGGCTCCGGCGGCGCCGGCGCCGACAAGCTGCTCGGCGGTGGGCGTGCGGGCGCGACCGGCCTCGGCGCCCTCTTTGGAACGACTGCCTCGGCGGCGTATGACGACACGATCGTGGCCGGGCCAGGACGGACGTCGTCAACGGCGGCCGCGGAAGTGGACCGGGCGAAGGCGGCGCGCGGCGACCGCGTCGCCGCCGTCGAGATCAGGCTCTAGGGCCCGGTCGTCGTCCCGGCGGCCGGCGGCGCGCACTCGGCGACCGAGGTGGCGAGCCAGCCGCCGTCCTCCGCGGCGGCGAGCGCGACCGAGAGGTGCGGCGCGCCGTCGCGGAAGACGTGGACGACCGCCTGGCGCTCCGTGACCGCGATCAGCTCGATCACGTCGGCGTCCCGGATCCGGTCGGCGTAGATGGCGCGGGCCGCGGCGTCCGGCGCGCCCGGCGTCCCCGACGCGCCCTCGGCGGGCGTCTGCTGCTGGGCGCCGCCCGCGAAGGAGCACGGGAAGCGGAGGCCTCGCCGGGAACCTCGACCACCGGAACGTCCCCGGCTCGCCGACGGGCTCGCCCGAGAGCGCGGCCCGGCAGATCACCGAGACGCCGCCCGGGGCCGCCGGGTAGCGGAGCTCGAGCCCGGCGCCGGCGTCGACCTCGCTGCGACGCGCCGGCCAGGTCGGGCCCGGCGAGGTCGAGGATCGCCGGCCCGGCGCGGTCGTTCACCACCCGGACGTGCAGCCCGTCCGCGCGGGCCCGCGCGCGCTTTGGTCAGGATCGGCCGGCGTCGGCGCACGACCTGCGCGGACGTCCGGCGCGTTCAGTCTGTCCGACGCGCGCTCTCCGTCGGCGGCGCGTCTCCGTGGCAGCGGTCGCGGTCGCGTGGTCGCGGCCGGCGCGGGCGGCCGCGGCGGGGGCGGCGCGGTCTCGTCCGACCCGCTGCAGCCGGCCGCCGCGAGCGCGAGCCTCGAGGACGGCGGCGAGCAGGGCGGCGAGGCGCACGCCCCGACGATACGGCGTGCGGCGCCGGTCCTGCCGCCGAACGAGGGAACCCTGGCCGCCCGCCGCGGGTCGAAGGGGCATGACACGCCGCACGATCGTCCTCACCCTCGCCGCCGGTGCGGCGGCCGGCCTGCTCGCCGCGTGCGGCGGCGGGTCGTCGTCCGCACCGGGCCCGGCCCCTGCGCCGTCCCCCGCTCCTGCGCCCGCCCCGGCCCCCGCGCCGGCCGAGCCCGCGGAGCCGACCCCGATCGACCAGCCGATCCCCGTCGAGCCAGGCCCGGGCGGCTCGCCGCAGGCCGACCTCGACGCCGCGCGCGACCGCTGGGAGGCGCTCGGCCTCGGGCGCTACGTCGTCGACGTCGGCGCCACGGGCTTCCTGCCGCGCGAGCTCCTCGGCCCCTTCCGCGTGACCGTCGAGGGCGGGAAGATCGTCGACCTCGCCTACGCGCCGGACGCCGGCACGGGCACGCCGCCCGAGCAGGCGCTGACGACGACGGTCGAGGCGCTCTTCGACCGCATCCAGGAGGCCATCGACACCGGGGCCGAGGAGGTCCGCGTCACGTACGACGCGACCACCGGGATCCCCGCGAGCGTCTGGATCGACCAGTCGTTCCAGATGGCGGACGAGGAGATCGGCTTCGAGCTCTCCCTCGTCGAGCCGACCGCCTGAGCCGCCGACGGGGCGCCGGGCCGGCCGGCCCGGCGCCCAGCCCGCGAGGCTCAGCGCTGGCCGTGCGCCGCGCCGAGGAAGAGGCCCTCGTGGCCGCGCGGCGGGCAGCGCCAGTACTGCGGCGGCGCAGCGGCCCGGGCGCCCAGCTCGGCGGCCGCGTGCCACGGCCAGCGCGGGTCGTAGAGCATTCCTCGCGCCAGCGCGACCGCGTCGGCCGCGCCCTCGGCGAGCACCGCCTCCGCCTGGCGGGGCTCGGTGATCAGGCCGCAGACCATCGTCGGCAGCCCGACGGCGGCGCGCACCTCGGCCGCCAGCGGCACCTGGTAGCCGGGGCCGAGCGGGATCCGTTGGTCGGGCGACACGCCGCCGGAGGAGACCGAGATCCCGGCGGCGCCCCGCTCGCGCAGCGCGTGAGCCAGCGCGATCGTGCCCGCCACGTCCCAGCCGCCCTCGACCCAGTCGGTCGCCGAGACCCGCGTCCAGACGGGCACCTCCGCCGGGACGGCGGCGCGCACCGCGTCGAAGACCTCGAGCGGGAAGCGGAGCCGGTGCTCGAGCGGGCCGCCGTAGGCGTCCGTGCGCCGGTTCGCGACCGGCGAGAGGAACTCGTGCAGCAGGTAGCCGTGCGCCATGTGCAGCTCGATCCCGTCGAGCCCGAGCCGCACGGCGCGCCGTGCCGAGGCGACGAAGGCGTCGCGCACGCGCTCGAGGCCCGCCTCGTCGAGCCCGGCGGGCGCCTCCTCGCCCGGCGCGTGCGGGAGCGGAGAGGGGGCCTCGGTGCGCCAGCCGTTCGGCGCCGAGGGCGGGAGCTGCGCGCCGCCGAGCCAGGGCACCTCGCTCGACGCCTTGCGTCCAGCGTGCGCGAGCTGGATCGCCACGCGGATCGGCGAGTGCGCCCGCACCGCGGCGAGGGCGCGCGCGATCGCCGCCTCGTTCTCGTCCGAGAAGAGCCCGAGGTCGGCGTACGTGATCCGGCCCTCGGGCGAGACCGCCGTCGCCTCCATGATCAGCAGGCCCGCGCCGGAGAGCGCGAGGTGGCCGAGGTGGATCAGGTGCCAGTCGCCGGCGGTGCCGTCGACGGCCGAGTACTGGCACATCGGCGCGATCACGATCCGGTTGTCGAGGTGGAGGTCGCCGAGCTGCCAGGGCTCGAAGAGTCGGCTCATGGATGGTCCTCGGTCGCGGGAACGGTCCGCCGGCAAGCCTACGGGGCCGGGCGCGCCGCGCGGGCCGGGCCGGTCAGGCCGCGCGGGTCGGCTCGACGCGCGTGCGCTCGACGTCGCGCCGACCGGGATGGGCGACGAGCCAGACGGGGCCGGGGTCGCGGCGCTCGATCGTCCGGACGACCACGGGCTTGCCCCAGAGCGTCGCGAGGTGGCGCAGCGTGCCGCGCGCGTACTCGTCGTCGAGCCCGACGTCCTCGTGGCGGTGCTCGAGGAACAGCTGGCCCTGGCCGAGCCCGTCCGCGTCGACGATCTCGACCACCGGGAGGCCCGCGTTCGCGTGCAGCGCGAGCAGGCGCCGGCGCACCTCGTCCGCCTCCCGCGAGGTGACGACGATCCGGTCGGGCCCGCCCCCGGCGCGCTCCCAGGCGAACAGCTGCGCCAGCTCGCAGACCCGCGGGGTGACGAACTCGGCGAGCAGCGCCACGTCGTCGTAGCCCTCGACCACCTCGAGGATCCGCTGCAGCCCCGCCTCGGGGCCGGCGCCCGCCCACGCCCAGCGCTCGCGCTCCTCGTCCGTCGGCTCGGCCGCGATCCGCTCGATCTCGCGGAAGACGGTCCAGCCGAGGTGGTACGGGTTCGGGTGGTCCGGGTGCGGCCGCGCGACGGTCGCGTTCAGGCGGTTGAACTCGAGGAAGTCGTCCGTGTCGAGCCCGAGCGCCTGGACGACGCGGTTGTGCGTCCACGTCGCGAAGCCCTCGTTCAGGACCTTCGTCCGCAGCTGGGGCACGAAGTAGCCGGTCTCCTCGCGGACGATCCCGATCACGTCGCGCTGCCAGTCCTCGAGCAGGCGCGCGTGGCGCATGACGAAGCCGAGCAGGTCTCGCTCCGGCTGGCGCGGGAAGCGGCTGCGCCAGGCGTCGCGCTCGCGCTCGACGCGGGCCCGGCGGTCGGCCACCTCGTCGGGGAAGAGCTCGTCGTAGGGGCGCTGCTCGAACGCCGGCTCGCGCTCCTCGAAGCGGTCGCCGAGCTGATCGAGGCTACGGCTGAGCGCGAGCGCCTCGGCGTCGTCGATCAGGTCCTCGACGACCTGCCGCCCGTGCTCGGCCATGTAGCCGCGTATCCGCTCGGCCGCGCTTCGCACGCGCGGGAGGAAGCCCTTGTCCGCCGGCTCGAAGTAGCGGTTGCGCGCGAAGACGTGCGTGTGCCCGAGCACGTGCGCGATCACGAGCAGCTGCGCGACGAGCCCGTTCCCCTCGAGCAGGTACGCGTGCGCCGGCCTCGTGTTGAGCACGAGCTCGTAGATCCTGCTCTCGCCGCGGTCGTAGCCGCCCTTCTGGCGCTCGTAGTCCTGCCCGAACCTCCAGTGGCTGTAGCGGCCCGGGAGGCCGCGGCAGGCGATGTCGTAGATCTCCTCGCTCGGCGCGAGGTGGAAGACCGTGGTCGGCGGGTCGAGCCCGAGCGCCCGCGCCTCCTCGAGGCAGAGGTCGTCGAGCGCCGAGAGCTCCGCCGTCCCGTAGTGCGGCAGGCGGCGCAGGCCGTGCTCGATCAGCTCGCGGCCGGTCACGCCGCGATCGCCTCCTCGACCCCGTCGCGCGCGAACAGCCGCTTGAGCGCCGGCCACAGCTCCTGCTCCGTGCCCGAGCGGGCGACGACGAGCCCCTCCACGTCGGCCCGCTCGAGCGCCGCGCCGAGGCGCGAGTTCGCGTAGTGCGCGGAGGCGAGGCCCGTCCGGGGGATCTCCAGGTAGCCGACGAGGCTCGCGATCGAGAGGTGCTCGCGGATCAGGTCGATCGTCGCCGGGTTGTCGGCGTCGACGTTGTCCCCGTCCGAGACGTGGAGGACGTAGACGTTCCAGTCGGCCGCCGGGAAGCGCTCGCGCTGGATCTCGAGCGCGAGCCGGTACGCGCTCGAGACGATCGTGCCGCCCGACGGCTGGCGCGTGAAGAACTGCTCCTCGGTCAGCTCGTACGCCTCGCTCGTGTGCCCGACGAAGACGACGCGGACGGCGGTGTACTCGGAGCGGAGGAAGCGGACGACCCAGTAGTAGAAGAGGCGCGCGATCCGCTTCTCCCGCTCGCCCATCGAGCCCGACTGGTCCATCAGGCAGAGGACGACCGCCTGCGTGCGCGGCCGCGGCTGCTCCCGGTAGGTGCGGTAGCGCAGGTCGTCGCGGTCGATCCCGCCCATCCGCAGCCGGCCGCGGCGGGCGTTGCGGAGCATGTTCTCCCGGAGCGTCGCGCGCTTGTCGAGCAGGGGCCCCTTCGGCCCGCGGTCGTCGAAGACGGCGTCCTCGCCCGTCGCCTGCAGCTCGCGCTTCGGCTTCAGCCGCGGCAGCCCGAGGCTCGCGAAGAGGAGCTCCTCGACGTCGTCCAGGTCGAGCTCGACCTCGTAGACCTCCTCGCCCGGGTTCGTCCCGGCGGTCGCCGGGCTCTCGGAGCCGGCCGGGCCGAGCACCGTCCCCTCCTCGTAGTCGCCCTGGCCGACGCCCCCGCCACCGCCGCGGTCGTGGACGAAGCGGTAGCGGCGCGTCGATCGGATCGGCACGCGGACGCGCTTGTCCGGGCCGGCCGCGACGATGTCCTCCTCGCCGATCCGCCGGTGCAGGCTGTCCAGGATCTCCCGCCGCAGCCGGTCGCGGTGGTGCGACGCGTCCCGGCGACCCTGGTCGCCCGTGACGCCTGTCCCCTCGACGACGGCCACGGCTAGCGGTTGAGGAGCGCGCCGACGTAGTCGAGCACCGCCGTCGCGCACGTGTCGCAGTAGCCGCGCTGCTCGATCATCACGCGGAGGACCTCGTTCAGCCGCCGTGCCTGCTCCGGGTCGGGGTTCGTCTTCGAGACGGTGATCCGGACGATGTCCTTCATCTGCTCGAAGAGGTAGCCCTCGATCGCCCGGCCGAGCTGGTCGTCCGAGCGGTACGTGAGCGGTCGGCCCTTGCGCAGCTGGATGCCGATGCGGACGAGCACGCCCTCGCGGAAGGTCTGCCGCGCGCTGTCGGCGACGCCGACCTGGTCCTCGACCGCGCGCATCACCGCCTCGTCCGGCTCCCGCTCCTCGCCGCTCACCGGGTCGCGCAGCTTGACGTCCTGGAGGAACGCCTCGACGTTGTTCAGGTAGTTCTCGAGCAACCCCTGCGCCTGCTCCGCGAAGGCCGGGATGAACGCGCGGCGGACCTCGTCGCGGAGCGTCCGGTCGAGCTCGGTGCGGATGTCCGTGACGAGGTCGCGCAGGACGTCGCGCTCGTCGCGGCCGAGCTCCGCCTGCTCGAGGTGCTGCTTGAGCGCCACCAGCGTCTTGATCGGGTGCAGGCACGGGCGCGCGCCCTCGCGGCCCGGGTCGGGCTCGCTCGCCGCCGACGCGAGCACGTTGACGATCGCGCGGGGGCCGAGCCCGGTCATCCCCTCGCCGTCGGCCGCCCGCTGGATCTCGGGCACCTGGGCGAGCTTCCACTCCCCGACCTCCTCGCCGTCGTAGAGCTTCAGCTTCTCCAGCCGGCCGAGCCGCTCGTACGGCTTCAGGCGCGAGAGGACGGCGAGCATCGAGGCGACGTCGAGCGAGTGCGGGGCGACGTGGAAGTCCCCGCGCACCTGCGCAGGCGCGAGCAGCTTGTCGTAGATCCGCCGCTCCTCGCTCACGCGCAGGTTGTACGGGACGGCGATCGTGAACAGGCGGTCGCGGAGGGCCTCGTTGCGCTGGTCGGAGAGGAAGCCGCGGAACTCGCTCTCGTTCGTGTGCGCGAGGACGAAGACGTCCGCGCCGATGTAGCCGAACTTCGGCACCTTGAACTGGCGCTCCTGCGCGAGCGAGAGGAACGCGTAGAGGAACTCGCGCGGGCACTTGAAGAACTCGACCGCCTCGAACAGGCCGCGGTTCGCCTTCGAGAACTCGCCCGCCCAGTCGAGCGCCTCCGGGTGCGAGTCGTCGCCGTGCTCCTCGATCTTGCGGAAGTTCAGCCCGCCGGTCAGCTGCTCCATCGACATCGACTTCGGGTCGCTCGGCTCGAAGGTCGCGATCGCGACGCGGCCGGCCTCGCTCGCGAGCACCCGGCGGATCGGGAAGCGCGTGAAGTCGCCGCCGTACTCGGTGCGCAGGCGGTGCGCGCAGAGCGGGCAGAGCCCGCCCTCGACCTGCACGCCGAGCTCCGCGGCGAGCTGCGCCCGCGGCTCGGCATCGCCGCTCGCCTCGGGGACGAGGTGGAGGGGCTCCTCGTGCATCGGGCAGCCCTCGAGCGCGTAGATCGCGCCGCGATCCGTGCGGGTGAAGCGCTCGTAGCCGCGCTTGAGCAGCGCGGCGATCGTCGACTTCGCCCCGCCCGGCGGGCCGTAGAGGGTCAGGATCCGCCGGCGCGTCTCGTGGCGCTGGGCGGCGCTGCGCAGGTAGCCGACGATCTTCTCGAGCGTGTCGTCGATGCCGTACAGGTCGGCCGAGAAGAAGTCGTAGGTCGTGGCCCGCGGCGCCCGACCCGGCGCCACGCCCGCGTGGACGACCATCTCGTACAGCCGCTCGACCGCGGTGCCCGCCACCAGCGGGTTCTCGCGGACGACGTCGAGGTAGTCGTCGAGCAGGATCGGGTCGCCGTCGGCCTCCTGCTGACGCCTGGCGATCGCGACGAGGGTGTCCTTGATGTCCACGCGTCGTCCCTTCCCCCGCCGCGTCCTGCCCGGCGGGCGTCGGCCGCGGGTCGTGCCCCGGCCTGGCTGCCGTCGCTGGCTGTCCGTCTCCTGGCCTGGGATACCCGGCTCGGCGGGAGTCGAACCGCTGCCGGGTCGAGCCGGCGGCGGCCGGCGCCCGCTCAGGTGGCGGGGCGGACGATCGACGGCGGCCGCAGCGGGTGCAGGCCGAGCGTCTCGAAGAGCCCGTAGCGGAGCTCGAGCAGCGCCACGTCCTTCGTCGCGTCGAACGCGTCGAGCGTGACGGCCACGACCTCGATCGACTCGGCGTGGTCGAGCTCGATCGGCGCCGCCCCCTCCTCCTGCCGGAGCAGCTTCCAGGCGGCGGCGACGCCCGCCGGCGTGCCGGCGAGCAGCCGGGCGCAGAGGGCGCGCGCCGCGGGCCGCGACAGGAGCACCACGCCGCTCCCTGTGTCGATCGTGGTCTGGCGCATCGCTCCCCTGACGGTACGCAGGCGCGGGGCCCGCCGAATGGCGCGTTTGCCTCAACCGACACGACGAACTCGTGCGCTCCGACGCGAACTGCGACGCGCGAGCGCCGGAGCCGGTACCCTCGGGTGGTGCAGCTCGACGTCGGTGACCTGGTGGTGTACGGCAATCACGGGATCGGCCGCGTCGTCGCGCGCCGCACCGCGATCGTCGGCGGCGCCGAGACGGAGACCGTCGTGGTCGAGCTCTCCGACGGCATGACGATCACGCTGGCGCTCGACCAGGCCAGGACGCGGCTTCGCTCGCCGCTCGGCCCGAGCGACATCCCGCGCGTCCGCGAGACGCTCCAGACCGAGAGCGCCGCCTCCTCCGAGCCGTGGCTGAAGCGCCGCCGCGCCATCCAGGCCCGGCTCTCCGAGGGCGACCCGCTGGCGATCGCCGAGATCGTCCGCGAGGGTGCCGACCGCCAGCGCGCGAAGGCGGCCCGGTCGACGACGCTCTCGGCCGGTGAGAAGGCGCTCTACACGCGCGCCCGGCAGCTGCTCGCAGGCGAGCTCGGGGTCGCGCTCGACCTCGACGAGGCCGGCGCGAACGCGTGGATCGACGAGCACGCGCTGCCCGCCGAGCTCCGCAGCGGCGCCGGCGCCGACTGACGCCGGCCCGTCCGGCCCCCGCCCGACCTCCCGCGCATACCCGGTGCTAGGCTCGCGCGGCGCGATCGTGCGCAGCGTCACACGGGCAGGTGGCGGAGGACGTGCAGGACGGCAGGGCGTAGTGGAGCGGTTCGCGGCGGTGCTGCTGGAGGCTGCCCCGGACGCGATCGTCCTGGTCGACGGCGCCGGCGTGATCCGCCTCGTCAACCGCCGCACGGAGCAGCTCTTCGGCTACCGGCGGGAGGAGCTGCTCGGGCAGCCCGTCGAGGTGCTCGTCCCGGAGCGGCTGCGGGACGCGCACGTCGAGCACCGCGCAGACTTCGCACGGGCGCGCCGGGTGCGCGAGATGGGGATGGGGCTCGACCTCTGCGGTCGGCGGCAGGACGGGTCGGAGTTCCCCGTCGAGATCGGGCTCAGCCCGGTCGAGGAGGACGGCGAGCTGCTCGTGCTGACGATCGTCCGCGACGTGAGCGAGCGGCGCGAGCTCGAGCGCGCCCGGCGCGACGCACGTGAGGCGCTGATCTGGGCACACCTGGCGAAGATCGTCGACTCGTCCCAGGACGCGATCTTCTCGAAGGACCTCGACGGCGTCGTGCTGACCTGGAACCCCGCCGCCGAGGCGCTCTACGGCTACCCGGCGGCGGAGATGGTCGGGCGTTCGGTCGAGCTGCTCCTCCCGGACGACCGGCCCACCGAGGTGCGGGAGATCCTCGAGCGGCTGCGCCGCGGCGAGCCGATCGACCGGCTGGAGACGCGCCGGCGCACGCGGACCGGGCACGAGATCGACGTCGAGCTGACGATCTCGCCGATCCGCGACGAGGCGGGCGAGGTGATCGGGGCGTCGACGATCGCGCGCGACGTGAGCGCGCGCAAGGCGGTCGAGGCGCGCCGGCTGCAAGCCCAGAAGATGGAGACGCTCGGCCGGCTGACGGGCGGCGTCGCCCACGACGTGAACAACATGCTGACCGCGATCGTCGGGTTCGGGGAGTTCGCCCTCGACGCGCTGCCGCACGAGGACCCGGCACCCCACATCCGCTCGATCCTCCGCGTCACCGACGGAGCGGCCGAGCTGACGCGCCGGTTGCTCGCCTTCAGTCGCCAGCAGGTGCTGACGCCCCAGCGGATCAACCTGAACGAGATCGTCGAGTCGTCGATGCTGATGCTGCAGCGCGTGGTCGGCAGGCACGTCCGGGTCGAGAAGGCGCTCGACCCGACCCTCGACCACGTCCTCGCCGACCCGATCCAGGTCGAGCAGGTGCTGCTGAACCTGCTCGTGAACGCGCGCGACGCGATGCCGGGCGGCGGGTCCGTCATCGTCGAGACCGGGAACGCGTTCCTCGACGGCAGCTACGCCAGCTTCGACGCCGCGGTCGAGCCGGGCTGGTACGCGATGCTCGCCGTCTCCGACCAGGGGGTGGGGATGGAGCCCGAGACGCGCGCCCGGATCTTCGACCCCTTCTTCACGACGAAGGAGGTCGGCCGCGGCACCGGGCTCGGGCTCGCGACGGTCTACGGGATCGTGCGCCAGTCGGGCGGGCACATCTGGTGCTACTCCGAGCCCGGCGAGGGCACGGTCTTCAAGCTCTACCTGCCGGTCGCGGTCGACCGCTGCGAGCCGGGGCAGCCGCCCCCCGCGCCGCTCGAGGACGTGCGCGGCTGGGAGACGATCCTCGTCGTCGAGGACGACCCCACCGTGCGCGACCTGATGCGGCGCGCGCTCGAGTCCGCCGGCTACCGCGTGCTCGAGGCGAGCGACGGATGCGAGGCGGTCGACATCGCGCGCGCCCATGCCGAGCCGCTGCACCTGCTCGTCACGGACGTGATCATGCCCGGGCTGCGCGGGCCCGATCTCGCCGCATGGGTGGGAGAGGCCCGGCCGGAGACGCGCACGATGTTCGTCTCCGGCTTCGCCGGCCAGACGGTCGCGCACCACGGGCTGCTCGCCCGCGCCGGCCGTTTCCTGGCCAAGCCGTTCACCCCGAGCGCGCTGTGCGCGACGGTGCGCCAGGTGCTGGACGAGGCATAGCGTGGGGACGCGCGCAGGCGACGCGGGCAGGCGGGACGGGCGGTGCCCGGGCTAGCCGACCGCGAGCGGACGCTCAGCCGGCTGCTGACCGTCACGTCCGAGCTGCACGCGACGCTCGGGCTGAACGACCTGCTGCAGCGCCTCGTCGAGACCGCGGCCACGCTGCTCGGCGCACGGTACGCGGCGCTCGGCGTGCTCGACCACGCCGGCACGCGGCTCGAGCGCTTCATCACCCACGGCCTCGACGAGGAGGCGCGCCAGGCGCTCGGCGACCCGCCGATCGGGCGCGGCATCCTCGGGGCGCTGATCCGCGAGCCGCGGCCGCTGCGGCTGGTCGAGCTGGGAGACGACCCGCGCTCGGTCGGCTTTCCGCCGGGCCATCCGCCCATGCGGAGCTTCCTCGGCGTGCCGATCCTGCTGCGCGGGATGGTCTTCGGGAACCTCTACCTGACCGAGAAGGCCGACGGCGCCGCGTTCACCGAGGGCGACGAGGAGCTCGCCGTCGCGCTCGCGGCCCACGCCGCGGTGGCGATCGAGAACACACGACTCTACGAGTCGGCCACGACGTGGGCCCGCCAGCTGCGCGAGCTGGCCGAGTTCGGCGACGCGCTCGCGCCCGACCTCGAGCTGCCCGAGCTCCTGGCGCTGCTCGCGGCGAGCGCTCGCCGCCTCGTCCGTGCCCGCCTCTGCCACGTCGAGCTGGCCGTCGGCCACGGCGGGCCGCTCGAGGCGGCGTCCGCGGAGGGCCCGGTCGGCCCGCTGCTCGAGGCGGCCGCGCAGGCCAGGGCGCGCGGGGCGACCGCGCGCCGCGCGACCCGCGCGGAGCGGGTCGACTCCGTGCTCGACGACCCCGAGCTCGACCAGCGGCTCGCCCGCGGGCTGGGCGTGCGGACGGCGCTCGTCGCGCCCCTCGTCGTCCAGGGCGCCGTGGCCGGGACGATCGCGCTGTACGACCGCGAGGGCCGCGACCCTCGCTTCGCCGACGGCGACGTGCGCGTCCTCGAGGCGCTCGCCGACCGGGCCTCGGCGGCGATCGAGGTGGGCCGGCGCGTCAACAGGACGGTGCTGCAGCGCGTCCTCGCCGCGCAGGAGGACGAGCGGCGCAGGCTCGCGCGCGACCTCCACGACGAGACGGGCCAGGCGCTCACCTCGATCCTGCTCGCGATCGGGCACATCGAGCGGGCCGGTGGCGACGGCGAGCGCGCTGCCGCGGCGGAGGGCCTGCGCTCGCTCGTCCGCGAGACGCTCGGCGACGTGCGCCGCCTGTCGCACGAGCTGCGTCCGGCAGCGCTCGACGACTTCGGCCTGCGGGCCGCGCTCGAGCGCCTCGGGCAGGGCATCGCCGACCGCTCGACGATCGACGTCGACGTCCTCGACCGGCTGGAGCGGCGGCTCGCGCCCGAGCTCGAGACGGCCCTCTACCGCGTCGCCCAGGAGGCGCTCACGAACGTCGTGAAGCACGCCGCCGCGCACCGCGTCAGCGTGACGCTGCACGAGGACGCGGGGGTCGTCGCGCTCGTCGTCGAGGACGACGGCCGCGGCTTCGATCCCGAGGCGCCGGCCGCCGACTCGCTTGGCCTCGTCGCGATGCGCGAGCGCATCGAGCTGCTCGACGGCCGGCTCACGGTCGCGTCGAGCCCCGGGGAGGGCACGACCGTCCGGGCGAGCGTGCCCGTGCGCTAGCCCGGTCGCGGACGGGCCGGGCCGCCGACCGCGTCGGCAGAATCCCGTCCGTGAGGATCCTCGTGATCGGGGCCGGCCAGGTCGGGGCGACGATCGTCGAGTCGCTCCACGACGAGCACGACCTGACCGTCGTCGACGTCGAGCCGCCGCTCCTCGCCTCGCTCTCGTACCGCTACGACGTCGCGACCGTCAGCGGCAACGGCGCCACGCGCTCGGTGCTGAAGGAGGCCGGGATCGCGAGCGCCGACCTCGTGATCGCCTGCACCTCCCGCGACGAGGTGAACATCGTCGTCTCGATGCTCGCGCGGAAGCTCTCGGCCGCCAAGACGATCGTCCGCACGACGAACGTGGAGTACCTCGAGGTCTGGCGAGAGCGCCAGCTCGACGTGGACTTCATCGTCTCGTCCGAGCTCGAGACGGCGGGCGCCGTGTCGCGGATCGTCGGCGTCCCGGCCGCGCGCCAGACGGACGTCTTCGCCGACGGGCTCGTCCAGATCGTCGAGTTCGACGTGCCCGACGACGCGCCGCGCGGGGACGTGATCGGACGGAAGCTGCGCGACGCGCGCATCCCGCCGGACTCCAAGGTCGCGGCGGTGATCCGCGGCGACCGGCTGACGGTGCCGCGCGGGGAGGAGTCGATCGAGCGCGGCGACCGCGTCGTCGTGATCGGCTCGCCGGCCGCGGCGCGCGCGTGGAGCGCGATCGTGTCGCCGTCCGAGCGGCTCGTCGACGACGTCGTCGTCTTCGGGGCCGGCGCGACCGGCGTGGCCGTCGCCCGGCTCCTGCTCGAGCAGGACATCCGCGTCCGCCTGATCGAGGCCGACGGTGCGCGCGCCCGCGAGGTCGCGGAGGAGCTGCCGGGGGCGCGGGTCTTCCACGCGACGGGGATCGACGCCGAGTTCCTCGAGCGAGAGCGGATCGGCCGCACGCGCGCCGCCGTGCTCGCGCTCCCCGACGACGCGAAGACGCTCTACGCGGCGACGCTCGCGCGCCTGCACGGCGTTCCGCTGACGATCGGCGTCGTCCACGACCCCGTCTCGATCCCCGTCTTCGAGGCCGCGGGCATCGACGTCGCGATCAACCCGCGGGCGGTGACGGCCGAGGAGATCGTCCGCTGGGCGCACGACCCGCGCATCCGCCAGCTCGCGATGCTCGAGGGCGACCGCTACGAGGTGCTCGACATCACCGTGCGCGGCGAGTCGGAGCTCGTCGGGCGGCCGTTCCGGGAGCTGCCGCTGACCGGCTCGCTGATCGGCGCGATCGTCCGCGGCGGCCGGGCGATCTTCCCGCACGGCGAGGACGCGCTCCAGCCCGGCGACCGGGCGATCATCTTCACGGAGTCGTCGCGCGTGGCGCAGGTCGAGCGGGCCCTCTGAGGCGTGCGGGTCGCGGTCGCATCGTCCGGCCGGCTCGGCGTCGACGTCGGCAGCGCGCTCAACCTGATCGGGACGTTCGTCGCGGCGTCGAGCGTCGCCTCGCTCTTCCCGCTCGCGGTCGCGCTCGGCTACGGCGAGGCGCCGTGGCCGTTCCTCGTCGGCGGCGCGTCGACGCTCGCGCTCGGCCTCGGGCTCGTCGCGGTCACCCAGGGCCGCGAGCGGGTCGGCTTCCGCGAGGGCTTCCTCGTGGTGGCGCTGACCTGGCTGCTGATCCCGGCGCTCGGCTCGATCCCGTACCTCGTCGCCGGCGAGGCCCAGCTGGCGCGGCCGGTCGACGCGCTGTTCGAGTCGATGTCCGGCTTCACGGCGACCGGGTCGACGGTCGTCACCGACCTCGACGAGCTGAGCCGCTCGCTGCTGATGTGGCGGCAGTTCACCCAGTGGGTCGGGGGCATGGGCATCGTCGTCCTCGCGCTCGCGATCCTGCCGCGCCTGCGCGTCGGTGGCCGCCAGCTGTTCCAGTCGGAGCTGGCCGGCCCGACCGAGCTCGAGCGGCTCACGGCCTCGATCCGCGACACCGCGCAGCGGCTCTGGCTGCTCTACCTCGGCCTGACCGGCCTCGCGATCGTCGTGCTCGCGACGATCGGCTGGACGGGGCTCGACGAGGCGATGAGCCCGTACGACGCGGTCGCGCACGCGTTCAGCTCGATCGCGATCGGCGGCTTCTCGACGGAGAACCGCTCGCTCGAGGCGTTCTCCGCCGCGACCCAGTGGGCGATCGCGGCGTTCGTCGTGATCGCGGGGATCAACTTCCTGCGCCTCTACCGGGCCGTCGTCCTGCGCCAGCCGCGCGCCGTCTCGCGCGACCAGGAGTTCCGCGTCTACGTCGGGGCGCTCGTCGTCGGCGCGCTCCTGCTGCTCGTCGAGCTGCTCGCGTCCGGGACGCTCGGCGGCGAGGCGGCCGTGCGCCACGCGGTCTTCCAGTCGGTGTCGATCATGACGACCGCGGGGTTCGCCAGCACCGACTACGCCGCCTGGGGCGCGCTCGCGCAGCTGACGCTGCTCGCGCTGATGTTCGTCGGCGCCTCGGCGGGCTCGACCGGCGGCTCGATCAAGGTGATCCGCCACGTCGTCGTCGCCAAGGTGATCCGGCGCGAGCTCGACCAGGCGGTCCACCGCGAGCTGGTGCAGCCGATCCGGATGGGCGCCGGCGTCGTCGACGAGCGCCTGCTCCGCTCGGTGATGACGTTCGTCCTGCTCTACCTGGCGATCTTCGCGGCCGGAGCGATCGGGCTCGTGATCGACGCCCGGGTCGGCAACGTCGAGGTGAGCGCGTTCGACGCGCTCGGCGCCTCGGCCGCCGCGCTCGGCAACGTCGGCCCGGCCTTCGGCTTCGCCGGCCCGATGGGGAGCTACGCGCCCTTCAGCGACGCCTCGACGGGGATCCTGACCGCGCTCATGTGGCTCGGCCGGCTCGAGATCGTCCCGGTCGTCGTGCTCCTGACGCGGGCGCACTGGCGGGCCTGAGCGCCCGCTGGTCGGCGTGCTCAGGCGGCCCGCGTCGGGCGGCCACGTGGCGCTCGGCGCTCGCGACGGCCGATCGACCCGTCGCAGCGCGGACGGGCGTCGTGGCACGGCCCTGCCCGCCGCGCGGCCCGCCCGCCAGCGGCCAGGCGAGCGCGATCACCGCGACGACGGACGGCGCGAGCACCGCCAGGTGCGACCAGGGCGGCGCGTCCGCCCGGAGGAGCAGCACCGCGAAGGAGCCGTCGACGAGCGCCGCCGGAATCGCCGCCGCGACGAGCCGGGCGCGTCCGGGCGTCCCGCGGGAGGCGTCCTGCCGCGCGCGGGCGACGCGCCCGAGCGCGCGCGGGCTGCGTGCGTGTGCGGGCGTGGGAGACGGTGCACGAGCGGGCTCGTCCATGCTCACCCCCTGCGAGCTGGCGGACGTCACTGGTCGGGCCCCGGCGGGGCCGATCCCGGCTCGCGCTCGAGGCGAGGCCGGGGCGATCGGGTCGAGCCCGACTCGTTGCCGGCGACTCGCCCGCCCAAACGTGGCGGCGCCGGTCGCTCCGGCGGAGCTCAGCCGCGCCCGCCGTCCCCTCGACCGGCCGCGAGCCGGCGGGCGGCGCACGCGTAGACGGCGAGGGTCCGGTCGATCATCCCCTCGAGCGAGTACTCGGCGAGCACGCGCTCGCGCCCCGCCCTGCCGATCCGCTCCCGCAGCGTCTCGTCCGCGAGCAGGTGGCGGAGCGCCTCGACGAGGGCGCGGAGGTCGCCCGGCGGCACGAGGACGGCGCTCTCGCTCCGTGGGCCGGCGACCTCCACGATCCCGCCGATCCGGCTGGCGATCACGGGGACGCCCGTGGCCATCGCCTGCGGGAGGACGAGTGGCGCCGCCTCGGCCCGCTCCGTCGGGAACAGGAAGACGTCGGCCGCGGCCATCGTCGCGGCGACACCGTCGCGCCCGAGGGAGCCGGCGAAGGTGACGCGGTCCGCGACCCCGAGCTCGCGTGCCCGACGCGCGAGCCCGTCCCCTTCGGGCCCCTCGCCGACGAGGACGAGCCGCAGGTCGGGGACGTGGTCGGTGAGCGCGTGCAGCGCGTCGATCGCGTGGTGCACCCCCTTGTCGCGGTCGAGGCGTCCGACGGAGGCGACCAGCGGCTCGGGGCCCAGCCCGAGCCCGGCGCGCACGTCCGCCCGAGCTCGCGGCCGGAAGACGGACGGGTCGATCCCGTTCGGGACCACGTGCCCCCGGCTCGGGTCGAGGCGCAGCGAGCGCCGCGTCGGGGCGAGCTCGTGGTGGGACGGGACCATCCACTCGAGCGGGCGCATGCGCCAGAGGTGCCCGTGCGAGAGGTGCAGCCCGGCCGTCCACGTCGAGAGCTTCGCCTCGGGCACGAGCGATCGGCGGCCGCCTCGTCGCGCCCGCCGCGCCGACGCGCGCAGCAGGCTCAGCACGTTGCCGTGCAGCTTGGCGGCCATGGGCCCGTGGCGGTGGACGCCGCGCTCGAGCAGGCCGATCGCGCTCGACGACTCGCTGTGCACGACGTCGAAGGGCCGTGCCTCGTGCAGCCGTCGAAACGTCGTGTACGAGAGCGGGTGCCAGAACGGGTGCCGGCGTGGCAGCGACGGGTGCGTCGACTCGGCCGGCACGTAGTGCCACGTGGCGCCCTCGATCACCTCCTGCTCGATGCCCTCCGGGTGGCGCGCCGTGACCACCTGGACGTCGTGGCCGCGCCGCGCCAGCCCGCGTGCGAGCTCGCGCGTGTGGTCCTGCATGCCGCCGACCCCGTGGCCGGCCACCGTCACGACGCAGATGCGCACGGATCACCTCCTCCGGCGCGCGGGGTCGTCCCGCGGCGGGCGCTCCCCCCGGGCGTGACCCGGGGGGCTACGCGATCTCCCAGCGCTCCCGGTCCCGGCGGATGATCTCGGCGTTCAGGCGCCGTGCGACGAATGCCAGCCCGACCGCGGCGAACGTCAGGACGACGTTGCCGACCAGGCTGACCGCGATCACCGTGTTGCCCCTCACGTCACGCTCCCTCCTGACCCGGGCTCGCCGCGCGGCGTCCGGTGCGGCTCCCCGGCTGGCCGCGGCGCGCCGCTTCGGCCGGCGCCCGGCGGCGATCGAAGGCGACCCTGTACTGCCCGTTGCCCCGGCCGCCCAAACGCCCCGCAGCGGCGGGCAGCGCGTCGGTCCCAGCTGCGGCGCGTGGTCGGCCGCGGCGGGAACGCGGATCGCCGGCCGCATCGGACGCGGCGCCGGCGATCGGCGGGAGGTGGTGGGATGCGCCCGGCTGGATTCGAACCAGCGGCCTTTGGCTCCGGAGGCCAACGCTCTATCCCCTGAGCTACGGGCGCGTGGATCCGTAGTCTACCCGGCATGCAGCTCAGCCATCGCGTGGTCGACGTGCGCCTCGGCGCGCCGTTCCGGATCTCCCGCTCCGTCCGCGAGACGGACACCCTCGTCGAGGTCGCCCTGACGCACGCCGGCGTGACCGGCTACGGCGAGGCCGCGCCGCAGGACCGCTACCAGGAGTCGATCGAGTCGGCGGCCGCGTGGCTCGACCTGGCGGCCGGTCTGCTCGGGGACGATCCCTGGGCGCTCGAGGCGATCGAGCGTCGGCTCGAGGCGATCCCGGGCGAGCGCGCGGCCCGCTCCGGGCTCGACGCCGCGCTGCACGACCTCCAGGGGAAGCTCGTCGGCGAGCCGACCTGGCGCCTGCTCGGGCTCGACCGCGCCGGGCCGGTCACCTCGTACACGGTGTGGCTCGGCGACCCGGACGACATGGCGCGCCGCGCCGAGGCCGCGACGGGGACGTACAGGAGCCTGAAGCTGAAGCTCGGCGGGCGGGACGGGCTCGACGTCGAGCGCGTGCGCGCCGTCCGCGCCGCGTCGCCGCTGCCGCTGCGCGTCGACGTGAACGAGTACTGGACGCTCGACGAGGCGCTCGACGCGATCCCCCAGCTGGCGGCGATGGACGTCGTCTACGTCGAGCAGCCGCTGCGCGCGGGCGACCCCGACGGGCCGCGGCTGAAGGCGGCCTCGACGCTCCCGATCTTCGTCGACGAGGACTGCCACGTGCTCGCCGACGTCCCCGTGTGCGCCGAGCGCGGGCACGGCGTCAACGTGAAGCTCGCGAAGAGCGGCGGCATCCGCGAGGCCGTGCGGATCGTCCACGCGGCCCGCGCGCTCGGGCTGCAGACGATGCTCGGCTGCATGATCGAGACGGGCCTCGGGATCGCGGCCGGCTGCCAGGTCGCGAGCCTGTTCGATCACGTCGACCTCGACGGGAACCTCCTGCTCGCGGAGGACCCCTGGCCGGGCGTCGCGCTCGTCGACGGCGTCCAGGTGCCGGGCGACGCGCCCGGCCTGGGGGTGACGCGCGCATGAGCGGCGGCGCGCGCTACCTGCTGCTCGCCGAGGGCTTCCTCGCGGACGTGCACCACGGCAAGACGGCGCGCGGCGTCCTGCTCTACGGCGAGCAACCGACCGTCTGCGTGCTCGACTCGACCTACCCGGAGCCGAGCTTCCGGGGCGTGCCCGTGGTGGGCTCGCTCGCCGAGGCGATGACGCACGGGCCGACGGTCGCGCTCGTCGGCGTCGCGCCGACGGGAGGCAAGCTGCCGCCGGCCTTCCGCGCGATCGTGCTCGACGCCATCCGCGCGGGCCTCTCGATCGAGGCCGGGATGCACGAGTTCCTCTCCGACGACCCGGAGCTCGCGGCCGCCGCCCGCGAGCGGAGCGTCGAGCTGCGCGACCTGCGCCGCCCGCCCGCCGACCTCTCCGTGCCGACCGGTGCGAACCTCGACCACGACGCGACGGTCGTCCTCACCGTCGGGTCGGACTGCGCGATCGGGAAGATGACGATGGCGCTCGAGTTGCACCGCGAGGCGCTCGGCCGCGGCCGCCGCTCCGTCTTCGTGCCGACCGGACAGACGGGCATCGCGATCGCCGGCTGGGGCATCTCGGTCGACGCGGTCGTCGCGGACTACGTCGCCGGCGCGACCGAGCGGCTGGTCGTCGAGGGCGTCGCCCGCGGCGGCGACCTGCTCTGGATCGAGGGGCAGGGGTCGCTGATCCACCCGTTCTACTCGGGCGTCACGCTCGGGCTCTACCACGGCAGCGCGCCGCACCTGCTCGTCCTCTGCCACAAGCCGCCGTTCGAGACGATCGACGGGCATCCGCGCTACGCGCTGCGCTCGCTCCCGGAGCTCGTCGAGCTGCACGAGCGGATGTCGCTGCCGGCCCGCCAGGCTCGCGTCTGCGCCGTCGCCCTCAACACGAGCCTGCTCGACGAGGACGAGGCGCGCTCGTGGATCGCCCGGGCCGAGGCCGAGACGGGCCTGGTCGCCGACGACCCCGTCCGCTTCGGCGCGTCGCGGCTCGTCGACGCCGTCCTCGCCGCCGAGCGCCGGTAGCCCCGTCCCCCGGACGGGGGGCGGGCGGGTCATCCCAAGGGGTGTCCCCTGAAGGAGCCGTCTCGCCGATCTCCTCCCCGAGGACGACGGAATGGGAGGACGGTTCATGCGGCGGAGACTGGCAACGCTCGCGGCGGTCGCCGTGGGCCTGGCAACGGCCGGGACGGCCGGCGCGGCCCCCGGGCTGATCGTCGGCGCGGCCGACAGCTCGATCGACGGCAACCCCGACCGCGCGGTCGCGACCGCGCTCGACCTGGGGATGACGGCCGTGCGGCCGAGCGTCTTCTGGACCGTCGGACAGACCCACCTCAGCGAGGGGCAGATCGTCAGCCTCGACCGCGCGGTCGAGGCGTCGGCCGGGCGCATCCGCATCGTGCCGGCCGTCTACGCGACGTCCGGCGACCAGGCGCCCACCGACCAGGCGCGGCGCGACCAGTACTGCAGCTTCGTCCGCGACATCGTCGTGCGCTACCCGGCGATCCGCGACGTCGTCATCTGGGTCGAGCCGAACAAGACCTTCTTCTGGAAGCCCCAGTACAACGTCGACGGCTCGAGCGCTGCCCCGGCCGCGTACGAGGCGCTCGTCGCGCAGTGCTGGGACACGCTGCACGCGGCGCGCGCCGACGTGAACGTGATCGCCGCCTCGACCTCGCCGCGCGGCAACGACCGCCCGTTCGCGCGGTCGAACGTCTCCCACTCGCCCGGCAGCTTCATCCGGCAGATGGGCAAGGCCTACCGCGCGAGCGGCCGCACGCAGCGCATCTTCGACACCGTCGGCCACCACGGGTACGGCGAGTTCTCGTCCGAGCGCCCGTGGAAGGCGCACGCCGGCACGACGATCGCGCAGGGCGACTGGGCCCAGCTGATGCAGGCGCTCTACGACGCCTACCACGGCACCGGCCAGCCGATCCCGGGCGAGCAGGGCGTCGAGATCTGGTACCTCGAGATGGGCTTCCAGACCGACGTCGACGGCACGCACGCCGGCCTGTACACGGCCGAGGAGACCGACGAGCGCTCCGTCTCCGCGGACGCCGAGATCGAGCCGGCGTTCCCGTCGCCCGACGCGACGAGCGAGGCGCCGAACCTCGGCACGCAGGTCGCCGACAGCCTCCGGCTCGCCTTCTGCCAGCCCTACGTGGGCGGCTGGTTCAACCTGATGCTCGCCGACGAGTCCGACCGCGGCCGCTGGCAGTCCGGCTTCCTCTGGACGGACTGGACGCCGAAGCCGGCGTACGCGACCGCCCAGCAGATCATCGCGGAGGTGCGCGCGAACGGGGTGGACTGCTCGGCCCTCAAGGGGAAGACCGAGGACGGCAGCCCGCTCACCCCGCAGGCGTTCGTCCCGCAGGCCGGCGTCGACGTGACGAAGCTCGAGTGGACGGTCAACGACCTGGGGAAGTTCGCCCTCGGCCTCACGTTCGCGGTGGACGAGGACGTCGACTACGTGGCCGTCGTCGAGGCCATCAAGTTCGTGATCGACCGCTCCCCCCAGGCGAAGGGCAAGCCGAGGAAGGCCAAGCCGAAGAAGGTCATGCAGACCTCGGGCAGCCTCGCCGCGGGCAAGAAGGGGAAGGTCGTCTTCCCGAAGGCGAAGACCAAGAAGCTGAAGCCCGGCACCTACCGCATCCGCATCTTCCTCACCGCGAAGGCGAACCCCGACCGGGTGACGACGATCACGAGCCCGACCTTCAAGGTCAAGGCGACGAAGACCAAGGCGAAGGCGAAGAAGGCCGCGCCGAAGGTCAAGCGCGCCGCCGCGCGCGGCTGAGCCCCTCGGCGGGTATAACCCGTGCGTGGCCGATCCGCGCACCGACCGCCTCGCCCGCCTGCTCGTCGGCTACTCGCTCGAGCTGCGCGAGGGCCAGGTCGTCCGGCTCGACGGCTCCGACGCCGCCGTCCCCCTGCTGGCGGCGCTCTACCGGGCCGCGCTCGACGCCGGGGCCCATCCCTACGCGCTGATCTCGCTGGAGGGGCTCGCCGAGACGCTGATCGAGGAGGGCTCGGACGCGCAGCTCGAGCACGTCTCGCCGCTCGCGCTGCCGGAGCTCGAGGCGGCTCGACCTTTGATCTGGAAGCCGATGGCGTGTGCCGCGCGCCTCGCTGCGTGATGTCGAAGGGTACCGGATGACTGGGCTGGTTCTGCTTCTATGAGAGTATGGCTGATGGATGAACGCGTCTTCTCGGGCGGGATGAGCGCAGGTCGGCACGCTCTTCGACCGAGGCGCACGCGCAGGACGCCAGCCATGTCGCTCGAGGCGTACGAGCGCTTCGTCTACGGCGCCTGCGTTGAGAGGACGGCGACTGTCAACGCCGCTGGCGGAGGTCTCGGCTGGGCTGGGCGCCCGGGCGCGCGAGCTCGAGCAGGTGCGCGAGCTCCGGATCGTCGGCGGAGCGGACGCTGGCGATCGCGGTGGCCGCACGTGGGTGACCGCGGACGGGAAGCGCAACATGCGCCGACGGCGAGGTCTTCACGAGCAAGGCCCGACTCGAGGACGGCGTCGACGGCGAGATCCGCTACACGTTCCCGGCGATCTTCCAGGGCCGCGAGGTCGAGGGCGGTGCGAACAGCCTTCGAGCGCGGCGAGGTCGTCGAGGCAGGCCGCGAGCGGGGAGGACTACCTGCAAGGGCGATGAAACTCGAGATCGAGGGCGCGCGCGTCCTCGGCGAGGTCGCGTTCGGCCTCAACTACGAGATCGACCAGTTCGGAACATCCTGTTCGACGAGAAGATCGGCGGGACGATGCGTGACCTCGCGCTCGGTGCCGCCTTCCCGATCTCGGGCGGCAAGAACCGCTCAGCGCTGCACTGGGACATGATCTGCGACCTGCGCGAGGACGGCGAGGTCTACGCCGACGGCGAGCTGGTCTGGAAGGCGGGCCGCTTCCTGCACGACCCCGAGCCGGTCGGGGACGGCGCATGAGCGACCCCCGCGTCGAGCGGCTCGCGTCGCTCCTCGTGTTCCTGGCTCGACGTGCGGGAGGGCGACGTCGTCCTCGTGCGCGCGCCGCTGGCAGCGCGCCCACAACCGCGAGCTGCACCGGAGCGTGCTCCGGCGGGGCAGCGCGGCGAGCTGCGGCTCGACCTGCCGGGCGCGCGCGAGGCGCTCGTCGAGCGTGGGACGGACGCGCAGCTCGACTGGCTCAACCCGACGTCGGTCGACCTCGTCGAGCGCACCTCGACTGCTACGTCGCTCATCGCGCCGACCAACACGCGGGCGCTCGCGGCAGCGACCCCGAGCAGGCGCGCGGCTCGCCGGCGACGTCGCAGCCGCTGCTCGACCGGATGCTCGCGCGGTCGTCGGCCGGCGAGCTGCGGACGATGGTCGCTCTTCCCGACGACCGCGGCGGCCCAGGAGGCGGGGATGTCGCTCCGCCAGTACGAAGCCGCTTCGTCTACGAGGCCTTCAGCGGGGTCGACCGGCCCGACCCGGCCGCGTACTGGCGCGAGCTCGCCGCGCTCGAGCGCGTACGAGCGCGACTCGAACCGGTGGCGGGAGCTGCGGGTGGTCGGCGGGCACCGAAGCTCAGGACTCGATCGGCGTCTCGGGGCGCGCACGCAGGTCGCGGCGGATGGCCTGGCGCCAAGAACATGCCCGACGGCGAGATCTTCACGGCCCCGCACGTCGAGACGGTCGAGGGCGAGATCGCTGCTCGAGCGACTCTACGGCGGGCGCGTGTCGGGCGGCGATGCGCCTGCGCTTCGAGGGCGGCGAGGTCGTCGACGCGCGCGCGCGTCGCGGCGAGGCGTTCCTGCGCGAGATGCTCGAGGATAGAGCGACGGCGCGCGTCGCGCCAGGGAGTTCGCGTTCAGGCTGAACCCGGGATCGAAATGGGGCGACGGGGGAGACGCTGTTCGACGAGAAGATCGGCGGCACGGTCACCTCGCGCTCGGCAGCGCGTACTGAGTGCGGCGGGACGAACGAGTCGGCGATCCACTGGGACCTCGTCTGCGACCAGCGAGGCGGGCGGGGTGCGCCGAGCGGCAGGATCGCGTCAGGCGGCGAGCATGAACCTCTGGCGTGAAGGCATCTGGCCGCGTGCTCGCGATCCTCTCCCCGTACACACATCTGCCGAGGGGGCGGCGCGAGCTGCCGTCTGCCTGCGTGGCGCTGCTCCAGGACGGCCGAGGCGATCGCGCGGGCGTCTCGGCGTTGCGGTCTCCGCGCCGCGCGCCGCTCGCTGGTCGATGGTCACGGGCCAGTCGTTGAGCGCCGGGAGTGCGCAGCGTCTGCCGGCAGGTCGTCGGGACGACCTGGCATCGGGTCGTCGCCGACGCGGGCCTACGAACGGCAGGCACGAGCGCCTGCGCGCCTCGTTCCCCGGGTGCGACCTCGTCGTCTACAGGCACAGCCACCTGCCGGAGGTGACGTGGGTCGAGGACGGATCGTGGACCGGGCGGCGACCGAGCGGGCGTGGGCGACGACACACGATGGTCGTCGTCCGCGACGGCGTCCAGGCTGGTCTCGCTCGGCACCTGACGATCGACGTCGCGGCGGCGTGGTGCGAGCCCGGACGATACTATTGGCGAACGTGCTGGCAGACTGGTGGTGCTGGTGGCGAAAGTCAGAAAGCCGGATCGGCAGTGGCGACCGCTATCCTCAGTGCCGCGCTCCCGGGCCGCTTGGGCATCGATGGTGTGCGGCGCTGGGCGACTCGCCAGCGCCGTGGTGGTGAAGACGCGCGAAATATCGATCGATCGGCGAGAGGTATGACGCCAGCAGATCCGACGGGATCCGTCTGGGATCGCTCGCGCTGTCGCGGAAGCAGGGCGTGGTGTGGACCTCGATTCGCCCGGCACGGTCATCCGGCTCCCGTAGGAGCCGGCGGTGGAACTCGGTGGAAGACCGGAGACCGGTGGGGCCGGCCAGCCGGCCTTGCTGGGCAGAGACGGCGGCGCGGACCGGGCGCGAGCCGGTGGGCACATTGTCGTAGCATGGGACGTCGGCTGAGCGACCCGCGGCCGGCCTCACGTGCCCGCAACGCCGGGCGGCAGGGACGCGGTCTTGCCCGGTGTGCACATCGAGTCCGGGACGCCGTTGGGTTGCCCGGTTGTCCGCCGTGCTCGATCGCGGGACACCGTTTGCGTGCGCACGGCCGTTCTCAATGGCGGAGTCGACGCGGCGGAAGAGTGTGAGGCGACGCCCGACCTCGTGCGTCGATGCGCCGAGCTGGTGCGGTCGGTCGGGGATCGATGCGGGCGGCCAGGCGCATCCCGAGGCCGGCACCTTGCCGTGAGCGGCCCGGTCGGGTGTCGGCGTCCGCTGGGCGAGGGGATCCACGCGGTCGGCTCCGCCGTGTCTCGTCGCGGGCAGGCGCGTCCGCCGAACGGACGAACGCTGCGCGCCGCGCAGCCCGGCGCGCCCCCCGGCAGCAGACCACCGTCCGTCCGGGACATGTCCTTCCGTCCCTGGGCGCCCGCCCTGGGTGGGGGGTCCACGTGCCGCCGGCAACGAGCCTAACGCCCGAGGACGCACGGGTGTGTCGCGCGATCGTGCCGATCGTGTGACGATCGCTCCCCGGCCAGCGTCCGGCGCGCGGCGTGCGGACACCGCGCCCGGCCGGCGGCCAGTCCACGCGCCCGGCCAGGGCCGTCGCCGCGCCCATGGTGCGAGCAGCTCGTGCGGACACCGCGCCCGACCGCCGGCCGGTCGGCGCCGCGTGCGCCGGGGCTCGCGGGCCGGGTCCAGACCCGGTCGACCGCAGGCGGATCGCCGGCGCGGAGGTCGCGATATCGCGTGCCGGTGCCGACTCGCGCGACCGCCGCCTGGCTATCCGGCGCGGTCGTGACGTCGACTCGGGCGTCGCGGCCTGGGCCTCTCCTGGATCCGGTCGTCGCCCACCGCCGCCGCCGCATCGAAGGCCTGGCCGCTGTCCGGGAGCGTAGGTGCCTCGATCGACCGTCGCCGACGACGTGGTTCGACCCAGACGCCTGCGAGGCAGTCGGCCTGCAGCTCCAGGCGCACCGCCGCCGACTGCGGCCCCTGGCGGTCGCCCTCGATCCGGTCCAGGTAGCCCGTCAGGTTCTGGACGTGGTGCCCGTACTCGTGGGCGATCACGTACGCCTCGGCGAACGGCCCGCCCTGCGCGCCGAACCTCGTCCGCAGGTCGTCGAAGAAGCCGAGGTCGACGTACACCATCCGATCCGGCGGGCAGTAGAAGGGGCCGACCTCGCTGGAGGCCGCGCCGCAGCCGGTGCTCGTCTGCCCGCTGAAGAACTGCGTCAACGCGGGCGCGTAGTCGGCCCCGAGCTGCGGCAGCTCCGCGCTCCAGTACGCCTGCACGCTGTTGACGACCGCGACCAGCCGGCAGTCCTGTCGCTCGTTCGCGTCCGCCCCCGTCTGGCAGGCGGTCTCGACCTCGCTCGGGCCGGACGGCGCCGCCGTCCCTGCGCCCTGGCCCGCGGTCTGGTCGATCAGGTTCCCGAGGTCGCCGCCGAGGCCCCCGCCGCCGCCGCTGAGGGTGAGCACGAGCGCGATCACGATGCCGATCAGCCCGAGCCCGCCCCCGCCGATGGCCGCACCACGCCCGCCGACGGGCCCCATCCGCCTGCCGCGCACGTCCTGGACCTGCGACGTGTCGAGCCTGGCGTCCTTCCGGATCCGCACCGTCCCCCTCCTCTCGAGACGGAGCGACTATAGCCCGGCGCGCGCGCCCGCCCGACGATCCCTTCCGTCCTGACCTACGGTCGGCGGTTCCTAGAATCCCCGGGTGGACCTGGACGTCGTCTTCCTCGGCACGGCCGGGTCGGTGCCGACGGCGCAGCGCGCCCCGGCGAGCGTCCTCCTCCGCCGCGGCGGCGACCGCCTGCTGATGGACTGCGGCGAGGGGACGCAGCGCCAGCTCCTCCGCTCGTCGGTCGGGCTGGTCGAGCTCGACGACGTGCTCCTGACGCACTTCCACCTCGATCACGTGCTCGGCCTGCCCGGGATGCTGAAGACGTTCGCCCTGCGCGGCCGAGAGCTGCCGCTGACCGTGCACGGCCCGCGCGGCCTGCGCGACCTGTTCGGCGCGCTGCGGCCGCTGCTCGGCCGCCTGCCGTACCCGCTCACCCTCGTCGAGCTCGAGCCCGGCGAGGCGATCGAGCGGGCCGGGTGGCGCGTCGAGGCCTTCGCGGTCGAGCATCGCAGCGTCGCGCTCGGCTACGCGCTCGTCGAGGAGGCCCGCCCCGGCCGCTTCGATCTGGATGCGGCGCGTTCCCTCGGCGTGCCCGAGGGGCCGCTCTGGGGCGCGCTGCAGCGCGGCGAGTCCGTGACGACGCCGACGGGAGACGTCGTCGAGCCGTCCCAGGTGCTCGGCGAGGCGCGCGCCGGCCGACGCGTCGTCGTGACCGGCGACACGCGCCCGACGCGGTCGGTGCTGGAGGCCTCGATCGGCGCCGACGTCCTGATCCACGAGGCCACCTTCTCGGAGGAGGAGCGCGAGCGGGCGATCGAGACCGCGCACTCGACCGCGGCGGAGGCCGCCGAGATGGCCCGCCTCGCCGGCGTCGACCTGCTCGCGCTGACGCACGTCTCGAGCCGGTACTTCGGCAGCGAGCTCGCCCGCGAGGCACGGGCGGTCTTCCCGGAAACCGTCGTGCCGCGCGACTTCGACGTGATCGAGGTGCCCTTCCCCGAGCGAGGGCGGCCGACGCTCCATCGCGGCGCCGCCTCGGGGCGCCCTGCCGGGTCGCAGGATCCACCCGCGCCTGCGGACGGCGCCGCCGGCTGAGCCCGACCGGTGCGACAATCACCGTGACGTCGGCGAGGAGGGATCGCGATGACCAGGCTCGTGCAGCTGATGGTGGCCGGGGACGTGGCCGAGGCCGAGGAGGTCGAGGCCGCGCTCGTCGCCGCCGGGATCGCCTACGAGATCGAGCGGGCCGTCGAGGGAACGTCCGCCGACGTCGGCGACGCGCCCCAGCGGGTGCTCGTCCCCGAGTCGTCGCTCGAGGCGGCCCTCCAGGCCGTCGAGGAGCTCGGCGAGCCCGACGGGCTCGACTGAGGCGGCGGTGACGTCGTCCGCCGACCCGGCCGCCGCCGGGCGCCTCGTCGTCTCGACCGCCGACTACCACACGGCCGGCGAGCCGTTCCGCATCGTCTCGGGCGGCGTCGGCCCGATCCCCGGAGCGACGATCCTCGCGAAGCGCCGCTTCGCGGCTGAGCGCCTCGACCGGGTGCGCCAGCTGCTCGTGAACGAGCCGCGCGGCCACGCCGACATGTACGGCTGCTTCGTCACCGACCCGGTCGACGACGGCGCCGACCTCGGCGTCCTCTTCTTCCACAACGCGGGCTACTCGACCGCCTGCGGCCACGGGACGATCGCGCTCGTGACCTGGGCGATCGAGAGCGGCGTCGTCCCGGCGGTCGAGCCGGAGACCCGGGTGACGGTGGACGCGCCGTCCGGCCGGCTCGAGACCGTGGCGCGCGTCGAGGCGGGCCGCGTCCGCTCGGTGCGCTTCCGGAACGTCCCGTCCTTCGTGCGCGAGACGGCGATCCGCCTGGACACCTCGGTCGGCCCGCTCGACGTGGACGTCAGCTTCGGCGGCGCGTTCTACGGCAGCGTCCCGGCGGCGCAGGCCGGTCTGGCCGTCGAGCCGAGCGTGCTGCCCCGGCTGATCGCGCTCGGGCGCGAGGTCAAGGCGCTGCTCGAGGCGCGCGGGCCGGTCGAGCACCCGCTCGAGCCCGAGCTGCGCGACGTCTACGGCGTGATCTTCCACGAGCGCCTGGCCGCGGGGCCGCCGCTCGTCCACCGCAACGTGACGATCTTCGCGGACGGCGAGGTCGACCGCTCTCCCTGCGGCAGCGGGACGTCGGCCCGGCTCGCGCTGCTCGACGCGTCGGGCGAGCTCGCGCGCGGGGCGGCGCTCGAGCACCGCAGCATCGTGGACTCGGTCTTCCGCGGCCGGGTCGTCGGCGGCGCCGAGGTCGCGGGCCTGCCTGCGGTGCTGACCGAGGTCGAGGGCAGCGCCCACCCGACGGGGCACCACACGTTCGTGCTCGACCCGGACGACCCGATCGGGACGGGCTTCCTCCTGCGGTGAGCGATCACTTCGCGTCGGTCGCGGGCCGCTACGACGCGCTGCGCCCGGCCGACGAGGCATGGCAGGAGGTGGCCGACGCGATCTGGGCGGACGGCGACCTGCGCGGCCAGCGGGTGCTGGACGTCGGGTGCGGCACGGGGCGGCTCGCCGCCGAGCTGGCCCGGCGCGGCGCGCGGGTGTGGGGGGTCGACGCCTCGCCCGAGATGCTCGAGCGGGCCCGTGCGCGGGCGCCGCGCGGGGTCGGGGTCAAGCTCGGCGCGGCGGAGCGGCTGCCGTTCAAGGACGGCTGGTTCGATCGTGCGGTCATGCGCCTGGTGGCCCATCTCGTCGACCGGGAGCGCGCGTTCGCGGAGCTCGCCCGCGTCCTGGCGCCGCGCGGCCGTGCGGTGGTCGCAACGTTCCTGCCGGAGCACGTGACCGGCTGGTGGGGCGTGCGCTGGTTCCCGGGGGTGGTCACGATCGATCTGGCGCGCTTCCCGCCGCCGGGCGAGCTGGCCGGGGAGCTCGAGCGCGCCGGGTTCGCCTCGGTCGCGTGGCGCGCGCTCGTGGTCGAGGGCGCCCTGACGCGCGAGGAGGCCCTCGAGCGGCTGCGCGGCCGCTTCATCTCGACGCTCAGCCTGCTGCCGGAGGATGACCTCGCTGCCGGCATCGAGCGCGCCGAGCGGGAGCTCCCGAGCGCGTCACGACCGCCCAGCACTGGGCGATCGTCGTCGCGTCCCGCTAGGGCGCGGCGTCGGGCCACGGGCGCGGGGGCCGTGCGTGCGCCGTCGACGCGCGCTCGCGACCGGCGTCGCCACGCGTGGCGGCGCGCGGCGGTCGGGTCCCGTCCGGCGGGAGTGCGGGGCTGCCCGTTCCCGACGGTCGTGGACGAACCGGCACACGATCGGCGCACTCCCGCGACGGACCCGTGCGCGCGTCGGCGCTAGGCTCGTTGCCGGCGGCACGTGGACCCCCCAACCCAAGGGCGGGCGTCCGGCCCGGGGACACGTCCACCGGGGACACGTCCCGGACGGACATGTCCCGCCTGGCGGCGCGTGAGGGGCGGGGCGGCGGCGCGCGTTGGTCACACGCCCGGGGCCCGGCTGCTCGCCCGGGCATCCGCGTGCGCGACCTTCTCGCCGCGTCAGCCCTTCAGGCGCAGAGGGCTGGGCCACGCGCCGGCCCTTCGCGCGGCCCCGCGCGCCCCGAGAGCGGCCGGCGACCCGGCGCCGTCCATGCGCTGCGCTACTCTCCTCGAGGCACGTCCTTTAACCCGGTCCTGCGAGGCCGGAAAGGAGTCACGTATGGCTGCCCTGGAACCACGGGGAAAGCTCCTGCTCGACGGAGAGTCGCTGCGGCGCACGGTCGCCCGCATCGCCCACGAGATCGCGGAGCGCAACCCCGACCTCGACCGCGTCGCCCTGATCGGGATCCACACCCGGGGCGTGCCGCTCGCACAGCGGCTGCGGCGCCTGATCGAGGAGTTCACCGGCGTCGACGTCCACTTCGGGACGATCGACATCACCTTCCACCGCGACGACCTCTACGTCCGCGGCAGCGAGGCCCCGCTCAGCCCGCAGCCGATCGTGAAGGCGACGCGGCTCGACTTCGCGCTCGAGGGGATGACCTGCATCCTCGTCGACGACGTCCTGTTCACCGGCCGCACCGTCCGCGCCGCCATCGAGGCGCTGTTCGAGTACGGCCGCCCCGCCAAGGTACAGCTCGCCTGCCTGGCCGACCGTGGCCACCGCGAGCTGCCGATCCGCCCCGACTACGTCGGGAAGAACCTGCCGACCTCCCGCCGCGAGCGCATCCAGGTGCAGCTGCTCGAGGTGGACGAGGTCGACCGCGTCCTGCTGCTCCCGGAGGGTGACACGAATGGCTGACACCGCCCGCGTCCGTCCGCTCCTGCGCGACGAGCTGCTCCCGCCCGACCGCCCGCCGCGGCGGCACCTGATCTCGATCGGCGACCTGACGCGCGGCGACGTCGAGCGGCTGCTCGGCCTGGCGCGCACGTTCGCCCGCTCGCTCGACCGCGACGTCAAGAAGCTTCCGACCCTGCGCGGCCGCACGGTGATCAACGTCTTCGCCGAGGCCTCGACGCGCACGTCGTCGAGCTTCGAGCTGGCCGCGAAGCGGCTCTCCGCCGACGTGATGTCGCTCAAGGCGTCCGGCTCCTCGATCGAGAAGGGCGAGTCGCTGAAGGACACCGCGCTGACGCTCAGCGCCTACGACCCGGACATCGTCGTCATCCGCCACCCGCACATCGGCGCGCCCTACCTCGTCGCCGAGCACACCCGCGCCCACGTCGTCAACGCCGGCGACGGCAAGCACCAGCACCCGACGCAGGCGCTGCTCGACCTGTTCACGCTCGAGGAGGAGTTCGGCGCGATCGACGGGCTGCACGTCGCGATCGTCGGCGACGTGCTGCACTCGCGGGTCGCGCGCTCGAACGTCCAGGCGCTCGTCCTGATGGGCGCGCGGGTCACCCTGGTCGGCCCGCCGGCGCTGATCCCGCGCGGGATCGAGGCGATGGGCTGCGAGATCACCTACGACATCGAGGCGATCCGCTCCGCCGACGTCGTCTACGTCCTGCGGATGCAGAAGGAGCGGATGCTCGCGGGCGCCAACTACGTGCCCTCGCTGCGGGAGTACACGGCGCGCTGGGGCGTCACCGCCGACCGGTTGCGCCCCGGCCAGCGGGTGATGCACCCGGGTCCGATGAACCGCGGCGTCGAGATCGACGGCGCGGTCGCGGACGCGGCCGAGTCGCTGATCGTCCGTCAGGTGCGCAGCGGGCTCGTCACGCGCATGGCCGTCCTCTACGACCTGATGACGCACGGGCCGATCGCGGTCGAGGTCGAGAAGATCGAGGAGGTGGCCTGATGGCGATCGCCACCGCACGCCAGCTCCTCTTCTCGCGCGAGCGCCAGCCCGTCGACATGGTGATCGGCGGCGCGCGCGTCGTCGACCCGGTCGAGGGGATCGACGCGGCGCTCGACGTGACGGTCGAGGCCGGGATCGTCACGCGGATCGAGCCGGCCCGAGCGACCCGCTCGAACCTCCTGCTCGCACCGGCGTTCGTCGACCCGCACGTCCACCTGCGCGTCCCCGGGCGCGAGGACGAGGAGGACGTCCAGACCGGGACGCGCGCCGCGGCCGCCGGGGGCTTCTGCGCGATCCTCGCGATGCCGAACACCGACCCCGTCGTCGACTCGGCGGCGGTGCTCGGCTCGCTGATCGAGCAGGCGGAGCTCGAGGCCGACGTGCCCGTCGGCTTCCTCGCGGCGATCACGAAGGGCCTCGCCGGCGAGGAGCTGACCGAGATGGTCGAGCTGGCCGAGACGGGCGCGATCGCGTTCACGGACGACGGCAAGCCCGTCCGCTCCGCAGGCCTGATGCGGCGCGCGCTCCAGTACGCCGGCGCGGCCGGCCGCGTGCTCGCGCTGCACGAGGAGGAGCCGACGCTGACGATCGGCGCGCACATGCACGAGGGCGCCGTCTCGGCCGAGCTCGGGATCGGCGGCTACCCGTCGATCGCCGAGAGCGTGATGGTCGAGCGCGACATCGCGCTCGCGGCCTACGAGAGCCGCCCGATCCACCTGCAGCACCTCTCGGCGCGCGAGTCGGTCGAGGCGCTGCGCCGCGCGCTCGCCGCGGGCGCGCCGGTCACCGGCGAGGTCTCGCCGCACCACCTCTGCCTGACGGACGAGGCCGTCCGCTCGCTCGACACGAACCTCAAGATGAGCCCGCCGCTGCGGGCGGAGGTCGACCGGCAGGCGCTGATCGCCGCGCTGCGCGACGGCACGATCGCCGCGATCGGCACCGACCACGCGCCGCACGCGCGCCACGAGAAGGAGACGCCGTTCGAGGAGGCGCCGAACGGCGTCACCGGCCTCGAGACGGCGTTCGCGTCGATCTTCACGCGGCTCGTCCTCCCGGGCGTCCTGCCGCTCGAGACGGTGCTCGAGCGGATGAGCGCGGGGCCGGCGCGCATCTTCGGGCTCGAGCCGCCGCGGATCGCCGTCGGCGCGACCGCGAACCTCGTGCTGATCGACGTCGAGGCCGCCTGGCGGGTCGAGGAGGCGCGCTTCCGCTCGCGCTCGACCAACTCGTGGCTGCTCGGCGAGACGCTGCGGGGCGACGTGAAGCTGACCGTGGCCGACGGCCGCCTGGCGTTCGCCTCGTGAGCGCCCGCGGCTACCTCGTCCTCGAGGACGGCACCGTCTTCCCCGGCCGCTCGGTCGGCGCCCAGGGCGTCGCGCTCGGCGAGGCCGTCTTCACCACGGGCATGAGCGGCTACCAGGAGGTCGCGACCGACCCGAGCTTCGCCGAGCAGCTCGTCGCGTTCACCGCGCCGATGGTCGGGAACTACGGCGTCGCCGAGCAGCGCGGCGAGTCGGACCGCGCCTGGGCCCGCGCGGTGCTGATGCGCCGCGCCGGCGGCGACGACTGGTGCGGCTGGCTCGACGCGCGCGGCGTCGTGGCGCTCGAGGAGGTCGACACCCGGAGCCTCGTCACGCGGCTGCGCGACCGGGGCGCGATGGCCGCCGCCGCCGTCGCCGACGGGACGCCGGTCGAGGAGGCGCTCGCGCTCGTCCGCGCGCGGCCGTCGATGGCGGGTCGCGCGCTCGTCGCGTCCGTGTCGACGCCCGAGCCGGTCGAGCTGGGGGAGGGGGACGTCCACGTCGCCGTGCTCGACTACGGGTGCAAGCGCTCGATCGCCCGCCGCCTCGCGGCCACGGGCGTGCGCGCGACCCTGCTCCCGCACGACACCCCCGCCGACGAGGTGCTCGCGGTCGGCGCCGACGGCGTCCTGCTCTCGAACGGGCCCGGCGACCCGGCGGCCCTCCCCGCCGAGGTGGAGGTCGTCCGCGAGCTGCTCGGGCGGACGCCGATCCTCGGCATCTGCCTCGGCCACCAGCTGCTCGGGCTGGCAGCCGGCCTGACGACGACGAAGCTCCCCTTCGGCCACCGCGGCGCGAACCACCCGGTGCTCGAGACGGAGACGGGCCGCGTGCTCGTGACGAGCCAGAACCATGGCTTCGCCGTCGAGCAGGGCGCCGAGGGCGACGCGCGCGTGACGCACCTCTCGCTCTACGACGGGACGGTGGAGGGGCTCGAGCTGCCCGGGGAGCGGGCCCACTCGGTCCAGTTCCACCCGGAAGCCGGCCCCGGCCCGCACGACGCCTGGCCGATCCTGGCCGGCTGGGTCGAGGAGCTGCGCGAGGCGGTCGTCCGTGCCTAGGCGCGACGACCTGCGCGCGATCTGCGTCATCGGCGCCGGGCCGATCGTGATCGGGCAGGCCTGCGAGTTCGACTACGCGGGCAGCCAGGCGCTCAAGGTGCTGCGCGCCGAGGGCTACCGGACGATCGTCGTCAACTCGAACCCGGCGACGATCATGACCGACCCGGGCTTCGCCGACCGCACGTACCTCGAGCCGCTCGACGTCGAGGGCGTCGCCGGCGTGCTCGAGCGGGAGCGGCCCGACGCGCTGCTGCCGACGCTCGGCGGGCAGACGGCGCTCAACCTCGCGCGCTCGCTCTCCGGCGAGGGCATCCTCGACGACCTCGGGATCGAGCTGATCGGCGCGTCGCTCGACGCGATCGTCCGCGCCGAGGACCGCCAGGAGTTCCGCGACACGATGCAGGCGATCGGCCTGCGCGTCCCCGCCTCGACGATCGTCACGTCGGTCGACGCGCTGCCGCCCGGGCTCTCGTTCCCGGTCATCCTGCGGCCCGCGTTCACGCTCGGCGGGCACGGCGGCGGGATCGCGCGCTCCGCGGACGAGCTCGCGACGATGCTCGAGCGCGCGCTCGCGGAGAGCCCCGTCGGTCAGGTGCTCGTCGAGGAGTCGCTGCTGGGCTGGGACGAGTTCGAGCTCGAGGTGATCCGCGACCGCGTCGACAACGTCGTCGTCGTCTGCTCGATCGAGAACCTCGACCCGATGGGCGTCCACACCGGCGACTCGGTCACGGTCGCGCCCCAGATGACGCTCCCCGACGAGGCCTTCCAGGAGCTGCGCGACGCGGCCGCGGCGGTGATCCGGGCGGTCGGGGTCGAGACCGGGGGCTCGAACGTCCAGTTCGCGCGCAGCCGCGAGACCGGCGAGATCCGCGTGATCGAGATGAACCCGCGCGTCTCCCGCTCGTCGGCGCTCGCCTCGAAGGCGACCGGCTACCCGATCGCGAAGGTCGCCGCGAAGCTCGCCGTCGGCTACACGCTCGACGAGATCCCGAACGACCTGACGCGGACGACGCCCGCGAGCTTCGAGCCGACGCTCGACTACGTCGTCGTCAAGGCGCCGCGCTTCGCGTTCGAGAAGTTCCCCGGCGCCGACCACGCGCTCGGGACGCAGATGAAGTCGGTCGGCGAGGCGATGGGGATCGGGCGGACGTTCTCCGAGGCGTTCCTCAAGGCCCTGCGCTCGCGCGAGCTCGGCCCGGGCGTGCCGACGCCGTGGGCGACGCTCGACGACGTCCCGGTCGGCGTCCACCCGTGGTTCCGCGAGCAGCTCGACCGCGCGCGGGCGCTGCTCGGATCGGTGCGCTCGCTCGCCGAGCTCGACGACGACGTCCTGCTGCGGCTGAAGCGCGAGGGCTGGTCGGACGCCGAGATCGGCGCCGCGCTCGGCGAGTCCGAGCAGACGATCCGCCTGGCCCGCTGGGCCGCGGGCGTCCGCCCGGCCTACCGGCGCGTCGACTCGTGCGCCGCCGAGGTCGAGGCCGCGTCGAACTACCTCTACTCCACGTGGGGCGAGGCGGACGAGGCGCTGCCCGCCGGCGAGCGCCCGCGCGTCGTCGTCCTCGGCGCCGGCCCGAACCGGATCGGCCAGGGGATCGAGTTCGACTACTGCTGCGTCCACGCGGCGCGGACGTTCGGCGAGCTCGGCTACGAGACCGTGATGGTGAACTGCAACCCGGAGACCGTCTCGACCGACTACGACACGTCCGACCGGCTCTACTTCGAGCCGCTCGGGGTCGAGGAGGTGCTCGAGGTCTGCGCGCGCGAGCTGGCCGGCGCGCCCGGCGGCGGCGTCGTGATCCAGTTCGGCGGGCAGACGCCGCTGCGCCTCGCCCGGGCGATCGAGGAGGCGGGCTTCCGGATCCTCGGGACGCCGTTCGAGGCCGTCGACCTGGCCGAGGACCGCGAGCGCTTCGGCGCGCTCTGCGGCGAGGTCGGGATCGCCGTCCCGCCCTGGGAGATGGCGACCGGCCCGGTGCAGGCGGTCGAGGCGGCCGACCGGATCGGCTACCCGGTGCTCGTGCGGCCGAGCTACGTGCTCGGCGGGCGCGACATGCGCGTCTGCGACGACTGGGAGCAGGTCGTCTCGGGCGTCCAGGCCGGCGCGCGCGTGCTCGTCGACCGCTACCTCGAGGGGGCGCTCGAGATCGACGTCGACGCGCTCTGCGACGGCGAGGAGACCTACGTCGCGGCGGTCATGCAGCACGTCGAGGAGGCGGGCGTCCACTCCGGCGACTCCTCCTGCGTGCTGCCGCCGCAGTCGCTGACCGGAGAGGAGCTGCACGCGATCCGCGAGACGGTGCGCGTGCTCGCCCCCGCGCTCGGCGTCGTCGGCCTGCTCAACGTCCAGCTCGCGCTGCTCGAGGGGCGCCTCTACGTGCTCGAGGCGAACCCGCGCGCGTCCCGGACGGTGCCCTTCGCGAGCAAGGCGATCGGCGTCAACCTCGTCGAGGCGGCCTGCCGGCTCGCGCACGGCGAGCGGCTCGCAGACCTGTCCCTGCCGCCCGAGGGGACGGCGAGCGGGGTCAGCGTCAAGGCGTCGGTCTTCCCGTTCGCGCGCTTCCCCGGCTGCGACCCCGTGCTCGGCCCGGAGATGCGCTCGACCGGCGAGGTGATGGCGAGCGCGGCCGACATGGCGACCGCGTTCGCGAAGGCCGAGCGCGCCGCCGGGCGCCCGCTGCCGACCCGCGGCACGGCCTTCCTGTCGGTGCGCGACGAGGACAAGCCGGCCGCCTGCGAGCTCGGCCGGCGCCTCTCGGCCGTCGGCTTCGCGCTGCGCGCGACGACGGGGACGGCCTACGCGCTCGCCTCGGCCGGCGTTCCGGTCGAGCGCGTGCGCAAGGTGAGCGAGCCCGGCACCGGCCCGACGGTCGTCGACCTGATCCGGCGCGGGCACTGCGACCTCGTCGTCAACAGCCCGGCCGGTCTCGGGGCGCGCGCCGACGGGGCGCAGATCCGGCAGGCGGCGCTCGTCGCCCGCGTGCCGTGCGTGACGACCCTGGCAGGGGCCTCGGCGTGCGTCGAGGCGATCGAGCGAGCGGGAAGCGAGGTGGCGGTGTCGCTGCAGGAGCGCGCGGCGAGGATGACGGCGTGAGCGCGCGGCGGTCGTCGCTGCTCGTCGTCGGGCGGGAGGCCGTCGGCCCCTACGCGCTGCTGCGCGTCGGCCGTGACGGGATCGACCCCGGCGTCCCCGGCCAGTTCTTCATGCTCCAGCCGCCCGGCCGCGTGCTGCCGCGCCCGATGAGCCTGTGCCTCGCGCCGACGGGTGAGCTCGCGTTCCTGATCGACCCGATCGGCCCTGGGACGCGCGCGCTCGCCGAGCTCGAGCCGGGCGACCGCGTCACGGTCTTCGGCCCGCTCGGGAACGGCTGGCCGCTCGCTGCCGCCCGCCCCGTCCTCGTGGGCGGCGGGATCGGCGTCGCGCCGCTCCCGTACCTCGCGGAGCAGCTTCCCGGCGCGCCCGTCGTGCTCGGCTTCCGCACCGCGCACCAGGCCGAGGCGGCGGCGCTCCTGCCGGGCGCCGAGGTGGTGCTCGAGCCGACGTACGTCACGGAGCCGCTGGCCGCGCTGCTCGCCGACGACCCCGCGCTCGTCCCGCTCGCCTGCGGGCCCGAGCCGATGCTCGAGGCGGTCGCCCGCCTCGCGCCGCACGCCCGGCTCGCCTGGGAGGCGCCGATGGCGTGCGGCTACGGCGCCTGCTTCGGCTGCGCGGTCGAGATCGACGGCGTGCTCAAGCGGCTCTGCGTCGAGGGGCCGGTGCTCGAGGGGACGCGCGTGTGCGCGGGGGCGGAGGTGGCGGCTTGAGGCTCCTGAACGCGTCCGGCTGCCTCGACGCGCTGACCGCGCCCGACGTCGCCCGCTCGCTCGACGCCTTCGTGACGAAGACCGTGACGCCGCTCCCGCGCCAGGGGAACCCGCCCGTCCGGATCGCGGAGTGCGACCACGCGATGCTGAACTCGATCGGCCTCGCGAACCCGGGCATCGACCGCTTCGTCGACGAGACGCTGCCGACGCTCGCCGGGCTCGGCGTGCCGCTCTGGGTCTCCGTCGGCGGCTTCTGCGCCGAGGACTACGCGGGCGCCATCGCCCGCCTCGGCGACGCGCCCGGGATCGACGTGATCGAGCTGAACGTCTCCTGCCCGAACGTTCACGCGCCGTCCGAGAGCGCCTGGGAGATCGTCGCCGCCGCGCGCGCCGCGACGACGCGGCCGCTCTGGGCGAAGCTCTCGCCGGCCGTCCCGGACGTCGCCTCGGTCGCCGTCGCGGCCGCGGAGGCCGGCGCGGACGGGCTCTCGCTCGTGAACACGATCCGCGGGCTCGCGCTCGACGAGCGGACGCTGCGGCCGCGCCTCTCGACCGCGGCCGGCGGCATGTCCGGCCCGGGCCTGCGGCCGATCGCGCTCGCCGCCGTGCACGCCGCCTACGCGGCGACCGGCCTGCCGATCCTGGGCATGGGCGGCGTCTCCACCGGTCGCCACGTGCTCGAGCTGCTCGCCGTCGGCGCCGCCGACGTCGCGCTCGGGACGGTGCTCTTCGCCGACCCCTACGCCCCCGCCCGGATCCGCGCCGAGCTGGCCGAGGAGCTCGACCGCGCGGGCCTCGCCCGGCCCGAGGACGCGGTCGGGATCGCGCACGCCGCGCCGCCCACACGGGTCGGGCGTGCCGCGGCGGCATCCGCCTGACCCGCGGAGGGCCGCGAAAAACCCCCGCTCAAGACCCGGTTTCGCCACGACGTTCCGCGACCGGCCGGTTGCTAGAATCCCGCCCGCCGTGACGACCCCGAAGCCGCAGACCCAGGCTCCGTCCCGCTCGCTCGACCAGCGGATGGAGGCCCTGCGGCGGGCGAACGACGTCCGCGTGCGGCGGGCCCAGCTGAAGAAGGACCTGAAGTCCGGGCTCGTCCAGATCGAGGACGTGCTCGACGATCCGCCCGAGTACGTCTCGACGGCGAAGGTCTTCGACATGCTGCTCGCGGTGCCGAAGTTCGGGCGCGTCAAGGCCAACCGGTTCCTCACCCAGTGCCGCATCAGCCAGTCGAAGACCGTCGGCGGTCTCTCCGACCGGCAGCGTGCGGAGCTGGTCGGACTCCTGCGCCGCTGACCGGCGCGCGCCTCCTGGTGGTGACGGGCCCGTCCGGTGCGGGCAAGGGCACGCTGATCCGCGCGCTGCTCGAGCGCGTGCCCGAGCTGCGCGTCGCGATCTCCGCGACCACGAGGCCGCGCCGTCCCGGCGAGGAGCACGGCCGCGAGTACTGGTTCCAGACGGAGGCCGAGTTCGATCGCCACGTCGAGGCGGGCGACTTCCTCGAGTGGGTGCGCTACGTCTCCGGCCAGCGCTACGGGACGCTCTGGAGCGAGGTCGACCGGATCATCGGCGCGGGGGAGAGCTGCGTGCTCGAGCTCGAGACGCAGGGGGCGAAGGAGGTCAAGCGCCAGCGCCCTGACGCGGTCACGATCTTCATCTCGGCTCCGTCCTTCGACGAGCTCGAGCGGCGCCTGACCGACCGTGCGACGGAGAGCGCGGGGGAGATCGGCGAGCGGCTCGCGCTCGCTCGGCGGCAGATGGACGAGTCGGTGGACTTCGACCACGTCGTCGTCAACGACGACGTCGCGCGCGCGACCGGGGAGCTCGTCGCGATCGTCCGCGACGGTCACGCCTAGCCCGTCCCTGGACGCGGGCGCGCGGCAGCTACACTGTCGGGCGTGAATCAGCCTCGGATCGACAACCTGCTCGACAACTCGCAGGGCTCCCGCTACGCCGCGGTCATCATGGCCGCCAAGCGCGCCCGCCAGCTGAACAACTACCACCATCAGCTGGGCGAGGGCACCTTCGACGACTACGCTCCGCCGCTCGTCGAGACGCGATCGAAGAACTACCTCACGATCGCGCTCGAGGAGATCGCGCAGAGCAAGATCGTCTACCAGCAGTAGTCTCGTGGGGGAGAGGCTCGCGCTTCTCCCCCACGAGCCCCTCATCGCGCCAGGCGTCGCGCCCTCGGGCCCCCGCCCGGTGCCTTCGTCGGTGCTGTCTCCGCGAGTGCGTCCGGGTCGGAGGACAGCGAGCTGCCCTCTGCGCACCACGCTCCTCGTGCCTCCGGGACGGCTCCGGCTGCCGGTACCGTGATCGCGATGGCTCGCGTGGGGGGACTGGTCGTGCTGCTCGCCGCGCTCGCGCTCGGACTGGCCGCGTGCTCGGGCGACGAGACGGCGCCGGCGCCGGCCGAGCCCTCGCCGCCCGCCTCCGCCCCCGAGCCGGCGCCGCCGCCCGCGGAGCCGTCGACGGGTGACGGCGGGCTGCCCGTCGACACCGGCGAGGCGCCGCTCGCGCCGACCGCGCCCGAGCCCGTGCCGACCGAGCCGACGAGCACCGGGCAGGCGGCCCCGGAGGAGCCGGCGCCCGCCCCGGCGGGCGAGCCGCGGCTCGAGGTCGCGGCCGAGGGGCTGTCGCAGCCCGTGCTGCTCGCCTCGCCGCCGGACGACCCGCGGCGGTTCGTCGTCGAGCAGACGGGGACGATCCGCCTCCTGGCCGAGGACGGTTCGGTGGGCCGGGCGATCCTCGACGTCTCCGACCGGATCTCGAGCGGGAGCGAGCAGGGCCTGCTCGGGCTCGCGTTCGACCCGGGCTTCGCGGACAACGGCCGCCTCTACGTGGACTTCACCGACGCCGACGGGGACACGCAAGTCGTCCGCTACGTGCTCGAGGGAGACGGGCCGGTCGATCCCGACGCCGGCGAGGGCCTGCTGACGATCGAGCAGCCGTACCCGAACCACAACGGCGGGCACCTCGCCTTCGGGCCGGACGGCTTCCTCTACGTCGGCACCGGCGACGGCGGCTCGGGCGGCGACCCGGAGAACCGGGGGCAGGACCCGGACACGCTGCTCGGCAAGCTCCTGCGGCTCGACGTCTCCGGGGAGGCCGGCTACGCCGTCCCGCCGGACAACCCGTTCGCGGACGGTGCTGGCGGAAGGCCCGAGATCTGGGCGCTCGGCCTGCGCAACCCTTGGCGCTTCTCGTTCGACGGCGGGACCGGCGACCTCTGGATCGGCGACGTCGGCCAGAACGCGGTCGAGGAGATCGACCGGGTCGAGGGCGCTGGGCCGCCCGGCGCGAACTACGGCTGGCGCGTCTTCGAGGGGCGCTCGCGCTTCGACGAGGGCGCGGACGAGCCCGCCGGCTACGTCCCGCCGGTCTTCGCCTACTCGCACGACCTCGGCTGCTCGGTCACCGGCGGCGTGGTCGTGCGCGACCCGGCCGTCCCGGCCCTCGCCGGGAGGTACCTGTTCGGCGACTACTGCACCGGCACGCTCTGGGCGATCGACGCCGCGCGACCGAGGGGCGGCGCCGAGGACGTGACCGACGCGCTGGGCGGCCCGCTCGACGGCCTGACGTCGTTCGGCGTCGACTCGACCGGCGCCGTCTACCTCCTCCAGGCGAGCGGGACGATCCTGCGGCTCGTCCAGTAGGCCCGTCCGTGCCGCTCCGGTGGTCGGAGGGCGTCGCGTACGATGGGCTGACCCTATGCCACGGGTCATCCTCGGGGTCACAGGCGGGATCGCGGCGTACAAGGCGTGCGAGCTGCTGCGCCTGCTCGTCCAGGACGGGCACGAGGTCACGCCGGTGCTCACGGACGAGGCCGACGCGTTCGTCGCTCGCCGCACCTTCGCGGCGCTCGCGCGCCGCGAGTCGCCCGACGAGCTGTACCCGCACCTGACGCGGGCCGACCTGCTCGTCGTCGCGCCGCTCTCGGCGAACACGCTGGCCAAGCTCGCGAACGGCCTCGCCGACAACGTCCTGACGCAGCTCGCGCTCGCGTTCGCCGGGCCCGTGCTGCTCGCGCCCGCGATGAACACGCGGATGTGGGAGCACCCGGCCACGCAGGCGAACCTCGCCACCCTCGTCGCGCGCGGCGCGCACGTGGTCGGCCCGGAGGTCGGCGAGCTCGCCGAGGGCGAGGTCGGCGCCGGCCGGATGAGCGAGCCGGAGGCGATCCACGCGCGCGTCCGCGAGCTGCTCGCGGCCGGCGGCGCGCTCGCCGGGCGGACGGTGCTCGTCACGGCGGGCGGCACGCGGGAGCCGATCGACGCGGTGCGCTTCGTCGGCAACCGGTCGAGCGGCCGGATGGGCGCCGCGCTCGCACGCCAGGCGGCGCTGCGCGGCGCCGAGGTGACGCTGCTCGCGTCGAACCTCGCGGTCGAGCCGCCCGCCGGCGTCGAGGTCGTCCAGGCGCCGACCGCGGCCGACCTCGCCCGCGAGACCTTCGCCCGCGCCCCCGGGGCCGACCTCGTCCTGATGGCCGCGGCGGTCGCCGACTACCGGCCGGCGACGACGCGGGAGGACAAGCGCAAGAAGGGCGACGCGCGCTGGACGATCGAGCTCGAGGCGACGCAGGACATCCTCGCCGAGCTCGGGCGCAGCCGCCGCGACGGGCAGGTGCTCGTCGGCTTCGCCGCGGACGTGGGCGAGCCGGGGCTCGAGGACGCGCGGCGCAAGCTCGAGCGCAAGGCGGTGAACCTGATCGTCTTCAACGACGTATCCAGGAAGGACATCGGCTTCGAGGCGGGAGACAACGAGGTGACGATCATCGGGCACGACTGCGAGCGCACGGTGGCGAAGGCCGGCAAGGACGCGGTCGCGGCCGCGATCCTCGACGAGGCGACGGCGATCCTGGAGCGGGCATGACGGACGCGTCGGTCCTGCGCCGGGCTCCGGTGGACTACGACGCGTCGCGCGCGCTCGCCGACCGCGTGCTCGACAACCTCCGCCAGGTGATGCACGCGCCCGAGGAGACGCTTCGGCTGACCGTCCTCTGCCTGCTCGCCGAGGGGCACCTGATCATCGAGGACTTCCCCGGCGTCGGGAAGACGACGCTCGCGAAGTCGCTCGCGCGCTCGGTCGGCTGCTCCTTCTCGCGGATCCAGTTCACGCCCGACCTGCTGCCGTCGGACGTGACCGGCGTGAACGTCTTCAACCAGCTGACGAACGTGTTCGAGTTCCGGCCGGGGCCCGTCTTCGCGAACCTCCTGCTCGTCGACGAGATCAACCGCGCGTCGCCCAAGACCCAGGCGGCGCTGCTCGAGTGCATGCAGGAGCAGCAGGTCACGGTCGACGGCGTCTCGTACGCGCTCGCCCCGCCGTTCATGGTGCTCGCGACGCAGAACCCGATCGAGTACGAGGGCACCTACCCGCTGCCCGAGGCGGAGCTCGACCGCTTCACGCTGAAGGTCTCGATCGGCTACCCGCCGCTCGCCGAGGAGGCGCGGATGCTCGCCGAGCAGACGCGCGAGGAGCCGCTCGACGCGCTCCAGCCCGTCGCGAGCGCCGAGCAGATCCTCGCCGCGATCGCGGCGGCGCGCGACGTCTACGTCGAGGAGTCGCTGAACGCGTACGTCGTCCAGCTCCTGCGCGCGTCGCGCGCCGACCCGCGGGTCTACCTCGGCGCCAGCCCGCGGTCGGGCATCGCGCTGCTGCGCGTGGCCAAGGCGCGAGCGCTCGTCGAGGGCCGCGACCACGTCCAGCCCGAGGACGTCAAGGCGATCGCCGCGCCCGTCCTCGCGCACCGGTTGATCCTCGCCCCCGAGGCGCGTGCGTCGGGGCTCGAGCCGGCCGGGCTCGTCGGCGAGCTCCTCGACAGGACGCCGGTCCCGGCCTAGGCGGCTGGCGGGGTGCTGACCGGCACCGGACGCTCGGCCCTCGCCCTCGGCGCCGGCGCCTACGTGGCCGGCTGGGTGTTCGGCACCGCACCGCTGTACCCGGTCGGCGTCGGGCTCGTGCTCGTCGTCGCCGTCGCGTGGCTGTGGGCGCGCCTGCTCGCACGCCCGGTGCGGCTGGAGCGGCTCGTGCCGGAGGAGCGCCCGGTCGACGGGGACGACGTGCCGATCCGCGTCCGGCTCGAGCTCGACGGCACCGTCCAGCCGGCCGTCGTCGAGCTTCGCGACCGCTTCGGCGCGCTCGGCGAGGAGGCGATCGACCTTCGCCGGGACGAGGGGGCGCTCGGCGGCACGTACGTCCTGAAGGACGTGCGCCGTGGCCGCTACCGCGCCGAGCTGGCGCGCGTCGCGATCGAGGACCCGCTCGGGCTCGTGCGCCGCGAGGTGCCGCTCGAGGCGCCGGGCGGGCTGCTCGTCTACCCGCGCGTCGTCGAGCTCGACGGGCTCTTCTCGGACGGCGGCCAGCGGGTCGGCGACGGACGTCGGATGCAGCTCCGCCGCCAGTCGGGCTACGACCTCCACTCCGTCCGCGAGCACGAGCGCGGCGAGTCGCTGCGGCGCGTGCACTGGCCGTCGACCGCGCGGCGCGGGAAGCTGATGGTGAAGGAGCTCGAGGACGCGCCGCGCGACGAGTCCGTCGTCGTGCTCGACGGCGACGCCGGAACGGTCGCCGGGGAGGGGCGCGACACGAGCTTCGAGCTCTGCGTGCGCGCGGCCGGGTCGGTCGCGCGGGTGCACTCGGGGCGCGGGCGCCGCGTCGGGCTGCTCGTCAACGACGCCGATCGCAGCTACCAGCCGGTCACCTCGCTCGACGGCGACTGGACGCTCGCGCTCGAGCTGCTCGCGGGCGCCGAGCCGAACGGGCGTCGGCCGGTCGTCTCGCTGCTCGCGGAGGGCGCGGGCGTCGCCTCGCAGGCGACCGACCTGGTCGTCGTCACCGCGGGGCTGAACGCGCGCCTCGCCGACCGGCTGCTCCAGCGCGCGAGCTCGCGCCGGGGCACCGCGCTCGTCTTCGTCGACCCGACGAGCTTCGGCGCCGGCGCGGGCACCGGGCCGGCGGTCGATGCGCGCGCACAGCTCCTGCGGCTCGAGCGTGCGGGCGTCCCGGTGGCCGTGCTGCGCCACGGCGACGACCTCGCCCGCTCGCTCGGCGCGCTCGCCGCGCGGCCCGAGGCGCGGGAGGCGGTCGGTGCCTAGGCTCCTCGCCGAGGGGCTCGACGCGCGCCGCGTCCTGCGGGCCGGCGCCCTGTTCTGCGTCGGCGCCGCGGTCGTCGCGATCGCGTGGGTGCGCCTGTTCGAGCAGCACCCGCCGCTCGTCTCGGTGCTGGAGATGATCGGGATCGCGGCCATCCCGACCCTCGCCGCGCTCGTGCTGCGCGGGCGGCTCCTGCTCGCGGTCTGGCCCGTTCCCGTCGCGCTCGGCGCCCTGCTCGCCGCGGCCGCCGCCTTCCACGTCTCCGTGCTGGAGATGCGTCCGGGGCCCGAGCACGAGTTCTTCGGCCCGGTCGCCGACGCGATCCGGGTCGGCATGCGCGACACCTTCGACACGCAGGTCCCGGTCGACGCGATCGAGCACCCGGAGATCGAGGGGCTCGCGCTGCTCGCGATCTTCGGCTTCACGGCCCTCGTCGGGATGCTCGTCGCCGTCCGGCGGCTCGTGCTCGCGGGCGCCGCCCTGATCGCGGCGGTCGCGTGGCCCTCGACGCCCGTCGCGGTGGCCGGCGGCAACTCGCTCGGCGTCGGCGCCGTGCTGCTCGCGGCCGTCCTCCTGCTCCTGCTCGCGGCGAGCGGCGAGCGTCGCCGCGTCCGGGCGCTGCCGCAGGCGATCGCGCTCGCGGCCGTCGCCGGCCTGGCGGCGATCGGCGCCTCGACGTCGAGCGCGGTCGCGAAGGACGGCGTCGTCGACTTCCGCGGCTGGAACCCGTACGAGGCGTCGCGTGCAGTCGTCGGCGTTCGCTACGTGTGGAGCACGAGCTACGCGCCGCTCAGCTGGCCCGACGAGCCGACCGAGGTCCTACGCGTGAAGGCGCCCGACCGCGCGCTGTACTGGCGGGCGACGACGCTGGACGAGTACACGGGCATCGGCTGGCGGGAGTCGCTCGACCCGACCCGGCAGGCGGTCGAGACGCGGCTCGACGCGCCCTCCGACCCGCTCCTGCCGCGCGTCGCGCGCCGCGACCGCACCCAGTGGACGCGCCAGGACGTCACGGTCGGCGCCCTCGCGGACGACCACCTGATCGGCGCGGCCAGCCCGGTCCGCTGGCAGCTCGCGCCCGGCGTCCTGACGCAGCGCACGCGGAGCGGCGTCGTCCTCGTCCCCGACGGCCTCGAGCGCGGGGGCACCTACACCGTCTGGAGCTACACGCCCGACGCGGATCCGAAGTCGCTCGTCGACCTGCCCGCGGCCTACCCGCGCGCCGCCGAGCGCTACCTCGAGCTCGTCCCCGGCGTGACCGCCCCCGAGTTCGACGAGGACGGACGCGACCGGACGGTCAAGCGCCTGCTCGCCGAGAGCGACGACCCGCTCGTCCGCGACCTGCGCCGGCTCTACGACCGCACCCAGGAGGTCGTCTCGGGCGCGCCGTCGCCGTACGTGACCGCCGTCAGCCTCGAGCAGTGGTTCCGGAGCGGGAACGGCGGCTTCAAGTACGACGAGGCGCCGCCCCAGCCGGACGGCAGCGGCGCGCCGCTCGTCGACTTCGTCCTCGAGACGCAGGCCGGCTACTGCCAGCACTACGCGGGCGCGATGGTGCTGATGCTGCGGCTGCTCGGCATCCCGAGCCGGGTCGCGGCGGGCTTCATCCAGGGCGAGTACGACGAGACGACGGGCGAGTGGGTCGTCGTCGACCGCGACGCGCACACGTGGGTCGAGGTGTGGTTCCCCGGCTACGGCTGGCTGCCGTTCGACCCGACGCCCGGCCGCGGCCGGCTGGCCGAGCCGTACTCGGCGGCCTCGCCCGGCTTCAGCCTGACCGAGGAGGAGCAGGGCGGCGGCGCCGACGTCGCGGAGATCTTCGCCGCCCAGGACCAGCTCGCCGAGATCTTCAAGGAGCAGCTCGGGTCCTTCCAGAGCGCCGCCGCGGCGCCGTCCGAGCCCGCCGCCGCGCCCGCCGAGCCGGGGTCGGGCGGCGAGGCGGCCGCGCCCGCGGGGGGCGGAGGCGCCGGGATCGCCTGGCTGCCGATCCTCGTCGCGCTCGCCGTCGTCGGCTCGCTCGGCCTCTTCCTCGGCGCCAAGGAGCTGCGCCGCCGCCTGCGCTACCGCGACCCCGACCCGCGGGCCCAGGCGGCCGCGTGCCGGCGCGACCTCACGGCCTTCCTCGCCGACCAGGGCGTCGACCTGCCGGCGAGCGAGACGCTCGAGGAGCTGGGCGAGCGGCTGCGGCAGACCTACACCGTCGAGCCGTCCCGGTTCGTGCGCGCGGCCTCGGCGGCGCGCTTCGCGCCGCCCGCGGCCGCCGCGGACGCCGCCCGCACGGCGCGGCGCGAGCTCGCGGAGCTCCGCCGCCTGCTCCGGCGCGAGCTGGGCCTCCAGAACCGCGTCGTCGGCGCCTTCCGGCTCCGCTCGCTGACCCGCTGAGCGCCGGGACGGCGCGCCCGTTCCGTATGCTGGCAGGCGGGGGAACGGTGAGCGACGCGTACGCGGACTTCCAGCTGGGACGCACCCACCTGGCCGCCGGCATGCCGGCCCAGGCGACGGTCGCGCTCGAGCGTGCCAAGCGGCAGGAGCCCGACAAGGCCTCGATCCGCGAGGCGCTCGGGATCGCCTACTACCGGATCCACCGCTGGCAGGAGGCGGAGCGGGAGTTCCGCGCCCTCCTCGAGCTGGCACCGACGAACGACTACGCCTACTACGCGCTGGGCCGCTGCCGCGAGAAGCAGGGCGACCGCCGGGAGGCCGCGACGAGCTACCGGCTCGCGTGCTGCCTGCGCCCGGGCCAGCCGGACTACGAGCAGGCGCGCGAGGCGCTGGGGGAGGTCGCATGCGACTGAGGATCGTGCTGCTGGCGGCCGCCGTGGCGGTGGCGGCGCTCGTGCCGGCGAGCGCCGGGGCCGCGCTTCGTCTCGTACGGGTCGCAGCGGGGCTCGACCAGCCGGTTCACGTGTCTGCGCCGTCGAGCGAGCCGGGCGCCCTCTACGTCGTCCAGCAGGGCGGCACGATCGTCGTCCTCGGCAAGGGCGCGCGCCGGACGTTCCTCGACGTCTCCGACCGGGTCTCCTGCTGCGGCGAGCAGGGCCTGCTCTCGGTCGCCTTCCACCCCCGGTACGCGGAGAACGGTCGCTTCTTCGTGAACTACACGAACCGCTCGAGCGACACCGAGGTCGTCGAGTACCGCGCGAGCGGCGGCGTCGCCGACCCGGGCTCGGCAAGACTCCTCCTCCGCGTGGCCCAGCCGTACCAGAACCACAACGGCGGCCAGCTCGCGTTCGGCCGCGACGGGAAGCTCTACATCGGCATGGGAGACGGCGGCGACGCCGGCGACCCGGCCGAGCGCGCACAGAGTCCGCGCTCGCTGCTCGGCAAGCTGCTGCGGATGGATGTCGACGTCGACCGGCCAGCGGCCCGGATCGTCGCCTACGGGCTGCGCAACCCGTGGCGCTTCTCCTTCGACCGCGCGAACGGCGACCTCTACGTCGGCGACGTCGGGCAGGACCGCGTCGAGGAGATCGACTACGTGCGCGGCGGCGTGGCGCGGCTGCTCAACTTCGGCTGGGACGCGTTCGAGGGCAACGACCGCTACGAGGGCACGCGGCTCGGCCCCGGGAAGCGCGTGGGCCCGATCGCGACCTACCAGCACGGCAGCGGGCGCTGCTCGGTAACGGGCGGCTACGTCTATCGCGGCGCGAAGTCGAAGGCGCTCAGGGGGCGCTACGTCTACGGCGACTTCTGCAGCGGCGAGATCTGGACGCTCCGCGTGCGCGACGGCAAGGCGCGCGGCAAGCGCCTCGAGGCGCCGAGGGTGCAGGGCCTCTCGTCGTTCGGCGAGGACGCGCGCGGCGAGGTCTACGCGATGTCCCTGTACGGCGGAACCCTGTACCGTCTCTCCGCGTGAGCCTCTACGCGCGCCTCGCGGACCTGCCGCTCGTCGTCGACGGCCTCGCGCTCGAGCGGCGCGAGTCCGACACGTCGAGCGGCTTCCTGCGCGTGACGACGACGGTCGCGCTCTCGGGTGGCGGCCACGTCGGGCGCGGGGAGGACGTCTCCTACCAGGCGGAGGAGCACGACGGCTACCCGGAGCCGGACCTGCGCGGGCGCTGGACGGTCGGCACGCTGTCCGCGCGCCTCGGCGAGGTCGACCTCTGGCCGGCCGGGCCGGCGAGCTGGCCGGCCTCCGTCGAGTACCGCCGCTGGGCCTGGGAGAGCGCCGTGCTCGACCTTGCGCTGCGACAGGCCCGCACGTCGCTGGGCGAGGCGATCGGGCGCCCGTACCGGTCCGTCCGCTTCATCGTCTCGACGAGGAACGACCCGCGCGACTGGCTGGCGTTCGACCCGGAGCTCGAGTTCAAGCTCGACCCGACGCCCGAGTGGGAGCCCGGCTACGTCGAGGCGCTGGCCGCGACGGGCCGCATCCGCGTGCTCGACCTGAAGAGCTACTACACCGGCACCGTCGTCGACAACGCGCCCGACCCGGCGCTGTACCGCGCGTGCGTCGAGCTGTTCCCGGACGCGGTGATCGAGGATCCCGCGCTGACGGACGAGCTGCGCGCGATCCTCGCCCCGGCCGAGGGCCGGCTGAGCTTCGACGCGCCGATCCACTCGATCGCCGACGTCGAGGCGCTGCCGCTCGAGCCGCGCTTCCTGAACGTCAAGCCGTCGCGCTTCGGCACGCTCGAGCGGCTGCTCGCGTGCATCGAGTGGTGCGAGACGCGTGGGATCGCCATGTATGGCGGCGGCCAGTTCGAGCTCGGCTACGGGCGCGGCCAGATCCAGGCGCTCGCGAGCCTGTTCTACGCCGACGCGGCGAACGACGTCGCGCCGCCCGCGTTCAACGAGCCCGAGCCTCGGGCCGGCCTGCCCCGCAGCCCGCTCGCGCCGTCCGACCGCCCGGAGGGGTTCTCGTTCCCGACGGCGTGAACATCGCCGAGTGGTACGAGCGGGCGGCGCAGGAGTGGCCGCCGCGAGACCTGGCGTTCAAGGCGGCGCTGCGCCGCGGGGCGCAGGAGCTCCTGACGCGGGGGTACGGGCGCGCGAGCCGGGCGTTCGCCGACGCGTCGCGCCTGGCCGAGGGGGATGACCGGGAGCTCGCGCGCGGGCTCGTGCACCTCGCCGCCGCCGGGCATCGGCTGAAGGCCGGCGAGGCGGACTCCGCGACGCGCCAGCTCGCGCACGCGCGGCGCCGGCTCGCGCCCGCGCTCGGCCGCACCGACCCGGTCGACGTGGCCTCGCTCGTCGCGGCCGTCGAGCGCGATCCCGGCCCGCGATGACGGCGGCGCCCGCGAGCCTCGGCCGCCGGCAGCGGCGGCTCGCGCTCCTGGCCTCCGTGCTGGTCGCCGCGCTCGTCCCGGGGATCCTCGTCGTCAACGGCCTGCGCCTGCTCGCGAACGACTGGTACGTCCACGCGGAGTACGCCCGGCCCGGCTTCCCGCCCGACCACCTCGGCATCCTGACCGAGGAGCAGCGGATCGATCTCGCGCTGATCGGCCTGCGCTCGATCCAGCCCCAGCACGACGAGGGCGTCCAGCTGCTGCGCGACGCGCGGCTGCCCGACGGGACGCCCGCGTTCAACGACCGCGAGGTCCAGCACATGCAGGACGTGCGCGACCTCGTCGGGGGCTTCTACTGGGCGCACATCGGCAGCCTGATCCTGCTCGTCCTGCTGCTCGCCGCGCTCGCGCGCACGCCGGCGACGCGCCGCTACGTGCCGCGCGCGCTGCTCGGGGGCGTCGGCTTCATGGTCGCCCTCGCGGCGGTCGTCGGGATCATGATGGCGGTCGCGTTCGACTGGTTCTTCACCGCGTTCCACCACGCGTTCTTCGAGGGGATGACGTGGTACTTCTACCGCGGCGACACGCTGCTGCGGATCTACCCGAACCGCTTCTGGAACGACTTCGGCTTCGTCCTGGGCGGGGTCGCCGTCGTGCAGGCGATCGTCCTCGCCGGGGGCTGCTGGTGGTGGATCCGCCGGACGCGGCGCCGGGAGGCCGTCGCGCCTCGGCGCGAGCCGGTCGGCGCGCCGGCGCCCGAGGCGTGAGCCCTAGGGGGCTGTCCGGAGAGGGCCTTCCGCGCCGCTCGGGCGCGATCTACGGCGCGCTGCGGCGTCCTCGGTCGCTCGAAGAGCGCTGCTCTTCGAGCTCCCTGCGTCCTTGCATCGCTTGCAGCTCGCGCCCGAGCGGCTTGCGGCTGCGTTTCCGGACACGCCCCTACCCGGTCGCGGGGCAGGTCGGCAGCTTCCGCGGCAGGTCGACCCCGGGCGGGATCACGTAGACGCGCTGCCCGCTGCGGTAGGCGACCGGCCCGAACGCCTTCCTCGGCGCCGGTCGGAAGACGTCGATGTGCAGCCCGTCGATCGCGCCGCCCGTGTCCGCGGCGACCATCCAGCCCTTGCCGGGCGTGCCGCAGTAGGCGGGGACGAAGAGCGTCGAGCCGAGCGGGATCACGCCCGGGTCGACGGCGGCGCTGACCCAGTAGCCGAGCGTCTTCGGCATCCCCTCGCCGAAGGTGACGCCGCGCGGCTCGATGAACCGCTTCGCCTTGCCGCGCGCCCAGCGGCCGTCCAGCAGCGGGAACGTCACCGCGCCCTTCCGCGTCCGCCAGCCGACGTTCAGCCAGAAGGGCCGGCTCGAGCTGCCGACGTAGGTGCCGCGCCCGCGCTCGTCGACCCAGCCGTAGCCGCCGGTCGCGCTGATGTGGTAGAAGCGCCCGTCGAGGCCGACGCCCGAGCCCTCCATCGGCAGCCCCCGCGCCGAGTAGAGCCAGTCCACGCGGTGGAGCGTCTGCAGCCCGTCCGCCTCGACGAGCGCGCCGGAGAACCACGCCTCCGGGACGGGGTAGTACTCGGTGATCACGACGCCCGTCAGCCAGCGCGGCTTGCCGCCGGTGGCGGCGGCGTGACCCTGTGCCGCGAGGACGAGCGCGGCGGCCGCAGCCAGCGTCGCGAGGATCCAGTGCCTCCGGCGCACCCGGAGAGGGTAGCGGAGGCCAGCCGCGCTCAGCGCGGGCGCGGCGCCCAGGCGACCTCGACGATCCCGGGGACGCCGAGGTCGAGCTCGGTCGAGCCGCCGTCCGGGCGGACGATCGGGACGGTGCTGCCGCCGGTCGCGAGCGCGAGGGTCGCCGAGTCGGGCGACCAGGCGAGGTCGAGCACCCGGCCGAACGGGGCGATCCCGGGGATCTCGGCCTGCCCCCTGCCGTGCGGGCCGGCGAGGATCACGGTCGGCTCGTCGCAGTAGCTGCCGCACGCGCTCACGTCGCTCGAAAGGATCGCGAGCCGCCGGAGGTCGGGGGCGAGCTGGAGCGTCGGCGGGATCGAGATGGACGACACGTCGAGCGCCCACCGGCGGCGAGGACCAGCGACCGGCACAACGAACGCCCTCCCCGATTGCGTCCAGGTGAGGAAGGCGGCACCGCGCGGGTAGGCGACCACCGACGAGCCCCCGTACATCAGCCGGCGGGGCGTCCCGGTGCCATCCGCTCGGACTGCCCACAGGATGGTGTTCTGCCGCGTACGAGCAGGTCGGACGAAGGCGATCCAGCGCCCGTCGGCCGACCAGGCGAGCTGGCTGTCGCGGGGAAGCCGTGCAAGCACGCGGCGATCGTTGCCGCGCGTCCGACGGACCACGAGCAAGAGGATGCTCGTATGGGCTGACCGCTCCAGGTAGGCGAGGCGACGGCCGTCCGGCGACCAGATCGGGTGGCGCTGCTGCACCGCGTCGTCGGTGAGTTGGCGTCGGATCCGTGTCTCCGGGTCGTACGTGACGATCTCGGTGTCGGTGGAGTATTTAGGCTCGAGGACCGCGACGACCTGCTCGCCCCCGGGAAACGCCACGAGATGTTGGTATGCGTGCTGCCCGTCCGGCACCGGCGGGTCGATCCGCCGGGTGCTCCCGCCGGTCGCCGGTATCCCTATGGCTCCCCCGCCGATCCGCTGGGCGGCGATCGTTCCGTCCGCACGCCAGGCGAGCACGTGCTCGAGGCCCGACGTCAGGACGTGCTCGTCCCCGCCGGGCCCGACCACGAGCAGCTGACCTGCATAGTCGACGAGCGCGACCGAGCTCCCGTCTGGCGCCCAGACGAGCGACAGGGCACCTCGCCCGTACACCGTTCGCGCCCGGCCCGAGGCGACGTCGACAAGGGAGGTGGTGTGCCCGGCGCCCGTCGACGTCGCGATCGTACGACCGTCGGGCGCCCAGGCGAGCGGTGCCCCGCCGTCCTGGACCGTCCTTGTCGAGCCGTCCTCGATGTCCACGAGCACGAGGTCGAGGTTTTGGAAAAACGCGATCGTACGCCCGTCCGGCGACCAGGACGGGATGCCTCCGACGTCGACCAATCGCCGTGCCGTGCCGCCTGATGCTGGCACGATCGAGATGCCATCCTCGGCGTCGAGGTATGCGACGGACGAGGAGTCTGGCGACCACGTCGGGGCGGCACCGGCACCGAGATATCGCGTCCGCCTGCCGGTCGCCCCGACCACCCAGAGCTCGGGCTGCGGACCCGACCGGGTCGCGTACGCGATCAGCGTTCCGTCCGGGGACACCGCTGCCCCAGACAGGGCCCTCGGCTCGCGGGTCACGAAATAGCCGCCGCTGCGCGCGCCGAGGGTCGTGACGTACAGGCGGGAGCCTTCGGTGACGAGCCCCGGCTTCGCGGCGACCGCGAAGGCCCCGTTCCTCCCGGGCAGGGTCGAGGTCGCGCTCGCGGACGCGCCCAGGACGAGCGTCGCGGCGACGACGGCGGCCGCGACGAGGAACCCCCGGCCTCGCACCGGCCGAGCGTAGCCCACGCGGCGGCGAAGGGCAAGCCGGCGGCCCGGGCGTGCGCCCGGGCCGCCGACGCGTCCTACGCGCTCGCCTTATGGGTGACCGTGCCCTCGGCCGCGCTCTCGATCCGCGCGACCTCGGCCTTCGGTGCGACGCGCCAGAAGCGCCCGAGCTCGTCGTCCCACTCGGCGAGGATCGCCTGGCCGCGGGTCGAGCCGGTCAGCTCGACGTGGCGCTCGAGCAGGGCCCGCAGCTCGTCCGCCTCCGACGAGCCCAGCCGGGCGGCGCCGACGAGGGCGGCGTTCAGGTGCTTCTCGAGCCTGTCCTCGGGATCCCAGACGAAGATCTGGCCGCCGGTCATGCCCGCGCCGAGGTTCAGGCCGTACGGGCCGAGGATGGCGACGGTGCCGCCTGTCATGTACTCGCACGGGTGGTCGCCCGTGCCCTCGACGACCGCGGTCGCCCCCGAGTTGCGGACGCAGAAGCGCTCGCCCGCGCCGCCGGCGCAGAAGAGCTCGCCGCCGGTCGCGCCGTACAGGACGGTGTTGCCCATCAGCACGGGGTCGCCCGCGTCGTTCGCCGGCGGGACGATCGCGATCCGGCCGCCGCCCATCGCCTTGCCGACGTAGTCGTTCGCCTCGCCGACGAGCGTGATCTCGACGCCCTGGGCGAGGAACGCGCCGAAGCTCTGGCCCGCGGTGCCCTCGAAGCGGACGCGGATCGCGCCGGGCGGCGTCTCCGTCCCGAAGCGGTGGCCGATCCGGCCGCCCAGGGTGGCGCCGACCGTCCGATCGGTGTTCTCGATCGCGTAGGCGAGGTCGACGTCAGTCCCGTCGAGCGCGGGCGCGGCGTCGTCCGCCAGCCGGGCGCCGAGCTCCCACCCGGCCGCCTCGACGTGCGCGTCCCCGACGAAGCGCAGCGGCGACCCGGGGGCGGGGCGGAGGTCGGCGAGCAGCGGCTCGAGGTCGAGGGAGTCCGCGCGCGCGTCGCCGGTCGTGCGCTGGCGGAGCAGGTCGACGCGGCCGATCGCCTCGCCGAGCGAGCGCAGGCCGAGCACGGCGAGCGTCCTGCGGACCTCCTCGGCGACGTAGGCGAGGTAGGCCATGACCATCTCCGGCGTGCCCGCGTACTTCGCGCGGAGCTCGGGCCGCTGCGTCGCGATCCCGACCGGGCAGGTGTCGACGTGGCACGAGCGCACCATCAGGCAGCCCTCGGCGAGCAGGAGCGCCGTGCCGAAGCTCACCTCGTCCGCGCCGAGGAGCGCGGCGATCAGGACGTCGCGCCCGGTCTTCATGCCGCCGTCGGCGCGCACGCGGACCCGGCCGCGCAGGTGGTTCGCGACGAGCGCCTGCTGCGTCTCGGCCAGGCCGAGCTCCCAGGGCGCGCCCGCGTTCTTGATCGACGTGAGCGGGCTCGCGCCCGTGCCGCCGTCGGCGCCCGCGATGTGGACGACGTCCGCGAGGGCCTTCGCGACCCCCGCGGCGATCAGGCCGACGCCGCTCTCGGAGACGAGCTTGACCGAGACCGCCGCCGACGGGTTCACCTGCTTGAGGTCGAAGATCAGCTGCGCGAGGTCCTCGATCGAGTAGATGTCGTGGTGTGGCGGCGGCGGCGGGGATCAGCGCGACGCCGGGGACGGTGTGGCGCAGGCGGGCGATCTCGTCCGTGACCTTGTGGCCGGGCAGCTGGCCGCCCTCGCCGGGCTTCGAGCCCTGCGCGACCTTGATCTGCAGCTCCTCGGCGAACGCCGCGTACTCGGGCGTGACGCCGAAGCGGCCCGACGCGACCTGCTTGATCGGGGAGTTGCGCTCGTTGCGGTAGCGGCCCGGGTCCTCGCCGCCCTCGCCCGTGTTCGCCCTCGCGCCCAGGCGGTTCAGCGCGACCGAGACGGTCTCGTGCGCCTCGGCCGAGAGGGCGCCGTGCGACATCGCGCCGCTCGAGAAGCGCGCGAGGATCTCCTCGATCGGCTCGACCTCGTCGAGCGGCACGGGCTGGCCGGCCGGGACGAGCTCGAGCAGGTCGCGCAGCTCGATCGGCTCCCGCTGGTTCACGAGCGAGGCGAAGCGCGTGTAGAGCTCCCAGCCCTCCTCGTCGATGCCCGGGACGAGCACCTCGCGCCCGTCCTCGCGCGTCCGGACGCTGGCCTGGCCGTCGCCGCCCACCTTGACCGCGCGCTGGAGCGCGTGCGCGCCGACCATCTCGTGCAGCGCGTCGACGACCTCGCCGCTCGTCGCGTGCTGCTCGCCGCCCTTGCGCCACTTGTAGTAGCCGGGGTTCTCGAGCGTCGGCTTGGCCGCCTCGTAGGCGCCGGCGACGCGGGCGCGGATCTCCGCCTCGAGCGCGGCGAAGCCGACGCCGTCGATCGGGCACGGCGTGCCGACGAAGGCCAGGTCGACGACCTCGCGCGCGAGGCCGATCGCCTCGAAGATCTGCGCGCCGGTGTAGCTCGCGACGTCGGAGATGCCCATCTTCGACATCACCTTGAGCACGCCGTCCTCGATCACCTTCTTCAGGCGGAGCTGCGCCTCGGCGGGCGACGGCCGGTCGCCGCCGATCTTGTCCGCGGCGGCCATGCCGGCGAGCGTCTCGAGCGCGAGCCGCGGGCAGATCGCCTCGGCGCCGTAGCCGAGCAGGCAGGCGAAGTGGTGCACCTCGCGCGGCTCGTCGCTCTCGACCACGAGCGTGGCCCGCGTGCGCAGGCCCGTCCGGACGAGCCGGTGGTGGACGATGCCGGTCGCGAGCAGCGCGGGGATCGGCGCGCGCCCGGGCGCCCCATCGGTCACGAGCAGCATCCCGGCCCCCGCGCGCACGGCCGCCTCGGCCTCGTCGCCGAGCCGCTCGCAGGCCGCGCGCAGCGTCTCGTCGTGCCCGAAGGTCGCGTCCAGGCGGACGGGCGCGAGCTGATCGAGCGCGTCCGGGAAGAGGAAGAAGCTCTCGAGCTCGATCCCCGCAGCCACCTCGGGCCCCTCGACGAGCAGCGGGGCGCGGCTGCCGAGGACGACGCGCGTCGACATGACGAAGCGCTCGCGCAGGTGGTCGATCGGCGGGTTCGTCACCTGCGCGAAGCGCTGGCGGAAGTAGTGGTAGAGCGGCCGTGCGCGGCCGGCGAGCGGCGCGAGCGCGGCGTCGTCGCCCATCGAGTACGTCGCGTCGTGCGCGTGCGAGGCGATCGGGCGGAGGAAGAAGGTGAGCTCCTCGCGCGTGTAGCCGAACGCCGCCTGGCGGGCGGTCAGGTCGGCCTCCGGCGGCGCGACCGGCGTGCCGGACGAGCCCTGGACGAGGCCCTCCTCGAGCCACGCGCCGTACGGCTGGCGGCCGGCGAGCCAGCCCTTGATCTCCCGGTCGAGCTGCAGGCCGCGCTCGGGGTCGACCGCGATCACCTGGCCGGGGCCGAGCTTGCCGCGCTTGACGTTCCCGGGATGGCCGGTCAGCGGAACGGAGCCGGTCTCCGACGAGCAGACGACGAGGCCGTCGTCCGTGACCGCGTAGCGCAGCGGGCGCAGGCCGTTGCGGTCGAGCGCGGCGCCGACGACGCGGCCGTCCGTGAAGACGATGCCGGCCGGGCCGTCCCACGGCTCGACCAGGCCGCCGTGGAAGCGGTAGAAGTCGCGCACCGCCGGGTCGAGCTCCTCGTCGGCCTCCCAGGCGGGCGGCACGAGCATCGCGATCCCGTGCCGGACGTCCCGGCCGCCGTGGACGATGAAGTCGAGCGCGTTGTCGAGCATCGCCGAGTCGGAGCCGTCCTCGTCGAGCACGGGGTGGTAGAGCTCGTCGTCGGTCGAGCCGAAGTTCCCCTCGCGGGCCCGCATCCAGTTGACGTTGCCCTGGATCGCGTTGATCTCGCCGTTGTGGCAGAGCATCCGGAACGGCTGCGCGCGCTCCCAGGAGGGCATCGTGTTCGTCGAGAAGCGCTGGTGGAACGTGCCCAGCGGCACCTCGACGGCGGAGTCGGTCAGGTCGGCGTAGAAGGCGGCGAGCTGGTCGGCCGCGCACAGCGCCTTGTAGGTGACCGTGCGGAACGAGAGCGAGGCGACGTACGCCCCGCCGACCCGCTCGAAGCGCTTGCGCGCGCGGTACGCGCGCCACTCCGTCTCGTCGTCGTCGAGGCCCGCGGGCCTCGACAGCGCGAGCTGGAGGATCTGCGGCATCGACGCGCGCGCGTCGTCGCCGATCGCCGACTCGTCGACGGGCACCTCGCGCCAGCCGGCCGGCTCGATCCCCTCGGCCCGGCAGGCCTCCTCGAGCGCCGCGCGCGCCGCGTCCTCGCGCAGGAACACCATCGCGAGGCCCTGGCCGGCCTCCGGGACGAGCGCCCGGGGAATCGGGATCAGGACGCCCGCGCCGTCGCCGGTCAGCCGGTCGGCCGCGACGGCGCCGCGGTGGCGCACGCGGCAGAGGCCGTCGAGGATCAGGTCGAGGATCTCGCGCGAGGCGTGGCCGTCCGCGTTCGCGACGAAGCCGATGCCGCACGCGTCGCGCTCGGCGGCGAGGTCGTGGAGGCTGCGGTGATGGCGGATCGGCACGGATCGGCTGCCTTTCGGTGTGGTGGGACGGTTCGCGCAGGGCTCCCGCCTGGTGCAGCTAGTCGGCGGCGGCGGGCCGGGTGCCGACTAGCGCACGCGCTTGCGCGCAGCCGCAACGGCGCCGGACGACTTCGCAACCGCGATCGTCTTGTGCGCCGGGGCCATCACGCGCCCAAGTGTACGGCCCTCGTGGCGAAGTCGCAAGCTACAACGTGTCACGAAGTGACCCTCGCGTCGCGCGACGCTTGACACCCGCGCAGGGCGTCCGTCACACTGGACGTCCATGTCCGATGCGAGGCCCAGCATTGCGCGCTCGAGCGACCCCGGTGTCGTCGGCGTCGTCGGCCTCCTCGTCGTGCTCGTTCCCCGCTAGGGGAACGACGACTCCACAGCGCGCCTCGCGGCGCCGACGCCGACCGACTCCACGGGAGACGTGCGTCCCGCGCGGGGTCGTCGAGGCAGGAGCCTCGGCGCCGCCCGGGAAGTCACGCCCGCTCATGCAGACGCGAAGGAAGGTGAACGACCAGTGAAGATGAACGGCGCCGACGCCGTGCTGCGATCCCTCGAGGCCGAGGGCGTCGAGGTGGCGTTCGGCATCCCGGGCGGGGCGATCCTGCCGCTGTACGACGCCATCGCGCGCGGCACGACCGTCCGCCACGTGCTCGCGCGCCACGAGCAGGGCGCCGGGCACATGGCCGAGGGGTACGCCCGCGCATCCGGCCGGGTCGGCGTCGCCTTCGCGACCTCCGGCCCCGGCGCGACGAACCTCGTCACGCCGATCGCCGACGCGTGGATGGACTCGACGCCGCTGGTCTGCATCACCGGGCAGGTGCGCTCGAACCTGATCGGCACCGACGCCTTCCAGGAGTGCGACATCACGGGGATCACGATCCCGATCGTCAAGCACTCGTGGCTCGTCCAGGACGTCCGCGAGATCCCGAAGGTGCTCAAGGCCGCCTTCCACGTCGCCCGGACCGGCCGCTGCGGCCCCGTGCTCGTCGACATCCCGCGCGACGTGCAGGAGGCGCCGATCGACTTCCGCTACCCGGAGGAGGTCGAGCTCCCCGGCTGGAAGCCGCCCAAGCGCGGCCACGCGCGGCAGATCAAGGAGGCCGCCGCGCGGATCGCGCGTGCCGAGAAGCCGGTCCTCTACGTCGGCGGCGGCACGCTGAACGGCGACGCGACGAGCGAGCTGCGCGAGCTCGCCGAGATCGGAGGCCTGCCCGTCGTCCAGACGCTGATGGGCAAGGGCGCCTTCCCGGAGACGCACGAGCTCTTCGCCGGCTGGCCCGGGATGCACGGCCCGAAGTGGTCGAACTACGCCACGAACAAGGCCGACCTGCTCGTCGCCGTCGGCTCGCGCTTCGACGACCGCGTCACCGGCAAGCTCTCGGCGTTCGCGCCGAACGCCGCGGTCGTCCACCTGGACATCGACGCGGCCGAGATCGGCAAGCTCCGCGACGTCGACGTCCCCGTCGTCGGCCCGCTGAAGCAGGTCGTGCGCGACATCGCGTCCGAGCTGAAGCGGCTGCACGAGGAGGGCGAGGCGACGCGCCCGGACGCGTGGCTCCGGCAGATCGCGGAGTGGCGCGAGGAGTTCCCGCTGCGCTACGCGCGCGGCGGCGACTTCCTCAAGCCGCAGACGGTGCTGGAGACGCTCCAGGCCATGACCGCCGGGCGCGACGACATCGTCTGGACGACCGGCGTCGGCCAGCACCAGATGTGGGCGATGCAGTACCTGCTCTGCGACCGGCCGCGGACGTTCCTCACCTCGGGCGGCCTCGGGACGATGGGCTACGGGATCCCGGCCGCGGTCGGCGCGAAGGCCGCCCGCCCGGACGCGACCGTCGTCTGCGTCGACGGCGACGGCTGCTTCCAGATGACGTGCCAGGAGCTCGCCACGGCGTCGCTCGAGAACCTGCCGATCGTCGTCGTCCTGCTGAACAACGGCTACCTCGGCATGGTGCAGCAGTGGCAGAACCTGTTCTTCGACGACCGGCTCTCGCAGGTGCACCTGACGCACGCGGTGCCGGACTACGCCCAGCTCGCCGAGGCCTACGGCGCGCTCGGGCTGACCGTCCGCACCGAGGAGGAGGTCGCGCCCGCGCTCGAGCAGGCGCTCGCCGCGGGCCGCACCGCGGTGATCGACTTCCGCGTCGACCCGCGCGAGCAGTGCTACCCGATGATCCCGGCCGGCGCCGCCGCGCTCGACATGATCGAGTTCGAGGAGGGCCGCGAGACCCAGGTGCGTGCGCTGTGAAGCACACCCTCTCCGTCCTCGTCGAGAACAGGCCCGGCGTGCTGATGCGCGTCACGAGCCTCTTCGTCCGGCGCGGCTACAACATCGACAGCCTCGCGGTCGGCCCGACCGAGCGGGGCGACATCTCCCGGATCACCCTGCGCGTCGACTGCTCGCAGCACTCGCTCGAGCAGATCGAGAAGCAGATGCACAAGCTCGTGAACGTCCTGCGCGTCACCGATCTCGACCCCGGCGAGGCGCTCGAGCGGGAGCTGCTGCTCGCCAAGGTCGCCGTCCAGCCCGACCGGCGCGCGGAGGTCATGTCGCTCGCGGAGGTGTTCCACGCGCGCGTGATCGACCTGGGTCCCGACGCGCTCATCTTCGAGGTCGTCGGCACGCCCGAGGAGCTCGAGGCGTTCGAGGAGCTCGTCCGCCCGTACGGGATCAAGGAGCTCGTGCGCACCGGCCGGATCGGCATGGGGCGCGCGTCGGCGGCGAAGTCGGCGGCGCGGCGGCTGGCCGTCATCTAGCTCGGCGGAGGGAGAGAGGCGGGGGGAGAAGCTCGCGCTTCTCCCCCCGGCCCCCTCATCGCGCCAGGCGGGCCCGCGCTCGGCTCCCGTCCCCCGCCGTCGTCGGCGCTGCTTCGCAGGCCGTGGTGGGCCTGACGAGGGACCCCCGTCAGGTCGGCGCCCGCCGCTCGGGGGCGGGGCGTGGACGGAGCGGGACGGCCCGCGGGGGTCGTGTAGGCTGGGCGGCTGGACACGGAACGAGAAAGGACTCGACGGAATGGCCAAGATCATCACGGAAGGCGACGTGGCGCTCCTCACGGGCAAGGTCGCCGTGATCGGCTACGGGAGCCAGGGGCACGCGCACGCCCTCAACCTGCGCGACTCGGGCGTCACCGTCGAGGTCGGTCTGCGCGACGGGAGCCCCTCCCGCGCGAAGGCCGAGGCCGACGGGCTGACGGTTCGCTCGATCGGCGACGCGGTCAAGGGCGCGCAGCTCGTCGCACTGCTGCTCCCCGACCAGCACCAGCCGAGGGTCTACGCGGAGGAGATCGCGCCGAACCTCGCGCCCGACGCCGCGATCCTGTTCGCGCACGGCTTCAACGTCCACTACGGCCGCATCGCGCCGCCGGCCGGGCACGACGTGATCATGGTCGCGCCGAAGGGCCCCGGCCACCGCGTCCGCGCCGAGTACGTGAACGGCGTCGGCACGCCCGCCCTGATCGCGGTCGCGCAGGACGCGAGCGGCAAGGCGCGCGACCTCGCGCTCGCCTACGCCGCCGGCCTGGGCGCGAACCGCGCGGGCATCCTCGAGACGACGTTCGCCGAGGAGACCGAGACCGACCTCTTCGGGGAGCAGGCCGTCCTCTGCGGCGGCGTCAGCGAGCTGATCAAGGCCGGCTTCGACACGCTCGTCAACGCCGGCTACCAGCCCGAGATCGCCTACTACGAGGTGCTCCACGAGCTGAAGCTGATCGTCGACCTGATCTACGAGGGCGGCCTGTCGTACATGCGCTACTCGATCTCCGACACGGCCGAGTACGGCGACTACGCCCGCGGCAACGTCGTGATCGACGAGCACGTGCGGGAGAACATGCAGAAGGTCCTCGACTCGATCCGCTCCGGCAACTTCGCGAAGGAGTGGATCGCGGAGATGGAGGAGGGCGAGGGCAACCTGCGCGCCCGCCGCACCGCGGAGTCCGACATGCCGATCGAGCGGATCGGCAAGGACCTCCGCGAGAAGATGCACCACATCTCGAAGAAGGCGTAGGACGAGCGTGGCGTCGGTCGACGTCCCGGTCGCGCTCCTCGGCTACGGCACGGTCGGCTCCGCCGTCGACCGGATGCTGCGCGAGAGCGCGCGCGACATCGAGCGGGCGACCGGGCACCGGCTCCGGGTCGTCAAGGCGCTCGTCCGGGACGTCGGCCGCGCTCGCCCGCACGCCCCCGACCCGGGCGTGCTGACCACGGACGTCGCCGAGATCGTCGACGACCCGTCGATCGCGGTCGTCGCCGAGGTGATGGGGGGCGTCGAGCCGACCGGCGAGCACGTGCTCCGGCTCCTGCGCGCCGGGAAGCCGGTCGTGACGGCGAACAAGCAGCTGCTCGCACGGCGGGCCGACGAGCTGTTCGCGACCGCGTCGGCGAACGGCGTGCAGCTCCGCTTCGAGGCCTCCGTCTGCGCCGCGATCCCCGTGATCAAGGTGCTGCGCGAGTCGCTCGTCGTCTCGAACGTCCACCGCGTGCTCGGGATCGTCAACGGGACGACGAACTTCATCCTCACCCGGATGGAGGCCGGCGACACCTACGAGGAGGCGCTCGCCGACGCGCAGCGGCTCGGCTACGCGGAGGCCGACCCGACCGAGGACGTCGGCGGCGCCGACGCCGCGGCGAAGATGGCCATCCTGGCGACCGTCGCGTTCGGCTCGCGGCTGATGCTCGCCGACGTCCAGTACGACGGCATCACCGGGATCACGCCGGGGCACGTCCGCGCGGCGGCCGAGATGGGGATGGTCGTCCGGCTCGTCGGCAACGCGACGCTCGTCGACGGCGCCGTCGACGTGCGTGTCGGGCCGACGCTCGTCGAGCGCCACCACCCGCTCGCCCGGGTGGACGGCGCGTTCAACGCGGTGATGCTCCAGGGCGACGCGATCCGCGAGATCATGCTCGCCGGGCCCGGCGCCGGCGGGATCGAGACCGCGTCGGCGGTCGTCGCGGACATGGTCTCGATCGTCGGCACCACCGGCACGGGCTTCCTCCAGGACGACCCGTGCTGGCGGCAGCTGCGCCGGCTCGACCCGGGCGAGCTCGCGATGCCGTACTACCTGCACATCGAGGTCGCCGACCGGCCGGGCGTGCTCGCGCGCGTGGCCGAGCGCCTCGCCGCGCACCAGGTCTCGGTCGCGCGGCTCGTCCAGCACCAGCTGAAGGGCGGCGGCGCCGACCTCGACGTCGTCACCCACGAGGCCGCCGCCGGCGCGGTCGAGGCGGCGCTCGCGGACATCGCCGCGCTCCCCGATGCGAGCGGCGCGCCGACGGCGCTGCCGGTGATCTCGAGCCGTCCGCTCTAGCGGCCGGGCGGCCCGCTCCCCCGCTACGCTCTCGGATCGTGGCGATCCCGCTGATCGAGCGCTACCGCGACCGCCTGCCGGTCACGGCTGCGACGCCCGTCGTCTCGCTCGGCGAGGGCTCGACGCCGCTGCTGCGCGCGCCCAGGCTGTCGGCGCGGCTCGGGGTCGACGTCTGGCTGAAGCTCGAGAGCATGAACCCGACGGCGTCGTTCAAGGACCGCGGGATGACGATGGCCGTGTCGAAGGCCGTCGAGGAGGGCGCCCAGGCGGTGATCTGCGCCTCGACCGGGAACACGGCCGCCTCCGCCGCGACGTACGCGGCGCGCGCCGGCGTGCCGGCGGTGATCCTCCAGCCGGCCGGCGCGGTCGCACTCGGCAAGCTGGTGCAGGCCCGCGCCGTGGGCGCGCGGGTGCTCGAGGTGCTCGGGACGTTCGACCAGGCCCTCGAGGCCGCCCGCGAGCTGGCCGACCGCGGCACCCACGCGCTCGTGAACTCGCTCAACCCGTACCGCCTCCAGGGCCAGAAGACCGGCGCGTTCGAGCTCGCCGAGGAGCTCGGGGGCGTGCCCGACTACCTCTGCCTCCCGTACGGCGGCGGCGGCAACACGCGCGCCTTCGGGATCGGCTGGGACGAGTGGGGCCAGGGGCTGCCGCGGGTCCTCGCCGGCGAGGCCACGGAGCGCCCGACGACGCTCGCGAGCGCGATCCGGATCGCCGACCCCGTGCACCGTCCCTACGCCGAGGACGTCGTCAACCGCTCCGGCGGCGAGGTGGTCTCCTCTCGGACGACGAGATCCTCGCGGCGTGGCGCGACCTGGCCGAGCACGAGGGCGTCTTCTGCGAGCCGTCGAGCGCCTCCGGCGTCGCCGCGCTCGCGAAGGTCGGCGCCCCGAAGGGCTCGACGTGCGTCTGCGTGATCACCGGCCACGGGCTGAAGGACCCCGCGACGGTGGAGCGCACGACGCCCCCGCCGGTACAGGTCGAGCCCGACGCGGACGCGATCGCCGAGGCCGCCCGGTGAGCGCCCTCCGGGTTCGCGCGCCGGCCACCACCGCGAACCTCGGCCCCGGCTTCGACTGCGCCGGCGCGGCGCTCGACCTCTGGAACGAGCTGGAGGTGTCCGACGGCGACGGCGTCGTCGTGCACGGCGAGGGCGTCGACGAGATCGAGGCCGGCCCCGGGCACCTCGGCCTGAGGGCGTTCGCGCTCGTCGCACCGGTGGAGGGCCGGCGCTTCGCCTTCACGAACCGGATCCCGCTCGCCCGCGGGCTCGGCTCCAGCGCCTCGACGATCGCGCTCGGCCTCGTCGCGGGTGCGATCTGCGCCGGCCGCTGGCCCGATCCGGAGGAGCTGCTCGCGATCGGGCTCGAGCTCGAGGGGCACGCGGACAACCTCGCGGCCGCGCTCGCCGGCGGCGTCTGCCTGACCTGGGTCGACCGGGCCGGCCGCCCTCGCCTGCGCCGGGTCGCGAGCAGCCTGCCGCTCGTCCCGATCGCCGTGGTGCCCTCGACGCACGTCTCGACCAAGGCCGCCCGTGCGTCGTTGCCGGAGCTCCTCCCGCACGGCGACGCGACGTTCACCGTCAGCCGGGCGACGCTGCTGGGCGCCGCGCTCGCGACCGGCGCGGCCGACCTGCTGGCGGAGGCCTTCGACGACCGGCTGCACGAGCCCTACCGCGGGCCCCTCTCGACCGTGTTCGGCCCGCTCCGCGAGGAGCCGCCGGCCGGAGCGGCCGGGGTGACGGTGTCGGGCTCGGGGCCGACGGTGATCGTCTGGGCTAGACCGGACGAGGCCGAGGGCTGCGAGGCCGGGATCCGCGCCCGGGGCCTCGAGGCGGCGGTGCTGCGCCTCGACGTGGCTCCCCGAGGCGCGGGCCCGATCGAGGACGTCCGGCCGTGAGCGTGCTCGTCGCGGACTGCCGCTTCGACCTGGTCAGCCCGCCGCGCGGCCGCGAGCAGTACCTGGAGGGGCACGTGCCGGGCGCGGTCTTCCTCGACCTCGGCGCCGACCTCTCCGGCAGCGAGCGCGACGGCGGCCGACATCCGCGCCCGACGGCCGCGGAGTTCGCCGCGACGGCGTCGCGCGCGGGGATCGGGCCGGGCGTGCGCGTCGTCGCCTACGACGACGGCTCGCTCGCCGGCGCCGCACGGCTCTGGTGGCTGCTGCGGCACTTCGGGCACGACGACGTGGGGGTGCTCGCGGGCGGCATCGGGTCGTGGCTCGGCCCTCTCGCCGCCGGGGAGGAGGTCGCCCCGGCCGCGACGTTCGCGCCGCGCGAGCGGACGGGCGACACGATCGGTGCGGACGAGCTGCGCGAGCGCCTCGGCGATCCGCGGCTGACCGTCCTCGACGCGCGGGCGCCCGAGCGCTACCGCGGCGAGGTCGAGCCCTTCGACGCGGTCGCCGGGCACGTCCCGGGCGCCGTCAACGTGCCCTACGCGTCGGTGCTCCGTGACGGCCTTCCGCCGGCGGCGCTCGAGGCGGACGAGCTCGTCGCGTACTGCGGGTCGGGCGTCTCGGCCTGCGTGCTGCTGCTGCTCCTCGAGCGGGCGGGCCGCCCGGACGCGCGGCTCTACCCGGGCTCGTGGAGCGACTGGGCCGCTCGCGGGCTGCCGGTCGAGACCGGCGGCTGAGGCCAGCCCACGTCCGGCGGCGGGCCCGCGCGGCGCGCGCCACGCGGCGGGCGTGCCTCACCGCCCGCCGACCGTGGACGATCGGTCACGGATCCGGCACGGGCCGGTGTCCCTCCCGTGCGGGATCCGGCGCTAGGCTCGACGCGGGGAGGAGGAGCGGCGGCCCCCTGATCGCCAACGGGACCTGGCAGATCGGGCCGTGGCCGGAAGGGGCGGTGTCCGGGGCCGCTGCGCGCCCTCGCCGCCGGCCCGCACGGGCCCGCGCGTCGCCGCGGCCGGGCGCCGGCCCGCCTGCCGGGGCGGCGGCCGTAGACTGCGCCCATGACCGAGACCGGAAACCCGTACGACCGCCCGAGCGATCCCGCCAAGCGGATCAGCGCGGCCATGACCGACGGCCCCGACCGCGCGCCCGCCCGGGCGATGCTCAAGGCCATCGGCTTCACCGACGACGACCTCGCCCGCCCGCTGATCGGCATCGCGACCGAGTGGATCGAGACGATGCCCTGCAACTTCAACCAGCGCGAGCTCGCGCAGTGGGTGAAGAAGGGCGTGCGCGAGGCCGGCGGCACGCCGATGGAGTTCAACACGGTCTCCGTCTCCGACGGCGTCACGATGGGCGTCGAGGGCATGCGCGGCTCGCTCGTCTCGCGCGAGGTGATCGCCGACTCGATCGAGCTCGTCGCGCGCGGCCATCACTTCGACGGCATCGTCGTCATCGTCGGCTGCGACAAGACGATCCCCGCCGGGGCGATGGCGCTCGCCCGCCTGGACATCCCCGGCCTGGTCTTCTACAACGGCTCGATCGCGCCGGGGCGCTACCGGGGCAAGGACGTCACGATCCAGGACGTCTTCGAGGCCGTCGGCGCGCACATCTCCGGGAAGATGTCGGCGAGCGAGCTGCACGACCTCGAGTCGGTCGCGTGCCCCGGCGCCGGCGCGTGCGGCGGCCAGTTCACGGCGAACACGATGTCGATGGCCCTCGACTTCCTCGGCGTCAGCCCCGCGGGCCTGAACGGGATCCCGGCCCTCGTCCCCGAGAAGCGCGCGGCAGCCGAGCAGGCCGGCCGGCTGGCGATGGACCTCGTGCGCAGGAACGTGCGCCCGAGCGAGATCATCACCCGCGAGTCGCTCGAGAACGCGATCGCGGCCGTCGCCGCCTCTGCCGGCTCGACGAACGGCGTCCTGCACCTGCTGGCGATCGCACGCGAGCTCGGCATCCCGCTGACGATCGACGACTTCCACCGCGTCTCGGAGCGCACGCCCGTCGTGGCGAACCTGAAGCCGGGCGGCGAGTTCGTCGCGGTCGACATGTACGAGGCGGGCGGCGTCGGGCTCGTGGCGCGCGAGCTGCTCAAGCGCGGGCTCGTCCACGGCGACTGCCCGAACGTGGACGGGCGCACGCTCGGCGAGATCGCGACCGCGGTCGTCGAGCAGCCGGGCCAGCGCGTCGTCGTGCCGATCGAGGAGCCGATCAAGGACCGCGGGGGCATCGCGATCCTTCGCGGCAACCTCGCGCCCGAGGGCTGCGTGGTCAAGCTCGCCGGGCACGGCCGGCTGCTCCACCGCGGGCCGGCGCGCGTCTTCGACTCCGAGGAGGCGTGCTTCGCGGCGGTCAAGGCGCGGCAGATCCAGGAGGGCGACGTCGTCGTCATCCGGCACGAGGGGCCCGCCGGCGGCCCGGGCATGCGCGAGATGCTGCACGTGACGGCGGCGATCATCGGCGAGGGCCTCGGCGACTCGGTCGCGCTGATGACGGACGGGCGCTTCTCGGGGGCCACGCACGGCTTCATGGCCGGGCACGTCGCCCCGGAGGCCGCGCGCGGCGGGCCGATCGCGGCGCTGCGCGACGGCGACGTCGTCGTCTTCGACGTGGAGGCCCGCGAGCTCCGCGTCGAGCTGTCGGACGACGAGATCGTGGCGCGGCTGCGCGACTACGCGCCGCCCCCGCCGCGCTACACGAAGGGCGTGTTCGCGAAGTACGCAAGCCTCGTGTCCTCGGCCTCCGAGGGCGCGATCACCCAGCCGCGTTGAGCGGGCGCGGCCCGAGCGCCGGCTCCGTCGTGTCCGGCCGCGCGGGCGAGGATCGTCAGGTCACCGGACGGGCCTCGTCCTGGCGGGACGGGCCCCGTCGTCTGCGCGTCGCCGCCGCGCCCGCGGCGCGCTCGACAGGCGCACGCGGTGGGCGGCTAGCCTGGGAGGGTCGTCGGAGGCGGGCTTGGGGCGTGCAGGTCGCGTCCCTGACCGCGTTTTCGGCCGGGCAGGTTTGGCCATCCGAGAATACGGGGAGTGGACGCACGTGGGGGCAGGCAGGACACGCGCGCTTATGCGCGCCGCGGCGTGCTCCGTCGCGGCGCTCGCCGGCGCGACGCTCGGTGTGGGCGTGGCGGATGGCGCGCCGCCGGCGCCGTCGATCGACTCGGCGCCGGTGAATCCGACCAACGACACCTCGGCCGCATTCGTCTTCTCCGCGGCTGGCGCGGTCGGGTATCGGTGCTCGCTCGACGGCGCAGCTGGCGAGGCGTGCGACACGGGCTCGAAGAGCTACGCCTCGCTCGCGGACGGGCCACACGCCTTCGCTGTCGCCGCGGTCGACGGGGCGGCGAGCGAGGGCCCTGCCGCGTCGTACGCGTGGATCGTGGACACGTCGCCGCCGTTGGCGCCGTCCCTCGACAGCACGCCCCCCGATCCCGCCGGCTCGGGTTCGGCGCTGTTCACGTTCTCGGCGGCCGACGCGGTCGCGTACGCCTGCTCGCTCGACGGCGCACCGGCCCAGGCATGTGACGGCGGCTCGACCAGCTACGACGGGCTCGGGGACGGGCCGCACGCGTTCTCGGTAACGGCGGCGGATGCGGCGGGGAACGTCGGCCCCGCCGCGAGCTACGCCTGGACGGTCGACACCGTCCCGCCCGGGGCGCCCACGTTCACGGCGGCGCCGGTCGACCCGACCGGCGCGACCTCCGCGCAGTTCGCCTTCGGCGCGTCGGACGCAGCGGGGTACGCCTGTGCGCTCGACGGCGCGCCCGCGACCGCGTGCGACGGCGGGGCGGCCAGCTACACGGGCCTCGTCGAGGGCCGCCACCAGCTGACGGTCGTCGCGTTCGACCAGGCCGGCAACGCGAGCCCGCCGGCGAGCCACGCCTGGACGGTCGACCGCACGCCGCCCCAGACGACGATCGGGTCGGGCCCCAGCGGCGTCGCCAACGAGCGCGCCGATGCCTTCACCTTCACGTCGAGCGAGCCGGGCTCCGCCTTCACCTGCCGGCTCGACGGCCAGGCGTTCGCCTCCTGCACCTCGCCGTTCGCGTTCGCGGGCCTCGCCGACGGCGCGCACTCGTTCCAGGTGACCGCGATCGACGCGGCGGGGAACGCCGATCCCACGCCGGCGTCGCGGGCCTGGACGGTCGACACGAGCCTGCCGCAGACGACGCTCCTGGCGGGGCCGAGCGGGACGACGGGCGATGTGCAGGCGGTCTTCCGCTTCGACTCCCCCCTCGCGCGCGCGACGTTCGAGTGCTCGCTCGACGGAGCCGACTACGCGTCGTGCGCGAGCCCCCTCACGGTCGGCCCGCTCGCCGCCGGCCCCCACGCCTTCTTCGTCCGATCGGTCAACGTCAAGCTGCGCGACCCGTCGCCTGCCGCCGCCTACTGGACGATCGATCCGGGCGCGTTCACGCCGCCGACGCAGCGTGACACGACGCCGCCCGCGAAGGTGCGCGCGCTCAAGGCCCTCTCGCTCGACCGCGGCGCGAGGTCACGTGGACGAGCCCGCCGGACGCCGATCTCGCCGGGGTCGAGATCACCCGGCGGCAGGGTGGCAAGGCGCGCGTCGTCTTCACGGGGCCGGCCACGTCGTTCGTCGACCGCGGCCTCCGGAACGGCAAGGCGTACACGTACGTCGTCGTCGCCTTCGACGCCGCAGGCAACCGCGCGGCGCCCGCGCAGAAGAAGGTGAAGCCGGCGCGCCGGCTGCTGCTCCAGCCGCTCGACGGCGCCCTCGTGTCCCGCCCGCCGCTGCTCGCGTGGCGTGCGGTGCGCAACGCGAAGTACTACAACGTGCAGCTCTTCCGCGGGAGGACGAAGCTGATCAGCCGCTGGCCCGACCGGCCGCGGTTCCGCCTCGCCAGCTCCTGGACGTTCGGCGGGAAGCCGCGCTCGCTCGGGCCGGGCGTGTACGTCTGGTACGTCTGGCCGGCCTTCGGCAACCGCGGTGACGGGCAGTACGGGAAGCTGCTCGGTAGGAGCGTGTTCGTCGTCAAGCGCTGATCCGCACGAACTCGGACTGGCTACGGGGTGGAGCTGCTGCCTAGAATATGGACGTGTCCCCGTCTGCGGCCTCTTCGACCGTGCGAGGCGACCGCGGCCTGCGCCCGTCCCGTCCCCGGGGCCTGCGCGCCGCCGTGGCGGCCGGCGTCGCCCTCGCCGCGGCCGTGCTCGCGCCGGCTGCACTCGCAGCTCCGAGCACGCCGACGATCACGGCCAGCACGCCCGCGAGCCCGTCGAGCAACGACGCGCCGCTCCTCCAGGGCACGTCCGACTCGGGGACGACGGTCCGCCTCTTCACGACGAGCGACTGCAGCGGCCCCGAGGTGGGCTCCGGGAGCGACGTCGACTTCGGCGGCACGGGCATCGGAGTCGGCACGGTGCCGACCGACGCAGCGACGACGTTCCACGCGACGGCCGAGGACCTCTCCGGGACATCGGCCTGCTCGACCGGCTTCACCTACCTCGAGGACTCGACCGCGCCGACGGGCGCGATCACGGCGCCGGCGGCGAACGCGAACGTGCGCGGGAACGCCGTCGCCGTCTCGTCCAACTCGGCGGACGGCGGCTCCGGCGTGCAGCGGGCGGTGTTCGAGCGCTCGCCGTCGGGGGCGAACACGTGGACGCAGATCGGCGCCGACGACACGACGGCGCCGTACGGCGTCACGTTCGACACGACGCTCGTGGCCGACGGCCTCTACGACCTGCGCGTGCGGACGACGGACAACGCCGGGAACGCCACGACGTCGGCGACGCGGACGATCCGGGTCGACAACACCGCCCCGACGGGCGCGATCACGGCGCCGGCGGCGAACGCGAACGTGCGCGGGAACGCCGTCGCCGTCTCGTCCAACTCGGCGGACGGCGGCTCCGGCGTGCAGCGGGCGGTGTTCGAGCGCTCGCCGTCGGGGGCGAACACGTGGACGCAGATCGGCGCCGACGACACGACGGCGCCGTACGGCGTCACGTTCGACACGACGCTCGTGGCCGACGGCCTCTACGACCTGCGCGTGACGACGACGGACAACGCCGGCAACGCGTTCACCTCGACCGCCGTCGTCGTGCGCGTCGACAACACCGCGCCGACGAACCCGACGACGTTCGAGTCCCCGACCCACGCGCCGAGTGACTGGAGCAACGACAACACGGTCGACATCTCGATCGCGGGCGCGGCCGACGGCGGCAGCGGCGTCGACGGGTACTCCGTCGAGTGGAGCACGACGCTGGCGACCGATCCGGACACGGTCAAGGACCTCGCCGGCACGGCCACCTCGTTCACGAGCCCGGGCCTCGCCGACGGCAACTCCCACTACGTGCACCTGCGCACGGTCGACAAGGCGGGCAACTGGTCGGCGACGATCCACCTCGGGCCGTTCTTCGTCGACACGCTCGAGCCGACGACGTCCATCTCCTTCCCGGACCCGGAGCGGCGTCTACAACGACGCGAGCTGGTCGGCCGGCTGCGAGCCCGACGGCGGCTGCGGTGAGGCGACCGACCCCGGGACGGCCAGCACGTCGAGCCTGTTGCAGGTCGTCCTCGTCTCCCTGCAGCGCGCCTCCGACAACCGCTACTGGGACGGGGCCGTCTGGGTCGTCAGCCCGACGGAGGTGCCGCTCGCCGCGACCGGCACGAGCCCGTGGTCGCTCGGCCTCGCCGCGGCGGACCTCGAGGCGGAGACCACGTACACGCTGCGCGCGGCCGCGGTCGACGGGGCCGGCAACGACGACTCGACCCCGGCGTCGGTCACCTTCACGGTCGACCGCACCGGGCCCGACTCGACGATCGCGAACCCGGGCAACACGACGGCGTTCCTGACGAACGACACGTGGGACGCGGCGTGCTCGCCCAAGCCGGCCGGCATCTGCGGCACCGCGGCGGCGGACACGCTGCCGTCGCCGGGCACCGTCGCGAGCGTCGCGGTCTCGATCCAGCAGGCCTCCACCGGCCTCTTCTGGAACGGCAGCGCGTTCGCCTCGGTCGCCGAGATCTTCAGCGCCGCGACGCCCTTCACGCCCGCGCAGAGCGTCAGCTGGTCGTTCCCGCTGGCCGCGACCTCGCTGCCCGCCGAGGGCACCTACGTGATCCGCGCGCGGGCGATCGACAGCGTCGGCAACGTCGAGCAGGGGCTGCCGACGCGGACGGTCGTGCTCGACCGGACGCAGCCGAGCGCGGCGGTCAGCTTCCCGCTCGGCCTGCACAACGCCGCGGCCTGGGGCGCCGGCTGCGCGGCGCCCGGCCTGTGCGGCACCGCGGCGGACGCCGCGAGCGGCGTCCAGACCGTCGAGGTCGCGCTCCAGCGGTCGGGCACGGGCCTGTGGTGGGACGGCGGCGCGTTCTCCGCCGGGAGCGAGCAGTGGCTCGCCGCCACCCTCGTCAACGGAACGGCCTGGTCCCGCGCCTTCGGCGTCGGCAACTTCCCGGCCGACGGCGGCTACCTGTTGCGCCTGCGCCTGCGCGACCGCGTCGGCTTCGAGCGCATCGTCGACCTGCCGTTCGGGCTCGACACCGTCGCGCCCGACACGACGATCGACGCCGGCCCGGCGGGAACCGTCGACACGGGGATGGCGACCTTCTCGTTCTCGTCCACCGAGCCGGGCTCGGGCTTCCAGTGCCGGCTCGACGGCGGGGCGTTCGCCGGGTGCGCGTCGCCCACGACGGTGACCGGGCTCGCGAACGGCCAGCACACGTTCGAGGTGCGCGCGATCGACGGCGCGGGCAACGTCGACGGCTCGCCGGCCGCCCGGAGCTGGGTCGTGAGCGTCGGGCCGTTCCAGCCGCCCGCGGACACGACCGCTCCGGGCCCCGTGTCGGGCGTCAAGGCGGCCGGTGACGACGCCCGGGTGAAGCTCACCTGGGCGAACCCGGCCGACGCCGACCTGGCTGCGATCGAGATCGTCCGCCGACCGGGGAAGGGCGCGCCCACCTCGGTCGTCTACTCCGGGCCCGGCACGACGTTCACCGACCGCGGCCTGAAGAACGGGAGGACGTACACCTACACGCTCGTCGCGATCGACGCCTCGGGCAACCGCTCGACGCCGACGGCGATCAAGGGCAAGCCGATCCGGCGCCTGCTCTTCGCGCCGCTGAACGGGACGGTCGTGCGGACGCCGCCGAAGCTCAGCTGGCGCACCGTCGCGAAGGCCGCGTTCTACAACGTCCAGCTCTACCGCGGCAAGACCAAGGTGTTCTCGAACTGGCCCGCCAAGACGACGCTCAAGCTGAAGAAGGCCTGGCGCTTCGAGGGGCGGGCGCAGCAGCTCGCGCCGGGCGTCTACACGTGGTACGTGTGGCCGGCCTTCGGGACGCGCGCGAACGCGACGTACGGCAAGCTGCTCGGCAAGGCGACCTTCGTCGTGCCGAAGCCCAAGAGCGCTCGTCGCTGATCGGCCCCGCCGACGCCGCGGCGCGCGGCGTTCCGGCCCGATGCGCGGCACCCGCGGCTCGTACCCTGTGCGCTTCGGGGCTCCACCCGCACCGGCCCGGGTCGGCCCCGCGGCGGGCGGCTCGCGGTGCGGCGCGGGCAGGGCCGTCCTGGCGCCGCGCAGCCCGGGCTCGCGGCCCGCTGGCCCCCGTGAGTGACGACGTAGCTCCGCGTCGCCGGCCAGCCGGGCGACCTGCCGGACGTCGGCTCCTCCGCGGGGCGACGGCTCGCGCCGCTCGCCAGGCGGCCGGCGAGCTGCGGCCGCTACCGCGTCAGCACGTAGCCGATCGCGACGAGCACGAGCACGAGCCCGCCGATCGCTCCGACCTCGACGCGGTACTGCACCGAGAGCTCCGCCAGCCGCGGGCCACGGAAGATCCATGGCGGCACCGACGCGAAGGCCAGCATCACGAGCGAGAGGGCCAGCGCGATGAAGAGGAGCGCGCGCAGGCCGTCGCCGCCGCTGATCCGGGTCGGCGGCGGGGAGAAGGCGGCGGGCGCGGCCTGGGCCTCTGCGCCGCTGGCGACCTCGCCCGTCTCGGTCGCGGCCGACTCGGCCGGGGGCGCGGCGGGCGGCTCGACCGGCGGGACGGCCGGGAGCTCCGACACGTCGGTCTCCGTCACCGGCTCGGGCTCGGGCTCCGGCTCCGGCTCCGGGACCGGGGCTGGCGCCGGCGTCGGCTCCGGTGCCGGCTCGACGACGACCGGCTCGGCCGGCGCCGGTGTCGGCGTCGGGGCGGGCGTCGGCTCGACGACGACCGGGTCCGTCGGCGCGGGCTCGGGCTCTGCCGGGGCGGGCTCGGGGGCCGCGGGCTTCGGCTTCGGCTTGGGCTTCGGCTTCGGCTTCGGCTTCGGCTTCGGCTCGGGGGGCGCCGGCGCCGGGGCCGGCGGCGGGGCCGGCGCAGGTGCCGGGGCCGGGGCCGGCGGCGAGGGCTGCGGCAGCGGGTCGGGCCGGGGATCGGGCGCGGGGGCCGGGTCGGGGGCGGGCGCCGGATCGGGCGAGGGCGCACCGGCCGAGGCCGCGAACGACGGGCCCGCGAGCCCCAGCGCGAGGACCGTCCCGGCGGTCGCGACAGCAGCCCGCAGGAGCAGGAACCGGACGCGCACCGGGTACCGCGACGGCTTCACGTTCATGCCCGTCCTGGAATTATGACGCTCCGCGGCGTCGGCGCCAGTGTCACGTCCGAATCCGTGCTCCTTGACAGGAGGCGACGCGAGGCGGAGACTCGGGCGGCGAGGCGGACGAGAGGGGGCTCGATGCACGCGATCGGCACGGTGGGGGCGCTCCCGGGCGGCGGGGCACGCCCGTGAGCGAGCTGCGCGGCGCGTCCGCTCCGGGCACGGACGTCCGCGACCTCCGGCTCGCCGTCGTCCTCTACGGCGGCGTCTCGCTCGCGATCTACATGCACGGGACGACGCGCGAGCTCCACGCCCTCGTCCGCGCCTCCCGGCTGCGCGAGGCCGGCCTCGCGGGGAGCGTCGGGGGCAGCCAGGGCGTCTACGCCGAGCTGCTCGGCACGCTCGCGACGATGCCAGGCGGCGTGCAGCTGCGCGTCGTGCTCGACGTCGTCGCCGGCACGTCGGCCGGTGGCATCAACGGCATCTACCTCGCCAAGGCGCTCGCCCACGATCGCTCGCTCGGCAGCCTGCGCGACCTGTGGCTCGAGAACGGCGACATCGCGAGGCTGCTGCGCGGCCCCGAGCACCTCTGGATCGGCGCGCGCCTGCCGGGGATCCTCGCCCGCGTCGGCGGCGAGTCGCCGCTGCACGGCGACCTCCCGGCGCAGTGGCACTACGACGCGCTCGTCGCGATGGACGCGGCCGGCTCGCCTGCGGTCAGCCCCGGCTCGCTCGTCCCGTCCGGGCACCGGCTCGACCTCTTCGTCACCGTGACCGACTTCCACGGCTACGACCGGCACGTCCCGATCGACGACCCGCCGGTCGTCCGCGACCGGCGGCACCGGCACGTGCTGGCGTTCGGCTTCGTCGAGGGCGACCTCGACGAGCTGGGGCCGCGCGACAACGATGCGCTGGCATTCGCCGCACGCACGACGTCCTCGTTCCCCGGCGCCTTCCCGCCCGTGAGCATCGACTCGTTCGCGCGCGACGTGGGCGACCGCCCGGTCGTCGTCTCCCGGCTCGAGCGGCGCTTCCGCCACTACGAGCTCGCGGGGGCGGACGCGCGCGCGACGGCGTTCGTCGACGGCGGCGTGCTCGACAACCGCCCGTTCGAGCTGGCGATCGCGGCGATCCGCTCCCGGCCGGCGAACGCCGAGGTCGACCGGCGGCTGCTCTACGTCGAGCCCGACCCGGGCGGCGCGACGCCCCCGCCCGACGGCGAGCTGCCGTCGCCGATCTCGACGGTGCTCGGTGCCGTCGCGGGGATTCCCCGCCGCGAGCCGATCCTCGACGCCCTGCTGTCGGTCGGGCGCGGCAACGAGGGCGTCCAGCGGATCCAGGACATCGTGGAGACGAGCTTCGAGCCGATCGCGCGCCGGATCGAGGAGGTCGCGGGCGGCGACCTCGACCGCGTGCTCGCGGCCCCGACGGGCGCGACGAGCATCGCGGAGGTCGGGCGGCGCGTCCACGCGGCGGCGCGCGTCGACGCCGGCTTCGCGTACGCGAGCTACGTGCGCACGAAGATCGTCGCGGTCGTCGACCGCGTCGCCGCGCTCGCATGCCGGATCTGCGACTTCCCCGCCGACTCGTCGCACGAGGTCGTCGTGCGAGCCGTGCTGCGCGCCTGGGCCGAGCGGCAGGGTCTGCTCGTCAAGCTCGCGCAGCCGAGCGACGAGCAGGTCTCGTTCCTGCGCTCGCTCGACGTCGGCTACCGCGTGCGGCGGCTCCAGTTCGTGATCGCCGCGATCAACGCCTGGTATCGCGAGGTCGGCCCGGACGCGGACGACCGGCCGCCGCGCGCCGAGCTCGACGACGTCAAGGCCCGTCTCTGGGGGCGCGTGCGCGACCTCGGGCTGCTCGAGGCGGGCCACGGCTTCGCGGAGCGAGAGCTCGCCCGCAGCGCGTTCCCGGTCGAGCAGCTGCGCCACGAGCTCGAGCGCGAGGGGCTCGACCCGGCGGCGTGCCTGGCGCGCCGTGGCAGGGACCTCGACGCGCTGATGGCCGCCCTGACGACGCACGTCGAGGATCGACTGCGCGAGGTCGGCGAGGGGCTCTTCGGCGACGCGTTCTCCCGGAGCGCGGCCTGGTCACCCGCGCGGCGGCGGGAGCTGCTCGTGCGCTACCTCGGCTTCCCGTTCTGGGACTGCCTCCTCCTGCCGGTCCAGTCGCGCGCGGAGCTCGGCGAGCAGGACCAGATCGACGTCCTGCGCCTCAGCCCGCTCGACGTCTCGCTCCTGACGCCTCCGTCCCGGCCGAAGCTCGGCGGCGTGAAGCTGGGGCACTTCGGCGCGTTCTTCGACCGCGGCGACCGGGAGCGCGACTACCTGTGGGGGCGCCTCGACGGCGCCGAGCGGCTCGTCCGGCTCGTCCTCGCCCAGGCGGACGGCCGCCCCCGCGACGGCGGGAGGCGCGTGGCCCCGGCCGGCAGGGAGGACGAGGTGCGCGCGTGGTGCGACCGCCTGTTCCGTGCGATCGTCGCCGAGGAGGCCGACCTCAAGCACGCGCGCGACCTCGCGGACGCGGTGCTCGGGCAGCTCGACGATCCGGTGACCGACCGCTAGTAGACGACGAGGCGGTCGCGGTGGACCGCCTCGAGCCCGCGCGCGCGCTCGGCGATCTCCCCTGCGGTCGCGCCCGCGAGGCCCTTGCCGAGCACGGCGCCGTCGGGGCCGACGAGCTCCACGGCCTCGCCCGGCTGGAAGCGGCCCTCGCAGCGGACGACGCCGACGGCGAGCAGGCTCCTCCCGTCCTGGGCAACGGCGTGCGCAGCGCCCGCGTCGAGGTGCAGGCGGCCGGTCGCCGGCTTGCCGAAGCGCAGCCACACCTTGAACGCCGAGGGGGTCGGCCCCTCCGCGCGGAAGCGCGTGCCCCGGGGCTCGCCGGCGACGATCGGCGCGAGCACGGACTCTCCGCGGCCCGCCGCGATCACCGTCGGGATCCCGGCCCAGGCGGCCATCTCGGCGGCGACCACCTTGCTCCGCATCCCGCCCTTCCCGAGCGACGTCCTGCCCTCGAGGTCGGCGTCGCGCGCGGCCGAGCCGTCGCGGATCAGCTCCGCGCCCGGCGTCCCGGGGGCCCGGGTGTAGACGCCGTCGACCTCGGTCAGCAGCACGAGCAGCCGCGCGCGCAGGAGCACGGCGACCTGGGCGGCGAGCGCGTCGTTGTCGCCGAAGGTGATCTCGTCGGTCGCGGTCGCGTCGTTCTCGTTCACGACGGGGACCGAGCCGAGCGCATGGAGCGCGCGCAGCGCGTTGCGCGCGTTGACGTAGCTCGCCCGGTCTGCGACGTCGGCGGCCGTCAGCAGGATCTGCGCGCCCTGGACGCCAGCGCCCGCGAGCGCGCGGTCCCACGCCTGCTGCAGCCGCGCCTGGCCGAGCGCCGAGGCCGCCTGGAGCTGGGGCACCGCCCTCGGGCGTACGTCGAGGCCCATCCGGGCGAGCCCGAGCGCGATCGCGCCCGACGACACGACGCAGACCGGGATGCCGGCCCGGACGAGCTCCCCGATCTCCGCCGCGCGCGCCTCGAGCAGCGAGCGGCGGGCCCGCCCGGACGGGCCGACGACGAGCGTCGAGCCGAGCTTGACGACGACGGGGCGCGTCACCGCCGCTGCGTGCCGTCGCCGACGACCCGGTACTGGCGCAGCCAGAGGTCGCGGTACGTGACCGGCCCACGCGGGCCGGGGGCCCAGTCGACGTTGATGCCCGTCTCGGGTGCGCCCGTGAGCGCGAAGCCGTCGGTGAAGCGGGTCGGAGCGTGCCAGAAGGCGGCGGTGCCGCGGTAGGCGTCGAGGAAGCGCGTCGCGGCGGCCGCGTCCTCGGCGACGATCGACGCGGCGAGGCCGGAGGTCTCGGCGTTCGCGATCGCGACCGCGTCGAGCAGGTCGTCGACGACCTCCACGGTGACAGTCGCGACGCGCTCGGCGTCGTTCGCCCACTCGTGGCCGATCCGCACGTCGAGGACGCCGAGCCCGGGCGCGTGCCCGCGGGCGCGCTCGCCGCCGCGGACGTCGAGCCCGAGTCCGCGCAGCCGCTCGACGAGCGCGGGGAGGAGGCCGACGGCCGCGCGGTCGACGAGGAGGAGGTTCAGCCGGTTGCACACGCCGAGCCGGTCGAGGCTCGCCTCGAGCAGCCACAGCGCCTTCGCCCCGTCCGCGCTGCCGTGGACGTAGAGGACGCCGCCGCCCTCGGCGTGCGCCATCGTCCGCACGCCGTTCTCGGCCGCAAGGCGCGCGAGGGCGGCGGTCGTCTCGCCGCTGCCGCGGAGGATGACGAGCGGCACGAGCTTCGGCATCGCGCAGAGCAGCCGCGCGCCCTCGCGGTCCGGCGAGCGCACGAGCCCGACCGCGGCAGGCGGCAGCCCGACCGACGCCAGCGCGGGGCGGAGGACGTCGTCGACGAGGACGGTCACGGTCCCGAGCGCGGCGCCGCCGGTGCGCAGGACGGCCGCGTTCAGGCTCTTCAGCAGCTGGCCGGCCACGTCGAGCGCGACGTTCGGGCGCGCCTCGAAGTTCGCCCCGACGACGCCGATCGGGATGCGGCGTTCCTCGACCCGCAGGCCGTTCTCGAGCGTCCAGGCGTCGCCGGCCCGCTCGAGCGGCGCGATCGAGGCCATCACCTCGACCTGCTGGGCCATCGCCTCGACCCGGGCGTCGTCGAGCCGGAGGCGGTCGAGCGTGCCCGCGTCGAGGCTGCCCGCCGCGGCGGTGCAGTCCGCGGCGTTCGCCGCGAGGATCGCGTCGCGCCGGGCGCGCACGAGCGCGGCGGCCTCGCGCAGCGCGCGGCCCACCGCCTCGTCGGTCAGCGCGGGCGCCGCCGCGGAGGCCGAGGCGGCCTCACCCTCCAGGAGGATACGAAGGCTCACGATCGTCGTTTATACTGCCTGCCGTGAGCGGGCGTGCCCGCTCCGCATCGAGAGAGGCTGAGGGAACCGGCCCGAAGACGCCTCGGCAACCTACCCCCGAACAGAAAACGGGTGTGGTGCCAATCCCGGCCGGGTCGAAGGCGACCCGGGAGGATGTCGAGCGGAACACGAGGAGATCGCCATGCCTGCCACCACTCTCGCCTGCCGCGCGTGCGGCGCCGACCACGGCCTCACCGCCGCGGCCATCTGCTCCCGCTGCTTCGGGCCCCTCGACCCGGTCTACGACCTCGAGGGCCTGCGTGGCGTCGTCACCCGCGAGTCGATCGCCGCGGGCCCGCTGAACCTCTGGCGCTACGCCGACCTGCTGCCGGTCGCCCCGCCGCCCGAGCAGCGCCTGGCGCCCGGCTACACGCCGCTCGTCGCCGCGCCGCGGCTCGCCACGGCGCTCGGGATCGCCGAGCTGTACCTCAAGCTCGACACGGCCAACCCGACGCACTCGTTCAAGGACCGCGTCGTCGCCGTCGCCTGCGCGAAGGCCCAGGAGCTCGGCCTGGGCACGCTCTCCTGCTCGTCGACGGGCAACCTCGCGAACGCGGTCGCCGCGCGGGCCGCGGCGGAGGGCATGGAGGCCGCCGTCTTCTGCCCGTCCGATCTCGAGCCCGAGAAGCTCGTCGCGACCTCGGTCTACGGCGCGACGATCTATGCCGTCCGCGGCACGTACGACGACTGCAGCCGCCTCTCGATCGAGCTCTCGTTCGAGCTGCCGTGGGCCTTCGTCAACGTCGGCCTGCGCGCCTACTACGCGGAGGGCTCGAAGACGCTCGCGTTCGAGATCGCCGAGCAGCTCGGCTGGGATGTCCCGGACGTCGTCGTCGCCCCGATCGCGTCGGGCGCGATGTTCTCGAAGGTCGGCCAGGGCTTCGAGGAGCTGCACGCGCTCGGGATCGTCGAGCGGGAGGCGCCGCGGATGATCGGCGGCCAGGCCGTCGGCTGCTGCCCCGTCGCGACCGCGTTCCACGAGCAGCGCGCCGTCTCGCCGGTGCGGCCGAGCTCGATCGCCCGCTCGCTCGCGATCGGCAACCCGGCCGACGGGAACTTCGCGACCGAGACGGCGCGCAAGACGGGCGGCTCGATCCACGCGGTCCCGGAGGAGGAGATCGGCCTGAACATGTCGCTGCTCGCCGAGACGACCGGGGTCTTCGGCGAGACCGCCTCGGGCGTGACGCTCGGCGCGCTGCGCGAGGCCGTCCGCCAGGGCCAGGTCGGCGAGCGCGACCGCGTCGTCCTGCTCGTCACCGGCGACGGGCTGAAGACGCCCGACCCGGTCAGCGAGCGCTACGCGCCGGTGACGATCGACGCGGACGCGGACGCGCTGCTCGACTCGCTCGGCGTGGCGTAGCCCCGCCGGACGGTTCGCCCCGCCCGCACGCGGGCGCTCGACTAGGCTCCTGCCCGGTGCAGGACCCGGCCGCACGCGCGCGCACGCCCGATCTGCGGCCGCTCTTCGCGCCGCGGTCGGTCGTCGTCGTGGGCGCGTCCGCGAACGCGCAGCGCGTGGCCGGCCGGCCGCTCTCGTTCCTGCGGGCATGGGAGTTCCCGGGCGAGCTCGCGGCGGTCAACCCGAACCGCGACGAGGTCCAGGGCGTGCCCAGCTACGCGAGCGTCGGCGACGTGCCGTTCACGCCGGAGACGGCGATCGTCTGCCTGCCGGCGGCCCGCGTGCTCGGGGCGCTCGAGGAGTGCGCGGCGGTCGGCGTTCGCGCCGCGATCGTCTTCGCGGCGGGCTTCGGCGAGGTCGCGGGCGGCTGCCCGGACGAGCCGGCGATCCGGACGCTCTGCGAGCAGACCGGGCTCGTCGTCTGCGGGCCGAACGGGCTGGGGACGATCGGCGTCGCCGACCGCTTCCCGGGGACGTTCAGCGGCGTCCTCGCCGCGACCGAGCTCCTGCCAGGCGACGTCGCCTTCGCGACGCAGAGCGGCGCGCTCGGCATCTACCTCTTCGCCGAGGCCGCGCGGCGCGGCCTCGGCTTCTCGCGCTGGATCTCGACGGGCAACGAGGCCGCGCTGACCTTCGAGCAGGTGCTCGCCTGGCTCGCGCAGGACGACGCGACGCGCGTGATCTGCGGGTACGTCGAGGGCATCCGCGACGGCGACGCGTTCCGCGAGGCGCTCCGCGCGGCGCGGGCGGCGGGCAAGCAGGTCGTGCTGCTGAAGGGCGGCGCGTCCGAGGCCGGCGCGCGCGGCGCCTCCTCGCACACGGGGGCGATCGCCGGCGACCACGAGGTCTTCCGCGGCGTGCTCGCCCAGGAGGGCGCGATCGAGGTGGACGACCCGGTCGAGCTGCTCGACGCCGCGATGCTCCTCCGGCTGCGCCCCCGCCTCGCGGCCGACCGCGGCGTCGCGGTCGCGACGACCTCGGGCGGCGGCGCGATCGTCCTCGCCGACTGGCTCGCACGCCACGGCATCCGCCTCGCCAGCCTCGCGCCGGCCACGACGGAGCGCGTGGCGGCCGCGATCCCCGAGTTCGGCTCGGCGGGCAACCCCGTCGACTTCACCGGGAACCTGATGAACGAGATGGGCATGGTCGACGCGACCATCGGGGCGCTCGTCGCCGACCCGGACGTGACGGCGACGATCGTCTTCGTCGGCGTCGCCGGGGCGATGGGGGAGTCGTTCATCGACCACCTGCTCGCGACCGACCGTCCGGCCGACGCGCTCGTCTGCTGCGTCTGGATCGGCATCCCCGACCCGCTGCGCCGCCGGCTCGTCGAGGGCGGGGTGCCCGTCTTCACGGACGTCGGGAGCTGCGTGCGTGCCCTCGCGCACGTCCTGCCGCCCGCCCCGCCGGCCCCGCGCCGCGCGCACGCCGCCGCGGCCGCGCGCGACCTGCTCCCCGAGAGCGAGGCGAAGGCGCTCCTCGCGGCGCACGGCCTGCCCGTGCCGCGCTCGACGCTCGTGCCCGAGGGCGAGGCGGCCGGCGCGCTCGTGGGCCGCTTCGCGGTCAAGGGGCAGGCGGTCGGCGTGGCGCACAAGACGGAGCTCGGGCTCGTCCGCCTCGGCGTCGAGGGCGCGGCGGTCCCGGACGCGGTCGAGGCGGTGCGCGAGGCGGCCGCGCGTGCGGGCGCGCAGCTCGACGGGGTGCTCGTCGAGGAGCTCGCGCCGCCCGGCGTCGAGCTGCTCGTCACGCTGCGCCGGGACCCGACGTTCGGCTGGGTCGTGGTCGTGGGCGCCGGGGGCACGTTCACCGAGGCCCTCCGGGACGTCGCCGCGCGCGCCTGCCCGGTCTCCGCCGCCGACGTCCGCGCGGCGCTCGACGGCCTGCGCGTCGGCGCCCTCCTGCGCGGCTGGCGCGGCGCGCCGCTCGCGCTCGAGGACGCGTACGAGACGGTCGCCCGGCTGTCCGCGCTCGCGGCCGATCTGCCGGGCGACCTGGAGGAGCTGGAGCTGAACCCCGTCATCGTCGGGCCGGAAGGTGCGATGATCGTGGACGCGGTCGGGTTCAGGGGCGAGCGCGCCGCGAGCTAGTCACGAAGGAGGGAGCGGACGGATGGCAGTGGCACCCGAACGGACGGCGACCGACCCGGTCGAGATCGCACGTGGGCTCGCGGAGCGGTTCCGCGAGGGCGCGGTCGAGCGCGACCGCAACCGGCGGTTCCCGCACGAGGAGATCGGCTGGTTGAAGCAGAGCGGGCTGCCCGCGCTGCTCCTGCCGAAGGAGGTCGGCGGCATGGGGGGCGGCTCGCGTGAGCTCGTCAACGTGATCGCCGCGCTCGCCGAGGGCGACTCCTCGATCGCGCAGATGTACCTCATCCACACGTACGGCGTCGCGCTGATCATGGGCGTCGAGTGCGACGAGGAGGTGCGCCAGCGCTACTACCGGCGCATGGTCGACGACGGCATGTTCATCACGAACGCCTTCTCGGAGGCCTCCGGCAAGACGGTGATCGACTACAGCGTCAAGATGCGCAAGGCCGAGGACGGCGACTGGCGCTTCTCCGGCACGAAGTCGTACTGCACCGGCTCGCTCGGCGGCGACATCATGTACGTCCTCGGCCAGGTCGACGGCGCGCCCGAGCTGACGTTCAAGATGGGCCTGATCGAGTGCGACGCGCCCGGCCTGACGATCAACGACGACTGGTCGGGCATGGGCCAGCGGACGACCGCGTCCGGCACGTGCGTGTTCGAGGACGTCGTCATCCCGGACGAGGTCTGCTTCGACATCGCGATGTTCGCGACGCCCGAGGCGATCTTCGGCTCGCTCGGGCAGTGCATGTTCACGGCGCTGCACATCGGGATGGCGCGGGACGCAATGCGCGACGCGCTCGCCTACGTGCGGACGAAGTCCCGCCCGTGGCCGCACTCGGGCGTCGAGAAGGCGACGGACGACCCGTACGTGATCGCGGCGATCGGCGAGATGAAGATCATGCTCGCCGCCTCGGAGGCGCTGCTCGACCGGGCCATCGACATCCGTGAGATCGCAGAGGCGAACACGACCGCGGAGACGCGCGACGCGGCCTCGGTCGCGGCCTCGGAGGCGAAGGTCGTCTCCTCCCGCGCGGTGCTGAAGATCGCCGAGCTGCTCTTCCAGGTCTGCGGCACGGGCTCCGTGGTGGAGAAGTACGACCACGACCGCCACTGGCGCAACGCTCGCACGCTGACGCTCCACGACCCGGAGGCGTACAAGGTGCGCCTGGTCGGCGACTACGTCCTGAACGGCATCTCGCCGCCGATCTCCGTCTACACGTAGCAGGCGAGGGGCGCCGGGCCGGCCGGCCCGGCGCCCCGCCCCCTCAGCCGCGCGTCTTGCGGAAGGCGTTCTTGACCGCGATCCGGTCGCCCTCGAAGACGAACAGGTCGCAGCCGCGCACCTCGAGCGTCGAGCCGTCCGGCTCCGTCCCGGTGAACGTCCACTCGGACGCGCCACGGTCGCCCGCGACGAAGACCTCGCTGTCGAGGAAGCGCCCGTCCGGGTAGCGGTCGAAGAAGGCCTGGATCCCCTCGCGGACCGCCTCGCGGCCGACGAACGTCCGCCCGAGCAGGTCGGGGCCGAACGACGCGTGGTAGGCGCAGTCCTCGGTCATGTAGGAGAGGACGAGATCGACGTCGAGCGTGTTCCACGCCTCGCCGAACGCCAGCAGCCGCTCCTCGGTCATCCCGCTCATGGGGAACCTCCTCCGTCGTCGGTCGATCGGTGCCTCGGGGCCGGCCGCTGGCGCACCGAGAGCGCCACGGGGACGGCGGCCGCGAGCAGGCCGGCGAGGACGAGCCACGACGGCCGGTAGGAGCCCGTGAGGTCGACGAGCACGCCGAAGAGCGGCGGCACGACGACGGTCGAGCCCTGGATGAACGTGATCGCCATGCCCATCGTGGCGGCACCGTACCGCGCGGGGGCGAGATCGGAGATCTGCGAGAGGAACATGCCGGGCGCGCCGACCGTCGTCACGCCGAGCACGGCCGCGAGCGGCACGCCGGCCCAGAGCGCCGTGCCCCGTCCGAGGAGCGCCATGCCGGCGGCCGCGGCCGACGCGACGCCGCAGATGATCGCGAGCACCTCCTTGCGGCTGCCGCCGAACACGACGTCCGAGACGACGCCCCAGCAGAGCCGCCCGACGATCCCGAGGGCCTCGACGATGGTCAGCACGACCGCGGCCCAGCCGAGCCCGACGCCGAGGTCCTCGTGGAGGAAGAGCTGGACGTACGCCAGCACGACGTACTGGCCGGCGGCGAGCGCGACGGCCACGAAGATCGCGCGGCGGATGTCGCGGTCGCGCGAGATCGCGGGCAGGGCGTCGCGCAGGCGCGTCTGCGCGGCCGGCGTCGCGCCCGCGCCGGCGTAGTCCCGGTAGACGAGCGCGCCGACGACCGCGGTCAGGATCGTCAGGCCGCCCGCGAGCACGAGCGCGGGCCGCCAGCCGACGTGGATCGCCATGAAGGGCAGGCTCGCCGCCGCGAGGACGCCGCCGATCGGGACGGCGGTCTGGCGGATCCCCATCGCGATCCCCAGGTTCCCCTCGCGGAACCAGACGACCACGGCGTTGATGCCGGCGAGCACCGCGACCGTCTGCGCGACGCCGGAGAGCATCAGCAGCACGAGCACGGCCGGGGCGGCGGGGGAGGCTGCCGCGGCGAGCGCGAGGACGCCGGCGATCGTGCTCGAGACCAGCATCGTCCGTCGCTCGCTGAAGCGGTTGACCGGCCCGATCGCGGCCGTCCCGGCGATGGCGCGGCCGAGGTTGATGCTCGTGCCGAACAGGCCGGCGACCGCGGTCGAGAGCCCGAAGTCCTTCTTGAACGCGGGCACGAGCGAGGGGACGCCCTGCTCGAGGAAGGAGAGCCCCACCTGCGAGGCGGTCGCCCCGACGAGGGCGACCCAGCGGGCGCGCCCGGCCCGACGATCGGCGGCGGTGGTCGTCATCGTGGAGCGCGGGCCGCCGGCCGGGACGCGAGCGGCGATCCCGGCCGACGGCGCCCGCGGCGCGTCAGCGGCCCGCGGGCGTCCTCAGAAGGAGGCGTGGTGCTCGAGCCACCAGCGTGCGATGTCGATCCGGCGGGCGAACCAGACGTCGCCCTGCGCCTGCGCGTACTCGATGAACTCGCGCAGCGCGGACGTGCGGGCGGCCTGGCCGGCCCACCGCGGGTGGAGGCCGATCGACATCATCTTCGGCTGCCCGGCCGCGCCCTCGCGGCGGTACTCGTCGAGCGCGCGCTTGCAGTGGTCGAAGAAGTCGGTCGGGCTCGCGTAGCCCTGCGGCAGCACGTAGCGGCCGTCGTTGTACGTGAAGCTGTACGGCACGACGAGGTGCTGGGTTCCCTTCACGTCGACGAAGTAGGGCAGGTCGTCGTTGTAGGCGTCCGAGTCGTAGACGAAGCCGCCCTCCTCGACGACCAGCTCGCGCGTGTTCACGCTCGGGCCGTAGCGGCAGTACCAGCCGAGCGGGCGCTCGCCGCACGTCCGCTCGATCACCTCGATGGCCCAGCGGAGCTTCTCGGCCTCCTCCTCGCGGGAGTAGAGCCAGTGCTCGCTCCAGCGCCACCCGTGGGAGCAGGGCTCGTGCCCGGCCTGCTGGAGCCGCTGGCCGACCTCCGGGTTGCGCTCGAGCGCGACCGCGCAGGCGAAGAAGGTCGTCTTGACGTCGTACTCGTCGAACAGGCGCATCAGCCGCCAGATCCCCGCCCGGCTGCCGTACTCGTAGACGGACTCGGCCGCGAGGTCGCGGTGCTCCGGCGCCATCACGTAGTTGATCTCGGCCAGGCCCTCGTTGCGCCCGTCGCCGGCGGGGAGGGAGTACTCGGATCCCTCCTCGTAGTTGACGACGATGCTGACGGCGACCTTCGCCTCGTCAGGCCAGACGACCTTCGGCTGACGGCGGCCGTAGCCGACGAACTCGCGCCGCGGGCCGGGGACGTCCCTGTCGACCAGATGCATCCGGTTCCTCCTCTCGCTAGGGCTCGGCGTCGAGCGCGCGGCCGAGCAGCCCGCCCACGACGATCATCCGGGAGATCGTGAAGCCGAAGCGCTCGAGCACGGCGCGGACGGCGGGGTCGGCCACGGGCGCGACCGCGTGCGGCAGCGCGGCGGCCAGCTCCCGGGCGCGCGCCTCGACGGCGGCGCCGCGCGCCTCGACGGCGCCGCTCGCGCGCGCGGGCTCGAGCGCCGTGGCGAGCAGCGCGAGCAGGCAGGGCCGGTCGGCGAAATGCCGGAAGAGGCTCGGCACGAGCGCGGCGTCGCCGGGGAGGACGAGCGGCCGCGAGAGCTCGTCCAGGAGCGCGCGGGTCGCCTGGGCGAGCCCTGCGAGCGGGACCATCGGGACGAGGTCGAACGCGGGCGCCGCCGGCGGCTCGTCCGCGCCGGCGTCCGGGCCGGGCAGGGCGGGTGCGGCGTCCCCGTCGGCGTGCAGCAGCGCCGTGACGGCGAGGAGGTTCCGCGAGTTCGTGTGGTCGTAGGCCGCGCAGGTCGAGCGGAGCGCGGGCAGATCGGCATCGTCGACGCCGGCCGCGCGGAGCGCCGCGGTGGGGATGCGGACGCCGTCGTCGCCCACGCCGACGCGGACGAGCTCGGCCGCGGCCGGGGCGGTCGCCGGGTCGGCGAGGTTCGGTCGCAGGGAGGCCCAGGCCGCCTCGAGCCCGCCGTTGGCGGCCAGGACGCGGTAGATGAGGGCGACGAAGGGCGCGCCGACGACGGCGCGGATGTCGGCGTAGAGCTCGGCGACCCGTCCGGTCGCGTCGCGCTCGGCGATCTCCGGCAGGTCGCTCACGGCGCACCTGCTCCGACATCGACGCCCCCGCCCGCGGCGCGCACGCCCCGTGGAGGAGTCGGCGCACGATCGGCACGGATCGGGCCGCCCGCGCCACACACCCGTGACGAGTTCCGCGCTACGCTCGATAGCGGGTGGAGGCGCGGGGTGGCCCCCCGGCGCCCCGACGGGACGTGTCCCCAAGGGCCATGGCCTGCGCGGGCCGGTCGGGCCGCGCTCGCCGTGCCGCGGGGCGGGCCTGGCCGCGTCGTCGAGGGCGTCGCGTCGGTCACGGCACGAGCAGGATCTTGCCGTAGTGCTGGCGGCTCTCCATCAGCCGGTGCGCCTCGCGCGCCTCGGCCAGGGGGAAGGTCGCGCCGACCTGCGGCGTCAGCCGGCCGTCCGCGACGAGCGTCAGCACGTGCGCGAACTCCTTCGCGGTCGCGCGGGCGGCGCCGTGGAGCGTCCACTCGTTGCGGAACAGCTCGATGAAGTCCACGGGGACGACCTCGCCGGCGTGGCAGCCGATCAGGACGAGCTGGCCGAACCGGTCCATCGCGCGGATCGACTGCTCGAGCAGCTCGCCGCCGACCGACTCGTAGACGACGTTCACGCCGTGCCCGCCGGTCAGCTCGCGCACGCGCGCCGTCACGTCCTCCGTCGCGTAGTTCACGGTCGCCTCGGCGCCCAGCTCGCGCGCGCGGGCCAGCTTCTCCTCCGAGCTCGCCGTCGCGATCACGCGGCCGCCGAGGAGGCGGACGATCTGGATCGCGGCGCTGCCGACGCCCGAGGCGGCGGCGTTCACGAGCACCCAGTCGCCCTCGCGGACCTGAGCCCGCTTCGTCAGCGCGTGCCAGCCCGTGCCGAAGACGGCCTGCGTCGCCGCCGCCTGCTCGAACGTGATCGAGTCCGGGAGCGGGATGCACGCCCACGCCGGTGCTGCCGCGTACTCCGCGTACCCGCCCGGGAGCTGGATCCCGAACATCGTCAGCTCGTCGCAGTGCTGGTTCTGGCCCCGGACGCACCACCGGCAGACGCCGCAGTGCAGCTGGGAGAGCGGCGCGACCCGGTCGCCCTCGCGCAGGCCCTCGACGCCGGGGCCGACGGCGGCGATCTCGCCGGCGAACTCGAAGCCGAGCGTGTGCGGCAGCTGGATCGGCAGCCGCGAGACGCCGTTGCGGATGTCGATGTCGACGTGGTTCAGGGCCGCCGCGCGGATCCGCACCACGACCCAGCCCTCGGCGGGCGTCGGGTCGGGCGCGTCCTCGTAGCGCAGGACGTCCGCGTCGCCGTACTCGTGGAACCGTGCCGCCTTCATGTGCCTCCTCGCTCCCCTCGTCCCCTCGTCGTTCCGCTCAGCGGGCGGCCGCGGCCGCGATCCGGCGCTCGGCCGGGTCGTCGGGCAGCGCGCGCAGCTGCTCGATCACGTCCGCGAGCGGGAGGACGTCGCCGTACTTCGCGTTGATGTCGAACAGGTTCGCCCAGTGGGGCCCCTCGGCCCGGTCGGACACGCACTCGAGCGGCAGGATCACCCGGTAGCCGTGCGAGACGCCGTCGATCGACGCCGCGCGGACGCAGCCCGAGGTGGAGCAGCCGGTCAGGATCACCGTGTCGATGCCCTGGGTCACGAGCAGCGACGGCAGGTTGGTCTGGAAGAAGGCCGAGGCGTACTTCTTCGTGATCACGATCTCGCCGGCCCGCGGCTCGAGGCGCGGATCGATCTCGACCCCGCGGTCGCCGAGCTGCAGCTCGAGCAGCGCCGGGATCTTCTTGCCGAAGACCCCGGCCTCCTTGCCCTCCGGGTCGTACGCCGTGGTGAAGAAGATCACCGGCACCTGCTTCTCGCGCGCGACCGGGAGCAGCTCCGCGATCGCCTCGACGGCGGGCGTCTGGTCGCCGCCGACCTTGTAGGACGGGTCGTTGAACGCGATCGCCATGTCGATCACCAGCACCGCCGGGTTCTGGCCCATGCCCACGGCCGCGCCGATCCCACGCGAGGCGTAGAGCGCCTGCGTCTCGTCGCCCCAGCGCTCGCCGATCCCCTGCGTCGACGCGTCGAAGCCCTGCCCGAGCTGCTCCATCCGCTCCTTGAACTGGTCCTGGCTCGACACGCTCGCCTCCTCGTTGCGCGGTGGATCGCCGTCCGTCAGATGACGCCTTCGGCCTTCAGCTCGGCGAACTCCTGCTCGGAGACGCCGAGCTCGCCGACGAAGATCTCGTGGTTGTGCTCGCCGAGCGCGGCGCCCGGGTGCCGGATCCGCCCGGGCGTCCCGGTCATGCGCGGGATCACGTTCGGCATCCTCAGCGGCCCGAGCTGCGGGTGCTCGATCGTCGTGATCGTGTCGCGCGCCGCGTACTGCGGGTCCTGGAAGATGTCCGCGATCGAGTAGATCGGCGCGATCGCGCCCTCGCTCTCGGCGAAGGCCGCGAGCACCTCCTCGGTCGTGCGCTCGCCGATCCAGCCCTGGATGATCGCGTCGAGCTCCTCGGCGTGCTCGATCCGGCCGGCGTGGTTCGCGAACCACGGCTCGTCGACGAGCTCGGGGCGGCCGACGATGTGCATCACCCGCTCGGCGATCGACTGCGCCGAGGCCGAGAGCCCGAGCCAGCGGCCGTCCTTCGCCTGGTAGGCGTTGCGCGGCGCGGTGAACGGCGCGGCGTTGCCGGTGCGCTCCTGGACGATCCCGAGCTGGTCGTAGATCAGCGACTGCGGGCCGAGCAGCCAGAACAGGGGCTCGTAGATCGAGAGGTCGATCACCTGGCCCCTGCCGTTGCCGCCGTGCTCGCGCCACCAGAGCGCGAACATCGCGGAGAACGTCCCCGTCAGCGCGGCGACGCCGTCGCCGAGGGCGAAGGGCGGCAGGGCCGGCGGCTTGTCGGGCCAGCCGTTGATGTACGCGAAGCCGGAGATCGACTCGGCGAGCGTGCCGAAGCCCGGGAGCTTCGCGTACGGGCCCGTCTGACCGAAGCCGGTCGTCCGCACGATCACGAGGCCGGGGTTGATCTCGTGCAGCACGTCAGGGCCGAGGCCGTAGCGCTCGAGCGTGCCCGGCCGGAAGTTCTCGATGTAGACGTCCGCGTCGGCGAGGAGGCGCTTCATCAGGTCACGCCCCTTCGGGTTCGAGAGCGTCAGCGTGACGCAGCGCTTGTTCCGGCCGACGTGGGCCCACCACAGCGAGACGCCGTCCTTGCTCCAGCCGAGGCCGCGCAGCGCGTCGCCGCGCGGGTGCTCGACCTTGATCACGTTCGCGCCGAAGTCGCCCATCAGCACGCCGATCACGGGGCCGGCGAAGAGCGTCGCCGAGTCGACGACCTTGAGCCCCTGGAGCGGGAGCTGGCTCCCGTCCGGCGTGCTCACGCCTGGTCCCCGCGCGCCGCGCGGTGGAGCCGGAGCTTCTGCCGGGCCCGGTCGTAGATCGGGTAGTCGACGAAGCGCCCGTCGACCTGGATCGAGGCGATGCCGCCGGCCTCGGCCGACTCGAACGCGTCGACGATCCGCTGCGCCTTCTCGGCGTCCTCCTCGGACAGCTCGGCGTAGACGCGCTGGACCGTGTCGACCTGCGGCGGGTAGACGACGACCCGGCCCTCGAAGCCGAGCTGGCGCGAGTGGCGCGTCTCGTCCGCGAGGCCCTCGAGGTTCTGCAGGTCGAGGTAGGGCCCGTCGATGGGCGCGCGGAAGCCGGCGGCGCGTGCGGCGACGACGATCCGGCCGCGCGCGTAGAGCAGCTCCGTCGCGTCCTGGGTCAGGTCGACCTGCAGGTCGGTGGAGAAGTCGCCGAGACCGAAGGCCAGGGTCAGCGTGCGCGCCGGCGCGGCGAACGCGATCTCCTCGGCGAGCGTCAGGCCCTTGGCGGTCTCGATGATCGGCATGACGCGGATCGTCCCGGGCTCGATGCCCCGCTCGCGCTCGAGCGCCCAGAGGATCGCGTCGACGCGGGGGAGGGTGTCCGCCCGCTCGACCTTCGGCACCATCACGGCGTCGAGGTCGGGGCAGACGATCGCGGCGATGTCCTCCTCCATCCGACCCGTCCCGTGGCTGTTCACCCGGACGAAGACGACGGTGCGCTCGTCGTAGGTGGGGAGCGCGTCTCGCGTCATCTGGCGGGCGCCGTCCTTCTCCGCGTCGGCCACCGCGTCCTCGAGGTCGAGCACGATCGCGTCCGACCCGAACGTCCCGACCTTCTCGAGCCGCCGCGGATGGTTCCCCGGCGCGAACAGCAGCGAGCGCAGCGCCTGCTCGTCCCAGTTGACCACGTCCTGCCTCCCTCTCCGACCTCCCGGCCGGCGGTCTTGGATCTCGACCCAGCGCGGAAATAGAATATTTCGCAACGGGTCGGCATGCGCCGGTCCCGACCGGCGGGGGAGAGGCGCGTGACGTCGCTGCAGGGACATCGTACGAAGACCGAGCTGGCAGTCCACGTCCTCCGGGAGCGGATCAGGACGGGCGAGCTGCCGCCGGGCCACCGTCTGCGCCTGGAGTCGCTGCGCGACGAGCTCGGCATGAGCCCGACGCCGATCCGCGAGGCCCTGCGCCTGCTGCAGGCCGACGGGCTTGTGGACTACCGCCCGCACCACGGCATCGTGGTCGCGGAGCTCGCGCCGCAGCAGGTGCTCGACCTGGTCAGGATCCGCGTCGCGCTCGAGTCGCTCGCGACCGAGCTCGCCGTGCCGTTGCTCGGCGAGGCCGGGCTCGCCCGGCTCGAGCGCCTCCACGAGCGCTACCTCGCGGCGACCGAGTCGGGCCGCGGCACCGCGATCACCGCGGCGAACCAGGAGTGGCACTGGGCGATCTACGAGGCGTCGGGGAACGATCTGCTCGGGGAGTTCGTCCGGCGCTCGTGGGAGCCGTACCCGTGGCGGACGATCTGGGCCGTGCCCGGCCGGATGGCCGAGGCGGCAGTGGAGCACGAGCAGGTGATGGACGCCGTTCGGCGCCAGGACGTCCCGGCCGCGGCCGCGCTGATGCGGTCGCACCTCGAGTCGAGCGCGTACGCGCTGCTCGACCGGCTGGAGCGGACGGGGCCGGCGGACGGAGGAGGAGGGACGACGTGACCGGAGACCTGGACGGACTGCTCGCGCCGGGCGTGATCGGGCGCCTGCAGCGCGGCGAGGTGCGCTCGACCGAGCTGGTCGAGGCCTGCCTGGCGCAGATCGAGGCGCACCAGCCGGCGTTGAAGGCGTTCGTGACCGTGACGCCCGAGCGCGCCCGCGCCGAGGCCGCCGCCGCCGACGAGGCGCTCGCGCGCGGCCAGCGGCTCGGGCCGCTGCACGGGCTGCCGATCACGCTGAAGGACAACATCGACACGGCCGGGCTGCGGACGACGGCCGGCTCGGCCTTCCTGGCCGACAACGTGCCGGCGGAGGACGCGACCGTCGCCCGCCGGGTGCGCGAGGCGGGTGCCGTCCTGCTGGGGAAGGTGCAGCTGCACGAGTTCGCCTTCGGCGGCACGACGCAGAACCCGCACTACGGGCCGTGCCGCAACCCGTGGGACGCCGAGCGGATCCCGGGCGGATCGAGCGGCGGCTCGGGCTGCTCCGTCGCCGCGGGGATGTGCGCGCTCTCGCTCGGCACCGACACCGGCGGCTCCGTCCGGATCCCGGGCGCCCTGAACGGCGTCACCGGGCTCCGCCCGACGCTCGGTCGGGTCTCCAACCGGGGCGTCTTCCCCGTCACGTGGTCGTTCGACACCGTCGGCCCGCTCGCGCGCGGTGTCGAGGACGTTGCGATCTCGCTCGGCGCGATGTCGGGCTTCGACGTGCCCGACGGCCTGTCCGTCGACCGGCCCGTCCCGGACTTCGCCGCGGGGCTCGACGCGGGCGTCGACGGCCTGCGGATCGGGCTGCCGCGCTCGTTCTACCTCGAGGAGTGCGACCCGGAGGTCGAGGCCGCCGTCCGCGCGGCGCTCGACGTGCTCGCCGGCCTCGGCGCGGAGCTGGTCGAGATCGACCTCCCGGGCGCCGCCGACGCCGTCACGGCCTGCACGCGGATCATCTGGGCGGAGGCGCGGGCGCAGCACGAGCGCCGCTACGCCGACGAGAAGGGGCGCTTCGGCGAGGACCTGCAGCGGCGGCTCGCGCTCGCCGACGGGGTCAGCTCGATGGACTACGCCCGCGCGGTCGAGGCCTCCCGCCACTGGCGGCGCGAGGTGGAGCTCGCGTTCCGGCAGGTGGACGTGATCGCCTCGCCGACGAGCGGCACGGTCGCGCCCCTCGCCGCCAGCGCGGAGATGATCGAGACGACCGTCCGGCTGACCCGCTTCACGTACGGCTGGTCGCTCGCCGGGCTGCCGGCGATCTCGCTCCCCTGCGGCTTCGGCGCGGCCGGGATGCCCGTCGGCCTCCAGCTCGCGGGGCGGCCGTTCGAGGAGGACGTCCTCCTGCGGGCGGGCGCCTCGTTCCAGGCGGCGACGAGCTGGCACACGGAGGCGCCGGGGCTCGGCGGCTGAGGCCGTCTGCGGCGGCGTCTAGCATCCCTGCGGGCGCGATCGCGCCGTGCGGTGGAGGACTGGGGCAGCGGACATGGCGAGGATCCTCGTCGCGGAAGACGATCAGGACGTGGCCGACGTGCTCTCGCGCGCGCTCGGCCAGGCCGGCTTCGAGGTCGCGCGCGTCGGCGACGGCGACGCCGCGCTCGCCGCCTTCCGGGCGAGCGAGTACGACCTCGTCCTGCTCGACTGGCTCCTGCCGGGCGTCCCCGGCATCGACGTCTGCCGGGCGCTGCGCGCCGAGAGCGCCGTCCCGATCATCATGCTGACCGGGCGCGACCGCGAGGTCGACCGGGTGCTCGGGCTCGAGCTCGGCGCGGACGACTACGTCACGAAGCCGTTCTCGCCGCAGGAGCTGGTCAGCCGGGTCCGGGCCCAGCTCCGGCGCCGTGCGCTCGATCGCGACCTGGCCGCGACCGTCATCACCGTCGGCGGCGTCCGGATCGACCTCGCGCGCCACGAGGTCTCGGTCGATGGCGAGCCCGTCCTGCTGACGCCGTCCGAGCTGCGCATCCTCACCCTGCTCGCGCAGCACCCGGGCCGGGTCTTCGGCCGGGACGAGCTGGTCGAGCCCCTCTGGGGCTCGACGCACGTCGGCGACGCGCGCACCGCGGACGGCCACGTGGCCGGGCTCCGCCGGAAGATCGAGCGCGACCCCGCGCACCCGAGCCGCATCGTCACGGTGCGGAACGTGGGCTACAAGCTCCAGCCCGCCTAGCGGGCCGGGCGCCGTTTGTGGCGAAATCGCCACGAAACGACGGGGGAACCGGCATCCGGCGAGCGCAGATCGGCGCTCGGCCGGCCGTACTCTAGGAGGGGATGCCGGGAGCCCCGGCGTCGCCTGCGGCGCAGGGCAGTGCGCCGCGGGCGACGCGGGGGCTCCCCGTCGTTCGGCGCGCGTGCGCCGGCGGGCGGACGCTCAGGCCTGGTTGAGCTCGGTCTCGACGAGCCGCTGCGCCCGCTCGATGGCCTCGATCTCCTGCCCCGTCCACTCGCGCGGCTCGGCGGCGTGATGGACGGAGATGATCCCGATCATCCTCCCGTCCCGCATGACCGGCGCGAGCATCTGCGAGAGCGTCCCGTACAGCTCGATCAGCTGCATCGGCGGCGCCGGTCCCTCGCGCACGTCCGGCTGGACGAGGATGCGCTGCTCCTCCTCGAGCCACTTGAACGTGGCGGTCTGGCGCAGGTCGAACGGGGTCGGGCCCTTGAGGGAGCCCGCGCCCTCGCCGAGCGACTCGACGGCGATCGGGAAGGTGCCGTCCTCCACCTCGAGGCGGAGCGTCGTCCGGAAGACGTTCGTCTCCTGGCGCAGGTCGTCGATGATCTTCTGGAGTCCCATGGCGCGGACTATCGCATATCGTGGCGGTCGATGGACGCGGAGCGCTCGCCCGTGACGCCCGGGGACGTCTCCCGGCTCGCCTCCCTCGCCGGGCTCGCCTTCCCCGAGGACGACCTGGAGCCGGTCGCGGCCGGGCTCGACGGCCTGCTCGCGTTCCTCGCGCCGCTGCTCGACCCGGCGCTCGACGACCCGGACCCCCTCGTCCACGACCCGCGCTGGCCGTGATCGACCTCGCCTCGCTCACGCTCGCGGACGCCTCGCGCCTCCTCGCCGACGGCGCCGTCTCCGCGGTCGAGCTGACGGAGGCCACCCTCGAGCGCGTCGAGGCCACCGAGCCGCTCGTCCACGCGTACGTCCACGTCTGCGCCGAGCGCGCGCTCGCCGACGCCGCCGCGGCCGACGAGCGGCGCGCGCGCGACCGCGGCCGCGGCGCGTCGACGCCGGCGCTCTGCGGCATCCCCTTCGGCGCCAAGGACGTCCTCGACACGGCGGGCGTTCCGACCGCCGCCGGCTCGCGCCTGCTCGCGGGGCGCGTCCCGCGCGAGGACGCCGAGGCCGTCGCCCGGCTGCGCGGGCAGGGCGCCGTGCTGGTCGGCAAGCACCACACGCACGAGTTCGCGTGCGGCCAGGACACCCTCCGAGCCGCAACCCCTGGAACCTCGAGCACTACTGCGGCGGCTCGAGCGCCGGGGCGGGCGTCTCCGTCGAGGTGGGCTCGTCGCTCCTCGCCCTCGGCACGGACGCCGGCGGCTCGGTGCGCAAGCCGGCGGCGGTGACCGGGACGGTCGGGCTGAAGCCCACCCACGGGGCGGTGAGCGGGCACGGGACGGTCCGGGCGGCGAGCTCGCCGTCGCTCGACCACGTGGGCACGTTCACGCGCACGGCGCAGGACGCGCGCCTCGTGCTCCGGGCCCTCTGGGGCGCCGACGCGCGCGACCCGCGGACGGGCCCGCCGGCAGCCGGGCCGCCCGGCGAGGCCGCCGTGCCGGAGGGCCTGCGCCTGGGGGTCGCGCCGGCCACGCTCGGCGGCGACCTGGTCCGCGCGGACGTGCGCGCCGTCTACGAGCGCGCGCTCGGCGAGCTCGAGGCCCAGGGCGCGACGCTCGTCGAGGTCGAGCTTCCCTCGTTCGCCACCCTGCCGCTCCCCGCCTGCTTCGCGATCCTCCTGCACGAGGTCGCGTCCGTGCACCGCGCGTGGCTCGCCACCAGGCCGGAGGAGTACGTGCGCGAGACGCGGCTCGTGCTCGAGCAGGGAGCACTCCTGCCCGCGGCGCACGTCCACGGCGCGAACCGCGCCCGCGCTCGCCTGAAGGCGGAGGCGCGCACTGCGTTCGAGCAGGGCCGGCTGCACGCGTTCGTCACGCCGACCCTCCCGATCACGTCGATGCCCCTGGCGGAGATGGACACGGGGCGCGACCTCCCGGCGCTGATCCCCTTCACCTGCCCGTGGAACCTGACCGGCCAGCCCGCGCTGAGCGTCCCGTGCGGCCTCACCGACGCGGGCCTCCCCGTCGGCCTGCAGCTCGTCGGCCGCCCGCTCGAGGACGACCTGATCCTCGCGATCGCCGAGCGCTACCAGCACGAGACGGACTGGCATGGCCAGCGCGCGCCTCCGTCAGCGGCCTGCGTGAGCTGGAGCCGCGGAGGAGGGCAGCTTGCTGTCCTCCGACCGATGCGCGTCCTCGGGCGAGCGCCCGATGTCAGGATCGAGTGGAGCCCGAGCGCGCGTGGCCTGGCGAGATGAGGGGGCCGTGGGGGAGACGCGCGAGCTTCTCCCCCGCCGCCGCTACGTGTCCTCGCGCGGTGGCGCGAGCGGGTCGTGCTCGCGCAGGAGGACGCGCTCGACGAAGCGCTCGGCGCGGGCGGGCACGTCCGCGAGGTCGGCCTCGATGCCCGCGTCGCGCGCGTCCTGGAGCAGCTGGCGCAGCGCGAGGGCGCCGGGCAGGTCCACGCGGCCGAGGCCATCCAGGTGGAGGACGAGGCGCTCGACGCCGGGGTTGTCGGCGAGCAGGCGCAGGAAGATGCCGTCGAGGCGCGGCGCCGTGCCGAACCAGAGCACGCCGCTCGGGCGCAGGTGCAGCGTCGTCTCGACGACCTCCGCGTCCACGTCGAGGTCGAGCTCCCGCCAGAGGTGGACGGCGATCGCGAGCCCGATCCCGATCAGGACGGCGCGCTCGATGTGCGGCGAGAGCGCGAGCGTCAGCGCGAACGTCGTCAGCGCGACGCCGAACTGCGGCAGCGAGTAGCGGCGGAGGCGGAGGAGCGGACGGAGCCGCACGAGGCCGACGACCGCGCCGATCACGACGCCGGCGAGCGACGTCTTCGGGACGTCGGACAGGATCCCCGCGAACGGGAGGAACGCGAGCACCGCGACGCCGGTGGCGGCGCCGCTCCAGGCCGTCCGGGCGCCCGCCAGGCGGTTGAGGGCGCTGCGCGAGAACGAGCCGCCGATCGGGAAGCCGCCGGAGAAGGCCGCGGCGACGTTGGCGGCGCCCTGGGAGAGGAACTCGCGGTTCGCGTCCCAGGGGCGGCGCTCCTTCGCCGCCAGGGTGCGCGCGATCGCGCTGGGCTCGGCGAAGCCGACGAGCGCGATGATCACGCCCGGCAGCAGCAGGTGGCCGACGTCGTCCCACGGCAGGTCGAGCGACAGCGGCGGCTCGCCCTCGGGGACGCCGCCGATGCGGTCGCGGTCGTAGGAGGCGAGCTGCACGTACGCGACGCCGACGCCGATGGCGACGAGCACGGACGGGAACAGGCGGTGCAGGCGGGGGCCGAGGGCGATCAGCCCGACCGCGACGACGGCGAGCACGATCGCGGCTGCCGACCACCGGCCGGGGTGCACGAGGGCCTCGACGGCGTTCTCGAGGATCCCGTCGCCCGAGGTGCGGGCGCCGAGCGCGGTCGGCAGCTGCGACGCGATGATCAGGATCCCCGCGGCCGGCACGAAGCCGAGCATCATCGGCTGGCTCATCAGGTACGCGATCACGCCCGCCCGGAGCAGTCCCACCAGGAGGCGCGTGACGCCGACGATCAGCGCGAGCAGGAGCGCGAGCTCGACGATCCGGTCGCTGCCGGCGGCGGCGAGCGGCGCGAGCGCGCCGAAGGTCAGGAGGGCGGTCTGCGCCGTCGGCCCGGTCTGCAGGTAGGGCGACGACGCGAACAGCGCCGCGGCGATGGCGGGCAGCGCGGCCGCGTAGAGCCCGCGCTCGGGCGGCATGCCGGCGAGCTGCGCGTAGGCGATCGCCTGGGGGACGACGACGAGGGCGACGCTGAAGCCGGCGACCGCATCCCGTGGCGAGGGACGCGGCAGCCCGCCGAGCCTCATTCCCCGTCGCGCGCCGTCGGGGCGGTCGGCAGCCGGTACGCCTCCCGCGCCGGCTTCAGCGGCCGGAGCAGCCAGTAGGGCCGCCGGGAGCCGTCCGGCGAGACGCGATCGGCGGGCCGGGTGCGCTCGAGCCACCGGCGATAGACCTCCGCGGACCTCGCCGTGTCGACGGCGATGTCGCCGTAGCGGTCGTCCGGGCTCGCCTTGACGACCCGGACGGCCTGGTGCCAGCAGTGCATCCCGGAGATCGGATCGGGGTGCACGGGGAAGGTGATGTTCTGGTGCACGCCCGCGTCGGTCCACCAGATCCGCTGCGTGTCGGCGTCGGCCGAGGCGAACGGCTCGACGTTGCGCTCGCGGCGCATCCGCCAGCGCGTCCCGTCCCGCTCGAGCTTCACCGTGGTCATCAGCTGGCGCTGGCCCTCGGCCTGCGGCTTCCAGCGCCCCATGTGGTGGCTGCACGCCACCACGCCCGGGCGGATGCCCTCGGTGACCCAGGCCTTGAGGACGAAGTGGCCGATCTCGGTCTCGACCCGCACGAGGTCGCCGGTGCGCACGCCGAGCCGGGCGGCATCGGGCGTGCTCAGCCAGAGCGGGTTCGTGTGCGCGATCTCGTCGAGCCACTTGGCGTTCGCGGAGCGCGTGTGGATCTGGATCGGCAGCCGGAAGGTCGGGATGAGCACCATCTGGCCCGGCTCGAGCTCGTCCGGGTGCACGTGGCTGCGCACGTACGTGGGGACGGCCTGCTCCGGCCAGCCCCACTCGGCGACCGTGCGCGACCAGAACTCGAGCCGGCCGCTGGGCGTCGGGAAGCCACGCAGGAGTTCCCCGTCGACCTCGATCCCGACCGGACGGCGGCCGTCCTCGTCCGGGTCGGGGCTCGCGATCGGGACGACGTTCGGCGAGGCCGGCTTCGGCGCGGCCGTGTAGACGCGCCCGTCGACGACGCGAACGTCGTCGAGCTCGTCGGCCGGGACGGTCTCGGCGTGCGCGGGGCCCGTGCGGCGGTCGATCTCGAACGCCCCGTAGCGCCGCATCCACGCGAGCGGGTCGAGGCCCTCGGCGGCAGCCCGCTCGGGCAGGCCCGGAACCGAGTGCTCGAAGATCCAGCGGTAGTACTCGTCGACGGTCAGCTTCTCGCCGGGGCGCTCGCGCGACTCGAAGTGCTGGCGGATGCCCAGCGAGCCGTCCGGGTCGATCCGCCACGAGAGCTCGATCCAGAACTCGTTCTCCTCCCAGACCTCGCCCGGGTTCGTCTCCCGCGTGTCGGTCGTCGGCCGGCCGAGCCGCTCGTGCGCGGCGCGCAGCACCGGCTGGCGGAAGCCGACCCAGCGCCCGTCGTACTGCTCGTAGGAGTGGATGTCGTGCCGCTCCGGGGAGTGCCCCATGGGCAGGACGTAGTCGGCGACGAACGCTGTCTCGCTCCACGTCGGCGTCAGGGCGACGTGCAGGCCGACCTTCGCCTCGTCGCTCAGCGCCTCCAGCCACGAGAAGCCGTCCGGGTTCGTCCAGACGGGGTTGTAGACGCGCGTGAAATAGACCTCGAGCTTGCCACGCCCCTCACGCAGGAAGTGGGGGAGCAGGAACGAGAGCTCGTGGAGCGACAGCGGGTACTCCGCGGGCCAGGTGAGCTCGTTCCACGTGTGCGGGTGCGGCGGCGTGTGGATCGGCTTCGGCACGAACTTGTTCCACGCGTTCGGGAACGTCCCGCCCTCGGTCGCGATCGCGCCGGTGAGCGCGTTCAGCAGGAAGAGGCAGCGGGCGACCTGCCAGCCGCCGAGGTTGCCGGCCGTGGCCGAGCGCCAGGTGTGCGTCGAGAGGCGCGTGCCCGAGCCGGCGACGGCCTCGGCGACCTCGCGCAGCAGCCGCGCGTCGACGCCGGACTCGCGCTCCGCGAGCTCGAAGGTGTAGCCCGCGTACAGCTCCGCGAGCGCGCGCTCGAACGACTCGAACGTCGGCTCGAGGTCGGGCCGCTCGTGCTCGAGGTACTCCTGCCAGTTCCACCAGCGGCGCACGAAATCGCGGTCGTAGCTGCCCGTCCGGATCATGTGGCTCGCGATCGCCAGCAGGATCGCCGCCTCGCTGCCGGGGTGGGGCGAGAGCCACCAGTCGGCGTGGGTCGCGGTGTTCGCGAGGCGCGTGTCGAGCACGATCAGCTTCGCGCCGCGCTGGCGGGCCTCCATGATCCGCTGGGCGTGCGGGTTGAAGTAGTGGCCCGACTCGAGGTGCGCGCTGACGAGCAGGATCACGTCGGCGTTCGCGTGGTCGGGGCTCGGCCGGTCGAGCCCCATCCAGAAGTGGTAGCCCGCGCGGCCCGCGCTCGAGCAGATGTTCGTGTGGGAGTTGTGCCCGTCCACGCCCCAGGCGGCGAGCACGCGCTCCGTGTACCCGTCCTCGCCCGGGCGGCCCACGTGGTACATGACCTCGTTCGCCCGGTCCTCGACGATCGCCCGGCGGATCCGCCCGGCGATGTCGTCGAGCGCCTCGTCCCACGTGACCCGCGTCCAGGCGCCGCCCCCGCGTGCACCGGTGCGGCGCAGCGGGTGGAGGATCCGGTCGGGGTCGGTGACCTGGTTGATCGTCGCCGGGCCCTTTGCGCAGTTCTTGCCTCGCGAGGCGGGATGCTCCGGGTTCCCCTCGAACTTCCGGATCTCCATCGTGTCGAGGTCGACGTACGCGAGCAGCCCGCACGCGGACTCGCAGTTGAAGCACGTCGTGGGCACGAGCATCGCGCGCTTCTCGACGCGCTCGGGCCACGCCCGCGAGTCGAGCTCGACCCACTCGTCCCAGCGCTCCTTCGGCGGGAACGAGGCCAGCTGCGCCCGGCTCGGGCCCTCGTAGAACGTCTCGCCGCGCGCCGTCGTGGCGCGCTGGTGCGCGTCGACGCGCTCGCTCATCGGTCGCTCCCTGGATGGATCGTCACGCTCTCGGCACGGTCTCGTGTCACACACGTGACGGGTTTCCCGTTACGCTCGAAAGCGGGTGGAGGCGCGGGGTGGCCCCAGGCGCCTGTCCCGAGGGGACGGGTGTGGGCCGGGCCGCTCATGCGAGCGGGACCGCCTGGCCGGCCTGGACGTACGCGTGCTCGTGGGCGAGCAGGCCGATCAGTGCGAGCGGCACGGCGGCGACGCCGATCACGGGCGCGAGCACGGCGACCAGCACGAGCGCGGCCCCGAGCCAGAACGGCCGGGCGAACCGTCCGCGCGTCAGCTCCCAGGTGGCGAGCTTCGCGTGCGCGGTCGGGTGCGTCAGCGTGATCTCGCCCGCGACCATGACCACGTGCGCGAGGGCGCTTCCCGCGAGCAGCCACTCGAACGCGCCGATCGAGCCGGGCGCGAGCCAGTGGGCGAACGGGAGCATCGCGGCCGCGCCGGCGAGCAGGGCCTGCACGAGGAGGTGCGGCGGCAGGAGCGGCGACTGCCACAGGTCCCGCGCGCGCGCCTGCGCGAAGAGGTAGGCCGTGTAGACGGCGGCGGCCACGGCCGCGGGGATGCCGGCGACGGAGAGCCACTCGCGGAAGCCCGAGGCGTCGACGATCGACGCGAGCAGGTGGACGGCGAGGACGAGGCCGTAGGCGGTGATCGCGACCGCGCCCCGTACGAGCCAGCTCCGCCACTGCGGACGGCGGAAGATGTACGTGAAGCGGCTCGGGTGCTCGAGGTCCCAGATCAGCACCGCGCCGGTGAGGGCGAGGAACGCGAGCGCGACGACCGGCGCGGCCCAGGCCCAGAGCGAGCTGCCCCAGCCGAGCTGGCCGGCCAGCGCGAGCGCGAGCGGTGCGAGGTAGGCCCCGGCGGCCAGGCCCTTCGTCCACGTGTAGAGGCTGACGCGCCAGTCCCACGGCGCCGAGCGCGGCACGTCGTAGGAGAGGAGCGCCGCGGCCGAGCTGTTCCAGCCGGCCGGGTGCCCGGAGGTCACCTGCCCGGGCAGCGATCCCTGCTCCGCCCACATGAAGAGGCCGCCGTCCGGGCGGCGGGCGGCGAGAGGGTCGAGCGTCGCCTGGTGGGCACCGCGGTAGAAGAGCTTCGGGCGCGTGGCCTTCTCGGGCCGCCGCACGGTGACCGCCTCGCGCCCGGCGATGCGCCCGACGCGCGAGCCCGGGTCGTTCATGTCGCCGACGAGGATCGCCTCGGTCGGGCAGACGACGACGCAGGCGGGCTCGAGGCCGACGTCGATCCGGTGCGCGCAGAAGTTGCACTTCTCGGCCGAGTGGTCGTCGGGGTTGATGAAGATCGCGTCGTAGGGGCAGGCCGCCATGCACGCCTTGCAGCCGATGCACGCGCGCTTGTCGAAGTCGACGATCCCGTCGGGCCGCCGGTACATCGCCGCCGTCGGGCAGGCGGCCACGCAGGGCGCGTCGTCGCACTGGTTGCAGCGCGTCACCTGGTAGGCGCGGCGCACCTGCGGGAAGGTGCCGACGTCGACGTTCTTGACGTACGTCCGGGTCACCCCGACCGGCACGAGGTTCTCGGACTTGCAGGCGGTCGTGCAGGCGTGGCAGCCGATGCAGCGCGTCTGGTCGACGACCTTGGCCCAGCGCGGGCCGTCGCCGGCGCCGAGCGAGCGGACGTCGAGCGCGGCGTCGGGCGCCAGCGTCTGGCTCACGCGCCGCTCCCGGAGGTCGCCCCGCGTCGCGTCACGAGCAGCTCGCCGCGCAGTTGTTCGCGCCGACCTCGAGGCCCGAGGGATCGACGTCGCCGGCGGTGCCGAGGTTCGACGTGATGATCTCGAGGTAGTTGGCCGGGCGCGGCGGCATCCCCGTGACGAGCGTCGAGGCGAACACCTCGGCGTCCTGCACGGCGAGCAGCTGCACCCGGGCCCGCACCTCGGCCAACCGGGGCGCGATCGGGCCGTCGAGCCGCCCGCCCGCGTAGTGGCAGGGAAGGAGGATCACGTCGTCGCCGAGCGACAGGATGCGCTCGTGCAGCGTCCGGTGGAGCTGGCGCGCCTGATCGTGCATGCCGGCGTCGCCGACCTCGAGGTCGGGCCGCGCGATCGAGTCGTGGAAGAGCGAGTCCCCGGCGACGAGCGCCACGCGGTCGACCAGGACGCCGACGTTGTCCGTGGTGTGGCCGGGCAGCTCGACGACCTCGAGCCGCGCCGAGCCGACCGCCAGCAGGTCGCCGTCCCGGACGGGCTCGACGGCCGCGGCGTCGGCGAGGCCCCGGGCCACGCCGCCCGACGAGACGTGCCGGACCGCGCCGCTGCGCGCGCAGAGCTCGCGGGCGCCCGAGAGGTGGTCGGCGTGGACGTGCGTGTCGAGCACGCGGACGATCCGTGCGCCGAGCGAGTCGGCCACGGCGACGTACGCCTCGACGTCCGGCGCCGGGTCGACGACGAGCGCCTCGCCGTCGGAGGCGATCACGTAGGAGAGGCAGCCGCGCGCCTCGCGGCGCAGCTGGACGACCCGCGTCGCGGTGCCGATCTCGACCGGTGCCGGCGTCAGCAGCCGGCCCCAGGCGATCATCCCGCCCGCGACGCTCGTCGCCGGGAGGCCGGCCGTCGCCAGCGCCTCGGCCGCGCGGAGCGACGTCCTGCCGCGGTTGCAGAGCACGCGCACGGTGGCGCCGAGCGGCTCGATCGCCTGGCGCGCCGCGGCCGGGTCGGCCTCGAGCGCCTCGGCCGGGAGGTTGAGGAACGGGGTCTCGCCGGTCTCGATCCGCCAGCGCTCGACGGCGTCGGCGTCGCGCACGTCGACGAGCACGATCGGCTCGCCGGTGACGATCTCGCGCTCGAGGTCCGCTGCGGTGATCTCGGGAACGCCCATCGGTGCTCCTCCCGTTCGTCGGGGCGTGGCACCGACACCCTACGACGGTCGACGGACATAACGCAAGCAGCATGGGCGCGGTTTGTCATAGATTTGCCTTATGCGCTTCAGCGCAGACCAGCTCGCCGTCTTCGCCGCGGTCGTCGAGCACGGCGGCGTGACCCGCGCCGCGGGCGCGCTCAACGTCACCCAGCCGGCCGTCTCGGCGCGGATGCGGAGCCTGCAGGCGCTCGCGGGGCGGCAGCTCATCGTCCGCACGCCGCGCGGGTTGGAGCTGACGCCGGCCGGCGAGGCGCTGCTCCCGCACGCGCGGGCGGTGGCCCGGGCGATGGGCCGCGCCGAGCGCGCGATCGCGCTCCCCGAGGCGAGCGAGCTGCAGGTCTCGATCGCGCTCTCCGAGGCCGCGGTGCCGCTCGTGGCGGCCCGGCTGGCGCATGCGGCGCTCGAGGCGCCGCGCCTCGAGCTCCGGGTCGTCCCGTGCGACGCGTCGACGGCGGTCAGCGCGGTCGTCGCCGGCGAGGTCGACGCCGCCGTCACCGTCGCGGGCCCCGACCCGCCGGAGGACGACCTCGTCCGCCGCCCGCTGCTCGTCGACGAGATCGTCCTCGTCCGTGCCGGCCCGCACGAGCCCGTCGCGTCGCTCGCCGCCGTCGAGCGGGAGACGATCCTCTGGCAGGCGCGCGGGTCGGGTGTCCGGGCGACGGCCGAGCGGGTGCTCGAGGCCGCGGGGGCCTGGCCCGCGCGCTCGCTCGAGATCGGCAGCTCGCTCGGCGTGCTCGCGGCCGCGGCTGCCGGGCACGGCGCCGCGCTGCTGCCGCGCCGGTACGTCGAGAGCCGCGTCTCGACGGGGGAGTTGACCGCGACGTCGCTGCGGGCCAGCGACCTCTCCGCCCGCTTCGAGTGGCTCGCCGCGCCCGTCGAGCACCTCGGCGCCGGCGTGGGCCGGGTCTTCGAGGCGGTCGTCGGCCGGGCCGACTCGCTCTAGGCCCCGGCCGCTCCGGGCCGCGCGCTCGCTAGAGGGGCCTGAGGGCCCAGAAGCCGCCGGCGTACCAGACGAGCGGCTCGCTTCCGGCAGGGGGGAGGTCGACGCACTCGGCATGCGCGACGACGACGTCGTGGTCGCCGACCACGTGGACGCAGTCGACCCTGCAGACGAGGTGCTCGAGGCAGCCCTCGAGCAGGGGCAGGCCGTGGGGGCCCTCGTGGACGTCGACGCCGGCGAGCTGGTCCTCGTCGCCCTCCGCCTTGCGGGCGAAGCGCCGCGCGAGCGCCTCGCCCCGCAGGGCGTCGAGGACGTTCAGGCCGAAGAAGCCGGACGCGCGGATCGCGCGGCCCGTGTCCGAGTCCTGCATGAAGCAGGCGAGGACGAGCGGCGGCTCGAGCGACACGGACGTGATCGAGTTCGCCGTCATCGCGAAGCGCCGCCCGTCGTGGGCCGCCGTGAGCACGGAGACGCCGGTCGCGAAGCGACCGATCGTCCGGCGGTAGGCGCGGCTGTCCAGCACGTCGGGCACGGGCTACGGCGTGTGCGAGGAGATCGGGGGCGCCTCGTCGTTCAGCAGGTAGTCGCCGGTGAGCTTGAACTTGTAGTCGACCGGGTCGTGGAGGGTCAGCGTCCGCACGTTCCGCCAGTGGCGATCGAACCCGTACTTGCCGACCGTCATCCCGGCGCCGCCGACGTTGAACATCAGCTCGGAGACCCGCAGCGCCGCCTCGGTGCTCGCGGACTTGGCGTCCGCCACCGCGAGCGAGGCCGCGGCCCGCGTCTCGGCCGTCGTGTCGGCGACCGCCGCGTCGATCAGCCCGAGCGCCCGCTCGACGAGGGCGTCGGCGCCGTTCACGAGCGCCTGCATCCGGCCGATCGTGTGCTGGACGTACGGATCGAGGCTCGCCCTGTCGACCCCCGAGTGCACCCAGGGGCGTGCCCGCTCGCGGGCGTACGCGACGGCGTCGGCGAGCGCGTTCCTCGCAACGCCCACGAACAGCGCCGACATCATCGCCTGGCCGTTCGTGCCGAAGAAGTTCTCGAGCGGGTGCTCCATCAGGCGGTCGGGCGAGAAGACGAGCGCGCCCGGGACGAGGGCCTCCCCGAACTCGATCGTGCCGGAGGCGGTCGTCCGCTGGCCGAAGCCGGTCCAGTCGTCGTGGACCGTCACGCCCTCGGCGGCCGCGTCGATCAGGAAGACGAGCGGGCGGGGCTGCTCCTCCTCGGAGACGGCGAGGCCGAAGATCACGTCGCCGCCGAGCGAGCCGGTGCAGTACGCCTTCGAGCCGTTCAGCCGCCAGTCGTCGCCGTCGGGCCGGATGCGCACCTTGTAGTCGAAGATCGTCTTGGTCCCGACCTCGGTGTACGCGTTCGTCAGCAGCGCCTTCTGGCCGACGAGTCGCTCGTAGAGCGCGAGGCGCGCGTGCTCGGGCGCGACCTTGTTCAGGAGCTCGACGCCCGAGTTGTGGACGATCAGGATCTGCGCGACGCACGGATCCCCCTCGGAGAGCGCGCCGATCACGCGGACCATGTCCGAGACGCTCGCTCCGGCGCCGCCGTGCTCCTCGGGGACGAGCATCGTGAGCAGCCCCGTCTCGCGGATCGCCGCGAGCTCCTCGTGCGGGAAGCGCCGGTCGCGGTCGCGCTCGATCGCGCCCTCCTCGAGCATGCGGGCGACCGCCCGCGCCGTCTCCAGCAGCTGCTCGCCCCGTGTCGTCCCAGCCATCAGCCCCTCCTCGTTCGGACCCCGTGCGCGGGCATCGTAGAGCCTCGCGCGACGGATGCGGACGGTGGTCGCCCGCCGCGGGGTCGCCTCAGGCGGGCTGGCGGCGGTACAGCGCGGAGCGCTCGAAGAGGGCGACGCGCTCGCCGCGCTGGTTGACGACCTCCTCCTCGAAGGTCACCACGCCGCCGGCGTCCTTCGGCGTCAGCCGGACGACCTCGCCCTCGACGTGCACGGTGTCGCCGATCAGCGTCGGGCGGGTCATCCGGATCCGGTCGAGGCCGTAGAGGGCGACCAGGCGGTCGCCGCAGAGCGGGTAGCGGAGGCCACCCGTGACGGACAGCGTCAGGAAGCCGTGGACGATCCGCTGGCCGAAGCGGGTCGTCCTCGCGAACTCCGCGTCGACGTGCAGCGGGTTGTGGTCGCCCGAGAGGCGCGCGAAGTCGAGCACGTCCTGCTCGGTGATCGTGCGCCCGCCGGTCTCGAAGCGGTCGCCGAGCTGGAACTCCTCGAACCAGAGGTCCAGGGTGTCGAGCAGCCTGCCGCCCGGGGCGGCCCCGTCCGCGCTCGCCATCCTGCCGCTAGACCGAGAGGTACCGGCTGAGGACGTCCGGATCGCCCGCCGCGGCCTTGTCGCCCTCCCAGACGATCTGGCCCTTCTCGACGAAGTAGACCCGGTCGGCCACGTCGAGCGCGAGCCGGTGGTTCTGCTCGGTGATGAGGACGCCCAGGCCGCGCTTGGACATCTCCTTCAGCCGCTCGGCGATGCCGCGCACGACGAGCGGGGCGAGGCCCTCGCTCGGCTCGTCGAGCATCAGCACCCTCGGGTTGGCGAGCATCGCCCGCGCGACGGCGAGCATCTGCCGCTCGCCGCCGGAGAGCGTGCCGGCGCTGTTCGCCTTCAGCTCCGCGAGCTTGGGGAACTGCTCGTAGGCGTCCTCGACCGAGAACTGGATGCCGCCGCCGTTCTTACCGGCGCGCACCATCGCGAGGTTCTCCTCCACGGTGAGCGTCGGGAAGCTGCGCGAGCCGGACGGCACGAGCGACAGCCCCCGGTGCACCCGCTTGTAGGACGGCAGGCCGCCGATGTCCTGGCCGCCGAGGACGACGCCCTCGGCACGGCTCGTGACCGCGCCTGCGATCGCCATCAGCGTCGTCGTCTTGCCGGCGCCGTTTCGGCCGAGCACGGCGACCGCCTCGCCCTTGTCGACGTGCATGCTGAGGTCGAAGACGACCTGGCTCTTCCCGTAGAACGCGTTGAGCCGACGCACGTCGAGGATCCGCTCTCCCTGGCTCACGCCCCTGCCTCCTCGTCCGTCGTCTCGCCCAGGTAGGCCTTCTGCACCTCGGGGTTCGCGCGGATCTCGGCCGGCGTGCCCTCGGCGAGCACCGAGCCGCGCGCGAGCACGGTGATCCGGTCGGCGATCCCGAAGACGACCTCCATGTCGTGCTCCACGAACACCACCGTCAGGTCGCGCTCCCGCGCGATCCGCCGGATCAGCTCCACCGCCGTGCGCGTCTCGGAGGGCGAGATGCCGGCGGTCGGCTCGTCGAGGAGCAGGATCCGCGAGTTGACCGCGATCGCGGACGCGATCTCGAGCGACCGCTGGTCGCCGTGGGACAGCTCGGACGCCGAGAAGCCGGCGAACGAGCCCAGGCCGACGCGGTCGAGCAGCTGGTGCGACCGCTCGCGCAGGCCGGGCCGGTGCTTTCCGACGATGCGCAGGGTCTGGTCGTCGACGGCCGCCTCGGAGATGAGGACGTTGTCGAGCGCCGTGAGCGACCAGAACAGGTTCGTCTGCTGGAACGAGCGCCCCAGTCCGCGCTTGACGAGCCGCCACGGGGCGACGCCGGTGACATCGGCGCCCTCCAGGTGGATCGTCCCGGAGTCCGGCTTGTAGAGGCCGGTGAGCAGGTTGAAGAACGTCGTCTTGCCGGCGCCGTTCGGGCCGATGATCGCGTGCATCGTCCCCTGGCGCACCTCGATGCTCGCGCCGTTGACCGCGACCAGGCCGCCGAAGCTCTTGGTCAGGTTGCGCGCGACCAGCACCGGCTCGCCGCCGGTCCGCAGCTCGCGCGGCTCGGCTGCCTCGGAGGCCAGCGAGGGCAGGTGGACCGCCTCGTGCTCCGCGGCCGACAGCTCGGGCGCCTCGTCGACCAGCCGGATGCCCCGCAGGCGCTTGATGCCGGTCACGAGCCACGCGAGCGCCCAGTGGATCGTCCCGGACAGGCCGGCGACGAAGAACAGCGCGACGCAGAGGACGATGATGCCGAAGACCGTGTCCCAGAGCGTCGTCTCCTTCGTCAGCCAGTCGCGGACCCAGATGAAGAAGATCGCGCCCGCGAACGGGCCGAGGAAGTACCGGTAGCCGCCGATCAGGCACATGATCAGCGCGAACGCCGAGCGCTGCCAGTCGATCTGGCCGGAGGCGATCTGCGTCTCGCTGATCACGGCGAGGCCGCCCGCCACCGCGCCGAACGTCCCGGCGATCACGAACGCCGTCATCTCGTACCGCTTCACCCAGATGCCCGCGAACTCCGCCCGGCGCCGGTTCTCGCGGATCGCCCGGCACGCGTCGCCGAACGGCGAGCGCATGATCACCCAGATCAGGGCGGTGCACACGAGGACGCAGAGGAAGACGAACCAGTACAGGTTGTTGGCGTGCTCGAACGGGGAGAGCCAGTCGGCGGCGAAGACGCCCGTCGTGCCGTTCGTGCCGCCCGTGAGGCTTTGCCAGCCGTGTGCCGCCGCCCAGATCAGCTGTCCCATGCCGAGCGTCAGCAGGCCGAAGTAGAGCTCTCGGCCTCGCAGGACGACGAAGCCGATCACGAACGCCGAGACGGCGCCGATCAGCGGCGTGAAGGCGAACATCAGGAGGGGATCGCCGAACGGTCCCCAGGCCTCCTTGGCGAAGCCGACCGCGACGAGGTAGCCGCCGAAGCCGAAGAACATCGCGTGGCCGAAGCTGATCAGCCCGATCATGTTGACGAGCAGGTTGAGGCTGAGGGCGAGCAGCCCGAAGTAGAGCGCCTGCTGGCCCTTGAGGATGTGGCTCGACGGCGCGAAGAAGGGCATCAGGCCCATCAGCGCGATCAGGCCGAACCCGACGATCCAGAGGCCGCGGTTCGCCTCGGTGTACGCCTGGCGGGACGCCTGGAGCCGTCGGGCTCCGGCGCTGAGGGCCGGGAGCATCGAGAGGGAGCGGAGCTGCTGCGCGATAGCGGTCATGTCGCTCCGATCCCTAGGCGACCCGCGACCCGAACAGCCCCTGCGGCCGGATCGCGAGCACGACGACGAGGACGACGAAGACGATCGCGAGCGTCGCCTCCGGCACCCAGATGATTCCGAGGTCCTGGGCGAGGCCGACGAGGATCGAGGCGACGAATGCCCCGATCAGGCTGCCGAGACCGCCGATGACGATCACGACGAAGGCGAGGATGACGGCGCGGACGGCGATGTCCGGGCCGCTGAGCCCCTGCATCGTGACGGCGGCACCGGCGAGGCCGGCGAGGAACGCACCGACGGCGAACACGCCGGTGAAGAGGATGCGGACGTTGACGCCCGACAGGCCGAGCAGCTCCGGGTCGGACACGGCGGCGCGCACCATGCGGCCGATGCCCGTCCGGTAGAGGAAGAGGTAGAGCCCGACCGCGACGGCGACGGAGAGGCCCATGAAGAAGAACTGGTAGGTCGGGATCGAGCCGCCGGCGATCTTCACGCCGCCGCCGAGGAAGGGCGGCACGGAGGTCGACTCGCCCTCTGCGCCCCAGATGCTGCGGACGATGCCGGCGAGGATCAGGACGAAGGAGAACGTCACCAGCAGCTGCGTCAGCAGCGGCCGACGGTAGATCGGTCGGAAGAAGAAGACCTCGAGCACCACGCCCGCGAGCGCGACGCCGAGGCCCGCGAGGATGAGGACGATCCAGAACGTCCCGTTCGAGAAGCCGATCGGCTCGCGCAGGGACACGGCGAGGTACGCGCCGAGCATGTAGAGCGAGCCGTGCGCGAAGTTGACGATCCGGAGCGCGCCGAACGTCAACGTCAACCCGGAGGAGATGAGGAAGAGCACTGCGGCCGAGCCCAGACCGGTCACGATCTGGACGACGTACTGGCTGGCAGAGGCGCCGACGATCATCGCCGCCGTCCTCTCACAGTGCTCTTCCTCGTCATCTGCGTCTCCTCCTCGGGGTTCCTGCTAGGTGGCTCGGCGGGCTACGAGGGCGGCGTGGCCGGCGTGCCGTTCCACTTGCCCTCGCGCGCCGTGCGGGCGGCGTCCACGTTCGCCTGGTAGGCGTCGAGCGCCTCCTGCGTGATCTCGCTCGCGTCGCGGTCGACCAGCTGCGCCGCCTCCTCCTGCGTGAGGACGTCGTCCATGCAGGACATGAGGAACGTGCTCGGGTCGTACGTGACGGGCACCGGCAGGGTGTCGTCCGAGCCGACGAGGCCCACGGCGGCGCAGTTGTCGCCCATGTGCGTCAGCGGGTTGACCGGCGTCGGCGCGAACTGGTAGGCGCCGTCGAAGGCGAACTGCCCCTGCTCGACGAGCGCCTTCCAGGCCTCCGGATCGGCGGCGCCGGTCTGCTCGACGAACGCCTTCGTCATCGAGATCGCGTTCAGCATCTGGTACGCGAACGAGCTGACGATCGGGGCGGAGTCGGGGTTGGCCGCCCGCGCCGCCTCGGTCTGGATCTGCCCCACGGGCGTCTGCTCGAGCAGCTGCCACGGGGCACGGTCGTAGCCGTACGAGTTGGCCGGGATGTCACCGGGGCTCGTCTGCGCCACCTCGAACGTCGCGAGCACGATCAGGCCGCCGATCGTCGGGATCTGCTCGAGGCCCGCGGCCTTCCACTGCTTCCAGAACGGGACGATGAACGGCCCGAAGTACGCCGAGAAGACGCCGTCGGGCTCGCTCTCTGCGATCTGGTTAATGAACGGCGTGAAGTTGTCCTCGTCGAACTCGGGGAACTGCTCCGTGACGATCTCCCCGTCGGGGACGAGCTTCAGGAAGTACTCCCGGAACGACTTCGCCGCGTCCTGCCCGTACGCGTAGTTCGGGGCGACGATGCCGACCTTCTTCCAGCCGTTCTCGGCCGCGAACCGCGCGGCGGCGCGACCCTCCATGAAGGTCGAGACCGACGGGTGGAAGGCGTACTTGCCGCCCTTGCCGAAGTTCTCGAGGTACGGCTGGTGGTCGGCCGCGATGCCCGAGAGCACCGGGTAGCCGGCCGCCGTGGTCAGCTCGGGCAGCGCGAACATGCACGCCGAGTTGGTCGGGCCGAAGAAGACGTCGTACTTCTTCGACTGGATCGCGTCGCGGTAGGCGCGGAGGCAGGCCGGCACGTCGCCGAACGTCTCCTCGACGACGTCGAGGACGACGTTGCAGCCGCCCATGCCGCCGCTCTGGTTCAGCGTGTCGACGTATGCCTTGGCGGCGTTAACCGCGTCCGGCGCGATCGCGCGGCCGATCACGGCCGCGAGGTCCTCGGCCGCGAAGATGTTCACCTCGCCGTCCTCGAGCGCACAGGGGACGGTCGGCGCCGCCGGGGCCGGCTCCGCGGGTGCGGGCTCGGTCGGGGCGGGCTCGGTCGGGGCCGGCCCCGCGGGTGCGGGCTCGGTCGGGGCGGGCTCGGCGGGTGCGGGCTCGGTCGGGGCGGGCCCGCGGGTGCGGGCTCGGTCGGGGCGGGCTCGGCCGGCGCGGGCTCCGCGGGTGCGGGCTCGGCCGGCGCGGGCTCGGCCGGCGCGGGCTCCGCCGACTCGTCGCCGCCGCAGCCGGCGGCGATCCCGCCCAGGGCGAGCATCGTCGCGGCCGCAAGGGCGAGCAGCCAGCGGCGACGCGGGTGTCCTGTGGACGCTCTCAACGCATGCGCTCCTCGTGTCGGTGTACCGGTGGGGGCCTCGGCGGCCCCCACCGGCAGGGACGTGTCTAGGTGACTACTGGTTGCCGGAGATCGACTGGTACGCCGCGATCGCCTCGTCGGTCGCAGTGAACTTCGAGGTGATCTGCTTCGCCTCGTCGATGCTCAGGATGTCGTGCATGCAGTAGGTGGAGGTCTGGGCCGGGTCGAAGGTGCCCGCGACCGGGAGGCTGTCGTCCCACGTGACGAGGCCAGACGTTCGCGCACGTCCGGCCATCTGGTTGATCAGGTTACCCCGGTCGGGCCCGACTGGTACGGGCTGTCGAAGGTGAAGTCGCCAGCCTGCACGGCCTCCTTCCAGACCTGCGGGTCGAAGCTGCCGGTCTTGTCGGCGAGCGCCTTCGCCATCTGCAGGCCGCTCATGTAGGCGTAGGACCACGAGCTCGGGATCGGGTCGTCCGAGTCGCCGAACATCGCGGTGTACGCCTCCCTGTACGCCGCGCCGACGGGCGTCTGCGACGTCACGCCGTCCCAGCCCCGGTCGAACGCGTAGGCGTTCTGCGGGATCTCGTCGGCGCTGTTCATGATCCGCCACGTGGGCGTGTCGACGAGCCCGCCGATCGACGGGATCGTGTCGGCGCTCGCGGCCTTCCACTGCTTCCAGAACGGCACGACGAACGGGCCGAAGAACGCGCTGAAGACGAAGTCGGGCTTCGCCGCGACGATCTGGTTGATGATCGGGGTGAAGTTGTCCTCGTCGAACTCCGGGAACTGCTCGAGCACGACCTCTGCGTCGGGGACGATCTGGAGGAAGTACTCCTTGAACGCCTTCGCCGCGTCCTGCCCGTAGGCGTAGTTCGGGGCGATGATCGCGACCTTCTTCCAGCCCTGGTCGGCGGCGAACTTCGCCGACGCCCGACCCTCGAGGAACGTCGAGACGGCCGCGTGCATCTGGAGCGACTTGTCGTCGAACTTCGGGTCGAAGAACGGCTGGTGGTCGGCCGCCGCGTTTGCGATCACGACCTTGCCGGCCGCGTTGGTGAGGTCGGGCACCGCGGCCATGCAGGCCGAGTTGAAGGCGCCGAAGTAGAACGCGTACTTGTCGCCCTCGGAGAGCGCCGTCCGCCAGTTGCGAAGACAGGCGTCGACGTCGGGGAAGGGCTCGTCGACGATGTCGAGCACGACCTGGCACCCGGCCATGCCCCCGTTCGCGTTGATCACGGGCAGCCACGCCTCGTAGGCGCGCACCATGCCGGGGCCGATGTCGCCGGCGACACCGGCGGCGTCGACGGTGCCGAACACGTTGACGGTGCCGCCCTCGAGCGGGCAGGTGGCGGGAGCAGGCGCGGGCTCCGCCGGTGCCGACTCCGCGGGTGCGGGCTCGGCCGGTGCCGACTCCGCGGGTGCGGGCTCGGCGGGTGCGGGCTCGGCGGGTGCGGGCTCGGCGGGTGCGGGCTCGGCGGGTGCGGGCTCCGCGGGTGCGGGCTCCGCGGGTGCGGGCTCGGCGGGTGCGGGCTCGGCCGGAGCCGGCTCGGCAGGGGCCGGGGCCGGGGCCGCGCTCTCGTCGTCGCCACCGCAGCCGGCGGCGAGCACCCCGAGCGCGGCGACGAGCGCCGCGAGGGCGAGCAGCCCGCGCATCCGCCCCCGTGTCAGACGATCCCTCATCTTCCTCCTCTCCGACAGTGGCCCCGGGCCTCCCAGGCTCCGGATGGCCGATCCTACAACGGTGGGGGCCGAAGATACAAAATATTCCGGCCGCCGCACCCGTTGAGACGACGGAGCGGCCCGGTTGGTTTGCGCCGGCCTTCGGCCGGCGCCCCCGGGCCGCGCGTCGCGCCTCCCTACGCGGGCGGCCCCCTCCAGGCGTCGACGATCTCGGATCCGGTCGCGCTCCAGAGCCCGGGCCGCGACGCGAGCGACGCGAGGACGCGTTCGACGTGCGGGATCCGGTGGGGCTGGCCGACGAGCCAGGGGGTGAGGGTGAAGGCGAGCGTCCGGGCGCCGCGGGTGCGCGACTCCTCGTCCAGCAGGTCGATGGCGTCGACGAGCTGCTCGGCCCACTCGGGCGCGGTGTGGTGGAGCTGCCAGATGACGTTCACGTCGTGCAGCTCCATCGGCACGGGCAGCGAGACGAGCTCGCGACCGCCCGCGCGGAACGGGTAGGGCAGGTCGTCGTTGCCCCAGTCGCAGAGGTAGTCGATCCCGGCCTCGGCCAGCAGGTCCGGCGTCGCGAGCGACTCGGAGAGCGCGGGCGACAGCCACCCGCGGGCCGGCGCGCCGGCCGCCTCGCCCACGACGGCGAGCGCCTCCGCGATCCGCGCCCGCTCGACCTCCGGGTCGAGGCCCTGGTGGTGGACGTCGCTCGCGCTCAGCCCGTGGCAGGCGAACTCGTGCCCGCGTCGGCGGAGCTCCTCGACGACGCGCGGGTAGTGCCGGCAGGTCTCGGCGTCGATCGCGGCCGTCGCCCGCAGACCGTAGCGGTCGAGCAGGTCGAGCACGCGGAAGAGCCCGACCCGGTGGCCGTAGTCCTTCCACGACCACTCGCGGTAGTCCGGGTGCTCCTTCGACGGGGCGCCCAGCGGCCGGATCGGCTTGCCGTCGTGGTTCCAGCGGAACCACTGGAGCGGCAGCACGACGAGGGCCGCGAGGGTCTTCCCGCCGGGCCACGGCGGCGCCGGGCGCTCGAACAGGATCTCCCAGTCGTACCGGTCCTGGTCGTAGCCGCGTCGCCGGTGGGGGTACTCGAGGTAGCCGTCGTCCGTCACCGTGCGCCTCCGCTGAGCGCCGCGACCTCGTCGTGGTGGTGCGCGAGGTAGTGCGCGGCGATCTCCTCGCCCGTCGCGAACCAGACGCCGTCGTGGCGGACGATGTGCGCGAGCGCCTCGTCGAGCGCCTGCAGGCGGTGCGGCTGGGCCACGAGGTAGGGATGCAGGGAGATGCACATCACGCGGCCGTGCTCGGGCGTCGCCTCGGCGTAGAGGACGTCGAACTGGTCGCGGATCATCTCGCCGTAGTGGCGCGGCGTGTAGAGGAACGTGTTGTAGACGATCACGTCGTTCAGGTCGAGCGTGTACGGGATCGAGCAGAGCCGGCCGCTGCGCACCTTCACGGGGAACGGCTGGTCGTCGTGGAAGATGTCGCAGGTGTAGGTGAACCCGTACTCGGGCAGCAGGTCGAGCGTCCGCTCGGTGTTCGTCAGCGCCGGCGCGAGCCAGCCGACGGGCGCCTTCCCCGTGTGGCGGACGACCGTGTCGACGCAGTCCTGCAGCACCGCGCGCTCCTCCTCCTCGGTCGTCCCGTAGAGGTAGCGCGTGTTGTAGACGCCGTGGCAGTAGAACTCCCAGTTGCGCGCGAGCGACGCCTCGGTGATCTCCGGGTGGTGCTCGCAGAGGGCGACGTTGAGCGAGATCGACGCGCGCAGGCCGTACTTGTCCAGCAGGTCCATCGTGCGCCAGACGCCGACCCGGTTGCCGTAGTCGCGGTTCGCGTAGGCGGCGACGTCGGGATGGATCCGCGGCCAGGACCTCCGGTAGCCGCGCTGCGGCGGGTCGAGCTCGTAGTACTCGTGGTTCGAGACGACCCAGAGGGCGAGCTTCGCGCCGCCCGGCCAGGAGAGCGGCGGCCGGTCGACGATCGCCGAGTAGTCCCAGCGCCCGTGCTCGGGCAGGCTCACGACGGCTCCTCGTACGACTTCACGCGCGCGACGAGCTCGTCCGTGCCGACGATCCGCTGGACGCCGTCGAACATGAGCATCCGGTCGAGCAGGGGCCGCGAGTCGAGGCCGCGCGCGAGCTCCGCGAGTCCCTCCTGGGCGGCGCGCGACGTCAGCCGCATCAGGAAGCCAGGGAAGATGACGAGCCGGAAGCCCATCGCCGCGAGCTCCTCGGCCGAGTGGAGCGGCGTCTTGCCGCCCTCGACCATGTTCGCGACGAGCGGCAGGCCGGTGGCGCCGAGCTCGCGGCCGATCCGGTCGAGCTCCTCGTCGCTCGCGGGCGCCTCGACGAAGATCGCGTCCGCGCCCGCCCCGGCGAACGCGAGCCCGCGGCGGATCGCCTCGTCGAGCCCGAGCACCGAGCGCGCGTCCGTCCGCGCGACGATCATGAACGACGGGTCCCGTCGGGCGTGGACCGCCGCACGCAGCCGCGCGAGCATCTCCCGCGTCTCGACGACCTCCTTGCCCTCGAAGTGCCCGCAGCGCTTCGGCATCACCTGGTCCTCGAGCTGGATCGCCGCGACGCCCGCCTGCTCGTAGAGGCGGACGGTGCGCTCGACGTTCGCGGCGCCGCCGAAGCCCGTGTCGGCGTCGGCGACCACCGGGATCGACACGGCGTGGCACATGTTCGTCGCCGCCTGCGCCATCTCCGTCAGCGTCGTCAGGCCCACGTCGGGGACGCCGAGGAGGTTGTGCGCGACTCCCGCGCCGGACAGGTAGACCGCGGGGAAGCCGGCCTGCTCGACCATGCGCGCGAACATCGCGTTCATCGAGCCGGGCGCCGCGACGACGCCCTCGGCGAGCAGCGCCCGCAGGCGGGCCCCGGGTGCGGCGGCGGCGGTCACAGGCTCGAGAGGGGGTTGCGGTGGAAGAAGTCGATCGCGGCCCTGGCGGACGGCTCCGGGTGGGAGATCATGCAGTACGTCCCCGTCGCGCCCTCGATCACGGCGAGCTCGAGGTCGGGGCGGAGCTGCTTCATCCCGTCGTAGCCGCGCGCGTACCCGGACGAGGCGCCCATCGGGCCGGTGTCCCCGAGCATGACGAGCATCGGGCACGTCGTTGCCTTCAGCTCCTCGGTCAGGTCGGAGGCGAGCTGCTTCGGGTGGATCAGCCGGTAGAGCTCGGCGGTCGAGCCCGCCTCGAACTCCTCGCCGAGCCAGGCCTCGTGCGATGCCGGGCCGCCGAAGAGCTTGCACACGAGGCGCGCGGCCTCGGGCCACTCGAACTCGTCGAAGATCCGGTCGAGCGAGTTCCAGATCGCCCACATCGCCCGCTCGGGCTTGTACTGCGCGTAGGTGATGACGGCGCCGACGCGGTCCGGGTAGCGGGCCGCGGTGCGGATCGCGGTGTACGACCCCGTCGCGGTCGCCCAGAGGTGCGTCCGCTCGATACCCGCCGCGTCGAGCACGGCGATCAGGTCGTCCACCTTGACGTCGATCGAGTACTCCTGGATCGGCCGGTCCGACTTGCCGACGCCGCGGAAGTCCCAGGAGACGAGCCGGAACTCGGCCTCCAGGGCGGGCTGGACGAAGTGGAACTGGCGGTGCCCGAGCAGGTCGCCGCCGATCGTGGTGACGGGGTCGGCGTCCTCCCGGCCGCTGATCTCCCACCAGATCTTGACCGGGTCGCGCGGGATCTCGACGAAGGCCATCTCGCTCCCCTCGGGCCTAGGTGTAGCTCGTCACGGGCGGCGGCGTGCCGTTCAGCACCCACTCGCCGACGAGGCGGTACTTGTAGTCGACCGGGTCGTGCAGCGTCAGCGTCCGCGCGTCGCGCCAGAAGCGGTCGAGGTCGTACTTCTCGATCGCCGCGCCTGCGCCGCAGACCTGGAAGATCCGCTCGGAGACCTCGAGCGACACCTCGGTCGCGACCGACTTCGCCTCGGAGACGCGCACGGACGCGAGCGCCCGGGCCTCGCCGGACGGCGAGAACTCGGCCTCGTCGATCGCCTCGCACGCCCAGCGGAGCATCTGCTCGGCGCTGGAGACGAGGGTCTGCATGCGGCCGACGTGGTGGAGCACGTAGGGGTCGTCGGCGGCGCGCTCGACGCCCGAGTGCGGCCATGCCCGCGCGCGCTCGCGCACGAACGCGCAGCCCTCGCGCAGCGCCGCCTTCGCGATGCCGACGTAGACGGCGGTGAAGCCGATCTGGCCGATGATCGAGAAGAGCGAGTCCGGCGAGTCGAGGCCGACGGTCGAGAAGCACAGCTCGTCCGGGACGTGGACGTCGACGAACTCCGTCGTCCCCGAGGCGGTCGTGCGCTGCCCGATCCCGCGCCAGTCGTCGTGGATCGTCACGCCCGGCCAGTCGCGCTCGAGGAAGACCATCCGGATCTGCCCGAGGTCGCGCGTCAGGTCGTCCTCGCCCTCGCGGCCCACCACCTTGCCGGAGGCGTAGAGGACGTCGCCGCCGGCGGAGCCCGTGCAGTAGAACTTCGTGCCGTTCATCCGCCAGCCGCCGGCCGGGTCGCGCTCGAGCGTCGTCTTGAAGTCGAAGATCGTCTTCGTGCCGCGCTCCGAGTAGGCGTTCGTGACGAAGAGCCCGTTCGCGAGCCGCTCGTAGAAGCGGTCCTTCACCGTGGGCTCGGCCTGCACCTGGTTCATCAGCTCGACGCCGTACGTGTGCGTGATGTACATCTGCGCGACGTTCGCGTCGCCCTCGGCGAGCGTCGCCACGACGCGCGCGAAGTCGCTGATCGCCCCGCCGCCCCCGCCGCGCTCGACGGGCCCGCGCAGCGCGAACAGCCCCGTCTTGCGCATCTCCGCGATCTCGTCGTGCGCGAACCGGCGCTCGAGGTCGCGGGCCGCCGCTCCGGGCGCGAGCAGCTCCGCGAGCGCCCGCGCGCGCGCGACGAAGTCGGCGCTCTTCTCCATGTCCCTCGTCACGAACCCTCCTTGCGCCTGGTCGGCGGGAGTCTAGAGCAGCCGCGCCGGCGCCAGTCGCTCCGAACGGCTCAGCCGTTCGACCGCCGCTGCTCGCCGATCCGCGCCAGGTACTCGCCCGCCTCGGCGCCGCTGACCAGGTCGGCGTACTTCATCCACAGGTCGAGCAGCGTCGCCTTGTGCGAGAGCTGGATCCGGTCGGCGACGCCGTCCCAGACGACCGCGGTGTTGAAGCCGCGCGTCACCGCGTCGACGGCGGTCGCGCGCACGCAGCCGCTGGTCGAGACGCCCATGACGATGACCGAGTCGGCCCGCAGCTGGATCAGGTACGTCTCGAGCGGCGTCCCCCAGAAGGCGCTGGCGTACGCCTTGTCGACGACCATGTCCTCGGGCGTCGGCGCGACCGGGGGCACGATCTCGGTGCCGGGGTCGCCCTCGATCGTCCGCTTGTGGTCCCAGCCGGCCTTCGCGGAGACCATGTCGAAGCGGATCGTCTTCTTCTGGACGTTGCGCGTGTAGATCACGGGCACGCCGGCGGCGCGGGCGGCGGGGAGGATGCCCCCGATCACGCGGACGGCGGCCCAGGCGCGGTCGCCGCCGCCCGCCGGCCAGCGCTCCTGCTGCTCGGTGATCGGGGCGTCGTCGCCGATGTAGTTGTGCTGGAGGTCGATCACGAGCAGCACCGGGCGCTCGCCCAGGCCGCGCGTCTGGCCGTATCGGCCCCGCTCGATGACCTCGCGCTCCTCGTCCGTCAGGACGTCGTCCCAGGGAAACGCCATCGCTCGCCCTCCTCCCGTGTCCACTGCAGGCGCAAGCCTATTGGGTTCGCGCCGCACCGGCCGGGCGAGCGGCGCGTGCCGTCCGGGCGCCCGCGCACGATTCGCGGATCCGCCCTCGACCACGGAGGCCCCGTGCGCGCGCTCTCCCGCCTCGCCCTCGCCACGCTCGCCGTGCTCCTGCTCGCGCCGAGCGCGCTCGCGACCCGCCCCGGGGTGAACGGGCGGATCGCCGCGGCCACCACCGAGGGCGAGCTCGTCGTCGTCGACTCCGCCGCGGGGACGACGCAGCAGATCCGGCTGAACGACCCGCTCGCGCAGGACGGCGCGCTCGCCGGCGACGCCTCGGTCGTGGCGTTCGACGGCGTCGACGCGAGCGGGCAGCGCCACCGGCTCTGGGCGATGGCGGCCGACGGGTCGAGCCTGCGCCTGCTCGTCCCCGACCCGGCGCGCGACTCGTTCCGGCCGGCCCTCTCGCCGGACGGGACGCGGGTCGCGTTCGAGCGCGGCCACGACATCTACGTGATGGGCATCGACGGGGCCGGCCTGAGGCAGCTGACCCGCGGCTCCCGGATCGAGGGCTACCCGGCCTGGTCGCCGGACGGGGAGCTGATCGCGTTCTCGCGCGGCAAGGGCGGCAGCGGGCGGGTCTGGGTGATCGAGCCGGACGGGAGCGGCCTGCGCCGGGTCGGGCGCGGCATCGATCCCTCGTTCTCGCCGGACGGGACGCGGCTCGTCGCGTCCCGGCCGGGAGCGGGCGGCAACCTCGACCTGTGGGTGCTCCCGGCGGCCGGGGGCGCCCCGACGCGCCTGACGCGCACCGCGGGCGCGAGCGAGATCGGCGCGGCCTGGTGCACGGACGACCTGATCGCGTTCACCGCGCCCAGGGGCGTCGAGACGATCCGGACGAGCGGGGCCGGGCGGCGCCTGGCCGCGGCCCGGCACTGGGCGCCCGCCTGCTCCGCCGACGGCACGCGCCTGGTGGCCACGCGCTACGCCCGCGCCCAGCTCTTCCCGACGCTCGTCCAGATGGACACGCGCGGCCTCGGGCGGACGCGCGTGCTCGACCCGGCGCTCGACAGCGCGCCCGCCTGGGCGCCCGACGGCAGCGCGATCGCGTTCCGCAGCGAGCGGCCGTTCGGGCGGAGCGGGATCTACCTCGGCGCCCGCCCCCCCCCCCCGGGCCGCCGGCCCCCCCGGCCCCCCCCCCCCCCCCCCCCCGCGGGGGGGCGGGCGGCCCCGGGGGCGCGGCCGGGGCCGCCCCGGGCCGCCGGGGGCGCCCCCGCGCCGGCGCTCGTCTCGCCCGCCGGCGCCGCGCTCGGCTCGCTGCCCGCGCTCGCGAACTCGTTCGGCGAGCAGGTGACGTTCGGCTCGCCGGACTGGTCGCCGGACGGGGCCACGATCGCGTTCGACGGCACCGACCCGAGCTGCTCGTTCATCTACGTCGTGACCGTCGCGACGGGCGCCGCGCGGACGATCGGCGAGTGCGGCAGCGCCGGCACCCAGCCGTCCTGGTCGCCGGACGGGACGCAGCTCGCCGTGATCGGCCCGGACGACGTGGTCGTGCTCGACGCGGCCGCCGGCGGGCTCGTCCGGACGATCTCGACCGGGACACGGGAGTGCTCGCCGACCTGGTCGCCCGACGGGACGAGGCTCGCCGTCGTGCGCGTCCCGGGCGGCCTGCTCCTGCCGCAGACGCTCGTGCTCCAGGGCGTCGACGGGGCGTCGCCGACCACCGTGGCGTCGGGGATCGCCTGCGGGCTCGACTGGGCGCCGGGCTAGGGCTCGGCGTCGTCACGGCCAGGGCCGCCGCGCGCGCCGCTCGCGGGCGCGCGCGGCGCTACTCGGGCGCCAGGTAGCCCTGCGCCTCGAGCGCGGCCATCACGCCGCCCTGCTCGACGATCGAGAGCAGCTCCGGCGGCAGCGGCGGCCCCCCGACCGAGGCGCCGGTGCGGAGGTTCTCGGCGGTGCCCGTGGCCAGGTCGACGCGGATCCGGTCGCCCTCCTCGACGATCGAGAGGATCCCGGGGATCGCGAGCGCGGGCAGCGCGAAGTTGACGCAGTTGCGGAAGTAGAGGTTCGAGAACGACTCGGCGAACGTCCCGGCGATCCCCAGCTCGCGCAGCAGCGCGACCGCGGGGCGCGAGGAGCCGATCCCGAAGCTGCGGCCGCCCACGATCAGGTCGCCGGGCTCGACGAGGTCGCTCCAGCCCGGTCGGTTCGCCCGGAAGACCATCCTCGCGGCCTCCGCGAGCGGCATCGTGTACGCGACCTGCGGGTAGAGGAGGTCGGTCGAGATGTCGTCGCCGACGACCCAGGCGCGGCCCTCGACGATCACCCGAGCACCTCGCGCGGGTCGACGATCGCCCCGGCGATCGCGGACGCGGCGACCGTGCGGGTGGACGCCATGTAGACCTCGGAGCTGGGGCTCCCCATCCGGCCCTTGAAGTTGCGCGTGGAGGCGGTGAGGCAGACCTCGCCGTCCCCGAGCACGCCCATGTGGTACCCGAAGCAGGCGCCGCAGGTGGAGCTCGTGACGACGCCGCCGGCCTCCATGATCGTCGTGACGTACCCGGCCCTGACGGCGTCGAGGTAGACCGCCTGGCTCGCGGGCGTCACGATCAGCCGCGTGCCTGCCGCGACCTGGCGCCCCTCGAGGATCTCGGCCGCGAGCCGGAAGTCCTCGAGGTGCCCGTTCGCGCACGAGCCGATGAAGCACTGGTCGAGCCGCGTCCCCGCGAGGTCGGCCGCGTCGGCCACGTTGCCGACGATCTTCCCGGGCGTCGCGACCTGCGGCCCGAACGAGCCCAGGTCGAGCTGCCAGTGCGCCTCGTAGTGCGCGTCGGGATCGGGTGCGACGGGCGAGAAGCCGCGGACGCCGCGCGCCTCGAGGTGCTCGCCGACGACGTCGTCGTAGGCGAAGACGGCGAACTCGGCGTTGATCTCCGCGCACTGGGTGGCGATCGTCCGCCGGTCGTGCAGCGAGAGGCTCGCGAGCCCGTCGCCCACGACGTCGAGGTTCATGTTCAGCGCCGAGCCGTGCTTGCCGGCGAGCGCGAGGAAGACGTCCTTCCCCTCGCAGTGCTCGCCGAGCCGCCCGGTCAGCTCGACGCGGATCGACGGCGCGACGACGAACCAGGTGGAGCCGGCGCAGGCGACCTGCAGCATCTCGAGCCCGCCGACGCCGCGGGCCGCGGTGTTGAACGCGCCCCCCGCACAGGTGTGGGAGTCGGAGCAGAGGAGCAGCTCGCCGGGGCGGGCGAGGCCGCGCTCGGCGATCACCTGGTGGCAGATCCCGTGGTGGCCGATGTCGAAGAAGTCGTCGATCCCGAACGCCTCGGCGAACGCGCGCGCCCGGCGATGGCCGTCGGCGTCGCGCAGGGTGGGGGCCGGCGCGCCGTGGTCGACGATCAGCGCGATCCGCTCGGGGTGCGCCACGCGCAGCGGCTGGCGCCACCTCACGGCGAGCGACGAGAACTGCATGTCGATCAGGACGGCCCGGTCGACCTCGCACACGACGATGTCCCCGGGGGCGACGGACTCGCGCCCGGCGGTGCGGGCGAGGATCTTCTCGGTCATCGTCTGGCCCATCGCCCCAAGGCTATCCCGGCGGCGCGGTACGCTGCGCCCGTGAGCGACCTGCGCGCCATCGACGCGACGGAGATCGCCCGCCGAGTCGGCGCGGGGGAGGTCTCGGCGCTCGAGGTCGTGGAGGCCCATCTCGCGGCGGCCGCCGAGGCGGACGTGCTGAACGCGGTCGTCACCTGGACGGGCGAGCGCGCCCTTGCGCGGGCGCGCGCGCGGGTAACAGGTCCGCTGGCGGGCGTGCCGCTGCTGGTCAAGGACCTGTTCGACACCGCGGGCGTCCGCACGGCCTACGGCTCCTCGATCTTCCGCGACCACGTCCCCGATCGGACGGCCGAGGCGGTCGTCCGGCTCGAGCAGGCCGGCGCGATCACGATCGGGAAGGCCAACCTGCACGAGTTCGCCTGGGGCACGACGAGCCAGAACCCGCACTGGGGCGACGTGGGCAACCCGGTGCGCCCGGGGCGGACGCCCGGGGGATCGAGCGGCGGCAACGCCGCCGCGCTCGCCGCGGGCGTCTCTGCGCTCGGCCTCGGCACGGACACCGGCGGCTCCGTGCGCATGCCGGCCGCGTGCTGCGGCGTCGTCGGCTTCAAGCCCGGTCACGGCGTCGTGCCGATCGGCGGCTGCTTCCCGCTCTCGCCGACCTTCGACCACGTCGGCCCGCTTGCGCGCAGCGCGCGGGACTGCGCGCTCGCCTACGCGGTCCTGGCGCGGCGCCCGCTCGCGACGGCGCGTGCCGCCGGCCTGCGCGTCGGCCTGCTCGACGAGGGCCCGCGGATCTCGGCTCACGAGCCCTCGGGCGCGGCGAGCGCGGCCGCGGGTGGGGTCGACTCGGCCTGGGCGGACGACGTCGTCGCCAGGCTGGAGGCGCTCGGCGCGCGGGTGGCCCCGGTCTCGCTGCCCGAGCCGGACGCCTCCGTCGTCCCGATCTTCCTGCACGAGTCGGCAGTGACGCACCGCCGGCTCTTCCCTGCGCGCCGTGACGAGTACGGGCCGGACACCCGGCTGAAGTTCGACGCCGCACGCGCCGTCCCGGCGATCGACGTGCACGAGGCGCGCCTCGCGCTCCCCGCCTGGCGGGCCCGCTGCGCACGAGAGCTCGAGGTCGACCTGCTCGTCTCGCCGACGCTCGGGATCGAGCCGCCGCCCGCGGACGTGTGGGAGCCGGACGTCCGCGTGGAGATGACGATGCGCACGCGCCCGTTCAACCAGCTCGGCTGGCCGGCGATCGCGCTCGGCGACCTCCAGCTCGCCGGCCTCGACGACCTGACCGTGCTCGGACTCGCGCTCGCCTGGGAGGAGGCCTACGGGCCGCCCGGGCGTCCGGCCTAGCGTCCGGGCGCGCTCACTCCATCGCGATGCCGCCGTCGACGTTCAGCGTCTCGCCGGTGACGTAGGCGGCGGCGTCGGAGAGGAGCCAGAGGATGGCCGCCGCGATTTCGGCGGGGGCGGCCTCGCGCCCCAGCGGAACGGCGGCGAGGCAGCGCGCCCAGACGTCCGGGTCGGCGCGGAGCAGGTCGAGGCGGGCGGTGTCGGTCAGCCCGGGGTTGACGGCGTTGACGCGGATCCCGTGCGGGGCGAGCTCGCGCGCGGTCGCCTTCGTCAGCCCGTTGACGCCGGCCTTCGCGGCCGCGTAGGCGGTCTTGCCGAGGAAGCCGCCACCGCGCTTGCCGGCGACCGACGCGACGTTGACGATCCGCCCGTAGCGGCGCTCGACCATCCCCGGCGCGAGCACGCGCGTGGTGACGAACGCGCCCTTCAGGTGCGAGTCCAGCGTCGCCTGCCACTCGCGCAGGCCGAGCTCGGCGAAGGGCGAGGAGGCGACGTTGCCGGCCGCGTTGACGAGCAGGTCGACCCTCTGGCCGCGCAGCGCCCGCTCGACGCCTGCGTAGTCGGCGACGTCCTGGACGAGCGGGCGCGCGACCGCGCCGTAGCGGCTGACCTCGACGCAGACCTCGTCGAGCCCGTCGGCGGCCAGGTCGACGAGCCAGACCGCGGCCGCGCCGCGCGAGGCGAGCGTCTGCGCGGTCGCGCGGCCGATCCCGGCGGCGGCGCCCGTGACGAGGGCGATCCGCCCGGCGAGGGAGAGACGGCGGTCGATGCTCATTCCATCAGCACCCCGCCGTCGACGTCGATCGTCTCGCCGGTGAGGTACGAGGCGAGGTCGGTGCAGAGGAAGGCGACCGCGTCGGCGACGTCCTGGATCGTGCCGCGCGTGCCGAGCGGGATCTGCGCCTCGACCTTCGCGAGCAGCTCGGGATCCTCACGGAGGACCCTCGTCATCTCGGTGTCCATCGCGCCGGGCGCCACCGCGTTGACGGTGACGCCGTGGGGGGCGAGCTCGCGCGCGAGCGCCTTCGTGAAGCCGAGCACGCCCGCCTTCGCGGACGAGTAGGGCACGCGCCCGAGGAAGCCTCCGCCGCGCTTGCCGGCGACCGACGAGAGGTTGACGATCCGGCCGAAGCGGCGCTCGACCATCCCTGGCACGACCTGCTTGGCGCAGAGGAACATGCTCGTCAGGTCGACGGTGACGATCCGGTCCCACTCCTCCTCGGTCACCTCGAGGAACGGCGTCATCGCGACGATCCCCGCGTTGTTGACGAGCACGTCGACCGGGCCGAGCTCGGACGCGATGCGCCCGAACGCCTCCTCGACCGACCGCTCCTCCGCGACCTGGCACGTGACGCCGAGGGCGCGCACGCCGGCCGCGCGGAGCTCCTTCGCGCACGCCGCTCCCGCGTCCCGGTCGAGGTCCAGGACGGCCACGTCCGCGCCGAGCGCCGCGAGCTCGAGCGCGATCTGGCGGCCGAATCCGCGCCCGCCGCCGGTGACCACGGCGACGCGACCGGCGAGCGAGGTGGTGGGGAGGGCGCTCACGCCTCGACCCTATCGCCCCTGGGGACGGATCGTCACGGAACCGTCGCACCTCGGGCCCCGCCCGTCACACACGCGTGACACGTTCGCCGCTACGCTCGAAAGCGGGTGGAGGCGCGGGGTGGCCCCTCGATCCGCCGGATGGGACATGTCCCGACGGGACGCGTCCCGGGCGCGCGCGCCGGGCCGGCCGCGGCGGGGGCCCGCGTCGCTCACGGCAGCACCTGGCGCAGCACGCGGAGCATGTTGCCGCCGAGGATCCGCGCGACGTCGGCCTCCGCGTAGCCGCGCTCCAGCAGGCCCGCCGTGAAGACGGGCAGCGTCTCGACGCGCCGCAGGCCCTCGGGGAAGTCGAAGCCGTCCGGCGCGTAGACCGACGAGCCGCCGTAGGTCATGTCCGCGACCATCAGGTCGCGCGCGAAGTCCACGTAGTCCGGCCCGACGCCGACGTGGTCGATGCCGGCGACCTCGACCAGGTGGTCGACGTGGTCGATCAGCCGCTCGAGCGTCGGCTCGGAGCCGATGAACGCCGGGAAGAAGACCGCGCCGACGAGGCCGCCCGACGCGGCGATCGCGCGGATCTGGTCGTCCTCGAGGTTGCGCGGGTGCCGGCACAGCGCGGCCGCGTTCGCGTGCGACGCGACGATCGGCCCGCGGACGAGCTCCGTCAGCTCCCAGAAGCCGGCCGGCGCGAGGTGCGAGACGTCGAGCAGGACGCCGAGCCGGTCGAGCTCGGCGATCACCTCGCGCCCGGCCGCCGACAGGCCCGCTGGCGACGGCTCGCCGATCCCGTCGGCCACCTCGTTGCGGACGTTCCAGGTCGGCTGGGCGGAGCGGACGCCGAGCCGGTGCAGCGTCCGCGCCAGGTCGACGCGCCCCTTCACCGGCATCAGCCCCTCTAGGTGGAGCACGAGCGCGACCTGCCCGGCGGCGAGCGCCTCGTCGAGGTCGGCGCGGCTCCGAACGACGCGGACGCCCGGGCACGCCTCGGCGTCCGAGACGACGTCGTCGATCAGCTCGAGCGCGCGCAGCTCGGGCCGGCCGACTGCGTCCATCGTCAGCGGCATGTCGCCCCCGACCGTCATGAACTCGACGTCGACGCCGGCCGTGCGCCAGCGGCCGAGGTAGTCGTCCGCGATCGGCGCGCGCTCGCCCGCCCGCCGCCGGCGCCAGACGTCCATCGGGACGTCTCCGTGGCACTCGACGACGGTCAGCGAGCGGTGCAGCTCCCCGGCGCGCGCGAGGGCGTCGGCCGACGGCACGGGAGCTACTCGCCGCCCGCGATCATCGTCGCGACCCGCTCGCCCAGCATCATGCAGGTCAGGTTCGGGTTGTTCAGCGTGTGCCGCGGGAAGACGCTCGCGTCCGCGACGCGCAGGCCCTCGATCCCGTGCACGCGCAGCTCCTCGTCGACGACCCGGCCGATCGGACAGCCGCCCGCGGGGTGGAAGCCCGTGTGCATGCCCTCCTGCAGGATCTCCTCGAGCGAGCGCTCGAGGTCCGGGCTCGTCACGCCACGGCTGCGCATCGCCTTCGACTCCACGACGGCGCGGAACGTGCTCCACGCGTGCTGGAACTGCACCGGCGGCGAGTCGATCACGTCCTGCAGCCGGTGGTCGATGATCGGTGCGTCCGCCGGGTCGGGCGAGGCCAGCCGGACGGTGCCGTCGTTGTGGTCCTCTGCGATCCCGAAGGCCATGGCGCAGATGCCCTCGTCCTCGTCGAGCGCGAGCGGGAACGACCACCAGTGGTTCCCCTCCGCCCGGGCCGCGACGGGCCACGACGGGTTGCCCATCTCGGCCAGCTCGGGCGGCGTGCGCAGCGTGAACAGGCACTGCGGGTGCTCCATCATCCCGCGGCCGACCGGCAGGTTCCGCACCGGCTCGATCCCGAGCGCCCGCAGCTCGTCCTCCGGGCCGATCCCCGAGCGGAGCAGGACGCTCGGGCTGCCGTAGGCGCCGCCCGCGACGACGACCTCGCCGGCCTCGACGTCGACGACCGAGCCGTCGCGGTCGACGTAGCGCACGCCGACGGCGCGGCCGCCGTCGAGCAGGACGCGGTCGACGAGTGCGTTGCCGCGCACCTCGAAGTTCGGGCGCGGCCGGGCGCGGCGCACGTAGGTCGTGAGCGTGCCCATGCGGATCTCGCTCCTGCGGTTCTGCGGCCACGGCCCGACGACGCCGTCCCAGGCGTCCTCGCCGTTCATGTCGGGCACCCAGCGGTAGCCGAGCTCGAGGAACGCCTCCTTGAACGCCTTCGCGAACGGCAGCCAGCGCTCCTCGCGGTAGCGCTTCAGCGGGACGACGGTCTCGACCCGCTCGACGTACGGCTTCACGTCCGCCCAGGCCCAGCCGGGGGCGCCGTGCTCCTGCCAGCGGTCGAAGTCGACGGGGGCGCCGCGCACGCCGATCGTGCCGTTGATCATCGTCGAGCCGCCGACCAGCTTGCCGCGCTTGTGGTGGACGCGCCGGCCGTCGCGCAGGGGCGGGCTCCAGTAGTTCCAGTCCGTGTCCGGCGTCGGCGCGGCGACGCCCGCGAAGTTGTGGCCGAGGATGTTGCCGCCGGTCAGGAAGCCGGGCGGGCTCTCCAGCTCGTCGGGGTAGTCCGGGCCCGCGTCGAGCAGCAGCACGGTGCGGGAGGCATCGTCCGAGAGGCGGCTCGCCGCGGCGGCCCCGGCGGCACCGGCGCCGCAGACGACGACGTCGAAGCGCTCGCCCATCACGCCGCCGCCCCGGACGAGACGCGCTTCAGGAAGCCGACGACGAGGTCGGTCGAGAGCTCGGGCAGCTCCATCAGGTTCGTGTGCGCGCAGCCCTCGATCACGTGCAGCTCCGCGTTCGGGATCAGCTCGGCGATCCGCCGGCTGCCCGCGCCCTGCGGGCCCTGGTCGATCGGCGTCAGGACGTCCTCGTCCCCGTCCATCACGAGCGTCGGCGCGGTGATCCGGGGCAGGTCGTCGGTCAGGTCCATCGCGAGCATCCCGTCGCAGGCGGCGACGAAGACCTCGACCGAGCAGTTGTCCTCGAGCACGCGCTGGATGATCTCGACCGTGTCCGGCCCCTGCTTCGAGTCGAGGAAGCGCCGGGAGAGGGCCTGCGTCGCGATCTCCATCGCGAGCTCGCGGCTGCCCATGCCGTACGCCGATGCGAGCGCCTTCCAGATCTCGATCCGGTAGCGGAGCATCGTGTCACACCTCGCCGCGGCGCAGTCGAGGACGAGCCCGTCGACCTTCCCGGGGTACTTCGCGGCGAAGCGAATCGCGACCATGCCGCCCATCGAGGTGCCGTGCACGTGGGTCCGCTCGACGCCGATCGCGTCGAGCAGCGCCGCGATGTCGTCGGCCCAGACGTCCATGTCGTACGCCTGCACCGGGCGCTCGGAGAGGCCATAGCCGCGCAGGTCGAAGTCGATCACCGTGAAGTGCTCCGCCATCGCGTCCGTCACGAGCGCGAAGTTCTCGTGCGCGAAGCCGACGCCGCCGATCTGCAGCAGGTGGTCGCCCGAGCCGTTCAGCTCGTACCAGATCCTGCAGCCGTTCACGGTCACGTCGGGCATCGGTCCTCCTCGCCACGCTGGTCGGTCGGGCGCCGGCGCGGCACGAGACGACTCGTCCGGTCGGGCCTGTCACGGGACACTAGAATCGCGCCCGCTGGAGTTCAAGCAGGAAGGGGCGTGGGCACGTGGGGACGATCGACCCGGACACGGCGGCGCGGATCGCGACGCCGCCAGCGATCCTCGAGACGGCGCGTGCGATCGCCGAGCGTCTGCGCGAGGGCGCGGCCGAGCGCGATCGCGAGCGGATCTACCCGCACGAGCAGCTCGGCTGGATCGCCGAGTCGGGCCTGCTCGGGCTGCTCGTGCCGACCGAGCACGGCGGCCACGGCGGCACGTACATGGACGCCGTCCGCGTCGTCGAGATCCTCTCCGAGGGCGACTCGTGCGTGGGGCAGATCTTCCACGTCCACAACACGGGCGTCGAGCTGTGCCAGCAGGTCGTGCCGGAGCCGCTGCGGAGCGCGTGGCACGAGCGGACGGTCCGCGACGGCCTGCGCTGGTCGAACGCCTACTCCGAGCTCGCCGGCAAGACGATCTTCAACTGGCAGGTGCGGATCGCACCCGACGGCGACGGCTTCGTCCTGAACGGCGACAAGTTCTACTGCACCGGGTCGCTCGGGGCCGGGGTCTTCTACGTCACCGCCGTGCTCGAGGGGACCGAGGACGTCAAGCTCGTCTTCCTCGAGCCCACGACCGAGGGCATGGAGATCGTCGACGACTGGGACGGGATGGGCCAGCGCTGCACGGGCTCCGGCACCATCCGCTTCCGCAATGCGCGCGTGGCCGCCGAGCAGGTCTGCTCGCTCGGGGACACGACGCCGCCCGAGAGCCTGTTCGGCCCGCTCGGCCAGCTCTCGTTCAGCGCGATCCACATGGGGATCGTCCGCGCAGCCGCGCGGGACGCCCAGGAGTACGCCTCCACCCGGGCGCGCGCCTGGGTGCACTCCGGCGTCGACCGCGCGGTCGACGACCCGATCGTCTCACTGCGGTTCGGCGAGCTCCGCGTGCTGGTCTCGGCGTGCGAGGCGCTCCAGGAGCGCGCGATCGACCTGATGGGATGGTCGTGGCTGAACCCGTCGGCCGAGTCCCGCGGGATCGCCTCCGTCGCGACCTCCGAGGCGAAGGCGTTCACGACCGAGGCGGGGCTGAAGGTCTGCGAGATGCTCTACCAGCTCTGCGGCTCGTCGGCGACGCTCGCGAAGTACGGCTACGACCGGCACTGGCGCAACCTCCGCACGATGAGCCTCCACGACCCCGCGGACTACAAGTACAAGCTGATCGGCGACTACTACCTGACCGGGAACCTGCCGCCGGTCACGGCCTACACCTAGGCCGATGGCCCGACGCCCGACGTCGCGGGCCGGACGTGCCGTCGAGGCCGCCCGGCTGCGCCCATCACACCATCGCGTCGACGCTCTCGCGAGCTCGACCGGCTAGAGGAGGAGACCGTATGGCATTCGTCGAGCACGACGGCGCGACGCTCTGGTACGACGTCCAGGGCGAGGGGGAGCCCCTGACCGTGGTCGGCGGCGACATCATGGCCTCCGACCAGTTCCACTTCGTCTTCCCGTCGCTCGTGCGGGAGTTCAAGGTCGTCCGCTGGGACTTCCGCAACATCGGCAACTCCGAGCGGAACCCGGCGAAGATGGCGTTCACGATCGACGAGAAGGTCGAGGACATGAAGGCGTGCCTCGACGCGGCCGGGATCGAGAAGACGCACATCTGGTCGATCGCGACCGGCACGTTCACGGCCGTAACGTTCGCCGCGCGCTACCCGGAGCGCGTCGCGTCCCTCATCCACTACGGCCAGTGCCAGCCGAGCGAGGGCGGCCTGCGGGCCTTCCGCGTGCTCGACCTGATCCACAAGGAGTACGACTGGCCGACGACGTGCGACCACATGGTCCACTTCTACTCGCCCGACCCGGCCTACATGGACTGGACGGTCTCCGTCTACGTGAAGAACGCCGACCACTCGTGGATGAAGAGCTACTGGGGCGAGCTGAACGCCGACATCACCCCGGAGATGCGCGCGACGACCTGCCCGATGCTCGTGATGCTCGGCGCGAAGGGCCCGCTCGGCGCCAACACGTCCTACGGCTCCGGCTGGCAGGCGACGAAGGAGTGCCGCCCGGACGCCGAGCTCGAGATCGTCGAGGGCGGCACCGGCACGTACTACATGGTCGACTGCGCCGAGGAGGCCTCGCGCAAGGCGATCGCCTTCTTCCGCCAGCACCCGATCGGCTAGGCGCGCGCGGCGCGGGGGAGGGGCGCGGCTCCTCTCCCGCGCTCGCCGTCCGGCGCTCCCCGTCCGGCCGCCCGCCCGCTCTCGTCCCATCCCGTCCCGTCGGGCCGTGGCCGAACGGGGCGCGTCCCGGAGGGCCAGGTCCGAACCGGCCCCGTCTCCCGGGCTCCCACCCTGGGTGGAACCACCGCGCCTCCGGCGCAGAGCCTATCGCCGGAAGGCGCGCGCGTCTGGCACGGGACCGTGTCGATTCCGTGCCGATTGCTCCACACCTCGGGCAAGGGCTCGGCGGCCTGCCTGGACGGCTCCGCGGGCGACTCCAGCGGATGGTTCGCCGCGCGACGGTCCCCGTTTCGCGGGATGGCCGTCGCGCGGGTTCGGGGGTCGGTCGGGCTTGCATCGGCCGGGTCGGACGCGTTAGCGTCGGCGCCATGACCGAGGTGGCCGGCTACCGGCAGGCGATCGCGAACTTCGCGACCGGCGTCGTGATCGTCACGGCGATGCACGAGGGGCGCCGCTACGCGATGACGGCGAACGCGCTCACGTCCGTCTCGCTCGACCCGATCCTGCTGCTCGTCTGCTTCACGCGCGAGTCGGACACCGGGCGCGCCGTCCGCGAGTCCGGCTGGCTCGCGCTGAACGTCCTCGACGTCGCCCACGGCGAGGAGATCGTCCGCCGCGGCGCGCGCAAGCAGGTCGCCGAGGCCGACAAGCTCGACGGCGTCTCCGTCACGGTCGGCCAGCACGGCCTGCCGCTGATCGACGACGCGCTCGCCCACGTCGTCTGCCGCGTCGAGCGCATCCTCGACGGCGGCGACCACGAGATCGTCGTCGGCGAGGTCGTCCACTTCGACGAGCGCCAGGACGACGACGCCGAGCCGATGCTCTTCTACCGCGGCGGGCTCTACGGGCTCGTCCACGGGACGGCCGAGGCGCACGCGTCCTGATCGGCCCGGCCGGCACCGCGCCCCCGCGGCCGAGCCGGATCCGGGCTAGCCTGTCGCGCATGAGACGCGTCCTCGCCTTCGCCCTCGTCGCGCTCGGCGCGGCGCTCCTGCCGGCTTTCGCATCGGCCGGCACGATCAGGGACTTCCAGACCCCGTCGAAGAACATCGCCTGCGCGTTCGTGCCCGCGGACATCGCCGGCGGCGCGGCGTTCCTGCGCTGCGAGATCCGCTCGGGCCTCAAGCCCGTCCCGCCGCGCCCGCGGGCCTGCAGCGCCGACTGGGGCCAGGCCGTCTCGATGACCCGCACGAGCCGCGGCCGGGCGATCTGCATCTCCGACACGATCCGCAACCCGCAGGCGTCGGTGCTCCGCTACGGCAAGACGTTCAAGGCGGGGCCGTTCACGTGTCGGAGCCGGACGGACGGCCTGCGCTGCACGAACGTCGCCGGCCACGGCTGGTTCCTCAGCAAGGAGTCGACCAGCCTGTTCTGAGGCTCCCGTGCGGCCGGAGCCAGCAGCGGTCGAGGACGCTGGAGGCGGGCGGCTCAGACCGCGGTGTAACCGCCGTCGACGACGAGCGCCGTCCCGGTGACGAACGACGACTCGTCGCATGCGAGGAACAGCGCGGCGGCGGCGATCTCCTCGGGCCGGCCGAAGCGCCCGAGCAGCGTGCGGGACTCGACGTGGGCGAGCGCGGCCGCGGGGTCCGGCTCCGTCGCCGCCCAGCGCTCCGTCCCGGGCGTCCAGGTCGGGCCGGGGCAGATCGCGTTCGCGCGCACGCCGTGCGGGCCGGCCTCCGCCGCGATCGTCCGGACGAGGTTGACGACGCCGCCCTTCGCCGCCGTGTAGGCGGCGAGGCCTGCGATCCCGACCAGGCCGAGCTGGCTCGCCGTGGCCACGAACGACCCCGAGCCCTGCGCGACCATGGCGGGCAGGAACGCGCGGCAGGTGAGCCAGACGCCCTTCAGGTCGACCGCGAGCATCCGGTCCCAGCCCTCCTCCGACGTGCCGATGGCGTCGCCGTGGAAGATCGTCCCGGCGTTCGCGAAGACGACGTCGACCCGGCCGAGCGCGGCGAGGGCCGCGTCGCGCAGCGCGTCGACCTCGGCCGCGGACGCGACGTCGCAGCGGACGAACGGCGCGCCGATCTCCGCGGCGACGTCGCGGCCGCGCTCCTCGTCGAGGTCGGCGAGCACGAGCCGGGCGCCCTCGGCCGCGAACAGCCGCGCCGAGGCGGCGCCGATCCCGGACGCGGCCCCGGTCACGACGCAGCCCCTGCCCGCGAGCCGGCCGCTCACGACGTCCACTCCTCGTGGTGGGCGAGCCAGTGCTCGGCGATCTCGAGGCGCGTCGCGATCCAGACGTCGCCGCAGGCCTGCGCGTGCTCGAGCACCTGGCGCAGCGCCCAGGTGCGGCCGGCCTGGCCGATCCAGCGGGGGTGCAGCCCGATCGACATCAGCTTCGGCGCGCCCGCGTGGCCCTCGCGGCGCAGCTCGTCCATCCCGCGCACGCAGAACTCGGCGAACTCCGAGAGCCCGAGCGAGCCCTGGTGGAACAGGCGCCCGTCGTTGTAGGTGAGCGTGTACGGGACGATCAGGTGGCGCTTCCCGGAGACCTCGGTGAAGTAGGGCAGGTCGTCGTTGTAGGCGTCGGCGTCGTAGAGGAAGCCGCCCTCCTCGACGAGCAGCTCGCGCGTCCACGGGCTGCCCGAGTAGCGGCAGAACCAGCCGCGCGGGCGCTCGCCGGTCGCCTGCTCGATCGAGGCGATCGCGCGGCGCATGTGCTCGCGCTCCTCCTCGCGGCTCTCGAACAGCCACGGCTCCGACCAGCGCCAGCCGTGCGAGCAGCCCTCGTGCCCGGCCCGCTGCATCCAGCGGCCGACCTCGGGGTTCTGGAGCAGCGCGGCGCCGGCCGCGAAGAACGTCGAGCGCACGCCGTACTCGTCGAACAGCCGCAGCAGCCGCCAGATGCCCGCGCGCGAGCCGTACTCGTACGTCGACTCGACGCCGAGGTCGCGATAGGCCGCGTCCATGACGTAGTTCAGCTCTCCCTGGCCCTCGTTGCGGTCGTCGCCGGCGGGCTTCGAGTACTCGGAGCCCTCCTCGTAGTTGACGACGAGGTTCAGCGCGACCGCCGCCCCGCCGGGCCAGACGACGCGGGGCGGATTGGGCCCGTAGCCGACGAGGTCGCGCCTCGGCCCGGGGACGTCGCGGTAGACGAGCTCCATGGACGACTCCTTCCAGATGCCTGAGAGCAGTAGTCTCCCCGCATGAGCGATCTCGTGCTTCGCGACGCGCGGCTGATCTACCCGGACGGGACGGAGATCCACGGCGGCCTGGTCGTCCGGGACGGGCGGATCGTCGACGTCTTCGAGGGTACGGGCCCGGCGACGCCGGCGGGCGCCGAGGAGGTGGACGCGGGCGGGCGGCCGGTGATCCCGGGCGTGATCGACCCGCACGTGCAGCTCTACCCGCAGCCCGACTGGGCGCATTACGCGACCGAGACGCGCTCGGCCGCGCTCGGCGGCGTCACGACGATCGTGAAGATGCACCGCGACCTCGAGGGCTACGACCGCGACGCGTTCTGGGCGGAGGTCGCGGGCGCCGAGTCGCGCGCGCACGTCGACTTCGCCTTCCACCTCGCGGTGATGAGCGACGCCCAGATCGACGCGATCCCGCGCTACGCCAGGGAGCTCGAGCTGACGTCGTTCAAGACGTTCACGGCGTACAAGGGCGAGGAGGGCTACCGGATCGCGATCCAGGGCGTCGACGACGCCCAGCTCGCCTCGGCCTTCGAGCACGTGGCGGAGCTCGGTGGCGTGATGCTCGTCCACTGCGAGAACCAGGAGCTCGCGAACCGAGCGCTCGCCCGCGTGCGGGCCGAGGGGCGGGACGGGCTGCGCGCGTTCGCCGACTCGCGGCCGTGGCTGGTCGAGGCGGAGGCGATCGGGCGGGCAGCGACCCTGGCGGACGCGGCCGGCGCGACGCTCTACGTCGTCCACGTCACGTCGCGCCAGGGCCTCGCCGAGCTCGTCCGCCGCCGCGCCGCCGGCCAGCGGGTGATCGTCGAGACCGAGGCCCACTACCTGACCGACACCTGCGACTCGCCGGCCGGCAACCTGCTCAAGGTGATCCCGCCGCTCCGCGAGGAGGCGGACCGCCTGGCGCTCTGGGACGGCGTCGTCTCCGGGCACGTCGACACGATCGGCTCGGACCACGTCGCCGCGACGCGGGAGCGCAAGCAGGGCTCGATCTGGGACGCGCAGCTCGGCTTCGCCGGGATCGCGACGATCCTGCCGGCGCTGCTCGACGAGGGCGTCAACCGGGGCAGGCTTTCGCTCGCCCGGCTCGTCGCCGTGACCAGCGCGAACGCGGCACGGCTGCTCGGCCTGGCCGGGAAGGGCGCGCTGCTCCCGGGCTTCGACGCCGACCTCGTCGTCCTCGACCTCGACCGCGAGCGCGTCGTCGACGCCGCCGGGCTCGGCTCGACCTCGGACTTCTCGGTCTACGAGGGGCGCACGATGCGCGGCTGGCCGGCGCTGACCGTGTCGCGCGGCGTCGTCGTGATGCGGGACGGGCGCGTGGTCGGGCCCGAGGGGCACGGGCGCTACCTGCGCCGGAGGCCGACCGGATGAGCGACGCGCGGCCGGGGCCCGGCGCGCGCGCGAGCGCGGCGGCCAGGGGCGGCAACGACGGGATCCGCATCCGTACCGGCCACGTCCCTCCGAGACACGTCCCTTTCGGCCGCCGAGGGGCCACCCCGCGCCTCCACCCGCTATCGAGCGTAGCGGCGGAGCGCGCGTGCGTGGGTGACGGAGCCGTGCCGGAAGGGCGACGATCGCTCCACAACGGCGCGGCGCCACGGCGCTGGCCGCACGACGAAGGAGGCACGTGATGGGCACCTCCCCGCATCCGGGCGCTGCATTGCGCCGCGTCCTCGCCGAGCCGGGCTGCGCGATGGCCGTCGGCGCGTACGACCCGGCGGTCGCGAAGCTCGTCGAGGAGGCGGGCTTCCCGGTCTGCTACGTCTCGGGCTCGGCCTCCTCGACCTGCGTCGGCGGCTTCCCGGACGTCGGGCTGCTCTCGCTCGCGGAGCTGCTCGCGAACGCGCGCCACGTCGTCAACGCGACCAGCCTGCCCGTCCTCTGCGACGTCGACACCGGCTACGGCAACGTGACGAACGTCGCCCGGACGATCCGCGAGTTCGAGGCGATCGGCGTCGCGGGCGTCCACATGGAGGACCAGACGTTCCCGAAGCGCTGCGGGCAGACCGACGGCGCGACGATCGTGTCGACCGACGAGATGTGCGCGAAGATCGTCGCCGCCAAGGAGGCGCAGCGCTCGGACGACTTCGTCCTCGTGATCCGCTCGGACGCCCGCCAGTGCGAGGGGCTCGAGCCGCTGATCGAGCGCTGCAGGGCGTACGTCGCGGCCGGCGCCGACGCGATCTTCCCGGAGGCGCTGCTCTCGCCCGAGGAGTTCGTCGCCGTCCGCGAGGCGCTCGACGTGCCGCTCGTGATCGACGTGCCCGAGTGGGGTCGGAGCCCGACGATGACGATGGACGAGCTCGAGTCCTGGGGCTTCGACCTCGGGATCTACGCGATCTCGACGCTGCGGATCGCGCTCGGCGCGGTGCGCCGCTTCCTCGGCGGGCTGGCCGAGGAGCGCACGCAGCGGTCGTTCATCCCGGAGATGATGACCCGGGCCGAGATGGACGTGCTGCTCGGCCTCTCGGCGATCCGCGACGAGGAGGAGCGCCTCGCAGCGGCCGGGCGCGACGTGGCCGGGAGGGCGCTCCGTGCCTGAGCGCGAGCTGCCGCGCTTCGCCGACCTGCCGCTCCACGCGGACGCGCCGCCGGGCTCGTCGTGGAGCGTCTGGGGCGACGACGACGAGATCGGGACGCTGAACCTGATCGAGGCCGAGCACGTCGCCGCCGCCGCGCGGCTCGTCCGGCGCGGGGCGGTGTTCCCGCTCAACTGGGACCTCGCGCTCCCGTCGCCGGCGTTCTTCCTCCGGGAGAACCCGAGGCACGTGATGATCGAGAAGTACGGCGGGTCGGCGACCGACGACTACCTGGAGGGCTTCTGGCCGCAGGCCTCGAGCCAGTGGGACGGGCTGCGCCACTTCGGCGACCCCGACTGGGGCTTCTACAACCGCGCGACCCTGACCGAGGTGATGACCGAGGGCGCGGGCAGGCTCGGGATCGAGAAGTGGGCCGAGCGCGGGATCGCCGCGCGCGGCGTCCTGCTCGACGTCGCGCGCCTGCTCGACGCGGACGGGGTCGAGCGCGACCCGTTCGACTGGTACCCGATCGACGTGGCGCTCCTGACCCGCACGGCCGCCGAGCAGGGCGTGTCGCTCGGCCGCGGCGACGTGCTCGTCGTCCGTACCGGCTGGATCGAGGCGTACGAGCAGCTCGACGAGGTCGGCCGCCAGGCGCTCGCGGCCGAGGGCCGCGACCCGGCTGCGCGGGCCTCGTCGGCGACGACATGCCGCCGTTCCTCTGGGACACCGGGATCGCCGCCGTCGCGGCGGACAACCCGTCGCTCGAGGCCGGCCATCGGGCGCAGGGCTCCGACCTGTCGCTCCACCGGGCGCTGATCGCCCGGCTCGGGATGCCGCTCGGCGAGTTCTGGGACGTCCAGCGGCTCGCGGCCGACTGTGCCGCGGACGGCGTCTACGAGTTCCTGCTCACGTCGGCGCCGCTGCGGCTCGGGGGCGGGGCGGGCTCGCCGCCGAACGCGCTCGCGCTCAAGTGAGGTCGCCCTCGGGCGGGGCGAGCAGCGGCAGCCGCACCTCGACCCGCGTGCCAACGGCGCGCGCGGCGTCGATCTCGATCGTGCCGCCGACGTCCTCGACGAGCGCCCGCATCGAGTAGATGCCCATGTGGCCGACCTCGGCGGCGGTGTCCGGCACGAAGCCGGCGCCGTCGTCGACGACGCGGCAGCGGAGCTCGTCGCCCGTCCGGTCGATCGCGACCTCGAGGTGGGCCGCGCCGGCGTGCTTGCGCGCGTTCACGACCGCCTCGCGGACGACCCGGTAGGCGAGGGCGGCGATGGCGAGCGGCGGCTCCGACCCGGGGCCGGTGACCGTGACCTCCGTCGCGGTGCCGTCGAACGTCTGCGCCGCGAAGGAGCGGACGGCCCCGACGAGGCCGGCCTGCTCGAGCTCCGGCGGCCGCAGCTCGAAGAGCAGCCGGCGCATCCGGCCGATCGTCTCGGAGACCGTCTGCTCGAGCCGCTCGACGTCCGCGATCAGGTCCGGGTCGACGAGCTTCCGGCGCAGCAGCTGCAGCCGGAGCCCGACCGCGGTCATTCCCTGGATCGAGTCGTCGTGGATCTCGCCGGCGATCCGCTGGCGCTCGTGCTCCTTGGCCGCGATCAGCCGCGCGACGATCCGCTCGAGGCGGGCGTTCGAGCTCGCGAGCGCCGCGTTCACGAGCGCGCGCTCGATCGCGGCGCCGGCGATGTCCGCGGCCGCGCGCAACGCGTCGATCTCGCCGGCGCCGAACGCGCGCTCCTCGGTGCGAACGTAGAAGCCGATCGAGCCCCAGAGCTCGCCTCGCACGACGATCGGCGCCGCCGCCACGGAGCGCGCGCCGACGACGTCGAGCAGCGCGCGCTCCTCCGGCGGGAAGTCGCGGGCGAGCCCGGCGACCGCCCGGTCGGCGAGGAGCAGCTCCTCCCAGCGCCCGAAGCCGCCTCCGCGCCAGGTCGTCCGGCCGCCATCCTCCCAGCGCGCCTGCTCCGCCATCGGCTGTCCGTCACGCGTCCACGTGTGCGATCGCTTCGTGTACCGCTCGCCCGACGCCGTCGTGCCCGCCTCGTAGATCGAGCTGACGTCGACGTCCGCGGCCTCCCCGAGCAGGCGGGCCAGGCTCTGCAGGTCGACGAACCCGGGTGTCGCGCGGAGGAGCAGGTCGGCCCCGCGACGCACCGCGTCGAAGATGCGCTCGGCCCGGGTCAGCGCGAGCGTGGAGCGCTCCTGCTCGATCGCCGCTGCGAGGATCGTCCCCGCCATGCGGAGCGCGTCCAGCTCGACCGCGGTCCACTGTCGCCGGGCATTCTCGTCGGCGATGCCGAGGTGGCCCCAGAGCAGGCCTTCGACCTGGATCGGCGTCAGGATGACCGAGCCGAGGCGACGCGTGAGAAGTCGCGCCCGGAGGCCGGGCGTGGCATCGGTCAGCGACGCCACGATCGTCTCGCCGCGCGTGAGCCGCTCGAGATCCTCGCCCATCCCGCGCTCGCGGAACCCGTACGCAGCGGCCGGCGCGGCGTCGAGGTGCGGTGCGTTCGCCTCGGCACGCGGCCGTGCGATCCAGTCGTCGTCGGCTCGCTCGCACTGGAAGAGCGAGGCGCGGCAGGAGCCCGTCGCGTCGAGCAGGCTCTCGAGCAGGATCTGCACGGCGTCGGCCCGGGCGACGCGCTCGCCGAGCACCCCGGTCGCGAAGCGGCCGATCGCGGCCAGGACTGCGTCCCGTCGCTGGAGGGCCTCGGCGGCGCGCTGGCGGTCGAGCGTTGCGCCGAGCATGCGCCCGGCGGCGGCGAGGGCACCGGCCTCGATCTCCGTCCACGTGCGCTCCTGGCGTTCGACCAGCGTGATCGTGCCCCAGAGCCGGTCGTCGACGAGGACCGGCACGACGAGGAGCGACGCGTCGTCCCAGCGGAACACCGCGCGCGCATGCGGCGGCAGCTCGCCGACGACGCACGTGACCGGCACCCCGCTCTGCAACGGTCGCAGCCAGGGCTCGAGGCCGGGGCCCTCGACGATCCCGTCGACCCAGGGCGCGCCGGCCTCGACGTCGTCGGGTGTTCGCCAGACGGCACGGACGCGTACGCCGAGCCCCTGCGCCGTGTGCTCGTGCTCGGTCAGGCACACGCTCGCGGCGCGCGTTCCCTCCCCGAGCGCGGCGAGGCCCGGCTCGAACGCGCCCCAGTCGCCGGGGTTGGAGAGCAGGAGCCGCTCGCCGAAGCGGCTGAGCGCCAGCAGGATCGCCTCGCGATGCCGCAGCGCACCCTGGGCCGCATGGCGCTTCGTGATGTCGCGAACGAGCACCAGCACGTCGCCGTCGGCGAGTCGAACGGTGCGGCCCTCGCGCCGGCGCACCCGTCCGTCGATCTCGATGTCGTACTCGACCGTCCGCGGCGCCCCGGTCGCGGCGGTCGACCGGATCGCCTCGTCGTAGAGCGTCCCGATGTCCCCCGGGAGGATCGCTGCGACGTGCTTCCCCAGCGACTCGTGCAGCGGGACGCTCGCCGTCCGGTCGCCCGCGAGATGCTCGAGGAAGACGGCCTCGCTCGAGTACCGGAGCAGCAGGTCGGGCATGTGCTGGACGACGAGCCGGTGCCGCTCCTCGCTCGCGCGGAGCGCCTCGTCGGCGTCGGAGCGCTCGATCGCGGCGCCGACGATCCGCGCGGCGATCGCCAGGGCCTCGACCTCGGCCTGCGACCACTCGCGCGTGCCGGAGAGGTCGTCGAAGCCGATCCCGCCCCAGAGCCGCCCGTGCGCCTCGACCGGCACGACGACGCTGCGGGCCTCCGCCGGCAGGCCGAGCAGGCGGAGCTCCTCGGGCGTCAGCGCGCCGCCGGCGTTGACGAACGGGCGCCCCGCCCGCAGCTGGCCCTGCGCGCCGGCCAGCCCGGGGAGCGCGACGGGCAGCTCGGCCCGCCGCTCCGCCTTCGCGCCCGGCGCGAGCCACACCGAGCGGATCGTCGGCGCCGTTCCGGCCTGCGGCGGCTCGACGGCGAGGAGGACGCGGTCGACGCCGGTCGCCACGCCGAGGATCGCCAGCGCCTCGTCGATCGCGTCGTCGAACGCGCTGTCCGTGAGCAGGCGCGTCGCGGCCGAGCCGACCCCCGCCAGGATCGCGTCGCGCCGGGCGAGGGCCGTCTCGTTGCGACGCCGCTCGCCGACGTCGCGCACGACCACGAGCACCTCGTCGTCGCCGACCGGGACGACGCGGGACTCGCGTGCGAGGGCGTGGCCGCGCACGACGGCCTCGAACTCCGCCACCTGCGGCTCGCCGGTCGCGAGCGCGCGGTCGATCATGGCCAGCCGCAGCGGCGCGAGATCCGGGAGCAGCTCCTGGATGGTGCGCCCGACGAGCTCCTCGCGCGGCACCAGGAGCACGTCCTCGGCCGATGCGTGCACCTCGAGGTACGTCCCGTCCCGGCGCATCCGGAAGACGGCCTCCGGCAGGTTCGCGAGCAGCGCCTCGGCGCGGCGCTCGGCCGCCCGCAGCGCCTCCTCGGCCTCGCGCTGGGCGGTGACGTCGTGCTGCACGCCGACGAGCCGGGGCCGCCCCTGCTCGTCGACGAGCCGGCGCCCGGACCAGCGAACCCAGCGGACGCCGCCGTCGGGGAGGGCCGGGCGGAACGTGAAGTCGTAGGGCCCGTCGGCCTCGGCGGCGGCCTCGACCGCGTCGACCACCAGCTCCCGGTCGTCCGGGTGGACCAGCTCGAGCGCCTCGGCGAGGGTGCTCGGCCGCTCGTCGGCCGCCTCCGGCATCCCCGGCGGCGGGGTGCGCCAGTCCCACACGATCTCGCCCGTCGTCAGGTCGACGCCGAGCACGTCCAGTCCCGCGGCGCCGAGGGCGAGCTCGAACGGCGAGGATCCCGTGCCGACGCCGGTCGGCCGGCTCAGCGCAGGAACTCCTCCAGCACGGCGAGCAGGTCGTCCCGGGGATCGCCCTTCACGACGAACCGGACCGCGCCTGCCCTGCGCATCTCCTCGCGTGCCACCGGGTCATCGTAGGCCGAGAACGCCACGACCGTCGTCCCGGGCGATCGCGCGCGGATCTCGCGGGCAGCGCGGGTGCCACCGCCGTTCGGCATGCGGGTGTCGACCACGGCCAGCCGGGGCGCGTGCTCGCCCGCCAGCCGCGCCGCCGCGTCCGGCTCCCCGGCCGCGCCGACCACCCGGAGCAGACGGCTCGAGTCGATCAGGTCGCGCAGCGCCTCCCGCAGCGCACTGTCGTCGTCGACCACGAGCACGCTCGCCCTCGGGGGGCCAGGCGGGCAGGCCTGTCCGTCCTCCGTTCTCACCCCACGATCGTCGCGCGCCGGAGCGGCCCGCGCAACGTGCAGACGCATCGGAGCGGCCTAGTCAATCCGCGCTACACGAGTTGCGGAGAGGCCGCTGTACGCAGGCGCGAGACGCCGCTAGAGTCCGACCGTGGAGCCCTGCGCGGACATCCGGGTGCTGATCGTCGAGGACCACGCGATGGTCGCCGAGGGCCTCGAGCAGGCGCTGCGCGAGGAGCCGGGCCTCGTCCCGGTCGGGCACCACGGGTCGATCGCCGCGGCGCTCGCCGGCGACGGGCCCGTCGACGTGATCCTGCTCGACCAGCGGCTGCCCGACGGCGACGGCGTCAGGGCCGTGCCCGACCTGCTCGCCCGCTACCCAGGCGCGGTCGTCCTGCTCGTCACCGGCGCCGCCTCGCACGCCGTCGCGATCGAGGCGCTGCGGCACGGCGCCAAGGGGTGCGTCTCGAAGGACGATCGCCTCGAGGAGCTCGTCGGCGCGATCCGGACCGTGCACGGAGGCGGCACGGCGCTCTCGAGCAGCCTCCTCCCGGCGATGCTGTCGAGCCTCGGCGGCCCCGGCTCGACCCGCGAGCGCCTGACCGAGCGCGAGCTCGAGGTGCTGAAGCTGCTCGCCGAGGGCCACTCGACCGCGGCGATCGCCGCGCGGCTCGTGATCAGCAAGAACACGGTCCGCAACCACGTCCGCAACACGCTCCTGAAGCTCGGCGCGCACTCCCAGCGCGAGGCGGTCGCGATCGCCCTGCGCGAGGAGATCGTCTCGCCGCCGCGCTGACTGCGGCACCCCCGCACGTGGGGATGGGCAGGCTGCACTAGGCAGGACCGTGCACCTGCGTCTCGCGCTCCGGCGGCGCGGGCGCCGACACTCGGGGAGATGCAGCGAGCCCCCGCCATGCCGAGACGCGACCCCCTGGCGCTCGCCCGTCCCCCGGGGCGAGCGCCGCCCCCGGGGCGCACGGCAGCGTCGTGACCGCCCCCGCCGCAGGGATCGCGGGCGCGCGGGCGGGGATCGCCGACACGTCGATCGCGCGCCCGGCACCCTCCCCCAGAGGCGTGGCGGGCGCGCGGCTCGATCCCGGCGCGCCGCCGGCCGCCGCCATCGCCGACCCCGCCCGCCGGCCGCTCACCACGCTGCTCGTCGAGGACGACGACGCCGTCCGCGAGATCGTCCAGACGGTGCTCGAGCGCGAGGGCCACGCCGTCCTGACGGCGGTGAACGGGGCAGAGGCCGTCGCGGTCGGGCTCGCGCACGGCAGCCCGATCGACCTGCTCGTGACCGACGTCGTGCTCCCGCGCATGACGGGCTTCGACGTGGCCGACCGGCTGCGCGAGTCGCATCCGAACGTCACCGTCCTCTTCGTCTCCGGCTACCTCGAGCGGACCCTGCGGATGCTGCTCGAGCGCGCGGGCATCGACGCCCGGGACGAGCGCTCCGCGACGCGGGGATCCTCGAGGCCGGCTCGTCCCTCCTGCTCAAGCCGTTCACGCCGTCCGAGCTGCGGGCGCGCGTGCGAACCCTGCTCGGCGCGCCCGAGCGGGCCACGCGAGGGTAGGGCGGGGCGCTCGGAACTCCGGCCGTGGGCAGACGGCCGGAGTTCCGAGCGCCCCGCTGCGGGCCTGCCCTACGATGGGCTGGCACCGACGGGAGGAAGGAGCCAGTCCAATGGCGATCGAGCTCGATCCCACCACCGACCCCTGGGTCAAGCGCGGCTACGGCCAGGCGCGGATCGAGCCGGGCGAGCGCCCGGCCGTGCTCGTGGTCGACCTGCAGTACGCGTTCACCGACCCGGAGTTCATCTTCGGCGGCTCGGAGCTGATCGAGCGCGCGACGGTGAACTGCGCCGAGCTGCTGCACGAGGCGCGGGCCGTCGACGTCCCCGTCTTCCACACGGTCGTCGAGTGGAAGGACGAGAAGGAGCTCGGGCACTGGACGATCAAGCTGCCCCCGTGCGCCGAGATCACGCCCGGGTCGCGCTGGGCACAGGTCGACGAGCGGCTCTGGGACGACATCGACACGCTGCTGCCGAAGAAGTGGCCGTCGTTCTTCCACGGCACGCCGCTGATCTCGCTCTTGACCGCGTTGAAGCGCGACACCGTCATCGTCACCGGCTGCACCACCTCCGGGTGCGTGCGGGCGACGACGGTCGACGCGTTCTCGTATGGCTTCCGCACCATCCTGCCGGAGGACTGCATCGGCGATCAGGGCCGCGACGCGCACGAGTCGAACCTGCGCGACGTGCACCGCCGCTACGCGGAGGTGACCAGCTCGCGCGAGGTCATCTCGTACCTCCAGGGCCTGCGCGAGGGCGCGGCCGTCTGACCTCGTGCCGGCGCTCGCGCTGGGCCTGGGCGAGCGTCACGCCGGCGCTCGCGACCACGACCAGCGCGAGCGCCAGCCACTCCGTCGCGGCCAGGCGCTGGTCGAGCACGAGCGCGCCGGCGAGCGCGCCCGCGGCCGGCCCGAGGCTCATCAGCACGCCGAAGACCCGCGGCGGCACGCGCCGCAGCGCCTCCAGCTCGAGCGAGTAGGGGATCGCGGTCGAGAGGACGCCGACGGCCAGGCCGAGCCCGAGGACGTGGCCGTCCAGCAGGTCGGCGCCGCCCTGGGCGATCCCGGGGCCGAGCAGCACGAGCGAGCCGACGAGCGTCGCGACCGCCAGCCCGCTCGGCCCGGGGAAGACGCGGCCGACGCGCGCGGAGAGCAGGATGTAGCCGGCCCAGCAGCCGCCGGCCGCGAGCGCGAGCAGGATCCCGGCGACGTCCCCGCCGGTCTCGCCGCCGGACAGGAGGCCGATCCCGGCGCCCGCGAGGGCGACCCAGACGAGGTCGAGCGCGCGCCGCGAGAGCGCGACCGCGAGCCCGAGCGGGCCCACGAACTCGAGCGTCACGGTGATCCCGAGCGGGATCCGCTCGAGCGCGAGGAAGAAGCACGTGTTCATCGCGGCGAGGACGAGGCCGAACGCGGCGGCGAGCGCCAGCTCGTGCCGCGCCCGCCCGCGGAGGCGCGGCCGGAAGAGCAGCAGCAGGACGAGGCAGCCTGCGACGGTGCGCAGGACGACCGTCCCGAGCGGGCCGACCTCGTCGAACAGGGTGACGGCGAGGGCCGCGCCGAACTCGACGCTGAGGACGGCCGCGAGGACGAGCGCGAGCGCGGGCACGGACGCGTAGCGTATGCCCCGATGGGAGCGGCCGAGTGAGCGAGCTGCCGGCGAGCGCGCCGGTCGTCGTCGTCGGGGGCGGGATCATGGGCGCGAGCGCGCTCTACCACCTCGCGACGCTCGGCTGCGCGGACGCGCTGCTCGTCGAGCGCGACCAGCTCGGGGCCGGCTCGACCAGCCGCGCCGCGGGCGGCGTGCGCGCGCAGTTCTCCGACGAGCTGAACGTCCGCGTCTCGCTCGAGTGCATCCGCCGGTTCGAGCGGTTCGCCGAGGAGCCCGGCGGCGAGATCGACCTCCGCCAGTGGGGCTACCTCTTCCTGCTCTCGACCCCGGAGGAGGAGGCGGCGTTCCGCGCGGCGCTCGCGCTCCAGCAGTCGCTCGGCGTCCCGTCGCGCTGGCTCTCGCCGGACGAGGCCGCGGCGATCGTGCCGGGCATCGTGACCGACGACCTCGTCGGCGCCACCTTCTGCCCGATCGACGGCTACGCGACGCCCGAGGCCGCGGTGCAGGGCTACGCGCAGGGTGCCGGCCGGCTCGGCGCGCGGATCGTCCAGGGCTGCCCGGTCGAGCGGATCCTCGTCGACGCGGGCCGCGTCGTCGGCGTCGAGACGGCGCGGGGGAGGGTCGCGACCGAGCGGGTCGTCCTGACCGCGGGGATCTGGTCGCGCGAGCTCGCCGCGAGCGCCGGGCTCGACCTGCCGGTCGAGCCGGAGCTGCGCCACATCTGGTTCACCGAGCCGGGCGACCCGCTGCCGCACGAGCTGCCGCTGACGATCGACTTCGCGACGGGCTTCTACGTCCACCGCGAGGGACGCGGCCTGCTCTTCGGCGGGCGCGAGCAGACGATCGAGGACCTGGCGCCCGTCGCGGCCGCGCGGCTGCCGGCCATGGCCGAGCTGGAGGTCCGCGGCGGCTGGTCGGGCTACTACGAGGTCAGCCCCGACCACAACGCGATCGTCGGGGCGTGCGTCGACCCGGCGGGGCTCGTCTACGCGACGGGCTTCTCCGGCCACGGCTTCCAGCAGGGACCGGTGATCGGCGAGCACGTCGCGCGCCTCGCGCTCGGCCTCGAGACGCCGTTCGACCTCTCGGCCCTCGCGGTCGACCGCTTCGCCGCCGGCTCGCTCGTGCCCGAGCGGCACGTGATCTAGCCGCCGCCGGGCTGCCGGGGGCGCGGGCCGGCGCCGCGGGCGCGGCGCCGGCCCGCACGGCTCAGCGCCGGCGCTCGAGCGAGGAGCGGTGGTCGAGCCGGACGTCGAGCAGGCCGACGTCCCGGCCGGCGCCGCCGACGAGCCAGTCCGCCCGGCCGTCCCGGGCGTCGAGGCGGTCGTCGCCGGCCCCGCCGAGCAGCCGGTCCCCGACCCCGCTCCGATCGAGCAGCACGTCGCCACCGGCCCCGCCCTCGAGGCGGTCGGCGCCCTCGCCGCCCTCCAGCCGGTCGGCGCCCGGCCCGCCCCGGAGCACGTCCCTGCCGGCGCGGCCGTAGATCCGGTCGTCGCCGGCGCCGCCGCGCACGACGTCGTTCCCGCCGCGCGCGTCGATCCAGTCGTTCCCGCCGAGCCCGCAGACGACGTCCGGCCCGGGCGTCCCGACGAGCACGTCGTCGCCCCCGGTGCCGGTGATCGTGCAGGCCGGCGCCTTGCCGTCCGTCGCCGCCGCAGGCAGCGCGGGCACGGGCGGCGTGAACGGCCCGGGCTGGGGCGCGGGCTGCGGCGCCGGCGCGGGCTGCACCGGCACGGCGAGCGCGGTGATCGCCGACTCGACCCGGTCGTTCGTCGGCACCGGATCGAGGACGGCGCTCGACACGGCGATCGCGCTCGTCAGCGTCCCCGGCGCGGTGGGCCGGGCGACGACGGTCACGGTCGCCGACACGGGCGTCTCGCTCTCGCTGCGGGCCAGGTCGCCCAGCTGGGCCGTGACGACGCTGCCCGCGATCGAGACCGTGCCCTGGCTGGCGCTCGCCGAAACGAACGCGAGCCCGGGCGGGAGCGCGTCGGTGACGACCACGCCGGGCGCGGTCAGCGGGCCGCGGTTCGTCGCCGTGATCGTGAACGTCACGTCCGTCCCGACGTAGGCCGGGTCGGGCGCGACGGCCGCGCCGACCGCCAGATCCGCGGCCGGCGGGTTGTCGGCGGCGCTCTCGTAGACGACCCAGGCGCCGTCGGGCGACCAGGTCGGGGCCCTGTCGGAGTACGCGGCCGGCGCCGTCAGGGCCGCCGTGCTCGTCGGAGTGCCCGGGTCGGTCGGATCGAACCCGAGCAGCCAGATCGCCGCGCCCGCCGCCTCGTCGCCGCGCTGGAACGCGATCGTCGTGTCGTCCGGCGAGAAGGCGGGGAAGCCCTCGGCGACGTTGCCGGTCGCGGCCACCTGGAACACCGCCCCGTCGGCCAGCCGCTTCACGCTGACGTCCGCGTTCGAGCCGGCGCCGCTCTGGAAGGCGAGCCAGAGCCCGTCGTGCGACCAGGACGGGTGGCTCGTGTGGAGGCCGGGGCTCGTGACGAGCGTCTCCGGGCCGACCGGCTGGCCGGTCGCCGGGTCGAAGCCGATCCGGACGATGTGCGCGTTGCGGCCGCTGCCGCGCGAGAACGCGATGCTCTGCCCGTCGGGCGCCCAGGCGGGCTGGTAGCTGGGCCCGGCGAGTCCGCCCGACCCGCTCCCGGGCGGGCTGCTCGTCAGCATGCGCGCGTCGGTGCCGTCGGCGCGCATGACCCAGACCTGCGTGTCGGCCAGCCCGGACGTCCCCGCCGCGGGGGCGCTGTCGTACGCGATCCACGCGCCGTCGGGCGACCAGGCGGGGTCGTCGTCGTTGACGGGCACGTCCCCGGACTCGCCCGCCACGACCGTGTTGTCGGTGAGCTGGACGACGTTCGAGCCGTCGGCGTCCATCACGTAGAGCTCGGAGTCCGTGGTGCCGTCGCTCGGCGCCGGCCGCGTGCTCGAGAAGAGGATCCTCGACCCCGCGAGCGTGCCGGTGAAGCCGGGCGCGTTCGGCTGGGCGTCGTTCCACTGGTTCTCGACGGAGCCGACCTGGGTCAGGCGCTCTGCGGCGCCCCCGCCAGCGGGGATCCGGTAGAGCGAGGCGGGGGCGGCCCAGCCCTCGTCCTCCTCGTGCCCGGCCGGCTTGCCGTGGGCCCCCGGGCCCGCGCCGGCGCCGGCGACGAGCGCGCCGGCCACGACCGCGGCGCCCGCCACCGCGCGCCGGAGCGCACGGCTCGATGCGATGCGCATCCTCACTGCCTTGTCCTCCTCGCTCGAGGCGGCGGCGGCCCGGCCGGGCATCTGCCCGGCCGGGCCGGCCGACCCGCCTGCGTCAGAGCACGCGCTCGATCCGACGGAGCAGGTCGAGCGCCGCGTCGACGACGGCCGTGTCGAGGCCGGCGTTCCCGTCGAGCCGGTCGGGCGTGCCGTCGCGCGCCTCGAGCCGGTCGTTGCCGGTGCCGCCCGCCATCACGTCCCTGCCGCCGCCGCCGACGAGCCGGTCGCGGTCGGCGTCGCCCCGGAGCCGGTCGGCGCCTGTGCCGCCGAGCAGGACGTCCCTGCCCGGGCCACCGGCCAGGGTGTCCGGGTCGCCGTTCCCGGCGAGCCGGTCGTTGCCGCCGGCGCCCAGCAGGATGTCGCGTCCGGGGCCGCCGATCAGGTCGTCGGCGTCGGCCTCTCCGCGGATCCCGTCCGCGCCGGCCTGGCCGTCGAGCCGGTCGCGGCCGGCGCCGCCGCGCAGGTCGTCGTCGCCTGCTCCGCCCTTGACGACGTCGCGGCCGTCGCCGGCGATCACGCGGTCGTTCCCGGCGCCCGCGAAGACCGTGTCGTCGCCGGGGCCGCCCTCGACGACGTCGTCGCCGCCCGCCGCGTAGACGATGTCGTCGCCGCCGAGCGCGCAGACGTGGTCGGGGCCCGCCGTGCCGGGGATCAGGTCGTCGCCCGGCGTGCCGACGATCGTGCACGGGCTGGCCGGCGGGGTGGGCGGTGCGGGCTCGACGGGCGGCGCCGGCCTCGGGCTCACCGTGGTCGTCGCCTCCGCGGCGTTGTTCGCCGTGCTCGGGTCGGGCTGGTCGCCGACGGCCGAGGCGCTCGCCGCGATCGTGCCGGCGTCGCCGGTGGTGACGAGGATGCCGACCTGCTCCTGCTCGCCGGTGAAGACGCCGCCGAGCGCGCACGTGACCGGCACGGTGGTCGTGCAGGCCCCGCTCGTCGTCGCGGTCGAGGCGACCGTCACGCCCGCGGGCAGCGCGATCGTGACGACGACGCCGGTCGCGGGCGTCGGCCCCGCGTTCGCGACGGTCACGTTGTAGAGCAGCTTCTCCCCGGACACGACCGGGTCGGGGCTGTCGGTGATCGCGACGGCCAGGTCGGACGAGGGCACCGTCTGCCAGTCGGGCATCTGGTCCTTCGGGCCGGTCGAGCTCGCGTCGGTCGTCAGCCGCACCTGGTCGGTCCCGTCCGCCTTCATCGAGTAGAGCTCGAGGTTGCCGACGTCGGTCGGCTCCTCGGGCGGGGCGAGCAGCTTGCCGCTCTCGCTCGCGGGCGGGGTGCCGTGGCGCGACGTCTGGAAGACGATGCGGGTGCCGTCGGGCGACCAGACGGGGTTCGTGTCCGAGTAGGTCGTCGGCTCCGTCACCGGCTTCGCCGCGCCGCCGGTCGAGGCGATCGTCCAGATCCCGGACCCGACCGCCTCGTCGCCGCGGGCGAAGACGATCGTCCCGCCGTCCGGCGACCAGTTCGGCTGGGTCTCGGTCACGTCGCCGACCGCGGTCAGCGCCTTCGCGGTGCCGGCGGCGACGTCCCAGACCCAGAGGTCGGCGCCGCTCCCCGACCCCTTGCGGAACGCGATCGTCGTCCCGTCGGGCGACCAGGCCGGCAGGCCATCGAAGCCCGTGATCCCGCTGCCTGGAACCGCGAGCGTCGTCTCCTTGCCCGTCGCGAGCTCGAGGACGACCAGGTCGGCCTCGACGCCGTTGCCGCGGCGGAACACGAGCTTCCTGCCGTCGGGCGACCACGCCGGCTCGAACTCGGCGTTGCCGGTCGGCGGCCCGGAGGCCTGGTTCGTCACCTGGGTGAGCCCCGTGCCGTCGAGCTTCACCAGGTAGATCTCGTTGTCGGTGCTCCCGTCCGGTGCCGGGCGGTTGCTCGTGAACGCGATCGTCGTCCCGTCCGGCGAGATCGCCGGGTCGAGGTCCTGGATGTCGGTGAGCGTGACGCCGTCCTCGCCGAGGATCGGCTGGTTGTCGGTGAGCTGCGTCACGCCGGTGCCGTCCGCGCCCATCACGTAGAGCTCGAAGTCGGTGCTGCCGTCGGCCGCCGGCCGGTTGCTTGCGAACGCGATCTTCCCGTTCAGGCCGCCGACGGTCGCGCCGGCGGCCGACGCGCCGACCGCCACCGCGATGGCTGCGGCCACCGCGACGGCCGGCGCCCGGACCGCTCCCGGGCGGAGCCCGACGGGCCGTCTCGTGGACGTCCTCGATCCCATGTCCTGCTCCTTCTCGCGCTGCCCAGGGGACGCGAGGCGGCGGGACGTGCCGGCCGCGCTCGGTCCCAGTCGATGCAGCCACGCTACGTCGCCGTGCGGGCGCCGACATCGGCGGCGGCCCCGTTCCGGGCTCCGTGGATCCCCGGTCGCCGACCCGGGGTCGGCCGCGCCGGCGCGGACGTGGGCCCGCCCCTACGCGAGCCGCGGCCAGAGCCCCTTCAGCCAGCGCTGCATCGCGATCTGGAAGAGGAACGGCGCGCCCTGCACCATGATCATCCGGACGCCGTGCTCGTGCAGCCGCGCGGCGCGGTCGGCGACGTCCTCGAGCGTGTACGTGTAGCTCGTGTTCGCGCCGACGACGACGTCGTGCTCCCTGCCGAGCGCGACGATCCGGTCGACGTACTCCCAGAGCGCCGGGTGGTCGAAGTCGGGCGTGTGGCCGCCGGTGAGGACGCGCGACGCGTCGGTCATCGCGATGAAGACCATCTTCACGTCCGGGTTGGCCATCACCTCGGGCAGCGTGTCGAGCGCCTCGCGCGTCTCCGGCTGCGGGATCACGTAGGTCGCGCCGACCTGCTCGGCGAGCACCGAGTCCCACTCGCCGAAGTCCCGGTAGGGGTGGATCGTCATGATCTTCTTGTGCCAGCCGCGGCTCGCCTCGAGGCACTCCTCGATCTCCTTGCGGCCCGAGTGCGACACGAGGACGAACTGCGCGCCGATCCCGCACGCGCGCGCCACGTCGACCGCGACGCGGTGGTCGTAGCCGAGCCAGGGCTCGGACTGCACGCGGACGACCGGGGTGATCCCGGCCGCCTCGCCGGCGCGGATCAGGTCCTCCGTGCGGCCCCAGTCGTGGCCCGTCCACATCTGGTCGATGAAGAACCAGTCGAAGCCGAGGTGGCCGCAGAGGTCGACCATGTCCGGGCTGTTGACGTACAGGCCGAGCGCGGTCTCGCCCGACGCGAGCTTCTCCTGCAGGGGGCTCCTCGCCACGTCTCCTCCTCGTCTCGGCCCGGCCGCCCGGGCGCTCAGCGGTCCTCTCGGCCCGTCCCGCCCCGGTCGAGCCACCAGGTCACCGGCCCGCGCGCCGCTGCGAGCGCCTCGCGCAGGAGCGCGGTCTCCTCCTCGTCGACGGCGCCGTCCCGGATCGCGACGCCGTAGCGCTCCGCCGCCGCCTTGCCGCCGACCTTGCCGTCGAGCACGTCGGCGAGCACGAGCGCGGGGTCGCGCTCGAGCGGGTCGCCGTGGCCGCCGCCCCCGGTCGTCCAGGTCTCCAGGCGGTCGCCCGGGCGCAGGACGAGGTCGCGCTTCGACGGGATCTGCTCCTCGCCCCCGTCGGCGCGGCGGACGAGCGAGCGCGACGACGCGCCGGGCTCGCCGCCCGCGAGGCCCCACGGCTGCGTGCGGTGGCGCTCGCCGCGGTGCGAGACGCGCGCCTCGCCGCCGAGCGCCTCGAGCGAGCGCTCGACGCCGAGCCCGCCCCGGAAGCGCCCGGCGCCGCCCGAGTCGCGGCGCAGCCGGTACCAGCCGACGCGCAGCGGCGACTCGAGCTCGAGCGCCTCGACCGGCACGTTCTGGGCGTTCGAGGTGTCCGTCTGGATCGCCTCGAGCCCGTCCGCGTCCGGGCGCGCGCCCATCCCGCCCGTCCCGACGTCCGAGGTGACGTAGGCGCGCCCCGTCGCCGGGTCGACGCCGCCGATCGAGAGGACGAGCGGGTGCCCGTTCGAGGCGGCGGGGATCCGCTCCGGCAGCGCCTGCGCGAGCGCGCCGAGCAGCGCGTCGACGGTGCGCCGGACGACCACGGCGCGGCCGTTCACGGCGGCGGGCGGGCGCGCGTTCACGACCGAGCCCTCGGGCATGACGACGCGGACCGGCCGGTAGCAGCCGGCGTTCGACGGGATCGCCGGGTCGGTCACGACGCGCAGCACGTAGTAGACGGCCGAGAGGGTCGAGGCGGGCGTGCAGTTGATCGGGCCGCGCGCCTGCGGCGCGGAGCCGGTCAGGTCGACCTCGACCTCGTCGCCCCGGATCGTCACCGCGACCCGGATCGGCACCGGTCGATCCAGCTCGACGCCGTCGTTGTCGAGCCAGTCCTCGAAGCGGTACGTCCCGTCGGGGATGCGCTCGATCGCCGCGCGGGTCAGCCGCTCGGCGCGGTCCAGCAGCTCGTCCGTCAGCGCGCGCAGCCCGCCGACGCCGTGGCGCTCGACCAGGTCGAGCAGGCCGCGACGGCCGACCGCGCAGGCTGCGAGCTGGCCGTCGACGTCGCCGAGCACGTTCTCGGGCACGCGGACGTTCGCGCGCAGGAGGCCGAGCAGCGTCTCGTTGGGGCGGCCGCGCTCGCGCAGGAGGACCGGCGGGATGCGCAGCCCCTCCTGGAAGATCTCCGTCGCGTCGGTCGGCGTCGAGCCCGGGCTGCGGCCGCCGATCTCCTGGTGGTGCGTGACGCAGACGGAGAAGCCGACGAGCGTCCCGGCTGCGAAGACCGGCTCGAGCATCACGAGGTCCGGCAGGTGGGCGCCGCCGGCGAACGGGTCGTTCGTGACGACGACGTCGCCCTCGGCGAGGGTCTCGGGCGGGAAGGCCTCGAGCAGCGCCGCGACGCCCGGGACGAGCATGCCGAGGTGGATGGGAGCGGCCGCCGCCTGCGCGACCTGGCTGCCGGCCGCGTCGAACAGCGCCGCCGACGCGTCGAGCGCCTCCTTCACGATCGGCGAGTGCGACGTGCGCAGGAGCGTCAGCTCCATCTCGTCGGCGATCGCCTCGAGCCTGTTCCTGACGACCTCGAGCGTGACCGGGTCGACGCTCATTGCGCCCCTCCGACCTCGACCAGCAGGTTGCCGCTCCCGTCCGGCGCGACCCGGTCGCCGGGATGGAGCACGAGCGTCGTGTCCGGCTGCTCGACGATCGCCGGGCCGTCGAGCGGCCCGTCGAGGAGCGCCCGGGGCACCACCGGCACGTCCGCCCAGGCGGACGCGTCCGTCAGCCAGACCCGCCGGCTCCGCGCATGGGCGCCGGCCGCGTCGAGCACCGGGACGGGCGGCGCGCCCGGCGGTCGCCAGGACTGGACGACGCGCAGGTTGACGAGCTCGACCGGCTTGCCCGGCGAGGCGTGGCCGTGCACGCGCCGGTGCGTCTCGTGGAAGCGCTCGACCGCGCGGGCGACGGCCGCGCCGTCGAGCGGGGCGTCGTCGAGCGGCACCTCGAGGCTCGACGCCTGGCCCGCGTAGCGCGCGTCGGCGGCCCGGCGGGTCGTCGCGCCGCCCGGGGGGACGTCGTCCGCGCGCATCCGCGCGTCCACCTCGTCGGCGAGCGCGGCGAGCGCCGCCTCGAGCGCGGCCGGGTCGCAGGCGTCCGCCCGCGCCGCCACCGTCGTCGCGCGCTCGTGCTCGACCGCCGCGCCGAGCAGGCCGAGCGCGGCGAGCGCGCCGGGGGCCGGCGGGACGACGACCCGGCCGATGCCCAGCTCGGCAGCCAGGCGGGTCGCGTGGACGGGGCCGGCGCCGCCGAGGGCGACGAGCGCGAAGCTGCGTGGGTCGTGGCCGCGGCCGACGGAGACGAGGCGGATCTGGTCGACCATCCGCATCCCGACCACGTGGTGGATCCCGGCGGCGGCCGCCTCGACGCCGAGCCCGAGCCGCCCGGCGAGCCGACCGACCGCGGCGCGCGCCGCGTCGAGGTCGAGCGGCAGCGCGCCGCCGGCCAGGCCCCCCGGGTCGAGGTAGCCGAGGACGAGCGAGGCGTCCGTGACGGTCGGCTCGACGCCGCCGCGCCCGTAGCAGGCGGGGCCCGGCTCCGAGCCGGCGGAGCGCGGGCCGACGCGGAAGCTCCCCGCCCCGTCGACCCAGGCGATCGAGCCGCCGCCCGCGCCGATCGTCGAGACGTCGACGAGCGGGACGCGCAGCGGCCAGCCGTCGATCCCGCCCTCGGTCGTGACGAGCGGGCGGCCGCCGACGACGAGCGCGACGTCCGCGCTCGTGCCGCCGACGTCGACGGTGATCACGTCGTCGATCCCGGAGCGCGCCGCGGCCTCGACGCCGCCGACGACCCCGGCGGCAGGGCCGGAGAGGAGCACCGAGACGGGGCGCTCGACGACGAGGTCGGCCGAGGCGATGCCGCCGCGCGACTGCATCACCTGGAGGCGCCCGCGGACGCCGAGCCCCTCGAGCCGGCCGGCGAGGTCGCGCACGTACGCCTCGACGACCGGTCGCAGGTACGCGTCGAACGCCGTCACGACGGTCCGCTCGTACTCCCGGAAGACCGGATCGACCTCCGAGGCGAGCGAGACGGGCAGCCCCGGCGCCTCCTCGTGCGCCAGCTCGCGCAGCCGCCGCTCGTGCGCCGGGTTGCGGTAGCCGTGCAGCAGGCAGACGGCGAGCGCCTCGGCGCCCGCCGCGACGAGCGACCGGATCTGCGCGCGCGCCTGCTGCTCGTCGAGCGCGAGGACGACCGCGCCGTCCGCGCCGACGCGCTCGCGCACGCCGCGCCGGCGCCGGCCCGGCGCGAGGAAGACCGGGGTCTGCGGCCCGATCGCCAGGTCGTAGAGGACGGAGCGCCGCGTGCGGCCGATCTCGAGCACGTCCTCGAAGCCCTCGGTCGCGAGCAGGCCCACCGTCGCGCCGCGGCGCTCGAGCACCGCGTTCGTGCCGGTCGTCGTCCCGTGGACGAACCGCGCGACGTCGCCGGGCGCGACGCCGGCGGCGGCGAGCGCCAGCCGCGTCCCCTCGACGACGCCGTCGGCGATCCGCCCGGGCGTCGTCGGCACCTTGACGACGTGCGCGCGCCCGTGCCGCTCGTCGACGCACACGACGTCGGTGAACGTTCCGCCGACATCGACGGCGACTGCGATCGAGCCCGGGCCCACGGTCTGCCATTCTTCCAGCGACCTGGAGCGGGAGGAGGCCCGGATGCGCGAGGTGCACGGCAAGCTGGTGCGCGAGTCGATCGAGGAGGTGCTCGACCCCGACGTCTGCGCGGTCCTCGCGATCGACATGCAGAACGACGCGATGCACCCGGACGGCAGCCTCGCCGCGGCGGGGAACGACATCTCCGGGATGCTCGAGATCCTGCCGCGCTGCCAGGCGTTCCTCGCCGAGGCCCGGCGGCTCGGCGTCTTCGTCGTCCACGTGCAGGGGATCACGCTCCCGCACGGGCTCTCCGACTCGCCGTCGTGGATCCGCGCGAAGGGCGGGATCGTCAACTGCGACTTCTTCGTCGAGGGGACGTGGGGCGCCGAGTTCTCGCCGGAGGTGGCGCCGATCGACGGCGAGCCCGTGGTGCGCAAGCACCGCTCGAGCGCCTTCCACCAGACCGACATGGACATGATCCTCCGCGCCCGCGGCGTCGAGACCTGCGTCGTGATCGGCGAGCAGACGCCCGGCTGCGTCGAGGCGACCTTCCGCGACGCCTGCTACCACGACTTCTACAACGTGCTGGTCGAGGACTGCGTCGCGGCGTTCGACCGCGAGCAGCACGACGCGTCGATCCTGATCCAGCGCCGCCGGCACGACGTCCTGACCGCCGACGAGGTGGTCGGGATCTGGCGCGCCCACCGGGGCGTCGCCGCGCCCGCAGCCGCCGCGACGGCGTCCGCCTAGCCCGTGGCCTGGCGGGTCGGGATCGACGTCGGCGGCACGTTCACCGACCTGATCCTCGTCGACGAGGCGAGCGGGGCGACCCGGCTCGCGAAGGTGCCCTCGACCCCGGACGACCCCTCCCGCGGCGCGCTCGCGGGCCTCGCCCAGCTGCTCGCGGACGCCGGCGTCGAGCCGGCCGCCGTGGCGCGGGTGATGCACGGGACGACCGTCGCGACGAACGCCGTCCTGACCGGCCGGGGCGCGCGCGTCGGCCTGCTGACGACGGCGGGCTTCGAGCAGGTGCTCCACCTCGCGCGCGGCGAGACGCCCGGCCCGCTCGCGGGCTGGGTGACGATGGTCAAGCCCGACCCGCTCGCGGCGGTCGAGGACACGCGGGGGGTGCGCGAGCGGCTCGACGCGCGCGGCCGGGTCGTCGTGCCGCTCGACGAGGCGCAGGCGCGCGAGGCGATCGGCGAGCTGCTCGCGCGCGGCGTCGAGTCGATCGCGATCTCGCTCCTGCACGCCTACGCGAGCGCGGCGCACGAGCGGCGCCTCGCCGAGCTCGTCGCCGAGCTCGCGCCGGGGCTCTCGTCTCGCTGTCGTCCGACGTCCTGCCGGAGTTCCGCGAGTACGAGCGGACGAACGTCGTCGTGATGAACGCGTACGTGCGGCCGGCGCTCGCCCGCTACGTCGAGCGGCTCGAGGAGGCCTGCGCGAGGCCGGCATCCGGGCCCGCTCGCGATCCTCCGCTCCGACGGCGGCCTGATGACCGTCCGGGCCGCGGCCGACAAGCCCGTGCACACGCTGTTCTCCGGCCCCGCCGGCGGCGTCGCGGGCGCCGCCCGGATCGCCGGGCCGCCGGCTACCCGAGCTTCCTCTCGCTCGACATGGGCGGCACCTCGACCGACGTGTCGCTCTGCCTCGACGGCGAGCCCGCGATCACGCGCGAGACGCGCCTGGGCGCGTTCCCGCTCAAGGCGCCCACGGTGGACGTGCGCTCCGTCGGCGCCGGCGGCGGCTCGCTGGCCCACGTCCCCGAGGTGACGCGGGCGCTGCGCGTGGGCCCGGAGAGCGCGGGCGCCGTCCCCGGCCCGGCCGCGTACGGGCGCGGCGGCGAGGGCGCGACGGTGACCGACGCGAACCTCGTGCTCGGCTACCTGCCGGCCCGTCTCCTCGGCGGGGCGATGGCGCTCGACGTCGAGCTCGCCCGCGCCGCGGTGGGCCGGGTCGCCGATGCGCTCGGGCTCTCCGTCGAGGAGGCGGCCGAGGGGATCGTCGACGTCGTCAACGAGAGCATGGTCGGCGCGCTGCGGCTCGTCTCGGTCGAGAAGGGGCTCGACCCGCGCGACTTCGCGCTCGTCGCCTTCGGCGGCGCGGGGCCCCTGCACGCGAACGCGCTCGCCGAGCTGATGGGCTGCTTCCCCGTGCTCGTGCCACCCACCCCGGGCGTCCTCTGCGCGCTCGGCGACGCGGTCTCGCCGTTCCGGGGCGAGGTCTCGGAGACCTTCATCGAGCGGCTCGACCAGGTCACGGCCGACGGCGTCGCCGCCCGGCTGCGGGCCCTCGCCGCCCGGGCGGACGACTGGCTCGCCGGCGAGGGCGTCCCGGCAGGCGACCGCGAGGTGCGCCTCGAGGTCGACGTCCGCTACCACAAGCAGGCGCTCGAGATCCCCGTCGCGGTCGACCCCGACGCCCTCGACTTGGCCGACGTGGCGGAGCGCTTCGCCGCCCGGCACGAGCGCGAGTACGGCTTCCGGCTCGACTCGGCCTGCGAGCTCGTCAACCTGCGCGCGGTCGCGCTCGGCGCGCCCGGCCTCGACGAGCCGCCGCCCGCGCCGCCCGCGACCGGCCCCGTCGAGGCGGCGATCGTCGGCACGCAGCGGATCCACCATCGCGGCGCCTGGCACGACGCGGCGCTCGTCGATCGCGCGCTGCTCGGCCCGGGCCATCGGCTCGTCGGCCCCGCCGTCGTGACGCAGACGGACTCGACGACGCTCGTCCTGCCCGGCCACGTCGCCGAGGTGGACGCGCACCTGAACCTCGTGATCGGGCCGGCCGCGGCCGAGGCGCCGGAGCAGCGGGCCGAGAGCCCGATCGTGATCGACATCGTCGAGAACGCGCTGAAGAACATCCGCCGCGAGATGGACGCGGTGATCTTCCGCGCGGCGATGTCCACGGTGATCCGCGAGGAGCACGACTCGTTCCCGCTGCTCGCCGACGACCAGGGCCGGATGCTCGCGGGCCAGTTCGGCTGGCCGCTGGGCGAGTTCTTCGAGCGCTGGCCGAAGGAGGACGTGCGGCCCGGCGACGTGCTGCTGATGAACGACCCGTACCTGCTCGGCGGAGCGCTCCAGCACACGCCCGACATGCTGCTCCTGCGCCCGATCTTCGTCGGCGAGGAGCTCGTCGGCTTCGCCTCCCAGATCGGGAACCTGATGGACATCGGCGGCGCCGTCCCCGGCTCGATGCCCGCGCGCTCGCGCTCGATCTTCGAGGAGGGGATCCGCTTCCCGCCGGTCAAGCTGTACGACCGCGGCGTGCTCCAGCAGCCGATCGTCGACATCCTCGCGCGGAACTCGCGCACGCCCGAGCTGACCGTCGCCGACACGCTCGCCCTCGCCGCCGCGACGCGGGCGGCCGAGCTGCGCGTCGTCGAGCTGTGCGAGCGGATCGGCGTCGAGACGTACCGGCGCGTCTGCCAGGCGCTGCTCGACCGGACGCGGCGGGCGGCCGGGCTGATGATCGACACGTTCCTGCCGGAGGAGCCGCTCGTCTTCGAGGACGTCGTCGACGACGACGGCTGCGGCAACGGGCCGTTCCGGATCCGGCTCGCGCTCTGCCGGCGCGACGGCAAGGCGGTGCTCGACTTCTCGGGCACGTCGCCGCAGGCGGAGGGCCCGATCAACCTCTACATGGGCCGCAACATGTTCGCGATGGTCACGGGGATCGTCCTGATCATGGCCCTCGACCCGCAGATCCTCTTCAACCACGGCTACCAGGACCTGTTCGAGATCGACTTCCCGCAGGGCTCGGTGATCCAGCCGGAGTTCCCGGCGCCGCTCTCGAACCGCTCGCACACGCTCGCGCGGATCTTCGACGTCCTCTCCGGCGTCCTCGCCCAGCAGAACCCCCAGCTCGCGACCGGCGCGGCGTGCGGGTCGAGCCCGCACTTCCTGCTCTCCGGCCGCGACGAGGACGGCGCGTTCTTCCTCTTCTACGAGATCAACTACGGCGGCATCCCCGGCCGGCCGGTCGGCGACGGGATGGACGTGCACGCCTGGTGGCCGCACGTCACGTCGATCCCGGTCGAGTACGCCGAGGCGTACTTCCCGCTGCGCGTCCTCTCGCTGCGCGGCGCCCCGGACTCGGGCGGCGCCGGGCGGCACCGCGGCGGGAACGGCGTCGAGAAGGTCTACGAGTTCCTCGTCCCCGGCGAGGTCTCGATCCACGACGACCGCGCCGTCTCGCGCCCGTGGGGGATCGGCGGCGGCCTGGCCGCCGCCGGCTCCCGCAAGGTGCTGCTCCGCCGGGACGGGACGGAGGAGGAGCTGCCCTCCAAGCTCGACTTCCTCCGCGTCGAGCCGGGCGACCGCCTGCTCTACGTCACCGCCGGCGGCGGCGGCTGGGGCGATCCGCTCACCCGCGACCCGGAGGCCGTCCGCCTCGACGTCCTGCGCGGCTTCGCGACCGCCGAGCACGCCCGCTCGACGTACGGCGTCGCGGTCGAGGGCGACGGCGCGTCGGTCGACCTCGCCGCGACGGAGGCGCTGCGCGCCGCGCTCGCCCGGGGGCGCCCCGAGCCGCTGCCCGTCTTCGACTTCGGCCCGGGCGGGCCGCCGTGACGCTGCCCGAGCCGGCGAGCCCGAACAACGCGCTTCCCGCCCTCGCGGCCGGCCACGAGCCGCCCGCCGCGCTGCTCCTGAACGACGTCAGCCTGCGCGAGGGCGAGCAGTCCGAGGGGATCGTCTTCGCGCTCGAGACGAAGGTGGAGCTCGCGCTCGCGCTCGAGGCCGCGGGCGTCGGGCAGGTGCAGGTCGGCTACCCGGGCCGCTTCGCGCGCGACGCGGAGGCCGTTGGTGCCGTCGCCGGCGCGCTCGGCCGGGCGCGGGTCGAGGCCGTCTCGCTCGCGTTCGTCGCGGACTGGCGGGCGGACGTCGACGCCTGCGCCGCGAGCGGGGCAGGCGTCGTGAACGTCGTCTTCCGCTCCTCCGACCGCCTGCAGCGGCTGCTCGGAGTCTCGCGGGAGGAGGCCGTCGCGCGCGTGGAGGCCGCCGTCGCGCGCGCCGTCGCGGGCGGGGTGGAGGTCGCCTTCACGCCCTCCGACGGGACGCGCGCCGACCCCGACCACCTCGCCGCGCTCTGGGAGGCCGCGGTCCGGGCGGGCGCGAGCCGCGTCTACGTCGCCGACTCGATGGGCGCGGGGACGCCCGAGCTCGTCGCCTGGCTCGTCCGGCGCGCCCGCGCGGTGACCGGGCTGCCCGTCGGCGTCCACTGCCACGACGACCTCGGCCTCGTCGTCGCGAACACGACCGCGGGCGTGCTCGCGGGTGCCGAGATCGCGGACGTGGCCGTCAACGGCCTCGGCGACCGGGCCGGCAACGCCCCGCTCGAGGAGGTCGCGGTGGCGCTCGCACTGGGCTACGGCGTCGCCCCCGGCGTCGAGCTCGGCGGGCTGACGGCGCTCTCCCGCCGGTTCGCCGCCGCCTCGGGACGCCCGCTCCCCGCGAACAAACCGGTCAGCGGCCCGTCGACCTTCGCGCACGTCCTGCCGACGCACGTCGAGGCGATGCGCCGTGACCCGCGGGCGATCCAGCCGTACGAGCCGGAGCTCGTCGGCAACGAGCAGCGGCTCGGCCCCCGGGACGGGTGAGGCGGCCCCGTCGCGCGGGGGATCCGGTGCGAGCGGCGGGAGGCCGATGCAGGAGGCGATGGGCCAGGCTGCGACGGTGGAGCACGTGGTCGACCCGGACGTCGCCGGGCGGCTCGGGATGGCGTCCCGCCTGCTCGCGACCCGTCAGCCGGGCCGCGCGCTCGCCGTCCTCGCCGAGCTCGGGCCGGCGTCGGGATCGACGCCGGAGGCGCGGCTGCTCGAGGCGGCCGCGCTGCTCGAGGTCGGGCGCGCCGCCGAGGCGGTCGCGGCCGCGCAGGCCGGGCTCGCGCTCGCGCCCGGCTCCCGCGGCCTGCTCCGCGTCCTCTCGCGGGCCGAGGTCCGCCGCGGCCGGCCGGTCGAGGCGGAGCGCGCGCTGCTCGTCGCGCTGGCCGCCGCGCCCGACGACCCGGCGCTGCTCGCCGACTACGCCGTCGTGCTCGCCCACGGCGGCGCCACCGCGAGCGCACGCGAGACGCTCGCCCGCGCCGCGGCGCTCGCGCCCGACGACCCCGGCGTCCGCGGCGCCTGGGCGCGCCTCGACCAGCTGGGCGCCGCCCCCGCCAACTCGTCCGAGCCCGTGCCGGTCGCGTCGCCGCGCCGACGGCTCTCGCTCCGGCGCCGTCCCGCCCGCGTGCCCGGCCTCGCGAGCGCCGAGCGGGTCGCGTCGCATCCCGCGCTCGCGCCGCTCTGGCCGCTGCGCCGCTTCGGCCAGGCGCCGCTCTGGGCGCTCGGCTTCGTCGTCGCCGCCTTCGCCGGCTGGGCCGGCGGACGGCTCGGCCTCGTGCTGCCCGCCGCGCTCGTCTCGTACGGCCTGTACGCCGTCGCGGCTCCGGCGCTCGTGCGCCGCCTAGTCAGCCGCTAGCGGCGCGCCGCTGCAGCGCGGCCACGGCGAGCAGGCCGACCAGCAGGGCGGCGAGCGCGCCGGCGTAGAGCCCGATCGAGACCCCATCCCGTAGCTCTCCCGGGAAGCGTGCGAGGGCGACGAGGTTCAGGACGAGCCCGACCGCCGCCGGCACGAGGGCGATCCGCGCGCGGGCCCAGTCGCGCTCGGCGAGCGCCCAGGCGCTCCCGACCGCGAGCGTGAGCAGCCAGGTGCCGACGACGGAGGCCGGGAGCTCGCCGAGCCGCCACGGCCAGTGCGAGGCGAGCGCGCCCGGCGCGGCCGAGAGCCAGATGCCCGAGACGAGGCCGGCGAGCGCGAGCGCGCCGAGCAGCACGCGCGTCGCGGGGAGCAGGGGCTCGGAGATCGCCCGCCACTCGGCCCGGCCGCCCCGACGCTCGTGCGCGACGATCACCGCGAGCACCGCCGGCGGCAGGAGCGCGTAGACGAGCAGCCAGGTCCAGGCGATGAGCCGCGCGATCGTCGCTCCCTGGCCGAGCGCGAACTCGTCGAGGAAGCGCGCGGTCGCGATCAGGCTCGTCGAGGTCAGCGTCAGCGCGACGACGAGGACGATCCTCGTGCGCGCCCAGCGCGGCTCGCGGAACCCGGCGAGCAGCGAGACCGCGGCCGTCACGTACCAGGCGCCCATCCACGCGGCGGTGAGCGGCGCCGCGATCGGCCAGGCGAACGACGGGCCGACGTCGCGCGGCCAGCCCCACAGCCCGACCCCGGTCGCCGCGGTCAGGCCGAGGCCGGCGAGCAGGAGCGCTCGCCCGAACCGCGCGGTTCGCAGCGCGTCCACGCCGGGAGGCTACCGCGCCGCTCCCTGCCGACCCGCTTCGCCGGGGCCTGGTAGACTCGCCCCGCATGCTCGTCGGCGTGGCGCAGGTTGAGCCCCGGCTCGGAGAGGTCCAGCGGAACCTCGAGCTCTGCGTGACCCGGATGCAGGAGGCGGCCGACGCAGGTGCGAAGCTGCTCGTCCTGCCCGAGTGCGCGCTCACGGGCTACGTGTTCGAGAGCAGGGAGGAGGGGCTCGCGCACGCGCTCGAGACCCCGGGCCCCGAGGTCGAGGAGCTCGGCGCCGCCTGCGCGGAGCTCGACCTGCACGTCGTCTGCGGCCTGCTGGCCCGCGAGGGCGACGTCCTGCGCAACCGCGCCGTCCTCTACGGGCCCGACGGCCACATCGGCACGTACGACAAGACGCACCTGCCGTTCCTCGGCGTCGACCGCTTCGTCGAGGGCGGCGGCGAGCTCGCCGTCTACGACACGGCGATCGGCCGGATCGGCCTGGAGATCTGCTACGACCTGCGCTTCCCGGAGGCGACGCGGACGCTCGCGCTGCGCGGCGCGGACATCGTCGCCCACCCGACCAACTGGCCGCTCGCCGCGCGCTCGAACGCGGAGTTCATCACCCGCACGCGGGCGCTCGAGAACCGGCTCTACCTGCTGACCTCGAACCGCGTCGGCGTCGAGCGCAGCGCCGAGTTCTGCGGCTGGAGCCAGATCGTCGACCCGTTCGGCCAGCGCCTGGCCGAGGCCGACGCGACGACCGAGACCCTGCTGCTCGCCGAGATCGACGTGCAGAAGGCCCGGGAGAAGGACATCCTCCCGGTCCCCGGCGAGTACGAGATGCACCTGTTCGACGACCGCCGCCCCGACCTCTACGCGCCGCTGGTGGAGCGCTCGGGCGACATCCAACCGCCACAAGGAGGGTGACATGGCTGATCCCGAGCTCGTGCCCGAGGCGATCCTCGAGAAGGACGGCCTCAAGGTCTCGAAGAGCCCGTGGGGGCCCGACGACGAGATCGGCCGGCTCAACTGGGTCACCCCGGAGAGCACCAAGGAGATCCTCGACCACCTGAACGGGACGAAGGTCTTCGACCTGAACGTCGACTACTTCATCGGGATGCCGTCCTGGCTCGCGGCCGGCGACCCCAAGTACGAAATCTGGATGACGCACACCCCGCAGGGGTCGGTCAACGACAACCTCTCGGGCGTGGGGTCGGGCCCGCACGAGCACTACAGCTACTGCGGCGACTCGGTGCACATGTACACGCACTGCGGCACCCACATCGACACGATGAACCACCTCGGGCACCACAACACGTTCTGGAACGGCTGGACGCCCGAGAAGGACCTGGGCTCCCGCCTCTGGAACAAGGGCGGCCCGGACAAGTACCCGCCGGTGATCGCCCGCGGCGTCCTGCTCGACATCGCGGGCATGTACGGCGTCGACTGCCTCGACGACGGCTACGGGATCACCCCGGACGACATCAAGCGCTGCGTCAAGGAGCAGGGCGTCGAGCTGAAGAAGAAGGACATCGTCCTGATCCGCACGGGCCGGATGACCAAGTGGCCGGACCCGGACGGCTACCTGCTGAAGCCCCCCGGGATCAACCTCCCGAGCGCGAAGTACCTCTGCGAGGAGGCCGGCGCGATGTGCATCGCCGGCGACTCGATCGGGCTCGAGGTGATGCCGTGGAACGAGCCGGACGCGTTCCTGCCCGTCCACGCCTACATGTTCGCCACCGCCGGTGCGCAGATCATGGAGATCGTGAACATGGAGGAGATCGCGGCCGAGAAGCAGTACACGTTCGCGTTCCTCGGCTTCCCGCTGAAGCTGCGCGGCGCCACGGGCGCGCCGATGCCGGCGTACGCGATCCCGCTCAAGTGATACCGGGGGAAACCGGGTTTCCCCCGGTGGCCCCCTCCTGGTGAGTGCACAGCAGATTGGCCGGCAAAGCCGGCCAATCTGCTTTTCATGAAGGACGTGATCCGGTCTGGCCGCGCGGTCGCCCCGTGCGCCGCGCTACCAGGATTCCCACGCCGATGATCACGCCGCCCACGATCTGAACCCAGCCCAGGTGCTCGGACAGGAGCGCGACGGCGAAGACGGCGCCGCCGAACGGCTGGAGGTTCGCGTAGATCGCGCTGCGGGACGGGCCGACGCGGTGGATCGCGGTGAACCAGAGGATCGTGTTCAGCACGAACGCGAGCAGCGTCCCGTAGGCGAGGGCGAGCCAGGCGAGCGCGCCGAGCGCGCCCCAGTCCTCCTGTGCCAGCTCGACCGCGGCTGCGGCGGTGAGCGGCACGGCGCCGACGAGGAGCAGCGCCGTCGAGACGCGCCAGGCGGAGTATCGGCGCATCAGCGGCGCGACGACCACGGTGTAGAAGCCCCAGGTCGCGGCCGCGACGAGCGCGAGCAGGATCCCGACCGGGTCGCCCGAGACGTCCCCCTCGGCGCCGAGCGCGACGAGCGCGACGCCCGCGAACGAGAGGGCGGCCGCCCCCAGCACGCGTCCGGACAGCCGCTCCGTCCCGGCGAGGCGGGCGAAGAGGACGACGAAGATCGGCACCGTCCCGTAGACGAGCGCGCTCGTCGAGGCGGTCGTGTGGTCGATCGACAGCGCGACCGTGACCTGGTAGGCGACGATCCCGACCAGCCCCGCGACGACGACGGCGCGCCGGTCGAGCCGCTCGATCCGCAGCGTCCCCTCCGTGCCGAGCGTCACCGTCGCGAGCACGAGCGCGCCGACGACCGACCGGATCGCCATGTAGGCGATCGGGCCGATGCCCTCCTGGAAGGCGTACTTCGCGACCGGCCAGTGGAGCGACCAGACGAGGGTCGCCGTCAGGAGCAGCAGGTCGGCCGGGACGCGGCGGAGCACGGCGTCCCGGGCGCGTCGCGGGCTAGCTCTCGCCGAGCGCCGCGGCGAACCGCTCGTACGCGGCCTGCCGGCGGCGGGACTCGTCGAGGTCCGCCTTCAGCTTCGCGACGCGCTGCTCGAGCCGGGTGCTCGCGTCGCCGCCTGGCGCCTGGAGCAGGAAGCCCGCGGCGCGCAGCTCGTCGACGTCGGCGGCCTCCATCCCCGCGATCACGGAGGCGTCGACCCGCCAGGCGCGCGCGTCGCGCAGGGCGTTCTCGAGCTGGGGCAGCAGCGCCTCCTCTCGCTGGCGCTCGAACGCGAGCATGTCGAGCGCCTCGCGCCGACGGCGCGCGCGGACCGTCTCGTCCTCGTTCACGACTCGAACACCTCCAGGGGCAGCACGGCGGACACGAGCGGGTTGGGGACGTCGACGACCTCGGAGAGGCGAAGGTCGACGCAGCAGGAGATCAGGACGTACGCGGCCTCGGCGGAGAGCCCGCGCTCCGTCGTCAGGTAGTCGATCATCGCGAGCAGCGCCTGCCGGGTCGCGAGGCCGAGGTCCATCGACTCGTTGCGGCCCCCGTCGGTGAGCGAGACGCCCGTCGTGCCGAGCTCGCGCCGGCCCGGGCGCGGTGGCGTCTCGTAGGCCGGGAAGCGCGGGCGCCAGCGCGGCTGCTTGCGCAGCCCGAAGCGGACGGTGACCGCGCCGGCCATCTCGATCCCGGTGCCGCACGTCTCGCCGTCGCCCTGCGCGAAGTGCAGGTCGCCGATGGAGAAGAGCGCTCCCGGCACGTGGACCGTGAGGTAGAGCCTCGAGCCGGCGACGAGGCCGCGGCAGTCGAGGTTGCCGCCGTTCTCGCGCGGCGGGATCGTCCGCACCCCGGGGGCGGCCGCAGCCGGGACGGCCTCGTGCGGCAGGTCGTCGGCGACGGCGCCGCCGCGGCGCTTGAGCTCCTCCTCGCGCGCGCGCTGCTCCTGCATCAGCGCGTGCGAGGGGGCGACGCCGACGTTCCCGGCGACCATGTCCGCGGGGATCGCGATCCCGGGCAGCTGCGGCGAGCGCGCGACCCCGTTCGCGAGCCGGAAGCCGGCGACGTACGGGTCGGGGAAGAGGTCGGAGAGGAAGCCGAAGCCGGGGATCAGGGCCGCGATGCCGATGTCCGCGTGCTCGTAGGCGAGGAGCTCGACCTCGAGCACGTCGCCGGGCTCGGCGCCCTCGACGTGGATCGGCCCGGTCATCGGGTGGCCGAGCCCGAGGCTCATCCCGAGCACGTCCTCGGGCGTCGAGTCGGGCGTGATCTGCCCGTCGAGCCCGTCGCGGCACTCGATCGTCAGCTCCTCTCCGACCCGGACCGAGGCGATCGGCTCGAGGTCGGGATGCCACCGGTTGTGCCCGGTCGCGGGCTCCTCGGCCAGCGGCCGCGACGCGTCGACCCTGATCCTCACCGCGAGACCCCTACGACGCGGCCGCGTCGAGCTCGGCGAGCACCTGCGCGGCCGCCTCGCGGCAGCGCGCGGCCTCGGCGTCGGTCCAGTCGCGCTTCCGCCCGCACTGGTGGACGGAGATGATCGCGACGGTCTGGTCGTCGCGGCGCACGGGCGTGACGATCTGCGCCTGCATCCCGCCGTACAGCCCGAGCATCGTCTGGTAGGCGTCGTCGTCGGGGTAGTCGCCCACGCAGTCGGTCTGCACGACCTGCTCGCCGCCGGTGACGCGCAGGACGATCGGCTGCTTCGGCATGTTCGGCGTCGCCATCCCGACGATCGAGTCGACGCCGTCGCCGGTGACCTCGTTCGTGACGGGGAAGATGTCCGAGTCGCTCGGCTGCCGGAGCGTGATGCGGCTCGGCTGGAGGTCGTCGAACAGGGACTGGATGATCTGCTGGAGGCTCATGCGCGGCATCCTACGGCGCGGCGGGCGCGCGCGGCTGCGCCGCCCCTCCGCGCCCGTAGGATGGCGGGATGCTGACGCTCTACGACAACCCCGGCTCGTCCAACGCGCTCAAGGTCCGGATGCTCCTCGCCGAGCTCGGCCTCGACGTCCAGCGCGTCCACGTCCCGTTCCCGCGGCCGCGCCCGGAGGCGCTGCTGGCGGTCTACCCCTTCGGCTCGATCCCCGCCCTCGTCGACGGCGACCTGCGCCTCGGCGAGTCCAACACGATCCTGCGCTACCTCGCCGCCCGCGAGGGCCGCGACGACCTCTACCCGGACGACCCGCGCCAGCGCGCCCGCGTCGACCAGGCGCTCGACAGCTGGCAGACGATGGTGCGGCCGGCGGCCGGCAAGCTCGACGGGCTCGCGCTCCTCTGGACGAACCGCGAGCAGGGCGGCGGCCGCTGGGAGGACGCGCCCGACCAGGAGGCGCTGCAGGAGGCGATCCCGGCGGTCGTCCAGGCGTACGACAGCTTCGAGCGCCTGCTCCCGGGCGAGGGCTACGTCTGCGGCTCGTTCACGATCGCGGACTGCTGCGTCGCGCCGGGCCTCTGGCGCACGCACCGCCTGCCGCTGCCGACCGAGCGCTGGCCGCGGCTGATGCGCGTCCGGGCGCTGCTCAGCGAGCACCCGAGCTTCAGGGCCGCCGGGCCGGTCGAGTAGGGACGCCGCCCCACCCGGGCGGCCGCGCGCCGAGGAGGACGGCCCAGCGGGCGACGGTGGCAAGCTCGCAGCGGTAGGTGCGGCCGCCGAGCCTGCGTCCGCCGATCACGCCGCCGATCGTGATCTCGTCGATGGCTCCGCCGGAGCACACCTCGTCCGAGCCGCGCTGCTGGGGAGAGAGCAGCGCCCAGCGGTCAAGCACGACCGCGTCGCAGACGCGGCGCGCGTGCGGGATCCCGCGAGGACGTTCCCCGCAGACGATCCGGTAGCGGCGCCGCCGGGGCTCCGAGGGCTCGAACTGCAGCGACAGCCGGACGGCGAATCGGGAGGGCCCTCGGAAGATGAACGGGACTGGGCCCGAAGGCACCGGCAGGTGCGGGGCGTCCCCGTCGAGCGCGCCGTACCCGCGCCACATGCCGCCCTCCCAGCTCGGGTCGCGGGCCCAGGACTCGACGAAGAGCGGGACCCCCTGCGGGCTCTCGACCCGCAGGAGACGCGCGACCCTATCCGCCTCCGGCGGCAAGACCATCGAGCGCCACGTGCTGACCCGTTTGAGCAGCTGCCGCTCGTAGAGGTGGACGACGACCCGAAGCGCCGGCTCGGGCAGCCGCAGCTGCTCGATCGAGACGGTCAGATGGTTCGAGCGCGCGCGGGCGCGGATCGCCCGCGCGATCGCGTCGAGGTCGACGTCCTGCGCGGGCGGGGGGAGAGCGGGGTGGTAGTCCGCGTCGCAGTACCCCACGCCGCTGATCGCGGCGCCCGCGGCGGCGAGACGTCGCGGCAGCTCGAAGCGCAGCAGCATGATCTGCCATGACGCCTCCGTCCAGGCGGACGGGATGCTGGCCGAACCACACGAGGCCACGAGGACGCGGTTCGGGTCGAGCGTCAGCTGCGCGACCGCGACGTGGTCGCCGAGCGGCGCGAGCGCCGCCCGGATCGCCGCCTCCTCGATGGCATTCGCGCCCACGATCGGCACGTCGGCCGCGGTCCGTGCGCCTGCGCTCGCGGCGAGCGCGAGCCCGGCGAGCCCCGCGGCCAGAAGCGTGGCGACGACCCTCACGCTCCGTTAGACGTCGCCACCGCGCGGAAGCTCCGCCGACCTGACGAGGTTCCCTCGTCATGTCCCCTGTGGCCGTCGGAGCGACCGCCAGCGATCCCGTGCTGCGGAAGCCCGAGTGCGCGTGGCCGCGGCGCGAATGAGGGGGGCCACGGGGGGAGAAGCGCGAGCTTCTCCCCCCGTTTTCTCCTCCCGTAAGATCGGCGGCATGGACGAGCCAGGGAAGCTGTGGATCGGCGCGGGCATCGACCCGCAGACGCGCGAGAGGACGGGGGAGCCGCTCGCGCTCGAGGCGCCCGACCTGACGACGCACGGCGCGATCGTCGGCATGACGGGCTCGGGCAAGACGGGCCTCGCGGTCGTCCTGCTCGAGGAGGCGCTGCTCCAGGGCATCCCGGTGCTCGCGATCGACCCGAAGGGCGACCTCGGCAACCTGCTGCTCCAGTTCCCGGAGCTCTCCGCGGCGGACTTCGAGCCCTGGGTGAACGAGTCGGACGCGCGCCAGGACGGCGTCTCGGTCGCCGACTACGCGGCCAAGACCGCGCAGACGTGGAAGGACGGCCTCGCGGGCCAGGGGATCCCGCCCGAGCGGATCCAGCGCCTGAAGGAGTCCGTCGACTTCACGATCTACACGCCGGGCTCGACCGCGGGCGTGCCGCTGAACGTCGTCGGCTCGCTGCGCGCGCCGACGCTGTCGTGGGACACCGAGGCCGAGGCGCTGCGCGACGAGATCGAGGGCACGGTGACGAGCCTGCTCGCGCTCGTCGGGATCCAGGCCGACCCGATCTCCTCGCGCGAGCACGTGCTGCTCGCGAACCTCGTCGAGAACGCGTGGCGGCAGGGCCGCGACCTCGACCTCGGCGCGCTGATCGGCGAGGTGCAGTCGCCGCCGCTGCGCAAGCTCGGCGTGTTCGAGCTCGACGCGTTCTTCCCGCCGAAGGACCGCAACGAGCTGGCGCTGAAGCTCAACGCGCTCGTCGCCTCGCCCTCGTTCGCCGCCTGGTCGGAGGGCCCGCCGATCGACCCGGCGCAGCTGCTCTCGACCGAGGGCGGCCGGCCGCGCTGCTCGATCGTCTACCTCGCGCACCTCTCCGACGAGGAGCGGCAGTTCGTCGTCACGCTGCTGCTCTCGAAGGTCGTGACGTGGTTCCGCGGGCTCGCGGGCACGTCGGACCTGCGGGCGCTCGTCTACATGGACGAGGTCTTCGGCTTCGTGCCGCCGACCGCCGCGCCGCCCGCGAAGAAGCCGATCCTGACGATCCTCAAGCAGGCGCGCGCCTTCGGCGTCGGCATGGTGCTCGCGACGCAGAACCCGGTCGACCTCGACTACAAGGCGATGTCGAACGCGGCGACCTGGCTCGTCGGGCGGCTCCAGACCGAGCGCGACAAGGAGCGCGTGCTCGCCGGGCTCGAGTCGGCAGCGGGCGGGGTGGACGTGAGCGCGCTCGGCACCGTGATCGGCGGGCTCGAGAAGCGGCAGTTCCTGCTCCAGAGCGCGCACGAGCCGAAGCCCGCGGTCTTCCAGACGCGCTGGGCCATGTCGTACCTGCGCGGCCCGCTCACGCGCGAGCAGATCGCGACGCTGATGGCGGCGCGCAAGGGGCAGCCGGCGGCGCCCGCTGTCGCCGCGCCGCCCCCGGCGCCCGCCTCGACGGAGCCGTTCATCGACCCGGCCGCTCCCGCGGTGCCGCCCGCGGAGGCCGCCGCCCCGGCGCAGCCGGCCCCCGCGCTCGGCGAGCACGAGACGCCGGTCGCGCCGCAGGTCGCGGCGGGCGTCACCGTCTACCACCTCGACCCGGCCGCGCACTGGGCGGCGCAGGTGGGCGCGAATCCCGCGTCGACGACGCTCCACGCGGCGCTCGCGATCCGCCTCTCGCTGCGCTACGACGACGCGAAGGCCGCCGTCGACCACGCGGAGGAGTGGGAGGCGATCCACCTGCTCGACCAGGGGCTCGACCTCTCGCAGGGGATCGAGGTCGACTACGACCCGCGCGACTTCCGGGCCGAGGCGCCGCCCGGCGCGGTCTACACGCTGCCGGGCGTCCCGCTCGCCCAGTCGACGTTCTTCAAGCAGGCCGGCAGGGACGCGCAGGCGCGCGTCGTCGAGTCGCGCTCGCTGCACCTCTTCCGCAACCCGGCGCTGAAGCTCTACTCGCGTCCGGGCGAGACCGAGGAGCAGTTCCTCGGGCGCTGCGACGAGGCGGCGCAGCGGGAGGCTGACGCCGAGGCGGCGAAGCTGAAGGACCGGCTCGGCGCGAAGGCCGACCGGCTGCGAAACGCGATCGCGGACGCCGAGGCGCGCGTGCACGAGCTCGAGGAGCAGGAGCGCCGCGAGGCGAACCGCGACCTGATCGCGGGGGCCGGCGCGGTGCTCGGCGCCCTCTTCGGCGGCCGCCGGCGCAACCGCGACATCGCCCGGGCGGCCGAGCGGGTCGTCAGCCGCGGCTCCGACCGGACGTTCCAGGCGCAGGCGAAGGCGGCGCGCGCCCAGACGGAGCTCGCGGAGCTCGAGCAGGAGATCCTCGACCAGTGCGCGCGGATCGACGCCGAGTGGGACGAGAACGGCCGGGCGATCGAGCCGCTCGAGATCGGCCTCGAGCGAGCCGACGTCAAGGTCGCCGAGGTCGCGCTCGTCTGGATCCCCCGCTAGGACGACGGTTGGGAGAAGCTTGCGCCTTGCCCGAGCGGTCACCCCGTGGAGCCTGGCGGCTGGCGCTCCGGCCCCCGCTCTGCCGAGCCTCTTCCTCTTCGCCACTCTTCTCGGTTTCCGGCTCAGCGGCACCGCTCGAACGAATCGACGAGCCACCCGCCGACCCCGTCGGGCGAGAGGGAAGCGCGGCCCAGAACCTCGCCGTCTCGCACGAGGCGGACGAGCGTCTGAGTCGCGTCCGTTCCGTACCCCGCGCGCTCGATCTCGTAGTCGAGCTCGCCGTCGATCCGCCGGAAGAACGTCGCCGCCGCCTCGACTGGCGACCCGCGCTCGCCGCGCGCCCCGGCTGGCATCGCACCGGTCACGCCGTCTGTTTCGCCGCATGCGAGCTCGGTCGAGACGTAGAAGCCGTCCGGGTCGACGACTCGAGCCCGAGCGGTCGGAGCCTCGCGGGGGAACGGGCCTTCTACCGGGTCGCAACGGACGTCCCACGTGCCCGGAGGAGCGGGTACGACGTGCGCGCTCGTCCGGGGTGGCGCCACGATGCTCCACGGGCCACTGTCGATGTCCGCCGAGAACCGCACCTCGACGCTCGTCGACGTCCGGTTGTCGACGACCACGTGGAGCCCGTCGGCCCGCGCCCGAACGAGCTGCGCGTCGAGCATCGGCTCACGCGTGTCGCACGTGACCGCGAGCAGGTCGGGCGCGGTTCGCTTCTCCTCGGCCGTCGGGCTGACCTCACCGCCGCAGGCAGCAAGCAGGAGGACCGCGGCCAGTCCGAGACACCGCGTCGGCACGGGGCGCGTTCGCATGCCTGGTTGGACGAGCGAGAACGTCGTCGGTTTGGCTGGAGTCCGCAAACCGGCCGCGGACACCGTCGCTTCTGAGCCCTGTCCGACCTGCTGCGCCGTACCGGGACACGTCCCTTCGGGACGGGCGAGGGGCCACCCCGCGCCTCCACCCGCCTTCGAGCGTAGCGCCGAACGCGTCACGGGTGTGTGACCGCGCGGGCTCGACTCGTGTCGGAAGCGTGACGATCGATCCACACCCTCGGCCGCCGGCGGCTGCAGCGAACGTCCGGGCCGGCGACCCGTCGCCGCGCCGTCGACGCCTGTCGGGGTCTACCGTAGAGCCGTGCGGATCGCGACCTGGAACGTCAACTCGGTCAAGCAGCGCGTGCCGCGGCTCCTGCCCTGGCTCGACGAGCGCCGTCCCGACGTGGCCTGCCTGCAGGAGACGAAGCTGACCGACGACGCGTTCCTCGACCTGCTCGGCGACGAGCTGGCCGCGCGCGGGTACGCGGTCGCGGTCCACGGCGAGCCGAGCTGGAACGGCGTCGCGATCCTCTCGCGCGTCGGGCTCGACGACGTCGTCGCCGGCCTGCCCGGCGCGCCCGGCTTCCCGCACCCCGAGGCGCGGGCCATCGCCGCGACCTGCGGCGGCGTGCGCGTCGTCTCCGTCTACGTGCCGAACGGGCGCGAGCCGGGCTGCGACCACTACGTCTACAAGCTCGCCTGGCTCGAGGCCCTGCACGCGCTCGTGGCCGCCGGCCCGGCCGACCTGGTCGTCTGCGGGGACATCAACATCGCGCCGGCCGACGAGGACGTCTTCGACCCCGCTGCGTACGTCGGGCAGACGCACGTGACCCCGCCCGAGCGGGCCGCGCTCGCGGCGCTCCAGGCGGCCGGCCTGCACGACGTCGTCCGCGACCGGTGGCCGGGAGAGCGCGTCTTCACCTACTGGGACTACCGGGCCGGGATGTTCCACCAGGATCTCGGGATGCGCATCGACCTCGTGCTCGCGCGCGACCCGATCGCCGCCCGCGTCCGTGCCGCCTGGGTGGATCCGCGGCAGGCCCGGAAGGGCACGGGCCCAGGCGACCATGCCCCCGTGATCGTCGACCTCGACACGGCGCCCGACGGCGACATCGGGCCGGTCGTGCCGCCGCCCTCGCGCCCTGCCGGGCGAGGCGCGGGCAAGCGGCTCCCGCAGGCGCCGTAGCCGACCCGCCGCGCGTCGCCCCGTGGCCTTAAGGATTGTACCTCCCGTACAGGACGCACGCAGGAGGCTCGCAGGGCATGGAGATCCGGGACTGCGCAGCGCAGGACGCGGTCGGGCTGGCGGAGCTCCTGCGCACGCGGCAGGTGTCGGCGACCGAGGTGGAGGACGTCGCGCGCCGCGCGATCGAGGCGGTCGAGCCGCAGCTGTCGGCCACGGTCGGCCCGCTGCTCGACGCGCCGCTCGAGTCGAGCGACGACCGGGCCGTTCGCCGGGGTGCCGTTCGCCATGAAGGAGGTGGCGCCCGCACCTGAAGGGCCAGCTGACCCAGCTCGGGAGCGCGCTCGCGGGCGACGGCGTCACGGGGGCGGGGGACACGTTCCTCGGGCAGCGCTTCCGCGCGGCAGGCCTGAAGGTGATCGGGCGGACGCGCTCGCCGGAGTTCGCGTTCAACGCGACGACCGAGCCGAAGGTGCACGGGCCGACGCGGAACCCGTACGACCTGGGCAGGAGCGTCGGGGGCTCCTCGGGCGGCGCCGGGGCGCTCGTCGCCTCGCGCGCGCTCGCCGTTGCGCACGCGACGGACGGGGGCGGCTCGATTCGCATCCCCGCGTCGCTCTGCGGCATCGTCGGGCTGAAGCCGACGCGCGAGCGGATCCCCGTCGGGCCGGGCCAGTGGGAGGGCCTGCACGGGATGGCGCACGACTTCGTCCTCTGCAGGACGCTCCGCGACTGCGCGGCGATGCTCGACGTCCTGCACGGGCCGGCGCCGGGCGAGAAGTACGTGATCCCGCCGCCCGCGCGCCCGCCACGCCGAGGAGGTCGGCGCCGACCCGGAGCCGCGTCCGGATCGGCTGGACGGCGGACGCCTGGTCGGGCGAGGCCGGTCGATCCCGAGGTGCGCGCCGCGACCGAGCGGGTCGCCGTCGCGCTCGCCGGACGGGCCACGCGGTCGAGGCAGGCCAGCCCGCGCTCGACTACGAGCAGCTCCACCGGGCGCTCCTGGTCGGGTAGTTAAACCGGGCTCGCGCAGCCGGTCGCGAACCTCGAAGGCGAAGGGGATGGCCGCCGGCCCGGACGCGGTCAGGCCTGCTCGCTCGGATGATCGAGTACGGCCGCTCGCTCACGGCCGTCCAGCTGCTCGACGGGCTCGGCGACGCGAACGCCGTCGGCCGCGCGTTCGGCACGTTCTTCGAGGGCGTCGACGTGCTGCTGATCCCGTCGGTCGCCCAGCTGCCGTGGGAGCTCGGCCTGCTCGACCAGGACGACGCGTCGCTCGACGCCGACGGCTGGGTGCGCAAGCTCTTCGGCTTCTACTCGCCCTTCACGGCGATGATCAACATCACCGGCCAGCCGACGATCAGCCTGCCGCTCGCCTGGAGCGAGTCCGGCCTGCCGATCGGGATCCAGCTCGTCGGCCGCTACGGCGACGAGGCGACGCTCCTGCGCCTCGCGGCGCAGCTCGAGCAGCGCTTCCCCTGGGCCGACCGGCTGCCGGGCGTCGTCGCGGGCTGAGGTGGGAGGGGGCGCGGCCCGCGCGGGCCGCGCCCCCTGCCGCTCGGGCCCGCGCCCCGGGCCCCGGCTGTGCGAGGATGCGCGCGTGATCGTCGACCTCCACATGCACGTCGACCACATCCCGGCGCTCGGCTGGAAGATGGAGGCCGACCTGGCCGTCCGGCGGATGGACGAGGCCGGGATCGATCGCGCCGTGATCATGACGATCGTCGACGTGCCCGAGGTGAACCCGGACGCGCTCCAGCTCGTGAAGGACGCCTGCGACGAGTTCCCCGACCGCCTCTGGGCGTTCGCGCGCGTGCATCCCTGGTACGGCGACCAGGCCGTCGCGCTGCTCGAGCAGGCGTTCGCCATGGGCTTCAAGGGGCTGAAGCTCCATCCCGTCTCGACGATCGCCCACCCGGGCGGCGAGGACACGCTGCGCCTGATCCGCGTCGCGGCCGAGCATCGCGCGCCGACGCTCTTCCACTGCGGCGACGAGCCGATGACGACGCCGCTCGCGATCGCGAAGGCCGCGGCGGCGGTGCCCTACGCGACGATCGTGCTCGGCCACATGGGCGGCTACTTCCACGTCGACGAGGCGATCGCCGTCGCCGAGCGGTACGAGAACGTCGTGCTCGAGACCTCCGCGATGCCGTATCCGGCGAAGATCGGCGAGGCCGTCGAGCGGATCGGCCCCGAGCGCGTCGTCTACGCGAGCGACGGCCCCGTCTGCTCGCCGCTGATCGAGGTCGAGAAGGTGCGCCTCGCAGGGCTCGCCCCCGCCGACGAGGCGCTCGTCCTCGGGCAGAACGCGCTGCGCCTGCTGGAGCACGTCTCGTGATCGTCGACTCGCTCGTCTACCTCGGCGAGAGCCTGCACGGGCCGTCCGCCTCGGCGGACGACGTGCTGCGTGCGCTCGACGCGGCCGGGATCGACCGCGCCGTCGCCGTTCCGGCGCGCCCGCCCGGCTACCACCTCGGGCCGGCGAACGACGCGCTCGCCGCGGCGGCCGCCGCGCACCCCGGCCGGCTGACGGGCCTCGCGCGCGTCGACCCGCAGCAGTCCGACGCGGCCGACGCGCTCGGCCGCGCCCTCGACGGCGGGCTCGCCGGCCTGTTCCTCCACCCGTGGGAGGAGACCTTCCGGATCAACGCCCCGTTCGTCGACCGCGTCGTGGCCGTCGCCGCGGAGCGCGGCGTGCCCGTGGTGATCGCCGCCGGCTACCCGTGGCTCTCCGAGGGCCTGCAGGTCGGCGACCTGGTCGGTCGCTTCCCCGAGACGACCTTCGTCGCGACGAACGGCGGACAGATCAACATCTCCGGCCTCGGCCAGACCGACGTCGAGCTCGCGCTGACCGACTGCCCCAACCTGTCGCTCCAGACGGCGGGGGTCTACCGGGAGGACTTCCTCGAGCTCGTGATCGCCCGCTACGGGCGCGAGCGGCTGCTCTTCTCGAGCCACTTCCCGCTCTTCGACCCGCGGCTCGAGGTGAAGCGCGGCCAGTGGCTGCACCTGCCGGACGACGTGAAGGCCGACGTGCTCGGCGCGAACGCCGCCCGCGTGTTCGGGCTCTGACGAGAGGGGGACGGGGTGGAGGTTCGCGAGTACGCGGCGCAGGACGCGGTCGGCCTGGCGGCGCTGATCCGCTCGGGCGAGGTCTCGGCCGCCGAGGTGGCGGACGCGGCCCGGCGCGCGCTCGACGAGACCGCGTCGCTGAACGCGGTCGTCGGCGAGCCGTTCGCGCCGCTCGACCACGACCCGGCCGGGCCGCTCGGCGGTGTCCCGTTCGGGCTGAAGGACCTCGTCCCGCACGCCGCCGGCCTGCCGACGCAGCTCGGCAGCCGCCTGCTCGGCGAGGGGCTGCGCCCGCCCGCCGACTCGAACCTGATGGGCCGCTTCCGGGCCGCCGGGCTGGCGACGATCTGCCGCACGTCCACGCCCGAGTTCGGCATGTGCGTGACGACCGAGCCGGTCGCGACCGGCGCGACCCGCAACCCGTGGGACACGAGCCGCTCGAGCGGCGGCTCGAGCGGCGGCGCGGCGGCGATCGTCGCGGCGCGCGCCCTGCCGATCGCGCACGCGAGCGACGGCGGCGGCTCGATCCGCATCCCGGCCGCGTGGTGCGGCGTCGTCGGCCTCAAGCCCTCCCGCGGCCGCATGCCGACCGGCCCGATCGTCGGCGAGGCGCTGGCTGGCCTGCCGACCGAGCTGGTCTGCTCGCGCACCGTCCGGGACACCGCCGCGGCGCTCGACGCGACGCACGGGCCGTCCGTGGGCGAGAAGTACGAGATCGCCGGCCCGGCGCGGCCGTACGCGGACGAGGTCGGCGCCGACCCAGGCCGGCTGCGCGTCGCCTTCACGACCGAGGCCTGGTCGGGCACGGCCGTCGACCCTGCCTGCGTCGCGGCCGTCGAGCGCACCGTCCGCGCGCTCGCCGACCTCGGCCACGCCGTCGAGCCGGGCAGCCCGTCCGTCGACAGCGAGGCCCTCTCGGGCGCGAACGTCGCGATCTGGTGCGCGACGACGGCCCAGTGGGTCGACGTCTTCTCGCACGTCCTGCGCACGCCGGCGAGCGAGGAGACGCTCGAGCGGGTGACGCTCGCCGTGGTCGAGCACGGGCGGCGGGTCACGGCCTCCGAGTACATCTCGGCGACGAACGACTACAACGCCGCCTGCCGCTCGGTCGGGGCGTTCTTCCAGGGCGTCGACGTGCTCGTGACGCCGACGATGGCCGGGCCGGCGCTCCCGCTCGGGGCGCTCGACATGAACGCGGCCGGCGTCGACGCGGTGGCCTGGACCGGGCGGCTGTTCGACGAGGTCGCGCCGTTCACCGCGGTGTTCAACGTCACGGGCCAGCCGGCGATCAGCCTACCGCTCGGCTGGACGGACGACGGCCTGCCGATCGGCGTGCAACTCGTCGCGCGCTTCGGCGACGAGGCGACGCTGCTCCGCCTCGCCGCGCAGCTCGAGCAGGCGCTGCCCTGGGCCGACCGGGCGCCCGGGGTCGTCGCCGGCGCCTGACCCTCAGTCGAGCCCGACCCGGAACGGGCGAACGTCGATCCGTCGCTCCCAGGGCACCCACGTGTCCGCGTTCTCGCGGGTGATCATCCGCCCGACGGGGCTCATGCCGACCTCGCCGTCGAGGCGCTCGCCGCCGACGACCTGACGAACCACGAGCGCGCCGAGCGCGGTGCCCATCCCCGGCGGATCGAGGTCCCAGGTGCCGTCGGCGCGCCCGGCCCGGACGTTCTCGACGGCGCGCGGCGTCCCGTTTCGCGAGAGCAGCCGGATCCCGTCGGGGCGGCCGACCTCGTCGAGCGCGCGCAGCACGCCCAGCATGGTCTCGTCGTTGTACGGCACGAGCGCGTCGAGGCCGGGGAAGTCGGCGAGGACGTTCAGCGCGGCCGCGTGGCCGCCCTCCTCGACGTCGGTCGCGTTGCGGTAGCGCGGGTCGTGGACGTCGTTGACGACGCGCAGGCCGTGGAGGTCGCAGCCGTGCAGGATGCCGATCACCTCCTCGGTGTCGTCCGAGACGTCGGGGCCGGGGATGACGGCGACGGCGGCACCGCGCGGGACGAGCGTCGCGAGGTGATCGGCCATGTAGAGGCCGTGGTTGAAGTTCGGGTAGGCGAGCGAGGCGTCGACCGGGTAGCGCGGCCGGGTGAACGTGAAGACGGGGACGCCGGCCGCGCGGGCGGCGGCGACGGCGGCGGCGGGCTCGTCGGGCGCGAGCGTGTAGAGGACGATCCCGTCGACCCCGGCGGCCACCCCGGCCTCGACCGCGGCCGCCGTGCCGGCGACGAAGTCCTCGCGGCGGAAGTCGGCGACGACGACGCGCATGTCGATCCCGGCGGTCGCGAGCGCGTGGTCGAGCCCGTGGCCGAGCATGTCGATCCCGGGGTTCTCGTCCTCCTCGATCGGGCTGACGTACAGCACGCGCATCGGGCTCTCCTCTCGTGGCGGGGGAGCAATCGTCACCGATCCGGCACGGTTCCGCGACGGACACGTGCGCGATCGCGCGATAGGCTCGTTGCCGGCGGCACGTGGACCCCCCACCCAAGGGCGGGCGTCCAGGGGCGGGAGGGACATGTCCCGGAAGGACGGTAGTGGCTCGGGCGCGGCCGGGCGCGGCGGGCGGGCCGCGCCCGCGCCTGCGAGCCTCTACCCTTCGCGTCATGGCCGCCGAGGTCTGCGATCGCCTCTACTGCCTGACGCTCGGGCACGAGCGCATCCCGGCGGCGTTGGCGTTCGAGCGGACGGGCGGCGACGGCGTCCTGCGGCTCCCGTTCACGTCGATCCTGGCGCGCTCCCCGGACGGCTGGTTCCTCTGGGACACCGGGCTCGCCGAGTCGATCGGCCGCGACCCGGCGGCGTGGGGCCGCTTCTGGCAGTGGGGCGCGCCGGAGCTGCCCGGCGACGGCGACCCGCTGCTCGAGGCGCTCGAGATGTGCGGGGTCGGGGTCACCGACCTCGCCGGTGCGCTCGTCAGCCACCTGCACGTCGACCACACCGGCGGGCTGCGCCACCTCGCCGGCGGCCCGGCCGTCGTCGTCCACCGCGCCGAGCTCGAGTACGCGCTCGAGGAGGCGACCGAGGCGCAGGGATACTGGCGGCCCGACTACGACGACCCGGCGATCCGCTGGCAGCCCGTGGACGGCGACTGCCGGATCGCGGCCGGGATCCACGCGATCGCCACCCCGGGGCACGCGCCGGGTCACCTGTCCTTCCGCGTCGACCTGGCCGAGTCGGGCTCCTGGCTCTTCGCGTTCGACGCGATCCCGCTGCAGGAGAACGTCGAGCGCGACGACCCGATCGCCGCCGGCTCGCGGCCCGGGGACGCGCCCCTCAGGCGCGCGTCGCACGACCGGCTCGTCGCACTCGCGCGCGACAGCGGCGCTCGCCTCGTCCCCGGGCACTGCCCGGACACCTGGGCGACGCTCGTCGCGCCGCCCGACTGCTACCGCTGATCAAGCCTCGCCGTTCACCGAGAGCGCGACGAGCTCGCCGCTCCGGGGATCGACGAGCGCCTGCCAGAAGCACGCCCCGCCGTCGAGGACGACGACCGGCTCGCGCTCGGGCGCGGCGACCGCCGAGGGATCGCAGAAGGCGTTGACGAGGACGAGCCGCCGATCGTCCCGGCGCACGCCGACGTGCTGGCGCACGTACGCGTCGAGGCGCATCCGGACATCCGCGGCCCGCGGCTCGGCGGTCGCGAGCGCCCGGTCGAGCGCCTGCTCGACCGTGGCGACGTCGCGCTCGGACGCCTGGAACAGCCGATCCCCCGGCAAGCAGCCCGGCCGTGAGCGCGACGCCCTCCCACTGCGCCGGGGTCATGCGGTAGCCGGTGTAGCCGTCCCCGGAGACCGGCTGGCTCACCGGCTCCGAGCACCCGGTCACGCCCGGCAGGATCGCCCGCAGCCCGACCGACCACGTCGCGCCGCCGCTCCGCCAGAGGTCGGCCGAGCGAGCGGAGAGCTCCGCGCGCAGGTGCACCAGGTCTGCGCCCGCGATCGTCGCGCAGAGGCCCCCGGCGGTGCCCTCGCCCGCCAGCTCGCCGAGCGGGCGGGCGAGCGGCCAGTCCTCGACGGCCGCGCCCGACCACGGCTCCGCGGGCCACGCGTGCACGTCCACGGCGCGCAGGTCGTAGGCGTGCGGCTGCTCGGCCAGCAGCTCGGGGTGATCGGCAGGCAGCGAGCGGAGGAACGACTCGAACGCCGTCTCCCGGCGGCGCGCCTCGCGCTGGGCGGCGGTGAGCGAGGGATCGTCGTCGCCGATCCCGGGGGCGCCGATGCCGTGGGAGAAGGAGCGTCCGTCCGCGCTGATCGAGAGGGACGCGGCGGGCGCGTCGTACACCTGCGGGATGCCGTAGTCGACCCCCTCGCGGAGCAGGCCCGCCTCCTCCGCGGCGGCGAGCACGGCCTGGATCCCGTCCTCGGTCAGCCGGTAGGCGTCGACGCCGGGATAGGCCACGGCGGGAGAGGGCGGGCGCAGGACGGTGCCGTCGCCGTAGAGCGCGAAGCTCGGCCGGTCGTCGACCGCGTACTGGATCGGCTCCAGCCCGCCGCCGATCGAGAGCGAGACGACGAGCTCCTCGGGGCCGGTCGGGTGGGTGTGCGGCCCGCCCTGGGGCAGGTCGACGCCCGGGCCGGGGCCGAGCGCGCAGCCGGCGAGCGCGAGCGGGAGCGCAGCGGCGAGGAGGAAGAGGAGCTTCGGGGTGCGCATGTGCCTTTGACATCGGCCGGCCGTCGGAAGGTTCCAGCCCGCGTTCCCGGCATCGTTAGGATCTGACCCGGATGGCACGCGTCGCCTTCGTCGGGATCGGGACCATGGGGCTCCACATGGCGCGCCGCGTCGCGGCGGGCGGCTTCGAGCTCGTCGTCTGCGACGTCGACCCGGCGCGCGCGGCGGCGGTGGGCGCGGCCACGGCGGCCACGGCGGCCGAGGCCGCTGCCGGCGCCGACGCGATCCTGCTCTCGCTCCCCTCGGTCGCGATCGTCGAGCAGGTCGGCCTCGAGCTCGCCGCCGCGGCCGCCCCGGGCGCGACGGTGATCGACATGTCGACGAGCCCGCCCGCGCTCGCCCGCCGCATCGCGGCCGCCTGCGCCGGGCGGGGCGTCTCGTTCCTGGACGCGCCGGTCTCCGGCGGCCCCACGGGGGCCGAGGCCGGGTCGCTCGCGATCATGGTCGGCGGCGAGGCGGACGTCTTCGCGCGCTGGCAGACGTTGCTCGCCACGATGGGCGCGCGCGTCGAGCACGTCGGCGGGCACGGGGCGGGCCAGGCGGTCAAGCTCGCGAACAACGTGATGGTCGCCGCGAACATGGCCGTGATGGCCGAGGCGTGCACGATGCTCGAGCGCGAGGGCGTCGACCTCGCGCAGGCGTACGAGGTCTTCACCCGCTCGACGAGCGACTCGTCCGTGATGCGGCGGCGCTTCCCCGTGCCGGGCGTGCGGCCCGAGCATCCGGCGACGAACGACTACGACCCGATGTTCCGGCTCGACCTGCTCGTCAAGGACGCCTCGCTCGCGCTCGACCTGGCCGCCGAGCACGGCGTCGAGGCGGCGACCGCGACGGCGGCGCTGGGCCTCTACCGCGCAGCGCTCGAGCGCGGCTACGGCCCGCTCGACTACTCCGCGGTCATCCTCGCGCTCACGCAGCCCGGGAGTTGACGGCCTCCGCCCGCGTGGTCCTCGCGACCGCGACGGCGGCGCAGACCGCGTTCTCCCTCGTCACGTTCGCGCTCCCGTCGATCGGGCCCGAGATCGCGGACGAGTTCGACCTCTCGCTCGCCTTCATGGGCGTCGTGCTCGCCGCCAGCCTGCTGGGGACCGGGCTCGCGCTCTACCCGGCGGGCGTCGCGGTCGGGCGCTGGGGCGGCCGCACGGTGATGCTCGCCGGCACCGCGATCTCGACGGCGGGGCTGTTCGGCGCGGCCTTCGCCCCGTCCGCGCCGGTGCTCGTGGCGATGCTGTTCCTCTCCGGGGTCGGGACGGCCGCCGTCCCGATCGCGTCGATCGGCGCCGTGTTCGACGTCTTCCCGATCGACCGCCGCGCGTGGGCGCTCGGCGTGCGCCAGATGGGCGTGCCGCTCGCGAGGATCCTCGGCGCGATCCTGCTCCCGGCGCTCGACCACGTCGGCGGCTCCCGCGCCGCGCTGCTCCTCTGCGCCGCGGCGACCGTGTCGTTCGGCGCGCTCTTCGCGGTCGTCGGCGCGGGCGGCGCACCGTCCGCGAGCGCGGACGGGCGCCGCCCGCGGGCACGGCTCGCCCCGCTGCTCGCGATCCCGGGGATGCGCCGGCTGCTGACGGTGTCGTTCTTCTACGTGCTGGCGCTCCAGGCGACGCTCGTCTTCCTCGTGCCGGCGGCCCGCGACGCCGGCCTGTCCGACCTCGCCTCGAACGCGGCGTTCTTCCTGCTCCAGATCAGCGCGGCCGCGGCCCGGGTCGTCTGGGGCCGCATCGCCGATCGCGGCGCCGGCCGCCGGCGGGCCCGGACGCTCGTCGAGACCGGCATCGCCGCCACGGCCGGCGCGCTCGTCTTCGCGCTCGCGCTCCACGCGGGCACGGCGCTCACCCTGGTCGCGGCCGCCGGGATCGCCTTCGGGACGATGGGCTGGAACGCGATCGTCTACGCGACCGCCGGCGAGCGGGCCGGGCCCGCGCTCGCCGCGCAGGCCGTCTCGGTGCAGGCGACGCTCGTCTTCTCGGTGTCGGCGGTCTCGACGCCGGGGCTCGGGGCCTCGCGGGCGCCGTCGGCTGGGACGTCTTCTGGGGCGTGACGGCCTGTCTCACGGCCGTCGGCACGATCGTCGCGAGCGGCCTCCTGCGCGCCCCGGGCGGCCCGGCCCGGGCGACGCACGATCCGTAGTTCGCCGCACGGCGTCCAGCGCGATCCCCGATCCAGGGGCTGTATACAATCGGCCCACCTCGGACCCTGGATGGAGGGAGGAACGGCGTTGAGCACACCTGCCGCGGAGCTGAAGCACCTCTGGCAGCCGCTCGAGATCGGTCCGGTGACCGTCAAGCACCGGATCATGGCCACCGGCCACACGCAGCTCTACGGGCGCGACGAGATGATCTCCGATCGCCACGTCGCGTACTACCGCGAGCGCGCCCTGGGCGGCGCCGCCCTCCTCTGTCTCGAGCAGCAGGCGACGCACCCCTCCGGCATGAACTACCACCAGGGCTGCATCGCGTGGGACCCCAAGGTCGTCCCGATGTACGCGAAGCTCGCCGACGCCGTGCACGAGTTCGGTGCGAAGCAGTTCGTGCAGCTCTTCTGCTGCGGCGCGCAGGGCAAGGGGACGATGTTCATCGACCGCTTCCGCCCGCTCTGGGCCGCGTCGCCGATCCCCTCCGTCATCTACGGCGAGCGGCCGAAGGTGATGGAGAAGGAGGACATCAGGGAGCTGGTCGAGTACTTCGGCCGGTCCGCCTTCAACTGCATGGCGGCGGGCCTCGACGGCGTCGAGATCCACTCCGCGCACAGCCAGCTGCTCGGCGAGTTCCTCTCGCCCGCGTTCAACAAGCGGACGGACGAGTACGGCGGCTCGGTCGAGAACCGCTGCCGGCTCACGATCGAGGTGGCGGAGGAGATCCGCCGGCGCGTCGGCGACCGGATCGCGGTCGGCGTGCGCATGTCGTTCGACGAGTTCCTGGGCGACCACGGGATCACGGGCGAGGAGACGGAGGCGCAGCTCGAGATCCTCGCGTCGACCGGGCTGTTCGACTTCTTCAACATCTCCGGCGGCGGCTACCACACGATGCACGTCGCGGTCGCGCCGATGGAGAGCCAGCCCGAGGGCTTCATGATCCCGTTCGCGCGCCGGGCCAAGGAGGTCGTCGGCCACCGGGCGAAGATCATGATCGTCGGCCGGATCACGCGGCTCGAGATGGCGAACGAGGCCGTGGCGAACGGCGACGCCGACATGGTCGCGATGACCCGCGCGCAGCTCGCCGAGCCGCTGCTCCTGAAGAAGCAGCTGGAGGGCCGCGAGCACGAGCTGACGAACTGCGCCGGCCTGAACTTCTGCGTCGAGCGGCTCGTCGACAGCCGCGAGGTCACCTGCGCGCTGAACCCCGTCACGGGGCGCGAGGCGATCTGGGGCGAGGGCAAGCTGCAGCTCGTCCCGAGCGGCCGGGAGAAGCGGATCGTCGTCGTCGGCGGCGGCCCGGCCGGGCTCAAGGCCGCGGCGCTCGCGGCGAAGCGCGGCCACCAGGTGACGGTGCTCGAGCAGTCCGACCAGCTCGGCGGCAACTTCAACCTGATCAAGCGGCTGCCGACCCGCTCGTCCTGGCAGATCGCCGTGGACAACCTGACGCGGCCGCTCGGCCCGTACGGCGTCGACGTGCAGCTCGGCGTCGAGGCGACGAAGAAGTCGCTCGAGGCGGGCGGCTGGGACGCGGTCGTGCTCGCGACCGGCGCGAGCTGGTCGAAGACCGGCATGAGCCCGTTCCGACCCGATCGCGACGGCATCCCGGGCGCGGAGCAGGACAACGTGATCGACGTCGGCACGGCGATCCGCCGGGCCCTCGCCGACCCGACCTCGCTCGGGACGCGCGTGCTCGTCGTCGACGAGTCGGCCGGCTACCTGCCGTTCGGCCTGGCCGAGCTCGTCGTCGACGCCGGCGCCGACGTCGAGGTGATCAGCCCGCAGCTGCTCGTTGGCGAGGACCTGCTGAAGAGCCTCGAGATGACCTACCTCTTCCCCCGCATCGTCGCGAAGGGCGTCCGGGTGACGGCGCAGACCTTCGTCGAGCGGATCGAGGGGAACGCGGTCGAGCTCTACGACGTCTGGGGCGGCCCGCGCCGCACCGTGGAGGTCGACACGGTCGTGCTCTCGCAGTTCAAGGCCCCGAACGACGGGCTCTACCTGCAGGTGCGCGACAATGGGTTCGCGGAGCTCCATCGGATCGGCGATTGCGTCGCCCCGCGCAAGCCGGCCGCCGTCGTCTACGAGGGCGAGAAGCTGGGACGGGAGATCTAGCCAACGCACCCACGCCGCCAGGCGACCGCTGCCACGAGCGGAGCGAACAGGAGGGAATGCCCACATGGCCACCACCACCGAGACCGACGTCGAGACGTTCACCGTCGTCGCGCAGCACCTGACCCCGGAGGCCTTCGCGCCGTTCGGCGTCGCGATCGTCGCCGAGGCGCACCAGCGCCTGCCGATCGAGCTCTACGGGGGAACCGTGGACTCGTACTCGATCCCGGTCGAGGCCGACGAGCCGTTCGAGTTCCTGCTCAACACGATGCGCTACCGCCCCCTTCGCGCCACGCACCTCGAGCGCCACATGGGCATGCAGCAGGCGTTCATCCCGCTCGGCGGCCAGCCGTTCGTCGCGTGCGTGGCCGCGCCGGACGCGGAGATCGTCGACGGCGTCCCGGCGTTCGAGTCGATCCACGCCTTCGTCGTGCCCGGCAACGCGGCGGCGATGATGCACCGCGGCACGTGGCACGAGCCGCCGTTCCCGCTGATGGCCGAGCAGTCGATCATCGTCACGAGCCACCAGTCGCTGACGAAGGGCCTGCAGGAGAAGAGCGGCATCGAGGGCAAGAAGGAGATCGGCACCCTCGACGTCGACAAGCGGAACATCCTCGAGCGCACGGGCAAGATCGTCAAGATCCAGCTCCCGAACTGACCCGTCGGGCGCATCGGACCATCAGCCACGACCCACAGCCACGAGCCAGGAGGACATGCACATGGCCACCATCGACGCCGGCGTCGAGGTCCGGACCGTCACGGCGCAGCCGCTCACGGTCGAGGCCTTCAAGCCGTTCGGCGACGTCATCTCCGTCGAGGGCCGCGAGCGGCTCCCGATCGACCTCTACGGCGACGCGGTCGACGTCTTCCGCGCCGACTTCGAGGCGGACGAGCCGATCGAGTTCCTCCTCACCCGGGGCAAGGTGCGCCCCTTCGAGGTGCTGTTCCTCGAGCGGCACTTCAACCTGACGCAGACGTTCTTCCCGATGGGCGGCGTGCCGTTCATCTCCGTCGTCGCCGCGCCCGACGCGCGGCTCGAGGACGAGGTGCCCGCGACCGAGGACGTCCGGGCCTTCATCGTCCCGGGCAGCGTCGCGGTCAACCTCCACAAGGGCACCTGGCACGAGCCGCCGTTCCCGCTCGTGGACGGCCAGGTGATCGCCTACACGAGCCACGCCGCGTTGACCGCGGGGCTCGGCTCGAACCTCGACGCGCGCAAGAACATCAACCAGCTCGACGTCGACAAGCGGAACATCAAGGAGAACGCGGGCTACCGCCTGCGCGTCGTCCTGCCCTGAGCAGCGGGCTCCCGCCCGCCGCTGCGTCGACGTCCCCGCTCGGGCCGGCAGCCGCCGGCCCGAGCGCGTCTCCCGGGCCCTGTGTCGATTCCGGCGCCGCTCGTTCGTCGTCCTGCTGACGGTCAAACGACAGGAGGGACGGCGATGGCGGACGTGATCGTGCTGCAGGTGGACGAGATGGAGCCGATGCTCGGGGGCGTGATGCGGCGGGCGCGCGCCTCGCTCGGCGTGACGAGCTTCGGGATGCAGGTGGAGGACCTGCCCGGCGGGACGGACTTCTACCCCGAGCACGACGAGTCCGCCTTCGGCGGGCAGGAGGAGGTCTACACGGCGCTCGCCGGCTCGGCGACGCTCGTCGTCGACGGCGACGAGCACCTGCTCGAGCCGGGCGTCTTCGCGCGCGTCGGCCCGGGCGTGCGGCGGCGGATCGTGCCCGGCCCCGATGGCGTCCGGGTGCTCGCGCTCGGCGGCGTTCCCGGGACGTTCGCGGTCCACCCCTGGACGGAGCTCGGCGCCCCCGACCCGGAGCTGCCGGGCTGAGCGAGCGACGACCGGCGGGGGAGGGGCGAGGGGAGGGGCGAGGGGAGGGGCGTCCCTTCCCCCGCTACGATCCGGCGATCGGGGTGCCACGCCTGCGCCGGATCGTCGTCCTCGCCCTCGCGGGTCTCGCCGCCCTGGCCGCGCTCGCTGCGAGCGCGCCCGCTGCGCCGCCGCCGCTCGGCGGCCTGACGCAGCTCCCGGGGGTCGCCGGGTGCATCCGCTACAACGGCGACGGCGTCCAGTGCGCCCCGCTGGGCCCGGGCTTCGCCGACGTGCTCGACCTCGAGTCGAGCCCCGACGGGCGTCAGCTGTACGCCCTCACGGGCCTCTTCACGATCGTCGTCTACGCCCGCGACCCGGCGACCGGCGCCCTGACGCAGCTCCCGGCGCCGCAGGGTTGCGTGAGCGCCAACGTCGTCCTCTCGTGCCAGCACGCGCCGCTCCTGCAGGGAGCCCGCGACCTGGCGGTCTCCCCGGACGGCGCGCACGTCGTCGTCGCGGCCGACGCGCTGACGGGCGGGATCGTGCTGACCCTCGCCCGCGACGCGGCCACGGGCGCGCTGTCGACGATCGCCGGGCCCGGCGGCTGCATCAGCGAGACCGGCAACGCCGGGACGTGCGAGAACGGCCGGGCGATGATCGACCCGGTGGCGCTCGTCTTCTCGCCGGACGGCGCGAACGTCTACGTCGCCTCCGGCCCCGCGCACGTGGCCGTCCTCTCGCGCAACGCGGCGACCGGCGACCTCTCGCAGGCGGCCACGACGAGCGGCTGCATGAGCGACGACGGCACGCCGACCTGCGCGAACGCCTCGCCATCGCTCGCGTCGCCACTGGCGATCGACGTCTCGACGGACGGGAAGCGCCTCTTCGTCGCCTCGAACACCGCCGATGCGATCGCGGTGCTCGTCCGGCTGACGAGCGGCGGCCTCGGGAACGAGTCCGGCGTCGAGCGCTGCATCGCCGAGCTCGGGGACGGCGTCTCGTGCAGGGACGGGAAGGAGGTCGACGACCTGCGCGCGCTCGCGTCGAGCCCGGACGGCGCCCACGTCTACGCCGCGAACACCGGCGCGACCGGCGGGATCACGGCGCTCCGGCGCACGCCCGGGGGCGGGCTCGAGCTGGTCTCGACGAGCGCGACCGACTACGAGATGCAGGACGTCGCCGTCTCGCCGGACGGTGCCACGGTCTACGCGGCGGGCGGCGAGGCGGACATCCTGCTCGTCTTCCAGCGCGATCCGGCGAGCGGCTCGCTCGCCCAGCTCCCGCCACCGGCGGGCTGCACGAGCACCACCGGCACGGGCGGCCTGTGCGCCGTCGGGCGCGGGCTCGAGGGCGTCTTCGCCGTCGCCGTCCCATCGGACGGGCTCTCCGTCTACGCGGGCATGGCGATCGACTCCTCGGCGCTCGCCTCGTTCGCGCGCCAGGTCGGGCCGACCTGCGCGGACGGGACGGCCACGGTCACCGCGGGCGTGCCCGCGACGATCGTGCTCCCGTGCGTCGACGCGAACGGCGACCCGATCGAGCGGGCCGTCCAGGCCGCGCCGCAGCACGGCGCGCTCGGCTCGATCGCCCAGGCCGACGGCACGGTCACCTACTTCCCGGCAGAGGGCTACACCGGGCCCGACTCGTTCACGTTCTCGGCCACGGACGGCGCCGTCGGGTCGGCGCCCGCGACGATCTCGATCACGGTGCTCGCGCCGGGGGAGTCTCCTCCGCCCGCGCCCGCCCCCGACGCGACCGCGCCGCGGATGCCGATCGGCAAGGGGCCGATCCGGCTGACGGCGAAGGGCGTCGCCCGCATCCGCGTCACCTGCCCGGCCAGCGAGTCGCGCTGCACCGGGAAGCTCGCGCTCGTCTCGGCGGCGAAGGTCGACCCGGACGGGAAGGGGCCGCGCGCGCCCCGCCTGGTCGGGCTCGGCAAGGCGACCTTCTCGCTCGGCGGCGGGGTCGCGCGCACGCTCGCCGTCACGCTCCCCGCGACGGGTCGCGCGCTCGTGACGGCCCGGGGCTCGCTCCGCGCTCAGGCGGCGGCGATCGCGACGGACGCCGCGGGCAACCGGGGGACGGCCCGCCGCACGCTGACGCTCCTCCCCCCGAGGCCGGCCGGGCCGAGGGCCTCGTAGCCCGCCCGCCCGCCTGCCCGCTCGCTACGATCGGACGATGCGGGAGCGGGGCCTGCGTGGGGTCGTCCTCGGCGCGCTCGCGGCGGTCGCGGCGGCGCTCGCCGGCGCGACCGCGCACGCGGCGCCGCCGCCCGCGGGCGCGCTCACGCAGCTCCCCGGCGTCGCCGGCTGCATCGACGACACGGGGGACGGCGTCCTCTGCGCTCCCGGCGGGCCCGGCTTCAGCGAGATCGAGACCCTCCAGACGAGCCCCGACGGACGCTACGTCTACGCCCTCACCCTGGGCTCGGCCGTCCTCGTCTACGCCAGGGACGCCGCGAGCGGCGCGCTGACGCAGCTCCCGGCGCCGAACGGCTGCCTCGCGCCCGTCGCGACGCCCTCCTGCACGACGGTGGCGAAGCTCGACAACGCCACCGACATGCGGCTCTCGCCGGACGGCGCCCACCTCGTCGTGATCGCGCGCTCGCCCCAGTCCGTCGTCCTGACCCTCGTCCGCGACGCCGGCAGCGGCAGGCTGTCAACGATCGCGGGCGCGACGGGCTGCATCAGCGAGTCGGGCAGCCTCGGCACCTGCGAGAACGGCCGCGCGCTCGGCGACCCTCGGGCGCTCGCCTTCTCCCCGGACGGCGCGCAGGTCTACGTCGCCTCGTTCCCCAGCCACGTCGCCGTGCTCACCCGCAACGCCGCCACGGGTGACCTGTCGCAGGCCGCGGGCTCGAGCGGCTGCATCAGCGACGACGCGACGCCGACGTGCGTGAACGCGGGCCCGTCGCTCGCCACGCCCGGCGCGATCGCCGTCTCGCCGGACGGCAAGCGCGTGTGGGTCTCGTCCCTCGGCGCGGACGCGATCGCCGTGCTCGTGCGCCAGACGAGCGGGGCGCTCGGGAACGAGGTCGGGGTCGAGCGCTGCCTCGCCGAGGTGGGGGACGGGGTCACCTGCCGCGACGGCCAGGGCGTCGACGCGGTCTACGCGCTGGCTCCGAGCCTCGACGACGCCCACGTCTACGCGGCCGACACGGGCAGCTCGTCGGGCCTGACGGCGCTGCGCCGGACGGCCGGCGGCGGGCTCGAGCTCGTCGCCCGCTACGCGACCGACGCGGAGGTGCTCGACGCGGCGGTCTCGGCCGACGGCGCCGTGGTCTACGCGGCGGGCGGCGAGTCGGACGTCCTCTACGTGCTCGCGCGCGACGCGACGACGGGCGCGCTGGCCCAGCTGCCGCCGACCGCCGGCTGCGTCAGCCGCACGGGCTCGGGCGGCGTGTGCGCCATCGGATTCGGGCTCGCGGGCACCCAGGCGCTCTCGCTCTCGCCCGACGCGCGCCACCTCTACGCCGGCGCGGCGATCGACGACGCGGCGCTCGCCGCCTTCGCGAGGTCGCTGCCGCCGAGCTGCGCCGGCGCCTCGGTGACCGTGACCGCGGGCGTCCCGACGCCGATCGCGCTGTCCTGCTCCGACCCGAACGGCGACCCGGTCGAGCGGGCGGTACAGCAGGCGCCGCAGCACGGCGCGCTCGGCTCGATCGCACAGGTGGACGGCACGGTGACGTACTTCCCGGCCGACGGCTACCTCGGCGCGGACGCGTTCACCTTCGCCGCCTCGGACGGGACGAACGCCTCCGGGGCCGCGACGATCTCGATCGACGTCGTCGCGCCCGGAACGGCGCCGCCGCCCCCGCCGCCGACCGCGGCGTCCGACACGACGGCGCCGCTGGTCGCGCTCGGCAAGGGGCCGATCCGGCTGACCGCCCGCGGCGTCGCGCGCCTGCGGCTCACGTGCCCGGCTGCCGAGACGAGCTGCGCGGGGAAGGTCTCGCTCCTGACGGCGAAGGCGCTGCGCCGGCCCGGCGAGACCGGCAAGGCGCGACGCCTCGGGCTCGGCAACGTCCGCTACGCCCTCGCAGGCGGCGCGGGCAAGCTCGTCTCGATCCGCCTTTCGGCCGCGAACCGCGCCCTCCTCGCCGCGCGCGGCTCGCTCCGCGTCGTCGTCACCGTGCGCGCGACCGACGCGGCCGGCAACCGCGGCACGACCGCCCGGACGCTGACCTTCCTGCCGCCGCGCCAGCCGACGCCGGCGCGCTAGCCGCTAGCCCCAGACGCTCGCCGCGACCGACGCGACGAGCCGGAGCTTCGCCTCCTGCGCCTCGGGCGAGAGGTGGTTGCCCTTCGCCACCGAGGCGAAGCCGCACTGGGTCGAGAGCGCCAGGCGCTCGAGCGGCACGTGCTCCGCGGCCTGGGAGATCCGCTCGCGCAGGCGCTCGGGCTGCTCGAGCTCGGCGCGCTTCGTCGTCACGAGGCCGAGCACGACGACCCTGTCGTCGGGAACGAGGTCGAGCGGCTCGAAGCCGCCGGAGCGGTCGTCGTCGTACTCGAGCAGGAGGATCTGGCACGCCGTCCGCGGGAAGACGTCCGCGGCGATCGCGCCGTAGCCGCCGCGTGCCATGAAGCGGTTCGCGTCGTTGCCCCGGCAGAGGTGGAGCCCCGTGCGCACGGGGAGGCCCTCGACGACGGCGTCGATCATGTCGACGCCCTCGCGGACGAGCCGGTCGGGGTCGAAGCCCTTGGCCTCGAACCAGGCGCGCTGGTGCGGGTCGATCAGCATCCCGAGCTCCGGCGCGTCGATCTGCAGGTAGTCGCAGCCCTGGCGCACCGCCTCCTCCGCCTCCTCGCGCAGGAGCGCCGTGACGTCCTCGAGGTAGGCCCAGGGCGTGGGGTAGGCCGCCTCCGAGACCCCGGGCAGCCAGTAGTAGGCGTACATCGACGGGGCCGGGATCGTCGCCTTGATCGGGCGGTGGGTGCGCGCCCGCAGGTACGCAAGCTCCTCGGTCAGGAGCGAGCGGCGCCGGCGCAGGCGGCTCGTCACGGCGACCGTGACGGGCGACGTGTCCCGCGTGCCGTCGAGCCGGAACCAGTCGACGGTGTTCCCCTCCACGCGATCGAAGCCGTCGACGGACTGGGCGAGGCCGCTCGCGAAGACGTTGCGGCGCAGCTCGCCGTCGGTCACGACGTCGATCCCGCAGGCCTCCTGGAGCGCGACGGCGTCGTCGACCGCCGCGTCCTCGACGCGGGCGAGCGCGGCCGCCGACAGCTCCCCCGCCGCGAAGCGCTCGCGCGCCTCGAGCAGCGCGGGCGGGCGCAGCAGGCTGCCGACGTTCTCGACGCGAAGGACGTCCACGGCCGCGGAGCATAGACGGGAGCGGGCCGCGCCGCGGCCCGAGGGCTAGGGGTGGACGCCGTACTTGCGCCGGTGCTGCTCGCGGGCGCTCTCGATCCAGCCGTCCCGCTCGATCCGCTGGGGGAACGAGCCGAGCGCCTTCGAGACGTCCTCGACGTCGCGCGCGCTCCAGGCGGCGATCTGGCGGTACGTCCGCACGCCGAGCAGCTTCAACTTGCCCTCGAGCACCGGGCCGACGCCCCTGATCCGCGTCAGGTCGTCCTCGTCCTCGAGCGGGACGATGGGCTCGTTGCGTCGGCGGCTCTCCTGCCGGCGCTCTGCCGCGGCGGCCGCAGCCGCCGAGGCGGGGCCGAGCACGCCGGGGAGGGTCGGCTGCTGGAGCGCCGGCTCGCGGATCGGCCTCGGGGCCTCCGGCCCGGTGGTCGGCTGCTCGTCGACGGCGGGCACGGGCTCCACCGTCGCGGGTAGGCCCGGCTCGTCGAGCGCCTCGGCGGGCATCGGCGCGACCTCGGGCTCCAGGTCGGGCATCGGCGGCTCGTCGGCCGCGGTCGAGGCCGCGGGCCCGGCGTCCGCGGGCTCCGGCTCGGGCTCGGGCTCGGGAGGCAGCGGCGGGGGAGGTGGCGGGGCGACGACGGTGCGCTCGGGGCCGCGGCGCTCCGCCTCGACCGCGAGCTCGTCCAGGTCGGCGAGCAGCTCGGCGATCCGCTGGTCGCGCTGCGCGAGCAGCGACGCCTGCATCTCGGCCCGGCCGCGGAGGCCGGCGATCTCGTCCTCGAGCCCGGAGACGCGCTCGACCTCGCGGCGGGCCTCGTCACGCGCAGCCGTCATCTCGTCGCGGGCGCGCGCCAGGCGCCGCTCGGCGTCCCCGCGCCGCTCGCCGCCGCCGAGCGAGCGGAGCAGCCATCCGGCGACGAGGCCGACGACGCCCGCCAGGACGACCCAGAGGACGATCTCCCCGACCTCAGCCCACATCGGCGGCGCCCTCCCGCACCACGAGCTCGATCCGCCGGTTGCGCGCGCGGCCGTCCTCGGTGTCGTTCGTCGCGCGCGGGCGCGTCTCGCCGTAGCCCTTGGCCGCGAGCAGCCCGATCGGGACGCCGCGCTCGACGAGGAACGCGACGACCGCCTCGGCCCGATCCTGGCTGAGCAGGAGGTTGCCCGGCGCGCCGCCCTCGGAGTCCGTGTGGCCCTGCACCTCGACGACGACGCCGGTCGCGCGCTGGAGCGGGCGGACGATCCGCTCGAGCGCGGCCTCGCCCTCGTCGGTCAGCGTCGCGCTGCCCGGCTCGAACGCGATCGTCGCGCCGTCGAGCCGCTGGTCGAGCCGGCGCTGGAGCGCCGTCGGGCTCGTCGCCGGGGCGCTGCCGGCTCGGTCGGCTCTGCCGGCGGGGGCGGCTCGGTTCGTCGGGCGCCGTCGGCGTCGTCTCGGCCGTCGGGGGCGGGGAGGAGGCGCGACCTCCAGCTGGTCGACGACCCGCGAGGCCGCGCTGCGGGCGCGGAGACGACTCCCGCGGCGCGTGTCGGCGTCCGGTGCCTCGCCCTCGAGCACGAGCCGCGTCCCGTCGGTCGAGGCGGTCAGCTCCGCGAAGCCGGCGTTCGGGCCGGGCAGGGCGGCGAGGAAAGCGGTCAGCCAGGGTGCGGCGGCCGCGGCCTCGTCCACCTCGAGGCGGTCGGGATCACGCGCGGCAGGCCGGGAAGGTCGAGCGCAGGTGCTCGACGACCTCGTCGCGCGTCGCCGCGGTGTCCCGGACGGTGCCCGTGGCCGTGACGGGGAAGCCGGCGATCGAGACGGTGACGTGAGCGCTCGGGGCGGCCTCGGGCTCGGGGTCGGTCGCCGTCGCCGCCGGGTCAGTCGCGGGCGCCGGCGCGGCGCCCGTCTCGACGGGCCGGCGCGGCCGCCGGCGCGGCGGCCTCACCTGGCGCCGCGGGCGCAGCGGCCGGCGCTCCCGGCGCGGGCGGCACGGGAGCGGGCGCGACGGCGGACGCGTCGTCGCTGTCGAGGTCGCCGTTCGTGGCGACCGCGCCGACAGCGCGCCCACCGCGATCGCCCAGGCGGCGAGGGTGCGGCGGCGGGTCAGGCGCATGCGAGGTCCAGCGGATCCACGTGAGGTGTACCAGTCGTCTCCGTCGTGCCGGCGCGCGAGTGCGCGTCGCTACCATCCTTCCGTGGCCGCGCGCGCCTTCCTGCCCGCCGCGCTCGCAGCGCTCCTCGTCGCGGCCGTCCTGGCCGGCTGCGGCGGCTCGTCCGCGGAGCCCGCGGCGCCGCCGGCCGTCGCCACGGAGGCGATGGACGACCCGCTCGCCGGGGCTCCGGTGACCGCGCCGGCGCCACCCGAGGCCGCGCCCGCCCCGCCCGCCGCCTCGACGCCCGAGCCGGCCGCCGCGCCGGCGTCGGTCACGTGCACGGAGGCGGTCTACCCGTCCCAGGTGCCGCTCGACGGGCAGGTGCACTACGAGGAGCTGCCCGCCGGGTTCGCGTACAACAGCACCCCCGCGAGCCAGGGGCCGCACCACCCGCAGTGGCTGATCTGGAACTGGTACGAGGTGCCCGTCCCGGAGGCCAACAAGGTGCACAACCTCGAGCACGGCGGCATCGCCGTCCAGTGGGGCGATCGGGTCGACGCCGGGACCGTCGAGCAGATCCGCCAGTGGTACGCGGACGACCCGAACGGCATCGTCGCGGCCCCGTTCCCCGAGAACGGGGACCGCGTCACGATCGTCGCCTGGTACTCGGATCGCGCCGGCACGGCCGAGCAGCAGTACGAGGAGTCGACCGGGCGCGTGCTCACCTGCGACGGCTTCGACCAGGACGCGTTCGACGGCTTCAAGGACGCGTACCGGGGCAACGGCGTCGAGCCGTTCCCCGTCCGGCTGCTGCGGCCGGGCACCGACGGCACCGGCGCGTAGCCCCGCGTCGCGCGCCCGCGTCGGGCGGATGCCGTCCGACGGGCCCGCTTGACTGGTGCGAGCGTGCTGCCGCAGAGGGCCCCCTCTCCCGGGCGCGCACGGGCGCGGCTCCGGGTGCTCGCGGCTCCAGTCGGGCCGCACCGCCGGCGACCGCGCAGACGGCTGCTCGGCGCCGCGGCCGTCCTCGCCGCGGCGGGTGGAGGGATCGCCGTCTGGCAGGCGCTCGCCGACGAGCCGCAGCAGGCCGCCGCGCGCGAGGAGCCGCCGGCGCCGGCCCGCACCGCGGACGTCGGCCGGGGCGCGACGGCCCGGCCGGGCGCCGTCCCCGAGCTGCCGGACCTGCCGAGCCGCACGCCGCGCGCTCCGAGGCCCTACGCGCCGCCCGCGAACGCCGCGCAGCCGATCAACACGGCCTTCCCGGGGATCACCACGTTCCGCGGCAACGCGACCCGCTCCTACTACGGGGCCGGGCCCGTGCCGCGCGACCCGCGCGTCCTCTGGCGCTACCCGGAGTCGGGCGGCCTGTGCGCGCGCTCCAGCGACGAGACCGGCGCGCACGTCTGGTGCGGCGTGGGATGGACGGGCCAGCCGAACGTGATCGTCCACGAGAGCGGCAGGACGGAGCTCCGCTTCGGCGCCTACGACCGGGCGTACCACTTCCTGAACGCGCGTACCGGCAGGCCGCTGCGCCCGTCGCTCGTCACCGGCGACCTCGCCAAGGGCTCGGCGACGAGCGACCCGGACGGCTACCCGCTCTACTACGCCGGGTCGCGCGACAACCGGCTGCGCGTGGTCGCGCTCGACCGGAAGGCGCCGACGGTGCTCTGGTCGCTCGACGCGACCACGAGCGTCCCGGAGCCGGTCTGGAACGACGACTGGGACGGGGCGCCGCTCGTGGTCGGCGACCACCTGCTCACGGGCGGCGAGAACTCGTGGTTCTACGTCGTCCGGCTCAACCGCTCGTACGGCCCCGGCGGCAAGGTCCGGGTGGCGCCGAGGGTCGTCTTCCGCACGCCCGGCTGGGACGCCCAGCTCGCGCGGGACGTCCCCGACCGGCGCTTCTCGATCGAGAGCTCGGTCGCCTTCCACGACGGCGTCGCGTACTTCGCGAACTCCGCCGGGCTCGTCCAGGGCTGGGACGTCTCGCGGCTGCTCGAGGGGGGCACGGGCGCGAGGCGGGTCTTCCGCTTCTGGACGGGCGACGACACGGACGCGTCGGTCGTGATCGACGACGAGGGCTTCCTCTACGTCGCGAGCGAGCTCGAGCGCTACGACAGCCGCTCGGCGCGGGTCGGCCAGCTGCTCAAGCTCGACCCCTCGAGGCCCCGCGACCCGATCGTCTGGTCGGTGCCGCTGCGCAAGCAGGCCGGCGGCAAGGGCGGCGTCTGGGCGACGCCCGCGATCTGGCGCGGGATGCTCTACGTGACGACGAACGCCGGCGAGCTGATCGGGATCAACCGCGCGACCGGCAAGGAGCTCTGGCGGCTCTCGCTGCCCGGCCCGACCTGGTCGTCGCCCGTCGTCGTCGACGACGTCCTGCTCCAGGGCGACTGCGCGGGCGACCTCCACGCGTACGACGTCTCCGACCAGCGGGCGAGGCCGCGGGAGCTCTGGCGCGTGCACCTCCCGGGCTGCATCGAGGCGACCCCGGCCGTCTTCGGCGGCCGCATCTACCTCGGCACGCGCGGGGGCGCGATGTACGCCCTCGGCGACCGGATCTCGCCGACCGGGGTGCCGTCGGGCGAGGGCCCGACGTAGCCGACCGCCTGCGGCGACGGCCTTCTATCGTTGCGGCTCCGTCGACAAGGAGGCGCCGTGCCCAAGAACGTGTCGCAGATGATGCTGCTGATCGCCTACACCCCCAGGGCCGACTCGAACGACCGCGGGTACGAGCAGTGGCTGAGGGACGTGGACAACCCGTTCTTCAACTCCGTCCCGGGCGTGCGCCTCTACGAGAACTGGAAGGTCGTCTCGAACGCGGTCGGGCAGGTGCCGTTCACGCACTTCGACCTGCTCTTCGTCGAGGAGGAGATGGGCTTCGAGGCGCCGTTCGACAACCCCGAGCTGCAGAAGTTCGCCTCGGGCTGGAACGACCTGTGGGGCACGCATCCGGAGGGGACGTTCGCGGACTCCGGCGTCGAGATCTACCACTGCCGCGTCGTCGCCGAGCCCGAGGACGTCGCCCGCACGCCGTACATCGTCTGGATCCCCTACACGCCGGCCGACGACGCGCAGGGGCGCGGCTACGACGACTGGCTGCGCGCGGTCGACAACCCGTTCCTGAACGCGATCCCGGAGATCACGAGCTACACGAACTGGCGTGTCGAGAAGGCCGCCGTCGGCGAGATCCGCTTCACCGACTTCGACCTGATGCACGTCGACGGCGCGGACGGCTGGGATCGCATGGTCGGCAACGACGACATGCGCAACTTCGCGCTGGGCTGGGTCAAGGAGTGGGGCCGCGACCCGGACGGCCCGATGGAGCACAACTTCAACGTGGCGGTGGCGGAGCGGATCGCCGCGCCCTAGCGGGCTGCACGGGGGAGGACGCGCACGGGGGAGGAGCTCGCGCTTCTCCCCCGTGACCCCCCCGTCTCGCCAGGCGACTCGCTCTCGGACTCCCGCCTGGCGGGGCGCTCGGCTCCGGGCAGCGTGGTCGTCGGAGGGCGGCGAGCTTCCCTCCGCCGCATCCTCGCGTCAGGCGCGTGCGCGCAGGCTCGCGGTCGCGGCCTCGTCGACCTCGCCCCGCTCGTCGATGGCGACGCGGTAGACCGCTCGCGCGCGCTCGCGGGTGACCAGGCCGTCCTCGACGTCGACCCGGACGCGCTCGGGCTCCCGCGCCGCCGGCGGGCCGTAGCCACCGCCGCTCTGGGCCAGGCAGGCGACCCGCTCGCCGGGGGCGAGCGTCACGAGCCCGGAGGGCGGCAGGCGCTCCTCGCTCCCGTCGGCACGGCGGCGGACGTTCCACGCGGGCACGGTGCCGCCGCCGCCGCGGACGCCCTGCGCGGGGTTCCGCTCGCCGTCGGAGACGAAGGCGACGGTCAGCTCGCCGTCGAGCGGGCCGTACTCGACCCGGAGCGCCGGCGCGCCGCGCCGCCAGCCGGCGCCCTCGGAGTCCTCGACGACCCGGCGCTCGTGGACGAGGATCGGCTGGAAGCGCTCGGCGACCTCGATCGAGTCGAGGTGGCACATGCCGCCGTTGACCGCGTTCAGGTAGGTCAGCCAGCCGTCCGAGAAGGGCCCGCCCGCGCCGGCGGTGCCGCCGAGGAAGATCTGGTTCACGAACGGGAGGCCGGAGCGCGGGTCGACGCCGGAGACGGCGGCCGAGCTCGCGACGAAGAAGGCGCCGAACTCCGCCATCCCGACGCCCTCGCCCAGGCCCGCCATCGCCTGCTGGGTCGCGTTGACGATCCGGTCGGCGACGTTCGTCGTCGCGACGGAGCACGAGACGGGGTGGCGCGGGATCCCCGCGACGCAGCCCTCGCGCAGGAGGACGCGGACGCGGCGGGCCGCGCCCCCGTTCTTCGGGATCGTCGGGTCGAGGCCGTTGAAGACGCCGATCAACGCCGCGGCCTTCGCCGTCGCCTCGGTCATGTTCAGGCCGCACGGGAGGTTGTCCGGGTTGTCGCGCAGGTCGACCTCGACGACGCCCTCGTCCGGCAGCGCGCGCACGGTCGAGCGGATCCGGACGCCCTCGGGCGGCGTCCCGGGGAGCGGGTCGTGGGTCGACTCGCCGGCCGCCGTCGCCTCGGGCAGCGCCGCGATCGCCGCGGCCATCCGCCGCTCGCCGTAGTCGAGCCACTCCCGCTCGAAGGCGGCGAGCGCGTCCCAGCCGACCTCGGCCGCGAGCTCGAGCAGCTCGCGCTCGCCGACGCGGGCGGCGCCGACCATCGCCAGGTAGTCGCCGTGCCACTGCTCGGGCACCCGGATCCGCAGCCGGCACATCCGCAGGACGTCCTCGACGTCACGCCCTTCGCGCTGGACGCGGACGCACGGGAAGAGGATCGCGCCCTCCTCGTAGACGTCGCGCGCCTCGGCGTGGTAGGTCGTCGGGAGCGAGTTGCCGATGTCGGCCATGTGGGCCTTGACGACCATCGTCGCCCGGTGGCGCGCGTCGTCGTCGAAGACCGGGACGAGGATCACGTGGTCGCCCGCGTGCGTGTTCCCGTGGTAGGGCGAGTTGTGCAGGAAGGCGTCGCCGGGCCGGATCACCGGCTGCAGCTCGGCGAGCGAGCGCGCGAGCAGGTCGGCGCCGAGCACGTGGATCGGGATGCTCTCGGCGTAGACCAGCAGGTCGCCCGCCGCCGAGACGATGCAGCAGGAGAAGTCGCGCGCGCGGTTGACCGGCGCCGACCGGCCGGAGCGCAGGAGCGTGTGCCCCATCGAGCTCGCGATCCCGTCGAGGCGCGCGGCCAGGACCGCGAGCCGGTGGCCGCCGAGCGTGGTCTCGCTCACGGGCCGGCCTCCACGGCGGCCGCCTCGATCGGCGCGGGCTCGTCGTGCCGGCGCTCGAGCACCTCGCCGGCGCCGCCGCGGCTCGCGCGCACCATCCACAGGCCGGCGGCGATCGCGGCGACGCCGAGCAGGACGTACGTCCAGCGGCTGCCGACGAGCTCGGCGACGGCGCGGCCCCCGAGCGGCGCGACGCCGTTCGCGGTGCCGGAGGCGAGCATGACGACGCCGCTCGCGGCGCCGAGCGCGAGCCCGACCGCGCTCGCGCCGATCGTCGCGAGCGGGAAGCAGATGACGAACGCGACGCCGATCACGAGCCCGCGCAGCGCCATCGTCGACGCCTGCGCCCAGGTCTCGTTCGAGATCGCGACCGGCACGAGCACGCAGGCCACGGCGAACGACGAGAGGCCGGCGCGACGTAGCGTCACGAGCCGGTCGGCCCAGCGGACGGCGATCAGCGTCGCGACGATGTAGACGCCGCCGCTGAGCGAGAAGATCGCGCCGATCGAGCCGGCGGAGAGGCCGTTGTCGTCGAGCTGCTGCGGCACGAGGATCGAAAGGACGATGTCCGTGATCACGCCGATCAGGACGAGCGCGCAGCCGGCGGCGATCACGGGGACGCGGAGGGCCGCGAGGAGCGTCCGGGCCGGCACCGGCTCGTGCGGCGGCGGCTGGCCGCCCGGGCGCGAGGTGAGCGCGAGGAGCAGGTTGAGACCCGACAGCGCGGTCACGGCGAGGAAGGCGGCCCGCAGGCCCGAGGCGTCGACGAGGCCGCCCGCGAGGTAGGGCCCGATCAGGCCGCCGACGCCCGCCGCGGGCATGATCCCGCCGATCGCCCGGGCCCGGGCACGCAGCGAGAGCGAGGCCGAGAGCCAGGCGATCGCCGCCGTCAGCATCCCGGTGAACCCGATCCCGAACAGGATGCGCGCGGCGAGCAGCGTCCAGGCGTCCACCGCGAGCGCGCTGCCGAGCCCCGAGAGCAGGACGAGCGCGATGCAGATCGTCGTCACACGCCGCGCGCCGAAGCGGTCGGAGATCATCCCCATCGGCAGCGCGAGCGGGATCATCGCGAGGCCCGACGAGGTGGCGATCGCGGAGCCCGCGAGCTCCGAGAGCCCGAGGTCGTCCCGGAACGTCGGCAGGGTCGCGTAGAACCCCGTCAGGTTGACGTTCGCGGTGATCGTGAACAGGTAGACGGCGACCGCGGGCGCGCGCAGGAGGCCGAGCGCCCCGCTCACCGCCCGGCCCTGCCCCGCGCGCGGCTCAACTGCTGGCGACCAGCGCGTCCTCGACGGCCGGCGCGAGGGGCGCCGCGACCGCTGCGATCTCGTCCCGGCTGCGCCCGAACAGGGGCTCGGCCACGGCCACGATCGGCAGGTCGGGGCGGCCCACGACGCGCGCCGTCTCGCCCGCGATCCCGAGCAGGGCACGGTTCAGGACGAGCACCGTCGGCACCCCGGCCGCCTCGGCGGCCACCGCGTCGCGCACACTGCGCGACGAGCACGTCGCTCAGTCGCCCGCCGCGATCACGAGCGCCTCGTAGCGGTCGGCCATCGCCTGCGCCCACACGTCGGGCGGGCTCGGCATCAGCTGCGGGCGCGAGACGCGCTCGAACGAGGCCTCCGGGAAGCGGTCGGCGAGGTGGCGCTCGACGCCGTCGAGCAGGCCCTGACCCCAGTCGGCGGTCGGGTTCAGCATCCCGTCGACCAGGCCGATCCGCCTGCGTTCGAGCGAGTCTGGCCTTCGCGCCGGCTGCGCCGGCTCGAAGGCGTCCGCGGTCGGGTCGACGAAGCGCGCGTCGCTCATCGCTCGATCCTCCTCGTCACGCTGCCGTTGATCTCGCCGAACACGATCGAGGTGTAGCCGCCGTACGGGCCACCCGCCACGGTGATCGTGATCCGCTCGGGTGACTCGACGATCGGGATCAGGTCGCCCGGCTCCGCCTCGTCGAGCCACGCCGGCCGCAGCACCTGGTCGGCGAAGGCGTAGAGGCCGCGGTCCCACAGCCGGTCGGCCCGCAGTCGCGCGTGCTCGAACAGGAACGCCTGCGCGTCCGCGCGCGACCAGCCGGCGGACGCGATCACGTTCGCGTGCTCCGGCGACATCACGAGCCACAGCTCGCCGCGGAAGAACGTGTTGTACGTGCCGGGGATCGCGGCGCACTCGGCGACGGTGCGCAGGACGTGCTCGGGCGTCGGCGTGCCCATCTCGGCGACGCAGACGGGCGCGTCGGCGGCGTAGACGGTGACCGCCGAGTCGTCGGCGGCGAGGCCCCGCTCGACGTGGAGCTCGGGCCAGGGCGACTCGTCGACGTTCTCCGTGTAGCAGTAGGCGTAGTGGCCCGGGTGCCCGATCGTCGTCGGGTCGAGCCCGCCCGGGCGTGCGTTCCCGATGTTCAGGAAGCAGAGGTTGAGCGCGCGGCCGATCGTCGCGTTCGCGCGGTTCCCGTGCCCGAGCGCGTTCACCCCGCCGTTCATCCCGACCTCGCGCGCGAGCGGGCCCCCGACCAGCAGCAGCGGGCACATCGAGTGGACGGTCGTGAGGATGTCGTAGAGCGAGAAGCGCGGCTCGGACGCGGCCTTCAGGGCCGCGACGACGATCGGCAGGTGCTCCGGCAGGCAGCCCGCCATGACCGCGTTCGCGGCCACCTTCTCGAGCGTCGCGTGGCCGCCCTGGGGCGCGAGCACGCAGACGACCTCGCCGCGCCGGTCGGCCCACGCGCCGAGCATCCGCTCGACCCGCTCGCGCGTCGGCGGCACCACCGGCAGCCCGTCCGTCCAGCCCGCGGCGAAGCACGCCTCCACGTCGTCGGCCACGATCGCGTCCGTCAGGGTCATGCGCCGCCTCCTCCCGGGTCGAACTGCCGCGCGGGGCCCAATACTAGTCCGCCACGCCCCCGGCGCAGGTGGGTCGCGCGGGCCATACTCGGCGCGTGGCGGGTGCGGATCTGAACGGGGAGCGAGCGGACGAGGTGGACGTCGTCGTCTGCGGCTCGGGCCTCGCGGGCTGCGCGGCCGCCCTCGCGGCGGCCGGGGCGGGCGCCACCGTCGTCGTCGTCGAGCGGGAGCCGCCCGGCTCGGCCGGCGGGAACAGCCGGGTGGCGCAGGGCGAGATCGCCTGGCCCGTCGACGCGGACGCGCTCGTCGCCTACCAGCGGGCCCTGAACGGCGAGGCGGTCGTCCCGGACGACGTCCTGCGCGCGTACGCGCAGGAGGCGGTCGCCCAGCGCGCCTGGGTCGAGCGGCTCGCCGCCGACGCCGGCCTCGAGCTCGTCCGGTACCCGCGCGGCGCGGAGTTCCCGGAGCTGCCGGGCGCCGCGTGCGTCGCCGAGGCGGTCAAGGCCCCGGGGCTCTGGGGCGCGTTCCGCGACGCGGTCGCCCGGGCGGGGATCCCCGTCCTGCACCGCCACCGGGCGGTCGGGCTCCTCCGCCAGGAGGACGCCGCGGTCGCGGGGGTGGCCTGCGAGACGCCGGCGGGGCCGGTCGTGCTCGGCGCGCGCGGCGGGGTCGTGCTCTGCGTCGGCGGCCACGAGAACGCGGGCGAGGAGACGGCGCGGCGGCTGCGCGTCCCGGGCGTGCGCTTCCTCGGCTCGCCGGCGAACACGGGCGACGGGCTGCGCCTGCTCGAGCAGGTGGGCGCGCGGCTCTGGCACGACGCCTGCGCCGTCGAGCCGGGCGGGATCTGGCCGTCGCTGCCCGTCCCCGGGCTCGCGGCCGCGTTCCTGCGCGACCCGGGCTTCCCGGGCCGCAGCTGGCTGGAGCTGCGGGCCGGGTCGCTCGAGCGCTTCGGCGACGAGACGGCCGACCTGGCGTTCACCCACTACCGCGTCCGCGGGGCCGACGGGCGCTGGGCGGACTCGGTCTGGCGCACGGTCGAGCGGGCGCTGCTCGTGCTCGACGAGGCGGCCCTGCGGGCCGGGCCGCTTGGGCTCCAGGTGGAGATGGGGTGGAGCCGCCTGGTCGACGGCCACCGCTGGAGCCCCGACAACGCCGACGAGGTCGAGCGCGGCTGGATCGTCCGCGCCGGGTCGCTCGCGGAGCTGGCGGCGCGGCTCGGCGAGGACCCCGCGCGGCTCGAGTCGGCGGTCGCGCGCTTCGACGACGCCGCGCGCGCCCGTAGCGACGCCGAGCACGGGCGCGACCCGACCAGGATGGCGCCGCTCGCGGGCCCGCCCTACTTCGCGGTCGTCGAGGCGCCCGCCATCGTCGCGACGACGGGCGGCGGCGAGCGGGACGCCCGCGCGCGGGTGCTGGCGGCCGACGGGGCGCCGATCCCGGGCCTGTACGAGGCAGGCGAGCTCGGCTCGATCTTCGGCGGGCTCTACCAGAACGGCTCGTTCCTGGCCGAGTGCGTCGCGTTCGGTCGGATCGCCGGGCGGGAGGCCGCCGGCCGCGCCGCCCGCCTGGCGACGGCGTGACAGACTTCCCGCGGGACGCCGAGCCGCGAGGCCAGGAGGGACGCATGGGAGAGCACGACATCGTCGTCGTCGGAGCCGGCACCGCCGGGATGCCGTGCGCGATCGAGGCCGCGCTCGCCGGCGCGTCGGTCGTCGTGCTCGAGAAGGCGGACGACGTCGGCGGCACGCTCGTCCTCTCGGCCGGCCAGATGAGCGCCGCCGGCGCGCGGATCGGCCGCGAGCGCGGCATCGACGACAGCCCCGATCGCCACTACGCCGACGTGATGGCCCTCGGGCACGGCAAGGGCGATCCGGCGCTCGTCCGGCTCGCCGTCGACCAGGCGCCGCACACGATCGACTGGCTCGAGGAGCTGGGCTTCCCGTTCCCGCGGGACGTCCCGGTCATCTACCACGGCCACGAGGCGTACTCCGTGCCGCGGACCTACTGGGGGCGCGAGCTCGGCCACAGCGTGCTGAACGTCGTGCGCCCGCGCTTCCTGGAGCTGGTCGAGGCCGGCCGGATCGAGCTGCGCCTGGGCACGCCGCTGCTCGACCTCGTCGTCGAGGGCGGGGCCGTGGTCGGCGTCCGCGCCGAGGGGCCGGACGGCCCCGTCGAGCTCCGCGCGCGGAGCGTCGTGCTCGCGACCGGCGGCTACGCGGCGAGCCGGGCGCTGTTCGACGAGCGGCATCCCGGCGTCCACTGCCTGATCGGCGGGCACCCGACCTCGACGGGCGACGGGCTGCTCGCGGCCGAGCGCGTCGGCGCGGCCTTCCGGGGCGCCGAGCACCACCTGCCGACCGCCGGCTGCGTCGAGACGGTCGTCGGGACGGGCCGCTGCGAGTTCTGGGAGTCGCTCGCGAACCTGCACCCCTTCTACCGCAAGCCACGGGAGATCCACGTGAACGCGCGCGGCGAGCGGTTCCTGCGCGAGGACTGCTGGAGCCCGGACGAGCGCGAGCGGGCGCTCGTCGCCCAGGGCGACCGCATGTGGATCGTCTTCGACGCGGCCGCGGTCGACGAGGACGACCCGCTCGTCCTCGGCTGGAGCCACGAGATGCTCGTCGAGCGCGCGGAGGCGGGCGAGAAGGCGTGGGTCGCGGACGACCCGCGGACGCTGGCCGTGCGGGCGGGCATCGACCCCGGCGGGCTGGAGCGGACGGTCGCGGCGTACAACGAGGCCGTCCGGGCGGGCGTCGACGCGCTCGGCCGGGAGCACCTCGCGAACGAGCTCGGCACGCCGCCGTGGTTCGCCCTGCTCGTCGAGTCCGGCACGGTGATGGGCTTCGGCGGCGTCGCGGTTGACGGCGAGCTCCGCGTGACGGACGCGGACGGGCGGCCGATCGCGGGCCTCTACGCGGCGGGCGAGATCCTCGGCGCTGCGGCGCTCATGGGCGACGCCTACTGCGGCGGCATGGGGGTCACGCCCGCGATCGGCTTCGGCCGCCTGCTCGGCCGGCGGCTCGCGCGGGTCGAGCTGGCCGCGCCGGCGGCCTGACCGCGGGGCTCGCGGCCGGTCGGCGCGACCGGTTGCGCAGACGGGACGGTCGCGGAATCGTCACGGTCACGCACACGACTCGGCACGGTCCGTGACCCACGCGTCACGGGACGCCCGCGCAGCGTGGACAACGGTGGAACGCGGTCCCCCACCTGGGCGGGAGACCCGGGGAGGGCCGAAGGGCATGTCCGAACGGGACGTGTTCGAACGGGACGGTGCGGAGCAGGGCTGGGCCACCCGGGCGGCGGAGCGCCTTGGGCGGACGTCCCGACGGGCGCCCACGCGGCACGCCCCGGCGAGTGCCGCGCGGCCGGCCGCGCGCCAGGGGGCGCGGCGGTTACCCTCGGGGCGAGGCGGCCGTCGCGGCAGACGACCGGCCCAGGCGGCGGGAGGAGGAGCGGAGTGCGCACGAGCCGGGCACGCGTTGCGCTCGTCGCGGGCCTGGCGGCGGCCGCCGCACTCGCCGCGAGGCTGCACCGGCGGCACGCCCGCGCCGGCGCCAGGCCGCGGCCGAGCCCGCCCCACCCGTCCTCGAGGCCCCGCCCGCGCCGGCGTTCCCGCCCGGCCAGCCCGCGGAGCCGCGCGACGCGGCCCCCGGCGCCGGCGCCCTCCGCGCCCGGCGCGCGGCGGCCCCCGCGCCGGCCTGCGGGCCACAGCCGCCGCCGGTCCCGCCGGCCGAGGCCGCCCGGCCGCCAAGCCGCGCCCGCCCAGCCGCCCTCGCGCGACACGCTCGTCGTCCTCGCCGCGGAGGGCGTCCCCTCGCTCGACCCGGAGGCGTTCGGGACGGCCGCCCAGCTGGAGGTGCTGGCGAACGTGCTCGAGCCGCTCGTCCGCATCGCCCCGACACGCGCGCCGGGGCAGCGGGTCGGCGGGGCGACGCGCATCGTCCCGGCGCTGTGCCGCTCGGTCGAGGTGCTCGAGACGGGCGTCCGCTGCCGGCTCGGCGACGCGCGCTCCTCGGCGGGCAACGAGATCACGAGCGCCGACGTCGAGTGGACGCTCCGCTACGTGCTGGCGGCGAACGGCCCGGGGAAGCTCGTGCTCGGCCTCGCGGGCGTCGACATCGACCGCCCGCTCACGGTCGAGGACGCGAAGACCTTCACGATCAACGCTCGGTCGTCGACGAGCGTTCTCGCACCGGCGATGGCGCTCCTCGCGTTCAGCCCGCTCGACTCCGTCGAGGCCGTCGCGCACGCGACCGAGGCCGATCCGTTCGCGCGCGAGTGGCTCGCGTCGCACTCGGCCGGCTTCGGGCCGTACCGCGTCGACGAGCTCGATCCGGGCCGGCAGGTCACGCTCTCGGTCAACCCGGGCTACCGCGGCTCGTCGGCGTTTCCCCCGCCCTCGATCCCCCGCATCGTCCACCGCGCCGTGCCCGAGGCCAGGACGCGCGCCGGGCTGCTCGACTCGGGGCAGGCGCAGCTCGTCCGCGCGGCCGAGCCGGACCTCGTCCGCGCGCTCGCACGCTCGACGGAGGTGATCGTCGAGCGGCTGCCCTACAACGCGCAGATCGCGCTGTTCCTGGACACGACGAGCCCGCCGTTCGACGAGCCCGCCGTTCGACGGGCGATCGCCTGCGCCGTCGACAAGGGCGCGTTCGTCCGCGCCGTCTCGTACGGCCAGTACCGGGTGGCGAACGGGATCACGAGCCCCGAGAAGCTGCCGGCCCAGGCCGAGGAGGGCGCCGAGCCGTGCCCGCGGCGCGACCTCGAGCGGGCGCGGCGGCTGCTCGCCCGGGCGGGCGGCTGGCGCGGGACGGTCCCGCTCGTCTACGCCGAGCCCGACTCGGGGCCGAACGCCGCGGCCGGAGCCCGCGTCCTCGCGGCCGACCTGGCCGAGGCCGGGATCACGGTCGAGCCGACCGCGGCGCCCGAGCCGGAGCGGCTCTTCGTCGACGCCCTCCGGGGCGAGCTGCCGCTCGTCCTGCTCGCGTGGGGTGCGAACGTTCCGGACGCCGGCTACGCGCTGTCCGCCTGGTTCGGCGGCGCGTCGCCGCTGAACGTCTCGCGCTTCGCGAGCCCGGCCGCCGACGCGGCGCTCGCCGAGGCGCTCCGGCTGCCCCTCGACGACCCGGCCCGGAACGACCTCCTGCGCCGGGTGCAGCGCACCGTCGTCGCGAGCGCCGCCGTCGTGCCGCGCGCCACCCTGGCGAACCAGGTCGTCGTCCACCGCACGCTCTGCGGCGTCCGGCCCGATCCCGTCGACGTCGTCCGCTGGCAGCTCCTCTCGTACTGCCGGTCGGCGCAGCCCGCCCGGGCCGGCCCGGATCGCCGCTAGCCTGGCGCGGTCGGCGACGTGGGGGAGGGAGCATGGAGCGGATCGAGCGGCGCTTCGTCACGATCGGGACGCGGCAGGCGCACTACCGCCGCGCGGGGAGCGGGCCCGCGTTCGTCCTCCTGCACGAGTCGCCCCTCTCCTCGGTCAACCTCGTGCCGCTCGTGGCCGCGCTGGCCCGGCGCGGCTTCTGCGCGATCGCGCTCGACACGCCGGGCTACGGCTCGTCCGACGGTCGAGCACCCGCAGCCCGAGGCGGTCGACTACGCGGGCTGGACGGCCGAGGCGATCGAGGCGCTCGGGGTCGAGCGCTGCGCGGTCTACGGCTCGCACACCGGCGCGTCGATCGCGCTCGAGCTCGCCGCCAGCCGGCCCGACCTCGTCGCCTGCGCCGTCCTCGACGGGCTGCCCGCCTTCAGCGCCGAGGAGCGCGCCGACCTGCTCGCCAACTACCTGCCGACCTTCCCGCCGCAGCCGGGCGGCGAGCACCTCCTCACCCTCTGGTCGCGCTACCGCGTCCAGCACCTGCACTTCCCCTGGTACGCGCAGCGGGACGAGACCCGGCTCGACCTGGACATGCCTGACCCATGGCACCTTCAGGAGGGCGTCCTCGACTTCCTCCGCGCCGGCGACGGCTACCGGGTCGCCTACGCGGCCGCCTTCCGCCACGAGCCGGGCCCGGCGCTCGCCGCGCTCCGGTGCCGACCGCGATCGTCGCGCGCGAGGACGACCTGATCGCCTCGCAGCTCGACCGGCTCGGCGACCTGGCCGACCCCGTCGAGAAGGCGCTGCTGCCGCGCGACCGCGAGGCGTGGGCCGACTGGATCGCGGCGTACGCCGGCCGCGCCCTCGCCGGCGCGCCCACGGCGCCCGCCGCACCCGTGACCGCGGCCGTGCCCGGCCGGATCGCCCACGCCTACGCGGCCACGAGCGCCGGCCAGCTCCGCGTGCGCCGGGTGCTGGGCCGGGGAGGGGCGGCCGCTCGTCATGCTCCACGCCTCGCCGGGGTCGGCGCGGCTGCTGCACGGGCTGATCCGCCGCCTCCTGCCGGGCCGCCCCGTGCTCGCGCTCGACACGCTCGGGAACGGCGAGTCCGACCGGCCGCCGGGCTGGGACCGCCCGCATGGCGTTCCCGCGGCGCCGATCGCGCCCTGGGACGCGCCGACGATCGCCGACTACGCGGGCGTCGTCGCCGAGGCGCTCGACGCCCTCGGGCTCGACGAGGTCGACGTCTACGGGTCGCACACGGGCGGCCTGATCGGGATGGAGCTCGCGATCCTGCTCGGCCCCGGGCGCGTGCGCGGCCTCGTCGTCGACGGCGTGACGCTCTCCCGCCCGACGAGGTCGATCGCCACCTCGCGCGCTACACCCCGCCGCTCGAGCCCGCCTGGGACGGGTCGCACCTGGCGTTCGCGTGGCAGTTCCTGCGCGCGCAGATGCAGTACTGGCCGTGGTACGACCAGACCCGGCGAGCGATCCGCCGGGTGGAGCCGCTCTCCACCGAGGCGCAGCACACCTGGGTCGTCGAGCTGCTGAAGAGCGGGCACACCTACCCGCTCGCATACCGGGCCGCGTTCGCGTACCCGACGCGCGAGCGCCTGCCGCTGCTCCGGACGCGCTCCCTCTTCGCCGCCGTGGCCGGCGACATGCTCGCGCCCTACGCCGCCGAGGCGGCCGCGCTCGCCGGCGACGCGCGGCCGCTCGACCTGCCGGAGGACGCCGCGGCCCAGGCCGCTGCGATCGCGGCGTTCCTCGACGGCGCGTAGGCCGGCGGCTCGCCGGGGGCCGCCCGCGCTACCCTCTGTCCCCCGGCCGGCAGCCGGATGCCACGAGCGAGGAGGAGCTGTGCCGCCACTGAAGCGGGTCGCCCGGGACGAGCTCCCGGCAGACCTCGTCCCGATCCACGACCTCTGCATGCGCGACGCGGGCGAGGCGGACTTCGTCGAGGTCGGCGCGAACGCGCCGGAGCTGATCGACTGGTACTTCAACAGCTTCTACAAGACCGTCTTCTACGAGGGGCGCGTCGACGTCAGGACGAAGGAGCTCCTGCGCCTGAAGCTGTCGAAGACGCACGGCTGCCACTTCTGAAACACCGTCAACACCGTCTCGGCGAGACGGTACGGCATCACCGACGCGCAGATCGAGGCGCTGCTCGACGACGTCGACTCGGACGTCTTCTCCCCGCGCGACCGCGCCGTCCTTCGGCTCGCGGAGCAGATGGAGCTGACGAACCAGGACGGCTACCTCACCGACGAGCTCCGCGACGAGCTGCAGCAGCACTTCGGCGACGGCGAGATCTTCGAGCTCGGCATGACGGCCGGGATCCTCTGCGGGATGGCGAAGTTCATCTTCTGCTTCGACCTCGTCACGCGGGAGCTGACCTGCCCGATGCGCAAGGGCCCGGCCGCGTGAGCGACGCGATCGGCCTGCGCTTCGCGGAGCTGCGCCGGCGGCTCGACGCGCGCGAGCTGCGCGTCGTCGACCTCGTCGAGCAGCACCTCGGACGCATCGAGGCGCTCGCCGATCTGCACGCCTACACGCTCGTCGACGCCGACGGCGCCCGCGCGGCGGCAGCGGCGGCGGACCGGGAGCTCGACGCGGGCGCCCACCGGGGTCCGCTGCACGGCATCCCGATCGGGGTCAAGGAGGCGTGGGAGGTCGAAGGCCTGCCGGCGACGAACGGGAGCCCGGCCTTCGCCGGCCACGTGGCCGAGAGGGACGCCACCGTGGTCGCGCGCCTGCGGGCCGGCGGCGCGGTCGTCCTCGGCATGCAGGCGATGTCCGAGAACGCGATCGGCGACCTGCACCGCGACGGGCCGGGGGCGACCGGGCGCAACCCGCGCCACCCCGACTACGTCTCGACGGGGTCGTCGAGCGGCAGCGCGGCGGCGACCGCCGCCGGGCTGGCGGTCGTCTCGCTGGGCTCGGACGGCGGCGGCTCCGTCCGCGGCCCCGCCGCCGCGGCGGGCGTCGTCGGGCTCAAGCCGACGGAGACGCTCCTGCCCGCGGACGGCGGGTACGCGTGGACGTTCTCGATGTCGACCGCCGGGCTGCTCGCGCGCGAGGTGGCGGCGATCGAGGCGGCGTTCGGGCCACTCGCCGAGACGGCCCCGGCCGCGCCCCGGTCCGAGGCCCCGCGCCTCGCCGCCCTGCACCCGGACGACCTCGGCGAGCTCGCGCCCGGCATCGCCGCGGCCTACCGCGAGGCGCTCGCTGCCTACCGGGCCGCAGGCGCGACGATCGTCGAGGCCCCGTTCGTCGACCTCGCGAGCGCGGGGCCGGCCTGGTTCGCGCGGATGCGGGAGCTCGCGCACGCGCACGAGCTGACGCTGCTCGAGCGGCGGGCGCGCTACTCGGAGGCGATGCGCGGGTTCCTGGCCGCGGCCGCGGCGACGCCGCTCGCCGAGTACGCGGCGTCGTTCGCGACCGCCGACCGGCTGCGCGCCGCGGTCGACCGCGTCCTCGCCGACGTCGACGCGCTGCTCACCCCGGCGACCCCGACCCCGGGACTGCGCTGGGAGGAATGGCCCTCCGAGCTCGTGTTCCCGTGGTACCGGTTCTGCTTCCCGTTCAACCTGACGGGGCACCCGGGGCTGACGCTGCCGTGGGCGCTCGACCCGGCCGGCCTGCCGCTCGCGGTGACGCTCGTCGGACGCCACGGGACGGACGAGGCGCTGCTCGCGCTCGGCGCCTGGTGCGAGGCGCGCGGCTCGTTCGACCCGACGCCCGTGCCCTGAGCTCGCGGGCCGACCGCCCGCCGTCGCGTTGGACCGACCGGTCGGTCGGAGAGCCTGGCGGAAGTCTGTCCATTGTATGCTCGTCCCCTCACCGCGAACCGAGGGAGGGCCGAGCCATTAGCGTGACCGACGCCCCGGCGGGCAAGAACGTCGGCTCCCGGCAGAGGAAGCTCAAGGGCGACCTCTTCCTGACCGGCAGGGCCACGTACTTCAACGACATCACCGTCCCGAACGTGGCGCACGCGGCCGTGAAGCGCTCGCCTCACGCGCACGCGCGCATCGTGTCGATCGACACGAGCCGCGCGGCCGCCGCACCGGGCGTCCTGGCCGTCCTCGTCGGGGAGGAGGCGAAGGAGCTCCACAACCCGATCCCGTACTTCATCGACCCCGCCGTGTTCGGCGGCAAGTCGCCGCCGGTCTACTGCCTCGCGGTCGGCAAGGTGAAGTACTGGGGCCAGCCCGTGGCGGCCGTCGTCGCCGAGACGCCGGGCGACGCCCAGGCCGCGCTCGACCTGATCGACGTCCAGTACGAGGTGCTCGAGCCCGTCGTCGACGCCGACCGGGCGCTCGAGCCCGGGTCCCCGCGCGTGAACGACGACTGGGACGACAACCTCGTGATCGAGATCCCGTTCGTCGAGGGCGACTGCGACGCGGCCTTCGACGGCGCCGAGCACGTGATCGAGGGCGAGTTCCGCATGGGCCGCAACTCGACGCAGCCGATCGAGACCCGCGGCAACCTCGCCGTCTGGGCGCCCGACGGGTCGCTGACCTTCTACGGCGCGATCCAGAACCCGCACCCGCTGCGCATGCACCTCTCGCAGACGCTCGGCATCCCCGAGACGAAGATCCGGGTGATCGCCCCGAACGTCGGCGGCGGCCTCGGCCTGAAGATGCACGGGCACCCCGAGGAGACGCTCGTCTGCGTGCTCGCGAAGCGCATCGGCCGCCCCGTCAAGTGGCTGGAGGACCGTCGCGAGACGCTGCTGATCGGCGGGATCGAGAACGTCCAGCGCTACAAGATCGCCTTCGACTCGACCGGGAGGATCACGGCGCTCCAGAACCGGATCGTCGCGAACGTCGGCAACCTCACCTCGGCGCCGGGCTGGGGCATGGCCTTCCTGATGGGCCTCTCGTATCCGACGGGCTACAAGGTGGCGAACACGGACGTCGGCGTGAAGGTCGTCACGACGAACAAGGGCGTCTGGAACGCGATCCGCGGCTACGGCAAGCAGGGCACGAACCCCGTGATGGAGCGGATGGTCGACGCGATCGCCCACAGGCTCGGCCTCGACCCGGTCGAGGTGCGCCGGCGCAACCTGATCGAGAAGCACGAGTTCCCGTACCCGACGAACTCCGGCCTCAACATCGACTCGGGCGACTACCACGGCGCGCTCGACAAGATCTGCGAGTGGCTCGACTACGACAACCTCCGCGCCGAGCAGCAGCGCCTGCTCGAGGAGGAGGGCCGCTACATGGGCATCGGGCTCGTCTTCGAGCTGACGCCCGAGTCGGCGGACATCCCCGGCACGATCGTCGGCGGCTTCGACACCTGCACCGTGAAGATGGACCCGCAGGGGAACGTCACGGTCCTGACCGGCGTGACCAGCCCCGGCTCGGGCAACGAGACGGGCATCGCGCAGATCGTCGCCGACGAGCTCGGCGTCGACGTCGAGGGCATCTCGGTGATCCAGGGCGACACGGACTCCTGCCCGTACGGCTTCGGCAACTACTCGGGCCGCTCGATGGTCACGGGCGGCGGCTCCGCCGTCCTCGCCTCCCGCGACGTCGCCGACAAGCTGAAGAAGACGGCCGCGATCCTGCTCGAGGCCGGCGAGAGCGACGTCCAGCTCGTGAACGGCATGGCCTCCGTGGTGGGCGCCCCCGAGAAGGCGATCCCGATCCCGCAGGTCGCGTTCACGGTCTACACGCTGAACTTCGCGATCCCCGGCATCCCGGAGGCCCCGCTCGAGGCCACGCGCGTCTACAAGCCGCAGAACATCCGGCACACACCGGACGAGAAGGGCCGGATCCAGCCGTACCCGACGTACTCGTTCGCCGTCCACGCGGCGGTCGTCGAGGTCGACGTCGAGACCGGCAAGACGACGTTCCAGCGCATCGGCTGCGTCCACGACTGCGGCACGATGATCAACCCGACGCTGATCGAGGGCCAGATGGCGGGCGCGCTCGTGATGGGCATCGGCCACGGCATCTCCGAGGAGATCCGCTACGACGACCAGGGCGTGAACCAGTCGAACCGGCTCAAGACGTACCTCCTGCCGCGCGCGGGCGACGTGACGAGCATCGAGATGATCCACCAGGTCACGCCGAGCCCGTTCACGATCCTCGGCAACAAGGGCGCGGGCGAGGCCGGTGTCGGTGGCGGCATGGGGCTCGTCCTCTCCGCCGTGAACGACGCGATCCGGCCGCTCGGCGCGGCCGTCGAGTCGTTGCCGGTGACGCCCGAGACGGTGCTCCGCGCGATCCGCGCGGCGGGCCACGGGCCCGGCGCCACCCAGCCCAACTGGCCGCACGCCTAGGACGGAGACCAACGAGATGATCAGCAAGCGGTTCGAGTACCACACGCCGCACAGCGTCGAGCAGGCGGTCGGCCTGCTCGCGGAGAAGAACGGCGAGGCGGTCGTGCTGGGCGGCGGCACCTGGGTCGTGCCCGACATGACCCACGGCACGATCACGCCCGGGCACGTCGTCGACCTGCGCCGGGCCGGGCTCGACGGGATCGAGGCCGAGGCCGGCGGCCTCCGGATCGGCGCCACGGCGACGTACACGCAGATCCTCGAGTCCGAGCTCGTCCGCGAGCGAGCGCCGGCGCTGCACGCGCTCGCCGTCGGGATCACCGGGGGCGCGCAGCTGCGCAACCAGGCGACCATGGGCGGGGGCGTCTGCTACGCGCTCCCGTCCGCCGACCCGCACGGCGCGCTCGTCGCGCTCGGGGCCCGCTACCGGCTGGCCTCGAAGGGCGGCGTCCGCGAGGTCGACGCCGAGTCGTTCTACACCGGCGTCCAGCAGTCCGTGCTCCAGCCGGGCGAGCTCCTGACGGACATCATCGTCCCGGAGCAGCCGGCGGGCTCGCGGCAGGGCTACTACAAGTTCAAGCTCTGCGAGTCGAGCTGGCCGATCGTGACGGCCTGCGCCGTCGTCGTCGTCGACGGGTCGGGGACGGTCACGTCCGCACGGGTCGCGGTCGGCGGCGCGAGCGAGACGCCGTACCTCGTCGACACGGCGGGGATCGTCGGGGCGACGCTCGGCCCCGAGCAGGCAGCGGTCGTCGCGGCGGCGGCCGAGGCCGCGTGCGCGAGGCCGTACGGCGACCCGCTCGCGAGCGGGGAGTACCGGAAGATGATCGCCGGGGCGATCGCGAAGCGCGCGCTGCTGGCGGCGGCGGGCTAGAGGGGAGACGACGCATGAGCGACAAGGTTCCCGTCCGGGTCACGATCAACGGCCAGGAGCGCGCGGCCGAGGTCGACCCTCGCCGCCTCCTGGTCGAGGCGATCCGCGAGGACTTCGGCCTCCCCGGCACGCACATCGGCTGCCTCACCGGCGACTGCGGCGCGTGCACCTGCGAGGTGGACGGCCAGATCACGAAGACCTGCATGGTGCTGGCGGTCCAGGCCGACGGCAGCGACATCACGACGATCGAGGGCCTCGCGAACGGCGAGGAGCTCCACCCGATCCAGCAGGCGTTCTGGGACGAGTACGGCTTCCAGTGCGGCTACTGCCTGCCCGGGATGCTGTTCTCGGCGAAGGACCTGCTGGAGCAGAACCCGAGCCCGAGCGAGGACGAGATCCGCTACGCCATCAACGGCACGCTCTGCCGCTGCACGGGCTACGACAACATCGTCAAGTCGATCGCCACCGCCGCGAAGCGGATGGCGAGCGCCTGACCGGGAGGAGCGCGCCGTGCTCTGGATGTTCCACGCGAAGCCCACGCGCCCGGAGGGCATCTCGAACACCGACTGGTACACCGTCCGCCACGCGGAGAGCGTCGCGACCCGCGAGGCGATGAAGGCCGGCGTGTTCAAGGGCTGCTACAAGGTCGCCGGGAAGGACGAGGTGATCGGCCTGATCGAGGTCGAGAGCTTCGACCAGATGGACCAGGCGATCTACTCGCTGCCGGTCTGGCTGCAGGGGCTGGAGGGCAACGTCGAGCTCACCTGGACGCCGCTCCGCCCCTACGAGAACTGGGGCGAGCAGCTCGACGGCATCGTCGCCGGGCTCGGGACGACGTACAAGGCCTGAGTCTCCGGGGGAAGCGCCTGGGGGGAGAAGCTCGCGCTTCTCCCCCCAGGGCCCCCCTCGTCGCGCCAGGCGGCTGGCCCTCGGGCTCCCGCCTGCCGCCTCCATTCGGCGCCATCTCCGAGCTGGCGTTCTCGTCGGAGGACAGCAAGCTGCCCTCCTCCGCGACGTCCCCGGGGCGACGCTCTAGGCGATCCGCTCGAGCCGGACCCAGTTCGTGTGGAACGTCGAGTTGCCGCCCATGTCGGCGGGCTCGTCGCTCGTCGTCGCGTTCGCGTTCGCGCCCCAGCGGACCATCCGGCTCGAGACGACCCCCGGCAGGACGGCGTCGGTGACGCGGGCGACCAGCTCGACGGCGCCGCGGTCGTTCGCCAGGCGGACGCGGTCGCCGGTCGCGACGCCCTCGCGCGCCGCGTCGTCCGGGTGGACGTCGAGCCAGGGCGTGTCGAGCATCGGCTGCTTGCGCGCGAGGTTGAACACCTGGCTGCCGTGCAGGTGCGGCGTCTTCGGCGTCAGGAAGCGGTAGGGGAGGGACGGCGGGGCGGCGACCGGGTCGAGCACCGGCAGCAGCAGGTCGAGCCGGCCGCTCGGGGTCGGGAAGCGGCCGTCCTGGAACGTCGTCTCGCCGAGCGGCTCGACCGGCACCGGGCCGGCGCGGAGCGCGTCGACGTCGAGTCCCGTGCCCTCGAGCGCCTCGCGGACGATCTCCTCGTCCGTCTGGCGGAAGCAGGGCTCGTCGAAGCCGAGGCGCGCGGCCAGGTCGCGCACGAGCTCGCTGTTCGAGCGCGACTCCCCGAGCGGCGGGATCGCCGGGACGTTCACCTGCGCGTAGTCGTGCCAGTAGGAGCGGTGCAGGTCCAGCGCCTCGGCGTACGAGCAGGCGGGCAGGACGACGTTCGCGAAGCGGGCCGAGTCGGTCATGAACTGGTCGTGGACGACCACGAAGAGGTCCTCGCGGGCCATCCCGCGCCAGACGAGCTCCTGGCGCGGCGCGGTCGCCGCCGGGTTCGCGTTGTAGACCACGAGCGCGCGGATCGAGTCGTCGTCGGTCAGCGCCCGGCCGAGCTGGAGCATCGAGACCATGCGCGGCGCGTCGCTGCGCAGCTCGGGCTGCGAGACGTCGTTCCAGCGCCAGTCGAAGTTCGCGTAGAGGACGCCGCCCCCCGCGGTCCCGACCTGACCGGTGAGCGCGGCGAGCATCGCGATCGTCGCGACCATCTCGCCGCCGTTCGCGTTCCGCTGCAGGCCGACGCCGACGTGGATCAGGCCGGGGCGGACAGAGGCGTAGAGGTCCGCGACCTGGCGGAGCTGCTGCTCGGGCACGCCCGTCTCGGCGACGACGCGCGCGAGCGGCACCGAGAGGACGCGCTCGCGCAGCGCCTCCCAGCCGGTCGTGCGCTCCGCGAGGAACGCGTGATCGACCGCGTCCGCCTCGATCAGCAGGCGCATCAGGCCGACCGCGAGCAGCGCGTCCGTCCCGGGCCGGGGACGCACGTGGATGTCCGCCCCCTCGGCCGTCTCGGAGCGCAGCGGGTCGATCACGATCCGCGGGCGGACGTCCTTCGTCAGCGCGAACGCGTGCACGCCGGTCGCGCGCGGGTTGCGGCCCCAGGCGACGTAGAGGCGCGTCCGGTCGAGGAACTGCGGCTCCGTCCCGCGGATCCGCCCCATCAGGCGGAGCATCGCCTCCGCGCCCGCCATCGCGCAGATCTCCATGCCGACCCGGGAGGTTCCCAGGCGGTTCCACAGGCGGGACGGCACGTGGTTCGCCAGCACGCCCATGTGGGCGAGGTAGCTGTACGGCAGGATCGCCTGGCCGCCATGGCGCTCGGCGACCTCGGCCAGCCGCGCGGCGACGAGGTCGGCGGCGTCGTCCCAGGACGCCTCGCGGAACGGGTCAGACTTCCGCTCCCGGACGAGCGGCCGCAGCAGCCGGTCCGGATGGTGGACGAGCTCCTCGTAGTGCTGGAAGCGGCCGCAGAGGAAGCCGCGGGTGACCGGGTGGTCCGGATCGCCGACGACGCGGACGACGCGCCCGTCCTCGACCGTGGTCAGCATCCCGCACGTGTCGGGGCAGTCCTTGGGGCAGACCGAGCGCGTCGTCGTCCGCATCGCGTGCTCCTTCCCGGCGGCGCTACGCCTCGGCGGCGCCTCCGTCCAGCTGTGCCATCACGCCCATCATCCCCGGGTTGAGCACCGTCGTGCCGCCGTCGACGTTCAGGACGGCCCCGGTCACCCAGCGCGCGTCGTCCGACGCGAGGAACGCGGCGGGCCCGCCGAAGTCCTCCGGCACGCCCATCCGGCCGGCCGGCAGGTGCGCGCCGCAGACCGCGTAGGCCTCGTCGAGCGAGATCCCCTGCCGGTCGGCGACCTGCTGGAAGACCGGGTCGACCATCGGCGTCCGGACGAGGCCCGGGGCGATGCAGTTGACCCGGATCCCCTTCGGGCCCAGCTCGACCGCGAGCGAGCGCGTGAGGGTGATCAGCGCCCCCTTCGAGGCCGAGTACGCGGCGTTGTCCGGCGCGTAGGCGAAGTACGAGGAGATCGAGGCGACGAACACGATCGAGCCGCCGCCCCGCGCCTCCATGTGCGGCACGCACTCCTGCGCGAGCACGAACGGGGCGACCGTGTTCGTGTCGAGCATCCCGCGCCAGGTCTCCTCGTCCGTCGTCTCGAACGTCGCGAAGGTCAGCTGCCCGTGGTTCGCGATCGCGACGTCCAGGCCGCCGAACCGCTCGACCGCCGTCGCGACGACCCGCCGGACGTCCTCGCGGCTCGTCACGTCCGCCGGGCAGGCGACGCAGCCCGTCTCCGCCGCGAGCGCCTCGAGCGGCGCAGCGCGGCGCCCGACGGCGACGACGCCGGCGCCCTCCTCGGCCAGCCGGCGGACGATCGCCGTGCCGATGCCCGTCCCGGCGCCGGTGACGATCGCGCCGCGTCCCTCGAGCCGCCTCACGCGCCCTCGACCGCCTCGTCGACGACGGCGATCGCCTGGATCTCGATCATCAGCTCCGGGAGCGCGAGCGACTTGACCTCGACGATCGTGTCGGCCGGGTACGGCGGCGTGAACCACTTCTCCCGCAGCTCGAGGATCTTCGGGAAGTTGCTCATGTCGGTGAGATAGATGTTCACGTTGAGGATGTTCCGCATGCTCGAGCCGGCGAGCTCGAGCACGTGGGCCACGTTCTCGAACGTGGCCTGCGCCTGGGCGTCGAAGTCGCCGACGCCGATCACCTGACCCTGCCGGTCGATCGCGGCCTGTCCGGACAGGATGACGACGTCGCCGACCCGGTAGCCGAGCGCGATCTTGAACGGCTCGAACCAGTCGCCCTCCGTCGTGATCCGCTCGACGCGCAGCCTTCCACCCATGGAGATCTCCCTTCGGTCGTGCGTTCGTGCGTGCTCCGCGCGCGTGTCCTCGCCGGCGCGCGGAGCCGGGATCCTAACCCCGTCCAGGGCGGGTCCGGCGGGCGCGCCGACCCTCCTTGCCCGCCTCCGACGCATGCTGTATACATTGACCCTCCCGACCGGGGGGACGCGCCGCGGGGACGGCGCGTCGGAGCCCAGAACGTCGTCCCTGAGGAGAGTCACGACGCAATGAGGAGAGGCCGTCTCACTCCATTGGCCGCGCTCGCCGCGCTGGTCGCGCTGCTCGCGATCGTCGCAGCGGGCTGCGGTGGCGACGACGAGGCTGCGCCTCCGGCGCCGGCCCCGAGCGAGCCCGCGCCCGCCGAGCCCGCCCCGAGCGAGCCGGCGCCCGCGGAGCCCGCGCCCGCCGAGCCCGCCCCGAGCGAGCCCGCGCCCGCCGAGCCCGCTCCGACCGAGCCGGCGCCCGCCGAGCCCGCTCCGAGCGAGCCGGCCCCGCCCGCCGACGCGGGCGACCGCGACCTCGTCGTCCTCGTCGAGGACGTCGCGCCGGGCCTCGACACCGACGGCGTCAACGGCTCCCACTTCGGCGTCCACCAGATCCTCGAGAACACGATGGAGGGCCTGGTCGAGTACCCGTCGATCCTCCAGGACGGGATCCTCCAGCCCAACTACAAGGTCACCGAGCAGGAGTTCCAGCCGCGGCTCGCGACCTCGTGGTCGTCGCAGCCCGGCCCCGACGGCAAGAGCGTCGTCTGGACGATCACGCTCCGCCCGGGGATCAAGAGCTGCGTCGGCAACGAGTTCACCGCCGACGACGTCGTCTGGACGTTCGCCCGCGCGAAGTCGGTGTCCGGCGCGTCGCCGGTCGCCTGGTTCCTCGGCAACGTCTCCAACGTCCTGCCGCTCGACCCGCTGACGATGCCCGACGACCCGACGGCCAAGGAGCTGAAGGGCGAGGTCGTCAAGATCGACGACTACACCGTGCAGGTCACCCAGTTCCAGGCGGGCGAGCTCTTCCCGCGCGTCCTCGAGATCTTCGCGCTGTACCCGTTCGACTCGAAGGAAGTCCAGGCCCACGCCACCGAGGACGATCCCTGGGCCCACCAGTGGACGGACACCGAGGGCTCGGCCGGGTTCGGGGCCTACTGCATCGCGAGCTGGACGAAGGGGCAGGAGTTCGTCCTCGAGGCCAACCCGAACTACTACCGCGGCGAGCCGCAGTTCACGAAGGTCACGCTCCGCAAGGTGCCGCAGTCGGAGAACCGCGTCGCCGCCGTGCAGCAGGGCGACGCCGACATCGTCACGGCGCTCTCGCCGCAGGAGATCGCGGCGCTGCGCAAGGACGACAACGTCCGCGTCTACTCCTGGTTCAACAACGAGATCCTCGCGCTCGGGTTCAACTTCGCGCTCGAGCCGTGGAACACGCCCGAGGGCAAGCTGCTCCGCCAGGCGATCGCGTACGCGATGCCGGTCCAGGAGATCGTCGACAACGACTTCCTCGGTGACGCGAAGCCGTGGTACGGCCTCTCCGAGTCGTCGTTCTACGCGTACAAGCCGATCGAGACGTACGCGACGCAGGACCTCGAGAAGGCGAAGAGCCTGCTCGCCGAGGCCGGCTTCCCGGAGGGCGACGGCCTGGACAAGTACAAGGACGCCCTGACCCTCCACTACGTCGCGGAGCGGCAGTCGCTGCTCGAGCCGATCGCCAACCGGATCAAGACGGCGCTCGGCCAGGTCGGGATCGAGATCACCCTGAGCCCGATCTCGGCGCAGGAGTACAACGATCGCGAGCTGACGAAGCGCGACATGCCGATGTTCCTGCGCGACCTCGTCCGCCCGTTCGGCCCGGACGTCGGGTACACGACGCTCCTGTTCTACGTCTCGACGGCGAACGGTGGGCTCGTGAACGCCGGCAACTACGTCAACGACACCGTCGACCAGGAGTTCTTCGCCTCGCAGGCGACGGTCGGCGAGGAGCGGCTCGGGCACCTCGAGACGGTGCAGGACGTCCTGATGGACGACCTGCCCCTCGTGCCCATCGTCGAGCGCCCCTCGCAGATCGTGATGGCGAGCGGGATCGCCTGCTGGCAGACGAGCTCGTCGAACATCATCGGCCTCTGGTACATCACCACCTCCGACCAGGAGTGCACCGACGCGGCGAAGCCGGGCTCGGTCGCTGCCGAGACGGACGCCGCGGCGCCGGCCGACGCCGCGAGCACGGAGACGACGGGCTGACCGCCCGCGGGAGGATCACGGAATGACCTGCGAACGAGGGAGGCTGGGGAGCGGATGAAGATCTTCGTCCTCAAGCGGATGGCGTTCATCCTGCCCCAGCTCTTCCTCGTGGCGGCAGCGGTGTTCCTCCTCCTGCGCGCACTGCCGATCGACCCGGTCTCGAAGGTCGTCGGCCTCGTCTCGACCCCCGAGGCGCGCCAGCTGGCCAAGGAGGACCTGGGCCTCGACGTGAGCATCGGCACGCAGCTCGGCCGGTTCATGGAGGACCTCGTCAGCGTCCACCAGCCCGACGTCTTCGGCGTCTCGTGGAGCACGAAGGAGTACGTGCGCGACGAGATCGTCCAGAAGTTCCCGGTCACGATCCAGCTGATCGTGCTCGCCTTCGTCCTCGCGGTCGCGATCGCGATCCCGGTCGGCCGCATGGCGGCCTCGCGGCCGGGAGGGAAGACGGACAAGACGGTCCTCGGCTACTCGCTCTTCGCGGGCGCGCAGCCGGACTTCTGGTGGGGCCTGATGTTCGTCTTCATCTTCTACTCGCAGGCGAAGTGGTTCCCGTCGCCGACGGGCCTCTACTCACCGAGCGTCGACATCCCCGACGACACGACGAAGTTCATCCTGCTCGACTCGATCATCCACGGGAAGTGGGGCGCGTTCGTCGACGTGCTGAAGCACCTGGCGCTGCCGGTGATCACGTTGACGTTCATCCTGACGGGCCCGCTGGTGAAGATGACCCGCACGAGCGTCCTCAACGTCGTGAACTCGGACTACATCCTCTACGCCAAGGCGGCGGGCCTGCCGGCGAAGACCGTCAAGCGCTACATGCTGCGGAACTCGCTCGCCCCCGTGATCACCCTGGGCGGCATCCTCTTCGGCTTCATGCTGGGAGGCGCCGTCCTGATCGAGACCGTGTTCACGCTCGACGGCGCAGGCCGCTACGCGCTCCTGCGCATGCTCGACATCGACTTCCCCGCGGTGCAGGGGGCCGTCGTCGTCATGACCGCGTTCTCGCTGCTGATCTACCTGCTCATGGACATCATCTACGCGGCGCTCGACCCGCGGGTCCGGCTCACCCGGTAGGAGAGGAACGATGGCGCAGCTGGAAACCGAGTACGAGCTCGAGCACGGCGGTCACTCCGCGATGGAGTCCGACCTGGTCGAGGAAGCGAGCAGGTGGCAGCACTTCAAGGAGCTCGTGCGGACGAGCTGGATGCTGAAGATCGGCCTGCTGCTCGTCTTCGCCGCGATCTTCCTGACCATCTTCGGCCCGATGATCGCGCCGCACCCGCTCGAGGACGCCACGCCGGACGTCCTCCAGGCGCCGAGCGGCGAGCACTGGTTCGGCACCGACGGCAGCGGCTTCGACGTGTTCTCGCGCGTCATCGCCGCCCCGCGCATCGACGTCCTGATCGCCCTGGCGGCCACGGCGCTCTCGCTCGTGCTCGGCTCGCTGATCGGCCTGATCGTCAGCTTCTTCAAGGGCTGGATGGGCGAGCTGACGATGCGCTTCGTCGACGTGGTGCAGGCCTTCCCGCTGTTCGTGCTGGCGATCATCTTCGTCGTCGGCCGCGGCCGCAGCACGTTCAACATCATCGTCGTCATCGCGCTCCTGAACATCCCGATCTACCTGCGCCTGATCCGCGCCGAGGTGTTCTCCCTGCGCGAGCGCGTGTTCGTCGAGTCAGCCCGCGCGGGCGGCGACTCGGGCCTCTCGATCGCGCTCCGGCACGTGATGCCGAACGCGATGTCGCCGGGCTTCGCGCAGATGTCGATCACGATGGGCTACTCGATCATCGTCGCCGCGGGCCTCTCGTTCATCGGCGCCGGCATCCAGCCGCCCAAGGCGGAGTGGGGCGCGATGATCGCGGCCGGCGCGAACGGCATCCAGATCGGCCAGTGGTGGCCGTCCCTGTTCCCCGGCATCGCCATGTCGTTGACGGTGTTCGGCTTCGCCGTCGTCGGCGAGGCGCTGCAGGCCGTCTTCCTCCGGCAGAGGGTGTAGCGAGATGGCGCTTCTCGACGTCAAGGGCCTCACGGTCGAGTACGTCTCGGTCGGCCAGGTCAACCACGCGGTCAACGACATCTCGTTCCACGTCGAGGCCGGCGAGGTCATCGGCATCGTGGGCGAGTCCGGCTCGGGCAAGTCCACGGCGATGCTCGGCGTGCTCGGCCTGACCCGCGCCGGCGCGCGCATCGCCGGCGGGTCGGTCGTCTTCGACGGCAGCGACATGCTGAAGCTGTCCGACGACGACGCGCGCAAGATCCGCGGCGCGAAGATCGGGCTCGTCACGCAGAATCCGCGCGGCGCGCTCAACCCGGTGATGCGCGTCGGCGCGCAGATCGAGAAGGTCTACCGGTCGCACAACGAGGTGACCGAGGAGCAGGCCAAGGCCCGCGCGCTCGAGCTGCTCCAGATCGTCGGCATCAACGACCCGGAGCGGCGCCTGCAGGCCTTCCCGCACGAGCTCTCGGGTGGCATGGCGCAGCGCGTCCTGATCGCCATGGCGCTCGCGTGCAGCCCGAAGCTGCTGCTCGCGGACGAGCCGACGTCCGGCCTCGACGTGACCGTGCAGGCGCAGGTGCTGGACGACCTGCGCGCCGCCGTGACGTCCGTCGGCTCGAGCCTCGTGCTCGTGACCCAGGACCTCGGCATCGTCGCGAACTACTGCGACCGCGTCTACCTGATGCACGCCGGCGAGATCGTCGAGGAGGCGCCGACCGAGGCGTTCTTCTCGCGGCCGGCGCATCCCGCGAGCGCCGCGCTCCTGCTCGCGCAGCGGCGGGGCGAGGGCGCGGACGAGTTCAAGCTCCGCGGCTTCCCGATCGACGGCCGCCGGCTGCCGCCCGGCTGCTGGCTGCACCCGCGCTGCCCCTTCGTCGACGAGGCGGCGGGCTGTCGCACCCAGCACCCCGATCTCTACGAGGCCGGGGCCGGGCACGTCAGCCGGTGCCACCGCTTCGGGCACGTGCAGTCGAAGCTCGCCGCCCTGCTCGCGGGCGACACGGGGAAGAAGACGGCGGTCAACCAGCCAGTCATGGCGGAGAGCGGGGGTGAGGGCGATGGCGACAACTGAGGCTGCCTCCGACAAGGTCCTGCTGGACGTCAAGGGGCTCGTCAAGCAGTTCCCGATCCCCGGCTCGAAGAAGGTCGTGCACGCCTGCTCGGACGTGACGATCACGCTCAAGCGCGGCGAGACGCTCGGCGTGATCGGCGAGTCGGGCTCGGGCAAGACGACGCTCGGCCGCTGCATCCTCCGGCTGATCGAGCCCACGAGCGGCGAGGTCGTCTTCGACGGGACGCGCGTGACCGGGATGGGGCGGAGCGACCTCCGCAAGCTGCGCACGGACATGCAGATCGTGTTCCAGGAGCCGTTCGACTCGCTCAACCCGCAGATGATCGTCGGGCGCCAGATCGCCGAGCCGCTCCGGATCCACACGAACATGAACAAGGAGCAGCGCCGGCAGCGCGTGCGCGAGCTGCTCGAGTTCGTCCGGCTGCCGCCCTCGACCTACGACGCCGTCCCGCGGCAGCTCTCGCCGGGCGCGCTCCAGCGCGCCTCGATCGCGCGGGCGATCGCCACGAGCCCGAAGCTCGTCGTGCTCGACGAGCCGACCTCGGCGCTCGCACCCGAGGCGGAGGCCGAGGTGATCGGCCTGCTGAAGGATCTCCAGAAGGAGCTCGGGCTCGCGTACATCTTCATCTCGCACGACCTCTCGCTGGTCGGCGAGATCTGCGACAAGGTCGCGATCATGTACCTGAGCCAGGTCGTCGAGTACGGCTCGCGCGACGACGTCTTCGAGCACCCGCGCCACCCGTACAGCCGCGCCCTGCTCGCGTCGGTGCTCCTGCCCGACCCGACGCAGCGCCGCGACTCGTCCGACCGCGCCGAGCGGCTCGAGGGCGAGATCCCGAGCCCGATCGACTTGCCGCGCGGCTGCTACCTCGCGTCCCGCTGCCCCTACGTGACGGATCGCTGCCGCGAGCAGCCGCAGCCCTCGCCGAGGTCGGCCGACCACTCGCGCTGCTGGCGCATGGCGAGGCGACCTCACCGAGGAGGAGATCGCGCGCACGCGCGAGGAGCGTCGCGCGCGGTTCGTCGCGCAGGACTGACGCTTGGCGGAGCACGGGGCGAGCCCGACGGGTGGGCCGGCTGAGCCGGCGGGGATCGACTGGGCCCAGGCCGAGGCCTGGGACCGGGCGTACTACCTCCACGCCGTGCAGGCGGGCTCCGAGCTCGCCTACGTCCCGGTCGAGCGCGTCGACGGGAGCTACCTCGTCCTCGCCGACGGCACCCGCCTGCTCGACTTCCAGAGCCAGCTGATCTCCGACAGCCTCGGGCACCGCCACCCGCGCGTGCACGCCGAGATCGCCCGGGCGATGGAGCGGTACGGGCACGTCTTCTTCGGCCTGGCGACGGACTACCGCGCGCGGGCCGCGAAGCTGCTGCTCGAGGACGTCCTCGGCGCGCCGCGCTCCTGGGCCGGACGCGTCCGGATCCTCGCCTCCGGGACCGAGGCCGTCGAGCAGGCGCTGCTGATGGCCCGCCTCTCGACCGGGCGGCCGATCGTGCTGACCCAGGCGCACTCCTACCACGGCTTCACCGTGGGGACCACGATGCTCCGCGGCTACCGCGGCAACCTGACCCCGGGCGGCGCCTTCGACCGCGTCGTCGACGTCCCCGGCTTCCCGGCCGCGAACGTCGTCACGATCCCCGCCCCCGAGTTCCACGACCACGACGGCCCGCGGCCCCTGCCCTCGCTCGCGGCGACGGAGGAGATCATCCGGGCGGTCGGCCCGGAGAACATCGCGGCGGTGATCACCGAGACCATGCTCGGCGCGTCGGGCCTGCTACCGCCGGACGACTACCTGCCCGGCCTGGTCGAGATCGCGCGCCGGCACGGCATCCTCTGGATCGCCGACGAGGTGCTCACCGGCTTCGGCCGGCTCGGGGAGTGGTTCGGCTACCAGTGCTACCCCGGCCTCGAGCCGGACCTGCTGGTGCTCGGGAAGGGGCTGAACGGCTGCGCGCTCCCATGCGGCGCCGTGGTCGCCAGCCGGGCGATCGCGGAGCCGATCGAGCAGGCGCGCTGGTGGAGCGGCTCGACCCACGACGCCCATCCGCTCGTGTGCGCGTCGATCGTCGGAGCGATCGAGACGCTGCTCGAGGAGGACGTGCTCGGCCGCGTCCGCCACCTCGGCAGCCACCTCGAGGCCGGCCTGCGCGCGCTCGCCGACCGGCATCCGTCCGTGCGCAGGGTCAGCGGCAAGGGGCTGTACCACGCGGTCGACCTGGCGCGGCCGGACGGCAGCCCGATCGTCCCCGAGGACCGCGGCACGGCGTTCCTCGGCGACCTCGCGAGCCAGCCCAACAACGTCGTCGCGCGGGAGTGCGCCGCGCGCGGGGTCTTCCTCGGCGGCTTCGTCCCGAACACGATCAAGGTCGCGCCGCCGTTCACGGTCGACGAGGCCGAGATCGACCTCGGGCTGGCCGCGTTCGACGAGGCGCTCTCGGTCGTCGACGACCTGGCCGCGCGTGCCTGACGGGGTCGCCGGCCCCGGGCAGGCACAGGGGATCGCCGGGCCGATCCCGGCAGACGCGCTCGGCCTCGTCCTCCCGCACGAGCACATCCTCTTCGACACCTCGCCCTGGCTGCTGCCGGCGCCGCCGGCGAAGGCGTGGCTGACCGACGCGCCGGTGGCGCTCGACACGTACGCGGAGGTCTTCCGCGACCCGCTCGTCTGCCGCGACAACCTCGTCTTCCTGGACGACGACGTCGCCGTCGACGAGCTCGAGCGGTTCCGGGAGGCGGGGGGCGGCACGATCGTGGACGTCACGCCGCCCGCGATGGGGCGCGACGTCGCGCGCGTGCGGCGGATCGCCGAGCGGTCGGGCGTCCAGGTGGTCGTCGGCACGGGGCACTACGTCCAGTCGACGCACCCGCCCGAGGTGGCGCGCCAGTCCGTCGACGAGATCGCCGCCTGGATGATCGGCGAGATCAGGGACGGGATCGACGACACCGGCATCCGACCCGGCGTGATCGGCGAGATCGGCACGAGCGGCGCGATCCACCCCGACGAGCGGAAGTGCCTCGAGGCCGCGGCGCTGACGCAGCAGGAGACGGGGCTCGCCATCACCGTGCACTGCGCGATCCCGACCGAGAAGGTCGGGCTCGACGTCGTGCGCGTCCTCGAGCGTGCGGGCGCCGACCCGACCCGGGTGATCCTCGGGCACATGAGCCACACGGTCGCCGACCTCGACTACCACCGCGCCTGCGCCGACACCGGCGCGGTGCTCGAGTACGACCGCTTCGGCGCCGAGTTCCTCTACGAGAGCTGGGGCCGCTACGAGGAGCCGCGCGACTCGACGGTCGTCGCGGCCGTCGCGCGGCTCGTCGCCGACGGCTACGGCGACCGCATCGTGCTCTCGCACGACGCCTGCTACCGCGTCCAGCTCGCCCGCTTCGGCGGCGGCGGGTACGCGCACCTGGCGCGCCACGTCCTGCCGGCGCTGGGCGACGCGGGCGTCGACGAGGCCGCGCTCCGGCGCCTGACCGTCGAGACCCCCGCGCGGCTGCTCGCGATCCGGGAAGATGCACGCACGTCCAGGGACGTCCGAACCGAGGGCGCGCGCGACGAGGTCGCAGCGCCCGTGGCCAAGGAGGGGAGATGACCGAGACGGGCCAGACGCCCATCGCGGAGCTGGAGCACATCTGGAACCCGCTCGACATCGGGCCGACCCGGGTCAAGCACCGGATCATGATGACCGCCCAGACGATCCTCTACTCGGACGACCACATCCTGGGCGACCGGCACATCGCCTTCTACCGCGAGCGCGCGATGGGCGGCGCGGCGCTGCTGATCACCGAGCAGCAGGCGGCGCACCGCCTCTCGAAGGGCTCCTTCTACGTCGGCTGCACGGCGTGGGAGAAGCGCGCGATCCCGCAGTACGCGAAGCTCGCGGACGCGGTGCACGCGTTCGGGACGAAGCAGTTCGTCCAGCTCTTCGCGGCCGGCGTGCACGACAAGGGGATGATGGTCTTCGACATCTGGCACCCGCTCTGGGGCGTGTCGAGGACGCCGTCGATCGTGCATCGCGAGATGCCGATGGAGATGGAGAAGCACCACATCCTCGACATCGTCAAGGGCTACGGCGAGTCGGCCCTGAACGTCAAGACGGCCGGCCTCGACGGCGTCGAGGTCCACGGCGCGCACTCGTACCTGGTCGGGCAGTTCCTCTCGCGCGCCTACAACAAGCGCACGGACGAGTACGGCGGCTCGATCGAGAACCGGGCCCGGGTGATCCTCCAGATCGGCGAGGAGATCCGCCGGCAGGTCGGCGACGACATCACCGTCGGCGTGCGCCTCTCGTTCGACGAGCTGCTCGGCGAGGCGGGCCTGACCGCGGCCGAGTCGGAGGAGACGATCGACATCCTCGCGGGCTCGGGCCTGTTCGACTACTTCAACATCTCGGGCGGCGGCTACCACACGATGCACCTCACGGTGCCGTCGATGGTCGGCGGGGAGGGCGTGTTCCGGCCCTTCGGCGAGCGGGCCAAGGAGATCGTCGGCCACCGCGCGAAGGTCTTCCTGGTCGGCCGCATCCTCGACCTGCGCATGGCCGACGACGTCGTGCGAACGGGCCAGGCCGACATGGTCGCGATGACGCGCGCGCAGATGGCCGACCCGTTCCTCGTCACGAAGGCGCGCGAGGGCCGCGAGGACGAGATCGTCCGCTGCGTCGGCGCGAACGTCTGCCTCGCACGCGCGTTCGAGCAGCGCGAGGTGACCTGCGTGATGAACCCGGCGGTCGGCCGCGAGCGCCAGCTCGGCCACGGCACCCTGAAGCACGTCAACGGCAACGCGCGGCGCGTCGTCGTCGTGGGCGGCGGCCCCGCTGGCCTCAAGGTCGCGGGTGCCGCGGCCGCGCGGGGCCACCACGTCCACCTGGTCGAGCGCTCGAGCGAGCTCGGCGGGCACCTGAACCTGCTCAAGCAGCTGCCCACACGGACGGCCTGGGCGCGCGCGATCCAGAACTTCGCGAAGCCGCTCGAGGTGCACGGGGTGGAGGTCTTCCTCGACACCGAGGCCACGCCCGAGCTGATCGCGGCGCAGAAGCCGGACGTCGTCGTCGTCGCGACCGGCTCGCGCTGGGACACGAGCGGCTACTCGGTTCACCGGCCCGACCGCGACGGGATCCCCGGCGCCGACTCGCCCGCGGTCATGGACATCGCGACCGCGGCGCGGCGGGCCCTGGCCGACCCGAAGGCGCTCGGCGAGCGCGTGCTGATCTTCGACGAGTCGACCGGCTTCCTGCCGCTCGGCCTGGCCGACCTGCTGCTCGACCGGGGCGTGAAGGTCGAGATCGCGACGTCGCACTTCTTCGTCGGCGAGGACAACCTGAAGACCCAGGAGCTGCCCCACCTCCTGCCGGTGCTGTACGGGAAGGGCATCGTCCTGACACCGCAGACGATGATCGACTCGATCGACGGGAACGACGTGACCCTCCAGTTCATCTGGGGTGGCGACCCGCGTGTCGAGCGGTACGACACGATCGTGCTCTCGCAGATGCGCGTCCCGAACGAGGAGCTGTACTTCGCGCTGAAGGGCACCGGGCCGGATGTCCGCCGGGCGGGCGACGCGGTCACGCCGCGCCAGCTCTACGCGGTCGTCTACGAGGGCGAGGCCGTCGGGCGCGAGATCTAGGGACGGGGAGGCGCGCCGGCGGCGCGGCGCGCGGTAGGTCACGGGAGGCGAAAAGGAGGCTGGCATGGCACGGTTGGCGAAGGATCACTGGCGGCGCGACAAGCACTCGTTCAAGAACTTCCTCGCGCTCGATCGGGCCCCGCTCGACGGCCCGGAGACGCTCGGCGGCCTGAACGGCGCGATGGTCTCCGGCGACACGCGCAGCGGGTCGCAGACGTTCATCGTGGAGATCCCCAAGGGCTTCAAGCGCAAGCACGACGAGAAGCTCGCCTCGCTCGAGTTCTTCACGCTCCGCGGCGACCTGTCGCTGAACGGCGTGGCCGTCGGCGCCAGCGGCTACATCCACCTGCCGCAGGCGGGCGGGGGCGGCGAGATCCGCTCGAAGAACGGCGCCCTCGCGCTCGCCTTCTGGAACCCCAACCTGCCGTCCTTCCCGCCGCCCTACACGCAGAACACCACGCTGCGCCTGTGGGAGGAGGAGTGGCTCCCGAGCCTCCCCGGCAGCCACAGCGTCATGCACAAGTCCCTCCGCCGGCCCGATCCGTACGGCGGCGACTTCGACGGCGGCCCCGGCGGCTTCCTGCGCGTGATGTTCATCGGCCCGGGCGTCGACGCGCCGTACGAGCACGTCCACCACGAGTGCTTCGAGGAGATCTTCCAGCTCTCGGGCGACGTCCTGCTCGGCGACGAGGGGATCATGGGCCTCGGCTCGGTCACGATCCATCCGCAGGAGTGGTGGCACGGCCCCTTCGCGAGCCGCGCGGGCGCGATCGTGCTCGTCCACACCGACGCGCCGATGGGCCTGCCCTGGCCGCCGCGCGAGGACGACTACCCGATCGCGAAGCAGATGTGCTGCGCGTACATGGACGAGGAGCCCTGGGACGTCCACGCGGAGCACACGCCGTTCGCCGAGACCGCCTACACGCGGCTGCAGAAGAACGCCGCCTTCCAGAAGTGGGCGAAGAGCGCGCCGGAGTTCGGCGACAAGGTCGGCCGCGACGTGGCGTCGTCCTTCCGCGCCGCGTGGAACTTCGACAAGCAGAAGAAGGGCTAGCCGCGGATGCCGACGATTCGCAACGCTGCCGTCAAGGCGGGCGGCGCGCCGATGACGCTCGTGGGCGACCCGCTGGCGGTCGGCACGAAGGCGCCCGATTTCGAGACGATCCAGTTCGTCATGGGCGAGGGCTTCACGACCGTCCGCCTCGCGGACACGCCCCGGGCGGTGCGGCTGTTCAGCATCGTCCCGTCGCTCGACACGCCGGTCTGCGCCGACCAGACGCGGCGCTTCAGCCAGGAGCTCGCGTCGTTCGGCGACGCGGTCGCGACGTACACCGTCTCGGTCGACACGCCGTTCGCGCAGAACCGCTTCTGCGGGGCGGAGTCGATCGAGAACATGCAGACGCTCTCGGACTACAGGGACCGCTCGCTCGGCACGAGCTGGGGCGTCCTGATCGACGAGAGCAAGCTGCTCGCGCGCGCGGTCGTGATCCTCGATCCCGACGACACCGTCGCCTACGTGGACGCGGTCGCCGACATCTTCGACCACCCGGACTACGACGGGGCGATCGCGGCCCTGCGCGCGGCGGTCGAGCGGGCGGGCGCATGAGCGACTACGGCGTCATCGACATCGTCGTCAACCCGTGGACGCCGCTCGAGGTCGCGAACGAGCAGGTCGGGGTGGACGAGTTCTTCTACGACAAGGTCCGCGTCCCGAGGGACAAGCGCGGCGGCGTCGAGATGAGCGCGTACGTCGAGAAGATGGACCGGGCGGGCATCCAGCGGTCGCTCCTGATCGGCGTGCGCTGCGGCGACATGCGGATGAAGCACTCGTTCGCGATCCCGTACGAGCGGATCGTCTCCTACATCGAGCAGGCGCCCGACCGCTTCTCCGGCCTGGCGGGGATCGACCCGAGCCGGACGATGCGCGGGCTGAAGGAGCTCGAGACGGGCGTCCGCGACTACGGCTTCGTGGGCGCGCACCTCTACCCGCACTGGTTCGAGTGGCCGCCCGACCACGCGAAGTTCTACCCCTTCTACGCGAAGTGCTGCGAGCTCGGGATCCCGATCATGATGCAGATCGGGCACTGCCTCGACTACCAGCGCGACCGGATCCTCCCGAGCGTCGGGCGGCCGATCACGCTGGATCGCGTGGCGATCGACTTCCCGGAGCTGACGATCATCGGCATCCACCTCGGCTGGCCGTGGACGGAGGAGATGATCGCCGTCGCCTACAAGCACAACAACGTCTACATGGCGCCGGACGCGTACGGCCCCAAGCACTGGGGCGACTCGTTCATCCACTTCGCGAACACGTGGGGCCAGGACAAGTGCCTCTTCGGGACGGACTGGCCGGTCGTCGACCCCGAGCGCGCGATGCGCGAGGTGCACGAGATCGACTTCCGCCCCGAGGCGAAGCGGAAGTTCCTGCGCGACAACGCGCTCCGGCTCTTCAACCTGCCGGAGTCGAAGGAGCTCGCGTCGTCGTGACGCAGGCGTCCGATCGGCTCTGCGCGCTCTTCGGCCTGGAGGCGCCGATCTTCCAGGCCGGGATGGGCTGGATCTCGACCGGGCCGCTCGCCGCCGCCGTGTCGGCGGCGGGCGGGCTCGGCGTGGTCGCCACCGGCGGCTACATGGGCTCGCAGGAGCTGCGCGAGCACGTCACCCGCGTCCGGGACGAGGCGCCCGGGAAGCCGTTCGGCGTCAACCTGCTCCTGCCGAGCGGGTCGTCCGAGGGCGACGACGTCTTCGGCAGCCCGGACTTCGTCCGGATCCAGCTCGACGTCTGCTTCGAGCAGCGCGTGCCCGTGATCGTGAGCGGGCTCGGCGACCCGCGACCCGTGCTGCCCGAGATCCGGGCGAACGGGGCCCGCTTCGTCGCCGTCGTCGGGAGCCTGAAGGCGGCGCGCAACGTCGCCGCGGCCGGCGCCGACGCCGTCATCGTGCAGGGGAACGAGGCCGGCGGCCACGTCGGCCCGACCGGCACGCTGACCCTGGCCCAGGAGACGATCCGGGAGCTCGACTGCCCGGTCCTGCTCGCGGGCGGGATCGCGACCGCCGGGGCCGTCTCGGCCGCGCTCGCGCTCGGCGCTGCCGGCGTCTCGGTCGGGACGCGCTTCCTGGCCTCGGAGGAGTCGGACGCCCATCCGTCCTACAAGCAGGCCGTCGTCGAGGCGGACGAGCGCTCGACGGTCGTGACGAAGGCGTGCACCGGCAAGCCGTCCCGGGCGCTCCGCTCGCTTTGGGTGGAGAGCTGGGTCGGCCGCGAGGCCGAGATCGAGCCGTACCCGGAGCAGGCCGCGACGCACTTCTGGCGCTCGCGCGCCGGCGGCGTGGACGGCGACTGGGAGGAGGGGTTCTTCCCCGCCGGGCAGTGCTCGGCGGTCATCGACGAGGTGCTGCCCGCTGCGACGATCGTCGAGCGGCTCGCGGCGGGGGTGGTGACGGGATGACGACGACGAGGCCGGGCTCCTATCGGCCGATCACGATCGCAGAGGGCGTGCGCACGTCGATGCTGCGCGACCCCGGCAAGACGGCGCTCGCGCTTTCCGGGCAGACGCTCGGCTTCGGCCAGCTGGTCGAGCGGATGGATCGCGTGGGCAACCTCGCGCTGCACGGCCTCGGCCTGCAGCACGGCGACCACGCGGCGCTGATGGCGCCGAACTGCCTCGAGTTCGTCGAGATCGTGGCGGGGCTCTCCTCCGTGGGCGTCGCGCCGGCGATGGTGAACCCGCGCCTGACCGGGCCGGAGCTCGCCTACATCGCGAACGACTCGAAGGCGCGGGTGCTCTTCGTCCACCACTCGCTCGAGGAGCTCGCGCGGGCGACCGCCATGGAGACGGTCGAGCGCATCGTCGTGATCGGCGGTGACTACGAGGAGCTGCTCGCGCAGGCGAGCCCCCTGCGGACGGTCGTCGCGATCGACGAGTGGGAGCCGTTCTGCATCTCCTACACGGCGGGCACGACGGGGCACCCGAAGGGCGCGATGCTCTCGCACCGCTCGCGCGTGCTGACGTTCTTCGGCATGGCCGCCGAGTACGGGTGCTACTCCCCGGAGGATCGCGCGCTCGCCGTCGCGCCGCTCTACCACGGCGGCGGCTTCGCCTTCGCGATGGCGCCGGTGTTCTTCGGCGGCACCTGCGAGATCCTGCCGCGCTTCGACGCCGAGCTGATGCTGCGGATCGACTCCGAGTCGCGGATCACGAACCAGTTCATGGTCCCGACCCACTTCAACGCGATCTTCGCGCTCGAGGAGTCGGTCCGTGCGCGCTACGACGTCTCGTCGATGCGCACGATCATCTCGAACGCCGCCCCGCTGCCGCAGGCGACGAAGCAGCGGATCGTCGAGTTCTGGGGCGAGGGGATCCTGCACGAGACCTACGGCTCGACCGAGGGGGGCATCGTCACGAACCTCCGCCCGCCCGACCAGCTGCGCAAGGAGCAGTGCGTCGGCCAGCCGTTCCCGGTGACCGAGGTGCGCCTGCTCGACGAGCACGGCGAGGAGGTGCCGACCGGCGAGGTGGGCGAGCTCTACAGCCGCTCGCCGTACCTGTTCAACGGCTACTGGGGGATGCCGGAGGCGACCGCCGACGCGTTCCGGGACGGCTGGATGTCCGTCGGCGACATGGCGCGCAAGGACGACGAGGGCTTCATCTACATCGTCGACCGCAAGAAGGACATGATCATCTCGGGCGGCGTCAACATCTACCCGCGCGAGATCGAAGAGGTGCTCCACCTCCACCCGGCCGTCGCCGAGGCGGCGGTCGTGGGCGTGCAGGACGACTACTGGGGCGAGGCGGTCAAGGCGATCGTCGCGCTGCGCGCGGACGCCACGGCGAGCGAGGACGACCTGCTCGACCACTGCGCGCAGAGCCTCGCGCGCTACAAGCTGCCCAAGCAGCTGGTCTTCGTCGACGCCCTGCCGCGCAACGCCGCCGGCAAGGTGCTGCGGCGCGAGCTCCGGTAGCCGGGGAGACGGCTGGGGGAGAACCGCTGGGGGAGAAGCTCGCGCTTCTCCCCCAGGGCCCCCTCATCGCGCCAGGCCGCTCGCGCTCCCGCCTCGCTCGCCGCTGCGGTCGGCGGCTTCTCCGAGCATCGCTCTGGTCGGGGGGCAGCAAGCTGCCCTCCTCCGCGGGCACCCGCGCGGGCGCGCCTGTCGCCGGCCTCGTTGCGGCCGACGGACTAACCTCCCGTCACCTACGAACGCGGGAGGGCATGGGATGGGGAAGCTCGACGGACGCGTCGCGATCGTCACCGGGGCGGCGAGCGGGATCGGGCGCGGGATCGTGCAGGCGTTCGCGGCCGAGGGGGCCGCGGGGATCGCGCTCGTCGACCGCAACGAGGCCGGGGCGGGCGAGGTCGCCGGCGGGCTCGGCGTGCCGACGGTCGTCGTCGGGGCCGACGTCACGAGCGAGGCGGACTGGGAGCGGATCGTCGCCGCGGCGAGGGACGCCTTCGGCGGGCGCGTCGACATCCTCTGCAACAACGCGGGGATCGCGACCGCCTCGCCGGTCAAGGACATGACGCTCGCGATGTGGCAGCAGATGATCGACGTCGACCTGACGTCCGTCTTCCTCGGCTGCCGCGCCATCCTGCCGACGATGCTCGCCCAGGACTACGGCCGGATCATCAACACGGGCTCGCAGCTCGGCCTCAAGGGCTCGCCGGGCATCGCGCACTACTGTGCCGCGAAGGGCGGCGTGCACCTGCTGACGAAGTCGCTCGCCTACGAGGTCGCCGAGACCGGCATCCGGGTCAACGCGATCGCGCCCGGCCCGACCGACACGGCGATCCTGCGCGACATCCCGGCGGACGAGCTCGAGGGCATCCGCAGCGAGGTGCCGCTCAAGCGCTTCGCCCGCGTCGAGGAGATCGTCCCGACGGTCGTGCTGCTCGCGACCGAGGACGGTGGCGGCTACTACCACGGCGCCGTGATGAACATCTCCGGCGGGCACGTGATGTAGCGGGGGAAGCGGCTTCCCCGCGAGCCCCCTCGCGGGAGTGCACGGCGGCCTGCCGGGCTCCGCCCGGCAGGCCGCCGTGCGATTCGGGCGAGGGGCGAGCTCGCCCGTCTGACGTGTCCTAGGATGGGCCCATGCCGCTGCCGGCCGACGACGTGCTCGCGATCCACGACCTGATCGGGCGGTACAACCGCGCGATCGACACCGGGGACGCGGACGGCTGGGCCGGCTGCTTCCTCGAGGACGGGGTGTTCGACGGCGTGATCGGGCGCTTCGAGGGCCGCGCCGCGCTGCACGGGCTCGCGACGGCGTACTGGACCGAGCCCGAGTACGAGCCGTGGCGCGGCTGCCAGCACTGGGTGAACAACGTCGTCGTCGACGGGGACGGCGACGAGGCGACCCTCCGCTGCGACCACGCGATGCTCAAGCCGGACGCCGACGGCGGCGCGCGGATCGTCCTGCTCGCGAGCTACCACGACCGCCTGCGACGCGTCGACGGGCGCTGGCGCTTCGTCCAGCGGACCGTGCGCGGCTTCCCGCCGGGCGCCTAGGGTCGGCGGCCGAGGGTCAACCGGACCTTCGCGCCGAGCGGGCGGTTCGCGCCGGCCGCCGGCCTCGACCGCAGCACGCGCCCCGGCCCGACGGCTCGCGTCACGGTCGTCGAAACGCGACCGACCGCGCAGCCGGCCCGGGCGAGCCGTGCCCGCGCCTGCGCGAGCGTCGCTCCACGGAGCCGCGGCACGATGCACGCGTCCGCGCCGACGATCGGGGCGCTGTCGACGACGGCCGTCCCGCCGGGGCCGGACGCCGTGACACGGCACTGGACGGCCCGGCCGACGTCCCTCGCGCCGAGCTTCAGGGAGGTGGCCGTCGCCCCCGCGATCGGGAGGCCGTTGCGCAGCCACGCGAACGCGAACGTCGTCGCGCTCGCACAGACGCCGTTCGTGCACGTGACCACGAGCCCGCGGCGCCCCGCTCCGGCGATGGCGGGCGCGCTGGTCGCGGTCGGCACGGGGAGCGCGTCGATCCCGACGGGGGCGGTGACCGCCGTCGTCGAGCCGATCACGTTCGTCGCCGTCACCTGGCACTGGACGGCGGCGCTCGCGTCGGCCGGAGCCAGCAGGTACTGGGCGCCAGCCGCGCCGCCGATCGGCGCGCCGTCGCGCAGCCACGCGAAGGCGAACGTCGGCCCGTCGCGCCCGTGCCCGGTGCGCACGTCAACGCCTGGCCGACAGTCGCCGTGCCACCGAGGGTCGGCGGGAGACGTTCGTCGGCACGCCGAGCTCGAACGCGCCGGCGTCGCAGCTGACCCCCTGCGGGCGCGCGACGCCGCGCTGGTCGAAGCCCTCGCAGACGGCGAGGGGCACGATGCCGAGCGCCGGGCTCGTGGCCGTGAGGGCTCGCGTCAAGGTCGGGCCGCCGCCGTCCGCGAGCGGCGCGAGCAGCGGATCGGTGGACGGGAGATCGCCGGGACCTGCGAGGCCGCACGACGCCCGTTCTCGACGTTCCCCCCGAGGCTGGTCAGGGTTCCCGAACAGCTGGGCAGGACGGCCCCGGCCCCGGCCGCCACGATAGACCCGCCGATCGTGCGGGTTCCGCCGGCGTTCGCCTGCACGTTCGCCGCGCTCGCGCCTGGCCCGGTGGCGTCGTTGTCCGCGATCGTCGCCTGGCGCAGCGTCAGATCAGAGACGTTGGAGAAGACGCCGCCGGCGATCGCGATCGAGCCGGCCGCCGCATCGGCGCGGTTGCCGCTGACCGTCGTGTTGACGATGGTGGCGGGCGTGACGTTCGAGACGATCCCGCCCGCGCCGACGACGGTCGTGGCCGTCATCCGGTTGTCGGCGATCAGGCTCGACTCGATCCTGGCCGACGCGGAGGCGTTCACGGTCAGCCCGCCGGCCACCGTCACGGACTGCGCCGAGGCCACGTTCCCGGTTACGGACGAGGCGCGCATGGAGAGCGTCGAGCTGGTGACCAGCACGCCGCCGGCGCCGGTCACGCTCCGCCCCGCGAGCTCGTTGCCGGAGACGACCACGTCGGCCAGGACGAGCGACCCGCCGCTCACGGCGATCGCGCCCGCGCCGCTGGTGATCGTGTCCGTGGCGGGGTCCGTGGACGTGGCCCGGTTCCCCCTGAACGTGACGCCCTGGATCGCCAGGTCGGACGTGGCGACGAGCGCGCCGGCGCGCAGGCCGGTCGCCGGCCCCGTCGCGAGCCCGCCCGTCACGGTCGTGCGCGACGAGCCCGCGCCGCGCAGCAGGAGGTCGCTCGTCAGGTCGGGGAGCGGCCCGGCGGCGAGCGTGTACGTGCCGGCCGGGAGCACGACGACGTCCTCGGCCGCATCGGCGTTCGCCGCCACGATCGCCGCGCGGAGCGAGCAGTCCGCGGGCGTGCAGACGGGAGCCGGGTCGGGGTCGTCCGTCCGGGTGACTGTCAGGGTGGTGCCTGGCGCAGCGGCGGCAGCGGCGCCGCAGAGAGCCGTGACGACCAGGAGCACACCTGCCAGCTTGCGCATCGCGCTGCACGCTAGGAGGGCTGGCACGGAAAGTCAACCGCCGCGTCAGCGCGCGAGCACGAGCGCGACCTTCGCCCCGGCCGCGAGGCTCTTCCCGGCGGTCGGCTTCGACGAGACGACCTCCCCGGCTGCGACGCCCTTGGCGCGCGTCCTCGTCACCCTGCCGACCCTGCAGCGGGCGCGCTCGAGCCGTGCCCGTGCCTCGGCCAGCGTGAGCCCCCTGAGCTTCGGGACGACGCACGCGAGCTTCACGACGACGGGCGCGCTGAACGACTCCACGACGGCGTTCGGCGTCGACCCGATCGCCTTGCACTGGAGGGCGTGGCCGACGTCCCGGGCGGTGACGCGGTAGGCGGCGTTCGCGGCGCCGTTCTCGATCCCGTCGACCAGCCAGGCGACCTCGATCGTCGGCGAGCCGAACCACGGGCCGACCTGGCACGAGACGCGGTTGCCGACGCGCGCGCCGCCGCGGATCTCGGGCGGCGCCTCGGGCTCGGGCGGCGGGGCAGCGGCGATGGCGAGCGTGGCGAGGAGGGGCGGGCGCATCCCCGAACGGTAGGCGTCAGCTGCCCGCTCCGCCAGCGATCCGCTCCTTTCCTCGGCCCCGTGCGGAATCGGTAGTTTTCGGGCCGTGAGCCTGATCGTCCAGAAGTACGGCGGCAGCTCGGTCGGCAACGTCGACCGGATCAAGCACGTGGCCCGCCGGGTGGTCGCGACCGCCGAGCAGGGCCACCAGGTCTGCGTCGTCGTCTCCGCGATGGGCGACACGACCGACGAGCTGCTCGAGCTCGCCGACCAGGTCACGCAGAGGCCGCATCCGCGCGAGATGGACATGCTCCTCTCCGCGGGGGAGCGCATCTCGATGGCGCTCCTGGCGATGGCGATCAACGACCTCGGCCGGGCCGCGGTCTCCTTCACCGGCTCACAGGCCGGGATCCTGACCGACTCGAGCCACACGAAGGCGAAGATCGTCGGCGTCAACGCGACCCGCGTGCGCGACGCGCTCGAGGCGGGGCGCGTGGCGATCGTCGCGGGCTTCCAGGGCGTCTCGATCGAGGACGACGTGACGACGCTCGGCCGCGGCGGCTCGGACGCGACGGCCGTCGCGCTCGCCGCCGGCCTGACCGCGGACGTCGGCGAGATCTACACCGACGTCGAGGGGGTCTTCACCGCCGACCCGCGCATCGTCCCCGGGGCGCGCAAGCTGCCGTTCGTCTCCTTCGAGGAGATGCTCGAGCTCGCCTCCTCCGGCGCGAAGGTCCTGATGGCGCGGTCGGTCGAGTTCGCGCGCAACCACGGGGTGCCGATCCACGTGCGCTCCACGTTCTCGGAGAACGAGGGCACCTGGGTCGACAAGGAGGACGGACGGATGGAGCAACCGATCATCTCGGGCATCGCCCACGACGTCTCCGAGGCCAAGGTCACGGTCTCCGGCGTCCCCGACCGGCCCGGCATCGCGGCGCGGGTCTTCAGCGCGCTGGCCGCGGCGAACGTGAACGTCGACATGATCGTCCAGAACGTCTCGCACTCCGGCCTGACCGACATCTCGTTCACCGTCCCCAAGGGGGACCTCGCGCGCGCGAACGAGATCCTCGCCGAGGTGGCGAGGGAGATCGAGGCCTCGGGCGTCTCGACCGACACCGACGTCGCGAAGCTCTCGCTCGTCGGCGCCGGCATGAAGACGCATCCCGGCGTCGCGGCGGACATGTTCCAGACGCTCGCGGACGCCGGGATCAACATCGAGATCATCTCGACCTCGCCGATCCGCATCTCGTGCGTCGTGCGCGCCGGGCAGGTCGAGGACGCCGTGCGGACGCTGCACGAGCGGTTCGGCCTCGACAAGGGCTAGCGACCCCGGCGTCGCCGTTCCGCGCGGCTACGCTCGGGGGCGATGCTCGAGCCGCTCCAGCGGGACGAGGCCTTCCTCGCGGACGTCGAGGCCGCCCCGGCCGACCCGTCGACGCTCGCGCTCTGGTGGCTCGGCCAGAGCGGCTTCCTCGTCGCCTGGAACGGCGTCCGCCTGCTGCTCGACCCGTACCTCTCGGACACGCTGACGGCGACGTACGCCGCGACCGACCGGCCGCACGTCCGCGTCACCGCGCGCGTCGTCGACCCGGCCGCGCTGCGCGGGATCGACGTCGTCACGGCGAGCCACGGCCACACCGACCACCTCGACCCGGGGACGCTCGGCCCGGTCGTCGCCGGATCGCCCGGGCTGCGCCTCGTCGTCCCGGAGGCGATCCGCGCGCTCGCCGAGGAGCGCTCCGGGCTGCCGTCCGAGCAGGTGCTCGGGCTCGACGCGGGCGACTCCGTCGACGTCGCGGGCGTCCTCGTCGCGGCCGTCCCGGCGGCGCACGAGACGGTCGAGCGGGACGAGCAGGACCGCTGTCGCTCCCTGGGCCTCGTGCTCGACCTCGGGCCCTGGCGCGTCTACCACGCGGGCGACACGGTGCGCTACGACGGGATGGAGGAGCTGCTCGCGCCGCTCGCGGTCGACGTCGCGATCCTGCCGATCAACGGGCGCGATCCCGCGGGCCGTGCCGCCGGCAACCTCGACGGGCCGGAGGCCGCGCGGCTCGCGCACGCGATCGGCGCGCGCCTGGCGATCCCCTGCCACTACGGGACGTTCGCCTTCGACGCGACGACGCCCGACGCGTTCGCGACGGAGGCCGCGCGCCTCGGCCAGCCGGCGCTCGCCCTGCGGGCGGGCGAGGGCTGGCGGGCCACGAGGGCCGCAGGCGCCCCCTAGGGGCGATCAGGCGAGCAGCGCCGTCAGCTCGCGGACGTCCGCGAGCCGGTCGAGCCGCGAGAGGGCGTCGAGCAGCTCGGCGGCCGCGGCCGGGTCGAGCGTCCGCGAGAGCAGCTCCTCGAGCTTGTCGCGGTGCTCGTCGTCCGTGAGCGGTCGGTCGTGCGCGCCGCGCGGGCGGCCGACCTCCTCGCGGAACACGTCGCCGCCGGTCGTCTCGAGCTCGACGATCGTCGGCGTCGTCGCCGGGTAGCGGATCGCGAGCTCCTCGGTCTGCTCGAGCGTTACCTTGCGCATCAGCTCGCGCACGTCGGGGCGCAGGAACCGCTCGTCCTCGAACTGGGTGAGCCCGACCGCGCCGTCGAGCGCCGCGATCGCGACGCAGAAGGGCACGGAGAGCCGGGCCGCCATCGGCGAGTCGGGCTCGTAGTTCATCCCGTGCTGCGGCGAGTAGGGCGGCTGGGTGAGCCGGATGGCCGCGAGGTCGCGCGCGACGAGCCCGTGGCGCTCCAGCAGCACGAGCGTCCCCTCGATCGCCGTGTGCGACGAGAGGATGCAGGGGTGCGCCTTGATGTCGTCGTCGAGGACCTCCCAGCGCGTCCCGAGCGTGTCGAGCTCCGGCCCGAGCCGGCGGGCGTCGCGCTCGTCCGAGTAGGCCCAGCAGAAGCCGACCGGCTGCTCGAGCAGGCCGGTCGGCCCGCCCGCCCCGGCCTCGGCGAGCAGCGCGCCCTGGACGCCCTTCCACGCCGCCGTCCCCGCGTGGAGCGACTTCGTGAAGTCGCCGACCTTGATGCAGTAGCGCGTGCCGCCGGTGTCGTCGCCGGCGAAGCCGATCGCGACGTCGACGCCCTCCTCGTCCAGCCCGAGGCCGCGGGCGGCCGCGCCGGCGGCGGCGAGCCCGCCCAGCGACGCCGTCGAGTGCCAGCGCTGGTAGTGCCCGGGCATGACGGCCCGTCCGATCTTGCCGCCGACCTCGAAGCCGGCGACGACCGCGGCGCAGAGCTCCGCGCCCGAGCCGCCCCGGCGCTCGACCGCGGCGAGCGCGGCGGCCGTCACGGAGGCGCCGAAGTGCGCGATCGACGCCATGTGCGTGTCGTCGTAGTCGATCGTGTGCATCGTCGTCCCGTTCGCGAGCGCCGCGACCTGCGGCTGGACGCGTTGGCCCGTGCCGAGGATCGTCGCGGGCCCGGGCGCGGCGAGCGTCGCGAGGTAGCGGTGGAGCGGCTCGACGATCTCGGGCTCGAGCGTGAAGCCCGCGACGCCGCACGCGAGCGAGTCGGCGACGACCTGCCGCGCCCGCTCGACCACGGCGGGCGGCAGGCTCGCGGGGTCGATCGCCGCGGCGAAGGCCGCGAGCCTGCGCGTCTCGGCGTGGGGCGGGCGGCCGTGCGGGTCGGCCACGGCGGTCAGAGCACCTTCGTCCCGTGCTGGCCCGACTCGCGCAGCTCCCAATAGGTGCGGTCGAGCAGCTGCGTCACCGGCCCCGGGGCGGCGGGGATGGGGCGGCCTGCGACCTCGCGCACGGCGAGCGCGCCGCCGGCGGTGCTGGTCGTGAAGACCTCGTCCGCCGAGTAGAGGTCGAACGCGGTCAGGTTCGCCTCGCGGAAGGGGACGCCTGCGATGTCGGCGCACTCGAGCATCGTCTGGCGCGTGATCCCGCGCAGGATCTGGTCGCCAGGGGTGAAGAGCGTCCCGTCCTTGACGAGGAAGACGTTCGACGCCGGCCCCTCGGCGACGTAGCCCTGCGCGTTCAGCCAGATCACGTCGTCGTAGCCGGCCGTGACGCCCTCGAGTCGCGCGAGCTGGAAGTGCAGCCGATCGAGCGACTTGTAGCGCGGGTCGAGCGTGTCGGGCGCGAAGCCGCGCAGGTGGCTGATCCCGAGCCGGATCCCCTCCCGGCGCTTCGCCTCGTCGGCGAGGAAGACGTACGGCGCGACCCAGATCACCTCGGTGGGGTCGTGGTCGCGCGGGTCGGCGATCATCGCCTTCGGCACGCCGCGGGTGACGATGAAGCGGATGCTCGCGTCGGGGAGGCCGTTCGCGCGCACCGTCTCGACGATCGCGTCCTTCCACTGCTCCTTCGAGAGCCGGGAGACGAGGCCCGCCGCGCGCAGCGAGAGGAAGAAGCGGTCGACGTGCTCGTCGAGCTTGAAGATCGTGCCCTGCCAGGCGGAGACGACGTCGAACACGCCGTCGCCGAGCAGAAAGCCCTGGTCGAGGATCGAGATCCGGGCGTCGGAGAGCGGCACGTGCTCCCCGTTCAGGTAGACGATCGGCTCAGCGGCCATGGCGCATCCTCCCGCAGCGTCGTGGACGATCATCCTACGAGCGCAGCGCCCCGCGGTGCGGCCCCGACGGACGCGGGTTGGGGAGGAGGGCGGCGTGCTGTCCTCCGACGACGACGCTCGGTCGGAGAAGGCGCTGCCGACCGCGTTCGTGCGGGAGCCCGAGTGCGCGAGGCCTGGCGCGACGAGGGGGCCCACGGGGGAGAAGCGCGAGCTTCTCCCCCCGTGACGTTCTCCCCCCTAGTACGACTTGGGCAGTCCCAGCCGCTCGCCGACGAAGTTCTTCAGCATCTCGTTCGAGATCGGCGAGAACGCGCCGAGGCGGGCGTCGCGGAAGTAGCGCTCCATCGGCGACTCCTCGACGAGGCCGTAGCCGGCGAGGATGCGCAGTCCGCGGTCGGTCGCGCGGATCGCGGCCTCGGAGCACGCGAGCTTCGCGATCGCCGACTCGGTCGAGCACTCGCGACCCTGCGACTGGAGCCACGCCGCCTTCATCAGCGCGAGGCGGGCCTGCTCGACCTCGCTCGCGGTGTCGGCGAGCATGTGCTGGAGGGCCTGGAAGCCGCCGATCGGGCGGCCGAACGCCGTGCGCTCCTTCGCGTAGCGCAGCGCCTCGTCGAGCGCGGCGCCTGCGATCCCGAGCGAGATGGCGGCGGCGAGGATCCGCTCGTTGTCGAGCGTCGCGATCAGGTGGTAGAAGCCGCGGCCGCGCTCGCCGAGGATCGCGTCCTCGGGCGCCCGGGCGCCATCGAGGAAGACCTCGGTCGTCCCGGCCGCGCGCATGCCCATCAGCTCGAGCCGGCGCACCTGGATCGCGTCCTGGTGGCGCGGCGTGATCACGAGCGAGAGGCCGCGGGCGCGCTTGCCGTCGACCGGCTCGTCCGTGCGGCAGAGGACGAGGATCGCGTCGGAGTCGTCGGCCATCGACGTGTAGAGCTTCTGGCCGCGGATCACCCACTCGCCGCCCTCGAGGTCGGCGCGCGTCTTCAGCCCGAGGACGTCCGTGCCGCCGTCGGGCTCGCTCATGCCGAACGCCATCAGGTAGTCGCCGCTCGCGATCCGCGGCAGGAGCTCCTCCTGCTGGGCGGGCGAGCCGACCTCCGCGATCAGGCGCGCGTCCATCGAGACGAGCACCCAGTCGACCGCGATCGACGCGAACCGCCGGCCCATCTCCTCGGTCAGGATCGCCGCGGTGATCACGTCGGCGTCGGTGCCGCCGAAGCGCTCCGGCACGGGCAGCGCCATCCAGCCGAGCTCGGCGAATCGCTTCCACAGCTCGCGCGGGAACTTCCGGTTGCGGTCGTACTCGCGGATCGTCTCCTCGGGGAGCTCGCGCGCGAAGAAGTCGCGGATCGTCTCGCGGAGGAGCTCGTGCTCGGGCAGTGGATCGAAGTTCACGCGGGCTCCGTCGGTCGGGTGCCGAGGAAGCCGGCCCGCGCCTCGACCGCACGCGCGGCACGCAGGACGAGCGTCTCCGCGAGCGGCGGCCCGATCACGTGCAGGCCGACGGGCAGCCCGCGCGCGAGGCCGACGGGGACCGAGAGCGCGGGCAGGCCCGGCATGTTGACGTGGCACAGGCAGCGGATGCCCGCCGGGTCGCGGTGCATCGGCTCGCCGCGGTCGTAGACGACCATCTGCTCGTCGACGCGCGGCGCGACGTGGGTGTGGGAGGGCGTCACGAGCAGGTCGACCTCCCGGAAGGCGGCCGCGAACGCCTGCGACACCAGGCGGCGGATCCGCTGGGCGTCGAGGTACTCGACCGCGGAGACGTGGCGGCCCATGTCGATGTAGCGGTGCACGTCCTCGCCGTAGAGGTCTCGCCGGGCGTCGAGCCAGTCCGCGTGCCAGGCGGCGGCCTCGGCCGCGCCGAGCTGGAAGACGGCGGGCAGCGTGGCGTCGATCGCCGCCCGCGGCTCGAGCTCGACCTCGACGACGGTCGCGCCCGCGTCGGCGAGCAGGCCGATCGCGCGCCGCTGCGCGGCCTCGACGTCCGCCTGGGCGGCGGCGAAGAACGACTCGACGAGGCCGATGCGCAGGCCGGCCACGCCGTCCTCGAGCGACGGGGCCGACGGCGCGTGCGGCGTCGGGATCGAGGTCTCGTCGCGCGGGTCGGGCCCGGCGATCGCGTCGAGCACCAGGGCGACGTCGAGCGCGCTCCGCGCGATCACGCCGAGCGTGTCGGCCGTCCAGCCCATCGGCACGACGCCCGAGCGGCCGATCCGGCCGTAGGTCGGCTTGAGCCCGACGCAGCCGTTGAACGAGGCCGGGCTGCGCACCGAGCCGGCGGTGTCGCTGCACAGGGACGCGTAGCCGATCCCGGCCGCGACGCCCGCGCCCGAGCCGCCGCTCGACCCGCCGGGGATCCGCTCGACGTCCCACGGGTTGCGCGCGGGCGGCGTGAAGCCGCCGAAGGCGAACTCGTGCGTGCGCGCCTTGCCGAGGACGATCGCGCCGGCCTCGCGCAGCCGCTCGACGGCGTGCGCGTCGCGCGCCGCGACGTTGCCGGCGAGGACGCGCGAGCCGGCCTCCATCGGCAGCCCGGCGACGTCGACCAGGTCCTTGATCGTCACGGGGATCCCGTGCAGCGGGCCGCGCCGCGCGCCGGCGGCGAGCTCCGCGTCCGCCGCGCGCGCGGCGGCGAGCGCCGAGTCGTCGGCGCGGTGCGCGAGCGACCGGATCGCCGGCTCCCAGCGGTCGGCGTTCGCGAGCTGCGCCTCGACCAGATCGACCGCGGAGGCCTCGCGGCGCTCCAGCAGCCCGGCCGCCTCGGCCAGCCCGAGCTCGACGAGCCCGCTCACGCCTGCGCCTCGCGCCACGAGCGGACGGGGTCGAGGGTCACCAGCGGCTCGACCTCGCGCAGCGAGCCGGGCGGGAAGATCGCCCGGACCTGCTCGGCGAGCTGCGCCGCGAGCTCCGCGGGGCCAGGCCCCTGGTCGACGTCGTCCCGCTCGCTCATCGTCCCTCCCGTCCGACCGCCCGGTTCCGGGCCAACTTATACTCGGCGCGCGCGGCGGACGTCGCCTGCGCGCGTCCGAGGGTGCATACAATATGCCCCTTCACTGGGCCATCTCACCCGCACCACCAACGCCATGGGCCGCCTGCTCAACGACGGAGATCCCCCGCTCGCCCAGAACGCGAGCCACCGCGCGACGGAGCTGATCCGCGAGGCGATCATGGACGGCCGCCTCGAGCCGGGGCGGCGGCTGAAGGAGGAGGAGCTGGCCCGCGACCTCGGCATCTCGCGCACGCCCGTCCGCGAGGCGCTCCTGATCCTCCAGACCGAGGGGCTGATCGAGGCGCTGCCGAACCGCGGCGCCACCGTGCGGGCCTACCGGGCCGAGGACCTCGTGGACATGTACGGGCTGCGGGCGGTGCTCGAGGGCCATGCGGCGCGGATGGCCGCCACCCGGATCACGCGCGACCAGGTCGCCCTGCTGCGCGACTCCGTCGACCGCTTCGACGCCCTGCGCGAGTGCGAGGAGATCCGCGACCTGATCCGCGAGAACCAGGTCTTCCACACGACGATCCACGAGGCCGCGGGCTCCGATCGGCTGATCGACCTGCTCCGCAAGGTCGTCGAGTTCCCGCTCGTCTACCGCTCGTTCATCTGGTACTCGCAGGAGCAGAAGCTCATCTCGCTCCACTACCACCGCCAGATCGCCAGCGCGCTCGAGGCGCGCGACGCCGATCGGGCCGAGCTGATCATGAAGGAGCACGTCTACGAGGCGTGCGACTTCCTCTCGACGCAGCTCCAGCTGAACATGCCCCAACCGCTTCCCGAGGAGGCCGAATGACTGAGTCCGCCGCTCCCCACGCACCGGCGAGGGAGGACGTCCGGGGGCCGCTGACCGGCCTGCGCGTGATCGAGCTGGGCTCGCTGCTGGCCGGCCCGTTCACCGGCCGCCTCCTCGGCGACATGGGCGCCGAGATCATCAAGGTCGAGGCGCCGGGCCAGCCCGATCCGCTCCGCGACTGGGGGCACGCGCGCTACAACGGCAAGTCGCTCTGGTGGCCCGTCCAGTCGCGCAACAAGAAGTGCGTGACGCTGAACCTCCGCTCGGAGCGCGGCCAGGAGATGCTGCTCGAGCTGGTGCGCCAGAGCGACGCGATGGTCGAGAACTTCCGCCCGGGCACGCTGGAGAAGTGGAACCTCGGCTACGACCGCCTCTCCGCCGCGAACGAGGGCCTCGTGCTCGCGCGCGTCTCCGGCTACGGCCAGACCGGTCCGTACGCGGAGCGCGCCGGCTTCGCGTCCGTCGCCGAGGCGATGGGCGGCCTGCGCTACATCAACGGCTTCCCCGGCGAGGCACCGCCGCGCACGGGCCTCTCGCTCGGCGACTCGCTCGCCGCGATGTTCGCGACGCAGGGCATCCTCGCGGCGCTCTGGGCGCGCGAGCACGTCACGGGCGGCAAGGGGCAGGTCGTCGACGTCTCGCTGATGGAGGCGAGCTTCGCCCTGATGGAGTCGGCCGTCCCCGAGTACGACCGGCTCGGGATCATCCGCCAGCCGTCCGGCACCGGCCTCAAGGGCGTCGCGCCGTCGAACATCTTCAAGTCGAAGGACGACAAGTGGATGGTCATCGCGGCGAACGCGCAGAACGTCTACGTGCGGCTCTGCGACGCGATGGGCATGCCCGAGCTGAAGGACGACCCGAAGTTCGCGACGCACCTCGCGCGCGGCGAGAACCAGGAGGAGCTCGAGGGCATCATCGCCGGCTGGGCCAAGCAGTACACGGCGAAGGAGATCGACGACATCCTCAACGCCGCCGGGGTCATCTGCGGGCCGATCTACACGATCGCGGACATCTTCGAGGACCCGCAGTTCGAGGCGCGCGACATGCTGCTCGAGCACCACGACCCGATCATCGGCGACTTCGTCGGGCCGGGCCTCGTGCCGAAGTTCTCGGGCACGCCCGGCACCGTCCAGTGGACGGGCACCTGGGACGAGGGCAGCCACAACGAGGAGATCTGGGGCGGCCTGCTCGGCATCCCGACCGACGAGCTCGCACAGCTCAAGCAGGACGGGATCATCTGATGAAGGCCGTCCGCTTCCACGAGCACGGCGGCCGCGACGTCCTGCGCTACGAGGACGCGCCGGACCCGGAGGTCGGGCCGGACGACGTGCTCGTCCGCATCCGCGCCTGCGGCCTCAACCACTTCGACGTCGACCTGCGGGAGAACATCTCGCGCTGGCCCCTGCCCTTGCCCTGGATCCTCGGCGTCGAGTTCGCCGGCGAGGTCGCAGCGGTCGGGCGCGACGTCACGCGCTTCCGCGAGGGCGACCCCGTCTGGGTGCTGCACGAGATCCCCAAGGGCTCCTGCGACGAGCCGGTCTGCCACTGCCGGCTCGGCGACAACAACCGCTGCCTCCACGCGATGATGTGGAGCGTCCAGCGTCCCGGCGGCTACGCCGAGCTCGTCTCCGCGCCGCAGTCGGCCGTCTTCCCGCTCCCGGACACGGTCTCCTACGACGCGGCCGCCGCCGGTCAGATCGTGTTCACGACCGCCTGGCACATGCTCGTGACGCGCGGCCAGGTCCGGCCCGGCCAGACGGTGCTGATCTCGGCCGCCGGCTCGGGCGTCGGCCACGCCGCGATCCAGATCGCGAAGCACGCGGGCGCACGGGTGATCACGACGGCCGGCTCGGACGAGAAGCTCGCGGCCGCGAAGGCCGACGGCGCCGACCACGGCATCAACTACCGCAACGAGGACGTCACGAAGACGACGATGGAGATCACGGACGGCCGCGGCGTCGACCTCGTCATCGAGCACGTCGGCGGCGACCAGTTCGCGGCCTGCCTGCACACGCTGCGCAAGGGCGGCAAGCTCGTCACGTGCGGCGGCCACGCCGGCGAGGTCGTCCCGTTCGACATCATCCCGCTCTTCCGCAACGAGTGGGAGATCATCGGCTCGCGCACCGGCACGACCGACGAGATCAAGCTCGTCATGGGCCTGATCGCGGACGGCACGTTCCGCCCGCGCGTGCACAAGGCGCTGCCGCTCGAGGAGGCCGCGGAGGCGATGCGGATCATCGAGGCGCGCGAGCAGTTCGGGAAGGTCATCCTCCAGCCGTAGCTGCGGCGGGGGCGAAGGCCCACGGGGGGAGAAGCTGGCGCTTCTCCCCCCGTGGGCCCCGTCATCGCGCCGGGCGGGTCGCTCCCGGGCGTACGCGGGAGCGGTCTCGGCGAGCGCCTCCTCCGAGCGGGCGCCGTCGTCGGCGGGCAGCGAGCTGCCCTCCTCCACGGGGTGGGCATCCGCTCGCATGCGTGCCGTGGTCGCTCCACCGCCCCGGCGACTCCCTTGCTCGGCTGGCTCCGGCGGGCCCGGTCGGTCATGATTCGCGCACGACGCGACCGCAAGGAGGTTCCGGTGGAGGAGCAGCAGTACGGATCGAACGACGCACGCGACTACGTCGCGATCTACACGCCGAAGACGGAGATCGACCCGGCGCGCGCCTGCCTCGTCGTCGTGGACATCCAGTACGCCACCGGCAACCCCGAGACGGGCCTGGGCGCGCTGCTCAACCGCCAGGGGCGGCTGCACGAGGCCGAGTACCGCTACCGGCGGATCGCCGAGCAGGTCGTGCCGAACTCGAAGCGCCTGCTCGACTTCTTCCGGCAGCACGACCTGCGCCGCGTCTTCCTCACCTACGGCTCCGAGGTCGAGGACTACTCCGACCTCACCGATCAGATGTACGACCTCTGCAAGGCGACGAAGAACCGCGTCGGCGAGCGCGAGCACGAGATCGTCGACGAGCTGAAGCCCATGCCGACCGAGCGCGTGTTCAACAAGATCACGCCGAGCGCGTTCACCTCGACGCCGCTCGACCTGGTGCTCGCGAAGGCCTACAAGGTCGACACGCTCCTCTTCACCGGCGTCTCGACGAACATGTGCGTCGAGCACACGATGCGCGACGCCGCGAGCTACGGCTACAACTGCTTCCTCGTCGAGGACGCGTGCGGCGCCGACAGCCAGGCCATGCACGACGCGGCCGTGACCGTCGTCCAGCGCCTCTACGGGACGATCACCTCCACGGACGCGGCGATCGCCGAGATCGAGTCGCGCCTCCCGACCGCGGTCGGGGCGTAGCGCCGGATCGGAGGGCCCGGCCGCGGGCCGGGCCCTCCCCGGAACGGGTGAATCGTCCGGGCGACCGTAAGGGCTCGCCTCCCGCGCGCTCCTGCCGATGGAAGGGCAGACACGTGCCCCGTGCCCGGATCGCGGCACGGGCGAGGAGAAGAGGACGACGAGGTGCGCTCGAGGAAGCTCCGCCCAGGCCATCGCCGCCCGGCCGCGCTCGCGGCCGTCGCGCTCGCCGCGCTCTGTGCGAGCGCCTCGGCGCTCGCCGTCGCCACCGCGCCGCCGGGCAAGACGCAGCTCGTCACGCGGCCGAGCGGGAGCGCGCCGATCGAGCCGTCCGCGGCTGCGGACTCGCTCCTGTCGGGCGCGCGCACGGTGAGCGCGGACGGCCGCTACGTCGCCTTCCTGTCGCGGGCCGACGGGCTGCTCCCCGGCGCGGACGACGACCTCGCCTTCGGCGCGTACGTGAAGGACCGCCAGACGGGCGAGGTGCTCCTCGCGAGCCGCGCGGACGGGCCGGGCGGCGCGCCGGTGGAGGTGTTCGCGCTCGGCATCTCGCTCAGCGCGGCGGGTGGCGCCATCCGGGTCGCCTTCTCCACCACCGCCGCGCTCGACCCGGCGGACGCGAACAGCCAGCCCGACGTCTACGTGCGCAACCTGACGACGGGCGCGACGGTGCTCGCGTCCCGCGCGAGCGGCGCCGCCGGCGCGCCCGGGAACGGGGCCTCGTTCTTCCCGGCGCTCTCGGGCGACGGGACGCACGTCTCGTTCACGACGCTCTCGACGAACCTCGCCGGCGACGCCGACGCCGTCCCCGACGTCCACCTGCGCGACCTCGTCGCCGGCACGACCGTCCTCGTGAGCCGGCAGAGCTTCATCGCGGGCGGGGCGAAGGGCAACGGCCCGTCCGTCCTCTCGCTGCCGGACGCCGACGGCAGCCACGTCGCCTTCACGAGCAGCGCGACCAACCTCGACGCCGCGGACGCGAACACGCGCACGGACGTCTACCTCGGGACGTCTCCGGCGCGTTCGCCGTCACGTCGCTCGTCAGCCGGGCCGACGGCGTCGGCCAGCCCGTCGGCAACCAGGCCGTGGACGGGCTCCCGTCGATCAGCGCCGACGGCCGCTACGTCGCCTTCGTCACGGACGCGACCAACCTGAACCCCGTGCAGCCGACCGGCCACGTCTACCGGCGCGACACCGTCGGGAACGCCACGGTGCTCGTCGACCGGGCCGACGGCCGCGGGCGCGGCCGCGAACGCGCGCAGCGCCGCCGTCAGCCTCTCCGCGGACGGCACGCGAGCGGCCTTCGACACGGATGCGACCAACCTCGTGCCTGGCGACCTGAACGACGTCGCCGACGTGTACGTCCGCGATCTCGTCGGCGGGACGACCGTCCTGGGGAGCCGTGCGGACGGCGCCGCGGGCGCGCTCGGCTCGCGCCCCGCGATCATGCCCGCGCTGAGCGGCGACGGCGCCACGGTCCTGTTCGTCTCCACCTCGCCCGAGCTCGTCCCCGCCGCGCCGACCGACGTCGCGAACGTGTTCGCGCGCACGCTCGCGACGGGCTCGACGACGCTCGTCTCGCGCCCGGCCGGCGACGGCGCCTACACGACGGCCGGGGTCGGCTCCGTCGACCACAACGCGTTCGGCGGCCTCTTCGGCGACCCCGTCGCCTCGATCTCCGGGGACGGGCGGGTCGTCGCGTTCCTCTCCAGCGGCGACGGCCTCTCGGACGCCGACGACGATCGCGTGGTGAACGTCTACGCCCGCGACCTGCTGACCGGGCAGACGGTCCTCGTCAGCCGCGCCACCGGGCCCGACGGGGCCGCCGCCGACGCCGACTCCGACGAGCCGGTCGTCTCCGCGGACGGCACGAGGGTCGCGTTCACCTCGCTCGCGACGAACCTCGCGCCGGGCGTGCCCGCCGGACGGACGCAGGTCTACGTGCGCGACCTCGCCGCCGGCACGACGACGCTCGTCAGCCGCGCCGACGGCCTCGACGGCCTGCCCGGGACGAGCTATGCCCGCGGCCCCTCGATCAGCGGCGACGGCGGCCTGGTCGTGTTCGAGACGAGCGGCGCGTTCGACCCGCTCGACGGCAACGCCTCGAACGACGTCTACGTGCGCGACGTGAACGCGGGCACGACCACCCTCGTCAGCCGCGCCGGCGGGGCGGGCGGCCCCGTGGGCGACGGCTCCTCGTCCGACGCGTCGATCAGCCGGGACGGGCGCCGGGTCGCGTTCACGAGCCGGGCCGCGAACCTCGACCCGGCCGACGCGCTGGACGGGAGGGACGTCTTCGTCCGCGACCTGCTCGCCGGTACGACCGTGCTGGCGAGCCGCACGACCGACGGCGCCGCCGCCAACGGCAGCGTCTTCGAGCCCGCGCTCGACGGCGACGGCTCGCGCGTCGCCTTCCTCTCCGGCACGATGCTCGTGCCGGGCGCGACCGGTCAGCAGGCCTACGTACGCGACCTCGACGCCGCCACGACGACGCTGGCGAGCCGCGGCGATGGTGCTGCGGGCCCCGTCGCCGGCGGCTCGGCGCTCAACCCGTCGATCAGCGCCGACGGGCGCCTGGTCGCGTTCGCGTTCACGAGCCCGGGGCTGACGCCGGACGACCCGGACGACCTGGCCGACGTCTTCGTCCGCGACCTCGCGGCCGGGACGACCACGCTCGCCTCGCGCTCGTCCGACGGCCAGAAGGGGAACGGGCAGACCGAGGGCCTCTGGCTCGCGGCCGACGGCAACTGCCTGCTGCTCGTCAGCGGCGCCTCGAACCTCGACCCCGCCGGCTACGTCGGCTCCGTCGGCGACTTCGAGCTCGGCTACGTGCGGACGCTCTCCGGCGAGTGCCCTGGCTCGCCGCCGGAGACGGCGGTCGCGGCCGGGCCGAGCGGGCGGACGAACGACCGGACGCCGACCTTCTCGTTCGCCGCCGACGAGCCGGCGACGTTCCAGTGCCGCCTCGACGGCGCGACGTTCGCCGCCTGCGACGTGAGCTTCACCCCGGCGCCGCTCGCCCCCGGGCAGCACACCCTCGACGTCCGCGCCGTCGACGCCGCCGGCCTGTCCGACGCGACGCCGGCCTCGCGCGCCTTCGTCGTCAACGGCGCGCCCGACTCGGGCATCCGCAAGCCCGGCAAGCGGCTGCGCCAGGGCGCGCTCCGCGTCCTCTCCGGCACGGCGAGCGACGACCTCGGCGTCGTCCGCGTCGAGGTCGCGGTCGTCCGGCTCGTCGGGAGGGCCCGCGCGCTCGTCGCGAAGGGGAGGCCGAAGCCCGCCTGCCTCGGACTGACCGCCCGGGGCAAGCTGAAGCGCCTGAGGCTCGTCGGGGGCGCGTGCGCGCCGCTGTTCCTGCGGGCCAGGGGCACGACGAGCTGGCGGCGCGCCCTCCCCGCGACGCTGCCGCCGGGGCGCTACCTGGTGCTCTCGCGCGCGGTCGACGCCGACGGGCTCGCCGAGACCTCCTTCTCGGCGCAGGACGGCAACCGGCGCACGTTCGCGATCCTGCCGGCCGCGCCGAAGGGGTAGCGCGGCCGCGCGCAATCGTCCGCGGCGGCGGCCGATCACCGGGGAGGATGAAGGGGGTCGTCTTCAACCTCCTCGAAGACGTCGTGACGCAGGGGCACGGGGCGGACGCCTGGGACGCGATCCTCGACGCCGCGGGCGCGGACGGCGCGTACACCTCGCTCGGCGACTACGCGGACGAGGAGCTGGAGCGGATCCTCGCGTCGGCCGCCGGCGCGCTCGGCCTCCCGGCGGACGACGTCCTCCGCGTCTTCGGGCGCGAGGCCGCGCCGCGCTTCCTGGCGCGCTACCCGTTCCACGACGGCCACGCCTCCGCGGCCGCGTTCCTCGCGACCCTCGACGACGTCGTGCAGCCCCAGGTCGCCCAGATCTTCCGCGGCTCGAGCCCGCCGCGGCTCGACCCGGAGCTGGACGGGCGGCAGCTCGTCCTGCGCACGGCCTCGACCCGCGGCCTCTGCGCCGTCCTCGAGGGGATGGTGGAGGGCGTCGCCGGCCTGTTCGGCGAGGTCGCCACGATCGAGCAGGCGAGCTGCGTGCGCCGCGGCGACGCCTGCTGCACGCTCGTCTGCTCCTTCGCGGAGGTGCGCGAGCCGTGAGCGAGCCGACGCGCGAGGGCGTGCTCGAGCGGCGCCTCGACCGCGAGCGGCGGGCCCGGCTCGAGGCCGAGGAGATCGCGGAGCGCGTCACCGGCGAGCTCTCGATCATGATCAGCGACCTCGAGCGATCCTCGGCGGAGCTCGGGGCGATCAACCGCTCGCTGGCCGCGAGCGAGGCGCGGTTCCGGACGCTGGTCGACTCGATCCCGCAGGCCGTCTACAGCGCCCCGGCGCTCGACCGGCCGCCGACGTTCCTCTCCGACGCGATCGCCGGGCCGACGGGCTTCGCGCCCGCCGACCTCGTCGGGACCCGGCCGCTCGCGAGCCTCGTCCACCCCGACGACCTGCCCGCGTACCGCGACGCCATCCGGGACGCACAGGCGGCGGGCGGCTCGTTCGTCGCGAACTACCGCGTCGTGCGGCCGGACGGCGAGGTCCGCTGGGTGCTCGAGCGGGGGCAGGTGACGATCGGCGAGGACGGGGCGCGCCGCGTCGACGGGACGCTCGACGACGTCACCGCGCAGGTGCTCGCCGCCGCGGAGCGCGAGCGCATCGAGACGGAGCTGCGCGTCGCCCACAAGCTCGAGAGCGTCGGGGAGCTCGCCGCGGGGATCGCGCACGAGATCAACACGCCGATCCAGTTCGTCGGCGACAGCGTCCGCTTCCTCTCGGGCGCCTCCGACGACCTGCTCGCGCTCGTTGCCACCTACCGCGAGGCGCTCGCCGCGACCGCGCCGCCGGACGTGCTCGAGCGCGCCCGCGAGGCCGAGGAGCGCGCGGACCTCGCGTACCTCGAGGAGCGGCTCCCCTCGGCGGCCGCCCGCGCCCAGGAGGGGATCGACCGCGTCTCGACGATCGTCAAGGCCATGAAGGCGTTCTCCCACTCCGGGTCGAGCGAGGCCGCCCCCGCCGACCTCAACGAGGCGATCCGGACGACGCTCGTCGTCGCGACGCACGAGTACAAGTACGTCGCGGAGGTCGAGACCGACCTCGCCGAGGGCCTGCCGCAGGTCCACTGCACGATCGGCGAGCTGAACCAGGTCTTCCTCAACCTCGTCGTCAACGCGGCCCACGCGATCGGCGACGCCCGCGAGGGGATGGACGGCAAGGGAACGATCCGGGTCTCGACCCGCCTGGACGGGGACGACGTCGTCGTGGCCGTCGCCGACGACGGGACCGGCATCCCGCCGGAGGTGCGGGAGCGCGTCTTCGACCCGTTCTTCACGACCAAGACCGTCGGCAAGGGCAGCGGCCAGGGGCTCGCGCTCGCACGCTCGGTCGTCGAGCGCCACGGCGGCTCGCTCACCTTCGAGACGGAGATCGGCCGCGGGACGACCTTCCGCGTGCGCGTGCCGGTCGGGGCGGCCGCGGCGCAGCTGGAGGCCGCGGCGTGATCAGGATCCTGTTCGTCGACGACGAGGAGGCCGTGCTCGAGGGCCTGCGCGACGCGCTGCGCCGCTTCCGGGACGAGTGGGAGATGCGCTTCGCCCTCGGCGGGCGCGCCGCGCTCGCCGAGCTCGAGGCGGGCGCGTTCGACGTCGTCGTCTCGGACATGCGCATGCCCGACGTCGACGGCGCGGCCGTCCTCGCCGAGGCGCGCGAGCGCCAGCCGGCCGCGGTGCGGATCGTCCTCTCGGGGCAGACCGAGCTCGAGCAGGAGCTGCGCGCCCTGCCGGTTGCCCACCAGTTCCTGACCAAGCCGTGCGACACCGAGGAGCTGCACGGCGTCGTCGCGCGCGCCTGCAGCGTCCGCGAGCTGCTCGACCGGACCGAGATCCGGTCGATCGTCGGCGCGGCCAGCGCCCTCCCGTCGCCGCCTGCCGCGTACGCCGAGCTCACAGCCGCGCTTTCCTCGCCGGACGCCTCCGTCGCGGACGTCGTGGCGATCGTCGAGCGGGACGTCGCGATGTCCGCGAAGGTGATCCAGCTCGTCAACTCCGCCTTCTTCGGCCTCGGCCGGCGGACGGCCGACGCGCGCGAGGCGATCGCCTACCTCGGGGTCGAGACCGTGCGCGCCGCGACGCTCCTCGGCGGCGTCATGCTCGAGTTCCGCCCGGCCCGGCCGGTCGCCGGCTTCTCGCTCGACGCGCTCGAGCGGCACTCGCTGCGCGTCGTCGGGCACGCAACGCAGGTCGTCCGCCGTGCGGACGTCGAGCACGTCCTGATGGGGGCGATGCTCCACGACGTCGGCAAGCTCCTGCTCGCCAGCCATCGGCCCGACGAGCTCGCCGCGTCGATCGCCGAGGCCGGGCGGCGCGGCTGCCCGCCGCACGTGGTCGAGCTCGAGCTGCTCGGGACGACGCACGCCGAGATCGGCGCCTCGCTCCTCGCCTTCTGGGGGCTGCCGGACCCCGTCGTCGAGACCGTGGCCCATCACCACCGCCCGGAGCGGAGCCCGCGCGGCGCCCCGGGACCTGCCGTCGTCCACGTGGTCGACGCCCTCGTGACGCGAGGCGAGCGCCCGGACGCGCCCTGGGCGCCGGCCCTGCTCGACCGCGGCGGGCTCGCCGCCGCCGGCTGGGCGGAGCGGGCGCTCGAGTGGGAGGCCGCGGTGGCCGAGCGGCTGCGCGAGGAGGCGGCCGCGTGACCGAGCGCGAGCGCCCGCCGATCCTCTGCGTCGACGACGAGCTCGCGGTGCTCGAGGGCCTGCGAGACAACCTGCGCCGCCACTTCCTCGTCTCGGTCGCCGGGAGCGGGGAGGAGGGGCTCGAGGCGATGCGCGCGTCGGAGTTCGCCGTCGTCCTCTCGGACATGCGAATGCCGGGGATGGACGGTGCGGCCTTCCTGACACGGGCGCGCCAGCTCGCGCCGGACACCGTGCGGATGCTCCTGACCGGACACGCCGACGTGGACAGCGCGATCGCGGCCGTGAACGACGGGCAGGTCTTCCGCTTCCTGACGAAGCCCTGCCCCGCCGAGACGCTGATCGCCGCCCTGACGGCGGGCGCCGAGCACCATCGCCTCGTCCGGGCCGAGCGCGAGCTGCTCGAGCACACGCTCACGGGCGCGGTGAAGGCGCTCGCGAGCGTCCTCTCGCTCGCGAGCCCGGCGGCGTTCGGCCGCGCCACCCGCGTGAAGGAGCTCGTCCTCGCCGTCGCCGATCAGATCGGCCTGCCCGAGCGGTGGAAGCTCCGCATCGCCGCGACCGTCTCACAGCTCGGCTACGTCGTCCTGCCGCCCGCAACGGCCGAGAAGGTCTACGAGGGGCGCAGCCTGACGGGCCCCGAGGAGCAGCTCGCCCGCTCGCTGCCCCAGCTGGGGGCCGAGCTGGTCAAGGACATCCCGCGGCTCGAGGCCGTGCGCCAGATGGTCCTCGGGATCGATCGCCCCTGGTCGGGCGAGCACCGGCCGTGGCCGACGGAGGGGAGCTGCCGCCCGCGCTCGGCGCCATGCTGCTCCGGCTCGCGCGGGACTACGACGTGCTCGAGTCGCAGGGCATGCCGCCGGCGCTGGCCGTCGACACCCTCACCGCTCGTGGGAAGCAGTACGACCCGGCGCTCCTGCACGCCTCTCGTCCGCGCGCTCGGGACGGAGGGAGCGGGCGCGACGATCGCGGAGCTCCCGCTCGGCGATGTCCGGCTCGGCATGGCGTTCGTCGACGACGTGCGCCGTCCCGACGGGACGCTGCTGCTCGCGCGCGGGCACGAGGTGACGCCGCTCCTGCTCCGCCGCCTGGAGGCGGCCGGCCCCGACGTCCGGGCGCTCGTCGTCCGCGTCGCCGTCGGCGTCGTCGTCGACGAGCCGGCCGCCGCCGCGTAGCGCTCGCTCCGCGCCGCCGGTCCGACTACCGTTCCGGGGACGTCGTGGGGAGCGATGGGCCTGCAGGCCCGGAAGAGGAGGCGAGGACCAGGTGAACCTGCCGGAGCGCGTGCGGATCGTCGAGGTGGCACCGCGGGACGGGCTGCAGAGCCTGCAGCGCGTCTACCCGCTGGAGACGAAGCTGAGGCTGATCGAGCTGCTGATCGACGCCGGCTTCACGACGATCGAGGTCACCGGGCTCGTCCGGCCGGACGTGATCCCGCAGCTCGCGGACGCATCCGAGGTCCTCGCCGGGCTCGAGCGCCGGCCCGGCGTGACGTACGCGCGCTGTGCCCGAACCACAGGGCACGCTGCGCGCCGTCGACGCGCGGGCGGACGAGGTGCTCGGACTGATCACCGCGAGCGACGGCTACAACGTGAAGAACGCCGGCATGACCTGGCGGGACAACCTCGAGGACCTCGTCCGCTCGGCCGAGATCGCGCGCGACGCCTCGATCCCGATGGTCGTCGCGATCGGCATGGCGATGTTCTGCCCCTACGAGGGCGACACGCCGCCCGAGCGGATCCACGAGATCGTGGGGCGCCTGTGGGACGAGGGCGTCCGCTCGTTCTACCTCGCGATCTCGGTCGGCCTCGACAACCCCCGCGCGACGTACGACCTGACGGCGTCGCTCAAGGACCGCTGGCCCGACAGCGTGCTCGGGCTGCACATCCACAACACGAACGGGATGGGCCTGGCGAACGCCCTGGCCGGCGCGCAGGCCGGGATCGAGTTCTTCGAGGGCTCGATCTGCGGCATCGGCGGTGGCATCCGGATGCCCTACGGGATGGCGCCGTTCGGCAACGTCGCGACCGAGGACCTCGTCCACCTGTTCAACGAGTGCGGGGTGGAAACCGGCCTCGACACCGGCCGCGTGATCGACGCCGCACGGCAGGCGCGCGACCTGCTCGAGCTGGAGGAGCCGCACAGCTACGCGCTCCGCGGCGCGGTCAAGTCGATCGTGCTCGAGCAGGGCCGAACCGCGCCCCGGGTGCGCTGACGCGACCGCGCGGCGCGGAGCCTCGGATGGCGGCAGGGCAGGGCAGGGCGGGGGCCGCGGCCCCCGGGCCCGTCCCCGTCGTCGCGATCTCCCTCTGGGCGCTCGCCTCGGGAACGGTGGTCAGCGTCGGCGTCGGCGCGCTCGCGCCCGAGCTGCGCGCCGACCTCGGCTTCTCCCGCACCGAGATCGGCGTCCTCACGGCGCTCGTGTCGGTCGGCGCCGCGATCGCCTCCCGCCGGGCGGGCCGGCTGACCGACGCGCTCGGCCCCGTGCGCGTGCTCTTCGCGTCGCTGCTCCTGATGGCCGCCGCGACGCTCGTCGGCGCGGTCGCGCCGGCGGGGCCGGTCCTGATGGGGGCGATGCTCGTCATCGGGCTGGCCTACGGCGGCGTCAACCCGCCGACGAACGTCGTCGTCGCGGGCCAGATGAGCCGGCGCCTCGGCTTCTACATGTCGGTCAAGCAGACCGGCGTCCCGGTCGGTGGCTTCCTCGCGGGCATCGTGCTGCCGCCGATCGCGGTCGCCGTCAGCTGGCGGCTCGCCTTCGGCCTGACGTCGATCGTCGCGGTCTCCGTCGCGCTCGCCTCGGCGCTCTGGCTGCGCGGCGCCCGGACGCTCCGCGGCGAGGCGCGGGCGGACGGCGCCGGCGGGATCACGCGGCTCGAGCTGACCTCGATCACCGCCTTCGGCTTCCTGATGGCCGGGCTGCAGTGGGTGTTCCTCGCGTACCTCGTCCTCTACCTGACCGAGCGGCAGGACTGGAGCCTCGAGACGGCCGGGCTCGCGCTCTCCGTCGGGACGGCCTGCAGCGCGGGCGGCCGGGTCTTCTGGGGCTGGCTGAGCGATCGTCCCGGCCGGCGGATCCCCGTGCTCGTCGCGACCGCCGTCGTCTCCACCGGCACGCTCGCCGCGATCGCGCTCGGGGCGAGCGGCCCGGCGATCTGGCCGCTCGCCGGCGCGACCGGCGCGGCCCTCGTCGGCTGGAACGGCGTCTTCCACGCGCTGCTCGCCGACCGCGCCGGCCCGGGGGCGCTCGGCAAGGTCTCGGGCGACGTGATGGCGGTCGTCTTCGTCGGCGGGACGTCGCTGCCGCCGCTCTTCGGCCTGATCTCGGAGCAGGTCGACTCGTGGACCCTCCTGTGGGCGCTCGCCGCCGGCTCGGCTGCCGTCGCCGCCGCCGTCCTCCACGTCGGCCTGCGCGTCGCCGACGCGCGCGCCCGCGCCCGATGAGCCTGCTGCGTGGGCCGGACGGCCGGCCCGGGCCGCTGCCGGTCGTCGGGGTCTCGCTCGCGTCGCTCGCGGCGGGCACCTTCTCGATCGTCGGCTTCGGCGCGCTCGCGCCCGAGCTGGAGGACGACCTCGGCCTGTCGCGCGCCGAGGTGGGGCTGATCACCTCGCTCGTGTTCCTCGGCGCGGCCGTCACCTCGAGGAAGGGCGGTGCGCTCACCGACCGGGCCGGCCCGGCTCCCGTGCTCGGCATCTCGCTCGCCTGCTTCGCCGCGTGCATCGCGGTGGCGGCGCTCGCCCCGGGCCAGGCCGTCCTCTACGCCGCCGTGCTCGTCGGCGGGCTCGCCTACGGCGGGATCAACCCGCCGACGAACGTCGTCGTCGCCGGCAGCCTCGCGCGCCGGCTCGGCTTCTTCCTCAGCGTCAAGCAGTCGGGCGTCCCGCTCGGCGGCCTGCTCGCGGGCGTCGTCCTCCCACCCGTGGCGCTCGCGCTCGGCTGGCGCGCCGCGATCGGCGTCGCCGCGGGCGCGGTGGCCCTCGTCGCGGCGACGACGCCGCTGCTCCGCAACGCCGCGATCCTGCGCGACGCCCGGCCCGGCGAGCAGGGGCCGCCGATGTCCCGGCGCGAGCTCGTCGTCCTCGGCGTCTTCGGCTTCGTCATGTCGGGCACCCAGTGGACGCTGATGACCTACCTGACGCTGTTCCTCACCGAGGAGCACGGCTTCGCGCTCGGCGCCGCCGGCCTCGCCCTCGGCCTGGCGCAGGGGCTCGGCGCCGGCGGCCGGCTCCTCTGGGGCTGGCTGTCCGACCGACCGGGGCGGCGCCTGACGGTCCTGATGCTCCTGTGCGCCTCGTCGATCGCGTGCCTGTCGCTGCTCGCCGCCGACGCCGGCGGCGGGCTGCTCTGGGCGGTGCTCGTGGTGGCCGGGATCACGACGATCGGCTGGAACGGCGCCTACCACGCGCTCGTCGCCGATCGCGCGGGCCCGGGGCGGATCGGCCGCGCGACCGGCGACACGCTCGTCTTCATCTTCTCGGGCACGGTCGCGCTGCCGCCGCTGCTCGGCCTGGCCGTCGACGCCGGCGGCTCCTGGACGCCGATGTGGGCGATCGGCGCCGGCGCCGTCCTCGTCGTGACGCTCCTGCTGCGCGCCGAGCTGCGCCGGGCCCGCTAGGGCGACCGGTCGCCGTCTGGTCGCGGGCCGAGCCGGACGACGCAGGCGACGGGGTCGAACGACGGCTCGAGCGCCGTCGCGCCGAGCTCCGAGCCGAGCTCGGCGAGCGCGCCACGCAGCAGCCCGAGGTGCGCGCTGCAGACCACGCCCTGGTTCGCCCGGGCCAGCTCGAGGAACGGACAGCGCCGCATGCAGACCGTGACCTCGCCCGACGCCCCGGGGCCCTCCTCGACGCCCGGCGCGAAGCCGTGCGCGTCGAGCAGGTGGACGACGTGCGCGATCGCGTCGGCCGCGGTCGGTCGGGCGTGCGGCTCGGGGCGCTCGACGAGGTAGCGGCCCCAGGCCTCGCCCGCGTCGATCGCGAGCTGCGGCGCGTCCGGCGCCTCGGCGAGCGCCCGCGCGAGCATCGAGGCCAGCAGCCGGTAGCCGCCCAGCTCCTGCTCGGACGGGCCCCGGCTGGTCGAGAAGACGATCTTCGGTCGGCCGGGCTCGGTGCGCGCCTGCGGCTCGGAGGTCGCGAGCCCGGCGTCCACGAGGATCGCGAGGCCGGCGCGGACGGTGTTCGGGTGCACGCCGAGCCGCTCCGCCAGCTCGATCGCGCCCACCGGCTCCGGGGCCTCGCGCAGCAGTTCGAGCAGGCGGACGCGCGCCGGGCTCGCGAGCGCGCGATGGACGGAGACGGACCTGGCAGACGACATCCCGCGGGCGCAGTGTGAGGGCCCGGGTCGGACGGCGCATCGGCGCGGGCGCGCACCGTGGATCGGGAGATTCCCGCAGCGAGGTTGGGCGGGCGCCCCGATGGGGCGGGGCGATTTAGATCCGAATATCTATGTAAATACAAATTCCGTTGGATCGGAGTGCGTGATGGGCAAGGTCGTATCCCTCCTCCTGGGCCTCGCGGTCGGAGGCCTGCTGATCGTCGTGGTGTTCCTCGCGAACAGCGCGAACGACGCGAAGCGCGACGCGAACGCCGCCGCGGCGGCCGTCACGCCGGCCGTGACCGGGGCCGACCCGGCGGCCACGCCCGCCGTCGAGCGCGGGCCGGACGCCGCCCCGGCGGACGACGCGTCGTCGACCGGCCACGACTCCCACTCGAGCTCCTTCGGGACGCTGGAGAGCTTCGCGGGCCTGCGGCCCGACGACGCCGACGAGCGGGCGAAGGCGCACGAGGCGTTCCCGGCCGAGCTCGGCCCGGTCGCGACCGGCGACGTGGTCGACGTCCAGCTGACGCTGAAGGACGTGACCGTCGAGATCGCGCCCGGCATCCAGTACGCGGCCTGGGGCTTCGAGGGCGGCGTGCCCGGGCCGGCGATCCACGTCCGCCAGGGGCAGCGGATCCGCATGACGCTCACGAACGGCGGCGCCATCCCGCACTCGATCGACTTCCACAGCGCCCGGATCGCCCCGGACAAGGCCTTCGTCGACGTGATGCCGGGCGAGTCGGTCTCCTACGAGTTCGTCGCGAAGGACCCCGGCGTCTTCATGTACCACTGCGGCACGAAGCCCGTCCTCGCGCACATCGCGAACGGCATGTACGGCGCCATCGTCGTCGACCCGGCCGACCCGCTGCCGAAGGCCGACCGGGAGTACGTGCTCGTCTCGAGCGAGTGGTACCTCAGCACCCCCGGCCTCGACGAGCCCGCCGGCTACTCCGGCGCGAAGGCCCACTCGATGCAGCCGGACTGGGTGACCTGGAACGGCTATGCGGCCCAGTACGTCACGCACCCGCTGACCGCGGATCCCGGCGAGACCGTCCGCTTCTACGTCGTCGCGGCCGGCCCGAGCTTCGGCACCGACTTCCACGTCGTCGGCACGATCCTCGACCGGGCCTGGGTCGACGGCGACATGACGCAGTTCTCCCGGGGCGTCCAGACCGTCCACGTCCCCGCGGGCGGCGGCGCGGTCTTCGACGTCAAGATCGACGAGCCGGGCCTCTACCCGTTCGTCAGCCACAGCTTCGCCTCAGTCGACCTCGGGCAGGTCGGGCTCCTGAAGGTGGGCGAGGTCGAGGGCACGATGAGCCACTGAGCCGCGCCAAGACGATCGTCCCCGCGCGCAGGGGCGGCCGAACGGCCGCCCCTGCGTCGTCGTGGCGGGGCGTCAGGCCGGGACGGCCGTTGCGACCTCGGCGAGCGCGGCGTCCAGGACCTCCGCGGCGCGGTCGACCTGCTCGTCGGTCGTCGAGAACGGCGGCACGAGCCGGATGACCGAGCCGCCGCGGCGGACGGAGAAGAGCAGCCCGCCCCGCAGGCAGGCGCGGCGCAGCGGGTCGCCGAGCTCGGTCGCGGCCGAGCCGTCCGGGCGCACGAGCTCGACGCCCTGGAGGCACCCGCGCCCGCGCAGGTCGCCGATCGCCGGGTGGCGGGCCCGGAGCTCCTCGAGCCGCAGGCGCAGCCGGGCGCCGATCGCCTCGGCCCTCGCGCACAGCCCGTCCTCCTCGATCGCCCGGATGCTGGCGAGGCCCGCCGCGCACCCGATCGGGTCGTTCGAGTGCGAGTGCGCGTAGGCGAAGCCGCCGTCGATCGCGGCCTCCTCGATCGCCTTCGTCGTCACGACCGCGCTCACCGGGATGCCGCCGCCGAAGTGCTTCGAGACCGTGACGACGTCCGGGACGACGCCCTGCTGCTCGAACGCCCACATGGTGCCGAGCTTGCCGAGCCCCGTCTGGCCCTCGTCGAGCACGAGCAGCGCGCCGCGCTCGTGCGCGGCCTCGCCGACGGCCGGGAGCCAGTCCGGGGGAGGCTCGATCACGCCGCCGGCGCTGAACAGCGGCTCGGTGATGATCGCCGCGAGCCCCTGCGCGGCCTGCGCGTCGAGCAGCGCCGTGCTCCCCTCGAGGCAGGCGAGCTCGCAGCCCGGGTACGTGTGCCGCACGGGGCAGCGCAGGCAGTACGGCGCGAGCATCGCGTAGCTCCCGGGGGCGGGCGGCGACATCCCGCCGCGCCAGCCGGCGAAGGTGAGCGCGCGCGGCCCGTCGGAGAGCCCGTGGAAGCTGACGTGCGGGCTCGCCACCTCGTAGCGCCCCGTTGCGGCCCGCGCGATCCCGAGCGCGGCCTCGTTCGCGTCCGACCCCGAGAGGGCGAAGAAGCAGGTGGAGAGGGGCTCGGGGAAGGTCGCCGCGAGCGCCTCGGCCAGCTCGATCTCGGCCGTGTTGTAGTACGTCGCGTTCGCGTGGGCGAGCGTCCGCATCGCCTCGGCGACCGCCTCGACGACGCGCGGGTGGCCGTGCCCGAGCGCGCTGCACATCTGCCCGAGTTGAAGTCGAGGTACGCGGCGCCCTCGACGTCCCACACGATCGATCCCTCGCCGCGGGCGAAGACGGGCCCCTCGGTCTGCCGCCGGTCGAGCCTGCCGCTGAAGCAGTGCCTTGCAGCACGCTCGAGCCACTCGCGCTCACCCATTCACGCCTCCTCTCGCTCGACCCGACGGGGGAGCGGCACGGCGTGGCGGCCCGATCCGGGCCGCGGCCGACCGGGCCCGCGTCCCCACGGGCCGGAGTCTACGACCTCGGGGGCGCGGGAAGCGACGGCCGACGCGCGGTGGCCCGCGCGTCGGCCAGGCTGGAACGGCGTCGTCTACCGGTAGCGGTAGACGATCCGGCCGCGCTCGAGGTCGTACGGCGAGAGCTCGATCTTGATCCGGTCACCCGGGAGGATGCGGATCCGGTACCGGCGCATCCGCCCGGCGGTGTACCCGAGCGTCTCGTGGCCGTTGTCCAGGGTGACCCTGAACATCCCGTCCCGGAGGGCCTCCGTGACCTCGCCCTCCAGCTCGATCTTCTCTTCGCGTGCGATGACGACCCCTTTCCTTGCTAGCTGGTCTGCGTGACGTTGAAGGCCTCGGGGCCCTTCTGGCCCTGGCGCTCCTCGTACTCGACGGTGGCACCCTCGGCGAGGCTCCTGAAGCCCGAGCCGAGGATGTTCGAGTGGTGGACGAACAGGTCCTTCCCTCCGCCCGCGGGGCTGATGAAGCCATAGCCCTTCGCGTCGTTGAACCACTTCACGGTTCCGGTTGCCATTCTGTCACCTCCCTTCCCACGATCTCGAACGGGGTTGGGAGGGCGCCTGGAGGCGCACCCGGACCGCGCTCTAACCGCCGACAGGCTAGCACGGTCGGGCGCCGGATACCGGGCGCAGCCTGGACGGTTGGCAAGCGGCGCGCCGCGGGGGCGCGTCCACTCCCCAGGGTAGCCACGCGCGTCGTCGCGCCGCGTCAGTCGTCCGCGAGGGCGCGGGCGATGATCGCGCGCTGCACCTCGGTCGTCCCGGCGGGGATCCGCAGGTTCCGCGCGACCCGGAGGACCTTCTCCAGGCCGGCCTCCGTGAGGAGGCCGCGCCCCCCGTGCGCCTGCACCGCGGTGTCCGCGACGCGATGCAGCGTCTCGTCGCAGAACGTCTTCAGGACAGAGATGTCGCGTCGGTCGTCCGCGGAGGGCGCCGTGGCCCAGGTGCCGCGCGCGTCGAGGCGGGCGAGCAGCTCGAGCGACAGCGCGCGGAGCGCCTCGCCGTCGATCGTCAGGTCGGCGAGCATCGCGCCGACGGCGCCGAGATCGGCGAGCGGGCGACCGTAGGCCGTGCGTCCGCGCGCGTACGAGGCGGCCCGCTCGAGGCAGAAGCGCGCGAGCCCGCTGCACATCCCGCCGCGGCGCGTCCGCGTCCAGTTGATCCAGAGGAACGCGAGCGCGCGCCCGCGGCCGACCTCGCCGACGAGGGCGCTCGCCGGCAGGCTGACCTCGGCGAGCGAGAGCGAGCCGGTCTGTCCGTCGGCCATGATCGTCTGCTGCACCGGGCCGCGCGTCACGCCGGGCGCGTCGAGCGGGACGAGGAAGCACGTCAGCTCGCCGCGCGGGGCGCCCTCGACGCGGGCGAAGACCTGGGCCAGGTCGGCCTGCGGCGCGCTCGTGATCAGGTGCTTCTCGCCGCTGAGCCGCCAGCCGTCACCGTCGGGCCGCGCCGTCGTCTCGAGCGCCGGGAAGTCCGATCCCGCGGCCGGCTCGGTCAGCGCGAAGGCGACGGTCGTACGGCCGGCGAGGAACGCCGGCAGGTGCTCCTCGCGGGCCTCGCGGCTCCAGTGGGAGACGAGCGGGCTCGGCCCGTCCGTCCACGCCAGGCACCACTGCTGCCCGTGCAGGCCGTGGCGGTAGACCTCCTCCTGGAGGTGGAAGCAGTCGACGAGCGTGAGGCCCGGGCCGTCGGGCGCGGGGAGGTGGGCGCAATAGAGCCCGGCCGCGGCCGACGCCTGCTGGAGCTCGAGCTTCAGCGCCCACAGCCGCTCGTCGAGCCGCCCGTCGGGCTCGAGCGCGAACGCCGGGTCGGGGAGCGACGCCTCGACCGTCGCGCAGCGCGGCAGCGCCACGTCCTGGAGGAGGGCGCGGAGCCGCTCGAGCGCGGCCCGACCGGCGGGCGAGGGCGGGTGTCCAAGGGCGGCGGCGGGTTCCATGGAGTGATGTATAAAGCCTCCATGCCGAAGACGCTGTTCGACCGTGTGTGGGAGTCCCACGTCGTCCGGGAGGAGCCGGGCGAGCCGGCCCTGATCTGGATCGACCTCCACCTCGTCCACGAGGTGACCTCGCCCCAGGCCTTCGACGGCCTCCGCCTCGCCGGGCGCAAGCTGCGGCGCCCCGATCTGACGATCGCGACGATGGACCACAACGTCCCCACGGACGGCGGCCCGGTGACCGATCCGCTCGCGAAGGCGCAGCTCGACGCGCTCGCGCGGAACGCGCCGGAGTTCGGCGTGCCCCTCTACGCGACCGGCTCCGGCCGCGAGGGGATCGTCCACGTGATCGGGCCCGAGCTCGGGCTGACGCAGCCGGGCATGACGATCGTGTGCGGCGACAGCCACACCTCGACCCACGGCGCCTTCGGGGCGCTCGCCTTCGGCATCGGCACCTCCGAGGTGGAGCACGTGATGGCGACGCAGTGCCTGCCCCAGCGGCGCCCGAGGACGATGCGGATCCACTTCGAGGGAGCGCTGCCGCCGGGCGTCACGGCGAAGGACTGCATCCTCGCGGCGATCGGCCAGATCGGCGTCTCCGGCGGCACCGGCCACGTGATCGAGTACACCGGCGACGTGATCCGCGAGTTCACCATGGAGCAGCGGATGACCGTCTGCAACATGTCGATCGAGGGCGGTGCGCGCGCCGGCATGATCGCGCCGGACGACACGACGTTCGCCTACGTCGAGGGCCGCCCGGCCGCGCCGAAGGGCGCCGACTGGGAGCGCGCCCTCGAGCGCTGGCGCGCCCTGCGCACCGACGAGGGCGCGACGTACGACGCGAACGTCGTCGTCGACATCGAGGCGCTCGTCCCGCAGGTCACGTGGGGCACGAACCCGGCCATGGTCGCGCCGGTGACGGCGAACGTCCCCGTGCCGGAGGAGATCGACGACCCGGCGCACCGGGCGGCGATCGAGCGCGCGCTGGACTACATGGGCCTCGAGGCGGGGATGCCGATCCGCGACATCCGGATCGACCGCGTCTTCATCGGCTCGTGCACGAACTCGCGGATCGAGGACCTGCGTGCGGCCGCCTCGGTGGTCAAGGGGCACCGGATCGCCTCGACGGTCCGCGCCATGGTCGTCCCGGGCTCGGTGCAGGTGAAGCACCAGGCGGAGGCGGAGGGCCTCGACGCCGTCTTCCGCGAGGCGGGCTTCGAGTGGCGCGAGGCGGGCTGCTCGATGTGCCTCGGGATGAACCCGGACATCCTCTCGCCCGGCGAGCGGAGCGCGTCCACGTCCAACCGGAACTTCGAGGGGCGCCAGGGCCGCGGCGGCCGCACGCACCTCGTCAGCCCGGAGATGGCGGCCGCCGCGGCGATCGCCGGCCACTTCGTCGATGCGCGCGAGCTCGCGCTGGAGCCTGTCGCATGAAGCCCTTCATCCGCACCACCGGCCGCGTCGCGGTGCTCGACCGCCCCGACGTGGACACCGATCAGGTCATGCCGAAGCAGTTCCTCAAGCGCATCGAGCGCACGGGCTGGGGGCAGTACGTCTTCTACGACTGGCGCTTCGACGGCGAGGGCAAGCCGCGCCCCGACTTCGAGCTGAACAACCCCGCGTTCGAGGGCGCGAAGGTTCTGCTGGCGGGCGAGAACTTCGGCTGCGGGTCGTCCCGCGAGCACGCGCCCTGGGGCCTGCAGGACTTCGGCTTCGAGGTGATCGTCGCCCCGTCGTTCGCCGACATCTTCGCCTCGAACTGCCTGAAGATCGGCCTGGTGCCCATCGTCCTGCCCGCGGAGCAGGTCCGCCAGCTGATGGACCTGGTCGACCAGGAGAACGGCACCGAGTTCACCGTCGACCTCGAGCAGCAGACGATCACCGCGCGCAGCGAGGTCGTCCACTTCGACTTCGACGCGTTCCGCCGGCACTGCCTGATGAACGGGCTCGACGACGTCGGCCTGACGCTCCAGCACGAGGACGCGATCGGCGCCTTCGAGCAGCGCTACGCGCCGCCGATCGACACGCTCGCGCTGCCGCGCAGCTGAGACGCGACCGCGCCGCGGCGCCGGGACCGCCCGGCGCCGCGGGCGCGCTCCCCGGGACGCCGGCCCGGCCCGGCTGAGCTACGCTCTCGCGCATGCCCGAGCAGCCCGATCTCGGGCCGAAGGCGATCGGCGAGGCGTCTCCGGCAGCGGCCGTCGGCGAAGCGTCCCCGGACGCCCGCCCGCGGCTGGCCGCCGTCGACGGCGCCCAGGCCCAGCCCGACATCGCCGGCGCGGCCGACGTCGCGGCGCGCCTCGAGGCGAGCCTCGCGTCCGTCGTCCGCGGCAAGCAGCACCAGCTGCGGCTCCTCCTCTGCGCGCTCGCCTGCTCGGGCCACGTCCTGCTCGAGGACGTCCCGGGCACGGCGAAGACGGTCACGGCGCGGGCGCTCGCGGAGTCGATCGAGGGCGCCGCCGCGGCGCGCATCCAGTGCACGCCGGACCTCCAGCCGGCCGACGTGACCGGCTCGTCGGTCTTCGACCAGAAGACGCGCGAGTTCGAGTTCCGGCCGGGGCCGATCTTCGCGAACGTCGTCCTGCTCGACGAGGTGAACCGGGCGACGCAGAAGACCCAGTCGGCGCTGCTCGAGGCGATGGCCGAGCGGCAGGTCACGGTCGACGGCGTCTCGCGGCCGCTGCCCGAGCCGTTCCTGCTGCTCGCGACCGAGAACCCGGTGGAGCACGAGGGGACGTTCCTGCTCCCCGAGGCGCAGCTCGACCGCTTCCTGCTCCGCACGACGCTCGGCTACCCGGGGGAGGAGGACGAGCTCTCCGTCGTCCGCGACCAGCGCCTCGGGCACCCCCTCGACGGCCTGCGCGCCGCGGTCTCCGTGGCGGACGTGCTCGCGCTGCAGCGGGCGGTGGCCGAGGTCTACGCGGACGACCTGATCCAGCGCTGGGTGGTCGGCCTCGTGCGCGCGACGCGCGAGCTCGACATCGTCGAGCTGGGGGCCTCGGTCCGCGGCACGCTCGCGCTGGAGCGGGCGATGCGCGCGTGGGCGCTGCTCGAGGGCCGCGACTACGTGGTCCCCGAGGACGTCGACGCGCTGTTCGGCCCCGTGCTCGGCCACCGCGTCCTCTTCACCCCGGCGTTCGTCTCGGCCAACCGCCACCTCGGCCGGGAGCGCGTCGTCGAGGTGCTGCACGAGCGCTGCCTCGAGCGCGCGCCCCGACCCGGCGACGTCGCGTGAGGGAGCAGGCGACCGTCCCGCTGGTGTCCCGCCGTCGCGTCGCGGGGGCGCTGCCCGGCACGCTGCGCTCGTTCCGCCGCGGCCCCGGCTCCGACCTGACCGGCCTGCGCCCGTACGTCGCGGGCGACGACGTGCGCCGGATCGACCATCGCGCCTCGGCGCGCGTCTCGTCGGCGCGCGGCAGCGACGAGTTCGTCGTGCGGGAGGACCTGACGGAGGATCGCGGCCGGGTCGTGCTCGTCGTCGACCGGCGGCCGGCGATGGCGCTCTCGCCCGAGCGGCTGCCCTGGCTCGCGAAGCCGCGTGCGCTCGCGGCCGCGGGCCGCCTGATCCTGGCGACGGCGCTCGAGCACCGCTGCCTTGTCGGCTACCTCGACGAGGCCGAGGCGCTCCACCCGGAGCGGGCGCGGCGCGCGGCCGGCCCGTTCTGGCGGCCGGCGGACGGGACGACGGAGAGCTATCGCGTGGGGGAGGACTACCTCGGTCGGCGGCCGTTCCACGCGCCCGCCGACGCCGTTGCCCGCGCGCTCGGGTTCCTCTGCACCGTCGAGCGGGGGCTGCCCTCGGGCACGTACGTGTTCGTCCTCTCGGACTTCCTGGCGCCGCCGCCCGCGCAGGCGTGGTCGGATGCGATCGCGCGCGGGTGGGACCTCGTGCCCGTGGTGATTCAGGATCCCTGCTGGGACGCGAGCTTCCCCGACGTCGCCGGCTGCCCGCTGCCCGTCGCCGACGAGACGGGCCGGACGCGGCTCGTCCGGCTCGGCGCGCGGGAGGTGGCCGCCCGCAGGGCCGCCAACGAGGAGCGCCTGGCCGGCCTGCACGCGGGCTTCTCGGCGCTCGGGCTCGACTGGGTGCAGCTCGGGAGCGACGACCCGCTCGTCGTCCACGAGGCGTTCGACCGCTGGGCCCTCGGGCGGCGGCTCGGCGCGAGGATCGCCCGGTGAGGCGCCGCTGGGCGCTGCCGCTCGTGCTCCTGCTCGCGGCGGGGGCCGCGGCCGCTGCGATCGTCGGGAGCCGTGCCGGCACGGGCGGCGAGGCGCCGATCGCGATCCCGGCCCGGCCGGCCGAGGGGGTCGACGTGATCACGACGGTGACGCCGTCGGAGGCGTTCTTCGGCGACCTCGTCCTCGCCCGGCTCGACCTCGTCGTCGACGACGCGAGCGTCGACGCCGACGAGCTCGACGTGCGCGTCCAGGTCGAGCCCTTCGAGCGCCGGGGCGAGGCGATCTCCCGGCGGGCGTCCGGCGGCGGCGTGACGGTCGTCCGCTACGAGTACGAGCTCGAGTGCCTGGTCGCCGCGTGCGCGCCGCAGGGGAGCGCGATCCGGCTCAGCCTGCCCCAGGTGATCGTCGGCTACGCCCGCACGGACGGCGAGGCCGTGATCGAGCGCCGCGTCGACTGGCCCGAGATCACGATCGGCTCGCGGGTCGCCGAGGCCGACCTGATCCGCCCGCGCGCACGCGCCGACGCGTCCAGCCCCGTCGCGGCGACGAGCGGCATCGACCCGACCGCGCTCGGCTGGCTGGCCGCCTCCCTCGCGGGCGCGCTCGCGCTCGCGGCCGGCGGCGTGCTGCTCGTCGCGCTCCGCCGCGGCGGCCGCGAGGCCCTCGTCGCGGCGGCGGGGCCGCCGCCCGACCCGCTCGCGGACGCTCGCCCAGCTGCGCGCCGCCGATGGCTCCGCGGCCGATCGGCGCGCCGCGCTCGACCGGCTCGCCCGGGCGCTCGCGGGCTCGCCGCTCGCGGCGGGCGCGGCGCCTCGCCTGGTCGCGAGGCCGGGCCCGGCGCCGCCGAGGTCGAGGCGATCGCCCAGGCCGTCGAGCGCTCGCGCCCGGAGGCGGCGGCGTGACCGCGCTCGCCTGGGCCTTCCTCGAGGCGGCGCTCCTGCCGGCGCTCGCGCTCCTCGCCAGCCGGCGGCTCGCGAGGGCGGCCCCGGCGGCGGTGCCCGGCGCGCGGGCGCTCGCGCCGGCGGCCCGGCGCACGGAGCTCGGCCGGCTCGGGCTCGTCGCCCTGATCGCGGTCGCGCTCGCGCTCGCCGCCCTGCTCGTGCGCAAGCCCGCGAGCGGCGTCGCCCAGCTCGTGCCGGCGAGCCGGACGACGATCGTCGTCCTCGACATGTCGGCGAGCATCTCCGACCTCGTCTACGCGGAGATCGCGCGCACGCTGACGCTGATCACCTCCGAGCGGCGCGACGCGCGGGTGGGCCTGGTCCTCTTCTCCGACGTCGGCATGGAGGCCCTGCCGGCGGGCACGCCGGCCCGGGAGCTGCAGCCGTTCATCCGCTTCTTCCTGCCGCTGAGCGAGCCGAGCGCGAGGCCGCGCCCCGACTACTACCGGCCGGCCGGCCCGGCCGCGCCCGCGCCGATCAAGTACGTGCTCAGCCCGTGGTACGCAGGCTTCGCCGGCGGCACGCGGGTCTCGACCGGGCTCGCGACCGCGCGGGAGATGATCCGGCGCGACGGCGTCGAGGACGTCGGCGTGCTGCTCGTCAGCGACCTCGACGACACGGCCGACGACCGCACGGCGCTGACGAGCGAGCTCGTCGAGTACGCGCGCTCCGGCATCCCGCTCGACGTGGTCGCGGTGCCGCCCGGCGTCGACGAGACGCGCGCGCTGTACGAGGCATCGTCGGCTCCGGCGGGACGCTCGTCGACTCGGCGCCGGCTGCGCGGCGTCCGCGCCACGAGCGGGGCGGAGGCGCCCGCCTGGGCGATCGTCGCCGTGTGCGCGCTCGCCGGGCTTCTGGCGCTGCACGAGCTGCGCGCGCGGCCGCTGGCGTGGGGCGGGAGGGGCGCGACGTGACCCGGCGCGTCCTGCTCGGGCTGCTCGTCGCGCTCCTGCTCGCCGGCGCGGCGCTGCTCGCGGCGCTCGCGCGCGGCGCCTTCGACGCGGCAGCGGACCTGCGGGAGGGCGTGGCGGCCGCGACGGCGCCCGCGCCGCGTGGCGGGCTCGCCCAGCGCGTGGCCGAGTCGCTCGCGGGCGTCGGCGACGAGCGGCGCACGCGCGACGCGCTCGCGCTCGTGCGCGCGGCTGGCCGCCCCGGGCCTCGACCCGGCGGACGTGCTCGAGCTGCACGGCCGGGCGATCGCGCTCCTCACTCCGATCGCGCGGGAGGCCGAGGGGGAGAGGCGCTCGAGGGTCTCGACCGTGATCGGCCTGCTCTACCTGACCGACTCGACCCTGGACGAGGCGGCGGGCACGCGCGCGGTGCAGCAGGCGGGCGAGGCGTTCCAGGAGGCGGTGCGGGCCGACCCGACGAACGCGGACGCGAAGTTCAACCTCGAGCTCGTCTTCGGCGTCCAGCAGATCCGGGTCGGCACGCCCGGCGAGGGCGACGACGGCGGCGGGGGCTCGACCGGCGCCAGCGTGAAGCCGACCGGCTCGGGGTACTAGGGCCCGTCGACGCGGGGCGCCCGTGGACCTCGAGTTCCTGACGCCGCTCGGTGCGCTCGTCTGCCTCGCCGCCGCCGTCCGCTGCTCGCGCTCGGGCCCGGGCCCGGCGGGACGCCGTCGCCCGCGCCGCGCTCGGCCTCGCGCCGCCGCCCCGGCAGGCGCTCGTCCTGGCCGGGGTCGCCGTCACCGCGGCGTTCGGCCTGCTCGCGGCCGCCGCCGCCCAGCCGGTCGTCTTCGTCGACCGGGTCGTCGAGACCCGGGCGGACGCCGAGACGTACGTGATCGTCGACGTCTCCCGCTCCATGCTCGCCGCGCCGTCGCGCGGGGCTCCGTCGCGCTTCGAGCGCGCGATCGCGGACAGGATCGCGATCCGGCGCGCGCTCCCCGACGTCCCGTTCGGGAGCGCCTCGCTGACCGACCGGCCGCTCCCGAACGTCTTCCCGACCCCCGACGTCGCGACCTTCGAGGCCACGCTGACCCGGGCGATCGGGATCGAGCGGCCGCCGCCCGAGCCGGGCCAGGTGCGGGCGACCTCGCTTGCCGACCTGTCCGCGCTCGCCCGGACGAACTTCTACTCGGCGGGCTCCACGCGCCGGCTCGCGATCGTGCTCACGGACGCGGAGAGCCTGCCGTTCGACGGCGAGGAGCTGGTCGGAGGGCTCCGGGACGAGGGGATCGCCCTCGTCGTCGTCCGCTTCTGGGCCGCCTCCGAGCGGATCTGGGCAGCCGACGGGAGCGCTCGAGCCGTACCGTCCGGACGCCGCCTCGGCGGCCGGGATCGACGCGCTCGAGCGGGCCGGGGCGGTCGTGCTGCAGGAGGGCGACGCGACGGGCCTCGCCGCGGCGGCGCGCTCGAGCCTCGGGGAGGGGCCGCGCGTCGCGCTGGCGGCCGGGTCGCGCGCCGTGCCGCTCGCCGCGTACGTCGCGCTCGCGGCCAGCGTGCCGCTCGCCCTGCTCCTGGCCCGTGGGGGAGGCGGGCCGCGGGGCCGTTGACGTACACTCCGGCCCGGCGGCGGCCTCGTGCGAGGCCGTCCGCTTCGGATTGCATACAGTATGGGCGCTGCCGGGGTCGGAGCAGCTGCTACCGGAGAGATCGAGGAGGAAATCGATGGCCTACAGGCTCGGGGTCGACGTCGGGGGGACGTTCACCGACGTCTTTCTCGTCAACGACGACGACGGCCGGCAGTGGCGGGTCAAGACGCCCTCCACGCCCGCCGACCAGTCGAAGGGCGTGCTGACGGGCGTGACGCGGATCTGCAGCGAGGCGGGGATCGCCGTCGCCGACATCCGCAACATCCTGCACGGCACGACCGTCGCGACGAACGCGGTGCTCGAGTCGAAGGGCGCCCGCGTCGGTCTCCTGACCACCGTGGGCTTCAAGCAGATCCTCCACCTCGCGCGCTCGCAGACGCCGGGCCCGCTGGCGGGCTGGATCATCATGATCAAGCCCGACCCGCCGGCGCTGCTCTCCGACACGCTCGAGATCACCGAGCGCATGGACGCCCGGGGCAACACCGTCGTCGCGGTCGACGAGGCGCAGGCCGAGGCGGCCATCCGCCAGCTGGTCGAGTCCGGCGTCGAGACCCTGACCGTCGGCTTCATCAACTCGTACGTCAACCCGGCGCACGAGGAGCAGGTCGGCGCGATCGTCGAGCGGCTCTACCCGGGCTTCCCGGTCACGCTCTCCTCGCACGTGCTGCCCGAGTTCCGCGAGTACGAGCGCACGCTGACCGCGTGCATGAACTCGTACGTCCGCCCGAAGGTGCAGAAGTACGTCGACCACCTCGAGGAGGAGCTCAAGGCCGTCGGCGCGTCCGCGGACGTCAACATCCTGCGCTCCGACGCGGGCCTGATGACGACGCGCGAGGCCGCGCGCAACCCGATCTATGGCGTCCTCTCCGGCCCGTCCGGCGGCGTCGCGGGCGCGCTCCACGTCGCCAAGCAGGCCGGCTACGCGAACATCCTCACGTTCGACATGGGCGGCACCTCGACGGACGTCTCGCTCTGCCTCGCCGGCGAGCCGACGATCGGCCGCGAGACGTCGATCAGCCACTTCCGCCTGCGCGTCCCGTCCGTCGACGTCCACACGGTGGGCGCGGGCGGCGGCTCGATCGCGCACGTGCCGGAGCTGACGAAGGCGCTCCGCGTCGGCCCGCAGTCGGCCGGTGCCGAGCCCGGCCCGGCGGCGTACGGCCGCGGCGGCGTCGAGCCGACCGTGACCGACGCGAACGTCGTCGTCGGCCACCTCCCGCCGCGCCTCCTGGGCGGCGAGATGACGCTCGACGTCGAGGCGTCCCAGGCGGCCGTACAGAAGATCGCCGACGCGATGGGCCTGGCGTCCGTCGAGGCGGCCGCCGAGGGCATCCTCGCGATCGTCAACGAGAACATGGCGGGCGCGCTCCGCGTCGTCTCCGTCCAGCGCGGCCACGACCCGCGCGACTTCGCCCTCGTCGCCTACGGCGGCGCCGGCCCGCTCCATGCGAACGCCGTCGGCGAGATCATGGGCTCGTTCCCCGTGATCGTCCCGCCGGCGCCGGGCCTGCTCTGCGCCCTCGGCGACCTCGTGGCCGACTTCCGCGACGAGTTCGCCCGCACCTACATCCGCGTGATCGAGGAGATCGACCCCGCGGACGTCAAGCGGATCCTCGGCGAGCTCGGCGGCCGCGCCGTCGCGTGGCTCGACGACGAGGGGATCGCGCAGGAGGCCCGCGCGATCTCGTACGTCGCGGACATGCGCTACCACGGCCAGGGCTACGAGATCCCGGTGCCGCTCTCGAGCGCCGACATCGACGCGGCCGAGCTGGCCGCGCTCGACGAGCGCTTCAACGCCATGCACGAGCAGCTCTACGGCTTCCGGATGCTCGAGACCCGGAGCGAGATCGTCAACCTGCGCGCGATCGGCTTCGGCGCGGTGCCGAAGATCGAGCTCCGCGCGGGCGAGCAGGGCGGCGCGGACGCGTCCGGCGCCGTGGTCGAGGAGCACGAGATCGTGTTCCAGGGCGGCCGCCTGCCGACGAAGATCTACGACCGCGCGAAGCTCCAGCCCGGCGCCACGTTCTCGGGCCCGGCGATCGTGACCGAGTTCGACTCGACCACGGTCGTGCTGCCCGGCTACACGGCGACCGTGGACACCTACTTCAACATCATCATCAACCCGGCGTAGGCTCCGGACTGAGCGAGGGAACGCAATGGCAACGAGCGTTGACAAGCCCAGGATCGCGCAGATCCCCACGGACATCGAGGTCGACCCGGTCACCCTCGACATCATCGAGGGCGCCCTCAAGAGCGCCCGCTACGAGATGGACGCGGTGCTCTTCCGCTCCGCGATGAGCCCGGTCATCCGGGAGCAGCACGACGAGTTCCCGATGATCACGGACCCGCAGGGCCGGATGGTCGTCGGCCAGTTCGGCGCCTACATCAACGAGATGATGGAGGCGTGGGAGGACGGGATCTACCCGGGCGACGTGATCCTCACGTCCGACCCGTTCAAGTGCTCCGCGTCGATCTCCCACACGAACGACTGGCTCGTCCTCGTGCCGATCTTCTACGACGACGAGCTCGTCGGCTGGGCCAGCCAGTTCGGCCACCAGATGGACTGCGGCGGCCCGCTGCCGGGCTCGCTGCCCACCGGCGCGCGGACGATCTTCGAGGAGGGGCTGATCATCCCGCCGCTCAAGGTCGTCGAGCGCGGCGAGATCAAGAAGGACGTCCTCCGGCTGATCCTGAACAACATGCGGATCCCGGAGATGAACCGGGCCGACCTGTTCGCGATCGTCGCCGGCTGCCGCGCGGGCGAGAAGCGCGTGCAGCAGCTCTGCGAGCGCTTCGGCAAGGACGTGTACCTGGCCGCCTGCTCGCAGCTCCTCGAGCGCACGTACCAGGCGATGCGGAAGCTGATCCAGGTCGCCATCCCGGAGACGCCGCAGTCCTTCGAGGACTACATCGACGACGACGGGCTCGGCAACGGCCCGTACAAGATGAAGCTGACGATCTGGCGGGAGGGCGACCACGCCTTCTTCGACTGGACGGGCACCGACCCGCAGGCCCTCGGACCGATCAACTTCTACCTCTCCGAGGGTATGTTCAAGATGTTCATCGGGATCTACCTGATCATGGTGAACGACCCGCAGATCCTGTTCAACGACGGGTTCTACCCACTGCTCCACATCATCACCCCGAAGGGGTCGATGCTGAACCCGCACTACCCGTCGGCGCTCGGCTGCCGCACGCACGCGCTGGCCCGCCTGTTCGACGTGCTCGGCGGCGCGCTCTGCAAGCAGGCGCCCGAGCTGAACACGGCGTCCGGCTACGGCACGAGCCCCTACATGCTCTACTCGGGCTGGGACTCGAAGGGCGACTTCTTCTACTCGATGGAGATCCTCTACGGCGGCATCCCCGGCCGGCCGATCGGCGACGGCATGGACGGCCACTCTTGGTGGCCGCTGTTCGAGAACATCCCGACCGAGTACCTCGAGGCGTACTACCCGATGCGGATCGACGGCTACACGACCGTCACCGACTCGGGTGGCCCGGGCATGCACCGCGGCGGCAACGGCGTCGAGAAGCGGTACGTGTACCTGGAGCCGGGCGAGGTCTCGATCCACGACGACCGCTGGCTGACGCGCCCGTTCGGCGTCCTCGGCGGGTGGCCCGGCGGGCGCTCGTCGAAGCTGCTCAAGCGCGCGGACGGCAGCGAGCAGGTGCTGCCCTCCAAGTGCGACCGCGTCGAGGTGCAGCCGGGCGACATGCTCGTCTACCGCACCGCGGGCGGCGGCGGCTGGAAGGACCGCCTCGACCGCGACCCGGCGGCCGTCGCGCGCGACGTCTCGTTCGGGCTCGTCTCGGCCGAGTTCGCCAAGGAGGGCTACGGCGTCGTCCTGAGCGCGGACGGCGCGGCCGACGCGGCCGCCACCGAGGCGGAGCGGGCCCGGCAGCGCGAGGAGCGCGGCCCGGCGCTCGCGTTCGACTTCGGGCCGCCGCTCGAGGAGATCCTGAAGACCTGCAAGGCGGAGACCGGCCTCGAGCCGCCCGTCCCGGCGACGCCGCTCAAGTGGGCGCCGCTCGAGGACGGCGCGTCGACGCTCGCGAAGGTGCGCGAGAACGACGGGATCCCCGCTCCCTCCTAGGGAGTCGAGGCCCCGCCGCCGGGCGCGTCGGGGCCGGACGGAACGCACGAGGACTGGCCGGCCACGCCGGCCAGTCCTCGTTCTGGGCCGCGCCGCCGCGGGCGACGGCGCGGCGATGGCACTCCGCTATAGAGTCCGCTGCAGAGAAGGGAGGACGCGTGACGCAGGGGATGCACGCAGGCTTCGGCGGCACGGCCGGCTTCGGAGAGCGGCCCGCGCTCGTCGTCATCGACGTCAACGTGGGCTTCACCGACCCGCGCTCGCCGCTCGTGTGCGAGCTCGAGGACGTCGTGGAGTCGATCCGCCGCCTGCTCGAGGAGAGTCGGCGCGCCGGGATCCCGGTCGTCTACACGACGGTCGAGTACGGCGAGGGCGACCGGGTCGCCGCGAAGGCGTTCATCGACAAGATCCCGGCGCTGACGACCCTCGCGGCCGGATCGCCGTGGGTCGACATCGACCCGCGGATCGCGCCGCTCCCGGGCGAGCCGGTGCTGAAGAAGCTGTTCGCGTCGGCGTTCTTCGGGACGCCGCTGCAGGCCCTCCTGACCGCGCACGGCGTCGACACGCTGATCGTGACCGGCGCCTCGACGTCCGGCTGCGTCCGGGCGACCGTCGTCGACGCGATCCAGCACGCGTTCCGGCCCGTCGTGCCGCGGGAGGCGGTCGGCGACCGCAACCCGGCGGCGCACGAGCAGAACCTCTTCGACATGCAGGCCAAGTACGGCGACGTCGTGTCGCTCGACGAGACCCTCGCCTACCTGGAGACGATCAATGCCGCGCACGCTCGCTGAGAAGATCCTCCTCGCGCACACCGACGCCGACGACATCGCGCCCGGCGACATCGTCATGACGCGCTGCGACATCGTCATGGCGAACGACATCTCGGGCACGCTCGCCTTCCACGAGATGGCGAAGATGGGGGCCGCCCGGGTCTGGGACCCGGCCAAGGTCGTGATGGTGGCCGACCACTTCATGCCCGCCAAGGACGTCCGCTCCGCGGAGATGCAGAAGGAGCTGAAGGAGTGGGCGATCGACCAGGGCGTCGCCTTCTACGACCAGGGCCGCGGCGGGATCGAGCACGCCGTGCTGGTCGAGGACGGCTGGGTCGTCCCCGGCTCGGTCGTCGCCGGCGGGGACTCGCACACGTGCACCCACGGCGCGCTCGGCGCCTTCTCGACCGGGCTCGGCTCGACCGACATCGCCTTCGCGCTCGCCTTCGGCGAGTTCTGGCAGAGCGTCCCGGGCACGATCGAGGTCACGCTCGAGGGCGAGAAGCGGGCCTTCTGCTCGGGGAAGGACGTGATCCTCGCGGTGCTCGCCGAGATCGGCTGCGACGGCGGCACGAACAACGTGCTCGAGTTCGTCGGGCCCGGGGCGGCGGCGCTGTCGATCGACGAGCGCCTCGCCGTGTCGAACCTCGCCGTCGAGGCGGGCTCGGAGACGGGGATCTTCCCCGCCGACGACGTGACGGCGGCCTACCTCGAGGGCCGCACCGACCGGCCCTGGACGGCCGAGCGGTCGGACCCGGGCGCCGAGATGGCCCGGCGGCTGCGGATCGACCTGTCGTCCGTCGACCCGCTCGTCGCGCTGCCGCACTCGCCGGGGAACGTCGTTCCGCTCGCCGAGGCGAAGGGGCAGCGGATCGACCAGGTCTACATCGGCAACTGCGCGAACGGCACGATGACCGACCTGCGCCAGGCGGCGGAGATCCTCCGCGGGCGCCGGGTGCACGACCGCTGCCGCGCGATCATCGTCCCGGCGTCCCAGCGGATCTACCGCCAGGCGCTCGCCGAGGGCCTGCTCGACGTCTTCGTCGAGGCCGGCGCGGTCGTCTCGACGCCCACGTGCGGCGCCTGCTTCGGCGGCGGCAACGGCGTCCTCGCCGCCGGGGAGAACGCGCTCGCGACCACGAATCGCAACTTCAAGGGCCGGATGGGGTCGCCCGAGGCGGGCGTCCACCTCGGAAACGCCTGGGTCGCGGCCGCCGCGGCCGTCGCGGGCGAGATCGTCCATCCCGCCGACGTGCTCGAGGGGGTGCCGGCCTGATGCAGCTGGAGGGCAAGGCGGTCGTGATCGACCAGGACAACGTCGACACCGACGTGCTCTTCCCGGGGCAGTTCCTGAACGTGCTCGACCCCGAGAGGATGAAGGACCACCTGTTCGAGGGCCTCGACCCGTCGCTCCGCGACCAGCTCGGCGGGGACACGATCCTCGTCGTCGGCGAGAACTTCGGCATGGGCTCGTCGCGGGAGCACGTGCCGCAGGCGATGAAGGCGTCCGGGATCCGCTGCGTGCTCGGCAAGGGCTTCGCCAGGATCTTCCAGCGCAACTGCTTCAACCTCGGCCTGATGGTCGTCGCCGCGCCCGACGCCGTCCTGGCCGCCAGGCCGGGCTCGTCGATCAGGATCGACACCGGAGCGGGCACCGTCGAGGTCGACGGCGCCACGTTCACCGCACCCGCCGTCCCGCCGTTCGTGGCCGACATGGTCGGCTCCGGCGGGCTCGTCGGCTACGCCCAGCGGCGCCTCGCCGGCGCGTGACCCCGAAGGAGGCGCCATGATCGTCCGCGACGTCGGAGACGCCTGGCAGGTCGTCTTCCAGCCGCACCACGCCGACCTCTCGGGCGCGCTCGCGCGCGCGTGGGGCAACGACACGCTCACCGCGCCGCGGCCGCACGGCTCGGTCGCGCACGCCGCCCTGCGCCACGACGACGGCTGGGCGGTCTGGGAGCGCTCGCCGGGCCGCGACGCGGCGGGGTCGCCGAGGAGCTTCCTCGACGTCCAGATCCCGCTGCACCTCGACTTCTACCGCGCGTGCATCGCGTCGGTCACGGACGACGACCCGTATGCGGGCCTGCTCGTGTCGATGCACGGCGCGGGCATCTACCGCGGCCGCTACGGCGTCCAGCCCTCGCTGACGCTGAGCCTGGCCGAGGAGTTCAAGGCGATGGTCGACGCCTTCGTCGTCGAGCAGGAGGAGGGCTATCCGGCCAGGATCGCCGAGCTCGGCATCTCCGACGACGAGCGCTGGGTGAACTACAAGTTCCTCCAGCTGTTCGACCGCCTCTCCCTCTACTTCTGCCTGAAGGACCTCGACGGCGGAGAGGCGTTCGAGATCGACCACGTCCCGGCGGACTACGCCGGGTCGGAGGTCGTCCTGCGGATCGAGCCGCTCGGCCCGTGGCACATCCGCCTGGATCCGTTCCCGTTCGCGGGCGACCGCGCCGAGTTCTCGCTCGAGCGCCGTGTCGTCCCGAAGCGGGAGTGGGGGAGCGACGAGGAGTTCCGCGAGTCCTTCCTCGCGATCCCGACCCAGAAGACCGCGATCGTCGTGGAGCGCTGAGGACGCTCCGCGACGCACGATCACCCAGGAGAGGAGCAAGCCGCATGTCCCTTGGCGCCGGCGACACGGTCCCGTCGTTCACCGTCCTGCGCGCGTTCAACGACCCGATCGCGGGCGAGGACCTCTGGCGCGAGCGCCCGGCGCTCGTGCTGTTCTACCCGCTCGCCTTCTCGGGGAGCACGGAGGGCGGCTGCACGAAGGAGATGTGCCAGTTCCGCGACGCGAGCCCGCAGTTCGACACGGCCGGCGTGGACATCTACGGGATCAGCCACGACAGCCCGTTCGCGCTCGCCGCGTGGAAGGAGCAGCTGTCGATCCCGTTCGCCCTCCTGTCCGACTGGGAGTGGCAGGCGGCGAAGGCGTTCGGCGTCCTCGAGGAGGAGCTCTTCGGCTTCCGGCCGCTGAACACGCGCGCCTCCTTCCTGGTCGGCACCGACGGGACGGTGCAGCACGCCTACGACCCGGGCGACGCGCGGATCCTGCCCGACCCGGACAACCTGCTCGCCGCGGCCCGCCAGCTCGCGGCGCGCTGACCCGGCCCAGCCCACCAACCGAACCACGAGGAGCAGCACCAATGGAGATGCCCGAGGGCACGTTCATCCAGGTGAACGGGATCAACATGTGGCACCGGATCACGGGCGACGGCCCGCCCGTCATGCAGATCCACGGCGCCGGGTTCGGCCACTACAACCTCGACCCGGTGACGCCGATCATCGCCGAGGCCGGCTTCAAGGTCGTCGACTACGACCAGCGCGGCTACGGGGCGACCGACAAGCCGCTGCAGGACTACGACATGGAGGTCTGGGCGGACGACCTCGCGGCCCTGATGGACATCCTCGGGATCCAGCGGGCGCACATCCACGGCACGTCGATGGGCGGCATGGTCGCGCAGACGTTCGCCGGCAAGTACCCGGACCGCACGGTCTCCGTGACGATCAACTGCTCGGCCGCGAAGCTCGGCGAGATGGGCAAGCTGATCTTCAAGAACTGGATCGACATCGCGCAGATGGCTCCCGACGGCTGCGGCAGCCGCGTCCTCGCGGAGCTGCTCACCTGGCAGGCGGTGTCGAAGGGCTACCTCGAGACGGTGAACGTCACCGAGATGGCCGACCACGTCCAGCAGATCCTGCGCGACTCGAACCGGGTCGAGGTCTTCTGCGCCGCGTGCGAGGCCATGAACACGATGGACCTGACCCCGTGGCTCGCGAAGATCACGTCGCCCGCGCTCGTGATCGGCGGCGACGAGGACATCATGACCCCGTGGGACCAGGGCCCGAACGGCGTCGGCCAGCAGGGCATCTACGAGCGGATCAAGGGCGCCGAGAAGTACCTGATCAAGGGCGCCGGCCACTCCAACGTCTTCGACGCGACGGAGGAGTACAGCCGGGCCGTGATCGACTTCATGAAGCGCAACCAGAGCTGACGGGAGCGGGGCCATGACCGGTGAGGAGGCCGAGCGCTCGGCCGGCGGGATCGAGCGCTACGGCGTCGAGGCCGTCCCGGCTGAGCTGCGGACGACGCGCTGGCGCGATCTCGCGACGATCCTCTTCACCTTCAACCTCAGCCCGCTGACGTACGTGCTCGGCGGCGTCGCGGCGACGGCCGGCGGCCTGCCCCTGTGGTGGGCCGCCGGCGCGCTCGGCCTCGGGTCGCTGATCGGCGTCGCGATGATCACGCTGCCCGCACGCGTGGGCGTCGAGCACGGGCTGCCCGGCCAGGTCGCGATGCGCGCGACGTTCGGCCTGCTCGGCTCGCGCGCGCTGACGTCGCCCTACCGGGTCGCCGCGTCGTCCTACTGGTTCGCGGCGCAGGCGCTCGTCTGCGCCGGGGCGGCCGTGGCGCTGATCCGCTCGCTCGCGGACGTCGACCTGCCGCTGATCCCGATCTCGCTCGGCACCGCCGCCGTGGCGGCCGTGCTCGCGGCGATCGGCTTCGACGCCCTCCGCTACTTCGTCCGGATCGTCCTGCCGCTGACGCTCCTCTCGACGGGCGTCCTGATCAGCATCTTCGTCGCGAGCGACGACGAGCGGCTCGACCCGTCCCGGGTGCTCGACTCGCCCGGCCAGTCGTTCACCTGGGCCGCCTTCGCGGCGTTCGTGACCGTGATGTGGGGCGCCCAGCTCACAACCGTGACGAACGCCGCCGACTTCTGCCGCTACGTCCGCACCCGACGCGACATGGAGGTCGGGTTCGTCGTCGGCGCGACGCTCGGCACCTTCGTGGCGGCCTGGGTCGGCGCCTACGCCGGGATCGCGCTCGAGCGGACGAACCCCTTCGAGGTCGCCGGCGACCTCACCGGCAACCCGGTGCTGCTCGTCGCGCTGCTCGTCGCGGTGCTCGCCCAGACGACCTCGGCGAACGTCATCAACCTCTACACGGCCGGCCTCTCGCTCGTCAACGCGGTCCCGGCCCTCGGCCGCCTGCGGGCGACCCTGGCCGTGTGCGTCCTCGGGATCGGCCTGTCCGCGTGGGAGGGCTTCGTCGACCAGGCGCAGGACTTCTTCACGCACCTCGGCAACGTCGCCGCCCCGATCACGGGCGTCGTGCTCGCCGACTACGTCCTCCTCAAGCGGACGCGGCTCGACCTGCCGGCCCTGTTCGAGCCCGAGGGCCGCTACCGCTTCGTCGCGGGCGTCAACCCGGCCGCCGTCGTCGCCGTCGCCGTCGGCGTCGCGGTCTACTACGCCGTCCCGGACGCAGCCCTCAAGGCCGCCGTCGGCGTCGCCGTCTCGGCGCTCGTGTACCTCGCGTGCGCGCGAGGGCAGGCGCTGCTCGTCCCCCGCCTGGGGGACGCGATCCGGCCCGCCGGCCGGCTTCCGGCCGGGTCGGGGCGCGCGCGCTAACCATCCCGTCCGGGCGACGTCTCATCCTGGTGAACGGTGCCGGGCGCGGAGACCCGGTGGAACGGTCGCTACCCGTTTGACGGAGTCGGTGGATATCGCGTATAACCATCCCCTCGACTGCCCGACGTCAGACATTCGGCCTGTCCATCTGGCAAAGTTCCCGGGACCTGTCCCGCCGGACGTCAGCGGACGCAAACCGGCGGCATGCAGAGCTGATGCCGGCGAGGAGAAAGGAGTAGGAGGCGTATGAGTGAACACGACGGGAACCGCGATCGGCTCGAGGAGCAGCTCGAGGCCGAGCTCACGAAGCGGGGCCTGACTCGTCGCGACCTCATGAAGGGCGGCATGGGGATGGCCGCCGCTCTGGGTCTCGGCTCGCTGTTCGCCGCGTGCGGCGGCAGCGACTCGGCGGAGCCGGCACCTGCCCCGGCCCCCGCGCCCGCTCCGGCCGAGCCGGCCCCGGCCGAGCCTGCGCCGGCCCCTGAGCCCGCGCCGGCCCCCGAGCCCGCGCCGGCGCCTGCGGAGCCGGCGGCTCCCTCGCCGACCCCCGCACCCGCCCCGGCCCCGTCCGGCTCCACGCCGTACGGCATCCCGGAGGCCGCGGCCGTCGGTCCCGACGCGCCGTTCGTCCCGACCTCGGGCTTCACCGGGACGCTGCGCGTCGTCGGCCTGGGCGTCGACCTGATCAAGCCGGTCCAGGAGCTGGCCGAGGCGCGCCTCGGCTTCAAGCTCGAGTTCACGGTCGGCGGCACCACCGACATCGAGCAGATCGCGCTGACGAAGCCCGACACGTGGGACGTCGGCTCGTACTACGCCCACGAGTGGGACAAGCTCTGGCCGTCGGGCAACTTCCAGCCGGTCGAGCGCTCGAAGCTCATCTACTGGGACCAGGTCGTCTCGACGTACCGCACCGGCAAGCTCGCGCCGGACTGCAAGTACGGCGACGGCGACTCCCCGTTCCGCTCGAACTACGTCGACCCCGATGCGACGGGCACCTGGCCTGCCGACAAGGAGGCCGCGCCCGATCAGCAGGGCGTGTTCATCCAGTGGGTGGACGAGGCGACCGGTGAGGTCGTCGGCGAGGAGCCCCCGCTCGTCAAGGGCGCCCCGCAGAACTTCAACATGGACTCGATCGGCTACAACGCCGACGTGATCCAGAAGGAGCCGGGCGAGGTCGGCTGGGCCGAGCTCTTCAACCCGTCCTACAAGGGCCGCGTGGCGCTCCTCGCCGATCCGGCGATCGCGCTGCAGGACGCGGGCAACGCCGCGCGCGAGCTCGGCCTGATGGAGATCGCCTCCCTGGGCAACATGACCAAGGAGGAGATGGACGGCCTCTTCAAGATCATGACCGATCTGAAGAAGCAGGGGCAGTTCCGCGCCTTCTGGGCGACCTTCGACGAGTCGGTCAACCTGATGGCGAACGACGAGGTCGTCGTCGAGTCGATGTGGTCGCCCGCCGTGGCGCTCCTCGTCGCCCAGGGCAAGAACGTCCGCTACGCGGCGCCCCCGACGGGCTTCCGCGGCTGGACGGACTGCCAGGGCATCTCGGCGCAGGTCACCGATCCGCAGAAGCTGGCGGCGTGCTACGACTACCTGAACTGGTGGATGTCGGGCGAGCCGGCGGCGATCATGCTCCGCCAGGGCTACTACAACGGCGCGAACTCGAACACCAAGGCGTGGGTCGAGCCGGAGGAGTGGGACTTCTGGATCGAGGGCAAGCCTGCCGCCAAGGACCTGCCGGGCATCACCGGCCAGGTCGGCGACATCAAGGCCGGTTCGGTCCGCGACGGCGGCTCGCTCGCCCAGCGCGGCTGCAACTACAGCTCCTGGAACTCCTTCTTCACCGAGTCCGAGTACCAGGTCGCGGCCTGGAACGACTTCCAGGCTGCGAGAGTCCATGGCCGAGGACGCGAACCGCGCGGCCTTCGAGCACCGACCGGGGGGCGGCGACAGCCGCCTCCGGCCGCTCCGGCGGGCACGGGGCTCGAGCTGCGCCACGTCTCGAAGATCTTCCCTGGGGGTACGGTCGCCGTCGACGACGTGAACCTGCACGTCGAGCACGGCGAGTACGTCGTCCTGCTCGGCCCCTCGGGCTGCGGCAAGACGACGACGCTCCGGATGATCGGCGGCCACGAGACGCCGACGCATGGCGAGATCCTGCTCGATGGTGAGAGCCTGATCGGCCTGCCGCCGGACAAGCGTCCCACCACGACGGTCTTCCAGCACTTCGCGCTCTTCCCGCACCGCTCCGTGATCGAGAACGTCGAGTTCGGCCTCAAGATGCACGGCGTCGGCAAGGAGGAGCGGCGGAAGCAGGCCACCGAGGCCCTGCAGATGGTCGGCCTGACGCACCTGGCCGACCGGAAGCCGCGGCAGCTCTCGGGCGGTCAGCAGCAGCGCGTCGCGCTCGCGCGCGTGCTCGTGACGAAGCCGAAGGCGCTGCTCCTCGACGAGCCGCTCGGCGACCTCGACCGCCTGCTCCAGCTCCGGATGCGCGTCGAGCTGCGCAACCTCCAGCGCCAGCTCGGCCTGATGTTCATCCACGTGACGCACAACCAGGAGGAGTCGCTCTCCATGGCCGACCGGATCGTCGTGATGAGCGACGCCCGGATCCAGCAGGTCGGCGACCCCCTGACGATCCAGACGCGCCCGGCGAACGAGCACGTGGCGATGTTCATGGGCGACAACAACATCATTCGCGGCCGCGTCGCCTCCCGCGATCCCGGTCGGCTGGTGATCGACGACGGCAAGATCAAGGCCGTCGCCGCGCCGCCCGACGACACGCGTGAGATCGGCGCGGCGGCCTCCGTCGCGATTCGCGCCGCGGCGGTCCGGCTCGACGAGTCCGCCAGGGCGGGCGAGCTGAACCAGACGCAGGCCGAGATCGTCTTCGTCGAGTACCTCGGCGACATGATCAAGCTGCACCTGACGGTGGGCGGCGACCGCATGATCGCGAAGGTCGGCGGCGAGCTCTACCCGCAGCTCCGCGGGACGGAGGGCTCCACCGTCTCGCTGTCGTGGAAGGAAGAGGATGTCCAGCTCCTCGGGGCCTGAGGGCGGCGCGACGAGCCCCAGCTTCGACGTCGCCGGGCTCGAGGCGACCGAGCAGGCGCTGAAGCAGCAGTACCGGGTCGGGGAGGGCCACGGGCCGGAGATCAAGGTGCCGTCCGGGCACAAGGTCACGGCCCTGCTCGCCCTGCCCGGGCTCCTCTACCTCGGCTTCTTCCTGGTCGCGCCGATCGTCATGATCGTGCTCGTGTCCTTCTGGACGCAGAAGACGGGCGGCTTCGACAAGGCCTGGACGCTCGACAACTACGACACGATCTTCGGCAGCGGCACGTACTGGAACCAGATCAAGCAGAGCTCAACCTTCGCTGATCGCGACCGGCGCGTGCCTTGCGCTCGCCCTGCCGATCGCGTACTTCCTGACGTTCAAGATCAAGACGGTCACGAACCAGGCGCTGTCTTTACTCACCGCCTTCGCGCCGTTCTGGACGAGCGCGCTGATCCGCTCCGTCGCCTGGCAGTACCCGCTGATGGGCCGCAACGGCGCGGTGAACCAGATCCTCGAGGGGATCGGGATCATCGACGAGCCGCTCGACATCCCTCTCAGCTTCTCGAACTTCCTCGGTCCTGGCGATGATCCAGCTCTACATCCTGTTCATGGTCACGCCGCTGTTCTTCCTGCTCGCGCAGGTCGACCGCAGCGCGATCGAGTCGGCGCGCGATCTCGGCGCCAGCTGGATCCGGACGATGCGGGAGATCGTCCTGCCCCAGATCGCCCCGGCATCGTCATCGGCACGATCTTCGTCTTCGTCCTGACGATGGGCGAGTACGCGACGGTCCGCATCGTCGGCGGCAACAAGGTCTCGTCCGCCGGCACCTACGTGCGGAACCTCGTCGACCAGGTCCAGTACCCGAACGCCGCAGCGGGCGCCGTGTTCCTGGTGCTCGTGATGATGATCGGCGTGTTCGTCCTGCTCCGGTTCTCCAACCTGCGCGAGGAGATCTGAGATGGAGGGTCAGGGCCGCATCGGCAAGTGGGTGCTGGGCGTCTACTTCGTCCTCTTCCTGCTCTTCATGTACGGGCCGTCGATCCTGATGGCGATCCTGCCGAGCTTCCAGGGCCAGAAGGGTGGCATCACTTCCCGATGGAGGGCTTCGGCGGCAGCTGGTGGAAGGCGCTGTGGACGAGAACGCCCCGCTCGAAGGCCGAGGAGATCAAGCAGGCCGGCAAGAGCTCGCTCTACCTCGCCCTGGCGTGCGGCGCGCTGACGTCGTTCCTGGCGTTCACGCTCTCCTACGCGTTCCGCCGTCGGTTCAAGGGCGACGGGGTGGTCTTCTACCTCGTCCTGCTCTGCCTGATGGCGCCGGGCTTCCTGCTCGGCCTCGGGACGTCCCTGTTCTGGCAGACGATGGGCCTGTCGACCGGGATGTGGAAGACCGCGCTCGGCTCGAACGCGATCTGGGCGCTCCCGTTCGCGTTCCTCGTGATGATGGCCGTGTGGAACCGCTACGACAAGCACGTCGAGGAGGCGTCGCGCGACCTCGGTGCGGACGCGAAGACGACCTTCCGCGAGGTCACGCTGCCGCTCGTCTGGACGGGCATCTTCGGGTGCTTCCTCTTCGGCTTCACCCTCTCGTGGAACGAGTACGACCGGACGGTGCTCGCGCTCGGCTCGGGCGAGATCACGCTGCCGATCCAGATCTTCTCGTTCACGACGGCAGGCGTGATCCGGCCGGACCTCTACGCGCTGGGCACGTTCACGACGCTGGTCTCGCTGCTCGCGATGGGCGCGCTCGTGGCGTTCGGCATCTTCCGCCTGCGCAAGGCCCAGAGGGCCGGCGGCGTCACGCTCGAGACCAAGGTGGCCGAGGAGATGGGCCAGGCCGCCGGGATCGACGCGGGCGCAGGCGCACGCGCGAAGTGACATCGATTCGCCCGGCGCGGGCGCGGTTTGACCGCGCCCGCGCCGGAGCAGTAGGCTCGTCCGGTCCTCGGAAAGGGTAGTTGCGAATGTCCGTGCTCATCAAGGGCGGCCGGATCGTCACTGCGGCCGACGACTACGTCGGGGACGTCCTCGTCGAGGGCGAGCGGGTCACCCTGATCGGCGCGTCCCTCGACGTGAAGGCCGACAGCAGGGATCGACGCGACCGGGAAGTACGTCATCCCGGGCGCGATCGACCCGCACACGCACATCGAGATGGCGTTCGGCGGCACCGTGACGTGCGACGACTTCACGTCGGGCACGGCCCGGCGGTGGCCGGCGGCAGACCTGCCTCGTCGACTTCTGCGTCCAGTACCCGGGCGAGTCGTTCGAGTCCGCGTTCGCCAACTGGACGGCGAAGCTCGAGCGAGCGAAGCCGCTCTGCGACGTCGGGGCGCACATGGCGATCTGGCCGACGCACGGCGGCTTCGCCGAGCAGGCTGCCAGGGTCCCCGAGCTCGGCGTGACGAGCTACAAGCCTTTCATGGCCTACAAGGGCGCCGTCATGGCCGACGACGAGACGCTCTTCAAGACGCTCCTGACCGCGCGCGAGACCGGCTGCATGACGATGGTGCACGCCGAGAACGGCGACGCGATCGACGTGCTCGTCAAGCAGGCGATCGCGGAGGGCAAGACGCACCCCAAGTACCACGCGTCCACCCGCCCGCCGATCACGGAGGGCGAGGCGACGAACCGTGCGATCCAGCTCGCGCGCGTCGCGGGCGCGCCGATGTACATCGTGCACGTCTCCTGCAAGGAGGCGATCGACCCGATCGCCGCCGCGCGGGACGCCGGCTGGGACGCCTGGGGCGAGACCTGCACGCAGTACCTCTTCATCGACGAGTCGATGATGGACACGCCGGACTTCGAGGGCGCGAAGTACGTCTACACGCCGCCGCCGCGCCCGAAGGCGAACCAGGAGCACCTCTGGCACGCCCTGCGCAACGGCGTCCTCTCGGTCGTCTCGACAGACCACTGCCCGTTCAACTTCGACGGGCAGAAGAGCCTCGGCAAGGACGACTTCTCGAAGATCCCGAACGGTGGCCCCGGGATCGAGAACCGGCTGCACATGCTGCACCACTTCGGCGTCCGCGAGGGGCGGATCACGCTCAACCGCATGGTCGAGCTCACGGCGACCGCGCCGGCGCGCCTGTTCGGGCTGTACCCGCGCAAGGGGACGATCGCGGTCGGCTCCGACGCGGACATCGTCGTCTTCGATCCGAACAAGAAGCTGACGATCTCCGCGACGACGCACCACTCGAACGTCGACTACAACCTGTTCGAGGGCACCGAGGTCCAGGGCGCGCCGGACGTCGTGCTCGTCCGCGGCACGGTCGTCGTCGAGGGCGACCAGGTCGTCGGCAAGCCGGGCGACGGCCGCTTCGTGGCCCGGGCCGGCTTCGGCGAGGAGCTGACGGCCGCGTAGGCGGCCGTCGGGACGGGAGGTACGACATGTCCGACGAACAGGCGAAGGCCGTCTACGACCAGGCGCGGCTCGGCCAGGCGATCAGCCGCGGCGAGCACCCGGCCGTGCTCGTGATCGACTTCACCCGGGGCTTCACCGACCCGGAGTGCAGCCTCGGCGCCGACATGACCGAGGCCGTCGAGGCGACGCGGACGCTCCTCGACGCGGCCCGCGAGAAGGGGCTCCCGGTCGTGTACACGACGATCGGGTTCGAGCCGCACGGCAAGGACGGCGGGCTCTGGACAGAGAAGGCCCCCGGACTGCTCGACCTGCAGCTCGACTCGAAGTGGATCGAGATCGACCCCCGCCTCGACCCGCAGCCGGACGAGGTGATCATCATGAAGAAGGGCGCCTCCGGCTTCTTCGGGACGAACCTCGCGGCCGTCCTGACGAGCCAGCGGGTCGACCAGGTGATCCTGTGCGGCGCGACCACGAGCGGCTGCGTCCGGGCCACCGCGATCGACCTGATGCAGAACGGCTTCCGGGCGATCGTGCCGCGCGACTGCGTCGCAGACCGTGCGCAGGCGCCCCACGAGGCCAACCTGTTCGACATCCAGGCCAAGTACGCGGACGTCGTCTCGGTCGAGGACGCCCTCGCGTACCTCTCGACCGTCCCGTCGCGCAAGGCCGCGGCGGGCGCGTAGCGAACCCGGTGGGCGGGGCCGTGCGAACGGCCCCGCCGCCAAGGCACGAGGAAGGAGCACTGCGTTGAGGATCGTCTGCCTGCCCGGCGACTGCATCGGGCCCGAGGTGATGGCGGAGGCGCGCCGGGTGCTCGAGGCCGTGCTGCCCCAGGCGGAGCTCGACGAGCGCCTCTTCGGCGGTGCTGCGATCCGCGCGACGGGGACGCCCCTGCCCGACGACACGCTCGAGGCCTGTCGGGGCGCGGACGCCGTGCTCAAGGCGCCGGTCGGCGACCCCGCCTTCGACGCGGCCGACGTCCGTCCCGAGCAGGGGATCATGCGGATCCGCGGCGAGCTCGACGTCTACGCGAACCTGCGCCCGGCGGCGCTCGGGGACGTCGACCTGATCATCGTGCGCGAGCTCGTCGGCGGCATCTACTACGGCGCCCGGGGCGTGCGCGAGGACGGGGTCGTCTTCGACACGTGCGAGTACCACCCGTCGCAGGTCGAGCGCGTCGTCCGCCGCGCCTTCGAGGTGGCGCGCGCCCGCGGCTCGCGGCTGACCTCGGTCGACAAGGCGAACGTGCTCGAGACCTCGCGCATGTGGCGCCGCGTCGCGACGGAGGTCGCCGCGGACTTCCCGGACGTCGAGATCGAGCACATGCTCGTCGACAACGTCGCGATGCAGCTCGTCCAGAACCCGCAGCGGTTCGACGTGCTCGTCTGCGACAACCTCTTCGGGGACATCCTCTCGGACGAGGCTGCCGCGGTGACGGGTGGGCTCGGCCTCGCCGCCTCCGCGAGCCTCGGCGATGGCGGGCCCGGGATCTTCGAGCCGGTGCACGGGTCGGCCCCCGACATCGCCGGCCAGGGGATCGCGAATCCGGCAGCGATGATCAAGACCGTCGCGCTCATGCTGCAGCACGGTCTCGGCCTCGCCGTCGAGGCGCGCCGCGTCGAGCAGGCCGTCGACGCCGCCCTGAAGGCCGCGCCTACGCGCGACCAGGGCGGTACCGCGTCGACGCGCGACTTCGGCGACGCCGTCATCGCCGCGCTCTAGTGGGCGGCGGGGGCCGCGTTCGCCTCCCCCGCCACGCCTGCAGCCATCGGGTCGACGTGGCGGGCCGCTGCGTCGTCGTGCGCCGCCGGCAGAGCGGCGAGCGAGGCGCGCGCCGGGCAGGGCTGCTGCTCGACCCGCTGCCGCGGCCGGCCCGGTGGAGCGAGGGGTGCAACGTCGCCGCGAACTCGCACGGACTCGTTGCACTCACGTGACGGCCCTGCCGCGACGGGCACGAGCGGGTGGAGGTTCGGCCCGGGGCTCGATCGCGGTGCTTGTGGCGGGCTGTTGCGGATCGGCGGGCGTCCGCACTCCAGGGGTGTGACCAGCTCGCCACCACACCACCAAGACGCCCGGCTGCTCCGCGACGCGCGCCGTGACCCCGACGCCTTCCGGGACTTCTACCGCCTGCACGCGGCGTGGGTCGAGCGCTGGCTGCGCCAGCAGGTCGGCGACGCCGGCCTCGCGAACGACCTCACCGCCGAGACGTTCGCACAGGCGCTGCTCTCGCTCCACCGCTTCCGGGGTACGGAGCCCGGCTCCGGCACCTCCTGGCTCTTCGCGATCGCCCGCAACCAGGTCCGCCGCGCGTACGAGCGCAGGCGGGTCGCCTCGTCCGCGCGGGCTCGCCTGGCGATGCCCGTCCGGGACTGGGTCCCGGACGAGACCGAGGCGCTCGACGATCGACTCGACGCCGAGGCGCTGGCCGGCGAGATCGCCGCCGCCCTCGGGGCGCTGCCCGAGGCGCTTCGCGAGGCGCTCGTGCTGCGGGTGGTCGACGGGCTGGACTACGCCGAGATCGCCCGCGCGACCGCGACCTCGGAGGCGAACGCCCGCATGCGGGTCAGCCGTGGGCTCCGCGGCCTCGCCGACCGGCTCCGGCTCGTCCCGAAGGAGGAGACCCCGTGACGACGCTTCCACCACACCTCGAGGCGCTCGAGGCCGACCTCGGCCGCGCCGCGACCCGCCGCGTCAGGGCGCTGCGCCGGCGTCGGCGCGTCGCGCAGCTCTCGACGGCCACGCTGCTGGCGCTCGGCCTGAGCGCCGGCGCGCTCGCGGCAACCGGCGACCTCGGGCGCTGGCTCGCGCCGTCCGACGATCCGGGGAAGGCGAGCTTCCTGATCGATCGCGACCGGACGTACGACGGCCCCACGCCGGAGCGCGTGTCCTGCGTTGCCGAGGTCACGTCGATCGTGTGCGAGGCCGCGGCGGACGGCGCCAGAGGCCGGCCCTTCTCGCTCGCCATGACCATCGACCGCCCGCCGTCGTTCGCCCGTGACGACCTGCGGCGCCTGCTCGGAGAGGCGCGCGAGCGCGGCGACGGCGACCCGGCGCTGCTCGATCGCATCGAGCGGAACCTCGAGACGGTGCCCGACGCCTTCTTCGTGAACCTCGGGGTGCTGGCCCAGCTCGGCTCCTTCGCGACTAGCCTGTCGGAGCGCGGCGAGGCGGCGCTCGTGCCGCCGCCGGGCGTGCCGCTGGTCGTTGCCTGCGGGGAGGCCGACGGCGCAGTGCTCGCCTGCCGCGCCCTGCGCGGCGCCCGCGGCGTGCCGGCCGGTGCGCCCGTCTACGTCCAGGAGCCCGCGACCGACTGGGTGCCGGCGCCGTCGACGACGCCCACCGGGCCCGTGGACGCGGGCACCGTCGTCGACGAGGTCTGGGGTCGCCCGCTGCAGATCGACGAGCTGCAGCTCCTGAACGACCTCTCGATCGCGGTCGTCGCTCGAGACGAAAGCACGACGGCGTCGGCCGGCCCGCCAGCCGCCGTTCGCCCGTGACGCCGCGCGCCCGACGGCCGGTGACCTGTAGGAGCGCCGGGGAGGATCGCGATCGCCTCCCCCGACGCGCCCTGCGCTAGGCGCGGATCGCGTCCCAGTCCTCCTCGAGCTCGCCCTCGTAGATGTATCGCTCCTTCGGGTCCCAGATCTCGCGGCCCGCGAGGAAGCCCTCGTAGATGGCGTGGTCGATCTTGCGCGGTGCGTGGCAGTCGCCGATCCGGTGGAGGTTCGCCTGCTTGCCCTTGAGGTCGAAGTACAGGCCGTCGTTCGCCTTCGGCTGCGTCGCGAGCACGAGCGTGTCGACGCCCTCGAGCACCGACTGGCCGCCGGTGTAGAGGTTGAAGACGGTGAGGCTCGAGCCGTCGAAGGAGGCCGCCCACTCGTTCGCGCGGTACGTCAGGCCCTTCGACATGACGCGCCCGTAGACCGTCGACATGTCCAGCCCGTAGAGGGTGTACGGGAACAGCGCGTTGTAGCGGGTCACCACCTCGACGTCCTTGCCCGCGTCGAGCAGGAACTCGCTGATGCCGGCGCTCGCGCGGTTGCCGTCGTCGTCCAGGACGACGACGCGCTGGCCGACCGGCTTGGTGCCGAGGAGCACGTCCCATCCGTGCAGGACGTTCTCCCGGTCGACGCCCGGCAGGACGTCGACGAGCGGGTTGACGATCGAGAAGCCCGTCCGGGAGGGAAGGGCGCCCGTCGCCACGAGCACGCCGTCCGCTCCCATCGCGAGGACGGACTCGGCGGTCGCCTCGGTGCCCGTCCGGATCTCGACGCCGAGCTTGCGCACGATCCGCTCGAGGTCCTCCGTGACGCGGCCGAACGGTGCGCGACCGGCGGTCTTCAGGATCAGGTTGATCTGGCCGCCGACCTGCTCGGCCTTCTCGAGCACGGTGACCGAGTGGCCGCGCCGCGCGAGCTGCTCGGCTGCCTTGAGGCCGGCCGGGCCGGCACCGACGACGACCCAGTTGCCCGGGGTCGCGGCGGGGACGATCGAGCCCATGCCGAAGCGCTGCTCGCGTCCCGCGGACGGGTTGACGGTGCAGTTGATCGCCTGGCCCTTGAACACGCGGCCGATGCAGCCCTGGTTGCCGCGGATGCAGCGGATGATCTCGTCCTCGCGACCCTCGCGCGCCTTGTTCGCGAACTCGGGGTCCGCGATCTGGGTGCGCGTCATCGCGACCATGTCGGCGTGGCCCTCGGCGAGCAGGCGCTCGGCGTCCGCGGGGGAGGAGATGCCGCCGATCGTGAAGACCGGCAGCTTCGACGCGCTCTTCACCTCGGCCGCGAGCTCGGTCAGATACCCGTCCGGCGCATCCGACGGCTGGATCGCCTGGTGGACGTTGTGGTACCCGGCCGCCGAGACGTTCACGTAGTCGATCTGGCCGTCGTCCTCGAGCATGCGGGCGGTCTTGACGGCGTCGCCGACGGTGAGGCCGCCCGGGATGAAGTCGGAGAGGGTGACGCGGACGCCCACGACCCAGTCGCGGCCGACCTTCTCGCGGATCGCGGCGATCACCTCGCGCGTCAGGCGGAGGCGGTTCTCGAACGAGCCGCCGTACTGATCCTCGCGCTTGTTGTAGACCGGCGAGAGGAACGAGTGCAGCAGGTAGCTGTGGGAGATGTGCACCTCGGTCCCGTCGAAGCCGCAGTCGCGGCACGTGACGGCGCAGTCCGACCACCACTGCTTCAGCTCCTCGATGTCCTCGAGCTCCATCGGCTTCGCCGTCTCGCCGTAGGCGGGCGACTTGACCGCCGAGGGGCCCCAGAGCACACGGATGTCGTCGGCCGCGTCGGAGGTCGCCTGCAGGCCGAAGTGGTTCATCTGCGTGAAGATCGTGGCGCCGTGCTTGTGCACGAGCGACGTCATCCGCTTGTCGTTCTCGACGCCCTCCTTGAGGAACGCGAACGAGAAGCGGGGCATGCCGGTCGTCGAGGTGGGATGGACCTGGCGGTTGCCGGTGATGAGGAGCCCCGCGCCGCCCTTCGCCCGCTCGACCTGGTAGGCGACGTTGCGCGCCGAGTCGACGCCGCGGTGCGTGAAGAGCTTCACGTGCGCCGTCTGCATGATCCGGTTGCGGACGGTGACGTTGCCGATCTGCAACGGGCTGAACAGGTGCGGGTACTTCTCGCTCACGTGGTGCCTCCGTGGACGCTGGACGACGGGCTGGCTCGGGAAGGCACAATCTACTTCGCCTCGGGCGCGTGGGTGTCAGACATCGGGCGCACCGCGCGGCGCCGCGAGCCAGTAGCCTGGTGGGCGTGGACGCGGCCTACGAGCGCTACGGCGTCGTCGGGATCCAGACCGCCTTCGGCAGCGCGCCCGACGCCGACGGCGTCGCGCGCAACCTCGCCCGCGTGGTCGAGCTGATCGAGGGCGCGGTGTGGGCCTACGGCAACTGGGGCGCGCCGTCAAGCTCGTCTGCCTGCCCGAGTTCTGCCTGCAGGGGATCCCGTACACACGCGCGGCGACCTCGAGCGGAACGGGGTGCTGCTCCGGGTGGACGGGCCCGAGCTCGAGCGGCTCGCGCAGGTCGCGCGGGCGCAGGACGTCCTCGTCCACTGCGGGACGATCCTGGAGGACGATCCGGCCTACCCGGGCCTGGTCTTCAACACGGCCTGCCTGGTCGGGCCGGACGGGCTCGTGCTCCGGTACCGCAAGGTGAACTCGTGGATCCCGATCGAGACCTTCGCGAGCCCGCACCTGATCGAGGGCTACGCGGACGAGCTGTTCCCCGTGGCGGACACGCCGATCGGCCGGCTCGCGTGCCTGACCTGCTACGACGCCGTCTTCCCGGAGACCTACCGGGAGGTCGCGTCCAAGGGCGCCGAGGTCGTGCTGCTCGCGAACGCCATGCCGAGCCCCTGGCAGACGGAGCAGCCGACTCCGTGGCTGACGATCGTGCCGCAGGTTCGCTCGCTCGAGAACGCGGTCGTCACCGTGAACGTGAACCAGGGCGGCGACCTGGCCCCGTTCCAGTTCAACGGCGGCAGCGGGGTGTTCGACTGGGAGGGGCGAATCGTCGCGCAGACGCTCCAGCGCGGCGAGCAGCTCGTCTACGCCCGCGTCGACCTCGTCGGCCTGCGCGAGTGGCGCGAGCGGACCGCTCAGCACCTCGGTCCGGCGCACCTGCGCACGGATGCGTACACGTACCTCGCTCGGCCCGGCCTGCGCGGCGGCTGGCTCGGCCCCGACGGGACGGTCACGCTCGGCGCGCTCACGCGGGAGATCGAGGCGAGCCGACGGCGCTGGCTCGACGGCGCCGCCGGCTAGCCCGCGGCGAGCTCGAGCGCGGCACGTGCGACGCGTGCTCGGGCGCTCGCATCGCGCATGATCGTGTCGGCCGCGGCGGCCCGGACGCCGAGCGCGACGAGCTGCGGCAGGAGCTCCCGGTCGACCGCGTCGACGAGCAGGTGCGTCAGCCAGGGCGCGTAGTGGCGTGCGACGGCGACAGCGCTGACCTCGCCCGCGAACGTCCGCATCAACCGGTCGGCCGGCCCCTTGATCGCGCGGCCGCCGACGATCGGCGAGACGGCGACGGAGGGCCCCGAGCGTGCGAGCACGGCCTCGCGCACGCCCGGGACGGCGAGGATCGGGTCGACCGAGAGGTAGGGGTTGCTCGGAGCGACGACGAGCACGTCCGCCTGCTCGATGGCCTCGACGACCCCGGGCGCCGGCCGTGCCGCGGCGGCGCCCTCGACACGGAGCGCGTGGACGTCGACGTCGTGACGCCAGCGGACGAAGTAGGTCTGGAAGTCGACCTCGCCCCGCTCCGTGTCGACCATGGTCGTCAGCCGGTCGTCGGTCGCCGGCAGCAGCCGGACGCCGACGCCGAGCCGCCGGCAGATGTCCGCGGTGACGGCCGAGAGCGGCTCGCCCGCGCGCAGGCGCTGCGTCCGGACGAGGTGCAGGCCGAGGTCGCGGTCGCCGAGGAGGAACCAGTCCTCGCCGCCGAGCTCGGACACGACGGCCAGTGCGTTGCGCGTCTCGTCGGCCCGGCCCCAGCCCTGCTCCGGATGGACGATCCCGGCGAGCGTGTAGAGGACGGTGTCGAGGTCCGGCGAGACGCGCAGGCCGAGCAGCTCCAGGTCGTCCGCGACGTTGCCGACCACGGTGATCTCCCCGGCCGGGACGACCCGGACGAGACCATCGAGGAAGCGCGCGGCGCCGACGCCGCCGGCCAGCACGGTGATCCGCATCGCGCGCATTGTGCCGGGGCGGGAGCCTCCGGGGCTCCGCTACCGTGCCGCCGTGGACGAGGTGCGCGTGATCCCGCTGCGCGGGCTCCTTCGAGGTCCGCGAGGGCGACGACCTCGCGGGGATGCTGGCCGAGGCGATCCTGGCGCGGTGGCGCCGAGCCGGGCGACGTCGTCGTGGTCGCCCAGAAGGTCGTCTCGAAGGCCGAGGGCCGCATCGCCCACGCGCCGACGCTCGCCGACCATCACCGCCTCGTGCTGCAGGAGGCGCGCAGGGTCCGACGTCGTCGAGGCGACCTGTTCGTGGTGGAGACGCGCCAGGGGTTCGTCTGCGCGAACGCCGGGATCGACCGCTCGAACACGCCGGGCGACGACCTCCTCGTCCTCCTGCCCGTCGACCCCGACGCCTCTGCGCGCACGTTGCGGGAGGGGCTCGCCGCGCGCCTCGGCGTCGCGCCTGCCGTCGTCGTCTCGGACTCGTTCGGGCGCGCATGGCGCCAGGGGATCGCGGGGGTCGCGATCGGCGTGGCGGGGATGCTGCCGCTCCTCGACCTGCGTGGCAGCCCCGACCGCCGGGGCCGGACGCTCGAGGCGACCACGATCGCCGTCGCCGACGAGCTCGCGAGCGCCGCCGAGCTCGTGATGGGCAAGGCCGACGGGATCCCGGCGGCGCTCATCCGCGGCGTTGCCGTGCCGGAGGGAGACGGCCGCGCGAGCGACCTCGTCATGCCGCCCGAGCGCGACCTGTTCCCGTAGGCGAGGGGGGCGAGCGCGGGCCCGTTGCGGCGCCGGCCCGGGTGCGCGGCCTGCTCGCCGCGGTCGCCGCCGGCCTGCGCAACGGTTCGCTCGTCCGCCCCGCCGCGCGGACACCGCCCGGCTCGCCGCCAGTCCGGCGCCGCCGCACGGTCGCATCGCCCGCAGCGCCGCCGCCAGCCGTCCCCGGCCCTCGCGGACATGTCCCTTTCGGCCGCCCCAGGGGCCACCCCGCGCCTCCACCCGCTTTCGAGCGTAGCGGCGAGACCGTCACGGGTGTGTGACGGCCGGGCCGGGATCCGTGACGATGGTGTGCCGATCGCTCCCCAGGCCGACCGCTCGCCCGTGGCTCGGAGGAGCGTCGCACCGGGAGCCCGTCGACGCTACGGGAAGACGGGGGTGCCGCGCTTGAGGTCGAGCTTGCCGCCGTTCCGGCACTCGCCGTTCTGGTAGCTCTGCGGCAGCGTCGGGTACACGTTGGCGTACACGTAGCTCGCGATCGCCTGCGCCTGGGCGGCGTCCGCGCCGAGGCGCTGGGCGACGTACGCGGTCGTCTGCAGCCCGTAGCACTCGGCGACGCCCTCGTCCGCCTGGCCCTGGAGGTGCCATGCCTCGTGGGCGAGGGTGTGGACGGCCTGGATCGACTTCAGGACGTCGTCCGGGCAGCCCGTCGCCTCGTACACGCACCGGTAGCCGGGCTCCAGGCGGGCCTTCGGGAAGTCGTGGAGCCGCTGGCAGACAGCGCGCTTCAGGTGCGTCGCGTCCTCGGGCCGCCCGGCGTTGTCGAAGCGGACGGTGCCCTCGTCGCCCGAGATGTCGAAGACGTCCTTCACGATTCCCGCGCAGTCGACCGACACGTCCCGGCGCGCGATCTCGCTGGCGATCCTGGCGAGCGTGTCCTCGGTCGTCGCCGTGCGGGCACCGTCGACGTAGAAGAACGCGCCGATGCCGGCGCCGACGAGCGCGAGGAAGAGGAGCAGGCGCATACCGTGGTGTTCGGCGGCGCCCGCCCCCTGCTTGAGCCTCGCGCGGCGGCCCGGCCCCGGGCCGGGCCGCCGCGCGACGCGTGGCTCCTAGTACGAGCGCGGCATGCCGAGCACGTGCTGGCCGATGAAGGCGAGCACGAGGTTGTTCGAGACGGGCGCCACCTTGTACAGGCGGCACTCGCGGAACTTCCGCTCGACGTCGTACTCCTCGGCGAAGCCGAAGCCGCCGTGGGCGTCGAGGCATGCGTTCGCGAGCTCCCAGGCTGCCTCGGCCGCCAGGAGCTTCGCCATGTTCGCCTCCGGCCCGCACGGGATGCCGTTCTCGAACATCCAGGCCGCCTTGTAGCGCATCAGGTCGGCGGCCTGGGCCTGCGCCCAGCCCTTGGCGATCGGGAACTGCACGCCCTGGTTGGCGCCGATCGGGCGGCCGAAGACGACGCGCTCGCTGACGTACTTCGTCGCCTTCTCCGTGAACCAGCGGCAGTCGCCGATCGACTCGGCGGCGATCAGGACGCGCTCCGCGTTCATCCCGTCGAGGATGTACCGAAGCCCTTGCCCTCCTGGCCGACGAGGTCCTCGTCGGGGACGAAGACGCCGTCGAGGAAGATCTCCGTCGTCGCGTGGTTCATCAGCGTCTTGATCGGGCGGATCGTCAGCGTCCCGTCCGCGAGCGCCTTCTTCATGTCGACGATGAACGTCGAGATGCTGTCGGTCTTCTTCTCGACCTGGTCGGCGGGCGTCGTCCGCGCGAGCAGGAGCATCAGGTCCGAGTGCTCCGCGCGCGAGGTCCAGATCTTCTGGCCGCGGATGACGTAGCCGCCGTCGACCTTCTCCGCCGTCGTCTGGATCTTCGTCGTGTCGGAGCCGGCCGTCGGCTCGGTGACGCCGAAGGCCTGGAGCCGGAGCTCGCCGGAGGCGATCCGCGGCAGGTACCGCTGCTTCTGGTCGTCCGACCCGTTCCGGAGGATCGTGCCCATGATGTACATCTGGGCGTGGCAGGCGCCCGAGTTGCAGCCGGACGCGTTGATCTCCTCCAGGATCACGCTGGCGGCGGTGATCGAGAGCCCGGCGCCGCCGTACTCCTCCGGGATCAGGGCGGCGAGCCAGCCGTTGTCGGTGAGGGCCTGGACGAACTCGGTGGGGTACTTGTCCGGCTCGAGCTCGCGCCAGTACTCGCCGGGGAAGCCGGCGCAGAGCTCGCGCACGGCGACCCGGATCTCGTTCAGCTCCTCGGGGATCGTGAAGTCATCTGCCTTTCCTGTCGGCCGGCCCTGTGCCGGCGGGTCGTTGATCGCTCCTAGCCGGTGCCGGCGCGCAGCGCCGCGGTCGCGTCCCGGTCGATCGCGAGCGTCCCGTCGTCCTCGCTGCCCGTGATCGCCACGCCGTAGACCTCCCGCGCCGCCTGGATCGAGACGAGCCGCTCGACGACGTCGGCGAGCACGCGCTCGGGGCTCGCGCAGCCGGGGTCGCCGTAGCCGCCGCCGCCGTTGTCGATCGCGCGCATCGCGTCGCCCGGGCCGAGCTCCACCATGAAGAACGTGGGAGGACCTCGACCCGCCCGTCGTGGTGCAGGACGGCGTTCGAGGCCAGCTTCGCGTCGTGGCCGCCGCGGACGCCGCGGGGCGTTGACCGTGCCGTTGCAGATGTCGATCACGGTCACCGGGCTCGTGCGCGGCGTAGGTCACCTCGGTCGCGGGGCCGCCGCGGCGTCGGCCGGCGCCGGCCGAGTCGGTCACGAGGCGCATCGACCGGACGAGGAACGGCGTCCGCTGCTCGTCGATCTCGACCGAGTCGCGGTAGAGGAGGCCGAGCCCGGGCGGCGTCAGGCAGTACGTCATCCCGTCGTGCGTCGGCGTCGCCGGCCCGCCGCCGCCCATCAGGAAGATCTGGTTGACGTACGGCTCGCCGCCCTTGCGCGGGTCGCTGCCGGAGACGACGCCCGCCCCGGCCGAGTTGCAGAAGTTCGTCATCGCGAGGCCATAGCCGTCGCCGAGCTCGGCCAGCACCGACTGCGTCCCGTTGATCACGAGGTCGCCGACGTTCGTCGTCGCGACCGAGCAGCTGTACGGGTGCTTCGGGATGCCGGCGACGCAGCCCTCGCGCAGCTTGACCCTGACGTGGCGGAACGACCCGGCGTTGTGCTGGATGTCCGGGTCGAGCGTGCAGAACACCGCCTGCGCGGCACCGCTCGTCGCCGTCGCCTCGGTCAGGTTGAGGCCCGTCGGGATGTTGTCGGGGTTGTCGGTGAGGTCGATCTCGATCGTCCCGGCGTCCGGGTCGACGTCGATGACGACCTTGATCTCGATCCCGTCCGGCAGGAACGGGACGACCGGGTCGTGCCGCTGGACCGTCTCCAGGTGCGCCTTCGGCAGCTTCCGGATCGACGCCTCGACGCGCCGCGAAGCGTAGTCGAGCCACTCGTCGACGAACGCCCGGACGGTCTCGAGGCCGTACTTCGCGACGAGCGCCTTGAGGCCGCGCTCGCCGACCCGGGCGGCCGCGATCGCCGAGATGAAGTCCCCCTGCCACTGGTCCGGCACGCGGATCCGGCGCCGGCACATGCGGACGAAGTCGTCGACGTCCTGGTAGTCACGCTGCACGAGCAGGCAGGGGAAGATCAGCGTCCCTCCTCGTACACGTCGCGCGCGCCCGCGTGGTACGTGGTCGGGATGCTGTTGCCGGTGTCGGCCTGGTGCGACTTCACCGTGACCGTGAAGACGTGCTCGCCCTCGTGGAAGACCGGCACGAGGATCGTGTGGTCGGCCGCGTGGGAGTTGCCGTCGTACGGGTCGTTGTGGATGTACGCGTCGCCCTCGCGGAACTCCGGGTGCGTCCGGCGCATCGCCGCGCACTGCAGGTGCGTCCCGAAGACGTGCATCGGCAGGCCCGCGGCGATCGCGAGCACCTCGTCGCTCGACGTGTTGATGCCGCAGGAGAAGTCCCGCGCCATGCCGATCACGGACGAGCGCGCGGTCAGCAGCACCGTCTCCGTCATCTCCCGCAGGATCGCGTCCAGGCGGTTCGCCATCACGGCGAGGAGCACCGGGTCGACGCCGCCCTCCGACGGCGCCGTGGAGCGGGCCGGCTCGACCTCGAGCAGGTAGTTGCCGGTGTCCGTGATCAGGCAGCGCGAGCCGGGGTGGACGACGATCGTCGTCGTCGGCTCGACCACGATGGCCGGCGCCTCGAGCACCGTGCCGGGCGGGATCGTCCCGCCGAGGTAGACGGGCGTCTCGACCGCGCCGGTCTCGTCGAAGTACGCCGTCACGGTCGTGTCCGGCCGCGCCTCGCCCGTACCGGCCGCCGGCTCGGGCCGGCGGGGCTTGGGCAGGCGGGCGGTCAGGCGGCCCTTCCAGTTGACGCACTCGAGCGGCGCCTTGTCGTCGCGCACCTCGTACAGGCGCTCGTGCTGCTCGTCGAACGCCGCGCGCAGCCGCGTCACCGACTCGGCCGAGCCGAACCGCTCGAGCGGCAGCAGCACCTCCATCTCCCACTGCTGGTTCAGGTAGCGCGCCTCGACGAACCGCTCGCGCGTGAACTCGTCGATCCCGCGGGCCGAAAGCCGGGCGGCGAAGGCGTCCATGCGCGCGTCGATCCCCGCGAGCACCTCGTTGACGCCGTCGTGGTCGAACTCGTCCGAGTGCGAGTAGCGCGAGCCGGAGAACTCGACGACGATGTCCGAGTGCTGCGCGCCGCAGGCCGAGAGCGCGCCCGCCGTGCGCGGCACGAGCACCTGGCGGCAGCCGAGCGAGCGGGCGATCGGGACGACGTTCAGCCCGGCCGCGCCGCCGCCGGCGACGACGAGGCTCTCGGACGGGTCGACGCCGTCCTTCACCGTGATCTGGTCGATCGCCTTGACCATCTCCTCGCCGGAGAGGGTCAGGATGGCGCTCGCCGCCTGCTCGACGCCCATCCCGAGCCGCCCGGCCAGCTCGCCGACGACGCGCACCGCGGCCTCGCGGTCGAGCGTCATCCGGCCGCCGAGGAAGCGCTCGGGGTCGATGTAGCCGAGCACGACCGCCGCGTCCGTCACCGTGGGGCTCGTGCCGCCTCGGCCGTAGCAGGCCGGGCCCGGGTCGGCGCCGGCGCTCTGCGGGCCCACGCGGAGCAGGCCGCCGTCGTCCAGCCGGGCGATCGAGCCGCCCCGGCGCCGATCGAGCGCGCGTCGACGGTCAGGACGCCGAGCAGGTAGCCGACCAGGCTCCTCGACGAGCCAGGTCTCCCGCGTGTACTTGATCCGGCCGGACCGTAGGATGAGCGGACGTCGAACGTCGTGCCGCCCGTGTCGACGACGATCACGTCGTCGCCGGGCGCCTCCTGGGCCGCGTAGGCGAGCCCGGCGAGCGAGCGCCATCGCGGGCCCGGGCGGACCATGTTCACCGGCCGCGCGATCACGTCCTCGACGTGCATGACGCCGCCGACGAGGTGGAGATCAGCGGCTCGCCCTGGAAGCCGGCGCCGGTCACGTCCTGCTCGAAGGAGCGCAGGTGCGTCACTGCATGGTCGGCTTGAGCGACGCGTCGATCGCAGTCGACGAGGTGCGCAGGTACTCGCGGACGATCAGGTTCAGGCTCGTGCGAGAGCTGGACGGGACGTCGGCAGGTGCGCCGCGAGCAGGCATCGCCGACCCGCCGCTCGTGCGAGCCGTTCGCGATCGACCAGAGGAAGCTCACCGCCACCGCCTCGACGCCGCGGCGGCGCAGGCGGAGGCGGTCAGCCGACGACGGCGGCCTGTCAAGAGCGGCACGACCACCTCGCCCTCCGAGTCGATCCGCTCGGGCACCTCGTAGGTCAGGCTGCGCGGGATGTAGGGCGTAGGAAGTCGCAGGAGAGCTCGAACGGGTTGTGCTTGCCGCCCTGCCGGTAGGAGAGGACGTCGGGGAAGCCCTCGGTGACGAGCAGCGCCGTCCGTGCGACGGTGCCCTCGACGATCGCGTTCGTCGCGCAGGTCGTGCCGTAGACGAGCACGGTGGCCTCGGCCAGCAGGGCGCCAGGCTCGACGCCCAGGGTCGAGGCCGCGTCGGCGGGGCTGGCCGCGAAGCGAGGTACGGGCGCTCGCGGGTGGTCAAGCCCCCTTGCCGACAGTCGAGCTCGCCGCTCGCGTCGGCGACGACGACGTCCGTGAAAAGGTGCCGCCGACGTCCACGGAGATGCGGTAGCTCACGTAGGTCCCTCTGGAATCCGCGCATCGGGAACGGCCGGGCCCAGCGCCACGGCGCCGGGGCGAAGCCCTGGAACAGCACGCCCCGCGCCCAGCCGCCGCTGCTATCCGCTCGTCCTCGTCAGGACGAGGGCCACGTCCGTCGTCGGGCTTCCGCGCGTGATCACCCGGACGACCTCCGTCGAGCGGAACAGGACGCGGGCGCCGTCGACGATCGTCGCCGGACGGCGTACGTGCCGCGCTCGTCGATCGCCGCCGGGTCGTACGGGAGCTCGAACAGGATCGGCACCTGTGCCCGCCCGTCTCGATCGTCACGTCGACGAGCGTGGTCGACGGCGCGTCCTGCCGCGAGACGTCGACGAGCGCCACCTCGACCGCCGACGTCGGGGCGAGCGCGATCCGCTCCCGGTAGGTCACCGTCCCCGCGACCCGGGCGAGCCCCCCGGCCGCGGTACCGGCCGCGGTACCGGCCGCCGCCGGCCCGTCGTCCCCGCCGCAGGCCGCCGTGCCGATGGCGAGGGCGGCGAGGACGAGGAGCGCGGGCCGGCGGAGCGGCGTCATCTCAGATCTTGTGCAGCTCGAGCAGGCGCCGCGCGATGATCAGCTGCTGGATCTCGTTCGACCCCTCGCCGATCAGGAGCAGCGGCGCGTCGCGGTAGTACCGCTCCGGCCGGTACTCGAGCGAGTAGCCGTAGCCGCCGTGGATCCGCATGCAGTCGAGCGCGTTGTCCTGCGCGGCCTCCGTGGCGAAGAACTTCGCCATGCCGGCCTCGAGGTCGGCGCGCTCGCCGCTCGCCTTCTTCCGCGCCGCCTGGACGGTCAGCAGCCGGGCCGCCTCCGCCCGCGTCGCCATCTTCGCGAGCATCATCTGGACGGCCTGGTGGTGGCCGATCGGCTTGCCGAAGGCGTGGCGCTCCTGCGCGTAGCGCAGCGCGTCGTCGAGCGCCGCCTGCGCGACGCCGACGCCGCGGGCGGCGACGTTGACGCGGCCGACCTCGATCCCGCTCATGAAGTAGCGGAAGCCGTTGCCCACGCCCTCCTCGCCGCCGAGGATGCTCGAGGACGGGGTGCGGAAGCCGTCGAAGATCAGCTCGGTCGACTCGACGCCCTTGTAGCCGAGCTTCTTCAGGCCGGGCATCGGGATCTTCAGCCCCGGCGGCTCGGTCTCCGGCTCCTTCTCGATGATGAAGCCGGTCGTGCCCGTGTGCGGCGGGCTCGCGGTCAGGTCGTTCTTCGCGAGCAGCATGATGATCGACGAGCGGTAGCCGTTCGTCACCCACATCTTCTGGCCGTCGATCACCCAGTCGTCGCCGTCGCGGGTCGCGGTCGTGCGGATCGCCTGGACGTCGGACCCGGCCTCCGGCTCGGTCATCGAGAAGGACGCGCGGATCTCCCGCGTGGCCAGCTTCGGCAGGTACTTCTGCTTCTGCTCCTCGGTGCCGTGCATCCGGATCATGTACGCGGCCATGAAGGAGCCGTTGAGGATGCCCGACAGGGTCACCCAGCCCCGCGACAGCTCGGTCACGATCAGGGCGTAGGTGTCGAGCCCCAGCCCGAGCCCGCCGTACTCCTCCGGGATCGTGGTGCCGAAGAGGCCCATCTGCGTGATGGTGTCGACGAGCTTCTCCGGGTACTCGTCCCGGTGCTCGAGCTCGGACGCGACCGGGATCACGTCCCTGTCGACGAACTCCCGCACGGCAGCGACGATCTCGCGCTGCTCCTCGGTGAGCTCGTAGTCGGTCATCAACGCTCCCTCCGGGAGCGCGGGGGAGAAGCTCGCGCTTCTCCCCCGCGGGCCCCCTCATCGTTCCGGGGCGGGAGCGTCCTCGGCTCCCGCCCGCCATGGTCTGGTCGGTTCGCCTAGGCGGCGACGTGCTCCCGCGCGGTCGCGTTCGCGAGCGGGGCGAACGCGGCGGTCACGTCGGTGACCGACTCGATCGCCATGCACGCCTGCTCGATCGCGTCCGCGTCCGCGGCCGCGAGGCCGAGCAGCGCGTTGCCGCGGTACTTCGCCTTCACCTCGTCGGCCGTCAGCGGGTTCTCGGGGCCGCCCTTCTGGTACGCGAGGTCGGCCTCGAGCACGGTGCCGTCCGCGAGCGTGATCCGGGCGCCGCCCGGGAAGGCCTGCGGGTACGTCTCGTAGTCCTTGGCCTCGTAGCGCACCTTCTGCGCGACGTCGAGCACGCGCTGCTCGCCGATCGCGTCCTCCAGGTAGTCGACGACGCCGACGTGCCCGCGGACGAGCAGCGACGCCGCCGAGTACTGGAGCGAGAACTTGCCCTCGTACTCCGAGCGCGGCGTCTTCTTCGCCTCCTCCGGCTCGAGCACGAGCGGCACCCCCGCCGGGTGCACCGTGACGAGGATCTCGTCGATCTCGTCGGCCGAGAACGTCCGGCCGGCGACGGCCTCGCGGGCCGCGCCGAGCGCGCCGTGCATGTAGTGGCAGGCCGGGTACGGCTTGTACGCGATCCGCGGCGTCTCCCAGCGGGAGCCGAGGTCGTCGCACTGGGCGGCGATGTCGATCGAGCCGGGCTCGGCGCCGACGAACGCGTGGTAGAGGCCGAACTTGCCCTCGAGGACGGAGCCCGGGCCGACCGCGCCGTGCGCCGCGAGGCGCGTGGCGAGGACGGCGCCGTGCCGCCCAGGCCGGGTGCATCGGCTTCGTCGGGTGCCCTCGGCGAGGTACGCGAAGATCCCCGACGCGAACGAGCCGGCGATGCCGAGCGCCCGCGTCGTCGTCTCCGCGTCCAGGCCCTGGAGCCGCGCGCACGCGGCGACGGCGCCGAAGATGCCGCAGATCGCGGTCGGGTGGAAGCCCCGCGCGTGGAACTGGCTCGGGGCGGCCATGCCGACGCGCGTGACGACCTCGTTGCCGACGACGATCGCGGTCAGGAGCTCCGTGCCGCTCGCGCCGACCGCCTCCGCGACCGCGATCGAGGCCGGGCAGACGACCGTCGACACGTGGCTGATGGAGTCGGAGTGCGTGTCGTCGAAGTCGAGGCCGTGGCAGGTCATCGCGTTCGCGAACGCCGCGTTCGCGGCGGACATGCCGGCGTCGTGCCCGATCACGGTCGACGGGCCCTCGCCGCCGAGCTCGAGCATGACCGCCTTGCCCTCGCCGGCCACGCCGACGGCGACCGCGGCGATGCCGCAGCCGAGCGTGTCGAGCAGGTGGAGCTTCGCGGCCTGGCGGACGTCCTCGGGGATGTCCTCGTAGCGCAGGCCGAGCGCGAACTCCGCGAACTTGCGGGCTGCTGGTGCCATTCGCTCTCCTCTCCCTGGGATCGGACGGCCTAGACCGTCCAGCCCTCGTCGGTGCCCGGGAACATGTCGGTGACCTCGGGGGCGTTGCGCTTGTAGACCATGAACGTGCGCTTGAACTCGATCACGACCTCGCGGCGCTGGTTGATCCCGCGGGTGCGCATCGACACGATCCCGACGTTCGGGTTCGAGCTGGACTCGCGCAGGTCGATGATCTCCGACTCGGACCAGAGCGTGTCGCCGACGAAGACCGGCTTCGGCAGCTTGATGTCCGTCCAGGCGAGGTTCGCGGTCGCGTTCTCGGACGTGTCCGGCACGGTCATGCCCGTGACGAGGGCGACGGTGAAGGCGCTGTTGACGAGCGCCTGCTTGAACCGCGTGCCCTCCGCGTACGGGTTGTTGAAGTGCATCTGGTTCGTGTTCATGGTCAGGCAGGTGAACCAGATGTTGTCCGTCTCGGTGATGGTGCGGCCGAGCCGGCTCTGGAACACGTCGCCGACCGTGAAGTCCTCGTAGAAGCGGCCCCGCCAGACCTTGGGGGCGGGCTCGGCGGCGTGCTGGGTCATCGGCGCTCCTTCGTCGTTGCTTGCGCGTGCGCCCGCGCGCGGGCGGGCGGCCGTTCCGTATCTATGTCAGACATTCGGACGCTGTCAACAGGGTAGAGCGGCGGCGGGCGAGCGGCGGCCTCGACCGTCGCACGGGCCGTCGGGCGGCGGCCCGTTCCCGCTTGACAGGCAGCCGGAAGTCAGACATAAAGCAACCTCCGGGAGAACGGTCAGCGAGGCGGGAGGACGACGTGAAGGCAGCACGGTTCCACGAGCACGGGAGCGCGGACGTGATCCGCGTGGAGGACGTGCCAGACCCCGTCGCCGGGCCCGGCCAGGTCGTCGTCCGCGTCCGCGCGGCGGCGCTGAACCACCTCGACGTCGACATCCGCGACGGCATCTCGCGCTTCCCGATCACGCTGCCGTACATCATGGGCATCGAGTTCGCGGGCGAGGTCGAGTCCGTCGGGGACGGCGTCGCCGGCTGGCAGCCGGGCGACCGCGTCGCCCCGTACATCATGGACACCTGCGGGCAGTGCCGGTACTGCAAGACGGGCCGCGAGTCGCTCTGCCTCCAGCCCGGCTTCGTCAGCTTCTCGACCGGCGGCGCCTTCGCCGAGAAGGTCGCGGTGAGCGCGAAGACGCTCGTGCGCGTCCCCGAGTCGGTCTCCTGGGAGGCCGCGGCGGCGCTCCAGGTCGCGTTCGGCACGTCCTGGCACATGCTCTTCACGCGGGCGAAGCTGAAGGCCGGCGAGACCGTGATGGTCAACGCCGTCGGCTCCGGCATCGGCTCCGCCGCCGTCCAGCTCGCGCACATCGCGGGCGCCTTCGTGATCGGCAACGCCTCGAGCCAGGAGAAGCTCGACCGCGCGAAGCAGTTCGGCCTCGACGTCGGCATCAACCGGCTGACCGAGGACATCGCGGCCCGGGTGATGGAGATCACCGACGGCGTCGGCGTCGACGTCGTCTACGAGCACGTGGGCGGCGAGATGTTCCAGGCGAGCCTCGACTCCCTGACGAAGGACGGCCGCCTCGTCACCTGCGGCGGCCACGCCGGTGAGGTCGTGCCGTTCGACATCATCCCGTTCTTCCGGACGCAGAAGCAGGTGATCGGCTCGTTCGTGTACCACCAGGACGAGGTCCAGAAGTGCTTCGACCTCGCCGGGCGCGGGCTGATCGAGCCGCTCGTCCACTCGACGTTCCCCCTCGCGGAGATCGCCGACGCGATGCGCCTGATGGAGGCGCGCGAGCAGTTCGGCAAGATCGTCGTCGTTCCGTAACCCCTCGGCCTCGAGACAGGAGAACCCAGCTCGATGAAGCGTGTTGGCGTCGACGTCGGTGGCACGTTCACCGACCTCATCTACCTCGACGACGAGACGGGGACGATCCTCGTCCACAAGCTGCCGACCACCCCGGCCGACCCGTCCGAGGGCACGATCGACGGCGTGCAGGCGATCTCGGCGAGCGCCGGGATCGAGCCGCGCGAGCTCGACCAGGTCTTCCACGGCACCACGATCGCGACGAACATCGTGATCGAGCACAACGGCGCCAAGGTCGGGATGATCACGACCGAGGGCTACCGGGACATCCTCCACATCGCCCGGCACAAGAAGCCGCTGAACTTCTCGAACTACCAGGACCTGCCCTGGCAGCGGTACCCGATCGTCCGGCGGCGCTATCGCCTGACGGTGCCGGAGCGCATCCTGAAGGACGGCTCCGTGCTCGTCCCGCTCGACGAGGACAAGGCGCGCGAGCAGGTGCGGAAGCTCAAGGAGGCCGGCGTCGAGGCCGTCGCCGTCTGCTTCCTCTTCTCGTTCCTGAACCCGGCGCACGAGGCCCGCGTGGCCGAGATCCTGCGCGAGGAGTTCCCGGAGGCCTTCCTCTCGGTCTCGTCCGAGGTGCTGCCGCAGTACCGCGAGTACGAGCGCTTCTCGACGGTCTGCCTGAACGCCTTCGTCGGCCCGAAGGTGGCGCGCTACGTCCGCCGGCTCGAGGACGAGCTGCGCAGCCTCGGCGTCGCCCACGGCGTCCATCTGATGACGTCCGCGAGCGGCGTCGCGACCGCCGAGGGCGCGATCGCCCGGCCGGTCAACCTGCTCATGTCGGGCCCGGTCGCCGGCGTCGTCGGCGGCATCTGGGCCGGGCGCCAGGCCGGGTACGACAACGTGATCACGCTCGACGTCGGCGGCACGTCCGCGGACATCGGCCTCGCGCAGCACGGCCGCCTGCGGATGAAGCACCTGCTCGACACGAAGGTCGGCCCGTACCAGGCGATGATCCCGATGGTCGACGTCGACACGATCGGCGCGGGCGGCGGCTCGATCGCCTACGTGGACGCGGGCGGCATCTTCCGCGTCGGCCCCCGCTCGGCGGGCGCGATGCCGGGGCCGGCCTGCTACGACCGCGGTGGCACCGAGGCCACGGCCACGGACGCGATGATGAACCTCGGCTGGCTCTCCACCGAGGGCCTCGTCGGCGGCGGCCTGTCGCTCGTCCCCGAGCTCGCCCGCAAGGCGTACGAGGACGGCCCGGCCAAGGCGCTCGGCATGTCGGTCGAGGAGGCGTCCTACGGCGCCGTCCAGATCCTGACGCACTCGATGGTGCAGTCGATCGAGGAGAACTCGGTCCGCAAGGGCTTCGACCCGCGCGACTTCGCCCTCGTCGCCGAGGGCGGCGCCGGGCCGCTGTTCGCGGCGCAGATCGCGCTCGAGGTCGGCACCCCCGTCGTGCTCGTGCCGCCCTACCCGGGCATCGCGGCCGCGACCGGCCTGCTCGCGACCGACATGGTCTACGAGTACGTGACGACGACCTACCAGCGGCTCTCCCGGCTCGACGGGCCGGCGCTCCAGAAGACGTTCGAGGAGCTCGAGGAGCAGGCGCGCACGCAGCTCGAGGCGGACGGCGTCCCGGCCGACCGCGTCCTGATCCAGCGGATCTGCGACTGCCGCTACCTCGGCCAGGGCTACGAGCTCCGGGTCGACGCCCAGTCGGGCATGGTCGACCACGCGTGGGCGGACAAGCTCCGCTCCGACTTCCACGACGCCCACGAGCGCGAGTACACGCGGCGCTTCGAGGAGTCGGACATCGAGATCCCGAACGTCCGCGTCCGCGGCATCGGCCTGATGCCCGAGCTGAAGAGCCCGGAGGTCGAGCACGGCGGCGAGACGCCGGACGCGGCCGCGCTGCGCCACGAGGGCCAGTGCTGGTTCCGCGTCGACGGCGAGCTGCGGCAGGTCGCGACGAAGTACTACGACCGCGCGCAGCTCAAGGCCGGCAACCGGATCGCCGGCCCCGCCATCGTCAACCAGTACGACACGACGACGGTGATCCCGCCGGGCGTCGGCGCGCACATCGACCGCTACGGGAACATCATCATCGAGACCGGCCTGGCGTCCCACGCCTAGCCGACACGAGGAGCGTCCAGCATGTCGATTCTCGAGTACGAGGTCGGCCGGAAGCCCGGTGCGCCCGAGCGCGCCCGGGTCGACGTCGACCCGATCACCATGCGCGTCCTCGGCGGCGCGTTCAACGCGGTGGCCCAGGAGATGGCCGGCGTGCTCTTCCGCATGTCCTACTCCTCGATCATCCGCGAGTCCGAGGACCTGGGGGCGGGCATCTTCGACGCCGAGGGCCGCGAGCTCTGCGAGTCGGAGTCGACGCCGATGCACATCGGCTCGCTCCCCTGGTACATCCGCGGCTTCCTCCACCGCCTGCGCGGGCAGGTGAAGGACGGCGACGTGATCATCCACAACCACCCGTACCTGGGTGCGTCCCACACGCCCGACATCGCGGTGGCCGTGCCGATCTTCTGGGAGGGCGAGCACCTCGGCTTCGCGGCCGTGACCGCGCACGTCCTCGACGTCGGCGGCTCGTTCCCGGGCATCAACGCCGACGCGTTCGACATGTACGCGGAGTCGAAGATCTACAACGGCCTGCGCTGGTACGAGGAGGGGGTCCTGAACGAGGACCTCGACCGGATGATCTTCGACAACGTCCGGACGGAGACCATGAACCGCGGCGACATGGACGCCATGCTCGCCGCGTGCCAGCTCGGCCGCGACCGCTTCCTCAAGCTGGTCGAGCGCTACGGCCCCGACGTCGTCATGTCGTCGGCCTACGGCTGGATGGACTACTCCGAGCGGATGCTCCGCCAGGAGATCGAGCGGATCCCGGACGGGGTCTACGAGGCCCCGACGGGCTGGCTCGACGACGACGCGCGCAACCGCGGCGTCCGGCTGCGGGTCGAGACGAAGGTGATCGTCGAGGGCGACCGGATCACGATCGACCTGACCGGGTCGAACGCCGAGGTGCCCACCGGCTACAACGTGCCGTTCGAGGGCTCGCTCCTCGTCGGCGCCTACTACGCGGTCCGCACCGTCCTGCTCGACGAGGTGACGTTCCCGGAGCACGTGCCGCAGAACGACGGCATCTTCCGCTGCGTCGAGGTCGTGGCGCCGAAGGGGACGATCTTCAACCCGACCTTCCCGCGCGCGTGCTTCTCGCGCTTCTGCCAGGTGCAGCGGGTCGTCGACAACGTCATCCTCGCGCTGTCGAACGCGCTGCCCGAGCAGACGACGGCGGGCAACTCGGCGGGCATCCACTTCTGCTCGTACTCGGGCTTCAACGCCGACACGAGCGAGTACTGGATCTACCTCGAGGTGAACGAGGGCTCCTACGGCGGCCGGCACGGCAAGGACGCCATGGACTCCGTCGACAACCTGATGGCGAACACGCGCAACAACCCGATCGAGGAGCTCGACATGCGCTTCCCGGTCCGGTGCGACCAGTACGAGCTGCGGCCCGAGCCGGCGGCGCCCGGCAAGTGGCGCGGCGGCGTCGGGATCATCCGGCGCAACCGGTTCACGGTCGACGGCGTGTACTCCTGCGAGGGCGATCGCCAGACCGACGCGCCGCACGGCATCTTCGGCGGCTGGCACGGGCTCGTCGCCTCGTGCCGCAAGAACCCGGACACGGCGGCGGAGCAGCACCTCGACGCGAAGGTGACGGGCATCCCGTTCGCCGCCGGCGAGTTCGTCGAGTTCCGCGAGCCGAACGCCGCCGGCTACGGCGACCCGCTGGAGCGGGCGCCCGAGGCCGTCCGGGAGGACGTGCTCGACGGCTACACGACGATCGACCTGGCGCGGGACGCGTACGGCGTCGTCTTCACGACCGACGCGCCGATCACGCTCGACCGGCTCGACATCGACCAGGAGGCGACCGCGAGGCTCCGCGAGGAGCTCCGCACGAGCCCGCGCTTCAGCTCGCTGACGGACTACTACGCCGAGCGGGGCCTGCCGCCGAGTGGCGCGCCGGTCTCGCTGGCCGGCAACGCGGAGTTCGGCATCGGGTGAGCGAGCCCCGCGAGGACGGTGCGCGTCCGGCGGCGTCGGCCCTCTCGGGCCGCGTCGCCGGGCTGCGCGCCGTCGAGCGGCCGCCCGGCGCCGTGCCGGTGCGGCGCGTCCGGAAGGCGTACGAGCAGGTCGCCGACCAGCTCCGGGAGCTGATCGTCCAGGGCGAGCTGGCCGCCGGCGAGCGGCTCCCGAACGAGGCGCTGCTCGCGCACGACTTCGGCGTCAGCCGGGCGACGATCCGCGAGGCGCTGCGCGTGCTGGCCGCTCAGAACCTGATCCGGACGGCCAAGGGCGCCGGCGGCGGCAGCTACGTCACGCTGCCGTCCGTCGACCACATCTCGGAGTTCCTCAAGGCGACGATCGGCCTGCTCTCGGACTCCCGCGACGTCACGCTCGAGGAGCTGCTCGAGGCGCGCGAGCTGCTCGAGGTTCCGGCCGCTCGCCGGGCGGCCGAGCGGCGGCGCGAGGGCGACGTCGAGCGGCTGCGGGAGGCGATCCCGGGGGAGCCGCTGAAGCTCGGGACGCGCGAGCAGTTCGTCTACAACACGGAGTTCCACTCGGCCGTGATGGAGCTCTGCGGGAACACGCTGCTCGTGATCGCCGCGCAGCCGATCTTCACGATCCTCCAGACGAACCTCGCCCGCTCGGCGCTCGGTCGCTCGTTCCACACGTCGATCAACCAGCAGCACCGGCGGATCGTCGAGGCGATCGACGCGGGCGACGCGAACGCCGCCGAGTCGGAGATGCGGTCGCACCTCGACTTCCTCGTGCCCTACTACGAGCACGCGTGGCGCAACGTCCGCCGGGCCGCCTCGAGCTGAGCGTGCCGTGGCGCGCGTCCGGCTCGGGATGGTGCACGGCCGCTTCCAGCCGTTCCACCTCGGCCACCTCGCGTACCTGCGGGGCGCGGCCGCCCGCTCCGAGCGCCTGCTCGTCGGGATCACCAACCCGGACCGGCTGCGGACGGTCGACGAGCCCGCCGACCCGGCCCGCGGCCTGCCCCAGGCGAACCCCTGGAGCTACACGGAGCGCCTCCTGATGGTCGACGCGGTGCTCGCGGACGAGGGCGTCGAGGCCGCCCACGTGATCCCGTTCCCGGTCGGCCAGCCCGGGCTGTGGCCCGACTACGTGCCCGCCGGGACGACTCACTTCCTCCGCGTCTTCGACGCCTGGGGGGAGGAGAAGGCGGCGCGGCTGCGCGCGGCCGGCTTCGCGGTCGAGGTGCTCGACGCGGGCGCGCCGAAGGAGGTCACCGGCACCGAGGTGCGGGCGCGCCTCGCCGCCGGCGGCGACTGGGAGGCGCTCGTCCCGCCCGGGACGGCGCGCGTGCTGCGCGAGCTGGGGGAGGCCTGATGCGCCCGATCGTCCTCGTCCTCGTCGACGGCCTGGGCGACCGCGCCTCGGCCGAGCTCGACGGCCGGACGTCGAACGAGGCGGCGGCGACGCCGGGCCTCGACGCCCTGTGCGCGCGTGGCTCGAACGGGTTGCTCTGGCCGCTCGGCCCGGGGCGCGCGCCGTCGAGCGAGGTCGCGCACTGGGCGATGCTCGGCCAGCGGCCCGAGGAGTTCCCCGGGCGCGCCGTGCTCGAGGCGCGCGGCTGGGGCGTCGAGCTCCAGCCGAGCCACGCCTACGCGTACGCGGCGCTCCGCCCGGCCGAGCGCCGCGACGGGCGGCTCTGGCTGACCGGCCGGCCGGGCCCCGGGGACGAGGACGACGCGCGCGCCCTCGTCGAGGCGATCGCCGCGGCGGTGCCCGTGACCGGCCGCCCGCCGCTCGCCTTCTCGCTGACGTACCTGCGCAAGGGGGAGGCGATCCTCGCCGTGCGGGGCGGCGACGAGCGCCTGACCGACTCGGACGCCTTCTTCCGCGACCGCGACCCCGTCCTGCGCCCGCTGCCGCTCGTCCCGGACGCGACGCTCGGGGCGCGGACGGTCGAGGCGTGGACGCGCGCCGCGATCGAGCTGCTCGCCGGGCATCCGATCAACCGCGCCCGCGCCGAGCGGGGCGCACCGCCGCTGACCGCGATCACGACGAAGTGGTGGGGCCGGCCGCGCCCCTGTCCGACGCTCCCCGAACGGACCGGCCTCTCCGGCGCGATCGTCGCCGCCTCGCCCTTCCTCGCCGGCCTCGCGCAGACGCTCGGGCTCGAGGCGGTGCGGCTCGAGGAGACGGACGACCCCGCGGCCGACCTGCTCCTCCGCCTCGATCGGGCCGCGCGCCTGCTCTCGGACGGCGCGACGTTCGTCCTGACGCACCAGAAGGCGGTCGACGAGGCCGGCCACACGAAGGACCCGCGGGAGCGCGTCCGCGCGCTCGAGCGGCTCGACGCGGCCGTGGCGCGCCTGGCCGAGCCGCCGTTCGACGGCTGCGTCGTCTGCGTCACGGGCGACCATGCGACGCCGACGGCGCCCGAGGTGATCCACGCCGGCGACCCCGTCCCGTTCGCGCTGGCCGGCCCCGGCGTCCGGGCCGACCGCGTGACGCGCTTCGGCGAGCTCGACCAGCGGGAGGGCATCCTCGGCCACCTGCGCGGCGAGGACGTCATGCCGGTGCTGCTGAACGCGGCCGACCGTCCGCTCTTCCTCGGCTCGCGGCCGACGCCGACGCCGTTCGCGCTCGGGCCTCCCGCGGCGCCCGAGGCGCTCGAGCTGCCGTGAGCGTCCCGGGGGCGCGCTTCGGCCTGGTCGGCTCGGGCCAGCGCCCGGAGGGCATGCCCGTCGACCCGGGGAGGTACCGGGCCGTCGCCGAGCTCGCGGATGACCTCGGCTTCGACTCGCTCTGGGCGACCGACCACCTCGCGTTCGCGAGCCCGATCCTCGAGGGGCTGGTGGCGCTCTCGCTCTTCGCCGGCTGCACGCGCCGGATCGCGCTCGGCGCCGGGGTCTACCTGCTGCCGCTGCGCCACCCGGTCGCCGTCGCGAAGCAGGTGGCGACGCTCGACTGGCTCTCGGGCGGCCGGGTCGTGTTCGGCGTCGGCCTCGGCGGCGACTCGGTCGCGGAGTTCGACGCGGTCGGGGTGCCGCTCGCGGGCAGGGGCAGGCGGGCCGAGGAGGGGATCGCGTGCCTGCGCGCGCTCTGGGCCGGCGGGCCGGCGACCCATCGCGGCGCGCACTACGCGTTCGAGGACGTCGAGCTGCGCCCGCCGCCCGCCCGGCCGGGCGGCCCCCCGATCGTCCTGGGCGGCGGCACGGCGCGGACGCTGCGGCGGGTCGGCGAGCTGGCCGACGGCTGGCTCGCGCACATGCCCGGGCCGGACGCCTTCGCGCGCGACTGGACGGCCGTTCGCGCCCACGCCGCCGCCGCCGGCCGCGACCCCGACGCGCTCGAGCCGCTCGCGCTCCTGCCGACCCACGTCGACCTCGACGAGGGGCGCGCCCTGGCCGTCGCCTCCGGGCGGCTCGAGCGCCGCTACGGGCGCGGCCTCGCGCCCGCCGACGTGGCCGCGCGCTGCCTCGTCGGCACGCCGGCCACGGTCCGCGCGCAGATCGAGGCCTACCTCGCCGCGGGCGTCCGGCACGTCGTCCTGAACCCGCTCGTCCGGGACGAGGGCGAGCTCGACGCGATCGAGCTGCTCGCGCGCGAGGTCGTCGCGCCCCTGCGCGTCTAGGTCCGCTGCGGCGTCGCGTCGAGCACGCCGTCGAGCGCCGCGACGAGCTCCGCGCCCGTGAACGGCTTGACGAGCAGGGGGAGCCCGTCGCTGGCGCGGCGGTCGTCGTCGTGCCCGGTGACGAGCAGCACGGGAAGGCCCGGCCGCTCGGCAAGGAGCCGCCGCGCGAGCTCCGGCCCGCGCATCCCCGTCATGACGACGTCGCTGACCAGCGCGGCCAGCGGTCCGTCGTGCTCGGCCGCGAGGCGCAGCGCCTCGAGGCCGCTCGCCGCGCGCAGGACGTCGTACCCGACTGCCTCGAGCATCGTCGCCAGCACGGCCCGGACGCCGTCCTGGTCCTCGACGAGGAGGATCGTCCCGGTCCGGACGGCGGCCGGCTCGGGCGCGGGGGCGCCTGCAGCGGCCTCGGTGGCGGGGCCAGCCTCCGGGAGGAGGACGACGAAGGCCGAGCCGCTCCCGGGCGCGCTGCGCACCGTGATCACGCCGCCGCTCTGGCGGACGACCCCGTCGACGGAGGAGAGCCCGAGCCCCGAGCGCTCGGCCATGCCCTTCGTGGTGAAGAACGGCTCGAAGATCTGGGCGCGCACCTGGTCGCTCATCCCGATCCCGGTGTCCTCGACCTCGAGCCTCACGTAGGGCCCCGGCGGCACGTCGAGCGCGGCCGCCTCGGGCTCGGCGAGGCGCAGCCGGCCGAGCCGCAGCACGAGGCGCCCGCCCGCGGGCATCGCGTCCTTCGCGTTGAGCGCGAGGTTGACGATCGCCCGCTCGAGCTCGGCGCCGTCGCCGGCGACGACGTGGGGGCCGGGGCCGCGCTCGCGCACGACCTCGACGTCCTCGCCGGCGAGCAGCCGCAGCATGGGGACGAGCGTGTCGAGCAGGTCGTCCATGTCGATCCGGCGGCGGACGAGCGGCTGCTGGCGCGCGTAGGCGAGCAGGTTCTTCACCAGCTCCGCGGCCCGCTTCGCGGCCCGGTCGACCTCCGCGAGGTCGTCGCTCGCCACGTGCGCGGGCCCGAGGTCGGCGGCAGCGAGGCCCGTGAAGCCGATGATCGTCGTCAGCAGGTTGTTCAGGTCGTGCGCCAGCCCGCCCGCGAGGCGGCCAACGGACTCGAGCCGCTGCGCCTCGCGCAGCTCGGCCTCGAGCCGCAGCCGCTCCCGCTCGGCGGCGCGCTGCGCGGTCACGTCGCGCAGGACGAGGACCGTCCCGGCGAGGCGGCCCCAGCGGTCGACGAGGGTCGAGGCGCGCACGTCGAGGATCGCGGTCCGGCCGTCGGTCGAGATCTCGAGCGAGAACGCGCGCTCGCCCTCGGCGCCCGCGACCTCGCCCGCCGCGGCCGGGAGGACGTCGCGCAGCTGCCGCCCGACCACGTCGGCGCGCTCGCCCACGACGGCCTCGGCGCTGCGGTTCACGTCGACGACGCGGTGCCACGGGTCGACGACGACGACCGGGTCGGCGAGCTGGTCGACCACGGCCGTGCGCGCGACGGGCGCGATGTCGGCGAGCCGGAAGCGCAGCACGCCGCCGAGGACGACGACGGCGGTCACCATGGCGGCCATCGGCGTCAGCTCGGCGTCCGCGAACGGGTCGAGGCCCAGGTTGAACGCGATGTTGGCGGCGAGCGGCAGCACGACGGCGACGAGCAGGACGAGCGCCTGGCGGCGGTGCACCGCGGCGAGCCGGACGCCCCGGGCCACGAGCATCCCCGTCCCGGCGAGGAGGAGCGCGTACGCGTACGCGAACCAGGCCCAGAAGACCGGGCCTGCCTCCACCGCCGGGAAGCTCCCGTCCGGCCGCGCCTCGGGCAGCTCGCGGACGAGGTCGTGCGTGCCGGGCAGCGCGAGCAGGACCACGACGGCCGCCCCGGGCGCGGCGAGCCCGAGCACGAGCCGGCGGGTGATTCGCGCGCCGCGCCCGGTCCAGTCGAGCGCGAGCAGCAGGTACGCGACGAGGAAGAGCGCGATCCCGACGTACTTCAGGTCGCCGAGCAGCTCGCGCGCGTCGTGCCCGGTGAGGCCGAGCTCGAGGCCGTGCAGGACGCTCCAGAGGCCGGCGAGGACGAGCGCGGCGAGCGCCAGCCGGACCGTGCGCTGGCCGCGGCGCGGGGCCACGGCGAAGCCCACCGGCACGAGGACGGCCGGCACGACGAGCAACGCGATGCTCCACGGGGCAGGTTCGAACACGCGTGGTCCCCCGCCAGCACGGTAGCGGTCGCCCCCCGCCCGCGTCGTACCCCGATTGACACCGACCGGCCGGGTGCTCTAGAACGGCAAGCGACCGAAGTCGGACATCCGGGGAGCAGGAGGTCGTCGTGAAGCGCGTGCTCGTCATCGTCCCGTTCAATCTCGACGCGCAGGGCATCGCGAACCGCGAGGCGCAGATGGAGGCGGTCGAGCTCGGTCCGGACGTCAAGTTCGAGTTCCGAGGCGTCAAGGCCGGGCCGGCGCTGTTCGACTCGAACCACGACCTCGCGCTGGCCGACGTGGCCCTGTTCGAGGCCGGCCTCGGCGCGCAGGAGGAGGGCTACGACGCGATCTGCATCGACACGATGAGCGACTCGGGCCTGAACCCGCTGCGCTCCGTGCTCGACATCCCGGTGATCGGGCCGGGCCGCGCGTCGATGCTCTTCGCCTGCATGCTCGGCGACAAGTTCTCGGTCGTCACCCAGTGGGATCCCTGGAAGGCCCTCTACAAGAAGCTCGCGCGCGACATCGGGCTCGAGCACAAGCTCGCCTCGGTCGAGTCGATCAACACCCCGCCGGACGTGTCGAACCTGCTCGGCGGCAAGGAGGAGGTCGTCTTCCCGAAGCTCCGCGACGCCGGCCTCGCGGCGATCGAGAAGGGCGCCGAGGTGATCTGCATGGGCTCGACGACGATGCACCAGGCGGTCCCGTACCTCCAGGAGAACCTGCCGGTCCCGGTCGTCAACCCGGGCCCGCTGACCTACAAGCTGGCCGAGCTCGTGCTCGGGCTCGGGCTCTCGCACAGCCGGGTCGGCTACGCGTCGCCGCACGTGCCGAAGCCGGACATGGTGCACGCGATGCTCGACGCGGCGGCGAAGGCCGACCCGGGCTTCGGCAAGTAGCCCCGTGAAGCCGCTCTCCGACGTCCGCATCGTCGCGGTCGAGCAGTTCGGCGCGGGCCCCTGGGGCACGCTCCAGCTCGCCGACCTCGGCGCCGAGGTGATCAAGGTCGAGGACCCGGGCTCCCGCGGCGACGTGGGCCGCTACGTGCCGCCGTTCCAGGAGGGGGAGGACTCGCTCTTCTTCGAGACCTTCAACCGGAACAAGAAGTCGGTCTCGCTCGACCTGAAGCACCCGCGCGGGCAGGAGGTCTTCCACGACCTCGTGCGCGTCGCGGACGCCGTCTACTCGAACCTCCGCGGCGACCAGCCGGCGCGCCTCGGGCTCACCTACGCGCAGCTCGCGGACGTGAACCCTCGCGTCGTCTGCTGCTCGCTCTCGGGCTTCGGGATGACCGGGCCGCGGGCGTCGGAGGGCGGCTACGACTACATGATGCAGGGGCTCTGCGGCTGGCAGAGCCTGACCGGCGAGCCCGACGGGCCGCCGACGAAGAGCGGGCTCTCGCTCGTCGACCTCTCCGGCGGCTACGCCTCGGCGATCGCACTGATGGCCGGCCTCTGGCGGGCGCGGCGGGAGGGGGTCGGCTGCGACTGCGACGTCTCGCTGTTCGAGACGGCGCTCCACGAGCTGATGTACATCGGGCCCTGGGCCGCGACGCACGGGTACGTGCCGCCCCGGCGGCCGAAGTCGGCGCACCCGTCGATCGTCCCGTTCCAGAACTTCCGCGCGAGCGACGGCTGGCTCGTCCTCGGCGCGGCGAAGCAGAAGTTCTGGGAGCGGACGCTCGAGGTCGCCGGTCGGCCGGAGCTGAACGACGACCCGCGCTTCGCGACGATGGCCGACCGCGACCGCAACCGCGACGTCCTGCTGCCGCTGCTCGACGAGATCTTCGCGGAGCGGACCGTGGACGAGTGGATCGAGGCCCTCGTGGCGGCGGGCGTGCCCGCCTCGCGGATCAACACGGTGGAGGAGGCGCTCGTCGACCCGCAGACCGTGGCACGCGGGGACGTCGTCGAGCACGACCACCCGACGCTCGGCCTGGTGCGGACGATCGCCTCGCCGCACCGGCTCGCGGACGAGGCCGGGAACGACCTGCGGGTGCAGCCGCCGACCCGCGGGCCGCACCGGGGCGAGCACACGCGCGACCTGCTGGTCGGGCTCTGCGGCTACACCGACGCGCGGGTGGACGAGCTCGCCGGCGCCGGCGTCTTCGGCGACGTGGCGGTCTAGCGGCGTGTCGGGCGGCCTCGAGCGCGCCCGCGCGCGTCTGGTCGGGCGCTGGCTGCTCGACTCGTTCGAGCTCGCGCTGCCGGACGGGACGGTGGAGCGGCCGGCCGGCGAGACGCCGAACGGCCGGCTCCACTACGGCGAGGACGGCTGGCTGTCCGTGCACGTCTCGCGCGGCGGCCGGGCCGCCTGGGCGAGCCAGGACTTCCGGGAGGCGACCTGCGCCGAGGCGCTGACGGCGGTCGTCGGCTACAACGGCTACGCCGGCGGCTGGGAGGTGGTCGAGGCGGACGAGGCGGGTGCGTCGGGCGAGCTCGTCCATCGGGTCGACCTCGCCTGGTTCCCGAACTGGGAGGGCGGCGAGCAGCGCCGCCGCTTCGCGGTGGCGGGCGACGCGCTGACCCTCTCGACGCGCCCGGGCGCCCAGGTCGGCGCGACGGCGACGCTCCGCTGGCGCCGGTCGCCGGGCGGCTAGAGCAGGATCCAGAGCGCCGCCGTGAAGAGGAGGCCGAGCCCGCCGAGGGCCGCCGCCTCGATCCGGTAGCGGAGCAGGACGTCCGCGACGCGCACGTCGCGGACGAGCCACGGCGGCAGCGAGGAGACGGCGAGCAGGAGGGCGGACAGGGCGAGGAGCGCTGCGAGGACGATCGAGCGCCCGCCGTCCGAGCCCGTCGCGGGGACGAGGTCGGCGACCGGCTGGACGGCACCGGCGCCTGTCCCCGCCTGGCTCGTCGTGCTCGCAGCGGTCGTCGTCCGGGCGGCCGGCTCCCGCGCGGGCCCGACCGGCTCGGCTGGGGCCGGGGCCGGCGTGGGCGCGCGGTCGAGCCGCTCGAGGAGCGGGACGGCGCGTGGGCCCGGCGAGTCCTCCTCGACGAAGGGGCCCACGGTCGGCGCCGGCGGCGCGGTGTCCTGCGCGGGCTCGTCCTCGCGCGGCGCGAGCCGCTGGTTCTCGGCCGGATCGGCGGAGTACGTCGGCCACAGCGCGTCCGGACCCGCGCCGTGCGCCGCGCCGCTCGCCGTCAGCGCGACCGCGAGCGAGACGCCGGCGAGCCGTCGCGCGGTACGGCTGCGGGTCGCCGGCGGAGCCGTCGACATCGAGGTCGGTCGCGTCACCATGTTCCCCCTTCGACCGGCGAGCGCTCGCTCGCCGGCCCCCGTCGGCGGGGCCACCCGCCAGGACGAAAGCCTAGACGCTCCGCGGGTCGGGCGTGCGGCCCGGCGCCCGCGGCCGGCCGCGACCGCCGCCCGCGCCACCCGGGTACGATGCCCGCCACTGCGGGCGGCGCGCCCGTGCCACGGAAGGAAGAGGATGGCCAACGACGCACACGTCCCCGAGCTCCGCTACGCCTCGACGGTCGACGAGGCCGTCGGCGAGCTCGCTCGCCTCGGCGCCGACGGCGCGCCGATCGCCGGCGGAACCTGGGTCATGCTGGCGCCGCTCAGGCGGATGCCCACGCACAGGAGCTACGTCGCCCTCACGCGCGTCGAGGAGCTCGGCCGCCTGGTCGAGGGCGACCCGACCTCGATCGGCGGCGCGGTCACGATGGCGGGCCTGCGGGGCCTGTCCGGGCCGCTCGCGGCGCTCGGCTACGCGGCCGCGCACTCCGCCCCGCCCGCGATCGCGAACGTCGCGACGCTCGCCGGGAACCTCCGGGCGGCGCCGTACCCCGGCGCCGATCTGGTCGCGCCGCTGCTCGCGCTCGACGCCGCGCTCGAGCTCGCCTCGCCCGACGGCCGCTCGACGCTCCCGCTCGGCGACTACCTGGCCTCGCGCGACGCGCGGCCGGCCGCCGAGCTGATCGTCCGCGCGATCGTGCCGGCGCCCGCCGGCCGCCGCTCGGCCTACGAGCGGCTGACCGTGCGCGAGAGCGGGGAGGAGCCCGTCGCGTCGGTCGCCGTCTCGGTCGACCTCGCAGCCGACGGCGCGGTGATGGCGGCCCGCGTCGCGTTCGGCTCCGTCGAGGACGTCGCCCGCCGCTCGGCCGCGGCGGAGGCCGCCCTCGTCGGCGGGCCGCTGACCGCGGAGCGCGCCGAGGCCGCCGGGAAGGCGGCCCAGGGCGAGCTGACCGGCCGCGAGGGGCTCGACGCGCCCGGCTGGTACCGCGTCGCCGTCCTGCCCGCGCTCGTCCGCCGCGCCGTCGCCCGCCTCGACGCCCCCCTGGAGGCCTGATGCCCATCGAGCTCACCGTCAACGGCCGGCGTCACGAGCTGGACGTCCCGCCGTTCTACCCCCTGGCCGTCGTGCTCCGTGAGGAGCTCGGCCTGAACGGCACCAAGGTCGGCTGCTTCGAGGGCCGCTGCGGCGCCTGCACCGTCGTCGTCGACGGCCGGACCGTCGTCTCGTGCATCTACCCGGTCGGCCTCGCCGACGGGGCCGAGGTCCGCACCGTCGAGGGCCTCGCCTCGCTCGAGGGGCCGCTCTCGCCGCTCCAGGACGCGATCCTCGACCACGGCGGCGTCCAGTGCGGCGCCTGCACGCCCGGCGTGCTGATGACCCTGACCGCGCTGCTCGAGGCGACGCCCTCGCCGAGCGAGCACGAGGTGCGCGAGGCGCTGGAGGGCAACCTCTGCCGCTGCACCGGCTACCAGGGCATCGTCGACGCGGTCATGGCCGTCACGGGAGGTGCCCGGTGAGCGCGGTCGGCGAGAACGTCCGCCGCTCCGACGGCGAGGGCAAGGTCCGCGGCACGGCGGTCTACGGGATCGACCACGAGGAGCCGCACTACCTGCACGCGAAGGTGTTCCGGTCGTGGCTCCCGGCCGGGCGGATCGTCCGCCTCGACACGACGAAGGCGGAGCAGATCCCCGGCGTCTACGCGGTCGTCACCGCGAAGGACGCGCCGCACCTGCACGGCTTCGCCTGCCACGACCAGCCGCTCTTCGCGACCGACGTGATCCGCTACGAGGGCGAGCCGATCGCGGCCGTCGCCGCCGAGACGTGGAACCAGGCCCGTGCGGCGCTGAAGGCGATCGAGATCGAGATCGAGCCGATCGAGCCGGTCTCGACGGTGGAGGACTCGCTCGCCGAGGGCGCGCGCCTCGTCCACGAGAACTGGGAGGCGTACACCGAGGCGTTCCCGCTCGTGCGGAGCGGCAACGTCGCGGCCGAGGCGACGATGGAGCGCGGCGACGTCGAGGCGGCCTTCGCGAAGGCGGACCTCGTGGTCGAGGACGTCTTCCGCACGCCCCGCCAGCACCAGAGCTACATCGAGCCCCGCGTCGCGGTCGCGCGCTACGAGGAGGGCCGCTACGTCGTCCACACGTCGACGCAGTGGCCGTTCAACACGCGTGAGGGCACCGCCGCCTACCTCGGCGTGCGCCCGTCGGCCGTGCGGGTGATCGTCCCGACCGTCGGCGGCGGCTTCGGCGGCAAGCTCGTCGCCGGGCTCGAGCCGATCGCGTGCCTGCTCGCCCGCAAGTCGGGCCGGCCGGTCAAGCTCGTCAACACGCGCCGCGAGGAGTTCCTCGCGGGCAACCCGCGCGACAACTGCTCGATCCGCGTCCGCACGGCGCTGACGAAGGACGGCGAGATCCTCGCGCAGGAGTCCGACACGCTGATCGACAACGGCGCCTACGGCGGCGAGATGCCGCTCGTCGCGGGCATTCCCGCCCTGCTCCTGCCGACGAACTACCGGATGGGCGCGATGCGGATGCGCAGCCGGCTGCTCTACACGAACACGCCCCCGACCGGCGCCTTCCGCGGCGTCACGGGCACGTCGCTCAACTTCGCGCTCGAGCGCCACGTCGACAACTGCGCGAACGCGCTCGGCATGGATCGGCGCGAGTTCCGCCTGCGGAACTGCTACCGGGACGGCGACCTGGGCCCGACCGGCCAGGTCCTCGAGGAGACGGGCTTCGTCCAGGCGCTCGAGGAGCTGGAGCGGGTCGCGCCCTGGGCCGAGGCCTCCGCGAAGCGGCCGTACCGCGGCGTCGGCATGGCGCTGCTGCTCTGGCCGACGAACCCGATGCCGGGCGGGATGACGCTGAAGCTGAACGAGGACGGCACCGTCGGCATCGTCAGCGCCGCGATCGAGATCGGCACGGGCGCGATGACCCAGGGCGTGACGCAGATCGTCGCCGACGAGCTGGGCGTGCGGCCCGAGGACGTCGTCCTGCTGAAGCCCGACACCGACGTGGCGGCCTACGACGCGGGCGCCCAGGGCGGCCGGACGCTCTTCGGGGCCGGCAACGCGGCCCGGGTGGCGGCAGAGGACGTGCGCACGCAGGTGTTCGCGACCGCCGCCGGCCTGCTCGAGGCGGACGCCGGCGACCTCGAGCTGGTCGACGGCCACGTCCAGGTGAAGGGCGCGCCCGACCGGAGGGTGCCGCTCGCGACGGTTGCGGTCACGGCCCTGTGGACGGCCGGCCCGATCCAGGGCACCGGCAAGTTCATCGCGCCGCCGATCCCGTACGAGCAGGGCTGCATCGTCGGCTCGGTGTTCACGGCGATCAACGCCGGCAGCTGGAACGCGCACCTGTGCGAGGTCGAGGTCGACCCGGACACGGGCAAGGTGACGATCCTCCGCTACGTCGTCGTCCAGGACGTCGGCAAGGCGATCAACCCGAAGGCGATCGAGAGCCAGATCCAGGGCGGCGTCGTCCAGGGCGTCGGCTACGCCCTGTTCGAGGAGCTGCGGCTGCAGGACGGCGTCTGCCAGGACACCGGCTTCACGAGCTACCGCCTGCCGACCGCGCTCGACGCGCCGGCGGTCGAGTCGATCGTGATCGAGGTGCCCTCGCCGGTCGGCCCGCTCGGCGCGAAGGGCGCCGCCGAGGCGCCGATCGTGCCGGTCGCGGCCGCGATCGCGAACGCCGTCTCGGACGCGATCGGCAAGCCGATGAACGAGATCCCGATGACGCCGTTCGCGGTGCTGGCGGCGATCCACGGCGACGGGAACGGCGCCGGCTGATGCGCGTCGGGATCGACGTCGGCGGGACGAACACGGACGCCGTCCTGATGGACGGCCGCGACGTCCTCGCCGAGGTGAAGACGCCGACGACGCCCGACGTCACGAGCGGGATCACGAGCGCGCTGCGCGCCCTGCTCGACGGGCGGGACGAGGCGCGCTCGTCGATCCGGGCGGTGATGATCGGGACGACGCACTTCACGAACGCCGTGGTCGAGGCGAGGCGCCTCGTCCCGACGGCGGCCGTGCGGCTCGGCCTGCCGGCGACGCGGGCGCTCCCGCCGATGTGCGACTGGCCCGAGCGGCTGCGCTCGGCGATCGGGAACCACGCCTACCTCTGCCACGGCGGCCACGAGTTCGACGGGAAGGAGATCGCGCCGCTCGACCCGGACGAGCTCAGGCGTACGGCGGCGGACATCGCCGCCAAGGGCATCCGCTCGGTCTCGGTCTCGTCGGTCTTCTCGCCGGTGAACGCGGAGCTCGAGCAGCGCGCGGGGGAGATCCTCGCCGCCGAGCTGCCCGACCTGCCGATCAGCCTCTCGCACGAGATCGGCCGGGTCGGCCTGCTCGAGCGGGAGAACGCCACGATCGTCAACGCGTGCCTGCGCGAGCTGGCCGAGGCGATCGTCGACGCCTTCCACGCGGCGCTCGCGGAGCTCGCGATCGACGCGCCCGTCTTCCTCTCCCAGAACGACGGAACGCTGATGGGCGTCGAGCAGGCGCGCCGCTACCCGGTCTGGACGTTCGCCTCGGGCCCGACGAACTCGATGCGCGGGGCCGCGTTCCTGTCCGGCCTCGGCGACTGCGCCGTCGTCGACATCGGCGGCACGACCTCGGACGTCGGCGTGCTCCAGCACGGCTTCCCGCGCGAGGCGGCGGTGTCGGTCGACGTCGGCGGCGTGCGCACGAACTTCCGCATGCCGGACGTGCTCTCGATCGGCCTCGGCGGCGGCTCGCGGGTGCGAGCGGAGGACGGCCTGACGATCGGCCCGGACTCGGTCGGCTACGAGCTGACGCAGAAGGCGCTCGTCTTCGGCGGCGACACGCTGACGACGACCGACGTGGCGGTCGCGGCAGGCCTCGTCGAGATCGGCGACCCGTCGCGCGTGGCCCACCTGGACGCGTCGCTCGTCCGCGACGCGGTGGAGCTGATCGAGCGGACGGTCGCCGAGACGGTCGACCGGATGAAGACGGCCGGCGGCGCGATCCCGGTGGTCGTCGTCGGCGGCGGCTCCGTGCTGCTGCGCGACCGGCTCTCGGGCGCGTCCGAGCTGGTCAAGCCAGACCACTTCGCGGTCGCGAACGCGATCGGCGCGGCGATCGCCCAGGTGGGCGGCGAGGTCGACCGCGTCGTCGCGATGGAGGGGCGCTCGCGCGACGACGTCCTCGACGAGGCGAAGGCGGAGGCGACCGAGCGCGCCGTCTCGGCCGGCGCGTCCCCCGGCACCGTCCGCGTCGTCGACGTCGAGGAGGTGCCCCTCGCGTACGTCCCCGGAAACGCCGTGCGGATCCGCGTCAAGGCCGTCGGCGACCTGAGCCTGGAGGGTCTGCATGCGGCGGGTTGACGTCGACGACCTGGACGACCTCGCGATCGGGGCCGCGGTCCTCGGCACGGGCGGCGGCGGCGACCCGACGATCGGGAAGCTGATCGCGAAGGAGGCGATCCGCCAGCACGGCCCGGTGACCGTGCTCGACGCGTCCGAGGTCGACGACGACGCGCTCGTCGTGCCGTCCGCGATGATGGGCGCGCCGACGGTGATGCTCGAGAAGATCCCGAGCGGCGACGAGATCGTCACGGCGTTCGAGGCGCTGCAGAGCTACCTCGGCCGCGAGATCACGGCGACCACCTCCGCCGAGGCGGGCGGGCTCAACTCGACGATGCCCTTCACCGTCGCGGCGCGCCTCGGCATCCCGCTCGTCGACGCCGACATGATGGGCCGCGCGTTCCCGGAGCTGCAGATGTGCACGCCCGGCCTGGCCGGCGTCAAGGCGACGCCAATGGCGATCGCCGACGAGAAGGGCAACGCGGCGATCATCGAGACGGTCTCGAACCTGTGGACCGAGCGGCTCGCGCGGGCGGCGACGATCGAGATGGGCTGCTCGGCCATGATCGCGCTCTACGCGATGAGCGGCCGTCAGGTGAAGGACACGATGATCCACGGCACGCTCGCGCTGTGCCAGGAGATCGGCCGGGCGATCCGCGAGGCCCGCGCCGCGCACGCCGACCCGATCGCGCCCACCCTGGCCGTGCTCGCCGGCCACCGGCTCTTCGACGGCAAGGTCGTCGACGTCGAGCGCCGGACGCAGACGGGCTTCGCCCGCGGCGAGGCCCGGATCGAGGGCGTCGGCGACGACGCGGGCGCGACGCTCGTGCTGCAGTTCCAGAACGAGCACCTCGTCGCCCTGCGCGACGGCCGGGCGGTCGCGATGGCGCCCGACCTGATCATGGTCGTCGAGTCCGACACCGGCGCCCCGATCACGACGGAGGAGCTGCGCTACGGCTTCCGCGTCACCGTGCTCGGCGCACCGTGCGACCCCCGCTGGCGCTCGCCGGAGGGGCTCGCCCTGGTCGGGCCGCGCTACTTCGGCTACGACCTCGACTTCGTCCCCGTGGAGGAGCTGGCCGCCGGCTGAGCCGGCCGCCGAGCGAAAGGAGCCCCGATGGCAGAGCGCGCGTTCTTCCTCAACACGCTGCACCCGCACGTGAAGCCCGAGGACTACGAGAAGTGGGTGCGCGAGGTCGACTACCCGTTCGCTCGCGCCCTGCCGACGATCGCGCGCTACGACGTGACGCGGATCGACGGCGGCGTCTTCGGCTACGACGGCGACATGCCGTGCCAGTTCCTCGAGGTCGTCGACGTGACCGACATGGAGGCCTACCAGGCCGGCGCCGCGAGCGGCCAGTTCGACGACTTCCTGAAGGAGTGGAGCCAGTACGTGGCGTCCTCGGTGATGATCCGCGGCGAGGTGGTCGAGTGAGCGACCGCAGCCCGGTGGGCCTCGTCCTGGGGAGCATGCTGCCGCCCGAGGCGATCGCGGAGACCGCGCGGCAGGCGGAGCAGCACGGCTTCGGCGAGCTCTGGCTGGCGGAGGACTACTTCTTCACCGGCGGCATCTCGGGCGCAACGGCGGCGCTGGCCGCGACGAGCTCGATCCCGGTGGGGCTCGGGATCGTCTCGGCGATGGTCCGCCACCCGGCGCTGCTCGCGATGGAGCTCGCGACGATGTCGCGTGCGTACCCGGGCCGCGTCATGCCCGGCATCGGCCTCGGCGTGCCGCACTGGCTGCGCCAGATGGGCCTCTACCCGAAGTCGCAGATCGGCGCGCTGCGCGAGTGCGTCACGGGCGTGCGCCGGCTGCTCGCCGGCGAGGAGCTGACGGAGCAGGGCGACTACTTCACGTTCGACCAGGTGAGGCTGACGCATCCCGCCACCGAGGAGCTCGACCTCTACATGGGCGTCCTGGGCCCGAAGCTGCTCCGCCTCTCCGGCGAGATCTCCGACGGCACGGTCGTCTCCGTCCTCGCCGGCGTCGCCTACCTGCGCTGGCTGCGGGAGCAGGTCACGGCCGGGCAGGAGGCCGCGGGCCGCGCCGGCCAGCCGCACCGGATCGCGACGTTCGCGCTCTACGCGGTCGACGACGACGGCGCGAAGGCGAAGCAGGCCGTGCGCGACGTGACCGCGTTCTACCTCGGCGCCGTCGGGCCCACGGCGCTCACGGAGGCCTACGGGGTGAACGACCAGCTGAAGGACATGCTCGAGCGGGGCGGCGCCGAGACGGTCGCGCGCGAAATGCCCGACCAGTGGGTCGAGGACCTCGCGATCGCGGGCGACCCCGACGAGTGCGCCGCGAAGATCCGGGCGTTCATGGACGCCGGCTCGGACTCGGTCGTCCTCTTCCCCGTGCCGTTCGAGCGCGCGGGCGAGCTGGTCGCCTCGACCGGCCGCGACGTGCTCCCCAAGCTGTAGCCCGACCGAGACGGGGACGGGCCGCGCGCGGCCCGTCCCTACTCCGTCGCGCGGAGGAGGCCGCGGTCGACGGCGGCCTTCACCAGCTCGGCGCGCCTGCCGGCGCCGAGGTCGCGCATCATCCGGCTGAGGTAGTACTTGACCGTGTGGACGCTGAGGCAGAGCGTCTGTGCGATCTCGCGGTTGACCTTCCCCTCGGCGACCAGCCGGAGGATCTCCCGCTCGCGCTCGCCGAGGTCGACGCGGGGCCGCGCGTCCGCGCGCCCGCGCAGGACGTCGACGACGACCTCGCTCGCCAGCTCGGGGTCGCAGTAGCTGCCGCGCTCGCGCACGTGCCGGAGGATCGCCGGTAGGTCGCGGGTCGAGGTCCCCTTGAGCACGAAGCCGGCGGCGCCGGCGTCGACCGACTGGCGCAGCAGCTCGAGCTCGCCGAAGGCGGTGAAGACGACGACCTGCGTCTCCGGCGCCCGCTCCCTGACCGCGCGGCAGAGCGCCATCCCGTCGTCCCTGCCGATCCGCAGGTCGAGCAGGAGGATGTCCGGCCCGCCGCGCTCGAGCCGGCGGAGCAGGTCGGCGGCGGAGCCGGACGCGCCCCAGAACTCGAAGCCGTCCGTCCGCTCGGCGAGCAGCCGGATGCCGTCCTGGACGACCTGGTGGTCGTCGACGATCCCGAGCGTGATCGACCCGGTCTCGCTCACGCCGGCAGCGTCGCCTCCACGAGGACGCCGCCGCGCGGCCCGGTCGCGACGACCACGCCGCCGCCGACGTCCTCGGCGGCGCGCCGCATCCGCCGCACGCCGAGGTGCCCCGTCGCCTCGTCGGCGAGCGCGACCGCGGTCGCGTCGGGCAGGCCGCGCCCGTCGTCCTCGACCGTCAGCCGAACCGAGGCGCCGTCGAGCGCGAGGGTGACGCGCGCCTCGCTCGCCCCGGCGTGCAGGTCGACGTTGCGCAGCGCCTCGTGGGCGATCGCGAGCAGGGCGGAGGCGGTCGGGCCGGGGATCGCCTCTCCCGCGCGCGCGCCCAGGAGCTCGACGCGGCGCGGGACCGAGCGGCTGCTCGTCGGCGTCGCGAGCTGCTCGACGAGCTCCGCGAGGGACGTCCGGGCCGCGGGCCGCTCGCCCGGCGAGACGAGCCGCGACAGCTCCTGGCGGATCGCGTCGAGGCAGCCCTCGACCGCGAGCCCGATCCGCTCGAAGCGGTCGCGCACGGCGGGCTGCTCGTGGACGTGGAAGCCCGCGTCGGCCTCGAAGCTGATCTCGGTCAGGCCGCGGACGACCGAGTCGTGCAGGCGGAACGCGAGCTCCTCGCGCTCGCGCTGGCGCGTCGCCGCCCGGCGCTGGCGCTCGAGGTCGGCGCGGCGCAGCCCCGCGGCCGCGTGCCGGCCGAGCTCGTGCAGGACGGCCGCGTCCGCCTGCGTGAACGGGGTCAGCTCGCGGTTCGCGACGTAGACGAGCCCGGCCACGGCGTCGCCGACGAGCAGCGGGACGCACAGCGCCGAGACGAGCCCCTCCGCGAGCGTCGCCGCCAGCGGCGGGTCGTGCAGCCGCCGGTCCTCGGCGTAGTTGAAGCTGATGATCGGCTGCTGCTCGACGCTCGCGAGGCCGCCGAGCCCCTGCTCGGGCGCGATCCGGAGGTGCCGGAAGGCGGCGGTCCTGACGTTGTGCGACGAGGCCATCGCGAAGCTCCCGTCCGCCCCCGGGAGTGCGACGTAGGCCGCCTCGGTGCCGAGCAGGGCGCGCGCGGCACGCGCCACGGCGGCGAGGACGACGCCCGGGTCGGGCGCCTCGCCCTCGGCGGCCGCGATCCGCTCACCCGCCCGGGCGACCTCGCGCTGCAGCCGCGCGGCGCCGCGCAGCCCGGCGAGGACGTGGGCGTCGCGGACGCTGCCGACCTGCCCGCGGGCGCGGCCGAGGTCGAGCCGGGCCTCGCCGACGCGGCCGGGCAGCATGCCGGCGACGAGCCAGCCGCGCCCGCTCGTGTGCGACCACGGCACGACGAGGGCGGAGACGAGCTCGAGCGCGAACGGTCGCATCGTCGAGCGCAGGGCGAGCTCGCGCAGCGCCTGCGGCCGGGACGCGCCCTCGAGCGGCGCGAGCCAGAGCGGCTCGTTCGGGAGCGGCAGCGCGCTCGCCTCGGCCCCCGCGGCCGCGAGCACGCGGGCGTGCGGCTCCCCGGGTCGGGCCCGGTAGGCGGCGACGGCGACGTCCGCGCCGAGCGAGACGCGGATCTGCTCGACGAGCTGCGCGAGGGCCCGCTGCACCTCGTGCGAGCGCCCTCCGTCGAAGGACTCGAGCGCCCGCCGTTCCCAGCCGAGCGGAAGTGTGCGTGCGCTGCTCATCGGGGTGCTGCGCGCGGCCCGGGCTCGCGGGACGCGTGGGGCGAATGATAGGCCCGGAACGGGGATCGCCCGTCGCCGTTCGGCTAAGCCGGTCACCCGGTGGCAGACCCGCCATAAGGCGCTTGTCGCCGGGCGCGAATGGTGAGAAGCTAGCGCCACGGCGCGGCGCCCGCCGCGTCGCCGCACCGAACCCCGACCAGGAGGTGATCGGGTGGCCCTGCGCGTAGGCGTGGACGTGGGCGGAACCTTCACCGACATCTTCGTCTACGACGAGGAGACCGGCCGCACGGTCTCGGCCAAGGTGCCGACGACCCCGGAGAACCAGGCCATCGGCGTGATGGCGAGCGTCGGCGCCGCGAGCGTCGACCTCTCGCAGGTGTCCTTCATGGCGCACGGCACGACGACCGGCACGAACGCCCTGATCGAGCGCAAGGGCGCGCTGACCGGCCTGCTGACGACCGACGGCTTCCGAGACGTGCTCGAGATCATGCGCACCGATCGCGAGTCGGGCTACGACCTCGGCTGGGAGAAGCCCCGGCCGCTCGTCCGCCGCCGCTACCGCCGCGAGGCGATCGAGCGGGTCGACCGCGACGGGGCGGTCGAGCAGCCGCTCGACGAGGCCGCCGCGCGGGCGACGATCCGCGAGCTCGCGGGCATGGGCGTCGAGTCCGTCGCCGTCTCGCTGATCCACGCGTACGCGAACCCGGCCCACGAGCTCCGCCTGCGCGAGCTCGTCCGGGAGGAGGCGCCCGACGTCGCCGTGTCCCTCTCGAGCGACATCAACGCCGAGTACCGCGAGTACGAGCGCACCAGCACGGTCGTGATCGACGCGTACCTCAAGCCGATCATCGTGCGCTACATCCGGCGCCTCGCCGAGGAGCTCCAGGCGGGCGGCCTCGGGCCCGACCTGTTCTTCATGCAGGGCTCGGGCGGCATGATCACTGCCGACCGCGCCGCCGAGAAGCCGATCGCGACGCTCCAGTCCGGCCCCGCCGCCGGCGCGATCGCGGCGGCGAAGATCGGCGGCCAGGCGGGCCTCGGGGACATCGTCACGTTCGACGTGGGCGGCACGAGCACCGACGTCTCGCTGATCCACGGCGGCAAGCCGTTCGTGTCGCGGGAGCGCCAGGTCGAGTGGGGCCTGCCGGCCCGCGTGCCGATGATCGACGTCGAGTCGGTCGGCGCGGGCGGCGGCTCGATCGCCTGGATCGACGAGGGCGGCGGGCTCAAGGTCGGGCCGCGCTCCTCGGGGGCCCAGCCCGGGCCGATCTGCTACGGCCGCGGCGGCACCGAGCCGACGCTGTCGGACGCCCTGCTCGTCAAGGGCGTCCTCGGCGCGGACATCGCGGACGGGACGATCGCGCTCGACCTCGCCGGCGCCCGCGCCGGGATCGAGCGGCTCGCAGAGCGGCTCGACCTCGACGGCGACCGGCTGGTCGAGGGCATCGTCGAGATCTCGCACCAGAACATGGCGAACGCCGTCCGCTCGGTCTCGATCTGGAAGGGCCTCGACCCGCGCGACCTGACCCTCGTCGCGTTCGGCGGCGCGGGCGGCATGGTCGCCGGGCCCGTCGCACGGGCGCTCGACATCCCGCGCGTGCTCGTGCCCGTCCATCCGGGCAACACGTGCGCGATGGGCCTCCTGATGACGGACATGCAGGAGGACGCCTCGGTCGCGTTCATCGCGACGGCGCGCGAGCTCGACCGCGAGGCGCTCAACGCGCGCCTCGGCGAGCTGCGGGCGAAGGTCGAGGCGACGCTCGCGAGCCAGGGCGTCGACCCGGCCCGGATGACGTTCGGCTACCACGCCGACGTCCGCTACCACGGCCAGATCTACGAGCTGTCCGTCCCGTTCCCGTCCTACCCGGTGACGCAGGAGGGGCTCGACGCGACCTTCGCGGAGTTCGAGCGGATGTACCTCGACATCTACACGATCAAGCTCGAGGACCACGTCCCGGAGATGACGAGCATCCGCGTCACCGGCGTCGGCGAGATCGTCAAGTACCGGCTCGGCGAGCGCCAGGGCGGCGGCGCGGCCGAGCCGACCGGCTCGCGCGACGTGCTGGAGGAGGGCGCCTGGCGGCCCGTGCCCGTCTACGACCGCTACGCGCTCGCCGCGGGCACGCGGATCGAGGGCCCGGCGATCGTCGAGGAGCCGGGCTCGACGATCTGGGTCGCGACCGGGATGGCGGCGGAGATCGACTCGTTCGGGAACATCGTCATCGCGACGCGGGCGGACGGGGCTGGGGCCCCGGCCGGCGCGGCCGCGGCAGCAGGGGAGGTGTGAGATGGCGACCGCGGAGACGCCGCGCGCGACGATCGACGCCGTCACGCTCGAGGTGCTGCGCAACGGCTTCGTGCAGATCTGCGAGGAGGTCACGATCACCCTCCTCAAGACGGCCCACTCGGTCATCTTCAACGAGGGCAAGGACCTCTCGAGCGCCGTGTTCGACCGGGACGCGCGCCTGATCGCCCAGGACATGCAGGGCTGCCCGGTGCACATCGCCGCGATGCCCGCCTCGGTGAAGGCCGGGATCGCCCAGTACGGCACGGACGAGATGAGCCCGGGCGACGTGTTCATCGTCAACGACTCGTACACGGGCGGCACGCACCTGCCCGACGTGACGGTCTTCGCCCCGGTCTTCTTCGAGGGCGAGCTCGTCGGCTTCGTCGGCAACCGCGGCCACCACAACGACGTCGGCGGGATGGCTCCCGGCTCGATGCCCGGCGACGCGACCGAGATGTACCAGGAGGGCCTGATCCTCCCGGCCGTGCGGATCTACGAGGCGGGCAGGAAGAACCGCGACGTCTGGAACATCATCCTCAAGAACGTCCGCCTGCCGGCCACGACCGAGGGCGACGTCGCGGCCCAGACCGCGGGCGTCCAGACGGGCGTCCGCCGCTTCCAGTCGCTGTTCGAGCGCTACGGGCGCGACCTGGTGCTCGACGCGATCGAGGAGATCAACGCGTACTCCGAGCGGCACATGCGCTCCGAGATCGCCCGGATCCCCGACGGCGAGTACCGCTTCGAGGACTACATGGACACGGACGGCGCGACCGGCCGCCCGGTGAAGCTCGTGATGACGGCGCGCAAGCAGGGCACCGACATCGAGTTCGACTTCACCGGCTCGGACGCGCAGGTGCCGGGCTGCGTCAACTGCGTCGAGACGGTGACGGTCTCGTCCGTCCACATCGGGATGCTGATGGTCACCGACCCGAACATCCACCCGAGCGACGGCGCCTTCGCGCCGATCTCGATCAGGGCGCCGCGCGGGTCGTGCGTCAACCCGAACCCGCCCGCCTCGACCGTCTCCGGGCTGACCGAGACGTGCAACCGGATCATCGACATGGTCTTCGGCGCGCTCTCGCCCGGCATCCCCGACCGCGTCGCGGCGGGCGAGCTGGGGACGTGCAACGTCTACACGCTCGGCGGCTCGAAGGCCCCGGCCGGCGGCTACGCCGGCGGCGAGAACGAGGGCGGCGAGCAGTGGGTCGCCATCCTCAACCCCAAGGGCGGCTGGGGCGGCATGGACGGCAAGGACGGGTGGACCTGCATCCAGGACCCCCTCTCGAACTGCCGCATCCAGCCGGTCGAGGCGCTCGAGAACAAGTTCCCCGTGAAGGTGCGCCGGCTCGAGCTGCGCACGGGGACCGAGGGCGCCGGCCGCCACCGTGGCGGCTTCGGCCTGCGCCGGGACATCGAGGTGCTCGGCGACTGCGTCCTCTCGACCTGCATCGACCGCAGCCTGATCCCGCCGTTCGGCCTCTTCGGCGGCGCGGACGGCGCGCCGAACCTCGCGTTCCTGAAGCGCAAGGGGTCGGACGTCTTCGAGCCCGTCTCGACCCGCATGTCGAACATGCCGATCAAGGCGGGCGACGTCGTCCGGATCGAGACGGCGATCGGCGGCGGTTTCGGCGACCCGCTCGAGCGCGACCCGGAGTTGGTCGCGGACGACGTCTTCGACGGCTACCTCTCGGCCGAGGACGCCGCAGCGATCTACGGCGTCGTCCTCGCCGACGACCTGAAGGTCGACGAGGCCGCCACGACGGCCCGGCGCGCCGCCCTGGCCGGGGAGCGCGCGGGCCGCGAGCAGCCCGAGCCCGGCTACCCGAGGCGGGAGCCCGCCTACGTCCCCGCCACCGGAGGTGCCGCGTGACCAGTCCCGCCGTCGACCTGCAGGACCTCGCGCAGCTCCGGGGCCAGGACGCCCTCGGGCTGCCGTTCCTGACCGACGTGCTCGACAGCCTCGTGCGCACGAGGAGCGTCAACCCGGGCATCTACGAGGAGGCCATGGCGGCGAGGGTCGCCGAGTGGCTCGAGCCGACCGGCGCCGAGGTCTCGTTCGTCGACTTCGAGCCGGGCCGGCGCTCCGTCGGGGCCGTGCTGAAGGGGAGCGGCGACGGGCCCACGCTCGTGCTCAACGGCCACATGGACACCGTGCCGATCGACGACGAGTCGCTCTGGCGGACGTCGCCGTTCGAGCCCGTCGTCGCCGACGGCTACATGTGGGGCCGGGGCGCCTGCGACATGAAGGCGGGGTTGACCGTCCAGATCGGGGTCGCGCACCTGCTGGCGCGCCACCGCGACCGGTTGCGCGGCACGCTCGTGCTGCACTTCGCGGCCGGGGAGGAGTGCGGCGAGCCGGGGACGCTGTCGCTGCTCCAGCACGGCTTCGTCGGCGACTACGGGATCGTCACGGAGCCGACCCAGCTGCGCGTCGCGACCGCCCAGCGCGGCCTCGCCTTCTACCGCATCCGGATCCGCGGGCGGTCGATCCACGCGAGCCGGGCGCACCTCGGCCTGAACCCGGTCACGCGCCTGCGGCCCGTGCTCGAGGTGCTCGAGCGCTACGACGCGGACGTCCGCGCGAAGCCGCACCCGCTGCTCCCCGGGGGCTCGTGCACGCCGACGGTCGTCCGGGCGGGCGTCAAGGAGAACGCGCTCGCCGACTACTGCGACCTCACGCTCGACCGGCGGCTGCTCCCGGGCGAGACGGTCGAGGGCGAGCTCGAGGAGCTGCGCCGCCGCCTGGCGGCGATCCGTGAGCAGGATGCCGAGTTCGAGGCCGAGGTGAGCGTCATCCCGCACCCGTTCGAGCCGGCCGAGATCGACCCGGGCTCGGGCTTCGCCGCGCGCGTGCTCGACGTGGTCGCGGCCGTGACGGGCGAGCGCGGCGAGGTGTGGGGGACGCCGTACTCGAGCGACGTCCGCAACCTCGTCAACGACGCGGGGATCGAGGCCGTCACGTTCGGCCCGGGCAACGTCGAGGAGTGCCATTGCCCGAACGAGCGCGTCTCGCTCGACGACCTCGCGAACGCCGCGCTCGCGACGGCGAAGGTCGCCGTCGACCTCCTGGTCGAGGCGTGAGCGGCGCCGCCTCGACGCGGGGTTGGACCGTGCCCGGGCGCGTCGCCGGGAGGCCTGGTAAGGTGGCCGCGCGTTGAGGCGACGAGGCCTCGGGCGTCCCTCGGGACGCCCGGGGCCTCGCGTCGTTTTCGGGAGCAGTCCGCGGAGCGGAGCGGTACGCGTTCGGTGGGCGAACAGCGGGTTCGCCCCCACTTGACGCGGTAGGCGCGATGGTGGTAGGAACCGCCGGAGCATCGGTCGGACGGGCCGGCAGGTCCGCCAGCACGAGGAGGAGGAAACGAGATGAGACCACGCTGGTTGCTGTTGGCGGTCCTCGCCGCGGCGATCGCGCTGCTCGCGGCCGCGTGCGGCGGCAGCGACGAGGCGTCGCCCGCGCCCGCGGAGCCGGCGCCCGCCGAGCCCGCGGCCCCGGCGCCCGCCGAGCCCGCCGAGCCGGCCGAGCCCGCGCCTGCCGAGCCCGCCCCCGCCGAGCCGGCGCCTGCCGAGCCCGCGGAGCCGGCCCCGGCCGAGCCCGCCCCGGCGCCCGCCGAGTCCGGCGCCGCCCCGACGGGCGACCCGATCGTCATCGGCATGCCGATCTCGCTCACGGGCGACCTCGCCCCGTGGGGCCTCTGGCCGCAGCAGATGGCCGAGTTCGCCGTCGAGGACATCAACGCCGCCGGCGGCGTCCTCGGCCGCCCGATCCAGCTGGTGACCGCGGACGACAAGTCCGACTTCGCCGCGAACGGCGCCGCGGCCGCGATCGAGGTCATCGACAAGGGCGCCTCGATCATCGTCACGGACTGCGACTTCGACTGGTCGGCCCCGGCGCAGTCGGAGGCGACCGGCCGCGGCATCCCGGGCATCTCGTTCTGCGCAGGCGCGCCGAACTTCGGCCCGAACGGCCTGGGCCCGCTGACGTTCTCCGCCGGCATCGCGACGCCGAACGAGGCGATCGTCCCGGCCGAGTGGTCGTTCAACGAGCAGGGCTGGAAGAGCGCGTTCATCCTGAACGACCCGGTGATCGACTACGACACGACGTACTGCGCGTCGTACAAGCAGGCGTTCCAGGACCTCGGCGGCACCATCGCCGGCGAGGACACGTTCGAGCAGGCCGACCCGCAGCTGCAGTCGGTGATCACGCGCTTCCAGAGCCTCGACCCGCAGCCGGACTTCATCGTCCTCTGCTCGATCCCGCCGGGAGGCGCGACCGCGATCCGCCAGCTCCGCGCGGCCGGCATCGAGACGCCGATCTTCATGGGCGTCGGCATGGGCGGCGACTGGTGGTTCGAGTCGGTCGGCTCGCCGCTGTCGAACGCGTACCAGAGCACCTACGGCTCGTGGCTCGGCGACGACGAGATCCAGGCCGTGAACGACCTGGCCGCGCGCTACCAGGAGAAGTACGACGGCCCGGTGCCCCTGCCGCACGCGCTCATGGGCTACCAGGTGATCCAGGTGGTGGCGGACGCGATCGAGCGCGCCGGCTCGACCGAGGGCGAGGCGATCGCGGCTGCGCTGCAGGCGACGGACGGCTCGTTCCTCTTCGGGCCGTTCACGTTCAACACCGACTACAACCACAGCTTCACGTTCCCGGTCACGATCATGAAGATCGATGCCGGCAAGGCCTCGTTCCTGAAGCGGCTCCAGCCGCAGGGCGACGCCGTGGCGCTGTGGCAGAAGGTCACGGGCTAGCAGTCGGCCGGTAGGTCGAGGGCCAGCGAGACCGTGCTGACGAGCCTTCGCAGGAGGCGGGCACCTCGGTCCGGAGCCACCAGGCTCCGGGCCGAGGGCGTCCACGTGCACTTCGAGGGCGTCCGCGCGGTCGACGGCGTCGACCTCCACCTTGACCGGGGCGAGATCCTCGGCCTGATCGGGCCGAACGGGGCGGGCAAGACCACGATGGTCAACGCCCTCACCGGCTTCCAGCGCCCGACCGCCGGTCGGGTGCTGGTGGGCGACCTGGACGTGACGGGCTGGGCGCCGAACGCCCTCGGGCCGATTGGCGTGGCCCGCACGTTCCAGGCCGTCCGCCTCTTCGGGCAGCTGACCGCCTTCGAGAACGTCGAGCTCGGCGCCCTGGGCGCCGGCGCCGGCCGGCGGGAGGCGCGCCAGCGCGCCACCGCGCTGCTCGAGCGGATCGGCCTGTCCGAGAAGGCACACGTGCGGGCGTCCGCGCTGCCGTACGGGGACGAGCGGCGCCTCGGCTTCGTGCGTGCGCTCGCGACGAACCCGGACTTCCTGCTCCTGGACGAGCCGGCGGCCGGGCTGAACGAGTCGGAGACCGACGACCTCCTGCACGCGATCGCCGGGATCCGCGACGACTTCGGCTGCGGCGTGCTCGTGATCGAGCACGACATGCGGCTGATCATGCGGCTGTGCGAGCGGATCCACGTGCTCGACTACGGCCGCACGCTCACCGTCGGCCTGCCCGCCGACGTCCAGCGGGATCCCGCCGTGATCGAGGCGTACCTGGGCAAGAAGGCCGCGCCGCAGCGAGAGGAGGGGAGCGCCGGTGCTGGTCGTTGACGACCTGGTCGTCCGCTACGGCTCGATCGCTGCGCTCCAGGGCGTCTCCCTGACGGTCGAGCCGGGCGAGATCGTCGGCGTGATCGGCCCGAACGGGGCCGGCAAGTCCACGCTCATGCTCGCGATCGCGGGCGGCGTCCCGGCGGCGTCCGGCACGATCTCCTTCGAGGGGCAGCCGCTCCTCGGCGTGGCGCCCGAGCGCGTCGTCGAGCGCGGCATCTCGCTCGTCCCGGAGGGCCGGCACATCTTCAGCCGCCTGACCGTGGGGGAGAACCTCCTGCTCGGCGCCACGCCTCGCACGGACAAGGCGGAGGCGGCGCGCCACCGGGAGGAGCTGCTCGACCTCTTCCCGATCCTGCGCGAGTACCTCAGGACCCCCGCGGGCCGGCTGTCCGGCGGCGAGCAGCAGATGCTCGCGATCGCCCGGGCGCTGCTCGCCAAGCCGAAGCTCCTGATGCTCGACGAGCCGTCCCTCGGCCTCGCGCCGATCGTGATCGACCGCGTCTTCGAGACGCTCGAGGAGCTGAAGGCGCAGGGGATGACGATCCTGCTCGTCGAGCAGAACGCGGCCCGCACCGTCGAGGTCGCCGACCGGCTCTACGTCCTCCGCACCGGCGTGATCGAGCTCTCGGGCCCGAGCGCCGAGCTGGCCCACGACCCGCGCTTCGAGGAAGCGTTCCTCGGCTTCGCCTGAGACACCCCGATGCTCGAACTCGCGAACCTCCCCCTGGCGCTCGACGGGCCGACCGTCGCGCAGAACGCAATCGACGCGATCAGCCGCGGCAGCTTCTTCGCCCTGGTCGCGCTCGGCGTCGCCCTGATCTTCGGCGTGATGCAGCTGATCAACTTCGCCCACGGCGAGCTGATCATGGCCGGCGGCTACGCCATGTTCATCTTCACGAGCGAGTTCCTGGACGCCGCGGTCTGGCCGCTGCTGATCCTCTGGACGCTCTTCGTCTCGGCGATGTTCGCGCTCGCGATGGAGCGCCTGGCCTTCCGGCCGGTGCGCCGCGAGAGCCCGACGACGATGCTCGTGACGTCGTTCGCCGTCTCCACGCTGCTCGTGAACATCGCCGTGCTCGTCTGGGACTCGCTCGGCCGCAGCGTGCCGATCGGCGGCGTCGTGCTCGAGAACTGGTTCGCGGGCGACGTGCGGATCCGCAAGGTGGACGTGATCACGCTCGGCGTGGCGGCGTTCCTGCTGCTGTCCCTGACGTTCTTCATGAAGCGGACGGCGCTCGGCGTGCAGATCCGGGCCGCCTCGGAGGACTTCCGGATGGCCCAGTTCCTCGGCGTCAAGGCGAACCGCGTGATCGCCACCGCCTTCCTGATCTCGGGCCTGCTCGCCGGGGCGGTCGCCCTGATCGCGGTGTCGAACTCCGGCTCGGTCAGCCCGGCGATGGGCCTCGCGCCGCTGCTCGCGGGCCTCGTCGCGACCGTGCTCGGCGGCATGACGAGCCTCGTCGGCGCGGTCGTCGGCGGCTTCGTGCTCGGCGGCCTCTCGACCGGCCTCGAGCAGGCGCTGCCGACCGACCTGCGCGAGTTCCGCGACGCGTTCGTCTACGCCGCGGTGATCCTGATCCTGCTCGTCCGGCCCCAGGGGATCCTGCCCGGGCGGGCCGCCAGGGAGCGGGTGTAGCGATGCGCGACCGCCTGCTGCCGGGCTCCGTCGGCGAGCGCGCCTGGCCGCTGCTCGGCCCCGCGCTGATCGTCGTCGCCCTCGCGCTCCTCTCGCTGCTCGGCTCGGAGGCGCTCGAGCGCAAGGCGACGTTCATGCTGATCAACCTCGTGTTCGTCGTCGGGCTGTACGTCTTCGTCGGCAACTCGGGCGTGCTCTCGTTCGGCCACGCGAGCTTCATGGGGCTCGGCGCCTACACCGTCGCGATCCTGACGTCACGCCCGCAGGTGAAGCGGGTGCTGATCCCCGACGCGCCGGACTTCCTGCGCACGGCAAACCTGAACACGATCCTCGCGATCCTGCTCGCGATCCTCGTCGCGGCGGCCTTCGCCGCGATCATCGCCCTGCCCCTGATGCGCCTGTCCGGCCTCGCCGCGGGCATCGCCACGCTCGCCGTGCTGCTCGTCGTGAACGTCGTGCTCAGCCGCTGGGAGGCGCTGACCGGCGGACTCACCTCGTTCTCGAGCATCCGCCGCGACGTCGGCGTCTTCTCCGCGCTGATCTGGGCGCTGATCGCGATGGCGGTCGCGTACCTCTACCAGCGCTCGCGATTCGGGTTACGCCTGCGCGGCACCCGGGAGGACGCGCTGGCCGCGCGCTCCCTGGGGATCAGCGTGGTGAGGGAGCGGTCGATCGCGTTCGTGGTCTCGGGCGGGCTCGTCGGCCTCTCCGGCGCGCTCTACGCGCAGTTCCTCGGCACGATCACGCCGACGCTGTTCTTCCTCTCGATCACGTTCACGACGATCGCGATGCTCGTGATCGGCGGCATCAACAGCCTCGCGGGCGCGGTCGTCGGCGCCGTCGTCATCTCGGGCCTGAGCGAGGGCCTGCGCGAGGTCGAGAAGGCGTCCGACACGAAGAACATCACCGAGATCGTCCTGGCGCTGATCCTGCTCGGCATCCTGATCGTCCGGCCGCGCGGCCTGACCGGCGGGCGCGAGTTCCGCTGGCCGCCCTTCGGCCGCGGCGGCGCGGCGCCGTCCGGCCCGGCCGCGCCGACCCCCGAGCGCCCGACGGCCGCCACCGGCCAGCCCGCGCCCGACGCCTGAGGGCGCACCGCATGACCCAGCTGCTGCTCCGGAACGCGACCGTGATCGACGGCTCGGGCGCCGACCCGATCGAGCGCGGCTCGGTGCTGGTCGAGGGCGAGCGGATCGTCCGGATCGGCCCGGTCGACGACGTCCGGCCGGACGAGGGCGCTCGCGCCGCCGTGGTCGACTGCACCGGCAAGACCCTGCTGCCGGGGATGGTCGACTGCCACTTCCACGGCGTCTACCAGGACGTCACCTGCTGGGAGGACTACGACCTGCGACGCTCGATCGAGCACGCGACGATCCTGGCGGCGCGCAACGCGCAGACGCTGCTCGAGGTCGGCTTCACGAGCGCCCGCGACGCGGGAACGCGCGGCCTGATCGGGATCGCCGTGCGCGACATGATCGAGCAGGGCGTCCTCATGGGCCCGCGGATCCTCGCCGGCGGACGGATCATCACCTCGACGGGCGGGCTGGCGGACGGCTACGGCTCCTGGGTCGACAACCGTGCGAGCCTCGGGCAGGTCGCCGACGGGGTCGAGGCGGTCGTGCGCGCGGTGCGCGAGCAGGTGAAGTACGGCGCGGGGACGGTCAAGCTCGAGGCGAGCGGCACCGGCATCAGCCCGTTCTCCGACTCGCGCAAGCAGACGATGTCGTACGAGGAGCTCGCGGCCGCGGTCAGGGAGGCCCATCGCAACGGCGTCGTGGTGGCCTGCCACGCCCAGGCGACCGAGGGGATCAAGAACGCCGTCCGCGCGGGCGTCGACACGGTCGAGCACGGCACCTTCCTCGACGAGGAGGGCGCCGACCTCATGGCCGCGTCGCACACGGTGCTCGTGCCGACGATCTCCGTGCTGACGCTCTACGTCCGCCGCGGCCCCTAGATCGGCGTGCCGCAGTGGATCGTCGACAAGTTCCGCGGCGACCTGGACGCGCACATGGCGAGCGTCGCGCTCGCGCGCGCGAAGCGGATCCCGATGGCGGTCGGCAGCGACTCGGGCCACCGCTTCAACCCGCAGCGCGAGATCGGCATCGAGCTCGAGATGATGGTCGGCGCGGGCTTCTCGACGATGGAGGCGATCGTGGCCGCGACGAGCACGGGCGCCCGCGTGCTCGGCTGGCAGGACGACGTCGGGCTGCTCGCGCCCGGCCGCTACGCCGACGTGCTCGTGGTCGACGGCGACCCGCTCGAGGACGTCTCGATCCTCACGGGCGGCGCGGCGATCGAGCGGGTCTACAAGGGCGGACGCCTCGTCGCCGGGACGGCCGCGCCCCGCCGCGACGAGCTCGAGCTCGGCTTCGACCGGGCGCCCGAGCCCCCGCCGGAGGGCGACGAGCCCGACCGGCCGTGCTGCCTGAAGACGTCGGACGAGCTCGGCCAGTAGCGCCCCGCCCGCGGGTTCCCGACTCGGGTGCTTCGCGTGGCAAGTACGATCAGGCGGACAACTGACACGACTGCCTGGAGGGGTATTTGAGCACCCAGGTCGGGCCCGCGCGGACGTCGAACGAGCGTCTGGTGGCGTGGGTCGAGGAGTGGGCCGGCGTCTTCGAGCCGGAGCGCGTGCACTGGTGCGACGGCTCGGACGAGGAGTACGCGACCCTGGCCGGCGCGCTCGTCGAGGCCGGCACGTTCACGCAGCTGAACCCCGAGATCCGCCCGAACTCGTACTGGGCGATCTCCGATCCCGGCGACGTGGCCCGGGTCGAGGACCGCACGTTCATCTGCGCGGAGCGCGAGCAGGACGCGGGCCCGACGAACAACTGGCGCCCTCCTGCGGAGATGCGCGAGGAGCTGCTCGGGCTGTACCGCGGCGCGATGCGCGGCCGGACGCTCTACGTCGTCCCCTTCTCGATGGGCCCGCTTGGGTCGCCGATCGCCCACATCGGCGTGCAGCTGACCGACTCCGCCTACGTCGCCGCCTCGATGCGGATCATGACCCGGATGGGCCAGGGCGCGCTCGACGTGCTCGGCGACGGCGACTGGGTGCCGTGCCTGCACAGCGTCGGCGCGCCGCTCGATCCCGGCCAGGACGACGTCCGCTGGCCGTGCGACGCCGAGCGGAAGTACATCGTCCACTTCCCGGAGACGCGCGAGATCTGGAGCTACGGCTCCGGCTACGGGGGCAACGCCCTGCTCGGCAAGAAGTGCTTCGCGCTGCGCATCGCCTCGGTGATGGCGCGCGACGCCGGCTGGCTCGCGGAGCACATGCTGATCCTCAAGGTGACGCCGCCCGGTGGCGCGGCCCGCTACGTCGCGGCCGCCTTCCCGTCCGCCTGCGGCAAGACGAACTTCGCGATGCTCGTCCCGACGATCCCCGGCTGGCAGGTCGAGACGATCGGCGACGACATCGCCTGGATGAAGTTCGGCGCGGACGGCCGGCTCTACGCGATCAACCCCGAGGCCGGCTTCTTCGGCGTCGCCCCTGGCACCGGCGAGGAGACCAACCCGAACGCGATCGCGACGCTCTGGGGCAACTCGATCTTCACGAACACCGCGCTCACTCCCGAGGGCGACGTCTGGTGGGAGGGGCTGACGAGCGACCCGCCGGCGGAGGCGACCGACTGGCACGGCAACCCGTGGACGCCCGACGCCGGCGTCGCCGCGGCGCACCCGAACGCGCGCTTCACGGCGCCCGCGAGCCAGTGCCCCTCGATCGCGCCCGAGTGGGAGGACCCCGCGGGCGTGCCGATCGACGCGATCCTGTTCGGCGGCCGCCGCGCGGGCGTCGTGCCGCTCGTGCACGAGGCGTTCGACTGGGAGCACGGGGTCTTCCTCGGCTCGATCATGGCCTCGGAGACGACCGCGGCCGCGGCCGGCGCCGTCGGCGCCCTGCGGCGCGACCCGTTCGCGATGCTGCCCTTCTGCGGATACCACATGGGCGACTACTTCGCCCACTGGCTCCGGGTCGGGCAGACGGCGGGCGCGAAGCTCCCGCGCGTCTTCTACGTCAACTGGTTCCGCAAGGACGCGAACGGCCGCTGGCCTGGCCGGGCTACGGCGAGAACAGCCGCGTGCTGAAGTGGATCGTCGAGCGGGTCGACGGAGGCGCCGGCGCCCTCGAGACGCCGATCGGCCTGCTGCCCGCCGCCAGCGACCTGGACACGGACGGCCTCGACGCTGCCCGCCGAGGACCTCGCCGAGCTGCTCCGTGCCGACGTCGACGGCTGGAAGGCCGAGGTGCCGTCGATCGAGCAGCACTTCGCGCAGTTCGGCGACGCGCTGCCGCAGGCCCTCGCGGGCCAGCTGGACGCGCTGCGCGAGCGCCTCGAGCACGCGGGCTGAGGGAGCGGGGGCGGGGTCGCGCGCTGCGGCCCCGCCCCGACCCTACGCGCCGGCGCCGGAGGCGGCGCCCGGGTCGAGCATCGCCGCGGCGAGCGCGGCGAACGCGTCCTCGACGTCCGCGCCCGTGCGCGCGCTCGTCTCCGAGCAGGAGAGGCCGAAGCCGCCGATCAGCTCGGCCGTGCTGCGGTGCAGCGACCACTCGCCCGTCAGGTCGGACTTGTTCAGCAGCACGTGGAGGGGCACGTCCGCGAGCGCCGGCGGCAGCTGGCGCACGAGGGCGAGCAGGTGCTCGAGCGTCTCGGCTCGCGTGCCGTCGGCGACGAGCAGGGCGCCCGCCGCGCCGCGCAGGTACGAGGTCGGCAGGCGACGCCAGTCCTCGACGCCCGCGAGGTCCCAGAAGACGAGGCCGACTCGCGACCGCCGACGGCGACGTCGCGGCGGGCGATCCGTACGCCCACCGTCGACAGGTAGGCCTCGCTGAAGATGCTCTCGACGAAGCGGCGCACGAGGCTCGTCTTGCCGACCGCGAGGTCGCCGAGCAGGCAGACCTTCCTGTGGGTCATCGCCGCCCGCCGTAGTCGGCCGTCAGGCAGTCCTCGAGCAGCGGGCGAGCCGGCGCGAGCGGCGCGGGGTCGCCGTCGAACGCCTCGAGCTCACGGGCGAGGCGGCGATGCACGGCCTCGTTCGCGGCGCGCAGGGTCCCGCGCAGCTCCTCGGGCGGCGTGCCGCGGATCACCGCGACGAGGATCGCCGCCGGGCCGGGCTCGGCCCAGAGGGTGAGCTCCCCGACCGTCGACGCGTGCAGCGCGGCGCCCGCGTCGCCGCGGAACGCGTCGCGGACGAAGGCCTGGATCGCGCCGATCATGCCCGCCACGAGCGCCTCGTCCTGCACGGGGACGTCGGTCGCCGTCGCGGTCGCGAGCGGCAGGCTCGTCTCCCGGTGGATCAGCAGCACCTGCTCGACGCGGTGGACGAGGCTGTTGGCGAGCACGACCTCGCCGAAGGGGCGCCCCGTGCGCCAGGCCTCGAGTCGCCAGCGCAGGCCGCGGACCGAGAAGGTGTTCGAGACCACCTCGTTGAGGCTCTGGACGAGGCCGCGCAGCGACTCCGCGACCGCGCGGCGGAGGGCCGGGCCGATGATCGGGAAGATCGCGTCCGCGACGAAGTCCGGCTCGCGCGCGATCGCCTGCTTCAGCGCGTCGACGATCAGCGGCTGGAGCGCGCGGCGCAGGTCCTCGTCCTGGCGTGCCCGGAGGACGACCGCCTCGGCGAGGACGCGGCCGACGTCCTCGGCCCGGAGCTCGGGGTCGTCGAGGCGGTGGCGGAGCTCGTCGAGCGCGCTGCGCTCCGGCCCGACGAGCAGGCTGCGGAGCTCCGACAGCTCGTCCGTCGCGGCCATCCCCGCCGCGCCCTACGGCTGCGCCTCGCGCAGCCGGGCGCCGACCTCCTCGAGCAGGCCCGCCAGGGCCGCCCGGTCGGTCATGCTCGTCCGCAGCGCGTCGGCCTCGGCCGCGAGCCGGCCGTCGAGCGCGTCGAGCCGCTGGCCGACCTCGGTGCGCAGCGCGCCGAGATCGCTGGCGGTCGCGCCGCCGGCCTGGTCGAGCGCGGCGAGCCGCCGGTCGATCGCCTTCGCCGTCTCCTTCAGCTCGGCGGCCGCGCGCTTCAGGCCGTCGACCCGCTCCTCGCGCTCCTCGCCGAGCCGCGCCGCGAGGCCGTCCAGCTCGCTCCGCAGCGCGAGCTCGGTCGCGCTCAGCCGGTCCTGCTGCTCGGAGCGCAGCGCCGCGAGCTCGTCGGCGAGGCGCTCCTCGAGCCGGGCGAACCGGTCCTCGTAGTCGCGCATCTGCGCGCCGAAGAGGATGTCCCGGATCTTCCCGACGTTCTCGCTTCCGTCCGCGACCATCGCGCTCGCCGCGTCCTCGACGGCCCCCTCCGACACGCCACCGCCTCCCCTCACGTGCCTTCGCCCCACCCCGTGACGGCTCCGCGACCCGGGCCGCGGAGCCGCTCTAGAATCGGCGGGAGTATGCCTCACGACTGCGGGGTGGGGAGGCTCGAGTTCGGGCCGACGGCTGGTCTCGTGACGCGGCTGCCCCTGGCCGCCTACGTGGAGCGGCTCGACGGCCCCTCCCGGCAGGTGCAGGCGAGCTCGGCGGTCGAGGCGCTGCTCGGCTACCCGGCCGCGGCGTGGGGGGCCGACCCTGACCTGCTCGACCGGGTCGTCCACCCCGAGGACCGAGCCCGCGTCGCGGAGCTGCGGGCGCACCGGCGCGCGGAGGGCGGGCAGTTCGGCCTCGAGTACCGCGCCGTGCGCGCCGACGGCCGCGTGGTGCGCCTGCGCGAGCGAGGCGTCGCCGACGGGGTGGAGGCCGCGCCGAGGCTGTGCCTCGGCGTCCTCCTCGACGTGACCGACGAGCTCCAGACGGTGCAGGCGCTGCAGGAGGGCGAGGCGCGCCTGCGCCAGCTCGACCGCGTCCCAGCGCTCGTCTGGACGACGGACGGGAGCCTGCGGCTCACCTCGCTGCTCGGGTCGCTCGCCCGCGACGGCGGCCTGGACGGGCTCGTCGAGCTGTTCGAGGACGACCGGGAGTGCCCGCTCCGCATCGCGAGCCGCGCGGCCCTCGTCGGCGCGCCCGCGCCGCTCCGGCTCGAGCTCGACGGGCGCACGCTCGAGGGCCAGGTCGAGCCGCTGCGCGACCGCGCCGGGCAGCCGTCCGGCACGATCGGGATCGTCCTCGACGTCACCGGCCGCGTCCAGGCGGAGGAACGGCTGCGCCGGCAGGAGGACCGGCTTCGCGAGGCGCAGCGGCTCGAGGCGCTCGGCAGGCTCGCCGGTGGCGTCGCGCACGACTTCAACAACGTGCTGACCGCCATCGCCGGCTCGACGCACCTGCTGCTCGCGGACACCGCGCCCGACGACCCCCGCCGCGCGCAGCTCGAGCAGATCCAGCTCGGCGCCGAGCGCGCGCGCACGCTCGCGGAGCAGCTGCTCGTCGTCGCGGGACGCCACGTCCGCGACCCCCGGCCGACCGACGTGAACACGCTCGTCCGCTACGCCGAGGCGCACCTGCGGCAGCTGGCCGGGGCCGGCGTCGACCTGGTCGTCGACCTCGCGCCGGGACCGGCGCTCGCGAGCGTCGACCCGGCCGGGCTCGAGGAGGCCCTCGTCTGCCTCGTGCGGAACGCCGGCGAGGCGCTCGACGGCCCCGGCGCGGTCGGCCTCCAGACCGTGCACGAGTTCCGGGCCGACGGCGCGCCGGCCGTCCGGATCACCGTCCGCGACAGCGGCCGAGGGATCGACCCCCGGATCCGCGAGCGCATCTTCGAGCCGTACTTCTCGACCAAGCCCGAGCGGGCGGGGATGGGACTCCCGACCGTCCACGGCATCGTCCGCCGCCACGGCGGCGAGGTGACCGTCGACAGCCTCCCGGGCGAGGGCACGTCCGTCCACGTGCTCCTGCCGGCGACCGGCTCGCTCGACGGGGCCTCCGACGGGGTGGCGGTCGGGCTCGCCGCCGGCTCGGAGCGGATCCTCGTCGTCGACGACGAGGACCTCGTCCGCAACGTCGTGCGCGCGGTGCTCGAGCGCGCCGGCTACTCGGTCGTCGCGGTGTCGTCCGCGGCGGCGGCGCTCGCGGAGCTCGAGGCCTCCGAGGACGACTTCGACCTGGTGCTCAGCGACATCGTCATGCCCGGGATGAGCGGGCGCCACCTGGCCGCGCGGGTCGCCGAGCGGCACCCCGGGCTTCGCATCGCCCTGATGACCGGGCACGACGACGGCGAGCCCGTCGCAGGCCTCGAGCAGCTGCCGCTCTTCCGCAAGCCGTTCACGCCCGCCGAGCTCGCCGCGGCGGTGCGCGACGTGCTCGACGTTCGCTGACCGCCCTCAGGGCGCGACGAAGAGGTCACGCGCCTCGCGGGCCCACTCGGCGAAGCGGCGCCCCGGCCGCCCGAGCACGGCCTCGAGGTCGGGCGAGACGGCGGCGAGCGCGTCGGCGCGGTAGAGCCGGTAGAGGCGGATCAGCGCGGCGGCGAACCAGGCGTCGTGCCCGAGCGCGAGCAGCTCGGCGCGCACGTCCTCCTCGGGCGCGTCGACGTAGGCGACCGGACGGTCGGCGGCGGCCGCGACCACGGCCGCGGCCTCGGCGAACGACAGCGCCTCCGGGCCGGTCAGGTCGAGCGCGCGGCCCTCGTGCTCGCCGGCGAGGAGCAGCCGGACGCAGACGTCCGCGACGTCGCGGAGGTCGACCGCCGCCACCCGCCCGTCGCCGGCGGAGAGCCGGAAGGCGCCGCCCTCGCGCACGCGCGGCGCGATCAGCTCGCCCCAGAGGTGCTGCACGAACGAGGACGAGCGCACGATGGTGTGCGGCACGCCGGCGCCGGCGAGGTGCTCCTCGATCTCGCGGTGCCAGACGCCGAACGGGACGTCCGTCTCCATGCCGGCGCCGACCCAGGCCAGCTTGACGAGCGGCGTTCCCGTCCTGGCCGCCGCGTCGACGACGCCGCGCTCGAGCGCGGCCTGCTCGCGGCTCGTCGGCAGGCAGAGGAAGAGCCGGTCGACCCCGGTGAGCGCCCGCTCGAGCGCGTCCGCGTCGGCGACGTCGAGCACGACCGGCTCGACGCCCGGCCGCGCGAGCGCCGCCGCGCGCGCCGGGTCGCGGGAGACCGGCCGGCAGCCGGCCCCGGCGGCGACGAGGCCGTCGACGACGAGCCGGCCGAGCCGACCGGTGGCGCCCAGGACGAGCGTCATCGCGTCGTGTAGCTGCCGCCGCCCGACGCGATGTCCTCGAGCATACGGACGAGCCCGTCGAGCACCGCCTCGACGAACCGCTCGCCCGCCTCGGCGGTCGCCGCGTGGGGGTCGCCGAAGATGCCGGGGTGGCCGTCGGCGGCCGTCGGCCAGCTGACGTACGTCCGGTACGGCTCGACGGGGGCGACGAGGTCCCAGCGGACGATCGGCGGCTCCACGCCCTCGATCCGCTCCATCTTCACGAGGTGCGGGCGCGTCGCCAGCTGGACGGAGGTCTCCATCTCGCAGGCGTGACCCATGCCGCCCACCTTCGACCGCCGCAGCGCGTGGACGGCCGCCGCGCCCGGCTCCCAGTAGCTGACCGCGGTGATCTGCACGGGCCGCTCGTGGGCGTACGCGTCAACGACGCGGCGCGCGGCGACGTCGCAGGCGGTGCCGTTCGGCCGGTGGCCGTTCAGGATCAGGACGCGGTGGAAGCCGTGCTCGACCAGGCTCGACACGACCTCGACGAGCACCTGCTGGAACGTCTCCGCCTGGAGCGTGATCGTGCCGGGGAAGCCCATCCAGGTCGTCGAGTAGCCGTAGGGGATGGCGGGCGCGACCAGGGCGCCGACGCGCTCGGCGAGCCGCTCGGCGACCGTCGCCGCCTGGTGCGTGTCGACGTCGAGGGGCAGGTGCTGCCCGTGCGCCTCGGTGGCGCCGGCGGGGACGATCACGAGCTTGCCGTCCTGGACGGCCTGCCCGGCCTCCTCCCAGGTGAGGTGCGCGAGGCGGACGCTCATGGCGCGGCTGTTCTCCTTCCGAACACGGTGTTCGTGGAAGCGGCGGGGAGTCTACGCGACCGGCTCAGCCGGCGACGGCGGCCTCGACGGCGAGCGTGGCGGCCAGCAGCTCGCGGTCGCGGCCGGCCGGTGCCGACAGCATCAGCCCGACCGGCAGGCCGTCCGCGCGCCCGCACGGCAGCGAGAGCGATGGCCAGCCGAGCCCGTTGAAGACCCGCGTGTTGCGCCCGGCGACGCGCGTCGGGTCGGGCTCGCCGAGCGGCGGCGGCGGGATCGGCGTCGTCGGCCCGGCGACGAGCTCGACGCGCGCCGCGGTGACGGCGTCGCGCGCGGCCGCCCGGGCGCGGCCGAGCGCGTCGCGCGCCGCCGCGGCCTGCTCTGGGCTCACCGCGCGCCCGGCCTCGATCCCCGCGCGCACCTCGGCGAGGAACGCGTCCGGCTCGGCCTCGACGCGGTCGCCCCAGTCCGCGGCCAGCTCGTGAGCGTAGAGCGCCCCGAGCGCGCGGCGCTCCCAGGGAAGGGCGATCGGCACGAGCCCGTGCCGTCGGCCTCGAGCCGTGCCAGCGCGGCGCGGCACGAGGCGGCGACGCCGTCGTCGCAGCCCTCGAACAGCTCCTCGACGACGCCGATCCGGCGCGGCGCGGCGGCAGCTGCCGGGGCGGCGCCGGTGAGGAGCACGAGCGCGGCGGCGGCGTCGCGCACCGACCGGGCGAGCACGCCGACCGTGTCGAGGCTCCGGGCCATCGGTGCGCACCCGGCCGTCGGGAGCGTCCCGAGCGTCGGCTTCAGGCCGACGACGCCGCACCACGCGGCCGGCTGGCGGACGGAGCCGCCCGAGTCGGTGCCGAGCGCGAGCGGCACGATCCCCGCGGCCACCGCGGTCGCCGAGCCGCCGGAGGAGCCGCCGGGCATCCGGCCGGGATCGACGGGGTTGCGGTTGGCGGCGTAGCCGCGTGCCTCGCCACTCATGCCCCAGGCGAGCTGGTGCATCGCGGTCTTGCCGACGAGCGGCAGGGAGGCGAGCGGGGCGAGGACGGCCGCGTCCGCGCTCGCGCGCGGCATCGAGCCGCGGCCGCGGATGCCGCAGCTCGTGGGCTCGCCGGCGACGTCGAAGCAGTCCTTGACCGCGAGCGGCGCGCCGGCGAGCGGCCCCGGTCGCAGCCGGCGGCGATCGCGGCGTCGACCCGGTCGGCCGCCGCGAGCGCGCGCTCGGGGCAGCGCCCCCAGAATGCGCCGAGCGTGTCGGCCCCGGCCCGGGCGAGGGCCTCCTCGGCGACCTCGCGCGCCGTGCGCTCCCGCCCGGCGATCGCGGCGGCGATGGCGACCGCGTCGGTCACGGGTCGACCCGCGCGCCGAGCGCGGGCCGCCAGCCGAGCGCCGTCGAGATCGACCGGGCCGCGTCGAGCACGACCTCGAGCAGCGTCTCCTCGCGCTCGTCGAGCTGGCTCGCGCTCGTGATCAGGCAGACGCAGGCGACGACCGCGCCGCTGCCGTCGTGGACCGGCGCGGCGAGCGAGCCGGTCGAGAGCTGGACGTCCCGCCGTGTGACGGCGTAGCCCTGGGCGCGGATCTCGTCGAGCAGCGCCCGCAGGGCGGTCGGGTCGACGACGGTGTGCCGGGTGAGCTGCTCGAGCGGGCGTGCGAGGTACTCGTCGATCGTCGCCTCGTCCGCGCACGCGAGCAGCAGGTGACCCTTCGAGCCGCAGTGGAGCGGGAAGTGGTGGCCGGCGGTCGCGCGCGGGATCGTCTCGGACGCCGGCTCGGCGACGGCGAGCACGATCGAGCGGTGCCGGTCGCGCTCGACCAGCTGGGCGGTGGCGTGCGCCTCGTCGGCCGCGGCGCGCAGGATCGGCCGGGCGACCGGGACCATCGGATGGTGGGCCACGTACGAGGTGCCGAGGGAGTAGAGCCGCGACCCGACGGCGTAGAGGCCGGTGGCCTCGTCCTTGCGGACGTAGCCGGTCTCGCGGAGGTGGGTGAGCGCGCGGTAGGCGGTCGTCCACTTGAGGTCGAGCGCGTCCGCCAGCTCCTTCGCGCGGAGCGGCTGCTCCGCGAGCGTCTCGAGGATCGCGAGCGCTCGGGCGATCCCCTGCAGGTCGGAGTAGCGCCGCGGACCGGCGGCCTGCCCGGCCCCCGCGGGAGCCTCCTGCTGGTGGTTGACACCGTCCACGGGCGGATCCTAGACTCGACACAGTAGCGAACGTCACGTTCCCTTGGCGAATACGGATCGCACCCAGGCCCTCAGGCGTCGCGCGGAGATGCTCCGCCACCCGACCGACCTCCTGCGCGAGGCGCGGCGGGTCGGGACGGTGCAGACGCTCCGGGCGGTCGCACGCCCGAGCGCCTGCCCGCGCTGCGCGCACGCGCTCGACCTGCACGGGGCGTGCGAGGCGTGCGGCTACGCGCGCCGTCTGAGCGCGCGCGAGTGGATCGACTTGCTCGTCGAGCCGCGCACGTTCGCGCCGTTCGGGCCGGCGCTCGTCGCCGACCCGATCGAGTTCCGCCACGAGGCCTCGTACCCCGACCAGCTCGCGCAGGCGCGCAGCACGACCGGAGCGGACGAGTCCGTGCAGAGCGGCCGGGCGCTCGTCGGGCGCCGCGCCGTCGTGGTCGTCGCCTTCGACTTCGCCTTCCTCGGCGGCTCGCTCGGCGTCGCTGCCGGCGAGCGCGTCGTCGAGGCGCTGACGACGGCGGCCGCGGAGGGCGTCCCCGCGGTGATGGTCGTCGCCTCGAGCGGCGCCCGCATGCAGGAGGGGCTCCCGGCGCTGTTCCAGATGGCCCGCACGTCGGCCGCGGCGGTCGAGCTGCGCCGGGCGGGCGTGCCCTTCGTCGCGATCCTGACCGACCCGACGACCGGCGCGCCCTACGCCTCGGTCGCCAACCTGGCGGACGTCGTGCTCGCGGAGCGCGGCGCGCTCGTCGGCTTCGCGGGGCCGCGCGTCGTCGAGGCGGTGACCGGCGAGCCGGCCGAGGGGCTGCGCGCCGACGAGCTCGGCGAGCGTGGCATCCTCGACGCCGCGCTCGCGCGGACGGAGCTGCGCCCGGCGCTCGCGACCCTGCTCGAGCTGCTCGTCCGTCGCCCGCCGCTCTCGGAGGCTGGCCAGCGGCTCGCGCTGCCGTTGCCGCAGCTGCCGGCCGACCGCTGGGCGCTCGTCCAGGCGATCCGCGAGCCCGGCTGGCCGAGCGGCCGCGCCTGGCTCGACGGCCTCGCCGAGCGGCAGTTCGTCCTGCGCGGCGACCGGACCGGAGAGGACGACCCGGCGCTCGTCGTCGCGCTCGCCGAGATCGCGGGCGAGCGCGTGCTCGCGATCGCGCAGGACCGCAGCGGCGGCACCGGGCTCGTCGGCCCGGCCGGCTACCGCAAGGCGATCCGCGGGCTCCGGATCGCTGCGCGTCTGCGCCTGCCGGTGCTGACGATCCTCGACGGGCCGGGCGCGGCCGTCGGTGCCGAGGCCGACCGGCAGGGGATCGCCGTCTGGCTCGCCGAGTCGTTCGCCGCGCTGCTCGAGCAGCCGACGCCGGTCGTCTCGCTCGTCGTCGGCCAGGGCTCGAGCGGCGGCGCGATCGCGCTCGCGGCGGGCGACCGGATCCTGATGCTCGAGCGCTCGATCTTCAGCGTGATCGCGCCGGAGGGAGCCGCGGCGATCATCTCGCGCGATCCCGGCCGGGCGCCCGAGTGGGCGGAGGCGCTGCGCCTCTCGGCCGCCGACGCGCAGCGGCTCGGGCTCGTCGACGGCGTCCTGCCCGAGCCGCGCTCGCCCGTCCTCTCGCACGCCCTGCGCGTCCGCCGCGCGCGCGTCGTGCTCGCCCGCGCGTTCGCCGAGCTGCGCACCCAGCCGGCCGAGGAGCTGACCGCGCGCCGGCGCCAGCGCTTCCTCGACGCGACCCGTCCGCTCGCCCGCCCGGCCCCGCAGCCGGCGGAGGAGCATCCGCCCGCCACCGACCGAAGCGAGGACATCGCCTGATGAGCTACCGCGTCGCCATCGACACCGGCGGCACCTTCACCGACATCGTCGCGATCGACGAGTCGACGGGGGCGCTCGCCGTGACCAAGACGCCGTCGACCCCGCACGACCCGTCCGTCGCCCTCGTCGAGGGCGTGCGCAAGGTCGCGCGCGTGGGCGGCTTCCCCGTCGAGGACGTCGCCGTCGTGGCGCACGGGACCACGACCGCCACGAACGCGGTGCTGCAGCGGCACTTCCACCGGATCGGCCTGCTCGTCACGGGCGGCTTCCGCCACGTGCTCGAGATCGCCCGCCAGTCCGTGCCGGACGGCTACGGCAACTCGTACTTCTGGGTCAAGCCCGAGCGGATCGTCCCGCTCGAGCGCGTGCGCGAGGTCGGCGGGCGGGTCGCCTTCGACGGCAGCGAGCTCGCGCCGCTCGTCGAGGAGGACGTCGTCGCCGCGGCCGAGGGGTTCCGCCGCCACGGCGCCGACTGCATCGCGGTGTGCTTCCTGCACAGCTACGCGAACGGCGAGCACGAGCGCCGCGCCGCGGAGATCCTGCGCCGCGAGCTGCCCGACGCGTTCGTCTCGATCTCCTCCGAGGTGCTGCCGGAGTACCGCGAGTACGAGCGGGCGATGACGACGATCCTCGACGCCTTCGTCAAGCCGTACACGCGCGACTACGTGCTGCGCGCCGAGGCCGCCGTGCACGGGCTGGTGACGAAGGCGGTGCCGTTCCTGATCATGCAGTCGAACGGCGGCGTCATCTCGGCGGCCGAGGTCGCGAACAAGCCGATCACGACGATCCTCTCGGGTCCGGCCGCTGGCGTGCTCGCCGCGAGCTTCATCGGCGAGCGGGCCGGCTACCGGAACCTGCTGACGCTCGATGCGGGCGGCACCTCGACGGACGTCTGCCTGATCGAGGAGCTCGAGCCGCACATCACGACCGAGTCGCGGATCGACGGCCACCCGGTGAAGACGCCGATGGTCGACATCGTGACCGTCGCCGCCGGCGGAGGCTCGATCGCGTGGATCAGCCAGCAGGGCTCGCTCAAGGTCGGGCCGAACAGCGCGGGCGCCTCGCCGGGGCCGATCTGCTACGGCCAGGGCGGCACGGAGCCGACGACGACCGACGCGAACCTCGTGCTGGGCCGCGTCCCGCCCGCGCTGCTCGGCGGCGAGGTGCCCCTCGACGTCGACGCGGCGCGCGCCGCGTTCGAGCGGCTCGGCGCCGAGCTCGACCTCCCGGTCGAGGAGGCCGCGGCGGGCGTGCTCGAGATCGCCGCGTGGAACCAGACCCACGGGATCCGCCAGGTGACGATCGAGCGCGGCCGCGACCCGCGCGGGTTCTGCCTCGTCGCCTTCGGCGGCTCGGGCCCGCTGCTCTCGGCCCACGTCGCCGACCTGCTCGAGATCGAGACCGTGCTCGTCCCGCCCAACCCGGGCAACGTCTCGGCGTTCGGGCTGCTCGTCTCGGACATCAAGCGCGATCTCGTGCGCACGTTCGTCCGCGGCGAGCACGAGCTCGACGCCGCGGAGCTCGAGGCGGCGTGGAGCGCGCTCGAGGCCGAGGGCCGCGACGTGCTGCTGCGCGAGGGCGTCGCCGAGGACAGGATCCAGCTCCGCCGGGTCGTCGACGCGCGCTACCTCGGCGAGGCGCACGAGGTCAAGGTGCCGGTCGGGGCCGGGCCGCTCGACGAGCCCCGGCTCGCGGAGCTGTGCGACCGCTTCCACGACGTCCACGACCAGGTCTACGGCTTCGCCTACCGCGGCCACCAGCCGGTCGAGCTCGTCAACCTGCGCGTCCAGGCAGTCGGCGTCGTCCACCGGCCGACGATCGCGCCTGGCGGGACCGAGGGCGGTGACGCGACGCCCGTGGCGATGCGCCCCGTCTACTTCGACGGGCCCGGCTGGAGCGACTGCCCGGTGTACCGGCGCGACGCGCTCGGCGCGGGCGCGACGCTCTCGGGGCCGGCGATCGTCGAGGAGTTCGGCTCGACGACCGTCGTCTTCCCCGGCTGGAGCGTGCGCGTCGACGACTTCGCCAACCTGATCATGGAGAGGAGCCGGTAGATGGCCGCCCCCGCGCGCACCGAGCTGTCCCCGGTCGTCCTCGAGGTGATCGAGGGGTCGATCCGCTCGGCCGAGCTCGAGATCGAGGCGGCCGTCGAGCGCACCGCGCGCTCGCCGATGATCCGCGACCAGCACGACTACCGGGTGGCGCTCTTCGACGCCCGCGGCCGCAAGCTGACCGGCCGCTCCTACTCGGCCGTCGTCGAGCCGGTCTTCGAGCGGTGGTCGCTCGACGAGATCCGCCCCGGCGACGTCTTCTTCTGGAACGACCCGTACAACTCGACCGGCGGCATCGGGCACGTGCCCGACCTCTGCACGACCGTCCCGGTCTTCCACGGCGAGCGGCTCGTCGCCTTCGCCCAGGTCTTCGGGCACCACGACGACGTCGGCGGCATGGTGCCGGGGTCGCTTCCGGTGCACGCGACGAGCATCTTCCAGGAGGGCCTGATGGTGCCTCCGATCAAGCTGATGGACGCGGGCGTCAAGAACGAGGCCGCCTTCGACATCATCTGCCGCAACTCGCGCCTCGCCGACCACCTGCGCGGCGACGTGGACGCGGAGATCGGCGCCTGCCTCGTCGGCGCGCGCCGGGTGCTCGAGCTGTGCGACCGCTACGGCGTCGACACGGTCGAGGCGGGCTTCCAGGCGCTGATCGACAACTGCGCGCGGACGATCCGCGAGGAGCTGTTCCCGAAGATCCGCGACGGCGTCTACGAGTGGGAGGACTACGTCGAGAACGACGGCGTCGACGAGCCGCGCCTCCACAAGCTCAAGATCACGATGACGAAGACGCCCCAGAAGCTCGTGATCGACTTCACGGGCACCGACCCGCAGGCCAAGGGGCCGATCAACTGGGCCGCGGACTACGGCGAGTACCGCTTCGCGAAGAAGTGGATCGCGCCGATCCTGCGCAACCTCGCCGACACGCCCGAGCGGGCGGCCGAGATCGACATGAACGAGGGCGTCTGCGACTGCGTCGAGATCGTCTTCCCGCCGCCCGGGACCCTCGTCTCGCCGAGGTTCCCCGCCCCGGTCGGCATGCGCTTCGTCACGTTCCTGCGCATCCTCGGCATCTTCGCGGGCTGCCTCGCGCAGGCGACCGGCGGGCGGATGCCGGGCGACCAGGAGACGATCCGCATCTGGGGCATCCACGGCTGGGACGACCAGGACCGGTTCTTCCTCTTCCGCGAGGTGCTCGGCGGGGGCTCCGGCGGTCGCTGGTACGCGGACGGCTCGGACGTGATCCACATCGTCCCGAACTCCCGCAACCTGCCCGCCGAGTTCTCGGAGACGCGCTACCCGATCGTCGTCGAGCAGCTCGCGCTCAAGCAGGACGCCGGCGGCCCGGGCGAGCGGCGCGGCGGGCTCGGCTACCACAAGCGGATCCGCGCGCTGCAGGGCGTGAAGCTGCTCTCGAACGCCGACCGCTCGCGGATGAGCACGTACGGCGTCAACGGCGGCACCGCCGGCGGCACCTACGGCATCCGCGTCTTCCGCACCGACGGGACGATCGACGAGGTGCCCGGGCTCGCGGACGACGTCGAGGTGCACGCGGGCGACGTGATCGAGATCGTCACCACGGGCGGCGGCGGCTGGGGCGACCCCACGAGCCGCGAGGCCGAGCTCGTCCGGCTCGACGTCGTGCGCGGGATCGTCTCGCGCGAGGCGGCCGAGCGCGAGTACGGCGTCGTGTTCTCGGGCGAGGGCGAGGAGATCGACGTGGACGAGCAGGCCACCGCGCGTCGCCGCGAGGAGATCCGTAGGATGCGGCCGCCGCTCGAGATGTTCGACCGCGGCCCCTACTACCGCTCGCTCCAGGGAGCCTGATCGCGTGAAGCCGCCCCCGTTCGACTACCACCGGCCGGAGTCGCTCGAGGAGGCGCTCCGGCTCCGGGCCGAGCTCGGCCCCGACGCGAGCGTGCTCGCGGGCGGGCAGAGCCTCGTGCCGATGCTCAACATGCGCCTCGCCCGCCCGGCCGCCCTGATCGACCTGAACCGCGTGCCGGGCCTGGCCGGGATCCGCGTCGAGGGCGGCGCGGTGCGGGTCGGCGCGATGACGCGCCATCGCGCCCTCGAGCGCTCGGACGAGGCGCACGCGGCCTGCCCGCTCCTGCGCGAGGCGCTCGGGCTCGTCGCGCACGCGATCGTCCGCAACCGGGGCACGATCGGCGGCTCGATCGCCCACGCCGACCCGGCGGCGGAGCTGCCCTCCGTGCTGACCGTCCTCGGCGGGCACGTCGTCGCGACGAGCGTGCGCGGCCAGCGCACCGTCGCCGCGTCGGACCTGTTCGAGTTCCACTTCACGACGAGCCTCGAGCCGGACGAGCTGGTCACCGAGGTCGTCTTCCCGCTCCCGCCCTCGGGCGCGGGGACGGCGTTCCTCGAGATCAGCCGCCGCCACGGCGACTACGCGCTCGCGGGCGTCGCGTGCGTCGTCGCGAACGGCTCGACGCGCCTGTGCTTCACGGGCGTCGGCCCGACGCCCGTCCTGGTCGAGTCAGACGACCCGGAGGCGGCGGCGGCGGCGACGCAGCCGGCGGACGACATCCACGGCACGGCCCGGTACCGGCGCGCCCTCGTCCGCGTGCTCGCGCGGCGGGCGACGGCGCTCGCGCGGGAGCGGGCCGGGGGAGGTGCGGCGTGAGCGGCACACCGGTGCGCGTCACGGTCAACGGCCGCCTCCACGAGCGGGTGGTGGCGGAGCCGCGGCTCCTCCTCTCCGACTTCCTGCGCCACGAGCTCGGCCTGACGGGCACGCACGTCGGCTGCGAGCACGGCGTCTGCGGCTGCTGCACGATCCGGCTCGACGGGGAGGCCGTCCGCTCGTGCCTCCTCTTCGCCGTCCAGGCGGACGGCGCCGAGATCGTCACCATCGAGGGGCTGGCCCGGGGCGAGGAGCTGCACCCGATCCAGGCCGCCTTCCGCGAGTGCCACGGCCTCCAGTGCGGGTTCTGCACGCCGGGCTTCGTCATGGCCGTGGACGCCTACCTCGAGGAGGTGCGGCGGCCCGACCTCACCGACGAGGAGGTCCGCGAGGCGATCTCGGGCAACCTCTGCCGCTGCACCGGGTACCAGAACATCGTCGAGGCCGTGAAGCTCGCCGCGAAGACGATGTACGGGGAGGCCTGATGGCGACGCGCGTGTTCGGCAAGCCGATCCGCCGCAACGAGGACCTGCGCCTCGTCCGGGGCATGGGCTCGTACCTGGACGACGTCGAGACGGCCGATCCGGTCCACGTCGCGTTCCTGCGCAGCCCGCACGCCCACGCGCGGATCTCGTCGGTCGACGTCTCGGTGGCGCGGGCGCTCCCGGGCGTCGTCGGCGTCTACCTGCACGGCGACCTCGGCGAGCACGACATCGAGCTGCCGCTGATGATCCCGCACCCGTGCATGCCCTACCCGCGCACGCAGCGGCTGCTGGCGAAGGGCGAGGTGCACTACGTCGGCCAGACGATCGCGATGGTGGTCGCGGAGTCGCGCTACGTCGCCGAGGACGCGGTCGAGCTGATCGACGTCGACTACGACCTGCTCCCGGCGGTCGTCGACCTCGAGCGGGCGCTCGAGGCCGGCGCGCCGACGACGCACTCGGACTCGCCCGGCAACGTCGGCGCGCACCTCGTCCAGGTCGTCGGCGACCCGGACGAGGCATTCGCGCGCGCGGACGTCGTCTTCACCGAGCGGATCGAGATCGAGCGCTCCGCCGGCCAGTCGATGGAGACGCGCGGCGTGCTCGCGAGCTACGACCCGCGCACCCGGGAGCTGTCCGTCTGGGACACGACCCAGGCGCCGCTGACGATCAAGGGCTCGCTCGGCTCGCTCTTCGGCATCCCCTACAACAAGGTGCGCGTGAAGCAGCCCGACATGGGCGGCGGCTTCGGCACGAAGGTGATGTTCTACCCGGACGAGATCCTCGTCCCGTGGGCGTCGATCCAGCTGGGCCGGCCGGTCAAGTACGTCGAGGACCGGATCGAGCACTTCCTCGGCTCGACGCACGAGCGCAAGCAGGTGCACGAGCTGGAGCTCGCGGCGACGAAGGACGGCGAGGTGCTCGCGCTGCGCGACCGCTTCCTCCACGACACGGGCGCGTACATCCCGTACGGGATCGCGATCGCCCAGGTCGCGGCGACGCAGCTGCCCGGGCCGTACCGCGTGCCGAGCTTCCGCGTCGAGTTCACGGCCGTCTACACGAACACCGTCCCGGTGACGCCGTACCGCGGCTGCGGCCGGCCGCAGGCGTGCCTCGTGATCGAGCGCGCGATGGACCGCCTCGCGGACGAGATCGGCGTCGATCGGGCCGAGATCCGTCGGCGCAACTACATCTGCCCGGAGGAGTTCCCCTACCGGCGCGGCGACATCCTCTTCGCCGACGGCCTGCCGGTGACGCTCGACTCGGGCTCCTACGAGGCGCAGCTCGACACGCTGCTCGACGCGATCGGCTGGCACGGATTCCGCGAGGAGCAGGCGGCCGCGCGCGCCGAGGGGCGGCGGATCGGGATCGGCCTCGCGAACTACGTCGAGGGCACCGGCCTCGGCCCGTACGAGGGTGCCCACGTCCAGGTCGAGCCGACGACCGGCAAGGTCTGGGTCGCGACCGGCCTCGTCTCGATCGGCCAGGGCCTCGAGACCTCGCTCGCGCAGATCGCGGCCGAGGAGCTGGGCGTCGACACGGAGGACGTGCTCGTCGTCACGGGCGACACGCAGGCGATGCCCTGGGGCGTCGCGACCTTCGCCTCGCGCGCCGCTGTCGTCTCCGGCAACGCGGTCGCGGTCGCCGCCGGCGAGGTGCGGCGGAAGGCGCTCCGCTTCGCGGCGAACATGCTCGAGGCGGCGGAGGACGACCTCGTGCTCGAGGGCGGGCGCGTGTTCGTCAAGGGCGCGCCCGATCGCTTCGTGACGCTGAAGCAGGTCGCGATCGCCTCGAACCCGCTCCGCTACGCCTTCGACGCCGACGCCCGGGCCGCGACGCAGTTCGCGCCCGCGCGCCGCTCGGACGGGCCGCAGCTGCCGGAGGGCGAGGAGCCGGGGCTCGAGTCGGTCGGCTACTACAGCCCGCCGCACGCGACCTGGGCGAGCGGCGCCCACGCGGCCGTCGTCGAGGTCGACGAGGAGACCGGCGAGCTGCGCTACCTCCGCTACGCGGCCGTCCACGACTGCGGGACGATGATCAACCCGATGATCGTCGAGGGCCAGGTGATGGGCGGCGTCGCGCAGGGGATCGGCGGGGCCTTCTACGAGCGGATGGCCTACGACCAGGACGGCCAGCTGCGCAACGCGTCGTTCATGGACTTCCTGATCCCGTACGCGACCGAGGTGCCGCCGATGCGGCTCGAGCACCTGGAGACGCCCTCGCCGCTCAACCCGAAGGGGATCAAGGGCGCGGGCGAGGCGGGCTGCATCCCGGTGCCCGCGCTGACCGCGGCCGCGATCGACGACGCGCTCGCCGACCTCGGCGTGCGGGTGCGCTCGATGCCGCTCGACCCGTGCTCGCTGAAGGCGCTGATCGACGAGGCCCGGGCGGCGCGCGCGTGAGCGAGGTCGTCTGGACGCCGACGCCCGAGGTGGTCGAGCGGGCGCGCGTCACGCGCCTGATGCGGAAGCTCGGCGTCGACGACTACGCGGAGCTCGTCCGCCGCTCGCAGGACGAGCCGGAGTGGTTCTGGCCCGCCGCGATCGAGGACATGGGGCTCGAGTTCTCGCGTCCCTGGGACCGCCTGTACGACGACGGCAACGGGATCGAGTGGACGACGTGGTTCTGCGGCGGCCGGGTCTCGATCGCCTGGAACTGCGTCCACCGGCACGCGCGCGGCCCGCTCGCCGACGTCGACGCCGCGGTCTTCCAGGGCGAGGACGGGGCCCGCTACGCCTACACGTACGCCGAGCTCTCCGACCGCGTGACGCGGCTCGCGGAGGCGCTCGCCGGCCTCGGCGTGGGGAGGGCGACCGGGTCGCGATCTACCTGCCGATGTCGCCGGAGGCGGCCGTCGCGTCGTACGCCTGCGCGCACCTCGGCGCCGTGCAGGTGCCCGTCTTCTCGGGCTTCGCCGCTCCGGCCGTCGCGCAGCGCCTCCAGGACGGCGAGGTGAAGGTCGTCCTGACCGCGGACGGGACGCTCCGGCGCGGCAAGGTCGTGCCGATGAAGGAGGTCGTCGACGAGGCGGTCGCCGAGTCGCCCTCCGTCGAGCACGTGCTCGTCTGGTCGCGGCTCGGCCGAGACGACGTGCCGATGACGCCCGGCCGCGACCTGACCTGGGACGAGGCGCTCGCGGGCACGAGCGGGACGCTGCCGCACGTCGAGCTCGACAGCGAGGCGTCCTACATGGTCATCTACACCTCGGGCACGACCGGCAAGCCGAAGGGGATCCACCACGTGACCGGCGGGTTCCTCGTCTCGATCGCGCGGGAGGTCTGCTATCACGCCGACTGCGGCCCCGGCGACGTGCTCCACTACGTCTCCGACCTCGGCTGGATCATGGGCCCGTGGGCGGTCGTCGGCGGGAACGCGCTCGGCGCGACCGTCGTCTACGGGGAGGGCGCGCCCGACTGGCCCGAGCCCGACCGGCTCTGGCGGATCTGCGCCGACGAGGGCGTGACGATCCTCGGCGTCTCGCCGACGCTCGTCCGCTCGCTCGTGCCGCACGGCGCGGAGCTCCCCGCCCGCCACGACCTCTCGGCGCTGCGCGTGTTCGTGACGGCGGGCGAGCCGTGGAACCCCGACCCCTACCTGTGGCTCCACGAGCACGTGGGCGGCGGGCGCGTCCCGATCGTCAACTGCTCGGGCGGCACCGAGGTCGCGTCCTGCTTCCTCTCGCCGGCACCCGTGATGCCGATCAAGACCTGCTCGCTCGGGTACCCGGTGCTCGGCATGGCCGTCGACGTCGTCGACGACGAGGGGAAGCCCGTGCGCGGGCAGCTCGGCGAGCTCGTCTGCCGCCGGCCGTTCCCGGGGATGACGCGCGGCTTCTGGCGCGACCGCGAGCGATACCTCGAGGCGTACTGGCAGCGCATCCCCGGTCTCTGGGTGCACGGCGACTGGGCCTCGATCGACGAGGACGGCTACTGGTACCTGCACGGGCGCTCCGACGACACGCTCAAGGTGGCTGGGAAGCGGCTCGGCCCCGCGGAGCTCGAGTCGGCCGTCGTCGCGCACCCCGCGGTCGTCGAGGCGGCCGCGATCGGCGTGCCCCACGAGGTGAAGGGCGAGGTGCCGTGGGTCTTCTGCGTCCTCGTCCCCGGGGTCGAGGCGACGGACGGCCTCGCTCGCGAGGTGGGCGAGCGCGCCGGCGCCGCGCTCGGCAAGTCGTTCCGGCCCGACCGCGTGCTCTTCGTCCCCGCCCTGCCGAAGACGCGCACCGCGAAGATCGTCCGCCGGGCCGTCCGGGCGACCGCCCTGGGCGCCGACCCGGGCGACCTCTCCTCGGTCGAGAACCCCGAGGCGCTCGACGCCGTCGCCGCCGCGGCCGGCCGCTAGCGTCACCCGCGGCGTCCGCCTCCCGAGCCGTGCGATGATGCCGCGTCCACCGAAGCGGAGGTCGAGCCCGTGCGGATCAAGTACATCATCCCGTTCCCGTTCGACGAGGCCGGCATCGCGGCCCGAGCGGCGCAGATCCCGACGGAGATCCTCGGGCCGGACACGAAGGTCGAGTGCGTCCCCGTGCGCAACTCGATCACCATGCTCGACAGCGAGTACGAGTCGGCGCTCTTCGACATCTACTGCGCCGAGGCCGGCCTGCAGGCGGAGGAGGAGGGCTACGACGCGGTCGTCATGGACACCGTCTCCGACTCGGGCCTCGCGACGCTCCGCTCGCGCCTCTCGATCCCGGTGCTCGGCCCGGGCCTCGTCGCCTACGCCGTCGCGATCATGCTCGGCAAGCGCTTCTCGGTGATCACGATGTGGGACACGTGGCGCTTCTTCTACGAGAAGAACCTGGCCGCCTACCACCTCGAGGGCAAGTGCGCCTCGATCCGCTCCGTGAACATCCCGCCGAACGTCGAGGCGCTGTTCGCGGGCAAGGAGGAGGAGATGTTCCAGAAGCTCGTCGACGAGGCGCAGCGCGCGATCGACGAGGACCACGCGGACGTCATCCTGCTCGGCTCGACGACGATGCACCAGGCCGGCGAGTACATGCAGAGGCACCTGAAGGCCCAGGTGATCAACCCCGGCCCGGTCGCGATCAAGCTCGCCGAGACGATCGTCCAGCTCGGCCTCTCGCACTCGAAGGTCGCCTGGCCGACGCCGAACACGCTCCAGGACGAGAAGTTCTTCTCGCTCATGGGCGTCGACGGCACGCCGCGGTCGTGAGCACGCCCGACCCGCTCACCGCGCCGATGGCCGGCGCCGAGCGGCGCGAGATCGGCGGCCTCGTCGTCGACGTCGTCCGGGCCGCGAACGGCCGGATCAAGCGGACGATCTACCCGCCGGGGCACCGCTGGTCGACGCACATGAAGGCCGTGACGGGCACCGACCACTGCATGCACGCGCACGTCGGCTTCCTCGCCCGCGGCAAGCTCGCGGGCGCCTACCACGACGGCTGCACGTTCGAGTATGCGGCGCCCGCCGCGGTCGTGATCGAGCCCGGCCACGACGCCTGGGTCGTCGGCGACGAGGAGGTCGTGCTGATCCAGTTCGACGCCGAGGAGGGGACGGCCCGCCGCTTCGGGCTCCCCGAGGAGCACCGGCATTGAGCTCGGGGCGCGGGAGCTTCAGCGAGCCGACCGAGCGCCAGGAGCTCGCCGGCGGCCGGGTGATCGTCGAGGTCGTCCACGTCGGCGGGGTCGAGGCGCGCCGAGCCTGGCACGCGCCCGGATGGAAGTGGTCGGAGCACGTCGCCCCCGAGGTCGGCGTGCCGCGCTGCCCGAAGCGCCACGTCGGCCTGATCGAGTCCGGCCGGATGCGCGTCGAGCCCGCCGACGGCGAGCCCTTCGACGTCGGCCCCGGCGACGTCGTCGTGATCGAGCCCGGCCACGACGCCTGGACGCTCGGCGACGAGGGGTGCGTGCTGATCGAGTTCTGAGCCGGGGGAGAACGTCACGGGGGAGAAGCTCGCGCTTCTCCCCCGTGGGCCCCCTCATCGCGCCAGGCGGCCGGCCCTCGGGCTTCCCGCCTGCCGCCCGGGTTGGCGGCGTCTCCGACTTGGCATGGTGGTCGGAGGACAGCGAGGTGCCCTCCTCCGCGGGCTTCTCCGGGCGGTTCGCCCGGCGGCTACGGTCGGAAGGCCTGCAGGCGGCGGACCGCCTCCCGCATGTCGGCCGTCGCGCCGGCGAAGCTGAAGCGGACGTAGCTCCGGCCGCGGGCGGGGTCGAAGTCGATCCCGGGGGTCGCGGCGACGCCGAGCTCGTTCAGCCAGCGCGTGCACAGCTCCTGGCTGTCCTCGGCGAGGCCGTCCGAGCGGGCCCAGACGTAGAAGGCGCCGTCGGCCGGCGCGAGATCGGTCAGCCCGGTGCCCGGGAGGCCGTCGAGGAGCACGCGCCGGTTGGCCGCGTAGCGCTCGACGTTCGCGCGCAGCTCCTCGTGGCAGTCGAAGGCAGCGACCGCGGCGACCTGGGAGAGCGTCGGCGCCGAGATGTAGAGGTTCTGGCCCAGCCGCTCGACGGGCGCGATCAGGCGCTCCGGCAGGACGAGCCAGCCGAGCCGCCAGCCCGTCATCGAGAAGTACTTGGAGAAGCTGTTGACGACGATCGCGTCGTCCGAGGCGGCGAGCGCCGTCGGCGCCTGCTGCTCGTAGGAGATGCCGTGGTAGATCTCGTCCGAGACGAGCCACGCGCCCCGCTCGGCGCACCAGCCGGCGAGCGCCTCGAGCCCCGCCGCGTCGAGCATCGTCCCGGTCGGGTTCGACGGCGAGGCGACGACGACGCCGTCGAGCGGGCCGGCCGCGTCGAGCAGCTCGGGCGTGAGGCGGAAGCCGGTCGAGGCGTCGATCGGCACGTCGACCGCCTCGACGCCGAGCGCCGCGAGCACGTTCCGGTAGCACGGATACCCCGGGCTCGTCACGGCGACGCGGGCGCCCTGGTCGAAGCAGGCGAGGAAGGCGAGCGTGAACGAGGCCGACGCGCCCGTGGTGACCGCGATCCGCCGCGGGTCGACGTCGACGCCGTACCAGTCGGCCGTGTGGCGCGCGATCGCCTCGCGCAGGTCCCAGCGGCCGAACGCCGTCGTGTACCCGAGCGTCGCGCCGCTCGCGAGCGCCGCCTGCGCCGCCGCGACCACGCCCTCGGGCGCGCCGGTCGCCGGCTGGCCGACCTCGAGGTGGAGCACCTCGGCGCCGGCGCGCTCGCGCTCCTCGGCGGCCCGCACGACCTCCATCACGTAGAACGGGGGGATCCCCGCGCGCGCTGCGATCCGCTCCGGCACCCGGGCATCATGCCGGACGCCCGGGCGGGGACGCGGGCCCGAACGGCGCGCGACTAGGATCGCTCGGGCAGGCGTGGACGGGAGGAGCGATGGAGATCGATCGGGCACGGGTGGCAGAGGCGAACCGCGAGGCGCTCGCGCGGGTGCTCGCGAGCGAGCCGTGGGTCGTCGGCGTGAAGCCGGCCGGCGAGGTCGTGCCGGGGCTGGACGCCTCGACGATCCTCCACGCGGCCCCGCCGGCGGCGTGGGACGCGATGTGCCCGCTGCTCCAGGGCGGCCTCGCGGGCGCGGCCGTGTTCGAGGGCTCGCCGGCTCGCTCGACGAGGCGCGAGCGAACGCCGCCGCCGGCGAGCTGCGCTTCGCGGCCGCGCAGGACCACGCGGCGATGGCCGGCGGGGTCGGCTCGATCTCCGCGTCGCTCCCGGTGCTCGTGCTCGAGGACCGCGCGAGCGGACGGCGCGCATTCCACTTCCTGATGGAGGGCTTCGGGCGCTCGCTCGTGCTCGGCATGTGGGACGACGAGGTGGCGGAGCGCCTGTTCTGGTTCCGGGACGCCTTCGGGCCGGCGCTCGACGCCGCGATCCAGGCGCTCGGCGGGATCGACGCGGGCGCGCTGATGGCCGAGGCGCTCCAGCGCGGCGACGAGCTGCACAACCGCAACGGCGCCGCGACCTCGATGCTCGCGGAGCGCATCGCCGAGGGGATGCTCCGCGCCGGCGTCGACGCCGAGACGCAGCTGCGCGCGCTCGCGACGCTGCGCGACAACCCGCAGTTCTTCGTCGCCGTGCCGCTCGCGGCCGCGCGGCTCGCGCTCGACGCGGCCGACGGGATCGAGGGCTCGACGCTCGTCACCGGCTGCGGCGCGAACGGCGTCGACTGCGGCGTGCGCGTGTCGGGGCTGCCGGGCCGCTGGTTCACGGCCCCGGCGGAGCGCCCCGCCGGCGTCCTCTTCGACGGCTTCGCGCCCGGGGACATCGGGCCGGGCTGCGGCGACTCGCTGCTCGTCGAGTGCTTCGGGCTCGGGGCGACGGTGCTGCCGGCCGCGCCGGCGTTCTGGCCGACGGTCGGAGCGGACGCGGCGCGGGCCGCGCGGATCGTCGAGGACGCGCGCGCGATCGCGCTCGGCGAGCACGCGCGCTACCGCGTCCCCGGGGGCGTCGGGCCGGCGCCGGCCGGTGTCGACGCGCTGCGCGTCGTCGAGACGGGGATCCGCCCGACGATCGACATCGTCATGGTGCATCCCGAGCCCGGCCGGGGCGCGATCGGCTTCGGCCTGACGCAGCCGCCGATGGCGTGCTTCGAGCAGGCGGTCGCCGCGCTCGCCGAGCAGCTCGGCTAGCCGCGGGCCCGGCGCCGCGCCGGGTCGCGTCTACGATCGCTGCATGGGGCTCGAGGTCGAGCGGGAGCGGTTCGGCGCGGCCGACGCCGCGGCCTTCGCCGCGCGGCTGCGCGAGAGCCTCGACGTGCTCGAGGAGCTGCTCGCGCGGCCGGGCTTCGGCGCCGGCGAGCCGACGCTCGGCGCCGAGCTCGAGGTCTCGCTCGTCGACCGCTCCGGCCGGCCGCTGCCGCGCAACGCGGACGTCCTCGCCGCGAGCGACGACCCCCGGCTGACGCTCGAGGTCGAGCGCTTCAACCTCGAGTGCAACCTGCCGTTCTGGCCGCTCGCCGGGCGGCCGTTCGCGCGCCTCGAGCGCGAGCTCGCCGACGCGCTCGCCGCCGCGCGGAGGCGGCCGCGGCAGAGGGCGGCCGGGTCGTGCCGATCGGGATCCTGCCGACGCTCGCCCGGCTCGATCTGGGCGAGGGGTCGCTGACCGACGCCGTCCGCTTCCGCGCCCTGAACGCGGCGCTGCTCGAGCAGGGCGCGGGCGGCTTCCAGCTCTCGATCCACCGCGAGGACGACCTCGAGCTCGCGACGGCCGACGTCTCGTTCGAGGGCGCGAACACGAGCTTCCAGCTGCACCTGCGCGTCGAGCCGGCGCGCTTCGCGGCCGTGCACAACGCGGCGCAGCTCGCGACCGCGCCCGTCCTCGCCGTCGCCGGGAACTCGCCCACCTTCCTCGGGCATCGCCTCTGGGAGGAGACGCGCATCGCCCTGTTCAAGCAGGCGGTCGACCATCGCGACGAGGCAGGGCGCGAGCGGCACGACGACCCGCGCGTCTCGTTCGGCCGCGGGTGGGTGCGCGAGACGGCGCTCGAGCTGTTCGCCGAGAGCGTCGAGCTGCACGAGCCGCTCCTGCCCGTGCTCGCGGGCGAGGCGCCGCGAGCCGCGCTCGCCGCCGGCGGGCTGCCCGGGCTCGCCGAGCTGCGCCTGCACCAGGGCACCGTCTGGCGCTGGAACCGCGCGGTCTACGACCCTGCCGGCGGCGGTCACCTGCGCGTCGAGCTGCGCGCGCTCCCGGCAGGGCCGACCGTCGTCGACATGGCCGCGAACGCCGCGCTCCTCGTCGGGCTGACGCTCGCGCTCGCCCGCGACGCGGCCTGGGCCGACGAGCACGCCTTCGAGGACGCGCACGCCGCGTTCTACGCCGCCGCGCGCGAGGGGCTCGACGCCGTGCTGCCCTGGCCCGGCCTGGACGACCCGCTGCCGGCGGGCGAGCTCGTGCCGCTGCTCCTCCCGCTCGCCCGGGCCGGCCTCATCGAGGGCGCCGGGGTGGCCGCGGACGAGGCCGACCGGCTGCTCGGCATCGTCGAGGAGCGCGTGCGCGCGCGCCAGACCGGCGCGCGCTGGCAGCGCCGCGCCCTCGCCGCGCTCGAGGGCCGGCACGGGCGCGAGCGGGCGCTCACGGCGATGCTCGAGGCCTACCTCGCGCACTCCGAGGCGGGCGAGCCGGTCCACCGGTGGCCCCTCCCGTCGGCATGAGCCCGGGCCCGCTCCGCCTGCTCGACGCGCCAGACCCGGGGAGCGTGCCCGCGGACGAGGCCGGGCTCCTGCGCCTGCTCGGCGGGCCGGCCGCGCTCCGCCTGCCCGGCGTCGACCGCGCCCGCTGCCGCGTGCTCGTCACGCTCCTGCACGGGAACGAGCCGTCCGGCCTGCGTGCCGTCCACGCGTGGCTGCGAGAGGGGCGGACGCCCGCGACGGACGTCCTCGTCGTCCTCGGCGGCGTCGACGCGGCGCTCGCCCCGCCCTGCCTGACGCGCCGCGAGCTGCCCGGCGGCGTCGACCTGAACCGCTGCTTCGGCGACGCGCCCGCGCCCGGGCCGGCCGGCGAGCTGGCGCACGCGATCCTCGGGCTCGTGCGCGACGCGCGGCCGGAGGCGCTCGTCGACGTCCACAACAACACGGGGCACAACCCGCCTACGGGGTCGCCGCGTCGCTCGGCCCGGCCGAGCGCCAGCTCGTCGGGCTCTTCGCCGACCGCGTGGTCGACTACGACCTGCGGCTCGGCGCGCTCTGCGAGGCGACCCCGGCGCTCTGCCCGACCGTGGTCGTCGAGGTCGGCCGGGTGGGCGATCCCGCCGCCGACGAGGTAGCGCGGCGCGGGGTGGAGCGGCTGCTCTCGGAGGAGCGGGTGGTCGGTGGCGCCGTGCCGGTGCCGCGGCTCGCCGTGCTCGGCGCGCCGGTCCGCGTCGAGGCGGCGCCCGGCGCGACCATCGCCGTCGGCGACGTCCCGGTCGCGGGCGTCGACCTCACCGTGGCCGAGGACGTCGACCGGCACAACTTCGAGCAGCTACCGGCGGGGACGCCGATCGGCTGGGCGCGGGCGGGCGCCGGGCTGCCGCTGCGGGCCCGCGGGTCGGACGGCGTCGACCGCTCCCACGAGCTGTTCGCCTCGATCGACGGCCGGCTCGTCACGCGCGCGCCGCTCGTCCCGATCATGATCACGACGGACCCGGCGATCGCCGCGAGCGACTGCCTGTTCTACGCGGTCGAGCCGCGCGAGTGAGCGCGGGGGCGAGGCCCGCGGCCCCGCCCCCGCGACGTCGCCGCTAGGTGCCGAGGAAGCCCTGGACGAAGCCGAGCGCCGACGGCGTGTCGAGGCGCGCGGAGAAGCCGGGGCCCTTGCACTTCTTGCTCGAGAGCGCCGAGTTGACGCCGAGGGCGACGTCTCCCTGCAGGTCGGGGCCGCCCGAGTCGCCGAAGCAGAAGCCGGTCTTGCCGTCGTGCAGCTTCAGCGTTCCCGCCTTCTTCGGCCCGTCGGGCGTGCTGACGCGCACGGTCGTCGTCTCGCGCGTGTACGCGCTCCCGTCGTCCTGGAGGCCGTAGCCCACGAGCGTCAGCATCGCCTTCCTCGGCAGGGCGTCGGCCGCGCCCTCCTCGGGCAGCTGCGCGAGCCGCGGCAGGGAGACCGGCTCGTCGAGGACGACGACGGCGAGGTCGTCGGCGCCGAGGCCGTCGTAGGCGGGGCTGACCGTCCAGCTGCCCGGGTGCTCGACGATCACGTCCGGGTCGGAGGCGTCCTCGGCGAACGTGACGGTCGCGCGGGTGTCGTCGTCCTCGTCGAAGCAGTGGGCCGCCGTGACGACGACGGTCGGCGAGACCGCGAAGCCGGTGCAGATCGTGTCCCCGACGTCGACGAGGCCGACGTAGGGATGGGCCTCGCCGTCGGGGACGCCGCCGAGGATGGCCTGCGCGGCGCCGGTGAGCGCCAGGGCGGCCGCGCCGGCGGCGGCGGCGACGACGGCGAGCTTTCGACGAGGGTGGGGGCGTGGGGACATGCGCTTCCTCCGGTCAGTCGATCGTGGACAGCCAGACGGCGCCCGGGCGCTCGGTCGTGCCGGGGCGCGCGTAGACGACGCGCACGCCGCCCGGCGCGCCGGCGATCGTCCAGGCGCCCCGCTCGGCGCCGAGCGGCGGGTCGACGATGCGGAGCGGGCCCTCGGGCCCGCTCCCGTCAGGCGCGAGTCGGCGCAGGCGCAGCTGGTCGCTTGGCCGGATCGCGCCAGCCAACCCAGAGCCGGCCGGTCGCCGGCTCGGTCGCGAGCAGCACCAGCGGGGCCTGCGCGCCGGGCGTCGCCGCCACCTCGACGGGGGCGGGCGCGCCGACGCGCCACGCGAGCACGCGGCCCTCGGCCGGGTAGGCGAGCCAGGCGCCCGCCGCGTCGGCGGCGACGGGGGTCGGGACGGCGGCGTTCGCCGGGAGCAGGACGGTCGCGACCGAGCCGGGCGCTCGGCCGGCCGCGGCGAGGGCGTGTCCCGTCCCGGCGACGTGGATCGCCCAGACGCCCGCGCCGGCGCAGGTGCCGACCCGCGACCACGCGAGCCAGGCGCCTCCCGCCGCGTCGGGCGCGAGGCCGGGCGCGAGCGCGGCGCAGCCGTCGGGCTCGGGTTCGGGGACGCCGCCGGCGCCGCCGGCGAGCAGCTCGAGCGAGGGGAGCGCGACGGTCGTGGCGGCGAGCGACGCGCCGCCGACGAGGGCCGCGACGGCGGGCAGCGCCGACAGCGCCCCGGGGGTCGTCAGCAGCCACGTCGGGCCGGTCCACGGCGTGCCCGCGAGCGGCGCGCGCCAGGACGCGAGGCCGAAGATCCCGGCGGACAGGTCGAGCAGTGGCGTCGCGGCGACGAACCCGTCGCCGCCCGCGCCGAGGGCGACCTCGCCGGCGACGCCGTGCGCGACGACCTCGGCGGGGTCGACCGAGCCGTCCGGCGAGACCGCGGTGGCGAGCAGGCTGGTCGACGCGCCGAGGACGGCGCCGCGGGCCGCGAGGACGGTCGTCCCGCCCGGCGCGGTCGCGGCGGCGACCATGCCGTTCAGGAGCTCGAACCCGTCGAGCAGCAGCCACTCGCCGGCGCGCGCAGCCCGCCGCACCTGGGCGGCGAGGCCGGTGCGGCCGGTCGAGGCGACGTCGAGCAGGCAGGCCTGGCGGTACCAGCCGGCGAGCCCGGCCGCGTCGCACGCGCGTCGGGCACGGGCCCGCGTCGCGGCGGCGAAGTCGGCGAGCGTGACCCGGCGGCGGGGAATGCTCCGGTCGACGAACGTCCGCGTGGACTGGCCCGGCGCGTAGTCGAAGAGGGAGTCGGCCCCGCGGACGCGCCAGGCGTCGGCGAACGGCCCGTGGACGAAGTCGAAGGCGGCGTCCGGGTCGCGGAAGCGCGGCCAGACGACCGAGCGATCCCCGGTCGCGCGCGGGTCGACCGTGCGCCCTTCCGGCGTCGTCAGGTCGTTCTGGGGATCCCCGTCGGCATCGCCGAGGAAGCCGGAGAGCGTGCCACGCCGCGCCGGACCGGGGTCGACGTCGATGCGGAGCGCACGCGAGTCGGTCGTGTCGACGACGACCTGCGAGCCGTCGGGCCAGCTGACCGTCAGCAGCCGCAGCTCGCGGCGCAGGACGGCGCCGTCCAGCTCGAGCCGGTCGATCTCGTCGAGCGAGACGGCCCGGCCGTCGACCCGCACCTGGAAGCGCCGGCCGGGCAGGCCGTACACGCCGACGCGGGAGCCGCCGGCGAGGATCGCGACCGCCGTGTTCGACGTCGCGAGCCCGAGGTCGTCCGACGCCTCCTGGCGCACCTGCACCTCGAACCCGCCCGCGGACGAGCGCGTCGCGACGAGCTCGCCGGCGGCGAGCAGGTCGTACGCGAGGTGGTCGAAGGTGACGACGTGCGGGTCGGTGAACGTCCGGCCGCCACCCGGGTCGGTCGGCGCGTCGTCGCGCTCGCAGAACTCCCGCGTCGCGTGCATCCGGAACGAGCCGGTCGTCCCGGCGCGACCCCCGGCGACGGCCAGTACGACCCGCCCCTGCACGGGGCTCGGCGCTGTGGGGAAGCGGCTGGTGGCATGCGTGCCGGGCGGGCACTCGCAGCGGCCGCCGAGGCAGAACCAGGCGTCCTCGAGCGCCGGCGTGTCGATCCGCCCGTCGCCGAGCAGGGCGTCCTTCGGGATCTGGACGTGCAGCAGGTCGTCCGAGCCGGCGAGCGAGAAGATCCGTGTCGTCAGGCGCGGGACGGTGAACGCCCGGCTGGTCGCCGCCTCGGTCACGGGCGCCGACTGCGCGGCATCGACGTCGGTCGGGTCGAGCTGCTGCCAGGCCGGGCCGAAGCGCGGCACGCGGAGCTGGTACGAGGCCCAGAAGCGCGGGAACGCCTCCTCGATCCCGCCGAGCGCGGTTCCATAGGCGCGGAGGTCGCCGCGCTGGGCGAGGATCGCGGGCAGGCGCGTCCAGAGGCCCCCCGCGAGGAACTGGTCGAGCGCGCCCCAGAAGCCGACCGCGTCGTACTCGCGCCCGAACAGGCCGAGCTCGGGCGTGCGCAGGTAGTTCACGTACTCGTCGCTCCGGCGGCCCGTGACGAGGCTGCCGGCCCACTCGGCGGTGCCCTCGCGCACCCAGCCCCGCGGCAGGGCGTCCATGCCGTCGGCGAGCTGGAACTGGAAGCAGTGGAAGACCTCGTGGGCGAGCGTGAGCCGCTGCTCGGGCGCCGGGTCGGGGTTGCTCGCGGGCAGCATCGCGACCCGGCACACCGGCGCGCCCGGCCCGCCGACGCGCGTCCCGCTCGTGTCGACGGCGGCCGTCGCCGCGAGGTCGCCCGAGGTGTCGGCCGGGTCGCGGCCGGCGACGATCCGCGCCGTGAGCGCGACGCCGAGCCGCCCCTCGTAGATGCGCGCGAGCGCCTGCGCCTCTCGGGTCAGCGCCGGGTCGGCGCGGAAGGCGGCCGCCGCGGGCCCGGCGAGGGCGAGCGCGGTCGCCGCGAGGGCGAGCGCGCGGACGAGGAGGGCCTGGGGACGCCGGCCGGCCACGCCGAGTGGATCGGCCGGCCGACGCCCGGCTTGACCCCGGGGCTACCCCTCGAGCTTGGCCTTCAGCGCCGCGAGCCCGGCGCCGAAGACCTCGTTGCCGATGAACTCGGCCCGCTCGGCGCCGTCCTGGCCGGCGGCCGGGTCGAAGTGCGCCGTCCACGAGACGAACGACGCGTCCGACGCCGTCACGGGGGCAACGGTCAACGTCGCGACGTAGTTCTCGACGCCGAGCGGCGACTCGACGATGTCGTAGGTGACGGAGCGGTTCGCGTCCGAGAGCTCGAGGAGCGTCTCGACGACCGGCGGGACGTCCGGCCCGAGCGTCAGGCTGCGGATCGCGCCGACCTGGTCCGAGCCCTTCCCGTTCGTGATCTCGCTCGCCTGGATCGCCGGGATCCACGCGGGCAGCCCGTTGAAGTCGCGCGCGACCGCCCAGACGGCGTCCGCCGGGGCGTTCACGACGATCGAGCGGTAGATCTTCGGCATCGGTGCTCCTTGGCGTGGTGACGTCGGGCCGCGAGTCTAGTCGCTGTCGGGCGGTGCGCCCGGTGGAGGCGGCCGGCCACGGCCGAGCGCCGGGCGACCGTGCGCGGAGCCCGCTGCGCGCCTGGCGCAGGCCTAGCGTGCCGCGGGCGGCGCCGCGAGGCGCACGCGCGCGCCGTCCAGGTCGAGCACGGTCTTCGAGTACGTCAGCTTCTCGACGATCAGGCCGTCGCGGAAGGCGATCACGTCCACGCCCCGGCGCCGCTCGCGCTCGCCCTCGCGGCCGCGCTCGACGGAGGGCCAGTCGAGCGTCCAGCGGTACAGCGCCTTCTGCGTGGCCTCGTCGACGAACAGGTCCTCGGTCTCGAAGCGGAAGCCCCCGTGCTCGGCGAACCAGCCGGCCCAGGCCTCTCGCAGCGGCCCGGCGCCGACGACGCGCGCGCCGTGCCAGTGCTCGAAGACGACGTCGTCGGCGAACAGCGCCATGACCTGCTCGAGGTCGTGGGCGTTCCACGCGTCCTCCCAGCGGGAGAGGGTCTCGATCAGCTCCGCGCGCGTGAGCACGGGAGGATTCTCTCCGATCCGCGCCCGGCGCGGGGCCCGGTCCGTCCGGGGCACGAGCACGGCCCGCGCCGGGCGGCCCCGGGGACGGGGCGTCGGCCGGAACGGCCATGTCCTTTTCGGCCGCCCGAGGGGCCACCCCGCGCCTCCACCCGCTATCGAGCGTAGCGGTGGAACCGTCACGAATGGGACGCGGGAGCGTGCCGGCTTCGTGCCGATCCCTCGACCCCGGCCGCGTCGGACGGCGGTTCGGGAGGGCGCGGGGAGGTCGGCTCGTGGCGGCCGTGCGGGAGGGCGTCCCGGGGACCGCGCGGGCCCGGGACGCGTTGCTCCGCATCAGTCCTCGACGATCCCGACGGCGCGGATCGGCGAGCCGCCCGCGGGGACGAGCTTGAGCGGGAAGCCGTAGAAGTCGAAGCGCCGGTTCACGACCTCGCGCAGGTCGTTCAGGTTCTCGAAGTGCGTGATGCCCGTCTCGGCGCAGGCGCGGTGCGTCGGGTAGTCGTCGGTCAGGTAGACGAGATCCGGGCTGATCGTCTCGACGCCGAAGATCTTGACGCCCTTCTCCTTCATCCAGTGCACGGTCTCGGGCGCCACACCGGAGAAGCCGTCGAGGAACGCGGGCGTGCCCGCCGTGCGGTTGTAGTGGTCGGTGCAGAACAGGAGGATGTCGCCCGGGCGGACGTCGAGCCCGGCGGCCGCGAGCGCGCGCTCCGTCTCGGCCGGCGTCACCCAGTGCCCCTTCGGGTACTCGCGCACGTCGATCGCGATCGCGGTGCCGCAGAACGTGTCGAGCGGCATCTCGGCGATGTCGGGCGCGCCGGGGCGCGGGTCGTAGTGCGACAGCGCGTCGACGTGCGTCGCGGCGTGGTTCGTCGTGATGATCATCTCGGCCTTGAACGACGGGCGGCCGGGCGGCGCGTCGCCGTGGATGATGTGCCGCTGGATCTGGACGGTCGGGAAGAAGGGGTGGAGCTGGCTCGTGTTCCCGAGCGGCTGGCTCAGGTCGATGACGCGACGGCCCATCTGTTCGCCTCCGGCTTGGTGGGTGTTGGAGGGTTGTACCGCCTCCCGCCGCGCTCCGTCGGGCCCGGACGGGGCGCGCGCCGTTGCGGGAGGGCACGGTCTGGCCGTGCCCTCCCGCGATCCGGTCGCTAGGAGCAGGTGGCGCCGGCGGGCGCCCCGGCCTCGTCGTCCGCGCACGGCGCATTGACGTAGCCGGAGCGGAACGGGAGCACGAGCCCGGTGTCGAGCTCGAACCGGTGCCGCCAGGTGCAGCCGGTGTCGTTCGTCAGCAGGTGGATCGACACCGAGGTCGTGGCCGACGTCGTCTTCACCCGGTGGATGTCGCCGTCGGGCGGCAGGAGCGAGTAGAGGTCGCCCGGCTCGATCGGCTTCGCCTCGACGAGCCGCAGGCCGTCCGGCGTCCTCTCGTAGACCTCGTCGTGCTGCGTGCCGCGGTAGAGCCCGACGAGGCCCCAGGCGAGGTGGTCGTGGATCGGCGTCTGCGCCTCGGCCGGCACGACGAGCGAGAAGAGGCTCAGCGCGCCGTCGCCCGCGCGGAAGAGCAGCCACTGGCCGATGCCGCCGCCCATCCCGGACTCCGGGGCATCCGCCTGGTACTCGGCCGGCAGCCAGTGGTCGTCGCCGAGCAGTGCCTCGAACGCCGGCGCGATCGCGTCGCAGGCGGCCGCGGGGTCGCCCGGGTGCGCATCGATCGCGTCCCGCACCTCGCCGATGAACGCGCGCATGGCAGGCGTGTCGAGCACCCACTCGTCGCGCCCGGTCGCGCCGTGCAGCAGGCCGTGCTGGTCGCACATGGCCTACTCCGACAGCTCGGCGACCGCGCGCACCGGCGAGCCCGTGCCGCCGACCAGCTTGAGCGGGTAGCCCTCGAACCAGAACTCGCCCTTGCCGAGCAGGTAGTCGAGGTGGACGAGCCACTCGTAGTGGATCATCCCGCGGTCCCGGCAGACACGGTGGTTCGGGAACTCCTTCGTGCCGGCCGTGTCCGTCGACGGGCCCTCGACGCCGTGCACGCGCGAGCCCTTGTCGGCCAGCCACTCCGAGGCCTTGTAGGTGAGGCCCGGGTTGTGCGTGACGACCTCGCGGTTCGGCCAGTGGCGCGCGTGGACGCCCGTGCACATGAGCACGACGTGGCCGTCGATCTCGACGCCGCACTGCTCCTCGGCCCGGTTCATGTCGTCGACGTCGATGAAGCCGAGATCGGGGACGTGCCGCAGGTCGAGGCACACGGCCTTGCCGCAGAACCAGTCGAGCGACAGCTCGTCGACGGCGGGCTTGCCGGCCCCGACGTGGAGCGGCGCGTCGACGTGCGTGCCCACGTGCTCGAGCGTCGCGATGTAGTTGATCGCGTACGTCATCGGGTCGCCGGGCTCGCCGAGGCCCGCGTCCGTCGTCTGCGAGTGGTCGGCGTAGGGGAGCATGATCGGCGACGGGAAGAAGGCGTGCGCCGGCATCTGGTTCGTCATCTCGAGCGTCAGGTCGACGAGCGTCGTCCCGCGCTGGGTCTTGACGATCGGTGGCGTCATCGTGCCCTCCTCGAGGTCGTGCGGCTGATGCGCGAATTGATGGCAGGTCAGGCGTCGCGACGGCGGTCGACGACGCGACGCGACTTGAACTCGGTCGTCGGCAGGGTCCCGAGTGCGTGGACGACGACCTGCGGTGTGACCCCCGTCGCGGTCTTGACGCGGTCGCGCACGGCGGTGACCGCGACCTCGCCGTCCGCGCTCTCGATCTCGAGCGTCATCACGTCCAGCTCGTCCGGCCGCTCGACGACGATCCGGTACTCGGAGCCGACCCCCGGGACGCTCGCGATCGCGTTCTCGACCGCGTTCGGGTAGACGTTGACACCCCGGATCAGGAGCATGTCGTCGACGCGCCCGTAGATCCCGTCGGGCAGGCGCCGGTAGGTCCGGCCGCAGGGGCACGGGTCGCTCGTCACGCGCGTCAGGTCGCCCGACCAGAGCCGGATCATCGGCTGCGACGTCCGCTCCAGGTGCGTGTAGACGGGCACGCCCTCGCCATCGCCCTCGATCGGCTGCCGCGTGACGGGGTCGACGATCTCGGTGTAGACGATGTCGTCCCACAGGTGCATCCCGGTCCGCTCGGCGCACTCGGAGTTCGTCATCCACGGCGTCATCTCGGCCATCGAGCCGGCGTCGACGCAGATCGCGCCGAACGTCTCCTCGATCCGCCGCTTCGTCGCCGGGATGCCCGCGCCGGGCTCCCCGGAGAAGAACATGATCCGGAAGCCGAAGTCGCGAGGGTCGACGCCTCGCTCGCGCGCGACCTTCGCGATGTGGAGCGCGTAGGAGGGCGTGCCGTAGAACGCGGTCGGTCGGATCAGGTCGAGGTACTCGAGGGCACGCTCGGTCTGCCCCGGCACGCCCGCCCCGAACGGGAACGCGCGTGCGCCGATCGCCTCGGTGCCGATCAGCGCGCCCCAGCTGCCGAGGTAGAGGCTGAAGAACGAGCCGATGAAGACGGTGTCGCGCGGGCGGATGCCGAAGCTCCACATGATCCGCGCGTGCGAGGCGGCGATGCGGATCCAGTCGTCTCGCGAGATCGCGAACGCCGTCGGCCGGCCCGTCGTGCCCGACGTTCCGTGGACGTGCGCGATCGCCTCGGGCGGGCAGCAGACGTTCGACCCGAAGGGAGGGTGCGCCTCCTGGTCCTCGCGGATGTGCTGCTTCGTGACGAACGGGAAGCGCCGGAGGTCGTCGAGCGTGCGGAGGGTCTCTGGGAAGGCGCCCGCCTCGCCCCAGAGCTGGCGGTAGAAGGGCGAGCGCTCCCAGCAGTAGCGCACCTGCGCCTGAAGCTTCGCGAGGACGATCGTTGCGCGCTGCTCGGGCGGCATCGTCTCCTCCGGCGCCCAGTAGGGCTCGTCGCGCTCGGGGAGCCGGATCACGCCGGACGGGGGCCAGGGCGCGCTCACGCGCCCCACCTCTCCGTGCGCACCGCGGCGGAACAGACGTTGCCCAGCCGGGCTGCGAGCGTTGCCGCGGCCGCGCGATCGCCCCGTCCACCCGGGACACGTCCCACCGGGGCCTGACCCGACGGGCCATGCCCGTCCCGGCCGCCCGAGGGGCCACCCCGCGCCTCCACCCGCTTCGAGCCTAGCCGGGAAACCGTCACGCGTGTGTCACGGCGGGCGGTCGAACCGTCACGATTCCGTGCCGATCCCTCCACGGCCTGGAGACGGCTCATCGCGGCGCCCGCCCGGCCACGGCGCCGCGGATCATCTCGACGATCTCCGCGAGGGACGTGTCGACGCCGAAGACGCGATGGACGCCCATCGCCTCGAGCGCCTCGATGTCCTCCGGCAGGATCGTGCCGCCGCCGACGACGAGGATGTCGTCGCGCGCGCCCTCGGCGTCCAGCAGCTCGAGGATGCGCGGGAAGATGTGCATGTGCGCGCCCGAGAGGACGCTGATCCCGATCACGTCGACGTCCTCGTCGACGGCCGTCCGAACGACCTCCTCCGGCCGGCGGTGCAGGCCGGTGTAGACGACCTCCATCCCCGCGTCTCGGAGCGCGCGCGCGACCACCTTCACGCCGCGGTCGTGCCCGTCCAGGCCCACCTTGCCGAGCAGGACCCGGATCGGGCGCTGGGTGGAACCGCCACTCGTCATCTCAGAACACCGCCGTCTCGACGTAGGTTCCGTACACCGCGCGCAGGGCCTCGACGATCTCCCCACCGGTCGCCCGCGCTCGCACCGCCGCGATCGTCGCGGGCATGACGTTGCCGTCGCCCGCCGCCGCCTCGGCGAGCGCAGCCAGCCGCTCGTCCACGAGCGCGCGGTCGCGTTCCTCCTTGAAGGCCGTCAGCTCCGCGATCTTCCGCGACTCCGCGTCCGGGTCGACCCGGTGCAGGTCGAACGGCAGCGGCGCCGCCTGGGCGTCGCGGTAGCGGTTGACGCCGACGATCACCCGCTCGCCCGCCTCCTTCGCGAGCTGGAAGCGGTACGCCGAGTCGGCCGTCTCCTGCTGGAACCAGCCCGCCTCGATGCACGCGACCGTGCCGCCGAGCTCGTCGATCCGATCGAGGATCGCCTGGGCGTCGGCCTCGATCCGATCGGTCAGGGCCTCGATGGCGTACGAGCCGCCGAGCGGGTCGATCGTGTCGGCGACGCCCGTCTCCTCGAGGAGGATCTGCTGGGTTCGAAGCGACGTCTTCATCGCGAGCTCGGACGGGATCGCCAGCGCCTCGTCCATGCCGGAGACGTGCAGCGACTGCGCGCCGCCGAGCACGGCCGCGAGCGCCTGCAGGGCCCCGCGCGCGATGTTGTTGAGGGGCTGCGGCGCGGTCAGCGCCGAGCCGGACGTCTGGCAGTGGAAGCGCAGGCGCATCGACTCGGGCATCTGCGCGCCGAACCGCTCGCGCGCGATCCGCGCCCATAGGCGCCGCGCCGCACGGAACTTCGCGATCTCCTCGAGGAAGTCCGAGTGCGCGATGAAGAAGAAGGAGAACCGCGGCGCGAACGCGTCGAACGGCACTCCCGTCGCCATCGCGCGCTCGGCGTACGTGATCGCCGCCGCCAGCGTGAACGCGACCTCCTGGACCGCCGTGGCGCCCGCCTCGCGGACGTGGTAGCCCGAGATGTTCACGGGGTTCCAGCGCGGCAGGTGGTCGGCGCCGAACGTGATCATGTCCCGGAGCAGGCGCAGCGACGGCTCGACCGGGTAGATCCACTCCTTCTGCGCGATGAACTCCTTGACGATGTCGGCCTGCGTCGTCCCCGAGAGCCGGTCGAGCGGAACGCCGCGCTCCTCGGCGACCACGACCAGCATCGCGAGCAGGATCCAGGCCGTCGGGTTGATCGTCATCGACACGGAGATCGAGCCGATGTCGATCCCGTCCAGCACGCCGTGCAGGTCGTCGACGTGGTCGATCGCGACGCCCTCGCGGCCGACCTCGCCGAGGCTGCGCTCGTCGTCCGAGTCGAAGCCCATCAGGGTCGGCATGTCGAAGTCGATCGAGATCCCGGTCTGGCCGTTCGCGATCAGGTACTTCAGCCGGTCGTTCGTGTCCTCGGGCCGGCCGTAGCCCGCGATCTGCCGCATCGTCCACGGCCGTGCCCGGTACATCGTGGGGTAGGGGCCCCGCAGGAACGGGAACTCGCCGGGGAGGCCCTCGGCGGACGCGTCGCGGGGTGCGTGCTCGGCGGTGTACACCCGGTCGAGCTCGATTCCCGAGACCGTCTCGAACGTGTCGCGGCGCTCGGGCTGGCGGGCGGCGAAGGGCCCGACCGTCTCCCGCTCCCAGCGCTCGCGCTCTGCGCGCCAGTCGGTCGTCATGGGCGGAACCGTAGTTGGTTTGACCAATGCGGTCAACCGGCATCGCGGCCGACCGTGCGGGGGCGTGGGCGGTCGCCGGCGATCTCGGGCACTATTGGCTCGACCAATGTCCGACCGCAGCCCGCGTCTCGACAGGCCGGCCGACGACCGCCCGGCCGACTCCCGGCGGGCGTTCGAGGAGATCCTCGACCGGCTCGAGCAGGCGATCGCGTCCGGCGAGCTCGGGCCCGGCGACCGGCTGCCGTCGGAGCGCGACCTGGCCGCCCGGTTCGGGGTGTCCCGGCCGTCCGTGCGCGAGGCGCTGCGGGTGCTCGAGGCGCTCGGGCTCGTGTCGGTGCGGCGGGGCGCCGAGCACGGCGTCACCCTCCGCGAGGAGCCCCAGAACGCGTTCGCGCACCTCTTCCGCTTCCACCTGGCGCTGAACCACACGAGCGTCGCGAGCCTGGTCGAGTTCCGCGTCGCGATCGAGTCGTGGGCCGCAGGGCTCGTCGCTGCCCGGGGCGGCGCCGAGACGCTCGGGGAGCTGGAGCGGCAGCTCGACGCGATGCGCCAGCCCGGGCTGGGCCAGGTCGGCTTCCACTCGCTCGACGCGGCGTTCCACCTCGAGCTCGTCCGCGGAGCCGGGAACGAGCTCGCGACCTCCGTGCTCGAGGCCTCCCGGACGGCGATCCAGCGAACGATGCTCGCGGCGCTCGTCGCGAAGGCCGACTGGCCGGGGACGCGCGACCGCCTCGTCCGCGAGCACGCCGGCGTCGTCGACGCGATCCGGGCCGGCGACGGCGCTGCTGCGTCGCGTCTGGTGACCGACCACGTCACCACCTTCTGGCGCGAGCACCTGGACTGACCGCCGCGCCGTCGGCCGGCGCCGGCGGCGCGGTCCCACGTCGACGTGGGCGGTCGCGATCACCCGTCCCGGCTTGCGGCGAGCCGGACGAGCCCGCGGTCGGTCGGTCGCCTGCATCGACCGGATCCGGGCGGGTGCGTGCAAGCTGCCGCCCGGTCGATCGCTGACCGCCCTGGACCCCGCCGTCGTTCGAGCGGGCCCCGGCGACACGACGACGGCCGTGCGCACCCCGGGGCCGCGGAGTCCGTTCGGCCCGTCGGGTCGACGGCCGCGGCCTCGGCGGCGTCGGGGGAGCGGGCGCATCGGCGGGGCTCGGGCCCGCATCGCCCCGGGCATGGCTCCCCGTGCGATCCTTCGGCCGTGAGCAGGCGCGCCGGGACGTGGCTGGTCGTTGCGCTGGTCGCCGTGATCGCGTCCGTGGCGGTGGTCGACGCCGTGCGGCGCCAGGGCGGGCCTGGCCGTCCGGGCCCGGCCGACGAGACTGGGGACACGCGGCGACTCGGCGGCGCGGAGGCTCCGCTCCCCGGGCAGCTCGATGGCCGACTGGTGGTGTCGCTGCAGGGCGGCTGCCGACCCGCGGTCGTCGATCTCGACGCGGCGAGCATCGGCAAGCCGGGCCGCGCCTCGGCTGCGGGCTCGTCGTCGACCCGACCGGACGCCGCGCGGTGGCCTCGACCGAGCGGGGCGACGAGCTCGTCCTCGTCGACCTGCGCGATCGTCCAGAGGTCGCGCAGACGCTCGGCCCGCTCGCGGGCAGCGCGAGCTGGGCCTCCGACGGCGGGGAGGTCGCGTGGTGCGCCTCGCGGGGCAGCACGAGCCTCGTCGCGCTCGACGGCGAGGCGCGGCGAACGGTCGACGGCTGCGACGTGCGGCTCGCCGGCGGCCGGGTGCTGACGCGTCCGGACGAGCTCTTCGCCAAGGAGGTGCTGCTCGACGGGGCGGCGTACCTCGATCAGGAGGAGATCGCCGCCGCGCTCCCCGGGGACGCGTCGGACCTCGTCTCGGTGCTCGGCTACGACGAGGCGCCGGCGGGCCTCCTCGCGCTCGTCGTCGTCGGCGTCGGACGGGCGGACTTCGTCCAGCAGCTGCAGCTCTGGCGCGGCGAGAGCCTGGAGCGGACGCTCGAGCTCGGTCGCTCGCCGCGCGCGGTCGTGGCGAACGTCGGCGACTTCGGCTTCGCGGGGAAGGCCGTGCGGCTGGGGCCGACCGGCCGTGAGGTCGCGATCGGGCCACCGTCCCACGGGCTCGTGCGGACGACGCTCGTCGACCTCGCGACGGGCGCACGCGTGCTCTTGCCCCCGGCACGGTCGCTCGACTGGTCGCCGGACGGACGCTGGCTCGCGCTCGCCGAGGCCGACGCGGTGCGCGTCTACGGAGGCGAGCGGACGAGCCACGTGTACGCGCTTCCGCTCGAGGCGGGCTCCCTCGCCTGGCGCGAGTAGCGCCCCGCCTCAGCGGAAGGCGCCGATCAGCGCGCCGCCGGCGACCGTCGCGACGGCGGCGACCACGAGGCGCGCGTTGACGGCCTCGACCCGTCGGAGGATGAGAGCGGACAGCGCGACCGTCCAGATCGCGTTCATCCCGTTCAGCGGGGCGACGACCGTGACGCGCCCGCGCGAGAGCGCCTCGAGCAGCGCCAGGTACGTGCAGCCCATGGCGATCCCGCCCGGGACGAACGCGGGGAGGCCCCGGCGCAGGGCGGCGAGCGAGTCGCTCCGGCGGGTGACCGCCACGTACGCCAGCAGGAGCAGCGTGGCGCCGAGCAGGAGCGCCACGGCCCGGGCGGGCGGCTCGAGGTCGGAATGTGGGACGAGCTTGCGGACGACGTTGTCGCGCACGGCCAGGGCAGCGGCGACGGAGACGGCGAGCACGAGACCGATCGTCCGGACGTGTTCGGGCCGCCCCGGCTCCCACGCGAGGAGGACGCCGCCGCTGACGATGAGCACGGTGCCGACCGCGAGCGCGGCGTGGAACGGCTCGTCGAGCGCGATGAGCGCGATCACCGCCGAGAGGAGCGGCGACGTGCCCATGAGCACCGCCGACCGGGAGGCTCCGGCGTCGCGGATCGCGCGGACGTAGAGGATCTGCGAGACGCCGGGGACGAACACGCCGACGAGGACGAACGGCCACGCCTCGCCGACGTCGACGTGGCCGAAGCCGATCGCGCCGCCGATCGCGAGCGCGACCGGGAGCGAGACGACCGCGGCGAGGGCGCCGCCGACCTCCGCGTCCGGGACGCGCTGGAGCCCCCAGCGGATCGCGACGTTGACGGCGCCGAAGCAGATGCCCGAGAGCAGCGCGAGGCCGACGACGAGCATCGGCTGCTCAGCGGGCCCGGGGCCGGCGCCCGGCGTGCGTTGCCGCGCGGGGGCGGCTCCCGACGCGCACCGACTAGGCGGGGACTGCGGCGACGAGTCGGATCGGCGAGCCCGTTCCCGGCACGATCTTCAGCGGGAACCCGAAGAGCGTGAACCGCTTGCCGGCGACAGGCGCGAGCGCGCCGACGTTCTCGATGTGCGTGACGCCGAGCTCGCGGCAGACGCCGTGCACCGGAAAGTGGTACCGCTCCGGCACGTCGACGCTCATAGCCTGGTTGCCGAACATCTTGGCGCCCTGCTCGATCAGCCAGCGCGCCGTCTCGGGCTCGAGCCCGGGGAACTCGGTCAGGTACTCAGGCGTGCCGCCCGTGCGCTCGTAGTGCCCCGTGTAGAGGAGGACGATGTCGCCTCGACGCAGGTCGAGGCCGTCCCTGGCGAGCGACTGCTCGACGTCCGCGACCGTGATGCCGTGGCGGGCCGGGAGGTGCGAGAGGTCGAGGCAGATCGCGTCGCCGCAGAAGAGATCGAGCGGCATCACGTCGATCGTGGGCGCATCGGGCGCAGGGTCGAAGTGGCACAGCGCGTCGACGTGCGTCGAGGCGTGATCCGAGGCGATGACGAGCGACGAGCGGTACGAGAAGCCCGTACCGAGCGAAGCCAGCGAGTTCGCATGCGACTCGAACGGGTAGACCTCGACCCGGGGGTGCAGCGGGTGCATCTGCGTTTGCTGCGAGACCTCCTGCGAGAGATCGTGGAGGCGGACGCGCTGGCCCAGCAGGGTCGTCTCGACGCCGGTGTCGTCCTTGGTCATCGCTGCTCCGTTCGGTTGTGCTCGCGGCTGTCCCGCGCACGCCGCAGCCTACTCGCGCGGGCCCCGGGAGGGGCGCGCGTCGGGTGCGCGACGTCGGGCTGCGGGAGGAGCGGCCGGATCCCAGCGCGCGCGGCGACGACCGCCTGGCTGACCCCATCGGTCGGCCGCCGGCCCAGACCGGGCAGGTCAGTCCCAGAGCAGCTTGTGCAGCGCCGAGTGATCCAGGTCGCCGTCTCCCTGTTCGACGAGGCGCGCGTACCGATCCTCGACCAGCCGCGCGCTCGGCAGGTCGGCTCCGACGGCGGCTGCGAGCGCCGCGGCCAGCCGCATGTCCTTGAGGTGCGTGCTGGCCTTGCCGCCAGGCACGTAGGCCCGCTCGACCATCCGGGTGCCGTGGAGCTGGAGCACCTTCGAGTCCGCGAACCCGCCGCGGAGGGCCTCCTGGACGCGGCGGGGATCGAGGCCCGCCCGCTCGGCCAGCGTGAGTCCCTCGGCCACCGCCTGGATCGCGAGCCCGCAGATGAGCTGGTTGACGACCTTCGTCGTGTGCCCGGCGCCGGGGCCGCCCACGAGCGTCACGCTCCCGAGGACCTCGAGCAGCGGACGGACCAGCTCGAAGTCGGCCTCCGCTCCTCCGGCCATGATCGCCAGCGACCCGCTTCTTGCGCCCTCGGGCCCGCCGGAAACGGGCGCATCGACCCAGCCGATCCCGCGTCGCGCGAGCCGTGGCGCGTGCTCTGCCGTCCGTGCGGGGTCGGAGGAGCCCATGTCCAGCACGACCTGGCCGGGATCGAGGAACGGCTCCACCTGCTCCAGCACCGCATCCGTCGCCGTCGAGTCGGACAGGATCAGGAGGAGAACGTCGGCCATCGACGCCTCCTCGAGCGACGGGACTGCATCGATGCCGTCGATCAGGTCGGGCACGAGCGCCGAGCGGTTCCAGCCGGTGACAGGGACGCCGGCGGCCGAGAGCGTGCGCGCCATCGGACGGCCCATCAGACCGAGGCCCACGACGCACACCGAGGGAAGGCGAGGCTCGTTCACGGGGCGAGTATCGCACCCCGCGCAGCGTCGCGGGGCCCGCCGGAGGACTTGTTGCACTCTCGGCGCACATTCGTGACGAACGCGTGACACGACGCGGCGTACGGTGCATTCGTGCACATCGCTCGCCTGGCATCGCGTCTGCGGTGGATCGTCGTGCGCCGGCCCCTGCGACGGGCTTCCGCCGGCAGGTCGCTCTCAGGCAGCCGCCGGCCCTCGCCGCTCGAGCTCCCGCCGCAGGCGGACGACCTCGTCGGTCTCGTCGAGGGCGACGTCCGCGTAGGTCAGGGTCGAGTCGGCGGGGACGTCGCGCACCAGGCGCACGCCGTGGGCGAGCCCGATCGGGAGCTCGGCGCCGGCGAGCGACCGCGCGGCAGGGCGGAGGCGCCCCCAGACGTGCTCCCCTCCCTCGCCGTCGAGCGTCTCGCCGGTGCGGAGGCTCCGCTTGGCGACCGCCACGACGTCCGCGTGGAACGCGTCGGGGCTGCCGGACGCCTCACCCCGAAGCGCCGCGCGGGCGACGCTCGTCCCGAGCTCGAGCCCGATCAGGTGATGCGGACGCCACAGCGCCGCGAAGCGGCCCGTCGGATCGACCGCCAGCCCGTACTCGAGGAACCGATCGCGGACGAAGTCCGACGGGGCGGCGAAGACGACGTACACGCCCCACCGCAGGTCGCCGTCGATCTCGGTGCCGTCCCGCTCGAGACTCGATACGACCTCGACGGTGCCCCGGCGCCCGAGGAGACCGCCGGCCTCCTCGGGGATGCAGACGGACGCCAGCCGCTCTGCCGAGCTCGGCGGGAAGCGGAGGCCGTCCTCCTGAGGGACGAGCCCGGTCGCGTTCGCCACGGCCGCCATCTCGATCGCGGACTTCGTCCCGTCCAGGAACGAGTTGAACATCACGGGGTTGAGCCCGTGCGCGGCCGCATGCGCCGGGTCGATCCCGTAGTGGCCCCAGACCGTGGCCGGGGTCGAGACGTGGTAGGCGGGCAGGTACTTCGTCCCCTTGCCCGCCGAGACGACCTCCAGCCCGTTGACGCGCGCCCAGTCGACGAGCTCGCAGATCAGCGCCGGCTGGTCGCCGGACGCGTACGTGTGGACGACCCCTGCGGCACGGGCCCGCTCCCCGAGGATCGGGCCGAGCAGCGCGTCGGCCTCCACCGTCACGTTCGCCACGTGGACGCCCGCCGCGTACGCGGCGAGGCAGTGGCGGACGGCGGCCGCCGGCGACCCGGTCGCCTCGACGACGACGTCGACCACGCCGGGCTCCAGGATCGCCGCGGCATCGTCCGTGACCCAGGTGGCCCCGTTCCGAACCGCGGTTGCCAGGCCTTGCGTGCCGATCGCCTCCGTCGGGTAGCCCGTGCGGGCGAGCGCCGCGCGAGCCCTGCTCGGGTCGAGATCGCACACCGCCACGACGTGCAGGCCCCGGACCAACCGGGCCTGGCTCAGGAACATGGAGCCGAAGGCGCCGGCGCCGATCAGGGCCACTCGCACCGGGGCGCCGCGATCGGCACGTTCTGCCAGCTGCGCGGAGAGCACGGCTCGAGTGTAGGGCGGGGCGTCCGGTGCCGGACGGGGCCGCAGTTACCTGACGAGCGCGTCGAAGAGGAGGAACCCGCCGTAGATCCCGGCCGTGATCGCGCAGCCCTGGAGGACGATCAGGAAGGCCCGCACTCAGCCGCCCCGGGGCTCGTCGAGGAGCTGGCGCTTGGCCTCCTGGAACTCCATGTCCGTGAGGATCCCGCGGTCGCGCATGGCTGCGAGGCGCTCGAGCCGCGAGACGAGATCCGCGTCGCGGCCACCAGGAGTCGGCTGCTCGGCGGGCGTCGCGCGCGGTGCGCCGCGCGGTCGCAGGACGACCCTGGCGCCCCGGGCCGCCGAGCGTGTCGCCGTCGCGACGGGCCTGGGCACGGCAGGCGGCGGCTGGCGGCCAAGCCCGTCGTCGCCGAGCAGGACGTGCTCGCGGGTCTTCGGGTCCCGGAGGACGAGCAGCGGCAGACCGCCCATCAGGCCGAAGACGACGGCGCAGACGAGCATGCCCGCGCTGCCCGCGCCGCCGTTGTGGATGCCGTAGTCGAGGAAGTTCCAGCCGAGCGTGAGGAAGAGCGCCGGCCAGGCGAGCGCTGCCAGGTGCGGTCCCTGCGGGAGGTTGCCGAGCAGGTAGAGGCCGAGGCTGAGCAGCCCGAGCCAGATCGCCACGGGAACCACCCAGGCCCCGGAGGGGCAGGGCTGCGCCGACACGAACGGGCCGCCGGAGGCGCAGGAGCCGCCGACGTCCATGACGGAACGCATTCCGAGCGAGAGCATCGTGAGCCACATGCAGAACCCGCCGAGCCCGACGAACTGGAGGACGAGCTTCCTGACCAGGCGCGCCCTCGGGACGGCCGGCTCTGCGGCCGAGATGACCGTCATGTGCGCATCACGCGGGGATTGTGCCGGCCGGTGCGGTCGCCAGGGCTCGACGGCGGGCCCGGCAGACGGGCGGTCGCCCGTCGACTGCGACGGCAGCCGCAGTCGACGGCCCGGGGAGCGGTGCGGGTCGTAGAATCGCCGCCATGTCGCAGCTTCCCCGCATCCGCGTGCTCGCCATGGGCGGCACGATCTCATCCACCGCGGCCTCCCCCGGCGGCGAGGCGAGCCCGACGCTCCGCGCCGCCCAGATCGTCGAGAGCGTGCCCAACCTCGGCCGCATCGCGCAGATCGAGGCCGGAGACATCGCAACCGTCGCCAGCTTCGCGGTCACGCCCGCCCGGATGCTCGAGCTCGCGCGCGAGGTCGAGCGCGCGTTCGCCGAGGGCGTCGACGGCGTCGTCGTGACCCACGGGACGGACACGATCGAGGAGACCGCCTACGCGTTGGCGCTCTGCATCCCGCGCGGGAAGCCGGTGGTCGTGACGGGCGCGATGCGCAACCCGAGCCTGCCCGGGGCCGAGGGCGCCGGCAACCTGCTCGACGCATTCCTCGTGGCGGCCCACCCCGGCGCCGGCGCGCTCGGCACCGTCGTCGTCCTGAACGACGAGATCCACGCAGCCCGCTTCGCGACCAAGGCGCACTCGACGCGGTTGTCGACGTTCGTCTCCGCGGGTGCCGGGCCGATCGGCGAGGCGATCGAGGAGCGGGCCTACCTGTGGTTCGCGCCTCTATGGGAGGACCACCTCGGCTTGCCGGAGTCGCTCGACGGGGTGGACGTCCAGCTCGTCAAGCTCGCCGCCGGCGTGGATGCGACGCTGCTCGAGGCGGCGGTCGCCCGCCGGCCGGGAGCGATCGTGATCGACGGCTTCGGCGGCGGGCACGTGCATGCGCCGCTCCTGCCGGCGCTCGACCGTGCGGTCGCGGAAGGCATCCCCGTCGTCGTGGCATCCCGCGCGCTCGCCGGTCGCACGCTCGAGCGGACGTATCGCATCGAAGGCGCCGAGACGGACCTGATCGACCGCGGCGCGATCATGGCCGGGCACCTCTCGGGGCCGAAGGCGCGGCTCAGGCTGCTGGTCGGGCTCGCCCTGGGCCTGGACGCTCGGTCGCTGTTCCCGGTGCCGTAGCCTCGTCGTCGCCGCGGAGCGATCCGGCGGCATCCGCCGACCAGGCGAGCGCATCGACGTAGGCGTCCGCGACCGCCGTACCGAGCCCGCCCTCGACGGAGTCGCCCCGCTCGAACGCCTGGACGGCACGCAGGATCTGGCCCTCGACGCCCTTCCCCTCCAGGATCGCGGCGCGAAGTCGAGGCGTGAGCGGGAGCTGCGCGAGCGTCTCGTCGATCGGCGCATCCGCGAGCGCGTCCGCGACCGAGAGCAGCCCTGCGACGAAGGCCTCCTCCGGGCTTCCACCCCGGGTCGATCCGGCGACGAGCTCGCAGGTGCGCGCCCGGACGAGCGCGAGCACCATGAGCTCGGGCGGCTTCCCGGTCAGGCCGGCGAGCACGACCACGGTCGCCCAGCGCCGCACGCTCGTCTCGCCGAGCAGCACGAGCGCGTCCCGGATCGACCTGACGGGGCGGGGGAGCGAGAAGAACGCCGAGTTCAGGTGCCGCAGCAACCGGTACCCGAGCGCCGCGTCCTTGTGGATCTCGGACTCGATGCGGTCGAGGTCGAGCTCGGAGGATTGCAGCACCGTCGCCAGGCGCAGCGTCGCGAGCGGGCCGGCCCGCATGGTCTTCCCCTCGACGGGAGCCGGGCGCGCGAAGAAGTACCCCTGGAACAGGTCGAACCCCAGCTCGAGGCACCGTGCGTGATCCGCCTCGGTCTCGACCTTCTCGGCGAGGAGCGTGGTGACGAACGGGCGCAGCTCGCCCAGCAGCTCGCGGAGCTCGTCGTCGCCCCGGCCCATCACCTCGACCTTGACGACGTCGGCATGGGGGAGGAAGGCGTGCGTCTCGTCGTCGTGGACGAAGTCGTCGAGCGCGATCTCGTATCCCGCAGCACGCAGCTCGCCCAGCGCCGCGAGCACGTCGGGGGTCGGGTGCACGGTCTCGAGGATCTCGAGCGTGACCCGCTCCGACGGCAGCGCGAGAGCGAGCCGGTTCACGAGGAACGACTCGCCGACGTTGACGTACGCTCGCCGTCCGCCGACGACGCGGTCGAGCCCGATCTCCATCAGGCAGTCGACAAGCACGCGCGCGGACGCCACGTCGTCGTCGGGTCGCTGGCCGCCGGGGGCCGCCTCGTCGGCGTCGCCCGCGCGGAACAGGAGCTCGTAGGCGACGACGCGCCCGCGGCGGTCGAAGATGGGCTGGCGCGCCACGCTCGTCCGGCGCCGGGCGCGGTCGAGGGAACCCTGCTCGCGCGCGATCCGTGCCACGGCCCGCGTAATCGGCACGGGCCGTCGTGGTCTGAACGGCTCGGCGACGCGGTGGGGGCGGCCCGCGGTCGTGGCCGTCGATCGCAACGAGGAGCCGAGCTCCTCGCCAACGGCGCGAGTCGACCCGTGCCGGCGCGGAGGCCCGGGCTGTCGGAGGGGTCGGCCCCGGCCGGGCGGGGGCGCCCTGCGCCCCGCGCGCCCGGGCCGGCGCATGGACCGCGGCGCCTCGCTGCCGGCGCGAGCCGGGCATGCGACCCCGACCCGGGTCGGGGCAAGACCGGAGTCCCTGCTCCGGCCGACCGTGACCGAGTGCCGGGGAGCGCCGGACGCAGCCATGCGCCGCCCGATCACCAGACGACGTCCCGGATCGGTCGCAGCGCTGGCCCGGCGGACGATGCACGGCCGCCTCGCAGTGACTTCCGAGGCCTGCCCGAAACACGCAATGTCCACTCGAGATCGAGGTTCGGGCGTCGGGATCCGGAGCGGCGAAGCGCGCAGGGGGGCGGGGCGCGGCGCAGGCCACGCGACCGGTGGCGAGCCCGTCCCGGGCCCGGCCGAGCTCGCCCGGGGCGGGCCGCCGCGTCGTCCGTCGAGCGTGCAGTGGTACGGCGCGCGCCGTCGACGGGAGCTCTGCCCGCGGCGTACGCTCCGCTGCCCGGTGGCGCACCGCGTGTCGGCCGGCGACCTACCGGCGACCTAAGATGCGGGCGTGACCGGCGGCCGCGAGACGCGCGCGCGAGGGCGCGCCTGACGTGGCGCCCCTCGACGACGTCCGCGTCCTCGAGCTGACGCACTATCTGGCCGGGCCGTACTGCACCGCCTTCCTCTCCGACCTCGGGGCCGACGTGATCAAGGTCGAGTCGCCCGAGCACCCGGATCTCGGCCGGAACATGCCGGGAGCGAGGGTGGCGGGCGAGACCGCGTACTTCCACCAGTTGAACCGCAACAAGCGGTCGGTCGCGCTCGACCTCAAGCAGCCGGCGGGCAGGGCCGCCTTCCACCGGCTCGTCGCGACCGCGCACGTGGTCGTCGACAACTTCCGCGTCGGCGTGACCGAGCGGCTCGGCGCCGATCAGGCGACGCTGCGGGGTGTCAACCCCCGCCTCGTCACCTGCTCGCTCACGGGCTTCGGCGCCACCGGCCCGAAGCGCGACCTGCCGGCGTACGACTACCTCGTCCAGGCGCTCTCCGGGATGATGAGCCTCACCGGCGATCCCGGCGGCAAGCCGACGAAGTACGGGATCTCGATCGTCGACCACACGTCCGGGCTCATGGGCGCGTTCGCGATCCTCGCCGCGCTGCGCCAGGCCGAGCGCACGGGGGAGGGCTGCCACGTCGACCTCGCCCTGCTCGACTCGCACGTGCACATGCTCACCTACCTGGCCGCCGACTACCTCAACGGCGGCCTCGTGCCCGAGCGGTACGCGGACTCCGCCCACCCGTACAACGTCCCGTCGCAGCGCTTCTCGACGGCGGACGGCGATCTCGTGATCATGCCGATGGCCGACCACATGTGGCGGGGACTCTGCGCCGCGCTGGAGCTCCCCGAGCTGGGCGAGGATCCGTCGCTCGCCACGGCGCACGGCCGGCTGGAGCAGCGCGAGCGCGTCGTGTCCCGGCTGGCCGAGGCGTTCCGCACGAGGCCGACCGCGGAGTGGGTCGAGCTGCTCCATGCTGCCGGCGTGCCGGTCGCACCGGTCAACACGGTGCCCGAGATCCTGGCCGACGAGCAGGTCGCCGCCCGGGGCCTGATCGTGGACGCCGACGGCGTCAAGGTGCTCGGCAACCCGGTGCGGATCTCGGGCCACGAACAAGGGCCGTGGCGGCGTGCACCGCACGTCGGCGAGCACACGCGGGCGCTCCTGCTCGAGGTGGGCCTGTCGGAGTCGGAGGTGGAGGAGCTGTGGCCGGGGAGCTGATCGTCGAGCGGGACGGGCACGTCGTCCGCCTGACCCTGAACCGGCCGGAGCAGCGCAACGCGCTCACGCCCGGTCTGATCGAGGAGCTGCTCGCGGCGCTCGACGCGGTCGACGCGGACGCCGGCGTGCGGTGCGTGCTCCTGACGGGGGCGGGGACCGCCTTCTGCGCGGGCTACGACATCAACGCCATCACGAGCTCCGGCGGCGCCGGCGCGGGGGCGGAGGCGCGGCGCGTCGAGGAGCTGGGCCGCCGCCTGCGCGGCCTGCGCGTGCCGGTCGTCGCGAAGGTCAACGGCGCCGCGTCGGGCGCGGGCTGCGACCTGGCCGTCTCGTGCGACGTGCGCTTCGCCTCCGAGGGGGCGCGCTTCGCGATGCCGCCGGCCCGTCTCGGCGTCCTCTACGAGGCGGGCGGGATGCTGCGGCTGCTCCAGACCGTCGGGCTGGCGGCGGCGAAGGAGATGCTCCTCGCCGGCACGCTGCTCGAGGCCGAGCGCGCGCTGCAGATCGGGCTGGTCAACCGCGTCTTCGCGCAGGAGGAGCTCGACCAGCAGACCGACCGCTTCGTCGAGGCCGTGGTGCACAACGCGCCGCTCTCGGTCCAGGCCTCGAAGCTCGCATGCAACCTCCTGGCGGATGCCGCGCCGCTCCCGCCCGAGGCCGAGGCCCTGCTCGCCGAGGCGAGCCGGCGGGTCTGGGCGAGCGAGGACGCGCAGGAGGGGCCGCGCGCCTTCCGCGAGCGACGTCCGCCCGCCTTCCAGGGTCGCTAGGGTCGCTGAGCCCGGCCGCGCCGGGCGGCCGTCGACCCGGCGTCGGGTGCGCGCGGCGGTGGTGGCGAGGGCTGCTGCCTGGTGGTGGCGCGACGGTCGGGTCGGCCTCGTCGGGTGAGGCTTCGGCGAGCCTGGGTACGCCCGCCTGCCGGGGGCGGCTGGGGCTGGTGTGGCCGCGGGTGGCCGTCCGCCCGGCGCCGGGGTGCGCGTCGGGCCGGGTGGTGGCGGCTGCTGCCTGGCGGTGGCGCGACGGTCGGGTCGGCCTCGTCGGGCGCGAGCGTTCTGCGCGCGGCGTCCGCCTGGCCTCCGGGAGTGCTTGGCCCGGCCTCGCGGCGGGTGGCTGTCTGCCTGGCGCCGGGGTGCGCGCCGGGCCGGGCGGCGGCGGCAGCCGGCCGGCGGCCGTGACGGTTGGGCTCGCCGCCGTCGGGCGGCCCGACGGCCGATCTCGAGACGGTGGCTCAGCCGGCGGCCAGGCTGGGCCGTCGCCGGAGCAGCGCTCCGGCAGGGGGCATCGGGCCGCGCCGCACCCGGCGGCGTGGCCGCGCCGGGTGCGGTTGCGGCGCGAGGCGACCCGGACGCGGGCCCGGCGCTGCCTCCCGCGACCCGGGACGCTCGTGCCTCCGAGGGCATCGCCGGGCGATCCTCGGGGGCACTGCCGGCGGGGGCGCGGGCCGGCCTCCGGTCGCCCACGGATCCTCGCGCGGGCCTCACGTCGCGGGCGGATCCTCGTGCTCGCCTCCACCTCGTGCGCGCGGCTCCCGCGGGCGCACCGCGGGTTGCCTGCGCGCCGGTCCCACGTCCCGCTGGCGAGCGCGTCGAGACCGCCGGGACGGCGTCGGCGAGGCCACGTCGGCGTGCCCTCGGCGAACCCTCCCGGGGGTGGATCCCCGGAACGGGTGAACGGTCCCCCGGAACGGGTGAATCGCCTATCGATCGGCCGTCGGCCCTTGCATACTCCCAAACCGGCGCCGGCGTACCCCCGCGCCCTGCCCAGCGGCCCTTCGCCCCGGAGGACGGTCTTGACCAGCACCATCGCCCGCCGATCGACGCTCGCCGCGGCCCCGCCCGCGCGCATCGTCGCGACCCTGCTCGCCGCGCTCCTCGCGGCCCTCGCCGCCGTGCTCGTCGCGGTCTCCCTCGGCGGCGGCTCGACGACGCCGGGTCACGCCGCCTTCCTCGCGCGTGCGCTCGGCGCGCCCGAGACGGCGTCGCCCGTGGTCCGCTCGCTCGCGAGCGGGGGCGAGGTGCGCCTGACGGAGGACGGGTACGCGCTGCGCGCCAACGGCACCGCGATCGCGGTCGGCTCGGCCGCGGGGGCGGCCGGCGACTGGACGAGGTTCGCGCGCGGCGTCAGCCGCGAGACGGCGTTCGGGGCGGAGACGGTCGTCGTCACGGCGACGGGCGCCGAGAGCTTCCTGACCGTCGAGGCGCGCCAGGGCCCGCGCACGTGGCGCTTCCCGCTCGCGACGGACGCGACGCCGCAGCTGACGGCGGACGGCGGGGTTCGCTTCCTCGTCGGCGGCCACCGCGTTTCCGACGTCCTGATCGCCCCCGCGACGATCTACGACGCCGCCGGCCGCGACGTGACGCCGGCGGGCACCCGCTGGGCGCTCGAGCGCGACGGCGACGGCTGGGCCCTCGCCCTCGCGGTCGACGACGCCGGGCTGCCGCTCCCGTACGTCGTCGACCCGGCCGCGTTCGGCGGTGCCTCCTCGAACGACAACGTCGGGAACGCGACGCAGAACGGCTCGACCTCGCTCGACCTCGACGCGCCGGCCGGCACCCAGGTGGGCGACCTGCTGCTGGCCCAGGTCGCCGTCCGTGGCGGCTCGGGGACGGGGATCACCGCGCCGAGCGGCTGGACGCTCGTCCGGCGCGACGACAGCACGACGACGGTCTCGAGCGCCCTCTACTCGCATCAGGTCGCCTCGGGGGAGACCAACGGCACGTTCACGTGGGACTTCGACGCGACGGTCAAGGCGGCCGGCGGCATCATCGCCTGGGAGGGCGTCGACGCGGTCAGCCCGATTCGCGAGAGCAGCGGACAGAGCGGCACGTCGAGCAGCACCGTGACCGCCCCGGGCGTCACCGCGACCGCCGGCGACGTGCTCGCCGGGTTCTTCACGACCGCGACCGGCACCTCGTTCGCGGCGCCGGGCGGCTCGCCGACGTTCACCGAGCGCTACGACGTGAGCTCCACGCGCGGCGGTGACGGCTCGGCGTCGAGCACGCGGGTCACCGCGGAGGCCGCGACGGCGACCGTCGCCACGGGCGGCGCGACCGGGAGCAAGAGCGCGACCGCCGGTTCGAGCGCCGTCTGGGTCGGCCAGCTGGTCGCCCTCGTCCCCGATACGACCCCGCCCGCCGCGCCGACGCTCTCGATCGCAGAGGGCGACAGCGACACGTTCGCGTCCGGCACGACGCTCTTCTACCGGCCGGGCGGCGCGGCCGCCTTCACGATCAGCGCGACGGCGACCGACGTCGGCTCGGGCATCGCGAGCGTCCTGTTCCCCGGCCTGACCGGCAACTTCACGCCGACGACCCCCCAGGGCGACCAGACGGCGCCGTACAGCCGGGGCTACTCGTACACGGCGACGGGCACCGACTCCGGCGCGAAGAGCGTGACCGCGACCGACGCCGCCGGCAACACGAGCCCCGCGGCGACGTTCACGCTGACGCCCGACTCGACGCTCCCGAGCGGGTCGATCACGTACGCGAACGGGTTCCTCGCGACCACGTCGGTCACGATCGGCACCACGAGCGACGACGGCGGCTCCGGCGTCGCGACCACCCTGATCCAGCGCGCCTCGGCGCTGCTGACGAACGGGACCTGCGGCACGTTCGGGTCGTTCGGCGGCTCGATCACGAGCCCCGACACGACGGTCGCGAACGGCGCCTGCTACCAGTACCGTCTCCTCGTCACCGACAACGTCGGCAACGTGGCGACGCTCACCTCGACCAGCGTCGTCCGGATCGACACCGCGGCGCCGGACACGACGATCGACGCCGGCCCGTCCGGCCGCACCGGCGACGCGACGCCGTCGTTCTCGTTCAGCTCCTCCGAGCCCGCGAACGCGACGTTCGAGTGCCGTGTCGACGCCGACTCGTTCGTCCCCTGCAACAGCGGGAGCTTCACGACGGCGCCGCTCGCCGACGGGCCGCACACCTTCCAGGCCCGGGCGATCGACCAGGCGGGCAACGTCGACCCGTCGCCCGCGTCGCGCAGCATCACCGTCGACACGACCCCGCCGACCGTGACGCTCGACCCCGTCGCGACGCCCACGAACGACACGACGCCGGGCTTCGCCGGCACCGCCACCGCGGCGACGGGCGACTCGGCCACGGTGACCGTCGCCGTGTACGCCGGCCCGACGGCGACGGGCGCGCCCGTGCAGACGCGCACGGCGACCGTGTCGGCAGGCGCCTGGGCCGTCGCCGCGCTCGCGCTCGCCGACGGCGAGTACACCGCGCGAGCCACGCAGGGCGACGACGTCGGCAACGCCGGCTCCTCGACTGCACGGACGTTCACCGTCGACACCGCGGCGCCGGACACGCAGTTGCTCGCCGGGCCGTCCAGCCCGACGAACGACGCCGACCCGACGTTCCAGTTCACGTCGACCGAGCCCTCGGGCGACTCGTTCGAGTGCAAGGTCGACGCAGGCGCCTTCCAGAGCTGCACGAGCCCGTTCACGACCTCGACCCTCGCCGACGGCTCGCACACGGTCTCGATCCGGGCGACGGACGCGGCCGGGAACACCGACCCGTCGCCCGTGGCGAGCACGTTCACGGTGGACACGGTCGACCCGGCGACGACGATCACCGCTGAGCCGACGACCCCGACGAACGACGAGACGGCGACCTTCGAGTTCACGAGCGACGAGCCGGCCACGTTCGAGTGCCGGGTCGGCGGCGCCGCGTTCGCGAGCTGCACGTCGCCGTTCACCACCGCGCCGCTCGGCGAGGGCGTGCACACGTTCCAGGCGCGCGCGATCGACGCCGCCGGCAACATCGACCAGACGCCGTCCAGCCGGACGATCACGGTCGACCTGACTGCGCCCGCGACGTTCGTCGACGTGGCGCCGCCCGATCCGACCGACGACGCGACGCCGACGCTCGAGTTCAGCGCGAGCGAGCCGGCGACGTTCGCCTGCTCGATCGACGACGGGCCGCCCGCCGCGTGCACGAGCCCGCTCGACCTGCCGGCGCTCTCGGACGGGCCGCACTCGTTCTCGGTTCGCGCCACCGATGCGGCGGGGAACGCGGATCCGACGCCCGCGACGGCGAGCTTCACCGTCGACACGATCGATCCGGCGGTGACGCTGGCCTCGGTCGCCACGCCGACCGCCGATGCGACGCCGGCCTTCTCCGGCACCGCCGGGACCGCGGAGGGCGACGCGGACACGGTCGTCGTCACCGTCCGCCAGGGCAGCTCCGTCGCAGGCGCTGTCGAGCAGACGCTCGTCGCGACCGTCACGGCGGGCGCCTACTCGATCGACGCGTCGCCGGCCCTGGCCGACGGCACCTACACGGCACAGGCAGCGCAGGGCGACGCCGCGGGCAACCTCGGCACGTCGGCGGCGCGCACCTTCCGCGTCGACACGACGCCGCCGGACACGACGATCACCCTCGGCCCGGACGCCACGACCGGCGACCCGACGCCCACGTTCCAGTTCTCCTCGAGCGAGGCCGGTGCGACGTTCGCCTGCTCGCTCGACGGCACCCCCTTCGCGGCCTGCACGAGCCCGCTCACCGTCTCCACGGCGCTCGCCGACGGCCCGCACGCGTTCGAGGTGCGGGCGACCGACCAGGCCGGGAACGCCGACCCGTCCCCGGCGAGCTCGTCGTTCACCGTGGACACCTCGGTGCCCGAGACGACCATCCAGACCGGGCCGACCGGCCCGACCGGCGACGCGACGCCGACGTTCACGTTCACGTCGCCGGACGCCTCGGCGTCGTTCGAGTGCAAGGTGGACGCAGCGGCGTTCGCGGCCTGCTCGAGCCCGTTCACGGCCGCGACGCTCGCGGACGGCGGCCACACCTTCCAGGTGCGGGCGCTCGACGCCGCCGCGAACGTCGACCCGACGCCCGCGACCGCGTCGTTCACCGTCGACACGGTCGCGCCGACTGGCTCGCTGACGGCGCCCGCGAACGGCGCGAGCGTCCGCCAGACGGTCGAGGTGACCGCGACGGCGGACGACGCCGGCGGCACCGGCGTCGAGCAGGTCGAGCTCCAGCGCCGCGTCTCGACCGGCCCGGACGTCTGGGCAGCGATCGAGGCGGCCGACACGTCCGCGCCGTACGCGGCGAGCCTCGACACGACCACGCTCGTGGCCGGCGCCCACCTGCTCCGCGCCGTCGTCCGCGACCGCGCCGGGAACGAGACGATCACCGCGACCGTCTCGGTCACCGTCGACAACACGGCGCCCGCGATCTCGCTGTCCCCGATCACCACCCCGACGAGCGACGCGACGCCCGCCTTCTCGGGCACGGCGGGGACCGCGTCCGGCGACGCGGCCTCCGTGACCGTCGACGTGTTCGCCGGCTCGACCGCGTCCGGCCCGCCCGTGCAGACGCGCGGGGCAGCGGTCGGCGGCGGCGGCGCGTACTCGGTCGCCGCCTCGCCGGCGCTCGCGGACGGCACGTACACGGCCCGCGCCCGTCAGTCTGACCTCGCGGGCAACGAGGGCCTGTCCGTGGCGCGGACGTTCCGCGTCGACACCCAGGCGCCCGAGACGACGATCGACTCCGGGCCGTCCGGTCCGACGAACGACCCGGCGCCGACGTTCGGGCTCTCCGCCTCGGAGACGGCGACGTTCGAGTGCCGCGTCGACGCGGGCGCGTTCGCCTCGTGCTCGAGCCCGTTCCAGGCGGGCACTCTCGCCGACGGGCCGCACACGTTCACCGTCCGGGCGACGGACGCCGCGGGCAACGTGGACGCGACGCCCGCGACCCGCGGGTTCACCGTCGACACGTCGGTGCCGACGACCTCGATCGACGCGGGCCCGAGCGACCCGACGAACGACGACACGCCCACGCTGGCGTTCTCCTCGAACGAGGGGGCGGCGACGTTCGAGTGTCGGCTCGACGCCGGGGCGTTCGCGGCGTGCACGAGCCCGGTGACGATCTCCCCGGCGCTGGCCGAGGGCTCGCACACGTTCCGCGTGCGGGCGCTCGACGCGACCGGGAACGTCGACCAGACGCCGGAGGCGCTGACGTTCGTCGTCGACGTCACGGGGCCTGACACGTCCATCTCGAGCGGGCCGTCCGGGCCGACGAACGAGACGCAGCCGACCTTCGCGTTCGCCTCCGGAGAGCCCGGCACGTTCGAGTGCCGCCTCGACGGCCCGGGCGCGGCAACCGGCACGTTCGCCGCGTGCACGAGCCCGCTGACGACGTCCGCCCTCGCGGAGGGCGCGTACGCGCTGCTCGTGCGCGCGATCGACGCGGCGGGCAACGCCGACGGCTCCCCGGCAACGGCCGGCTTCACGGTCGACGCGACGGCGCCGGCGGGCGCGCTGACGGCCCCGGCGGCCGGCGCCGACGTCCGCGGCACGATCGACGTGGCCGCGGACGCGGCGGACACCGGCGGCACGGGCGTGGCGCAGGTGCAGTTCCGCATCCGGCTCGCGGGCTCGTCGGCGTTCGCCGACCTGGGCGCGCCGGACACGACCGCGCCGTACGGCCTGCAGCTCGACACCGCGGCCCTCGCGGACGGGAACTACGAGCTGCGCGCGCTCGTCACGGACGCGGCCGGCAACACGCAGGTGACGGGGATCGTCGCGGTGACCGTCGACAACACGGCGCCCACGGGCGAGCTGACGTCTCCCGCAGGCGGCTCGACCGTCGGCGGCGCCGCCGTGCCCCTCGCCGCGACGGCGAGCGGCACGGGCTCTCCGGTCGCCTCGGTCCGCTTCGAGCGGCGGCTGCAGGGCGCGGCCTCGTTCGAGGAGATCGGCACCGACGCGACCTCGCCGTACTCGCTCACGTGGGACACGACGAGCCCGGTCATCCCCGACGGCGTCCACGAGCTGCGCGTGCTCGTGACCGACGCGGCCGGGAACCAGGGCGGCTCCGCGGTCGTGCTCGTGACGGTGGACAACGGCCTGCCGACGGCGCAGCTCGCTGCGGTGCCGGCCGCCGTGAGGGGGACGCTCGCGCTGAGCGGCACCGCGTCGGACCCGAACGGGCAGGTCGCGTCGGTCCGCTTCCAGGTGTCGCCGCAGGGTGCGGGCACGTGGACGGACGTCGGCGCCCCGCTCACCGCCGAGCCGTACGCGGCGTCGCTCGACACGACCGCCCTGGCGGACGGCGCGTACGACCTGCGCATCCTCGTCGCCGACAACGCCGGGAACGCGGTCGGCTCGCCGGTGGCGACCACGCTCGTCGACAACACGGCGCCGACGGGGGCGGTCACGGCTCCGGCCGCGAGCGCGACCGTCAGCGGGGTCGTGGCGGTGGCTGCGGACGCGGCCGACGGCGCGGGCTCCGGGGTCGCCTCGGTGCTCTTCCAGGCGCGGGCGGCTGGCGGCTCGTTCGCCGACCTCGGCACGGACGCGGCGGCGCCGTACGGTGCGAGCTGGGATGCGTCGGCGCTCGCGCCGGGCGCGTACGAGCTGCGCGTCGTCGTGACGGACGCGGTCGGGAACGAGCTCGTCGGCGGAGCCGTGCCGGTGAGCGTCCAGGCGCCGTTCGCGCCCCCGCAGGCGGGGACGGGCGAGCCCGACCCGTCCGGGAACGTGATCCCGGTCGCCCAGTGCACGATCAAGGGCACGGACGGGCCCGACCGGCTCAAGGGCACGGCCGGCAAGGACGTGATCTGCGGCTTCGGCGGCGACGACGTGATCGATGGCCTCGGCGGCGACGACGTGATCGACGGCGCCGACGGCAACGACCGGATCGTCGGCGGGCCCGGCAAGGACAGGATCGAGGCCGGCCGGGGGAACGACGTGGTCTCGGGCGGCCCGGGCAACGACCGGATCAACGGCGGCGCCGGGAACGACCGGATCGACGCCGGCGGCGGGGACGACACGGTCTCCGGCAAGGGCGGCGACGACGACCTCACGGGCGGCGCGGGCAGGGACTCGCTCGCGGGGGGCGCCGGCAAGGACACGCTCCGCGCCAAGGACGGGGTCAGGGACGCGGTGATCGGCGGCGGCGGCCGTGACCGCGCTCGCGTCGACCGCGTGGACGGCGTCGTCGGCATCGAGATCCGCTTCTGACCCGCAACGGGGGAGGAGCAGGCGCTCCTCCCCCGGCGCCTCCGGCCGCGCCGGGACGCGCCCGACCTCCTCCCGTTCCCCCTCCTGATCCGGCCGGATCGATGGGAGAATGCGCCCGCAGCGCCGAGAGGAGGATCGATGCCAGCCGAGCAGGACGTCGTGCGCGTCAGCCCGTCGGGGATCCCGCTGGAGCGGATCTACGGGCCGGACACGGCGGGGGAGTACCCGTTCACCCGCGGCATCCATCGCGACATGTACCGCGGCAAGCCGTGGACGATGCGCCAGTACTCCGGGCTCGGCAGCGCGCGGGAGACGAACGAGCGCTACCGCTTCCTGCTGGCGCAGGGGGCGACCGGGCTCTCGGTCGCGCTCGACCTGCCGACCCAGGTCGGCTACGACTCGGACGACCCCGACGTCGAGGAGGAGGTCGGGCGGGTCGGCGTCGCGATCGACACGCTCGCCGACCTCGAGACCGTGTTCGCGGGCATCCCGCTCGACCAGGTCACGACGTCGTTCACGATCAACGGGACGGCCGCGATCCTGCTCGCGATGTACGTCGCCCTCGCGGAGAGGCAGGGCGTGCCGCCGGAGCGGATCCGCGGGACGGTCCAGAACGACATCCTCAAGGAGTACGTCGCCCGCGGGACCTGGATCTTCCCGGCCGAGCCGTCGCTCCGTCTGATCGTCGACACGATCGAGTTCTGCCTCGAGCGGGCGCCGCGCTTCAATCCGATCTCGGTCGCCGGCGCCCACTTCCGCGACGCGGGCGCCTCCGCCGTGCAGGAGCTCGCGTTCACGCTCGCCGACGGGATCACGTACGTCGAGCGTTGCCTCGCGCGCGGCCTCGACGTCGACGAGGTCGGCCGCCAGCTCTCGTTCTTCTTCTACACGCACACGGACTTCTTCGAGGAGGTCGCGAAGTACCGCGCCGGTCGCCGCCTCTGGGCGCGGATCATGCGCGAGCGCTTCGGCGCGACCTCCGACCGGGCGTGCATGTTCCGCTTCGGCTGCGTCTGCGGCGGCGCCTCGCTCACCGCGGAGCAGCCGCTGAACAACGTCGTCCGCGTCTCCTACCAGGCGCTCGCGGCCGTGCTCGGCGGCGTCCAGTCGATGTTCACGTGCGCGTGGGACGAGGCGCTGACGCTCCCGTCCGTGGAGACGGCGGAGCTCGCCCTGCGCACGCAGCAGGTGCTCGCTGACGAGACCGGCGTGACCACCGTCGTCGACCCGCTCGGCGGCTCCTGGTTCGTCGAGGAGCTGACCGATCGCTTCGAGCGCGAGTGCGAGGCGATCATCGCGCGGATCGAGGAGCTCGGCGGCATGGTCCGCTGCGTCGAGGAGGGCGTGATCCAGCGCTGGATCGCGGAGCGAGCCTACGAGGAGCAGCGCCGGCTCGAGACCGGCGAGCGTCCGCTCGTCGGCGTCAACCGCTACCGCCACGAGGACGAGTCGCCGCCCGAGCTCGAGTTCTACGAGGTCGACGAGGACGAGGTGCGTGCGCAGATCGTCCGTCTGGGCGAGGTGCGGGCCAGCCGCGACGCTGCACGGGTCGAGCGGGCGCTCGCCGAGCTCCGCCGCGGTGCCGAGGGGACGGACAACCTGATGCCGATCCTCGTCGAGTGCTGCCGCGCCTACTGCACCGTCGGGGAGATGGTGGCCGTACTGCGCGAGGTCTTCGGCGTCTTCCGCGAGCCGGTGTTCGCGTGAGCGGCGGCGCACCGGGCGAGGCGCCCATCCGCGTCCTCGTCGCCAAGCCGGGCCTGGACGGGCACGACCGCGGCGCGAAGGTCGTCGCGATGGCGCTCCGGGACGCGGGGATGGAGGTCGTCTACCTCGGGCTGCGCAAGACGCCGCGCGAGATCGCGGTCGCGGCCGTGCAGGAGGACGTCGACGTCGTCGGGCTCTCGGTCCTCTCCGGCGCGCACGTCGGGCTGGCGCGGAAGGTGCTCGCGGCGCTCGCCGAGGAGGGGGGCCAGGAGATCCCCGTGATCGTCGGCGGGACGATCCCGCGGCGCGACGTCGAGCGCCTCGCGGAGGTCGGCGTCGCCGGCGTCTACCCGACCTCGACGCCGCTCGAGCACGTCGTCGACGGCGTCCGCGCGATCGCCCGCGGCGAGCGGCCGCCGGGCTGAGCGGGAGCGGGCGCGTGGAGGTCGGCGAGCCGCAGCGCGTGATCGCGGTCGAGCCGCCCGTCGAGCCCGCGCCCGCGGAGGAGCCGGCGCGGGAGCCCGGGCCGCCCTCGCCCGGGGGCGACCCGGCTCCGGCCGGCCGCCGCTAGTAGCGGCCGATCTCGCGCAGCCGGTCGTCCGAGATGCCGAAGTGGTGGGCCAGCTCGTGGCGCACGACGTGCTGCGTCCGCTCGCGGAGGATCCGCGCGTCGAAGCCGTAGGCGCGCTCGAGCGCGCGCCGGTAGATCGTGATCCGGTCCGGCAGCGTCCAGACGTAGCCGGACGTGCGCCGGGTCAGCGGGACGCCGTGGTAGAGGCCGAGGCGGTTCGGGTGCGCCGGGTCGAGCTCGTCGATCTCGATCGCGACGTTCTCGACGCGCGCCGCGAGCTCCGGCGGCAGCCCCTCGAGCGCCTCGCGCACCCAGGCCTCGAACTCCTCCGCCGTTGGCTCCTCGTGGTGCATGGCCCCGCCCCCGAGGGTAGCTGCAGGCGGGTCCGCCACAATGGGCGGACCTGCCGATGCTCGACTCGCTGATCGACCTCATCTCCGACGCGTGGTGGACCTATCCGCTGATCTTCGCGGTGGCCCTCCTCGATGCGTTCCTGCCGATCGTCCCGTCCGAGACGATGGTCGTCACGGCCGGCGTGCTCGCCGGCTCGGGGAAGCTCGCGGTGGAGCTCGTGATCGTGCTCGCGGCCCTCGGCGCGATCTGCGGCGACAACGTCTCCTTCTGGCTCGGGCGGACCGTCGGCCCGCGCGTGCGGCGTCGGTTCTTCCACGGCAAGCGCGAGCAGCACCTGGAGCGCGCCGAGACCATGCTGAGCGAGCGCGGCGGCTACCTGATCGTGATCGCGCGCTTCATCCCCGGCGGTCGGACGGCGACGACGTTCGCCGCCGGCCTGCTGCACATGCCCGTCCGGAAGTTCCTCTCCTGGGACGTCCTGGCCGGGTTCATCTGGGGCAGCTACGCGACGCTGATCGGGTACTTCGGGGGCAAGGCGTTCGAGGACGACCCGACCAAGGGGCTCCTGCTCGCGCTCGGAATCGCGCTCGGGGTCGCCGTGCTCGTCGAGGGCACGCGCTACCTGCGCAAGCGGCGTCGCGCGCGCAGGGCCGAGCACGAGCCCGCCGCGATCGGCGATGCTGCCGTGGACGATGCGCTCGATCGCAGTTGACATCGAGGAGGCCGCCCGCTTCGGCGGCGAGGGGACCGGCGTCACGCGCGGCGCCTGGTCCGCCGAGCTCGCGGCGGTGAACGCCTGGCTGGTCGAGCGGATCGAGGAGCTCGGGCTCGAGCCCCACGTCGACGCGGCCGGGAACGTCTTCGGACGCTGGCAGGCGGGGGAGGGGCCTCCCGTGCTCGTGGGCTCGCACCTCGACACCGTGCCGCGCGGCGGCCGCTACGACGGTGCGCTCGGCGTCCTCTCCGGCCTCCAGGCGATCCGCCATCTGCAGCAATGGGGCGTCCAGCCGCGCCGGCCGCTCTGGCTCGTCTCGTGGATGGACGAGGAGGGCGCGCGATTCAAGACGAGCATGCTCGGCTCGAAGGCCTTCGTCGGCGAGGACGTCTCGTCGCTCGGCGATCGCCGCGACGCGGGCGGCGTCTCGGTGCGGGAGGCGATGGAGGCCCTCGGGTTCGATTTCGCGCGGATCGGGGAGGCGCGCGGGATCGACGGCGTCGGCGCCTACCTCGAGCTGCACATCGAGCAGGGGCCCGTGCTCGAGACGAGCGGGATCGACATCGGGGTCGTGACCGCGATCGTCGGGCTGCACGGCTTCCGCGCGCGGGTGACGGGCGAGGCGAACCACGCCGGCACGACGCCGATGCGGCTGCGCCGCGACGCGTTCGCGGGCGCCGCCCGGGTCGCGCTCGAGCTGCGCGACGTCGCCCGGCGGACGGAGGGGATGACGGCGAACGTCGGGATCGTCCAGGTCGAGCCGGGCGGCTTCAACGTCGTCCCGGCGGTGTGCACGTTCACGATCGACGTCCGCTCGGCGAGCCGCGAGGGCTACGAGGCGCTCGAGGGCATCGTCCGCGAGACGGTCGCGCGCGTCTGCGAGGAGGAGGGGCTCGGCTGGGAGCTCGAGACGATCCACCGGCTCGACCCGGTGCCGACCGACCCGGCGATCCAACAGGCGATCGAGGACGGCGCCGCCGTCGAGGGCGCGACCTCGCTCCGGCTGCCGAGCGGCGCGGGCCACGACGCGCAGATCCTGGGCTCGCGCGTCCCCGCCGGGATGCTGTTCGTGCCGAGCCGCGGCGGGATCAGCCACAACCCGGACGAGTTCACCTCGCCGGAGCACTGCGCGCTCGGCGCACGCGTCCTCGCGCGCGCGCTCGGGACGCTCGTCGGGTAGGCCGCGTCAGGCGACGCTCGGGCCGATGCCCGGCCCGGCGCCGGTGCCGGCGCCGGTCGCGAGCTCGACCGCGCGGCGCAGGGCCCGGGAGAGCGCGTCGAGCGAGAACGGGCGCGAGAGCGTCGCGACGGCGTCCTCCATCGGCTCGGCGTCGTCGCTCGGGCCCGACGGGAGGGCGACGACGGCGGCGCGCGGGGAGCGGCGCTTGGCCGCGCGGACGAGCCCGGCGGCGCCGGGGAGCGACGGGTCGACCACCACGACGTCCGCGGCGGGCGGGATCGCCGGCAGCCGCGCGGGCGGGTCGACGCACGAGTGGCCGAGGTCGGCGACGACGGCGCCGAGCAGCGCGCGGACCTCCGGGTGGCCCTCGACGAGGAGGATGATCGCCATGACAGCAGTGATACCGCGCGCGTGTTCGCGGGCTGTTGCCCCTCGATTAAGCGTGCGTTGAGCGGCGGACCGCCGGGCGGCGGTATCCTGCCTCGCCGTGACCAGCGTCCCCGGCCTCGCCGCCAGTCTCGACCGCCTCGGCACCGAGGGGGCCTTCGCGGTGCTCGCCCGGGCGCGCGAGCTCGAGCGGCAGGGGAAGCACGTCGTCCACCTCGAGATCGGCGAGCCCGACTTCGACACGCCGCCGCACGTCGTCGAGGCCGCGCACCGGGCGATGCTCGACGGGCAGACGCACTACTGCCCGTCCGCCGGGCTGCCCGAGCTGCGCGAGGCCGCCGCGGCCCACCTGTCCGAGACCCGCGGCCTGCCGATCCCGCCCGAGCGCGTGCTGGTCGCCAACGGCTCGAAGCCGTTCCTGTTCTTCATGGTGCTCGCGACGTGCGACCCGGGCGACGAGGTCGTGTACCCGGACCCGGGCTTCCCGATCTACGAGTCCGCGATCCGCTTCGCCGGCGCGACGCCCGTGCCGCTGCCGCTGCGCGAGGAGCGCGACTTCTCGTTCGACCCGGAGGAGCTGCGCGCCCTCGTCGGCCCGCGCACGAAGCTGGTGATCCTGAACTCGCCGCAGAACCCGACGGGCGGCGTCGTCCCGCCCGCCGACGTCGCCGCGGCCGCGGAGATCCTCGCCGGCACGCGCGCGTGGATCCTCTCCGACGAGGTCTACTGCCGCCTGCTCTACGACGGCGAGCACCGCTCGATCGCGTGCGAGGCCGACCTGCTCGACCGGACGCTGATCCTCGACGGCTTCTCGAAGACGTTCGCGATGACCGGCTGGCGCTGCGGCTACGCCGCCGTGCCGGGCCCGCTCGTCGAGCCACTGACGCGCTTCTTCGTCAACTCGACCTCGTGCGTGCCGCCGTTCGTCCAGCTCGCAGGCGTCGCCGCGCTGACCGGCCCGCAGGACGCCGTCGGGACGATGCTCGAGGAGTTCCGCGCTCGGCGCTCGCTGGTCGTCGACGGCCTGAACGCGCTCCCCGGCGTCGGCTGCCGCACGCCGCGCGGCGCGTTCTACGCCTTCCCGAACGTGGCCGGCACGGGCATCCCGGCCGAGGAGCTCGCCCGGCGCCTGCTCGACGAGGCCGGCGTCGCCCTGCTCGCGGGCACCGCGTTCGGCCGCGTGGGCGAGGACAACCTCCGGCTCTCCTACGCGAACTCCCGCGAGAACCTCGCCCTCGCGCTCGAGCGCATGGCCGCGTTCCTGACCGCGCAGGGCTAGGCGCCCCTTCCCCGTCCGACGCTCAAGAAGCCGGCACATCGGGCGATCGTCCGGGCGACGTGAAGATCGGCGTCGTCGTCCAGGCACGGATGAGCTCGGCCCGCCTCCCCGGCAAGGTGCTGCGGGAGCTCGCGGGCCGGCCGCTGCTCGCGCACGTGCTCGACCGCGTGCGACAGGTCGGCAACGCCGACGTCGTCGTGCTCGCGACGTCGACGGAGGCGAGCGACGACCCCGTCGCGGAGCTCGGCGACTCCTCGGCGTTGCCATCCACCGCGGGCCGCTCGACGACGTCTCCCGGCGCTTCCTCGGCGCGATCGACGAGCACGGCCTCGACGCGTGCGTGCGCGTCTGCGCCGACAGCCCGCTGATCGACCCCGCCCTCGTCGAGGCAGCGATCGCGGACTTCCTGCGAGGAGACGTCGACCTCGTCACGAACACGTACCCGCAGCGCACGGCGCCGCACGGGCAGTCGATCGAGGTCGTCTCGGCGGACGCGCTCCGGACGGCCGTCGAGCGCCAGCGCCGGAAGACCGATCGAGAGCACGTGACCCCGTACCTCTACAGCCACCCGACGGTCTTCCGGATCCGGAACTTCTTGCCGGACGGCGACGCCTGGGCGGAGTCGACGGCCGTCGACCTGGAAGAGGATCTCGCGCGCGTCGAGGCGATCCTGCTCGAGTCGGCGCGCAGCAGCGCCCGGACCGGGACGTCGGACCTGCTGCGGCTCGCCGAGCAGGACGCGGCCTGATCGCGGAGCGGGCGGCCATGCGCGTCGGCGTGATCGGCCTCGGCGTCGGCGAGCAGCACGCGCGCGCCTTCGCGGGCTGCGCGGGCGCCTCGCTCGCCGCCGTCTGCGATCCCGATCCCACGAGGCTCGCCGAGGTGTCGGCGCGCTTCCCGGGCGTGCGCGCGACGACCGACCCGCGCGCCGTCCTGGCCGACCCGGCCATCGACCTCGTCTCGATCGCCTCGCCCGACGACGCGCACTTCGACCAGGCCCTCACCGGGCTGCGGGAGGGGAAGCACGTCTTCGTCGAGAAGCCGCTCTGCCGCTCGCTCGGCGAGCTCGCGGCGCTGGAGACGACGTGGCGCGCGCGCCGGCGCCAGCTGCTCGCGTCGAACCTCGTGCTGCGGGCTGCGCCGCTCTACCGCTGGCTGCGCGAGGCGGTGCGCGCCGGCGAGCTCGGCCAGGTCTACGCCTTCGACGGCGACTACCTCTACGGGCGCCTGCACAAGCTGACCGACGGCTGGCGTGGCGCGATCGAGGGCTACTCGGTGATGCTCGGCGGGGGGATCCACCTGGTCGACCTGATGCTCTGGGTCACCGGCGAGCGCCCGCGCGCCGTCAGCGCTTCGGGGAGCGGCATCGCGACCGAGGGCAGCCACTTCCGTGGCGCCGACTTCGTCGCGGCGACGTTCACGTTCCCCTCGGGCCTCGTCGGGCGCGTGACCGCGAACTTCGGGTGCGTGCATCCGCACCACCACGTGGTGCGCGTCTTCGGCACCGAGGCGTCCGTCGTCCACGACGACCAGGGGCCGCGCCTGTTCCGCACGCGCGACCCGCGGGAGCGACCGGTGCCGCTCGACCTCGACCCGCTGCCGGCCTCGAAGGGCGCGCTCGTGCCGCAGCTCGTCGGCGCCGTGCGCGACGTGCAGGACACCTCGGACTGGACCCACCACGAGCTCGACGTCGTGGCGTGCTGCCTCGCGGCCGACCGCGCGCTCGCCGAAGGAGGCCCCGTTGGCATCGACTACCGCGACTGAGCCCTCCGCGCGCGCGATCCCGTTCGGGCGCCCGTGGATCACGGACGATGACCGCGCGGCCGTCCTGCGCGTGCTCGAGGGCCACGTGCTCACGCACGGGCCGGAGTGCTCGGCCTTCGAGCAGGAGTTCGCGGCCTTCCTCGGCCCCGACGCGCGCGCGGTCACGACCAGCTCGTGCATGGCGTCGCTCCACCTCGCCTACCTGCATCTCGGCGTCGGCCCGGGCGACGAGGTGATCGTCCCGGCGCAGACGCACGTCGCGACCGCCCACGCGGTCGAGTGGGTCGGCGCGCGCCCGGTCTTCGTCGACTGCGACCCGGCGACGGGGAACCTGACCGCCGAGCGGATCGAGGCGGCCCTGACGCCGGCGACGCGGGCGATCTCGGTCGTCCACTTCCTCGGCATCCCATGCGGCATGGACGAGATCGCGCGCCTCGCCCGCGAGCGCGGGCTGTTCCTGGTCGAGGACTGCGCGCTCGCCGTCGGCTCGCGCTTCGACGGGCGGCACGTCGGGCTGTTCGGCGACGCGGGGACGTTCTCGTTCTACCCGGTGAAGCACCTGACCTCGGGCGAGGGCGGATGCTCGTGACCACGAGCGAGGCCGTCGAGCGGGGCGTCCGCGCGCTGCGCGCCTCGGCGTCGACCGGAGGCACGACGAGCGGACGGTGCCGGGGATGTACGACGTCCCGACGCTCGGGCTGAACTACCGCATGAGCGAGCTGCAGGCGGCGCTCGGCCGCTCCCAGCTGTCCCGCGTCGACGAGATCCTCGCGCGCCGCGCGGCGAACTTCGCCGTCCTCCGCGACGCACTCGCGGGCGCGCCCGACCTGCGCCTGCTCGACGCGAGCGACCCGCGCCAGGCCCAGACGCACTACTGCGCGAGCGTCGTGCTCGAGGGCGGGCTCGGCGCGCGGCGGCTCGACGCGGTCGAGGCGTTGAACGCGGCGGGGATCGGGACGAGCCTCTACTACCCGCAGCCGGTGCCGCGGATGGCGTACTACCGGGAGCGCGACGGCTACGACGCCGCGCGCTTCCCCGAGGCCGAGCGGATCTCGGATCGCTCCATCGCGCTCCCGGTCGGGCCGCACCTGACGACGGACGACGTGCGCCACGTCGCGGAGACGGTGCTCGCCGTCTGCGCGCGGCTTCGCGGCTAGCCCGGCTCCACGCTGCGCCACGTGCGGGAGCGGCCCGGCCGCGTCCCGCCCCGGGCGATCCGGCCCGTCCCGGACGGACGCGCTACGCGTGCCGATTCACGCACGGGTGTGCGCCGATTCACGCACCGGGCCCTCCTGGCGGACGCGCGCGCGTCAACCTGGAGGGATCGTGGGGTCCCCACCCAGGGCGGGGGACCGGCCGCACTGGCCGAAACGGCCACGACCCGGACGGCCGTGTCCCGGACGGACGGGTGGCCCGTTGTGGCCCCGGGGCGGCTCGCCGTGCGACCGGCCGGTCACGGCGCTCCCCGCAACGGGTGAGCCGCCTGGCGCGAACGGGCCACGCGCGCCCTCGCCCGTGGCGATGCCGCGATGCGCGCTCGCGCCTCCCACCGCGCCCGGATCGGCGATTTCGCGCTGACCCCTCTGCGGGTTGCATTGATGCCGTGCATCGACACCAGGACACGCAAACGGAAGGAGCGCCCGTGCTCACGGAGCTCGCAGGCCGCCGGGTCGCGATCGTCGGCGGCGCCGGCTTCATCGGGCACCACCTGGCTCTCTCCCTGGTCCGCCAGGGCGCCGAGGTGTCCGTCGTCGACTCGCTGATGGTCAACAACGCGTTCGCGCTCGTCGTCGGCGCGCGCAGCCCGAAGCACGAGCTCTACCTGCGCATCCTGCAGGAGCGGATCCGGCTGCTGGCCGACGCCGGCGTCCCGCTGCTCGTCCAGGACGCGCGCGACTACCACGCGACCGGCCGGCTGCTCTCGGAGCTCGAGCCGGACGTCGTCGTGCACGCCGCGGCGGTCGCGCACGCGGGCCGCTCGAACAAGGACCCGTTCTCGACCTTCGACCACAGCCTGCGCACGCTCGAGAACACGCTCGACTGGGCGCGCGAGCGCCGGACGCAGTTCGTCTTCCTCTCGTCGAGCATGGTCTACGGCAACTTCCAGACGCCGTCCGTCGACGAGACGCACCCGCTCGAGCCGATCGGGATCTACGGGGCGCTGAAGGTCGCGGGGGAGAAGCTCGTGATCGCCTACGGCCAGGTGTTCGACCTGCCGTGGACGATCGTCCGCCCGTCCGCGCTCTACGGGCCGCGCTGCATCAGCCAGCGGGTCGGCCAGCTCTTCATCGAGAACGCGTTCGACGGGCTGGCGCTGCGGATCCAGGGCGACGGGTCGGAGCGGCTGGACTTCACCTACGTCGACGACCTCGTGCAGGGGATCGAGCTCGCGATCGCGCGGCCGGAGTCGCGACACGAGATCTTCAACCTCACCTACGGCGCCGCGCGCTCGGTCGGAGAGGTCGCCGCGATCGTGCAGGAGCACGTGCCGGGCACGAGGGTCGAGCACGCCGAGCGCGACCGGCTGATGCCGGAGCGCGGGACGCTGTCGGTCGACAAGGCCCGCGCCCTCCTCGGCTACGCGCCCCAGAACCCGGTCGAGACCGGGTTCGCGAAGTACGTCGACTGGTACCGCGACCTGCTCGGCCACGCCCCCGGGGCGAGCGCCTTCCGTGCCGCAGCTCGCTAGCACGCTGCTCTTCCCGGTCGCCACGGTCGAGGAGGACGGCTTCCTCTCCGACTGCCACGGGCACCCGGTCTTCTCCGTCGCGCTCGGCGCCGACGCCTCCCAGCGCGAGGACGCCCTCGCGCAGCGGCTGGGGGCGCACGCGGGTGGGCACGACCGGGCCTCGTACGCCGCGCGCGTCGCCCCGGACGAGGTCGCCGCCCTGCGCGGCCTCTGCCGCGCGGGCTTCTACCCGGTCGAGCTGGCGCTGACGCTGCGGGCCGAGCCCGCGGTCGCGCTCGCCCGGGCGGAGGCCGAGCCGCTCGACCTCGTCGTTCGCCGGGCGGCGCCCGGGGACGAGGCCGTCGTGCTCGAGATCGCCGCGACGGCGTTCCGCTACTCGCGCTTCCACGTCGACCCGGGCACGCCCGACCCCGTCGCGGACGAGGTCAAGCGCCGCTGGGCGGCGAACGCGCTCGCCGGCCGCCGGGGCGTCGCGATCGACGTGGTCGAGCTCGACGGCGCGGTCGGCGGCTTCCTGATCGCCGATGCGCGCCGAGCCCACGGGGAGGAGATGCGGATCATCGACCTCGTCGCCGTCGCGCCGCACGCCCGCGGCCGGGGCGCCGGGCGCGCTCTCGTCGCCGCGTTCGTGCGCGAGCACGCGCCCGCGGCCGACGCCCTCCAGGTCGGCACCCAGCTCGTCAACGAGCCGTCGCTCGCGCTGTACCGGCGCTTCGGCTTCCTGCCGGGGAACGCCCGGTACGTCCTCCACCACCACGTCCAGAAGGAGCGCATCCGTGCGGATCGGCGGCACTGACCTCGACGAGCAGGTGCTCGTCGTCGCGGAGATCGGGAACAACCACGAGGGCGACCTCGACGTCGCGAAGGCGCTCGTGGTCGCGGCGGCGCTCGCCGGTGCGGACGCGGTGAAGCTACAGGTCTACCGCGCCGACCGGTTCGCCAACCCGAACGACGCGAAGCGGCGCGCGCGCCTCGAGGCGTGGGAGCTCGCGCCCGGCGCGGTCGCCGAGATCGCGCGGCTCGCGCGCGCCTGCGGCGTCGCCCTCGTCGCGACCCCGCTCGACCTCGCGTCGGTGACGACGCTCGCCCCGCTCGTCGACGCGTTCAAGGTCGCGTCCGGCGACAACGACTTCCTGCCGCTGCTCGACGCGATCGCGCGCACGCGGAAGCCCGTCATCGTCTCGTCCGGCATGTCGACGCTCGCGACGATCGAGGCGAGCGCGCGGCGCGTGCGCGCGACGTGGGCCGAGCTCGGCCACCACGGCGAGCTGGCCGTGCTGCACTGCGTCTCGGCATACCCCGCGCCCGAGGAGGAGAGCGGCCTCGCGGCGATCCCGCTGCTGCAGCGGCGGCTCCGGTGCCCGATCGGCTGGTCGGATCACACCCTTGGCGTCGACGTCTGCGAGCTGGCCGTCGCGGCCGGCGCGCGGATCGTCGAGAAGCACGTCACGCTCGCACACGACTTCTCCGACTTCCGCGACCACGCCCTCTCGGCGGAGCCCGACGAGCTGGCCGAGCTCGTGCGCCGGGTCCGGCGCGTCGAGACCGTGCTCGGCCGCCCGGAGAAGACGATCCGCCCGTGCGAGGAGGAGACCGCGGCGCTCGCCCGGCGCTCGATCGTCGCCGCGCGCGACCTCCAGGCCGGCCACGTGCTGACCGACGCCGACCTGACGTGGATGCGCCCCGCGAACGGCCTGCGGCCCGGCGACGAGGAGCTCGTCCTCGGCCACGCGCTGGTGCGGCCGATCGGGGCCGGCCACCCGATCCTGCCGAGCGACGTCGCCGACGCGCCCGGCCTGCGCGAGGTCACGTGTGCGGCGTAGCCGGACGCGTCGGGCCCGGCCCGCTCGACGAGGCGCGCGCCGGGCGCTGCCTGTCGCTCGCCGCGCACCGCGGCCCCGACTCCGCGGGCCGCGCGTCGCTGCCGGGCGCCGGCGGCCGCGTCGTCGACCTGCTGCACACGCGCCTCTCGATCATCGACCTCGACGACCGGGCGGCGCAGCCGTTCCGCCTCGGGCCGCTGACGCTCGTCGTCAACGGCGAGCTCTACAACTACGTCGAGCTGCGCCGCGCGCTCGAGGCCGAGGGCCGCTCGTTCCGGACGACCTCCGACACGGAGGTGCTGGCGCACGCGCTGCACGCCTGGGGCGACGACGCCTTCGACCGCTGCGAGGGCATGTGGGCGCTCGCCGTCCACGACGCGCGCGACGGGTCGCTGACGCTGTCGCGCGACCGGTTCGGCGAGAAGCCGCTCTACCTCCTGCGCGACGGCGAGGCGCTCCTGTTCGGCTCGGAGCCGAAGCTGGTCGCGGCGCTCGCCGGCCGCGCGCTCGCCCCGGACGTCGAGCACCTCTACCGCTACCTCGTCAACGGCTACAAGGCGCTCTACAAGGTCGAGTCGACCTTCCACGAGGGGCTCGCGGAGCTGCCGCCCGCGACCGTCCTGCGCATCGACGCCGGCGGGGCCGAACACCGCGCGCGCTACTGGCAGCCGCGCTTCGCGCCGCAGGAGGACATGACCTACGAGGAGGCCGTCGCAGGGGCGCGGGAGCGCCTCGTGCGCGCCGTCGAGCTGCGCCTCCGCGCCGACGTGCCGCTCGCCTTCTGCATGAGCGGCGGGGTGGACTCGCTCTCGCTGATCGGGATCGCGCGCCGGGAGCTCGGCCGCGAGGTGCACGGGTTCACGATCGCGAACACGGACGAGCGCTACGAGGAGGCGGACATGGTCGAGCTCGCCGCCCGCGAGCTCGGCGTCCGGCACACCTGGGTGCGCCCGTCGACCGACGGCTTCCTCGACCTGCTCCGCCGCGTCGTCGCCGAGCACGATTCCCCGCTCGCGACGATCACGTACTTCACGCACTGGCTGCTCGTGCGCGAGATCGGCCGCGCCGGCTACCGGATCTCGATCTCCGGGACGGGCGCGGACGAGCTGTTCTCCGGCTACTACGACCACCACCTCGCCTACCTGCGCGAGGTCAGCTCCGACCCGGCGCTCCACGCGACGGCGCGGGCGGCCTGGGAGCGGCACGTGCGCCCGCTCGTGCGCAATCCGTACCTGCAGGACGCGGACTACTTCGTCCGCGACCCCGGGCGGCGCGACCACGTCTACCTCGGCGCCGAGGAGTTCGCGGCCTACCTCCACGAGGGCTTCGCGGAGCCGTTCGCCGAGGCCCGCTACGCGGACGACCTTCTGCGCAACCGGATGCTGAACGAGCTCTTCCACGAGGCCGTGCCGGTGATCCTCCACGAGGACGACCTGAACGCGATGGCGTTCTCGATCGAGAACCGCTCGCCGTTCCTCGATCGCGAGCTGTTCGAGCACTGCTACTCGATCCCGACGCGGCACCTCGTGCGCGACGGGCGCGCGAAGGCGGTCCTGCGGGACGCGATGCGCGGCCTCGTCCCGGACCCGGTGCTCGACAACCGCCGCAAGGTCGGCTTCAACGCGCCGATCCACGACCTGCTCGGGGCCGACGACCCCGCCGTGCGGGCGCGCGTCCTCGCCGACGGGCCGCTCTACGAGCACGTCCGCCGCGATCGGGTCGCCGCGCTGCTCGAGCGGCGGGAGCTGCCGAACTCCGAGTCGAAGCTCCTGTTCAACCTCGTCAACGCCCAGGCGTTCCTGGAGGCCGCGTGAGGTACTGCGCCCGCTGCGTCCTGCCGGACTCGCGCCCGAACCTGACCCTCGACGCCGACGGCGTCTGCGACGCCTGCCGCGCGCACGAGGCGCGGGGCGCGGTCGACTGGGCCGCGCGGGAGCGTGCGCTCGACGCGCTCGTGGCGCGCACGCGAGCCCGGGCGACGGGTGGCTGGGACTGCGTCGTCCCCGTCTCGGGCGGCAAGGACTCGACCTGGCAGGTCGTCACGTGCCTCGAGCGCGGCCTGCGGCCGCTCTGCGTCACCTGGCGCCCGCCGCGGCGGACGCCGCTCGGCGAGGCGAACCTGCGCAACCTCGTCTCGCTCGGCGTCGACCACGTCGACTTCTCCGTCAGCCCGGAGGTCGAGCGGGTCTTCACGCGGCTCGCGCTCGAGCGGACGGGGACGCCCGGGCTGCCGATGCACATGGCGCTCTTCTCGATCCCGCTCCGGATCGCGGTCGCCTTCCGGATCCCGCTCGTCGTCTGGGGGGAGAACTCGGCGATCGAGTACGGCGGGGCGCAGGAGGGCGACGCGTACGCGCTCGACGCGCGCTGGCTCGCCCGGTTCGGCGTCACCCACGGCACGACCGCGGCCGACTGGGCCTGCGACGAGCTGCCGCTCGCGGCGCTCGAGCCGTACCGCCGACCGGACGAGGCCGAGCTGGCGGCGGCCGGGGTCGAGGCGGTCTTCCTCGGCTGGTTCCTCCCCTGGGACCCAGAGACGACGCACGCGGTCGCGCGCGCCCACGGCTTCAGGGCGAGCGAGGACGGGCCGCGCGTCGGGGCGTACGACTACGCGGACGTCGACGACGACCTGATCTCCGTCCACCACTGGTTCAAGTGGCCGAAGTTCGGCTTCACGCGGACGTTCGACAACCTCTCGCTCGAGATCCGCAACGGGCGGCTGGAGCGGGACGAGGCGATCGAGCGGATCCGCGCGCGCGGCGACGAGACCCCGCACGACGACATCGCGCGCCTGTGCGAGCTGTGCGGGATCGGGCACGACCGCTTCCGCGAGGTCGTCGAGCGCTTCCGCAACCCGGCGATCTGGACGCGGCGCGGCCGCACCTGGGCGATCGACGGCTTCCTCGTCCCGGACTGGAGGTGGCAGTGAGGGCCAAGCTGCAGCACCCGCCGCGCCGCTTCGCCGCCGGCTTCGGGCCGCGCCCGGTCGAGATGCGCGACTACGGCCGCCTCGAGCTCGACCCGGACGAGCAGGTGACCTTCACGACGCCGCGCGGCGGCGAGTACGACGTCGCCCGCAAGGACTGGGGCTTCTACGCGACGCCCTCGCTCAACGGGCGCCTGCGCGGCTTCGGCCTCTCCGGCCGGCTCGTCCGCAACCGGCTCGGGCGGGAGTTCGTCCTGCTCGTCGAGGACGGCTGCGAGGAGGCGTTCGCCGGCTACTGCGCGAGCGAGGGCCTCGTCGTCGTCGAGCGCCTCGACGGCGACGGGCCGACCTGCGTCTGCGGCGGGCGCGCGTTCGAGCCTCGCTTCACGTACACCGAGCCGCCGGTGGGGGAGACCCGCTTCGCCTGGCCGGGGCGGTACCGCCGCGACGTGGTCGCGTGCGAGCGCTGCGGCCACCTGCTCTCGCTCTCCGCCCTCGACCCGGACGCGCTCTACGCCGGCGACTACGTCGAGGCGACCTACGGCGGCGACCTCCGTGCGGCCTACGAGCGGGTGCTCGGCCTGCCGCCGGAGCGCTCGGACAACGAGGGCCGCGTCGCCCGCGTCGTCGACCTCTGCCGCGCGCGCCTCGCCGGACGGGACGAGCCGACCGCGCTCGACGTCGGCTCGGGGCTCTGCGTCTTCCTCGCGCGGCTCGCGCCGCACGGCTTCCGCTGCACCGCGCTCGACCCCGACCCGCGGGCGGCCGCGCACGCGCGGGACGGCGTCGGCGTCGAGGCCGTCTGCGCGGACTGGAGGACGGCCGACCGGATCGGCCGCTTCGACCTCGTCGCGCTGAACAAGGTGCTCGAGCACGTGCCCGACCCGATCTCGTTCCTCGCGAAGGCCCGCGAGCACGTCGCGCCCGGCGGCCTGGTCTACGTCGAGGTGCCGGACGGGCCGGCGGCGGCCGCCGAGGGCCCGCACCGGGAGGAGCTGTTCGTCGAGCACCTGCACGTCTTCAGCGCCGCCTCGCTCGCGATCTGCGCCGCACGGGCGGGCTTCTCGCCCGTCCGGCTCGAGCGGCTCACCGAGCCGAGCGGCAAGCACACGATCTGGGCCGCGCTCGCGGCCGAGGAGGCGAGCACATGAGCGCGTACCCGTTGCCGATCGATCGCGACCCCGAGGAGCTGCGCGCCCGGGTCGCCGAGGTGCCGTACTGGCGCTACCGGCTCGAGCTCGCCCCGGGCGTCGTCACCCCGGGGGTGTGGAACCCGGACGACCTCCTGCGTCAGATGGGCATCCCCGAGCGGCTCGACGGCCTCCGCGCCCTCGACATCGGCACGAACGACGGCTTCTTCGCCTTCGAGCTCGCGCGTCGCGGGGCCCAGGTGACCGCGGTCGAGCCCGGCCCGCCGACCGCCGGCTTCGCCCTCACGCAGGAGCTGACGGGGCTCGACGTCGACTACGTGATCGACTCGGTCTACGAGCTGACGCCCGATCGGTACGGCGAGTTCGACCTGGTGCTCTTCCTCGGCGTGCTCTACCACCTGCGCCACCCGCTGCTCGCCCTGGACGTCCTCTCGACGCTCTGCCGCGGCCGGATCTGGGTCGAGAGCCACGTGCTCGACCACGGCTACGTCTCGGGCCGGCAGCTCGTCTCGCTCGAGACGCCGAACGAGCTGGTCGCGCAGTTCTACCCGCGCGACGAGCTGAACGCGGACGCGTCGAACTGGTGGGCGCCGACGCTCGCCGGGATGGCCTCGATGGTGGAGTCGTCGCTCTTCCGGATCGAGGACGCGCGGCTCTGGTCGCGCGAGCGCGGCGTCGTGCGCGGCCGCTTCGACGCCTCCCTGGAGCAGGAGCTGTACCCCGGCTCGACCTGCTGCGCGACCCGTCCAACTACATCCCGCCGGCGCCCTCGCGCGAGGCGGCTCGCTGGCGGAGGCCGAATGGCTGAGGCCGTTCTCGGAGCCCCGCCGCTCGACGGGCCCGGCGTCGACGTCCGGGTCGGCAAGCCGCTCGACGCGCTCGCGCTCAAGGGCACCTCGCTCGCCGAGACGCGCGGCTACGCCGTCGGGATGCGCGACGCGGCCGCGGCGCTCTACGCGGCCGGCGAGGAGCTCGTCCCCGTCGAGGCGTGCCCCTGCCTGCGCCCGCCCGTGCGCGGACGCGGGGAGGCGCTCGCCGTCAACGGCGTCGCCTACCGGCGCTGCGCCGCCTGCGGCCACCGGTTCGTGGGCGAGCGCCCGACCGACGAGGCGCTCGCGCGCCACTTCGCCGAGAGCGACGACCTGGCGGCGCCGTACGTCGAGCGGGAGTCGCTCGAGCTGCGGCTCGCGTCCGTCGTCGGGCCGAAGGCCGACTGGGCGCTCGAGGCGTTCTCGCGGGCGGTGGGTCGCCCCGCGGCCAGCGCGGTCGACGTGGGCGCCGGCGGCGGCCACACCGTCGAGGCGCTGCGCCGGCGCGGACTCGCCGCCTCCGGCTACGAGCTCTCGCGCGCCAGCAGGGCCTTCGCCGCGGCCGCGTTCGGGCTCGAGCTGCGGCCGGACGACTTCCTCGCCGCCGAGCCCGAGCCGGTCGACGTCGTGACGCTGTTCGGCCTGCTCGAGTACGCGCCCGAGCCGGCCGCGTTCCTGGAGGCGGCCGGTCGCTGGGCGCCCGCTGGGATGGTCGTCGTCGAGGTCCCGCGCGCGGACTGCCTCGGCACGGCCGTCCAGGCGCTCCCGGGCGCGCTCGTCGCGCGCCACCTCGATCCGGCGAGCCACGTCAACTGCTTCTCCGACGGCTCGCTCGCCGCGCTCCTCGCACGCACCGGCTGGCGGCCCGTTGCGGCCTGGTGGTTCGGCCTCGACGCGTACGAGTTGCTCGTCCAGCTGGCGCACCGGCTCGACGACGAGGCCGCCGTCGCGCGGCTCGCCGACGCCGTGCTCGCCCTGCAGCCCGCGCTCGACCGGGCGCGGCTCTGCGACGACCTCGTCGTCTGCGCCGTCCGGGAGCCGGCCGCGTGAGCCCCGCGCCCGTCCTCGTCACCGGGCCGGCGCGCTCCGGGACGACCCTCGTCGCGCGGATGCTCGACGCGCACCCCCGGGTGGCGCTCGCGTCCGACCCGCTGTTCCCGCTCCTGCGCGGCGCGATCGGCGCGATCCTGCGCGAGGCGGCGATCCCGGGGATCGATCCCGACGGGCCGATCCAGGACTACCACTTCGCCGACGAGCGGATCCGCGCGCTCGACGCCGTGCTCGGCGGCTCGCTCGACCTGCCGCTCGACCCGGCCCTCCTGCCGGGGCTGCGCGCGGCCGTTGCCGCACGGGCGGCGCACGAGGCGCCGTCGCTCGTCCCGCTCGCAGGGCGCCTGGCGGGGGAGACCTGGGCGGACGCGATCCGCCTGGCGCTCGGGCTCGTCGCAGAGGCGGCCGGCGGCCGCCCGCACGCGGTCGGGACGAAGGAGGTCTGGACGATCGACCTGCTCCCGGCGCTGGGCCGGGCGTTCCCGGAGGCGCGCTTCGTCGTCGTGCTGCGCGACCCGCGCGCGATCGTCGCGTCGCTCGAGCGGCTGGCGGCGAGCGAGCCGGATCAGGGCGCCCACGCGCTCTCCTACGCGCGCCACTGGCGCAAGCACGTCGCGCTGCTCGAGCGCTTCCAGGACGACCCGCTGCTTGCGGGCCGGCTGGCCGTCGTCCGCTACGAGGACCTCGTCGCCGACCCGGCGCGCGGGGCGGCCGCGCTCGCGCGGATCGCCGGCGTGGCCGTGGACGACGCGATGCTCGCCGCGGGCGGCCAGCGCGCGAACTCGTCGCACGGCGACGGCCCCGGCGGCATCCGGCCGGAGCTCGCGGAGCGCTGGCGGACGGCGATCGACCCGCGTGCGCAGGCGATGGTCGAGCTGACCTGCGGGCCCGAGCTGGGCCTCTGGGGCTACCGCCACCACCCCGACGCCTGGCGCTTCCAGGACGTCCTCGCCTACCTGCGCGAGCTCGACCGGGCGCCCGGGAGCTGGCGCAGCGACCTCGGCGACCCCGAGCTCGACCTCGTCCACGAGCTGCGCCGGCGGGCGCTGCTCCAGGCTGCGGGGACGCCCGAGCCGGCCCAGATCCGGCGGGCGTTCCTCTTCCCCGAGCACTGGCGCCGCCTGCGCGCGGCCGCGAGCGCCGGGGCGTCGGCGGAGGAGGCCCGGTGAACCTCGGTGCCTCGATCAAGGCGCTGACGCGCTCCCTCTGCGCCTTCCCGACGGGCGTCGTCGCCCCCGCGAACGAGCCGCTGTTCGCGCGCCTACGCGCGGAGATCCCGCTCGCGCTGCACCGCTACGCGTCGGGCGGCGAGCACAACGGCTGGCTCGTCCCGGACTCCTGGTCGGTCGAGCGCGCGCTCGTCACGCGCGACGGCCTGCCCGTCGCCGACTGCGCTGCGCACCCGCTCGGCGTCGCCGCCTACTCCACCTCGTTCACCGGCGAGCTGTCCCTCGACGAGCTGCTCGCGCACGTCGTCTCGCGGCCCGACCTGCCGGACGCGATCCCGTACCACTGCATGTGGCAGTACCGCCCCTGGGACGCCGACTGGGCGCTCTGCGTGCCGCACGCGCAGGTCGAGACGTGGCGGCCCGGCCGATACAGGGTCGACCTCGTGACGCGGCGCCAGCAGGGGGAGATGCTCGTCGCGGTCGCCGACAAGCGGGGCGTCTCCGACCGGACGATCGTGCTGAACGCGCACACCTGCCACCCGGTGATGGCGAACGACGACATGGCCGGCGTGGCCGTGCTCGTCCGGCTCTTCCAGCGCCTGCTCGAGCGGGAGACGTTCTACTCGTACCGCCTCGTGCTCGGGCCGGAGCACCTCGGGACGATCTTCTACCTCGCCGGGCTCTCCCGCGCGGAGCGCGAGCGGCTCGTCTGCGGCCTCTTCCTCGACATGCCGGGGACGGACGGCCCGCTGACGATCGCGTCGACCTTCCTCGGCGGCCAGCCGCTCGACCTCGCCCTCGCGAACGCGGCACGCCACGGCGCCGCCGCGTTCCGGCCCGTGTCCTGGCGGCAGGGGGCGGGGAACGACGAGACGGTCTGGGAGGCGCCCGGCTACGAGGTGCCGTTCGCGGAGGTCTCGCGGGCGCACAGCCTGTTCGAGCCGTTCCGCGAGTACCACACGAGCCTCGACACCCCCGACCTGATGGACGAGGGCCAGCTGGAGGAGACGCTGCTCGTGCTCGACGCCGCGCTCGACGCGCTCGAGCGCGACGCCGTCCCGATGCGGCGCTTCGACGGGCTGCCGTGCCTCTCGTCGCCGCGCTACCGGCTCTACCGCGAGCGGCCCGACCCGTCGGTCGACAAGGGCCTCGTGGCGGACGACGAGGCCTGGGGCGTCCTCGCGGACTCGCTGCCGCGCTACCTCGACGGCTCGCTCTCGCTGCTCGAGATCGCCGAGCGCCACGGCCTGCCCTTCGCGGCCGTCCGTCGGGAGCTCGAGCGCTGGGAGGAGCGACGGCTGGTCGACCTCGTGCCGCGCGTGGTCGAGCGGCAGCCCGTGACGCTCGCGGCGGAGGACTGGGAGGAGGCGGTGCGCGGTGGCTGATCGGCCGGTGACCCTCGTCGAGCTCGGCATCTCGAACCTCGGCTCCGTCGTCGAGGCCTTCCGCCGCGTCGGCGGCTCGGTCGCGCTCGCGACGACGCCGGATGAGGTGGCCTGCGCCGGCGCGCTCGTCCTGCCGGGCGTCGGCGCCTTCGGCGACGGCGCCGCCGCGCTCGCCCGGCTCGGGCTCGTCGAGCCGATCCGCGCGCACGCGGCCGCGGGCAAGCCGCTGCTCGGCATCTGTCTCGGGATGCAGCTCCTCGCCGACGAGTCGGAGGAGCACGGCCGCCACGCCGGGCTCGGGCTCGTGCCCGGCCGCGTCGTCCGGCGCGCGCCGGACGACCCGGCGCTGCGCGTGCCGAACATGGGCTGGGGCGACGTCCGCCCGGCCGGGGCGAGCGGGCTGCTCGTCGACGAGGGCTGCTTCTACTTCGCCCACTCGTTCCGCTTCGCCGCGGCCGACGCCGCGGACGCCGCGGGCGTGCTCGACTACGGCGGCGAGGTCGTCGCCGCCGTCGCCCGCGGCTCCGTGCGCGGGGTGCAGTTCCACCCGGAGAAGAGCCAGGACGACGGCCTCGGGCTGCTCGACCGCTGGCTCGCGGAGGCGGCATAGCCGCCTCGCCGTCCCGGGCCGTGACGCCGGGACGCGATCCCCGCGCGCGTGCGCCGAAACCCCGCCCTTCGTCCCTCAACCGGGGGATCGGGCGGTCGATCACCGGGGCCGTGAGCCGTCCGCGCCTCGTCCCCGTGCTGCTGCTCAAGCACGGCCTGCTCGTGCGTAGCCAGTGGTTCCGGATCCACCAGGTGATCGGGAACCCGATGGCGACCGTCCGCCGCTACGCGGACTGGAACGTCGACGAGCTCGTCCTGCTGGACATCTCCGAGCACGACCGGCACGACCTGCGCCGCGACGACCTGGAGCAGCGCTACGCCGGCGACTCGTCGCTCGACGTGCTGCGGGAGGTCGCACGCACGTGCCTCGCGCCGCTCGCCGTCGGCGGCCGCGTGCGGACGCTCGAGGACGTCGGGGCGCGCCTCGCCGCGGGCGCGGACAAGGTCGTGATCAACACCGCGGCCCTGGACGACCCGGGCTTCGTCACGCAGGCCGCCCGCCGGTTCGGCGCCCAGTGCGTCGTCGTCTCGATCGACGCGCGCCGCCGGGAGGACGGTCGGCTCGAGGTGATGCGCGACCACGGCCGCGAGCCGACCGGGCTGACGCCGGCCGAGTGGGCCGCGCGCGTCGAGGTGCTCGGGGCGGGGGAGATCCTGCTGAACTCGGTCGACCGCGACGGCACCGGCCGGGGCTACGACGTCGAGGCTCGTCCGCTCGGTCACCGCGGCGACGTCGATCCCGGTCGTCGCCTGCGGCGGCGTCGGGCACTACGAGCACCTGCCCGCCGCGATTCTCGAGGGCGGTGCGAGCGCGGCCGCCGCCGCGAACGTCTTCCACTTCTTCGAGCTCTCGTACCCGAGGGCGAAGCAGGCCTGCCTGGACGCGGGCATCGCCGTGCGGCCGGTCGCGCTCGGCGGCCGCTTCCACCGGCGCGAGCCGGAGTACGACCTCAGCGCCCGCGACGCGCGCCTGGCCGAGCGCCTCGCCGCCGCCGGGCGCGGGCCCGAGGCGACCGAGGGCGCGGCGCCGCCCCCGCCCGTCCACTGGTGCAGCCGCTGCGTCTACCCGTCCGCGTCGGCCGTGCCGCTCGAGTTCGACGACGCGGGCGTCTGCACGGGGTGCCAGGTCGCGGACGCGAAGGCGGCGATCCCGGCGTCCGAGTGGGATCGCCGGCTCGACCTGCTGCGCGAGCTGGTCGACCGCTACCGCTGCCCAGACGGCTCGACCTACGACTGCGTCATCCCGGTCTCGGGCGGCAAGGACAGCTACTTCCAGACGCACGTGATCACACGCGAGCTGGGCCTGCGGCCGCTGCTCGTCACCTACGACGGGAACAACTGGACGGACGTCGGCTGGCGCAACGCGCAGCGGATGCGCGAGGCCTTCGGCGTCGACCACGTCTTCGTCCGCCCGTCGATCGAGGCGTTGCGGAAGCTGAACCGGATCGCGTTCGTCGCCATGGGCGACATGAACTGGCACGCGCACGTCGGGATCACGACCGCGCCCGTCCGCGTCGCCGTCCAGCACCGCGTGCCGCTCGTCTTCTGGGGCGAGCACGGCTACCTCGACCTCGGCGGCCAGTTCTCGCTCGACGACTTCCCCGAGATGAGCTACCGCGACCGGACGGAGCACTTCGCCCGCGGCTACGAGTGGAACTGGTTCGTCGGCCTCGAGGGCCTGACCGCCCAGGACCTGATCCCGTGGCAGTACCCGACGGACGAGGAGCTGCTCGCCCTCGACGTGCGCGGGATCTACCTCGGCAACTACGTGCGCTGGGAGGCGAACGAGCACGTCGACCTCGTCGTGCGCGAGTACGGCTTCGAGGTCTCCGACGAGCCGTTCGACCGGACGTACCGGCGCATGTCGAACCTGGACGACATGCACGAGAACGGCGTCCACGACTACCTCAAGTACGTGAAGTTCGGCTACGGGCGCTGCACCGACCACGCCTGCAAGGACGTCCGCGCCGGGCTGCTGTCGCGCGAGCGCGCGATCGAGCTCGTGCGCCGCCACGACCACGTCGTGCCCCGCGACATCACGCGCTGGCTCGAGCTGGTCGGGATGGACGAGGCCGAGTTCCACCGGATCGCGGACACGTTCCGCGATCGCCGGGTCTGGCAGCGCGTCGAGGCCGGCTGGCGGCGCCGCCGCCTCTGGGACGCGGCCGGCGTGGAGGTCGAGGCGGACGTCGCCGCCGCGGCGAGCGCCGCCGCGCCGTCCGTCGCGCCGCCGCTCGCGATGGCGCGCGTGCTCTCGGCGGCCGACCGTGCCGGCGCGCTCGGCGAGCGGCAGGGAGATGCGGCGCCGTGACGCAGGCGCCGCCGCCCGAGGCACGGCTGACGGAGGCCGAGCTGGCCCCGCCGGAGCTCGTCGACGAGCAGGAGGCCGCCTTCATGCGCGACGTCGCCCGGCTGCGCGCCCGCGCCGGCGAGTTCGCGCTGGCGCCGTGCCCGGCCTGCGGCGCGCCGGACGGGCCGGTCGCGATCGAGAAGTGGGGCTTCACCTGGCGCCGCTGCGACGGCTGCCGCACGCTCTGGCTGAGCCCGCGCCCGCCCGCGAGCGTGCTCGCCGACTACTACGCGGCCTCGGAGAGCTACGCGGTCTGGGCGTCGTCGATCTTCCCCGCCTCCGAGGCGGCCCGGCGCGAGAAGATCGCGCTCCCGCGGCTCGAGCGGATCCTCGGCATCTGCGTTCGCCACGGCGTCCGGCGCGACCTGCTCGTCGAGGTCGGCCCCGGCTTCGGCACCTTCGCGGCGCTCGCGCGCGAGGCGTTCCGCCGCGTCGTCGCGATCGAGCCGACGCCGGAGCTCGCCGCCGCCTGCCGCGCGCAGGGCGTCGAGGTCGTCGAGCGGCGGATCGAGGACGTCGTCGACGAGACGGGCGCCGCCGACGTCGTCTGCGCGTTCGAGGTGATCGAGCACCTGCTCGACCCGGGGGCGTTCCTCGAGGCGATCGCCGGGCGCGTCGCGCCGGGCGCGCTGCTCGTGCTGACGTGCCCGAACGGGGAGGGCTTCGAGGTCGGGATGCTCGGCGCGGGCTCGCTCACGGTCGACCCGGAGCACGTCACGCTGTTCAGCCCGGGGGCCCTCGGCGGGCTGGTCGAGCGGTCGGGCTTCGAGGTGCTCGAGGTCGCGACCCCGGGCCGGCTCGACGTCGACTTCGTCCGCATGGCCGTGGAGGAGGGGCGCCTCGCGCTCGCCGACGCCCCGTGGCTCGCGCCGCTCCTCGAGGACGAGGAGCGCGCCTGGGGCTTCCAGCAGGCGCTCGCCCGGCTCGGCCTGTCGTCCCACCTGTGGCTCGTCGCGAGGAGGAGCGCATGACCGCGTCGTGGTTCGAGATGGTGGATCGCGAGGTCGCCTGGGCGTCCGGGCCCCGCGTCCGACCCGGCTGGCCGCGGTGCTCCACGCGGTGTTCGGGCCGCGAGAGCGGGCCGCGGCGCCCGCACCTGTCGTGCTCGCCTCCACGCGGGCGGCCGAGCAGCGGGTCGCCGAGTGCTACTCGACCTGGAGCGGCTCCTACTACGACGACTACTACGGCGAAGGCGCCTCGTACCCGCCGGTGCACCGCGACCTGCTGATCCGCCTGCTCGTCGAGCACGGCGCGCGCGACGTCCTCGACGCGGGCTGCGGGCCCGCGTCGTTCCTGCGCGACCTCGCGCACCTGGCGATCGAGCGCTACGGCTTCGACCTGACGCCCGAGATGGTCGACGAGGCGCGCCGCGTGCTCGGCGCGCAGGGCCTCGGGCCGGAGCGGGTCTGGCAGGGGAGCGTCACCGACCCGGCCGCCTTCCGCGCGCCCGGGCGCGGCGAGCCGTTCGACGCCGCCGTCTGCGTCGGCGTCCTGCCGCACGTGCCGGCCGAGGCCGACGAGGTCGTGCTCGCGAACCTGCGCGAGGCCGTCCGGCCCGGCGGCCTCGTCGTGGTCGAGGCGCGCAACGCCCTCTTCGCGCTCTTCACGCTCAACCGGTACTCGTACGCGTTCTTCCGCGACGAGCTGGTGCGCGGCCCCGACGCCGAGCTGCGGCCGCTCGCCGATCGCTTCCGGATGGACCTGCCGCCCGTCCGCGGCGGCCACGTGGACGAGCCGGGCTACGACGAGGTGCTGTCGCGGACGCACAACCCGCTCGTCCTGCGCGAGACGATGGCGCGCGCGGGCTTCGTCGACGTCGAGCCGCTCTTCTACCACTACCACGCGCTGCCGCCGCAGCTCGGGCCCTCCGTCGAGGCGAGCCTCGCGCTCGAGGACCCGCGGGACTGGCGCGGGCACTTCATGGCCTCGGCGTTCCTCCTCTGCGGGAGGCGCGCGTGAGCGCGACCGAGGCGCGGCAGCGGGCGAGGATCGGCTCGGGCGGCGAGCGCCGCGCCTCGATCTGGGAGTCCTCGGCGCACGTGCGCGATCTGTACCGCGCGCGGGCCCGCGGCGAGGCGGAGGAGCTGACCTGCCACGCGCAGGCGGCCGAGCTGCTCGCCGTGCGCGCGCGGCCCGGCGAGTCGGTGCTCGACGCGGGCTGCGGCACGGGCGCGCTCTTCCACGCGCTGCGCCGGCGCCACGTCGACGTCGAGTACCACGGGATCGACGCCTCGCAGACCTTCGTCGGGATCGGCCGGGAGGAGCTCGGCCGCTTCGGGCTGCCGCCCGGGCGCCTGCAGGCGATCCGGCTCGAGGACCTCGACGCCGAGGTCGACCACGCGGTCTGCCTGAACGTCCTCTCGAACCTCGACAACGTCCACCGGGGGCTCGAGCGGCTGCTCCAGGCCGCCCGGCGGACGGTCGTCCTGCGCGAGTCGCTCGGCCCGGAGGCGCGCTCGACGTTCGTGCGCGACGCGTTCCTCGACCCGGGCGTCGACCTGCGCGTCCACGTCAACACCTACGCGATCGAGGAGGTGGCGGCGCTCTGCGACCACCACGGCTTCCGGGCCGAGGTCGTCGTCGACCGCTGGACCGGGGGCGAGCCGGAGCTCGTCATCGGCCATCCCCACCGCTGGACGTTCCTCGTCGCCGAGAGGCGGTGAGCATGGCTGCCGAGACGACCTACCGCGACTACGTCGCCGACCGCGAGTTCGAGCGGGGCTACGCCGAGCACCAGCAGCGCTGGCGCGCATGCGTGCGCGAGTCGGATCGCGTGCTCATGCGGCGCATCGCGGCCCTGCGCGCCTCGCTCGGGCGGCCGCTCGCGCTGCTCGACGTCGGCTGCTCGACCGGGAACCTGCTCCACCACCTGCGCGCCGCCTGTCCGGAGGACGAGCTCGTCGGCGCCGACCTGATGGCGGAGACGGTGGCAGCGAACGCGGCCGATCCGGCCCTCGCGGGGATCCGCTTCGACGTCGCCGACGTCTGCGCGCTGCCCTATGAGGCCGCCTTCGACGTCGTCGTCGCGAACGCGGTCCTCTTCCTGTTCGATGACGACGACCTCGCGCGCGCCTATGCGTCGATCGCTGTTGCCCTGCGGCCGGGCGGCACGGTGATCGCGTTCGACTTCGCGCACGAGTTCGGGCAGAGCCTGCGGATCGTCGAGCGCTCGGCGACGCACCCCGACGGGATGCCGCTCCACTTCCGGCCGTTCGCGGAGATCCGCGAGCTGCTCGCCGGCGCGGGCCTCGTCGATGCCGAGTACGAGCCCTTCGCGATCCCGATCGACCTGCCGCGACCGGCCTCCGACGACGACCTGATCAGCCGCACCGAGCGGGCCGCCGACGGCCGCCGGCTCCTCTTCCGCGGGGCCCTCTTCCAGCCCTGGTGCCACTGGTCGGCCCGCCGACCCGCGTAGCGCCACGCTCCCCTGATCCGGGGATCCCGATGCCCCGTCCGCGGGGCATCCCGGACGACGAGTAGCAGCCGACTACTCGGCCGTGTCCCGGATCGCTGGCCTCGTCTCCGACGCGCCCGCGTCGCTCGCGCTGCGCGCGGTCGGCGGGCTGCTCGACCGCGTCGGGCGCCACGGCGACGTCACCGCGGCGCTCTCGCTGCCGGGCGGAACGCTCGGCTGGACGGGCGCCGGCCCGCGCGGGCTCGCGCGCCGCGGCCCGCTCGCGCTCGCCCTCGACGGGACGCTCTACGACCGCGCGGCGCACAACCGGCCGGAGCTCGACGACGCGGCCCTCCTGCTCGAGCTGGTCGAGCGGCACGGCCTCGCCGGCGCGCTCGCCCGCGTGAACGGCGACTTCGCCGTCGCGCTCTGGGACGCCGACGAGCGGACGCTCTGGCTCGCCCGCGACCGGGTCGGGATCCGGCCGCTCTACTGGGCGCGCACCTCCGACGGGATCGCCTTCGCCTCGCGCCCGCTCGCGCTCGCCGCGCTCGACGGCGTCGGGCTCGACCCGGACCCGCGCTTCCTCGCCGTCTTCGCCGGCTCGCACTACCGCCTCTTCGACAACGCGCCCGAGCGCTCGCCCTTCGCCCGCGTGGCGCAGGTGCCCGCCGCGACGGTCGTCCGCCTCCACGACGGCCAGGCCGTCGCGACGCGCTACTGGACCCCGGCCGGGGAGGACGACGTCCGCGAGGACGACGCGACGCTCGCGCGGGCGTACCGCGAGCTGCTCCTCGACGCGGTCGCGATCCGCGTCCGCGCAGCCGAGCGGCCGGCGTTCACGCTCTCGGGCGGGATGGACTCCTCCTCGGTGCTCGGCTGCGCCGTCGAGTCGGTGGGCCGGCGCCAGCACGCCTTCTCGACGGTCTACGAGGACGCGACCTACGACGAGTCGGCCGAGATCGTCTCGA
>JAWKJY010000004.1:0-510206 GCA_041393535.1 Thermoleophilia bacterium
GAGGGAGGGGAGCAGCGACTCCTCGGACGGGTCGAGCAGGCGCGGGGTGAGGCCGGCGTCGTGGAGCAGCCGCCAGAAGTCGTTGCGCGGGTTCGCGAAGTGATGGCCCGCCGCGGCGGAGACGCGCCCCGGGTTGATCCCGCAGAGGATCGCGGCGAGGCCCGGTGCGAGGACGTCCGGGACGGCGGACACGGCGCCCACGACACGATCCTCGCACGCGGCCCCCGCGCCCTGCGCTACCTTCCCGGCGTGACGAGCCACGCGAAGCGCTTCGAGTACGCGATCTCCCTCGACCGGGACGGCGGGATGCTCGCCGAGGGCGAGGCGCCGCTGTCGCCGGGGCCCGAGTGGACGCCCGAGCACCTGCTGCTCGGCGCGCTCGCCCGCTGCACGCTGACGAGCCTCCGCTTCCACGCGAAGCGCCAGGGCGTCACCGTCGTCGCCTCGGGCGAGGCCACCGGCGCGGTCACCCTGCGCGAGGACGAGGGCCGCTTCGGCCTCGTCGAGGCGCGCGCCCGCTTCGAGATCGAGCTGACGCCGCTGCCGCAGGAGGAGGCGCTCGACAAGCTGATCGCGCGCGCCGAGCACGACTGCTTCGTGGGCGCCTCGATCAAGCCGACCACGGCCTACGAGTGGGTCGTGAACGGCAAGCCCTACACCCGGCCGGACTGACGCCGACTACGCGGGGAGCAGATCCCCGTGCCGGAGGTGTTTCCCGTGGCCCAGTCCGTCCACCTGCTCGTCGTCCGCGCCGGAGGCGCGTCCTGGGGGCTGCCGATGGACTCGGTCGAGCAGACGTTCGACCTGCGCGAGCACCGCATCCACCAGGTGGAGCAGCGGCGCGTGGTCGTCTTCCGCGGGGACGCGCTCGAGCTCCACGACCTCGCGGACTCGGTCGGCGCGCCCGACCCCGGTGAGCCGGTCGCGGGCGTCGTGCTCTGGGCCGGCGGTCGGCGGCGCGTCTTCGCCGTCGACGGGATGGTCGGGCAGATGGTGCTCGACGAGCTCGACGTGCCAGAGGTCGCGCGCGGCCCCCAGTGCCGCAGCGTCGTCCTGCTCGGCGACGAGGTCGTCCCCGTGCTCGAGCCCGGCGTCGTCGTCGGCGAGTGGGGCGGCTACGCGTCCGACGGCTTCGGCTTCAGCGACATGCAGCGGAGCGCGCTCGTCGAGATCGCGAACATCGGCTCGGGCCACGCCGCGACGGCGCTCTCGCAGCTGCTCGGGAAGTCGGTCGACATCCGCTACGCCGAGGCGCTCCTGACGACGCTCGCGGAGGCCGTCGACCGGATCGGCGCCGCCGCCTCGCGCTCGGCCATGGTCGACACGCCGGTGGCCGACGAGGGCGGCCGCGTCCTGCTCGTCTTCCCGGACGACAGCGGCAGCCAGCTCTGCGAGCTGCTCGGCGTCACGCTCGAGGACGAGATGGGCCGCTCGGCGCTGCGCGAGATCGGGAACATCCTCGCGAGCTCGTACCTGAACGCGATCGTCGAGATGACGGGCCTGCCGCTCGAGCCGGCGCCGCCGGGGGTGGACATCGACGTCCTCGGCGCGCTGATCGAGCGGGCGGTGACGCAGTCCGCCTCGCCGACCGACCCGACCGTGCTGATGCGCTCGGTGCTCGAGATCGAGTCGTCCGAGGCGCGCTTCGCGTTCCTCTTCGTGCCCCAGCTGAGCTCGCTCGACGGCCTGCTCGACGCGCTCGGCGTCGGCGCCGCCGCCTGACGCGCCGCGCGATCGTCTAGCGTCCGCCGGGATGGGCGCGACCCCGCTCGACCTGGCCGCGGTGCGCGCGCGCTTCCCGGCGCTCGCCCGGCCGCTCGCATACCTCGACGGGCCGGCCGGCACGCAGGTGCCGGACACCGTGATCGAGGCGATCGCGGCGTACCTGCGCACGTCGAACGCGAACACCGGCGGCGCGTTCGCGACGAGCGTCGAGACCGACGCGCTCGTCGAGCGCGCGCGAGCGGCCGCCGCCGGGTTCCTCGGCTGCGCGCCGGAGGAGGTCGGCTTCGGCCAGAACGCGACGACGCTGAGCTTCGCGCTCTCGCGCACCGTCGGCCGGGAGCTCGCCGCCGGCGACGAGGTCGTCGTCACGCGGCTCGACCACGACGCCAACGTCGCACCGTGGCTCGAGCTCGCGCACGACCGCGGCATCGTCGTCCGCCTCGCCGACCTGCGACCGGAGGACGGGACGCTCGACCTCGACGACCTGGCGGCGCAGCTCGGCCCCCGCACCCGCGTCGTCGCCTTCCCCTGGGCGGCGAACTCGCTCGGCACGGTGCAGGACGTCGCGCGCATCGCCGAGCTCGCCCACGAGGCGGGCGCGCTCGCCTGGTGCGACGGGGTCCACATGGCCCCGCACGGGCCGATGGACGTGCGCGCCGCCGGCGTCGACGTCCTCCTCTACTCCGCCTACAAGGCGTTCGGCCCGCACCTCGGCGTCTTCGCCGCGCGGCGCGAGCTGCTCGAGCGCTGGCGGCCGTACAAGGTGCGCCCCGCGGACGAGGAGCCCGCGGCCCACCGCCACGAGACGGGGACGCTCGCCCACGAGCTGCTCGCCGGCTACGTCGCGTCGGTCGAGTACCTCGCGGGCGTCGGGTGGGACGCGATCGTCGCGCACGAGCGCGCCCTCGGCGAGCGGCTGCTCGCCGGGCTGCCCGACCGCTACCGGCTCTGGGGCCGCCCGGACATGGCCGGCCGCGTGCCCACCTTCTGCGTCACCCATGCGGCCGTGCACCCGGACGAGGTCGCCCGCCGCCTCGCCGCGCGCGGGATCGCGGTCTGGTCGGGCGACTACTACGCGCTCGAGCCGATGCACCGGCTCGGGCTCTCGGACGGCGCCGTCCGCATCGGCCTCGTCCACTACACCTCGCCCGACGAGGTCGACCGCCTGCTGGAGGAGCTCGACCGAATCTGAGCGGGCGCTGCGGCGCGCTCAACGCCGCCCGGGCGCTGCCGATCACAGGCCTGTGAAGATCCGGGCAGGGATCGTCACGGCGGCGCTCGGCGTGACCTCGCTGTGCGCCCTCGCCGTGCTGACGGCGTCCGAAGCCATCGTGCTCGCGACGGCGTGCCCGATGCTGGCCGTGACCGCGGCCACGGGCCTGCTCGCGGCGGCCGCACCCCGCCGGAACCCCAGCCCGCGCCCGCGCGCGATGTGGGTCGCAGCGGCCTGCGCGAGCGCGCGCTCTGGACCGCCGGCGGGATCGCCGCGCTCGCGGGCGCGCCCGATGCGGTGACGACGGCGCCCTGGGTCGCCGCCGCGCTGGCGCTGACGCTCGTGGCGGCGTTCCGTTCGCCGCCGGGCGCGCCTCCGTCCCACTGTTCCTGCTCGACGCGGTTCCCGTCGTCCTGGCGATCACCGCGGCGCAGGTCCTCGTCCGGGACACCGGCGCCGGCGAGACGACGGCCCACGCCGTGCTGACTGCGTCCTTCGCGCTCGCGACGACGGTCAACGCGCAGAGCGCGATCCTCGCACCGACCTTCAACGGCTGGCTGCTCGGCGGCGCGACGGCGCTCATGCTCGGCGCCGTCCTCCTGTCGCCGGGCCACGGCTACGAGGGCGGGACCGCCGATCGCGCCGGCGCCGTGGTCGCGCTGGCCGCCTGGTCGCTCGTGCTCTGGAGCAGCGTCCGCCGCCTGCGAGCCCCGGCCCGGTCGCGGCAGTTCCCGCCGTGGCGCCGGGAGGGCGTGCTGCGGGCGGCCGCGCCGACGCTCGCCACGCTCGCGCTGCTCGGCCTGCTCGTCGCTCTCGCCGACCGCCGCTCGCTGGTCGGGACGTTCGCGATCGTCTCCGTCGGCGCGCTGGCCCTCCGAGCCGCGCTCGTCCGCCAGGTACAGGCGCGGCTGCTCGCCGAACTCGAGGCGCACCGCGTCACGCGCGAGTCCCTGCTCGCCTCGGCGGGCGACGGCATCCTCGGGCTGGATCGCGACGGCCGCACCGTCTTCCTCAACGAGCGAGCGCACGAGCTGCTCGGCCACGCCGCGGAGGAGATCGTCGGCCGCAACGGCCACGAGCTGTGGCACCACAGCCACGCGGACGGCACCCCCTATCCGTCCACCGAGTGCCGGATCCGCCAGGCGCTCGAGGAGCGTCGTCGGATCGAGGTGCGGGACGAGGTCTTCCACCGCGCGGACGGGTCGTCCTTCCCCGTGGAGTACGCGGCTGCGCCGACGCTCGTCGGCGACGAGGCCACGGGGATCGTCGTCACGTTCCGCGACGTCACCGAGCGGCGCGAGGCCGATGAGGCGCTGCGTCGGCGCGACGCGATGCTCGACGCGGTCGCCTCGGCCGCCGAGTCGCTGCTCGCCTCCGCCGAGCTGGACGGGGCGATCGCCGCCGTCGTCGAGGCGCTCGGGCGCGCCGCCGGAGCCGACGCCGCCGAGCTGCTCGAGATCGGGCACGACGACGCGGGCCCGACGGTCGTCGCCCGACACGGCTGGTCGGCCGCCGACGACGCGCCGCCGCTCCTCTCGACCGGCGACTCGTGGCCGCGGGCGGGGCTCGGCCGCTGGTGCCGGCTGCTCGGCGCCGGCGGCGTGATCGAGGGCCGGATCCGCGACTTCCCGCGCGAGGAGCGCGACCTCCTCGAGGGGCGCGGCGTCAGGGCGATGCTCGCGGTGGGCATCTGCGTCGACGGCGCGTGGTGGGGGACGATCACGCTCGAGGACCACGCGACCGAGCGGCCGTGGTCGATCGGCGAGATCGACGCGCTCTGGACCGCGGCCCGCATGATCGGCGCCGCCGTCGAGCGCGCCCGCGCAGAGCGCGAGGTCGCGCTCGCCAACGGGCGCTACGAGGCGCTGATCGCCGCGTCCCCGGTCGCGCTGATGCTGCTGGACGGGGACGGGACGATGGTCACGTACAACCCCGCGAGCGAGCGGCTCTTCGGCTGGACGGCCGAGGAGGCGGCGGCGACGCCGCTGCTGCACGTGCCGGACTCCGAGCGCGCCGGGCTGAAGGAGCGCTGGAGCCGGGTCGCCGAGACCGGCGTGCCGGAGTCGTTCGAGGCCGTTCGGCGCCGCCGCGACGGCTCACTGATCGACGTCGGGATCTCGCTGGCGCGGGTCGAGCTTCCCGACAGCCGGCCGGGCCTGCTCGCCGTGATCGACGACATCACGCAGCGCAAGCGCGCCGAGCTCGAGCGCGAGCACTTCCTCGGCCTGTCCGCGGACCTCCTGCTCGTGATGGACGTCGACGGGCGGCTGATCAGCGTCAGCGCGTCGTTCGAGCGCGTCCTCGGCTGGCCCCTGAACGACCTCGCCGGCAAGCCCATCGTCGACCTCGTCCACCCGGACGACATCAGCGTCGCGAACGCGGCTCTCGCGCGGATCGTCGCGGAGGGATGCGGGGTCGTCGAGCTGCGCCTGCTCCGCTCGGACGGCTCGTTCCGGTGGATCGTGTTCTCTGCCTCCGCGGCCGTGGACCGCGGGCGGATCTACGCCGCCGGACACGACGTCACGGAGCGCCGCATGTCGGAGGAGGAGCTGCAGGACCGCTCCGAACGCCTCCGCGCGGTCGTCGACACGGCGGCCGAGGGCATCCTGACGATCGACGAGCACGGCACGATCGAGTCCGTCAACCGCGCCGCCGGCGAGCTGTTCGGATACGCGCCGGACGAGCTGATCGGCCAGAACGTCTCGCTGCTGATGCCGTCGCCCCACCGCGAGCAGCACGACGACTACATGCGGCGCTACCGCGAGACCGGCGAGGCACGCGTGATCGGCCTCGGCCGGGAGGCGGAGGGCCTCCACCGCAACGGCACGATCATCCCCGTCGAACTGGCCGTGAGCGAGCTGCGGGCGCCGGGTCGGCGGCTGTTCACCGGCATCGTCCGGGACATCAGCGACCGCAGGTCGGCGGAGTCCGCGCGTGAGCAGATGCTCGCGGCGCAGCGGGACCAGGTCGAGCGCCTGCAGGAGCTCGACAGGCTCAAGGACCAGTTCGTCTCGACGGTCTCGCACGAGCTCCGCACGCCGCTGACGTCGATCCTCGGCTACCTCCAGCTCCTGCGCGAGACGGCCTCGGAGGAGGACGCAGCGCTGCTCGAGGTGGTCGAGCGGAACTCGCGACGGCTGCTCGCCCTCGTCGGCGACCTGCTGTTCGTCGCGCAGGTCGACTCGGGCGCGCTCGCGTTCGAGCGGCGGCCGGTCGACCTCGTCCGCATCGTGGAGGAGTGCCTGGCCGCGGCGCGCCCGAGCGCGGCCGCGCAGTGCGTCGAGCTCGAGGCGGAGCTGGAGACGACCGAGGACCTCTGGGGCGACGCGACGCGCATGGCCCAGCTGCTCGACAAGCTCGTCGCGAACGCGGTCAAGGCGACTCCGGTGGGCGGGCGCGTCACGGTCCGCGTCGTCGACGAGGGCCCGCGGGTCGCAGTGGAGGTGGAGGACACGGGCACGGGCATCCCGGAGGACGAGCTCGAGCGGATCTTCGACCGCTTCGCCCGGACCCGCGCGTCCGTCGAGGGAGCCGCCCAGGGCAGCGGGCTCGGGCTCAGCATCGTGAAGGCGATCGCCGAGGCGCACGGCGGCCAGGTGACCGTGCGGAGCGCCCCGGGGATCGGCTCGACCTTCCGCGTCACGTTCCCCCGCCGGCTGGCGAGGCGCGGCGCGGACGCCCGGGCCGCCTGAGCGGGCGGCCCTGGCCGCGGGAGTCGTGCAGGGGCGTGGCTAGGATCCGCCCATGACCACCTTCGAGAAGACCACGCTGTCCAACGGCCTGCGGGTCGTGACCGCGCCCATGCCCCAGGCGAAGTCCGTCGCCTGCTTCGTGATGATCGCCGCGGGCTCCCGCTACGAGGAGCGCGCGTCCAACGGCATCGCCCACTTCGCCGAGCACATGTTCTTCAAGGGCACCGAGCGCCGCCCGACGGCCCGCCACATCGCGGGCGAGATCGACTCGATCGGCGGCGAGTTCAACGCCTTCACCGGCAAGGAGTACACGGGCTACTACGTCAAGTGCGCGGCCGAGCACCGCGACGTCGCCCTGGACGTCCTCGTCGACATGCTCCGCCACTCGAAGTTCGACCCCGACGAGATCGAGCGCGAGAAGGGCGTGATCGTCGAGGAGATGAACATGTACGTCGACACCCCGCGCGACTACGTCGACTCCGTCTACGACCACCTGCTCTACGGCGACCAGCCGATCGGCTGGGACATCATCGGGACGAAGGAGACGGTCCGCGCGGCGACCCGCGAGACGTTCCTCTCCTACCTCGACACCTGGTACCGGGCGCCGCGCATGGTCGCGGGCGTCGCCGGCGCGATCGGGGACGACCTCATCCCGAGGCTCGAGGAGCTGCTCGGGGACGTGCCCGACGGCCAGACGCCGACCCCCGTCCCGGCGACGATCGCCCAGGGCGGCTCCCGCGTGAAGGTGCACCACAAGCAGTCGGACCAGGCGCACCTGCGCTTCGGCGTGCACAGCTACCCGATCGACCACCCCGACCGGTACGCGCTCAGCCTGCTCGGGACGATCCTCGGCGGCGGGATGTCCTCGCGCCTCTTCACCGAGGTCCGCGAGCGGCGCGGCCTCGCCTACTACATCTTCGCCTTCAACCAGGGCTACACGGACGCCGGCACGCTCTTCGCGCAGGGCGGCGTCGACATCACGCGGATCGACGAGGCGATCACGACCGTCGTCGACGAGTTCCGCCGGATCGCGGACGAGCCGGTCGACGCCGACGAGCTGACGAAGGCCCGCAACTTCGCGAAGGGCCGTCTCGTCCTCTCGCTCGAGGACCCCAAGGGCACGATCATGTTCGGCCTGCGGGGCGAGGTGCTCGAGAACCGCCTGCGCGAGCCCGACGAGGTGCTCGCCGGCCTGGACGCCGTCACGGCGGAGGACGTGCAGCGCGTCGCCCGGGACCTGATCCGGGACGACCGGCTGAACCTCGCGCTGATCGGCCCGTTCGAGGACGAGGAGCGGTTCCAGGCGCTGCTGACGCGCTGAGCCCTGCCCGTCCGACGCCGGGCCGAGAATCGCCCGGAACCCGCCGTCCCGCCTCGCAGAGGAGCAGCCGCATGCCTTCCCCGTCGGAGTTCCCGGACTACATCGGCGTCACGGACGTCACGACGCGCTCGCACGACCAGATGCTCGTCGAGGCGTTCATGGACGGCCAGCACTCGATCATGGCCGACGAGCCGAAGGGCTTCGACATCGGCGACCCGCCCGTGCTCCAGGGGCAGAGCCGCGGCTGGACGCCCGTGCACTACCAGCTCGCCGCGCTCTCGATGTGCACGTCGATCACGGTCACCGTGGTCGCGAACGACCAGGGCTTCGCGTACCGCGACCTGCGCACCGCGATCCGCTCGCTGATCGACATCCGCGGCTTCTTCTTCGACCTCCACCTGCAGCCGAAGTTCGAGCAGGTCAGCCTCGACCTGACGCTCGACACGAAGGAGCCCGCCGCGCGGATCAAGGCGCTGGCCGAGGAGACGGACCGGCGCTGCCCGCAGCTCGGCCTGTTCCGCGCCGCGGGGGTGCCGATGGTGATCCGCTGGCGGCGCAAGGGTGAGAAGGAGCCCGTCCACGTGACGAAGCTCGCGATCCGCGGCAAGCTCCCCGAGGACCGGCTCCGCGACGAGGCGGCGAGGCAGCGCGCGAAGGCGGCCGCGAAGGCCGCGCCGCGCACGCGGCCGGCCCGGAAGGCCTGACCGGGCCGCTCGCGGCGGCGACGTCAGGCGCCGCCGCGAGCGCGCTCGAGCGTCGCCGCGAGCCAGCCGGCGAGGCGGCCGAGCACGGCCGGGTCGACCTGGTGGTCGAGCGGCGACTCCTCGTAAGGGACGACCTCGAGGCCGCCCTCGACCAGGAGGTCGCGCGCCTGACGCCCGAACGAGACGGGATCACGGGGTCGTGGCTCCCGTGCGCGATCGCCACCGGCGAGCCCGGCCGGCCAGCGAGGGCCTGCCAGCCCTCGACCGTCGGCACGAAGCCCGAGCGCGAGGATGCCGGCGGGCGCGGACGCCCGGCGCCGAGCCCGAGCGCGTAGGACATGACGCACCCCTGCGAGAAGCCGCCGATCACCGTCCGTGCGAGCGGCACGCCGACCGACGCGAGCGCCGCGTCGAGCCAGCCCGAGAGCAGCGCGTAGGTCGGCCCGAACGTCGCCGGGTCGGGGAAGCCCACCTGGCGGACGACGTACCAGTGCCGGCCCCCCGGCGGCAGCGCGAGCGGCCCGCCGGGGACCAGCGCGACGAGCCGCCGCTCGCGGTCGAGCACGTCGGCGAGGGCGACGAGGTCGTGCTCGCTCGCACCGCGCCCGTGGACGAGCACGAGCGCCCCCTCCGGCTCGCCGGCGGCAGGCCGGACGACGTGCGGGAGCGCGTCGAGGGAGGGCGCGCCGGTCACGCCTCGCCCCGCCGCCCCACGAGGCCGACCCAGTCGACGAGCGCGACGAGGAGCGCGCCGACCTGCTCGCGCGTCGCCTCGTCCGTCAGGTCGCCGTCGGCGTCGAACTTCGCCTGCGCCTGGGAGACCATCAGCTCCGGCTTGGGCAGGACGAGCGAGCCCGGATTCGCGAGCACCTGGCGGACGTGGCTCTGCGCCCGCGTCGTCCCGAACCCGCCCGGGGTCGCGCCGAGCAGCGCGACGGGCTTCCCGTGCAGCGCCCGCTCGGGCGCGCGGGACGCCCAGTCGAGCGCGTTCTTCAGCACGCCGGGGATGCCGTAGTTGTTCTCGGGGGTCGCGATCAGGAGCGCGTCGGCCTCGAGGATCGCCCGCTTGAGCGCGGCGACGGGCTCTGGGTCGCCCTCCGCCTCGACGTCCGCGTCGTAGAACGGGATCGGCCGGAGGTCGAACGCCTCGACCACGGCGCCCGCCGCCGGCGCCAGCTCGACGGCGGCGCGCAGCAGCCCGCGGTTGTACGACGCCCGGCGGAGGCTCCCCGCGATCCCGCAGATGCGCACCGTATGGTTCATTCGGGCCTACCTTCCCAGGGCTCCACATGGCAAACTGATTGATGATGCAAGCATCTCGGACGATAGCAGGGGCGCTGACGCCCGCCGAGCTCGCCGCCTGGCGTGGCCTGCTGCGGCTGCACGCACGGCTCGTGCGGGAGCTCGACCTCGCCCTGCAGGCCCGCGAGGGGATCACGCTCTCCGAGTACGAGGTGCTGATCCACCTGGCCGACACGCCGGGAGGTCGCATGCGGATGACCGAGCTCGCGGCCGCGCTCGTCGTGACCCAGAGCGGCGTCACGCGCATCGTCGACCGGCTCGCGCGGGACGGCCTCGTCGTCCGCGAGCGCTGCGAGGAGGACCGCCGCGGCTGGTACGCGACGATCACCGCCGCCGGCCTGACGCTGCTCGAGCGTGCCCGTCCCGCCCATCGCGACGACGTCCGCGAGCGCTTCCTGCGGCACTTCACGCCACGGGAGCTGGAGCTCCTCGGCGGCTTCTGGGAGCGCCTCGAGCCGGCGCAGCCCCAGGACTGACTCGGTAGGCTCGGGCTGGTGGAGGACGAGACGATCACGCGCGCCGAGGCGCTGCTGGCCGCGGCGGACGCGGAGGCGAAGGCGCTCGTCCCGCCGGGCGCGGAGCTGATCGACGTCCACACGCACGTCGGCACCGACATCGACGGGTTCGTCTCGCGGACGCCCGAGCTGCTCGCCTTCCTCGCCCGCGACGGGGCGACGCACGCGTTCACCTTCTGCCTCGACGAGCCCGACCGCGTGCCCGCCTTCCGGGCGGCGAACGACCGGACGCTCGCCGCGGCGGCCGAGTCGGACGGCGTCCTCGTCCCGTTCGTGCGCCTCGACCTCGCCGACTCACCGGTCGAGGAGGCGGAGCGCGTGCTCGATCTCGGCGCGCGCGGGATCAAGCTCCACCCCCGCTCCCAGGGCTTCTCGCTCGCCGACGGCCGCCTCGAGCCGATCTTCGCGATCGCCGCCGAGCGCGGCGTGCCGATCCTGATCCACGGCGGCCGCGGCCTGCCGCCGATCGCGGAGCACCTGCACGCCCTCGCCGAGCGACATCCCGCCGCGCAGCTGATCATCGCGCACGCCGGGATCGCCGACCTGGCGGGGCTCGCCGAGGCCTTCGGCGGCCGCCCCGGGATCTTCTTCGACACGTCCGTCTGGAGCGCGCTCGACCTGATCGACCTCTACCACCGCGTCTCGCCCGAGCAGGTGATGTACGCGACGGACTACCCCTACGGGCAGCAGCCGGGGTCGCTCATGCTCGCGCTGCGCACCGCGCGCTTCTGTGGCTTCACGGACGAGCAGGTGCGGCTGATGCTCGGCGGGTCGGCCAGGCGCCTGATGGACGGCCTGCCGCCCGCGCCGCTGACGCCGCCGCGCGGCCCGACGACCTTCTCCCAGGGCATCACCTACGCGCGCATCCACCACTACCTGGCGATGGCGATCCCGCTCCTCTGGACGCGCCAGCAGGACCAGATCGGCGTCCTCGGCCTGGCCCTGAACGCGTGCGGCGAGCGCAACGGCGACCCCGAGACGCGCCTGCGGATCGCCGAGCTGATCTCCGCCGGCCACGCCGTCTGGCGGCTCGCCGCCGAGGCGGAGGAGCGCGAGGAGATCTTCCGCTTCACGCGCATGGCGTTCCGCCTGCTCCACCTGGCGGACATCGAGGCGCTGACCGCGGGACGGTAGCGGTGGGCGGCGTCGCGGCCGTCGTCCTCGCCGCGGGCGCGGGCTCGCGGTTCGGCGGGCCGAAGCAGGCGCGCCTGCTGCCGCACGTGCTGAATCGGCTGCGCGACGCGCCGATCACCGGGGTGGTGGTCGTCCTCGGTGCCCACCCCGTCGACCTCGAGGCCGCAGCAGGGCTGCGCGTCGTCCGCTGCGCGGACTGGGAGCGCGGCCCGGGCGCGTCCCTGCGGGCCGGGCTCGCCGAGCTCGGGCCCGACGTCGACGCCGCCGTCGTCGTCCTCGCCGACGGGCCGTTCGTCAGCCCGGCCGCGATCGAGCGCGTCGTCGGCGCGTGGCGGGAGGGCGCGGGCGACCTCGTGGCCGCGAGCTACGACGGCAAGCGGAGCCATCCCGTCGCGCTCGGCCGCGCGCTCTGGAGCCGGATCCCCGACGACGGCGGCCGCGCGCTCCCCGTCGTCCTCGTGCCCTGCGACGACCTGGGCGCGCCGGGGGACGTCGACACGCCCGACGACCTCGCCTCGATCGACGAGCGCCTGCGCGGGGAGGAGCGGTGAGCGACCTCGCCGAGACGCCGCTCCAGCCGATGTCGCCGCTGGGCGTCGCGCGGGCGCGCCGGCGCCTGACCGTCGAGGAGGCCGCGGCGCGGGCCCGGCTCGCGCCCGACGTCGTGCGCGCCCTCGAGGAGAACCGCCTCTACCGCTTCCCGTCCGTCCGCGACGCCGTCGCCGCGACGCTCGTCTACGCGACGTCGCTCGGGATCGGCGAGCGCGAGGCGCGGAGCCTCGCCGGCCTGCCGATCCGCTCGGGCCTGCGGATCGCGCTCTCGCTCCGCCGCCTGCTGGCGAGCGCCGCGCTGCTCGCCGCGCTCGGCGCGCTCGCCTGGTTCGTCGTCGTGCCCCGGCTCGAGGACGAGCCGCCGCCTCCGCCCCCCGCCGCCGCACCGCCGCCGCCGGCCCCGGACCCGGGCGCGCTGCCCGAGCAGTGGCGGATCCGCGTCGACGTGCTCAACGGCTCCACGCGGCCAGGCGCCGCCGCCACCGTCGCGAACGCCGTCGCCGCGCAGGCCTACGCGATCGGGGACGTGAAGGACGCGCCGCGCCAGGACTACCCGGAGACGCGGGTCTACTTCCTCCCGGCGCGGACGCGATCGCGCAGCGCCTCGCGCGCGAGATCGGCGCCGGCACGCAGGCGCTGCCCGGCGGGGACGACCCGCTGCGCCTGCTCGTGATCGTCGGGCGCGCGGGCCCGCGCGGCTGAGCCCGCCGAAGCGACACCTGTCCGAGCCCCGACCCGCTCTGGTACGGTGGCGGCCCGCCGGACCGCGCGCCCACGCGCCCGCTCCCGCACAGCGCAGCACCACCCAATGAGCGACCTGCTCCACACTCCGCTTCCCGAGCTGCTGGAGCGTGCCCGCGAGGTGCGGGCGGCGTCGCGGGGGTCGCTGGTGACGTTCTCGCCGAAGGTCTTCGTCCCGCTGACGACGCTCTGTCGCGACGTCTGCCACTACTGCACGTTCGCGAAGCCGCCGCGGCGGGGCGAACGCGCGTTCATGCGGGCCGACGAGGTGCTGGCGATCGCGCGGGCGGGGGCGGAGGCGGGCTGCCACGAGGCGCTGTTCACGCTCGGGGACAAGCCGGAGCTGCGCTACGCGGTGGCGCGGCGGGAGCTCGCGGAGCTGGGCCACGAGACGACGCTGTCGTACCTCGCGGAGCTGGCCGGGCTCGTCCTGCGCGAGACCGGGCTCGTGCCGCACCTGAACCCGGGCGTGATGACCGCGGCGGACATGCGCGCCCTGCGCCAGGTGTCGGGGTCGATGGGGATCATGCTGGAGTCGATCTCGGACCGGCTGGGCGAGAAGGGGATGCCGCATCACGGCTCACCGGACAAGCGGCCGGCGGTGCGGCTGGAGACGATCCGGCTGGCGGGCGAGGAGCGGGTGCCGTTCACGACGGGGATCCTGATCGGGATCGGCGAGACGCGCGAGGAGCGGATCGAGGCGCTCGAGGCCATCGCGGCGCTGCACCGGGAGCTCGGGCACGTACAGGAGGTGATCGTCCAGAACTTCCGGGCGAAGCCGGACACGCGCATGAAGGACCATCCCGAGCCGTCGCTCGACGACCTGCTCTGGACGGCCGCGGTGGCGCGCCTGGTGCTGCCGGAGGACGTCACCGTGCAGGTGCCGCCGAACCTCTCCTACGACGACTTCCCGGCGCTGCTCGACGCGGGGATCGACGACTGGGGCGGCGTCTCGCCCGTCACGGTCGACCACGTGAACCCGGAGGCGCCCTGGCCGGAGCTCGAGCGGCTGCGCCTCGCGACCGAGGCGAAGGGGCTGGCGCTCGCGCCGCGCCTGCCCGTGCACCGCGGCTTCATGCGCGAGGTCGACCGCTGGTGCGCGCCGGAGGTGCGCACGGCGCCTCCTGCGCCGCGCCGACGCCGACGGGCTCGGCCGCGAGGGTCGCTGGGCCCCGGGCGCGGTGCTCGACCTGCCGCCCGCGCTCGCCGACCTCGCCTCGATCCCGGCGGCACGCAACGGCCGCCCCGCCTGCCCCGACCCGGCCGTCGCCGAGGTGCTCGCACGGAGCGCCGCCGGCGAGGAGCTCGGCGAGGACGACGCGACCGCGCTCTTCGGCGCGCGCGGGCCGAGCCTGCGCGCCGTCCTCGACGCGGCGGATCGCCTGCGTCGGGAGGTGAACGGCGAGGAGGTCAGCTACGTCGTCACGCGGAACGTCAACTACACGAACGTCTGCTACTTCCGGTGCGGCTTCTGCGCGTTCTCGAAGGGGAAGCTGGCGGAGAACCTGCGTGGGCCGGCGTACGTCGTGCCGACCGAGGAGATCGTCCGGCGGGCGCAGGAGGCGTGGGATCGCGGCGCGGTCGAGATCTGCCTGCAGGGCGGGATCCATCCGGGCTACACGGGCGAGAACTACCTGGAGATCGTCCGTGCAGTGAAGCGGGAGCTGCCCGACCTGCACGTGCACGCGTTCTCGGCGCTCGAGGTCTGGCAGGGCGCGGCGACGCTCGGGCTCGACCTGGAGACGTACCTCGGGATGCTGAAGGAGGCGGGGCTCGCGTCGCTGCCGGGGACGGCGGCGGAGATCCTCGACGACGAGGTGCGCGCGGTGCTCTGCGCGGACAAGGTGAACACGGGCCAGTGGCTCGAGGTGCACGACGCGGCGCACCGGGTCGGGCTGCGCTCGACGGCGACGATCATGTTCGGCTCGGTCGAGTCGCCGCGCTCGTGGGCGCGCCACATCGTCCGGGTCCGGGACCAGCAGAAGCGCTCGGGCGGGTTCACCGAGTTCGTGCCGCTGCCGTTCGTGCACATGGAGGCGCCGATCTACCTGAAGGGCGAGGCCCGCCAGGGGCCGACGTTCCGGGAGGCGCTGCTGATGCATGCGGTCGCGCGGCTCGTCCTGCACCCGCACGTGACGAACGTGCAGGCGTCCTGGGTGAAGCTCGGGATCGCGGGCGCGCAGGCGTGCCTGAACGCGGGCGCGAACGACCTCGGCGGGACGCTGATGAACGAGTCGATCAGCCGCGCCGCCGGGGCGAGCCACGGGCAGGAGATGCCGCCCGAGACCATGGAGGCCGCGATCCGCCAGATCCGCCGCCATCCGTTCCAGCGCACGACCCTGTACGGCGAGCCGCGCGGCGACCGCACCCTCGCGAGCTTCGGCGCGCCGCCGCTCACCGACCCGGTCAACCCGCCCGCCGACGAGGCCGGCCTCGAGCGCCCGCGCGCCCTGCTGCGCCCCGGTCTGGTCGCGCGATGACGACGCCGTCCGGGATCCACGTGCTCGTCCCGCTGAAGCGGCTCGACGAGGCGAAGACGCGCCTGGCGGGCCTGCTCACCCCGGAGGACCGCCGCGCCCTGATGGGCGCGCTCCTCGCGCGGACGCTCGGCGTCGTCAAGCAGGTGCAGGGGCTCGAGCGCGTGACGCTCGTCTCGGGCGACGCGTCCGCGGCCGAGATCGCGGCCGCGCACGGGGTCGCCTGCTACGACGACGGCGGGCTGCCCTGGAACGAGGGCCTCGCGGCCGCGATCAGGGACGTCGTCTCGGAGCCGCTCGTCGGCATCGTCTCGGCCGACATCCCGCTCGTCCAGCCCGACGAGCTCGACCGGCTCGCCGCCGCCGTCCCCGGGCGCGGCATCGCCATCGCGCGGGCCGTCGACGCCGGGACGAACTCGGTCTGGATGCGCCCGCCGGGCGCGATGACCACGGTCTTCGGCGCGAAGGGGAGCGCCGCGCTGCACGCAGAGCGGGCGCGCGAGGCCGGGCTCGAGGCGGTCGTGCTCGACCTGCCCGGCACGGCGCTCGACCTCGACACGCCGGAGGACGTGGAGAAGTACCTGGAGGTCGCGCCGCCCGGCGAGGTGCGATCGCTGCTCGAGCGAGTCCAAACGACGACGAGAAGGAGCGTGGCGGTTCGATGAGGTACGGCTACAAGGCCTCTGCGGAGCAGTTCGGGCCGCGCGACTTGCTCGACTACTCCGTCCTCGCGGAGCGCTCCGGTCTCGACACGATCGCCGTCTCGGACCACTTCCAGCCCTGGCGGCACTCGACCGGCCACGCGCCCGGCGCGCTGGCGTGGCTGGGCGCGCTCGGCCAGGCGACGCAGTCGGCGTACCTCGGCACGAGCGTGCTGACGCCGACGCTGCGCTACCACCCGTCGATCGTCGCCCAGTCGTTCGCGACGCTCGCGTGCCTGAGCCCCGGCCGGATCTTCCTCGGGATCGGGACGGGCGAGGCGATGAACGAGACGCCGGCGACGGGCGCGGAGTTCCCGGAGCCGAAGGAGCGCCGGCTGCGCATGGCCGAGTCGGTCGCGCTGATGCGCCAGCTCTGGACCGAGGAGCGCGTGACGTTCGAGGGCGACTACTACCAGACGCATCGCGCGACGATCTACGACCGGCCCGAGCAGCCGGTGCCGATCTACCTCGCCGCCTCGGGCCCGCTGGCGGCGAAGCTCGCCGGCCGCGTCGGCGACGGCTTCATCTGCACGAGCGGCAAGAAGCCCGAGCTGTACACGGAGCTGCTCGACAACCTCGCGCAGGGCGCCGAGGGCGCCGGCCGCGACGTCTCGACGATCGCGAAGCTGATCGAGATCAAGGTCTCGTACGAGGCGACGGTCGAGGCGGCGAAGGAGGCCTGCCACTGGTGGGCCGCGCTCGCGCTCTCGGGCGACGAGAAGATGGGCGTCGAGGACCCGGTCGAGATGGAGCGGCTCGCCGACGCGAACGCCGAGCGGGCGCACACGCGCTTCATCTGCTCGAACGACCCGGACGAGATCGTCGAGAAGGTCGCCCCCTACGTCGAGCTCGGGTTCGACGAGCTGGTCTTCCACGGCCCCGGCCCCGACCAGCCCGGGTTCATCGAGCGGTTCAGCCGCGACGTGCTGCCGAAGCTCCGCGAGCGGTTCGGGTAGGCCGCGATGCAGCTCGTCACCGGCCCCGACCTGGCCGAGCTCGCCGCCGCGTGGATCGCCGACCGCGCCCGCCGCGGCGGGCCGTTCCGGATCGCGCTCTCCGGCGGATCGACCCCGAAGAAGGTGTTCGAGCGCCTCGCCGGCGAGGACCTCGACTGGTCGCAGTGGCACGTCTGGTGGGGCGACGAGCGCCAGGTGCCCTCGGACCACCCCGACTCGAACGAGCGGATGGCCCGCGAGGCGCTGCTCTCGAAGGTGGGCGTGCCCGAGGAGCAGATCCACCCGCTCCGCGCGCTCGACACGCCGCTGCCCGACCGCTTCGACGTCGTCCTGCTCGGGATCGGCTCCGACGGCCACACCGCCTCGCTGTTCCCCGGCGACCCGGGGCTCGAGGCGACCGCGCCGATCGTGGCCGTCTCCCGCCCCGACCACCCGCGGCTGTCGCTCACCTACCCGGTGATCAACGGCGCGCGGACGGCCGCGTTCATCGTCGGCGGCGCGGACAAGGCGTCGATCCTGGCGCGCGTCCTCGCAGGCGATCCCGAGCTGCCCGCCTCGCACGTGTCGGCCGACGAGGTCGTCGTGCTCGCCGACGACGCGGCGGCGGCCGGGCTCGGCTGAGGGATGGAGCCGGGGGCGCTCCTCGCCGCGCTCGCGCTCGGCGACGGCGCGCTCCCGATCGGGCGCTTCGCGCACTCGAGCGGGCTCGAGGCGCTGCTCGCCGCGCGACCCCGACCTCGACGAGGACGGCCTCGTCGAGGTCGTCGGGTCGGCGTTGGCCCTGCGGAACCGGCACGCTCGACGCGGTCGCGCTCGCCCACGCCTGGCGGGCCGACTCGGTCGACGGGCCTTCGTTGCCCTCGACGCGCGGACCGCCCGACGGCTCGGCGAGCCGGCCTGGCGCGCGTCGACGAGCCAGGGCCGCCAGACGCCGCCCTGGCCGCGTCCCTGGCCGGGAGCGACCTCGCGCTCTCCTTCTGCGCCGCGATCGGACGGGGGAGAGCGACGGCAACCTCCCCGTCGTCGAGGGCGCCCTCGCCGGGTCGCGCGGCGTCCCGGCCGAGGCGGCCGCGCTCGTCGCGCTGCGCGGCACGGCCAGCGCGCTGCTCGCCGTCGCCGTCCGGCTCGGGCGGCTCTCCGCCCGCCGGGCGCAGGCGGCGCTGCGCCGTCTCGAGTCGACGATCGCCGAGGCGGCGGCGCGCGCCGCCTCGACCGACCTCGCCGACGCGACCTCGAGCGCGGTCGAGCTCGAGCTCGCCGCCCTCCTGCACGTGCGCGCCGACGGGCGCCTGTTCATCACGTAGCCAGGCGAACGGTCGTTAGTTCGTATAGCGTGCCCCCCATGGCACGCGAAACGAAGGTCCTCATCGTCGGCGGCGGCATCGGCGGCGTCTCGACGCTCTACCACCTGACGAGGCTCGGCTGGACGGACGTCACGCTCGTCGAGCAGCACGAGCTGACGAGCGGCTCGACCTGGCACGCCGCCGGGCTCTGCACGCAGTTCAACCAGAGCTTCAACCTCATGCTCCTGCTCAAGTACAGCGTCGAGCTGTACCAGCGGCTCGAGGCGGAGACCGGCCAGGCGGTCGACTACCACCGCTGCGGCTCCGTCCGGATCGCGACGACCCAGGACCGGCTGCACCAGTTCGACCACGCGATGGGGATCGCGGCGAACGTCGGCGTGCCGATCGAGCTGATCTCGCCCGAGCGCGCGATCGAGCTGTTCCCGTTCGCGAGCCCCGAGGGGATCCTCGCCGCGGCCTACCTGCCGACGGACGGCCACGTCGACCCGACCAGCCTGACGAACGCGCTCGCGAAGGGCGCGACGGACGCGGGCGCGACGATCCTCCGCCACACCCGCGTGACCGGGATCGAGCGGCGGGACGGCTTCTGGCACGTCGAGACGACGAGCGGCGAGATCCGGGCCGAGATCCTCCAGATCGCGGCCGGCCAGTGGGCGCGCGAGGTCGGCCGCCTGGCCGGCGTCGACCTGCCGATCATCCCGATGCAGCACCACTACGTCGTCACCGAGCCGATCGCCGAGGTCGAGGCGCTCCCCGTCGAGCTGCCGGTCTTCCGCGATCCGGACAACTCGTTCTACTGCCGCCAGGAGCAGGGCGGCCTGCTCGTCGGCCCGTTCGAGCGCGACCCGCTCACGTGGGCGCTCGACGGGATCCCCGAGGGCTTCCACGGCCGGCTGCTCCCCGCCGACCTGGAGCGGATCGCGGCCTGCCTCGAGGCGGCCGGCGAGCGGATCCCGCTGTTCGGCCAGGCCGGGATCAAGTCCGCGATCAACGGGCCCGACGGCTACACGCCGGACGGCAAGGTGCTGATGGGACCGATCCCCGGCTTCCGCAACCTCCACGTCCTCGCCGGCTTCTCGATCTTCGGGATCGTCTTCGGCGGCGGGGCCGGCAGGTACGCGGCCGAGTGGATCGTCCACGGCCAGCCGAGCGACAACATGTGGGAGCTCGACGTGCGCCGCCTCGGCGAGTACGCCCGCGCGACGCCGTACATCGTGAAGCGCGCGAGCGAGGTCTTCGAGGACGAGTACAAGATCCACTTCCCCGAGGAGGAGCGGCCCGCCGGCCGGCCGCTCAAGACCGACCCGCTCTACGACCGGCTGCTCGCGAAGGGCGCCGTGATGGGCTCGCGCTTCGGCTGGGAGCGGCCGCTCTGGTTCGCGAAGGACCAGCCTGCAAGGGACGTCTACGGCTTCGGCCGCGGCAACTGGTTCGACGCCGTCGGCGAGGAGTGCCGCGCCGTGCGCTCGGCCGTCGGCGTGCTCGACCAGACGAGCTTCGCGAAGTTCGAGGTCTCAGGGCCGGGGGCGGAGGCGCTGCTCGACCGCCTCTGCGCGAACCGGCTGCCGCAGGCGGTCGCCCGGATGGCGCTGACGCAGATGTGCACGGCCCGTGGCGGCATCGAGACGGACGTGACCGTGACGCGGCTCGCCGACGACCGCTTCTACGTGATCTCCGCCGCCGCGACGGAGACGCACGACCTCGCGTGGATCCAGTGGCACGCACCCGACGACGGCTCGGTCCGCGTCGAGAGCGTGACCGCCCGACTCGGCGTGCTGACGATCGCGGGGCCGAGCTCGCGGGCGCTGATCCAGCGGCTGACCGACGCCGACCTCTCGAACGAGGCGTTCCCGTTCTTCACCTCGCAGGAGATCACCGTCGGCATGGCGCCCGTGCGCGCGATGCGCGTCTCCTACGTGGGCGAGCTCGGCTGGGAGCTGCACCATCCGATCGAGTACTCGCGCCACCTGTACGACCTGCTCTTCGCGCACGGCGATGACCTGGGCCTCGTCGACTTCGGCTACCGCGCGCTCGACGCGATGCGGCTCGAGAAGGCCTACCGCCTCTGGGGCGCGGACATGTCCGCCGACTACACCCCGTTCGAGGCCGGGCTCGGCCGGTTCGTCAAGCTCGACAAGGGGGACTTCGTCGGGCGCGACGCGCTCGTGCGGCAGCAGGACGCGGGCGGCCCGTCGATCCACCTCTCGTGCCTCGTCGTCGACCACGCGGGCGTCGACGCGCACGCCTACGAGCCGATCCGCCAGGGCGAGGACGTCGTCTCCTACGTGATGGCCGGCGGCTACGGGCACACGGTCGAGAAGTCGATCGCGCTCGCGTACCTGCCGACCGCGCAGGCGACGCCGGGCACGGAGCTGACGATCGAGATCCTCGGCGAGCGGCGCCCGGCCGTCGTCGTCGAGCAGCCGATCCTCGACCCGCAGGGCGAGCGGCTCCTCTCCTAGCCGGTGCGCGCGGGCGAGGGCGGCCGCCCTCGCCCGCGCCCGCCTAGGGCTCGAGCGCGCGGAGGACGAAGTCCGCGTACATCGCCGCGATCTCCTCCGCCGCGAGCGGCCCGTCCGGGCGGTACCAGATGTCGACGAACGTGCACATCCCGCCGATCCCGAAGGTGAGGACGGACGCGTCGGGGACGAGCCAGCCGTGCGCGCGCCGGCCGGCCTCGAGCGTCTCCTTGAAGAGGCCGGTGTAGGCGTCGCGAACCTCGAGCACCGAGGCGCGCCGCTCGGGGCCGAGCGCGTGGAGCTGCTCGTCCGCGATCCGCGCCTGGAAGCGGCGCTCCGCGTGGTAGACGACGTGGAAGCGGATCAGCGCCGCGAGCCGCTCGCGCGGCGCCTCGTGCGGCGCCATCGCGGCCCGCCCGCCGTCGAGCAGCTCGGCCATCGTCCCGTGCGCGATCCGGTGGAGGACGTCCTCCTTGCCGGGGAAGTGGTTGTAGAGGCTCGCCGCCTTGATCCCGACGGCCGCGGCGAGCTCGCGCATCGTCGTCGCGTGGTAGCCCTTCTGCGAGAACAGGGTCGTCGCCGCGTCGACGATCCGCCCGGTCGTCGCCGCCCCCCGCCGCTCCTCGAGCTGCGCCATCCGGGGAGTCTAACGAGCGTTAGTCGACCGGTCGTCCGATCCCAGGTGGCATCCCGCACTCGCGCCGGCGGCCCCTCCACGTCGCAGGCCTCGTCCTCGGGTGGGCGGCGACGGCGGGCGCCGCCTGGTCGGCCTGGTCGCAGCCCGTGGGCGGGCCGAGCCCGATCGACGCCTCCTCGACCCAGCGCGCGACCGAGCCGGTCCTCGCAGCGATCGGCGGTGCTCCGACCGTCGCCTGGCGCGAGAACGACGGCGTCAACGACCAGGTTCGGGTCGCGCGCGTCAACGCCGCCGGCACCGCGACCCTCACCGCACCGAAGCCGAAGCCGAAGCCGCGCTAGTCGGCCCGGGCCTCGATCACGCGGCGGAACGTCCGCCAGGCCTCGCGCATGATCTCGACGGCCGCGTCGGGGTCGCTGCGCTCGAGCGCCTCGACCAGGCCCCTGCGGTACGTCCGGGCGACGTCCGCGATCGACTCCGTGTACCAGAGCGTCAGCACGCGGTTGAAGCGCGGGACGAGCATCGCGAGCAGCCGCTCGAACTCGGGGTTCCCCGTCGCCTCGTAGACGACGCCGTGCATCGCGTGGATCGCGGCGAGCGTCCCGGGGACGTCCGCGGCCGTCGACCGCTCGCTCGCCGCGGCGAGCGCCTCGCGCATCCGGGCGATCTCCTCCTGTCCGAGCCGCGGGGCGCCGAGCTCGTACGCGCGGACCATGAGCGTCTCGGTCACGCCGAGGATCGCGAGCGCCGACTCGCGCGTCAGCGGCATCACCCGATGCGCCCGCCGCGGGAGCTCCTCGATCAGCCCGTCGGAGACGAGGCGCTTGACCGCCTCCCGGACGGGCATGGCGGAGAGCCCGAAGGTCGCTGCTAGGTCGTCGATCACCACGGCCTGGCCGGGCGCGAGATGCCCCTCGACGATCGCGTCGCGCAGCCGCAGGAACGCCTGGTCGCGGAGGTAGCGGGGCTGGATGGGGGCGAGGGGGGTCACGTGAGCCGGGGACTCTAGGGAACGGTGCCGACCACGTCGGGGCGACCGTGCTAGGATCGCCCTCCTTCATATCTGAGATACGAAGCGGCCGCAACCGCGCGACGGAGGAGGGCGACGTGAACCTCGAGGACTACTACGACCCGACCGCCTGGAGGCTCGTGCCCGGACGGACGGCGCACGTCGTCATCGACGACCAGAACGACTTCCTCCACCCGCAGGGCTGGTACGCGACGCACGACATCGACATCTCCCACCTGCGCCGCGTGATCGAGCCCACGAAGGCGCTGAACGAGGAGTGCCGGCGGCGCGGCGTGCCGATCATCTGGACGCGGCACGGGACGCGCGGCGTCGAGGACGGCGGGCCGTTCATGCTCAAGCGGAAGATCCTGCTCGACGGCGGCCTGCGCAAGGACACCTGGGGCTACGAGGTGCTCGAGGACCTGGCCCCGCAGCAGGAGGACTGGTACGTCGAGAAGACCCGCCTGTCGGCCTTCTACCAGACGAACCTCGAGCAGCTGCTGCGCGCGCTGAACGCCGAGACGGTGATCCTCACGGGCGTCCTGACGAACCAGTGCGTCGGGGCGACCTGCAAGGACGCGATGTTCCGCGACTTCAAGCCGATCGTCGTCGAGGAGGCGACGGGCACCGCGACGCCGCACCTGCACGAGCCGGCGATCGAGATGATGAACATGGGCTGGGGCCAGGTGAACACGCTCGAGCAGACGCTCGCCGAGCTGCGCGAGTTCCCCCTCGCCGAAGGGAGCGCGTCGTGAAGCTCGGGGCGCAGTTCCTCTGCGAGGACTTCGACGACTGCATGGCGTCCGTCGTCGCGGCCGAGAAGGCCGGCTACGACCTCGTCTGGTTCATCGACTCCCACATCCTCTGGGAGGACCCGTACGTCTACATGGCGCACGTGCTCGAGCGGACGGAGCGGGTGCTCGTGGGGACGGCCGTCTCGAACCCGATCACGCGCCACTGGACGGTCACCGCGTCCGTGAACGCGACGCTCGCGAAGCGGCACCCGGGCCGCGTGATCCTCGGCCTCGGCCGCGGCGACAGCGCCGTCCGCGCGATGGGCGTGAAGCCGGTCACGACGAGGACGATGGCCGAGTCGATCGGCGTCATGCGCGAGCTGATGCAGGGCAAGACCGTCCGGATGAACGACACCGACGTCCACTTCCGCTGGCTCGAGGAGGGCCCGGGCGTGCCGATCGCCGTGTCCGCCACCGGTCCGAAGACGCTGCGGATGGCCGGCGCGCTCGCGGACATCGTGATGATCTACGTCGGCGTTCACCCCGACTCGGTTCGCTGGGCGACCGAGCAGGTGCACGCGGGCGCCGAGGAGGCCGGCCGCGACCCCGCTGAGGTGAGGATCTCGGTCCTCTGCGGCATGGAGGTCTCCGACGACGTGCGCGCCGCGCGCGACGCGGTCCGCTGGGCCGCCGCCGCCTGCGCGAACCACGTCTCGGACGTGGCGCGGAACGTCCCCGACCACGGGATGCCCGAGGTGATGACGCGGCTGATCGAGGCCCGCAACCAGCACTACGACTACTACGCGGGCCACCTCGACTCGACCGCCGACCACACCGCCTACCTCACCGACGAGCTGATCGACGACTTCGCGATCGCGGGCTCGGCCGACCACTGCCTCGCGAAGCTCGAGGCGCTCGCCGACCTGGGGGTCTGGGAGGTCTCACCGGCCTACTTCAACGGCCGCATCCCGCAGCTCGAGCTCGTCGGGCGTGAGATCATCCCCAGGCTCGCTGCGCGGGCGTAGGCCAGGACTTCACGAACGGAGAAGCGCATGAAGCGAATCGGCGTCGACGTCGGCGGCACCTTCACGGACCTCATCCTCGTGGACGAGGAGTCCGGAACGGTCACCGTCGACAAGGTCCCCTCGACCCCGGACGACCCCGCCCGCGGCGTCGTCGAGGGGGTCTCCCGTCTCTGCGAGAAGGCCGGCGTCACCCTCGCGCAGGTCGACAACTTCCTGCACGGCACGACGGTCGCGACGAACATCGCGCTCACCCACACGGGCGCCGAGGTCGGGATGATCACGACCGACGGGATGCGCGACATCCTCCACATCGCGCGCCACAAGAAGCCGCTCAACTTCTCGCTCCAGCAGGAGCTGCCCTGGCAGTCGCGCCCGCTCGTGCGGCGGCGCCATCGCCTGACGGTGAAGGAGCGCGTGACCGTCCCGAACGGCGACGTGCTGGTACCGCTCGACGAGGACGAGGTGCGCGACCGCGTCCGCCAGCTCAAGGCGGCCGGCGTCGACGCCGTCGCCGTCTGCTTCCTCCACTCGTACCTCAACCCCGCGCACGAGCAGCGCGTGAAGGAGATCCTCGAGGAGGAGTTCCCCGAGGCGTACCTGTCCGTCTCGCACGAGGTGCTGCCGCTCTACCGCGAGTTCGAGCGCTTCTCGACCGTCGCGCTGAACGCGTACGTCGGCCCGAAGGTCGCGACGTACGTCCGCCGCTTCGACCAGGCGCTCCGCGACCAGGGCTTCGCCCACGGCGTCCAGCTGATGCAGTCGTCGGGCGGCATGGCCACGGTCGACTCGGCCGCCGAGCGGCCAGTCAACCTGCTCATGTCGGGGCCGGTCGCCGGCCTGATCGGCGGCATCTGGGCGGCGCGGACGTCCGGGTTCGACAACGTCGTCACCCTCGACATCGGCGGCACGTCGGCCGACATCGGCGTCACCGCCGGCGGCCAGCTGCGCATGCGCCACCTGCTCGACACGAAGATCGGCGACTACCAGGCGATGGTGCCGATGGTCGACATCGACACGATCGGCGCCGGCGGCGGCTCGATCGCCTACGTCGACCAGGGCGGCGTCTTCCGCTGCGGCCCCCAGTCCGCGGGCGCGGATCCCGGGCCGGCCTGCTACGGCCGCGGCGGCCACCAGCCCACCTCGACCGACGCGCAGCTCCTGCTCGGCCGCCTGCGCCCGGACAAGGGCCTGCTCGGCGGCCAGATGCAGCTCGACGTCTCGCTCGCCGAGACGGCCATGAGGACGGTTGCGGACGAGCTCGGCATGTCGCTCGAGGAGGCAGCGCTCGGCGCGCTCCAGATCCAGAAGTACGGCATGACGCAGGCGATCGAGCTCAACTCGGTCCGCCGTGGCTACGACCCGCGCGACTTCACCCTCGTCGCCGCGGGCGGCGCCGGCCCGCTCTTCGCGTGCGACATCGCGCTCGAGCTCGACATCCCGCGCGTCCTGATCCCGCCCTACCCGGGCATCGTCGCCGCGACCGGCCTGCTCGCGACCGACCTGCAGCACGAGTTCGTCGCCACCGAGCGGCACCAGCTGAAGACGCTCGACCAGGCCCGTCTGCAGGCGCGCTTCGAGGAGCTCGCCGCACAGGCGGTGGCCCAGCTCGACGCCGACGGCGTGCCCGCCGACCGGCGGCTGCTGCGGCGCCTGGCCGACTGCCGCTACGCAGGCCAGGGCTACGAGGTGCGGACGGAGGTCCCGGCCGGCGACGTGGACGACGCGTGGGTCGCGGAGCTCGCCGAGCGCTTCCACGGCGCGCACGAGGCCGAGTACGGCCACCGCTTCGACGCGCGGATCGAGATCGTCAACGTCCGCGTCGTCGGGATCGGCCGCGTCGACGAGCTGACGGCGACGGACGTCGAGCGGGGCGACGGCGACCCGGCACGAGCGCTGATCGTCGAGCGCGAGGTCGTCTTCGACGTCGACGGCGTCGCCGAGCGGCACGCGACGCCGTTCTACGACCGGACGAGGCTGCAGGCGGGCGACCGGATCCAGGGGCCGGCGATCGTCGAGCAGTACGACACGACGACGGTGATTCCGCCCGGCCTCGCCGCCGAGGTCGACGCCGTCGGCAACATCGTGATCGACTGCACGACGCGCGTCCGCTCGGAGGCCGTGCGGGGCACCGCCCTGGCGACGCCGATCCTGATGCGCGTGATCGGCGGCGCGTTCATGTCGATCGCGAAGGAGATGGCGGGCGTCCTCTTCCGCACCTCCTACTCGTCGATCATCCGCGAGTCGGAGGACCTCGGCGCCGGCATCTTCGACCGCGAGGGCAACAACATCGCCGAGTCGGACTCGACCCCGATGTTCATGGGGGCGATGCCGAAGATCGTGAAGAACGTGATCCGCCTGCTCGGCGACGACATCCACGAGGGCGACATCGTCCTCCACAACGACCCGTACGGCGGCGCGACGCACTCGCCCGACGTCGCGATCATCATCCCGATCTTCCACGAGGGCGTCCTCGTCGGCTTCTCGGGCGCCTCGGCGCACGTGCTCGACATCGGCGGCGCCTACCCCGGCCTCGCGATCGACCTCGTCGACAACTGGGCGGAGGGCAACATCTACCGCGCGGTCAAGCTCCAGGAGAAGGGCGTCTGGCAGGACGCGCTCTGGAAGCACATCCTCGACAACGTCCGCACGCCGAGCTTCAACAACGGCGACATCCAGGCGATGATCGCCGCGTGCGAGCTGGCGCGGCGTCGCTTCGCCGAGCTGCTCGACCGCTACGGGCGGGACACCGTGCTCGACATCGCGGGCAACTGGCTCGAGTACTCGGAGAAGATGCTCCGCCAGGAGATCGCGAAGGTGCCCGACGGGCGGTACGAGACCGAGGTCGGCTACCTGGACGACGACGGCGTCAACCGCGGCAAGAAGCTGCCGGTCAAGGTCGCCGTCGAGATCCGCGGCGACGAGATCACGTTCGACCTCACCGGCTCGAGCGACGAGGTGCCGACCGGCTACAACTGCCCGTTCGAGGGCACGACCGAGTCGGCGATGTCGTTCATCACCCGGATGATCTTCCTCGACGAGGACACGTTCCCCGTCTTCGTGCCCCAGAACGAGGGCATGCTCGCCCCGGTCAACGTCGTCGCGCCGAAGGGCTCGATCTTCAACCCGAACTACCCGCGCGCCTGCTTCGCCCGCTTCTGCCAGGTGCAGCGGGCCGTCGACCTCGCGCTGCGCGCGCTCGCCCCGGTGATCCCGAACCAGGTCACCGCGGGCAACTCGGCCCACCTCGGCTTCCTCGCCTACTCGGGCTTCCTCGAGGAGGAGGGGGAGTACTGGGTCTACCTGGAGGTCGACGAGGGCTCGTACGGCGGGCGCCCGGGCCGCGACGGGCTCGACTCCGTCGACTGCCTGATCGCGAACACGCGCAACAACCCGATCGAGGAGCTCGAGTGGCGCTTCCCGATGCGGACGGAGCGCTACGAGCTGCGGGCGGACGTGCCCGCCGCGGCGGGCGAGTGGCGCGGCGGCATCGGCATGGTGCGCGTCAACCGCTTCCTCGAGGACACGATCGTCTCCTGCGAGGGCGATCGGATCGAGTCCGACCCGCCGTGGGGCATCTTCGGCGGCCACGAGGGCGCGAACGCGTACACGAAGGTCGTCCTCCCGGACGGGACCGAGGAGCAGTGGCCGGCGAAGTTCACGGGCAAGGTGCTCCCGGCCGGCGCGGCGATCGAGATCGCCGTCCCGAACTCCGGCGGCTACGGCGACCCGCTCGACCGGGAACCGCACCACGTGCTGTCCGACGTCCTCGACGGCTTCACCACGGTCGAGCGCGCCGCGGCCGAGTACGGCGTCGTGATCGACGAGGCGACGCTGACGCTCGACGAGGAGGCGACGCGCGAGCGCCGCGCCTCGCTCCGGGCCGCGGCGCCCGCGCGCTGAACGGCCACCGGGCCGGGCGGCCCAGCGGGCCGCCCGGCTCGCTCGCGAGCGGCCGGCCCCGCCGCACCTCTGCGCAAGCTCCGAACGGCCGCTTATGCCCTCCTGAAGGTCGGCTCCTACCGTGCGTCCCGCCACGTTCCAGTCGATCCGGGAGGACGAGATGCACGACGACCACGAGCTCGAGGACCCGACCGGGGCCTCGCCTTCGACCTGTCGACGCTGATGGATCGGCGCCGGCTGCTCCTGCTGGCCGGGTCGGGCCTCGTCACCGTCGTGGCCGCCGCCTGCGGCGGCAAGGGCGGCGCGAGCGCGACCACGGCCGCGGCGACGACGGCCGACGCGCGGACGGGCACGACGACCACGGCGGGAGCGGCCCCCGGCGCGGCGCTGGAGTGCGTCACCGAGATCCCGCAGGAGACCGGCGGCCCGTACCCCGGCGACGGCTCGAACGGCCCCAACGTGCTGACCGAGAGCGGCATCGTCCGTCAGGACATCCGCTCGAGCTTCGGCTCCGCGAGCGGCACCGCCGAGGGCGTGCCGCTCACGATTGAGCTGACCGTCGTCGACGCCGCGGACGGCTGCACGCCCCTGCCCGGCGCGGCCGTCTACGCGTGGCACTGCGATCGCGACGGGAACTACTCGCTCTACTCGGAGGCGGTCGCGGAGGAGAACTACCTGCGCGGCGTCCAGGTCGCCGACGAGAGCGGCGCCGTCCGCTTCACGTCGATCTACCCGGGCTGCTACGCGGGCCGCTGGCCGCACGTCCACTTCGAGGTCTACCCGACCGTGGACGCCGCGACGGGCCCGGACGAGGCGGTCAAGACCTCGCAGCTCGCGTTCCCGCAGGACGCGTGCGAGACCGTCTACGCGACGAGCGGATACGAGACGAGCGTCTCGAACCTCGCCCGGCTCTCGCTCGAGACCGACAACGTCTTCGGCGACGACGGCGGCGCGCTCCAGCTCGCAACGATGGGCGGGAGCGTGGACAGCGGGTACACGGCGACGCTCGTCGTCGGCGTCTAGCGCGGCGCGTCGGCGCCCCCTCGCACGGACTCGCCGCGCCACCGGCCGGACGGGTCGTGGCCCGTCCGGCCGAGCCGGGGACGGGCCCCCACCCTGGGTGGGGACCCACGATCCCACCGGATAGACGCGTGCGCGAGGCCCTGCGCGCGAATCGGCACGCCTCCGCGCGTGGATTTCCCCGAAGGACGCGGCCCCGGCGGACAGGCGCCAGCGGTCGCCCGGGCGAGCCCGCGCCCCGCGCTCGCTAGGGTGCCGTTCGCCCCACCGACCGAGGAGCCCGCATGGCCGACATCCGCATCAAGTACATCGTCCCCTTCCCCTTCGACGAGGTCGGGCTCGCGAACCGCGCGGCCCAGCTCCCCGCGTCCCTGCGCACGCCTGGCGTCGACTACGACTTCGTCCCGGTCCGGAACTCGTGCAAGAACGCCGACGGCGCCTACGAGCTGCTGATCCTCGACGCCTACATCGCCGAGGCCGGGCTGCGCTCGGAGGAGGAGGGCTACGACGCCGTCGTCATGGACACCGTCTCCGACTCGGGCCTCGCGGCGCTCCGGTCGCGCCTGTCGATCCCGGTGCTCGGCCCCGGCCTCGTGCAGCAGCACGTCGCCGCGATGCTCGGGAAGAAGTTCTCGATCCTGACGATGTGGAAGCGCTGGTTCTACCTCTACGAGAAGACGATGGCCGAGTACGGGACGCGCCACTACTGCGCCTCGATCCGCGCGATCGACGTCCGCCCCGACCAGGAGCAGCTGCTCGCCGGCAAGGAGGAGGTCGTCTTCGCGGCGCTCGAGGAGCAGGGCCGCCGCGCGATCGAGGAGGACGGCGCCGAGGTGATCCTGATCGGCTCGACGACGATGCACCAGTCGGTCGAGCACCTCCGGCAGACGCTCGGCGTGCCCGTGATCAACCCCGGCCCGCTCGCGATCAAGCTCGCGGAGGTCTTCGTCCAGCTCGGACTGTCGCACTCGAAGGTCGGCTACATGTCGCCCGAGACGATCCAGGACGAGAAGCTCCACTCCCTGATGGGAGCGTGAGGGCCGGGCCGGGGGCGCGGACGACCGCGTCCCCGGCCGGGCCGCGTCAGGGGATCTCGACGTCGACGAGCGGCCCGTGCTGCTGGGCGCCGTAGACGTCGCGGTCGCCCGGAGAGCCGCTCCCCCGCGTGCCCCAGCGGCGCGGGAGGGTCACCTTGATCGCGCGCACGCGGTCGAACGCGACGATCGCGACGTCGTGCGACGCGACGCCGTAGCGGCCCGCAACCTCGTCCGCGGTCAGCCGCCCCGAGGCGAGCACCCGGCGGTACTCGTCCTCCGCGGCGAAGAGCAGGTCGAGCGTCACCTGGAACGGGCCGGCGTTCTTCGAGCGGACGACGGAGGCGAGCTCGCCGAGCGGCGTCATCGGATCTCCTCGAGCTCGACGGGGAAGAGCGCGGGCTGGTCGTCGACCTGCATCAGGTGGTAGACCGAGAACTCGTAGACGTCGCCGCCCTCGGCATCCGACGGGGAGAACGGGAAGGCGAGGTTCCCGGCGGTCGTCTTGCGACCCGGGAACGGGCAGTGCAGGAACGAGGAGCGCGCGAGCGAGCAGACGGCGTTCGCGTCGTCCTGCGCGTCGGCGATCGCCTCGATCAGCACGCCGACCTCGCGCGGCGGCGGCCCCGCGGGCGCGGTGTCGCCGAGGACGGCGTCGCGGCCGTAGACGCGGAAGCCGAGCGTGTACCCGGCGGCGCGGATGCGGTCGGGCAGGTTCCGCTCGACGGCGCCGCGGACGGTCTCCTCGATCAGCGGGAGGCTCGCGATCACGTCGCGGTCGGCGATGCCGGCGAGGACGAACGCCCTGGCGCCCACGCGCCGCGCGCCCTCGAGCTTCAGCCGCAGCGGGCGGTCCCACGGCACCAGGCGGGCCCCCGAGACGCGGACGGTCCGGGGGTCGACCTCCTCGAACTCGGCCCCGGAGAGGTCGACGCGCCCCTCCGGCTCCGCGAGCCACAGCGGGTCGGGCTGCTCGTACAGCGTGTGGGCGGCCACCGACTCGGCGGTGACGCCTCGCCCCTCGGCGAGCGTCCGGATCAGGAAGTGGTCGCGGCGGAGGATCCCGAGCAGGCTGTCGTTCGGCGCGAGCGGGATCGCGCACTGCGCGCCGCACTCGAGGATCTTCGCCATGTGCAGGGCGAGCCCGGGGTCGAATCCGCGCGCGATCGGCAGCGCCGCGTAGATCGCCGTGTCGCACGCGCGCCCGCAGACGACGACGTCCGCGCCCCGGGCGAGCGCAGCGGCGATCGGCTCGACGCCGATCTGGGCGACGACGTTCGAGCTCGCGCGGACCGCCTCCTCGGTCAGCTCGGGCACGCCGGCCATGGGCTCGACCAGGCCCGCGCGGAGCGCCGCGACGACCGTGCCGGGATCGACGTCGGTGCGGATGACCGCGAGCCGGAAGGCGAGCCCCTCCTCGCGCGCGATGCGCCGCAGGATGCCCAGCAGCAGGTCGACGTTCGCGGACGCGCCCGCGAAGCCGGCCGACCCGATCACGAGCGGGACGCGATGGCGCACGGCCCGGACGAGGGCGGGACGCAGGTCGCGCTCGATCTGCTCGGGCCGGACGAGCGAGGCGCCCGCGCCGAGGTAGAACGGCCCGGCGTCCGTCGAGCCCGAGTCGACGCCGAGCAGGTGCGGCGCGAGCGCGAGGCCCGCGTCGAGGCTCTCGACCGGGTAGCCGTAGCCGAGCATGCCGTTGACGGCGAGGATGCGGAGCTCGTCCGTCACGGCCGCACCGGTCAGCCGACCGCACCCCGCTCGCGCAGGGTCGCGATCTCCCGGGCGTCGAGCCCGAGCCCCGCGAGGATCTCGTCGGTGTGCTCGCCCGGCCGCGGCGCGAGCGAGCGGAGCGAGCCGGGCGTGGACGAGAGCTTCGGCGCTACGCCGACGTGCTTGACGACCTGGCCGTCCGGGCCGGGCACCTCGACGATCATGCTCCGGGCGCGCACCTGCGGGTCGTGCTCGAGCTCGTCGAGCGTCAGCACGCGGTTCGCGCACAGGTCGGTCCGGTTCAGGTCCTCGAACCACTCGTCGCGCGTCCTCGTCCGGAACGTCTCCGCGAACGCCTGGCGGATCTCCGGGAACCGCTCGCGCGTCCAGGCGTGCTCGATCAGGTCCTCGCGGCCGATCGCGCGACAGAGGTTCGCGAAGAACCATGGCTCGAGCGAGCCGATCGAGAGCCACTTCCCGTCGGCCGTCTCGTAGACGTCGTACTGCGGCACGCCGCCCGTGTAGTCCGACGTGCCGGGGACCGGGATCTCGCCCGCCCCGTAGAAGGCGGAGATGAACTGCACGAGCAGGTACGTGACGCCGTCGGACATCGCCGCGTCGACGTGCTGGCCCTCGCCCGTCCGCTCGCGCGCGAACAGCGCCGAGACGACGCCGAGCGCGGCCATCAGGCCGCCGCCCGCGTAGTCGGCGACGACGTTCTGCGGAATCGCCGGGCGGCCGTCGCGCCCGAGCAGGCCCAGCATCCCCGCCTGGCCGATGTAGTTGATGTCGTGGCCGGCGAGCAGTCGGTACGGGCCGTCTTGCCCGAAGCCGGTGACCGAGCAGTAGACGATCCGCGGGTTGATCCCGCACAGCGTCGCGTAGTCGATCCCGAGCCGCTCGGCCGCGCCGGGGCGCATCTCCTCGACGACGACGTCGGCCTGCTCGACGAGCCGGTAGAAGAGCGCGCGCACCTCCTCGTCCTTGAGGTTGAGGCCGAGCGAGCGCTTGTTGCGGGCGAGGCCGTCGTGCAGGCCGCCGCGCCAGGCGAGCGGCGGGCGGTCGGGTGCAGCGCCCTGCTGCTCCGCGCGGCGCCCCGTCGGCGGCCGCGGATCGTGGATCTGGATCACGTCGGCGCCGAGGTCGCCGAGGATCATCGTGCAGTACGGCCCGGGCGCGAGCCGGGACAGGTCGAGCACCGTGATGCCGTCGAGAGGTCCGCTCATGGGGCGTGTTCTACCGCAGGCCGGGGGCGGCGCGGAGGCGCGAGGCCGATACGATCCTCCCATGGCCACCACCGAGCGCAGGCTGGCGGACGGGGCCGGCCCCACGAAGGCCGGCGAGCCGGGCTTCCCGACCGAGACGATGTCCGGTCTCCCCGTCCAGCCGCTGTACACGCCCGCGAATGCGCCCGTCGACTACGCCCGCGACCTCGGCGACCCGGGGCAGTACCCGTACACGCGCGGCGTCTACGGCTCGATGTACCGCAGCAAGCTCTTCACGATGCGGCAGTTCGCCGGCTTCGGCACCGTCGAGGAGACGAACGAGCGCTTCCGCTACCTGATCGAGCACGGCCAGACCGGCCTCTCGACGGCCTTCGACATGCCCACCCTGATGGGCTACGACTCCGACCACGCGCGCTCGCTCGGCGAGGTGGGCCGCGAGGGCGTCGCCGTCGACTCGCTCGAGGACATGCGCGACCTGTTCCGCGGCATCCCGCTCGGCGAGGTCTCGACGTCGATGACGATCAACTCGCCGGCGGCGATCCTGCTCGCGTTCTACCTCTGCGTCGGCGAGGAGCAGGGCACGCCGCGGCAGCAGCTCCGGGGGACGATCCAGACGGACATTCTCAAGGAGTACATCGCGCAGAAGGAGTGGATCTTCCCGCCGGAGCCGTCGATGCGCCTCTGCGTCGACATGATCGAGTTCTGCGCGAACGAGATGCCGCTCTGGCATCCAGTCTCGATCTCCGGCTACCACATCCGCGAGGCCGGCTCGACCGCCGCGCAGGAGCTCGCCTTCACGCTCGCGGACGGCTTCGCCTACGTCGAGGCGGCGCTCGAGCGCGGGCTCGACGTGGACGCGTTCGCGCCGCGGCTCTCGTTTTTCTTCAACGCGCACGTCGACTTCTTCGAGGAGATCGCGAAGTACCGCGCGGCCCGCCGGATCTGGGCGCGGCACATGCAGGAGCGCTACGGCGCGAAGGACCCGCGCAGCCTGCTGATGCGCTTCCACGCGCAGACGGCCGGCGTGTCGCTGACGGCGCAGCAGCCCGAGGTGAACATCGTCCGCACGGCGCTCGAGGCGCTCGCCGCGGTGCTCGGCGGCTGCCAGTCGCTCCACACGAACAGCTTCGACGAGGCGCTCGCGCTGCCGACGGAGCACGCCGTGAAGATCGCGCTGCGCACGCAGCAGGTGATCGCGTACGAGTCCGGGGTCGTCGCCTCGGCCGACCCCCTCGGCGGCTCGTACCTCGTCGAGGAGCTGACGAACCGGCTCGAGGCCGAGGCGGAGGACTACTTCCGCCGGATCGACGAGCTCGGCGGCGTGGTCGCGGCGATCAAGGAGAACTTCTTCCAGCGCGAGATCGCCGAGTCCGCGTTCCGCTTCCAGGGCGCGGTCGACAGCGGCGAGCGGATCGTGGTCGGCGTGAACGCGTTCGTCGAGGAGGGCGAGGAGGAGATGCACATCCTCCGGATCGACCCCGAGCTGGAGCGCAAGCAGGTCGCCCGGGTCCAGGCCCTGCGCGCGCGACGGGACAGCGGCGCGGTCGAGCGCGAGCTGGCGCGGATCAAGGGCGACGCCGCCGAGGGGCGGAACCTGATGCCCGCGTTCGTCGACGCGGCCCGCGCCGACGTGACGATGGGCGAGATGTGCGACGCGCTGCGCGAGGTCTGGGGCGTCTGGCGCGAGACGCCGGTCTTCTAGCCGGGCGCCCGGCGCGCCCTGACGCACCGACGCATTCGCTCCGGCCACCGCGCGACGCCGCCGTCCCGGCACGCCCCCGATCCGCCACCGTGCCACGCGTCGGGGCGCCCGGGCGACCGAGGGCTGCCGGCTGCCGGCCAGAAGGGACACGTCCCTGCCGGCCGCCCGAGGGGCCACCCCGCGCCTCCACCCGCTTTCGAGCGTAGCGGCGAAACCGTCACGGGTGTGGAACGGGACCGTGCAGGAAGCGCGCCGACTCGTCCCCAGCCGCGAGCCGCCTAGAGCGGCGGCCGGAACGGGCCGAGCTCGCGCTCGAGGGCGTGGGCCGCCGCGAGCAGCCGCGGCTCGTCCAGCGCCCGTCCGACGAGCGACACGCCCGCCGGCAGGCCGCCGACGAGGGCGCACGGCACGCGGGCGACCGGCAGCCCGGCGAGGCTCCACGGCGCCGTCAGGCGCAGCACGGCCAGGCGGAACAGGTTCTCCGCGACCGCGGGCGGCGCGTCGGCCGGCAGGTCGAGGCCCTCGATCTCGAGCCGCTCGCCGGTCCAGCGCGGCGCGACGACCGGCATCGTCGGCTGCAGCAGCAGGTCGACCCGTCCGAGCGCCGCGCGCGCCTCCGCGGCCACGAGCCGCCTGGCCCGCTGCCCCGTGAGGCTCGTCCACGGGGCGGCGAACAGCCCGGCGAGCAGCCGGCGACGCACGTCCGCCCCGAGATCCGCGAGGTGGTGGCGGAGCAGCTCGAGGTGGATGCCCGTCGCCTCGGGGAACTGGATCGCGGCGAGGATCGTCGCGGCGCGGTCGACGAGCGGCAGCGAGACACGCTCGACGCGAGCACCCAGGCGCTGGAGCCCCTCGGCGCCGGCACGGCACGCCTCGGCGACGCGCGGATCGACGCCCGCCTCCCAGAGCTCGCCGACGAGCCCGACCCGCAGCCCGCGCACGCCGGCGTCCAGGGCACCGGCGCAGGCGGTCGGACCCAGGCGGCGCGACGACGGGTCGGCGGGGTCGTGCCCGGAGATCGCATCGAGCAGGAGCGCGCAGTCCTCGACCGTCTCCGCCATCGGGCCGACCGTGTCGAACGACCAGGCGAGCGGCAGCATGCCCCGCGTCGACACGAGCCCGAGGGTCGGGCGAACGCCGGCGACGCCGCAGAAGCCGGCCGGGATCCGGATCGACCCCGCGGTGTCGGTGCCGAGGGCGCCGGCGACGAGCCCCGCCGCGACCGCGCCGCCGCTTCCCCCGCTCGAGCCGCCGCAGATCCGCCCGACGTCCCACGGGTTGCGCGCCGCGCCCAGGAAGCCGCTCGTCGTGGTCGGCCCGTAGGCCAGCTCGTGCGTGTTCAGCTTCGCGACCACGACGGCCCCGGCGGCGCGGAGCCGCGCGACGGCCGCGGCGTCGACCTCGGCGACGTTCCCGCCCAGCGGCCTCGAGCCGCCCGTCGTCGCCATGCCAGCGACGTCGAGCACGTCCTTGATCCCGACCGGGATGCCGCGGAGCGGGCCGGCCGGCGCCCTGTCGGCCTCGGCCAGCGCCTGCTCGGCGCGGGAGGCGACGACCACGTTCAGCCGCGAGTCGTGCTCGTCGATCCGCGCCAGCGCGTGCTCGACCGCCTCCCTCGGGCTGAGGAGGCCGGCGCGGATGTCGACGGCGAGCTGTGCGAGCGCCACGAGACGGACGCTAGCCGATCGGACAGGTGGTCGACAGGTCGTTACGTGTGGTAACTATTGTCTGTGCGTAACGATCGCTCCGCCACCGCCCCGACCGCCTCCGAGCGCGCCGCGGCGGCGATCGTCGCAGACGCGCTCGAGCGACTCCTCGCAGCCCTCTCGCGTCGCGGGCACCAGCTGGGCGCCGACCGCGCGCTCGATCTCACGACGCGCCAGCGCTTCGCCCTGACGGCCATCGCCGAGGAGGGCCCGATGCGGCTGCGCGCGCTCGCTGCCCGGCTCGGCACGACGGACGCGACCGCGAGCCGGACGGTCGACGCCCTGGTCCGCCTCGGCGTGGCGCAGCGCGGGCCCGACCCGGGCGACCGGCGGGGCGTGCTCGTGGCCGCGACCAAGGAGGGCCACCGGGTGCTGCAGAAGCGCCGCCAGCTGCTGGCCCGCGCGCTCGCGCCCGGCCTCGACGGGCTCGACGACGCCGACCGGGAGCGACTCGTCGACCAGCTGCGCTCGCTCGTCGACGGCCTCGAGGCTCCCCGGTGAGCCAGGCTGCGCCGACGTCCCGCCTCGGCGGGCTCGGGATCGAGCCGCACGTCTGGCGCATCGCGTCCGTCACGATCGTCGGCTCGATCATGTCCATCCTCGACATGACGGTCGTGAACGTCGCGCTCGAGTCGCTGGGCCGCGATCTCGGCTCGTCGATCGCCGAGATCCAGTGGATCGTCACGGGCTACACCCTCGCGCTGGCGGCCGTCATCCCCGTCAGCGGCTGGGCCGCGCGGCGGTTCGGCGCCCGGAACGTCTACGTCGGCTCGCTCGCCCTCTTCACGCTCGGGTCGCTGCTCTGCGGCATCGCGTGGGACACGGGCTCGCTCGTCGGCTTCCGGGTGCTGCAGGGGCTCGGCGGCGGGATGCTGCTGCCGGTCGGCCAGATGCTGGTCGCACGGGCGGCCGGCCCCGAGCGGATGGGCCGGGTCATGAGCATCCTCGGCGTCCCGATCGTGCTCGCGCCCGTGCTCGGGCCGGCTCTCGGCGGGCTCCTGCTCGACGGGCTCGGGTGGCGCTGGATCTTCTTCATCAACCTGCCGATCGGCGCGCTGGCGCTCGCGATGGCCTGGCGGCGCCTCCCCCGCACGCCGCCGGACGCCGTGCCCGGGCTGGACGGGATCGGGTTCGTCCTGCTCGGCGTCGGCCTGCCCGCCCTGACGTACGGCCTCGCGGAGCTCGGGATCGAGGGAGGGCTCGGCTCGGCGAAGGTCGTCGCGCCGCTGGTCGCGGGCGTCGCGCTCGTCGGCCTCTTCGCCTGGCACGCGCTCCGTGCGCGACACCCGCTGCTCGACCTCCGCCTGTTCGCGAACCGCGCCTACGCGGCCGCGACCGTGACGACCTTCTCGCTCGGCGCGGCGATCTTCGGCGGGATGATCCTCCTGCCGCTCTACTTCCAGGACGTCCGCGGCGAGAGCGCCGTCGTCACCGGCCTGCTGATCGCGCCGCAGGGGCTGGGCGCCGGGCTGGCGATGCCGCTCGCGGGGCGGCTGACCGACCAGGTCGGCGGCGGCATCGTCTGCCTGGTCGGCATGGTCGCGACGGCGCTGACGTCGCTCCCGCTCGTGTTCGTCGACGAGTCGACGTCCTACGGCCTCCTCTCGCTGCTGCTCGTCCTGCGCGGGTTCGCGATCGGGATCGCGATCATGCCCGCGATGGCGGCTGCCTACGCGGTCATCCGGCCCGACCAGATCGCCGACGCGACGCCGCAGCTGAACGTCGTCCAGCGCGTGGGCGGCTCGATCGGGACGGCGCTCCTCGCGGTCGTGCTCGAGCGGGCGATCATCGCGCGCGGCAGCGCGCCGCCGGCGCTCGCCGACGCCTACGGCGTCACGTACTGGTGGATCGTGGCCGTCAGCCTGCTCGGCACCCTGCCGGCGGCCGTCCTCTGGCGCATCGAGCGGCGCCACCGCTTCGAGCGGGCGGCCCGCGCCGCCGCACCGGGCGTGGGAGCGGCAGCGCCGGTCACCGCGCCAACCGACGGTTAATCGCCACTTCACGCGCGCTTAACGAAGGGTCACGGGGTGTCAATCCTGGCCGGCTAGAACTCGAGCCATGGACGACACGACGATCACCAGGGCCGACGCCCCTCCGCCGCACGAGCCTCCGCGGGACCAGTTCCCGCTCGACCCGACCCCCAGCCGCTACGGCGGCCTCCTCCGCCGCACGGCGCCCCTGCTGGCCGCCGCGCTGGTCGGTGGCGGCATCGCCGCGGGCGTCGCGGTCGCGGTCGGCGACGACGACCAGAGCGCGCCCGTGGCGGCCGAGGCCGCACCGGCGGCCGCGCCCGCCCCCGCCGACCCGATCGCGGACGACGACGAGGACATCCTCCCCGCGCCCGTCGAGACCGCGCTGGACGAGACCCCGTCCGGCGAGCTGACGGTGCAGGCGATCTACAAGAACGCCGGGCCCGGCGTCGTCGCGATCCAGGCGACGTCCGAGGTGGCGAGCGAGGACCCGTTCGGCTTCGGCGGCTCGCAGACGCGGCAGGCGCTCGGCTCCGGCTTCGTCATCGACAAGGCCGGCCACATCGTCACCAACTACCACGTCGTCGAGGGCGCGACCGAGGTCGAGGTCGTCTTCTCGGACAACGAGGAGGCCGTCACCGCGCGCGTGCTCGGCTCGGATGCGTCCACCGACCTCGCCGTGCTCAAGGTCGACGTCGACGCGAACGCGCTCACGCCGCTACCGCTCGGCGACTCCGACGAGGTCGAGGTCGGTGACACGGCGATCGCGATCGGCAACCCGTTCGGCCTCGAGCGCACCGTCACACGCGGGATCGTCAGCGCCGTCCAGCGCGAGATCCAGGCGCCGGACGGCTTCGCGATCGACCACGTGATCCAGACGGACGCCGCGATCAACCGGGGCAACTCGGGCGGGCCGCTGCTGAACGGGCGCGGCGAGGTGATCGGCGTCAACTCGCAGATCCAGACCGGCGGCCTGAGCGACGGCAACGTCGGGATCGGCTTCGCCGTCCCGGTCAACACCGTCAAGGACGTCGCGAACCAGATCATCGAGGACGGCACGGTCGAGCGGGCCTACCTCGGCGTGACGCTCTCGCCGATCACCGACGACCTGCGCGACACGGTGCGCATCCCGGTCGACAGCGGCGTCCTCGTCAGCGTGGTGACGCCGGACGGCCCGGCCGCGCGCGCGGGCCTGCGCGGCGGCGACCGCAGCGTGACGATCAACGGCCAGACCTACGTGATCGGCGGCGACATCATCACCGCGGTCGACGGCGAGCCGGTCGAGACGAGCGACGAGATCGTCGCCCTGATCCGCGACCGCGCGCCCGGCGACTCCGTGACCCTCGAGATCAACCGAGACGGCTCGACACAGACCCTCACCGTCGAGCTGGGGCGCAGGCCCGTGCCCAACGGGTAGCGCCGCCACCTCCCGGGGCCCCGTCCTCCCTCGGGGCCAGGGCCGGACGCCAGCCGGCCCAGCGGGAGCATCGTCGGAGGCCCGAGCCTGCCCGGGCCTCCGACACCCTCACAGCGCACGACGGCCCCGGCTCCCCCCGGGGCCGTCGTGTCTCCGGGCTCCTCCCGGCGCGCCGGGTGCCGTCGCGCGGCGAGAATCGCGGCGTGGAGCACGCATTCGGTCGGAGCAGCCGCTGGTCGGTCGGGCTCGAGGAGGAGCTGTTCGTCGTCGACGCGGCCACGCTCGCGCCGCGGGCCGCCGACCCGCTCCTCGCCGACGAGCGGACGAAGCCGGAGCTGTACCGCGCGGTGCTCGAGACCGTCACCGGCGTGTGCGCGAGCGCCGCCGAGGCGGCCGAGGCGGCCCTCGCCGCGCGGCGCGACCTCGCTCGCCGCGCCGCCGACGACGGGCTCGCGCTCCTCGCGGCGAGCACCCACCCGCTGGCCTCGCTCACCGGCAACGAGCTGACCGACGCCCCGCGCTACCGGGAGATGGCCGACCGCCTCGGGCCGGCGGCCGCCGTGCAGTTCGCCTGCGGGCTCCACGTGCACGTGGGCGTCGACTCCCCCGAGGCCTGCTGGACGGCGCTCGAGGGGGTGCTCCCCTGGCTCCCGGTCTGGCTCGCCGCGTCCGCGAGCTCGCCCTACGCGGAGGGACGGGAGACCGGCCTCGCCTCGACGCGAGCCGACCTGCTCGGCCGGATGCCGCGCAGCGGCTGCCCGCCCGCGTTCGGCTCGTACGCCGCCTGGGCCGCCTGGGCCGAGCGGCTGCGCCGGCTGGGCGTCCTCGCCGACCCGACCCGACTCTGGTGGGACGCCCGGCCGCACCCGGCGCACGGGACGCTCGAGCTGCGGATCCCGGACCAGCCGACCGACCCGGCGCTCGTGGGCGCGTTCGCGGCCCTGGGCCAGGCGCTCGTGGCCTCCGCCACGGCCGGCCCGCCCGCGGACCGCGGCGTCTACGCGGAGAACCGCTGGGCCGCCCTCCGGTTCGGCGGGGCCGCGCGACTCGTCCACCCGGCCGGCGACCGGCTCGCGTCCGTCCCCGAGCTCCTCGACGAGCTCGTCGAGCGCGTCCTGCCCACTGCGCGCGCGCTCGGCAGCGACGCCCTGCTGGAGCCGCTGGCCGCGCTCGGCCGGCGCACGCAGGCCGCCCGGCAGCTCGCGACCGGCCGGGCGCACGGCGTGGAGGCGGCCGCCCGGAAGCTGTTGCTGCCCGGCATCTGACCGCCCGGCCGGTACGATCGTCGCGTGGGCTCCGTCTCGGAGACGATCCAGGTCACGGGCGTTCGCTGCGAGCGCTGCGTCATGCGCCTCGGCGGCGTGCTCCGCCGCCTCGACGGGATCGAGGCCGCGAACGCGAACCTGATGGGCCAGGTCACGATCACCTTCGACGACGAGATCGTGTCGCGCGAGGACATCGTCACCGCGCTCGCCGGCGGCGGCTTCAAGCCCGCCTCCGTCTAGCCGGAGCGGCCGCGTCCGCCAGGGACGGAATACGGCTCCTGCGCGGGTCGTTGACCATCGCGTGCTGGTAGGGTCCGTCGAGGTGAGCGAGGCGACGCCGCAGGACGCACGCGAGATCGCCGGCGACGCGCGCGATCGCATCCGGTTCGAGGAGGAGGCCCTCGAGCTGTCGGACCAGGTGTACCGGGTCGCGCGACGGCTGGCGCCGTCGCGGGAGGAGGCCGAGGACCTCGTCCAGGAGACGTACATCCGGGCGTTCCGCAACTGGCGGTCGTTCCAGCCGGGGACGAACCTGCGGGCCTGGCTGCTGCGGATCCTGACGAACCTCAACATCGACCGCGGCAGGCGGGAGCAGCGCGCGCCCGACATGCAGCCGATGGAGGAAGGGGATTACTTCCTCTACTCGAAGCTCGACGACGGTGTCCCGGAGGAGGACAGGGTCGTGGAGCGGCTGTCGCAGGACGACATCGTCCAGGCGCTCGCGGCCGTGCCCCACGACTTCCGGGACGTGATCGTCCTGGTCGACATCGGGGAGTTCTCCTACGCGGACGCGGCGCAGATCCTCGGGATCCCGATCGGCACGGTGATGTCGCGGCTGCACAGGGGCAGGCGCGTCCTCAAGCAGGAGCTGGCAGACAAGGCGGTGAGGGGATGAACGACTGTCCGGAATGCTCCGAGTGCGAGCGGCTCGTCCAGGACTACGTCGATCGGGTGCTGACCGACGCCGATCGCGAGCGGGTGCAGGCTCACCTGGACGCGTGCCCGCGCTGCGCGCGGTGCTACAAGCTCGAGGAGCGGCTCTGGAAGCACGTCAAGCGGTGCTGCGAGGAGCCGATGACCGACGACCTGAAGCACCGGCTGCTCGCGCTGCGGACGCCGCTCCAGTAGGGCCGCAGACCCTCGCGCCCGGCCCCGCGGGTCGTCTGCGCCCCGTCGGTTCGACGCGCGGCGCGCGCTAGGATCGCGCCCCATGGACGCGGAACCGGTCCACGTGACGTCGATCCTCGGCGACCTCGCGGACGCGCACTTCGCCGGGCGGGTCGTCGACCGGGTCTCCGTCGCCTCGGCGGACGCGGCCAAGCGGCGGCTCCGGCTGGCCTCGGCCGGCGGCGTCGACCTGGCGGTCGACCTGCCGCGCGGCTCGTACCTGCGCGACGGCGCGGTGCTCCACGACGACGGCGCGCGCGTCGTCGCGGTCGAGCGGCGGGCGGAGGAGGCGGTCGTCGTCCGGCTGGCGCCCGACCTCGCGCCCGGAGAGCTGCTGCGCCAGGCGGTCGCGCTCGGGCACGCGTTCGGGAACCAGCACGTCCCGGTCGAGGTGGAGGGCGACGAGCTGCGCGTCCCCGTGACCACGAGCGCCGCGATCGTCGGCGAGACGCTCGAGCGGCTCCACCTCCACGGGGCGACCTGGGAGGTGCGCGCCGTCCCGCTCGGACGCGAGCGCCCGCTGAGCGCGCCCGCGCACCACCACTAGCGGCCTAGTACTTGCGGCGAGGCGGCAGGTCGAGCCCGCGCAGGGCTCGACGGGCGACCGCCCAGGCGGCGTCGAGCGCCGCCCGCGCCTCGGGGGCCGTCTCCGCGAGCACGCGAACGATCGCGCCGCGCCCGTGCGGGAGCGACGAGGCGGCGGCCCGCCCGGGCGCCGCGGCGAGCGCCGCGTCGAGCGCCGGGCCCAGCTCGCCCGCCCCGGGGCCGCACGCGAGCAGCGTGCCGAGGTAGCGGTCGCCCCCGAGCACGCCGCGCGCACCGGGGGAGCGACGGGCGGGCCGGAGCTCGAGCGCGTCGACGGCGAGCTCCGCCCCGTCCGGCCCGACGACCGCCGTCCGCAGGAGCAGGCGCGCGTAGGCGTGGGCCTCGCCGCGCGCGACGCGGCCCGGCGCGACCAGCTCGGCGCCGACGAACGCGGCGCCCGCCGCCAGCCGGACGACCGTCTCCTGCGCGTAGTCGGCGCCCTGCTGCGGGATCAGGGCATCCGGGATCGACTCGACGTAGGCGTCCTCGCCCGCCTCGACGAGCAGCCGCTGCCAGGCGTCGCCGACGTCCATCCGCGCGACCTTCGTCGCCGCCTGCGTCGTCAGGTGCACCCGCGTCCCGGCCCCGGCGCGCACGGCCAGCTCGAGCCGGTCGCCGGCGAAGACCGCGCCCGTCGGGTTCTGGACGTAGACGAACGCCATGCCCGGGTCGCCCGGATCGAGGTGCAGCGGGACGGTGAGCCGCAGCGGGAAGCGCTGGAGGCGCTCGACGAGCACCGTCGCGCCGCCTCGCAGCTCGAAGGCGAGGTCGAGCAGGCCGTGCACGTCCCGCACGGCCGGCGCGTGCAGCAGACGGCCCGTCACGAGCGCGATCGTACGCGCCGCGGCCGGGCCGGGCGTCAGGCTGCGACGCCGAAGCGGTAGCCGTAGCCGCGCACGGTGAGGACGTAGCGCGGCTTGCGCGGATCCTCCTCGAGCTTGCGGCGGAGGTTCGAGACGTGCACGTCGATCACGTGGTCGTCGCCGAACCAGCCGTCGCCCCAGACGCGCTCGAGCAGCTGGCCGCGGGAGAGCGTGACGCGCGGGTTCTCCGAGAGGGCGTCGAGCAGCGCGAACTCCGTGCGGGTCAGCTCGACCGGCTCGCCGCGCAGCCGGACCTCGTGCGCTGGGATGTCGACCTCCAGGTCGCCGAAGCAGCGCGCCGGCTCGGCCGGCAAGGCGGCGGCCCGCCCGGGCCGCGGGCGGCGGAGCATCGCGCGGATGCGGGCGACCAGCTCCCGCGGGTAGAAGGGCTTCGTCACGTAGTCGTCGGCGCCGACCGTCAGGCCGACGAGCCGGTCGACCTCGCCGTCTCGGCCGGTCAGCATGACGACGTAGGCGTCCGAGAAGAGGCGCAGCTGGCGGCAGACCTCCATGCCGTCGATGTCGGGGAGGCCGATGTCGAGCACGACGACGTCGGGGTCGAACGTCCTGGCCAGCTCCAGCGCACCGGCTCCGTTCGCGGCGGTCTCGACCTCGAACTGCTCACGCGACAGCAGCCCGGCGACCATGCGGACGAACTCGGGTGCGTCGTCGACGACGAGCGCGCGCGTCATTGCACCCCGGGAAGTCGGCCTCGGCGGGGCCGTCTTGAGGCCGCGCTTGAGGAAACCTTGAGCCCCGACAGACGGCCGTCTGAGCCGATCGACCTACCGTGAGCCCACAGCGACCAGGGACGTGCGGCCGGCCGACGCCGGTCGGGGCCAGCGGGAGGTGACGGCGATGGAACGGATCGAGCAGGACGCAGAGCGGGGCCAGGCGGCGACGGTGCTCGTGATCGAGGACGAGGACGCGATCCGCGAGCTGACCCGCCGGGTGCTGGAGCGCGAGGGCTACGAGGTCCTCGTGGCGTCCGACGGCGAGGCCGCAGTCGAGGTGTCTCGCGGGCGCGAGGGCCGCATCGACCTGCTCGTCACCGACCTCGTCATGCCGCGGATGTGCGGCACCGAGGCGGTCGAGCGGCTCGCCGCCCACAACCCCACGCTGCGGGTGCTGTTCGTCTCCGGCTACATGGAGCGCTCGCTCGCCCTCCTCTCGGGCTTCGAGTACACGGCGCTCGACCCCGACCGCGCGCTCTCGTCGGCCCTCCACGCCGAGGCCGGCTTCCTGGCCAAGCCGTTCACGCCGCGGGAGCTCACCCGCAAGGTCCGCGAGCTCCTCGACTGCGCCGAGTGCGCCCTGGCGTGACCCCCGCAGGATCCCGCAGGCTGGCACGCCACCTGACCTCCGCGCGCGTCGCGCTCGCGATCGGCCTCGCCGTCGTGCTCGCGACGGGCGCGAGCGTGGGCGTCCTCCGCCAGCGCGCCGACGACAGCCGGGAGGCCCAGGTGCTGGTCGAGCGCCTCGAGGCGTCGGCCAGCCGGCTGAGCGCGATCGAGAGCCAGGCCCTGCACGGCACGCCGGCCGGCGCCGCCGACGCGGCCGGGAGCGCCGCGGAGACGCAGGCGACCCTCGACGCGACGCTCGAGCGCCTGATCGCGCTCCGCCCCGGCAGCGAGGAGCTGCGCTCGGTCCACACGGCCTCGCGCACGTACGCCGACGGCGTGACGCGGCTGCTCGCGCTCCTCGCAGCGGGCGACCGGACGAGCGCCGTGACCGTCGAAGCCGTCACGGTCCAGCCGGCCTACCAGCTCCTCAGCGAGGCGGTCGCGGTCGCGTGCGAGGTCCTCGACGCCGACGCGGCGACGACGATCCGGCGGGCCGACCTCGGCCAGGGCGTCGCGATCGGCGTCGCGCTGCTGCTCGTCGCGGCGCTCGCCGTCGCGTCCCGGCGGGCCGGCCGCCGCGAGCAGGCCGCGCTCGCCGAGCAGGCCGCCCTCCGCCGGCAGGCGTCCTTCGCCCGCACCGTCGGCCTGGTCGAGCGCGACGCCCGCGAGGCCGCGACCGTCGAGGAGGCCATGCGGAGCGGCATCGACCGCATCTGCGCCCTGCTCGGGTGGCCCGTCGGGCACGCGTGCGAGGTCACCGCGGACGGCGCCCTCGTCCCGCTGGACATCTGGCATCTCGACGACGCCGAGCGGTTCTGCCCGTTCGTCGAGCGCACCGGCCGGCTCGCGCTCGCGGGCGGCGACGCGCTGACCGGCCCGGCGATCGAGGAGCGGCGCGGCCACTGGCTGGCCGGCGCGGACGACGCGGCGCGCTTCGAGCGCGGCGCCGCGGCCAAGGCGTCCGGCCTGCGCTCCGGCCTCGCGATCCCGCTCGAGGTGGACGGCAGGGTCGTCGCCGTGATCGAGACCTTCACGACCCAGCGGCTCGCGCCCGACCCCGAGCTGCTCGACAGCGTCGCCCAGCTCGGCGGCCAGCTCGCCCGGGCGCTCGAGCTGACCCAGGCCGAGCAGGCGGCGCGCGAGGCGACCGAGCGGTACCGCGCCACGCTCGAGACCGCGAACGACGCGTTCGTCTCGATCGACGGCAACGGGCGGATCTGCGAGTGGAACCGCGCCGCCGAGCGGATGTTCGGCTGGGCCCGTGGGGACGTGCTCGGCCAGCTCCTGTGCGAGACGATCGTGCCGACGGACGTGCGCGAGGCGTACCGCGCCGAGATCCGTGCCTACCTCGAGCCCTCCGAGTCGCTCCTGCCCGCGAGGACGATCGAGCTCCCCGCGCTGCGCCGCGACGCGTCGATCGTCCCGACCGAGACGACCGTCTGGCCGACCGCGTCCGGCGGCGAGCTGCGGCTGAACGCCTTCATGCGCGACCTGACCGAGCGGCGCAGCAGCGAGGAGCAGCTGAGCCGGGCCCAGGCCCGCTACCGCGGCCTCGTGGAGAGCCTGCCGCTCGTCACGTACGTGTCCGCGCTGGAGGACGACGGGCCGATGCTGTGGGTGAGCCCGCAGATCGAGGCGGCCCTCGGCTATCCGGTCGAGGCCTGGCTGACCGGCCCCGGGCTGCTCCAGCGGGCGCTGCACCCCGACGACCGGGAGCGCGTCCTCGCCGAGCGGCGCCGGGCCCACCGCGCGCTCGAGCCGTTCCACTGCGAGTACCGCCTGGTCGGCGCGGACGGGCGGGTCGTCTGGGTCCGGGACGAGGACGTGAAGGTGCTCGACGACGACGGCCAGCTCGTCGCCCGCGGGTTCCTCGTCGACGTGACCGAGGCGCGCGAGCTCGAGGAGCAGCTGCTCCAGTCGCAGAAGATGGACGCGATCGGGCGGCTCGCCGGCGGCGTCGCGCACGACTTCAACAACCTCCTCACCGCCATCCACGGCTACGCGAGCTTCGCCCTGATGGAGCTCGGCGACGACCATCCCGTCGCGGACGACCTGGACGAGGTCGTCCGGGCCTCGACCCGCGCGGCGTCGCTGACCCGCCAGCTGCTCGCGTTCAGCCGCCAGCAGGTGCTCCAGCCGACCGTCCTCGACCTCGACGACGTCGTCCACGACCTCGGCCGGATGCTGCACCGCCTGATCGGCGAGGACGTCGAGCTGTCGATCCGCACGCTGTCCTCCGCTGGCCGCATCCGTGCCGACCGGGGGCAGGTCGAGCAGGTGCTGCTGAACCTCGTCGTCAACGCACGGGACGCGATGCCCGGCGGCGGGCGGCTCGGGATCGAGACCGCGCTCGTCGAGCTCGACGCCGGCGCCGCCCGGCGCGCCGACCTCGAGCCCGGCCGCTACGTGACCCTCTCCGTCGTCGACACCGGCGTCGGCATGGACGCGGTCGTGCGCGGGCGCATCTTCGAGCCCTTCTTCACGACGAAGGAGCCCGGCAGCGGCACTGGCCTCGGGCTGGCCACGGTCTACGGGATCGCGCGCCAGAGCGGCGGCCACGTCGAGGTCGAGTCCGAGCCGGGCCGCGGCGCGCGCTTCACGGTCTACCTGCCGGCCTGCTCCGTGGAGGGCGCGGCCGAGCCGGCAGCGCCGGCGGGCGCCCCCGGCGGCCGCGAGCGGATCCTCCTCGTCGAGGACGACGCCGTGGTGCGCGAGCTGTCCCGACGGTCGCTCGAGCGGCACGGCTACGAGGTGCTGCTCGCCACCGACGGCCAGGACGCCCTCGAGGCCTTCGCCGCCGCCTCCACCCCGATCGACCTGCTCGTCACCGACGTCGTCATGCCGCGGCTCGGCGGACACGACCTCGCGCTCGCCCTGCGGGCCACCCGCCCCGGCCTCCGCGCCCTCTTCGTCTCCGGCTACACCGACCGCGCCTTCGCGACGGACGACGAGGCCGGGCTCGGCGACGACACCGGCCTGCTGATGAAGCCCTACGCACCCGACCAGCTCGCGCTCGCGGTCCGGGCCGTCCTCGACGGCGACCCCGCGGGCCAGCGCACCACCGACCACGACCCTCGATCCGAGAGGAGCACGAGATGACCGCTGCCGCCGGCATCGACGCCCGGAACCTCGACGCGCTCGCCCGGCGGGCGCTCGCCGCCGCCGTCGGCCTCCCCGACCCGGCCGTCCGCACCCTTGCCGCGACCGACCAGCTGGAGGCGTCCGCACGGACGATGTCCGACCGCGCCGGGCGGATGGCGACCGTCGTCGAGGGGGAGGCCCGGCTCGCCCGCAACAGCGCGGTGCGCGCGAGCCTCGCCGCCCGCGACTTCGCGCGCGCGTCCCGCCGCATCGCCGCGAGCTCCGACGCGCTCGCCGAGCGCGTCGCCGAGCTGCACCGCACGCTCGAGCTGTTCCGCTCGGGCCAGCCGATCCCGCCGGCCTCGCTCTCCTGAGCGGGCCGGCTACCCGGCCGCGCGGAAGAGCACGGCGCGGCGCAGGTGCTCCAGCACCGGCGCCGCCCCCTCGTTGCGGAGGTCGGTGAAGACCGTCGGCCGATCGGGGCGCGCCACGGCCAGGTCGGCCCGCATCCGATCGACGTCCGCGCCGACGTGCGGGGCGAGGTCGACCTTGTTCACGACCAGCAGGTCGGCCTGGAGGATGCCCAGCCCGCGCTTGCGCGGGATGTCGTCCCCGGCGGCGACGTCGATCACGTAGAGCCAGTGGTCGACCAGGTCGGCCGAGAACGTGGCCGCGAGGTTGTCGCCGCCCGACTCGACGAGGACGAGGTCGAGCTCGTGCTCGCGCTCGAGCCGCTCGGCCGCCTCGATGTTCATCGACGGGTCCTCGCGGATCGCGGTGTGCGGGCAGGCGCCCGTCTCGACGCCGACGACGAGCCCCGGGTCGATCAGGCCGCCCGCCTGGAGCCGCTCCGCGTCCTCCTTCGTGACGAGGTCGTTCGTGATCACGGCGACGCGCACGCCCTCCGCCTGCAGCAGCGGCAGCAGCCGCTCGATCAACCGCGTCTTCCCGGACCCGACCGGGCCTCCGACGCCGACGCGAACTGCGGTTCTCGCTTCCATCCGGACCCCCGGTGCCGTAGGGTCGTCCCCTCACCCCGACACGTCGAGGAAGGAGCGGGACGATGGACGATCTCGAGCGCACGGTACGCAAGCTGGCGGCCGCCGAGGACATCAAGAAGCTGAAGGCCTACTACGCGCACCTGTGCGACATCGGGTACCCGCCGGACCGGATCGCCGACCTGTTCGTCGAGGACGGCATCTGGGACGGCGGCGAGATGTTCGGCGTCCAGCGGGGCAAGCAGGCGATCCACGACTTCTTCGACGGCGTCCGGGGCTCGATCTCGTGGGCCCTGCACTACATGATCGCCCCGTCGATCGAGGTCGCCGACGACCTGCAGAGCGCGACCGGCTCGTGGTACCTCTGGCAGCCCTGCACGGTCGACGGCCAGCCGATCTGGCTCGCGGGCCTCTACAACGACGTCTACGTCAACGTCGACGGCACCTGGAAGTACAAGGAGCTCCACCTCGACCTCCAGGCCGCGACCCCGTTCGACAAGGGCTGGGTCGAGCAGCGCTACATCGGCAAGTAGCCTTCGTCCCTGGGGGGAGAAGCTCGCGCTTCTGCCCCCAGGGCCCCCTCATCGCGCCCGGCGGCTCGCGCTCTCGACTGGCGCTTCTCGTCGGCGGTGTCTCCGAGCTGGCGTTGTCGTCGGTGGACGGCAAGCTTGCCCTCCTCCCCGGTCTTACGGGCCCCGCGCCGCGGGCCATCCAGTAGCGTGCCTCTCGTGGTCGATGCTCCCTCCCGGTGCGCCTGGGCTCCGCTGGCGGATCCCCTCTACGTCGCCTACCACGACGAGGACTGGGGCGTGCCGTCGCACGACGACCGCCACCTGTTCGAGATGGTCGTGCTCGAGGGGGCCCAGGCCGGGCTCTCCTGGGCCACGATCCTGCGCAAGCGGGAGGGCTACCGCGCCGCGTTCGCGGGCTTCGACGCGGAGGCCGTGGCGCGGTTCGGGCAGGGGGACGTCGAGCGGCTGCTCGCCGACCCGGGCATCGTCCGAAACCGGCTCAAGGTCGAGTCGGCGATCGCGAACGCGCGGGCGACCCTGGCCGTGCGCGAGGAGCTCGGGTCGCTCGATGCGTACCTGTGGTCGTTCGTCGACGGCGCCCCGGTGGTCAACCGCTTCGAGCGGCTCGCGGACATCCCGGCCGAGACGCCGGTCTCGCGGGCGATGAGCAAGGACATGAAGCGGCGCGGCTTCCGCTTCGTCGGCCCGACGGTCTGCTACGCGCTGATGCAGTCGGTTGGCCTCGTGAACGACCACGAGGTGGCGTGCTTCCGGCACGCCGAGTGCGCGGCGCTGCGCTGACGCTCAGGCGTCCCGCCGCTCGCCGGCACCCGGGCGCGCGACCGAGAATAATTGGCCGCCGTGGAGTTCCGGATCCTTGGCCCGCTGGAGGTCGCAGGCGACGACGGAGCCGTCGGGCTCGCGGGCGGGAAGCAGAAGGCGCTTCTCGCGCTCCTGCTCCTCGAGGCCGGTCGCGTCGTCCCGGTCGCGCGGCTCGTCGACGCCCTCTGGGGCGACGACCCGCCCGAGAGCGCCCCGAAGATGGTGCAGATCCTCGTCTCCCAGCTGCGCCGGCAGCTGCCGGAGGGGCTGGTGCGGACGCGGGCTCCGGGCTACGTGCTCGATCCGAGCGGCCAGTCGCTCGACCTCGACCGCTTCGTGGAGCTCGCCGAGCAGGGCCGGGCGGCGCTGGCCGGCGGCGACCCGGCGGGCGCGGCGGCCCGGCTGGGCGAGGCGCTCGCGCTCTGGCGCGGGCCGGCGCTCGCCGAGCTCGCGGAGCCGTTCGCACGCGCAGAGTCGGCGCGGCTGGAGGAGCAGCGGCTCGCGTGCCTCGAGGACCGCATCGACGCCGACCTCGCGCTCGGCCGTGCGCCAGCGCTCGCGCCGGAGCTCGCCGGCCTCGTCGACGAGCACCCCCACAGGGAGCGGCTCCGCGGTCAGCTCATGCTCGCGCTGTACCGCTCCGGCCGCCAGGCCGACGCGCTCGCGGCGTACCAGTCGTTCCGTCGGCATCTGGCAGAGGAGCTCGGCATCGAGCCGTCGAGCCGCCTGCGGGAGCTGGAACGGCGGATGCTGCAGCAGGACCCGGACCTCGACCGTGTAGCACCGGACCGCCCGGGAGACGATGGCCGGCCGTCCCCCGACCCGATCGCGGGAGCGCCCCCAACGCCAGGCCGGCGCCCCACGCACCTGCTCGTCGGCCGCCAGGACGAGCTGCGCGACCTCCACGACCTGCTCGGGGACGTCCAGGAGGAGCGCCGCCGGGTCGTGCTCGTGACCGGGCGGCCCGGAGTCGGCAAGACGGCGCTGGTGCGCGCGTTCCTTGCCGAGGCCCAGGCGAGCGCCCGCGGTCGGCTGCTCGTGGGCCACGGACAGTGCCTCCAGCAGCACGGGCAGGGCGAGGCGTACATGCCGGTCCTGGAGGCCCTCGGCCGGCTGAGCCGTGGCGGCGACGGCGCCCACGTCGGAGCGCTCCTCGCGGAGCTCGCCCCGACCTGGGTGTCGCAGCTCCCGGGGCTCGCGGGCTCGCTCGGGCTCGCCACGGGCGCTCCCGCGCCGACGGCGACGAGCGAGCGCATGCTCCGCGAGCTCGTCGACGCCGTGGAGGCCATCGCCGCCGAGCGCCCGCTCGCGCTCGTCCTGGAGGACCTCCACTGGAGCGACCCGTCGACGATCGACGCGCTCGCCGCGCTCGCCCGCCGGGACGACCCCGCCCGACTCGTCGTGCTCGCGACGTTTCGCCCGCAGGACGCGCGGGCCACCTCCCACCCGGTCTGGAGGACGGCGCAGGAGCTCGTGCACCGCGGGCTCGCCTCGGAGCTGCGGCTTCGCGCGCTGTCCGCCGGCGCCGTCGCCGAGTACCTCGAGCGGCGCTTCCCCGGCCACGGCCTGCCCGACGAGCTCGCCGAGCTCCTGCACGAGCGGACGGGCGGGAACCCCCTCTTCCTCGAGCGCGTTGTCGACTCCTGGCTGGAGCGGGGCTCCCTGGCGCCGAGCGACGACGGCGTCGTCCTGCGCTCGCCGCTGGCGGAGCTCGCCTCCGACGTTCCCACGACGGTCCGTCAGCTGATCGAGCACCAGCTGCAGGAGCTCGACGCCGCCGACCGGGAGCTCGTCGAGGCGGCGAGCGTCGCGGGGAAGGAGTTCGCGGCCGCTGCCGTCGCCGCGGGCAGCGGCTGCACCGACGAGGAGGCCGAGAGCCGGCTCACGGAGCTCGCGCATCAGGGCGGGCTGGTCGACGCGCTCGGCGAGGCGGTCTGGCCCGACGGCACGGTGTCGATGCGGCTCGCGTTCGTGCACGACCTCCACGCCGAGGTGACCTACGCACGCCTGCCTCCCGGCAGGCGGACGCGGCTGCACCGCAGCATCGGGGAGCGCCTGGCGGCCGCCTACGGCGACCGAGCCGGCGAGGTCGCCGCCGAGCTCTCGACCCACTTCCTGCGCGGGCACGACCCGGCGCGCGCACTCGCGCACCTGCAGGCGGCGGCGGGCCAGGCGCGCGCACGGGGTGGTCACCGGGAGGCCGCCGAGCTCCTCGGCACCGCCCTCTCGGCGCTGGGCCAGCTGCCCCGGGATCGCGAGACGGCACAGCGGGAGCTGACCCTGCAGCTGGCGCTCGGGAACGCCCTCAGCACCGCGCGCGGCTACGCGGCGCCGGAGACCCAGGCGACCTACGCCCGCGCGCGCGAGCTCTGCGCCGAGCTGGGCGAGAGCACGCCCGAGTTCCTGCCAGTCCTCTACGGGCTCATGCAGAACGAGTTCATCGGAGGCCGGCACCGCTCACGCGCGCGAGCTCGCGGAGACGTTCTTCCAGCTCGCCGGGGAGCGCGACCAGGACGCGCTCGTCGTCGCGCACCAGGCCGTCGGCTGGTGCCGCATCCTCGCCGGCGAACTGGCGGACGCGCGCTGGCACCTCGAGGAGATCCTCCGCCTGTTCGACCCGGAGCGCCACGCGCCGCTGGCCTTCGTCTACGGCCAGGATCCCGCAGTCGCGGCCGGATCGGCACTCACGTTGCCGCTCTGGCTGCTCGGCTTCCCGGATCAGGCAGCGCAGGCGAGCGCGGCTGCCGTCGCCCGCGCGCGCGCCCTGCAGCACCCCCTCAGCCTCGTCTTCGCGCTCAACAACGACGCGCTCGTCCACCAGATGCGGGGCGACCACGAGGCGACCGCGGCGTCCTCCGAGGCCGCGCGCGCGATCGCCGTCGAGTACGAGATGCCGCTCTGGCAGGGCTGGGCGTCGGTCTTCGCGGGCTGGGCCGCGTCCGTCGGGGGCGCCGTGGACGAGGGCATCGCGACGATTCGCGAGGGCCTGCGACTGGCCCGCGCCACGGACGCGATCACGTTCCTGCCGCACTGCCTCTCGCTCTCCGCGGAGGCGGACGCCCGCGTCGGGCGGCTCGACAGCGCCCTGGCGACCATCGAGGAGGCGCTCGCCCTCTGCGAGCGGAACGACGAGCGCTACGTCGAGCCCGAGCTCCACCGCCAGCGGGGCGCGTACCTGCTGGCGCTCGGTGGGCCCGACGCAGCCGCCGGCGAGGCCGCCCTCCAGCGGGCGCTCGCCCTGGCCCGCCACCAGGGCGCCCGGATGCTCGAGCTTCGTACGGCCACCAGCCTCGGCACGCGGTGGCGCGACCAGGGCCGGACGACGGAGGCGCGTGCGCTCCTGGCCCCGCTCTACGACTCGCTGACCGAGGGGCTCGACACGGACGACCCGCGTCGCGCGGCCGAGCTGCTGTCGACGCTCGGCGGCGCCAAGGGCCGCTGACGCGCCGGGAGGAGGCGCGTGCGCCCCTCCTCCCGGCGCGTCGGCCCCGGCCTAGTAGACGTCGTCGTCCAGCTCCTCCTGCGCGTAGACGCGCTGGATCGCGGGCCGGCTCTTGATCCGCTCGTAGTGCGCGCCGAGGTTCGGGGCGTCCCACCACTTCGGCTCGAGCCGCCGGCCCCAGCGGGTCATGTTCGCGAGCGCGAGATCGGCCGAGGAGAAGCGGTCGCCGAGGACGTACGGCCCCTCGCCGAGCTCGGCGTCGAGCGAGTCGCGCAGCTGGACCAGCTCGGCGGCCGCGAACGCGCGGACCGCGTCGGTCGTGTCGTCCGAGGTGAAGCGGTGCGGCAGGAAGTAGCGCACGTGCGCGATCTGGATCGTGTTCGTCAGGTAGACGAGCCAGCGGTACCAGTGCGCACGCTCCCAGCTGCCGACCTCGGGGGCGAGCCCGGCCTCGGGGTAGGCGTCGGAGACCCACATGACCATCGCGGCCTGCTCGGTCAGCAGCTTCCCGTCGACGCGCATCGCCGGGATCCGGTCGTGCGGGTTGATCTCCCGGTAGTTCGGCGGGTCGATGACGTTGCCGCGGTCGTCGCGCCTGAGCCGGATCATCGTGTAGTCGGCGCCGGCCTCCTCGAGCGCCATGTGCGGCGCGAGCCCGGCCGTGCCGGGGATGGTGTAGAGCTCGATCACGCCTGGCCTCCGTCCCTCGTCCCCTGCCACGTGTCCCAGTGCACCTTCTCGTCGACGGGGATCCGCTTGACGGGGAAGAACTCGCGCGCCGGGTAGCCGAGCGGCATGAGCGCCACGATCTGGATGTGCCGCGGGATGCCGAGCGTGTCCTTCAGCTTGCCCTCGAGCACGTTCGCGACCGTGGTCAGACATGTCCCGAGGCCGAGGCCGCGCGCGGCGAGCATGAGGTTCTGCACGGCGGGCATCGCGCCCGTGTAGACGGTCTCCTCCGCGTAGGCCTTGATCGAGCCCTCGGCGGTGAAGGGGCTGTTCGCCCGGTCGTAGCCGACGAGGATGATCACCGGCACCGTCGCGAGCGTGTCGGCGAGCGTCCGCGACCACTTCGTCATCGTCTTCGGGCCGGTGCGCGGGTCGGCCTTCGGCGCGCCGGGCGCGATCAGCTTCATCAGCACGTCGAACGCCTCGCGGTAGATGTCGCCGACGAGCTTCCGGGTCTCCGCGTCCCGGATGACGAAGAACTCCCAGAGCTGGCGGTTGCCCGCGTTCGGCGCCCAGCTGGCCGCCTCGAGGATCCGCATGACGTCGTCGTCCGAGACCGGACGGGACGTGTCGAAGTCGCGCACGCTGCGCTGCGTCCGCATCGCCTCGAAGAGCTCGATTCCCTCCACCTGCGCTCCCTCCGTCGATTCGCCGGCTGAGCCTAGCGAGCGCGTCGCAGCCGGTGTGCCGGGGAGGCGGCAGGGCGCACGAACGGCTATCGCACCCATAGGTCCAGCGTATGGCGAGCACCCTCGAGGTCGAGTAGGGTCGGCGCGTGAGCCTCCGAGCGGACCTCGAGCGGGAGGTCGCCCGCCTCGCCGCGGTCGAGGCGATCGCGTGCCTGAAGGCGGACTATGCGCGGCTCGTCGACGGGCGGGAGTCGCCGCGCGAGATCGCCGAGATGTTCACCGAGGACGGCGTCTGGGACGGCCAGGAGCGCTTCGGCGTCGTGCGCGGGCGCGACGAGGTCTTCCGCTTCTTCGACGAGGTGCGCGCGCACGTCACGTGGCCGTGCCACAACATGGTCGCGCCGTCGATCGGGGTCGCCGACGACCTCGTCACGGCGACGGCGCACTGGTACCTGTGGATGCCGTGCACGATCGACGGCCGCGCCCTCTGGCTCGCCGGCCGCTACGAGGACGACCTCGTCCGCGAGGCGGACGGCCGATGGCGCTTCCGCCGGATGCTCCTCCACGTGGAGACGCTGACGCCGTACGAGCGCGGCTGGGAGGCCGAGCGCTTCCCCGGCGAGTCGGAGTAGGACCGCCGGGCGGGAGCCTAGCGCGCCGCGCCTGGCGCGATGAGAGGGCCCACGGGGGAGAAGCGCGAGCTTCTCCCCCGTGACGTTTCCCCGTGCTACTTGAGGACGTACAGCGGCCCCAGCGGCACCCTCGTCATCGGCTCGCAGGTGGCGAGCTCGCCGTTCACCTCGACGCGGTACGTCTCCGGGTCGACGCGGATCTCCGGGAGGGCGTCGTTGTGCAGGAGGTCCTTCTTCGTCAGCGACCGCGTGCCGCGGGTGCCGACGCAGCGCTTGTCGAGGCCGAGCCGGCCGGGGATGCCGGCGTCGATGGCCGCCTGGGCCATGAACGTCACGGCGAGCGCCTTCCTCGCCTGGCCGAACGCGCCCCACTGGGGCTTGTAGACGAGCGGCTCGCAGGTCATCAGCGACGCGTTCGACTCGCCCATCACCGACCAGGCGGGGAAGCCGCCCTTGAACACGACCTCGGGCTTGATGCCGAAGAACCTCGGCTCCCAGAGGACGATGTCGGCGAGCTTGCCGGGCTCGATCGAGCCGATCTCGTGGTCGATCCCGAACATCCGGGCCGCGTTGACCGTCAGCTTGGCGACGTAGCGCTTGATCCGGAAGTTGTCGTTCCCGGAGCCGGCGTCCTCGGGGAGCGAGCCGCGCTCGGCCTTCATGTGGGCCGCGGTCTGCCAGGTGCGCGCGATCGTCTCGCCGATCCGGCCCATGCCCTGCGAGTCGGAGCCGATCACGGAGATCGCGCCGAGGTCGTGCAGGACGTCCTCGGCCGCGATCGTCTCCCGCCGGATGCGCGACTCGGCGAACGCGACGTCCTCGGGCACCCGCGGGTTCAGGTGGTGGCAGACCATGACCATGTCGAGGTGCTCGTCGAACGTGTTCAGCGTGTACGGGTTCGTCGGGTTCGTCGAGCTGGGCAGGCAGTTCGCCTCGCCGGAGACGCGGATGATGTCCGGCGCGTGGCCGCCGCCCGCGCCCTCCGAGTGGTACGTGTGGATCGTCCGGCCGCCGATCGCGTCCATCGTGTGCTCGAAGAAGCCGGACTCGTTCAGCGTGTCCGTGTGGATCTGCACCTGGACGTCGAGCTGGTCGGCCGCGTCGAGCGAGGCGTGGATCACCGCGGGCATCGCGCCCCAGTCCTCGTGGATCTTCAGCCCGATCGCGCCGTTCGCCACCTGCTCGGTCAGCGGCTCGACGGCGTAGGCGGAGCCCTTCGAGAGGAAGCCGAAGTTGAGCGGGAACGCCTCGGCCGCCTGGAGCATCCGGTGGAGGTTCGTCGTCCCGGACGAGCAGATGCCGACGGTGACCGGGCCGAGGCCGCCGCCGATCAGGGTCGTGACCCCGGCCGCGATCGCCTCCTCGCAGAGGCCGGCCGAGTCGAAGTGGACGTGGACGTCGATCGCGCCGGCCGTTGCGATCATCCCCTCGGCCGAGCGGACGTCCGTGCTCGCGCCGACCACGAGGCCCGGCGTGACGCCGTCCATCAGCTGCGGGTTGCCGGCCTTGCCGATGCCGACGATGCGGCCGTCCTTGATCCCGATGTCGCACTTGACGATGCCCTGGACGGCGTCGATCAGGAGGACGTTCGTGATCACGAAGTCGAGGACGCCGTCGGCCGACGTCTGGCCCCCGTGCGTCCCGAGGCCGTCGCGCAGGGTCTTGCCGCCGCCGAAGACGCCCTCGTCGCCCGGCACGGCGTAGTCCTTCTCGACCTCGGCCCACAGGTCGGTGTCGCCGAGGCGGACGCGGTCGCCGACGGTCGGCCCGAACAGCTCGACGTACGCCCTGCGGCTCATCCGGCGCGGCATCTCTACTCCACCCCCCTGAAGCCGGCGGCGGCCGCTCGTGCGAGCGCCCCCGCCAGCCGGTCGTCGCTCGTCGGCCCCTCGGTCAGCCGGTTCAGGCCGTGCACCTCGCGGGCGCCGCCGAAGGCGACGAGCTCGACGACGCGCTCCTCGCCCGGCTCGAACCGGACCGCCGTGCCCGCCGGGATGTCGAGCCGGAAGCCGAACGAGGCGGCCCGGTCGAACTCGAGCTCCGGGTTCACCTCGAAGAAGTGGTAGTGCGAGCCGACCTGGACCGGCCGGTCGCCGAGGTTGCGGACGGTCACGGTCCGCGCCTCGCGGCCCTCGTTCAGGATCACGTCGCCCTCGGCGCAGACGATCTCGCCGGGGACGACGCCCTCGACCGGCTGCGTCCCCTGCCGGATCGGGTCGTGGATCGTAACGAGCTTCTGCCCGTCGGGGAACATCGCCTCGACCTGGAGCGTCCCGACGAGGCGCGCGACCCCGGGGGCGACGTCGTCGGTGGTCAGGATGCGCGCGCCCGCGTCCATGCACTCCGCGACCGAGCGGCCGTCGCGGGCCAGCTCGCAGACCTCGTCCGCGATCAGCGCGCGAGCCTCGGGGTAGTTGAGCCGCAGGCCGCGCGCGCGGCGGCGCCGGGCGAGCTCGGCGGCGAGGAACAGGAGGAGGCGGTCGACCTCCTTGGGGCTCAGGTGCATGCGGCCTCCCGGGCGCTCGGCGGGGCGGGTGCCGCATTATGGGCGGGATCGACGTGGCGGGGCCGGGCCGCGGCCGCACGGGCCGTGGCGGCGCCGCCGCGGCCCTCGCTACAGTCCGCCACGACCACCGGCCGTGGGCGGCGCGGCCCGGTGCGTCCCGTCGACGCCGAGCCGAGGAGACCGCGTGACCCGCCCATCGTGCAGCTCCGTCCCCGCTGCGCCCCGTGTCCGGGGAGCGCGCTGAGATGGTCGCCTCCGAACGCCTCCTCCGGGCCCAGCAGACGCTCGACCGCGCGCAGTCGGTGCTCGACCGGCTCGTCTCCCGCAGCACGATCCACGGCGGCGTGCTCGGCGTCGGCGACGCCCAGGGGAACGTCTGGGTGGCGTGCTCGGGGACCGCGCGCGTCGCCGGTCACGCAGAGCCGTTCCGGCCCGACCACCGCTTCCTGCTCACGTCCGTGGCGAAGCCGCTCACTGCGGCGCAGGTCATGCTCCTCGTCGACCAGGGCCTGCTCGACCTCGACGAGCCGCTCGTCTCGTACCTGCCGGAGTTCGGCGCCCACGGCAAGGGCGAGGTGACGATGAAGCACCTGCTGACGATGACCGGCGGCCTGAACGACGTCGCGAACCTGATCGAGGGCCCCGCCGCGGCGCTCGACCCGGAGGCGTACGTCCAGGCGGCGCTCGGCGCGCACCTCAGCTTCCGGCCCGGCACCGGGTTCGCCTACTGCAGCCCCGGCTTCTGGGTGATGGCCGAGGCGGTCAACCGCCTCGCCGGCGTCCGCTACACCGAGCACCTCGTCGCGGCTGTCGCCGCGCCGCTCGGGATGGAGGAGACGAGCTACGAGCAGGGCGAGGCCCGCCCCTCGCGCTACGTCGAGGCGCACACGGCGGCCGACTGGGACGCCCACCTGCCCGAGCAGGTGCGCCGCGCGGCCTACCCCGCCGGCGGGATCGTCTCGACCGCGTCCGACCTCGTCCGCTTCGGCCAGTCGTTCCTGCTCGACGGGCCCCTCGCCGGCCGGCTGCTCTCGCGCCCGGCGCGCGAGCTGCTCTTCCAGGAGCACGCCTCGGGCTTCAACCTCGGCCGGCCGTGCCGCTGGTCGCTCGGCTGGGAGTTCATCGGGCCCGGCAACCTCCAGGGGCCGCGGACGATCTTCCACCACGGCGCCGCGGGCACCGGGCTCTGGGTCGACCCGGACCGCCAGCTCGTCGTCGCGCTGCTGACCGCGGACTGGTGGCTGCCGTACCGCGTCTACGCGGGCGTCGTGAACGCGATCCTCGGCACGATCCGCTGACGGCCCCGTGTCGAGCCCGCCTCAGGCGAGCTCGAACGAGACGTCCTGCGCGCCCTCCCACTGCACCGTGCGCCCGAGCTCGGCGAACTGCTCCTGCCCCTCGACGACGGTGAGGAAGTGGTTGCCGGCGAGCGGCCCGGCGACGCTCGCGAAGTAGGTCGCGCCGTACGGGAAGAGGATCTCGGTCTCGGAGACGCCGCCCGGGTAGAGCAGGATCTGGCCCGGCAGCGGGATCGTCGTCGCGTTCTCGGGCGGCAGGACGATGTCGTTGCCGTAGCCCATCGGGATCCACGCGGCGAAGCCGCTCCAGCGCACCTGGAGGATCTTGTTGCGGTAGGGCAGCATCCCGCGGAAGAACGCCACGGTCTTCGGCGCGGCCTCGTCCTCGAAGCGGGCGAGGAAGCGGAACGCGCCGGCCTGGATCGCGACGGTGTCGGGCACGAGCGGTCTCCTTGTCAGGCGGTGGGTCGGAGGAAGCGGCCGAGCGGGCGGGCGGCGAAGGCGCCATCCGCGTAGACGGCCTGGCCGCGGACGAGCGTGCGGACGATGCGGCCGCGGATCGGCCGGCCGGCGTAGCAGGAGTACCGGTGCCGGTAGTGGAGGTCGTCGAGCGAGAGCGTGCCCGTCCAGCCGAGGTCGACGAGCGCGAGGTCGGCGTCGTTCCCGACCGCGACCGGCCCCTTCCCCGGCAGGCGGAAGCGCAGGGCCGCCTCGCCGCCGCAGACGGCGGCGATCGCCGGGAGCGAGAGCCCGTGCGTCGGCCCCGCCGCGAGCAGGAGCTGCAGCGTCGACTGGGCGCCGGAGATGCCGCCCCACGAGTCCCAGAAGCCGGCCTGCTTGACGTCCGGGTGCCCGGGGGAGTGGTCGGAGGTGACCATGCGCAGCGTCCCGTCCGCGAGCAGCGCCCAGAGCCGGTCGCGGTCCGCCCGCGAGCGCACGGGCGGCGCCGACTTGAGCGGCAGGCCGACCGCCTCGAGGTCGTCCTCGTCGAAGAGCAGGAAGTGCGGGCAGGTCTCGCAGGTGACGTCGACCCCGCGCGCGTGCGCGGCCGCGACCAGCTCGACCGCCCGCGCGACGGAGAGGTGGACGAGGTGGATCGCGCAGCCCGTGTCCTCGGCGAACAGGATCGCACGCTGGACCGCCTCGAGCTCGGAGATCGGCGGGCGCGAGCGGACGAAGTCGGTCGGCGTCAGCCGGCCCTCACGGCGGCAGCGGGCGCCGAGGCCGCCGACGATGTCCGCGTTCTCCGCGTGCAGGAGCAGGATCGACCCGAGGCGGGCGATCTCGGCCATCCCCTCCCAGAGCGAGAGGTCGTCGACCTGCGGGAACTCGTCGATCGCCGAATAGCACATGAACGCCTTGAAGCCGCAGACGCCGCGCGCGTGCTGCTCGGCCAGCCGGTCGACGTTCCCGGCGACGAGGCCGCCCCAGAGGCCGAAGTCGACGTGGGAGCGGTCGCGGATGGCGGTCAGCTTGACGTCGAAGCTCGGCCCGTCGACGGTGACCGGCTCGTTGTTCAGCGGCATGTCGACGTACGTCGTCAGGCCGCCGGCGGCGAGCGAGCGGCTGCCGGAGTCGACCCCCTCCCAGTGCTCGCGGCCGGGCTCGTCGAAGTGGACGTGCGGGTCGATCCCGCCGGGGAGGACGTGGAGGCCGGTCGCATCGACCTCCTCGCGCCCGCCCGCGAGCCCCGCGCCGACCGCCGCGATCGCGCCGTCGACGACGCCGACGTCGCCGGGGCGCTCGCCGTCGGGCAGGACGAGCGTCCCGCCCCGGACGACCAGGTCGTACTCCGCCATCCTCAGGCCTCCCCTCGCGCGCGGACGTCGTCCGCCAGCAGGTCGAGGAACGCGTCGACCACGCGGACGGCCGCGTCGACGTCGGCCTCGTCCACGTGCTCGTCGGGATGATGGCTGACGCCGCCGCGGCAGCGGACGAACAGCATCGAGACGTCCGTCAGGTGCGCGGCCGAGACCGCGTCGTGGCCGGCCCCGCTCGGCAGCTCGACCGGCCGGATCCCGGCCTGCTCGACGGCCGCGACGAGGAGCGCACGCAGGCGCGGCGCCATGGGCGTCGCCGGGTGGTCCTGCAGGTGCCGCCAGACGTGCGTGAGGCCGCGCCGCGCGCAGACCTCCTCGGCGATCACGCGCAGGCGCTCGACGGCGGCGTCCTTCGCCGCGTCGTCCTGGTGGCGCACGTCGTAGCTCAGCGTGACGACGCCCGGGATGACGTTGCCGACGTTCGGCGAGACCTCGAGCTTGCCGACGGTCGCCGTCGGCCCGTCCGGCTCGAGCGCCAGCTGCTCGACCGCGAGCACCAGCTCGGCCGCGGCCGCGAGCGCGTCCCTGCGGAGGCGCATCGGGGTGTTCCCCGCGTGCCCGGCGACTCCGAGGACGTCGACGAAGCCGCGCGACTGCCCGGCGATCGCCGTCACGACGCCGACGGGCAGGCCCTCGTCCTCGAGCACGGGGCCCTGCTCGATGTGCAGCTCGAGGTACCCGAGCAGGTCGGCCGGGTCGCGCCGCGCCTCGGCGAAGCCGTCGACGTCGCCCCCCATGCGACGGACGGCCGCCTCGAAGGGGGTGCCCGCCCGGTCGTGCGTCCCGCGCTCGGCGCCGTCCCAGATCCCGGCCCAGACGCGGCTGCCCAGGTAGGACGCCGCGTAGGCGAGGCCCTCCTCGTCGACGAAGGCGACGACCTCGAGCGCGTAGGGCAGCGCGATCCCCTCGTCCTCGAGCCGCTGCGCCGCCGCGATCGCGACGAGCACGCCGAGCGGCCCGTCCCAGCGACCGGCGTTGCGGACGGAGTCGACGTGCGAGGCGAGCACGAGCGTCGGCGAGCCGGGCGCGTCCGCCTCGCGACGGCCGACCAGGTTGCCGACCGCGTCCTGACGGACCTCGAGCCCCGCCTGCTCGAGCCAGCCGCGCACGCGCTCGCGCGCCTCGACGAGCGCATCCGAGCCGTACGACCGCGTGATCTCCCCGGGCGTCTCCGTGCACGCGTCGAGCTCGTGCGCCCGTGCCCGCACCGCGTCGGCTCTCGGGGCGATCACGCGGTCACCATCCCTCGCTAGCTCGCGTACTCGTAGAAGCCGCGGCCCGTCTTGCGCCCGAGCCAGCCGGCCTCGACGTACTGGCGCAGCAGCGGGCAGGGCCGGTACTTCGAGTCGCCGAGGCCCTGGTGGATCACCTCCATCACGAGCAGGCAGGTGTCCAGCCCGATCAGGTCCGCGAGCGCGAGCGGGCCCATCGGATGCCGCATGCCGAGGCGCATGATGTCGTCGATCGCCTCCCGCGTGGCGACGCCCTCCATCAGGGCGAAGATCGCCTCGTTGATCAGCGGCATCAGGATGCGGTTGCCGACGAAGCCGGGGAAGTCGCGCGCCTCGACCGGCGTCTTGTCGAGCCGGCGGGTCAGGTCGACGACGGCCTGCGCCGTCTCGTCCGAGGTCGCGAGACCGCGGATGACCTCGACGAGCGGGAGCATCGGCACCGGGTTCATGAAGTGCATGCCGATGAACAGCTCCGGCCGCTGGGTGGCGCGCGAGAGCCGCGTGATCGGGATCGACGACGTGTTCGTGGCGATGATCGCGCCGGCCGGGAGCTTGGCGTCCAGGTCGGCGAGCACGGCCTTCTTGACCGCCTCGTCCTCGATCACGGCCTCGATCGCGATCTGGGCGTCGATCCCCGTCGGCACCGACTCGGTCGCCGAGATGCGCGACAGCACCTCGTCCGCCGCCACGCCGCCCTTCTCGGCGATCCGCTCCTGGCTCTTCCGGATCGCCGCCAGGCCGCGCGCGAGCGCGTCCTCGCCGACGTCGACCAGCACGACCTCGAGCCCGGCGGCCGCGCACACCTGCGCGATCCCACCGCCCATCTGCCCGGCACCGACCACGACCACGCGGTTCATCGCGTCCTCCCCATCCGTTGCACCCTCGTTCGTCTCTCGTTCGCAATCGTCGCGCTCTCGTGACACACCCGAGCGCCGTTCGCCGCTACGCTCGAAAGCGGGTGGAGGCGCGGGTGGCCCTCGGGCGGCCGGAAGGGACATGGCCCGACGGGACACGGCTCGCGCGCCGACGGCCCCGGGCACGTCCGGGCCGCGGCGGGCTCGTCCGGAGACGGTCACGCGGCTCCGCCCGCGGCGTCGCGCAGCGCCCGGCGGCGGATCTTGCCGCTCTCGGTCTTGGGCAGCGCCGCGTGGACGTGCAGCCGCCTCGGCGCCGCATGCCAGCCGACCCGTTCGCCGACCAGGCGGCGCAGCTCGTCGAGCAGCCCCTCCGGCTCCGGCCCGGCGAGGACGACGTGCGCCCCGACGACGTTCCCCTTGCGCGTGTCCGGCTCGGCCACGCACGCGGCGTCGACGACGGCCGGATGCTCGAGCAGCACGCTCTCGACCTCGAACGGCCCGACGTTGTAGCCGGCCGTCACGATCACGTCGTCCATCCGCCCCACGTACCAGTAGCGGCCGTCCTCGTCCTGGCGCGCGCGGTCCTCCGTCACCCACCAGCCGTCGCGCAGGCGCGCACCACTCGGCGTCGCGACCCCAGTACGTCGACGAGAGGAACCAGCCGTCGTCGCGCACCGCGACCTGGCCCTCCTCGCCGGCCGCGACCGGCGCGCCGTCGTCGCCGAGGAGCCGCACCGCGAAGCCCGGCACCGGGTAGCCCATCGAGCCGGGCGCCGGCGGCCGCGCGCCCTCCCCGCGGAGGTTCGCGACGAGCATTCCGAGCTCGGTCAGCCCGTAGCCGTCGTGGATGGTCACGCCGACCTGCTGCTCGAGCCAGCGGATCGACTCCGGGTCGAGCGCCTCCCCCGCCGCCGTCGCGGCGCGCAGCTGGCCGGCGGCCGCCCCGATCGCGTCGGCGCCCGACGCGGCCAGCTGACGGAAGCCGGTGGGCGCGCTCGCGAGGTGCGTCACGCGCTGCTCGTGCACGGTGCGCCACCAGGCCGCGGCGTCGAACCCGCCCTGGTAGAGCAGCCGCGCGCGCCCCATCGTCATCGGCGCGACGCCCGTGGTGAGCAGCCCGAACGACCAGCCGGCGTCCGCCGTCGAGAAGAGCAGGTCGTCCGGGCCGAGCGCGAGGCAGCGCTCGACGAACGGCCACAGGACGATCGGCGCACGGTGCGGGATGACGCAGCCCTTCGGCCGTCCGCTCGTGCCGGACGTGTACATGATCGTCGCGGGATCCGAGAGCAGCGTCGGCGCGACCCCGGCGTCGTCCGCGGCCGCGCCCGCGAGCCGGTCGAGGTCGAGGTCGCCGTCCTCGCCGGGCCCTCCCGTGACGAGGATCGTCCGGTCGTCCTCCACCCCGACGAGGCTGGGGCGGTTGTCGGGATCGGTCACGACGGCGGTCGCGCCGCTGTCCTCGAGCCGCACGCGCAGGGCGTCCGACCGGAAGCCCGAGAACAGCGGCACGAGGACGGCGCCCAGGCGCCACAGCGCGAGCGGCACGGCGAACGACTCCGGACGGCGACCCATCAGCGCGGCGACGCGATCGCCCCGCTGCACGCCGGCGCGCCGCAGCGCGGACGCGATCCGCCCGGCCCGCGCCGTCAGCTCCGGGCCGGGGATCGTCTCGACGACCCCGTCCGCGCGCACCCAGACGAGTGCGCGCGGATGCTCGATCGGCAGCGCGCCGCAGTTCAGCCGCCCGTCGCGGTCGGCTCCCGCCCGCCGCGCCGCCGCGTCCCAGTCCCAGCCCGTGCTCATGCGAGCGGAGGCGGCGAGACGGCTGCGCACGGCGACACGGCGCCTGCGTCGCGGGCGGCCCCGGGGCGCCCGCCGGCGGTGCGGAGCGACACTGCGGCTACCCGTCCCGGAACTTCTTGTCGTGCCAGCCCTCGTGCAGGTTGGCCACCGTCCGGAAGTTCGCGCGGACGCGCTTGAAGCGCCACTCGCCGTCGACCTTGACGAAGTCGTCGTCGTAGTCGGCGGTGATGACGACCGAGTCGCTCCCGCCGGCCTCGTTGGTCATGACGGCCGGCTCGAAGAGGATCCAGCGACCCCGTGCCGTGACGCCGTCGTCGCAGACGTCGACGATCCCGTTGTCCATGTAGTGGAGGGCCCAGAGGATCGACCCGCGCACCTCGGAGATGAAGCGGTGCACCTCCGCGACGCCCTCGTAGACGCCGAAGGCGTTCGACTCCCAGACGCCGTCCTCGGCGAACAGGCCCGCCATCCCGTCCGGGTCGTAGCCGTTGTCGCAGTGGATCGCGTACTGGTACTTGAGCTGCCTGATCGACTCGATGTCCTCGAGCCGCGCGATTCGCTGCTCGAGCGGCTCGCCGTCGCGTGCCCCGCGGAAGTCCGGCATCCGTCCTCCTTTTCGCCTGCCCGACGGTCGCTCCGCGTCGGGGCTGGCAAGGATAGAAGGCCTCGCCCGGGGACGGGCGCGTGAGCCGCGCTCGGCCCCGTCGCCCGCCGGTCGCCGCGTCGGGCGAGGTCGTCCCGGAGACGCCGCCGGGCGGGCCGGCCGGGGCGGCCGCACGGGGACCGCCCACCTCCCCCCGCCCACCCTGGGGGGCAGGGTACGACGGAAATCCGCGCGGGTGGGTCACGGGACCGTGCCGGATTCGTGCCGGTTCCTCCCCAGGCGTGGGGCGAACGCGGGAGCGGCTCCGGATCCTGAGGCGCCCGGCGCCCGGCGCCGGGGGAGCCGGGCGGGCCGAGCCTCGCGGCACGGCCCGGCCGCACCCCGGCTGCGAGCCCGGAAGGCGGCCCCGCGCCGGCCGCGCGGTGCCCCGTGGGCGCGCCCTCGTGCATCCACCGCGCTTGCCGCGGGCGCGGCGCGTTGCCAAGATCTATCCTCGGAGCCAGCCCGAGAGGAGCCTCCCTGGACACCGAGCCGAAGCCCGTCCCGTCCGCGATCCGCCTGAACGGCCGCGCCTTCGGCGCCGCGAGCTCGCCGGTGTCCGTCGGGCGCGACCCTGGCTCGAACGTCGTCATCGACGACGAGCTCGTCTCGCGCCGCCACGCACTGGTCGAGCACGTCCGGGACGGCTGGATGCTGCGTGACGCCGACAGCCGCAACGGCGTCTACCGCGACGGCGAGCGGGTCGAGGAGGTCGCGATCGTCGGCGACGTCACGGTCCGGCTCGGCGACCCGGTGCGCGGTCCGGAGCTCGCGCTCGCCGTCGACCAGGAGGCGCCGGCCGGCGCGGCGACCGTCCTCGCGCCGATCCCCCGCACCGAGGGCGCGACCGGGACGATCCGGATCGGCCGCGGCCCCGAGAACCAGATCGACCTCGCCGACGACCTGCGCGTCTCCCGCCGGCACGCGGAGCTGCGCCCGCTCGGGGGCGGGGCCGCCGAGCTCGTCGACCTCGGCAGCCGCCACGGCACCTTCGTGAACGACGTGCCCGTCCGGCGGACGCGGCTCGCCGAGGGCGACCTCGTCTCGATCGGCAGCCGCGTGTTCCGCTTCCGCTCGGGCGAGCTGGTCGAGGAGCTGCCGCACCTCGGCGCGGCCCTCGAGGCGATCGGGCTCGCGGTCGACCTGCCGGACGGCCGCCGCATCCTCGACGAGGTCGGGTTCGTGCTGCGCCCGTCGAGCGTGCTGGGCGTCGTGGGCCCGTCCGGCTCGGGCAAGAGCACGCTGCTGAACGCGCTCACCGGCTTCCGGCCGGCGGACTTCGGGGCCGTCTACTACGGCGGCAGGGACCTGTACCTCGCCTACGAGGAGCTGCGCTTCCGGATCGGCTTCGTCCCGCAGGAGGACATCCTCCACACGCAGCTGACGGTCCGGAAGGCGCTCGAGTTCGCCGCGGAGCTGCGCTTCGCGCCCGACGTCGACGCGACGACGCGCCGTCAGCGGATCGACGAGGTGCTCGCCGAGATGGGCCTGACCGAGCGCGCCGACGTGCGGATCTCCAGCCTGTCCGGCGGTCAGCGCAAGCGCGTCAGCGTCGCGCTCGAGCTGCTGACGAAGCCGACGCTCCTCTTCCTCGACGAGCCGACCTCCGGCCTCGACCCGGGACACGAGCGCGAGCTGATGGAGCTGTTGCGCCGGCTCGCCCAGGGCGGCCGGATCGTGGTCGTCGTGACGCACTCGACGCAGAGCCTCGACCTGTGCGACCGCGTCCTCTTCCTGGCCCCGGGAGGCAAGGTCGCCTTCTACGGGAGCGCGCCGGAGGCGCTCGACTACTTCGGCGAGGACGCCGGCGAGGGCGGCTACGCGAGCCTGTTCCGCACGCTCGAGACCTCGAAGGACGTCGACTGGAAGGCGCGCTACCTCGCGCACCCGCTCCACGCGGGCTACGTCGGCCGGCTCGCAGAGCAGGCGGAGCGCGAGCGGCGACAGACGAGGCCGCCGCTGCCGCCGCGCGCGCGGCTTCCCTGGTTCCGCCAGCTCTGGGTCCTGTCGCGGCGCAACGTGGCGCTGATCAGGGCGGACACCCGGTCGATGGCCCTGCTCGTCCTGCAGGCGCCGATCCTCGGGGCGCTGTTCCTCGCGCTGTTCAAGACGAACGCGCTCTCGACGAACAAGGGCGAGCAGGCGACCCTGCTCGTCTGGCTGCTCGCGGTGGGCGCCACCTGGCTCGGCGCGGCGAACGCGATCAGGGAGATCGTCAAGGAGCTGCCGATCTACCGGCGCGAGCGGGCCGTCGGCCTCTCGATCCTCTCGTACCTCGGCTCGAAGGCCCTCGTGCTCGGCGGGATCGTGCTCGTCCAGAGCGTCCTGCTCGTCGCGGTCGCCGTCTCGCAGCAGTCGTTCCCGCCGAAGGACACGTTCGGCGTGATCCCGCAGCTCGCCGCGATGGGGCGGATCGAGGGCGACTTCACCCAGGGCGCGGTGATCGGCTCGCAGATGCTCGAGCTAATGATCGCCGCGGCGCTCGCCGGCCTCGGGGCGATGGCGCTCGGCCTGCTGATCTCGGCGCTCGTGCGCACGTCCGACCAGGCGCTGACCGTGCTGCCGCTCGTGCTCGCGGCGCAGATCGTCGTGTCGCTGCCGATCGCGGGCCTCGCGGGCGGGTTCGTCAACATCGTCGGGCACGCGGCGACGGCGCAGTGGGGCACCGCGGCCGGCGCGTCGACCGTCTCCCTGAACGAGCTGCGGGTGACGACCGAGCTCTCGACGGTCTACGGGAGCGTCGACGTGCGCGAGCGGTTCGACCAGGACGTCGACGCGGACTTCGTGCGCCGCGCCCAGGGCTCGCGCTCACGGGCGAGGATAGGTGGAACCACCGGCCCGAAGGTGTGGCTCGGCAGCGCGCTCGCCATGGCGCTCCTGACGATCGTCTCGCTCGCGGTCGCCGCGTTCGTGCTCCGCCGCCGCGACCTGCGCGTGCTCGTCGACTCGCCGCGAGCGCGGAAGGGCCGGGCCGGGCCGGCAGCGCTCGCGCGGCGCTGACCGCGCCGGGTCGGCCGAGCCTGGGCTGCGCGCGGACCCCGTCGCCGGGGCGGCCGATCGCGGCTCGCCCGCGCCGCAGCGCTGTGGTATTCCTTCGCTCGAGCAATCGGGGAGCTGCGTGGGAGCGGCTGAGAGGGGGCTGGTGGGCCCCGACCCGTCGAACCTGACCTGGGTAATGCCAGCGGAGGGAGTGGGATGAGCGCCGACGAGCGCAGCTGGGGCGTCACGCCCGTACCGGACAGGCTCCGGACCCTGGGGCTCCTCGACGTGGGGCTCCTCTGGGGGAACCTCGGGATCAGCCTGCTCGTGCTGGTCACCGGGGCGTTCCTCGTCCCGGGCCTCGGCCTCGCCGCCGCGGTCGGGGCGATCGTCCTCGGCGCAGCGATCGGCTGCGTGATGCTGGGCGCCGCGGGCGCGATCGGGACGGAGCGGCGCGTGCCGGGGATGGTGCTCTACCGCGACCCGCTCGGCGCGCGCGGGTCGTTCCTGCCGACGGGGCTGAACGTCGCGCAGAACCTCGGCTGGGCCACCTTCGAGCTGATCGTGATCGCCGAGGCCGCGCACGCGGTCGCGCGCAACGTCTTCGACTTCGACGCGCGCTGGCTGTGGGTGCTCGTCGCGGCCGCGCTCGCGATCGGCCTCGCGCTCGCCGGGCCGATCTCGTTCGTGCGGAAGTTCGTCCGCCGGTTCGCGATCTGGATCGTCGTCGTCTCGCTCGGCTACCTGACCTGGTGGACGCTCGACGGCGCCGACCTCGGCGCGCTCTGGAGCCAGCCGGGCGACGGCTCGACGGGCTTCATGTCCGGCGTCGACCTGACGATCGCAATGGCCGCGTCGTGGTTCCCGCTCGCGGCCGACTACACGCGCTTCGCCCGCTCGGCGCGGGGCTCGTTCTGGGGGACGGCCGTCGGCTACTTCGTCCCGCTCGTGCTGCTCTTCGGGCTCGGCGCGCTGCTCGCGCTCGGCCGCGAGCTGACGACGCCGACGGACATCATCGCGGCGGTCGCGACGAGCGGGGCCGCCGGCGCGCTCGCCCTGATCGCGCTCGCGGTCGACGAGGCGGACGAGCCCTTCGCGAACGTGTACTCGGCCGCGCTCTCGATCCAGAACGTCGTGCCGTGGGCCCCCCAGAAGGTGCTGATCGGCCTCGTCGGCGGGATCGCGACGCTGCTCGCGCTCGTCGTCGACTTCGCGCGCTACGAGAGCTTCCTCTTCCTCCTCGGCTCGTTCTTCGTGCCGCTCTTCGGCGTGCTCGTCGCGGACTTCCTGCTCGGCTCGGGCCGCGCGACCGCCTGGCGCGGCAGCGGCATCGCGGCCTGGCTCGCGGGCTTCTGCCTCTACCAGTGGCTCCAGCCGACCGGGCCGCAGTGGTGGATCGACCTGATCGACGGGACGAACGCGGGCGCGATCACGATCGGGGCGTCGCTGCCGGCGTTCGGTGCGGCGTTCGTGCTCTACGCCGTCCTGCGGGTCGCGGTGCCGCAGCGAGCGGCGGTCGGGGACGGCTAAGCGGCCGGCGTGCGCCTCGGGATCGTCGGCCAGACCACGCGCGACCTCGTCGACGGGGGCCGGCCGCGTCCCGGCGGGGCGCCGCTGTACGCGGCCCGCGCCCTCGTCCTGCTCGGGCATCCCGCGGCGATCGCGACGACGACGGCCGCGGAGGATCGCGCCCTCGTCGAGCCGCTCGCCGGGCTCGGCCTCCCCACGACCTGGCACGCGAGCGAGGCCACGGCGACGTACCGGCTCGAGCACGACGGCGACGCGCGCACGGTGGAGATCGTCTCGCCGGGCGCCCCGTTCGTCGCCGCCGACGCGGACGGCTGGATCGCCGACGCGCTCGGCGACGCGGCGGTGGTGCACTGCGGCGCGCTCTCGCGGCTCGACTTCCCCTCGGCCACGCTCGCGGCGCTGCGCGCGCAGGGCCGTCGGGTCTCGCTCGACGGGCAGGGGCTCGTCCGTCCCGGGCGTGCCGGGCCGTGCTCGACCGAGGGCACGAGCCTGGCATCCTCCGCCACGTGGACGTGCTGAAGCTCGCGGCCGACGAGGCCGCCGCGCTCGGGGTCGCCTCCGAGGCGGCCGGGCTGGCGAGCCTCGGCGTCGGGGAGGTGGTGCTGACGCTGGGCAGCCGCGGCGCCCTCGTGGTCGCCGACGGGCGCGCGGCGCGGGTCGAGATCGAGCCGCTCGAGGTCGCGGACACGACGGGCGCCGGCGACGCGTTCGCAGCCGCCTACCTCGCGCTCCGCCAGGCTGGCGCCGAGCCGGTCGAGGCCGGCCGAGCGGCAGCCGCCGTGGTCGGGAGGCTGCTCGCGTGAGGCCGGCGCGCCAGCTCGTCCTCGCGGAGTGCGATGACCGCCTCTACGGTGTCGAGCTCGGCGGGCCCGGCCCCGACGTCGTCGCGACCGAGGAGCTAGCCGGCCAGGTGCCCGTCCGCTTCCGGCCGCGCGACCTCGTTCCGAGCTGGGCCGAGCGGCTGCTCGTCGACTGCGACTCGGTCGGCTCGACCGTCGTGCTGCTGCTCGACCGCCGCCCGCCGCTGCTCGTCTCGCACGACCTCGGCCGAACGTGGACGGAGCGCGGGTCGGGCCTGCCGCGCGGCGCGGCGATCGCGCTCGGCTCGAACCCCGACCACGTCGTCGTCGCCTCGGGCGGGCGGCTGTACGTCTCGCTCGACGGGGGCGTCTTCTGGCGCTCGCTCGACGTCGAGCTGCCCGAGATCGCCGACGTCGCCTGGGGCCCCGGGCCGCTCGACGGGTAGGGCCGGCGCCTAGTCGGCGGCGAGGAAGTCGAGCACCGTCCGGGCGAACGTCTCCGGGTCGTCCATCGTCCCCTCGGAGGAGCCGGGCAGCTCGACGTAGGTGCAGCCCGGGATCGCCGCCGCGACCTTGCGGGTGCTCTCGAGCACGCGACCCTCCTCCTGGTTCATCACGAGGACGGGCATCGTCAGCAGCGGGAAGAGGTCGAAGGCCCGGTGCTGGACGACCGCGTTGTACGACCACCAGAAGCGCTCGCCCGCCTGGAGGTACGCGACCAGCTCGAGCAGGTAGCGCTCGGGGTCGTCCGGCGAGAACGCCATGTCCCGCTCGAGCATCGGCTTCGGGTAGGTCTCGAGGAACCGGCCCGCGGAGTCGGGCGTGAACTTGTGCGTGTCGAGGTACGTCATCCACTCGGCCCGCACGGCCTCGTCGTCGAAGGCGAGCACCCCGCCGAGCATCAGCCGCCGGACGCGCGCCGGGTTGCGCGCGGCCGCCGCGATCGCGATCGAGGCGCCGGTGTGGTGGCCGAGCAGGAAGACCTCGTCGAGGCCCATCGCGTCGAGGAAGGCGATCGCCGCCCGGCCGTAGTCCCCCATCAGCGGCTGCGACGGGAACGGGTCGGACATGCCGAACCCGGGCGTGTCGAGCGCGATGCAGCGGTACCGCTCGCCGAGCATGGGCATGACGCGGGAGTACTGGATCGAGCTGGACGGCGTCTTGTGCAGCAGCACGAGCGGCGGCCCCTCGCCGTACTCCCGGTAGTGCAGCTGCCCGAACTCGACGTCGACGTAGCCCCTGCGCACGTTCCCTCCCTCGTCAGCGGACCGCGGATCGTACCCGCAACCCGCAGCGGGCCCCGGGACACGCGTCGAAGACGCCCGCCGACCCGGCGAGGTTCCCTCGTCAGGTCCCCTGCCGCTCCCGGAGGAACCGCCGACGCGACCAGGGAGCGGAAGCCCGAGAGCCAGCCGCCTGGCGCGATGAGGGGGCCCGTGGGGGAGAAGCGCGAGCTTTCTCCCCCGCGCTTCTCCCCGCGCTACAGGAGGATGCGCAGCGCGGTCGCCGGCGGGCAGCCCTGGTGGATCAGGTCGACCGCGAGGTGGAGGTCGACGTCGCCCTGGACGGCGAGCGTCCAGGCGCTGTACTCGTCGTACCCCGCGCGCGACAGCTCGGTCGCGCGCCACTTCGTGACGCGGTCGGCCTCGCTCTCACGCGGGGCGGTCTCCGGCTCGATGGTTTCCTGATCGAACATGCCAACAGGATCGCCTGCCGGCTTCCCCGGCGGAATCCTCGGAGCGGACCGCTGGCCCTCCCCGAAAGGGGGAGCCTGGCCTCACGAGTGGCCCTGCGCCCGCGCGGGCGCGCCGCAGGCCAGCGAGTACGTCAGGCCCAGAGGGTCGCCGGGATCAGGTCGCGGGCGTGCGACTCGCCCGGCTGCTCCCGCCGCTTGACGACGTCGACCCGGCCACGGTCGAGCAGGACGGTCTCGGGCCGCGGGAACGCGTTCACCTGGGTCGACATCACGTCGCAGTAGGCGCCCTGGTGGAGGAGGGCGACGACGTCGCCGCGCGCGAGCGCGGGCAGGCGGAGCGACTCGGCGACCGTGTCCCCCATGCACGTCTGGCCGACCACGTGCGTCGGCACGTCGTCGACGGGCGGGCGGCGCGGGCCCTCGACGGGAACCACCGGGTGGCCGAGCCGCAGCATCGCGCGGATCGTGAACATCATCGTCGAGGCGTCGACGTAGACGAAGCGCTGCGGCGGCCCGCCGCGGCGGACGGCGTCCTTCACCTCGGCGACGCTCGCGAGCAGGACGGCGGCGCTCCAGACGGAGTGGGAGCCCGACTCGAGCTGGACGAGGGGGAGCTCGGGGCCGTCCCAGGTCGACTCGATCGCCTCGGCGATCCCCTCGGCGAAGGCCTGCTCCGTCGGCAGGTCGTGCCACGCCGCCTGCTCGGGCGCACCGGGCGGCGCGACGAGGATCGTGCCGCCGGCGCGCACGCCGCCGCCGAGGTTCAGCCGCTCGACGGCGACGCCGGTCGCGGCGCGCACCTCGTTCGCGAAGCGCACGAGCTCGCGGGCGCTCTCGGCGTGGTGGGCGACGGCGCGCTCGGCCGTGTAGTCGCTCATGTAGCCGGGGAAGACGACGTGGTGGTGCAGCCCGACGAGGTCCAGGCTCCGGGAGGCGAGCACCGCCCGAACGACGCGCAGGGCCTCGCCCGAGGCCACGTCGGAGCCGAACTTGTCGGCGGCCGCGGCGGAGCGCTCGTAGCTCGGGTCGAGCTCGAGCAGGTCGGCGTAGGAGAGCTGGACGCGGACCGTGCAGGCGACGCGCGTCCCGAGCCGCGTCGCGACGGCGTCGAGCCGCTCGGCCTCGTCGAGCGAGTCGACGTTCACCTCGCGCACGCCGAGCGCGGCCGCCGCCTCGAGCGCGGCGTCGCTCTTCCCACAGCCGTTCAGGATCACGTCGGAGGCGGGCACGCCGGCGCGCAGCGCGACCTGGAGCTCGTGCTCGGCCGAGCAGTCGACCCGGGCGCCGCGCGCGTGCAGCAGGCGGATCACCGCCATCGTCGAGTTCACCTTCATCGAGTACGCGATCTCGGAGCGCGGGTAGCGCGCCCGCATCGCCCCGAGCAGCCGGTCGAAGCTCCCCTCGACGGCGCCGCGCGAGATCGCCCAGAGCGGCGTGCCGCGCTCCCGCGCGAGGGCGAGCAGGTCGACGCCGTCGAGCACGAGCCGGTCGTCCGGCCCGACCACGAGGGTCGCCGGCCAGCCGCGCCCGATCCGCTCCGCCGTCGCCATCCCTGCGAGCATACGGCACGTGCGCGAGCGGGAGCTGGACGTCGCCGGGGTCCGGACCCGGGTGCTCGAGGCGGGGCCGCAGGAGCGGGCCGAGGCGGTCGTCCTCGTCCACGGGAACCCCGGCTCGGCGCAGGACTGGGAGGAGCTGCTGCCGCGCCTCGGCACGGAGCACCGGGCGCTCGCGCTCGACCAGCCCGCGTTCGGGCGCGCCGACGCGCCCCCCGCGTTCGAGCACACGGTCGCCGGGCACGCGCTCTTCCTCGGCGCGGCGCTCGAGCGGCTCGGCGTGCACAGCGCCCATCTCGTCCTGCACGACTTCGGCGGCGCGTTCGGGCTCGCCTGGGCGGTCGCGCACCCGGGCGCGCTCGCCAGCGTGACGCTGATCGACACGGGGATCCTGCCCGGCTACCGCTGGCACTCCGCCGCGCGGATCTGGCGGACGCCGCTGCTCGGCGAGCTGGCCCAGGCCACGACGACGGGCGCGGTGTTCCGGCGCGCCGTCCAGCGCGGGAGCCCGCGCCCGCTGCCCGCGGCGTTCGTCGAGCGGATGGCGACGGACTACGACCGCGACCTGCGCCGGGCCGTCCTGCGCCTCTACCGCTCGACCGACCTGCGGGCGATGGAGACCGCGGCGCGGGCGTTCCGGGAGCTCGACCCGCCGACGCTCGTCCTCTGGGGCGCGCACGACCCGTACATCGGCGCCGCCTGGGCGGCGCGCCAGCGCGACGCGTTCCCGCGCGCCGAGGTTCACGTCCTCGACGGCTGCGGCCACTGGCCGTTCGTGGACGAGCCGGAGCGGGTCGCCGGGCTGCTGGGGTCGTTCCTCGCGCGGGCCTCGGGGCGACCGACCTAGAGGCGGAACTCCCCGCGGGCGACGATCACCGCCGAGCCGCCGACGGTCACGCGCTCGATCGCGTCAGGCGCGCCCTCGACGCGGGCGTAGAGCGTGCTCGGCCGGTCGATCAGCGCGCCCTGCGAGATCGTGATCTCGACGCCCGGCTCGACCAGCCCGTGGCGCACGAGGTGGACGCAGAGCGGCCCGGCTGCCGACCCCGTCGCGGGGTCCTCGGGGACGCCGACGCCCGGCGCGAACATCCTCGTCGTCCAGCGGTCTCCCGAGCCGGCGAAGCAGCTCGTCCCCACGTGCGGGAAGCGCGCGAGCGCCGCCAGGTCGGGCTTCAGCGCCTCGACCGCCGCGACGTCCGCGAGCTGCACGTAGGCGTGCCCGATCCCGTTGTCGTAGAGCTCGACCGGGAGCAGCGAGCGCTCGACGCCGAGCGCGGCCAGGAGCGGCTCGGGCTCCGGGAAGGCGATCACGCGCGGGATCGGCTGGCTCATCGAGCCGAAGACGATCCGCGCGGCGTCGCGCTCGAGCGCGACCGGCACGACGCCCGAGCCGGTCTCGAGGCGGATCTCCGTCAGCTGGAGCGGGACTGCGAGCACGAAGGCGGCCCCGAGCACCGGGTGGCCGGCGAACGGGATCTCGCGGCCCGGCGTGAAGATCCGGAGCCGCACGTGCCCGCCGGCCTCGGGCGGGTAGACGAAGACGGTCTCGGAGAAGCCGACCTCGCGGGCCAGTGGGAGCAGCGTCTGCTCGGGGATCTCGCGCGCGTCCGTGAAGACGGCGAGCTGGTTCCCCGTCAGGGGCGTGTCGGTGAAGACGTCGGCGACGACGTAGCGGAAGGAAGGCATGCCCCGATCCTCGCAGGTCGGCGGTGGCCGGTGCCGCGCCTACGCGGCGACGTGCCCCGACGGCTCAGCGCGCAGGCGGGACGAGGGTCAGCGTCAGGCGCGCCGCGAGCGTCGCGCCGTCGCCGTCCGAGCCGAGCGCGCGGACGACCGCCTTCAGGCGGCCGAGGCGGCCGAGCGCGATGCGCGCCTGGCGGGTCAGCCGGACGCGGACGATCCTCGACCGGCCCGAGCGCACCTCGAACGCGGCGTCGCCGAGGCGCGCCGAGCGCCGCCCGGCCAGCGGCTTCTTCGAGACGAGCGTCAGGTCGCCGGCGCAGGAGTCGATCGCGGACGAGGGGCAGCGGAGCCGCACCCGGACGACGCCGCCGAAGGCGACCGAGCCGACCGGCGCCAGGCCGAACGCGCGAGCCGTCCCACCCCCGGCGCCGCCGGACGTCTGGCTGCCGCCCGAGCCGCCGCCCGAGCCGGAGCCGGACCCCGTCGAGCCGCCCGTCGACGGCGTCCCCGAGCCCGATCCGCCGGCCGCTCCCGACCCCGCGACCGTGAACGTGACCGTCTCGTTCCCGTCCATCGTGTTGGGCGGGTCGTTCGCGTCGACGTCCGCGACCTCGCTCGCGACGACGGTCAGGGTGCACGACTCGCCTGCCGTGAACGGCGCCGCCGGCCTGATCGTGTACGTCGTCGGGCCGCCCGAAACGGTCGCCGTGCGCGTGCCGCTCGCCGTGCAGACGAGCGACCACCAGCCCGTCGTGACCGTCACGGGCTCGGAGAACGTCACGGTCACGGACGCGTCCGCGGCGACGCTCGACGCGTTCGCGGCCGGCGTCGTCGAGGCGACCTCGGGGGTCGCGTCGCAGGTCACCGGGGAGGAGGCGCTGTTGCGCGGGTCGACCGGCGCCGGGAACAGGTCCTGGCCGTTCTGGTCGGTGTCCTGGCAGCCGCCGAGGTCTCGATGGACGGACTCGGTCACGCTGGTCGCCTGCGGCGCAGGGGTGGAGCCCTCGTAGTCGACGGCCTGCGTGCCGTAGCCGACGAGGTCGCGAAGCGTGGCGCCGGCGCAGCTCCCGGGCGACGCGCCGCACGTGAGCGCCGTCGTCGTCGTGACGAGCGCGACCTTCGCCGAGGAGGGGTTGATGTTGATCGTCCCGGCGGCCTCCGGGGTCGGCAGCGGCACGCCGACGGAGCTCGTGCTCGCCTCCCGGACGAGGTACGAGCGCCCCGGCGCGATCGTGCCGGAGAGGGGCGTCACCGACCAGGTCGTCCCGTTCCCCGGCGCGACCTGGATCGACCAGCCGGTGAGCGTCACGCCGACGGTGCCGCGGTTGACGAGCTCGACGAAGTCGTTCTGGTAGGCCGCGCCCGGCATGCCGCCCGAGCCGTAGATCTGGGCGATCACGACGTCCGGCGACGCGGCGCGAGCGGCGCCCAGGCCGGGCCCGAGCGCAGCGCACGCGAACGTGGCGACGAGGAGCGCGAGCCGCGCGGTCGGGACTCGGATGCGTGCGGTCACCTCGGTCAGGCAGATCGGCGGGCCGGCGCGGGGATTGAGGGCGCCCGCAGCCCGGTGGACGGGAGTCGCCCTCGCGCGCGCGGGTATCCTCGTCCGCGGGGATGTCGGAGTCGGCGCGCACAGCGCGGTCGCGTTGAGCGCGATCGAGGTCACGGGCCTGCGCAAGTCGTATGGCGCGCGCGAGGTCCTGCGCGGCGTCGACCTGACCGTCGAGACGGGCGAGGTGTTCGCGCTGCTCGGCCCGAACGGCGCCGGCAAGACGACCACGGTCGAGATCCTCGAGGGCTACCGCACGCGAGACGGCGGCGAGGTCTCCGTGCTCGGCGTCGACCCGCAGCACGCCGGCTCCGACTTCCGCGCGCGGGTCGGCATCGTCCTCCAGTCCTCGGCCGTCTACCCGCGGCTGACCGTCCGCGAGATGCTGGAGCTGTTCAGCGGCTACTACCCGGCGCCGCGCGCGGTGGACGAGCTGGTCGCGATCGTCGACCTCGCCGAGAAGGTGGACGCGCGCGTGAAGACCCTCTCCGGCGGGCAGCTGCGCAGGCTCGACCTCGCCCTCGCGCTCGTCGGCGACCCGGAGCTCGTGTTCCTCGACGAGCCGACGACCGGCTTCGACCCGGAGGCCCGCCGCCGCGCGTGGGAGACGATCCGCGGGCTGCGCGCGCTCGGCAAGACGATCCTGCTGACGACGCACTACATGGAGGAGGCGTCCGAGCTCGCCGACCGGATCGCGATCGTCGCCGAGGGTCGGATCGCCGCGCTCGGCGCACCCGCCGACCTGATCGGCCAGGCCGCCTCCGTCGAGGTCCGCTACGTGCGCGACGGCGAGCGCGTGGTCGTTCGGACGGACGAGCCCACGCGCCTCCTGCACGAGCTGACGGCGGACGCCGTCGCCCGCGGCGTGGAGCTCGAGGGCCTCGAGGTGCGCCGCCAGACGCTCGAGGACCTCTACCTGGAGCTGACCCGCGAGGACGCCCCGTGAGCGGCCGCCTCTTCCTCCACGAGCTGCGCGCCCAGCAGCGCCTCTACTGGAAGAACCCGGAGGCCGCGTTCTTCACGTTCGCCCTGCCGATCATCTTCCTCGTCCTGCTCGGGGCCGTCTACGGCGACGAGGAGGTCGAGGGCGTCCAGGGGGCGACGTTCATCCTCGCCGGGATGATCGGCTACGGGGTGACGGCCTCGGCGTTCGCGGGGCTCGCGATCACGACGGTGATCCGACGCGAGTCCGGGGTGCTCAAGCGCGTGCGCGGCACGCCGATGCCCACGCGCGTCTACATGAGCGCGGTGATGGCGAACACGCTGCTCGTGATCGTCGTCCAGATCACGACCCAGGTCATGATCGCGCGGTTCGCCTTCGACGCGGCCTGGCCCGCGTCGCCGGCGTCGTTCATCGCCGAGCTGCTCCTGGGCGTCGCCGCCTTCGCGGCGCTCGGGCTCGCGCTGACGGCGATCGTCAAGAGCGCCGAGGGATCCTCTGCCGTCGTGAACGCGATCTACCTGCCGATGACGTTCGTCTCGGGCTCGTTCTTCTCGGCGGACTCGATGCCCGCCTTCCTCGAGGCGATCTCCGACGTCCTGCCGCTCACGTTCCTGCTGCGGCTGCTGCGGGACTCGTTCGTCGAGGGCGGCACGATCGGCGCGAACTGGGGCGACGCCGTCGCGCTCGCCCTCTGGGGCCTCGCCGGGATCGCGATCGCTGCGCGCACGTTCCGGTGGGAGCCCCGCGACACCTGAGCGGCGGTCGCCCTCCGCGGCGCGGCTGTCCTCCTCCGGTCGCGCCGGTTCCGAGCACCACGGCTTCGACACCCGCAACGCGGCCGCGAGGGCGCGCACCGCCCGGCGCTGCCCGAGGCCCCGGCGGGTACCGGCCCGGGGTGCGCCAGGCTCCTGCGCCTCGTGCGGGCGACACGGGGGAGGAACTGCGGCATGGCTCGACTGGCCAGGATCGCGCTCACGCTCGGCCTGGTCGCGGCCCTGCTCACGGCGGCCGCGCCGGCGCTCGCCGAGCAGGCCGGCTCAGGGGCGCGCGGCTACCAGGGCGGTCAGCTCGACACGGGCGATGCGCACTCGTGCGCGATCCTCGACACCGGCGCGGTCCGCTGCTGGGGCCTCGGCGGCAGCGGCCGGCTCGGCTACGGCGCCACCAGCGCGATCGGCGACGACGAGACCCCGGCGTCGGTCGGCCCCGTCGACCTCGGCCCCGGACGCACCGCCACCGCCATCACCGTTGGCGGCCTCCATACGTGCGCGACGCTCGACAACGGCACCGTCCGCTGCTGGGACCGGGCGCTCGAGGGCCAGCTCGGCTACGGGAGCACGACCACGATCGGCGACGACGAGACCCCCGCGTCGGTCGGGCCGGTCTCCCTCGCGGGCGCCCTCGTCGCGACCGTGGCCGACCTCTCGCTCACGATCGCTCGCAGCCTCGACACCGTCCAGGTCGGCAACGACGTCACCCTCACCCTCACCCTCCGAAACGACGGCCCCGACCCGTCCCAGAACCCCCTCCTGCACGTCCACACCACCGGCGAGCCAACCACCTCCACCGCTACAAGCGCCGGAACGTTCGACACCACGACCGGCGCCTGGGCACCCGGCAACCTCGCACCCAGCGAGGACGACCACGCAACGGCAGCCGTCACCGTCACCTCACCCCCACCGACGCCGCCGGCCCCGCCGCCTCCGGCTGCACCCGCGAAGACGAAGCCGAACCGGCTGACGCTCGCGCTCACGCCGACGAGGGACACGACCGCACCCCACGCCTTCACGGCGACCGGCCGGCTCGTCGCCACCGCCGTCGCCGACGCGACCGCCTGCAAGGGCACCGTCACCGTCACCGCCAGGGCCGGCACGCGCACCCTCACTGCCAGGAAGCCGAAGCTGAGGCTGAGGGACGGCGCCTGCGAGTACACCGCAAGGCTCACCATCACGCGCAAGGCCCGCAGGACGGCCAGGACCGCGAGGATCACCGCCACCTTCAGCGGCAACGACACCCTCACCACGGCCACCGCGAAGGCACGCACCGCGCGACTCGCCTGAGGCTCGGGCGCGGCCGCGCGCAGCGCCGGCACGCGCCTCGCTCGCGGCGGACAAGCGGAGCCCGACGCGCCTGCGTCGTCTGACCCGATCGGGTGAGCAAGCCGCGCTGGACGCGGCCGATCAGTCGGCCATGCAGCGAGCGCCCTCGCTCCCCTCGCGCTGCCTCTCGGGTGGCCGGTCGGCCCTCGCCGTGCTGCTCGCGCTCGTCGTGGCGCTCGTGCTCGCTGGCCAGGCGGTCGCCGAGCAGGCCGGCTCCCGGGTGCGGTCGGTCCAGGCCGGCGCGATCGACGCGGGCAGCGACCACACGTGCGCGATCCTCGACGACGGCACCGTCCGCTGCTGGGGCGCGAACGCGAAGGGGCAGCTGGGCTACGGGGACACCGCCCCCGTCGGCGACGACGAGACCCCCGGCTCCGTCGGGCCAGTCGACCTCGGCGCCGGACGCACCGCCACCGCCATCACCGCCGGGAGCGAGCACACCTGCGCCATCCTCGACACGGGCGCGGTCCGCTGCTGGGGCGACAACAGCGTCGGCCAGCTCGGCTACGGGAACACCGACACCATCGGCGACGACGAGACCCCCGGCTCCGTCGGGCCAGTCGACCTCGGCGCCGGACGCACCGCCACCGCCATCACGGCCGGCGGCCTGCACACCTGCGCCATCCTCGACGACGGCGCCGTGCGGTGCTGGGGCAACAACGCGACCGGCTCGCTCGGCTACGGCGACCAGGTCGACATCGGCGACACCGAGGCCCCCGGGTCGGTCGCCCCCGTCGACCTCGGCCCTGGCCGCACGGCGGTGGCGATCGCGGCCGGAGGCTCGCAGACGTGCGCGATCCTCGACGACGGTGCCCTGCTCTGCTGGGGCCTCGGCCAGAACGGACGCCTCGGCTACGGCGACGAGGTGACCATCGGCGACGGCGAGACGCCCGCGAGCGCGGGCCCGGTCGATGTCGGCGCCGGCCGCAGCGCCGTCGCCATCGCGGCCGGCGGGGTCTTCACGTGCGCGCTGCTCGACGACGGCACCGTCCGCTGCTGGGGATTCGCCGGGTTCGGGTCGCTCGGGTACGGCGACACGACGACGATCGGCGACGACGAGACGCCCGGAAGCGTCGGCCCGCTCGACCTGGGCACCGGCCGCACCGCCGTTGCGCTCTCGGCGGGAACGCTCCACGCGTGCGCGACCCTGGACGACGGGACGGTCCGCTGCTGGGGCTTCGGCGGCGCGGGGCGGCTCGGCTACGGGAGCACCGCCACCATCGGCGACGGGGAGACGCCCGCCGCGGTCGGGCCCGTCGGCCTTGGCACCGGCCGTACCGCAGTCGCCATCACGACCGGCGGGGCGCATTCGTGCGCGACCCTGGACGACGGGACCGTCCGCTGCTGGGGCGACGGTGCCTCGGGGCACCTCGGCTACGCGAGCATCGCGACGATCGGCGACAACGAGCCTCCCGCCGCTGCCGGACCAGCCTCGCTCGGCGGGTCGCTCGTCGACGCGGTCGCCGACCTCTCGGTGACGCTGTCGACCACCGCCACGGCAGCGACAGTCGGCACCCCGTTCGGGCTGTCCGTCACGGTCGCGAACGCCGGACCGGACGCGGCCGATCCCGAGCTCGAGGTCGCGCTGGGGAGCCAGGCCGTGTCGCTGCCGCTGCCCACCCTCGTAGCGGGTGACTCGTACGAGCTCGACACGACGGCGACGCCGACGGCCGCGGGCCCGATGACGCTGCTCGCCCGCATCCTGACCGCTGTGCCCTTCGATCCGGACAGCACGCCCGGGAACCTGGACCCCGACGAGGACGACCAGTCGAGCACCACGGTCACGGTGTCGGCTGCGCCGACGCCGCCCGCTCCTGGGCCTGCTCCTGCGACGCCGCCCCCGGTCGAGCCGCCGGCACCGCCCCCGGCGGACTCGCCCGCCCCGTCGCCGGCCGCGCCGCTCGAGACGGCGGGGGACGCCCCGCCCTCGACCGCCCCTGCCACGTCCCCGCCGGCGTCCACGCGGGTACGCCCGAGCAGGCTGACGCTCACCCTCGCGCCCCGCCGGGACACGACCGCGCCCCATCGCTTCGTCGTGATGGGCCGGCTGGTCGCCCCCGGGATCACGCCGCGCGCGTGCGTCGGCCGGGTCGCGGTCGCGGCCCGGGCCGGGAGGCGGGCGCTCGCCGCCCGCACCGTGCATCTGAGACGACGGGACGGCGCCTGCGCGTACCGGGCGACGCTCTCGATCGCGGCCGGCACCCGGGGGACGGCGCGCACGGCACGGGTGACGGCGCGCTTCGTGGGCAACGACGCGCTCCTGCCCGTCGGCACGAGGGCGGCGACCGTGACGCTCGCCTGAGGCCCATCCGGCCGCGAGGCTAGCGTTGCGGCCCGTGGCCCGGGGCGGAGTGGACGACGCGATCCTCGGCGACGTGCGCTATGCGCGCCTCGAGGCCGACCCGCTGCTCGTCACGGTCGACCGGCTGCACGAGCGGATCGAGCTTCGCTTCCCGGAGCGCAACCTCGCCCGGGTCGCGGCCGAGGTGCGGCACGTGATCGAGCAGGTCGCGGTCGAGTCCGCGACCCGCCGGCGCCAGCAGGCGATCGCGCGCGGCGCCAGCACGGTCGCCGTGGCGATCGTCGTCGGGCTCGCCGCGCTCGCGCTCGCGCTCTCCGTCCGGGACGCGGTCGAGGAGGCCGCCGGCACGCCCGCCTTCGAGTGGCTCTCCGTCGTCGAGAGCGCGATCCAGGACGTGGTCTTCGCCGCGCTCGCGGTCTTCTTCCTGCTCAGCGCGCCCGCGCGCCAGCGCCGCCGCCGCGCACTCGCGGCGCTCCACCGGCTCCGCTCGCTCGCGCACGTGATCGACATGCACCAGCTGACGAAGGACCCCGAGCGGCTGCGGGCCGACTACCCCGCCACGCCGATCTCGCCGCCGCTCGACCTGACGGCCGACGAGCTCGGACGGTACCTCGACTACTGCAGCGAGCTGCTCGCGCTCGTCGGCAAGGGTGCCGCGCTCTGCGCGCGGGACTCCACCGACGCCGTGGTGCTCGACACGGTGAGCGAGATCGAGACCCTGACCGTCGGCATGTCGCGGAAGATCTGGCAGAAGATCTCGCTGCTGCGCGAGCAGCGCTGAGACCGGCGCGGCTCAGGCCTCGTCGGCGAGGTACTCGCGGACGATCGCGTCGACGCTCTCGTCCCGCGGCAGGCCGAGCGCATCGGCCCGGTCGGGCTCCATCGCGGTCGGCCAGCCGGCGCAGATCCGCTCGACGAACGGGTCGCGCTCGACCGTCACCGCCCCGGTCGCGCCGGCACGCCGCGCGGCCTCGAGCAGCGCGCCCGCCGTCACCTCGATCCCCGGGAACGTGACCGCCCGGTCGTGGCCGAGCGCCTCGCCCGGCAGGTCGTGCAGGTGGATCGTCCCCGCCGCTGCGGCCCGCACGCCGATCGCAAGCGTCGGCGTCGCGAGCGGCACCGGCAGCGCGTAGCCCCGCCCGGCGAGGGGCTCGCGGACGATCGCGCTGACCCAGCTCGACGCGGCGAGGTTCGGCTTGCCGGGGCGCACGATCACGGTCGGGTAGCGCGCTGCACGGCCGTCGAGGAAGCCCTTGCGCGTGTAGTCGTTGACGAGCAGCTCGAGGATCACCTTCGTCGTCCCGTAGGTCGTCTCGGGCGTCAGCTTCGTCCGGTCGGACACCCGCGCGGGCAGCTCGCCGCCGAAGGCCGCGAAGGTGCTCGCGAGCACGAGCCGCGGCCTCCCCGGCGCGGCGCGGCAGGCATCGAGCACGACCCGCCCGCCGTCGAGGTTGACCCGCAGCGCGAGGTCGAAGTCCTGCTCGGCGCCGCCGCTGACGACCGAGGCGAGATGGAAGACCGAGACGGCGGGCCCGGACACCAGCTCACGCACGAGCGCCTCGTCCGTCACCTCGCCGGCGACGAGCTCGACACGCGGGTCATCGAGCCCGGCCGGGACAGCCTCGGACACGACCGTGTCGAGCAGGGTGATCCGCTCGATCGGCTCCTGCTCCCCGGACGGGCCGGCGAGCGTGCCGCGCTCGAGCAGCTGGCGCGCGAGCATGCGCCCGATGAAGCCGGTGCCGCCGGTGACGACGACGCGCACGGCCTACGCCACCGGAGCGGCGCCGGGCTCCCAGGGGCTCGGACGGCCGCTCCCCGGCAGGCAGCAGCCGGGCGGGCACACGTCCGGCGAGGCCGCGAAGGCGCCCATCGCGCGCCGCTCGTCCGTCGCGCCGAGGCGCTCCTGGATCAGCTCGCGGATCATCCCGACGAAGGCCGGGTGCGTCCCCGCGGTCGCCGCGCGCGCGAAGCCGAGGCCCAGCTCGCGGGCGAGGCCGGCCGCCTCCACGTCGAGGTCGAACATGACCTCCATGTGGTCGGAGACGAAGCCGATCGGCGAGACGACGACGTCCTCGACACCCTGCGCCTTCAGCTCGCGCAGGTGGTCGAGCACGTCCGGCTCCGTCCACGGGACGTGCGGCGGGCCGCTCCTGCTCTGGTAGACGACCGACGTCCGCTCGACGCCGACGGCGTCGGCGACGAGCCGCGCGGTCTCGTGGAGCTGGTCGACGTAGCGGCAGCCGGCCGCCATCGCGGTCGGGATCGAGTGCGCGGTGAAGACGACCTGGACGCCGGCACGGCGCTCGGCAGGGAACGACGCGATCGCGGCAGCCACCGCGTCCGCGTTCGCCTGGACGAAGCCGGGGTGGTTCCAGAAGGCGCGGAGCTTCAGCACCTCCGGCGCGTCCGGGCCGACCGCCTCCTGGGCGCGGAAGACGTCCTCGCGATACTGGCGGCAGCCCGAGTAGGAGCTGAACGCCGAGGTGAAGAACGCGAGCGCCCGCTGGCGGCCGTCCGCCGCCAGCTCGCGCAGGGTGTCCTCGAGCAGCGGGTGCCAGTTGCGGTTCCCGAAGTAGATCGGGAGGTCGATCCCGTGCGCGTCGAGCTCGGCGCGGAGGGCGTCGATCAGCGCGCGGTTCTGGCCGTTGATCGGGCTGACGCCGCCGAAGTGGTGGTAGTGCTCGGCCACCTCCTCGAGGCGCTCGCGCGGGATGTTGCGGCCGCGGGTCACGTTCTCGAGGAACGGGATCACGTCGTCCGGCCCCTCCGGCCCGCCGAACGAGACGACGACGATCGCGTCGAAGAACGTGTCCGGGTAGCGGCTGACGAAGCCGTCTGCCGGGGGTCGCAGCTCGCCGGTGGTCGCCATGGCGGCCACGGTACCACCGGCCCCCGGGGTCGCCGGGCGGGTGCCGCCCGGCCGGCGACGGGGCCGCTACCGTGGCGCCCGTGGACGAGCTGCTCGCCGTCATCCGCACCCGCTCGACCGGGATCCTCTCGCACGTCCACGGCGAGCACCACTGGCTCGTCGTCGCGCAGGCCGGCCTCGAGGTGCTCGACCACGCGCCGGACGCGGACCGCGAGCTCGTCCTCCTGTTCGCGCTGCTGCACGACACGATGCGCGTGCACGACGGCATCGACCGCGTCCACGGCCGCGAGGCGAGCAGGTTCGCCCGCGCGCTGCGCGCCGAGGGCCTGCTCCGGCTCGAGCCCCACCGGCTCGACCTGCTCTGCGAGGCGTGCGACCGCCACGCCGACGGCGAGACGACCGAGGAGCCGACGATCGCCGCCTGCTGGGACGCCGACCGGCTCGACATCGGCCGCGTCGGCATCCGGATCGACCCCGCGTACCTCTCGACGCCCGTCCCCGACTGGGGGGCGCTGATCCGCCGCGGCCGGGAGCGCCGCGCGCGGTCCTACACCTGGGACGGGCTGGCCTCGGCGTACCGCGGCTAGGACGCCGCGGCGGTCTCGGCTGCGCGCAGGGCGGCCTCGAACGTCCCCTCGCCCGGCCGCCACTCGGCCGACCCGACGCGCAGGCCCGGCAGGGCAGGCGCGACGAGCGCGTCGCCTCGCCCGCGGCGTGCGATCAGGGCCACGAGGCGCATGTCCGCGACGCGCGCGACCGGCGTCTCGGCCCCGACGGACGCGCGCAGCGCCGCGGCCGTCTGCGCGAGCCCGCCCGGCGGCGCCTCGACCGCGACGACGAGGCAGGCGCCGTCCGGGCCGAACGTCCGCGAGAGCGCCGTCGCCGCCTGGAAGAGCGAGAGCGGCGAGAGCAGCCCGGTCTCGGCGTCCCGCGTCACGCGTGGATCGTAGACCGACGCGGCCGGCGCTCCTCGCGTGCGACGCTGTCCGCGTGACGCGGCAGCACCCTCCCGCCTCGCACGGCGACCCGCCTGCGCCGTTCGGCGTCCGGGAGCTCCTCGACGCCGCGGCCGGCGCGGCGCGCGTCCTCGACGTGGGCTGCGGCTCCGGGCGGCTCACGGTCGCGCTCGCCCTGGCCGGCGCGACGGTGACCGGGATCGACACCAGCGACGAGCGGCTTGCCGAGGCGGGCCGACGGGCCGAGGGCGCGGGCGTCGAGCTCGCGCTCCTCCGGGCGGACATGGACGAGCCGCTGCCGTTCCCCGACGGCGCGTTCGAGGCGGTCACGAGCCGCCTCTCCCTGATGGTGGCTGCCGCCCCGGTGACCACGCTCCGGGAGCTGGGGCGCATCCTCGTGCCCGGCGGCCGCGTGGCGACGGTGCTCTGGGCCTCGCTCGACGAGAACCCGTGGTTCGACGCGCCGCGCCGGGCGGTCGGGGCCGTGCTCGGCGCCGAGCGGGCGTCGTTCGCGGGCGCGTTCGGACGCCTCGGCACGACCGGAGAGGCCGCGGACGTGCACCGGTCCGCCGGCCTGGCCGACGTCGAGGCCCGTCTCCTGCGCGAGGTCGTCGAGCGCCGCGACGCCGCCGAGCACTGGCACGCTCTCGCGGCCGAGAACGGGCACTTCCGGCGGATCGACGCGTCGCTCGACGAGCCCACGCGCGCCGCGATCCTGGCCGACCTCGACGGGCGCCTCGCCGGCTTCCGGCAGGGTGACGCGCTGGCCGTCCCGCGGACGCTCGTGCTCGTGACGGCGCGCCGCGACGCAACCGGCGGCTGAGCACGCCGCCGCGCCCCGTCGGGCCTCCCGTGGCAGCGAGGGGCCGCACGCCGCCCGGGTAGACTCGATCGAGGCCCCCGGGCGCGTGCCGCCGCAGGCCAGGCCAGCCCCCGTAGCTCAGTGGATAGAGCAGCGGTTTCCTAAACCGCGTGCACAAGTTCGATTCTTGTCGGGGGCATCGCAGGAGACGCGCGAAATATGCCGCCTTTGCAGGCGTTTCTATTGAGCCGCTGGCTCGCGCGATTTCCGCTCTGATCCGCTCCGATCCGCCCTCGACTGTCGCGCACTGTCGCGCGGACTGTCGCGCGGGTGCTACCTTCGGGCCGTGGGCCAGCTCTCGGGCATCGAGGTCCGCCACGCCAAGGCGTGCGCGTCGCGGGATGGCGACCGCTGCTCCTGCCGGCCGACGTACCAGGCGAGCGTCTGGAGCGCGCCCGACCAGACGCGCCTGCGCAAGACCTTCCCGACCCTCGCGGCAGCCCGAGCGTGGCGCGCCGAGGCCCAGACGGCGATCCGCAAGGGGACGCTCCGCGCGCCGGCTCCGACCACGGTCGCCGAGGCGAGCGAGGATCTCGTCGACGGGATGCGCTCCGGCCGGATCCGCACGCGCTCGGGCGAGCTCTACAAGCCGAGCGTGATCCGCAGCTACGAGCGAGCGCTCGAGCTGCGTGTCCTCCCTGCCCTCGGCGCCCGCCGTCTGGCGGACATCCAGCGCCGCGAGGTCCAGCGCTTCGCCGACGGGCTGCTCGGCGCGGGGCTCGACCCGTCGACGGTGCGCAACATCCTCATGCCGCTCCGCGTGATCCTCCGCCGCGCGATCGAGGACGGCGACCTCACGATCAACCCGACCGCCCACCTGCGGCTCCCGGCGGTCAAGGGCCGACGCGAGCGGATCGCCTCACCCGAGGAGGCGAAGCTCCTCCTCGCGGCGCTGCCCGAGCGCGACCGGGCGATCTGGGCGACCGCCCTCTACGGAGGCCTGCGCCGCGGTGAGCTGCTCGCGCTCCGGTGGGAGGACGTCGACCTCGCCCGGGGCGTCCTCCGCGTCGAGCGCGCCTACGACGAGAAGGCGCGCGAGTCGATCGTCCCGAAGAGCCGGGCGGGCCGACGCACCGTGCCGATCGTCGGGGCGCTCCGCGACGAGCTCGTCGCGCACAAGGCCCGCGAGGCCCGCGACTCGGGCCTCGTCTTCGGCACGGCGGCCGGGCAGCCCGTCGTCAGCTCGAACGTCTGGCGCCGCGCCCAGGTCGCCTGGCGCAACGCCGGCCTCACGCCGATCGGGCTCCACGAGGCCCGACACACCTTCGCGTCGATCCTGATCGCGGCCGGCGTGAACGCGAAGGCGCTGACGAGCTACATGGGCCACGCGTCGATCCAGACGACGTACGACCTCTACGGCAAGCTGATGCCGGGGTCGGAGGCCGAGGCGACTGCGCTCGTCGACGCGTACCTCGCGCGCGCGGACACACGGGAACGGCTCGAGCAGCTCGATGCGTGAGCAGATCGCAGACCCGAACGAACCAGAAGACGGGCCAGGTGGGGCAGCCCGGGCGGGGTGGGTGCGACTTGGGCGCCCTCTGCAACCGAGCCTGACTGCTCGACCCCAGGTCGCCGACGTCCTCGGCCTCATGACGAGCGCGTCGGTCGCAACGAGAGAGAGCGGCGACGGGCTACCACGCCATGCGCCTGCGCTCTGCGTCAGCGTGCGCGAGCTCGGCGCAGAAGCTCCTCGACCTGCGGCTCCTCCAGCTCGGAGTACGCGACAAGCATCGGCGCGGCGGCTGCCGCTTCTCGCTTCGCCTGGCCGTACGAGCGTGCCGCGTCCGGATGCGCGCGCAGGTAGTCGCGGAAGGCCAGATTGTCTCGCCAGAGCTCGTCACTGAACACGACGACGTGCGCATTGAACGACTCGACCTCTCGACGTCGGAGGTACTGCCGCCCAGGGAAGCACGCAACGTGCTCATACCCGACCCTCTGGAGCGCGATCGAGGTGCCCTCGGCGTCGTTCTGGCCGGCGACGCCGACCATGATGTCGATGATCGGCTTGGCGACGAGCCCGGGTACGGCGGTGCTCCCGATGTGTTCGAGCCCGAGCGCGAGGCGGCCGAGCACCTTCCGGAGTCGCGCCTCCTCGGACGCGAACCGATCCGGCCACGCCCGATCGTAGTCCTCCAGACGAACGGGTTCGTCCAGCGTCGCCACAGGGGAACGGTACTGCCGGCCGGCGGCCAGGCCGCCGGACGACTAAAGACACGGCCCTGGCCCCGCATCATCTGCGTATGAGGTCTGCGGCCGCGCATTCGCGATCGGCTCGCTCAGCATCGCCGTCGCGCTCGTCACCGGGTGCGGCGGCAGCTCCTCGGACTCCTCCGGTGCCGGGCCCCACGAGCAGCCGCGCGAGACGGCCCGCTTCACGATGATGGAGCTCGAAGGAGAAGCCGCGACCCCGGTTGGAACCGGCTCGATCGACATGGACGCCGGCCTGCTCGAGCTTCGATACGCCGGGCCACCAGCTGGAATGCCGACCGCGCCCGCCGCGCAGGAGGCGAGCGACGACGTGGGCGAGACGACGGTCCTCTACGACCTTCGCGCAGGAACCCTCTACTCGGATCTCGAGGTGCTGAAGAAGCTCGGGCTCGGCGACGCCGTCAAGGACAAGCAGTGGATCCGAATGCGGGTCGATGAGATCGCCGACCAGTTCCCGCGAACGGAGATCTTCTTCAACCCGTACGGCTTCGAGGCGATGCGCATGGAGTCCAAGCGCGCGAGGCGCGTCGGGAGCGAGCGGATCGACGGCGACGTCGTGACGAAGTGGGAGCTCGTGATCGAGATGACAGCGAAGTTCCTCGGCGAGCCGCCCGAGACCGAGACGGTCACCTTCACCGCGTGGGTCGGCGCTGACGACCATCTCATCCACCGCCTGCGCAGCGACGAGCCAGGCCACGGTGACACACCCGCCTCCAGCGGGGTCATGGAATTCACGGACTTCGGCGAGCCCGTCGACCTCCACCGGCCCGACCCGAGTACCGTCATCGACGACGGCGGCCTGGACGCCTTCGGCTTCACCACGACAGACGAGACCGAGACCGACTTCGGCACCAGCTGGATCACCACCGACGCCAACGGCGCTCCCGTGGAGCCGCTGCGGTGAGAACCGGCGAGATGGAACGGCGGGATCCCGGCGATCCGCGCGAGGTCGAGATCGACCCAAGGTGGCGCGCCACAACAGTTGCCGCTCTGAGCCTTGCGGGCATCGATTGCGGCCGCCCGACGCAGGGGCCATGGTCGTGAGCGAGTGGGTCTGGGTGGAGCAGGACTGGCAGACGTGGAGCTTCGTCGTGCACTCGTATGACGCGCCGGGGCAGCTGTTGGGCGAGCCTGCCCGGTTGCCGTCGCTGCTGTTCGAGAGCGTGTTCGCGCCGCTCGGCGCGGTGCCGGGCGTGCGGACGGATGTCGAGGTGCTCGTTGGCGATCGGGCGAGTCGACGCAAGATGACGGGTGCCGTCGTTGCTCGACTCGAGGCGAGCGAGGCCCCGGACGCGATCTATTCGATCGCGTTCGAAGCGGAGCCCGCTGGCGAGCGTCCCCAGCCGACCTTTGACGTCTTGCTCAACCTGGAACAGCCATCGCCGGTGTTCGCGCGCTCGATCTGGGGACAGTCGCGGGACGGGTTGACGACGCGGTTCGAGTCTCGGGGTGCGTGGCAGGCTCGACTCGTCGACCTAGTGAAGACGATCGCGGTTCGCACGCACGCCGTGACAGGCGCAATCGGACGCAACGCCGAGATCTCGCTCAACCCACCCATTGGGGGGCCACATCCAGTCGAGGCCACCTGTGCCGAGTACGTGCGCGGCCACTACTGGGGGCTCGTGCTGGGGCCACGCCAGATCGACGAACTCGGCGGGGTCGCCCGCGTCGTCGCCGATGCGCCCTTCGCGGTTGCGGAGTCGTTCGGTACACCGGAGCACCCGCTCGTCTACCTGCAGGCAACAGAGACCGCCGAAGACGAATGGACTCCGTCCGACGAGATCGTTCGATTCCTGCTGCCAGTCACACACCCGGACGGGGGCGGCACGCTGCAAACAATTGAGACCGCCTGGCACGAAGGGGCGGCATCGGACGAGATCGTCCGATGCCTGCTGCCCGTCCCGCTCCCAGACTCAAGCGGCACGCGAATCGTCCCTCCCCCGATCGGCGAGGACTACCCGCCCGACGGATCCGGTACGCCCGAGCCGAGATACGCCGCCACCCACAAGTGGGAAGCTGACGACGCGCACGGCGAGGTGATCGGCCCGCTGATCGTCTGGGACAACCAGACCGACACTGTCAGCTGGGAGTCCGATGACTGGATCACGCGCCGCGAGGCCATACGCCTCGCAGACGAGAACGGCTGGTCGCTCGGCTTCGACGGCTAGCACAGCGACTCGACGGTGCCTGAGTCCGCGTGATGAACGACTGGGCGAAGACAGGACGCTCGCAGCCAGCTACCGCATCAGCCGCTACACCGACGCGATCGTCAAGGCCCCCGACGACCCCCGCAGCCACGGCACCATCGTCGACGACGCCGGCAAGGCACGCCGCCGTGCGATCCAGCGCCGTACCGCCCACCTCGGCAAGGGCAACCCTTCCTACGGCATACACGGCAATGGCCGGTGAGATACGGGCTGGACGACGGCAGCACACCCGGCAGAATGACGTGCGACGTGGAGGCCGCCCCAAGGCCAGAAGCCGAATGATTGGCCGGTTGACCCTTGCGGTCATCGAATGCGTCCGCCCGACGCCAAGGACACGGTCGTGAGCTACAGAGTCTGGGTCAAGCAGGACTGGCAGAGGTTCGTCTTCGTCCTGCATACGTATGACTCGCCGGCGCATCTGTTGGGTGAGCCTGCCCGGTTGCCGTCGCTGCTGTTCGAGAGCGTGCTCGCGCCAGCTCGGCGCCGTGCCGGGCGTGCGGATGGAGCTCGACGGGCTTGTTGTTGGCGGTCGGTCGACCGTGCGCAAGCTGACCAGCGCCGTCGTTGCTCGACTCGAGGCCAGCGAGGCACCCGACGAGATCGATCTGTTGCTGTTCGATGCGGAGCGCGCTGGCGAGCCTCCCAGCCGAGCCTGGCCGTCTGGCTGAAACTGGAGCCGTTATCGCCAGCGTTCGCGCGCTCGATCTGGGGTCAATCGCACGATGGATTGACGACGCGCCTCGAGTCTCGGCGTGCCTGGCAGCTCGACTCGTCGACCTGGTGAAGACGATCGCGGTTCGCTCGAACGCCGTGACAGGCGCAATCGGACGCAACGCCGAGATCTCGCTCAACCACCCATTGGGGGCCACATCCAGTCGAGGCCACCTGTGCCGAGTACGTGCGCGGCCACTACTGGGGGCTCGTGCTGGGGCCACGCCAGATCGACGAACTCGGCGGGGTCGCCCGCGTCGTCGCCGATGCGCCCTTCGCGGTTGCGGAGTCGTTCGGTACACCGGAGCACCCGCTCGTCTACCTGCAGGCAACAGAGACCGCCGAAGACGAATGGACTCCGTCCGACGAGATCGTTCGATTCCTGCTGCCAGTCACACACCCGGACGGGGGCGGCACGCTGCAAACAATTGAGACCGCCTGGCACGAAGGCGGCATCGGACGAGATCGTCCGATGCCTGCTGCCCGTCCCGCTCCCAGACTCAAGCGGCACGCGAATCGTCCCTCCCCGATCGGCGAGGACTACCCGCCCGACGGATCCGGTACGCCCGAGCCGAGATACGCCGCCACCCACAAGTGGGAAGCTGACGACGCGCACGGCGAGGTGATCGGCCCGCTGATCGTCTGGGACAACCAGACCGACACCTTCGCCTGGGAATCCGACGACTGGATCACCCGCACCGAGGCCGTACGCCTCGCAGAGAAAACGGCTGGTCGCTCGGCTTCGACGGCTAGCCTTGGCCAGCCCTCCTGCCCGTGCAGCGATGTATTCTGGCTTGGGATGTATTACATCCCGTTTCGGGATGCTATACATCTCATATGAGATCGGGCTTCGGTGCCCTCGAAGGAGCAGAGCTGCTCGCTGCGCTCGGCGAGCAGCTCGCGGCAGCAGGTGAGCGATACGACCTCGTGGTCGTGGGCGGCACCGCCCTGCTCGCCCTCGGCCTCGTCGAGCGGACGACGCGTGACGTCGACGTCGTCGCCCTCGCCGGCCCCGACGGGCTCACGTCGGCCGACCCGCTCCCTCCTGCGCTCGCGTCCGCGTGCGAACGAGTCGCCCGAGACTTCGGGCTCCCGGTCGACTGGCTGAACGCCGGCCCGAGCGACCTCCTGCGCTTCGGGCTACCTGCGGGATTCGTCGACCGCACGACCGAGCGGGACTTCGGACCGGCGCTCACCGTTCGCTACGCGAGCCGGTTCGACCAGATCCACCTGAAGCTCTACGCGATGGTCGACCAGGGCGCGGGCCGCCACGAGGCCGACCTGCGCGCGCTCGGGCCGACCCGCGACGAGCTGCTCCAGGCCGCGCGCTGGACGCGCGAGCACACCCTCGCCGGGCTTCCGTCAGGAGCTGCTCGCGGCGCTCGCCCACCTCGGACTCGACGATGTCTCCCTCGACGACTAGCCACCGCGTCCAGGACGCCCTGCTCGACTTCGCGTGGAGCCAGTGGGCGCAGCTGGGCATCTTCGCCGGGACCGACCGCCGGGACGGATGGACGCAGGATCCGGAGGCGCTCATCGTCTTCACCCTGCACGTCGCCCGCCGAGATCCGCGCCTGTTCGACGAGCTCCTCGACTGGCTGCGCCTGAATGGGCGCCTCGTCAGCGGCCGCCGGCTCGTCACCATCTGCCCGGCTCAGGATCCCGATCGCGCCGTCCTCGAGGCCACCGTCGCGTGGGCGCACGCGCACGGCGCCGCGCTCCAGATCACCGCCGGGCACACGGCCCCCTCGGCGGCAGAGCCGCTCTTCCCGGGCGTCCGGGCGAGGAAGCCGGATCCGATCTTCGAGGCGCACGGCCTGCTCAAGCCCGTGACCGAGCCGAGCCGGAAGTCGCGCGAGCCCGATGTCGAGGCCCCGATCAACCTCGCCTTCCGCCTCCGCCTCCACTTCGGCCTCGGGAGCAGCCGGGCCGACGTCGTCCGGTTCCTGCTCACGTCCCGGGCCCCCGATGCCGACGCCCTGTCGATCGCCGATGCGGCCCTCTTCGCGAAGCGCAACGTCAACGAGACGCTCGCCGCCCTCGTCGCGGCGGGCGAGGTCAGGCGCTACGCCCGCGGCAACCAGGGACGCTACGCGCTCGATCGCGATCGCTGGGCCGCGTTCCTCGACCTGGATGTCGAGAGCATCCCGACGTACGTCGACTGGCCGCGCGTCCTATCCGTCACACGCGAGATCGACCGCTGGCTCGCCGACCCACGCCTCGACGACCTGTCGGACTACATGCGCAGCAGCGAGGCACGCGCGCTGGTGGACCGGCTCGAGCGCCCGCTCGGGCACCTCGGGATCATGGTGCCGCCGGCCTCCGGCCCGGACTTCTGGCCGGCCTTCGAGGAGACCGTCGCCCGCGTCCTCGAACGGATCGCGCCCGTCGCCCGGGCGGGCTCACCCCGGGCGGCTCAGCACGCGTAGCGCGACGCGCTGCGGTCGACCCAGCGCTCGAGCTCGGCGACCGGGATCAGGATCGTCTTCGATCCGCGGCGGATGATCCGCAGCTCCGGCTTGATGTGCTCGTCGAAGTAGTCGCGGCTCACGCCGAGCATCTCCGCCGCCTCGATCGGGCCGACGGTCAACCGCGGCAGCGCCCGGCTCGCCGGGGCCTTCCGCTTCGCCACGGCCGGGCGCGGGCTCGCCGTCTCGAGGCTGAGTTGGGCGGACTGGACACCGTCCATGTTGCGTAACATAAAGCGCACAGAGGCGGAAGTCAATACTCGGGTAGGATCGCGGGCGTGCACGCGGCGACGGTGATCCGGATGGCCCGCATCCGTGCCGGTCTGACGCAGGCGGAGCTGGCCGAGCGGCTCGGCTGCGACCGCGCCCAGGTCGCTCGCTGGGAGACCGGCGGGTCGGAGCCGAGCTTCGCGAACGTCCAGAGCGCCGTCGAGGCGTGCGGCTTCGACCTGCGGCTCGAGATCAGCGAGCGACCCAAGGATGCGGAGCTCGACGGCGAGCTCGATCGGGCGCTCCGCCAGACGCCGCAGCAGCGCCTGCAGGACCTGCTCGACCGACTCGACGAGGACCGGGCATGAGTGCCCGGTTCGACCCGTACGAGCAGCTCGACGCGCTCGAACGCGCACACGTCGCCTACGTCGTGATCGGCGCCGTCGCGCGCGTGATCCACGGCAGCGGCGAGACCACCCACGCGCTCGACATCACCCCCTCCGTCCGCGACGACAACCGCCGCCGCCTGAGCCGCGCCGTCGCCGACCTCCAGGCCACCCATCCGGACGGACGCCCGGCCGAGCTTCCCGACGACCTCGACACGGGCGAGCCGCTGCGCGTGACGACCCGGGCCGGCGACCTCGTCCTCGTCCCCCAGCCATGGGGCACGAAGGGCTACGACGCGATCCGGCGCCGCCAGACCTACGAGCCCATCGGCAATCGACTCCGCATCCCCGTCGCCTCGCTCACCGATCTCAGCCAGATGCTCGCCGCCTCACCCCGGCCCGAAGACGAGCCACGGCTCCACCGCCTCCAGCGCCTGCTCGAGCTCGACCGCCGACTCGGCCGCGGCATCAGCCGCTGACCCGCCCGACCCCAGAGCCGGACATCGCGTCTCGAGCCATGCGCGCCCTTCTCGCAGCCTGCGGGGCATGACAACGGAGGATCGAGCAGGTCGATGCCGGCGACGTTCGGGCGGTAAAGGTTCCCGGACGCCGGCGCATCATGGGAGTACCCAGGATGGTACGAACCGAGGTTTCGTCATCGCGCGACAAGATCGGGCTCGCCCAGCGGTGGCAGAGGGCCTGCGCTTTCGCCGCTGCCAGCGCCGCCCTCGGCCTGATCGCCGGCTGTGGCGGCGAGGTCGGAGCGGATCAGGCCCTAGAGCCCGCCGCGTCGACCAGCGCGTCTCCAACCGCTCGAGCGAGCGCCGAGCGCGCCTCGACCGTTCGTCACGGCGGACGACCGCAGCGTCTAAGACCGGGTGTCGACACGATGGTCGAACAGTCATTCCCCCCGGTCACCGATCCGGACGCCATGGCGCAGGCTCCTTCCGCGAGCCTCGACCCTCCTCCCGACTGGGAGGCGAGCCCTCCGGACGTCCTCGCCGGAGCTCCCGCCATCAGACGGTACGAGTCCCCGGCCGACGTTGGAAGCGAGGCAGCCTTTCGACCATTGGTTTCCCGTGTTCTGACGAGTACTCCTGCCATCTATGCAGCCGAACAGACGCCCGAGACGTTCTTCGTTGTCGACTACAGGGGCTCGAAGCTGGCAAGCACCGGGGAGGTTCTCCCGGTTATCCGCATCTCCGAATACAGCCCGCCGCCCCTGAGCCAGGCGGAGCTTGACGCCTCGGCCCAGGCTTGTCTTTGCACGTTCCAGGCCTCCGTATCTCTCAAGGGAGGACAGCGGGCCCTAGCGGCCCTGACCGACCTGGGTACGTCAGTCACGTGGCTCCAAGACCCCGATGTGATGCTCGTCGTCGAGGGGGCCCACCGAGCAGCTGAGCGTGGACGCAGCCATGGCAGTCGCCGACGACCTATCGACACAGGCGATCGAGAAAGGGGGCTGATCGCAGCACGGACGATCGCGGCCCGCGAACGCATGCCAGCGAAGGGCGTTCCGAGACCGACGCAATCGGCGTACGACCGACGGGCCGATGCCGCCGACGTTGGCATGATCGACGCGACGAGCGCAAGCAACGTGACGTCGACGTGAGCACCGGAGCCTGCGGGGGCGGGGCCGCCCTTGAGGACCGATGCCCCGGACGGCCACGTCCTCAGCGGCCCGACGCGTCCTCCACGAGTAAAGGTGCCGGGCGCCCGGACGCATCAAGTGGATGTCGTCGTCGAGGAGGTTCTCCCGTGCGCCAACCGCTCGTCGCGGTGGGCTCGATGCTCGCCACGAGATGGAGGTTCACCTGCTCGATCGTCGGAACGGGCGTCGTGATCGGGCTGGTGTGGTGCGGATCGGGCATTGCCACGACGGATGCCCGCTCCCCGGAGTTGGCGGTGCGCGTCGGGGAGGATCTCGTACTGGTCTCGGTCGATGGGGGGCGGCGGCATCTCAGGACGGGCTACCCGAACTCGGCGACGTTCTCGCCGGATGGTCGATCCGTGGTGTACTCGGGGCCGACCGGGAGAGGACGCGGCAGCGTGCTCTTCGTCCAGTCGCTCGCTACTGATGGACGGCGGCGTCGCTTGACGCGGCCGGTGTTCCACGGTCGCCTCGCGACAGACGACCAACAGCCGGCCGTCTCGCCGGACGGGACGCTCGTCGCATTCATCCGTGACCGCCAGCTCGGGGACGGGAAGCACCGGGTATCGCTGCTCATCGTGCCATTCGCGGGCGGACGGCCACGGCCGCTGCGGCGGTTCGTCTACCGGGCCGGGTACGGCGCTCCGATCCGCTCGGCTGCCTGGTCGCCGGACGGGACCTCGCTCGCCGTCGTCATCGATGGCCGGGTCGTCCTGCTGACGCCGACCGGCAGGACGGTGCGGGTCGTCTCGCCGCCCGACACGCTCGTCGACTCGCGCGTGTCGTGGTCGCCGGACGGGCGGGAGATCGCCGTCGGTGTTCTGGGCCGGAAGCCGACAGATCCAGGAGCGCCCGGGCTCCTTCTGGCTCTTCGCGTCCGCGGCGGCGCACCGAGGACGCTGCTCACATGCCTGGAAGGATGCGCCGACCCGGCCTGGTCGCCCGACGGGAAGCGGATCGCCGTCTCCGACGGAACCGGCCCCCCGGCCCCCGCCGGAAGCATATTCGCCATGCGCATCCTCGACGCCGCCACCGGGACGATCCAGTGGTCATCGAACCCACGCAAGCTCCTCGACCGCAGCAGCGCGACCTGGTCCCGAGACGGCCGGTACCTCGCCTTCGAGCGCTTCACGAGCTGGGCCGAAACGGCATTCCGCACAGACACGGCTATCCTCGACACGCAGACGCGCCGCATCACCGTCATTCTCCCCGGCGCCTCGGCGTTCGCATGGCGGTGAATGTCCGCGGTGCCCATCTCGTCGGTAGAGACCCGATGGCGGACGTGCTGACGCCATCTCCGCGGCCGGCGTCGTCCCCGAGAGCGGAGGCGAACCGGTCAAGCCGGCGGAACCGTCGTCAGGTCGCACCGGGTCTGGTACCGGTCGATCGGGAGCCGCGCGGGCACGCCGTCGACGGTCTCGATGAACCAGTCGAACTCGGTCTCCTTCCCACGCTCGACGGGCAGAGCGGCGAACATCCCGCCGATCGCAGCGAGGTGGAAGACGAGCCGGTCGCGCAACACCGTCCGTCCCGACGCGTCGATGGCGGTCGCGTCGCAGGCGACGAGCCAGGCCGGCTCCCGGTCGGTCGCGGCGATCGTCGCGTGGTACCAGCTCGCCTGGCCCGCTCGCTCGCAGATCCGGTCGGGCACGCGCGTTGGCGCCCAGCCGCGCGCCGCGATCTGCTGACACGCCGCCCGGTCGCGTGGCGCGATCGGCGTCAGCACCGCGCCGACTCGCTCGCCAACGTCCTCGGCGCCGCCGCCGCATGCCGCCAGCGCGAGCGCGGCCAGCCCGAGGCAGCCGAGCGAGCCGATTCGCTGCCGCCGGGTTGCACGCACGGGCCCCATCGCCCTGATGATGCGCCGGGCGGCGCCGGAGCTTTACCGCTCGCGCGGAACCCTTGCGTTCGCCGGGCGGTCTGAGGATGGTGGACGTGCGAGCACGAGCTGTCCCGATGCGTCTCGCCCTGGTCATCGCGGGCATCGGTGTCGCCTGGTTCGGCTGCTTCGGCACGGCGGCGTTCGGCGCCCGTGCAGCGCACGGCGAGTTCGTCGCGAGTCGCGACGGGGCGATCGTGGTGATGAACCGCGCCGGGCGTGTGACCGCGCACGTGACGCGGCGCGACGCCGACGCGGGCCTGTTGCTCTCGCCCGATGGGCGTTTCGTCGTGTTCAACCGTGCGTTCGTGAACGGCCTGTTCGTCGTCCCGGTCTCGGGCGGCCGAGTAACGCGGGTGACGCGACCTCCGGGAGACTTCAAGCGAGCCGCCATGGATCGCGAGCCGGCCTGGTCGCCGGATGCCCGCCGCATCGCGTTCGTCCGCACGCGGTGGATCGGCTCGAGGCGGTTCCGGACGCAGCTGCTCGTCGTGGATCGCGACGGCGGCAACGTGAGAACCCTGGTCGACCGACGCGGCGCCAGCCCGGACTTCAACCTCTTCCTCTCCTGGTCGCCGGACGGGCGAACCCTCGCGGCCGTGCTCTCATGCCGGCTCGTGCTCATCGATGCCGCGACGGCTCGCCGACGACTGGTGACGCCCGCGGGAGTGTGCGCCAACTCGCCCATCTGGTCTCCTCAGGGCGACCGGCTGCTCGTCCACCTGAGTCCGCTCGAGGACGCCTCACCCGGTCGCGTCGCGATGATCGACCGGGCGACCGGCGCAGAGGTGGACATCCCCGGCTGCGACCGTCGCTGCGAGTCCGGGTCGTTCTCACCGGACGGCTCCGAGGTCGCGCTCGCCCTCCCGGACGAGATCGCCACGGTCGATCGATCCGGGCTCCCGTCCGAGCTGTTCGCGTGCACCGACTGCTCCGTCGGCCCGTGGACGCCGACCGGCGACCGGTTCCTCGTCATGCGGCATCCGGGCGGCCCGCCGGACCCGTTCACCGGCGGTCGCGCGACGGATCTCCTGCTCGTGCGAGAGGACGGAAGGTCGAGCACGAGCCTCCCTGGGATCCCGAACAGTCCGACCGCTACGTTCCCCGTGGCGTTCTCCCCCACCGGTGACACGCTGATCGCCTACCGCAACGTGATCGCCGGCTCCGAGGAGGGGCCGAACCTCGCGATCTTCGACCTCGAGACCCGCGGCGTCATCGACCTGCCACTGCAGATCGAATTCGGTGGCTGGCTACCCGGGACGCTCGATAGGCCTCGTGGACCTCGGCTGGTGGGCCAAGTCGCGCGGCTCGAGCCAGAGGTAGCTGATGAAGCGAACACCGGACGAACCCAGGCAGCGCGATGCCTCCGTAGTCGCCGCATCGCCTAGCCCTCGCAGATCGTTCGCTCGTCGGAGACGACGACGTAGGCGACGTGGCCGGAGATCGATGGGGTGTCGGCGTGGCGGAAGATGCCGCACGGCGCGTCGGGGACGACGATCGTCGACCAGGCGACCCTCCCGTCGCGGGTGACGAGGGACAGTCGCGCCTCGTCGCTGGCGATCGCGGCGCGACCGACGGCCGGGTCGCCGGTCTCGACGGGCTGCACGCCGGTCGAGGGTGGCGACAGGGGGACGCGCGATGACGCCTCCTTGCCGCTGCGCGGATCGACGCGGACGGCGTAGTAGTCGCTGTCCGCCCGGCCGAAGCCGATGAGGCTCGCGCCGATCGGCGTGAGCGAGGAGAGGTGCCTGGCGCTCCACCGGGTCGCGCCGGTCTCCCGGTCGAGCGCGTACGTCGTGGGCGGGCCGCCGTTGAGCGGGACGGTGGCCACGTAGACGCGAGCTGCATCGACGGTCAGGCTCCAGAACCCGCCGCGCGCACGATCGCTGCGCCAGAGCTCCGTGCCATCCCTACTCGCGAGCCGTACGACCCGCTCATGGGCACGCGACCGATCGCCAGGCTGCTCGTCGATTCGGACTGCCGCAACGACGCCGCCCTCGACGGGAACAACCGCGGCGGGGTTCTCTCCTGACGCGATCCGCGCGCTCCAGCGCTCCCGCCCCGAGGCGAGCTCGAGCGCGTGAATCGTCGGCCCCGTCGAGGGCACGTAGACCGTCGTCGCGGACACGACCGGCAGCCCGGCCGGGCCGGTCGCGAACGCCGCGCTCGCCCAGCCGCGTTCCCAGCGGACGCGGCCCGTGGCCGCGTCCAGCGCGACCACCGGGCCGTCGGGCAACCAGGTGCCTCTCGCTCGCTCGATCACGCGGACGAGCACGAGGCCACCGGCGACTTCCACTCCGTAGGGGAAAGGCCGGCCCGCTCGTACCGCCACCGTGTCTTCCCCGAGTCGAGGTCGACGGCGCGGACACGCTGGCGCGATACGACGTAGACCGTGCGGCCGTCGACCGTGCCGGCAGCCGACCCATCGGGCTCGCTCGAGCCGCCCCGCCGAAGCCGCAGCTCGAGCACCCGCTCACCGGTGACGAGGTCGAGGCCGACGACGAGCGGGGCGAGGGGCTTCTCTGCGACGAGCGCCCGGGGATCGTCGCGAGCCATCGTCGCAGCCTCGGTGCCGACCTCCGAGGCCGCACCCGACTCGGAGGCGCCCGGTTCGCGCCCACCCCTGGGCTGCCCGCCCGCCCCACCACAGGCAGCGAGCGAGAGAACGACAGCCAGCAGGACGGCACCGCGCCGCATCACCACGTCGACCAGCGATCGGCTCTCCCGGTTCCTCCCGGACGCCCTCCTCCTAGACACCACACCGAGAAGCGAATAGCCAGGTGCACACATATGCATCATTCGATGCGGCCGCCCGACCAGGGTCAGGTCAGTGGCTGCCAGGCGCCTGGTGAGGCGTCGCGGGCGACCGGATGACTGCGGCCTGTCGCGAGGTCGGCAACGACCGTCGCAACGTTCGTCGGTGGGCCCTCGGGCTCGATCCGCGCGCGGCCGAAGGCCAGGTAGCGGCCGTCCCGGGACCAGAGCGGCGTGGATCGGGCGATCGTCCGCGTCGTTCGGGTCGACCAGCGGATCTGGCCGGTCTTGCCGTCGAGGACGCGGATCACGGTTGCCGTACCGTCCTGGGACTCGGGGCCGTTGCGGTCGACCACGGCGATCGCACGCCCCGCGGGCGCCCATGCTGGCTCGCGGCAGCCGAACGTGCAGGTCAGAAGCGCTCGCGTCCGGCCCGTGCGCGCGTCCACGACGACCAGCGAGCCCTCGTAGTCGCCGATCGTGAGGCTCCCGGTGCCGGCCACGAGGCTCGCGGAGTCCGGCGACCAGCTGACCGGCGGGAGGAAGCACCGTCCGGCGGGCGCGTCGATCCGCTTCGTCGGTCGGCCGAGCGTGGAGATCAGGTCGATCCCGCACCGGCGGACGATTGCCAGGCGCCGGCCGTCCGGCGACCAGGCGGGAGCGCCGAGCGGCCGCTCGGACCCGAGCGGGAACGTCGCTCGTCGTAGCGCCATGGGGGAGCCACCGGCGAGCGGCACGACGAACAGGGTCTCGCGGCGCGTCCCGCCACCGAGCCCGCGGTCGCGAATGAATGCCACCGTCTTGCCGTCGGGTGAGACTGCCGGCTCGAGGTCGCGGTCGAACCGGCGAGCGGTGTCGAGTCGCGTCAGGCGGAGAAGCTCGCCGGTACCGAGATCGCTCACCGACAGGCCCGGCTCACGGCCGCTGGATGCGTAGACCAGTCGCGTCCCGTCCGGGCTGAACGCCGGATCGGATCCTTCCGCGACCATCCGTCCAGGACCGGTCGTGGCCGGTACGAGCCGGATCCGTCCGTCGACGCCGACGACCGCGAGTCGGGGAACCGGTACCGGAGCGGTTGTCGGCGGCGGTGGAGCCGGTGTCGGAGGCGGCGCGGGCGGCGGTGGCGGCGGCGACCCCGGCGGTGGGGGCGGTGGCGCGGGCGCCGGAGGTGCCACTGGGGGCGAGGGCGGCGGTAGCGGTGCGACACCGCTGTACGGCGGCGCGAGGAAGTTGGGCGGGTCGCGTGGCAGCGGAGTGCCGCCGGGCAGGCGGTGGAGATGGAGCAGGCGGAGCCAACGAGCCAGCGTGCCCGCGAAGCCGGTGTTGCCGTAGAAGCGACGGACGCGGCGGCCGTCGACGCGGCCGCGCACGTCGACGAACGCGATCGTCTCGCCGTGGTACGGGATCGACTCCGTCGGCTGCAGGTACGGCCAAGGGTCGGCAGCCACGGCGGCGCATGCCGCCTCGGTCCCCGGCGTCCCCGCGTCCGCCCCGCCACACGAGAGCCGGAAGACCAGCTTGCGGTGGCGCGGCCAGGTGCGCTCGACCTGGACGCGGAGCGAGATCACGTGCTGCGGGCCGGGCGCGGCCGCGACGTCGTTCCAGTCGGCGCCGCTGAGGCTCTGCCCGCCCGGGAAGTCGCCGACGGCAGCGTTCGGGATCTGCCACCAGGCCTGGAGCGTCCGGCCGTCCGGGGCCTGGACGACGACCAGGGACGCATACGGGTGCTCCGGAAGGGACGGGATGACATCGGGGAACAGCGCACCCTGGAAGCCGAGGCGCAGCCGGGCCGTCAGCTGCTCGGGCCGCAGCCGCACGATCGCGCGCACCGCCACCCAGTTCGTCCCGAAGACGTCGAGCAGGGCGAGATCGAGGCCCGCCGCGTCGGCCCGCGCTCGCACGGCAGCCTCGAGCGCGGTTCGGTCACCGCCGAACGCGCTCGGAGCATTCGGCTGACACGCGTCGTAGTGGCCCGACCTTCGTCCGCCGTGCTCGCACCAGCCGCGACCCCAGCCGCGCACGAGGTCGCCGAAGACCAGACGAGCCTCCCAGCACGCCTGGAGGAACCGCCCGCTCTGCTGGCTCGGGAGCACACCAGCATCCCCCGACCGCCATCGCGATCAAAGACGTCGATCCGGATCAGCTCCGACGGATCAGGCAGCTGATCCAGCACCGATCGGAGCGCCGCCTCCTCCTCAACGGTCGCGCCCGTGACCACCACGCGCGCGGCGAGTCGTCGAATCGGTGAGGGCGAGGGGAAGGACGCGCCTGGTGCCTGGAAGGGCCCGGCCGCCGATGCGGCGACCGGGCCGAAGGTGGCCGCCGAGGCAGCTGACGCGGCCACACCGACGAGGCACGCAGCAACGACGAGGGCCACGACGCCGACGGCTGGGCCCAGGTGCCGCTTCCTGCGGGGTCGCCCCATGTCCCAACGATGCGCGAGGAGGGCTCCGGTCTTTACCGGCGGTGTCCGCCGTCGTCCGCCGGCGTCGGCTCTCCGACGCCTGTGCAACGGGTCCTGGCGAGGTCCTCGAGGGGCCGTTTCCTGTCGCGCGACTGCCGCGCGACAGTGCCTTTCTCGACCTATTTATCCTGCAAATCGCACGTTTATCGGCGTGTGGAACGCGCTTCCTAAACCGCGTGCACAAGTTCGATTCTTGTCGGGGGCATCGCAGACGGCGTGGGCGTCCCGTACGCCCGGCGTCGCCACGAGGGAGCGAGCCGAAAGGAGCGTGTCGTCGATGACCACCACGGCCGATGACCTGCGCGAGGAGGTGCGGCGCCGCTACGCGGAGGCCGCGCTGGCCGCGAGCACGGGCTCGGCGGCAGGCTGCGGCGGCGGCTCCTGCTGCGACGGCGAGACCAGCGGCTCGGAGTTCGGACCGGCCCTCTACTCGGCCACCGAGCGCGACGCCCTCCCGGACGCGGCGACGCTCGCGTCGCTCGGCTGCGGCAACCCGACGGCCGTCGCCGACCTGCGCGAGGGGGAGACCGTGCTCGACCTCGGCTCCGGCGGCGGGATCGACGTGATCCTCTCCGCACGACGGGGTCGGCCCGACCGGAACCGTCTACGGGCTCGACATGACCGACGAGATGCTGGCGCTCGCCATGCGCAACGCCCGCGAGGCCGGCACCGCGAACGCGCACTTCCTGAAGGGCGTCATGGAGCAGATCCCGCTGCCCGCGGCGTCGGTCGACGTCGTGATCTCGAACTGCGTGATCAACCTGTCCACGGACAAGCCGGCCGTGCTCGCCGAGATCGGCCGGGTGCTCCGGCCCGGCGGGCGCCTCGGCATCAGCGACGTCGTGGCCGAGGACCGCCTCTCGCCGGCCGACCGCGCAGCCCGCGGGTCCTACGTCGGCTGCATCGCGGGCGCGCTGTCACGGGCCGAGTTCGTGGCAGGGCTGGAGGCCGCGGGCTTCGAGGACGTCACGGTGGAGTTCACGCACGAGGTGGTCGACGGCATGCACGGCGCGATCGTCAAGGCGCGCAGGAGCGCCGAGCCCGCCCCCCGCGGCCTGCCGGTGATCCAGCCGGCGTCGAGCACCGGCTGCAGCTGAGCCGCCGTCGGCCCGCTGCCGGGCGGGACGGTGCGCCTGCCTCACGCGGGCGCCGCGCGGGCGGGCGCCGGGGCGCCACGCGGGAGCAGCAGGGAGAGCGCGCCGGCGCCGAGCACGAACGCGACGCTCGCCCACAGGCAGGCCTCGAGCCCGTGCCACTGGTAGAGCGCCCCGGACAGGACGGTGCCGGCGAGGCGGCCGCCCGCGTTCGCCATGTAGTAGAAGCCGACGTTCATCGCGACCCGGTCCCCGTCCGCGTAGTGGAGGATCAGGAACGAGTGGACGGCGGAGTTGAGCGCGAAGGCGATCCCGAAGAGGATCAGCCCGACCACGACCACGACCGACGGATCGACGCCCGTCCCGAGCGCGAGCGCGAGCGCGATCACCGCGGGGAAGACCGCCAGGGCGAAGGCCAGGCCGGTCGCGGTCCTGCCCGTCGGCTCGCTGACGCGACGCCGGCGCAGCAGCATCGGCGCGAGCGCCTGGACGACGCCGTAGCCGATCACCCACACCCCGAGGAACGCCCCGGCCTGCCAGAAGCTCCAGCCCTCCTGCGTCCGCAGGAAGACCGGGAGCCCGACGACGAACCAGACGTCGCGGGCCGCGAACAGGAGCACCCGGGCCGCGGCGAGCATGTTCACGGCGCGCGAGTTCGAGAACATGTGGCGGAACCGCGCCTTCGCGCTGCCGCGTCCGAGCGAGCCGCGCAGCAGCGTCAGGACGACGGCCAGCGCCGTCGCGACGAGCGCCAGGAGGACCGTGAGCGCCGTCTGGAAGCTCGTGACCGTGAGCAGCAGGCCGCCGACGAAGAAGCCGACGCCCTTGAGCGCGTTCTTCGACCCGGTGAGCAGCGCGACCCAGCGGAAGAGCGTGTCGCCCGCGCCCTCCCCGACGACGAGCTTGACGGCGCTCTTCGAGCTCATCTTCGTCAGGTCCTTGGCGATCCCGGACAGCGCCTGCGCCGCCATCACGTACGGCACGACGAGCCACGAGCCCGGGACGAACGCGAGCATCGCGAGGGCGACGATCTGCGCCCCGAGCCCGCCGACGAGGGTCGAGCGGAGGCCGAAGCGCGCGGCGAGGAAGCCGCCGACGAGGTTCGTGACGATCCCGAAGACCTCGTAGAAGAGGAACAGCGACGCGACCGCGAACGGGCTGTAGCCGCGCTCGTAGAAGTAGAAGAGGACGAGGACGCGGAGCGCACCGTCCGTGATCGTGTCCGCCCAGTAGGCGCCGGTGACGAGCGCGTAGTCGCGCAGGTCGCCGGAGCGTGTGCTGCCGGCCGGGCTCGCCGCCAACCGGTCCTCCTCGCGTGTCAGCCGCGCAGCCCGCGCGCGACGAGCGCGGCCAGCTCGACCAGCCGGTTGACGTAGCCCCACTCGTTGTCGTACCAGGCGTAGACCTTCACCTGCGTCCCCGCGACCACCAGCGTCGACGGGGCGTCGACGATCGACGAGCGCGGGTCGTCGACGAAGTCGACGCTGACGAGGGGGCGCTCCTCGTAGCCGAGGATGCCCGCGAGCGGGCCCTCGGCGGCCGTCCGGAGGAGCCCGTTCACCTCGGCCACCGTCGTCTCCCGGACGAGCTCGAAGACGCAGTCCGTCAGCGACGCGTTCAGCAGCGGCACCCGCACCGCGTGCCCGTCGAGCCTGCCGCGGAGGTCCGGGAAGATCAGCCCGATCGCCGTCGCCGAGCCCGTCGTCGTCGGGATCAGCGACGTCCCGGCCGCCCGCGCGCGCCGGAGGTCCTTGTGGGGCGCGTCGACGATCGTCTGGGTGTTCGTCAGGTCGTGGACCGTCGTGATCGAGCCGTGCGAGATCCCGATGCCCTCGTGGATGACCTTGACGACGGGGGCGAGGCAGTTCGTCGTGCAGGAGGCGGCCGTCACGACGTCGTGGACGGACGGGTCGTAGAGCGCGTCGTTGACGCCCATGACGACGTTGAGCGCCGAGCCGTCCTTCACCGGCGCGGCCACCACGACCTTGCGGACGCCGCGCTCGAGGTAGGGCGCGAGCAGCTCGCCCGACCTGAACCTCCCCGAGCACTCGAGGACGACGTCCACCCCCGAGGCCGCCCAGTCGACCGCTCCGGGCGTCGGCCCGCTCGTCCAGGCGAGCCGGCGGCCCTCCACGACGAGGGCGTCCTCCGCAGCCGCGATGCCCCGATCCCAGCGGCCGTGGACCGAGTCGAACTCGAGCAGGTGCGCCCCGACCTCCGGGCCGCCCTTCACCTCGTTCACGTGCACGAACTCGAGGTCGTCGCGGTCCCAGCCGGCGCGCAGCGCCAGCCGCCCCATGCGGCCGAAGGCGTTGATCCCGACCCGGACGGGGCCTGTCATGCCCGCGCTCCGCGGCCGTCGATCGCGAGCAGCGCCGACAGATGCCCCAGCGCGTCCTCGCGCAGCGAGTAGTACACGAACGTCCTCTCCTGCCGTCGATCCACGAGGCCCGTGCCGTGCAGCACCTTCAGGTGGTGGCTGACGCTCGGCTGCGCGAGGCCGAGCGGCTCGACCAGGTCGCAGACGCAGACGCCGTCCGGCGCCGCGGACGCCAGCCGGTGCAGGATCTTGATCCGCATCGGATCCGCGACGGCCTTCAGGACGCGCGCCAGGCGCTCGGCCTCGTCGTCGCTCAGCGCCGGCGCGACGAGCGGCGTCCTGCACTGCGCGAGCAACCCGACGTCGACGACCACGCGCCGATCATAGACAGACGTCGATATTCGTGGGTATCGATATGGTGAACGCGCATGGGCCCGGGGAGCGCGCTCCCCGGCCGGCGGGCAGCGCGGAATCGGGGGGTGCGGAATGGGACACGTGTCGAGGCCCGGCGCGGCGGCCGAGCACGCGGTCGTGATCGCGGGAGCGGGCCCGACGGGGCTGATGCTCGCGGGCGAGCTCGCGCTCGCGGGCGTGGACGTCGTCGTCGTCGAGCGCCGCGCGAGCCAGGAGCTCGACGGGTCGCGCGCCAAGGGCCTCTACCCCCGCTCGCTCGAGGAGCTCGCCCAGCGCGGGATCGCCGACCGGTTCGTCGAAGCGGGCTACACCGTCCCGGCCGCGGGGTTCGCCGGGATCCCGCTCGACCTCTCCGACCTCCCCAGCCGGCACGGGCACGTGCTCGCACTCCCGCAGAGCCGGTTCGAGCCGATCCTCGCCCGGTGGGTCGAGGAGGAGCTTCGCGTCCCGGTCCTCCGCTCCCGCGAGGTGGTCGGCCTCGCGCAGGACGACGACGGCGTCGACGTTCGTGTGTCCGACGGCACGGCACTCCGGGCCCGGTACCTCCTCGGCTGCGACGGGGGCCGCAGCGTCGTCCGCAGGGCGGCGGGAATCGACTTCGTCGGAGTGGACGCGTCGACCAGCTGGCTGATCGCCGAGGTCGACCTGGCGGCGGAGCCCGAGGCCGGCATGCGGCACGACCGGATCGGCTCGCACGGCCTGGCCCGGCTCGGCGAGGACGGCCCCGTCTCGGTCGTCCTCACGGGGCGACGCCTCGAGACGGGCGAGCCGACCGTCGACGAGCTGCGGGAGGCGCTCGTCGCCGTCTACGGGACGGACTACGGCCTCCGCGGCGTGCGCTGGATCTCCCGCTTCACCGACCTGACGCGCCAGGCCGTCGACTACCGGCGCGGGCGCGTCCTGCTCGCCGGGGACGCCGCCCACGTGCATCCGCCGCACGGCGGGCAGGGCCTCAACACGGGCCTCCAGGACGCCGTGAACCTCGGGTGGAAGCTCGCCCAGGTCGTCCACGGCGGCTCGCCGGAGCGCCTGCTCGACACGTACCACGCGGAGCGGCATCCGGTCGGCGCCCGCGTGCTGCGGACGACGGAGGCGCAGGTCGCCCTCCAGCGCCCGGACGAGCGCCATCGCGCCCTGCACGAGACGATGACCGAGCTGCTGGCCATGGCCGAGCCGCGCCGGCGGATCGCCGCCAGGCTCGTCGCGCTCGACGTCCGCTACGACCTCGGCGAGGGGCACGCGCTGCTCGGCCGCCGCATGCCCGACCTCGACCTCCGCACCGCAGACGGCCCGACGCACGTGTACGCGCTGCTGCGCGACGCGCGGCCCGTGCTGCTCGACCTCCGCCCGGGCGGGGCGCTGGCCGCGACGCCCCGGCCGGACCGCGTCCGGCTCGTCGAGGCCGAGCACGACGGTCGGTGGGAGCTCCCGGTCGTCGGCGAGGTCGCCGCTCCCCCGGCCGTGCTGATCCGGCCCGACGGGTACGTCGCCTGGGCCGGCGACCCGGGCGACCCGGCGCTGCCACGCGCGCTCTCGACCTGGTTCGGGGACGGTGCGCCGGACGTCTAGCCCGCCCCGGCGGGCTCAGGGCGCATAGCGGCCTCCGCCCGGGGCGCGCCGCTCTCGGGTCGCGGCGTGCGGCCCGGCCGCGCGAACCGGGGCTGGACCGGGCGGAGCCTCTCGGCGACGTCGTTGAGGGAGGCGTACCGCCGATCGGGAAGCTCCTCGAGGGCACGCAGCTCGTCCGCCGACGCGCCTAGCCGGCGCGCGTGCGCGAGCAGCTCCTGCGGCCGCGCCGGGAGCGCGACGCCGTCGAGCATCGTCTCGAGCGCGCTCACGTCGATGCTCATGCCCGCGTCGCCTCCCGCCCCTCCAGGCGCGCGCGCTGCGGCCCGATCGTCGCAGCCGGGTCGAGCGCGGACTCCCTGCCGGCGACGAAGACCGACCAGCGTCGCAGCATCGCGCCGCCGAGGACGAGCGCCCCGCCCGCCGAGGCCGCGACCCGGCTGCGGCGGCCGAGCGCCGTGGTGACGACGGCGCCGCCGACGGAGAGCGCCGAGGCGGCCCGGTCGAGTCGGGCAGCGCGCCCGGAGCGGTACGGCCCGGCGAGCTCGCCCAGCCGGCGCTTCATCGCCTCGGTCGCGACGAGCTCCCCGACGACGCCGGCCACGATTGCGCGCCGCGCCGGACCGGCCTCCTCCGGCGGCACGAACGGGAGCGCCGCGGCGCCCGCGCTCGCGGCCGAGCTCGCCGCGAAGACGAACGGCAGCTCGCGGCGCGCCTCGTGCCAGACGGGCACCGCCGTGTTCGCGACGAGCACGGCCGTGTACGTCGCGAGCGGCGGACCCAGCACGGCGGACGCCACCTCAGCGGCCGTCCGCACGCGGGGCAGCCGCCCGGTCAGGTCGAGCGCGACGGCGGCGCCCGACGCTGCGCCCTCCCCCGCGAGCACCCAGCTTCCGACGCTCATCGGGGAGGTGACCCTGAGCATCCGGAGCATGTGGTGGAACCGCTCCGGGCGGCCGAGGTCGGTGATCAGGAGGAGCGGCGAGACGACGTCCGCCGCCAGGCCGACGAGCGAGGACGCACGCGCCAGCCGGGAGCGCCCGGTCGCGCGCGCGGCGAGCGCGAGCACCGCGCTCGCGCCGCCGAGGCCGCCGGTGAAGAAGTAGAACGGGATCTGCGGCTTCCAGACCGGCGCCTTCAGGACGGGCCGGCCGTAGTAGCCGCGGTCGCCGTTCGTGCCGTGCTCGCTCATCGCCCACCTCCGAGCAGCCGGCTCGCGCAGGCGGCGAGCCCGAGCGCGAGCGCTCCCATCGCCACCCCGGCCGCCTTCCAGGCCCCGGGCAGGTCACGCGTGGTCACCACCGGGTCGGGTGGCAGCCCGTACACCTCCGGCGCGTCGAGCAGCAGGAAGAACGCGCCGAAGCCGCCGACCCCGTCTCCCGGGTCGTTGCCGTAGAGGCGCGCCCCGACCCAGCCCTCGCCCTCCAGCTTGGCGAGCCGCCGCTCCGCGCGGGCACGCAGCTCGTCGAGCTCGCCGAACTGGATCGAGTCGGTCGGGCAGGCCTTGGCGCACGCCGGCTCGAGGCCGCCCTCGAGCCGGTCGTAGCAGAGCGTGCACTTCCAGACGCGGCCGTCCGGCCGCCCGTGCTCGTCAGGCAGCTCGCGCTGGTCGATCACGCCGAACGGGCAGGCGGGAACGCAGTAGCCGCAGCCGTTGCAGACGTCCTCCTGCACGACGACGGTGCCGTACTCGGTACGGAAGAGCGCGCCGGTCGGGCAGACGTCGAGGCAGGCGGCGTGGGTGCAGTGCTTGCAGACGTCCGACGACATCAGCCATCGCAGCGCGTCGCCATCCGTCCGAGCGACCGCCGTGTCCCCGTCGACCGCGATCGGGTCGGCGGTGGGGACGCGGAGTGGCCGCTCCTGCTCGACGAAGGCCACGTGGCGCCAGGAGTTGGCGCCGAGCGCGCTCGTGTTGTCGTACGACTCGCCCGTGAAGACGAGGCCGTCCTCGGGCACGAGGTTCCACTCCTTGCAGGCCACCTCGCACGCCTTGCAGCCGATGCAGATCGACGTGTCGGTGAAGAAGCCGACGCGCGGCCGGGCCTCGTCGCCGTAGCTCCCGGGCCAGGTGGCCCCGGTGGTCGGCACGGCGCTCATCGCAGCTCCCGCTCGAGCCGCGGATAGGAGGAGACCAGGTCGCGCAGGGCCGGGCCCCGCGGCCGACGGCCCGGACGGACGTCGCACGCGGCCGCCTTGACCTCCTGGATGTGCACGTTCGGGTCGAGCGCGATCGAGAACAGGTCGTTCGCCGTCCCGCCCCGCGTCAGCCCCCTGCTGCCCCAGTGGTAGGGCAGCCCGACCGTGTGCATCGTGCGGCCCTGCACGTCCAGCGGCCGCACGCGCCGCGTCACGAGCACCCGTGCCTCGATGGCCGACCGGGCGGTCACGATCGTCGCCCAGCCCCCGTGCTCGAGCCCGCGCTCCGCGGCCAGCTCCGGGCTCACCTCGCAGAACAGCGCCGGCTGGAGCTCCGAGAGGTAGGCCGTGAAGCGGGTCATCCCGCCCGCGGTGTGGTGCTCGGTCAGCCGGTAGCTCGTCAGGACGAACGGGTACGCGTCGGCGCCCGGGTCGTCCCCGACCGGCTGGTAGCGGTTCTCGCCCCCCGGGTACTGCTCGCGCGCGGGGTTCGCCCGCCGCTCGTAGAGGGCGTTCTCGAACGGCGACTCGTGGGGCTCGTAGTGCGTCGGCAGCGGCCCGTCCGTCAGGCCCGCCGGCACCCAGAGCCAGGCGCGTCCGTCCGCCTGGATCGAGAACGGCCGCCTGCCCGGGATGGCCGCCTCCGCGTCGGCCCCCTGCTCCGGCTCGTAGTCGGGGCGCTTCTGCTTGCCGAAGTCGGGCTCGTCGAGCCCTGTCCACTGCCCCTCCTCCTCGTCCCACCAGACGTACTTGCGCCGCTCCGACCATGGACGGCCGTCCGGGTCGGCAGACGCGCGGTTGTAGATCAAGTGGCGGTTCGACGGCCAGGCCCAGCCCCACTCGGGCGCGACGTAGGACTGCTCCCAGTGGGGCTTGCGCCGCGCGGCCTGGTTGACGCCGCCCTCGTAGACCCCGCAGTAGATCCAGCAGCCGCACGCGGTCGAGCCGTCGGCCGCGAGCTGCTGGTACGAGGAGAGCGGCGTGCCGGTCTCGTCCCACCCGTTGATCTCTGACAGCACCGCCTCGGCGCTCGGCTCCTCCCGCTGCCCGTGCGTCGGGTACTGCCAGGTCAGCTCGCGGATCCCCCGGTCGCGGCGGGCCTTCGAGCCGGCGAGCCGCTCCTTGACCATGCGGCCGAGGTGGTAGTAGAACCAGAGCTCCGAGCGGCAGTCCCCGGGCGGCTCGACCGCCTTGTGGTGCCACTGCAGCAGGCGCTGCGTGTTGGTGAACGAGCCGTCCTTCTCGGTGTGGGAGGCCGCGGGGAGGAAGAACACCTCGGTGGCGATCTGCTCCGGCACGAGCTCGCCGGACTCGACCTCGGGCGAGTCGTGCCAGAAGGCCGCCGTCTCCGTCTCGACGACGTCGCGGACGACGAGCCAGTCGAGCTTCGCCATCGCGAGCCGGTGGGCGCGCGCGTTCGCCGAGCCGACGGCCGGGTTCTCGCCCGCGACGACGAATCCCCTGATGCCTCCCTCGAGCATCGCGAGCGTCGTCCGGTACGTGGAGTCGTTCTTGTCGATGCGTGGCAGGCGGTCGAAGCACCACTCGCTCTCGGGCGTTGCCGCCGGGCCGAAGTAGGCCTTCATCAGGCTGACGAAGTACTTCTCGAAGTTCCCCCACCAGCCCGAGGGCGCGGAGTTCATCTCGACGTAGCCGTCGAGCCCCTCGTAGTGGTGTGCGTGCGGCATCGGGATGTAGCCCGGAAGCAGGTTGTAGAGGGTCGGGATGTCGGTCGAGCCCTGGATCGAGGCGTGCCCGCGCAGCGCGAGGATCCCGCCGCCCGGACGGCCGATGTTCCCGAGCAGCGCCTGGAGGATCGCCGCGCTCCGGATCATCTGGACGCCGACGGTGTGCTGGGTCCAGCCGACCGCGTAGCAGAACGCGCTCGTGCGCTCGCGGCCCGAGTTCTCCGCCAGCGTCCGGGCGAGCCACTCGACGTCGTCGGCCGAGCAGCCACAGATCTCCGCCACGCGCTCGGGCGTGTAGCGGTCGAAGTGCCGCCGCAGCAGCTGGAAGACGCAGCGCGGATGCTGCAGGGTCGGATCCTCCTCGGGCGCCTCGCCGTGCTCGAGGTGGGCCCCCGCGGCTCCGGCCGTCTGGCCGCTGCCAGCCGACTCGCGCTGCCCGGCGGCCGAGTGGACGCGCATCCCCGCGTACTGCCACGTGTCGAACTCGTACTGGCCCTGCTCCTCGTCCCAGCCCGAGAAGACGCCACCCAGCTCGTCGGTGTCCTCGATGCCCTCGTCGATGACGACCGGAGCGTTCGTGTACTCGACGACGTAGTCGCGGAACCAGGCGTCGTGCTCGATCACCCAGCGGATGACGCCCCCGAGCAGCGCGATGTCGCTCCCGGGCCGGATGCGGATGTGCCGTGTCGCCATCGCGCTCGTGCGGGTGAACCGCGGATCGACGTGGACGACCTCGGCGCCCCGCTCCCGGGCCTCCATCACCCACTGGAAGCCGACCGGGTGGCACTCGGCCATGTTCGAGCCCATGACGACGACGCAGTCCGCGTGCTGCAGGTCCTGCTGGAAGGTGGTCGCGCCGCCGCGCCCGAACGACGTCCCCAGACCGGGGACCGTGGACGAGTGTCATATGCGGGCCTGGTTCTCGACCTGGACCATCCCCAGCCCGATCGACAGCTTGCGGATCAGGTAGTTCTCCTCGTTGTCGAGCGTGGCGCCGCCGAGGTTCGCGATCCCCATCGTGCGGTTGAGCGGGACGCCGTCCTCGCTCTCGTCCTCCCACGTCTCGGCACGGGTGGCGACGATCCGGTCGGCGATCATCCGCATCGCGTCCTCGAGCGGCAGCTCCTCCCAGCACGTCCCGTACGGCCGGCGGTACTTCACGCGGGTCTCGCGGCGGGGGCCGGCGACGAAGCTCCGGCTCGCCGCGCCCTTCGGGCAGAGCCGCCCGCGCGAGATCGGGCTCGCGGGGTCGCCCTCGATCTGCGAGATCGCGCCGTCCTCGACGTAGACGAGCTGGCCGCAGCCGACGGCGCAGTACGGGCAGATCGAGCGGACGACGCGCTCGGCCCGCTCGGTCCGCGGGCGCAGCGCCGCGGTGCGCGGCGAGCGCGCGGCCGGGCCGAGCCCGAGGGGGTCCCCCTCGGTGAGCTGGCGCACGAGGGGCCAGGAGCGGACGAGCTCGGCGATGTCCATCGGACCTCCATGCGACGTCGAGGGCCTGGTCGGTCGGCCGCAGGCCGGCCCCACAACGTCCCCTGCTGCACGGATCGAAAACCGGGCCGGCGCGAGGTTTCGAAGCGCGCGGGCCCGGGCGACGATCGGCCCATGGCTCCGCACTGGGCGATCGTGACCGGCTGGGTCTTCCTCGGCCTCGGCTTCGCGTCCGCGCTGGTGATCCTCGTCGACGAGCTGGTGCTCGGCCACCGCCAGCAGATGTGGATCATGAACCTCGTCCACCCGATCACCGCGCTCTACTGGGGCCCGGTCTGGCTCCTCGCCTACCTCCGTCACGGGCGCCGCAGCTCGATCCCCGCGATGCAGGCGGAGACGGAGCGCCTGGCGCGCGAGGGGGCCGATCCGGACGAGCTGCGCGAGCGGGGGCAGTCGACGACGGACGGCGACCTGCGACGCTGGCACGTCGCGAACGCGGACTCGCACTGCGGGGCAGGCTGCACGCTCGGCGACATCGGCGGCGAGTGGATCGTCTGGGCGATCGGCTGGACGATCGCCGGCGCCACGGTCTGGCCCGAGATCATCCTGGACTTCCCGCTCGCCTGGACGATCGGGATCGTCTTCCAGTACTTCACGATCGTCCCGATGCGCCAGGACGTCGGCAGGCTGAAGGGCGTCTGGCTCGCCATCCGGGCCGACACCCTCTCGATCCTCGCCTTCCAGGTCGGGCTCTTCGGCTGGATGATCCTGTCGTCGAAGGTGCTCTGGGACACGCCGCTGCCGATCGACAGCTCCACCCACTGGTGGATGATGCAGATCGGCATGATCCTCGGCTTCTTCACGGCCTATCCCGTCAACCGCTGGCTCGTGAAGCGGGGCTGGAAGGAGAAGATGGACGTCCGCACGCACCTGGCCGACATGGTCGAGGAGCGCGAGCCGTCGCGGGCCGCGCGGGCCGCGACGGCCTGACGCGCGGCCCACGGCCGGGCAGGGGGCAGGCCGTGCTTCCGCCTCGCCGGGCGCTGCGGTGACCCGCGCCATGGAGCCGAACGAGACGACGGTCGGCCCGGCCGAGCGCGAGGCAGTGCCCGATCGGGTCGAGCCGCTCGTCGGGTGGCTCGTCCGGGACGCGGTCGCCGCCGCTCGCCGTGCGCCGTCTCCACCTGCTGGCCCAGCTCCCGGCGACCGGCCTCGATCCCCTGCCGCCCGGGTACCGCGTGCTGCGCTCCGGCTCCTCGCCCACCGGCGCCTCGGCGTCGCCCCATCGCCCGCGCCCGAGTTCGCCCACGACCTGGCGGACGACGGCGTCCCTGGTCGAGACGCTCACGTACCGCTCGACCTGTGATCCTGGTCCGCCAGCTCGGCGGAGGCGGCCGGGGCTCGTCGTCGCCTCCGCGACGCTGAGCCCTGCTCCCGGAGCGAGCGGCGTCGCCGCGGTACGTGCGAACCGCCGGCAGCAGCGCGAGGCCGCTGATCACCGGGGCGGGAAGCGCGACCAGGTAGGCGTTGCGCAGGCCGGATCCGTCCTCGCCGCCGAACGCGTCGGCGACCAGTCCGAACAGCAGGGGGCCGCCCGCCTCCGCGGCGATGCGCAGCAGCGACCGGATTCCCTCCGCGCGCCCCCACGTTGCGCTGCGAACGACGTCCAGCCGGACGGCGTCGAGCACGGGGCCGGCGGCCGCCGTCGCGGCACCGCCGGCGAAGTAGAGGGGCAGCGCCGGCGGCAGGTCGGGAAGCAGCAGCGCCGGCAGGAAGAGCGCGGCTGCGAGGACGTACGAGACCATGGCGACGAGCAGACGCGCCGTCTCGACGCCTCGCCTGCGGAGCGCGTCGGCGAGCGCGCTCCCGCCGACGACGCCGACGAGGGCGCCGCCACCGACGACGAGCAGGAGCAGGTCGGCGGCCCCGCGCCCGACGGCATAGCGCTCCTCGGCGAAGGTCGCGGCGAACGTCCGGACGCCGGCGAAGAAGACGAAGCCGAGCGAGCTGCTGATCAGCACGATCGAGAAGGTCGGCACGCGGAACACCGCCAGCCCCGTGCCGACCGCGTCCCGCACCTGCGAGGCGAACGAGGCGTCGCCCTTCGGCTCACCGCTCCGTCTGGCCGGCTCGGGGAGCCGCCACAGGAGCGGCACCGCGACGCAGCCGATGCCGGCGAGCACGAGGAAGAGCAGCCGCCAGGAGACCAGGCCCAGGGCGGTGGCCCCGACCAGGATGGCGACGCCTGCGCCGACCAGCTCGCCGGAGGTCACGACGCCCATCGCCCGCGCGCGCACCCGCGGCTCGAAGACGTCGCCCACCAGCGACGAGCTCGCGGGCAGCGCCACCGCCGTCAGCGCGCCGAGCATGACGCGAGCGCCGAGCAGCATCGCGAACGTCGTCGCGAGGCCCGTTCCCAGCATGGCGACGCTCCAGGCGGCGACGGCGAGCGCCAGCAGGCGAAGCCTGCGCGTCCGGTCGACGAGCGCTCCCGCCGGGAGCGTGAAGACGGCGCCGGCGATCCCGAAGGCGCTCGCGAGAAGGCCGATCCGCGCGTTGCCGATCCCGAAGTCGTCCTTCAGGGCCGGCGCGACCACCCCGAGCGCGTACCGGTCGGCCGCGTCGATCGCGAGCAGGCCGAGCAGCCCGAGGAGGACGCGCCGCCGATCGTGCGGCCCGGCCTGTCCCCCCGCCCGCACGACGCCCTCGAGCGGCTCGACGGCGAGCCGCGCGAGACGGCCAGCGAGCGCCGAGGCGGGCCCCTACGCCCGGCCGGGGCGGGCGCGCCGCGGATCGACGCGCCCGCCCCGGAGGTCGGGGACGGGCGAGGACGGCGTACGAGCCGTCACTGGCCCGCCTTGACCCCCGGCATCCCACGGGAGTACTGCACCGGCTCCGTCGGCTGCGCGCCCGGCACGTTGGCCGCCTTGGAGAGCTTTCCGAGGGGCAGGATGACCCGCCCCGCGCTCTCCGCGAGCATCATCGCGCTCGCGGTGTACCAGGCGAAGCCCGCGGCGAAGACGAGCACCCAGCCGGCCACCGTCGTCGCGGTGCCGCTCCCCGAGAGCTCCGCCGCGGCGGCGATGGCGGCCCCCGTGGTCAACGTGCCGAGGACGGCGAAGAGCGCGAGGCTCTCGAACGCGCTCGCGAAGGCCCCCATCATGGTGATGGCGGCGAGCGCGATGAACCAGAAGCCGAGGGCCGGGAACGTGCCGGTCGGCTCGGTCAGCGCCCCCGTCGCGAAGAGCGCGTAGAGGATGCCGTAGCCGAGCCAGAACGCGCCCCACATGCCGTGCATCGCCGTTGCGAGCCCGTCCCGGGCCCGGTAGGCGAAGAGCCCGGCCGCGAACTGGGCGAGCCCGCCGAACATCGCGGCGAACGGGAACAGGTACTGCGGCGTCCCGGAGTCGCCATACCACCCCGCCATGTGGGCCGCGACGATCAGCGTCGCCCCCGCGAAGCCGAAGAGCCCGAGGATCGATGGCGCCGCGATCGGGCTGAGCACGATCCTCGCCGGGATGCCCTCGAACAGCCGCTGCTCGAGGACACCCCCGTCCGAGGAGCCGTGGAGGCCCGGTGGCGCCTGTGTTCGCGTGCTCATCGCAACACCTCCCGTTTCGACTGCGACGAGGCCCGGGGCGACCGTTTGCTCCTGGGCCGCGAGCGGGCCTCCAGCCATCTGGTAGCGCCCGGTGCCAGACGCCAAACCAGGCGGCGTGCTGCCCGCGCCCGCCGGGCCCGATGCGGGCGTCCTCCCGCTGCGGGCCGTCTGCGTCGCGGACGTCCTCGAGCGGGCCGCGTGGCATGAAAGACAGCGGCCCGTGTGTCGTCGCGGGACGAAGGGGGCATGGCTGCCCGGGGCCCCGAATGATCGAGCTACTCAACGACCACACGCCGCTCGGCCCGCCGTGGGGGCGCCTCGTCGTCGTCGCCTCGCTGTTCGTCCTCGCGTGGCTCCTGACGCAGGGGGCTCGCCTCGGCGGGCGCCTGCTCGCTGCCAGGACGGCTGCCCGGCCCGGCACGGACGGCCAGCTCGCGACGGAGGTCGTGCTCGAGCGGCGGCAGCGGCAGACCACGATCGGGATCCTCGTCACGGGCGTGCGCTACGCCGCCTACGGGCTGGCGGTCGTCCTCTCGATCGTCGCCCTCGCCGGGGCCCGGCGAGGCGACGCGATCGTGGGCGTGTCGTTCATCGCGATCCTGCTCGCCTTCGCCTTCCAGCGCCTGCTCGCCGACGTGGTCGCCGGGATGCTGATGGTGTTCGACGGCTGGGTGCGGGTCGGCGACAGCGTGATCGTCGAGCCCTGGGGCGTCGAGGGCCTCGTCGAGGAGATCTCGGTCCGCGCCCTGACCCTGCGGACGGTCGAGGGCGAGACGGTCCGCGTGCCGAACTCGGAGGTGAAGGCGGTGCGCGTCGTGCCGCGCGGCCTGCGCACGCTCGAGACCGAGCTGTTCGTTCGTGACGCCGAGCAGGGGCGCGAGCTGGTCGCCGAGATCGCGCGCATCGTGCCGACGGGCTCGACGCAGTTCGTCCAGCCGCCGACGGTCGTGGAGTGCACGCCGCTGGATCCGTCGCTCGCGCGGCTGCGCCTCCGCGCGCTCGTCGCGCCCGGTCGGGAGTGGCTCGTCGCCGAGCTGCTCCCGTCGCTGGTCCGGGAGCGCGCTGCCGAGGGCCTGGTCGTCCACGGCCCGATCTCCGTCGTCGCCGACGAGCGCGCCCGCGCCCGCTTCGCGTCCGCAGCCCTGCCGGACGACGCGGGCGACCGGCGTGCGGCCGGCGACCGGGGGCCGCGCCCCGCGCCCCGCAGCGGGCTGCGCCGTCGCGACGCGCCCTCCGGGACGACGCGCTAGGCGTGCTCCCCGCCCCCGCGTTTGCTGGCTCGCGCCGGCGGGCACCCGAGGGGGGTCGCACCCGGCACCCGGGGGCATCGACGAAGGGACGATCATGGCCGACGCTGTTTCGGACTTCCTGGTCGGACGGCTCCGCGCCTGGGGCGTCCGGCGGGTCTACGGCTACCCAGGCGACGGGATCAACGGGATCATCGGCGCGTTCCGGCGGGCCGGCAACGACCCGGAGTTCATCCAGGTCAGGCACGAGGAGATGGCCGCGTTCATGGCCTGCGGCCACGCGAAGTTCACCGGCGAGGTGGGCGTCTGCCTCGCGACCTCGGGCCCGGGCGCCATCCACCTCCTGAACGGCCTCTACGACGCGAAGCTCGACCACCAGCCGGTCGTCGCGATCGTCGGCCAGCAGGCCCGCGCCTCGCTCGGCGGGCACTACCAGCAGGAGGTCGACCTCCCCAGCCTCTTCAAGGACGTCGCCGGGGAGTTCGTCCAGATGGCGACCACGCCGGAGCAGGTCCGCCACCTGGTCGACCGCGCCGTCCGGGTCGCGCTCGACCAGCGGACCGTCACCTGCGTGATCGTGCCGAACGACCTCGCGGGCCTGGACGCGGTGCCCGAGCCGCCGCACGAGCACGGGACGATCCACTCGGCCCTCGGCTACGCGCGGCCCGTGATCGTCCCGCAGGAGCGGGAGCTGGAGCGTGCGGCCGAGGTGCTGAACGCGGGCGAGCGCGTCGCGATGCTCGTCGGGCAGGGCGCGCTCGGCGCCGCCCCCGAGGTGCTCGCGGTCGCGGACGCGCTCGGCGCCGGGGTGGCCAAGGCGCTGCTCGGCAAGGCGGTCGTCCCGGACGACCTCCCCTTCGTGACTGGCTCGATCGGCCTGCTCGGCACGCGACCGAGCTGGGACCTGATGCAGGACTGCGACACCCTGCTGATGGTCGGCACGAACTTCCCGTACTCGGAGTTCCTGCCCGAGGAGGGCCAGGCGCGGGGCGTCCAGATCGACGTGGACGCCAGGATGATCGGCCTCCGCTACCCGGTCGAGGTGCAGCTCGTCGGGGATGCGAAGTCGACGCTCGCCGCCCTGCTGCCCCGCCTGGCACGCAAGGACGACCGGTCGTTCCGGGAGGGGATCGAGCGCGGGATGGAGCAGTGGTGGCGCCTGCTCGAGACGCGCGCGTTGCAGGACGCCGACCCGCTCAACCCCCAGCGCGTCTTCCACGAGCTCTCGAAGCGGCTCCCCGACCGGGTCATCCTCGCCTCCGACTCCGGCTCCGCGGCCAACTGGTACGCGCGCGACCTCCGGCTGCGCGAGGGGATGATGGGCTCGCTGTCGGGCACGCTCGCAACGATGGGCTGCGGCGTCCCGTACGCGATCGCCGCGAAGTTCGCCCACCCGGATCGGCCGGCGATCGCGCTGGTCGGCGACGGCGCGATGCAGATGAACGGCCTGGCGGAGCTGCTGACGGCGGCCAAGTACCGGGACCGCTGGGACGACCCCCGCCTGATCGTCTGCGTCCTGAACAACCGCGACCTGAACCAGGTGACGTGGGAGCAGCGTGCGATGGAGGGCGATCCCCGCTTCGACGCCTCGCAGGACATCCCCGACTTCCCGTACGCCCGCTACGCGGAGCTGATCGGCTTCCACGGGATCCGCGTCGACGACCCGGACCGGGTGGGCGACGCCTGGGACGAGGCGCTCGCGGCCGATCGGCCCGTGGTCTACGAGGCGGTCACCGATCCGGAGGTCCCGCCGCTTCCCCCGCACGTCACCACCGCCCAAGCCGTCAGCTTCCTGCGCGCGGTGCTGGGCGGCGACGCCGGGCGCCGGGAGATGGTCGCCCACTCGTTCAGGCAGAAGGTCGCCGAGCTCCTGCCCGGGCGCTGACGACGCCATGCCGCGCGTCGAGGTCCCGATCGAGCGGCTGGACGTGTCCGTCTTCACCGTCCCGACGGACGAGCCCGAGACGGACGGCACCGCGGCCTGGGACGCGACGACGATGGTCCTGGTCGAGGCCCGGGCGGCGGGCGAGGTTGGGCTGGGCTGGACCTACGGCGACGTGGCGAGCGCCGCCGTCGTCCAGTCGCGGCTCGCCGAGCTCGCGGTCGGAGCCGACGCGCTCCGCGTGACGGACGTCTGGCGGTCGCTCGTCCGCGCGTGCCGCAACCTCGGCCGCCCCGGGGTCGCGTCGATGGCGATCGCCGCCGTCGACAGCGCGCTGTGGGACCTGAAGGCGCGCGTCCTCGACGTCGCGCTCGCGACCGTGCTCGACGCCGCGCACGCGGCCGTGCCGATCTACGGCTCGGGCGGGTTCACGTCCTACGGCGACGAGCGGCTCGCCGCGCAGCTCGCGGGCTGGGTCGAGGCCGGCATCCCCCGGGTGAAGATGAAGGTCGGCCGCGAGCCGGAACGCGACCTCGCCCGCGCCCGCGTCGCGCGCGACGCCATCGGGGACGAGGCGGAGCTCTTCGTCGACGCGAACGGCGCGCTCTCCCGGGCTCAGGCCCTCTGGTTCGCGGAGCGGTACGCCGACGAGCTCGCGGTCCGCTGGTTCGAGGAGCCGGTCAGCTCCGACGACGTGACGGGCCTGCGCCTGCTCTGCGAGCGCGCGCCCGGCGGCATGGACATCGCGACAGGCGAGTACGGCTACACGCTGGCGATGTTCGAGCGGCTGCTCGCCGCGGACGCGGTGACGTGCCTCCAGGCGGACGCGACGCGATGCGAGGGGATCACGGGCTTCCTCCGTGTCGCGGCGCTGTGCCAGGCGCGGTCGCTCGAGCTCTCCGCCCACTGCAGCCCGGCGCTGCACGCGCACCCGTGCTGCGCCGTCCTCCCGCTCCGCCACCTCGAGTACTTCCACGACCACGTCCGCGTCGAGTCGCTGCTCCTCGACGGCGTGCTCGAGCCGGTCGACGGCGCGCTGCATCCCGACCGGTCGCGCCCGGGGAACGGCCTCGAGCTGAAGCGGCGCGACGCATCCCGCTACGCCGTCTAGAGGAGGAGCGATGACCGTACTCGCAATGCTCGCGCGCGCGCTCGACGAGTCGGGGCGGGCCGCGGAGCGCCGCGGCGTGCGCGGCTGGCTCGACCAGCTGCGGGCCGGACGCATGCAGAAGACGCTCGCGGTCGCCACCGCGATCGCCGCGCCTCCGCTCGCCTTCGAGATCTACCTCGAGCACTCCAGGGGTCGTTCGGCGACAAGTGGATGTGGACGCCGATCGTCCTCGCGCCGCCCCTGACCGCGGCCGGGATCGCCGCCGTCTTCTCCGAGCGCGCGGCGCGGACGTGGCTGCCCGCCCTCTCGGCCCTCTACGCCCTCGACGGCGTCGCGGGCACGATCACGCACGTCCGCGGCGTCCGGCGGCGGCCCGGGGGCTTCCGGGAGCCCGCCTACAACCTCGTGATGGGGCCGCCGCTCCTGGCCCCCGGCTCGTTGTGCCTCGTCGGCGCGCTCGGCGTCCTGGCGGCCTTCATGCACCGCGAGCGGTAGCGCGATGACCGACTTCCGCGCAGCCGGCCACCTGCCCAAGCCTCGCGGCGACGCGGGCGCCGACCTGTTCGAGCTGCCGCGCCAGCGGCGCGGCACGACGCCGCAGCTGCACGGCCGCTACCCCGACCACGACGTGCTCGCCGAGCGCGAGCACTGGGACGAGCCGACGCGGCGGGTGGTGCTCGGCCGCGTCGAGCAGGTCCCGGCGATCCGGTTCTTCACGTCCGCCGAGGCGGCGACGCTGACCGCCTTCGCGGACGTCGTGCTCGCCCAGTCGACCGAGCCGCGGATCCCCGTCCTCCCGGTCGTCGACGACCGGCTCGCCTCGGGCCGCGGCGAGGGGTACCGCTATGCCGACCTTCCCGACGACGCCGAGACCTGGCGGCTCGTCGCCCGGGGCCTCGACGAGGCCGCCGCCGCCCGCTGCGGCACCTCCTTCGCCGAGGCGCCGGGCGAGGTGCGGGAGGCCGTCTGCGCGGATCTCGCGGACGGCCGCCCCGCCGGGGCCAGCTGGCAGCGGCTCGACGTCGGACGAGCCTGGAAGGTCGTCATGCGCGATCTCCTGACCGCGTTCTACGCGCACCCCTGGGCGTGGAACGAGATCGGCTTCGGCGGCCCGGCCTACCCGAGGGGGTACGCGCGGCTCGGGATCGGCCTGTCCGAGCCGTGGGAGGGCGAGGAGGCGCTCGAGCGCGACCCCGTTCGCGACGTCGAGCGGCGGGCCGCCGGGTGACCGAGCTTCGCGCCCGCCTGTCCCGCAGCCTGCTCAAGGGCTCGCTGCGACCGCGCGCGAACGACTCGGCCTTCCTGCTCGACGTCCACCGGCGAGGCGTCCCGAACGCCGACCGGATGCGACGGTTCCGGCTCGACGACGAGGTCGACCTGCTGATCGTCGGCTGCGGGGCGGGCGGCGGCGTCCTCGCCCAGCGGCTCGCGCGGGCCGGCTGGCGGGTGCTCGTGCTCGAGCGGGGCCCGTTCTGGGACCCCGATCGCGACTGGGTCTCCGACGAGGCCGGGTCGTCGCACCTCTACTGGAACGACACGCGGATCGTCGGGGGCGACGACCCCGTGGAGATGGGCAAGAACAACTCCGGCCACGGCGTCGGCGGCTCGATGGTGCACTACGCCGGCTACGTCCCGCGCTTCCATCCGTCGGACTTCGCCACCCGGACGCGCGAGGGCGTCGGCGAGGACTGGCCGATCGACTACCGCGAGCTGAAGGCGCACTACGAGCGCTGCGAGCACGAGCTGCCCGCCGCCGGCGAGGACTGGCCGTGGGGCGATCCGCATCGCTATCCGCACGGACCGCATCCGGTCTGCGGCGCGGCGGAAGCCGCCTGGCGGGGCGCGCGCGCAGCCGGGATCGAGATGCGCGTCGGCCCGGTCGCGATCACGAACGGGCCGATGGGCAACCGGCCGCACTGCATCTACCGGGGCTTCTGCCTCCAGGGCTGCAAGGTCAACGCGAAGGGCAGCCCCCTCGTCACGCACGTGCCGGACGCGATCGCCCACGGCGCCGAGATCCGCGCCGGCTCGATGGTCACGCGGATCCACGTGGACGATGCCAGCGGCCGCGTGGAGGGGGCGCACTACGTCGAGGTCGAGACCGGTCGGGAGCGCTACCAGCGTGCGGCAGCCGTCTGCATCGCGGGCTACGCGATCGAGTCGCCGCGCCTGCTGCTCAACTCGACGAGCCGCCGCTTCCCGCGCGGCCTGGCGAACGAGGCCGATCTGGTCGGCCGCTACGTCATGGTGCAGGGCGCGCCGCAGGTCGCCGGCCGCTTCCCCGACCTCCTGCGGATGTACAAGGCGCCGCCGCCGGAGATCTCGTCGGAGCAGTTCTACGAGACGGACGAGCGGCGCGGGTTCGCGCGGGGCTTCTCGATCCAGACCGTCAGCCCGCTCCCGATCGGCTGGGCCGAGCACGTCCTCGCCGACGGCCACTGGGGCGCCGCGTTGCGCGAGTACATGCGCGACTACAACCACTGGGCGGTCCTCGGCGCCCTCTGCGAGCTGCTGCCGCGGCCGGACAACCGGGTCACCCTCGCGGACGAGGTCGACCGGTTCGGACTGCCGGTCGCGCGCTTCGACCACTCGCAGTCCGCGAACGACCGGGCGTGCATCGCGTACGCGAAGCGGACCCTGCACCGGATCTGGGAGGCGGCCGGCGCCCAGGACGTGCTCGCGATCGACCGGTACGCGCACCTCGTCGGCGGCTGCCGGATGGGCTCCTCCCCCGACGACTCGGTCGTCGACCGGGATCACCGCGCCTGGGGGATCCCCAACCTGTTCGTCTGCGACGGGAGCGTGATGCCCACCCAGGGGGCCGCGAACCCGGCGCTGACGATCATGGCCCTGGCCTCGCGTCTCGCGGAGCGGCTCGCCCCCGGTCGCTCGTCCGGCCCCGCGGGAGCGCGACGGGCGACCGCCGGGTCCTGACCCCCGGGGCCGCGTCGCGCGTCCGCCGGGCGCGCTGCGGGTACGTGAAAGACATGGGCTCCCCGGACCAGCACGCGGATCGCGGCGCGCGGGGCCTGCTCGCGCTCCTCGGAGGCGTCGCCCTCCGGGCCGTCCAGGGGTACGCCGACGGCGGGCCGCACCTGGCCGGCGCGATCGCGTTTCGCGTGCTCTTCTCCGTCTTCCCGCTGGTGATCGTCCTCGCCGGCGCCTTCGCGATCGTCGTGGACGTCACGGGCCTGCGGGCGGACGTCGTCGATGCGGTCGTCCGGAACGCACCGCTGACGGACGACGGACAGCGCGAGCTTCGCGGGCTGCTCGAGGGCGCGACCGGCGGGCTCGGCGGGCTCGGCCTCCTGGGCATCCTGGGCCTCGTCTGGTCGGCGAGCGGCATGATGGGCGCGATCCGCTACGCGCTCAACACGGCCTGGGGGGCCGACGACGGCCGGCCGTTCCTGCGCGGCAAGCTCGTCGACCTGCTCCTCGTCCTCGGGGTGGGCGCGCTCGTCGGGCTGTCGCTGTTCACCGCGATCGCGGCCCGCGTCACGTCGCGCTACGCGCACGCCTGGCTCGACTCGGTCGGCCTGGGCGGCGCCGCGACCTGGGCCGTCGGCCTGGTCGGGTCGACCGTGCTCGCGTGGGCCGCGGTCGCGGTGCTCTTCCAGACCGTGCCGAGCCGACGCACGCCATGGCGCTCGAACGTCGTCGTCGCCGGCGTCGTCGGCCTCGTGCTCGCCGCGCTCCAGAGCCTCTACGGCGTCTACCTGGGGTCGTTCGCGAACTACAACGCGATCTACGGATCGCTCGGGGCGATCGTCGCGTTCCTCTTCTACGTGTACCTCGCCGCCTCGGTGCTCGTCCTGGGCGCGCGAGGCGCCGCGGCCGTGCCTGCTGTCCGCGCGGAGGTGGCGCGCGGCGGCGACCCCGGGAGGGCGAGCCGCTCGGACGACGGATCCGCCAGGCCCTGGTCGGCCTGTGGGTGGAGCCCGGCCGGGCGTCGACGCAGTCGGACCGGGAGCGGTGAGTCGGCGACGTCAGCCCGACGCCGCGGGCGCGGCGGCCGTCAGCAGCAGGCCCATCGACAGCACGCAGATCGACGAGCGCGCCCGGGTGGCGCGCGCGGCGACGTCCGGTCTACCCTGCCGCGGTGCTCGCCGCGCTCGTCGTCCTCGCCCTGCTGAACGTCGGCTCGTTCGCCCTGTTCGCACACGACAAGCGCCGCGCACGCACCGGCGGGCGGCGCGTCCCCGAGTCGACGCTCGTGCTCTCCGGCCTGATCTCGGGGACGATCGGCGCCTGGGCCGGCGTCCGGCTCCTGCGGCACAAGACGCGCAAGCCCTCGTTCCTCCTGCGACTCGCGCTCGCGAGCGTCGTGGACGCCGCGCTCGCGGCCGTCGCGGTCGCCCTCGCCGCGTGACCAGTTGACTATTGTCACGAATTTTCGAAAAGCCCTTGACGGACCGTGGCGCACCTGTCAGGATGCGCGTACGGAGAGCGCGCGCGAGGTGATTGGCCGCAGATCACCTAGCGATTAGCGCTCTCCGTTTTCTGGTCCCGGCGGGCGCCGGGGCTCAGCGGGGAGCGAGCGCGACGAGCAGGCCGCCGTCGTCGTCGTAGGCGGGGAAGAAGTCCGCGACGACGGGACGCTCGTTGCCGGCCTTGCTGCGGATCGTGAGCTGGCGGTCGAGCTGGCGCACGCCCCACTCGAGCGTCACCTCGACCGGGCTCTGCCCGTCGAAGCCGCCGAGGCCCAGCGCCTCGCCGACGTCCTTCCCCAGGAGGTCGGCCTCGGTGAAGCCGGTGGTCTCGAAGACGCCGCGCCCGGTTGCGATCACGCGCCGGTCGCGGTCGCACACGATCATCCCGGTCCCGGGCCGCGGGTAGTAGTCCTCGAGCAGCTCGAAGAGGAAGCCAAAGCCGCAGCGGGCGCAGCCGACCGGCTGGTGGCTGAGGCCGTCGCGACGGTCCTCGTCGACCGCGCGCGAGCGGCAGTTCGGGCAGATGAAGTACGCCACCGAGAGATCGTAGCCAGGCCCCCGGGGAGTGCCGCCAGGGCTACCCGCCGCTTGCGAGGCCCGCCGACTTCCGGGCCTTCGAGCTCGCGGAGCGCGCGGCCGCGGCCTGGTCGGCGGCGGCGGCGGCGCTCGTCCCGTAGGACGCGATCGCGGCCCGACCGGCGGCGCGGCCGCCCGACTCGAGCTGGGTCGCGAGCTCCTGCGCCGCGGCCACCTGGGCCTCGGCCGCCTTCGCGTACTTCTCGACCGCGGCCTCGAGCTGCGCGGAGCCGGTCTCGGCTGCCGCTGCCGCCTGCGCCTCGAGGTCGTCGGCGGCCTGCGCGCAGAGCTCCTCGACGGCGAGCGTCGCCTGGACGACCGCGACCTCGGACTGCGTCGAGCCGTCGTAGGCGGCGGACGCCTCGACGAGCCCGACGACGGCCTCCTCGCAGGTGGCGTAGGTCTCGGCCGCCGCGGAGGAGACCTGGTCGACGACGATCGACACGTCCGCGTCGACCTCGACGTCCTTCTCCTCCTTGACGGTCTCCGTCTCCTTGACGGTCTCCGTCTCCTTCACCGTCGTGGTCTTCTCGACGGTCTCGGTCTCCTTGACGGTCTCGGTCTCCTTCACCGTCTTGGTCTTCTTCACCGTCTCGACCTTCTCGACGGTCTCGACCCGCTCGACGGTCTCGGTGACGACCTTCGGGCCAGCGTCGTCCGCCTTCTCGTCGGTCGACGCAGCGGGCGCGGCCTTCGCCGGCTCGCCCGGGTCGACGCGGTCTCGGGACGCGAAGACGCCGGCGGCCACGCCGGCGGCGAGGAGCGCGACGGCGACGGCGGCGAGCAGGAACGGGTTGACCGAGCGGCCCACGACGACCCCCTAGGGGAGAGCGACCACGACGGCCGGGTGATCGGCCGGGCCGTTGCCGGGTTGAGCCGCGCTACGAGCTGGCGCCGAGCGCCTCGCGCACGAAGCGGTCCTGCTCGCGCATGTGCGCCGTCGGGTAGCCCTCGCTCGGGCTCGCCCGCCACGGCCGGCCCGTGTAGATCAGCCGCACGCCCTCCGGCAGCGACTCCTCGAGCCGATGCCGGATCGAGCGCCACGGGCCCATGTTCTGCGGCTCCTCCTGCACCCAGACGACCTCGTTCAGGTTCGGGTAGAGGCGGAGCAGCGCCGCGTAGGCGGGCACCGGGAACGGGTAGAGCTGCTCGAGCCGGGCGACCGCCAGGCCGCGGGTCTCGCCGTACGCCGGGTGGCCGATGATGTCGTAGTAGACGCGGCCCGAGCAGAGCACGAGGCGCCCGATCGTCGAGTGCGACCCGGCCGCGGCGACGAGCGGATCGTCGAGCACCGGGGTGAACGCGCCGCGCGTCAGGTCGGTCAGCCGCGAGGTCGCCTGGCGCAGCCGCAGCAGGCCCTTCGGCGTGAAGACGACGAGCGGGCGCGGCTTCGGCCCGAGCGCCTGGAGCCGGAGCAGGTGGAAGTACTGCGCGGGCGTCGTGCAGTTCGCGATCCGGATGTTCCCCTGGGCGGCGAGCTGCAGGAAGCGCTCCTCGCGCGCGCTCGAGTGCTCCGGGCCGTTGCCCTCGTACCCGTGCGGCAGGAGCAGCGTCAGCCGCGCGACCTGGCCCCACTTCGAGAAGCCCGAGGCGATGAACTGGTCGAGCATCACCTGCGCGCCGTTGACGAAGTCGCCGAACTGCGCCTCCCAGAGGACGAGCGCCTCCTGGACGGCGACCGCGTAGCCGTACTCGAAGCCGAGCGCCGCGAACTCGGAGAGCGGCGAGTTGAACACCTCGAAGGACGCCTGCGACTCCGGGAGGTGCTTCATCGGCGTGTGCTTCTCGCCGGTCTCCGCGTCGTGGAAGACCAGGTGGCGATGCGAGAACGTGCCCCGCTCGGAGTCCTGGCCGGCGAGCCGCACCGGGATGCCCTCGCGTACCAGGCTGGCGAAGGCGAGGGCCTCGGCCTGGCCCCAGTCGATCCCGCCCTCCTCGCCGAGCGTCTCGCGCCGGCGCTCGAGCTGGCGCGCCAGCTTCGGGTGGATCGTGAAGCCCTCCGGCACCTCGAGCAGCCGGTCGTTCAGGTCGACGAGCACCGGCTCGGGGACGGTCGTGTCGACGCTCGGCAGCGTCCTGTCCTTGACGACGAGCGACGGGCGGGCGCCGGAGGGCGCTTCGGCCGCCTCGAGCTCCCGCTTCAGCTCGTCGTGCTCGGCCTTGATCCGCTCCTCGACCGCCTTCAGCAGCTCGTCTCCCTCGCCGGGGTCGACGACGCCCTCGGCGGCCAGCGACTCGGCGTAGAGCTGCCGGACCGTCGGGTGCGCGACGATCCGCCGGTAGAGCGCGGGCTGCGTGTAGGCGGGCTCGTCCTGCTCGTTGTGGCCCCAGCGGCGGTAGCCGACGAGGTCGACGACGACGTCCTGGCGGAAGCGCTGGCGGTAGGCCATCGCGAGCCGGATCGCCGCGATCGCCGCCTCGGCGTCGTCGGCGTTGACGTGGATGATCGGGACGTCGAAGCCCTTCGCCAGGTCGCTCGAGTAGCGCGTCGAGCGCGAGTCGCTCGGGTTCGTCGTGAACCCGACCTGGTTGTTCGCGATCACGTGCAGCGTGCCGCCCGTGTGGTAGCCCGGCAGGTCCTGGAGGTTGAGCGTCTCCGCGACCACGCCCTGGCCGGGGAAGGCCGCGTCGCCGTGGATGAGGATCGCGATCGCCGCGGTCGGGTCGTGCTCGCCCGTGACGTGGTCCGTCTGCACGGCGCGCGTCTCGCCCTCGACGACCGGGTTGACGGCCTCGAGGTGGCTCGGGTTCGCGGCGAGGACGACGTCGATCGGCCCGTGCGCCGTCTCGCGCCGCGCCTCGGCGCCGAGGTGGTACTTGACGTCGCCCGTGCGCTCCTCGCCCTCCGTGTGGACGGCGGTGATCACGCGCTCGCCCTCGAACTCCTGCACGAGCGCGCGGTAGGGCCGGTCGAGGATGTGCGCGAGGACGTTCAGCCGGCCGCGGTGCGCCATCCCGATCACGGCCTTGCGCGCGCCCTGCGCGACGGCGAGCTCGAGCGCCTCGTCGAGCATCGGCACGAGCGCGTCGAGCCCCTCGACGGAGAAGCGCTTCTGGCTCATGAAGACGCGGTGCAGGTAGCGCTCGAAGGCCTCCACGGCGGCGAGCCGACCGAGCAGCCAGCGCCTGCGCTCCGGCGGCAGGGGCGAGCGGTACGTGCCCTTCTCGATCGCGTGGCGCAGCCAGACGCGCTCCTCGTGGCTCGAGATGTGCTCGATCTCGAAGGCCATCGTCCCGCAGTAGGTGGCGCGCAGCTCCGGCAGCGCCTCGGCGAGCGTCTGGCCGGGGACGGCGACGCGCAGGACGGAGGTCGGGATCTGGCGCTGCAGCTCCGGCGTGAGCGGCGGATGGAGGTTCTCCGGCTGGAGCGACGGGTCGCCGATCGGCTCGGAGCCGAGCGGGTCGAGCCGCGCCGCCAGGTGGCCGTGCATGCGGTGCGCCTTCACGAGCGCCATCGCCGCCGCGACCCCGCCGAGCAGCTCGGTCGACGGCTCGCCGCCGGGCGCCGCGGCCGGCTCGGGCTGCGGCGCGGGCGCGGCCGGGCCTGCCGTGAAGAGCTCCGGGTGCACCTCGCGGAGGCGCCGCACGACGGGGTGCTCCGCGACGATTCCGTCGGGCACCCGCTCGAAGATCGCCCGCCACTCCTCGGGCACCGAGCCCGGGTCGGCGAGGTACTGGTCGAGCAGGTCGCGGACGTAGCCGAGGTTCATCCCGTCGACGTGCGTGAGGTCCACCGTCAGCTCCGAATCTCGTGGGTCGTTCCGTCAGCGCCGCCCGGACGCACCGGCCCGACGCGCGGCGAGCCGTGCAGGCGCGTCGAGACCACGGTACTGATGCGATTCGGCACGGCGGCTGCGTCCTTTACCCGCGGCGGCGCGTTTCCTGCTCGCTGCCCCGTCCCGGGCCCTAGACGACGACGCCGCCCGGCGGGTCGATCGGCAGCCCGGCCGCCTGCCAGGCCTTCATCCCGCCGCGCATGTTCACGACGTCGTAGCCGGCGCCGTTCAGCGCCGAGGTCGCCTGGCCACTGCGGGCGCCGCTGCGGCAGACCGCGACGATGCGCCGGTCCTTCGGCAGCTCCTGGTAGCGGGCGCCGAGCTCGCCGAGCGGGAGGTGCGTGGCCCCGGCGATCCGGCCGGCGGCCCACTCCTCGGGCTCGCGGACGTCGAGGACGAGCACGGCGCCCGACGCGCCGAGCTCGGCGACCTCCCGCGGGTCGATCTCGGGAACACCCACTGACCATCACTCTAGTCGGGCATCCCGGCGCTGCGTCGGAACGCCTCGTTCCGGGAACCACGAGCGCAGGCCGTCGGTCCCAGCGGCGACCACCCGCGCAACCGGAAGGACACCATCATGGGACGCATCCGCATGCTGCTCGCACCGGTCGTCGCGACGCTCGCCCTCGGCCTCGCCGCGTGCGGCGGCTCGGGTGACGGCGGCGCCGCTCCGGCGCCCGCCGGTGACGACGCCTGGGCCGCGCTGCTCGCCGAGCTCGGTCTCGAGCCGGGCGACGGCACGCTGACGATCGAGGCGACCGGCGCCGCCCCGAGCCTCGCGGTCACGATCTCGGTCGCCCCCGACGCCGCCGGCCCGGTCACGTTCTCCGACGGGCTCTACGGCGCCCAGGCGTTCGCGCTCGGCGACGACGGCTGGGAGCGGGTCGACACCGCGGAGGTGCGCACCGAGATCGCGCCGATCCTCGAGCCGGGCGGCTCGGCGACGCTCGACCTGCCCGTCGCGGAGGCGGACGGCTACCGCGTGCTCGTCCCCGCGGAAGGGCTCGCCTACTGGGCCGACGTCTCGTAGCCGAGCGCCGCGAGCCAGGCGTCGAGGTCGCGCACGAGCCAGGCGACGCGGTCCCGCTCGCCGTCCTCGCGCGTCCAGGCGACCCGCAGCAGCGGCCGCCCGACCGTCTTGCCGAGGTGGCCGCGCGTGGTGTCGACCTCGACGATCCTCGTGCGCGGGATCACGACGTCCCGCCTGGGCAGCCACATCGCGAAGACGAGCAGGTCGGGCCCGAGGGCGAGGCAGCCGTTGCCGCGGAGCTGCGTCACGCCCGCCGACTCGACGCCGAAGCAGCTCGCGAGCTCGTCCGCGAGGACGGGCTCGCGGCCGCCCAGCAGCGCCCGCGCCCGCTCGGCCCCCGGCCGCGCGAGCGGGCGCAGCAGCCGGCCGAGGAGGCTCACCGGCGAGCCGCCCGCAGCAGCACGTCGGCGGGCAGGCCTCGGATCGAGGCGTCGAGCAGCTCGACCGGGTGGAAGGCGGGCACCGGCGTGCCGGCGCGCCGCAGCGCCGCCGTCACCTGGACGAGGCAGCCGGGGTTCGCGGACGCGTAGGCGTCCGGACGCGTCGCGAGGACGCTCGCCGCCTTGCGGTCGCCGAGCTCGCGGGCGGGGCCGGGCCGCACCATGTTGTAGATCCCGGCGCTGCCGCAGCACAGCTCCTGCTCGGCCGGCTCCGCGACCTCGAGCCCCGGGATCGAGCGGAGCACCTGCCGCGGCGGGCTCTGCACGCGCTGGGCGTGGAGCAGGTGGCAGGAGTCCTGGAAGGCGACGGTGATCGGCAGCGGCCGTCGCGGCGCGCGCGGCTCGAGCTCGGCGAGCACCTCGGACACGTCGCGCACCTTCCGGGAGAAGGCGGCGGCCCGCGCGGCCCAGGCCGGGTCGTCGGCGAGCAGCGCCCCGTAGTCCTTCAGGTTCGAGCCGCAGCCGGCGGCGTTCGTCACGATCGCGTCGACGTCCGCTGCCTCGAACGCTGCGATCAGCTTCCTCGCGCGCGCGAGACCGTCCTTCTCGCGCCCCGCGTGCATCGCGAGCGCGCCGCAGCAGGCCTGCGGTGGCGCGACGACCTCGAGCCCCTCGGCGGCGAGCACGCGCGCGGTCGCCGCGTTCACGTCGCCGAAGAGCACCCGCTGGACGCAGCCGGTGAGGATGCCGACCCGCGCGACCCGCTCGCCCTGCGCCGGGGTGAGCCGCGGCGGGGCGTCGCCCGAGCGCCACGGCGGCGCCAGCTCGAGCAGCGGCCGGAACCGCTCCGGGAGCGGCAGCCTGCGGCCGAGCGGCTCGAGCGCGAGCGCGGCGCGCATCCGCCGCGGGTGCGGGAACGCGAGGAAGATCGCCGAGCGGAGCAGGCGCTCGCCGAGCGGTCGGCGGAAGCCCTCCTCGACGTCCGCGCGCGTCATCTCGATCAGTCGGTCGTACTGGACGCCCGACGGGCACGAGCTGACGCAGGCCATGCAGCCGAGGCAGCGGTCGAAGTGCTCGACCACGGTCCGGTTCAGCGTCACCGTGCCGTCGAGGCGGCGATCCATCAGGTAGATGCGCCCGCGGGGCGAGTCCATCTCCTCGCCCCAGAGGACGTAGGTCGGGCAGGTCGGCAGGCAGAAGCCGCAGTGCACGCAGTCGTCGACGAGCTCCTGCAGGCGGGCGTCGTGCCTCACGCGACGAGGACCCCCTGCGGGTCGAACTGGCCCCGGACGCGCTGCTCCAGCCGCCGCACCGGCTCGGGCAGGGGCGACTCGACCGGGCCCGGCACGTAGGCGACGCCGTCGCCGACGCGGACCACGGCCTCGCCGAGCGAGGCGAGCCGGCGGCCGAGCTCCCCCGGCGGGAAGGAGATCGAGCCGCCCGCCGCGCCCTGGCGCGCGAGCGCCTGGCCCCAGAGCGGGTCGCCTGCCTCGGCCCCGTCGAGCATCGCCGCCGCGCGGGCGAGCTGGTCGTCGACCGCGCGCGTCGTCCCCTCGAAGCGCAGCGCGAGGATCGCGGGCGCGCCCCCACCCCAGAGCAGGTCGACGGCGGAGGGCACGAGGTCGGAGTGGAGGACGGCCTGCGCGAGTCGCTGCGCGTCGTCCGGCCCACCGACCGGGACGGCGAGCGTCCGCCGCCGCTCGGGTCGCGGATGCAGGCGCAGCGCGACGCGCGCGACGAGCCCGAGCGTCCCGCGCGAGCCGTGGAAGAGCTTGCCGAGGTCGTACCCCGCGACGTTCTTGACCACCTTGCCGCCCGAGCTGGCGATCGTGCCGTCCGCGAGGACGACCGTGACGCCGATGACGAGGTCGCGCATCGTCCCGTAGCGGTGCCGCCACGGGCCCGAGAGCGAGCCGGCGAGGCACGCCCCGATCGTCGGGTCGCCGGGCGGGTCGAGCGCGAGCAGCTGGCCGTGCTCGGCGAGCCGCGCCTGCAGGGCGGAAAGCCGGACGCCGGCCTCGACGACGCAGGTCAGGTCGCCCGCCTCGTGCTCGAGGATCCGGTCGAGCCGCGCCGTCGAGAGGACGACGTCGCCGCCCTCGCGCTCGATCGAGACGCGCCGCCCCGCCGCGGCCGCCTCGCGCAGGGCCGCCGCTGCCTCCTCGACGCTCGCGGGCTCAGAGGCGGTCGGCAAGGCCGGCCTGCTCGAGGGCGTGGGGACGGTACGGGCCGGGCGCCTCGCCACAGAGCCGCGGCGTCGGGAACGCCTTGCCCGGGTTGGCGAGGCCGTCGGGGTCGAGCGCACGTCGCAGCCGCAGCTGCGTGTCGATGTCGACCTCGGAGAACATCAGCGGCATCGCGCAGGCCTTGTCCGTGCCGACGCCGTGCTCGCCGGTCAGCGCACCGCCGGCGTCGACGCAGGCGACGAGGATCTCGCGCGCGAGCTCCTCCGCGAGCCGGGCCTGGCCCTCGACGGCGCCGTCGTAGAGGACGAGCGGGTGGAGGTTGCCGTCGCCGGCGTGGAAGACGTTCCCGACGCGCAGGCCGTAGCGGGCCGACAGCTCGTCGATCCGCCGCAGCACCTCCGGGAGGCGGGTGCGCGGCACGACGCCGTCCTGGACGTAGTAGTCGGGGCTGATCCGCCCCATCGCGGCGAACGCGCCCTTGCGGCCCTTCCAGAAGACGGCCCGCTCCTCGTCGTCGCGCGCGACGCGGATCTCCGACGCGCCGAGGTCGCGGCAGATCGCCTCGACGCGGGCCATCTCGTCCTCGACCTGCACGGCGGGCCCGTCGAGCTCGACGAGCAGGATCGCCTGGACGTCGGGGTAGCCCGCGTGGACCGCCGCCTCGGCCGCCTCGATCGTCAGCCGGTCCATGATCTCCATCGCCCCCGCGAGGATCCCCGCGCCGATCACCTCGGTCACCGCCCGGCCGGCGACGTCCGTCGAGCCGAAGCCCGCGAGCAGCGTCTGGACGGCCTCGGGTCGGCGCAGGATGCGCAGCGTGATCCGCGTCGCGATCCCGAGCGTTCCCTCGGAGCCGATGAAGGCGCCGAGCAGGTCGATTCCCGGCTGCTCGAACGTCTTGCCGCCCAGCTCGACCAGCTCGCCGTCGGGCAGGACGACCTCCATCCCCGTCACGTGGTTGACCGTGAAGCCGTGCTTGAGGCAGTGCGCGCCGCCCGAGTTCTCGGCCACGTTGCCGCCGATCGTGCACACCTGCTGGCTCGACGGGTCGGGCGCGTAGTAGAAGCCGTGGGGCGCGACCGCCCTCGTCACCGCGAGGTTCGTCACGCCGGGCTCGACCGTGATGCGCGCGCTCTCGAGGTCGATCTCGAGCACCCGGTTCATGCGCTGGACGGAGATGACGACGCCCTCCGCCACGGGGGCGGCGCCGCCGGAGAGGCCGGTGCCCGCGCCGCGGGCGACGAACGGGATCCCGCGCGCGTGACACCCTCGCACGGCGGCCTGGACCTGCTCCGTCGTCCGGGGCAGGACGACGAGGGCCGGGACGACGCGGTACGCGGTCAGCCCGTCGCACTCGTACGTGCGCAGCTGCTCGGGGGCCGAGACGACGCCGTCGTCGCCGAGGGCCGAGCGCAGCTCCCGCTCGAGCTCCCCGAGCGCGGCGCGGCGCTCGGGCGAGACGGGGTCTGGTGTGGAGACGGGCGCGGGCACGGACCTGCAGGCTAGCCGGCGCCCGGCCGGCTCACCCCGCGGCCGGGCGGAACGCCGACGGGTCGATCGCGTTCGACGGGCAGCGATCCTCGACGAGGACGGCCTCGAGCGCGGTCACGCAGAGCATCCCCATCGCGTGGCGCGTGTCCGTCGTGCCACTGCCGAGATGCGGTGTCAGCACGGCGTTCGGCAGGTCGCGCAGGCCCGGGTGCACCTCCGGCTCGCGCTCGAAGACGTCGAGCGCGGCGCCGGCGATCTCGCCCGCGCGGAGCGCCTCGACCAGCGCCGCCTCGTCGACGACGGGGCCCCGGGTCGTGTTCACGAGGAAGGCGTCGCGGCGCATCCGGCGCAGCGCGTCCGCGTCGATCAGGTGCCGCGTCTCCGCCGTCAGCGGGCAGTGGAGCGAGACGACGTCGACGGTCGCGAGCAGCTCGTCCAGTGGCACCTGCCGGTACGGCGCGTCCGGTCGGGGCGACCGCGTCGCGTGCACGACGTCCATCCCGAACGCGACGGCGAGCCGCGCGACCGCGGCGCCGATCCGGCCGAGGCCAACGATCCCGAGCGTTCTCCCGGACAGGCCGGTCGCGAGCATCCAGCGCGGCGTCCACGTCCACGGCTCGCCGGTGCGCAGGAAGCGGTCGCCCTCCGCGACCCGGCGGACGAGCGCGAGCAGGATCGCAAGCGTCAGCTCCGCCGTGGCGTCGGTGAGCACGTCGGGCGTGTTCGAGACGAGCACGCCCCGACGCGTTGCCTCGGGGACGTCGACGTTGTCGTAGCCGACCCCGTGGTTCGCGACGACCCGCAGCTGCGGCCCGGCGGCGTCGAGCAGCTCGCCGTCGACGCGGTCGCTGACCATCGCGAGGATGCCCTCGGCGCCCGCCACGAGCGCGAGCAGCTCCTCCCGGGGGAGCGGCAGGTCGCCGTCGTGCTCGGTGACGTCGAAGCGCGCGCCGAGCTCCGCGCGCAGCGCGTCCGGCAGGCGGCGGGTGACGACGACGTGGGGCGCCACGCGGCGGAGCCTAGTGGATCGCCGGGGCGGAGCCGCCGGCCCGGGCCTGCTACGGTCGGGCGCGAGGAGCCGCCCGATGCAGCTGTCCCCCGTCCAGCGCGCGACCATCCGGGTCTGGTCGCGCCTCAACGCGCTCGTCTACCGCGCCAGCGGCGGCCGGCTGATGGATCGGATGGGCGCCGCGCCCGTCCTGCTGCTGACGACGCGCGGCCGCCGCTCCGGCGCGGCGCGCACGGCGCCGCTGCTCTACCTGGCCGACGGCGAGACCTACGTCGTCGTCGCCTCCTACGGCGGCAGCGACGCGCACCCGGCCTGGTACCTGAACCTCCGCGACGCGCCCGACGCGACGATCCGCCTCGGTCGCCGGGAGGTCCGCGTCCGCGCCCGGGACGCCGCGGGAGCCGAGCGCGAGCGCCTCTGGGCCGGCGTCGTCGCGATCTGGCCCGCCTACGAGACCTACGCGAGCAAGACGAGCCGCGAGATCCCGCTCGTCGTGCTCGAGCCGGTCGATCGGCCCGTCAGCCCGGCTGGATGATCGGCAGCGCGGTCGCGACCACGGTCCGGCCGTCGACCTGGTAGCTGACGTCGACCGAGTCGTTCTGCTTGTACGTCCCGGCGACCCCGAGGAACATGCTCGCCCAGCGGGTCTTCCCGAGCTTGCCCTCGCGCGCGATCGGGCGCGTGAACACGAGCTCCCGGTTCCGGACGGTGTAGTCCACCCCGGGCTTCTGGGGGACGCCGTTGAGGTAGACCTCGAACGTCGACGGGACGTCGCGGGGCAGCGGGACGCGCCATTCCGGGGCCATGGCCGGATCGTACCGCCGCCGCATCCGGCCGGGATCATCCGTGGAAACTACGGAGCCAGACCGCGGGATGCACCCTTCACGCCGATTCCCGGACCTGCGTAGAATCCGCCCCAATGGCCGCGAACGCCCACCATCAGCTTCCCACCTGGCGCGACGGCGTCGGGATCCGCTGGCTCACAGCGACGGACCACAAGCGCCTCGGCGTGATGCACATCGTCAGCGCGCTCGCGCTGCTCGGGGTGGCGGGCTTCACGGGCCTGCTCCTGATGCTCGACACGGATCACGGCGGCTCCACCGGGCCGCTCGACCAGTTCGCGCACCTGCAGGCGAACCTGCTCCAGAACACCGCCGGCCTGTACGCGATCGGCCTGCCGGTCGTCCTCGGCCTCGCCGTCTACCTCGTGCCGCTGATGATCGGCGCGCGCGAGCTGATCGGCGCCCAGGCCGCGGCCCTCGGCTTCTGGCTCTGGCTCGGCGGCACGATCCTGATGCTCGCCGCGCCCGCGGCCGGCAACCCGGGCATGCCCGGCGGCGGCGACGCCTCGAAGGAGGACGCGACGGGCCTGCCGCTCACCTTCGAGGGCCGGCAGTTCTGGATCATGGGCCTGGTGATCGTCTCGATCGGCGTGCTGCTCACCTGCGGCTCGCTGCTCGCGACGCTCCTCCGCGGCCGCGCCGAGGGCATGACCCCGTCGCGCCTGCCGGTGTTCGCGACCTCGGTCGGGCTCTTCGGCATCGCCGCGATCGTCTCGTCGGTGATCCTCGGCATCGCCGGGATCCTCTTCCTGATCGACGCCGGCTCGGCGGACTTCTTCGCCTTCGACGTCGGGGCGACCGAGGGCGGCTACAGCGCCTTCTACCAGAACCCGATCTGGTTCTTCGCGAACCCGCTCCTCTACGCGCTGTTCGTGCCGCTGCTCGGCGGGCTCACGGAGGCGGTCGCCGTCTTCACGCGCCGCCCGCTGCGCCCGAAGGCCGAGCGCGCGCTCGTCCTGCTCGGCCTCGGCGCGATCACCGGCCTGTCGATCCTCCTCAGCGTCTTCCACATCGCAGCCGACGCGTTCTCCGGCTCGTTCCTCCGCGGGATCCCGATCGCGATCCTCCTCCTCTGCGCGGCGGTCGTCCCCGTCGTCGTCGGCTGGCTCGACAGCCTGCGCGGGTTCAAGCCGGGCAAGACGCCCCCGCCGACGCCGCTCCTGTTCGCGCTCGGCACCGTCGAGGTGCTCGCGCTCGGTGCGATCCTCAGCCTCGTCTGGGGCTTCCCGGGCAACTACAACGACACGACGAGCATCCACCTGACGGCCCTGTTCCAGGGCGGCATCGCCGGCGGCCTGACCCTCGCCGCGCTCGGCTGCCTGCACTACTGGTTCCCGAAGATCACCGGCCGCGCCCTCGACCCGCGCGGCGCCCTCGCCCAGTTCGGGCTGGCGATCCTCGGGGCCAACCTGCTGATCCTCGGCCTGCACATCAACGACGACGGCACGCGCCTCCTCCTCGCGGAGGTCGCGGGCTCGAAGGCGGGTGGGATCCTGGCGCTGATCGGGTTCCTCGCGCTGTTCCTCGCGGTCGCCGGCTTCGTCGCCGAGACCGCCAAGGCGATGCTGTTCGGTCGCCGCGTCGGGAACGACCCCTGGGAGGGCGACACGCTGGAATGGCTCGCGACGTCGCCACCGGCAGAGCACAACTTCGACCGGCTGCCGCCGATCGAGAGCGCTCGCCCGCTGGCCGACCTGCGCGAGCGGATCGCCGCGCAGGGACGCAGTGCCTGACGACACGCGCATCGCCCCCGGCCCCTGGTTCCGGCTGACCGCGCTCGCGGCGGTCGCCGCCACCGCGGCCGTGTCCGTGACCGGCGACTGGGGCCAGCTGCCGCACTACGGCGCCGCCCTCGTGGCGCTGTCGCTGCTCCTGTCGCTCTTCCTGACCGTGCTGTTCGGGTACCGCGACCGGCGCGTGCTGCTGGCCGGGACGGGGATCGCCCTCGGCGTCTACCTCGTGCAGATGCTCGTCGGCGGGATCGTCTCGTGGACGGACGACGCGGGCTGGGCGCGCGGCCTCCACATCGGCCTCGGCGCGATCTCGCTCGCCGCCGTCGCCGTCGCCACCGCCGTCACGATTCCGCGGCACCTCGCGCTCGGCAGCGCGACCGAGGCCGCCCGGTCGGGCTGGCGCGACTACCTGACCCTGACCAAGCCGCGGATCATGGTGCTGCTGCTCCTGACCGCGCTCGGCGGCATGTTCGTCGGCGAGAAGGGCGTCCCCGGCGGCTGGCTGATCCTGGCGACCATGGGCGGGCTCGCCCTCGCGTGCGGCGGCGCCTCGGCGCTGAACCACATGCTCGACCGCGACATCGACGTCCACATGAAGCGGACGGACAAGCGGCCGGTGGCGACGGGCCGCGTCGCCCCCGAGCGGGCGCTCGAGTTCGGGCTCGCGCTCTCGGCGATGTCGTTCGTCGTCCTCGCGTGCTTCACGAACGTCCTCACCGCCGCGCTCGCGGTCTTCGGGAACCTCTTCTACGTGCTCGTCTACACGCGCTGGCTCAAGCGCTCGACGCACCAGAACATCGTCATCGGCGGCGCCGCCGGCGCGATCCCGCCGGTCGTCGGCTGGGCGGCCGTGACGGGGAACCTGACGCTCCCGGCGCTGTTCCTCTTCCTGATCGTCTTCATCTGGACGCCGCCGCACTTCTGGGCGCTCGCGCTGCTGATCCGGCGCGAGTACGAGGCCGCGAAGGTGCCGATGCTCCCCGTCGTCAAGGGCGACCGCGAGACCGTGAAGCAGATCCTGCTCTACACGCTCGTGATGATCGCCGTGACGATCCTGCCGTTCGCGACCGGCGACCTCAGCTGGATCTACCTCGGCGCGGCCGTCGGGCTCGGGGCGATCTTCCTCGCCTACGCGGTCGCGCTGCTGCCGACGCCGACGCCGAAGAAGTCGCGCCGGCTCTTCACCTACTCGCTCGCCTACCTCGCGCTGCTCTTCGTCGCGATGGCGATCGACCCGATCATCCTCGCCTGACGGCGCCGCCCGGCCCCGCGCACGCGGGTCGCCGACGCCTCGTCCCCGGACGGGCTATCACCCCGACGGGGGACGGCGTGCGCCTTCGCGCTGCCGAAACACCGGGAGATGCTCAAGGTCGTCCGCTCCCTCGCCGCGCTCGCCGCCCTCGCCGGGACGCTCGCCGTCGCCGGCCCCGCCATCGCCGCGTCCACGGACGCCGGCGCACCGACCAACGTCCGTGGCTTCCTGCTCCGCTCGAACGACGGGGCCGGGGACACGAACACGTTCGCCCGCACGCCCGCGTTCGCCTGGGACCCGGTTCCGGGCGCCCGGCTCTACGAGTTCCAGCTCTCGACCAGCCGGACGTTCGCCGAGAACGCGGTCGTCTGGGAGGACACCGCCCAGGCCCCGGTGATGACCGTCCCCGTGACGCTGCCGTGGATCACGGGCGCGCGCTACTCCTGGTACGCCCGCGTCCGCGCCTACGTCAACGGCGCCGAGGGCCCGTGGAGCACGCCGTACGGCTTCAACCTGCGCGCGCCCGGCGCGCCGCGCAGCCTCTCGAGCGGCACGAACACGAAGCCCGGGCTCGTCCGCTGGACGCCCGTCGAGGGCGCGACGGCCTACGAGGTCGTCTTCCTCTACGACCAGGGCCAGGGCAAGGCCAAGCGGATCCTGACGGCGACCACGTCGGCCGACCTGCGCGAGTACTACACGCTGCACAACGGCCAGGACTGGGCGAACGTGATCTACTGGCGCGTCCGCGCGGTCCGCGTGCTCCAGGGCAAGCCGAAGAACGACGTCCCGGTCGCCTCCTACGGCCCGTGGAGCGCGCGCAACCGGACGGTCGAGCCGCCGATGGCCACCGACCAGATCGTGCTCGGCGGCACCGTCTCCCGCGCGAGGGGCGTCGACGTCGTCTCCAGCACGACGACCGGCGCGCCCGGCCCCGGCCCGCACGAGCTCGTGCCCGGCTTCTGGTGGAGCGGCATGCTCGGCCCGACCGGCGAGAGCTTCGGCCTCTGCCCGCAGATCGCGTCGATCTTCGGGATCACGTGCCCGCTCTACCACGTGTACGTCTACTCGGACGCCGACTGCGTGAACCGCGTCCACGTCTCCGACCTCGTCGGCAGCCCGGCCTACGTGCCGCGCCTGTCGGGGCCGCTCGCGCTCCCGACCGACGCGAAGGAGCTCGGCAAGGCCGCGTTCCTCTGGCTCGCGGACTCCGACGAGGGCGAGGGCGACGTGTTCGACGCGGGCGACGACCCCGTGACCGCGACCGGCTCCGTGCCGCCGAAGGACGACGCCGCCACGACCACGACCGACCCCGCTGCGGACGGCTCGACGGACGGCGGCACGACCGACGGCGGGACGACGGACGGCGGCACGACCACCACGGCCGGCGGGAAGACGCTGATCGAGCGCAAGACCGGCCTCTGGGACGTCGACTGGCCGACCGGACGCTACTACTGGACGGTCGTCCCCGCGGTCCCGCACCTCGTCTCGACCGACGGCGACGCGGCGAGCGCGAAGGTCGAGTGGCGCGACGTCGTCTTCGGCCAGGACATGTGCGCCGACGGGCGGCTGATGGTCTTCGGCAAGAGCAGCCAGGTCGTCGCGGCCGCCGAGAGCGGCGTCCCGTACGCGTCCGGCATGTCCGTCGAGGGCACGCTGAAGGCGGCGACTGACAGGCGGCCGCGCTTCTTCGGCAAGGTCGTGGTGGCGTGGAAGCCCACCCCGGGCGCCCGCCGCTACGAGGTCCAGTGGAGCCGCCGCGACACCCGCTGGCGGACCGTGGGCAAGGTCACGACGCCCGGCACCCAGGCGGTGCTCGAGCTCGCGGCGGGCCGCTGGTTCTACCGGATCCGCGGCATCGACGCGACGCTCCCGGGCGCCAACGGGCTGACCTGGAGCGACCCGGTCGAGATCCAGATCGAGGCTCCGAAGTTCACCGTGATCGGGAGGTCGAAGTAGCCGTGAGGACGCTCGCCCGCACCGGCACGGCGCTCGCAGCCGCGGCCGCCGCGCTCACGGTCGCCCTGCCCGCCGCGCTCGCCGTGCCTCCGGCCGCCCCGGGCACCCCCGACCTCGTGCCCGCGTCCGACTCCGGGCCGAGCCCGCTCGACAACATCACCTCCGACGGGACGCCGTCCTTCGTCGTCGACGCGGGCGCGTCGAGCTTCGGCATGACGGTCACGCTGTACCGGACGGAGAAGAACGACGTCAGCACGAAGGCGGCGGTCGGCACCGGGCTCGTCGCGGCCGACGGCACCGCCCAGGTGACGGCGACCTCGACGGGCGACGGGACGTACGTCTTCACGGCGACGACGAAGAACGGCACGAACGAGGAGAGCCCGGTCTCCACGGGCCTCGACGTGCAGATCGACACGACGGCGCCCGTCCTGCTCGCCGCGCCGACGCTCGTCAACTTCGTCGGGGCTGACCCGACGATGACCTACACGCAGACGCCGACCTTCGCGCTGGCCGGCGAGCCGGGCGCGACGATCGAGATCTACGAGGCGGCGACGCTGCTCGGCAGCGGCGTCGTCGGCCAGTGGACGAGCAGCTCGGCGGCTAGCTCCGACACCGCGCTGGTCACGCTCTCGACGGCCCTCGCCGACGGCCAGCACACCGTCTACGCGGTCCAGGTCGACCTCGCCGGCAACGCCTCCCAGCCCAGCCCGGGGACGACGGTCACGATCGACTCGCAGCCGCCCACCGTCTCGCAGCCCGACCTGCTCGCGGCCGACGACGACGGCGCGAGCTCGACCGACGACACGACGACGAACCCGCGCCCCCGCTTCGTGGTGACGACCGAGCCGGGCGCACGCACGGTCGTCTACGAGAACGGCCTCGCCCTCGGCAGCGCGACCGCCGACGCCAGCGGCATCGCCACGGTGCGCGTCTCCGACGTCCAGTGGCTCGATCCGGGCGTCCACTGCATCTACGCCGCGGCGCTCGACCCGCTCGGGAACGGCAGCGCGGACTCGACCGAGCTCTGCGTCACGATCCTGCGCGGCGCGGCACCCTTCACGAGCAACCTCGGGCTGGAGCTCGACGGGGACGTGCTGAAGACGACGGTCACGTCGAGCCTCGCCGGGAAGCTGCGGCTCGCGGTCGTCCGCTCCGGTCGCACGGTGGCGAGCCGGACGCTGCGCGTGAAGCCGGGCCGCACGACCGTGCGGCTGGTCCTGCCGGGCTCGCTGCGCAAGGTGCGCCGCGTGCGCGTGGTCGGCTCCCTGCGCAGCTCGGACGGGCGCCGCACCGTGTTCGCCCGCACGGTTCGTCGGTAGCGCGCCGCAGACCGCGCGGTTCCCCCGTTCCGGCGACTGGTGCCCGGAACCACCCGGGCCTAAGCTGGGTGGGATGACGGTGAGGGCGTTCCAGGACGAGCCGGAGCGCGAGCTGACGGCCGACCCCGTCGACGAGCCCCCGTGCCACGACGAGATCGACCCCCTGCTCCGAGTCGCAGCGCAGTTCGCGGCGACGACGACGGGGGCGCAGGCCGCGTGCGTGTACCTGCGCGAGCGCGAGTGCGACGACCTCGTCCGCCTTCTCCCGGACGGCGACGAGACGTCCGCGCCGAGCCGGATCGAGGCCGTGACGTGGAAGGGCTGGTGGTCCGGGCCGGACGTCGCCCCGGTTCGGCTCGACGCCGACGACTGCCGGCTGCCCGCCGCCCTGCGCGAGGACTGCTGCGTCGTCTTCGTCCCGCTCCGCGGGGTCGATGGCGAGGTCGTCGGCGGGCTCGGGCTCGTCGACGCGGGACCGCGTGGGCTCGGCTCGATCGAGCCGGCACGTCTCGCCGCGAGCGGCGTGCTGGTCGAGCAGACGCTCGAGCGAGCGCAGCTCCTCGCGTCCGTCGAGCGCCTGGCGGCCCTCCAGTCGGTCGTGGCGTCGCTCGGCCAGCACGAGGTCGAGCCGGGGCGCCTCGACGACTTCCTCCATCTCGCGGCCGAGCGGGTGCGCGTGACGCTCGACGTCGACTGGGTCGCGGTCGTCGACCTCGAGCGCCAGCGGCCGGCGATCCGAGCGGCGGCGGGACTGGTCGACCGGCAGGAGCTCGGGCTCGACCTCGAGGAGGCGCGGCAGACCGGCATCCGCCCATGCCTGCTCGCGTCGATCGAAGCGCCTGACGGACCCTTCGGCGCGCTCGCGGTCTCCCAGCGGGTCCGCGAGCTCGAGCGCGAGGAGCGACTTCTGGTCGAGGGGATCGCACGCACCATGGCGGCGGTCATCGAGCGCGAACGCGCGGGACGGCTCGCCGCCGGGCAGGCTGCGACGCTCGAGGCGATTGCACGTGGCGCACCGCTCGACGTCGTGCTCGACCTCGTCTGCCTGCTCGTCGAGGCGCAGTCGGACGGTCTCTCGGCCTCGGTGATGCTGCCCGATCGGCCGCAGGATCCGGGCTCGCTCGTCGTCGGGGCCGGCCCCTCGCTCGCGCCGGACTACGTGGCCGCACTCTCGGACGGCGTCCCCATCGGCGAGGGTCACGGAGTCTGCGGCACGGCCGCGGCCCGTCGGGAGTCCGTCGTCGTCGACGACGTCGCCGCGAGCCCGCTGTGCATCGACTACAGCGAGCTGTTCGATCGGTTCGGCCTCCGCGCCTGCTGGTCGACCCCGGTCGAGGACTCGGCGGGTGGGCTCCTGGCCACCTTCGCCCTCTACTACGACGACTCTCGAGCCCCGAGCTCGCGCGAGCGGCGCCTGATCGAGCTCGCGACGAGCCTCGTGCGCGTGGCGCTCGAGCGCGACCGGGCCGCCGCCCGCCTCGCCGACACGACGCGCACGCTCGAGGCGATCGTCGACAACGCGCCGCTCGCGTTCGTCGGCCTCGACGTCGACGGGCACGTCACCACCTGGAGCCGGGCCGCCGAGGAGCTGTTCGGCTGGCCGGCCGAGGACGTGCTCGGGGGGCCGCTTCCCACCGTCCTCGAGCAGGATCGCCAGCGTGTCCGCGACGAGCACCGCCGGGCGCTCGCCGGCGAGGACATGCCGATGCTCGAGCAGCAGCGGCGGCGTCGCGACGGCAGCGTGATCGACGTCGCGATCGCCCGGGCGCCCCTGTACGACGGCGAGGGCGCTCCACGCGGCCTCCTCGGGATCTTCTCGGACATCACTGCGCGTCGCGCCGCCGAGCAGGCGCTGCGAGAGAGCGAGGAGCGCTTCCGCGGCCTCGTCGAGCTGATGCCCGACCTGGTCGGGATCCACGAGGACGGGATCATCCGGTACGTGAACGAGGCCGGGCAACGGCTGCTCGGCGCCGCCGGGCCCGGCGATCTCCTCGGGAAGTCGCTCCCCGACGAGATCGTCGCGCCGGAGCTGCGAGGGGTCGCACGCGACCGCCTCCGGCTGCTCGCCGAGACCGGCGCAGCGCTGCCGCTGATGGAGCAGCGTTGGCTGCGGCTCGACGGAACGGAGGTGCTCGTCGAGACGACGTCGCTGCCGACGACCCATGACGGGCGGCCGGCCGTCCAGGTGGTGGCGCGGGACGTCACCGCCCGCAGGCGAGCCGAGCAGGAGCTTGCAGCAGTCGGGCGGCGGCTCCAGGCCGTCATCGCGGCCTCGCCGATCGCGATCAGCTCCCACGACCTGCAGGGCAGGGTGACGCTCTGGAGCCCCGCCGCCGAACGGATCCTCGGTTGGAGCGCCGAGGAGGTCACCGGCCACCGCATGCCGCACCTCGCCGAGGAGGAGCACGCGCGCTTCGCCGCGCTCCGCGAGCGGGTCATCCGGACCGGCGAGGCCGTCCGCTACGAGGCGACGCGCCGGCGCCGCGACGGATCGGAGGTCGTGCTCTCCGTCTTCGCGAGCCCGCTGTACGACGACACCGGCGAGCCGCTCGGCACGATCGGCCTGTTCGACGACATCACCGAGCGGCGCCGCGCGGAGGCCGAGCACGCCGAGTTCGAGGCGCGCGTGCAGCACGCGCAGAAGCTCGAGAGCCTCGGCGTCCTCGCCGGCGGGATCGCGCACGACTTCAACAACCTCCTGGTCGGGATCCTCGGGAACCTCGGGCTCGCCCTCGCGGAGCTCGACCCGGACGCGCCGGCGCGGCCGCAGGTCGAGAGGGCCGAGCGCGCGGCGGCCCGGGCCGGCGAGCTGACCCACCAGATGCTCGCCTACGCCGGCCGCGCGAGCCTCGAGCGGACGCCGGTGGACGTCTCCCGCCTCGTGCGCGAGCTCGGCGGGCTGGTCGAGGTGTCCGTCCTGGGCCAGGCGCCCGTCCGCTACGCGCTGGCGGAGGGCCTGCCGGCCGTCGAGGGCGACCCCGCGCAACTCCAGCAGGTCGTGCTGAACCTGCTGACGAACGCGGCAGACGCGGTCGCAGCCGTCCCCGACCGCGCGGGCGAGATCCGCGTCGAGACGCGCCTCCTGGCGCACGGGATGCCGCCTGGCGAGGAGGGTCTGGTCGGCGCGCCTCCGGGCCCCGGCCCGTGCGTGCTCGTCGAGGTCTCGGACACCGGCGCCGGCATGGACGCCGAGACCCGCGCCCGGATCTTCGAGCCGTTCTTCACCACGAAGTTCACCGGCCGCGGCCTCGGGCTCGCGGCCGTGCTCGAGATCGTCCGCGGGCACGGCGGCGCGATCGCGCTGCGCAGCGCGCCCGGCGCCGGCACGACCTTCCGCGTCTTCCTGCCCGCCTCGCCGACCGGGGCGGGGAGCCCGCGGTCGATGCGGCCGCCCGGGCCGTCGAGCCCGGCTCCGGCTCGATCCTCGTCGTCGACGACGAGCCGGACGTGCTCGAGGTGGCCAGCCTCGCCCTCGGCCGCGCGGGCTACGAGGTCGTCACCGCCACGAGCGGGCGCGAGGCGCTCGAGCTCTACGCCGGCCGAGACGAGCCGTTCTCGCTCGTCCTGCTCGACCTGACGATGCCCGGGATGCGCGGCGACGAGACGCTCGAGGCGCTGCGCGAGCTCGACGCGGACGTGCGCGTGCTCCTGACGAGCGGGTTCAGCGAGGAGGACACGCGCGCCAGGGTCGACCTGGACGCGATCGCCGGCTTCATCCAGAAGCCGTACCGCCCGGCCGCGCTCGCGCGCCGGGTGGCCGAGGCCATCGCCGGCCCGGCGGGCGGCGCCCTCGAGGGCCCGTGCAGGCCGAGGACGGCCTGCTCGTACACGGGGTCGTGCGTGAAGATCTCGAGCTGGTGCGAGAGGAGCTCGCTCGACGTCAGCGGCTCGGGCCGCAGCGGCCGGGCCGGCACGCCGTCCACCTCGACCGCGGCGAGCGACTCGGCGGGCAGGTGCTCGAGCGCGATCGGGCGCCCGAGGCGCGTCCGCAGCCAGCCCGCGAGCAGGGCGGCCTCGGCGCGCGGGCCCGTGACCCGGAGCCGCTCGACCTCCCGGATGCCGGGCCAGAGCGCGGCGAGCGCCTCGCGCCACGCCTCCGTCCGGGCCCAGGCGATGTCCGAGACGGCGATCCGATCGAACAGCGCCGGCAGGTCGCGCAGGCCGCCCTCGACGTCGCGCCACTCGCCGGAGTCGACGATCAGCCGGGTCGCGATCGCGACGAGCTGCTCGAGCGGCGGCGTCCCCGTCGGCAGCGCCCCGCGCCAGCGCAGGAACACCGGCAGGTCGGAGCGCAGGAGCGGCAGGACGACGCTCGCCGGCACGGAGGCCTTGCGGCCGTTCAGCCAGATCGAGATCACCTCGGAGGACACCTGCCGGCCACGGCTGCCGAAGCTCCGCGCCTCGACCTCGGCCTCGAAGGCGTCGTCCGCGGCGAGCGGCTCCGGGAACAGCAGGATCGTGCGGGACGGGTGCTGCTCCTCGAGCCCGGCGAGCGTCTGCAGCGCCGCCGAGCGCCAGTCCGTCGGGACCCAGGCGATGTGCGTCATCACCGACGTCCGCGCGACATGGGTCTGGCCCGGCGCGCCGGCGGCCTCGCGCAGGCGCAGCAGCTCCTGCTGGATCTCGCGGACGGAGCGGAGGCGGGTCAGTGCCGGCGCCACGATCGACCGTCCCGGTGGAGCAGCTCGTCGGAGGCCGCCGGGCCCCACGTGCCGGCCGCGTAGTTCGGGAACGCGACGCGGTCGCGGGCCCAGGGCGCGCGCATCGCGTCGACGAGCGCCCACTGCTCCTCGACCTCGTCGGCGCGGGTGAAGAGGATCGCGTCGCCGAGCATGCAGTCGAGGATCAGGCGCTCGTACGCCTCGGGCAGCCCGGTGCGGAAGGCGCCCCCGTAGAGGAAGTCCATGTGCACCGTGCGGATCGTCACGCCGTGCCCGGGCACCTTCGCGTTGAACGTGAGGGAGACGCCCTCGTCCGGCTGGATGTGGATCAGGAGGACGTTCGGCCGCATGTCGTCCGCGTGGTCGAGCTCGAACGGCGGGTGTGGCGCGCGCTTGAACTGGATCGCGATCGTCGTCTCCCGCCGCGCGAGCCGCTTGCCGCAGCGCACGTAGAACGGCGTGTCGGCCCAGCGCCAGTTGTCGACGTAGAGCTTCGCGGCGAAGAACGTCTCCGTCATCGAGTCCGCGGCGACGCCGGCCTCGTCCCGGTAGCCGGGGACCTCGTCGCCCTCGACGAAGCCGATCCCGTACTGGCCGCGGACGATGTGCTTCGGGCCCGGCGTGTGGAGCGCCTTCAGCACCTTGACCTTCTCGTTGCGCACGGAGTCCGCGGTGAAGTCGGTCGGCGGCTCCATCGCGGTCAGCGCGAGCAGCTGCAGGAGGTGGTTCTGGAAGATGTCCCGCGTCGCGCCGGCCTGCTCGTAGAAGCCCGCCCGCCCCTCGATCCCGATCGACTCGCCCGCGGTGATCTGGACGTGGTCGATGAACTGGCGGTTCCAGATCGGCTCGAAGATGCCGTTCGCGAAGCGGAGCACGGCGAGGTTCTGGACCGTCTCCTTGCCGAGGTAGTGGTCGATGCGGAAGATCTCGCGCTCGGCGAAGTGCGCCTGGACGAGCTCGTTCAGGCAGCGCGCGGAGGCCAGGTCGGAGCCGAACGGCTTCTCGACGATCAGGCGACGCCAGCCGCCGGTCGGCGCCCAGCCGCCGAGGTGCGCGACGGTCGGCTCGATCGCGTTCGGCGGCACGGCGAGGTAGAAGACCCGGTTGCCCTTCGTGCCGCGCGCGCGGTCGAGCTCGGCGAGCTTCGCCTCGACGCGCCGCATGCCCTCGTCGTCGTCGAGCTCCGTGCGGACGTAGGCCATCCCCTCGACGAGCTGGTTCCAGACGTCGTCCTTCAGCGGGTCGCGCGCGTGCTCGGCGACGCCGGCGCGCATCCGCTCGCGGAACTCCTCGTCGCTGATCTCCTGGCGCGCGACCCCGACGATCGCGAACTCGCGCGGCAGCAGCCGGTGGTAGGCCAGCTCGTACAGCGCCGGCAGCAGCTTGCGCTTCGTCAGGTCGCCCGAGGCGCCGAAGATCGTGATCGTGCACGGCTCGGGGATCCGCCGGGCGCTCAGGCCCTCCAGCAGCGGGTTCCCCTGGACGCTCTCGAGGACGTCGCTCATGCCCGGTGCACCGAGTGGCCGCCGAACTGGTTGCGCAGCGCCGCGTTCACCTTCGCGGCGAACGACTCGTCCTGCCGCGACGCGAAGCGCTGGAACAGCGAGGTCGTGATCACCGGCGCCGGCACGCTGCGGTCGATCGCGGCGAGCACCGTCCAGCGGCCCTCGCCCGAGTCCTCGACGTAGCCGCGGATGTGCTCGAGCTCGTTCCCCTCCTGCGCGAACGCCTCGTGCAGGAGCTCGAGCAGCCAGGAGCGGACGACCGACCCGTAGCGCCAGATCCCGGCGACCTGCTCGAGGTCGAGCCCGAACTCGGCCGCGCGCATCAGCTCGAAGCCCTCCGCGTACGCCTGCATCATCGCGTACTCGATCCCGTTGTGGACCATCTTCGTGAAGTGGCCCGCGCCGGCCGGCCCGACGTGCGCGTAGCCGCCCTCGGGCGCGAGCGCACGGAGGAACGGCTCGATCGGCGCCACCGCCTCGGGCTCGCCGCCGACCATCGTGCAGTAGCCGTTCTCGAGACCCCAGACGCCGCCGGAGATGCCCGCGTCGACGAAGCGGACGCCGGCCGCGGCGGCCTCCTCGTGGCGGCGGATCGAGTCGCGGAAGTTCGAGTTGCCGCCGTCGACGATCGTGTCGCCCGCCGAGACGAGGCCGAGGCACGCCTGGAAGGTCTCCTCGGTGATCGGGCCGGACGGCACCATCAGCCAGACGACCCGCGGCGCGTCGAGCTGCGCGACGAGCTCCTCGAGCGTCGCCGCCGTGGACTCGACCTTCGGGTCGAAGGTCATCACCTCGTGGCCCGCGCGCCGGAGCCGCTCGGTCATGTTGCCGCCCATGCGGCCCTGGCCGACCATGCCTAGCTTCACGTGTCCTCCCTCGGGCGGGACGGGGTCGGGTCGATCGCCTACGCCGCGATCGTGGCGGCCCGCTTCGTGGCGATCCCCGCCAGCAGGTCGTCGAACGCTGCCGCGAACTTGTCGACGCCCTCGGCCTCGAGCGTCTCGGTGACGTCGTCGTAGTCGATCCCGGCCGCGGCGAGGCGCTCGAGCACCCTGCGCGCGTCGTCGAGCCCGTCGGTCAGGGTCGGCGCTGCGACGCCGTGATCCTGGAAGGCGCGGACGGTCTCCTCCGGCATGGTGTTCACCGTGTCCGGGCCGATCAGCTGCTCGACGTACACGACGTCCCGGTAGGCGGGGTTCTTCGTCGAGGTGGAGGCCCAGAGGCAGCGCTGCGTCGCGGCGCCCTTCGAGGCGAGGAAGTCCCAGCGCTCGCCGGAGAACTCCTGCAGGTAGTGGGCGTAGGCCAGCTTCGCGTTCGCGATCGCGAGCGCCCCGAGCAGGTCGTCGTGGCCGCCGAGCTCCTGCAGGCGCCGGTCGGCCTCGGTGTCGACGCGCGAGACGAAGAAGCTCGCGACCGACTGCACCTTCGCCGGGTCGCCGCCGTGCGCGACGAGCCGCTCCAGCCCGCGCAGGTACGACTCGACGACCTCCGCGTAGCGCTGGAGCGAGAAGATCAGCGTGACGTTGATCGACTTCCCCTTCGCGATCATCTCCTCGATCGCCGCGAGGCCGGGCTTCGTCGCCGGGATCTTCACCATCAGGTTCGGCCGGTCGATCGCCGCGTGGAGGCGCGTCGCCTGCGCGACCGTGCCCTCGACGTCGTAGGCGAGGCGCGGATCGACCTCGAACGAGACGTACCCGTCGCGGCCCCGCGTCCGCTCCCAGACGGGGAGCAGGACGTCGCACGCCTCCTGGATGTCGATCGAGCCGAGCGCGATGAAGACCTCGGCGTCGTCGGGCTCGCCACGGGCGAGCACCTCGGCGAGCTGCTCGTCGTACGCATTGCCGGTCGCGAGCGCCTTCTGGAAGATGCTCGGGTTGGAGGTGACGCCGGTGACGGCGTCCTCCGAGAGGATGCGCGCGAGGCCGCCGCCGCGGACGAGGTCCCGCGAGAGGAAGTCCGCCCAGACGCTCTGCCCGAGCGCGCTGAGCCGGTGGAGCGGGCTGTCTGCCATCGGGTTCGTCCCTTTCCTCACGCGCCGCCCAGGAGGGCGAGCGCGACGTCGACGACGGTGTCGGGCGTGAAGCCGAGCTCGTCGAGCACGGTCGTCCCGGGCGCGGAGGCGCCGAAGCGGTCGAGGCCGACGATCGCGCCGCGCTCGCCGACCCACCGCTCCCAGCCGAGCGTCGTGCCCGGCTCGATCGCGACCCGCGCCGTCACGGACGGCGGCAGCACCTCGTCCCGGTAGGCCCGGTCCTGCGCGTTGAACAGCTCCATGCAGGGCATCGAGACGACGCGGGCGCGGCGTCCCCGCTCGGCGAGCGCGTCCGCCGCCCGGAGGGCGACGTGCACCTCGGCGCCGGTCGAGATCAGGATCAGCTCGGGCCCGCCCTCCGGCTCGCGGAGGACGTAGGCGCCGCGCTCGAGGCCGGACGCGGGCGCGTACGGCGAGCCGTCGCCCTGCACGAGCACCGGCAGGTCCTGGCGCGACAGGAGCAGCGCCACGGGGCCGTCCTCGCGCTCGAGCGCGACCTTCCACGCGATCGAGGTCTCGTTCGCGTCCGCCGGGCGGATCACCCAGAGGTTGGGGATCGCGCGGAGCGCCATGAAGTGCTCGACGGGCTGGTGCGTGGGGCCGTCCTCGCCCAGGCCGATCGAGTCGTGCGTCCAGACCCAGACGACCGGCAGGTGGTTCAGGGCGGAGAGCCGCACGGCCGGCCGCATGTAGTCGGAGAAGACGAGGAACGTCGAGCCGTACGGCTTGACGATCCCGCCGTGCACGGCGAGCCCGTTCACGATCGAGCCCATCGCGTTCTCGCGAATGCCGAACGGGATGTTCCGCCCCGCGTGGACGTCGCTGAACAGGCCGCCGCCCGGGAAGTCGGTCTTCGTCGACTCGACGAGGTCGGCGGCGCCGCCGATCATGGTCGGCACGTGCCGCGCGAACGCGTGCATCACCTTCTGGCCGGCGCTCCGCGTGGCGAGCTTGCCCTCGCCGAACACCGGCAGCGCGGCCGCGAAGGCGGGGTCTGGCTTGCCGGAGAAGGCGCGGTCCCAGTCCTCGCGCAGCTGCGGATGCGCCTCGCTCCAGGCGGCGAACGCCTGCTCCCAGGCGTCCTGACGGGCGCGGCCCTCCTCGACGAGGCTCATGTGCTCGTAGACCCCCTCGGGCACCGCGAAGGTCGACTCGGGATCCCACCCGAGCACCTCCTTCGTCCGCTTCACCTCGTCGGGGCCGAGCGGTGCGCCGTGGGACTTCGCGGTGTCCATCGCGCGCGGCGCCGGGTAGGCGATGTGGGAGCGGACCGCGATGAACGACGGCCGGCTCGTCTCCGCGACCGCGGCGTCCAGGGCGGCCTCGAGCGCCTCGACGTCGTTGACGTCCTCGACGCGCTGGACGTGCCAGCCGTTCGCCTCGTAGCGCAGCTCCTGGTCCTCGCGGGAGAACGAGATCGCGGTCGAGCCGTCGATCGTGATCCGGTTGTCGTCCCAGCAGACGATCAGCTTCCCGAGCCCGAACTGGCCGGCGATCGAGGCCGCCTCCTGGGAGACGCCCTCCATCAGATCGCCGTCGGAGGCGATCACGAAGACGCGGTGGTCGACGACCGTGTGCCCGGGCCGGTTGTAGCGCTCGGCCAGGAACCGCTCGGCCATCGCCATGCCGACGGCGTTCGAGACGCCCTGGCCCAGTGGGCCGGTCGTGGCCTCGACGCCCGGGGTGAGCCCGTACTCGGGGTGGCCCGGCGTCTTCGAGCCCCACTGGCGGAACCGCTTCAGCTCCTCGAGCGGCAGGTCGTAGCCGGCCAGGTGGAGCGTCGCGTACTGGAGGATGCACGCGTGGCCGGCCGAGAGGACGAACCGGTCGCGGTCGGGCCAGGTCGGGCTGGCCGGGCTGGCCTTCAGGTAGCGGCGGTAGATCGTGTACGCGAGCGGCGCCAGCGCCATCGCGGTGCCGGGGTGGCCGGCGTTGGCCTGCTGCACGCCGTCCATCGCGAGCACGCGGATGGTGTCGATGGAGCGCCTGCGGATGTCCACGGTCATGGGGACCCTCTGGTCGGACGTCGGGGACGACGTTGGTCGGTTGATCGACCGTCCTTCGACGAACGTTACCCCTGCACCTTCCCCCTCCCGCAGACTCGAACCCGTCCAGGTGGTGACGATCAGGGGCGTGTCCGGAGACGCAGCCGGCGCGGAAGGCCCTCTCCGGACAGCCCCCTCGCTAGGCGACGGGGTGACCGCAGAGGTGGAGCAGGCCGCCGCGCGCCTCGGCCTCCGCCGAGAGCCGGTGCGGCTCGACCCGCCCCGGGGCGAGCACGTGCAGGACGCGGTAGCCGCGCGCGGCCAGCAGGTCGGCGATCAGGCGTCGGTGGCAGTGGCGCCAGTCGGCCTCCGCGCACATGAGGCACGGCGCCCGCTCCGCCAGCGCCGCCGCGAGCGCGTCCTGCCAGGCGGGCGTCCCCATCCGCGCCGCGTAGCTCGCGAGCTGCGGCGAGCCGAGGCAGGCGAACGACCCCGCGCCCGCCTCGCCGCTCAGGCGCCCGCCGAGGTCGACGGCGTGGCGGTACGCGATCCCCGCGGCTCCGAGGGCGGCGGCGAGCGGCACCTGGTCGAACCACGGGAAGCGGCGCGACGAGGGGAAGCGGCGCACGTCGACGAGCGTCGCGGCGCCCGCCTCGCGCAGGCACCCGAGCAGCTCGTCGAGCGAGCGCGCGCCGTGCCCGACGGTGAGCACGGTGAACCCGTCGTCGGCGACCGCCGGGGCCGGCGGCGGGCCGGGATCCTCGAACAGGCGCCCGCCGGTCACGACCCGCTCCGTTTGGCAGCGCCGGGGGCGTGGCTAGCGTATGCGCACCAGATGCTGCCGCTGCGCGACAACATCCCGACCAGCCGCTTCCCCGCGGTCACGGTCGCGCTGATCGGGATCAACGTCGCCGTCTGGCTCCTGTACCAGCTGCCGAACCTCGACGGCTCGATCATCGACTCGGCGTTCTTCCCGTGCTCGGTGCAGGGCTGCGGCTTCATCGACACGGCGAACGGCAACCCGCCCGGCCCGCCCTGGCCGGTCGACGTCTTCACCTCGATGTTCATGCACGGGAGCTGGCTGCACATCGCGGGCAACATGCTCTTCCTCTGGATCTTCGGCAACAACGTCGAGGACCGCCTCGGCCGCGCGACGTTCGTCGTCTTCTACCTGCTCGGCGGGCTCGCCGCGACCGCGCTCCAGAGCTGGATCACCCTCCAGTTCGGCGACGTCCGCGACGGCATCGTGCCGACGGTCGGCGCGAGCGGTGCGATCGCCGGGGTGCTCGGCGGCTACCTGATCCTCTACCCGCGGGCGCGCGTCCTGACCCTGCTGTTCATGTTCGTGCCGGTCGAGATCCCCGCCCTCTTCTTCCTGGGCGGCTGGTTCGTCTTCCAGCTCTGGCAGGGCGGCTTCGACCTGCTCGCGCCCACGGGCGGGGGCGAGGGCGGCGTCGCGTTCTTCGCGCACGTGGGCGGCTTCCTCTTCGGGATGCTCACGATCCGCGTGTTCGCCGCCCGGCCTGGCCGGCGCGGGCGGCGGCGGCCCGAGCCGGCCTGGCCGCGCTCCAAGCGCTAGCGGCGCGTCCGGAGACGCGGCCGCACGCCGCTCGGGTGCGAGCTGCAAGCGATGCAAGTCCGCAGCGCGGCGCTCTGCGAGCGACCGAGGACGCCGCAGCGCCCTCCCGTGCGGCGTGGAAGGGCCTTTCCGGACAGCCCCCTAGTTCACGATCGGCGGGCCGAGCGGCTCGAGCTGGGCGACCGCGTCGACGAGCGCGCGCAGCTCGTCGGGGAGCGTCGCGTCGTCGTAGGAGTAGCCGTAGGAGCCCTCGGTCGTCCCGATCGCGAGCGAGTACTGGTAGCAGTCCGCGCACTCGGACGTCCCGGCCCCGCTCGGCGGCAGCGGCTGCGGCGTGATCGCGGCGAGCGCCGCGAGCTGCGCCTCGTCGATCACCGACCACGTCGTCCCGTCCCGCGGGCCGGCGACCCCGCCGGTGCGGATCAGGGTCACGCTCGTGAGGACAAGGGGCTCGGGCGAGGGCGGTGCCGGCACGGACGGCGGCAGCGGCTCGGCGGGCCCGGTCGGCTCGAGGGCGCTGATGGCGGAGACGAGGGCCGAGAACGGGCCGGGCAGCGAGACGTCGTCCCAGCGGCCGGTGAACGTGCCGGTGGGCGTCTCGATCGTCAGGACGTACTCGAAGCAGTCCGCGCAGCCGGTCGGCTCCGGCTCGCCGTTCGACGGCGGGAGCGGGACGGGCACGAGCGGCGCGAGCTCGGCGAGCTCGCCGGGATCGGTGATCTGCCATCGCGTTCCGCCCGGCTCGGGCGCGAAGCCCCCGGTCCGGTCGAGGGTGATGGACGTGAGCGTCGGGACGGGCTCGGTCGGCTCGTCGTCGGTCGGCGCGCCGCAGCGGGCGAGCCCGGTGACCCCGGCGATCAGGGCGGCGAGGAGGGCGGCGATCATCGTCATGGCACCACCTTAGACCCGTGTCCGACGCGAGAGGTTCCCCGTTTCGGCGCGACCGGACGGGGACGATCCGGGCTGCGCGCCGGGCCGCCTACCCCGCGTCGAACGTCGCGATGAGGGCCTCCGCGACGACGCGCATCGGCCGGCCCGAGACCTGGCTGGCCCGGCGCAGCCGCCCGAACGCCTCGCTCTCCGTGAGCGACTCGCGCTCCATCAGGAGGCCCTTGGCCCGCTCGACGATCTTCCGGGCCGCGAGCGCCTCGGCGAGGGACTCGACCTCGTCCCGCAGCGCCGAGAGCTCCTCGTGACGCGCCCGCGCGGCCTCGATCGCGGGGACGAGGTCGGACTCCCGGAACGGCTTGACGAGGTAGCCGAAGACGCCGACCTCGATCGCGCGGGAGACGAGCTCCTCCTGGCTGTACGCGGTCAGCATGACGATCGGGATCGGCCGCTCCTCGATGATGCGGCGGGCGGCGTCGATCCCGTCGAGCCTCGGCATCTTGACGTCGAGGATGGCGAGGTCGGGCTGCTCCTGCCGGGCGAGCTCGACCGCCTCCTCGCCGTCGCGCGCCTCCGCGCAGACCTCGTAGCCCGCGCGCTCGAGGATGTCCCGCAGGTCGAGGCGGATGATCGTCTCGTCCTCCGCGATCAGGATCCGCGGCGCGCTCATCGCGGGAACACGACCTCGGCCCGGAGGCCGGGTGCGTCGTCGGTCATGGTCAGTGTCCCCTTCAGCTCGTCGCGGACAAGGGCGTTGACGATCGACAGGCCCGTGCCGTTCGGCGCGGCGCCCCGGCCGGGGCCGTCGTCGGCGACCGCGAGCACGGTGTCGCCGTCGCGGCAGGCGAGGTGGATCCGACCCGCTGCCCACCGTGCTCGAGCGCGTTCTGGAGCAGCTCCGAGAAGACGAGGGCGAGCGCCGTCGCCCGGTCGCCGGCGAGCGACACCGGCTCGGTCTCGGCCGCGACCTCCTTGCCGGCGCCCAGGCCCTGGACGATCATCCGCCGGAGGCGGTCGATCAGCTCGCCCAGGTCGACGTCGTCCTCGCGGCGCTCCATCAGCACCTCGTGCACGGCGGCGATCGCGAGGATCCGGTTGACCGAGTCCTCGAGCACCTGGCGCGGGTCGGTCGTCGTCGAGCGGGCCTGCAGCCGCAGCAGCGAGGCGACCGTCTGCAGGTTGTTCTTGACGCGGTGGTGGATCTCCTTGCGAGCACGCCGCGCATGACCGACCGGCCCTGCTCGACCGCCACGGCCGCGTGGTGGGCGATCGAGGTCAGCAGCGTGCGCTCCTCGTCGCTGAAGGGGACGGCCCGCTCGCAGACGAGCTCGCCGATCTCGCGCCCCTTCCAGCGCAGCGGCGAGCGCTCGACGTGGCCGCCCGGCTCGCCGGCGCTCCACTCGGAGCCGTCGGCGAGGACGATCGCGGCGCGGTTCGCCTGGAGCGCGCCCATCGAGGTCGAGACGATCTCCGCGAGGGTCTCCTCGAGGTAGAGCGACTCCGACACCGTCTCGGAGATCCGCGCGAGCGCCTCCAGCTCGGCCACCCGGCGCTGGGCGTGCTCGTAGAGCTTCGCGTGCTCGATCGCCTGCGCGACCTGGCCCGCGATGACCATCAGCAGGTCGATCTCGTCGTCGGAGTAGGCCCGCGGCGCGACCGTTCGCACGTTCAGCGCGCCCTCGAGCACCTCCTTGGCGAGGATCGGCACGGCCAGGATCGACTGGTACTGCTGCTCGTGCAGGTTCGGGAAGTGCTTGAAGCGCGGGTCGAGGTGCGCGTCGCTCTCGATCGCGATCGGCGCGCCTGCCGCGGCCGCCGCGCCGGTGATGCCCTCGCCCCGCCGCAGGCGAGGGCGGCGCGTCAGCCGCTCCGGCGTCGTTCCGACGGTGGCGCGTAGCACGAGCTCGTCGGCCGCGTCGTCGTAGAGGTAGACGAAGCAGGCGTCCGACTCGAGCGCCGCCGCGACCTTCGTCGCCACCAGCTCCAGGATCTCCTGGAGGTCGAGCGTCGAGTTCACCGCGGCGATCGTCTCCGTGACGAGCCGCAGGTGCCGCTCCGACCGGTTCATCTGCAGCGATGATACGGCCCTATGAACGAGTACAAGTTCGCCCTGCTGTTCCATCTGATCGGTGTCGTCCTCTACTTCTCGGGCCTCGTGCTGGCGGCCGCGGCGTTCGCCGCCGGCAGGCGGCGGGAGCGGCCCACCGAGATCGCGGCCCTGCTCGGCCTCGCCCGGACGGGCGTCGTGCTCGTCGCGGTCGGGATCGTGGCCGTGGTGGTGTTCGGGTTCTGGCTCGTCTCGATCCGCGACCTCGAGTTCGGCACCGGCTGGCTCGATGCCTCGATCGCGCTCCTCGTCGTCTCGCTCGTCCTCGGCGGCGTCGGCGGCCAGGCGCCCAAGCGCGCCCGGAAGCTCGCGGTCGAGCTCGCCGGGCAGGGGGACGCGAGGACGCCCGAGCTCGACCGGCTCCTGCACGACCCGCGCGCGACCGCGCTCAACCACCTCGCGGCGCTCGCCTCCGTGGCCATCCTCGTCCTGATGGTGTGGCAGCCGTAGCCGGTTGCCCACCCCCGCCGTGGCCCGCGCGCGGGCCGTCACGTCGTCCAAATCGCCCCCTGAAACACGAAAAGCCCCAGGCGCGGCAAGCGCCTGAGGCAACGTCGCCTCCGTTCGTCGGCTCGCCGAGTATAGCCGGCCCGACCTCCACGAACGCGCGAGGGGCCGGCGATCGCCGGCCCCTCGGGGACTCACGAGTGAGCGGCGGGGCTCAGGAGATCGCGAACGTCACCGTCACGTTCGCCGTGACCTCGGACTGGCCGACCTGGATCGGCGCGGGCGCCGCGGCGGCGTCGAACGCCTTCTCCGCAGCCGCGTAGATCGGCGACGGCGAGTAGCTGGCCTCGACGATCGCGACGACCTCGCCGAGCGAGACACCGGCCTGCTCGGCCAGCGAGCCGGCCTTGGCCTTCGCCTGGTCGAACGCCGCGCCGAGCGCCGTCTCGTACAGGTCGTCCGTCTTCGAGATCGAGAGCGTCGGCCCGGAGATCGTGTTGGCGCCGGCCTTCGTCGCCGCGTCGATCACGTCACCGGAGGCGTCGATCGCCTTGACGACCGCGCTGACCTGGTTCTGGGCCTGGTAGCCCGTGATCTGCTGCCCGTTCGCGTCGTACGACGGGTAGATCGAGACCTGCGACGTCTGGATGTCCGTCTCGGCGATCCCCGCCGCCTTCAGCGCGTCGATCACCGCGGTCATCCGCTCGCTGTTCTGCGCGAGCGCCTCCTTGGCGGTCGCGGCCTGGGTCGTCACGCCGAACGACCAGGTGGCCGTGTCGGGCGCCGCCTTGACGGACCCGGCGCCCGTGACCGTGATCGTCCGCTGCGACGGCTCGTCCCCGGCGCCGCTCGCGGCGTCCGGTCGGCCGACCCCTGCGAATGCCGCGATCGCGCCGATCGCGGCGACCGCTGCGGCTACCCGTACCCAACGCATCCTCGTGTCCTCCTGGTCGGTCATCGCAGCTTCGACGGCGTCCCGCGCCAGATTGTTCCCGATCGCGCGACGGGATCGCGCGGGCCGGCTACGCGGCCGCGACCGTGGCGTCGAGCCACCGCTGCCAGCCCTCCGGCACCTGGCCCGCCCCGACGGCGAGGAAGACCGCCGGCGCGGGCGGGCGGGGCGGCTTCAGGAGCGTCATCGCGGCCTCCTCCGGCAGGCGGTCCGCCTTGTGGAGGTTGCACGGGGCGCACGAGGCGACGACGTTCTCCCAGCCCGAGCCGCCGCCGCGGCTGCGCGGGATCACGTGGTCGAGGGTCAGCTTGCCCCCGGTGCCGCAGTACTGGCAGCGCCAGCCGTCCCGCGCGAACAGGGCGCGGCGGGAGATCCGGCGGTGCTGCGGGCGCGGCACGCGCACGTACTGGACGAGGCGGATCACGTGCGGGCAGCGATGGGACGTCGTGGCGGAGCGCAGCGCGCGGGCCTGCTCCTCGACGATCTCGGCCTTGCCCTTGAACACGAGCACGAGCGCGCGTCTCGCCGAGCACACGTTCAGTGGCTCGTAGCTCGCGTTCAGGACGAGGACGTGCGTCACCCGGCCGGCAGCGCTCGAGGCGTGGACGCGTCTCGTGGTGGTCGGGCTCGCACCGATGCCCATCGTACCGGCAGCCCGCGGGGTCGCCGGCCGCGGCAGCCAGGTCGTTACAGGACGCCGGGCGCGGCCATCGCGCGCTCGACCGCCTCCTGCTCCTCCGGGGAGAGGGCGACGCTCGGCCGGCCGCGCTCGATGTCCTTCACGTAGATCCGCGCGTAGTCCCGGCCCTGGATCGTCGAGATGACGATCCCCGAGCGCGAGGCGTCGAGGAAGGCGAACGAGGCGGACTGGCTGCCTCCCGTGTCGTCGTAGGCGTCGAAGCGGACGACCGCGGTGCGGGCGAGGCAGCCGTCGATCCGCCGGTCGACCCGCGCGAGCCCGGTGCCGACCTCGTCGACGGCCCGGTGCAGGTCGTCCATCCGCGTCTGGAGCGCGACCGCGAAGTTGACGAGGTCGTCCTTCCCGCCGCCGATCACGACCGACTGCGCGGCGCGCACGCGGCGGAGCTCGCGCAGGAAGCGCCACGCGAGGACGAGCGCGAGGGCCGCGACGGCGGCTGCCCCGATCGCGATCCAGCCGGCCGTGCTCGAGGAGATGCCCACGCTACGAGAGCGTGATGATGACCGGGAACTCGGCGGAGTTGTTGGCCGTGTTGGACTCGCCGTTCACCGGCGCGATCCGTACCCGGAGCTTGGACGGGACGGCGAACTTGACGTCCTCGAAGCCGCTGAACTTCACGACCTTCTCCTCGCCCGGGTTGATGATGTCGATCGTGGCCGACTTGCGGGTCGTCTTGCCCGGCTGCTGGAGCGTCAGGGTCACCTCGACGCCGGCCTCCTGGAAGTCGCCCGAGTTCTCGACGTAGACGTCGAAGGCGAGGCTCTCGTTCGCCTGCACCTCGTTGTCCGTGTCGCGGGAGAGCTCGAGGCTGCCGGGCTGGGCGAGCACCTTCGTCACGCCGTTGCCGTGCAGGCCGGCGCCGCTCCCGTCCGTGCCGCCGCCCGAGCTGGAGCCGGTGACGCTCTCGATCAGGAGCTGGGACGAGCGCGGGCTGTACAGGTCGAGGCTCGTGACGAACCTCGACTCGGGGATCGCGACGCCCGAGACGCCGTCCTGCTGGAGCGCGCGCTGCGACGCGCCCTGGAACGAGTCCGCGTAGACGACGTCGCTCGCGATCAGGCGGGCCGCCTGCTCCGCGAGCGCGTTGCCGGACTGCGTCGCGTCGCCCTGCTGGGCCAGTGAGCCGAAGACCTGCGCCATCCCGTCGAGCCCGCTCGAGCGGAGCTGCATCGACTCGACGAGGTTCGCCTGGGCGGCGGTGAGCGAGGCGGGCGGCTTCAGTTCGAGCGCGCGCGCCGCGATCTGCTGCTGCTGCGTGCTCAGCCCCTGGAGCGTCGCCTGGATCTCGGTCGGCTGGGCCCGCGAGAGGAGCGCGTCGCGGGTCTTGTTGCCGAGCTCGGCCGACTCGCTCGCGAGCGCGGAGACCTTCTCGAAGTAGTCCTGGTAGGCGTCCCGCTTGCCGCCGCCGCAGCTCTGGATGCCGACGACGAGCGCGATCACGAGCACGACGACCGCGGCGCCGGCGAGCGCCACCTTCAACCAGGGCTGGCTGCCGTCCGGCCGGCGCGTGCGCAGCGTCGGCGCCCCGGGGATCCGGCCGCGGCCGCCTCCGCCGCCTCCGGGACGACGTGGCCCGCGGCCACCGCTGCGCTTGCCGGGCGGGGGCGAGACGATCGTCTGCTCGTCGAGCCTCGACGCCTCCGTGGTCGGAGGGTCGTCGAAGAACTCGAACTCGATGTCCTGGTCGATGTCGGTCCTGTCCCGCTCGAACACGTGAGAATGGGCCTCCGGGATACGCCGGAAAACGACGCGCGGGCGTCGGCCGAGTGTACCAACGGGCCAGGCACGACGGCTTCGCCCGCCCGGGGAGGAGTTCGCGGGGCCAGCGCCAACTCCTCGGTGCGGTGAGCGCCGTCGCTGCATCCTCCGAGCACCCCCGTCACGGGCTGATCCTCGGCCGCTACCGGCCGATCCGGCCCCTCGGCGCGGGCGGCTCGGCGTCCGTCTGGCTCGCCACCGACGAGGTGGACGGACGCGAGGTGGCGCTGAAGATCGTCCCCCGCGAGGGTCGGGCGGCGGAGCGCGCCGAGCGCGAGGCCCGGGCGGTGGCCCGGCTCGCGCACCCGAACTGCGCTCGCGTCTACGCGATCGCGCGCGACCACGACCACGTCTACGTGGTCTACGAGTACATCCCCGGCCGCACCTTCCGCGAGGCGCTCCGCACCCATGCGCTGCGCGACTCGGAGGTCGTCGAGGCCGCAGCGCAGGTGCTCGACGCGCTCGGGCACGCGCACGCCAAGGGGATCGTCCACCGCGACGTCAAGCCCGCGAACGTCGTCCTCCGGGACGGCGAGCGCGTCGACGCGCGCCTGCTCGACTTCGGCCTCGCGCAGATCGAGGACGCGACCTCGATCACGGGCCACGGCGACGTGCCCGGCACGCTCGCGTACATCTCGCCCGAGCGGCTCGACGGCGCCGAGGCGACCTGGGCCGCGGACGTCTGGAGCGTCGGCGTCGTCCTCTGGGAGGGCCTCGCCGGCCGGCACCCGTTCCTGACGAGCTCCGCGTCCGAGATGGCCGAGCGGATCGAGCGCGGCGCGCCGCCGCTCGCCGAGGAGCGCCCCGACCTGCCCCGACGCCTCGTGCAGGCCGTCGACCGCGCGCTCGCGGCCGACCCGCGGGAGCGGCCGCGCCCGGCCGACCTCGCCCGCGAGCTGCGCGGCGCGGTGTCGCGCCGCCGCGAGGAGCGCCGTCCGCACCAGCGGACGCTCGGCCGCCGCCACCTCGTCGACCGGGCCGCGCACGGCGTCGGCGCCGCCGCGTTCGGGTGGCTCGCGCTGCACACGTTCCCGTTCCTCCCCGCCTCCTTCACGCTGCCCGTCGCGCTGCTGGCCGGGCTCGTCGCGTTCGCCCGGCCGCGGCTCGGGCTGGCGCTCGCGCTCGCCGTGCCCGTGCTGCCGCTCGGCGACGTGTCGAGCGGCCTCGCGGTCGTCTACGGCGTGTGCGCCGCCGGCTGGCTCGCCCTCCAGTGGCGCGACGCGGAAAGGGGGCTCGCGTTCGTCGCGGGACCCTTTCTGGCGCTCGCCGGCGCGCTCGCGCTCGTGCCGCTGCTCGCGCTGCGCAGCCACGGGGCGGCCCGTCGCGCGCTGACCGCCGCGGTCGCCGCGCTCACCGGCATCGCGTACGCGGGGCTCGAGGGCCGCGCGCTCCCGTTCACCGGCCAGCCGGCGCCGAGGGGCCTGGGCATCGACGGCAGCGGCGATCCGACCGCGGTCGCAGGCGCGCTCGAGCGGTTCCTCGTCGGCCACGCCTCGATCCTCGCCGTCGTCTGCGTCCTCGCGGCCGCCGCCGCGGCCGCCCCGCTCGTGGCGCGGCTCGGGCTGCGGGCTGCGGTCGCCTTCGCGGCCGCGCTCCCGGCCACGGCCGCGATCGGTCCGCTCGTCATCGGCGATTCCGGCGTCGAGCTGCTCCCGCTCGTCGGCTCCTCACTCGTCGTCGGGCTGGCCGTCGTCGCCGGGCCGCTGGTCGAGCGGGCGCGCAGCGCACGCGCCCGCGCAGCCGTCGAGGAGCTACAGGAGCCGTCCAGCCTGGCCGCCGGCCTGACCGTCGAGGACCCGTCGCTCGAGGGCGTCTGGGGCTCGGCGTCTGGGTCGCGCGAGGCGATCCTCTAGACTCGGCGGCAGGGGACCCGGGCCCCCGAGCGTCTTCCGTGAGCGTCCTGCGCGGCATAGAGCACCGCTTGGAGTCCCTCTTCGAGGGTGTCTTCGGGCGCGCCTTCCGCGCGCACGTCCAGCCGGTCGAGATCGCGCGGAAGCTCGCGAAGGAGATGGACGACAACAAGCGGGCGTCCGTCTCGCGCGTCTACGCGCCGAACATCTACCACCTCTACCTCTCGCCGCGCGACCGCCAGCAGTTCCAGCCGTACGAGCAGCCGCTGCTCCAGGAGCTGGCCGGCTACCTCGTCGAGCACGCGCGCAAGCAGGGCTACGCGCTCCTCTCGACGCCGCGCGTGCTGATGCGGGAGGACGCCGATCTCGGCGTCGGCGAGTTCGGGATCGCGACGCAGTACCAGGAGCCCGAGCGCGGCTCGCGCCGCACGCGCGAGGTCGCCCAGCACGTCGAGGACGACGCGCCGCGCCACGAGCCCGCGCCCCCGCCGCCGGCCGACGAGGAGGAGGGCATGACCCGGGTCTACCGACCGGAGCCGGAGCCCGAGCCCGCCCCTCCGCCCCCGCCGCCGCTCCAGGTGGACGGCGCCGCGCTGCGCTTCCACGGCGAGAGCCACCCGCTGCCAGACGGGCCCGTCGTCCTCGGTCGCAGCCGCGAGTGCGACCTCGTCGTGGACGACGCGGCCGCGTCCCGCCGCCACGCCCAGGTGCGCCTCGCGGACGACGGCTGGTGGATCACCGACCTCGGCTCGACGAACGGCCTCGAGGTCAACGGGCACAAGGTGCACGAGGTCCGGCTCGACTTCGGCGACCGGATCACGATCGGGCAGACGGACATCCTGTTCGAGCGGACGGCGTGAGCGGGGCGCGCGCGTGGTCGAGCAGCTCCTCCTGCTGTTCCAGGCGCTGTTCCTCGTCGGCCTCTTCGTCTTCATCTGGCGCGTGATGCGGACGGCCAGCCGTGACCTGCGCCTGCCGCAGGAGAGCGTGCTGCTCGCGCCGATCGGCGGGGGCGGGCGGGCGTACGAGCCGGCGCAGGCCGAGCTCGTGGTCGTCGCGAGCGCCAACCTGACGCTCGGCTCGCGCTTCGAGGTGGCGACCGCGCCGCTGACGATCGGGCGCTCGCCCGAGAACGCGATCGCGCTCGAGGGGGACGACTACGCCTCGTCCCGCCACGCGCGCGTCGAGCCGTTCCGGGACGGGATCTTCGTCGTCGACCTCGGCTCCCGCAACGGGACCTTCGTCAACGGCGAGCCGGTCAGCGGCCGCCGGCTCCTGCGCCCCGGCGACCTGCTGCACGTGGGCTCCACCGAGCTGAGGCTCGAGTCGTGAAGCTCGGGCCCCACGCCAGCCTGTCCGACGCCGGGCGCAAGCGCCTGCGCAACGAGGACTCCTACGCGGTCAACCCGCCGCTGTTCGTCGTCGCCGACGGGATGGGCGGCGCGCAGGCGGGCGAGCTCGCCTCCTCGCTCACGGCCGAGGTGTTCCGCGAGGCGCGCCCCGACGCGGGAGGCGACGCCCAGGCACGGCTGCGCGAGCTGATCCTCGAGGCGAACGGTCGCGTCTTCGAGCGCTCCCGCACCAGCGCCGACCTCGCCGGGATGGGCACGACGGTGACGGCGGCGCTCGTCGAGGACGGGCGCATCTCGTTCGGCCACGTGGGCGACTCCAGGGCCTACCGGATCCGCGACGGCGCGATCGAGCAGCTGACGGACGACCACTCGCTCGTCGCCGACCTCGTGCGCGCCGGCCGGCTCTCGCCGGAGGAGGCGGAGGTCCACCCGCAGCGCTCCGTGATCACCCGCGCGCTCGGCACCGACCCGTCCGTCGAGGTGGACACGTTCGCGGTCGAGGCCCGGGAGGGCGACGTCTACCTGCTCTGCTCCGACGGGCTGACGACGATGGTCGGTTCGGAGACGCTGCTGCGCGCGACCCACGACGCCGAGAGCCTCCCCCACGCGGCGCGCGAGCTGATCCGCGCCGCGAACCGCGCGGGCGGCGAGGACAACATCACCGTCGTCCTCTTCGCCCTGGTGGACGACGCGTGGGTCGAGCCCGAGCCGTCCCCGGCCGACGAGACGCAGGAGGCGCCGGTCCTCGGCCCGGACGAGGACACGCTCTCGGGCCTCGAGGGGATCCCGTTCGTCGACGCGCCCGGGCCCGACGTGACGCGCGTCCAGCAGGTCGTGACCATGCCGGCCGAGGCTCCCGTGCCACCGAGGCGCTGGTGGCGCCGGATCCTGTCGCGACGCAAGCCGTGGGTCACCGCCGGCGTGATCCTCGTGCTCCTCCTGGTCGCCGCCGCCGTGGCCGCCGTCGTCGGCCTGCGCAGCGCGCACTTCGTGGGCGCGACCGCCCAGGGCCGCCTCGCCGTGTACCAGGGCGTGCCCTGGGACGTGACGAGCGGCGTCAGGCTGTACCGGGCGGTGTACGTCTCCGGCGTCGACGCCACCTGGCTCACCCCCGACGAGCGAAAGGAGCTGTTCGACCACGAGCTCGTGAGCGAGCGCGCGGCGCTGGAGCGCGTCGCCGTGTTCGAGCGCGAGCTCCAGGCCCCGTGAGCCTCCGCAACCGCGAGCTGCTCCACCTGCTCGCGGCCGGCCTGCTCGTCGGGATCGGCTTCGCGAGCGTCTACCTCGCCCGGGAGGCGGTCGTCTCCCCGAGCGCCGTCGCCTACGTCGCGGTCGTCGGCGCCGTCCTGCTCCTCGGGCACGCGACCGTCCGCCTGACGATCCCGTTCGCGGACCCGTACGTCCTGCCGGTGGCGGGGCTGCTGACCGGGATCGGGATGACGCTGATCTACCGGATCGACCCCGACCGGGCGCTGCGCCAGTCGGTCTGGGTCGCGATCGGCCTCGGCGTCTTCGTCGTCGTCTGCGCGCTCCTGACCGACCACCGCTCGCTCGACGCGCTGAAGTACACGCTCGGGGTCGCGTCGGTCGTCCTGCTCGCGCTGCCGATGATCCCGGGCCTCGGCGAGACGATCAACGGCGCGCGCCTGTGGATCCGCCTCGGGCCGATCGAGTTCCAGCCGGGCGAGCTCGCGAAGGTGCTGCTGGTGGTCTTCCTCGCCGGCTACCTGCGCGACAACCGCGAGGCGCTGCGCGGCCGCGGCCGGCTGCCGCTGCCCTCGCCGAAGCACGCGGGGCCGCTCCTGCTCGTCTGGGGCGGCGCGATGCTCGTCCTGCTCGGGACGAACGACCTCGGCGGCGGCCTCCTCTACTTCTCCGTCTTCGTCGCCATGCTCTACGTCGCGACCGGCCGCGCCACCTACGTCGTCACCGGGCTCGGGCTCTTCGCCGCGGGCGCGCTCGCCGTCTACCGGGTGACGCCCCACGTGGCCGACCGCGTCCAGATCTGGCTGCACCCCTTCGACGACCCGTCCGACAAGGGCTACCAGCTCGTCCAGTCGATCTACGCGATCGCGAGCGGCGGCATGTTCGGCACGGGCCTCGGCCGCGGCGTCCTCGAGACGCCGAGCGGGACGACCTACATCCCGTACCTCGAGACCGACTTCATCTACGCGGCGCTCTCCCAGGAGCTCGGGCTCGCCGGCGCGGCCGGCGTCGTGCTGCTCTTCCTCGTCCTCGCATACCGGGGCCTGCGGATCGCGATGCTCGCCGACGACGGCTTCTCGAAGCTGCTCGCGACCGGCCTGACCGTCTCGATCGCGATCCAGGCGTTCATCATCGTCGGCGGCGTCACCGGCCTGATCCCGCTGACCGGGATCACGCTGCCGTTCGTCTCGTACGGCGGCTCGAGCATCGTCGCGAACTTCCTCGCGCTCGCGCTCCTGCTCGTCGTCTCGGACAGCGTCAATCGGCGCTCCTTCGGGATCCAGGAGCGCCAGGCGATCCGCCTCCTGCGCGAGCGGAGGCGCCCGTGAACGCCGAGATCCGCCGCGTCTTCATCGTCCTCGCCTGCCTGTTCGCGGCGCTCGTCGGGATGGGGACGTACTGGCTCTGGCGCGCGCCCGATCTCGAGGCGCGCCGCGACAACCCGAGCCTCGTCGTCCGCCAGGTGACCGTGAAGCGGGGGCTCATCTACGCGTCCGACGGGAGGACCGTGCTCGCCTCGAACGTCCGCCGGGAGGTGCAGGGCCGCACGTGGTTCCTGCGCCGCTACCCGCGTGCGGGCCTCGCCGCGCACGCCGTCGGCTACTCGACGCTCGGTCGCTCGCGGGCGGGGCTCGAGGAGTCGCAGAACGACTTCCTCACCGGCTCGAACGGCGACTTCTCCACGGCGCTCGACCGGCTGAAGGACAAGGTCGCGGGCGACGTCCAGGAGGGGAACCACCTGGTCACCACGCTCGACGCGACCGCGCAGCGCGTGGCGCTCGACGCGCTCGGGTCGTCCTGCGGCGCCGCGGTCGCGCTCGAGCCCGCGACCGGCCGCGTCCTCGTGCTCGCCTCGACGCCGACCTACGACCCGAACGACGTCGAGTCGGACTTCGCCGCGATCGAGGGGATCCGCGCGCAGTGCGACGACCCGGCCCCGCTGCTCGACCGCGCGACGCAGGGCCTGTTCATCCCCGGCTCGACCTTCAAGCTGGTCACCGCCGCCGCGGCGATCGACTCGGGCCGCTACGACGAGGACTCGACGTTCCTCGACCGCGGCTACTGCATCCGCTACGGCAAGCGCGTCACGAACTACGCCGACCAGGACGGGCCCGAGGTGTTCGGCCGCGTCACGCTCGCCGAGTCCATGGAGCACTCGATCAACGCGGTCTTCTGCGACATCGGCACCGAGCTCGGGCCGCAGCTCCTGCTCGACTACGCGAAGCGCTTCGGCTTCTACGCGAAGCCGCCGCTCGACCTGCCGTCGCAGGAGCGCGTCGCGAGCGGGCTGTACGAGGACGGCGAGCTGTACGAGCCGCGCGCCGCGAGCGACGTCGACGTCGGACGGCTCGCGTTCGGGCAGGAGCGCCTGCTCGCGACGCCGCTGCAGATGGCGATGGTGACCGCGGGGATCGCGAACGGGGGGCTCGTCATGAAGCCGCACCTCGTCGACCGGCTGCTCGAGCCCGACGGGTCGATCCTGACGACGACGAGGCCGGAGGCGCTCGGCCAGGCGATCTCGCCCGACGCGGCGGCGCAGCTCTCCCGCATGATGGAATTGGTCGTCGAGAGCGGGACGGGAACGGCCGCGCAGATCGCGGGCGTCCGCGTCGCGGGCAAGACCGGGACGGCGGAGACGGGGCGCGACGGGCGGAACGACACGTGGTTCGTGGCGTTCGCGCCGGCCGAGTCGCCCACGGTCGCCGTGGCGGTCGCGTTGTCCGATCAGGCGGGGACGGGCGGCGCGACGGCCGCTCCGATCGCCCGCCGCATCATCGAGTCCCTCCTGCGTTCCAGCGCGTAGCCTTCCACCGTGGCCCAGCCCGACAGCCTCGTCAACAAGCTCTTCGACGACCGGTACCGCATCCTGCGTCGGATCGGCGCGGGCGGCATGGCCACCGTCTACCTCGCCGAGGACGAGGAGCTCGGGCGCCGCGTCGCGATCAAGATCCTGTCCGAGCGCTACGCGAACGACGAGCTGTTCGTCGAGCGCTTCCGCCGGGAGGCGCAGTCCGCGGCGAGCCTCTCGCACCCGAACATCGTCGCGATCTACGACCGGGGCGAGGCTGAGGGGACGTACTACATCGCGATGGAGCTGATCGAGGGCCGCTCCCTGAAGGAGATGATCCTCACCCGCGGCCGGCTGCCCCCGCGCCAGGCGATCGAGTTCACGCGGCAGATCCTGGCGGCGCTGCGCTTCGCGCACCGCAACGGGATCGTCCACCGGGACATCAAGCCGCACAACATCCTGGTCGGGCACGAGGACCAGCTGAAGGTCGCCGACTTCGGGATCGCCCGCGCCGGCGCGTCGCAGATGACCGAGACGGGCTCGATCATGGGCACGGCGCAGTACCTCTCGCCCGAGCAGGCGCGCGGCGACCAGGTCACGCCCGCGTCGGACCTGTACTCGGTCGGGATCGTCCTCTACGAGATGCTCACCGGCCAGGTGCCGTTCACCGGCGACTCGGCGGTCGCGATCGCGATGAAGCACGTCAACGAGCCGCCGCGGCCGCCGTCTCAGCACGCGCCGCGCGTCTCGCGCGAGCTCGACGCCGTCATCCTGCGCGCGATCGCGAAGAACCCGATCGACCGCTACCAGTCCGCCGAGGACTTCGACGCGGACCTCAAGCGTGCCGCACAGGGCGAGCCGGTGGCACGCGAGACGCTCGACGCGGCCGCGACGACCGTCCTCGCGAACGGCGGCCAGACGCAGGCGACCCGCGTGATCGAGCAGCGGCCGCCGCCGCGGCGCCCCCAGGGGCCGACCTACGACCCGTACGCGAACATCCCGCGCCGCAAGCGCCGTCGCGCGCTGCCCTGGCTGCTCGTCCTGATCCTGCTCGGCGCCGCCGCGGCCGCGGGCTGGTTCGTCTACACGCAGCTGGAGGACCAGGTCTCGGCGCCGAGGCCGGCGATCGTCCCGCTCGTCGAGGGGATCCCGATCGCCTCGGCGGTCGAGAAGATCGAGGCGCTCGGCCTGAAGGTGGAGCAGGTGGAGCAGGGCAGCGACGAGGTGCGCCGTGGCTTCGTGATCAGCCAGCGGCCCCGCGAGGGGACGCGGCTCGCGAGGGGGAACACCGTCACGCTGGTCGTCTCGATCGGCCCGCAGACCGTCCGCGTGCCGAGCCTCGTCGGCATGGACGTCAACGAGGCGGTCGACCTCGTGCGCGAGCGTGGGCTCGAGCCGACGACCGACACGGTCTCGTCCCGCCGGCCGCCGGGCACGGTCGTCGCGCAGAGCCCGGAGGCGAACACGGCCGTCCAGCGCGGCGACACGGTGAAGCTGAGCGTCTCCGGCGGGCTCGCGACCGTCCCCGTCCCCGACGTGCTCGGCCTGGACGTGGCGACCGCCCGCCGGACGCTGCGCGACGAGGGCTTCCAGGTGCGCGTGCGGCAGGTCGAGAGCGACCAGGCGGCGGGCACGGTGCTCGACCAGGATCCGGGCCCGGGCGAGGAGGCGGACGAGGGCTCGACGGTGATCCTGACCGTCGCCAAGGAGCCCGCCGGCCCCGAGACCGGGAGCGTGCCGGGCGTGATCGGGCTCGACCAGGGCTCGGCGATCGACACGCTGAACGGCGCCGGCTTCGAGGTGAGCGTCGTGGAGCAGGCCACGTCGTCGGCGAACGTCGGCGTCGTGCTCGACCAGGACCCGGGCGAGGGCGCGGAGTACGACCTCGGCGGAACCGTGACGATCGTGGTCGGCGTTCCCGGCGGGGACGAGCCGGCGCCCGAGCCGGCGCCCGAGCCGCCGCCGCCTGCGCCCACCCCGACGCCGCCGCCACCCGCACCGACCCCGACGCCGCCGCCGCCCGAGACGACCCCCGCGCCGGCTCCCGAGCCGCCGCCGCCGGCGGAGCCGCCGCCGACCCCCACCGCATGAGCGCGCTGCGGATCGCGGTCCTGATGGGCGGCCGCTCGAGCGAGCACGACGTCTCGCTCGCGTCGGCGCGCTCGGTCGTCGAGGCGCTCCGGGGCTCCGGCCACGACGTGCTCCCGATCGAGATCGGCCGCGACGGGCGCTTCGCGCTCCCCGGCGGCCAGCCCGGCGAGCTACCCGCCGCGGACGCTGCCTCCCTGCCCGTTCCCGCCCGCGGGCGCGAGCCCGTGCCGTTCGACCGCGTCGACGTCGTCTTCCCCGTCCTGCACGGGCCGTTCGGCGAGGACGGGACGGTGCAGGGCCTGCTCGAGCTGCTCGACGTGCCGTACGTCGGCGCCGGCGTGGCCGCGTCCGCGATCGCGATGGACAAGGCGCTGTTCAAGGACGCGATGCGGGCGAACGACGTGCCCGTCGCGCGCAGTGCGACGCTGCGCCCGCGCGACCGGGTCGGCGCGACGAGCCCCTACGGCCTCCCGGTCGTGGTGAAGCCCGCACGGCTCGGCTCGAGCGTCGGCATCTCGATCGTCCGGGCGCCGGAGGAGCTCCAGCCGGCCGTCGACGTGGCCTTCGAGCACGACGACAAGGTGCTCGTCGAGGAGTTCGTCGACGGGGTCGAGGTCGAGTGCAGCGTGCTCGGGAACGAGGAGCCGATCGCCTCCGCCGTCGGCGAGATCGTGACGCTGACGAGCGACTGGTACGACTACGAGGCGAAGTACGCCGAGGGCGGCATGGAGCTCGTCGTCCCGGCCCGGATCGACGAGGCGACGACGGCGCGCGTCCAGGAGCTCGCGGTCCGGGCCTTCCAGGCGTGCGACTGCGAGGGGATGGCGCGCGTCGACTTCTTCGTCCGCCGCTCGGACGGCGCCGTGCTCGTGAACGAGCTGAACACGATCCCCGGCTTCACCGCGACGAGCGTGTACGCCAAGCTGTTCGCCGCCTCCGGCCTCCCGTACGCGGAGCTGCTCGACCGGCTCGTCGCGCTCGCGCTCGAGCGACACCGGCGACGGCGCGCGCTGCGGTTCTGAGGCGGCGCGGCCCGCGCCCTGGGCGCGCCCGTCCGCCCGCCGCCCGCTAGATTCCTCCCCATGGTCCTCTCCGACCGCACGATCCGCCGCCTGATCGAGGACGGCAGGATCGGCATCGACCCCTACGACGCGTCGCTCGTGCAGCCGTCGAGCGTCGACGTCCGCGTCGACCGCCTCTTCCGGGTCTTCCACAACGGGCGCTACCCGTACATCGACGTGAAGCAGGAGATGGAGGGCCTGACCGAGCTGGTCGAGATCGAGGACGACCGCCCGTTCATCCTGCACCCTGGCGAGTTCGTGCTCGGCTCGACGCTCGAGCGGATCTCGATTCCCGACGACCTGGTCGCGCGGCTCGAGGGCAAGAGCTCGCTCGGCCGGCTCGGGCTGCTGATCCACTCGACCGCCGGCTTCATCGACCCGGGCTGGGACGGCCACGTGACGCTCGAGCTCTCGAACGTCGCCAACCTCCCGATCACGATCTACTACGGCATGAAGATCGGCCAGCTCTCCTTCGTGCAGATGACGGAGCCCGCCGAGACGCCGTACGGCGCGGGCTCGCTCGGCTCGAAGTACCGGGGCCAGACCGGGCCGACGCCGAGCCGCTACTGGCAGAACTTCTCGCCGGGGGACCCGGGCTCGCCGTGATCCTCGTCACGGGCGCCACGGGCTTCGTCGGCTCCCAGGTCGTCCACGCGCTGCGCGCACGCGGCCACGCCGTGCGCGCCCTCGTCCGTCCCGACAGCTCGACGCGGCAGCTCGACGCCTGGGGCTGCGAGCTCGCGCGCGGCGACGTGACGGACGCGGCGAGCCTCCGGGCCGCCGCGGACGGCTGCGAGGCCGTCGTCCACCTCGTGTCGATCATCGCGGGCCGGCCCGCCGCGTTCGAGCGCGTGATGGTGGGCGGCACGGCGAACGTGGTCGCGGCCGCCGAGGCCGCCGGCCCGCGCCGGATCGTGCTGATGAGCGCGCTCGGCGTCGACGAGTCCTCGTGCGAGCTCGTCCCCTACTACCGGGCCAAGTGGGCGATGGAGCAGGCCGTGGCGGCCTCCCGGGTCGAGCACGTGATCCTCCGCCCGGGCTTCGTCTTCGGTCCGGGCGGCGGCGTGCTGCCGCTGTTCGTCCGCCAGGTGCGCCTCTCGCCGGTGACGCCCGTCGTCGGGGACGGGTCGCGGCGGCTCCAGCCGATCTGGGTCGACGATCTCGCCGAGGCGACGGCCGCGGCGGCGGACCTGCCCGCGGTCGCCGGGAGGACGCTCGAGCTCGGCGGGCCCGACGTCGTCACCTGGAACGAGCTGTACGCCCGCATCGCGGCCGCGCTCGGCAAGGAGCGCCGGCAGCTCCACCTGCCGGTCGGGCTCGTGCGCGCCGTCGCGACCGTGGCCGAGCGGCTGCCGCAGCCGCCCGTCACGCGCGACCAGCTGACGATGCTCGAGCACGCCGACAACGTCTGCGACCCGACCGTGGCGAACGACGTGCTCGGCCTGGCGCCGATCGGGCTCGACGAGATGCTCCGGCGCGCCATCGCGCGCTGAGCGGCCCGGGACGAAAAACGGGGGCCACCTCTCGGCGGCCCCCGGCGGAAAACTCGCTGGGATTTCGTAGGAGCGCTATCGGCCCCCAACGCTGGTTAGGCGGTTCCCCTTCGGTCTCAGGGGCACGCCCCTACGAGCGAGCACCTCCACAACCCGTACTGTCATCGCTCAAGTCCGGATCACCTCCTTTCCGTGGTGATCCCATGATACGCATGCGGATCAGACGGTCGCGCGCGCGGGCCGGGAGCCGGCTCGGGCGTCCGCCGGCGCGCCCTACGGCACGTCGACGCGGACGACGCCATCGACGACGCGCACCGGGAAGGTGTCCACGGGGACGTAGGCCGGCAGCGTCAGGGCCTTCCCCGTCCGGACGTCGAACTGCGCGCCGTGGCGCGGGCACGAGACGATGCAGCTGTCGGGGTCGAAGTCGCCGTCGGCGAGCGGGCCGTCGTCGTGCGTGCAGCGATCCTCGATCGCGTACAGCTGGCCGTCCGCGTTGAAGACGGCGATCTCGAGATCGCCGACCGCGACGACGCGGACGCGGTTCGGCGGCAGCTCGGACAGGGGGCAGACGTCGTGCTCGGGCATGGGGCCGAGCCTACCCGAGGCGGAGCTCGTCGAACCCGGCCCACCCCTCGGGGAGGCCCGTGCCCTTCGCCTCGTGCAGCGCGACCTTGAGCACGCCGAGCCCGAGCAGCGCGCACTTCACGCGCGCCGGGCCGAGCGGCACGCCGACCGTCTCGAGCATCTCCTCGCTCGTCATCGCCGCGAGCTCGTCCGCGGTCCTGCCGGGGACGAGCTCCATCAGCATGGAGGTCGCCGCCTGGGAGATCGCGCAGCCCCGGCCGGTGAAGCGGACGTCCTCGACGTGCTCGCCGTCGGGTGCGAAGCGGAGCGTGATCGCGACCTCGTCGCCGCAGAGGGGGTTCTGGCCCTCGGCGTGCGCGTCGCAGGGGTCGAGCGTCCCGTGCCCGCGCGGGCTCTTGTAGTGGTCGAGGATGAGCTCGCGGTAGAGGTCGTCGCTCATCTACGCGAACGTCCGACGGACGAGGTGGAGGCCGTCCACGAGCCGGTCGATCTCCTCGGGGACGGTGTACAGGTAGAAGCTCGCCCGTGTCGTCGCGGTGACGCCGAGGCGCGCGAGCAGCGGCTGCGTGCAGTGGTTGCCCGCCCGGACCGCGACCCCGCGCGAGTCGAGGATCTGCGCCACGTCGTGCGGATGGACGCCGTCGACCTCGAAGGAGACGATCCCGCCGCGCCGCTCGGCCGGCGGGCCGAGCAGGCGCACGAAGTCGAGCTCGCCGAGCCGGCCGAGGGCGTAGTCCAAGAGCTCGCGCTCGTGTCGCTCGATCAGCGGCAGCCCCGCGGCCGCGACGTAGTCGAGCGCGGCGCCCAGCCCGACCGCCTGGGCGATCGCGGGCGTTCCCGCTTCGAACTTGTGCGGCAGGTCGTTCCACGTCGTCCGCTCCAGCGTGACCTTCCGGATCATCTCGCCGCCGTAGAGGAAGGGCCGCATCCGCTCGAGCAGCTCCTGACGCCCCCAGAGGACGCCGATCCCGGTGGGGCCGCAGAGCTTGTGCCCGGAGAAGGCGAGGAAGTCGACGTCGAGCGCCTGCACGTCGACCGGGCGGTTCGGCGCGGCCTGCGCGGCGTCCGCGACGACGACGGCGCCGAGGCCGTGCGCCCACGGGACGAGCCGGTCGAGCGGATTCACCGTGCCGAGCGTGTTGGAGATCATCCCGACGGCGAGCAGCTTCACCGGCCCCTCGGCCGCGATCCGGTCGAGCGCGTCGAGCCGGAGCTCGCCCGCGTCGTCGATCGGGATCGCGACGAGCCGCGCGCCTCGCTGTTGTGCCGCGAACTGCCAGGGGACGAGGTTCGCGTGGTGCTCGAGCTCCGTCACGACGACGACGTCGCCGGGCCCGACGTTGTCGAGCGCCCACGAGTACGCGACCAGGTTGATCGCCTCGGTCGTCCCCCGCGTGAAGACCACCTCGCGGGCCGAGCGGGCGTTGACGAAGCGGGCCACGGTCTCGCGCGCGCCCTCGTACGCGGTCGTCGCCTTGTCCGCCAGCTCGTAGACGCCGCGGTGGACGTTCGCGTACGCGCCCTCGTAGAGCTCGCGCTCGGCGTCGAGCACCTGTCTCGGCTTCTGCGTCGACGCCGCCGAGTCCAGGAAGGCGAGCGGATGCCCCCGCATCGGCCGATCGAACGCGGGGAAGTCCGAGCGCAGCGCGTGCGCGTCGAGCCTCGGGACGACGGCCGCCTCCGTCATGGGCTCATGGTACCGGCTGGCTGGCTCCGGAACCCTCGGCGGGAGCCGGCTCGGGCTCCTGATCGCCGCGCGCGAACGCCCGCCCGGGGATGAACCGCTCGTCCACCAGCGCGAGGCCCAGGATCGCGATCGCCGAGCCGCCGATGGCGCACATGACGATCGCGACCGTCGGCGTCGCCAGCTCGAAGAAGCCGCGCGTCGCGGACATGGCGACGAAGAGCCAGTAGAGCGCGAAGATCGCGATGCAGAGCGCGCCGATCCAGCGCCCTCGCACGCGGCCGGTCGCCTCGAGCACGAAGATGAAGTAGAGCCCGAGGACGATCAGGACGGTCACGGCGACGGTGCGCGACTCGATCAGGTCGACGTCCAGCACGTTGCGTGCGAACTGGTAGCTCGCGACGACGCCGAGGCCGGCGGCCGTGCCGGCGGGGATCGCGAAGCGCGCGATCTCGCGCAGGAAGCCCTGGACGTTCCAGCTGCCCGCGCTCGGCGCGAGGGCGAGGAAGAGGCCGGGCATCCCGATCGTCAGCGTGGCCGCGAGCGTCAGGTGCCGGGGCAGGAGCGGGTAGCTCTGCGCGGTCAGTCCGATCGTCAGGATCAGGAACGCCGCGAACGCCGACTTCGTCACGAAGAGCTTGGCGACGCGCTGGAGGTTGCGGAGCACCTTCCGCCCCTCGGCGACCATGGCCGGCACGGCGCCGAACTCGCCCGTGACGAGCACGATGTCGGCGACGCTCTTCGCCATCTGCGTGCCGGAGCCCTGGGCGATCCCGAGCCGGGCGGCCTTCAGCGCCGGGACGTCGTTGACGCCGTCGCCGACCATCGCGACGTACTTGCCGGCCGCCTTGAGGGCCTCGACCAGGCGGCGCTTTCCCTCCGGCGAGATCCGGCCGACGACCGTCGCCTCGAGCGCCACCCGACGCAGCTCCTCGGGATCCTCCGGCAGGTTCCGCCCGTCGAGCGGCGTCCCGACGGGGATGCCCGCGTCGCGCGCGATCGCGGCGACCGTCTCCGGCGCGTCGCCCGAGATCACCTTCAGCTGGACGCCCTGCTCGAGGAAGAACTGCACGGTCTCGCGCGCGTCGGGGCGTAGCCGCTCGGCGAGGACGGCGAGGCCCACCGGGCGCAGCTGGGCCGGCGGCCCCTGATCCGGGCCGACCTGCCGGGGGAGGGCGCTCTCGGTCGTCCCGATCGCCAGCACGCGGCGGCCCTGGCGCTGCTCGGCCTCGACACGCCCGGCGAGCGCGCCGAGCGCGAAGTGCTCGGGAGCGCCGAACACGAAGGTGGAGTCGCCGAGCGTGATCCCGCTCCAGCGCCTCGCCGAGGAGAACGGCACGTGGGCGGTCACCTGCTCGGGCGTGAGCGTCAGGTGCTCCCCGACCGCCTCGAGCGTCGCGTTCCGGCTCGGCGAGCTCGCCGCGTAGCGGGCGAAGGCGTGCTCCGCGACGCTGCGCTCGACGCCGTCGAACGGGATCACGTCGACGACCCGCAGCGCCGCCTGCGTCAGGGTGCCGGTCTTGTCGAGGCAGATCACGTCGGCCGACGCGATCGACTCGATCGCGTTCAGCTGCTGGGCGAGCGCGCCCCGGCGCGCCATCCGCATCGCCGCGATCGCGTACGTCATCGAGACGAGCAGGATCAGGCCCTCGGGGATCAGCGTGACGACGGCCGCGACGGCGGTCGTGACCGCCTCGTTGAGCTCGGTCTGCCGCTCGAGCAGCGCCCAGCTCAGCATCGCGCCGAGCGGGATCACGACGGCGACCGATGCGATCAGCAGCCGGTTCAGCTGGTGCTCCAGCGGCGAGCGCGGGTGGCGGAACTCGCGCGCCGTCTCGGTCAGGCGGTGCGCGTAGCTGTCCTTGCCGACCGCGGTGACGACGTAGGCGCCCGCGCCCTCGGCGACGAACGAGCCGGAGCGCACCTCCTCGCCGGCGACCCGCGGGATCGCGTGCGACTCACCCGTCAGGATCGACTCGTCGAGCATCAGCCCCTCGCTCGCGTGCACGACGCCGTCGGCGATCACCTGGTCGCCCATCCGCACCTGCACGAGGTCTCCCTCGACGACCTGGTCGACGGTGACCGAGCGCGCCTCCCCGCTGCGGACGACGGTCGCGTGCGGGGCGACGAGCGCGGCGAGCCGGTCGAGCGCGGTCTTGGCCCGCCACTCCTGGTAGATCCCGATCCCGGAGTTGGCGACGAGGATCGCGATGAACAGTGCGTCCTCGAAGTGCCCGAACGCGAACGTGAGCACGCCGAACGCGACGAGGATCACGTTGAAGACGGTGAAGACGTTCGCCCGGACGATCGAGGCGAGCGAGCGGCTCGTCTGCTGCTCCTCGACCGGCCCACGGGCGATCAGCCGGCGCTCGGCCTCCTCCTCGGTGAGGCCGGCGACCTCCGGTAGCGGGACTGCCTCGGACAGGGTGTCGGTCACCGCGCTGGCGAGGCTATCAGCGGGGCTCGTCCGCGGCGCGGGCCGCGGGGTCGTCCGGAGCCCGCCCTCCGCTAGCCTGCCGACGGGAGCCCGGCGCGACTGGCTGGCGGACGGGCGGATCGGCGTCGAGGAGGGACGATGGACATCGGAGTGGTGATGCCGACGCACGGGCTGCTGACCCGTGACGAGCGCGACTTCTTCCTGCAGCGGATCGAGGCGGAGCACGCCCGCCCGCTCGAGTTCGCGCCGATGGCCGAGCGCCTCGGCTTCCACTCCCTGTGGTTCTCCGACCACATCGTCATGGGCAAGGACCTCGAGATGTTCTACCCGGCGAACCTGTCCGGGACGAAGGCGTACCCCCAGAAGCCGACGATGTTCGACGTGTCGGTCGTCATGGGCGGCCTCTGCGCGGTGACCGAGACGATCAAGTTCGCGCCGAGCGTCCACATCGCGCCCTACCGGCACCCGCTGATCACCGCGCACCAGTTCGCGACGATCGACTACATGTCGAAGGGCCGCCTGATCTTCGGCGTCGGCCCCGGCTGGGAGCTCCAGGAGTTCCAGGCCCTCGGCGCCAACTTCGAGCAGCGCGGCTCGCTGACCGAGGAGTGCGTTGCCGTCTACAAGGCGTGCTGGACGCAGGAGTACATCGACTTCGACGGCAAGTTCTTCAACATCCACAACGTCTCGATGGAGCCGAAGCCCTGGCAGAAGCCCCACCCGCCGATCGTCTACGGCGCGGTGACGGAGATCGGCGCCAAGCGCGCGGCCCGCTGCTCGGACGGGCTCTACACCGTCCACCTCGACCCGTACCCGCCGATCGGCGCGTGGCGCGCGGCGAAGGAGGCGGCCCTCCGCGAGGGCGAGAAGCACGGGAAGGACATGTCGACCTTCTGGTACGGCACGTTCGCCTCGGCGCTGATCGTGGACGCGTCGCATCCGGAGGCGCAGCGCGAGCAGCGCAAGACGCTGACCGGGACGGCCGAGCAGATCCTCGAGGACCTCCAGAAGTTCGCGGACGAGGGCTACCACCACGTGACCTTCCACCCGCACATCCCGTCGGCGACGATCGAGGAGTTCTTCGAGCAGGTGCAGCGCCTTGGCGAGGAAGTGCTGCCGGAGGCGAAGAAGATCACGACGAAGCCGTACTGCTAGCGGGCTCGCTGCTGCGGCGCGCGCCCCGCGCGCGCCGCAGTGCCCCGCGATCCTCCCGGCACCGGCGGGGCGAGACGGCCAGCCACGGCCCGCCCGGGCCGGCGGCCGGCCCGATCCGTCACGGATCCGTGCCGATTGCGCGCCGATTCGCGCACGCGCCCTTCCGTCAGACGCGCGCGCCCGTCAACCTGGGTGGTGGGACCCCCCACCCTGGGCGGGGCTGCGTCCCGGCGGACGGGTCCGACCGGGCCATGGCCCGACCGGACAGGTGCTCGACGGCCGATCGAACCGGCTGGCCGACGGGCGCGAACAGACGGGGCACCCGTACCGTCGAGCAGGAGACCCAGGTGAGCCATCACATCGAGACCGTCCAGGCGATCTACGGCGCGTTCGCGCGAGGCGACGTCCCCGGGATCCTCGCGCACCTCGCCGACGACGTCGCGTGGGACCAGGACACGCCGAGCTGGGGCCTTCCCTGGTACGAGCCGCGCGCCGGGCGAGACCAGGTGCCGGCCTTCTTCGAGGCGCTCCTCGCGAACGTCGAGCTCGCCCGCTTCGAGCCGCGGAACCTCCTCGCCGGCGGCGACCAGGTTGCCGCCGTGATCTCGATCTCGGTCGTCGTCAAGGGCCGCCAGGTCGACGACCTGGAGCTGCACCTCTGGACGTTCGGCGACGACGGCAAGGTGACGCGCTTCGCCCACGTGCTCGACCGCCACGCCCAGGTCGCCGCGTGGCGCGGGATCGACCCGTAGGGACCCGCGACCCGCGAGCCGCACGCGCGGCAGCCGCACGGCGGGGCGGGAGCCGGGGGAGGAGCGGCGCTCCTCCCCCGGCCCGGCCCTAGGCCTCCGGGATCCGCGAGTCGAGCGCGGCGGCGACGGCGTCGCGCACCGGCTCGAGCTCGATCCGGTCGAGGACGTCCTGGAAGAAGCCACGCACGATCAGCCGTTCGGCCTCCGCGCGGGACATGCCGCGCGCCATGCAGTAGAAGAGCTCGTCCCGGTCGACGGGGCTCGAGGTGGCGCCGTGCGTGCAGCGCACGTCGTTGGCGAGGATCTCGAGGCCCGGGATCGAGTCGGCGTGCGCCTTCGTGGAGAGGATGAGGTTCCGGTTCTCCTGGTAGGCGTTCGTGCGCTGGGCGTCGGGCTCGACGCGGATCATCCCGCGCCACACCGCGGTCGCCCCGTCGCGCAGGGCGCCCTTGAAGGCGAAGTCGCTCGTCGTGTTCGGCGCGACGTGCTCCTGGAACGTGTCGTAGTCGAGGTGCTGATCGCCGTCCGCGAAGTACGCGCCGGTGACGCGAGACGTGGCGCCCGGGCCGACGAGGTCGTTCTGGACGCGCACCTTCCCCTTCTTCGAGCCGAAGCCGCCCGCGACCCAGTCGAGCTCGCCGTCCCGCTCCACGCGCGCGCGATGCGAGGCGAAGTGCCAGGTCTCGCGCGAGAGGTTCTGGATCGAGACGTACTCGAGCTTGGCCGCCTGGCCGACGAAGAGCTCGACGGCCGCGTTCGTGTAGGCGGGGAGGTCCGGCGACTGCGAGCCGTACTCCTCGATGAACGAGAAGCGGCTCCCCTCCTCGGCGACGACGAGCAGGCGCCAGAACAGCGCGCCCGCCGGGGCCGAGTTTGCGATCCGGACGTACATCGGCTTCTCGATCTGGACGCCCTTCGGCACGTGCACGAGCAGCCCGTGCCGCCACATCGCCGCGTTCTGGGCCGTGAACTTGTCGTCGGCTCCGACGAGCGTGCCGAGCAGCTCGTGGTCGTCGAGCGGCGCGAACGTGATCCCCTCGGGAGCCGAGACGATCTCGATCCCCGACTCGGTCACGAAGGCGGTGCCCGAGGCGTCGATCTCGAGCATCGACTCGGGGCGGGCAGCACCCACCGCCTCGGCCGCGTACGCGTCGGGGTCGAAGTCGGCCAGGTCGGTGAAGCGCCAGTGCTCCTCGTCCTTCGAGGGCACGGGCTGGCTGCGGTAGCGGGTGAGCAGCTCGTCGCGCGAGATCCCGCGGATCGGGTCGTCGACGATCAGCAGGGCGTCCTTACCCAACGGAGCCCTCCATCTGCAGCTGGATCAGCCGGTTCATCTCGACGGCGTACTCGAGCGGGAGCTCCTTGACGATCGGCTCGACGAAGCCCGACACGATCATCGCGCTCGCCTCGTCCTCGGAGAGGCCGCGGCTCATCAGGTAGAAGAGCTGCTCCTCGCCGATCTTCGAGACGGTCGCCTCGTGCTCGGTCGACACGCCGCGGCTCTCGTCGACGCGGATGTAGGGGTACGTGTCCGAGCGCGACTGCTCGTCGAGGATCAGGGCGTCGCAGACGACCTTCGACTTCGCGCCGGTCGCGCCCTTGCCGACCTCGAGCAGCCCGCGGTACCCCGCCCGGCCGCCGTTCCGCGAGATCGACTTGGACGTGATCACCGACGTCGTGTTCGGCGCCACGTGGACGACCTTGCCGCCGGCGTCCTGGTGCTGGCCCGCGCCCGCGAAGGCGATCGAGAGGACCTCGCCGTGCGCACGCTCGCCCATCAGCCAGATCGCGGGGTACTTCATCGTGATCTTCGAGCCGAGGTTGCCGTCGACCCACTCCATCGTCGCGTCCTCGTAGGCGACGGCGCGCTTGGTCACGAGGTTGTAGACGTTGTTCGACCAGTTCTGGATCGTCGTGTAGCGGCAGCGGCCGCCCTTCTTCACGACGATCTCGACGACGGCCGAGTGGAGCGAGTCGGTCGAGTAGATCGGCGCCGTGCAGCCCTCGACGTAGTGCACGTACGCGCCCTCGTCGACGATGATCAGGGTTCGCTCGAACTGGCCCATGTTCTCCGCGTTGATGCGGAAGTAGGCCTGCAGCGGCAGCTCGATCCGCACGCCCGGCGGCACGTAGATGAACGAGCCGCCCGACCAGACGGCCGAGTTGAGCGCCGCGAACTTGTTGTCGTTCTGCGGGATGACCGTCCCGAAGTACTGCTTGACGAGGTCCGGGTGCTCGCGCAGCGCGGTGTCCATGTCGAGGAAGATCACGCCCTGACGCTCCAGGTCCTCCTGGAGCTTGTGGTAGACGACCTCGGACTCGTACTGGGCGCCCACGCCGGCGAGGAACTTCTTCTCCGCCTCGGGGATGCCGAGCTTGTCCCAGGTGTTCTTGATCTCCTCGGGCAGGTCCTCCCAGGACTTCGCCTGCTTCTCGGTCGCCTTGATGAAGTAGTGGATCGAGTCGAAGTCGATCTCCGAGAGGTCGGCGCCCCACTCGGGCATCGGGCGCGACCGGAAGTACTCGAGCGCCTTGAGCCGGTAGGCCCGCATCCAGTCGGGCTCGTCCTTCATGTCGGAGATCTCGGCGACGACCTCGGGGGTGAGGCCGCGGCCGGACTTGAAGACGTAGTTCTCGGGGTCGTGGAAGCCGTACTTCTCGGCGTAGTCCGAGCCGATCTCGGCAACGACCTGTGCCTCGTCGACGCTCACTTGGCCTCACCTCCGACGCCGGCGGGCAGGAACGCGTCGTAGCCCTCGGCCTCGAGCCGGTGCGCCAGCTCGGGGCCGCCGGACTCGACGATCCGCCCCTCGACGAAGACGTGGACGTGGTGCGGCTTGATGTAGTCGAGCAGCCGCTGGTAGTGCGTGATCACGAGCGCGCCCATCTCGGGGCCGATCAGCGAGTTGACGCCGCCGGAGACGACCTTGAGGGCGTCGATGTCGAGCCCGGAGTCGGTCTCGTCGAGCACCGCGATCCGCGGGCGGAGCATCGCCATCTGCAGGATCTCGACGCGCTTCTTCTCGCCGCCGGAGAAGCCCTCGTTGAGGTAGCGGCCCATCATCTCGCGCGGGACCTTGAGCTCCTCCATCGCGGCGTTCAGCTGCTTGCGGAACTCCGGGATCGGGATCGGGTTCTCCTCGCCGCCGTTCCGCGCCTTGCGGATGGCGTTGACGGCCGAGCGCAGGAAGTTGGCGACGGTCACGCCCGGGACGGCGTGCGGGTACTGGAAGGCGAGGAAGAGCCCGCGCTGGGCGCGCTCGTCGGCCTCGAGCTCCACGAGGTTCTCGCCGTCGAGCAGGATCTCGCCCTCGGTCACCTGGTAGGCCGGATGGCCCATCAGCGTGTAGGCGAGCGTGCTCTTGCCGGAGCCGTTCGGCCCCATGATCGCGTGGACCTCGTTCGTGTCCACGGCCAGGTCGACGCCGCGGACGATCGAGGTGCCGTCCTCGAGCGCGACGTGCAGGTTCTTGATCTCGAGCAGTGCCACGGTTGGTGTCAGCCTTCCCTCGCGTTATCCTTCAGCAGGACGGTTTTTACCATCTTGGTCGGGTAAATGTACGATACCTGGACGATGGCTCGACGGAGGATGCGCTGCTGACCCCACCACAGACCGAGGCGGCCGCCCGCGAGGCGCAGCTGCACCGGGCGCTCGGCGACCCGAGCCGCGTCCGCATCCTCGAGGCGCTGCGCGAGCACGGCGCCGAGCTCGACGCGCAGGAGATCGCCGACCGCGTCGGCCTGCACGCCAACACCGTTCGCTCGCACGTCCGCGTGCTCTCCGAGGCCGGCCTCGTGACGAGCGCGACCGAGGAGCGCAATCGCCCTGGCCGCCCGCGGATCGTCTACGGGCTCGCCTCCGAGACCGCGAAGCAGCAGGAGCCGGGCGCGTTCAGGCTGCTCGCCGAGATCCTCGCGAGCTACATCGCCGGCTCGGACGACGAGGCCGCGCCGTCACGCGCCGAGCAGGCCGGACGCGCGTGGGGCCACTACCTCGTCGACCGGCCGGCGCCGTTCAGCCCGACGTCCGCGAACGACGCGATCCAGCGCATGCTGAAGCTGCTCGAGGAGTTCGGCTTCAGCCCGCGGCTCGATCCCGCCGACCCGCAGGGACGGACGATCCTGATGCACCGGTGCCCGTTCGGCGAGGTCGCCCAGGAGTACCGGCGCGTCGTCTGCCCGGTGCACCTCGGGCTGATGCAGGGCGCCCTCGAGGAGCTCGGCGCCGGCGTCGACGCTGGCTCCCTCGAGCGGGACGCGGATGGGCACTGCGTGGCGCACCTGCAGGACGCCGCGGCCCGCTGAGCGGCCGGCATTAAGGCCAGGTTAATGGCCCGGGCCCGGGAGATCGCCCCGAGGCACGGTGCTATGCTCGCCGCATGCCTCTCGGACTGTTCCAGAACGTCGGCGTGTGGGAGATCCTGATCCTCCTGCTCGTCCTCCTGCTCGTGTTCGGACCCAAGCGCCTGCCGGAGATGGGCCGCTCGCTCGGCCGCGGCATGCGCGAGTTCAAGGACTCCATCACCGGCAAGATCGGTGACGACGACGACGACCAGCCCGCGCTCGTCACGGCTGCCCCGACCGCGACTGCGCCGGCTCCCGCCCCCGTCGTGACGGCCGAGCCCGTCGCGGCGCCCGCTCCCGTCATGACGGCAGAGCCGGCCGCGGCGCCCGCCGCCGCCGAGCCCACCGCCACGGCCCCCGCGCCGGCCCCCGAGGCCGAGCGCCCCACCGCCTAGCTCGTCGATGTTCAGCAACATCGGCATCTGGGAGATCCTGCTCCTGCTGCTCGTCCTGCTGCTCGTGTTCGGGCCCAAGCGCCTGCCGGAGATGGGCCGCTCGCTCGGCCGCGGGATGCGCGAGTTCAAGGACTCGATCACGGGCAAGGTCGTCGACGACGAGGAGCCCGACATCGCCCCCGCGACCGGCGCGCAGGTCGTCGGCCACGCCGAGATCGTCGACGTGGCGCCGGTCCCGGTGAACGCGACGATCCCGGCCACCGCCGCGGTCGCAGCGGACGCCGAGGGCGTCCGCACCAGCAGCTAGCGGAGCGGCATCGGTGCCGCGCCTCCCGCGCCGCCTCGGTCACGAGGATACCGCGACGCTCGTCGAGCACCTCGACGAGCTTCGCGCGCGCGTGATCGTGGTCGTCGGCGCGCTGGCCGTCACGTTCGGCGTCGCGTACGCCTTTCGCAACCAGATCATCGAGGCGTTCCAGCGCCCGCTCCCTGACTGCAAGGTGCGCAGCGACGTCACCGGCGAGTGCCTGGAGGCGTTCCGGCTCACGACGCTCAGCCCGATCGAGCCGTTCATGACGTCGTTCACGGTCTCCGCGTGGGCCGCGGTGTCCGCGGCGCTGCCCGTGCTGATCTGGCAGATCTGGGGCTTCATCGCCCCGGCCTTCGAGCGACGTGACCAGAAGACGATCGCGCGGCTGCTCAGCGCTGGCACCGGGCTCTTCGTGGGCGGGATCGGCTTTGCCTACTTCGTGGTGCTCCCCGCGGCGATCCCGTTCCTCGTCGGGTTCGACTCCGAGAACTACGACATCCAGCTGCGTGCGCGGGAGTACATCGGCTTCGTCGCGCTCACGCTCGTCGCCGTCGGGATCATCTTCCAGCTCCCCATCGTCGTCCTCGGCCTGGTCCGGCTCGGGATCCTCAGCGCGGCGAAGCTCAAGCGGAACCGGCGCATCGGCATCGTGATCGCCGTCGCGATCGCCGTCATCCTGCCGGGCATCGACCCGGTCACGACGATCCTCGAGGCCGTACCGCTGCTGATCCTGTTCGAGTCGTCGATCTGGCTTGCGGTCTTCTTCGAGAAACGATGGCTCGCTGAGGCGGCCGCCGCAGCAGCCGAGGACGAGATCGCCGCACCCGGCGAGCCGTGAGCGTCGTCTACGCCGCCGACTGGGTGATTCCCGTCGACGGGCCGCCCGTCCGTGACGGAGGCGTCCAGGTGGACGGGGAGCGGATCGTCGCGGTCGGGCCCGCGGACGATCTCGCCGGCGAGCGGCGCGACCATCCCGGCTGCGTCATCCTCCCCGGGCTCGTCAACGCGCACACGCACCTCGAGTACGCGACCTTCGCCGGGTTCGGCGACGGACTGCCGTTCGGGCAGTGGATCGACGTCCACATCGCCCGCAAGCGGCTGATCGGGTTCGACCAGCTGCTCGATTCCGCCCGCCTGGGCGCCGCGGAGTGCCTCGCCAGCGGCGTCACGACCGTCGCGGATGCGAGCTTCTCGGGCGCCGCCGCGCTCGCGTGCGCCGAGGCCGGGTTGCGCGGCATCGTGCACCTCGAGGTCTTCGGGGCCGACGCCGCCGTGGCGCGCGAGCGGTTCGCGGGCATCCAGGCACGCGTGGACGGCTCCCTCGACGCGCGTGTCCGGCTCGGTGTCTCCCCGCACGCACCGTACTCCACCGGTGCCGCCGTCTACGGCGCCGCGCTCGAGCTGGGCATCCCGGTCCAGACGCACGTCGCCGAGTCCGATGACGAGGCCGAGTTCATGGCCCGGGGGTCCGGCCGGGTCGCGGAGCTGGCCGCCTGGGCGGGGATCGAGTCGCCCGGTGCGACGTCCGTTCGCCACCTCGTCGCCTGCGGCGCCCTGCGCGCCGGCGTCAGCGCCGTGCACTGCGTCACGCCCGACGCCGACGAGATCGAGCTGCTCGCCCACTCCGGCGCCAGCGTCGTCCACTGCCCGCGCTCGAACGCGCTCCTGGGCTGCGGCATCGCTCCCGTTCGCGCGATGCTCGACGCCGGGATCCCCGTCGGGCTCGGGACGGACAGCCCCGCGTCCGCGCCGTCGTTCGACCTGCTCGAGGAGGCGCGTTCGGCGCTCGAGCTCGCGCGCGCGCGCGAACGGCGTCCCGATGCGCTCTCCGCACCCGAGGCGCTCGAGCTCGCGACCCTGGGCGGCGCCCGGGCGCTCGGGCTCGAGCGCGAGATCGGCAGCCTCACCCCCGGCAAGCTCGCCGATCTCGCGGTCGTCGACCTCGCCGGCGCGTTGCACCAGCCCATCGAGGATCCGGTCGCCGCGACGGTGTTCGCCGGCTCGGCCTCACGCGTCTCACGTACCATCCTGTCCGGTGAGATCCGTTATGAACGAGGAGGATTCGCATGGCCCGAGGTTCGGGAGGCCGCAAGCGCCGCCCGCGCCCTGATGCTGGCCAGCGCTCCGACGCCCCGCTGAACCCGGAGACGGGAGACGCCGAGGGCGGGGCTGGCAGCGCCTCCTCGTCCGACGCGTCCCTCCTCTCCCCGGATCAGAAGCGGGCGCTGATCGAGGCCCGCAAGGAGGAGGCGCACCAGCGGCGTCAGGCGAAGGCGCAGGCCGCGCGCGCGGAGACGCAGAAGCACGCGGGACGCAAGCAGGAGAGCTACGAGGACACGATGTTCTTCCCGCGCCTGCGAAAGCGCGCGAAGCCCGTGTTCGTCCTGCTCGCCGCCGCGTTCGCGATCGGCTTCGTCGCGCTCGGCGTGGGCACCGGCGTGTCCGGCTCGAGCCTGGGCGACGTCATCCGGGACGTCTTCGGCGGCGGGACGGACCAGCCCTCGATCTCCGACGCCCAGGACAAGCTCGAGAAGGACCCGAACGACATCGAGGCGCTACGCGAGCTCGCCACCGCCTACGTGGCCGCCGGCCAGCGGACCGACGCGGCGGCCACGTACGAGCGCCTCGTCGCGCTCGCCCCGACGGACGCGGAGGCGCTGTCCCAGCTCGCTGGCCTCTACGCCCGCGACGTGAACGAGGCGTTCAACCGGGTCGGCGCGCTCCAGGCGAGCTCACAGAACCCCTTCAACGACCCCGCCGGGAGCGTCCCCGCCGACTCGACCGGGTTCGTCACGGCGATCATGCAGGACCCGATCGGCGCGGCGATCAACGACCAGGGCCAGGAGCTCGTCGCCCGCGAGACGGCGAAGGCCCAGGCCCTCGCACGGCGCGCGGCCGTCGCCTTCCAGCGCATTGCGCTCGCGGACCCGGAGAACCCGCTCAACTGGCAGCAGCTGGGACAGTACGCCCAGGCCGGCGCGCTCAGCGACGTGGCGGCCGACGCCTACCTCAGGGCGCTCCGGCTCGACCCGGAGGGCCCGGACGCCGACAACCTCCGCACGCTCGTGCTGATCAACGGCGGCACGCTGCCGCCCGAGCTCCAGCCGGTCCTCGCCGACACGACCGCGACCGACACCACCGCCACCGACGCGCTCGCCGAGACGGCCCCGGCCGCCACGGACACGGCAGCCGCTCCCACCGAGACGGCTCCCGGCGCCGACCCGGCAGCCGGTGGGACCGACGTCGCGCCCCCGGCGCCCGCCGAGACGGGCGCCGGCTAGCCCGCACCCTTGCGCAACCCGCTGCGCAGCGAGTCGGACGCCTTCGGCTTCCTGCTCGTCGTCGCCGTGCTCGTCGCGATCGTCGCCCTCTCCGGCGTGCTCGCCGGCGGGTGGGCGGCCCTCGCCGCGCTCGTGGGCGTGGGCGGTGGGGCCGGCGCCGGTCTGTGGCTGCGTGGGGGCTCGGCGGCCGAGGGCCCCGGGTGGTGGGAGCGCGACCAGGGCTCGACCGAGGCCGGGGAGCCGGTGCGCCGGCTCCTCGTCCTCGCCGACCGAACGAGCGGCAGCCCCGCGCTCCACGAGGTGGTCCGCCATCGTGCACGGGGCGGCGACGGCGAGGTGCTCGTCGTGGCTCCTGCCCAGGACGTCACGTCGAGCCGCTGGACGCCCGAGGGCGAGGCGACCGTCGCCGCCGCCACCGCCCGGCTCGAGCACGCCGTCGGCGCGCTGCGCGCGCTCGGGCTCACCGTCAGCGGCGAGGTCGGGCCCGACGATCCAGTCGAGGCAGCCCGGCAGGCCGTGCGGCGCTTCCCTGCGGACGAGATCCTGCTCGCCACGCTCCCCGCGGGGCGCTCGGCCTGGCTCGCCTGCGGCGCCGTCGACGGGCTGCGCAAGCGCCTGCGCCTGCCCGTCACGCACGTCGTCGTCGAGCCCGACGCCGCGGACGGCGACTAGCCCCCGCTCCTCGGCCGCTCACGCGAGCCGCGCACCCTGCCCCGGAATGGGACGATACCGGCGTGCGGCACGCCGGCTCGACCGTCGCGCGGTCGGCCTACTGGCCGGCGGCGGACGACACGAACGCGGCGATCTGGTCGATCTCCTCCGCGGAGAGCTGCCCGGAGAACGGGGGCATGGCGCCCTTCCCGTTCGTGACCCGGTCGACCACGAGCTCCGGCGCGGGCTTCGTCTCGTCGAGGTTCGGCCCGACCGCGCCCGAGGCGCCCGCGGCGGCCAGCGTGTGGCAGCTGCCGCACCCGGCGGACGCGAACAGCTCCTTCCCCGCGGCCGCTGCCTCGGCGTCGCCGCCCGGCGCGGCGTCCGGCTCGCCTGCACCGCTCTCCGGCGGCGCCGGAGCGGGCGGCGGCGGCGCGGCCACGGCAGCCTGGCACTCGTTCGCGACCTCCGCCTCGCCGGAGCACAGGCCCACGTAGGCCGCGATGTCGTCCGAGTCCTTGTCCGACAGGCCGAGCGCCTCCTGGTTGGGCATCTGGACGGCGCCCTCGCGGATGGCGACCTCGTTGTCGCGACCCGGGTAGCGGATCTGCTCGCGGACGACCTGGACGAACGTGCTCTTCTCGAAGCCCTGCGCGTCCGACCACTGGAACGCGTCGTCGAGATCGGGCCCGACCTTGCCCTGGGTGCCCGCGTCGACGAGCGTGTGGCAGCTGCCGCAGCTCGCGAGGAACTTCGCCTTCCCGTTCCCGAGATCGCCGGCCGAGGACGTGACGCCAGCCTCGCCGCAGCCGGCGAGCGCGACGGCGCCCGCGACGAGCGCGCCTCCGATGAGGGCCCGCCGCAGCATCAGAGGACGTACACCGTGACGTAGACGATGATCCACATGACGTCGACGAAGTGCCAGTAGATGATCGGCAGCTCGAGACCCAAGTGGTTCTTGGCGCTGTAGTGCCCGCGGATGGCGCGGACGAGCGTCATCAGCAGCAGGCTGAGGCCCATCAGCACGTGAACGCCGTGGAGGCCGGTGAGCGCGTAGAACGTGGAGCCGAACGCCTCGTCCCGCGGGCTGAACCCGATGTGCGAGTACTCGCGCGCCTGCACGAGCAGGAAAGCGAGTCCGAGGAAGAAGGTCAGCAGGAGGCCGCCGATGACGCCGGAGCGCTGGTCCTTCTTGATCGCGGTCGTCGCCCAGTGCGCGGTGAAGCTCGACGTCACGAGGATGATCGTGTTGATCAGCGCCAGGTAGACCGGGAGGTGGAACTGCTCCTCGGTCCCCGGTCGGAACGGGGGCCAGCCCTCCGGGTGGTCGACCGCGACGCGCGCGAAGAAGTACGCCGCGAAGAACGAGCCGAAGAGCATCGCCTCCGAGCCGAGGAAGAGGTACATCCCCAGCAGGGGCGGGTGGACCCGCGAGCTGTAGTGGATCGGCGGTGCGTGCAGGTCCGCCGGACGCTTGCCCGGCTTCACCTCGCCGTGAGCGATGGACGCCACGTCAGTGCGCTCCGACCCTGGCTGGCTCGGGTGTCGTGGACAGCTCGCTGCCGCCCTCGAGGATCACGTGCCTGGCGCCCGGGATGCCGTACTCGTACGGGCCGCCGACCACGCGGGGCACCTCGTCGAAGTTGTACTTCGGCGGCGGCGACGGGAGCTGCCACTCGATCGTCATCGCGCGCCACGGGTTCGCGGGCGCCTTCGCGCCGCTGCGCCAGGAGACGATGACGTTGTAGATGAAGATCAGCTGGGCGGCGCCGAGGACGAACGAGCCGAGCGAGCTGACCAGGTTCCAGTCGGCGTACACGGGGTCGTAGTCCGCCACGCGGCGCGGCATGCCGTCGAGGCCGATGTAGTGCTGGACGAAGAAGGTGACGTTGAACGCCACGAACGTCAGCCAGAAGTGCAGCTTCGCGAGCCGCTCGTTGTACATCCGGCCGGTCATCTTCGGGAACCAGTAGTAGGCGCCGGCGAAGATCGTGAAGACCGAGCCGCCGAAGAGGACGTAGTGGATGTGGGCGACGACGAAGTACGTGTCCGAGGCGTGCTGGTCGATGGGCACCGAGCCCAGGAAGATGCCGGACAGGCCGCCGATGACGAACATCGATATGAACCCGAGTGCCCAGTACATCGGGGCTCTCATGTGTATGCGCCCGTCCCAGATGGTTGCCAACCAGCTGAAGATCTTGATGCCCGTTGGCACGGCGATCAGCAGGGTGGTCACCATCATCGGGATGCGCAGCCACGGCGCCATGCCCGCGACGAACATGTGATGCGCCCACACGGAGAAGCCGAGGATGAGGATGCCGACCAGCGAGAGCGCCATCAGTCGGTACCCGAACACCGGTTTCCGCGCGAACACGGCCAGGACCTCGGAGATGATCCCGAAGCCGGGCAGGAGCATGATGTAGACGGCCGGGTGTGAGTAGAACCAGAAGATGTGCTGGTACCCGACCACGTAGCCGCCGCCCTCCGGCACGAAGAAGTTCGTGTGGAGGACGCGGTCGAACGTGAGCAGGAACTGCGAGCCGGCGATGAACGGCGTCGCGAGCACCACCAGCATCGACGTCGTGAAGTTCGCCCAGACGAGCAGCGGCATGCGCCAGAACGTCATGCCCGGCGCACGCATCGTGATGATGGTCACGATGAAGTTCAGCGCGGTCAGGATCGACGACGCGCCCGCCCACTGGACGCCCATCTGGAAGAGCAGGTTGCCGACCTGGACGTGCTCCGCGAGCGGCGGGTAGTTCGTCCAGCCGGCGTTGAACGCGCCGCCCGGGACGATGAAGCTGGCGAGCATCATCAGGCCCGCGATCGGCAGCAGCCAGAAGGACAGCGCGTTCAGCTTCGGGTAGGCCATGTCGGCCGCCCCGATCATCAACGGGATCACGTAGTTGCCCATCCCGGCGAAGACCGGGACGATGAAGAGGAAGATCATGATCGTCGCGTGCGACGACGTGAACCCGTTGAACGTGTTGGAGTCGACGAACTGGCTGCCGGGCTCGGCGAGCTCCGCGCGCAGGAACAGCGCGAGCAGGCCCGCGACCAGGAAGAAGAAGAAGGTCGTCACGGCGTACTGGACGCCGATCACCTTGTGGTCGGTGTTGACCCTGAAGTAGTCCTTCCAGGAGTCGGCGCCGTGGCCCGAGTGGTCCTCGGGCAGCGTCTTGCGCCCGGTGACGAAGTAGAGCCAGTAGTCGAACGCGCCGAGGCCGTAGAGGAAGCCGAAGGGCACGACCACGGTCCAGCCGACGAGCAGGACCTCGAGGTCCCAGACCGGATCCCAGTTCGTGAGAGCACGAAGGCCGCAGATGAACGCGGTCGCGAGACCGAAGGAGAGCGGCGTCGTCCAGAGCGCCTTCAGCCAGCCGCCGCGGCGGAGCGGGCCGCGCTGGAGCCAGGGCGGCGGCGGGCCGTGATGGTCGTCGTGGCCCTCGTGATGGTGCCCGTGGCCGTCGAGAACGTGCGTAGCCATCTCTCTCCTAGCCGCTCGTCGTCTTCACGAGGTAGTCGACCAGCGCGTCGAGCTCGTCCTGGGAAAGCGTGTCGTACGTCTTGGGCATGACGTTGTCCGGGTACCCCTCGGTGACCACCGCGCTCGGCGCGACGATCGACTCGCGCACCGCGTCGGGCGTCTGGCCGACGAGCGCCTCGTCGAGGTTCGGGCCGGTCGTGCCCGTTCCGTTCGCGTCCGCCAGCACGTGGCAGCTGCCGCAGCCGTTGTTCACGAACGCGGCCTTGCCGAGGTTGTCGCCGCCCCCGTCGACCGCGGCCTGCTGCTCTGCGACCCACTGGTCGTACTCGGCCTGCGGGAGCACGCGCGTCTGGGAGCGCATCACGGCGTGGCCGAGGCCGCAGAGCTCCGTGCAGATGACGGCGAAGGTGCCCTCGCGGTTCGGCGTGATGCGGTAGGTGGTGAGGATCCCGGGGACGGCGTCCTGCTTCTGGCGCCACTCGGGCACCCAGAAGGAGTGGATCACGTCGTTCGAGCGGAGCTGGAGCTCGACCGGCTCGTCGACCGGGAGCACCAGCTCGCCCGTGGTGATGTTCAGGTCGGGGTACGTGAACGACCACGCGAACTGGGCCGCCGTGACCTCGACGACCATGTGGTCGGCCGGGAGGCGGTCGTTCTTCACGACGACGACGCCGCTCCAGACCGCGATGCCCGTGACGAGCAGGGTCGGGATCAGCGTCCAGACGACCTCGAGGCCGGTGTGCCCATGCGTCGGCTTGCCGTCCTCCTCGTCGTCGGGCTTCGCGCGGAACTTGAAGATCGCGTACAGCGAGGCAGCCGCGACGATCGCGAAGATCACGAGCGAGATGACCGACGCGAGCACGTAGACCGTGTCGATCCGCTCGCCCTGCTCCGACCCGACCTTCGGGAGCCAGGGGATCCCGATGAAGGAGATCACGAACGCCGCGGCACCGATGCCCACGGCGAGGATCAACAGCTGGATGATCGACTTCTTCCGCACGGCGACCGGATCGAGGGAACCCTACTCGCTGGCGCGGCCGGGTGGCAACTGGGAACCGGCTCGGGCGGTTTCCTATCCGGAGTTTCTACGGATCGAGCTCAGCCCTCGGGCGCCTCGCGGGCCCGTCCGAGCCCCAGGTGGCGGCGCCAGCGCAGCGTGCGGAGCGTCAGCAGGATCGCCCCGAAGCCGAGCACGACGTTGACGACGGCGATCGCCAGCTCCATGCCGACGCTGAAGCTCACGACGGCGGTCGCGGTCGCCTGGCCGACGAAGAGGTAGACGAGCAGGGCCTGGGTCGTCCCGATCCCGGCGGGCGTGATCGGCACGACGGTCGCGAGGCTGTTGGCGAGCTGCACGAGCAGCACGCGCTCGATGGACGGGTCGATGCCGAACGCCTCGAGGAAGAACCAGATCGAGCCGAGCCGCAGCAGCCAGTCGGCCGCCTGCCACGGCACCACGGTGAGCAGGTAGGCGCGCGGGTGCCGCAGCACGGCGAAGCCCTGTCCGACCCGGCGCCCGAGGGCGGCGACCCGGTGGGCGAGCAGCGTGTAGCCGACGGCCAGCGCGACGCCGAGGGCCGCGCCGATGACGACGGTCGCGACCGGGTGGCGGCCGACCCACGCCCAGTCCGGCGCCGGCAGCCGGGGCAGGACGTCGAGCCCCGGCAGCACGCCCTGCGTGATCGCCCACGCGAGCAGCCCGAGGGCCACGAGGACGTCGAACACCGTCTCCACGAGCATCGTCGAGGCCAGCGTCGCGATCGTCGAGCCCTGAACGGCCCTGCGCGCGAGGACGAGCCGGACGAGGTCGCCTCCGCGAACGGGAACGATCGCGTTGACGCCGACGCCCGCGACGTAGGCGGCGAGGATCGAGCGCCAGCGCACCCGCGTCCGCGGGTAGGCGGCGGCGACGATCGCGCGCCAGGCGCGCGTCCGGCAGGCCACCTTGGCCAGGTGGAGCGCCAGGGCCACGCCGAGCGGCGCCCACCCCACGTCGGCGAGGTGACGGGCAAAGACCCGGACTGCCTCGACGACGGCGTCCACGTTCCCTCGCCCCGAGGGTAGCTCGCCGCGGGCGTCAGCCCGGGCCGGGCTCGACCGAGGCCGGCCCGGGCTCGGTGCCCGTCGCTGGCTCGGCCGCCCGACGCTCGAGCCCCAGCTCCCGCATGCTCGGGATCGCGAGCAGGGCCGAGAGCCAGATGCCGGCGACGACGAGGTAGCCGATCCGCCCGTCGCCGGGGAGCGAGAAGGCGAGGCCGAGGAGCGGCGCGCCGGCGACGACGACGCCGTTCCCGAGCATGTTCACGAACCCGACCGCGACGCCCGGGGTCGCGGGGTAGCGCAGGGCGGCGCCGGTGAACGCCGGCGCGAACGGGATGCCGGCCGCGGCGCCGACGACGATCGTCCCGAGCAGGGACAGCCAGACGGGCCCGGCGGCCGCGACCGCGACCGTCCCCGCCGCCGAGAGCACGATGCTGAGCGCGAGCGCCGGGCGCATCCAGTGCGGCCGGTGGCGGAAGATCCAGCCGCCGTAGGGGCGCGTGATCAGGCCCAGCAGGAGCGCGACCGACCCGATCAGGCCGGCCGTGTCCTCGGAGTAGTCGCCGGCGCGCGTGAGCAGGGTGACGACCCAGTTCGCGACGACGATCGACAGGCCCATCCCGGCCATGTGCATCGCGGCGAGCCGGTAGATCGCGGGGTCGCGGAACACCCGCCGGGCCGAGGGCGCGTCCGGGACCTGCGCGCGCGTGACGCGCTTGGGGCCAGGCGGGCCGATCAGCGTCAGCGCGAGCGCGGTGCCGCCCAAGGCGAGGGCCATGAGCCACGGGCCGCGCCAGCCGAGCGGGTCGGCCAGCGGCGGCATGATCGCGATCGCGATGCCGGCGCCGGCGAGGCCGGCGCCGCCGAAGACGCCCTGGGCGACCGCGCCCACCTCGCGGACGTAGATGCTCGCAGCGACGAACGCCATCGAGGTGCCGACGCCGATCAGCGCCCGGCACGGGATCGCGAGCGCCGGCTCCGGCGCGATCAGCGCGACCGCGTTCGCCGTGCAGACGATCGCCATGCCGAGGATCGCGATCCGCTTCGCGCCGAAGCGGTCGACGAGCCCGCCGCCGGGGATCTGCCCGAGCGAGTGCGTGAGCGAGACCGCGGTCGTGAACAGGCCGACCGTCGCGAGGGAGATCGCGTACGCCGCCTCGATCGTCTCCGCGACGGCGCCGATGTTGGGCAGGCTGAAGCCGAGCCCGAGGCTGATCATCGCGCTGACGAGCGTTGCCCGGGCCTTCACGTCGCGGTCCTCGCGGGTGCCACGCCGAGCTGCTCGCGGCTCGGCGCCAGCAACAGGCCGATCGCCCAGATCGCGGCGACCGCGACGAAGCCGATCCGGCCCTCCCCCGGCAGCGAGAACGTCAGGCCAAGCAGCGGGGTGGCGGCCACGATCGTCAGCGCGCCCATCATGTTGACGAACGCCACCGCGGCCGCCGGGGCATCCGGCCGCAGCCGGGCGGCGCCGTGCATCGCCGGCGCGAAGGGGATCCCGGCACAGAGCCCGAGCAGGATCCCGCCCGGCACGACGAGGGCGAGGCTCCCGGCCGTCGCGATCAGCGCCGTGCCGACGGCGCCGCCGACCAGGCCGATCCCGATCGCGAGCCGCGCGCGCTCGGGGTGGACCCGGACGACCCAGCCGCCGAGCGGGCGGGTGAGGATGCCCCCGAGCAGCACGAGCGACGCGATCGCGCCCGCCGCGTCCTCGCCGTAGTCGCCCGCGCGCACGAGCAGCGTCGAGGCCCAGTTGCCCGCGACGAGGCTCAGGCCGAAGCCGAGCATCTGCAGGAGCGCGAGCGGGTAGAGGCGCGCGTCGCCGAGCACCGCGGCGAGCCGCACCGGTGGGTGGCCGGCCGCGCGCGTCGGCCCGGGCCGCGGCCCGACGGCCAGCACGACGAGGGCGATCAGCGCGAGCCCGGCCGAGGTCGCGAACGGCGCCCGCCAGCCGATCGCGTTCTCGACGAGGGGCACGACGCCGAGGGCGACGCCGCCGGCGCCCATCGCGATCCCGCCGAAGACGCCCTGCATGAACGCGCCGCCGCCGGTGGCGCGCACGTAGTCGCTCGTGGCGATGAAGCCCGTCCCCGTGCCGATGCCGCACACGACGCGGAGCGCCAGCGCGAGCGCCGGCTCCGGCGTGAGCATGATCAGCGCGTTCGTGACGGCGATGATGACGAGGGCCGCCAACGCGACCCGCGACGGCCCGACGCGGTCGATCAGCCCCCCTCCCGGCAGCTGCACGAGCGAGTGGGCGATGAAGAACGCCGTCGTGAACAGGCCGACGGTCGCGAGCGCGACGCCGTAGTCCACGGCGATCGCGTCCGCGATGGCGCCGACGTTCGTCGCGTTCCAGGTCACCGCCAGCGCGAGCACGGCCATGGTGGCCGCCGCGCGGCGACTCACGGCACGAGCACGAGCTTGGTGTCGCTCCCGTGGGCCTGCCGGCTCCACGCGTCGGCGATGCCCGCGAGCGGAACGCGCTCGAGGTCGAACCGGATGCGGCCGGCCCGGGCGTGGGCGATCAGGTCGAGCAGGGCGCGGTTGAGCTCGTCGCGCGGGACGGCGAAGTTCGTGAAGCCGAGGATGTCGACCTGCTTGCCGCGCACGAGCCCGGACGGGACGACCGCCTGCGGCCCGGCGGACTGCCCGAGCTGGACGATCCGCGCGCCGTTGGCGCAGGCCTCGAGCGCGGCCACGAACGGCTCGCCCCAGAGCGGGTCGACGACGAGGGTCGGGCCCTCGCCGCCGCACGCCTCGCGCAGCTGCCCGCCGAGGCTCTCGTACTCGCCGTGCTCGATCCGCACGACCGCGTCCGCGCCGTGCTCGAGCGCGCGGTCGAGGCCCTCCTGCCGGCGGCCGGCGGCGACCACCCGACCGGCGCCGAGCGCCTTCGCGGCCTGGACGGCGATGAGCCCGAGCGTGCCGGTGCCCCCGAGGACGAGCACGGTCTCGCCCGGGCGGACGGGCGCACGCCAGGCGAGCGGCAGCCAGCCCGCGAGGCCGGCGACGCCGAGCGACGCGGCGACGGCGGGGTCGGCGTCCGCGGGCAGCTCGACCGTGCCGTCGTCCTGCGCGACGACCATCTCGGCCATCCCGCCGTCCCGGCGCAGGCCCATGCCCTCCATGCCGGCGTAGACGAGCGCGCCCCGCGCGAAGGCGTCCGACTCGAGCACGCGCCCGACGGCCTCGTTCCCGGGGACGTACGGGAGCGCCGGCGTGCCGCCGAAGAAGCGGCCCGAGCCGACGTTGACGTCGATCGGGTTCAGCGGCGCCGCGAGCACCTCGATCAGCGTCTGCCCCTCGCCTCGGGTCGGATCGGGCGCCTCGCCGAGCTCGGGCAGCGCACCCAGCTCGCGGATCAGCGCTGCGCGCATCCGTCACACCTCCTTCGCCGCCGCGGCCAGGTCCGGCCGCCGCTCGTGCCAGTCCGTCGCCTGCTGGTACGCGTGGCCGGCCCGCAGGACGACGTCCTCGCGGAAGCGCCAGCCGACCATCGCCATCCCGACGGGCATGCCGTCGACGAGGCCGACGGGCACGCTCATCGTCGGCACGCCGACGAGGCTCCAGGGCGAGTTGTAGGGGATGATCGGCAGCCGGTAGGCGAGCCGCCGGCCGTTCACGTCGACCTCCGTCTCGCCGATCCTCGGCGGCAGGATCGGGAGCGTCGGGGCCACGAGCAGGTCGACGTCGCGGAACGTCCCCCGCAGCGCCTCGTAGGCGACGCGGCGGCCGCGCTGGCCGAGCGCATAGACGTGCCCGGGCAGGTAGAGGCCGGTGAGGAGCCGGGCGCGCACGTCGTCGCCGTAGGCGGCGAGCCGCTCGCGCAGCCACGGCAGGTGGACGTTCGTCGCGTCCGCGAACTGCATCGCCTGCTGGATGGCGCCGAAGTGCTGGAGGAGCGGGATCTCGACGTCGCGCACCTCGGCGCCGAGGCCGCGGAGCGCCTCGATCGCGCCGAGGACGGTGGCGCGGATCCGCTCGTCGATCAGGTCGTTGTCGACGAGCGACCGCACGACGCCCACCCGCAGCCCGGCGATCCCCTGCGGGAGGAGCGCCGCGTAATCGGGCACGGGGACGTCGGCCGTCGAGGCGTCCTCGGGGTCGTGGCCCGCGCAGGCCTGCAGCAGGACGGCGCAGTCCTCGGCCGAGCGCGCGATCGGCCCGACCACGTCGAACGCGAAGGAGACCGGGAAGACGCCGCGGTTCGAGACGCGCCCGGTCGTCGGGCGGATGCCCGTGACGCCGTTGAAGCACGCGGGGATGCGGATCGAGCCCGCGGTGTCCGTGCCGAGCGTCCCGGCCGCGAGGTCGGCGCCGGCGCAGGCGCCCGAGCCGCCGCTCGAGCCACCGACGATCCGGTCGAGCGACCAGGGGTTGTGGGACGGCCCGAAGCGCGGGCTGGTCGTCATCGCCCCGTAGGCGAACTCGTGCGTGTTCAGCTTGCCGAGGACGATCGCCCCGGCCCGGCGCAGGCCCTCGACCGCGCCCGCGTCACGGGTCGCCGGGCCAGCGTCGACGAGCACCCTCGACGAGCACGTCGTCACGGTGCCCGCGACGTCGATCACGTCCTTGATCGCCACCGGCACGCCCCAGAGCGGGCCCTGCGGCGCCTGGCCGGCGAGCGCGTCGGCCTCGGCGAGCGCCTCCTCGCCCCGGACGTGCACGTAGGCCCTGACGGCGCCGTCGAGGCGGTCGATCCGATCGAGATACGACTGGACGGCCTCGCGCGGCGAGAGCTCGCCCGCGCGGAGCGCCCGCGCGAGCCCGGCAGCTCCCTGGAGGGCCACCTACGCCTCCTCGGTCGGGACGAACATCGCCGCCGGCACGGTCTCGGGCGGCACGAGCTGCTCGAGCTCGCGGAAGGCGGGCAACAGGACGGCGAGGAAGCCCTGCACGGCCTCCAGGTCCTCCTGCGTCGGGTGCACGCCGTGGAGCGCGGCGAGCTCCCGCATGGTGTCGATCGAGGGCACGTCGGACATGCGCCTGACTCTACTTCAGGCCGTGCCGAAGGGGTTGTCGATGGCGAGCCGCCACGCCCCGTCCGGGCCGCGCCGCACGACGTCCGAGGTCGTGCCGCGGATGTCGACGGGCTCGCCGTCGGCGCCCGTCCCGGCGATCGCCCACTCGGAGAGCAGGAGGGCCAGGTCGCCGTTGACGAACACCGCCCGCTCCGACAGATCGATCGGCAGGCCGGTTGCGAGGAAGCCTGCGAGCGCCTCCCTGATCCCCTCGCCCGAGACGACGACGCCCGGGCCCGGCACGAGGACGGCGTCGGGCTCGTAGAGCTCGAGCACCCCGTCGAGGTCGCCCGCGTTGAACCGCTCGCCGAAGAGCGCGTGGACCTGCTGCGGCGTGGTCGCGTGCATGGGGGCCCTCCTCGTGGGGTACGACGGTCGCGGCGTGTCGCCGGCCGGACCGTACACTGATTCGCATGCCGATCTACGAGTACGTCTGCGAGGCGTGCGAGATCCGGTTCGAGGAGCTCGTCTCGTCGTTCGAGTCGCCGGCCCCGCCCTGCCCGAAGTGCGGCGGCCCGGACGCACAGCGGGTGCTCTCGACGTTCTCGACCGACTGGCGCCCGAGCTTCGTCAACTGGCATCGCATGCCGACCAACCACCCCGGCGGCGGCTGGTAGGAGCGCCGGCCGCCGGGCCGGGGAGCGCGCGATCCGGATGAGCGTCGTCGAGCTTCCGAGCGGCGCGAGCGCGCGCCTGACCGGCCCGCCCGGCGGGCTCGCCGTCGTCTGCGTGAACGGCGGCTCGGCGCGGCCGCGGCCGGGCACGTGGAGCGCGACGCTCCAGTGGCTCGTCCACCAGCTCGCGCCGCGCCTGCCCGAGCTCCGCTTCGCGGAGGTGCGCTACCGCGTCAAGTCGTGGCGCCTGCTCGACCCCTGCATGGAGGACGCGGTCGCCGCGATCGAGCACGTGCGGGCGGAGGGCTCGCCCGAGGTCGCCCTCGTCGGCTTCTCGATGGGCGGCGCGGTCTCGCTCGGCGTGGCCGAGCATCCAGCCGTCTCGACGGTGATCGGGCTCGCGCCCTGGATCCCCGAGCGCTGGGACGGGTCGACGCTGCGCGGGAGGCGGCTGTCCGTGATCCACGGGACGCTCGACGCGTGGCTGCCGGTCATCCCGGGCGTGAGCCACCGGCACACGCTGCGCAACTTCGAGCGGATCCGCGGCTGGGCGTCGTCGTCGAGCCACACGCTGGTCCGCGGCGGCGTGCACGGGACGGCGCTCCACGCGCCCTGGGGCGGCCTCGTCCGCCTGCCCCGCGCCGGCCGCTGGCGCGACCTCGTCGCCGATGAGCTGCGCCGCTTCGAGGCCGAGGCGACGCAGCGGGCCGCGCTCCCGCGGTTGGCCGAGCGCGCCTGAGCCGTCGGAGGGGCGCTACGCGGCGCCCGGCACCACGCGGCGGCGCTCGAGCTGCTCGTCGCTCGGGATCCTCACGTCCCAGACGAGGCCGAGCTTCTCCATGCCGCGGATCGTCAGCCACGCGAGGTCGAGCTGGCGCGGGTTCAGCCCGTGGCGGGCCGAGGCCGGGAAGGCGTGGTGGCCGTTGTGCCACGACTCGCCGAAGGACAGCGGGGCGAGCAGCCAGACGTTGCGGCTCTCGTCGCGCGACCTGAACTCCTTGCGCCCGAACATGTGGCAGATCGAGTTGATCGAGAAGACGACGTGCTGCCAGATGAAGACGCGGACGAGCCCGCCCCAGACGAGGCACTCGGCGCCGCGGCCCACGTCGCCGCCGCTGACGGCGTAGCCGATCAGGAACGGGATCCCCAGCGAGAGGACGACCCAGATCAGGTAGAGGCGGTCGATCCACACGATCATCCGGTCGGCGTAGAGGTCGGGCGCGTAGCGCGGGCCACGCTCCATCCCCTTCGTGTGGAAGAGCCACCCCACGTGGGCGTGGACGAACCCGAGGAAGGCGCCGACGAAGCCCGGCTCCCGGTTCGCGTGCGGCGAGTGCGGGTCGCCGTCCTTGTCGGAGAGCGCGTGGTGCTTGCGGTGGTCGGTCACCCACTGGGTCAGCGGGCCCTGGATCGCGAGCGCCCCGGCGATCGCCCAGAAGGCGGTCATCGCACGGGAGGTCGAGTAGCTCTTGTGCGAGAAGAGGCGGTGCCAGCCGGCCGTGATGCCGAGGCCGGTGACGACGTAGAAGACGAGCAGGACGATCAGGTCGACCCAGCGGAACGCGACGCCCCAGAGGACGCCCATCGCGGAGAGGACGCCCAGCGGCGGCACGACGACCGCGAGGACGCCGGCGAGCTGGCTGACGAAGGTCGTGCGCTCGCGGACGGTGGCGACCGCGTCGGGGACGCGATCGACCGGGGGCTCGGCTGCGTGATCCATAGGCGACCATTGTAAGGCCGGCCTTGCGCGATCCCGGCACGGACGCGCGCCGTCGTGCGACGATGCCCGCCGGAGGGCGAAGGAGCGCAGTGCGAATCGCGGTGATCGGGACGGGAATCGCGGGCCTCGGGGCGGCCCACGTGCTGGCGCGCGCCCACGACGTCGAGGTCTTCGAGCGCCAGGCGCGCGCCGGCGGGCACTCGAACACGATCCTCGCCCCGACCGCCGACGGGCGGACGCTCCCGCTCGACACCGGCTTCCTCGTCCACAACGAGCCGAACTACCCGAACCTCCTGCGGCTGTTCGCCGAGCTGGGCGTGCGCACGCAGGACTCGGACATGTCCTTCTCGGTCAGCTGCCGGCGCTGCGGGATCGAGTACTCGGGCAGCCGGCCGTTCGCCCAGCCGACGAACGCGCTGCGCCCGTCGTTCCTGCGCATGCTCCGGGACACCACCCGCTACCTGCGCACCGCGAAGCGCGAGCTCGACGAGGGGCGCCTGGAGGGGAGGACGCTCGCCGAGTACGTCCGCGACGGCGGCTACTCGCGGGAGTTCCAGGACCACTTCCTCGTTCCGCTGACCGCGGCGCTCTGGTCGGCCTCGCCGGGGCAGACGCTCGAGTTCCCGATCGCGCACGCCGTCCGCTTCTACGACCACCACCGGATGCTCGGCTTCGGCCGCGACCGCTGGCGGACGGTGACCGGGGGCAGCCGGACGTACGTCGAGGCGATCGTCGCGCGCCTGGGCGAGCGGGTCCACCTGGGCGCCGGTGTGACCGCGCTCGCCCGCGACGCCGACGGCGTCGACGTCACGACGGCGGACGGGGCGACGCGACGCTTCGACGCCGCCGTCGTCGCCGCGCACCCCGACGAGGCGCTCGGCTTCCTCGTCGACCCGACCGACGACGAGCGGACGATCCTCGGAGCGTTCCCGTACAACCGCAACGACACCGTGCTGCACACGGACGAGCGCTTCCTGCCGCGCCGGTTGGCGGCGCGCGCCTCGTGGAACTACCAGCTCGACGACTGCCGCGCGGCCGGCCACGGGGCGACGCTGACGTACTCGCTGAACCGCCTCCAGGCGCTCGACGAGCCGCTCGAGTACTGCGTCACCCTGAACCGAACGGCCGAGGTCTCCGAACACTCCGTGATCGAGCGCATGGTCTACGAGCATCCCCACTTCACCGTCGAGGGCGTGCGCAGGCAGGCCGAGATCCCCCGCATCCAGGGCGTGCGACGCACGTGGTTCTGCGGCGCGTGGCAGGGCTGGGGCTTCCACGAGGACGGCCTGGCCTCGGCGCTGCGCGTCACCGAGGCGCTCGGGGCCCGCTGGTGAGGTCGTGCCTCTACACGGGGACGCTCGTGCACGCGCGGCGCGCGCCGACCGACCACGTCTTCCGCTACGACGTGTGCTCCTACCTGATCGACCTCGACGAGCTGGACGAGCTGGAGCGGCGCATCCCGCTGTTCGGCTCGAACCGTCCCGCGGTGCTCGGCCTGCGCTCGCGCGACCACCTCGGCGACCCGCGCCTGCCGATCCGGGAGAACGTGCTCGGCTGGCTCGCGGAGCGCGACATCGACCTGCGCGGCGGGCGGATCGAGCTGCTGACGAACCTCCGCGTCCTCGGCTACGTCTTCAACCCGGTCAGCTTCTTCTACTGCTACGGACGGGACGACGCGCTCGCGTGCATCGTCGCCGAGGTCAACAACACGTTCGGCGAGCGGTGGCCCTACCTGCTCGTCCCCACGGGCGAGGAGACGGCCGGCCGGCTCGTCTTCACGACGCCGAAGCGGATGCACGTCTCGCCCTTCTTCGGGCTCGAGCAGGAGTACCGCTTCGCGTTCTCCCTCCCCGGCGAGACCGTCTATGCGCGGATCGACGTCCACGCGGGCAGCGGGCGGCCGCTCGGCGCCGTGCTCGCCGGCCGTCGGGAGGAGCTGACCGCGGCCAGCGCGGCCAGCGCCCTCGTGCGCTACCCGCTGATGCCGGCGAAGGTGACCGCCGCGATCCACTGGGAGGCGCTGCGGCTCTGGCTGAAGGGCGTCCCCTTCCACCACAAGCCGCCGTTCGTCGCCGGGCACGGCTCGCTCCGGCCGGGCGAGCAGCCGCCGGCGACGAGCGCCGCGCGGATCGGGGCTGCGCGCGAGCGAGAGCGCGCGCACGCATGACGAGCGTCGCGAGCGACCGGGAGCGGCTGCGGGCGCACCCGCGGACGGGCCGATTCGGCGTGACGGCCGCGTCCCGCCGCGTCGTGCTCGACGCGCTGGCGCGGATCGAGGGCGGCACGCTCGAGCTGACCCTCCCCGACGGCTCGACGCGCTCCTTCGGGGACGGGAACGGTCCCGCCGTCGGCGCGACCGTCCACCGCGACGACCTCTGGCGGCGGCTCGCCCGGCGCGGTCGGACCGGGCTCGGCGAAGCGTACGTCGCGGGCGACTGGGACACGGACGACCTCGCCGGGATGCTCGGCCTGCTCCTGCGCAACGCGCGCGCCGCCGTGCAGCGCGAGCCGCTCGCGACGATCGCGCGCCTCGGCCGCCTGCGCCCGCACGTGCCGGCGCCGCGGACGATGCGCCGGGCCCGGCGGGACATCCACTACCACTACGACCTGGGGAACGACCTCTTCAGGCTCTTCCTCGACGAGTCGATGACGTACTCGTGCGCGTACTACGAGCACCCGGGCCAGTCCCTGGCCGACGCGCAGCAGGCGAAGTACCGCCGCCTGTCCGAGAAGCTGGCGCTCGGCCCGGACGACCACGTCCTGGAGATCGGCTGCGGCTGGGGGGGCTTCGCGCTGCACGCGGCGACCGAGCGCGGCTGCCGGGTGACGGGCCTGACGATCTCGGAGCAGCAGCACGCCCTGGCACGGGAGCGCGTGGCGGCGGCGGGCCTCTCGGACCGGATCGAGATCCTCTTCCGGGACTACCGGACGATGGAGGGCTCGTTCTCGAAGATCGTCTCGATCGAGATGTTCGAGGCGATCGGGTACAGCCAGTTCGAGACCTTCTTCCGCACAGCGGACCGCCTGCTCGCGCCGGGCGGGTCGATCGGGCTGCAGACGATCGCGATCCCGGACCAGCGCTTCGACCGGTATCGGAAGCGGCCCGACTGGATCCAGCAGTACATCTTCCCGGGCTCGCTGATGCCGTCCCTGACGGCGATGACCCGGGCGATGACGCGCGCCTCGACGCTCCACGTGCACGGGCTCGAGGAGATCGGGATCCACTACGCGGACACGCTGAAGGAGTGGCGCGAGCGGTTCGACAGGCGGAGCGAGGACGCCCTCGCGCTGGGCTACGACGAGCGGTTCGCGCGCATCTGGCGCTACTACCTCGCCTCGTGCGAGGCGCTCTTCCGGACGCGCTCGATGCGCGACGTCCAGCTCGTGCTGACACGGCAGTACAACGAGTCGCTGCCCGCGTTCCCCTCGCCGCGGCTGTCGCACTGACGCTCGCCCTCGCCCCGGCCGCGGGGGCGCGGACGATCGTCGTCGACGCCTTCGACGACGGCCGGGACGCGGCGCCGGGAGACGGGATCTGCGCGAGCGACGACGTCGGGGTCGAGGGTCGCTGCACGCTGCGCTCGGCCGTCACCGAGGCCAACGCGTCGCCCGGCCCGGACGCGATCGCGCTCGCCGTCGGGACGTACCGGCTCACCCTCGGGTCGCCCTTCGAGGGGCCCGACGACCTGGCCGAGGACATCGGCGACCTCGACGCGACCGAGGAGCTTCGCATCACGGGCGCGGGGGCCGACCACTCGACCGTCGACGCGAACGGGATCGACCGGGTGCTGCACGTCGCGCCGGGCGTGCCGGTCTCGCTCGCAGGGGTGACCCTGCGCGGGGGCGATGCGGGTGCCGGCCGCGGCGGCGGCGTCCTCGTCCTCGGGTCGCTCACGCTCGGAACGGCCCGCGTCGTCGCGAGCCGCGCGAGCGAGGGCGGCGGGATCGCGATCGCGCCCGGCGGCCGGGCGGAGCTCGCGCTCGCCACGGTCGAGGGCAACGTGGCGCGCGCGGGCGGCGGGATCTGGAGCGCCGGGACGCTCTCGCTGCGCGCCTCGATCGTGCGCGGGAACACCGCGACCGCGGGGGCCGGCGGAGGGCTGCTCAGCTCCCCCTCCGCCGCCCTGCCGGCGGCGGCGGACATCGCCGGGACGGCCGTCGACGGGAACGGCGCGAGCCGCGGCGCAGGCGTCGCCAGCCTCGGCGGATCGCTCCTGCTCGCGAACGTCACGATCGCCCGCAACACCGCGGCGGAGGCGGGCGGCGGACTGCTCGTCGCCGGCCCGGCGGACCTGCGCCACGTCACGATCGCCGCCAATGCCGCTCCGACGGGCGCGGCCCTCGCCGTCGAGGCCGCCGGCGACGTCGCCGCGAGCAACGCGCTGCTCGTCGGGCCTGCCGGCTCGACCTGCTCCGGCGCGGGCGTCGCGCGGGGCGATCACGACCTCGCGAGCGACACGAGCTGCGGCCTCGGCCGCGACGGCGACCAGGTGGGCGTCGACCCGATGCTCGGCCCGCTCGCCGGGAACGGCGGCGCGGTGCCGACGATGGCGCTGCGCGCCGGCAGCCCCGCGATCGACGGCGGCGCGGCCGCCAGCTGCTCGCCCACGGACGCGCGGCTCGTGCCGCGGCCGCTCGGGGCTGGCTGCGACCTCGGAGCGGTCGAGTCCCCCTGGACGCGCGGCCTGCCCGTGCCGGCCGCGCTGCGCGCCTGCACCGTGATCGGGACGGACGCGGCCGATCGGCTCGTCGGGACGGGCGGGCCGGACGTGCTCTGCGGCCTGCGCGGCGACGACCGGCTCGACGGCCTCGAGGGCCCGGACCGGCTCGACGGCGGGCCGGGCGCCGACGACCTGATCGGCGGGCCCGGCGACGACCGGCTGCTCGCCGGCCCGGGCGACGACCGCCTGCGCGGCGGCGCAGGGCGCGACCGGCTCGACGGCGGCCCCGGGCTCGACCGGATCGCGCGCCAGCTCGGCGACGTGCTCGTCGGCGCGCCGGACCGGCCGCGACGCAGTCGCTGACGCATCCCCCTGAAGAACGGGCCCCGCCCGCCGATAACGGGCGTGGGCGCATCCCTCGAAGGGGTGACGCACGGGATCGCGAAGACGATCCTGTCACGTTCTGTCAACGGAGGAGGAACCCAGTGCGGATCGCTCGTTGGATGGCGGCGCTCGCGGTGCTCGCGATGCTCGCGTTCGCCGCAGCCGGCTGCGGCGGCAGCAGCGACAGCAGCGGCGGCGGAGACGACCAGAGCAGCGCGGCGGCCGACAACGGCGCAGGCGGCGACGAGTCGGGCGCGAACGAGGACTCCTCCGCCGGCGAGGGCTCCTCCGAGGAAAGCGGCGGCGAGGCCCTCAGCAAGGCGGACTACATCGCCGCGGCCGACAAGATCTGCGCCGAGGCGAGCGCGAAGCTCGACGAGCTCGGCGAGCCGGCGGGCCCGGAGGACGTCGACGAGTTCGTCGAGAAGGCGTCCCAGATCAGCCAGGATCAGCTCGAGCAGCTGCGCGCGCTCAAGGCGCCCGAGGGCGACGGCGAGAAGCTGAGCGCGCTCTACGACCTCGTCGACCAGTTCACGACGCAGGCCAGCGAGCTGAGCGGGTTCGCCTCCGAGGCGCTGGCGGCAGCCGACGACCCGGAGAAGCTCGCCGAGCTGCAGACGCGGGCGACGGAGATCGGGGCGAAGGTCGAGGAGCTCAGCACCCAGGCGGCCAGCGCGGCCACCGAGTACGGCTTCCAGGAGTGCGGCGCGAACTAGTCGCACTCCCCTGGACGGCGCTCCGCCGTCCGCTCCTCCTCGCCGCCGCGGCGGGCGCGACCTCGGTCGCGCTCGCCGCGTGCGGCGGCGGAGGCGCGTCGCGCGAGGAGTTCCTCGCGAAGGCCGACGCGATCTGCGCCCAGGCCGACGCCGAGATCGCGGCGGTCCGGCAACCGACCACCGTCGAGGGCGCGGTCGAGGCGATCGACCGCCTGCGGGAGATCAGCGAGCGCCAGCTCGCCGACCTGCGCGCCCTCGAGCCGCCGGCGGCCGAGCGGGAGAAGCTCGACGAGCTGTTCGCCCTCGCCGACGAGCAGCTCGCCCTCGCCATCGACTACCGCGACGCGATCGCCCAGCAGGACCGCGACCTGATCCGCGAGCTCGCGGACCGGGCGAACAGGCTCCGCGCCGAGGCGCAGGAGGGCGCCAGGGCCTACGGCTTCCGGGTCTGCGGGACGAGCGATCCGGCGACCGCGGCCGGCTAGCCCGGCTCCGAGACCTCGGCGAGCGCGGCGAGCGCCCGCGTGCGGGCCTCGCCGTGGTCGACGACCCGTCCGGGGTAGGTCGCCCCCAGCTCGACGCCCGCTGCGCGCAGGTCGGCAGCCGGCGCCTCCCAGGGCGCGTGGATCCTGCTCGCGTCGAGCCCGGCCAGCTCGGGCACGTAGCGGCGGACGTACGCGCCGTCGGGATCGAACTTCCGCCCCTGAAGGACGGGGTTGAAGACCCGGAAGTACGGCGCCGCGTCCGCGCCGCAGCCGGCCGTCCACTGCCACCCCTGCGTGTTCGCGGCGAGGTCGGCGTCGACGAGCGTGTCCCAGAACCAGCGCGCGCCCTCCTGCCACGGAAGCAGCAGGTCCTTGACCAGGAACGACGCGACGATCATCCGCACGCGATTGTGCAGCCAGCCGGTCTGCCACAGCTGACGCATCCCCGCATCGACGATCGGGTAGCCGGTGCGGCCTCGCTGCCAGGCGACGAGGCCAGCCGGGTCGTCCGCCCAGGGGAAGGCCGCGAACCGCTCGCGCAGCGGCTCGAGCGGGGTGCGCGGGACGTGGTAGAGCAGGTGGTACGAGAACTCTCGCCAGCCGAGCTCGGCGAGGAGCTTCTCCGCGCTGCTCGCGCTCGCGCCGGCGGCGACGGCGTCGGCCACGGCGTGCCAGACCTGGCGGGGCCCGATCTCGCCGTGGTGCAGGTGCGGCGAGAGCCTCGTCGTCCCGTCGACGTCCGGTCGGTCGCGGCGGGCCCGGTAGCCGTCCAGGATCCCGTCGAGGACGCGGGCGAGCCGCACGTGCGCCCCGGCCTCCCCGGGCGTCCAGGTCGCGCGCAGCCCCGCGTCCCAGTCGATCGTCGGGTCGAGCGCGAGCGCGTCGAGCGGCAGCGAGACCGGCCAGGCGTCCGGTCGCGGCAGCGTCGCGGGGGCCGGCTCCGGCTCGGGCGGCGCCCCCGCCGCGAGCACGGCCTTCCAGAATGGCGTGAAGACCTGGAACGGCGCGCCCGCCCGGGTCGCGATCGTCCACGGCTCCACGAGCAGGGCGGCGTTCGCGCTCCCGGCGACCAGCCCGTCCGCGCGCAGCGCCTCCTTGACGGCGGCGTCACGGGCGATCGCCGCCGGCTCGTAGCGACGGTTCCAGAGGACGGCCTCGGCGCCCGTCTCGGCGGCGAGCTCGCGGAGCGCCGCGAGCGTCGGGCCGCGGCGCAGGACGAGCCGCGACCCGCGCGCCTCGAGGTCGGCGGCGAGCGCAGCGAGCGAGCGGTGGAGCCACCAGCGCGACGCGCCGCCCGGGGCCCAGTCGCCCTCCTCCTCCGGCGCCCACACGACGACCGGGACGACCGGGCCGCCGCGGCGCCCCGCGGCGACGAGGGCCGGGTTGTCCGCGAGCCGCAGGTCGTGCCGCAGCCAGACGAGCGTCGTCCCGGGCATGGCCCAACGCTAGCCGCCCGCTCCCGACCTGCCGCGCACCCCGATCGGTATGGATTCCGGCACCGCGCCGATCCGGCACGGCGTCCCACCCGGGAGGAGGCCCGATGGTCACCGGCTACGAGGCCCTGCTGTTCGTGCACGTCCTGGCCGCCGTCGTGTGGGTCGGCGGCGGTGCCGCGACGCAGTTCTACGCCATCCGCGCCATGCGCTCGAGCGACCCCGGGCGGCTCGCGGGCTTCGCCAAGGACGCCGAGTGGGTCGGCATGCGGGTGTTCATGCCCGCGTCGATCGTCGTGCTCGGCGCCGGGTTCGGCCTCGTCGCCGAGGGGAGCTGGAGCCTGGGGACGTTCTGGGTCGCCTTCGGGCTGGGGGCCGTGGCCGTCTCGGCGCTGACGGGCGCGCTCTTCCTGGGCCCCGAGGCGGGCCGGATCGGGAAGCTGATCGACGCGCACGGCGCCGACGATCCGCTCGTGCAGGCCAGGATCCGCCGGATCTTCGTCGTCTCGCGCGTCGAGCTCGCGATCCTGATCGCGACCGTGATCGACATGGTGATCAAGCCCGCCTGACGGGGCGGCCCGCCGCTCAGGCAGGCGCGCGCTCGCTCGTGACGGCGGCCGCGCGCCGCGCCTCGAGCTCGTACGGGTTCGTCTCGTAGCTGTAGAGGTTCGTCCACGGCATGTGGAGCGGGTGGTGCTGCATCTGCCAGACGTGGCAGAGCTCGTGCGTGAGCAGGTCCTCGGACGTCCCGCCGGGCCCGAGCGGGCGCTTCAGCAGGATCACGCGGTGCGTCGCGAAGCCCGCGAAGCGCCGGAGTCGCGGCAGCCGGAAGAACCAGGGCGCGACGACGACCCGCACGCCGTCGAGGCGGACCGAGTCCGGGTACAGGCCGAGCCGGTCGAGGCGCGCCTTGGCCCGCTCGAGGGCCGCCCGCTCGGCCGCCCCCTGCGGCATCAGCCGCCCGCGGCCGACGCGGAGAAGATCCCCTGGATCTCCGGGAGGTCCGGGTCGGACAGGACGAGCGCCGGGATTCCGCTCGGCTGCGCGTAGTCGTAGCGGTACGTCCGCGGCGTGACGATCGCGTCGATCGCCTCGCCCTCGGCTGGCTGCAGGTCGTCCGGGGTGAGCGCCCGCGTCGGCACCGTCGCGGCGAGCGGTGCGTCGACGTAGGGGCCCATCTCCTGGCGCTGGAAGAAGAGCGCGTACTGCGGCGTCGTCCCGGGCGCCGGCGGCAGGAAGGCGACGACGGAGGTGGCGCCGAGGTAGCGGAAGCTGTAGAGCGCGAGCTCGAGCGCGCCGTACTGGAGCGTCTGCATCCGCGCGCGCGACGGCGTGCCCGCGTCGATCGAGCACGACTCGCCGCCGCCGCAGAGCGTGAAGGCGACATGGCCGTCGGGCGACACGACCGCGTCCTGCTCGCGGCCCAGCGTGTCCTGCTGGCGCAGCACGATCCCCTGGATCGGCGAGCCGCCGAGGGTCAGATCGCTCGCGGTGATCGTGACGATCGGGCTCCCGTCGGCGAGGACGTACCGCGTCCCGACGTGGTCCGCGACCTCCTGCGCCCCCGCGAGGCCGGTCCCGGCGGGCCGGAACGACGACCAGGGCGGGGCGGCGGGGTCGCCGGGGCGCGTGAGGACGATCACGAGGGCCGCGATCGCGCCGATCGCGACGAGCGAGAGCAGGGCGTAGACGAGGTTGACGGTCCCGCGCGGCACGGACATGGCCTGGAGCCCGGCCAGCATCGCCGGGGCGCCCGGCTCCGGGACGGCGACGGCCGCAGCCGGCGTCTCGGCCGCGCTCGTCGAGCGGTCGGCCTCGGGCGCCTCGGGCGTGTGGGACTCGTCGCTCACAGCGCCGGCCAGGTCGCGTCGTCGGTCAGGTCGACGTCCGGAACGCGCAGCTTCGCCCCGTCGAGCAGGTCGAGCACCTCGTCGCCGTGGAGCTCCTTGCGCTCGGCGAGGACCGTCGCGATCCGGTCGACCGCCTCGCGGTTCGCCGCGATCAGGTGGTGCGCCTTCAGGTACGCCTGCCCGAGGATCTGGCAGGCCATCGCCCGCTTCTCGCGGTCGGAGAAGACGCCGGCGATCGGGTCGGCGTCGAGCGGGCCGCCGGAGCCGGAGCGGCGCATGATCTGGGCGCCGATCCGCTCGAAGCGCTTCATGATCCGGTCACGCGCCTCGTCCTCGGCCTCCCGGCTCTCGTAGACGTCGGGGAGCTCGATCCGCTCGGGCGCCATCGCGCAGGAGCCGACCATCCAGCCCGCGCGCGCCGTCGCGCTCTGGACGTCGCCGCCGACGCCGGTCGAGTTCTCGCCGTAGAACACGCGCTCCGCCGCCATCGCGCCGAGCGTCCAGATCAGCCGCCCCATCTCCTCGTGCCTCCAGGAGCTGAACCGCTCCTCCTTCTCGAGCGCCTGGTGGTGCCCGAGCGCGCGCCCGCGGCGGCGGATCGAGAGGCGGGTCGACTCGGCGCCCTCCATGTAGACGTGGGCCGCGACCGCGTGGCCGGCCTCGTGGATCGCGACCGCGCGGGTCTCCTCGGGCACGTACTCGACGTTGACCGCCGTGCCGGCCTCGATCGACGTCATCGCCTCGACGATGTCGTCCCAGCCGAAGCGCTCGCGCCCGTTGAAGTGGGCGATCGTCAGGGCCATCGAGCAGACCTGCTCGATCATCGCCGGGGAGTAGCCGTTCGTGATCCGGGCGATCTCCTCGCGCCGCTTGTCGGTGTCGAGGTCGGGCTCGTGGGCGACCTTGTCGATGTAGAGGTCGAAGACGTCGAGCCGGTCCTGCTTCGTCGGCGTCCGGAACCACACGTGGCGGCCCATCCGGCCGGGGCGCGTGAGCGCCGGGTCGAGCGCCTCGAGCGGGACGTTGCAGGCGCCGACGAAGAAGATCTGCTCGGTGCGGGGCTTCGGCTTTCGCAGGCGCAGCCGCACGGAGCCGATCCGCTGCGGCACGACGTAGCTCGCGTCGAGCCACGTGTTGATCCGGTTCGTCCAGAACTTGCGCCAGAACGGCGGCTCGCCGATCCCGTCCATCACGATCAGCAGCTGGTTGAGGGCGAGCTGCCCCGTCCCCATGCCGCCCATCCCGCCCGGGAACATGACGTTCGCGATCGCCCCGAGCCGGCGCGCGAACGCGGGGTACGGGCTGACGGACGGCTCGGCGCGCTCCTCGAACAGCCGCTCGCGCCAGGCGCGCGTCTCGAGGACGAGGTCGCCGGACGGGGTCAGCGCACCGTTCGGCCCGTAGAAGCAGTGGTCCTCGAACGCGGCCGGAGAGGCGGACGTGAAGCTCGAGCCGAGGCTGCGCCGCCGCATGCCGACGGCGTCGATCTCGTCGATGAAGACGATGCACTGCCCGCCCCACTTGCGGGCCAGGCGCTTCGCCTTGAAGACGAGGAACCGCACGATCACGACGTCGATGCCGATGAACGTCGCCGCGAAGCCGGAGCCCGGGATCGAGACGAACGGCGCGTTGAAGTTGGTCGCGATCGCCTTCGAGAGCATCGTCTTGCCCGTGCCGGGGGCGCCGAGCAGCAGCAGGCCGCGCTCGCGCTTGCCGCCGGCGCGCTCGAACGCCTCGCCCGACTGCCAGAGCGTGACGACGCGCCGCACCTCCTCCTTCGCCTCGAACTGGCCGCGGACGTCGCTCAGCTTCACGCCCCAGTCGGCATCGCCCGGCTCGTAGGCCTTGATCTGGCTGATGCCCATGAACGCCAGCGGCCCGAAGAGGATCGCGAAGTTCATCACCATGAAGAGCGGGAAGATGATCAGGTAGATGAGGAGCTGGGGGTTCTGCGAGAGGAAGCCCCACGCGAAGTAGATGCCGGTGACGATCGGGGCCAGCAAGATCACCAGCCGGAACAGGCGCCGCCAGAACCACGCGCGCCGGCGGTTGATCACGTCCTCCTCGCGGAGTCGCGCGTCGTCCTGACCGAACAGCGAGGGCCAGGGCACGAAGCGTCGGACGACGATGTCCACGGCGCCCCGGAAGGCGAGGCAGACGCCGATCGTCGCGAGGATCGACCAGTGGAGCGCGATGTCCTCCTCGAGGTAGAGGACCGCGAAGACGACCGGCGACGTCAGCACGGCGACGACGGTCGCGAAGCGCGTCAGCCGGCGCCACTCGAAGGCGAGCATGTCGCGGTCCGGCCCGGCGTGCGCGTCGGCGACGAGCGCCGCGGGGAGCCGCTCCTCGACCTGCGTCGCGGACGCCTGCTGGGCGCGCGGCTCAGACTGCATCGGCTGAGTGTAGCTCCATGGTGCAATCCCTCATTCGGTGCGCGAGGCCCAGCGGATTGGCCCCGGGAGCGAGCGCGCGTTCGCCCTCGCGTGCGCGCGTGAACGAAGGCCGTCCGGCCCTCACATCACGCTTACACCTAGACCAAATGCCCCTAATGGGGCACGGGTAGCTTCGTCGCCGGATCGACGGCGCCGGGGGGATGCGGCACTCACGACCGTCGATGGTGCTGCCGATAGCTGGCCTGGAACGTGTGCCGCGATCCTCACCGGGAGGGTGAATTGACGCTTCCCGCACGACGCTCGTGCCCTGCGAACGGGGCGGAGACCCATGCGACCCCGCGACGGCGCCGCTCGCGCCTGCGCCGCCTGGCCGCGGCCGCAGTCGCCGCCGGGGCCCTGACGGGGCTCGCCGCCGGCAACGCCGGCGCCGTCCTGATCGTGCTCGAGGGCGACAGCCTCGACGTCCAGGGGACGATCAACCAGGACATCGTCTACGTCGACGGGACGCTGCGCATGACCGGCGACCTGACCATCAACGCCCAGGTCGTCTACTTCGGCCCGAGCGGCGACCTCTTCAGCTGCGCCGCGCCGGAGCCGGGTGGCAACGACACCTGCACGACCGGTCGCAACCTGACGATCAACGCGACCTCCTCGATCGCGTTCGCGACCCACCGCTTCAACCAGTCGCTCGACCTGACGGCGAGCACGAACCCCGGCGCCGGCGGCTCGCTTCGCCTCAGCGCGCCGGAGATCATCGTCTCCCGCGACGTCGACACCCGCGGCCAGGGCGCCCCGTCCGGCAGCGTCGACATCGCCGCGGGCGGGCGGCTCGAGACGACGGACATCTTCGCGGCCGGCAACTTCATCCGCCTGATCGGGAACGGCGGCGTCACCGTCGCCGGCGACCTCGTGACGACGACGAGCAACCGCTTCGGCACCGTCACCGTCCCCTCGGCCGTCGCGGGCCAGCAGGCCTCCGGCGGCGAGATCCAGGTCTCGTCGACGGGCGGCGACATCCAGGTCACCGGCGAGATCGCGGCCGACGGCCGCGACGCCTCGGGCGGCGGGTCGGGCGCAGGCGGGAACGGCGCGCCGGTCACGCTGAACGGCGGCGACGTCCGCACGGGCCGGATCGACACCACGGGCGGGACGAGCAACGACCCGGCCGGCACGGCGTTCGGCGGCATCGCCTCGCCGATCTCGATCACGGCGCGCGGCTCCGTCCACGTGCTCGGCGCGGCCGACGCGTCAGGGTCCACCTCGTCGGCCGGCACGCCGTCGGCCGGCCAGCCGATCACCGTCTCGGCCGTCGGCGCGGTCGTCATGACCGACGTCCGCGCGCAGGGCGCGAGCGGCCCGCTCGGCGGCGGCGGCGCAGCCGGCGGCACCGTGACCATCGCAGGCGGCTCGGCCGTGCTGGGCTCGATCCAGGCGCAGGGCGGCAACGCCACGAACCCCGGTGCCGGCAACTTCGGCAACGGCGGCCAGGGCGGGACGATCCGCGTCACCGCGGCCGGCCCGGTCAAGCTCGGGTCGCTCACGTCGGCCGATGGCGGCGACGTCCAGAGCCCCGGCTCGCCCGAGGCGATCGGCGGCGCGGGCGGCCTGATCGAGATCACGGCCGGCGACCTCGTCACCGGCCTGGTCACGGCCGACGGGGGCTTCGCCCCGCAGGGCCCCGGCGTGGGCGGCGGGACGATCCGCCTGCTCTCCGCCGCGAACCTGACGCTCGGCGGCGTCGTCTCGAGCCTCGGCTCCGACGGCACGGGCAACGTCGACCCCGCGCGCAACGGCGGCCCCGGCGGCCCGATCGCGCTCCGCGCCTCCGGCGGCACCCTGGCGATCGGCTCGACCGTCCGCACGAGCGGCGGCTCGGGCTCGCAGAACTCGACCCCCGGCCAGCGGGGCGGCACGGGCGGCGCCGGCGGCGCGATCGAGATCGTCGCCATGGGCATCGGCAACGTCGGCGCGATCGTCGCCGAGGGCGGCGACGGCGGCGACTTCGGCGACGACCAGGGGGCCGGCGGCAACGGCGGCACGATCCGCGTCTGGTCGGACGCGCCGCTGTTCGACGACAAGAAGGTCGTCTCGACGTCCGGCGGCAACGGCAGCGCGGGCCTGGCCGGGCTCGACGGCGCGAAGGTCCAGCAGACGTCCCCGAGCACGCTCGCGCTCGGGAGCGACGGGACGCTGTCCTTCACGTCCAACAGCCCGTCGGCCGAGGGCTACCGGATCCTCCGGTCCGTGAACGGCGGGCCGGCCGAGGTCTTCTTCGAGGGCACGGCGACGAGCGGGATCAGGGCGGACGGCCCCATCTGCGTTCCGGTCACGTTCACCGCGATCGCCTTCAACAGCGCGGTCGGCTGGACGTCCGCCGGCTCGCAGCCCGTGTCGTTCACGGCCCAGCCGTCGGCGACGCAGGCCTGCAACCAGGCGCCGACCGTGTCGGCGACGAAGAAGCAGCTCCGCTTCGCCCTGACGAAGCTCCGCAAGGCGCGCTGGAAGCTCACCGTGCCGTTCACGTCGGCGGGACTCACGTCGAAGCTCTCGTTCCGGCTCGTCGGGACGAAGACCGTGAAGGTGAAGAAGAAGCTCAAGAAGGTGCCCGTCGTCCTCCTCCGCGGCGATGCAGCGACGGCGCCCGGCGCGGGGGCGGCGACGCTCCCGCTCACCCTGCCGAAGGCGGCGCGCAAGGCGGGCACGTACACGCTGTTCGTCGTCACGACCGCGCCCGACGGCACGGCCACGACCACGACGAAGCTGACCCTGGAGGTGCGTGGATGAGACTGGTCCGTCGCACGCTCGTCGCTGCTGTCGTCGCCTGCGCCCTGGCGCCGGCGGCCGGCGCAGCGACCTGCGTGAACTTCGGGATCTACCGGGACGACCCGCTCGGGACCCTGGCCGGCAAGGCAGCGAAGACGAGCGTCTTCGCGGGCGCCAACACGATCTCGACGTACATCACGGGCGGCAAGCTGCTCGACCCGCGGCTGATCGCGGCCGCCAACCGGACGAACAAGCAGCTGCTCGTGAGCTGGGCGCCCGACAGCGGCGCCGACGGGCCGAACCAGCCGAAGTTCCGGCTGTCGAAGGTCGCCAAGGGCGGCTACGACGCCTCGCTGACGGCGCTCGGCAAGCAGTTCAAGCAGGTCAAGCGCGGCGTGGTCTTCCGCCCGATGTACGAGGCGAATCTCCCGTACTACGCCTGGTCGGGCCTGGCGAACAAGAACACGACGAAGGACTACGTGGCCGCGTGGAAGCGCGTCGCGCAGAAGATCCGCGCCTCGGCCGGACGGGCCAAGGTGCGCCTGCTCTGGTCGCCCTACGCGCGGAGCTTCCCCGACACGGGCCCGAACGGCATCCCGAACTACTTCCCGGGCAAGGGGTTCGTGGACATCGTCGGGGCCAGCGCGTTCAACGTCGGCACGACCTCGTCCGGCTACACCTGGACGGAGCCGATCGGCCTGTTCCAGACGGCCTACAGCACGATCCTCGCGCTGACCGGCAAGCCGTTCTGGATCGCCGAGACCGGCTCGACGGCGGCGGGCGGCGACAAGACCGCGTGGATCTCCTCGCTGGCGACTTTGCAGTCGACGATGCCGAAGCTCTCGGGGATCATCTGGTTCGACGCGAAGGATGCGACCGGTGACTACCGCCTGGCCGGCAAGCCCGTCGTCGACGCCTTCAAGTCCGTGAGCAGGAAGGGCTGCAAATGAACCCCCTCGCGAACGGCCCGAAGAAGGGTCAGAAGAGCTCCGCGTTCAAGGTCCAGCTCGGTGGCCGCAAGCACCGGCTGCGCATGCCGCCCGCGCCGGGCAAGGGCGGGACGACGCCGATCGAGGTGACGTCCATGTCGCCCGCGATGGTGCAGCGCCTGTTCTGGCGCGCGGGCTTCGGCCCCTCGCCCGCCGACATGGCGGCCTGGACGGGCAAGCCCGCCGCCGACGCGGTCGAGTACCTGCTGTCGACCGGGCCCCAGCAGTTCACCGGCACGGCCGCCACGAAGGGCGACCCGAACAACGGCTCGAGCGCCGTGGCGCTCGACCCGTTCGGCGACGACGACGACCTCGTCGCCAACTGGCTCGACCGGATGATCCGCGGGACGAACCCCTTGATCGAGCGGCTGATGTTCTTCTGGCACCGCCACTGGGCGAACTCCCGCGCGGAGGTCTCGCCGCCGCAGCTGCTCACCGTCCAGCAGCGGACGTTCGAGAAGTACTCGGACTTCTCGGGCAGCGGGGCCGCGCGGACGTTCGTCGAGATGGCCCAGGAGATCACGGTCGACCCGTCGATGCTCCGCTACCTGACGGGCGAGTCGAACTTCAAGGGTGCGCCGAACGAGAACTACGCCCGCGAGCTGATGGAGCTGTTCGGGCTCGGCATCCTCAACGCCTCGGGGCAGCCGAACTACTCCGAGGAGGACGTCAAGCAGCTCTCGAAGGCGCTCTCGGGCTGGCAGATCAACGACGCCGACCCGAACAACCCGACGAGCTACTTCACCGAGTCGCGCTGGTACAACGGCCCGAAGGCGGCGCTCGGCGGCTTCGGCAACTGGAAGACGCCGGACGCGGTGGTGCAGGTGCTCTCGCAGCCCGCCCACGCGCGCTTCATCGTGCTGAAGCTCTGGCACGAGTTCGTCGTCGGCGATCCCGACCAGGCGACGCTGGACGCCCTGACGAAGGTCTACCTCGACAGCAACAAGCAGCTGAAGCCGCTGCTCAAGGCGATCCTGACGAACCCGGCGCTGTTCGCCTCGATCGACGAGCCGAACATGATCAAGCCGCCCGTCGTCTATGTCGTCGGCGCGTTCCGGGCCCTCGGGCTCGGGATCACGCCGAAGACGTACCCGCTGCTCTCCGGCTACCTCGGCTCGATGGGCCAGGTGCCGTTCTTCCCGCCGACGGTCGCGGGCTGGGAGGGCGGGCTCTCGTGGCTGAACACGAACACCGCGCTCGCGCGCTTCGACTTCGCCGCCGCCCTCTGCGGCGCCCAGCCGATCGATGACGTCGTCGGCGAGACCTCGCAGGCCGCGTTCGCCCGCGCCCACGCCGCGGTCGGGTCGCCCTGGCTCGCCCCGGGCACGCAGCAGGCGCTGACGGAGTTCGCCGCCAGCGCGTCGTTCAAGAACAACCGCAAGGCGCGTCAGATCGCGCTCCGCGCGCTCATGCTCGCCGGCCCCGACGGACAGGTGATGTGACATGGACAAGCAGCACGAGATCGAGGCGCTCAAGTGCGCCGACTGCGCGGCCTCCGAGAGCGCCGTCACCGACCTGCTCCCGTCGGCCTCGCTGCCCATCCCGGCCGAGGCCCTCACCGGCTGGCCCGACGGCTCGCCGGAGGAGCGGGGCTTCTCGCGCCGGTCGCTGCTGAAGAACGGCGTCGCCGGGCTCGCGTCGATCTACGCGGCGACGCGGCTCGACTGGGGCTCCGTCTGGGAGGAGGTGTCGGCGCAGGCGGCCGAGCCGATGCAGCGCAGCCTCGTCTGCATCTTCCTCAACGGCGGCGAGGACAGCCTGAACCACATCGTCCCGATCGGGCCGCACTACGACGCCTACAAGGCCTCGCGGCCCACGATCTGGCGCGACGGCCAGAGCGGCGCGAACCCGGCCGACGTGCCCTCGAGCGCCGGCCGCGTCGGCACGAAGGTGATGCCGGGCACGGGCGGGACGCTCGCGTTCCCGAACATCGTCTGCGCCGGCGCCGGCACCGGCTTCACCGGTGTCGACGGCCAGGGCCTGGACGTCCTCTACGGCGACGGCGGCGGCGGCGCGGGCTCCGACCTCGCGGTCTTCCCCGGCACGTCGTACGACAACGCGACCCGGTCGCACTTCGACGGCCGCGACATCTGGTTCCGGGGGACGAAGCAGATGACGCAGACGGGCTGGCTGGGCCGCTGGCTCGACCTCTACGGCTCGCAGTCGAACCCGCTGCAGGCGGTGTCGGTCGACAGCTCGCTCTCGAAGCAGATCCGCTCGAACACGGCGCCGGTCTCCGCCCTCGCGAACCTCCAGGGCGTCAACTTCTCCGTGCCCGTCGACAACACGTCGATCGACGTGACGCAGAACATCAAGTCGCTCTCGGGCGTCCCGACCGGGCAGGGGAACGACGCCCTCGCCCGCTCGCGCGGGATGTTCGGGCTGACCGTCGACGTCTCCGACCGCCTCCGGGCGCTCAGCTCGACCGCCGCGGGCGCCGGCTACCCGAACTCCGACCTGTCGCGGAAGCTCCAGCTCGCCGCGATCCTGCTCGGCTCGGGCCTCGGCACGCGGATCGTGACGATCGACTGGGGCAGCTTCGACACGCACGGCGGCCAGATCGGCTCGCAGGACCCGCAGCTGACGACGCTCGCCCGCGCCCTGACGGCGTTCAAGGCCGACCTCGGCGCGCGCGGGATCGAGCAGCAGGTCGTGACGATGGTCTTCAGCGAGTTCGGCCGCCAGGTGTTCGAGAACGACTCGCAGGGCACCGACCACGGCGAGGGCGGGGCCGTGCTCGTGTCCGGCTCGGCCGTCAAGGGCGGCTACGCGGGCGAGTTCCCCGGCATCCCGGACAAGACGCAGCGCGACGCGCTCAGCTACAAGACCGACTTCCGCACGATCTACTCGGCGATCGTCGGCGAGTGGCTGGGCGGCGACCCCCAGGCGATCCTGCCCGACGCGGGCAAGGGGATCTTCGGCGGGATCCAGCGCTACGACGGCGGCTCCGGCCTGTTCGTCCCGGGAACGCTGGTGAAGTGAGGCGAGCGGGGGCGGCACTCACGGTCGCGCTCGCGGCCCTGCTCGCGGCGCCCGTTGCGGACGCCGCGACCGGCCGCATCCGCCGGCCGAAGGTGCCGCCCCCGCCCGCGCCCGCGCTGCCCACGGGCCTCGCGGTCGACGAGTTCGAGTTCTACCTCCGGCCGTCCCAGCTGGTCGTCGCAGCGGGGGTGGTCCGCATCCGCGTGTACAACCGCGGCATGGACGACCACAACCTCGTGCTCGTGACGAAGGCGGGCGAGGAGCACCGGATCGACCTGAAGGCGGGCGGGAACGGGACGCTCACACCGCGCCTGACCCCGGGTCGCTACGAGCTCTACTGCGACCTCTTCGCCGGCACGGCCGAGTCGCACTACGACAGGGGCATGCGCGTCGAGATCACCGTCCGGTGACCGACCGAAGCGGCAGGATCGACCCACCGGGCGAGGAACAGGGGAGGCGGATGACCAGGCAGCCGGAGACGACGCTCGCAGGCGAGGCGCTGCTGCGCGAGGCGCGCGCGCACGCCGAGTCCAGGCTCGCGCGAGCCGTCGGCCTCGAGCTGCCCGAGCCCGTCGCCCCGGCGATCCGCGGGCCGCGCCGCGAGCGCCGCCGGCGCAGGCTGCGCATCGGCGTCCTGACCGCGGTCGCCCTCGGCGTCGTCGCGGGCGGCGCGGGAGTGGCGAGCGGCGCGACCGTGATGATGGCCGGCAGCGCCCTCCTGTACACGGCCGGCAACGCGGTCAACAACGACTTCGAGATCAGCTACGCGGGCTCGACGTACACGATCAACGACACCGGCGAGACGATCAGCCTCGTCTCCGCGCCGAACTGCTCCGCCGTCGACGTGAACACCGTGACGTGCTCCGACGGGTCGAATCAGGTGACGAGCGTGACGATCTCGCTCCTCGACGGCGACGACGCCGCCCAGCTGCTCTCCACCGGCGACGCGACGACGGTCGACGGCGGCGCCAACACCGTGGCCGACACCGTCACCACGAGCGGCGACGTCAACGCCACGCTGACGAACACCCAGCTCGTGGTCGCTCCGGGCGGCACGTTCACCCTGGCCGGCTTCGAGTGGGGCTCCCTCACCGGCGGCACCGGGGCGAACACGTTCACGATCAACGCGTTCTCGGGCGACGTCTCGGTGAACGGCGCCGGCGGCACGGACACCGTCGCCGTCTCAGACGACAAGAGCTTCGGGCTGATCAGCTCGTTCCAGATCGAGCGGTCGGGCGGTGGGACGTCGACGATCGCGCTCAGCTCCGTCGAGGGCGTCTCGCTCACCGACACCGGCGCGGCAGGCTCGAACCACACGCACGTCGTGTCCGAGGCCTGGACGACGGCGACGACGCTGACGGCCGGCGCCGGGACGGACGTGCTCGCGCCTACGAGCGACGCGGCCGCGCAGACGCTGACCACGACCTCCTTCACCCGGACGGGCGCGAGCGCGATCAGCCACTCCGGCGTCGAGACGGCGAGCCTCACGGGCGGGAACGCCGCGACCGACATCAACGCGTCGGCCTTCGGCGGCCCGGTCACCGTCCGCGCGGGCGGCGGCAACGACACGGTCTGGAGCGGCGCTGCGAGCGACGACCTCGACGGCGAGGGCGGGATCGACCAGCTGAACGCGAGCGCCGACGCCGACCTGACGCTGACGACGACGTCGCTGACCGGCGTCGGCACCGACGCGATCGCCGGCTTCGAGACGGCGCTGCTGACCGGCGGCGCGGGCGCGAACACGCTGAACGCCCTGGGCGCGAACGGCATGGTCGCGACGCTCGACGGCGGCAACGGCAACGACACGCTGATCGGCTCGACCGGCGCGGACTCGCTCGTCGGCAACGGCGGCACCGATCGCGTCGACGCCGCGGCCAACTCGGACTTCACGCTGACGAACACGGCGCTCAACAACGCGACGCTGGGGAACGACGCGCTGAACGGCGTCGAGCAGGCGTTCCTCACCGGCGGCGCGAGCGGCAACGCGCTCAACGCGGCCGCGTTCACGAACGGCTCGGTGACGCTCGTCGGCGGCGGCGGCAACGACGCGCTCACCGGCGGGACGGCCGCCGACGTCCTGACCGGGAACGACGGCAACGACACGCTCACCGGCGGGAACGGCACCGACCGCGTCAGCGAGTCCGCCGACACGAGCTTCACCCTGACGAACACCGCGCTGACGAGCGGGGCGACGGGCACGGACCAGCTCGCGGGCATCGAGCAGGCGAGCCTCGTCGGCGGCAACGGCGCGAACGCGCTCGACGCCGGGGCCTTCACCGCGGGCGGTACGACGCTCGACGGGGGCGCCGGCAACGACACGCTGACCGGCGGCACCCAGGGCGACGTCCTCCTGCCCGGCGCGGGCGACGACGTCGTCACCGGCGGAAACGGCACCGACCGCGTGCAGGACGGCGGCGTCGGCTTCGCGCTCTCCGACTCGGCGCTCACCGGCAACGGGACGGACGCCCTCGCAGGGATCGAGCAGGCCTCGCTCGACGGCTCGGCCGGCAACGACGGCTTCACGGTCTCCGGCTGGACGCGCTCGGCGACGCTCGCCGGCGGGGCGGGCAACGACAGCTACACGATCGGGTTCGCCGGCAGCGGCACCGTCGTGGTCAACGACTCGGCCGGCACCGACGCGGCGACGCTCCTCGGCTCCGCAGGCGTCGACCCGCTCGTCTCGACGGCCACGCAGGTGTCGCGCGGCCCCGCCGAGACCGTCTCCCTCACCGGCGTCGAGGGCCGCCTGATCGACGCGGGCGCCGGGAACGACGGGGTGACCGTCAACGGCGGCTCCGGCACCGTGCGCGGCAGCGAGGGCGACGACGCGATCGACGTCGCCGCGGTCGGCCCGGGCGGGCTCGCGGTCGACGGCGGCAACGGGTCCGACACGACGACGGTCACGTTCGGCACGCTCGGGGCCGGCCCGATCACGGTCTCGGACTCGGGCGTCAGCGGGACGGACGCGCTTGTCGTCGCCTGCGACGTGGGCGCCGTGATCACCGCGACGACCGTCAAGCTCGGCAACGAGACGATCACGTTCTCGGGGATCGAGACGCGCCCGTGCTCGCCGGCCGCGGCCCCGAACCCGCCCGCGCCGCCGCCGCCACCCGGCCCGGGCCCGACGACGCCGAAGTGCACGATCACCGGCAACGCGAAGAACAACACGCTGCGCGGGACGAAGAAGCGCGACGTGATCTGCGGCCTCGGCGGGAACGACACGATCCTCGGCCTCGGCGGGAACGACGTCCTGATCGGCGGGCCGGGCAACGACTCTCTCGTCGGCGGCGCCGGCAAGGACAGCCTGCGCGGCGACGCCGGCAACGACCGCCTCGACGGGGGCGCCGGCAAGGACACGCTCCTCGGTGGCACCGGGAAGGACCTGCTCCTCGCGAAGGACGGCCTCGTCGACTCGCTCGACGGCAACAGCGGCAGGGACCGCGGGCGATACGACGCGAAGGACAAGGTCAAGGGCGTCGAGACGCGGCTCAAGTAGTGGATCCGCTCCGGCTCGACCACTGCGTGATCGCCGTCTCCGACTGGGAGCGGTCGAACGACTTCTACCGCGAGATCCTCGGCGCGGAGCCGGTGCGGCGGGGCGCCGGGTGGGCCTACCGCCTGGGCGACCAGCAGCTGAACGTCCACGGGCCCGGGATGGACCCGGCACCCGTCGCGCGCGTGCGCGTCGCACCGGGCAACTCGGACCTCTGCTTCGTCTGGCCGGGAACGGTCGAGGAGGCGGTCACACACCTCGCGCGCTGCGGCGTGGAGGTCGAGCTCGGCCCGGTCGAGCGCGTCGGCGCCCGCGGGGCCGGCACGAGCGTCTACTTCCGCGACCCGGACGGGAGCCTGCTCGAGCTGCTCGTCTACGGCTAGCCCGAGCGGTCGAGTCGGCCCGATCACCGGACGCCCCCGGTGACGCGGCCGGCTCGCGCGCCGGGCCGCTGGAGCAGACGGTGGGGCCGCGTCGACCGCCAGCCGGCGAGCCCGTAGAGTCCCGGCCACCACCACCAGAGGAGGCCGGGATGGACAGGATCACGTACTCGAAGTTCCGCATGTACAAGGTCGACGACGCCGACCTGGACGAGGCGCCCTTCTTCCAGTTCCCCTTCGTCGACGGCTCCCAGTTCCGTGCGGTCAACGTCGGCATCGACGAGCCCTGCGTCCAGGTGAACTTCGAGGACTTCATGCCCGGGGTCGAGATCCCGTGGACGCTCTTCCACGACGAGGTGCAGTACGTCACGTCGGGCCGGGCGGAGATCGAGTACTGGCTGCCGCCGCTGATGCAGGAGCACGGCGTCGTCACCGCCGAGCCGGGCTGCATCGACATCATGCCGCGGGGCTGCCGCGTCATCTGGCGCGTGCTCGGCGACGAGCCGTTCCGCCACCTCTGCGTCTGCTTCCCGAACCCCGGCTACCCGATCGCGACCGCGCGGTCGATGGCCGGTCGCTGAGCCGGGGGCGCGCCGGGGGTGCCTCTGGGGGGAGAAGCTCGCGCTCCTCCCCCCATGAGCCCCCATCGCGTCAGGCCCGTCGCCATCGGGCTCCCGGCTGACGCTCGTCTCGGCGCGGCCCCTCCGGGTCGGCGTGGTCGTCGGAGCGAGAGGCTCGCGCAGTCCCCTGCGTCGGCCGACTAGAAGTCGAACAGCTCGCCGAGCAGGGAGCCGCGGCGGCGCCGGCCGCGGCGGTCGTCGTCGTCATCGTCGTCGTCGTAGCGACGCTCCGGCTGACGGCGCTCGTAGTCGTCGGCGGGGCGCGCAGGCCTCGCCGACGCGGCGGCCTCGCGCTCGGCGCGCTCGATCAGCTTGTCGAGCTCGCCGCGGTCGAGCCAGATGCCGCGGCACCGCGGGCAGTAGTCGATCTCGACGCCCTGGCGGTCGGCGATGGCCAGCGCGCTGTCGACGCAGACGGGGCAGTTCACCGTGATCCCTCCGTTCGTGGGGGCGCGGTCTCCGCCCGGTGCGCCGCCTGGGGCCCTGCTGCGTGCATCGGTCGACCTCCGGCCCGTGTACCGAGCCCGAGGTCTCTCCCTGACGCGCTGACGGCCGGCTCCACCGGGCCCCGGAGGGCCGGGCTGACGACGGAGCCTGACGGGATACTCCCCTGCGGGCGTCGCGCATCCGCGCGCGACCCGACCGAGATTACCCGAAACGAACGTCGTCGGTGCGCCGGGTCGCGGGGACGGCGACCCGGACGACCGTGCCGCCGCCCGCGCGCGGGTGCCACTCGAGCGTCCCGTCGAGCGCCTCGGCCCGCTCGCGGCACGACGCGAGGCCGACGTGCCCACCGGCCGGCGCGAGCGCGACCGCTGCGGGGTCGATGCCGCGGCCGTCGTCCGCGACCTCGAGCACGACCGCGTCGCCGCTCCGACCGACCGCGATCGACACCGTGCTCGCGCCCGCGTGCCGGGCGGCGTTCACGATCAGCTCGCGCGCGATCGAGAAGAGCAGCTGGTCGGCGACACCCGCCGCTCCCGGGTCGACGTCGACCCGCCAGGAGAAGCCGCCGTGGCGGGCGTGGCGCTCCGCGACCGCCCGCAGCGCCGCCGCCAGGCCGCCGTGCTCGAGCACGTACGGGTGCAGGTCGAAGATCGCGCCGCGCAGCTGCTCGACCGTCCGGTCGAGCCCGAGTCGCACGAGGTCGAGGTCCGGGCCCGAGCCGTTGACGACGGCGAGCTCCGGACGCACCGCGAGGAGGTTCTGGATCGCCTCGTCGTGCAGCGCCTCGGCGAGCCGTCGGCGCTCGCGGTCCTCCGCGTCGAGCGCCTGGGCGACCAGCCGGCCACGCGTGGCCGCGAGCGCCTCGACCTGCCGCCGGCGCCGGCCCAGGAGCGACGAGAGCGCCGCGGCGACCGCTCCCGTCCAGACGAGGTAGAGCACCTGGGCGACCTCCGTGTCGACGGCGTCGGCCCGCTCGTCCGTGGCCGGGTGCAGGGCCGCGATCGCGACGTAGGCGACGATCGACGCGGCGGACACGGCGACCGTGCGCCACGGGCCGAGCAGCAGCGCGGCGCCGAGCGGCAGGACGAAGAACGCGTAGCGCACCTGCGAGAACGGGCCGCCGGACGACCAGGTGAGCGCGACGATCAGGGCCAGGTCGACGGAGGCGACCAGCCGGCGGGGCAGCAGGTCGGCCGGCCCGAGCGTCGTCGACCAGAGGTTTGCGACGGCCCAGACCACCGCGACGCCGAGCAGCGGGAGGAAGAGCTCACGCTGGGCGTGGTGGTGCTCGACCAGGCGCTCCCCCGCGAGGATCACCGGCAGCACGGCGAGCCGGAAGATCGCGACCGCCCGCTCCGGCCGCTCGACGGCGCCGCCGAGGAGGGCCCGGATCACTCGAGCAGGCCGCGCCGCATCGCCTCGGCCACCGCCGCCGCGCGGTCGGAGACGCCGAGCTTCTCGTAGATCGACTGCAGGTGGCCCTTGACCGTGGCCGTGCTCAGGTAGATGCGGCGCGCGATCTCCGGCGCGGCGTGGCCCTCGGCGACGAGGACCAGCACCTCCTGCTCGCGGCTCGTCAGCGCCGGGCGCTCGGCATGGCCGCGGGTCCGGACCTCGCTCGCGATGCCCGCCTGCGCCTCGCGGGAGAGGACGGTCTCGCCGCGCGCGACGGCGGCGACCGCGTCGCAGATCTCGGGCCGACCCGCGTCCTTCGAGAGGTACGCGGCGGCGCCCGCGGCGATCGCCTCGAAGACGACGGCGCCGTCGAGGAAGGCGGAGAGCAGGACGACGCGGGTCGCCAGTCCGTCACGGCGGATCGCGTTCAGCACCTGGAGCCCGGTCAGCTCCGGCATCTTCACGTCCAGCACGGCGACGTCCGGCGCCAGCTCGCGGATCACGTCGAGCGCGGCGCGGCCGTCGGCGGCCTCGCCGACGAGCTCGAACTCCGGTCGGTCGCGGACGGCCCGGACGACGCCCTCGCGGTAGAGGGGGTGGTCGTCGGCGACGACGACGCGGACGCGCGTCGGGGCGGACACGTCCTGGTTCTAGCACTCGCGGCGCGTGCCGGCGAAGACCGTCCCGCCCGCGGCGACCTCGACCAGGGCCTCGCAGATCTCGGCGCGCGAGGCGTCCTTCGAGAGGAAGCCGGCCGCCCCCGCCGCCCGGGCGCGCGCCTCGAGCCAGCCGTCCGCGTGGCCGGAGAGGAGGACGACCCGGGTCGGACGACGCCGCCGGCGCAGGATCGCCCGGCAGGCCTCGACCCCGTCGAGGCCCGGCATCCGCACGTCAAGGAGGGCGACGTCCGGCTCGAGCTCCTCGACCAGGGCGACCGCGACGAGGCCGTCCTCGGCCTCCCCGACGAGCCGGAGGTCGTCGTGCGACGAGACCGCCCGTGCGAGCCCGTCGCGGAAGAGCGGGTGGTCGTCGGCGAGCACCACCGTCGTCGGGCCGGGCGGCGCCGGGAGCAGCGAGGTCGCGGCGAGCGCGTCCCAGAGCTCGTCGACCGAGCGAGGGCCGCGGTCGAGCAGATCGTGTGCGAGTGCCTCCATGGCACGAGTGTCGCCCGCCGCGGGCCCCGGCGCGAGAGGCCGGGCGGGCGGCTGCGGGGCCTGGCCGACACCCGCCGATCGACCCCCTCCGATCGGCGGGTGGGACCCACCGCGGGCACCGCCGGCCGGCGGATGCCCACGGGCGGCCGCCCGATGCAGGCTTGGGCCATGACGAACGCAGCCACGAGCCGCACGGCCCTCCCGCTCCGACGCAGCCGCGCGTCGCGGATGGGAGAGACGGAGGCGAGGAGCGCCCGTGCCGGTCTCGGGGAGGCACGTCAGTCGCGCCGGTCGTCCCCGGTGCACCCCTCCACGCCGATCAGTCGCGCCGCGGGCGGCAGCGGCAAGGGCCCGTCCTCTCTCCTCCGGGCTCCCGGCCGCGCGCCGCAGAGGCAGCCGCCTACCGCACGGGCTCGCACGGCCGGTCGGCGTGCTCGTGTCGGGACGCGCAGGGCCCGCCCCCCTCCGGGGCCCGCCGCTCCCCACGACATACGGCGGATCGGTTCACGTCCGGCGCTGCGCACCCCTTCCGGCGCCGGACACGACGACACACGGGGACGTGTCCCCGGACTCTCGACGGGCCCCTCCACGAGGGGCCCGTCCGGCGGTCCCGGCGGGTGAACGAGCGGTGAACGGTGTGATACGGTCGCCGGGAGGCGGTGGGGGCGTGAGGACAGGGCAGGTCCGGCTGGCAGCAGGTCGCGTGGTCGCTCCGATCGCGGCCCTCGCCGCGCTTCGCCGCGGCGCCCGGCGCGAGCGCGGGCGAGAAGCCGTGCTGGCAGCAGGTGATCGACGACTGGCGGCCCGATCTCGTGATCGCCACGACCTACCCGATCGCCTGCTACGGCGAGGCCCTGCGCAACGCGCCCGACGACCTCCGGAGCTACTCGAGCTTCGAGGACGACGTGCGCCGGGCCCAGCAGGCCGCGATCGCCGCGAGCCGCGAGCCGCCCGCCTCGCCGCCCGCGCCACCGCCCGCCCCGGCCCCCGCGCCACCGCCCGCCCCGGCCCTCGCGCCGCCGCCGCCCGCGCCCGACCCGACGCCCCCACCGCCACCGCCCACGCCTGCGCCCGAGCCCGACCTGCCGCCGCCGGACCAGCCGGAACCGGTCCCGCTCGAGCCGCCGGCGCCGCCCGTCGAGCCCGTGGCACCGGCCCCGATCGAGCCCGTCCCGCCGCCGGAGCCCCTCCCGGCGACACCGCCCGTGCAGCCGACGCCGCCGATGGCCGCGCCGCCGATCGCGGCGCCCGATCCGTCGGCTGCGCCGGAGCGCGCGCCGCGCGGGGTGGCCGCGGGCCCGATCCAGCCCGTGGCGAGCCTCGAGCCCGCGCACCTGGCGCCGCATGACGTCCCGGCCGTCGTCCTCGTCCTGATCGGCCTGTGCGCCGCGCTCGGCGCCGGCGCGGTCGGGCTCCTCGTCGCGCACCACGTCCGCGCCCGGCGCGACCCGCCGCTCGGCCGCTGAGCCACTCGGGCCGTGGGCCGACCGGAGCCGCCGCTCCGCGGGAGCCCCGATACGCCACGCCCTCGTCGTGGTGCCGCGACGGTCCTAGGGTGCGGCGGGAGGCGCCGGACGCGACTCCGGCGGCCGCCGCGCCGTGCGCGTGCGCTGGCGCGCGACCATGCGCTGCACGTAGACGGAGCCTGCGGCCCCGACGACCGCGCCGAGCGCCGGGTGGAGGTCGAGGAGCCAGCGCGACGGCCAGTGCTCGGGGACGAGGAACGGCGCGGCCGCCATCACCACGGGCGCGACCAGCGCCCGCGGGCGCAGCCAGTCGGGCACGCCGGCGAGCCGGCCGGGCGGGGGCGGATCGGAGGGCTGGTCGGCCACGTGCAGGTGATCGGCGCCCGCCCGTGGGCGCTTGAGCCACCGGCGCGGATCAGACCGGTCGCAGCGCCTCGCCGACGGCCCGCAGCAGGTCCCGCGGCCGGTACGGCTTGTACAGGAAGAGGACGTCCTCGTCGGGCAGGCGCCCCAGCGCGTGCCTGCGTGCGTGGCCGCTCGACACGATCACCGGGAGCCCGGGCGCGAGCTGCCGCAGCGCTCCGAGCGTCTCGGCGCCGTCGAGCTCGGGCATCGTCATGTCGAGGAGGACGAGGTCGATCTCGCCGGGGCGGCGGCGGAGCAGCTCGAGCGCCTCGCGGCCGTTCGCCGCCTGGAGCGTGGCGAGCCCCACGGGCTCGAGGACGAGACGCGCGACCTCCCGCACCTCGGGCTCGTCGTCGACGATCAGGACGGTGCCGGCGAGCGCCGGGACGGCCGCGTCCTCGCCGCGCTGCGCCGGGGGTCGCGTGGCCGCGGGCGCGGGCGGCAGCGCGACGACGAAGCGGCTGCCGCGCCCGGGCGCGCTCTCGACGAGAACGGCCCCGCCATGGCCGCGGACGATCCCGAGCATGGACGCGAGCCCGAGGCCGCGCCCCGTCGCCTTGGTCGTGAAGAACGGGTCGAAGATCCGCCGCAGGGTGGCTGCGTCCATGCCGGCGCCGGAGTCCTCGACCTCCAGCACGACGGCCGGCCCGGGCCCGAGCGGCGCCTCGCCGATCGCCGTCGCGAGCTCGGCCGCGGCGATCGTCCGCCTGACGACCCGGACGACGATCGAGCCGCGCTCGTCGCCGATCGCCTCGGCCGCGTTCGTCAACAGGTTCATCACGACCTGACGGAGCTGCGTCGGGTCGCCGTGCACGGTTGCCGCACCGGCGAGCTCGTAGTGCACCACCACCTTCGGCGGGATCGAGACGGACGCGAGCTCGCCGGTCTCCCGGACCACGTCACCGAGGTACACGTCCTCGCTCCTGCGCGCAGCCTGGCCGGCGTACGAGAGCAGCTGCGCGGTGAGCTCGGCCGCCCGCTCGGCCGCCGTCTCGATCCGGCGCAGGGCGCGCGCGACCTCCGGCGCCGGCTCCAGGTCGACGGCGAGGCCGGCGTTGCCGAGGACGATCGCCAGGAGGTTGTTGAAGTCGTGCGCGACGCCCCCGGCGAGCAGGCCGAGGCTCTCCAGCTGCTGCGCCTGGCGCATGCGCTCCTCGAGCCGGGCCCGCTCGGCCTCCTGCCGTCGCTGCTCCGTGACGTCCTGCGTGATCCCGAGCACGCGGACGACGCGGCCGTCGCCGTCCACGTCGACGCTCGGCTCGACCCGGACCAGCCGGACGTCGCCATCGGGTCGCACGACACGGTGCTCGAGCGGCTCCGGACGGCCGGCGAGCGCCTCCAGGACCATCCGGTCGACGGCGTCCCGCTCCTCCTCGGGCACCATCGACAGCAGCAGCTCCCGCACGGGCTCGACCGAGCCGGGCTCGAGCCCGCAGATGCGGAAGGTGCCGTCCGACCAGGTCGTCCGGAGCGACGCGGCGTCCACCTCCCACCAGCCGATCCCGGCGATCTCCGCCGCGCGCGCGAGCCGATCCTCGCTCAGCCGGAGCCGGTCGAGCGCCTCCACCTCGGCCGACACGTCGACGAGCTCGGTCACCACGCACGCGTGCGCCGGGTCGTGGAGGAGGTTGCGGTTCGTCGAGTCGACCCAGAGCCACGAGCCGTCCGCGCGCAGGTGCCGCTGGCGCAGCCTGCTCGTGCCGCCGGGCCGACCGAGCATCGCGATCCACGCGTCGATGGCGGCGGGATGGTCGTCGGGGTGGATCAGGTCGAGGCTGCGCCGGCCCGCGACCTCCTCCTGCCGCCAGCCGAGCAGCGCGCTGAACGCCTCGTCGACGGAGAGCACGATCGCGGTCTCGGACTTGGTCGCGCGACAGGCGCGCGTGCCTGCCTCGGCACGCTCGGTCGCGGGCTCGGGAAGCGCACCGCGCGCGACGAGGGCCGCGACGCTCACCCCGTGCAGGTGCTTCACGTCGAGCAGGTGGAGGGTGGCCGGCTCGGGCGGCTCGCCGCGCAGGCGCACGTTCGCCGACGCCGCGCGCTCGACGACGAAGCGCTCCCAGGCGGCGATCAGCACGCCCCGGTCGTCGTCGTGGACGAGGTCGAACGTCGACCGACCGGGCAGCCGTCGCTCGACGGGGATCTCGAGGCCGGGTGGGGGCTCGACGAAGCCACCTCCCCTGACGAACGCAGCGGCGCGCACGTCCGGCTGAGCGAGCAGGCGCGAGACCGCGAGGGCCCGTCCCTCCTCCGGCGTCCGTCCCGCCCGAACCGCGCTGCTCGCCTCGGCCGTCATCCGCTCCGGCCTTGTAGCACAGGTCGCGTGCCCTCCATGGCGTACCATCGACCGATGCCGATCGGCCGCATCCCACCCGACCGGCTGCCGCCCGACCTCGCGCGCCTGCGCGAGGAGGCGCTCGAGCTGCGCGGCGAGGCGGACTTCATCGAGGTCGGGGCGAACGCGCCCGACCTCGTGCGCTGGTACCGCGAGCAGTTCTACGGGGCCCTCTTCTACGGCGAGACGACGGGCGTGCCCGTGCGCGTGAAGGAGCTGCTGCGGCTGCGGCTCTCCAAGGTGCACGGCTGCCACTACTGAAACCGCGGCAACACCCTCGCGGCGCGAGGGGCCGGCATCACCGAGGAGGAGATCGACGCGCTCGACGGCGAGATCGACGCGACGCCCCTGCCAGACGCCGAGAAGGCCGTTCTGCGGCTCGCCGACCAGGTCTCGCTCGTCACCCCCGACGGCTTTCTCACCGAGGAGCTGTACGAGCAGCTGCGGCCGCACTGGAGCGACGGGCAGATCTTCGAGCTCGGCCTGACCGCCGCGATCCTGACGGGCATGGCGAAGCTGCTCTTCGTCTTCGACCTCGTCAGCCGCGAGCCGAGCTGCCCGATCCACCGGCCCGCGTAGGCACTCAGTGCCCGCGTGCCGCGCGTGCGCCCACGCCGCGCGCGAGCAGCCCCGCCAGCTCGGACTCCCCCGGCGCGTCGATGACGCACGGCGCCGACGGGCCGTGCAGCTCTGCCCGACGAGGATCGCGGCCGGTGCGGCGGGCGAGCGCGGCGAGCGGCCCGAACAGGATCGGCTGCACGACGGCGGGCGGACGGACGAACCGCGCCACGTCGCGGTACTCGCGCGCGATCGCCGCCAGCCACAGCGGGTCCGGCAGCCCCTTCTGGTTCACGCGCCCGAGCGCGCCGAGCGAGAACAGCGCCTCGATCAGCTCGACGAAGCGTGACGCCGGCCGCCCGGCAGCGCCCGCGATCGCCTCGACCGTGACCCGCACGCGCGCGACGCCGTCGCCGGCATTCCACCAGTCGTGGGCCGAGCCGGCCGGAGCCTCGATCGGGGCATCGCCCGCCCGCGCGGCGCGACGCGCCCCGCCGACCTCGAAGCCGACCTCCCCGACGATGACCTCGAAGCGCTCGACGAGCGCGTCGTGGACGTGGGCGCCGACGACCGCCGCGCCAGGCTGGAGCCACAGGTCGGCTTCCAGGCGGCGTCCGTCGGTTCCGGCCGGGCTCACCTGCACGTGGCCGATCTCACCCGTGGCGGGGTTGTGCAGCCAGGTGCCGGCGTCGATCTCGGCCCAGGTCGTGGTCGTGGTAGCGGCCATGGTGTCGTCCTCCCTCCGGGATACCGTTAGAGCGTCTAACCATTATGGTTCGATCGTCTAACGAATTGCAAGGAGATGGGCGCTACCTGCCGCGGCGGGCGCCGAGCGGCACCGCCAACTTCGGCAACCTGTTCCGCGACCCGACGCTCGCCGGGCAGGAGATCGTCGCCGACGAGATGGCGCGCCGCGGCTTCGCCGACCTGCGCCCTGCGCTCCTCGCCGTCGCCCAGCACGTCGGCCCGGATGGCATCCGGATCACCGAGCTCGCCGCCCGAACGTGGCTGACCAAGGCGACGGTGGTCCACGCCGTCGACGAGCTGGAGCGCCTCGGCTACGTGCGTCGCGAGCCCGATCCCCTGGACGGTCGAGCCAAGCTCGTCGTGCCGACCGAGCGAGCGCACGAGGCGGAGCGGCACGCGCGAGAGATCATCGGCGAGATGCGGGCCGCCTGGGCGGCGCTCATGGGCGAGGAGGAGCTCGCAGCGCTCGAGGCCGGCCTGCGCCGCCTGCGCGAGGCGCTCTGGCCGCCCGGCGACCGCAGCTCGGCCTGACCTCCGAGGGTCCGCCTCAGGAGCTCTTGACGCGGACGAGCGTCGCGGCGCAGCGCGGCGACGCCGGGCCGGGGCCGAGCGGCCGCGACTCGCGCGGCAGGATCGACGGGATGCCGTTGACGTTGACGTCCTGCTCGTCGACGACCCCGACGATCCGCTGCCCCGGGGCGCCGACGTTCGCGACGCGGATCGTCCAGACGTTCTCCGCGCCGCTTCTCCGGCCCCGCAGGAGCTGCTCGCGGATCGCGACGAAGCGCGCGCCACCGTCGGCGAACCCGACCGGCAGCGCGGCCGTCCCCAGGAGCGTCCGCTGGCCGCCGGCGAGCGCGTACGCCGTCGGCACGGCGGCGCCGTTCACCTGGCCGGGGTAACGCGCGCTCGTCGGCGCGCGCGGGGCGACGACCTCCGCCGAGTCCGGCGTCCAGACGAGCATCGCCCGGCCGCCGAGGAGGCCCGTCGCGAGCGTCCGGTCGTCGCTGCCGTCCGGTGCGACCACGTGCAGCGCGTACGTCTCGTCGTCCACGTCGGGGCGCAGGAAGGCGACCTTGTCCCCGTCCGGCGACCAGGCCGGGGCGATCGCATCCGCGGCGAGGCCGTAGGCGGCCCCGCCCGTGACCGGCAGGACGAGCACCGACGCAGCGTCCTCCGTGAACACGTGCGCCGCGAGGCGGCTCCCGTCGGGCGCGAAGGAGACGTCGAGCACGAGCGCCGTCGCGAGCAGGCGACGCGTCCCGGCGGCGAGATCCACGTAGCGAAGCTGCGTGCGCCCCCGCTGCTTCGAGAGGTAGGCGAAGCCCGTCCCGGTCGGCGACCACCAGACGCCGCTGGGGAAGAGCGCGGGCGTGGTCGCGACCGTCCGGATGCGCCCGGTCTCGACGTCGAGGACGTCGATGCGACGCCGCTCCGACCTCGTCGTCGAGAAGCGGACGACGGCGACCGAGCGACCGTCCGGCGAGGCGACCGCCTGGAGCGGCTCGCTCCAGCTCGGCCGCGACGGCTCGAAGCCGGCGACGAGACGGTGGAGATCCGTGCCGTCCGTGCGGACGGCCCAGACGCCGCCGCACCGGGCGAGGTCGCCGAGCGTCTTCCCCACCGGGACGGGCAGCCCCGACCAGACGGAGAACACCACCCAGTCACGGCTCGCCCCGGCGCTCGCCGCGGTCGCCGCCGCGAGCGCCGCGAGCGCCACGGCCAGCCCAGCGCTCCACCTGCGCACGTCCACCCCCCGGATCGCCGCCACGAACCCGTCGATCGTAGCGCCGCCCGCGGCGCGTCGCGCCTAGACTCCGCCGCGGGCGACGAGCGAGGGGAGGCCATGATGGCGGCAGGGCGGTTCGACGTGATCGTCGTCGGCGCGGGCTCCGGCGGGGGCATCCTCGCCCCCCGGCTCACGGACGACCCCGGGCGGCAGGTGCTCCTGCTCGAGGCCGGCCCCGACTTCCCCGACGAGCTCTCCCTCCTGCCCGGCTTCTACGCGGGCGGCCACCAGCTGCAGCACATGTTCGTCGCCGACCACGACTGGGGCTACGTGAGCGAGCCGCTGCCGCCCGAGAACGGCGGACGCCAGATCCGCCTGCCGCGCGGCCGGCTCGTCGGCGGCTCGTCGATGGTCAACGCCCAGATGCTGATCCGCCCCGCCCCGTTCGACATGGAGCGCTGGCAGGCGGCCGGCGCGAAGGGCTGGACGTGGGAGCGGCTGCGCCCGCTGCTCGAGGCGGTCGAGCGCGAGATCCCGGCGCGGACGTACCCGCGCTCGCACTGGCAGCAGGTGCACCTCGCCTACGAGGAGGCGATGGTCGGGCTCGGCTACCGGCCGGTCGAGGACATGAACGGAGAGGACGCCTGGCACGGCGTGATCGGCCCGACGCCGATGAACCGGGTCAACGAGATCCGCCAGGGCACGCTCGTGACGACGATCCGCAGGGTGCGCGATCGGCCGAACTTCCACCTGCGGGCGCAGACGACCGTCGACCGCGTGCTCTTCCAGGGCACGCGCGCGGTCGGCGTGCGCGCGATCGGGCCGGACGGGCAGGCCTACGAGGCCCACGCCGACACCGTCGTCCTGTGCGCCGGCGCCTACGAGACCCCGGCGATCCTGCTCCGCTCCGGCATCGGGCCGCGGGCACGGCTCGCCGAGCACGGGATCGTGCAGGTCGCGGAGCTGCCGGTCGGCGAGCGCCTGCTCGACCACGCGGCGATGTACTGGTTCGGGCGCAACCGCGACCTCGCCGACATGCGCGGCCCCTCGGTGGCGCTGATCGCGCGCCATCCCGGGAACGACTGGATCGGCGTCTCGCTCACCATCGACGAGGTCGAGGGAACCTTCGGGATCGCGTTCGTCTCGACCACCGACAACGTCGGCGACGGCGTGCGCCTGCGCTCGACCGACCCGACGGCGCGCCCCCTCCTCTTCCACCGGTACGACCTGGAGCCGCACCGCAGCGCCGAGCAGCTCGCCCTCGAGCTGTTCGAGACGCCGCAGTTCCGCGGCTCGGAGCAGCTCGATGCCGGCCGCACGCTCGAGGAGATCGCCGCCGAGCGGATCGGCACCTCGTACCACCCGGCGGGCACGGCGCCGATCGGGTCCGTCGTCGACGACGACCTGCGCGTGCTCGGGATCGACGGGCTGATGGTCGCGGACGCGAGCGTCTTCCCGGCGCAGATCTCGAACAACACGAACGCGACCTGCCTGGCGCTCGGCGAGGAGGCCGCGCGGCTCCTCGGCGCACCGCCGCGGCCCGCCTGACCCGGGGACGGAGGGCCGGCCGCGCTGGCCGGCCCGCACGTCCTAGGCCCGGGTGGGGCTGCTCGGCTTCGGCGGGCGGACGATCAGCACGTCGCAGTCCGCCGAGGTCGAGACCGCGTGCGCGACGCTGCGCTCGAGCAGCCGGCCGAGGAAGCCGCGCTTGTGGTCGCCCACGACGATCATGTCGGCGTCCACGTCGTGCGAGAGGTCGACGATCTCGTGCGCGGGATCTCCGACCGACCAGTGGAACTCGGCGGGGGCGCGCCCGGCGATCACCGTCTCGGCGTGCCGGAGGATCTCCTGCGCCTGCTCGTCGAGGCCCGGGTCGTCCTTCGCGACGGCGGGCGGAACGGCGATCAGCGTCTCCGCGCCGACGGCGACCGGGTACGCCGCCGCGAGCGGCCCGATCACGGTGATCACGTGCAGCCGGCCGCCGAGCTTGTGCGCGAGGCTCGCCGCCCGGTCGAGCGCGCGCTCGCCGTCGTCCTCGGGGACGTACCCGACGACGATCGACAGCAGGTCGGCGGGCTCGGGAGCTGCCGCCGGCTCGGGGGGCGTCTCGGTCGTCGTCTCGGTCATCCGTTCCTCCTGGCCGTGCGGTCGGGAGCGGTGATTATCCCCGTTCCTTCCCGTTTGGACAACCTGCGCGGCAGGGAATGCGACCAGTACCATCTGCGCCGCCCATTTCCCCACGAAAAGGACACCGCAAATGGCCCGCAAGACCGTCTACGTCTCCGATCTCAGCGGCATCGAGATTCCGGAGGGCAAGGGCGCGAAGATCCGCATCACGTTCGAGGACGCGCGTCGCGGCATCTTCGAGATCGATGCGACGGCCGACGAGGCCGAGGATCTCGCGAAGAAGGGCGTCAAGGTCGCCCGTCGCGGCCGCAAGCCGAAGGGCGCCGAGTAGTCGGCGCCCTTCCGTGCGCGCGGGGCCGGCTCGACCGGCCCCGGGCTGCGCCTGGTGCCGATCGCCGGCCGGGCACGGGGTCTCGCGCGGGCGGACCGTTCCGCGCCGAGGAGCATCCGGCCCTGCTCGCCACGGACGGCCAGGACGGCAGGGCCGGTGGACGTCGCCGGCTCCGCCGCGCGCCCTTCGTCGCGCGGGCCGTCGACCGGCTCGCCGCTCGTCGGCCCGAGGATCGCTGTCCGATCCCTGTCCCCGGTCGCCGGCACCGAGACGATCGTCGCCACGGCGACCGGGGCGATCGTCAGGCGGCGCCCGGCTGCCCCGACGCGCCGTGGGGCCGCGAGCCGGCAGCGGCGCGCCGTACGCGGCCCGCGGTCGCCGCAGCCGACGCGAGCGAGCGCAGGGCGTCGTACATGGGCCGTGAAGGACTCGAACCTTCGACCTTGGGATTAAGAGTCCCCTGCTCTACCAACTGAGCTAACGGCCCCCGGTTCGGGCGAGTATAGCGACCCTCGACGGGCGCTCCGGGAGGTCCGTCCCGTAGCCTTCGCGGGTGCGCATCCTCTCCGTCGTCGGCAACCGGCCCCAGTTCGTCAAGTCGGCGCCTCTCTCGCTCGCCCTGCGGCGCCACGGGCTCGAGGAGGTCGTCCTCCACACGGGCCAGCACTACGACCGGGAGCTCTCGGGGGTGTTCTTCGAGGAGCTCGGGCTGGACCCGCCGGCCTACCGGCTCGAGGCCGGCGGCGGCTCGCACGCGCGCCAGGTGGCGCTGATGCTCCCCGGCATCGAGGACGCGATCCTCGCCGAGCGGCCGGACTGGCTGCTCGTCTACGGCGACACGAACTCGACGCTCGCCGGGGCGCTCGTGGCGGCCAAGCTCGGCGTCCCGGTCGCCCACGTCGAGGCCGGCCTGCGCTCGTTCGACCGGACGATGCCCGAGGAGCTGAACCGCGTGCTCGTCGACCAGCTCTCGGCCGCGCTCTTCTGTCCGGGCGAGGGCGCGGTCGCGAACCTGGCCGCCGAGGGGATCACGCACGGCGTGCACGTCGTCGGCGACGTGATGCTCGTCGCGAACCTGACGCTCGCCCCGCTGGCGCGCACGCGCTCGCACGCGCTCGCGGACGCGCGCGTCGAGCCGCAGGGCTACGTGCTGCTCACGGTGCACCGTGAGGCGAACGTGCGGCCCGAGGCGCTCGCCCGGATCGCGGACGGGGTGAACGCGATCGACGAGCCGGTCGTCTTCCCGGTCCACCCGCGCACGCGCTCCGTGCTCGACGCGAGCGGGATCGCGCTCGGCCCGCACGTCCGGGCGCTCCCACCGGCCGGCTACCTCGACTTCGCCGCGCTCTGCTCGCAGGCGCGCGTCGTCCTGACCGACTCGGGCGGCGTGCAGAAGGAGGCCTACTGGTACGGCGTCCCGTGCGTCACGCTGCGGGCTACGACCGAGTGGCCCGAGACGGTCGCCACCGGCTGGAACCGGCTCGTCGGCGACGACCCCGACGCCATCGCAGCCGCCGTCGCCGGGGCCCGGCCGCTCCCGGAGCACCCGACGCTGTACGGCGACGGCGATGCGGCGGGGACGATCGCCAGCCTGCTCGGTACGATGCGTCTCCGGTGAAGCGAGAGGTAGCGATCATCGGCGCCGGCTACGTCGGCCTGCCTCTCGCCCAGGTGTTCGCCGAGGCCGGCCTCGCGACCGTGCTCGTCGACGTCGACGACGCGAAGGTGCGCGCGATTCGCGAGGGCCGAAGCTACATCGAGGACGTGCCGTCCGACGTGCTCGCGCCGCTCGTCGCCTCCGGGCTGCTGACGGCGTCGACCGACTACGCCGACGTGGAGCCGTGCGACGCGGTGATCGTCGCGCTTCCGACGCCGCTGACGCCGAACCGCGAGCCGGACCTCTCGATCGTCCTCGCCGCCGTCCGCCGGCTGGCGCAGCACCTCCAGCCGGGCCAGCTCGTCGTGCTCGAGTCGACCACCTACCCCGGCACGACGCGTGAGGAGGTGCTCCCGCTGCTGGAGCAGCCCGGCATCGCGGTGGGCAAGGACTTCTTCCTGGCGTTCAGCCCGGAGCGGGTCGATCCGGGCCGGTTGGACTGGACGACGCGGAACACGCCGAAGGTCGTCGGCGGCGTGACGGCGGCGTGCACGGAGCGGGCGTGCGCGCTGTACGGGCGGGCGCTCGAGACGCTGGTGCCGGTCAGCTCGCCGGAGGTGGCGGAGCTGACGAAGCTGCTGGAGAACATCTTCCGGTCGGTGAACATCGCGCTGGTGAACGAGCTGGCGCAGATGTGCGACCGGATGGGCCTGGACGTGTGGGAGGTCGTGGAGGCGGCGGCCACGAAGCCGTTCGGGTTCATGAGCTTCAAGCCGGGCCCGGGGCTGGGCGGCCACTGCCTGCCGGTGGATCCGTTCTACCTGTCGTGGAAGGCGCGTCAGTTCGACTTCTACACGGAGTTCATCGAGCTGGCCGGCAAGGTGAACGAGAACATGCCGCACTTCTGCGCGGCCAAGGTGGCCGAGGCGCTGAACGCGCAGAGGGTCGCCGTGAACGGCGCCCGCGTCCACGTCGTCGGGGTCGCGTACAAGGCGGACGTCGGCGACCTGCGCGAGTCGCCGGCGCTGAAGCTGCTCGAGCTGCTCGACCGGCAGGGGGCGCAGCTCTCCTACACCGACGCGCACGTCCCCGACCTGCCGGAGCGCGGGCTCACCTCCGTGCCGCTCTACCCGGCCGCGGAGGAGGCCGACTGCGTCGCCGTCGTCACCGCCCACTCCGGGATCGACTACGTCGAGCTCGCCGGCCGCGCACGCCTCGTCGTAGACTTCCGCAACGCGACCGGCGAGGTGGGCGCCAAGAGGGAGACCGTGTGGAAGCTGTAGCCCGCCTGCGGATCGGCCTCGTCGGACTCGGCTACTGGGGCCCGAACCTCGCGCGCAACTTCGACGAGCTCCCCGACGCCGATCTCGTGTGGATCTGCGACGCGAGCGAGGAGCGCCTCGCGCGGTTCGGCGCGCGCTTCCCGTCGGCGCGGACGACGGGACGCTTCGAGGACGTCCTCGAGGATCCGGACGTCGACGCGGTCGTGATCGCGACCCCGGTGCCGACGCACCACGCCCTCGGCCTGCAGGCGCTCGCGGCCGGCAAGCACATCTTCGTCGAGAAGCCGCTCGCGCTGACCAGCCGGGAGGCCGAGGAGCTCGCGGCGCTCGGGGAGCAGCGAGGCCTCGTCGTCATGCCCGGGCACCTGCTGCTCTACCACCCGGGCGTCGCCAAGCTGAAGCAGCTCGTGGAGACCGGCGAGCTCGGCGACGTGCTCTACGTCTACGGCAACCGCCAGAACCTGGGCGTCATCCGGGCGAACGAGAACGCGCTGTGGAGCCTCGGGGCGCACGACATCTCGGTCATCCTCCACCTCGTGGGCGAGGAGCCGAGCGAGGTCTTCGCACGCGGCGAGTCGTACCTCCAGCCGGGCGTCGAGGACGTCGTCTTCTGCTACCTGCGCTTCCCCTCCGGGGTCGTCGCGCACATGCACCTGTCCTGGCTCGACCCGCACAAGATGCGCAAGATGACCGTCGTCGGCCGGCACAAGATGGCCGTCTTCGACGACATGGAGCTCGACCGCAAGATCACCGTCTACGACAAGGCCGCGGAGCAGCAGTCCGCGAACTACGGCGAGTGGCGGACCCGGACGGGCGACATCTACTGTCCGAAGGTGCCGAACGACGAGCCGCTGCGACTCGAGGCCCAGCACTTCGTCGACCTCGTGCGCGGCGCCCCCGGCGCCGACGAGGCGCGGCGGATGGGCGTCGCCGTCGTCCGCGCGCTCGAGCAGCTCCAGGAGTCCCTCGACCGGGTGGGCACACGATGAGCCACGAGCTCGGCCAGAACGTCGTCGTCTACCCCGGCACGGTGATCGGGGACGGCTGCGTGATCGGCGACAACGTCGTCCTCGGCAAGCAGCCGGCGCTCTCGCCGCGCTCGACGGCGAAGCGCGAGCCCCAGCCGCCGCTCGTTCTCGGCCCCGGGTGCGTGATCTCCACGGGGGCGGTCGTGTTCGCCGGCACGACGATCGGGGCGCGCGTGATCGTGGGCGACCAGGCGTGCGTGCGCGAGCGCGTCACCGTCGGTGACGACGTCGTGATCGGCCGCGCCGCGCTCGTCGAGAACGACACGACGATCGGCGACGGCACGACCATCCAGGCGAACGCGTACATCACCGCGTACTCGACGCTCGAGGAGCGCGTCTTCATCGCGCCGTGCGTCGTGACGACGAACGACAACTTCATGGGCCGGACCGAGAAGCGCCACGCGCTGCGGCGCGGCCCGACGGTGCGCCGCGGCGCGCGGGTCGGCGGCGGCGCCGTCCTCCTCCCGGGGATCGAGGTCGGCGAGGAGGCGTTCGTCGGCGCGGGCGCGGTCGTGCTGCGCGACGTCCCCCCGCGGACGGTCGTGGTCGGGAACCCGGCCCGCGAGATCCGGGCCGTCCCGGACGACGAGCTGCTCGGCGCGTAGCCCCTCCCGGACGACTGGGCGCCCCACCTCGGCGAAGAGGACGCCCGGCGTGCCGGCAGCGCGATTTCCGCCGGCCACCGGCCGGACCGGCCGTGCCCTGTGCGCCGATCCAGCAGCGCGACCGTGACGATTCGCCGCGTGGCTCCCGGGTAGACGCGCGCGCCCGTCACACTGGTGGTGGACCCCACCCAAGGGCGGGGTGCGGTCCCGGAACGGCCGTGGCCGGCGGCGGGCGGGTGCGGCACACCGGGCGAGGGTGGGGCGGCGGGCCCTGGGTGGCGATCCCCGGCGCCGGGTCTCGCTACGCGGCGGGCCGGAGGCCGAGCTGGAGGCGGTAGGACGCGCGGCCTCCCGACCGGATCCGGGTCGAGACGTAGTACACGCCCGCACGGTCCGCGCGGAGGAGCAGGCGCGCCTTCCCGCCCCTGCTCGGCACCGACCGGACGGGCGTCGCGCCCGCGAGCGTCTCGGTGCCTCTCGGCCAGGCCGCCAGCTCGACGCGCGCGCCGCCCGAGCGTAGGGTCGCGTTGAGGCGCTGACCGGCCGCGAGCCTGACGGCGTAGACGTCGGTCCGGTCGTCGAAGAGGTCGAGGGTCGCCCGGACGAGGCTCGTCTTCGACCCGTCGGGGAAGATCACCGGCGCGGCCCGGGCGCCGGCGTCGTCGTTCACCTCGTCGCGATCCGGCGGCGGCACGGGCCCCGTCAGCGCGAGCGTGACGGCCGCGGCCACGTCGACGAGGCCGCTGCCGGTCTTCGCGTCCCGGCCCAGCCGCGAGACGTCGATCGCCGTGTCGCCGAGGATCGCCATCACCTGGTCCGGCCCGAGGTCGGGCCGCGTCGCCCGCACGACCGCGGCGGCGGCCGTGACGAGCGGGGCGGCGAACGACGTGCCCTCGCCCCGCCGGTAGTCGGCCGGCGCGCAGCTCGAGTACCCGACGGGCTCGCACCCCGGCTCCGTCAGCGCGCGCGGGAAGGTCGAGAGGACGCCCACGCCGGGCGCGACGAGGTCTGCGAACACGACGTCCCGGTTGGAGAAGGTCGCGACGCCGCGCTGCCCCAGCGCCCCAACGCCGACGACGTGCTGCAGCGCGGCCGGCCAGCTCGCGTACCCGTAGGGGCACACGGCGTCGCAGTTCCCGGTCGCCGCGACGACCACCGCGCCGCGGGAGTAGGCGTACTCGACGGCGTCCTGCTCGAGCTGCGAGAACGTGTCGCGATCCGGGTTCTCCGGGTCCCGCGGCCCGCCGAGGCTGAGGTTGACGACCTTCGCGCCGTGATCGACGACCCAGCGGATCGCCCGCGCCTCCGCGTCGAGGCCGATCGTCCCGTCGGCGTCGACCACCTTGGCGACGAGCAGGCGCACCGGGAAGCCGACGCCCGCGATCCCCTGCCCGTCGTCGACCGCGGCGGCGATCTCGCCGGCCACCATCGTCCCGTGGCCGATCTCGTCCTCCCGGGCCGGGCTCCCCGGCACGAACGACCGCGCCGCCTCGATCCGCCCGGCGAACTCCGGGTGGTCGCCGTCGATGCCGGAGTCGACGACCCCCACGAGCACGGGGGCGAGCTCGGGACGCTCCGGCCAGGCGTCGAAGGCCCGGATCGTGGGCAGGTACCACTGCTGCGACACGAGCGGGTCGGTCGCCACGAACGCGAGCCGCCGCTCGCCGACCGCCTCGACGTACTCGACGCCCGGGAGGCCCCGCACGACCCGCATCGCGGCAGCGACGTCGTCGACGGAGGCCACGACGGCCCCGACGGCCGCCAGGTCGACCTCGACCGGCGCGTCGAGCGCGGCCGAGACGGCTGCGCCGACCTCCGTCGGCGAGGCGTCCGCCTCGATCCCGACGGCAATGCGACCGGATCCCGCAGCTGCGGGCCCGGCCGCTGCCAGCGCCGCGGCCAGGAGGACGAGGGCCCCGCGGATCACGCGGCGACGACCGAGAGGACGGCGCTCGCCGAGGCCGGCATCCCGCCCGTCGGAGCCACGCGCGCCCGCACCTTCCCGCTCAGGTCGGCGACGGGGATCGCGAAGCGCCCGGTCGCGTCGAGCTTCCCGCTGGCGAGCGTCGTCCAGCGGCGACCGTCCTTGCGCTGGATCTTGATCCCGGCGCCGGCCAGCTTCGGGCGAACGCGCCCGCTCGCCACGCCGGCGTCGACGGAGAGCGCGATCGACGGGACGACCGCGATCCTGACCTGCGGCAGCCGATCGACGACGCCGACGAGCCCGGGCGCGTTGACCCGGTAGCGCGCTGCGACGGTCGGCTTGACCGTGACGGCGAAGCGGCCCGCCCCGTCCACGGCGAGCGGCCCGACCTCGCGCCACGCGCGTCCGTCGGAGCTGGTCTCCAGGACGGCGCCCTCGGCCGCCCGCGCCACACCGGTGAGCGTCAGCGCCCGGCCGAACGCCGCGCGCGACGGCGTCCGGTCGATGCCGATGGCCGAGACGGAGAACATCGTGGAGGACAGCCCGAGCTCGCTGCGGACGTCGGTTCCCTCGATCGTCGTCGTGCGCTTCCGCCCGACCAGCGCAAGCGTCTCGACCCGACCCGAGCCGTTCAGCGTGACCACGGCGTCGACGAGCGGCGTCGGGCCGCCGAGCGCGCGCGACAGGTCGGTGCCGGTGAACGCGATCGGCCCCCAGCGATGGTGCGTCGAGCAGACGTCGTCGTACGGGTCCTCGACGGAGACGAGGTAGGGGATCGGGCCACCCGACCAGACGTCCTGGACGGCGGCCGTGCGGCCGCCGGAGCTCGCGAAAAAGAACGTCTGGGCGACCTTCCCCTTGAAGGTCAGCACCTGACCCGCAGTCGCGTCGATCGCGGCGCTCGTGCGGGGGTCCTCGTCCTCGATGCCGCCGTAGACCTGGCTGCGCGTGTCCGCGTAGACGTCGAAGGCGCCTGTCGTGCTCCGGCTCGCGAGCGCGTAGCTGCGGGCCGCGACGGCCTGCGCCTTCAGCGCCTCGACCGCCCAGCTCGCGCTCATCTCGCCCGGGACGACGCCGTACAGGTACTGCTCGAGCGCCACGTCGTTGACCGCGCGCAGCGAGCCGCCGTTCGCCGTGACGACGACGTCGCCGCGGTACGGGTCGCCCAGCTGGAGCGGCTGCTTGCCGGGCGAGAAGCGGAGCGGCAGCGTGATCGGCCGGGACGAGCCGCCGGCGGAGAGCACGAGGCCGCTCGTCACCGTCGCGGAGCCCGCGGGCAGCTGGACGACCGCCCCCGAGCCGTCGGTGGCGGAGAACGCCCCGCGCGAGGAGACCGTGACGGACGACGACGCGTCCACGAGCAGGACGCGGATCGAGCTGGTCGGCGCCGGCCCGAGCTGCGTGCCGGGGTAGTAGGTGGCGAGGATCCGGTCGTACGTGGCGCCCTGCTTCGCGAAGCCGTAGGCGCCGCACTGGCTCAGGCCCACGCCGTGCCCCCAGCCGCCGCCGCTGATCAGGAACAGCGGGGTCGCCGCGGCGGACGCCGAGGCGGCGACGAGTGACGTGAGGACTGCCGCAAGCAGTGCGCGCATAGAGACCACGACCGAGTCATCGGTCGACCCCGGGCATCACCGTAGCGCACGGGTGGTGCGGGCGCGCGGTCCCGTCCGGCCGGGGGAGGTCGACACGACCCGCTCGGTGCAGGGTCGTGAATGCTCCGCTGCCGTTCCGGCACGAGGACGTCTCCCATCCGTGACGGGTTCGACGCTACGCTCGAAAGCGGGAGGAGGCGCGGGGTGGCCCCTCGGCCAACCGTCCCGAACGGACGTGTCCGGGGACGGGGGGACGGAGGGCGCGCGCGACGACGTGCTCCGACGAGCGATGCACCGCGGGCCGCCGCGGAGGCAGTGAGTTCGAGCCCGGGTGCCCCTCGCGCGGCGTCGGGAGCGGGTCGGCGCGGAGCCGGCGTCAGTCGAGGCGCGAGCCGTACTGCTCGCGCCAGTAGGCGAGATACTCGCCCGACTTGATCTGCTCCCACCAGTCGCGCCGATCGCGGTACCAGGCGACGGTGTCCGCGATGCCGCGCTCGAAGGGCACCGCCGGCGCCCAGCCGAGGGCGCGCAGCTTCGACGTGTCGAGCGAGTAGCGCCGGTCGTGGCCGGGCCGGTCCTGCACGTGCCGGATCAGGCCGCGGTCGGCCCCCGTGTGCTCGAGGATGCGGTCGACGATCTCGAGGTTCTCGCGCTCCTCGCCGCCGCCGACGTTGTAGACCTCGCCCCGTCCCCCCTCGTGCAGGACGAGCTCGATTCCCGAGCAGTGATCCTCGACGTGGAGCCAGTCGCGCACCTGCTTGCCGTCGCCGTAGACGGGCAGGGTCTGGCCGTCGAGCGCGTTCGTCGCCATCAGCGGGATCAGCTTCTCCGGGTACTGGTTCGGCCCGTACGTGTTCGAGCCGCGCGTGATCACCGCGTCCGTTTCGAACGTCCGCACGTGCGCGAGCACCTGCAGGTCGCCGCCGGCCTTGGAGGCCGAGTACGGGCTCGACGGGCGCAGCGGGTCGCCCTCGGTGGACGACTCGCCGGGCGGCACGTCGCCGTAGACCTCGTCGGTCGAGACGTGCAGCAGCCGCACGCCGCGCTCGCGCGCCCACTCGAGCAGGACGTACGTCCCGAGCACGTCCGTGTGGACGAAGTCGGCCGCGTCCAGGATCGAGCGGTCGACGTGCGTCTCGGCGGCGAAGTTCACGCAGGCGTCGCAGCCCTCGCCGGCCTCGCGCACGGCGCGGGGGTCGGCGACGTCGCCGCGCACCAGCCGGTGCGGCACGCCGTCGAGGTTGGCCGGGTTGCCCGCGTAGGTCAGCTTGTCGAGGACGACCGCCTCGTGCCCCGCCGCCACGATCCGACGCACGAAGTGGCTCCCGATGAAGCCGAGACCGCCGGTGACGAGCACGCGCACCCGCACGATGGTAGATGATCCTCCGAACTCGGCCGCGACGAGCGCGGCGGCGACCAGGAGGAGGCGACGTGCGCGTTCGTGTCGTCGTGCCGCTCACCGGCACCCAGTTCAACGACGTGATCCTCGACGAGGCACGCGCGATCGTCGACGCGGCCTGCGAGGTCGACCTCGCCAACATCGCAGAGGGCTCCGAGTCGATCGAGTCGTACACCGACGAGGTCGCGGTCGGGCCCGACATCCTCCGCCGGGTGCGCGAGGCCGAGGAGGACGGCGTCGACGCCGTGTTCATCACGTGCTTCGGCGACCCGGCCGTGCACGCCGCGCGGAGCTCGTCGACATCCTCGTCGCCGGCGGCTTCGAGCCGGCCGTCCTGATGGCGATGAGCCTCGGCGAGTCGTTCTCGGTCGTCACCGTCCTGCCGAACGTCGTCCCGCTGATCCGCGGCCTCGCCCGGAGGCTCGGCGTCGCCGATCGGCTCGCGTCCGTCCGCGTGATCGACACGCCCGTGCTCGAGCTCGAGGACCACGAGGCGCTCGTCGCCGACCTGCGGCACGAGATGCGCCGCGCCGTGCTCGAGGACGACGCGCACGTGCTCGTCCTCGGCTGCACCGGCATGCTCGGTCGCCGCGCGCCTGCAGGCCGAGCTCGTCGGGGAGGGCCTCGACGTCCCGGTGGTCGACCCGACCCAGGCCGCGCTCCTCTGGCTCGAGATGCAGGCGCGCATGGGCGTCCGCCACAGCCGGCGCACGCACATGGCGCCGCCGCCGAAGGCCCGCATCGTCTAGGGCCGCGCGGCTCCAGATCTCGCCATGATTCCGAGTCTTGCAGGCAAGGTCGCGGTCGTCACCGGCGGCGCGCGGGGGATCGGCGGGGCGTGCAGCGACATGCTGCGGGCGTCCGGCGCCGAGGTGTACGTCGTCGACCTCGGGGAGACGACCCGATCGACGGGACCGACCGCGAGCGCTCGACCGGCTCGCGGCGACGGTCCAGGAGCGGGCACGGCGGCCTCGACGTGCTCGTCAACGCGGCGGGGATCATCACGCCCAACCTCCCGGTCGACGAGCTGCCCGTCGACGACTTCCGTCGCAACTTCGAGGTGAACCTGCTCGGTACGCTGAACACGTGCCAGGCGTTCGCGCCGCTGCTCAAGGCGAGCCGCGGCGCCGTCGTCAACGTCGCCTCGCAGGCCGCGCTCGTGTCGCTGCCGATGCAGGCGGCGCAACGTCTCGAAGGGCGGCGTCGCGGCGCTGACGCGCTCGCTCGCGATCGACTGGGCCGAGGAGGGCGTCCGCGCGAACTGCGTGTGCCCGGGGTTCACGCTGACCCCCATGTCCGAGGGCTTCTTCGAGAACCCGGTCTTCACGAACGCCGCGAAGAAGCGGATCCCGATCGGGCGGATCCTCGAGGCGAGCGAGATCGCGGGCGCGATCTGCTTCCTCGCCAGCCCGCTCGCGAGCGCGGTCACCGGCGTCGTGATGCCCGTCGACGGCGGCTGGACCGCGGGCGAGCCGGCGCTTCCGTGGTGATCGGCCGCGGGGAGGGGCCGGTGCCCTCCCCGCGGCCCCTGCCTCCCCGCGTCCCTCCGTCCGCCGGCTGCGCTGGCTCGCGCTCGCCGCACCGCTCCTCGCCGCAGGCTGCGCCGGGCTCTCGCCGTTCAGCCCGGAGCTCTCCGTCGACGACCTGCGGACGCCCGGGCCGACGGCGTACTTCCTCGGCGAGGGCTTCCAGGGTGAGCGCCTGACCACCGTCGTCGGGACGCGCGAGCGGCCGACGGTCGTGTACGGCGGCTGCGACCAGGGCGACGCGCCGGAGGCGGAGACCTGCGTGCCGCCCGTGCAGCTCGAGCAGCAGCCGCTCGACGAGCGACGGCCCGGCCGCTACGACGAGGCGACCGCGTGCGTGCCGGGGGTGCTCCGCGGCGTCCCGGTCGCCTGGCTGACGGCCTCCTACGTCGACGTCTTCGCGGGCGACCGGACCGTCACCGTCTACGCGGACACCCGCGCGCGGGCACTCGCGGCCGTCGGAGCGCTGCGCTCCGTCGACGGCGCGATCGCGGAGGACGACCCCCTGCCCGCGCCGACCGTCGACCTGACGGACGAGCTCGCGCGCTGCGCGACGGGCTGAGGCCGAACCGACCGCACACGGCGTGCGAACGGTCGGCATGGCCGCCGACTACGTCTTCCTGGATCGCTGGACGATCCCCGCGCCGATCGACGTCGCCTACCGTGTCGTCGGCGACGTGGCCGAGTACCACCGCTGGTGGAAGGGCTTCGCCGCCTCCGCCGGCGACCCGTGGCCGCCCGAGCCCGGCAAGCGCTCGACCGTCGCCGTGCGGAGCTTCCTGCCGTACACCGTCCACCTCGGGCTCGAGTGCCTCGACGCGATCGAGCCGTATCGCATCCACACGCGGCTCTCCGGCGACTTCGAGGGCACCGGCACGTGGATGCTCGAGCACCGCCCGGACGGCACGACGCTCGCGACGCTCGACTGGCGCCCGACCGTCGTCATGCCCCTCGTCCGCCGGCTGACGCCGGTCCTGCGACCGCTGTTCCGCGCGAACCACGCGGCCGTGATGCGCTGGGGCCAGCAGCGCGTGGGCGCCGACGCGGCCCGGTCGGCAGGGGGCCCGCGCCGCACCAGCTGAGCGGCGAGCCCGAGCGCTACTGGGCCAGGATCCCGGCCAGGCCGGGAAGCGCGCCGGAGCGGATGCGCGCGATCGAGACGCGGATGCGGCCGTCCCGGATCGTCGTCGCCTTGCCCGACCCCGTCGTGAGGATCACGCGCAGCCGCGTCTGCGTGACGCGGTAGGCGCCCGCCGTCCTGAACGACGCCTTCAGCAGCTTCGCCCGCGGCACGGGGACGTCGATCCGCACCCGCTTGCCGGGCGCGAGCTTCAGGCCCTTCCGCGTCCCGAGCACGAGCTTGCCGTCGCCCTTCAGCGTTGCGGCGAAGGTCACGCGCCCCGTGCGCGTGCGGAGCTGGAGCGTCGCCGGGCACCCGGCCGCGCAGAGCGCGACCAGGCGGGGCTCCCGCAGCCGGTACTGGATACGCACGAGGAACCGCTTCTTCTTCGCGTCGTAGACGAGCGTCGGAGCGACCGTCGCGTCGGCCGCGACCGGCCCGGCCGGCAGGGGCAGCGCGGTCACGGTCGTGCTCGCCGTGTCCTGGTCGTTCGTGCCGTCGGGGTCGAGCTCGGCGGACTCCACCTTGCCGGTGACGAGCAGGCCGCCCGGGGCGCCGGTGCCGAGCGCCAGCGTGACCGTCGCGGTCTCACCGGCCGCGAGCGGGCCGATCGTGCAGACGACCGGCGCGGAGCCCGTGCAGGCCCCGACGCTCGGCGTGGCCGCGACGGAGGTCGGTCCGGGGGCACCCGCGACGGGCGTCAGCGTGACCACGACCCCCGTGGCGCCGTGCCCGCCGACGTTCGTGACCGTCGCCGTCACCTGCACGCTCGCCCCGACGGTCACCGTGCCCGCCGCGGGCGCCAGGTCGAGCGCGAGGTCGACCTCGGCCTCGAAGGCGCCGATGTCGCACGGGCCGAGGCGCGAGACGCCGCGCTGGTCGAGCAGGAGCTTCTCCGAGACCGTGTCGACGCACGCGGCGGCGTCGCCGGCGTCCACGGCCGGGCTGCCGGCGAGCAGCGCGTGCGTCTGGGTCGGGCCGCGGTTGCTGGCCAGCGGCCCGAGCCTCGGGTCGACCGCCTTCAGGTCGCCGGCGCCCGAGAGGACGCCATTGCACGAGGCGTCCGCCGAGAGGTTGTGGCCCTGCGAGGAGATCGCGCCCGTGCCGCTCGTGACGCAGCTCGCCGACCCGTTCGCGCCGAGCAGCGTGTTCCGCAGGACGATCTGGGTCGCCGCGTTCGCGGCGAAGAGGCCGCCGCCGACCGTCGCGCCGTTCGCGGCGACGGTCACGCCCTTCAGCAGCACCTGCCCTCCGGACACGGCCGTCGGGTCGGCCGCGACGTAGACGGCGCCGCCCTGCTGCGCCGTGTTCCCGCTGATCGTCGAGTTCAGCACGGACGCCTGGGCACCGGAGACCGTCAGGTTGTCGGCGCGGGCGTAGAGCCCACCGCCGCCCGCCCCGGCCGTGTTGCCGCTGATCGTGAGGCGGGTGAACGAGACGCCTCCGCCGGCGCTCGACGTCGCGAGCGCCTCCACCGAGATGCCGCCGCCCGAGCCCGTCGCCGTGTTCCCGCGCACGACCGTGCCGGTCACGGTCCCCTGCGCGCTCGAGACCGACGCGGCCTGCGCGATGAACGCGAGCCCGCCGCCGGTCGTGGCCGTGTTGCCCTCGACGAGGCCGCCGCTGATCGTGCCCTGGTAGAGGAAGGCGAGCCCGCCGCCCGTGCCGCCCGCGCTGTTCCCGGTGATCGTCGTGTCCGTCATGATCCGCAGGCCGAATGCCGCCACGCCGCCGCCGTTCCCGCCCGGCGCCTTGTTGCCGGCGATCGTGGCGCGCGTGAGCGTCAGCGTGCCGTCGCCCTGGATCCCGCCGCCGTACCCGCTCGTCGAGGTGTTGTCCCGGACCGCCGCGTCGACGAGGATCAGCGCCGCACCGTTCTGCACCCAGATCCCGCCGCCGGGCCCCAGGGACTCGCCGCCCTGGACGGTCAGGCCCGTGATCGTCGCGTCGTCGGCGGCGAGCTCGAAGATCCGGTCCGTCGCGCCCTCGAACTGGCCGCGCACGATCGTCAGCGCCGAGCCGGCGCCCGTGATGCGCACGTCGCCCGGGTTCGCGAGGAAGCCGTAGTCGAGCGAGCCGGCCGTCGAGCCCGGCCCCGAGCGCGTGACGAGGTACGTCCCCTCGCCGAGGACGACGTCGTCGAGCCCGGGGTTCGCGGTCGCGTCGCGCAGCGCCTCGCGTAGGGAACAGTCACCGACCGCGCAGGCGTCGGGCGCGGGATCGTCGAAGCGGGTGACCGTGAAGACGGCGCCGAGCGCGGGCGAGGCTGCCGCTGCCACGGCGACGGCCGAGGCGATCAGGGCGAGGGCGGCACGCACGAGCGGATCATGGCAGGTCGCCCGGCGCCCGGCCAGCGTCGGATCGGAGGGCCCTCAGGCGCTCCTCGACCGGCTCGAGGGTCGCGATGTCCGCAACGGCACGAGGAAGCGACCCGTCGGTCCTCACCTCGATGGACGCCACGTCGACGCAGGTGCTCACGCAGACGCAGCGACCGAGGTCTGTCTCGATCCGCACCCCGACGTCGATCGGCGGGACGGGGAGCTGGCGATCGCGCTCCGCCTCGGTGAGCTGCGGATCCAGCTCGCCTCGGGCCACCTCGGCGACCACGACGTCGACCGCGACGATGGTGCCGAGATCGCAGAGCTGCAGGCGGCCGAGCAACGGGGAGCGCGCGGCGAGCGCGGCCCCGCCGCACGTTCCGACCGTCAGGCGGATCGACTCGTCGAGGAGCACGTCCGGCAGCGCCTCGTCCGCCCAGCCGAGCTCCACCCGGCGGCCACCGGCGGTCAGCGTGACGTCCCAGTGCGCCCTCCGGGTCGCCGGCGTAGACGCTCGCCAGCTCGTCGAACGGCTGGCCGACGAGCGAGCCGAGCAGCTCGACTTCCGGCCGGGACAGGCGCTGCCCCCACCCGTGCATCGACGGATCGCAGGCCTCAGGCCGCGCCGAGGCGCGCGAGGCACTCGCGCAGCCCCTCGCGCCAGTGGGGCAGCACGGGCGCCCCCGGGCGCTCGCTGCGCAGCACCGAGTACGCAGGGCGGGGCGCCGGACGGTCGAGCTCCTCGGTCGTGATCCGCCGGACGCGGCAGTCGACGCCGGCCTCCTCGAAGATCGCCCGGCGAAGTCGGCCCAGGTGCACTCGCCGGAGGCGGCCACGTGCCAGGTGCCGTGCGGCAGCGCCGTGATCTCGCGGAGCGCGAGCGCCAGGTGCCCGACGTAGGTCGGGCAGCCGCGCTGGTCGTCGACGACGGCGACCTCGTCGCGGTCCTCGGCCAGGCGCAGCATCGTGCGGACGAAGTTCGTGCTCGTCCAGCCGAACAGCCACGACGAGCGGACGACCCAGCCGTGCGTCACCGCCTGCTCCGCCTCGAGCTTCGTCCGGCCGGTAGACCGAGCGCGGCGAGGTCGGGTCGGACTGACGTACGGCTCGCGCTTCGTCCCGTCGAAGACGTAGTCGGTCGAGAGCGCCACGACGGGCGCGCCGAGCGCGCAGACGTTGCGCGTGCCCTGGACGTTCGCGCGCCAGGCGCCGTCGGGATCGGCCTCGGCCCCGTCGACGTTCGTCCAGGCCGCGCCGTGCAGGACGAGGTCGACGGGCGGGAGCGAGGCCGGCGGCGGCTCCGCGACGTCCCACTCGTCGAGGTCGACGCCGAGCGCGTCCGGGTAGAGCTCGAGCAGCGCCTGCCCCAGCTGGCCGCGCGCGCCCGTCACGAGCGTCACGCCCACGGGATCAGCCGCCCGCGACCTTCGCGTCGCGCTCCGACAGCGTCGGGCTCGCGGTCGACCACAGGTGCCGCACCCGCGGGTCGTCCCACGGGATCCCGTGCTCGTCCGGGTCGGCCGGGTCGTACTCGCGCGTGACGTGGTAGCAGAAGAGGAGATCGGTCAGCGCCTCGAAGCCGTGGGCGTGGTGGCCCGGGATCCAGATGCCGACCGGGTTCTCCTCGCCGATGTCCTCGGTGAACGTCTCGCCGCTCGACCGGTCGAGCACGACCACGCGCGCCATGCCGGTCAGGCAGGCGAAGAAGTCGTCCTGGCCGCGCTCGTGGTAGTGCAGGCCCCGGATCACGCCCCTGCGCGACAGCGAGACGTTCGTCTGCACCGTCGGCGCGGGGAGCCGGCTCTCGCGGCGCAGCTCGCAGAACCAGCCGCGCTCGTCCTCGAACAGGCGCAGCGGGAAGCGCTGGATCCCGTCGATCACAGGATCCGGATCCGGGAGCTGTCGCCGACGAGGAAGCGGTGCGCGCGCGGCCGCGCGTCGGAGCGCTCGATCACCGTGTCGCGCCCGATCAGCGAGCCCTCCATGCGCGCGTCAAGGTGGAGCACCTTCGCGCCCTCGAGCAGGATCGAGTGCTCGATCTCCGCGTGGTCGATCTCGCAGCCGGCGCCGATCGCCGTGTACGGGCCGATGTACGCGTCCCTGATCGTCGCGCCCGGACCGATCACGACCGGGCCGCGCACGTGGCAGCGCTCGAGCACGGCGCCCTCGCCGACCTCGACGCGCCCCTCGAGCCGCGTGTCGTCGAGCGTCCCCGCGATCTCGTCCGGCTGGAGCGCGTCGAGGACGAGGCGGTTCGCCTCGAGCATGTCCTCCCACTGGCCCGTGTCCTTCCACCAGCCCGTGACGACGTGCGGCTCGACGCGCAGGCCCCGGTCGATCAGCTGCTGGATCGCGTCGGTGATCTCCAGCTCGCCGCGCGCGGACGGGGCGATCGCGCGGCACGAGTCGAAGATCGCCGGCGTGAACATGTAGACGCCGACGAGCGCGAGGTCGGAGCGGGGCTGGGGCGGCTTCTCGGTCAGCTGGACGACGCGGTCGCCGTCGAGCTCGGCGACGCCGTACTGGGACGGATTCGGCACGTGCTGGAGCAGGATCAGCGCGTCCGGCTCCGCCGAGCGGAACCGCTCGACGAGCGACGAGATCCCGTCGCGCAGCAGGTTGTCGCCCAGGTACATGACGAACGCGCTCGAGCCGAGCGCCTCCTCGGCGGTCAGGACCGCGTGCGCGAGCCCGCGCGGCGCGTCCTGGACGACGTAGGCGAGCGACAGGCCGAAGCGCGACCCGTCGCCGGCCGCGGCGGCGATCTCGTCGTGCGACTCGGGCGAGACGATCACCGCCACCTCGCGGATGCCGGCCTCGGCGAACGCCTCGAGCGCGTAGAACAGCACGGGCTTGTTCGCCACCGGCACGAGCTGCTTCGCGCTCGTGTGGGTGATCGGCCGCAACCGCGTTCCGGCGCCGCCAGCCAGGATCAGGCCACGAAGCTCCACCGGGGCGCCAGTCTACTCCTCCGGCCCGAGGGCCGAGGAGAACGCCCGGAACGCCTCGATCCCGTACACCGCCAGGAGGACGCGCTCGAGCGACCGCGGCTCGTGCGCACGGCACGCGTCGACCATGATCGTCGCGCACTCCTCGAGCGGGAAGCCCCCGACGCCCGTCCCGAAGGCCGGGAGCGCGAGCGACGCGCAGCCCAGCTCGTCGGCGAGCGCCAGGCAGCTCTCGACGGTGCGCCGGACCCGGTCGGCGCTCGTCGTCAGCGACTGGTCCATCACGGCGCCGTGGAGCACGTAGCGGGCGGGGAGCCGGCCGGCGCCGGTGGCGACGGCCGACCCGACCGGGATCGGGCCCTTCGCGACGGCCTCGCGCTCGATCTCGTCGCCGCCCTGGCGCTTGATCGCGCCGGCCACGCCGGAGCCCATCCAGAGGTGGTCGTTCGCGGCGTTCGCGATCGCGTCGACCTCGAGCTGGGCGATGTCCGCCTCGACGACCTCGATCTCCACGGCGCGATCGTACCCGGCGTCGCCGCCTCCTCTCACGGCCGGGGCGGCGCAGGTGCCCGGCTACGATTCGACCATGGCACTCGATCGCGAGGTCGACCGGCTCCGGAACGAGCTCGAGAACGCCTTCTCCGAGCTGTGGCACACGCCGCGGCTCGCCCGCCGGCGACGGGGGTGGGCCCCCGCGGTCGACGTGATCCGGACCGAGAGCCCGGCCTCGGTGACGGTCCTCGCGGACCTCGCCGGCGTCGACCCCGGCGACGTGCGCCTCTCCTTCGCGGAGGGGGTGCTCTCGATCAGCGGGATCCGGCGGCCGGTCGTCGGCGAGGGGAGCGGCCACCGCTACGAGCAGATGGAGATCGACTACGGCCCGTTCGAGCGGCGCGTGCCGATCGGCGACGGCGTCGACGTGGACGCCGTCCAGGCGACGTACCGGGCCGGGATGCTCTCGATCGTCCTGCCGGTCGCGGCGCGGCCCGTCGAGACCTTCCGGGTCGTGATCGCGATCAGGGGCCGGGAGTGACGGAGGTCGAGCTCCCCGAGCTGCCGGACGACGCGGACGTCCGCATCCCGGCGCGCCTGCCGGTGCTCCCGCTGCGCGACGTCGTCCTCTTCCCGGACGCGGTGACGCCGCTCGCGGTCGGCCAGGAGCGCTCGGTCAGGCTGATCGACGACATCGTCGCCGGCGACCGGATGGTGGCCCTCGTCACCTCGCGCGTCGACCGGGAGGCCCCGGAGGCCGAGGACCTGTACGAGATCGGAACGGTCGGCGTCGTCCACAAGATGCTGCGGATCCCCGACGGGACGCTGCGCGTCCTCGTCCAGGGCGTTCGCCGCGTGCGCGTCGACGTCACCGAGACGGAGCCGTACCTCGTCGGCGACGTGGTCGAGGTGCCCGACGTCGTCGAGGAGACGCGCGAGCTGGAGGCCCTGACGCGGAACGTCGAGGGGGTCTTCGCCCGCATCGTCGAGCTCTCGCCGTACCTGCCCCAGGAGCTCGCGCTCGCCGTCGCGAACGTCGACGGCCCGAGCCAGCTCGCCTACCTGATCGCCTCGACGCTGCGCATCCCGGTCGCGGAGCGGCAGGGGCTGCTCGAGGAGTCCGACGTCGAGGCGCGGCTGCGGCTGCTCTCGGGCATCCTCGGCCGGGAGCTGGAGACGCTCGAGCTCGGGCAGAAGATCCAGTCGCAGGTCCAGTCGTCGCTCGACAAGAACCAGCGCGAGTACGTCCTGCGCGAGCAGCTGAAGGCGATCCAGGCCGAGCTCGGCGAGGTGGACGAGGCGCAGGCGGAGCTCGACGAGCTGCGCCGCCGCGTCGACGAGGCGGGGCTGCCCGAGGAGGCCGACCGCCAGGTGCGCCGCGAGCTCGACCGGCTGTCCCGGCTGCCCGCCGCGGCGGCGGAGTACGGCGTCATCCGCACGTACGTCGACTGGATCCTCGCCCTCCCGTGGAGCACGACGACCGAGGACGACCTCGACCTGCGCCGGGCCCGCCGGATCCTGGACGAGGACCACTACGGGATCGAGTCGGTCAAGGAGCGGATCCTCGAGTACCTCGCGGTCTCGAAGCTGAAGAAGGACCTGAGCGGCCCGATCCTCTGCTTCGTCGGCCCGCCCGGCGTCGGCAAGACGTCGCTCGGCCACTCGATCGCCCGCGCGCTCGGCCGGCGCTTCTCGCGCATCTCCGTCGGCGGCGTCCGCGACGAGTCGGAGATCCGCGGCCACCGGCGCACCTACGTCGGCGCGATGCCCGGGACGATCATCCGGGCGCTGCGCGACGCGGGGTCGGGCAACCCGGTGTTCATGATCGACGAGATCGACAAGATGGGCGCCGACTGGCGCGGCGACCCGGCCAGCGCGATGCTCGAGGTGCTCGACCCGGAGCAGCACGCGACCTTCCGCGACCACTACCTCGACCTGCCGTTCGACCTGTCGAAGGTGCTCTTCATCTGCACGGCGAACCAGCTCGAGCCGATCCCCGCGCCCCTGCGCGACCGGATGGAGATCATCGAGCTCTCGGGCTACACCGAGGAGGAGAAGGTCGCGATCGCCCGCAGGTACCTCGTGCCGAAGCAGCTCGCCGCGCACGGGCTGACGCCGGCGCAGCTCTCCTTCACCGTCCGCGGGCTACGGACCGTCGTCGGCGAGTACACCCGCGAGGCGGGCGTGCGCGGGCTCGACCGGCAGATCGCCGCGATCTGCCGCAAGGCGGCGCGGCAGGTGGCCGAGGGCCGCTCGCACCGCGTCCGGGTCGACGAGAAGCGCGTCCGCACGTGGCTCGGTGCCCGGCGGGCCACGCCGGAGACGCGGAGGCGGCGCGTCGCCGAGCCCGGCGTCGCGACCGGGCTGGCGGTGACGCCCGTCGGCGGCGACGTCCTCTTCGTCGAGGCGACGGCGATGCCCGGCAGTGGCCGGCTGATGATCACGGGCCAGCTCGGCGACGTGATGCGCGAGTCGGCCGAGGCGGCGCTCTCCTGGCTCCGCTCCCACGCCGACCGCTTCGACATCCCCGCCGACTGGTTCCGCGAGCGGGACGTCCACGTCCACGTCCCCGCGGGCGCGATCCCGAAGGACGGGCCCTCCGCCGGGATCACGATCGCGACGGCGCTCGTCTCGCTCGCGACCGGCAAGCCGGTCTCCGACGACGTGGCGATGACCGGCGAGATGACGCTGACGGGCCAGGTGCTGCCGATCGGCGGGGTGAAGGAGAAGGTCCTCGCCGCCCAGCGGGCCGGGATCACGACGGTGATCCTGCCGCGCGAGAACGAGTCGGGCCTGGACGCCCTGCCGCCGAGCGCGCGCGAGAAGGGCCGCTTCGTCCTCGCCGACGCGATCGACGACGTCCTCGCGGCCGCGCTCGTCGACGGCAAGGTCGGCGCGCGCCGTCGGCCGGCGCGCGTCCCGGCGGCGGCCAAGGGCACCTGACGGCCGCCGCGCGGCCCGGCCCCGGAGCGGTCGACTAGGCTGGATCCATGCGGATCGCGGTCACGGGCGCAACCGGCTTCGTCGGCTCGCGGCTCGTCGCGCGCCTGATGGCGGACGGCCACACCGTCGTCGGGCTCGCCCGCTCGCCCGGGTCGGCGCAGAAGCTGATCGACCGCGGCTGCAAGTTCGTCCAGGGCGACCTCTGGGCGCTCCCGGCGGTGCGGACCGCCGTGCAGCGCTGCGACGCGGTCTTCCACCTCGCGGCCGAGCACCGCCTCGGCATCCGCCGGCAGGAGCGCAAGCGGATGCGCGACACGAACGTCCTCGGCACGGAGTGCCTGCTCGACGCGGCGATCGAGGAGGGCGTCCCGCGCATCGTCCACTGCTCCGGCGTCACGGTCTTCGGCGACACGCACGGGCAGGTCGTGGACGAGACCTACCGGCGCCCGGAGGGCGAGGGGTTCCTGTCCTACGCGGACGAGACGAAGACCCTCGGCCACCGGCTCGCCGAGGCGCGGATCGCAGACGGGGCGCCGATCACGATCGTCCAGCCGGGGCAGATCTACGGGCCCGGCGACACCTCGGCCGTCGGCCTCCAGCTCGCCGCCGCGGCCGCGGGGACGCTCGAGCGGCTCGTCTTCCCGGGGCTGGGGCTCGTGTTCTGCCACGTCGACGACGTCGTCGACGGGCTCCTGCGCGCGCTCGCCTCCGGGCGGCCGGGGAGGCGTACGTGCTCGGAGGCGAGCGGACGACGCTCGGGGAGGCGATCGCGCTCGCCGCGCGGACGGGCGGCCGGCCCGCGCCGACGCGCGCCGTCTCGCCGCTCCTCCTGCGCGCGCTCGCGCCGCTCGGCCCGCTGGGCGGGCGGCTCGCCGGGCTGCCGCCGAACCTCCGCGAGGTGATCGCCAGCTGCGACGGCGTCACCCACTGGGCCTCCGACGCCAAGGCGCGACGGGAGCTCGGCTACGCACCGCGCAGCCTCGAGGAGGGCCTGCGCGACCTCGTCGCGACCCCCGCCACCGCGTGAGCCCGAGGCCGCTGCGCGCCGTCGTCTTCGACCTCGACGACACGCTCGCCGACCTCTCGGGCGCCGAGCGCCTGGCCTGGGCGAGCGTGTCCCGCGTGATCGAGGAGCTCGTCCCGGAGGTCGACATCGCCGCGTTCCGCGCCCGCTACGTCGAGGTCGCCGACGGCCACTACGAGCGCTTCGTCGCCGGCGAGATCGACTTCCGCGGCTACCGCTACGAGCGCCTCGAGGACGCGCTCGCGCCCTGGCGGCCGCTCGACGACGACCTCTTCCTCGCCTACTCGGTCGAGAAGCGGCGGATCATCGAGGAGCTGTGGCCGGTGATCGACGCGGCGCCGACGCTCGACCTGCTTCGTGCCCGGGGCCTGCGGATCGGCGTCCTGACGAACGGCCCCTCGGCCATGCAGCGACGCAAGCTCGAGGTGATCGGCCTCGCCGGACACGTCGACGCGGTCGCGATCTCCGAGGAGATCGGCGTCGGCAAGCCCGACCCGGCCGCGTACGCCCACGCGCTCGCGGCCCTCGGCGTCGAGGCTCCCGAGACGGCGATGGTCGGCGACTCGCTCGTGAACGACGTCGAGGGGGCGCTCGCGGCCGGGCTGGGCGGGGCCGTCTGGGTGACGCGGCGCGAGACGGCCGCGCCGCCGGGCGCGGCGAAGGTCGCGCGGCTCGGCCAGGTGCCGGCCGCGCTCGGCCTCGTCTAGCCCGTCTCCCCCGGACGAGCGAGCGGAGCTGCCCGCGCGCGTCCCCCGAACCGTGCGGACGGCATGCCCCTCGCTAGCCCGAGGGAACGGCAGGCGTCCGATCGCGCCGACGCCTCAAGCGTGATGTGTGCCACGTCGCTCTCCCGCCTCCGCTCCGCCGCCCTCGCGGCGCGCCGCTCGCTCGCGGCGCGCGTGCGCGACGAGGCCGGCGTGACGCTGATCATCGCCCTGCTGACGCTGTCCGTGATCTCCGCGATCGGCGGCACGGTGATCCACTTCTCGACCGCGGGCGCGCGGTCGAGCTCGCTCTCCTCGACGCAGCAGAAGTCGCTCGACCTCGCCGAGGCCGGGATGAACCTCGCCCGGTCGACGCTCTGGCAGGCGCCCGACCCGGCCGACGCCGGCTCGGTGCCCACGCGCTCGGTGACGATGGAGGGCGCCAACGTCCAGTACTGGGGCGCCTACAACAGCGGCACGTCGATCTGGACGCTGTACGGGAAGGCCACCCTGCCGAACCCGGCCGGCGGCGCCCCGCTGATCCGCACGGTCTCGAGCAAGGTGCTCGTCACGAGCGGCCAGCAGGGCAACCAGAACAACGTGATCTGGAACTACCTCTACCAGGACGACGAGACCACCTGCACGTACCTGACGAACAACGTGACGATCAAGGTGCCGGTCTACACGCGCGGCGACCTCTGCCTCTCGAACAACGCGTCGATCGTCGGCCCGAGCGTCCAGGTGCTCAAGCAGGTCAACATCGACAACAACGCCTCGATCGGCAGCGCGGCGAACCCGATCGACGAGGTGCAGACCGCGCTCGGCTGCAAGTTCCGCACCAACCCGATCCACAACCCGTGCACGCCCGCCGACAAGGTCTGGGCCGACACGGCCTCGACCGCGCCGGCGACGCTCACGAAGCCGCCGGTCGACCTGGCCGGCTGGTACGCGGCCGCGAAGCCGGGCCCGATGGCGAACTGCACGTTCACGAACGGCGCGCCGCCGCCGTGGTCGTTCGACGTCGACACGACGATGAACGGCAACAACCCGACCGTGAACCTGACGCCGTCGACCCCCTACACCTGCGAGGTGCGCAGCGGCGCCCAGGTGCTCGGCAAGCTGAGCTGGACGCCGGGCGGCGGCGCCGTCCCCGGCACGCTCGAGATCGACGGCGTCGTCTTCTTCGACGGCCGCGTCGAGCTGAAGAACAACGCGAACGCCTTCTACCAGGGCAAGGGCGTCATCTACGCGACCGGCCAGGTGGAGCTCGCGAACAACGCGAAGCTGTGCGGCGCGAAGATCGGCAACTCGAACTGCGCCGCCAACTGGAACCCGAACCAGAACCTGCTGGTCTTCGTCGCCGGCTCGAGCGCCGACGAGGTCGGCCTGTACATCCACAACAACGCGAAGTACCAGGGCGGCGCGTACGTGATCAACGACTACCACGAGGAGAACAACGCGACGATCTGGGGCCCCGTGATCGCGCGGCGCCTCCTGATCGAGAACAACGTGGCGAACGAGTTCACGCCGTTCGGCACGCTCCTCCCCGGGATGCCCTCGACGACGACCTCGGTGACGACGCTCGAGAACGTCGACGGCTCGTACTCGAGCACGTAGGCCCGGCCGTCCCGCCGGCCATGCTCTGCCCGACCGGGGCCCGATCCACGATCGGGCCCCGGCCACGGTCCCGGCGGGAGGCCCCGTGCGGCCCGCGGACGGCCCCGGCATGTGCCGCCGGTGGAGCCCGGACGGCCGCGGGGTCGACAGCCGTCCCCTGCGGACCGGGACGTCGTTCGCCTGAGCGAGGAGCGACGAGCCGGGCCGCGACGCCGTCCCCGGCAGCCCGAGCCGGCTCCGGACCGATCACCGTCGCCCCGTCCCTCGTCCGTCGAGCCCCGTCGATCGAGCCCGACCGCGATCCGGGCCCGCGCGGCGTTGCCTCACGCGCCAGGGCGCCCGCCTCGAGCCGCGGCCGCGCTCCGACGCGGTTCCTACGAGATCGCGAAGCCGGGCGGCGCGCCGACGAGCGACGGGCGCAGCGGCAGGACGACCAGCGCGTACGCCGTCGCGGAGCCGCCCTCCTCGCCCTCGGCTCCGGTCGGCGAGAGAACGCGCTCGAGCGCCGAGGTGTCGAGCCCGCTCGCGGACGAGATGTCGTCGTACCCGACGATAACCCCGGCAGCCGGCGGCGCCGGGCCCGCCAGGCCGGCGGCGTCCGCCGCGGCGGTCGGCTGCGCGGCGGGCGCCGTCCCGGGGACGACGGGCGCGCCGTCGGCGCCGATCGGGACGTCCTGCAGCCGCCTCCAGGCGCTCAGGTACGGGTACGGGTCGATCACGCCGTCGTAGCCCATCCCGAGCAGCTCCCGCGGGTGGATCTCGAAGTGCAGGTGCGGCGGCGTCGTGCGCGCCTCGCCGCTGCGGCCGAGGAAGCCGATCACGTCGCCGGCCTTCACCCTCGCGCCGTCGACGGCCTTCGGCGAGAAGGCGGAGAGGTGGGCGTAGTAGTACTCGTTGCCCTGCTCGTCCCTGAGCCAGAGCCGCCAGCCGCCGAGGGTGTTCCAGCCGACGAGGAACAGCTCGCCGTCGGCGACGGCGAGGACCGGCGCGCCGACGGGCCCGAAGATGTCGTTGCCGTGGTGCCAGCCGGTCGAGCTCCGGGCGGCGTTGAAGTCGTCGCCGAAGCTCGCCTCGGGGCCGTAGACCGGGAACACGTAGCCGTCGCCCGTCAGCGTCACCGAGACGTCGGGCGGGCCGTCCTGACGCGGTACGCCCGTGGCGGGCGGCGCCACCGGCAGGACGGGCGAGGTCGGCGTGGGGCTCGGGGCGGGCGCGGGGGCCGGCTCGGCGGGCGCGACGGGCTTCGGCGGCGTCGAGCTCGGGGTCGGCGTCCTCGGCGCCGGCGTCGGCTCGGCGGGCGCGCTGGGGGCCGGCTCGGGCTCCGCGGGCTCGGGCTCCGTGCCGGTCTCGGGGGCGGGCTCGGTCGGCTCCGTCGGGGCGGGCTCTGGCTCCGGCGCGGACACGCCCGAGCGGACGGCCGCCTCGGCGTAGCCGATCATGATCTCCGTCCCGGCCGGGAAGCCGCCGTGGTCGGCCGTGAGCCGGACGTGCAGGCCGACGACGAAGCCTCGGTAGCCCTTGCCCTCCGCGTCCTCCGTGGTCACGGCCTGCTCGAGGGCGACCGCGTACCCCCAGTCGCCGAGCTGCACCTGCGTGTTCGGGCCCACCGCGATCGGCTGGCCGTCGACGACGAGCCCCGACACGGACGAGGCGGAGAGATCGCCGTTCGCCGCGTCCGTGCGGGCCCGGGCGCCCGCCTGCACGGTGACGCCGTCCGCGCGGACCTCGCCGCCGAAGAGGGAGATCGCACCGACCTGCGCGCTCGCGATCGCGTTCGCGCGCGTGTCGATGCGGGTGCGCGCCTCGACCGAGATCGAGCCGGTCGCGACCAGGCCCTCGAAGACGAAGCCGCCGACGCTCGCGCTGCCGCCCGAGGGCGCCGTGACCGACCCGGCGCTGCGGGTCTCGCCGCCCGGGACGACGACGCGGACGCCGAGCGCGGTCGCGGACGCCTCGGGGTCGACCGCGGAGGCGGCCCCGGCGAGCGAGGACGCCAGGAGGGCGCCCGCGAGCACGGCGAGGGGAAGGAGGCGCGAGCGCACGGCCATGTGCAGAGTATCGTCGTTCCCAGGCCGGGATTTCGTCACCTGAGCGTGAAGACTTCGCTCCAGATCGGTGACGGGATCGCGTCACGTGGTTCGATAGCCGTGCGAACGACCCAAGGGGTGCCCATGTCCGACAAGCAGGCCGAGTCCCTCTCGCTGATCCAGGGGCTGATGAGCGAGACCCGGACGTTCCCGCCGTCCGAGGAGTTCCGCGCGCGCGCGCTGATCGCGGACGACGCGGTCTACCGCGAGGCCGACGCGGACTTCGAGGGCTTCTGGGCCCGGCTCGCGGACGAGTTCCTCACCTGGTTCGAGCAGCCGACGAAGCGGCTGGAGTGGGACCCGCCGCACGTGCGCTGGTTCGGCGACGGCGTGCTGAACGTCTCGGTCAACTGCCTCGACCGGCACGTGGACGCCGGGCGGGGCGACAGGGTCGCCTACCACTGGGTCGCCGAGGCGCCGGGCGAGACGCGAGACGTGACCTTCGCCGAGCTGCTCGCGGAGACGTGCCGGATCGCGAACGCGCTGAGGGCGCTGGGCGTGAAGCGCGGCGACCGGGTCGGCATCTACATGGGGATGGTCCCCGAGTGCGCCGCGGCGATGCTCGCGTGCACGCGGATCGGCGCGGTCCACGTGGTCGTCTTCGGCGGCTTCTCGAGCGAGTCGCTCGCCGACCGGCTGAACTCGGCCGGCTGCACCGTGCTCGTCACGCAGGACGAGGCGTGGCGCAAGGGCGCGCCGGTGCCCCTCAAGGTGAACGCCGACGCGGCCGTCGAGGCCTCGCCGTCGATCGAGAAGGTGCTCGTCCTGCGCCGCACCGGGAACCCGGTTCCCTGGGACGCGAGCCGCGACGTGTGGTGGCACGAGCTCGTCGGCGCGCAGCCCGCCACGTGCGAGCCGGAGCGGATGGGCGCCGAGGACACGCTGTTCATGCTCCACACGTCCGGGACGACGGCGAAGCCGAAGGCGCCGCAGCACACGACCGCCGGGTACCTGCTCCACGCGGCGGTCACGCACCGGTGGATCTTCGACGTCCAGGACGACACCGTCTGGTGGTGCGCCGCCGACATCGGCTGGGTGACGGGCCACTCGTACATCGTCTACGGGCCGCTCGCGAACGGGACGACGGGGGTGCTCTACGAGGGCGACCCGGCGTACCCGGACTGGGATCGCCATTGGGAGATCGTCGAGCGCTACGGCGTCACGGCGTACTACACGGCCCCGACGCTGATCCGCTCGTTCGTGAAGATGGGCGCGGAGTACCCGCAGCGGCACGACCTCTCGTCGCTGCGGATCCTCGGCACGGTCGGCGAGCCGATCAACCCCGAGGCCTGGCTCTGGTACTGGAAGGTGATCGGCCAGGAGCGCTGCCCGATCGTCGACACCTGGTGGCAGACGGAGACCGGCGGCGTCCTGATCTCGCCGCTCCCGGGCGTCGTCGCGACGAAGCCCGGCTCGGCCACGATCCCCTTCCCCGGGATCAAGCCGGAGATCGTCGACGAGAACGGCGACCCGGTGCCGCAGGGCAGCGGCGGCTTCCTCGTGATGAAGCAGCCCTGGCCGGGCATGTTCCGCACGCTCTGGGAGGACGACGAGCGCTACGTCGACACGTACTTCTCGAAGTACGGGCCGGCGGTCTACGTCACCGGCGACGGCGCGAAGCAGGACGAGGACGGCTACTTCTGGCTGATGGGCCGCATCGACGACGTGATCAACGTCGCCGGCCACCGGCTCTCGACGACGGAGGTCGAGTCGACGCTCGTCGAGCACCCGGCGGTCGCCGAGGCGGCCGCGACGGGCGCGTACGACCCGGACAAGGGCCAGCGGATCGTCTGCTTCGTCCTGCTCAAGGGGGGCGTCGAGGAGACGCCCGAGCTGGCGGAGGAGCTGCGCGGGTTCGTCGCGGAGAAGATCGGCAAGATCGCGCGGCCCGCGGCCGTCCTCTTCGGCGCCGACCTGCCGAAGACCCGCTCCGGGAAGATCATGCGCCGCCTTCTGAAGGACATCGCGGAGGGCGCCGACCTCGGCGACACGACGACGCTGCGCGACGCGACCGTCGTCGACGACCTCAAGCGCAAGGCGGACGCGGCGCTCCGCTGACGGGGCTCAGGGCGGCGGGGAGGGGCCCGGCTCCTCCCCGCCCGCTCCGTCGTCCGGCCGCACCTGGGCGACCCGCCGATCGCGCACCACGCTGCGGGCGAGCCGCGCGGCGGTGAGGATCAGCAGGGCGGCGAACGCCTTGCGCAGGACGTCCTCGGGGAGTCGCTCCGCGAGCACGGCGCCGGCGATCGTCCCGACCGCCGAGGTGGTCCCGATCAGGATCGCCGCGCGCCAGCGGACCGTCCCGACGCGCTGGTTCTGCCAGGTGCCGAGGATCGCGACCGGGATCATCGCGGCGAGCGACGTCGCGGCCGCCTCGACCTGCGTCAGGTCGGCGACGAGCACGAGCGCCGGCACGAACAGGATGCCGCCGCCGACGCCGAAGACGCCCGCGAGCATGCCCGCGCCGATCCCCGCGAGGACGGCCTCGAGGACGTCCACCCGCTACTCCACCAGCAGGAGGACGGCGACGGCGAGGAGCAGGCAGCAGAACGCGAGCACGAGCACGCGCGACGAGAGGCGCCGCTGGATCGCCGTGCCCGCGAGCACGCCGGCCAGGCCGGGGCCGCCGACGAGCGCGGCGGCCTCCCAGTCCACCCGGCCGAGGACGGCGTAGACGGCGACCCCGAACGCGGCGGTCAGGCCGATCGCCGCGAGCGACGTCCCCGACGCGTCCTTCGGCGCGAACGCGAGCCCGGCGATCAGGGCGGGGATGACCACGATCCCGCCGCCAACGCCGAAGACGGCCGCGATCACCCCGGCCGCGACGCCGAGCGCGACGTACGCGATGGTCGGGTTTCGCGGCGCCGGCACGTGCGTAGTATCCGGGGCAGGCCCGCCGATGCCGACGCCCGCCGCCGATCGCACCTCGCCCGCCGCGCGCGCCGCGCAGCTCGCCCCGCTGCGGGAGCGCCCGTCGGAGAGCGCGATCGTGCTCGACGTCGACGGGACGCTCGCGCCGATCGTGCCCCGCCCCGAGCTGGCCGCCGTCCCCCCGGCGACCCGCGTCGCGCTCGCCCGGCTGGTCGAGCGCTACCTCCTCGTCGCCTGCGTCAGCGGCCGCCCCGGGGCCGAGGCGGAGGCGCTCGTCGGCGTCCCCGGGATCCGCGCGATCGGGAACCACGGGCTCGAGCTCGACCCCCGCGCCGCCGACCTCGCCCGCGGGATCGCCGCCTTCCGGGAGGAGATCGAGCCGCGCTGGCCGATCGAGGACAAGCGCCTCTCGCTCAGCCTCCACTACCGCGACGTCGCGGACGAGACGGTCGCGCTGGCCGGCCTGACCGAGATCGCCGAGCTCGCCCGCGAGCAGGGGCTCGAGGCGCGCTGGGGCCGCAAGGTGCTGGAGATCCGGCCGGCGCACGCGACCGACAAGGGGGTCGCCGTCTCGGCGCTCGTCCAGGCCTCGGGCGCGCGCCTCGGCCTGTTCGCCGGCGACGACGCGACCGACGTCGACGCCTTCCGCGGGCTCGCCGCGCTGCCGCTCGACCACGCGGTCGCCGTCGGCGTGCTCTCGCCCGAGGCGCCGCGCTCGCTCTACACGACGGCGACGCTGCTCGTCGAGGGCACCGAGGGGCTGCGCGCGCTGCTCGACGAGCTGGGAGCCTGCTGAGCGGGCGGCCGGCCACGGCCGCCGCGTACACTGCCCGCGCCCACGACCGAGGAGCGTGCAGCGGATGAGCCTCGAGGACGAGCGCCGCATCACCGTCGCGATCATCCAGCCGGCGGCCTGGGGGTCGCCGGCGTCCTTCGACGCGGACGCGAACCGCGCCCGGCTGCTCGGCCTGATCGAGCGCGCCTGCGAGGAGCACCGCCCCGACCTGGTGGGGCTGCCCGAGATCGCGTCGGCGCCGTACTTCTGCGGCTCGCACGACCCGCGCTACTGGGAGCTCGCCGAGCCGGTGCCCGGGCCGACGACCGACGCGGTCGGCGCCCTGGCCGCGCGCCACGGCTGCACCGTCCTCGGCGGCATCTTCGAGAAGGGCGAGGTCGAGGGCGAGTACTACGGGTCGTGCTTCTGCGTCGGCCCCGACGGCAGGACCGTCCCGGCGCGGATCCCCGACGGCCGCACGTTCCCGGCGGCGCGCAAGATCCACATCCCGACGGTCTACGCGAAGGGCATGGCGACCGACGAGAAGTACTGGTTCCGCCCGGCCCAGGGCATCTCGACCTTCGACACCGCGGTCGGCCGGATCGGGATCCTGATCTGCTACGACCGCTCCTTCCCCGAGGCCTGGCGCACGCTCGTGCTGCAGGGCGCCGACGCGGTCTTCGTCCCGGTCGCCTCGAACGGCTTCCGCGAGGAGCTGTTCCTCGCCGAGCTGCGCACGCGCGCGAACGAGAACGGGATCTGGGCGCTCGCCTCGAACCGGGCGGGCGTCGAGGCGGTCGAGGGCGTCGAGGTCTGCATGTTCGGGACGTCCTGCATCGTCGACCCGTCGGGCGAGGTCGTCGCGCGCGGCTCGTCCGGGTCGGAGGGCAGGGGCGACGAGATCGTCGTCGCGGAGATCGACCTGGCCGAGGTGGCCCGCCAGCGCGTCCGCGTCCCGTTCCTGCGCGACCGCCGGCCCGAGGTCTACGTCCTTTGAGCGGCCCGCTCGACGGCGTCGTCGTCGTCGACCTGACGCAGAACGTCGCCGGGCCGTTCTGCACGATGCACCTGGGCGACCTCGGCGCCGACGTGCTGAAGGTCGAGCCGATCGGGGTCGGCGACACGGCGCGGAGCTACGGACCGCCCCTCCCGGGCGGCGAGCGGGCCGGGTTCCTCAGCCTGAACCGCAACAAGCGCTCGCTCGCGATCGACCTCAAGGCCCCCGAGGGCCGCGACATCGCGCAGGAGCTCGCCGGGGAGGCGGACGTGATCGTCGAGAACTTCCGGCCGGGGGTGATGGAGCGCCTCGGGCTGGGCTACGCGCAGCTCGCCGAGCGGCGCCCCGGGCTCGTCTTCGCGACGATCAGCGGCTTCGGCGAGGGCAGCCCGTACGCCGCCCTCGGCGGGCTCGACCTGATCGCGCAGGGGATGAGCGGGCTGATGAGCGTCACCGGCGAGAGCGCGGAGCGGCCGCCGGTGAAGGCGGGCGTGCCGATCACCGACCTCACGTCGGGCCTGCTCTGCTGCATCGCGATCCTCGGCGCGCTCCGTCACCGCGACGCGACCGGCGCGGGCCAGCGCGTCGAGACCTCCCTGCTCGACGCGGGCCTCGGGCTGTCCGTCTGGGAGGCGGCCGAGTGGTTCGGCACCGCGACGCGACCTGAGCCGCTCGGCTCGGCGCACCGCCACGCGGCCCCGTACGAGGCGCTGCCGACGAGCGACGGCTGGGTGAACGTCGGCGGCTCGAACCAGCGGCTCTGGGAGTCGATCTGCGCCACCCTCGGCTGCCCGGAGCTGATCGCCGACCCGCGCTTCGTCGACAACCTCTCGCGCCGCCGCAACCGGGCCGAGCTCGCCGCGCTGCTCGCCGAGCGGACCCGCCTGCGGACGACCGACGACCTCGTCGAGGCGCTCGCCGGGGCCGGCGTCCCGGTCGGGCCGATCCTCCACTACGACGAGATCCTCGAGAGCGAGCACGCACGCGCACGCGAGATGGTCGTCCCGATCGAGCACCCCACCGCCGGGCCGCAGCGCGTGCTCGGGACGCCGTACAAGCTCTCGGCCTCCCGCGCCGGCGTCCGCTTCCCCGCGCCCACGCTCGGGCAGCACACCGACGAGATCCTCGCCGCGCTCGGGCGGGACGCCGCCGCGATCGCCGACCTGCGCGCCCGCGGCGTCGTCGCCTAGCCGTCCGCGACGCGGCGGAGCGCCGCCCAGGCGCGGCGCACGTCCGTCTCGGTCGTCTGCGGCCCGCCGATCGCGATCCGCAGGCAGACCCGCCCGTCGAGCCTCGTGTGCGAGAGGAACAGCTCGCCGGTCGCGTTCGCGGCCTCGAGGATGCGGAGGTTCTCCTCGTCGGACGCGTCGCGGCGGAAGCACACGAGCGCGAGGCTGCGCGGGGCGGCCAGCTCCCAGCCGGGGGCCGCCTCGACGAGCTGCTCGACGAGGCCTGCGAGGCGAACGTGCTCGCGGATCCGCGCCTGCAGCCCGCTGCGCCCGTGGCAGCGGATCACGGCCCAGAGCTTCAGCGAGCGGAAGCGCCGGCCGAGCGCGGGGCCGTACTCGGACAGGCTGTCGGCCTGATCGGGCGTGCGCAGGTACTCGGGCACGAGGCTGAAGGCGTCCCGGAAGGCGTCGGGTCGGCTCGTCCAGAGCGCCGAGCAGTCCATCGGGGTCGCGAGCCACTTGTGGGGGTTGACGACGAGCGAGTCCGCAAGCTCGACGCCGGCCTGCGAGGCGCGCAGCTCCGGGCAGACCCAGGATGACCCCGCCCAGGCCGCGTCGACGTGCAGCCACGCGCCCGCGTCGTGCGCCAGGCGAGCCGCGTCGGGGACGGGATCGACGGCGCCGCTCGACGTCGTGCCGACGGTGGCGACGACCGCCGCGACGTCCCCTGCGGCGAGCTCCTGCGCGAGGATGTCCGGCCGGAGCCGGTGGCCGGCGTCGCCCGGGACCTTGCGCACCTCGAGCTCGAGCAGGCGCGCGGCCTTGTCGATCGACGAGTGCGCGTGCTCGGAGCAGACGACGACCCGGCGGCCGGTGACCTGGCGCGCCGTCGCGAGCGCCGCGAGCGTCGACGTCGACGCGGTGTCCTCGATGTGGCCATGCCAGCCCGCGGGCAGGCCGAGCAGCTCCGCGAGCCAGGCCATGACGTGAAGCTCGAGCTCCGTCGACGCCGGCGACGTCCGCCAGAGGAAGGCGACCTGGTTGAGCGCCGCGGCGAGCAGCTCCGCGAGGATCCCCGGCTCGGAGGCGCTCGACGGGAAGTACGCGAGGAAGCGCGGGTGCTGCCAGTGCGTGCAGGCGGGCAGGAGGATCTCGTCGACGTCGCGCAGCACGTCCGCGAAGGGCTCGGGCTCGTCCGGCGGCGAGGCCGGGAGCCGCTCCCGCACCTCGCCGGGCTGGACGGGCGGCAGCACCGGCAGCTCGCCGACCCGCTCGAGGTAGCGCGCGGCCCACTCGAGCGCGGCCAGCCCGTCGCGGCGCAGGTCGGTCACCGGCGGGCTCCCCGGGCACGCGGCGGGGCGGGCGAGGCTGCGTCGGCTGGGCCCCTGTGGCGGCGGGCCGGCGCCGGCCCCTGTCCGCCGGGGACGGATCGGCACACGTCCGTGACGCTTCCGGCACGATCGCGGCACGGGTCGTCACGGACACGTGACACGTCCGACGCTACGCTCGATCGCGGGTGGAGGCGCGGGGTGGCCCCTCGGGCGGCCGAAGGGGACGTGTCACGGAAGGACATGCCCGGCGGGGCCGAGCCCGGCGCGCGCTCGGCCGCCGACCCGCGCCGCCGCGCGAGCGGCGCCCTCACGCGGAGCCCTTGCGCCGGCGCGCGAGGTCGGCCCACGGCAGCGTGTTCAGCACGTCCTCGCGCCGCAGCCAGGCCCGCCGCGCCTGGGCGACCGCGAGGTCGGCGTAGTCGAGCGCGGCGGTGGAGTGCCCGTCGCTCGTGCAGACGATCCGCACGCCCGCCGCGGCCGCCGCCCTGGCGTGCGCGTCGCGCAGGTCCAGCCGGTCGGGCTGGCCGTTGATCTCGAGCACCGTCCCCGTCTCGGCCGCGCGCGCGAACACCGCGTCGAGGTCGAGCTCGTACGGCGGCCGCGTGTTGATCTTCCTGCCGGTCAGGTGGCCGATGCAGTCGACGTGCGGGTGCTCGATCGCTGCGAGCAGCCGCGCCGTCAGCGCGTCCCGGCCGTCCCGGAAGCCCGCGTGCACGGACGCGACGACCCAGTCGCAGGCGGCCAGCTGGTCGTCGGGCAGGTCGAGCGACCCGTCCGCGCGAATGTCGACCTCGACGCCGGAGAGGACGGTCAGCCCGTCGAGCCGCGCGTTCAGCTCGGCGATCGCCTCCGCCTGCCGCTCCAGGCGCCCGTCCTTCAGCCGCTTCGCGTGGTCGCAGATCGCGAGGTACTCGTACCCCCGCGCGAGGGCGGCGAGCGCCATCTCCTCGAGCGTCGCCTTCCCGTCCGACCACGTGGTGTGGCAGTGCAGGTCGCCGCGCAGGTCGCCCGGGGCGACGAGCGCCGGCAGGCCCCCCGCCCGGGCCGCCTCGAGCTCCCCGGCGCCTTCGCGCAGCTCCGGCGGGATCCACGCGTAGCCGAGGAACGCGTACAGCTCGTCCTCGCGCTCGTGCGTCACCGTCTCGCCGGTCTCCTCGACCTTCACGCCCCATTCGGAGATCGACAGCCCCCGGCGCACCGCCTCCTCGCGCAGCGCGACGTTGTGCGCCTTCGAGCCCGTGAAGTGCTGGAGGAGGTTGCCGTAGCAGGCCGGCGGCACGACGCGGAGGTCGACCTGCAGCCCGTCCTGGCCGACGACCGTGACCTTCGTGTCCCCGCGCGCAACGACGTCCGCGACGAACGGGAGCGTCGCGAAGTGCTCGATCAGGGCCGCGGCATCCGACGACGTGGCGATCACGTCGACGTCCTTCACGGTCTCGCAGCGCCGCCGCACCGAGCCCGCCTCCGAGACGCGGTCGCACGCCGGGTGAGCGCGCAGCTCCGCGACGACGGCCTCCACGACCGGCAGCGCGCGCCCCAGCAGCGCCCGCCCGGTCCGGACGTCGCTCGCCGGCCGCGCGACGTACGCGAGCACCTTCTCCTCGGTCTTCGCACCGAGGCCCGGGAGGTCGCGCAGGCGGCCCTCCTCGGCAGCCGCCCTGAGGTCGGCGAGCGAGGCGACGCCGAGGCGCTCCCTGACCAGGCGGATCGTCTTCGGCCCGAGCCCCGGCACGCGGAGGAGCTCGACGAGCCCCTCGGGAACGCGCTCGCGCACCTTCCGCAGGGCGTTGAGGTCGCCCGTCTCGACCAGCTCCACGATCTTCGACTCGATCGTCGCGCCGATCCCGTCGAGCCTCGTCGCCGTCCCCTCGAGCGCGAGGCGAGCGACGGGCGTCGCGGAGTCGCGGATCCGCTGCGCCGCCTTGCGGTACGCGGCGAGCCGGAAACGATCCGCGCCGTCGAGCTCGAGCAGGTCGGAGAGGAGCTCGAAGCGGGCGGCCAGCTCCGCGTTCGTCGGCAGCTCGGGCGCCACAGTCGCGATCATACGGCGACGATGCTGGTCGTCTGCCTCCCGACCTACAACGAGCGCGAGAACCTCGAGCGGATGGTGCGCGCGCTCGGCGCGGTCTTCGCCGGGCACCGCCTCGACGCCCGCGTGCTCGTCGTCGACGACGGTTCGCCCGACGGGACGGGCGAGATCGCGGACCGGCTGGCGGACGACCTCCCCTGGGTCTGGGTGCTGCACCGGCCGGTCAAGGAGGGCCTCGGCCCCGCCTACCTCGCCGGGTTCCGCGAGGCGCTCGCGCGGGGCGCCGACCTCGTGGCCGAGATGGACTGCGACTTCTCGCACGACCCGGCCGACCTGCCTCGGCTCGTGGTCGCGTGCGCCGAGGCGGACCTCGCGCTCGGATCGCGCTACGTCCGCGGCGGCGGCGTGCGGAACTGGGGGCTGGTCCGGCGCGCGATCAGCCGCGGCGGCTCGCGGTACGCGCAGCTCCTGCTCGGCCTCGGGGTGCGCGACCTGACCGGCGGCTTCAAGTGCTACCGGCGCGGCGTCCTCGAGCGGATCGACCTCGGCGCGATCACGTCGCGCGGGTACGCCTTCCAGATCGAGACGACCTACCGCGCGATCCGCGCCGGGTTCCGGGTCGCGGAGGTGCCGATCACCTTCGTCGACCGCATCGAGGGCGGGTCGAAGATGACCCGCTCGATCGTGCTCGAGGCGATCTGGAAGGTCCCGGCGCTCAGGCTCGCCGCCCTGTTCGGGCGGTTCTGATCGCGCCGTCCCGGGGATCGGCCGCCTCGATCGCCACGGCTATACTCGCCCCCATGGCCGAACTCGCTGAAGTTACCGATGCGACCTTCCAGGCGGAGGTCCTCCAGTCCGAGACCCCCGTCGTTGTCGACTTCTGGGCTCCCTGGTGCGGCCCCTGCCGCGTGATCGCGCCGATCCTCCAGGACATGGCGGCGACGAACCCCGGCGTGAAGTTCCTGAAGCTCAACGTCGACGACAACCAGCAGACCGCGATCCAGTACAACGTCCTCTCGATCCCGACGGTGATCCTGTTCGAGAACGGCGAGGCGCAGGAGACCGTGGTCGGGGCCCGCCCGAAGAGCCACTTCGAGCAGGCCTGGGCGCGCTGGCTCGACTGAGCGCGCCTCGGCGCGCACGCGTCGGCCCGGGGCTCAGCTGCGGAAGTGCTCCCAGCCGCGGGCCTCGATCGGCGACCCGCCGAGGCGGATCACGACGCCCTCGCCAGGGACGCACCGGCCGATCGCGGGGAAGCCGAGCGCCGCGGCGTCGTCCGGCGCGAGCGCCGCGAGCAGCTCGTAGTCCTCGCCCAGCGTCCAGAAGTGCGCGTCGCCCGCGCGGGCGAGCCCGGAGGCGAGCGGGATCGCCTCGACGTCGAGCTCGATCGCGCACCCCGAGCGACGCGCCATGTGCCCGGCGTCCGTCGCGAGCCCGTCGGAGAGGTCGAGCAGCGCGTGCGCCACGGCCGCGAGGCGTCGCCCCTCGTCGAGCCGCAGGGGCGGCCGGTGGTGGAGCTCGATCAGGTCGTCGCAGCCGGCGAGGCCTGCCTCGAGGGCGTGCAGACCGGCGGCCGAGCCGCCGAGCGGTCCCGTCACGACCACCACGTCGCCGGGAAGCGCACCGCCCCGACCTGGCACCCGCGAGCTGCGGCCGATCGCGGTCACCGTCAGCGCGAGCAGGTGCCCCGAGGTCGTGTCGCCGCCGCGGACGGGCACACCCGGCTCGTTCAGCCCCTCGTACAGCTCGAGCACCGCCTCCGCGCGGGCCTCGGGCGGCGCGGTCAGCGAGACGAAGAGCGCGAGCGGCTCGCAGCCCGCTGCAGCCAGGTCGCTCAGGTTCACCGCCGCGGCCTTGTACCCGAGATCGTGCCACGACGTCCAGGCGAGCCGGAAGTGGATGTCCTCGACCATCGTGTCCTGCGTCACCACGATGTCCGGCGGGAGGAGCGCGACGTCGTCGCCGATCGGGCCGGCGAGTCCGCGCTGCTCGAGCTCCCGCAGGAGACCGAGCTCGCCGAGGTCAGCGAGCCGCAAGGCCCAGCACGTCGACCGGGCCGTCGCCCGCGCCGAGGTCGGCGATTCCCCGGGCGACGGCCTCCTGGGCGATCCGCGAGGCGCCCCGCGCCGCGGTCTCGAGGTCGTCGCCGCGCGCGAGGAGCGCGCACAGCGCGGCAGAGTGCGTGCAGCCCGCCCCGTGCGTCGCGCCGGACTCGACGCGCGTCACCGGGATGGGCACGTGCCGCTCGCCGTCGTACAGCCAGTCGACCGGGTCGACGCCGTGCCCGCCCTTGACGACGACGGCCGGGGCGCCGAGCGCGACGATCGCCTCCGCGAGCTGCTGCCGGTCGACCGTCTCGTCGTACGGCACGCTCGCGAGCCAGCAGGCTTCGCGCAGGTTCGGCGTGACGACCGTCGCGAGCGGGAGGAGCCGCGAGACGAGCGCGCGGCCGGCGTCCTCCTGCAGGAGCAGCGCGCCGGACGACGCGACCATCACCGGGTCGACGACGAGCGGGATGCGCGCCCCGGTCCCGGCCCGCTCCTCGAGGAAGTCGGCGACCGTGTCGATGATCCGCCGGCTGAACAGCATCCCGGTCTTCGCCGCGTCGACCCCGATGTCGGACACGATCGCGTCGAGCTCCGCCCGGACGAACTCGGCCGGCGCCTCGGTGATGCCCGTGACGGCGACGGTGTTCTGGGCGGTCAGCGCGACGATCGCGGTCGTCCCCCAGCAGCCGAGCCGGGCGAAGGCCTTGAGATCGGCCTGGATGCCCGCCCCGCCCCCCGAGTCGGAGCCCGCGATCGTCAGGCAGCGTGGGATGCGCGCGCCGCTCACGGTCGTCCGAGGATAGCGCCGGGCTGCCGCCCGAGGTCGTGTCCGGCGGACCCGCCGACGCGGCGCACGCGGGGGATCGGGGCACCGGGGGCCCGCTCCAGCCGCCCCGCCCGGGGCAGCGCCGGCCCCGGCCGCAGGCCCGTGCGTGCGCGGCGATCTCGGGTCGGGCGGGCGACCGGAGACGGCGAGAGAGGACGGGCCCGGCCCGACGGGACACGTCCTTCGTGCCGATTCCGTCACGAATCCTCCCCGGGCCCGTTGGTCCCGGGGAGAACCCGCCGACGCCGACCCGGACCGTCTCTAGCATCGACGGGGATGACCGCGACCGCCGCAGCCTGGGAGTCGCTCCTCACCGGCGAGGAGGTCGCGCACGCGAGCGTCGAGCCGCCCCGGGCGGCCCGGACCGTCCCGCTGCCCGCCGACCTCCACCCGAGGCTCCGCACGGCGCTCGCGGCCGCCGGGATCGACGACCTCTACACCCACCAGGCCGACGCGTGGGCGGCCGCACAGCGCGGCGAGCACGTCCTCGTGGCGACGGGGACCGCGTCCGGCAAGAGCCTGGCCTTCAACCTGCCCGTGCTCCACGCGCTCGCGGGCGATCCGAAGCGACGCGCGCTCTATCTCTACCCGACGAAGGCGCTCGCGCAGGACCAGGCACGCGCCCTCGCGCACCTGAAGGTGCCCCGCGTCCGCGCGGCCATCTACGACGGCGACACGCCGAGCGAGCAGCGCTGGCAGGTGCGCAAGTGGGCGAACGCGATTCTCACCAACCCCGACATGCTCCACGTGGGGATCCTCCCGCACCAGGATCGCTGGGCCGACGTGCTCGCGAACCTCGCGTACGTCGTCGTCGACGAGGCGCACGTCTACCGCGGCGTGTTCGGGTCGCACGTCGCCAACGTCCTGCGCCGCCTCCGCCGCGCCTGCCTCGTGCACGGAGCGGACCCGCGCGTCCTGCTCGCGACGGCGACGATCGCGAACCCGGCGGAGCACGCCGCAGCGCTGCTCGGGCTCGAGGCGACCGTCGTCGAGCGCGACGGGGCGCCCCGGGCGGAGCGGACGATCTGCCTCTGGAACCCGGAGCTCGTCGATCCGGAGCTGAACCTCCGCGCGAGCGGGCTGGGCGAGGCTGCGCGCCTCCTCGCCGGCCTCGTCCAGCAGGGCCAGCGGACGATCTGCTTCGCCAAGAGCCGGAAGGCGGCGGAGCTCGTGCACCGGTTCGCCTGCGATCGACTCGACCCCCGGCTGGCAGAGCGCCTCTCGCCCTACCGGGCCGGCTACACGCCCGAGCAGCGACGCGCGATCGAGCGACGGCTGATGGACGGCGAGCTGCTCGGCGTGACGGCGACGGACGCGCTCGAGCTGGGCATCGACGTGGGTCACCTCGACGCGGCGATCTCGCTCGGCTTCCCGGGCACCGTCGCGAGCCTGCGCCAGCAGTGGGGACGCGCCGGACGGCGGCGGCCGGGGCTCGCCGTGATGGTCGCGTCCGAGGACGCGCTCGACCAGTTCTTCATGCGTCAGCCGGAGGCGCTGCTCACGCGGCACGTCGAGGCCGCGATCCTCGACCACGCGAACCCGCGCATCCTCGACGGGCACCTGCTCGCCGCCGCGTACGAGGGCCCGATCCGCCCGGCCGACGCGGCGACCCTGGGAGAGGCGGCCGTGGCGCGCGCCGAGCTGCTCGCCGACCGCGGCGAGCTCCGCCGGACGGCGGCCGGGATCGCCTGGGCCGGACGGGACTACCCGGCGGGCCGCGTCTCGCTGCGCTCGGCCGGCGGCGCCGGCGTGGCCATCGTCGAGGCCGAGACCGGCGCCGTGCTCGGCACGGTCGAGGAGCACCGCGCCGCCGCCACGGTGCACGACGGAGCCGTCTACCTCCACCTCGGGGACGCGTTCGAGGTCGAGGCGTTCGACGGCCGCGTGGCGCTCGTCCACCCGTTCACGGGGGATTACTACACGCAGACCAAGCGCGACACGACGATCGGGATCGAGGAGCCGCGCGACGTTGAGCGCCGCCTCGGGCTCGAGCTCTCGTTCGGCCGGGTCTCGGTGACCGAGCAGGTGGTCGCGTACCAGAAGCGCTCGATCAGGGACGGCAAGGCGTTCGAGACGGTCCAGCTGTCGCTGCCCCCGCAGACGTACGAGACCGAGGCCGTCTGGTTCGTCCCCGGTGAGGAGCAGCTCGCCGGCTTCGACCGGCTTCCCGTGCTGCTCGGAACGCTGCACGCGGCCGAGCACGCCCTGATCGCGCTGCTGCCGCTCTGGGCGATGTGCGATCGCTGGGACATCGGCGGCCTCTCCACCAACCTCCACCAGGACACGGGCCGACCGACCGTGATCGTCTACGACGGCCATGCCGGCGGTGTCGGGATCACGGAGCGCGGCTTCCGGGCCTTCGAGGGCTGGGTCGCCGACACGGCCCGGATGCTGGCCGGCTGTCCGTGCGAGCGCGGCTGCCCGTCGTGCGTCCAGTCGCCGAAGTGCGGCAACCTGAACGAGCCGCTCGACAAGGCGGGAGCCCTGCTCCTGCTCGAGCGGCTGCTGGCCGCGCGATGAGCGCCCCGGGCCGGAGCGGGCGCGATCAGCCGGCCGGCGCCGGTCGCAGGCCGGCGAGCCCGAGCGCGAGGTCGACCGCGCGCTCCGGCGTGGGCGCGTGGTGGACTCCCTCGCCGTCGATCGGCGGGCCGGGGTCGAGCACCACGACCGGGCGGCCGAGCACCCGGGCGAGCGCGATCTCGGAGGCCGTGCCCCACGCCCCACCGACGGCGACGACGACCTGCCCGCTCGCAACGACCGCGAGGTTGCGCGCGTGGCCGATCCCGGTGGCCACGGCCAGCGAGATCCCGTCGTTCGCGGCCGCCGGATCGGTTCCCGGGAGGATGCCCACGACCGTCCCACCGCGGCTGCGGGCACCCCGAGCCACCGACTCCATGACACCCCCGAGCCCGCCGCAGACGACGACGCACCCGGCCGCCGCGAGCAGCTGCCCGACCTCGAACGCGCGCGCCGCGAGCACGTCGTCGGCGACGCCCGCTCCGATCACCGCGACCTGCGGCGCACGCATCGGCGCGATCGTAGCCCCGCGAGGCCCCGGCGACGCTCGACGCGTGCGACACTGAGCCATGGTCGTGGCGCGGGGCGGAGCGATGCGGCCGGGTGACGTCCCGGTAGCAGTGGACCCCTCCCTCGACCTCCTCGAGCGACTCGGCGTCGCCGCGCTCGCGCTCCGCTGGCCGCTCCCGGCCGTCCTGGGACGCACGTCCGCGTGTGATGAGCTCCTCGGCATCGACGCGACCCTCGACCCGGCGGCCTGGCCGTGGCTCGCGGCGCTCGCCGGCGCGGCCGATGCGGATGGGTCGGCCTTCGACCCATGCTCGCCTCGGATCGACGGACGGCGCGCTGCTCCACGTTCGCGCGACGCCCGGCGAGGCGAGCGGCACCATGCTGCCCCACCCCGCCCGGGCCGACGGGGGATGCGCGCCGGGGCGCGCGACCGGCGCCGCTCACGGCGACGACAGCGCGGGCGTCTCCCCAGACGCGCCGGACGACGGCGGCGGCAATGGCTGCGCTCGGCCGCCCGACCTGGATCGGACGCTGCGAGCCCTCCTCGACGGCTCCCAGCTGGCGATCGCGGTCGTCGACCTCGACGGCGTCGTGCTGCGCTGGAACGCCGGCGCCGAGCACGTCCTCGGGTACCACGCGGCGGACGTCGTCGGCCAGCAGCTGGCCGTCGCCACGCGCGACGAGCCCTGCCGGGTCCTCGACCTGCGCGAGCGGATCTCCGCCGGTGAGCAGCAGATCCGCCGCCGGGCGCGCCGGAGGCGGCCCGACGGGACCGAGGTCGTGGTCGACCAGACGATCACGCCGATCCACGACGCCGACGGGGTCGCGCGCGCCATGCTCCTGGTCGGGGTCGATGCGACCGAGGGCGAGCGGGCGCGGGCGGCCCTGCACGAGAGCGAGAGCCGGCTGCGGCGGATCGTCGACGAGGCGCCCATCGGGATCGCGTTCACCGATCGCAGCCTCCGGCTGACGCACGTGAACCCCGCGTTCTGCGAGATCGTGCAGCGGACGCCCGAGGAGCTGCTCGGCCGCACGGCCGAGGAGTACACGCTCGCCGAGGACTGGGGCGCCGAGCGTCCGTTGATGGAGCAGCTGGTCGAGGGACGCGCCCGCGCGTACCGCATCGAGAAGCGCTACGTCCGACCGGGCGGCGAGGAGCGCGACGTGATCGTGAACGTCTATGCGGCGTCCGAGGCGGCCGGCTCGCCCGCGACGATCGTCGCGATGGTCGAGGACGCCACGGACCGGCGGCGGCTGATGGACCGGCTCGGCCAGGGGGAGCGCCTCGAGGCGCTCGGCCGCCTCGCCGGCGGGATCGCCCACGACTTCAACAACCTGCTGACCGCGATCATCGGGTATGCCTCCTTCCTCGTCGACGACCTCGAGGACGGGTCCCAGCAGCAGCGGGACGCGCTGCGGATCGAGCGCGTCGTCGAGCGCGCGCGCCGCCTGGTGTCGCAGCTCGTCACGTTCGGCCGCGCAACCGTCCTCGACGCGCAGGAGGTGCACTTCGACACGCTCGTCGCGGGCCTCGGCGAGCTGCTCTCGCGGCCGATGGGCGAGGACGTCGAGCTGATCGTGGACCTCGGAGCCGGCAGCGCCACTGTCCGGGGCGATCCCGCCCAGCTCGAGCAGGTGGTGGCGAACCTGCTGGTCAACGCCCGCGAGGCCATGCCGAGCGGCGGTCGCGTCACCCTCGAGACGCGGATCCTGGAGCTCGACGAGCGCGGCGCGGCGCGGTACGTCGACGTCCCGGCCGGGGCCTACGTGCGGCTGCTCGTCTCCGACACGGGCTCCGGCATGGACGAGCGGACGCAGGAGCGCGTCTTCGAGCCGTTCTTCACCACGAAGGAGACGGGCACCGGGCTCGGGCTCTCCACCGTCTACGGGGTTGCGCGCGGCTGCGGCGGCACGGTCGCGCTGGAGAGCGCTCCCGGACGCGGGACGACGGTCGAGGTGCTGCTGCCGCTCGCGGACTCGGTCGCGGCGATCGAGGCCGTCCCGGTGGCGACACGCGGCGCGGGCGGCGAGGGTGAGACCGTCCTCCTCGTCGAGGACGAGACGATCGTCCGCGAGATGGCGGCGCGGGCGCTGCGGTCGGCGGGCTACGCCGTCTTCTCGGCCGCGTCGGCGGAGGAGGCGCTCGACCTGCTGCCCACGATCGGGTCGGAGATCGGCGTGCTCGTCAGCGACGTGATCATGTCCGGCATGAACGGCCGCGACCTGGCCGTCGAGGTCGCGCGCGGCCATCCCGACGTCTGCGTCCTGCTCGTGTCGGGCTACTCGGGCGACGTGACGGAGCTGCCGACGGGCGTCGGCCGCGCCATCGACTTCCTGCCCAAGCCCCTTCCCACCGAGGTGAGCTCACGCGCCGCGTGCGCACGCTCCTGGACGGCTGACATGGCGGCGACGCGAGCGGCGCGCGGCGGGACGCTCGTGCTCGGCGGCGGCTTCGCCGGCGCCTGGGTCGCGCGGCTGCTCGGACGGCACGGCGCCACGATCGTCAGCCCGGAGAACTACTCCCTGTTCACGCCGATCCTGCCGGAGGCGGCCGCGGGGACGGTCGAGCCGCGCCACGCAGTCGTGCCGCTCCGGGTGATGTGCCCGCAGGCGGAGCTGCTGCTCGGGCGCGCGGTCGCGCTCGACGAGGCCGCCCGGGTCGTCACCGTCGAGACCGACGTGGGCACGCTCGACGTCGGCTACGAGCAGCTGGTCGTCGCGCTCGGCGCCGTCTCGCGGACGTTCCCCATCCCCGGCCTGGTCGAGCACGGGCGCGGCTTCAAGACGCTGGCGGACGCGATCGAGCTGCGCAATCACGTCCTGCGCGCGCTCGAGGCCGCGGACGCCGAGCCCGAGCCCGCCCGACGTTCCCGCCACCTCTCCCACGTCTTCGTCGGAGCCGGCTACGCCGGGGTCGAGGCGGCTGCCGAGCTGCACGACCTCGTCCGCGACGCCCTGCGCTGGTACCCGCGCCTGCGAGACGTCCCCCAGCGGTGGCTCCTCGTCGACGCCGCCCCGGCGATCCTGCCGGAGATCCCGCGCCGCCTCGGCACGTACGCCGCACGCCACCTCGAGCGCCAGGGGATCGAGATCCGCACCGGGACGACGCTCCAGTCGGTCGAGCCCGGCCTCGTCACGCTCTCGGACGGGACGCGCGTCGAGACCGACACCCTCGTGTGGACCGCCGGCGTCCAGGCGCACCCGCTGCTCGGCCGGCTGGGCCTGCCCCTCGACGAGCGTGGCCGCGTCGTCGTCGAGCCCACGCTCCGTGTCCGCGGGCGCGACCGCGTCTGGGCGCTCGGTGACTGCGCGGCCGTTCCGAACGCCCGCACCCCCGAGCGGCTCGACCCGCCCACCTGCCAGCACGCCCTCCGCCAGGCACGCAGGCTCGCGCGGAACCTGCGGGCAAGCGAGGCCGGGAAGGAGCCGCAGCCGTACGGGTACCGGATGCTCGGCCAGGCCGCGACGCTCGGCCGCTACAAGGGCATCGCGGACGTGATGGGGCTGCGGCTCTCCGGCTTCCCCGGCTGGTGGTTCACGCGCACCTACCACCTGTACCAGCTCCCCTTGCTGTCCCGGAAGCTGCGCGTCGTCGCCGACTGGACGACCTCGCTGTTCTTCCGCCGCGACATCGCCGAGCTCGGAACGCTCGGCCACCCCGTCGGGCTGCGTCCCGAGGACGACTGACCCCAGGCCGGCGGCCCCGGGCCGGCGGCCGGGCGGCAGCCCTCCCCCGGGACGAGCGAGAGGCCAGCTCGCGTCGCCCGCTCGCCGAGCGCACGTCGAACGACGGTCCGACCCATCGACTCGGACGTTCGACGCCGAGCCCAGACCCGAACCGGTGCGCGGCGAGACCCTGCCCGGCCCATCCGCCGGGACATCGGCGAGCTCGGGACGCTCGGCCATGCGGTCGGGCCGCGTCCCGGCGTCACCCACCCGCGACCCGGTTCGGGGGCGGCGCCGCCCGCCTGCCCGTCGGCAACCCCTCCCGCGGACGGGTGGTACACCGTCTCGGTGCGTCCACCCACTCGCCGAGCGCAGGGTCGGGTGGCGGCCGGACCCATCGACCCGGGCGGTCGACGTCAAGCACTGGGCCAGCCGGACGGGCAAGACCGTCCCGTGTACGCCAAGGCCGCCCGGGACCGGGACCGGGACCGGCGAGACCCTCTGCAACCGAGACCGACGACCCGAACCGCCGATCCCCGCACACGAAGCCCGCACCGGCCCCGGCCGACGGCCCTCGCCGGAGAGCATCGTCCAGCGGCCACCGGGCCCTGGTCGTCGTACGGAGCGCAGCCCGCACCGCCGATCCCCGCACACGAAGCCCGCACCGGCCCCGGCCGACGGCCCTCGCCGGAGAGCATCGTCCAGCGACCACCGGGCCCCTGGTCGTCGTACGGAGCGCAGCCCGCACCGCCGATCCCCGCACACGAAGCCCGCACCGGCCCCGGCCGACGGCCCTCGCCGGAGAGCATCGTCCAGCGTCCACCGGGCCCCTGGTCGTCGTACGGAGCGCAGCCCGCACCGCCGATCCCCGCACACGAAACCCGCACCGGCCCCGGCCGACGGCCCTCGCCGGAGAGCATCGTCCAGCGTCCACCGGGCCCCTGGTCGTCGTACGGAGCGCAGCCCGCACCGCGGAGCCCCGGCCCGGACGCCCTCCCGCCGCCGCCCCGGCGCGCCCCCGGTCCGGCGAGGGCGAGGCCGAGGCGGCGCAGCGGCCACGCGGACGCGCCGGGGGCATCGCGTCTTCGAGGGGCCCGCTCCGGCGTCCGGCGCGCGCCGGCTCAGCCCCCGGCTCGGCTCGCGCTCCACTCCTCGGCCGTCATCCCGTACACGACGTGGTCGACCCAGCGGTCGCCCAGCCACTCCGCCCGGCGGACGACGCGCTCCTCCTGGAAGCCGAGACGCTCGGGGATCGCGCGGCTGCGGACGTTGTCCGGGGCGGCCCGGATCTCGACCCGTGCGAGGCCCCAGTCGCCGAACGCGAGATCGAGCAGCGACGCGACGGCGCGGGTGACGTGCCCGGCACCCTCGTACGCGGCGCCGACCCAGTAGCCGATCGCCGTCGAGCGGAGCCTGCGGTCGATCGCGTGGAAGCCGACGACGCCGGCGAGGCGATCGTCGACGACGAGGGCGAACTGGGTGCCGTCGCCCCGGGCCGACTGGGCCAGCGCCGCCGCGAGGAAGGTGCGCGAGTCGCGATCCTGCCGCGTGCCGTCGACCCACGGGAGCCACCGCCGAAGCCGCTCGCGGTTCGCGTCGACGATCGCGAGGAGGTCGGCTGCGTCCTCGGCGCGCACGGGGCGAAGCAGCGCCCCGGGGCCGAGCGGTCGGGGCGCGGGCTCGGTCATCCCAGCCGGTCGAGGGCGGCAGCGAGCGACTGCCCGCCCGCGAGGACCGGTGCGAACAGGTCGCCGCGCTCGGCGACCCGGGCGAGCACCGCCTCGGGCGTGAACGAGCGCGGGTCGAGCCCGTCGATCACCTCGCCCCACTCGAGCGGCGTCGACACCGGCGCCCCCGGGTGCGGCCGGACGGAGTACACGGACGCGATCGTCCGACCCGGGCCGTTCTGGTTCGCGTCGACGAGGACGCCTCGCCGCTTCGCCTTGAGGAACTCGGTCGTCACCTCGTCCGGGTAGGTGCGTGCGAGCGCACCCGCGACGGTCGACGCGAGCAGGTGCGCGTCCGCCCAGCCGTGCCGTCGCTCGATGGGCACGAGCACGTGGATCCCGTCGGAGCCGCTCGTCTTCGGATAGCCGACGAGGCCGAGCTGCTCGAGCGCCGCCCGGACGAGCAGCGCGGCGCGGACGGCGCCGCCGAAGCCGGCCTCCGGGGTCGGATCGAGGTCGAAGAGGACGGCGTCCGGGCGGTCGGGACGGTCGACCCGATCGAGGACGACGTTCAGGTCGATGCAGCCCATGTTGACCATCCAGAGGAGCGCGAGCTCGTCGTTCACGAGCGGGTAGTCGATCGTCCGCTCGCGGCCCGAGCCGCGCGAGACCGTCTCGACGCGACGGGTCTCGATCCAGTCGGGCATGTGCGACGGCGCGTCCTTCTGGAAGAAGTGCTTGCCCTCGATCCCGTTCGGGTAGCGCTTCATCGTGAACAGCCGGTCGCGCAGGTGCGGCACGAGCACCGGTGCGATTGCCTCGTAGTACGCGAGCAGGTCGCCCTTCGTCCGGCCGTCGGCAGGGAAGAACAGCTTGTCGAGGTTCGTCAGCCGCAGCGACCGCGCGCCGCGCGTCACCTCGCGCTCGCGCGCGCCCACCTCGGCTGGCACCTCGCGGACGACCTCGGCAGCCCGCTTGTCCTCGCGCAGCCCCCGGTAGGACGGGGCGCGGAGCCGCCCGTCGCGCGTCCACTCGGCGAACTCGACCTGGCAGACGAGTCGCGGCTCGACCCACGTCACGTCCCCGGCCCGGACGCGTGGCATCCGGGGGACGACCGCGAGCGGCGACGTGTCAGCGGCCAGCGGCCCGAGCAGGGCCTGGAGGCGATCGAGCTCCCTGGCGTCGAAGCCGGTGCCGCAGTTCCCGACCCAGCGCAGCCCGCCGGGCTCGTGCACGGCGAGCACGAGCGCGCCGATCCCGCCGGCACGCCGGCCGGCCCCGCGCGTCCACCCGACGATCACGAACTCCTGCTCCTCGTGGGTCTTCACCTTCAGCCACTCCCTGCTTCGCCTGCCGACACGGTAGGGAGCGTCGACGCGCTTCGCGATCACGCCCTCGAGCTGCTCGCGGATGGCGAGGTCGAGGAGGGCCTCGCCGTCCGGAAAGCCCTCCGACAGCCGCACGCAGGGGCTCGCGCCGAGCAGGCCCTCGAGCAGCGCGCGACGCGCGTGGAGCGGCCGGTCGATCACCGGCTCGCCGTCCAGCTCCAGCAGGTCGAAGACGTAGTAGACGAGCGCCCCGCTGCCCGACTGCATCGCCGAGAAGCTCGGGCGGCCCAGCTCGTCGAGCGCGCAGACCTCGCCGTCGAGCACGCAGTTCGGCGTGCGCACGGCGACGGGCAGGGCCCGCGCGATCGTCGCGAAGCGCGACGTCAGCTCGTTCCCGTTGCGGCTCCAGAGGACCGCCTCGCCGCCCGCGAGGCGCGCGAGCGTGCGGTAGCCGTCCAGCTTGACCTCGAACAGCCAGCCGGGGCCCGTCGGCACGCGGTCGGCGAGCGTCGCGAGCATCGGCGCGGGACGGGACGCGGCGGGCGCAGCCTCCGGGGCGGTCGTCCCGTCGTCCCGCTTGCGCAGCAGGAGCCAGTTGCGGGCGTCGCCGTCGAGGGCGGCCGGCACGAGCGTCCACAGCCCGCGCAGCCGGCCGCCCTCGAGCCGGACGGTGAGGCCGCCGTCCCGCTTCTCCTCGACGAGCTCGTAGGTGCCGCGGTCCCAGAGCTCGACCTTCCCGGCGCCGTACTCGCCGGCCGGGATCTCGCCCTCGAAGTCGGCGTAGGCGAGCGGGTGGTCCTCCACGTGGACGGCGAGCCGTCTCTCGCCGGGATCGAGCGGCAGCCCGCGCGGCACGGCCCAGCTCGCGAGCGCGCCGTCGCGCTCCAGGCGCAGGTCGTAGTGGAGCCGCCGGGCCGCGTGCCGCTGCACGACGAAGATCGGGCGCGCCGCTGGCGCCGGCGCCTCCCCCGCCCCGGCTGGTGGCTCCGGCGTCCGGCCCGGCCGCCGCTTGCGCTCGTACTCCGACAGCCGCTCCATCCGGCCAGCATGCCAGGCGGCGACCTCCTCCCCGCCCCGCGCCCCCGGCGCGCGACGCCGAGGCGATGCCCGGCCTGCGTCGGTGGGAGCCGCGAGCCGCCAGCCGTCGCTCCGCTAGCCTGCGCGACGCGGAGGCCGGCCACCACGGTCGCCCGCGAGCAGATGGACGAGCGAGCGGCACCCACCGACCCCCTGGCCGACGATGCAGTCGCCACCCCTGGCGGCGACGAGCTGCGCGAGGCGCACGCCCAGCTGCGCCGGGCGCGGGAGGTCATCGACGCGCTCCTCGAGACGTCGCCCGGCCTCGTCGTCGTGCTCGACCGCGACGGTCGGATCGTCCGCTTCAGCCGGACGGCGGTGGCCCTCAGCGGCTACGCGCCGGAGGAGGCGATCGGCCAGCGCTTCGACGAGCTGGTCGTCCCCGTCGAGCAGCGTCCCCGCGTGCGCGCAGCCGTCGAGCGGGTCTGGACGGCGAGCGACCCGGACGCGGATCTGGTCGAGAACGAAAACCAGTGGGTCACGCGCGCCGGGGCGCTCAGGACGATCCACTGGTGGAACCGGACGCTGCGCGACGACCACGGCGAGGTGCTCTTCGTCGTCTCCCACGGGATCGACGTGACCGACCAGCGGGCCTTCGAGCAGGAGCTGGTCGCGAGCGAGGAGCGCCTGCGGCGCGAGCGCGACTTCGTGTCCGCCGTCGTCGAGAGCGCGCCGAGCCTGATCATCGCGTTCGACCGCGACGGGACGATCGTGCGCTTCAACCGCGCCTGCGAGGAGTTCACCGGCTACGCGGCCGACACGGTGGTCGGCCGCTCGTTCTACGACCTCTTCATCGTCCCGGACGAGCAGGCGCGCGTGCGCGAGGCGCTCGGGCGGGTCTGGGACGGCGAGTACCCGAGCTTCAACGAGAACCTCTTCCTCCGCCACGACGGCGAGGCGCGGCTGATCGAGTGGACGAACACGGCGATCGCCGGCGCCGACGGGGCGGTCGAGTACCTCGTCTCGCACGGCGTCGACGTCACGGCACAGCGACGGTTCGAGACCGACCTGCGCGAGAAGGACGAGCGCCTGCAGCTCGCGCTCACGGCCGCGCGGATGGGCTCGTGGCAGTGGGACGCAGCGACGGGCTCGCTGCGCTGGTCGAGCGAGCTCGAGCAGCTGCACGGCCTCGCGGGCGGCCAGCTCGGCGGCGCCGTCGACGACGTGCTCGCGCTCGTCCATCCCGACGACCGCCCGCGCGTCCGCGCGCACCTCACCGGCGACGGCGAGCACGCGATCGAGTACCGCGCGATCGGGCCAGGCGGGTCGTTCGGGTGGCGCTCGAGCGTCGCGCACCGCGCGATCGGCGAGGGCGGCGAGCAGCTCGGCCTCTACGGGCTCGCGGGCGACATCACCGAGCGCCACGCCGCGGACGAGGCGCTCCGCCGCCGGGACGCGATCCTCGAGGCGGTCAGCGGCGCCGCGCAGCAGCTGCTCGACGAGCAGGAGCCGGAGGCGACGTTCCCCGACGTGCTGGAGGCGATCGGCGGGGCAGCCGGCGTCACCCGCGCCGCGGTGATCGAGCTCGCCGCGAACGACGGCGTCCTGCTCGGCGAGCCGCGCGCGCTGTGGGTCGCGCCCGGGCGGGCGCGACCGGAGCTCGGGCCCGAGACCGCGGGTGGGGCCGCCTGCCTCGTGCGCTGGCTCGATCGCTTCCGTGGCGGCGAGGTGGTCACGGCACGCACCGTCGACCTGCCCCCCGACCAGCGCGGCCCGCTCGTCGCGGCCGGCATCCGCTCGTCCGCGGCGGTGCCGATCCTCGTCGAGGGCGCGCTGTGGGGCTCGATCGCGCTCGACGACTGCGACCTCGAGCGGGAGTGGACGTCGGCCGAGCTCGACGCCATGCGCGTCGCGGCCAGCATCCTCGCCAGCGCGATCCGCCGCGCCCGGGCGGCGAGCGCCCTCCGCACGAGCGAGGAGCAGCTCCGCCAGTCGCAGAAGATGGAGGCGATCGGCCGGCTCGCCGGCGGGATCGCCCACGACTTCAACAACCTGCTGACGGTGATCGCCGGCAACGTCGGCCTCGCGCAGGAGGGGCAGCTCGATCCCGAGCTCCGGGAGCAGCTCGACGAGATCGGGACGGCCGCGGAGCGCGCGGCCTCGCTGACCGACCAGCTCCTCTCGTTCAGCCGGCAGCAGCTGATCACGCCGGTGCCGCTCGACGCCGACGCCGTGCTGCGCGACGCGAGCCGGATGCTGGCCCGGGTGATCGGGGAGGACGTGGAGCTCGTCACGAGCCCCGCGGCGCCGGGCTGCCGGGTGCTCGCCGACCCGGGACAGCTGCACCAGGTCATGCTGAACCTCGCCCTGAACGCGCGGGACTCGATGCCGCGCGGCGGCCGCCTCACGCTCGAGTCGGCCGTCGCCGCGATCGGGGACGACAGGCCGGCCGGGCTCGCCGACCTGCTCCCGGGCCGGTACGTCCGCATCGGGGTCGAGGACACGGGCTGCGGGATGGAGCCCGCCGTCCTCGAGCGCATCTTCGAGCCGTTCTTCACCACGAAGGACGTCGGCAAGGGGACGGGGCTGGGGCTCGCGACCGTCCACGGGATCGTGAAGCAGGCCGGCGGCGAGATCGTCGTCCGCTCGACCGTCGGCGCCGGCACGCGGTTCGACGTCTACCTTCCGCTCGTGCGGCGGCAGGGGGCGGCGGACGAGGACGAGCCGGCGGGCCACGACGCGTCGGGGCACGAGACGATCCTCGTCGCCGAGGACGAGCCGGCCGTCCGCACGCTCGTGCGGCGCGTGCTCGAGCGCAGCGGCTACACCGTGCTCGAGACGGGCGACCCGCGCGAGGCCCTGACGGCCGCGCTCCGCCACGAGGGCCGGATCGACCTGCTCGTGACGGACGTGATCATGCCGGGGTTGAGCGGCCGCGAGCTGGCCCGGGAGCTGACCGCAGCCCGGCCCGGCCTGCGCGTCCTCTTCGTGTCGGGCTACACGGACGACGACGTCCTGCGGGTCGGCGTCACCCGGAACGAGGCCGCCTTCCTGCAGAAGCCGTTCACCTCGGAGCAGCTCCTCGCACGCGTCCGCGACGTGCTCGACCAGCCCGGCTGAGCCCGCCGCGTCGCAGGGGAAAACCCTGTGGACAACGTGGAAAGGATGTGAGCGCGATGTGAAGCGCCGCGCCGCGACGTGCGACCCGACCGGCCGGCTCAGGCGGCGGTCAGGACGCCCATGGCGCGGAACTTCGCCCGTCGCGCGTGGCGCCGCTCGCCGGACGACAGCGGCGAGACGGCGTCCAGCTCCGCGCCGATGCGGTCGGCGAGGAGGCGCGCCGCCGCGTCGTGATCCGTGTGGGCCCCGCCTCCCGGCTCCGGCACGATCCCGTCGATCACGCCGAGCTCGAGGCAGTGGGCCGCGTCCGGCTTGAAGGCCGCGGCCGCCTTCTTCGCCTGGCCCGCGTCGCGCCAGAGGATCGACGCGCAGCCCTCCGGGGAGATGACCGAGTAGATCGCGTTCTCCTGCATCAGCACGCGGTCGGCGAGCGCGAGCGCGACCGCGCCGCCCGAGCCGCCCTCGCCGATCACGCAGGCGACGGTCGGGACGGCGAGCCGGCACATCGCGAGCTGGCTCTGGGCGATCCAGCCGCCCTGCCCGTGCTGCTCGGCGGCGACCCCCGGGTACGCGCCCGGCGTGTCGACGAGCGTGACGACGGGGAAGCCGTGCCGATCGGCGAGCTCCATCACGCGGATCGCCTTGCGGTACCCCTCGGGGTAGGCCATGCCGAAGTTGCGGCGGGCGCGCTCGTGGATGTCACGGCCCTTCTGGTGACCGATCAGCGCGACCGTTCGCCCGCGGAAGCGGCCGAGGCCCGCCACGATCGCGGCGTCGTCGAGCAGGTGGCGGTCACCGTGCAGCTCCACGAAGTCGTCGAGGATCCGCTCCACGTAGTCGAGCGTGTAGGGCCGTTGCTGGTGCCGGGCGAGCTCGACCGCGCGCCAGACCTCCTCGGCGGTCGGCTCGGCCTTGATCCGCTCGATCTGCCGCTGCAGTCGCGTCAGCTCGTCCGAGACGGTGACGCCGCGCAGGAGCGGCAGGTCGCGCAGCTTCGCGATCCTGCCCCGGAGCCGGAGCAGCTCCTCCTCGTACGGCCTGCGGCTACCCGTCGGCATGTCCGAAGAGGGCGAGGAGGCGGCCGAGGAAGGGGCGGAGCTCCGCCCGCGCGACGACGGCGTCGACGTGCCCGAAGCGCAGGCTCGACTCCGCGAGGCCGAAGTCCTCGGGGAGCTTCTCCTTCGTCGTCTGCTGGACGACGCGCGGGCCGGCGAAGGACATCAGCGCGCCCGGCTCGGCGACCGTCACGTCGCCGAGGCTCGCGAAGCTCGCGAGCACGCCGCCGGTCGTCTGATGGGCGAGGACGACGAGGAAGGCCGACCTCGCCTCGCGCATCGTGTCGACCGCGCAGACGGTCTTGGGCATCTGCATCAGGGAGAGGATGCCCTCCTGCATCCGGGCGCCGCCGGAGGCCGTGACGCAGACGAGCGGCAGCCCGCGGGCGGCCGCGTGCTCGCACGCGAGCGCGAACTTCTCGCCGACGACGGCGCCCATCGAGCCGCCCATGAACGCGAAGTCCATCACGGCGAGCTGGCAGGGCCGCCGCTCGACCCGGGCCTGGCCGATCACGACGGCGTCCCCGAGCCCGGTCGCCACCTCCGCCTCCGCGATGCGCTCGACGTAGGGGCGCAGGTCGAAGAACCCGAGCGGGTCGGCCGAGCGCAGCCCCGCGTCCTCCTCGACGAACGTCCCGGCGTCGGCGAGCTGCGCGACGCGGTCGCGCGCGCGCACGGGGAAGTGATGGCCGCACTGCGGGCAGACCCGCAGCGTCGCCGCCAGCTCGTCGTCCCGGTAGTGGGAGCTGCAGCGCGGGCAGGTGTTCGGGTGGCGCTTGCCGTCGCCGTCCCCCTTGCCCGGTGCGGACGGCCCGCCCGGAGCCCGGTTCTCGATCGACACGTCGATCCGGGTGGCCATGGGCCGTAGTCTAGTTGGCAGCCGCCCGACCCCGGACGCCTCATCTGCGCCCTCGGCCGGCCCCGCGCGGAGACTGGCGGGCGGCGCCCTAGAGGCCGAGCGCGCGAAGCAGCCCGACGAGGGGCGCGGGGTCGGACGCCGGGCCCGCGAGGCCGGTGATCCCGACGCCCGCGACCGGGGCGAGGTCGGCCGCACGCCGCAGCAGGCGCTCGACCTCGTCGAGCGAGAGCCCGCCGGGGACGGGGTCGAACGCGGCGACGCCGCCTCCGGGCTCGAGCACGTCCGCGTCGAGCGCCACGTACAGCGCCTCCGTGCCGGCGACGACGGCCTCGAGCTGCCGGGCGTCCGTCGCGATCCCCCGGGCCTCGACGACGCGGCGCTCATCGTCGGCGAGCGCCCTGGCCCCGACGAGCAGGACGTCCTCCACCGCGACGGCGCCGTCGTCGAGCACCCCGCGCAGCGCGCCGCGGCGCGGCGCCTCGGCCGGCGCGTGCTGGAGCAGGTCGGCGTGGGCGTCGAGCCAGAGGAGGGCGAGCCGCTCGTGTCGCGCGGCGAGCGCCTCGATAGCGCCGACGTGGGCCAGGCAGCAGCCGCCGAGCACGACCGGGCGGGTCGGCAGGCGCGCGGCGAGCGCGAGGGCCTGCTCCGGCGGCGTGTCCGCCTCGACCGTCGCCGCCTCCGGGTACGGGAGCGCCGTCGCCGCCGCGCGTGCCAGCGGCTCGACCGCCTCGCCGAAGGCGCGCGGCACGCGCACCAGGCCGGCCGCGAAGCGACGGCCGCAGGAGTGGCACTCGTACTCCTCGGCGAGCGCGACCGCGGTCAGCGTGCGGCAGTCGGGGCAGCGGGCTCTGAGGCGAGACATCCGCCCGGCCAGCCTACCTGCAGCGCGCCTTCGCGACGATCAGCCGCGGTACTTGCGGAACACGAGGCAGGCGTTGTGACCGCCGAACCCGAAGTTGTTCGAGAGCGCGACCTCGAGCGGCGCGGCGCGCGCCACATTGGGCACGTAGTCGAGGTCGCAGGTCGGATCCGGGATCTCCTGGTTGATCGTCGGCGGGAGCACGTCGCGCTCCACGGCGAAGATCGTCGCGATCGCCTCGATGGCGCCGGACGCGCCCAGGCAGTGCCCCGTGTGGCCCTTGATCGACGAGACCGGCGTGCGGAGCGCCTTCTCCTCGCCGAGCGCGAGCTTGATCACACGTGTCTCGGCCGAGTCGCCCGTCGGCGTCGAGGTGCCGTGCGCGTTGACGTAGCCGACCTCCTCCGCGGTGACACCCGCGTCCTGCATCGCGTTCCACATCGCCCGTGCCGGGTTGTGGCCGGTGGGATCGGGATCCGTGATGTGGTTCGCGTCCGACGACATCCCGTAGCCCGCGAGCTCGGCGTAGACCTTCGCCCCGCGCGCGAGCGCGTGGTCGAGCCCCTCGAGCACGAGCACGCCGGCGGCCTCGCCCATCACGAAGCCGTCGCGGCCGCCGTCGAACGGGCGGCTCGCCTTCTCGGGCTCGTCGTTGCGACGCGAGAGCGCGCGCATCGCGCTGAAGCCGGCGATGCCGACCGCGGCGATGCCCGCCTCCGTGCCGCCCGCGAGCATCACGTCGGCCCGACCGAGCCGGATCGTGTCGAGCGCGTCGCCGATCGACATGTTCGAGGCCGCGCACGCGGTGCACTGGGACGAGAGCGGGCCGCGCGTCCCGAGCTCCATCGACACCCAGGCGGCACCCATGTTCGGGAGGATCGACGGGATCGAGAAGGGGTTCGCCCGGTCCGGCCCGCGGTCGAGCAGGTGCGCGTGGCAGTCCTGGAAGCTCTGGAGGCCGCCGATGCCCGTGCCGATCGCGACGCCGATCCGCTCGCACTCCTTGGCGACGTCGATGCCGGCGTCGGCCTCGGCCATCCGCGCGGCGCCGATCACGAGCTGCGCGAAGCGGTCCATCCGCCGCGCGGCCTTGTGGTCGATCCAGTCCGTCGGCCGGAAGTCCTTGACCTCGCAGGCGAAGCTCACCGGGTACGGCTCGGCGTCGAAGAGCGTGATCGGCGCAGCGCCGGAGCGGCCCTCGACGAGGCCGTTCCAGTAGCTCTCCGCGTCGCTCCCGATCGGCGTCAGCGCGCCGATCCCGGTCACGACCACGCGCCGCCGTCCCCTGTCGTCCACCACGTTCACGTCCCCCATCTCACATCCCCAGGCCGCCGTCGACCAGCAGCACCTCGCCGGTCACGAAGCGTGCCGCGTCGGAGCAGAGGAAGCGTACCGCTCCCGCCACGTCCCCTGGCTCGCCGAGGCGCGCCAGCGGCGTCTGCTGCAGGATCAGGCCCTTCAGCTCGTCGGGGAGGACGTCGGTCAGCTCCGTCTGGATGTAGCCGGGCGCGACCGCGTTGACCCGCACGCCACGGCCTCCGAGCTCCTTCGCGAGCGACTTCGTGAAGCCGATGATCCCGGCCTTCGAGGCCGCGTAGTTCGTCTGGCCGGCGTTCCCGTGCAGGCCGACGACGCTCGTCAGGTTGACGATCGCCCCGGCGCGCCGCTTCAGCATCCCCCGCGCGACCGCGCGGCAGGTGTGGAAGACGCCGTTGAGGTTCGTGGCGATGACCTCCGCCCACTCCTCGTCGCTCATGCGGACGATCAGCGTGTCGCGCGTGATCCCGGCGTTGTTCACGAGCACGTCGATCGGCCCGAGCTCGGCCTCCACCCGCTCGACGAGCGACTGCGCCTCGGCGACGACGGAGACGTCCGCCTGCAGGGCGATCCCGCCGACCTCGCCGGCGATGCCTCGGCCTGCCCAGCGCCCGAGCGGTAGTTGACCGCGCGACCCGGGCGCCGGCCTCAACTCGCGCGAGACCGCCGCGCCGATCCCGCGCGCGCCGCCGGTGACGAGCGCGACCCTGCCCTCCAGCGAGCAGAAGGCCTCGCCGCTCACGTGCGGGCCGCCGACAGCAGCTGCTCGAGCTTCGAGAGGCTCGCCATGTCGCTGACCGAGATCGTCGTCAGGCTGCGGTCGCAGCGCTTCAGCAGGTTCGAGAGGACGCTGCCCGGCCCCACCTCGACGAACACGTCGGTGCCGTCCTTGACCAGGCCGCGGACGGCCTGCGTGAACTTCACGGGCGCGGTCACCTGCTCGACGAGCAGGCCCGCGATCCGGCTCGCGCTCTCGACGCTGGCCGTCACGGTCGACATGAACGGCGTGCCGAGCTCGGCGAAGTGGACGCGGTCGATCGCCGGGCGGAGCACCTCCGCGGCGCGGGCGACGAGCGGGCTGTGGAAGGCGCCCGAGACGCGGAGCTTCACGCTACGGCGGGCGCCCAGGTCGGACGCGCGCTCGAGCAGCCGGTCGACGGCCACGTGCCGGCCGGAGACGACGATCTGGCCCGGGCAGTTGTAGTTCGCCGGCCACACGTCCTCGATCTCGGCGCACAGGCCCTCGACGACCTCGTCGTCGAGGCCGAGCACGGCGGCCATCGCGCCGGGGTTCTCGTCGGCCGCCTGGGACATCGCCAGGCCGCGCTGGCGGACGAGGGCGACCGCGTCGCGCGCGCCGAGCGCGCCCGCCGCGGCAAGGGCGGAGTACTCGCCGACCGAGTGCCCGACGACGACGTCTGGCCGGAGGCCGATGGACTCGATGGCCTTGAGGCAGACGAGCGAGGTGGCGACCAGGGCGGGCTGCTGGACGTCCGTCCGCGTCAGCTCCTCCATCGGGCCCTCGAAGCACACCTTCGCGACGTCGAAGCCGACGGCCTCGGACGCCTCGTCGTAGATCGCACGCGCCTCGGGGAGCGCCTCGGCGAACGACCTGCCCATCCCCACGTCCTGAGACCCCTGTCCGGGAAAGCAGAACGCGATCCTCATGCTGGCTCTCCTCCTCCGTCCTCTCGGTCGAGGCCCGAGCCGGGCTCGCTCCAGGTGATCAGCGCCGAGCCCCAGGTGAGGCCGGTGCCGACGCCCGTCATGAGCACCGTCTGGCCGGGCCGGATGGTCCCGTTCCGCGTCCCCTCTCCCAGGCAGAGGGGGATCGAGGCCGCGGAGGTGTTGCCGTAGCGGTCGACGTTGACGAAGACCTTCTCCGTCGGGACGCCGAGCGTCTTCACCGCGTGGTCGATGATGCGCTTGTTCGCCTGGTGCGGCACGTAGACGTCCACGTCGTCGACGCCCATCCCCGCCTGCGCGAGCACCTGCTCGGCCGAGGTGACCATCACCCGCGTCGCGAACTTGAAGACCTCGCGGCCGTTCATCTCCATCGCGTACTTGCGCCGGTCCTGCTCGAGCGGCGTGCCGCGCGAGCGCGAGCCGCCCGCCGGGACGAGCAGGTCGTCGACGTGCGAGCCGTCGTTCCCCAGCTGGAAGGCCAGGAAGCCGCCCTCGGCGACGGGCTCGACCACCGCGGCCCCCGCGCCGTCGCCGAAGAGGATGCACGTGCCCCGGTCGTGCCAGTCGACGTACTTCGTCAGCAGGTCGACGCCGACCACGAGGACGCGGCGCGCGAGGCCCGAGGCGATCGCCCCGTACGCCTGCGACACCCCGTAGACGAAGCCGGTGCAGCCAGCCTGCATGTCGTACGCGGCGACCTCGTGCGCGCCGAGCGACTCGGCGACGACCGAGGCGGTCGCCGGGAAGGGCATGTCGGGCGTGATCGTCGCGACGATCACGAGGTCGAGCTCGTGCGGGTCGACCCCGGCCTGCGCGAGCGCGTCGCGGGCGGCGGGGACCGACAGGTCGCTCGCGCCGACACCCGGGTCGGAGATGCGCCGCTCCCGGATGCCTGTCCGCTCGGCGATCCACTCGTCGTCGGTCTCGACGAACCGGGCCAGCTCGGCGTTCGTCAGCACGCGGTCGGGAACGCAGGTCCCGATCCCGGTGATGCCGACGCGTGGGGCGTCGAGGGCCCTCGCGATCACGCAGTCGCCTCGGCCACGGCGAACGTGAGCGTCCCGCGCACCGCGAGCTCGCCGCCGACGCTCGCGCGCCCCTTCCCCTTCCCGATGGGGCCGCGCACCTGCTCGAGCTCGCAGACCAGGTCGAGGACGTCGCCGGGGCGGACGATCCGCTTGAAGCGGAGGTCGTCGATCCCGGCGAACAGGGCGAGCTTGCCGCGGTTCTCCGGCTGCGAGAGGACGCCCACCGCACCGGCCTGCGCGAGCGCCTCCACCATCAGGACGCCCGGCATGATCGGGTTCCCGGGGAAGTGGCCGGCGAGGTACCACTCGTCCTCGCGCACGACCTTGCGCGCGACGACGCGCGAGCCGGGGACCAGCTCCACCACCTCGTCGAGGAGGAGGAACGGGTCGCGGTGAGGCAGGATCGCCTCGATCTCGGCCCGGGTGAGCGGCGTCACGCGGTCGCGTACTCCTCGAGGCGCGACTTCAGGCGCGCCCGGCCGCGGTGGGCGTAGCACTTGGCCGTGCCGACCGGGATGCGCGCGAGCCGCGCGACGTCCTCGTACGAGAGGTCGAGCGCGTCGCGCAGGAGGACGACCTGGCGCTGCTCCGCCGACAGGCGCGAGAGGCCCGAGGCGAGCTCGCGGCGGAGGTCGCTGAGCAGCGCCGCGCGCGACGGGTCGTGCTCGTCGTCGGCGGGCTCCTCGTAGGAGTCGGGCAGGGCGGCGCCGCGGCGCAGGCGCTGCCGGTCGGAGACGTCGCGGCAGGTGTTGACGACGAGGCGGTGGAGCCACGTGGAGAACTGCGCGTCGCCGCGGAACTGGCGCAGCCGCTCGCTCAGCTTGAGCAGCGACTCGTGGGCGGCGTCGCGCGCGTCCTCGATGTCGTCGAGCACCTGCGCGGCGATCCGCGAGACCCGGCCGGAGTAGCGCTCCACGAGCGCGTCGAGGGCGTTCCGGTCGCCGCTCTTGGCGCGCCGGACGAGCTCCGCGTCGCTCAGGCGCGCGTACATCGGCGCGAGCACGGGATTGGGGCGGTGGGACACGGGGACATCGGTGTCAGTCCGACGCGTGAGGACGTCCTGTGGTTGCACGTCGGTAGTCTAGTCTCGCCCGTGCGACGCACGCTCGAACCGGTGCGCGTGGAGCCCCTGCTCACCGGGCGGCTCGGGCGCCCGTACCTCTGGCGCGCGACCTGCGCGTCCACGCAGGCCCTCCTCGACGACCCGGCGCTGCCCGAGGGCGCGGTCGCCGTCGCCGAGGCGCAGACGCAGGGTCGAGGGCGCCTCGGGCGGACGTGGGAGGCGCCCGCCGGCGCCGCGCTGCTCTGCTCGGTCCTCCTGCGCCCGCCCGCCGGACGGCGCCTCGGCGAGCTCTCGCTGGTCGGCGGGCTCGCGACCGCGCGCGCCGTCGACCACGTCGCGCGCGTGCGCTCCGGGATTAAGTGGCCGAACGACGTGCTCCTCGACGGCGCGAAGGTCGCCGGGGTGCTCGCCGAGGGGCGGAACGGCGCGGTCGTGCTCGGGATCGGCGTGAACGTCGGGCAGGCCGCCGCCGACCTGCCCGCCGACGCGCGGACCCGGCCTGGCTCGCTCCTCACGGCGACCGGGCTGGAGCACGACCGCGCGTCGGTGCTCGCCCGGCTGCTCGTCGAGCTCGAGGCCGGGTACGAGACCTGGCTCGCGGACGGCCTCGAGCCGCTCGTCCCGGAGCTGGCCGCACGAGACGTGCTGCTCGGCGTCGAGGTGCAGCTCGGCGACGCGGTCGGCCGGGCCGCCGGCATCGCCCCCGACGGCCGGCTGATCCTCCTCGTCGGCTCGGAGACGCGGCTCGTCGAGAGCGGCGAGGTCAGCGTCCGGGCGCCCGCAGCGCCCGCCTGACCGGCGCGCTGCGGTTCCCGGCGGCGTCGACGGCCACGATCCGCACGCGGTCCGCGTGCGCGCGCACCCAGATCACGACCCGGCCGCGGGACCGGTCGATCGAGAGCGGGAGGCCGGCGTCGAGCCGGGCGCGGATCCGCGCGTCCTCGGAGACGCGCAGGACGATCTTCGTCGAGCTCCTGCGCGACCACGCGCTCACCACCCGCAGCCGCGGCGGCGTCGCGTCGACGGTGAACGCCCGTTGCTGCGACTGGGTGCCGAGGTCGGTCGTCGAGCGGACGACGACGGCGTAGCGGCCGTCCGCGAGGCGGCCCTTCCGCGTGCGCGGGACCCAGGCGAGCGACTGCTGTCCCGCTGCCAGCTCGCCCCGGAAGACGGTCCCGACCCAGGAGGTGCCACGCCGGACGCGGACCGCGACGGTCGCGGGCCGGCCCAGCGTGAACGTCACGGGCAGCCGGTCGAGCCTGCCGTCCCCGTTCGGCGAGACGAGCGCGGCGGTGCCGACGCCGACCAGCGACCGGTCGAGGGTCAGCCTCACCGACCCCGTCACGGGGATCCCGTCCGCGCCGCGGGCCACGACCTCGACGCGGTAGCGGCCGTCGGGCGCCACCGCGCCGTCGGCCGCCCGGCCGTCCCAGGCGAACGACTGCCGGCCGGGGCCGACGCCCACGGCGTCGAGCAGCGTCGCGACCGGCACGCCCTGCTCGTCGCGGATGCGGACGGTGACGGTCGCCGCCGCGGTGACGCCGAACGAGATCGTCGCGCGGTCGCCGCTTCCGTCGCCGTTCGCGGTCAGCACCGCCGGCGAGACCCGGAGCCCGGACACGGCCACGACCGGCTGCACGGGCGCAGCCGAGCGGTCGACCGCCGTCAGCGCGACCGTCGCCGGCCGCACCTCGGCCCCGGCGGAGAGCACCGCGACCGGCCGACGCGACGCGTCGACGGCGCGGCCGGCGCCGTCCCGTCCGTCCCAGGTCCAGTCGATCGCGTCGCCGCCCCCGGAGCCCGTCGCGAGCACGGCCCCGGCGGCGTCCGAGACGGTGATCGACCAGCTGCGGGCCTCCGAGAGGCGTGCCGTCAGGCGGATCGGCGTCGGCGTGCCGTCCGCGCCGACGGCGACGGCGGCCGGGGCGGCCGCCGGGTCGAACAGCTTCGGGCCGCCGGTGGCGCCGACCTCCGCCCCGATCGAGGAGAGCTCCGCGTAGAGGTTCGCGCCGGGGCACGCGGTCAGGTCGAAGTCGCGGTGGCCGGAGATCGCGCGGATCGTCAGCTGCGCGCCGGCCGGGTTCGCGTTGTTCCCGCCGGAGACGACCGCGAGCAGCGAGACCGGGTCGACGTGGGCGACGTCGAGGCGCCACGCGAGGAAGCGGACGAGTGCGGCGCGCGCCTCGGGCGTCAGCACGTCCCGGTCGTAGTTGCCGAGCAGCGCGACACCGACGGCGCCGGTGTTGAAGCCCTTGACGTGCGCCCCGATCACGTTGCGGTCGAGGCCGCCGCCGCGGCCCTCGAAGATCTGCCCGAAGCGGTCGATCAACGCGTTGTAGCCGATGTCGTTCCAGCCGTTGCCCTTCACGTGGTAGACCTCGATCGCCCGCACGATCGCCGCGGACTCCTCGGGCGTCTCGGGGCTCTCGCCGGCCGTGTGGTGGACGATCGCGTACCCCAGCCGCGGGGCGTAGCCCGGCTCGGTGCGGACGATCGTCTCGTCGGCGCCCCAGCCGGCGCGCGAGATCACCTCCGGCGAGCCCGCGACGCTGAGGCGGCGGCCCGCGAGCGGCTCGACCGGGCTGCGGACGTAGTGCGCGCGGAGCCGGGCGACGGGTCCGCGGAGGCGGAACTGGACGGTGTCCGCATCGCGGACCCAGAGCGGCGAGCCGAGACGCCAGCCGTCGGGCGACACGCCCTCGCTGACGCCCTCGTCGGCGTCGGCGTCCTGCCAGTGCCCCCAGGCGCCGCTCCCGAGCCGCGTGCGCACCTCGACCTCGCCCGCGCCTTGCCAGTGGAGCCCGACGAGCGAGAAGCGCATCGGCGCGCGGGCCGGGTCGACCACGCGCCACCCGTCGGCCAGGCTGCGCCCGCCCGCAAGGGACTCGAGCCGCGACGCGTAGTCGACGTCGGAGGCCCGGGAGGAGGCCGGCGCGGCGAGCGCGAGCCCGATGGCCAGGACGGCCAGGGTGGCAGCACGGATCCGCATGGGTCGGTCTGCAGGGACTTCAAGGGAAGCGGACCCGTCCCTGCCTGGCAAGGGGCCAGGCGCAACGTTGCACGTGCAACGAGCGGTACCCTGGGACCGGTGCGCCTGCTCGGGCTCGTCGCGCTCGCCCTGCTCGCCCTGCTCGTCCCGGCGGCAGGCTCGGTCGCGGCCGGGGACGCCCCGCGGGTCCTCGCGGTCGAGTTCGAGAACGACGTGAACCCGGTCACCGCCGGCTACCTGATCGGGCAGATCGAGCGCGCGAACGACGACGGCTACGACGCCGTGGCGATCCTGCTCGACACCCCCGGCGGCCTGTCCGAGTCGATGCGCGACATCACGAAGGCCGAGCTCGCCTCGCGGATCCCGGTGATCGTCTACGTCTGGCCCGACGGCGCCCGCGCCGCCTCGGCCGGCGTGTGGATCGGCCAGGCCGCGGACGTCCTCGCGATGGCGCCGCAGACGAACCTCGGCTCCTCGACCCCGGTGATGGCCGGGGGCGGCGACATCCCGCAGGACCTGCGCCGCAAGGCCGTGAACGACGCGGCGAAGTCGCTCCGCGCGCTCGCCGAGGAGCACGGCCGCAACGGCGACTGGGCCGAGCAGGCCGTCCGGAAGGCGTCGAACCTCACCGCGCGGGAGGCGCTCGAGCGCAACGTGATCGACGTCGTCGCCCCTGACCTGCCGACGCTCCTCGACGAGATCGACGGCACCCGCGCCCCGTCCCGCGACCTCGTCCTGCACACCGCCGGCGCCGAGGTGGCGACGGTCGAGATGTCCCTCTGGAAGCGCATCCTCGACGTCCTGATCGACCCGAACATCGTCACGCTGCTGCTCTCGCTCGGCGTGCTCGGGATCACCGTCGAGCTGCTCCACCCGGGGCTGATCTTCCCGGCCGCGTTCGGCGGCATCTCGCTCGTCACGGGGCTCTACGGCCTCCACGTGCTCCCGGTCAGCTGGGCCGGGATCGCCCTCCTGCTGCTCGCGCTGGGCTTCTTCGCCGCCGAGGTGGTGGTCACGAGCCACGGCGCGCTCGCGCTCGCCGGCGCCGCGAGCTTCGCCGTCGGGGCCCTGATGCTCTTCGACCCCGCCGGCCCCGGCTACCAGGTCTCGCTCCCGGTTGCGATCACCGTCGCCGTCGTTCTCGCCGCGCTGCTCGCCCTCGTCGGACGCAAGGCGCTCCTCGCCCGCCGCATGCGGCCCGCGACCGGCGCGGAGGAGCTCGCCGGCGAGGCCGGCGTCGTCCGGCAGCGGCTGGCGCCCGAGGGGCTGGTCTTCGTGCACGGCGAGCTCTGGCGCGCGCGGCTCGAGCACGGCGCGGCGCTCGACGAGGGCGAGCCGGTCTCGGTCGTACGGCTCGACGAGGAGCTCGTCCTCGTCGTCCGCCCCGTCGGCGAGGCTTCGTCCGCGGGGCCGTCCGGCCCCCGTCAGCCCGCCCCCACCCCGACCGAAGGAGCACCGAGCGTCCGATGACCGCAGCCGTCGTCGCCATCGTCGTGGTCGCCGTCGTCGTCGTCCTGCTGCTCGCGGCGTCGGTCAGGGTCGCGCGGGAGTACGAGCGCGGCGTCGTCTTCCGGCTCGGCCGGCTGCTGCAGCCGCCGCGCGGGCCCGGACTGTTCTTCCTCATCCCGCTGATCGACAAGATGGTGCGCGTCGACCTGCGCACGGTGGCGCTGAACGTGCCCCCGCAGGAGGTGATCACGAAGGACAACGTGCCCGTCCGCGTGAACGCCGTCGCGTACTTCCGCATCGTCGAGCCGACGCGCGCGATCGTCCAGGTCGAGAACTACCTCGTCGCGACGTCGCAGATCGCGCAGACGACGCTGCGCAGCGTGCTCGGCCAGCACCAGCTCGACGAGCTGCTCTCCGAGCGGGACAAGATCAACACGATCCTGCAGCAGATCATCGACGAGGCCACCTCGCCCTGGGGGATCAAGGTCGCGATCGTCGAGGTGAAGGACGTCGAGATCCCGCAGGGGATGCAGCGCGCGATGGCCCGCCAGGCCGAGGCCGAGCGCGAGCGGCGCGCGAAGATCATCGCGGCCGAGGGCGAGTTCCAGGCGTCCGAGCAGCTGCGATCCGCGGCCGACGTGCTCTCGACGAACCCCGCCGCGATCCAGCTTCGCTACCTCCAGACGATGCTCGAGATGAGCTCGGAGCGAACGTCGACGCTGATCTTCCCCGTCCCGATCGAGCTGCTCAGGGCCTTCGGCCAGGCCCACCCGCCCGACGGGGAGGGCGGCTGACCGACCCGCGGGCCGCGGCCGAGATCCGGCGCGACCCCATCACGCTGCGCGAGGTCGCGATCGCCCCGGTCCGCGGCCAGCGACCGGGCAGCAGCCGCCGCTTCGCGCCGCCGGATCTCGCCGCGACGCAGGGGCCGTGCCCCTTCTGTCCCGGCCGGGAGCCCGAGACGCCGCCCGAGACGCTCGCCTTCGGCGCGCCCGGTCGCGCGCCAGACGGACCCGGCTGGCGGCTGCGCGTCGTCCCCAACCGCTTCCCCGCGTTCGGCGACCCGGGCTTCCCGGCCGAGGACGGGCTGTTCGCGCGACGGCCCGCGGTCGGCCGCCAGGAGGTCGTCGTCCACACCCGCGCCACCTCGCTTCGCTCGCCGACCTCACGCAGCCCGAGCTCGAGGAGGTCGCGGTCGCTTGGCGGGCCCGAGCAGACGCGACGAGGCGCGCGGGCCTCGGCGTCCTGCGCGCCCTCGCGAACGAGGGCCCGAGTCGGGCGCGACGCTCGCGCACACGCACTCGCAGCTGATCGCCCTCCCGCACGAGTCGGCCGGGCGGGTCGACGTGCTCGCGCGGCTCGCCGCGGGCCCGTGCCTCCTCTGCGCGGTGCTCGCGGAGGAGCGCTCCCGTGCCGCGCGGCTGGTCGCCGACGACGGGCTCCTCGTCGCGCACTGCCCCTGGGCGAGCCGTCAGCCCTACGAGGTGCGGATCGCGCCGGCCCGGTGCGAGCCGGACGCCTATGCCAGCGACCTGCTCGGCCCCGCGCTCGCGCTCGCCGCGGAGTGCCTGCGCCGGATCCGCGCCGCGGCGGGCGGCTGGGTCCCGGTGAACGTCCAGCTCGTCAGCTCGCCGCTCGGCCGACCCGTCGGCCACTGGTGGCTCGAGGTCGTGCCGCGCGTGACCGTACCGAGCCTGGCCGAGCTCCAGGGCGACGTGGGCGTCAACCCGCTCCCGCCCGAGCGCGCCGCGGCGAGCTTGCGCGCCCGCTAGCCCGCAGGTCGGGCGGGGCGCTACCCCGCGTCGTCCGCCGGCTCGGCGTCGCCCTCCGCGGCGGCGTCCTCGACGGCGGCATCGGCGGCCCCGGTCGCCTCGCCCTCGCCGACCGCGAGCTGCGCATCCCCGGCGGGAGGCTCCCCGGCGAGGGCGGCGGTCGACTCGAGGGGCGAGCCCGCCTCGGGATCGGCGGAGTCGACGACGGGCGCGAGCGTCGACACCTTCTCGTCGCCGCGCAGGCGCATCACGATCACGCCCTGCGTCGAGCGACCGAGCCGCTTCACGTCCTCGACGGGGATGCGGATCACCGTGCCTCCGTCGGAGATCAGCATCACCTGGTAGCCGTCGCGCACGACGCGGGCGCCCGCGAGCTGCCCGCGCGCCTCGGTCAGCTGGACCGTCTTCACGCCGAGGCCGCCACGGCCCTTCACCGGGTAGTCGGAGATCCGCGTGCGCTTGCCGAAGCCGTTCTCCGTGACGACGAGCAGGTCGGTGTCGTCCTTGGCGATCTCGATCGTGATCACCTCGTCGTCGTCGCGCAGGTTCATCCCGATCACGCCCGACGTGGCTCGCCCCATCGGGCGGCACTCCGACTCGGCGAAGCGGATCGCCTGCCCCTTCCGCGAGACCATCAGGATGTCGTCGGCTCCCGTCGAGTGGCGCACGCCGACGAGCTCGTCGTCCTCGCGCAGGTTGATCGCGATGATCCCGTCGGCCTTGAGCGGCGTGTTGTACTCACCGAGCTTCGTCTTCTTGACGAGCCCGCGCTTCGTCGCGAAGACGAGGTACTCGGCCTCGGCGAACGTCCGCGTCTGGATCACGGCGCGCACCTCCTCGCCCTGGCGGAATGGCAGCCAGTTCGAGAGCGCGCGGCCCTTCGCCTGGCGCGAGGCGAGCGGCAGCTCGTGCACCTTCAGCCGGTAGACCTTGCCGACGGAGGTGAAGAACAGCATGTAGTCGTGCGTGGACGCGACGAAGAGGTGCTCGATGTAGTCGTCGTCCTTCAGGTCCATGCCCATCACGCCGATGCCTCCGCGACGCTGCTCGCGGTAGGCGTTGACGGGCAGGCGCTTGATGTAGCCCGACCGCGTGATCGCGATGACCATGTCCTCTTCCGCGATCAGGTCCTCGAGCTCGAGCTCCTCGGCCGCGGCGACGATCTCCGTCCGCCGGTCGTCGTTCCTGCCGTAGAGCTCCCTGATCTCGAGCAGCTCCTCGCGGACGACCGCGTCGATGCGGGCCTCGTCCGAGAGGATCGCGCGCAGCTCGGCGATCCGCTCCATCAGGTCGTCGTACTCGTCCTGGATCCGCTTGCGCTCGAGGCTGGTCAGGCGCGCGAGGCGAAGGTCGAGGATCGCCTGCGCCTGCACCTCGGAGAGCTCGAAGCGCTCCATCAGCCCGGTGCGGGCGGCGTCCGTGTCGTCCGAGCGGCGGATCAGCTCGATCACCTCGTCCAGGTGGTCGAGCGCGATCAGGTAGCCGGCGAGGATGTGGGCGCGACGCTCGGCCTGGCGCAGCTCGTGCTTCGTCCGCCGGGTGACGACCTCGCGCTGGAAGTCGAGGTAGTGGCGGATCAGCTCGAGCAGCGAGAGCGTCCGCGGGACGCCGTCGACGAGCGCGACGGCGTTGTAGCCGAACGTCGTCTGGAGCGGCGTGTGCTTGTAGAGCTTGTTCAGGACGACCTGGGCGACCGCCTCGCGCTTCAGCTCGATCTGGATCCGCATGCCGTCCTTGTTGGACAGCTCCTTGATCTGCGAGATCTCGCTGAGCACGCCCTCCTTGACGAGGTCGGCGATCTTCGAGACGACGCCCTCGTCGCCGCCCTTCTTCACGCCGTAGGGCAGCTCCGAGACGATGATCGCGGTGCGGCCGCCGCGCAGCTCCTCGACGTGGGCGCGCGCGCGCATGACGATCCGACCGCGGCCGGACCGGTACGACTCGCGGATCCCCTCGCGGCCGAGGACGATCGCGCCCGTCGGGAAGTCCGGGCCCTTGACGTACTGCGTCAGCTTGTCGACGCTCGCCTGCGGGTCGTCGATCAGGGCGACGATCGCGTCCACGACCTCCGAGAGGTTGTGCGGCGGCATGTTCGTCGCCATGCCGACGGCGATGCCCGAGGAGCCGTTGACGAGCAGGTTGGGGAAGCGGGACGGCAGGACCGTCGGCTCGCGGCGCGACTCGTCGTAGTTCGGCTGGTAGTCGACGGTGTCCGCGTCGATGTCGCGGAGCATCTCCGTCGCGAGCTTCGTCAGCCGGCACTCCGTGTACCGCATCGCCGCGGCGGGGTAGCCGTCGATGTTCCCGAAGTTGCCCTGCGGGTCGACGAGCGGGTAGCGGAGCGAGAACGACTGCCCCATGCGGACGAGCGTGTCGTAGATCGCCTGGTCGCCGTGCGGGTGGTACGAGCCCATGACGTCGCCGACGACGCGGGCGCACTTCAGCCGCGGCCGGTTCGGCTGCAGGCCCGCCTCGTGCATGGCGAAGAGGACGCGCCGGTGCACCGGCTTCAGGCCGTCGCGGACGTCCGGGAGGGCGCGCGCGACGATCACGCTCATCGCGTAGTCGAGGAAGCTCGACCGCATCTCCTCCTCGAGCTCGCGCGGCTCGATGCGGCCGATGTTCAGCGGATCCATGTCGGACATGCGCTACCCCTCGGTTCCACGGCCGCCGGCCAGCGGCCGGCGCCCACCCGTCGTACGCTCAGACATCCAGGAAGCGCACGTGCTTGGCGTTCTGCTCGATGAACTCGCGTCGCGGCTCGACCTGATCGCCCATCAGCATCGAGAAGATCCGGTCGGCCTGGGCCGCGTCCTCGACGCCCACGCGGATCAGCACGCGGTTCGCCGGGTTCATCGTGGTCTCCCAGAGCTCGTCGGCGTTCATCTCGCCGAGGCCCTTGAAGCGGCTGACCTGGATCCCCTCCTTGGCGAGGTCGAGGATTCCGCTGCGGAGCTCCTCGAAGGTCGGCGCCTCGCGCGACTTCTTGCCGAGCTGGAGCGCGAAGCCCGGCGAGCCGACGGCGTCGACGAGCTTCGCGTACGTCCGGCGGAGCCCCTGGTAGGCCTGGCTCGCGAGCAGCGCCGCGGGCACCTCCACGTGCGTCGCCGCGCTCGTCTCGCGCTCGACCACCTTCACCCGGAGGCGCTCGTCGGACCGGTCCGCAACCGCCAGCTCGTGCTCGTCGTCGCTCAGGCCCGGGATCGCGGCGGCGGCAGCGGCGAGGTCCGTCGCCGGCGTCTCGACGAGTCGATGCGCGACGACGAAGCTCGCCGTCGTCGGCCCGAAGTCGGCCCGCAGCCGCGAGACCCAGCCCTCGTACTCGTTCAGCGAGCGGACCAGGCGCTGGTAGCGCGCCTCGGTCACCTTCCAGGCCTGGCCGGCGCGGTCGATCACCTCGATGTCCTTGGAGCGCTCGCGGATCATCAGATCCTCGAACTGCGCCTCCTTCTCGACGTACCGCTCCTGGTTCCCGACCTTGACGCGGTAGAGCGGCGGCACGGCGACGTAGATGTGGCCGCGCTCGACCAGCTCCTGCATCTGGCGGTAGAAGAACGTCAGCAGCAGCGTCCGGATGTGGGAGCCGTCGACGTCGGCGTCCGTCATCAGGATGATCCGGTGGTAGCGGAGCTTCTCGACGTCGAACTCGGCGCCGATGCCCGTGCCGACGGCGGTGACGATCGACTGGATCTCGGTGTTCGAGAGGACCTTGTTGATCCGGTTCTTCTCGGAGTTGATCACCTTGCCGCGCAGCGGCAGGATCGCCTGGTTGTTCTTGTCGCGCGCCTCGACCGCGGAGCCGCCCGCCGAGTTGCCCTCGACGAGGTAGAGCTCGCAGTCCTCGGGGTTCGACGACTGGCAGTCGGCCAGCTTGCCGGGCAGGCCCGAGCCCGAGAGCGCCCCCTTGCGGCTGACCTCGCGCGCCTTGCGCGCCGCCTGGCGGGCGCGGGCGGCGTCGATCGCCTTCTTGATGATCCGGTTGCGCTCGGTCTTGTTCTCCTCGAACCACTCGGTCAGCTTCTGGTTGACCGTGGTCTGGACGAACCCGCGCACCCACGGGTTGCCGAGCTTCGTCTTCGTCTGCCCCTCGAACTGCGGCTCGCGGATCTTCAGCGAGATGATCGCGGCGAGGCCCTCGCGGCAGTCCTCGCCCTCGAGGCTGTCGTCCTTCTCCTTCAGCAGGCCGTCGTCGCGCGCGAACTTGTTCATCGTGGTCGTCAGCGCCGCGGCGAAGCCGGAGAGGTGCGAGCCGCCCTCGTGCGTGTTGATGTTGTTCGCGAACGAGAAGACCGACTCGACGTAGGACGAGTTCCACTGCAGCGCGATCTCGACCGAGCCGCGCCCCTCCGCCTCGTCGTTCTCGAAGTAGACGACCTGGCCGTGGATCGGGTCCTTCTTCCCGTTCACGTGGGAGACGAAGTCCCGGATGCCGCCCTCGTAGTGGAACTCCTCGCGCCACTCGCCCTCGCGCTGGTCGTCGATCACGATTCGCAGGCCACGCGTGAGGAAGGCGGTCTCGCGCAGGCGCTGGACGAGCGTGTCGCGCGAGAGCTCGAGCTCCTCGAAGATCTCCGCGTCGGGCATCCAGGTGATCGTCGTCCCCGTCTCGCCGTCCCACGGGCCGACGAGCTCCATCTCGCCGACCGGGACGCCGCGCTCGAACTCCTGGCGATAGAGCTTCCCGTCGCGGCGCACCTCGGCGACCAGCCGCTCGGAGAGCGCGTTCACCACCGAGACGCCGACGCCGTGGAGGCCGCCGGAGACCTTGTAGCCCTCGCCGCCGAACTTGCCGCCGGCGTGGAGCTTCGTCAGGACGACCGTGAGCGCCGGCAGCCCCTGCTCCGGCATGACGTCGACCGGGATGCCGGAGCCGTTGTCCCGCACCGTGACCGAGTTGTCGGGGTGCAGGACGACCTCGACGCGGTCGCAGCGCCCGGCCAGGGCCTCGTCGACGGAGTTGTCGACGACCTCCCAGACCAGGTGGTGGAGGCCGCGGGGGCCCGTCGAGCCGATGTACATGCCCGGCCGGAGCCGGACGGGCTCGAGGCCCTCGAGGACCGTGATGTCCTTTGCGGTGTAGCTCGTGTCAGCCATGCCCTCGTTCAATGAAAAAAGCCCTGCACCTGGACGGATTGCGGGCACTTCACAGGGTACCAGACGGATCAGTCGGAGCCGATCGGGCCAGCACGTGGGCGGCGAGGCGGGCGACGGCCTCCCTCAGGGCCTCGTCCTCGATCCCGGCCGCCAGGCTCGCGGCGCGCTCCCGATGCTCGGCCGATGGCCTCGTCGGCGCGTCGACGACGTCCTCGAGCTGCGCGGGCGACGGCTCCGGCACGGCGCCGACGACGAACCTCAACCGCGGCGGCGCGCTCGCCCCCAGGCGCTCCCGCACGACGGGCTCGAGGTGCGCGAGCTCCTGCGCCCAGACGCTCGACCGCGTGTGGACGACGAGCGTCCCGTCCCGGGCGACGCGCGCTGGCCAGGCGTTCCGGGCGATCTGGGGGCCGACCGCCTCCGCCCACAGGCGGCCCAGGTCGCCGCTCTCCGTCGGGACGCCCAGCCGCCCGAGCTCCTGCGCCAGCTCGCCGTCGAGACGGCCCGGGAGCCGCCAGCGGTCGCGGCTGCTCATGCGCGCACCGTGGCCGTGCCGGGGGCGACCTCGACGACGAGGTCGGGCGACGGGCCGGCCGGCGGCAGCGTCCCGAGCGAGGTGGTCGTGACGACGACCTGCGCGCCCGGCGCGGTCGCGGCGAGCAGCGCGGCGCGACGCTGCTCGTCCAGCTCGCTCAGCACGTCGTCGAGCAGGAGCACGGGCGCCTCGCCCCGCGACTCGAGCAGGAGGCCCGCCTCGGCGAGCAGGAGCGCGAGGACGGCCACACGCTGCTCGCCCTGCGACCCGAACGTCCGCAGCTCGCGATCGCCGCTCGCGATCCCCACGTCGCGCAGGTGCGGGCCCAGCCCCGTCGTCCCGCGCTCGAGGTCGCGCGCGAGCCGGGCGGCGAGCGCCTCCGGCGCGAGCGGCCGGTGCTCGTAGGCGAGCTGCGCGTCGGTCAGGCCGAGCGCCGCCGCGTGGGCGGCGAAGCCGGGGCCGAGCGCGTCGACCAGCGCCGCTCGGGCCGCGTCGAGCGCCGTGCCGTGGCGCGACACGGCCTCCGTCCACGGGTCGACCGACGACGACGGCGCGAGGCCCTGGCCGACGCGGCGGAGCGCGGCGTTGCGCTGGGCGAGCGCGCGCGCGTACTCCCCGGCGATGTCGGCCTGCGCGGGCGCGACGCGGCCGAGCATCCGGTCGAGGTACGTGCGGCGGACGAGCGGGCCGCCCTTCACCACGGCGAGCCGGTCGGGGGTGAAGACGAGCACGGGCAGCGCCCTGCGCAGCTCGTCGAGGCTCGCGACGGGCGCGCCGTCGAGGGTGGCGGCCTTCGCCCCGGAGCCCTGGATCGTCACGACGCTCTCGAAGGGGACGCCGCCCCGCGTCCCGGCCGCGGCGACGCGCGCGGCGTCGTCCCCGAAGCGGACGAGCCGCGCATCGACGCGCGTTCGCGGCGAGAAGCCCTGCGTGGCGACGTGGAGCGCCTCGAGCAGGTTCGTCTTGCCGACCCCGTTCGGACCGACGACCACGACGCGGCCGGGCGCGAGGTCGAGGTCGAGGCGCGGGTAGGAGCGGAAGCGGCGGAGGGAGAGCCGGGAGACGATCAGCTGGCGAGCCTGATGGGCATGATCAGGTACCAGAAGTCGTCGCCCTCGCCGGTGATCAGGCCCGGCCGGAGCGGGCTGATCAGCTTGATCCGCACCTCGGCCGCGTCGACCGACTCGATGCCCTCGAGCAGGAACTGCGGGTTGAAGCCGATCTCGATCGCCTCGCCGCGGAACGCGATGGGCAGCGACTCCTGCGCCTCGCCGACGTCCTGGGTCTGCGCGCGGATCGTCAGCTCCCCGTCCGCGAAGCGCAGCCGGAGCGCCGAGTTCCGCTGGGCCATGACCGACACGCGCTTGACGGTCTCGGCGAGCTCGTCGCGCGCGATGGCCACCTCGGCCTCGAACGCCTCGGGCCGCAGCTGCTTGTAGTTCGGGAACTGGCCGTCGATGCGGCGGGCGGTCATCAGCACCCCGTCCGCGGCGAACGCGACCTGGTTCTCCTGGACCGTCACGGTCAGCTGCTCGTCGGCGGCGGCCCCGGCGATCCGCGCGAGCTCGGCGAGCGCGCGGGCGGGCACGATGGCCTCGATCTCCCTGGCGGGGGGCGCGGACAGCGCGGTCTCCTTGACGCTGAGCCGGTAGGAGTCGGTCGCGGCCATGACGAGCGTCGCGCCCTCGATCTTCATCAGGATCCCGGTGAGGACCGGCCGCGACTCGTCCCGCGAGGCGGCGCGGCTGACGCGGCCGAGCGTCTGGAGGAACGCGTCGCGCTCGACCGCGAACGACTCGGCGGGGTCGACCGTCGGCAGGCGAGGGAAGTCGGTGGGGTCGTACGTGTGCAGCCGGTAGGAGGCCGGGCCGCACGCGACCGCGACGAGGCCCTCGTCCGGGCGGTGCTCGATCGTCACGTCGCCCTGGGGGAGCAGCCTCACGATGTCCGTGAAGAGCCGACCGGGCACGACGGAGCTGCCCTCGCCGGAGACCCCGACGTCGAGCCCGGCACGCAGCGACATCTCCATGTCGGTGGCCGCGAGCTCCAGCCGGCCGTCCTCGGCCCGCAGCAGCACGCCCCCGAGGATCTGGACGCTCGTCCGCGACGAGACCGCGCGGCTGACCACCTGCAGCCGGGCAGCGAGCGCGTCACGCGGGACGACGACCTTCAACGACGTGGACATCTCGACAGCCATCGCTCTCCACTAGGAAAAGAAAGAAAAGAACCCCTCGTAGAGATAGACAGTGTGAAGTACGGGGAGGACGGCGCGACGCGGCTATCCATGCGGGTTCGGACTGTGGGGACCCGCTGGGGAGGAATCGAGGTTCCGCACAGGCCGCTGGCGTCCGCGCCGCGGAATCCACGGAACGCGGTCATGGACCCACACGTCGTCAACGGGCCTGCTTGATCCGCGCGGTGAGCTCCTGGACGAGGTTGTAGACGTCCCGGTCCTCGCGGATGAGCTTCGCGATCTTCGACGTGGCGTAGATGACCGTCGTGTGGTCGCGCCCGCCGAACTTGCGGCCGATGTGGGGCAGGGAGCTGTCCGTCAGCTCCTGCACAGGTACATCGCGACCTGGCGCGGGTAGGCGATCGCCTGGGAGCGCCGCTGGCTGATCAGGTCGGCGACGGTCATGGAGAAGCGGTCGGCGACAGCGTGCTGGATGCGCTCGACCGAGACCTCCGGCGGCTCGCCCTCGGGGAAGACGTCCCGGAGCACCTCCTGGGCGACCTCGACCGACATCGGCCGACCGGTGAGGGAGCAGAAGGCGACGACCCGCGTGAGCGCGCCCTCCAGCTCGCGGATGTTCGAGGAGACGCGGCTCGCGACGAGCGTCAGCACCTCGGGGTCCGGCACGTTGATCCGTTCGGCCGTGACCTTCTTGCGCAGGATCGCGATGCGCGTCTCGAGGTCGGGCGGCTGGATGTCCGTGATCAGGCCCCACTCGAAGCGCGAGCGCAGGCGGGCCTCGAGCGTCGACAGGTCCTTCGGCGGCCGGTCGGACGAGAGGATGATCTGCTTGCCCGCCTCGTAGAGCGAGTTGAAGGTGTGGAAGAACTCCTCCTGGATCCGCTCCTTGCCCTCGAGGAACTGGATGTCGTCCACGAGGAGCACGTCGTAGTGGCGGTAGCGCTGCTTGAAGCCCTCGATGCGCTTGTCCTTGAGCGAGTTGATGAAGTCGTTCATGAACGCCTCGCTCGTGACGTAGCGCGCGGAGAGGTGCGGCGCGTGCTCCGCCGTGTACTGGGCGATCGCCTGCAGGAGGTGCGTCTTCCCGAGGCCCGTGCTCCCGTAGATGAAGAGCGGGTTGTACGACTGCGCGGGGGACTCGGCGACGGCGAGCGCGGCGGCGTGGGCGAAGCGGTTCGACGAGCCGATCACGAAGGAGTCGAACGTGTACTTCGGGTTCACGCCCGCGAGGCCGCGACGCGGCGCGGCGGGCGCGCCGTCCGTCGGAGCGCTCTCGCGCACGAGGACGCTGACCGGCCGGGCCTCGCCGAGGACGTCGGCGGCGGCGGTCACGAGGAGCTCCTCGAAGTGGCTCGCGATCCAGCTACGGGTGAAGTCGTTCGGCACGGTCAGGACGACCGACCCGTCCTCCCCGAGGTAGGCGGCCGCGCCGCCGAACCAGGTCTGGAACGTGGTGTCGCTGAGCGACTCGCGGAGCCTGTCCGCTATCTCGGTCCAGAGAACATCCGGACGCAGGTCGGTCGGTCGTGTCACGGCGCTCGATTGTCGAGGGGCCCCGGGCTCGGGGAGTGGCGATCATACCAGCGTTTCCGGGCCGGGAACAACGGGTTGAGGGGGGATAAAAAAGCCGCAATTTGCAGCGTTTTCATCTTCTCCACAGGGTTGTCCACAGCTGGGGAGAACAAGTCGTGGGAAACCGGGCCGTCGGGGTCGCCGGATCAGCCGCCGGCGGGGGGCGGAAAGCACCCTCCGGACCAGCTGGCCGGGCTTCTCTATACTTCTGCCTCCGGCCGCGCCCGCGGCCCCCATCTGGAGAACTCCGCGTGAAGCGCACCTATCAGCCCAACGTCCGTCGGCGCAAGCGGCGCCACGGCTTCCGCGCACGCATGGCGACCCGCGCGGGCCGCGCGATCCTGCAGCGTCGTCGCGCCAAGGGTCGCAAGCGTCTCTCGGCCTGAGCCGGCCCCGGCGCCCCCGTGGGACGTCGCAGCAGACTCTCCCGCTCGCGGGACTTCGACACCGTGTATCGCCACGGGCGGTCGGTGTCGACCCGCTACGTCGTCCTGTACTCGTTCCGACGGGAGGAGGACGCGGGTGACCAGGGCGAGCTGGGCCAGGAGTCGCGCGTCGGGCTGGCCGTGCCGCGGAAGGTCGGTGGCGCGGTGGAGCGGAACCGGATGAAGCGCCGGCTGCGGGCCGCGTTCGACGAGGTGCGCGCGAAGGCCGATCCGGGCTCGGACTACGTGCTGATCGTGCGGCCGGGCCTCCCCGAGACCGTGGACGCGCGCGGGTTCCCCTGGCTCGTGGAGCACCTGGGCGAGCTGCTCGAGCGCGCCGTCCCGACCGAGCGGGGCACGCGCGCGTGAAACCCTCCCGGGCCGCGGCCTCCCTCGGGATCGGCGTCGTGCAGGCGTACCGGCACACGCTGGGCCCGCTCGCGATGGGCCGGTGCAAGTACCACCCGACCTGCTCCCAGTACGCGATCGACGCGATGCGCGAGCAGGGGCTCGTCCGCGGCGCGGTGCTGGCCGGGTGGCGGCTCCTGCGCTGCAACCCGTGGAGCCATGGCGGGGTCGACTACGCGCGTGACCAGCGGCTGTTCCCGCTGGGGAGGCGGAGGAGCGCGTGATGGGCGTGTCGCTGCCGCTCGCCGGCGTCCTCCAGCCGATCGAGGACGTGCTGACCGCGATACTCGAGTGGCTGCACAGTGACATCGGGCTGACCTGGGCGTGGGCGATCGTCGTCCTGACGCTCGTCGTCCGGCTGCTCATCCTGCCGCTGACGCTCAAGCAGATCCGGTCGATGCAGGCCCTCCAGGTGCACGCGCCGGAGCTGAAGGCGCTGCAGCAGAAGTACAAGCACGACAAGCAGCGCCTCAACGAAGAGGTCATGAAGTTCTACAAGGAGAACAAGGTCAACCCGGCCGCCTCCTGCCTCCCGATCCTGCCCCAGATCCCGATCTTCATCTCGCTGTTCTACGTGCTGCGGGACTTCGAGAAGGAGGTCTTCCCGGACTACCCGCAGTCGGATCTCGGGTTCCTGAACGAGCTGATCCCGAACATCACCGACAAGATCTCGGACCACTGGTCGGGCTACCTGCTCCTCGCGATCTACGTCGGCAGCCAGGTCACCTCCACGCTGCTCATGTCGACGACGGTCGACAAGAAGCAGCGGATCCTCTTCGTGATCCTCCCCTTCGTGTTCATCCCGTTCGTCCTGCGCTTCCCGACCGGCCTGATGATGTACTGGGTCACGTCCAACCTCTGGACGACGGGCCAGGGCGTGATCACGCGCCGGCTGATGCCGCGCACGGAGCCGGTCGCGGTCAAGAAGACGAGCCGCACCCCGCCGAAGGACGCGGCGGACGAGGAGGCCGACGGCGACGCCGGCGACGGGGCGAAGCCGAAGAAGCCGTCCCCGAAGCCGGCCGGGAGCACGAAGCCGACGCAGGCGCGCAAGCAGCCGCCGCCGCGGAGCGGCGCGCAGCCCGGCGGCGCGCCGGCCGTGCGCCGCCGCAAGAAGCGGAACCCGAGGACGGGCCGGTGAGCGGCGACCCTCAGGCTCAGGTCGAGGCCGAGGCGACCGGCGAGACCGTCGGCGAGGCGAAGTGGGCGGCCCTCCGGGAGCTCGAGCGCCGCGTCCCCGGGCTCGATCGCAATGCGGTCGAGTTCCAGGTGATCTCGGAGGGCGAGCGGGGGCTGCTGGGCGTGGGGTTCATCGAGGCGCGCGTGATCGCGCGCGTCGCGGGAGGCCCGCCGCCGGAGCGGACGATCGCGGCCGGCCGGCCGGCCGCGCCCGCGGCAACCCACGCCACCGGTAGCCCCGCCGCGGTGCTCGCGGAGACGCTGGAGCGGATCTGCGACGGCATCGGGGTCTCGGCGCGCGTCTCGGTCACGGAGGATGAGGGCGCATTGCGCGCGAGCCTCGCTGGGCCCGACGTCGGCCTCCTGATCGGCAAGCACGGGCAGACGATCGACGCGATCCAGCACCTCGCGGGCGCGGTGGTGGCCCATGCGGCCGGGACGCGTCTGGACGTCGTCGTCGACGCGGGGGGCTACCGGGAGCGGCGACGCGCCACCCTGGAGGGCATGGCGGAGCGGGCTGCGGCGCGCGTCCGGGCGAGCGGCTCGCCGGTTGCGCTCGACCCGATGACCGCGAGCGAGCGCAAGATCGTCCACCTGCGCCTGCGCGAGCTGGGGCTCGACTCGGTCAGCGAGGGGCACGAGCCCTCCCGCTACGTGGTCGTCCAGCCGCCGGCTTGAGCGACGATCCTCGGCTCGCAGCCTGGCTCGCGGCGCTCGCGACCGAGCCCGGCCTGACCTCGATCGACGATCCGGACGAGATCCGGCGGGTGCACCTGGACGACGCGCTCGTCGCGGCCGAGCTCGTGCGGGAGGGCCCGGTCGTCGACGTCGGCTCCGGAGGCGGCTCGCCCGGGCTGCCCCTCGCGGCCGCCCACCCGGAGCTCGAGGTGGTGCTGCTCGAGGCGACCGAGCGCAAGTGCGCGTTCCTGCGCGTGCACGCGGCCGGCTTCCCGAACGTGCGGGTCCTGAACGCCAGGGCGGAGGACGCCGCCGGCGGCGAGGGGCGGGACGCCTACGCGACTGCGGTCTCGCGGGCGCTCGCGTCACCGCCGGTCGCGGTCGAGTGGTGCCTCCCGCTCGTGCGCCCCGGTGGAGCCCTCATCCTCTACACGAGCCTGAGGGCCGCGGACGCGATCGCGCTGGCCGCCGCGGAGGTGGCAGGCGAGCTCGCGGAGCTGCGGCCCGTCGCGGGCTCGGAGCACAAGGCACTGGCGGTCGTGCGCAAGATCGGCCCCACGCCCGGTCGCTTCCCGCGCCGGCCGGGAGTGGCCCGCAAGCGCCCCCTCGCCTGACTACACTCGCCGGGTGGCCGGCGGGATCTACGCGCTCGCGAACCAGAAGGGCGGCGTCGGCAAGACGACGACGGCCGTGAACCTGGCCGCGTGCCTCGCGGAGGCCGGCGAGCAGGTGCTCGTCGTCGACCTCGACCCGCAGGCGAACGCGACGTCCGGCCTCGGGGAGCGGGCGAACGGGACGTCCTCGTACGACCTGCTCGACGGCGCCTCGCTCGACGAGGTGGCCCACGCGACGCGCTTCCCGAACCTCGCCCTCGTCCCCTCCCGGCCCGAGCTGGCGGGCGCGGCGGTCGAGCTCGCGCAGCACGAGGCGGGCGAGCGCTACCTGGGTCGGTCGCTCGAGGCCGCGCGCGACCGGTACTCGTTCGTGTTCATCGACTGCCCGCCGTCGCTCGGGCCGCTGACGGTGAACGCCCTCGCGGCCGCGGATCGCGTGATCGTCCCCGTGCAGTGCGAGTACTACGCGCTCGAGGGGCTCACGCAGCTCCTGCGCTCGATCGAGCTGATCCGGGTCAGGCTCAACCCGAGGTTGACCATCGCCGGGATGCTGCTGACCATGGTCGACGGGCGCACCCGCCTGTCGGGCCAGGTCGCGGCGGAGGTGAGGCGCGCCTTCGGCGATCTCGTGTTCGAGGCGGCGATCCCGCGGACGGTGCGCCTGGCGGAGGCGCCCAGCCACGGCCTGCCGATCACGGCCTACGACCGGAGCTCGTCGGGAGCAGACGCCTACTACCGGGTCGCTCGGGAGCTCGTGGCGCGTCGCTGACGCGTTGCGCCCGGCGGCCGCTTCATACTGCGTCGGGTGAGCGCGCCGGTGGACGACCGTTGAGCAGCCCGCCGCCCCGCCGGGGCCTGGGCCGTGGGCTGGAGCTGCTGCTCGGCACGCCGTCCACCGCGAGCGACGACCTCCAGCAGCTGCCGATCGGGTCGGTCCGGCCGAACCCGCGCCAGCCGCGACGCCACTTCGATCAGGAGGCGATCGAGGGCCTGGCCGAGTCGATCCGGGCCCAGGGCGTCGTGCAGCCCGTGATCGTCCGTCCGGATCCCGAGGGCGGCTACGAGCTGATCGCGGGCGAGCGCCGCTGGCGGGCGGCCCAGCTCGCCGGCCTCGCGACCGTTCCGGCGCTGATCCGCGAGAGCGACGACCGCGAGGCGATGATGCTCGCGCTCGTCGAGAACGTCGCCCGCGAGAACCTGTCGCCGGTCGAGGAGGCGCGGGCGTACGCCGTGCTGATGGACGAGCTCGGCCTCGGGCTCGGTGAGGTGGCCGAGCGCGTCGGCAGGTCGAAGGCGACCGTGTCGAACCGGGTCCGCCTGCTCGAGCTGGCCGACGACGTCCTCTCGCTGGTCGAGCGCGGCAAGCTCACCGAGGGGCACGCGCGGGCGGTGCTCGCGGTCCCCGACCACGAGGATCGCCGGCGCCTGGCCCGCCGGATCGCCGTCCAGGGCCTGACCGTCCGCGCGGCCGAGCGCGCGGCGACCGAGGCGGGGGCGAGGACCCGGCCGCGCCGCGGCGCCCGCGTCGATCCGGCGCTCGCCGAGCGGGCCAGGGAGCTGCTCGTACGGCTGACCGGCGCGGAGGTCGTCGCCGCACGCGGGAGGCTCGAGCTGCGCTACGCGGACGAGGTGGCCCTGGAGGAGCTCGTCGAGTCGCTCGAGCGCGTCTCCGGCGCCGTCGACCGAGGCGCGCCGACGGGCGGGGGAAGCGGCTAGAATCTCGCGGCCCGGGCGATTAGCTCAGTTGGTTAGAGCGCCGCTCTGATAAGGCGGAGGTCCCTGGTTCGAATCCAGGATCGCCCACTCCGAGACCCTCGCATTGCGGGGGTTTCGTGCTTCCGGGAGAGATGCCCCGTCGGCGGGAGGACGGGCAGGGGGCCGGTGCTACGATCCTCCACGGGGGTCGGTGAGGCCCCCGACGCGTCATGCGGGAGATGGTCATCTACGGGGTCAGCTTCGACATGGTCGGCAAGCAGCCGATCGTCTTGCTGAAGACCCAGGACGGCAACAAGTTCCTCCCGATCTGGATCGGCCACCCCGAGGCGGCTGCGATCCTGATGAAGCTCCAGGGCGCCTCGACGCCGCGGCCGATGACGCACGACCTGATGACGTCGGTCCTCGAGCAGCTCGAGGTGAAGATCGTGCGGATCACGGTCACCGAGCTCCGCGAGAACACCTTCTACGCGCTGATCACGATCCTCGTCGACGGGAACGAGGTCGAGATCGACTCGCGCCCGAGCGACGCGCTCGCGCTCGCCGTCCGCGTCGGGGCGCCGATCTTCGCGGCGGACGCCGTCGTCGACGACAACGCGATCGAGTTCGAGCAGGAGGACGTCGAGCAGGAGCAGATCGTCGAGGAGTTCAAGCGCTTCCTCGAGGACGTCAGCCCCGAGGACTTCTCGACCGGATCCTGAGGGCGGGCCCTAGGGCCCGTACACGTCGCGCTTCGTCCGCGCGACGATCGTCCGGAAGATCTCGTCGACGCCCTCGGCGCTCAGCGGCCCCCCGTTCGCGGCCCGGAGCCCCTCGAGCAGCCGCTCCTCGCGGCCGGCGTCGGTGAACGAGTAGCCCTGCGCCTCCTTGTGGAGCTTGAGCTCGCCGACGAGCCTGAGGCGGCGATTGAGGCCGGCCAGCAGCTCCCGGTCGACCGCGTCGATCCGGTCGCGGAGCTCCTGCACGACGGGGTCGGTCCCCGGGTTGCCGCTCGTCATCGGCGGGAAGGATACCCGGGCCCCGTCGCCCGGTCGGGCTCAGGTCGACGCGAGGGCGGCGGCGATGCCGATGGCGTTGTAGACGCCGTGCCCGATCACGCCGGGCCACACGCTGTCGGCCTTCCAGCGGACGTACGCGAGGCCGATGCCGAAGACGACGAGCGGCGGCAGCGCCTCCGGGATGCCGTGGGCGAGGCCGAAGACGAGCCCGGTGCCGACGACCGCGGGGAGCACGCCGAGCGGCCCGAGCAGGCGCACGCCGAGGCCACGGAAGAAGAGCTCCTCGGCGAACGGCACGATCGTGACGATCACGATCGCGTTGACGATCAGCGGCGCGAGCCGGCTCGAGTCGTACGTCTCCGGGGTCAGGCCCTGCTTGTCCCCCGCGTGCAGGATCGGCTCGAGCACGGCGCCGATGACGATCGACAGGACGACCACGCCGGCCGCCAGGCCGAGCGCGCGTGGGGCGAAGCGGCGCAGCCCCAGGGCGTTCCGGAGCCCGTCCCGGTCGCCGTTCGCGATCGCCCAGGTGATCCCGAGCAGGATCGCGTAGAGGATCACCGAGCTGACCGCGAGGCCCCACTGGTAGATCGGCTGCTCGGTGGAGTCGTCCTTCGTCGAGCCGGACTGGCCGGCGAACGAGAGGGCGATCTGGATCGTGGCGAGCAGGATCCACGCGGAGAGCGCGCCCGCGCGGAGCGGCCAGTCGCGGCCGGGGGTCTCGACCGGCTGGTCCGTCACCGTGCGCCCCCGAGGCCGAGGCGGGCCGGCAGCGTCGCGAGCGGCACCTCCGCGAAGGCGAGCCCGGCGGCCGCGGCGCCGAGCCGGTCGACCTCCTCGTCGCCGATGTGGAGCGCGTGCGCCGGCTCCACGTCGACGTGCGAGAGCGCGAGGTGGAAGATCGCCGGGTCAGGCTTCTCGACGCCGGCGTCGGCGGACGTGACGATCGCGGCGAAGCGCGACGAGACGCCGAGCCGGTCGAGGATCCCGTGCAGGCCGACGTCCCAGTTGGCCGTGCAGACGAGCGCGAGCCCGGCCGCGGCGAGCTGGTCGAGCGCGTCCTCGGCGCCGTCCGTCAGGCCGAAGTCGAGCGCGCCGATGAAGTCGTCGACGAAGTCGTCCGGCGCGACCGGCGCTGCGAGGTGCTCGAGGAACACGCCGACGCACGCTACCCGCAGCGCGTGGAGCGAGGCGCCGTCCGTACCCTGGAGCGATCGCGGTCGGTAGTAGCGCGCCTCCGCGAGGAAGGCCTCGCCCACGGCGTCGTGGTCGCGCGCGACGCCGTGGCGCGCGAGCGCCTCGCGCAGCCGCTCGGTCGGGCTCGAGAGCGTGACCAGCGTGCCGAAGGCGTCGACCGAGATGGCGCGGAGCTCAGCGGAAGGCATCGGGATGGATGGCGGCGGCGACCGCCTCCAGCCCGCGGGCGATCCCCGGGCCGGCGACGTCGACGGCGTCCGCCGGAATGATCGCGAACCGGCCGTCGGTCGCGGCGGGGGTGCCGGCGAGGACGGGGTCCGCGCGCAGCCCCTCGAGCGTCTGACGGGACGAGGAGGTCGCGAGGTAGACGTCGGGGGCCGCCGCGGCGACGGCCGCCGGCTCGAGCGGCGTCCCCCGCGTCGCCCTCGGGGACGGGGATCCCTCCGGCCCGCCGAACGAGGTCGGCGAGGAGCGTGTGATCGCCCGGCGGGAGGAGCAGCCCCACGTCGACGAAGACGCGCACGGGCGCCACCGCGGCGAGGCGCTGCTCGATCTCCGCGACGTCGCGGCGGATCGCGGCGACGAGCGCACGGGCGGCGAGCGGCTCGCCCGCGAGTGCCCCAGCTCGATCGTCGCCCGGACGACGTCGTCGACCGAGCTCGCCGGCTGGAGGTAGACGGGCGCGTCGACGGCGTCCTCGATCCGGGCGAGCTCGACCTGGTCCGACGCCGGGGACGCGACCACGAGGTCCGGCTCGAGCGCGGCGATCCGGGGGACGTCGATCTCGCCGCTCGCGGAGACGACCGGGGCGGCGCCGGCCGGCAGGCTCGGCGTCCCGGACGGGGCGCCCACGAGCCGCGCGTCGACCCCGAGCTCGAGCAGCAGCTCGGCGGCCCCTCGGTCGACCGCGACGATCCGCGCGGGGAGTCGGTCGACCCGGGTGGGCGCGTCGCCGGCACCCCGGGCGGTCGCGGGGTAGCGCGGCGGCAGCTCGCCGGTCGGCTCCGCTCGCGGCCCGCAGGCGGCGAGGGCGAGCACGGCGGCGGCGGCCGCTAGAGTCGCGAGCAGGTGCCGGGCGCGCAGCACACCCGGTATCCAACCAGTTGGCCAGGAAGACCCGATGAGGCACTTCACCCCCGAGGAGGCGATCGCGGCCCTGCCGGTCGTACGGCCGCTCGTCGAGCGGCTCGTCGCGACCCGTCGCGACCAGCGGGCGGCGCGCCAGGGGCTCGACCCCGCGCGGCGGGCGGTGCCGACGAACGGCGGCGGCGTGCACCCGGCCACGGCGAACGACCTGCGCGACCGGTCGGGGGCCGCCACGGCGAGCCTCGGTCAGATCGTCGACGAGATCACCGGGCTCGGCGTGCAGGTGAAGGACCTCGACATCGGCCTCGTCGACTTCCCCGCGATCCATCCGGCGACCGGCGAGACGGTCCTCCTCTGCTGGCGCCTCGGCGAGGAGACGATCACGCACTGGCACGGCCTCGACGAGGGCTTCGCCGGCCGCAAGCCGCTGCCCTTCGCCTGATCGGCCGCCTGCCGCGGAGGGCAGGAATCGACTGCCGGCCGGCCAACTCCCCGGCATGGGACAGGTCCCCGCCCGCGGCACGCCCGTGTCGTGTCTCTACCCTTGGTAGCGCATGCCTGATCCGACCGGGACGCCCACCGGCGGAGGCGGGAGACCGGGGCCCGGCGCAGGCCGGCGCGGGTCGCTCCCCCATCGACTGCCGTCCTCGGACGCTCGCCGTCGCCGCCAGAGCCGCGGCAGCCGCGGCCGTCGCGTCCGCCGCGTCGGCACCCTCTCGCTCGTCCTGATCGTGATCGTCGTGATCGCGGGCCTGACCGCGGGCGGGCTGACGGCGTACTCGTCGTTCCAGAGCTCCTGCTCGCTCGACTCGATCCAGGTGACGAACGACCTGGGCCAGAACTCCTTCATCTACGACGCCAAGGGCACCTTCATGGGGACGATCGCGGCGGAGAACAACCGCAGCGTCGTCCCGCTCGACCTGATCTCGCCGTACGTCGCCAAGGCGACCGTCGCGATCGAGGACAGGCGGTTCTACCAGCACGGCGGGATCGACTTCGAGGGCATCGCGCGCGCCGCGTTCTCGAACCTGAAGGCGGGCGAGATCACCCAGGGCGGGTCGACGATCACGCAGCAGCTCGTCCGCAACCTCTACATCTCGAACGAGCGCTCCTACCAGCGGAAGCTGAAGGAGGCCTGCCTCGCGATGAAGCTCGACGACGCCTGGTCGAAGGACGAGATCCTCGAGGGCTACATGAACCAGGTGTACTACGGCCACCGCGCCTACGGCGTCGAGGCGGCTGCCCAGACGTACTTCAACAAGTCCGCCGCGGACCTGAACCTGACCGAGGCCGCGCTCATCGCCGGCCTGCCGCAGGCTCCCTCGCTCTACGACCCGTTCGTCCGGCCGAAGGCCGCCGCCACCCGCCGCAACGAGGTGCTGCGCGCCATGCGCGACGCCGGCGACATCTCGCAGACCGAGTACGACCGGGCGAGGTCGAAGCCCGTCAACCTGATCCTCAGCGAGGGGAAGATCTACACCGAGGTCGCGGAGCCGCTCTTCTTCAACTACGTCCGCGACCAGCTGATCCGCGAGTACGGCGCGGCGACCGTCCGCAACGGTGGCCTGAAGGTCTACACGACGATCCTCCCGGGCTACCAGGAGAAGGCCCGCCAGGCGATCCGCGACACCCTGAACCTCGAGGGCGACCCGGCGGCGGCGCTCGTGACCATCAACCCCGCGACCGGGGCGATCCTCGCCATGGTCCAGGCGCAGACGGGCGTGCTCCAGAAGCAGTTCAACGTCGCCACGCAGGGGCAGCGCCAGGCGGGCTCGTCCTTCAAGACCTTCGTCCTCGCCGAGGCGATCCGGCGCGGGATCGACCCGCAGAGCACCACCTACCTGTCGGCGCCGTTCCGCTACCAGCCCGATCCGGCCAGCGAGCCGTGGACGCCCGCGACGTTCGACAACACGTACGCGGGGCCGATCGACCTCGTCCGGGCCACGCTCCGCTCGGACAACGCCGTGTACGCGCGCCTGACGCTCGACCTCGGCCCCTCGAGCGTCGCGAAGCTCGCGCGGCAGATGGGCGTCAACCAGTCGAAGCTGCTCCCGGTCGCGTCGATCGGGCTCGGCTCGAACGCCGTCACGCCGCTCGAGATGGCGTCGGCCTACGCGACCCTCGCGGCGGGCGGCGTCTACCGCAAGCCGATCGCCGTCAAGAAGGTCGTCTTCCCGGACGGGACCGTGAAGAACTTCGCCGAGGCGTCAAGCCCAAGCGCGTGTTCCGGGACGGCGTCGCGGCCGAGGTGACGAAGATCCTCGCCGCGAACGTGCAGGGCGGCACGGGCGTCCGCGCCCGGCTGGACGACATCGGCTGGCCGGCTGCCGGCAAGACCGGGACGACGGACGACTTCACCGACGCCTGGTTCGCCGGGTACACCCCGGTGCTCGCCACGGCGGTCTGGGTCGGCTACCCCAACTCGACCCAGATCAAGATGACGAGCGTCCACGGCATCTCGGTCTCCGGCGGCTCGTTCCCGGCGCAGATCTGGAGCCAGTTCATGCACGGGGTCCTGCGCGGCGTGCCCGCCGGCAGTGGCCCAGCCCGAAGCAGCTCGTCAACTTCAAGCCCTGGGACGGGCAGTACGCCTTCCAGGGCGACACGTCGACCCTCGGCGAGACGGACACGACCGACAGCACCGAGACAGAGACGACCAAGACCACGAAGACCACGAAGACGACGAAGACGACGCCGGAGCCGCCGCCGCCCGCCCCCGAGCCCGAGACGACCCCGGCGCCCGCGCCGCCACCCCCGTCGTCCCAGCCGCAGCCGCCGGCCCCGCGCCGCCCCCGGCGCCGAGCCGGCACCGCCGCCCGCGCCGAGCCGGCGCCGGCGCCCGAGCCGGCACCGCCGCCGCCGACCGCGCCGCTCCGCGCCCGGGGCACGGAGAGGTGGGCCTCCCGGCTCGTGCGGGCGGGCGGTAGCCTGCCCGCCATGGACCTGATCGCGCTCGACGAAGCGCTCTCCGCATCCTCGCCCGCGTGAAGCCCGTGGACGCCGAGCGCGTCCCGGTCGAGCGCGCGGCCGGCCGCGATCCTCGCGGCCCCGGCGACCGCCGCCACCGACCTGCCGCCCTTCCCCAGCTCCGCGATGGACGGCTACGCCGTTCGGTCGGTGGACACGGCTGCACCGCCTGCGACGCTCACCGTTGGCGCGCGCGTCGTCACCGGCACGCCCGCCTCGCGCGCCCTCGCGCCGGGCGAGGCGCTGCCGATCTCGACAGGCGGCGTCGTGCCGAGGGCCGACGCGGTCGTGCAGCTCGAGCGCGTCGTCGAGTCCGACGGCCGGATCCGGATCGATGCCCCCGTCCCGGCCGGCACGAACGTCCGCGACCGCGGCGGAGACGTGCGCGCGGGCGGCCCGGTGCTCGCGGCCGGCGTGCTGCTCGGCGCCGCCCAGGTGGCGCGCTGGCCGCGGCCGGCGTGACCGAGGTGCAGTGCCGGAAGCGGCCCCGCGTCGGGATCCTCGTCACCGGCTCCGAGCTGAGGGCGCCCGGGGAGCCGCTCGGGCCCGGGCAGATCTACGAGTCGAACGGCCTCATGCTCGCGGCGCAGCTGTCCGCGGCCGGCGCCGTGCCCGCGCAGCTCGGCGTGGCAGCCGACGACGAGGACGAGCTCGAGCGGTCGATGGAGCGCGCGCTGCTCGGGTTCGACATGCTGATCACCTCCGGCGGCGCGTCGGTCGGCGTCCACGACCTCGTGCGCAAGGTGCAGAAGGAGCTGCGCGTCGAGGAGGTCTTCTGGGGCGTCTCGATCCGGCCGGGCAAGCCGGTCGGGTTCGGCATGCGCCGAGACCACGTGGTGTTCAACCTGCCCGGGAACCCCGTCTCGGCGCTCGTCTGCTTCGAGCTGTTCGTCCGGACGGCGGTGAACGCGCTGCTCGGGCTGCCCGCGCCGCTCCCCGCCTTCCAGCCGGGCCGGCTCGCCAGCGCCGTCGGGCGCAACGCGGAGCGGGACGACTTCGTGCGCTCGCGGATGGGGCAGGAGGGCGACGAGGTCGTCCTCTCCCCCCTCTCCGGCCAGGAGTCGCACATGATCGTCAGCGCCGCCCACGCGGATGCCGTCGTCCACGTGCCCCGCGGCGAGGGCGAGCTGGCCGCCGGCTCGACCGTCCGCTTCCTGCGCCTCAGCTGACCGGCGCGTCGCCGGCGCGGCGAGCGGCGCGCGCCTGGCCGCGCGCGGCTCGCCGCCGGCGGCTGCGCCGCGTCCGCAGGATCGTCCAGCGGATGCCGGTGCGCACGGGCCCGAGCCCGCGCTCCTTCGGGCCCGGGTAGGGGGCGTAGCGGCCGAAGGCGATCGCGGCGATCTGCCCGCCCGCGGCGAGCCAGACCGCGAAGAGGACGACGAGCACGATCGGGACGTGGCCGGTCGTCACCAGCGTCAGCAGGTACCACGGTGCGTCGAGGCCGAGGTCGTACCGCCCCATCAGCGACGCGACGACGAGGCTCGGGCCCGCCAGGCCGAGCAGGAGCGCGGTGATCCGCAGCCCCACGGGGTACTGGCGCAGCTGCGGCACCCAGAGCCAGGCGTGCAGCGACGGCAGCACCAGCAGGAGCGCGAACGGGTCGACGATCGCGATCACGAGGCCGACGGCGCAGAGGGCGAGCATCGCGATCGCGTGCCCGGCCAGGTAGCCGTCCGCGTCCGCGTCGTCGCGGGGGACGAGCCGCCCGCGGGCGAGCAGCCACCCGCCGAGGCCGAGCACGGCGATCACGGCGAGCGGAACGATCCGCCAGTCCTGGGCGAGCGGCAGGTCGAGCGGGAGCGGCCTGCCGGCGCCGTGCGGGAGCTGGCCGACGACGGTCATCAGGCCGACGAGGCCTGCCATCCAGAGCCAGACGCCGACGCGGCTGCGGAGGCTGCGGAGCGCGGGCAGGAGCGGGATCCGGCGTCGTCGGCAGCGGACGAGCAGGTCACCAGTCACCGCGAGCACGGGCAGCAGGCCGGCGAGGAGGGTCAGCCCGATCGCCCAGCCGCGCACCGCCCGCCCGCCGAGGTAGATGTAGGACTCCGTGCCGCGGGCGACCTCTGCGGCCTGGTCGAGCGAGGAGACGAGCCCCTGGGCGGCGCGGCCGAGCGCGGTCAGGGTGGTCGCCTGAAGCGCCTCGGGGAGGTCGGTCGCGGGCAGGGGCGGTCGGTCGCCGGCGGAGGAGAGCGTCACCGCGGAGACGCCCTGGTCGAGGAACAGGGCCTGGTCGTAGAGCGACAGCGGGAACGCGAGGTCGATCAGCTGGGCGATCCCGCCCGCGCGCGTGGCGCGGTCGCCCGTCTGCTCGATCACCGCGGCGTCGGCGGTCGCGAGCAGGGACGGCGAGGGCAGGCGCGCGCCGTCGCCGCCGAAGATCAGCCGCGGCTCGCCGCGGCCGGCGAGCGCCGACAGGTTCACGACGGCGAGGGCGCGACTTCGGGAGAAGGGGCTCTGGGGGTTCAGCGCGCCGAGGCGCGCGAGCTCGCGCGCGCCCAGTCCGCCGTACGCGCCGCCGTCGGTCGAGACGAAGACGAGCGTGTGGCCGAGGGCCGTCGTCCCGATCTCGCGCGCGAGCTCGAGCAGGACGGCCGTCCCGGAGCCGTTGTCGTTCGCGCCGGGCGAGAGGCCGAGGTTGTCCCGGTGCGCGAGGACGACGATCGTGTCGGCCGAGCGCGTCGTGTCGCCCTCGCGGCCGCGCGGCGTGGCGACGAGGTTGACGAGCGTCTGGCGCCCGCGCCCGGGCACCGTCGTCTCGAACGTCTGGCGGGTGACGCGGAACTTCGCGTCGGTGAGCTGCTGCTCGACCCAGGCCGTCGCCTCGCGGGCGCCCCTCGTCCCGGGTGCCCGGTCGGGGAAGAGCGACGTGAACTGCCGTGCGATCCCCAGCGCGGCGTCGCCGTCGAAGGTCGGGGGCAGCTGCGGCGAGGGCAGTGGCGGCGGATTCCCGACGCTGAGCGCGGCGAGCACGGCCGGCAGCGCGACGAGCGCGAGCACCGCGCGGTACAGGCGGCCGTTGACGGGGCGCGAGACCGAGGCCGGCCGGCGGCGGTCTCGCAGCGAGGGCCCCTGGCGTGGCGAGGGAACGGCCATGCGGGCGGGGGCTATAGTAGTGCCGATGGCCGTGAGCCTGGGTGCGACGCGTCCCGCCCGGTGAGCCCGGCGACGATCCTCCTCGTGGACGACGAGGAGTCCGTGCAGAAGCTGCTCACCTTCCCCCTCGAGCGCGAGGGCTTTCGCGTGATCCAGGCGCGCGACGGCGAGGAGGCGCTCGCCCGCTTCGCGGAGGAGCACGTCGATCTCGTGGTGCTGGACATCATGCTCCCCCGCCTCGACGGCTACGACGTCTGCCGGCGCCTGCGCCAGGAGAGCACCGTCCCGATCATCATGCTGACCGCGCGCGACGACGAGGTCGACAAGGTGCTCGGGCTCGAGCTCGGCGCGGACGACTACATCACGAAGCCCTTCTCGATCCGGGAGTTCCGCAGCCGCGTCCGCGCGCTGCTGCGCCGGGCGCAGCTCGCGGCACCCGCGCAGCAGGCGCCGCCCGACGAGCGGATCGAGATCGACGGGCTCGTGATCGACCTCCCCCGCCGCACGGTCGAGGCGAACGGCGAGCAGGTGCAGCTGACCTACGTCGAGTTCGAGCTGCTGCGCACGCTGGCAGCGAGCCCGGGACGGGTCTTCTCGCGGGCGATGCTGCTCGAGTCGCTCTGGGGCAGCTCGGCCTACCGCGACCCGCGGACGATCGACGTCCACGTGCGCCACCTGCGCGAGAAGATCGAGCGGGACGCGAAGGAGCCGTCGTACATCCTCACCGTGCGCGGCGTCGGCTACCGCTTCCGCGACCGGCGGTAGGCGTGCTCCGTCGCGCGCCCCGCCTGTCGCTGGGCGTGAAGCTCGGCGCGACCGTGCTCGCGGTCGTGCTGGTCGCGCTCGGCGTCGTCTACGTCGCAGTCGTCCCCCGGCTCGAGTCCCGGCTCGTCGACGCGAAGCTCGACGACCTCGAGCGCTCGGCGTTGAACGCCTTCCAGCTGCTGTCGTCGGACACGACGCTCTTCGACAACGTCGGCGGCCCCTCGATCGTCGCCCTGTTCGCGAGCGAGAACCAGGCACGCGTGATCGTGCTGCAGCGGCTCGACACGGATCGCCTGGCGGTCTACCTGGACTCGAAGCGGCCGTCCACGCCCGAGGTCGAGACCGACCAGGTCGCGACGCGCGTGCTGACGAGCGACGAGCGCGAGGTGCAGCGCGGCCGGGTGCGGCGGCAGGGGTTCGACTACGCCGAGGTGGCGCTGCCGCTCCGGTCGCGCGCGAGCTTCGTCCTCCTCTTCTCGGCGCAGCTCGACGACACGCTCCGGAGCATCGAGCTGATCCGCAACAGCCTGCTCGTGTCGGGCGCGCTCGCGCTCGCGATCGCCTGGTTCGCCGGCGCCGCTGCGACGTACCGCCTCGCGCGCCGGATCCGCCGGCTCGAGGGCGCGGCGGAGCGGATCGCGAGCGGCGACTTCGCCCAGCCCGTGGTCGACGAGGGCCGGGACGAGCTGGGCGACCTCGCGGACGCGTTCGAGCGGATGCGGCTTCGGCTCGACCAGCTCGACGGCGCCCGCCGGGCGTTCATCGCGAACGCGTCCCACGAGCTGCGCACGCCGCTGTTCTCGCTCGGCGGCTTCCTCGAGCTGCTCGCGGACGAGGAGATCGACGAGGAGACGCGCCGCGAGTTCACGGACCAGATGCGCGAGCAGGTCGACCGCCTGACCCGGCTGACCACGGACCTGCTCGACCTCTCGCGCATGGACGCGGGGCAGCTCGCCCTCGACGTCGGGCCCGTCGACCTCGCGGAGTGCGCCGGGACGCTCGTCGACGAGTTCCGCGGCGTGGCCGAGGCCACCGACCACCCGCTGGAGCTCGTTCCGGGCGCCGCGGCGTACGGTGTGGCGGACGAGCAGCGGGTGCTGCGCATCGGGCGGGCGCTGCTCGAGAACGCGCTCCGGCACACGCCTCCCGGCACGCGGGTTCGGGTGAGCACCGCGAGGGTCGGGGGACGGGCCGAGCTGCGCGTCGAGGACGAGGGGCCGGGGATCCCGGCGGAGCACGTCGGCCGTCTCTTCGAGCGCTTCTACCGGGGCGACGGCGGCGCCGCGTTCGGCAGCGGCCTCGGCCTCGCGATCGCCGGCGAGCTGGCCCAGCGCATGGGAGGCTCGATCGAGGTCTCCAGTCGGCCGGGCCGTACGACGTTTACGCTTGGCGTGCCCTTCTCCACCGACCCTCCGCCGTTTTCACGTGAAAACGCGCCCGATCTGACAGGACACGCCCAGTGACCACCGAGCCGAACAGGGGCACGCGCGCGCTGAGCCTGATCGCGCTCGCCGTCCTGGCCGCGCTGCTCGGCGGCGTGCTCTCCGTCGTCGTCGGCAAGGCCGCCGGCTGGCTCGCGGGGAGCGAGACGATCGTGATCGGAGAGGTGCCCGCCGACGGCGGCGACAGGCCGGCGGCCGCCGAGGAGGCCGCCGCGGCGCGGCCGCTCGCCGGCAACGGGTTCGACCCGGCCGCGCTGTACGAGGCCCGCGCCGACGGCGTCGTCACGATCTACGCGACGTTCGACCGCGGCCATCCCGGGCCGCAGTCGCAGGGAACCGGCTTCGTCGTCTCGGCCGACGGCCACATCCTGACCAACTCGCACGTGATCACGACCGCCGGCGAGGGCGACGTCGGCGCTGCTGCCCGCGCGGCACGCGAGGTCGTCGTCGAGTTCTCGGACAACGACCGGATCGCCGCCGAGATCGTCGGCTGGGACGCCTTCAGCGACGTCGGCGTCCTGCGGGTCGATCCGGACGCCCACCGTCTCGACCCCGTGCCGCTCGGCGACTCGACGGCCGTGACCGTCGGCGAGCCGGTCGCGGCGATCGGCAGCCCGTTCGGGCAGACCGGCTCGCTGAGCATCGGCGTCGTCGCGGCCGTCGAGCGGTCGATCCCGTCCCTGACGAGCGGCTACGACCTCGTCGACGTGATCCAGACGGACACGCCGATCAACCGGGGCAACTCGGGCGGCCCGCTGTTCGACGCGGGTGGCCGCGTGATCGGGATCAACTCGCAGATCCGCAGCGACTCGGGCGTCAACGAGGGCGTCGGCTTCGCAGTGCCGATCAACACGGCCATCCGGTCCATGCGCCAGCTGATCGCCGACGGGAGGGTGCGCTACGCCTGGGTCGGGCTCGTGACGCAGACCCTCACCCCGGCGGCCGCGCGCAGGCTGGGCACCGGCGTCCAGCGCGGCGCGGCGATCCAGCGCGTGGTCAACGGCAGCCCGGCGGCCAAGGCCGGCTTCAAGACCGGCGGCGGCGAGGTCGACGTCGACGGCATCCCGTACGCCAGGAACGGCGACGTGATCGTCGCGATCGACGACGTCGCCATCGACAGCTCCGAGGCGATGATCCGCGTGATCGCGGGCCGGCTCCGGCCGGGCCAGACGGCGCGCTTCACGGTCGTCCGGGGGACGAAGAAGGTCGTCGTGCCGGTGAAGCTCGGCGAGCGTCCGGCCTCGCCGACGGTCGGCTGAGGCCGACCGGCCGGCCCGAGTCTCGCGCATGGCCCGGCGCCGGCTGATCGTCGTCTCGAACCGCGGGCCGGCGTCGTTCGCGCGCGCCGAGGACGGCTCCCGCGTGCCGCGTCGCGGCGGCGGCGGGCTGGTCACCGCGCTGCGCGGCCTGCTCCGCCTCCACGACGTCACCTGGATCGCCAGCGCGATGACGGCCGAGGATCGCGTCGTCGCCGCGGAGACGGCAGACGAGCCGCGGCTCGAGCGGGCCCGCGACGGCTCGCCGTACCGGCTGCGGCTGGTCGCGCACGATCCCGCGGCCTACGACGCGTTCTACAACGTGATCGCGAACCCGCTGCTCTGGTTCGTGCAGCACCAGCTCTGGCCGCACGGGAGCGCGCCGGACTTCGACGACCGCACGCTCGCGGCCTGGCAGGACGGGTACGTGGCCGTGAACCGCAACCTGGCCGATGCGGTGCTCGCGGAGCTCGCCCGCGATCCGGCCGCCGCGGTGCTGTTCCACGACTACCACCTCTACCTCGCGCCAGGGCTCGTCCGCGCCGCGGCGCCGTCGGCACGCATCGCGCACTTCGTCCACGTCCCGTGGCCGCAGCCCGACGCGTGGCGCGTGCTGCCGCAGCCGCTGCGGCGGGCGATCTACGAGGGGATCCTCGCGAGCGACGTCGTGGGCGTCCACACGGCCCGCTGGCGCGCGAACCTCCTGCGCGGCTGCCGCGAGACGCTGGGCGCCGACGTCGACGAGGAGCAGGGCGTCGTCCGCCACGCCGGCCGCCCGACCGTCGTCCGCGCGAGGCCGATCTCGGTCGACCCCGAGGAGTTCGAGGGGCTGCGCGCGGATCCGGCGGTCCAGGCGCGCGTCGATGCGATCCGCGCCCGGCGGCCGGAGCACCTGATCCTCCGCGTCGACCGGACCGACCCGTCCAAGAACGTCGTGCGCGGCTTCCGCGCCTACGCCCTCCTGCTCGAGCGTCACCCGGAGCTCCGGGGCCGGGTGCAGCTCCTCGCGCTGCTCGACCCGTCGCGCCAGGAGATCCCGGAGTACACCGCGTACCTGACGGCCGTAAGGCGAGAGGCCGAGGCGGTGAACGCCCGGTTCGGCGGGAACGGCTGGCTCCCGCTCGACCTCCGTGTGCGGGACGACTTCGCCGAGTCCCTCGCGGGGTACGTCGAGTACGACGCCCTGCTCGTGAACGCGGTCTACGACGGCATGAACCTGGTCGCGAAGGAGGCGCCGCTGCTGAACGAGCGGGCCGGCGTGCTCGTGCTCTCGGAGAACGCCGGAGCGCACGAGGAGCTGGGACGCCACGCCCTGACCGTCAACCCGTTCGACGTCGGCCAGCAGGCCGAGGCGCTGCACGCCGCGCTGACCATGCCGGCGGCGGAGCGGCAGCGGCGGCTCGACGCCCTGCGCGCGCACGTGCGCGAGCACGACGTCGCGCGCTGGATCGAGGGGCAGCTGCACGATCTCGACGCCGTCGGCGGCCCGTAGAATCGCCGTGTGACCGGAGAGGGAACGGGACTCAGCCACGTCGACGAGTCCGGCGCCGTCCGGATGGTGGACGTCGGCGCCAAGCCGCTCTCGCGACGCCGTGCCATCGCCCGCGCGGTCGTCGCGATGCGGCCGGAGACGGCGGCGGCGCTGCGCGCGCTGCCGAAGGGCGACGCGCTCGCGACCGCGCAGCTCGCGGGGATCATGGCCGCGAAGCGCACGGCCGACCTGATCCCGCTCTGCCATCCGCTGCCCCTCTCGGTCGTCTCCGTCGAGCTCGAGGTCGGCCCGAGCGAGGTGACGATCACCGCGGCCGCCGAGACGACGGCGCAGACCGGCGTCGAGATGGAGGCGCTGACCGCCGCGAGCGTGGCCGCGCTGACGGTCTACGACATGGCGAAGGCGGTCGACAAGGGCATGGCGATCCGCGAGGTCGTCCTCGTGGAGAAGACGAAGGAGCTCGTCTGACCGGGGCGCTCGTGCGCTACCCGAGGCTCTTCGCCTCGCTCGTCAAGATCGAGCACACGGTCTTCGCCCTCCCGTTCGCCTACGTCGGCGCGTTCCTCGCCGACCGGGGCGTCCCGGACGCCGCCGACCTCGTCTGGGTGACGGTCGCGATGGTGGGCGCGCGCAGCCTGGCAATGGCGCTCAACCGCCTCATCGACGCCGGGATCGACGCCCGCAACCCGCGAACCGCGACCCGCGAGCTGCCGCGCGGCGCGCTCGTCTCGTGGCAGGTGGTCGCCTTCTCGCTCGCGTCCCTCGGCCTGTTCCTCGCCGCGGTCTCCCAGCTCGACCCGATCGTCCGCTGGCTGTGGCCGATCCCCGTCGTCCTGTTCGTCGTCTACCCGTACCTCAAGCGGTTCACCTGGGCCTGCCACCTGTGGCTCGGGCTCTGCCTCGGCCTCGCGCCGCTCGGCGGCTGGGTCGCGGTCACCGGCGACCTGCCGCTCGAGGCGTGGCTGCTCGGCGGGGCCGTCGCCGCCTGGGTCGCGGGCTTCGACGTGCTCTACGCGCTCTTCGACCTCGAGCACGACCGCGCCGAGGGGCTGAGCTCGATCCCCGCGCGTCTCGGCGTCGCGGCGGCGTTCGCCGTCTCGCGCGGGCTGCACGTCGCCACGGTCGCGCTGATCGGGGCGGCGGGCGCGGCGATGCCGGTGGGCCTCTTCTACTGGCTCGGGCTCGGCGCGGTCGCGGCGCTGCTCGCGTACGAGCACTCGCTCGTCTCCCCGCGCGACTGGAAGCGGCTCGACGCCGCCTTCTTCACGACGAACGGGCTGATCTCGCTGACGTTCTTCGGGTTCGTCCTCGTCGACGTGCTCGCATGATCCGGGCGCGCGGGCTCGGGCGCAGCTTCGGCGAGCGCGACATCCTGCGCGGCCTCGACCTGGACATCCCCGAGGGCTCGTTCGTGCTCGTCACGGGCAGGAACGGCGCGGGCAAGAGCACCCTGCTGCAGATCCTGGCCCGCCTGCTCGCGCCGACCAGCGGCGAGCTCGAGGTCGACGTCGACCGCGGCCGCGTCGGCTACGTGGCCCACGATCCGCTGGTCTACCGGGAGCTGACGGGGGCGGAGAACCTCGAGCTCTACGCCCGGCTCTTCCGCGTGCCGTCGCGGAAGGAGCGGATCGCCGAGCTGCTCGAGCGCTACGGCCTGTGGGAGGCGCGCGACGAGCGCGTCGCGAGCTACTCGCGCGGCATGGGCCAGCGGCTCGCCCTCTGCCGCGCCCTCCTCCACGATCCCGCCCTCCTGCTGCTCGACGAGCCCTACAGCGCGCTCGACCGCGAGGGGTCGGAGCTGCTCGACCGGGAGCTCGCCTCGCTCGTCGGCACCCGGACGATCGTCCTCTCGTCGCACCAGCCGGAGCGCGTGGACGCCCTCGCGACCCTGCGGCTCGCCCTCTCGTGAGCGGCTACCTCGGCGACGTCGCCGCGCTCCTGCGCAAGGACCTGCTGCTCGAGCTGCGCTCGCGGGAGACGGTGCCCGCGATGCTCCTCTTCGTCGTCTCCGCGCTTGTCGTCTTCCACTTCGCCGTCCCGGAGGACTTCGCGAGCGAGATCGAGAAGGCGCTCCAGCAGACCGTTCCCCGGGAGCTGAAGGACGAGACCGAGCGCGTCGTCACGCTCGGCCTGCTCTGGGTCGCCCTCCTCTTCACCGCGATCCTCGGGCTGACGCGGTCCTTCGTCGCCGAGCGCGAGCAGCGCGTCTTCGACGGGCTCGTGCTCGCGCCGTGCGACCGCAGCGCGATCTGGCTCGCCAAGGCGCTCGCCTTCACCGCGTTCCTGCTGATCGCCGAGGTGATCGCGCTGCCCGCCTTCGCCCTGTTCTACGGCGGGGTCGACGGGACGACGATCCTCGCGCTCCTGCTCGCGAACGTCGGGATCGCCTCCGTCGGGACGCTCCTGTCCGCCGTGGCGGCCGCGTCGCGCACGCGGGAGCTCCTGCTCCCGCTCCTCTTCCTCCCGCTCGCGATCCCGATCGTCGTCGGCGGCGTCGGCGCCAGCCTGGCGGTCGGCGGCAGCGGGAAGTACCTGGCCTTCCTCGCCCTCTACGACGCGGTTTTTGCGATCATCTCCTGGGCAGCCTTTGAGTACGTCGTCACGGAATAGGCTCGGACCGGCCATGGCCGTCGCCGCCCTGGTGCTCCTGGTGGCCGGCTGCGCCATGTCGTTCTACTGGGTGCCGAACGACGCCGACCAGGGCTTCAGCCAGCGGATCTTCTACATCCACGTGCCGGCGGCGATCACCGCCTACTGCTGCTTCTTCTGGGGCGCCTGGAAGGCGCTGCGCCTGCTCTGGAAGGGCGACGACCGCTACGACCTGGAGAGCTACACGGCGATCCACATGGGGACGATCTGGGGCATCCTCACCCTCGTCACCGGGTCGATCTGGGCGAAGATCTCCTGGGGGATCTGGTGGACGTGGGGCGAGCGCCAGCTCGTCCTCTTCCTGATCCTGTTCCTCTTCTACTCCGCCTACTTCATGCTGCGGTACTCGGTCGACCGCGGCCCGCGGCAGGCCCGGATGTCGGCCGTCTACGCGCTCTTCGGGGTCGTCCTGATCCCGATCAGCTTCTTCGCGATCCGCCTCGCGGAGAGCTTCATCCACCCCGTCGTCTTCACCCGCGAGGGGCCGCAGATGACGGGCGACATGTTCCTCACCTTCCTCGTCGTCTTCGCCGGCCAGCTCTGCCTGTTCGGCGCCCTCTACCAGACGGAGCTCGCCGGCAAGCGCGTCGACCGGCGGCTCAAGGAGCTGAGAAAGGCGCTTTCGTGAGCACCGCCGAGAAGTACGTCACCGCAGCGTTCCTGGTCGTCTTCGCGGCCGTCCTGCTCTACGTCGTCATCTACGCGTTCAAGATGGCGCGCCTCCAGCGCGAGATCGCCGAGCTCGCCGAGCTGGCCGAGCGGGCCGGGAAGGGCGCGGCAAGCGGGCAGGCGTCCGCCGGCGGGCCGGAGCTGGAGCCGAAGCCGGAGCCCACCCGGGCGACCTAGTGCGGGCCCGGCTCGACCCCGTCCCGGCCGGATAGCGCGTGGGGGAGCTCGCGCTCGTCCTCTTCTGGCCCGCCCTGGTCGGCTACGGCGAGGCCGCGGTCGCGTACGCCGGGGAGGTCGTCCGGCCCGGGACGCTCGGCCGCTACGCGATCTGGGGCGTCCGCCTCGGTTGGCTCGCCCAGACGGCCCTCCTGATCGCCCAGGCGGCGCACGCGGCGGGCTTCCCGTGGAGCTCCTGGGGCGGGTCGCTCAACCTCTTCGTCTGGATGTCGGTCGGCGTCTACCTGATCTGGGGCTGCCGCCCGCCGTACCGGCTGCTCGGTCTCGCCGTCATGCCGCCCGCGGCCGTGCTGCTCGCGCTCGCGTGGGCCTCGGGCGGCGTCGAGTCCGATCACCGGAGCGACTTCGGCTCGGTGTTCCTCGCCTTCCACGTCGGGCTCGTGATCGCCGCGTTCGCGGCGTTCGCGCTCGCGGCGGCGATGGCCGCGCTCTACGTCTGGCAGGATCGCCGGCTCAAGCGCCACGCCAGGGGCGTCCTGCGCACGCGGCTTCCGGGCCTCTCGGCGCTCGACCGCCTGATCGCGCGGACGATCGCCGTCGCGCTGCCGGCCCTCACCCTGGGCATCGGCGTCGGCCTCGCCCGCCTCGGCAGCGAGGACGCCTCGCTCGATCCGATCATCGTCGTGACGCTCGTCACGTGGGTCGTCTACGCCGCGTTCCTCTTCGCCCGCTACGAGCTCGGCTGGCGCGGCCGACGCTCCGCGTACCTTGCGCTCGCAGGCTTCCTGCTCGTCGTCGTGATCCGCATCGGCCTCGTCCCCGTCGACCACTTCTAGCGTGCGCGTCGTCCTCGTCGGCACCTCGCACCACCGCGCCCCTGTCGCGCTGCGCGAGCGCATGCACTTCCAGCTGCAGGAGGTGTCGGAGATCACCGGCCGCCTCGCGGGGCCGTCCGGCGAGGCCGTCGCGCTGTCGACGTGCAACCGCACCGAGCTGTACGTCGCCGACACCGATCCCGAGGCGGCCGTCGAGCGGGCGTACGCAGAGCTCCTGCTGCTGTCCGACCTGTCGGAGACGGAGCTCGCGCCGGTCCTCTACACCGTCTCGGACGAGCCGGCCGCGCTCCACCTCTTCCGCGTCGCCGCCGGGCTCGACTCGCTCGTCCCCGGCGAGGGGCAGATCCTCGGCCAGGTCCGCCTCGCGTTCGAGCACGCGCGCGAGGCCGGGGCGACGGGGCCGATCCTCAACCGCCTCTTCCGCCAGGCGCTGCGCGCCGGCAAGCGGGTCCGCACGGAGACGGCGATCGCGGAGAACCCCGCGTCCGTCTCCTCGGCGGCGGCCGAGCTCGCCTCCCGCGTCTTCGGTGAGCTCGAGGGCTGCCGGATCCTCGTGATCGGCGCCGGGAAGATCTCCGAGCTCGCGGCGGTCAACCTGATCTCGCGCGGGGTGGACACCGTCCTCGTGGCGAACCGCACGATCGAGCGCGCGGAGCCGCTCGCACGTCGCTTCGGCGGCCGCGCGATCGCCTTCGACGCGGTCGAGGACGAGCTCGGGCGGTCGGACATCGTGATCTCGTCGACGAGCGCCCCCGGCTTCGTCCTCACCGCGGCCCAGGTGCAGCGGGCGCTGCGTGCGCGGAAGGGCCGCCCGATCTTCTTCATCGACATCGCGGTGCCGCGTGACCTCGACCCGGCGATCAACCAGCTCGAGGGCTGCTACCTCTACGACATCGACGACCTGCGCGACGTCGTCGAGGAGAGCCTCGCCGACCGCCGCCGCGAGGCCGTGCGGGCCGAGGGCATCGTGACGGAGGAGGCCGTGCGCTTCCAGGAGTGGCAGCAGGAGCTCGACGTCGTCCCCGCGATCGCCTCGCTCCGCCAGCACGCAGAGGAGATCAGGGCCGCGGAGCTCGCTCGCGTCGCCGGCCGCCTGGATGGGCTCTCGCCGCGCGAGCGGCGCGTGGTCGAGGCGCTGACCGCGCAGATCGTCAACAAGCTGCTGCACACGCCGACGGTCAGGATGAAGGAGGCCGCGGGGGCCGCGAACGGCCTCGCCTACGCGGAGGCCGTCCGCCACCTCTTCGGCCTCGACGACGGCACGCAGGGGACGCGCTAGGTGATCGTCCGGCTCGGCTCCCGGGGCTCGCGCCTCGCGCTTGCGCAGGCGGAGCTGACCGCGGACGCGCTGCGGGCCGCCGACCCGTCCGTACAGGTCGCGCTGGTGCCGATCACCACGACCGGCGACCTCGACCGGAACCGTCCCTTCGGCGAGATGGGGACGCGCGGCGTGTTCGTCAAGGAGCTGGAGGACGCGCTGCTCGCCGGCCGCGTGGACGTGGCCGTCCACTCCGCCAAGGACATGACGGCCACGGACGTGGACGGCCTCGTCGTCGGCGCGTACCTGCCGCGGGAGGACCCGCGCGACGCGCTCTGCGGGGCCGACGCGATCCGGCCGGGCATGCGGATCGGCACGGCGTCGGCCCGCCGCACCTCCCAGCTGCTCGCGCTCGAGCCGACGCTCTCGATCGAGCCGCTCAGGGGCAACGTCGACACGCGCCTGCGCAAGCGGCGCGAGCGGGGCCTCGACGCGATCGTCCTCGCCGCGGCCGGGCTCGAGCGGCTCGGCCTCGCGGCGGAGATCGGCCTGCGGCTCGATCCGGCCGACGTGCTGCCCGAGGCCGGCCAGGGCGCGATCGCGCTCCAGGTGCGCGCGGGCGAGGAGCGCCTCGTCGCCGCGGTCGACCACGCGCCGACCCGGCTCGCGGTGGTCGCGGAGCGCGCCTGCGTCGCGCGGATCGGCGGCGGCTGCGTCGCGCCGGTCGCCGCGCACCACGACGGCGCCGTGCTCACGGCGGCGATCGCCGCCCCGGACGGCACCTGGCTCGAGCGCGCGAGCGGGGACGACCCGGTCGCGGTGGCCGAGGCGCTCCTGGCCGCGATACCGACGGCGTGAGGGTCCTCGTCACGCGGGCGGCCGGCCAGGCGGGACGCCTGTCGGAGCGCCTGCGGGCGGCCGGGCTCGAGGTCGTCGAGTGCCCGCTCGTCGAGACGGTTCCGACCGGGGACGACCCGGTCGACGTGTCGGGCTACGACTGGGTCGTGCTGACGAGCCGGACGGGCGTCGAGGAGCTCGTGCGCCGCGCCGTCGGCCCGCTGCCGCCGGTCGCCGTGATCGGGCCGGGGACGGCGGCGGCGCTGCGGGCGCACGGCGTCGAGCCCGCGCTCGTCCCGGCGCGCTCGACGCAGGAGGGGCTGCTCGCCGAGCTGCCCCGCCCGGCGGGTCGGGTGCTCTTCGCCGGCGCGCAGGACGCGCGGCCGCTCCTCGCCGGACAGCTCGCCGCCGACGTCGTCGTGCTCTACCGGACCGTCCCGCGGGCGCTCGATCGCCTGCCCGACGCGGACGTCGCCGCGCTCGCGTCGGCCTCGGCCGCTCGAGCGCTCGCCGCGCACACCCGGGACCTGCCGTGCGTCTCGATCGGCCCGCAGACGTCGGCCGCGGCCCGCGCAGCCGGGCTCACGGTGGTCCAGGAGGCCGAGCGGAGCGACCTCGACGGCCTCGTCCAGGCCGTTAGGCTTGTCGCATCGCGCCTCCGGTCGTCACCCTCCTGACCGACTTCGGCCTCGCCGACCCGTACGTCGGCATCTGCCACGGCGTCATCCGGCGGATCGCCCCCGCGGCCTCGATCATCGACGTGGCGCACGGGATCCCGCCCCAGGCGGTGCTCCAGGGCGCGCTCGCGCTCGCGGACGCCCTTCCCTACCTGCCGATCGGCGTGCACGTCGCCGTGGTCGACCCGGACGTCGGCGGCAACCGGCGCGCCGTGGCGCTCCGCGATCGCGACGGCCGGCTGCTGGTCGGGCCCGACAACGGGCTGCTCGCGCTCGCGACGGCCGAGCGCGGGGGCGTCGAGGCCGCGGTCGAGCTCGTCGAGCCGGCCTACCGGCTCCACCCCGTGTCGGACACCTTCCACGCGCGCGACGTGTTCTGTCCCGCCGCCGCCCACCTGGCCTCCGGGGTCGATCTCGACGCGCTCGGGCCGGCGGTCGACCCGGCGACGCTCGCGCGCCTCGCGCTCCCCGTGGCCTTCGTCGGCGACGGAGAGGCGCGGGGGCCGGTGCTCGGCGTCGACACGTTCGGGAACGCGACCCTCGGCCTGCGTCGGGCCGACCTCAAGACGGCCGGGCTGCACCCCGGAACGCCGGTCGAGCTCGTCGTGGGCGGCCGGCGGGCGTCCGCGCGGGTCGCGCGGACCTACGCGGACGTCGAGCCGGGCGCGCTCGTCGTCTACGAGAGCTCGTTCGGCCGGGTGGAGGTGGCCGTCAGCCGTGGAGACGCGGCCTCGCGCCTCGGCCTGGAGGCAGGGACGGGGGTGGTCCTGCGGCGCGGCGCATGAGCCCGCCGGGGCACGCGCACGATCCGGGAAGTGGCGAGGGCCGGACTTGAACCGGCGACACCGCGGTTTTCAGCCGCGTGCTCTACCAACTGAGCTACCTCGCCTCGCCCGCGCAGTGTAGCGACCCCGCGGGGCGCGCCCCGCCGTATCGTTCCCGGCGTGACGCCCCGCCGGATCGCGCTGATCGGCGCGCCGCTCGACCTCGGAGCGGCGGCCCGGCGCGGCGTCGACATGGGCCCCTCGGCGATCCGCTACGCCGGGCTCGGGCCGCGGCTCGCCGCCAGCGGCCACGAGATCGACGACACCGGCGACGTCGAGACGACGAACCGCGAGCGGGCCGATCCGGGCGACCCCCGCGCGCGCTACCTCGGCGCGATCCGCGAGAGCTGCGAGCGGGTCGCCGACGCCGTGGCCGCGGCGGCCGCGCGCGGCGACGTGCCGCTCGTGCTCGGAGGCGACCACTCGATCGCGCTCGGCACTCGGCGGGCTCGCGCGTGCACGGCCCGGGTGCCGCGATCTGGCTCGACGCCCACACCGACCTGAACACGCCGGAGACGACCCCGAGCGGGAACGTCCACGGGATGCCGCTCGCGGCCGCGCTCGGCCTGGGTGGGCCGGGCTTCGACTCGCCGGCGTGGCCGCGGCCGGCGGTGGATCTCGACCGCGTCTCCGTCGTCGGCGCCCGCTCGATCGATCCCGGGGAGGCGGCGCTGATCCGGTCGCGCGGGATCGCCGTCCACACGATGAGCGAGCTCGACCGCCGGGGGCTCGAGGCGGCGCTGGGCGACGCGATCGAGCGCGCGCGCGGCGCCGCCTTCGTCCACGTGTCGCTCGACCTCGACGTCGTCGACCCGGCCGAGGCGCCGGGCGTCGGCACCCCGGTCCGCGGCGGGCTCACCTACAGGGAGGCCCACCTCGCGATGGAGCTGCTCGCCGAGTCGGGGCTCGTCGGCTCGCTCGAGCTCGTCGAGGTCAACCCGGTGCTCGACCGGCGCAACACGACCGCCCGGCTCGCAGTCGAGCTGGCCGCGAGCGCGCCTCGGCGCGCGCATCCTCTAGCTGCGCGGCCGGACCCGGAGACGCGGGGGGCCGGCAGCAGCCGGCCCCCCGATCGATCTCCAGCGCGTGCGGGCGGCCTAGATGATGCCGCCGCGCGCCATCGCGCGGTAGTCGAGCGCCCGATCGAGGATCTCGTCCGAGACGCCCATGTCGCGGGCGACCTCGCGCAGCGAGCGGCCGCTCTGCGAGGCCTCCTTGACGATCTCGGCGGCCCGGTCGTACCCGATGTACGGGTTCAGCGAGGTCGCCGCCGAGAGCGTGAGCTCTGCGTACTCCTGGCACTGGGCGGCGTTCGCCTGGATGCCATCGACGCACTTCTCCGCGAGCAGGCGCGAGGCGCTCGAGAGGATCCGGATCGAGTGGAGCAGGTTCCGGGCCATGAGCGGGACGTAGACGTTCAGCTCGAAGTGGCCGTTCATGCCGCCGATCGCGATCGCGGCGTCGTTGCCGATCACCTGGGCGCCGACCTGGGTCACGACCTCCGGGATGACCGGGTTGACCTTGCCCGGCATGATCGAGCTGCCCTTCTGGAGCTCGGGCAGGTAGATCTCGCCGAGGCCCGCGCGCGGGCCGGAGCCCATCAGGCGCAGGTCGTTCGCGATCTTCGTCAGCGAGACGGCGACGGTCTTGAGCGCGCCCGAGGCCTCGACGAGCCCGTCGCGGGCGGCCTGCGCCTCGAACGGGTCGGCCGGGGCGTTGATCGACAGGCCGGACGTCGACGAGAGCAGCGCCCGCACCTTCTCGGCGAACTCCGGGTGGGTGTTCAGGCCGGTGCCGGTCGCGGTGCCGCCGAGCGGGATCTTGCCCAGGCGCTCGAGCGTCGACTCGACGCGCGCGGCGCCCTCGCTGACCTGCGCGGCGTAGCCGCCGAACTCCTGGCCGAGGGTGACCGGCACGGCGTCCATCAGGTGCGTTCGGCCCGACTTGACGATGTCGGCGAACTCGGTCGCCTTCGCCGCGAGCGACGCGCTGAGCTGGCGGAGGGCCGGCAGCAGGTCGTTGACCGCACCGTCGAGAGCCGCGAGGTGCACGGCGGACGGGAAGACGTCGTTCGACGACTGGCCCATGTTGACGTCGTCGTTCGGGTGGATGCCCTCGCCGGCGAGGGCCGCGATCACCTCGTTGGCGTTCATGTTCGACGAGGTTCCCGAGCCCGTCTGGAAGACGTCGATCGGGAACTGGTCGTCGAACTCGCCCGCGGCGATCCGGTCGGCCGCGGCGGCGATCCGCTCGGCCTTCCCGGCGTCGAGGAGCCCGAGATCCGCGTTCACGCGCGCTGCAGCGCCCTTGATGCGGGCCAGCCAGTGCGCGACGGAGGTCGGGATCGGCTCCCCGGACACGGGGAAGTTGGCGACGGCCTTCCTGGTCTCGCCGCCCCACAGCTCGTTCGTCGTATCGGTCATGCGGCCGAGTCTACGCGAGCCCGCGCGACACGCGGCCGACATCCCGCTCGCACGCGACGGGACCCGGCGCGAGCCGGGCCCGTACGTCGGATCCCCGTCGCCGGGGCCGCGCCTCAGTGGGCGCAGCCGGCGCCGCAGCCGCCGCCGCGGGCCACCGCGGGGGCGCCCTCGCCGTCGGCCTCGTCCTTCGCCTGGAAGGAGGAGCCGCAGCCGCACGAGGCGACGACGTTCGGGTTGTTGATCGCGAAGCCGCCGCCCATCAGGGCGTCGACGAAGTCGATCTCGGCGCCGACGAGGTACGGCGCGCTGAACGGGTCGACGACGACCCGGACGCCGTGCGCCTCGATCTCGTTGTCGCCGTCCTGCGGGCCGCGGTCGAAGCCGAGGGCGTACTGGAACCCCGAGCAACCGCCACCCTGCACGGCGATGCGGAGCACCTTGGCCTCGCCCTCGGGCTCGTCCTGGGCGAGCTCGCGGATCTTGTCGGCGGCGTTCTCGGTGACGGTCAGGAGCATGTGCTGATCCTCCCTGGGGTTCCTGCTTCCGATGCTAGCAACGCGCGGCTCGCGGGCCGAATTCCCGGCGATCGTCCCCGTGATCGGCCGGGCCTCCGGGTTCGTGACAGTGGTTGCACACGAAACGTGCCCGCTCCTGCAGGGTTTTTACCCCGGGGACGGAACCTCCTTGTGCCGGTACCATCCCCGTGGTACGAATTCCCGCGACTGGTCCGCGGGTGGGAAGGATCTGCGTGCGCGACGCGAGCAGGACGAGGAACGACGTGAAGGGCGGCTCGACGCCGTGACCCTCGACCGCTGGCTGCCGTTCCTCATCTTCGCCCTGATGGCGTTCGCCATCCCGTTCTCGATGGTCGTGATGTCCTTCGTGTTCTCGACGCGCCCGCGCGCGAGGACGAAGGCGCGCACGATCCCGTTCGAGTCGGGCGTCTCCGAGGGCGCGCCGCCCCAGCAGCGCTTCACGATCGCCTTCTACCTGACGGCGATGCTCTTCATCGTCTTCGACATCGAGATCGTCTTCCTCTACCCGGTCGCGATCGTGCTCGACGCCGTCGGCTGGTTCGCGCTGGCCGAGTTCGGCTTCTTCATCGCGATCCTCGCGCTCGCCTACGTCTACATCTGGAAGAAGGGGGCGCTCGAGTGGCGGTGAGCAACGGAGACGGGACGCGCAAGCGCCTCGCGGACTACGGCCTGAACTCCGAGCGCACGCTGATGCAGGAGAAGGGCCCCGGGGTCTTCGAGCGGGAGCTCGGCGACCTCGAGGACAAGCTCATGCTCACGACGCTCGAGAAGGCGGTCCTCTGGGCGCAGGGCAACTCGGTCTGGCCGGACACGTTCGGCCTCGCCTGCTGCGCGATCGAGATGATGTCGATCGTGTCCGCGCGCTACGACGTCGCGCGGTTCGGCATGGAGGTCTTCCGCGCGTCGCCGCGCCAGGCCGACCTGCTGATCGTGTCGGGCCGCGTCTCGCACAAGATGGCGGCGCCGCTGCGGCAGATCTACGACCAGATGCTGGAGCCGAAGTGGGTCATCGCCATGGGCGCCTGCTCGAGCTCCGGCGGGATGTTCAACAACTACGCGATCCTGCAGGGCGTCGATCGCATCGTCCCCGTCGACATCCACGTGCCGGGCTGCCCGCCGCGGCCCGAAGCGCTGCTCGAGGGGATCATCCGCCTGCAGGAGAAGATCAAGGCCGGCGTTCCGCCGGCGTACGAGATCCGCAAGGTGGCGTCGTGACGGGCCGTTCGGCGGGGGTCGGGCGCTAGTGGCGTACGAGCAGGTCCCCGGCTTCGTCGAGGAGCGCCAGGCGCACGGCGAGACGACCGTCGTCGTCGAGCGCGAGCGCCTCGTCGAGGCGGCCACGCACCTGCGCGACGTCGAGGGCTTCCGCTTCCTCGCGGACGTCGCCGCGGCGGACTACCTCGGCTGGGGCGGCGAGGGCGTCGCCGGCTACTGGGGCAGCGCGGCCGGCCGCGACGTGAACGCCCCCGGCTCGTGGGCCCTGCACAAGCTGCCCGAGCCGAAGCCGAAGCGGTTCAGCGTCTCCTACCACCTGCTCAGACTGCAGCGCGGCGCGCCGCGGATCCGGCTGCAGGTCTGGGCGGACGACGGCGAGACGGTGCCGTCCGTCGTCTACGTCTGGCCGACCGCCGACTGGCACGAGCGCGAGGCGTACGACCTCATGGGCATCGTCTTCGACGGCCATCCGAACCTGGTCAGGATCCTGCTGGAGGAGGACTGGGTGGGGCACCCGCTGCGCAAGGACTACCCGATCGGCGGCGAGCCCGTCCGCTTCTCGGAGGCCGAGTAGCCATGGCCGTCAGCGAGCGCCGCACGACGCCGATCTACGAGGGGACGCGGATCCCGCACCCGATCCCGACGATCCTCCTCGTCCCGCCGGAGCTGCGGGAGGACGACGACATCCTCCAGGTCAACTTCGGGCCGAACCACCCGTCCACGCACGGCGTGCTCCGGCTCGTGGTCGACCTCGACGGCGAGACGGTCGTCGGCCTGCGCGCGGTGATCGGCTACCTGCACACCGGCTTCGAGAAGTCGATGGAGCAGAAGTCCTACTGGAAGGCGATCACCTACCCCGCCCGGATCGACTACCTGAACTTCCAGGCGAACGAGCTCGTCTTCGTGATGGCGATCGAGAAGCTGCTCGGGATCGACGTGCCGCCGAAGGCCCAGTGGATGCGCACCTGCCTGGCAGAGCTCGTCCGGATCCACTCGCACCTCGTCTGGCTCGGCACCTCGGCGCTCGAGCTGGGGGCGATCGGCCTGTTCTGGTACACGTTCCGCGAGCGCGACGCCATCCTCGACCTCTTCGAGATGGTCACCGGCGTGCGCATGCACACCCGCTACATCCAGGCCGGCGGCCTCGCGGAGGACATCCCGCCCGGGTTCGCCGCCGAGGCGCGCCGCCTCGCCGACCGGATGCCGAAGGCGGTCGACGAGTACGAGGCGATCCTCGACCGGAACGTCATCTGGCTCCAGCGGACGAAGGGACTCGGGCTCCTCTCCGCGGACGACGCCATCGCGCTCGGCCAGTCCGGGCCGCTGCTGCGGGCCTCCGGCGTCGACTGGGACCTCCGCAAGGACCAGCCGTACCTCGTCTACGACCAGCTCGACTTCGACGTCCCGGTCTACTACACGGGCGACGTGTACGACCGGTACAAGGTGCACATGGACGAGATGCGCCAGTCCGCGCGCATCATCCACCAGTGCATCGAGGGCATGCCGAGCGGGCCCTGGATCTCGAGTGACCGGAAGGTCGTGCTGCCGCCCCGCGACGAGCTCCACACCTCGATGGAGAGCCTGATCCACCACTTCAAGCTCGTCACCGAGGGCTACCGCGTGCCCGAGGGCGAGGTGTACGTGGCGATCGAGTCGGCCCGCGGCGAGATGGGCTGCTACCTCGTCTCGGACGGCGGCCCCAAGCCCTGGCGCGTGAAGTTCCGCGCCCCGTCCTTCGTCGCGCTGCAGGCGGGCGCCACGGTCATGGCGAACACGTTGATCGCGGACATGATCGCCATCGCCGGCTCGCTCGACACGGTCATGGGGGAGGTCGACCGCTGATGGCCGAGGTCGTCGACCTCTACGACCAGATCCAGGAGATCGCCGACCGCTACCCGGTCAGGCGCTCCGCGGTGATCCCGGCCCTGCAGCTCGCCCAGAAGACGTACGGCTGGCTGCCGCCGCACGCGTTCCGTCAGGTGGCCGACGCGCTCGAGCTGACGCCGGCGTACTGCCAGTCGGTCGCGAGCTTCTACGACATGTTCCACCTCGAGCCCGTCGGGAAGTGCCTGATCGAGATCTGCACGAACGTCTCGTGCGCGCTCGTGGGCGCCCAGCAGGTGCTCGAGGCGTTCCAGGACGAGCTCGGGATCCACGCGGGCGAGACGACGGACGACGGCGAGTTCACCCTCCGCACGATCGAGTGCGCGGGCGGATGCGGCTGGGGCACGGTCGTCGCGGTCGACCACCGCTACCGCGAGCGGGTGGGCGCCGGCGACGTGCGCGGCATCGTGCGCGAGCTGAAGGGCCTGCCGCCGGAGGACGAGGACGAGATCGAGGAGGAGGCGCAGTGAGCGGGCCCAGGCGCGTCCTGCTCGAGCACGCGGCCGAGCACGACGTCACGAAGCTGTCGGAGTACGAGAAGGTCGGCGGCTACGAGTCGCTGCGTCGGGCGCTCGGGATGGAGCGCCAGCAGCTGATCGACGAGTTCCTCGCCTCGGGGATCCGCGGCCGCGGCGGCGCGGGCTTCCCGATGGGCCGCAAGGCCAGCTTCCTGCCGAAGCCCGAGCAGACGCCGAAGCCGATCTACCTCGCCGTCAACGCGGACGAGTCCGAGCCGGGAACGTTCAAGGACCGCGAGATCATCTTCTCGAACCCGCACGCCCTGGTCGAGGGCGTCGTGATCGCGAGCTACGCGATCGGCGCGAAGGGCGCGTTCATCTACATCCGCGGCGAGTACTTCACGGAGTACGAGATCCTCGTCGCCGCGCTCGAGGAGGCGCGCGACCGCGGCCTCGTCGGCTCGAACATCCTCGGCAGCGGCTTCTCGCTGACGATCGTCGTCCACCGCGGCGCCGGCGCCTACATCTGCGGCGAGGAGACCGCGCTGCTCGAGTCGCTCGAGGGCAAGCGCGGGCAGCCCCGCTCGAAGCCGCCGTTCCCCGCGATCGCCGGCCTCTACGCGTCGCCGACGCTGATCAACAACGTCGAGACGATCGCGACGCTCCCGACGATCCTCCGCCTCGGCGGCGAGGAGTACGGGAAGCTCGGGGTCGAGAACTCCGCGGGCACCCGCGTGTTCTCCCTCTCCGGCAACGTCGTGAACGGCGGCAACTACGAGCTCGAGCTCGGCACCCCGCTGCGGACGCTGATCGAGGACCTCGGCGGGGGCGTCGCCGACGGCCGGAAGCTCAAGGCGGTCATCCCCGGCGGCTCGTCCGTGCCGGTGCTGACGCCCGACCAGATCGACACGCCGCTCGATTTCGACTCGATCGCGAAGGCCGGCTCGATGCTCGGGTCGGGGGCCGTGATCGTGATCGACGACCGCTGCTGCATGGTGCAGCTCGCCCTCCGGGTCGCGCAGTTCTACCAGCACGAGTCGTGCGGCAAGTGCACGCCGTGCCGCGAGGGCACGCGCTGGATGGTGCAGATCCTGCGCAAGATCGAGTCGGGCGAGGCGAGCCAGAACGAGCTGGACCTGCTGCTCAACGTGTGCGACCGGATCCTCGGCAAGTGCCTCTGCCCGCTCGGCGACGCGGCGGCGATGCCGGTGGCGAGCTACGTGGCGAAGTTCCGCGAGGAGTTCCAGCGCCACATCGACGAGGGCGGCTGCCCCTTCGGCGGCGAGTCGTCGCTCGAGGGGATCCTCTCGCCGGTCGATCAGCACCACCAGCACGTGCGCGCCCGGATCGACGTCCCCTTGCCGCTCGCCGATCCGACGGTCGCAGGTAGGGTGGCGGCGTCGTGAGCGCCCCCGAGCTCGTCACGGTCACCGTCGACGGTCGCGAGATCCAGGTGCCGAAGGGCACCGGGATGGTCGAGACGGCCCTGTCGGCGGGGATCGAGATCCCGGTGTTCTGCTACGAGCCCCGGATCGGGCCGCCTCTCGGCGCCTGCCGCATGTGCCTCTGCGAGGTCGAGGGCATGCCGAAGCTGCAGGCCGCCTGCACGCTGACCGCGCAGGACGGGATGGTCGTCAAGACGGCCGCCGAGAGCCCGATGGCGAAGGACGGCCAGGAGGCGGTGCTCGAGTTCATCCTCCTGAACCACCCGCTCGACTGCCCCGACTGCGACAAGGGCGGCGAGTGCCCGCTGCAGGACCTGACCTTCCGCTACGGGCCCGGCACGACGCGGATGCGCTTCCCGAAGCGCACGTTCGACAAGCCGATCCCGATCTCGCCGCTGATCGCGCTCGACCGCGAGCGCTGCATCCTCTGCTACCGCTGCACGCGCTTCTCCGAGGGCGTCGCAGAGGACGGCCAGCTCGTCGCGAAGAACCGCGGCGCGCAGTCGATCATCACCACGTTCGAGGACGAGCCCTACCGCGCGCACTTCTCGGGCAACGTCACCGAGCTCTGCCCGGTCGGAGCGCTCACCTCGACCGCGTACCGCTTCAAGGCGCGCCCGTGGGAGATCCAGAGCGTCCCGTCGGTCTGCGGCCTCTGCCCGGTCGGCTGCAACACGTGGGTGACGACGCGCGAGGGCAAGGTCGTCCGCATCCTCAGCCGCAACCACCCCGAGGTCGACGAGGGCTGGATCTGCGACAAGGGGCGCTTCGCCTACGGGCACCTGCGCTCGGAGGACCGGATCGCGAAGCTGCTCCGTCGCGTCCGTCGGCGCGGGTTCGAGGAGGTCGGGCTCGGGGACGCGGTCGCCGACGCCGAGGCGGGCCTGCGGCAGGCCGGCGACTCGGTCGTCGTCGCGTTCGCGGGCACCGAGACGCTCGAGGTCGCCGACGCGATCTCGCGGATCGTGCGCGGGACGCTCGGCTCGGACCTGGCCCTCCTGCCCGAGGAGCCGATCGCCGCGCTCGACGCGTGGCGCGCGCCCCTCTCGGCGCTGCGCTCGATGCAGGTCTGCCTCGTCCTCGGCGACGAGCCGGTCGTCGAGCGCGCGCCCGGCGTCGACCTCTGGCTGCGGGCCGCGCGCCGTGCCGGCGCCGCGATCATCACGGTCAACCCCGCCGGCAGCGTCCAGGTGCCGCCCGGCTCCGCGGCCCAGATCGCGGCCGCGCTCGCGAGCGGGCAGGTCTCCGGCGATCTCGTCGAGGTCGACCGCGTGCTGCGCGAGGCGAGCCGCGTCGCGATCGTGTGGTCGGAGGACGACCCGTCCGGCGGCGCGCACGCCGCGGCGCTCGCCTCGGCCCTGGGCCTCGGCGAGGGTTCCGCGGTCTACTGGCTGCCGCGCACCCCGAACGGCAAGGGCATCGCCGACGCGTGGCGGGCCGCCGGCGACGGCCGCCCGACGCAGGCGCCGCCGGCCGAGGGCGAGATCGGCGCGCTGATCGTCGGCGGCGACGCCGCGACGGCCGATCCGCGCGTGCTCGCGCTCGCGGAGCGCGCCCGCTTCGTCGTCACCAGCGCGATGTTCATGAGCGAGGTCGCGAGCTGGTCGCACCTGCTCCTGCCCGGCGCCGCGCCGCTCGAGCGCGACGGCACCGTCGTCAACCTCGAGGGCCGGCCGCAGCGCCAGCATCGCGCGGTGCAGGGGCCGGGGATCGACGAGCTCGTCTTCTGGTCCGAGCTCGCCGGCCGCTTCGGCATCGCCGTCTCGCCCTGGCCGACGTTCGAGGGCGTCGGCGAGCAGGCCGCGCTCCCCGCGCGCGCCGCCGCCGCGACCGTCCAGGCACCCGCACCGTCGCCGCCGGCGGACGTGCCCGCCGACGGCTTCGCGCTCCTGACCTACCGCGCCGCCTTCTCCGGCCGCGAGGTCGATCACACGCCCGCCCTGGACTTCCAGCGGCCGCTGGCCGAGGTCGAGCTCGCGCACGCGGACGCCTCCCGGCTCGGCCTCGCGCCGGGCGACGCCGTCGTCGTCAGCTCGAACGGCACCTCGCGCGAGCTGGCCGTGCGCGTGAACCGCCGCCTGCTCGGCGGCGTGGCCCGCATCGCGGCCGACCACGCCGCGGGCCTCGGGGCGCAGGTCGAGATCGCGAGGAAGGCCTGATGTACGCCATCGCCGCCCAGGAGTACAACCAGCCCTGGTGGATCGACCTGCCGAAGGCGTTCATCATCATCAACGTCCTGATGCTCCTGTTCGCGTTCCTGACGTGGACGGAGCGGAAGGTGCTCGCGCGGATGCAGCTGCGCTACGGCCCCAACCGCGTCGGGCCCTTCGGCCTGCTCCAGCCGGTGGTCGAGCTGGTCAAGCTCGTGCGCAAGGAGAGCTTCTTCCCCTCCTCGGGCGTCCACGTGCTGATGGCGCTCTGCCCGATCATCGCGCTGTTCACGGCGCTGCTGACCTTCTCGGTCATCCCGTGGGGCCCGGCCTGGGAGGTCGGCGACTACGTGATCACCGGCTGGATCGCGGACGTGCCCATCGCGCTGATCCTGCTCTTCGCGATCGGCTCCGTCGGCATCTACGGCTTCATCGTCGCCGGCTGGGCGAGCGATTCGAAGTACTCGCTGCTCGGCTCGATGCGCACCTGCGCGCAGATGGTCTCCTACGAAGTGGCGCTCGCGCTCTCCGTGCTCGGCGTCGTCCTGATGTCCGGCTCGCTCTCGCTCGTCGACATCGCCCAGAAGCAGCAGGACACGGTCTGGTTCGCCGGGCCCCAGTTCATCGGGATGCTCTGCTTCTTCATCGCCGGCATCGCCGAGACGAACCGCCCGCCGTTCGACCTGCCCGAGGCGGAGTCGGAGCTCGTCGCCGGCTACCACACCGAGTTCGGCGGCATGCGCTGGGGCCTCTTCACCACGGCCGAGTACATCAACATGATCACGCTCTCGGGCCTGATGGTCACGCTGTTCTTCGGCGGCTGGGGCGGCCCCGGCCTGCCCGGCCCGCTCTGGTTCCTGATCAAGACCGGGATCGTGATCTTCCTCTTCATCTGGATGCGCGCGACGCTCCCGCGCCTGCGCTACGACCAGCTGATGACGTTCGGCTGGAAGGTCCTGCTCCCGATCGCGACCCTGAACGCGCTCGTCACCGCGATCCTCGTCGTGGCCATCGACTGATGTCCCCGCAGCCGTTCGACACCATCAAGGGCTTCGCCGTCACGCTGCGGCAGGTCTTCCGCAAGCCGATCACGCAGCAGTACCCGGAGTACAAGCGCCCCGTCTACCCGCGCTTCCGCGGCCGCCACCGGCTGAACCGCCACGAGAACGGCCTCGAGAAGTGCGTCGGCTGCTCGCTCTGCGCCGCCGCCTGTCCGTCGGACTGCATCCGCGTCGTCCCGGCCGAGAACGACCCGGGCAACCGCGTGTCGGCGGGCGAGCGCTACGCGCGCATCTACGAGATCAACCTCAGCCGCTGCATCTTCTGCGGCTACTGCGAGCTCGCCTGCCCGTTCGACGCGATCACCCTCGGGAACGAGTTCGAGATCTCCGAGTACTCCCGCGACGACCTGATCTACACGAAGGACATGCTGCTCGCGCCGCCGGTGAAGCGCGTCCCGGTCGCCGACCGCGAGCTGTTCGACACCCCGGAGCCGGTCTGGAAGGTGGAGAGCTGATGCAGCCGGTCCTCGCGACGCTGGCCGGCGAGATCATCGTCTGGGTCGTCTGGGTCGCGGCCGGCGTGGTGCTGCTCGCGTCCGGGCTCGCCGTGATCCTCTTCTCCAACCCGTTCTTCAGCGCGCTGTCGCTGATCCTCAACCTGGGCTCGCTCGCGATCCTCTACCTGCTGATCTCGAGCGAGTTCGTCGCCGCCGCGCAGATCCTCGTCTACGCCGGCGCGGTCATGGTCATGTTCCTCTTCGTCATCGGCTACCTCGGCGGCCGCGCGGACGCGCCCTGGGCCGGCACGCACCGCGTCGGCAAGGTCGCCGCCGTGATCGCGGCGATCGCGATCGCCGTCGAGGTCGTGGTGGCGGTCGGCATCGACGCCGGCGGCCAGCTGTCGAGCTCGGCCCAGATCACCGAGGCGTTCGGCAGCCCGCGCCAGATCGGCGAGCTGTTCCTCTCGGATCACCTGCTCGCCTTCGAGGTCACCTCGATCATCCTGTTCATCGGCGCGATCGGCGGCGCCGTCCTCGGCAGCTCGGCGCGCCGCCGCGACCGCGCGGCCGCGGCGACCGACGAGCAGGAGCAGGCTGCCGCATGACCGGGCCGGGGATCGTCGCCTACGTCGTCCTGTCGGTCTTCCTCTTCTCGATCGGCGCGGTCGGCGTGCTCGTGCGCCGCAGCCCGCTGATCGTCCTGCTCGCGCTGGAGATCATGCTCAACGCGGGGAACCTCGCCCTGATCGCCTTCTCCCGTCACTGGGGCAACGGCGACGGGCAGATCTTCGCGCTCGCGGTGATGGTGGTGGCCGCCGCCGAGGCGGTCGTCGGGCTCGGCCTGATCGTGGCGATGTCGCGCCGCAGGGTCGCGCTGGACGTCGACAAGCTGACGACCCTGAGGGGCTGACGGAACCGTGATCACCGCGTCCTGGGTCGCGCTCTTCGCGCCTGCCGTCGGCGTTCTGCTGATCGCGCTCGCGCGCGACCTGATCTCCAAGAAGCAGGCGGGTTACATCGCCGCCACGAGCGTGCTCGTCTCGTTCGGCTCGTCCCTCTGCGCGCTGATCAACCTGCTCGGCGAGGATCCCGAGGAGCGGAGCCACAGCTCGAGCATCTGGACGTGGCTCTCCGCGGGCTCGTTCAAGGTCGATCTGCAGATCATGGTCGACCCGCTCTCCGTGCTGATGATGCTGATCGTCTCCGGCGTCGGCTTCCTGATCCTGAGCTACGCCGTCGGCTACATGCACGGCGACGGCGAGGAGCGCCGCTACCACGCCTACAAGGCGCTGTTCGTCTTCTCGATGCTCCTGCTCGTGCAGTCGGGCAACCTGTTGCTCCTGCTCGCCGGCTGGGGCATGGTCGGCCTCTCGTCCTACCTGCTGATCAACTTCTGGCACCAGCGGGCGAGCGCCGTCCACGCGGGCAAGAAGGCGTTCATCATGAACGCGTTCGGCGACGCGACCTTCGCGATCGCGATCTTCCTGCTCGCGCAGCGGGTCGGCGCCCTCGACTTCGGGACCGTCTTCTCGCAGGCGCCCGAGGTGATCGACAAGTCGAGCGTCGCCGCCGTCGTGATCGCCCTCGGCCTCCTCGGTGCGGCCGTGGCGAAGTCCGCGCAGGTGCCCCTCCACACGTGGCTCCCGGACGCGATGGAGGGCCCGACGCCCGTCTCGGCGCTGATCCACGCCGCGACGATGGTCACCGCCGGCGTGTACATGGTCGCCCGGACCCACGTGCTCTTCGAGCTCGCCCCGGCGATCCTGCACCTGGCGGCCGTGCTCGGCGCGATCACGCTGCTGATGGCGGGCTTCATCGCGCTCGTGCAGACCGACATCAAGCGCGTCATCGCCTACTCGACGATGAGCCAGATCGGCTACATGTTCGTCGCCGTCGGCCTCGGCGCCTACGGCGCGGGGATGTTCCATCTGATGACGCACGCCTTCTTCAAGGCGCTGCTGTTCATGGCGGCCGGCATCGTCATCCACGCGCTCGCGGGCGAGCAGGACATCCGCAAGATGGGCGGCCTGGGCAAACGCCTGCCTCTGACGTTCAGGATCTTCGTCATCGGCTCGCTCGCGCTCGCCGGCATCCCGCCGCTCGCCGGCTTCTTCTCGAAGGACCTGATCCTCGCGCACGCGCTCGCAGAGGGCGTGATCGGGCCGATCCTGTGGGTCTGCGCGCTGGTCGGCGCCTTCCTGACGGCGATCTACACCTTCCGGCTGCTCTTCGTCGTCTTCTTCGGGAAGCCCTCGGAGCACGTGGAGGGCCACCTGCACAAGGAGCGCTTCGAGGGCCCGTTCGCGATGATGTGGCCCGTCGGGATCCTCACCGTCCTCGCCGTGGTCGGCGGCCTGATCGAGATCCCGGGCGCCTGGCACGGGATCTCGAACTGGGTCGAGCCCGTCGCCGCGCCGCTCCAGGAGCCGGAGGTGTGGATGGAGGTGCTCTCGCCGATCGTCGCCGTGGCGCTCGCCGTGCTCGGCGCGGGCATCGCCTGGCGCCTGTGGGGCACGCAGAGCGACACGCCGGCCCGGCTGCGCGAGCGCCTGCCGCAGGTCGCGACCGCGCTCGAGCACAAGCTGTACTGGGACGAGGCGTACGACAGGGTCTTCTCGGTGCCCGCCCAGCAGACCGCGCTGTTCCTGCGCCGCGCGATCGAGGGGCCGATCGTCCTCGGCTCCGTCGGCGAGCTCGGCCGCAGCGTCCGTGCGCTCGGCGGCCGCATCGCGCGCGTGCAGTCGGGCCTGCTGCGCTCCTACGCGCTCGCGCTCGCGGCGGGCCTCGCCGTGATCATCGTCGTCTTCATCTCCGTTCGCTGAGCCCGCGTCGATGCTGACCACCGTCCTCGTCTTCCTCCCGCTCGCGGCCGCGCTCCTCCTCTGGGCCAGCCCGTTCCGGACGACGCGCCAGGCCGGCGCGTTCGCGCTGCTCGTGGCCGCCGCGGAGCTCGTGCTCTGGATCGTCGCCGTCGCGGACTTCGACTACGGCATCGCCGGCCTGCAGCACGCGACGTCCGCGGTCTGGTTCGGCGACCTCGGCGTCTCGTACAAGGTCGGCCTCTACGACTACTCGCTCTGGCTCATCGGCCTGACGGTGGTCGGCTCGCTGGCCGCGATCGGCTACGCCGTGTACGCGGGCCGCGAGCGCGCCCGCGCCTACTTCGGCCTGATGCTCTTCCTGCTCGGCGCGACGGTCGGCGTCTTCGCGGCGCAGGACCTGCTGCTCTTCTACGTCTTCTTCGAGGCGATGCTGATCCCGCTCTACGTCCTGCTGGGCGTGTGGGGCGGCGCGAACCGCCAGGGCGCCACGATCAAGTTCCTGATCTACACGGTGGCCGGCTCGCTGCTGATGCTCGTCGCGATCGTCGCGTACGGGCTCGAGGCCGACACGTTCGACCTGACGCAGATGCGCGAGAGCGGCAGCACGTGGATCTTCCTCGGCTTCCTCGCCGCCTTCGCGGTGAAGGCGCCGCTCTGGCCGTTCCACGGCTGGCTGCCCGACGCGTACCGCCAGGCCCCGCCCGAGGTCGCCGCGCTGCTCTCCGGCGTGATCTCGAAGACCGCGGCCTACGGCCTCCTGCGCATCGCGCTGCCATCGTTCCCCGAGCCGATCGCCGACCTCCGCACGCCGATCCTCGTGCTCGCGTCGATCGGCCTCGTCTACGGCTCGCTGCTCGCCTTCCGCCAGCCGGACTTCCGCGGCGTCGTCGCCTACTCCAGCCTCGGCCAGATGAACCTGATCATGCTCGGGCTGTTCGCCTTCAACGACTCGGGCATCAACGGCGCGCTCGTCCAGATGGTGAACCACGGGCTCGTCTCGACGGCGCTCTTCCTCATGGCGGGCTTCGTCGAGCTGCGCACGGGCACGGGCGAGTTCCGCCTGCTGGGCGGCATGGCGCGCGGCCGGCCGGTCTTCGCGACGATGCTGATCGCGCTCGGGGTGATCGCCCTGGCGGTGCCGGGCTCGGGCGTCTTCGCCGGCGAGTTCCTGATCCTGAACGGCGTCTTCTCGGTCGGCTGGGGCTACGCGGTGGTGGGCGCGATCGCCATCGTCCTCGCCGCGATGTACATGCTCCGCGCCATCTCGGCGACGCTCCACGTGGACGTCGGCGGACGCGTCGACGAGAAGGTCAAGGACCTGCGCCTGCCCGAGGTGGCCGTGGTGCTGCCGCTGCTGGGGATCCTGCTGCTGCTCAGCTTCTGGCCGGCCGGGATCACGGACAACAGCTTCGGCGGCGAGCCGGCGGCCAGCGTCGGTGACCGATTCGAGGCCCCGGTCGCAGCCGACCAGCCGCCCGCACCTGCCGGCACGGAGGCAGCCAAGTGATCGCGATCACCACGCCCTCGATCGACTGGGCCGGTCTCTCGCCCTACCTGATCACGCTCTTCGGTGCGGCCGTCGTCCTGCTGGTCTGCGTCTTCCTCCCCTTCGCGGCCCGTCGACCGTTCGCGATCGGCGCATCGCTGCTGACGCTCGTCGGCGCCGCGGCCTCGTCGATCACCCTGCTCGCGCTCGACCGCGATCCGAGCGGGATGATCAGCGACACGATCCGCCGGGACGACCTGACGCACTTCGCGCAGGTGATCCTGTTCGTCACCGCGATCGTCGCCGTCCTCGTCTCCGTGCGGGAGCGTGCCGACAAGGAGCACGTCGGCGAGTTCTACGGCCTGCTGATCGTCGCCGTCTCCGGCATGGCGTTCTTCACGGCGTCGAACTCGCTGATGACGCTGTTCCTCGGGCTCGAGTGGTTCTCGATCGCCCTCTACGTGCTGAGCGCGATCCAGACCGACCGCGTGAAGTCGCTCGAGGCGGGCCTGAAGTACCTGGTGGTCGGGAGCTTCGGCTCGGCCGTCCTCCTGTTCGGCCTCGCGTTCGTCTACGGCGCAACGGGCTCGCTGCAGTTCACCGAGATCGCGGCGGCCGCGAACGAGAACGGCCTGCTGCTCGCGGCCGGCCTGGCCATGATCCTCGTGGGGCTCGCCTTCAAGGTCTCCGCGGCGCCGTTCCATCAGTGGACGCCCGACGTCTACGAGGGCGCGCCGACGACGGTCACGGCGTTCATGGCGGCCGCGACGAAGATCGCCGCGTTCGTGCTCACCCTCCGCTTCCTGACGACCGCGTTCCCGGACGAGTCGGAGCTCTGGACGATCACGCTCGGCGTGCTCGCGACGATCTCGCTCGCCTGGGGCAACCTCGCGGCGCTCGCGCAGAAGAACGTCAAGCGGATCCTCGCGTACTCGAGCGTCTCGCACGCCGGCTTCCTGCTGATGCCGATCGCCGCCGGGAACGAGATCGGCGGCAAGGCGCTGCTGTACTACCTCATTCCCTACGGCGCGATGAGCCTCGGCTCGTTCGCGATCGTGGCCGCGCGGGAACGGGAGCTCAACCGCGAGGTCGGCGTCGACGAGATGGCCGGCCTCGGCTGGGAGCGCCCGCTGCACGGCATCGCCATGGCGACGTTCATGCTCGGCTTCATCGGGCTGCCGCCGACGGGCCTCTTCCTCGGCAAGTTCTACGCCTTCTCGGCGCTCTACGACCGCGGCTGGGTCTGGCTGATGGTGATCGGCGCGGTGTTCACCGCGGTCTCCGCCTACTACTACCTCGGCATCGTCCGCTCGATGTACATGCGCGCGTCCGAGCTCGTGGCGGTGCCCGCGGGCGGCTCGCCGCCGCAGGACCGGGCCCTCACCCTCGCGATCGCCGCGTCGCTCGTGATCGCGGTGGGCAGCTTCTTCGGCGTCGACCCGATCGTCGACGTGATCAAGGACGCCGTGGCGTTCCTGCCCTACCCGTACTGATCCCCGCTCGCGTCGGCTAGGCTCTGCGTCCCGCGGCCCGGCCTCGACCCCGGCCGCGTCCAGTCGACCGAAAGGAGCGAGATGGCGGGAGTGTCCCTCACGTGGATCGGCCACGGGTCCCTGCGCATCGACAGCCCCGGTGGCAAGCGCATCTACGTCGATCCCTGGTTCGGGGCCCGACCGTCCCGGAGGCCGAGCAGAAGCCCGAGCGGTGCGACATCGTCGCCATCACCCACGGCCACTTCGACCACGTCGACGGCGTGGCCGCCCTCGACGGGTTCAGCCCGAAGCTCGTGGCGGGCTGGGAGCTGTCCCAGTGGTTCGCGGCCAACGGCCACCCGGACGGCGGGGCGCACGGCATGGGCAAGGGCGGCACGCAGGTTGTCGACGGCATCTCCTTCTCGGCCGTCCACGCCAACCACTCGAGCTCGACGCCGGACGGCGCGTACGCCGGCGAGCCGCTCGGCTACGTGATCGGGTTCGAGAACGGCTTGAGGCTGTACGTCTCCGGCGACACGAACGTGCACTCGGACATGGCCCTGATCGGGCGCATCTACCAGCCCGACGCCGCCGTCCTCTCGATCGGCGACCAGTACACGATGAGCCCGCGCGAGGCCGCCGTCGCGCTCGAGCTGCTGGGCCCGACCGTGAAGAAGGCGATCGGCATCCACTGGGGGACGTTCCCGCTCCTGACCGGGACGCCGGCGAAGCTCCGCGAGCTCGTGACGACCGACGTCGAGGTGCTGGATCTCGCGCCCGGCGACACCGTCGAGCTCTAGCCGCCTGGCGGCCTGCCGGGCGTGCGCCTACGCGTCGCCCGGCAGGCGCAGGCCGCCCGCGAGGGCCCGCAGCGCCGGCGTGGGGTCGTGCCCGGGACGCGCGACGAGGAGGACGGCGCCGTGCTCCTCGCCTGCGAGCGCGCCGACGAGCAGCTCGAGGCCGATGGCCAGCGCGAAGGCCTTGTGCGCCTGCGGGCCCCGAAGGGCACGAGGTCGTCCTCGCTGGCGCGGCCCAGCAGGACGTCGCCGTGGGTCGCCTTCCCCATCGAGACGTCGCAGACGACGGGACGCCCGTCGGAGCTCGGGATGCCGATCGCGACCGGGTTCGTCCCGGTCAGCGCAGGGCCGCCGTCGGGGTGGGGGAGCCGCCGGGGAGACGTCGCGGTGAGCACCGCCAGGAGGCCTCCCTCGGCCAGCCGCCGCACCCAGTAGCCGAGCATCCCGGTCGGGAACGTCCGCTCGGCGACGACGAGCCGCGCGCCGACGGGAGGCTCGGCGAGCTGCGCGTCGCAGATCGCGGCGAGCGTCAGGTAGCCGACCGCCCCGTTCCCGTCCCACCGCTGCAGGCCGCCCGCCTCCGAGACCAGGGTCGGGCGCGCGGTGGGATCCAGGCCCGAGAGGCGCGCGAGGAAGTCGATCCGGGAGACGCCGTGGCTCGGCTTGCCCCGGCGGTCGGCGTCGACGAAGTGCTCGGCGATCGCCGCGGCGTCGGCGGCCCGGAAGCCGAGGGCGCGCAGCCGCGCGACGGGATCCGCAGCCACGGCCGGCTCAGGCCTGCGCCAGCGGCAGGGTCTTGACGATCCCGCGACCCTGCTCGCGGCCGATCCGGTGGATCTCGTCGGCGATCGCCCGGATCGCACGCGAGACCTCGGCCTCGGGCTCGGCGAGCACGATCGGCTCGCCGCGATCGGCCTGCTCGCGCAGGCGGGGGTCGAGCGGGACCTGGCCGAGCAGCCGCGTCTCCACCTCGCGCGCGAGCGCCTCGCCGCCGCCGGAGCCGAAGACCTCGAGCCCCGAATCGACGAGGTAGGACATGTTCTCGATCACGCCGAGGATCCGCATGTTGACCTTGCGCGCCATGAGCGCGGCCCGGACGGCGACCTCCTGCGCGGCGGGCTGCGGCGTCGTGACGATCACGGCCTCCGCACGGGGGAGCAGCTGGCCGAGCGAGATCGCGACGTCGCCCGTGCCGGGCGGCATGTCGACGATCAGCTCGTCGAGGTCGCCCCAGTGGACGTCCGAGAGGAACTGCTCCAGCGCCCGGTGCAGCATCGGGCCGCGCCACATCACCGGGGCGTTCTCGTCGAGGAAGAAGCCGATCGACATGACCTTGAGGTCGCCCTTGACCGGGGGCACGATCAGGTCGTCGACGACGACGGGGCGCTGCGACACGCCGAGCATGTGCGGGATCGAGTAGCCGTAGATGTCGGCGTCGACGACACCGACGCGGTGGCCGAGCTGGCTGAACGCCGCCGCCAGGTTGACGGTCAGGGACGACTTGCCGACGCCGCCCTTGCCGCTCTGGACGGCGATCACACGCGTCCCGGCGGAGACCGAGATGCCCTTCGTCCGCTCGGCGACGCCACCGCGCAGCTTCATCGAGAGGGCGGCCTTCTCCTCGGGGGTCATGACGTCGAAGCGGAGCTCGACGCGCTCGACGCCGGGAAGCGGCCCGATCGCGCGCTCGACCTGCTCCTGGAAGCTCGACCGCAGCGGGCAGCCGGCGACGGTGAGCGCGATCGTCAGGTCGACCAGGCCGCCGTCGATGTGGACGTCCCGCACCATGTCGAGCTCGACGACCGAGCGGTGCAGCTCGGGATCGATGACCTGCTCGAGCGCCTTCAGGACCTCGTCGCGCGTCGCCACGAGGCCAGCCTACCAGCGCGAATCAGGGGCTCAGCCTGGGGTGCCGTCGACCAGCGCGGCCGCGAGCGGGCGGCAGCCCGCGGGCGTGGCGGCCGCGACGATCCAGGGCCGGACGCCGAGGTCGAGGCCACACCCGTCGAGCGTGGAGCCGTCGACCTGCACGATCGCGGAGCCCTGCTCGCGGAGGAGGAGCTGCGCCGCGGCGACGTCCACGGAGCGCACGGGACGCAGCGAGGCGACGGCGTCGAGCCGCCCGGCAGCGAGGTGGCAGAGGGCGAGCGCGAGCGAGCCCATGACGCGGATGCGGGCGGCGTGCGGCGCGAGCGCCGGAAGCGCGCGGGCCATCAGCGGCGCCGTCGTGGCCTCGAGGGCGAGCAGCTCGATCGGCTCCTTCGGCCGGTCGCGCAGCGGCGCCCCGTTCAGCCGCGCGCCACGGCCGCGCTCGGCGACCCACTCCTCGCCCGACGCGAGGTCCTTGACGAACCCGAAGACGACGTCGGCCATCGTCGGCCCGGTCGCGACCGCGACCGAGAGCGAGTAGTACGGCAGGCCGCGCTTGGCGTTCACGCTGCCGTCGATCGGGTCGACGACCACCCACCAGGTCGGCGCGGCGCCGAACGTGCGCTCGCCGAGCTCCTCGGAGACGAGGTGGAACGAGACGCCGCGGCTGTGCAGGGCCTCGAGCCGCGCAAGGACGGCGGTCTCCGCGACGACGTCGACCTCGGCGGTCTCGTCGCCGCCGACCCCGGTCCCGTGTGCGCGCTCGCGCTCGTCGCGCGACCCGAGGCGGGCCAGGCCGGCCGCGACGTCGCCGGCGGCGGCGCGGCACAGCTCGAGCCAGGGCTTCACTCGTCGAGCGGGGCGAGCAGCAGGCCAGTGGTGAGCTTCGGATAGAAGTACGTGCTCTTCTGCGGCATGACGAGCCCCGAGGTCGCCACGTCCTCGACCTGCTCGATCGTCGGGGCGCGCACGAGGAACGCCGCGCGGACGTCGCCCGACTCGACCGCGCGGACGGCCTCGTCGGCGAAGGCCGTGTAGCCGACGCCCTCGAGCCCGAGCCGGTCGAGCGACGAGACGTCGAGGCGCTCGAGCGTGCCGCCCTCGACGTCGCGCTCCTCGGCGAGGACGGCGCCGTCGCCGTCGAGCCGCACGAAGGCCGGGTGGTCGCGGCCGGCCGACGCGAGCCGGTCGAGGCAGGCGTGGACGTCGCCCTCGAGCTGCGCCTCGGTGAAGCCGCCCGGCAGCGGCGGCGGGTCGACCGAGACGAGCCGGTGCGTCGGGAAGATCTCGAGGCCGGGGTCCTCGCGGCTGACGAGCGTCGCCATCGTGAAGGCGGTCTCCTCCGTGCCCTGCTCCTGGAAGTGCTTCAGCGACGCCGTGTAGCGGTGGTGCCCGTCGGCGATGACGAGGGGACCGCGGACCGCCGCGATGGTCTCCGCGACGAGAGCGGGATCGTCGATCCGCCAGAGCCTGCTGGTCGAGCCGCCGAGCGTCGCCTCGAGCTGGGGCGGGCCGGGCATCACCGGCGGCGAGGCGCCCGCGTGGAGCATCAGCACCGGCGAGACCTTCGTGCGCAGGCCGCGGATCAGGCGCAGGCGCATCTGCATCGGCCCCTCGAACGTCCGCTCGTGCGGGAAGACGACGCCCTCGTCGAACGGGTGGACGCGGACACGGGCGACGAGCCCGACGCGCGTGCGCCGCACGCCGTCGGGGCCGACGAACTCCTCCTCGAGCCGCCAGACCGCCGGCCGCTCCTCCCGCACGAGGACGCCACGGGCCTGCCAATCGGCGAAGCGCTCCGCGGCGAGCTCGGGCTCGTGCGGCCGGATCAGCCGGACGATGTTGAACTCGCTGGCCGCGGCGAGCGACTGCAGCACCTCGTCGGGGATGACGTCGTAGGGCGGCGCGACGAGCTGGTCGAGCGGGGCGCCGGCGGCTGCGGGGTCGTAGCGGAGCGCGCGGAAGGGCTTCAGCTCGGCCACGCGGTCGAGCTTACCCGAACGGCCGAGCCGGGACGCACGCGTCCCGTGGTCTGTGGCCGAGAGCCCGCGGCCTAGACTCCAGCTGTGACGCAGCCGATCGCCCAGCTCGCCGAGGACGCCGTGGTCGACGGGGTGTACGCGGTCGCGCGCAAGCAGCGCCTGCGCACCCGGTCGGGCTCGCCGTACCTCGCGCTGGAGCTCGTCGACGCGTCGGGCCGGATCGGCGCCCGCGTGTGGGACGACGTCGAGCTGCTCGACCAGCGCTTCCGCGAGGGCGACGCGGTTCGCGTGCTCGGCCGCGTCGAGCGCTTCCGCGACCGGCTCCAGCTCGAGGTGCGCACGCTCGAGCGGACGGAGGCGGTCGACCCTGCCGCCCTCGCCCCTGCCGCCCGCCGCGACCTCGACGAGCTCGACGGCTTCTTCGAGTTCCTCGTCGAGGAGGTCGCCCATCCGGGCCTGCGCACCCTGCTCGACCGGGTCGGGGGCGAGCAGGCGCTCCGCCAGCGCCTCCGGCAGCTGCCGGCGACGCAGGACGGACACCACTCCTACGCGGGCGGGCTGCTCGAGCACACCGTCGGCGTCGCCACCCTCTGCCGCGAGGCGGCGCAGCTCCACCCGCGCCTGCGGCGCGACCTGCTGGTCGCGGCGGCGCTGCTGCACGACCTCGGCCGGACGCGGGAGCTCGACCGCGGGCCGCTGTTCCTGCCGACCTCCGAGGGCAGGCTCCTCGGGCACGTCCACCTCGGGCTCCGGCTGATCGAGGAGCGGGCGGGCGGCCTCGACCGCGACGTGCTCGCCGAGCTGCTACACGCCGTCGCGGTGCACCACGACAGCCGCGGCGCGCGCACCGCGGAGGCGTCCGTCCTCTACCACGCGAACCTGCTCGATACCGCCGCGTCCATTCGGCCCGTGTCCCAGGAGGACGATGCGGCGCGCGAGCGCAGTGACTATCGTCCCTGAGGTGTCCGACGACCCGCTGCTCGCAGAGCTGAAGGAGCGCCTGGCCGAGGTCGACGACCTCGGCGGGGTCGGCGGCCTGCTCTCCTGGGATCAGCAGACCTGCATGCCGCCCGCCGGCGCAGCGACGCGCGCGGCGCAGCGTGCGACCGTCCACAAGCTCGCGCACGAGCTGTTCACGCACGACCGCGTCGGGGAGCTGCTCGAGCAGCTCGCGCCGCTCGAGGAGTCGCTCCCCTACGACTCCGACGAGGCCGGGATGCTCCGCGTCACGCGCCGCGCGTACGACAAGGCCCGCCGCGTGCCGGCCTCGCTCGCCGCCGAGATGTCGCATGCCTCCTCGGAGGCGCACGAGGCGTGGGTCGAGGCGCGCGAGGCCTCGGACTTCGCGCTGTTCCGGCCGCACCTCGAGCGGGGCCTGGAGCTCCGCCAGCGCTACATCGACTGCTTCCCGCCGGCCGAGAACCCGTACGACATCCTGCTCGACGACTACGAGGAGGGCATGACCGCGGCGGAGGCGACGGCGGTCTTCGACGAGCTGAAGGCGTCGCTCGTGCCGCTGATCGACGCGGTCGTCGAGCGGGCGGACACCGTGGACGACTCGTTCCTGCACGGCACGTTCCCGCGCGAGCGCCAGGAGTGGCTGGTCGAGGAGGTGCTCCAGAGCTTCGGCTTCGACCGCGCGAGCTGGCGGCTCGACACCGTCATCCACCCGTTCGCGCTCAGCCTGGGCCCCGGGGACGTGCGCATCACGACGCGCTTCCACGAGGACTACCTGCCGACGGCGCTGTTCGGCGCGATGCACGAGTGCGGCCACGGGCTCTACGAGGCGGGGATCGACCCGCGCCTGGCGCGCACCGGCATCGGCCACGCGACCTCGCTCTCGATCCACGAGTCGCAGAGCCGGATGTGGGAGAACCTCGTCGGGCGCAGCCGACCGTTCTGGCAGCGCTTCTTCCCCGACCTGGCCCGCAGCTTCCCGGACACGTTCGGTGGCATGGACGCCGAGGCCTTCTACCGTGGCGTGAACAAGGTGCAGCCCTCGCTGATCCGGATCGAGGCCGACGAGGCGACGTACAACCTGCACATCGTCCTGCGCTTCGAGCTCGAGCAGGACGTGACCGCCGGGCGCCTCGCGATCGCGGACCTCCCCGAGGCGTGGAACCAGAAGATGCGCGACTACCTCGGGATCGAGGTCCCGGACGACGCGCACGGCGTCCTCCAGGACGTCCACTGGTCGTTCGGCTTCGGCTACTTCCCGACGTACTCGCTCGGCAACGTGATCGCCGGTCAGCTGTGGGACAGGATCCGCGTCGACATCCCGGACATCGACGAGAGGATCGGTCGGGCGGAGCTCGCCGACCTGCGCGAGTGGCTGCGCGAGCACGTGCACCGGCACGGTGCGAAGTACACGATGCGCGAGCTGCTCGAGCGCGTCGTCGGCACGGGCCTCGATCCGCAGCCGTACGCGCGCTCCCTCCAGGCCAAGCTGGCCGACATCTACGGCCTCTAGCTAGGGCCGGTCGGCGAGGGCGGCCGCGGAGCCGCCCGCCGGCCTCGGCCGCCGCGGCTCGCGGACGCCGGCGCCACCCGCCGGGTCGCGGGGCTCTGTCGCGCCACGGCGATCCCGCGGGCACGCGGCCGAGCAGGAGCCAGCGCGCCGCGCGCCAGGCGCCGCGTGCGCGGCCGGCGTCCCGATCGACGTGCATCGTCCGCCACGGCCCGTCGGGCAGCAGGCGCTGGAGCTCGACGCCGCGGCGGTCGACCCGCGCGCTCCGCGTGCCGAGCCGCATCAGATCGCCGGCTCCGTGGCCTGCTTGCGCTCGTAGCCCGCGCGGATGATCTCGACCGCCTCGGCCCGGTTGCCGAAGCCGTGCGTCGCCGTCTTCTTCGCCGCCTCGAGCGTCTTGTAGACCTGGAAGAAGTGCTCGATCTCGTCGCGGAACTCGGGCGGGATGTCGTGGATGTCGTGGACGCGCATCCACGCCGTGTCCTTGAGCGGGACGAACAGCACCTTCTCGTCGGGCCCCTTCTCGTCGGTCATGTGGAACACGCCGACGGGACGGGCGCGGATCCGGCAGCCGGGGAACGTGGGCTCGCCGACGAGCACGAGCGCGTCGATCGGGTCGCCGTCCTCGCCGAGGGTGCCCTCGACGAAGCCGTAGTCGGCCGGGTAGCTCATGGAGGTGAAGAGGCGGCGGTCGAGCACGATCCCGCCGATCTCGGGGTCGAACTCGTACTTGTTGCGGCTGCCGCCCGGGATCTCGACGAAGACGACGACGTCCTTGTGCTGGGTCATGCGCTCAAGGGTACCCCTCGGGCTCCCCGGCCCTCCGCAGGTGCGCGCAGGCCCTGGGCGGCTACTTGGACGGCGGGCTGAAGCGGATGTTCAGGACGTCGCCGTCCTGGACGACGTACGTCTTGCCCTCGAGCCGCTCCTTGCCCTGCTTCGCCACCTCGGCGCGCGAGCCCAGCTCGATCAGGTCGTCGGCTCGCATGACCTCGCAGCGGATGAAGCCCTTCGCGATGTCCGTGTGGATCGACTCCGCGGCATCGAGGGCGGTCTCGCCGTTGCGCAGCGTCCAGGAGCGGGTCTCCTTCTCGCCCGCCGTGAAGAACTGGATCAGGTCGAGCGCCGAGAAGATCCGGGTGACGATCTGCGCGAGCGCCGACGGCCCGCCGCCCTCGCGGAACTCCGCGGCCTCCTCCTCGGAGAGCTCGGCCAGCTCCGCCTCGAGCTTCAGGTCGATCCCGCCGGGCCCGTTCACGACGGCGATGATCGGCTTCGTCGTGAGCGGCTCGAGCGCCTCCGGGATCGGGCCGTCGTACTCGCGCAGCGGCCGCTCGGCGTCGAGGTGGGCGACGATCGGCTCGAGCTGGGCGAGCTCGGCCCGGGCCACCATGTCGCCGACCCGCGACTGCTTCTCGATCCGCTCGAGGCGCTTCTCGACGTGGTCGCGGTCGGCGACGAGCAGCTCGAGCTCGAGCGTGACGAGGTCGTCCTCCGGGGTCGAGCCGGGCGAGAAGCCGTCGACGACGGCGAGCAGCGCGTCGACGGAGCGCAGGTTGCCGAGCAGCGCCGCGCCGGTGCCGGGCACGTCGACGATCCGGACCGCGGCTGGCGTCACCTTGCGCGCCTCGACGATCGCGGCGAGCCTGTCGAGCCGCTCGTCGGCGATCGGCGCCATGCCGACGTTCGTCTTCTGGGACTGCGACGCGTACGCGGTGATCTCCGCGCCCGCGTTCGTCAACGCGTTGAAGAGCGTCGTCTTGCCCGCGTTGGGCAGACCGACGATGCCGGCCTCGAGCGCCACGGCAGGAGCGGCTAGCGGCCGCCGAAGCCGACGCGGCTGTCGCGTGCGGCGCGGCGGACGTAGGCGACCTTGGCCACGACGATCGCGACGCGGCCGTCCTCGGCCTCGAGGTCGAGCACGCCGTCCCCGCCCGCCTGCAGCGCCTGCTGCAGCCGGTCGGCGTCGGCCGTCGAGAGCGACAGGCCGGCGATCTGGCCTCCGTCGAAGCCGATCTCGATGCGGATCCGCTCGTCAGTCATGAGCTGCGACCACCTCCACGAGGACGCCGTGCTGGGACTCGGGATGGACGAAGGCGACGAGGTGCCCGCCGAGCCCGGGCCGGGGCTGCTCGTCGATCAGCGTCGCGCCGCCGGCGGCGAGCTCGGCCAGCGTGGCCGCGACGTCGTCGACCGCGTACGCGACGTGGTGCATGCCGGGGCCGCGCTTCGCGAGGAACCGGCCGACGGGCGTGTCGGGCCCCGTCGGGGCGAGCAGCTCGACCAGGTCGCCGCCGACCCGGACGTACGCGCCGACGATCCCCTGCGCGTCCAGCCGGTCGCGCAGCTCGACGACGCCGCCGTAGAGCCGGGCGTACGTGTCGATCGCGGCGTCGAGGTCATCGACGGCCATCGCGACGTGGTGGATCCCCTGGAGCGCCACGGCCGGATGCTACCGGCCGCCCGGGGAGGGTCGCGTCGGTCCGCGCTACTGCTTGAGCGGGACGACGCGCCCGACCGTGGAGGAGGCGTCCGACTCGGCGGGCACGCCGCCGAGCAGCTCCTCGAGCTCCGGGCGGAGCAGCGTCTCCTTGTCGAGCAGCGCGTGCGCGATCCGGTCGAGCGAGGCGCGGTGCTTCGTCACCAGCCGGATCGCCTCCGCGTAGGCCTGATCCGTGAGGAGCGCCTGCTCGGCGTCGCGGATCCGCTTCGTCTCCTCGGAGAGCGCGTAGTTGTCGGCCCGCACCGTGCGCGACGTGACGCCCGAGCCCATGCCGAACTCGAACACCATCCGCCGCGCGAGCTCGGTCGCCCGCTCGAGGTCGTTCGCCGCGCCGTTCGTGATCCGACCGAACACGACCTGCTCGGCCGCACGGCCCGCGAGCAGCACCTTGAGCAGGTCGACCAGCTCCTCCTTCGTCTGGAGGTAGCGATCCTCCTGGGGCGTGTTCAGCGTGTATCCGAGCGCGCGCCCGCGGGAGATGATCGTCACCTTCTGGACGGGCTGCGGGTCGCCGAGCAGGTGGGACATCAGCGCGTGCCCGGCCTCGTGGAATGCGAGGATGCGCTTCTCCTTCTCGGAGACCACGCGGCGCTGCTGCAGGCCCGCGACGATCCGCTCGATCGCGGCGTCGAAGTCGGCGGCGGTGACGCGGTCCTGCTGGGCGCGGCCGGCGAAGATCGCCGCCTCGTTGCAGATGTTCGCGAGATCGGCGCCCGTCAGGCCCGACGTCGTGCGTGCGATCGCGGAGAGGTCGACGTCGTCGGCCAGGGGCTTGTCGCGTGTGTGCACCCGCAGGATCTCCTCGCGGCCGGCGAGGTCGGGCTGGCCGACGAGCACCTGGCGGTCGAAGCGGCCGGGGCGCAGGAGGGCCGGGTCGAGGTCCTCGAGCCGGTTCGAGGCGGCGATCACGACGACCTGCTTCGCACCGCGGAAGCCGTCCAGCTCGACGAGCAGCTGGTTCAGCGTCTGGTCGTGCTCGCGGTTGAACGAGCCGCCGGTGCGCTTCGCGCCGACGGCGTCGAGCTCGTCGATGAAGACGATCGCGGGCTGGTTCTTCCGGGCCGTCTCGAACAGCTTGCGGATCCGCGAGGCGCCGAGGCCGGCGAACATCTCGATGAACGCCGAGGCGCTCTGGGAGTAGAAGCTCGCCCCGGACTCGTGCGCGACCGCCTTCGCGAGCAGCGTCTTGCCGGTGCCGGGCGGCCCGTAGAGGAGGATGCCCTTCGGCACGCGGGCGCCGAGGCGCGAGAAGCGGTCGGGGCTGCGGAGGAAGTCGACGACCTCCTGCAGCTCGGCCGCCGCCTCCTGCACGCCCGCGACGTCGTCCCACGTGACCGCGGACTTCGAGTCCGGCTGGATCACCTCGGGCTTGACCCGGGGCATCATCGCCATCATCCGCCAGAGCAGCCAGACGACGAGGCCGAAGAAGACCAGTGGGAGCCAGATGAGGACGTTGTCCTGGATCTGGCGGCCGATGTCGGCGGCCGGGAGCAGCGAGACCGGCGCGCGCGCGAGAGAGACGAGGACGTCCACCGTCCAGTCCATCGGCACGAGGGGGGTGCCGCTGAAGGGGGATCCGGCCCCGGGGGGCCGCTCGCGCGGCTAGTCGGCGCCCGTCTCGAGGCGCAGGCACTCCTCGAGCGCGGCCTCCGCGACGGCGAGCTGGTCGGGCGTCGGCTCCGAGGTGAGGAACTCCCGCTGCAGCGTCGCGCCGGGCCAGGCGAGCAGACGGGCCAGCGGGTTGTCCGGGTTGCGGAGCATCCAGCCGAAGACCTCGAAGGCGATCCCCATCGCGGCGGCGCTCGCGACCAGCCGGCCCGCCTTCGCGCCGGTCGGCGTCCGCGCGACGCGCGAGGCGACCACGTTCCCGGCGGCGGTGGCCGCGAGCAGGGGGACGACCAGGTGCGAGCCGCAGCGCTCGTGCACGCGGGGGCGCGGCTCGCCGTGCTCCCAGCTGCCGATCGTCACGTGCTCGGCCCCGTGGTAGGCCGCGATGTCGGAGCCGCGCAGCGCGACCGCGAGCGGGACGAGCGAGAGCGCCGCGGCGACCGCCTCCTGCTGGGACGGCGAGAGGCCGCTGCGTCGCAGCGCGCGGCCCGCGGCGCTGCCGACGAGCAGCGCGGTCAGCGTGCGCGTGTCGCGGTAGGGGAGCCGCGCCTCCGGTAGCGCGCGAGCCGCGGTGGGGACGACCGCGAGCGAGTCGACGATCCGCAGCACGCCGCGCAGGAGGGGCGAGGTCACGCCGGCCGAGCGGACACGCTTGGCACCCGACGCGACCTCGATCCGGCCGTCCCCGGTGCGGACGGCGAGCGCCCAGTGGCCGGGCCCGTGCACGAGGACGCCGTTCGCGAGCGCCATGCCGCCGACGCGCGACGGCCGCTCGGCCAGCTCGCCGCTCACGCGAGCAGCTCCCGGGCGACGTCGACGAGGAAGCGCGTGCCGAGCTCGAGGTCCTCGACGTGGATCCGCTCGTCGGCGGAGTGGATCAGGCTGGCCGCGAGCTGCGGGTGCATCGTCCGCATCGGGAAGAACCCGTAGGCGATCGTCCCGAACGTCTGCCGGAGGTAGTGGCTGTCCGTGAAGCCTGGCAGCAGGATCGGCGCGAGCGCGGCGCCCGGCTCCTCGCGCTCGACGAAGCGCGCGCAGGCCTCCCAGAGCGGCGTCCCGAGCGCGGATCGGGTGCCGCCGTTCGGCGCGCCCCAGTGGAGCTCGTAGCCGTCCGGCCCGAGCGCGGCGCGCACGTCCGCCTCGACCTCCGCCTGCGGCTGGCCGGGGAGCAGGCGGCAGTCGCACGTGATCTCGCACGACCCCGGGATGACGTTGATGCGCGCGGAGGCGCGGATCTGCGTCGGCGCGACCGTGGCCCGCAGCATCGGCTCCAGCATGGCGGCCGCGGCGGGGCTCGCGCGGCGGAGCGCATCGAGCGCGTCCTCCGGCGGGCGGTCGGGCCCGACGAGCGCCTCGAGGAACGCCCCGGTCTCCGGCCCGACGTGGACGCGGGTGCCGACCCGCCCGAGCCGCTCGATCAGCGGCGCCGCCCGGAGCAGCGCGTTCTCCGCCACGGCCGGCATCGAGGCGTGTCCGCTCCTGCCGGGGACGCGGACGGTGAACGGCGACGTGGCCTTCTCGGCGGTCGAGCAGAGGTAGAGCGGCCGTCCGCCCACCTCGATCCGGTCGCCGGAGCCCTCGTTCACGCACCAGGTCGCGCGGACCGCCTCGGGGTGGACCTCGCAGAGCCACGAGAGCCCGTAGCCGTCGCCCACCTCCTCGTCGGCGACCGCGGCCAGGATCAGGTCGCCCGTCGGCCGGAAGCCCTCGCGGGCGAGCGTCGCGAGCGCGACGGCGGCGGCGGCGACCTGGCCCTTCATGTCGAGCGCGCCCCGGCCCCAGACGTGGTCGTCGCGGAGCTCGCCCGACCACGGGTCGACCGACCACTCGGCGGGATCGGCGACGACGGTGTCGGTGTGGCCGAGCAGGAGCAGGCGAGGCGCCTCCGGGTCGCGGCCCGGGATGCGCGCGACGAGGTTCGCCCGCTCGGGCACGCGGCCGTAGAGCGCGCAGTCGACGCCGCGCAGCTCGAGGTACCCGCGCAGCAGCTCCGCCGCGCGGGTCTCGTTCCCGGGCGGGTTGACCGTGTCGAGGCGCACGAGCGCCCGCAGCAGGTCGACGACCTCCTCGCGCAGCGCGCTCACGGCCGGTCGCTCGGGTCGGGCAGTGAGCGGACCGCCACTGCGTTCGGGTGCCGCGCGACCATGGCCCGGCCAGGATAGTCGCCGCGTGGAGCGCTCCGGCGGCGGCGACCAGCCGCCGCGCCATACTCCCCGCATGGCCGACCTCTTCAGCGACGCCGCCCAGGTGCGCATGGCGACCCACGCGCCGCTCGCCCAGCGGCTGCGGCCGCGGCGGCTGGAGGACTTCGTCGGCCAGCGGCAGGTCGTCGGCGAGGGGTCCGCGCTGCGTCTCGCGATCGCCCAGGACAGGCTCCGCTCGGCGATCTTCTACGGGCCGCCCGGGACGGGCAAGACGACGCTCGCCCGGATCGTCGCCTCGTCGACGGGGGCCGCGTTCGAGGAGCTGTCCGCGGTCTCGGCGAGCGTCTCCGAGGTGCGTGCCGTGCTCCAGCGGGCGCGCGATCGCCTGGGCGCGAACGGCGAGCGCACGATCCTCTTCCTCGACGAGATCCACCGCTTCAACAAGGCGCAGCAGGACGCGCTCCTGCCCGCGGTCGAGGAGGGCCTCGTCACGCTGATCGGGGCGACGACCGAGAACCCGTACTTCGAGGTGAACGCGGCGCTCATGTCGCGCGTGCAGCTCTACGTGCTCGAGCCCCTGTCGGACGACGACCTCGCGGTGCTCGTCCGGCGCGGCGCCGACGAGCTCGGGGTCGACCTGCCGGACGCGCTCGCCGCCACGATCGCCCACCGCGCCGGCGGCGACGCACGCTCGGCGCTGACGATCCTCGAGGTGGCGGCCCAGACGGCCGAGGCGGAGGGCCAGCCGCTCGCGGAACGGCACCTCGACGACGCCGCGCGCAAGCGGCCCTACGTCTACGACCGCTCGGGCGACCGCCACTACGACATCGCCTCGGCCTTCATCAAGTCGATGCGCGGAGGCGACGCGGACGCCGCGGTCTACTACCTGGTCGCGATGCTCGAGGCGGGCGAGGACCCCCGCTTCGTCGCCCGGCGGATGATCGTGCTCGCCTCCGAGGACGTCGGGAACGCCGACCCCCACGCGCTGCCGCTCGCCATGGCCGCCGCGCACGCGCTCGAGCACGTCGGGCTGCCCGAGGCGCGGATCAACCTCGCCCAGGCGGCGATCTACCTCGCGCGGTCGCCCAAGTCGAACGCGGTGATCAAGGCGCTCGGCGCCGCCGCGGCCGACGTGCGCGAGCACGGCGTCCTGCGCCCGCCGCCGTTCCTGCGCGACGCGCACTACCGCGGCGCGCGCGAGCTGGGCCACGGCGTCGGGTACGTCTACCCGCACGACGATCCGCGCGGCTTCGACGTCGACCACCTGCCGGAGCAGCTGCGCGGGCGCCGGTACGTCCCGGACGACCCGCCGCCCCGTGGTGGCAGGAGCTAGGCCTTGCGCTCGTCCAGGTGCGCCCGGATCGCGGCCTCGGTCTTGAGGCCGTGGCCGGTGATCGCGAGCACGACGCGCTCGCCGGGCTCGAGCTCGCCCCGCCCGGCGAGCAGGTCGAGCGCCGCCCACGTCGCCGCGCTCGTCGGCTCGGCCAGGACGCCGCTCGCCGCCAGGCGGTCCGACGCGGCCCAGATCGCCTCGTCGGAGACGGCGATGCCCCCGCCCCCGCTCGCGCGGATCGCGGCGAGCGCCTCGACGCCGCGCGGCGGGCGCGCGATCAGCATCCCCTCGGCGATCGACGGGCCGCCGTCCGTGTCCTCCGGGCGGGTCGAGCCGGCGGCGAGCGCGCGGACGAGCGGGGCGCACGCCTCGCTCTGGACCGCGTAGAGGCGCGGAACGCGGTCGATCACGCCGGCCTCGGCCAGGGCGGCGAAGCCGAGCGCCGCGCCGAGCAGCAGCCCGCCCGCGCCCGTCGGGATCAGGATCGCGTCGGGCGCGCGGCCGTCGAGCTGCTCCCAGAGCTCGAAGGCGAACGTGCGCGTGCCCGCCTGGTAGAGCGGGTTCCAGAGGTGCGTCGCGTAGACGGCGTCGCTCGTCGCGAGCCGCTCGAGCAGCGCCGCGGTCGCGTTCGGACGCGGGCCAGGCACCCGGACGACGTGCGCGCCGTGGGCGCGGCCCTGCGTCAGCTTCCCGGGCGATGCGTGCTCGGGGACGAACAGGGTGCAGGCGATCCCGGCGCGGGCGCAGTACGCGGCGAGCGCCGCGCCGGCGTTCCCGGACGAGTCCTCGACCACGTCGCGCACGCCCTGCTCGCGCAGCCAGCCGACGAGGACGGCGGCGCCGCGGTCCTTGAACGAGCCCGTCGGGAGCGCTCCCTCGAGCTTGAGCGTCGCGGTCGCTCCGCGCCAGGGCAGCTCGACGAGCGGCGTCGTCGGCTCGCCCAGGGAGACCGCGGGGACGGGGATCCAGGCGGCGTAGCGCCCGAGCCCGGCTCCCGTCCGCGCCGCGGCGGGGTCGAGCGGCGCCGGGGCGAGCGAGAACGGCCCGTCGCAGGCGGGGCAGCGGTACGTGCGCAGGTCGCCGTCCCACGCGGTCGCGCAGGCCGGGCAGACGAGCGCGGGCCCGCGGGCCACGCGCCTAGAGGGCGGCCGGGCCGCGCCCGGTCTCGGCGGCGCGGCGCTGCTCCTCCGCGCGGTACGAGGAGCGCACGAGCGGCCCCGCGAAGACCGAGCCGAAGCCCATCCGCTCGCCCTCCTCGCGGAACCGCCGGAACTCGTCCGGGTGCACCCAGCGGTCGATCGCCGCGTGCTTCGGCGAGGGCTGGAGGTACTGGCCGATCGTGACGACGTCGACGCCGTGCGCGCGCAGCTCGCGCATCGTCTCGAGCACCTCGTCGTTCGTCTCGCCCAGGCCGACGATGATCCCCGACTTCGTCAGCACGGGGTAGTCGGCGACCTCCTTCGCGCGCCGGAGGAGCCAGAGCGCCCGGTCGAACTCGACCTTCGCGCCGCGCATGCGCTTGTGCAGGCGGCGCACGGTCTCGATGTTGTGGTTGAAGACGTCCGGCCGCGCGCCGAGCACGATCGCGAGCGCCTCCTCCTCGACCCCGAGGAAGTCCGGGGTGAGCACCTCGATCGACGCGTCGGGCACCTTCGCGCGGAGCGCGCGGATCGTGGCTGCGAAGTGACCGGCCCCGCGGTCGGGCACGTCGTCGCGGTCGACGGACGTGACGACCACGTGCTTCAGGCCCATCTGCGACGCGGCGTGCGCCAGCCGGAGCGGCTCGAGCGGGTCGGGCGGCTGCTCGGGCCGGCCCGAGTCGACGTAGCAGTAGCGGCACGCGCGCGTGCACGTCTCGCCGAGGATCTGGAAGGTCGCGGTGCCGTGCCCCCAGCACTCGGCGATGTTCGGGCAGCGCGCCTCCTCGCAGATCGTGTTCAGGCGCTGCTCGCGAACGATGCCCTGGATCTCCTGGTAGCGCCCGTCGAGCGCGGGCGCGCGGACCTTCATCCACTCGGGGCGGCGCGGGCGCGTGCCGACGGGGAGCGACCCGCTGCTCATCGGGCCCCCGCCGCGGCGCGCTTCCTCTCCGCGATGCCCTGGTGGCGCGGCTGCGGCCACACGCCCAGGCCGTCGTCGGCGGGGAGCTCCTCGAGCTGGAGGTCGAAGACCTCGCCGATGGCGGCCGCCGCGAGCGGGCGCACCTCGTCGACGGAGACGGGCCGGCCGAGCTCGCGCTCGATCGTCGTGAACTGCGCCCCGTCGAGCCCGCAGGCCGTGATCCAGTCCGTGAAGACGGACGGGTCGAGGCCGACGTTCAGCGCGTAGCCGTGCGTCGTCACCCAGCGGGAGATGTGGACGCCGATGGAGCAGAGCTTGCGGGGCGGGCGGTCGAGCCAGACGCCCGTCAGCCCGTCGAAGCGGACGCCGGTCAGCCCGAGCGTCCCGATCGCGCGGATCACGGACTCCTCGAGGTCGCGCACGTACCGCTTCACGTCGCGCCCGTGGCGATTCAGGTCGAAGATCGGGTAGCAGACGAGCTGCCCGGGCCCGTGGTACGTGGACTTCCCGCCCCGGTCGGTCTCGACGACCTCGACGTCGACGCCGGGCGGCAGGTGCAGCTCGCCCTCGTCCGTGCGCCGGCCGAGCGTCACCGTCGGCGGGTGCTCGAGCAGGATCACCGTGTCCGGGATCGCGCCCTGGGAGACCGCCGCCGCGAGCTGCCGCTGGAGGTCCCACGCCTCCTGGTAGGGCACGCGCCCGAGGTTCAGCAGGTAGCCGGTGCGCACGTCCCTCTCGCTCCCGTCCGGTCGGGCCGGCTCAGTACGCGTCCGCGTCCCAGGTCTCGAGGTTGATCCGCAGGTCGCGCATGAACGGCGCCGCGTACGCGCCGTCGATCAGCCGGTGGTCGTAGGTGAGGCACAGGTTCATCATCGGGCGGATGGCGATCGCGTCGTTCCCGTCCGCGTCGGTGATCACGACGGGGCGCTTGACGATCGCCTCGACGTCGAGGATGGCGGAGGTGCCGACCGGGATGATCGGCGTGCCCGCGATCGCGCCGAAGCCGCCGGGGTTCGTGATCGTGAAGCTCGCGCCGCGGACCTCGTCGGGGGAGAGCTTCTTCGACCGCGCGCGGTCGGCCAGATCGAGGATCGCCCGCGTCAGGCCGAGCAGGTTCTTCTCCTCGGCGTGCTGGATCACCGGGACGATCAGGCCCTTGCCGTCATCGAGGGCGACCGCGACGCCGAGGTTCACGTGCTGCTTCACCACGATCGAGTCGCCGCGGATCTCGCCGTTGATCCACGGCCACTTCGCGAGCGCGTCGATCGCGGCGCGGGCGATGAACGGCATGTACGTGAGACGGACGCCGTGCTTCGCCTCGAACTCCTTCTTCAGGGCGTTGCGGATCCCGACGACCTTCGACATGTCGATCTCGAACACGGTCGTGACCGGCGCGTACGTCTCGATCGACTGCCGCATGTGCTCCGAGATGCTCCGCCGCATGACGCTCATGCGCTCGAGTCGCTCGCCCTCGCCGGCCGCCGCGGGCGCGGCGTGGGCCGCCGCCGGCTTCGGCGGCGCGGGGGTGGCCGCGGGCGCGGCCGGTGCGGGCGCCGTCGGCGCGGCCAGGGCGGGTGCGGTGCAGGTGCCGTCGGGGCCGGTGCGGCGGGCGCCTGGCCGCGACCCTCGACGAAGGCCAGGATGTCCGTCTTGGTCACGCGGCCGCCGCGGCCCGTGCCCGGGACGGCGGAGACGTCGACGCCGTGCTCGGCGGCGATGCGCGCGACGACGGGCGAGACGAACGCGCGGCCCTCGCCGTCGACGTCCTCGTCGGCCTGCGGTGCGGTCGGCGCGGCCTGCTCGGGCGCGGCGGCGACGGGCTCGGGCGCGGCGACGGGCTCGGGCGCCGCGGGGGCGGCCGGCGGCGCGGCGCCCTCGGGGAGGATGTGCGCGATCGTCGTGCCGACCTCGACCGTCTCGCCCTCCTGGACGAGGATCTGGCCGAGCACGCCGGACGCGGGCGACGGGACCTCCGTGTCCACCTTGTCGGTCGAGATCTCGAGCAGTGGCTCGTCGGCGGCGACGGGCTCGCCCTCGGACTTGAGCCACTTGGTGATCGTCCCCTCGGAGACCGACACGCCCATCTGGGGCATGACCACCTCGACGCCGGTTCCCGTTGTCACCCGTCCTCCTTCGCCCTCGGCCCGCGAGGCCACTCTACCTGCCACCGCCCACGACCGCGCGCGCGGGGAAAGGCCCTCCGGGCGGTGGTTTCGCGCCCGTCCGTTCGCGTCATCGGCGGTCCGTCGCGCGGGTAGAGTCCAGGGCATGGGATCGGCCGCGGAATGGCTCCGGCAGGAGCGACGCAAGACGCTCGGCGACTGGGTCGCGGTCTGCCTCGCGTGCGGGCACGCGCAGCGCTACTTCGACGAGAGCGAGGGCTCGCTGCCGGCGGCCTGCCCGGCCTGCGCAGGCGAGATGCGCCACCGCTGCCCGGCCTGCGACGCGCGCTTCAGCTCGGTCTTCGCGATCGACTGCGAGGCGTGCGGCAAGCCGCTGCGCGACCCGGAGGTCCTCGGCATGAGGATCCGGCGCAGCGAGCCCGGCTCGCCGCGCCGCCCGCGCCGCGTCTAGGCCGCCGGGCGCGTCCTCAGGACGCGACGATCTCGGAGAACTGGATGATCGTCACGAGGTCGTCCTCGGTGACGTCGCGGTTGTAGAGCTGGCTGAGGAAGTGGACCATGTCCTCGGTCCGCCGGATCTCCGGGTTGTCGCGCTCGAGCTCGCGCGGCGAGCACTCGCGGAGCGGCTTCACCTCGATCTTGTCGATCACCGCGTCGAAGATCTTGTGGCGCGGCCCGAAGCGCTGGCCGGTGAGGATCGCGACGATCTGGCCCTTCTTGTACTTGTCCGACTTGTCGCCGAGCCGGATCGTTGCCTGCTTGCGCCGGCTACGGAGCTGGTCGGCGACGATGGGCGAGTAGAAGTTCAGCGCGTACACGGGTCCTCCCGCGGCGGTGCCGCGAACGGTCGCATCATAGCCCCAGCGCGGCCGTCCGCTCCTGGGCGAGGACGGCCATGTCCCGCTCGCCGCGGTAGCTCAGGAGCCGGTGCGCGTCCGCCAGCGGCAGCCAGCCCGTGTCGGCCACCTCGTGGGCGTGCTCTGCCGGCACGTCGCCCAGGCGGCCCCCGACCGCGACGACGAGGAAGAAGGCCACGACCTTGGCGACGCGCTCGCCCTCCCAGGTGTAGACGTAGCGCACGTCGCCGAGCTTCTCGACGACCTCGCCGACGAGGCCGGTCTCCTCGGCCACCTCGCGCACCGCTGCCTGGGCCGGCGTCTCGCCCGGGTTCGGCGCCCCCTTCGGCAGCGCCCAGACGCCCCGCTTGCCGCCGGGCGTGATCGCGGCGACGTGCAGCGCGCCGTCCAGTCGACGGACGACGACGCCCCCCGCGGAGAACTCGCGACGCACGCCGGTGAGACTACCGGTTGGCACTCACGATCGACGAGTGCCAACGAGGGCTTGAAATCTGCGGGCGAGATCGGCTAGCATCCCCCTTGGCACTCGGGGACAGAGAGTGCCAAGACTCTGAGCACCGGAACCATCCGTGCACGCGGAGAGAGACAAGGAGGACTCGATCGATGAACCTGCAGCCGTTGGGCGATCGCCTGATCGTCGAGGTTCTCGAGGAGGAGCAGATGACCGCGAGCGGCATCGTCCTCCCCGACACGGCCAAGGAGAAGCCGCAGCGCGGTCGCGTGCTGGCGGTGGGCCCGGGCCCGCGCGACGAGGACGGGGACCACGTCCAGATGGACGTCGCGGCCGGTGACGAGATCATCTTCTCGAAGTACGGCGGCACCGAGATCAAGATCGAGGGCGACGACTACCTGATCCTGCGCGAGTCGGACGTGCTCGCGAAGGTCGTCACGGCGCCCGCGAAGTCGAAGGCCAAGGCCAAGGCCTAGAAGGCCAGGAGGAACACGGAACATGGCGCACAAGCAGCTGCTGTTCGACGAGGACGCCCGGCGCGCGCTCGAGCGCGGCGTCAACATCGTCGCGAACGCGGTGAAGGTCACGCTCGGCCCGAAGGGTCGCTACGTCGTGCTGGACAAGAAGTTCGGCGCGCCGACGATCACGAACGACGGCGTGACGATCGCCCGCGAGATCGAGGTCGAGAACGTCTTCGAGAACCAGGGCGCCCAGCTCGTCCGCGAGGTCGCCACGGCGACCAACGACGTGGCCGGCGACGGCACGACGACGGCGACGGTGCTCGCCCAGGCGATCACCCGCGAGGGCCTGAAGAACGTCGCGGCCGGCGCGAACCCGATGGCGCTCAAGCGCGGTATCGAGAAGGCCGTCGCCTGGGTCGTCGACGACCTCAAGGCGCAGTCGAAGGAGATCTCGGGCAAGGAGGACATCGCCCGGGTCGCCACGATCTCGGCGCGCGAGCGCGAGATCGGCGACGTCATCGCCGACGCGATCGAGAAGGTCGGCAAGGACGGCGTCGTGAACGTCGAGGAGGGCCAGACCTTCGGCCTCGAGCTCGAGTTCACCGAGGGCATGCAGTTCGACAAGGGCTACCTGTCGCCCTACATGATCACCGACTCCGAGCGCATGGAGGCGGTCCTCGACGACCCGTTCATCCTGATCGCGAACCAGAAGATCGGCGCGGTCAAGGACATCCTCCCCGTCCTCGAGCAGGTCATCCAGGCGGGCCGCCCGCTGCTGATCGTGGCCGAGGACGTCGAGGGCGAGTCGCTCGCGACGATCGTCGTGAACAAGCTCCGCGGCACCTTCCTCGCGGTCGCCGTCAAGGCGCCCGGCTTCGGCGATCGCCGCAAGCGCATGCTCGAGGACATCGCCATCCTCACGGGCGGCGAGGTCATCACCGAGGAGATGGGCCTCAAGCTCGAGAACACGAAGCTCTCGCAGCTCGGCCGGGCCCGCAAGGTCGTCGTCGACAAGGACTCGACTACGATCATCGACGGCGCCGGCGACGGTGACGCGATCAAGGGCCGGATCAAGCAGATCAAGGGCGAGATCGAGACCACCGACTCGGACTTCGACCGCGAGAAGCTCCAGGAGCGCCTCGCGAAGCTGGCCGGCGGCGTCGCCGTCGTCAAGGTCGGCGCGGCGACCGAGACGGAGATGAAGGAGAAGAAGCACCGCGTCGAGGACGCGCTGCAGGCCACCCGGGCCGCCCTCGAGGAGGGCATCGTCCCCGGCGGCGGCGTCGCGCTGCTGAACGCGGTCGACTCGATCAAGGGCAACGCGGACACGCTCGCCGGCGACGAGAAGACGGGCGCCGGGATCATCCTCCGCGCGATGGAGGAGCCCCTCCGCCAGCTCGCCGCGAACGCGGGCCTCGAGGGCTCCGTCGTGGTCGACAAGGTCCGCAACGCGGCCAAGGGCCAGGGCCTGAACGTCGACACCGGCGAGCTCGAGGACCTGGTCAAGGTCGGCATCATCGACCCGACGATGGTCACCCGCTCGGCGCTGCAGAACGCCGCGTCGATCGCGAAGAACATCGTCACGACCGAGGCGATCGTCGCCGAGGTGCCCGAGAAGAACCCGGCTCCCGTCGGTGGCGGGATGCCGGACATGATGTAGGTCGGTCACCGACCGATCGCTCGTCCGAGGGGCGGCCGCGAGGCCGCCCCTCGGCTGTCTCAGAGGCGTCAGCTCGCCGGCGGCGCGGGCCCGTCGGGCTCGCCGGCCGGCTCGTCCCCGGCGGGGGCCCCGTCGGCCTCGGCAGCGGTCGCGCCCGCGTCGAGGCCGAGCGCGAACGCGCTCCGGCTCGTCGGCGCCGGGATCGTCCGTCGCCGCGGCCTCGTCGCCGACCTCGATCGCCGCGGCCTCGCCGTCGGCGGGCGCGTCCTCCACCAGCTCGCCGGTCGCCGCAGCGTCGTCCCGGGCGGCGACTGCCCCGGGCGTGGTGGTCCCGGACCAGCGTCGTCGAAGTCCTCCGGCGGCGCCGCCAGCGGCCCGGTCGCGTGCTCCTGCGTCGGGGCGAAGGTGTCGTCCAGCTCCTCGGGCACGGCCGCGACGTCGAACGGGGCGCCGGGGCCATCGTCGTCGTGCAGCGGCGGCAGGTCGCCGCTCCCGCCGCTCTCGTCGAGCGGCATCGCCGCCGGCACCGCGTGGCGGCTGCGGATCACGAGCGCGATCGAGAGCAGGAGCGCGCCGATCAGGATCCCGACCGCGACGAGGATCCAGAGCCGGTTCGAGGAGAGCTTCCCCGCGATCGCCCCCTCGGGCGGCGAGGCCGGCGCGGCGAGGCCCGGCTGCTCGTCGTCGGCCTCGGGCGGCGGCTCCTCACCCTCCGCGAGCAGGCGTGCCGCGCGGTAGGAGTCCGTCCCGACGCCGAAGACGACGGGGCCGTCGGGCGAGGGCTGGGGCGCGAGGCCCGTGACGCGGTCCGTGCGGTACGCCTGGAAGTCGGGCCGGTAGTAGAGGACGACGTAGGGTGCCTGGCGGTACGCGAGCTGCTGCGCCTGCTGGACGAGCGAGATCCGCTGGGCCCGGGAGGTCGCAGCCCGCTGGCGGGCGACGAGGCGGTCGTACGAGCGGTTGCAGAAGTACGTGTCGCTGATCCCACGCGGCGGCCGCGCGTCGCAGGTCAGCGTCGAGAGGATGAAGTCCGGGTCGGGCTCGCCCGACCAGCCCCAGAGGAACAGGTCGAAGTTCCCCTTGCCGATCCGCGTCATCAGCTCCTCGTCCGTCAGCCCCTCGACGGTGACGTCGGCGCCGACCTCCTCGAGCGACTCCTCGATCGCCTGGCCGAGCTGCTCCGTCTCGGGAACGCCCGTGCGGGTGTAGAGGCGCAGCCGCAGGGGCTCGCCGTCCTCGGGGCTCTCGCGCACGCCGTCGCCGTCGCCGTCCAGGTAGCCGGCCGCCTCGAGCGCGTCGCGAGCGGCCTGCGGCGCGAAGGCCAGCGGGTCGGTGGGGAGATCGGCGTGGTACGGCGACCCCGGAGGGACGAGCGTGGAGCCGGTGACGCCCTGGTCTCCGAGCACGTCGCGGCGCAGCGCGTCGCGGTCGATCGCACGCGCGAGCGCCTGGCGAACGGTCGTCTTCGCGAGCGCGGGGCTGCCGTCGCCCTTGTCGGCGCCGGCGTTCATCCCCAGCGAGACGAACGTCAGCCCGTCGGCGGCGATCGTCCGGACGTCGCTCGCCCCCACGAGGCCCGTCCAGGCGGCGACGTCGAGGTCGTCGGCGACGTCGACGTCCCCGTCGCGCAGCGCGTCGGCGAGGGAGCCAGCGTCGTCGAAGACCCGGATCACGATGCGTCCGACGCGGGGCTCCTGACCGGTGTAGCGCGGGTTGCGCACCAGGGTCAGCTGCGTCGGGTCGGAGCGGTCGCCGACCACGAACGGGCCGCTCGACACCGGCGAGTCGTTCTCGAAGCGCGACTCCTCCGCGACCGGGACCCGCCGCCACACGCTGCGCGGCACGATCGGGACGGGGATCGCCGGGAAGCGCGCGTCCGGCCGGGCGAGCCGGACGACGAGGCGGTCCCTCGTCGGCGCGCGGACGTCGACGACGTTCGCGACGTAGCGGTGCCACGAGCTCGTCTCGTCGCGGAGGACGCGCTGCAGGCTGAACGCGGCGTCCCCGGCCGTGATCGGGTGGCCGTCCGACCAGGTGCGGCCCGCCGCCATCCGGAAGGTCCAGACGCGCCCGTTGCCGGAGCGCCGCCACGACGCGGCGAGCCCGGGCACGGGCTCCAGGTCGGGCCCGTAGCCGGTGAGGCGCTCGTAGAGGATCGACGCGACCGCGCGGCCGGAGCGGTTCGTGGCGAGGAAGGGGTTCAGCGAGTCGGGCCGGCTGATCGTCCCGATCACGAGCGTCTGGCCCGTCTCCGAGCCGGCGTGCGCGGCCGGGAGCGCGAGCAGCGAGACGAGGGCGGCGAGCACGGCGAGCGCGACGGCCACGCCCAGGCGCGCCGGCCGCTCGACCCTCGATCCCGACCCGCGTGGCACGGCTGCCGATTATCGCAGCGGGGCGGGCCGGCGCCCCTCGCGGGGGCCGCGCGCCGCGCCGCTAGAACGCGTAGCGCTCCTCGCGCCATGGATCGGCGTCGTTGTGGTAGCCGTACCGCTCCCAGAAGCCGGGCCGGTCCTCGGGCACGAGCTCGATCCCCGTCAGCCACTTCGTGCTCTTCCAGAAGTAGCGGCTCGGGACGATCAGGCGGGCGGGCCAGCCGTGGTCGGGCGTCAGCGGCTCCCCGTCGGCGGCCCAGGCGACCACGACGTCGTCGGCGTCGAGCGCGTCGAGCGGCAGGTTGACCGTGTAGCCCGGCGCGTGGCCGACGACGTGGCGGGCCTCGGGCGTCGGGCGGGCGAGCGCGGCCAGGTCGCGCCAGCGGACGCCTGTGAAGGAGGCGTCGAAGCGGCTCCAGCGGGTGACGCAGTGGATGTCGGCCACGACCTCCGCCTGCGGCAGGGCCCGCAGCGCGTCGTAGTCGAGCGAGAGCGGCTCCTCGACCGCGCCGAACACCCGCAGCCGCCAGGTCGCGAGGTCGAGCTCGGGGACGTCGCCCGCGTGCAGCACCGGCCACTTCTCGGTCGCGTACTGGCCCGGCGGCAGCCGCTCGGGCGCGATCCCGAGCTCGCGGGCCTTGCGCTCGGCCTTGGCCCTGAACATGCCGCCTAGACTAGATCCCGTGGAACCCGACACGCGTCCCGCCGCGGCCGAGCGCCCGCGCGCCTTCGTCGCCGCGCGTGGGCCCGACGCCGAGGCGCACCTCAACCGGATGCTCTCGAACGACGTCGCCACCCTCGCGGACGGCGAGTCGGTCGACGCGCTGCTCCTGACGCCGAAGGCGCGCGTGATCGCGACCGTCCGCGTCGTCCGCCGCGGCCCGGAGGACTTCCTGCTCCTGACCGAGCCCGGCGCGGGCGACGCGCTCCTGCGCGACCTCGTTCGCACGCGCTTCGCCGCGAAGGTGGCCCTCGAGCCCGAGGAGCACCGCGCGGTCGTCGTCCTCGGCGAGGTCGAGCTGCCGGCCGGGACGCTCGCCGTCCCGGTGGCGGACTACGGCGAGCCCGCGGTCGAGGCGATCGACCCCCGGCTGCCGGTCGGCCTCGCCACGCTCGCCGCAGACGCCCTCGACCTGCTGCGGATCCGGGCGGGGACGCCGCTGCTGGGGCGCGACGTCGACGACCGCGTGCTGCCGGCCGAGGCGGGGCTCGTCGAGCGCCACGTGAGCTTCACGAAGGGCTGCTACCCGGGCCAGGAGCCGGTCGCGCGGCTCCACTACCGCGGGCACGCGAACCGCGGGCTGCGCGTGCTCCGGCTCGCGGGCACGGCGCTGCCGGCCGGCGACGCCGAGGTCGTCCGCGACGGGAGCCCGGTCGGTCGGGTCACGAGCGCGGCCGTGGACGGCGACGGCGTGGTCGCGCTCGCGTACGTGCGCGTCGAGGTTCCGGACGACGCGGCGCTCGCGGTCGAGGGCCGGCCGGTGCTCGACCAGCGGCACGCCCCGGCGCCGGCGGCGACCGGCCGCGGGTAGACTTGACCGGCCCGCGCCCGTAGCTCAGGGGATAGAGCGCAGCCCTGCGGAGGCTGAGGCCAGAGGTTCGAATCCTCTCGGGCGCATCGAGTCGGGGAGTCGGCTGCGTCGGCTCCCCGACGTCGTTCCGGCGCGCCGCCCTCGCTAGGCTTGTGCACATGCGCATCTGCTCGCTGGTACCGGGCGCGACCGAGGTGCTCTTCGCGCTCGGCCTCGGCGGCGAGGTGGTCGGGGTGACGCACGAGTGCGACTGGCCGGCCGAGGCGGCCTCCCGACCCGCGGTCACGGCCGCCGCGCTCGACACCGACGAGCTCGACGGCGCCGAGATCGACGCGCGCATCGCCGCGGCCGCGCGGGACGGCTCGCCGCTCTACGCGATCGACGAGGCGGCCTGGGCCGCCGTCGCCGCGGACGTCGTCGTGGTGCAGGAGCTCTGCACCGTCTGCGCCGTGTCGACGGACGACGTCCGCGACATCACGGCGGCCTGCGGGATCGAGGCCGAGCTGGTGGTCTACTCGCCCGGGACGCTCGACGGGGTCGGGGACGCGATCGCCGAGCTCGGGGCCCGGCTCGGCGCCCGGGTGCGAGGTGCGGAGCTGGCCGACGCCTTCCGCCGCAGGCTCGCCGCGGTCGACGGACTGGTCGCGGGCGCGGCCCGGCCCCGGGTCTACGTCGCCGAGTGGCTCGATCCGCCGTTCGCCGCGGGCCACTGGGTCCCCGACATGGTCGCGCGCGCGGGCGGGATCGACGTCGCGGGCACGGCGGGCGAGCCGTCGTTCCGGATGCGCTGGACGGACGTCGCGGCGCTCGCCCCGGAGGCCGTCGTGCTCGCTCCCTGTGGCTACGACCTCGACCGGACGCTCGCCGAGGTCGACCCGCTCGAGCTCGCGGGCCACCTGCTCGGCACGCCCGCGTCGGCCGAGAGCCGCGTCTTCGCGGTCGACGCGAACGCCCTCTTCTCGCGCCCCGGGCCGCGGCTCGCCGACGGGGTCGCGCTGCTCGCGCACCTGCTGCACCCCGAGCTCGCCTCCGACCCGGGCCTGCCGTGGGCCCGCGTGATGCTCTAGGCCGGCGCGCCGCGCCGCGTAGACTTCACGCGGTGAGCCTCTACATCCGCGAGCACGAGGTCGAGGAGCTGCTGAGCCCGGCGGACGCCGTCGAGGCGGTCGAGCAGTCGTTCCTCCGCCTCGCCGGCGGGCACGTCGACAACCGGCCCCGCTTCCGGATCAAGCTCGACGGCGGCCTGATGCACACCATGGCGGCGGCCGACCACGAGCTCGGCGTCGCGGGGCTGAAGTCGTACGTCGGCTTCCGCGAGGGGGCGCGCTTCGTCGTCGTCCTGTTCGCGGCCGATCGGCCCGAGGTGCTGGCGCTGATCGAGGCCGACCGGCTCGGGCAGCGGCGCACGGGCGCGGCGAGCGGCGTCGCCGCGAAGCACCTGGCGCGCGCGGGCGCGACGACGCTCGGCGTCATCGGCTCGGGCTGGCAGGCCGAGTCGCAGGTCGAGGCGATCCGGGCCGCGGTGCCGACGATCGAGCGGGTGATCGCCTACTCGCGCAAGGAGGAGCGCAAGCTCGCCTTCTGCGAGAAGGTGGGCGCCGAGCCGGCCGAGTACAACAAGGACGCCGCGGACGCCGACATCGTCGTGACGTCCACGACCTCCCGCGACCCGGTGCTCCGCGGCGAGTGGCTGCGGCCCGGCGCGCTCGTCTGCGCGATCGGCGCCAACCGCCTGGAGGCGCGCGAGCTCGACAACGCCGTCCTCGAGCGGGCGACCTTCGTCTGCTGCGACTCCCGGGAGCAGGCGCAGGTCGAGGCCGGCGACCTCGTCGAGCCGATCGAGCAGGGGATCCTCGACTGGCTCGAGGTGCACGAGCTCGCCCAGGTCGTGAGCGGCGAGGTGCGCGGGCGCGCCTCGGACGAGGACGTGGTCGTCTTCAAGTCGATCGGCATCGCCGCGCAGGACCTCGCGGTGGCCAAGCTCGTGCTCGACCGAGCCCGCGAGCGCGGGCTCGGCCAGCAGCTTTGAGGGACGCGCGCGAGCGCGCCCTACGAGCCCGAGATCGCCTCGTGCGTGTCGCGTCCGACCGCACGGATCACGTCGGGCCGCTCGAGCAGCCGTCGGATCTCCGTCTCGGTCGCGCGGTTCTTCAGGTACGGATCGTCGAGGATGTCCTCGAGCGTCCGCCCGGTGTGGTGCTCGCGGATCACGTACGCGGCCAGCCGATCGTCGGTCGACCCGCGCCCGAACAGCGAGGCGAAGGGGCTCCGGAGGAAGTCCGCCAGTCTACCCATGCCGCGATTGTATCCTTGGGCCCGTGACGGGGTCGGGAGCGAGCCGGTACGCGGAGCGCGTGGTGCACGGCCTGGGGGACGACGGCGACCGCGTCGAGGTCGTCGTCTGGATCGAGCGTCGCCCCGGCGGCGTGTGGGCGGTGGGACGCGCGCTCGACCCGCGCAACCGCCCGATCCCCGAGCCGAGGCCCGACGACTACGTCTTCGACGGGTACGAGCTCGAGGACGCCCTGCAGGCCGCGAACGACGCCCTCGACGACGACCTCCTGGTCTCCGAGGGCGAGGGCGTCCACCAGACGGTCGCCCGCTTCGAGCGCGAGGAGCTGCTGAAGCCGCTCGAGCGCTGGTTCTTCGGCCACGAGCCCCCGAGCTGAGCCCGGCCGCACCTGCGTCACGCGGCGCGCGCATCCTGCTAGCGTGCCGCCTTCCATGCTCATCCGCCTCGGACATAGCCCGGATCCGGACGACGCCTTCATGTTCTGGGGCCTCGCGGCCGGGAAGGTCGACGCCCGCGGCTTCGAGTTCGAGCACGTCCTCAGCGACATCCAGACCCTGAACGAGTGGGCGCTCGAGGGTCGGCTCGAGGTCACGGCGATCTCGCTCCACTCGTACCCGTTCGTCCAGGACAAGTACGTGATCCTGCCCCACGGGGCCAGCATGGGCTCGGGCTACGGGCCGATCGTCGTCTCGCAGGAGCCGATCGCGCTGGACGCGCTCGCGGACGTCGAGATCGCGGTGCCCGGCACGCTGACGACGTCCTTCCTCGTCCTCAGCCTCTTCCTCGGGACGCGGGAGTTCCGCTTCAAGGAGCTGCCGTTCGACGAGATCATGCCCGCGGTCGAGCGCGGCGAGTTCGCTGCCGGCCTGCTGATCCACGAGGGCCAGCTGACCTACGAGCAGCACGGCCTGACGAAGATCGTCGACCTCGGAGAGTGGTGGCTGCTCGAGACCGGGCTGCCGCTGCCGCTCGGGATCAACGTGGCGCGGCGCGACCTGGGCGCCGAGACGCTGCACGAGCTGTCCGAGGTGCTGCGCGACTCGATCGAGATCGGGCTCGACTCGCGCGAGGAGGCGCTCGAGTACGCGATGAAGTTCGGGCGTGGGCTCGATCGCGCGCTCGCCGATCGCTTCGTCGGCATGTACGTGAACCGGCTGACGCAGGACTACGGGGACGAGGGCCGCCAGGCCGTCACCGAGCTGCTCCGTCGCGGCGAGGCCGCCGGCGCGTTCGACCGGCCGGTCAGCGTCGACTTCGTCGAGTGACGCGCGCACCGGGGCCTGCCGGCGCCTAGTCGCCGAGGCCCGCGCCGTGGAGCGCCGCCGCGACGCCGAAGGCGACCGGCAGCCACGCGAGCGCGACGATCCACGCGCCGCGCCGGGGCAGCCTCCATGCGAGCGGCAGGGCCGCGAGCCAGGCGATCACCGTGCCCGCGAGGTAGGCGGTCCTCGGGCACGAGCCGTCGTCGCACGGCCCGGCCGCGGCGAGCGCGAGCAGCAGGATCGGCCCGGCCGTCGCCGTGACGAAGAGGGGCGCGTGCCGCAGCAGCCAGGGGCGGTCGTCCACGGTCGGCCCGACCCTCAGCGGCGCAGGACGAGGACGGCGCCGGCGATCAGCAGCGCGAGCCCGGCGAGCCGCACGGCCCCGAGCGGGTGGCGCTCCGCGCCGAGCAGCCCGAAGTGGTCGATCAGCGCCCCGACGAGGAGCTGGCTCGCGAGGAACATCCCGATCGTGGCGAAGACGCCGATCCGGATGGGGGCGTAGGTGACGGCGGACACGATCACGACGCCCATGACGCCCGAGAGCCAGAGCCAGGCCGGCTGGCGGAGCGACGCCGTGACGTAGCCGAGGTTCTGCCGCGCGACGAGCACGACCACCGCGAACAGGACGCCCGCGACGAGGCCCGAGAACGCCGCGGCCTCGAGGGAGCCGATCCGCCGCCCGAGCGCGCCCGTGATCGCCACCTGGACGGCGCCGGCGACGCCGCCCGCGAGGGCGAAGAGGACGGCGGGCAGGTTTCCCGACACGGCGGCTGACGCTACCAGCGCAAGGTGCGCGCGCCGGCCGAAGCCGCGCCGGCCGGGGCCGCGCTGGCAGACTCGCTCGATGATGGCCCGGCGACGCACCCTCGCCCTGCTCGTCGCGCTGCTCGTCGCAACGGCGGCGCTCGCCGCCTGCGGCGGCGGGAGCGGGGAGGAGGCGCGGGTGTTCGCCGCCTCGTCCCTCACGGACGTCCTGCCCCGGATCGAGCCCGACGCGACCTACTCCCTCGCGGGCAGCGACGAGCTGGCCGCGCAGCTGCGGCAGGGCGCCCCGGCCGACGTCTTCGTGTCGGCCGCCCCGCGCTACGTCGAGCAGCTCGCGGCCGAGGGCCTCGTGGTCGACGCGCGCGTCGTCGCCACGAACGCGCTCGTCGTGATCGTCCCGGCCGCGAACCCGGCCGGCGTCCGTGCGCCCGCCGACCTGACGCGCGCCGGGCTCCGCCTCGTCATCGGCGCCGAGGGCGTTCCCGTCGGGGACTACGCCCGCGACGCGCTCGGCGCGCTCGGGCTCGAGGACGCGCTCGCGAACGTCGTCAGCGGCGAGGAGTCGGCGCGCAGCGTCGTGGCGAAGGTCGTCCTCGGCGAGGCCGACGCGGGGATCGTGTTCCGCACGGACGCCGCCGCGGCCGGCGACGACGTCGCGACGGTCGCCCTGCCCGCCGAGGCGCAGCCGCGGATCGAGTACGTCGCGGCGCGCGTGACGGCGAGCGATCGCGCGGCGGCGGGCCGGGCCTGGCTCGAGCGGCTCGCCTCGCCCGAGGGCCGCGCAGCGCTGCGCGCCGCGGGCTTCGGCGATCCGTAGCCCGATCGGGGGCGGCCCCGTTGCGATCGCGCCCGAAGGGGGCTAGGGTCGAGTCATGGCTACGACTTCCCACACGAACATGGACCGGATCGTCGAGGCGAAGCGCCGCTACGTCTCCGCCGGCATCTCCGACCCCGCGCTCGTCGTCGCGCGCGCGGAGGGCGCCTGGATCGAGGACGTCGACGGGCGGCGCTTCCTCGACTTCGCCGGCGGCATCGGCTGCCAGAACACCGGCCACCGCCTGCCCGCGGTGGTCGAGGCGGTGCGCGAGCAACTCGACCTCTACCTGCACCAGTGCGCGATGGTCGGCCTCTACGAGCCGTACGTCGAGACGTGCCGGCTGCTGGCGGAGACGTCGCCGTGCCGCGGCGACGAGCAGCGCTCGGTGCTCCTGAACTCCGGCGCCGAGGCGGTCGAGAACGCGGTCAAGATCGCGCGCTACGTCACCGGCCGCCCGGCCGTCGTCGCGTTCGAGCACGCGTTCCACGGCAGGACGCTGCTGACGATGACGATGACGAGCAAGGTCATGCCGTACAAGAAGGGCTTCGGGCCGTTCGCGCCCGAGGTCTACCGCGCGACCGGCCCCTACCCGTACCGCGGCGTCGGCGCCGACGAGGCGATCCACGGGCTCGAGCTGCTGTTCAAGAGCGACGTCGACCCCGGCAGCGTGGCGTGCGTCGTGCTCGAGACCGTCCAGGGCGAGGGCGGCTTCATCGTCCCGCCCGCCGAGTACTTCGAGCGCCTGCGCGCGCTCTGCGACCAGCACGGGATCCTCTTCGTCGCCGACGAGGTGCAGTCCGGCGCCGGCCGCACCGGCCCGGTCTGGGCCATCGAGCACTTCGGCGTCCAGCCCGACCTGATGACCTCCGGGAAGTCGATCGGCGGCGGCCTGCCGCTCGCGGCCGTGACCGGGGACGCGCGGATCATGGACGCGATCCACGCGAGCGGGCTCGGCGGCACGTTCGGCGGCAACCCGCTGTCCTGCGCCGCCGCGGTGGCCGTGCTGGAGGAGGTCTCGTCGCCCGCGTACCGCGCGAGGGCCGACGCGCTCGGCGCGCGCATCCGGGGCCGGCTGGAGGACATGGCGTCGCGGATCGACGCGATCGGGGACGTGCGCGGGCTCGGCCCGTTGCTCGCGATCGAGCTCGTCGAGGACCGCGCGACGAAGCAGCCGGCGGGCGACCTGGCGAAGCGCACGACCGCGCTCGCCCTCGACGAGGGCCTGCTCCTGCTGTCGTGCGGCACGTACGGCAACGTGATCCGCATCCTCGTGCCCGTGCTGGTCTCGGACGAGGACGTCGACCACGGGCTCGACGTGCTCGAGCGCTCGCTCGTCGCCGCGCGCGGCTGAGCCCCTGCGGGGGCCGCCCGGCAGGTCGGGCGGCCCCCGCTAGCATCGCCCCACACGACGAAGGAGGGGCGGGATGATCCTGATCACGGGCGCGAACGGCACGGTCGGCAGCGAGCTCGTGCGCCAGCTGCGCGAGAAGGGCGCGCCGGTGCGAGCGCTCGTGCGCAGCGCGGAGAAGGGCGAGGCGCTCGCCGCGCTCGGCGCGGAGGTCGCGATCGGCGACCTCGAGGACGCCGCCTCGGTCGACGCGGCGCTCGCCGGCTGCGACCACGCCTTCCTGCTGACCGCGATCCCGCCGAACCAGGTCGCGATCCAGAACGCGTTCGTCGACGCGTGCGCCCGGGCCGGGATCGAGCACCTCGTCAAGCTCTCCGCCTGGAACGCGTCCGACGACGCGCCGGTCGAGATGCTGCGGTGGCACCGCGAGACCGAGCGCGCGATCGAGGCCTCCGGCGTGGGCTGGACGATCCTCCGTCCGAACAACTTCTTCCAGAACACCCTGTTCCAGGCCGGCTCGATCGCCGCCGACGGAGCGTTCTACGGCTGCTTCGGCGATGCCGCCGTCAGCTCGATCGACGTGCGCGACATCGCCGCGGTCGCGGCCGCCGTGCTCACGGAGCCGGGGCACATGGGGACGACGCTCGACCTGAGCGGCCCCGAGGCGCTGACCCAGGCGCAGATGGCCGCGACGCTCTCCGACGTGCTCGGGCGCGAGGTGCGCTACGTCGACGTGCCGCGCCAGGCGGTCGTCGACTCGATGACCTCGATCGGCATCCCGGGCTACCTCGCCGAGGACCTCGGGACGCTCTACGCGTCGTTCGCCGACGGCCGCGCGGCGCGCGTCACGAGCGCCGTCCAGGACGTGACCGGCCGCCCCGCCCGCCCGTTCGCCGACTGGGCGCGGGACGCCGCCCCGGCGTTCCACGGCTGAGCGGCCGCTGGCATCCTGCCCGGGTGCGCAGCGTCGCCCTGATCGTCAACCCCAACGCGAGCGCGGTCACGCCCGCGCTCGTCGACCGGGTCGCCGCGGAGCTCGAGCGCGGCGGCCCGGTCGAGCTGCTGCGCACGTCGGGGCCGGGCCACGCGGGCGAGCTCGCGCGGGCGGCGAGCGCGGACGCGATCGTCGCGTTCGGCGGCGACGGGACGTACAACGAGGTGCTGAACGGCCTTGTCCGGGACGTGCCGCTGGGCCTCGTGCCCGGCGGCGGGACGAGCGTCCTGCCGCGCGCCCTCGGCCTGCCGCGCGACCCCGTCGTGTGCGCCGCGCGCATCGCGGCCTCGACGACGACGCGGCGGATCTCGCTCGGGCGCGCGAACGGGCGTCGGTTCGCGTTCTCGTGCGGCGTCGGGATGGACGCCGAGCTGGTGCGGCGGGTCGACGCGCACGGCCGGGCGAACGGGCGGCGGCCGGGCGACGCGGTCTTCCTGCTGGAGCTCGCGAAGCTGCTCGGGAGCCAGGGCTTCCACCTGCGGCCGCGTCTGCGCGTCGAGGGGATGGGCGAGGCCGCGCTCGCCGTGATCGCGAACGGCGACCCGTACACCTACGTCGGCCGCCTCGCCGTCCGCCCCTCGCCGCAGGCGTCGTTCGAGGGCGGCCTCGACCTGGTCGCGCCGCACGACGTCGGGCCGCTCGGGATCGGCCGGGTCGCGTGGTGGACGATCGTCCGTCCCGGGCCGCTCACCCGCCGCGCCGACGTCGTCCACGCCCACGACGCCGACCGGATCGTGATCACCGCCGAGCAGCCGGTCGCGATCCAGGTCGACGGCGAGGACCTCGGCGACGTGCACCGGCTCGAGGTGGTCGCGGAGCGGGGCGCCGTCTCGATCCTCGTTTGAGCGGAGCCGTGCGTCCCGGGTTCGGGACTGCGGCGTCCTAGACTGGACGGGTGCGGGGCCCGGACGAGCTCGTCGAGGCGCGCCGGCGGATGGTGGAGGAGCAGCTTCGCCAGCGCGGGATCGCGGATCCTCGCGTGCTCGCGGCGATGGCGGCCGTCCCGCGGGAGCGCTTCGTCGACCGCGCCTGGCTCGAGCAGGCCTACGGCGACGAGCCGCTCCCGATCGGGTTCGGCCAGACGATCTCGCAGCCGTACATGGTCGCCCTGATCTGCGAGCTGCTCGAGGTCGGACCCGGCGCGCGGGTGCTCGACGTCGGCGCCGGCTCCGGCTACCAGGCCGCGGTCCTCGCCGAGCTCGGCGGCACTGTCGACGCGATCGAGCGGATCGAGGCGCTCGCCGCGCAGGCGCGTCGGCGGCTCGCGAAGGCCGGCTACGCCGACCGGGTGCGCGTCCACGTGGGCGACGGGAGCATGGGCCTGCCCGACCGGGCGCCCTTCGACGCGATCGCCGTCGCCGCGGCCGCGCCCGAGCTGCCGGCCGCGCTCTACGAGCAGCTCGCCGCCGGCGGCCGGCTGGTCGTCCCGGTCGGGCGTCGGCGCGAGCAGCAGCTCCAGTTGATCGTCCGCACGCCGGCCGGGCCGGTCGTGCGTCGCAGCGTTCCCTGCCGCTTCGTCCCGCTGGTCGGGGAGGGCGGCTTCCCCGAGGCCTGACCCCGGGGTCGCGGTCGGTTCCGCGCACGGACCCTCTACCCTTACCGCATGCCACGCCCGAGCGAGCCGGCGCTGCGGCAGGGCGACCTCGCGGGCGCCCTGACGATCGCGCTCCGTCGGCCGCGCAACTGGCTGCAGCTGCTGAAGTTCTGCGTCGTCGGGGCGACGGGCTACGCGATCAACCTCGGGGTCTACTCGCTGCTCGTCCACGCCGCCGACGTGCACTACATCCTCGCCGCGGTCCTCTCGTTCCTCGTCGCCGTGACGAACAACTACGTCTGGAACCGGGCCTGGACGTTCCGGGCGCAGCGCGGCCACGTCGGCTTCCAGGGGCTCCGCTTCCTGATCGTCTCGGTCGTCGCCCTGGGCGCCAACCTGGCCATCCTCGCGATCCTCGTCGAGCTGGGGATGCCCAAGGTGCCGGCGCAGGCCGTCGCGATCGTCCTCGTGACGCCGCTCAGCTTCCTCGGCAACAAGCTCTGGTCCTTCCGCACCTGACGTGAGCGCCCGCTTGAGGGGAAGCCGCGGCGGGAGGGGGCGCTGGCTGCTGCTCCTCGCCGTCGTCCTCGCTGTCGTCGGGCCGGCCGCCGCCTCAGGCGCCGTCGACCCGACGTACGACGCTGACGGCCGCCTGATCGAGACGCCGTTCGTGCCGCCGGCGCCGCCGCCGTCCCGCCTGGACGAGCAGGGCGCGCTCGCGGCGGCGCTCGCCTACCCGAAGATCCGGGACTGGGTCGCCCGCTACCCGGACGCCGAGATCGTGAAGTCCGCCGAGCTCGACACGGCGAAGCGCACGTGGACGGTGAAGGTGTGGGCCGACGAGACGGCCGGGCAGATCGTGCTCGCGACGGTGCAGGACTCGACAGGCCGCGTGACGCAGGCCTGGACGGGCCCGCAGGTCGCCTGGACGATGGCGCGCGGCTACCCGGGCGCGTTCGGGCGGAAGATCAACGACCCGTGGATCTGGTTCGGCCTCTGCGCCCTCGTCGCGGTCGGGCTCGCCAACTGGCGCCGGCCGCTCTCGCTCCGCAACCTCGACCTGCTCGTCCTGCTCTCCTTCACGGCCTCGCTCTGGCTGTTCAACGACGGCCGGATCTTCTGGTCGGTGCCGCTCTCGTACCCGCCGATGCTCTACCTCCTCGGGCGCATGCTCTGGATCGGGGTCCGCGGTCGGCGGCCGCCGCGCCCCGCGGACCGCCCGATCTGGCCGGTGTGGGTCGTCGTCGTCGCGGCGATCTTCGCCGTCGGCTTCCGGATCGGCCTGAACGTCGAGAAGTCGAACGTGATCGACGTCGGCTACGCCGGCGTGATCGGGGCCGCGCGGATCGCCGGCGACGGCCAGGTGCCCTACGGCACCTTTCCCGTCCGACAGGGGACCGAGTGCGGCCGCGCCGACGTGAACGGCGTCGTCCGTGACCGGATCCAGGAGAACGGGCGGTGCGAGGCGTCGAACGACCGGGGCGACACCTACGGCCCGATCAACTACATCGCCTACGTCCCCGGCTACGTGGCCTTCGGCTGGACCGGGAAGTGGGACGACCTGCCGGCCGCGCACTTCACGTCGATCCTCTTCGACTGCCTGACGATGGTCGCGCTCGGGCTGATCGGCTGGCGCTTCGGGCGCGCCCGGCTCGCTGCGACCCTGGTCTTCTTCTGGGCGGCCTTCCCCTTCACCCAGTACGCCTCCAGCTCGAACTCGAACGACGCGCTGCTCTCGTGCTTCCTCGCCTTCGGCTTCTGGCTGGTGACGAGCGCGCCCGCCCGCGGGCTCTTCCTCGGGCTGGCCGGCTGGGTCAAGTTCGGGCCGTTCCTGCTCGCGCCCCTGTGGGCGACCTACCCGGAGTGGCGCGCGCCGCGCCGCGGCCGCCGCCTCGTCCTGTTCGTGCTGGGGCTCGTGCTCGCGACCGCGCTCGGCTTCTGGGTGCTCCTCCTCGACGGGCACCCGATCGCCGGCCTCCAGACCTTCTGGGATCGCACCTTCGGCTGGCAGCTCGGCCGCGACTCCCCGTTCTCGATCTGGGACTGGAAGCAGTACCGGCTGCCCGACCTGAGCGTCGTCCAGACGGTGCTCAAGGCCGGCCTGCTCCTGCTCGCGGCGCTGCTGGCGTTCTACCCGCGCCGCAAGTCGCCGCTCCAGCTCGCGGCGCTCTCGGCCGCCCTGCTGATCTGGTTCCAGCTGACGCTGACGCACTGGTTCTACCTCTACATCCCGTGGTACGTCCCCTTCGTGGCCTTCGCCCTGTACGCGCCCGTGCGGCGCGAGCCGAGGCCTCCCGAGCCGGTGCCGGATGACCGCCCCGTCGGCGAGCTGGTCGGCGTCCCGGGCTGACGCGCGCGCCACCGCGGGCGCGGTCCTGCTCGCGTGCGCGCTGTTCGTCGCGTCGTGGCTCGTCCTCCACGTCGACCGGTTCGAGCCGTTCCAGATCGTCGACACGGGCGTCTACCAGCGCTACGGCGAGGCGATGACCGCCGGCCAGCTGCCGTACCGCGACTTCCGGCTCGAGTACCCGCCGGGGGCGCTGCCGATGTTCGCGCTTCCGTCGCTCGCGGCCGAGGACGACTACCGCGACGTCTTCGAGCCGATCATGCTCGCGCTCGGGCTCCTGCTCTGCGGGCTGCTCGTGATGACGCTCGCGCGCGCCGGCGCCGGGCCGCGGCGGCTCTACCTCGCGGCCGCCTTCGTGGGCGTCGCCCCGCTCGCGGTCGGCACGGTCGTCCTGACGCGCTTCGACCTCTGGCCGGCCGTCCTGCTCGCAGGCGCGCTCGCGGCGCTCGCGCACGACCGGGCGCGGCTCGGCCTGGGCCTGCTCGCGGTCGCGATCTCCGCGAAGCTCTACCCCGCCGTCGTCGCGCCGATCGCCCTCGCGTACGTCTGGCACCGGCAGGGGAGACGGGAGGCGCTCGTCGGGCTGGGCGTCCTCGTCGGGGTGCTGCTCGCGATCTTCCTGCCGTTCGCGATCCTCTCGCCCGAGGGGATGCGGTACGTTCGAGCGCCAGACCGGCCGGCCGCTCCAGCTCGAGAGCACCGGCGCCGCGATCCTGCACGCGGCGCACGGCCTCGGCCTCTACCAGCCGACCGTGGAGAACGGCTTCGGCTCGCAGAACCTCACCGGCGACGCGGCCGACACGATCGCGTCGCTGTCGACCGCGCTCCAGGCGATCCTGCTCGTCGGCATCTGGGCTGCGTTCGCCCTCGGCCGCCGCGAGGTGCGGCCGCGAGTCGACGACCTGCTCGTCGCCTCGGCGGCGGCCGTGACCGCGTTCATCGCGTTCGGCAAGGTGCTCGCCGCAGTACATGGTCTGGCTCTTCGCGCTCGCGCCCGTCGCGGCCGGCCGCCGCGGGATCCTGGCCGCGCTGCTCGCGCTCGCCGCGTTCGCGCTCACGCACGCCTGGTTCCCCGGCCGCTACTGGGACGTCGTCGACCTGCAGACGGGGCCCGCGTGGCTCGTCGTCGCCCGCGACCTGGCGCTCGTCGCGCTCGTCGTGGTGCTGCTGACGGCGATCAGGCCGGCACGCGAAGGGCCTCGCACGCGGTAGCCCGGCCGCGCTCGTCGCAGTCGACGACGACCCCCTCGATCCGCACGCCGCCCTCGGCGGGCTGGAAGCGCACCGGCATCCCCGTCCGCATCCGCTCGATCGCGAGCCGCGCCTCGACCCCGATCACCGAGTCGTGCGGCCCCGTCATCCCGGCGTCCGTGATCGCGGCGGTGCCGCCCGGGAGCACGCGGGCGTCGTTCGTCTGGACGTGCGTGTGCGTGCCGAGCACGGCCGTGACCCGGCCGTCCAGGTGGATCGCGAGCGCGACCTTCTCGCTCGTCGCCTCCGCGTGGAAGTCGACGACGACGATCGGCGTGTGCTCGCGCGCCCGCGCGACGAGGTCGTCGATCACGAGGAACGGGTTGATCGGGGTGCCGAGGAACAGGGCGCCCATCAGGTTGATCACGGCGACCTTGGCGCCGCCCGGCGCCTCGATCACCGTCAGCCCGCGCCCGGGCACGCCCGGGCCGTCGAGGTTGGCCGGCCGGATCACCCGGTCGCTCGTCGAGAGGAGCGGCCCGATGTCCCGCTGGCGCCAGACGTGGTTCCCGAGCGTCACGACGCCGACGCCGCGGGCCAGCAGTCGGGTCGCCAGCTTGGCGGTGATCCCGGCGCCGTCCGCGGCGTTCTCGCCGTTCGCGATGCAGACGTCGACGCCGAGCTCCTCGCGGAGGTCGGGCAGGCGCTCCTCGACGGCGCGACGGCCCGGCGCTCCGAAGACGTCGGCGAGGAAGAGGATCCTCAGGGCAGCAGGGAGCTCGCGGCCCGGCGGGCCTCGATGTGCACGTGCTGGCCGGTGTCCTGCGTGAAGCGCGCGAGCGCGGACTCCTCGACCGGGGAGAGGTCCGCGACGGTGCCGAGGCGCGTCTTCGCCGCGGAGACCGTCTTGCCGACGGCCAGGTCGCCGTCGACGACCACGCGCGTCACGGTGACGATGATCCCGGGGCTGCCCGCCGGCTGGATGTCGATCCGCTGGCCGAACGGCGCGCCCTGGACGATGACGTCCGAGATGCCGAGGACGGTCCCGTCGACGGGCGCGAAGACGTTCGTGCCGACGGGCGCGCCGATGTCGAGGCCGCCGGTCGCGGGTCCGACCCCGCCCTCGATCAGGACGTAGCGGACGCCGCCCGGCACGTCGTCGCCGAAGATCCGGTCGCGCAGCCGGGTGAGCGTGCCCGCGTTGTCCTGCTTGCCGACCGGGTCGAACGGCAGCGCGCTCTCGCCGGTCGCGTGGTACCCGATCGCGGTCACGCGCTCCGGGTCGACGGGCAGGTAGATCCGCAGGTCGGCCTGGAGCGCGATCACCTCCGGCCTCGGCGCCCCGCCGGGCAGGAGCCGCGCGGCCGGAGCGGGGGCCTCGACCTGGACGGCGGGCGTCGTCTCGCCCCCGGAGAACGCGACGACGAGCCCGGTCGTCAGGCCGCCGACGAGCACGCCGACGAGCACGAGCAGGCGCAGGCGGGCGCGCGCCCGGGCGCGGCTCGCCGCTCCTCGACCGAGGGGGATGAAGTAGGCCTCGGGGCGGGCCATCCTGCTGACGCTAGCCGAGGCCCAGGGGGGTCGCAACCCGCGAGCCTGCCCGCGGCGGGCGTCCGGAGCGAGCGCGAGGGCGCCGTCGGTCGCGTCCCCGGTCCCGGCCCGCCGGCCCCGGGATGCCCCATTTGCAGGGCTTTCGACCTCGCGGTCGTAGGGTCGGGTCCCTGGCACTGCTACATTGGCCCGCGGTGGCCACGCCTCCTGCGTCCGACAGTACGCCGGGCGACGGACGGACGCTCGCAGGGTGACCGACTCCGCCCCGATCATCGCCGCCCGCGGCATCTCCCGGCGGTTCGGTCGCCGGAGCGCGCTCGAGCCGCTCGACATCGACGTCCGCGCCGGCGAAGCGCTCGCGCTCGTCGGGCCGAACGGCGCGGGGAAGTCGACCCTGCTCGCCATCCTGGCCGGCGCGCTCGCGCCCTCGGCGGGCGAGCTGCGCGTCGCCGACGGGGCGACCGTGGGCTGGGTGCCGCAGCGGCCGGCCGTCTACTCGCGCCTGAGCGCGATCGAGAACCTCGTGCTCTTCGCGCGGCTCGAGGGGATCCCCGATCCGGCGGCGCGCGCCCGTGAGCTGCTCGACCGCGTCGAGCTGCCCGCGGACGACCGGCCCGCGGGCCGCCTCTCGGGCGGCAACCAGCAGCGCCTGAACCTCGCGGTCGCGCTGCTCGCGCGCCCCCGCGTCCTCCTGCTGGACGAGCCGACGGCCGCGCTCGACCCGCGTCAGCGGCGGCGCTTCTGGGAGATCGTCGACGACCTGCCGCGCCAGGGCGGGGCGGTGGTCTTCGCGACGCAGAACCTCGAGGAGCTCGGTGGCCACGCCTCGCGCGTCGCCGTGCTCGCCGACGGCCGGCTCGCGTTCCTCGGCACGCGCGAGGCCTACGCGGTCGCGCCGGAGGCGCAGGTGTTCGGATGAGGCGCGTGCTCGTCCTCCTCGGCAAGGACCTGCGGCTGCTGCGCCGCTCGCCCGCGCTCGTCGGCGGCCTGATCCTCTACCCGCTGATCGTCGCGCTGCTCGTCGGCATGGTCGTCCGCTACGTGGGCGAGCGGCCACGGGTCGCGCTCGTCGACGCCGACGGCCTGCCCGCGACGCTGACGGTCGGAGGCCAGGACTTCGACGTGGACGAGACGATCGCGCAGGCGGCCGGCGACGTCGACCTCGTGCAGATGGACGAGGACGACGCGCAGCGGGCGCTCGAGCGCGGCGAGGTGCTCGCCGTGGTCGTGATCCCGAACGGCTTCGCCCGCCAGCTGCGCGGCATGGTGCAGCAGCCGATGCTCGAGCTGCGGCTCACGCGCGGGGGCGTCGCCACGAGCATCCGCGACAAGGTGGACGCGCTCGTCTACCGGCTGAACCTCGAGCTGCAGCAGACGTTCATCCGCTCGAACCTCGAGCAGATCGGCCTGCTCGAGCAGGGCGGCAGCGGCAGCTTCCTCGGCGAGGACTTCACGGTGATCGGCCTCGACGGCGCCGAGGCGAAGCTCGCCGAGCTCGAGCGCTCGGCCGACCCGGAGGTCGCTGCGGAGGCCCGTCAGCTCGCGATCTTCGTCCGGCAGGTGCGCGTCGCGCTCGGGCGGACCGAGGGCGCGCTCCGCGCCACCGCGAACCCGATCACGCTCGAGGAGACGGGCGGCCAGGGACGCGTGCAGATCCTCTCGACCCAGGTGCAGGCCTACGCGCTGGCGCTCACGCTGACCTTCATCGGGATCCTGCTCGCCGCGGCCTCGATCGCGGTCGAGCGCGACGAGAACGTGATCGGCCGCCTCGCCCGCGGGCTCGTCGGCCGGACGCAGCTCGTCGGCTCGAAGCTCGTCCTCGTCGCACTCGTCGGCGGGCTCGTCGGGCTCGTCCTCGCGCTCGCCTTCAACGTCGTCGTCGAGGTCGCCGGCGTCGCCGGCGGCGTCGACTGGCCCCGGCTGCCGCTCGTCCTCGTCGGCGTCCTCCTCGCCGGGCTCGCCCTCGGCGCGTTCGGCGCGGTGATCGGCACGGTGGCGCGGGAGGCGCGCTCGGCGACGCTCGTCGCGCTCCTCGTCGCCCTGCCGGTGATCCTGCTCGGGCTCGTGCCCCGCGCGTCGGCGCCCGCGGCCGAGTGGATCTCGCACGCCTTCCCGTTCCTGCACGCCGTCCGCTTCTTCGAGGCGACGCTCGCGGACGCGCACCCGGCGGGCGCAGTCGGGCGCGAGGCCGCCTGGCTCGTCGGGCTCGCCGTGGTCTACGGCGCCGTCGCGCGACTCGGCGTGCGAAGATTGCTCGCGTGACCGAGCTGCCCGTCCACCCCTGCGCATGAGCGGCTACCCGGCCGTCCGCCTGCGCCGCTTCCGCCGCACCGCCGCGCTGCGCGCGCTCGTGCGCGAGACCCACCTCGAGCCGGGCCAGCTCGTCTACCCGGTCTTCGCCTGCCCGGGCGAGGGAGTGCGCCGGCCGCTCGAGGGCCTGCCGGGGATCGTCCAGCTCTCCGTCGACGAGGTCGTCGAGGAGGGGCGCGAGCTCGTCGAGCGGGGCATCGGGGCGGTGCTCGTCTTCGGGCTGCCCGAGCAGAAGGACGAGATCGGGTCCGAGGCCTACGCCGACGAGGGCATCGTCCAGCGCACCGTCCGGGCGCTGAAGGCGGAGGTGCCCGGGCTGGTCGTCATGACCGACGTGTGCCTCTGCGCCTACACGACGCACGGGCACTGCGGCCTGGTGCGCGAGGGCGAGATCCTGAACGACCTCAGCATCGAGGTGATCGCCCGCGCGGCGCTCAGCCACGCCGAGGCCGGCGCGGACGTCGTCGCCCCGAGCGACATGATGGACGGGCGCGTCGCGGCGATCCGCGGGATCCTCGACGACGAGGGCCACGAGAACGTCGCGATCCTCTCGTACGCCGCGAAGTTCGCCTCCTCGTTCTATGGACCGTTCCGCGAGGCGGCGGACTCGACCCCCGCCTTCGGCGACCGGCGCAGCTACCAGATGGACGGCGCGAACCCCCGCGAGGCGTTGCGCGAGGTCGCGCTCGACCTCGAGGAGGGGGCGGACGCCGTCATCGTCAAGCCCTCCCTCGCCTACCTGGACGTGATCACGCGCGTGCGCGACCGCTTCGACGTGCCGGTCGCCGCCTACAACGTGAGCGGCGAGTACGGGATGGTGCGCGCGGCGGCCGCGAAGGGCTGGCTCGACGAGCGCCAGGCCGCGCTCGAGTCGCTCGTCGCGATGCGCCGGGCCGGCGCGGACGTGATCATCACGTACTGGGCGAAGGACGCCGCGAAGTGGCTGGCGTGAGCGGCGCAGGCGACCGCTCCGGCGACCTCTACCGGCGGGCCCGCGCGGTCATCCCCGGCGGGGTCAACTCGCCCGTCCGCGCCATGCGCGGCGTCGGGCTCGACGCGCCGCTGTTCTTCGCTCGCGGCGAGGGCGCCCACGTCGTCGATGCCGACGGGCGCCGCTACGTCGACTGGATGATGTCCTGGGGCCCGCTCGTCTTCGGGCACGCCGACGAGGAGATCGTCGAGGCGGTTGCCCGCGCCGCGCGCGAGGGGACGACCTTCGGCGCGCCGACCGAGCGCGAGGTCGAGCTGGCCGAGGAGATCGTGGCCGCAGTGCCCTCGATCGAGCAGGTGCGGCTCGTCTCCTCCGGGACGGAGGCCGCGATGGCCGCGATCCGGCTCGCACGCGGCTTCACCCGCCGCGACCGCGTGATCAAGTTCGACGGCTGCTACCACGGGCACGCCGACGCCCTGCTCGCGAGCGCGGGTTCGGGCCTCGCGACGCTCGGCATCCCGTCGACGCCGGGCGTCCCGACGCAGGCGACCGCGGACACGGTCGTCGTCCCGTTCAACGACGTCGACGCGATCGCCCTCGCAGTCGAGCGCTACGGCGAGGGGCTGGCCGCGATCCTCGTCGAGCCCGTCGCCGGGAACATGGGCGTCGTCCCGCCCGAGCCGGGCTTCCTCGAGGCGCTGCGCGCGCTCTGCGACGCGAGCGGCGCCCTGCTCGTCTTCGACGAGGTCATGACCGGCTTCCGCGTCGCCCGCGGCGGCGCGCAGGAGCGCTACGGGGTGACGCCCGACCTGACCGTGCTGGGGAAGGTCGTCGGCGGCGGCCTGCCGCTCGCCGCGTTCGGCGGCCGGGCGGACGTGATGGGCCAGCTCGCGCCCGTCGGGCCGGTCTACCAGGCGGGCACGCTCTCCGGGAACCCCGTCGCGACGGCCGCGGCGCTCGTCGCGCTGCGGCGGCTCCGCGACCCGGCGGTCTACGAGGCGCTCGAGCGCACCGGCGCCGCGCTCGAGGCCGGGCTGCGCGACGCGGCGGCGGGCGAGGCCGTCTGCATCCAGCGGGTCGGCGCGATGCTGACGCTGTTCTTCGCCGCCGGCCCGGTCCGGCGCTTCTCCGAGGCGGCCGCAAGCGACACGGAGCGGTTCGGCGCCTTCTACCGGCACCTGCTCGACCGGGGCGTCTACCTGCCCGCCTCGCAGTTCGAGGCGCTGTTCGTGTCGACCGCCCACGGCGAGGCCGAGGTGGAGCAGACCGCCGAGGCCGCCGCGTCGTTCTTCCGCGCGTGACGCCGGACGAGCTGTTCGACCTGATCGCCCGCGAGGCGGTCGACGAGAGCCCGCTGTGGCGCTCCGCCCTGCGCGACCCGGGCGAGCGGTCCGCCGAGCCGGTCTTCTCACCGCTCGGCGAGGCGCGCTTCGCGCTGGCGGTCGAGTCGATCTACGAGGGCTACCTGCTCCACCACGGCCGCCCCCGGCTGTTCCTGCCGGAGGACTTCGACCAGGCCGTGCTGCTCGGCGACTACCTGTACGCGCACGGGCTCGTCCGGCTCGCCTCGCTCGGCGACGTCGCCGCGGTCGCCGACCTGGCCGAGCTGATCTCGCTCTGCTCGCAGCTCCGGGCCGAGTCCGCCCCCGGCGACGGGGTCGTCTGGGCGGCGACGGCCGCGTGCCTCGGCGACGGGAGCGGCCAGCTCGAGCGGGCCCGCGCCGCCTCCCGGCTCGAGCGGGACACGGGGCCGCTCGAGGGCCTGGCCCGGGCGTCCGTCGGGGACGACGCGCTCGCGCTCGCGCTTCGGGCGCACGAACGACATGCGTTCTGAGTAGTATTCGCGCCGCATGGACTCCGTTCTCTCCTTCATCGCACTCGCCGCGGAGAAGGCCCCGGACAAGGAAGGGCGCGACATCATCCTGTCGATGCTCGTCGTGGGGCTGATCTTCCTCGGCGTGGTCGTGCTCGGCGAGCTCTCCAAGTGGATCTCGCACCGCCGCAAGGGCGAGCACTGATCTAGCTGGTGCCGCCGCGCGACCTGCGCAGCTGGCTCGACCTCCTGCGTCGGGAGGGCGAGCTGGCCGAGGTCGGCGTCGAGGTCGACCCCTACCTGGAGTCGACCGAGATCGTCGACCGCACGGTGAAGGCGGGCGGCCCCGCGCTGCTCTTCACGCGGCCGAAGGGCTCGCGCATCCCGCTCCTCGTCAACCAGTTCGGGACGGAGCGCCGGATGTGCCTCGGCTTCGGCGTCGACTCGCTCGACGACGTCGCCCGCAAGCTCGAGGACGTCCTCGAGATGCAGCCGCCCCAGGGCCTGGTCGAGAAGGTCAAGGGCCTCGGCAAGCTGAAGCGGCTCGCCGACTCGCTGCCGAAGACCGTGCGCAGCGGCCCGTGCCAGGAGGTCGTGATCGAGCCCGACCTCGACCTGCTGCCGGTCCAGCACGCCTGGCCCGGCGATCCCGCGCCGTTCCTGACGATGGTGGCGGTGATCACGAAGGACCCGCGGACGGGGACGCGCAACGTCGGCATGTACCGGATGCAGAAGCGCGACAGGCGGTCGACCTTCATGCACTGGCAGATCCACAAGGACGGGGCCGCCGACTGGCGCGGCATGGGCGATCGCCTCGAGGTCGCGGTCGCGCTCGGCCTCGACCCGATCACGGCGTACTCGGCGAGCGCGCCGCTGCCGAAGCACCTGGACGAGTTCATGCTCGCCGGCTTCCTGCGCGGCGAGCCGGTCGAGCTCGTCAAGGGGAAGACCGTCGACCTCGAGGTGCCCGCCAACGCGGAGATCGTGCTCGAGGGCTACATCCAGAAGGGCGAGCTCGACATCGAGGGGCCCTACGGCGACCACACCGGCTACTACTCGCCGCAGGAGCCGTTCCCGATCTTCCACCTGACCGCGATGACGATGCGGCGCGACCCGATCTACCCGTCGATCGTCGTCGGCATCCCGCCCGCGGAGGACGCGTGGCTCGGCAAGGCGACCGAGCGGATCTTCCTGCCCGCGGTCCGGATGACCGTCCCGGAGATCGTCGACTACGACCTGCCCGTCGCCGGCGCCTTCCACAACTGCGTGATCGTCTCGATCCGCAAGGCCTTCCCGGGGCACGCGAAGAAGGTCATGCACGCGATCTGGGGCCTCGGGATGCTCAGCCTGTCGAAGTCGGTCGTCGTCGTGGACGAGTTCGTCGACGTGCACGACTACGAGCAGGTCTTCTTCCAGGTCTGCGCGAACGTCGACCCGAAGCGCGACGTGCTGCTCACCGAGGGCCCGCTCGACCAGCTCGACCACGCCGCGATGCTGCCCTCCTACGGCGGCAAGCTCGGCATCGACGCGACCCACAAGTGGGAGGCCGAGGGCGCTCGACCGTGGCCCGAGCGGATCGCGATGAGCGACGACGTGAAGGCGCTCGTCGACCGTCGCTGGGCCGAGTACGGGATCGGGCTGCCCGGCCGCTAGGCCCGCGGCGCGCCGACCGCCCCGTCCCGGGGCGCGGAAGTGCCTGGAAATACGGGTCTTGCCGCACGTCCCGCCGGCTGGAGGGTGGATCCGACGCCGGTGCCAGAATTCCGGTAGGTTTTTGCCGATCCGTCGTCGGATGAAAGGGAGCAAGTGACGGAGAGCCCAGATAGGGCGGGCAAGTCGCGCCCGTCCACGCCGAGCCTGTGGCCCGCCGGCTTCGCCGCCGGCATCGTGCTCGTGCTGATCGGCCTCGTCACGAGCTGGATCGTCGTCGGCGTCGGTGCCGCGATCGCGGTCCTCTCCGCCCTCCTGTGGGTCACCTCCTCCTCGCGCGACCTGCGCGACGAGGACGAGATCCTCGCCCACACCGACGCCCTCGAGGCGGAGGCCGCGGCCGGGGCCGCGCCCGCCCCGGCGCCGAAGAAGGAGCTGCCGCGGTACGGCCGCAACGTCTTCCTCGAGCGCGCGACGCTCGGCCTCGGCGGCGTCGTCGGCGCCGCGGTGACCGCGCCGATCGTCGGCTTCGCGGTCGTCCCGGCCTTCGTCGGCCAGAAGGAGGAGCAGGTCAACCTCGGCCCGCTCGACAACTTCCCCGAGGGCAAGTGGGTGATCGCCCACTTCCTCTACGAGCCCTTCGAGCCGCAGTCGGTCGGGCGGCGCACCGCCTACATCCGCAACAACGGCTTCGTCGACAACGTCCCGAGCCTCACGATCCTCTCGAACCGCTGCGTCCACCTCGGGTGCCCGGTGCAGCCGAGCGGCCCGGTCGACGAGAACGCGACCTCGATCGAGACCGAGCCCGGCCAGAGCGTCGAGATCATCGGCGCGCAGCCGTCGAACTTCTCGTGCCCGTGCCACGGCGGCTCGTACGACCTCGAGGGCAATCGCGTCGCCGGCCCGCCCGTCCGCGCGCTCGACCGCTACCGCTACCTGATCGCGGACGGCAACCTCGTCCTCGAGGGACGCTTCTCCGTCTCCACCGTCGAGGGCGAGGGCGCGGACGCGAAGATCAAGGCCTACCGCCTGTATCCGCCGGGAACGCACGTCGACGGCCCGGACCAGTGGATGTACCCCTTCACCTCGTAGAGGCGGCGACGACCTGATGGCACGCAACAAGACCGTTCGGCAGCAGCAGCTCGAAGCCGCCCTCCTCGCCCCCGTGAACTGGGTGGAGGAGCGCTCCGGCCTCGTGGGCGGGGTGAAGTACTTCCTCTTCCGGAACGTCCCCCGCGACATCAGCTGGTTCCAGACCCTGGGCTCGGCGACGCTCACCGCGTTCCTCGTCCAGCTGGGCACCGGCGTGATCCTGGCGATGTACTACAAGCCGGATCCGAACACGGCCTACGCCTCGATCCAGCACATCACGAACGACCTCACGCTCGGCTGGCTCGTCCGCGGCATGCACCGCTGGGGCGCCAGCGTCTTCATCATCCTGCTGTTCTTCCACATGGGACGCGTGTTCCTGTTCGGCGCGTACAAGTACCCGCGCGAGCTGAACTGGATCATCGGCGTGCTCCTCCTCGTGATGGCGCTGGCCGAGGGCTTCACCGGCTACCTGCTCCCGTGGGACCAGACCGCGTACTGGGCCACGGTCGTCGGCATCAACATCAACGCGACCGCGCCCTTCCTCGGGCCGTTCATCGCGGACTTCCTCAAGGGGGGCGCCGAGATCGGCGCGGACACCCTGTCGAGGTTCTACTCCCTCCACATGTTGCTCATCCCAGGCGGGTTGATCACGCTGATCTCCCTCCACCTGTACCTCGTCATGCGCCTCGGCGTCACCTCGCCGCCGTGGTCGAAGACGGCGGCCGGGCGTGAGCGCGACCCGGAGGAGGAGACGCGCAAGCGTGGCCTCGTCGAGCCTCGCCGCCGCGGCAACGGTTCCGACTCGATCGGCGGGAGGGCGAGCGGCAAGTGAGCACGGTGCAGAAGCCTCCCACGGGCCGCAAGCCCCGCACGAACGCGAACCAGGAAAGCTTCGCGCGCTACAAGGCGGACGTGAAGAAGGAGGGCAAGCCCTTCTTCCCGTACGCGATGTTCCACGACACGGTCATGGCGCTCGTCGTCGTGGGCGTGATCATCGGGCTCGCGTGCGTCTGGTACTTCACCTCGGGCGAGGAGGCGGGCGACGCCGGCATCCTCGGCCCGCGCTACACCGCGGAGGCCGATCCGGGCTCGACGTCCTTCACGCCGCGCCCCGACTGGTACTTCTTCTTCCTCTTCTACCTCCTCCGGATCTTCAAGTGGCCGGAGTCGGTGATCCTGGGCACGATCGGCATCCCGACGATCGCCCTGATCCTCCTGCTCGTCGTGCCGTTCATCGACCGGCGCCGCGAGCGGCGGCTGCTCCGGCGCCCCGTCGCCGTCGTCGCCTCCCTGCTCGTGATCGCCTCGATGGGCATCCTCACGTACAAGGGCGCGACCGCCAAGGAGGGCGGCACCGCGGGAGGCGAGGTCGCCGCGCAGTGGATCGAGCGCAACAACCTGGTCGTGAACGCCCAGGGCCTGCCCGACCTCCCGTCCGGGGTGGACGCGGAAGCGGCCGTGACGGCCGGCGCCGAGCTGTTCGGCGTGGCGGGCTGCCTCAACTGCCACCTCTACCTCGGCGCGGGCGCGCAGAACCTCGGCGCTCCCGAGCTGACGGAGGAGGGCACCAAGGGCCGCGGCATCCAGTGGCAGATCGACCACCTGAAGAACCCCTCGGCGCTCACGCCCGGCTCGGCGATGCCGTCCTTCGCCAGCCTCACGGACGAGCAGCTCACCAACCTGGCGGTCTTCCTCGAGGCCTCGAAGGGCGAGGGCGGCGGGTAGTCCGGCCGCCGCCCGGTGAACGTCTTCCTCGGCATCACGGGCGCCTCCGGGGCGCCCTATGCCGCTCGACTGCTCAGGGCACTGTCGGACGCCGGCTGCGAGGTCGGCGTCTGCGTGTCCGACTCCGGCTTCGAGGTGCTCGCGACCGAGCTCCACGACGACGCGTCGCTCCCCGCGGACGTCGTCCTGGAGCGGCTGCTCGAGGGCACGAGGAACGTCACCGTCTACGACGCGCGCGACTTCAAGGCGCCGTTCGCGAGCGGCTCCGCGAAGGTCGACGGGTACGTGATCTGCCCGTGCTCGATGGCGACGGTCGGGACGATCGCGGCGGGCGCGATGGCGAACCTCGTCCACCGGGCCGCCTCGGTCGCGCTCAAGGAGGAGCGGAAGCTCGTCCTGGTGCCGCGGGAGACGCCGCTGTCGACGATCCACCTCGAGAACATGCTTCGCGTCCGCCAGGCCGGCGCGACGGTGCTGTTCGCGGCGCCCGGCTTCTACCACCGGCCCCGCTCGATCGACGACCTCGTCGACTTCGTCGTCGCGCGGATCCTCGACCAGCTCGGGGTCGAGAACACGCTCGCCGCACGCTGGGGGCAATGAGCTCGGACGGCGCCCGCACGGGCCGCCTCGAGCCCGAGGCGGTCAGGCAGATGTTCGACCGGATCTCGCCGGTCTACGACCTGATGAACCGGGTGATGACCGTCGGCCTGGATCGCCGCTGGCGGAAGCGGGCGGCGGCAGCGGTGGTCCGGCCGGGAGACCGGGTGCTCGACGCGTGCTGCGGCACGGGCGACCTCGCGATCGAGTGCGCGCATCGGCGGCACGGTGACCGGCCTCGACTTCTCGCCCCGGATGCTCGCCCGGGCGCGCGAGAAGTCGGCGGGCGTCACCTGGGTCGAGGGCGACGCGCTCGCCCTGCCGTTCCCCGACGGCTCGTTCGAGGCGGCGACGGTGGGCTTCGGCGTGCGGAACCTCGACGACCTCGCGGGGGGGTTCCGCGAGCTGGCGCGCGTCCTCGGCCCCGGCGGCCGCCTCGCGTGCCTGGAGATCACGCGCCCGCGCGGGCCGCTCAAGCCCTTCTTCCGGCTGTGGTTCGACGGCCTCGTCCCCGTGCTCGGGAAGATCATCCCCGGGGGCCGGGCGTACGCGTACCTGCCGGCGAGCGTCCGGCGATTCCCGGGTCCGGAGGAGCTCGCCGATCTCCTGCGTCAGAGCGGGTTCGCGCAGGTACGCTGGGACATGCTGGGCGGTGGGATCGTGGCGCTCCACGTGGCCGAGATGCCCGCCGCGGAAAGCGCCACGTCGTGAACGCCCTCGCCACCATCCGCTCCGCGCCAGGCCTCGAGGAGTACCTCGAGCGGCTCGAGGCTCGGCTCGAGGCCGTCGTCGGCTCGCATCCGGGCCTGCTCGCGGACGTCGCGACCTACGGCCTGGCCGCCGGAGGCAAGCGCCTTCGCCCGGTGCTCGTCTACCTGACGGCGCCGACGGAGCTCCGCTCGACGGAGCGCTGCATGGCGGCCGGGGTCGCGGTCGAGCTCGTGCACATGGCGACGCTCGTCCACGACGACATGCTCGACGGCGCCGACCTGCGCAGGGGCAAGCCGACGATCTGGGTCGCGTACGGGCGCGAGACGGCGAAGGCGGCCGGTGACTACCTCTTCGCACGGGCGTTCGCGGAGCTGGCCCGGGCGGGCGACGCCGTCGCGGTGCACGCCCTCGCAGAGGCGGCGCTCGCGCTCGCCCGCGGCGAGGCGCTCCAGCGGCGCCAGGCCTTCCGTCCCGACACGACCGTCGAGGAGTACCTCGACCGCTGCGCGCTGAAGACGGGGAAGTTGTTCGAGGCCGCATGCGTGCTCGGCGGCAGCGGCGGGATGATCGGCGAGTTCGGGCTCGCGCTGGGGATCGCCTTCCAGATCGCGGACGACATCCTGGACTGCGCGGGCGAGTTCGACACGACGGGCAAGGCCCCCGGCGTCGACCTGCGCGACGGGACGCCGACGCTGCCGCTGATCCTCGCGGCGCGCGAGGACGAGCGGGTCTGGGCGGCGCTCGCCGGCGAGCCGGTGGACGACGCGCTCGACCGCGTCGCTGCCACGGGGGCGCTGGCCGCCGCCCGCACCGTCGCGCTCGAGTACGCGGAGCGCGCCAGGGCCGCGCTCGACGGCGGGCCCGACCGCGTCGCGCTCGAGGCGATCACCTACGCAGTCGTGGACCGGGAGACCTGATGGCCGTCGTGGAACGCATCCGCACGCTCGACTCGATCCGGGAGAAGGTCGTCGCCGACGAGCGGCTCGACCTCGAGGACGGGCTCGCGCTGATGGAGACGGACGACCTGCTCGCCCTCGGCGAGCTGGCCGACCTCGCGCGCCGCGTGCGCGGCGGGAACGACGAGGTCTACTTCATCCAGAACCTCTACCTCAACCAGACGAACGTCTGCCGCGTGAAGTGCAAGTTCTGCGCCTTCGCGCGCACCGAGCGCCAGGACGGCGCCTACACGTTCACGCCCGCGCAGATGGTCGAGGACGCGCTCGAGCAGCACGCGCTGTCGCGCTTCACCGAGATCCACATGGTCGGCGGCGAGCACCCGGGCCTGACCCTGGACTACTACGTCGACGTCGTGCGCTCGCTCCGGGAGGCCCTGCCGGACGTCCACCTGAAGTGCTTCACCGCGAGCGAGATCCACCACATGACGAAGCTCTCGGGCCTGACGCACGAGCAGGTGCTCGTCGAGCTGAAGGCCGCGGGCCTCGGCTCGCTGCCCGGCGGCGGTGCGGAGATCTTCGCCGACCGCGTGCGCCGGCTCGTCGCCCCGGGCAAGGAGCACCCGGACACCTGGTTCCACGTCCACCGGACGGCGCACGGGCTCGGGATCCCGACGCACTGCACGATGCTCTACGGGCACGTCGAGACCTACGAGGAGCGGATCGACCACCTGCTGCGGCTCCGCGACCTGCAGGACGAGACGGGCGGCTTCCTCGCCTTCGTCCCGCTCGCGTTCCACCCGGAGAACACGGTCTTCGAGCGGCGCGGCTGGCGCTTCACCGCGGGCTCGGACGACCTGAAGGTGATCGCCGTCTCCCGCCTGATGCTCGACAACATGCCGAACGTCAAGGCCTACTGGATCATGATGGGACTGCCGATGGCGCAGGTCGCGCTCCACTTCGGCGCGAACGACGTGCAGGGCACCGTCGTCCGCGAGCAGATCTTCCACGCCGCCGGCGCCGTCACCGAGACGGAGCAGAAGATCGACCAGCTCGTGCGCGCCGTGCGCGAGGCGGGCCGGGCGCCCGTCCAGCGCGACACGCTGTACAACGCCGTGCGGCGCTTCGACTGACGGGGACGGAGGATCGCGTGCTGAGGCTCGGCCGGATCGCCTACGTGAACATGGCGCCGGTGTTCCACCGGCTCGACGCGACGGTCGAGGAGGTCACCGGCGTCCCGACCGACCTGAACCAGCGTCTCGTCGACGGCGAGATCGACCTGGCGCCGATCTCCTCGATCGAGTACGCCCGCAACGCCGGCCGGCTGCGGATCCTCTCGCGGCTCTGCGTCTCCTCGGAGGGGACGGTCGACTCGATCCAGGTCGTCTCGCGCCTGCCGCTTTCGCGGATCCGCACGATCGCGATCACGCCCGAGTCGGCGACCTCGGTCGTCCTGACGCGGATCCTGCTCCCCGACGCGGAGCACGTCCCGTTCGACGAGCCCGCCGACGCGCGCCTGCTGATCGGGGACGCCGCGCTCGAGAGCGTCTTCAACGACCCGACGCCCCACTACGACCTCGGCAAGCTCTGGCGCGACCGGACGGGCCTGCCGATGGTCTACGCGGTGTTCGCCTGCCCCGACCCGCCGCCGCCCGGCGTCGCGGAGCTCGAGGACGCGCTGCTCGAGTCGCACCTGATCGCGCGCGCCGAGCCCGAGGTGCTCGCCCGCGAGGCGAGCGCCCGCTACGGCTACCCGCCGGGCTTCCTCGCGCGGTACTTCGAGAAGCTGCGCTACTCGTTCGGGCCGCGGGAGCGAGCCGGCCTGCTGGCGTTCTTCGAGCTCGCCCGGGACGCGGGGGAGCTGGCAGCCGTCCCCGACCTGCGCTTCGTCCCCACGTCGACGAGCGGCGACCGCGCGTCGCTCCACGGAGGCCACGCATGAGCACCGCGACCGCCTCGACCGTCGCCGACGTCCTCGAGCGCGCCCTCGGCGGGGAGCGGATCTCCGAGGACGACGCCCTGACCCTGCTCCGGAGCCGCGAGCTCGTCGCCGTCGGCCGCGCCGCCGACACGCTGCGCGGCCGCCGCACCGATCCGTCGCGCGTCACGTTCATCGTCGACCGGAACGTCAACTACACGAACGTCTGCTACACGGACTGCGACTTCTGCGCGTTCTACCGCAGCCCGGGCGACCGGAACGAGGGCTACCTGCTCCCGAAGCCGGTGATCTTCAAGAAGATCGAGGAGACGCTCGCCCTGGGCGGCACGGGGCTGCTGCTGCAGGGAGGCCACCACCCGGACCTCGACATCGCCTTCTACGAGGACCTGTTCCGGTCGATCAAGGCGCGCTATGCGATCCACCTGCACGCGCTGTCGCCCTCCGAGGTCCAGCACGTCTCGCGGCGCTCCAAGCTGACGGTGCCCGAGACGCTCTCGCGCCTGCGCGACGCGGGCCTCGACTCGATCCCCGGCGGCGGCGCCGAGATCCTCGTCGACCGCGTCCGCGACATCATCTCGCCCAAGAAGACGACCAGCTCGGAGTGGCTGGGCGTCATGCGGGAGGCCCACCGGCTCGGCATCTCGACGACCGCGACGATGATGTACGGGCACGTCGAGACGCTCGAGGAGCGGGTCGAGCACATGCGCCTGATCCGCGAGCTCCAGGACGAGCACCGCGGCTTCCGCGCCTTCATCTCCTGGACGTTCCAGGACGACGGCAACCGGCTCGGCGCCCTCGTGCCGCCGGAGACGATGCCCACGTCGTTCGACTACCTGCTGACCCAGGCCGTCAGCCGGATCTACCTGGACAACGTCGACCACATCCAGTCGAGCTGGGTCACGCAGGGGATGAAGATCGGCCAGGTCGCGCTCTCCTTCGGGGCCGACGACCTCGGCTCGATCATGATCGAGGAGAACGTCGTCTCCGCGGCCGGGACTACGCACCGCGCGACCGTCGACGACTTCGTCCGCGCGATCCGCGCGCTCGGCAAGACGCCGGTCCAGCGCGACACGCTCTACCGGGACGTCCAGGCCTGGTGAGGGCCGCCGCGCCGCGCCTCAGAGGAGGCCGCGGTCGGCGAGCCAGCGCTCGAACAGCGGGTCGGTCAGACGCGGCCCGGCAGGCGTCCTGATCACCTCGCCGCGCCCCTCGAGGCTCGCGAGCGCCCGGTCGATCGAGCCGCGCTTCAGCCCGACGGCGCGCCAGACGGCCTCCTCGTAGATCGAGCCGCGGCCGAGCGCGAGCGCCATGGCGAGGCGCTGCTCGTTCAGCGGCAGCCCCTCCCAGCGGGCCGAGAGCACCGGGCCGGCCTGCGCGAGCGACCGCGCGAGCGCGTCGAGCCAGGCGCGCTCGTCCGCGATCGAGCCGCGGGGGACGATCTCCCAGAGGGTGTGCGCGAGCAGCATCGTCCGCTGGGGGTGGCCGCGCGACGCCTCGACGAGCGGGTCGAGCGCGGCGCCGACGTCGCGGCCGCTCGCCCGGAACCGCTCCTCGACCACGTCTGCGACCGCATCGAGCGGGAGCGGGCCGAGCTCGAGCGGCACCGCGTGCTCGAGCAGCGGGCGGGAGGGGTCGTCGAACAGCTTCCGCATCAGGCTCGGCGCGGAGCCGGCGAAGGCGTACGCGGCGTGGCCGACCTGGTGCTGGATCACGCTGCGGATGGCGCCGTCAGCGCCCTCGACCCGCAGCAGGTCCTGGATCTCGTCGAACGCGATCAGGCTGCGCGTCCCGCTCCGCTCGTGGAGCTTGTCGGGGAGCTCGAGCAGTCGCAGCAGGACGGTCTCGACGTCGAGCCGGGGCGTCGTCTGCAGCCGGGCCGTGAAGCCGCCGCCGCCGAGCGCGAGCCCGATGTCCCACGAGCGCAGGAGCGCGTCGACCGCACGGCGAACCGGGCCGCGGAGGCTCGCGTCGTAGGCGCGCTCGATCCGCACGACGATGCTCGCGAGCGAGAGCACGCCCTCGAGGTCGACGAGCGCCGTCGCCATCCCCTCGGCGCTCGCCTCGTCGAGCGCGCGCCGCAGGAGCGTCGTCTTGCCGTACCGGCGCGGCGCCACGATCCGGACCGAGTGGCCGCCCGCGGCGAGCGAGAGGATCCGCTCGACCTCGCGCTCGCGGTCGATCATCTCGTCGGGCGGAAGCTCGCCTGAGATGCGGAACGGGTTCGTGTCACGCGCGGCGACCACGGCCCGATTCTACGTCGTGCAGACACCCTTGCCTACATCCTGTAGGCGAAACCGCCTGCACCTGGCAGGCTGGCCGGGCGCCCGTCGGGGCCCGCGGTCCGGGACAATGCCCGCGTGCAGGTCGAGGACGAGCTTCGCCCGGTCACGGCGCTGTTCGCGGACGTCGTCGGCTCGACGGCGCTCGGCGAGCGCCTCGCGCCGGACGAGGTGCAGGCGCTCGTCGGCGAGTGCGTGACGCGGCTCAGCCGTGCCGTCGAGGAGTTCGGCGGCAGCGTCCAGTCCTACCTGGGCGACGGGATCTGCGCCGCGTTCGGCCTGCCGGTCGCGCACGAGGACGATCCCGAGCGGGCGGCCCGCGCGGCCCTGCGGATCACGGCGGTGGTCGGCGAGTACGCCCGCGACGTCGAGGCGGCGTGGGGGATCGCCGGCTTCGACGTCCGCGTCGGCCTCAACACCGGGCAGGCAGCGGTCGGGCTCGTCGGCGGTGGCGACCCGCAGGCCCTGGCGCTCGGCGACGCGATGAACGTCGCGGCGCGCCTCCAGGCGGCGGCGGCGCCGGGCGCGATCCTCGTCGGGCCGACCACCGCGCGGCTGCTCGGGCACCGCTTCTCGCTCGAGGCCGTCGGCGAGCTCCAGGTGAAGGGCCGGGAGGAGCCGGTGGCCGCCAGCCGGCTGCTCGGCGTCCGCAGCGCGGCCCGGCCGACGGTCGAGACGCCGCTCGTCGGCCGCGCGCCCGAGCTCGCCCGGCTGGGGCAGGTGCTCGCCGACCTCGAGGCCGGGCGCGGTCGGGTCGTCCTGCTCACGGGCGACGCGGGGATCGGGAAGACCCGGCTCATGCGGGAGCTCGCGACCCGGGCCGCTGACAGCGTCGTCTGGCTCGAGGGCGCGTGCGCGTCCTACGGCGGCGACCGCCTGCTCGGCCCCTTCGTCGACGCCCTGCGGGCGTGGCTCGGCGTCGAGGAGGGCGAGGCCGACGTCGCCGTCCGCCTCCGCCTGCGCGCGCGGCTCGGCGCGCTGCTCGGGGACGCGGCGCCTGACGCGCTCGCCGTGCTCGGTCGCCTGCTCGGGCTCCGCCTCGACCCCGACGCCGACCGCCGGCTGGACCTGCTCCCGGCCGACGCGCTCGCCGCCTCGCTGCGCGCCACGTACCTGCACTGGCTCGAGGCGCTCGCAGCGCGCGGGCCGGTCGCGCTCGTGCTCGAGGACGTCCACTGGGCGGACGCCGCCACCCGGGAGCTGGCGGAGGAGGCGCTCGCGCTGACCGACCGGGCGCCTGTCCTGCTCCTCGCCACCGCCCGGGTCGTGCCCGGCAGCGAGGGCGCGGCGCTGCGGCTGCGCGTGCTCTCGGACTTCGCCCACCGCGCGGTCGAGCTGCCGCTCGGGCCGCTCGACGACGACGCGGCGGAGGAGCTCGTGCGCCGGCTGCTCCCGGGCGCGCTCGACGACGCGATGCGCCGGGAGGTCGTCTCCCGGGCGGAGGGGAACCCGCTCTTCCTCGAGGAGCTCCTGCGGGCGCTCGTCGAGGGCTACGGCGCTCCCCGCGACCGCTCGTGGACGATGACGATCAGCGCGGCGAGCCTGCTGCCGCCGGCGCTCGAGGGCCTCCTGGTCGCGCGGATCGACCGGCTGCCGGAAGGCGCCCGCCGCGTCGTCCAGGCGGCGGCGGTGGTCGGCCGCTCCTTCCCGGTTCGGGTCGTCGAGCGGGTGGTCGAGACGTCCGACCTCCAGGCCGACCTGGCGCAGCTCCTGCGGGCCGAGGTCGTGCGCGAGGTGCGCCGCTTCCCCGAGCTCGAGTGCGCGTTCGGGCACGGCCTGCTCCAGCAGGCGGCGCTCTCGACGCTCACCCCCGAGCGTCGCCGCGAGCTGCACGGTCGGATCGCCGCGGCGTACGAGGAGCTGCACGGGGGCGCACCGGACGACCTGCTCGAGGTCCTCGCCTACCACTGGGGGCGCAGCCAGGACCTCGCGAAGGCGCTCGAGTACCTCGAGCGGGCCGGCGAGCGGGCCGCTGCGCTCGACGCGGGAGAGCGCGCCGAGGAGCTGTTCCGACGCGCCCTGCGGGTCGCGGAGCGGCTCGACGACCGGGTCGCGGCGGCCCGGCTCGGCGCCCGGCTCGCCTGATCCGGGGAGCCTCGCTTGGCCCGCCTGCGCCTTGCGCGAGGCAGGAGTCTCTGCTTCCCTGGGAGATCGGGGTCGTGTTGCGGAGCGCGCTCATCCTCGCCGCCTTCGCGGCTGTGCTCCTCGTCGTCCAGCCCGCGCAGGCTGCGCAGGACGTCAGGCTCCGCCTGCTCCCCGGCGTCACGTACACGAGGGAGACGCGCGTCATCGACGGGCGCACGACGGTCTTCCACGTGGTCACGACGCCGCGCCCCGGCGGTCTCTACGAGCTCCGCCCGGTGCTCTCGAACGACCAGGTCCAGGGCCGCGAGACCGTCAGCGACATGCAGCGGCGGTGGTCGCCGCTCGCGACCGCCGTCGGCGTCAACGGCGACCTGTTCAACTGGGAGACGGGCCACCCGAGCGGGATCCTGTTCCGCGACGGCGTGCTCGTGTCGCGCCCGATCGGCGGCCGCTCGAGCCTCGGCATCGGCCTCGACGGCCTGCTGCGGATCGCGCGGATCGACTTCTTCGGCACGTGGCAGGCGCAGGGGTTCCCCCGCGAGCCGCTGCACCAGTTCAACCGGCCCTTCGACGCGAAGCAGGTCGGCGTCGCGCTGTTCGCGCCCACGTGGGGGGCCGCGACCCCGCAGGTGGCGGACGCGGTCGACGTCGTGCTCGCGAGCCTCCCGCCCGCGGCGCCGAACACCGATCTCGTCGCGACGGTGGTCGACGTCCGGCCCGGCGGCGGCACCCCGATCCCGCCGGACGGCGCCGTGCTCCAGGCGACCGGCTTCTGGGGCAACAAGCTGATCGAGAAGGCCTCACCCGGCAGCACGATGACGCTGCGGCTGATCCTCAGGCCCTGGTGGGAGGACGTCGCGAGCGCGATCGGCGGCGGGCCGATCATCGTCCGGGACGGCAAGGTCGTCGCGAGCGCGGGCGAGGACTTCACGGCGTCGCAGCTGAACCCGCGCCACCCGCGCACCGCGGTCGGCCAGCTCGCCGACGGGCGGGTCCTGCTGGTCGCGGTCGACGGCCGCGACGACGAGTCGGCCGGGATCACCCTGCCGGCGCTCGGCGCGGAGCTCGTCCGGCGGGGCGTCGTCGCGGGGATGGCGCTCGACGCGGGCGGCTCGACGACGCTCGCCTTCGACGGACGCGTCCTCAACGAGCCCTCCGACGGCGCCGAGCGGCCCGTCAGCGACGCGCTCATGCTCCTCTACTACGGCGCCTTCGTGCCCGAGCCGACGGCGAGCGTGTACTCGCCGAACGGCGACGGTTTCGGCGACGCGCAGCAGGTCGCGTACAAGGTCGTCCGTCCCTCGACCGTGTCCGCGCGCCTGATCGCGCCCGACGGCAGCGTGTTCTGGCAGGAGGAGGGACCGAGGGACCCCGGCACCGTCGTTGTCCCGGTCGTGCCGCCCGAGGGAGGGCCGGCGCTGCTCGAGGGGCGCTGGCGCTGGGTCGTCCGGGCGACCGACGCGAACGGCAACGTGAGCGGCGGCGAGCGGCGCTTCACGGTCAACACGACGATCGGGCACCTGCGCCTGTCGCGCCGCACGCTGCAGGTGCGCGCCGCCGTGGGGCCGACGACGCGTGCGTCGTTCCGGGTCGCCCGCCGCGCGGGCGTGCGCGTCCAGGTTGAGGCCCCGGGAGGCGGCGTCGTGCGGCGGCTCCTGCTGCGGCGGCTCGAGCCGGGCACGACGCGCATCGCGTGGAACGGCCGCGACGCGCGGGGCCGCCCGGTCGCCCAGGGCCGCTACCGGATCCGCGTGATCGCGACGAACGCCGTCGGCAAGGCGGAGCTGTTCGGCGACGTGATCGTCAGGCGGCCGAAGGAGAAGACGTTCACCGTGGTCTCGCGCAGCTGACCGGCGCGGCGCGCCCCCCGGCTACCATGGCGCGATGCCGCTCGCGTCCTCGCTGACCGACACGATCACCAGTGCGATCGGGGACTCCGGCGTCTACGCCGTCTTCGGTCTCATGGCGCTGGACGCGGTCTTCCCGGCCGCGAGCGAGCTGATCATGGTCTACGGCGGCGCCGTCGCGGCGGGCGCGTGCGCGAACGCGCAGGTCTCGCTCTTCGGCGCCGACATCGAGTCCTCGGGCTGGGCCTTCGTCGTGATCGCGCTCGCGGGGACGCTCGGCTACCTCGTCGGCGCCGTGATCGGGTGGGGCATCGGCGCGTACGGCGGCCGGCCGCTGCTCGAGCGGCACGGGCGCTGGCTCCACCTCGGGCCCGAGAACCTCGCCCGGGCGGAGGAGTGGTTCGACCGGAAGGGCGACGCGGCCGTCTTCCTCGGGCGGGTGCTGCCGGTCGTCCGGTCGTTCGTCTCCGTGCCGGCGGGCGTGCTCGAGTTCCCGTTCGTCCGCTACGTCGTGCTGACGCTGATCGGGTCGGCGCTCTGGTGCTTCGCGCTCGCGGGCGTCGGGCTCGGCCTCGGCGAGAGCTGGGAGAAGTTCCACGACGCCTTCCGCTACGCGGACATCGTCGTGGTCGTGCTCGTCGTGCTGGCGGTCCTCGGGGGCGGCTGGCACCTCTGGCGGCGCCGGCAGCGGCGCGCGGCCACCCGCCAGTCCCCGTAGGGATGCGCGCCCGGCTCGCCGCGGGGCTCGCCCTCGTCCTCGTCGCTGCCGCCCTCGTCGCGGCCGGGGCGGCGGACGCGACGCAGCGCTGGCCGGGCGGGACGATCGCCTACGTCAACGAGGCCGGCCACTGGCGCTGGTCGGTGGCCCGCGCCGTCGCCGAGTGGAACCGGCTCGGCCTGCCCGTGCGCTTCGTTCCCGCCCGCTCGCGCGACGAGGCGGAGCTCGTCATCTCCGAGGACCGCTCGCTGCCCGTACCGGGCCGCTCGACTGTCGGCTACTACCCGGGGTTCACGTCGCGCCTGTGGCTCGCGCCGCCCACGAGGTCGCCGGGCTCGCCGGGGATCGGCGACCGCTACACGATGGCGCGCGTGACGGCCCACGAGCTCGGGCACGTGCTCGGCCTGCACCACGTGGAGTCCTGCTCGCTCATGTACCACACGACCGACCTGCGGACGGGCACCGAGCTGACCTGCCCGCCGCCCGACCCCGGGCGCTGGCGCTGCCGCTTCTTCGAGCCCGGCGACCTGCGCCGGATCGGTCGGCTCTACTCCGTCCGGGTGCGCGCGCCCCGCGGCCCCGACGAGTGCGACCGCTGGGGCGTCCCCGATCCCGCGACGCGTGCCTCGGCGACGGCTCCGACCGCCGCCGCGGCGACGATCCGCTGGCGCAACCCGCGCTCCCAGGGGTTCGCCGCGGTCCTCGTCAACAGGCGAGCCGGCGCCTGTCCCACGAGCCCGACGGATCCGCTCGCGCGCGTCGTCGCCGAGCGCGGGTTCGGCCCGCTCGGCAGCCAGAGCGTGCCGCGGGCGGGCGCTCGGGACGAGGCGACCGACGGGACGCTCGACGAGGCGGGCGGCGGGCCCGGACGCTACTGCTACGCGGTCTGGGCCGGCGCCGCCAGCGGGCGCTTCGCCCGCCGTGCGGCGACCGCGCGGGTCGACGTGCCCGGCGCCCCGACGACGACGGCGACGCTCCCGTCCGTCGGGGAGCTGCGGGCGCGGGTGACGCACCGCCGCGGCCTGCCGGTCGTGACGCTGACCTGGCGGGCCCCGTACGGGCTGGGCGTCGAGGGCCTGCTGGTCGCGCGCGCGCCGTCCTGTGAGGCGACGGGCGTCGTGTACACGCAGGAGCGCCTCGACGCGGGCTCGCCCGGCCAGCGCGGGCGCTTCGTCGACGACGTGGGCCGGTACGGCCCGAACGGGATCGTCTGCTACCAGGTGTGGACGGTCGGGGCGAACGGGCCGGCCCCGTGGCCGGCCACGGTGCGCGCGGCCGTCGTCCCGAAGCGCCCGCTCGTGCCGCCGCGCGGCCCCTAGCCGACCGACAGCCGGCGACGCAGCCCGGTCATCGCCTCGGCGGCGAGCCGGTCGAGCGCCCGCTGTACGAGCGGCGAGGCGAGCCGCCAGAGCCCCTTCGTGGCGAGCGTCGTCTCGTACGTCACGGTCGCGCCGTCGCCCGCCGGCTCGACGTGGATCGCGTCAAGGATGTCGAAGCGGCCGGAGCGCGCCTCGAGCTCGATCGAGCGGGGCGGGTCGAGCCGCGTGACCGTGTAGCGGAGGGCCAGCGGCCCGCTGCCCATCCGCACGACGACGTCGAAGCTCGACCCGACGCGGAGCGTTCCGTCGTCCACGCGGACCGACGACTCGATCGACGGATCCCACTCGGAGACGCGCTCGAAGGCCGCCAGGTAGGCGAAGGTCTCCTCGGCGGAGCGGCTGGACGGGACGGTGTCGCGGAAGCGTGGCATCCACGGGCTCCTCGGGTCGTGGCCTGCGCCGGGAGCATTGCAGTCCGCTCCGTGGCTGGCGGCCGGTAGACTCAGGTGTTCGTGGGCATCCCCCTGGTCGACGTGAAGGCGCAGTACGCGCCGCTCGTGCCGGAGCTCAAGGAGCGGCTCGCGGAGGTCGTCGAGTCGGGTCGTTTCATCCTCGGGCCGAACGTCGAGGCCTTCGAGGGCGAGTCGGCGGCCTACCTGGGCGTCCGCGACGCCATCGGCGTCGCCAACGGGACCGACGCGCTGGTGCTCGCGCTCGACGCGCTCGGCGTCGGGCCCGGCGACGAGGTGATCTGCCCGGCGTTCACCTTCTACGCGACCGCCGAGGCCGTGGGGCGGCGGGGCGCGACCCCCGTGTTCTGCGACATCGACCCGGTGACGCTGAACCTCGATCCCGACGACGTCGCGGCTCGCGTGACGCCGCGGACGAGGGCGATCGTCGCCGTCCACCTGTTCGGCCGACCGGCGCCGATCGACCGCCTGCCCGCGGGGATCCCCGTCGTCGAGGACACCGCGCAGGCCTTCGGCGCGACGCTCGACGGCCGTCGCGTCGGGTCGATGGGCGCGATCTCCACCTTCAGCTTCTTCCCGACGAAGAACCTCTTCGGGCTCGGCGACGGCGGCCTCGTGGCGACGAGCGACGAGGAGCTCGCCGGCCGCGTGCGCATGCTCCGCTTCCACGGCTCGCGCGACAAGGTCGTGTTCGAGCTGGTCGGCTACAACAGCCGGCTGGACGAGCTGCAGGCCGCCGCCCTGCGCATCTTCCTGCCCTGCCTGGACGGCTGGAACGGCGCCCGGCGCGAGGCCGCGGCGCGCTACGCGCAGCTCGGGCTCGGCGACGTGGTCCAGCTGCCGGAGGACGACCCGGGGCACGTCTACCACCTCTTCGTCGTCCGCACGCCGGAGCGCGACCGCCTGCGCGAGGCCCTCGCCGCCGAGGGCATCGCCTCGGCGCCCTACTACGTGACGCCGCTCCACCTCCAGCCCGTCTTCGCGCACCTCGGCTACCGCGAGGGCAGCCTGCCGCAGACGGAGCGCGCCGCCCGCGAGAACCTCGGCCTGCCGATGTGGGCGGGGATCTCGCAGGAGCAGCAGGAGCGCGTCGCCGGCGTCGTCCGTGCCACGCTCGGAGCCGGCACCGGGACATGAGGCTCCCCGGACCGCACCGCGCCTGGCAGGTGATCGTCGACGCGGGGCTGGTCGGCCTCGCCTGGTACCTCGCGTTCGTCCTCCGCTTCGACCGGGGGATCAAGCTCCGCTACGACGACCTGCTCCTCGAGACGATCTGGATCGTCGTCGTGATCAAGGTCGCGATCTTCCTCGCGTTCGGGATCTACAGCCACTGGTGGCGGTACGTGTCGATCCGCGACATGTGGGGGATCCTGCGCGCGGTCACGATCGCGACGGTCGTCGCCGAGCTCGTCATCTTCTTCATCAACCCCGTGCCCGGATTCCGCGTGCCGCGCGGCGTGATCGTGCTCGACTGGCTGCTGCTGCTCGGCTTCGTCGCGGGGAGCCGGCTGCTCGCGCGCACCCTCGTCGAGCGCCCCGGCCCGCGCGGCCTCGTCGCGCGCGGCAAGGAGGTGCTGATCGTCGGCGCCGGCGACGCGGGCGGGCTGATCATCCGCGAGATCCAGCGGAGCCCCGCGCTCGGCTACACGCCGATCGGGCTCGTCGACGACGATCCGCGCAAGCGCCGCCTGCGGCTGCACGGGGTCCGCGTGCTCGGGACGACCCACGAGCTGCCGCGGATCCTCGCCGACGCCCAGCCCGACGAGGTGATCATCGCGATCCCCTCGGCGGCGGGCGAGACGCGCCAGCGCGTCGTGAACGCCTGCCGCGATGCGGGCATCCCGCTGAAGACGCTGCCGCGCGTCACGGAGCTGATCGCGGGCGATCTCCACCTCGCCCGCCAGCTCCGCCAGGTGCAGGTCGAGGACGTGCTCGGTCGCGAGCCCGTCCGGATGGACACCGACCAGGTGGCCGCGTACGTCGCCGGGAAGGTCGTCCTCGTCACCGGCGCGGGCGGGTCGATCGGCTCGGAGCTCTGCCGGCAGCTGTCGATGCTCGACCCGGCCCAGCTGCTCCTCGTCGAGCACGCGGAGAACAACCTGTTCGAGATCGAGCGAGAGCTCGTCCACGAGCGGGGCTTCGCGCGAGTGGTGCCGCTGCTCGCGGACGTGAAGAACCGCGCCAAGATGCGGCAGATCTTCGAGCACCACCGGCCGGCGGTCGTCTTCCACGCGGCGGCGTACAAGCACGTGCCGCTGATGGAGGCGAACCCGCTCGAGGCCGTCCGCAACAACGTGCTCGCGACGAAGGTCGTCGCCGAGGTCGCCCAGGAGTTCGAGTCGACGACCTTCGTGCTCGTCTCGACCGACAAGGCGGTCGCCCCGAAGAACGTGCTCGGGCAGTCGAAGGCCCTCTGCGAGTGGATCGTCGGCGCGCTCGCGCACCGCGACCCCGACTCGGGCACGCGCTTCATCGCCGTGCGCTTCGGCAACGTCCTCGCCTCGTCGGGCAGCGTCATCCCGCTCTTCCGCCGCCAGATCGACCGCGGCGGGCCCGTCACGGTCACGCACCCGGAGATGACGCGCTACTTCATGACGATTCCGGAGGCCGCGCAGCTGATCGTCCAGGCCGGGGCCCTCGGCGAGAGCGGCGACGTGTTCGTCCTCGACATGGGCGAGCCGGTGAAGATCCTCGACCTGGCCCGCAACATGATCCGCCTCTCGGGCAAGGAGCCGGACGTGGACGTGGCGATCGAGTTCGTCGGTGTGCGGCCCGGCGAGAAGCTCCACGAGGAGCTGTGGGCCGACGGCGAGCGCCCGGAGGCGACGGCGCACCCGAAGATCTTCCGCTGCGCCGTCGACCCCGTCGACCCCGGCTGGCTCGAGGACGAGCTGGCCGACCTCGAGCGCCTGGTCGAGGACGGCGAGTCGCTCGACGTCGTCGATCGCCTGTGTGCCGTGCTGGCCGGGCCGCGCCGCAACGGCGAGCCGCTCGCGGCCCCGCGCGGGCTCGCGCCCGAGCCCTCGCGCGCTGCGTCCTGATCCGGCACGGGCTCGCGACGGTTCCGTGACGGTCGCGGCCGACCGGTCGCCTAGGCTCAGGGCATGGACCGGGAGCGGATCCTCGAGGGGCTGAACCCCGAGCAGCGCGAGGCGGCCGAGGCCGTCCGCGGCCCGGTCGTCATCCTCGCCGGGGCGGGCTCGGGCAAGACGACCACGATCACGCGGCGGATCGCGCTCCAGGTCGCCACGGGCACGTTCGCGCCGACGGAGATCCTCGCGGTCACCTTCACGGACAAGGCGGCCGGGGAGCTCCGCGAGCGGCTCGCGCGACTCGGCGTCGAGCGCGTCCCGGCCCGGACGTTCCACGCCGCCGCGCTCGCGCAGCTCCGCGCGCTCTCGGGCGACCCGCCGGGCGAGCTGCTCTCGTCGAAGGCGCTGATGCTGCGGCAGATCGCGAACGCCCTGCCCGGCGCGTACCGCTTCCGCCCCGCCGGCGACCTGGCGACCGAGGTCGAGTGGGCGCGGAACCGGCGGATCCCGCCGCAGCGGTACCTGGACGAGCTCGGCGACCACGAGCCGCCGATCCCGCCCGACCTGATGCTGCGCGTGTACCGGGAGTACGAGCGACGCAAGGCCGAGCGCGGCCTCCTGGACTTCGAGGACCTGCTCGAGCGCACGGTCCGCATGTACGACGAGGACGCGGGCGCGGTCGCGACGTTCCGCGGGCGCTACCGCGCCTTCACGGTCGACGAGTTCCAGGACGTGAACCTGCTCCAGCGGGAGCTCCTCGACCGCTGGCTCGGCGAGCGCGACGACGTCTGCGTCGTCGGCGACGACTACCAGTCGATCTACGGCTTCACCGGCGCCTCGCCCGCGCACCTGCTCGACATGCGGCGGCGCTACCCGCACGCGACGGTCGTCCGTCTCGAGCGGAACTACCGCTCCTCGCCCCAGGTGCTCGCGTTCGCCAACCGGCTCGTGCCTAAGCTCGGCGGGATCGAGAAGCGGCTGGCGCCCACGCGCCCGGACGGGCCGGAGCCGGAGCTCGTCCCGTGCGCGGGCGTGGAGGAGGAGGGCGCCTTCCTGGTCGGGTGGGCGAGGCGCCTCGCGGCCGAGGGCGTGCCGCTCGAGGAGGTGGCGATCCTCTATCGCACGAACGCCCGCTCGGAGGACGTCGAGGAGGCGCTCGCCTCGGCGGGCGTCCCGTACCAGGTGCGCGGGGGCGCCGTCCTCGCGCGCCCGGCGGCGCGGCGCGTCCGCGGGGGCCTCTCGCGCGAGCCCGACGCGCCGGCCGGGCCGCTCGTGCGCCGTCTGGCCGTCGCGGACGGCTGGACCGAGCAGGTGCCGGAGGGGGTCGGCGATCAGGAGGCGACGCGGCAGGCCGACCTGGCGCGCCTCGTCGCGCTCGCGGAGGGCTTCGAGGGCGACGCCGCCGGCTTCGCGACCGACCTGCGCGCCCGCTTCGGCGGCGAGGGCGCCGGCCGCGGCGTCCAGCTCCTGACCCTGCACCGCTCGAAGGGCCTCGAGTTCGACGCGGTCGCGATCGTCCGCGTCGAGGAGGGCGAGCTGCCGATCCGGCAGGCGAAGACGGAGGAGCTGATCGCCGAGGAGCGCCGGCTGCTCTACGTCGGGCTCACGCGCGCCAGGCGCCACCTCGCGCTCACGTGGCTCCAGTCGCGCAAGCCGAGCCGGTTCCTGAAGGACCTCGGGGTCGGCAGGGTCGCGGCCGCGGCGGCCTCGCGGCCGCTCGACGCCGAGGACGAGCCCGCGCTCGCCGCGCTGAAGGCCTGGCGTAAGGAGCGGGCGCGAGCCGACGGCGTGCCGGCCTACGTCGTCTTCCACGACCGGACGCTCGAGGAGATCGCCCGCCGTGCGCCGCGCGACCGGGCCGACCTGTCGACGATCTCGGGGATCGGCCCGGCGAAGCTCGAGCGCTACGCCGACGAGGTGCTCGCGGCGCTCGTCGGCGACTGACCGCGCGTCAGAGGTAGGGCGGCGGCTCGGGCAGCGCGGCGCCGCACGAGCAGGTCGCGCCGTCGCGCTCGCGGTCGGAGATCTCGCGGCACGACGGGCAGCGCTGGTGGAACGCGACCCGGACGGGCGCCCAGACGCTCGTCATGCCGCCCTCGGTCCAGTCCTCCGTGTACATCTTCCTCGCCGCGTCGCGGTGCAGCGGGTGGCGCATCGCCGCGGTCAGCTGCTCGACCGTCTCGAACGCGGAGAGGGTCGTCATTCGCCCGCCCACGGTGGCGCCCTGCCAGCCGATGAAGCCCTCCAGCTCCGGGAGCTGCGCTGCGAGCGGCCGCGAGAACGCCATCACCTCGGGGATGTCCGCCTCGCTCCGGATGATCAGCGACGTCACGCCGACCGCACCGGGCACCGTGGCCGTCCCGCGGACGGCGGCCGAGACGCCGAACGCGAACGGCCCGAGCGCCCGCGGCTGCGCGACGACGCTCAGGCCGAGCTGCTCGAGCATCGTCTGGCGGTCGAAGTAGCCCTGCACGTGGCGGACGCGGTCGCCCTCGACCGTGACGACGTCCGCGCCGGGCAGGTCGACGGCGCGGCCGGTCGGCGGGTTGCCGCGCATCGGCCCCGTGTTCGTGCCGATCATCCGCCACTGCGCTGCGACCGTCCCGGGCCCGGCCTCGGCGTGGGAGACGACCTCGAAGCGCAGGTCGGGGAAGCCCTCGAAGAGGGCCGCGGCGTACTGCGCGAGGCCCTCGGGCGGAAGCCCGTCGGGGACGTTCGGGTCGGCGTAGCGGCCGTCCGGCTGGAGCGCGGCCGCGATCCCGGCGGGATCGTGCGCGTTCCAGGCGTCGAAGTACCGGTGCGCTGCGTCGAGGGCGCTCATGCTCGTCTCCTCGGGTCGGGGAAGTCGGATCCTGGCAGATCGCGCTGGCCGGCGGGGCGCCTCAGCCGCGTGCGAGGCCGTCGACGAGGAAGCCGAGCATGTCGGCCGGGTCGCGGCGCACGCGCGTCCCGTCGCCGGGCCGCTTCTCGAGCGACAGGGCGAGCGGGTCGGTGAGCGGGCGCAGGCGCCCCTCGCGGATCAGCATCTCGTCGACGCCGCCGAGCCGGCCCCCGTACGTCGTGTAGACGGGCACGCCGAGCGCGGCGGCCTCGCGGTTCATCGTGCCGCCGGCCGAGACGACGAGGTCGGCGAGGCCGATCAGGCTCTGCGCGTCGACGGCCCGGTCGGGGACGATCAGCGACGGCAGCGCGAGGCTGCGCACGTAGGCGCGCTGGTCCTCCGTGCGCGGCAGGACGACGGCGTGGACGTGCTCCTGCGTGCCGAGGTGCGCGAGCACCTGTGGGAAGAGCGGGTTCGAGCGGCGGTGGTAGAGCGAGACGTCCGGCGGCGTCCGCACGACGACGACCACGCGGCTGCGGTCGACGCCGAGCCCGTCGAGCACGGCCGCGTCGGGCTCGAAGTCGGCGAGGTAGTACTCCTCCTTCAGGCCCGGGTAGCGGACGAGCTTCGGTGGCCGGACGCCGTAGGGGGCGAGGCGATCCGGGGGGATCGAGTCGGGCACGACGACGCGGGTGGCCGCGCGACAGCCGAGCTGGTGCTGGAACGTCGCGAACTCGTAGTCGAACGTCGTCGCGCTCGGGACGCCCAGCCGCCGTGCGGAGATCGTCAGCTCGTGCGAGCCGTGCGCGAGCGCGAGGTCGAAGGGCCCGTTCGCGCGGGCCCAGCGGGCGAGCGCCGGCAGGCGGGAGGTGAGCGCGCGGAGCTTGCCGAGCCGGGAGCGCCCGCCGTGCCGTCCGAGCGGCTCGGCCTCGATCCCGTGCAGCTCGAGCAGCTGCAGCGTCTGCGCGTAGTCCCGGGTCGTGATCCGGATCTCGGCGCCGCGCGCCCGGAGCAGCGGCAGGAGCGGCCGGAAGACCAGGACGTGGGCCGGCGCGGTCATGTCGATCCAGACGCGCATCGGGCTCAGCGGGCTGCGTGGTCGGGGACGCGCACCCGACGATCGTGCCAGAGCGTGAAGGACAGCAGGCCCCAGAGCTGACGCGACAGGTCCTCGCGGCGCGAGACGTGGCGCTCGAGCACGGCCGTCACGGCCTCCGGCCGGAAGAACCCCTGGCGGGCGATCGTCTCGGGCGAGAGCACCTCGCGCGCGAACGGGAGCAGCTCGCCGCGCAGCCACGCCGCGGCCGGGATCGAGAAGCCACGCTTCGTCCCCTCGACGATCTCGCGCGGCACGAGCGGCGCGATCGCCCGCCGCAGCAGGCGCTTCTTCTCGAAGCCCCGCACCTTCGCCCCGGTCGGGAGCGCGAGCGCGAGCGACGCGACGACCGGGTCGAGGAACGGGACGCGCGCCTCGAGCGAGTGCGCCATGCTCATCCGGTCGGTCTTCACGAGCAGGTCGTCGACGAGGTAGATCGCCCGGTCGACGTCCTGCAGCCGCGCGAGCTCCTCCGCCACCTGCGTCGTGGCGTAGCGCGCGCGGAGCACGTCGACCGGGTCGAGGGCGCCCTCGCGCCCCGGCGCCAGCAGGGCGGCGCGGGCCTCGGCGCCGAAGATCTCCTTCCAGGCGTGGTGGCGCTCGAGCGGGGGCAGGCCGAGGCCGCCGGCGAAGCGCTTCGCCTTGTAGTCGAGGCTGACGCGCCCCGAGGTGCTCGGCAGGGCAGCCGCGAGCCTGCGCGCGAGCGGCGCCGTCCAGGCGACGCGCGGGGCGAGCAGGTCGGCGACGTACGTGTAGTAGCCGCCGAAGAGCTCGTCGCCTCCCTCGCCGGAGAGCACCACCTTGACGTGCTCGCTCGCGAGCCGAGAGACCAGGTAGGTCGGGAGCGCCGACGAGTCCGCGAACGGCTCGTCGAACGCGTCGACGATCGTCGGGAGGAGCTCGGCCGCGTCGGGGCGCAGCACGAGCTCGTGGTGCTCCGTGCCGTAGCGCCGCGCGACCAGCCGCGCCTGCTCGAGCTCGTCGAACGAGCGCTCCTCGAAGCCGATCGAGAACGTCATCAGCCGGGCGGGGCTCTCGCTGGCCGCGAGCGCCGCGAGCGCCGACGAGTCGATCCCGCCGGAGAGCAGGACGCCGACCGGGACGTCCGCGACGAGGTGCGCGCGCACCGAGTCGCGCAGGCGTGCGCGGAGCTCCTCGGCGAGCTCCTCCTCCGACTCGCGTCGGACCGCGTCGGCCCGGGCGGGCACGACGTTCGCGTACCGCTCGACGCGCGGCTCGCCGCCCTCCTCCCAGACGAGCACGTGGCCGGGCGGCAGCTTCCGCGTCTCGCGGTAGATCGTGTACGGGGCCGGGATCGAGTTGAAGGCGAGGAAGCACGCGAGCGCGTCCAGGTCGACCTCGCCCTGTGGCAGCGCCTTCAGCTCCGAGGCGAACGACAGCTCGCCGCCCGCGAGCCGCCAGAACAGCGGCTTGATCCCGAAGCGGTCGCGCGCGAGGACGAGCCGCCGGGCGCGCGCGTCCCAGACCGCGACCGCGAACATCCCCCGCAGCGCCTCGGCGAAGCGCGGGCCGCGCTCCTCGTAGAGGTGGACGAGCACCTCCGTGTCCGAGTGGGTGCGGAAGGCGTGCCCCCGCCGCTCGAGCTCGGCGCGCAGCTCGCGGTAGTTGTAGATCTCGCCGTTCTGCACGACGTGGACCGACCCGTCCTCGCTGCCGATCGGCTGGTCGCCGCCCTCGAGGTCGATGATCGAGAGCCGCCGCATCGCCAGCCCGACGGGGCCGTCGACGAGCAGCCCCGCGCTGTCGGGGCCGCGGTGGACGAGCGTCCCGTTCATCGCGTCGAGGCGCTCCCGGTCGACCGGCCCCCCGTCGAGCCGCGCGACGCCGCAGATCCCGCACACGGGCGGTCAGCCCCGCCGCGCGACGGAGACGAACCCGCGCAGCGACTGGCGCACGACGCGCCAGAAGGTCGCGACGACGACGCGCAGGTAGAGGCCGACCGACCGGTCGGCGACGTACTCCAGGTCGTGCGCGAGCTTCTCCGCCCAGGCCGGCTCGCGCCCCATCCGCGTCTGGGCGAAGCCGGTCAGGCCCGGGCGGACGACGAGCCGCTGCCAGAGGTTCGGGATCTCCTCGCAGAGGCCGTCGAAGATCGCGGGGCGGATCGGGCGCGGGCCGACGATGCTCATGTCGCCGCGGATGACGTTCCACAGCTGCGGCACCTCGTCGAGCTGGGTCGCACGCAGCCAGCGGCCGAGCCGCGTCACCTCCGAGCCCGTCCGTCGATCCAGGTCGGCGCCCCAGTACGCCCCGAGCCGGACCTCGGCGTCGGGGACGAGCGTGCGGAACTTCGCCATCGTGAAGATCCGCCCGGCGCGCCCGACTCGCTGGCCGCGGTACAGCACGGGAGCGCCCGAGGAGAGCCGGATCGCGACCGCGATCACGAGGGCTGCCGGCCCGAAGACGACAAGGCCCGCGCTCGCGATCGCGAGGTCGAGGAGGCGCAGCGCCACGTCGACGGGTCGACGCTCCACCCGCGCGGCGGCGAGCTGGGCGTACCGCTCGGCGAGCGACGGCACGGGAACCGGCGCGACGGCCATCGGCGCAGTGGCGGTCGGCGAGGCCTCGTCTTCGGGACAGGCGGACATCGGAGCGTCAGGGAATCCTAGGCTCCCGGTCAGCCGGCGGGGAGATCGGGGTTTCCCCGAAGCGGCCTGCGGCCGCCTGCGGTTCCGGCAGCCCGGGTGGCGTCCCCATACTGTGGCCCATGGCCAGAATCCTCCGCACGCTCACCCCCCTCGCGCTCGCGCTCGTCGCCGCCGTCTCCCTCGCCGCGTGCGGTGGCGGGGACTCGTCCTCCGCCCCCGCGGCACCGCCCGCGGGCGAGAGCCAGCAGGGCGCCGCGCCCGACCAGTTCACGGAGCTCGACGGCATCCCGCAGGACGGCGCGATCCTCGGCGACCCGAACGCGCCCGTGACCCTCGTCGAGTACGGGGACATGCAGTGCCCGTTCTGCGCCGAGTGGGCGGAGAAGGCGCTCCCCAGCGTGATCGACGAGTACGTCGCGACCGGCAAGGTGCAGCTGCGCTTCAACGGCATGGCCTTCATCGGCCCCGACTCGGTCACGGCGCTCCAGGCGATCAACGCCGCCGGGCTGCAGGACCGGATGTGGCAGATGGTCGAGCTGCTCTACCTGAACCAGGGCGGCGAGAACGCGGGCTGGGTCACGGAGGAGCTGCTCCGCCGCCTCGGCCAGCTCGTCCCGGGCCTCGACGTGGACAGGATGATCGCGGACATGGGCTCCGACGAGGTCAAGCAGCTGGTCGACGCGTCGATCGCCGACGCCGCGCAGAACGGCATCGAGTCGACGCCGTCGTTCCGGGCCGGGAAGACCGACGGCACGCTCGAGGTGGTCGAGATCGACAGCCTCGAGGCCGACGGGATCACGCCGACGCTCGACGAGCTGCTCGCGGGATAGTCCCCCAGCCAGGTCCGTCCCGCCCTGCGCGATGATGGGCGGGACCACGACCGGGGAGGCCGCGATGCAGGGCACGGGCGCCATGACGATCGAGCGGGCGGACTTCGTGTCCGTGCCCGTCACCGACCTCGCGCGCTCGACGCGCTTCTACCAGGAGACCCTCGGGCTGCAGCGGCTCGGCGCCGGCGCGTGGCCGGAGTTCGCGCTCGGGAACGTCAGCCTCTACCTGGTCGACCCGACCAACATGGGCCAGTCCTTCCAGGGCCCGCACACCGCGCACATCGCCCTGCGCGTGCCCGACGTGGCCGCGGCGCGCGCGGAGCTCGAGGCGCGCGGCGTCGCCTTCGACGGGGACATCTTCGACACGGGCGTCTGCCACATGGCGTTCTTCCGCGACCCGGACGGGAACGCGCTGATGCTCCACCGCCGCTACGCGCCGCCCGGGGGCGGCTAGCCGCGGAGCCGGGCGAGCCGGCGGATGCCCTCGTCGAGGACGGCGTCCGTCTTGCAGAACGCGAAGCGGGCGAGGTGCCGCGGCGGGTCCTCTCGCTGGAAGGCCGAGAGCGGGATCGCCGCGACGCCCGCCCGCGCGGGCAGCTCGCGGCAGAAGGCCATGTCGTCCTCGAACCCGAGCGGCCGGACGTCCGCGAGGACGAAGTACGTCCCCTCGGGCACGAGCACGTCGAGGCCGGCGCGCTCGAGGCCCTCGCAGAGGCGGTCGCGCCGGGCCCGGTACTCGGCGGCCAGCCCGGCGAGGAACGCGTCGCCGAGCCGCAGGCCGGCGGCGACGGCGAGCTGGAGCGGGGTGCCGCTGCAGAACGTCGTGAACTGCTTCGCCGAGCGCAGCGCGTCCGCGACGGGCGCGTTCGCGCACGCCCAGCCGACCTTCCAGCCGGTGACGCTGAACGTCTTCCCGGCCGACGAGATGGTCACCGTGCGCTCGCGCATCCCCGGCAGCGTCGCGATCGGCACGTGCTCGACGTCGTAGACCAGGTGCTCGTAGACCTCGTCCGTGATCGCGAGCAGGTCGTGTCGGCGGCAGATGTCGGCGATCCCCTCGAGCTCCGCCCGCGAGAGCACGGTGCCCGTCGGGTTGAGCGGCGAGTTGAGCAGGATGGCGCGGGTGCGCGGCGTCACCGCGGCCTCGATCGCGGCCGCGTCGACCTGGAAGCGCGGTGGCGCGAGGTGCACCGCCACCGCGACCGCGTCGGCCATGGCGATCGCGGGTCGGTAGCAGTCGTAGCACGGCTCGAGCACGATCACCTCGTCCCCCGGCTCGCAGAGCGCGAGCAGCGCGCCGTGGATCGCCTCGGTCGCCCCCGCGAACGCCGTCACCTCCGCGTCGGCGTCGTAGCGCAGGCCGTAGTGGCGCTCCTGGTGCTCGGCGACCGCGCGGTTCAGGTCGGGCACGCCCTGCAGGCGGCCGTACTGGTTGTGCCCGGCGCGGATGGCCTCGATCGCGCCGTCGAGCACGGCGGGCGGCCCGTCGAAGTCCGGGAAGCCCTGGCCCAGGTTGACCGCGTCGTGCGCCTGGGCGAGCGCGGTCATCTCCGTGAAGATCGTCGTGCCGAATCCCTGGAGGCGCGAGGCGAGCGGCTGCGGGCGGGACGGCTCCACGCGAGGAGTGTACGGGCGGCCGCTGCCGGGCTCGCGGGGGCCTGTCGATAAGCTGGGCTTATGCGACGCAGCAACGAGCTGGGCGCCGAGCGCACGGGCGCGGGCGCGCACCTGGACACGCGCCAGCTCGCCGCCTTCTGCACGGTCGTCGAGCTCCGGAGCTTCTCGCAGGCGGCTGCCCGGCTCGGCGTCAGCCAGCCGGCGGTCAGCCTCCAGATCCGCGCGCTCGAGGAGCGGCTCGGGCGGGTGCTGCTCGATCGCTCGGGGCGTCGGGTCGAGCCGACCGAGGCCGGCGAGCGGCTCTACCGCGGCGCGCAGCGGCTGCTGGCCGCCGAGCAGCAGGCGCTCGAGGAGCTCGCCGACGACGTCGAGGTGGGCGGCGTGCTCGCGATCGGCGCATCAACCGGGCCCGGCGCGACGCTCGTCCCGGTGCTGCTCTGCGAGCTGGCGGCGCGCCATCCCGGGGTCCAGGTCTCGCTGTCGGTCTGGGACACGCAGACGGTGATCGACCGGGTCGCCCGGCGGGAGCTCGAGCTCGGGGTCGTCGGCGCGCTGCGCCGGGCCCGCTCGCTCGCCTTCGAGCCCCTCGTGCGCGACGAGATCGTCCTCGCCGTCCCGCCGGGCCATCGCTTCGCGGGCCGGCACGTCGGGCCGGAGGAGCTCTCCGACGAGACGCTGCTCGTGATGCAGGAGGGCGCGGGGGTGCGCCAGGTCGTCGAGGAGGAGCTCCGCCGGGCGGGCATGCGCCTGCGGCCGGGGCGGCGCGTCGAGCTGGGGCTGCAGGAGTCGGTCAAGGCGGCCGTCCTCGCCGGGCACGGGGTCGGCTTCATCTCGCGAACGGCCGTCGAGGCCGACGTCGCCTCGGGGACGCTCGCGGTCGCGCGGGTCGAGGGCTTGGCCCCCTCGCGCCAGATCTACGTCGTCCGCTCGGAGTCGCGCTTGCCGACCCGTGCGGCCGAGGCGTTCCTGGCGCTCGCGCGCGAGCGCCTGCCCGCCCCGGACGGCTAGGCCTACGCGCGCCGCTCGACCGCGACCAGCCGGTCCTTCCGGTCGACGGCCGCCGTGTCGACGCCGCCCCCGCCGTTCACCGTGTCTCGCTTGCCGTCCCTCGCCCGCAGCGTGTCCGCGCCCGCGCCGCCGAGCAGGACGTCGAGGCCGGGCCCGCCGACCAGCAGGTCCTTGCCTGCGCCGCCGACGAGCCGGTCGGCGCCCTTGCCGCCCCGCAGGACATCGTTCCCGCCGAGCCCGGTCAAGACGACCCGCCCGGGGAACCGCGTGGCCGTGAGCACGTTCCGCCGCGGCCCGCCGGTCAGCCGGGCGGCCTCGATCGAGGCGAGCGCGTCCGTGCCGAGCCCCGTCAGCGTGGTCGGGCCGAGCGTGAGGCTGCCGGTCGTCCGCTCGACGAGCGTGTCGCGCCCGTCGCCGCCGTCGAGGAGGTCGTCCCCCTGGCCGCCGCCGAGCCGATCGTCGCCCGCGCCGCCGAGCAGCTCGTTCGCGGCGTCGTTGCCGGCGAGCACGTCGGCGAACGGCGTCCCGACCAGGCGCTCGATCGTCCCGGTCAGCATCAGCGCGTCGCCGGCCGCGTCGAGCTGCTGGCGCTGGCCCGAGGCCCGCGCGAGGTCGACGGCGACGCCGGTCGCGTACGAGGAGAGGTCGAGGGTGTCCCGTCCGTCCTCGTCGAGCACGGCGTCCTGGCCGCCTCCCGGCAGGTAGAGGTCGTCGCCCGCGCTGCCGTGCAGGAGGTCGTCGCCCTGGCCGCCCTCCAGCACGTCGTCGCCGCTGCCGCCCTGGAGCACGTCCGGACCGGGCCCGCCGGCGAGCCGGGCGCCCGTCTGGGCGGGCGTGGTCAGGATGTCCCCGGCGGCGCCGCCGAGGACGGCCTCGAAGGCCGAGACCCCGCTCGTCGCGCTCGCGTCCCCGTTCCCGAGGTCGACCCGGACGGGCTGCTGCCAGTCGCCGTAGTCGAGCGTGTCCTTCCCGGAGCCGCCCGCCAGGGAGCCCGACACGAGGACACCGTCCGCGAACGAGATAACGTCGTCGCCGGCCCCGACGTCGACGACGATCGTCAGCGACCCCGCGACGCGCACCCGGTCGCTCGCGGCGCCCGTGAGCAGGAAGCCGGCGGCCACGTTGCGGAAGGTGATCGAGCCGCCCGGCCCGAGCAGCGTGTCCCCGGGGGCGGCGCCGATCGTGGTCGCGTCGAGCGTGGCCGTGACCGGGCCGGGCGCGGCGCGGTCGTCGACCACGAGCGAGTTCTCGCCGGCCGCACCGTCCACGACGATGCCGCCGCCGATGCCGGCGACCGACTGGCCGTCGCCGACCGCGACCACGTCGTCGCCGCCGCCCCCGGCGACCGAGGTCGTCGTCCCCGCCGCCGTCGAGGCGATGCGCACCGCGTCGTTGCCGTCGCCGAGCCTCACGTCGACGGTCTCGACGGCCGTGCTCGCGAGCGCCCCGCCGGGCGCGAACAGGGTGTCCGTCGGGCCGGCGCCGTAGGAGCCGGCTGCCAGGGTCGCGACGTTCGCGGCGGGGTCGCCGGCGTCGTCGACGGTGACCGTGTCCGTCCCGGTGCCGCCGTCGACCGTGACCGACGCGGTGATCCCGTCCAGCTTCGACGCGGCGCTGCCGATCGCGATCGCGTCGTCGCCGTCGTTCCCGCGCACCGTCAACGGCTTGCCGACGGTGCGGACGAAGACGCGATCGGCCCCGTCCGCGAGGTCGAGGACGACGGCGCCCGCTGGCGCGTCGACGCTCACCTGCTCGGCGAGCGCCGGGGAACCCGAGGTGGTGAGGGTGAGGTGGTTCGTCCCGCCGGTCGCGCTGAGGACGATCGGCGTCGCGTCGGCCGGGCCGGCGAGCCCGGCGATCCCCGTGGCGTCGACCGTGGCGCTCGCGTTCGCGCCGGCGCCGGTCTCGTCGAGGTCGGAGACGAGGATCGCGTTCGCGCCGCCGCCGCCGTCGATGCCGAGCTCGCCCGCGATCCCGTCCAGGTCGCCCGTCGTGCCGCTGCCGTCGGAGGAGACGCGGACGACGTCGTCTCCGCCCGTCCCGTAGACCGCGGTGATCAGCCCCGGCAGCGTCGACTCGATCGCGAGCGTGTCCGCCAGGCCGGTCGCGCGGACCGTGACGCCGCCCCCGAACGTCCCGGTCGCCGAGTAGGCGATCGGCACGGGCGCGAGGCCGGTCAGCGCGGACGCGGTGATCACGGCCTCGTCGGCCGCGCTGGCGTCTCGGTCCGAGACGATGAGCGTGTTCGTGCCGGTGCCGCCGAGCAGCTCGAGCGAGCCGTCGATCCCGTCGAGGTCGCCGCTGAAGCCGCTCCCGTCGGACGACACCTGGAACACGTCGCCGCCGCCGTTCGCCTTCAACACGGTCTGCGCGCCGGCGGCGGTCGAGCGGACGCGGACGATGTCGCCGCTCGGGCTGCCGTTCAGCTCGATCGCCTCGAAGCCGGCGTACGCGAGCCGCCCGTTCGCGCCGAAGTACGTGTCGTCACCCTGGTCGCCGATCGCGTCGGCGGCCACGCTGACCACGTCGGGCGAGGAGTCGCCGAAGTCGTTCAGCGTCACGCCGTCCGTCCCGCTGCCGCCGTCGGCGTCGACGAGCGCCGTGATCAGCGAGGCACGGTTCGCGGGCGCGCTGACGGTCGTCCCGAGCACGAGCGCGTCGTCCCCCGGACCGAGGTCGATCGAGGTCGCCCGCTCGACCGAGTCGACGGTGACGCTGTCGCCGAGGTCGCCGAGCGCGAGCTCGATCGTGGCGACGCCCGTCTGCGGGCAGGTCAGCGTGCCGGCGCCGGCGCTGCAGCCGTGCCCACTCGCCCCGCCCGTGAGGGTGATCGTGCCCTCGCTGCCGTCGGTCAGCGTGATCGTCCCGCCGGCGACCGAGAGCGTGACGACGTTCGCGACCGAGCCGGCTGCCGTGTACGTGAGCGCGCCGCCTCCGAAGTCTGCCGTCGCCGCGCTCGCGCTGCCCGCGGCGCACGCAGCGGCCAACGCGGCCGCGAGGGCCGCGCCCAGTTGGCGCGGATGGCGGCGGTGCGGCGCCATGCACCAGGTGATCGGCCGACGCTCGGCCACCAGGTGTGCGGCGCCCGAACGAGGACGCGGTCAGCGAACGCCCGCGGCGGCCCGCTCGTAGAGCGCGAGCATCCGCGGCATCACGACCTCGAGCGCGTACCGCTCGCGCACCGTGCGAACGGCGGCCTCGCGGACGTCCGCGTAGTCCTCGGGCGCCTCGAGCACCTCGAGCGCGGTCGCCGTGAGGCCGTCGACGTCGAAGAAGTCCCGCAGCAAGCCGTTCTCGTTGTGGCGGATCACCTCGCGCACGGGTGCGGTGTCCGACCCGAGCACGATCGCGCCGCAGGCGAGGGCGTCGATCATCGACCAGGAGAGCACGAACGGCACGGTCAGGTAGACGTGCAGGTCGCCGAGCGAGAGGATGCGGGCGAGCGCGTCCGGCGGCACGTTGCCGAGGAAGCGGATCCGCTCGAGGTCGTACGCGTCCTGCGCGAGCACGTGGTCGCGGAACGAGCGCCCGCCGGTGAAGCGCAGGTCGCCGCCGTACGCGACGCGGTCGGAGCCGACGACGAGGAAGACGACGTCGTCCCGGGCCTCGCAGATGCGCTTCGCGACGCGCATGAAGACGTCGAAGCCGCGCATCGCCTCGAAGCCGCGCGAGCAGTACGTGACGACGCGCGCCCCGTCGGGGATGCCGAGTTCGGCCCGCAGCGCCGCCGCGTCCTCGCGCGGACGCCAGAACGACGTGTCCACCCCGTCGTGGACGGCCTCGAGCTTCGGCCGGTACGCGTCCGGGAAGAGCGAGAGCTGGAACTCGGTCGGGCAGTAGCCGGCGGCGCAGTACTCGAGGTCGAGCATGATCATCGCGTTGCGCGCGCGCGCCCGGAGGACGTCCTCCTCGGTCGGCGGGAACTCCGGCCGGAAGTCCATGTCGCAGTCGTGCGGGCGGTAGAAGTACTCGAAGAGGTTCACGATCGGCGCCTGCGGGAAGAGCTCGGTCAGGAACAGCGTCGAGCCGAAGCCGGAGTGGCCGACGATCAGGTCGGGTGCGAGCGAGTTGCGCAGGCCCTTGAGCGCGTCGTAGACGCCGGCGGCGTGCCAGGTCGCGTTCTCGAAGGTGCGCGAGAAGTAGTGCGTCTGGTCGGTCGCCCCGCCGGTCGTCCGGTACTGCACCTTCCGGATCCCCTCGACGACGCCGGGCGGCGTCTCCGAGACGAAGGTCGCCTTCCAGCCGCGCTCCCTGACGAGATGGCCCGCGATGTGGCCGAACTGCGCCGGGAAGTTCTTGTGGACGAAGAGGACGTGCACGGCGCCCGATTATCGCCGGCCGGGCCCCCCGAGCCGCGGCCTCGGCGTGCGGAGCACGGCCCGGGAAGGGCGAGCTCGGTGCCCCGCGACGGTCACGTCACGCCCCCGAGGGGGTGCGCCTCCCCGTCCCGGCAGCGGGTGGCCCGGCGCCGATCTCGTCGCAGCGGCGCGGGTCGCGACCTCGGCTCGCGTCGGGGCGGACGCCGCGCCCCCGGGTCGGGCCCGTGGGCGCTCCCGACGAGACGCGCCGCGGGCCGTGCGACCCGCCCGCCCGACGCCTGGCGACCCCGCGCCGGCACCGCCGCCGCGCCCGTGGAGCGACCGTCACGCTTCCGACACGAAGCCGTTACACACGCGTGTGCGCTCGGCGCGTACCCTCCCCCGGGCGGTGGGTGGGGGGCGCGTACCCTGGCCCGGAGTCGCGCGAGCGGCCGGCCGGCGCGGGGGCGCCCCGCGTGCCGCGGCAGGGTCAGCGGCGCTTCAGCGTGGCGCGCGAGGTCGCCACGCGCTGCTCGCCGCGGGCGTCGCGCACGGTCGCCCGGACGGTGACGGCGAGGCGCGCGTGCGATCCGACCGCGGCGCGGCCGGCCTTCGTCAGCCGCAGGGGGACGCTCCCGGTCACGCCGGCGGGAACGCCCCGGATCCGGCCGGCCGCGACGACGATCGTCTTCCCGCGCGGCGCCTTCCGCGCCGTGCGCGTGCCCTTGCGCGGCAGCACGGCCGTGATGCGGAGCGACCCGGTGCAGCTGCCGATCGCGGCCTGGAGGCAACGGATGCCGACGCGGACCGCGCGGTTGCGCGCGACGAGCGTCAGGGCGCCGAGGCGCGTCAGCGTCCGCGGCGTCGGCTCGGTCGCCGGGGGCGGCGGCGCGGGCGGGGGCGGGCAGGGCGGCCCCTCGATGCCGCTGTAGAGAACCGTCTCGCCGCCGAGCACCGCGCTCGCCGGCCCGATCGTCACGCCGGTGCAGTCCGCGAGCGCGAGCGAGTCCGAGCCGTCCGGGCCGCTGTCGGCGACCGTCGTCGTGCGCGAGCCGGAGCCGACGAGCGCGACGGTGTAGGCGTCGCCGCCGCCGCCGCCGTCGAGGGTCGCCTGCCCCGGCCAGCCGGCGAGCGAGAGCGCGTTCGCGGCGGAGCCGCCGGAGAGGCTCGCCTCCTCGATGCTCCAGAGCGTGTCCTGGCCGAGGCCGGCGAGCGCGCCCGGGGAGAGCGCGAGGTCGACGTCCGCCTGCTCCGCGAGCCGGTCGACGCCCGGCCCGCCGACGAGGAGGTCGGCCCCGCCGCCGCCCGTGAGGACGTCGGCGCCGCTGCCGCCGACAAGGGTGTCGCCGCCCTGCGATCCGACGAGCGTGGTCGGGCGGCCGAAGCCCGACGCGTCGACGACGCCGGGGCCGTCGGTCGTGAGCACGGCCTCGTCGATCTCCTGGTGCGCCAGGTCGGGCTTCCCCATCGCGGAGAGCGACGTGGCGTCGAGCCGTGGCGAGCTTCCCTGGAAGACGAGCCGGTCGATCTGCGACGCGCCGCCGGTGACCGTGCCGCCGCCGGTCGCCTGGACGGTCGTCTGCCCGCCGAAGGCGGACACGTCGATCGCGATCGACGCCGCGGTCGCGACGATGCTCGCCAGCTCGACGGAGGTCAGCGTGTCGGTCTCGCTCCCGGTCGCGAAGGACGCGCCGGTGAGCGTTGCGCCTGCCGTCACGGTCGCGCGCAGCAGGTCGAGCCCCCCGCCGCCGACGACGGTGTCGGAGCCGCCGCCGGGGTCGATCGTGTCGTTCCCCGCGCTGCCGAGCAGGCGGTCGCCGGCCCCGGCCCCGAAGAGCCCGACGCGCCCCGTGAACGCCGAGCCGTCCAGGGTGTCCGACCCGGCCGTGCCCGTCAGGTTCGCCTGCTCGAAGCCGTCGATCGAGTCGAGGCCCGCGCCCGTCAGCGTCGAGTCGGTCAGCGTCAGCGCCTGGCCGGTCTCGTCGAGGCTGTCGTCCGTCCCCGGGCCGGCCAGCAGCGTGTCGTTCCCGAGCCCGCCGGTGAGGGCCGCCCTGCCCGGGAAGCCGCTCGCGTCGAGCCTGTCGGCCCCGGAGCCGCCCGAGGCGTCGACGGACTCGACGCCGTCGAGGACGTCGCTGCCCTCGCCCTGCGCCGCCGTGGCGGTGATCGTGTACGAGCCGGTCGCCTGGAAGAAGACGCGGTCGACGCCCGAGCCGCCGACGATCGTGTCGTCGCCCGGGCCGGGGCGGAGGAAGTCGTCGTCGGCGCCGCCGTCGAGGCTGTCGCCGCCCCCGCCGCCGTTCACGTTGTCGCGGCCGCCGCCGCCGAGGAACGTGTCCGAGCCCGCGCCGAGCGTGACGTCGTCGCCGATCGCCGAGCCGACGACGCGGCTCGCCTCGACGCTGCCCGTGACGGTCACAGTCCGGAGCGCCGGGAATCGCTGCTGCGTCACGCCGGTCAGGTCGATCGTGTCGCCGCCCGGGCCCCCCGTGACGGAGACGGCGGTCACGAGCGAGCAGGGCGACGCCTCGGGGACGGGGTCGGCGCCGTTGACGTGGACGAGCCCGTCGTCGCACGTGACCACGATGGTGTCGGCTGCCGTGCTCTGCACCGACAGCGTCGTGCCGGCGAGCCCCGACGACACGGCGCCGCGCGCATCGAGCGGCCCGACGAGGGCGGCGAGGGCGGCGAGCGCGAGCCCCGAGCCGAGGGCGAGTCGCCCACCCGGTCGGTCGACCCGCAGCAGGCGTCCGGTGACGGGTTCGAGGGCCAGCATCCTCCGCGCGCCCCGGGGGCGTAGCCGCAGGGTACCGATCGCGTGCTCCGGCCGGCTATCGGATAATCGATTCCAATAGCAGCAATAAGCGCCTGCTAGACTTCGCGCGATGCCCGAGGTGGCGCACGTCGACGTGCTCGTGGTCGGGAGCGGCGCCGCCGGCCTCGCCGCGGCGCTGACCGCCGAGCGAGCCGGCGCGCGGGTCGCCCTCGTGACGAAGGGCTCGATCCAGTCCTGCAACTCGGCGAAGGCCCAGGGCGGGATCCAGGCGGCGGTCGGCGACGACGATTCGCCCGAGCAGCACGCGGAGGACGTCTGGGCCGCGTCGCGCGAGACGGCCGACCGGCGCCTCGTCGACGCGCTCACCGGGGACGGCCCCTCGGCCATCGCCTGGCTCGAGGAGCTCGGGGTCGCGTTCGCCCGCGAGGACGGCGGCTACCGGCTGGCGCGCTGCGGCGGCGCGAGCCGCAGGCGGCTGCTCCAGGTCGGCGACCGGACCGGCCACGCGATCACGAGGGCGCTGCGCGAGGCGGTCGAGGGCTCGACGACGGCGGTGCGCGAGCACCACGCCCTCGTCGACGCGCGTCCGCGCGACGGCGGCTGGGCGGTCACCTGCGAGACCCGCGACGGCGCCGTGGAGCTCGCGGCCGGAAGCGTCGTGCTCGCGGCCGGCGGGCGCTGTTACCGGGAGGCCGAGCTGCGCGGCGAGCTGTCGACGAACCATCCCGGCGCGACCGGCGAGGTGACCGAGCTCGCGCTCGGCCTGGGCGCGGAGGCGCGCGACCTCGACGCCCTGCAGTACCACCCGAACGGCGGCGCCTGGCCGACGACGATGCAGGGCTACTGCATCCCGGAGACCGCGCGGGCGTACGGAGCCGTCCTGCTGAACGCCAACGACGAGGAGTTCGTGGACTCGCTCGCGACGCGCGACGTCGTGGCCGCCGCGGTCGTCCGCGAGGTCGAGGAGGGCCGTGGCCTGCGCACCCCCGAGGGGCGGCCCGCCGTCTGGCTCGACACGACGCGGATCCGGCTCGAGGACGCCGAGCGGTCGCTGCCGTACATGCTTCGCCGCTTCCGTGGCGCCGGGATCGACCCGCTGACCGAGCGGCTGATGACCTACCCCGTCCTCCACTACCAGAACGGCGGCCTCGTGATCGACCCGCATGGCGAGACGACCGTCGAGGGCCTGTTCGCCTGCGGCGAGATCGCCGGGGGCACGCATGGCCGCAACCGGATGATGGGCAACTCGCTGCTCGAGTGCTGCGTCTTCGGCCGCCGCGCCGGCCGCGCCGCCGCGGCGCGCGCGGGCGTCCGCTCCATCCCCGCCAACCGCTGACGAAGGGACCACGGCACCGCATGAGCACGAGCACGGAGACCGACGTCCGCCAGGCGATCGAGGACGCCGCCGCGTACCTCTACGTCTGGGCGCTCAAGGACATCCCGCAGGACCTCCGGGACGCGCTCGCCGCGGCACTCGACCGGGAGACGTCGACGCCCGGCCGGCGCGTGCTGCAGACCATCCACCGCAACGTCGCGGTCGCAGACGAGGAGAAGAACCTCGTCTGCCAGGACACGGGCATCGCCGTCTACTACTGCCGCGTCGGCGAGGGCTTCCCGGTCCACCCGGCCCGCATCTACGAGGCGCTGAAGGCGGGGACGGAGCGCGCGACGGTCGAGCACCCGCTCCGCTCGAACACCGTGCACACGCTGACGCGCCAGAACACCGGGCCGAACGTCGGCTACCGCGTGCCGATCGTCCACTGGGACTTCGTGCCCGACTGGGACGGCCTCGACGTGAAGTGCGTGCCGAAGGGGTCGGGCTCCGAGAACATGAGCTTCCTCAAGATGTGCGTCCCCGCCGACGGCGTGAAGGGCGTCAAGCGGTTCGTGCTCGACTCGATCGTCGGCGCCGGCGGCAAGCCGTGCCCGCCCGGGATCGTCGGCGTCGGCATCGGCGGCTCGGCCGACTACGCGATGCACATGGCGAAGGAGGCGATCGCGCGGCCGATCGGCACCCGCAACCACGATCCCGAGGTCGCGAAGCTCGAGGTCGAGCTGTTCGAGCTGCTGAACGAGACGGGGATCGGGCCGATGGGGCTCGGCGGCGACGTCACCGTGCTGAACGTCCACGTCGAGCACGCGGACACGCACATGACGCTCAACCCCGTCGCCGTCAACTACCAGTGCTGGGCGGCGCGGCGCGCGAGCGCGCACATCGCGGCCGACGGCACGATCGTCTACGACCGGGAGGCCTGACGTGGCCGAGCACCGCCTGACCTTCCCGACCGACGAGGCGCACATCCGCGAGCTGCGGGCGGGCGACTCGGTCGTGGTCGACGGCCACATCATCGGCATCCGCGACCGGACGCAGGTGCGGATGTTCGACCACGGCCAGCGGCCCGCGATGGACCTGACGGGCGCGCTCCTGCTCCACACCGCCCCGAACGTCCGCAAGCTGGGCCCCGGCCGGTACGAGAAGATGTGCATCGGGACGACCACGAGCGCCCGGATGGTGCGCTTCACCGAGGGCCTCGGCACCGAGTACGGCGTCCGCGCGATCTGCGGCAAGGGCGGCCTGCCGGACGAGGCGATCGAGCCGATGCGCCGGCTCGGCATGGTCTACCTCGCGATCGTCGGCGGGGCCGCCGCGCTCGAGACCACCCAGATCGAGGAGATCGAGGAGGTCGAGTGGGAGGACCTGATGCCGGAGTGCCTCTGGAAGTTCCGCGTGAAGGACTTCGGCCCGCTGACCGTCGGCATCGACGCGCACGGGACATCGCTCTACCACGACGTCCAGGAAGCGGCGAAGAAGCGACTGGAGGAACTCTATGCCCGGCTTTGACGACTTCCTCGACCTGCCCGCCCGGGCGTCGAAGCCGCGCGCCCGCGGCCTGACGCACGTGATGGACAAGGGGCTGAACCTCCGCGACATCGAGGGGCTGTTCGACACCGCCGGCGACTTCGTCGACATCGTCAAGCTCGGCTGGGGCACGTCCTACGTGACGCGCAACCTCGAGAAGAAGATCGCGCTCTACCGCTCGTTCGAGGTGCCGGTCGTCTGCGGCGGGACGCTCTTCGAGTGCGTCGTCGCGCGCGGGAAGCTCGACGCCTATCGCTCCTGGCTGCAGGAGCACCGCTTCTCGCACGTCGAGATCTCCGACGGGACGATCGACCTGCCGCGCGAGCGCAAGCTCGAGCTGATCGCCGAGCTGTCGCGCGACTTCACGGTGCTGTCCGAGGTCGGCTCGAAGGACGCCGAGACGGTCTTCGCGCCCTACCAGTGGGTCGAGTGGATGAAGGAGGAGCTGGCGGCCGGCGCCTGGAAGGTGATCACCGAGGGCCGCGAGACGGGCACGGCGGGCATCTTCCGGCCGACGGGCGAGATGCGGACGGGCCTGATCGACGAGATCGTCCACTCGATCGACGTCGACGACATCATCTTCGAGGCCCCGACGAAGGCGTCCCAGGCCTGGTTCGTGAAGCAGTTCGGCCCGGACGTGAACCTCGGCAACATCCCGCCGGACGAGGTGATCCCGCTCGAGACGCTGCGCCTCGGCCTGCGGGCCGACACGCTGACCGCGCTGCTCCTGCGCGACCAGGAGGCGGCCGCCGTGGCCGGCGGGACGCCATGACCGTCGCGACGCGCGAGCGCCGTCGGGCGGCTGGCGCGGGCGCAGGGCTCGCCGATCCCCCGTTCGACCCCGCGGCGCTCGAGGAGCTGTCGGCGGAGGACCTGATCCGGTGGGCCCGTGAGACCTTCGGCGAGGGGCTCTGCCTGACGTGCTCGTGGCAGAAGCAGTCCTCGGTGCTCGTCCACATGGTGCGGGACGTCGGCGTCGACGTGGACGTCGTCGAGCTCGACACGCACCTCTTCTTCCGGGAGAGCTACGAGACGCGCGACCGGCTGGTCGAGCGCTACGGCCTCTCCCCGATCCGGCCCGAGATCATGACCGTCGCCGAGCAGCACCGCGCCGAGGGGCCGAACCTGTGGGAGCGGTCCGCCGACCGTTGCTGCCACATCCGCAAGGTGGAGCCGCTGATCCGGGCGCTCGAGCCCTACACGGCCTGGATCTCGGGCATCCGCCGCGACCAGTCGCCGAGCCGTGCCGACACGCCCAAGGTGGTCTGGTCGGAGCGGTACCGCGTCTGGAAGATCCACCCGCTCGCCGGCTGGGACGAGCGGGACGTCTGGCGCTACGTCGTCGACAACGAGATCCCGTACAACCCGCTGCACGACGGCGGCTACCGTTCGATCGGCTGCATGCCCTGCACCCGCCCGACGAGCCCCGACGAGGAGGAGCGCGCGGGCCGCTGGGCCGGCTCGGACAAGCTCGAGTGCGGCATCCACCTGGAGAACTGCGAACCACCGACCGTCCGGGACTAGCCCGACGCGGCGACCGCCACACGAAAGGATCGAATGAGCGACAACATCCACCCCGTCGAGCACCCGGAGAGCGACCGCGTCGCGGGCGGCGGCTTCACCCTCTGGTTCACCGGCCTCTCGGGCGCCGGCAAGACGACGATCGCGCACCTCGTCGGCCCCGAGCTGGACGCGCGCGGCAAGCTCGTCGAGTACCTCGACGGCGACGTCGTCCGCACGCACCTCTCGAAGGGCCTCGGGTTCTCGAAGGAGGACCGCGACACGAACATCGAGCGGATCGGCTGGGTGGCCTCGCGCCTGACCCGCGCCGGCGCCGCGGTGATCTGCGCGGCGATCTCCCCCTACGCGGAGACGCGCGCGAAGGCGCGGGCGATGGTGGAGCCGTTCGGGTCGTTCGTCGAGGTCTTCGTCCAGGCCTCGGTCGACGAGTGCGCGCGGCGCGACGTGAAGGGCCTCTACGCGAAGGCGTTCGCCGGTGAGATCAAGGGCTTCACGGGCGTCGACGACCCGTACGAGGCGCCCGAGAGCGCCGAGGTCGTCCTGAACACCGAGGAGCACTCGCCCGAGGAGAGCGCGAAGATCCTCGTCGCGAAGCTCGAGGAGCTCGGGCTCGTCCCGGCCGGGGCGCGCGCGTGAGCGGCCTGATCGACCCGCACGGCGGCTCGCTCGTCGACCGGACGGGCGCCCGCCCGGACGGGGTCGACGGCCTCGAGGTGATCCGCCTCTCGCCGCGGGAGCTCGCCGACCTCGACATGATCGCCTCGGGCGCGCTCTCGCCGCTCGAGGGCTTCATGGGCAAGGCCGACTACGAGCGCGTCGTCGAGGAGATGCGGCTGGCGAGCGGGCTCGTCTGGGCGCTCCCGGTGACGCTCGCCGTCGAGCAGGCGCCGAAGGGCGACCGCGTCGCCCTGGCCGACGAGGCGGGCACGCTGCTCGCCGTCCTCGACGTCGAGGAGGCGTACGCCTACGACCGCGACCGCGAGGCGGAGCGCTGCTTCCGCACGACCGACCAGGAGCACCCGGGCGTGGCGCGCGTCTACCAGCAGCCGGGCACGTACCTGGCGGGCAAGGTGACGGTGTTCGAGCGGCAGCAGCCGTCGTTCCCGGAGCTCGCGAACGACCCCGCCGCCACCCGGGCCGCGTTCGCCGAGCGCGGCTGGAAGCGCGTCGTCGGCTTCCAGACCCGCAACCCGATCCACCGGGCGCACGAGTACCTGACGAAGTGCGCGCTCGAGACCGTCGACGGGCTTCTGCTGCACCCGCTCGTCGGCGAGACGAAGTCGGACGACGTCCCGGCCGCGGTGCGCGTCGAGTGCTACCGGGTGCTGATGGACGGCTTCTACCCGGCCGACCGCGTGCTCCTGTCCGCCTTCCCGGCCGCGATGCGCTACGCCGGCCCGCGCGAGGCGATCTGGCACGCGATCTGCCGCAAGAACTACGGCTGCTCGCACTTCATCGTCGGCCGCGATCACGCCGGCGTCGGCAGCTACTACGGCACGTACGACGCGCAGCTGATCTTCGACGAGTTCCAGCCACACGAGCTCGGCGTCGAGCCGATGTTCTTCGAGCACACCTTCTGGTGCAACGCCTGCGGTCAGATGGCCTCGTCGAAGACGTGCCCGCACGGCGCAGAGGATCGCGTGTTCCTCTCCGGCACGAAGGTGCGCGAGATGCTCGGCGCCGGCGAGGTGCCGCCGGTCGAGTTCACGCGTGCCGACGTGGCCGAGGTCCTGATCGCCGCGTACCGCGGCTAGGCGAGCGGGACGTGTGCGTGGGGGAGCGGCCGGCGGTGGCGCTCCCCCACGTACAATCCCGCGCGGCGTGCCCAGCATCGCGGTCGACCGCCGTCTCCTCATCCGCGCCGGGATCGCGCTGGTCGCCGTCCTCGTGCTGGGCGGCTCCGCCGCGGCCTTCGCCTACACGCAGACGCTGAAGCTCGGCCGCGCTCCGATGGTGCCGACGGAGGGCTTCGCGCGCCTGCTCGCCCCGACCTGCGCCTGCCCCACCGCGCAGGCGGAGCTCGTCTTCCTCGTCCGCAAGCGCGACACGGCGACCGTCCGCATCGTCGACGGCGGCGGCGAGCCCGTGCGCACGCTCGCCGAGGCGCGGGACGTCCGCCGGGGCCGTGTGACCTTCACGTGGGACGGGCGCGACGACGCAGGCCGGGTCGTGGCGGACGGGCCCTACCGCGTGCTGCTCCGGCTCGCCGAGGCCGACCGGACAGTGCTCGTCCCGACGACCGTGCGCGTCGACACCGTGGCCCCGGAGGGAGCGGTCACGCGGGTCGGCCCGACGACGATCTCGCCGAACGCCGACGGGCGCAACGACTCGGTGAAGGTGCGCTACCGGTCGAGCGCGCGCGCCCGGGCGATCCTCCTCGTGGACGGCCGGCAGGTCGTCGCGACGCCGCGGCGCAAGCAGGCCCGGCGGCGCTCAACTGGAAGGGCCGGATCGACGGCAGGCGCGCCGCGCAGGGCACGTACGCGCTGACCCTCGTGCTCGAGGACCGCGCGGGCAACCGATCGGCGCCGATCCCCGTCGGGCAGCTCGAGGTGCGCTACGTGCGGATCGAGACGCGCGACCTGATCATCCCGCGCCGGGGCCCGCTGGTGTTCACCGTCTCGACGGACGCCGAGTCGTTCACCTGGCGGCTCGTCCGCCCGGCCACGGCGTCGCGTCGCGAGCGCGAGGTCGCCGTGCGCACGGTGCGGCCGGAGGAGCAGGGCGAGACCGAGGTCGAGTTCGCCTTCCCGCAGGACGGGCCGATCGCGCCGGGCCGCTACCGGCTGCGCGTCGCCGTGGCCGGCGGCGACGGGACGGCCCTGTTCGAGGACGAGACGTCCGTCGTGGTCAGGAGCCGGCGGTGAGGGACGTCTACCTCGCGCAGGCCGCCGGGCCCGTGGCGGCTGTCGGCATCGTCCTCCTCGCGCTCGTCCTCAACCCCTTCGGGCGGCTGCTCGGGCTGGTCGTGACGCTCGTCGGCGCCGGGCTGACCGTGCCGCTCCTCCTGCCCGAGGGCAACCGGGTGCGGCTGGCGCTCGCGGCGGCCGTCGGTCTCGGCGTCGTCCTGGTGCTGGGCGCGATCGTCCGCCGCTGGCCGTGGCTGCTCGCCTTCCTCGCGCTCGCCGCCGCGCCCGCGCGGATCCCGGTGGAGGTCGGCTCGACCGAGGCGAACCTGCTGCTCCCGCTGTACCTGGTCGTCGGGGCGGCGGTCGTCGCGCTCGCGTGGTCGCTCGTGCAGGACCCGCCGCGCTTCCGCGAGCTCGGCCCGGTCTCGTGGCCGCTCGCCGGCGTCGCCGCGTGGCTGCTGATCTCCACCGCCTGGGCGGACGACCACCGCGAGGCGTCGATCGACGTCCTCTTCTTCTTCGTCCCGTTCGCGATCCTCGCCACGGCGCTCGCGCGCCTGTCGTGGAGCCACCGCCAGCTCGCCTGGCTCGTCCGGCTGCTGGGCGCGATGGCGGTGCTCTTCTCGGTCGTCGGGATCTACCAGTGGGTGGCGAAGGACGTCTTCTGGAATCCGAAGGTCGAGGTGGGGAACCAGTTCCAGCGCTTCTTCCGCGTCAACTCGCTGTTCTGGGACCCGTCGATCTACGGGCGCTTCCTCGTCGTCGCGATCATCGTGCTGCTCGCGGTGCTGCTGCTCCGCCGCGAGGGCCGCTGGACGCTCCCCGCGATCGGCGTCGTCGCCGTGTCCTGCGTCGGTCTGCTGCTCTCGTACTCGCAGTCGAGCTTCGTCGCGCTGGGCGTTGGCGTGGCGCTGCTGATGCTCCTCGCGTGGCGCTGGCGCGCGCTGGTCGCGGTCGCGCTGATCGCCGCCGTCGCCGCCCCCGTCGCGATCTTCGCGCCCCAGCTCGAGCGGGCGCGGAACACGATCTTCCACGACGAGGACGGCGGTCTCGACCGCGCGTCGAGCGGGCGCTTCGACCTCGCCAAGACGGGCGTCCGGGTCGCCGTCGACCAGCCGCTGCTCGGCGTCGGGCTCGGCGGCTACGCCGACGCCTACGCGGCCGAGAAGGGGCTGCGGCGCACGCCGGACACGGCCGCGTCGCACACGACGCCGGTGACCGTCGCGGCGGAGTCGGGCTTCCCCGGTCTCGCGCTCTGGCTCGGGCTCGTCCTGACGGCGCTCGGGTCGACGGTGTGGGGGTTCGGCAGGGCGAACCAGCTACCCCGTCACGTCGCCTACGCTTCGGGTCTCGTCTTCGCGGCGATCACCGTGCACAGCCTGTTCTACAGCGCGTTCTTCGAGGATCCGCTGCTGTGGGGCTCGCTGGCGTTCCTCGGCCTCGCCCGCGCAAACCGCGACGCACCGGAGGTATGAGCGTGATCGAGGCCTGGCGGAGGGTGCTCGTCCTCGCGCCGCACACGGACGACGGCGAGTTCGGCTGCGGCGGGACGATGGCCCGTCTGGTCGACGCGGGCGCCGACGTGCGCTACGTGGCGTTCTCGATCGCGACGAAGTCGCTGCCGCCCGGCTTCGCGCCCGACACGCTCGCGCGCGAGGTTCGGGAGGCGACCGCCGAGCTCGGCATCCCGTCGGAGCACCTGATCGTGCACGACTTCGACGTGCGGACGTTCCCCGACCACCGGCAGGAGATCCTCGAGCTCCTGATCGACCTCGCCGGGGAGTTCCGCCCCGACGCCGTGCTGATGCCCTGCCTGCGCGACATGCACCAGGACCACCAGGTGATCGCCGCCGAGGGCCTGCGCGCGTTCAAGCGGACGACGGTGCTCGGGTACGAGATCCCCTGGAACCTGATCGAGTTCGCGGGCCACGTCTACGTGACGCTCGATCGCCCGCACGTCGAGCGGAAGGTCTCGGCGCTCGAGCGCTACGCGTCGCAGCAGCACCGCAACTACGCGAACGCCGAGTACATCTGGAACCTCGCCCGCACCCGCGGGATCAACGTCGGCCGAGAGCTGGCGGAGGCGTTCGAGGTGTACCGGATCGTCGCGTAGGCGAGGCGCCGGCGCCGGCCGCCCGCCCGGTCGGCGACCTGGCCCGGCCGGGCAGGCTCCGGGCGTCGCCGACCCGCTCGTCCCGTGCGATCGGTGGACGAGAAGTCACACGATCGGCACGCTCCCGTGACGGACGCGGCACACGCTCCGGGCTAGCATCCGCGGTGGGTGGCGGGGGGAGAATGACTCCCCACCCTGGGCGGGGCATGTAACCGGACTGCGGGCCGCGGAGCCCGGCCGCGGGCGTCGCGCTCGCCGGTCGGCTGCCGCGCTCACATCGTGCGCTCCTCGCGACGGGGCGCCGCAGCAGGGCCCGCGCGACGTCGGGCGACGACGAGGACTCCGCTTGCCGTCGGGCGGCCCAGCCGTGTCGCCGGCTAGGTCGCGCGCGGGGTGGCGGGCTGCGCCGGCCCGCGCCCGGGTGTCGGCCCGCAGCGCCTTCGAGTGCCGCGCGCCGCCGGAGCGCCGGGCCCGTGCGCGCAGGCGGGCGGCTCGTGGTGGCTCGCCCGGTGGGCCCGATCGTGGACGAGCCAGGCGTGCCCGAAGGCCCGCATCGCGTCGAGGATGGGGAGGAGCGCCTCGCCTCGCGCCGTCAGCCGGTAGCGCGGCCGCGACCCGACCAGCTCGCGCGCGACGTAGCCGGCGACGACGAGGCGGCCGAGGCGATCGTCGAGCGTCCTGGGGAGATTCCGCACGCACGCTGGATCTCGCAGAACCCGCGCGGCCCCTCGGAGAGGTCGTGGACGATCAGCGCCATCCACCGCGCGCCGAGCAGCTCGGCGGTCGCGGCGACGGCCCGGCGGTCGGGCGCCCGGCCGGCCCCCGTCGGGGTCATCGCTCAGGCCGCCAGGCAGTCGGGACAGGCGCCGCGCAGGACGACGTCGTGCCCCTCGACGGCGTAGCCGACCTGCTCGGCAACCCGGTCGAGCGCCTGCTCGAGCGCCTCGTCCTCGAACGGCGTGACCCTGCCGCATCGGCTGCAGACCACGTGGTGGTGGTGCTCGCCGCCGACGCTGGCCGCCTCGTAGCGGGCGCCGTTCGGGCCCATCTCGAGCCGGTGGACGAGGTTCATGCTCGCCAGCAGGTCGAGCGCGCGGTACACGCTCGCGATCCCGACCGTCCTCCCGCTCGCTCGGAGCTCGTCGAAGATCTCCTGCGCCGTCAGGCAGCAGTCCTGGCGCGCGAGCAGATCGACGACCGCGTCGCGCGCCCCGCCGGTCCGATGGCCGGCCCGGTCGAGGGTCTGCCGCGTGTGCTGGGCCCAGTCGGTGGTCTCGGTCGCCATGCGCTCCTCCGATCCTAGCCGCTGTTCCTGCGCCCTCCCCGGGTACGGCGTGCGAACGCCCCGACGCGTCACGCGCGGGTCTCAGCCGCGCAGCGGACGTACCCTGGCGTCCGCTCGAGAGCCCTGGTGAGCCCGGGACCGCCCGCGGTCAGGTAGCGTCGAGCGCATGAGCGAGCAGCGCCCGTCCGGATCCGACCAGCATCGTGCGATCGCCGCCGGCCAGGGGCCGGTCAGGCTCGCGATCGTGACCGTCAGCGACTCCCGCACGCCCGAGACCGACACGAACGGGATCTGGCTGCGCGAGCGGATCGCGGAGCTCGGCCACGAGGTCGCCGCGTACCGGCTGCTGAAGGACGAGCCCGACCAGGTGGCAGCGACGCTCGACGAGCTGTGCGGCGGCGAGATCCGCATCGTCCTCTTCAACGGCGGGACGGGGATCTCGAAGCGCGACACGACCTACGATGCGCTCGCGCGCAAGCTCGAGAAGACGCTCCCCGGCTTCGGCGAGATCTTCCGCGTCCTCAGCTACGACCAGGTGGGCGCGGCGGCGATGTTCTCCCGCGCGACGGCGGGTGTCTACCGCGGCACGATCGTCGTCTCGACCCCGGGCTCGCCGGCCGCGGTGCAGCTCGCCTGGGAGAAGCTGATCGCCCCCGAGCTCGAGCACCTCGCCTGGGAGGTCGCGCGCTAGCTCGCCGGCCGGGAGGATCGCCCCGATCCTCCGTGCGCGCCGACCGCCTCCGCGCCGGTGTGCCGGCCTGCCCGGGTGGCTGCCGGGGGCGTGGCGAGCCGATCACGCGTGCCGCCGCACGGCGAGCCACACGGCGATCGCCCGCGCTCTAAATGAGAGTCGTTATTGGTATCCTTCTCGTCCCTGTCGACCGGAGCGAGGGAGAGACCGATGCGCACGACCGCACGCCGATGGATCGCCGGGCTGCTCCTGGTGGCGCTCTCCCTCGCGATCGCCGCATGCGGCGGCTCCTCCGACGACGCCGCTCCGACTGCCGAGCCATCTGCTCCGGCCGACACGCCACCTGCGGTCGGCGAGCCGGCGCCGGCGGACGGCTCGGCCGCGGGCGGGCCGACGATCGTCGTCACGTACTCGGTCCTCGGCTCGCTCGTCTCGGACCTCGTCGGCGACGCCGCGCAGGTGCAGGTGCTGATGCCGAACGGCGTCGACCCGCACGACTGGCAACCGTCGGCGAAGGACGTCGAGGCCGTCAGCAAGGCGGCGCTGGTGGTCGAGAACGGGCTCGGGCTCGAGGAGGGCCTCGAGGACGCGATCCACGAGGCGGAGGCCGCGGGCGTGCCGGTGTTCACGGCCACCGACCATGTCGAGCTGCGCACGATCGGCGAGGGCGAGATCGCCGAGGGCCACGAGGACGAGCACGCCCGGGGCGAGGCGCCCCTCGAGGGCGAGGCGCCCGCCGAGACAGGCGAGGTGCACGGCCAGGAGGAGCACGAGGGAGAGACCGGCGACGCGCACGCCGAGGAGGAGCACCACGACGAGCACGCGGTCGGCGCGGACGACCCGCACATCTGGACCGACCCTGCGACGATGCGCGCCGTGATGGCGGCGCTCGCAACGGAGCTCGAGCAGGGGCTCGGCCTCGATCTCGCAACCCGTGCGGCCGAGCTCGACGCCCGCCTCGGCGAGCTCGACGCGGAGGTCGAGGAGATCCTGTCCGTCGTGCCGGCGGACCGGCGCCGGCTCGTGACGGGCCACGAGTCGATGGGCTACTTCGCCCGGCGGTACGGCTTCACGCTCGTCGGCGCGTTGATCCCGTCGATCAGCTCGCAGGCACAGGCCTCCGCGGCGGAGCTGGCGGGGCTGAAGGAGACGATCGAGCGCGAGGGCGCGACGACGATCTTCACCGAGATCGGCACGCCCGACCAGGTCGCCGAGACGATCGCCGACGAGACCGGCGCACGCGTCGTCGAGCTGCCGTCCCACAACCTCCCGGACGACGGCTCCTACCTGACGTTCATGCGCGACATCGCGACGAGGGTCGCGGACGGCCTCGCCTCGTGAGCGAGCTCGTCGATCCGTTCCTCGACAACGCCTTCATGCAGCGGGCGCTGCTCGCGGGCGTGCTCGTGGCGATCGCGTGCGCCGTCGTCGGCACGTTCGTCGTGCTGCGCGGGCTCGCCTTCATCGGGGACGCGCTCGCGCACGGCGTCCTCCCCGGGATCGCGGGCGCCATCCTGCTCGGACTGCCGGGCATGGCGGGCGCCGCCGTCGGCGCGGTCGTGATGATCGGCGGCGTCACCCTCGTCACGTCCAAGTCGCGCCTGTCCTCGGACACCGCGATCGGCCTGCTCTTCGTCGGGATGCTCGCCGCGGGCGTGGTGATCGTGTCGCGCTCGACGAGCTTCACCGGCGACCTGACCCGCATCCTCTTCGGCGACGTGCTCGGGATCGGCCGGTCCGACCTCGTCGTCCAGGGGGTCGCGACGGCCGCCGTGCTCGCCGTCACGCTCGTCTGCATCCGGCCGTTCCTGCTCCTCTGCTTCGACGAGGAGCACACGCGCGTCGCCGGCTTCGCGGCGCGCTGGTACCACCTGCTCCAGCTCGCGCTGATCGCCGTGACGGTCGTCGTCTCGTTCCAGACCGTCGGCACGCTGCTCGTGTTCGGAATGCTGCTCGCGCCCGCCGGGGCGGCCGCGCTCCTCGCCAGCCGGGTCTCGACGATGATGGCGATCGCGGCGGTGATCGGCTCGCTGTCGATCGTCGTCGGGCTGCTGATCTCGTACCACGCGAACCTCGCGGCAGGCGCGTCGGTCGTGCTCGTCGAGATCGCGGTGTTCTTCGCGGTGCTGCTCGTCGTCGGCGTCAGGCAGGCGCGGCGGGCGGCTACCGTGCCGGCGTGAGCCAGCCCGCCGTCACGGCACGATCCCTGACCATCGGGTACCGCGGCCAGGCCGTCGTCGAGGGCATCGACCTCGAGCTCGCGCCGGGGACGACGCTCGCGATCGTCGGCACGAACGGGTCGGGCAAGTCGACGTTCCTGAAGACCCTGGTCGGCCTGCTGTCGGTGATGGCCGGCAGCCTGGACGTGCTCGGCGGTCGGCCTGGCGCCCAGCCGGCCCGGGTCGCGTACCTCAGCCAGTTCCATCCGTCGAGCTACGTCCTGCCGCTCCGCTCGGCCGAGGTCGTGCGGATGGGGCGCTTCGCCGGGCGCGGCCTGCTCGGTCGCCTGAACGCCGAGGACCGCCGGCTCGTCGACGAGTCGCTCGCCCGGATGGAGGCGACCGCGCTCGGCGGCCAGCCGCTGCGCAGCCTTTCCGGCGGACAGCAGCAGCGCGTCTTCCTGGCGCAGGCGCTCGCGCGCCGCGCCGACCTGCTGATCCTCGACGAGCCAGCTTCCGGGCTCGATGCGAGCGCCCGGTCGCTGCTCGACCGCGCCGTGGCGGAGGAGCGCGCCCGCGGCGTGTGCGTCGTCGTCACGACGCACGACATCGGGGACGCGATGAAGGCCGATCAGGTGCTCCTCCTCGCCCGGCGGGTGGTGGCGTGCGGCACGCCGGGTGACGTCCTGACGCCGCAGACGCTGCTCGAGACGTTCGGGCTCGTGCTCGCCGACCTGGGCGGCGGCGTCTTCGCCATGGACCCGGGCCACCACCACGGCGAGCACGACCCGCACGACCACCACGGGCACGCGCACTGACCGCCCGGGGCGCCGGGCCGGCTCCGGTGCCCAGTCAGCGGCCTCCGTCGGGCGACGCGTCGCGCTTCCCGGGGCGCCATGGTGGCAGCGTGCACGCCCGCCGGGCCGGGTGGGCAGCCCGAGCCGTGACGATTCGCGCGCGAGACCGTGACGATTCGCGCACGCGCCCTCCCGTCAGGCGCGCGCGCCCGTCAACCTGGGTGGTGGGACCCCCACCCTGGGTGGGGGTGCGGGTCGGGTGGGCCATGTCCCGTCAGGGCCTGTCCTCACGGGACGGGTCGGCGCGCGGGCTACGCCTGCCAGACGCCGGCGAGCATGCCGCCGTCGACGACGGCTGCCGTGCCGGTGACGAAGCCGCTGCGCGGCGATGCGAGATGGAGGATCGCGTCCGCGATCTCCTCCGGCTGGGCGAAGCGCCCGAGCGGGTGCATGCTCGCCCAGGCCTGTCGCGCCGCGGCCGGATCGGGCGACAGGTCGAAGACGCCCTGCATCATCGGCGTCTCGACGACGGCCGGGCAGACGCAGTTGCAGCGGATCCCGACGCGCGCGCCGTCGAGTGCCGTGCACTTCGTCAGCGAGACGACGCCCGCCTTCGAGACGCAGTACGCGGCGACCCCCTCGCCGCCCTGGAGGCCCGCCGTCGACGCGAGGTTCACGATCGAGCCGGAGCCGCTCGCGACGAGTAGCGGCCAGACCGCGCGCGTGACGAGGTAGACGCCGCGCAGGTTGACGTCGAGGACGCGATCCCACGTCTCGACGGACGTGCCGTGCACGGTGCCGCCGGCGAGGACGCCCGCGTTGTTCACGAGGACGTCCAGTCGGTCGTGCCGGCGCCCGACCGCGTCGGCCAGGGCCTCGACGCTCGCGGGATCCGCGACGTCGACGGTGGTCGCCTCGATCGCTTCGTGCAGCGCGGCGGTCGCCTCGGCCGCCTCGGCGTGCACGTCGGCGCCGATGACGCGCGCCCCGGCCTCGGCGAGGCGGAGCGCCGTGGCGCGCCCGATGCCCGACCCGCTGCCGGTGACGAGCGCGATCCTCCCTGCGAGCTCCACCTGACGCCTCCTAGCGCCGCAGCGCGGCCGTGGCCGCCGCGTCCACCTCGCCCGTCGCTGCGAGCGCGACGCGGTAGACCTCGCGGCCCCGCTCGGCCGTGATCCAGCCCTCGCGCACGTCCTCGGCGACCCGCTCGGGCTCCCGCTCGGCGGGCGGGCCGTAGCCACCGCCCGGCTGCGTGATCGCGATCACGCGCTCGCCCGGGGCCAGCGTGACGACCGACACCGCCGGCAGCTCCTCGCGCGCGCCGTCCGTGCGCTCGAGCAGGTTGCCCGCCGCGCGGCCGTTCCCGCCGCCGCGGACGCCCTTCGGGACGTTGACCTGCCCGTCGCAGACGAAGGCGACTGTGAGGTCGTCGTCGACCGGCCCGTAGGAGACCTCGAGCGACGACGCGCCGCGCCGCCACCCGGCGCCCTCCGAGTCCGGCAGCAGGTGGCGGTCCCAGACGACGAGCGGCTGGTAGTGCTCTGCCACCTCGACCGAGTCGACGTGGCAGAGCCCGCCGTTCCCGGGGTGGAGGTAGGTGAGCCAGCCGTCCGTGTAGGGGCTCGCCGCACCCGCTGTCGCGCCGAAGAAGACCTGGTTGATGTGCGCGCGCCCGAGGCGCGAGTCGAAGCCCGATGCGACGGCGAGGTTCGCGCCGAACATGCTCCCGAACTCCGCCATGCCGACGCCGTGCGCGACCTGCGCGAACGCCTGGACGGTGGCGTTGATGATCCGGTCGGAGACGTTGGTCGTCGCGACCGAGCAGCTGGCCGGGTGGCGGGGGATGCCCGCGACGCAGCCCTCGCGCAGCAGCACGTCGACGCAGCGCGCCGAGCCGCCGTTCTTCGGGATCGACGGGTCGAGGCTGTCGAAGACGCCGATCAGCGCCGCCGCCCGCGACGTCGACTCGGTCATGTTCAGGCCGCAGGGGAGGTTGTCCGGGTTGTCGCGCAGGTCGACCTCGATCCGCTGCTCGCCCGGCCGCACGCGCACGGTCGACTGGATCCGGATGCCCTCGGGCGGCGTGCCCGGGATCGGGTCGTGGATCGACACGCCGGTCGTCTCCGACTCGGGCAGCCCGGCGATGACCGCGCGCATGCGGCGCTCGGAGTACGAGAGCCACGCCTCGTCGAACGCCTTCGAGCGCGTCCCAGCCGATCTCCCGCGCGAGCGCGGTGACCTCGCGCTCGCCGCGGGCCGCCCCGGAGCATCGCGAGGTAGTCGCCGTACCACTGCTCGGGCAGCGGATCCGGAGCCGGCACATGCGCACGACGTCCCTCTGATGTCCTGCCGGTCGCGCTGGATCCGGACGCCCGGGAAGATCGCGCCCTCCTCGTGACGTCGCGCGCGGTCCTTGGTACGTCGTCGGGACGGAGCGTTGATGTCCGCCTGGTGCGCCTTGCAGTACATCCAGTAGCGGATCCGCTCGGCCTCGTCGAAGACCGGCACGACGATCACGTGGTCGGCCGCGTGGCTGTTCCCGTGGTAGGGGCGAGTTGTGCAGGAACGCGTCGCCGGGGCGCACGCTCGTCCTTGCAGCTGCGGGATCGAGCGGACGAGCAGGTCGGCGCCCATCACGTGCACCGGCAGGCTCTCGGCCATCACGAGCAGCTCGCACGAGCCGGTGAGGATGCAGCACGAGAAGTCGCGCGCCCGGTTCAGGACGCCCGGAGCGGCCGGTGCGCTCTCGATCGTGTTCCCCATCATCGTCGCGATCCCCTCGACCCGGGCCGCGAGGACGGCGAGGCGGGCGCCGTCGAGCTCGGGCGCGCTCACGGGTCGATCACCAGGCTGGCGGTCGTGCCGCGGCGGAAGCGGGCGCCCGGGTCGACGACGACGGTCGTGAACGGCGACTCGACGATCGCGGGGCCCCTGCCGCCGGCGCTGGCCGGCAGCGCCTCGAAGCGGAAGACGGGCGTCTCGAGCACCCCGTGGCCGCTGAACCAGACCTGGCGCGACGGGAGCTCCGCGCCGACGCTCGCCGGCTCCCGCAGCCGCCCGAAGCCCGCGCCGTCGCGGACGGGGACGCTCGCCCGCGCGTACCAGCCGACCAGCTCGATCACGGAGTGGCGGTCGTCGAACGCGAAGAGGCCGCGGTGCACCCCGTGGAAGCGCTCGAGCAGCGCGGCGAGCCCGTCCTCGCCCCTGACCCGCGAGGCCGGCAGCGGCACGGGGATCTCCCAGGCCTGGCTCTCGTAGCGGGCCTCGACGCCGAGCTCGATCCGGCCGCGCGCGGGGTCGCCGCCCGCCTCCGCGACGAACGCCCGGCAGCGGCCCTGGAGGCCCGCGAGGTCTCCTCGATTGCCGCGAAGTCGAAGGAGTCCGAGCGCGTGAAGCGCACCTCGCGGAACTCCGCGGTCAGGTCGGAGAGGAGCGCGCCGGCGGCCGAGAGCGCCGCGCCGGTCTCCGGGATGACGAGCCTGGGGCAGCGCAGGCGGCGCGCGATCTGGACGGAGTTCAGGCCGGCCGCGCCGCCGCCGCCGGACGAGGGTCGCCTGTCCGGGGTCGACGCCGCGGTTGACCGTGATCCCGACGATCGCCTGCACCATGTTCTCGGTGGTGACGTCGAGGATCGCCCAGGCGGCCTCGGCGAGCTCGAGCCCGAGCGGCACGGCGACGTCGCGCCGGATCGCCTCGGCCGCGCGCTCGCGGTCGAGCGGCATCGCGCCGCCGAGGAAGTGGCCGGGGTCGAGGTAGCCGAGCGTCAGCGCCGCGTCCGGGTCACGGTCGCGCGCGCTCGCCGCCCTGCCGTAGCAGGCCGGCCCGGGATCGGCGCCCGCGCTCTCTGCGGCCCGACGCGGAGGATGCCGCCCGCGTGACCCACGCGATCGAGCCGCCGCCCGCGCCGACCGAGCGCACGTCGATCGACGGGAAGCCGGTCATGTGGCCGAGGTAGGGCTCGCCGATCCACGTCTCGCGCGTCCAGGATCTCTCCTCTCCGCGCACGAGCGAGACGTCGTAGGTCGTGCCGCCGGTGTCCGCGACGATCGCGGTGCTCGGGCGCGGCGGTCGCGCGTGCGTAGTGCGCGCCCGCGATCGGCGCGAGCGCCGGGCCCGAGTTCACCGCGTGGATCGGCGTCGCCGCGAGGGCGTCCGCGTCCATCATCCCGCCCTGCGAGGTGAGGCAGAGGACGCGTCCTGCGAAGCCGGCCTCCGCGAGCCTGCTGGTGAGGCTGCCGAGGTAGCGCGTCATCAGCGGCTTCAGCGAGGCGTCGATCGCGGCCGAGGAGGCGCGGCGGTACTCGCGCCAGCTCGGGTTCAGCTCGTGCGAGAGCGTGAATGGGACGCCCGGCAGCCGCTCGGCGAGCAGCTCGCCCAGGCGGCGCTCGTGGCGCGGCTCGACGATCGACCAGAGCAGGCAGACGGCGACCGCCTCGACGTCGAGCTCGCGCAGCCCGTCGATCGCGTCGATCGCCGCCTCGTCGTCGAACGGGACGAGCTCGCGGCCCTGGCTGTCGATCCTGCCGGGGATCTCGAAGGTGAGCGACCGAGGGACGTACGGCCGCGGGTAGGCCATCGTGTGGTCGAACGGCCGCCGTCGACTGCCCTCGCGCAGGAGCAGGACGTCGCGGTGGCCCTGCGTCGTCAGCAGCGCCGTCCGCGCCGTCGACCCCGTGATGATCGCGTTGATCGCGTGGGTCGTCCCGTGGACGAACGTGTCGCCGAGCGCGAGCAGCCCCGCCAGGTCGAGCCCGCGATCCCCGGCCGCGAGGCGCAGCGCATCGAGCACGCCGTCGATCGGGTCGCGCGGCGTCGTCGACGCCTTGTAGAGACGCAGCTCGCCGTCGTCGTCCTCGACCACCAGGTCGGTGAACGTGCCGCCGGTGTCGCAGGCGAAGCGCATCGTGCGCGGCAGCCTAACCGGCCTCCCCGGGGCGTGCCCGGCCTCGCGTCGCGTCGAGGGCGCCGCGCCCGGTGGCCGGGCTCAGGGCGCCCAGGCCACGAGCGTGTCCCGCGCCTGCGCGACGCGCGCCCACAGCGCCGGGCTCGACGGGCGCAGGCGCGCGAGGGCGACGCGGCCGCGGGCCTCGATCGACTCGATCTCGACGAGCTCGCTCCACGCCGGGCCGGTCGCCGAGGCGCCCTGCTCGACGACCGCGCGCACGCGATCGACGGCTGCCGCTGCCGCCGCCTCGTCGTCGTGCAGGAAGGCGAGCACGAGCACCGGCGCCCCGTCGGCGACGGTCGCGCCGATGCCGAGGGCGACGTACGGCGCGACGAACGGGCCCGGCAGTGGCTGGCCGTCGCGGTCGAGGACCCCGCTCGCGGCGAAGCCGGCGACGTCCGTCCAGGCGAAGGCGCCGTACACGTCCTCGGCCTCGAGCGCGCGGACGACCTCGGCGAGCGCGGGGTCGTCGGCGAGCGATGCGCCGCCGGCCGCCGCGTCGATCGACGCCTCGATCGCGGCCGTCGTCGGCGCGAGCACGGCGACGTCGTCGTCCGCCGCGACCCGCAGCGACTCGCCGAGCGAGCGGACCGTGGTGCGGTCGCGCAGGGACGTCTTCCCGTCCTCGCCGACGGCGACGTACGGGACGCCCTCGTGCTCGGCCGCGGTCGCGCCGTCCGACGCGCCGAGGCGGTCGAGCACCCGTCCGCCGTCGAGGTCGCCGGCCACGACGAGCACGTCGTCGGGCGGGTCGCCCGCGGTCAGCTCCTGGTCGAGGTCGACGAGCGAGAAGCCGATCTCGTCGCGCCACCCCGCGACGTCGGCGGCGCCTCGCGGCGAGAGGAAGGTCAGCTCGATCGCCGGCGCGTCCCCGCCGCTCACCTCGGCCAGGTAGTCCGCGACGGCGTCCGGGTCGTCGCCGGGCCGGTCGAGCCCGTTCGCCTGCCGCACCGCCTCGTGGTCGATCGCGGCGAGCGACGTGGCGCCTGGCCCGACGCGTCGCGCCAGCGCGAGGATCCACCCGTCCTCGGCCGCGGGCTCCGCCGGGGCGCTCGCCGGGGGCTCGGGCGCGGGCTCGGGCGGCGCGCTCGTCGAGCCCGACGCGGGCGCCGGGGCCGTCGGCTCGGCAGGCGATGCGGCGGGCTCAGAGGTGGTGTCGGCCTCGCCCCCGCAGGCGGCGAGGCCGAGCGCGAGCAACAGGAGGACCAGGAGAGCGCCGTGCCGCACGCCGCACAGGGTACTCTCACGTCGCGACGCCTCTCGCCCGGGCCGGGGGGCCGCTCGCGTAGCATCGGCGCGATGGCCTCCCGCGTCATGGTGATCGGGCTGGACTGCGCGGCCCCCCAGCTGGTCTTCGACCGCTGGCTCGACGAGCTGCCGACGATCCGCTCGCTCGTCGAGCGCGGCTCGTGGGGCGTCCTGCGCAGCTGCGACCCGCCGATCACCGTCCCGGCCTGGTCGTCGATGACCTCGTCGCGCAATCCCGGCGCGCTCGGCTTCTACGGCTTCCGCAACCGGCGCGATCGCTCCTACGACCAGCTCACGCTCGCCGACTCGCGCGCGGTCAAGGTGCCGCGCGTCTGGGACGTCCTCTCGATGCGCCGCCGTCCGGTGGTCGTCCTCGGCGTGCCGCAGACGTACCCCGTCAGCCGCGTGAACGGCGTCATGGTCTCGTGCTTCCTCACGCCCGACACGGAGACGTCGCAGTACACGTACCCGGCGGAGCTGAAGGAGGAGATCGAGGGGCTCGTCGGGCACTACATGGTCGACGTCGAGGAGTTCCGCACCGAGCGCAAGGAGTGGCTGCTCGAGCAGATCGACCTGATGACGGAGAAGCGGTTCCGGGTCGCCGAGCACCTGCTGGAGACGCGGCCGTGGGACCTCTTCTTCATGGTCGAGATGGGCACCGACCGGATCCACCACGCGTTCTGGCGCTACTTCGACCCGGAGCACCGCCTGTACGAGCCGGGCAACCGCTACGAGCACGCGATCCGGGACTACTACCGCCAGGTCGACGCGCGCATGGCAGCCCTGCTCCGCCACGCGGACGACGACACGGCCGTCCTCGTCGTCTCCGACCACGGCGCGAAGCGGATGGACGGCGGCATCTGCGTCAACGAGTGGCTGCGCCGCGAGGGCTACCTCGTCCTCAGGGAGGAGCCGGACGGGCCGCGGCGCCTGACGCCCGACCTGATCGACTGGGAGCGCACGATCGCCTGGGGCGAGGGCGGGTACTACTGCCGCCTGTTCCTCAACGTCCAGGGCCGCGAGCCGCAGGGCGTCGTCCCTGCCGCCGACTACGAGCGCGTCCGCGACGAGCTGAAGGCGAAGCTCGAGGCGCTCGGCGACGAGAACGGGCGCCCGATCGGGACGGTCGCGCACCGCGCCGAGGACCTCTACCCGGAGGCGCGCAACATCGCGCCCGACCTGCTCGTCTACTTCGGCGACCTGTACTGGCGCTCCGTCGGCCAGGTCGGCACCGGCACCGTGCACGTGTTCGAGAACGACACCGGGCCGGACGACGCGAATCACGCGCACGAGGGCATGTACGTCCTTGCCGGCCCCGGCGTCCGGCCCGGCCCCGGCGGGCAGCGCGACCTGCGCGACGTCGCGCCGACGATCCTCGAGCTGCTCGGGGAGGCGATCCCGCAGGACATGGAGGGCCGCAGCCTTCTCGGCGATCGCTGACCTCGCGACGCTGGTCCGCGATCCCGAGCCCCGGCTCGATCACCTCGCACTCGCCCTCGCGGCCGAGTTCCGCCCGGTCGACGCCGAGGCGGCGCTCGCCGCGCTCGACGCGCTCGGGCGGACGCTGACGCTCGAGCGGGCGCGCGGCCCGGTCGAGGAGGCCGACGCGTGCCGGCGGCTCCTCGGCGAGCACGAGGGCTTCATCGGCAACGAGGAGGACTACGACCACCCGGACAACTCGATGCTCGACCTCGTGCTCGCGCGTCGGACCGGGCTGCCGATCCTCCTGTCGATCGTCTACGCCGAGGTGGGTCGGCGAGCCGGCTACCGACTCGCCGGGGTCGGGCTGCCGGGGCACTTCGTCGTCGGCCACTTCGGCGTCGACCCGCCGCTGCTGCTCGACGCGTTCCGCGGCGGGATCGCGTTCGATGCGAGCGACCTCAACCTCTCGCTCGTCCGCCCGTGGACGGCGCACGAGACGGGCGTCCGGATGCTGAACAACCTCGTGGGCGCCTACGAGCGCCGCGGCGACGTCGGCCGGGCGATCCGTGCCGCCGAGCTGCGGCTCCGCTTCCCGCTCGACCGGTCGCTGCGCGACGAGCTCGAGCTCGATCTGCGGCGCGTCCGGCGCGGCTGAACTAGGGCCCGGCGTCGGGTCGCCTGAACGCGCGAGCAGCTCGTCCCAGGCCGCGTCGTCGCCGCCGCCGTCGAAGCCGCCGACGATGCCGCCCGCGGCGTCGAGCAGGACGATCGCCGGGTGGCCGCGGATCCCCCAGCGCCCGGCCTGCTCCCAGTCGTCGTCGGAGAGCACGGGGAACGTCCAGCCGTGCCGCTCGACGAACTGGCGGCCCTTCGCGTCGCCGTCGGTCAGGTGGACGCCGAGGTACCCGATCTCCGGATGCCGCTCTGACCAGTCCCGGAAGCTCCCGGCTTCCGCGTTGCAGACGGGTCAGTGGAAGGCGAAAAAGAGGACGGCGACGGGTCGGCCGCGGAAGTCCTCGGTCGAGATCGGCTTCCCGTCGAGCGTCGTTCCCGCGAGCGTCGGCGGCCGCTCGCGCGTCGGGTCGGCCGCGGGGGCCGCCTCGACGTCCGACCGCGCCGTCCGCGTCGCGTCCGGGGGCTCCGCCGGGGGTGCGGTGCCGCGGCGGGTGGCGCGGGCGGGGCAGGCGCAGCGGGGCGGGCCGGCTCCGCCGAGCGCTGCCGCCGCAACCGGCCAGGGCGAGCGCGGCGGCCACGGCCGCGAGGCTGATGAGACGCGTGGTCACGGGCAGACGACCCGCTCGGAACGCTAGCCGACGGATCTTGCGCCGGGATTACGCGACGCCCGGCGGGTGGAGCAGCGCCGCGACGCTCGACGAGCGGGATCCCGGGACGCAGGCCGAGGCGCGGGCACCGGCTCGCCGTACGTCGTCCCGATCGGGACGACGCCCGCCCAGGCGTCGACCTGCTCGGCGTCCTCTGTCCCGTCGTCGCCGGGCGGCCGACGCGACACTTGACCAGGCCTCGTCGATCGCCATGCCCAGGATCGAGGTCGCCTTCAGCTCCTTCGTCGTCGGCCGGACCTCGGCCCAGCGCCCGGGGAGGAGCTTCTCCGAGAACGCCTCCAGTGCGGCGAGCTTCTCCGCCCTGCTCCTCGACGAGCGAGAACGAGCCGAGCAGCATCGCGGACCGGTAGTTCGTCGAGTGGTTGAAGATCGAGCGGGCGAGGACGATCCCGTCGAGCAGCGTCACGGTCAGGCACGCGGGCGTGCCGGTCGCGAGGGCCCGGTGCAGGCGGCTGGCCGAGGAGCCGTGGACGTAGACGCGGTCGTCGATGCGGGCGTGCAGGACGGGGACGCAGAAGGGCTGGCCGTCGACCGCGACCGCCACGTGGGCGACCATCGCGGCGTCGACGACGGCGTCGATCGAGGCGCGGTCGTACGCGCCCCGGGCGGGCAGGCGCTTGACGCGGACGCGCGGCGTGCGGGGCTTCGTCGTCGTGGACACGCCTCCATCCTCGCGGCAGACTGGACCCGTGGGAAGGGCCAGTCAGACGCCATCGCACGGGTCCAGCTGGCTCGTCCTCGACCGTCGCGGCGGCGAGACGCGCCGCGCCTGCCTCGAGCGGACGCTCCGTGAGGCGATCGCGTCCGGCGCCCTGCGCGCCGGCGCGCCGCTGCCGTCGTCCCGCTCGCTCGCCGCGCAGCTCGGCCTCTCGCGCGGCGTCGTCACGGAGGCGTACGCCCAGCTGGCGGCGCAGGGTTCCTGCTCGTCCGCCCACGGGTCGCGCCCGTCGTCGCCGCCGTCGCGCCGGCGCGTGCCGTGCCGCCGGAGGCCCGTGCCGCGGCGGCGGCGCCGAGACACGACCTGACCGCTACCACGCCGGACGTGACGCTCTTCCCGCGCGCCCGCTGGCTCGCCGCGCTCCAGCACGCCGTGCGCAGCGCGCCGGCCCGGGCGCTCGACTACGGGGACGCCCGCGGAGAGTGGGCGCTGCGCGAGGCGCTCGCGGACCACCTCGGGCGGACGCGCGGGGTGGTCCGATCCCGAGCGCATCGTCGTCGTCAGGCCGGCCCAGGGCGTCGACCTGCTGCTCCGCGTGCTGCGCGACCGCGGGGCGCGGGCGGTGGCGGTCGAGGACGTCGCTCGACTCCCAGCACGCCCGCGTGCGTGCGCTCGGCCTCGACCTCGTCGGCTGTCCCGTGGACGACGACGGCGCGCTGCCGCCGGCCGTGCGGGCGGACGCGATCGTGGCCACGCCCGCGCACCAGTTCCCGACCGGCGCCGTCCTCTCGGGCGCACGCCGGCGGGCGCTCCTCGCGTGGGCGGCCGGTTGCGACGCCCTCGTGATCGAGGACGACTACGACGCGGAGTTCCGCTACGACCGCGACGGCGTGCGCGCGCTGCAGGGGCTCGACCCCGAGCGGGTCGCCTACCTCGGGACGACGTCGAAGACGCTCGCTCCGGGGCTGCGTCTCGGCTGGCTCGTCGTCCCGGACGTGCTCGCCGACGCCGCGCTGCGCACCAAGCGGCTGCTCGACGTCGGCTCGCCGTCGCTCGACCAGCTGGCGCTCGCGCGCCTCTTGCGGTCGGGCGACCTCGACCGGCACGTCCGCCGGGCTCGAGCGGCCTACGGTGCCCGGCGCGACGCGCTCCTGGCCGCGCTCGCGCGGGAGCTCCCGGGCTGCCCGGTCAGCGGGATCGCGGCCGGGCTCCACGTCGTCCTCGGCCTCCCGGCGGGACAGGACGACGCGCGGGTCGCGGCTGCCGCGCTCGAGCGCGGCGTCCTCGTCGCGCCGCTCTCGCGCTACCGGATCGCGCCGTCGCCGGCGGGCGGGCTCGTGCTCGGCTTCGGCCGCTGCCACGTGGACGCCGTCGCGCCGGCGGTGCGGCTGGTCGCCGAGGCGATCCGTGCCGCGGCTGCGCGCACGCCGTAGGCGGCCGTTCGCGGCTCGGGCAGCCTCAACGGCGGAGCCGGCGGGCGAGGGCGCCCATCGCCGCGAGGTCGGCGGGCGGGAAGACGCGCATCGCCCAGAGGCCGAGCGGGAAGGCGAGCGTGATCGCGATCCGCAGCGGGATCGACCAGGCGAGGTCGACCCACGCGTCGACCGCGAGCGACGCGAGCGCGAGCCCGAAGGTCGTCCCGAGCACCGTCAGGATGCGCCGCCAGTGCCACGGCACCGGGTAGATCCGGTTCGACACGAGCAGGACGAGGCCGGAGAGCGCGGCGAAGCCGCCGACGGTCGCCCACGCGGCGCCGACGAACGAGAACGGCGGGACGAGCGCGAAGTAGAGGCCGATCGCGATCCCCGAGCCGAGCGCGGCCATCGGCGCGAGCAGCCGCATCCGCTTCGTCACGTTCAGGCCGACCGCGAAGAGCGTGTAGGCGCCCGTGCCGACGGCCGCGAGGCAGAGCGGCGCGACCGCCTCGGTCGAGGGGAGGAAGCGGTCGGGCATGATCAGGTGGAAGACGGGCGAGATCCAGGCGGCGACGGTCACCGCGAGCAGCCCGGTCGCGACGAAGTAGTAGGTCGCGCCGCGGGCGACCATCGCCGGGTGGCGGTCGGTCTTGAACCACGAGTAGTGCCACTGCGTCCAGCCGAGCCGGAAGGCGAAGACGGCGACGACGACGATCTGCGCGTAGCGGTAGGCGGCACCGTAGAGGCCCACGTCGTCGGCGCCGTGGTAGTGGCGGACGACGAAGCGGTCGAACAGGCCCAGCCCGTAGAAGGACGCGCCGCCGATGATCCCCGGCCAGGCGAACGAGATCATCTCCTTCGCGACCCGCCAGGGGATCTCGCGGACGAGGTCGCGCACGTACTCGCGCAGCGTGAAGACGAAGGCGGCGCAGACGGCGATCAGCGACGCGATCAGGATGCCCTTCACGCCGAGCTGCCAGACGGCGACGAGCAGGACGCTGAACACGATCTGGATCAGCCCGCGGCTGAGCGAGTAGGCGGCGAAGGTGAGCGGCTTGCGGCGCAGCCGGCAGAGGATCATCGGCAGGTCGACGACGTTCGTCAGGTAGACGTCGATCAGCGCGAGCACGAAGAACGTCGCGAGCTCCTCCGTGCCGAGGATCCGGTCGGAGAGGAAGCCCGACAGCCCGATCAGCGTCCCGACGATGACCGCCGGGTACAGCGTCTCGATCAGGAGGTACGTGGTGATGATCTGGCGTCGCCAGCGGGCCTCGTCGCGGTCGAAGTAGAAGCGCGCGAAGACCCCGTCCATGTTCGCCGTGAGGAAGACGTCGACGAACGCGACCGTCGCGAGCACGGTGTCGAGGTCGCCGAACTCCTCGGTCGTGAGGAAGTGCGCGTAGAGCGGGACGAGCAGGAACGCGAGCGACTTCAGGAGGACGCGCGCGCCGCCGTAGATGGCGGCGTCCTGCGCGAGCGCCTTGACCCCGAGCTGCTTCGGCGGCGCCCGGTCCGGGCGGTCCGGCCCGGACGGCTCGTCCTCGAGGGGCGTCTCGCTCACGTGCGAAGGCTACGGGAGCGCCCGGGCGCGGAGGGTCGCAAGGGCGTCCCCCGGGCGGCTGGCCCGCCCGGGGGACGCGGGCACGGCTAGCCGTCGACCAGCGGGTGGCGCAGGTCGAAGCGGGCGCACAGCTCGGGCACGCTGCCGAAGTCCATCTCGAGCCCGTAGCGGGCGTTGACGGCCGCGAACCGATCGAGGTCGGGCGGGCCGCCCGCGGCGTCGGCGAAGACCCCGGCGACCTCGCGGAAGTAGTCCTCGAAGCCGGCGGGGGAGATCACCTCGACGATCCGGCAGGGCGTGTCGCCCGCGTTCCAGAACGTGTGCCACTCGCCGCGCGGCTTGAACACCCAGGCGCCGGGCCCCGCCTCGACGATCCGGTCGCCGAGGAGCCCGCCCATCGTTCCCTCGACGACGTACGAGAACTCGTCCTCGCGGTGATGGAAGTGCAGTGGCGCCGCGAGCGTCCGCGGCGGGGTGGGGTGCTCGACGACCGAGAACCGCCGCCCGCTCTCGGCGCCCTCGATCTTCCAGTGGATGCCGAGGCTCCCGAGGTCGACGAAGTCCCCCTCGGCGGGCTCGATGGCGAGGCGCTCGATCGTGGTCATGGCGTTGCGGGTCATCCGAGGCTCCTTTCGATAAACAACACTGTTTCACCATAATGCACCGTCCGGGCTCGGAGCATGGTTCGGATAACACCACTGTTTTGTAAAATCTCGACATGGCCCGGAAGTACGAGATGCGTCGCCGCGCGGAGCGCGTGGAGGAGACGCGCCAGCGGATCACGGAAGCCGCGATGGAGCTGCACGGGACCCTCGGCCCCGCGCGGACGACGATCAGCGCGGTGGCCGAGCGTGCAGGCGTCGAGCGGCTGACTGTGTACCGGCACTTCCCGGACGAGTCGGCGCTCTTCCAGGCCTGCACGGCGCACTGGCTGGCGTTGAACCCGGTGCCCGACCCGCGCGCCTGGGCCGTGGTCGAGGACGTCCACGAGCGGCTGGCCCTCGCCCTCGGCGAGCTCTACGCCTGGTACCGAGGGACCGAGGAGATGATGTCGCGCTTCTTCCGCGACGGGCCGCTCGTCCCGGCGCTGGCCGGCCGCCTCGAGGAGTGGCGGGCCTACGAGCAGGCCGTCGTCGAGGTGCTCGCGGCCGGCTGGGGCGTCCGCGGTCGGCGTCGGCGCCTGCTGCTCGCGGCGCTCGCACACGCCGTCGCCTTCGGCACCTGGGCCTCGCTCGCCGGGAGCGGGCTCGCCGACGGCGAGGCGGTCGAGCTGATGCGCGGCCTGGTCGCGTCGGCCGCGGGCTACTCGTAGCCGAGGTCGCGGAGCCGCTCCACGATCCGCTGCTCCTCGTCCTCGGAGTAGGCAGACCGCTCGACCGGCCCGGCCTCGCGGTCGGCGCCGGCGGCGATCGTCGGCTCCTCGACGTCGAGGATCTCTCGATCGCGGCGCCGTCGAGCCCGTGCGGCGCGATGCCGACGAGGCGCAGGATCGTGGCGGCGAGCTGGACGATCTCGGCGTCCTCGGCACGTCTGCCGGGCGGATCCGGGGCCGGCGGCGGCGAGGATCCGTGCAGCCCGTGGTGGCCGGAGTAGCCATAGAAGCTCTCCGGGTCGAGCCGGTCGTGCAGCTCGAACGCGGCGGGCCAGCGGCGCCGCGACGAGTCGACGTGGATCCGCTCGTCGTGCGGCAGGATCAGCAGCTCGGGAGCCTTGTCGAGGTAGGGGCCGCGGTAGAGCTCCTCCTTGCGCCGCACCGCGAAGGCGGGCTCGCCGGTGGCGGGATGGCGGATCGCGGCGAGCTCGTCGGCGAGCCGCTCGGCGTAGCGCGGATCGCGCCGTGCGCCCGAGGCCTCGCCGAGGAAGATCTGGCCGCCGGTCGCGTGGCAGTAGGCGCGCGTGCGCCCGAAGTCGACGTCCGCGAAGGCCCGGTCGGCGACCGGCGCGGGCAGCACGGGGACGAGGTCGGCGGCGCGGCCGTACCACGTCGTCGTCCGCGCGAGCCGCTGGTCGACGCGGGCCAGGCGCGTGCCGAGCTCGCCCTTCCCCTTGAACGGCTGGAGCGAACGGCGCCGGTAGCGCAGGTGGCCGGTCTCCTCGAGCCAGCGGTTGGCGTGGAAGTTCCAGTGGATCGGCTTCATGCCGTGGTCGGAGAGGACGATCGCGGTCGGCTCCTCGCCGTAGATCCGCGCCGCCTCGTCGATCAGGTCGCCGCACGCCCGGTCGACCGCCTCGTACACCTGCACCAGCTCGTCGCCGGCATGCGCCGGGTCGTGGGCCGGGTGGGTCGTGTCGAGCCGGTTGTAGGCGAGGTGCCCGGCGAAGTCGGAGCTCATGAAGTCGACGCAGAGCACGCGCAGGTCGGGCTCGAGCTCCATCGCGAGCCGGCAGGTGTCGGCGATCTGGTCGACGTGCGCGAGCAGCTTCCGGTGGAACCCCGCGAAGTCCTCCCACCAGCGCTCCTTCATCGGGTGGTGCGAGGTGACGAGGTCGGGCTGGCGCTCGAGGATCCGCGCGCGAGCGGCATCCGGGAGGATCGCCGGCCGCTCGGGGCCGCCGTAGCCGGTGACGAGCACGCCCGCGATCGACTCGGGCGGGAAGGTGAACGGCACGGTGACGAACGCCGAGCGCATGCCGGCGGCGCCGAGCGTCCGCCAGAACGGGGTGCCGGCGCGCGAGGCCGCGCTCTCGACGCGCTGGGGGCTGCGGTTCGGGTTCGTCGAGAAGTTGAAGATCCCGTGCCCGGCCGGGTTGAGGCCGGTGAGGAAGGACGACCACGCGGTCGGCGTGACGGCGGGGATCGTCGAGCGGAGCGAGCCGAAGGCGCCCTCGCGCGCGAGCCGGGAGATCGTCGGCAGCTTGCCCTGGCCGAGCAGCTCGCGGACGAGCGCGTCGTCGGCGCCGTCCAGGCCCAGGACGAGGAGCCTCATCGGCGGCCGCGCGGCTCCGCCGGCTGCCCGACCCGCGCCGCGGCGCGCGAGCCCTGTGGGCGGATCGTCACGGAGTCGTCACACCCCGCCGGCCCCGCGTCGCACACGCGTGACGACTTTGCCGCTACGCTCGAAAGCGGGTGGAGGCGCGGGGTGGCCCCTCGGCGGCCCGAAGGGACATGTTCGGTCGGGACGTGGCCGCGCCGGACGCGGCCGGGATGGACGGCGCTCATCGGCCCAGGATCCGCAGGTAGAGCGCCTCGAGCTGCTCCCCGGGATCGCCGAGCCGCTCGCGGACGACGCGCTCGTTGCGCTCGCCGTAGCGCGCGCGCAACTCGGGGTCCTCGAGCAGCTTGAGCAGCGCCGCGGCGACGGCGTCCTCGTCCCGGCAGCCGACGACCTCGCCGCCCTCGCCCTGCGTGATCCACTCGTCGATCGTGATCGCGTCGCCCATGATCATCGGAAGGCGCGACGCCATCGACTCGATCATCGACGCGGGCGTCGCGTCCGTGTCCGCGATCGAGACGCCCAGGTCGGACGACGCGCAGAGCTCGGGCAGCTCGTCCGGCCCGGCGAAGTGCATCGCAACGCGGTCGCGCAGCCCGAGCGTGTCGATCAGCGCCTCGGTCTCGGCGCGGGTCCAGCCGCCGCGCGCGGCGAGGATCAGCCGGGCGCGCGGCACGCCCGGCGAGATGCGCGCGAACGCCCGCAGGAGGACGTCCAGGTTCGTGTTGGGGCGGTAGTTGCGCAGCGACAGGATCACGAGCGAGTCGGCCGGCCACCCGAAGCGCTCCGCCAGCCCCTCGACGCGGCGGTCGGGGCCGAACGGGCGCAGGTCGACGTACCAGACGATCCGGTTCACCTTCTCCCTCGGAGCGCCCAGGCGGACGGTCTCCTCGGCGTTCGCGATCGACGAGACGACGTACTCGTCGCCCGCGGCGATCGACTCGGCGACCCAGCGGCGCCCGCGCGCCCGCTCCTTGCCGTACGTGAAGATGTCCGTGTTCCACGGGCTCATCACCAGCGGGTGGCGCCCGGCCTGCGCGGCCCAGTGCCCGTACGGGAGCAGGTAGTGCGCATGGACGAGGTCGACGTCGAGCCGTCGCGCCAGCCGGCCGATCGCGCCGCCGATCGCGAACCGTCGCACCCCGCGGATCCGGGTCGCGAGCTCGAGGTCGCGCACGTCGTGCGCGGTGATGCCCTGCAGCTCCTCCGGCCGTGGCGTGATGCGGTCGGAGACGATGTGCACCTCGTGGCCGCGCTCGGCGAGACGCCAGGCCCAGCGGAGGAAGATGATCGAGCGCCCGTCGCCGATTCCGAGCAGGCGGAGGGGTCTCTCGGGCACGAGTGGCGATTCTAGTCGGTCGCGTCCCCGGGCCGGCTCGGTTCGGTCGGCAGGGCTGTGCACGTTGCTACGATCGCCGGGCCGCCGTCGCCCCCGTCGGCGCCGCCCGATGACGCACACGGAGATCGAACCCGAGGCCGCCGCTGCGCCCTCGCCCGGGGAGCTGGGGATGGTCTCGCTGGTCGTCCCGATCTTCGACGAGGCGAGGACGCTCGCCGAGGTCCACCGTCGCGCGAGCGCGACGCTCGCGACGCTCGGGGTGCCCTACGAGGTGATCTACGTCGACGACGGGTCGCGCGACGGGTCGTGGGCGCTGATCGAGCAGCTCCATCGGGACGATCCGCACGTGCGTGCGGTGCGGTTCAAGCGCAACTTCGGTCAGCACCCCGCGATGCACGCGGGGCTCGTGCGGGCGCGCGGCGACGTCGTGGTGACGATGGACGCCGACCTCCAGAACTCCCCCGAGGACCTGCCGCGCCTCGTCGCCGCGGTCCAGGCCGGGGCCGACGTCGCGAGCGGCCGCCGGGTCGGGCGCGGTGAGGCGGACTCGTGGGGCCGAACGCTGCCGTCGCGGCTGATCAACGGGATGCTCCGCCGCTTCACGCGCGCGGAGATCTCCGACTTCGGCTGCGCCTTCAATGCCTACCGGCGCGACGCGGTCACGCCCGTGCTCGGGATGATCGGCAAGCAGAAGTTCACGAAGGCGCTCGTCCTCTCCGCCGGCGCGAGCGTCGTCGAGGTGGACATCGCGCACCAGGCGCGCGCCGACCAGTCGCGCTACTCCCCGGTCCGGCTGACCCGCCTGGCGCTGCACGTGCTCGCCGGGTTCTGGCCGCAGCCGATCCAGTGGGCCGGGGTCGCGATCGGTTTCGTCTGCTCGCTCCTCGCCGTCGCCGTGTTCGTCTGGGGCATCGTGCTGTGGGCGCTCAGGCACGATTTCCCGGGCCCGCTCTTCCTCGGTGGGCTCGTGCTCGGCGTCCTGGGCGTCCAGGGGTTCGTCCTCGCGCTGGTCGGGGAGTACCTCGGGAGGATCCAGCGCGACGTCGAGGGACGGCCGCTGTACACCATCGAGCGGGAGATCTCGTGACGCCCAGCCCCAAGCGCATCCTCGTCACCGGCGGAGCCGGATTCATCTCGTCGAACATGATCCGGCACCTGCTCGCGGCGACCCCGCACGAGGTCGTGTCGCTCGACGCGCTGACGTACGCGGGGAACATGGACAACCTCGCCGACGTGATGGGGCACGAGCGGCTGACGTTCGTGCACGGGGACATCCGCGACCCCGGGCTCGTCGCCGACGCGGTCGCGTCGGTGGACGTGATCGTGAACGCGGCCGCCGAGTCGCACGTCGAGAAGTCGATCCTCGAGGGCGCCTCCGAGTTCGTGACGACGAACGTGGAGGGGACCCAGATCCTGCTGGACGCGATCCGGCGGACGCCGGTCGAGCGGTTCGTGCTGATCTCGTCGAGCGAGGTGTACGGCACGGCGCGCTCGGCGCCGATGGACGAGGAGCACCCGCTCGACCCGCGCAGCCCGTACGCCGCCACGAAGGCGGGCGGCGACCGGCTCGCCTACTCGTACTGGGTCACGTACGGGCTGCCAGTCGTGATCGTCCGCCCGTTCAACAACTACGGGCCGTACCAGCATCCCGAGAAGGTGATCCCGCGGTTCATCACGCAGGCGCTGCAGGACCTCCCGCTCACGATCCACGGCGACGGCAGCGCGAGCCGGGACTGGCTGTACGTGACCGACGACGCGGAGGCGATCGAGGCAGTGATCGAGGCGGACGTCGACGCGATCGCCGGCGAGGTGCTGAACGTCGCGACGGGCGTCGACATCAGCGTGTCCGACATCGCCGACCTCGTCCTCGAGGGGCTCGGGAAGCCGTCGTCGCTGAAGACGCACGTTCCCGATCGGCCCGGACAGGTCGACCGTCACATCGGCTCGACGGAGAAGGCGGAGCGGCTGCTCGGCTGGCGCGCGCGCACGACCTTCGAGCAGGGGCTCGAGCGGACGATCGCCTGGTACGCGGACAACCGCGCCTGGTGGGAGTCCGCGGCGACGGCCCGCCCCAGGTAGGCGCGCCGCGCCCGCCGGGGCCCATGGCGGGCGCTCAGACGGCGAGGGCCGCCAACGCGCGCGCCTGCTGGCCGGCACGTCCGCGCGGGCCGGCTGTGGACGGATCGGCACACCATCGTGGCGCATCCGTGCGCAACGCGCGCGTCGTTCGGCGGTAGGCTCGTTGCCGGCGGCACGTGGTACCCCCACCCTGGGCGGGAGGCCAGGCGACGGGCGGCCCCTTCGGCCATGCCCGTTCGAGACGCGGCCGGGAGGGGCATGGCGGCGCCGGACGTGTCCGGACGGGACACGTCCCGGACGGGTCGGCGGAAGGGGGAGCCCCTGCCTTCCGCCGCCACGGCGGTCGCCAGCGGCGTGGGGGCCGCTGCGCTCACAACCCTGATGGCCGCCCCGCCGCCCCGCGCCCGGGCGAGCCGTCAGGCCACGCGGTCGCCGCTGTCGCGGGCGGAGACCACGTCGTGCTGCCCGGCGCCCGCTGCGAGCGGCAGGTACACCGTGAACGTCGTGCCCGCGCCCGGCTGGCTGGACACGGCGATCGCCCCGCCGCTCCGCGCGACGATCCCGTGCACGGTCGCGAGGCCGAGGCCGGCGCCCTCGACGAGGGGCTTCGTCGTGAAGAACGGCTCGAAGACCCGGGCGCAGGTCGCCTCGTCCATCCCCGCCCCCGTGTCCGAGACCGAGAGCGCGGCGGTCGCGCCCGACAGCGGCGGGCCCTCGTGGGCGGCGGCGCGCAGGGTGAGCGCCCCGCCCGTCGGCATCGCCTCGCACGCGTTGCCGACGAGCTCGTCGAGCACGGCGCGCAGGCTCGCGGCGTCGGCCCGAACGGGACCGAGGGCCCGGTCGAGCTCCAGCACCAGCTCGATCCCCGCTCCGGCGCGCTCCCGGAGGCGCGGCTCGAGCTCGCGGAGCAGCTCGACCAGGTCGACCTCGCCCAGGCGCAGCAGCTGCTGATGCCCGAGCGCGAGCAGCTGGCGCACGAGCGCGCTCGCGCGCTCGGCCGCCTGGCGCACCTCCGTCGCGTCCTCCCGGAGCTGGGAGCCGGCACCGGCGTCCTCGATGATCAGGTCGGCGTTCCCGAGGATGACCTGCAGCTCGTTGTTGAAGTCGTGCGCGACGGCGCCGGCGAGACGCCCGACCGCCTCGACGCGCCGCGACGAGGCGAGCTGCTCCTCGAGCCGGAGGCGCTCGCGCTCCGCGGCGTCCGCCGCGCGGCGTGGCCGAGCACGCTCGCCACGCCGGCGAGGACGTCCCGCTGCTCGCCCGTGAGCGGGCCGTCCGCCCGGGCGACCGCGAGCGCGCGGTCGGTGCCCGGCACGACGACCTCGGCGCCCGGATCGGCCGCGCCGACGACGCGGCACGCGCGGCCGAGGAGCGCGCACGCGCGCGCGGTCGCCTCTGCCTCGAGCTTCGCGATGTCCGTCTGCTCGATCGCGAGCCTGCCGAGCGACGCGAGCTCGCGCTGCGCCCGCTCCTGCCGCGCGAGCGCCTCGCGCTGGCCGACCACGCGCGCGACCAGGCCGAGCTCGCGCCGGCGCAGGACGAAGACGAGCGCGCAGATCAGCGCGACCATCGCGACCCCGATCGGGCCGTACCAGGCGCTTGGCCCGTCGTCGCGGAGGAGCAGGCCGAGCGACAGGCTCGCGGTCGCCAGCGCGAGCTGGGCGAGCAGCACGCGTCCGCCGTACACGTACGTCGCGTAGACGCCGATCCAGGTGTAGAAGAGGACGGCGACCACGAGCGCGTCGCCGGCCAGCGCGACGACGACCCCGATCACGCACCACCCGGTCAGCGTGCTCGTCAGGAGGAACCAGTGCGGCAGGCGGTCGTAGGCCGTGATGTGGACGGCGAAGGCGCCGAGCCCCGCGAGCGTCAGCAGGGCGAGTGCGGCGTCGTGCCGACCGCCCGCGTCCGGGACGAGCAGCATCAGCAGCTGGAAGACCGCGCCGAGCAGCCAGAGGTACGCGAAGTTCCGCGCGACGAAGGCGCGCTCGCGCCGCGCGGCGTCCTCCGGCGGGAGCCCCGCCTCGTCGACGCCGACGTCGAGCCAGAGCCGGTGGGCGAGCCACGGCCGGCGGGCGCGGAGCGCCTCGACCCGGGCGGCGAGCGCGCTCAGGGAGCGTCCCCCGACCGCGGTGCGCGAGGACGATCGGCCGGGCTCCCGGGCGGGTGATCGGTGCTGCGCGCGTCGTGGTCCACGGGTCCTCCGGCCCGAGGCGACGACGCGCGCGATTCCCGCCGGGCGTGCCGTGCGGTCGTCTCCCCCCGGGGATCGGTCGCTCGCTCGGCCAGTTGAGCGGCGTGCCGGGCCCGCCGCCTACCCTAGATGCTGGACCGACGGCCGCGCGACACCGCCCGGCGCCGAACCGTGATGACCGACCCGAGCACCCGCCCCAGCCCTCCGGCTGTCCCTGCGCGCGCGGCCGCGGCCGCTCGCGTCGCCCCGTGAGCCGGCTGCTGGTGCTCGGCGCCGGTCCGGCGCAGCTCGGCCTGCTCCGGCGTGCGCGCGAGCGTGGGCTCGTCGTGATCGCGTGCGACAAGGACCCGGCAGCCCCCGGCTTCGCCTACGCCGACCGGCGCGCGCTCGTCTCGTCCGAGGACGAGGATGGCGTCGAGCGGCTGGCGCGGGCGGAGGAGGTCGACGGCCTCGTCTCGCCGGGGGCCGACTGGCCGGTCGCGCTCGCGGCGCGCGTCGCCGAGCGGCTCGGCGTGCCGCACCCGCTGGCTCCCGGGGTCGCGCGCGTCGTCGTGTCGAAGCTCCGCCAGCGGGAGCTGCTCGAGGCCGCCGGCGTGCCGCAGCCCCGGCACGTCGTCGTCGGCCGTCGCGACGACGCCCGCGCCGCCGCGGACGCGATCGGCTACCCGTGCGTCGTCAAGGCGCCCGACCGCCAGGGCCAGCGCGGGATCACGCCGGTCGCCTCGCCCGAGGGGATCGCGGCCGCGATCGAGGCGGCCGTCGCGGTCTCGCGAAGCGGGGCCGTCCTGATCGAGGAGCTCGTCCCCGGGCCCGAGGTGACCGTGAACGCGATCGCGATCGACGGCGAGCTGCACCCGCTGACCGTCACCGATCGCCTCGTCGCCGGGCCGCCTGCGTTCGGCGTGGCGCTCGCGCACGCCTGGCCCTCCGCCCACGACGTGGCGGACGCGGTCGCGGTGACGCGCGCAGCGGCGGCGGCGCTCGGGGTCGCGTCCGGACCGGTCTACGCGCAGCTCGTGCTCGGCCCCGACGGCGCGCGGATGATCGAGCTCGCGGCGCGCCTCGGCGGCGGCCACGACGCGGCGCTCTGCCAGGCGGCCCTCGGCGTCGACCTGGACGGGCTGGCGATCGCGGCCGCGCTCGGCGAGCCGGTCGAGCCGCCCGTGTCGCGGCCGACGACCGGCGCCTGCGTGCGCTTCCTCGTCCCGCCCGTCGGCGAGCTCGTCGCGGTCGAGGGCCTGGCCGAGGCCTCCGGGCTCCCGGGCGTCGTCGACGTCGGCGTCTACCGGCGGCCGGGCTGGCGCTTCGGGCCGCTCCGGGCCGGGGCCGACCGCGCGGGGTACGTGCTCGCGACCGGCGCCGATCGCGACGCCGCCCTGGAAGTGGCTGATCGCGCCGCCGACCTCGTACGCTTCCGGGTGAGCGATGGCGACTAGCCGCACCCGCGAGACGTTCCTGTCCTTCCAGCCGCCTGCGATCGGGGAGGAGGAGGTCGCAGCCGTCGCCGACGCGCTTCGCTCCGGCTGGCTGACGACCGGCCCGCGCGCGCGGGAGCTCGAGCGACGCTTCGCCGAGTACTGCGGCGCCCGCCGCGCCGTCGCGGTCGCCTCGGGCACCGCGGCCATGCACCTCTCGCAGCTCGCGGCGGGGATCGGCCCCGGGGACGAGGTGATCACGACGCCGATCACGTGGCCGGCGACGGCGAACGTGATCGTCCACGCGGGCGCCACCCCGGTCTTCTGCGACGTGCGCGACCACGACCTGAACATCGACCCGGCGCTGATCGCGTCCGTCGCGACCGGGCGGACGCGGGCGATCATCCCCGTCGACCTGGCCGGGCAGCCGTGCGACTACGAGCCGATCCTGGCGCTCGCGCGCGAGCGCGGCTGGGCCGTGATCGAGGACGCCGCGCACGCCGCGGAGAGCGTCTACCGCGGCCGCAAGGTCGGCTCGTTCGCCGACACGACCTGCTTCTCGCTCTACGCGACGAAGAACGTCGCCGCCGGCGAGGGCGGCATCGTCACGACCGACTCGGACGAGCTGGCTGACGCAATCGACGAGCTGCGCCTGATGCGCAGAGGCCACGGCTCGCTCTACGACGTCCGCCACGCGGGCTTCAAGTCGAACCTCTCGGACGTGCTCGCCGCGATCGCCCTCTGCCAGCTCGATCGCGTCGAGGAGCACGCGGCGATCAGGCGCCGGCACGTCGCGCTCTACGACGAGGGGCTCGCCGGCCTCGACGGGATCCGCCCGCTCGCGCGCGACTCGCGGGACGTGCACGCGCTGCACCTCTACGTCGTGCGGATCGACGCCGGCCGCGCCGGTGCGACGCGCGACGCGTACCAGGAGGCGCTGACCGGGGAGCGGATCGGCACGAGCGTCCACTTCCTCCCCGTGCACCGGCTGACGTACTACCGCGAGCGCTTCCCCGCGCAGGCGCCGCTCCCGGTCGCGGAGCGGGCAGGCGCCGAGGTGCTCTCGCTCCCGCTCTCGCCGGCGCACTCGGACGACGACGTGCTCGACGCGATCGACGCCGTCCGGCGCGTGCACGCCCGGTTCTGCCGGTGAGGCGGCTCGCCCGCATCCGGCTGAGCCGCCCGGTGCGGATCGCGCTCAACATCGTCGTCACGGGCGGCATCGTCGCCTTCCTGCTCTGGCAGATCGACGTCGGCCGGACGCTCTCCCTGATCGGCGACGCGGGCGTGTGGCCGCTGCTCGGCGCGCTCGCGATCTTCGTCGCCACGACCGGGCTGATGGCGTGGCGCTGGAAGCTCCTGCTCGCCGCGAAGGGGATCGACGAGCCCATGACCTGGCTGACGAAGAACTACTTCATCGGCTACGCGGCCGGGCAGGTGCTGCCGACCTCGCTCGGCGGTGACGCGATCCGGATCATCGAGCACGCGCGCCGCCGTCCCGCGGCCAAGGGCGAGGCCGCCGGCGCGGTGCTGATCGAGCGCGGCCTCGGCTCCGTCGGGACGCTCGTGCTCGTCGCCGTCGGGCTCGCGCTCGCCGTGGGCCGGTACGACGACGTCGAGGTCTTCTACGTGCTCGAGGGCGGCTTCCTCGCCGCCTCGGTCGCGATGGCCTGGCTGCTCTTCTCGAAGCGGGGCGGGCGCGTGCTCGCCCGGCTCGGCCCGGTGGGCCGCTTCCTGCGGATCGAGGGCGCGATGCGCAGCCTCTACGACGCGCTGCACGGCTACCGGCGCCACCCGCGGACGCTCGCGCTCGTCATCGGCATCACGCTGGTGTCCCAGTCCGCGCGGCTGATCGCGATCTGGCTCGCGGGCGAGGCCGTCGGCGTCGAGCTCTCGCCGCTCCCGTACTTCGTGCTCGGGCCGCTGCTCTTCCTCGTGATGATGGTGCCGTTCACGATCAACGGCCTGGGCGTGCGCGAGGCCTTCTTCGTCGCGTTCCTCGGCCGGTTCGACGTCGGCGCGGACGAGGCGTTCGCGACCGGCTTCCTCTTCTACGCGGTCACGATCGCGACGTCCGTGCCGGGCGGCGTGATCCTCCTCTGGCGCAGCCTGCGGCCCGTGCTCGGGCGCGAGCCGCGTCGCGCGGAGGCCGACGTCCAGCCGGACTGACCCGATGGCGCGACGGATCGTTCACTCGCCCGAGGGATGGTCGCCCCGGCATGGAATCCGTCATGATGGGCGTCCTGCCTCCGGGCCTCTTGCGGCGATGCCCGACATCCTCTCGACACCTGCCATGAGCGCCAGGCTCGCTGCCCGCGCGCTCGCGCTCGCCCTCGCGGCGCTCGTCGCGGTGCTGGCGCCGGCACCGGCCTCGGCGCTGCCGACCGGCTTCCACGAGAGCACCGCCATCTCGGGGCTCGTCCAGCCGACCTCCGTCGCGTTCGCGCCCGACGGCCGCGTCGTCGTCACCGAGCAGCGCGGCACCGTCAAGGTCTACGACTCGCTCGAGGACGTCGCGCCCGTCGTCGTCGCCGACCTGCGGACCGAGGTGCACGGCTACTGGGACCGGGGCCTGCTCGGGCTCGAGCTGTCCCCGGACTGGCCGAGCGACCGCGACGCGGTGGGCGACCGGTCGATCTACCTCCTCTACACGTACGACTTCAACCCGTTCGACCCCGACCCGCAGCGGGCGGCGATGGTGCCGCGCTGGGGCGCGGCCGGCGCGGACGCCGACGCGTGCCCCTCGCCGCCGCTCGGCCCGGGCGGGACGACCGACGGCTGCGTCGTGACCGGCCGGCTCGTCCGCGTGCGCTACGACGCCTCGCGTCCGTACGCGACCGCCCCGGTGAGCGATCCCGACCTGGACGAGGACGCGGACGTCCTGATCGACGCGGAGTGGTGCCAGCAGTTCCCGAGCCACTCGGTGGGCGGGATCGCGTTCGGCGCGGACGGACTGCTCTACGTCGGCGGCGGCGACGGCGCGAGCTTCGGCGTCCCCGACCACGGGCAGCTCGGCGGGACGATCGTGCCGCCCGGCGCGTCCGGGCCGGTCACCCCGCGCAATCCCTGCGGCGACCCGATGGGCTCCCCGTCGACGATCGCCGACGACGAGGGCGGCGCCCTGCGCGCGCAGGACCTGCGCACGCCGGGCGACCCCGTCGGGCTCTCGGGGACGATCGTGCGGATCGACCCGCACACGGGCGACCCCGCGCCGGGCAACCCGCTGGCCGGGCCCGACGAGAACGCGCGCCGGATCGTCGCCCACGGCGTCCGCAACCCGTTCCGGATGACGCTCCGGCCGGGGACGAACGAGATCTGGTTCGGCGACGTCGGCCAGACCTCGTGGGAGGAGATCGGCCGGCTGATCCCCGGCGGCACGGTCGTCGACTTCGGCTGGCCCTGCCGCGAGGGGCCGGGCACGTGGTTCACGGGCGCGTCGATGTGCGCGGGCGGGTCGACCACCGAGCCGTACTTCTCGTACCGGCACCGGGTCGGGACGGGGACGAACGGCGCCCAGTGCGTGTTCGACGCCGCCTCGTCCACGACGGGCGCGTCGATCACGGGCGTCGCGTTCGAGTCCGGCGGCAGCTTCCCGGCGACGTACGAGGGCGCGCTCTTCTTCACCGACTTCGTGCGCGGCTGCGTCTGGGCGATGCTCGACGGGCCGGATCCAGACGCGCTGCCGGACACCGGCTCGATCCAGCTCTTCGGGGTCCAGTCGACGGGCTTCGTCGACCTGAAGTTCGGCCCGGGCGGCGACCTGTTCGCGGTCGACCCGATCGGCGGTCGCGTGCAGCGGATCCACTACGGCGACCCGGACGCGGCGATCACGAGCGGTGCGCTGACCGGCCCCGCGCCGCTCTCGGTCGACCTCGACGGCTCGGCGTCCACCGGCGACGGCCTCGCCTACGCCTGGGACCTCGACGGCGACGGCGCGTTCGACGACGCCTCGACGGCGAACCCGCCGGCCTGGTCGTACCCGGCCGGCTCCTACACGGCGCGGCTCCGCGTGACGGACGTCCACGGCGAGACCGATCTCGAGAGCGTCGCGATCCAGTCGGGCCGGCCGCCCGAGGTGCAGATCACGTCACCGACGGTCGCTGCGCGCTGGGGCGTCGGCGAGGGGATCGCCTTCTCGGCGACCGCGAGCGACCCGGACGGCGGGCCCGTCACGGTGACCTGGCAGCTCGACCTCGAGCACTGCGAGTCGCCGCTCGACTGCCACGTGCACCAGAACGTCGGCGACGTCGACGTCGCGCCCGACGGCCGCTCGGGCACGTTCGTCGCGCCGAACCACTACGGCTCTCCCGTCTACGTCGCGCTCGTCGCGACCGCGACCGACCAGGACGGCCTCCGGTCGACCGCCCGCGTGCGGCTCGAGGCGCGGCTCGTCGACGTGCAGCTGCGGACGGAGCCGGCGGGGCTGCCGCTCGAGGTGGAGGGCGAGCCGGCCGCCACCCCGACGACGATCGCGCTGGTCGCCGGCTCCTCGCTCGGCCTCGCCGCACCGGAGACCGTCACGGCGGGCGGGACGACGTGGCGCTTCGACGGCTGGGCCAGCGGCGCCTCCCGTGAGCACGTGCTCGCGATCGGCGAGGTCGCGCTGGACGACGTGGCGCGCTACGTCGACGCGACCGCCCCGCTCGTCTCGATCGTCGAGCCGTCCGGGGCGTCGCTCGCAGCCGGCGACGTCCGCCTCGAGGCGACCGCCGAGGATCCGGGCTCCGGGATCGCGGACGTCGCCCTGCGCGTCGACGGCGTCGTGCTCGCGTCCGTGAGCGGCGCGCCCTACGCCGCGAGCTGGCGGCCGGCGCCGGGCGCGTACACGCTCGACGCGGTGGCGGTCGACGGCGCCGGGAACGTCGGCGCCTCGGCGCCCGTCCGCGTCGTCGTGCCGGCGCCGCCCGCCCTGCCGGCGCGCAGCCCTTTGCCCCACCGTCGTCGCTGCTCCCGCCGGCTGTCGATCCGGCCGCCTGCGCAGCTGCGCGGCACCCGGGGGACGACGTCCTGCGCGGCACGCCGGGCCGGGACGTCATCTGCGGGCTCGGCGGCGACGACGTGATCCGGGCGGGTCTCGGCGGCCTCGGACGTCCTGCGCGGCGGCCCGGGCGACGACCGCCTCTACGGCGGCCCCGGGCGCGACGAGCTGCTCGGCGGGCCGGGCGACGACGTGCTCTACGGCGGCGCGAACATCGACACGCTCGTCGGCGGCCGCGGCGTCGACCTGGTGCGCGACGCGGTGCGGTTCGAGCGGATCACCGGCGCGCGTCTCGCGCCGCTGAGCGGCCGGCTCGGCAGACGCCGTTCGTGACGCGGACCCCGCCCGTCTCGACGCTCCGCGCGATCCTGCCGGACCGGCGCCGGATGCCGGCCTCCGCGCGCCCCTCGCAGCCGCGCCGCCCGCGCGAATAGGGGAACGAGAGCCGGCCCCGCCACCCGCCCGGGGCCCGTCGTCGAGCGCGTCGCCGTGCGCTGGACGGGGCCGCGGCCGTGCGTCGGGGCCGCGCGACCCGTGGTCACGGCCTCCGTGCCCCGGCATCCCCTGTCCGCGGCCCGCCGCAGCGCGTACCCTCCGCAGCCGTGGACGTCTCGATCGTGATCGTCTCCTACAACGCGCGCGAGGTCCTGGCGACCTGCCTCGCCGCGGTCGCCGACGGGCCGTGGGAGGTGATCGTCGTCGACAACGCGTCGACGGACGGCTCGCAGGCCCTCGTGCGCGAGCGCTTCCCGTCCGTGCGCCTGCTCGAGCCCGGCGCGAACCTCGGCTTCGGGCCGGCGAACAACGTCGGCATGCGGGCCGCGAGCGGCCGCTGGGTCCTGCTGCTGAACTCCGACGCCTGGCCGATCGACGACGGGGTCGAGCGGCTCGTCGCGGTCGCGGAGCGCCACCCCGGGGCCGGGATCGTCGGGCCGCGCCTGCGCAACCCGGACGGGACGCTGCAGCGCTCCGTGCGCGGCTTCCCGACCGTGTGGCGGATCTGCACCGAGTACCTGTTCCTGCGCAAGCTCGGGCCGCGGACGCGCCTGTTCAACGCGTTCTACGGCGCCGGCTTCGACCACGAGTCCGAGCGCGAGGCCGAGTTCCTCAAGGGCGCCGTGCTGCTCCTGCGCCGCGAGGCGCTCGACGCGGTCGGCGGCTTCGACGAGCGGTACTTCATGTTCAGCGAGGAGGTCGACCTCTGCTACCGGCTGCGGCAGGCCGGCTGGTCGACGGTGTTCACGCCCGAGGCGGAGTTCGTCCACGTCGGCGGCGCCTCGACCGCGGCCGAGTGGGGGCGGATGTACCGCCACCAGGTGCGCGGCCACCTCCTGTTCCTCTCGCTCCACCGCGGCCCCCGGACGGCCGAGCGCGCCCGCCGCTGGCTGCTCCGCGCGCTGCGCCTGCGCGCGCTCGCCTTCCGCGGCGAGCGGGGCCGCACGTACGCCGACGCGGCGCGGTGGCTCGCGTCGGGGGACGCGGCCGCGCTCCTACAATCCCGCGAGTGAACGACGCGCCGATGCCCGCCGCGGTCGTCTGCGACGTCGCGTGGGTGAACGGCATCGCGACCGCCCGCTCCCTCGGCCGCCTCGGCGTCCGCGTGCTCGGGCTCGACCACCGCCGCGGCCCGCTCGGCTTCCAGTCCCGCTACGTCGAGGGCCGCACCGTCCCCGACCCCGTCGTGGACGAGCCGGGCTTCGTCGCAGCCCTGCGCGCGACGCTCGACGGGCTCGGCCGGCCGACGCCCGTCTACTGCTCGCACGACCCCTACCTGAACGCGGTGCAGCGGAACGCGGACGCGCTCGGGCCGCACCTGCGCTCGCCCGCGCCCGGCTGGGAGCTGCTCGAGCGGATCCAGTCCAAGCGCTTCCAGCTGGAGACCGCGGCCGCGGCGGGGGTCGGCATCCCACGGATGGCGTTCGAGCCGACGGACGAGCTGGGCTTCCCCGTCCTCGTCAAGCCGTCGAGCCCGATCGGGTTCCGCCGCGCGTTCGGCAAGCAGGCCTTCCGCTGCGAGACGCGCGCCGAGCTCGACGCGGCGTTCGAGCAGGCGAGGCCCTACGAGCCGATCGTGCAGGAGTGGATCCCCGGCGGCGACGACGAGCTCTACACGCTCGGCTCCTACGTCGCCCCGGACGGGACGGCGCTCGGCCTCTTCTGCGGGCGCAAGCTGCGCCAGACGCCGCCCGGGGTGGGCACCTGCCGGGTCGGAGAGGCGCGCTGGGTGCAGGAGGTGGTCGACCAGGGGCTCTCGTTCCTCGCCGCGCTCGGCTTCCACGGGCTCTCCCAGGTGGAGTTCAAGCGCGACCCGCGCGACGGCTCCTTCCGGCTGATGGAGGTGAACCCGCGCCTGTGGCAGTGGCACGGGCTCGCGGCCGCGTGCGGCGTCGACCTGCCGCGGATCGCCTACTGGGACCTGCTCGGGGCGCGCTTGCCGGCCGTGCGCCAGCGCCCCGAGCACGACGGGCGACGCTGGGCGATCACGTTCGCCGGCAGCCTGCGCCCGTCGGGCGCGCGGCTCCCGTACGTCGACGCGCTGCTCGCCCGGGACGACCCCCGGCCGGCGGCGGCCCAGCTCGTCGGCATCGCCCGGAGGAGCGTCGGGTGATCCCGGCGGAGGTGGAGCGGCGGGCGCGCTGGGTGCTCGACACGCTGGGCGCGCGCGACCTCGGCCTCGGCGACGACGTGCCCTACGTCGAGGCCGCCTGGGAGGACGTCGCCGCCGGCCGGCGGCCGCAGGGATGCGACCTCGCCGACGCGTTCTTCCACCTCTCGCGGCTCGAGGAGCGGGGCGCCGGGCGCGACCGGCACGACCGCTTCCCCTTCGCCGCGTCCTGCCTCGACCCGCTGGAGCCGCCGCTCGAGCGCCTGCGCGCGCGCCTCGGGCTCGAGCCGCCGCGCTGGGCGGGCGCCCGCTTCGCGGTCGCGCTCACCCACGACATCGACGTGCCCTGGCGCTGGACGCGGATCGGCGTACACGGCTCCCTCGCCCGGCTGAAGGGCAGCGCGCTCGCGGGGCAGGCCGCCCCGGCGCTGCGCGAGGCGCGGGCGCTCGGCGCCGTGCCGCTGCACAAGCTCCGGGGCACCGACCCGAACTGGCGCTTCGAGCGCATCCTCCGGATCGAGGCGGCCCGCGGCGTCTCGTCGAGCTTCTACGTCATGGCCGGGCACCATCACCCGGCCGACGGCGCGGCGCCCGAGACGTACGACCGGCTGCGGCCGCGGCTCGTCGAGACCCTGCTCGCGGGCGGCGGCGAGGTCGGCCTGCACGGGAGCTACACCGCGGCGCTCGACCTCGACGTCCTCGCTGCCGAGAAGGCGCGGCTGGAGGAGCTCGCCGGCCCGATCGTGGGGCACCGCTACCACTACCTGCGCGTCGACGCCGAGCGGAACCTCGCGCCGCTCGCCGGGCTCGGCTTCCGCTACGACACGACGCTCGGCTTCGCGGACGCGATCGGCTTCCGGGCCGGCATCGCGCACCCGTTCCGCCCGTGGGACTGGGCCGCCGGGGCGCCATCGACCCTCGTCGAGATCCCGCTCGCCGTGATGGACGTGACGCTCGCCGAGGAGCGCTACCTCGGCCTGTCGGCGGCGGCGGCGCAGCGCCGGCTCGACGCCTTCGTCGACTGGGCCGCGGCGAACGGCGGCGGCTTCTCGGTGCTGTGGCACACGGACCGCTTCGACCCGACCACGTCGCGCGGCTGGGATCGCCTCTACTTCCGCTTCATCAAGGCCGTGCGCGACCGGGGCGGCGTCTGCCTGCCTGGACGGGAGCTCGCCGAGGAGGCCGAGGCGTGGCTGCCGTGAGCGAGCGCGGCCGCCCCGGCCGTCTGCCGCTGCCGGTCGGGCCGACGCCGTTCCTCGGCGCGATCCTGCTCGTCCCCGCGCTGCTCGGGCTCTCCCGCCTGCTGCCGGAGACGGGCGCGGGGCTCGCGCTCCGCCTCGCCGCCGCGGGCGCCCTCGTCCTGCTCGTCCCGGGCGCGCTCGTCCTGCGCTCGCTCGGCTGGCCGGGCCGGCTCGGCGTCGCGCTCGCCGGCGCGCTCGCCTGGAGCCTCGTCGCGATCGGCGTCGGGCTCCTGCTCACCGTCGCGGCGGGCGGCTCGCTGACGCTGACCCTCGTGATCGCGTTCGCGCTCGCGGGCGGCGCGCTCGTGCCCGCGCTCTGGCAGGCGCGGACGGAGCTCGCCCGCGCGGACGTCCTCTCGGTCGCCGGGCTCGCCCTCGCCGGGCTCGCGCTCGGAGCCGCCGTCTGGTGGACGCAGCGCCAGGTGAGCGGCGACGGGCTCTTCCACCTGGCGCGGGCGCGGAAGCTGGCCGAGCTGCCGGCCCTCGACGGGCTGGAGTCGCTCGACGAGTTCGCCGACGGCGGCCTGCACCCGGGCTACGCCTTCCCGCTCTGGCACGCCGCGCTCGCGCTGATCGCGAAGGTCGGCGGCGTCGACGTTGCGCAGGTCGTGCTGCACCTGCCCTCGCTGCTCGTCCCGCTCGCGCTCGTCGTCGCCTACGGGGCCGGCTCGGCGCTGCTCGGGAGCTGGGGCGGCGGGATCGCGGCGGCCGGCGCGCAGGCCGCGCTCGTCGCCTTCCCGCGCGACGGCGTCGGCGTGCTGCCGCTCCTCTCGCTCCCGGCGACGACCTCGCGGATCCTGCTCGTCCCGGCGGTGCTCGCGCTCGCGTTCCACTACCTCGAGGACGGCCGCCGGCGGCTGCTCGTCTCGCTCGGCGCCGCCGGGCTCGTGCTCGCGATCGTCCACCCGACGTACGTGCTCTTCGTCTGCCTGCCGCTCGGCGGCTTCCTCGTCGCGCGCGCGGTCCTGGTCGGCCGGGCGGGGATCCCCGACGCGAAGCGGCTCGGGCTCGTGCTCGCGGCGATCCTCGCGCCGGCCGCGGCGTTCCTCGCCTGGCTGCTGCCCGTGATCCGGGACACGGAGGCCGTCCGCCAGACGCCGGCCGAGCGCGCCGAGGACTTCGCCCACTACGCGGGCCAGGTCGCGGGGACGGCGAGCTCCTTCCACGTCGCGCCGGACGCGATCGGGCGCGGCGGCGCGGCCGTCGTCGCCGGCCTGCTCGTGCTGCCGCTGCTCGTCCTCGCCGCCCGCAGCCGCTGGGCCGCGTTCGTGCTCGGCGGCGCCCTCGTCGTCCTGGCCGTGCTGCTGATCCCGTTCGTCTTCACGCACGTCTCGGACGTCGTCTCGCTCTCCCAGTCGCGGCGGTTGATCGGCTTCCTGCCGCTCCCCTTCGCGCTCGCCGGCGCCGCCGTCCTCGGCGCGCGGCTCGGCCTGCTCGGGGCGGCCCTCGCCGTCGTCGCCGGGGTCGTCCTCCAGCTCGCCTTCCCGGGCTCGTTCGGCTACGCGTCGGCCGGGCCGGGGCCCGGCTGGGCGGTCTGGATCGGGCTCGCGGGCGGCCTCGGCGCGCTCGCGCTCGGCCGCCTCTGGCCCTGGCCGGTCGTGCGGGACCGGCGCGAGGGCGAGCCCGAGGCGGAGCCGCCGCTGCGCCTGCGCCGACTGGCGCCCGGGGGGCTGGCCGTGTGGACCGCCGTCGTCGGGCTCGCGTTCACCGCGCCGATCGCGGTCGACGGGCTGCGGCGGATCGAGAAGGAGCCGGTCGACAAGCGGGCGCTCAGCGCCGGCCTCGTGCGCGCGCTGCGCGAGCAGGTCCCGCCGGGCCAGGTCGTCCTCGCCGACCTCGAGGCGTCGTACCGGATCGGCGCCTACGCGCCGGTGTACGTCGTCGCCGCGCCGCCGGCGCACGTCGCCCGCACGAAGGCGAACAGGCCGCTCGTGCGCCGCGCGGCGATCGTCGCGTTCTTCTTCCGCCCCTCCTCGACCGACGCCGAGCGCTGGCGGATCGCGAACCGCTACGGGGCGGACTGGCTCGTCGTCGATCGCACCCGGCGGCGCCAGCACGTGGACGGATTCCTCGAGTACCTCGGCGAGCCCCGCTTCCAGGACCGCCGCTACGCGCTCTACCGGATCCCGCAGGAGCTGCGCTCGTGAGGCCCGCGCTGAACCGCGCCCCCGAGGCGTACGACGAGACGTTCATGCGCACGATGGCCGGGGCGTACGTCGAGCAGACGCCCTGGACGCGGCTGCGCCTGCGGGCCGTGCGCGACCTGGTCGAGCCGCGGCCGGGCGACCGGGTGCTCGACCTCGGCTGCGCCGCGGGGGCGATCACGCACTTCCTCTCGACGTTCGGCTGCGACGTCGTCGGCGTCGACGCGGAGGACCTCGCGATCGAGCGGGCGCGCGCGCTCTTCCCGGGGCTCGCCTTCGAGATCGCGGACGTCGCCGCGCTGCCGTTCCCGGATGCGTCCTTCGACAAGGCCGTCGCGGCCGACCTCGTCGAGCACCTGGAGGACCCGACGTACGCGGCGATGCTGCGCGAGCTGCGCCGCGTGCTCGTCCCCGGCGGGACGGTCTCGCTCTACACGCCGAACCCGCGCCACCCGATCGAGCGGCTGAAGAAGCGCAACCTGATCCTGGCCGAGAACGCGACGCACATCGGCCTGCGCACGGAGGGCCAGCTCGCGGACGGCCTCGTCGCAGCAGGGTTCGCGATCGACCGGCGAGAGTGGCGGGCCAGCTTCATCCCGGGCCTGCGCATCGTCGAGCGCGCGGGCGGCGGCGCGGTCGAGTCGCTGCGCTACCGGCTCTGCCTGCGCGGCCGGAGCCCGGGCTAGCGGGGATACGGTGGCGGGACGACCGGCCGCGCCCAGACCTGGAGCGGCGGGAGCGCCCACGTGTCGTCGCGGGTGTCCAGGGCCGGTCGATCACATCCCACGACAGCAGCTCGAGCTCCGAGATGTAGCCGTCCCTGACCCACAGAAGCAGCTGCAGACCGGGCGGATCGCTGTTCGTCTCGCTCCCCGTGGCGAAGCGCGGGTCGATGGTGGCCGGCGGCGCGGCGCCAGGATCGACGCGCAGCTCGAGGGAGTTCGACCACGTGGCGACCACGCAGACGTGGTCGAGCTGCTGGCGCAGCTCGTTCCCGCCGGGCAACCCCTGGACGAGCAGGAGCTCGATGGTCGCGCGCTCGTGCGCGGTCAACGGCCGCTCGTCCGCGGAGAGCGGGCTGGGCAGGTCGACCTCGGTCGGCATGCCGGCGATCGTACGCCGGGCCGGGCGGCTCAGCGCGCCGCCGCGTCCTCGACCTGGAAGCGCTCGGCGATCCCGAGCAGGCGCTCGTTCAGGTGGCCGAGCTCGTCGACCGAGACGGCGATGTCCGCGATCCCGGAGCTCGCGTCGCGCGCGCCCTCGGCGATGTCGGCGACGCCGTCGGTGAGGCCGGCGCTCGACGTGCTCTGGGCCGCACTGGCCCGCGCGATCGCGGCGACGAGGTCGATCGCCTCCTGCGTCGCCGCCTCGATCCGCGCGAGCGCCGCGTCCGCGTCGCGGGCGCTCTGACGGGCGTCCTCCATCCCGGTCGTGCCCTCGCGCATCGTCGCGACGACGCCGTCGACCGCGCGCTGGATCTCGGCGATGCTCTGGCCGATCTCGCCCGCGCTCGTCGACGTGTGCTCCGCGAGCCGTCGCACCTCCTCCGCGACGACCGCGAAGCCCTTGCCGCTCTCGCCGGCGCGCGCGGCCTCGATCGCGGCGTTCAGCGCGAGCAGGTTCGTCTGCTCGGCGATCGCCTGGATCGTCTGCACGACCTCGCCGATCTTGCCGCTGCGCCCGCCGAGGTCCTCGACGAGCCGTGCGGCCTCGAGCACCCGGTCGGCCAGCGAGTCGATCTCCGCGGCGGTCCGCTCGACCACCTGCCGGCCCTCGCTCGCGGCCTCGCCGCCGTGCTCGACCCGCTCGACCGTGCTCGCGGCGCTCTCGCGCGTCTCCTCGGCGGCCCGGCTCATCTGCGTGACGGCCGCCGCGATCTCCTCGGCGAGCCCGGCCTGGCGCTGGCCGCTGCGGTCGAGCTCGGAGACGGACGTCCGGATCGACTGGGCCGCGCGGTCGGCCTCGTGCGCCGCCTCGACGAGCGCGAGCACCGCCTCGCGCTGACGCGCGATCGCCTCGTTGATCCCGTCGTACAGGCGGACGACGTCGCCGGTCGCGTCACCGGGCTCGGCACGCGCGGTCAGGTCGCCGGCCGCGAAGGCGTGGACGGTGCGGAGGAGCCGCTCGACGTGCGCGGCCAGCTCGGCGCGCTCCGCCTCCGCCTGGAGCCGCTGCGCCTCTGCCTCCGCGCGGGCGACGTCGGCCTCGGCCTGGGCGGCCGATGCGTCCTCGCGCTCGCCGAAGAGCGTCTCGGCTCGCACCATCAGCCGTTCGAAGTCCTCCGCGACGAGTCCCACCTCGCTGCGTCCGCGCTTCAGCTCCGACACCATTCCGAGGATCCGCTCGTCCGCGCGGAAGTCGTGCGCGTGCAGCGCCTCCATCGTGCGTCCGAGCCGGACGACGGGCTCGGTCAGCCGCCGGGCGAGCCGGCGCGCGAAGACGAGCGAGGCGAGGAAGAGCAGCCCGCCGAGCAGCAGCGCCTCGATCAGCCGCCGGTGGATCACCGACTGGACGTGGGCGAGCGAGATGTCGACCCCGACGACGTACGGCACGCCGCCCGGCGACGTCTCGGGCACGAAGATCGAGCGGAAGGTGCCCCACTCGTCCGTGTACTCGGCGAACTGCGGCTCGCCCGTCCGGAACGCCTCGGCGACCTCGGGCGGCGCGTCGGCGTACGCCTCGAGGTGCGCGGTCGTGTCGCCGACCTCGACCTCCTCGGGCGTCGCCGTGTCGAAGACGTAGCGCGCCTCGCCGTCCTGGAGCACGAGCCCGTAGACGTACTCGAGCCCCGAGCCGGACGTGAAGCGGTAGTTGGCGAGCGCGTTCTCGACGTACTGCTCGTCCGAGGTCGAGCCCGGCGCGAGGTGCTCGTCGACGTAGCCGTTGCCGCTCAGCTCGCGGGCCGCCTCGGCCGCGGTCCGGAGGCGGCCGTCGATCCCGTCCAGGGTGGCGGCGCTCGTGCGCAGGTAGTAGACGGTCGAGAACGTCCCGGTGAGGACGAGCGCGAGCAGCATGAAGGCGAGCGAGACCGAGCGGCGGATGCTGTGGCGTCCACCGATCAGCCACGTCGCGATCGGGGCGAGGAACGACAGTCTGCGGTGCTGCAAGCGGAACCCTTCCGTCGACGCGGGCTGGCGTCAGTGCCCGGAAGATCGGCCCGGCCATCCCCCGCTTGAGCGATGGCGGCCGCGGCGGCCCGGGCCAGGCGCGACAATGCCGCGGTGCGGATCCTCATCGTCTCGCTCTACTGGCCGCCGGCCGGCGGGCCCGGGGTGCAGCGGCCGCTGACCTTCGCGAAGCACCTCGTCGACCTCGGCGCGGAGGTGCACGTGCTCGCACCGGACGACCCGAAGTGGCTCCATCGCGACGAGTCGCTCGTCGAGCCGCCGGGCGTCGTCGTCCACCGCGTGCGGAACCTCGGGCCTCGCTCCCGCCGCCCGGCCGAGGACCTGAAGCACGCGCGCGGCCTCGACCGGATCGGGCTGCAGGCGCAGATCGCGTTCCGCAAGGTCCTCGTCCCGGACGCCGCCGTCCTCTGGAACGCGACGGCGATCCCCGCGGCGCTGCGGCTCGTGCGCCGGCACCGGATCGACTGGGTGATGACGACCTCGCCGCCCGGGTCGGTGCACCTCGTCGGCCGCGCCGTCCAGGCACGGACCGACGCGCGCTGGGTCGCCGACGTCCGCGACTCGATCTCCTTCCACTCCCACCGGCGCCGGGACGTCCGCGGCGAGCGCCGGCTCGCGCGCATGGTCGCGCAGCGGGCCGACGCGATCGCCGCCGCCTCGATCGCGATCGCCGAGGAGACCCGCCGGGACGACCCGCGCGGCGCGCTCGCCGTGATCGGCAACGGCTGCGACTTCGACGACTTCGCGGGGCTCGCGCACGTGCCGGGCGAGCGCTTCCGGATCACCCACACGGGCAGCTTCTTCGGGCGGCGCGACCCGCGGCCGTTCCTGGACGCCGTCGCCCGCGCGGACGAGGCCGTCGTCGCGCGGTTCGTCGGGGACTTCCGCACGCGCGACCGGGAGCACGCCGCGGCGCTCGGCATCCTCGACCGGCTCGAGCTCGTGCCCTACCTGCCGCGCGGCGAGGCGCTGCGCCTGCAGCGGGACTCGGAGGCGCTGCTCCTGCTGATCCCCGAGGCGGACGGGCGCGGCAAGGGGATCCTCTCCGGCAAGGTGTTCGAGTACCTCGCGGCGGAGCGGCCGATCCTGGCCGCGGTCCCGCCGGACGGGGAGGCCGCGGCGCTGATCCGCGAGGTGGGCGGCGGGGTCGTCGTGCCCTCCGACGACGTGGACGCGATCGGGGCCGCGCTCGCCGGGCTCGTCGCCGACTGGCGCGCGGGCCGCCTGGCGGCGACCCCGCTCGCGCCCGAGGCACGTGAGCGCCTCTCGCGCCGAGCGCGCTCCGTCGAGCTGCTCGACCTGCTCGGGCGCGCGGACAGCGCGTAGGCGCGCCCTTGCCGCCGCCACGTCGAGGCGGCCGGCGGGCGCCCGCTCCCGCTGCTCCGGGCCGTCCGGGCCGGCTACCTCCCGTGCGTCGCCCGTGACGCTTCCGGCACGCTTCCGGCACGGTCCCGTGACCCACGCGTGCGACTTCCGTCGATACGCTCAGCCGCGGGAGGAGGCAAGGGGTGGCCCCGAAGGGGCCGAAGCGGACGGGGCTCGGAGGGACGTGGACGCAACGGACAGGATGGTGGTCGGCCGCGCCGCCCGCCCGGCCGCTCGGGAGCGCGTCGCGTGAGCGCGGTCGCGGCCGGCGAGGCCGGCGCGCGGTCGCGTCCGGTAGCCGTCTCGCGGACATCGCTCGCGGACGGGCTGCTCTTCGCCGCGCTGTTCACGATCACGTTCGCGAAGCTCCGCTGGAGCGCGGGCGGCGCCGACGTCAACATCTCGGACATCACCGCGGCGCTCTACGTGCTCGCGTTCGCCTGGTCGCGCTGGGAGCGCGCCGACGCGCGGGCGCCGCGCGCGGTCGTCGTCCTGCTCGGGTTCTTCGCCCTCTTCGCGCTCGTCTACCTCGCCGGCTACTACAGCCTGCTGACCACGGACGACCGCGCCCTGTACTTCAAGGGGCTCGTGAAGTTCGCGATCCACTTCGCGTTCCTCGTCGCCGCGGTCTGGCACCTCGCGCGCCGCTCGGAGGCCTTCTACTGGCGGATGCTCGGCTGGTTCGTCGCCGGCCTCGTCGTCAACGGGATCTACGGGATCGTCCAGCTGCTCGTGGCCGAGGGGACGGGCGGGAACCTCGACCGGACGGTCCTCTCGGCGATCGGCGCCTACCAGCGCGGCGGCATCAACGTGTTCGGCGCGGTCGGGGAGTCGGCGGTCTACCGCGTCAACGCGCTGACGCTCGACCCGAACCACCTCGGCGTGATGCTGATCGTGCCGCTGCTCGTCCTCCTGCCGGTCTACCTGCGGCTCGAGCGCGGGCACCGGATGCGGCTGCCGCTCGCGCTCGTGCTGGCGTTCCTCGCGCTCGTCGAGCTGGCGACGCTCTCGCGCAGCGGGATGCTCGGGATCGCCGTCGGCCTGCTCGTGCTCGCCGTCCCGTACCGGCGGACGCTGCTCTCGGCGCGCTTCCTCGTGCCGCTGCTCGCCCTGGTGGCGATCGTCGCGCTGATCGTCGCGCAGCGGTCGAACTTCTTCGAGACGGTCTTCCGCGCACGCACTTCCCTCGACGGCGGCTCGGCCCGCGTGCGGCTGGAGATCTACGAGCTGCTGAAGCCGGTGCTCGACCAGCATCCCGCCTTCGGGCTCGGGTTGAACACGTTCTCGTCCTACTACGAGTTCGTCACCGGGCGCGACAACTTCGGGCCGCACTCGTACTACGTCTCCGTCCTGACGGAGACCGGGCTCGTCGGCTTCGTCGCCTTCCTCGCGTACCTCGTCTACCTGTTCCGCCGGATCGGGCGCGTGCGGCGCATCGGGAAGGCGCTCGCGCTGCGTGGGGACGAGGCGGCGCGGCGCGTCCGGCCGCTCGGGTGGGGGCTGACCGCGGCGCTCGCCGGCACGCTCGTCGCGAACGTCTTCTACCTGACGATGAGCTTCTACTACTTCTTCGGGTTCGCGGTGCTCGCCCTGGCTGCGCCGCTCGTCTTCGGCCGTCGGCTCGAGCAGCGGTGAGGGTCGTCGTCCTGACGACCTCGTACCCCCGGCACCCGGGGGACCACGCCGGGCGCTTCGTCGCGGACGCGGTCGAGCGCCTGCGCGCGCGCGGCGTCTCGATCGACGTGCTGGGGCCGGGCGCATACGACCACCACGGGCTCGCCGACGGGCACGGCGTCGCCGCGAACGTGCGCCGACGGCCCTGGGCGGCGCCGCTCCTGCTCGGCTCGATGGCCCGGGCCGTCCGCGCGGCCGCGCGCGACGCCGACCTCGTCCACGCGCACTGGCTCCCGTCCGGCGCGGCGGCGCTGGCCGCGGGGAAGCCGGTCGTCGTGACGGTGCACGGGAGCGACCTGGCCCTCGCCGCCCGCGCGCCCTGGCTCGCGCGGCCGGTGCTGCGGCGCGCCGCGGCCGTCGTCTGCGTGTCGGAGCCGCTCGCGCGCGAGGCGGCGCGGCTCGGGGCGCGCGACCCGGTGGTCGTCCCGAACGGGGTCGAGGTGCCCGACGCGGTCGGGCCGGCGGCGGAGCCGCCGGAGGTGCTCTTCGCGGGGCGACTCTCACCGGAGAAGGGGATCGAGGAGCTGGCCGAGGCGACGCGCGGCCTGCGCCGGGTCGTCGTCGGCGACGGGCCGCTCCGGCACCTGCTCCCGGACGCGCGCGGCTTCGTCGACGGCGCGGAGCTCCGCCGCTGCTACGCGCGGGCCGCGGTCGTCTGCTGCCCGTCGCGGCGCGAGGGCTTCGGCATCGTGTGCGCCGAGGCGATGGCGCACGGGCGCCCGGTCGTCGCCTCCGCGGTCGGCGGCCTCGCGGATCTCGTCGTCGACGGTGAGACGGGGCTGCTCGTGCCGCCGCGCGATCCGGCAGCGCTTCGCGCGGCGCTCGACCGGCTGCTCGCGGACGCAGCGCTGCGCGCCCGGCTCGGCGCCGCCGGCCGCGAGCGGATCGCCGCGCTGTGCGGCTGGGAGGCGGTGCTCGACCGGACGCTCACGGTCTACGAGCGGGTGCTGTCGCGATGAGCGGCCTGCGGCTGAGCACGATCGTGCCCGCGTCCGACGGCCCGCCCACGCTCCCGCGCTGCGTCGCCGCGATCGAGGCGGCGGCCGCCGCCCACGAGGAGCTGCTCGTCGTCGAGGAGCCGCGTGGCATCGGCCCGGCCCGGGCGCGCAACGCCGCCGCGCGGCGCGCGACCGGCGACGTCCTCGTCTTCGTCGACGCGGACGTCGTCGTCCGTCCCGACGCCTTCGAGCGGATCCGCGCCGCCTTCTCGGCCGACCCCGGGCTCGTCGCCGTCTTCGGCGCCTACGACGACGAGCCCGAGGCCCCGGGGCTCGTGTCGCGCTTTCGCAACCTGCTCCACCACCACGTCCACGCGGCCGCGGGCGGCCCGGCCGAGACCTTCTGGGCCGGCCTCGGCGCCGTCCGGGCCGACGCGTTCCACGCCGCGGGGGGCTTCGACGGCGACGGCTTCCACCGGCCCTCGATCGAGGACGTCGAGCTCGGCGCCCGGCTGCGGCGGGCCGGCGGGAGGATCGTGCTCGACCCGACGATCCGGGGCACGCATCTGAAGCGCTGGACGCTACGTTCGATGCTCGTCACGGACGTCCACCAGCGCGAGGCGCCAGTAAGGTCGAGCTCGCGCTCGACGGCAGGGTGCCGGCGAGCGTGCTGAACCTCGGCTGGCGCCACCGGCTGAGCGCGCTCGCGAGCGTCGCGCTCGCCGTGTCGATCCTCCGCCGCCGGCCCGCTGCGGCGCTCGCGGCGCTCGTCGCGCTCGCCGTCCTGAACCGCGCCTTCTACGGCCTGCTCGCCCGCCGGCTCGGCCCGACCGGTGCCGCGGGCGGCGTCGGGCTGCACGCGCTCCACCACCTCTCCGCGGTCGCGGCCGCGGCGATCGGCGCAGCCGCTGGCTCGCGCGCCGCGCGGGGGCCGCAGCGCCCTAGGCGAGCCCGGCGAAGTGCGGATCCGGTCGAGGCGGCGCGCCTCGGCCGCCGCGTTGGCCGCCGCGATCGCGAGCGCGCCCGTGCGCTGGTCGGCGGCGAGCCCGGCTCGGCCAGCGCGCACGAGGAGCGGCGGCCGCACTCCTCGAAGGCGAGTCCGGGCAGCGATCGACGGTGAAGCAGGCCAGGCAGGGAACGTGGGACCGCGCGCGAGACGACGACCGGGACGCCGAGCAGCGCGTGGTCGGCGGCCACGTAGCGGTAGCTCTCCGACAGCGTCGCGCTCCAGCCCCGCGTCGGCGCCCGCGACGAGCGAGAGGTACGCGGGCCGCTCCAGCCGGCCGTGCTCGACGTACCAGGATCCCGCGAGGTCGAGCCAGCGGGCGTAGCCCGGGCGCGCACGCGACTGGCCGGTCAGGTGCAGCGTGATCGGCCAGCCCCACGCGAAGCTCGGCGGCGCGGGCCGCGGCCGCGGACTGGTTCCGGGAGGTTCTTCCGTCCGTGCGGCGCCGACGAGCGTCACGGCCCCCGGCCCCGGTCGAGGCCGGCACGGCCGCCGTACTCCGCGGGGTCGAGCACGTCAGGCAGGTGGACGACGCGCCCGTCCGAGGGCGCGGACGACCTCCACGTCGTTGACCGCGATCGCGGGAACGAGGCCGCGGTCGAGCAGGTCGACGGCGTACGCGAGCTTCCAGCCCTCCCGCGAGAGCTCGGTCTGGAGCAGCGGGCTGTGCCAGCGAGGGACGACCGGCGCCGACGACGCGGCGAGGAGCGGCTCGTACGACGCGTGCCAGGACGAGCACGACGAGCTCCGCGTCGCGAGGCGCTGCCGCGTCGTCCGCGTCGCACGCTCGCCCACCCAGGACGGCAGCGGCGCTCCGGCGGCTGGAGGCGCACCCGGCGAAGCCCGCGAACGAGGCGAAGACGACGCCCGTCACGTCCAACTCGAGCCCCCGCCCTGGTGCCGGCTCCGCGCCCGCCGCCGCAGCCGCCGGGGCGAGGGATTGACGATGCGAGGCATGGCGGGCTGACTAGCCTAGCGCCGTGCGTCTGCGCCGCGCCGTCTGGCGGCTCGCGGCCCGGCGCCGGGCGGGCGGCGCCAGGACTCGGTGCGCGCGTACTACGACGCGGTCGTCGGCTCGCTCGTCCGCGCCCTGCTTCGCCGCGACGTCCTCGCCGTCTACGCGCGCGGCTCGCTCGTGCGCGGCGACCTCGACCTGGGCCGGAGCGACGTCGATCTCGTCGTGGTCGCCGAGGACGAGGCGCCGCAGGGCCTGCCCGCACGGTGAGCCGCACGCTGCGCGCGCCATACGGGCAGCGGCAGGCCGTGCTGCCGATCGACGTCTTCCCGTGCGCGGGCAGCTCGACCGCTGCGGTGGCTGGCTCGCGTTCGCGCGCCCCTGCTGGCGGGCGGCTGGCGCACGGAGACCGCCGGCTGGCGGCTGCTCGGCGGAACCGAGCTGCGCGAGGACATTACGTGGGAGCCCGAGCGTCGGCTCGCCTACCTCACCGACCGGGCCCTGGCCAGAACGCGCTCGCCCTCGCCGCTCGCGGCGACGCGGCAGGCCTCCGCGGCCGGCTCTCGACGCTCGAGCGCGACGCGCGCCGCGAGCATCGACTGGCCAGGCGGCCGCGCTGCATGCCGCGCTCGAGCAGCTCGGCGCGCCCCGACCAGGACGGGCCGAGGATCGCGGCGGCCGTCGTCGCCGCCCTCGACTCCACGACCAGGCACCGCCGCCGCAACGCACTTCCGGCGACCGCCGCCGGGCGACGTTCCCGGCGCAGCCGGCCAGCGAGCCCGCGCTCGCAGGCGCGCCTGCCGCCCTGCGCGCGGCCGCTCGTCCGCGGCATCGGCGAGGACGGACGCTCGGCGTGCTCGAGGCGCGCGACCGGCACCGGGCGGCCGAGCTGGTCGGTGGGCGCTCGCCGGCCCGGCGACCGAGGTGCTGGCGCGAGGCCGGGCGCCGCTCGTCCTCACCAGCCGGCTCGCCGAGGACGCCTGGCGCAACCCGCTCCGCCACGCGGCGCTGGCCGCCGCGACCCACCTCGCGGGCGAGCGCCTCGCGCCGCGTGCGGGCCTGCCCGGACCGGCGCTCGCCGCGCTCGCGCTCGAGCACCAGGCCTTCGTCCTGCTCGGCGCCGTCCGCCGCGTGGCGGTGGGGCAGCGCGGGCGCCGTCGAGCCGGGCGGGCTGGACGCGCGTCGGCGGCGCTCGCGGGCCTCCGCACGGCTTTCGGCCCGGCCGCGGGACCGACCGGGGCCGCGCGTCGAGAGGCGCTCTGGCATCGGCTCGTCTCGGGTGAGGCCGCCCGGCGAGCCGGGCCCCCTCCGTGAGCGCCTCGCTCGCGCAGGTGCGTGAACGCCGCGCGCCGCTGGGCGTTCGTTGACGCTCCGCCGTCCATGCAGCACGCCAGCCCACCACCACGCGAGCGCCCCTGGCTCGCGATCTCGAACGACCAGCTCGGCGACCTCCGGCGGGACTGGAGCGGGTGCTCGACGCGATCGTGCCAGCATCCGGGCGCGCTGCTCGTCGCGCCGCGCTTCGCCGAGTCGGGGCTCGACGACGACGACATCCCCTGGCCGAACCCCCGCCTCGTCGTCCCGTCCGGTCGGCGCAAGGCGCACCTCCATGCGCCGATGCACGCCCGCCGGCTCGCGCGCCTGTCCGTCAGCGTCGGCGTCGTGGTCGCGCTCACGCAGATGGGCAGCGCGATCCACGTCGGCCAGCAGGCGCGCGCCGCATCGTCTACTCGGCCGGGCTGCCGCGGCCGCTCTACGTCGACTTCGCGCCCTACGCGTCGCGGCAGCCGTGGCCGACGCGGCTGCTCGCACCGGCGCTCCTGCCGCTCCTTCGCCGCTGGTACGTGGACGCGATCCGCCGGGCCGACCGCCTCGTCGTCAACTCGGCCTGGTCGGCCGGGCGCGTCGAGCGTCACCGGCGTCGCCGGCGAGGTGCTCCACCCGCCGGTGCGCACCGCGTTCTTCACGCCGTCCGACGCGCCCCGCACGCACGTGCTGGTCGTCGCGCGGCTCGTCCCGCACAAGGTCGTCGACGTCGTCCTGGAGGCCTTCCGCGGGCTCGACCGCACGCTCGTCGTGGCGGGCGGCGGGCCCGAGCTCGAGCGGCTCGGGCGAGCGCCCCCGAACGTCCGCCTCCGGGGCGGGTGACGGACGAGGCTGCGGGAGCTGTACCGGGCGAGCGGGCCGTCGCTGCCCGTCCGTCGAGAGTTCAGGATCGTCATGGCCGAGGCGCTCGCGTGCGGCGCCCGATCGTCGCGCCGCGGGACGGCGGCGCGCCAGGTCGTCCGAGGACGGACGGACGGGCGTCCTGCTCGGTCAGGTCGATCCCCGCTCGATCGGCGCGGGGCTGGACGCGCGCTCGTGCGCGGTCGCCGTCTCGCCGGCGGCGTGCCGGGCGTCGGTCCGAGCGGTTCGCCGAGGACACGTTCCTGGCCCGGCTCGACCAGCTGATCGCGGGAGGCCGAGATCGCGCGCCGTCGGGCGGTCGAGGGGCGCATCCGCGGCGCAGCCTGACCCGGCCGCGCGCGCGCCAGACCGTCTAGCCGGCGGCGGCCTGTAACTCGACGAGGCGGTCGATCGGCCGGCTCGCGACGATCGCGTCCACCCGCGCGGTGGCGGCGGCGCCAGCGCCGCCCGCGCGGTCAGGTCGGCGAGCGCGCGGATCCGACCGGCCCAGATCGCCGGGCCGGCGTCGGCGGAGGACGGGGCCGGGCGCGGGAGCTGACCTCGGGCAGCCCTCCGACCGCCCGTGCAGGCCGGCACGCCCAGCGCCTGGAGCTCCGAAGGCGAGGTGCGCGAACGGCTCCGGCCAGGCCGACGGGACGAGGGCGACGGACGCGCCGACCGCGAGGTCCGCGAGTGGCTGGTAGCCGCGGAGCTCGACGTTCGGGAGCCGGCGCAGCGCCGCCTCGTCCGGCCGTCGGCGAGGACGCCCGCGACGACGAGCCGGCGGTCGAAGTCGCCCGCGCGAGCCTGCGACAGCAGGTCGACGCCCTTGTTGGCCGACCGGCCGGGCCGCGGCGACCGCCGCCTCGCCCCCGGCGTCGGCCGGGCGGCGGGCGGCCGTCGACGGAGTGGACCACCGTGGCCGCCCGGCCGCTCCACTCCTCCACGCGGCCGGCCACGAACGCGCTCGGGGCGACGAGGGCGCGGGCGGCCGCGAGGGCCGCGGCGTGCGCGGCGCGCGAGGCGACCAGCTCCGCCCGCTCGGCGGCAGGCAGGCCGAGGGCGGTCGGGCAGCCGCGGCACCCGGAGGCGGGAAGGCAGGTCGAGCCGGCGTCGAACGCGTGCTTGCACAGCGTCTCGTAGCTCGGGATGCGCAGCACCGCCGGCACGCCCGCCTCGCCGGCCGCGGCGACCGCGCCTGGCCCGGCGTGCAGCTGCGTCAGGACGACGTCGGGCCTCCGGACGGCGATCGCGCGCTCGACGCCCCGGGCGATCGCCTCGCGGCGGAGGCGCTTGTCGCGCCAGTAGGCGCCGGGCGCGGCGGGCGGCTCCACGGGCCGGCGCTCGACGCGCTCCGGAAGCCGCAGGCCCGGCCCCTCGGGCCCCCGGACGTGGACGGCGCGGGCCCGCCAGCCGGACGGGAGCAGGGCGAGCGCCTCGGCGAGGAACTGCTCCGCGCCGCCGGCTGCCGGGTCGAGCAGCTCGGCCGCGACCAGCAGGTCGAGCTCGCTCATCGCAGCAGCGGCTCGAGCGCCTCCCAGTTGCGCTCGTGGTCGCGCCCGAGCGTCAGCCGCCAGACGCGAGCGCCGCGCAGCGCGGCCGCACAGCAGCGGGAGCGCATCGCGGCCACGCCCGCCTTGCCGGCGACGTCCCGCATGCCCCGCTGGAGCACGAACTCCATCCCCTGGTAGATCCCGACGCCGACGACGCACTCCCGCAGCAGCGTCCCGACCGCCTCGTGGCGCTCGAGCGGCTCGAGCCGCGCGTCGCGCCCGAGCGAGCGGCGGCCGAGCACGAGGTCCGCGAGCGGCGACGGCTCCGTCGCGATCCGGTCGGCGAAGGCGCGGATGTCGAGGACGAGCTTCGGGTGGAACTCCATCCGCTCGATCCGCCGCACCTGGTCGGCCGGGAGCCGCGCCGCGTCGGTCGCGTTCACGCCGATCCGGAGCGGGAACGGGTGCAGCCGACCGTGCCGGTCGAGCAGCGGCGCGTCCTCCGAGAGCAGCCGGACGCGGTCGTCGCCGAGCGCGCGCAGCGCGAGCGTGCTCTTGCCGCCGCCCGACGGCAGCATCACCGCGAGTGCGCCGCGGCGGGTCGCCAGGCCGAGCGCGTGCAGGCGCGGCAGCCCGAGCGCGTCGAGGTGCTCGCCGATCCGCGAGACCAGGTAGTGGTAGGCGGCCTCGTGGACGAGGTGCTCGTCCTCGCCGCGCACGACGAGCGTCCCGGCGCGGCGGTCGAGCACGGAGACGGCGCGCCCGAAGTAGTCGACGATCGTCCGGCCGCCATCCTGGTAGACGACGTTGCGCGGCGTGACGAACGAGGCCGCGAGCGGCCCGAAGCGGTCGAAGTCGGGCGGCCCCTGCTCGACGGCGACACGGATGCGGGCGGGCGGCGCGGGCCCGGCGGGGCGCTCGAACCACGCGAGGTCGAGGCGGACCGACTCGACGACCTCCGGCCAGTCGCCCGCCACGGCGATCGGGAGCCCCAGGACGTCCAGGTGGACGCCGTGCGCGGCGGGTGCGTGCGCCATCGGCTGGACTGTACGGCGGCGGGCGGCGCGCCGGGGGCGAGTACGCTTGGCGGCCGATGCGCCGCGCCCTCGCCGAGCCCTCGTCCACGGCGCGCAACACCGCGTCGCTGCTCGTGGCCCTCGTCGAGTCGGACCTCCGCGCGCGCTTCGGGCGCGGGCCCTGGCAGCTCGTCAAGTGGCTGATCGACCCGTTCGCGGCCGCCGGGGTCTACCTCGTGCTCGTCGCGTTCGTGCTCGACCGGCCCGGGACCGCGCCCGGCGTCTCGATCGCGTGCGCCGTGATCCCGTTCCAGCTCGTGATCGCGGCCGTCTCGAGTGGGCTCGTCTGCGTCCAGTCGCGCCGCGCGATCATCCTCAACATGGGCTTCCGCCGGGGGCTGATCCCGATCGCGGGCGTCCTCACGGAGACGGTCGCCTTCGTCGCGAGCCTGCTCCTCTTCGTCGTGATGATGGGCGCGCACGGCGTCGCGCCGACGCCCGCCGCGCTGTGGCTCGTGCCCGCGCTGCTCGTCACGCTCGTCCTGGGGATCGCGAGCGCCTACCCCGCGGCGCTGCTCGGGCTCTGGTTCCCGGACCTGCGGCTGTTCGCGATCAGCCTGGTGCGGACGATCTTCTTCCTCGCCCCGGGCCTCGTCCCGCTGTCGGAGATCCCCGGCGTCTACGCGGAGATCGCGAAGGCGAACCCCTTCACGGGCCTGTTCGAGGCGTACCGCAGCGCGCTCCTCTACGGCCGCACGCCGCCCGCCTGGCAGCTGCTGATCCCGCTCGCCTGGGCCGCCTTCCTGCTCCTCGTCAGCCTGCCGGTCTACCGGCGCGAGGAGCGCCACCTGGCGAAGGTGGTCGACCTGTGAGCGCGCGCGTGACGTGCGAGGACGTCGGCGTCCGCTTCCTCTTCGACCGCCAGCGGCGCGTCGTCACGCCCGCGCTGCGGCGCCTGCGGCGGCGCGGCGAGGAGACGTGGGGACTGCGCCACGTCAGCCTGGAGCTCGGCCCGGGCGACGCCGTCGCCCTGCTCGGCGCGAGCGGCTCCGGCAAGACGTCGCTCCTGCGCGTGCTCGCGGGCGTCTTCGGGGCCGACGAGGGCCGCGTCGAGGTGGTCGGGCGGATCGGCGCGCTGCTCTCCGTCGAGTCGGGGCTCTCCTCGCGGCTGACCGGCGCCGAGAACGCCGCCCTGCTCGCGGTGCTCGCCGGGCTGACGCGGCGCGAGGCCCGCGCGCTCGTCCCCGCCGTGCGGGAGGAGAGCCAGCTCGGCGTCGCGTTCGACCGGCCGGTGTCGAGCTACTCGCAGGGGATGCGCGCGCGGCTCGGCTACGCGGTGGCCGAGCTCGTCCGACCCGAGATCCTGCTGCTCGACGAGGTGCTCGAGGCCCTCGACCACGAGTTCCGCGACGTCGTCGAGGCGCGCGCCCGCGCCATCCTCGCGGCAGGCGGCATCGTGCTCGCCGCCGGGCACGACCACGAGCTGCTCGGCCGCCTCTGCACCCGGGCGGTCTACCTCGCGCAGGGCACCGTCCGTGCGGCTGGGCCGTTCGCCGAGGTGCGAGACGCGTACCTCGCCGCGGCGCACCACCCCGACGTCGACTAGGGAACGAGCTCGAGGTCGAGGAGGCGCTCGATCACCGCGCCCTCCTCGTGGTACTCGGCGTCGGTGTTGACCGACCAGACGTCGTGCTCGCCGCCGTCGACGAGGTTGAGCGTCGCGAGGATCGCCGTCCACATCGAGTGGTCCTGGTTGTTGTAGCGGTGCAGGCCGTTGCGGCCGCACGTGACGAGGTTCGCGAACCCGTCGACGTACGCGCGCACGGTCGCGAGGGCCTCGCGGTAGGCGGAGTCGTACATCGGGTACGCCTTCGGCACGAGCACCTTCACGCCGTCGATCACGCTCGCCGGGTCGACGAGCCCGATCCGGGCCAGCTCCCGCGTCGCGAGCGCGACGGCCTCTCCGTCGGACATCTGCCAGATGTCGTCGCCCTCGAAGCAGAAGTACTCGGCCCCGAGGCACGTCGTGCCCGGGACGACCATGTCGGGGCTCCAGGCGCCGAAGTTCTGGACGCGGCCGGCGCGCGTGCCGGGGTCGTGCAGGTAGATCCAGTTGTCCGGGAAGGGCTGCGCCTCGGTTGTCATCAGCGCGACGAGGACGAGGCTGCGGTAGCGGAGCCGCTGCGCCGCCTCGACCACCTCGACCGGCGGGGCCGGGTCGAGCGCCTCGATCAGGTCGGCGAGCGCGAGCGAGGAGACGACGCCGTCGACCGGCACGTCGACCGCGACGCCGTCCCGCTCGACGACGATCTGCTCGACGACCTGGTCGCGGTGGCGGATCGCCGTCACGCGCGACTTCGTCTGCACCTCGATCCCGCGCTCCTCGACGCGTGTCCGCAGCGCCTCCCACATCTGCCCGGGGCCGAGGCGCGGGTAGTGGAACTCCTCGATCAGCGTCGTCACGTGCTCGCGCCGCAGGTGGAGCGCGCCCGCGACCGCCTTGCCGAACGAGAAGTTGCGGATGCGCTGGGCGGCCCACTCGGAGCGGATCTCCGAGCCGGGGATGCCCCAGACCTTCTCGGTGTACGAGCGGAAGAACGCGTCGTAGAGGCGGCGGCCGAACCGGCTCGTCACCCAGTCCTCGAAGGTCTCGGGCTGCTCGTTGCGGCCGACCCGGCTGCGCAGGTACGAGAGCGCGCACAGCGCCGCCTCGAGGACGCCCAGCCGCGCGACGACGTCCTGCGCGCGCAGCGGGTAGGCGAGGAACTGCCCCTGGTAGTAGATGCGGGAGAGCCGTGGGCGGACGAGCAGGTCGTCGCCGAGCACGTCCTCCCACAGGCGCTGGACCGGCCCGAGCTTCGTGAAGAAGCGATGGCCGCCGAGGTCGAAGCGGTAGCCGCCGAACTCGACCGTCTTCGCGATCCCGCCGACCGTCCCGTCGGCCTCGAGCACGAGGCCGGGCCGCCCGAGCAGGCCCAGCACGTACGCAGCCGTCAGGCCGGCGGGCCCGGCGCCGAGCACGGCGGTCCCGACCCGCTCGCGCCGCAACCGAGGGTCGAGGGAGGTCATGGAACGTCGGAGTGTAGTCGAGGCGGTGTCCCGCATCGCCTCGGCCGTCGAGGGAGCCGGGCCGGTAGCGTCCCGGCATGCTCGCCGTCGTCCAGCTCGACGCGGTCTCGCCAGCGCTCGTCGACGAGCTCGTCGCGGCCGACCGGATGCCCGCGCTCGCCGCCCTTCGCGCCGCGGGGACGACGCTGCGCCTCGAGACGCCGGCGGCCCTCTTCCCGGCCGGGACCTACCAGTCGATCTACACCGGCCAGGAGCCGGCCGGGCACGGGCGCTACTACGGCTTCCAGTGGGCCGCGGCGCAGCAGCGGGTCGTCTTCCGCGAGTCGCTGCCGCCGGTCGCGTCGGTCTGGGAGCGGCTCGCGCGCGCCGGGCGGCGTCTCCTCGTCGTCGACCCGTACGAGGTCGAGCGGCCGGAGGCCCTCCAGGGCCTGCTGCTGAGCGGGATCGGGCTCTGGAACCCGATCAGCATGCGCGCTTCGGCGCCCCGGACGGCGCCTGGCGGGACGCGGTGCGCCGGCACGGCAGGCCGCCGATGCTGACCGAGATCTTCGGCAAGCCGTCCGCCGGCGCGCTGACGGCCATCCGCGACGAGGCGCTGCTCGGGGCGCGCCGCGTCGGCGACGTCGTCGTCGACGCGCTGGGGCGGGAGCGCGTCGACCTCGTCTGGGCGAGCGTCCTCTCCACCCACCTGGCGGGCCACCAGCTCTGGGACGGGTCCCAGGTCGGCGAGGAGGCCTGGCAGGCGGCCGGGCTGGCGGGCGCGCTGCGGGACGTCTACGCGGCCGCGGACGCGGCGCTGGGGCGGATCGTCGACGCGCTCCCCGACGACGCCGACCTGATCGTCTGCTCGCCCCAGGGGATGGGCGCGAACACGAGCCGCGTCGACCTCCTGCCCGGGATGCTCACCGCCGTCCTCGGCGAGCGGGGGGCGGAGGACGACACCGGCGGCGGGATCTGGCGCTTCCGGGCGAGCATCCCGACCTCCGCCCGCGCCGCCGTCTCGCGCGCCCTGCCGGAGGGCGTCGTCCGCGGCCTCTACGCGTCCCTCGCCGTGCGTGGCATCGACTGGTCGAGGACGCGGGCCTTCGCGCTCCCGGCCGACCACTTCGGCCACGTCCAGCTGAACGTCCGCGGTCGCGAGCGCGACGGCGTCGTCGACCCGGCCGAGGCGGACGAGCTCGCCGATCGGATCGCCGCGGGGCTGCTGACGTTCCGGGACGAGGACGGCGGCACCGCCGTCGACTCGGTCGTCCGCGTCGCGCGCGAGCTCGACGGGCCCGGCGTCGCGGCGCTGCCCGACCTCGTCGTGCGCTGGAGCGAGCGCCCGGCGGCGGGCCTGCGGGCGGTCGTCTCGCCCGAGCACGGGACGGTCCGTCGCGTCGGCGCCGGCAGCGGGCGCTCGGGCGGCCACACGTCGGAGGCGTGGGCGCTCGTCCGTCCGGGACGCTCCCGGCTGCTGGCGGAGGGAGACGGCCGGGTCGTCGACGTCGCGGCGACGGCCTGCGCGCTCCTCGGCGCGGACGGGACGGGCCTGCCCGGCACGCCCCTGCTCGGGTGAGCGCCGGCCACGTCCTCGTCTGCTGGCGGTCGGTCCCCGCCGTACGGGGCGAGCCGCACCAGGTCACGCGAGGGCTGGGCGCCCTCGGCCTCGCCGTGCAGCAGGCGGGGGACGATCCGGCCGCGCTCGCGGACGCGCGCGCCGTCGTGCTCGTCGGGGCGGCGGGGCGGCTGCCCGCGATCGCGGCGGCGCTCGCCTGCGCCCGGCCCCGCCCGCCCGTCGCGCTCTGGCTGAACGAGCCCCTGCCGGCAGCGGGTGCGCTCGTCGAGCGCCTGCCCTGCTCGGCGCGCGAGCTGGCGAAGATCGTGCTGCGCGACCCGCGCGCGAACGACGCCCGGTCGGTCGAGCGCGCCTTGCGGGGCGCCCTGCGCGCGGGCTGGCTCGACGTCGTCGCCGTCCAGTCGGAGGAGCAGGCCGAGCGGGCGCGGGCGCTCGGCGCGGAGGTCCTCGTCACGCCGTGGGGCTACGAGCCGTCCCTCGGCCGCGACCTCGAGCTCGTACGGGACGTGCCCGTGCTCTTCCTTGGCGCGCTCGACACGCCGCGCCGCCGACGGCTCGTGCGGCGGCTGCGCAGGGCGGGCGTCCCGCTCGAGGTCGCCGGGAGCTGGCGCGACCCGGCGACGTGGGGCGAGGAGCGGACGCGCCTGCTCAACCGGACGCGCATCCTGCTCGACCTGCACCGGCGCCCCGGGACGCTCTCCGGGCTGCGTCAGGTGCTGGGGATGGCGAACGGCGCGCTCGTCGTCGGCGAGCCCATCCGCCGGCCCGAGCCGTTCGTCCCGGGCGAGCACCTCGTCACCGCGCCCGTCGACGAGCTGCCGGCCGCGATCGCCCGCCTGCTCGCGGACGAGCCGGAGCGCGCACGGCTGGCAGCGGCCGGGCGCCGGCTCGTCACGCAGGAGCTGCGGCTCGAGCGGACGCTCGCGCCCCTCG
>JAWKJY010000005.1:0-294026 GCA_041393535.1 Thermoleophilia bacterium
GCGCCCCCGCCCCCCCCGACCCGTCCGGACGCCTAGACGGCCGCCGCGTGCTCGCACGGCCCGGGGGCCGCGCCCCCGCCGTCGGCCGGGTCGTCGGGCTGGCCGCGGGTCTTCCAGAGCGAGTAGCCGACCGACCCGGCGAGCGCCGCGACGATCACGACGAGCGAGAGCCAGATCGGCATCTTCCAGGCGTCCGAGATCAGCATCTTGACGCCGATGAAGACGAGGATCCCGGCCAGGCCGAGCGAGAGGTACTCGAACCGCTTCATCATCCCGGCGAGCAGGAAGTAGAGCGCCGAGAGGCCGAGCAGCGAGAACGCGTTCGCGGCGAAGACGATGAAGGTCTCGCGCGTGATCGCGAAGATCGCGGGGATCGAGTCGATCGCGAAGACGACGTCGAACACCGCGACGAGCACGAGCGCGGCGAAGAGCGGGGTGGCGAGCCGCTTGCCGCTTCGCACGACGAACAGCTTCTGCCCGTCGAACTCCGTCGAGACGGGCACCACCCGGTTCAGCAGCTTCAGCGCCGGGTTCCGCTCGGGGTGGATCTCCTCGCCTGAGTGCCGGGCCATCCGGATGCCGGTGAGGACGAGGAAGGCGCCGAACAGGTAGAGCGCCCAGTGGAAGGCGTCGAGCAGCGCGGCGCCGGCGAGGATGAACGCGGCGCGCAGGACGATCGCGCCGGTGATCCCCCAGAAGAGGACGCGTCGCTGGAGGGCGAGCGGGATCGCGAAGTACGAGAAGAGCAGGGCGAAGACGAACAGGTTGTCCATCGACAGGCTCTTCTCGATCAGGAAGCCCGCGAGGTACTCGTTCGCCGGTCCCGTGCCCTCCCACACGATGAGGACGGCGTAGAAGCCCACGCCGATCACGGTCCAGATCACGCTCCAGACCGCCGCCGTGCCGAAGCCGATGGCCCCGCCGCCGCGGCCGAAGAGCAGCAGGTCGACCGCGAGCATCGCCACGACGACCGCGCAGAACGCGACCCAGGCCCACCATTCGACGTCCATTCGATCCTCCCTCGGGCAGACGACAGCCATCGTCAGCCGAAGGTCTCTCCCGCTCGTCGAGCCGGCGCCACCGGGCAGGAGCCGTCATGACGACGGCGCCGTGGTGGGATACTCCCCTCCGACCGGCTGACTATAGCACGCGCTTTGAATCCCGAAAACCCCGTCGCCTATACCGGTCGTCACGCCCTCGCCGCGCTCGCGCGAGCGCTCGCACGGCGGCCCGCGCACGTGCTCGTCGCGGACGCCGCCGGGGCCGTGACCTACGCCGACGGGGCCGCGCGGGCCGCGGCGATCGCGGCCGACCTGGCGCGGGCGGGCGTCCGGCCTGGCGACGCGGTCGGGCTCTGCGGGCCGGACTCCGTCGAGCTCGTCCTGGCGATCCTCGGCTGCTGGCACGCGGGGGCGCTGCCGGGGCTGATCGACCCGCGCACGGGCGACGACGACCTGCCGTGGCTCCTCGACGCCGGCGGCGCCGCGCTCGTCGCTGCGCCGCCGGCGCTGCACGCGCGCCTGCGCGCGCGCGCCGCCGGGGCGCGCGCGGCCTCGCCGACCTCGGCGCGCTCGGCGCCGACCGGGCCGACCGGGCGCCGCACCACGGGGAGGACGCGCCGCTCTACCTCTCGTACACGTCCGGGACGACCGGACGGCCGAAGGGCGCGATCCTCCGCTCGGGCCCCGTGACGCTCGGGACGGCGTGCATCGCCGACCGGCTCGGGCTCGGCCTCGAGGACGTGCTGCTCGCGACGACCCCCACGCCGTCGAGCTTCCAGCTCGTCGCCGCGCTGCTGCCCGCGATCCACGCGGGCGGGACCGTGCGGCTCGCTGCGGGGCTCGACGCAGCGGCGATCCGGCAGGTCGCCGTCGAGGCCGGGGCGACGGTGCTCGTCGCCTACCCGCTGACGCGCGCTCGGTGACGTCCTCCACGCGCCCGGCCCGGCCGCGCCGCCGTTCCGGCTGGCGCTCTCCGGCGGCCAGCCGCTGGCGCCGCGCCTGAAGCGGGACTACCGCGAGCTGCTCCGGATCCCGCTCGTCGAGAGCTACGGCCAGAGCGAGCTCGGCGGCTTCATGGCGCTCGGGCGGCCCGACGACGGGGTGCGCGCGCTCGACGGCTTCGTCGGGGCGCCGCTCCCCGACCGGCCGGCCTATCCGGCGGACGACGCCGGCCGCGAGCTGCGGCCGGGGAGCTTCTCGGCCAGGTCGTCGTCCCGTGGGGCGCCTTCGACGCCTACCGCAACCGGCCCGACGCGACGGCGGCGGCGCTCGCGGGCGGCGTCCTGCGCACCGGCGACCTCGCCGTCGCCGACGAGGCGGGCCGGCTGCGCGTGCTCGGGCGGGTCGGCGAGCGGAGGCGGCGGGCGGCGGCGGCTCGCGCGAGGTCGAGGACGCCTGCCACGAGCACCCCGACGTCCTGCACGCAGCCGTGCTCGAGGCCGCCGGCGGGGCGGTCGAGGCGGTCGTCCAGCCGCGGCCCGGCCGGACGGTCGACGAGACGGAGCTGCGCGAGGCCGTCGCCGCGCGCGTCGCGCCCGGCGTCGTCCCGGCGCGCGTGACCGTGCTCGAGGCGCTGCCGCGGACGTTCAGCGGGAAGACGAACCGGCTGGCGCTCGCGCGTCCGCGCTGACCCCGCGCGGCACGAGCGCGACGCGGAAGCGGCCGCTCGGCGCCCAGTGGTTCCAGTGCCGGTTGCCGCGCTCGGGCGGGCCCGTCTCCACGACCGTCCAGTCGAACCCGTGGACGAGCTCCTCGGCGAACGTCCGCCCGAGCAGCATCGACATCCGCGCGCCCAGGCAGGCGTGGCGGTCGAGCCCGAACGGCGCGTAGGCCTCCGGGCCGAACCGCCCGCGCTCGAAGCGACCAGGGTCGAACCGCTCGGGCTCGGCGAACGGTGGGTCGAGCAGGTGCGACTCGGCGACGCAGACGCGCAGGATCCAGCCGCGCGGGACGCGGAAGCCCTCCACCTCGATCGGCTCGAGCACGCGGCGGTAGACGTACTCGCTCTGCCCCAGCCGCAGCGTCTCGAGGATCGTCCACGTGAACGGGTCGCCCGTCCCCGGGCGCGGCTCCGCGGCGCTCGCCGGCGCGTCCGAGCGCGGCGTCGCGCGCAGGCGCTCGACCCAGTCGGGCGCGTCGGACAGGCGGTAGAGGGCCCACGCGAGCAGGCTGCCGATGCTGTCGCGCGAGGCGGTGTAGAGCAGGAAGAGGTTGCCCCGGACGGTCTCGTCGTCGAGCGCGCGCGGATCCTCCCGCAGCAGGTGCCCCGTGACCGACTCGCCGCCGGCGTCCGGCCGGCCGGCGGCGCGGCGCGCGAGCGTCTCCCCGAAGGCGGCGAGCGCGGCGCTCGCCCGCGCCGTGGGCGTGCCGATCGCGGTGGCGAAGGCGACGTCCTCGACCCAGCCGGCGAGCCGCTCGACGTCGTCGTCGAGCAACGCGCCGACGAGGAAGCGGCGCGAGAAGTCCCCGGCGGCATCGTGCAGGAGCGGCCGCGGCGCGACCCCCGCGCCCCCGGCCGCGAGCCGCCCGAGCGCGGCGACCGCCTCGGCCCGGGCGACCTCCGGGCCGGTCGAGGCGATCGCGCCGGCGAAGGCGGCGCGGAAGCGGCGCGCGTAGGCCTCGTAGTCGTCCGGCTCCATGTAGCGGAGGAAGCCCCGCGGGATCTCGCGGCTGAGCGGCAGCTCGGCGGGGCGCAGCGCGGCCGCGTGCCGGCGAAGCGCCATCGCGGCCGCGCTCGAGCTCGACGACGCAGGCGACCCGGTTGTGCACCTGCGCGGTCTTGAACACGGGCCCGTGGCAGCGGTGCTGCTCGTGCAGGTAGCGGTGGCCCGTCACCGCCCGGAGCGACCCGTGCAGGCCGAGCGAGCCGGGCGGCAGGCCGCGGCGCGTCCCGTAGCCCGGGCGCGCGCGCCAGCAGGCCGCGAGCGTCGCTGCCACGAGGAGCGCGGCGAGCGCGTGCAGCGCAACGGGCTGGACGGCCGCGCCCCAGGCGGCGATCCCGCAGACGACGAGGGCGGACGCGCCGAGGCCGGCGGCGACGGCGGGGCGCTCGCGCAGCTCGCGTCGCGCCGCCGGGAGCGCCAGCACGCGCAGCGCGACGAGCCCGCAGAGCGCGAGCGCGCCGAACTCGATCCCGATCCAGGCCGTCCCCATCCGTCCCCTCGCTGGCCACGGAGTATGGTGCGCCGGTGCCTGCGGCGGTGCCGATCCTGACCTTCCACGGCCTCGAGTCGCCGCGCTCGCTCGTCGGCTTCCCGCCGGCGCTGTTCCGGCGCTGCCTGGCGCGGATCGCCGAACGGGGCTGGCGCGTCGTCCCGCTGCTCGACCTGGTCGGCTGCCTGGAGCGGCGCGAGCCGCTGCCCGATCGCTCGCTGGCGCTGACCTTCGACGACGGCTACGCGAGCGTCGCCCGCCACGCACTCCCGGCGCTCGCCGAGCACGGCATGCCCGCCACGCTGTTCGTCCTCGGCGGGACGCAGGCGAGCCTGCACGGGCGGCCGCTGCTCGACCGGGGCGCGCTCGCCGAGGCCGTCGCGGCCGGGCACGCGATCGGCGCGCACTCGCTCACGCACCCCGACCTGACCCGCCTTGCGCCCGCCGCGGCCGAGCGGGAGATCGCCGGCTCGCGTGCGGCGCTCGAGGACGCGCTCGCCGTGCCCGTCGAGGCGTTCGCCTACCCGCGGGGCCGCCACGACGCGCGCGTGTGCGAGCTGGTCGGGCGGTGCTTCCGGTGCGGGTGCTCCGACCGGCTCGGCCTCGCCGGGGCTGGGAGCGACCTGCTCGCCCTCCCGCGCGTCGAGACGTGGTACCTCGCGCGGCGCGGGCTCGTCGACCTCGTCGGCTCCCCGCTCCTGCCCGCGTACGTCGCCGCCCGGGCCGTCCCGCGCGGCCTCCGCCGGGCGGTGCGCGCATGAGCGTCGCCGTCGTCGTCGCGACCGTCCACCGGCCGGACGACGTCGCGGTCGCGCTCGACGCGGTGCTGGCGGGCGACCCGCCGCCGGCGGAGGTCCACGTGCTCGACCAGAGCGACGACGACCGCACGCGCGCCGTCCTCGCCCCCTACGCCGCCCGCGGCGCGATCGTGTCGCGGCTCTCGCCGCCGGGCCTCTCCCGCGCGCTCAACGCCGGGATCGGCCGGGCCTCGACCGAGCTGGTCGCGATCACCGGCGACGACTGCGTCGCGCGGCCGGACTGGCTGGCGGCGATCGAGCGTGCGTTCGCCGCCGACCCGCGTCTCGCGATCCTGTTCGGCCAGGTCGCCTCGGGCCCGTGCGACCCGGCGGTCGGGTTCGTCCCGGGCTGCCGGATCGAGGCGGAGGTCGCGCTCGACCGGCTCCGGGACGTCGGTCGCCTGAACGGGACGACCGCGTGCATGGCGGTCCGCCGCGAGGCGTGGCTGGCGCTCGGGGGCTTCGACGAGCAGCTCGGCCTCGGCGCCCCGCTGCGCTCCGGCGAGGACCTCGACCTCGCGCTACGCGCCCTCGCGGCCGGCTGGCGCGTGCTCCAGACCCCCGCGGTCGAGGTGGAGCACCTCACACCCGTTCCCTGGGCCGGGCGCGCCCGGGTCGTGCGGCGCAACTGGCACGGCTCCGGCGCGGCCTTCGCCAAGTCGCAAGCTCGCGCCGGTCGGGACGGGGCGGGCGCTGCTCGCGCTCGTCGGCCGCTGGGGAGCGGCGGCTCGGGCGTCGCCGTCACGTACGGCGTCCGCCCGCACCGGAGCGCGATGCTCGTCGGCTTGCCGGCGGCTTCCTCGTCGGGCTCCTCCGCCCCGTCAGCCGCCGCCGCGGCCGCTTCCGCCGGCTGCCGCTGCGCGGGTGAGTCCGCCCGCAGCGTCCACCGGGCATGATCGGCGGGTGCTCCTCTACGACAGCGCGATCTCGGGCAACTGCTACAAGGTGCGCCTCCTCGCCGCGCTGCTGGGCTCGCGCTCGAGCGGCGGGAGGTCGACGTCGTCGACCGCTCGGGCCGGCTCGAGCTGCTCGGCCACCTGAACCCGGGGCTGCGCGTGCCGACCCTCGTGCTCGACGACGGCCGCCCGCTCGGCGAGTCGAACGCGATCCTCTGCTACCTCGCCGGGGGCACGCCGTTCCTGCCGGACGACCCGTACGAGCGCGCGCAGGTGCTCCAGTGGCTCTTCTTCGAGCAGTACGACCACGAGCCGAACCTCGCGGTCGTCCGCTTCCGCACGCTGCACCCGGAGGCGGGCGGCGACCCGGCCGACACCGAGCGCCGTCGCGGCGCCGGCTACGCGGCGCTCGACGCGCTGGAGCGGCATCTCGCCACCCGGTCGTTCCTCGTCGGCGAACGGTGCTCGGTCGCCGACCTCGCGCTGTACGCCTACACGCACGTCGCGCCCGAGGGCGGCTTCGACCTGGGCGCGTACCCGGCGATCCGGGCGTGGCTCGGCCGGGTCGAGGCGCTGCCGGGGTACGTCGCGATCACGGACTAGGCGGGGCGAGCGCGCGGCGGCCCTCGACGTCGACGCGATGACCGCAGCGCTCGCCGCCCGCTACCCTGACCGGACGCCTCTGTCGAAGCCCGCTCGCACGACCTCCATCGCCGCCGGTTGACACAGCCGCGCCACGGCGCGCGCCGTGATCCCGACCCTGCGCCCCTGCGCGCTTCCACGGAGGTTCTCTCGTGCTTCGCAACGACGACGGCATCCCCACCCGGGTGCCCGACGACTGGTACGTCGGCTTCCACGCCGGCCTGGCGGCGCGCTTCTGGCGCGCGGCGGGCGCGGCGATGGCCGACGCCGACGAGCAGGTGCTGCAGCGCGTGCTCGGCGGCACCCCCGGCGCGCTCCTCGACGTGCCCTGCGGCGACGGGCGGCTCGCGCTGCGGCTCGCCCGGGCCGGCTGGCGCGTGACCGGCATCGATCTCGCGCCGGCCGAGGTCGAGCTCGCCCGCGACCGGGCGCGCGCCGAGGCGCTCGACGCGACGTTCCTCGTTGGCGACCTGCGGGAGCTGCCACACGTCGGCGGCTTCGACGTGGTGCTCTCGTGGGGAAACGGCTTCGGCTACCTCACGCCGGCGGAGACGACGACCTCGCTCCGCGGCCTCCGCGACGCCCTGCGGCCCGGCGGCAGGCTCGTGCTCGAGACGCTGACCGCCGCCGAGTCGCTGCTCGTGGGCGGCATCGAGGCCGCGGCGGCGCACGAGTTCGGCGGCATCCGCATGGAGGTGACGAACCGCTACCGCGCCGAGGAGAGCCGCCTCGAGAGCGACCTACGCTTCGAGGCGGATGGGGTGGTCGAGCACGCCCGGGTCGCCCATCGGGTGCACACGACCGGGGAGCTCGTCCGCCTGCTCCTTGGCGCCGGGTTCGCCGAGGTCGACCTGCGCGGCCCGGACGGAATCGCCCCGTTCGCGCTGGGCGACCCGCGGCTCATCGCGGTCGCCCGGGCCTGACGGTGCCCGCGCGGTTCGTCGATGCTGTCGATTCCGGCCCGCGCCGTTCGTCTCACCTGCGAACCCATCCCCGAGGAGGCGAGATGCAGTACATGCTCCTGATCCACGACGACCCGGCGGTCTGGGCTGCCATGAGCGAGCAGGAGGTCGGCGCGCTGATGGGCGAGTACCTGGCGCTCAGCGCGTCGATGAAGGAGGCGGGGGTCTTCGTCGACGGCGCGCCGCTCCAGCCCGCCGACACGGCGACGAGTGTCCGCGTGCGCGAGGGGAGGACGCTGACGACCGACGGGCCGTTCGCGGAGACGAAGGAGCAGCTCGGCGGCTACTACCTGGTCGAGGTCGAGTCGCTCGACGACGCGCTCGCGTGGGCGGCGCGGATCCCGTCCGCGCGGCTCGGCACGATCGAGGTGCGGCCGCTGCGGCGCGCCGAGGTGCCCGCATAGTCGACGCGGTCTTCCGTGCCGAGGCGGCCCGTGCCGTCGCGATCCTCGCCCGCGTCCTCGGCGACCTCGACCTCGCCGAGGACGCGGTGCAGGACGCCTTCGCGACCGCGCTCGTCCGCTGGCCGCGCGACGGCGCGCCCGACAACCCGGCGGCGTGGATCGTCGCCACCGCGCGGAACCGCGCGATCGACCGGCTCCGACGTGAGCGCGTGCTCGCGCAGAAGCGCGAGCTGCTCGCGCGGCTCGAGGCGATCGCGCCGGCCGACGAGGAGGAGGACGTGGACGCGATCCCGGACGAGCGCCTGGCGCTGGTCTTCACCTGCTGCCACCCGGCGCTCGCGCTCGACGCGCAGGTCGCGCTGACCCTGCGGCTCGTCGGCGGCCTCCAGGTGCCGGAGATCGCGCGCGCGTTCCTGACGAGCGAGGCGACGCTGGCACAGCGCCTCGTGCGGGCGAAGCGGAAGATCCGCGACGCGGGCATCCCGTTCCGCGTGCCGCCCGACCACCTGCTGCCAGAGCGGCTCGACGCCGTGCTCGCGGTCGTCTACCTGATCTTCAACGAGGGCTACTGCAGCCGGGTCGCAGGGACGACCTCGTCCGCGAGGCGATCCGGCTGGCCGCGTGCTCGTCGCGCTGATGCCGGACAGCCCGAGGCGCTCGGGCTGCTCGCGTTGCTGCTCCTGCAGGGCTCGCGCCGGGAGGCGCGTGTCGCCGCGGACGGGAGCCTCGTCCTGCTGGAGGAGCAGGACCGCGCGCGCTGGGACGGCGAGGCGATCCGGGAGGGCCTCGCGCTGCTCGACCGCGCCGTCGCGCTCCGCCGGCCGGGGCCGTACCAGCTCCAGGCGGCGATCGGCGCCGTCCACGCGCGGGCCGCGACCGCGGCCGAGACGGACTGGCGCGCGATCGCGCTCCTCTCCGGGCGGCTCGGGCAGCTCGCGCCGTCGCCGGTGGTCGAGCTGAACCGCGCCGTCGCCGTCGCGATGGCGGAGGGCCCCGAGGTCGGGCTCGCGGCGATCGCGCCGCTCGTCGGCGACCTCGACGGCTACCACCTGCTCCACGCGGCGCGGGCCGACCTGCTGCGGCGGCTCGGGCGGACGGCGGAGGCCGCCGAGGCGTACCGGCGCGCGCTCGCGCTCGCCCCTGGCGAGGCCGAGCGTGCGTTCCTTGCGTGGCGGCTGGCCGAGCTCGGCGGCTGAATCGGCCGGCCGGCCCGCCGATCACCGCGTGGAGGGAGACGCTCGTCGACGACACGTGGGGGTGGGGAGATGAGGGCCAGGATCGCAGCGCTCGCGTGCGGAGGGATCGCCGTGCTGGCGCTGGCGGCGCTTCCGTCGGCGGCGCCGGCCGCGACGTGCAGCCCGGGTCCGAAGGCGCGCTGCGCCGGCGCCGATCTGGCCAGCGCCAAGCTCGTCGGCAAGGACCTCTCCCGGGCGAACCTCTCTCGGGCGAAGCTCGCGAAGGCCAAGCTCGTCCGGGCACGGCTCGCCGGCGCCAACCTGTCGCGGGCCGACCTCACGAGGGCCAACCTGTCCCGCGCGAACCTGACCCGCGCGAACCTGACCCGCGCCACGCTCGTGAAGGCGAACCTCGGGCGCGCCGACCTCCTCCGTGCCACGCTCGTCGGGGCGAACCTGAAGGGCGCCGACCTCCGGGGGGCACGCCTCGTGCGCGCCAGGCTCCGCAACGCGGATCTGCGCGGCGCGCGGATCGGTGCGCCCGGGTCGACCGCTCCAGCCGCCGCCGCGGGGCGGCACCTGACGGCGGCCGGCGGCTGCATCTGGGGCAGGATCTGCGGGGGCAACCTCTCGTACGCCGACCTGCGTGGCGCCACGCTCACGAGCGCGATCATCGTCGGGGCCGACATGGCGCGCGCGAACCTGTCGGGCGCCAGGCTGGGACGCGCCATCCTCTCGGAGACGCGGCTCGTCGAGGCGAACCTCGCGGGTGCCGATCTGACCGGCGCCTCGATCACCACCCTCGACGCCCGCGGTGCGAACCTCGACGGCGTGATCCTCGACGATGCCGTCATCACCGACGTCGATCTCTCGGGCGCCTCGCTCGTCGGCGTCGATCTGCGGGGCGCGCTGCTGACCAACGTCGATCTCCGCGGCGCGAACCTGAGCGGCGCGAACCTGAGCGGCGTCGACCTGCGCACGGTGAAGCTCGACTCGGCCACGCTCGCCGGCGCGAACCTCGAGGGCGCGATCCTGCCCGAGGGCCTCGTGACCTCGCTGCCCGAGCTCGCGATCACGGCCGGCAAGGCGTTCTCGGCCACGGTCGCGAGGACGGACGCGACGGTGGAGTGCGTCGACGTCACGACCTGCTCGGCGCCGGTCGTCTACGGCCAGCCGACGACGCTGTCGGTGCGGACGACCTGGGCCGGGTTCGCGATGTGCCCGGACGGGCCCGTTCGGCTCGTCCAGGCGGCCGGCGACTCCTCCTACAGCGGCACGTGCACGTTCGCCCCCTACCAGGGCCTCTCCGTCGCCTTGCGGGAGGCGCGCTGGGTCAGCGTCCTCGTCTACGACCTGTCCTCCCAGCCGGCGCCGTTCCCGCGGATCAGCATCGAGTGGCGCGAGCCGCCGACCTACGTGCTCGTCGAGCCCGCCCAGGTCTGCGAGAACGCAACCCGATGCGACGGCTTCTACCCGGCTGGGGCCTCCGTCAAGGTCGTGACCAGGGGAGACCAGCCCTACTACGCGGGCGACGACGCAGGCTGCACGGGCGGGACGGCCGGGGCCGGGTTCGTGATGGCGGACAGCGACCCGTTCGAGCTGACCTGCAACGTCGACGGCAGCGGCACGCCGCAGGCGCTCACGGCGGACAGGTATCTCGTGCTGACGATCTCCTAGGGAGTCGCCGCGGGCGGCGGGCCTCGTAGGATCCGCGGGCACCGGCCACACACGACCCACGGGAGTCACGCATGCCCGCGTACCTGATCGTCGACGTCGACCTGAAGGACATGGACGCCTACCGCGAGAGCGGCTATCTGACGGCCGTGCCCGAGATCGCGGCGAAGCACGGCGGCCGCTACATCGTGCGCGGGGGCGAGCTCGTCCAGCTCGAGGGCTCGTGGATGCCGAAGCGGCTGGTGATCGTCGAGTTCCCGGACATGGAGTCCCTCCAGGCGTTCCACTCCTCCGAGGAGTACGCGCCGTACCTGGCGATCCGCAACCAGCTGGCCACGTCGCACGCGATCGCCGTCCAGGGCCTGTAGCGGTGAGCGGCCGGGCTCGCGGGCGTGGGCCCGCGAGCCCGCGCCGGCGCACCCGACGGGCGTGTGTGGACGAATCGGCGCACGATCGGCACGAGCGCGTGACCCACCCGTGCGCATTCGCGCCGTAGGCTGGGCGCCGGAGGCGCGTGGTTCCCCCACCCAGGGTGGGAGTCCCGGGAGGGTGGCCGGAACGGCCATGTCCCGGTCGGACGGGGCCGTTCCGGGCATGGCCGTCCGGGACGTGCACGGGAGGCGTCCGGCGCCCGGCGCCGGGGCGGGAGCGGCGGGCCCGGCCTTCCCAGCCGCCCCGCCGGAGCGCAGGCTGGCTGCCCCTAGCCGCCCTGGCTCGCGCAGAGCGCCGTGACGTCCAGCCGCCAGCCGGCCTGCGTGTCGGCCGTCGTCTGCGCGGACGCCTGCCAGCCGTTGCCGCTGATCGTGCTCGAGGTCAGGGCGAACGGCACCGTCTCGCCCTCGGGCCCGACGAGCGCCGCGCCGCCCGAGACGACCTGCGTCCCCTCGGGGCAGGTGGCGACGATCGGGCCCTTCGCCGACGCGGGGCCGCCGTCGCTCGACTCGCGCACCGGCTGCACCGAGAGGCCGAGCGCGGAGAGGTCGAGGCCCTCGACCGACCTCGCGACCTCGGCGCTCGGAACCGTCCCCAGCGTCGACTCGTCGATCTGGTCGCCGGTGAGCGAGTCGGCCACGACCTTCTCGGGCGTGATCGCGCCGTCCGCGAGCGCGCGCGCGCCGACGGCGCCGTCGACCAGGGCCGGGTCGCCGATCGCGCCCTCGGCGATCTTCGCGGCGCCGATCGCGCCGTCCGCGATCTTCGCGCCCGAGACGGCGCCGTCGTTCAGCTTCGCGCGCGTCACGCCGCCGTCGGCGATCGCGCGTGGCGTCACCGCGCCGTCGGCGAGCTTCGCGGGCCCGACCGACCCGTCGGCGAGCTTGTCGTTCGTCACGGCCCCGTCGGCGAGCGCCGGCGTCGCGACGGCCTGCTCGGCCACCTTGTCCGCGACGACCGCGCCGTCGGCGAGGTTCTCGGAGCCGAGCACGAGCCCGGCCGCGCTCGGCGTCGCGTTGTCGCGCCCCAGCGCGAGCGCGCCGGCGACGAGCGCGGCGATCGCGATCAGCGCCGCGACGACCCCGAGGACGATCGGGAGGACGTCCCGGCCCTCGTCCGCCGGGGGCTGCTCCAGCGGCCCGGGGCCGTACCCGTAGGGGGAGCGCGGCCCGGCGCCACCCCAGCCGCCGCCCGGCCCCGTGGTTCCACGCTCGCTCATCGTCGCGCTCCTTCCGTCCGCAGGTGCGGACACTGGGTTCGTCGGGGAGAGGTCACAACCTGCCGGCGTCGAGTCGGGCGAGGACGTCCCGCGCGCGCTCGCGCACCGCGTCGAGGTCGGAGAGCCTGGCCAGCCCGGCGAGCGGCTGGCGCATCCGGTGGTTGCCGCGCAGCCGATCGGCGTTCCGCGCGAGGAAGTCCCAGTAGAGGGTCGTGTACGGGCACGCGTCCTCGCCGACCCGTCGCCTCGGGTCGAACGCGCAGCCCCGGCAGTGGTCGCTCATGCGGTCGACGTAGGAGCCGCCGGCCGCGTAGGGCTTCGTCGCCATGCGTCCGCCGTCCGCGTGCAGGGCCATGCCGACGACGTTCGGGAGCATCACCCACTCGGCGCCGTCGACGAACGACCGCCACATCCAGTCGACCATCTCCCTCGGTGTGACTCCCGCGAGGAGCGCGAGGTTCCCCAGGATCATCAGCCGCTCGATGTGGTGCGCGTACGCGCGCTCGTGGACGCCCTCGAGCGTCGCCGCCAGGCACGCCATCCGCGTCGGTGCCGCGCCCGTGAGCGCCGGCGGCAGGGGCCGCGTCGCTCCGAGCGCGTTCTCGTCCCGGTAGCCGGGGAGCCAGCGCCGGTAGACGCCCCACACGTACTCGCGCCAGCCGATCACCTGGCGGACGAAGCCCTCCGCCGACGCGAGCGGGACGCGGCCCTCGCGGTAGGCGCCCTCGGCCGCGTCGACCACCTCGCCCGGGTGGAGCAGTCCGAGGTTCAGCGCCGGGGAGAGGGTCGAGTGCGCGAGCAGCGGCTCGCCGCGCAGCATCGCGTCCTGGTGCGGCCCGAAGCGGGGGAGCGCCTCGTCGACGAACCAGGCGAGCCGCTCGAGCGCCTGGGCCCGCGAGGTCGGCCAGAGGCCCGCGGGCCCGGCGCCCCAGGCGGTCGGCGGCAGCGAGGCCACCACCTCGCGGTCGAGGTCGTCGAGCGGGATCGGCCGTCGCTGCGGCCACGCTCGGCCGTCGCGCGGCGGCGGCTCGCGGTTCTCGCGGTCGAGGTTCCAGGTGCCGCCGCACGGCTCGTCGCCGTCCATCAGGACGTCGAGCCGGCGGCGCTGCCAGCGGTAGAAGTCCTCGAGGACGAGTCGCGGCCGCCCGTCGGCCCACGCGTCGAACTCCTCGCCGTGGCACAGGAGCTGGTTCGAGCGGACGACGTCGACGCCCTCCCGGTGCAGCAGCGCGAGCCCGTCCCAGGAGAGCGGCTCCATCGCGCGCACCGCGGACGGCCGGTGCTCGGCCCGGTGGGCGGCGAGCCCCGCGGCGAGGGACGGCGCGCGCCTGTGGTCGACCTCGAAGCCCGCCGCCGCCAGGTCGCGCGCGAGCCGGCGCATCGAGGCGAGCACGACGTGGAGCCGCTGCCGGTGCCAGGCCTTCGACGCCAGCTTCGCCTCGCTCTCGACGAGCAGGATGCGCGTCGCGCCCGGACGCGCGCCCTCCAGGCTCGCGATCCAGGGGCCGAGCTGGTCGCCGAGGATCCAGACGGTCTCCATCGTTCGATCGTGACACGCGCCGACGAGGTGCCGGCGATCACGTGCGTAGCATTCCCGCGTGGCCGACGAGCGCACCATGCGCGTCTTCGTCTCCTCGACGTTCCGCGACATGCAGGCGGAGCGCGAGGAGCTCGTCAAGCGCGTGTTCCCGGAGATCCGCGCCGCGTGCGAGCGGCGGGGCGTCGCCTGGAGCGAGGTCGACCTCCGCTGGGGCGTCACGGACGAGCAGAAGGCCGAGGGCGCGGTGCTGCCGGTCTGCCTCGCGGAGATCGAGCGCAGCCGGCCGTTCTTCCTCGGGCTGCTCGGCCAGCGGTACGGCTGGGTGCCCGACGAGATCCCGGGCGACCTGCGCGCGCGAGAGGCCTGGCTCGCCGACGACGACGGCCGCTCGGTCACGGAGCTCGAGATCCTCCACGGCGTGCTCAACGACCCGGCGATGGCCGGGCACGCGTTCTTCTACGTGCGCGACGCGGCCTGGCTCCAGACCGTGCCAGAGGCCGAGCGCGGCGCGTACGTCGAGGGGCCGACGGCCGACGAGGTCGAGGCGCTGGGCGAGGCCGGCGCCGAGCAGCGTGCCTCGACGCGGCGGGCCCGCCTGGCCGCCCTGGGCGCGCGCCTGCGCGCGAGCGGCTTCCCGGTGCGCGACTACCCCGAGCCGCGTGCGGTCGGCGACCTCGTCCGCGCCGACCTGCTCGCGCTGCTCGATCAGCTCTACCCGGAGACCGAGCCGCCCGACCCGCTCGCCCGCGCAAGGCTCGACCAGGCCGCGCACGAGCGGCGGCTCCTCGACGGGCGCTCGCGCGGCCGCAACTCGTCGGCGCGATCGACGCGGCCGTTGCGCGCGGGCCGGTCGTCGTCACGGGGCCCGAGGGGATCGGCGCGTCGACCGCGCTCGCGGCCTGGTCGGCCGCGAGGCGGGCGGCGGGCGAGCCCGTGCTCGTCCACCACGTCCAGGCCCACCCCCGCGCAGCCGACGAGGCAGGGCTGCTGGGGACGCTCGTCGCCGGGCTCCAGGACGCCTGCGGCGAGGCGGTCGCGCTGCCCGACGAGCTCGCGCGTCGACGTCGCGCCCTCGCCGAGTGGCTGCGGCGCGCGAGCGCCGCCCGTCCGCTCGTCCTCGTCCTCGACGGGATCCACCAGCTCGAGGCGGCAGGCGCCGTCGGGCTGCCGTGGCTGCCGCGGGAGGTGCCACCCGGCGTCCGCGTCGTCGTCGGAGCCGGCAGCGGGGAGGCCGCCGCGGAGCTGCGGGCGCGCGGCTACGCCGAGGTCGCCGTGCCGCTGCTCGACGCCGCGGAGCGGCGCTCGCTCGCGGTCGGCTTCCTCGCCCGCTACGCGAAGGGGCTCGACGCGCACCACCTCGACCGGCTGGCGGCCTCCGGGCCGTGCGGCTCGCCGCTCCACCTGCGGATCGTGCTCGACGAGCTGCGCCAGCACGGCGACCACTTCACGCTCGGCGGCGAGCTGGATCGGCTGCTCGCACCGGGGGACACGGACGGCCTCGTCGGGGTGGTGCTCGACCGCTGGCAGCGCGACTACGAGGTCGATCGGCCCGGGCTCGTCGGCGACGCCCTGACGGCGATCCGTTCGGCGCGGACGGGGCTCGAGGAGGCGGAGCTGCTGCTCCTCCTCGGCGAGGGCGGCGCGCCCGCCGCCCGGCGTCCGTGGTCGACGCTCTCGCTGGCTGCGGGGACGCTACTCGCCCAGGCCGGCGGCCGCATCCGGCCCGGTGCGGGGGCGCTCGCCCGCGCGATCGACGCGCGGTTCCTCCCGGACGAGGCGACGCGGCGCGGGGCGCACGCGCGGCTCGCCGCGTACTTCGCGGGCCGCAGGCTCGGGCCGCGCGTCGTCGACGAGCTGCCGGCGCAGCTCGCAGGCGCCGGCGACTGGGACGCCCTCGCGCGTCTGCTCGGCGACCCGGCCTTCCTCCTCGCCGCCGCCCGGCGGGACGTGGCGGAGCTGAAGCGCCACGTCGTCGCGCTCGAGGCGGCGTCCGCGCACCGGCTGCCCGCGCTGCTCGGCCCGCTCCTCGCGGACGTCGCCGCGGCGCCGGACGCCGCCTGGCTCGCCGCGCGTCTGCTCGCGGACACGGGGCACCTCGACGCGTCGATCGCCGCCCAGCGCGCGCTCGTCGAGGCGCTGCGCGGCGAGGCGACGGAACGGCTCGAGGCGGCGATCGGCAACCTGGCGGCGACGCTCGAGCAGCAGGGCGACCACGCCGGCGCGCTCGCGGCCCTCGCGGAGCAGGAGCCGCTCGTCCGGTCGCACGGCGGCGAGCCGCTCACGCGGCTGCTGCTCAACCGCGGCGCCGCGCTCCGCGGCCTGCGCCGCTTCGACGAGGCGGTCGCCGATCTCGTCGAGGCCGAGCGGCTCGCGCGCGAGCGCGACGACGATCGCGACCTGCAGACGGCGCTCGGCAACCGCGCGCTCGTCGAGCGGGATCGCGGCGATCTCGCCGAGGCCGCGCGGCTCGTCGCCGAGCAGGAGGCGGTCGTCGGCCGCATCGGCGATCCGTCGCTGCGCGCGGCCGTCCTCGTCAATCGCGCCGCGATCGCCGCCGACCGCGGCGAGCTCGACGCGGCGGACGCGGCGCTGGTGGAGGCGGAGGCGACGGCGCGGAGCCTCGGCGACGTCGAGTGGCTCACCGCGGTCCTCTCGTCCCGCGTGTCGATCCTCGCCGCGCGTGGACGCCTCGCGGAGGCGGAGGCGCTCGCGCGCGAGCAGGCAGCGCTCGGCGAGCGGGCCGGCGACCCCGAGGTGCAGCGGTCGAGCCTCGCCCTGCGCGCGCACCTGCGTCACCTGCAGGGCGACCGCGACGGCGCCCTCGAGCTCGCGGCCCTGCTCGAGTCGCGTGGACGCGAGCGTGGCGACGACCTCGCGGTCGCGCTCGCGCTCGGGCAGCGCGGCGTCGTCCTGCGCGAGCTCGGCGACCTCGACGGCGCGCTCGCGGCCCACCGGGCGGAGGAGCAGCTCTACCGGGCGCGCGGCGACGAGAGCGGGATCGAGGCGAGCATCGGCAACCAGGGCTCGGTGCACGCCGCGCGCGGTGACGTGCCGGAGGCGCTCGCCGCCTACCGGGAGCTCGAGCGGCTCGCCCGGGCGAGTGGCCGGGAGCCGGCCCTCCAGACCGCCCTCGGCAACCAGGGCGCCGTGCTCGCCGCGACCGGCGACGTCGCCGGCGCCGAGCGGTGCTTCCTCGAGCAGCTCGACGTCTGCCAGCGGCTCGGCCATCGGGAGGGCCTGCGCCAGGCGCTGACCGGGATCCTCGGGATCGCGTCGAGCCACCGGGACGCGAGCCGCGCGCTCGACGTGCTCGTCCGCCTCGCCGACCAGGCGCGCGCGAGCGGCGACGGCGGCACGCTCGCCGACGCGCTCGCGCAGCGGTCGGTCGTGCTGGCGCAGCTCGGCCGCGCGGCGGAGGCGGCGCCGCTGCTCGAGGAGGCCGAGGCGGCCGCGCGCGGTGCCGGGGACGACGCGTCGCTCCAGCTCGTGCTCGAGCAGCGGGCGCTCGCGCTGATGCAGCGCGATCCGCGCGCGGCGCTCCCGGTGCTCGGCGAGCAGGAGCGGCTGGCGCGCGCGCTCGGCGACCCGCGCGCGCTCGCGAGCTGCCTCGGCAACCAGGCGGTCTGCCTGCACCATCTCGGCGAGCGCGAGCGGGTCCTGCCGCTCCTCGACGAGCAGGTCGGGCTCTGCCGGCAGGTCGGCGAGCCGCACGCGCTCGCGATCGCGCTCGCGAACCGCGGCGAGGCGCTCACGCACCTGCGGGAGCGGCGCGACGAGGGCTTCCAGCACCTCGCCGAGGCCGAGCGGATCGCGCGGCAGCTCGGGAACCTCCAGTTCGCGCAGCAGATCGCGCAGCTCACGGCGAGCCTGCGCGGGCGCTGACCCTCGCGCGGCCGGGTCGCGCCTGCCCGGGCTGCCGCGCGTAAGGGCCCGCCCAAGCCCGCGCGGTCGCGCCGTACGCCTCCGCGAGCCGGCCTGGCGCGTTCGCCGTCCAGGCCCCGCCGCGGCCGCCCTTGCCGCGGCCGCCGCACGCCTGCTCGCGCCCCACCACTGTCGCGCCCGCCCGTGCCGCGTCCACCCGATTGCCTCCACCGGCGCCGGCCGACGATCCCGCCGCACCCGTCCCGGACGGCCACGTCCTCGATCCCGCCGCCCGCGCGCGCCCGCGCGACAGACCTCCCACCCAGGGTGGGGGAACCACGCGCCTCCGGCGCAGACGCTAGCGCCGAGATCCGCACGGGTGTGACACGTGAGCGTGCCGATCTCGTGCCGATTCCTCCCCGGGCGACACGGCGGGCGGGGCGCGCGGTCGGTCGTCGCCGGCGCGGCCGGGCGATCGCGGCTAGCCTCCGCGCGGCGCGGGACAGCCCCGCGGGCACTGGAGCCGACCCGGGAGAGGGACATGGACCTGCAGCTGAAGGGACGTCGCGCGCTCGTCACGGGCGGCAGCAAGGGCATCGGGCGCGCGATCGCCCTCGCGCTCGCGGACGAGGGCGCGGACGTCGCGATCTGCGCGCGCGGCGCCGACGCGCTCGAGCAGACGCTCGGCGAGATCCGCGGCCGCGGCGTCCGGGCCGTCGGCGGCGCCGTCGACGTCGGCGACGAGGAGGCGTTCCCGACCTGGGTCGCGAGCGCGATCGGCGAGCTCGGCGGGCTCGACGTGCTCGTCCCGAACACGAGCGGCATGGCCTTCGGCGAGGACGACGCGCCGTGGCAGGAGAGCTTCCGCGTCGACGTGATGCACACCGTCCGCGCCGTCCGGGCCGCCGAGGAGGCGCTCGTCGCCTCGGGCGTCGGCTCGATCGTGATCATCTCGTCGATCTCGGCGAACATGAACGACGTCGGCCCGACGCACTACGCCTACGGCGCCGCGAAGGCCGCCCTCGTCAGCTACGGGTCCGAGCTCGCCTTCCAGCTGGCGCCGAAGGGCGTGCGCGTCAACGTCGTCTCGCCGGGCTCGATCGACTTCCCGGGCGGCGTCTGGGACCGGATGCACCAGGACGCGCCCGACTACTGGGAGGCCGTCCGCGCCGCGACGCCGCTCGGGCGCTACGGCACGCCCGAGGAGATCGCCGCGGCCGTCGCGTTCCTCGCGAGCCCCGTGTCGGCCTGGACGACCGGCGTCAACCTGAAGGTCGACGGCGGCCGGCTGCGAACCGTGGACTTCTAGCCGGGCGGCGCGCCGCGTCAGGCCGCGGCGGCGCGGGTGCGCAGGACCTCGAGCCCGACGCTCGCCAGCACCTGCGGGATCCGCCTCGCGGCCTCGCGGCCCCGCGCCTGCGAGTCCGCGTCGAGGCGCTCCCACGGGACGAGCAGCGGGTTCTGGCGTGTGGCGTCGTCGCGCCGGTCGCCGTGGCGCCAGCCCTGCGCCTCTCGTTCGGCCCTCCAGCGCTCGTGCTCCATGCGCGCGAGCGTGTCCAGCTCCGCGTCGGTGAAGACGACGTCCTCGGCGCCCCAGCCGCCGCGCGGGACGAGGTCGCAGCCGATCGCCGCGAGCCGTTCGAACAGCCGATCCGCCGCGCGCCGGTTCGAGGCGCGGGCCTCCGCGTCGAGGTCGTCCCAGGCGACCGCGAAGCCGCCGCTCGAGCCGCGCGCGACGTAGTCGCGGTGGAGCGCGATCGCGACCAGCTCGTGCGTGCCTCCCTCGACGAGCTCGCGCGTGCAGGCCCGATCGAGCAGCGGGAACGTGACGATCCCGGCGCTGCCGCCCTGGCTCGCGAGGGTCGCGATCCCCTTCGCGCCGGACGTGCGGACGATCACCTCGGCGGGCCGCGCCCCGAGCAGGCGGCGCGCGAGCAGGCCCATCCTGACCGAGAGCACGTCGTCGTCGAAGCAGACCGCGACCGTCGTCACGTCGCCCTCGGTGAGGACGGCCCGCGCGAGGTCGGCCGCCTCGCGCGTGGGGGCCTCGATGTCGAGGTCGATGGTCGAGAGCTGCGCGTGGTCGGCCAGGCCCGGCTGGCCGAGCAGGAGCGCCTCGAGGCGCAGCGTCGCGTCGAAGGCGACGACCGTGACCGTGATGTCGTCCTCGCGGCCCGAGGTCGCGTGCCAGCGGACGGCCGCCTCGACGAGCGAGAGCCCGAGCTGCCCGAGGCCGACGACGAGGAGGTGGATCGGCCGCTCGCCGGCTGCGACGTCGAGCGGATGGCGCTCGAGCAGCATGCGCGCACCCGTCGTGTACACGTCGAAGAACTCGTAGCGCACCCCCGAGGCCGCGGTGCGCAGCGCCTGGTGGCGCAGCAGCGCGCAGAGCCCCGCGTCGCCGAGGTGGACGTTGCAGTCGAGGTCGACGTCGCCCTTGCGCTCCGCGAGGTCGGTGACGGCCGAGACGACCTCGGCGTTGCGCGCGTCGAGGCCGCACGTGATCACGACCTCCGAGGCGAGGTGGACGCGCGCCTGCTCGAGCACGTGCTCCTCCCGTGCGTCGCCCACGACGACCGGGATGTCCGCTGCCCGCAGGGCCTCGACGGCGGGCAGCTTCCCGTCGAGCTCGATCGCGACGACGTGCTGGCCGCCCGCGGCGACCGCCCGCGCGATCCGGGCGCCGCGATCGCCGAGGCCGCAGACGACGACGTGGCCGCGCCGCCGCCGCGCCCGCCAGCGCGAGGCGCGGTCTCGCGTCAGCGCCATGAAGGCCTGGACGAGCGAGCCCGCGAAGATCGCTGGGCCGAGGAAGCGTGCCACCTGGAGCTGCCAGTTGGCGCTGCCGAGCGAGAGGTCGAAGCCGAAGCCGAAGACGTCGGTCAGCTGGTAGAGGTCGTCGAGCCAGCTGCGGTGCGTGCCGCCGTAGTCGGCCGCCTCGCGCATGCCCCAGAGGGACAGGGCGGCGACGACGATCCAGCCGGCGAGCAGGAACTTCCAGCGCGCGCTGCGCGTCAGCAGGCCGCCGAGGATCAGGCCCACGGCCCCTCCTCGTGCAGCACGGGCAGGCGCGGCGCGTCGTCCCGTGCGTCGGGCACCTCGAGCCAGAGGAGGCGGCGTCCCGCGTCGCGCGCGCAGGCGACGACCTCGGCCGTTCCGCCCGGCCCGCGGGCCGGGGCGCCGTTCCAGAGCGCGAGGAGGAGGTCGCTGGCGTGGACGACCGCGGCGCCCTGGGCCGCGTAGCAGGCCGGCCGCTCGCGCGGCCCGTCGACGGCCGCCACGCGCGACGCGCGCGCGACCAGGGCGTCGAGCTGCGAGCGCTCGTCCGGCGAGAAGTCCGCCGCGTACTCGGCCAGGGGCAGCGGCAGCAGCGCGTCCAGCGACCAGCCCGCGCGGGCGAGCGCGCGCTGCGCGACGAGCGCGTCCGCGCCGATCGCGAGCCCCTCGACGAGCGTCCACGGCCCGGGGAGCCGCTCGCAGCGCGCGAGCGCGTCGTCGACCGCGTGGACGAGCGCGTCGTCCACGTGCAGGTGCCGGTGCCCCGAGACGCCCACGCGGGTGCCGGGGTCGTCGTGCTCGCTCATCCGCGCAGGAGTACGCGATCGGGACGGCGTCCCCTGCCCGGGAATGCAATCGACAACCGTACCGTTGTGGAGTGGTGGAACCACGAGGAGGACGCGATGCCGACGATCGAGATCACCCTGCAGAACTTCGAGGCCGAGGTGCTGGACGCGCGCCTGCCCGTGCTGCTGGACTTCTGGGCTCCCTGGTGCGGCCCGTGCCGCATGGTCGGCCCGGTGCTCGACGAGATCGCGGACGCCTACGACGGCCGGCTCGTCGTCGGCAAGGTGAACGTCGACGAGCAGGGCGTGCTCGCGAACGCCTTCGGCGTGCGCGGCGTGCCGATGCTCGCGCTGGTCGAGAGCGGCGAGATCGCCGCGGCGATGGTCGGCGCCGGCCCGCGTGCCGTCGTCGAGGAGCGGCTCGGGCTCGCGCGGCTGGCCCAGCCGGTCGCCACCCCGTAGGAGGGCCGCCGGGGAGGGCCGCGACGGCCGCCGCTGCGCCGCACCCGCAGCCGGCCGCCGGGGCCCTCCCCGGCCGACGCGCCGGCGCCGCGGCCGGGCACGATTCGCCCGTGCTGCTGCGCGACCTCGTCGAGACCTCCGAGACGGTGGCCGCGACCTCCGCCCGCAAGGGGAAGGTCGCGGCCATCGCCTCGCTCCTGCGTCGTCTCGCACCCGACGAGGCGGCGATCGGGGTCTCCTACCTCGCCGGCGAGCCGCGCCAGCGCCAGACCGGGGTCGGCTACGCGACGCTCCGCTCGGTGCCGGGCCCGGCCGCCGGGCCGTCGCTCGCGCTCGTCGAGGTCGACCGGGCGCTCGACCGGATCGCCGCGCTGGCCGGGCCGGGCTCGCAGCGCGCCCGCCGCGAGGCGGTCGACGCGCTGTTCGCGCGCGCGACGGCGACGGAGCAGCGCTTCCTCGTGCTGCTGATCGCCGGCGAGCTGCGCCAGGGCGCGCTCGCGGGCGTGATGGTGGACGCGGTCGCCGCGGCGGCCGGCGTGCCCGTCGCCGCGGTACGGCGGGCGCTCCTCCTCCACGGCGACCTGCCGGAGGTGGCGCGGGCGGCGCTCGTCGGCGGCGAGCCGGCCCTGGCCGCGTTCCGTCTCGAGGTCGGCCGGCCGCTCTCGCCGATGCTCGCGCAGCCCGCGGAGGGCGTCGAGGACGCGCTCGCGCGCCTCGGGGCCGCGGCCGTCGAGTGGAAGCTCGACGGCGCCCGCGTCCAGGTGCACCGGGACGGCACGGACGTCGCGGTCTTCACGCGCAGCCTGGACGAGATCACGGGGCGGGTCCCGGAGGTGGTGGAGGCGGCGCTCGCGCTGCCGGTGCGCGCCGCGGTGCTCGACGGCGAGGCGATCGCGCTGCGCGCGGACGGGCGCCCGCTGCCGTTCCAGGTGACGGGCAGCCGGCTCGGCTCGACCGCGGACGTCGCGGCGCGCCGGCTCGAGGTGCCCCTGACGCCGATGCTCTTCGACCTCCTCCACCTCGACGGCGAGGACCTGCTCGACCTGCCCGGCCGTGACCGGGCGGCGGCGCTCGGCGCGGTCGTCCCGGCGGGCCTGCGCGTCCCGCACGAGACGGCGGACGCCGCGCAGGCGGCTCGCGCGCGCTCGCCGAGGCGGTCGGGCGCGGCCACGAGGGCGTCCTCGTCAGCGACCTCGACGCGCCCTACGCGGCGGGCTGGCGGCGCCGGCTGGCTGAAGGTCAAGCCGGTGCACGCGCTCGACCTCGTCGTCCTCGCTGCCGAGTGGGGCCACGCCGCCGGCGCGGCTTCCCGTCGAACCTCCACCTCGGCGCCCGCGACCCGCAGGGCGGCGGGTTCGTCATGCTCGGCAAGACGTTCAAGGGCCTGGACCGACGCCCTGCTGGCGTGGCAGATCGGAGCAGCTGCTCGCCCGCGAGCTCGCCAGGGACGAGTGGACGGTAATCCGCCCGGAGCTGGTCGTCGAGATCGCCTCTCGACGGCGTCCAGGCGAGCACGCGCTACCCCGGCGGCGTCACCCTCTCCGCTTCGCGCGCGTGAAGCGCTACCGCCCCGACAAGGCCGCCGCCGAGGCCGACACGATCGACGCGGTGCGAGCGATCCGTCGTGGCCTCCTTCGGGTAGCGGCTACTGCAGAGGAAGGGCTCCGGGTCGCGGGGCCACGCTCGACCCCCACCACCTACCGGAGGACGGCGGAGTCGTCTCCCGGAACGACTCAGGTCAGCGGCCCCTGCCGGTAGCCGGTGTCGACGGCGTCGCCGGCAGCGTTGCAGCGAGCCGGAGCGCGCCTGCGCAGCTCCGGCTTGTACGCCCTGCTCGGGTCGCGGACGAAGTGCAGCAGGCTGTCCGCGGTGTCGACCGGCGACGTCGCGAATCGCCCTGCATCACGCTGCCGACTGGGGAACCTCGTCCAGAGGAAGCGGACGGAATCCCAGCTGCAGTGCGCCAGCCCCGGTAGCCGTAGAGGACGTCCACCCGGACGAGGCAGCCGGCCGTCGTCTGCCACACGTCCGTCGGAGGGATCGCCGCGCCGCCCCCGAAGCGCCACGCCGGCTCGGCGCGATCGCGGTCGGCGAGCCCGGCGCGCCGTCGCACGCGCGGGCGCCGGCCTCGGCTGCGCCCGCGACCGGCGCGACGACGGTCGCCTGAAGTCGCAGCGCGCGTCGTCGCCGTCGAGCGGGTGGGACGAGAAGAACACGGATGCCGGTCGTCCCGTCGTAGAACAGCTCGACGTTGTCGCTGCCCGCGTGGATCCGCGCTGCATCCTGTCGAATAGGTGCTCCACGGTGTAGCCGGCGAACGTCACGCGCACTGCGGGCTCGGCAGCCGGTGCGTAGCGGGACGTCGGCGACGGCGCCGCCCTCGACCGTGATCCTGATCGGGGGGCCATGCGGAATGTCGAAGCAGGTTCCGGTGACGTCGAGGACGTAGTCCTCGAAGCTGCTGCGCCCAGCAGATGGTGCGCGCTCGTCCAGCTTCCGCTTGGTCGGCGTCTGCCCGTAGCCCGCAGCGGCGCAGATCAGCACGAGCGTCGTTGCGGGCGAGGCGCCTGGCCGATCCGGCGTGTCGCGCCGTGCCCCACCGAGCACGGCCACTCGCACGCCGAGAACGCGGGGTCGCGGGGCCAGCGCTCGACCCCGTCCGGCGAGCGGAGGTACACGTTCGACGCGTCGCCACGGGACGATCCAGAGCTCGCTCGTGCCCTGGCGGAAGCCGGTACCGACGGCTTCAGCGGGCATCGTCGCGTCGAGGTCCAGTGCGCGCGCGATGTCGCGCTTGTACGCCGCTTCCGGGTCGCGGACGTACCACGCGCCCTGCATGACGTCGGGGACGAGCGAGCCGACCGGCTCGCCGACGATGAGGTAGCGAATGGACTCCCAGTGGCAGTGCTCGGCGCCGTCGAAGCTCGTCAAGGCGTCGGCCCGGACGATGCACCCGTCGTCCGTCCGCCAGACGTCGTTCCAGGTGCCGCGTCGCGTCGCGGGCTCGTGGGCCGCGTCGGTCGGGGATCCCGGAGCGCCGGCACAGACCCGCAGGTCCGCCTTCCGAGCCGCCTCCTCCGCCGAGACGAGCCGCGCGACCGAGCTTGGCTCACCGCACGCCCCGACCAGGACGGCCAGGAGAACCAGCGTGCCGAGCGGAAGACCCCTCACGCGACGATGATCCCGCGGCCCGTGTCGGAGGGCAAGCCCGCCGACCTGGCGAGGTTCCCTCGCCAGGTCCCCTGCGGCTGACGGAGACACCGCCATCCTAGGGCTCGAGGCGGGAGCCCGAGCGCGAGCCGCCTGGCGAGATGAGGGGGGTACTGGGGGGAGAAGCGCGAGCTTCTCCCCCCAGAAGCCGTCAGGCGATCTCGCGAGCCTTCGCCGCCGCCGGGCGGGCCAGCATGCGGTCGAGGTGCGCGTTCGTGTTCGCGTCGTCGAGCACCTCCATGAAGCGCCCGAACTCCTCGACGCCGCCGATCACGAGGTCGGCGACGGTGAACCGGTCGCCGACGAGGTACTCCTTGCCCGCGAGAGCGTCGTTCACGACCCGGGCCGCGGCGCGGAACTTCTCGCTGGCCGCGTCGATGATCGCCTGGTCGGGCGTGTCGCGGAACATCTTCTGGATGAAGATGTCGACGAGCGGGGTCTCCATGTCGGTCATCGCGAAGAGGACCCACTGGTAGACCATGCCGCGGTCTCGCGTGCCGATCGGCGGGATCAGGCCCTTGTCGAGGTGCTGGTCGGCGATGTGCAGCGCGAGGCCGGCGGACTCGAACATGTAGCCGGCGCCGTCGTTGACGACGGGGACGCGGCCGAGCGGATGGCGGGCGAGGTGCTCCGGCGTCTGCCGATCCTCCCGGGCCATGACCGTGATCTCGTACGGCTCGCCGATCTCCTCGAGCAGCCAGGCGATGCGGGTCGAGCGCGTGCCGGGGACGTGGTACAGGTGCATGCGACGATCTCCTCCTCGTGGGATCCCTGGGCCCCGTTCCGCGTGCCCCACGGCCCCGGAGCCGGCCGATCCTACCGAAGCGCCGGCCCTCGCCGGGGCGGGTGCGAGGGGGTGGCAGCCCGGGCCGGCGGTGAGCCAGAATGGAGCCATGAGCCAGGGAACGCTCGCGCCGGCCGAGGTGGAGGTCGAGCGCCCGTCCGAGGACGACGTCGTCGACCGCGACCGCCCGTGGATCGTGCTCGTCTGGAACGACCCGGTGAACCTGATGTCGTACGTGACCGTCGTGTTCCAGAAGCTGTTCGGCTACTCGAAGGCCGAGGCGACGAAGCTGATGCTGCAGGTGCACAACGAGGGCAAGGCCGTCGTGTCGAGCGGCCCGCGCGAGAAGGCCGAGCACGACGTGGCGCGCCTCCACGCCCACGGCCTGTGGGCGACCATGCGGCAGGACTGACGTGCTGTGGCAGCACGGGATCTCGCGCGGCCGCAGCGGCGAGGTGCGCGTGCGCCTGTCGGACGACGAGCGGGCGCTCCTGCGCTTCGTCGCGGCCGAGCTGCGCGGCGACCTCGAGGCCGATCCGGCGGCGGCCGACCTGCACCGGCTCTTCCCGCCGGCGTACCCGGACCACGACCGCGACGAGGCGGAGTACCGCGACCTGATGCGGGGCGACCTGCTCGACGGTCGGCTCGCGGCCCTGCGCACGTTCGAGGAGACCGTCGCGAACGAGCGGCTGGCCGAGGAGGAGCTCGAGGTCTGGATGCGGGCGCTGAACGACCTGCGGCTCGTCCTCGGGACACGGCTCGACGTGCAGGAGGAGACCCTCGCGCACGGACTCGACGAGCGCGACCCGCGCGCGCCCGAGCTGGCGCTCTACGGCTACCTGTCCTGGCTGCAGGAGCAGGTGGTCGAGGCCGTCGCGGGCGGGCTCTCCCGCTGACGGCGGGGCGCGCCGGACGGTGCGCCCCGCTGGTCGCGCTACGGCGTCGTCTCGTCGTCGAGCGCGTCGTCGATGGCGTCGGTGACGCTGTCGACCGCCTCGTCGAGCGCGTTCGTCGCCTGGTCGATCCCCTCGCCGACGTCGTTCGTGACCGCCGGGGCGATGTCACTCGTGTCGTCGTCTCCCCCGCACGCGGCGAGCCCGAATCCGAGCGCCGCGACGAGCGTCAGTCCGGCGATGGCCTTCCGCACCTCCGCACCTCCCGTTCGTCCTGTGCCGACGACGCCCGATTCCCCGGGGGCGCGGGCGTGAAACCGCGGAGGCCGCGCGGACGGGTCTCAGTCGTCCCGGTCGTCGCCGCCGCGACCCCTGCCGCGGCCGCGCCCGCGCCCGGAGTCGTAGTCGCCCGAGTCGTCGTCGGACCCGCTGCCGCTCGAGTCGTCGCCCGGCTCCACGGGCGCCGGTGCGGGGGCCGGCCCCGGGGCCGGCCGCGTGCTGTTGTCGACGAAGGCCGCGACCGCGCGGATCTCCGCGTCGGTGAGCGTCCCCGCGAAGGACGGCATCCCGCCGCCGCCGGAGCGCACCTGCGCGATCACCTCGGCCCGGGTGGGCGCGAGCCGGTCGAGGTTCGGGCCCGCGTCCCCGGTCGACTTCGCCGCGGCGGTGTGGCACTGCCCGCAGCCCGCCTGCGCGAAGACCTGCCGGCCGCGGACGGGCGTCGTCGGGCGCGCGTCGTCGTCGGTGCGTCGGTCTCGGCGACGGTGCCCGTCTCCGCGGTCGGTGCGTCGGTCTCGACGGCATCGGTGAGCGGGGCGCCGGGCTCCGTCGCGGCCGCGTCGGTCGCTGTGGCCGGCGCGGCGCCGGTCGCGGCCTCGGGCGGGGCGAGCCGGTCGCCCGCGGCGATCCCGCCGGCCGAGAGGCCGACCTCGTCACCGGCCGCGAGGTGGGCGGCGTAGCCGATCCCGCCGGCGACGAGGAGGCCGGCGAAGCCGAGGACCGCGATCCGGACGACCTGGCTGCGACGCATGCCTCGACCCTACCCGCCGTCCGGTAAGCCGTTGCCCAGGGCAGGGTTCGGAGTCGGCAAGGGCTGCAGCTCGGTCGGCAGCTCGAGCCGGCGCGGGCGCCCCGCCGTCGGCCGGGACGAGGCGCGCCTCCCCGCCCCAGCGGCGCGCGAGCGCGCGGACGATCGCGAGCCCGAGGCCGGTCCCGGGCGAGCGCTGCCCCGCGCTGCCGCGGGCGAAGCGCTCGAAGACCCGCTCGGCCTCCTCGGGCGCGATCCCGGGCCCCCGTCGACGACGGCGAGGACGGAGCGGTCGCCCCGGCGCGCCCGCTCGATCGCGACGACGGTGCCGCTCGGCGCGTACGCGAGGGCGTTCTCGATCAGGTTGTCGATCGCGGTCGCGGCGTCCTCCTCGCCGATCGCCGCGACGAGGCCGGCCTCGCCACGCAGCTCCAGCCGGTGCCCGCTCGCCTCCGCCGTGTGCCCCCAGCGGTCGAGCGCGCGCTCGGCGATCCCGGCGAGGGGGACGGGAGCTCGCAGCAACGGCCGCTCGCCGCCCTCCCGTGCGAGCGTGAGCAGGCCGGTGAGCAGCCGGGCGAGCCGCTCGGTCTCGAGCTCGGCCGCCTCCAGCTCGTGGCGCAGCGCGGGGTCCCCCGCCTGCATGCTCGCCGCCTCGAGGCGCAGGCGCAGCCCCGTCAGCGGCGTGCGCAGCTGGTGGGACGCGTTCGCGGCGAAGTCCCGCTGCGCCTCGAGCACGAGCCCGACCCGCTCGGCCATGTCGTTGAACGCGGCCGCGACGTCCTGCTGCTCGCTCGAGCCGGTCACCTCGGCCCGGGCGGTGAGGTCGCCGGCGGCCATCCGGCGCGCGGCGCCCGCGAGCCCGCGGAGGGGCCGGGCGAGCGAGTCGGCGAGGAACCAGGCGAGCGCGAGGCCGACGGCGAGCGCCGCGGCCGCGATCCCGGCGAGCACCGCGAGGTCGCGCCGGACGGCCGCGTCGATCTGGGAGACGCCCTGCGAGATCCGCACGGCCCCGACCCGCTGGCCGCCCTCGACGATGGGGACGGCGGTGACGAGCAGCTCGCCGCCGAGCGTGTCGCTCTGCCGTCGCCCCTGGGCCGCGACGCCGTCGACGAGCGCCGTCCGGATCTCCGGCCGCTGCGCGTAGGACTGGCCGCGGAGGCCCTCGCCGGCCGAGTCGGCGACGAGCGCGCCCTCCCGGTCGACGACGATCACGCGCCCATCGACGTCCTGCGCGGCCGAGTCGACGAGCGCCTGCATCGCGGGGACGTCCTCGAGCCGCCCTGAGGCGGTCGCCGCGATCAGGTGTGCGCTCCCCGAGGCCTCGGCCCTCACCTCGGCGTCGACGCGTCCGGTCACGTTCAGCGCGAGCGGCACGCCGAGGACGACGAGCGCGAGCAGGAGGACGTACCCGATCGCGACCAGCAGCCGCGCTCGCAGCGTCATCGCGTCAGGGCGCCGGACGCTCGTCCGGCGCGGCGAAGCGGAAGCCGACGCCGCGCACGGTGTGGATGTAGCGGGGCTCCGTCGGGTCGTCGCCGAGCTTGCGCCGGAGCCCGCTGACGTGCACGTCGAGCGTCTTCGTGGAGCCGAACCAGGTGGTCTCCCAGACCTCCTCGATCAGCTTCTCGCGGCGCAGCACCGTGCCCGCGTTCGCCATCAGGAGGTGGAGCAGCTCGTACTCCTTGCGCGCGAGCTCGACCGGCTCGCCGGCGAGCGTGACGGTGCGGCGGCCCGGGTCGAGGCGCAGCTCGCCGATCGCGATCGCGCCGTCGGGGACGGGCGGCGGCGCGGCCGACTCGCTCCGGCGCAGGACGGCGCGGATGCGTGCGATCACCTCGCGGGCGCTGAACGGCTTCGTCACGTAGTCGTCCGCGCCGAGCTCGAGGCCGACGACCCGGTCGGTCTCCTCGCTGCGCGCCGACAGGACGATCACCGGGATCCGCGAGGAGGTGCGCAGCTCGCGCAGCACATCGAGGCCGGAGCCGTCCGGGAGCATCAGGTCGAGCAGGACGAGGTCGGGCTCCTCGGCGCGGAAGGCCTCGAGCCCGGCCTCGACGCTCGCGGCCACGCGGGTCTCGAAGCCGTCGCGCTCGAGCGCAGCCGCGAGCGGCTCGCTGATCGCCTGCTCGTCCTCGACGAGGAGCACCCTGCGCCGTCCGGTCGCCATCACGTCCACGAATGGTGCCTCAGACGGCCGCGAGGAGGGACGAGCGCAGCTGGGCGAGCGCCGGCCGGCCCCGCGGGTCGGGATCGAGGGCCGCAGCGATCGCCTGCGCGAGCGTCCGCGGCAGCCGGCGGGACGGCTGGCGGACGGGCGGCTCGCCGGTCGCGGCGGAGGCCAGCACCGCGCCGAGGCCCCAGACGTCGGTCCGCTCGTCGACGCGCCCGCCGCGCGCCTGCTCGGGCGCGAGGTAGCCCGGGGTGCCCCAGCCGGCCGGGCAGCGTCCGGGCGCCCGCGCGACGCTGAGGTCGAGCAGGCGGGCGAGGCCCCGGTCGCAGACGACGTTCGACGGCTTCAGGTCGAGGTGCAGCAGCCCGTGCCGGTGCAGGTAGGCGACCGCGGAGCAGAGCTGGAGCCCGAGCTCGGCGACGTCCGCGGCGGCCAGCCTGCGACGTCCGGCCAGGTGCGCGAGCGTCTCGCCCTCGAGGGTCTCGAGCACGAGGGTCGGCCGCGGCCGCTCGACCAGCTCGTACGCGCGGACGAGGTTCGGGTGCGCGAGCGAGAGCAGCGCCCGCCCCTCGGCCCGCAGGCGGGCCCGCACCGGGCGGCTCGCCAGCCGATCGGGCCGCGGTGTCTTCGCGACGCACGGGCAGTCGCGCTCCTCGCTCCAGACCTCGTAGACGTCGAGGTCGTGGCCCCGGCGCAGGTGGGCCGCGACGACGTAGCCGGGCGCGATGCGGGCGCCCGCCCCGAGCGGCCTCACGCCGCGGCCCCCCGGGCGGCGAGCAGGCGGGCGTAGGCGCCGCCGGCTGCGGCGAGCTCGGCGTGGGTCCCGCGCTCCACGATGCGCCCGCCCTCGACGACCGCGATCGCGTCCGCGTCGCGGGCGGCATCGAGGTCGTGCGTGACGAGGATCGTCGTCCTCCCCGCGCGGAGGCGGCGCAGCGGGCCGAGCACGTGCGCGGCCGAGGCGTTGTCGAGCCCGGCGGTCGGCTCGTCGAGCAGCAGGACGGGCGCGTCGCGCAGGAACGCCCGCGCGATCGCGAGCCGCTGGCGCTGCCCGCCCGAGAGGCTGCGCCCGCGCTGGCCGACGCGCGTCTCGTAGCCTCCGGGCAGCGCGGTCGCGAACCCGTCGGCGTCCGCGAGGCGCGCGGCGGCGCGGATCTCCTCGTCGGTCGCGTCCGGGCGCCCGTAGGCGATCGCCTCGCGCACCGTCCCGTCGAAGAGGAGCGTCTCCTGGAGCACGACGGCGAGGTGGGAGCGGAGCGACGCCAGCTCGATCCCGCGCGCGTCCTCGCCGTCGAGGCGGACGACGCCCGCGTCCGGGTCGGCGAGCCGCAGCAGGAGCCGCAGCACCGTCGACTTGCCGGCGCCGCTCGGGCCGACGATCGCGAGCGTGCGGCCGGGCTCGACCCGCAGCGACACGTCGCGCAGCGCGGGCGCGTCGGCCCCGGGGTACGTGTACGTCACGCCGTCGAGCTCGACCAGCCCGTCGACCCGGTCGAGCCGGCGCGCGTCGGGTGCGTCGGCCACCGCGGGGCGCTCGTCGAGCAGCTCCGCGACCCGCTCGCCGGCCGCCGCGGCCGCGTGGACGGTCGCGGCGAGCCGGGAGAGCCCTCGCACCGGTCCGTAGAGCTGGGCCAGGTAGGCGAGGAAGACGAGCAGGCTGCCGAGCGAGAGCCGCCCGCGCGAGAGCTCGTACGTGCCGAGCGCGATCACGGTCAGGCCGCCGGCCAGCTCGACGAGCTCGACGGCGGCGGGGAAGCCCGCGCGGATCCTGATCGCGCGCAGCTGCGCCTGCAGGCAGGCGATGCCCTCGCCGTGGAAGCGGCGCGTCTCGCGCTCCTCGCCCGCGTACGCCTGCACGAGCAGCGCGTTCGCGAGCCGCTCCTCGGCGGCGGCGGCGAGCGAGCCGCCCTGGCGGCGGCGCTCGCGCGAGGCCTCGCGGATCCGTCGCGAGAACGAGCGGGCGAGCAGCCCGAACGCGGGCGCGACGACGAGCGAGACGAGCGCGAGCCGCCAGTCGAGGAGGAAGAGCAGCCCGCCGAAGACCAGCAGCTCGACGACGTAGGCGACCGCGGTCGCCCAGCCGGAGAGCACGAAGGCCTCGATCGCGTCCACGTCGCCGGTCAGCCGCTGCAGCGTGTCGCCGAGCCGTCGGCGCTCGAGCGACGAGAGCGAGCCGCGCAGCAGCCGGCCGAAGAGGTCGGTGCGCAGGCCGAGCAGGAAGCGCTCGCCGGCCCAGCCGGAGACGACCTCGTCGAGGAAGCCGACGAGGCCCGCGGCGAGCGTGAGGCCGACGTAGGCGACCGCGAGCCAGACGAAGGGCCCGAAGTCGGCGGGCACGAGCACGTCGTCGACGACGAGCTTGAAGAGCCACAGGCGCGCGGCCTCGAGCGCCGGCGCGAGCGCGACGAGGAGCAGGCTCCCCGCGAGCGCGCGCCGGTACGGGCGCGCGTAGGGCCAGAAGCGCCGGACGAGCCAGCGCACCGTGCGCTCGGGCGCCGCCTCGACGAGCCCGCCCTCGCGGCGGCCGAGGCGGCCGGCGACGGCGGTGCGCAGGCCGGTTGGTGCGTCGATCGCTGCCATCGGGTCTCGGTCCCGGCGAGCGGCCGGGCCCCGTTCGGGGCCCGGCCCTCGCTGCGGTGCGCTCAGGCGGCGCGGCCTGCCTCACGGGCCGGCCGGCCGCCGCTCCGGGCCTCCCCCGGCCGCTCGCCCGGCCAGGAGCGGCCGGCGCGGGCGGTCACGGCCCGGTGCGCGGTCGGGGCCATCTACCGCCGCCCCGTCCGGGTGCGCGTCGACCCGTGCGTGCCGGTCGACGTGCTCGACCCGCGGCTCGACGACGCGGGCGCGGCCACGCGGAAGATCCCTCCGCGGCGGCGCCGCCTCTTGTCCATGCTCGCCATGTTTCCACCTCCCCCCGTGTCGGCTCGTGGTCAGAACGTCGCGGTCGCCGTCGCGGTGCAGGTCTCCCCGTTCCGCTTCGCGATCGCCTTGATCGTGTCCCTGCCGGCCGCGTTCGAGACGACGCGCCGGACGGTGAAGGAGCCGCTCGGCGCCCGGGTCGTCGCCGACGTCGAGGCCAGCTGCTTGCCGCCGCGCATCAGCTTCACGTTCCAGCGGACGCCGTTGCGGTTCTGGTCGACCTCGAACTCGACCTCGATGCGCCCGTCCTCGTCGCTCAGCTTGAGCTTCGCGGTGCTCGAGGCGGTGCAGCTGCCCTTGACGCGCACGTCTCCGTCCTTCGCGAGCGCCGCGGGGGCCGCCACCAGGCCGACGCCGGTGACGAGCGCGAGTGCGAGTGCCCTGGCCTTCATCGTGAGTCCTCCCCGTTTCCGATTCCGTCTCGCCGGTTCGTCCGGCACGGCTGCATCCTTGCGCCTGCAAGGTTCGCCGCGGGCAACCGTTCGGTAAGGAGTGGCTTAGGGCCCGTCTCGATCGGTCTCGTCGGCCGGTGCGGCTGCGACGCGGCGCTGTGCTGCGTCCTCGCCCGAACCCGTAGCCTCCGGCTACGAGCGCGGGCTGGCCCCGCTTGCGTCGCCCCCCGGCGTGACGACCCCTCGTGAGACGGGCCCTTGGGGAAGGGCCCGGGCCCTAGCCGGACGCGACGAGGACGCGCTTGATCCGGTCGCCGTCGGTCGCGAGGACGCGGGCCCGCAGCGAGCCGCGCCGGATCGTGTCGCCCTCGCGGGGAAGGCGGCCGAGCGTGTCCTGCACGAGGCCGCCGATCGTGAGGGCGCCCGTGCCGACGCCGTCCAGGACGATCCCGTTCTCGGCCAGGTCGAGCAGCGAGGTGTCCCCGCGGCAGACGACGCGCCCGTCGGGGAGCACGCGCACGCCGCTCGGGCGGTCGTCCTCGTCCCAGATCTCGCCGACGATCTCCTCGACGACGTCCTCGACCGAGACCACGCCCGCGAGCGTGCCGTACTCGTCGGCGACGGCGCAGAGCGACGCGCGCTCCTCCTTCAGCCGCGTCAGGAGCGTGTCGAGGCGGACGGTCTCGGGGACGATCAGGAGCGGTCGGGCGATCGCGGCCACGTCCTCGTCGCCGCGGTCGTCGAGCAGCGCGTCGGCCAGCTCGCGCGTGCGCACCAGGCCGACCGGCTCGCCCTTCGGGCCGAGCAGCGGGAAGCGGCTGTGCCCCGAGTCGCGCGTCGCGGCGAGCGCCCCGCGGATCGTCTGGCCCGCGCGGACGGAGACGACGCGCGTGCGCGGGCTCATCACGTCGGCGGCGCGCCGCTCGTCGAGCGTGAAGACGCCGCGGAGGATCTGCGCGTCGTCGGCGTCGACGTGGCCCTCCTCGGTCAGGCCGCCGATCAGCTGGCGCAGCTCCTCGAGCGACGCCTGCTGCGCGTGGCTCGACGCCGGCGTCCCGCCGAGCAGGCGGACGATCCAGTTCGAGGCGGCGTTGAGGACGACGACGAGCGGGCGGAGCGCGCGGTAGAAGACCTCGAGCGGCAGCGCGCACGCCCTGGCGACGACGGGCGCGGAGCCGATCGCGAAGCTCTTCGGCGCCTGCTCGCCGATCGTGATGTGGATCGTCGTCATCACGAGGATCGCCAGCAGGCTGCCGATGATCGCCGCCGCGTGGGCGGCGACGGCCGACTCGAGCGCGGGCTCGATCAGCCCGGCGAGCGTCGGCTCGCCGAGCGCGCCGAGGGCCAGCGACGCGATCGTGATCCCGAGCTGGCAGGCGGAGAGGTACTGGTCGAGCTTCGCCTGCTGGCGCCGCGCGAGCCGCGACGCGAGCGAGGCGCCTCGCACCTGCCCGCGACGGACGGAGACCAGCGCGAACTCGGCCGCGACGAAGAACGCGTTGACGAGGACGAGCGCGGCGATCCCGACGAGGGCGGCAGCGGTCACCGCGCCAACCGTACCCGCCGTGACGGCCGTGAATCGGAGCGACCGCGCGCGGGTACTCCCCCGGGCGTGCGGGACGCGCTGCTCGTCGTCGACGTCGTGAACGACTTCCGCCACGAGGACGGGGAGCGCCTCGCGGCCTCGTTCGTGGCGTCCGCGCCGGCGCTGCGCGCGTCGCTCGACCGGGCGCGCGCCGCGGGCGTCCCGGTCGTCTACGCGAACGACAACCGGGGCGCCTGGGACGGCGACCGGGAGGCGTTCGTCGCAGCGTCGATCCGGGACGGCCGGGCCGGTGAGGCGCTCGCCGCGGTCGCACCGCGCCCGGGCGAGGCGTTCCTGTTCAAGCTCCGCTACTCGGCCTTCGACTTCACGCCGCTCGAGCCGCTCCTGCACGAGCTCGGCGTCGAGCGGCTCCTGCTCGCCGGGACGGCGACCGAGCGCTGCGTCGCGCAGACCGCGATCGCCGCCCGGGAGCGCGGCTTCAAGGTGAGCGTCCTCGCCCGCGCCTGCGCGCACGTGGACGAGCGGGACGCCGCTCTCGCCCTCGACTACCTCGAGCGGATCGTCGGCTGCCGGGTCGAGCGCGGCTGAGCCGTCCGCGCGGGTGGTGCCGACGTCCCGGCCGGCGTACCCGGTAGGGTGGCCCGGGTCGTTCGGGCACTCGCTTGGGCACGCGAGAGACGACATCCGTGGCGGCACGCCTCGGCGTGCGCCTCCGAGGCCGGCTGGGAGGTGGTCTGGCCGCGCGACCCTGGAGGGCCGCGCCCGTCGTCGTCTTCCTCGTGGCGCTCGCCGGCACGATCGCGGTGCTGCGGGTCGTCCTGCCGGTGGAGCCGGCTGGCTCCGCCCCCGCCGACGTCTACACGCGCAAGCTCGCGTTCGCGCAGGAGCGCCTCGGGGAGTACGAGGTGGTCTACATCGGCTCGAGCCGGGCACGGCGCGGCTTCAAGCCGGTCGTCTTCGAGCAGGCGCTGCGCGCCCGCGGGATCGAAGTCCGGGCCCTGAACCTCGGCATCCCTGGGCTCGGGGGGTTCGCGCTGGAGCACGCCGTCGAGCGGCTGCTCGATCGGCCAACCGGCGCGCTCCAGCTGCTCGTCGTCGCGCCCGACGACTTCGACGTCGCGCTGGCCGGGCCGGTCGCGCACACGGCGCGCGCGGTCGCGTGGCACGACGCGGCCGGGACGGCCCGGGCGCTCGGCGCGGTCGCCGATCGGGCGGACGGCCTCGCCGCCGTCTCCTGGGCCTGGAACCACGTCGACTCGTTCCTGCTCAACTGGACCGCGACCGGCCGGCTCGCGAGCCGGTTCGCGACGCGGAACTCGACGCCCGACGTCCGGATCTTCGGCTTCCGCGGCGACGGCTACCTCGCCAAGCCGCGCAAGGCGATCGAGGCCCGGCGCTACGACCGCCTGATCACGGAGCTCCGCGCGGTCGAGGCGGCGCCGCTCGAGCCGCCGCTCGCGTACGAGCGGGCCTACCTGGAGCGGCTGCGGCGGCTGGCCGACGCACGGGGCGTCCGGCTCCTCGTCGTGCGCGAGCCGACGCTGTCGCCGCGGCGCACGCCGAAGGCGATCCGCGACCGCACGCGGTTCGTGCGCTGGGTCGCCGAGCGAGGCGGGCCCGTCGCCGCGCTCGACCTCGGCAACCCGCTGACTCGACCCGAGCTCTTCGAGCGGCGGCTCTTCTTCGACCCGGGGCACCTGAACGACGTCGGCGCGACCCTCTACACGACCCTGCTCGCCTCGGAGGTGGTCTCGTCGCTCGCGGGCGACGGCTGATGCTGTTCGTCGAGCTCCGCTTCGTCCTCTTCTTCCTCGTCGTCCTCGGCGTCTACTGGGCGCTCCGCTGGGCGACGGCCCGGAAGGTCTGGCTCCTGATCGCGAGCTACGGGTTCTACGCCGCATGGGACTACCGCTTCCTCGGGCTGATCGCGCTCTCGACCGGCGTCGACTACGCCGTCGGGCTCGCCCTCTCCCGGAGCGGGTCGACGCGGGCGCGGCGGCTCGCGCTGGCGGTCAGCCTGGTGGTCAACCTCGGCATGCTCGGCTACTTCAAGTACGCCGGCTTCTTCGTCGAGTCCGCCGAGCGCCTCGCCGGCTGGCTCGGCTTCGAGGCCTCGCCGGTCGTGCTCGGGATCGTCCTCCCGGTCGGGATCAGCTTCTACACCTTCCAGACGCTCAGCTACTCGATCGACGTCTACCGCGGGAGCCTCCCGGCGACCCGCAACCCGCTCGACTTCGCGCTCTTCGTCGGCTTCTTCCCGCAGCTCGTCGCCGGACCGATCGTGCGCGCGCGGGCGTTCCTGCCGCAGACCCGCGTCGAGCACCGCTGGGGCGATGTCGCCGTCCGCGCCGCGCTCGTCCTGATCCTGCTCGGCTACGTCCAGAAGGCGGTGCTCGCGGACAACCTCGCGCCGATCGTCGACGCGTACTACGCGGACCCGGGCGCGTACGGCGGCGCGGCGGGCTGGCTGGCGAACGTCCTGTTCTGGGTGCAGATCTACGGCGACTTCGCCGGGTACTCGAACATGGCGATCGGGCTCGCGGCCCTGCTGGGCTACCAGCTGCCCCGGAACTTCGACTTCCCGTTCCTGTCCCCGAACGTCGCCGAGTTCTGGAACCGCTGGCACATCACGCTGTCGACCTGGATCGCAGACTACGTGCTCCGCCCGCTTCGTCGGCCCGGCCAGGGATGGGCGCGCTACTCGGCCACGATCGTCCTCTCGATGACGCTGTTCGGGTTCTGGCACGGCGCCGGCGCGAAGTTCGTGCTCTGGGGCGCGATCAACGGCCTGACCGTGGTGGCCTTCCGCACCTGGCGCCGGAAGCGGGGGAGGCGCCCCGCCCGCGACCCGGCGCGCGAGCGCGGGGCCGCGCTCGGCCGGTGGGCGCTGACCATGGCGGTGCTCGTGCTCACGGTCTCGCTGTTTCGCGCGGACGGGCTCGGCGAGGGGCTCGACGTGATGGCGGGCATGCTCGGCGGACCGCGGGGTGACGCGGATCTCACGGGGTTCGCCGGACGGGTCGGCGAGGGCGCGCTCTGGCTCGTGCCGGCCGGCCTGCTCGCGATCCACTGGGCGCTCGCGCGCGGGGTCCTGCGTCGGGCGGTCGAGCGCGTCCCCGACCTGGCGTTCGCGGCCGGGTACGGGGTCGCCCTCCCGATCGCGTTCGCGCTGACGCCCTCCGCGATCCAGCCGTTCATCTACTTCCAGTTCTGACCGTCATCGGCCCGGGCGCCGCGCGGCCTCCCGAGGCACAATGGCGCCACGGATGCGACTCGCGCTGGACGGAGAGCGGTTCTGGGAGACGGTCGAGCAGTCCGGGCGCATCGGCGTCGGGCGGCCCGGCGGGCTCGCCCGGCTCGCGCTCTCGGACGCCGACTGCGAGGCGCGGGACCTGTTCGTCACCTGGTGCCGCGCAGCCGGTCTGGCGGTGACCGTCGACCGGATGGGCTCGATCTTCGCCCGGCGCGAGGGGGCCGAGCCGGGCCTCGCGCCCGTCCTCTTCGGCAGCCACCTCGACTCGCAGGCGAACGGCGGCCGCTTCGACGGGCCGGTCGGCCTGCTCGCCGGGCTCGAGCTGCTGCGGGCGCTCGACGACGCGGGCGTCCGCACCCGCCGGCCGCTGGTGCTCGTGAACTGGACGAACGAGGAGGGCGCGCGCTTCTCGCCGGCGATGGTCGCCTCGGGCGTCTTCGCGGGCGTCTACGAGCTCGACTGGGCGCTCGCGCGCCGGGCCGACGACGGGGCGACGCTCGGTGACGAGCTCGAGCGGATCGGCTACGCGGGGAGCGCCGAGCCCGGCTTCCCGATCGACGCGTACGTCGAGCTCCACATCGAGCAGGGCCCGCGGCTCGAGGCCGAGGGCGTCCCGGTCGGCGTCGTCACGGGCGGGTACGTCGTGCACGGCTGGCGGATCGAGCTCGAGGGCGAGACGGCCCACACCGGGCCCTGGCCGATGGAGCAGCGCCGGAACGCGCTCGTCGGCGCCGCGCGGATCGCGACCCTCGTCGACGACGTCGGCCAGCGCCACGCTGCGACCGAGGGCAAGGCGACCGTGAACCGGCTGGTCGCCAGCCCGAACAAGCCGGGCACGCTCTCCGACTGGGCCGAGCTGTCCGTCGACGTCCGCCACGAGGACCGCGCCGTCGCCGACGCGATGCGCGACGAGGTCGACGCGGCGATCGCGGCCGGGGCCGCCGCGGCCAGGGTGGAGCCCCGCGTGCTCGACCGCTGGCACTGGGGCGGCGAGATCTTCGATCGCGAGCTGGTCGGCCTCGTGCGCGAGACGGCCCGCGGGCTGGGCCACGCGACGCTCGACCTGCCGAGCCAGGCCGGCCACGACGCCTACCACCTGGCGACGGTCGCGCCCGCGGCGATGCTCTTCTCGCCCTGCCGCGGCGGGATCACGCACAACCACCGCGAGGAGACGACGCTCGCCGAGCAGCTCCCGGCCGTCGAGACGCTCGCGGCCGTCGTGCTCGCCCGCGCCGACCGCCCCTGACGGGTCCTCGCCGGGGGTAGGCTCGCGGCACGGACCGCGACCGGGAGGAGGCAGGATGATCGGGAGGCTCGACTTCGTCGCCATCCCCTCGCGCGACGCCGAGCGCAGCCGCGCGTTCTACGTCGACACGCTCGGCCTGCGTCCCGATCCGCACGCGCGCTACGAGGTCTGGGCCGGGGAGACCTGCTTCGCGATCTGGGAGCCGGAGCGGTTCGACGGCCAGTTCGAGCCGCAGACGACCGCGCATCCCGCCTTCCACGTCGACGACGTCGCCGCGGCCCGGGCGGCGCTCGAGGCGAGGGGCGTGGTCTTCCACGGCGAGACCTTCGACACCGGCGTGTGCCACATGGCGTTCTTCTCCGACCCGGACGGCAACGACCTGATGCTGCACTGCCGCTACGCGCCGCGCGAGGGCGCCGCGCCGTGACGCGCTACCCGTTCGCCTACTCGGGGCCGAACCGGGCGCTGATGGGCGCGCTCGGCATGGGGCCGGCGTCGAGCGGCGTCGAGGTCGACGACGCGGCCGTCCGCGTCCGGATGGGCTGGGGCTTCCGGGCCGAGCTGCCGCGCAGCGCGATCCGCGGCGCGCACGCCCAGTCGCGGCTGCCGTTCCTCGGCTGGGGCGTCCACGGCTGGAACGGGCGCTGGCTCGTGAACGGCGCGAGCCGCGGCCTCGTCCGGATCGACCTCGACCCGCCCCAGCGGGCGCGCGTCACCGGCTGGCCGGTGAGACTCCGCGAGCTCTGGGTCTCCGTCGAGGACCCGGACGGCCTCGTCGCCGCGCTCGGCCAGGAGCGCTAGGTCAGCGGGTGCGCCTCGAACGCCCGCCGGCCGGTCTCCGGGTCGACGCCGAACGCCTCCGCGTAGCGCTCGTGGGCGGCGGGCCAGAGGACGAGCGACTCCCGCTCGTCCATCGACGAGCCGGCGAGCCGGGCGTCGAGGCGTGCGAAGCAGCGCTCCCAGCCCGCGGCCGTGCGCGCGGACGCGTCCCGATCGGCGAAGGCGTGCGTGAAGACGAGCACGCAGCCGTCGCCCGCGTCGCGCAGCTCGAAGCGCAGCGCGTCGCCGAACCACGTTCCCGCGAGCAGGCGGGGCGGCCGCGACTCGGTGACGACGATCGGCTCGCCGGACGGCAACCAGTGCGCGCGCTCGTCCGGCTCGGCGATCGCGCGCCAGAGGCGCTCGATCGGATGCCGGTAGCGCCGCTCGAAGCGGAGCGCCGGGCCGTCCTCGAGCGTCAGCCGCCCGACGGGCATCCCCGCGATCGCGCGCCGGCCAGGCGCCGGGTCGACGCCGAGCTGGAGGGCGTAGCGCTCGTGCAGCTCGGGGACGAGCTCGAGCGTCTCCTCGGGGCTCAGCGAGCCACCCGCGAGGTGGGCGTCGAGGCGCAGCAGGTGCGCCTCCCAGCCCGCCGCGTGGTCGGCGCCGAGGGCGCCGTCCGCGAAGACGTGGCGGAAGACCAGCACGCAGCCGTCGCCGTCGGGGCGCAGCTCGAACGAGAAGCGCTGGCCGCCCCACGTCCAGGCGATCACGTGCTCCGGCACCAGCTCGACGATCTCGACCGTCTGCCCGAACGCCTCGTAGCGCTCGCCCTGCGCCGGGGTCCACTCGACCGGGACGACGAACCAGGCGGCGAGCTCGCCCGGCTCGGTCACCGCGCGCCAGACGCGCGCCAGCGGGTGGGGCAGGCGGCGCTCGAAGCGGAGGGCCGGCCGTCCGTCGAACTGCTCCAGCGTGCCGTCCATCACGGGTTCTCCTCCAGGTGGCGTTCGAGCGCGTCGAGGCTGGCCGACCAGAGCGCGCGGTAGGGCGTCAGCCAGCGGTCGAGCTCGGCGAGCGGCTCGGCCCGGAGGCGGTAGACGCGCTGCCGCCCCTCGGCGCGCGCCTCGACGAGCCCCGCCTCGCGCAGGAGGCGCAGGTGCTTCGAGACGCCCGGCTGGCTCAGGCCGACCCGGTCGACGAGCTCGCCGACCGACCGCTCCCGCTCCCGCAGGAGGTCGAGGATGAGTCGGCGGGACGGCTCGGCGACGGCGGTGTAGGCCTGCATGCGGTGAAGGATAACCAATCGGTTATGTGTTCTGCGTCGCCGGCGGGGGGCGCTCGGGGCGGTGCAGCGCGACGCCGAGCATGACGAGGACGATCCCACCGACGTCGGCCGCGCTCGGAAGCTGCTGGAGCACGACCACGCCGATCACCGCGGCCGAGGCGGGCAGGATCGAGACGAAGAGCGCGTAGGTGGCGCGCGGCAGGCGCGCGAGCGCCATCTGGTCGAGCACGTACGGGACGACCGAGGACGTCACGCCGACGCCGAGGCCGGCAGCGAGCACGACGGGGTCGGCGAGCGCGTCGCCCGCGCTCCAGGCGCCGACCGGCGTCGCGACGACGAGCGCCACGAGCATCGCGCCGCCGAGGCGGTCGATCCCCGCACCCGCACCACGCGCGGCGAGCCGGTGGGCGAGGACGACGTACAGCGCGAACAGCGCCGCGTTCGCGAACGCGAGGGCGAGCCCGAGCGGCTCCCCCTCCAGGTGCGGTCCCGTCAACAGCACGACGCCCGCGGCGGCCGCGCCGACGGCAGCGAGGTTGCGCGGCACGCGGGCGCCCGCGAGGGCGAGGGCGATCGGGCCGATGAACTCGATCGCGGCGACCGTGGCGAGCGGCAGTCGGTCGATCGCCACGTAGAAGCACGAGTTCATCAGCGCGAGGACGACCCCGAGCCCGACGATCAGGGCCCGGCCCTGTCGGTCGAGGGCGGCGGCCGCCCGCCACGGGCGCCGCCAGGCCGCGAAGAGGAGCGCGGCCGCAGCGATGCGCAGCCAGGCGGCGCCGAGGACGTCGACCCGTGCGAAGAGGAGCACCGCGAAGGACGGCCCGAGGTAGCGCGAGAGCGCACTCGCGACGAAGAGGGCCTGGGGCGGCACGCGGGCAGCGCGGCCGAGGGGCGTCGTGGCGGCTCGCTGCTCGATGGGCTCATTGTCCCGGTGCGCCCGGGCCGAACGGCCGCCGAACGCCTTGCGAATGATGCAAACGTGTAAGGCCATCCTTACTTACGACTGCTATGGTGAAAACCCGATGAGCGAGCTCCTGTGCGACCGGGTCGAGCGACGCCGCTTCCGCCAGCGCCACGCCGTCTGGCTCGTCGCCGCGGCGCTCCTCGCCGCGATCGTCGCCGGCATCGTCTTCGCCTCGCAGGGCGCCGCCGACCCGACCGAGGCCAACGGGCCCGAGCCGCACGCGGTCGTCGTCGCGAACAGCGCGATCATCGTCTTCCGCGAGGGTCTCGAGGCCGTCCTCATCCTCGCCGCCGTGCTCGCGCCGCTGCTCGGCGCGCAGCGCCGCTTCCGCCGCCCGGTCGCGCTCGGCGCCCTGGTCGCCTTCGCGGCGTCGGTCGGCACGTGGTTCGTCGCGCAGGCGATCCTCGGGCAGTTCTCCGAGCACGCGGACCAGCTGCAGGCGATCACCGGGCTGATCGCGATCGCCGTGCTGCTCGTGATCATGAACTGGTTCCTGCACCGGGTCTACTGGACGAAGTGGATCGGCAGCCGTACCGCGCAGCGCAAGCGGGCGCTCGCGCGCGGCGCGGAGGCGGGCTTCCTCGGCGCGCAGGTGCTCGGCCTGGTCGCGCTCGGGTTCTCGAGCGTCTACCGGGAGGGGTTCGAGGTCGTGCTCTTCCTCCAGAGCCTCCAGCTCCGGGCCGGCACGGCGACGGTGCTCGAGGGCGTCGGCATCGGGCTCGCCGGGACGCTCGCCGTCGGCGTGGTCACGTTCGCGCTCCAGCGCAAGCTGCCCTACAAGAGGATGCTCGTCCTCACGGGCGTCCTGCTCGGCGTCGTCCTCGTCGTCATGGTGGGCGGCAGCGCCCGCACCCTCCAGGACGTCGGCTGGATCTCGACGACGCCGATCGGCGTCTCGTTCCCGGGCTGGTGGGCGCGCTGGCTCGAGGTCGTCCCCACCTGGGAGACGGTCGGTGCGCAGGCGTTCGCCGCTGCGCTCGTCGTCGGCTCGTACTACGCGGCCGAGTGGCTCAAGGTGCGCGCCCCGCGCCGCCGCGGCGAGGAGCCGGCCGTGCGGCCGAGCACGCCCGAGCTCGTCGAGAGCGGCCCGTAGTAGGCAGCCGGAGCATGGAACAACTACATCGTTGTATAGTTGCCGTATGGGAGTCCTCGACCTGTTCCGGCGCTCGCGCTCGATCGACGTCGCCGAGGCCGCCCGCATGCTCGCCGCCGGCGAGATCGTGCTCGTCGACGTCCGCGAGGCCGCCGAGTGGAAGGCCGGCCGCGCGCGCGGTGCGAAGCACGCGCCGCTGTCCGGCCTCGGTCGCCGGCTGGACGCCCTCACTGCGCCCGGCAAGCCCGTCGCGTTCATGTGCCGTTCGGGCCACCGCTCGGCGCTCGCCTGCCGCACGGCGCGCCGCCACGGCATCGACGCGATCAACGTCCGCGGCGGCCTGGCCGCCTGGCAGCAGGCCGGGCTCCCGGTGACGAGGCGCTAGGCACGCGCCGCCGCTCGGCCTCCCTAGAATCTGCGGCGATGGTCCGTCGGATCGCTGCGGCCCCTCGGCGATCCCGTCCGAGGGAGGTCCCGTGCGGCGCCGCCGTCTGCTCACGCTCACACTCGGTCTGGCCGCGCTCGCGGCCCTCGCGCCCGCTGCCGGAGCGGCCGTGAAGTCGTCCACGTACGCACTCGTCGCGATCAGCCAGACCTCGTCCGTCGTGGCGACGAACGGCACGGCGACGTACCAGGCGAAGGCGACCTTCGTCTACACCGCCAAGCCGGGGAAGGCCCGCCTGCGCATCGACTTCCCGGCCAAGGGCGGGAATGCGGACGGATTCATCGCCGGCGGCACCAACCCCCGGTACGGCGTGCTGCAGGGCGTGTTCGCCCAGCAGGCGACCCAGTCGGGCACCGTGACGCACGAGGATCGCTCCTGTCAGTTCCGGAGCGGCGAGGTGCCGAAGGAGGAGCGCGAGTTGAACGTCACGTTCCGCCGCACCTCGGCCGGGAACCCGCGCTTCGTCTACCCGGTGGTGCTGGGCCCGAACGCGCTCGAGCGACTGTACGAGGAGATCGGGTTCTTCGACCGCAACCAGTGCAACGTCCGGCGCGATCTCGTGCCCGTGCGGCCGGCGTCGCCGTCCGGCTTCGAGACGGAGGTGTCCTTCCCTGTGAAGCGCTCGAAGCTCCGCCTGGCGTTCGCCGGCAAGCCGAGGACGATCGTGCTCCGGGGGACGACGACCACGCCGATCGACGTCGTGCCGAATCGGGCCGGCGAGCTGACCGTCACGACGAGGATCACGCTGAGGCTGGTTGCCTCGAGCTGAACCTGGCAGCCGGGTCGGCCGGCCGGCCCGGCAGGTCCTAGGACCATCGGCCGATTGCGTCGGCTCGGTGGCGTCGCCAGGCTTGTGACACGGCGCACGTCGTACGGGCGGGGCGAGTGGCAGCTCGTCCCCGTCCGACACGGCGCCGGGACGCCCCATGTCGCTCGCGGCTCCGACTCCCCGTCGCTCGCACGTCCGCCCCGCGGCGGTGGCGCTAGCTGCGGCCGGGGTGATCGGCTTCTGGCTCGCCCAGGCGCCGGGCACGTCGGTGCCGTCGCAACGGCCCGGTCGCGCCCCCGGCGCGATCGTCGCTCGCAGCGTCGCGTCGCAGCCGCCGGCCCGCGCCGTCGACCAGGGGAGGACGGGGCCGGGGGAGGCCTCGCCGGTCGACGGCGGGCCTGGCGGCCGTCCGCTGCCGCACCGGCACGCGGTCCTGCGTCGTCCCTCGTAGGGCCCCGGGTCGTTCGCCGCTCGCCGTCCCGGTCGGGGATGATCCGGGGGATGGCACGGGTGGTCGCCCTCCTGCGAGGCGTGAACGTCGGCGGCAGGCGGCTCGCGATGGCGACGCTGCGCGACGGGCTCGCCCGGGCCGGGTGCGACCGCGTCGAGACCTACGTGCAGAGCGGCAACGTCGTCCTCGTCCCGCCCGAGCCCGCGCCGGACGACCTGGCCGGCTGGCTCGAGGCCCGGATCGGCGAGCTCGCCGGCTTCCCGGTGCCGGTCGTCCTGCGCACCGCGGCCGAGCTCGCGGCCGTCGTGGCCGCGAGCCCGTACCCGCAGGCAGGCGGCGCGCAGCTCCACGTCTCGTTCTACCGCGAGGCGCCTGTCGACCTGCTCGCGGGCATCGATCTGGCGGCCTTCGCGCCGGGGCACGCGACGCTCGTGGGGCGCGACCTCTACCTCCACCTGCCGGACGGGATGGGCCGGGCCGCGCTCCCGGCCGCGCTCGCGAGGGCCGGCGGGACGGCGACCACGCGCAACTGGAACACCGTGCTGCGGCTCGCCGAGCTCGCCGCCTCGTCGACCTAGGCCCGGTCAGCGGAGCACGGTCTCGCAGCCGGTGACGGTGTCGACCGGGTCGACGCGGGTGGTGTCGGTGCCGGGGCCGCCGGTGAGGACGTCCTCGCCTGCCAGGACGAGCGAGCACGCGAGCGCTGCCGCGAGGACGCAACGTTGGACAGTCGCGCGGGGACGCTCCCGGGCAGGAGGGAAGGGCCGCAGCCCCGTGGATCGGCTCATGGTGGCGGGGACGGGGTCGGAATGCGACGTGCCCGCGGGCCCCGCTTGACCTGTCTGATTGTCGACAGTAGGATCGCGCCCTCAGCGTCGAGGAGGAGGTGCTGCCCATGTCGGTCAGAGCCGGGGTCGACACCGGAGGGACGTTCACCGATCTGGTGCTGCTGGACGAGCAGACCGGGAAGATCCGGATGGCGAAGGTGCTGTCCACCCCGAAGCAGCCGCAGCAGGCGGTCTTCGACTCGTTCGCGAAGGCGGGGCTGGAGACGAGCGAGATCTCGGCGTTCGTCCACGGGACGACGGTCGCGACGAACGCGCTGATCGAGCGGCGCGGCGCGAACGTCGCGCTGCTGACGACCGACGGCTTCCGCGACATCCTCCGCATCCAGCGCGTGACGCGGCCGAACCACTTCGACCTGCACTGGGTGAAGCCGCGCCACTTCGTGCCGCGCTCGCGCTGCGTCGGCATCCCCGAGCGCGTCCTGCGCGACGGCGAGGTGCTGATCCCGCTCGACGAGGACGCCGTGCGCGCCGAGGTGCGGCGCCTGCGCGACTCGGGCGAGGTCGCCGCGATCGCGGTCTCGTACATCTTCTCGTTCGTCAACCCCGACCACGAGCTGCGCACGCGCGAGCTGATCCACGAGGAGTGGCCGGGCGTGCTCGTCTCCCTCTCGCACGAGGTGCTCCCGCGCTGGCGCGAGTACGAGCGGACGTCGACGACCGTGCTCGACGCGTACCTCAAGCCGCTGATGCACGACTACATGGCCCGCCTGGAGGCCCAGTGCGACGAGGGCGGCATCGACCAGCTCTTCATCCTCCGCTCGAACGGCGGCGTGCAGACGCCCGAGCGCGCGCGCGAGCAGCCCGTCTCGCTCGTCCGCTCGGGCCCGTCCGGCGGGATCATGGCCACGGCCGCGCTCGGCAAGTCGCTCGGCCTGGGCGACCTCATCGCCTGCGACATGGGCGGCACGAGCTTCGAGGCGTGCCTCCTGCCCGGCTCGGAGCCGGCCTTCACGAACCTCGAGGAGCTCGAGTACGGCGTCCCGATCGCCCTGACGATGGTCGACGCGCGCGCGATCGGCGCGGGCGGCGGCAGCCTCGCCTGGATGGACGCAGCAGGGATCCTCAAGGTCGGGCCACGCAGCGCGGGGGCCGATCCGGGGCCGGCCTGCTACGGCCGCGGGGGCACGCAGGCGACGACGACCGACGCGAACGTCGTGCTCGGGCGGCTCGCGCCCGAGTTCCTCCTCGCCGGCGACCTGAAGCTGGACGTCGAGGCGGCCGGCCGCGCGCTCGACCCGCTCGCCGAGGCGCTCGGCCTCTCCCGCGAGCGCGTCGCCCAGGGCGTCGTCGACGTCGCCAACTCCAACATGGCGCAGGCGCTCCGCCTGGTCTCGACCGATCGCGGCTACGACCCGCGCGGCTCGACGCTCGTCGCCTACGGCGGCGCCGGGCCGCTGCACGCGTGCGAGCTGGCCCGCGCGCTCCAGATCGGCCAGGTGCTGATCCCGCTCTACCCGGGCGCGTTCTCGGCCTTCGGCGCCCTGCTCGCCGACGCGCGCTTCGACTACACGCGGACGGCGTGGATGCGGATGCGCTCGCTCGACCTCGGTCGCATCAACGACCTGTTCGCCGGCATGGAGCGGCGCGCGGTCGACGACTTCGCGCGGGAGGGCTTCGCCGAGGCGCCGAAGCTCGTCCGCTCGGTCGAGATGCGCTACGTCGGCCAGAACTGGGAGCTCGCGGTGTCGATGCCCGGCGGCGAGCTGACACAGGCCGACTTCGACCGCGCCGCGAAGCTGTTCGAGGAGGAGCACGAGCGCTTCTACGGCTACTCGATCCCCGGCGAGGAGCTCGAGCTGCTGACGTTCAACGTCGCGGCGGTCGGGACGCGCCAGCAGGTCGAGCTGCCGAAGCTCGAGCGCGGCGCCGCGCCCGAGCCGGTCGACCGGCGCCCGGTGATCTTCGACGCGAGCGTGGGCGCCGTCGAGACCGCGATCTACCACCGGGACTCGTTCCCGGCCGGCGCCGAGATCCACGGCCCGGCGGTCGTCGGCCAGACCGACGCCACCACCCTGATCCCGCCCGGGGCCGTCGCGCGCGTCGACGACCACGGCAACCTGCTGATCACGGTCTGAGGAGGAGATGATGGCCACCGCACCGGTGATCCGCACCGACCCGTTCCTGCTCGAGATCATCCGCAACCACCTCATCACCACCTGCAAGGAGATGGGGATCGCGATGATGCGGACGAGCTACTCGCCGATGTTCAACGAGGCGCTCGACTTCTCGTGCGTCGTCTTCGACGGCGAGGGCGAGATGGTCGCGCAGGCGCCCTTCGTGCCCGCGCAGATCGGCTCGACGGTCCACATCGTCCCGACCGCGATCGCGGAGATCGGCGTCGAGAACCTCAAGCCCGGCGACGTCATCTTCACGAACGACCAGTACCGCTCGAACTGCCACCTGCCGGAGTTCGTGGTGATCAAGCCGTACTTCCACGAGGGCCGCGTGCTCGCGTACACGGCGAACATCGCCCACATGACGGACGTCGGCGGCATGGTCCCGGCCGCGTTCGGCGACCACCAGAACTGCTTCCAGGAGGGCATCCGCTTCCCGCCCGTGAAGGTCTACGAGGAGGATCGCGAGGTCGAGTCGATCTTCAAGATCCTGATCTCGAACGTCCGCACGCCGAAGCACTCCTACGGCGACATGAAGGCGATGATCGGGTCGCTCTACCTGGCCGAGCGGCGGATCGCCGAGCTGGTCGAGCGCTACGGCGTCGAGTCGTTCGTGCAGTGCTGCGAGGACATCAAGGACGTCTCCGAGCGCCTCATGCGCGCCGAGATCGCGTCCTGGCCCGACGGCGAGTACACGGCGGACGGGCTGCTCGAGGACGACGGCGTCGTCGCCGACCGGCCGTGGAAGATCCAGGGCACGCTCGTGATCCGCGGCGACGAGCTGATCGTCGACTTCACCGGCTCCGACCCGCAGTGCTTCGGCCCGGCGAACCAGACGTTCGGGACGACCGCGTCGTCGGCGTACAACGCCGTGCTGCACATGGTGCGCTCGGACATCCCGTACAACCACGGCTGCTACCGGCCGATCTCGGTGATCGCGCCGCCCGGCTCGTTCATGAACGTGAGCTACCCGGCGGCCAGCACCGGCGGGAACTCCGACACGCACCCGACCACCGTCGACGTGCTGCTGAAGGCGTTCTCGCAGTTCTCCGAGGCGTCGTCGGCCGCCGACGGCGGCACGTGCGGCTGCATCGGCTTCGGCGGCGAGGCGCCGGACACGCACGAGCCCTACGCGCACCTCCACCTCGAGGGCGTCGGCTGGGGTGGGCGCAACGACGCGGACGGGAACGACGCGCAGTTCGTGAAGAACGGCAACTGCGCGAACACGCCCGTCGAGGTCGCCGAGACGCGCTACCCGTTCCTGAACATGGAGTACCAGCTCGAGCCCGGCAAGGTCGGCCACGGGCGGCACCGCGGCGGCTACGGCACGCGCCGGGTGTTCCGCTTCCTCGCCGACGGCGTCCACATCGGCTCGCACACGAACCGCCACCGCGTGAAGGCCTGGGGCCTGAACGACGGCCACGACGGCACGAACACGGTGATCGCGTTCCGCCGCAAGGGCGAGTCCGAGTGGGTGCGCGCGCGCGAGGCGTTCGGGTCGGCCTCGTACGGCAAGTTCTCGAACATCGTCATGAACGCGGGCGACGAGATGCTCTTCGTCACCCCGTCCGGCGGCGGCTACGGCGACCCGCTCGAGCGCGACCCCGCGCTCGTGCTGCTCGACTGGGCGGACGGCCTGCTGCCGGCCGACGAGGCGAGCGCCGTCTACGGCGTCGTGATCGACGAGGCCGCGAGCGCCGTGGACGAGGCGGCCACCCAGGCCCGCCGGGAGGAGCTTCGGAGCGAGGGGAGCGCACGGTGAGCATCTACCGCGAGGTCAACGAGATGCCGCGCTGCGGCGCCTGCGGGAAGCTGTTGACGGTCGGCGGGCAGGTCGAGGAGCGCCTCGGCCACCGGATCGTCTTCTGCAGCGCGCAGTGCATCCGGGTCTTCGACACCTACAAGGCGCCGAAGTACGGCGACGCGGCGGTGTGGCCCGAGTCGATCGCGCGATGAGCGAGGTCGGGACGTTCGAGGCCGTCGAGCGCGTCTCGACCACCGAGCAGGTCATGCGGGCGCTTCGCCGGGCGATCGTCTCCGGCGAGCTCCCGCAGGGGGCGCAGCTGCGCGAGGTCCAGCTCGCGCAGCAGCTCGGCACCGGCCGCAGCGCCGTCCGCGAGGCGGTCCGCCAGCTCGTCCAGGAGGGGCTCGTCCACCACGAGGTCCACCGCGGCGCGTTCGTGCGGATGTTCACGCCCGACGACATCGTCGACGTCTACCGGGCGCGCGAGGCGGTCGAGCTGGCGGCGGTCGAGCTCGTGCTCGCCGCCGAGTCGGTCGACCTCGCCCCGCTCCGGGCGGCGCTCGACCGGCTGCGGGAGGCGGCCGCGTGCGGGTCGGGCACCTGGCGGGACATGGCCGAGGCGGACATCGCCTTCCACGAGGCGCTCGTCCTGCGGGCCGGGAGCCCGCGCCTCGCGCGGATGGCGGCGACGCTCGCGGCCGAGTCGCGGATGCACCTGCTCGCGTACCCGCCGTACTCGCCGCAGCGCAACGTCGAGGACCACGAGCGGATCCTCCTCGCGCTCGAGCAGGGCTCCGCCGAGGCGGTCGAGCTGCTGCGCGAGCACCTGCGCTACTCGGCCAGGCTCGCGACCGAGGGGAGGCAGGCATGAGCGGGAGGCTGGACGGCAAGGTCGCGATCGTGACCGGCGCGACCGAGGGGATCGGGCACGCGATCGCGCACGCGTTCGCGCGGGAGGGGGCGCGGCTGGTCGTCGTCGCCCGCCGGCCCGGGCCGGGCGAGGCGCTCGCGGCCGAGCTCGGCGGCGACGCCGTCTTCGTGGCCGGCGACGTCGCCGAGCCGGAGACGGCCGACCGGGCGGTCGCCGCGGCGCTCGACCGCTTCGGCCGCCTCGACGTGCTCGTCAACAACGCGGGGATCGACCTCTCGGGCGTGCCGCTGCTCGAGACGACCCCCCAGCAGGCGCGCGACGTCTTCGCCGTGAACGCGCTCGGCTCGCTCTGGTTCCTGCTCGCCGCGGGGCGGGCGATGGCCGGGGGCGGCGGCGGCTCGATCGTCAACATCACGTCGCGGCTCGGCCACGTCGGCCTGCCCGGCTCGGTCGTCTACGGGGCGACGAAGGGCGCGCTGCACGCGCTCACGCGCGGCGCAGCCGTCGAGTGGGCGAGGACGGGCGTGCGCGTGAACGAGATCGCGCCCGGCCTGACCGAGACGCCGATGATCAAGGTGTGGATCGAGGAGCAGGCCGACCCGGCCGCGTTCCGCGAGGCGAGGCAGGACTCGATCCCGATCGGGCGCTTCGCCACGCCGGACGAGGTCGCGGCCGCGGCGATCTACTTCGCCTCCGACGAGTCGGCGTCGGTGACGGGCGCGTGCCTCTCGATCGACGGCGGCTACACGGCCGCATGAGCCGCTTTCGGGTCGTCTGCGCCGCCTCGGAGGTGCCGAGCGACGTCCTCGACGTCGAGGCCGCGGTGCTCGCCGAGGTCGACGCCGAGCTGGTCGACCTGCGCGACCGGCCGCTCGACTCGATCGTGGCCGAGCTCGCGCGGGCGGACGCCGTCCTGACGGAGGCGCTCGGGCGCGAGCGCTTCGACGCGCCGCGCATCGCGCAGCTCGAGCGCGCCCGCGTGATCAGCGTCTACGCCGTCCGCGGCGGCGATGGGGATCGTCGTCGCGAACGTGCCCGCGTACTGCACCGTCGACGTCGCCGAGCACGCCGTCCTGCTGCTCCTGGCGGCGTGGCGGAAGCTGCCGACCGCGCAGGCGGTCGCGCGGAGCGGCGACTGGGGGCTCGAGCCGCTGCGGCCGCTGCGGCGGCTCCGCGGCGCGACCGTCGGCCTCGTGGGCTTCGGGCGGATCGCGCGCGAGACGGCGGCCAGGCTCGCGCCGTTCGGCGTCGAGCTGCTCGCGCACGACCCCGCCGGCGACCCCGGCGAGGCCGGGCGGCTCGGCGTCCGCCTCTGCTCCCTCGACGCGCTGCTCGCCGCGAGCTCGGCGATCTCCATCCACGTCCCGCTGACCCCGGCGACCCGTGGGCTGATCGACGCCAGGGCGCTCGACCTGATGCCGCGTGGTGCGGTCGTCGTCAACGTCGGCCGCGGCGGCGTCGTCGACGAGGACGCGCTGCTCGACGCGCTCGAGCGCGGCCGGGTGGGCGCCGCCGCGCTCGACGTGCTCGCCGCCGAGCCGCCCGCGCCGGACCACCCGCTGCTCGCCCACGAGCGCGTGATCGTGACGCCGCACATGGCGTACTACACCGAGGACTCGCTGCGCGACCTCCGGACGACGGTCGCGCGCAACGCGGCCCTCGTCCTCACGGGACGGGAGCCGCTGTGGCGCGTCGAGCCGCCGGAGGTGGCGTGATGGAGTCGCTCGTGTCGATGAGCGGGCCGGGGCCGAGCGACCTCGCGCGCCGGTCGTTCTGGCTGCAGGAGACGCTGCCGGCCGAGCCGCCCGAGCTGGCGCAGGTGCGCAGGCTGTCGGGCGCCGGGCGCGCGGACGTCTGCATCCTGGGCGGCGGCTACTGCGGCCTCTGGACGGCGATCTTCCTGAAGGAGCAGGAGCCCTCGCTGGACGTCGCGATCGTCGAGGCCGACATCTGCGGCGGCGGCGCGAGCGGGCGCAACGGCGGCTTCGCGCTCTCCTGGTGGTCGAAGCTCGGCACGCTCGCGAAGGTCTGCGGGGAGGACGACGGCGCGTGGATCGCCGAGCAGTCCGCGGCGTCCGTGCGCAAGCTCGGCGAGTTCGCGGCCGAGGAGGGCTTCGACTGCGACTACGTCCACGCCGGCTGGCTCTGGGTCGCGTCGGCGCCGGCCCAGCTCGACACGTGGGCCTCGACCGTCGAGGAGACGGCGTCGCGCGGGCACGCGATCTTCCAGCCGCTGACGCGCGAGGAGGCCCAGCAGCGCGGCGGCTCGCCGCACTACCTCGGCGGGATCTTCGACCCGACGGCGGCGCGCGTGCAGCCGGCCGCGCTCGCCCGCGGCCTACGCAAGGCGGCGCTGGCGCGGGGCGTGCGGATCTACGAGGAGTCGCCCGTGGTCGCCGTCGAGGACGGCCGGCCGCTGACGGTGTGCACGCGCGGCGGGGCGATCCAGGCGGACACGGTCGTCAGCGCGCTCAACTCGTGGACGGTCGGCCTGCCCCAGTTCCACCGGCTGCGGCGGGCGATCGTGACGATCTCGAGCGACATCGTCGCGACCGCGCCTGACCCGGCACGGCTCGCCGACACCGGCTGGACGGGCGGCGAGTGCGTCTCGGACTCGCGGCTGATGGTCCACTACCACCGCACGACGCCCGACGGGCGGATCGTGTTCGGCAAGGGCGGCGGCCAGGTCGCGTTCGCCGGGCGGATCGGCGACTCGTTCCACCTCCACGCCGAGCTCTGCCGGCGGACGGTGCGGAGCCTGCAGTGGCTCTACCCGACCTTCGCGGACGTCCCCGTGACGCACGCCTGGGGCGGGCCCGTCGACCGGTCGATGACAGGCCTGCCGTTCTTCGGCCGCGCGCCCGGCCACGAGCGCTTCTTCTACGGCGTCGGCTTCTCGGGGAACGGCGTCGCGCCAACGGTCACGGGCGCGCGGATCCTCGCGTCGCTCGCCCTCGGCAAGGACGACCGCTGGACGCAGTGCGGCCTCGCCCGCGGCCCGAAGCAGCTCTTCCCGCCCGAGCCGGTCCGCTACCTCGGCGCGCTCGTCGTGAAGGACGCCGTGCGGCGCAAGGAGGCCTACGAGGACGCCGGCAAGGAGGCGCCGGCGCTGCTCGCGCGGATCGCGGCGCTCGCCCCGGCCGGCTACTTCAAGGTCGGGCCGAAGCAGCCGAAGCCGTAGGGGCGGGGGCCCGGCTCAGGGAGCGGGCAGGCCCCTCGGGGCCGAGAGCCTCACCGACGCGACCGTCGTGTCGGTCGCCCCGGCGTCGTCGCGCGCCGGGATCCTCAGCGCGACGCGGGACAGCGTACGACGCGTCGCGAGCAGCGCGCGGCCCGCCCGCCTCAGCACGATCCGAGCCGTCGTGGACGTCCCGGCGTCCGCCGCGTACGGGGCGGACCCGAGTCGCACGACCCGCGTCGCCCTCGGGCGGCCCGGGCGGGGAGCCGGCACCGTGGCCGAGAGGCTGGCGGTGCCGCGACAGGCGCCGGCCGCCCCCGCGTCGCACGCGATCGGGACGAGCACGGCGACCGCGCCGTTGCGGCCGAGCCGCACGGTCGGCCGGGCCGGGTGACGAGCGCGGTCGCGCCGGTCGCACCCGGTGCCGGCGGCGGCGCCGGCGGCTCGCCAGGGGACGGGCTGGGCGCGGCGGGCGGCACCGGAGGTGGCGGCGCCGGAGGTGGCGGCGGCGGTGGCGGAGGGGCGGCGGGGGCGGCGGTGGAGATGGCGGCGCGGGGCTCCCCACGGTCAGCGTCCCCCTCATCGTCAGCGGGTGGAGCGAGCAGTAGAAGGCGTAGCTGCCCTCCGCGAGGGTCGTCGTCAGGCTCGTCGACCCGCCGTTGCTCGCGAACGCGGGCGTGGTCGAGAGGTCGCCGGGCGCGCCCGGGACGCCGAGGTCGAGGCTGAGGTTGTGCTGGCTCGCGCCCTCGACCGTCAACGTGACCGTCACCTCCCCGACCGGCGCGGCGAGCGTGGAGGTGCTGAACGCGAAGCTCGCCGCGGTGATGGACAGGTCGGTCGCGCCCGCGTGCGCCGCGGCCGAGAGGGCGACGACGCAGGCTGCGGCGAGGGCGATGCTCCGGCGCACGGCACCCCGGACTACGGGCGCCGTGCGCGATCGGTTTGCTCCCGCTCAGGGGCGGCGGGCGGCGAGCAGCTGGAGCTCCGCGAGCAGCGCGACGGCGGCGGCCTGGAGCGCGGCGACGGCCGTCCCCGCGGCCGTCAGCGTGAGGACGTCGGCGGCGATCACGCCGATGCTGAGCGCCACCCAGGTCAGGTTCCCCAGGGCGATCGTCCGGGTCAGCGCCTGGCCCGGCGCCAGCCGTGCGACGACCGCGAGCGACGCGGCGTACGCGACGAAGAAGAGCCCGACGCCGACGAGGAAGGCGGTCGAGACGCCGAACGGGCCGTCGAGCGCCGTCGAGCCGGCCGCGAGGACGACGCCGGCAGCGCCCGACACCAGCGCGTCGACGCGCAGCCAGCGCGCCCGGGCGGTGCGGCCGTCGCCGGCGGGGCGGGCGGTGGAGGTCGATGCAGCGAGGGACATGGCAGCTCCTTTCTCGGTCTCCCCGACGATCGCGCCCGGACGTGCAGGCGGCAATGACCTGCGAGGTCATCGCGGGCCGGGGGCCGGCGGGGTACCGTCCGGCCCATGACGACGACAGCCGCACCCGGCGCCTCCGCGGGGCAGCTGCTGCGCGAGTGGCGCGAGCGGCGCAACCTGAGCCAGCTCGCGCTCGCCTCCGGCGCCGCCGTGTCGACGCGCCACCTCAGCTACATCGAGACCGGGAAGAGCCGGCCGAGCCGCGAGATGCTGCTCCACCTCGCGGAGCGGCTCGACGTGCCGCTCCGCGAGCGGAACCGGCTGCTGCTCGCGGGCGGCTTCGCGCCGGTCTACGGCGAGCGGTCGCTCGAGAGCGACGAGCTGGCCGTCGTGCGCGAGGCGCTCGAGCGGCTCCTCGCCGCGCACGAGCCGTACCCGGCGCTCGTCGTCGACCGTCACTGGAACGTCGTGCTGGCGAATCGCGCGGTCGCGACGCTCGTCCAGGGCGTGGCGCCGCACCTGCTCGAGCCGCCGCTGAACGCGCTGCGCGCCACGCTCCACCCGGAGGGGATGGCGCCCGCGATCGAGAACCTCGACGAGTGGTGCGCGCACATCCTCGCGCGGCTCGAGCGCGAGCTCGCCGCGACCGGCGATCCGGCGCTCGCCGCGCTGCGCGACGAGCTGCTCGGCTACCCGGGCGTCGCCGAGGCGGCGGCCCGGCACGAGCCGGCCCGCCCGACGGACATCCTCGTCCCGCTCGTCCTGCGCACGCCGGCCGGCCGCCGCTCTCTCTTCGGGACGCAGACGGTCTTCGGCACGCCGACCGACGTGACGCTCGCCGAGCTGTCGATCGAGGCGTTCTACCCGGCCGACCGCGAGACCGCGGCCGCGCTCGCCGCGGCGGTCGGCGACGGCGGCCCGTAGCGGCCCGCTGCACGGCGCGAGCCGGTGCGCCACCATTGTCGCGTGCCGCGCTCCTCCACCCGGTCGTCGCGCCCGCTCAAGCGGGGCTTCGCGCAGCTCGCGACGCCCGAGGCGGCGCGGATGCTGCTCCGACGGCCGGGCTGGCTGGCGGCCCAGCTCGCCCAGGGGCCGGCCTGGCTGCTCGACCGGCGCCGATCGCTCGACCTCGCCACCGTGCCCGACCTGCTCGTGCCGCCGGAGCAGGCGGTCGCGGAGTGTCGGGTGCGGGCCCGGACGCGGTGCGGGCCGCGCTCGCGGACGTCTGGCGGCCGGGCCGCGACCCGGCCGAGCCGCTCGCGGCCTGGGGCGCGCGGGACGTCCTGCTGGACGTCCTCGGCGCGCTCGTCCGGCTCGTCCGCCCCGCCGTCGTGGTCGAGACGGGCGTCGCGCTCGGCTACTCGAGCGCGACGATCCTGGCCGCGCTCGAGGCGAACGGGCACGGCCGCCTGCACAGCATCGACCTGCCCGCGCCGCAGTGGGATCCCGACCGGGAGGTCGGCGAGCTCGTCCCCGCGGGCCTCCGGTCGCGCTGGGCGCTCGAGCTGGGCCCGTCGCAGCGCCTGCTCCCCCGCGCGCTCGACCGTCTCGCGCCGGTCGATCTCTTCCTGCACGACTCGAACCACGGCTACTCGGCCCAGCTGCGCGAGTACCGCACGGCCTGGCCGGCGCTCCGCCCGGGCGGGATCCTCGTCTCCGACGACGTCTGGAGCCCGGCCTTCCTCGAGCACGCGGCCGCCGTCGGCGCGCGTCCCCTGCTCGTGGCGAAACCCGTGCGCGGCGCGATCGGCCTCGCCCGCAAGCCCTGACCCGGGAACGCGAACGCCCCGCCGGAGCGGGGCGTTCGACGACCTGCGGGATGCGCGTGCGCGCCCGGCTCAGAAGACCTCGAGGTAGCGGTCGGTCTCCCAGCCGTGGACCTGCGACTGGTACTCCTTCCACTCGCGCCGCTTCTCGGCGACGTACGCCTCCGAGATGTGTGTGCCGAGCGCGCCGGTGAGGACGTCGTCCTTCGCGAACGCGTCGAGCGCGAGGGAGAGGTTGTGCGGCAGGTTCTCGATCCCGAGCTCCGCCGACTCCTCGTCGGACAGGTGGTAGATGTTCTGGTTCACGGCCGCCGGCGGCTTCAGGCCCTGCTTGATCCCGTCGAGGCCCGCGGCGAGCATGGCCGCGAAGAGCAGGTACGGGTTCGCGGTCGGGTCCGGCGTGCGCAGCTCGGCGCGCGTCGAGTTGCCGCGCTTCGCCGGGATGCGGATCGCGGCGGAGCGGTTCCCGGGCGACCAGGCGATGTAGACGGGCGCCTCGTAGCCGGGCACGAGCCGCTTGTACGAGTTGACGATCGGGTTCGCGATCGCCGTGATCCCGGGCAGGTGGGCGAGCAGGCCCGCGATGTAGCCGTACGCGACGTCCGAGAGCTGCTCCTCGCCGTTCGGGTCGAAGAAGACGTTCTTGCCGTCCTTCGAGAGGGACTGGTTGCAGTGCATCCCCGAGCCGTTCTCGCCGAAGATCGGCTTCGGCATGAAGGTCGCGTGCATCCCGTGCTGCGCCGCGATCGAGCGCACGACGTAGCGGAACGTGATCAGGTTGTCCGCGGTGCTGAGCGCGTCCGCGTGGCGGAAGTCGATCTCGTGCTGGCCGATCGCGACCTCGTGGTGCGACGCCTCGAGGTAGAAGCCGAGCTGGACGAGGGTGTCCTCGATGTCCCGCCGGACCTCCTCGCCCTTGTCCATCGGGCCGACGTCGAAGTAGCCGGCCGTGTCGTGCGGGTTGACGCGCGGGGTGCCGTCGGCGTCGCGGTTGAAGATGAAGAACTCGGCCTCGGGCCCGACGTTCATCGAGTAGCCGAGCGCGGCGGCCTCGGCGATGACCTTCTTCAGCGCGACGCGCGGGTCGCCGGCGAACGGCGTGCCGTCGGGGTCGGCGACGTCGCAGATGATCCGCGCGACGTTGCCGGACGGGCCGGCGAGCCAGGGGATGACCTGGAACGTGGCCGGGTCGGGCCGGAAGTACATGTCCGACTGCTCGATCCGCTTGTAGCCGCGGATCGACGACCCGTCGAACATCATCTCGCCGTCGAGCGCCTTGTCGAGCTCGTCGACCGGGATCTGGACGTTCTTCAGCTGGCCGTGGAGCTCGCTGAACTGGAGGCGCACGAAGCGGACGTTCTCGTCCTTGCACCGCGCGATCAGATCGGATGCGCTCATTCCGTCTCCTCTTCTCGCAGCGTCCTCCGTTTCCGGGCACGCCGCGACGGAGGAACGCACCGTCGCGTCAGGGCGGCCCCGTTGCCACCCGCGGTCGAAGCCTAGCGCACGACGCGGCGCTCGTGGGCGCCATGGCGTCGTGGGCGCCGCGCGACGTCGCTACCAGGCCGGGATCCAGGTGCGGCCGGGGCCGATCCGGCCGGCCGTCGGGAAGTGCGAGAAGACGACCTGCACGCCCTGCTCGGCGAGGCGCTCGGGCCACGCGAGCCGAGTCGCGATCCCCTGCTCGGGGTCGGCGTCGAAGTAGCTGTCCCACTCGGGATGCTCGAGGTGCGACTCGCAGTGCATCACGTCCGCGGCGTGCACGAGACCGTCGCCGATCGGCAGCACGCAGTGGCCCGCGCGATGCCCGGGCGCGGAGACGAGCCGCAGGCCGGGGAGGAACTCGGCGCCGTCCGGGGCGAGCTCGAGCCGGGTCTCGTAGGCGGCGAGGATCGGCTGCGACACGTCCGTGCCGCCGCCCGGGTGCGCCCGCCAGAAGTCGATCTCGACCTCGCTCAGGACGACGCGCGGGAACGCGGCCGTCAGGGCTCCGCCCCACTCGCCGTCGAGGACGCCGCCCGCGTGGTCGAAGTCGAGGTGGGTGAGCACGACCGCGTCGACGTCCGCGCGCGAGGCGCCCGCGAGCGCCAGCGCCTCGTCGAGGGCCGCGGCGCCCGGGTAGAGCACGTCCGCCGGGCCCGAGCCGGCGTCGACGAGGAGCGTCTGCCCGTGTCCGCGCAGGAGCAGCGCGTTCACGCAGATCGCGACGCGCTCCGCCGGATGGAAGATCCCGGGCTCGAACTCGAGCACGCCGAGCCGCAGCAGCCAGGGCTGCCAGCCGCCCGAGTCCTCCAGCCGCCACGCGCCGACGCGCTCCACGTGCGGCAGTGTAGTCGCGCCGCCGCGAGCCGCCAGCCGCGCCCGGACCGGGGTGGGACCCGTGACGTCGGGGAACACCCGGGCACGCGCGCACGGGCTGGCGCGCCCGAGAGGAGGAGCGATGGGTCGAGTCGAGCGCTGCGACGTGGTGGTCGTCGGGGCGGGCCTGGCCGGGCTCGTCGCCGCCCGGGAGCTCGTGCGCGCGGGCGCGTCGGTCGTCGTCCTCGAGGCGCGCGATCGCGTGGGCGGGCGGCTCGAGAACGCGGACGTGGACGGGCACGCGCTCGACCTCGGCGGGCAGTGGCTCGGCCCGACGCAGCACCGCGTCCACGATCTCGTCTCCGCGCTCGGCCTCGCCACGTGCCCGACGCACGACGACGGGCGGCACCTGCTCGGCTGCGGTCGCTCGAGCCGCCGCTACCGGGAGCCGTACGTGCCGGCCAGCCCGCTCGCCCTCGGCGAGTTCCGCGCCGCCGTGCTGCGGCTCGACCGGCTGGCGCGCCGCGTCCCGACCGACGCGCCGTGGGCTGCGCCCGCCGCGGCGCGCCTCGACGCGACGACGCTGGCGACGTGGCTGCGCCGGTCGGTCCGCAGCGGGCGCGCGGGCCGGATGCTCGAGGCGGCCTTCCGGGGCCTGCTGGCGGCCGAGCCCGCCGACGTGTCGCTCCTGCACGTGCTCTGGTACCTGCACGGCGGCGGCGGCTTCATGACGATGGGGCGCACCCGGGGCGGCGCCCACCAGGATCGCGTCGCGGGCGGCGCGCAGCTGCTCGCGACCCGCCTGCACGAGCCGCTCGGCGATCGCGTCCGGCTCGGTGCGCCCGTCCTCGGGCTCGCGGTAGCGGGACGCGGCGTGACCGCGACCGCGCGCGGAAGCCGGGTGCGGGCGAGCCGGGCGATCGTCGCGATCCCGCCGGCGCTCGCGGGGAGGATCGCCTACGACCCGCCGCTCCCGGCGGATCGCGACGCGCTGACCCAGCGGGCGCCGCTCGGGGCCGTGATCAAGGTCGCGGCCCTCTACGAGCGGGCCTTCTGGCGCGACGAGGGCCTGAGCGGGCAGAGCTTCGACCCCGACCTGCCGGTCCCGTTCACGTTCGACTCCTCGCCGGCCGACGGCACGCCCGGCGTCCTCGTCGGCTTCCTCCTGGCCGGGCGGGCCCGGCGCCTGGCCGCCGCGGGGGCGGAGGCGCGCCGCGCCGCCGTCGTCGGCTCGCTCGTGCGGCACTTCGGCCGGGCGGCCGCGCGGCCGACGAGGCTGGTCGAGCGGGACTGGTGCGCGGAGCCGTGGAGCCGCGGCGGCTACGCGGCCTTCCTCGGCCCGGGCGTCTGGACGCAGCTCGGCCGCGCGCTGCGACCCCCGGTCGGGCCGATCCACTGGGCGGGCACGGAGACGGCGACGCGCTGGGCCGGCTACATGGACGGCGCGATCGAGTCGGGGTGCCGCGCCGCGGCGGAGGCGCTCGACGCGCTCGCGGGGCACGCGCCCTCGGCGTCCCGTCCGGCCGCGGGCGGGGCGGCGGTCGCGACGCCGCTGCTCTCGAGCTCGCGCGCGAGGCGGCGCGCCGAGTCGACGTCCCGCTGAGCGCCAACGACGAGCCGGGCGATGCCCGCCGCCGCGTCCGGGAGCAGCAGGCCGGGGGCGACGGCGCGGCCGTCGGCTCGCGCACGGTCGAGCTCGGCGGCGACGGCGGGGGCCGGGTCGCGGGCGAGCGCGGCCCGGCCCGCGAGCTGGCCGGGCGTCAGCGGCATCGCCGCGCGGAGCGCCGCGATCGTCTGCTCCTCGACGCCCGTCGGAGCGGGTGCGAACGGCTCGCCGATCGAGACGTAGACGCGGGGCCGCCCGCCGTCGAGCAGGTCGTACGCGAGCGCGATCGGCTGCACGAGCGGGACGCGCCCGCGGCGCACGAGCGCGGAGATCCCCGGCCGGAGCGGGCCGATCGAGCCGTCGGGCGAGGGGCGTCCCTCGGGGAAGAGCAGCAGCCTGCCGCCGGCCCGGAGGACGTCGACGAGCGCCCGGAACTCGCGCACCGCCTGCGCCGTGCCCCTCGCCCACACGCCGTCGAGCCCGGGGGCAGCGAGCTCGTGCCGCTCGACCGTCCTGCGCCAGACGAGGTCGGCGTACGCCGGCCCGAGCAGCTCGCCCGCGACCCGGGGCTGCGGCCGCCCGGACACGGCGGCGCGTGCGGCCGCCGCGGCCCGCACGTCCGCGGGGAGCGAGGCGACCGGCAGCGTCGGCGCCTCGCGGAGCAGGCACGGGAGCCTCATCGCGTCGGGGCTGCGGATCGGCAGGCACGCGAGCCGCCGCCGCAGCACGTCCCCGACGCCGACCGGCGAGACGACCGCGCGCAGCGCCGGCGGAACGTTGCGCGGGTACCCGCCCAGGAAGCCGCGCTCGAACAGGTCGTCCCGGACGGCGAACGCGAACCGGAGGTCGCGCCGGCGTGCGAGGGACGCGACGCGGTGGAGCGCGGCGCAGAGGACGGGAACGTCGTCGTCCGAGCGGTGCGTCGCCACGAGGAGCGTCCCCGGGTCGAGCCGCAGGCGCTCCGCGCCGAGGACGACGGTGCGGTAGCGCGCCGCGGCGTACAGCCGCATGCCGATGGCGACGGCGTCGTAGAGCCAGCCGGTCTCGGGCAGCGGACGGGTGAGCGGTCGCCCACGAGGCGGGCGTTCCCCGTCCGGCGAGTTCCCACCCGGCGGCGATCGTCTCGTTCCGGCCGGGGCGCCCACCGTCTCGTCGGTCGTGCTGCAGGCGCGCTACGGGGCCGGGCGACGCGCTCGAGCGCGTCGCCCACGGCCGCCACGACGCGGCGCGTCCTCGTCGCATCCCTGCCGGCGAGCACGAAGCACGCGGCGTTGGCCACGCGCACGAGGGTGAGCCCGTCCGCCGTCTCGCGCTCCACGGCGGCGGGCGCATCGGGCGGGGCGGCCGGGGCGAGGTCGCAGCCGACGATCGGCTCGTCGCTGCCCGTTCCGACCAGGTGCGACTGGAACAGGTCGCACACCGAGATCGTCGCCCGGGTCACGCCCACCTCGGCCAGCGCCCCGGCGAGCCTCCAGGTTCCGATGGGTCCGGGCCTCACCGCTGCACACCACGAGACGCGGACGCCGGTGCCCGGAACCGACGTCGAGGCGTTCCCTGGCAGTCCGCCGGGGCCCCGCACGCCGTTCGCCGTCGGGACCTCGAGGATCCGGCCGGCCGGCTCGTCGGTCGGGGCCGGCGAGCCGTCGAAGCGGTACGTCCAGCGCAGCTCCTCCGCGGTCCTGCCGACGAGCGGCAGCGGCGAGAACGTGATCCGATGTGCGAGGCCCGTAGCGGCCTCGGCCCAGACGGTCAGCGTCCCCGGGGCGACCACGATGCGGTTGCCCTCGTCGAGTTGGGCCCGCCAGCGCGCGAGCGCGACGCCGTCGATGACCTCCGTTCCGCTCGGCTCGGCCGTCGCGGCCAGCTCGAGCACCGAGCGCGGGTCCGGGACACCGGCGATCAGGAAGGGATCCCCGAGGAGTTCCGCACGGCTCCAGTCCTCGTCGACCGGCACGTCGCCGACGAGGGATTCGATCGCGACGATGCGCCAGGAGGCCGTTCCGTGCGCAGCGTCGAGCACGTGCTCGTACGTCTCGTGCCCCGCCGAATCGCCGGGCACAGCGTGCTCGACGCGGCGCGTCATGCGGATCAGGCCCGGCTCGAACGCGATCGTGCCGGCAGCCTCCGGCGCCGAGGCTCCTGCGCGATCCACGGTGAACCGGGCGCTTCGCGGCGTGGACGCGGCGCCCACCTCGGCGGCGGTGGACGCGTCGGGCGGCCCGGTCGACGCGCTGGTCGTCGTCACAGCCGGCTCGGGCGTTCGAGGCCCGGACGTCGTCGGGGCCGGCGACGGCGTGCTTCCGGCACCGGTCGCGGTCGTCGGACCGGTTCGTCCGCCGCAGCCGGCGAGGGCGAGGCTGCTCAGGAGGAGACAGGCGGCGAGGCTGACCGCGATCGGCACGCTCGCAGTCTCCGTCGAGCGGCTGCCGGCGGCAAGCCCCTCAGCCCGGCTCGGCGTAGCGGGCGAGCTCGGCCTCGTTCCAGGTCACGAGGGCGTGCCGCGGCGGGACGAGGGCGAGGCCGTTCGAGTAGTCGGGCGAGATCGCGTCGCGCGTGACGAGGACGTCCACCACGGCCGGGGCGTTCGCGAGCGCGCGGTCGAGGGCGGGGCCCAGCTCCTCGGCGTGCTCGACCCGCTCGCCGTGGGCGCCGAGGGCTCGCGCGAGCAGGTCGTAGCGGCAGCCCGGCAGCTCGACGCCGACGAGGTTGTCGTACCGGTCGGCCTGGTCGCGCAGCTCGATGTTCCAGGCCTCGTTGTTCGCGACGACGAAGACCGCGCGGGCGCCGTGGCGGACGGCGGTGTCGATGTCGATCGCGGTGAAGCCGACGCTGCCGTCCCCGACGATCGCGAACACCGGCTGGTCGGGGCGCTCGAGCGCCGCCGAGATCGCGAACGGGACGCCGACGCCGAGGCAGCCGAGGGCGCCGCAGTCGAGGTAGTCGACCGTCCGCACGCCGACCCGGCAGAACGAGAGGATGTCGCCGCCGTCCGCGACGACGACCGAGTCGGGCGACAGGCGCTCGTTGACCGCGGCGATCAGGCGGTAGGGGTGCATCCGCCCGTCGGCGCCCGCGGTCTCGTCGGCGAGCGTGTCGGCGAGCTTCGCCGTCCGGCGCGCGTTCGCCTCGCGGGTCGCGTCGAGCCAGGCCGTGTCGGGATCGGCGGGGGTCGCGTCCGCCGCGGTCAGGGCGGCGAGCGCGAGCCCGACGGACGCGACGAGCTCGACGTCGCCGCGCCGGTTCTCGCCGGTCTCCTCGAAGCACGTGCCGATGCGCAGGAAGCGGGCGTCCGGGTGGAAGACGGCGGGTGAGCCGTAGCCGAGCTGGAAGTCGAGCCGGCGGCCGAGCGTGACGACGAGGTCGGCCTCCTTCATCGCTCGCCCGCGCATCGCCGGGACGTAGGCGGGCGTGTCCTCGCGGATCGTGCCGCGGCACTCGCCCGAGTCGAGGTAGAGGGCGCCGCTCGCGGAGAGGAACGCGCGCAGCTCGGGGCCGGCGCCGCGGACGGGGCGGCCGCCGATCACGACCACGCGCCGTGCCCGGCGGATCAGGGCGACCGCCTCGGCGAGGGCGTCCGCGGCGGGCGCGACGTCGACGGGGCGGCGCGCGCGCAGCGCCTCCGGCGGCGCGTCGGCGGCGTGCACCGGCGCCTCCTGCAGGTCGGTCGGGAAGTCGACGTAGGCGGGGCCGGTGCTGCCGCCGCCGATCCCGAGCGCCGCGGCGATCGCGGCGTCGAGGCGCGGCAGCACGTGGTGGACCTCCGAGACGGCCTCGGCGCGGCGGCAGAGCGGCGCGACGATCGCGGCCTGCGGGACGTCCTGCATCGCGCTCATCCCCGCCTGCGGCCTCGGCGCCCGGCCCGAGAGGACGAGCACGGAGCTGCGCGAGACGCTCGCGTTCGCGATCGCGGTCGTCGCGTTCGTCAGGCCGGGACCGGCGGTGACGAGCGCGACGGCGAGGTCGCCGGTCAGCTCCGACTCCGCCTGCGCCATGAACACCGCGGCGCCCTCGTGGCGGACGTCGACGATCCGGATCCCCGCGCGGTCGATCGCGTCCCAGATCGGCTGGATGTGCCCGCCGCAGAGCCCGTAGACGCGGCGCACGCCCTGCGCGACGAGACGCTCGGCGATCAGGTGGGCGACGGTGCGGGTCATGCGGCGGGAGCGACGGCGGCGGGCCGCCCCGCCCATCATCGTCGCACGCGCCGGCCAGGGCAAGGGCGCTCCATCGTCGCGACGTCCCCGGGCGTCGTGCCTCGTGCCCGGACGGTATTCTCGACAAAGCGAATTGGCTTGACAGAGAATAGGCGCGGGGCGGGTCACAGGAATCCCTCGACGGCCCGAGCACACGACCTGCCACCCTGCGGAGGCGGGCGCAGGTCGTGGCCCTTTGCCCCTCCGGCGCCCGGCCTGCTCGGCCGCGGCGGCGACGCGGCGGACCACGACTCCCGGGAGGAACCCGATGGCGACCAGCGAGACACCCACCGGCAACGGCGTGAACGTCCAGGCGCTGCTCGACGCGCGCGCCGCGCTCGTCGACGCGCCCGAGGCCGCGGAGTTCACGTGGCGCGCGACGAACCAGTGGCAGCACGGCGTCCACAGCAGGAGCACGATCGACGGCTACTTCGGGCTCGGCGCCGACCACCAGCACCGCTCGTCGTGGGAGTTCGACGCCGACCACCCGCTCGTCTTCGCGGCGGAGGACAACGGCCCGACGCCCGTGGAGTTCGTCCTCGTCGGGCTCGCGAGCTGCCTGACCGCCGGTGTCGCGGCGGTCGCGCAGAACCGCGGCATCAAGCTCAACTCGGTCAAGGCGACGATCGAGGGCGACATGAGCATCCTCGGCATCCTCGGCGCCGACCCCGACGTGCGCAACGGCTTCAACGCGATCCGCGTGAAGTACGACATCGACGCCGACGCGAGCGGGGAGGACATCGAGGCCCTCGTCGCGCAGTCGCAGAAGCGCTCGGCGGTGTTCGACGTGATCGCCAACCCGACCAACGTCACGGTCGAGGTCAACTGAGCCTCGCAGCGCCGTGCGCACCTCGACCGTCGTCATCGGGGCCGGTCACGCCGGCCTCGCCGTCAGCGCCCTCCTCGGCGAGCGCGGGATCGACCACGTCGTGCTCGAGCGCGGCGAGGTGGCGAACGCCTGGCGGACGCAGCGCTGGGACGGGCTGCGGCTGCTGACGCCGAACTGGCTCAACCGCCTGCCCGGGCTCGCCTACGACGGCGACGACCCGGACGGGTTCATGACGATGCCCGAGGTGGTCGGCTTCATCGACCGGTACGCCGCCGCCGTCGGCGCGCCCGTCCGCACGGGGACGACCGTGACGGACGTCCGCGCGGTCGACGGCGGCTACCGCGTCACGACCGATCAGGGGACGTGGGACGCGCCGACGGTGATGCTCGCGAGCGGCGCGTTCAACCTGCCGCACCCGCCGGCGGTCGCCGCCGACGTCCCGGCGTCCGTCGAGACGATCTCGCCGCTCGACTACCGCCGGCCGGACCGGCTGCCGGAGGGCGGCGTCCTCGTCGTCGGCGCGTCCGCGACCGGGATCCAGCTGGCGGACGAGATCCACCGCTCCGGCCGCCCCGTCACCCTCGCCGTGGGCGAGCACGTCCGCATGCCGCGCACGTACCGGGGCCGCGACGTGATGTGGTGGATGCTCGAGACGGGCGTGCTCGACGAGCGCCACGACGAGATCGACGACCTCGTCCGCGGGCGGAACGTTCCCTCGCCGCAGCTGGTCGGGACGCCCGACCGATCGACGCTCGACCTGAACGCGCTCACCGACCAGGGCATCGAGCTGGTCGGCCGCCTGGGCATGGTGCGGGACGGTGTCGCGCTGTTCTCCGGCTCGCTGCGGAACGTCTGCGCGCTCGCCGACCTGAAGCAGGCCCGGCTGCTCGACCGCTTCGACGAGTGGGCGCGGGAGACGGGCGTCGACGGCGAGGTCGAGGCGCCGCACCGCCCGGGGCCGACGCGCGTCCCCGACGGGCCGCGCCTCTCGCTCGACCTCCGCTCCGGGGAGATCCGCACGGTGGTCTGGGCGACCGGCTTCCGCCCGGACTACGGGTGGCTTCAGGTGCCCGTGCTCGACCGCAAGGGCCGGCTGCGCCACGAGGGCGGCGTCGTCACGGATGCGCCCGGCCTGTACGCGATCGGCCTCAACCTGCTCCGGCGGCGCAAGTCGAGCTTCATCCACGGCGCCGAGGACGACGCGCGCGAGCTGACCGACCACCTCGCCGCGCACCTCGGCGCCTGAGCCGCCCGCGGCGCCGTCAACGCCAGTCGAAGTACTCGCGGTGGATCGCCGTCCGGGGGACGCCAGCGCGGCGGAAGGCGGCCTGGAACGTCCGCACCATCGGCTCGGGGCCGCACAGGAAGACGGAGAGCCGTTCCGGTGCGGCGTCGACCGTGGCGAGCACCTCCTCGGCCGTCAGGCGGCCGCGCCGCTCGGTGTCGACGACGTGCGCGCGCAGGCCGTGGTGGGCCGCTGCGATCTCGCGCACCTCCGCCGCGAACGGCGCCTCGCCGGCGTTCGTGTAGAAGAGGTCGACCTCCTCGTCCAGGCCTTCCGCCTCGAGCGAGCGCAGCCAGCTGAGGAACGGAGCGATCCCGACGCCCGCTCCGACCCAGACCTGCCGCTCGGTTCCCTTCCGCCGGTCGAAGCGGCCGTGCGGGCCGCCGATCACCGCCGGCATCCCCGGCTCGAGCTGCTCGTGGAAGGTCGAGGTGTAGTCGCCCAGGGCCTTCACCGTGACGCGGACGACGCCCTCGTGCGGTGCGCTCGCGATCGTGAACGGATGGCGGTGCCAGCCGTCCCGGGCCTCGAGGAAGACCATCGCGAACTGCCCGGGCCGGAAGTCCAGCGGGCGACCGAGCGGCGTCAGCGCGACCTCGACGAGCCCGTCCTCGATCACCCGCACGCCCTGGACCTGGAAGTCGTGCAGCGAGAGGAAGAACTGCGCCAGCACCTCACGGTAGACGTAGAAGGCGACCCCGATCCCGCCGGCGGCGACGTACGACCAGCGCAGGGCGGGCGCGCCGTCGAACCCGGTGGCGTCGAGCAGCCCGTGGACGAAGCCGGCCGCGACGAAGATCCCGGTCGTCCGGTGCAGCAGCCGCCAGCGCTCGTAGCCGCCGAAGAGCCGCCGGACGTCCCGTACGACGCGGGCGTCCCGGAGCGCGACGACGGCGCCTCGCAGCGGCCGGGGCACCATCGTCCGCCAGCGAGGCAGCACGGCCCATGCCGCGAGCCCGAGGAGCCCCAGCAGCCCGACCACCGCGAGCGGCCCGCCCGGTCCTCCCTCCGAGTCGCCGTGCGCGAGCAGCAGGTGCGGCAGGAGGAGCGCGAGGCCGAGGATGGCGATCCGCCGGTGCCAGATCGCGGTCCGGTCGATCCCGTCGAACCACCCCTCGATCCACGGCAGCGTGCTGATCAGGACGATCGCGAGGGAGAGCAGCACGACCGACTCGACGCCGAGCAGCTGGCCGACGTGCGTCCCCCAGGCCTCGCCGGCGGGCCTGTCGCCCAGCCAGAGCGCGGCGAACGCCGCGACGACGGCCGCGATCGTGAGCGGGCCGAGGTCACGGGCCGGGATTCCCCCGAGGCGCATCGATGCCCAGTATCGGCCATCCCGCCGGGGTGCCGCCGCACCCGGCGCCCGCGCGCGTCGGCTAGGGGAGGAGGACGGTCGAGCCGGTGGTCCTCCTGGCCTCGAGGTCGCGATGGGCCTGGGCGGCCTCCTCGAGCGGGTAGCGCTGGTCGATCCGGATCCGCACAGCGCCGCTCGTCACGACGGAGAAGAGGTCGTCCGCCATCGCCTGCGTCGCCTCGCGCGTCGCGATGTGCGTGAACAGGGTCTGGCGCGTCACGTACAGCGAGCCCTTGGGGCCGAGGATCGCCGGGGCGAAGGGCTCGACCGGGCCGCTCGCGTTGCCGAAGCTCGCCATCAGGCCGAGCGGCCGCAGGCAGGCGAGGCTGCCCTCCCAGGTGTCCTTGCCGACCGAGTCGTAGACGACCTTCACGCCCTGCCCGCCCGTGATCTCCCGGACGCGGGCGACGAAGTCCTCGCTGGCGTAGTCGATCACGTGCGCCGCCCCGTGCTCGCGCGCGAGCTCGCACTTGGCGGGGCCGCCTGCGGTGCCGATCAGCTCCAGCCCGAGCGCCTTCGCCCACTGGCACGCGATCAGCCCGACGCCGCCCGCGGCCGCGTGGAAGAGCACGTGGTCGCCCGGCTCGAGCCCCTCGACCGGGCGCGTGCGCTTGAGCAGGTACTGGACGGTCAGGCCCTTCAGCATCATCGCGGCGCCGGTCTCGAAGTCGATCGCGTCGGGGAGAGGGACGACGTGCAGCGCGGGCATCACGCGCACCTCGCTGTAGGCGCCGGGGACGTTGGTCGCGTACGCCGCGCGGTCGCCGACCGCGAGGTGCGCGACGCCCTCGCCAACCGCCTCGACGACGCCCGCGCCCTCCATCCCGAGCGTCAGCGGCAGCGGGTTCTGGTAGAGCCCGGTCCGCTGGTAGACGTCGATGTAGTTGAGCCCGCAGGCGTGGTGGCGGATGCGGATCTCGCCCGGGCCGGGCTCGCCCACCTCGACGTCGACGAGCTGCAGCTGCTCGGGGCCGCCGTGGGCGGCGATCTGGATGGCGCGCGGCATCGGGCTCTCCTCGGGACGGACGCGGGTGCGGCTGCGAGGGTAGCCGACCGGGGCCGGCGTGCTGCGACGGGAGGACGGCGCTTCGGCCTATCCTTCGTTCCCGTGGGACGGATCCACCGGCAGAGCGGCGCGGCCAGCAGCCCGACCTGGGCCTGGGACGACGCGCCCGCGACCGAGTACCGCTCCGACGACGCGCCCGGCGTCATCCGCCACGTGCTGGTCGGGCCGGAGGACGGCGCGAGCGACTTCGTCGTCCGCTACTTCACGGTTCCCGCGGGCGCGGCCACGGCGCTCGACCGCCACCCGCACGAGCACGGCGTCGTCGTCGTGCACGGGGCGGGCCGCGTGCTGCTCGGCGACGAGTGGCACGACATCGGCCAGGGCGACTCGGTCTTCATCGCGGGCGAGGAGACGCACCGGCTCGAGGCCGCGCCCGACCAGCCGCTCGGGTTCGTCTGCGTGATCCCGAGCGGGATCCCCGGCTAGCTGCCCGGCGGCAGGACGACGATGCCGTCCTCGTCCGCGTAGAGCACGTCGCCCGGCGCGATCCACGCGCCGTCGATCTCGACGGGCGCGCCGGAGCGGCCCTCGCCGTCACGCGCCGAGCGCCGCGGCGTCACGCCGAGCGCCATGACGCCGAGGTCGAGCGACGCGAGCGGCCTCACGTCGCGCACGGCGCCGTGGACGACGACGCCGACCCAGCCGTTCGCGATCAGCTCCGCGCCGATCGTGTCGCCGACGAGCGCGTAGCGCAGGCTGCCGCCGCCGTCGACGACGAGGACGCGGCCCTCGCCGGGCGTGTTCGCGAGCTCCTTCACCCGGGAGTTGTCCTCGAAGCACTTCACCGTCTCGACCGGCCCGCTGAAGCGCACCCGGCCGCCGAAGTGGCGCAGGCACGCGATCGGCCGGGCGACGTCGCCGTGCGCGTCGGAGAGGTCGCTGGTCGTCCAGTCCACGGCGCAAGTCTAGGAGGCGGAGGAGCACCCCCGCCCGCGGGAGCCGACGGCGCCGATGAGTCTCGTCGGGCACGCGAGTCGTCCCTCCTGCAACGGTCGGACGAGGAGAGGAGCGGGCATGACGTACGTGGACGGGTTCGTGCTGGCGGTGCCGACGGACAGGCGGCAGGAGTTCGTCGACATGGCGATGGATGGCGTCTCCGCGTTCCTCGCGCGAGGGGCGACGCGCGCGGTCGAGTGCTGGGGCGACGACGTCCCCGACGGGACGCGGACGGACTTCCGCCGGGCGGTGCAGGCGACCGACGACGAGACCGTCGTCTTCGCGTGGGTCGAGTGGCCCGACAGGGAGACCCGCGACGCCGCGATGGAGGAGATGCGGGCGGACCCCGACATGCAGCCGGGCGCCAAGCCGATGCCGTTCGACACGAGCCGGATGATCTTCGGCGGCTTCGTCCCGGTGGTCGAGCGGGCCGGGTGAGGCCGGCGCCGGATCCGTCCTCAGCAGGCGGCGCAGCAGCCGCGGCCGCGCCAGCTCTGCAGGCCCTCGCGGACCGCGATCGCCGCGATCGCGAGCGCCGCGGCCGGATCGAGCCACCACCAGCCGAGCGCGGCGTTCGCGAGCAGGCCCGCGAGGACGGCCGCGGCGAGGTAGGCGCAGACGAGGTTCTGCGTCCCCTCGCCGTGCGTGGCGACCGACCCGAGCTGCCGGGCGACCCGGTGCTTGGCCCGACCGAGCAGCGGCATCCCGATCAGGCTCGACGCCGTCAGGCCGATGCCGAGCCAGCTCGTCCCCGGTCGGTCGCCGGTCGCGAGCCGGTCGATCGCCTCGTAGGCCACGTAGGGTGCGAGCAGGAAGAACTGGACGGCGACGAGCTTCTGCGCTCGCGCCTCGGCGTGCCCGGAGCGCAGGCGCGTGCCCGTGAAGCGCCAGACGATCACGAGGCTCGCGAGGCCCTCGACGACCGAGTCGATGCCGAAGCCGACGAGGGCGATCGAGCCTGCGAGCACGCCGGCCGTGAGCGCGATCGCTCCCTCGGCGCCCATCCAGGCGAGCGACAGCCAGGAGAGCAGGCGCGCCCTCCGGGCGGCCGCGAGCCACTCGGGCCCGTGCGCCGGGGCGGGCCCGGCGAGCGGGAGCTCGCGCGCGCTCACGTCACGGCGGGGCTCGCGGTCAGCTCGCCCAGCAGCTGGCGCCCGCGCTCGGTGATCGCGTACATGACCAGCTTCCCGTCGCGGCGCGAGCGGACGAGGCCCGCGCGTCGGAGCGCCGCGAGGTGGTGCGAGACGAGGCTCTGGCTGCGCTCGACGATCCACGCGAGATCGCAGACGCAGAGCTCCTCCGTCGCGTCGAGCGCCGCCGCGACGGTGAGCCGCGTCGGGTCGCCGAGCACCTTCGCCGTCTCGGCGGCGGCCGCCGCCGCGCCCGGGTCGAGCCGCTCCCGCCTCAGCCGCTCGGCGAGCGGGAGGTCGAGGCACAGGACGTCGCAGGTGTCGCCGGGCACGTGAACATACTAACGAGTGTGCATATGTTTGAGCGGGCTGATCCCCGGCCGCGCCGTCGACCGTGCCGCCGGGCGCATCAGCGGGCCGTCGCGAGCAGCGTCGCGACCGAGGCGACGTAGGCGGCGACGAGGATCAGGCCGAGCGGACGGCCGAGTCGCCCCGCCCCCGCCACGGCGAGGAGCGCGACCAGGCCGAGGCCGTACGCGAGGCCCACGGCGATCTCGCCCAGCTCGAAGCGGATCGGCTGGATCAGCGCGACGACGGCGACGATGAAGCCGCCGTTGAAGACGTTGCTGCCGATCACGTTGCCCAGCCCGATCTCGCCGTGGCCGCGCAGCCGGGCGACGAGCGCGGTCGCAAGCTCCGGGGCGGACGTGCCCACGGCGACGATCACGACGCCGACGACGAACGGGTCGAGGCCGAGCTCCGTGCCGATCGGCCTCGCGCCCGCGACGATCAGCCGGCCGGCGAGCACGAGCAGCGCGATGCCGGCGACCGTCACCGCGACGAGCCGGCCGCGGCCGCGCTCCTCCCCGATCGCGTCGGCCGTCGCGGCGCTCCGCTCGCGCCGGGCCTCGAGGGTCGTGAGCACGAGCCAGAGCAGGAAGACGACGAGGAGCACGCCGCCGTCCGCCCGGGAGATCGTCTCGTCCAGGGCGAGGACGGCCAGGAGCGCGGGGAGGGCGAGCGCGAAGAGCACGTCGCGACGGAGACCGGCCTGCCGCGTCGTCGCGAGCGTCCCGAGCAGCAGCACGAGCCCGAGGACGAGGCCGACGTTGACGACGTTGCTCCCGAGCGCGTCGCCGAGCGCGAGGCCCGGCGTCCCGGACCTGGCGGAGGCGATGCCGACGGCGAGCTCCGGGCTCGACGTGGCGAACGCGACGACGGTCGCGCCGACGATCCCTCCCGGGATCCGCAGCCGGGTCGCGACCCCGACCGCCCCGCGGACGAACAGCTCGCCCCCGGCCGCCGCACAGCCGAGCCCGGCCAGGAGGACGAGGACGTCTCGGGTCAACGACCGGGCGTGCGCGGGCGCCCGGCGCTGCCGCGTCGCCGTTCGGGCGCGCCGCCCAGCCGCTTCTCGAGCGCGATCAGGAGCATGACGCCGGTGGCGACGCCCGCGGCCACGAGCCACTGGACGCCGCCGATCGGCTCCGTCTCGAAGAGCGTGTTCATGAACGGCACGTACGTGAACGCGAGCTGGAGCGCGACGACGAGCGCGATTCCCCAGTAGACGCTCGGGTTCGCGAGCAGCCCGACCTCGCGCGCCGAGCGGGCCAGCGACCGGCAGTTGAGCAGGTAGAGGGCCTCGATCAGGACGATCGTCGCGATCACGGTCGTGCGGGCCTCCTCGACCGTGGCTCCGCGCGCCTGCTCCCACTCGAACACGCCGATCCCCGCGCCGAACATGAGCAGCGCGACCAGGCCGATGCGCTGGATCGCGAGCCGTCCGAGCACGGGCTCGCCGAGCCGGCGGGGCGGGCGGCGCATCGTGTCCGGCTCGCGCGCCTCGAGCGCCAGGGGCAGCGCCAGGGCGACCGTCGTCACCAGGTTGATCCAGAGGATCTGCACGGGCAGGACCGGCAGCGTGAGGCCGAGCGCGATCGCGAGCAGCACGAGCAGCGACTCGCCGGCGCTCGTCGGGAGGATGAAGACGATGCTCTTGATCAGGTTGTCGTAGACGCGGCGCCCCTCCTCGATCGCGGCCTCGATCGTCGCGAAGTCGTCGTCGCGGAGCACCATGTCGGCGGCCTCCTTGCTCACGTCGGTGCCGCTGACGCCCATCGCGACGCCGATGTCCGCCTGCCGCAGCGCGGGCGCGTCGTTGACCCCGTCCCCGGTCATGGCGACGATCTCGCCCGAGCCCTGGAGCGCGCGGACGAGGCGTAGCTTGTGCTCGGGCGCGACGCGCGCGAACACGGACGCGGTGGCCGCCTCGCGCGCGAGCTCGTCGTCCGTCAGCCGGTCGAGCTCGGCGCCCGTGAGCGCGCGGCCGACGCCGGCCTCGATCCCCACGGCGCGGGCGATCGCCGCGGCCGTCCGCGGGTGGTCGCCCGTCATCATCGCGACCCTGATGCCGGCCGAGTGGCATGCGGCCACGGCGCGCACCGCCTCCTCGCGCGGCGGGTCGAACAGCCCGAGCAGGCCGAGCAGCGTGAAGCCGTCCTCGAGGTCGACGCGCTCCAGCGCGCGGGCGGGGCCCTCCTCCGACTTGGCGGCGACGGCGAGCACGCGTTGGCCCGCCCCCGCCATCCGCTCGGCCTCCTCGAGCACGGCTCGCGCATCGAGCCGCTCGTTCCAGGCGACCGTCTCGCAGCGGGCGATCACCTCCTCGGGCGCGCCCTTGACGACGATCCACGGGCCGATCGCCTCGGTCGCGTGCAGCGTCGCCATGAAGCGGCGCTCCGACTCGAACGGCAGCGCGTCCAGCCGCGGGCGAAGGCGCTCCGTCCGGTCGCGGTCGATCCCCGCCTTCCCTGCGGCGGCGACGATCGCGCCCTCGGTCGGATCCCCCTCGACCCGCCACCCCTCGTCGCTCTCGACCAGGCGCGCGTCGCTGCAGAGGAGCGCGGCCTCGAGCAGCCCGGCGACCGCCGAAGGCGGCTGCGCGAGCGAGCGCCCGTCGAGCAGGAGGGCGCCGCTGGGCCGGTAGCCGGAGCCGGTGAGCTCGATCCGCTGCCCGGCGTAGGCCTCGACCACGACCATCTCGCTGCGGGTGAGCGTGCCCGTCTTGTCGGAGCAGATCACCGTCGTCGAGCCGAGCGTCTCGACGGCCGGCAGCCGCCGCACGACCGCGTTGCGCGCGGCCATGCGCCGCACTCCGGCAGCGAGCGCGATCGTCATGATCGCCGGCAGCCCCTCCGGGATGGCCGAGACGGCGAGCGCGACCGCGGCGAGGAACCCGTCCAGGAGCTCGTAGCCCCGCAGCCACGCGATCCCGAACGTCAGCGCGGCGAGCGCCGAGATCGCGATCGTCAGCGTCCTGCTGAACGCCGCGATCCGCCGCGTCAGCGGCGTCGCGAGCGGCTCGGCCGCCCCGACGAGCGCCGAGATCCGGCCGAGCTCCGTCGCCGAGGCCGTGGCGACGACCGCGGCGCGACCCTGCCCGCCGGTCACGCGGGTTCCCGCGAACACGAGGTTCCGCCGCTCCGGCAGCGGCGTCTCGGCGGGCAGCGCGCCCGCCTCGAGCTTCTCGACCGGGACCGACTCGCCGGTCAGGAGCGCCTCGTCGACGAGCAGCCCCCGGGCCTCCAGCAGCCGGCAGTCGGCCGGCACCTTGTCGCCCGCGTCGAGGACGACGACGTCGCCCGGGACGAGCTCCCGGGCGTCGACCGCCTGCACGACCCCGTCCCGGACGACGGTCGACTCGAGCGCGACCAGCTCGAGCAGCGCCTCGACCGCACGGCCCGCCCGGCGCTCCTGCACCACGCCGACGAGGGCGTTCGCGACGACGACCCCGAGGATCACGCCCGCGTCGATCCAGTGGCCGAGCGCGCCCGTGACGGCGGCCGCCACGAGCAGGACGGCGATCAGCGGCTGGGCGACCTGCCGCCAGAGCAGGATCGCCAGGCCGTCCGACGGCTGGCGCGGCAGCTCGTTCGGGCCGTGCCGGTCGAGCTCGCGCCGGGCCGCGGCCGACGCGAGGCCGGCCGGCGACGACCCCAGCCGGGCGAGGGCGTCTGCCGCGTCGATGGCATGCCAGCCGCCCGCGTCCCCCGTCGGGGGGGCCGCTCCTGCGCCGGCGTCCGCTGCGCTAGCCGGGGCCGGCGGCGCCGGGTGCATCTCCCTCCCCCCACGTGGTCGCGGCATGGACGAGCAGGTCGCGATGCGCGAGCATCCCGACCGGGACTCCGTGCCGGACCACCGGGAGGTGGCCGACCCGGTGGTGCAGCATCCGCTCGAGCGCCTGCTGGACGGGCTCGTCCTCGACCGCGGCCAGCACGGGCGTCGTCATCACGGCGTCGACGCCGCGGTGCCGCGCGGTCTCGTACGCGCGCTCGAGCGCGTCGCCGAGCAGCAGCTCGCCGAGGACCCTCGGCGCGCGCTGCTCGGTGCCGTAGCGCGTCGTCCACAGCACCACCTCGCGCCCGGCGAAGTCCGACTCCGTGACGATCCCGACGAGCCGACCGTCGGCGTCGACGATCGCCAGCGCGCCGATCCCGTGCTCGACCAGCGAGCGTGCGACGTCCTCGATCGTCGCGTCAACGCGCGCCGTGACGACCGGCGCGCTCATCAGGTCGCGGACGAGCGTCTGCCGCGGGATCGGCGGGCGGTCGCTCGGGGCACGGACGACGAGCACGGAGCAGGCGGCGCGATGCGCGATCCGCTCGCTCGTGCTCGCGAGCGCGGGGAGGCCGAGGAGCCCGCGGCTGCCGACGACGACGAGATCGGCGCCGGCGGACGAGGCGACGAGTGCCTCGAGCGGGGGGCGGTCGCTGACCACGAGCATGTCGGGCGCGACCTGCTCCTCGATCAGATCGGGATCGATCCCGCGCGGTGCGCCGCCGGCGACCACCCGGAGCGCGGCCCCGAACCGGTCGCGGAGGTCCCGGCCGGCTGCGAGCGCGAGCGCCGCCTCCGGCGACCCGTCCGAGCCGACGACGAGCGCCGACGGGAACCGGCCCGGGTCGTCTGGGGGCCGCGCGACCAGCACGGAGCAGGGCGCGTGGTGCACGGCGGAGCTCGCGACGCTGCCGAGCACGATTCCGGCCGCCCGTGAGCGTCCGTGCGTGCCGACGGCGAGGAGCGTCGCCTCGCACCGCGAGGCCTCGTCGAGCAGCGCGACGGCCGCGGCGCCCTCGATCAGGCGCGTCTCGACGGCGCAGCTCGCGCCGACCGCGTCCCGGGCCGCCGTCAGGGCGGCTTCCGCGTCCCGGCGGAGGTCGGCCCGCGGCGGCGGCCCGGCGTCCCCGGCGCCGAGGACGAGTTCCCAGGCATCGACGACGGCGACGAGCACGACGCGCTCGCGGGCGAGGCGGCCAGCCTGCCGGACGGCCACGAGCCCCTCGGGCGATCCGTCCACCCCGCAGACGACCCGGTCGAACGGCGACACGGCTGCCTCCTCCTTGCGCGGCTGCCCGGTCGCCCTCGCGGGAGACCGGGCCGGCCGGGACCGCGCGCCGTCCGGGGACGGCGCCCTCGTCCCTCCATTCTCCCCCGGTCGGGGTCGGCCCTCGCGCGTGCAATCGCGGATCCTGCCTCCGCAGGAAGCCGCAGTCCGCGACCGGGACGGCTACTCGCCGACGGTGGGGCGATCTCCGCCCGCCGACAGCCCGGCGATCCGCCCGGCGAGCTCGGCGCGCGAGCGGACGCCCAGGTGCCGGTAGATGCGCGTCAGGTTCGCCTCGACCGTCCGCACGGAGACGAACAGCGCGTCGGCGATCTCGCGGTTCGAGCGGCCCGCCGCGACGAGGCTCGCGATCCGCCGCTGCGTGTCGGTCAGGCCGCCGCCGGCCGGCCGTCGCCCCGGCAGCCGCTCGAGCTCGGCCGCTGCCTGCGCCTCCCACAGCGGCGCCCCGAGCCGCGCGAACGCCGCCCGGGCGCCCGTCAGCGCCTCGCGCGCCGCGGCCCGGCCGCCGGCGCGACGCTCGACGCGGCCGGCGACGAGCAGCGTCCGGGCCCGCTCGAACGGCTGGTCGAGCGCAGCGTGCAGCTCGCCCGCCTCGGCGAGCGCGGCCCGCGCCTCGTCGTGCGCGCCGGCGGCGCTCGCGAGCAGCGCCCGGCAGCGGCACGCGGCGGCGATCATCGAGCGGCGCCCGACCGCGCGGGCCCGCTCCTCGAAGCGCGCGAGCGCCGCCCGCGCCTCGTCGCCGCGCCCGAGGGCGCAGCGCGCCTCGACCGCGTCCGGCAGGAAGCGCAGGAAGCTCGGCTCCCGCACGCCGGCCGCGAGGGTCGACTCGACGAGCGGCGCGAGTAGCGCGTCCGCGTCCGCGGGCTCGCCGCGCGACAGCTCGAGGAACCCGAGCGCGGCGACGGCGGTCAGGAGCGGCGCGAGCGCGCCGTGCTCCTCGGCGATCCGCCGGGCCGCGCTCGCGTTTCGACGCGCGGCGTCGACGCGGCCCCGATGCGCGTCGGCGAGGGCCTGGAGGCCGAGCGCGAACGACTCCGACGGCGGCGGGACGCCGAGCTGCGCGAGCTCGACCGCCTCGCGCGCGAGCGCGTCCGCGTCGTCCCAGTCACCCGCCCAGCTCGCGAACTGGCTCTGGTAGAGGAGCAGGGGCAGCGCGAGCTCGCCGTCGCGCTCGATCGCCGGTCGATGGAGCTCCTCGAACACCCGGCGGGCGGTCGCGGCGTCGTCCGCGTGGCCCGCGAGCGACGAGAGGGCGAAGCTCGGCAGCCACTCGTACGGCACGCCGTCGACGTAGCGCTCGTCCGCGATGGCCTCCTCGAGCGACGCCCGGTCGAAGCCGAGCCCGGCGGCGAACGAGTTGACCGCGACCCGGGCCCGGGCGAGCGCGACGAGGCCGGGGTCCCCGGCGGCCCGCGCGAGCGCGAGCGCCCGGTCGGCGGTCGCGAGGCTCGCGTCGATCTGGCCCGCGAGGCAGGTGAGGAAGGCGCGCGCGTGCTCGATCCGGGCCGCGAGCGCGGCGTCGCCCGCGGCCTCGACCTCCGCCTCGGCGAGCGCTGCGAGCGCGGCCGGGACGTCCTCCGAGACGTAGCGGGCGTTCCCGAGCCCCTCCAGGATCGCCGCGCGCTCCCGCCCGTGCCCGACCCCGACGAGGGCCTGCTCGTGGAGCCCGGCCGAGCGCGCGCCGTCGCCTGCCCGCAGCCGCAGGGCCGCCGCGGCGAGCAGGCGCTCGCGCCGGTCGGGGTCGGTCGGTGTGAGGCGGGCGGCGTGCTCGGCCAGCTCGGCCGCGGCGCGGCGCGCCCGTCGCGCGTCGGCCGCGGCGGCGAAGCCCGCGAGCGCGTCGGCGACCCGCTCGTCCGGCTGCTCGGTCGCGAGCGCGAGGTGGATGCCCCGCTCGTCTCCGGCGACCACCTCGGCCAGTCGCCGGTGCGCGTCGCGTCGCTCCGCCTCGGATGCGCTGGCGCGGGCCGTGGCGGCGAGGAGCGGATGGTCGAAGCGGAGCCGGTCGCCCTCGGCCACGAGCACGCCGCTCGCGAGCGCCGCGGCGACCCCATCGGGGTCGCCGGTCGCCGCCTCGACGGCCGCGCGCGTCGGCTGGGCGAGCGTCGCGGCGAGGAGGACGGCCGCGCGCGCCGCCTCCGGGAGGTCGGCCAGCCGCCCGGCGAGCAGCGCCGCCGCGCTCTCCGGCAGGCGCAGGCGGCCCGCGCGCTCGATCCGCGTCGCGCCACCCGCGCTCGCCCTCACGACCTCGAGGGCGTGGAAGGGGCTTCCGCCGCTCATCGCGTGCAGCGCCTCGGCGGCCTCGCGGGAGAGCCGGACGCCCAGCCGGGCGTCGACCACCGAGGCGAGCTCGCGCGGGTCGAGCGGCCCGATCCGGAGCCGGGTCAGCTCGACCGGCGCGGTGTCGAGCCCGAGCGGCGCCGGCTCCTCGATCTCGGTCCGGCGCGCGAGCACGAGCCGCAGCCCGCGGGCGCGGCGCGCGACGAACGCGACCGCGTGCGCGGTCGGCTCGTCGAGCCACTGGACGTCGTCGATCGCGATCGCCGTCGGGGCCGCGTCCACGAGCGCCCGCGTCGCGCGGGCCACGGCGAGCAGGCTCGTCGCGTCCTCGGCCGGCCCGCGCTGGAGCGCCGCGTCGAGCGCCCGCCGCTGCGGCGCGGGCAGCGCGGCGAGCGCGGCCGGGTCGACGCCGCCCAGCAGGTCGCCGAGGGCCGCGAACGGCAGCGCGATCTCCGCCTGGGCGGGCCGGGCCGCGAGCACGCGCAGGCCGGCCGCGCGCGCCGCCTCGACGGCCGCCTGCCAGAGCGTCGTCTTGCCGATGCCGGCCGGGCCCTCGCGCAGCAGCGCGCCCGCCGGGCCGGCGGCCGGTGCCACTGCGCGCTCGATCGCCGCGAGCTCGGTGTCCCTGGCCACCACCATCCGCTCGGCCTCCCCGCTCGTCCCTCGCGCGGGATTCTCGCAGAGGCGTCGCCGAGGGGCCGGCGCGCGTCAGCCGCTGCGGACGGCCTCGAGGATCGCCTGCGGCTCGGCGCGCCTCGTGTAGTCGGGGTCGACGAACGCGTACCGGATCGTCGAGTCCGGCGCGATCACGTACGACGCGGGGATCGGCAGCCGCCAGGAGCCGTCGACGTTCCAGCCGGCGAGGTCGAGCCGGAACACGTCGAGGAAGAGTCGGCGGGCGGCCTCGTCCAGCTCGAACCCGAGCCCGTACGCGTCCGCGACCACGTTGCCCGCGTCCGTCAGCACCTCGAACTCGAGCGCGTTCTTCTCCTGGAACGTCAGCGAGTTGTCCGGCAGCTCCGGCGAGACCGCCACCAGGGTCGCCCCGCTCGTCCGCAGCTCAGGCAGCACGGCCTGATACGCCCGCACCTGCAGGCTGCAGTACGGTCACCAGCCGCCGCGGTAGAACGTGAGGACGACGGGGCCCGAGTCGAGCAGCCCGCCGAGCCGCGTCTGCCGGCCGAGCGCGTTCGGCAGCTCGAAGTCGGGCGCGCGAGCGCCGACCCCGAGCGCCCGGTCGACCGCCCCGGACTCGCGCAGCCAGCGGGCCGTCGCGGCCAGCGTCTCGTTCACCGCCGCCGGACGCGCGGCGGAGGACTCCGCCAGCTTCGCGTCGAGCTGCGCCTGCAGCCCTGCTTCCTCGCTCATCGTCCCTCCCTGTGCCGGGTGGAGCCGGGCGACGCGCCGCCGCCCGGCTCCCGACTCTAGCCCGTGGCCGCCCCGGCGCGCCGCCGACCCGTGGCCGTGCCGGCGCCGAGCGAGCGCCCGAGGTCGATCCGCGGATCCGCCGTCGACGGCCCCGCCGGCCGCGTGCGCGCGCGAAGCAGCACGATTCCAACCGCCACGAACCACGGGATCAGGCCGACGCCGAAGGCGAGCCCCAGGGCCTCGAGCGGCGGGACGACCGTCGCGAGCCCGGCCAGCCCGGCTGCGATGCCAAGGGCGCCCACCGGCCGCGGGAACGAGGCGCGCCTCCAGGCGGCGAGGCTCACGAGCAGCACCCAGGCGCCGCCGACGACCTCGTTGCCGCCGCCGAGCCCGTCCTGGACCGAGTCGAGCGTCGACCAGACGGACCGTGCCTGCGCGGGGTCGGCGGCCGCGAGGTCGGCGACGGTCCCCACGCCGATGCTCGCGATCATCCCGGCGGCGATCACCAGACCGGCCCAGACCAGCCCGAGCGCTCCGGCGACCTGCGCCAGCACGGGCGCGTCGCCCCTGAGTCGCTGGTGGAGGCCGAGCGCCAGCGGCACGAGCGCGAGCCCGAAGACGATCAGCGTGACGACGTACCAGGCGTGCAGCACCGCCTGGTTGTCCGCCACGAACGCGACGGACTCGGCGGCCGTGGGCTCGCCGGTGGTGTACTCGCCAAGGGCGGTGGCGAGCATGGCGATGCCGAACACGAAGGTGCCGGCCAGCAGCAGGGCGGCCCATCCGCAGGGCCTCGCCCAGGCGCATCGCTGCGCGGGGCGCGTGGCGGGTGTCGTCGATCTCATCGGGCGCTCCTCCGGTCGGTGGCGATCTCCTGCCTCGAGGATCCACCGCCGCCTGGCTCCCGGCCAGGTCCGATCGTTGACGATTCGTGCCAGGCTCGACCGGGCGGCTCAGCGGCCGTCGGCCGGAGGCCGGGTGAAGCGGGCGCGATACTCGGTCGGCGTGACGCCGACGATGCGCTCGAACGAGCGGATCAGCGTCGCGGCCGACCGGACCCCGGTCTGCCGCGCGATGCCCTGCAGCCCGTCGTCCGTCTGCTCGAGCAGACGGCGCACGGCGTCGATGCGGCAGCGCTCCACGTAGCGTGCGGGGCTCGTCCCGACCTCGCGCGTGAACGCCCGCTGGAAGCTGCGCTCGCTCATGTGCAGCCGCGCAGCGAGCGCGCGAACCGACAGGTCCTCCTCGGGATGGTCCGCGACGTGGGCCATGAGGTCGCTCATCGCCGTCCCGCCCGTCTCCTGCGCTGCCAGATGCATGCTGAACTGATCCTGGCCGCCCGCCCGCTGCAGGTAGACGACCATGTTCTTCGCCGCCGCGGCTGCGACCCGGGTTCCGTGATGCGTCCGCACCAGCTCGAGCGCGAGGTCGATGCCCGCCGTCACCCCCGCCGACGTCCACACGCCGTCGTGGGCGAAGATCCGATTCGCGTCGACGTCGACGCGAGGATGCCGTCGCCGCAGCTGGTCGGCCAGCGCCCAGTGCGTCGTCGCGGTGCGACCGTCGAGCAGTCCGGTCTCGGCGAGCAGGAGGGCGCCGATGCAGACCGAGCCGATCTCCTCGCTCCTGCCGGCCAGCTCCCGCAGGGCCGCGACGAAGCCCTCGTCCTCGGCCGCCGCGAGCGTCGCCAGCCCGCCCGCAACGAGGAGCACGTCCGGGCGGAGGCCCGGATCGTGGATCTCCCGGTCGACGACGAGCCGAGGGCCGCTCGCCGTCGTCACCTGCCCGACGGACGGCCCCACCAGCTCGATCTCGTAGGCAACCCCGCCGAGCACGTGGTTGGCGAAGTAGAAGACGTCGGCCGGCCCCAACACGTCCAGGGCCTGGACTCCCTCGAAGACGACGATCGCGACGGATCGGCTCCGCATGCGGCTCGATGAGTCTAGGGGCGGCGACATCCGGGCCGACGACCCGGCGGTGCCGGCCCCGGCCCGGCCATGCCTGCGCGTGCCGATCGGCGCACCGATCCGCGGGCACTTCCGGGAAGCCGACGGGGAGACTCGAACTCCCGACCCCATCATTACGAGTGATGTGCTCTACCAGCTGAGCTACGTCGGCGGGTCGCGCCTGACACTGTAGCCGGCTCGCGCGCGCGAGGACGCGCTCAGCCGCGGCCGAGGAGCGCCTCGACCGCAGGCGCGACCTCGTGCCAGCCCGCGACGACCGCGTCTGCCTCCGTCTCCTCCTCGGCGAGGGCGTGCAGGTGCTCCCGGGCGCGGAAGAGGATCGACCGCATCCCGGCGCCGCGGGCGCCCACGATGTCCGTCCGCTCCAGGTCGCCGACGTGGACGGCGCGGCCCGGCTCGGCGCCGAGGGCGTCGAGCGCGCGGGCGAACGCCGCGGGCTCGGGCTTCGCGACGCCCGTCTCGTCGGAGAAGACGAAGCTCGTGAAGTGGCCGGCGACGCCCTCGCGCTCGAGCAGCGCGCGCAGGACCGCGCCGGGCGAGAAGGCCGTGTCCGAGATGATCGCCAGGCGCGCGCGGTCGGCCAGCTCGGCCAGCGCCTCGCGGGCGCCCGGCAGGAGCCGGGGCGGGTGGCTGAGGACGCCCTGCGCGAACACGTGCGCGACCCGGTCGAGCGACTCGTCGGGCAGCTCGGCCCCGAGCTCGGCGAGCATCACGCCGACGAGCTCCCGCGCGTGCGGCGTCCGGCGCTGCCCGAGCCAGTGGTGCTGGAAGTACGTGAGCGTCGCCTGCTGGGCCGCGTCGAACTGCGCCTCGTCGACGGTGCGGCCGACGGCGGCGAGCGCCTCGACGAGCGCGTCGCGCCGCTCGGCCCGACGCTCCGGCGCGCCCGTCTCGTCGACCAGCGTGTTCCAGAAGTCGATCGTGACGGCGACGATGCCGTCCATCACCGCGTCACGACGATCACCACGACCACGACGATCATCATGACGATCGACCCGAGGGCCAGGGCGAGCTCGACGTTCCGTGGCAGCGTGAAGCCCCACGGAGGCGGCGTCGCCGGACCCGGGACGACCTGCTCGACCGTCGTCACCTCGCCGCTGCGGTAGCGCTCCAGCCGGCGCTCGTCGCCGCGGCAGCGGTAGACGAGCACGTCGTCGCCCGGCTCGACCTCGAGCGTCGCCTCGTCCTGCCAGGGGCCGACGACGTCGTCGATCCGCAGCTCGCGCAGGGGGCCGATCCCGACCTCGAACGCGCCCTCCTCGTGCACCTCGGCGGCGATCGCGTCCCGGCGGACGACCGCGCCGGCCGCCTCGTCGCGGGCGACGAGCTCGAGCTCGCCGGCGCCGGTCGCGCGCAGCTCGACGAGGAGCGGCGCGAAGCCGGCGGCCGCGTAGTCCGCGGTGAGGGCCGCGAGGGCGCGCTCGAGGTCGCGTGCGACGACGGCGAGCCGCACGGCTACTCCGTCAGGCCTTCCTGCTCGTAGACCCGGCGGATCGCCGGCCGCTCCGTGATGCGCCGGTAGTGGTCGCCGAGGGCGGGGGCGTCCCACCACCTCGGCTCCAGCCGCCGGCCCCAGCGGGTCAGCATCGCGAGGAACAGGTCGGCGCTCGTGAAGCGCCCGCCGACGAGGTAGCCGCCGCCGGCCGCGACCTCGGCGTCGAGCCAGTCGCGCGCCGTCGCCAGGCGCTCGCGCGCCGCCGCCGAGAGCGCGGCCTGCGCCTCCTCGCCCGGGATCGTCCGACCCGGCGAGAACACCTGGATGAACGTCGGCTGGAGCGTGTTCGTCAGGTGCGTCAGCCAGCGATACCAGAGCGCGCGCTCGGGCGTCCCGGGCGCCGGCGCGAGCCCCGCCTCCGGGAAGCGGTCCGAGAGGTGCATGACGATCGCCGCGGCCTCGTAGAGGCGCAGGTCGCCGTCGACGAGGGCGGGGATCCGCCCGTGCGGGTTGACCTCGCGGTAGTCGGCCGGCGAGACGACGACGTCGTTCTCGCGCACGACCTCGACGAGCCGGTACTCGGCGCCCGCCTCCTCGAGCGCGCCGTGCGCCGCGAGGGCGGCGGAGCCGGGCAGGTAGTAGAGGGTGATCACCGCGTTCCTCCCATCGTGGACCCGCCGGACGATACCCGCGCCGACCCGGCCGGCTGCTGCGGCGGTTGCCGGTAAAGAACGGGCCGCGCACGCCGACTCTCGGTGGGTGGAGCGTTCGCGCCAACCGGCATTCGGCGGCCCCGGCGCCATCCGGCGGGTCGCCCCGTTCGCGGCCGTGGCGGTGCTCGGCGTCCTCGTCATGCTCTCGCCGCCCTTCCCCGGGCTGTGGCCGGTCGTCGCCGCGATGCTCGTGACGATCGGCGTGATCATGGCCGCGTTGATGCTCCCGTGGGCGCGGCTGCCGCGCTGCTTCCACGCCCTGCCGCCCGTGGTCTACGTCGGCGCGGTCGCGCTGATGCGCGAGGCCACCGATGCGCGCGGAACGGTGCTCCCGCTGCTGATGCTGCCCGTCTTCTGGATCGCGTTCTACGGCTCCCGCCGCCAGCTCAAGATCTGCCTCGCGGCGATCGCCGCGGCGCTCTCGATCCCGATCGTGGCCGTCGGCGAGCCGCTCTACCCGGTCTCCGACTGGCGCCTCGTGCTGCTCTGGACGCTCGGCTCCGGCCTCGTCGGCTTCCGCGTGCTGCAGCTCGTCGACGAGCACGCGAGCCGCGCGGACGAGGCGGCGAGCCGCGCCGCCGCGCTCGCGCTCTCCGAGCAGGATCTCCGTGCGAGCGAGGCGCGGGCCCGCCGGTTGGTCGAGGCGATCCCCGACCTCGTCTTCGTCGTCGACCGCGACGGCGTCCTCGTCGACGTCCACGCCGACGAGGACGATCCCGACCTGATCGTGCCCCCGGCGGAGGCGCTCGGCCGCGGCGTCTCCGAGCTGCTCGATCCCGAGGCGGCCGCCCGCGTCCTCGCCGCGATCCGGCGGGCGATCGACGAGCATGCGGTCGAGAGCGTCGAGTACGAGCTCGCGTTCCCCGAGGGCCCTCGGACGTTCGAGGCGCGGATCGTCGCGCACGATCGCCTCTCGGCGCTGGTCCTCGCGCGCAACATCACGGAGCGCAAGGCGCTCGAGCGGGGGCTCGAGGAGCAGAACGAGCGGCTCCTCGCGCTCGACAAGATGAAGGACGAGTTCCTCGCCCTCGTCACGCACGAGCTGCGCACGCCGCTCACCTCGATCCTCGGCTACGTCCAGCTCCTGCTCGAGGAGCAGGGCCTCGACGAGGGCCACCGCGCCCACCTAGGGGTCGTCGAGCGGAACTCCAAGCGGCTGCTCCGCCTCGTCGGCGACCTGCTCTTCGTCGCGCGGATCGAGTCGGGGAAGCTCGAGCTGCGCCTCGTCGACGTCGACCTCGCCACCGTCGCGGCCGCCGCGATCGAGTCGCAGGAGCCGCGCGCGCGCCTGGCCGGGGTCGAGCTCGGCCTCGAGGTCGCGCCCGCGCCGACCGTCCGCGCCGACCCCGCGCGGCTCGACCAGCTCGTCGACAACCTCCTCTCGAACGCGATCAAGTTCACGCCCGAGGGCGGCCGCGTCACGCTGCGCGTGTTCCCGTCCGCCGGCGGCGCCGCGGTGGAGGTGCAGGACACCGGCATCGGGATCCCCGAGGAGGAGCAGGCCCGGCTGTTCGAGCGCTTCTACCGCGCGACGACCGCGATCGACCGCCAGATCGGCGGCACCGGCCTCGGGCTGACGATTTGCCGCGCGATCGCCGAGGCGCACGGCGGCGAGATCGGCTTCCGCAGCCGCCCCGGCATCGGCACGACGTTCCGGGTGACGCTGCGCGAGGAGGGGCCGGCGGACGCCGTGGAGCCCGCCGAGCCGGGCCTCGCCGAGCGGCCCGCCGCCTAGCGGCGGTCGTCGCGCTTGCGGCGCGGGGCCGGCGCGCCGCCCTCGACCTCGCGGCACTGGTCGATCAGCACCTCGACGCCGCGGGAGGCCTTGTCGCCCTCGTCGAGCTGGACGACGCACGCGTCCTTCGTCACCTCGTAGGCGCGCACGACGCCGGCGCCCTGCGGCGTCTGGACGCGCGAGCCGACGCGCGGCGCGCGGTCGCGGAAGCTCTTGTAGACCGGGTGCTCGAACGCGAGGCAGCAGCGCAGCCGACCGCAGAGGCCCGTGATCCGGCCCGACGCCATCGGCAGGTCCTGGTCCTTCGCCATCCGCAGCGTGATCGGCTGCTCGTGCGAGGGGTACCGCGTGCAGCACATCTGGCCGCCGCACAGGCCGTGCCCGCCGCAGAGCCGCGCGGCCTCGCGCGGGCCGACGGAGCGCAGCTCGACGCGCCGGTTCAGCCGCTTCGCGATGTCCCGCTGCAGCGCCGTCGTGTCGGGCCGCTCCTCCGAGCGGAACGAGAGGACGACCCGCGAGCCGTCGAACACGACCTCGGCGCTCACCGGGGAGAGGTCGATCCCGTGCGCCTCGCGCAGCTCGCGGAAGACGGCCATCGCGCGCCGGGCCTCCTCGCGGTTCTGCTCGACGCGCTCGGCGTCCTCGTCGGTCGCGTGGCGCACGACGCGCTTCAGCGGCCCGGTCAGCTCGGCCTCGGGCACCTCGTGGACGGCCTGGACGACGCGGCCGTACTCCTTGCCGCGCGCCGTCTGGCAGATGACCCGGTCGTTCCAGGCGAGCTCGAGCCCGTCCGGGTCGAACGAGTAGACCCGTCCGCCCGGCGAGAAGACGACACCGACCACCTGGGGCATGGCCTCACGCTAGCGGAGCGCCCGTGCCCAGCGGCGCGAGCGCCCGCCCGAGCCGCACGAGCAGCGCGTCGAGCGCGAGGCCGGCCTGCACCTGCAGCTCGAACGTCCGCCGCGTGTCGAGCACGGCCTCGATCGCGCGGGTCGCGGACTCCTGGCCCACCTCCGCGGCGTCGGCGACGAGCTGCTCCTGCCGGTCGGCGTTCATCGCCGCGCCGGTCGCGCCGGCGCCGACGACGAGCAGGTCGCGGTACCAGCTCGCGAGCACGTCGAGCGCCTCGACGATCTCCTCCCGCTCCGCGGCCCGCCCGGCCCGCCGCTCCCGCTGCTCCTGCTCGCGCGCCGTGAGCGACTCGTCCGCCTGCTCCCGCACGCTCGCGCGGGCGGCCTCGGCGCGCGCCGCCGCGACGTCGAGGATCTGCCGGGCGCCGCGCTGCGCGTCGAACGACGGGTCGCGGTAGACGGCGCGGGCGAGGTCGAGCAGCCCGTCGCGGACGGCCGCGCGCTCCGGGTCGGCGAGCCGCGCCGCGCGGTCGAGCCGGCCGGCCGCGAGCCGCGCGAGCGACGCGGCCTCGGCGGGCCCGAGCTCCGGGTGCTCGACGGCGAACCAGCTCCAGGGCTGGCCTGGCGGGAGAGCCGGCGGAACAGGACGGACTGGCAGCGCGAGCGGATCGTGTCCGGGACGGGCGCGAGCCGGTCGGCGACGAGGACGACGACGGCGTACGGCGGCGGCTCCTCGAGGCTCTTCAGCAGGGCGTCCGAGGCGTCCTCGTTCATCAGGTCGGCGCCGAGGACGAGGTAGACCCGCCGCTCCGCCTCGAACGGGCGCAGGTGCAGGTCGTGCCGGAGCGCGTGGATGTCGTCGATCCGGATCTGCTCGCCCAGCGGCTCGAGCACGTAGAGGTCGGGGTGCGTGCGGCGCTCGGCGCGGTGCTCGTCGCACAGGATCGCTCCCGCGAAGGCGAGCGCGGCCGCCCGCTTGCCGACCCCGCGCGGGCCGTGCAGCAGGTACGCGTGCGCCGGCCCCTCCGCGAGCGCGGCCGTCAGCAGGCGCTTCGCCTCGGCCTGCTCGGGCAGGTCGCGGAACGGGTCGGGCGCGCTCACGCGAGCGCCTCCTCGACGCGCGCGGCGACCTCGTCCGGGGTCCCCAGCCCGTCGACGACGCGGATCCGCTCCGGGAAGCGCCGCCCGAGCTCGGCGTAGGCGTCGGCGACGCGCGCGGCGAAGGCGATCCCCTCGCGCTCGATCCTGTCGGCGCGCTCGCCTGCCCGGCGCGCGAGCGCGTCCTCGGGCGGCACCGAGACGAGGATCGTCCGGTCGGGGGCGACGTCGCCGATCGCGAGCCGGTTCAGCTCGAGCACGCGGTCGATCCCGAGCCCGCGCGCGCCGCCCTGGTAGGCGAGCGAGGAGTCGAGGAAGCGGTCGCAGACGACCCAGGCGCCGCGGGCGCGGGCGGGCAGGACGACCTCCTCGACGAGCTGCGCGCGCGCCGCCGCGAACAGCGCGGCCTCGGCCCACGGCGTCATCGCGACCCCGTCGAGCAGCAGCCCGCGGACGCCCTCGCCGAGCGGCGTCCCGCCCGGCTCGCGCGTCGCGACGACCTCGTGCCCGGCCGCGCGCAGCCGCGCCGCGAGCAGCGCGGCCTGCGTCGACTTGCCGCACCCGTCGATCCCCTCGAAGCTGACGAACACGCCCGGAGGATACGGGGGAGGAGGCCCTCCGTCGGCGCCGAACCCGGGACGATGGATCACCCGCTGCCATTCCCCCGCCGCTCCGGCACGGCGCCGAACTGGCGTCGCGTGACGATCGTGCTCGGCGCGGTCGCAGCCGTCGAGCTCATCGCCCTCCTCGTCGTCCTCGTCGCCGTCGTCCTGCGCCCGGAGAAGGCCGCGAGCGTGACCCCGGCGACGCCGGCGGCCAGCGCGCCCGCCGAGGCCGGCAAGCCGGCCGCCGGCCGCGAGCCCGCCGCCGTCGCCGACCTGCCGCGCGGCCGCACCGCCGTCCTCGTCCTGAACGGGAACGGCGCCTCGGGCGCCGCCTCGGGCGCCGCCGACAGCCTGCGCGGGCTCGCCTACAAGGTCGTCTCGGTCGGGAACGCCTCCCGCCTCGACTACTCCCGGAGCGTCGTCATGTACCGCCCGGGCTACCGCGGCGAGGCCGAGCGGCTGGCGAAGGACCTGAAGCTCGGCGTGCGCGCCGTCGGCCCGCTCGACGGGATGAAGGCGTCCGAGGCGAAGGGCGCCCAGCTCGTCCTGATCGTCGGCGGGTAGCCCCGCGGCCGAGGCCGCCATCGGTCCGGCGCAGCCGCTACCCGGGCCGCACGGGCGCGTTCGTCGCGCAGTCCCAGTTCAGCCAGGCCGGCAGCGGCAGCCCGAGCGCGCAGCGGGAGCCGATGTTGACGTCCCTGATCCAGCGGTCGTTCGGGTCGAGCGACGCGGCGGTGATCGCGATGCGCAGCGCGAGCGCCGGGTCGTTCGCGACGCTCGCCTCGAAGATCGCCCACTCGCGGTAGACCTCCGGGTCGTTCGGCTGGAGCGCGACGGCGTTCTGGTACGCGATCCGGGCCAGGTCGGGCCGGCCGGCGGTGGTCTGCGCCTCCGCGAGCGCCCAGAGCGCGTCGACGGAGAGCGGGTCGAGCGAGGCCGCGCGCCGGGCCAGGCGCACCGCGTCGTTCGCGTGGCGGGACGCGTCGAAGGCGGTCGTCGCCTCGACGCTCGCCGAGACCGCGTCGTACGCCTGCGCGGTCGCCCGCTGCGAGAGCGGCGGCAGCGCGAGCGAGATCACGAGCACGGCGAGCCAGGCGAGCGGGCCGACGACGAGCGCCGGCCGGGCCGGCCCGCGGATCGTCTCGCCGCCCGCGCCGAGCAGCGCGCCGGCCGCGATCAGCGTCGGCCCGGTGACCGCGAGGAAGTCCCAGTCGAAGTCGAGCAGCCCGTGCACCGGGTAGGCGAGGACGACGAGCAGCAGCGCGAGGCCGGCCGCCCGCTCCCGCTCGGGCAGCCGGCGGAGCGTCCGCCACGCCGCGACGAGCCCGAGCACGAGGGCGCCGCCGAGCAGCGCCGCGCCGACGAGCCCCGTCTCCGAGAGGAACTGGAGCGGCAGGTTGTGCGGCTCGAGCACGAGCGTGTCGTCGTCGCGCTCGAGCCGGTGCATGATCCGGAAGGTCTCGGCGCCGCTCCCGAGCAGCGGGTGGTCGGCGAAGACGCGCGCCGCCTCGCCCCACCACGAGACGCGGTCGTTCGAGCTCGTGTCGCCGATCCGCGTGCCCGCATCGGACACCTGCTGCGGGTCGTTGAAGTCGCGGATCTTCTGCTCGACGTAGCCGAGCGGGTGGTCCTGCCGGCCGATCTGGACGCCGATCGCGACGAGGACGGCGAGCAGCGTCGCGAGCGCGGCGAGCCGCTCGAGCCGCCGCCGCCGGTCCGGCGCGAGCTCCAGGCGCGCCTCCCGGCGCGCGGCGACGACGGCGACGACGAACACGGCCGCGAAGGCCAGCCCGAGCGCGATCCCGAGGCTCCGGCCGGCCGAGGCGCGCGCGGCCTCCTCCTGCAGGTCCTGCGCGAGGCCGGGCTGCGAGAGCGCCCACGCGCCGACGACCAGCCCCGGGATGCCGCCGAGCGCGAGCACGGCGAACGACTCGAGCCGCCACGGCACGAGCGCGACCCAGCCGATCGCGACCAGGATCGCGACGAGGATCCCGCCGCGCGAGCCGGTCAGCAGCAGCGCCGGGACGACGAGCAGGACGAGCCCGACCCCGAGCGCCCGGACGGCCGCCCGGTGCTCGCGCCGCGTCGCGAGCCAGAGCCCGAGCGGGATCCCGAAGGCGAGCAGCAGCGCGAGCGCGTTCCAGTAGCCGACCGGCGCGCGCAGGCGCGCGGCGCGCGCGCCGTCCTCGAACAGGCCCGGGTCGATCTTCCCCGCGAGCGCCCACGTGGTCGCCGCGGCGACGGTCAGCGCGAGCCCGCTGGCGACGACCCGCGTCGCCTGCGGCAGGAGCGAGCCGGCCGCGAAGCCGACGAGCAGCAGCCCGAGGTAGGCGAGCCCGCGGTTGAACGCGCCCCACGAGAGGTCGGGCCCGTACGACCACGCGATCGAGCCGCCCAGCCAGGCGACGAGGAGCGCGAACAGCGTCAGCGACGCGAGCGCCGCCGGTCGTGCGCTCGGCCAGGGCGCCCGGCCCGCGACGGCGAGCGCGGCGATCACGGCGCAGACGCCGAGCGCGCCGCCGCCGATCCAGGGGACGGCGTCGTCGCTCGACCCGCCGCCCGCGAGCGCCGAGGCGCCGAGGAGCGTCCCGCCCGCGCACGCGAGGAGCAGACGGCCGCGGCGTGCGAGCGCCCTGCCGGCGGCGGCGGCCGTCGGGGGGATGACCGCGAGGCGCTCGCCGGCAGCAAGCATCCGGCTGACCGTAGCAGAGCCCCCCGGCCCGCTCCCGCCGCCTAACACTTCCTCCACAATCCCGTGCGACACTTGGCACGTTCCCGGGAACTTCCGCGCCCGCGGGGCCGTCTCAGGGGCGGGACTACCATGCGGGAGCAGCCGGTTCCATCGTGACGCGTCGTCGGATCAGCCAGGTCGCCGTCCTCGCCCTCGCGGGGCTCCTCGCGCTGCTCGCCGCCAGCGCGGTCGCCCGCGCAGGGGAGACGCCCTGCTGGGTCAAGGTGATCAACGACTGGCGAGCAGACCGCCAGATTGCGACCACTTATCCGATCTCCTGCTACTCGGACGCGATCAAGCAGTTGAGCTCCTATCCCGACCTCGGCAGTTACTCGACGTTCGAGGACGACGTCCGTCGCGCTCGGCAGGCGGCGATCGCGGCGCAGAGGAAGTCGCAGACCCCGGCCCCAAGCCCGACGCCCGCGCCGAGTCCGACTCCGGCGCCGAGCCCGGCCCCCTCACCGAGCCCGACGCCCGCGCCCAGCCCGACCCCGGTCGAGCCGCCGCCCTCCGACGGGCTCCCGCCCGTGGAGACGGCCCCGACGGACACGGCGCCGCTGCCGATCGAGCCGATCCCGGGCGAGAGCGTCCCCGGCGACACCGCGCCGCTGCCGACGGATCCCACCCCGACCGAGACCGACGCGGCGACCCCGCTCGGCGGCGGGGACGACGAGGGCGGCGCGCCCGCCGAGCCGGCGCCGGCGCCAAGCGCGGCCGGCCCGATCAACGGCTTCTTCGACAGCTCAGCGCCCGCCGACGTGAGTGATGTCCCGCTCGCCCTGATCGTCCTCTGCGCCGTCGCGGGCGCGCTCGCGCTCGCCGGCGCGTCGGTCGTCGGCTGGCGCGCCTACCAGGCCCGGCGCCTCGACATCCGCCCGATCCCGGGCCCGGTGGGCGAGCCGCCGCTCGAGACGCCCACCGAGCTGCTCCGGGACGGCCTCCGCCGCACGCGCCCGCCGACGGGCTAGTCGGCCGGCGCCGGGTCCCCGGACCTGAATCCGGCTCCCCGGCAGGGCCCGCAGCCTTCCGTCCGACGCCCTCTCTACCTTCCAGGACCCCCCTCCGGCCCCCGCCGCGGAGGGCAGAATGAGAGAGCCCAGGTCGAGGAGAGAAGAGGCATGGCAGAGCTGACCCGCACCGCACCCCAGATCGACGAGGAAGCCCTCCGCAACATCGTTGTCGACGCGGCCCGCGCATGCGGCGTCAAGCGCTACTTCACCATCCCCGGCCGGGACCCGTTCGACGAGATCGAGTGGGAGATCCGCGACGCCCACATCCCGGGCAAGGACGGCCCCGCCTTCGAGCAGCGCGGCGTCGAGTTCCCGAAGTTCTGGTCGCAGACGGCCACGAACATCGTCGCCCAGAAGTACTTCCGCGGCCGCCTCGGCTCGCCCGAGCGCGAGTCGAGCGTGCGCCAGATGATCGGCCGCGTCGTCGACACGATCTCCGGCTGGGGCCGCGACGGCGGCTACTTCGCCGACGACGAGGAGGCGGACACCTTCGAGGCCGAGCTGAAGGCGATCCTCGTCAACCAGCTCGCCTCGTTCAACTCGCCGGTCTGGTTCAACGTCGGCTTCGAGGAGAGGCCGAAGTGCTCGGCCTGCTTCATCCTCTCGATCCAGGACTCGATGGACTCGATCCTCGACTGGATCCGCCGCGAGGGCGTCATCTTCCGCGGCGGCTCGGGCTCGGGCGTCAACCTCTCGCGCCTGCGCTCCTCGCACGAGCAGCTCTCGAAGGGCGGCCACGCCTCCGGCCCCGTCAGCTTCATGCGGGGCGCCGACGCCTCCGCGGGCACGATCAAGTCGGGCGGCAAGACCCGCCGCGCGGCCAAGATGGTCGTCCTCGACGTCGACCACCCGGACGTCGAGGAGTACATCTGGTGCAAGGCCAACGAGGAGGAGAAGGCGCGCGTCCTCCGCGAGGCCGGCTACGACATGAGCCTCGACAGCCCGCACTGGGCGTCGATCCAGTACCAGAACGCGAACAACTCGGTCCGCGTCACGGACGCGTTCATGGAGTCGGCCGCGGCGGGCAAGCCGTGGAACCTGACCGCCCGCACCGACGGCACGGTCGTCAAGACCGTCGACGCACGCGACCTGCTCCGCCAGATCGCCGACGCGGCGTGGCGCTGCGCCGACCCGGGCGTCCAGTACGACACGACGATCAACGCGTGGCACACCTGCCCGAACTCGGGTCGGATCAACGCCTCGAACCCGTGCTCCGAGTACATGCACATCGACGACTCGGCGTGCAACCTCGCGTCGCTGAACCTGATGAAGTTCCGCCGCGAGGACGGCGAGCTCGACGTCGAGGCCTTCACGCACGCGTGTGACACGGTGTTCCTCGCGCAGGAGATCGTCGTCGGCTACTCGAGCTACCCCACGCCCGAGATCGAGCGGAACGCGCGGGCGTACCGCCAGCTCGGCCTCGGCTACGCGAACCTCGGCGCGCTCCTGATGGCGCGCGGCCTGCCCTACGACTCGGACGAGGGCCGCGCCTACGCCGCCGCGATCACCGCGCTGATGACCGGTCGCGCGTACCGCAAGTCGTCGGAGATCGCGAGCCGCATGGGCCCGTTCGCGGGCTACCGCCCGAACGCCGCCGCGATGGTCGGCGTGATGGCGAAGCACCGCGCGGCCGTCGGCAACATCGAGAACGCCCACACCGTCCCGGGCGACCTGCTCGGCGCCGCCCGGCGCGCGTGGGACGACGTCCTCGACCTCGGCGAGGTGCACGGCTACCGCAACGCGCAGGCGACCGTGCTCGCGCCCACCGGGACGATCAGCTTCATGATGGACTGCGACACGACGGGGGTCGAGCCCGACTTCTCGCTCGTCAAGTCGAAGAAGCTCGTCGGCGGCGGCGAGATCACGATCGTCAACCGCACGGTCCCGATGGCCCTCGACAAGCTCGGCTACGCGCCGAAGGAGGTCGACGAGGTCGTCGCGTACATCGACGAGCGCAACACGATCGTCGGCGCCCCGCACGTGAAGACGGAGCACTACCCGATCTTCGACTGCGCGATCGGCGACCGCGCGATCCACTACATGGGCCACGTCCGGATGATGGGCGCCGTCCAGCCGTTCATCTCGGGCGCGATCTCGAAGACCGTGAACATGCCCGAGTCCGTCACGGTCGACGACGTCGCGGGCCTCTACATGGACGCGTGGAAGCTCGGCGTCAAGGCGATCGCGATCTACCGCGACAACTGCAAGGTCGCCCAGCCGCTCTCGTCGAAGGGCTCGGATGCCGGCGCCGGCGTCGCGGCGCCGACGAAGGTCGACCGCCGCCGCCTGCCGGACGACCGCACCGAGGTCGGCCGCAAGTTCCGCGTCGGCGACTACGAGGGCTACATCCACGTCGGCCTCTACGAGGACGGCCAGCCCGGCGACATCTTCGTCGACATCGCCAAGGAGGGCACGACCCTCGCGGGCATGGTCAACTCGCTGATGATCTCGGTCTCGCTCGGCCTCCAGCACGGCGTGCCGCTCGAGGTCTACGTCTCGAAGTTCGCCCACATGCGCTTCGAGCCGTCGGGCCCGACGAACGACCCGGACATCCGCGTCGCCAAGTCGCTCGTCGACTACATCTTCCGCTGGATGGGGAAGAAGTTCCTCGACATCGACACGCAGCAGGAGCTCGGGATCATGAGCCCCGAGGTCCGCTCGCGCCTCGCCGAGGCCTACGCCGAGGGCAGCGAGGGCTTCGCCGCGACGGCCCAGCCCGCCGCCCCGATCGTGCCCGGCCAGGCCGCCCTCTTCAACGCCTGGGAGGACGCGGTCGAGTGCGCGAAGTGCGGCGGCCGGATGGTCCGCACCGGCAGCTGCTACACGTGCCGCGACTGCGGCCAGAACACCGGGTGTAGCTAGTCATGATCGATCGGTCGCCCTCTTGGTGACCGTGGACATCGAGCCGCTGAAGATGACGCTTGGCGAACATTTCGGTTACGTAATTCAGGCAGACGCGGTCGACGTATTGCCACGTCTTCCCGGTGACCTTTTCCAGTTGATATACATCGATCCTCCGTTTAATACTGGCAAGACGCAGGAACGCAAGGTGTTGAAGACGGTGCGCTCAGATGACGGAGATCGCGTTGGATTTCAGAACAACAGGTACCAGACGACTGAGTTGTCGCGTATGGGATATCTCGATAGGTACGACGACTACTTGGGGTTCATCGGTCCGAAACTCGAGCAAGCACGAAGAGTATTGCGTCAGGATGGAACTCTCTATCTACATCTCGATTATCGAGAGGCGCATTACTGCAAGATCGCGTTAGATGAAATTTTTGGACGAGACTGCTTTCTCAACGAGATTATTTGGGCATATGACTATGGAGGCAGGGGAAGGAATCGGTGGCCCCAGAAGCATGACACGATTCTTGTCTATGTAAAGGAAGCTGGCCGTCATTACTTCGATCAAGACAGCATTGATCGCATTCCATATATGGCCCCGGGGCTCGTGAGCGCCGAGAAGCGAGAGCGCGGCAAGTTGCCGACCGACGTTTGGTGGCACACCATCGTGCCGACGAATGGAAAAGAAAAGACCGGATACCCGAATCAGAAGCCGGAAGGCATCCTTACCCGCATAATCCAGGCTTCGTCTCAGCCTGGTGAGCTAGTACTTGACTTCTTTGCGGGTTCGGGGACAACCGGTGCCGTGGCTCGAAGGCTCGGCCGGAAGTTCGTATTGGTTGATCATAGTCGGGATGCGACCGCTGTCATAGCACAACGAATTGGGTATGAAGACATCGCATACATCGATGTCCAGGGTAGACCGCTGGCCGAAGTTGCGCGTGCCGGTGAGGTCGCCACGCTCTTCTAGTTCGATGCGCTCGGGCGGTCCTGGCGGTCCGCGGTGCGCGCTCTTCCGTCGATCGGCATGCCCGCGACGAGCGCTCTTACCTTTGCAAGTGACTGCATGGCCAGATCTCTGGATTGTTGGAGCACATCGTCCATCGCGTCGCGGAGCGCTGCATGTTGTGCTCCGTCTTGAATGGCCCGAATAGCGTACTCCTTCAAGAGGCTGCGATCCGAAATCCGATAGGCGTCGAGTTGCCGGATGCTGAGTGTTGCGGACTCGAACGGGTTCTCCGTGTGCTGGCCGCGCGCCTTGCGACTCACGAGCGCGACCACGCGGCTAGCGGGGACTACGTACCAGGTGTCGGCTGGAACGTAGTAGACAACCAGCGGTATGAACTTGACGGCCCGAACCTGGTTGAGTGTTGTAGAGGTTGCGCGCTTGATCTCGATCGGTGTTCCTTCCAGGACGCAGTCGCCCTGCGCCGCCCGTGCCGGGCGATGTGCGCCTGTTAGTCGGATGAATTCCTCTTCCGCGCTTCTCCCGCCGCCACTGATGCCAAATGTCTCGGTCATGGCGGGCTGTTATACCAGGCACGTAGCCTCCGGATCGAGGGCGGTGCAGCGCCAGCCGCGGGCCGTGTCATCTGGGCCATGGAGCGTAGGGCGAGCAGCTGCGGCTCCTTTGCAGCCGTGATCAAGTCGGGCCGGTAGACGAGCCCGTCGGCTGCTCGCTCGATGCGCGCGATGCGGCGGCCGCACCCGGCCGCCGCATGCGCCAGGCCCCTACTCGGTCGTGAACCCGATCGACTTGTGCGTGCCGTCGCAGAACGGCTTCTTGCTCGACTCGCCGCAGCGGCACAGCGCTGCCTTGTCGCCCTGCCAGGTGCGCAGGCCGTGGCCGGTGACGAGGGTCAGGTTGCCGCGGACGAGGATCGGGCCGTCCGGGAGCGGCTCGAGCTCGAGCGGGCCGCCGGTCGACTCCAGGGTCGTGCCGGCGTCGCCGATCGCGCCGCGGTCGTCGAAGCGGGCCTCCTCGTGCGTGCCGTCGCAGAACGGCTTGGCCTTGGACTTGCCGCAACGGCAGAGCGCGACACGGGTCGCGATCCCGGGCATGTCGTCGGGCGCGCCGAGCAGGCGCAGGTCGCCGCGGACGTAGAGCGGGCCGCAGTTCGCGACGACGACGGTGTTCTCGGCGGGCGGCGCCTCGGCGGGGCCGCCGTCCTTGCGGTGCGCGACGATCGCCCCGGTCGGGCAGCGGGCGACGACGGCCGCGACCTCGTCGGCGGGGAGCAGGTCGGGCTGGCCCACGGGTTGCGCCCCTTCTGGAAAAGCGCGCCCGTCGCGCGCGTGCACTCGCCGACGTGGATGCAGAGCCGCCGATCCCACGTCACGTCGACCGCCTCGCCGCCGTACGCGTAGACGTCCTTGCCGCTCATCGCGCCTCCTCCCCGGGGTGCCTGGCTGGTGCGCGAATCCTGCCGGTCCGGGACGGAGCTGCGCCGGCGGCCCGCCTGCGGGCCGCCGGCGCGTGCGCGCTCCGTGGCGCGAGACCCAGTACGCGTTCTGGATGTCGGGCTCGAGCACGTGCATGTCGACCGAGCCGAAGCCGGCCTCGGCCAGGAGCTCGCGCGCGAGCTGCTCGCCCCACATCGTCCCGAGCCCCTCGCCGCCCTGGGCGAGCGAGACGGTCATGCAGTGGAGCGTCGACACCGCGTAGAGCAGCGGGCCGAGCGGATGGTCGGCGTTCTCGTGCACGCGGCTCGACGCGCGGATGTCCTGCATCAGGTACGCGCCGCCCGGGGCGAGCGTCCGGCGGATCCCCGCGAGGAGCGCGCGCGGCGCGGGCTGGTCGTGGACGGCGTCGAACGTCGTCACCAGGTCGTACGCCTCCGGCTCGGCGTCGACGTCGAAGGTCCGCAGGTCGCGCTGCACGAAGCGGACGTTCGCGAGCCCGCGGCGCGCGGCCTCGGCGGTGGCGTGCGCGACCGCGTCGGCCGAGAGGTCGAGGCCGGTGAACGAGCTGCGCGGGAAGCGCTCGGCCATCGCGAGCAGCGCCCGGCCGCGCCCGCAGCCCAGGTCGAGCACGCGCGCACCCGCGTCGAGCCGCTCCTCGATCCCGTCGACGAGCGGCAGGATGTCCGTGAACAGCGCACCGAGCACCGTCTGGCCCGACTCCTCGGCCATCACGTCGTGGAAGCGCCCGAAGCGCTCGTACGGGACGCCGCCGCCGTCGTGGAAGCACGCGACGACGTCGTCCTCGACCGTCCCGAGCAGCGGCAGGTACTGGGCGACCGCGGCGAGGTTGTTCGGCTCGGCCGCGCGCGTGAGCCAGGCAGCGTGCTCGGCCGGCAGGCGGTAGCGGTCGGTCGCGGGATCGAGCTCGAGCACCCGGCCGGTCGCCATCCCGGCGAGCCACTCGCGGACGTAGCGCTCGTCGAGCCCCGTCGCGGTCGCGAGCTCCTCGCTCGTCGCGTCCTCGACCTGGCCGAGCGCGTCGAGCAGGCCGGTGCGGTGCCCGAGCGAGGTGAGCGCGACGACCGCGGCCTCGTTCATGGCCGTGAGCAGCCGCTCCGCGAAGGCGTCCGAGCGGGCGGTGTCGAGGGTGGCGTGCAGCTGGCACATGGCGTCCTCCCAGGGTTCCGGACCAGTTGGTCGGTTTCGAGCGTTGTAACCGACTGTTCGGTCTGGAACAGTGTCGCTAGCACCCGCATCCGCTTTCTTGATGCAGCTGCATCAACCGACCACTCGGTCGGCTACGCTGCCGGGGTGCCACGCGACGGCAGCGTCACCCGAGAGCGGATCCTCGAGCGCGCCCAGGAGCTCGTGCTCGACCAGGGCTTCGCCGCGACGAGCGTCGATGCGGTGATCGCCGGGGCCGGCGTCGCGAAGGGCGCGTTCTTCCACCACTTCCCCTCGAAGGCGGCGCTCGCGCGCTCGCTCGTCGAGCGCTGGGCCGAGGCCGAGGCCGAGCACTACGACGCGTTCATGGCGCGCGCCGAGCGGCTCGCGACCGACCCGCTGCAGCAGCTGCTCGTCTTCGTCGGCCTCTGGGAGGAGGCGGCCGAGGGGATGACGATGTCGGAGCAGGGCTGCCTGTTCGCGTCGTTCGTCTACGAGCGCGGGCTGATGGACGCCGAGACGCGGGCAGTGGTCGCGGGCGGCATCGCCCGCTGGCGCGAGCTGCTGTCGGCGAAGCTGCGCCAGGTCGCGGAGGCCCATCCGCCGCGGCGCGAGGTCGACCTGGAGAGCCTCGCCGACGAGCTCGTCGTCCTCTTCGAGGGCGCGTTCGTCGTCGCGCGCGCGCTGGGCGCGCCGACCACCCCCCCGCGCCAGCACGCCCCCACTACCGCGCGTACCTCGAGCTCCTCTTCGCCGCCTAGGCGCCCCCGCACCGACGGCGTTCGACGGATGCCCGAGGCCCGGGCCCGCGCTCCGCTCGCCGCAGGTCGCTACGAGACGGGCACCAGGTCGACGAAGGCGTAGACGCGGAAGCGCAGGTACGTCCCCTGCGTCTCGAAGACGGCGTAGGCGTCGTGGCCGTAGGGCATGTCCGTCCCGTACGCCGGCGGGAGGGCGCCGGCCGGGGCGCCGGGGTCGATGCTGACGCTCGCGCAGGCGCGGTCCGTGTCGTCCGTCGAGGCGCAGCTGTCGTCCCCGGCCTCGCGCGGGCAGTGGCCGGCGCCGATGCCGTCGCACTCGATCCCGAGCACCCGCAGCTCGACGGTGTCGCCCGTGAGCGGCACGGTGAACGGCGCGCCGAGCCTGCGGCACGACGGTCGCACCGGTCTTCAGCTTCCGGACGGGGTTCGAGAGCAGCCAGCGGCCCTCCGCGTAGTAGTCGAACGAGATCTCGCCGCGGTTCGCGCCCTTGTCGGCGTCGTTCAGGACGACCACCTTCCAGAAGGTGACCTGCGCTGTCAGCTCGGCCTGCGCGGCCGGCGGCAGGGGCGGAGGGTCGTCCGTGCGGAAGGTGCCCACGCGCGTGGCCTTCTTCCCGTTCGCGTCCGTCGCGGTGACGAGCACGTGGTACGTCGTCGCCGAGCGCAGCCCGTCCAGCCGGAAGCGGTGGCTCCTGGCGCGGATGTACGTCCGGCCGAAGGCGTCCGGGTTGGGGATCCACGGCACGCCGTCGATCGCGCCGGGCGCCTGGTCGGAGACCGCGACGGTGAAGGTCGCGCGCACGCTCGACTCGACGCGGATCGACGCGTCGGCCATCCCCGGGTCGACGAGCGCGGTCGTGATGCACTGCGCCGCGCAGCCCTGGCCGGCGTTCAGCTGGCCCGACCGCCGGGGCCGGCGTTCGCGGCGGCGGCGAGGACGAGGCTCGAGACGAGGGCTGCGAGTGTCGTGAGCGGGCGGCGCATGGGGTCTCCTCCGGGCTGGTGTACGGGAGAGATCGCCACGTCGCCGGCTCCTTACGGTCAACTGGCCGCGGTCCGTCCGATCACTCGGACGTCCGTCGTTCGAGGAGGGAGGGTCGTGCTGCCAGGTTCCCTGGTCTCGCGCACGGCGACGCTGCTCGCCCTGGGGCTCGTCGCGTTGCTCACGCTCGTCGAGTTGGCCTCGGCCGCGAGCGTCCGCGTCGGCGCGCACGCACGGCTGCACCACGCGCGGCCGATCGCGATCTTCACGGCGGGCCGCGGCGAGGAGAACCGGGTCAGCGCGGACGCCTTCTTCCTCGGTCGCGCGACGATCGTGGTCTTCAAGGAGCAGGGCGCGAGCATCCCGCTGCGCCTGGGCGCCGGCTGCAGCCGCGTCGATCCGCGCGGCACGCGGGTATCCGGGCGGAACGTCGCGTTCTGCCGCGTGCCCGGCACCAGGCCGCACGGCCTGGTCGCGGCGATCGACCTCGGCGATCTCGACGACGGGGCCGCGACGTTCACGTCCGACCGCTTCGGCTGGGCGGCCGTCTCGGGCGGGCCGGGCTACGACGTGCTGACGAGCGGGCCGGCGAGCGATGCCCTCTGCACGGCGACCTGGGGGCGCGGGACGAACCCGGTCAACGTGATCGCGGCGACCGCGGAGCGGGCGTGCGCCGGCAGCGAGGGGCAGCGCGACGGGCTGTCGCAGAACGTGGCCGAGGGCAACGGCGGCGCCGACATCCTGCTCGGCGGCCCCGTGAGCGACGGCCTCGACGGCGGGCCGGGGGTCGACTACGTCTTCGGGAACGGCGACGCGGACGTCGTCCTGGGCGGCCCCGGCGACGACTACCTCTACGGCGGCGAGGGCGACGACTACGTCGACGACAACCTCGTGCCGCTCCCGGTCGACTCGTACGGCGGCTCCGACTCGATCGACGGCGGGCCGGGGCACGACGTCGGCGGCTACCGCTCGGCGACGTCGTCGGTCTCGATCGACGGACGGCTCGGCGGCCTGCTCGGCGACAGCGACGACTTCCACGGCGTCGAGGAGCTGTGGGGCGGGCAGGGAAACGACGCGCTGCACGGGATCGCGGGCGAGGCGGACATCCTGTTCGGCGGCGGGGGTGACGACATCGTCCGGCTCGAGGGCGACGCCAGCCCGGCCTTCCATGACAGCGCCGACTGCGGCGACGGCAACGACATCGTCGTCCTCGACCGCGAGGTCGCCGGCTCGAACGTCCAGCCGGACGGGCAGAACGCGTGCGAGGACGTCCGCTACGACCCGCCCCTGGACGGCTAGCAGCCCGCTCCCGGGCCGGCGCGCGCGCGTCCTTGGCCGCCACTCCTAGAATCGCGCGGCGGTTGGGGATCGCCAACGAACCGGGAGGGCACGATGGGCTCGCTGCTGGAGGGCAAGGTCGCGGTCGTGACGGGCGGGTCGAGCGGCATCGGGCGCGCGACGTCCCTGCTGTTCGCCGAGGAGGGGGCGGACGTCGTCGTCGCCGACCTGCAGCGCGAGCCGCGAGAGGGCGGCGAGCCGACCGACGACCTCGTCCGCGCCGCCGGTCGCCAGTCGCGCTACGTGCGCTGCGACGTGACGAGCCAGGCGGACGTCGAGCAGGCGATGGCGGCGGCCGACGAGCTCGGCGGCGTCGACGTCCTGCTCAACAACGCGGGCATCTTCTTCGGCGGCGACTTCCTGGAGACGACCGAGGCCGAGTACGACCGGATGATGGACGTGAACGTGAAGTCCGTCTTCTTCGTCGCGCAGGCCGCCGCGCGGCGGATGGTCGCGAAGGGCGGCGGCTCGATCATCAACCTGTCGAGCATCGCGGGCCTGCAGGGCATGGCGCCGTTCACGACCTACTGCATGGCGAAGGGCGCGGTCCGCCTGATGACCTACTCGCTGGCGCAGGAGCTCGGCCCGCGGAACGTCCGCGTCAACGCGCTCCACCCGGGCGTGATCGGCACGACGATGACGATGAAGGACGTCCCCGTCGTCGGGCACGAGCTCGGCGAGGTGCTCCTGCAGACGATCCCGATGGGCCGCCACGGCAAGCCCGAGGACGTCGCGCGCGCGGCGCTCTACCTCGCGAGCGACCTGTCCGGGTACGTCAGCGGCGACTCGCTGCGGGTCGACGGCGGGATGATGCGCATCTGACCCACCAGCGAGAGAGGAGCGGCCGTGCCGGAGCCGGCGTTCACCAAGGTCACCCAGGTCGCCGTCGTCGTGAGGAGCATCGACGACGCCGTCCGCACGTACAACGACGTGTACGGCATCGGCCCGTGGAGCATCCTCGAGTTCAACCCGGACACGGTCGAGGACATGGTCCGCGACGACCGGCCGCACGAGCACGCCATGCGGCTGGCGACGACGATGGTCGGCGACGTGATGTGGGAGCTGATCGAGCCGCTCGACGAGCGGAGCATCTACTGGGAGTTCCTCCAGCAGCACGGCGAGGGGCTGCACCACGTCGGCGTCGGCGTGCCCGACTACGATGCGGCGCTCGCGGGGCTGCGCGAGAAGGGCCACGTCGTCAGCCAGGGCGGCCGGTTCCGCGGCACCCGCTACGCCTACGTCGACACCGAGCCGCAGCTCGGCGCGCTGATCGAGCTGATCGACTGGAACCGGGCGGGAGACGCCACCCCGGATCGCACGTACCCGCCGACGGCCTGAGCCGTCCCGGGACTCAGGAGCCGAGCGCGTAGCCGGCGGCGGTCATGTCCTCGAGGCCGCCGCCGTCGGTCAGGTCGGTGAACCCGGCCGCGCGCATGCGCTCGACCGCCTGCGCCGAGCGGTTGCCCGAGCGGCAGTAGACGACGTAGGCGCCGTCCTTCGCGAGCTCGGCGATCCGGTCGTCGAAGTCGTCGGCCTGGACGTCGATGTTGACCGCCCCGGCGACGTGCCCGGCCGCGAACTCCCCGGGCGTGCGGACGTCGACGATCGTCGCGTCGAGCGCGGGTGGAGCCGGCGGCGCCACGGCGCTCTCGGGCTCGGCGGCCGGCGAGGCACCGCCGCCGCAGGCGGCGAGGACGACGGCGAGCGCGACGACCGGGGCGGCGAGCAGCAGTCGACGGAGCATGCGCCATCAACGGTAGCGGGGAGGGGCGGGCTCGCGCCCGCCCCTCCCGTCCGTCGGGTCAGGCCGCGCGGTCGGTCCGCACCTGGATCAGGCGGCGGGTCGAGACGCCGGCCAGCAGGGTGTCCTGCGGGTCGCGAGCGCGCACGAAGAACGTCATCGCGCCGCCCCGGATGAGCGGGAAGCGCGCCGTCGGCTGGATCGTGAAGGTGATCCGGCCGTCGTCGCCCGTGCGCGCCTCCGGGATCGCCGCGACGCGCGAGTAGGGCACGCCGAGCGCGAAGACGAGCGCGTCGCGGACGGCGTAGCCGCGGGTGTCGAAGACGCGCAGCCGCAGCGTGAACGGGCTGCGCGAGCGGATCACGTTCGGCTCGAAGTCGACGCCGCGCACGACGAGCCGCGCGGTCCCGGTCACGCTCGTCACCGGGATCGAGATCGTCCCGTCCGACAGTCGCGTCGCGCCGGGCGGGAGCGCCGGCTCGACGACCGCGGTCGGCGCGGAGTCCGCGCTGGCCGCGCCGGTCGAGCTGGTGGCGGTCACGGCGACGCGGAGCGTCTTCCCGACGTCCGCGGCCTGGGCCGTGTACGTCTGCTGGGTCGCGCCCGCGATCTCCGCGCAGGCGCCGCCGTTCGCGTCGCAGCGCTTCCACTGGTAGGTGTACGCGAGCGGGGTCGAGCTCGCCCACGTGCCCGTCGTCGCCGTCAGCGTCTGGCCCTGCTCGCGGCGCCCGTGATCGCGGGCGCGGCGGAGCTGGTCGGGACTCGCCCGTGACGCCCGCGGTCGCCGTGGAGACGGCCTGGGCGACGGAGGCCGGCGTGCCCCCGCCTGCTGCGCGGACGAGCGCGCGCAGCCGCGACGCGACGTCGCTCGCCGGGCGTGTACTGCTGGCCGGTGGCGCCGTCGAGCACGCCGCAGATGTCCCCGGTCGTGTCGCAGCTGAGCCACTGCCACGTGAACGAGCGCGTCGACCCAGCTCCCGGGCTGGCCCGTGAGCGCGCTCCCCGTCACCGGCGGGTTGGGCCCCGTGATCGTCGGCGCGGCCGTGCTCGGGCGCGCCCGTCGCCGGGTCAACGACGGGGCCGAGCGCGGCGGAGGCCGCCGCGGCGGACGTCCCGTCGGCGTTCGTGGCGCGCACCGTGACGCGGATGGTCGAGCCGGTGTCCGCGCCGGTCAGCGCGAACGTCGTGCCGGTCGCGCCGCCGACGTCGCCGCAGGCGCCGCCGCCTGCGTCGCAACGCTGCCACTGGTACGAGAAGGAGAACGGCGACCCCGTCCAGGCGCCCGTGAGCGCGGTCAGGGTCTTGCCCTCCTCGAAGCTGCCCACCACCGCGGGCGCCGCGGTGCTCGTCGGCGCCGCCGCGGCCGCCGGCCCGGCGATCGCGAGCGTGCCGACCGCGACGGCGGCGAGCGCGCCCCTCCTGCGCGTGCGTCGATCCATGCTGCCCTCCTCCCCCGGCGGAGACCTGCTGCCCGGCCGCCGGCTCGCGTGAATCCAGGATCCTCTCGACCGGTACCCCGATTCCGTGAGCACCAGGTCAGGATCGCGCGTGGATTTGGTCAGGAGCGGGCCCCGGCCGGGCGTGCACGTGTCGAGCGCCGGCCCGATCGGGCCCCGTGGAGCGATCGGCACACCATCGGCAGCTCGCGTGACACACCCGTGCGGATTCCCGCGATAGCGTCTGCGCCGGAGGCGCGTGGTTCCCCCACCCTGGGTGGGAGCCCCGGGCGGGTTGCCGAACGGGACGTGTCCAGGGCGGACATGTCCCAACGGCCGGTGGTGCGGCGCGCTGGCGTGCCGCGGCGGGCGTGCCGCGGCGGTCGCGGCGCCCGCGGCACCCGGGCCGCGAGTCAGGCGAGCGTCGCCGCCGCGAGTCCGATCGTCGCGAGGGCGGCCGCGGCCATCAGCGGCTGCAGGAACGAGCGGTACCCGATCAACGCCACCTGGGCGGCGATCCAGCCGAGCAGGACGACTCCCGCTCCGGCCGCTGCCCACGCACCGGCCCGGGGCCAGGCCGCGAGCGCGAGCGCGGCCGCGACCGCCATCGACCCGCCGACGGCGACGAGCAGCACGAGGCTCGGCACCCGGTAGTCGCGAAACGGCGTCCCGTCGAGCCAATCGCGCGGCACGACCCTCGCGCCCGCCAGCCCGTACCAGCCGCCGCCGATCGCGTTCCCGCACACCACCAGCTCGATCGCGAGGAGCGCCCAGCGCACGAGCCCAGACTAGGCGGCCCGGGCGCCCGCGCCGGTGCGCCCCGCCCGCCTAGTCTGGGCTCAGGCGTGCGAGTCCGCCTGGAAGCGTGGCGGCCGCTTCTCCATGACCGACGCGATTCCCTCGCGCGCGTCGGGCGCGAGCCAGCCGAGCGCCTCGAGCGCGAGCGAGTGGTCGAACGTCGGCCCCATCGCGCGCAGCCAGTCGTTCAGCACCTGCTTCGTCCAGCGGATCGCGCTCGGCGAGCCGTCGCGCAGCCGCTCCGCGACGGCGAGCGCCGTGTCGTAGACCTCCGCGTCGTCGACCGCCTTCGACACGAGCCCGATCCGCTCGGCCTCCTCGCCGGAGATCGGCTCGCACAGCAGCAGGTACCACTTCGCGCGCGCCATCCCGCACAGGAGCGGCCAGACGATCGCCGCGTGGTCGCCGGCCGCGACGCCGATCCGCGTGTGCCCGTCGATCAGCTTCGCCGTCCGGCTCGCGATCGAGATGTCGGCGAGCAAGGCGCACGCGAGCCCGGCGCCGACCGCCGGCCCGCGGATCGCCGAGACCACCGGCTTCGAGCAGTTGACGATCCCGTAGACGAGGTCGCGCGCCTCGCGCCACACGCGCGTCGCGACCTCGACGTCGGTCGTGAACGACTCGGCGAGCGTCAGATCGCCGCCCGCCGAGAACGCCTCGCCCTCGCCGCGCAGCAACACGACGGAGACGTCCGGGTCGCGGTCGACGACCGACCAGATCCGCCCGATCTCGTCGTGCATCGCCGCGTCCATCGCGTTCAGCTTCCCGGGCGAGTCGAAGACGACCTCGAGCACCCGCTCGGCCGGCCGCAGCAGGCGGAGACGCTCGAAGCTCGCGTAGCGGTCGCTCATCGGTGCCTCCCGGGACGTGGACGCGACCGGGCCACTCTAGATCGGCGCCGGCTCAGTCGGACGTCACGACCCGGCCGTCGTCGAGCGTGTAGCGGGCTGGGGGGTAGGCGATGCTGTCCTCGCCCGCCCCCTCGCCGGACAGTGTCGCGACGCCTCCGTCGATCCGGATCTCCCGCCAGCGCCCGTCGATCCAGGCCTCGGCCTTCACGACACGGTCGGAGACGACGACGGCGACGAGCCAGGCCGACGTGCGATGGACGAGGATCGCCGGGCCGGCGACCGCCACTGCCGGATCCTCCGGGACGACGGTCACCCGGTCGCAGGTCGCCCCGACGGCCTCCGCACCGATGCACATGTCGCCGGTCTCCGTCAGGCGCCGGTCGCGGGCCGGGTCGGTGGCCGCGTCCATGACGGCCGCGTAGATCGCCGGAATCCCGGACGTCTCGGCCGTGACTCGACGCCCGAGCTCGCCGAGCACGCGCTCCGGCGACGGGTCGATCAGCTGCACGCGGGCGGCCTCCACCTCCCCGGCCTCGGGCGACCGAGCGAAGACCGGGAAGCTGGCCACGACGTCCGCGATGGATCCCGAGAAGCGCGGCCGGTCGTCGGCCGGAGTCGGCGGGGTCGCGGACTCGGCGGGCACGGCGGCCTCCGCGACCGCGATCCCGCCATCGTCGTCCGGAACCGTGACGACCCGCCCGTCCGCGAGCGTCAGCCGCAGCCGGTGCTCGTGCGCGAGCCCCTCGATCCCGCGGCCTCGCACCTCGCCCCAGTACGCGTTCTCCTCGACGGCGAGCGGCAGCCACGCGCCGTCGAGCTGGACCTCGACGTCGGTGACCGCGTCGGAGACGAGGCCGCTCAGCACGGCCGTCCCGCCGTCCGCCGTGAACGAGATCGCGCCGACCAGGCCGAGCGTCGCGCCCTCGATCGCGAGCGGGACGCCGCAGCGCCAGGCGCCGAGACGGTCGCCGACGCAGAAGCCGTCCTCGTACGCGATCGCGACGACCTGGCGGAGCCCCTGCTGCCGCGGGCCGAGCACGCGGAACGGGACGCCGGCCGGCGCCCCTGTCGCTCCCGGAAAGGCGGCCCGCACGGCCGCGGGCTCCTCGTCCGGGCGGACGGCGCTGCGCGCGAAGGCGGCGATCTGCTCGATCGCGTCGGTCGGCCCGGGTGCCGGCTCGAGCGGCGGCGCCACGACCGACTCGGCAGGCGGCCCGGTCTCCGTGCGCGGAAGCGGCGCGCCGAGGTCGTCCGGCAGGACGACGACCCGCTCGTCCGCGAGCGTCAGCCGCAGCCGCTGCTCCTGCCCGAGGGCCTCGACGCCCGGGCCCCGGAGCGCGCCCCAGTAGGCGTTCTCGGCCACGGCGAGCGGACGCCACGCGCCGTCCAGCTCGACGTCGACGGCGACGACCGCGTCGGAGACGAGCCCGCTCAGCACCGCGCTCGACCCGTCGGGGGCGCGGGTGTTTATCCCGAGCACGACGAGCGCGGTGTCGCCGAGCGCGAGCGGCACGCCGCACTCGGCGCCGCCGAGGCGGTCGCCGACGCAGTAGCCGTCGGCGTGGGCGACGGCCACGACCTGGCGCAGGCCCTGCCCCTCGGGCCCGATCACGCGGTACGGCAGGCCGCGCGGGAACGAGGCGGCGCCGGGGAACGCGGCGCGCACGGCGGCCGGCTCCTCGTCCGGCCGGATCGAGCTGCGCGCGAAGATCGAGAACTGCCCGATCGCCGCGGTCGGGTCGCCCGTCCACCCGGCCACGCCCGGCGTGTCCGCGGGCTCCTCCTCCGCGCTCGAGGTCGCCCGCGGGGCGGGCGGCTGCGCCGGCGGCTGCCGGGGCGCGTCCGCGCCGCCTGGCCCGACCGGGCGCCCACCGCCCCCGTCGCCGCCGATCGTCTCGAACGCGGCGACGAGCGCCCCCGCCGTCACGACCGCGGCGGCGAGCAGGGCGAGCACCACGAGCGTCGCGCGCTGCCGTCGGCGCTCGTGGTCGCGCCTGACCGCCGTGCGCAGCTCGCCGAGGGTGCGCTCCAGGTCGTCGGGCAGCGTGGCGCTCATCCCCGTCCCTCCTGGTCGAGTCGTCGGCGCAGCGCACCGAGGGCGCGGAAGACCCGCGTGCGCGCGGTCGCCTCGGGCACGCCGAGGCGGGCGCCGACCTCCGCGTAGTCGAGCTCGCCGACGACGCGCAGCGCGAGCGCGTCCCGTTGCTCGGCGGGCAGCGCGCGCAGGCCGTCGGCCAGCGCGGCCCGCTCGACGGGGACGCTCAGGCGCTCGTCGACCTCCTCCGTCCGGTCGGGCACGCGGTCGAGCGGCATGCCGAGGCGCCGTCGCGCACGTGACTCGATCGCGCCGTCGCGACGCCAGCCGGCGAGCAGGTTGCGCGCGATCCCCTGGAGCCACGGCCCGGCCGAGCCGGTGCCGGGGTCGCGGTAGCGGCGGCGCGAGCGCCAGGCCTGCGCGAGCGTCTCGGCGAGCAGGTCGGCCGCGACCTCGTCGTCGCCCGTCTCGGCGCGCAGCCAGGCGCGGAGCTGGACGACGTGCCGGCGGGCGAGCTCGACGAACGCGTCGGGCCGGCGGCGCGACTCGGCGAGCAGCGCCGCGTCGGTGGGGTCGTCCATGCCCAACCATCGCACACCCCGCCGGGCGCGTTCCCGGGGTCAGGGGACGAGGATCTCGTCCCAGTCGCGGATCTCCCAGCCGGCGACGACGCCGTGCTCGACGAACGGGTCGCCGGCGAGGAACTCCTGCGCGGCGGCCCGGTTGCGGAAGACGGCCATCGAGCCCTGCCCCTGCGGGTCGCCGAACGGGCCGACCATCAGGAGGGCTCCGCGGGCGTGGAACTCGTCGAGCCAGGCCCGGTGCGCCGCGTAGTGGCGCGGCGCGCGCTCGAGCACGTCGTCGGCGGGCTCGTAGAAGAGGACGGCCTTCACGCGCACCTCCTGGTCGACTCCGACCAGTCTGCCGCGAGGCGGGCGCGGCCCGTAGGCTCCGGCGGTGCTGATCCGGACACCGCTCCGTGTGCTGCTCGCGCGCCAGCCGCGCCTGCTGCTCGGCTGCCTGTTCTTCGGCGTCGGGATCGCGTTCCTCGTCCTCGCGGACCTCGGCCTGCCGCCCTGGGACGTCCTCCACCAGGGGCTCGACGAGAAGCTGCCGCTCTCCTACGGCGTCGTCACGATCGTCGTCAGCGCCGTCGTGCTCCTGGTCGTGATCGCGCTGCGCGAGCCGATCGGCTGGGGCACGGTCATCAACGTCGTCGTGATCGGCTTCGTGATCGACGGCGTCTTCGCAGTCGTGGACACGCCCGGCTCGCTCGGGCTGCGCGTGCTCCTGATGCTCGCCGGGACGGTGCTGATCGCGATCGGCTCGGGCCTCTACCTCGGCACGCGGCTCGGGCCCGGGCCGCGCGACGGGCTGATGACGGCGCTGCACCGGCGCGGGGTGGCGATCTGGCTCGGGCGGAGCGTGATCGAGGGGACGGTCTTCGTCGTCGGGATCGTGCTCGGCGGGACGATCGGCATCGGCACCGTCTGGTACCTCGTCTCGATCGGGCCGCTCGTCCAGCTCGCCATGCGGCGGCTGGCGCTGGGGCCGGACCGGCCCTAGGCGGTCGGCCGCGGCCCGAACAGCTCGGCCAGCTCGGGGCCCGAGAGCAGGCGCGCCTCGATCAGCCGCTGGGCGGCCGCGTGCAGCCGTGGCAGGTGCTCCCGGACGATCGCCTCGGCGACGACGTACGCCTCCTGGAGCAGCTCGCCGACCTCCGTCCGCGTCCGCTCGCTGCGCCAGCCGTCGCGCGTGACGCCGTCCGTGACCGCGTACTCCTCGAGCGCGGCGAGCGTCGTCGCCTCCGAGAGGCCCGTGCGCAGCAGCTCGAGCACGACGCGCTCCGCGACGACCAGGTCCTGCGCCGCGCCGGCGGTGAGCGTGCCGAGCGCGACCTCCTCCGCGGCGCGGCCGCCCAGCGCGCGGGCGGCGACGCCGAGCAGCTGGGCGCGCGTCGGCGTCGCCACGTCCTCCTCGGCGAAGAAGGCGCGGCCGAGCGAGCGGCCCGACGGGATCGTCGTCACGAGCACCGGCTCCGGCCCGTCGACCATGTGGCCGACGAGCGCGTGGCCCAGCTCGTGGTAGGCGACGATGCGCAGCTGCTCGCCGGAGAGGGAGTCGCGGAGCGCCTCGTCGCCGAGCTCGGCCCAGCGCACGTCGTCGGCCCGCAGCTCGCGCAGCTCCTCGGCCGTCGGCCGCGTGCCCGACGACGCCTGCGCGACGAGCCGGGCAGCCTGGGCGGCGACGGTGTCCTCGAAGAGGTTGCGCACCTCGCGCGCGTTGCCGAACGTCGCCGGGTCCTCCGACCCGCGCATCAGCCCGCACAGCTCGCGCACCTTCAGCGTCGCCTCCGCGTCGGGCGCGTAGCCCGCCGCCTCGGCCTGGCGGACGAAGATCGACGTCAGCTGGTCGGCGTCGTAGGTGCGGAAGTGCAGCCGCGTCGAGACGCGGCTCTGCAGGCCGGGGTTCATCTGGAGCATCCGCTCCATCGGCGCGTCGTAGCCGGCGAGGACGACGACGAGACGCCTGCGGTCGTCCTCCATCCGCTTGAGCAGCGTCGCGACGGCCTCCTGGCCGAAGTCGTTCTCGGACGGGTTGAACAGCGCGTACGCCTCGTCGACGAAGAGGACGCCGTCGAGCGCGGAGTCGATCACCTCGTTCACGCGGATCGCGGTCTGGCCCACGTAGCCGGCGACGAGGCGGCTGCGGTCGACCTCGACCACCTGCCCCGTCGCGAGCACGCCGAGCGCCTTGAACAGCCGGCCGAGCAGGCGCGAGACCGTGGTCTTGCCCGTGCCCGGCGGGCCGAGGAAGACGAAGTGGTTCGTGCGCTCGGCGACCGGCAGGCCGGCCTCGCGGCGCATCTCCTCGACCTGGAGGACGTCGGCGAGGCGATGCACCTCGCCCTTCACCTCCTCGAGGCCGACGAGCGCGTCGAGCTCGGCGAGCACCTCCCGGAGGAGCGCCGGGTCGGCCTGCGCGGGCGGCGGCGGCAGCGCCTTCGCGATCCCGTCGGGCTCGGGCGTCAGGCGCCGCAGCAGCTCCCGCTCCTCGGTCGAGACGTCCGTGCGGCGCGTCGCGAAGCGGTTGAGGATCTCGACCTGGACCTTGCGCTCGCCCTCGGTCAGGGTCGGCCAGAGCGCCGCGATCGCGCGCAGCTCGGGCAGGACGGGGTGGACGCCGCAGCGCATCGTGTGGAGCAGCGACTCGCGGCCCGCGACGACCTCGCGCGAGATCCGCGTGCCGAGCTCGGGGCTCATCCCGTGGACGGCGGCGGCGGCCTCGATCGCGCCGGCCGCGTCGCCCGCGTCGTCGCAGACGACGGCGAGCGTCGTCCACCAGCGGGCGCGCACCTCCGGAGCGATCGCGTCCCGCTGCTCCGCGATCGCGATCGCGCGCCGCAGGCCCTCCTTGCCCTGGTCGAGCCGCTCCTGCGACCAGCGCGCGAGCCGGCCGACGACCGCGAGCGCGTGGGCGACCTCGACGGACGTCGCGCCGACCGACTCGGCCTCGGCGACGAGCGCGTCGACCTGCTCCCAGGTCGCGTCCTGGATCGCGTCGTACAGCTTGCCCGCCCGGTCGACCAGCTCCTGGTTCACGTCGCCCACGCCGGGATCATCGACCGCGAGCGGCCGCGGGCGCAACCGGGAGCCCGAGCCCCGCGACCACCGCCGAGAGGAGCGCGAAGTCCTCGGAGTCCTGGGTGATCTCCCAGACCATCGCCCCGCGCAGGCCGAGGCTCGAGGGCGTAGGCCATCTTCGCCGCGACCGTCGCGGGGTCGTCCGAGGTCCAGAGGACGCGCGTGCGCGGGTCGTACGTCCAGACCTGCTGGGCGGCCTCGTCCCGGAACAGGCGGCCGGTCGCGTAGAGCGGCGCGAGGTCGCGGTACGAGAGGATGCCGGGGTGGTGCTCGTGCGGCGCGGGGCACGTCGTCCGCCGCTTGCCGCAGCGCGCCGCCTGGCCGAGGCCGGCCCTCGCCCGGCCGACGCCGCGCCAGCCCCGCCCGTAGAACGGCACGCCCAGGACGAGCCGGTCGGCCGGGACGCCCTCGTCGAGCAGCAGCCGGACGGCCGCGTCGACCGTCAGCCCGTCGTCCGGCAGCGCGGGCGACTGGCCGAGCGGCGCGTTGAAGTTCGTCCGCGCGTCCCAGGAGCCGTGCAGGTCGTACGCCATCAGGTTGACCCAGTCGAGCGGGCCCGCGATCCGGTCGAGCTCGAACTGCTCGGGCGCGTGCGGCGAGGCGGGCAGGGCGGCGGTCAGCGTCAGGCCCGGCCGCACCGCGTCGAGCTGGCGGCGGAACTCCCGCACGAGCCGGGTGAAGTCGGCCCGCTGCTCGGCCCCCTGCGGGTACTCCCAGTCGACGTCGATCCCGTCGAACAGCCCGGGCACGGGCTCGGCGACGCCGGGGAGCTTCCCGCGGATCAGCAGGTCGACGCAGGAGCGGACGAACCGCGTGCGGGAGCGGACGGTCGAGGCCGGCCCGGCGAGCATCTCGGTGCCCCACCAGGAGACCACGCTGGCGACGAGGCGCAGGTGCGGGTGCGCCGCCTTCAGCTCGCGCAGCTGGCCGAGCAGGCCGGCGAGCTCGCCCGGCGCGCCGGTGTCCGCGACGCCGTCGACGCTCTCCGCCGCCGTGAAGCGGCGGCGCAGCGCGAGCGCCTCGTCCGAGCCGAAGGTGCAGCGGCGCCGCTTCACGTCGACGGTCACCGCGAAGTAGACGAGCGTCGTGATCCGCTCCGCGGGGACGTCCCTCGGCAGGAACGGCTCGGTCTCGCGCGCCGACCAGCCCGGGTAGTAGACGACCACCTCGCGCGCGGGCGCGCCGGCGGCCGCCGTGCCCGCGCCGAGGAGGGCGAGGAGCGCGGCGGCGAGCGCCGCGAGTGCGAGGCGTGCGCGACCCATCGAGCCCCATCGAGGGTACCCGAGCGGCGGGCGGCGACCAGGCGCGGCCCCGGTGCTACGGTGCCCGGAACGCCGGGCGGCCGTCCCGGCTCGACAGAAGGGAGGTGGGCGCGTGCTCACCGTCACCGACATCGCGGTCGAGGCGATCCGCGAGATCCTCGCCTCCGAGCCCGACCTCCCCGCCGAGGCTGGCCTCCGCATCGCGGCGCACCAGCACGGCGACCACTTCCACCTCGGCATCGACCTCGTGGACGGGCCGCAGGACGGCGATGCCGTCTTCGAGGCCGAGGGCGCGCGCGTCTTCGTCGAGGACGTCCTGCTGGACGAGCTCGCCGGCGTCGCCCTGCACGCCGAGGAGGACGACGAGGGCATCAGCTTCACGTTCGTCGACGCAGACGGCACGCCGCTCGACGACGGCCACGACCACTAGCGAGCGAGGGTCGAGATGCGCACGCGCACCGGGCCGCGCGGCCCGGGTGCGGCGCGCTCCTCGTGTGCGACCGAGAGGCCGGCAGCCGCGGCCGCGCGCTCGAACGCCTCCCGGTGCGGCCGGAGCGGATCGGCGACGAGCGCCCTCCCGCCCGGCGCGAGCAGGGCCGCGATCGCGGCGGGCACGGCCTCGGCGAGCGGGCGCTCGTAGAGGACGTCGCTCGCGACGACGAGGTCGAAGCGCGTGCCGAGCGCCGCCGCGTCGCGCAGGTCGAGCCGGACCGCCTCGACCGTCTCGCCGTTCAGGCGGGCGTTCTCGGCCGCGAGCGCGACCGCCTCCGGCACGACGTCCGCGAGCGTGACCCTCGCGCCCAGGCCGGCGGCGACGATGCCGACGAGGCCGGGGCCGCAGCCGAGGTCGAGCACGTGGACGCCCGCGAGCGAGCCCCCCTCGGCCAGCCGCGCGGCGAGCGCGTGCGCCGCCGGCCAGACCTGCCCGAAGTAGGGGTTGCGCGCGTCGAAGTCCTCCTCGCCCTCGTCGATCAGCGCGTCGAGCAGCGCGTCGTCGTCGAGCACGTGGAGGCGTAGCACGCGACCGGCCACCTCGACGCGGGCCTCCTGCGCGCTGACGCCGTAGACCGGCTCCATCGCGCTCGCGGCCGCTAGCTCGCCTTGAGCGCGCCGCGCGTGCGCAGGCCGAGCGCGACGGCGCGGCCCCAGGCCCGCGGCAGGTCGCGGAGCTTGCCCGAGAGCGCCCGCTCGAGCGCGTCGGCCGCGCCCTCGGTCAGCGGCGGGCCGTGCCCGACGGCGAGGACGTCCGGGCGCAGGCCGGCGAACGCCGGGCCGATGCGGAGCAGCCGCGAGAACGGGTGGACGCCCAGCCGGTCGCCCTCCCGGGCGAGGTAGAAGGCGCCCGTGCCGACCGCCTCGGCGCAGACGAGCAGCCGCCGCTCGGGCAGCCAGAGCAGCGCCTCCTTCCAGCCGCGGCCGGCGGTGACCGTCCGCTCCTCGACGCCGTCGAGCCGAACGCCCTCGCCGTCGAGGGCGCGGGGGAGCACGCGGCGGCAGCCGAGGCGCGCGGCGATCGCGGCCGCGTCGCGCTGGTGCCGGTCGAGCAGGGTGACGACGCCGAGCGGCGGGCCGAGCGGCGCGAGCGCCTCGTCCAGCCCGGGCGCGTCGACCGGGTCGATCACGAGCGAGCCGCCGTCGACGACGAGCGCGCAGGACGCCCGCGCCATCGGCTCCTCCGGGTGGGCGAGCCAGGCGAACGAGCCGCGGTCGTCGAGCGGGAACGACTGCACCGCGACACCGTAGCGGCCTGGTCGTCCGGGCGGTCGGGAGCCTCGGTCGCCGGCCCGACCCGGTGGGCCGCCGGCTCCGCTAGCGTCTCGCCATGGCGACGGACGAGGTGAGGGCCGCCGTCGGCCGGCTCGTGGAGGCGGTCGAGGCGCTGGCCGCGGTCGGCGGGGCCGCGGTCCTGCGCGTCTCGCACGTGGACGCCGACCCGGAGATCCGCGGCGCGCTCGAGGGCGTGGTCGACGCGCTCGGCGTGCGCGCCGCGTGGGACGACGCGTCGACCGCAGAGCTCGCGCCGCTCCTGCCGCTCGTGCGCACGGCGCTCCAGCAGGCCGTCGAGCTGGTCGCCGACCCGGCACGCGCGCCCGGCTGGTCGTACACGGACGTCGAGCTGCTGCAGAGCGCGGGCCAGGCGTCCGCGGCGTTCCCGCAGGCCCTCGCCGAGCGGGGCCTCGAGCACCTGGCCGGGCTCGCCGGGCGGCTGGACGCGCCGGGCGCGTCGTTCCTCGACGTCGGCGTCGGCGTCGGTGGGATCGCGGTCGCGATGTGCCAGCGATGGCCCGCGCTGCGCGTCGTCGGGATCGACCCCTGGGAGCCGGCGCTCGCCATCGCACGGCGCGCCGTCGCCGCCGCCGGCCTCGAGGCGCGGATCGAGCTGCGCCCGCTGGCGGTCGAGGCGCTCGCCGACGAGGCCGTGCACGACCTCGCGTACGTCCCGGCCCCGTTCCTGCCGCCCGCGATCCTGCCCGCCGCCGTCGAGCGCGTCGCCCGGGCGCTCGCCCCGGGCGGCTGGCTCGTGCTCGCCTCCTACCGCGGCGAGGGCGCGCTCGGCGAGGCCGTCGCGCGGCTGCGGACGGTCCGCTCCGGCGGGACGGCGCTCGCGGCCGCCGCCGGGGAGGCGCTGCTCCGGGAGGTCGGCCTCGTCGACGTCGCGACGCTCCCCGACGAGACCTGGGCGAGCGCCCGGCTCGTCGTCGGCCGCCGGGCCGCGTAGCCCGCCGCCCGGCAGGGGCCGCTCGTAATCACTCGCACGAGCGGCCGTCGGGCTCAACTCGCCTCCCGCGGCGGACGATTCCGTGGGGAATGAGGAGGCTGCACGCGATCTGGTGGCTTCCGGGCCTGGCGCTCGCGACCGTGATCGCCCTCGTCGACCGTCGCGTCGAGTCCGGCGACCTCGTCTACTTCCAGGGCGCCGCGCAGACGCTGCTCTCCGACGGCTGGCAGGACGCCTACGGCGACGCCGCGCTGCAGAGCGGCCCGCTCCAGCTGTTCGCGATCGGGATCGTCGAGAAGCTCGCGGGCGCGATCGGCCTGCACCCGCAGACGCTGCTCGCGCTCGTCGTCGAGGTGGGCCTCACGGCCGTGTTCCTCGGCGTCGTGGCGCGCATCCTGCGCGGGCGGCAGGGGCGGGAGATCCTGCTCACGGCCGCGGGGATCGCGTTCGTCCTGCTCGGCCTGCCGCACGGCGCATTCGTCGACGGGCACCTCTCCCAGGTCGTGATCCCGCTCGTGTGGGTGCTCGCCGCGCTCGACGCCCGGGACGGCAAGGTCGCCGCCGCGGGCGTCCTGATCGGCGTCTCGGCGGCGATCGAGACGTGGGGGATCCTCGGGCTGCCCGTCCTGCTGCTCGCGGCGCTGGCGTGGCGGGCGGCCTCCGGCGCGGTCGCGGCCGTCCTGACCGCCGCGGCGCTCTACGCGCCGTTCGTCCTCGCGGGCGAGTTCGCGATGGTCGACTACGAGTGGGTCGTCTCGTCGGGCTCGCTGCTCGGCCAGGTCGTCGACCCCGGCACGCGCTTCGGCTGGGAGCTGCGCGCGGCGCAGGGCGCGGTCGCGCTCGGGATCGGGGCGGTCGCCGCGTGGCTCCTGCGCGGGCGCGACCACGCGCTCTGGGTCGTCCCGATCGTCGTCGTCCTCTCCAGGCTCCTGCTCGACCCGGTGCTCTACTCCTGGTACCTGATCGGCTTCGAGACGCTGCTGCTCGTGGGCGCCGCCGAGCTGCTCTCGAGCGGCGCCTTCCGGCGCCTGCTCGACGCGCGTCGGGCGCCGGCGCCGTACACGGGCTGACGGGCGGCCGCGATACTCCCGGGACCAGACCCGAGGAGGACCCGTGCCGACGCTCCCGCTCAGCCCCGACGAGCTGCTCTCGACGACCCGTGCCGTGCGCAAGCGGCTCGACCTCGAGCGGCCCGTGGAGCGGGAGGTGCTCGAGGAGTGCATCCGCCTCGCGCAGCAGGCGCCGAGCGGCGTGAACAAGCAGGACTGGCACTTCGTCGTCGTCACCGACCCGGCGAAGCGAGCGGCGCTCGGCGAGCTCTACCGCCGCTTCGGCCTGCAGTACCTGAAGGGCGGCGCGCCCGCCGCGGGCGATGCACGCGCGGACGAGAAGGCCCGCATGCGCTCCTCGGCCGAGCACCTCGTCGACGTGATCCAGGACGTGCCCGTCCATCTCGTCCCGTGCGTCGAGCGCCGCATCGAGGGCCTGCCCTTCATGGCGCAGGCGTCGACCTGGGGCTCGATCCTGCCGGCGGTCTGGAGCTTCATGCTCGCGGCGCGCTCCCGCGGCCTCGGCACCTGCTGGACGACCTTCCACCTCGCGTACGAGGAGGAGGCGGCGGAGATCCTCGGGATCCCGTACGCATCGGTGATGCAGACGGCGCTGATCCCCGTCGCGTACACGAAGGGGACGGACTTCCGACCCGGCCCGCGCCTCCCGCTCGAGGACGCGGTGCACTGGGACGCGTGGTAGCGGGCGCCCCTACGGAGCGAGCGGGACGACCTTGCCGGGGTTCATGATCCCGTCCGGGTCGAGCGCCTGCTTGATCGTCCCGAGCAGCGCCATCCCGACCGGCCCCCGCTCGAGCTCGAGGTACGGGATCTTCCCGTAGCCGACGCCGTGCTCGCCCGTGCACGTGCCGTCGAGCTCGATCGCGCGGCGCACCATCCGGTCGTTGACGGCCTTCGCGCGCGCGACCTCGTCCTCGTCGTCCATGTCGAGCAGGAACATCACGTGGAAGTTCCCGTCGCCGACGTGGCCGACGACCATCGCGAGCAGGTCGGAGCGGTCGATGTCGGCCCGCGTCTCGGCGATCAGGCCGGCCATGCTCGAGATCGGCAGGCAGACGTCCGTCGCGAACGCGCGGGCGCCCGGGCGCAGGGCGAGCGCCGCGTAGTAGGAGTCGTGGCGCGCCTGCCAGAGGCGGTTCCGCTCGGTCTGGTCGGGTGACCACTGGAAGTCGCCGCCACCGTGCTCCTGCGCGATCTCGGCGACGGTCGCCGCGGCCTCCTCGACGCTCGCGTCCGTCCCGTGGAACTCGAGGAAGAGCGTCGGCGCGATCGCGTAGGGCAGCTCGCTGAAGCGGACGATCGCGTCCATCTGCACCTCGTCGAGCAGCTCCATCCGGGCGACGGGGACGCCGAGCTGGATCGTCTGGATCACCGTCTGGACGGCGGCGTCGACGCTCGGGACCGAGCAGACCGCCGCGCCCATGGCCTCCGGCACGCCGTACAGGCGCAGGGTCGCCTCGACGACGATCCCGAGCGTCCCCTCCGAGCCGACGAAGAGCCGCGTCAGGTCGTAGCCGGCCGCGGACTTCCGCGCGCGCGACGCCGTCTGGAGCACCTCGCCGGTCGCCGTGACGACCTTGAGCGAGATGACGTTCTCGCGCATGCCGCCGTAGCGGACGGTGGTCGTCCCGGTCGCGCGCGTGCCGACCATGCCGCCGATGGTCGCGTCCGCGCCCGGGTCGATCGGGAAGAAGAGGCCGTCGGCGCGCAGCCGGTCGTTCAGCTGCTTGCGCGTGACGCCCGCCTGGACGGTGACGTCGAGGTCTTCCTGGCCGATCCGCAGGATGCGGTTCATGTGCGTCATGTCGACGGAGACGCCGCCGTGCAGCGCGTTCACGTTGCCCTCGAGCGAGGTGCCGGCGCCGACCGGGACGATCGGCACGCGGCGGGCGCGGCAGCGCTCGACGATCGCCACGACCTCCTCGACCGACTCGGGGAAGACGACGACGTCGGGGAGGGCGGCCGGGTGGTAGGCCTCGCCGCGGGCGTGCTGCTCGCGCAGCGCCTCGCCGCGCGTGACGCGCTCGGAGGCCAGGGCGCCCGTGAGCTCGTCTGTGAGGGTGTCGATCGTGCTCGTCGCTGCCATGCCCGCACGATACGCGGCATCCGGGGAGTCGGCGGCGTCTCCGCGTAGCGGCCGCGGGCCCGAGCGGCGATGGCGCCTACCCGACTCGGGGTAGCCCGCCGGCCGCGGATCGGGACTTCCCGCCAGGCAACGCCCGGGTCTACGGTTTGACTGCGGTCACGTCCCCCGTCCCCGCAGCAGAAGGTGCTCTCCATGTCCCGCAGGCTCGCTCGCACGCTCGGCCTGGTCGCCAGCCTGGCGGCCGCGTGTGCCGCGCTCGCAGGTGGCGCCACGGCGACGATCGTGCCGCTCAAGCGCTTCCCGATCCCCCGCGACTCCGGTCGCTCGCCGGCCCGCCCGGCGCCACCGCCGGTCGCGCGGCCCGCGCCCCCGGCGACGGTCGCCCCGTCCGAGCCACCGACGGTGGACGAGTCGTCGCCGCCGCGGGCCACGCCGCCCTCGCCGCCGCGCCGTCGCTGGCGATCGCGGGTCGTCGAGCCGTCGCCGCCGCCGTCGCCGCCGCGCCGTCGCTGGCGCTGAGCGATCCTGCCGTAGGCTTCCCGGTCCGATGACGGAGCGGGAGATCGTCCTCGCCTCCGCCGGCCACGAGCTCGCCGGGACGCTGCTCCTCCCCGACGCCCGGCCTCCGCTCGCGGCGGCCCTGCTCCTGCCGGGCTCAGGCCCGGTGGATCGGAACGAGGACCACGGCAAGCTCCCGCTCGGCGTCACGCGCCTGCTCGCCGGGGCCCTGGCAGAGGCCGGCGCGGCGTCGTTCCGCTACGACAAGCGCGGCGTCGGCGCGAGCCCCGGCGACTGGCGGGCCGCCGGCATGTCGGACGAGCACGGGGATGCCCGGGCCGCGCTCGGCGTGCTCGCGGCGCAGCCCGAGGTCGACCCCGGGCGCATCGCGGTCGTCGGGCACAGCGCCGGCGCCTTCCACGCGGCGCGGCTCGCCGCCGAGGACGGTCGGCTGCGCGCAGCCGTCCTGCTCGCCGGCGCGGCGCGCGACGGCGATGCCGTGCTGCGCTGGCAGGCCGCGGCGATCCAGCCGACACTGCCCCGGGCGGTCCGGCTGCTCCTGCGCCTCCAGCTGACCGACCTGCCGCGTCGCCAGGCCGCGACGATCCGGGCGCTGCGCGCGAGCACGCGGGACGTCGCGCGGATCGGCGGCGCGCGCCTGAACGCCGGCTGGTTGCGGGAGTTCCTCGACTGGGACCCCCGCGCCGACCTCGTTCGCGCGCGCGTCCCCGTCCTCGCGATCACGGGCGAGCACGACCTCCAGGTGCCGCCCGAGGACCTCGAGGTGATGGCGCGCCTGCTCGGCGAGGGCGGCGAGACCTACCTCGCGCCGGGCGTGTCGCACGTCCTGCGGCGCGTCCGCGGCCGGCCGTCGCTCACGGCGTACCGCCGCGAGGCCCGCGAGCCGCTCGCGGCCGACGTGGTCGAGCGCGTCGTCCGCTGGGTCGTCGACCCGCCGCCGCTGCCCGGCTGAGCGCCGCCGCGCGTGCGGGGCGGCGCGGAGTCGATCGCCGGGCAGGCGCGCCTCAGTCGGAGAACGGCTCCTCGAAGACGTACCAGCCGTCGCCAAGCGACGGGCCGAGCTCGATCCCCGGCGGCGCCGGGCCGTCGAGGTGCGCGAACCCCGCTCCGCCGAGCCAGCCGACGTCGACCAGGACGGTGCTCCCCTCGTACCTGACGTAGCCGCTATAGAGGCCGACGTCACGGGGCTTGGCGTACGAGTCGGCCACGTCGATCGGCTCGGGTCGCGCCAGGACGGTCTCGAACGACCCCCTGCTGAGGGCGAACGCGGTGCGCACCGGCACGTCCTGCCACAACAGCACGGCGACGATCCCTGCGAGCGCCGGGGCGAGCAGCCAGCGGGCGAGCTCGGCGCGAGTCGGAAGCTCGACCCGATGCCGCGCGACGTCGAGCGATGCTGCCCCGACCCGGCCGAGCCACCAGAGGCCGGCGGACACGCCGAACAGGGTCGAGAGCACCCCGGGAACCAGGGATCCGCCCGGTACGGCGGCGTACCAGAGGATCAGGAGCGCGGCGATCAGCGTCAGCACGAGCTGGCCCCAGCCCGGCCAGCCGACGGGGTGCCTGGCTGCGGGCCCGCGGGTCGGCGGCGCATCCGGATCGCCGTCGAACAGCCAGCCGGGCGGCTCGTCCGCCTCGCGGCCCGGCTCGTCCGCCCTCGGCACGCGCTACCCCCGACGCCGGGCGCGGAGCGCACCCGCGAGTACGATCCACGCGCCGACGAGCAGGACGACCTGCACTCCGAGGAGCCCAACGCGCACGCCGTGCGAGAGGTCGACCGCCCGCGCGACCAGCTGGAGCACGGCGACGACCCCGAGCAACGCGACGAGCCGCCCGCGCATCGGCTGGTCGAGCCGCTCCCGCCACCAGGGCCGTCGCGGCTCGAGCACGGCCTAGCCGCCGAGCCGGTCGAGCACGTTCCGCGTCACCTGCTCGACCTGCTCGTCGCCGCCGTCGAGGCCGAACGGCCAGTCGACGCAGCCGGTGGTGAAGACGGTGCCGCCGCCGGGATGCTCGAGGACGCCGAGGACGGCGTTCCCCGCCCAGAGGCGCGCGCGGGCCTCGTCGTCGGCGCGGCCGTAGAGGCGCGAGGCGACGAACTCGAGATCGCCGGGCGCGTCCGGCGGGAGCGGGAAGCGCGCCGGGAAGTCCGTCCGCTCGGGCGTGTTCGAGAACAGGTGGGCCGGCGAGCTGCCGACGATCGTGAAGCTCGCGGGCGTCCCGTCCTCGCCGGTCGGGACGGGGAGGCCGTCGACGAGCGTCATCGCGCAGCCGTCGCACTCGTAGCCGACGACGCCGTGGCGCGTGCCGAGCAGGTCGCCGTAGCCGAGCCCCGTCCCCGCGAGCGCCCAGTGCTCCGGGCGCCAGACCGTGTAGCCGCCGGAGCCGTGCTCGACCGCGCGGCCGATCCGCGCGTAGCCGCCGCGCTTGAACGAGACGCCGATCGTCGCGTTCTCCGGCCGGCCGATCAGCGGGTCGGACCACATCCCGGTCATCAGCCGCTGATCGTCCGTCCCCACCACGGGGTCGCGCTCGTGCGCCAGGTACTTGTAGGAGACCATCGAGCGCCCCTCGTCCTCCAGCCGCACCTGCCAGAAGACGGCGTTCCCGGAGAAGAAGGCCGCGTTGCCGCCGGCGGCGAGGAACGCGTCGAGCCGGTCGCGCATCCCCCACGACCAGTACTCGTCGTGGCCGACGGAGACCATCAGCCGGTAGCGCTCGAGCCAGTCGGGGACGAGCTCGAGGTCGGGCCCGGTCGCGTGGTCGAGCGCGTACCCGTTGCGCTCGGCCCACTGCGTCAGGCGCCGCTCGTAGCTGTGCCAGCCCGCCGCGCCCGCCCAGCCGGAGAGGCCGTTGTCGTCCAGGTAGGCGCCGAAGGAGACGAGGTCGACGTCGGTCGGGCCGGGCGGGCAGAGCCGGGCGTCCGGCAGGCCCTGCCGGGCGAGGAAGCCCCGCGCGATCGGCCGCTGGAACGACACCTTCCAGCCCTCGTTCTCGTAGAGCGACGTGCCGTTGAAGTCGTTGTACGCCGCGAGCGTCGGCGTCGCGTGGACGAGCACGATCGACGCGTCCCGCCCCGGGCTCGGCGAGCGGACGACGACGAACGCGCGGCTCTCCGCGGCGGGCCCCTCGACGCCGTCGGCGCGCAGGAGGATCTCGTAGTAGCCGGAGCGCCACCCCTCGCCGACGGGCAGCCTCAGCGCCTCGGGCCAGCCGCAGCCCTCCGCGTCCGCGTCGGCCGGGATCGGGTGCGGCTCGCCGGGCACGCCGTCGCGGCGCCAGACGACCTCGCGCTCGGCGCCGATGCGAGCGACCTCGACCGAGAAGGTCGCCGCCTGCGAGGACACGTGCAGGCCGACGTCCTCGCCGGGCAGGACGGAGAGGCGGGCCGGGTAGCCCTCGACCGCGGCCAGGAGCGCCATCCGGGCCAGCCTACCCGGCCGCGGGCGCACGCGCGGTCGAGCGGTTCCCGGTCGAACCGTCGTCGGAGCATCTAGCCTGGAGGGTCGTGGAGGGCGTCTCGCGCAACCCGTTCAGGCGGATGGGCATCGGCGGCCTCATCGTCCTGCTCGTCCTCGGCGGCCTCGTGGCCGGCGCGGTGATGGGGATCGTCGCGATCGTCGACACCGCGCGCTCGGACACGAGCCTGTCGGGCGAGCTCCAGGGCGGGACGGCGCTGCGACCGGACCACCCGCGCTCGCTCTTCTTCGAGGTCAACCTGCTGCCGGCGCTCCAGCGCGTCGGCCGCGAGGTCGGCCGCGAGGGGGACGCCTACGGGCTGCGGATCGAGCCCGGTGGGATCACCGGCGCATGGCGCCTCCGCGACGACGCCGTCGAGCAGTTCCGGCTGGGCGCCGACGGCGTGCTCGCGCGCGCGGCGGGCGCGGCGTCCGGGGACCCGATCCCGCTCGACCGGCTCGACCCGACCGTGCCCGAGAAGATGATCGTCGCGATCCAGGCTGCGGGCGGGGCGCTCCAGGACATCGCCTACTTCGCGCCCGTCTGGGACGAGGGGAACGAGCTGCTCGAGTGGCTCGCCGTGATGGACGAGGGCGTGACGCCCGCGCGCTACCGCAGCGACGAGCTGGGCCAGATCGTCCGGCCCGCCTAGGCGCCCGGTCGTCGGCGCGCGAGGACGGCGGTACGATCGTGCCGGCGATACCACGACCTGGAGGGACGCATGGCGACGCTGACCGTCTGGAAGTTCCCGAGCCCGACCGGCGCCGACGAGGCGATCGCGAGGCTGGCCGACCTGCAGAAGCAGCACCTGATCCAGGTGGTCGACGCGGCGGTCGTGAGCTGGCCGGCGGACAGGAAGAAGCCGAAGACGCGGCAGCTCCACGACCTCGCGGGCGCCGGCGCGATGACGGGCGCCTTCTGGGGCTTCCTCTTCGGCCTGATCTTCCTCGTGCCGCTGCTCGGCATGGCCGTCGGCGCGGCGATGGGCGCGCTCAGCGGCAAGGCCGCCGACGTCGGCATCGACGACCGCTTCGTCGCCGAGGTGCGCGAGAAGGTGACGCCCGGGACGTCGGCGCTCTTCCTGCTCTCGCAGGACGCCGTTCGCGACCGCGTCGCGGCCGCGTTCGAGGGCGTCGAGAAGGAGCTGATCGCGACGAACCTGTCGGCGGAGCAGGAGGCCCAGCTCCGCGAGGCCTTCGCCGACGACGAGGACTAGGACCGTCCGGGGACCGTCTACGGCAGCGCGTCGCGCCCGTGCGGCGCGTCGAGCTGGAGCTCCGGTCCGAGCGGCACGATCCCGCTCGGATCGAGCTGCGGGTGGGTCAGGTAGTAGTGCCGCTTGATCTGGTCGATGTCGGTCGTGTCGCCGAAGCCGGGCCGCTGGTAGAGGTCGCGCAGGTAGCCCTGGAGCGCCGGGTAGTCGACGATCCGGCGCAGGTTGCACTTGAAGTGGCCGTGGTAGGCGGCGTCGAAGCGGACGAGCGTGGTGTAGAGGCGGACGTCCGCGAGCGTCAGCCGGTCGCCGACGAGGTAGCGCTGGCCCGCCAGCCGCAGCTCGAGCGCGTCGAGCGCGGCGAAGAGCCGGCCGAACGCGGCCTCGTAGGCCTCCTGCGAGCCGGCGAAGCCCGTCCGGTAGACGCCGTCGTTGACGTTCGCGTAGACGACCGCGTTGACCGCGTCGATCTCGTCGCGCAGCGCGGCGGGGTAGAGGTCGACGCCCGGGTCGCCGAGGTGGTCGAAGCGCTCGTTCAGGTGGACGACGATCTCGGCCGACTCGTTGTTGACGATCCGCCCGGCCGCCGTGTCCCAGAGCACCGGGACGCTGAAGCGCCCGTCGTAGGCCGGGTCGGTCGCGAGGTAGGCCTCCGCGAGGAAGGAGAAGCCGTTGACGGGCTCCGGCTCGGGGAAGCGCCAGCCGCGGCCGTCGCGCACCGGGTCGACGACCGTGACGCCGATCGCGTCCTCGAGGCGCTTCAGCCGCCGCACGATCAGGGTCCGGTGCGCCCAGGGGCAGGCGAGCGAGACGTAGAGGTGGTAGCGGCCGGCCGGCTGCCCGGGCGCCGGCGCGTCGAGGAGCTGCGAGGGCGCCCGGCGGAAGGCGCCGCGCCCGAGGGGCTCGGTCGGCGCGAGGGCGAGCAGGGGATCGGTCATCCCGGGTAGTCAAGCGGACCGGCCGTCGCCCGCCGCCGACGCGGGTGCGCCACAATGGCTGCTCCCACCACCGAACCCAGGGAGGCACCGATGGACGCCAGCTGGCGCCAGCAGCGAGTGCTCGACCTCCTCGACGCGCTCGTCGCCGGGGATCGCGACACCGTCAAGTCGTACCTCGCCCCGACCTGCAGCATCGTCTTCCCGGGCTTCGCGGCCACGGGCCCCGACGGCGTCGACGAGCTCTACGCCGTCCTCGACGTCGCCTTCGACGGCGTCCCGACGAAGTCGTACGACACGTGGACGCTCGACGACTCGAGCGCCGTCGTCACCGGCTCGCTGTTCGGCCGCTTCGCCGACGGCCTCGTCATGGACGGCACCCGCTACGTCGACTGGTTCCGCTTCGACGCCGACGGGCGGATCACGCACTGGCTGGTCTGGAACGACCTCGCGATCCTCGTCGCGAGCGCCGCGCCGGCCGCAGCCGCTGCGGCGTCCTAGGCAGCGGGAGGCCTATCGTTCGCGGGTGCCGCGGGAGCGGCGCCCGCGAGCCCCAGCGATCCAGGAGAGACGATGTCCGACACGTTCCGCGCGTTCGTCGCCGACCACGAGGCCGGCGTCCCGTCCGGCGTCCGCGAGATGTCCGAGGCCGACCTCGAGGGCGACGTCCTGATCGACGTCTCCTGGTCGTCGCTCAACTACAAGGACGGGCTCGCGTCGATCCCGGAGGGGAAGGTCGCGCGTCGCTCGCCGCTGATCGTCGGCATCGACGTCGCGGGCACCGTCGTCTCGTCGAGCGACGACCGCTACCGGCCCGGCGACGGCGTGATCGCGCACGGCTACGACATCGGCGTCGGCCACCACGGCGGCCTCGCCCAGCGCGCGAAGATGCCCGGCGACTGGGTCGTGCGCCTGCCCGAGGGCATGGACGCGCGTGCCGCGATGGTGCTCGGGACGGCCGGCTACACCGCGCTGGCGTCGATCCTCGCGCTCGAGGAGGAGCGGGGCCTCGAGCCCGCCGACGGGCCGGTGCTCGTCACGGGCGCGACGGGCGGCGTCGGCTCGACCGCGGTCGCCATCCTCGCGAAGCGCGGCTACGAGGTGATCGCGTCGACCGGCAAGGAGTCGGCGACCGACTGGCTGAAGGCGCTCGGCGCGACCGAGGTCGTCGGCCGCGAGGCCGTCTCCGACCACGCCGCCCGCCCGCTGTCGAAGCAGCTCTGGGCCGCGTGCGTCGACTCGGTCGGCGGGCAGATCCTCGCCGGCGCCCTCTCGGCGCTCAAGGCGGGCGGCGCGATCGCCGCCTCCGGCCTGACCGGTGGCGCGAAGCTCGAGACGACCGTGATGCCGTTCATCCTGCGCGGCTGCGCGCTGCTCGGGATCGACTCGTCCGTGACGCCGCAGGCCGAGCGCCAGCGCATCTGGGACCTTGCGGCGGACGACTACCGCCCGGCCGACCTCGAGGCGCTCGTCCACGGCGAGATCGGCCTCGACGCGGTCACCGGGAACCTGCAGACGATCCTGAAGGGCGGCATGCAGGGCCGCGTGCTCGTCGAGCCGGGCCGCTAGCCGTCGCGGGCGGCGCGAGGGGCCGGGCGCGGCCCCTCGCGCCGCGCCCCTCCGTCAGAGGTCGCGGTGGACGCCGTCGGCCTCCAGCTTGCGCTCCATCATCGCCCAGTGCGCGTTCACGGCGGCCGACTCGGCCATGCGGCGCACGAGGAAGTCGTCCGAGGCGTCCGAGACGGTCAGTCGCGAGCCGCCGGGGACGACGGCGACGCTGCCGCTCTCGACCGTCAGCCGCACCTCCTCGCCGTGCAGCGGCGCGAGCGTCAGGGTCAGCTCCGCCTGGCCGCGCAGGATCGTCCAGAGCTCGCTCGCCGGCTGGGAGCGGTGGTAGCCGGCCGGGAAGCAGCAGTCCGTGATCGCCGCGCTCGCCTCGGCGATCAGCGGGTTGACGCGGCAGGCCGTGACGCCCTCGCCCCACGGGACGAAGTCGGCCGGCTCGCGATCGGGCGCGCTGACGACCAGGCCCCTCGCGCCCTCGAGGTAGTCGATCGCGCGGGTGAGCTCGCGGTTCCTCCAGCCGTTGCGCAGCCAGGTCGGGTGCTCGTGCACGCGGTCCGGGCGCGGGGTCGCGAGGTCGGCCCAGTCGGTCACCTCCGTCAGCGCGTGGACGTGCTCGAGCGGCGGCAGGCCCTCGGAGCTGCCGAGGACGTCGAGCTGCTGGAGCCGCAGCAGCGAGACCCCGTCGTAGAAGGTCCGGTTCTCCGAGGCGGGGAGGTTGACCATGTACAGGTGCGCGTGCGGCGGCTCGCCGGGCACGGCGGCGTGGAAGGTCAGCCGCGTCCCCGCCGGCATCGCGAGGACGGCGCCCGGGTGCGTCCGCTTCGTCTGCGTCGTGCCGTCGAGCGTGTAGACGGTGAGCGGGACGCTGCCGCCCGTGATCGTCTGCGCCTCGCGGTGGGCGAACGTCCACGTGACCTCGTACGGGAGGATCTCGTGGCCCATCTCGACGCCCAGCTCCGTGACGAGGTTGGCGAACCAGCACGAGGTGTCCGGCGGGATCGGGACGTTGAGGTAGCGCCCGTCGAGCCGGGAGACGACAGGCGCCGGGAAGCGCGCGATCGCGGGCTCGAGCTGCTTCAGCGCGTGCATCGTCTCGAGGTCGATGCCGGCCCCGGCGAGCGCGCCGCGGGCGTCCGCGGGATCGCGGTGGACCTGACGGAGCGCCCAGTAGTAGGTCCTGCCGGCGGCGAGCAGCGACCGCAGATCCGATCCCATCCGTCCCTCCTCGGATTCGCGCCGGCGAGGCTGCCGGCCGCGGGCCGCCGACGGTAGGCCGTCGCGCTCCGCGCGTCAAGCGCGCGGCCGCCGCGGTCAGCGTCCCTGCATGCGGGGCTCGCGCTTCTCGGCGAACGCGCGCGGGCCCTCGCGGAAGTCCTCGGTGCCGGCGAGCGTCGCGAACAGGTGGCTCTCCAGGCGCAGCGCGTCCTCGAGCGGGCGGCCGATCGAGCGCATGACGGACTCCTTCGCCGAGCGCACGCCGAGCGGGCCGTTCCGGGCGATCAGCGCCGCGACCTCCTCCGCCCGCTCGAGCAGCCGCGCCTGCGGCACCACCTCGCTGACGAGCCCGATCCGCAGCGCCTCGGCGGCGTCGATCCGCTCGCCGGTGAGGATAAGGCGCAGCGCGTTCCAGAGCCCGACGATCAGCGGCAGCCGCACCGTCCCGCCGTCGCAGTGGTGGAAGCCCCAGCGCACCTCCTGCGACCCGAACTGCGCGTTCTCCGACGCGATCCGGATGTCGCAGGCGAGCGCGAGCTCGAGCCCGCCCGAGATCGCGTACCCGTTCACCGCCGCGATGACCGGCTTCCACAGCTCGAACGTCCGCGTGATCCCTCCGAACCCCGGCGAGTCCGCCCGCTGACGCAGCTCCCACGTCGACCACTCGTTCAGCAGCGGCGTGTACGCCTTCAGGTCGGCCCCCGCGCAGAACGCCTGCTCGCCCGCCCCGGTCAGGATCGCGACGCGCAGCTCGTCGTCGTCGCGGTACTCCTTCCACACCTCGAGCAGCCGGTCGTCCCCGGCGAAGTCGAGCGCGTTCATCGCGTCGGGCACGTTCAGGGTGATCAGCGCGTACGGCGGGCGCTTCTCGAGCAGGACGGGGTCGGGCACGTGGGCCTCCTCGGTCGAGCGGAACGGCCCGATGCTCGCACAGCCGCCGCGCCGGAGGCAACGGGGCGGCGCCCGGGGAGCTGCCGCAAGGGCCCCGGACGCCGCCCGCACAGTGGGGTTCGCGCGCGGGGCCGGATCGGTTTGCGTCGCGGCCCACGGTGCTGCGTCGTCCTCCCGCTCGGGTTGCTGGCAAGGTGCGGGGATGGACGCCCCCGCACCGCACCGACCGCCGGTCGTCGCCGTGCCCGCGGCCCGGCTCGCCCACCTGGGTCCGCTCGTCGCGGTGGGCGCCGCCGCGATCCTCGCGGCCCGGGCCGCGGGCGACGTCCAGGGCGCGCCGCTCGTCGAGGACGAGGCGGTCTCGGGGCTGATCGGCGCGCGCCCGCTCGGCGAGCTGCTGCACACGGTGATGGTCGAGCGCCACGGCGCGCCGCTCCACTACGTGCTGACCCACGTCGCGTTCTGGATCGACCGCTCGCCCGAGGCCCTGCGCTGGCTCTCCATGGCGTGCGCGATCCTGACCGTCCTCGTCGTCTACGACCTCGGCCGGCGCCTCGCTGGCCCGCTCGCCGGCTCGGTCGCGTCGCTCGCCGTCGCCACGTCGACGCTGCTCGGCGTCTACGCGAGCTTCGGGCGGATCTACGCGACCTTCGCGCTCGTCGGCGCCCTCGCCGCCGACCTGCTCGTCCGCGCGCTCGACCGCCGGACGGTGCGAGCCTCGCTCGCCGCCGCGGCCGCCTGCGCGCTCCTGCCGGCGGCGCACCCGTACGGCGCGATGCCGCTCGCGGGCGCCGCGCTCGTCGGCCTGATCGCCTGGCGCGGCCGGCCGCTGCTGCCCGGGCTCGCCGTCGCGGCCGTCGGCGCCTGCGGCATCCCGTTCGCGGTCTTCGCGCTCGGGCTCTTCGACCGCTTCGCCGTCGGCCGGGCGGAGTCCCGGCCGCTCGCCTCGCCCGAGGAGGCGTGGTGGATGGTCGGGCGGCTGTTCCACGCGACGGCGGGCGGCCGGACCGTGCTCGCGGCGATCTTCCTCGCGATCGGCGTCGCCGGGCTCGTGCTCGCGGGACGGCGGCGGCCGCTCCTCGCCGTCTACGCCGTCCTCGGCCTGGCCCTGCCGCCGCTCCTGCTGATGTCGCTCAGGACGGAGAGCGCGCCCGAGCTCTCGCCGCGCCATCTGATCTACGCACTGCCGCTGCTCGCCGCGTTCGTCGGCGTCGCGGTCGCGGCGGCCGCGCGCCGGCTCCCGCTGGCCGCCGGCGCGGCCGTCGTCGCCCTCGCGGTGGCGGGGCTCGTCGCGGCCCCGTCGGGCGGGGTCGCCGACCCGCGCGACCGGCCGCTCCTGATCCTCGGCGGCGGCGACCGCGAGACGGCCGTCGGCGCCTGGCCGCAGCTCGTGCGCGTCCGCGACTGGCTCGACGCCGTGGTCGGCCGGCACGACGTGCTCGTCCCGCACGCCGCGCCGTACCTCGCCGCGATCGGCGCGACCGGCGACGCGCTGACGCTGCCGACGGTCGAGCCCCAGCTCGTGCGCGAGGCGGTGCGCCACGCACGGCTGCCGATCCCGCAGGTCGTGGTCGTCGCTCCGGTCGCGAGCGCTCGCGTCGACGTCGCCGCCCTCGCGGCCCTGCTCCCGTCCGGGAGCGAGGCGCAGCTGCTCGGGCCCTGGCTCGCGGTGCGCATCCCGGGCCCGTTCGAGACGCGGGGGGACGCCCTCGTCGCGGCCGGGCGAGCGCTGGACGCGATGGCGCGGACGGCCGTGCTCCCGCCGGGCGGCCCCTACGCGCCGTCGGCGCTGGCGTACTACCTCGAGTCGAACCGGTTCGCGGTCTGCGAGGCGGCGGTGCTGCTCGGCCGTCGGTGCGCCTCTCCCGGATAACCCGGACGGCGGATACGCGAAACGTCCTTCGTCCAGTAGACTGCGAGGACGTTCCGGAGGGGAGTATCCCCTCGAGGCCTCCATCGTCACGACGGCCCAGTGGGCCCGGTGGAGCCGGCCCGTCGTGGTCGGGAGAGACCTCCGGCGACGGCAGGACGACCCGCCGAGCCGGAGGACGACGACGTGACGCAGCCGACATCCGAAGCCATCCCCGCCGAGATCCCGCGGCCGCGTCGTGCGCTGAGGGCCGCGCTCTCGCTCGGCGGCGTGGCGCTCGTGGCCGTCGTCCTCGGCATCGTCGTCGGCGCGATCCCCTTCCCCGACGTGGAGGAGCTGCTGCTCGACGTCGGCCCCACGCTGGGCCAGTGGACGTACGTGCTCGTCGGCGGCCTCGCCTTCGCGGAGACGGCCGCGTTCGTCGGGCTCGCGGTGCCCGGCGAGATCACGATCGTCCTCGGCGGCTTCGTGGCCGGGCAGGGCGTGATCGGGCTCGTCCCGCTGATCGCGATCGTGTGGGCGGCCGCCGTCGCGGGCGACCTCGTGTCCTACTGGCTCGGCCGTCGGCTCGGCCGCGGCTTCCTGCTCCGGCACGGCGGCGCGCTCGGCGTGACGCCGGCGCGGCTCGCGTGGGCCGAGCGCTTCTTCGAGCGCCACGGCGGCAAGACGATCCTGATCGGGCGCTTCATCGGCTTCTTCCGCTCGTTCGGGCCGTTCCTCGCGGGCGCCTCGCACATGCCGTTCCGCCGCTTCCTCGTCGCCGACGTGCTCGGCGCCGGCCTGTGGTCGACCGCGTTCGCGGTGCTCGGCTACGTGTTCTGGCAGAGCTTCGACCGGGCCGTCGAGCTCGCCGGGCACGGGAAGCTCGTGCTCGCCGGGGTGGTCGTGCTCGTCGCGCTCGTCGTCGCGGCGAAGCACCTGCGTCGGCCGCGGGTCGTCGAGGAGGGGTAGCCCGCTCGAGCGGGCCGGTTGCGGCCGTCGCTCGGCGCGGCGTCGATCGGCCGCGGGCGCGGGGGCCCGGCTCGCCGCCCGTCCCCGTCGGCGGCTGCGGGGCGCATCCGGATCTGCCGGACGCCCCCGTGGAGCGATCGGCACGGAATCGTCGCGGTCCCGTGACGCACCCGTGCGCGTTTCGGCGCTAGGCTCGGTGCCGGAGGCACGTGGTTCCCCCACCCGGGTGGGACCCCCGACCCCCGGGCGTGCGGCCGGAATCCGGCCCCGGCGCGCCCCGGTTCGGCTGCCCTCGTCGCGGGTGAGGCCGTCGCGACCCACGCCTCCGCCGGTGCCGTCCCCGTCGCCGTTCCGGAACGCGGCGCGGCCTCCTCGGGGCCGGCGGTCGGCCCGCGCCGCCGCCGACGGGCGCCGCCGGCCCTCCGGCGTCCGACTCGTGCCGCCGGCCCGCGGTGTGCCGGCCCCGGCCCGGCGGTGGACCTGCACCGCCGCGGACCGGTGCCCGTGGACCCGACCGCGCCCGTCGCGCACGCCCCGGCGCGTCGCGCGACCCGGCCCGTCTAGGATCCTCCGACCCCTGCAGAACACCAAAGGAGGAGCGATGGGCCTGCACCTCGAGAGCTGTCGTCTGTCGATCGACGGGCCGGTGGCCACGGTCACGATCATCCCGCCGCGGAACCTCACCGGCGGCACCGCGGACCTCCACTGGGAGCTCGGCGAGGTCTTCAGCCACCTGCGCGGCGACACCTCGGTCCGGGTGATCGTCTTCACGGGCGAGGACGGCGAGTTCTACTGCCCGATGTCGCCCGAGTTCTACAACACGCCCGAGCTCCGCAAGTACGTCACGCACCCGCCGGCGTCGTTCAAGACGTTCACCGGCATCGTGCGCACGCACATGGCGATGGCCGAGATCGAGAAGCCGATCGTCGGCAAGATCAACGGCGACGCGGCCGGCTTCGGCTCGAGCCTCCTCTTCGCGTGCGACCTGATCATCGGCGCCGACGACGCGACGATGGTCGACATCCACCTCGGCATGGGCGAGGCGCCGCAGGGCGGCCCCTCCTACGGCATCGTCACCGGCGACGGCGGCTCGGCGCTCGTGCCGCTCTTCTTCACGCCGGCGAAGGCGAAGGAGGTCCTCTTCCTCGCCAAGCCCTACACCTGCCGCGAGCTCGCCGACATGGACGTGATCAACTACGCCGTCCCGTCCGCCCAGCTCGACGCGAAGGTGGACGAGATCGTCCAGGCGCTGCTGCGCCGCTCCGCGTTCGCGCTCGCCTGGACGAAGCGCACCGCGAACCGCGGGCTCGTGAACCACCTGAACATGACGCTCGACGCGTCCGCCGCGTACGAGATGGTCAACTTCCTCCAGCTCGACCGGATGAACGGCGAGGACCTGTTCTCGCTCGAGGAGGCCTAGGAGCCGCGCCGGCGGGGCGGCGGCGCGGGCCGCCGCCCCGTCTGGAACCCCCGCGCGGCCCGCGGGGTCGAAGGGGCGTGCGCGTCGACCCGATCGCCGAGCGCCGGGATCGCGGCGCCGACCGGCCACCAGAGCCCGCTCGCCGGGAGGCCCTCGGTCAGCAGGACGGGCACGCCGATCCCGACGCCGAGCTGGGCGGCGAGCGTCGCACGGCGCACCCGCACGCGACGGAGCAGCTGGCCGACGACCAGCAGGCCCGACGTGAAGGGCGAGTCGACGTGCGCGGGATGACCTGGCGGGCGGGCGTCGAAGCTAGCGTGGTCGGATGATCGCCTCGGCCCTCGCCGTCCTCGCGCTGCTCGTGCCGCACGGCACGGCACCGCCGCCTCCGCTCGAGCCGACGCTCGTCGCCGACACCTTCCGCGCCGTCGTCGTCACCGACCTCGACACGAACGGCCTCGTCGTCGGCGGCCCGGAGCTGGTGGCGTACCGGCCGCTCTCGACGGCGAGCGGCGGCATCCCGGTGATCGAGAGCGGCGGCACGCGCGCCGAGGTGCCGACCGGCGACTACACCGGCTACGTCGTCCAGCAGCGCTTCGCGGCCCTCCCGGACGCGTACTCGATCGTGGACGTCCTCCCGTCGACGGCGTTCGTGCTCGGCCGCGCCCGGGGCGGGAAGGCGCCGCTCGCACGGACGACGCTGAAGGGCCGGCCGGCGCTGCACGCGAGCTACCCGCTCGGGCCGAACGCGTGCGCCGGGATCCGCGGCGGCCGCGGCGAGCTCTGGCTCGACCCGGCGACGCTCCTGCCCCTGCGGCAGGTCGAGGTCCGCGGCAGGCAGGTGCGCCGGACGACGGTCCGCTACCAGGACGTCGGCGCGCCGATCCCCGCGAGCGCGTTCGCGATCCCGTCGCTCCCCGGCGAGACGCCCGACCAGGACGACGGCTTCCGGCGCACGTCGCCCGCCGAGGCCGCGGCGCACCTGTCCTACACGCCGCTCCTGCCGGCGTCCGTCGAGCCGGGCTTCGCGCTGGCCGTGACCGGCTGGGCGCCCCGCTCGCCCCGGAACGGGCCCGAGGGCGCCAACCCGCGCCATCGGGAGCTCTTCGCGGCCGTCTACCGGCGCGGCCACGAGCGGATCGACGTGACGATGCGGCTCGCGCGCGGCGCCGGGTCGTTCCCGAACGACCCGTTCGGGAGCGAGTGCGGCTTCCAGTTCGAGGAGCGGGCGACGGTGCGCGGGCTCGCCGCGCGCTACGCGACCGGTCCCGGCCTCGTCCCCCACCTGACCTGGCGCGACGGCCCGGTGCTGCTCACGGTGAGCGGCCCGCTGCCGAAGCGGGCGCTCGTCGCGATCGCCGCGTCGCTCGCGCCCGCCAGCTGACCACCCGCCCGATCCAGGAGGAACGCCCGTGCTGCTCGAGTCGCTCGTCGTCCTCGCCCTGACGGGCCAGTCCGCCGCCCCGTCCTTCACGGGCCCCGCGCCCGAGCCGACGACGGTCGTCCAGAGCCTCGTCGCGACCGTCCGCACGCCGTTCGTGCGCGGGACGCTGAGCTGGCGCTCTCCCGAGCTCGCCGCGCTCGTGCCGACGACCCCGGGGGTCGGCGTCGCCGTCGAGAACGGCGGCCTGCGCACGGACGGGCGGGTCGACGAGAGCGACGGCGTCGTCAACCGGAACCGCTTCCCGGTCGAGCCGGACGGCTTCGGGATCCTGGACGAGCTGCCCGAGGCCGGCTACGTGCTCGGGCGCGCACGCGGCGGCAAGGCGAGGCTCGTCGACGTCGTCGTCGGCGGCAGGCCGGCGTTGCGCGCGAGGTTCCGCCTGGCGGCGAACGAGTGCGCCGCGCTGCGCGCCGGCACGGGGACGATGTGGCTCGACGCGGAGAGCCTGCTGCCCCTCCGCTACGTCGAGGTGCGCGGCACGAAGCGGAAGCAGCGGCGCGAGTGGCGGCTGACGCCGACCTCGATCAACGCGGGACGTCCCGCTCGCGACCTTCGACCAGCCGGCGCTCGGCCGCGACCCGTTCCGGCCAACTCCGGTTCGTCCGCGAGACGCCCGAGGCGGCCGCGACGAAGCTCTCCTACACGCCGCTCCTGCCCACCGAGCTGCCAGACGGGTTCACGCTCCGGGTGTCCGGCTGGGCGCCCCGCTCCGCGATCACCGGCCCGGAGGGCTCGAACCCCGAGTACCCGGAGCTGTTCGCCGCGGTCTACCGCCGCGGCTGGGAGCACGTCGACGTGACGCAGCGGCTCGGCGGCGGCGAGGACTGGCCGAGCGACCCGTTCGGCGGCGAGTGCGCGTTCCAGCTGATCGAGAAGGCCACCGTGAACGGCAAGCCCGCGCTCTACGGCGCCCGACCCGGCGTCCAGCCGCACCTCTGGTGGCGCGACGGCGAGGTGCTGCACACGGTCAGCGGGCCCTTCCCGAAGGGCGTGCTCGTGCGGATCGCGTCGTCGCTCGCGCCGGTCGGCTCGTAGCCGTCAGGCGGCGAGGGCGAGGCCGAGCTCGAGCGGCTCGAGCACGACGACGAGGCCGTCCGCGAGCTCGCCGATCCCGGCGATGCCACGGCCGGCGCAGCCGACGTCCGAGAGCCCGTCGACGCGGGCCGTGCCGACGACCTGCTCGACCAGCAGGCCGAACGGGCCGCGCTCGTCGTCGATCACGACCACGTTCTCGCAGGGCGCGTCCGCCGCCAGCTGGAGGTCGGGCCGCGGGTCGACGATCGGCAGGCTCTGGCCGCGCACGTCCAGGTACCCGAGCGACCCGACGGGGGCGGCGGCGCCGGCGCGGGCCGCCTCGGCCCGGACGATCTCGCGCACCGAGGCCATCGGCACGCCGAAGCGCGCCTCGCCGAGCGTGAAGAGGATCAGCGTTCCGTCGCCCACGTCGTGCCTCCCTGCGTCCCGATGACCGTGCGAGGGCATCGGCGGCGCGGGCTCCGCGGCGCGATCCCTCCTTCGAGGGAACGCGCTCAGGCGCGTCGGGCGCGGAGCGCTGCGAGGGCCGCCTCGGCCGCGTCGCCCGGCTCGGGCCCGTCGGCCTCGAGCGGCTCGCCCGGCGTGTCGCCCCGCGGCGCGAGCCGGGCGCGCCAGACGGCGGGGCCCTCGCCCGCCCGGGCGAGACGCAGGACGAGGCCGTAGCCCAGCGCCTCCGCCTCGCCGCGCGCGACCTCGACGCGGTCGGGGATCTCGGTCGAGCACTCCACGTGCGACCAGCCTAGATGCTCGGGGCCGCGGCGACCGTCCGGGCCCGGGCCTCGCGGCAGGCTGCACGAGGCCGTGGCGATCGACCAGCCCGGTCGCGGTCCGCTTCAATGGGCGCGCCATGGCCGAGGAGCGCTGCCGCGAGATCGCCGACCGGCTCGCCGAGCCCCTGCTGGCGACCGCGACGCACGAGCTGGGCTGGATCCTGCTCGAGCACCCGGCCGCCTGGGGGCGCAACGCGCTGCTCGAGAGCGGCCTCGAGCCGGCGTTCGCGGAGGCGCTCGACGCGCGCGCGAAGCGCCTCGGCCTGCGCGTGCTCCTGATCCGCCAGCCCGGCCGCCGGGACGTCTCGGCCGGGCGCGCGTGCTTCCTCGTCCACGGCGGCGAGGGCCGGGCCTCGATCGAGGCGGCGACGGTGGCCGACCCGGCCGACCTGCTGGCCGCCGACCTCGAGGCGCTCGCCCGGGGCGAGCCGACCGGCCTCGGCCGCGCGCACGAGGGCGCGCTCCACCTGGTCTGCACGCACGGCAAGCGCGACGCCTGCTGCGCGCTGCACGGGGCGCCGGTCGCCCGGGCGCTCGCCGCCGCGCGGCCGGCGACCACCTGGGAGTGCTCGCACGTGGGCGGCCACCGCTTCGCCGCGAACGTCGTCTCCTTCCCCGACGCGCTGCTGTTCGGCCGCGTCCTGCCGGGGGAGGCGGTCGACGTGGCCGCCGCCTACGAGGCGGGCCGCGTCTCGCTCGACCACTTCCGCGGCCGCTGCTCGCACGCCGAGCCGGTGCAGGCGGCCGATGGGCTCGTCCGCCGCGAGCTCGGGCTCGACGGCATCGGCGACGTCGCCCTCGCCGGCGTCCCGCGGGTCGAGGAGGACGGGAGCGCGATCGAGGCCGAGGTGCGGCTCCGCGTCCCCGACGGCGAGCTGGTCGCCCGCGTGCGCGGGGTGCCGGGTGAGCCGCGGCCCGCCTCCTGCGGTGCGGCGAAGCTCGAGCGGCCGGTCGCGTGGGCGCTCGCGTCGCTCAGCCGCGGCTGAGCGTCCGCCCGTCGAGCACGGCGCGGACGGTGCGGGCGAGCAGCTCCGGCGTGAACGGCTTCGGCAGGAAGTCCTCGCCGTTGCCCGGCGTGCGCTGGAGCACCTGCAGGTCGTCCGTGTAGCCGGACATGAAGAGCACCTTCAGCCCGGGCCTCGCCGGCGCGAGCAGCTCGGCGAGCTCGCGACCGCCCAGCTGCGGCATGACGACGTCGGTGAGCATCAGGTCGATGCCGTCGTCGTGCGTCGCGGCGACCGTCAGCGCGTCGCCGCCGTCGCGCGCCTCGAGCACCGTGTAGCCGTGCTCGCGCAGGACGCGGCCCGCGAGGTCGCGGACGACGTCCTCGTCCTCGACGAGGAGGATCGTCTCCGTCCCCGGGCGCGCCCGCTCGCGGCGGTCGATCGGCCGGTCGGCCTCCGGCACGGGCGCGGACGCGCGCGGGAGCAGGACGGTGAAGATCGACCCGATCCCCGGCTCGCTCTCGACTCGCACGTGGCCGCCGCTCTGCGTGACGATGCCGTAGACGGTCGCGAGGCCGAGGCCCGTGCCGCGGCCGGTCTCCTTCGTCGTGAAGAACGGCTCGAACGCGTGCGCGAGCGTCTCGGGGCTCATGCCGACGCCCGTGTCCGTCACGGTGATCGAGACCAGCGGGCCGAGCTCGCGGTCGTGGACGTCGGCGGTCGAGACCGTGACGACGCCCCCGTCGGGCATCGCGTCGCGGGCGTTCACGACCAGGTTGACGATCACCTGCTCGAGCTGGCCCGGGTCGGCCTTGACCGGCGCGACCTCCGTCGGGAGGTCGAGCGCGAGCGCGACGTCCTCGCCGATCAGGCGCCGCAGCATGTCGCTGAGGTCGCGGACGAGGGCGTTCACGTCGAGCACCTTCGGCTGGAAGGACTGGCCGCGGCCGAAGGCGAGCAGCTGCCCCGTCAGCTCGCTCGCTCGCGTCGCGGCGCGGTCGATCTCGCGCGCGTCGCGGTGGCAGGGCGTCCCGTCGTCGAGCCGGTCGAGCAGCAGCTGGGCGTAGCCGGTGATCGCGGTCAGGAGGTTGTTGAAGTCGTGGGCGATGCCGCCGGCGAGCCGGCCGACCGCCTCGAGGCGCGCGCTCTGGCCGAGCCGCTCCTGGAGGACGCGCTGCTCCGTCACGTCGAAGATCGCGCCGTCGAGCCAGTCGACCTCGCCGTCCTCGGAGAGGATCGCCTGGCCCTTCTCGTTGACCCAGTGGATCGTCCCGTCGGCGTGCAGGACGCGGTAGTCGAGCACGTACGGGCGCCGCTCCGCGACCGCCTGGTCGACCGCCGCCCGGATCGCGGCCACGTCGTCCGGGTGGACGATGCCGATCAGGCTGCGGACGCTCGACCCGAGGAACTCCGAGGCCGGGTAGCCGGAGATCGCCTCGATCGCGTCGCTCAGGTAGTACGCCGTCCAGTCGTCGTCGTAGGCGCAGCGGTAGATCGCGCCCGGGATGTGCGTGACGAGGCTGCGGAAGGAGAGCTCGTTCGCGGTCAGCGCCTCGCGCGACTCGCGCAGCGTCTCGTCGAGCTCCTCGGCGATCGCGTCCCGCTCGTCGCGCAGCGCGCGCGCCTCGGCGCGGGCCCTGCGGGCGGCTGCGACCCCGGCGCCGGCCGCGCCGATCGCGAGGGCCAGTCCGAGCGTCCCGCGGCGCATCTACGCGACGGTCTCGAGCGCCGCGACCAGCGGGTGGCGTGGCGTCTGGCCGTCCTCGCCCGGGTCGAGCAGCGACGCGCCGACCTCGAGCGCGTCGACGCGCGCGATGCCGGCGACCTCGAGCGCGGCGCCGGAGATCTCGCCGCGGGCCTCGATCCCGATGCCGCGCTCGCGGACGAGCAGGTCGGCGATCTGGACGATCGCCGCGAGGCGGGACGAGGGGATCGGCGCGTCGTGGTCGCGGATCGCGGCGACGAGCTCCTCCGGGTACTGCCAGGCCTGCGCGAGGATCGTGCCGACCTCCGCGTGCGTGAAGCCGAACAGCTTCGCCTCGACGTCGGCGAGGCGGTCGCCCTGCTCCGCCGCGGCCATCAGCTTCTTGAAGCCCGACTTCGCGTGCAACGAGAGGACGCTCAGGCCCACGTTGTGGACGAGGCCGGCGGCGAGGGCGCGATCGCCCTCCTTGCCGCCCTCGGCCAGCTCGCGCGCGACGATGCCGGTGAGGACGCCGTGGCGGTGCAGCTCGCGTCGCGGCTCCTCCAGCCCGTCGGAGGGGGCGGCGAGCAGCCGCAGGCTGGGGGCCGAGATCGCGAGGCAGCCGACGAGCGAGAGGCCGAGGCGCGAGATCGCGGTGTTGAGGTCGTTGATCGAGGTGACGCTCGCCGAGGCGGCGCTGTTCGCGAGCCGCAGGAGCATCGCGACGAAGCCCTCGTCGAGCAGCGCCTGTGAGACGATGTCGTCGACCTCGGCGCCCGACTCGGCCAGCTCGGCGACCTTCGAGAGGGCCGCCTGGTTGCCGAGCGGCAGCGACAGGGCCTGGTCGACGAGCCGCTCCCGCAGCTCGAGCACCAGCCGCTCGCGCAGCTCGTCCATCGGCCCACGCCTCACACCTTCGGCAACGCTCATCCGATCCGTCCCTCCCGGCGCATCTGCACCGTTGTCAATCGGCCGGGGAACGGAGGAATGAAGGCCCCCCGGGAGGGGGATCGGGCTACGCGGCGCCGGTGCCGACGGGGCGCGAGACGCGCAGGCTCGTGCGGTGCAGGACTACGCGGCGGCCTGGCCGAGCAGCCGGTCGGCCAGCACCTCGCCGATCGCGAGGCTGGCCGTCGCGGCGGGCGAGGGCGCGTTGAGGACGTGCACGACGGGCCGTGGTCGATCATCGTGAAGTCGTCGACGAGGCTGCCGTCCCGCCGGACGACCTGCGCGCGGACGCCCACGTGGCCCTTCACGACGTGTCGCTCCTCGACCGCGGGGATGTACCGCTGCGCCATCCGCACGTAGCGCGAGCGCGAGAGGTCGTCGGCGACCTCGCGCATCCCCATCCGCCAGTACCGCCGGTACAGCCGCCACGTGCCGCCGAAGCCGAACGTGTCCAGCACGTCCTGGCCGCGGAAGCCCCAGCGGTCGTAGCACTCCCGCTTGAACGCCGGCACGGCGTTCGGGCCGAGCGAGACGGTGTCGTCGATGTGGCGCGTGAAGTGGACGCCGAGGAACGGGAAGGCCGGGTCCGGCACCGGGTAGATCATCGAGCGCACGAGCGACGTCGCCTCGGGCACGAGGTCGAAGTAGCCGCCGCGGAACGGGACGACGCGCAGGCCCTCGATCCCGGGCGCGCCCTTCGCCAGCCGGTCGGCCTGGAGGCCGGCGCAGACGATCGCGCGCGTCGAGCGCAGCGTCGCGCCGTCGGTCGTCCGGAACGCGGCCTGCCCTGCCACGGCGCCGACGGCCGCCACCTCGACCCCGAGCCGCACCTCGGCGCCGGCCTGCTCGACGAGCCGCCGCAGCGTCCGCGTCACCTCGGCGTAGTCGACCGCCCCGGTCGCGGGCACGTGGAGCGCCGCGAGGCCGACGGCGTGCGGCTCGACCTCGGGGATCCCGTCCGGCCCGAGCCGGCGGACGCCCTGGAGGCCGTTCGCCTGGGTGCGGCGCTCGAGCTCGTCGAGCCGCTCCAGCTCGTGCTGCGCGACGGCGACGACGAGCTTGCCGGTCTGGCGGACGGGGACCCCGTGCTCGCGGCAGAAGTCGATCATCATGCGCGAGCCCCTGACGCACAGGGTGGCCTTGTAGGAGCCGGGCTTGTAGTAGACGCCCGCGTGCACGACGCCCGAGTTGTGGCCGGACTGGTGCTTCGCGGGCTCGCCCTCCTTGTCGAGCACGAGGACGTGCGCGCCGGGCTGGCGCTGGAGCACCGTCCACGCGGTCGCGAGGCCGACGATGCCCGCGCCGACGACGATGTAGTCCGCGTCCCCCACGGCGACTCAGTGTACGGACGCGGTCAGAACACCTCGGCGGGGAGGTCGAGCTCGCCGAGGCTCGAGAGCGCGAGGGCGCCGGTCAGGTCGTGGCCGCGCCCGCCGAGGAACGCGAGCAGCTGCCGGTAGTGGAAGGCCGCGTGCCAGCGCTGCGAGGCGAGCAGGTTCGCGTAGGTGATCGGCCCGCGCGGCGACTCGACGGCCGGGTCGCGCTCGACGAGGTCGGCCTCGCGCTCGAGCAGCCAGCCCTGCCAGGCGAGCTGGCGCTCCCGCGCGTACGCGACCAGCGCGGCCGCGTCGCGGATCGCCGCCTCGCGCTCCTCGTCGCGCTCGGGCTCCCAGGGGAAGGTGCCGGTCTCGAACGCGCCGGGGAGCAGCTCGATCGGATGGAAGGTGTTCACCGTCAGGTTGCGGAAGGAGCGGTCGCGCGACGGCGTCGGCGCGGTCAGCGTCTCCCAGTCGAGCGGCGCGATCAGCTCGACCCAGGCCTCGAGGACGGCGCAGAGGTCCCAGGCGAGCCTCGTCACCTCGAGCTGCGGCGGCGCCGGTAGGCCCAGCATCGACGCGAGCTGGGAGACGTGGAGGATCGGCGAGGCGACGCCGCCGACGAGCAGCGACGGGATCGTCGGCCGGCCGGCGGCCTGCCAGCGGGCGGCGCCGTCGGGCTCGCGCAGGTTGACGGAGTCGAACGCGACCCCCTGCTCGCCGAGGAACTCCTCGGCCGCGCGGCAGGACGCTCAGGCGGGCTGCCCGAAGAGGGTCGGGCGATCGGACACGCGACCAGTCTACGCCGGCGCGCGGGCTCACCTCGCAGCCGGGGCAGGGACGCGGCAGAATCTCGCAGTCGGGCCTGGGAAGAAGGAGGGTGCATGTCGATCCTGGAGTACGAGGTCGGGAAGAAGCCCGGGCCGCCGACGCGGCCGCGTGTCGAGGTCGACCCCGTCACCCTCCGCGTGCTCGGCGGCGCCTTCCACGCCGTCGCCAAGGAGATGGCCGGCGTCCTCTTCCGCATGTCCTACTCCTCGATCATCCGCGAGTCCGAGGACCTCGGCGCCGGGATCTTCGACGCGGAGGGGCGCGAGATCTGCGAGTCGGACACGACGCCGCTCCACATCGGCTCGCTGCCCTGGTACATCCGCGGCTTCATGCACCGGCTCGCAGGGAAGATCCAGGACGGCGACGTGATCGTCCACAACCACCCGTACCTCGGCGCGTCGCACACGCCCGACATCGCCGTCGCGGTGCCGATCTTCTGGGAGGGCGAGCTGCTCGGGTTCAGCGCGGTCACCGCGCACGTGCTCGACGTCGGCGGCTCCTTCCCCGGCATCAACGCGGACGCGTTCGACATGTACGCCGAGGCGAAGATCTACAACGGCCTGCGCTGGTACCAGGGCGGGGTGCTGAACGAGGACCTCGACCGGATGATCTTCGACAACGTCCGCACCGAGACGATGAACCGGGGCGACTTCGAGGCGATGCTCGCCTCGTGCGTCCTCGGCAAGGAGCGGTTCGTCCGGCTGCTCGAGCGCTACGGCGTCGACGTCGTGATGAGCGCGGCGTACGACTGGATGGACTACTCGGAGACGATGCTCCGCCAGGAGATCGCGAGGATCCCCGACGGGGTCTACCGCGCGCCCACCGGCTGGCTCGACGACGACGCAGTCCACCGCGACACGCCGCTGCGCGTCGAGACGGCCGTGATCGTCGAGGGCGACGAGATCACGATCGACCTGACCGGCTCGAACCCCGAGGTGCCGACGGGCTACAACGTCCCCTTCGAGGGCTCGCTGCTGGTCGCGGCGTACTTCGTCATCCGCACGCTGATGCTCGACGAGGCGCTCACGCCCGAGCGGATCCCGCAGAACGACGGCATCTTCCGCCCGGTCAAGGTGGTCGCGCCGAAGGGGACGATCTACAACCCGACCTTCCCGCGCGCCTGCTTCACGCGCTTCTGCCAGATCCAGCGCGTGATCGACAACACGATCCTCGCCGTCTCCGACGTGATCCCGGAGCAGGTCACCGCCGGGAACTCCGCGGGCATCCACTTCTGCTCGTACTCCGGCTTCACCCGCGACACCGGCGAGTACTGGATCTACCTCGAGGTCAACGAGGGCGCCTACGGCGGCCGCTTCGGGAAGGACGCGCTCGACTCCGTCGACAACCTGATGGTCAACACGCGCAACAACCCGATCGAGGAGCTCGACATGCGCTTCCCGATGCGCTGCGACCGCTACGAGCTGCGCGACGAGCCGAGCGCCCCGGGCCGCTGGCGCGGCGGCATCGGGATCGTCCGCGAGAACCGGTTCCTCACCGACGGCACGTACTCGAGCGAGGGCGATCGGCACAAGGACGCGCCGCGGGGGATCTTCGGCGGGCACGACGGGGCGGTCGCGCGGGTCACGCGCGTCCACGGCGGCGGCACGGACGAGATCCCGGCCAAGGTGACGGGCGTCCCGTGCCGGCCGGACGACGTCGTGCGCATCGAGGTGCCCAACGGCGCCGGCTACGGCGACCCGCTCGAGCGCGAGCCGGACGCCGTGCGCGACGACGTCCTCGACGGCTTCACGACGCTCGCGCTCGCGCACGAGGCGTACGGCGTCGCTCCCCACGACGCCCGCGCCGACGGGGCTGATGCTCGAGGTCGACGCTGCCGCGACCGAGGCGCGCCGGGCCGGCCCGGGCCGCGCGGGCTGAGCCGGAGCGCTCCGGGGACGCAGGTGCCACGGCTGGTCGCGGGCGTCGTCGCGCTCGCCCTCGGGCTCGTCCCGACGGCGGCCGCGGCGCCCGCGACGGCCCGGGCATCGCGCTCGCCTGTCCCGCGGCCCTGCCGGCGGGCGGCTCCGTCGCCCTGCTCGCCTCGGGGCTCGCGTCGGGGCGGTCGTACCCGGCTCGGCGGTCGTGGCCGGCTCGCGCCCGATCGCGGTGCTGCTCGTCCGTAGGGGCCGGGCGGGCGATACCGGCGACGACGCGGGCGAGGCCTGCGGGCGGATTCGCTACGCGGGCGACGTCGTCCAGGTCGTGCAGGCCCCCGCGCCCGCGGGCGCGAGGACGGTGCGGGCGACGCTGCGGCTCGCGACGGCGAGGGGGACGCGCGTCGCCTCGACCACCCTGCGGCTCCGCGTCCAGCGAGCGACGATCGACCCGCCGACGAGCCCGGACGGCACCGGGGGCGTGACGACCCTGCACGGGCTCGTCGTCGACGGCCGCTACGGCCTCGGCGTGGTCGTCGACTCGCCCGGCGGCTGCGCGCCGCAGCTCTCGCGGGGCGACTCTCCTCGCCGGCTCGTCGGACGCGTCGAGCTCGTCGATCTCGCGCGGACCCGGGCGCGCGTGCGCGCTGCCCCCGCGCACCGCTGTGATCGCCCACCTCGAGCTGCGCACGGCGATCACGGGGCGGTCGATCGTGCTGGCGAGCTCTCGGCGCCGTTCGGGGTGGTCGTCCCCCAGGCGAGCTTCAGCGTCCGGGGCCTCGACGTCGTCGGGAGCAGGGCGTCGTTGCCGGGGCGCTGGTGGTAGCCTGGCGTTCCTCGCGGTGCTGCGCTGCCTGGCGGTGAGGGTGATGGCGGCCCTGTACCGGCAGGCGCCGTCGACGAGCTGGGAGCCTGCTGGTCCTGGTGCGGAGGGTCTTCTTGCCGGCGGTGGCGATGACGGTCACGCTGCGCTGGCGCAGGCGGCGCGGTCGCTGACGGTGGTGGTGACGAGGCCGGTGGCGGTGGTGGCGTGGGGTGCGGTCGTGTCCTTCCCCCGGCGTCAGCGTCAGGCTCAGTCGATCGGGGGCGACCCTGCCCGCGGCGGGCGGCGGCGGGGTGCGGGGATGCGCTTGTCGCGGCGGCGGCCTGGTCGTCCTCGCCCGGGGCGCCGTTGGGTGGGGGTGGAGTCGGGGTCGGCCTCGGCCTGGCGAGGAGCTGGGCGGTGAGCGATGCCTGGCCGGGTGCGAGCGGGGTGAGCGAGAGGGAGAGGACGGCGGAGGCGCCGGGGGCGAGGTTGCGACGAGCGTCCAGAGCCGCCGGCGACGGCGCCCTGGCCGATCAGCGTCGGGGCGAGCGTCAGCAGGGTCGGCTGGAGCAGGACGCGCAGGCCGGTCGCGGCGTCGGGGCCGGCATTCGTCAGGCGGACGGTCGCGCTGCCCTGGGTGGCGAGGGCGAGCGAGGCCGGGGCGCCCTCGATCGAGACCGACAGGTCGGCGGCCCGGCCGGCCAGCGAGCCCGTCGGCAGCGGCAGCGGCGCCGAAGAGGCGGTCTGCTCGTTCGCGTTGCCGTCGGCGCCGTCGCCGACCTGGCCGTGGAGGTCGAAGCCCCAGCAGGCGAGCGCGCCGTCGTCGGCGAGGGCGCACGTGAAGTACTCCCCGCTGGAGACCGCGACCGCCCGGCGGCCGCCGGGCAGGGAGACGGCGACCGGGGCCGGCTCGTTCGCGCCGCCGTCGACGCCGTCGCCGATCGCGCCCGCGGCGTCGTTCCCCCAGCAGGCGAGCGCGCCGTCGTCGGTCACGGCGCACGTGTGGTACGTGCCGGCAGCGAGCGCGACCGCCGTCCGTCCTGCGGGCAGCGCGATCGGGGTGGGCGACACCTGGCCGGTCACGGGCGCCCCGTCGCCGACCTGGCCGTCGTCGTCGTTGCCCCAGCACGCCACCAGCCCGTCGTCGAGGAGCGCGCAGGTGTGGAGGTAGCCGGCGGTCGCCGCGACGGCCCGCCGGTTGCCGGGCAGCGCGATCACCACGGGGGACGGCTCGTCGGCGTTGCCGTCGGCGCCGTCGCCCACCTCGCCGCTGGCGTCCCGGCCCCAGCAGAGGAGCGCGCCGTCGCTGGCGATCGCGCAGGCGTGGGTGTCGCCGACGGCGACGGCGACCGCCGCGCGGTCGCCCGGCAGCGCGACCGCGACCGGGGCGGGCGCGTCGACGAGGGGGAGCCCGTCGCCGAGCATCCCGTAGCTGTCCGAGCCCCAGCACCACAGGCCGCCGTCGGCGTCGATCGCGCAGGTGGTCTCCCCGCCCGCGCTCACCGCGATCGTCCGTCGGCTGCCCGGGAGCGGGACGGGGACGGGCGAGGGCTCGTCGGCGTTGCCGTCGGCCCCGTCGCCCACCTGGCCGCGGTTGTCGCGCCCCCAGCAGGCGACCGAGCCGTCGTCGGCGATCGCACACGTGTGGTGGATGCCCGCCGCGACGGCGACCGCCCGACGGCCGCCCGGGAGCGCGACCGGGGTGGGGCTCAGCTGGTCGCCGTTGCCATCGGCGCCGTCGCCGACCTGGCCGTAGGCGTCCTCGCCCCAGCAGGTGAGCCCGCCGGTGCGCACGATCGCGCAGGCGTGCACCGAGCCCGCGTCGAGGAGCCCGGCCTGGTAGCTCCTCGTCTGGCTCGCCGCGCGCTCGGCCCCGGCGGACGGCGTGAAGGCGCCGACGAGCGCCGTGAGCAGGAGCCCGACGAGCAGGGCCCGCGTGACCGTCCGATCGGGCGTTGCGCGCATCCGTCCTCCGTTCGCTCAGGTGAGGCGCAGGGCCCGTGGCCTCGAGGTCGTGCCGAGGAGCGCCGCATTGCCGGGGAAGCTCGCGACGATCCTGACGCGCCGCGCTCCACCGCGCTGCGCCGCCGTGACGGCGATGGAGGCGCTGTACTGGCACGCGCCGTCCCGCAGCCGCAGCTTCACGCTGCGCCTGCGGACGGTCCTCGTGCCGCTCGTGACCTTCACCGTCACCGTGCCGCGGCAGCCGGCGCGGTCCGCGACCCGCGTGGCGACGAGCCGGCCCTGCGCGATCGTTCGGTGCGGCGCGGTCGCGTCACGGCCGACGGTGAGCGACAGCGTCAGGCGCTCGGGCGCGAGCCTGCGCGCCGCGACCGTGATCGCGGCCTCGGCCTGGTCGTCCTCGGCGGCGCCGTTCGCGGGGACGGAGTCCGGGTCGGCCTGGTCGGCAGCGGCGACCTGCGCCACGAGCGAGCCCGCGCCGACGGCGACCGGCGTCAGGCGGAGCTGGAGCAGGGTCGACGTGCCCGGCGCGAGCGTCCCGACCGTCCAGTGCGCGCCCGTGACCGTGCCCTGGCCGATCGTCGTCGCGGCGAGCGAGAGGAGCGTCGGGACGAGCTGGACCCGGAGGCCGGTGACCGCGTCCGGGCCGGCGTTCGCGACCCGCACGCCGAGGGTCGCGCCGACGCCGACCGCCGCCGTCGCGGGAGCTCCCTCGATCGCCACCGAGACGTCCGCCGCGCGGCCGGCGACCGAGCCCGGCGCGAGTGGGCGAGGCGCCGTCCCGATCGACGTCTCGTCGGCGTTGCCGTCGGCGCCGTCGCCCAGCTGACCCGCGAGGTCGATCCCCCAGCAGCTCACGCTGCCGTCCTGGGCGAGCGCGCACGTGTGCTGGAACCCGGCGTCCACGGCGAGCGCGACGCGACCGCCCGCGAGCGAGCCCGCCACGGGCGCCGGCTCGTCGGCGTTGCCGTCCGCCCCGTCGCCCACCTGGCCGAAGGCGTCGTAGCCCCAGCAGGCGAGCGCGCCGTCGTCCGTGATCGCGCAGGTGTGCGAGCCGCCCGCGCTGACGGCCAGCGCCCGGCGTCCGCCGGGCAGCGCGATCGCGACGGGCGCGGGCTCGTCGGCGTTGCCGTCGGCGCCGTCGCCGACCTGGCCGCTCAGGTCGTAGCCCCAGCAGGCCAGCGACCCGTCGTCGAGGATCGCGCAGGTGTGGCTCGTGCCGGCCGTGATCGCCACGGCGCGTCGGCCCGCCGGGAGGGAGGCGAGCACCGGGGCGGGCTCGTCGGCGTTCCCGTCGGGACCATCCCCGAGCTGGCCGTTGATGTCGTGGCCCCAGCAGGCGAGCGACCCGTCGTCGAGGATCGCGCAGGTGTGGGTCGCGCCGGCCGCAACGGCCGCGGCCCGGCGACCACCGGGCAGGGCGACGAGCACCGGGGCGGGCTCGTCGGCGTTGCCGTCGGCGCCGTCGCCGACCTGCCCGAAGCCGTCTGCGCCCCAGCACGCGAGCGCCCCGTCCGCGAGGATCGCGCAGGTGTGGTCGCTCCCGGCGACGACCGAGGTCGCGCGGCGCCCGCCGGGCAGCGCGACCCCGACCGGAGCGCGCTCGTCGGCGCTGTCGTCGGCGCCGTCGCCGACCTGCCCGGACAGGTCGAAGCCCCAGCACGCGAGCGAGCCGTCGTCGAGGAGCGCGCACGAGTGACGGGAGCCCGCCGCGACGGCGACCGCCCGGCGGCCGGCCGGGAGCAGCACCGCGGCGGGCGCCGGGTGGTCGGCCTCGCCCTCCGGCCCGTCGCCGACCTGGCCGGTCGAGTCGAGGCCCCAGCAGACGGCCGACCCGTTCGCGAGAACGGCGCACGTGTGGTTCGCGCCCGCGGCGACCAGCCCGGCCTGGAACTCGCGCGCCTGGCTCGAGCCGCGCTCGGCGAGCGCGGGGGCCGCGAGCAGGAGCGCGAGCGCCGTGACCGCCGCGATGGTCGTCGCCGCCCGCATGGCGACCGAGCATACGCGGGCCCGGTGCTCGGCTCAATCCCGCGGGCGGGCTAGCGCGATCGGAGGAAGTCGAGGTCGCAGCCCTCGTCGGCCTGCGTCACGTGCTCGAGGTAGAGCTTCCCCCAGCCGCGCTCGTAGTGCGGCGGCGGCGGCGTCCAGGCCGCGAGGCGGCGCGCGATCTCGTCCTCGGGCACGACGAGGTCGATGCGGCGGGCCTCGACGTCGAGCGCGATCTCGTCGCCGGTCTCGACGATCGCGAGCGGCCCGCCGGCCGCGGACTCGGGCGCGACGTGGAGGACGACGGTGCCGAAGCTCGTCCCGCTCATCCGGGCGTCCGAGACGCGGACCATGTCGGTCACGCCCTCGCGCAGGAGCCTCCGCGGCAGCGGGATCTGGCCCCACTCGGGGAAGCCCGGCCCGCCGATCGGGCCGGCGCCCCGCAGCACGAGCACCGTGTCGGGCGTGACCGGCAGGTCGTCCCGGTCGATCTCCGCGTAGAGCTGCTCGCGGCTCTCGAAGACGTACGCGGGCCCGCGGTGGCGCAGCAGGTGCGGCGAGGCGGCGGTCGGCTTGATGACCGCGCTCCTCGGCGCGAGGTTGCCGTAGAGGACGGCCGTCCCGCCCTCCGGCGCGCGCGGCTCGGCGCGCGGACGGATCACCGCGCGGTCCCTGCACTCGGCGGCCGCGACGTTCTCGCCGAGCGTCCGACCGTTCGCGGTCGGCGCGTCGAGGTGGAGCAGGTCGGTCAGCTCGCGCAGCACGGCCGGGACGCCGCCGGCCGCGAAGAGGTCCTCCATCAGGTGCGCGCCCGACGGCTTCACGTCGACGAGGAACGGCGTGCGCCGGGAGATCCGGTCGAAGTCGTCGACCGAGAGCGGCACGCCGAGCCGGCCTGCGATCGCGAGCAGGTGGACGACCGCGTTCGTCGAGCCGCCGATCGCCATGTCGAGCGTGATCGCGTTCTCGAACGCCTCGCGCGTCATCAGCCGGTCGGGCGTCAGGCCCTCGTCGACCATCTCGACGATGCGCCGGCCCGACGCCTCGGCGAGCGCGGCCCGGCGCGCGTCGACGGCCGGGATCGCGGCCGCGCCGGGGAGGGTCGTCCCGAGCGCCTCGGCCATCGCGGCCATCGTCGAGGCCGTCCCCATCACGGTGCAGTGGCCGGGGCTTCGCGCCAGCCCGCCCTCGATCTCGCAGAGCGCCTCGTCGTCGAGCTCGCCCGCGCGGTGGCGGTCGAACAGCTTGCGCCCGTCCGTGCCGCTGCCGAGCCGCTGCGTCCCCCAGAGCCCGCCCAGCATCGGCCCGCCCGTGACGACGATCGCCGGCACGCCGGCCGAGGCCGCGCCCATCAGCTGTGCGGGCGTCGTCTTGTCGCAGCCGCAGAGGAGGACGACGCCGTCGACCGGGTTCGCCCGGATCGACTCCTCGACGTCCATCGCCATCAGGTTCCGGTAGAGCATCGCCGTCGGCCGCATGAAGACCTCGCCGAGCGAGATCGTCGGGAACTCGAGCGGCAGGCCGCCCGCCTGGAGGACGCCGCGCTTGACGGCCTCGGCGAGCCCGCGAAGGTGCGCGTTGCAGGAGTTGAGGTCGCTCGCCGAGTTGGCGATCCCGATCACGGGCCGCCCGTCGAAGACGTCGTGCCCGAACCCCTCGCTGCGCAGCCACGCGCGGCGCGCGAAGGCGTAGTAGCCGGGCCCGGAGAACCAGTCCTGGGAGCGACGGCGGGCCATCGCGCCAGGATAGTCGGGCCGCTCAGGCGAGCTTCAGCGTCCGGCTCCTCGAGGTCGCGGCGAGCAGGGCGCCGTTGCCGGGGAACACGGCGATGATCGTGACGCTCCTCGCGGTGCCGCGCTGCTTCGCGGTCAGCGACAGCGTCGCCGAGTACCCGCACGCCCCGTTCTTCAGCCTCAGCGTCGCGGTCCGGGTGAGCAGGGTCTTCTTCCCGGTCTTCGCGCTGACCTTGACCTTCCCGCTGCAGGTCGCGGCCGTCGGCGTCGCCGTCAGCTGGAGTGTCCCGCTCGCGGTGGTCCTGTACGGGGCGGTCGTGTCCTTGCCCGGTGCGAGCGCGAGGGTGAGCTTCCGGGGCGAGACCTTCGCGGGCGCCGGTGGCGGTGCCGGCGGGGCGGCGGGAGGCGCGGGCGGGGCGGGCGCGGGCGGCTCCGCCGGCGGCGGTGGCGGCGGCGGTGGTGGCGGTGGTGCGGCGGCGATCGTCGTCGTCGCGCTCGCCCGGTCGTCCTCGCCGACGAGGCCGTTGGCCGGGGTCGAGTCGGGGTCGAGCTCCGTCTGCGCGGACAGTTCCGCGACGAGGCTGCCCGCGCCCGCGGCGAGCGGGCTCAGGGTCAGCGCGAGGCTGCCAGTCGCTCCGGGAGCCAGGCTGCCGATCGTCCACGTCGCGCCGGTGAGGCTGCCCTGCGCGGTCGTGCCGCCGGCGACGCCGAGCAGCGTCGCCTGGAGGGTGGCGGCGAGCCCGGTCGAGGCGTCGGGGCCGCGGTTCGTCACGAGCACGGTCGCGCTCGCCGTGTCCCCGACCGTGAGCGTCCCCGCGAGGCCCGCGATCGCAACCGACACGTCGGCGACCCGGCTGACGAGGGAGGCGGACCCGAGGGCCGCCGGCCCGCTGGCCTCGGTCTGCGCCCCCGACACGCCGTTGCCGAGCTGCCCGAACACGTCGCTGCCGAAGCAGGTCACGCTCCCGTCGTCCCGGAGCACGCAGGTGAAGAAGTCGCCGGCGGTGATCGCGACCGCGCTACGGCCCAGCGGGAGCGTCACCTGGCTCGGGCTGGCCTGGTCGCCGGTCGTGCTCCCGTTCCCGAGCTGCCCGAACGTGTCGTCGCCCCAGCACCAGGCGGTGGCGTCGTCGAGGACGGCGCAGCTGTGCGTGCTCGTCACGGCGATCGAGACGGCTGCCCGGCCCGGCGGGAGCGCGACGGGGCTCGGCGCGTCCTGGTCGCCGGTGGTGGCGCCGTTCCCCAGCTTGCCGTCCGTGTCGTCGCCCCAGCACCAGGCGCTGCCGTCGTCGAGGATCCCGCACGTGTGGCTGATCGCGGCGGCGATCGCGACAGCGGTGCGACCGGCGGGGAGCTGGACGGCGATCGGGTCGAGCTGGAAGCCGGTGGTGGCGCCGTTGCCGAGCTTGCCGTTCGTGTCGTCGCCCCAGCACCAGGCGCTGCCGTCGTCGAGGATCGCGCAGGTGTCGTTGTTGCCGGCCGCGATCGCAACGGCCGTCCCACCGACCGGGAGGTTCACGGAGACGGGCGACGGCTGGCTGCCGGACGTTGCGCCGTTGCCGAGCTGGCCCTGGTTGTCGCCGCCCCAGCACCAGGCGCTGCCGTCGTCGAGGATCGCACAGCTGTGCGCCGCCGAGGCAGTGATCGACGTTGCGGTGCGGCCGGCGGGAAGCTCGACCGCGCTCGGGCTGGCCTGGGCGCCGGTGGTGGCGCCGTTGCCGAGCTGCCCGTTCGCGTCGCTGCCCCAGCAGGCCGCGCTGCCGTCGTCGAGGATCGAGCAGGTGTGTGCGCCGCCGGCGGCGATCGCCCTCGCCGTGCGGCCCGTGGGGAGCTCGACCGCGCTCGGGCTGGTCTGATCGCCCGTGGTGGCGCCGTTGCCGAGCTGGCCGCTCGAGTCCGCGCCCCAGCACCGGGCGGCGCCGGTCGTGAGGATCGCGCAGGCGTGCGAGCCTCCGGCGTCGAGGAGCCCGGCCTGGAACGACCGCGCCTCGCTTCCCGCCTGCTCGGCCCGCGCCGAGGCCGGCAGGGCGACGATCGCGGCGAGCGCGAGGGTGAAGGTCAGGAGACGCCGCATCGAGAGGACGCCAGGCTATGCGTGCGACGACCCGGGCGCAAGCCGCGTCGGGCCGCTCAGGCGAGCTTCAGCCTGCGCGCCTTCGAGGTCGCTGCGAGGAGGGCGTCGTTGCCCGAGAAGGCGGCGGTGACCTCGACGCTCGTCGCCTTGCCGCGCTGCTTCGCGCTGAGCGACAGCTTCGCGGCGTACTCGCAGGCGCGGTCCTTCAGCCTCGGGCCGGCCGTCTTCGTGAGGAGCGTCTCCTTGCCGGCCTTCGCGGTCAGCGTGACGGTGCCGGCGCAGGCGGCGCGGGGCGCGACGGACGTGGCGACGAGGCGGCCGCCGTCGCCGAGCAGTACGCAGTCGTGGTCGCCGCCCGCGCCGGATCGCGACGGCGTCCCGGCCGGAGGAAGGCGAGGCGGCGCGCGGACGGCGAGAGGCCGATGGGCGGCGACTTGTCCCCCTAGTCGCCGAGCTGCCCCGCGCCGTCGCCTCCCCAGCAGGCGACGGACGCGTCGTCGGTCTCCTCCCCCCGGTGCGGTCGTCGCTCCGGGCCGGCGAGGCACAGCCTCGGGGCAGCCGCTCGTCCGGCCCGGCTACCCTGCCCGTGGCTCAGTCAAGGGGAGGCACGCAGCAGATGTTCAGCCCGCTCGCAGGGATCAGGGTCGTCGACTTCACGACGTCGATCGCAGGCCCGTTCTGCACCCAGACGCTCGCCGCGCTCGGCGCGGAGGTCGTGAAGATCGAGCACCCGGAGCGCGGCGACGACGCGCGCTCGTGGGGGCCGCCGTTCTGGAACGGCGAGTCGGCCGCCTTCCTGGGCGTCAACGCGGGCAAGCGGTCGCTCGCGCTCGACGTGAAGGACCCGGCCGGGCTCGAGGTGATGCTGAAGCTGCTCGACCGCGCGGACGTCTTCGTCCAGAACATGCGCCCGGGCCTGTGCGAGCGCCTGGGCCTCGGCTTCGAGGCGCTGAAGGCCCGCAACGACCGGCTGGTCTACTGCACGATCGGCGCGTTCGGCCGCGTCGGCCCGCTCTCCCAGCAGCCGGGCTACGACCCCCTGATGCAGGCCTCGGGCGGGATCATGTCGATCACGGGCGAATCGGCCGAGCGGCCGCCGGTGCGCTGCGGCGTCTCCGTGATCGACGAGGGGACGGCGATGTGGTCCGTGATCGGCATCCTCGCCGCCCTTCGCGCGCGTGACACGGGAGCAGGCGCCCAGCTCGTCGACACGTCGCTCTACGAGACGGCCGTCGCGTGGCTGCCCTTCCAGCTGATCGGCTACCTCGCGAGCGGCAGGGTGCCCCAGCCGCAGGGCTCCGGGGTCGGGATGATCGCCCCGTACGAGGCGTTCCAGGCGCGCGACCGCTGGGTCATGGTGGCCGCGGGCAACGACCGGCTCTACCAGTCGCTCTGCGAGGTGCTCGAGGCGCCCGAGTTGGCCGAGGACGTGCGCTTCCGCACGAACCCCGACCGCTGCGCGCACCGGCACGAGCTCGCGGCGATCATCCAGGAGCGCTTCCGCGCGCGGGACGCGGCCGACTGGCTCGCCGCGCTCGAGCGGGCGGGCGTCCCGGCTGCGCCGGTGCAGGACCTCTCCGAGGTCGCGGTCCACCCGCAGACCGAGGCGCTCGGGCTGCTCCAGCCGGTCGAGCACCCCGCGATCCCCGAGCTGCGCCTCGTCGCGACGCCCGTGTCGGTCGACGGCGAGCGGGTCCGCACCGCGGCGCGCCGCCCGCGCTCGGGCAGGACACGGCCCCGATCATGGCCGAGCTCGGGTACGGCGAGGACGAGGTCGAGGCGCTGGCGGGGCGGGGAGTCCTCCGGATCGGCTAGGTCCCCCTCCCCCGAACGGGTGGCGTGCATCCCCGTTTTCGCGTATCCATCCACACTCCTAACACGTTGCCAACAGGCAAGCCCTAGCCTCTCGCGGAGTGCGCCCCCTCGCCACGATGCTCTGCATCGCGGCAGTGCTGGTCCTCGCGTCAGCGGCGAACGCGAGTCCGTTGCTCGTCCGCGACGCCGTCTCGCCCACCCTGGCAGTGGATGCCCAGGGGCGTGCGCTCGTCTCCTACCGGACGAAGGCCGGCCAGGCGAAGCGCCTGCTCGCCTGGGGCGCGGTGGACGCGCTGCCGCCGACGCCGGGCACCGCTCAGGTGGCCTTCCAGGTCGACTACACCGGCGGCTGGGGCGCCTTCAGGAAGGCGATCTGGAAGACGTTCAGGAACGTCTGCCGCCCGTACGCGGGCCCTCCGCTCGCGTGGTTCGTCACCGGCTGCACCGCGCCGGACGGGAGCCATTGGGTGCTCCAGTCCTGGCAGCGCGGCCTGCGCCCCCAGGGAAGGCCGTCGACGCCCGTCCAGGCCGCGTGGGAGCTGCGCCTGTCCCACTTCACGGGCGACGTCGCCCAGCTCGAGGTCTGGCAGGACTGGAAGTACGACACGAAGATCAACGCCGTCTTCGGGCGGATGACGTACCGCGGCGTGCCGGTCTACGGCTTCGGGATGACGCCGAAGGGCGAGCCGACCGACGGCTTCGGGCGCCTCGTCTACTACGACACGCTCGACTCGGGCTACGGGCCCGGCTGGCGGCGCGCCGACGCGATGTCGACGCACGCCCCCGGCGGCGTCTTCTGCGCGATCTTCGCGCGCAATTTGACCGACAGGTTCGGCACGAACAAGGGGTTCGGGAGCCGCTACCGGATCACGGTGTCCGGGCCGGGCGTCACGCCCGACGTCTCCTGGGAGGACGCATCGCTGCCGCTCTGGGACGCGAAGAACGCGGTCCTGGTCGCGCACGAGCGCGAGATGAACCGGGTCGTCCAGGCGCTCGCCGACCCGGACCCGCGCTGCGCGGCCCTCTGAGCCGGCCGGCCCGCCGCTCGCGGCCGGCGCCGTCTGGTAGACACCGGGCATGCAGATCTCGCCCGCCGAGGTCGCGGCGGCGCTCGCACGTGACCGCGTCGTCCCGATCGTTCGCCTGGCCGACGCCGCGGCGACCGAGGGGATCGTCGAGGGCCTGCTCGAGGGCGGCTGCTCGATCGTCGAGCTGACGCTGAACACGCCGGGCGCGCTCGACGCCCTCGCCGCCCTCGCCGACCGCGTCCCCGTGCTCGGGGCGGGCACCGTGCTGACCGCGGCCGACGCGGAGGCCGCGCTCGACGCGGGCGCCGACTTCCTCGTCACCCCGGCGCTCGTGCCCGAGGTGGTCGAGGTCGCGACGCGCCGCGGCGCGTACTGCGCCTGCGGCGCCTTCACGCCGACCGAGGTGCTCGGGGCCTGGCGCGCCGGCGCGTCCGCGGTCAAGTGGGTCCCCGCCTCGCTCGGCGGCCCGCGCGGCCTGCGGGAGCTGCGGGCGGTCTTCCGCGACGTGCCGTTCCTGCCGACGGGCGGGATCGACGCGACGAACGCACGCGAGTACCTGGCCGCGGGGGCGGTCGCGATCGGCGCCGGCTCGGCGCTCGTCAGCGACGGGAAGGGCGTCGCCGCCCGCGCCCGCGCCCTGCTCGACGCATGCCGGACCTCCTGACCTTCGGCGAGCCGCTCTGTGTCTTCCACCCGGCCTCGGGCCGGACGCTGACGCGCGGCGTCGCCGGAGCCGAGCTGAACGTCGCCGTCGGGCTCGCGCGGCTCGGCCGCTCCGTCGTCTACGTCTCCCGCGTCGGCGACGACCCGTTCGGCGCGGCGATCCGGGAGCGGCTGGAGCAGGCCGGCGTCGACGCGCGCGTCGAGGTCGACCCGGACGCCCCGACCGGCGTCTACTTCCGGGAGCTCGCCGGCGCCGTCGGCCGGAGCGTCTTCTACTACCGCCAGGGCTCGGCCGCGACCCGGCTCGCGCCGGCGCAGCTGCCGCCGCTCGGCGACGTGCGGCTCGTCCACACGACCGGGATCACCGCGATGCTCTCGCCGTCGTGTCGCGCGACGGTCGAGGCGGCCGCGCATGCGCCGGCGTTCAGCCTCGACGTGAACTTCCGTCCGGCGCTCGGCGACGCGGCGGCCTGGCGCGAGGCGATCCGGCCGCTCCTGCCGCTCGCCGACCTCGTCTTCCTCAGCGAGGAGGACGCGGCGGTGCTCGCGCCCGCCGCCGCGCTCGCGGCCGGGGCGGGAGCCGTCGTCCACACGCGCGGCGCGGCCGGCGCGCTCTACCTCGATCGCGCCGGGCACGAGGTCGAGGCGCGTGCGGTCGCGGTCGAGGCCGTCGACACCGTCGGCGCCGGCGACGCGTTCGCCGCGGGCTTCCTCGACGCGCACCTGTCGGGCCTCGGCCCCGCGGCCTGCCTGGACGCGGGCTGCCGCCTCGGCGCCGAGGCCGTCGCGCGCATCGGCGATCAGGCCTGAGCGTCCGCCGGGCCTGCCGCCGGGTCGCCCGCCGGCAGGACGTCGCGCGCCCACTCGCTCCGCTTCCAGCCGGGCGCGGGGGCCGAGCCGTCGGCGGCGGGGACGAACGGCGAGTCCTCGACCCGCCGCATCCGGTGGACGTAGCGGCCGCAGTTCGGGTAGACGCGATCGACGGCGACGCGCACGACGAGCGCCGAGCCGGGGAACGCCGCGCGCAGCGGGTCGTCCTCGGCGACGGACGCCCGGCCCTCGACGCGCAGCCGCCGACCGGCCTCGAAGTCGACGAAGAGCAGTCCCACGTGCGGGTTCGCCAGCACGTTCCCGAGCGAGAGGAACATGCCGTTCCCGTCGTAGCTCGGGAAGGCGAGCGTCCGCTCGTCGACGACCCGGACGAAGCCGGGCGCGCCGCCCTTGTAGGAGCAGGTCGGCCGGCCCTCGGCGTCCGCGGTGGCGAGGAAGACGAGGTCGAGCGACTCGACGAGGGCCCGGTCGTCGGCGTCGAGCCGGTCGCGGACGAGCCGCTCCTCGATCCGGTCCGCGAGCCGCCGCGTGTCGAAGCGGTCCTGCAGGCGCCGGCTGTCCTCGTGGTACATGGCGTGCTCCTTCGGCGGGGAGCCCGACGGTAGCGCGCGCGGGGCCGGCGATCCAGCGCCGCTCCCTAGAATCCGCCGCCTGGACGAGCGCGAAGGGGAGGACCGATGGAGAGCTGGCGGAACCGCAAGACGCTGATCCTCAGCCGGACGGACATGATGGGACTGCTCGAGCCGATCGAGTACGTCGACTGCGTCGAGCACGCCTTCCGGATGCACGCGCTCGGCCGCGTCTACATGGAGCCGAAGGGCCACATCGTGCTCGACCAGTACCGGGGCGAGTGGGAGGTGATGCCCTCCTGGATCGCCGAGCCGGAGGCGGCCGCCTGCAAGTGGGTCTCGATCCGCGAGGACAACTCGCGGTACGACCTGCCCGCGGTCTTCTCGATCCTGATCTACACGCATCCCGAGACGGGCTTCCCGCTCGCGATCTGCGACGGCTCGTTCCACACGCTGATGCGGACGGGCGCCTCGGCCGCCGTCTCCGCCCGCTGGCTCGCCCGCAGGGACTCGACGGTGCTCGCGATCCTCGGCACGGGCTCCGTCGGCGAGGGGACGCTCGCGACCTGCGACCCGATCTTCCCGTGGCAGGAGGTGCGCGTGTGGAGCCGCACGCAGGCCTCGCTCGACCGCTTCCTCGCGAGCGAGCGGCCGAGGTACCCGCACCTCTCGATCGTCGGCACGACGAGCGTCGAGGAGGCCGTCACCGGCGCCGACGTGATCGTCACGGGCACCCACGCGCGCGAGTGGATCGTCGACGACGCCTGGGTCAAGCCCGGCGCGCACATCGCCGCCCTCGGCGCCGACCTCGAGGGCGAGCAGGAGCTCGACCCGCGCATCCTCCAGCGCGCGCGGATCTTCGTCGACGACATCCGCCAGTGCGTCCCCGACGGTGAGATCAACGTCGCGCTGCGCCAGGGCCTGATCCGCGAGGAGGACGTCGCGGGGGAGATCGGCAAGGTGATCGTCGGCGAGCTCGAGGGCCGCCAGTCCGACGACCAGGTGACGGTGTTCGACTCGACGGGCATCGCCCTGCAGGACTCGGCGACCGTCCCGCTCGAGGTCGAGCGAGCGCACGCCCGCGGCGTCGGGATCGAGAAGAAGATGATCTCCACGTAGGGCGGCCGCACGGCCCGCGGCAGGCGATGCCCCGCCCGGTCCGCGCGGCGGGGCGCGGCGGCGTAGGATCGTGGCCGGACCCGCGAGGAACGGAGGCAGACGGTGGCAGACACGGTCGGTTCGAGGACGGTCGGCTGGTTCGTCGAGGCGACGGTGAGGGACGGGCGCCTGGACGACTTCGCGGCGCTCGTCGACGAGATGGTCGCCGGCACCGCGGCCGAGGCCGGCACGACGAACTACGAGTGGTACCTGTCCGAGGACGGCACCACGATCCACATCTGGGAGAAGTACGCCGACTCCGACGCAGCCCTCTCGCACGTGCTGGGCTTCATCGAGAAGTGGTCGGGCCGCTTCGGCGAGTGCGTCGAGATGACCCGCTTCGACGTGTACGGCGACCCCGACGAGCGGATCAGGGAGACGGTCGGCAGCTGGGGGCCCCGCTGGATGGGTCACTGGCGCGGCTTCGCCCGCTAGGCGTCGACGGCCCGCCGGCCGGGGTCGCCCCCGGCCCTGGCGGCCCGATCATGCAGGGTGGTAGGCTCGATCTCGCGTTTGGCATCGGCGAGCCACTGCCTGGCGCTGGCTCGCTGGCTCGGTGTGACGGGTCGCGCGGGGGCGCTGCGCACGGGGGCCCCGGAGCGACCGCTCGGGCATCCGACCGGGAGGTCACGTGGGAACCTTCGCCGTCCGTCGGCCGCACGACGACGTCGCCGTCGTCGTGCTGCTGGGGGAGCACGACCTCGCGACGCGCGTCGAGCTCGACGACCTGCTCCTCGAGGCGATCCAGGGCCACGAGGTCGTCGTCGTCGACGTCTCGTGCGCGGAGTACGTCGACTCGTCCGTCCTGAACGCGCTCGTCACCGCCGACCAGCGCCTCCAGGAGCGCGGCCGGCGGCTCGTCCTACTCGTCGGGACGACCGGGAACCCCTCCCACGGGCCGACGTGCCATGTCGGCGTGGTCCGACGGAGGTGCGATCGGTGGGGAGCGGGTCGGGAGGCAGGCGACGACGTCCGTGAGCGACGCGGGCGTGCTGCACCTCCTGCTCCCGGCCGTCCCCGACAGCGTCGGCGCCGCGCGAAACGAGGCGACGCGACACGCCCTCGCGGCGGGGTTCCCGGACGGGGAGCTCGATCGCGTCCGCCTCGCGGTCTCCGAGGCGGTGACGAACGCCGTCCTGCACGCCTATGCCGGCCCCGGCAGCGTCCACCTGCGCGTCGAGGCGGAGGCGTGGCGCGTCCGCGTCGTCGTCAGGGACGAGGGCCGTGGTCGGGCGGGCGCCGACCCGGCAACCGCGTCGGGCGGCTTCGGGCTCGGGTTGATGCGCGCGCTCGCGGACGAGCTCCGCGTCGAGGACGCCGTGCCGGGAACCCGCGTCGTCCTGCTCTTCCTCGCTAGCCGGCGGTCGCGGTGATCGCGAAGTCGTAGCCGCCGGTGGTGCAGCCGGCCTTCCGGCCCCTCGCGTTCACGCGGTAGTCGTCGAGGCCGGTCCCCTCGAACGAGCGGATCCGGCCCTTCCGCGGCGCGCCCGGCCGGATCCGGTAGGTGGAGACGACGTCGTAGCCCCTCCTGACCGTCCGCGTGCCGACGACGCAGTCGCTCGCGCCCTTCGAGACCTGCCGGAAGACGAACACGTCGCGCCTCCACCTCCAGACGCGCGGCGTCGTCCCCCGGTAGGCCTGCTCGTCGGCGAGCCGCTCGAGCGTCTCGAACGAGGCGCAGGGGGCGGCGCAGGCGTCGAGCACGCGGAGCACGAGCACGGACGGCTCGGTCTCGACGTTCGTGGTCGTGAACGTGAACGTGTACCGGCCGGCGACCGCGCCGCTCGGGGGCGCCGCGGCAGCGCCGGCCGCGACGGCCAGGGCGAGGACGACGGCCAGGGGCAGCACCAGCCGGACGCGCATCCGGGCGATCCTAGCGCGTCCCCGCCGCGCCGACGGTGGCGTCACGGGCTCCCGCTAGCGTCCGTCCGGGCGGCGCGGGCCGTCGACGGCGACGAGGAGGACGACGATGAGGGTGACGCAGCTGATCCCGGCGGGCACGGGCTGGAAGGCGGTCCGGGCGACCGGCTCGGGCGAGCAGCGCGAGACGACGTCGCATCCGGTGATCGCGTGGGGGCTCTGCGAGGACGGCCTCGTCCGGGCGGTCGTGGCCCCGACGCGCGGCCGGACGCCCGAGGGCTTCGCCGGAGGCTACGAGATCGAGGCCGTCGTCGCCGACGCGAGCCAGGGCTTCGAGCGGCTCGACTGGTCCTAGCGCCGGGTCGGGCAGCTCGTCCGGCGCAGATCGCCGAGGCCGTTTGCGCGCCAGGCGCGCACCGCCTAGAGCGTCCCGACCCGCGCGACCGCGTCGCGCAGCGAGCCGCCGGCGCGCGCCGCCTCGATCAGCGCCTGCTCGGCCGCGTGCTTCTCCTGCGCCGCGGCGGCGACATCGTCGGCCATCGCGGCGGGGACGAAGACGACCCCGTCCACGTCCGCGACGACGAGGTCGCCGGGCTCGACGGTGACGCCGCCGATCTCGACGGTCACCTGCGTGGCGCGGACCATGCTGCGTCCGAGGCAGTCCTGCGGGAACGCGCCGCGCGAGAAGACCGGGAGGCCGACCGCGCCGAGGCGCAGCTCGTCGCGCATGAAGCCGTCGACCACGACCCCGGCGGCGCCGCGCTGGATCGCGGTCGTCGAGCAGATCTCGCCCCAGACCGAGCCCGGCGACGCCTCGGCCGCGCGGTCGAGCACGAGCACGTCGCCTGGCTCGCACGAGTCGATGAAGGCGGCGAGCGGCAGGAAGTCCGCGTCCGCCTCCGGCACCGGCTCGAAGCGCGCCGTGCGCGCCGGCCCGGCGCACGCGTGCTCGAGGACGACCGGGCGGAGCCCGTGGGCCGCGGTCTGGCTCCGGCGGCCGAGGTCGCGCAGCGCGTCGGCGACGATGCTCGACCCGAGCTCGCGCAGGCGATCGGCGACGGTCTCTGCGTGGGGCATCCGGCTCCTTCCCTCGGGCAACGCCAGGACGATAGACCCCGCCCGCGGATCGAGCGTCGTAGAGTGGCGCCTGCCGGAGGCGGCGCCCGTGCGCCGCGCCACGAGGGACGGGAGGAGCCCCATGCCGACGACGCACTACTTCCCGACCGATCGCGTCCACTACACCTGGGACGCGGGGAACGAGCCCGTGCTCTCGGTCGCGAGCGGCGACACCGTCGTCTTCCACACGCGCGACGTGACCGACAACCAGATCGGGCCCGGCTCGACGGCGGACGCCCTCGCGACGATGGACTGGACGCGCGTCTACCCGCTCGCCGGGCCGATCCACGTCGAGGGCGCGCAGCCCGGCGACACGCTCGCCGTCCACGTGGTCGACCTGCACACGCAGGGCTGGGGCTACACGGCGCTGATCCCCGGGCTCGGGCTGCTCGCGGACGACTTCCCCGACCCGTACCTGCGCGTCTTCGACCTCAGCCCCGGCGACGTGACGTACCTGCGCGACGACATCGCGATCCCGATCGAGCCGTTCCTCGGGACGATGGGCGTCTGCCCAGCCGGCGCGAGCCAGCAGCAGGTGATGCCGCCGGGGACGTTCGGCGGGAACCTCGACACGCGCCAGCTCGTGCGCGGCTCGACGCTCTACCTGCCCGTCCAGCTCCCGGGCGCGCTGTTCTCCTGCGGCGACGCGCACGCGGCCCAGGGGGACGGCGAGGTCTGCGTGACCGGGATCGAGTGCCCCATGTACGCGGTGCTGCGCTTCGAGCTCGAGCGCGGCCGCTCGCTGCCCGCGCCGCAGTTCACGACGCCCGGCCCGCTCACGCCGTCGGTCGGCGCGGGCGGCTTCTACGGGACGACCGGGGTCGGCCCCGACGTCTACGTGGCGGCGCAGGATGCGGTGCGCGCGATGATCGACCACCTCGGCGCGACGTACGGGCTGACGCGCGAGGACGCGTACGTGCTGTCGAGCCTCGTCGTCGACCTGCGCATCTCGGAGATCGTCGACGCCGGGCAGTACGTCGTCAGCGCGCTCTTCCCGCTCGCGGTCGTGCGCGGCTAGGTCAGATCGTCCCGGGCGTCGGCGCGCCCGGCGGGCGGGGCGTCGGGGGCTCGAGCGGCGGCGACGGCAGGGGCGTCGGATCCGGCCCCGGGGTCGGCGCGCCCGGCGGGCGCGGCGGCTGCGGGTCGGGCGGCGGCGGCGTCGGGTCGGGCAGGACGTCGGGCGGGTGCTCCATGTCGGCGTGATCCCCGCGGTGTCGATGTGGGAAACCCGGCCGGGACGGCGCCCGGCCGGGCCTACGCTGGGTGTCCAGCGACAGGAGGTGTTCCCGATGGACGTGACGCCGCTCGCGGAGCTGATCCGCCTGGACGGCCGCGCCGCCCTCGTCACGGGCGGGGCGAAGGGGATCGGCCTGGGCATCGCCGTGCGCCTCGCGGAGGCCGGCGCCGCGGTGCTCGTCGCCGACCTCGACGAGGCAGCCGCGGTCGAGGCGGCCGCCGGGCTCGCCGCGCGCGGCTGGCGCGCCCGGGCCTGCCGGCTCGACGTGGGCGACGAGGAGCAGGTCGTCGCCGCCGTCGCGCGCTGCCGCGAGGCGTTCGGCTCGCTCGACGTGCTCGTGAACAACGCCGGGATCTTCCCGAACGCGCCGATCCGCCAGCTCCCGCCGGAGACGTTCGACCGCACGATCGCGACGAACCTCCGTGGCCTCTACCTCTGCACGAGGCACGCGGCCGAGGCGATGATCGCCCAGGGCCGCGGCGGCGCGATCGTCAACGTCACGTCGATCGACGCGCTCCACCCGTCGATGGTCGGGCTCGCGCACTACGACGCGTCGAAGCACGGCGCGTGGGGCTTCACGAAGAGTGCCGCGCTCGAGTACGCGCCGCACGGGATCCGCGTGAACGCGGTCGCGCCCGGCGGCATCACGACCCCGGGCGTCGCCGCACTGTCGTCGGGCGCGTCGGCGGAGCAGCTGGCGGCGCAGGTCGAGGCGTTCGCGGCCCGCATCCCGCTGCGTCGCATGGGCGACCCCGACGAGATCGGCCGCGTCGCGCTCGTCCTCGCCTCCGACCTCGCCGCGTACATGACGGGGAGCCAGGTCGTGGTCGACGGCGGGGCGCTGCTCGCCTAGCCCGCTCCGCCGCGTGCGGGCTACGCTCCGGTCGTGCCGACGCGGCAGATCCTCGCGCGCGAGGCCGCCCTGCTGGAGGCGCTCCCGGGGCGCCCGTTCGTGCGCGCCCTCGCGGCGGGGGACGTGCCGCGGCCCGCGCTCGTGCGCTGGCTGCAGGAGGACCTCTGGTTCGTCCGCCTGCTGCGCCGCCCGGTGGGCCTGCTGCTCGCAGACGCGCCGGACGAGCGGGCGGCCGACGTCGTCGCCGGCGCCTTCCCCGCGCTCGACGGGGAGATCCGCCGCTTCGAGGCCGAGCTCGCCCGGCTCGGCGCGGCGCCCGCGCCGGCGCCGTGCGCGCTCGTCGCGCGGTTCGACCGGCTGCTCCGCGACGCGGCCGCCGCCGGCTTCGCGACCGGGATCGCGGCGTACTGGGCGACGGAGCACGCCTACCTCCACGCCTGGTCGGCCGTGCGCGGCGACGGGCCCGCCCGCGGGCCGTACGCGGCCTGGATCGAGAACTGGACGAGCCCGGGGTTCGCCGCCTTCGTCGCCGGGCTGGGCCGGCTCGCGGACGAGCACGCCGACCCGGCCGCCGCGCTCCCGCTCGCGCACGAGGTCCTCGCGCTCGAGGTCGAGCTCTGGGACCACTGCTGGGCCGCGGTCGGCTAGAAGCTCGGCAGCACGCCTACCCGCGCGAGGAAGCCGATCACCATTCCGGAGACGAGGTCCGGGCGCTCGAGGCTCGGGAGCGGGCCGGCGCCCGCGACGTCGACGCGCCCCGCTGCGGGGATCGCCGCGGCGAGCGCGTCGGCGAGGTCGCGCAGGCGCGGCAGGTCGTGCTCGCCGGCGACGACGAGCGTCGGCGCGGCAATCTCCCCGAGCCGTGCCTCGAGGTCGGGAACGAGCGGGACGAACGGGCCCTCGCCCGCCGTCCGCCGCTCGTGGGCGACGCGGCAGGAGTCGGCCGCGAGCGCGCGCGCCTCGGCGGAGGCGGTGCCGCAGGCGTCGACCCGCCCGGCGAGCAGGGCCGCGGGCTCGGCCCCGGCGACGTCCAGGTCGAGCGTCGGCGCCACGAGGACGAGCGCCGAGACGATCGCGGGGCGCGCGACCGCCAGCTCGAGCGCGACGCGCGCGCCGATCCCCGCGCCGACGAGGGCGACCTGGTCGTCCGCGGGCGCGAGCACCTCGAGCACCGCGGCCGCCGGGCACGTCGGCGCCGGCGGCAGCGGCGAGCCGCCGTAGCCGGGCAGGTCGAGCCGGCAGGCGGCGAAGAGGCCGACGAGGCCCGGCCACTGCGGGCCCCAGGCGCGCGCGTCGCAGAGCTCGCCGTGGACGAGCGCGACGCGGCGCCCCTGGCCCGCGGACTCCACCTGCAGGGACGCGCCCGACAACGGCTCCACGCTAGCGCGGCCGTCGGCGGGCACGGCCCGTCCGCGGGCCAGCTGCCCCGCCCGGGGGATCGCGTCCCGGAGTCGCGTGCCGATTCGCCTGGGTGTGACCAGGACACGCCTCACGTGGCTCGTCCTCTCCTGCGTCGTCGCACTCCTCCTCGTCGGCACCGCCACGGGCGCCCGGCCGCGCCCGAGCCGGACGTCGCAGCCGGTCGAGCTCCAGCGGGAGCTGTTCGCCGCGATCAACGACCTGCGGGCCCGGTACGATCTCGCCGAGCTGCGGCCGAACCAGCAGCTCGCCCGTGCGGCGGCCGCGCATGCGAGCGCGATGGCCGAGGGCGGCTTCTTCAGCCACTCCTCGGCCGATGGGAGCGCCTTCTCCGACCGCGTCCTGCGCTTCTACCGGGTCACCCAGGCGCGCAGGTGGAGCATCGGTGAGAACCTCCTCTGGGCCTCGCCCGAGCCGGGCGTCAGACGCGCGCTCCGGATGTGGCTGGAGAGCCCGCCGCACCGGCGCGCGCTGCTCGATCCGCGCTGGCGCGACCTCGGCCTCGTCGCGATCAACGTCCCGGACGCGCCGGGCGTCTTCCGCGGCCTCGACGTGACGATCGTCGTGGCCGACTTCGGCGTTCGCAGCTGACCGGTCGGAAACGGCATCCCTGGGTCGAGGGGTTTCCGTCCCTCGTCCGAGGGAACCCGTGTGAGCGCAGGCCGGGGCTGGACTACGGTGCGTGCGGCGGGTCTGCCGCCGCCGTCGGAGGGGAGGAGCGTCATGGATCGTGAGTCGATGGGTCGCGCGGTCGCGCAGGGGATCCGGGATCTGTCCGGGCTCTCGACCGACGAGGTGATGACGATCTTCCACGCGAGCGCGTTCGAGCTCGCGCGCCGCTCCGGCCAGACGCCGCGGACGATCGCGGAGGCGCTCTTCGCCGCCTCGCCAACGGACGAGGCGTGGCGCTCGGAGATCCTGCCGGTGGTCGCGTCGTTCTCCGACGAGGCCTGAGGGCGGGCCCCGGAGCGCCCCCGCACGCCGCCCGTTTCTCCACATCGGGCGGCGGTTCTCCCCAGCGGCCTGTGGGTTCTCGCGACGGCGGCGCGACCGCCGAACGAACTGTCTGCAAATTGCGGCGATCTGGTGTCCGGCAGCCCTTGAGCGGGCGGGAGTGGTCCGGCATCGTTCCGGCGCGGCGGAGGCCCCTCCGCGACGGCCTCCCCGGCGATCGGCGGCGGCTGCTCGCTGCCGGGTGCGGACCCGCGTCCACGGCGAGGGAGTCGGGTTGGGTCGGATCCTGATCGGCGAGCCACATCGCGAGGTGCGAGAGGTCCTCGGCTCGCTGGTCGCCGGGCTCGGCCACGAGGCGGTGCACGCCCCGGGGGCCGACCTCCCGGGAGGCGCCGACGACCTCGTCGCGGCGATCGTCGACCCCGCCGATCCCGACGCGCTCGACCTCGCCCGGGCCCTGCGCGTGGCGCGGCCGGACCTCCCGATCGTCGGCGCCTCCGGTCACGGCCCGTCCGCCGAGACGCGCTCGCTCGCGCCGGACGCGCACCTGCTGAAGCCGTTCCCGCTCGACGACCTCGCGACGGCGCTGACCGCCGCGGTCGCGCGCGCGCGGTCCCGCTCGGCCTAGGGGCTCGCGGCCTGCCCGAGGCGCGCGAGCAGCCCGAGCGCGTACGCCGGGCCGGTCGGCTCGTCCTCGTGGCGGAAGTACGCGTGCACGTCGACGCCGTCGGCCAGCAGCGGCCGGATCCGCCCGGCGAGCAGGTCGAGCGCCGCGTCGTCGTAGGGCGGCTCGCGCAGGCGGAGGTAGCGGAAGCGGGCGCGCTCGTCGAGCTCGTTCACGACGACGGCGTCGAGCCCGGCCGCTGCAGCCCGGACTGCGTCGGGCTGCCAGGCGTCGTCCTTGCGCTCGAACGCGTACGCGAGCCCCGGGTCGAGCCGCTCGACCAGCCGGGCGAGCAGCGCGTCGTCGTGGCGTCCGAGCGGCGGCAGCTGGACGAGGATCGGCCCGAGCCGCTCCCCGAGCGCCCGCACCGCGCGGCAGAAGCCGGGCCCCGCCTCCGGCCGGGCGACGACCCAGCCGGTCAGCTTGACCGCGAACCGGAACGAGGGCGGCGTCTGCGCGGCCCAGCGCTCGAGCTGCGCCTCGGTCGGCAGCCTGCGGCCGGTCGCGTTCAGCTCGAGGGCCGGCAGTCGCTCCGCATAGAGGCGGAGGAAGTCGGCCGGCCGGGCCGACGGCGGGTAGAAGCCCCCGCGCCAGGTCGGGTACGAGAAGCCCGAGACGCCGGCGCGGAGGCGGCCGGGCACGCTCAGGCGGCGCCGTCCGCGATCCGCACGAGCGCGCGCACGGAGGCGAGCCGGCGCAGGAGCGTCCCCTCGTCCGGCGCGGTGACCGTCACGTGCCCCAGCTTGCGGCCCGGGCGCGGCGCCTTGCCGTAGAGGTGGAGCCGGGCCCCGGGGATCGCCAGCACGTCGGCGGCGGGGGGGACGTCGCCGATCAGGTTCACCATCGCGGACGGGCGGACGAGCGCGGTCGAGCCGAGCGGCAGGCCGCAGATCGCCCGCAGGTGGTTCTCGAACTGGCTCGTCTCCGCGCCCTCGATCGTCCAGTGGCCCGAGTTGTGGACGCGCGGCGCGATCTCGTTCGCGAGCAGCTGCCCGCCCGCATCGAACAGCTCGACGGCGAGGACGCCGACGTGGCCGAGCCGGTCGAGGATCCGCGCCGCGTAGCGCTCGGCGTCGGCCGCGAGCGTCGCGTCCGTCTCCGCCGGCGCCCGCGTCACCCGGAGGATGCCGCCCGCGTGGAGGTTCTCGACCAGCGGGTACGCGCGGGTCTCGCCGTCGAGGCCGCGGACGGCGACGACCGAGACCTCGCGCTCGAACGAGACGACCTCCTCGGCGATCAGCAGCCGGCCGCCCAGCTCGTCCCACGCGCCGGCGAGCGCGGCCGGGTCGCGGACGAGCAGCTGCCCCTTGCCGTCGTAGCCGCCGTCGCGGGTCTTGAGCAGGAGCGGCAGGCCCAGCGCCTCGACCGCGGCCTTGACGTCGTCGGGGCCGTCGACCGCGTGGAAGCGGGGCGCTGGGATGCCCAGCTCGCGGAAGAGCCGCTTCTCGAGCAGGCGGTCCTGCGTCACCTCGACCGCGGCCGCGGGCGGGCGGGCCGGGACGCCCTCGCGGACGTGGTCGAACGCCCCGAGCGGCACCTGCTCGAGCTCGACGGTGACGACGTCGACCTGGCGCGAAAGCTCGGCGACGAGCGCCGGGTCGTCGTAGCGCCCGACGAGCACCGGCGCGACCTGGCCCGCGCAGGCGTCCTGCGCCGGGTCGAGGTGGATCGTCGAGATGCCGAGCGGCGCGCCGGCCAGCGCGAGCATGCGGCCGAGCTGGCCGCCGCCGAGGACCCCGACCCTCACGCCGGCTCGGTCCGCGGGTCGGGGGCGTCGAGGACGGCGTCGGTCTGCCGCTCGCGGAACGCCCTGAGCGCCGCCTTCACCTCGGGGCGCACGTGGCCGACGATGGCGGCGGCGAGCAGCGCGGCGTTCACCGCGCCCGCGCGGCCGATCGCGAGCGTCCCGACCGGGATCCCGGCCGGCATCTGGACGATCGAGAGCAGCGAGTCGAGGCCCGAGAGCGCCTTCGACTCGACCGGCACGCCGAGCACGGGCACCGCCGTCTTCGCAGCGGCCATCCCGGGCAGGTGCGCGGCGCCGCCCGCCCCGGCCACGATGGCGAGCAGGCCGCGCTCCTCGGCGTCGCCCGCGTAGGCGAACAGGAGGTCGGGCGTCCGGTGGGCCGAGACGACGCGCACCTCGTGCGGCACGCCGAGCTCGGCCAGCGTCCCGGCGGCGTGGCGCATCGTCTCCCAGTCGGAGCGCGAGCCCATGATCACGCCGACGAGCGGCGCCTCGGACGGGGTTGTCTCCACGAACGGCCTCCAGGTCGCGGACGGTGGCGACCCGAGCGTATCGCCCGCGCCGCCGGCCACGGCGGATCGCCCGGCGCGGGCGGCTCGTCGTCGAGGCACGGACGACGTATGATTCCGGTGTTCGGATTCGCACCTGAGCGAGCAGGAGACCCAGATGGCTGTGTCCCACGACGAGACCGCGCCCGCAGCGACCGGCTGGACGTTCCTCACGAACCACGCGCACGTGCTGCTCTGCATCGCGCGCAACCCGGACATGCGCCTGCGCGAGGTGGCCGTCGCCGTCGGGATCACCGAGCGGGCGGCGCAGCGCATCGTCGCCGAGCTGGTCGAGGCCGGCTACCTGTCGCGCGAGCGCAACGGGCGGCGGAACCCTACGAGTCCACCGAGCCGCCGCTCCGCCACCTGGTCGAGCGCGAGCACCACATCGGCGAGCTGCTCGACGTGCTGCGCGCCGGCGCGCAGTCCTGAGTCAGCCGACGAGGCCCGGCGCCTCGGCGAGCGCGAGCGCCAGCGCGGCCTCCTCGCGGGTCGTCGCCGCGTGCTCCAGGCCGAGCGGGCCCTCGTAGCCGGCCGCCGCGAGCAGCTCGACCACCCGGCCGAGCGGGATCGTCCCGCGCCCGGGCGGCTGGCGGCCCGGGACGCCCGCCCACTGCGCGTGGCCCGCGAGGCTCGCGAAGCGCCGGATCTCGGCCGCGACGTCGAGGCCGAGCGCGCCCACGTGGTACGCGTCGAGCAGGAGCCGCAGCCGCGGCGAGCCGACCCGCTCGAGCACGCGGGCGACGTCGGCGCAGGTGGGGAGGAGGTACCCGGGCGTGTCGCGGTCGTTGAGGTTCTCGAGCACGAGGTCGAGCCCCGCCGTCTCCGCCCGCCGGACCGCCTCGCGCAGCGTCCCGACGGCGCGGTCGAGCTGGGTCGCGCGCGGCTCCTCGCCCGTGTCGATCCCGACGAGCACGTGGACGGTCGCGCCGCCGAGCCGTGCGGCGAGCGCGAGGGCGTCGTCGATCCGCCCGAGCTCGCCCTCCTCCCGGCCGGGCACGTTGAGGAAGCCCCGCTCGCCCGCGCGCACGTCGCCGCAGTCGGCGTTGACGAGCACGACCCGGAGCCCGTGCGCCTCGACCGCCGCGACGAGGGCGTCGTGGTCCTCGGCCGCCGGCCACCAGGACTCGACGAGCCGGTAGCCGGCGGCCGCGGCGAGGCCCGGCCGCTCCGGCGCCGGCACGTCCGCGAAGAGCGTCGAGAGGTGCGCCGAGGCCCGGATCACCCCGGGAGCCTAGGCCGCCGCCCGGTCAGGCGCCCGGGACGAGCGGCAGCCCGAGCGTCACCCAGTCGTGGATCCCGCCGCGGTAGTAGAGGATCTGCTCGGCGGGATGGCCGGCCGCGATCAGCTGCTCGATCATGTCCGGCGTCGCGGCGCACTGGGGCCCGTTGCAGAAGAAGACCGTGGCGCGCGTCCGGTCGAGCTCGCCGAGCCGGTCGGCCGCCTCGGTGTGGTCGAGGTGCGTCGCGCCCTCGATCGTGCCCTCGGCGTAGAAGTGCGGCCGGCGCGTGTCGACGACCGGCAGGCCGGCCCGGAGATGCTCGATCAGCTCCAGCTCGCCGATCGTGCGCACGCCCGGCGCCGCCTCCATCGGCCGGATCCGTCCCCAGGTGCCGTCGACCTGGAACAGCCCCGGCTCGCCGGCGACCGGGGTCGGGGTCATCTGGGCCTCGGCGCGGCGTGGGACCCTCGGGTAGCTCGTCATCCCGGCATCGTGCCCGTGCGAGCGGCCACGGCGCATCCGGTACCGCCCGCAGAGCCGATCGGTACGCGGCCGCGCGGTATCGTGCGCCCGCCCCGTGCAGCCCGCGTCCGACCTCGAGCCGCTCAGCGCAGCCGTCCTCCCGACCGGCGTCCGCGCCCGCGTCGTCGAGGGCGTCGCCGACCTGCGCGTGCACCTGCTCGAGGCGGGCGACCCGCGCGACCCGCTCGTCCTCCTCGTGCACGGCTTCCCGGAGCTCGCCTTCTCGTGGCGCCGCGTCCTGCCGGGACTCGCCGCGGCGGGCTACCACGCCGTCGCCCCCGACCTGCGCGGCTACGGGCGCACGACGGGGTGGGGCGCGGGCTACGACGAGCCGCTCGCGCCGTTCCGCCCGACCGCGCTCGTCCGCGACCTGGAGGCGCTCGTCCGCGCTCTCGGACGCCGCTCGGCCGACGCCGTCGTCGGTCACGACGTCGGCTCGCACGTCGCCGCCTGCTGCGCGTTGACCCGGCCCGACGTCTTCCCCGCGGTCGCGCTGCTGAGCGCGCCGTTCGGCGGCGCGCCGCCGGTGCGGGTCGGCGAGGCGCGGCCGACCGGGGACGTGCACGCCGACCTGCTGGCGCTCCCGCGGCCGCGCGTCCACTACCAGTGGTACTACGCCACCCGGCAGGCCAACGACGACCTGCTCCAGGCGCCCGAGGGCCTGCACGCGTTCCTGCGCGCCTACTTCCACGTGAAGAGCGCCGACTGGCCGGGCAACGAGCCGCACCCGCTCGCGGGCTGGACGGCCGGGGAGCTCGCGAGGCTGCCGACCTACTACGTGATGGACGCCGGCGAGACGATGCCCTCGACGGTCGCGCCGCACCTGCCCGACGCGGCGTCGGTCGCGGCGAACCGCTGGCTCCCGGACGCCGACCTCGCCGTCTACGTCGACGAGTACGCCCGGACCGGCTTCCAGGGCGGCCTGCAGTGGTACCGCGTGCGGACGACCGGGCTCTGGGACGCCGACCTCGCGCCGTTCGCCGGCCGGACGATCGACGTGCCCGCACTGTTCGTCGGCGGCGCGAGCGACTGGGGCGTGCACCAGGCGCCCGGCGCGCTCGAGCGGATGCGGCGCTCGGCCTGCACCGACCTGCGCGGCGTCCACCTCCTGGAAGGCGCCGGCCACTGGGTGCAGCAGGAGCGGGCCGACGAGACGACGCGCCTGCTGGCCGCCTTCCTCGCGACGGTCGGCTGACGGGCGGGGGCGCGGCGTCGCCGCCGCGCCCCCGCCGGGCGCCGGCTAGATCGCGGCGAGCGCCCGCTGCGTCAGCACCTGCGCGAGGTGGACGCGGTACTCGGACGTGCCGTTCGCGTCGGTCGGCGGGCTCGTGCCCTCGCCGGCCCGGGCAGCCGCGTCGGCCGCAGAGGCGCCGCCGGCGAGCGCCGCCTCGACGCCGCCCGCGCGGAGCGGCGTCGCGCCCATCTTCGTCAGCGCGACGCGGGTCGAGCCGCTCGCCTGCACTGCCGCCACGGCGACGATCGCCCAGTCCTGGGCGCGCCGGTTGAACTTCACGTACGTGCCGCTCGCGCCCTTCGGCACGCGGATCTCCGTCAGGATCTCCCGCGGGTCGAGGGCGGACTCGAGGAAGCCCGTGAAGAAGTCCCGCGCGGCGATCGTCCGCTCGCCCGAGGCGCCCCTCGCGACCAGCTCCGCGTCGAGCGCGAGCAGGACCGTGGGCAGGTCCGACGCGGGGTCGGCGTGCGCGACCGAGCCGCCGATCGTCCCGCAGTGGCGCACCTGCGGGTCGCCGACCTGCGCGGCCACCTCGGCGACCACGGCGCAGTGCTCGCGCAGGAGCGGATCGCTCGCGACGTCGTGGTGCCGCGTCAGGGCGCCGATCGCGATCCGGTCGCCCGCGTCGCGGACGTAGGACAGCTCGCCGATCCGCCCGATGTCGACCAGCAGCTCGGGCCGCGCGAAGCGGAGCTTCATCAGCGGGATCAGCGAGTGGCCGCCGGCGAGCACCTTCGCGTCGTCGGCCTGGCCCAGCAGCCGGATCGCGTCGTCGACGGACGAGGCGACCTCGTACTCGAAGCCGGCGGGGATCACGCGCGCACCTCCTGCAGCTTCGCCCACACGCGCTGCGGCGACGCGGGCATCTCGATGTCGGTCACGCCGAGGTGCGAGAGCGCGTCGACGACCGCGTTGATCACCGCGGGCGTGGACGCGATCGTGCCCGTCTCGCCGACGCCCTTGACGCCCAGCGGGTTCGTCGGGCTCGGCGTCTCGGTGCGGTCGACCTGGTACGAGGGCAGCTCCGCCGCCGACGGCACGAGGTAGCCGGCGAGCGAGCCGTTGACCAGGTTGCCGTCGTCGTCGTAGACGGCCTCCTCCCAGAGCGCCTGCGCGACGCCCTGGGCGATGCCGCCGTGCACCTGGCCCTCGACGACCATCGGGTTGACCACCTTGCCGACGTCGTCGACGGCGATGTACCGGACGGGCACGACCTCGCCCGTCTCGGTGTCCACCTCGACGACGCAGACGTGGCAGCCGGACGGCCAGGAGAAGTTCGGCGGGTCGTAGGCGTGCTGCGCCTCGAGCCCCGGCTCCATGCCGTCCGGGAGGTTGTGGGCGTGCCACGCGGCGAACGCGCACTCCTTCGTCGTCATCTTCCGGTCGGTGCCCTTGACCGTGAACGTCCCGTCCTCGTACTCGAGGTCGTCGGGCGACACCTCGAGCGTGTGCGCGGCGATCAGCCTCGCCTTCGCCACGATCTTGCCGGCCGCGTGGAACAGCGCGACGCCGCCGACGGGGAGGCTCCGGCTGCCGTACGTGTCCCAGCCCTGCGGCGCGATGGCCGTGTCCCCGTGCAGGAACTCGATCTCGTCGGGCGTGATCCCGAGCTGGTCGGCCACGATCTGCGAGAACGTCGTCGCGTGGCCCTGGCCGTGCGGGGACGTCCCGGAGACGATCTGGACCGTGCCGGTCGGGAGGAAGCGCACGCCCATGGTCTCGAACCCGCCGCCGGCGTAGTTGAGCGCGCCGAGGATCCGCGACGGCGCGAGCCCGCACATCTCCGTGTAGGTCGAGAAGCCGACGCCGAGCAGCCTGGTCGCGCCGCTGTCCCGCCGCCGCTGCTGCTCGGCCCGGAACGCGTCGAGGTCGAGCAGCTCGAGCGCCCGGTCGAGCGCGGCGTCGTGGTCGGCCGCGTCCATCTCGAGCCCGCTGACGAGGGCCTTCGGGAACGGGCCGCGGAGGAAGTTCAGGCGCCGGATCTCGAGCGCGTCCTTGCCGACCCGGCGGGCGAGCGCGTCGACGGCCCGCTCGATCGCGTAGGTCGCCTCGGGCCTGCCCGCGCCGCGGTAGGCGTCCGTCGGGGTCGTGTGGGTGAAGACCCCGGTGCAGTGGAAGTCGTAGCACTGCATGTCGTAGACGCCGCAGTAGAGCCAGGCTCCGAGGAGCGGGATGCCGGGCGTCACCGCCTGCAGGTACGCGCCCATCGACGCGACCAGGCGGACGCGGACGCCCAGGATGCGCCCCTCCTCGGTGGCCGCGAGCTCGATCCGCTGCAGCTGGTCGCGCCCGTGGATCGTCGCGAGGCAGGCCTCGGAGCGCTCCTCGACCCACTTCACGGCGCGCCCGAGGCGCTTCGCGGCCGCGATCACGAGGATCTCCTCGGCGTACACGTCGACCTTCGAGCCGAACCCGCCGCCCACGTCTGGGGCGATCACGCGGATCTTCGCCTCGGGGATGCCGAGCACGAGCGAGAACGCCGTCCGCAGGACGTGCGGCACCTGCGTCGACGAGATCACGGTGATGTCGCCGGTGAGCGGCGAGACCTCGCAGACGACGCCGCGCGGCTCCATCGCGGCGGGGATCAGGCGCTGCTGGCGGTACGTCTCCTCGACGACGACCGGCGTCCGGCGAACACGCGGTCGGGCTCGCCGGGTGACGAGCGACCACGTGTAGCACTGGTTCCGCGGGACGTCGGGACGAGCGGCGCCGTGTCGGAGTGCGCCTCGACCACGTCCGTGACGGCCGGCAGCGGCTCGTAGTCCACCTCGACGAGCTCGGCCGCGTCCTTTGCCGCGGCCGCCGACTCGGCGACGACGATCGCGACGCCGTCGCCGACGTGCCGCGCCTTGTCCGTCGCGAGCGGCAGGTGCGGGGGCATCTTGATGTCGTCGGAGACCGGCCAGAAGCAGGGCAGGCCCGAGTACGCGCCGTCGAGGTCGGCGCCGGTCAGGACGGCGACGACCCCGGGGGCCGCGGTGGCCGCGGCGGTGTCGATCGAGCGGATGCGCGCGTGCGCGAACGGGCTGCGCACGACGACGAGGTGGAGCAGGCCGGGCGCCTGGTAGTTCGCGACGTAGGTGCCCTGGCCGCTGATCAGCCGTGCGTCCTCCTTGCGGGCGACCGGCTGGCCGACGTAGGTCGTCATCGCGCCACCTCCGCCGCGGCCGCCTGGACCGCCTTGACGATGTTGTGGTAGCCGGTGCAGCGGCAGAGGTTGCCCTCGAGCCCCTCCCGGATCTGCTCCTCCGTCGGGTCGGCGCCGAGCTCGTCCAGCAGGCCGACCGTCGCCATGATCATCCCCGGCGTGCAGTAGCCGCACTGGAGCCCGTGCTGCTCGTGGAAGGCGCGCTGCACGGGGTGCAGCTCGCCGTCCTGCGCCAGGCCCTCGATCGTCGTCACCGCGCGGCCGTCCGCCTGGACGGCGAGCAGGGTGCAGGACTTGACCGACTCGCCGTCGAGCAGCACCGTGCAGGCGCCGCAGGACGACGTGTCGCAGCCGATGTTCGTGCCCGTCAGGCCGAGGCCCTCGCGCAGGAAGTGCACGAGCAGCGTCCGGGGCTCGACCTCCGCCGAGCGCTCGACCCCGTTGACGGTGACCGTGATGCGCCTCACGTCGTCATCCCCTCTCCGTCCCTCCCACGTCGGAACTACGCCTTGCGGCCGAAGAGCCGCAGGATCGACCGCCAGATCGCGCCGAGGCCGAGCGACAGCCCGGACACGGGCTTCGCCGCCTCCTCGATCGCGTGCTGCGCCTCCTCGGGCGTCGCGGCGACGAGCTGTGCCTCGAGGCACTCGGCGAACTTCTGGACGAGCTGCGCCGAGACGTCCTGGACGATCCCGCGCCCGTACTGGGCGACCGCGCCCGACAGCGCGAGATCGGTGACGATGTCGATCCGCGTCCTCCCGCCGACGTCCGTCAGCGACGAGACGATCTGGGCCTGGGCGCCGCCGCGGCCCCGCGCCTCCTTCGCCTTCGCCGAGAGCGTCACGGAGCCCGCCGCCTGGTCGACCGCCTCGCGCGTCACGTCCGTGTTGAACGTCAGCGCGATCGGGCCGAGCTTGACGGCCATCTTCGCCTTCCACGCGTCGTCCGAGACCGTCTCGGTCAGCTCCGCGCCGGGCATGCACGGCACGACGCGCGGGACGTCCATGAGCAGGTCCCATGCCGCCTGCCTCGGCGCGGCGACCTCGAACGAGTTCTCGAGCTTCACGCGACGGCCTCCTTGCTCGCAGTGGCGCGCGGGCTCCCCGCGCGGAAGACCTCGACGAGCTGCGCGGCGATCGACACCGCGACCTCCTCGGGGCTGCGCGCCCCGATCTTGAGGCCGATCGGCGCGTGGATCCGCGCGAGCTCCTCGTCCGTCAGCCCCCGGGCCCGGAGGCGCTCGTTGCGCGACTCGGTCGTCCGTCTGGAGCCCATCGCGCCGATGTAGCCGGCGGGCGTCCGCAGCGCGGCCTCGAGGATCGGGACGTCGAACTTCGTGTCGTGCGTCAGCACGCAGATCGCGGTGCGCTCGTCGACCGGCGCGCCGGCGAGGAACTCGTCCGGCCAGGCGCAGACGAGTTCGTCCACCTCCGGGAACCGCTCGGGCGTGACGAACTTCGCGCGGGCGTCGCAGACGGTCACGTGCCAGCTGAGGAAGCGGGCGACGCGCGCCAGCGCGGCGGCGAAGTCGATCGCGCCAAAGACGTAGAGGCGGGGGCGCGGCGCGAACGACGAGACGAACACCTCGTCGCCGCCGACCTCGATCACACCGGTGCGGCCGAGCGCCAGCAGCCGGCGCGCCGCGTCGGCGATCTCGCCCTCGCCGAGGCCGGGCCCGACGAGCTGCTCCTCGCCGATCCGCGCGCCCGCGATGGGCACGGCGAGCGCGACGGGGCGCTCCTCGCCGATCGCGGCCGAGATCGCCGCGAGGTCGTCCGGGCGGAGCAGGTCGACGAGGATCTCGACGGTGCCGCCGCAGGGCAGCCCGACGTCGAACGCCTCGTCGTCGGCGATCCCGTAGGTGAGCAGCCGCGCCGGCCCGCCGGCGAGCACCTGCCGGGCCTCCTCGTAGACGGACGGCTCGACGCAGCCGCCCGTGACCGACCCGGCGATCTCGCCCTGGTCGGACACGGCCAGCAGGGTGCCCGGGTCGCGCGGGGTCGACCGCTCCGTGCGGATCACGGTCGCGGTGGCGATCCGCTTCCCCTCGGCCGTCCAGCGCTCCAGGGTCTCCAGCACGTCCTTCACGGTCTTCACCCCCGCATGGCGTCTCGTCGTCCCGACGCGGGAACAGTACTCGCGCCGGGCTCCACACGGGCGCGCGCGCCCCCGTGTCCCCGGGGCCCGGCGCCGCACGCGTGCTGTAGGGTTGCCCTCATGCGTTTCCAGTCGGTCGACGACGTCCAGGCCGCGCTTCGCACGGAGTCCTACCTCCCTGATCGGGGGCTCGCGACCTCGATCTACCTCGCGCTCGCCATGCGCCGCCCGCTCCTGCTCGAGGGAGAGGCCGGCGTCGGCAAGACCGAGGTGGCGAAGACGCTCACGCGAATCCTCGGCGCGGAGCTCGTGCGGCTCCAGTGCTACGAGGGCATCGACGCCTCCCAGGCGCTGTACGAGTGGGACTACGCGCGGCAGCTGCTCTACGCCCGCGCGATCCAGGACGGCACCCTCTCCGTGGACGCTCGCGTCCACGAGCTCTACGGCGACGAGTTCCTGCTCGAGCGCCCGCTGCTCAAGGCGATCAAGCTCGGCGGCAAGGCCGTCCTGCTGGTCGACGAGCTCGATCGCGCCGACGACGAGTTCGAGGCCTTCCTGCTCGAGGTGCTCGCCGAGTTCACCGTCACGATCCCGGAGCTCGGGACGATCCACTGCGACGACCCGCCGGCCGTGATCATCACGTCGAACCGGACGCGCGAGCTGCACGACGCGCTCAAGCGTCGCTGCCTCTACCACTGGATCGACTACCCGGACGTCGACCGCGAGACGGAGATCATCCAGATCCGCGTCCCGGACGCCGGCCCGGCGCTCGCGCGCTCGGTCGCGGTCACGGTCTCGAAGCTCCGCGACCTCGACCTGATCAAGCGGCCCGGCGCCGCCGAGGCGATCGACTGGGCCCGCGCGCTCGCCCTGCTCGGCGCCGAGGAGGTCGACGCCGAGAGCGCCGCCGAGACGCTCGGCTGGGTGGTCAAGAACCACGACGATCTCCGCCGGGTGGAGCCGGCGCTGCCGACGATCGTCCATGAGTGAGGTCGAGGCGGCCGAGGAGCGGCTCGTCCGCTTCGGCCGCGCGCTGCGCGAGGAGGGCATGAACGTCGGCCCGGGCCGGGTCGTCGAGTTCTGCCGCGCCGCCGCCCTGCTCGGGCCCGCCGACCTGTACTGGGCGGGCCGTTCCACGCTCGTCGGCAAGCAGGCCGACCTCGACACCTACGACCGCGTCTTCGCCTCGTTCTTCGGGCCGATGCCCGTCGAGGTGGAGCGTCCCAAGCCGCCGCCCCAGCAGAAGAAGGCGGGCGGCACCGACAAGTCGCAGGGGCAGGGCGAGAAGGACGAGGGGGCCGATCCGGAGCTCGTGCTCGCGTCCGAGGTCGAGATCCTGCGCAAGAAGAGCTTCTCCCGCTGCTCGGACGAGGAGCTGGCGCAGCTCGCGAAGCTGATGGAGCGCATCCGCCTCGCGGTGCCGCGGCGGCGGACGCGGCGCAAGAAGCGCTCGAAGCTGGGCCAGCCCGACCTGCGGCGGACGATCAGGCGCTCGTTCCGCACGGGCGGCGAGCCGATCGACCGCTACTGGCAGACGCGCAAGAAGCGCCGCCGGCGGCTGATCCTGATCCTCGACGTCTCGGGCTCGATGGCCGCGTTCTCGCGCGCCCTGCTCGTGTTCGCGCACGCGGCGATGCGCACGGACCCGCGCTGGGAGGCGTTCGTCTTCGGCACCCGGCTGACGCGCATCACCCGCGCGCTCAAGCTGCAGGACCCGGACGTCGCGCTCGAGCGGGCCACGGCCGAGGTGTTCGACTGGGACGGCGGCACGCGCATCGGCGAGTCGCTGAAGAGCTTCCTCGACGAGTACGGGCACAAGGGCCTCGCCCGGGGCGCGGTGATCGTGATCTGCTCCGACGGGCTCGAGATCGGCGACCCGGCGCTGCTGCAGGAGCAGATGGCGCGGCTCTCGCGGCTCGCGTACCGGATCATCTGGCTGAACCCGCTCAAGGAGGACCCCTCCTACGAGCCGCTCGCCCGCGGGATGCGGGCGGCGCTGCCGTACATCGACGTGTTCGCGAGCGGGCACAACCTCGCGAGCCTCGAGACCCTCTCGGACGACCTCGCGGTCCTCTGACGGGCGCCTAGCGGCCGAGCGGCAGCACGCGGCGCACGGCGACGCGCGTCCTCGCGCCGTCGAGCACGCGGACGACGACCGTCGTCGTCAGTGCCGCGCGCCTCGCTCTCGGGACGAGCGCCCGGCGCTCCTCGACGATCGGCACCTGGACCGTCCTCGTCCTGCCCGACGGGAGCGCGAACGTCGCGGAGCCGAGCGGCAGCAGCCGCAGCTTGCCGCCCTTCTTGCTGCGCCCCTTCGCCTGGAGCAGGACGGTGCCGCTGCAGCCGCTCGTCGCCGCGACCGGGCACGCGAGGACGACGCCGACCCTGCCGCGCCGCAGGCGCAGGGCGGTCGAGCTGACCTGCGGGTCGGAGACGACGGCCGGGGGAGGCGCCGCGGGAGGCGGCGGGGCCGGCGGGGCGGGCGGGGCGGCCGGGTCGGGCGCGACCACGGTCAGCGTGCCGATGTTCGTCCGCGTCTGGCCGTTCGCCAGCGAGGCCGTCAGCCGCACCTCGTACGTGCCCGCGGGCGTGCCCTCGGGGACGGTGGTGACGACCGGGATCGGCGTCGTGCTGTTGCTCGTCGGGGCGAGGACGCCGACGTTCGGCGTCACGGTCACGCCGGGCGCCGTCGTCGTGGCCGCGATCTGGAAGGTCGCGGCCGCGGTCGCGGTGCCCGAGTACTTCGCGAAGAAGGTCAGCGTCGTCGTCGCGCCCGGGTTGACCGTCGACGCCGTGCCGGTGGCGACGATGCCGAGGTCGCGGACGGGGTTCGAGGTCAGGGCGTTCACCGTCGCCAGCTGGTTCGGGTCGTCCGAGCACATCGTCGGCTCGTTGAAGTTCGGTGCGAAGACGAGCTCGTCGTCGCAGACGACGGGGCGCGTCGAGGGGAGGCCGCTGGCCGCGTCGTTGCCGCGCACGCCGACGATCGGGCGGAACCGGAAGGCGTTCGGGAACGGGCTGCCGTCCGCGCCGCGCGGGAGCGTGAAGGTCGGCTGGACGCGGATGCCCTTCGGGCTGACCCTGGCGTCACCAGCACCTCGTTCGAGAGGTAACCGACCCAGTGGAACCCGGCGATCGGCGTGGCGTGCTGGACGAGCTGGCCCTCGAAGCTCGCGTTCTGCGTGAACGTCAGCGCCGGGCCGCTGACGGACGAGAACTGGCCGGGCGCGGCCGAGCCATCCGGGATCCGGAAGGCGAGCAGGATCTGCATCTGCATCGGCTCCGCGCCCTGCAGGCCGTCCGCGAGCGGGTCGGGGCAGGTCGGGCCGGTCGTCCCGCCGTTGCAGATGTCGACCTGGAGGATCACGTTCCCGATCACGTTCTCCTGGACGATCGCGGGCGGTGCGAGGAAGCCGACGCAGCCGGAGAGGCCGATCGCGGCGGCGACGGCGCCCGCGCAGGCGGCGAGGAGGCGCAGAGGGCGGCCGGGGCGGATCACGCACGCGAGTATGGCAGGCGCACCTCCGGGCGCCATCCCCCGGAGGGCGGCCCCGGGGCGTCGGTATCGTCCCGCGCGTGACGCGCATCGCCTTCCTCGGCCCCCCGGGCACGAACTCGGAGGAGGCCCTGCTCTCGGACGCCGAGCTCGCCGCCGCGACCCACGTCGCGTGCGCGTCGATCCCGGAGGTCGTCCAGTGCGTCGAGGCCGGTCGCGCCGAGCTCGGGATCGTCCCGTTCGAGAACGCGATCGAGGGCGCCGTCACGGTCGCGCTCGACACGCTCGCGTTCGAGAGCGACCTGCTGATCCGCCAGGAGCTCGTCCGCCCGATCGCGTTCAACCTGATCGCGCGGCCCGGCACGTCGCTGGCCGACGTGAGCACGGTCGTCTCGTTCCCGTACGCGACCGCCCAGTGCCGCGGCTGGCTCGCGCGCACGCTGCCCGGTGCGACCGTCGAGGCGGCCACCTCGACGGCCTCCGCGGTCGAGCGCGTGGCGCGCTCGCGCTCGAGGGGCCTGGCGGCGATCGGCGCCCGCCTGGCCGCCGACCTGCACCGCCTCGAGGTCGTCGCGGCGGGGATCGAGGACCACCCGGACAACGCGACGCGCTTCGTCGTCGTCGGCCGCGGGGTGCCCGCCCCGACCGGGCACGACAAGACGACCGTCGTCGTCTTCCAGCGGGAGGACCGGCCGGGCTCTCTGCTCGGGATCCTGCAGGAGTTCGCGGCCCGCTCGGTCAACCTGACCCGGCTCGAGTCGCGCCCCGCGAAGACCGGCCTCGGCCGCTACTGCTTCGCCGTCGACCTCGAGGGCCACGTCGCGGACGAGCTCGTCGCCGACGCGCTGCGCAACGTGCACGCGAAGCACGGCCGCGTGAAGTTCCTCGGCTCGTACCCCGTGCACGGCGAGGCCGCGCCCGAGCGGCGCCGCGCCGCCGGCAAGGCGTGGCGCGAGGCGGTCGCCTGGCTCGACGGCGTTCGCGGCGGCATCGACCCCGCGTGAGCTAGGGCGCGACGCGGTCGTTCTCGACCCAGGCCGCGTACGTGACGGGCATCGCCTCGGCGAACAGCGTCTCGATCGCCTCGGCGTAGCGGCGGATCTCGAGCTGCGCGGTCGGCGCCGAGCGCAGCGACAGGAAGTTCATCAGGCTGCGCGCGTTCAGCGTCCAGTAGAACTGGGTGAAGATCCCCATCGGCAGCACGCAGCGCGCGAGCTCCTTGGCGATCCCGTCCGCCAGCAGGGCCTCGTAGCGGGCGTACGTCTCGCGGTAGTGCTGCTCGAGCACCGAGCGGACGCGCTCCGCCTCGGCGGGGTCGACCGGCTCGAACGTGTACGCGCCGGGCTTGCCGACCTGGCTGCGGACGTCGCCGGGCGCGGGAACGTAGAAGTCGGGCTCGAGCTGGTGGTAGCGGGCCGACTCCTCGTTGAACGAGCCGATCCGGTGGCGGAACCACTCGCGCGCGACGAAGATGGGGCAGCGCACGTGGAAGCGGAAGCCGTTGTGCTCGAACGGCGTCCCGTGCCGCTCACGCATGAGGAAGCGGACGAGCCCCGCGTCGCCGTCGTCGAGCGCCTCCTTCCGCTTCGCGAAGCTGACCCGCGCGGAGTTGACGACGGAGAGGTCGCTCGCCATCGCCTCGTCCAGCCGGACGAAGCCGTGCTGGAGGAGCGGGATCTCCCGGCCGACGACGCTCACGGGAGCAAGACTAGGCCCGGCGACGGACGGGCGGACCGAGTACCGTCCCGCTCGTGCCGCTCACCCGCATCGCCGAGTCGCGCGTCGTCGAGCTGCCGCAGCTGCGGCTGCACCTGCTCGACTGGGCGGGCGTGGAGCCACCCGTGCTGCTCCTGCACCCGAACCGCACGAACGCGCGCGTCTGGGACTTCGTCGTCGAGCACTCGCGGCTCCCGAACCGGTTCCTCGCCCCGGACCAGCGCGGGCACGGCCGCTCCGACTACCCTGCCGCCGGCTACCTGTACGAGGACTACCTCGGCGACATGGAGGGGCTGCTCGCGGCGCTCGGCGTCGCGCGGGTCCACCTCGTCGGCGCGGCCACGGGCGGCAACCTCGCGCTCCTGCTCGCGACCCGGCGGCCCGACCTCGTCGAGACGCTGACCGTGATCGACCCGGGCCTGTCGCTCGACCCGGGCATCAACCGGCGGGTGCAGGCGCAGATCGCGAACGAGTTCCGCTTCCCGTCGCTCGCCGAGGCCCGGGCGCGCATGCCCTTCTCGGCGCTCTGGTCGGAGGAGATGAAGGACCACTACAGCCGCCACTCGTTCCGCGAGCTCGAGGACGGCGCCGTCGAGTGGCGCTACCTGCCGGCCGGCGTCGCCGAGACCGAGCACCTGCTCGAGGAGCCGATCTGGCACCTGATCTCGGTCTCGTGCCCGACCCTGATCGCTCGCGGCGCCCGCTCGGCGGTCTTCCCGCCCGCGAACATGCAGCGCCTCCACGAGCTGATCCCGGGCTCGCGCACCCTCGAGATCGAGGCCGACCACCGCGTCAGCCAGGACAACCCGGCCGCCCTCGCGGCCGCGCTCGACGCGTTCCTCGGCGCCTAGCCCTCGCGCGGCTCGTCCTCGACCGGGCGCAGCCAGCCGAGGGCGTGCAGGACGGCGTACGTCACGGCGAGCGCGAGGGTCGTCGCGACGAGCGCGGCGAGCACCTTCCGGTGTGCGTAGGGGTCGGCGAGCGGCGCCCACAGCGCGTCGAGCAGCGCGTGCGGCGCGACGAGGGCGTCCCACGAGTTGAAGCGCAGGACGCGGCCGAGGTAGATGCCCACGCTCGTGAGGCCCAGCGCGGCGAGCGCGAACCCCCAGGCGGCCCGCCCGCCGACCCGGCGCGCGACGACCAGCTGGACGAGCGACAGCGAGAGGAAGCCGAGCAGCAGGCCCGTGCCGGCGAAGGCGGCGATCATCGTCGCGTCGAACCAGATCGGCGCGCCCGGGTGCTCCCAGTGGTGGCCGAGGTGCACGAAGTCGGTGACGATGTACGGCGCGTTCGGCAGGAAGAGCAGCCAGAGCGTCCCGACGGCGAGCAGCCAGCGCGTCGAGCGGCCGCGCCGTGCGCCGTCGTAGACGAGCAGCGCGAGGCCGAACGGGATCCACGCGAGGAAGAGGTTCCAGAGGAGGAAGCCGTAATCGGAGAAGCCCGCGTGGAGCCGGCGCGCGGCGACGAGTCCGACGCACGCGGCGGACGCGAGCGCGAGGGCGCCGAGGGTCGCCCGCCGCCGGTTCGAGGTCGGCCGCTCGACCATGGGCCCACCGTACCAGGCGAGGACGGAGCCCCGGTCAGCCCGCGCCGACGAGCGCGACGAGCGCCGGATGGATCGCGGGCGCCGACGCGACGAGCTGGTCGACGCCGTGCGGGCTCGGCCCACGCGTGACCACGCCCCCGGCCTCGGCGACGAGCAGGCCGCCGGCGGCCCAGTCCCACGCGTTCAGCCCGGCCTCGTAGTAGCCGTCGAGCCGGCCGCACGCGACCCACGCCAGGTCGAGGGCGGCCGCGCCGAAGCGCCGCAGGTCGCGGACGCGCCCGATCACGTCGGCCGCCTGGCGCGCCTGGGACGCGCGCCGCTCGGCGGCGTAGCCGAAGCCGGTCGCCACGAGCGCCTGGGCGAGCTCCGTCGCCGCGCGGACCCGGATCGGCTCGCCGTCCAGCGTGGCGCCGCCGCCTCGCGCCGCGACGAACGCCTCGTCGCGGGACGGGTCGTAGACGCAGCCGGCGACCGTCCCCGCGGCGTCCTCGCAGGCCACGGAGACGGCCCACTGCGGCACGCCGAAGAGGAAGTTGACCGTGCCGTCGAGCGGGTCGCAGACCCAGGAGAGGCCGCTCGTCCCGCGCCTGGCGCCGCCCTCCTCGCCGAGCACGGCGTCGTCCGGCCGGGCCGCGGCGAGCAGCTCGAGCAGCAGCTCCTCCGAGGCCCGGTCGGCCGCCGTCACCGGGTCGGTGGGCGTCGACTTGGTCGAGATCCCGGCCGCGGGCCCGCGCGTCGCGTGCTCGAGCGCGACCGCGCCGGCCGCGCGGGCGACGCGCTCCGCGAGCGCGGCCAGCTCGTCGGGGGACGGCGCCCCGGCCGTCAGTGCATCTCCTCGCCGCCGGAGACGTTCATCGCCTCGCCGGTCACGTACTGCGCCTGCTCGGAGCAGAGCCAGGCGCACGCCTTCGCGATGTCCTCGGGCAGGCCGGGACGGCCGAGCGGGATCCGGCTGCGCATCGCGGCCAGGTACTCGTCCTCCGTCAGCCCGAGCGCGTTCGAGAAGAACTCGTTCTGCCAGGCGCCGAGCCCGGTCGTGACGTGGTTCGGGCAGATCGCGTTCACCGTGATCCCGTGCTGGCCGAGCTCGATCGCGACCGAGCGGGTGAAGCCCTGGACGCCGTGCTTCGACGCGACGTACGCCGAGGCGTACGGGAAGCCGCTCTTGGCCGCCTGGCTCGCGATGTTGACGATCCGGCCGCCGCGGCCCTGCTCGATCATCCGCCGTGCGGCGTGCTTGGTGCAGAGGAACATGCCCTTGAGGTTGACGTCGAGGACGGCGTCCCACTTCTCCTCGTCCATCTCCGTCACGAGCTGCATCAGGTAGCCGATGCCCGCGTTGTTGACGAGGACGTCGACGCCCCCGAACGCCTCGACCGCCTGCGCGACGAGGTTCTGCACCTGGCCCTCGCTGCGGACGTCGCAGGCGACGGTGATCGCCTCGGCGCCCGTCGCGCGGACCTCGGCCGCGACCTCCTCGAGCTCGGCGGTCGTGCCGACCCCGTGCGCCGGGAAGAGCTCGCCCTCGACCTGGCCGAGGTCGGCGAGGACGACCCGGCAGCCCTCCTGGCCGAGCCGCAGCGCCATCGCCTTGCCGAGGCCCCCGTGCCGGCCGGACCCGGTCACGATCGCCACCTTGCCCTCGAGCCCGTACATCCCCATCGCGCTCCCTCCCTCTGCCGTCGGCCCCGTCGGCGGGAAGCGTAGATGGTCGGGCCGGGCGGCCCGGTCGGCTCGAGCCTAGGCCTGCGTGCCGGCGATCGCGACGCGGAGCAGCCACTTCGACCGCGCCGGCTTCTGGCCCGGCATCTCCTTCGTCACGACCCAGTCGTCGTAGTCGCTCCACTTGTAGGGCGCGTTGAGCCAGACGTCCTTCGCGGCCCCGCTCGCGTCGACGGTGAAGCGGCCGCACGAGAGGACGACCCTGCGGTCCTTCGTCAGCCAGAGCTCGTAGTACTCGCCCGGCCCGGTCGGCTCGAGGCCCTGCACCTGCCCGAGCAGCGGCCAGTTGCCCGCGTCGTCCTTCGCGAGCACGGCGACCTCCATGCGGCCGTCCGGCGGCCCGTTCGGCGTCGCCGCCAGGGCGACCTCCTCGACCCGCGTGTCGCTGCGGCTGCTGTCGCCGCTCGCGAACCAGCCGACCGCGAAGGCGACGCCCGCGATCGCGGCCGCGATCGCGAGGGCCGCCGTGCGCCGCCGCCGCAGCGCGACGACCCGCCCGCCGCCGGCGCCGCCGCGCCGGCGCTCGGGGCGCTCGCGACGGGGGATCCGGCCGACCGCGGCCGTGAGCGTGTCGGGCACCTCCTCGACCGGCGCGGGCGCCGACCGGAGCAGCCCGTCAACGGCCCGCAGCGCCTCGACGTCCTCGTCGGAGGCGTCGTCGGGCAGGAGCGAGCGGAGGTCGGGCAGGTCGGCGCTCATCCTCGCACCTCCTCCAGCATGGCAGCCATGCGCGAGAGCGCGGAGCGCGTGCGCGTCTTGACGGTGCCGAGGGGAACGTCGAGCTGCTCGGAGATCTCGGACTGGGAGAGCCCGCGCCAGTAGGCGAGCTCGAGCACCTCGCGCTCGCGCTCTGGCAGCCGCTCGAGCGCCGCGTGGACGCGCCAGGCGACCCAGCCCGCCTCGGCCTCCTCGGCGGGCCCGGGCTCGACGGCCATCTCCTCCGTCGGCGGCTCGATCGGGACGTCGAGCCGCTGGCGTGCCCGGTCGATGATCGAGTTCCGGGCGACGGTGAAGAGCCACGCGGAGCCGGTGCCCCGGTCGGGCCGGAAGCTCCGCGCGGAGCGCCAGACGGCCGCGAACGTCTCCTGGGCGGCGTCCTCGGCCCGGCCGTGGTCGCCGAGCAGGCGCTGCGCCAGCCCGAGCACCGGGCGCGCGAACCGGCGGTACAGCTCGTCGAACGCGTCGGCGTCGCCGCGGGCGACCTGCAGGATCAGCTCCCCGTCGGAGGCCTGCGGGTCGACGCCGAAGGACGCGCGTGTGGGCGACACGGACTCCAAGGCCAACGTAGCCATACCGGTTATCGATACGAAACACAAGCCCGGTCGGTTTCCCGCGTGCGCGGCGGGACGGACGGCGCTCCGGGCCACACGCGCGCGAGCGCTCGCGCGGGTCATCAGGGCGCCCGGGCCAGGGAACGCTACGATCCGCCGTCGAGTGCTCGATCACGAAAGGAGTTCGATGGCCTCCCTGGTCTACAACTTCGAGGAGATCGCGCCGCGCGAGCTGCGGCCCGAGGTCCTCGAGATGGACGGCATCTCGCGGCAGTCCATCGAGGCGCACTACAAGCTCTACCAGGGCTACGTCAACAAGCGGAACGAGATCCTCGCCCGCCTGGCCGACGTCGACCTGTCCGCGGCGAACCAGGTCTACAGCGACGTCCGCGCGCTGAAGGTCGACCTGACGTTCGCGATCGGCGGGATCAAGAACCACGAGCTCTACTTCGCGCACCTCGGCGGCGGCGGCGGCGATCCGACCGGCGCGATCCGCACGCTGATCGAGCGGGACTTCGGCAGCGTCGCCGCGTGGCGGGCCGACCTGAAGGCGACCGGCATGGGCGGCCGCGGCTGGGCCTGGACGGCGTACGACTGGGACGAGCAGCGGCTGTTCAACTACATCGGCGACGCGCAGAACACGTTCCCGGTGTGGAACGCGACGCCGCTCGTGGCGCTCGACGTCTACGAGCACGCGTACTTCCTGGACTACGGCACGGACCGGGCCGCGTACATCGACGCGTTCCTGGACAACCTGGACTGGACGGTGGTCAACAGCTGGGTCGCGGGGTACGGCATCCCCACGTCGTAGCGTCGGCGGGACGGAGGTCGTGGAGGAGGGGCTCCTGATCGCGAGCGGGTACGTCCTCGGCTCCATGCCGTGGGGGTACTGGCTGCCGCTCGCCGCGAAGCGAGTCGACATCCGGAAGCACGGCAGCGGAAACGTCGGCGCGACGAACGTCGCCCGCGCGCTGGGCTTCAAGTGGGGGATCGCGGTCGCCCTCCTCGACATCCTCAAGGGCCTGGCGGCGGGGCTGCTCGGCCGCTACGTCGGCGACGAGCTGACGGGCGTGCTGGCCGGCACCGCCGCGCTGGTCGGGCACTGGCGCCCGCTCTTCCTCGGCTGGGCGAAGGGCGGCAAGGTCGTCGCCGTGACCGGCGGCGTCGGCCTGGCCGTGGCCCCGCTCGCCGCCCTCGCCGCCGCGGGCGTCTGGATCGTCCTCTTCCTCGCGGTGCGCTACGCGTCGCTCGCGTCGGTCGCGGGCGGGCTCGCGTTCCCGCTGATGGCCGTTGCATTCGGCGCACACTGGGCGCCGCTCGGGTTCGCGATCGGGGCGGCCGTCGCGATCCTCGTCCTGCATCGGGGGAACATCGTCCGGCTCGTCCGCGGCGAGGAGCGGCGGTTCGAGTTCTCGCTCGCCGGCAAGCTCCGTCGGCTCGTGGCCGGGCGCGCGGGCGCGGTCTAGTGGATCAGGCCGAGCTGCTCCTGCGCCTCGTCGCGCTGGGCGTCAACGACCTGCGCACGCCGCTCGCGACGCTCGGCGGCTTCGCGCGCACGCTCGCGAGCGCCGACCTGCCGGAGCCGCACGCGAGCTACGCCCGGACGATCGAGGAGAGCGGCCTCCAGATCGCCTCGATCGTCGAGGAGCTCAACCTGCTCGCGCGGATCGTCGAGGGCCGCTGGCAGCCGCTGCTCGCCGAGGCGTCCTCGCGGGAGCTGATCGAGGAGGCTGCCGCCCGCTTCGAGCCCGGCCGCGTGCGCGTCACGGGCGACGCCGGAGCCGCCGTCCTCGTCGACCGCCCGCCGACCGTGCGGGCGCTCACGGCCCTCACGCGGGCGACGATGCGCCACGGCGCGCTCGACGAGGGGATCGAGGTGGTCGTCGCGGGCCCGACGATCGTGCTGGCGCCGGTGGAGCCGAACGCCCGCCCGGTGCTCGCCGCCGAGGAGTCCCGCGACTTCGGCGCGGGCGCCGCGATCAGGATCGTGCGCGCCCTCGGCGGCGCGACGCGCCTTGAGGGCGACCGGTTCGAGATCGTCCTCCCGGCGGCCCCGTCCCGCTAGCGGAGCAGGCGCGAGAGGCGCCGGTCCTTCAGCACGCGCCCGTCCGTCTGGCAGGTCGGGCAGTAGTAGATCGTGTGCTCCTCGAAGTCGACCTGCGCGATCGGCGTCCCGCAGGCGGGGCACGGCTGGCCGAGCTTGCCATGGATCCGGTAGGCCCGCGCGTCGTTCGCGCCGGCCTCGCGCAGGGCGATCCCCTCGGTCAGCGCCTCGTCGATCGTGGCCGCCAGGCGCTCGATCCCGTCGGGCCCGAGCTCGCGCGAGAGCGCGTACGGCGAGAGCCGTGCCCGGTGGAGGATCTCGTTCGCCCAGGCGCGGCCGATGCCCGTGAGCGCGCGCTGGTCGCGGAGCAGGGAGTGGAGCCGGCGGGAGTCGGCGGCGAGGACGGCGGCGAGGCCCGCCGCGCCCAGGCCGACCGCCTCGGGCCCGAGGTGCGCGAGCTCCGCCTCGATCGCCTCGGGGCGGTAGAGCCCGACGCGCGCCTGCTTGCGCGTGCCGCGCTCGGTCAGCACGATCGCCACGTCGCCCTCGAGCACGAGCTGGAACGCGGGCGCCTTCGGGCGCTTCGCCCCCGGCCCCAGCACCTGGAAGCGCCCGCTCGTCATCTGGTGCACGTGGAGGACGAGCTCGCCGTCCCCGGTCGGGAAGAGCAGGTGCTTGCCGCGCCGCTCGGCCCCGCGCAGGCGCCGGCCCTCGAGGGACGAGAGCGGCGGGTCGAACGTCTTCAGCGTCGCCAGGTGTGCCGGGCCCGCCCGCTCGACGAGCGCGCCTCGCACGACGGCGTCGAGCTGCCGCCGGGTCGCCTCGACCTCGGGCAGCTCGGGCACGGGTCAGCCCCCGGCCTCGCCGGCCGGTCGGCGGCGGCGCTCGCTCGCGGCCACGCGCTCCACGAGCGCGAGCGTAGCGCGCGGGCGCCTAGTCGTGGTCGCGGTCGCCGGAGGAGTCGTCGCCCGACAGGTCGCCCGGGTCGTCGTCGCCGGAGCCCTTCCCGCTGCTCGAGTCGTCGTCCGGGTCGTCGACGCGGTCGTCCTTCCCGCTGCCCGAGCCCTCGTCGCCGCCTCCCGAGGTCTCGGTCGGCGCCGGCGCCGGCTGCGGCGCGGGCTGCGGCGCCGGCTCCGTCCTGCGCGGCTCGTCGTCGTCGCGGTCGTCCGAGCCCCTGTCGTCGTCGCGGTCGTCGGAGCCCTTCCGGGAGCCGCTGCCGCTCGACCGCTCCCGGTCGGTCGACGTCTTGCCGCCGCCGCGGGTGCGGCTGCCGTCGGAGGTCTTGCCGCGGGAGCCGGAGGTGCGCGAGCCGCCGTCGCCGTTGCCGGAGCGCGACGTCCGCGAGCCCGAGCGATCGTCGTCGTCCGAGCCGGAGCGGTCGCGGGAGCCGGAGCGATCGTCGTCGTCCGAGCCGGAGCGGTCGCGCGTGGAGCCGCGTTCGTCGTCCCCGTCGTCCGACTGCCTGTCGTCGTCCGAGCCGCGGTCGTCGTCCTCGTCGTCCGAGCCCCTGCGGTCGTCGCCGGACGAGTCGTCGGAGCCGCGGTCGTCGCCCGGCGGCGCGTCCACGACGGGGATCGAGGCGCCGCCGGCCGGCCCTGCCGGCGGCCCGGGCGGCGTGGCGGGCGGGGCGGCGCCGCTCGTGCTGGACGGGCCCGCCAGGGGCGGGACGGCGGCGGCCGTGGCGGAGTCGTCGTCGATCGGGCTCGTGGTCGGCCCCTGGCCCTGGCTCGCGTCGGCGTCGCGGGAGCCGGCCGCCAGGGCGGCGCTCGCCTCGCTGGCCTGCGCGTCGGCGCTCGCCGCCGCGGCGGCCGCGGCCGCCTGGTCGTCCTGCACGCCCGGGATGGCGCTCGCTGCGCTGGCGGCCGGGGTCGGCGGCGCGTGGTCGACCACGACGGGCGTGACCCCGGCGCCGACCGCGACGGCAACGGCGGTCGCCGAGACGGCGACCTTGCCGGCGACGGGGAGCGCGGCGACCTTCGCGACGAGCGGCAGGCTGGAGAGCTTCGCGGCGGTCGCGGCGAGCGCCCCGCCGCCCCCGGCGGTCGCGAGCTGCGCGGCGGCCGAGTCGAACCCGGGCACGGTGCGCGCGAGCTCGTCGCGCAGGGCCAGCGGCACGGCCCAGACGCCGTGCGCGAGACGCGGGACGCCGCCGAGCTCGGTCTTCAGCTTGCGCCGGGCGCGGAAGAGGAGCGACTCGACCACCGGGACGCTCACGGTCAGCGCCGAGGCCACCTCGCCGTAGGAGAGCCCGTAGAAGTCGCGCAGGACGATCGCCTCGCGCTGCCGCTCGGGCAGGTCGCCGATCGCCTCCTTGATGCGGCCCATCTCCGAGCGCCGCTCGGCGACGGACGCCGCGTCGAGGGCGATCGCGCTGAGGCCCGCGTCCTCCATCGGGACGGGGCGCCGCGCCTTCTGCTCGAGCCGGGCGCGGCACTCGTTGCGCGCGATCTCGGCGAGCCAGGGCCCGGCGTTGCGGGGGCTCGAGCCCCCGAGGATGCTGCGGTAGGCGGAGAGGAAGGTCTGCTGGGCCGCGTCCTCCGCCTCGTGCGGGTCGCGCAGCAGCAGCCGGCAGAGGCCGACCACCATCCGGCTGTGCTTCTCGTACAGCTGCGCCACCTGGGCGCCCGCTGCCGCCGCCTGGGCCCCGCTGCTCGTCGTCGCCTCGCTCATCGCCTCGTCGTCCCTCGTCGCTCGCTCCCAGCGTAGGGGTTGCGGGGACCGCGCCGCCCCCCGATCGGCGCCGTCCCCGCTCCCGTCCGCAGGCCGGTCTAGTCGTCCGAGCCGCGGCCGCGGCCGCGGTGGTCGTCGTCGTCGTCGGAGCTGTCCTCGGCGTGGATCCGCACGAGCACGAGCCCGGTCGCGTCCCGGAGGCACTTGATCTCGACGAGCTGGCCGACGGCGAAGCCCGCGACCAGGGTCGAGGCGGCCGGGACGGCGCAGGTCGTCGAGCCCACGGCGATCGAGCCGGCGGCGGTGGCCGACGGCGCCGTCAGGGCGGAGATCGCGCCCTTGACCTCGACCTCGCCCGCGCCGCTGACGTCGTCCTCGGCGTGGATGCGGGTCAGCGTCCACTGGGTGCCGTCGGTCGAGCACTTCACCTCGACGGTGCTGCCCACCTGGAACGCGGTCGCGAGCGTCGAGCCGGCCGGGATCACGCAGGTGACGGCGGACGGCGCCGTGCCGATCGTGATCGAGCCGGCCTCCGTCGCCGTCGGCTGGGTCAGCGCGCTGATCGCGCCCTTGACCTCGAGGCCGTCGTGGCTGCCGCGCCGATCGTCGTCGTCCTCGCGGCCGGGGGACAGCGAGTCCTCCTCGTGGATCCGCGTCAGCGTCCAGACGTTGTTCGAGAGGACGCACGTGACCTCGACCAGGTCGTCCACGGCGAGGCCGGCCGGCAGCGTCGTCCCCATCGGGATGACGCAGACGAGCTGCGAGCTGCCCGAGGTGACCGTGATCGAGCCGTCGGCCGTCGCGGTCGGGTCCGTCAGGGCGCTGACCGTGCCGCGGCCCTCGGCCTCGAACGCGTCGGCCCGCCGGACGGACTTGCCGATCGGGTCGAGGCTCCTCACGACCTTCCCCGAGGGGGAGTTGCTGCACGTCAGGCGCGCCTGCGCGCCCGCGACGGCCCAGTCGGCGATCGTGGCCGCCCCCACGGCGCACGTCAGCGACTTGCCGTTCCGCTTCTGCACGGTGACGCTCCCGGCCGGCGCTGCGGCGAGCCGGCCCTCGAGCTTGGCGATGCGCTTGCCCTTGCGCTTGCCGTTCGAGCTCTCGTGGCCGGAGCTCGCGAGCGCGCCCCCGACCAGCGACAGGGACAGCGCGGCCGCCCCGGCCGCGATCCCCACGTTCCTGATCCCTCGCTTCATGTCTCCCCTGTCTCCTTCCAGTGCTGCCGGGCGATTGCACTCCGCTAGAGGGCGTCGCCGCGAAAAACTTGCGCGGACATGCGACGTGGGCGCCGTTCTCCCTCGTCGGAGCGATCGGCCGGCCCGCCGCGGCTCCCGTACGCCCCCTGGATCTTCGGCAGGAGATCTGCGATCCTTCGCCTCCCGACCCCGAAGAGGCGATATGCGGCATCCCTTGCGACGGCTGGCCGGTCTCGCGCTGATCTCGGCGCTGTGCGCCGTCGCACTCGCCCCGCTGGGTCGCGCGGCGGAGGTCGCTTTCACGCCGCAGGTCGTGCCCGGGCGAAGCTGGCCGAGCGGGCGCTGCAGCGTCGAGTTCTTCGCCGAGTTCGCGCCGATCTCGGGCGCGACGGGCTACTCGGTCGACTACGAATTCCTGCCCGCGCACTTCAAGTACTCGACGAGCGGGCCGCCGTTCGACGACGACTGGACCCTCTTCAGCGAGGGCGTCACGCAGCACTGGCTCGCGCCGCCCGGGGCCCATCGCCTCTACCTCGGCGGCGGCACCGGACCGACGTGCGACTTCGGGGGCAGCTACGCGATCACGAAGGCGGTCGCGGCGGTCGAGAAGCCGCAGCACCGCCTGTCGGGCACGGTGACCGGCTGCCCGGTCGATCAGCCGTCCTGCCCGAGCCCGGGCCCGCTCGCCGGGATCTCGGTCGTCGCGACCGGAGACGGCTCGGGTCGGGCCACGACCGGCGAGGACGGCGGGTATGCGATGACGCTCGCCGAGGGCTCCTACGTCGTCACGCCGACCGCAGCGGGCTGGGCGTTCGAGCCCGCCGACCGCACGGTCGCCGTGACACAGGACGTCGCCGGCGTCGACTTCGTGGGGAGCCAGGGCCATCGCGTGACGGGCACGATCACGGCGTGCCCGCTCGACGGCGACTGCCCGGAGCCGGTCGGGGCGCCTGGAGTGACCGTCACGGCCTCCGGCTCGTCGGGCGCGACGACGACGACGCGCGCCGACGGCACCTACGAGCTCGACCTGCCGCAGGGGGATTACACCATCCGCCCGACCCTCGCCGACGGCGAGGGTGCGTTCACCCCGGCCGCCCGGAGCCTCGCGCTCGCCGGCGACGTGGCCGGCATCGACTTCCGCACGTGCTCGCGCAAGGCGGGCGAGTTCGTGCCCTGCTCCGGCCTGCGCGTGACCGTCGCAGCGACGCCGTCGCCCGTCGTCGTCGAGCAGAAGCCCGCCGGGCCCGTGCCGAAGGACGTGAAGGTCGTCGTCACGGTCGAGAACCTCCGCAAGACGCCGGCCTTCAACGTCACGCTCGACCAGAAGCTCCTCGTCGGCTACCGCGGCGGCGCCCAGACCGACGAGCTCGCGCTCGTCCCGAAGGAGAAGCGGCCGAAGGACGTCCGGCTCGGCACGATCGCCCCCGGCAAGAAGGCGAGGGGGACATACGTCTACGTCGCCCGCGGGGACGCGCTGCTCGACCTGACCGCGCTGGTGCGGTTCAGCGCGAGGCCGCGCAGCGCCACCCTGAAGGCCACGGGCGACGGCGAGCTCGAGATCAAGAGCAAGCTGCTCGTCGCCTCGATGACGCTCGACCGCAAGGTGCGGAGCCCGAACGCCAAGCAGCTGATCAAGGCCGGGACGGCGCTCACGGCGCGCGTGAAGCTCGAGAACCGCTCGTACTCGAAGTGGCTCTACGTGTTCGAGGTCGTCGCGCCGGAAGGGAACGCGCTCGGCGGCCACTGGCAGCCACCGGGGAAGCCGATCCACCTGACGGACTTCAGCAAGCAGGGGCTCGAGCCGGAGGCGCTGCCGCCGCTGATCGAGCTGGCGCCCAGGCAGGTCAAGGAGTACGACGTCGTCTTCACCTCGCTGGGGAGCGACCCCCGGCGCAACAGCTACCTGATCCCCGGCCTGTGGACGTGGACGACCACGGGCAAGGTCAGGGCCGACACGCGCCAGGGCGGGACGCGCGCGAGGCTGACGCTGCTCACGCCGCTCGTCTGGACGCATGTGGACGGGCACGACGTGGTCCAGGCCGACGCCCGGAAGCAGGTGCTCCTCGACCCCGATCGCCGCGAGCTCCTGCTCTCCTTCGACGATCGTGCCAAGGACGTCGCGCCGTACTCCGCGGTCGCCGACTGGGCCTACTACTCGACGGGCATCGTCCAGGGGGCGTTCCTCTGGGTGGGCGCGGCGCTCCACGGGGTGAAGTTCCTCGCCGTCGACCTGCCGACGATGGCGGTGGGCGGCGCGCTCGAGCTGCCGACGCTGGTGAAGAAGTTCACGCTCTACCAGACCGAGCTCTGGCGCGCGGCGAGCCGGGACGAGTCGCTGAAGCGCGAGTGGCTCGGGCGCATCCGGTCGGTCGCGCAGGCGAACTTCGACGCGGTGATCCAGGGCGACGTCCAGGTGTACGACGCGATCGACCGGGCCGTTCTCGACCACTACGCGCGCATGTACGACGAGTACCAGGCGGGCGACTGGGCGAAGGCGTCGAGCGAGCTCGGGATCGACGGTGCCGAGCGCGCGCTCGACGTCGCCTCCGTCCTCGTGCCCATCGCCGCGCCGCGGCTCCTGGCCCGCTTCCCGGAGGTCGCGGCCGCAGCGGCGGCCGCCAAGGAGCGCGCCTTCGCCCAGGCGGGCGAGGCGCTGTCCGCCCTCGGCGTGGCCGGCGGCCGCCTGCCGGCCGCGCTTGCCGCGCTGACGGGCGCCACGGTCCCGGAGGGGATGCCGCTCAGCCGGGCGTTGGCGAAGCAGCTCCTCGGCCTGACCGATGCGCAGTACGACTTCCTGACGTCGTACTTCAAGGGCAAGGACCTGCTGTACACGTTCCGCTCGCGCGCGTTCGAGGCGCTCGACTGGGTCGGCGCGTACCTGAAGCCCGAGCAGTTCAAGATCGGCTCGGTCGACTGGATCGACGCCGAGTACCTCGGCTACGACCCGGGCGACGTCGGCCGGCTGATCCTGAAGAAGCCGATCAACCGGGCCGCGGTGGAGCGGCAGCTCGCGAACGAGGGGTGGACGGAGCGCTCGCAGCGCTGGAAGGACGTGATGGACCGGCTCGACACGCGCGAGTTCGAGTGGTTCACCGACAAGCCGCAGTACCGCCGTTCGATGTTCGAGTGGTGGACCGAGGGCGAGGTCGACTTCACCTTCAACTGGAAGGACAACCTCGTCGACCCGTCCGCGGCGCCGCTCGAGCAGCCCACGATCGCCGGCTTCCGGCTCGCGCGCAAGACGCGTTTCGACCGCGCGCTGAAGCAGAAGGTGGTCGAGTACGTCGTCGAGGTGGACCCCGACCGGACCGGCAGCTGGCAGTCCGTCGTCGGCGACATCGACGGCGTCGGCCTGACCGACGCGGCCGGGTTCGGGCTCGACGACGCGGCGCACGTCAGGGTCGGGAACGTCCTCCGGAGCAGCCCACTCGAGACCAGGCACCTCGAGACGGCGAGCTGGACGAAGGACGGCCAGTTCGTCTTCCCCGAGAAGCTGCGGTTCATGACCAAGGGGCTCGTCGCCCAGGTCGGGCCGGACGGCGTCATCCGGCTCGTGAAGTTCAACCCGCGGCTCTCGAGCCTGCGCGGCCCGGCGAACTACCAGCTGTGGTTCGACGGCGGCTGGGTCGCGCCGTAGGCCACGGACGCCCGGCGATCCGGGCCCTCCGAGGCGGCTGGCTGCCCCACTTGCCGGGTCGTGATCCCGCCTCTTCCGGCCGACCGCACTAGAATGCGCGCACCCTGGGCCCGGGCGCCGTTCCCGAAGCGCCCGTGCCGGGGCTCCAGCGCGTCACCTGCACGAGAAAGGCGGGAGCCCATGCTGACGGTCGAGACCTCCCCTCTGCCCGACGTCGAGGAGCTGCATCGGCTGGTGCAGGACGGCCTGGAGAAGGGCTTCCTCACCTACGACGAGATCGCCGCCGGCGTGGAGGACATCGACCTGACGAAGGAGCAGGCGGAGGAGTTCGCCGCCCACCTCGTCGAGCAGGGGATCGAGCTGGTCGAGGGCGAGGTGCACAAGGCGCCGCCCGTCCCGGAGCCCGTCGTCGAGGAGAAGGCGCCGCAGCTCGACCTGAGCGTCGAGCCGTCGCTCGACTCGCTGCGGCTCTACCTGCGCGAGATCGGCCGCGTGCCGCTGCTGACGGCGGAGCAGGAGGTCAGCCTCGCGAAGCGGATCGAGCGCGGCGACACGTGCGCGAAGTCGCAGATGATCGAGGCGAACCTGCGCCTCGTCGTGTCGATCGCCAAGGGATACCTCGGGCGCGGGCTCTCCTTCCTCGACCTGATCCAGGAGGGCTCGCTGGGCCTGATCCGTGCGGTCGAGAAGTTCGACTACCGCAAGGGCTACAAGTTCTCGACCTACGCGACCTGGTGGATCCGCCAGGCGGTGACGCGCGCGATCGCGGACAAGGCGCGGACGATCCGGATCCCCGTGCACATGGTCGAGAAGCTGAACAAGGTCGTCCACATGGAGCGCCAGCTCGTGCAGCGCCTCGGCCGCGACCCGCGCCCGGAGGAGATCGCCGCCGAGCTGGAGATCGACGTGGCCGACGTGCGCGAGATCCTGCGCATCGCGCAGCTGCCGGTCTCGCTCGAGAAGCCGATCGGCGAGGAGGAGGAGTCGGAGCTCGGCGACTTCGTGCACGACGACAACGCCGAGTCGCCCTTCGAGTCCTCCGCATTCGCGCTGCGCCGCGAGGGCATCCGCCACGCGCTCGCCGCGCTGCCCGAGCGCGAGCGGACGGTGATCACGCTCCGCTACGGCCTCGGCGGCGAGCCGCCGCGGACGCTCGAGGAGGTCGGCCGCGAGTTCGGCGTCACCCGCGAGCGGATCCGCCAGATCGAGAACTCGACGCTGAAGCGGCTCGAGTCCCTGCCGGAGGCGCAGGGGCTCCGCGACTGCATCTAGCGGCGCGCGCCACCGTACCGCCGGGCCCCTGCCGGGGGCGCCGTTAGCCTGTTCGCGTGTCCCCGCAGCGGCGAACCGCGCTCGTCTCCGTCGTCGCGGCCGGCGTCCTGATCGTCGTCAAGCTGACGATCGGCCTCGCGACGGGCTCGCTGGGACTGGTCTCCGAGGCGATCCACTCGGGCACCGACATGGTCGCCGCGCTCCTGACGTTCTTCGCCGTCGGGGTCTCCGGCCGCCCGGCCGACCGCTCGCACCCGTACGGGCACGGGAAGGCGGAGCACCTGTCCGCGCTCGCCGAGGCCGTGCTGCTCGTCGGCGCGTCGCTCTTCATCGCGTACAAGGCGATCGACCGGCTCGCCTCCTCGGGCCATCCGGAGGTGGACGCCGCCTGGTACGCGATCGCCGTCCTGATCGGCGTGATCGCGATCGACGTCAGCCGGGCGCTGATCTCGTGGCGCGCCTCGCGGCGCTACGGCAGCGCAGCCCTGGCCGCGAGCGCCATGCACTTCGCGAGCGACCTCGCCGGGTCGGTCGCGGTGCTGATCGGCCTGATCTGCGTGCGGGCGGGCTTCGAGCAGGGCGACTCGATCGCGGCGCTGCTCGTCGCCCTGCTCGTGCTCGGCGCCGCCGGCCACCTCGTCCGCCAGAACGTCGACGTCCTGATGGACCGGACGAACGCGGACGCGCACGAGCGCGCCCGCCAGGCGATCGCGGAGCTCGGCCCGAGCGTGCTCGTCCGGCGGCTGCGGATGCGCGAGTCGGCGGGCCGGCACTTCGCGGACGTCGTCATCGCCGTGCCCCCGGGCGCCGCGGTGGCCCAGGGCCACGCCCTCGCCGACGAGGTGGAGGACGCGGTCCAGCGCGCCCTGCCGGGAGCGGACGTCGTCGTCCACGTCGAGCCGGAGGGCCACGGCGCCGCGCTGCGCGAGCAGGCGCTCGCCGCCGCGCTCGGCGTACCGCGCGTGCGGGAGATCCACAACGTGAACGTCGTCGAGCTGGCCGACCGGACGGTCGTCTCGCTCCACCTGAAGCTGCCCGGCGACCTGAGCCTCGAGGAGGCGCACGAGATCGCCTCCTCGGTCGAGGCGGCGATCCTCGCCGCGGTCCCCGCGATCGAGGAGGTGCAGACGCATCTCGAGCCGCTGGCCGAGCCGGCCGCCGGCAGCGCGCCGCGCGCGGCCGACGTCGCCCAGGCGCAGGCGGAGATCGCGGCGATCGTCCGGGCCGCGACCGGGCAGCCGCCGCGCGAGCTCCGCTTCCTCGAGACCCCGCAGGGGCTCGTCGCGTTCCTCACGCTTGGGCTGCCGCCCGAGAGCACCCTCGCCGCCGCGCACGGCCGGGCGAGCGAGGTCGAGGAGGGGATCCGCCAGGAGCGCACCGACATCGCGGACGTGATCGTCCACACGGAGCCGTAGGGCGCCGGGGCCGCCCTCGCGCGATGGCGCGCGAGGGCGGCCGGAATGGGGGCGGCGGGCCTCCAGCCACGGTCAGTCGTCGGCGTCGTCCCCGGGGTGATAGTCGCTGTCGGGCTCGTCCTCGTGGTCGTCCTCGTGCTCTCGCTCCCGCTCCCGCTCCCGCTCCCGCTCGGACGCCTGCTTCTCCGCCTCGCTCGGCTCGCCCTCATCGTGGTGCGACGCGATCGGCGGCGGCGTCGGCGCGGGAGCGGGGGCCGGCGGCGACGGGGCCGGCGCCGGAGGTGGCGCGGGCGCTGGCGTGCCGGAGGGCGGTGGTGCGGCTTGCCTCGGCTTCGTCCTCGGCCTCGGCTTCGACGGCGGGGCCGATCGCGGCGCGGGCGGCGCGCTCGCGGGCCGGGTCGTCGGCCGGGCGCCCGGCGCGGCGGCGGACGTGCTGGTCCGACGCCGGGCGGGCCCGGAGGTCGGCGCCGGCCGGGAGGCGGGCGCCGTCGTCGTGGTCGGCGCGGGACGAGGCTCGGGGCCGTTCGCCCGCACGGGGGCCGGTCGCAGGGGGCCGCCGTCCCCGATCGACGCCGAGGGCGGCGGCCCGCCCGTGCGGTCCGGTGCCGGGGCGGCGGGCGCGGCCGGCGCCCCGGCGGGCGATGCGGCCGCCGGCGAGTGCGGCGCGTCCTCGACCAGCGCCGCGGCGTTCACCTCGCCCTCGAGCGCGAGCCGACGGCCGAGCTCCCCGACGCCGGCGCCCGGCTGCGCCGCGACGTTGAGGAGCGCCTGGTTCGCGACGATCGCGCCGCCGACGGCGAGCCCGAGCAGGAGGGCGAGCTGGGTCCTCGGGCCCGGCCAGCGGGCGAGCCGTCGTAGCCCGTGGGCCGGCCGGCTCATCCGGCCACCACGGCGCCGGTCGTCGCGTCGAGGATCCGGATGGCGCTCAGCGGGCACAGCTCCGCCGCCTCGATCACGGAGGCGTCGTCCGTCTCGGCGACCCGCGTGCGGGCGAGCCCGTCGGCGAGCGTGAACACGTCGGGCGAGAGCTGGACGCACGAGCCGTAGCCCGTGCAGGAATCGACGTCGAGCTCGACGCGGTACGTCATCGCGCGGTCGCTCCTTCCTCGGTGGGAGTGGGTCGGGCCGCCGGGGCCGGCCGCGGGCGGCGCTGCGGCGGGCCGGCGAACGCCCGCCAGGCGGTCGCCGTCCCGACGGCGCCGGCTGCGCCGCCGTAGACGAGGACGGCCCACGTCTGGCCGGAGTCGGTGCCGGCGAGGACGCCGTGCACGGTGATGGCGGCGAAGATCGGATACGTCGTCCAGTGCAGGGCACGCCAGCGGGCCACGCCGACGCGCTTGCGCAGCCAGAACGAGGCCACGACGAGCACGAGCGCCTCGGCGGCGACGACGCCGACGGCAGACCAGACCGTCCGGTACTCGAGCAGGCCGGGCACGAACAGGGACGCGATCGAGACCGGCACGGCTCGGTCGAGCACGAGCGTCGCCATGTGGATCCCGAGCGCGCACAGGGACAGGAGCGAGAGCAGCCGGTGCGTGTCGAGCACGCCGGGCGGCTTCAGGCCCGGGAACGGGCGCGCCTTGAGCACGAGCCCGGCGAGCGCCGACGCGGTGACGAGGGCGTAGGCGAGGAGCCCGCTCGCGCGCGCGAGCAGCCAGAACGTCGGGTCACCCTTCATGGGCCAGCCCTCCCGCCGCCACGGTGCGCCCGTCTGCCGTCACGAGCAGCGCGGGGACGCCGAGGCCGTCGGCCTCGCGCACGGCGTCCGCCTCACCGGCGACGAGCAGCGCCTTCGCGAGCACCTCCGCCTCGACCGCGGTCCCGGCGACCACGGTGACCCGGAGCAGGTCGGTCGCCGCCGGTCGGCCGGTCCGCGGGTCGATCAGGTGGTGCTGCTCGACGCCGCCGCGGCGCCAGCGCCGTGCGTCGCGGCCCGACGTCGCGATCGCGCCGCCCTCGAAGGTCAGCTGGCGGCTGCCCGTGGCCGTCTCGATCCCGATGCGCCACGTCCCCTCCGGTGGCTCGCCGCGCGTGGCGAGGTCGCCGCCGGCGTTGACGATGCACGGGCCGGCGGTCGCGAGCAGGTCGCAGGCCCGGTCGACGGCGTACCCCTTCGCGATCCCGCCGAGGTCGAGCCTCGTGCCGGCCCCGAGCTCGACGCGCCGGCAGGCCGCGTCGACGCGGACTGCGCCCCCGCATCGCCCGGCAGCGGGCGGGGGCGCGTCGTCGGCGTCCTCGACCTCCTCGAACGACCGGTCGTAGCCGCAGGCGACGATCGCGTCGTGGATCGTGGGGTCGAACCGTCCGCCCGTCCGCTCCCGGGCCTCGAGGGCGAGCCGGACGCACTCGACGAGCTCGGGCGCGGCGTCGTCGAGCGCTCCGTCGCGGTTGAGGCGCGAGAGCTGCGAGCCGGGCAGGAAGCGGGACAGCAGCTCCTCGAGGCGGCGGAACTCCTCCTGGACGAGCTGGAGCGCCGCGCCCGGGCGGGCGCCCTCGTCCGGCTCGACCAGGCAGTCGATCCGCGTCCCCATCGCCGGGAAGACGAGGCGCTGCATCAGGAGCTCCCCGACCGGGTGATCGGCGCCGGCGCCGGCGCAGGCGCGGGCGACGGCGCGTAGACGCTGACCTGCGGCGCCCGCGTCGCGGCGCGCCGGGCCGCCTCCACTCGCTGATCGTGCTCGCGCAGGACGCGGGCGATCAGCCTGCGCCTCGCCACGAGCCGGCGCTGGTACGCGTCCCAGCGTCGGTCGAGCGTCCGCTGGACGCGCTCGGCACGGCGCTGCAGCGCCTTCTCGCGTCGGGCGAGCGCCACGGCGCGCGGGTCGGCCTGCGTCGCGGCTGCCGTGGACGACGCGGCCGCGGGCCGAACGGCCTGGTCGCGACGACGCCGAGGACGACGAAGAACACGAGCAGCGTGGCCCCGATCACGTAGGCCCTTCCGGTGGTCAGCTTCATGGCGCTCACTTCTTCGGGCTCGGCTGCGTCGTCGTCGGCGGCGGGGCCGGCGAGGGCGCGGGCTGGACGACGGGCGGCTGGGCGCCGGCGCAGGAGCGGGTGCCGGCAGGCGCCGGTGCAGGAGCGGGTGCCGGTGCAGGAGCGGGCGGTGCAGGCGCAGGTGCCGGCGCGGGCGCAGGCACCGGCTCGGTCGGCGCCGGAGCCGGCTCGCCAGGTGCCGGTGCGGGCTCGGGCCGCCGGCGGGCTGGGCCGGGGGCGCGGGCTGGGGCTGGGGCTGCGGCTGGGGCCGCGTGCGCGGCGGGCGGGCGGGCTCGCGCTCCTCCTTCGGGAGCTCTCCGTGCGCGTCTCGGGCACGGGCCGCTCCGGCGGGAGCCAGACCACCCTGACCACGGGCGCCGCCGGCGCCGCGGGGGCGCCGGCGCCGGCAGCGGCGCTCGCGGGCCGCCCGCTCCGCCTGCTCGCGGGCCCGCGTTCGTGCCGACCGGGCGAGCGCGGCGGTGCTGCGGGCGGCCGCAGCGGGCGGCCGCAGCGGCCGACGCTCCCCGGGGCTCGGCCGACGCTCCCGCGGCTGGTCGGAGACCAGCACGCCGTCGTCCCTCGTCGCCGGGGCGGCCGTCGTGTCCGCCGTCCGGTCGTCGCCCGCGATCGCCCAGGCGGCGCCGAAGGCGACGACCGGGATCGCCAGGGCGACCCGCGTGAGCCCGAGCCTAGCCACGGCTCGTCTCGCCGTGCTCGTCGTCCTCGCCGCCCTCGGATCGGGGCGAGTCGTGCTGCTCGTGGTCCTGCTCGTCGTCCTCGTGCTCCTCGCGGTCCCGGTCCTCCTCGTGCTCCTCGTGCTCGTCCGCGTGCTCGTCGTGCGTGGTCGGCGCCGGCGCCGGCGCCGGAGCGGGCGCCGGCTCCGCGGGCTGCGGCTGCGGCTGCGGCTGCGGCTGGGGCGGGCTGGGCGGGCGCCGACGTGTGCGTGGGCGTCGTCCCGTGCCGCGTCGTCCCGTCGTCCTTCGCCCCGTCGCGCTTCGTCCGGTGCGGCCGCGCGGGCTCGGTGCGCCGCGTCGGCTGGGACTCGTGGTGGGTCGAGGCCTCGCGGCGCGGTGCGGGCGCGGCGGCGCGCCGCCGGTAGACGACGCGCACGGGCGTCGCGGTCGTCCCGGCCGACGGCGCGCGAGGAGCAGGGTCGTCGAGCTCCGGCCCGGGCGGCAGGGCGGGCGGCCGCTTCTCGAGCTTGGTCTCGAGCGTCCGCTCGAACCGGTCGAGCCTGGTCGCCTGGCGATCGAGCGCCGGGTCGGCGACGGTGTCGGCCACCGCCGCCTGCTCGCCCGAGCCGTGCCGGACGGACGTCGTCTGGATCGCCGCGACGGCGCCGGCGGCGGTGGCGCCACCGAGGACGAGCGCGAGCGCGAACGCATGCTTTCGCTGCACGAGAATCCCCCTGATCTCGACTCCGGTGCCGGCTTCCCCGAGCCGGCCGATGGCTCGACGCTACGCCCGGCCGGCCGAAGGGCGCTCGTTGCGGGTGCATGGATTGGCCAGCGGAGCGTTAAGAATCCGCAAAGATCCCTGGCGGTCAGCAGCCCGAGCGGGAAGGATGGGCGTCGTTCCAGGCGAGGGGGGACGGACATGAAGGTGCTGCTGGTCGAGGACGAGGCGATCATCGCCGCGCCGCTGGTGGAGGGGCTCGAGCACGAGGGGTTCGAGGTCGTCCACGCGAGCACGGGGGCGGACGCGCTGGCCGCGGGGGACGTCGATCTGGTGCTGCTGGACCTGAGGCTGCCGGACGTCGACGGCTACGAGCTCTGCCGCACGATCCGACGGGACTCCGACGTGCCGATCATCATGATCACGTCGCGTGGGGAGGAGGTCGACCGCGTGATCGGGCTGGAGCTCGGCGCCGACGACTACGTCGTCAAGCCGTTCGGGTTCCGCGAGCTGATGGCCCGCATCCGGGCCGTGCTGCGCCGCACCCAGCCGCGTGCGGAGGCCGCCGAGCCCGTGGTCGTCGTCGGGCCGCTCGAGCTCGACCAGCGGGCGAGGCGCGTGACGGTCGGGGGGCGAGAGGTGTCGCTCACGTGCAAGGAGTTCGACCTGCTCACGCTGCTGGCGAACGAGGCCGGCGCCGTCGTGACCCGCCGCCGGGTGCTGGAGGAGGTCTGGGACACCCAGTGGGGCGGTGGCGCGCGCGCCATCGACGTGCACCTGGCGGCGCTCCGCCGCAAGCTCGGCGACCGCCGCTGGATCGAGACGGTGCGCGGCGTCGGCTTCCGCCTGCAAGCGCCCGCATGAGCCGCCGGCTGCTGGCCGGGTACCTGTCGCTCACCCTGATCATCCTCGCGATCCTCGAGATCCCGCTCGGGCTCTCGTTCGCGCGCACCGAGCGGCAGAACCTGACGGCGCTCGTCGAGCGGGACGCCGTCTCGCTCGCGGCCTTCGCCGAGCAGGCGATGCCTCCCGCCCCGGCGCCCGAGGTGGAGAAGCTGCGGCGCACCGTCTCGGACTACCTTCGCCAGACCGGCGCGCGGGTGGTGGTCGTCGACGAGGCGGGGATCGCGGTCGTCGACGCCGATCCGCCGGAGGTCGGCCAGCGGCGGTTCCTGACGCGGCCAGAGATCGCCGCGGCGCTCGCCGGCGACGTGGAGACCGGGACGCGGCGGTCGGACACCCTCGGCGGGTCGTTCCTCTACGTCGCCGGCCCGATCCACTCCGAGGGCGAGGTCTGCGGCGTGGTCAGGATCACGTACCCGACGGCCGCGATCGACGCGCGGGTGCGTCGGTACTGGCTGATGCTCGCGGCGATCGCCGCCGTGGCGCTCGGGGTCTGCTCGGTCGTCGCGCTCCGCTTCAGCCGCGCGACGTCGCGCCCGTTGCGCGGCCTCGAGCGCGCGGCCGAGGCGGCGGGCGGCGGCGATCTCACCGTCCGCGCGCAGGTCGACGGCCCGCCCGAGGTGCGCGCGCTCGCAACGCGGTTCAACGAGATGGTGCAGCGGCTGGCCGAGCTCCGGCACGCCCAGGACGCCTTCGTCGCGGACGCATCGCACCAGCTGCGGACACCGCTCGCCGCGTTCAGGCTCGAGCTCGAGCACCTGGAGCGGGAGGTGGTCGGGACCGCCCGGGAGCGCCTGCGTCGCGTGGACGCCGAGGCGGCGCGGCTCGGGCAGCTCGTCAACGGGCTGCTCGCGCTCGCCCGGGCCGACGCGCTCCAGCCCGTCGCGGCCGTCGTGGACGTCTCGGCCGCGATCGAGGAGCGCGTCGACGTGTGGTCGGTCGTCGCCGAGGAGCGCGGGATAGACCTCGCCGGCCAGGCGCCCGCCGGGCTCGCCGCGCGGGCCACGCCGGCCAGCCTGGAGCAGGCGCTCGACAACCTGATCGAGAACGCGCTCGTCTACACGCCCGAGGGCAGCGCGGTCACCGTCACCGCGACCCTCGCGGGCGAGATCGCCGAGGTCCGGGTGATCGACTCGGGCCCCGGCCTGACGGACACGCAGAAGGCGCGCGCCTTCGACCGCTTCTGGCGCGCGGGGGCGGGCGGCGACGGCTCCGGCCTCGGGCTCGCCATCGTCCGCCGGCTCGTCGAGGCCGACGGGGGCACGGTGGAGCTGCTCGACGCTCCCGGGGGCGGCCTGCAGGCGGTGCTGCGGCTGCCCGCGGCGCGGGCGGCTCCCCGGCCGAGGCCGGGACGCCGCCTCTCGCTCAGCCGCTGATCGCCGCGCCCCGCGCCGACGCCCCGTCTAGCATCCCGTCGGTCGGGACCAGGGGAGGCGAGATGAGCGAGACGACGGTCGGCTGGATCGGCACCGGGGTGATGGGCCTGTCGATGTGCGGGCACCTGCTGGACGCGGGCCACCCGGTCGCGGTGCACACGCGCACGCGCGCGAAGGCGGAGCCGCTGCTCGAGCGGGGCGCCCGCTGGGCGGACACCCCGGCGGAGGCGGCGCGCGACGCGGACGTCGTCTTCTCGATCGTCAGCTACCCGGCCGACGTGCGAGAGGTGATCCTCGGCGCCGAGGGCGCGCTCGCGGGCGCGCGGGCCGGCTCGATCGTGGTCGACATGTCGACGACCGAGCCCTCGCTCGCCGTCGAGATCCACGCGGCCGCGGCCGCGTGCGGCGTGGCCGCCATCGACGCGCCCGTCTCCGGCGGCGACATCGGAGCGCGCAACGCGACGCTCTCGATCATGCTCGGCGGCGACGCCGACGCGGTCGAGCGCGTGCGGCCGCTGCTCGAGACGCTCGGCAAGACGATCGTCCACCAGGGGGGGCCGGGCGCGGGCCAGCACACGAAGATGGTCAACCAGATCCTGATCTCGACCGGGATCATCGGAGTCTGCGAGGCGCTGCTGTACGGCTTCCGCGCCGGCCTCGACCTGGAGAAGGTGCTCGAGGCGGTCTCCGGCGGCGCGGCCGGCTCCTGGTCGCTCTCGAACTACGGCCCGAGGATGCTCGCGGGGAACTTCGACCCGGGCTTCATGGTCGAGCACTTCATCAAGGACATGGGGATCGCCCTGTCCGAGGCGCGACGGATGAACCTCGCCCTGCCGGGGCTCGCGCTCGCGAGCCAGCTCTACGTCGCGCTCGAGGCGCAGGGCGGCGGCCGGAAGGGCATCCACGCCCTGCTGCTCGCGCTCGCCTCGCTCTCGGACGTCGACTGGCGGGTCGCGGCGCGCTGACCAGGGAGGGGCGGCCGCGTCGTCCGCGGCCGCCCGTCCCGATCGCTAGACGCGGACGTGCGCCTTGACCGCGCGCCGCTCGTTCATCTCGCGGTAGGCGTCGGGGACGCCCGCGAGGTCGCACTCGTGGTCGAGCACCGGCGAGGGGTCGAGCGTGCCCGCCGCGACGTCGGCGAGCAGCTCGGGGATGTACGCGCGCGCGGGGGCGACGCCGCCGTTCAGGCTGATGTTCTTGACGAAGATCGGCCAGGCGGAGAGGCCCTTCACCTCCTGCGGGGCGCCGACGAAGCCCACGGCCCCGCCCGGCCGGACGACCGCGATCGCGAGGTCCATGCTCTGCTGCGTCCCGACGGCCTCGAGCACGGACGGCGCGCCGCCCGCGGTCAGCTCGAGCAGCTGCTCGGCCGCGTCGTCGGCGTGGGAGTCGACGACGTCGGTCGCGCCGAAGCGCCGCGCGATCGCCAGCCGGTCGGCGTGGTGGCCGACGGCGACGATCCGCTCGGCGCCGAGCCGCTTCGCGGCGAGCACGCCGCAGAGGCCGACCGCGCCGTCCCCGACGACGACGGCGGTCGCGCCGGGCCCGACGCGGGCCATCCGCGCCGCGTGGTGCCCCGTCGCCATCACGTCGGTCAGCGGCAGCGCCGCCTTGCGCAGCGCGGGCGTCGTCGCGACCGCCTCTGGCACCTGGACGAGCGTCGCGTCGGCGAACGGCACGCGCGCCGCCTCCGCCTGGCCGCCGTCGTTGTCGCGGCCCCAGAAGCCGCCGTGCGGGCACGACGTCTGCAGCCCCGCCCGGCAGAACTCGCACGTGCCGTCGGAGAAGGAGAACGGCGCGATCACCGTGTCGCCCCGCCGCACGGTCGTGACCGCGCTCCCGACGTCCTCGACCACGCCGATGAACTCGTGGCCGATCCGCCAGCCGGGCTGCCAGTCCTCGTAGCCCCGGTAGAACCAGATGTCCGAGCCGCAGATGCCCGCGTCCGTGATGCGGACGATCGCGTCCGTCGGCGCCTGGATGCTCGGATCCGGGACGTCCTCGATCCGGACGTCCCCCTTCCCGTGGTAGATGGTCGCTCGCATGCGGGGAGTCTACGGGCGCCCCGTCCGGGGGATGCGGCGTGCGTGCGCGCGGGGAAGAGTTGGGCCATGAGCGCACTCGGAACCATCGACGGGACGTCGGCGCTCGAGACGACGTCGCAGCTCCAGGCCGTCGTCATGCGCCAGATGCTCGACGCGCAGCAGGTGCAGGCGGCGGAGCTGCTCAAGGCCATGCCGGAGCCGACGGCCCCGGCTGCCCCGCGCGAGTCGCGCGGCTCCATCGTCGACGTCTACGCCTGACGCCCCGCGGCGAGGCCGCGCCGCCTCCGTACGATCGGAGACGTGGGGGATCGCACGCGTCGGATCGGCGACGGCCGCGCCAGATCGCGCAGCCGGCTCGCCGCGGCCACCTGGCGGCCGCCCGCGTCCGGGCTGCTGCACGGCGAGCTCGAGGTCGACGTCACGGAGGCCGAGGCCTGGTGGCGCGCGCGCCCCGGGCTGACCGAGACGCACGTCGTCGGCTGCGCGCTCGGGCTCGCGCTCGCCGCCTGCCCCGACGCCAATGCGCGCGTCGTGCTCGGCCGGGTCAGGCCGCGCGACGGGGTCGACGTCAGCTTCGCCGTGGCCGACCGGGGCGGACGGCACCTGCGCGCCGTCTGCGTCCGCGGCGTCGACGGCAAGCCCCCGCGCGTCCTCGCCCGGGAGCTCTACGCGGGCGCCCGGGCGATCCGGGAGGGCCGCGACCCGCAGCTGGGTCGCGCGGTCGCCGTCGCCGACCGGCTGCCGTGGCTCCTGCTGCGCCCGGGCCTGTCGCTCGTCGGCTTCGTCACGGGCGGGCTCGGCCTCGGGCTGCGGCCGCTCGGCGTGGCCGCACACCCGTTCGGCTCGGCTCTCGTCACGTCGGTCGGGATGCTCGGGATCGAGCGCGGGCTCGCGCCGCTCCTGCCGTTCGCGCGGCTCGGGCTCGTCCTGGTCGTGGGGAGCGTCGCCTGGCAGCCGCGCGTCGTCGCCGGCGAGGTCGTGCCGCGCCGCGTCCTGCCGCTGGGCGCGACGATCGACCACCGGCTGGTCGACGGCGCGCAGATCGCGGTGCTCGTCGCGGAGCTCCGCGACGCGATCGAGCGGCCCTGGGATCGCTGGCCGGACGCCTGATGCGTCCGATTCTCTGCATCCGGGATCCAGGATCGGACGTTTTCCGGGCGATTCCGCACGAAAGTGCACATTCTGGATCCAGACCGTGCTACATTGGATCCAGCGCAAGCCACTTCCGACCGGAGGCCGTGATGTCCCCTGCAGTGCTCGTCCAGCTCACCCGCTCCTCGGACGCCGCCGACCTGCTGGAGGACGTCGTCGCCCTCGGCTTCGAGGGCTCGGTCGAGTCGCTCGGCCCAGAGCCGACGCTCGCGATCCGCGCCGGCGAGCACGACCCGGAGACGCTCCAGCGCGACCTCTACCTCGCGCTCGAGGACTGGATCGCGAGCCGTCGCATGCCGCTCGTGCCGCTCGGCGTCGGGCAGGACCTCGTCGTCCTGCGCCCCTCGCTGGCGTAGCGGGCGAGGTCGATCAGCCGAGCCGGCGCCGGCGCTCGTCCGCGTCGGCGCCCTGCGCGGCGACGTGGTCGAGGATCACCTGCTGCAGGTGGCCGGAGGCGAGCACGTGCTCGCGGGCCAGCTGCCGTGCGCCGGCCGGGCTCCCAGCCGCGATCGCCTCGCGGATCGCCCGGTGCTGCAGCTCGTTCTTCGCGTACAGCTCGTCGATGTCGAGCCCGGCCGCCCACACGGTCTGCCCGAAGAACGTCCGCCGCGCGCTCTTCGCGAGCCGCTCGATGTAGGGGACGTCGGCGGCACGGTAGATCACGTCGTGGAAGGCGTGGTTCGCGGCCGCCCACTCGGAGATCAGCGTGCTGTCGTGGTCGCCCGCGCGCGTGGCGCGCCGCAGGTAGATCGTCAGCTTGGCGAAGCGCCGCTCGGCGGCGTCGAGCTCCGCCAGGTCGTCCTTCGCCATCCGCGGCGTGGCGATCTCCGTCGCGAGGCTCTCGAGCTCGGCCCGGACGAGGAACGCCTCGGTCAGCTCGTCCCGTGAGAGCATCCGCACGCGGACGCCCTTGTTGGGCTCGAACGAGACGAGCCCGAGCGCGGCGAGGCGGCGCAGGGCCTCGCGGATCGGCGTCCGGCTGACGCCGTAGCGCTCCGACAGGTGCTCCTGGCGCAGCACCGAGCCGGGCGCGAGCTCGCCGCGGACGATCGCCTGCTCGAGCACGAGCGCGATGTCGTCGGCCTTGGTGCTCGCCGTCGTCATTGGCCGGAGTCTAGATGCTCGACTCCGCGCCCTCGTCCGGCCGGCCGCCGCCGCGGCCGGCCGGGCCGGGCTCAGTAGGCGGACTCGAGCAGCTCGACGACCTCCTCGAGGGCGGTCACCGGCCGCGGGTTGGTCGCGACGATGATGTCCTCGAGCGCGTCGTGGGCGATCGAGGGGAAGTCCTCGCGCGTCACGCCGACGTCGCGCAGGCGGTTCGGCAGGCCGAGGTCGCGCACGAGGGCGCGCACGGCGTCGCTCGCCGCCTGGCACGCCTCGTCGCTCGAGAGCCTCGCGACGTCGGTGCCCAGCGCCTCCGCGATCCAGGGCTGCCGGTCGCGCGTGAAGTCGCGGTTGAAGTCCATCGTCGGCGCGAGCATCACGCAGGAGGTGACGCCATGCGGGACGTTGCAGCGCGCGCCGAGCTGGTGCCCGATCCCGTGGCTGAGCCCGAGGTTCACGTTCGCGAGGCCCGAGATCGACATCCACGCGGCGAGGTGGGCGTGCGTGCGCGCGGTCAGGTCGGACGGGTCGGCGTCGCACTCGCGCAGGAAGCGGGCGAGCATCGAGAGCGAGCGCAGCGCGAGCGCGTCCGTGAACGGGTGGGCGTTCGTCGAGCAGAGCGCCTCGACGCAGTGGTCGACGGAGCGCATCCCCGTCGACGCCCAGAGCCACGGCGGCGTCGCGGTCGTCAGCTCGGCGTCCAGGTAGACGGCCCGCGCGGCGAGCTTCCGGTCGAGCACGAGGTCCTTCACCTGGCGGATCTCGTCGGTCAGCCCGATGAAGTGCGTGAACTCGCCGGCCGAGAGGGTCGTGGAGATCGCCACGAGCGGCACGCAGTCGCCCGTGATCGGCGGGATACGGACGTGGTCCGGGTAGCGGTACTCGATCACCGTCCGGTCGAAGTCGTCGTGCGTGCGGCAGCCCTCGGCGAGCGCGGCGACGACGGCCTTGCCCGTGTCGTTCGGCGTGCCGCCGCCGAAGGTGACGACGCCGTCGGCGCCCAGCTCCCGGGCGGCCTCGGTGGCGCGCAGGACGGAGCCGCGGTGCACGTGCTGGACGGTCTCGTGGAAGACGCCGGCGATCCGGCCGCCGGCGGCCTCGCGCACGCGGTCGACCAGGTCGGTCGTCGTCGCGAGCGTCGTGCCGGTGATCAGCAGGGCGCGCTCGACGCCCGCGCTCGTGAGCGTGTCGGCGAGGCCGGCGACGCAGCCGGGGCCGTAGTGGACGTTCTCGATGGGCAGCAGCGTGAAGACGCCGCGCAGGGGCTGGTTCGGGATCGGAGCGGTCACGTCGCGATCCTAGTCGATCGCCGCGCGCGGCTCGCCGGGGCGCCGTGACCGGGTCGCCCGGCTTGACGCCCGGGCCCCCGCGGCGGATGATCGCGACCTGCCCGGCGGCCCTGCCGGCACGATACGAGGATGCCCCCGACCCTCCGCCCCCGGCTCGCGCTCGCGTCGCTCGCCTCGCTCTGCGTGCTCGCGGCCGCGTGCGGCGGTGCATCCGGCCCGACCCTGGGGGACTCGGCCACCGGAGGCGGCGAGCCGATCGAGACCGTCGCGGCCGCGCCCGCGCCGGCCGAGCCTGCGCCCGGGCGTCGGCCGCAGCCGCGCCCGACGGGGCCGAGACGAGCGCGAGCGCCGTCGTCGAGCCCGCGCCGCCGGGCGGGCGGAAGCAGGGGAAGACGGCGAAGCTCCGCCGATGAAGAGGATCCCCGTCGTCGTCGCGGCGGTGCCGGAGGGCGACACCGTCGAGCTGCAGGACGGCCGTGTCGTGCGCCTCGCGCAGGTCGACGCGCCCGCCGCTGTCGCGGGCGAGTGCTACGGCGTCCGCGCCCGCCAGGCGCTGCGCGCGCTGCTGCCGAAGGGCACGCGCGTGCGGCTCGAGTCCGATCCCGCGCTCGACCCGGTCGACGCGGAGGGGCGCCTCGTCCGCTACGTCCGCGTCCAGGGAGAGAACGTCAACCTGCTGCTCGTGCGCGCCGGCGCGGTCAGCGTCTGGTTCGCCGGCGGCGACCGGGGCCGCTACGCGGACGACCTGCTCGGCGAGGCGAAGGCCGCGCGCGCCGCGCGGATCGGCCTCTGGCGCGAGTGCCCGGGGACGAGGCTCGACCCGAAGCGCCCGGCGTTGACGATCGCCCCGACCGGTCGGCGCTGACCGCCTACCCGACCTCGAGCAGGTCGACGACGAAGACGAGCGGCTCGTTCGGCTTGATCACGTTGCCCGCGCCGCGCGCGCCGTAGGCCATCGCCGACGGGATCGTCAGCTTCCGGCGGCCGCCGACCCGCATGCCCTGGACGCCCTCGTCCCAGCCGCGGATGACCTGCCCCTTGCCCAGGCGGAACTCGAACGGCTGCCCGCGGTTCCAGGACGCGTCGAACTCGGCGCCGGTGAGGAACGAGACGCCGACGTAGTGGACGCTCACCCGCGACCCGGCGGTCGCCTCGTCGCCGTCGCCGACGACGATCTCCTCGATCCCGAGGTCGAAGGGGACGTCGCCTTCCGGCTTCTCGATCTGCGGGCGCTCGAGGGACACGCGGGCCTCCAGGGTCGTGGGACGCGCCCCGGCAGGAGCGCCCTCCAACCCTAGCTCGCGCCGCGCTACGCAGCCGCGTCGATCGCCTGCAGCTCGCGCTCCATGGCGAGGCGGTTGAGCGCGCGGCTCTCCAGCGTGCGGATCCGCTCGGGCGACATGTCGAGCCGCCGGCCGATCTCCGCGAGCGAGAGCGGGCCCTCGTCCGCGAGGCCGTAGCGCCACTCGATCACGGTGCGCTCGAGCTCCGGCAGGCGCGCGACGGCGCCGTGCAGCGCGCGCTCCTGGAGGCTGATCTCGACCTCCTCGGAGAGCTCAGCGCCGTCCGGGGCGAGCAGGTCGCCGAGCGAGGCGCCCTCCTCCGTCCCGACCGGCCGGTCGAGGCTCGTGACGGCGCGCGCCGCCTGCGCGACCTCGCGCACCTGGGCGACGGTCAGCCGGGCGTGCCGGGCGATCTCGGCGCTCGTCGGCGGCCGACCGAGCGAGGCCGTCAGCTCGGCCTCGGCCCGCGCGATCCGGCGCTCCCGCTCGGTCACGTGGACGGGCATGCGGATCGTCCGCGCCTGGTTCGCGATCCCGCGCTGGATCGCCTGGCGGATCCACCACGTCGCGTAGGTCGAGAACTTGTAGCCGCGGCGCCAGTCGAACTTCTCGACCGCGCGGTGCAGGCCGAGCGTGCCCTCCTGGATCAGGTCGAGCAGCGGCAGCCCCTGGCCCTGGTAGCGGCGCGCGAGCGAGACGACCAGGCGCAGGTTCGCGTTGATCATGTGGTCCATCGCCGCCCGGTCGCCCTTCTCGACGCGCTTGGCGAGGTCGACCTCCTCGCGCGCCGTGAGCAGCCGGTAGCGGCCGATCTCGTTCAGGAAGAGCTGCAGCGCGTCCGTCGTCGACGCGATCAGGCCGCCGTCGACGAAGGTCGGGGCGGTCACCGTCTCGGTGCTGCAGTCGTCGTGGATCGAGACGCCGCGCGCCTCGACCTCGTCGTAGAGCGCCTGGAGGTCGGTCTCGTCGAGCCCGAGCTCCACCGCGAGCTCGTCCACGCGGGACAGCTCGACCACGCCGTGGCCCTCGGCTGCCTCGAGCAGCGACACGAGCGCCTCCTCCCTCGCGAGCTCCACCGTCCGATGGTGCCCCGGCGCCGGCGCCGGCGCATCGGTGGGAACACCGGATCCGGGCGGGCGGGGACTACGGAGCGGGCGGCTCCTCGGGCGGCGGGTCGGCGTGCTCGGCGTGCGCCCGGGCCGCCTCGGCCAGGGCGGCGAGCCGGGCGGCGACGCGGGCGTGGATCGTCCCCTCGGGGTAGGCGCCCGCCTCGTCCGGCTCGCCCGCGGGCACGCCGGTGAGCAGCTCGATCCCCTCGTCGACGCGCGACACGGCCCAGACGTGGAAGTCGCCGCGCTCGACCGCGGCGACCACGTCGTCGCGCAGCATCAGGTGCGGGACGTTCGCGGCCGGCAGGACGACGCCCTGCTCGCCGGTCAGGCCCCGCGCGGCGCAGACGTCGAAGAAGCCCTCGATCTTCGCGCAGACGCCGCCGACCGCCTGGACGGCGCCGTGCTGGTCGACCGAGCCCGTGACCGCGATCCCCTGCCGCAGCGGAGCGTCGGCGAGCGCGGAGAGGACGGCGTACAGCTCGGTCGACGAGGCCGAGTCCCCCTCCACCTCGTCGTAGGACTGCTCGAACGTCAGCGTCGCCCGCACCGCGAGCGGCTGGCCCTGCGCGTACGTCCCGGTCAGGTAGCCGGCGAGGATCAGGACGCCCTTCGAGTGGATCGGGCCGGACAGCTCGATCTCGCGCTCGACGCTCGTCACCGAGCCGTCGCCGAGGCCGACGCGCGCCGACACGCGGGTCGGCCGCCCGAAGTCGTGGTCGCCCAGGTCGAGCACCGAGAGCCCGTTCACCTGGCCGACGCGCTCGCCGTCCGTCGCGATCGCGAGCGTCCCCTCGGCGATCAGCTCCTGGACGCGCTCCTCGACGAGGCTCGAGCGGTAGCGCCGCCGCTCGATCGCCCGATCCACGTCCGCGGCCCCAACCAGCTCGTGGCCCGCCTGGCCGGCCCAGTAGCTGGCCTCGGTGACGACGTCGGCGAGCTCCAGCAGCCGCGTCGAGAGGCGCCGCTGGTCCTCCCGCAGGCGGCCACCGTGCTCGACGAGACGGGCGACGGCGCCCCGGTCGAGGTGGCGCAGCCCGTTCTCGCGGACGTGACGCGCGGCGAGCGCGGCGTAGGCGGCGACGCCCTCGTCCTCCCAGCGCATGTCCGGCGCGAAGTCGGCGCGCACCTTGAACAGCCCGCGGAAGTCCTCGTCGTACGCGTGCAGGAGCGAGTAGACGAGTGGCGAGCCGATCAGCACGACCTTCACGTCGAGCGGGATCGGCTCCGGCCGGAGCGTCGCGCTCGGGACGATCCCGGCGGCGTCGGCGACGTTCTCGATCCGTGCCTCGGCCGCGAGCAGGGCCCGCTTCAGCGCCTCCCACGAGAACGGGTTGCGCAGGACGTCCTCGCAGCGCAGCAGCAGGAAGCCGCCGTTCGCCCGGTGGATCGCCCCCGGCCGGATCTGCCGGAAGTCGGTGACCATCGTCCCGAAGGCCGCGCGGTACTCGACGCGGCCCATCAGGTTCACGTAGGTCGGGTTGCGCTCGTAGACGACCGGCGCGCCCGTCGTCCCCGTCCGGTCGATCAGCACGTTGACGCGGTAGCGGGCGAGCCGCTCGCCGCGCTCGGCGCTCTGCAACGCGGCGAGCGGCCCGGGCAGCTCGCCGTCGGCGTCCGGCCGGAAGTCGCCGAGCCGGGTGGGGACGTCCGCCTCGAGGGCGTCCAGGTGGGCGACGATCGCCGGCTCGTCGGCGAACTGGTCGCGCACGTCGTGGAAGAGCGGCCCGGTCGCGTAGCGGGCGACCTCGCGGTCGAGCTCGGCGACGCGCTCCATCGTCTCCTTCTCGAGCCGGCGCAGGCCGCGCATCGTCTCGGCCACGTGCTCCTGGATCTCGTTGCCGCGCGCCTCGATCTGCTGGCGCTCCTCTGCGGGCAGCCGCTCGAACTGGTCGGTGGAGAGCGGCCGCCCGAGGTGGAGCGGGATCGAGGCGATCCCGGTCATCGTCTGCTCGACGGCGAAGCCGCGCTCGCGCGCGAACGCCTGCAGCTCCTCGATCAGGGTCTCGCGGCGGTGGCCGACGTCGGCGAGGACGGCGCGGCGGCGGTGCTCGTACTCGTCGCTCTCGAACGCGCGCGGGATCTCGCGCTGCGCGGCGGCGACCAGCTCGTCCATCGCGCGCGCGAGCTCGGCGCCGCGCCCGGCCGGGAGGCCGATCGTCCGCGGGCGGTCGGGCTCGGCGACGTCGTGGACGACGACCCAGTCGCACGGCGTCGGCCGCGTCGCGGCCACGCGCTCGAGGTGATCGCGCACCGTCGTCGTCCGGCCGGAGCCGGATGCGCCGGAGACGAACAGGTTGTAGCCGGGGACGCCCACGTCGAGCCCGAGCGCGATCGCCTCGAGCGCGCGCGGCTGGCCGGCGGCGGTCGCGAGCGGCTCCACCTCGGCCGTCGTCTCGAAGGGGAGCGCGGCCGGGTCGACGCGCCGGCGGAGCAGACCGGGGCCGAGGGCGAGGTCGTCGCGCAGGCTCATGCGGGCATTCTCGCGTGCCTGCACGGAGCGTGCGTGCGGGGAAGCCCGCAGCCTCGCGACGGGGTTCGCGCGGTTGTGCGGCCCGGCCGCGGGGCGCATGCTGGCCGCATGGCGGATCTGTTCGAGCGCGTCGTCTGCGCGGTGGACGGGAGCGAGCAGAGCCTCGCGGCGATCCCGGCGCTCGAGCGGCTGCTGCCCGCCGGCCGGCGGCTGCAGCTCGTGTGCGCCGTCGAGCCGGACGTCGTCTTCGCGCCGGGCGGCGGCGCGGCCGGCGCCACGGCCGCCGAGGCGGCGACGCGGGCGGTCTCGCGAGCGCTCGCACGCGTGGCTCCCGGCCGCGACGTCGCCGCGCGCCCGCTCGTCGGGCCGCCGGTCGAGACCGTCCTCGCCACCCTCGGCGAGCTCGACGCCACGCTCGTCGCGTTCGCGGCGAGCGAGCGCGGCCGGCTCGTCGGGATCCTGACGGGCGCGTTCGGGTCCGCGCTCCTGCACCGGGCCCCGACCGCCGTGCTCGCGCTGCGCCCGCCGGCCGTGCTCGCGTCCTTCCCGGCGAGCATCGCGTGCGGGGTGGACGGCTCGCCCGCGTCGCTGCGCGGGCTCGACGCGGCCCTCGAGCTGCAGGGGCGCTCGCACGCCGCGCTGCAGGTCGTCGCCGTCGCGGACGGTCGCGTCGACCCCGCGGCGCTGCGGGTCGACCTCGCGTTCGAGTTCCCCTTCGTCGAGGTCGTCGCGGCCGAGGGCCACCCGGCCCGGGCGCTCGCCGCCGCGAGGGCCGACCTCCTCGTCGTCGGCAGCCGCGGCCTCACGGGGCTGCTCGCGCTCGGCAGCGTCAGCGAGCGCGTCGCGCACGAGGCGCAGACGTCCGTGCTCGTCGTCCGCTGAGGCGCGGCTACGCCAGCGTCGCGACGAGCAGGACGACGTTCAGGACGACGATCAGCGCGGTCACGAGCGCCGCCGCGGCCGTCGTCGCGCGACCGTTGACGAGCGGGCCCATCGTGCGGCGCGACGCGGTCAGGAGCACGAGCGGGACGAGCGCGAACGGCAGGCCGAAGGAGAGCGCGACCTGGCTCAACACGAGCGCGTGCGTCGGCTCCGCGCCGACGGCGAGCACGACCAGCGCGGGCGCGACGGTGACGAGCTGGCGCAGCAGCCAGAGCCGGCGGCCGAGGAACCTGTCCATCACGACCCGCCCGGCCATCGTCCCGACCGACGCCGACGAGAGGCCCGCGACGAGAGCGCGACCCCGAGCAGCGTGGCCGCGAGGTCGCCCTCCGTCCGCCCGAGCACGTCGTGGGCGCCGGCGATCGTGTCGACGCCCGTGCCCTGGAGCGTCGAGGCGAAGACGACCAGCATCGCGAGGTTGACGAAGCCGGCGACGACCATCGCGCCGAGCACGTCGAGCCGCTCGAGCCGCTGGACGCGCCAGCGCTCCGCCGGGCCGAGGCCGTTCACGCGCGTCGTCGCGAGCGCCGAGTGCAGGTAGACGACGTGCGGCATCACCGTGGCCCCGACGATCCCCGCCGCCAGGAGCAGCGAGTCCGTGCCGTCGAAGCGGGGCACGAAGCCGCGCGCGACCGCGCCGCCGTCCGGCACGGCCAGCAGGAGCTCGACGATGAAGGCGACCACCACGACCGCGAGCAGCGCCGAGACGGCGGCCTCGAGGCTGCGGAAGCCGCGCTCCTGGAGCGCCACGATCAGGAACGAGCCGACCGCCGCGATCCCCCCACCGGCGGCGAGCGGGATGTCGAAAAGGAGCTGCAGGCCGATGGCGGCGCCGAGCACCTCGGCGAGGTCGGTCGCCATCGCCATCAGCTCGCCCTGCGCCCAGAGCAGGCGCGAGGCGGGCCGCGGCAGGCGCTCCCGGCAGAGGGCCGGCAGGCTCCGTCCCGTCGCGACGCCGAGCTTCGCCGAGAGCGTCTGCACGAGCATCGCCGCGAGGTTCGCGAGCAGGACCGCCCAGAGCAGCAGGTAGCCGTGCCGGGAGCCGGCGGCGACGTTCGTCGCGAAGTTGCCGGGGTCGACGTACGCGACCGCGGCGACGAAGGCGGGGCCGAGGAACGGCCAGATCGCGCGCACGCCGCGCCGTCGTCCCTGCAGCGACTCGCGCACCGCCTCCTCGGCGGCGGCGTCACGCGCCGGGCGGCGACCCGGCGCCGCCCCGTCGCCGGGTCGAGCGGGCATCCACCGATGATCGCGGCTGTCCGGCGCGAGCCGCATCGCACGGCTGCCGCGGACCGGCATGCGGGAAAGCCGCACCTCCGAGGGGTAGGGCAAACCCCCGCCACGCTCGGGTGCGTCCCGGATTCCCTTCGGGCCCGGACCGCGCGACACTCGGGAGGACGAACCACGAGGGAGGTGCGCAGTGCGCGCAGGGCGGATCGTGCTGGTGGTGCTGGGGGCGCTGGCGGTGCTCGTGTCGCTGGGCCTGCTGGCCGGCGGCGGCTTCCTCCTCTGGGCGCACGAGACCCAGCGGGACGCCGAGGGCTACTACTCGACCGTGCCGCACCGGTTCGAGTCGACGGGCTACGCGGTGCTCTCCGAGGGAGTCGACCTCGAGGGCGACGGCGCCGAGTGGGCGTTCGGGGAGGACCGGATCGGCACGGTCCGGCTGCGGGTCGACTCGAGCGATCGCCCCGTCTTCGTCGGCATCGGGCCCGAGCGCGACGTGCTCGCCTACCTCGACGGCGTCGCCCGCGATCGCATCCGCGACGTCGACGTCGACCCGTTCCGGGTCAGCTACGAGCGCTTCGAGGGCGGGGCGCCCGGGAGCGCGCCCGGGCAGCAGGAGTTCTGGGTGGCCCGGGCGGAGGGGGCGAGCGCCGACCTGCGCTGGACGATCGACGGCGGCGACTGGGTCGCCGTGCTGATGAACGCGGACGGCTCGGCCGCGGTCGGCGCCTCGGTCGCGCTCGGCGCGCGCGTCCCAGTCGTCCTGCCGCTCGCGATCGGCCTGCTCGTCGGCGGCGGCGTCCTGCTCGTGCTCGGGTCGGTGCTGATCGTCCTCGGCGCCCGTGGCGGCGCCGGGACGGCGACCGCCTCGCCGGCGGCCGGGCAGCCGCCCGCGTACGTCCCCGTGGCGGGGACGGAGGCCGCGCTCGCGGAGGGGACGACGATCGCGCCGGGCGCCGGAGCCGCGCCCGGCGGGCCCGCGGCCGCGTCGGCGCCGGGCGGGCTGCCGCCCGCGACCTACCCGGTCAACGTCGAGGCGGCCCTCGACGAGCCGCTGTCGCGCTGGCTCTGGCTCGTCAAGTGGCTGCTCGCGATCCCGCACTGGCTGATCCTCGCGCTGCTCTGGGTCGGCTTCGCCGTCGTCACCGTGATCGCGTTCTTCGCGATCCTGATCACGGGGCGCTACCCGCGCGGGCTGTTCGACTTCAACGTCGGCGTCATGCGCTGGACGTGGCGCGTCTCCTACTACTCCTACGGGCAGCTCGCGACCGACCGCTACCCGCCGTTCAGCCTCGGCCCGGAGCCCGACTACCCGGCGACGCTCGACGTCGAGTACCCCGAGCGGCTCCACCGCGGCCTCGTGCTCGTGAAGTGGCTGCTGGTGATCCCGCACGCGATCGTCGTCGGCATCTTCGTCGGGGGCTGGGGGATCGGCCGCACGTGGTTCGGCGGCGGCCTCGTCGGCCTGATCGCGGTGATCGCGGGCATCGTCCTGCTCGTCACGGGCCGCTACCCGCGCCCGCTCTGGGACGTCCTGACGGGCTTCAACCGCTGGACGTACCGGGTGATCGCGTACGCGGGGCTGATGCGGGACGAGTACCCGCCGTTCAGGCTCGAGCGGTGATGATGCGCCCGTGACGTGGCGCTGGCTCGACCACACGAGCGAGGTCGAGCTGGAGGTCGTCGCCGGCGCGGAGGCCGCGGTCTTCGAGGAGGCCGCGGCCGCGCTCGGCGAGCTGCTCGACGGCGGGCCGGCGAGCCCGCCGAGCGCGAGGTGCGCGTCGCGGCGAACGACCGCGGCGCGCTCCTCGTCGCCTGGCTCGAGGAGCTGCTCTTCCTCGCCGAGACCGAGGGCCTCGTCCCCGAGGCCGCCCGGCTTCGGCTCGCGCCGGGCTCGCTCGCGGGCGTCGTCCGCGGCCGGCTCGCCGACGCGCGCCCGCTGGTGAAGGCCGTCACCTACCATCGTCTCGAGGTCGCGCAGGACGACGCGGGCTGGCACGCGCGCGTCGTCCTCGACGTGTGAGGACTCGTGCGAGGGCTCGTCCGCATCGACGACACGCTCTGGGAGCTCCCGGCCTCGGCGCGCGCCGACATGCGCGTCCCGGCGCGGGTGTTCGCCGACCAGGCGCTGCTCGACCGGATCGCGGGCGACCGCTCGCTCGAGCAGCTGCAGAACGTCGCCACGCTGCCCGGGGTCGTCGAGGCCGCGCTCGCGATGCCCGACGTCCACGAGGGCTACGGCTTCCCGGTCGGCGGCGTCGCCGCGACCGACGCCGCCGAGGGCGTCGTCTCGCCGGGCGGCGTCGGCTACGACATCAACTGCGGCGTCCGCCTGCTGGCCCTGCCGGTGACCGAGGCGGAGCTCGGCGCGCGGCGCGCGGAGCTGATGCGCCAGATCGCGCGCGGCGTGCCCGCCGGGGCCGGCCGCGACGGGCCGATCGAGCTCGACGAGGCGTCGCTCGACCGCGTCCTCGCCGAGGGGCCGCGCGCGCTCGTCCGCGAGCGGGGGATCGGGACGGAGGACGACGTCGTCCACACGGAGTCCGAGGGCCGCCTGCCCGGTGCCGACCCGCGGGCCGTCTCCGAGCGGGCGCGCGCGCGCGGGCGCGGCCAGCTCGGGACCGTCGGCTCGGGGAACCACTTCGTCGAGCTGCAGCGCGTCGACGCGGTGCTCGACGCGGCCGTCGCGGCGGCCTTCGGGCTCGCGCGGGGGCAGCTGACCGTGCTGATCCACTCGGGCTCGCGCGGCCTCGGCCACCAGGTCTGCACCGACCACGTCGCCGCGATGGACGCGGCGCTCGCGCGCCACGCGATCGTCCTGCCCGACCGCCAGCTCGCGTGCGCGCCGCTCGCCTCGCCCGAGGGGCGCGCGTACCTCGCCGCGATGGCGGCGGCCGCGAACTACGCGTGGGCGAACCGGCAGGCGCTCGCGCACGCCGTCCGCACCGCGATCGGCCGCGTCCTGGGCGCCCGCGTCGGGGAGGATACGCGCCAGGTGTACGACGTCGCGCACAACGTTGCGAAGCTCGAGCGCCACCACGGCCGGGAGGTCTGCGTCCACCGCAAGGGCGCGACGCGCGCCTTCCCCGCCGGCGCGCCGGACGTGCCGCCGGTCTACGCGGCGGTGGGCCAGCCCGTGTTCGTCCCCGGCAGCATGGGAACCGCGAGCGTCGTCCTCGTCGGGCAGCCCGGCTCGCTCGAGCGCTCGTTCGGCTCGGTCTGCCACGGGGCGGGGCGCCAGCTCAGCCGGACGGCGGCGGCGCGCCGGATCACCGGGAAGGCCCTGAAGGCGGAGCTCGAGGCGCGCGGGATCGTCGTCTGCGGCGCGAGCGACCGCGGCCTTGCCGAGGAGGCGCCGTTCGCGTACAAGGACGTCGATGCGGTCGTGAGCGTCGTCGAGCGCGCCGGCCTGGCACGGCGGGTCGCCCGGCTCGTCCCGCTCGGGGTCGTCAAGGGATGAGGTCCGCCCTCGGCCTCGCGCTCGTCGCGCTCGTCGCCCTGGCGGCCGGCTGCGGCGGCTCCGGCGAGGAGGAGCCGGCGGTCGCGCCCGTCGAGCCCGAGCAGGCGCTGCTCGCCCTCGACGACGTCGGTCCCGGCTACGTCGTCGGCGACGACTCGGCGTGCGGCCCGCTCGGGCTCGAGGGCGCCTCCGACGCGCTCGTCGGCCTCGTGCGCTCGCTGCCGGCTCCTCCCCCGGCCTGCGCGCGCGTCTTCGAGCAGCGCTACGTCGCGCCCGAGGAGGGCGAGACGGCGACCGAGGCCCAGGAGGACGCGCCGCCGCTCGTCTGGAGCGTGTCGCTCGTCCTGCCGGGCGCGGACGAGGCCGAGCGGGCGCTCGCGCTCGCGCCGGACCTCGTCGCGCAGCTCACCGGCCTCGCGCTCGCGCCGGTCGAGGACACCGTGCGCGTCGGCGACGCGTCGGTCGTGCTCGCCGGCGACGACGTCCTCGTCGCGGGCACCGGGGGCCACGACGGCCGGGCGATCGTCTGGCGGGACGAGGAGGTCGTCGGCGCCGTCGTCGCCGCGGGGCTCTCCCCCGAGGACGACGAGACGGCCGCGATCGCGCTCGCGCTCGCGCAGCGCACGCGCCTGGCCGTGCCCGAGCCCGGGCCGACCGTCACGGACGACCTCGAGGTCCCGCTCGGCGATCCCGCGCTCGGGGTCGACGTCTGGTGGCTCGGCCGGGCCGTCGACCTCGGCACGGGCGCCCCGGAGCTGCGGCTCGTCCAGGTGAACGCGCCGCTCGGCCCCGGGAACGGGCCGGGGAACCGGGCCCAGCTCGACTACGGGGCGTCCTCCGGGGCGCCCGCGCTCGTGCTCCAGCTGTGGCAGCCGGAGGCATGGGGCGCCTTCCAGGAGACGCCGCTCGGGCGGCTCGTCGTCTCGCCGCCGTGCGGGTCGGTCGGGCAGGTGGACGTCGGCGGGCGCGCGGTGACGCTGTACGCGGCGCCCGAGGCGGTCGGGCCCGCGTGGCCGGACATCGCCGCTCGCGGCCCTGCGCCCACCTGCCCGTCCGGGGAGCCCGACGTGTTCTGGGCGGCCGTCGAGCTCGACGGCGTGGTCGTGACCCTGGACGTCCCGCTCTGCCTCTCGTGCCTCGGGACGCGGCCCGAGCCGTACGACACCCGCGAGGCGCTCCTTGCGGCGGTCGAGCGGCTCGAGCCGTACCCGGGCCCGGCCGAGTAGCTACGACGGGCTCGTGAGCGGCAGCCAGATCCGGACGCGGTGGATCGGGCGCCCGTCGCGCGCGGAGCGCTCGAACGCGACGAGCTGCACCCGGGTCGAGCCGGCGGGCGGCGTGAACCGGAGCGTCGTCGAGAACGTCCCGCGCGTCCCGGTGCCCGAGGTCGCCTGGATGTCGCGCGTGACGAGGAAGCCGCCCGACTCGTTCTTTACGCGGAGCGTCAGCGACGCCTCGAACGTGTTCGCCGTGCCGCGCACGCGCAGCGGGCTCGAGACGGTGTCGCCGACCGCGGGCGACTCGACGAGGATCGCCGGGGCGACGCCCTCGACGTCCGTGCGGTCGATCGGGGGCGAGACGATGATCCCCTCGCCGCCGATCGCCTCGACGGCGACGCCGTCCAGGAGGAACTTCACCTGCTTCACGGTCGGGAACTGGGTCAGCGTGTGCACGACCTGGCCGATCCGCAGCATCATCGAGAGGCTGCCGCCGCCCGACTCGAAGCGGCGCGAGAGGTTCACGCTCGCGACGCCGCCGCTGACGGAGACGCCGAGCAGCTTCGTCCCGGACGGGATCGTCGTCAGGAGGCCGGCCGCGCGCTCGGCGGCGGTCGGGCCCCTCAGCAGCTGGAGCATCGCCGCGCGGGCGACGCCGGTGGTCGCGGGAACGGTCCTGTGCGCGACGCCGACCTTCTCGCCGCGGACGAGGTAGACGCCGTCGGTGCGCGTCGCGGCCGGGGCGGCGCGCGCGGTGGGCGCGACGAGGAGCGCGCCGAGGACGAGGACGAGCGCGAGACGGGCCATGCGACGAGGATGACCGATCGCGGCATCGGCGCGCATCCGGGGATGCCCGTCAGCGCGCCAGCGGTTCCCCCGATGGCGCATCCGGGGCGTCCTCGGCGGCCGGGAGCGAGCGCAGCCGGCCGTCCTCCATCCAGAGGACGCGGTCGGCGACCGAGCGCAGCCGCGCGTCGTGCGAGACGACGACCACGCCGACCTGCTCGCGCGTCGCCAGCTCGCGCAGGAGCGCCATCACGTCGCCGCCGTGGCGCGAGTCGAGGTTCGCCGTCGGCTCGTCCGCGAGCAGGAGCCGGGGCCGGTTGGCGAGCGCCCGCGCGATCGAGACGCGCTGCTTCTCGCCGCCGGAGAGGTCGCGCGCCCGGAACTCGAGCCGCTCGGCGAGCCCGGCCTCGACCAGCAGCTCGCGTGCCCGGTCGTGCGCGGCCGCCCCGCGCACGCCGGCGACGTTCAGGGCGATCTCGACGTTCTCGCGCGCGGTCAGCGCGTCGAGGAGGTTGAACGTCTGGAAGACGAAGCCGACGGTGTGGCGGCGGACGTCCGCGAGCCGCCTGCGGTCGAGCGCGGCGAGGTCCACGCCGTCGACGAGGATGCTCCCGGCGGTCGGTCGGAGCAGGCCGCCGAGCATCGTCAGGAGCGTCGTCTTCCCCGACCCGGACGGCCCCATGACGAGCGCGATCTCGCCGGGCTCCGTCGTCAGGTCGACGCCGTCGACCGCCCTGACCTCGGTGCGCCCGGCGCCGAACACCTTGACGAGGCCGTGGACGGCGAGCAGCGGCCCCCCGCTCATGCGCGGAAGACCATCGCGGGGTCGATCCGGTCGATCCGGCGGGCCGGGACGGCGGCCGCCACGACGGAGACGCCGAGCGCCGCCCCGAGCACCCAGAGCGCGTCGACCCAGCCGAGCGCCGTGACGAACTCCGGCACGCTGCGCTCGAGCAGCGGCGCGGCGAGCGCGGCGGCGCCGACGCCGAGCCCGCCGCCGAGCGCGCCCACGATCAGGCTCTGCTGCACGACGACGCGGTAGAGGAACCCGCCGGACGCGCCGACGGCCTTCAGCACGCCGTAGTCGCGCGCCTTCTCGATCGTCGCGGTGTAGGTCGTCAGCGCGATCACGGCGCCGCCGACGACGAGCCCGATCACGACGAGCACGACGAGCACCGGCAGGAAGCCCCGGCTGACCAGCTCGGAGGTCGAGTCGGCCAGCTCCTGGCTCGTCCGCGCCTCGACGCCCGGCACGGCCGCGTCGATCCGCGCGGCGAGCGCGTCCGCGTCCGTGCCCGGCGCGGCCGAGACGACGACGAAGGCGACGTAGCCGTCGAGCGCGATCAGCGCCCTGCCGTCGTCGCCGGCGAGGAACGCGACGGCGAAGAGCGGGTTGCCGCCGTCGCGGACGCCCGCGATCTCGAGCCGGCGGCCGAGCACGGTGAGCGCGTCGCCGACCCCCAGCCCGTGCTCCCGTGCGAGGACGCGGTCGACCGTCGTCGTCCCCTCGACGGGGAAGAAGCGCTCGCGCGTCTCGGAGGGCAGCGGCAGCCCGGCGGGCGGGTCGAACGCGAGGAAGAAGACGTCGTACTCCTCGCCGGCGTCCGTGAAGCCGATCCGGCGCGTGTGGACGGGGATCGCGACCTGCACGCCCGGCACGGCGGCGACCTGCTCGACCACGGCCTCGGGCAGCTCGGACGCGGAGCGGAACGGGTCGCGCGTGCCCACCTGGCCGACCCAGAGGTCGCCGGGCACCTCGCGGAAGACGCCCGCCGCGCCCTTCCACCCGCGGTAGAGCGAGAGGACGATCAGCACGAGCAGCACGGAGAAGGCGACGCCGCCGATCGACATCAGCAGGCGGCCGCGCTCGGCGAGCAGGTTCCGGCGGGCGAGCGGGACCATCAGGCGCGCACCCGCGTGCCGCGCTCGCCGGCGAGCACCGCGGGGGCGTCCTCGAGCGCGCCGATCGCGGCGAGCCCGCCGGTCGCCTCGACGAAGCGGCACGCCGCCTCGACCTTCGGGCCCATGCTCCCGGGCGCCCACGCCGCCGCGCGCAGCCCGGCGACGGTCGCCTCGCGGATCGGCTCCGCGGCCGGCGTGCCGAAGTCTCGCTCGACCGCCGCGACGTCCGTGAGCAGGAGCAGCGCGTCGGCGTCCACCGTCCGCGCGAGCAGCTCCGCCGCGAGGTCCTTGTCGACGACGGCCTCGACGCCCGCGAGCGCGCCGTCCCGGTCCACCACCGGGATGCCGCCGCCGCCCGCGCAGACGAGCAGGACGCCCGCGTCGACGAGCAGCCGGATCGCGTGCGCCTCGACGAGCGCGCGCGGCTCGGGCGAGGGGACGACGCGGCGCCAGCCCGGCCCGTCCGCTGCGACCGCCCAGCCGCGGGCCGCGGCGACCCGCCGCGCCTCGGCCTCGCCGTAGAGCGGGCCGATCGGCTTCGTCGGCGCCGCGAAGGCGGGATCCGCGGCGTCGACGAGCACCTGCGTCAGGAGCGCGGCGACCTCGCGCCCGGGCAGCGCCGCCCGCAGCTCGCGCTCGAGCGGGTAGCCGATCAGGCCCTCGCTCTCGGCGTCGAGCACGTCGAGCGGCGTCGCCTGGCCCGCCGCCTCCGCCTGGAGCGCGAGCAGCCCGACCTGCGGCCCGTTCCCGTGCGTGACGACGACCTCGTGCGCGCGGGCGACCGCCGCGACGGCGCGCGCGGCGTCCGCGAGCGCTCGCGCCCGGGCGGCCGCGTCGGGCCGCTCGCCGCGGCGCAGGAGCGCGTTCCCGCCGAGCGCGACGACCACGCGCAGCGGATCAGCCTCCCGTCCGCTCGAGGATCGGCGCGAGCAGGTCGACGAGCGTCGGCGAGCCGAGCTCCTGCAGCTCGTAGCCGGCGCGACGGATCGGGTGCCGGGTGCGGATCAGGCGGGAGAGGTCGACCGGGGTGCCGCTGACGACCACGTCGCACTCGACCGCGTCGATCGTCGCCGCGAGGTCGTCGAGCTGCGCGTCCGAGTAGCCCATCGCCGGCAGCGCCGCGCCGATCGAGGGGTAGCGCGCGAAGGTCTCGCGCAGCGAGCCGACGAGCCAGGGGCGCGGGTCGACCAGCTCCGCCGCGCCGCCCTGGCGCGCCGCGACCGTGCCGGCGCCGTAGGGCATCCCGCCGTGCGTCGCCGTCGGGCCGTCCTCGACGACGAGGACGCGAGCGCCGACGATCGAGCGGCCGGGCTCGAGCGTGACGGGCGACGCGGCGCGAAGCAGCACGGCGCCGGGGTTGACGGTGCGCACGTTGCGGACGACCTGGCCCACGGCCTCGTCGGGCGCCGCGTCGACCTTGTTCACGAGCACCGCGTCGGCGAGGCGCAGCACGGCCTCGCCGGGGTGGTACGCGAGCTCGTGGCCCGGCCGGAGCGGGTCGACGACGCAGACGAGCAGGTCGGGCCGGACGAACGGGAGGTCGTTGTTGCCGCCGTCCCAGAGGATCACGTCCGCCTCGGCCTCGGCCGCGTGGAGGATCGCCTCGTAGTCGACGCCCGCCCAGACGGTGATCCCGTGCGAGAGCGGCAGCTCGTACTCCTCGCGCTCCTCGACCGTCGGCCGCGCCGCGTCGAGCTCGGCGAGCGTCGCGAAGCGCTGCACGCGCATCGCCTCGAGGTCGCCGTAGGGCATCGGGTGGCGGATCAGCGCGACGGAGCGGCCCCGCTCGCGGAGCAGCTGGCCGATGCGGCGGCTCGTCGGGCTCTTGCCGCAGCCGGTGCGCACGGCGCAGACGGCGACCACCGGCCGCGTCGACGCGAGCATCGTCGAGCGCGGCCCGGCCAGCCGGAAGTCGGCGCCCGCGGCGAGCGCGATCGAGGCGCGGTGCATGACCTCCTCGTGCGCGAGGTCGGAGTAGGCCAGCAGCACCTCGTCGACCGCGCGCCCGCGGACGAGGTCGGCGAGCTCCTCCTCCGGTCGGATCGGGATGCCGTGCGGGTAGCGCGGCCCGGCGAGCGAGGCCGGGTAGGTGCGGTCGGCGATCCCCGGGATCTGCGCGGCGGTGAACGCGACCACCTCGACGCCCGGGTCGTCGCGGTAGAGCTGCGCGAAGTCGTGGAAGTCGCGCCCGCCGGCGCCCATGATCACGACGCGTCGCATCCCGACCCACGATGCGCGGCCGGGCGGGCGCCCGCATCGGTGGGACCCCGCACCTGCGCGCCGGGCCGGCGCGGATGCGGCCCGACCCGGGCGCGCGGCACGCTGACGGGGTGAGCGCCGACGACGCGGCTTTGCCGGGCGACCCTCCGGCGCCGCGGGACCCGCGCGAGCCGGTCGCGCTGCTCCTGCGCGACCTGCGCGCGACCCCGGCCGGGCTCAGCGTGCGCGAGGCGGCTCGCCGGCTCGTCGTCCACGGGCCGAACGAGCTCGAGCGACGCGGTGGCCGCCGCTGGCCGCGCGAGCTCGCCCGCCAGCTGCTCCACCCGCTCGCGCTGCTCCTCTTCGGCGCCGCGGCGCTCGCGTTCGTCGAGGGCGAGCACGAGATCGGGGGCGCGGTGCTCGTCGTCATCCTGCTCAACGCCGCCTTCGCGATCGCGCAGGAGCGCCACGCCGAGCGCGCGGTCGAGGCGCTGCGCTCCTACCTCCCGGACCGGGCTATCGCGCTGCGCGACGGCCGGCCGACGGAGGTCGACGTGCGGGAGCTCGTGCCCGGCGACGTGATCGTCCTCGCCGAGGGCGATCGCATCTCGGCGGACGCGCGGCTGCTCGACGGCGCCGTGGAGGTCGACGCCTCTGCGCTGACCGGCGAGTCCCTCCCGGTCGCCCGCTCCGCCGCGGCGCCCGAGACGCACGGGCCGCTGCTCGACGCGCCGCAGCTCGTCTTCAGCGGCACGGCCTGCACGGCGGGCGAGGCGCGCGCGCTCGTCCTCGCCACCGGGATGCGCACCGAGCTGGGGCGGATCGCCGCGCTCTCCGAGCGCACCGGTCAGGAGGAGAGCCCGCTCGAGCAGGAGGTGCGCCGGGTCGCGTGGGTGATCGCGGTGATCGCGTCGGCGATCGCGCTCGCGTTCCTCCCGCTCGGCACGCTCGCGGCCGGGCTGCCGCTCGGCGACGCGGTCTCGTTCGCGATCGGCCTGCTGGTCGGCAACGTGCCGGAGGGCCTGCTGCCGACGATCACGCTCGCGCTCGCGATCGGCGTCGGGTCGCTCGCCCGCCGCGGCGCGCTCGTCAAGCGGCTCTCGGCGGTGGAGACGCTCGGCTCGACGACGGTCATCTGCAGCGACAAGACCGGGACGCTGACCGAGAACCGGATGCGCGCCGCCGCGATCTGGACGGCCGGCGGCGACGGGGACGTCGCCGCCTCGGCCTCGCGGCTCGCCGCCGACGCGGCCCTGCCGCTGCTCGCGGACGCGCTCGCCGCCTGCTCGAACGCGGACGTCGACCGGGCCGACGACACGGGCGAGGGGGCGAGCGGCGACGCGACCGAGATCGGGCTCCTCCTGGCCGCGCGGGCGCTCGGCGCGGACGTGTCCCGCGCGCGGCGGGAGCGCTGCCGCCGCCGTCACCTCCACTTCGACCCGGTCCGCCGCCGGATGACGACGATCGACGAGCGGCCGGGCGGGACGGTCGCGCACGTGAAGGGCGCGCCGGAGACGGTGCTGCCACGCTGCGCGGCGCAGCTCGGGCCGGACGGGCGCGCGGCGCCGCTCGACGACGCGGCCCGCGCGCGGGCCGAGGCGGCCGTCGAGGGGTGCGCCGCCCGGGGCCTGCGCGTCCTCGCCGTCGCGCGCCGTGCGCTGCCCGAGGAGGACGCGCTCACCGCGCCGGTCGACGCCGTCGAGGCGCAGCTCGTCCTGCTCGGCCTCGTCGCGCTGGTCGACCCGCCGCGCGAGGGCGTCGCGGACGCGGTCGCCCGCTGCCGCGCGGCGGGCATCCGGATCGTCGTCGTCACCGGCGACCACGGGCGCACCGCGGAGGCGGTCGCGCGACAGGTCGGGATCGTCCGCGGAGAGGCGACCGTCGTGACCGGGGAGGAGCTCGACCGGCTCGACGAGCCGGCGCTCGACCGCCTGCTCCGGGACGACCGTGAGCTGATCTTCTCGCGCTCCTCGCCCGAGGCGAAGCTGCGGATCGCGGACGCGCTGCGCGCCGAGGGCCACGTCGTCGCGATGACGGGGGACGGCGTCAACGACGCGCCCGCGCTCCGCCGCGCCGACATCGGCGTCGCGATGGGCCGCTCGGGCACGGACGTCGCGCGCGAGGCGGCGACGATGGTGCTCACCGACGACGACTTCTCGACGATCGTCGCGGCGGTCGAGGAGGGCCGCCGCGTCTACGCGAACATCCGGAAGTTCGTCTTCTACATCTTCGTCCACGCCACGCCCGAGGTCGTCCCGCTGCTCGCCTTCGCGCTCTCCGGCGGCGCGATCCCGCTGCCCCTGACCGCGCTCCAGATCCTCGCCATCGACCTCGGCACGGAGACGCTCCCGGCGCTCGCGCTCGGCCGCGAGCCCGCCGAGCCCGGCCAGATGGAGCGGCCGCCGCGCCGCCGCGACCAGGGCCTGATCGGCCGCGAGCTGCTCGTCCGCGCGTGGGTCTACCTCGGCCTGATCTCGGCCGGGCTCGTGCTGGGCGGGTTCCTGTTCGTCCTGCTCCGCGCGGGCTGGCGCCCGGGCGACGCGACGGGCGAGGGCACGCCGCTCCACGGCGCGTACCTGGAGGCGACGACGATGACGTTCCTCGGCATCGTCGCCTGCCAGGTCGGCACCGTCCTCGCCGCGCGGACGGAGCGCGTCTCGCTCCGCCGGATCGGGCTGCTCTCGAACCGCCTCGTCCTCTGGGGGATCGCCTTCGAGCTCGCGTTCGCCGCGCTGCTCGTCACCGTGGGCCCGCTCCAGCGCGCGTTCGGCACGGCGCCGCCGCCCTGGGAGGCGCTGCTGCTCCTGCTGGCGTTCCCGCCGATCGTCTGGGCCGCCGACGAGCTGCGCCGCGCCCGGCTCAGGCGTGCGAGCTAGCCGGCGATGCCGCAGCCTCGCGCGGTGGGCCGCGCCGTCCCGACGTCCGACGGTGACGATCTCCGGCTGCGACCCGCCCCGGCGCCCTCGGGTAGCGTGCGCCGCGTGACTCGCCGGCTCGCGCTCCGCAGCCTCCTGGTCGTGGTCGTCGCGCTGCTCGCCGCGGCCGTCGCGCCCGCCGCCCAGGGCGAGGTCCGCCCGTGGCCGGGCCGCACGATCACCTACTTCGACGCGACGCGGGACGCGCAGGCGGTCCGGAACGCGGTCACGGCGTGGAATCGCACGGGCATGCGGATGCGGTTCGTGCGGACGTCCGACCGGCGTCGCGCGGACATCGTCATCCGGGACTCGCGGCAGGTGCCGGAAGGGTGCGGCTCGGGTCTGGCGACCGTCGGCTATCCCGGGCCGGGGCGACAGGGGTTCGTGAACATCCTGCACGGCTCCCCGGGGGACGGCCAGGCGTGCGCATGGCCGGGGCAGACCCTCGTCGTCGCCCACGAGCTCGGCCACGTTCTCGGGCTGCCGCACAACGATCGGGCCTGCGCGCTCATGAACTCGTCGTTCCTCAACGGCGTCGCGCCGTCACGGTGCGTGCCCGGCCTCACGATCGACGACCACTTCGGCGACTGGCGCTGCCGGGTGATCGAGCCGGTCGACGTGCGGCGGGTGCTGCGCCTGTACGGCGGGCGGATGCGCCCCGTCCGGCCGGACCTGTGGTGCGCGATCGTCGCGCGCGTCGAGGCGCCGGCCCTGGCGGTGTCGTACGACCCCGTCTCGTGGACGACCACCGTCACCCTGCGCCGTCCGGCCACGCCGTCGGTCCCGCCGTTCCTGGCCAACGCGCCGCAGCCGGCCCGGTTCGAGGTGTACATCGGGGAGACGTGCCCGACCGCCCTGCCGGGGATCGAGACGGAGGGCGTCTACATCCTGCGGAACGCCGCGTGGGCGGTTGCGGACGGCGCGGACGAGACGTTCAGCTACCAGAACCCGTACCACGGCAGCTCGTCGTGCGTGGCGGCGTGGGCGTTCGACCCGCTCGGCCGGGCGAGCCGGGTGCCGGCCACCGTGGTCATCGACGACGCTCCGCCCGCCGCCGTTCCGGCCGGGTAGCCGGCCGGGCCGCGCGCAGGCCGCGATCGGAGCGGGCCCGACCCCGACGGCTACCCCGCCCGCTCGACGCGCACGACCCGATCCTGGCCGCGGTCGATCCGGGCCTGGTCGGTGCCGGCGCCGCCGTCGACGTGGTCAGCGTCGCGGTTCCGGGCGAACAGGCGATCGTTCCCGTCGCCGCCGAGGTGGCGGTCGAAGCCGGTGCCGCCGGTGAGGCGGTCGTCGCCCGCGCCGCCGTCGAGCGTGTCGTCCCCGGCGCCGCCGTCCAGCCGGTCGTCGCCGGCCCCGGCGCGGATGCGGTCGTCGCCCGCGCCGCCGGTGGCGACGTTGTCGCCGTCGCCGCCGTCGACGAGGTCGTCGCCCGCGCCGGCCGCGACGAAGTCGTTCCCGCCGCCGCCGCGCAGGACGTCGTCGCCGCCCTCCCCCTTGATCGTGTCGCGCCCGGCGCCGCCGACGATCAGGTTGACGGCCCCGGTGCCGTGGATGCGGTCGTTGCCGGCGCCGCCCGTCACGTCCTCGAGCGACCGCTCGCGCGTCGACGCCGCGTTCACCGTGCGGTGGCGGTGCGTGGCGAGCGCGCCGCGGCCCGGCAGCGACACGGTCAGCGGGTCGGTCGCGGGCAGCCGCGAGAAGTCGAGCGCGTCCGTGCCCTCGCCCGGCCTCTCGGAGATCGTGTCCGTCTCCGCGAACGGGACGTCGCGGCCGAACAGGTAGCGGTCGTCGCCGCGGCCGCCGGCGAGCGCGTCGCCGCCGGCGCCGCCGTCGAGGACGTCGTCGCCGTCGCCGCCCGCGAGCCGGTCCGCGCCGGCGAGGCCGGAGAGGCGGTTCGACGCGGCGCTGCCGGTGATCGTGTCGTCCCCGGCCGAGCCGAGCACGTCCTCGAGGAACGCCGCCTGGCGGGCGCCCGGGACGACGAGCGTCGTGCGGCCGAGCGAGCCGAGCGCCGTCGTCGCCGAGCCGAGGTCGATCTGTCCGCCGACCGAGCCGAGCAGCGCGATCGTGTCGGTGCCGCCGGTCGCCGTCTCGACCAGCGTCTCCGTCTCGGCGACCGCGCCCGGGGCGATCGCGTACGTGTCGTCGCCCGCCCCGCCGGCGACCGTGTCGCTGCCGGCGCCGGGCGTGAGGACGTTGTCGGACGCGTTCCCGGTGATCGAGTCGTTGCCCGCCCCCGTGACGACGTCCTCGAGGTTCGCCGCCTGGCCCGCCGAGCCGACGCGGATCGTCCGCGACGCCTGGGTCGCGAGCGTCGCGTCGGTCGAGCCGAGATTCACGGTGGCCGCGCCGGTCGCCGACAGGTCGAGCACGTCCCGACCGCCGCCCGGGGCCTCCGTGACGACATCGGTCTCGGCGCCCTGATCGGGCGCGGAGAAGGCGTAGGCGTCGTCGCCCGTGCCGCCCTCGAGCGCGTCGGAGCCAGCGCCGCCGCGCAGGACGTCCGGGCCGGCGCCACCGCGGAGCTGGTCGTCGCCGCGGCCGCCCGTCAGCTCGTTCGCCCCGTCGTTTCCCGTGAGCGTGTCGTTGCCGTCGCCGCCCCGCGCGTGCTCGAGGTTCGCGGCCTGACCGGCCGCGCCGACGCGCACCGCACGGGAGGCGGTGGTCGCGACGGTCGTCCCGCCGGCGGCGAGGTCGACGTTCGCCGCCTCGGGCCCGACGAACGCGAGCCGGTCGCCGTCGCCCTCGGCCGCGAGCTCCGTGACCGTGTCCGTCTCGGCTGCCGGCGTCGGGCCGAAGACGTACTCGTCGTCGCCCGCCCCGCCGGCCAGCGCGTCCGGGCCGGCGCCCCCGGTCAGGGTGTCGTCGCCGCCGCCGCCGGTGAGCGTGTCGGCGCCCTCGCCGCCGTCGAGCTGGTTCGCCTGGGCGCTCCCGGTGATGCCGTCCGTGCCCTGGCCGCCGAGCACGTCCTCGACGTTCGCGGCCTGCCCCGGGCCAGCCGTGCGGATCGTCCGGCCCGCGTGCGTGGCGAGGCCGGCGTCCGTGCTCGCGAGGTTGACGAGCGCCGGGTCGCCCGCGCCGAGCGCGGAGAGGTCGAGCACGTCGTGGGCGCCGCTGCCCGCCGCCTCGACGACGACGTCCTCTCGGGCGCCACCGCGGTGGCGAAGACGTAGTGGTCGTCCTTCGCCGCCGCCGGCGAGCACGTCGTCGCCGGCGCCACCGGTGAGCGTGTCCGCGAACGAGCCGCCCGTGATCGAGTCGTTGCCAGGGCCGCCGTCGGCGACGTTCGGCGTGTCGCCCCCGAGGTCGACGACGTCCGGCCGGTCGCTCCCGAGCACGGTGTCCCGGCCGCCGCCGCCGCCGACGGTCGTGCCGGTCAGCGCAGGGAAGTCGGTCGCGTTCGCGCCGACGAGCGAGACGAGGTTCGCCCCGGGGCCGCCCGAGACGACGATCGAGGTGATCGTCGCGCACGCGGGGTCGCCGCCGACGTTCACCCCGTTCACCTGCGTGACGCCGCCGAGGCAGGCGACGGCGATCGCGTCGGCGCCGTCGCTCGTGACCGAGAGCTGGCCCGCGGTCACCGAGGAGCCCACGGTCGCGGCGCCGACCGGCGCGAGCACGCCCGCGATGCCGGCCGCGCCCGCGATCGCCGCCGGCAGCCCGGCCCGCTTCGATGCCCTCCGCAAGCGCCTCATCCCGCAGCCTCCGATCCGCTCGCCGTCGTCAGGCCCGGGACGATACCCCGCGCCTCCGCCGGTGCGCGAGCGCCCGGGGGAGCGGCGCCGCCAGCGCGGCGTCGAGCAGCTCCAGGTAGCGGGCCCGCGGCACCTCGCGCGCGCCGAGCGAGGCGAGGTGCGGCGTCAGCCACTGGACGTCGACGAGCGAGCCCGGGACGTCCGCGAGCAGCGAGCAGAGGCCGGCCAGCGCGACCTTCGACGCGTCGCGCTCCCGGTGGAACTTCGACTCGGCCGCGAAGAGCCCGCCGAGGGCGACGCCGTACAGCCCGCCCGCGAGGCCGCCGTCGGGCGTCCACGCCTCGATCGAGTGCGCGAAGCCGAGCCGGTGCAGCCGCTCGTAGGCGCGCGCGATCCGCGCGTCGATCCAGCCGTGCGGGCGGCGCGGGTCGGCGCAGCCCGTGACGACGTCGAGGAAGGCGGTGTCGACCCGTAGCTCGAAGCGCGCAAGCGAGCGGCGCAGCGAGCGGCTGACGTGCAGCTCGCCCGGGACGAGGATGCCGCGCGGGTCGGGCGACCACCACGCGATCGGGCCGCCGCGGTCGATCGGCATCGGGAAGAGCGCCTGCCGGTAGGCGGCGAGGATCGTCCCGGGCTCGAGGTCCGCGCCGACGCCGACGACGCCCCACTCGTCCGCGGCGTCCGCCGGCGGGAACGACCAGCGCGTCGGCGGCGGCTCGGCGGGCACGCGGCCAGGGTAGCCCCGCCGTGCCTGGCAGTCGGTATGACTGCGGCATGCCCGCCGGGCTCACGGACGTCGTCTGCCTCGTCACGGGCGCCTCGCGCGGGGCCGGCCGCGCGATCGCCGCGGTCCTCGGCGAGGCGGGCGCCACGGTGATCGTCACGGGCCGCAGCGGCGGCGGCGCGACGACGGAGGGCCTGCCCGGGACGGTCGAGGAGACCGCCGCGGAGGTCGAGCGCCGCGGCGGGGTCGGCATCCCCGTCCGCTGCGACCAGACGGACGACGGGGAGGTCGCCGCGCTCGTCGAGCGGCTGGCGCGCGACCACGGTCGGCTCGACGTGCTCGTCGACAACGCCTGGGGTGGCTACGAGGGCCACGGCGCGGACTTCGTCGCGCCGTTCTGGGAGCAGCCGCTCGAGCGCGTCGACCGGATGCTCGCGACCGGCGTGCGCGCCCGCTACGTCCTGGCAAGCCTCGCCGCGCCGCTGCTGATCGCGCGGCGGGACGGCAGGCCGGGCCTCGTCGTCGAGACGATCGCGTGGGCGTTCGACGAGTACCTCGGCAGCGTCCCCTACGACACGGTGAAGGCCGCGGCGGCGCGCCTCGCCTTCGGGATGGCGCGCGACCTGCGCGCGCATCGCGTCGCCTCGGTCGCGCTCGCGCCGGGGTTCATGCGGACGGAGCGCGTGCTCGCCGCCGACGACGTCGACCTGACCGAGACGGAGTCTCCCGAGTACCTCGGACGCGCGGTCCGGGCGCTTGCCTACGACCCGGACGTGCTGCGCTGGACGGGGCGCACGCTCACCGCGGGCGAGCTGGCCCGGGCGTACGGCTTCACCGACGTCGACGGCTCGCAGCCGGCTCCGTTCCGGATTCCGCCCGGAGCCGTCCGCTGAGCGCACGCCCGTCCGGGGCGCGCCCTCGTTGTCCATCTTGCGAACGACGGACGCGCCGCCTACGGTGATCCTCGCCCTGCGCGCAGGCTCGCAACCGACGAGCTGAGAAGGGAGATCGAGGATGAGGGTTCGACGCTGGCAGGCCCGGCTGGGCTGCCTCGTGCTCGCGGCGGCGGCGACGGCGTTCGCGAGCGGCACCGCCTCGGGCGCGCCGCGCCCGGACGGCCCGACGACGGACGATCCCGCGATCCCGGACGCGAGCGAGTTCGCGTCCTGGGGGATCGAGATCGAGATCGAGACGGTCGATCGGGCGAGCGGCAGGCGCCGCTGGGTGCGCCTCACGCCCCGCGAGGTCGACGCGCTCAGCGAGGCGCGGGCCGACGGGACGGTCGAGATCTCGGCCGCACGCGACGTCGCCCGGCGGGTGCCGCAGGCGCTGCGGCCGCCGATCCGACGGACGCTGCAGACGAACGGCTGCTGGGGCATCCGGGTGGCGCGAGTGGCCCGGTCGCTGCTCGGCAGCGTGCTCTTCCGCCACTGGCTGGAGAAGCACTGGTGCGCCTCGGGGAACACGATCACGCCGGGCGTGGCGTTCGCGGATCCGGTGCGGCAGGACGCGACCTGGTTCTACCGCGGCGAGGTGACGACGCAGTCGAGCTTCTTCACGTGGTGCTGCGCCGTCGCCCGCTCGGGGCACACGACGTACACGAAGGGGAGCTGGGAGCAGTGCCTGCTCGGCACGTGCCTCTCGCAGCTCTTCCCGTGGGTGCGCGTCAACGCCCAGGCGAACGGGCAGTACACCTCCGCCACCGGTGGGACGTAGGCTGCGCCACCGTAGGCTCGACCGGGGAGGCGCGGGATGCTCGTAGCGGAGGGGGCGGCGTGGGGCGGAGCGCTCGCCGTGGTGGCGGCGGTCGTCCTGCTCGGCCTGACGCTGTCGATCCTGGCACGGACCCCGGAGCCGAGGCTCCTCCCGCGCTGGGCCTGGGCCGTGGTCTGCGTCCTGGCCTTCCCGGTCGGCCCGGTGGCGTTCCTCGTCCTCGGCCAGCCCGGGCGGCGCTAGCGGCGCCGCGGGGAGGGCGGCTCGCCGCCCTCCGGCGGGGCGCTCGGAGGTGACGGATGCCCGGAGCGTCCGGTGCGGGCGGTCTGGCGGGACGAGGGCGGTCGCGGGGGGAGAGGCGCGAGCTTCTCCCCCCGTCTACTTGCGCTTCTTTCCGCCCTGCGACTTGCCGGACTTGCGCGGCGGCTGGCGCTTCACCTGCTTCTGCGCGGTGCGCCGCATCTGCCGGCTGAGCTCGTCCGGCTTCGGCAGCTCGCCCTTCATGCCGGCCTTCATCAGCGCGAGGCGCTGGTCCTTCGGCACGTGGGCCATCATCTGCTGCAGCTGCTGCAGGTGCGGGGGCAGCTTGTGGCGCGGGGAGCCGTCGAGCGCCTTCAGCAGCCCCTTCATGTACATGGTGCTCACGCCGGGGATCTTCATCACGGCCTTGACGAGGGCCATGCGGATCCGGCGCGGCTTCTGATCGGGCATCTGGATCACGCCCGCATCTTCGCAGGTGGCCGCCCGCGTCGTGGCCCGGAACCGTCGGCCGCCCTGGCGGTGGCGCGCGTCGTCTGGCACGTTGCGGGCGATGGCGACCGGCCCGGAGGGCGGGACGTACCTCGCGATCCGTCAGCCGGACGGGACGGAGCTGCTCGCGCGCGAGGTCGGGACGCGCCGGCGGACATGGCACGAACGGCTCGATCTCGCGACGGGCGCGTGGGTCGAGGACCGCTCGCTCGCGGCCTGGTTCGACGGCCGGCGGCCGAGGCGCGCGGGCTGTCGAGGGGGCAGGCGCTCGCGCTGGCCGACGGACACGGCTTGGACGCGCCGGGGCCGAGCGAGCAGCCGGTGTCACGGCTGCTCGGCGGTGATCGTCCGGTCCTGCGGTCGGCCCTGGCGGTCATCCTCGTGACGGCGGTCGTGGTCGCAGGGCTCGTCGGTCGCGGCAGCGCTGCGCCGGGCGAGGCCGCGAACGTCGGCGAGGTGCTCTGGTTCGCGCTGCCGTCGCTCGTGCTCGGGCTGCTCGCCCTGCTCGGCTCCTGGCCCGCGCTCGGGCTGGGGCTCGCCGGGCTCCTCGCCTACGTCACGTTCGACTACGCCGCAAACGCCCATCCGGCGGACGAGACGTTCTGGGACGCGCTCGGGCTGTTCCTGGCGCCCTTCGTGATCGGCGCGCTGCTCGCGGCCGTTGGCGCGGTCGAGCTGACCGTGCGGATCGTCGTGCTCGGCGTGCTGTGGTCCCGCGTGCGGCCGCGGCTCAGCCGGCGCGCAGGCGGCGGTAGCGCCTGATCAGCGCGTTCGTCGAGGAGTCGTGCCCGAGCGCGGGCTCCTCCACTGCGGTCAGCTCGGGGACGATCCGCTGCGCGAGCGCCTTGCCGAGCTCGACGCCCCACTGGTCGAACGGGTTGATCCCCCAGATCGCGCCCTGCGTGAAGACGCTGTGCTCGTAGAGGGCGACCAGCGAGCCGAGCGCGAACGGCGTCAGCGCCTCGGCCAGGAGCACCGAGGACGGCCGGTTCCCCTCGAAGACCCGGTGCGGGACGAGCGCCTCCGCCGTTCCCTCGGCGCGCACCTCGTCGGCCGTCTTGCCGAAGGCGAGCGCCTCGGCCTGCGCGAGCACGTTCGCGAGCAGCAGGTCGTGGTGCGGCGGCAGCGGGTTGAGGCTGCGGGCGAACGCCACGAAGTCGCACGGGATCAGGTGCGTCCCCTGGTGGATCAGCTGGTAGAAGCTGTGCTGGCCGTTCGTGCCGGGCTCGCCCCAGTAGACGGGGCCGGTCGGGTAGTCGACGCGCTCGCCCGTGAGCGTCACGCTCTTGCCGTTCGACTCCATCGTCAGCTGCTGGAGGTAGGCGGGGAACCGCTCCAGGTACTGGTCGTACGGCAGCACGGCGATCGTCTGCGCGCCGAAGAGGTCGGCGTACCAGACGGCGAGCAGGCCCATCAGTCCCGGCAGGCTGGCGGCCGGGTCGGCGCGGTAGTGCTCGTCCATCGCGTGGAAGCCGGCGAGCAGCTCGGCGAAGCGGTCGGGCCCGATCGCGAGCATCGTCGAGAGGCCGATCGCCGAGTCCATCGAGTAGCGCCCGCCGACCCAGTCCCCGAAGCCCGAACATAGTCTGGCGTGATGTCGAAAGGCGCGGTCCTGCCACGCGTTCGTCGGAGACCGCTGGCGGCCGAAGTGGCTTGCTGATCGCGTCTCGTCGCTGAGCCGGTCGGCGCCAGGGCGCACGCCGGATTCGTACGGTTTCGTCATCGTCTACGTCGTGAAAGGTCTTCGACGGGTCGGCGAACAGCGTCTCCTCCGAGGTTGCGAAGGTGATGTCACCTCTGCAAAGTCGAGCTCGTCGGCGTTCGAGACGAAGCGGAACACCAGGTCGCGCCGGGCGTAGTGGCGCAGCGCGCGATAGGCCATCACGGGGCCGGGTCGGAGCCGCCGATGCCGATGTTCACGACGGCGCGGATCGGCCGCCCCCGTGTGGCCGAGCCAGGCGCCGAGCGCACCCTGCTCGGCGAAGGCGGCCATCGGTCGAGCACGTCGTGGACGTCCCTCACGACGTCGCGGCCGTCGACGACGAGCGAGCGCGAGAGCGGGGCAGCCGCAGCGCCACGTGTGCAGGACAAGGCGCCCCTCGGTCTCGTTGATCCGCTCGCCGGTGAACATCGCCTCGACGCGGCCCCCGAGGCCGCGCTCGGCGGCGAGCGCCGCGAGCAGCGCGGCTTCAGCGTCTCGTCGGTGACGCGGTGCTTCGAGTAGTCGAGGGAAGAGCCCGGCGCCCTCGGCGGTCAGCCGCTCGCCCCGGCCGGGGTCGTCGGCGAAGAGCTCACGCAGGTGGCGGGCGGATCGTCTCGGCGTGGCGCTCGAGCGCCTGGAAGGCGAGGGGACTCGCGCAGGCTCGTCATGGCGCGAGCCTGGCGCGCGCGCCCACGGGCGCCCCGCCGGTTGCCCGGAGACGCGCTCGACCCGCGCGGCGGAGTCGAGGAGCGCGCCGAGGGCGGCGAGGAGGAACGCGAGGCCCTTGGCGCGCCCCGCTCGGGCCGGAGCGGGGCGGGGATCGCGCCGGCCTGCGTCGGCACGGCGACCGTGGAGCAGGCCGTCACGCGGCCGCCCCCTGCGACGGCGTCGTGCGCGGTCGGGCGCGCGCCCGAGAACGCCCGTCGAGATGCGTGCGACCTCCTCGCGCCCGGCGCTCGCCGGCTCGACGCGCGCTAGGGTGGCCGCGTGTCGCGCCTGTTCACGCCGCTCCGCCTCGGGCCCGTCGAGGCGCCCAACCGCGTCGTCGTCGCGGCCCACTCGACGAACATGGCCGACGCGAACCGCGTCACGGACGGCCACGTCGCCTACTACGGCGCGAAGGCCCGCGGCGGCGCGGGCGTCGTCGTGCTCGGTGGCCTGCGCGTCCACCCGACGACCGTCGGCGGCCCGCTCTCGATCACCGTCTTCGACGACGGCTGCGTCCCCGGGCTCGCTCGCCTGGCCGACGCCGTCCACGAGGGCGGCGCGCTCGCGGTCGGCCAGCTGCTGCACATGGGCCGGCAGCGCTCGGGCGGGCCGACCGAGTGGCCGATGTGGGCGCCGTCGCCGCTCCCGTGCCCGGTGATGCGCGAGGTGCCCCACGAGCTGACCGTCGCCGAGATCGGCGAGCTCGTCGGCTGCTTCGCCGACGCGACGCGCCGCTGCGCCGACGCCGGCCTCGACGGGATCGAGCTCCACGCGGCGCACGGCTACCTGCCGCAGCAGTTCCTCTCGCCGCTGACGAACCGGCGCACGGACGCCTACGGCGGCTCGCTCGACGACCGCCTGCGCTTCCTGCTCGAGCTGCTCGGCGCCTGTCGCGAGGCGGCCGACGGGCGGATCGCGGTGGGCGTGCGGATCTCGGGTGACGAGCTCGTCGAGGGCGGGCTCGGGTTGCCGGAGATGCAGGCGGTGGCGCCGCGGCTCGTTGCGGCCGGGGCCGACTACCTCTCGGTCTCGCACTGCAACTACACCGGGCTCGCCTACGCGGCGATGATCCCCGAGATGACGACGCCGCCGGGCGCGTACACGCACCTGGCGCGCGGGATCCGGGAGGCGATCGGGCAGGCCGTCCCCGTGTTCGCGGTCGGGCGGATCCTCCGGCCCGACCAGGCGGAGGCGCTGCTCGCGGACGGCACGTGCGACGCGGTCGCGATCGTCCGCGCGGCGATCGCCGACCCGGAGTGGGCGCGCAAGGCGCGCGACGGGCGCGCCGGCGAGATCCGCCCGTGCATCGGCTGCAACCAGGGCTGCGCCGGGATGATCCACACCGGCAAGACGATTCGCTGCCTCACGAACCCGGACGTCGGCCGGGAGCTGGAGCCGGTCGCGCCGGCTGCGCCGCGCCGCGGCGCGTGGTCGTCGTCGGCGCGGGGCCGGCGGGCCTCGAGGCGGCGCTGACGGCCCGGCTGCGCGGGCACGAGGTGGTCGTGCCGAGCGCGAGGCCGAGCCCGGCGGCGCGATCCGGCTCGGGGCGGCGCTCCACGGAGGGCCGAGCTCGCGGGCTGCGTCGACTGGCGCCTTAGCGCGGCTCGCGGAGCTCGGCGTCGAGCTCCGCTGCGGGGTCGAGGCCGACCCCGACGCCGTGCTCGCGCTCGCGCCGGACGCCGTCGTGCTCGCGACGGGCGCCGAGCCGGCGCCGACGGACGTCGAGGGCGCGGCCGCGGATCGGGTGCTCTCCGTCGAGGAGGCGGTCGCCGCGCCGGGCCGTGTCGGCGGCACGGTGGTGCTCGTCGACGAGGACGGCCACTACCGGGGCTGCGGCGTGGCCGAGCACCTCGCGCGCCGCGGCCGCGACGTGCGCCTCGTGACGCGCCTCGCGAGCACCGCCGCAGACCTCCCCGCGATGAACCTCGGGCCCCAGCTCGCACGGCTCGCGGAGCTGCGCGTGCGCGTGCTGCCGCAGCGGCGGGTCGTGCGGCTCGACGGCTCGACGGTGGTCGTGCAGCCGGTGGCGGGCGGGCCGGAGGAGCCCTACGTCGGCGTCGACACCGTCGTCGTCGCCGGCCGGCGGGCGGCGCGCGACGGCCTCGCCGCCGCCCTCGCCGCCGCGGCGCCCGACCTCCCGCTCGTGGCCGCCGGCGACTGCGTCGCGCCGCGGACCGCGCTCCAGGCGATCGCCGAGGGCAGGCGCGCCGGGCTGACCGTCTAGGAGCGAGCGTCCGGTCGCGCGGGGGCGAAGCCGGCGCAGACGGCGTCGACGAGGCCGCGGACGAAGGTCTCGTCGAGTGGCTGGTGGCCCGCCAGCAGGCGGTAGTAGACCGGGCCGAAGAGCGCGTCGAGCAGGAGGTTCTCGTCGATGTCGGGCTGCAGCTCGCCGCGCGCGACCGCGCGCTCGAGCACCTCCTTGGCGACCTCGCGGCGCGGCGCCAGCCAGCGCTCGCGGAACGCCTCGGCGACGTCCGGGTCGTGCTGGCTCTCCGCGATCAGCCCCGCCATCGTCCGCCCCACTCGCGTCTCACCCAGGTCGATCCGCAGCCGCTCGAGCCGTGCGACGAGATCGCCGCGCACCGTCCCGGTGTCCGGGTAGATCAGCTCGGGCGCCGCGCGCTCGAGCAGCGCGTCGAGGACGACGGCGGCCTTGTTCGGCCACCAGCGGTAGATCGTCGCCTTGCCGACGCCCGCACGCGTGGCGAGGCCCTCGACCGTGAGCGCCCGGTAGCCGCGCTCGTCGAGCAGCTCCCACGCCGCCTCGAGCACGGCGCGGCGCGCGCGGTCGCTGCGACGGTCGGCGTCGGGCGCGCGCCGCGGCGCCGGCTCGGCGGTCTCGGGGTCGGTCGGGGTGTCCGCGTCGGACGGGGTCATCGGGTGCAGTGTAGAAGAGGGCTTGACGAGACGGTACGTTTCGTCTACTGTCGAGACAGAACGTTTCGTCTCGATTGCCCGAAAGGTCGCCATGAGCCCCCTCGCCCAGCTCCAGCAGCAGCACCAGCATCCGCGTCTCGAGCGCGTCGTCCGCGTCGCCCGCCGCGCCGTCGGCCTCGACGAGGACGTCGTCGACTGGCAGCGCCTCGTCGAGCGCGATCGGCCCCAGCGCCTCCGCGAGGCTCCCCGCAGCCGGCGCTGAGCGCCGCCACGTCGCCCGGGCGGCAGCGGGGTGGCGGCGGGACGGCCCGCGGCCACGCCTCCGTTCCCGGTGCCGAGCCCGGCGCGCCGACGGCCGGACGCGCGAGCCCCGGCCGGGGGCGCGATCCGCGTTCGGCGCAGGAGGGATCCCCGAATCGGGGATGGAACGAGACGGTACGTATCGTCTAGAATACGAGACAGAACGTTTCGTATCGCCTTCAGGAGAGAACGCCATGAGCCCCGCACCCGCCACGAACCGCCCCGCTCCCGCGCCGGTCCGCCTCGTCGCCGAGGCCGCCCGCCGCGTCGCCCGCTCGCTCCGCGACCGGACGACGTACGAGGAGCAGGTGATCGACTGGGAGCGCTCGATCAATCGGGACGCCTTCTCGGCCTAGCGTCCCGCCAGGGAGCCGCCGATCGCTCCCGCCCCCGCCGCGCCGGCCGCTGGCCGGGCCGCGGCTCGCACCAACCGCCCCGCCTGCAACCGCGCCGGGCGGCCGGCCAGGACGGCCGGCCGCCCGGCGTTCTCTGGTCCGCGGGGCGGGGGTCCGCCCCTCGTGCTCAGAGTCGGCCGGAGCTGACGATCCGCTGGAGGAACTGCTGCGTCCGCTCCTCGCGCGGCGCGCCGAAGATCGCCGCCGGCGGGCCCTGCTCGAGGATCGCGCCCTCGTGCAGGAAGCACACGCGGCTCGCGATCTCCCGCGCGAAGCCCATCTCGTGGGTCGCGATCAGCATCGTCATCCCGCCGGCCGCGAGCTCGCGGATGACGTCGAGGATCTCGCCGACGAGCTCGGGATCGAGCGCGCTCGTCACCTCGTCCAGCAGCAGCGCCTCGGGCCGCATCGCGACGGCGCGCACGATCGCGACGCGCTGCTGCTGGCCGCCCGACAGGCGCTCCGGGTACTGCGTCGCCTTGTCTGCCAGCCCGAACCGCTCGAGCAGGGCGCGCGCCTCCTCCTCCGCCCGGGCGCGCGGTATGCCGAGCACCCTCGTCGGCCCCAGCGTCACGTTGCGTAGCACGGTCATGTGCGGGAAGAGGTTGAAGGACTGGAAGACGATCCCGATCCGCCGGCGGACCGCGTCGCGGTCGACGCCGGGAGCGGTGATCTCCTGGCCGCGCAGGTACACGCGGCCGGCGTCGACCTCCTCGAGCAGGTTGACGCAGCGCAGGAGCGTCGACTTGCCCGAGCCGGACGCGCCGATCAGGCAGACGACCTCGTGCTCGCCGACCTCCAGGTCGATCTCGCGCAGCACCTCGAGCTCGCCGAAGCGCTTCGACACGCCCTCGAGCCTGATCGCGCTCACAGCAGCCCCGTCGCCTGCCGGCGACCCCGCTCGCGCGCGACGAGCCAGTCCGTGAAGCGCGTCAGCGGGATCGTGATCGCGATGAAGACGAGCGCGAGCGCGACGAACGGCGTCATGTTGTACGCGGCCGCCTGGTCGATCTGGGCCTGTCGGAACGCCTCGACCGCGCCGCCGACGCCGAGCAGGGCGGTGTCCTTCTGCAGGCCGATGAAGTCGTTCAGCAGCGGCGGCACCACGCGGCGGACGGCCTGCGGGACGACGACGTGGCGGAGCGAGCCGAGCCGGGAGAGCCCGAGCGAGCGCGCGGCCGCGTCCTGGCTCGGGTGCACGGACTCGATCCCGGCGCGGTAGACCTCGGCGACGTACGCGCTGTAGACGAGCACGATCGCGACGATGCCCCAGAAGAGCGGGTCGATCGGGACGCCCTCGAACTCGAGCGCGGGGACGCCGAAGACGAGCAGCGCGATCACGAGGATGGTGGGCATCCCGCGGAAGACGTCGACCCAGAGGATCGCGAGCGCCCGGATCGGGAAGAAGACCGGCCCGGGGAGGCTGCGCAGGATCGCGATCCCCAGGCCGAGCACCAGCACGACCGCCTCGGCGATCGCGAAGGCCTCGACGTTGACGAGGAACTTCTCCGCGATCTGCGGCATCGAGTCCTCGAGCTCGCCCCAGTTGAAGAAGAACTCCCGGACGCGAGGCCACCCCGGCGCGTTGACGATCAGGATCCCGAGCACGACGCAGACGACGACGGTCGAGACGAGCGCGACCGCGACGCCCCGGGCGCCCTCCCGGCGCCAGGTCCCTGCGAGGATGCGCGACCTCCGGCCGGTGCGGCCGAACGGGTCGTCGAGGGGATCGGGCGCGGGCACGGGGGACACGGTAGACCCCGGGCCCGGCGCGCGCGTCGCGTGGGCGGGGCACGGCCCCGCCCACGCGCGTCGCGGCTACTGCTCCGCGATCACCGGCGCCTTCGCCCTGTCCTCCAGCCACTTCTGCTGGAGCGCGGCGAGGGTGCCGTCGCCCTGGAGGGCGGCGATCGCCTGGTTGACGCAGCCGATGATCGCGTTCTTCTTCTCGGCGACGACCCCGAAGTACTCCTTCTCGGACGTCGACGGGAACTGCCCGACGATCAGGCCCTTGTCGAGCTGGACGTCGCGGACGTAGAACGCGCTCGGGAAGTCGACCACGATGCCGTCGACCTGGCCGTTCTTGAGCGCCTGCACGGCGCCGTTCTGGTCGTCGTAGACCCGCGGCTCCACGTCGGGCTGGATCACCTCGGTCACGTAGTCGAACGAGGTCGTGCCGACGGCGACGCCGAGCCTCGCGTCCTTCAGGTCGGCGAACGAGGTGGCGTTGGCGATCTTCGACCCCTGGACCGTCACGAGCGCCTGGTTGACGACGTAGTAGGGGTCGGAGAAGTCGACCGCCTTCGCGCGCTTCTTGTTGAACGAGACCTGCTGGACGACGATGTCGAACGGCTTCTTCCCCGGCGCGAACGACTGGGTGAAGCCGACGGCGACCCACTTGACGTCCTTCTTCGCGAAGCCGAGCTGCTTCGCCACCGCGTAGACGAACGCGGACTCGAAGCCCTTGCCGGTGGCCGGGTCGTTCAGCTCCCACGCCTTCGACTTCGTGCCGCCCGTGAAGAACGGCGGGAAGGCGGGGTTGCCCGTGCCGACCGTCAGGACGCCCTTCTTCTTCAGCTTCAGGTTGGGCTTCAGGCAGTCGTTCGAGACGGTCGTCGGCTCGGCCGCCGCCGTGTCGACCTGGCTCGTGTCGACGCCGGTGTCCGTCCCCGACCCGGAGTCGGCCGGCGTCACGACGGTCTCGGTCTCGATCGTCTCGAACGGGATCAGCGCCGTGTCGGCCAGCGCGACGGAGTCCTCGTCCCCGCCGTCGGAGCCGCCGCAGGCGGCGAGCCCGAGCGTCAGGGCGACCAGCGCCAGCAGGAGGAACGGCTTTCGCATCCATGCTCCCTTCACGAGCGCCCGGCACCGCCGCGGCGTGTCGAGGTCCGAAAACCAGCTTCCGAGCCTAACAGACCGTCCCGAGGCCCCCGGTTGACGGCCGGGGCGGGCCGCGAGAGGATCCCGGGGGCAGGCGTCGAGGAGCGGGAGGCGGGATGGCGGACGTGACGACGGGGGCGCTGGGGCGCCTCTCCGGGGAGACGATCGGGCGCGTCCTCGACGGGCTCGTCGGCATCGGCAACCGCTTCGTCGGCACGCCGGGCGAGGCGCGGGCGCGTGCCTGGATCCGCGACGAGATGCAGCGGCTGGGGCTCGCGAACGTCCGTGAGGAGCCGGTCGAGGCGCTCGGCTACGTCCTCGGCGGCGCGTCGCTCGCGCTCGCCGACACCGGCCTCGCGCTCCCCGCGGTCGGGCTGCAGCTGACCGCCTCGGCCGAGGTCGAGGCGGACGCGGTCTTCCTCGGCCGCCCGACCACCGTCGACGACATCGACGCGCTCGTCGCGGAGGGATGCCGGGTCGAGGGCAGGATCGCGGTGATCCAGACGTTCTGGCCGTTCGGCTTCGGCGAGCACCTCGCGCGGCTCGGTGCCGCGGGCATCGTCGTCGTCAGCGAGAACCCGGACGGGCAGGTCGGGCACTACGTGGCGCAGCTCTACCCGGTCGCCGACCCGCCCGACTTCGCGGGGCGACCGCTCGGGATCCCCGGCGTCACCGTCGACCTGCGCGACGGCCAGCGGCTGCTCGCGCTGCTCACGGCCGGTCGCACGCGGCTGCGCATCCGGCACGAGGCCGAGTACCCGCGGGTGACGACCGCGAACGTCGTCGGCGAGGTCCCGGGGACGACCCTGCCCGACGAGCTCGTCGTCGTCGGCGCCCACTACGACACGCAGCTCGACGGGGTCGGCGCCTCGGACAACGCCTCCGGGATCGCGTCGGTGCTCGCGACCGCGGAGCGCTGGCTCGAGCGGCCGGCGGCACGGACGGGCGTGTTCGTCGCGTTCGCCGACGAGGAGCACGGCTTCCTCGGCTCGGTCGCGTTCTGCCGCCGGCACCGGGAGGCGCTGCGCGCCGCGGCGCTCATGCTCAACTTCGACGCGCTCGCCTGGAAGCACGCCTGGGGCCACTCGCTCTGGGTCGACCCGGCGATCGAGGCGGAGGCGGTCCGGCTGCTGACCGAGGTCGGCTGGGTGCCGGAGGAGGTGGTCGAGGCGAGCTGGTTCCCCGGCTCCGACCACAACCCGTTCATCGACGCGGGCGTGCCGGCCCTCTGGCTCTGGCGCTTCCCGCCGCAGCACCCCTACTACCACGCGGTTGGCGACACCCTCGACCTGATCGACGTGCCGAAGCTCGTCGAGACGGCGAGCGCCGGGGCGCACGTCGCGCGCGCGGTCGCCGACGACGAGTCCTTCGCCCTGCGCCCCTCCGCGCCCGTGCACCGCTGGATCGACTTCGGCTAGGAGCGAGCGGCAGCACCCGGCACGCGCCCCGTGCGCGTGCGAGACTCACCGTCCTCACACGACTCGGAGCGAAGGAGCGAGATGGCGACGCGCATCGGCGTTGACGTCGGCGGGACGTTCACCGACCTCATCTACTACGACGACCAGACCGGCGAGGTGCTGGTCGGCAAGGAGCCGACGACGCCGGCGTCGCCGGAGCAGGGCGTGATCGCGGCCGTCCAGGCCACGATCGACGGCGGCGCGCTCGCGCGCACCGGCTACTTCCTGCACGGGACGACCGTGGGCCTCAACTCGCTGCTCACGCGCACGGGGGCCGTGGTGGGGCTCCTCTGCACGAGGGGCTTCCGCGACATCCTCGAGACGCGCAGGGGGGATCGGGACGACCCCTACGACCTCTTCTGGCGCCCCGCGCCGCCGCTCGTCCCGCGCCGCCTGCGCATCCCGGTGACGGAGCGCGTGCGCGCCGACGGCCAGGTGCACGTGCCGTTCGACACCGAGGACGTGCGCAACGCCGTGCCGGTCTTCCAGGCCGAGGGCGTGACCGCGGTCGCGATCGCGTTCATGAACGCCTACGCGAACCCGGCCCACGAGCTCGAGGCGGAGCGGATCCTCCGCGAGGCCGGCTTCACCGGCGAGATCTCCGTGTCCCACCGCGTCTCCGGCGAGTACCGCGAGTACGAGCGCACGTCGACGACGGTGATCGACGCGTTCGTGCGCGGCCGGATGGCGAGCTACCTCGACCGGCTCGAGCAGGGCCTGACCGGCGCGGGCTTCGACGGCTCGCTGCTCGTCACCCGCTCGGGCGGCGGCGCGATGACGTTCGCCGAGGCGGGCGAGCGCCCCTTCGAGACGATCATGTCCGGGCCGGTCGCAGGCGCCGAGGGCGGCGCCGAGCTGGCGCGGACGCTCGGGCTCGAGAACGTCGTCACCGCGGACGTCGGCGGCACGAGCTTCGACACGTGCCTGATCAGCGACGGTCGCCTCCCGGTCCTCTACGAGGGGACGATCGTGGGCATGCCGCTGCAGACGGCGTGGGTCGACGTCCGCTCGATCGGCGCGGGCGGCGGCTCGCTCGCCTACGTGGACGTCGGCGGCCTGCTCCGCGTCGGCCCCCAGAGCGCGGGCGCCGACCCCGGCCCGGCCTCGTACGGGCGCGGCGGCACGCAGCCGACCGTGACCGACGCGGCGGCCGTCCTCGGCATGCTCGCCGAGGGCTCGCTCGCCGGCGGCGTCTCGCTCGACATCGCCGCCGCCCGCGCGGCGCTCGAGCCGCTCGCCCAGCAGCTCTCGCTCTCGGTCGAGGAGGTCGCCCGCGGCGTCCTGACGATCGTCACGGCGAACATGGCCAACGCGATCCGCGAGATCACCGTCGAGCAGGGCCAGGACCCGCGCGTCTGCACGTTGATGCCGTTCGGCGGCGCGGGCCCGCTGTTCGGGACGCTGCTCGCCGGCGAGCTCGAGCTGGGGCAGATCGTCGTCCCGCCCGTCGCCGGCAACTTCTCGGCGTGGGGCCTGCTCGGCGCCGACCTCGTCCGGACCGCCTCGCGCACCCGCATCGTCCGGCTCGACGAGGCCGCGATCGAGCAGGCGAACGCCATCCTCGCCGAGCAGTTCGGGGAGCTCGGCGCGCGGCTGCGCGACGGCGAGGAGGGCGAGCGCGAGGTCGGCCTCGACATGCGCTACACGGGCCAGGAGCACTTCCTGACCGTCCGTGCACCGGCCGAGGACGGCCGGATCACGGCGAGCGCGGCCGACCTGCGCGAGCTGTTCACGCGCGACTACGAGCGGACGTTCGGCCACACGATGGAGGGCCTCGTCGAGATCGTCGCCGTCCGCGCGACGATCCGCACCAGCCTGCCCCGGCGCGCCCGGGAGAGGCACGCGACCACGGCCGCCTCGGGCGCGGCGCGGACGGTCGACGCCTGGTCGTTCACCCGCGGCGAGACGCTGCCCTTCCAGGTGGTCGAGCGGGCCTCGATCGCCACGGGGGCGAGCGTCGCCGGCCCGGCGATCCTGCTCGAGCCGACCGCCACCACGTACCTCGACGCCGGCTGGGCGGCCACGGCCCACGAGTCCGGCTCGCTCTTCGTCACGCAGGAGGCGCACTGATGCCCGTGCATCCCGACGGGGTCGTCTACCGCGCGGGCGTCGAGGGCGCCGGCAGCGCGCCCGACGCCGATCCGATCACGACCGAGGTGATCCGCCACGGCCTCAACTCGGCCGCGAACCAGATCAAGCGCTCGCTGATCCGGGCGTCGTTCAGCCCGATCATCTACGAGGTCCTCGACTTCGCCGCGGTCGTCTACGACCGCAAGTTCCGCCTCCTGGCGCAGGCGCCCTCGCTCCCGTTCTTCATGGGGACGATGAGCTTCTGCATCGAGTCCGCGGTCGAGGCGGTCGGCGGCGAGTCGGAGCTCTTCCCGGGCGACATCATCCTGATGAACGACCCGTACAAGACCGGCTCGCACCCGCAGGACGCGGCGGTCGTGATGCCCGTGTTCATGCCGGACGGGACGACCCTGATCGGCTACACGGCGATCAAGGCGCACTGGCTCGACATCGGCGCGAAGGAGCTCTACTGCACCGACACGACCGACGTCTTCCAGGAGGGCACGATCTTCCCGGGCGTGAAGCTGTACTCGAAGGGCGAGCTCGTCCGGGACATCTGGCGGATGGCGCTCGCGAACTCGCGCCTGGCGACGTTCGTCGAGGGCGACATCAACGCCGAGGTGGCCGGCTGCCGCACCGGCGCGGCGGCGTTCGTGCGGCTGGTCGAGCGCTACGGCGTCGAGCGCTTCGAGGAGTCGGTCGAGCGGATGTTCGACCACGGCGAGGCGGTCGTCCGCTCGTACCTCGAGCAGATCCCCGACGGGCGCTACGTCGGCAAGGGCGTGATGGACTCGGACGGCATCACCGACGACGAGATCCCGTTCGAGGTCGTGCTCGAGGTGAAGGGCTCGACCGTCCTGCTCGACTTCTCGAGCGCGCCCGACGCGCGGCCCGGCCCCGTCAACTGCCCGATCGCGTCGACCGTCTCGGCCGCGCGCGTCGTGATGACGATGCTCGCCGGCGGCGGCGAGGCGCCGAACGAGGGCCACTTCCGCCCGGTCGAGATCGCCACGCGGCCCGGCTCGATGTTCCACTGCCTCTCGCCCTCGCCGTGCTTCCTCTACGGCTGGCCGGCGATGCAGGCGACGGAGGCCGTCCTGAACGCGGTCGCCGAGGCCGTGCCCGACCGCGTCGTCGCGTGCTCCGGCGGCGACCTCGCGGCCGTCGTCTGGTGGGGCGTCCGCGAGGCGACCGGCGAGTTCTGGGGCGACGGCTCGCCGCACCCCGTCGGCCAGGGCGCCTCGTCGCGCGGCGACGGCGCGTCGAGCTGCCTGCACCACATCGAGGCGGCGACGCGGTTCTCGCCGATGGAGGTGTGGGAGGCGAAGAACCCGTGGCTGATCGAGCGGTTCGAGCTGGCGACGGACTCGGGCGGCCCCGGCAAGCACCGCGGCGGCCTCGGCCCCGACATGCACTTCCTGATGCTCGAGGACACGTACTGCACGTCGACGATCGAGCGGACGAAGAACGCCCCGTGGGGGCTCGCGGGCGGCCTGCCCGGGCGGCCGAACTCCGGGCGACTCGTCTTCCCGGACGGGACCGAGCGGCCGGTCGCGAAGGAGACCGGGCTCCACGTGCCCAAGGGGGCGACGTTCGAGATCCACGCGGGCGGCGGCGGCGGCTACGGCGACCCGGCCGAGCGCGACCCCGAGGCCGTGCTCGCGGACGTCCGCGAGGGCTACGTCTCGGAGGCCGAGGCCCGCAAGCACTACCCGCACGCGTTCGGAGGCTGACGGTGGCCGCTCTCGGAGACGCCGTCCTCACCACCGCCGGGAAGGGCCGCTCGACGGGCGCTCGCGACGCCGATCCGATCACCACGGAGGTCGTCCGCCACGGGCTCAACTCCGCGGCGAACCAGATCAAGCGGGCCCTGATCCGGACGTCGTTCAGCCCGGTCATCTACGAGGTGCTCGACTTCGCCGCGGTGGTCTACGACCGCCACTTCCGCATGCTCGCGCAGGCGCCGTCGCTCCCGGCCTTCATGGGGACGATGAGCTTCTGCATCGAGGCGGCGGTCGAGCGGGTCGGCGGCGTCGAGGCGCTCGACCCCGGCGACATCCTGCTGATCAACGACCCGTACGCGAGCGGCTCGCACCCGCAGGACGCGGCGATGGTGATGCCCGTGTTCCTGCCGGACGCGACGCTGATCGGCTACACGGCGATCAAGGGCCACTGGCTGGACATCGGCGCCCTCGCGCCCTACTGCACGAACACGAAGGACGTCTACCAGGAGGGCGTGGTCTTCCCCGGCGTGAAGCTGTTCGCGCGCGGCGAGCTCGTCCGGGACATCTATCGGATGATCCTGGCGAACACGCGCATGCCGATGCACGTCGCGGGCGACGTGAACGCCGAGGTCGTCGGCCTGAGAACGGGGGCCGCCGCGCTCGTGCGGCTGGTGGAGCGGTTCGGGCTGACGCGCTTCGACGAGGCGGTCGAGCGGATGTACGACCACGGCGAGGCGGTCGTCCGGGCGACGATCGAGCGCATCCCGGACGGGCGCTACGTCGGCCGCGGGTCGATGGACTCCGACGGGCTCACCGACGACCCCGTCCCGTTCGAGGTCACCGTCGAGATCGACGGCTCGACCGCGCGGCTCGACTTCACGAACGCGCCGCCGGCGACCGCCGGCCCGGTGAACTGCCCGCTGCCGATGACGATGTCGGCCGCGCGGGTCGTGTTCACGTTCCTCGCCGGCGGCGGCGAGTCGCCGAACGAGGGCCACTTCCGGCCGATCGAGATCGTGACCCGTCCCGGCTCGATGTTCCACCCGCAGCCGCCGTCGCCGTGCTACCTGTTCGGCTGGTCGGCGACGCAGGCCGCCGATGCCGCGCTGCGCGCGCTCGGCGAGGCCGTTCCCGAGCTCGTGCCGGCCGACTCGGCGGGCGACATCTGCGCGCTCGTCTGGTGGGGCAGGCGCGAGCGGACCGGGGAGTTCTGGGGCGATGGATCGGCCTTCCCGTCCGGCCAGGGCGCGGGCTCGCGTGGCGACGGCGGCTCGAGCCAGATCCACTTCATGGAGGCGGCGACGCGGATCGCGCCGGCGGAGGTCTGGGAGGCGAAGAACCCGTGGGTCTTCGAGCGGATCGAGCTCGCGCCCGACTCGGGCGGTGCCGGCAAGCACCGCGGCGGGCTGGGCGTCGACCTCTTCTTCGAGACGATCGAGGACGCCTGGTGCACCTCCACCCTCGAGCGGACGAAGAGCCCTGGCCTCGGCCTCCTCGGCGGCGGGGCCGGCCGGCCGAACTCCGGCACGGTGCGGTATCCGGACGGTCGGCGCGAGCCGATCGCGAAGGTGACGGGCCAGGCGATCCCCAGGGGCGCGGTCTACGAGCTGCGCACCGGCGGCGGCGGCGGCTGGGGCGCTCCCGCCGAGCGCGACCCGTCCGCCGTCCACGCGGACGTCCGGGAGGGCTACGTCAGCGAGGAGCGGGCGAGGAGCGACTACCCGCACGCGTTCGCGTAGGCCGGCGGGCGCCGGGGCGGCGGTGCGAGGGCGTCAGCCGCGCACCCGCCGCCCCAGCGTCCGCGCGGTCAGCCCGTAGGCGAGGCCGAGCCCGACCAGCCAGCCGGCCTCGCGGGCGACGCGCGCGGCCGGCTCGGCGTCTGCGAGCGCCGCGTCGAGGAGCGCGGTCGCGTGGACGAGCGGGAAGGCGTCGCCGACGTGGACGGCTGCCCCGATCGCGGCCGCGGGGACGAGGGCGAGCAGCGCCACGGGCAGCGCCGCCAGGAACGCGATCAGCGTCGCAGCGCGCGAGTCGCGCGCGACCGCGCCGACGCCCGCGCCGGCCGCGCCGCACGCGGCGGCGGTCAGCGCGACGCCGAGGACGACGAGCGGGAAGCGCGCCCACGGCTGGCCGCCGGCCACGTCGCCCAGGTCGACCGTGACCGCGAAGGCGAGCGCGAGGCCCACGCCGAGCGCGCCCGCGACCGCGGTCACGAGGACGACCTTCGCCGCCACGACCCGGCCGAGGCCGATCCGCTCGCGGACGATCCGCGCGAGCACGTTCTCGTCCCGCTCCGCCGCGAGCGAGGCGCTCGCGAGCAGCACCGCGACGAAGGCCACGGCGAGCGCGAGCGCGTACGACTGCACGCGGGTGGAGAGCAGGTCGGAGCGCCCGCCGCCGCGGTCGATCCGCAGCTCGATCGGGTTCGCGGTCGCGCGCAGCGCGTCGCCCGTCCGGTCGAGCGCGAGGTCGGTGAGCGAGAGGAACTGCGCGACCCGCGCCGCCGGCGCCGCCACCCCGGGCGCGCTCGCCGCGGCCTCGTCGAGCATCGCCCGGGCCCGCTCGAGCCCGAGCAGCTCGAGGTCGAGGCCGCCGAGCTCCAGCCGCCCGCCCTCGCGCAGCAGCCGGATGTAGTCGAGGTTCGCGGCGACGTACGCCTCCTGGAGCCGGCGGTTCGTCGCGTAGACGAGCGCCTGCGCCTGCTCGGAGATCCGCGTTCCGAGCCCGCTGCGCGTGACGCGGACGAGCACCTCCGGCTGCTCCGTCAGGCCGCGCAGCCGGTCGGCGAAGCCGTCCGGGATCACGATCACGCCGAGGACGCGCCCGTTCGCCAGCTCGCGCTCCGCGCGCGCCTCGTCCATGCGCACGATCTCGACGTCCTCGGCGGCGCGGACGATCACCTCCGCCGGGTCGAAGGCCTGGCCGGCCACCGTCAGCGTCGCGGGCAGCCCGTCGAGGTCGACGAGCGCGACCCGCGGCCGCTCGCCCGCGTAGCGGACGACGAGCCCGACGAGCACGGCGACGACGATCGGGTAGACGATCAGCCCGAGCGCGAGCGCCGGGGCCCGCCGGAGCAGCAGCAGGTCCTTGCGCGCGATCCGCAGGACGTCCCTCACCCGAACGCCTCCCGGGCGGCGGCCTCGGAGCCGGCGACCGGCCCGAGGTAGGCGAGCGCGCCGTCGACGAGGACGCCCACGCGGGCGGCGACGCGAGCGACCTCGTCGAGGCTCTGGGTCACGAAGACGATCGCGTGGCCGCGCCCGCGCAGGTCGTCGACCAGTGCCCAGAGCCGCCGCTGCTGGCGTGGGTCGAGGGCCGCCGTCGGCTCGTCCAGGAGGATCACCGCGGGGTCGCCGAGCAGCGCGACCGCGAGGCTCAACCGCTGCTGGTTCCCGACGGACAGCCGCCCGGCCGGCGCCGGCTCGTCGGGAACCTCGACGAGCGCGAGTAGCCGCCCGGCCTCCGCGGCACCGTCGGGGACCCGGGCCAGGTCGGCGAAGAACTCGAGGTTCTCGCGCGGGGAGAGGCGGGCGTAGAGGCCGGGGCGCTGCGGCACCCAGCCGCGCCGCGCGCCCGGCCCGGCCAGCTCGACCGTGCCCGTGCTCGGCGCGAGCGCGCCGGCGAGGATGGCGAGCAGCGTCGACTTCCCGGCGCCGTTCGGGCCGACCAGCCCGAGGGCCTCTCCCGGGTGGAGCGCCAGGTCGACGGGGTGGAGGGCGACGCGGGCGCCGTAGCGCCTCGACACGCCCCGCGCGACGAGGACCGGCTCGGGTGCGGCGGCGGAGCTCAGGGCCCGAGCATCGCCGAGCGGAGGCGGCGCGGCATCGGTGCCGCGCCGGATCCGCCTGCGGGGAAGTGCCGCCCGGCCGGTGCGGCCCCCGCCCCGGGGCGGGCGGGGACCACGAGGCCGCGGCTCAGCGGTTCGCGAGGCAGGCCTGGCGCAGCTGGCTCCACGTCGCCGCGCTCGGCGCTGCGGATCCACCGGTCGAACATGGCCTGCGTCGGCTCCTCGCCCGCCGCGAACTGGGCGATCGGGCCCGGGAGGGCGCTCGGGGCGGCGCCGTCCTCGGGCGTGCCCCGGGCACGTCGACGACGTGGTTCGCGACCAGGTCGTCGAGCGCCGCCACCCCTGCGGCGACGCCGGCCGCGTCGCCGCGGTCGTGGGCGTCGACGACGTAGCACTGCCAGGCGACGAGGCTCGCGAAGACGGCGCTCGACTCGCCGAGGCCGCCGCGTCCCGTCGGGATGATCGAGTCCTCGGGTGCGGACCGCCGGCCAGGGCGTGCCGGGCGGCATCGTCAGGGCCTCCTGGGCCTCCGCGTACTCGCGGGCGAAGACCTCCTTCGCCGTGTCGGGCCCGGCCTGGCGCGCGGGGTCGCGCTCCCAGGGCCGGACACCGGACGCGACGGCGGCGCCGGCGGCGATCGCGACCGCCAGGGCGAGTGCGATCGCGAGCGTGCGGCGACCGTGGCGCGCGGGCGCGCGGCGGTGGGTGGGGACCGGCGGGGTCGGGATCGAGGCGCGGACGGCGTCCAGCTCGGCCGGGCTCAGCGGCTGGAGGCGGCGCGCGGGGTCGGCGGCGCGCAGGGCGTCCAGGGGATCAGCGGGCATCGATGCCTCCCTCTGCGGAGGTGGCGGGAACGAGGACGACGTGCTCGTGGCGCTCGTACGCGGCGCGGAACCGCCCGCGGGCGCGGTGGAGGCGGACGGCGACGGTCGCGCGCGACGCGCCGAGCGCGGCCGCGACCTGGGCGGGCTCGAGCCCGTCCCAGACGGACAGGAGCAGGAGCTCGCGGTCGGACGCGGAGAGGCCGCGAGCGCGTGCTCGACGCGCGAGTCGGCGGCGGGCGCCGAGGCGGCGGCGGCGCGCCCGGCCTCGGCGCCGAGCTCGTCGACGAGCGCGTCCCGCCGGCCGGCCGCGCGGCGCGCGTTCGCGGCGACGCGACGGACGGCGGCGTGGAGCCAGGCGCGCTCGGCGCCCTCGCGCACCTCGTCGAGGTGGCGCCAGAGCGCGGCGAAGGCGTCGCTCGCGACGTCGTCGGGATCGGCGGCGCCGGCCCGGAGGGCGAAGCGCCGCAGCTCCTCGTAGCGGTCGCGGAAGACCGCATCGAACCGCGCCAGGCGCGGATCGCGGGGGCTGGGTGTGGGGTGGTCGGCTGTCATCGCACCCGAGATGTCCGGCCGGGTCGCCCCGATTACAGCCACCCGACAGGGACGGCGCACCGCCTCCGGCGAAGGTCTATCGTCCCACGCGCCCGCGCCGTCCGTCGCCGGGCCTCACGACGTCGCAGGAAGGAAGGCTATGGCAGGGGACTACCCGGACCTCGTCCGACCGGGCTCCGTCGAGGAGGCCGTCGCCGAGCTGGCGCGGCTCGGCGACGCTGGAGCGCCGCTCGCCGGCTGCACCTGGATCATGCGCGCGCCGTCCCGCGGCGAGCGCCTCCGCTCGACCTACGTCTCGCTCCAGGACGTCGGCCTCGACACGATCGAGCCCGGCGACCCCACGCGGCTCGGCGCGCGGGCGACGCATGCCCAGCTCGCAGCGCTCGACGGGGGCTGCGGCCCGCTCGGCGCGCTCGCCGAGGCGTCCCGCCGCTCGGCGAACCGCGCGATCCGCAACACGGCGACGCTCGCGGGCAACGTCTGCGCGCATCCCTTCGCCGCCTCCGACCTCGTGCCCGCGCTGCTGGCCGGCGAGGCCTCGGTCGAGGTGCTCGCCGGCCGGCGGCTCGACCGTCGCGCTCGCCGACTACCTCGCCTCGCGCGGCTCGCGCCTGCCGGGGAGCTCGTCACCGCGCTCGTCGTCCCCGCGCCCGCCGGGCGCCGCTCCTGGTACGAGCGGCTGACCGTCCGCGGCGCGAGCGAGTACCCGATCGTCGGCGTCGCCGTCTCGGTCGACGTGGCCGCGGACGGCACCGTCGCCGCCGCGCGCGTCGCGGTCGGCGCCGCCGAGGACGTGCCGCGCCGCGTCGCCGAGGCCGAGGCCGCCTGACGGGCAGCGCGCTCACCGCCGAGGCCGGCGCCGCCGCCGGCGAGGCCGCCGCGGCGGTCGTCAGCGGGCGCGACGCCGCGGACGCACCGGGCTGGTACCGCGTCGCCGTGCTGCCCGCGCTGTGCCGCTCCGTCGTCGAGACGCTCGGAAGGAGGCCCGGTGATCAGCCTGACCGTGAACGGACGGCGCCGCGAGCTGGACGTCGAGGGCTTCGAGCCGCTCGCCAGCGTGCTGCGCGACGAGCTCGGCCTGACCGGCACGAAGGTCGCCTGCTTCGAGGGCTTCTGCGGCGCGTGCGTCGTCATCGTCGACGGCAGGACGGTCGCGTCGTGCCTCACCCCCGTCGCCCTCGTCGATGGCGCGGAGGTGACGACGGTCGAGGGCCTCGCCGCAGCCGACGGGACGCTGAGCGCGGTCCAGCAGGCGATGCTCGACGCGGGCGGCGTCCAGTGCGGCGCATGCACCCCGGGCGTCGTGCTGACGCTGACCGACCTGCTCGCGCACACTCCGACCCGAGCGAGGACGAGGTGAAGGACGCCCTGGCCGGCAACATCTGCCGCTGCACCGGTACACGAAGATCGTCGAGGCGGCCCTGGCAGCCGCGAAGGGCGGTGCGTGATGGCCGTGGTCGGGGAGAGCGTCCGCCGCTCGGACGGGCGCGCGAAGGTCACGGGCGAGGCCCGCTACACGATCGACCTCGACGAGAAGCACATGCTCCACGCGAAGGTGCTGCGCTCGCCGGTCGCGTCGGGCCGGATCGTCCGGATCGACACTGCGAAGGCGGAGGCGATGCCCGGCGTCCACGCGATCGTCACCGCGGCGGACGTCGGCGGCGGGCTCGTCGGCTGGGTCGTCAAGGACATGCCGCTGTTCGCGCGGGACGTCGTCCGCTACGTGGGCGAGCCGATCGCGGCCGTCGCCGCCGAGACGCCCGCCCAGGCGCGCGCGGCCGCGAGCGCGATCGAGCTGGAGATCGAGTCGCTGCCGGCGCTGCTCTCGATCGAGGAGGCCACCGCCGCGGGCGCCCCGGCGATCCACCCCGGCCTCGAGGAGTACGCCCTCGCCGTGCCCGTCCCGGGGCTCCGCAAGGGCAACGTCTGCTGGGAGGCGACCGCCCACCGGCGACATCGAGGCCGCGTTCGCCCGCGACGACGTCGTCGTCGTCGAGGACGAGCTCCGCGTGCCGCGCCAGAACCAGGCGTACATCGAGCCGCGGGCCACGGTCGCGCGCTACGAGAGCGGCCGCTTCGTCATCCACACGTCGACCCAGTGGCCGTACCAGGTGCGCAACACCGTCGCGGAGCTGATCGGCGTCCGCCCGACCGACGTCCGCGTCGTCGTCGAGACGGTCGGCGGCGGCTTCGGCGGCAAGGTCGACTCCTACGTCGACGCGTTCGCGGCGCTGCTCGCGCGCAAGGCGCGCCGCACGGTGAAGCTCGTGAACACGCGCAAGGACGAGTTCGTCACGGGGAACCCGCGCGAGAACGCCGTCATCCGGCTCCGCTCGGCGGTCACCCGGGACGGCGAGATCGTCGGGCGCGAGGCGGTCATGCAGCTCGACGCGGGCGCGTACGCGGGCGAGTCGCCGTTCCTCACCGCCGTCGGGCCGCAGGCGCTCGCGGGCGGCTACCGGATCGGCGCGCTGCGCAACGTCAACCAGGCCGTCTACACGAACACGCCCCCGACGGGCGCGTTTCGCGGCGTCGGCGGCACGTACTGCATCTTCGCGCTCGAGCGCCACATGGATCGCATCGCGGCCGCGATCGGGATGGACCGCCGCGAGCTGCGGCTCCGCAACGTCTACCGCGACGGCGACACCGGCCCGACCGGGCAGACGTACAGCGACCTCGCGCTGCTCGACGAGCTCGAGCGGGTCGACCAGGCCGCGCCGTGGGCCGAGGCGACCGCCGCCGGGCCGTACCGGGGCGTCGGCCTCTCCGCCGTCATCTGGGTGACGAACTCGGGCCCGGGCGGCGTCGCCCTGAAGCTGAACGACGACGGCACCGTCGGGATCATCACCGCGGCGACGGAGATCGGCTCGGGCGCGATGACGCAGGGCGTCAGCCAGGTCGTCGCCGAGTCGCTCGGGATCCAGGCGAGCGACGTCGTGATCATGCCGCCCGACACCGACGCCGCCCCGTTCGACATGGGCGCCGCGGGCTCGCGGACGACCGTCGCCGTCGGCAACGCGGCGAAGCAGGCGGCCGCCGAGGTACGCGAGAAGGCGCTCGCGGTCGCCGCCGCGCTGCTCGAGGCGGCGCCGGACGACCTCGAGCTCGCCGAGGGCACGGCCCGGGTCGCGGGCGCGCCCGAGCGTGCGATCCCGCTCGGGATGGTCTCGCTCGCGGCGACCTGGTCGACCGGGCCGATCACCGGCCACGGCTCGTACAACCAGACGCCGGTCCCGTTCAACGCGGCGTGCTCGCTCGGGCTGCTCCTGCCCGCGTTCGCGCAGCCGTCGAGCCACGTCCACCAGTGCGAGGTGGAGGTCGACCCCGACACCGGCAAGGTGACGATCCTGCGCTACGTGATCGCGATGGACGTCGGCAAGGCGATCAACCCGGACGCCGTGCTGGGGCAGATCCAGGGCGGGATCCTGCAGGGCCTCGGCTACGCGCTCTACGAGGGCCAGGGCGTGGACGAGCGGGGGCGCGTCGTCGAGGACCGCTTCGAGACCTACCGCGTCCCCGGGCCGTACGAGGCCCCGCCGATCGTTCCGATCGTCGTCGAGGGCTACGCCTCCGACGGGCCGTTCGGCGCCAAGGGCGCCGGCGAGCCGCCGATCGTCCCCGTCGCGGCCGTCGTCGCGAACGCGGTCGCGGACGCGATCGGCCGGCCGATCGACGCGCTGCCGATCACGCCGTGGGCCGTGCTCGCCGCGCTGCGCGCCGAGCCGGCCGAGCAGGCGCGTCAGTCCTGGAGCTGGCGCGACATCACCATCGCCGACGAGCCGACGATCGCCGAGACCGCGGCGGCCTGACGCCATCACCAACGAGGAGGACGAGAGATGAGCGACGGACCCCCCGTCGGCACGTTGATCATGTCGACCACGCCGCCGGGCGAGATCCCCGGGCTGGCGAGGCTCGCGGAGCAGAGCGGCTTCTCGCAGCTGTGGGTGGCCGAGGACTACTTCTTCCTCGGCGGCTTCAGCGCCGCCGCGATGTCCCTGGCCGTGACGGAGCGCATCCCCGTGGGCATCGGCATCGTCTCGGCGCTCGTGCGCCACCCGGCGGTGACCGCGATGGAGATCGCGACGATCGCGGGCGCCTTCCCCGGCCGCTTCCTGCCGGGCATCGGCCTCGGCGTCCCCGGCTGGGTCGACCAGATGGGCCTGACGCCGAAGTCGGTGATCGCGACGATCCGGGAGTGCGTCGACAGCGTCCGCGCGCTCCTGAACGGCGAGGAGCTGACGGTCGAGGGCAAGCAGTACACGTTCAAGGCCGTGAAGCTCACGCACCCGCCGGCGGTCGTGCCGCCGATCTTCACGGGCGCGATGCAGCCCCGCTCGCTCGAGCTGTCGGGCGAGGTCGCGGACGGCAACGTGATCGGCGCGATGGCGCCGCTCGAGTACGTGCCCTGGTCGCTCGAGCGGATGAAGGTCGGCGCCGAGCGCGCGGGCCGCGCCGACGCGAGCCTGCGCGCGCCGATGCTGGGCATGTTCCACTGCTCGGTGGACGGCTCGACGGCGAAGCAGGAGATCCGCGGCGTCCTCGCGTTCTACCTCTCCGTCTGGCCCCGCAACGTCTTCACGGAGATGGCCGGGATCGCCGACGAGCTGGAGGCGATGGTCGCCGAGGGCGGCGCGGCGAAGGTCGCCGCGGAGATGCCCGACGCGTGGGTCGACACGTTCACCATCTCGGGCACGCCCGACGAGTGCGCGGAGCGGATCGAGCAGTACGTCGCCGCGGGCGCCGAGACGGTCGTCCTCGCCCCCTACGACGGCGCGCGCGGCCGCGAGCTGATGGAGCTCGCGGCCAAGGAGGTCCTGCCGCGCCTGTGAGCGAGCGTCGTGCAGAGGTCGTGGTGGTCGGTGGCGGCGCGATCGGCGTCGCCGCCGCCTACCACCTCGCCCGCGGCGGGACGGACGTCGTCCTGCTCGAGCGGAACGCGGAGGTGGGCGCGGAGGCGTCCTACGGCAACGCCGGCTTCGTCTCGCCGAGCCACTGCATCCCGCTCGCGGGGCCGGGCGTGCTCCGGCGCGTCCCCGGCTGGCTGCGCGACCGGGGCGGCGGCGTCTACATCAGGCCCCGCATCTCGCCCGACCTGGCGCGCTTCGGGCTCGAGCTCGTGCGCGCGTCCGGCGAGGAGCGGATGCTCCGCGGCCTGCGCGCGCTGCGCGACGCGTCGCGCGACAGCCGCGACCGGATCGCGGCGATCGTCGCGGAGGAGTCGATGGAGGTCGGCTACCGCCACCACGGGCTCGCGAACGTCTGCGTCACCGAGCAGGCGCTCGAGGCGCTCGTCGAGGACGCCGAGCTGCTGCGCCGCGAGGGCTTCGACCCGCTCGTGCTCGACGCGCGCGCGCCCGCGAGCGCGTGCCGGCGCTGTCGGAGCAGGTGCTCGGCGGCGTGTTCTGGGACGAGGACGCCCACGTCACGCCGCACGTGCTCGTGCCCGCGCTCGCGGCGGCGGCGGAGCGCCGCGGCGCCCGGCTCGTCCGGCGCGCCGTCGTCACCGGCTTCGCCAGGGACGCCGGCGGGCGGGTCTCGGCCGTCGAGACCGACGCCGGCCCGATCGCCTGCGAGCGCGTCGTCCTCGCCGCCGGGTGGGAGTCGGTCGCCCTCGCGCGCCGGCTCGGCGTGCGCCTGCCGGTCGAGCCCGGCAAGGGCTACCACGTCCACCTGGACGGCAACCCGCCGGGCCTGACGATCCCGCTGATCCTGCAGGAGTCGGTCGTCGGAGCGACGCCGATGGGCTCCGAGCTCCGCTTCGCCGGGACGATGGAGTTCGTCGGTGCCGATCGCACGCTCGCGCCCGATCGCGCGCGCCGCCTGATCCGGGGCGCCGCCCGCTACCTGCGGGGCCTCGACCCCGAGCAGCCCGCGCGCCTGTGGACGGGCTTCCGCCCGTGCACGCCCGACAGCCTGCCGCTGCTCGGCGCGCTCCGGGCCGCGCCGAACGTCGTCGTCGCGACCGGGCACGGCATGCTCGGGATCACGCTCGCAGGGTCGACCGGGGCGGACGCCGCCTCGCTTGCGACGGGGCGCCCGGCCTCGACGGCCGCGGCCGCGTTCACGCCGGCTCGATTCGGCCTCTGAGCAGGCCCGTTCGGGTTTGACACGGCCGCTCGGCCCGTGCGAGACTTCCCCGCTTTCAGAAGCGGGTCGGACGGACGGCCCCAACGGAGTTCCGGGCCCGGGACAGCCGAATCGAGGCGCACGACGTCTCAGTGGAGGCAGCCCCCGGTTTCCGGACGAAGGAGGAGACGAATGACACGACGCAAGTGGCTCCCGATGTGGGTCGGCGCCCTGCTCGTCGCGCTCGCACTCGGCCTGGCCGCGTGCGGCGGGAGCGACGACGAGGCCGCGCCCGCAGAGCCTGCCCCCGCCGAGCCCGCAGCCCCGGCTCCGGCCGAGCCCGCGGAGCCGGCGCCGGCCGAGCCCGCACCTGCGGAGCCCGCTCCGGCCGAGCCCGCTCCTGCGGAGTCGGCGCCCGCCGAGCCCGCTCCGGCCGAGTCCGCTCCGGCCGAGCCGGCGCCTGCCGAGTCGGCGCCCGCCGGCGACAACTGCTCGCCGAACCAGCCCGGCCCCACGCAGGACGTCGTCCCGGCCGGTGACCCGGTCGAGATCGCGTTCTTCACGGTCGCCGGCAACACGTACCTCGAGGCGTCGACCGAGGAGATGCAGAAGGTCGCCGACGCGTGCGGCGCCAACCTGACGCTGATCGACAACGGCTTCGACCCGCAGAAGCAGTACAACAACCTGCAGGACGCGATCACGACCGGCAAGTACGACGCGTTCATCGTGACGGCGCTCGACAACGCCGGCGTCGTGCCGGTGATCGAGGACGCGATCGCGGCCGGGATCAAGGTCGTCGCGACCGACACGCCGATCGGCGGTGACTTCACGACGACCGACGTCCAGGTCGAGGGCATGTCCGGCTCGATCATCCGCCCGGCGTCCCTGCTCGGCGAGGACCAGGTCGCGTACGTCCTCAAGGCCTGCGAGGGCATCGACCCGTGCACCGTCGTCTGGCTGCCCGGCGCCCTCGCGACCGTGTTCGACCAGGTGCTGAAGACCGCCTTCGAGGAGATGACGGCGGCCAACCCGAACATCAAGCTGATCGTCGGGCCCGAGGGCGGCTACCTCGCCGACCCGGCCTTCACCGGCATGCAGGACCTGCTGCAGGCCAACAAGAAGATCGACGTCGTCGTCACGGTCGACCAGCAGGCCCTCGGCGCCGAGAAGGCGATCGACGACGCCGGCCGCACCGGCGAGATGAAGATCATCGGCGGCGGCGGCGCCGAGCCGGCCGTCACCGCGGTCGCGGAGGGTCGCTGGTACGCGACGCCGAACTTCGCGCCGCGCGACGAGGGCCGCGAGGCGATGGAGATGGCGATCATCGCCGCGCGCGGTGGCACCGTCGAGAACCCCGGTCGCTTCTCGCTCGACTACTCGGAGGCCGTCCGGGTCGTCGCTGAGGACAACAAGGCCGAGTGGGAGGGCTACACCGGCCAGTGGAAGGGCTAGGCCAGATCGCCTGACGGCGAGGGCCGACCCGGGGGACAACCGCGGGGGAGGAGCAGCGCTCCTCCCCCGCGGCCCCTCATCGCGCCAGCCGCCGCAGCGCCAGGCGGCGGTGCGCGCCTACGGAGGGACGAGGAGCGTTGAGCGAGCCACACGTCGAAGTCGTCGGGATCGGGAAGCGGTTCGGGGGCGTCCAGGCGCTCCGGGACATCGACGTCACGATCGCGCGCGGCGAGATCCATGCCCTCGTCGGCGAGAACGGGGCCGGCAAGTCGACGCTCGGGAAGGTGATCGCCGGCGTCCACGTCCCGGACGAGGGCTTCCTGCGCGTGAACGGCAAGCAGGTCGCCTACCGCTCGCCGCGTGACGCGCTCACCGATGGCCTGACGCTGATCGCGCAGGAGATCTCGCTCGTGCCGGCGCGGAGCGTGATCGAGAACGTGTACCTCGGCCGCGAGGCGCACCGCGGCTCCTTCGTCGACAGGCGGGAGCTGAAGCGGCGCTACGCGGAGCTGAACGAGCGCGCCGGCTTCGGCCTGCCGGGCGAGATCCCCGTCGGCGCGCTGCGCCTGGCCGACCAGCAGAAGGTCGAGATCCTGCGCGCGCTCGCGCGCAACGCCGAGCTGATCGTGATGGACGAGCCGACCGCCGCCCTGACCGCGGACGAGAGCGAGAAGCTCTTCGACATCATCCGCGGCCTCAAGGAGCGCGGCACCACGATCGTCTACGTCTCGCACTTCCTCGAGGAGGTGCTCGCGCTCGTCGACACGGTCACGGTGCTGAAGGACGGCGAGCTGATCCGCACCGCGCCGGCGGCCGAGGAGACGCCCGAGAGGCTCGTCACGGCGATGGTCGGCCGCGCGCTCGACCTCGCCTTCCCGCCGAAGCAGTTCCCCGCGCCCGACGCGCCGGTTGTGCTCTCCGTGCGCGGCCTCGCGCGCGGCAAGGCGCTGAACGGGATCTCCCTGGACGTCCGTGCGGGCGAGATCGTCGGCCTGGCCGGCCTGATCGGCTCGGGGCGCTCCGAGGTGGCCCGCGCGATCTTCGGCGCCGACCGGCGCGACGCGGGCGAGTTCGAGCTCGACGGGAAGCCCTACGCCGCGCGCTCGCCGCGCCAGGCGATCCGCGCGGGCATCGCGATGCTGCCCGAGTCGCGCAAGGATCAGGGCCTGATGATGGAGCGCTCCCTCGTCGAGAACGTGACGCTGCCCCATCTCGAGGACGTCTCGCAGGGGACGTTCGTCCAGCACCGGCTCGAGCACCGGAAGGCGAGCACGCTGATGCGCGAGGTCGACGTGCGCGCGGCCAGGCCGACGGCCCGGGTCGCGACGCTGTCGGGCGGCAACCAGCAGAAGGTGCTCTTCGCCAAGTGGCTCTTCCGGCGGCCCCGACTGCTGATCGCGGACGAGCCGACGCGCGGCGTCGACGTCGGCGCCAAGGCGGCGATCTACGAGCTGATCCACCGGCTGGCGGCCGAGGGGATGGCGGTGCTGCTGATCTCGAGCGAGCACGAGGAGGTGCTCGGCCTCGCCCATCGCGTGCTCGTCATGCGCGGGGGCGAGGTCGTCGCGGAGTTCGACGGGCACGAGGTGACGGAGGATCAGGTCATGGCTGCGGCGTTCGCCACGGAGACGGTGGCGTGACCGGGCCGGGGCGGACGGCCAGGAGGAGGTCGGCATGAGCACGATGGACACCACGGCCGACTCGCTGCGCGGTCGCCTGAAGGAGTTCCGGCCGGCGGTCCTGCGGGACTACGGCATCGTCTTCGCGTTCATCGCGCTGTTCGTGACGCTCGCGTTCTCCTCGGACGTCTTCGTCAGCCAGCAGAACTTCATGAACATCCTCGACCAGTGGTCGGCGATCGGCATCATGGCCGTCGGCTCGACGCTGGTGTTCATCGCGGGCGGCTTCGACCTCTCGATCTCGGCCGTCTACGCGCTCGCCGGGATCATCGCCGCGAAGGCCGCGAACGCGATGGGCGTCGAGGTGGGCCTCCTGCTCGGCTGCCTGATCGGCCTCGGCGTCGGCATCTGCAACGGCGCGATCGTCACGGTCGGCCGGATCAACCCGTTCATGGCGACGCTCGCGTCGAGCCTGATGATCCGCGGGCTCGCGCTCGCCGTCTCGGGCGGCTTCCTCGTCCGCGTCGCCGACGAGAAGGGCTTCGACGTGATCGGCCGCGGCGAGTTCCTCGGCGCGAAGTACTCGGTCTACATGTTCGCGGGCGTGATCATCGTCGCCTGGCTCCTCCTGCACAGGACGACGTTCGGCCGCTACATGTACGCGGCGGGCGGCAACGCCGAGGCGGCGCGCCTCTCCGGCGTGCGGGTCAACCTCGTGCGCGCGACCACGTACGCGCTCTCGGGCCTCACCGCGGGCATCGGCGGCATGATCGTCGCCTCGCGCGTGAACACCGGCCAGGCCGACGCGGGCATCGGGATCGAGTTCGACGTGATCGCGGCCGTCGTGATCGGCGGCACATCCATCCTCGGCGGCGCCGGCGCGATCTGGCGGACGATCCTCGGCGTGCTGATGCTCGCGATGATCGGCAACGGCTTCAACCTGCTGAACGTCGACGCCGTCTACCGGCAGATCATCTACGGCGCGATCATCATCGCCGCGGTCGGCATCGACGCCTGGTCGCGGCGCTCGAGCAGCTAGCGGGACCCGGCCGACGCAGCGCGAGCGGCCCGGCCGACCGGGCGGACGGTCGAGCCGGACGCCGCGTGCGCGCGCGCCGGCGCAGGCGGGCTCCTTGTCACGCCCGGTCGAGGGGCGTAGGATGGCGCCTCGCCCTCCGTCGCGGAGGCCGAGCCCTGGGAGCAGCGTGATCCGCCTCGCCGTCCACTCCACGGCTGGCCGCCGCCTCCGTCGCCGGCGCCCTCGCGCTGGCCGCGGCGGCCGCCGCGAGCGGCGGCCGCGGTGCCGGCGCGCCTGGCCGCGCACGACGGCGTCGTGGAGCTTCGCGGCACGGCTGCGGCGGACGTCGTCACGGTGCGGGGCGAGCGCGGTCGCGTGGTGGTCTCGTCCGCCGCCGGGCGGTCGAGCTCGACGCGGCGGGGCTCGGGAGATCCGGCTGCTCGCGAGCCCGGGCCGCGACCGCCTCGTCGTCGCGGGGCTGCGCACGCCCAGCGCGCTGCGGTTCGTGGCAGACGACGACCTGGTCGTGGCGGGCCGCCTCGTCGCCCGCGAGCTCGAAGCTTGCGCGCCGGCGGGACGCTCGAGGAGGTCCGTCCTGCCGCGACGGTGCGTGCCGTCGCGGGGGCCGACGGTGGGGCCGTCCAGGCTCGCGGGTCAGGCCGTCGCTGCTCGGCACGGTCGACGCGAGCGGCCGCCTGGGCGGCCGGGTCGAGGTCCGCGGCCGGCGTGCTCCAGGCGGGGCAGCTGATCGCCCGCGGCGAAGTGCGCGGCGGCTCGCTCGCCGTCGTATTGGCGGGCGAGAGCTACCAGGCCACGCGGGCGTCGGTCGCCGACCAGCGGGCCCGCGCCGGCGTCCTCTCGAGCACGGCCCCGCGGGTCTTCTCGAGCGGCACGCAGCGCGCGGATGGCGCGGGTGGCACGATCCTGCTCCACGGCGCCGACGTGGTCGTCCGCGGCGCCCACGTCACGGCGGACGGTGCTGGCGGCAGCATCGAGCTGGGCGACCGGGGCTCGACGCGACGGCTGCGCGCGGACGGCGGCACCCGCGTCTCCGCGAGCGGCCCCCGCCGCGCGGGGACGATCGAGCTGTCCGCGACGGGCTCGCTCGAGAGCACGGCGCTGCTCGCCGCCACCGGGCCGGGCGGGCGAGTCGTGCTCGACCCGAAGGACGTCACGGTCCGCGACGGCGCGTCGCTGCCGTTCCTCGAGCTGCTCGACCCCGCGCCGAGCCCCGGCGAGCGGTTCGACGGGGTCCGGCCCCTGCCGAACGGCAACCTGCTCGTCGTCGACCAGGGCGACGACGCCGCGGCACCGAACGCCGGAGCCGTCTACGTGTTCGACGGCACCACCGGCGCCCTGCTCTCGACCCTCACCGGCGCGACGGCGGAGGACAAGGTCGGCTCGGCCACCTGACGGTGCTCGCCAGCGGCAACGTCGTCGTCGGCAGCGGCTCCTGGGACAGGGCAGCGGCCAGCACGTCGGCGCCGTGACCTGGATCGACGGCGTCACGGGCACGAGCGGCGTCGTGTCCGCGGCGAACAGCCTCGTCGGCTCGACCGCGAACGACGAGGTGGGCAACGACGGCATCGTCGCGCTCGCGAACGGCAACTACGTGGTCGAGACCGCCAGCAGGACAACGGGGCCGTCGCGGACATCGCCGGGGCGGCCACCTTCGCCAACGGCGCGACCGGCACCTTCGGGCCGGTGTCCGCCGCGAACAGCCTGGTCGGCTCGACCGCCAGCGACAAGATCGGCCAGTACGGGCTCGTCGCGCTGACCAACGGGAACTACGTCGTCACGAGCGCCGAGTGGGACAACGGCGCGATCGTCGACGCGGGCGCGGCCACGCTGGGGAACGGCACGACCGGCACGGTCGGGCCCGTCACGGCCGCCAACAGCCTCGTCGGCACGAACGCCAACGACCTCGTCAGGATCGAGCGCCACGCCGTTGACCAACGGCAACTACGTCGTGCGCAGCCGCAGGTGGCGCGGCATCGCGAACGACGGCGGCGCTGCGACGTTCGGGAACGGGACGGCGAGGGTCGTCGGGCCCGTGTCCGCGGCGAACAGCCTCGTCGGCGCGACCGCCGGAGCCCAGATCAGCGGCCAGGGCGTCGTGGCCCTCGCGAACAGGAACTACGTCGTCCCGTCGCCGTTCCTGACGGTCGGCGCCGCCAAGCTCGGCCGGCGCCGTCACGTTCGGGAACGGGACGACGGGGATCGTCGGGCCGGTGTCGCCGGCGAACTCGCTCGTCGGCTCGACGGCCGACGATCGGGTCGGCGCCCGGGTCGTGCCGCTCGCGAACGGCAACTACGTCGTCCAGAGCGAGCTCTGGGACAACGGCGCCATCGCCGACGCCGGGGCGGTCACCCTCGGCAACGGGGTGCTCGGGGTGATCGGCACCGTGACGGCCGCGAACAGCCTCGTCGGGACGACGGCCGTCGACCGGGTCGGCTCGGGCCTGACGCCGCTCACGGACGGCGACTACGTCGTGCTCAGCCCGCTCTGGGACGGCACCGCGGTCGACGTGGGCGCTGCCACCTTCGTCAGCGGCACCACGGGGATCCTCGGGCCCGTGTCGGTCGCGAACAGCCTCGTCGGCTCGTCCGCGAACGACCGGGTGGGCGCCGCCGCCACCGGCATGCTCGCGAACGGCAACTACGTCGTCCAGGGCTCCAGCTGGGACGGCGCCGCGGTCGACGTGGGCGCGGCGACCCTCGGGAACGGCGCGACCGGGACGGTCGGGATCGTGTCCGCGGCAGAACAGCCTGGTCGGCGCGTCCGCGAACGACCGGGTGGGCCAGGGCGTCACGGCGCTCGCGAACGGGAACTACGTGGTCGCGAGCCCTGCCTGGGACGGCGCCGCGGTCGACGTGGGCGCGGCGACCTTCGCGAGCGGCACGGCCGGGGTGGTCGGGCCAGTGTCGACTGCGAACAGCCTCGTCCAGGTCGACTGCCGGCGACGGAGCCGGCATGGGTGGTGTCGGGCCCTGGCCAACGGCGACTACCTCGTCGAGCGGCCGTTCTGGGACGGCGTGGCGGCGAACACGGGTGCCGTGACGCTCGGCGACGGCGTCCGCGGCACGGTCGGCGTCGTCTCGCCGGCGAACAGCCTCGTCGGCGCCGCCGCCGACGACCAGATGCAGGGCGCGGACCTTGCCGGGCGCCGGCTCGTTCCTGGCGTTCGCCGAGGGGCCGCGCTGGCGGCTGCTCGTCGGGCTCGCCGACGGGCCAGGCCAGCTCTCGTTCCGCCGCTGGGCCCGAGCGCCCGATGGCGCCCGGCTACTATCGCCGAGGCGCTCGCGCAGCCCACCGACCTGGCCGTGCAGGCGAGCAACGACCTGACGATCGCGAGCCCAGTCGCTGACCGGCCAGGAGGGCCGGGCGGCGCGCTCACGCTGCAGGCGGGGCGCGGCGTCGTGCTGGATGCGAGCCTGACGACCGACGACGGGTCGCTCCGGCTCGTCGCCAACGACGACCTCACGAGCGGGGTCGTGGACGCGCAGCGCGACACCGGGGCCGCGTCCGTGCGGATGGCCGCTGGCACGAGCCTCGCGACCGGGTCGGGCTCGCTCGCGATCGAGGTGCGCGCCGGCACGGGCAAGACCTTCGCGCAGATCGGCGACACGCTGCTCCAGGGGCTGTCCGGCGGCACCATCGCGGTGACGCTCGCCGGCGGGGCGCTGGCGCTGGCAGGGCCGGTGTCGAGCTCCGGGTCGATCGCCGTCGTCAACCCGGGGCGCCCCGTGCTCCTGTCCGGCTCGCTCGATCCCGGCGGGGCAGCGGCGGTGACCACGACGATCGCGGGCGACCTGACCCTCGACCCGACGGGGCGACTCGCGCTCGGCGTGACGGGCTCCGCCGCCGATCGGATTGAGGTCGCGGGCTCGGTGACGCTTGCGGGCGGCCTCTCGCTCACCGCGGCCGGCCCGGTCGGGCGCACGGTGGTGCTCGTCGCGAACGACGGCACCGATCCGGTCTCGGGACCTTCGCCGGGCTGCCCGAGGGCGCCGGTGCCGGGCACGAGCGCGGCCATCCACTACCGCGCCGGGGACGGGAACGACGTCGCGCTCGTGCCGCTGGCCAGGACGGCGATGCACGATCACGGGGACGCCGCGTGCCGACCGCCTGGTCGGCACGAAGGGACGAGACGTGATCTGCGGGCTCGGCGGCAACGACCGCATCCGCGGGCTCGGCGGCGGCGACCGGATCCTCGGGGCGCGGGCAACGACGTGCTCGTGGGCGGCGCAGGCAACGACGTGCTCGTCGGCGGCGGCGGCAGGGATCGACTTCTCGGGAACGCAGGCAGGGACACGCTCCTCGGCGGCGCCGGCCAGGACAGGCTCGAGGGCGGCGCCGGCCAGGACGTGCTGACGGGCGGCCCGGGCCTCGACCGCCTGATCGGCGGCAAGGGCCGGGACCGCGCGCCGAGCCCCGGCCGCGACGCGCTCGTCGGCGTCGGCTGCGCGGCTGAGCCCGGAGCCCGTACGCTTCACCGCGTGCGCACCGCCTGCGCCCACAACGACCTGCTGCTCGAGCTCGTCGCCTTCGCCCACGAGGAGGCGCCGTTCGCGCGCCGCTGGCTGCCGCAGCTCGAGCGGGGCCGGGTCGGGCTCCAGGTCTGCGCGGTCTACGTGGACGCGGTCGACCTGCCCGAGCTCGCGCTCCGGCGGGCGCTCCAGCAGGTCAACGCGTTCCTGCGCGCCGTGCGCGAGACCGGCGACCGCGTCGTCCATGTGCGCACGCGCGACGACCTCGAGGCGGTGGCGCGCGGCGAGCGCCTCGGCCTCGTGCTCGCGCTCGAGGGCGCCGAGCCGCTCGGCAACGACCCGACCATGGTCGACGTGTTCTGGGAGCTGGGCGTTCGCATGCTCGGGCTCGCGTGGATGCGCCGGAACGCCTACGCGGACGGGAACCTCGAGGCGCCCGAGGGTGGCCTGTCGCGCATCGGCTGCCAGCTCGTCGACCGACTCGCCGCGGTCGGCTGCCCGCTCGACCTCGCGCACGCGAACGACGGCACCGTCCGGGACGTGCTCGCCCGGCTGCCCGACGAGGCGCCCGTACTCGTCAGCCATGCGGACTGCCGTGCGCTCGCGCCCGGCCAGCGCAACGTCACGGACGACGTCCTGCGGGCGCTGGGCGCGCGGGGCGGCGTGCTCGGGGTGATGTGCCACCCGTTCTCGCTCGGCGCCGGCGCCGGGCTCGACGAGGTGTGCCGCCACGTCGAGCACGCCGGGGAGGTCGCGGGCTGGCACGCGGTCGGCCTGGGCGGGGACTTCACACGGCAGCTCGCGCGCTCCGGGGCGGTCGCGGCGCCGCGCGACGTCGTCCTGCCGCCCGGCCAGGGGCTGGACGACGCCGTCGAGGGGCTCGCTGGCCCCGAGGACTACCCGGCGCTCGCCGCGGCGCTGGCGGCGCGCGGCCACGATCGCACGCGGGTCGAGGCGGTGATGGGCGGGAACCTCCTCGCCTTCCTCCGCCGCGCCCTTCCCGCCTGAGCCCTCAGACCCGCGCTCGCCCGTCCGATCACGGGGGCATGGGACCCGATCCCGGACAGCGGCCCGTCGGCGAGATCATGGTGCGCGAGCCCGCGACCGTCGGCATGGACGTCCACCTCTGGCGCGTGCGCGACCTGATGCGCAAGGGCGGCTTCCAGCACGTCCTCGTCGAGGACGAGGACGGCAAGCTCGTCGGCGTCGTCTCCGACCGCGACGTGCTCGCCGCGCTCAGCCCCGTCGCGGACAACCCGCGCGTCGCGCGCTCGACCGACATCGCGACGCTCGAGAAGCGCGTCCACCAGGTGATGGGGCGTAACCTGCTCGCGATCGCGCCCGAGGTGACGGTCGCCGAGGCGGGGCGGCTGCTGCTCGACCGGGGCTTCCACTCGCTGCCGGTGGTCGACGGCGGGCACTGCGTCGGGATCGTCACCACGACCGACCTGCTGCGCGCGTTCGTCGAGGACGCGCCGGCGGCCGCGGCCGCCTAGCGTCGCCTCGCCGGTCGCGCGCGGTTAGATTCCGCGCATGACCGAACCCCAGCACGGCCACCGGATCGCCGTCGACGTCGGCGGCACCTTCATCGACTTCGTCGCGCTCGACGAGGCGTCGGGCGAGATCTCGATCGAGAAGCAGCCGTCCACCCCCGACCGCCTGGTCGACGAGTTCCTCGCAGGGCTCGGCCGCCTGCCGGTCGCGCTCGCGGACGTCGAGCGCCTCTTCCACGGCACCACCACGGCGATCAACGCCGTCATCCAGGAGCGGGGCGCCCGCGTCGGCCTGCTGACCACCGAGGGCTTCCGCGACGTGCTCGCGATCGGTCGCGGCAACCGGCCGGAGATCTACAACTTCCTCTACCGGGGGCCGGAGCCGCTCGTGCCGCGGTACCTGCGGCGGGAGGTGCCCGAGCGGCTCGCCGCGGACGGCTCCGTCGTCGCCGCGCTCGACCTCGACGCGGCCGACCGCGAGGCCGACCTGCTCGTCGCCGAGGGCGTCCAGGCGGTCGCGATCTGCTTCCTGCACGCGTACGCGAACCCGGAGCACGAGCGCGCCGTCGCCGACCGGATCCGTGCGCGCCACCCCGGCCTCTCGGTCACCGCCTCGCACGAGGTCGCCACGGAGTGGCGCGAGTACGAGCGCACCTCGACGACCGTCCTGAACGCCTACGTGCAGCCGCTGTTCGCCGGCTACGTCGAGCGACTCGAGGGCCGGCTGCGCGAGGCCGGCTACACGCGGCCGCTGGCGCTGATGCAGTCGAACGGCGGCGTCATCTCGGCGCGTCGGGCGGCGGAGCGGCCGATCCGGACGCTCGAGTCCGGGCCGGCCGGCGGGGTGATCGGCGCCCACGCGCTCGCGAGCGAGCTCGGCCACCGCAACGTGATCTGCGCCGACGTCGGCGGCACGAGCTACGACGTCGCGCTGATCGAGGACGGGCAGATCCTCGAGCGGACCGAGACCGAGATCGCGAAGCGGCCGATCGTCGGCCCGACGATCGACATCGTCTCGATCGGCGCGGGCGGCGGCTCGATCGCGTGGATCGACGACCGCGGCTCGCTCCGCGTCGGCCCGCAGAGCGCGGGCGCGAAGCCCGGCCCGGCGTGCTTCGGGCTCGGCGGCACCGAGCCGACGGTGACCGACTGCAACGTCGCGCTCGGCCGGCTCGACCCGCAGAACTTCCTCGGCGCCCGGATGCAGCTCGACCTCGCCGCGGCCGAGCGGGCGATCGGCTCGGTCGGCGACCGCCTCGGCCTGGACGGCGCCGCGACCGCGGACGGCGTGCTCGCGATCGCCGAGACGAACATGACCTACGCGATCCGGCAGATGACGGTCGAGCGCGGCCTCGACCCGCGCGAGTTCGCCATGCTCTCCTACGGCGGCGGCGGCGGGCTGTTCGCGGCCTTCGTGGCGGAGGAGCTCGAGATCCCGACGGTGATCGTCCCGCGCGCGCCGGCGAACTTCTCCGCCTGGGGCATCCTCAGCTCGGACTACCGCGAGGACGCCGCGCTGACGCGCGTGCGGACGCTCGACGAGTCGTCGGCGCCGGAGCTGCTCGAGACGCTCGCCGCGCTCGCGGCGCGAACGGCGGACGACCTCGGCTCGTACGGCTTCGCCGCTGACGGGATCGAGCAGCTCGCGCGCGTCGACGTCCGCTTCGCCGGGCAGGAGTACACGATCACCGTGCCGCTCGAGGACGCCTGGCTCGGGGACGCCGCCGCGTTCGCGGCGGGCGTGCGCGAGCGCTTCGTCTCGATGCACCGCCAGCTCTATGGCCACGGCGACGAGGCTGCGCCGCTCGAGTCGGTCGCGTGCCGTGTCCGCGGCGTCGGCCGCGTCGCGCGCCCGGCCTGGCGCGAGTGGGCCGTGACGGAGCCGGGCGCGCCGCGGGCGACCCGCGACGTGCACTTCCGGACGGCGGGCGGCCACGTGCCGACCCCCGTCCACGACCGCGAGTCGCTCGCCCGAGGCCAACGCCTCGTCGGCCCGGCGATCGTCGACGAGTGGACGACGACGACGGTCGTGCCGCCCGGCTGGACGCTCGAGGTCGACCGGCTCGGGAACCTCGTCCTGACCCGCTCGTGACGGCGGTCGACCCCGTCACCGCGGAGATCGTCCGCAACGCGCTCGGCTCCGCGGCGCAGGAGATGGCGCAGACGCTCTGCCGGACGGCGTACAACCCGCTGCTCTACGACGTGCAGGACTTCGGCCTCGGCATCGTCTCGGCCGACGGCGCGCTCTGGGCGGCGGCCGGTGCGCACCCGCTGTTCATCGGGACGCTGCCCGAGACGGTCCTCGGCGCGCTCGCGACCGTCGGCCGCGACGGGTTCGCGCCAGGGGACGTCCTGATCGTGAACGACCCGTACCTGACCGGCTCGCACATCTCCGACACGTGCGTCTACATGCCGGTCTTCGCCGGCGACGACCTCGTCGCGTTCGCGCTCGCGACCGCGCACTGGGCGGACATCGGCGGCAAGGTGCCGGGCGGCTGGTGCGGCGACACGACGGACGTCTACCAGGAGGGCCTCGCCTTCTCGCACCAGCGGCTCGCCCGTGCGGGCGAGCGCAACGACGACCTCTGGTCGCTGATCGCCGGGAACGTCCGCTACCCGACCGTCGTCCTCGGCGACCTCGAGGCGCAGGTCGCCTCGTGCCGCCAGGGCGCGCTGCGGGTCGAGTCGCTCTGCGCCAAGCTCGGCGCCGCCCGCGTCAGGGCCGCGATGGCGGACGTGATCGACCGGACGGACGCGGCGATCCGTCGCGAGATCGCGGCGATCCCGGACGGCGTCTACACGGCGACGGCGCGGATGGACAACGACGGCGTCGCGGTCGACGAGCCCTACGACGTCGTCCTCACGCTCACGGTCGAGGGCGACCGACTCGTCGCCTCGTTCGCCGGCTCGAGCGCGGCGCGCGGCGGGCCGGTGAACGTGCCCTTCCCCGGCTCGCGGACGATGATCCGCGCCGCCCTGAAGGGCCTCTTGCTGCCGACCGACCCGGCCAACGAGGGGCACTTCCGCTCGATCGAGGTCGTCCACGACCCGGGCCTCGTGACGAGCGCCGTGCGGCCCGCGCCGACGGACTCCTACGGCTACGTCTGCGTCGCGATCTGCGAGCTCGCGATCCGCGCGCTCGCGCAGGCGATCCCGGCGCGCTGCCCCGCCGGCGGCTTCCAGCTGTTCGGCGTCTTCCTCTTCCGCGTCGACCCGCGCGACGGGACGCCGTTCATCGCGATCGACCCGATGGACGGCGGCAACGGCGGCCGACCGCACGAGGACGGCCCGACGATGATGTTCCTCGGCAACGGCGACGTGCTGAACACGCCGGTCGAGGTCGTCGAGGGGCGGTACCCGATCCGCGTCGAGCGGTTCGAGTACCTGGCCGAGACGGCCGGCGCGGGCACCTTCCGCGGCGGCATGGGCGTCCGGCGGGACTACCGCCTGCTCGAGGGCGGCGCGATGATGCAGATCGTCAACGAGAACACGGACGACCCGCTCGCGAAGGGCCTGAACGGCGGGACGGACGGGCGGCGGAGCGAGGTGCTCGTCGCCCCCGGCACGGAGCGGGAGCGGATCTACACGCAGCGGGAGTCCTTCGTCGGTCCGTTCCCGGCCGGCGAGCTGATCAGCGTCCGGAGCGGCGGCGGCGGTGGTTGGGGGCCGCCGTCGGGGAGGGATCCCGGGCGCGTCGCGGCGGACGTCCGCGACGGGCTGCTGAGCGCCGAGCAGGCGCGCGAGACCTACGGAGTCGAGATCGAGCAGAGGAGGGTCGCGTGAGCGGCGTCGACGTCGTCACCGCCGAGATCGTCCGCAACGGCTTCACGTCCGCCGCCCACGAGATGGGCCGGACGCTGTGCCGCACGGCGTACAACCCGCTCCTGTACGACGTCCAGGACTACGGCCTGGGCATCGTCTCCGCCGAGGGGCGTCTCTGGGCCGAGGCGCCGGGCGTGACGCTGTTCGTCGGCGTCCTCTCGGACACGATCAAGACCGGTCTCGACCGCCACGGCGCCGACGGCTTCGCCGACGGCGACGTCCTGATCGCGAACGACCCGTACCTGACGGGCACGCACATCTCGGACACGTCCGTCTACACGCCGATCTTCGCCGACGGCCAGCTCGTCGCCTTCGCGGTCGCGACCGCGCACTGGGCCGACATCGGCGGCAAGGTGCCGGGCGGCTGGTGCCCGGACTCGACGGACGTCTACCAGGAGGGCATCTGCTTCTCGCACGAGAAGCTCGTCGCCGGCGGCGTGCCGAACGACGCGCTCTGGAGCGTGATCATGAACAACGTCCGGTACCCGACGACGGTGCGCGGCGACCTGGAGGCGAAGATCGCGGCCTGCCGCCAGGGCGCCCTGCGCGTGCAGGCGCTCTGCGCGAAGCACGGGGTCGAGCGCGTCCGCGAGGCGATGGACCTGTCGATCGAGCGGACGGACGCGGCGATCCGCCGGCGCATCGCGGAGCTGCCCGACGGGACGTACGGCGCGCAGCTCGTGATGGACCACGACGGCGTCAACAAGGCCGACCACTACACGCTGGCGCTCCAGATCACGGTCGCGGGCGACCGCATCCGCGTGTCGTTCGACGGGACGAGCCGGACCGTCGGCGGCCCCGTGAACATCCCGGCGATGGGGACGCGCAGCGCCGTCCGCGCCGCGCTGAAGGGCTTCCTCTCGCCGACCGAGCCCGCGAACGAGGGCGACTTCCTCGCGCTCGACTTCGACCTGCCGCCCGGCCTCGTCGTCACGCCCGAGCGCCCGGCGCCGGTCGACTCGTACGGCTACGCCGCGGTCGCGCTGAACGAGCTGACCGTGCGGGCGCTCTCGCAGGCGGTGCCGGAGCGCTGCCCGGCCGGCGGCGGCCAGCTGTTCGGCGTGTTCCTGTTCCGCGTCGACCCGCGCGACGGGGCGCCGTTCATCCTGATCGACCCGATGGACGTCGGCAACGGCGGCCGGCCCTACGAGGACGGCCCGACGATGATGTTCCTCGGCAACGGGGACGTCCCGAACACACCGGTCGAGGTGGCCGAGAACCGCTACCCGGACGTTCGCGTCGCCCGCTTCGGCTACCTGCCCGAGAACGGCGGCCACGGGCGCTTCCGCGGCGGCCTCGGCGCCCGGCGCGACTACGAGATCGTCGGCAACGGCGTCTACATGCAGACGGCGATCGAGAACGTCCACGACCCGATCGCGAAGGGCGTCGGCGGCGGCACCGACGGCGCGCCGTCGGTGATCGTCGTCAACCCGGGCACGGATCGCGAGTCGCGCGTCGTCGAGCGGGCGTCGTTCTTCGGCCCGCTCGGGCCGGGGGACGTCCTCTCCGTCCGCAGCGGCGGCGGGGGCGGCTGGGGCGCGCCGCGCGAGCGCGAGGCCGAGCGCGTCCGCGACGACGTCCGCGATGGCCTCGTCAGCGCCGACACGGCCGCGCGGGTCTACGGCGTCGCCGTGGTCGGGCGCGACGGCGGCTGGGCCGTCGACGAGGCCGAGACCGGGCGCCTGCGCGCCGGCTAAAGGATTCCCGGGGCCGGGCGCATCGTCTCTTCGTGCGCCCGGCCCATCGGGAACCCCCGCGCCCTCCGAGCGGTCGAACCGCCATGCGAGCGGTCGCTGCCGTGGCGCTTGCCCTGCTCGCCCTCTCGGGCGCGTCGCCGGCCGGGGCGGCCTACCCCGGCCGCGAGGGCGCGATCGCGATTGCGTGCGACGGCTGTCCCGGGGTGCCCGGCGGCAACCCGGCCGTCTTCCGGGTCGGCCCGTCCGACCGGTTCCTCGCCGTGGCGCTCCGCCGTGGCGACGGGCCGACGTTCTCACCGCGCGGGTCCGCGCTCGCGGCCGGGATCGGGCCGGGTCGCGGTATCGTCGTCCTGGCGTCCGACGGCCGTGTTCGGCGGCTCACGCGCCCGCCGCTCCTTGCCGTCGACCGCGACCCGACCTGGTCGCCGGACGGACGCCGGCTGCTCTTCCTGCGCGCACGCGATCGGTCGGTCGACCTGATGAGCGTCGCGGCGAACGGGCGCGGTGGGCGGCGGCTGCTCGCCGACGCCGGGGTGGGTGGCCTCGCCTGGGCGCCCGCGGGTGATCTGGTCGCGGTAATCGTCGTAGGGGACACGGATCACGGAGGATCGGTCGGGCTGATGCGATCAGACGGAACGGGCCTGCGCGTGCTCGCCCCGGGCTGGAGCGTCGAGCCGGACGGCTCGATCGCCGGCTCCGGCTCGGCCTCGCGGCTCGACTGGGCGCCAGGCGGATCGCGGCTCGCAGTCGTCTGGGCGGACGCCGACGGGATCGGCTCCTCCGTCGAGCTGGTGGACAGGCGCACGGGCGCGCGAACCGTGCTCCTCCACAGCGCTCTGACGATCCCGGCCGTCGCGTTCTCGCCGCGCGGCGACCGGCTCGTCGTGGCGCTTCCACGGCGACCCCGGCCCAGGCAGAACGCGGTCTACGACATCGCTGTCGTCTCGCTTCCTGCCGGCGAGCGCCGCCTGCTCGCCCGCGGCCTACCGTACGTGTCGTCGCTCGACTGGCAGGCGCGATGAGGCTCGCCCGCTGGCTCGCGCTCGGGGCGCTCGCCGCGCTGGTGCCCGGGACGGCGGCCGCGCAGTTCGCGGGCCGGAACGGCGCGATCGCGTTCGTCCGTGACGAGCAGAAGGTGCTCGTCGTGCCGCTCGACGGGAGCGCTCCACGCGAGCTGACCGGGGACGTCGCGGGCGAGGGCGACCCGGCGGTGACCCCGGATGGCGCGCAGGTCGTGTTCTCCAGCGACCGGGAGGGTGTGGTCGGGCTCTTCGTCGCGCCGCTCGCGGGCGGCGCGACGCGTCGCGTCTCGCCGGCCGGGCTCGCCGTCTCGGGCTGGGCGCTCTCCCCGGACGGGACGACCGTCGTCTTCGCCGCCTCGCCCGATCCTGTCCGGTCGCCCCCTGGCCTCTGGCTCGTCCGCGCCGACGGGACTGAGGCGCATGAGATCGCGGACGTGGCGCCACTCGGCCGGTTCGCCTGGGCTCCGGACAGCTCGCGGCTCGCCTTCTGGTGCGAGGGCGGCGTCTGGCTGATCGGCGCCGACGGCTCGGGCCTGCGCCGGCTTCGGGCCGTCCCGTCGGCCTTCCCGCGCCGTCGCCTCGCGGCTCCGGCGCCGGGACGTCTGACGCCGGTCATGGATCTCGCCTGGCGGCCGGACGGCCTCGTGCTCGCGCTGCCGCGGGTCGATGGCCGCAGCGATCTCGTCGACGTCGCGACCGGACACGTGCTCGCCCGCATCCGCGGCGCCGTAGCGGCATGGACGCGGGACGTCGGGACGCTGGCGCTGGTCCGCAGCGGCGAGATCTGGCTCGCAGGGCCGGACGGTGCCGCTCCACGACGGCTCACGGGGCTCGGTCTCGTCGGTCGCCTGGCGGTCGGCGGCGTGCGCTTCTCGCCGGACGGCCGTACGGTCGTGCTCGTCGCCAGTGCGCCGAGCGTCCAGCCGGAGACGCTGACACTGGAGGCGTGGACGGTACGGGTCGATGGGACAGGCCTGCGCCGTCGCGACGCCTCGGTCGGCAGTGTCTACGGCCCCGCTCGTCCGCAGGCGCCGGGTCTCGCCTGGAGCGCAGACGGCTCGGCGCTCGTGCTCGCGCACGCGTACGCGACCGGGACGATCGCCGCCGCCGATCCGGCCGACGGCGTCGTCCGCCGCCTCGCGCGCGTCCCGGGACTGACGAACCGGGCCCGCCTCGCCTGGTCGCCCGACGGCTCCGCGCTCGCCTTCGACCAGGGAGACGGCATCGCCGTCCTCCGTGCGGACGGGAGCGGGCTCCGTCAGGTGCTCCGCCTGGGCCGCACGGGCCACGCGCCGACGTGGTCGCCGGACGGGACGCAGCTCGCGTTCCTCGCCGGCGTGACGAACGTCGTCGGGGTGACGACCGAGCTGCGTGCGGTCCGGGTCAAGGGCGGGGCAGAGCGATTGCTCGGCAGGGTGAGCGGACGCTACGTCGCATCCGCGCCGTCCTGGTCGCCCGATGGCGGCACGATCGCGTTCGCGCGGCTCGACCGGATCCTCCGGCCCGGCTTCAACGGCTCGCCGGTGCAGCGCCTGTTCGGCGTCCCGGCCGTCGGCGGCCCCGTCCGGCGGTTGGCGCCGGTCCGGCTCGTCAACGCGGAGGCGGTCGACTGGCGGCCGGACGGCACGGAGGTTGCCGCCGGCACGCAGATCGTGCGTCCGGGCAGCGGCGCCCGGCGGCCGCTCACATCCGAGCAGGGTGCTCAGGTCTCGTCCTGGTCGCCGGACGGCCGCCAGCTCGCGGTGCTCGTGCCGCGCGTCACGGGCGCCTGGATCGGCGTGATCGAGGCCGACGGTTCGGGGCTTCGCCTGCTCGCGCCTGCGGGCTACGCACAGAACGTCGCCTGGCAGCCGCTGCCGGGCTAGTCGAGCTCGCGGGGCAGCACGAGGCTCGCCAGGTGGCCGCAGCCCTCGGCGAGCTCGGTCCAGTGGTCGACGGCGAGCTCGAGCTCGGCGAGCGCTCCCGTGACGAGGCGCTCGGCGACCCGCGGCAGGGGCGCGCCCGTCGCGGCGAGGTAGACGGCCAGCTCCTGGATGCCGGGGTTGTGCCCGATCACGAGCACCGTCGCGTCGGCGTCGTCGACCTCGCGCAGGCGCTCGAGCAGCTCGGCCGCCTCGGCCGCGTAGAGGCCGTCCTCGACGAGGATGGTCGCCTCGCCGGCGAGCCCGTCGAGCAGGAGGCCGAGCGTCTGACGGGCGCGTCGGGCGCTCGAGCACAGGACGAGGTCGGGCGCGAGGCCGGCGCGCTCGACGTGGCGGGCGAGCGCCGCGGCGGCCCGCCGCCCGCGCGGCGAGAGCGGCCGCTCGTGGTCGTCGAACGTCGGGTCGTCCCAGCTGGACTTGGCGTGGCGCAGGAGCAGGAGGGTCCGCACGGCGGGGCCAGCCTAGTCGGCGCGAGCCGCTAGCGGAGCGCGAGCGCCCGGTCGACGGTCGCGTGGAGGGCGGCCATCGAGTACGGCTTCTGGATGAACAGCACGCGCGGGTCGGAGCTGATCGGCATCGCATCCCGCTCGTCCATGCCCGACGAGAGCACGACCGGCGCCTGGCAGCCGCGCCGGCGCAGCTCGCGCAGGGTCTCGGTGCCGCTGAGGCCGGGCATGCTCATGTCGAGCACGATCAGCCCGACCGTGTCGCCGTGCTGCTCGAAGAGGTCGATCGCCTCGCGCCCGTTCTCGGCCGAGAGGACGGTCAGGCGCGCCTCCTCGAGCATGATCGTGGCGACGTTGCGGACGAGCGGCTCGTCGTCGACGACGAGCGCCGTCAGCCCCGCCTGCGCGCTCAACGTGCGGCCCCGCGACCCATCTGGCACCGCACGGTACCGGTGGCGCCGGATTGCGGGCCTGGAGCGACCCGGCGGCGGGATCGCTGCTAGCGTCCCGGCCGTGCGCGTGGTCGTCGTCGGACTCGGGGTGATGGGGCTGCCGACGGCGCGCGTGCTCGCCGAGCGCGGGCACGACGTCGTCGGGATCGACCGCCACGGCGTCGGCGCGCGACCCGGCTCGTCGTCGGGCGGCTCGCGGGTCTTCCGGCTCTCCCACACGGACGCGGGGATGGCCCGGCTCGCCGTGCGCGCGCACGCGGCCTGGCAGCGGCTGCAGGAGCGAGCCGGCGAGGAGCTGATCCTCGTGCGCGGCCTGCTCGAGCGCGGCGCGCCGGCCCTGGACACCGCCCGGGTGCTCGAGGCGGAGGGCATCCCCTTCCGCAGCCTCGACGCCGACGGCGTCGCCGCCATCTTCCCCGAGCTGACGCCGCGGCCGGACGCGCCCGCCGTCTTCCAGGAGACCGCGGGGACGATCCTGGCCGACCGGACGCTCGCCGCGGAGCTCGCGCTCGCGCGGGCCGCCGGGGTCGACGTCGCCGAGGGCGAGCGCGTCGCGGCGATCGAGCCGGGGGCGAGCGGGGTGCGCGTCGCGACGGATCGCCGGACGCTCGACGCCGACGTCGCCGTCGTGTGCGCCGGCCCGTGGGCGACCGAGCTGCTCGGCCCGCTCGGGCTCGTGCCGCCGCTCCTCGGCGTCCCTGCGCAGGTGACGTACTTCGCCTCGCAGCCCGGGGCGATCGACCGGCCGTGCGTGGTCGAGTGGCACCCGGCCGTCGAGGACTGCATGTACGGGATGCCGACCCCGCGCGGCTACAAGTTCGGCCTGCTCGACTGGTCGCGCCCCTGGGATCCCGAGGGGGGCGCGATCCCGGTCGACGAGGACGAGCAGGCGCGTCTCGGCGAGATGGTGGCGCGGGCCGCACCGGGCCTCGGCGCCCCGACCGGCTCTGAGACCTGCCCGGTGACGCTCTCGGCCGACGGCAAGTTCGTGCTCGACCGGCGCGGCCCCGTCGTCGTCGGCGCCGGCTGCTCGGGCCAGGCGTTCAAGTTCACGCCGCTCCTCGGCGAGCTGCTCGCCGACCTCGCCGAGGATCGCGCGCGCGACCCGCTGCTCGAGCAGTTCCGGCTCGACCGGCCCGGCCTCGACCGGCCGATCGGGTCGATGCGCGACCTCGTCCTGTACGCCACCCAGGAGGGCTGATGGAGTCGGTCGGGATGGACCTGTTCGTCGCGATGCGCAGGCGCCGCATGCACCGCGCCTTCGCGCCGGACCCGGTCGCGCCGGAGACGATCGCGAAGCTCGTCTGGGCCGCGAACCGGGGCGCGGCCGCCCGTGCGGGCGTCCGCCACCTCGTCGTCGTCGACGACCCGCTGCTGATCGGGACGTTCCGCAAGGTGTGTCCCGGCTTCATCAACGACGCGCCCGCCGCGATCGCGATCTGCACCGACCTCCGGGTCGCCGAGCAGGTCGGCGGCCGCTCCGGGGTCGAGGAGATCGGACGCGTCGACGCGGGCACCGCCGCCGCGCACCTGACGCTCGCCGCGCCCGCCCTCGGGCTCGGCTGCTGCATCGTCACGAGCTGGACCCCGAGCGCCGTGCAGGCCGTGCTCGACCTGCCGAGCCACGTCCGGCCGGAGATCCTCGTCGCGATCGGCCACGTCGCGCAGACGCCGTCGCCGGCCGCGAAGGCGCCGCCGCTGATCGCCCACCACAACCGCTTCGGGACGCCGTGGAAGGAGCCCGCATGAGCGACCGCCCGGCCGAGCAGGCCCTCTTCGACCTCGTCCTCTACCTCGTCTGCGCGGCCAGGCTCGCGCTCGAGGAGAACCTCGGCCTCGCGTCGTTCCGGCTGACGGAGGGCGCGAGCCGCGCGATCGCCGCCGCGGAGGCGCCTTCGATCGACGCCGACGGCTTCCTGCGCGACATCCCGCCCACGATCGACGTCGAGAAGATCAAGGTGATGCACGACCTGCCGGGCTACGCGGCGGCGCTCGACGAGATCCAGGCGGCGTTCATCGCCGAGTCGAAGCGGCGGGACGGCGGCGGCGGGCTGACCGCGGTCAGCCCGCGAGCCGCGGGTGCGCGACGACCGGCCTCGCCGGCCCGGAACACGCCGGTCACGACGCCGTCCCGCTCGAAGAGCGTCGCGTCGCTCGGGTCCTCGTCGAGCAGGATCGCGTCGAACGCGAGGCCCGGTGCGATCCGGCCGAGCCGGTCGGCGACGCCGCACAGCTCGGCGCCGCCCGCGGTCGCCGCGCGCAGCGACTCCTGCGGCGTCAGGCCGGCCCTCGTCATCAGCGCGATCTCGCGCAGGTTGCGCCCGTGCGCGGGCCGCATGAACGCATCGGTGCCGAGCGCGATCCGGACGCCGGCCTCGCGCGCGATCGCCACGGCCTTGCCCTGCACCGCCTCGAGCGTCAGCGCCTTCTGCGCCAGGTCGGGCGGGAGCTTGCCGTCGCGGGCGAGCGCGAAGACGTCCTCCATCACGGCGAGCGTCGGGACGAGCCACGTGCCCCGCTCGGCCATCCGCGCCGCCTGCTCCTCGGTCAGGAAGATGCCGTGCTCGATCGAGCGGATGCCCGTCTCGATCGCGAGGTCGACGCCCTCGCCGCCGAAGGCGTGGGCGAGCACGCCCTTGCCCTTCCGGCCGGCCTCGAAGACGGCGGCGGCGAGCTCGTCGCGCGTGAACTCCGCGCCGAGCGGGTCGTCGTGCGGGGAGAGGACGCCGCCGGTCGCGGCGACCTTGATCCAGTCCGCCCCGGCGCGCAGGCACTGGCGCACGACCTTCCGCATCATGTCGACCCCGTCGACGACGAACGGCGGGCGGCCGGGGTACTCCGGGAGGATGTACTGCGAGGCGAGCTCCAGCCCGGGCCCGCGCAGGAAGCCGTCCCCGTGGCCGCCGGTCTGGCAGATCAGGACGATCGAGACCTGGAGCCGCGGCCCGACCGCGACGCCGTCGGCGATCGCGTCGCGGATCCCCGCGTCGGCGCCGCCCGCGTCGCGCACGAGGGTGACGCCGCCCTCGAGCGTCAGCCGCGCGTTCACGGCGGCCTCGAGCGCCCAGCGCGTGATCGGCTGGTCGAGCAGGCGCGGCATGTCGAGCGAGCCGATCCCGACGTGCGCGTGGCAGTCGATCACGCCGGGCATCAGGAAGAGGCCCTCGCAGTCGACCTCGCGCAGCCCGTCGGCCGCCAGGTCGCGCCCGACCGCCTCGATCGTCCCGCCGCGGACGGCGACGTCGAGCGGCCCCTCGAAGGCGCCCGTCTCGTCGAGGACGGCGGCGCGGCGGAGCAGCAGGTCGGCCATGGGGCCGCAGTCTGACAGGTCGTGGGCGAGAATGGCGGTCCCGTCGTCGACCCCGGAGCCACGATGAGCGCCGAGCCCGGCTACCGCGATCTCTTCCCCGACCTGCCCGAGCCGGTCTACGAGCCGCTCGCCTTCACCCGCCGTCCGCCCGACGACATGCGCGAGCGCGCGGCCGCCTGGTACGCGGAGCTGGACGCGCGGCGGACGACCCGCGACTTCTCGACCGAGCCGGTCCCCAGGGAGCTGATCGAGCTGGCGATCAGGAGCGCGGGGACGGCCCCGTCGGGGGCCCACACGCAGCCGTGGACGTTCGTCGCGATCGGCGACCCGGAGCTGAAGCGGCAGATCCGCGAGGCGGCCGAGCAGGAGGAGCGGCGCACGTACACGGAGCGGATGAGCGAGGAGTGGCGGCGCGCGCTCGCGCCGCTCGGCACCGACTGGGTGAAGACGCACATCACCGACGCGCCGTGGGTCGTGGTGCTCTTCAAGCGCGCGTACGAGCTCGCGCCCGACGGCACGCAGGCGAAGAACTACTACGTGAGCGAGAGCGTCGGCATCGCCGCCGGGCTGTTCATCGCGGCCGTCCACCACATGGGGCTCGCGACGCTGACGCACACGCCCAACCCGATGGGCTTCCTGCGCGACCTGCTCGGCCGGCCGCGGAACGAGACCGCCGTCCTGCTCTTCCCCGTGGGCTACCCGGCGCCGGACGCCCGCGTCCCCCGCCTCGCGCGCAAGCCGCTCGACGAGATCGCCGTCTGGCTCGAGGGGTAGGGGCCCGCTCGCCCGACGCGCCGCGCGCCCGGCTGCCTATGCTGCCGGGCGTGAGGATCGCGATCGTCGGGACAGGCGCCATGGGCTCCGTGTACGCGGGGCTCCTCGGCGACGCCGGCAACGAGGTCTGGGCGATCGACGCCTGGCAGGACCACGTCGACGCGATCAACGCGAACGGCTTGCGCGTCGAGGGCGCGAGCGGCGACCGCGTCGCGCGGATCCGTGCGACGAGCGACCCGGCCGAGGTCGGCGTCTGCGACCTGGTCGTCGTCTCGACGAAGGCGATGCACGTCGACGCCGCCTCGCAGGCCGCCCGCCCCCTCGTCGGGCCGGACACCGTCGTCCTGCCGATCCAGAACGGGCTCGGCAGCGCGGAGGTCGTCGCACGCAACATGGGCGAGGAGCAGACGGCGCTCGGCGTCGTCGGCGGCTTCGGTGCCTCGATCGTCGCGCCCGGGCACGTGCACCACAACGGCTGGGAGCTGCTCGGCCTCGGGGAGCGCGGCCACCCCGCGACCGACCGGATCCGCCGGGTCGCGCAGGTCTGGGAGGACGCGGGCTTCAGGGTCAAGGTCTACGACGACGTCGACCTGCTCGTCTGGACGAAGCTCGTGTGCAACGTCTGCTTCAGCGGCACCTGCGCGATCCTCGACCGGACGATCTCCGAGGTGATGGGCGACCCGGACGCGTGGGCGGTCGCCTCGGCCTGCGCGACCGAGGCCTACCGGGCCGGGCGCGCCGCGGGCATCCCGTTCGCCTTCGACGACCCGGTCGAGCACGTGCGGGACTTCGGCTCGAAGATCCCGAACGCGCGCCCGTCGATGCTGCTCGACCTGCGCGCCGGCCGGCGCTGCGAGGTCGACGTGATCAACGGCGCCATTCCGCGGGTGTCGAAGCAGCACGGCCTCGAGGCGCCGACGAACGAGGTGGTCGTGCACCTCGTCAAGGCGCGCGAGGCGATCGCCCTCGGCGGCTGAGCCGGGCTCCTAGCCGTCGGCCTTCGCGGGCTTCGCCGGAGCCGGCGGCGGTCCGACGTGGACGATCGTGTCCTCCGGGATGTAGTGGACGGTCCACGTCTCGTTCCGGCGCACCTTCCCGTTCTCGAAGACCTTGCGGGTGTACGAGACGTCGAAGCCCTCGATCCCGCCGTCCTGGACGACCTTCGTCTGCCCCGGGGCGAGCGAGCCGTCGACGATGCGGATCGTCGACGCGGCCCGGTGGTTGCGCGGCTTGCCCGTGGTCGTCGTCACCCGCCGCCCGAGCTTGCGCGAGTAGAGCCGGATGGTGATCGACGTGTCGGTCGTCTCCGTGTCGATCAGGATCCCGGCCGGCCAGTCGTTGCGGATCACGAGGTCCGGCTCGCGCCAGGACACGGTCGCCTCGCGGCCCATCGGGTAGCGGGAGATGTAGAACTGGTGCGGCGTGTGCTCGACCAGGTCGAGCCCGGCGAAGAACGCGGCGTTGTACATCGTCGTCGCCACCTGGCTGACCCCGCCGCCGACGGCGTCCTTGAGACGGCCCTGCTCGATCATCGGCGCGAGCACGAAGCCCTTCTTGCGCGTGCGCTGGCCGAGCGCCTCGTTCAGGGAGAAGGTGCCGCCCGGGCGGATGACCGTGCCGTCGAGGATCCTCGCGGCGCGGTGGATGTTCGTGACGCGCGGCGCGCAGCACGGGTGCTCGGTCGTGAACTCGGAGATCAGCTCGGTGATCTGCATCGACTCGGCCGCCCGCGTCGTGATCGCCGGCGCGACCGGCTTCACCGTCGCCTCGACCGCGCCGCCCGTGCGGGCGATCAGCGCCTGGACGAGCGCGCCCAGGTCGACCTCGGTCCCGTTCCGGTGCTCGACGATCTCGATCCCGTTCTCGGTCAGGACGAAGCGCGCGTCCCGCGGGTCGCGCGTGACCGCGTCGAACGCGGGGCCGAGCCGCGCCGCGAGGACGTCCCGGTCGAGCCCGAGCGACAGCTCGCCGTTCCTCGGCGTGATCGTCAGCGCCTCGCGCAGCAGCGGAGTGTCGAGGCGCGCGCGCTTGCCGCGGAGCGTCACGTTCACGGGGCGGAGCAGCCGCTCGGCCCCGTCCCTGGCCTCGGCGGCGTCGGCGTCGTCGATCTCGGGCGCCCGCTCCACCACCGGCACCTCGACCCGCTCGGGCTCGGGGGCGCTCGCGAGCAGCTCGCGGAGCCGGTCGCGGTCGACGGCCCGGCCGGCCCGCCCGGGGACGACCGCCACGCCGTCCTCGTTGACGCGCAGGCGCGCGTTGCGTGCCCGGAGGTCGACGCGCCGCGCGATGTCCTTGACCACGTCGTCGACCTTCGCCTCGTCGACCGCGAGCGCGAGCGGCACATCGATCCCGCCGGCGATGCCGAGCCGGGCGGTCAGTCGGCTCCACGCGCCGCGGCGGCCCCTCGCGTCCTCGATCGCGTCGTCGATCCTCGCGCTGAGGCCGAGCTGCTCCCCCGTGACGGGCACGCGGCCCCGCGGCGTGACGAGCTCGATCCGCTGCACCGCGAGCTCGTTCAGGTGCTGCTCGAGCCTCGACTCCGCGGCCGCGAGCGAGAGGCCGCCCACGTCGACGCCGTCGATCGACACCGACGGCGGCAGCGCGTCGTCGTCGCCGCGCGATATTTCAGAAGCCCACGCCGACGAGCACGAGCGGCAGGACGACCGCGGGCGAGGATCGCCCACTGGCGGGCAGACGCGGGCGCTTGCTCGCCTGCGGCTGGCGGGTGGCACGGGGACGGGCGCCCTCGTCGGCGACCGGCGGCGCCGGGGCGTCCGCCCCGCCCTCCGCGGGGACGGCGGACTCGGCCGTCGGGACGTCCAGCGGCGAGACGGGCCCGTCCCCGGCGCTCGGCGGTGGCGGCCTGGCGCCGACGGCGCGGGCGGGCCTGCACCGTCGGCGAGGGGCGGGGTCGCAGGCGGGTCGGCTGCCGCGGGCGCGAGCCACGGGCGGGCGTCCTCGACCGTCGGCGGCAGCTCGGGCTCGTCCGTCGCCGGCGCGGCGGCGGGCGGCTCGGGGCGCAGGACGCGGACGGTGCGCGAGACGCGCTCGTGCTCCGCCGGGCGCACGGACGCGCCGCCGCCGGGGACGTCCTCCGGGCGGCTCCCCGAGCGGCGGCGACGGAGGCCCCCCAGCGCACGCATCCACGAGAGCACTGCCGTGATTATCCGCAAGCGGGCGAGTGCCCCGTCGGGCGAACCTCGTCGCCCGCCGGTCGCGCCGCCCGCCGCCTATCCTTGCCGGTCCGGAGTCGGCTCACGAGGAGGCAGGGATGAAGCGGATCGGCGTCGACGTCGGCGGGACGTTCACCGACCTGATCCTCGTGGACGAGGAGGCGGGCACGGTCACCGTCGACAAGGTCCCGTCGACGCCCGACGATCCGGCGCGCGGCGTGGTCGAGGGGATCGCGCGCCTGTGCGCGAAGGGCGGCGTGGCGCTCGCGGACGTCGACAACCTGCTGCACGGGACGACGGTCGCGACGAACATCGCGCTCACGCACACGGGCGCCGAGGTCGGGATGATCACGACCGAGGGCTTCCGGGACATCCTCCACATCGCCCGGCACAAGAAGCCCTTCAACTTCTCCCTGATGCAGGAGCTGCCGTGGCAGTCGCGGCCGCTCGTGAAGCGCCGCCACCTGGCCGATGGTAAAGAGCGCGACGGTGCCGGACGGCGGTGCTCGTGCCGCTCGACGAGGACGAGGTGCGCGAGCGGGTCCGCCAGCTCCGCGCCGCGGGCGTCGAGGCGGTCGCGGTGTGCCTGCTCCACTCGTACCTGAGCCCCGAGCACGAGCAGCGCGTCGCCGCGATCCTGCGCGAGGAGCTGCCCGAGGCGTACCTCTCCGTCTCGCACGAGGTGCTGCCGCTCTACCGCGAGTTCGAGCGCTTCTCGACCGTTGCGCTGAACGCGTACGTCGGCCCCAAGGTCTCGCGCTACCTCGAGCGCTTCGACGGTGCGATGCGCGACCAGGGCTTCGCGCACGGCGTCCAGCTGATGCAGTCCTCGGGCGGCATGGCCACGGTCGAGTCGGCCGTGCAGCGGCCCGTCAACCTGCTCATGTCGGGCCCGGTGGCCGGGCTGATCGGCGGCATCTGGGCCGGCCGCGTCGCGGGGCTCGAGAACGTCGTCACGCTCGACATCGGCGGCACGTCGGCGGACATCGGGGTCGCGGCGGGCGGGCAGTTGCGGATGCGGCACCTGCTCGACACGAAGGTGGGCGACTACCAGGCGATGGTGCCGATGGTCGACATCGACACGATCGGCGCGGGCGGTGGCTCGATCGCGTACGTCGACGACGGCGGCGTCTTCCGCTGCGGCCCGCAGTCCGCCGGAGCCGACCCGGGGCCGGCCTGCTACGGGCGCGGCGGCACGCTCCCCACCTCGACGGACGCGCAGCTGCTGCTCGGCCGCCTGCGCCCGGATCGCGGCCTGCTCGGCGGCGCGATGACCCTCGACCCGGGGCTCGCCGAGGCCGCGATGCGCACCGTCGCCGACCGGCTCGGGATGACGGTCGAGGAGGCGGCGCTCGGCGCGCTGCAGCTGCAGAAGTTCGGGATGACGCAGGCGATCGAGCTCAACTCCGTCCGGCGCGGCTACGACCCGCGCGACTTCACGCTCGTCGCCGCGGGCGGCGCCGGCCCGCTGTTCGCGTGCGACATCGCGCTCGAGCTCGACATCCCACGCGTGCTGGTGCCGCCGCACCCGGGCATCCTGGCCGCGACCGGCCTGCTCGCGACCGACCTGCAGCACGAGTTCGTCGCGACCGAGCGCCACGCGCTCGAGACGCTCGACGCGGCCCGCCTGTCGTCCCGCCTGGACGAGCTCGCCGCGCAGGCGGTCGCCCAGCTCGACGCCGACGGCGTCCCGGACGACCGCCGGCTCGTCCGGCGCCTCGCCGACTGCCGCTACGCGGGGCAGGGCTACGAGGTGCGCACGGAGCTGCCCGCGGGCGCGCTCGACGAGGCCTGGAAGGCCGAGCTGGTCGAGCGCTTCCACCGCGCGCACGAGGCCGAGTACGGGCACCGCTTCGACGCGAAGGTCGAGATCGTCAACGTCCGCGTCGTCGGCATCGGGCGGATCCCCGAGCTGCGCTCCGACGAGCTCGAGCGCGGCGACGGCGACCCCTCCCGCGCGCGCACGCTCGAGCGGGAGGTCGTCTTCGACGTCGACGGCGTCGCCGAGCGGCACGCGACGCCGTTCTACGACCGGGCGCTCCTGCGCGCGGGCGACGAGCTGCTCGGCCCGCGATCGTGGAGCAGTACGACACGACGACGGTGATCCCGCCGGGCCTCGTCGCCTCGATCGACGGGCACGGCAACCTGATCGTCGACTGCACCACGCGCGTCCGCGCCGAGGGCGCTCGCGGCGCCGCGCTCGCGACGCCGATCCTGATGCGCGTGATCGGCGGCGCCTTCCAGTCGATCGCCAAGGAGATGGCCGGCGTCCTCTACCGGATGTCCTACTCGTCGATCATCCGCGAGCTCGGCGCCGGCATCTTCGACCGCGACGGGAACAACATCGCCGAGTCCGACTCGACGCCGATGTTCATGGGTGCCATGCCGAAGATCGTCAAGAACGTGATCGCGCTCCTCGGCGACGACATCCACGACGGCGACGTGATCCTCCACAACGACCCCTACCGGGGCGCGACGCACTCGCCGGACGTCGCGATCGTCCTGCCGATCTTCTTCGACGGCGAGCTCGTCGGCTTCTCCGGCGCCTCGGCGCACCTGCTCGACATCGGCGGCGCCTTCCCCGGTCTCGCGATCGACCTGATCGACAACTGGTCGGAGGGGAACATCTACCGCGCCGTCAAGCTGCGCGAGAAGGGCGTCTGGCAGGACGCGCTGTTCAGGCACATCCTCGACAACATGCGGACCCCCACGCACAACAGGGGCGACATCCAGGCCATGGTCGCCGCGTGCGAGCTGGCCCAGCGGCGGTTCGTCGAGCTGCTGGGCCGCTACGGCCGGGACACGGTCCTCGACACCGCGGCCGCGTGGCTCGCGTACTCCGAGAAGATGCTCCGCCAGGAGATCGGTGCGCTGCCGGACGGCGTCTACGGGCCCGAGTCGGGCTGGCTGGACGACGACGGGCGCAACTACGGCACGCGGCTTCCCGTCGTCGTGACGGTGAAGGTGGACGGCGACACGCTGCACGTCGACCTGACCGGCTCGAGCGACGAGGTGCCGACCGGCTACAACGTCCCGTTCGAGGGGACGACGGTGTCGGCGATGACCTTCATCAGCCGGATGATGTTCCTGGACGAGGCGACCTACCCGGTCTTCGTGCCGCAGAACGAGGGGATGCTGCGGCCGGTCGAGGTCGAGGCGCCGCTCGGCTCGATCTTCAATCCGCGGTACCCGCGCGCGTGCTTCGCGCGCTTCGCCCAGGCCCAGCGCGCCGTCGACCTCGTCCTGCGGGCGCTCGCCCCGGTCATGCCGGAGCGGATCTGCGCCGGCTCCTCCGCGCACATGCACTTCATCTCGTACTCGGGCTACAAGGTCGACGAGG
>JAWKJY010000006.1:0-276005 GCA_041393535.1 Thermoleophilia bacterium
TCGGCGGCGGCCTCCTGCGCGGGCGCCTCGGGCTCGGCCTCCGCGGGCGACGCGCCCTCGTCGGGCTCGCCCGCCTCGCCCTCGCCCGCCGCGTCGTCGTCGGCCGCGGCCTCGCCCTCGACGGCCGCGCCGGGCGTGCGCCTGCGCCGACCGCCGCGCCTGCCGCGCCGCGTCCGCTTGCGGGCCGCGCCCTCGCCATCCTCGCCCTCGCCGGTCGTCTCGCCGGCCTCGCCCTCCGCGGGCTCCTCACCGGTCTCGCCCTCGACCGGCTGGTCGCCGTTCGCCTCGCCCTCTGCGAGCTCATCCCCGGACGCGGGCTCTCCCTCGACCAGGGCCCCCTCGCCCTCGGCCGGCTTGCGCCTGCGGCGGCCCCCGCGCCTGCCCCGGCGCGTCCGCTTGCGCGCCTCGCCCTCGCCCTCGGTGCCGTCGCTGTCGCCCTCGGCCTCGGCCTCGGCGTCCGCTCCCTCGGGCTCCGCCGCCTCGACGGGGCGCGTCGCACGAACACGCTCGGGGATCGTGAGGAGGCCGCGCGCGTCCTCCTCCGCGATCAGGACGCTCGCCTCGACCGGGGGTGGCGGCGGTGCCGGCAGGTCGACGAGCGCCGCCCAGGCGCCGCCCAGCTCGGCGCGCTCGACGCGGATCCGGGCCTTCTTGCCGACCCGGTCGGCGGCGCCGCCGACGACGACCGCGTACCCGTCGAGCTGCGCGACGGCCGCGCCGGTGTCGAGCGCGTCGCGGGAGGCGAGCTCGACCTCGAGCTCCTGCCCCTGCTCGACCGGCAGCCCGCGCGTGCGCATCGCCTCGGCCGATCCCTCGGCGACGACCTTGACGTGGTCGGAGGCGACGTCCTCGACGGGCTCGAGCGCGAACGAGCGCCCGGTCTCCCGCTCGAGCTCCGCCATCCGCGTGCCCGCGGAGCCGACGAGGATCGCCGCGATCCGCGGGTTGACCTCGATCCGGAACGCCTCGGCCTGGGAGCGGCCCAGGTGAGCGCGCAGGACCCGCTCGGCGTCGATCGCGTGCGTCTCGTCCGAGACGAGCACGCCGTCGCCGTGGCACTGCGGGCAGCGCTTCGTGAGGATCTCGCGCGGCCCGTCGGTGACGTTCTGGCGCGTCATCTCGACCAGCCCGAGCGGGGAGATCTCGACGACGTAGGTCTTCGTCCGGTCGCGCTCGAGCTCGAGCTTCAGGGCCTCCTCGACCTCGCGCCGGTTCTTCGGGTTCGCCATGTCGATGAAGTCGATGACGATGATCCCGCCGATGTCGCGCAGGCGAAGCTGGCGGACGATCTCCTTCGCCGCCTCGAGGTTGTTCTTCGTGATCGTGTCCTCGAGCCGCGTCTGCGAGTTCTTGCCGCGCGCGCCGACGAAGCGCCCCGTGTTGACGTCGATCACCGTCAGGGCCTCGGCGTAGTCGAAGATCAGGTACCCGCCGGAGGGCAGGTCGACGCGACGGTCGAGCGTCGAGCGGACGGCGTGCTGGACGCCCGACGCGAGCATCAGCGGCTCGGCGTCCTCGTACAGCTCGACGTGCGCGGCGAGGTCCGGCGACGTGCGCCGGAGGAAGCCGACGATGCGCTCGTAGGTCGGTCGGTGGTCGACGACGAGCCGCTCGAAGTCGCGGATGAAGAGGTCGCGCACGATCCGCAGGGGCAGCTCCGCCTCCTGGTAGACGAGCGACGGCGCCGGCGCGTCCTCCTCGCGGCTCTTGATCGTCTGCCAGAGCTTCCACAGCAGGTCGACGTCGCCGGCGATCTCCTCCTCGGTGGCGCCCTCGGCCGCCGTGCGGACGATGATCCCGCCCTCGGGCAGCTCGAGCCCCTTGCAGATCCCCTTCAGACGGTCGCGCTCGCCGTCGGAGAGGCGGCGCGAGACGCCGATCCCCTCGCCGTACGGGACGTACACGACGAAGCGGCCGGGCAGCGAGATCTCGGTCGTCAGCCGCGCGCCCTTCGTGCCCATCGGGTCCTTGACCGCCTGCACGAGCACGCGCTGGCCGCGGGAGATCAGGTCCTGGATGCGGCGGTTGTGCTTCTTCCCCTCGAGCTCGGGTGCGACGATCTCGTCGACGTAGAGGAAGCCGTTGCGGCCGAGGCCGATGTCGACGAACGACGCCTCCATGCCCGGCAGGACGTTGTCGACGACGCCCTTGTAGATGTTCCCGGCGACGGAGCGGCGGCCGCGCCGCTCGAGGTAGACCTCGACGACGGCGCCGTCCTCGATCACGGCGACACGCTGCTCGCCGACGTCGACGGAGATCAGCATCTCCTTCCTCACCGGAGGGAGGGACGAGCGCTTCGGCGTCGCGCGGCGGCGGCGCGTCTTCGCCGCCGACTCCTCGCCGTCCTCGTCCTTCTTGCGGCGGCTGCGGGTCGCCTTCTTCTTCGGCTCCTCGGCCGTCGCCGCCGCGCCCTCGGTCGCCGCCGCCGCCTCGCCCTCCGCGGCCGGCTTCTTGCGCCTGCGGCGGCTGCGCTTGGGCTTCTCCTCGCCCTCGCCCGGCTCCTCGCCCTCGCCCGGCTCCTCGCCCTCGACGGCCTCGCCCGCCGCGGGCGCCTCCGCCTCGGCGCCCTCCGCCGGCGCGGCGGCCTTCGTCGTCCGACGACGGGTCCGCTTCGGCTTCTCCTCCGCCGGCGCCTCGCCCTCCGCGGCAGCCTCCACCGGCGCGACGGCGGCCTCGCCCTCCGCCGCTGCCTTCGTCGTCCGACGACGCGGTCCGCTTCGGCTTCTCCTCCGCCGCCGCCTCGCCCTCCGCGGCAGCCTCCACCGGCGCGACGGCGGCCTCGCCCTCCGCCGCTGCCTTCGTCGTCCGACGACGCGGCCGCTTCGGCTTCTCCTCCGCCGCCGCCTCGCCCTCCGCGGCACCCTCCACCGGCGCGACGGCGGCCTCGCCCTCCGCCGCTGCCTTCGTCGTCCGACGACGCGGCCGCTTCGGCTTCTCCTCCGCCGCCGCCTCGCCCTCGACGGGCGGCGCGGCGGCTGCCGCCCTCGGGCGCCTCGGTCGCGGCCGGGCGCCGCGTGCGCCGGCGCGGCGCGGGCGCCTCGGCCTCGCCGCCCTCGGCGGCCGCGGCGGTCACGGTCTCGGCAGGATCGGTGGCCGCGGCCGCCGTGCGACGGCGGCGCGGCTTCGGGCCTCTGGCTCAGACGTGGCGTCGCCCGCCGGTGGCGGCGCGTCGCTCTCCGACTGCGCGTCCGGGGCGGCCGTGTCCGGCTCCTCCCCCTTCTTGCGGCGACGAGGCCAGAGCGGCAATGAGGTCTCCTTCCGGCCTGCGCCGGGCGCCTGGCGCCCGGCCGCTGGCCCCGCGCACGGGCGGAGGCGGGCCTGGGTCGGCACGCTCGAGCGGGCGGAGCGTCGCAGCCCGGGAGGGCGCGACCGACGGCCGCGAGCGTGCGTGCGTTGAGGAAAGCCGTGGGCATCACGGGAATGCCTTGCCGGGGGTGGGGCTCGCCCGCGCGGGCGGGATCCTGCCGGCGACGTGCCCAAGGCTACCAGTGACGGATCAGGCCGCGGCCTCGTCCGGAAGGACGAGCCCGGCTTCCTGCAGCTTGCCGGAGAGGCGCGCCCAGGCCCACGGCTCGAGCTCCGCATAGCGGCTCCCGGCCGACCTGGTCGCCTCGAGGTACTCGAGCCAGGCCTCGACCGCCGCGTCGCGGGAGATCGCCCCGTCCGGTCGAGCGTCCACGGGGAAAGCGTAGGACCCCGGTCGGACGGACGGCGCGACGGCGGCTCAGCCGTCGAGCGCGGGCTCGCCGATCGGCTCCGCGACGGCCGGCGCGTCGACCGCCTGACGCTCGGCCCAGCGCAGCGCGGCCTCGCCGATCGCGCGCGTCCCGCCGTAGGCGACGGCGCCCTTGAGCGCCCAGCCGGGCCCGGGGACGACGCCGAGCAGCTGGCGGGCGACTGCGCGCATCCCGAAGCCGACGCCGACGACCGCGACGAGCTCCTTCAGCCGGCCGCGGTCGAGCACGATCCCGTGCAGGGCGGCGATCCGCGCGGCCAGCCGCAGCTGGTTCAGCGTCAGGACCGGCAGGTCGGCGCCCGGGACGAAGACGGCGGCGCCGACGCCGCCGTTCAGGGTCGAGTAGTGGCCCGTCAGGGCGTGCGCGATCGGCCGGCGCAGGGCCGGGAGCGCGCGACCGAGCGCCCAGCCCCCGGCGTCACGGCCGCGGCGAGCCGCTCGAGCACGGTGTCGAGCGGCAGCGGCGCGCCCGCCTGCACGCACGCAGTCGGTCGCGAGCACGTACGGCGGCGGCTCGACCGCCTCGCCCTCGGGGGCGCCGAGCAGGAGCGCGACCAGCCGCACCCTGCGGCGGTCGGCGAGCCGGCGCGCGGCCTCCTGCGCCGGCGCCGCCTCGGGCCCGTCGAGGCAGAGCACGAGCGCGGCGGCGTCGGTGAGGTCGGCGACCTCGACGGGCCGGTCGACCCGCAGCCGGAGCGCGGGCGTGTCGGGTGCCGCGCCGAGCGCGCGGCGCAGGCGCTCGCACGCATCGGGGTCGCCCGCCAGGACGAGCGGGCGCAGCGCGTCCTCGCCCTTCAGCTCCTGGAGCAGCCGCTGGAGCGCCCGCCCCTGGCCCGTCAGCGCGCCGAGCGAGCTCATCGCTCGAGCCTCAGCCGGCCGCGGACGTGGATCGCCTGGAGCAGGCCCATCAGGGCGAGCATGGTCAGCATGGAGCTTCCCCCGTAGGAGACGAATGGCAGGGTGATCCCCACGACGGGGGCGATCCCGATCGTCATACCCACGTTGACGACGATCTGGAACAGGAACACGACGACGATCGACCCGGCGAGGATCGCCTGGTACAGGCTCGGGGCGATCGCGATCACCTTGATCCCCCGCCAGAGGACGACGGCGTAGAGGAGCAGGAGGATCGCCGCGCCCAGGAAGCCGCGCTGCTCGGCGAGCGAGCTGAAGATGAAGTCCGTCTGGTGCTCGGGCAGGTAGTTGAGGTTCGTCTGCGTCGCGCCCGCCTCGCCGCGCCCGTGCAGCCCGCCCGCGCCGACGGCCGTGATCGACTGGGTGACGTTGTAGGTCGTGTCGCTCGGGTCGCTCGACGGGTCGATGAACCCGACGAGGCGGTCGACCTGGTACGGCTTGAGCACCTGGATGTCGTTCGCCGGCAGGACCCAGAGCACCGCCACCGCGAGCACGAGCGTGACCGAGCCGAGCCAGGCGAAGTACTTCCACGGCGTGCCGGCGAAGATCAGCGCGCCGACGAGCGCGGCGACGTAGACGAGCGAGGTGCCGAAGTCGGGCTGGATGAAGATCAGCACCGCCGGGATGCCGATCACCCCGAGCGCGGAGCCGATCGCGCGCCAGCCGATCCCCGTGCGCGCGCGGTCGGCGAGCACGGCGGCGAGCATCACGATCGCCACGACCTTGCCGAGCTCGGACGGCTGGAGCTGGTAGAAGCCGAGGTCGATCCAGCGCCGCGAGCCGCGCACGGCCTCCGTCACGAGGACGACGCCAAGCAGGACGACCACGAGCGCGAAGCCGACGTAGCGCAGCCGGCGCAGGGCCTCCGGGCTGACCCACATCAGGGCGAGCATCGCGACGACGCCGAGCCCGACCGCGAGCGCCTGGCGCGTGAAGAAGAAGTTCTCGTCGCCCGGGATGTCGTCGCGCGTGACCGTCTTCACGATCCAGAGCCCGTAGCCGACGAGCGCGCCGACGGCGAGCATCAGGACGTAGTCCATGTGCAGGACGATCTCGCTGACCGCGGCGACGACGCGCCGCTCGCGGCCGCGCGGGACGTGCAGGACGCCGGGGCGGCTCGCCATCAGTCCGAGCTCCCCGCGGTGCCGATCTGGATGTCCTCGCTCGAGAGGTCGAGGCCGAAGTAGGCCGAGAGGACGTCGTAGGCGATCGGGGCCGCCGACTCGCCGCCGAAGCCGCCGTTCTCGACGAACGCGCAGATCGCGATCGGCTCGCGGCCGCGGCTGATCTCCGCGAGCACCTGCTTGCTCACGGTCGCGTCGACGGCGGGCGCGTAGCCGCACCACCACGCCTGGTCGAAGTTCTGCGCCACCGGCTTGTTCGTGATGCTCAGGTAGCCCTTCGGCAGCGAGACGAACTTCTCGGCCGTGCCGGTCTTGCCGGCGACGGGGACGGGGAAACGGCTGAAGACGCGGTAGCCGGTGCCGTTCGCGTCGTGCGTCGCGTCGAAGAGGCCGATCCGCACGGCCTGGACGCTCTCGGGCGTCAGGCCGATGTCCTGCGCGGGCGCGGGCGCGAAGCGGCGCAGGACGACCGGCTGCTCGGCCGAGCCGACCGACTTCTCGACCTGTTCGACCATGTACGGCGTCGGGAGCTCGCCGCCGTTCGCGAGCATCGCGTAGAGGCGCGTGACCTGGAGCGGCGTCGCGAGCATGTAGCCCTGGCCGATCGCGAGCTGGACGGAGTCACCGGACGACCAGCCGCGGAAAGCGCCCTTGGGCAGGATCGACGTCTTGCGCTTCCACTCCGGCGTCGGCAGCAGGCCGTCCGACTCCGGGCCGACGTCGATCCCCGAGAACTCGCCGAAGCCGAGCCGGCGCGCCCACTCCTGGAGCGGGCTGCCGCGGCCGCCGGGGAGCGAGTAGAACTGGTAGCCGATGTCGTAGAAGATCGTGTCGCACGACGCCGCGAGGGCCTCGCGCAGCGTCATCGGCCGGTTCATCTCGGGATCCCAGTTGCGGAAGACCTGGTTGTCGAACTCGCGCTTCGGCACGCACTGGTTGATGTCGCCGGGCCGGAGGATCGGCCGCTCACCCGTCCGGGAGAGCTCGTTCATCGCCGCGAGCGCGGTCACCGGCTTGAACACCGAGCCCGGCGGGTAGAGCGCCTGCATCGCGCGGTTGATGCTCGGATAGTTGAGCTCCGCCTGGACGTCGGGGTCGCCGAGGCCGGCCTCGTCGAGGCGGTCCTGCGAGACGCGGCCGACGAAGACGCCGGGGTTGTAGGTCGGGTACGTCGCCATCGCGAGGATCGCGCCCGTGTTCGCCTGCATCACGACGACGGCGCCGCCGCCGGCCGCCCAGCTGACGTTCTCCTGGTCCGACGGGCGGACGAGCCCGGACGCGGCCCGCCGGACGCCGTTCTCGAGCGCCGCCTCGGCCGCCCGCTGCAGGTCGGCGTCGAGCGTCAGCCGGACGGAGTTGCCCGGCTCCGCCTCCTGGATGATCGTCGGCGCGCTCTGGGCGCGCCCGAAGGCGTCGACGCGCACCTGGCCGATCGCGGGGACGCCGCGCAGGTAGCGGTCGAACGAGAACTCGACGCCCGACTTCCCGATCTCGTCGCCGCCCCGGTACTCCTTCGGGTCGAGCCCCTTGAGCTCGGCCTCGCTGACCTCGCCGACGTAGCCGAGCAGGTGCGCCGCGAGCGTGCCCTCGGGGTAGCGGCGCAGCTCCGTGTCGTCGACGAAGACGCCGGGGAAGTCCGTCAGGTGCTCGTTGATGTAGGCGACCTTCGCGTCGCGGACCGCCGTCTTGATCGTCACGGGCGTCAGCAGGTCGGTCCCGATCGCGTCGACCCGGCGGCGGATGTCCTTCTCGCGCAGGTCGAGCAGGACGGAGAGGCGCTGGATCACGTCGTCGCGCTGCTCCTTCGAGATCGAGTTCGGCCAGAACTTCAGCACCGTGCCGGGCGTGTTCGTCACGAGGACGTCGCCGTTCCGGTCGAGGATCGCGCCGCGCGGCGCGTCCTCGCGGAAGGTGCGGATCTGGTTGTTGCGCGCGTCGGCGAGGTAGTCGTCGCCGGAGATCACCTGCAGCGCCCAGAGGCGGAAGAAGAGGATCGCGAAGAGGACGATCGCGGCCACGCCGACGACGCCGATCCGGAAGGCGAGCCTCGGCGTCAGCCGGTACGGCTCCTCCGTCCGCGGGTCGGGCGGCAGGAAGATGGGCGGGCCGCCGCGGCTAGCCAGCGAGGATCACCTCCGCGCGCTCCCGCCGCGCGACCGGGAGCAGCCGGCGGACGAGCAGGAAGACCGGGTAGGCGAGCAGCAGGTTCAGCGCGAGCTGGGGCAGGACGACGCGGGCGACGAGCGGGCCGAGCGGCACGGTCGTCCCCAGCATGAAGTGGACGACCACGGTCGCGACGGCGTAGCCCACGGTTCCGATCGCGACCGCGATCATGACGCGCGGCAGCTGGGAGCGCCGCGCGCTCGTCCCCTCGCCGTAGCGGCCGAGCCAGTAGCCGACGAGCGTGTAGAGGAGCGACGTGAGGCCGAGCGTCCCGAGCGTCGCCGTGTCGACGACCAGCCCGGCCCAGAACCCCCCGACCGCCCCGAGCAGCGGCCCGCGCAGCAGCGCGACGGCGACCAGGGCGAGCAGCAGGACGTCCGGGGGCCCGTCGACGAGCTCGAGCGGGTTGAAGATCGTCACCTGCGCGATCGCGAGCACCAGCAGGAGGACGGCGGCCTTCGCGGCGTCGACGGGGCTCATCCGACCTCCCGCCGCTTCAGCACGATCACGTCCGTCAGCGAGCCGAAGTCGACGGCCGGGCGGATCGTGATCCGGTAGTAGAGGTCGATGTCCTGGAGGCCGACGCCCGTGATCGTCCCGATCACGATCCCGAACGGGTAGAGCGACGCGAGCTCGCCCTCGCGCCAGCCGGCCGTGACGACCGTGTCGCCGGCGGACACGATCTCCTCCTTGGCGACGCGGTCGAGCACGAGGCCCGAGCCGGAGCTCGGCGCCGCACGGATGATCCCCCGGCTCTGCGTCTCGAGCACCCGCGCCGTGACGCCCATCTGCTGGTCCGTGAGCAGCGCGACGCGCGAGAGGTCGGGCCCGACCTTGACGACCTTTCCGACGAGGCCGTCGGGCGTGATCACGGGCGCGTCGACCTGGACGCCGTCCCCGGAGCCGGCCGCGACGACGATCTCCTGCTCGAACGGCGTCGAGGGCACCTGGATCACGCGTGCCGTCACGCCCTCGTAGCCGTTCGGGAAGTCCTCGCTGCCCTTGTAGTCGAGCAGGCGGCGCAGGCGCGCGACCTCCTCGGCGGCGCCCTGGCTCTCGATCCGGCCGCGCTGCAGCTCCTCCACCTGCCGGCGCAGCGCCTCGACCTCGGACTTCGCGTCGACGAGGTCGGAGACGTACGTGTATGCGTCCCGGAACGGGCGCGCGATCCGCTCGCCGGCGATCTGGAACGGGTGCAGCGCCGCCGAGCCGCCGCGCTGGATCGCGTGCAGCGGGCCGCCGTCGGCCTCCCGCAGGTAGATCGTCACGAGCGCGAGCGCGACCAGGACCAGGCCGACGACGACCAGGCGCCGCTGCGACTGGTGCTGGCTTCGGTCTGGCGACGATCCCGGCGGCCGCTGATCGGACGAGAACGTCCGCGGGAGCCGTGCTGTTCGCTCACGAGGCACGGTAAGGGCACAGTGTAGAGCCCCCACCCCCCACCCACGCACGGGCGAGCGGCCGGGGCGGGCGGGCGGCGCTAGTAGCGGCGGCGGCCGTTGCGGTTGCGCGCCGAGCGGGCCGAGCGGTGGATCGCCTCGAACTCCTCGAGGCTGCGGCCCGACCCGACGGCGACGCACGTGAGCGGCGACTCGGCGACGTGCACGGGCATCTGCGTCTCGGTGCGCAGCCGCCCGTCGAGCCCCTGCAGGAGCGAGCCGCCGCCGGCGAGCACGATGCCGCGGTCCATGATGTCCGCGGCGAGCTCGGGCGGCGTCTTGTCGAGCGTCGACTTGATCGCGTCGATGATCTGCGCGACGGGCTCGTCGAGCGCCCGGCGCACCTCCTCGGAGGAGAGCACCACGGTCTTCGGCAGGCCGGTGAGCATGTCGCGCCCGCGCACCTCGCACTGGAGCTCGTCGGCGAGCGGCCAGGCGGAGCCGATCTCGAGCTTGACCTCCTCGGCGGTCTGCTGCCCGATCAGCAGCTTGTACTCCTTCTTCACGTGGTTGATGACCGCGTCGTCCATCTCGTCGCCGCCGACGCGGATCGACTGCGAGACGACGATGCCGCCGAGCGAGATCACGGCGACCTCGGTCGTGCCGCCGCCGATGTCGACGATCATGTTCCCGGTCGGCTCGGAGACCGGCAGGCCCGCGCCGATCGCGGCGGCCATCGGCTCCTCGATCAGGTACGCCTGGCGCGCGCCGGCGGAGAGCGTCGCCTCCTCGACCGCACGCTTCTCGACGCCGGTCACGCCCGACGGGACGCAGACGACGACGCGCGGGTGCGCGAACCGGCTCCCGTTCGCCTTGTGGATGAAGTGGCGCAGCATCTGCTCGGTCACGTCGAAGTCGGCGATCACGCCGTCCTTCAGCGGGCGGATCGCAGTGATCGTCCCCGGCGTGCGGCCCAGCATCCGCTTCGCCTCGAGCCCGACCGCGTGGACCTCGCCGAGGCGCTGGTCGATCGCGACCACGGAGGGCTCGGACAGCACGATCCCCCGGCCGCGGACGTAGACCAGCGTGTTGGCGGTCCCGAGGTCGACGGCCATGTCGCGGCCACCGAACCCGGCGAAGCGGCGGAAGACGGACATGGGCTGAGTCAGTGTAGAGGAGTCCCCGAGCCCGTCCGGGCCGGGGGACAGGGATTCGCCGCGGCCGGCCCTTCCCCTGCGTGCCTCGGCTGGCGCGGCTACGCGGACGGCGCGCCGTACCCGTAGGCACCGGGGAAGCGACGCGCGAGCAGGCGGACGAGGAGCGCCACTGGCAGGCCGACGACGTTCTCGTAGTCGCCCTCGATCGACTCGACGAGCGCGACGCCGCGTCCCTGGATCGCGTACGCGCCTGCCCGGCCCTCCCACTCCCCCGTGGCGACGTACGCGGCGATCTCGGCCGGCAGGAGCGGCCGGAACGTCACCCGCGTCACCTCGTGCTCGACGTCCTCGAAGCCCGGCCCGAGCAGGCAGAGGCCGGAGTGCACCTCGTGCGTCCGGCCGGCGAGCCCGGCGAGCATGGCGTGCGCGTCGGCGGCGTCTGCCGCCTTGCCGTGGACGCGGCCGTTCGCGACGACGGTCGTGTCGACGCCGAGGACGGGGCGCCCGTCGGCCGACGCGGCGACGGAGCGGGCCTTGCCCTGCGCGTGCGAGCGGACGAGCCAGACCGGGTCGGCGTCGGGCGGGTCGTGCTCCTCGTAGTCGGGTGCGACGACGTCGAACGGGAGGCCGAGCTTGGCGAGGATCGCCCGTCGCTGGGGCGAGGTCGAGGCGAGCAGGATCGGCGGCTCGGGCACGCCTGGACGGTAGCCGCCCCGGAGGGGGCGCGAGGGCGTGGTGGGCCCCGGCGCCCAGGCGGCCGGCCGCGGTGGACGAGGATTCGCGCAACCGGCACGCTCCCGTGCGCCTCTCGTGACGGCTCGAGGGGTAGCGTTCGCAGCGGGTGGCGGGGGGAGACTTCCCCTCCCAGGGTGGGGCTGTGTGTCGCGCGAGGCCGGGCGGGCGGCGGCGGCGCGCGGCCGCGTCCCGGGGCCAGCGCGGGGCCGCCGCGGCAGGGCTGCGCGCCGCGCGCTCTTCCCCGCAACGAGAACGCGCCAGGCCGGGCGCCCGGGGGCTCCCTGCCTGGCGCGGCCAGGTCGTGCAGCCGGCGCGTCGTCGCGCCCGGCGGCTCGAGTCAGACGATCTCGTCCTCGCCGAACCAGAGCGCGATCTCGCGCGCAGCGGACTCGGGCGAGTCGGAGCCGTGGACGAGGTTGTCGGGCATCGAGAGGGCGAGGTCGCCGCGGATCGTGCCCGGCGCGGAGTTCGCGGGGTTCGTCGCGCCCATCGTGTTGCGGACGGACTGGATCGCGCCCTCGCCCTCGAGCACCATCGCGATCGTCGGCGTCGACGTGATGAACTCGACCAGCTCACCGAAGAACGGCTTCTCGCGGTGCTCGGCGTAGTGCTGGCCCGCGAGCTCCTCGGAGACCTTCAGCAGCTTCAGCGCGCGGATCTCGAGCCCCCGCGCCTCGAAGCGGGCGAGGATCTCGCCGGCGAGCTTGCGCCGGACGCCGTCGGGCTTGATCAGGACGAGGGTGCGCTCGGCCACGTGGGCTCCTTCCGTTTGCGGGCGTCCTCGCGGCGCTTCGCGCGCCAGAAGACGTAGACGACGACCATCAACGAGACCCAGGTGAACGCGAGGATCCCGACGACGAAGGCGATCTGACCCCCGGACGAGCGGGCGGGCTGGGGGTCGGCGGCCTGCGCGAGCGCGAGCAGGGTCTGCACGCCCAGAGCCTAGACGAGCCCGACGGCGCCGCCTCCCGGGAGCCGTCGCGCGGCTAGTGGTGCGGCCCGATCGGACGCGGCGTGTCGACCGGCGTCTCGCAGTACGGGCAGATCTGCCACAGGGGCTCGAGCGGCTGCTTGCAGCGGCGGCACGAGTCCTTCAGCTTCGTCGTGCAGACCGGGCACGCGAGGTAGCCGGGCTCGACGATCGCACGGCAGACGGGGCAGCGCTCCTTCGTGCCGATCGCCTCCTCCATCGCCCGGATCTCGAGCTCGCGCTCGCGCACGTCCTCGAGGTACTCGGGCGGGCGGAAGAAGAGGTAGATGATCGGCCCGACGAACGGCGGGAAGATGCCGAGCGCCACCGCGATCGCGATCAGCCACGGATCCTCGATCCGCCGCCGCGCGTCCTTGTAGACCCAGTAGGCCGTCGCGATCCAGAACGCGACCGCGAAGAAGAGCGCGACGTTGCGGATGACCGTCCAGGTGGACGAGTCGAAGAAGTCCCTGACGCCCTGGAGGATGTCGTCGTCCGAGGTGGACGTGGTCTCCTGGAAGAGGACGAGGGAGCGCAGCATCTCCGTGTGATTCGCCTAGAGGAGCAGTTTCCCTACCAGGTACCCGACGAGAAATGCGAGGCCGATGAAGAAGCCCAGCACGAAGAGCATCGTCAGGATCGCGCCGAGCCGGTCGCTCGGCCGCCACTTCATCGCGCGCATGGCACCCGGACGGTCGCGAGGTCGAGGAGCAGGTACAGCGAGCCGGCGACGAGCAGCGGCCAGCCGCGGTCGCGGGCGAGGGCGCGGGCGCGCTCGCGGGCGACCAGCGGCCCGTCGACCGCCTCGACCGCCTCGAACGCGCCGAGGGCGCGGGCGCGGTCGGCGAGATCCGAGGCAGGGAGCGCACGCGGGCTCGACGACGTGGTCGCGACGAGCACCGGCGCGACGGGCGCCAGCCGGTCGAGCATGGCCTCGACGTCCTTGTCCGCGAGGATCGACGCGAGCACGACGCGCGGGCCCGGCTCCAGGTGCCGCACGAGCCAGGCGACCCCGTCGGGGTTGTGGGCGCCGTCCCAGAGCTCGAGCGGATCGTCGGCGATCCGCTCGAGCCGCCCGGGCGGGCGGACCGGCTCGCTCCGGTCGGAGCGCACGGGGCGCCCGAGCAGCGCGCCCGCCGCCGCCCGCGCGAGCGCGAGCGCGCCGCCCGGCTCGACCAGCACGCGTGCCGCGCCGTTCGCCCGCGCCAGGTCCTCCCACTCGGGCTCGCCGAGCACGGCCGTCGCTCCGGGCCGGAGCACCGCGAGCTTCTCGGCGGCGATCGCCTCCCGCGTGTCGCCGAGCAGGTCGCGGTGCTCGAGGCCGACGTTCGTCAGGACGACCACGGGCGCGCCGAGCACCGCCGTCGCGTCGTAGCGCCCGCCCAGGCCCGCCTCGACCGAGACGGCGTCGAGGCCCGCGTCCGCGAAGGCGACGAGCGCCGCGGCCGTCAGCGCCTCGAACTGCGTGACGCGGTCGCCGAGCGCGGCCTCCGTCGCCTCGACCGCCGGGACGATGCGCTCGATCGCCGCGTCGAGGTCGGCCTCGGCCCCGTCGACGCGGACGCGCTCGGCCCAGCCGGTCACGTGCGGCGAGGTGTACGCGCCCACGCGCAGGCCCTCGTCGGCGAGGAGCGCCTCGACCGTCCGGGTCGTCGTCGACTTGCCGTTCGTGCCGACGACGTGGACGGCGCGCAGCGACCGCTCGGGGCTCCCGAGCGCCGCGCACAGCGCCTCCATCCGCTCCAGGCCGAGCCGGATCCCGAAGCGCTCCCGGGCGCCGAGCCAGGCAGCCGCGTCCGTCACGAGGCGCCCCGGACGCGCGAAGGGGCGACGCGTGCGCCGCCCCCACGGCCGAACCCCCGACGAGGCGCGCCGTCAGCGCAGGGCATCCCGTTCCCGCCGGAAGCGGTCGAGCTTGTCGCGCTCGGCCTGGACGAGCTCGGCCGGGGCCCGGGAGACGAAGCGCTCGTTCGCGAGCATGGCCTCCGCGCGCGCGATCTCCTTGTCGAGCCGGGCGCGCTCCTTCTCGAGCGCCGCCGCGTCGGGCCCGCGCTCCTTGCCGTCCTTCGCCGGGCGGTCGAGCCGGAGCACCGTCCGCAGGATCCGCTGCGCGTCGGGGTCGAGGTCGTCGAGCGCAGGCAGCGCGCCGCTGCGCCGGTAGAGCGTCGCCAGCTCCTGGACGCGGGCGAGCACGGCCTCGGCGCACTCGTCGACCGAGCCCTCGTCGAGCGTCGGCCAGTCGGCGACGATCAGCCGGCCGCCGCGGCCGGGCAGGTTCGACCAGATCTCCTCGGTCACGTGCGGCATCACCGGGTGGAGCAGGGTGAGCAGCCGCTCGAGCACCCCGAGCGAGGTCGCGAGCGCGTCGGCGTCGCCCTCGCGCAGCCGCGGCTTGACGGCCTCGGCGTACCAGTCGCAGACGTCGTCGAAGGTCAGGTGGTAGAGCAGGCGCGCGACCTCGGCGAAGTCGTAGGCGGCGAGCCCCGTCTCGAGCTCCCGCTGCGCGCTCGCGAGCCGCGAGACGATCCACCGCTCCTCGAGCGCCTGCGGGCGCAGGTCGGGCGCCGCGTCGCCGGCGTAGGACAGGATCAGCCGCGACACGTTCCAGAGCTTGTTCGCGAGCTTGCGGCCCTCCTCGATCGCGCCGTAGGAGAAGCGCACGTCCTGCGTCGAGGAGATCTTGCAGAGGCCGTAGCGGGTGGCGTCCGCGCCGTGCGCGGCGATCACCTCGAGCGGGTCGATCCCGGTGCCGAGGCTCTTCGACATCCGCCGCCCGTCGGGAGCGAGAACCGTCGAGTGGATGATCACGTCCTCGAACGGGACGTCGCCCACGAGCTCGAGCCCGCTCATGATCATCCGGGCGACCCAGAGGAAGATGATCTCGCGCGCGGTCGAGTTGACGTGGCCCGGGTAGAAGCGGCGCAGGTCGGCCGTGTCGTCGGGCCAGCCGAGCGTCGCGAACGGCCACAGCGCGGAGGAGAACCACGTGTCGAGGACGTCCTCGTCCTGGCGCAGCTCGCTCGCGCCGCAGGCGCCGCACGACGCGGGCCGGTCGACGGAGACGATCGCCTCGCCGCAGTCGCAGTACCAGACCGGGATCCGGTGGCCCCACCAGAGCTGGCGCGACACGCACCAGGGCCGGATGTTGCGCATCCAGTGGAGGTAGACCTCCCCCTGCTGCGCGGGGTGGAAGCGCACGCGGCCCTGCTCGACGACCTCGATCGCCGGGCGGGCCAGATCCTCCATGTCGCAGAACCACTGGAGCGAGATGAGCGGCTCGATCCGCGTGCCGCAGCGCTCGCAGAGGCCGACCGCGTGCTCGTACGGCTCGCGCGCGGCGAGCAGGCCCTGCTCCTCGAGCTGTCGCACGATCTCCCGGTCGGCGTCCTCCTGCGAGCGCCCCGCGAGCGCCCCGGCCTCGTCGCTCATCAGCCCGTCGAAGCCGATCACGGTCAGCTCGGGCAGGCCGTGCTCCCTGCCGATCTCGAAGTCGAGCGGGTCGTGTCCCGGCGTGATCTTCAGCGCGCCCGTGCCGAACTCGATCTCGACGCGCGGGTCGGCGATGATCGGCACCTCGCGGTTCGCGATCGGGACGATCGCCGTCCGGCCGACGAGCGCGCCGTAGCGGGGGTCGTCCGGGTTCACGGCGACGGCGACGTCGGCCAGGATCGTCGGCACGCGGACGGTCGCGATCGTGACGGAGCCCGAGCCGTCCGCGAGCGGGTAGCGGATCGAGGTCAGGTTGTCGACGACGTGCTCGTGGACGACCTCGAGGTCGGAGATCGCGGTCGCGCAGCGCGGGCACCAGTTGACGATCCGGCTGTCGCGGTAGAGCCAGCCGCGCTGGTGCAGGCGGACTAAGAACGCGAGCACCGCGCGCGAGTAGCCCTCGTCCTTCGTGAAGCGCTCGCGCTCGTAGTCGAGCGAGGCGCCGAGCGAGCGGAACTGGCCGATGATGACCTTGCCGTACTCCTCGAGCCACTCCCAGACCCGCTCGACGAACGCCTCCCGGCCCAGGTCGTGCCGCGTCTTGCCCTGCTTCGCGAGCTCCTTCTCGACGACGTTCTGCGTCGCGATGCCCGCGTGGTCGTAGCCCGGCTGCCAGAGCGTGTTGAAGCCGCGCATCCGGTGCCAGCGGACGAGGACGTCCTGGATCGTCCCGTTCAGGGCATGGCCCATGTGCAGCGCCCCCGTCACGTTCGGCGGCGGCACGGCGATCACGTAGGGGTCGCCGGGGGCGTCGGCGCGCGCGCGGAAGAGGCCCTCCTCGTCCCACGCGCGCTGCCAGCGCTCCTCGACGCCCTGGGGTGCGTACAGCGGCTCCATCGGAGCGGTCATGGTAGCCGGGCCGCCCGCGGCGCCCCGCCCGCACCGGCGGCTACGGGCGCTCGAGCCCGACGACGATCTCGTCGCCGTCCACCCGCAGCCCGACGACCTGCCAGGCCGGGTCGACCCCACGCGCCGCGAGCAGCCGCCTGGTCTCGACCGCGACGAGGTCGCGCACCGGGTCCGAGCCGAGCAGCTCGCGCACGCGACCCTCGACGTGGCGGCGGAGCAGGCCGCCGAAGAGGCCGTCGCAGCGGCGGTCGAGGAAGCCCACGCCCGTCGAGCAGACGCCGCCGACGTCCACGCGGGCCGCGAACGACACCGCGGGCGAGGGCGCGTAGGCGATCCCGCCGCCGCGCGCCTCCGGCACGAGCCGCGCGGTCAGCGTCGCCCCGTCGATCTGGGCCGAGCCGCCGAACGGCGCCGGGGAGCACTCGCGCTTCCAGCGGCTCGACGACCGGAACGTCCACTTGATGCAGCGCACGACCACCTCGTCGCCGGCGCTCTCGAACGTCGCCGTCAGGTCGAGCGTCGAGCCGGGCATCGCCACACGCGCCTCGTCGACCACGAGGTCGTCGACGTAGAAGCGCAGCAACCGCGTCGGGAGGATCCGCAGCGAGAGCGACGGCAGCGAGAAGCGCGTCTCCTCGCCGAGCAGGCGGACGACACTGCCGCCGTCCGCGTACCAGGAGAGCGTCCCGTTGACGACGTGGGGCTCGCCGTAGCTGTCGAGGCGCAGCTCGAGCTTCCCGAGCGCCTCGTCGACGGCGTCGGCCACGAACGCCTTCGGCAGCGGCAGCTCGAGCGTGGCGGCGCCGGCGGGGGCGCCGAGCGCCAGGGCCGCGACGAGGCCGACGAGCAGGGCGCGCGGGCGCACGGGGACAGCGTACGCGCCGCGAGCGAGGCTGCCGCGGCGCCGGGCCGTCAGCCCGAGGGGCAGGGCCGGACGCCGCGCAGGACGACGTCCGCGACGCGGAGCTGGCCGAGCGCGCGGCGGTTGAGCGTCCCCGCACGGACGAACCGGGCGCGCGCCTGCTTCGCCTTGCCCGCCCGCTGCGCCTTCACCGCGCCGCGCAGCGCTGCCCAGCCGGCACGGTAGGTGCCGTACGAGCCGAGCATCAGCTGCTTCGCGCACGTGCCGCGCTCCGTGCCGACCTTCGCCTTCCGCGTGCGGGTGACGCACCGCTTCATGTGCGCGACGAGGGCCCGCGCGGCCTTGTCGGCCTCGCCGAGCCTCTGGCGCGAGCGCGCGGTCGCGAAGGCCTGCGAGGTCGTCCGCATGAGCGTGAAGCAGCGCGCGCCCACGTCGTACAGGGCCCGGTCGGCCGCATCGACCCGCGCCCGGTCGCGGGGCGGGTTGGCGAAGCCGGTCGCGAGCGCGAACGACGCCGCGAGCGCCCCGAGCAGCGCGAGCAGCCGGACGATGCGGCGGAGCTGGCGGTCGCGGCGGAGCGGCGGCACGGCGCGAGCATAGGGCACGACGCCCCGGGCCGACGGCGACGTCCTGCGCTCCGGGGACAGCCCGACTAGAGTGGCGCCGTCGTGGAGCCACCGATCGAGCGCGCACCGGCCTGCCTGCCGCCGCTCACGCGCAGGCGCTTCCTCGGCGTCGCGGCCGCCGGCACCGGCGCGCTCCTCGTCGGGCGGCTCCCCGGGCTCGCGCTGGAGGACGCCGCGGCCACCCCCGCCGACCTGACGCTCCTGCTCGCCCGCGCCGACGATCAGGTGCGGCTGACGTTCGAGCTCCTCAACCTCGAGCTGCGCAACGGGACGCTCCGCGCGATCGACCGCTCGGCGCCCTCGGCGATCCGCGTCGTCTTCGGCTCGCAGCACACGGCCGAGGAGGCGACGCCCGGCGCGGTCCCGCCGGCGCCGACGATCCCGCGTGCCGGGGCGCTGGGCCATCGCAGCGCCGGGCCGAGCCGCGTGGTCTTCCGCGTCCAGCCGCCGCTCGAGGTGACGCTCGCCGAGCTGCTCGACTGGGCGCGCTGGGAGCTCCAGCTCGACCCGCGCGCCCGCCTGCGCGCCGCCTCCGGCGCGCCCGGCGACGACGTCACCGCGATCGAGGCGCCGCAGGGGCTCGTGCTGACGCCCGAGGCGAGCGGCAGGTTCATCGCCGGGGGCGCCCCCGTGACGACGGCCGGGGTGACCGAGCTCTGGCGCGCGCGGCTCGGCGTGGTCGTCGGCAGCGAGGTGCTCGAGCCGCCGGCCGCGACCCCGACCGTCCGCGCGATCCACGACCCGGCCGGCTCCGACACGTTCCTGCGCGCGATCGACGACGCGGCGCGCGCCGACCTGGTCGAGGCGATGTCCGACCCGGGCAGCACGCGCTACCCGGAGAACGAGGCGTCCACGGTCGCCCGGCTGTGGCTCAGCCTGCACGGCGCCTTCCTCGACGTCGAGGGCGCCTTCGACGGCACGGGGAACGTCGCCGCGTGGGTGGAGAAGGCCGCGACCGGCCGCGACGTCGAGGTTCGCGTCTCCCTGCGCGGCTACCTGGCGCCGTTCGGGCACGAGGCCGCCGTCGTGACGGTGACGGAGCGCCAGTTCGTCGTGGACGAGGCCGGCTTCGCGACCGCCGCGCTCGTCCAGCGCGACTACCTCTCGATCACGCGGCCGACGCTGACCTTCCCGCGGCCGTTCCAGCCGCTCGAGGGGCGCAAGCTGCCCTTCCGCGAGGTGACGATCCTCCAGTCCGGGCTCGTCCCGGTCGGGAAGGCGCAGATCGTCTGGGACGGCGGCTCGCGCACCATCGGCGTCGACCGCACCTGGATCGTGACCGACGCCTCCGCGGCGGGCGCGGGCAACCTCGAGCTCGAGTTCGAGGCGCTCGACCGCCGCGCCGACGCCGTCCCCGTCACCTTCACCGCGCCGGTCGCGTTCGTCCCCTCCGAGCGGGCGTTCACGCTCGACCAGAACAGCCCGGTGCAGAACCTGATCGACTACTACGCCGACTCCGAGTCGAACGGGCTGCGCGAGATCGCGCTCGGCAACCAGAGCCTCGCGTGGGCCGAGGAGGCGGAGGCCGGGGGCGCGAAGACGGTGAAGGTCACCGACCGGATCCGGCTCACCCTCGAGCCGACCGACCCGTCGACGACCCGGGCGCAGCTGCTCGACGCGCGGCAGCCCGCGTTCTACCCGGCGGTCGAGCGGGCGTGGGTCCGCGACGACGGGATCGACGCCGTCCGCGGCGCGGCGACCGGCGCGCTCGAGGTGGTCCTCGCGCAGGCGTGGCTCGACCACGGCAACGGCTCGGGGAACCACGCGAACGCGTACCTGCAGCTGGCGCGGACGCTGAAGCTCTCGTTCCCCGACGCGCCGCGCTCGCTCGCGCAGCCGGACATGAACGTGACGACGTTCAGCCAGGACCTCGGCGCCGGCGTCGACCTGCCGAGCGCGGGCACGCAGTGGGACCCTGCGTCAGCGCTCGACTCGGCGACGACGCTGCTCGGCAACCTCGCGCTCAACACCGTGATCGGCGCCATCAACGCCGGCGCGAACCCCGGGAACAACGAGGCGCTGCCGCGCTACGAGGTCGTCGTCGACCGCCCGAGCCTCACCGAGCCGCCGACCGCGATCCGCAACCGCTTCACGTGGAACCCGCCGCTCAAGACGGCCAAGGACGGCGGCACCGACATCTTCCTCGTCACCCCCGCCCTGGGCATCCCGGCGCCGTCGCGTGCGGAGATCTTCCTCGAGGTCGTCGTCCCCCTCGACGGCGGCGACGCGACCACCGAGGTCGACGTCAGGCTGCGGAACTTCGCGCTCCAGCTGCCGCCGGTCGCGCCCGTGATCGCGCTCGTCTTCGACGAGATCCGCTTCCACGACGGGCCGACGGGCGGACGCGACGTCGACGTCGACTTCGCGCGCTTCGCGTTCACCGGCTCCCTCGGCTGGCTCGGGCCGCTGATCGACTTCCTGACGAACATCGGCAAGGGCGCGAGCGTCGTCATCGACGACCAGCGCCAGCTCGCCGACGTCACGCTCGCCCTGCCGATCCCGGACCTCCAGTTCGGCGTCCTCAACATCTCGAACCTCGTCCTCGGCGTCGAGGTGATCCTGCCGTTCGACGGCGAGCCGGTCACCGCCGGCTTCACGATCGGCACGCGCGACGACCCCGTGCGCGTGACCGTGATGGGCGTCGGCGGCAGCGCGTGGCTGATCGTCGAGGTCGGCGCCGGCTCCGTCGGCTTCGTCCGGCTCGAGCTCGGGCTCGCGGTCACCTTCGAGCTCGCGATCAACGTGATCGTCGCGAGCGCCTCCATCTCCGCGTCGCTCGGCGCGGCGCTCGAGATCGAGGCGAACGGCGGCGTCACCCTCACCGCCTACGTCGAGTGCGTCGGCACGATCCAGGCGCTCGGCATCATCGGCACCTCGGTCGAGTTCCTGCTCGCGCTCGAGTACGTGATCGCGCAGGAGCTGCTGCGCGGCTCGATGACCGTCACCGTCGAGGTCGAGGCGCTGTTCGCTCGCAAGGAGGTCTCGTTCGACGTCGAGCAGACGGTCGAGCTCGGCGACGGCGTGCCCGGCACGATCGGCGCCGCCGCGCCCGCCGCGGTCGGCAGCGGCGAGGCCTCGCTCGACAGCGGCACGTCCCTCTCGTTCGCCGACCGCTACTCCCAGTCGCAGTGGCAGACCTACTGCGACGCCTTCGCCTGATGGAGCGCCCGTGGCCGACCGCTACCTGATGCCGATCCCCCTCCCCCGCGGCCGCAAGCCAGGGGATCCGACGAAGGGGCTGCTCTCGGTCTACCTCGCGCCGCGCCTCTTGACGACGACGCAGCTCGCCAACTACCCGGACTGGTCGAACTGGGCGACGGTGTCGAACGGCCTGACCTTCACCGTGGAGGTCAACGGCGTGGCGCTCCCGGGCGCGTCCGTCACCCGGACGAGCGCCGCGACGCCCGCCGCCTGGACGGCGACCTTCGCGCCGCAGACGCCGGTCCGGGCGTACCAGACGGTCGACCGTCGGAACGTCGGCCTGCGGAGCGTCCCGCTCGTCTCGCTGACCTCGGCGATGAGCGACGCCTACGGAGGCATCTTCGCGAGCTTCCCCGACCGGCCGCCGACGGGCCGGCAGCTGCTGCAGCAGCCGGCGCCCGCGGGCCTGCTCTCCGCCGACCCGGCCAAGTCGGGCGTCCCGGCCGCCCGCACGTTCACCGAGCCGACCTCGACGGACATCTCGACGGCCGGCCAGGCGCCCGACTGGGACTTCCAGCAGGTGCTCTCCGCCCTCGGGCACCACCCCCACCTGCTGCGGGTGCTCGGCGTGGTCGTCGACTTCGAGCTCGGCCTGCCCTCGGGCGCCCCGACCGCGGTCCAGGTGGCGACGAACTGGTCGACCGCCTTCGCCCCCGGGCTGCGCCGGGAGATCCCCGTCGTGATGTCGACGACGCCCGACTTCCTGCCGCTCCCCGATCCGGACCCGGACCGCAACGCGCTCGTCGACGGGTGGCTGAAGCTCGCCGGACTCTACAGCCTGACGACGCCGAACGCGCTCGCCGGCGCGCAGGCGCTCGCCTCGCTCGTCGCGAACCTCGACCAGGACGCCCCGACGCCCCTGCCGGCGCTCGACACGCGCGGCATCACGCTCGCGCGGGACGGGCTCGACACGCAGCTGCTCGAGCGCTTCCAGCGCGAGTGGGAGCTCGACCAGCGCGTCCGCGCGCTCGCGAACGGCGCCGCGGGAGCGCTCGACCTCTACGCCGAGGACGTCACGATCGGCTACCGCGTCGACGTGCACGACGACACGGCGGGCACCTGGCGCTCCGTGTTCGAGCGGTCGCTGGTCGGCACCTACTCCTTCCCGCGCAACGGCGCCCTCTCGATCGCGCCGCCCGCCCCGGACGAGTCGTGGACGACCCGGACGCTGACGACCGAGGGCAACGAGACCTGGCAGCAGGTCGGCGAGGACGTGCTGCGCCCGCGCGAGACCTACCGCGTGAACCAGTCCGTCTTCACCTGGACCGGCTGGAGCGCGGCCGCGCCGCCGCCCGGGTCGGCCACCGACACCGAGGCGTCGGCCGCGGTGCCGACGCCGCCGTCCGCGCCCCCGCCGGGCGCCGACGTCCAGGTCGGCGCGAGCTACGAGGCGCGGCCCGGCTCGCTGCCGCGGCTGCGCTACGGCCGCACGTACCGGATGCGCGCCCGGGCCGTCGACCTCGCCGGCAACTCGCTCCCCACCGCGACGGGCGACGTCCACCCGAGCGCGGCCCAGAGCGAGGCGTGCACGTTCGGCCGCCTGGCGCCCGTCCCCTCCCCCGTGGTCGTCCGCCGCTCCGCCCGCCCGACCCCGGGCGTCGGCGACACGTCGCACACGATCGTGCTCAAGAGCGACTACGACGTCCCGGACGACCAGGTCACGCCCGTCGACCGCGTGCTCTTCCCGCCGCGGACGACGCAGCAGCTCTGCGAGCTCCACGGCGTCCCGCTCGGCGGCGTCCAGGCGACGGCCCCGCAGCAGATCGCCGCGTACCAGGGCCTCGCGGCCCGCGAGCCGCTCGGGATCGAGGACCAGACGGTCGTCGACCCCGCGACCGGAGAGCTCGTCGCCGGGACGCTCGCCGGCGGCGCCGTCCAGCCGGGCCCGGCCTTCCCGGCCGCCGGCTACCTCGTCGATCCCGCCGCGTCCGGGATCGCATTCCGCGGCGCGCCCGGCGGCGACGCCGTCGTGCCGCTCTCGGGCACGTGGCCCGCGCGCGAGGCCGTCTACCTCCTCGTCAGCGCGGGCAGCGCCGCCCCCGTCGTCAGGACGACGCCCGGGTCAGCGGTCGGCCTGTTCGTGCCGAAGGCGGCGCAGGTGCGCGTCGACGTCGCCTCGGCGATCGATCCCTCGCTCGTCGACGCGTTCGCCCACTTCGCAGGCGCCGACGCGGGCACGCAGTCCTCGCTGCGCACGCACGTCGAGGACGGTGGCCACTGGATGACCTCCGGCCGCACGTCGGTCCTGCTCGTCCACGCCGTGCGCCGCCCGCTGGCCGTCCCGACCGCGACCGCGTTGACCGCGACGCGGCCCGGCCAGGGCTCGCTCGACGTCGTCGTCGGTGGCGCCGTCGCGCTCGACCGCCCGAGCACCGACACGCTGAGGCTGACCGCGCGCTTCACCGATCCCGTCGACGCGCTCGACCAGCCGGGCCCGACCGGCGTGACGAGCAGCGTCGTGCTCGGCGCGTTGCCGGTGCCGCTCGACGGCTCGCCGACGGCCTTCCCGTTCGCCGGCCTCCAGGCAACCCTCCGGGACACGAAGCGCCACCTGCTCCGCGTCAAGCTGGAGGCGTTCAGCCGCTTCTCCCGCTACTTCACGGAGGAGCTCGCCGTCACGTTCTCCGGCGACGTCCAGACGCTCAGCCCGCTCGGCGTCGTCGGGCCGTCGGTCGTCCTCGTGAACCCCGCGACGGGCGAGCCGTACGTCCGGGGCGCCGACTACCGCGTCCAGCCGCGCCAGGGCACCGTGACCCGGACGGCGGGCGGGGCGATCCCGGCCGGCGGCACTGCGACCGCGCGCTTCGTGCCGCTGCCGACGAGCAGGCTCTCGACCGAGGGCGCGGGGACGCTGTTCGACGTGACCGTCCCGAGCAGCCAGGTGCCGGCGACGCCGGTCGTCGAGTCGGTGCTGCCCGCGTTCGCTGCGGCTGGCCGCACCCGGAACGGGCGCGTCCTCTCGGTCCGCAACGGCCGCGTCCTGCGCGTCCTCCTCGAGCGGCCGTGGTTCACGACCGGCCTCGGCGAGCGGCTCGGCGTCGTGATCGACTCCGCCCCGGACGCCGTGCCGACCACCACCCGCTGGGGCCGCGACCCGGTCGTCGCCGGGCCCGCCCCCGCCTGGTCGCCGATGGTCGAGGACTTCCCGCGGGCGCGCGAGACCGCGCTCGCGATCGACGGGAGCCACGACGTCGCCGGGCACGAGGTGACCTACGACGAGGCGCGCCAGCGCTGGTACGCGGACGTCGAGGTCGGCGGCGACCTCGGCTACCGCCCCTTCGTGCAGCTGGTCGTCGCGCGCTACCAGCCGGAGTCGCTGCCCGGCACGCACCTCTCGCAGCTCGTCACCTGCGACCCGATCCGCCTCGGCCCGAGCCGCACGGTGCTCGTGACCCGACGGGGCCGCCAGCTCCGCGTGCTCGTCCGCGGCCAGGAGCACCTGGGCGTGCCCGACGAGACCGCCGGCCGCGTCCTGCGCTTCAACCGCGTCCAGGTCTCCGTCCAGACGGCGCTGCGCGGCGTCACCGACCCCGACCTGAAGTGGCAGACGACGGGGACGCCGGTCGAGCTGCGCCGCCGAGGCCGGGCGGGCAACGCGACCTGGTCGGGGAGCGTGACCCCGCCGCGCGGGCGCGCCGTCCGGCTCCTGATCGAGGAGCTCGAGCCCTCGATGCGGGACGTGAACGGCGCGGCGACGCTCGCCTGGGACGTCGTCTTCGTCGAGACGATCGAGCCCTGAGCCGACGCGGGCGCCGGGAGGGCAGGCTGCGCGTCGGCCGGGCCCGCGGGCCCGGCCGACGACGCGCAGGGGCTAGGCGCTCTCCTCGGCGAGCTCGTCGAGGTCGGCCACGGCGTTCCCGGCCGAGGTGACGAGCGTCGGCTTGACGCCGCGGGAGATCGTCTCCTTCGTGATCACGCACTTGGAGACGTCCTTGCGCGACGGCAGCTCGAACATGACGTCGAGCAGCGCGTGCTCGATGATCGAGCGCAGGCCGCGCGCGCCCGTCTCGCGGTCGAGCGCCTTGTCGGCGATCGACCAGAGCGCGTCGTCGGTGAAGACGAGCTCGATCGCGTCGTAGGAGAAGAAGCGCTGGTACTGCTTCACGAGCGCGTTCTTCGGCTCGAGCAGGATCTGGACGAGGTCCTCGCGGGTCAGCTGGTGCACCGCGCAGACGACGGGCAGGCGGCCGATGAACTCCGGGATCAGCCCGTACGACAGGAGGTCCTCAGGCATCACCTGGGAGAGCAGCTCGCTCTGCTCGAGGCCGCTCTTCGACTTGATGTCCGCGCCGAAGCCGACCTGGTTCTTGCCGATCCGGCGGCCGATCAGCTTCTCGAGCCCGGCGAACGCGCCACCGCAGATGAAGAGGATGTTCGACGTGTCGATCGACAGGAACTCCTGGTGCGGGTGCTTGCGCCCGCCCTGCGGCGGCACGGAGGCGACGGTGCCCTCGAGGATCTTCAGCAGCGCCTGCTGGACGCCCTCGCCCGACACGTCGCGCGTGATCGACGGGTTGTCCGCCTTGCGCGCGATCTTGTCGACCTCGTCGATGTAGATGATCCCGGTCTCGGCCTTCTTGACGTCGAAGTCGGCCGCCTGGATCAGCTTGAGCAGGATGTTCTCGACGTCCTCGCCGACGTAGCCGGCCTCCGTGAGCGCGGTCGCGTCGGCGATCGCGAAGGGGACGTTGAGGATCCGGGCGAGCGTCTGGGCGAGCAGCGTCTTGCCGCAGCCGGTCGGCCCGAGCAGCAGGATGTTCGACTTCTGCAGCTCGACGTCGCCGCCGTCCGAGGCCATCCGGACGCGCTTGTAGTGGTTGTAGACCGCGACGGAGAGCGTCCGCTTGGCCTCCTCCTGCCCGACGACGTAGTCGTTCAGGATGTCGTAGATCTCGCGGGGCCTCGGCAGGTTGTCGAGGTCGAGCTGGGCCGGGGTCGTCAGCTCCTCGTCGATGATCTCGTTGCAGAGATCGATGCACTCGTCGCAGATGTACACACCCGGGCCGGCGATCAGCTTCTTCACCTGCCGCTGGCTCTTGCCGCAGAAGCTGCAGAGGAGCTGCTCGTTACCGTCGGTCGCTCGCGCCATTGACTCTAGATACCTCGATTCGCGCCGAACCGCTAGGGGGAACCTGCTAGCGGGGCGTCCCGGGGACGCCGGCTGGAGGGGTGCTGAGGGTCACCGGTGCTCGATCACCTGGTCGATGATCCCGTACTCCTGGGCCTCCTTGGCGGTCATGAAGTAGTCGCGCTCCATGTCCTGGGAGACCTTCTCGAGCGGCTGGCTCGTGTGACCGGCGAGGATCTCCTCCAGCTTGCGCTTGATCGAGATGACCTCGCGCGCGTGGATCTCGATGTCCGTCGCCTGGCCCTGGAAGCCGCTCGACACCTGGTGGATGAGGATCTTCGCGTTGGGCAGCGACATGCGCTTCCCCTTGGCCCCGCCCGCGAGCAGGACCGCACCCATGGACATCGCGATGCCGACGCAGATCGTCTGCACGTCCGGCTTGATGAACTGCATCGTGTCGTAGATCGCGAGCCCGGCGTAGACGGAGCCACCCGGCGAGTTGATGTAGAGCGAGATGTCCTTGTCGGGGTCCTCCGACTCCAGGTGGAGGAGCTGGGCGACGATCAGGTTCGCGATCTGGTCGTCGACCGGCGTCCCGAGGAAGATGATCCGCTCGTTCAGGAGGCGCGAGTAGATGTCGAAGGCGCGCTCGCCGCGCGACGTCTGCTCGATCACCATGGGAATCAACGGGCTCATTTCGGCTCCTCGCTTCCGGGCGTCCAGATGTTCTTCGCGGAGGCGCCCTCTTCCTTCTCCTTGTCGGGCGTCCAGAGCTTCTCGCGGGCCTCGGCCAGCGAGACGGGGATCTTCTTCACGTCGGCGACGATCCGGTCGAGCGCCTTGCGCAGCCGGACGTCCTCGCGCAGCCGGTCGTAGCCGCCGCGCTCGCGGATCAGCTCGATCGCCTTCTCGGGGTCGTCGCCGACCTCGCCCGCCTGCGTCCGGATCAGCTCGTCGATCTCGGCGTCGTCGACCTCGATCCCGAGCTGCTCGGCCGCCGTCTCGAGCACGAGCTCACGGCGGACGGAGCGGTCGGCCTCGGCGACGAGGCGCACCTGCACGTCGTCGATCGTCTGACCGGTCATCTGCAGGTAGGCCTCGGGCTGGATGCCGCGGCGCGCGAGCGAGCGGACCATGCCCTCCCAGAGGCCGGCGGCCCGGCCGCGCACCATCACGTCGACGCCCTCGATCTGCGAGGCCGCCGCGAGCGCGTCGAGCGCGTCCTCGCGGAAGCGCACCTCGAGCTCGCCCTCGAGCTGCTGCTCGAGGCGCGTGCGCACGTCGTCGCGCAGCTCGGCGATCGTGTCGAACTCGCTCGCGGAGCGGGCCAGCTCGTCGTCCGCGTCGGGCAGGACGCGCTGCTTGATCTCCTTGACCGTCACCTGGACGACCTGCTTGCCGTCCTCGAGCTCGAGCTCGACGATCTTCGTCTCGCCGGCGGAGGCGCCCACGAGCACCTGCTCGATCTCGTCCCTGAGCCGGCCGCCGCCGAGCTCGACGACGTAGTCGCCGGTCTCGTCCTCGCCCTTGAGGTCGATCACGAGCGTGTCGCCCTCCTGCGCGGGCCGGTCGGTCACCGGCACGAGCTCGGCGATCGACTCGCGCAGCCGGTCGATCTCCGCCTCGACCATCTCGGCGGGCACCTCGGGCCGCGCCGCCGGCACCTCGAGCGTCGACCAGTCGCCCAGCACCGGCTTCGGCGCGACGTCGACGACGGCGCGGAAGGCGAACGGGCCGCCCTGCTTGGGCAGGTCGTCCCACTCGACCTCGGGATCGGCGACCGGCCGGACGCCCGCCTCGAGGGCGGCGTTCCAGAACCAGCCGTCGATGTGGGAGCGGACGGCCTCGGCGGCGAGCGCCTCGCGCCCGATCCGAGCTGCGATCACGGGCAAGGGGACCTTCTTGCCCTTGCGGAACCCGGGCACCCGCATGTTCTGCGCGAGATCTGAGGCTGCGTGCTCGAAGGCGTGCAGGACGTCCGCGGGAGGGACCTCGACCTCGAGGCGGACCTTGTTCTCTGGGAGCTCAGCGACGGTGGTTTGCACGCGCCCATTCTCACAGACGCAACACCGGCTCGGAGCGAGTGGCGCCGACGGGCCGGCGGAGGCCGCCTTCGAGGCCGCGGCGGGAGGTGCGGGCGAGAGGACTCGAACCTCCACGGGCTCTCGCCCGGCGGGACCTAAACCCGCTGCGTCTACCGGTTTCGCCACGCCCGCCCGGCCCGGCCAGGATACCCGCCGCCGCGCGCCCGGCAGGCCGCTCCGGGGGCCCAGGCTAGACTCCCCGCGGGGCCCCGTAGCTCAGCGGATAGAGCGGCAGACTTCGAATCTGCGCGCGGAGGTTCGATTCCTCCCGGGGCCACTGGCGCCTGCACCTCGTCCGGCCACCGCGCTCCCGGGGCACGGTGGTGCGCCGGCGAGCGGGGGCAGGGCGCGGGGGACGCAGCTAGGCCGCGAGCAGCGCTGCGAGCTCGCGCGGGTGGAGCGTGAAGACGGCGTGGTCGGCCGCGACCTCCGCGGGCTCGACGCCCAGCCGGGCCACCATCTCACGCTGCACGCCCGGCGCGCGGTGACCCAGCGCCTCCAGCTCCGGGATCACCGGCGCCAGCTCGAGCGGGCTCCCCAACGCGCCGTGGACGAGGACGAACGACGTCGTCTCGGCCCCAGTCTCGCACGGCGGGTCGCCCCGCGCCCGGGCCGTTCGCCGATCGACGGCCGGCCCGTGCGCGTCGTCGGCGCCCGTGCCGATCAGGCGACCCCGGCCGTCCCGCGCATCGTCAGGAAGCCCTCGTGGTCCTGCGCCCAGAGCGCGTAGCCGCCGTCGCCGTCCGGGCGGCCGCAGACGCGGAAGGGGCGCGTGTCGAACGTCGGTCGCACGGCCGTGAAGGCGAATGACGAGAGGCGCGCCTCCGGGCGCTCGCGCCGGAGCAGGTCGGCGAAGCAGCGTCGCGATCAGCGGGCCGTGCACGACCAGGCCGGGGTAGCCCTCCTCGTCGGCGCAGTAGCCGCGGTCGTAGTGGATCTTGTGCCCGTTGAACGTGAGCGCCGAGTAGCGGAACAGGAGCACGGGGTCGGGGGCGATCTCGCGCGAGAACGCGGCGTCGTCGGGCGCCGGCTGCGGCGCGGGGGCGGGCGCGCCGGGCTGCGGCGCGTCGCGGTAGACGATGTCGTGCTCCTCGCGGATCGCGAGCCCGCGGGGGCCGGAGACCTCGTGGCGCACCGTCACGAACACGAGCGTGCCGCTCCGCCCCGCCTTGGCGTCGACCGACGCGATCGTCGAGGTGCGGGTCACCTCGTCGCCGACCCGCAGCGGCTCGTGCCACTCGAGCCGGCCGCCGGCCCACATCCGCCGCGGGAGCGGCACGGGCGGCAGGAAGCCGCCGCGCGCCGGGTGCCCGTCGGAGCCGATCTCCGCCTGACGGGCCTGCGGCAGGAAGAGCAGCCAGTGCGCGAGCGGCGGGAGCTCGTCGCCGGCGCGCGGCTCGGGCTCGTCGCGGTCCAGGGTGGCGGCGAGACGGGCGATCGGCGAGGCGGCCACGAGGTCGTGGCGCTCCTCGGTGCGGCCGAGCCACTGGCGCCAGTGCTCGAGCTGCTCGGTCAGGGTGTCGGGTGCGCTCATGTCGGCAGCTTGCCAGGGAGTCGCCGACGGCGAGATCCGAGGCGTGGGAGACCGCCCCGACCCCCGCGGCGCGCATCGTCTATCGTGGGCCCCGCCCCCACGCCCCGACCGAAAGGGAGGAGCCGGTGGCTCGTGCGTCGTCCCACTCGAATCCGACGATCGCTCGCGCACCGTCGTGGCGCCGGCCTCGAGGCCGGGTTGGGCGTTGCCCTCGCTGCCCGGGACGGCAGGCGCTACGCCGGACGGCCTACCTGCGCGATACCGGCCCCCGCGCCCGGCCGAGGCGTACCAGCCCGTCGACAGGGAGGTGCCGAAGGTGTCCGGACCGCGTGTCCTGCAGCGGCTGCACGAGCTGCACGACGAGCTCTCCACCGTCCACCGGAGCGTCTGGGCGCTCCTCGACGCCGGCTCGTGGGACGATCTGGCGGCAGCGTCCGTCACCGGACTGGGGGTCTCCCAGGGAGCGGTGCCGCGAGTCGGCGCTGCCTCCGCGCTGATCCGGGCCGGTCTCCACGCCCCGGTCGACGAGGGCCTTCCGGCGCGACTCTTCGGCGACCAGCTCGGCGATCCGACCCGGCGAGCGGAGCTGCACCAGCAGCTCGCCGCCGCGGCGGCGAGCGAGGACGTCTCGCTCGAGGCGGCCGACGTCGACGCGTTCCTGGACGGCGACGTGCTCCGCGCGCTGGCCAGCGGAATCGGCGCCGCGGCCGACGCGGCGATCGAGCGGATCGCCGCGGCCTCGGCCCAGGTGGCCGCCGACGTGTACGTCGGCCAGGTGAGCGCGACCGCGAACACCGCGTTCATGGCGACGAGCGGCGATTCACGGCCATTGTCGGCCGTGACCAGCGCGACGGCGAACGCGGTCGCCGACGAGCTCGTGTCCGGGCTCGACGACGGGCTCGGGTTGCTCCACGAGCTCCTCGTCGGCGACGGCACGGCAGCCGAGGTCGCGGCGACGGCGTGGGGCGTCGCCAGCGAGATCCACGCGCGCGCCGGAGTCGTCGGGACCACGCTCGGCAGCGGGGTCGGGCTGCTCGATCGGACGGACGCAACGGCGCCGCTCGGGCGGAGCCTCGCGCGGCTCCGGTCCGCGTCGCGGCTGGCGGCTGCCTCCGTGGCGTTCGCGACGTTCCTGCAGGTTCGGCTGGCCGGCACGGGATCGGCGAGGTTCCTCGCGGGCGAGCGGAGACGGGCACGTACACGGGGCTTCCCCTCCGCCGCCCCGGTCGGACGGCCCCTGGGCTCGGCCGCCCTCCCAGACGCGGCGGGGGGCGAGCTCGTCCGCGTCGAGGGATGGGTGGACGACCTGCGCATCGTGGACGACCCGGCGCCCCCGAAGTTCTCGTCCCTGTTGTCGTTGCGCGAGGCGACGGGCGTCGTGACCGTGCGCGCCCACATGTACAGCCTCCGGAACAACGGGCTGCGCGACGGCGCGTACGCGGTTGCACACGGCACCGTGGCCACGGTCGGGGGCGAGACGCGGCTGGACGTCGATCGGCTCGCACTCACCGCGCAGCGGCGGACGAGCTGGCTCGACGACGTCGTCTACCGCATGCGCTTCGCCATCCTCGTGCACCTCGACGGCATGAACCTCGACTTCACGCCAACCTACGGGGAGGACGGGCCGTGAGCTGCGCGGCGCAGAAGGCGGCTGTCGGCGCGGCCAAGGCCGCCGTCGACCAGGCGAACGCCAGCTTCGACTCCCACCTCGAGGCGGTCGCCATCTGGGGCGCGCTCATGGCCGCGTCGTGCGCGGCCGCCGTCGGCGGGGCGGCCCCCGCGATAGGCCCGTGCGCGGTCGCCGCCGCACAGGTCGCCCAGCACACGCGGGACGCCAGCGGGCGATCGAAGCGTACGCGAAGGCCGCGCAACGGCTCAATGACGCGGAGGGCGACCTCGACACGTGCGAGGCGTCGAAGCGGGTGTCAGGGACATGAGCCATCGCGGGCGACGGGCCGCGGGTTGACCCGGTTTCGCTTCGTCACCAACCTCCGGCCCCGCACGGTCGAGAGCTTCGAGCGGAGCGCGTACCGCCCGCAGGCCTGGCTGCTCTCGACGCACCGTGCGACACGCGAGACGCTCAGGCTCGGGAGTCCCTGCGCGAGCAGGGACGACCTCTTCGCTGACAACGGCACGAAGGAGCTGATCGGGGTCGTGCGCCGCCGCTTCGACAGCCGCCTGGAGGGGCTGCACGCCGCGATCCGGGAGCTCCGGCGCGGCCTCGGCGACGGCCGGCGGGTGCCGAACCCGAGCGAGGTCCCGGCCACCCTGCGGCGCGAGGCGTCGCGGGTGGCGGGCGAGGTCGCGAACGAGGTCGAGCACGAGCTCGCGGCGGTGCCAGTCGAGGCGGTGCTCTCCGAGCAGCTCCGCATGAACCCCACGCACCTCATCGCCAAGGAGGACTTCACCACGGCCACGCTCGTCAGCCTCGGGCTCGAGCGGGAGATCACCGGCTGGTCCGTCGCCCGCTACGACCGGCTGAACGCGCGGACGCTCGAGTACTGGCGGGCCGCCTCGGCGGATCCTCGCTGTGCCGGGCGCGCCGTCTACGCGACCCTCTCGGCCACCGACTACGCGACGGCGCGATCCGCCGCAGAGCTCGCGGCGCGGGCGGGCGTGACGCACGTCGCCCTGGGGTTCGCCGCGATCAACCTCGACCGGACGGTCGTCGACGTCTTCCGGCTGCCCCATCGGAGGACGCTCCGGGCGCCAGGCCCGCGGCGGTACGTGCGGGTCGCGGAGATCGTGCTCGGGATCCGGGACGGCTACCGACGGGCGGGCCCCCGACTCCACGCCTTCCACGGGCTCGGGCTGGGCGCCACGGCGCAGTACCCGATTCTCGCCGCGACCCTCGACTGGTACACGCACGTCTCGGTGGACTCGACGAGCCCGCTGCACGACGCCGTCAACGACCTCGTCTTCTACGACGACGCCAGCCGCGGCGATCGCGTCAGCGTACTCGAGGCGGCGCAGCGCATCCTGGACGGCGGCAGCTGGTCGTTCGCGTCGCCGTTCTGCCGCGACCTGCGCTCGCGGTTCCGCCACGACCCGACCGCCGCGCGGCGTTGGTGGGAGGCCGAGGGACGCCCGGCGATCACGAGTGACGACCTCCATCCGGCCAGGCCTCTCGGCGCCGCACTCGGCGTCTTCGCCACCGCCCGCGGCGAGGAGACGGCCGGCCAGGTCAGGGGCCGGGTCGCGCACAACCACTGGGTCTGCGACCAGCTCGCCGGGGGCGTTCCATCGCGAGGGCGCCGCGACTGGGGACGGGACGAGCTGGACGAGCTGGTCGCAACCCGATCCTCCCACACCCGCCTCGGCCTGATGGCCGCCAGCGAGGTCGTCCGGGCCGCCCTTTGAGTCCGGCGGCGCTCGCCCGGAACAGCGCGCCAGGACGCCGGGGCTGGCTCCGCCACGGCGCGCCGGCACCGGCCGCTGCGGTCACCGAGCGATGGCATGCGATGAGGGGCTCGCGGGCACCGCCGCAGGGGCCCGGGCGGCGCTCGGCTGGCTCGTCGCGGTCGCGTGACCCCCGGGCTGGCGCGAATCGTGACCATGTGGTGAACATCGGGATATGCTCGGCCGGCCTGCGACCGGTCGGCGCCGCCACGTGCAGCGGGGACGCCGCCGGAGCGGAGGCGCCGCTGCCACGCGGCCTCGACATCCCCCGGAGGAGCGCCATGAGCACCGCCCCGACCGCCTTCGACCCGCCGGGCCCCGGCACCTGGCTGCAGGACGGCGTCCACGTGCCGCGGCCCTGGTCGCGCTACCAGGCGGAGATCCATCCGCCGAACCTCGCAGCCGGCTTCCGCGAGGGGGCCCGACGGTACGGCCTCCTGCTCGACACGCTCGACTACCGCATGGTGCACGGGCTCGCGTACTTCGCGGTCGCGCCGCCGCCGGAGGCCGAGATCCCGGCGATCATCGCCGCAGGGGCGACGGCGATCCAGCAGCGGCTGTGGCGGGAGGACGTCGAGCGCTGGGAGCGCGAGGCGAAGCCCGCCTCGATCCGCGACCACCTCGCGCTGCAGCGGATCGACCCCGGCGGGCTCGACGACGCCGCGCTGGCCGCGCACGTCGAGCGCTGCCGCGAGCACCAGCAGGCGATGATCCGCCAGCACCACCGCTTCAGCGTGCCGGCGATCATGCCGATCGGCGACCTGCTCGCCCACGCGGCCGAGTGGACGGGCCGGCCGCCGGGCGAGCTGATCGGGCTCGTCCGCGGCACCGCGCCGGAGTCGGCCGGGTCGACGCCCGAGCTGACGCGGCTGGCCGGGGCCATCCGCGCGAGCGACGGCGCGCGCTCGCTCCTCCGGGAGGACGACGAGACGGCGCTCGCCGCGCTCCTCGCCGCGCCGGGCGAGGTGGGCGCCGCCGCCCGCGCCTACGTCGACCTGGTCGGCTACCGGCTCCTCGACAGCATCGACACCGGCGACCCGTACGCGCTCGAGGTGCCGCACGTCGTCGTCGAGGGGATCCGTCTCGCCGTCGAGGGCGGCCCGCCGGCGTCGAGCCAGGCGAGCGACGCCGAGGTCGCCGCCGTGCGGGACGACGTGCCGGACGGGCACCGCGACGCCTTCGACGAGCTGCTCGCGGAGGCGCGGCGCGTCTCGCCGCTGCGAGACGAGCGCGGCCTCTACAGCGAGGTCTGGGCCGGCGGGCTCGCCCGCCGCGCCCTGCTCGAGGCGGGCCGGCGGCTCGCGCAGGCCGGACGGGTCGAGGAGCCCGTCCACCTCGTCGACGCGGACTGGGCCGAGCTCCAGCCGCTCCTCGCCAGCAGCGGCGGGCCGCCCGCGGGCGAGCTCGCCGGCCGCGCCGCCGACCGCGCGTCGCGCACCGCCGCCGACGCGCCGCCGTTCCTCGGCGCGCCGCCGGAGCCGCCGCCGCCGCTCGACGGGCTGCCGCCCGAGACGCAGCGGGTGATGCGGGCGGTGGGCGTCTCGATCGACGCGCTCTTCGCGCCGTCGAGCCGGGCGAACGACGCGACGACGCTCCGCGGCATCGGCGCGAGCCCCGGCACGTACACGGGGCCGGCGCGCGTGATCGCCGGGCCGCACGAGCTGCACCGGCTCGAGCGCGGCGACGTGCTCGTCGTCCCGACCACGGCCGCCTCGTTCAACGTCGCCCTGCCGCTGCTCGGCGCGATCGTGACCGACAGCGGCGGGCTGCTCTCGCACGCGGCGATCGTCTCCCGGGAGCTCGGGCTCCCCGGCGTCGTCGGCTGCCGGGAGGCGACCCGGACGATCGCCGACGGCGCGCGCGTGCGCGTGGACGGCGAGGCGGGCGAGGTGACGCTGCTCGACTGACCGGGCGGGGCTGGCCGGCCGCGCTCAGAGGGCGCGGCCGGCCTCGAAGCCGTCCCAGATCGCGTCGTCGAGCTTCCGCGGCGCGAGGCAGTCGCCGATTCGCACCGGCTCGACCGAGGGCGCGGCGAGGCGCAGCTCGCGGTAGAGCTCGTCCCGCACGCGGTTGCCCGTGCAGAGGACGACCGCGTCCGCCTCGCGGGTCGAGGGCTCGTCGGAGTAGACGTCGAACAGGCGCACGCGGCCCGGCTCGATCGCGTCGACCCACGTGCAGGGGACGAGCTCGATCCCGGCCCGCTTCAGCCGCCGGTAGAGGAACTCCGCCCCGACCGGCCCGGTCGACGTGCCGACGACCTGGTTGCGCGTGACGATCGCGACCCGCTTGCCGTGCTCGGCCAGGAGCTCCGCCGCGGTCGTCGCCTGGACGTGCGGGTCGTCCTCGAGCACGACGACGCGCTCGCCGACGCGCTCGGGACGCTCGACCGCCTCCCACGCGGTGAGGACGTGCGGCAGGTCGCAGCCCGGCACGGCGAGGACGTGCGGGCGGAACGAGGCGAAGCCCGTGCGCACGGGGGTCGAGCCGGTCGCGAGGACGACCCGGTCGAAGCCGGCGAGCGCGGCCGCGTCGGCCCGCACGCCGAGGCGCAGCTCGACGCCGAGCCGCACGAGCTCCCGCTCCAGCCAGTCGCAGACCTCGGCGAGCTCGCGCCGCGAGGCGGCCCGGGCCGCGAGCCGGAGCTGCCCGCCGAGCCAGTCGCGCTCCTCGAACAGCGTCACGGCGTGCCCGCGCGCGGCGGCGACGACCGCGGCCTGCAGCCCGGCCGGGCCGCCGCCGGCGATCGCGACCCGCCGCGGCTCGGCCGCGGGGGCGAGCCCGCCGACCTCGGCCTCGCGGCCGACCGCCGGGTTGACCGTGCAGCTCATCGGGTAGCCGGCGAGGACGCGCCCGAGGCAGCCCTGGTTGGCGTTGACGCACGGCCGGATCTCCGTCAGGCGGCCCGCGCGGGCCTTGCGCGGCAGGTCGGGGTCGGCGATCAGCGCGCGGTTCATCCCGATCAGGTCGACGTTGCCCTCGGCGAGGATCGCCTCCGCGTGCAGCGGGTCCTTGATCCGCGTGGCGATCGCGATCGGCAGGCGGACCTGCGCACGCAGGTCCGCCGCGAGCGGGACGAACAGCCCCTGCGGGTGGCCGAGGTCCGCGATCCAGAGGGGCCAGTCGCGCGTCGAGGCAGCGCTCGCGTTGACGTAGTCGACGTCGCCGCTCGCCTCGAGCGCCTGTGCGACGAGGCCCGCCTCCTCCGGCCCGAGGCCTCCCTCGACCATGTCGTCCAGCGACAGGCGCACGCCGACGAGCAGCCCCGGGCCGACGGCCTCGCGCACCACCCGGACGACCCGCAGCAGCACGCGCATGCGGTTCTCGAGCGAGCCGCCCCACTCGTCCTCGCGGTGGTTCGTCGACGGCGAGAGGAACTGGTTCAGCCCGTAGCCCTGCGAGCAGAACACCTCGACGCCGTCCCACTCCCCCGCCCGGACGTTCGCGGCCGACCGCGCGAAGCGCTCGATCAGGTCCTCGATCTCCCATGGCTCGAGCTCCTTGGGGATCTCGCGCACCTGCGGGCTCGCGAGCGGCGAGGCAGCGAGCACGGGCCGGCGGTGGCCCATCGCCCCGGCCTGGCGGCCCGAGAAGTGGAGCTGGCCGCTGATCAGCGCCCCGTGGCGGTGGACGGCCTCGGCGATCCGCCGGTAGGCCTCGACGGCGCGCGGGTCGGCGGCGAGGTTCTCGCCGGGCGCCGCGAACTGCAGCTCGTGGACGTGGAGGCTGCCGACGACGATCAGCGCCGCGCCGCCGCGGGCGCGCGCCTCGTAGTAGGCGAGCTGCCGCTCGCTCGGCAGGCCGCCCTGCGCGAAGCCGGTGCCGTGCGGCGGCGAGACGATCCGGTTGCGCAGCGTGACGGGCCCGACCGCGAGGGGCGAGAAGAGCCGGTCGAGCGCGTCGCTCATGCGGCGGCCGCTCGACGGGACGGGCGCGTGTCCACGGCGGGACCCTAGTGCCTGCGCGCGCCGGATGGAAGCGCGCGGCGGGAATCCCGCGCCCGGGATCCGAGCCGCCGCGGACGATGTCGTCCTCCCCTGCGCGCATGATCACCGGGTGATCGGGCCCCGAACGCTGCTCCGCACCTCGCTCGCCGCCCTCGCGGCCCTCGCCGGGCTCGCGCTCGCCGGGCCGGGCGCCGCGGCGCTCGACGCGCCGGAGTGCCCGGCGGCGCTCCCGCTCGGCAGCTTCGGGCCGGGGCTCGTGGGCACGGGCCTGACGACCACGGTCGGGCGCGAGCGGGTCGAGTTCACGGCGACCGTGCTGGGCGTCCGCCAGAACGCGCTCGGCCCCGGCCGGGCGATGATCGTGGCGCGACTCTCCGGCCCCGCGATCGACGCCGTCGGCGGCGGCTGGGAGGGCATGTCGGGCTCGCCCGTCTACGTCGACGGCCAGCTGCTCGGCGCGGTCGCCTACGGGCTCTCCTCGGGCCCGTCGCCGATCGTCGGCCTCACCACCGGCCAGGACATCCTCGGCCTGCTCGCGACGACGCCCGTGTCCGCACGCCGCGTGGACGGCCGCTCGCTCGCGGCCAGCGGGGCGGCGCCCCTCCCCCTCGCCCTCACCGTCGGCGGCGCGGCCGGCCCGGACGCCGCGCACCTGCTCGCGTCGCTCGACCGCGCCGTCCCCGTGCTCGGCGCGGCCCGCGAGGGATCGGCGTCCGCCGCGGCGGCCACGGCCGGGCCACTACCGGCCCCCGGCCAGCCCGTCGCGCAGGTCGTCGCCGCCGGCGACGTGACGATCGCCGCGTCGGGCACGGTGACGGTCCGCTGCGGCGACCGCGCCGTCGCCTTCGGCCATCCCGGCATCCGCAGCGGCACGACCCGGCTGTCCGCGCGCGCCGTCGACGCGATCACCGTCCTGGCCGACCCGGCCGGCCCGTTCCTGCTCGGCGACCTGGCCGAGCCGGTCGGCGCGGTCGTGCGCGACGGCGCCGCCGGGATCGTCCTGCAGGCGGGGGCCGAGCCGCGCGGCATCGTCGTCGGCTCGACCGTCCGCGCCCCGGACACGGGCGTCACCCGCACCGGCGAGACGCGGATCTTCCTCCAGCCCGACGCGCCGCTGCTCGCCGGTCTCGCGATCCAGGCGACGATCGAGGCGGTCACGGGCGGCCCGACCGGGGGCACGGCCGAGGTGCGCTGGCAGATCCGGGGCGCCGACCGCGACGGCGACGCGTGGCGGCTCCGGCGCTCGGACCTCGTCGCGAGCGCGTACGAGCAGACGACCGGCGCGCCGGGCCTGTCGGACGCGAGCGGCCCCGGGGGCGACGCGCCGCTCGGCATCGCCGGCTCGTTCCCCGTCTGGGCAGACCTCTACAACCTGCTGCTGCCGCAGGACGAGGACGTCGCGATCACCGACGTCGGCGCGACCGTGACGATCGAGCCGCGCGTTCGCCGCTCCACCATCCGCGGCGTCGACGTCGCCGTCGGGCGCGCTCCGTTCGACGAGGCCCGGGCGTTCGAGGAGGTGTTCGTCGGCCGGACGGACGGCCGGGTCCTCCGCGTTCGCGTCCACCTCGGGCCGTTCTCGGCGGGGCCCGAGCGCACGGTCGTCGTCCGGGTGCCGATCCCGGCCGGCTTCGGCGCGACGTCCGTCGGGGTCTCGAGCGGCGCGTACTGCGAGCTGTGCGGGCCGACGCTCGCGAGCGTCCTGCGGGGGCTGCGGGCCTCGCGACGCTCCGACCTGCTCGTCGTGCGCGTCTCGAACGACGCCTCGGAGACACGGACCGCGAGCGTCCGGGTCGACGGCGTCGTCCGTGGCGACTGGGGCTTCGGCCTGCTCGGCTAGGAGGCGAGGGCCGGGACGAGGCGCTCGCCGAGCAGGGCGACCGTCTCGAGGTCCCGGTGCGCGAGGTGCTGGAGCATCACCCGCTCGACGCCCGCGCCCGCGAGCGCGCGCAGCCGGTCGATCGCCTGGTCGGGCGTCCCGACGAGCCAGGTCGGCCGCATCTCGTCGAGGAACGACGCCGGGTCGTCGTCGCGGCCCATCACCGCCAGGACGGCGCGGGCGCGCGCGAGGAGCGTCGGCTCGTCGTCGGCGAGCACGACCGGGACCATGACCGAGAGGACGAGGGTCGCCGGGTCGCGCCCCGCGCGCTCGCAGGCGTCGACGAGGATCTCGCGGCGGGCGGCCACCTCCTCGATCGACGAGGGGAACGTGTTGTACTCGTCCGCGAAGCGCACCGCGGGCTCGACCGTGCCGGGCCGCGCCTGCCCGCCGACGATCAGCGGCGGCCGCGGCCGCTGCACCGGCTTCGGGAGCGCGCGGCAGCCCTCGAGCCGGTAGTGGCGCCCGTCGAAGTCGACGACGTCCTCCGTCCACTGGCGATGGACGAGCTCGAGCTGCTCGGCGAACAGCTCCAGGCGCGTTCGGGTCGGCGGGAAGGGAAAGCCGTGCGCCCGGTGCTCCAGCTCGTACCAGCCGGCGCCGAGGCCGAGCTCGACGCGGCCGCCGGAGACGTGGTCGACCGTCGCCGCCGCCCGCGCCAGCTCCGACGGGTGCCGGAACGTCGCGGGCGAGACCATCGTCCCGAGCCGGATGCGCTCCGTACGCGCCCCGAGGGCCGCGAGCGTCGTCCAGGCGTCGAGCGAGCCGCGGTCGAGCTGCCCGAAGACCGACGCGTAGTGGTCGGAGCGGAACAGCCCCTCGAGCCCGGCCGTCTCGACCGCGTCCGCCAGCGCGAGCCAGTCCTCCCAGGACACGCCCTCCTGCCCCTCGACCATCAGGCAGAGCCGCACGGTCCGCTCCCGCTCCGCCTCAGCGGGCCGTCGTCGTGGCCGTCCGCGTGATCGACGCGAGGCTCGTGGCCTCGTCGAGCAGCGTCAGGCTGACGACCACGCGGGCCCCGGCCGGCAGCGCCTTCACGTTGACGGGGAGCGAGACGCGCCCGTTCTTCACCTTCCCCGTGCCGCGGCGCGTCCCGTAGCTCGTCGCGATCGCCTTCCCGCCACGGAGGACGACCACCTTCGCGATCAGCTGCGGCGCCGCGCCGCGCTTGAGCACGCGGCCCTTGACGGTGACGATGCCGCGGCCCGACTTCAGCCGCTTCGTCGTGACCGACAGGCTCGAGCCCAGCCTGATCGACCTCGGCGCGAGGCGGGTCGCGCGGCCGCTGCGGACGACCCGGCCGCCGGCGGCTCGCACGGTGAAGGAGGCGCCCGCGCCGAGGTTCCGCCACGAGTCCGGCTTCAGCGAGAGCGACTGGTCGGCGCCGAGCGCGATCGGGGCGTAGGTGACGCTCTGCGGCAGGCCGCCGCCGGTCTGGACGAGCGTCAGGCTCGCCGTCGTCGGGCTGCCCTCGTGGGCGAGCGCCACGGTCGAGCCGACGGTCAGGCGGTCGGAGCGGTCGCCGCCGGCGCGCAGCGTGACGCTCGCGCTCCGGGTGGGCGTGCTCGTGTCGGTCGCGGACGGCGCCCGCCCGTCGACGCCGAGGCGCACGTCGAGCCCGAGCGTGACCGGGGTCGAGGTGGCGTCCGAGGCGAACTCGACCGTTGCCGCGTTCGGCTGCACCGACAGCGTGTCGCGCTGGCCCGGCTCCGTCCTGGCGCCCTCGACGGTTGCGTTCACCGAGCCGCCGAGGAGCGAGGCCTGGTAGGGGGCGTTCGCCTTGCCTGCGATGGTCATCGTCGCCGGCTCGTCCGTCTCCAGCCGGTAGAGCGGCACCGGCTCGCCCCCCGTCGGGATCGACGCGTCGACGACGCCCTTGCCGGGCAGCACCGACCCGTCGGGGCGCAGCGCCTCCTCGCCGCCCACCTCGAGCGAGACGATCTGCGACGCGCGCCAGCCCGCCTGGACGACGGGGACGTCGATCGGCAGGGTCGCGTTCAGCGGCGGCAGGGCCTCGACCTGGATCTGCCCCATGCCGCCCGACCACCCGGTGATGCCACCGCTCCAGACGCCGGCCGGGGTGACGTGGATGATGTTCGCCTGCAGCCGCGCCGTCCGGACGCCTGCGTTCGACTGCTCGCCGAGCGCGAACGGCGTGTTCGGGTTGTGGGTGACGATGTCGTAGCCGCCGTCAGCGGTCGAGCGGGTGTCGATCGCGACCACGGCGTGCCCGCTGTTCCCACGCGTGCCGTAGGGGTTCTGCCAGACCGAGATGATCGGCGGCTGGTTGCGCGCGATCGCGTCGTCGATCTTCTGGCGCAGCCCGGCCGGCGTGTCGGGGCTCGCCGCCTGCGCCTGGACGCTCAGCTGGCTGGCCTTGTCGAACTGCCGGATGTGCCAGGTCGCGATGTTGTGCTTGATCGCGCTCGAGTCGGTCCAGTTGGCGATCGCGAAGGCGTTGGCGGCCTTCGCGTCGAACTGCTTGAGGAGCTCGGTCCCCGTGAAGAACGAGATCGACTGCGCGGCCCAGCCGTAGCAGAGGCCGGGGCCCGGGTTCGCCTCGAGCTGCTGCTCCATCGACTTGAAGTAGCCGAGCGCGGTGCCGTTCCGCCAGCAGTAGGCGTCGAAGCACGACTCGGTGTCGTCCTTGCCGAACGCGCGCTCGAAGTCGGCCCACGTCAGGTCGCTGATCCGCGCGCCGCCGCCGCCGTTCACCTGCGAGGAGCCGTACGTGTTGCGGTAGTCGGCGACGGTCAGGAGCGGCGAGGTCGCGAGCTCGACGTTCGACGCGTTGAAGGCGTGGATCCTCGTCGTCGTCGGGTCGACGCCGAGGTCGAGCCGGATGCCCTCGTCCTGCCCCGCCTCGCGCGAGACGGAGCCCGCCACGCGGGTGAGCGTGTTGCCGAGGTCGTCGCGGAACGTCAGCGGGCAGCTGGACGGGAAGTTGCCGCGCACGATCGCCTGGAACGTCTTCGAGCCGGAGCCGGGCGGGTGGTAGAGGAACGTGTTCTCGAGCGCGCTGATCCGCACCTGCTCGGCCGCGCCCGCGTAGACGGCGAGGGCGAAGCTGATCGGCGTCGCGTTCGCCGGGGTCAGGGTGACGTCGTAGGTCGACGGCGTCTCCGTCGCCGGGCTGGACAGCGTGACCGGGAAGGAGACCGTGCCGTTGCCGACCGCGTTCGCGACCGACGAGACGACGGTCACCGTGGCCGGCCCGCCGAGCTTCGTCAGGGTCAGCGTGACTGCGCCGCTGTAGTTCCCGCGCACGCCGGCGAGGATGCTCCCGTTCACCGTCCCGCAGCCGGGCGTCGCGCCGAGCGTCGTGCGGTCGCCGTAGAGCGCACTCTGCATGCGGACCGTCAGGAGCACGGGGCTGCCGACGAAGGTGCCCGGCGCGCCGCTCGCGCTCGTCAGCTGGAGCTGGCGGTCGCCGGCCGCCGGCGACGCCGCGGTGACGTTGAACGCGACCGCGCCGGTGCCGGCGAGCGGACCTGCGGCGGCCGCCGCCACGATGCCGGCCGGCAGACCGCCGACGAGCGAGAGCGGCACCGTGCCGGTCGAGCCGTTGAACCGCACGGCCTTCACCTGGGCCACGCCCGTGTCGCCCTCCGTCAGGTCGAGCGACGGCGTCAGCAGCGCGATCGTGAACTTCGGTGGCGGCGGCACGTCGTCGAGGCCGGCGACGATGTCGTCGACGATGACGCGTCCGAGGGGGGCCGTGATCACGACGTAGGCGATGTCGCTCGTGACGCCGTGGTTCAGCGAGGGCGACACGGTGCCGCCCTTCGGGATCGAGAAGTCCTGCTGGGCGAGCAGGTTGCTGGCCACGCCCAGGTACCGGACGCGCACGGCGAACGGCCCTGGCTGCGTCCCGAACCCGTCGAAGGTCGGGTTCGCCGTCGCGCGCAGGTTGAACGAGACCCGCGGCCGCTCGACCGTGTAGCGCCAGCCGAACGAGACGCCGCGGTCGGCCGTGGAGTCCTCGCCCGTCGGCGGCCGACCGGTGCACCAGTTGTCGAGGCCGCGCCCGTTGATCCCGTCGCTGACGATGTGCTGCGCGCCGTCGCCCGAGCGCCCGCAGCCGTCCTCGATCCCGACGTCGATCCCCCACAGGTGCGGGTGGCCGAACTCGACGCCGAACGGTGGATTGAGGTACTCGTCGTCGATGTTCTCCGTCGCGCTCGCCGGAAGGTTCTCGAAGTTGATGACGGTGTCCGGCGCGGCGCTGGCCAGCGAGGGCACGACGAGCGCGGCGAGCGCGAGGAGCGCGAGCAGGCCGAGACGGCGAAGCGGGGGCACGCGGGCTCCTCTCCTACGGCAGGACGATGGTCAGGCGGAGCCGGACGGGCTTCGAGACGCGGCCGTCCGCCGTGCGCGCCACGAGGCGGAGGCGGTAGCCGCCCGGCGCGAGCGCACCCTTCGGGGTGCGCCCCGTGAGCGTGATCCGGTTCACACCGGTGATGAGCGGGGTCGTGAAGGGCGAGCCGGCCTTCCTGAAGGCGGTGCAGCGCTTGCCTGTCCTGGCCGCGGGGACGCAGCGGCCGCCCTTCCGCCGTCCGCTGACGACCCGCTCGTACGCGAGGGTCAGGGTCGCGGCCTCGCTCGTCGTCACGCTGAGCTTCGCACCGCGCCCCTTGCCGGGGCGCTTTCCCCTCGGCACGACGACGAAGCGCGACGCGTCGAGGGACGCCTTCGTCAGCTTCGGCGCCCTGCCCGCCCCGGGCGGCGGTGGCGGCGGCGGCGCCGGCGGCAGCGGCGGCGCGATCACGTCGGTGACCGTGACGGACTGGCTCGCGACGCTCGTCAGCCCGTCCGTGTCGGTGACCGTCGCCGTCACCGTGAACGTGCCGACCTGCGTGTAGTCGTGCACGAGCGTCGTCCCCGCCACGGCGGGCGTCCCGTCGCCGAACGAGATGCTGATCGACGCGATGCCCGCGTCCGGGTCGGTCGAGCCGGACGCGTCGGCGGTCACCTGGCGGGCGCTCGCGGAGACCTCGAGGTCGGCGATCGGCGGCGTGGCGTTCGCCCGGTCCCGGACGAACGCGTCGCTCAGGGCGCCGTTCGCGTCCGTGCCCCCGACGAGGTTCCCCGCACCGGAGTGGAACGCGACGTAGCGCGCGGAGCCGGCGCTGAAGCTCGGCCCGTTCGTGTGCCCGAGCCCGGCCTGCCCGTCGGTCGAGATGTCGATCCTGGTCGTCGTCCCGTTGCAGCGATCCCGGACGAAGACGCCGCGCCAGCCGCTCGTCGCCGCGAGGGTCGACGAGATCATCCCGACCAGGCACCCGTCGTCGGATACGGCCGGCGGCCGCTCGTCGAGCACGGTGCCCGGCGCAGGCGTGGCGGCGCCGGTCAGGCTGGCGAACTCGGTCGTGCCCGCGCAGCGGTCGCGCGCGATGGTCTTGGCCCCGGCGAGGGTGCTGCCGGCGACGAGGTTCGTCGCTGCGGTGTGGAAGACGACGATGCAGCCGTCCGCGCTGATCGACGGGTCGTACGAGTCCGAGTTGGCCTCGCCGCCGGCCGAGGTCACGCTCGCCCGGACGATGGCACCCGTCTGGATGTCGCGGAGGAAGACGTCCTCGTTGCCGCCGATGTCCCCCGTGACGAGGTTCGTCGCGAAGCTCGAGAACGCGACGAAGCGGCCGCCGTTGCTGACGGCGGCCCAGGTGCCCGTACCGGCGTCGGGCGCGACGCCTACCGGCTCGCTGACGCGGGTGATCGAGCCGTCCGAGAGCCGGTAGAGGTAGACGTCGCCGAAGAAGTCGGTGTCGCTCGCGACGAGCCGCGCGTTGCTGTAGAAGACGACCGCCGCGCCATCGGAGCTCATCCGGGGGTCGAAGGAGTCCGCGCCGCCGACGACGCCCGCTGCCGTCTGGGAGAGCCGCTTCAGCGAGCCGTCGAGCCGGTCGAAGAGGTAGATCTGACTCGACGTCGAGGTGGTCGCGACGAGGTTCTTGGCCCTGCTCTCGAACACGACCCAGCGGCCGTCGCCGCTGATCGACGGGTTGGCCGAGGCGCCGTCCGGCTCGGTCGCGCCCTCCTGGATCCGGACCGTCTGCCCGGTCTTCGCGTCGTGCACGAAGACGTCCTGGAGCCCCTTCGTGTCCCCCGTGACGAGGTTGCTCGCGGTCGACTGGAACGCCGTCCAGCGCCCGTTCTGCGAGACGACGGGGAACTCGGCGTTGGAGCTCGCCTGGACGCCGGTCGAGCTGACGCCCACGCGCGTCGTCGTCGGAACGACCGCCGCGGCGAGGGGCGGTACGAGGAGCGTCGCCGCAGCCACGACGGCGGCGACGAGCGAACGGGCGGAGCAGTGCATCGCTGGGTCCTCGCTGGTCGACGGCCGCTGGCCTCGGCACGGGGTCGCGGCGGATCATACGCCCGCGGGGAGTCGAGCGGAAGCCCTCCCCAGCGGACGCCCCGCGGAGCCGCTCAACCGGTGGCGGGCGCTGCCGATCAGCCGGGGGAGCGCCCGGGCAGGCGATTCGACGGGGGCGCGGAGGTGACGATGTTCAGCGACGAGGCCCTCGGCCCGTTCGCGATCGCGAGGCAGCGCGTCGAGACGACGGCCGAGCGCGCGCCGCAGGCGCCGCCGCCGCCGCCCGAGGTCTTGCTCGCGTTGCACGAGGCGGCACAGCTCCTCGACGAGCTGGCCGCCCGCGACGTCGACCTGCACTTCGACGTCGACCGCGAGCGCGACGACCTCGTCGTCGAGCTGCGCCGCGACCATGGGCCGGCGGTCTCGCGCTCGATCCCGCTCGCCGAGCTCGCGCGCTTCGCGCACCCCTGCGGCTAGCGCCGCGGCGCGGCTCAGCCGCCGGAGCGGCGGTACACGGTCTCCACGTACTCCCCGACCATGCGGGTGGTCGTGAAGCGCGGGCCGATCGTCCGCAGCGAGTCGCGCACCTTCGCGAGCCAGGCGCGCGGGATGCCGTCGTCGCCGCGGTCGTGGAAGAGCGGCCGGATCTCGTGCTCGATCGTGTCGTACAGCGCCTGCGCGTCGCGGGCGTCCTGGGCGGCCTCGTCGGCGTCGACGGAGCCGTCGATCGACCAGCCGTTCGTCCCGTCCGCCGCCTCGGGCCACCAGCCGTCGAGCACGCTGAACATCAGGCCGCCGTTCATCGCCGCCTTCATGCCGCTCGTGCCGCTCGCCTCGAGCGGCGGGCGCGGCAGGTTGAGCCAGACGTCGCAGCCGGAGACGAGGTACGGCGCGATCCGCATGTCGTAGTCCTCGACGAAGGCGACGCGGTTCGTCGGCGCGGCGTCCCGCTTGAGCGCGAACATCCGCTGCGCGATCGCCTTCGCGCCGTCGTCGAGCGGGTGTGCCTTGCCGGCGAAGACGAGCTGGATCGGCGGGTCGCCCTGGAGGAGCGAGACCGCCCGGCCGGGGTCGTAGGCGACGAGGTTCAGCCGCTTGTACGTCGCGAGGCGGCGCGCGAAGCCGACCGTCAGCGTGCCCGGCTCGAAGAGCGTCTCCGCCTGGCGGGCGAGGTCGATCGCCTCGCCGCGCGCGAGCCGGTCCGTGACGACGCGCCGGCGCAGCATGTCGATCAGCCGCATCCGCAGGACGTTGCGCACCTCCCACAGCTCCTCGTCCGGGATCGCGTCGACGGCGTCCCAGACGGCCGGATCGGACTGCCGCTGGCGCCAGTCGGCCGGGAAGTAGCGGTCGAGCAGCGCCTGCATCGGCGGGGCCATCCAGGTCGGCAGGTGAACGCCGTTCGTCACGTGACCGATCGGGACGGCGTCGGTCGGCCGGTCGGGGACGATCGGGTGCCACATCGCCCGCGCGAGCCCGCCGTGGCGGCGGCTGACGCCGTTCGTCGAGCGCGCGGCGCGGATCGCGAGGGGCGTCAGGCCGGCCGGCTCATGCGCGTCGGCCTGGTGGACGCGACCGAGCTCGAGGAACGCCTCCGGGTCGAAGCCGAGGCTCGTCGGGACGCGGCCGAGCGCGGCGAGCAGCTCCTCGCGGGCGTACGTCTCGTTGCCGGCCGGGACGGGCGTGTGCGTCGTGAACGCGAACCGGTCGCGGACCTGCGCGATCGCGTCCTGCAGCCGCGTGCCCGGCGCGGCCTCGCGGGCCGCGATCTCGAGCGCGGCGAGCGCGGGATGGCCCTCGTTCAGGTGGAACAGGGCCGGGTCGATGCCCATCGCGTCGAGGGCGCGAACGGCGCCGAGGCCGAGGACGGCGTACTGGGCGAGCCGGATCGAGCGGGAGCCCTCGTACAGGCGGGTCGAGACCCAGCGCTCGAGCGGCGTGTTCTCCGTCACCTCGGTGTCGAGCAGGTAGAGCGGCACCCGGCCGACCTGCGCCCGCCACACGTGCACGGCGACGTCCTCGTCCCAGATCGGGACGGTCACCGTCAACGGCGTGCCGTCCGTGCGCCGGACGCGCGCGAGCGGCATCGTCTCCGGGTCGCTCTCGAGCCAGTACTCGTGCTGCCAGCCGCTCAGGTCGACGCGCTGGTGGAAGTAGCCGCGGCGGTAGAGCAGGCCCACGCCGACGAACGGGTACGCGCGGTCGGACGCCTCCTTGAGCACGTCGCCCGCGAGCACGCCGAGGCCGCCCGAGTAGACCGGCAGCGACGGGTGCACCCCGAACTCGGCGCAGAGGAACGCCACCGGGCGGCCGTCCCCGAAGACGTCGACGGCCGGCCGCGCGAGGTCCTCGTCGAGCTCGCGCACGACCCGGTCGACCCGCCCGAGGTAGTCCTCGTCGGTCGCCGCCTTCAGCGCAGTCGTCTCCGCCAGGTCGCGGAGGAAGCGGACCGGGTTGTCGTCGACGAGCGCGAAGCGGTGGGCGCCCAGCTCGCGGAAGAGCTCGCGGCCGTCGGGCGTCCACGACCAGCGGAAGTTGTACGCGAGCCGTGCGAGCGGCTGCAGCGGCTCGGGCAGGCGCCGTGCGAGGCGCTCGGCGGCGCGCGCGAGCTCGACCGTGCCGTCGCCCTGCGGGCTCGGCCCGCGTGCCTGATCCTGACCCCCGGTCACGCTGGAACGCTACCGGTCGGGACGGCGTAGGCGACGCGGAGGGCCCGCGCCGCTGGCGCGAAGGCGCCGGCGCGCGCCGCGAGGCCGGGGTCGCGGAGGGCCGCGTCGCGGGCGGCGACGAGCGCCTCGGCGGCGGCGTCGGCCGCGTCGCCCTCGAGCGGCGCGGCCGCGGCCAGGAGCGCCGAGAGCGCGGCGGCCTCGGGCTCGCCGAGGGTCGTCTGCCGGATCCGCCGCGCCAGCGCGCGTAGCCCGAGCCGCGCCTCGCCGGGCGCGCCGAGCGCTCCCGTCGCGGCGGCGGCCGCCGCGTCCGCCTCGAGGCCGGGCAGGCCCAGCTCGACCGGTGGGACGCCGTCCGCCTCCGGGTGGGCCCGGGCGGTCGTCGCGAGCCCGCGCGGCTCGGCCTCGACGGCGATCGCGGTCTCGACCAGGGTCGGGCGGTGGCGGACGCGGACGCGGCCGGGGTCATCGTCCGGGAGGACGTCCCAGTCGCCGCGGCGGCCGATCGAGCGGCCGCCCGCGGCCTCGACCACCGCGGCGGCGGCGGCGAGGTGCGCCGGGCCGACCCGCGAGCCGCCGACCCGCCCCGCCCAGAGCGCCCGCCCGTCGGCGTGCCCGGGCTCGTTCGAGCGGATCGACGCGAGCCGCTCCACCAGCTCCGCCTCCAGGTCGACCCCGGTGGCCTCGCGGGCCAGGTCGAGCGCGCGGCCCGCATGGCGCAGGACGATCCCCGTCTCGATCCCGGCCGGGTCGGCGAAGAACCAGCCGCAGCTCGTCGTCGCGAGCAGGGCGTTGCGCTGCAGCTCGAGGAGGGCGAGCGCGCGGCTCGTCTCCGCCTCGTCGAGCGCACGCGGCGCGAGCCGCGCGACGAGGTCCTCCCCGCGCTCGGCGCCGGCGACGACCGAGCCGTACGCGTTCCGCGCGGCCCACGGGTCGCCGAGCAGTGGCGCCGCAGCACCCTCGTAGACGCTCCCGAGCGCGTCGAGCAGCCAGTCGACGGCCTCGCGCAGCGGCGCCCGCCAGGCCTGCGACCAGCCGGGCTGCGACCCCGTCGTGCAGCCGCAGTCCGCCCGCCAGCGCTCGATCCCGTGGGCGCAGCTCCAGGAGGACGGCTCGACCAGCTCGACCTCGTCGACGGGCGGGTAGGAGGCGAGGTGCTCGCTCGGGGTCGTCACGTGCAGGCCGCCGTCGTCCTCGAGCAGGCGCAGGGCGCGCGCGAGCGCCATCTCGCCGTGCGCGTGGTGGTGGCCGAACGTCTCGCCGTCCGTCGCGAGCAGCACGAGCTGCGGCTCGTCGTCGGGGCGGAACGCGGCCCGGATCGCGGCTGCGAGCGCATGGCCGTCGTGGAGCAGCCCGTCGAAGGCGATCGCGCGGGACAGGGGGCCGTGCGCGAAGAGGACGGCGAACGGCCGGCCCGAGGGCAGCCGGACGAGGTAGGGGCGCGTCGGGTCGACCCGCTCGCCGGAGACGTCGTGCCAGGCGCCGCGGCGGCGGCGGACACGCGCGGCCTGCTGCGGGGTGAGGAGCGCGAAGCGGACGCCGTGGTCGGCGAGCGACTCGAGCGAGGGCACGTCGACGGCCGCCTCGGGCAACCACATCCCCTCGGGCGGGCGGCCGAAGCGGTGCCGGAAGTCCTCGACGCCCCAGGCGACGAGCGTGTCCCGGTCGCGGGCGCTCGCGAGCGGCAGGATCGCGTGGATCGCGGGCGAGCCGAGGGCGCGGCCGCGCCCCGGGGCGACGACCTCGCGGTCGGCCGCGCGCAGGGCGACGTCCACCTCCGGCGCGTGCTCGGCCAGCCAGCGGTGGAGCGTCGGGACGACGTTCCAGCTGGTGCGGGCGTAGTTGTCGCCGACGTCCTCCACGAGCCCGGCGGGGTCGAGCAGCCGAGCGCCGGCGTTGCGCCGGTAGCACTCGGCGGCGATCCGCGCGTTCCAGTCGTGGTGTGGAAGCGCGCTCGGCTCGGGCTCGACCAGGCCGAGCCACGGGTGCTCGCGGGGCGGCTGGTAGAGGTGCAGGTGGACGCAGACGGCGCGGTGCATCAGGTCTCGCGGCGGAGGAACAGCACGCCGAGCGGCGGCAGGGTCACGGCGGCGCTCTGCTCGCGCCCGTGCCACGGGATCGGCTGCGTCTCGATCACCTGGTCGACGCCGTGGCCGGAGCCGCCGAACTCCGCGGCGTCGGAGCTCGCCAGCACCGTCCAGCGGCCCGGCCGCGGCAGGCCGACCCGGTAGTCGTGGCGCGGCACGGGCGTCAGGTTGGCGACGACCGCGACGGGCTCGCAGTCGCGCCCGCGCCGCTCGAAGGCGAAGACGCTGTGCTCGCGATCGGTGCAGTCGATCCAGGCGAAGCCGGCCGGGTCGGCGTCGAGCTCGTGCAGCGCGGGCTCGTCGCGGTAGAGCCCGTTCAGCCGCGCCACCCAGCGGGAGACGCCCGCGTGCCCCTCGTCCTCGAGCAGGTGCCAGTCGAGGCTCGCCTCGTGCTGCCACTCGCCGGGCTGCGCCAGCTCGGCGCCCATGAAGAGGAGCTTCTTCCCGGGCGTCCCGGTCATCAGGCCGTAGAGCGCGCGCAGGTTCGCGCGCTGCTGCCACGCGTCCCCGGGCATCCGCCCGAGCAGCGAGCCCTTCCCGTGCACGACCTCGTCGTGGGAGAGCGGCAGGACGAAGTTCTCCGTCCAGGCGTAGAGGCCGCGGAAGGTCAGGTCCTCCTGGTGGTAGCGGCGGTGCACCGGGTCGCGCCCGAAGTACGCGAGCGTGTCGTGCATCCAGCCCATGTCCCACTTGAAGCCGAAGCCCAGCCCGCCCGCGTAGACGGGCCGCGAGACGGCCGGCCACGCGGTCGACTCCTCCGCGATCGTCATGGTGTCCGGGAAGGTCGCGTAGACCTCCTCGTTCAGCGTGCGCAGCAGCTCGAGCGCCTCGAGGTTCTCGCGGCCGCCGAACCGGTTCGGCACCCACTCGCCCTCGCGGCGGGAGTAGTCGAGGTAGAGCATCGAGGCGACCGCGTCGATGCGCAGGCCGTCGGCGTGGTAGCGGTCGAGCCAGAACAGCGCGTTCGAGACGAGGAAGCTCCGCACCTCGTTGCGGCCGTAGTTGAAGATCCAGCTCTGCCAGTCGGGGTGGACGCGCTGGCGCGGGTCCTCGTGCTCGTAGAGGAACGTCCCGTCGAAGGCCGCGAGCCCGTGCGGGTCGGCCGGGAAGTGCGAGGGAACCCAGTCGAGGATCACGCCGACCCCGCGCTGGTGCAGGTGCTCGATCATCGCCATCAGGTCCTCGGGCCGCCCGTAGCGCGCCGTCGGCGCGAAGTAGCCGGTCACCTGGTAGCCCCACGAGCCGTAGAACGGGTGCTCCATCACCGGCAGGAGCTCGACGTGCGTGAAGCCGTGCGCGAGCGCGTGGTCGGCGAGCAGCGGCGCGAGCTCGCGGTAGGTGAGCCAGCGGTCGCCCTCCTCCGGGACGCGCCGCCAGGAGCCGAGGTGGACCTCGTAGATCGAGATCGGCCGGTCGACGCGCTGGCGGTCGCCGCGCTCGCGCAGCCAGTCGCGGTCCGACCAGGCGCGGTCGAGGTCGCAGACGACCGAGGCGGTGCGCGGCGGCTCCTCCGCGGCGAACGCGAACGGGTCGGCCTTGTCGAGCGGCGGGCCTCCGTCGCGCGGGTGCAGGCGGTACTTGTAGGTCGCGCCGGTGCCGACGCCGGGGACGAACCCCTCCCAGAGGCCGGACTGGCCGCGGGCGCGCAGCGGGTGGCGGGCCCCGTCCCAGCCGTTGAAGTCGCCGATCACGCTCACGTGCTCGGCGTTCGGGGCCCAGACCGCGAAGTACGTGCCGGCGACGCCGCGCGCCTCGAGCGGGTGGGCGCCGAGCTTGCGGTAGAGCCGGAAGTGGCGGCCCTCGTTGAACAGGTGGACGTCCTCGTCGGAGAGCAGGCTGACGCCGAAGACGGTCTCGGGCGCCCGGCCGAGCGTCGGCGCGGTCGGCGCCTCGACGGTCCGCCCGCGCGAGGCGCGGACGGCGGCGAGCGACTCGTGGACGTCCTCGTCCGCCGCGATCTCCTCGAGCGTGCGGGAGGCGGCGCGGCGCCAGTTCGGCCGCTCGCGGTGCGTGCCCGGCAGGTTCTGCGCCTCCGTCTCGAGCAGCAGGTCCTCGACGGAGACGAGCACCACGCCCGCCTCGCTCGCCGCGAGCGCGGCGTGCAGGGCGTCGAGCACCGGGCGCGGCGCCTCCTCCGACGAGGCGGCGGCCTCGTCCGCGAGCCGCGCGAGGATCGCCCGGTCCCGCGCGCGGTCGGCCCGGGCGGCGTCGGCCGCGTCCGGCGCGAGCTGGCCGATCTCGACCCGCTCCTCGACGTCGCGCGCCGTCCACCAGCCCGCGAAGGTCGGCAGGTCGTGCGTCCCGAACGAGGCGACGCTGCCCGGCGGCGGCGGCACGAGCGGCGGGTCGGCGCCCGCGTCGAGCGCGAACTGCGCGACCGACATGCGGCGCAGGCCGTGGCGCTCCATCGCCTCCCGCAGGGCCGGGTCGACCGTCCCGAGGTCCTCGCCGACGACGTCCGCGCCGTGGCGCGCGGCCTCGAGGCAGACGACCGCGAGCTGCTCGTCGGCGGGCATCCGGACGTAGACGCCGTCCGCCGCGCTCGCACCGTCCGGCACCCAGAACGTCCGCTGCAGGCCCATCACGTGGTCGATCCGGAGCAGGCCGGCGACGCGCAGGTGCCGCGCGAGCGACGCGCGCAACAGCTCGTGCCCGGCCGTCCGGATCGTCTCCGGATGGGCGGGCGGCAGCCCCCACGACTGGCCGGCGGTGAAGAACGGGTCGGGCGGCGCGCCGAGCGAGACGCCGGCGGCGAACTGCTCGCGGCAGGCCCAGACGTCGTACCCGTCCGGATGGACGCCGACCGGCAGGTCGAGCGCGAGCACCTGGCCCCGCTCGCGCAGGCGGCGGGCGAGCTCCTCCACCTGCTCCTCGAGGATCCACTGCGCGTAGCCGAAGTACCGCTCGGTCTCCGGGTCGACGTCGGCCCAGCGGATCGTCCGGTCGCGGACGCTCGCCGGCCAGGCGCGCCAGTTCGCGCCGAACCGCTCGCCCGCCGCGCGGAAGCGCGCGTAGTCGGAGACGACCGGCCGCTCGAGCAGCCACGTGCGGAAGGCGCCTCGCGGCCGGCGGCCGCCGACGAGCGCGTCGGCGCACGCCTCGAGCACCCCGCTTCGCCGCCATCACGGCCGCGTGGTCGACGAGCTCCTGCTCCCGGCGCGCCGCCCGCGCGGCGGGCTCGCCAGGTCGGAGACGAGCCGGCGCGCCGCGGGCGACCAGGCGAGCTCGGGGATCCGCTCGACGTCGATCCACAGCTCGTGGAAGAAGCGGCGGCTGATCGGCGCGTACGGGCTGGGCTCACACGGGTCGCCGGCGAACCCGGCCACGAGCGGCAGCGTCGAGACGACCGTCGCGCCCTCCGTCCCGGCCCAGCTCGCGAGCGACTCGAGGTCGGTCAGGTCGCCGAGGCCCCAACCGCGCTGCGTCCGGACGGCGTGCAGCGGCAGGAAGACGCCGTACGAGGGCCGCTCGCCGCCGGGGCGGCTGCGCGCGCCGCGCGTCGGCGCGACGATCACGAGGCCCGAGTGCTCCCGGTTGCGGTAGGAGACGGTCAGCCGGTGGTAGCCGGCAGGCAGCGCCAGCGGCAGCCCGAGCTGGCGGACGACCGTCGCCTGGCGATCGAGGCGCTCCCGCTGGAGCACGGGGAGCTCGCCGGCCCGTGCCTGCCACTCCGTCCGCCCGCCGCCGCCGCCGCCGTCGAGCTCGAGCGAGCAGAGGAGCAGTGCGTCGTGCTCCGACTCGGGCAGGCGGATCGTCGCCTGGCCGCCGCGCCCGTCCCAGACGACCGAGACGGGCTCGAGCACGCGGCCCGCGCGCTCACCGAGCGCGCACTCGCCGGGCGGCCGGCGCGCCGCCGAGGCCGTCGATGTCGTGCCCGAGCGCCCGCAGCACGGCGACGAGCACGTCGGGGTCGGCCTCCCGCTCCACGCCGAGGGCGTCGACGTACGAGAGCTCGATGCCGCAGTCCGCCGAGCGCGGCGAGGCTCGCGAGCCCGCGACCCCTCACGCGGCGCTCAGTCGGACCATCGGATCAGGCCCGGGACGTACGGGTCGGACAGGAACGGATGGCGTGGCAGCGCCCGCGCGGCGAGCGCGGGCACCGGTGCGTCGGGCGCGAGCTGCACGGAGGCAACGTAGCGACCGCGACCCTCCCTGACGTCGTCGAGCACGGCGTTCACCGCCAGCGGCGGACCTCGGCGGCGGCGACCCAGAGCTGGACGCGGACGTCCGCCGGCGAGAGGCCCCCGAGCGTGGCGTCGATCCGGACGAGCAGCCGGCCACGCTCGTCGACGGTCGGCTCGCCCACGCGCAGCGAGACCTCGTCCCAGGCGGCGCGCAGGCGGCGCACGGCGCGCGCGACGTCGCGGGCGCGGGCGCCGCCGCCGACTGGAGGCGCGCCGCGCTGCGCCCCAGGCAGGTAGTAGCGCTCCGCGTAGTCCTGCACCATCGGTGCGAGTGCCACATCGGGGCGAGCGTCGCGATCGACTGCTTGACGCTCGCGAGCCAGCGCGTCGGGACGCCGCGCGCGTCGCGCTCGTAGAACGTCGGCACGATCTCCTGCTCCAGCCGCTCGTAGAACGACGCGACGTCGACGGCATCCTGCGCGGCGAGGTCGTCGTAGGCCTCGACGCCGCCGATGCACCAGCCGATCGGCGGCGCGTCGGCGTCGGCGTCCGCCCAGGCCTCGTCCCACCAGCCGTCCACGGTCGAGAAGTTGAGCGCGCCGTTCGCGCCGGACTTCATGCCGGCGATGCCGCAGGCCTCGAGCGGCCGACGCGGGGTGTTCAGCCAGACGTCGACGCCCTGGACGAGCAGCCGGTCCATCGTCATGTCGAAGTCCTCGAGGAAGACGAGCCGGTTCGCGAGCCCGGCGCTCCGCGCGAACGTCACCACCGTCCGCAGCAGCTCCTTGCCTGCCTCGTCGCGCGGGTGCGCCTTGCCGGCGAAGACGATCTGCACCGGGCGGTCGGCGTCGCCGAGGATCCGCGCGAGCCGGTCGGGGTCCTCGAGGAACAGCGTCGGGCGCTTGTACGCGACGAAGCGCCCGACGAAGCCGAGCGTCAGCGCCTCCGGGTCGAGCAGCGAGCGGGCCTCCTCGATCCGGGCCCGCGCGGCGCCGCGGCGGGCGAGCTGGCCGGCGAGCCAGTCCGCGCAGAAGTCGACGAGCCGCGCCCGCCCGGCCTGGCGGACGGCCCAGAGCTCGGCGTCGTCCGCCTCGAGCAGCTGCCGCCACGTGGCGGGTCGAGCGGGTGCCCGCGCCAGCGTGGCGTGAGCGTCGGTCGAGCAGGTCGCCCATCTCGGGCGAGCCACGACTGGTAGTGGATCCCGTTCGTGACGTGTCCGACCGGCACCTCGGGGAGCGGCACCCGCGGCCAGAGCGCGCCCACTGCTCGCGCGTGACCGAGCCGTGCAGCCGGCTGACGCCCGCGCGGTTGCCGGCGAGGCGCAGGGCGAGCACCGTCGGGCAGAAGGCGTCCTCGGTGCGGGCCGGTTCGACGCGGCCGAGCGCCAGCAGCTCGTCGAGTGCGATCCCGAGCAGGGCGGCGTACGGCGCGAGGTAGCGGCGCGCGAGCGCCGGCGGGAAGTAGTCGTGGCCGGCGGCGACCGGCGTGTGCGTCGTGAACAGCAGCTCGTGGGCGACCGCCTCGCGCGCCTCGGCGAAGGTCAGGCCCGCGCGGGCCATCTGGCGGCGGATCCGCTCGAGCGTCGCGAAGGCGGTGTGGCCCTCGTTCAGGTGGACGAAGGTCGGCTCGTGGCCGAGCGCGGCGAGCGCGCGCAGGCCGCCCACGCCGAGCAGCAGCTCCTGCTGGATGCGGGTCTCGAGGTCGCCCCCGTAGAGGCGGCGGGTGATGCGCCGGTCGTCCGCCGAGTTGGCGGGCGCGGCCGAGTCGAGCAGGACGAGCCGGTTGCGCCCGACCGGGGCCGTCCAGACGCGCAGGACGATGTCGCGCCCGGGGAACGGGACGGTCACCTCGAGCGGCCGGCCGAGGACGTCCCGGGCGGGTGCGAGCGGCATGCGCTCGGGCTCGATCACCTCCCACGACTCCTGCTGGCGCCCGTCGTCGTCGAGCCACTGGTGCGACGTCTCCCGGTAGAGCAGGCCGACGCCGACGAGGGGGACGCCGAGCGCGCTCGCGGACTTCAGCTGCTCGCCGGCGACCGCGCCGAGGCCGCCCGCGTAGATCGGCAGCGCGTCGCAGAAGGCGAACTCGGCCGAGAGGTACGCGACCTCGAACGGCTCGTGCGACCCGACCTGGCGCTCGCGGAACCACGTGTCGTCCCTCTCGGCCTCGTACGTCGTAAAGTTCTCGACGACGGCCGCGGCCAGGGCGGCGAGCTCCTGATCGGCAGCGAGGCGAGAGCGGACGCCCGAGGCGCCGAGGACGTCGAGCAGGCGCAGGGGGTTGCCGTTCACGCCGCGCCAGCGGTCGGGGTCGAGCCGCTCGAACAGCGTCAGCGCGGGCGCGCTCCACGTCCAGCGGAGGTTCCGCGCCACCTCCCGGAGCTCGGCGATCCCGGGCTGCGGCGACGCCGCCGGCCTGGCGCTCCTGCGCGTCGTCCGGGCACCGCCGCTCGCCTCCACGCCCCTATCATCGCCCGCGGGCCGGCATCGATGCAATCCCCGGTTTCCCGCAGGCGCCCGGCGGGCTCGCCGCGGTCAGCCGTCGAGGATGCGCCGCTTCTCGCTCGCGAGCTCGGCGTCCGTCAGGATCCCCGCCTCGTGGAGCTTGCCAGGCGCTCGAGCCGGGCGATGCGGGCGTCGACGTCCTCCTCGCCGGGCGGGGGCGGCGCGGGCCCGGGCTCGGCCGGCGCGGGGGCCGCGGCCGGGACGGGCTCGGGGACGAGGACGGCGGGCTGCCCGGGGAGCGCCGCGACGACGTCCGGCTCGACCGTCGGCGGCTCCGGCGGCGCGGGCAGCAGCTGGGAGCGGCGCGGGCGGAGGCTCCGGGGCGGGCGGCGGCGGCGCGGGCTGGATCGCCTCGGGCGAGACGCCGACGGCGACGCGGTGCGGCTTCACCTCGCTCCACTCGATCCGCAGGCGGTTGCGGTGGCCGCGGTCGATCGTCACCGGCACGACCTGGTCGGGCTCCGGCCAGTGCGTCATGCCGACGACGGTGCGGTACCTGAGGGTGTAGGGCTGCCCGCCCTCGGGCGAGACCTCGAGCTCCATCTCGCAGCTCTGCGACGCGGCCTGGCCCAGGTACTCCGTGCGCGAGAGGACGCGCGCGGTGCCGCGGCGGATCCGCGATGCGGCGGCTGCGGACGATGTCGCCGAACAGGCACGCCAGACCTCCGGGAGTCGCCGGACGGGAAGGCGGGGCGGCCAGGCCACTCCGCGGCCCGAAGGGTACCGCCCGTCACGGTGGTGTCGCGCCGGCCCCGCGACCGTAGGCTCCCGGGAGGCGGCGCGCGCCGCCCGACCACCCCGTCCGACCGGAGGAGCACCGTGCCGCCGACCCCCGAGATCCTCGCCGAGCTCCTGCGCGCCCGCCTCGGGTGCGACTGCGCCGTCCTGGGCGAGGCCGGCTACGACGCCGCCCGCTCCGCCTACAACCTCGCCGTCGACCAGCGCCCCGCGGCGGTCGTGCTCGCGGCGTCCGCCGCGGACGTCGCCTCCGCCGTGCGCGTCGCCGCGGAGCAGGGCCTGCGGGTCGCCGCCCAGGGGACCGGCCACGGCTGCGGCGCCCTCGCGTCGCTCGCGGACGCGATCCTCGTCCGCACCGACCGGCTCGGAGGGATCGAGATCGACGCGGCCGGGCGCCGCGCCCGGGTCGGCGCGGGCGCGACCTGGGGCGAGATCGCCGCCGCGGCGGACGCGCACGGGCTCGCCGGCCTCGCGGGCACCGCGGCGACCGTGCGCGTCGCCGGCTACGCGACGGGCGGCGGGATCGGCTGGCTCGCCCGGCGGCACGGGCTCGCCTCGGAGAGCATCCGCGCGGTCGAGCTCGTCACCGCGGACGGCGAGCAGGTCCGCGCCGACGCCGCCCACGAGCCCGACCTGCTCTGGGCGATCGGGGGCGGCGGCGGCAGCTTCGGGATCGTCACGGCGCTCGAGCTCGAGCTCGTCCCCGTCCCCGACCTCTACGCCGGGGCCCTCTTCTGGCCGCTCGAGCGGGCGGCCGAGGTGCTGCACGCGTGGCGGGCGTGGACCGGGGGCCTGCCCGACGAGGTCACGTCGCTCGGCCGGCTGCTCCGGCTGCCGCCGATCCCCGAGATCCCGGAGCCGTTCCGCGGGCGCTCGTTCGTCGTCCTCGAGGCGGCGTTCCTCGGCCCCGCGGACGAGGGGGCGGCACTGCTCGCGCCGCTGCGCTCGCTCGGTCCCGAGCTCGACACGATCCGGCCGATGCGCCCCACCGACCTGCCGGAGCTGAACATGGACCCGCCGGAGCCGGTGCCCTACGCGGGGGACGGGCTACTGATCGCCGACTTCCCCGCCGCGGCGGTCGACGCGCTGCTCGACCTCGCCGGCCCCGGACGCGCGTCGCCGCTGCTCTCGATCGAGGTGCGCCACCTCGGCGGCGCGCTCGGGCGGCGCGCGCCCGGCTGCGGCGCGCTCGGCGCGCTCGCGGGCGGCTTCGCGGTCTTCGGCGTCGGGATGGGCCCGACCCAGGAGGCGATCGAGGCGATCGAGGGCGGGCTCGACGCGCTCCACGCGGCGCTCGCGCCCTGGGACGAGGGCCGCCGCTACCTGAACTTCACGGAGCGGCGCGTCGACCCGGCCTGCTTCTACGAGCCGGCGGACTACCGCCGCCTGCGCGAGCTGCGCGGCCGCGTCGACCCCGCCGGGCGCCTGCTCGCGAACCACCCGATCCCGCCCCTGTGAGCCTGGCGGCCCGGGGCCGGCCCGACGGCCGACCCCGTGCCCCGTCTCGATCGGCCTGGTCGGCCGCTGCGACCGCCGCCAGGCGCCGTGCGTCGTCCCGCCACGACGATCCCCGGAGCGCCGGGGATCTAGCAGGTTCGTCGGACGGATTCCGCTTCCTGCGTGCAGGGGCTCGCTCGAGCTGCTACTTTTCCACACTCTCCACATAGGGATCTCGTGGTTGTGTCCGTCCGTTGGGGCCGAGAAGGGCCCCGGGGCAGTGCCCAGGAGGGTGCGCCGCGAGCCATAGGAGCCGCTGGTGACCCGAATCGAACGATTCGCGGTCGGCCGTGCGCGTCTCGCGCTGGTGCTCGCCGCGCTGCCGACCGCTGCTCTCGTCTGGCCGAACACGGCCCGTCCCGCCCTGCCCGCAGACGCGGCGCGGCCGCTCCAGGCGGTCGCCGCCGGGATCGCGCCGCTTCCGGGCGTCGCGCCGCCGCTGGCGACGACACGGGCGTCCGCCGCGGCCCTGCGGCTGCAGCGCGTTCCCCGCGCCCGCGCGCAGGCGGCGCTGCGCAGGGCCGAGCGAGTCGCCGTGCGCGACCGGCGGCTGCGCCGGCTGCTCGCGGCGTCGCCCGACGTCGAGCGGCGCCCCGGCGCCATGCTGCACGCGATCCGGGTCGCCGAGGCGCTCGGCTGCCGCGTCACGCAGAACCCGGCGGTCGGCGACCCGCCGCGCGGGGGCCACGTCGGCCACTCCAAGCACTACCAGCGGTACCCGGGCACGAACATCGGCCGCGCGATCGACGTCTACTGCTCGCACGCGACGTTGCTCCGCTACTTCCGCTGGGCCGAGGACCACCGGCGCGACATCTTCCTCGACGACCTCTTCTACACCCCGGCGGGCTACTCGTACGACGCCGGCAAGATCTGGCGGGTGCTCGTCGGGGGCCACTCCGACCACGTGCACCTCTCGATCTAGGCACCGAGGAGCCTGCGAGGAATCGGCGCCCGCGGCTTCAGCCGTGGCGCGCGGAGCCGACGACCCGGCTGGGCGGTTCGAACGCCGCCCGGTCAGGAGGTTCCACGATGAACGTGTCGTCGCTGTCCCAGTCGCTGTTCGGCCCGCAGGGCCTGCTCGCGGCCGGCGCCGGGCGCCCGGCCGCGCGCCCGCCCGGCCCGCCGCCGCTCGACCTCGACACGCCCGCGCAGCGGCTCGGCGTCCTCGTCGACGACCTGCAGGTTCGCGCGCGACCGGCCAGCTCCTCGCCGAGCTCGCCGCCTCGCGCGGCATCGGCGACGACCAGCTCCACGCCGCCGTCGTGAGCGCCCTCCAGGCGGGGAAGCCCGAGGGCGCGCCCGACCTGCCCGCCGAGGCGCTCGACGCGCTCGCGTCGAGCATCGCGAACGGCACCCGGCCGCCTGCCCCGCCGCGGCGGATCGGCGAGGGGAGCTTCCCCGCGCAGTCGGTGCTCGACGCGATCTCCGGCGCCGACGCGGGCACGCGGATCCAGGAGCTGCTGCAGGCGCTCGAGCAGGCGAACGCCGCATCCGGCTACACCGACCGCGGCGAAAACCGCGCGGCGCACGCCGTCGCTCGGCCTCGACACGCTCGCGTAGCGGGGCTCAGACGACGCCGCGGCGGGACGCGATCCGGCCGGTGCTGAGGCCGAGCCAGGCATGCGCCCCTCAGTAGCGCGCGTGCTCGACTCATGCAGCGGTCGACCACGACCGTCAGGCCCGCCCGGTGCGCCCGTGCCGCCGCTCTCGAGGTGCACGACGCCGTACTGCACCAGAGCGCCCCGGCGTCCGCCTGGTCGCCTCCTCGACGATCCCCGGCAGCGCGTCGGGCGCGCGGAAGACGTCGACGACGTCGATCGGCCCGGGACGTCGAGGAGCGACGGGTACGCGCGCTGGCCGAGCACCCTGGTCTCGCGCGGTTGACCGGGATCACCCGCAGCCGTGCCGCTGGAGGTAGAAGCGACGAAGTGGCTCGCGCGCAGGACGTTCGAGGAGAGCCCGACCACCGCGATCGTGCGCGCCGCGCAGCAGCGCCCGGATCTCGTCCGCGTCCTGGTACTCGGCCGGGACGGCCATCGCGCCGGGGGCCGTGCTCACGCCCGTGCCGCCTCGAGGCCGCGGCCGAGGCCCCAGAGCAGGTCGTCGACGTCCTCGAGCCCGATCGAGAGCCGGATCGTCCCGGGCCCGATCCCGGCCGCGGCGAGCTCGCCGTCGGCCAGCTGGCGGTGGTGGGTCGTCGAGGCCGGGTGGATGACGAGGCTGCGCGCGTCGCCGATTGCGTTCGCGAGGTGGCTGAACACGTCGAGCGCCTCGATGAAGCGCGTGCCCGCCTGCGCCCGCCGACGAGGTCGAACGAGAAGAGGTCGCCCCGCCCTGCGCGGCAGGTAGCGGGCTACGAGCGGGGCATACGGGCTGTCGGGCAGGCCTGGGCGGCGCACCTGCTCGACGCCCTCCTGCCTTCGCGCAGCCACCCGGCCACCGCGAGCGCGTTCCCGACGTGGCGGTCCATGCGCAGCGGGAGCGTCTCGATCCCCTGCAGGACGAGGAAGGCGTTGAACGGGCTGAGCGCGGCGCCGAGGTCGCGGAGCGTCTCGGCGCAGCTTCATCACGTAGCCGTGGATCCCGCCATCCCGTGGAACGCGAGCCCGTGGTGCGGAGGGGTCGGCGACGACCGGGTAGCGACCGTTCGACCAGTCGAAGCGGCCGGACTCGACGACCACCCCGGCGATCGAGGTGCCGTGGCCGCCGAGGAACTTCGTCGCGGAGTGGACGACGACGTCCGCCCCGTGCTCAAGCGGGCGGCAGAGGTACGGGGTCGCGAACGTGTTGTCGACGACGAGCGGCGCGCCCGCCTCCCGGGCGACGCCGGCGACCGCCTCGATGTCGAGGACGTTGCCGCCCGGGTTGCCGATCGTCTCGGCGAAGAGCGCCTTCGTCGCCGGCCGCAGCGCGCGGCGCCAGGCGTCGACGTCGTCCGGTCGACGAACGTCAGGTCGAAGGCCAGCTTGCAGAGAGGTGCTTCAGCTGCGACTGTCCCGCCGTAGAGGGCGGCCGAGGCGACCACGTGGTCCTCGGGACGGCGCATCGTGAACAGCGCCGCAGCCTGCGCCGGGTGAGCCCGCTCGCGAACGCGACCGCCCCCTGCCCCGCCTCGAGGCTCGCGACGCGCCCTTCGAGCACGGCGACCGTCGGGTTCATGATCCGGGAGTACGTTGCCGTACTCCTGCAGGTTGAAGTAGGCGGCGGCCGCGTCGGGGCTCTCGAAGACGTAGCTCGTCGTCTGGAAGATCGGGACGGCCTGCGCGCCCGTGTACGGATCGGGGCGCTGGCCCGCGTGCAGCGCGCGTCGCGAAGCCGAACTCGCGTCGCCGCTCACGGCGCGATCCGGTCGAGGAAGGCGCGGATGAAGGGCGTCTGGCGTGCCTCCTCGAGCAGGAAGGAGTCGCCCGTACGTCGTCCGATCACGTGGTGCTCGACGTCGCGCCCGTGCGCGCGGAGCGCCGCCTCGAGCTCGGCCGAGTCAGCCGTCGGGTAGAGCCAGTCGGACGTGAACGAGATCAGCAGCGTGCTCGCCTGCAGGCGCTCGACCGCCCGCTCGAGCGAGCCGCCGCCGTGCGCGACCGCGAGGTCGAAGTACGTCAGCGCGCGCGAGAGGTAGAGGTACGTGTTCGCGTCGAAGCGGTTCGCGAACGAGGCCCTGCGGCGGAGGTAGCTCTCGACCTGGTAGTCGGCGCCGTCGAGCGAGTAGGAGACGGCGTCGCGATCCTGCAGCCGACGCCCGAACTTCTCGTCCATCGAGGCCCGCGACAGGTAGGTCACGTGGCCGACCTGCCGCGCCACGGCGATCCCGGCGCGCGGCTCGCGGCCCGTGCCGTGGTAGTGCCCCCCCTGCCAGTCCGGGTCGGCCATGATCGCGTTCCGCGCGACGGCGTTCAGCGCGAGGCCCTGGGCCGAGAGCCGGGCGGTCGTCGCGATCCCGACGATCCTGCGGATCGCCTGGTGTAGGCCCACTCGAGCCCCTGCATGCCGCCGAGCGAGCCGCCCGCGACCGCGTGCAGGCGCTCGATCCCCAGCGCCTCGGCGAGGAAGCGCCGCTGCGCGCGCACCATGTCGGCCACCGTGACGACGGGGAAGTCGGAGCCGTAGGGCCTCCCCGTCGCCGGGTTCTCCGAGGCGGGGCCCGTCGAGCCGCGGCAGCCGCCGATCAGGTTCGTCGAGACCACGAACCAGCGGTTTGCGTCGAAACGCCTTGCCCGGCCCGACCATCCCGTCCCACCAGCCGAGGCCGGAGCGCGGCCTGACGCCGCGGTCGTCCGCCTTGAACCCGTCGAGCGCGGAGATCGCGTTCTCGTCGGCGCTCCAGCCGGCCGCGTGCGCGTCGCCCGAGAGGGCGTGGCAGACGAGGACGACGTTGTCGCACGCGGCCGAGAGCGTCCCGTACGTCTCGTAGGCGATCTGCACGCGCTGGGCAGGACGGCGCCGCACCGAGCTCGAGCGGCTCCGCCAGCTCGTGGAAGCGGGTCTCGACGACGCCGACGGCGCCGACGCCCTCGTCGGTGGCAGTTCGCGCGGGCACGGGTCCGCACCAGCGCGCGCGGGCGGGCCGGCGCGCCGGCCCGCTCGCGGCGGGCGTTTTCCCCGGCCGGGCGAGCCGGGTATCTCGCCGGACGGATCCGCTGAGGAAGGAGGAGGCATGGCGCAGACCAGGACTGCCGCGACCGCGGCCTGGGCGTCCAGCATGGCGCCGCGCGCGCGGGAGCTCGCGCGGGACAAGGAGTTCCGCAGCCACGCGAGCGAGGTGATCGCGTCCGCCGACCGCTGCCTGCGTGGCATGCTGCGCGGCGACGACTTGCCGGGCGATGACGCAGCAGCTGCTCGACGACCAGGACGTCCAGCGCGAGCTTCCCTCGGCCAGCTCTTCGGCGAGGCGCGGGCCGCCGCCGAGCGGGCGCGGGCAAGCGCCGTAGCCGCCTGCCCCGCATCCTGCTGCTCGTCGGGATCGCGGCGATCGCGGTCCCGGTCGTGCGGATGCTGCTGCAGCGACGCAGGCAGTCGTCCACCGAGTTCGAGCAGGCCTGACGCGCACGGGCGAGCGGGCGGGCCCGGTCCGCCCGCTCGCCCGACGCGCGTCGGCGCGCTGGGGGAACCTTGTCGCGGCGGCGACGGTCGACGGCCCGTCACCGAGCGAACCAGGGAGGCGCGCCGATGCGACGTACGACAGCAGGAATCCTCGCGGGGCTGGCGCTGGCGGTCGTGCCCGCGACGGCCCAGGCAGCGCCGGGGCTGCGCGACTTCCGGGACTGCAACGCGTTCCTCGACTACGTGCAGACGCGAGCGTCGGGCCTCGTGAACGCGTACGGGCTCTACGGGAGCTGGGTCGTCTACCCGCGCTTCTCCGACGTCGTCGGGCCGCTCCCGGTCGAGGAGGCGCCGGCCGCGCCCGCCTCCGACGGCGGCACGCGAGCCTCGGCGCCGGCGCCGGGCGTCGACTTCTCGGGCACGAACGTCCAGGAGGCGGGCGTCGACGAGCCGGACATCGTCAAGACGGACGGCACGACGATCTTCTCGGTCGCGCAGGGCCGCGTCTGGTCGGTCTCGGCGCAGGGCGGCGCGAGCGCGATCCTCGACTCGCTCCCCGTCGAGAACGCGTGGAGCGCGCAGCTCCTGCTCGACGGCACGCGGCTCCTCGTGATCGGCTACGGCTCGACCTTCCGGTCCCAGCCGGACGCGGCGGAAGGCGAGGCCTTCCTGCCGTGGCTGCCGACGACCGAGGTGACCCTGATCGACGCGAGCGACCCGGCCGACCTGAAGGTCGTCCAGCGCCTCTCGATCGAGGGCACGCTCGTGTCCGGCCGCCTGACGGGCCAGACGGCGCGCCTCGTCGTCACCTCGGGGCCGACGGGCATCAGCTTCGCCTACCCCGAGGACTCGACGGTCCGGGCCCGCCGGGCCGCGCGCCTCGAGAACCGCGAGGCCGTCGAGGACACCGTCGCGCGGAACTGGCTGCCACTCGCCCGCCTGTCCGGGCCCGACGGCACGCCCACCTCGACGCGGCGGCTCGTCGCGTGCGCGGACGTCAGCCGTCCCTCGGTCTTCTCGGGCCTCGGCCTCGTCAGCGTCGTCACGCTCGACCTGACGAAGGGCCTCGACCCGGTCGACACCGACGCCGTGCTCGCAGACGGGAGCGTCGTCTACGCCTCGCCCGACGGCCTGTACGTCGCGAGCCAGCGGTGGTTCGACTGGGCGCGGATCGACACGCCCGAGGAGCTGCCGAACCGGATCACGACCGCGATCCACAAGTTCGACACGTCCGGGGCGGCCGAGACCGCGTACGCGGCCAGCGGCGTCGTCCCGGGCTACATGCTCAGCCAGTGGGCGATGTCGGAGTCGAAGGGCTTCCTGCGCGTGGCGAGCACGAGCGAGCCGGCCTGGTGGACGGACGACGGCGAGAGGAGCCAGAGCCTCGTCACCGTCCTCGCCGACGACGGGGCCAACAGGCTGCGGAAGACGGGCCAGGTCGGAGGCCTCGGCGAGGGCGAGCGGATCTACGCCGTCCGGTTCGTCGGCGACATCGGCTACGTCGTCACGTTCCGGCAGACCGATCCGCTGTACACCGTCGACGTCTCCGACCCGACCGCGCCGAGGGTGCTCGGCGAGCTGAAGATCCTCGGCTACTCCGCCTACCTGCACCCGATCGGCGACGGGCTGCTGCTCGGCGTCGGCCAGGACGCGACCGCCCAGGGCCGGACGAAGGGCACGCAGCTCTCCGTCTTCGACGTCTCGAACCCGGCGAAGCCCGTCAGGCTCGCGCAGCAGACGATCGAGGACGGCTGGTCGGAGGCCGAGTGGGACCACCACGCGTTCCTCCACTGGCCGGCCACGAGCCTGACGATGATCCCGGTCTCGACGTACGCGTACGACGGGGCGACGCAGACCGAGCGCGCCGAGAACGCCGCGTTCGCGTTCCGCGTCGGCGCCGGCGGGATCGAGCGGCTCGGCGCGATCGCCCACCTCGAGGCGCTGCCCGGCCTGCCGGCGAGCTCCCGCCCGCTGGGCGGCCCGTCGATCCGGCGGGTGCTCGTGGTCGGCGGGAGCGTCTACACGCTCTCCGATCTCGGCCTGAAGGCGAGCGACCTCGCGACCCTGCAGGCGCAGGGCTTCGTCGCCTTCCCGCTCGAGCAGGGCGACGCGCCTGTCGTGACGCCGGTCGCGATCGACTGAGTCGGGGCGGCGCAGGGCGCGGGCGGGCCGCTCGGGGAGGCGGCCCGCCCGCGCCACCCCACGCGGGGGTCGGCTGGGCCGGCGCGGCGCGCCCCCGTCTGGAAGGATCCCCGCGTGGGCCGCTCGCTCGACAGCCTCGATCACTGGTTCGACGACCTCGAGCTCGGCGACCGCTTCGAGGCCCCGCGCGGGCGAACGGTGACCGAGGCGGACGTCGTCCTCTTCGCAGGCCTCTCGGGCGATCACTACCAGCTGCACACCGACGCCGAGTTCGCGCGGACGGGGCCGTTCGGGGAGCGGGTCGCGCACGGGATGCTGACGCTCGCGCTCGTCAGCGGGCTCGAGTACGCGCTCTTCGCGACCGGGGAGAAGGTGCTCGCGTTCTACGGCTTCGACAAGGTGCGGATGGTGGCGCCGGTCGCCTTCGGGGACACGATCCGCCTGCGCGGCGAGATCGCGGGCCTCGACGCGCGCGACGACGAGCGCGGCGTCGTGCTGCTGCGCGAGCAGGTGGTCAACCAGCGCGACGAGGTCGTCGCGTACGCGGACAAGCGCCTGCTCTACGCGCGTCGTCCGGCCGCCTGAGCGCCCCTGGGGGGCCAGGTGGGACGCGCGCGGCGCGCATGCCCGGACGTGCGACGGCCGGGACAGCCGCGGCCCGACCGGCCCGCGCCGCCCGCCGGCGCCCGGTGGGCCCACCCCCCACCCGCCGCCCGGGGGAGGGTACGCGCCAGCCCGTCACGCGGGTGCGACGGCTCCGTGCCGGAAGCGTGCCAGTGCGTCCACAGGGCGGCGCGCCGCCCGCGGAGCGCTGGACGACGGGAGACGCCGGGCCCCCATCGGCCCGGTCCGGCGGCGTGCCCGTCACGTCGCGCCCGGGCGGCGACGGGCGCCGCCCGCGCCTCAGGCGAGCTCGGCCCGGAGCGCGGCGACGATGCCGGCCCAGGACTCCGGATCGGCGCGGTCGCCCGCGTGGAAGTTCAGCCGCGTCGCGAGCCCGCCGTAGCGCTCGACGAGCGTGCGCGCGATCCGCTCCGGCGGGCCGATCGCCGCGAGCGCGCCGAGCATCTCGTCGTCGATCTGCGCGGGCATCTCGTCCCAGCCGCCGTTGCGCGAGAGCGCGTGGAGGCGCTCGCCGACCGCGCCCCAGCCGTGCAGCTCGAGCACGCCGCGGTACTGCGGCGTCGTCGCGTAGAAGGCGACCTTGCGGCGGACGTCCTCGATCTCGGCGTCCGTCGTCGCCGCGAAGACCGCGACGGAGAGCTCGAGCTCGCCGGGATCGCGCCCGGCGCGCTCGGCGCCGCGCCGCAGCGCCGGCAGGATCACCTCACGGACGTACTCGGGCGTCTGCAGCGGGTGCCCGAGCAGCCCGTCGGCCACCTCGCCGGTGGCCTCGACCATCCGCTCCTGGACGCCGGCGAGCAGGATCTTCGGCTGCCCGTGGCGGAACGGCCCCGGCACGAACGCGGGCGGCATCAGCGTGTGGCGGTAGAAGTCGCCCTGGAAGTCGAGCGGCGGGCCGCCGTCCCACGTCGCCCAGATCGCGCGGATCGCGAGCACGAGCTCCCGCATGCGCGCCGCGGGATGCTCGAAGGGCATCGAGAAGCGCCGCTCGACGTGGGCCTTGACCTGCGAGCCGAGCCCGAGCACGAAGCGGCCCTGCGAGAGCTCCTGCAGGTCCCAGGCCTGGTGCGCGGTCACGACGGGGCTGCGCGTCAGCCCGAGCACGACACCGGTGCCGAGCTCGACCCGCCGCGTGTGCTCGGCGGCGAGCACGAGCGGGAAGTACGGGTCGTGGTTCGTCTCGGTCGTCCACAGCCCGTCGAAGCCGAGCTCCTCGCAGCGGCGCGCCCAGGCCGGCACGCCGGCGAGCGGGACGCCCCGGACGGTTGCCTCGATCCTCACGCCGCGATCCTAGGGCCTGGCGCCGCTCAGGCGACGACGTACCCGCCGTCGATCGGCACGGTGACGCCCGTGACGTAGTCGGAGGCGGGCGCGCAGAGGAAGAGCACCAGTCCCTGCAGGTCGGCGGGGACGGCGAGCGTGCCGAGCGGCGTCCGCCGGGCCAGCTCCTCGTGCAGGCCGGCCTTCTCGGGATCGTCCGTCTCGAGCAGGATCCCGTCGGCGAGGTTCGTCCGCGTGAAGCCCGGCGCGATCGCGTTGACGCGGATCCCGTGCTGCGCGAGCTGCGCCGCGGCCGTCCTCGTCAGGCCGACCACCCCGTGCTTCGCCGCGGTGTACGGGTAGGCGTTGAAGAGCGCGTCGCCGGCGATGCCGTAGATCGACGCGGTCGAGACGATCTTCCCGTAGCCGCGCGGGATCATGTGGCGCGCCGCCTCGCGGACGGTGAGGAAGACGCTCGTGAGGTCGACGTCGACGATCGTCCGCCACTCCTCGAGCGGGAAGTCGGGCAGCTCGGCGCCGACGCCGGCGATGCCCGCGTTGGCGAACACGGCGGTCGGGGCGTCGAGCTCGGCCGCGGTGCGCGCGAACGCGTCGACGACGGCCGCCTCGTCGGTGACGTCGGCGGCGAGCGCGAGCGCGCGCCGGCCGAGGGCGCGGATCGACGCGGCGGCATCCTCGGCGCGAGCGGGGTCGAGGTCGAGGCACGCGACGTCCGCGCCCGCCTCGGCCAGGCCCTGTGCGGCGGCGAGGCCGATCCCGCTGCCGGCCCCGGTGACGAGCGCGACCTTGCCGTCGAGCCGGAACGCGTCGAGCACGGCCATCCGATCCTCCCTCCGTCTGACGCGGGCCGGCCCCGCGCGGCGCCGCCATCCTAGGCGCGCCGTCGCAGGACGGGCGAGAATGGGCGCCCGGCAACCAGCGGAGGAGGCCCGCATGCCCACGACCCGCAGCGCGTCCGTCGAGCTCGTCGAGCGCGCCTACTTCGGCCGCGTGATCGACCCCGACGTCGACGGCCTGCTCGCGCTCTTCGCCGAGGACGCGACGATCACCGTCCTGCACGGCGACGACCCGGCGCGCGTCTACCGCAGCCGGCCCGCCGAGGGCGAGCAGCCGCTGCGCGGGTACTTCGACACGGTGTTCGCGACCTTCGCGGTCGAGGGCTACGACCGCTTCGACCACGTCGTCGACCTCGAGGCCGGCCGGCACGCGTGCACGTTCGCCGTCCGCCTGACGGGCAGGCCGGGGACGGAGATCGCGGGCCAGCGCCTCACCCTGCGCAACTGCAACGTCTTCCGGTTCCGCGGCGACCTGATCGAGGACGTCCTCATCTACTACGCGAACCCGGGCGACTAGCCCGTGGCGGTCTGGGCCTGGGCGCTCCTCGCCGCCGCCGGCGGCCTGGCCGCGCTCTGGCTCGCGCTCGTCGCCGCGCTCGCCCTCACGGGCCGGCGCGAGTGGGCCCGGGCGCTCGTGGGCGTCGTCCCGGACTGCGCGATCCTCGTCGCCCGGCTCGCGCGCGACCCGCGCGTCCGCCGGCGCGACCGGGCGCTCCTCGTCGCGCTCGGCCTCTACCTCGCGCTCCCGTTCGACCTCGTCCCCGACGTCGTGCCGGTCGCCGGCCAGCTCGACGACGCGATCGTCGTCGCGCTCGTCCTGCGCCGGCTCGTGCGCGCCGCTGGACCGGCGGTCGTCGCCGAGCACTGGCCGGGCCCGGACGCGTCGCTGCGCGTCCTCCTCCGCGTCGCGGGCGGGGGCCGGGCGCGATAGCGTGCCGCCGTGGCCGTCGTCGTCACCTCCCGCTGGACGATCCGCGAGGGCGAGGTCGACGCCGTGCTCGCCGCCGTGCGCGAGCTCGTCCGGATCACCCGCGACGAGCCCGGCGTGCTGCTGCTCGAGGCGCACCGCGACCCGGCCGATCCGCGGATCGTCTTCTTCTACGAGCAGTTCGCTGACGAGGCCGCGATCGAGGCGCACACGCGCACGGAGCACTTCCAGCGCCTGCTCGTCGAGCAATGCCTCCCCCGCGTCGAGTCGCGCGAGCGCGGGCGCTACGTCACCTGGGACGCCTGACCGAGTCGGCGCGCTCGCGCCGCTCCGGCGGGAGCGCGGGCCCGCGGACGACCACGTGCGAGACCGGCACGGCCACGCGCTCGCGGGCCGGGTCGACGACCCGCCGTGCGAGCCAGTGCGAGCGGCCGGGCTCGTGGGTCGAGACGATCACCTCGTCGGCCGGGAACTCCCAGAGGGCGTCCTCGAGCGCCTGCACCGGGTCGTCCGCGCCGATCGCGCCGGTCGCGTGCACGCCCGCGCGCTCCAGGCGCTCGAGCGAGGCGTCGAGTCGGGCGCGCGCCGCCGCGACGGCGGCGTCCGTGTCGGAGGCCCAGTAGCGCAGGCGCGAGCTCAGCGCGGGCGCGACGAGCCGCACCTCTGCGGGCCTGCCCGCGAGCCGTTCGGCCAGCGCGTCGCGCAGCTCGTCGCCGGCCAGGGTCTCGTTCGCGAGGACGAGGATCCTCCGCGGCCCCGCGTGCGCCGTCACGGCAGCGGGCGCCCGCGGCTCGACGCGGGGATGGAGCGGCCGGGCGAGCAGGACGGCCGCGGCGAGCGCGAGGAAGACGCCGAGGGCCGCCCAGCGGTCGACCAGGAGGCCGAGCAGCCCGACGGCCACGGCCCCCGCGCCGGCGAGCAGGACGAGGTGGAACGCCGCCGTCTCGTCGCGGACCGGGTTGCGCATGACGACCTCCTTGCCGCAGCTCCGGGGCTCACCCTCTCGTGTTCCCTGATACGAGCCCGACGTCACCTGCGGATTGCTGCCAGACTGCGGCCGTGCGCCCGCCCGAGCCGCTCGCCACGGAGCTCCTGACCGCCCCGCACGTCGCCACGCTCGCGACGCACGACGCCGACGGCGCGATCCACGCGGTCGCGATGTGGTTCCGCTGGGACGGCGACGAGACGATCCACCTGCCGACGAGCGGGGCGAGCCACAAGGTGCGCAACGCCCGCCGCGACCCGCGCGCGACCGTGCTCGTGCACGACTCGCGCGGCGGCCTCGACGTGCGCGGCCTCACCCTCGCCGGGCGCGTCGAGGTGCTCGAGGGCGAGGTCGCAGCGGCGATCGCGGACGCCGTCCACCGCCGCTACGTCGAGGCGCCCGGGCTCGCGCTCCCGCCGGTGGCCGACTTCCTCGCCCACGACGACGTCGTGCTCGCGCTGACGATCGAGCGGGCGTCGGGCTGGGACGAGACGCGCACCGAGGCCGCGCGGGCGCTGCGGGCCTCGGGCGCCGCGATCCCGCCGCCCCGCTAGGGGCGTGTCCGGAAACGCGGCCGCGGAAGGCCCTTTCCGGACAGCCCCCTAGGCGGCGCCGGCCGCGTCGAGCGCCTGCTCGAAGTCGGCGACGAGGTCGCGCCAGTCCTCGAGCCCGACCGAGACGCGGACGAGGCCCTCCGTCACGCCGGCCTGCTCGAACTCCCGCTCCGTGAAGCCCGAGTGGGTCGTCGTGCGCGGGTGGCAGGCGAGGGTCTCGACGCCCCCGAGCGAGACGGCGTTCCGCGCGATGCGGACCGAGCGCAGGAAGGCGAACGCGGACGCCTTCGTGCCGAGCTCGAGCGAGAGCATCGCGCCCGGCGCCTCGCACTGGGCGGCGACGATCCGCCGCTGCTCCTCGTCCTCGAACAGCGTCGGGTAGTGCACGTGGCGCACGGCCGGGTGCTGCGCGAGCCGCTCGGCGATCCGCTGCGCGTTCTCGGTCGCGGCCCGCATCCGCGGCGCGACGGTCGGCAGGCGGCCGTCGAGGATCCAGCACTCGTCCGGCTGCAGGATCGTCCCGAACAGGCTGCGCAGCGAGCGCATCGGCGCGAGCACCGCCGGGTCGGCGGCGAGCGCGACGCCACCGATCAGGTCGCTGAAGCCGGCGAGGTACTTCGTCGCCGAGTAGAGGCAGAGGTCGGCGCCGAGCTCGAGCGGGTGCTGGAAGGTCGGGCCGAGCAGCGTGTTGTCGACCATCACGAGCGGCCGGCGCGGCAGGCGCGACGCCGCGTCGGCGACCCGCGCCACGTCGGTCATCACGAGCGTCGGGTTCGCGGGCGTCTCGACGAGCACCGCGGCGAGGTCGTCCGCGTTCGCGATCGCGAGCTCGATCCGCGCCGCGTCGCCGGCCGGTACGGCGATCCCGTGCACGCCCCACGGCTCGAGGAACGCCTGCGCGAACTTCTGCGCCGCCGTAGACCGGGAGCCTGGGTGTAGACGACCGACTGGCCGTGGCCGCGCGTGCGCGAGCAGCGCGGTGACGATCGCGGACATGCCCGAGTTGAAGACGAGCGCCGCCTTCGCCCCGGCCTCGAGCGGCGTCACAGTACTCGAGGATCTCCGCGTTCGGGTGGTTGAAGCGGGAGTAGACGAGGCGACGCCTTCGCCGCCCGGCGGTCGCGCGCCTCGCCCATCAGGTCGAACGCGCCCGCTCGGCGGCCTCGGGGGCTCGGGAAGACGTAGGTCGAGCCGGAAGACCGCCGGCCGGGCCGACCGACAGCATCGGGTCGAACCCCTGCGTCAGCACCTCCGTCTCCGGGTGGCGCGGCTCCTCCTCGCGGGCGTGCTGGGTCACGGGGCCCTCCCTGCTCGACGTCGGACCCCACACTAGAGGACGCCCGCCCCGGGCCGAGCCCGCGATAGGTAAAACTGCGTGCCGCCAGCGCCCTCGCGCCCGCCTGCCCTCTGCGGCGCCCTCGCGGCGGCGGTCGCTGCCCAGGCGCTCGTCGGCGAGCCCCGCGCTCGCCAACCCCGACGCGGCTGCCGCTGGTCGACCTGACGAGCCCGAGCCAGGAACTACCCGACCGTCTCCGGCTTCGACCCGACCGGGACATGACCTGGCTGCTCTTCCCGGGAACGGTCGACGGGCTTCGTCGCCCGTCGGCTGGCGACGATCCCGGACGACGTCGTCGACCTCGGCGCGACGCGCGGCGTCACGAGCGAGCCGCTGCCGCTCGGGTCGTACGTCTTCCACGTCAAGGCGCGCCTGCCAGACGGCACCTGGAGCGCGTCGAGCCACTTCGACCGGATCGCCGTGAGCGGCGCGAACGTCTCGGTCTTCCTCCCCGTCGTCACGGAGCTCGTCGAGTAGGAGACACGCATCGTGCCGATCTACGTCGGGAACGGCGGCCCGCAGGCCGCTACGGCGCCCGTGTTGACGATCACCCTGAACGACGAGGTCGCGCATGTGGGTCACGTCGTCACGGCCTACCAGGCAGCGGTGCCGAATGCGTCGGCGGCCCGGTGACGCGATGCATCGATGTTGTCGAACGACGCGACGCAGGGCGTCGCGATCGACCCTCACCGCAGGGGTCCGCCCGCTCGTCGACCACGACACGGCTTCAGTGCGACCGTCACCGAGCCGCAGGACGGCGACCTGTCCAACTGTCTGGGACGAGGGTCCGGGTCGTCCTGGCCCCTGACGCCGATGGGGTGCCGAGGATCGACGCCTGCCCGCTCGTGACGGCGCAGCTCGACGCGAACGGCGACGGGTGCAGCGGGGCCACTGGAGGCGGTGACGTGTCATGCTCCGCCTCCGTCCTCCGCAGACGACCGGGGCCTGCGACTGCGCAGCGTGGGCTTCACGGCGCTCGAGGGCGCGATCGGGCGCTGCCTGCGCGGCTGCAAGGCCCGGGTGATCGCCGTCGACGGTCGCAGGACGGTGGTCAGTAGGCGCGCTCGGCTCGCTCTCCGCTTCGCCGCAGGAGCGGCCATCGAGCTGACCGCGACGCGAGCCGGCTCGATCGGGCGGAGCGTGCGCCTCGACGTGGTGCGAGGCGCGCGGTCTGCGCGTGCGAACCACGACACGCTGCCTGCCGGCTCTCGGCCCGGCGAGGCCCATCGCGCGCAACGAGGATCGAGGCCGCTGAGCCGGGCGACAGGACGGCTCAGCGGCAGCGATCCGCTCAGATGGCGCGCAGCCGCGCCGTCTCCTCCACGTCGAGCGTCAGGTCGGGGCGGATCGCGACCTCGGTAGGCCTCCCGCGCCTGCTCGAGCGTCGTGAAGCTGCCGGTGAGCACGCCGAGGACGAGCTCCGGTCGCGCTCGGTCGGCTCGCCGTAGCCGCCCGAGTTCGGCGTCGATCACGATCACGTCGTCCGCGTGCATGCGCCCGTTCGTGAACTTCGACGGCCAGCTTCCTCGTCCGCGCGGCCTGGACGCCAATGTGGCGGCGCGCGTACCGTCGTGGCCGCCGAAGATCCCCCACGGCGGGCGTTTGGCGACGAAGCGCTCGCCCTCGCAGGCGACGATCGTGTCGACGAGGAAGCGGTTCTGGCGGATGATCCCGACCCCGCCGCGCCACTTGCCCGGCGAGGCCGGCTCGGGCCGCAGCTCGTAGCGCTCCGTCCGCATCGGGAAGCGGAACTCGAGCTCCTCGATCGGGTTGTTGCGGGTGTTCGCGATCAGGCAGTCGATCGAGTCCATCCCGTCCTTGCCCATCCGGCCGCCGTACGAGCCCTCGTTCACCTCGAGGTAGACCCAGTACTCGTCCGCGTCGGCGTCGAAGCCCGAGTAGGAGACGAAGGTGACGTTCGCCGAGTTCCCCGCGGTGATCTTGTCCGGGATCACCGGCGCGAGGGCCTTCAGCATCATGTCGACCACCCGCTGCACCTGGCAGAAGCGCGCCTTCGTCGCGCGCGGCCAGCGCGGGTTGAAGATCGAGCCGAGCGGGGCGATCACGTCGACGGGGCGGAGCATCCCCTCGTTCTGCGGCACGAAGACGTCGAAGGTCGCCTCGTCCAGGAAGATCGTCCGCGCGATGTAGCTCGCGGCCGAGAGCACCGTGCCCTCGTAGGGCGAGTTGAACGCGGTCTCGACCTCGCCGGCCGAGCCGGTCAGGTCGATCGTCAGCCGGTCGCCCTCGACGATCGTCTTCACCTCGATCGGCAGCATCACGCCGCGGTTCTTGCCGTCGTCGTCGAGCCAGGCAGTCGGCGCGTCGTAGACGCCGTCGGGCACCTTCGCGATCTCCTGGCGGAGCATCTTCTCCGAGTAGTCGAGCCAGTCCTGCGCCGCGCCCAGCACGACGTCCTTGCCGTAGCGGCGGACGAGGTCGAGGAAGCGCTGCTTGCCCTTCTCGGCGCCCGCGATCATCGCCTCGATGTCGCCGCGGTTGTGCGTCGGCGTGCGGACGTTCGTCAGCATCCCCTTCCAGACCGACTCCTGGCGGACGCCCTTCTCGTACAGCTTGATCGCGTCCCAGATCTGGCCCTCGGCCCAGATGTCGACGAGGTCGATCGACATCCCGGGGTAGGCGCCGCCGATGTCGAGCAGGTGCGCCGAGGCGGCCGAGAAGGCGATCAGCTCGCCCTCCCAGAAGATCGGCACGACGATCCCGATGTCGGGCGTGTGCGTGGCGCCCTTGTACGGGTTGTTGTGCGCGATCACGTCGCCGTCGTGGATGTCGTCGCCGAGGATCCCGATCACGCCCTTGACGATCTTCGGCATCGCGCCCATGAACATCGGCGTCGAGTCGGACTCGGCGAGCTCGTTGCCCTCCGCGTCGAAGAGGCCGGCGCCCAGGTCCTCGGACTCGCGGATGATCGACGAGTACGACATGCGGAAGAGGACGCCCGCCATCTCCTTCGCGATCGACTGGAAGGCGCCGCCGATCACGCGCTGGAGCACCGGGGTCGCGAGGCCGGCGGCCTCGTCGCGCGCCGGCCGGGTGGCGCCGGTGCAGTCGATCACGAGGTTGCCGTGGCGGTCGACCTCGGCGACGAAGCCCGGCGGGATCACCGTCGTCGTGTCGACCTGCTCGACGATCGCCGGGCCCGCGATCACGTCGCCCGCGCCGAGCGCCGAGCGGTCGTGGAAGGCGGCGTCGAGCCACGCGAGGCGGCCGTCCACCTCGAAGGCGACCGGCCGCGTCGCGGACGGGCCGGCGTCCCCGACCCCGCGGCCGCCTCCGGCCAGCCGAGCGGCGGCACGAGGCCGACGCCCGTCACGCGGACGTTGACGATCTCGACCGGCGAGTCGAAGCGCTGGCCGTACTCGCGCTCGTGCGCCCGGTGGAACGCCTCGGCGCAGCGCTCGACCCAGTCGCCCGCGATCGGCCCGCCCGGCAGCTCGAAGCGCACCTCGTAGCCCTGGCCCGTGTAGCGGCAGTCGGCCAGGCGCGTCACGATCGCCCGCTCGCCCGCGAAGCCGTCGACCCCGAGCTGCTCGACCGCCTGCGCCTCGAGCCCGGCGAAGAGCGCCTCGAGGCGCGCCGGCTCGAGCCGGGCGAGCGGCTGCATCGCGGTCGCGACGAACTCGTGCACGACGTCGGTCGCGAGCAGGCCCGTCGCCGAGGTGATCCCCGGGTGGGGCGGGACGAGGACGCGCGGGATCTCGAGCTCGAGCGCGACGTCGCACGCGAACAGGGGCCCGGCGCCGCCCGCGGCGACGAGCGTGAAGTCGCGCGGGTCGTAGCCGCGGCGGACCGAGTTCAGCTCGATCGCCTGCGTCATCGAGTACTTCTGGATCTGCAGCGCGCCCAGCGCCGCCTCCTCGACCGGCAGCCCGAGCGCCGCCCCGACGGGCTCGAAGGCGGCCCGGGAGAGCGCCGGATCGAGCGTCATCTCGCCGCCGAGCAGGCCGCGGTCCGGGCGCAGCCGGCCGAGCAGCACCTGCGCGTCCGTCGAGGTCGCGTCCGTCCCGCCGCGCCCGTAGCAGGCGGGCCCGGGGTCGGCGCCCGCCGAGGCCGGCCCGACGCGGAAGACGCCGCCGCGGTCGACGTGGACGATCGAGCCGCCGCCCGCGCCGATGGCGTCGACGTCGACCATCGGCACCATCGCCTGGTAGCCCGCGACCGCCGTGTCGACGAGGTGGCGCATCCGCAGCTCGCCGCCCGGCGCGACGCCGATGTCGGCGGACGTCCCGCCCATGTCGAGCGTGATCACCGAGTCGACGCCCGCGAGCCGCCCGGCCCAGATGCCGCCGATCAGGCCGGCGACCGGCCCGGACATGAGCAGCGAGACCGGCCGCGCGCTCGCCGCCGCGGCGCCGACGGTGCCGCCCGAGGACTGCATCAGCTGGACGTCCCGCGCGAAGCCCGCCTCGCGCACGGCGCCGTCGAGCCGCTCGACGTAGCGGGACACCTTCGGGCCGACGTAGGCGTTCAGCGAGACGGTCGAGAAGCGCTCGTACTCGCGGTAGAGCGGCAGCACCTCGTGCGAGACGGAGAGGTACGCCTCGGGCAGCTCCTCGCGCAGGATCGCGGCGACGCGCTGCTCGTGCTCGGGGTTCAGGTACGCGTGGAGCAGGCAGACGGAGACCGCCTCGACCCCGGCGCGCGCCAGCTCGCGCGCGCGCTCGCGCACCTCGTCGTCGTCGAGCGGGACCAGCACCTCGCCGCGCGGCGCGGTGACACGCTCGCGCACGGTCAGGCGGTGGCGGCGCTTCACGAGCGGGTGGGCCTGCCACGGCAGGTCCTGGTAGAGCGAGAAGTTGAACGGCTTCTTGTGCCGGGCGATGTGGAGGATGTCGCGGAAGCCCTCGGTCGTGATCATCCCGACCTCCGCGCCCGTGTGCGTCAGCGCGATGTTCGTCGCGACCGTCGTCCCGTGGAGGATCGCGTCGAGGTCGGCGACGGTCGACCCGGCGCGCTCGCAGACCCGGCGGATCCCGTCGACCGTGCCGCGGGCGGGGTCGTCCGGGGTCGACGGCACCTTGTCGACCGCGATCAGACCGGTCTCGTCGTCGACGAGGATCAGGTCGGTGAACGTGCCGCCGACGTCGACGCCGATCCGCCTCATGGAGCCCTCCTCCTTCGCAGGTGCGCGGCAGTCTACGGCGGCGCCGGCGCGGCCCGTCACCGCGGGCCCGTACGATCGGGGCGTGCCGCTCCGCCACCTGATCGAGCGCAACCGCGCGTGGGCCACCCGGATCACGGAGCGCGACCCGACCTTCTTCGAGACGCTGTCGCGCCAGCAGTCGCCGCGCTACCTCTGGATCGGCTGCTCCGACAGCCGCGTGCCGGCGAACGAGATCGTCGACCTGCTCCCAGGCGAGCTGTTCGTCCACCGCAACGTCGCGAACGTCGTCGTGCACACCGACCTGAACTGCCTCTCGGTGCTCCAGTACGCGGTCGACGTCCTGCAGGCCGAGCACGTGATCGTCTGCGGCCACTACGGGTGCGGCGGCGTCGTCGCGGCGCTCCAGGACCAGCGCTTCGGCCTGATCGACAACTGGCTGCGCCACGTCCAGGACGTCGCCGAGCGCCACCACGACGTGCTCGCGCGCGCGGCGGAGGGGCAGCCGCGCGTCGACCGGCTCTGCGAGCTGAACGTGATCGAGCAGGTCGCGAACGTCTGCCAGACGACCGTCGTCGCGGACGCCTGGGAGCGCGGCCAGCGCGTGCTCGTGCACGGCTGGGTCTACGGGCTGACGGACGGCCTGGTGCGCGACCTCGGCGTCACGGTCGGCGCGGCCGGCGCGCTCCACGAGAAGGTCGCGGACGCCGTGCACCGGCTCGACGACCACGGCGCGTAGCCGCCGCCCGGCCCGACGCGCCCCGAAACGGGCGAGGGCGGCATGCCGGAACGGGTTCCGGGGCCCGCGAGGGCCCTCGCTACGCTTGGCACATGGCCCAGCTCTCCGCATCCTTCTCCGCCACGATCCGCGTCCGCGTGCAGGATCGCCCCGGCGCCTTCGCCGATCTCGCACGCGCCATCGCCGACGCCGGCGGCTCGCTCGACGCGATCGACCTCGTCCGCGCGGAGGGCGGCGTCAAGCTCCGCGACGTCACCGTCCTCGCCGACTCCGCCGAGCACCTCGAGCAGATCGTCGACGCCTGCCGCGCGACCGAGGGGATCGAGGTGGAGCGCGTCTCCGACCGCGTCTTCCTCCTGCACCTCGGCGGCAAGATCGAGGTCGTGCCGAAGGCGCCGCTGAAGACCCGCGACGACCTCTCGATGGCCTACACGCCCGGCGTCGCCCGCGTCTGCACCGCGATCGCGCAGGACCCCTCGCTCGTCTGGAACCTGACGATCAAGCGCAACACGGTCGCCGTGGTCACCGACGGCACCGCCGTGCTCGGCCTCGGCGACATCGGCCCCGAGGCCGCCATGCCGGTGATGGAGGGCAAGGCGATGCTGTTCAAGGAGTTCGCCGACGTCGACGCGTTCCCGATCTGCCTCGCGACGACCGACACGGACGAGATCGTCCGCACGGTCGCGGCCCTCTCCCCCGTCTTCGGCGGGATCAACCTCGAGGACATCGCCGCGCCCCGCTGCTTCGAGATCGAGCGGCGCCTGCGCGACGAGCTCGACATCCCGGTCTTCCACGACGACCAGCACGGCACCGCCGTCGTCGTGCTCGCGGCCTTCCTGAACGCGCTCCGCGTCGTCGGCAAGCGCGCGGAGGACGTGCGCGTCGTCCTCACCGGCGTCGGCGCGGCAGGCGTCGCGACGACGAAGATCCTGCTCGCCGCGGGCGTGCGCGACATCGTCGGCTGCGACCGCCACGGCGCGATCTGGCGCGGCCGCCCCGACCTCGACGGCGTCAAGGCCGAGTACGCCGCGCTGACGAACCCGCGCAACGTCCAGGGCTCGCCGGACGAGCTGCTCGAGGGCGCCGACGTGTACCTGGGGCTCTCGACGCCGGGCGCGGTCAGCGCGGCCGCGGTCGTCCGGATGGCGCGCGACCCGATCGTCTTCGCGATGGCGAACCCGACCCCCGAGGTGCTCCCCGAGGACATCCAGGGCGTCGCGACGGTGATCGCGACCGGGCGGAGCGACTACCCGAACCAGATCAACAACGTGCTCGCCTTCCCGGGCATCTTCCGCGGCGCGCTCGACGTCAGGGCGCGCGAGATCACGGACGAGATGAAGCTCGCGGCCGGCCACGCGATCGCAGGCGTCGTCGCGGACGACGAGCTGGCGCCCGACTACATCATCCCGAGCGTGTTCAACCGGGACGTCGTGCCGGCGGTCGCGCAGGCCGTGGCGAACGCGGCCGAGCCGGCCCGGCGCAGGGCCTAGCCCGCGCGCTACCGGGACCAGGGGAGGCGCCGCCGGCGCCGCTCGACCTCGGGGCGGGGCGGCAGGCGCGTCCCGGAGAGGATCGCGCGCGGGACGTCCTCGACCAGCCAGCGCGCGAGCGTGTCGTCCCCGACGGCGCCGACGGCCGACGCGAGCCCCGCCTCGCGGACCTCGGGGGCGTGGGCGTCCGAGGCGAGCAGGTGCGCGAGGCCCTGGTCGAGCAGCGCCAGCGCGGCGGCGCGGGGGCGCTTGCCGAGCCGCCCGTCAAGCGAGGCCGCCGTCAGCTGGACGAGCACGCCGCGCGCGACGAGCGGCGCGAGCCGGTCGGGCCGCTCCTGCACCGCCTGGTTGCGCTCGGGGTGGGCCAGGACGACCGTGAAGCCGCGGGCCATGGCCCCGTCGACGACGGTCTGCACGTCCACGCCGAGGCCGAGCGAGGGCGACTCGACGAGCAGGACGCGCGGGTTGCCGCCGAGGCCGTAGCGCGCGAGCGCGTCGGCGTCGAGCCGGTGGACGAACTCGAGGTCGAGCTCACCGCCGGGAAGGAGCTGGAGCGGGATCCCCTCGGCGGCGAGGGCCGCGCGGACGGTCTCGACCCCGGCGAGCATGGCGTCGGCGCTCGTCGGGTAGTCGGCGCGCACGTGCGGCGTCGCGGCGAGGACGCGCACGCCCGAGGCGACCGCGGCGCGGGCGAGCGCGACGGCCTCGTCGAGCGTCCGGACGCCGTCGTCGAGGCCCGGCAGGACGTGCGAGTGGAGGTCGATCACCCGCCGGAGCGTAGCGCGGTCGACCGCGTCCGCCCGCTGCGCCGACCCGACCTGTCCAGCGGAGCCCACGGGTATCGTTGCCGCCGTGACAGCATCCGACGCACGCCGCGCCCTCGTCACGGGCGGCGCCGGCTTCATCGGCTCCCACGTCGTCGACCGGCTCGTCGAGCGCGGCTACGAGGTGGTCGTCGTCGACGACCTCTCGAAGGGCACGCGCGAGAACGTGAACGCCGCGGCGCGCCTGGTCGAGCAGGACATCGTCGACGGGCCGGCGCTCTGCGCGCTGGCCGAGGAGGCGCGCCCCGCCGTGATCTGCCACCTCGCCGCGCAGGCGAGCGTGACGTTCTCCGTGCGGGAGCCCGACCACGACCTGAAGGTGAACGTGCTCGGGACGCTGAACGTGCTCGAGGCCGCCCGCGCGGTCGGTGCGCCCGTCGTCTTCGCGTCGACCGGCGGCGCGCTCTACGGCGACGGGGCGCCGCTCCCGACCGGCGAGGGCTTCGCGCCCGAGCCGCTCTCGCCGTACGGCGCCGCCAAGCTCGCGGGCGAGGCGTACGTCCTCACCTGGAGCCGCCTGCACGAGATGCCGCACGTCGTCCTGCGGCTCGGCAACGTCTACGGCCCGCGCCAGAACTCCGAGGGCGAGGCCGGCGTGGTCGCGATCTTCAGCGGTCGGCTGCTCGCCGGCGAAACGCCGGTCGTCTACGGCGACGGCCTCCAGACGCGCGACTACGTCCACGTCCGCGACGTCGCGCGCGCGTTCGTGCTCGCCGCGGAGGGCGGCGTCCCCGGCGTCTTCAACGTCGGCACCGGCCGCGAGACGAACGTGCTCGAGCTCCTCGACGGCCTCACCCGCGCCGCCGGCGTCGAGGTCGAGGCGCGGCACGAGCCGATGCGGGCCGGGGAGCTGCGCCGCAGCTGCCTCGACGCGAGCAGGATCGCGGGCGCACTCGACTGGCGGGCCGAGGTCGGGATCGGCGAGGGCCTCGCCGAGACGCTCGACTCGTACCGCTGACGGCGCGCTAGGCGAGCGGCGTCGCCATCGTGGCGACGAAGGACGCGGGCGTCCGGCCGCGCTCGACCGCGTACCCGTCGTCCTCGAGCACGGAGCCCGGGGCGAGCGTCCGCCAGCGGCCGCCGGGCCGGGCGGCCACGGTGACCCGCTCGAAGCCGAACGCGTAGCGGTTGCACGCGGGGCGGCCGCCGTCCCAGGACTCCGCGGTCGCGATCGGGGCGAACGCGCCGCTCGATCCCGGCAGGACGATCGGCTCGCTGACGGGATCGCCGTTCACCCAGACGCGCCAGGTGTCCGTGCGGCCGCGCATCTCGAGCACGGCGAGCCGCTGCGGCGCGCCCGTGGGGACGTCCGCGGCGACCTCGACGTAGCGGGGGCGCTCGCCCGGCAAGGTCACCTCGTAGTAGATCCGGGCCGTCGTTCCCGGGAAGGCAGCGAGGCCGACCTGGAGCCACATGTCGGTGCCGTCCGGCCCGAGCCCGACGCCGCCGATGCCGACCCACGCGCCGATGTGGCCGCTCTCGACCTCGGGCGCCGCGAGCGCCGTCAGCGTCGCGCCGACCCCGTGCCCGCGGGCCGCGCTGAACACGCCCGCGTACGAGTAGCCCGACGGGCCGCAGGCCGCAGCGCCGGCCGCCGCCGCGGTGCCGAACGTCGCGGCGAGCGCCGTCGCCGCGACCGCGATCGCTCTCCCGATCCGCCGCATCCGAACCCTTCCCGAGTGCTTCTCTCCGCCGCCTCGCCGCGGGGGCGGCGGAGCGGTTCCGAGACCTGCATCGGTGGGCCGGACGGGCGCCGGGACACGCCCCGGAGGGTCTCGGGGTCGCACGATCCGGTGAGGATCCCGACGCCCTTTCGTGCATCGACAGGTGCCCCCTTCGGCGGGCACGATCCGCGTGCAGCGACGGGACGACGAGGAGCCGACGAGCGATGGGGCAGGCGCAGCAGGATCGAGGCCGGGTGGCGATGACGATCGAGGCGGCGCGTGCGAGCGTCGAGCGCCTGTCCGTCAGGGCCGTCCCACTCGCCGGAGCCCCGGACGCCGCGCTCGCCCGCCCGCTCTCGACGCAGGCCCTCGCCCACCTCGTCGCGGGCCACGCCCGGCTGGGCTCCCTGCCCGACGGCGACGCCCACGCCGCCCGGGCGCTGCTGCTCGCGAGCGCGCTGGTCGAGCGCGCGACGCCGGTCGGCGGCGGCCTCGGCTGGGGCTACGACGCGGACGTCGACACCCCCTTCGGCCGCTTCGCGGGCGGGCGCCCGAACGCGCTCGCGACCGCGCACGCGGCGCACGCGCTGCTCGACGCGGCCACGCTCGCGCGCCGCCCCGACCTCGCCGAGGCGCCGCGCCTCGCGCTCGCGTGGGCGTGCGCCGACCTGCTCGTCGAGCACCGGGGCGAGCGGCTGTTCGTGCCGACGCCCGAGTCGTCGCGGCCGATCCACTCCGTCAACCTGCTCCTCGCCTCGCTCGCCGCGCGCTGCGCCGACTGGGCGAGCGACGCCTGGCGGGCCGGCGAGGACGCCTACGCGTACTCGCTCGCGCGGCAGCGCTCGGACGGGAGCTGGCCCTGCGGCGAGACGCACGAGCTCCGCGCGGTCGACGCCGTCCACCTCGCGCGCATCCTCGAGAGCCTCGCGGTCTGGGAGGAGCGGACGGGCGACGCGGACGTGGCCGTCGCGCTCACGGCGGCGACGGCGGCCCTCCTCGCGCGGCTCGGCCCGCTCGAGCGGGAGCCGCGCCGGCCCGTCGAGGAGTCCAGGCGCCTGGCGATCGTGGCGGCGGGGCTCGCGGCGGCGGCGCACGTGGACGACCGCGCCCTGCCCACCGCGGGCCGCCTGCTCGACCGCGCGCTCGCGAGCGGCGAGCGCCGCGCCGTGCGCGCGCTGCGCGCGCGCCGCGAGGCCCCGGCCGGGTCCCGGATGGACGACGGCATCGCGCTCGTCGCCCTCGCCGGCTACCTGACGGCGATCGGCCGCACGAGCGCCGAGCCCGCCGCCGACGTGGGCTAGATCGAGCGGCGGCGGTCGAGGCCGACGTCGCTCCGGGATCCCGTCGCTCTTCCCCGCCGCCATCCGCAGCTCGCCGCGCGCCGCTCGTCCCTCCGGGACGCCGGTCGGTCGGGCGGGTAGCCTTGCGTCATGTCCGAACAGCTCACGGCCCAGCACGACGTCCTCATCTGGAGCGACTACATCTGACCCTGGTGCTACGTCGGCCTGGAACGGGCCACGTGGCTGGAGCGCCGGTTCGGCGCCAGGATCGAGTGGCTCCCGTTCGACCTCCATCCCGAGTACCCGCCGGAGGGGATCCCCCGCGCGCAGCTCGTGGCGAAGTACGGCCAGGACACGATGGACCGCGTCAAGGCGGCCGTCGAGGCCTGCGGCTACGTCTACAACGTGCCCCCCGACGTCGTCCCCAACTCGCACAAGGCGCTCCAGGTGACCGAGCTCGCGCGTGAGCTGGGCCTGCACGAGGAGGTGCACACCCGGCTGATGCACGCCTACTGGTCAGAGGCGGCGAACATCGGCGAGGAGGACGTGCTGCTCGGCCTCTGCGCCGAGGTCGGTCTCGGCCGCAGCGAGGCCGTCGAGGCGCTCGCGGCCGGGACGTACGTCGACCGGATCGCCGCGGCCACGCGCGAGGCGAACTCCGTCGGGATCCACGCGATCCCCGCGTTCGTGCTCGACCGCAAGATGCTGCTGCTCGGCGCCTACCCGCACGAGGCGTTCGAGCAGGCGTTCGACCAGCTCGCGGGGATGGGGGCCGATCCGGCCGGATGAGCGCGTGGAAGCTCGTCACGACGGCGCTCAAGGCGCGGGAGACCTGGCAGCGGCTGCCGCCCGAGCAGCGCGAGCGCCTCGTCGCCGGCGCGACGTCCACGCTGAAGAGCCAGGGGCCCGTGGTGGCGAAGGCCGCGGCCGACGCCGCCCGGGCCCACGGCCCGACCGTCGCGAGGGCCGCGGCGGGCGCCGCCAGGTCGCACGGGCCGACGCTCGCGCGGGCCGCGGCCGGGGCGGCGCGGGCAACCGGCGCCGGCCTCGCCCGCGCGCTCGCCGACCGGCTCGAGCAGCGGGACCGGCAGCCGCCGTCCTCCTGACCGACGCAGCGCCCCGCCCGTGACCGTCCTCGTCGTCGTCCACCTGCTCGCGGCCACGGTCTGGGTCGGCGGCACCGTCGCCCTCGTCTTCACGGCCGTCCCCGAGCTCCGCAAGCTCCCGATGGAGCTGCGGGTCGAGCGCGTGCGAGGGCTCGGCCGCCGCTGGAAGCCGATCGGCTGGGCGTCGCTGCTGATCCTCGGCGGCACGGGCGCCGGCCTCGCGTTCGGCTACTGGAACGCGGGCGACCCGGACGTCCTCTTCCGCTCCGAGCCCGGGCACGAGATCCTCGCGAAGATGATCCTCTACGCCGTGCTGCTGACGACGGCGACGCTCCACGACTTCGTGCTCGGCCCGCGCCTGAACCGGCAGATGCGCGAGGGGCGGCCGGCAACGCTCAAGCGGCCGATGCAGACGGTCGGCTGGCTGAGCTTCGCCTGCACGATCGCCCTGCCGATCCTCGGCGTCCTGATCGGCCGCTGAGCGGGCGCGCACAGCGGCTGCGCGCCGTCCGGGCGCTACGCTCCGGGCCGATGGACACCAGCATCAGGCTCGGCCGGATCGCCGGGATCGAGGTCGGCGTCAACTGGAGCTGGTTCGCGATCTTCGCGCTGCTCGTCTGGACGCTCTCCGAGGGGGTCTTCCCCGACCAGAACCCCGGGCTCTCGGAGGGCGCCTACCTCGGGATGGCCGTGGTGGCCACCGTCTGCTTCTTCACCTCGCTGCTCGCCCACGAGCTGGGGCACGCGATCGTCGCGCGGCGCGAGGGGATGCAGATCGAGGGGATCACGCTGTGGCTCTTCGGCGGCGTCGCGAAGTTCCGCGGCGGCTTCCCGAGCGCCGGCGCCGAGTTCCGGATCGCGATCGCCGGGCCGCTCGTCTCGCTCGCGATCGGCGTGACGCTGATCCTCGTCGCGCTCGCCCACCTGCCCGAGCAGGTCGACGGGGTCGTCTCCTGGCTCGGCTACATCAACCTCTTCCTGCTCGCGTTCAACATGCTGCCGGCCCTGCCGCTCGACGGAGGCCGCGTGCTGCGCTCGGCGCTCTGGCGCTGGCAGCGCGACTACGCCCGGGCGACGCGCCTCGCCGCGAACGTCGGGCGCGGCTTCGGCTTCCTCTTCATCGCGGCCGGGATCTTCCTGCTCATCTTCGAGGGCGAGTTCTCCGGCGCCTGGCTGGCGTTCATCGGCTGGTTCCTGCTCCAGGCGGCCGGCAGCGAGGCGCGCTACGCGCTGACCCGCCAGGCGCTCGCGGGCGTCCGCGTCCGCGACCTGATGAGCCGCGACCCGGCGACCGTCGAGGGCCGCGCCACGCTGGGCGCCTTCATGGACGGCGTCGCCTGGAGCCGCCGCTTCACCACCTACCCGGTCGTCGACGACGGGCGCGTGCTCGGCCTGCTCGCGTTCCGCGGCGTCGCCGAGGTGCCGCGCGGCGAGTGGGACGTGCGCACGGTCGAGAGCTGCATGATCCCGCGCGAGCGCGTCCCCGTCGTCCACGAGGACGACGAGGCCGAGGCGGCGCTCGGCAAGCTGATGGAGTCGGGCGTCCACCGCGCGTTCGTGCTCGACGGCGAGCGGCTCGTCGGGCTGCTCTCGATCACGGACGTGCTGCGCGCGCTCGACGTGGCGGCGCCCCGCCGCCCCCGTGCGGCGTGAGCCCGCGCGCCCGCCGCGGGCCCGCGCGTAGACTGGCCGCATGACAAGCAACGGAGATCCAGTCGTCGTCGTCGGCGGCGCTCGCACGGCGATCGGGCGCTTCGGCGGCAGCCTCAAGGACGTCGACGCGTACAAGCTCGGCGCCGCCGCCATCGTCGAGGCCCTGAGCCGCTCGGGCGTCGATCCCGAGCAGGTCGACGAGGTCGTCATGGGCCAGATTGGCCAGGTCGGCCCCGACGCCTACAACGCCCGCCGCTGCGCGATCGAGGCCGGCATCCCGGTCACCTCGACGGCGATGACGGTCAACCGCCTCTGCTCGTCGGGCCTGCAGGCGATCCTCTCGGGCGCCCAGGAGATCCTCACCGGCCAGGCCGACGTCGTCGTCGCGGGCGGCGACGAGTCGATGAGCCGCCAGCCCTTCCTCGACTTCGGCGCGCGCGACGGCTACCGGCTCGGCTCGCGCACCCTCGTCGACGGGACGATGTCGATGGTCACCGACCCGTTCGGCAACTACCCCATGGGCTACACGGGCGAGATGGTCGCCGAGCGCTACGAGGTCGGCCGCGAGGCGCAGGACCGCTGGGCGTTCGAGAGCCAGCAGAAGGCCGCGGCCGCGATCGAGGCCGGGCGCTTCGACGAGCAGATCGTCCCGATCGACGTGCCCCGGAAGGAGCCGTTCGTCCGCGACGAGCACCCGCGCGCCGACACGACGCTCGAGGGCCTCGGCAAGCTCAAGGCCGTCTTCAAGGAAGGCGGCTCGATCACCGCGGGCAACTCCGCCGGGATCAACGACGGCGGGGCCGCGGTCGTGCTGATGAAGCAGTCCGAGGCCGAGCGTCGCGGGCTCGAGCCGCGGCTCGTGCTCCGCGCGTGGGCCGTCACCGGGATCGCGCCCGAGATCATGGGCTACGCGCCCGCGCACGCGATCCCCAAGGCCTGCGAGAAGGCCGGGATCACGGTCGACGACCTGGACGTGGTCGAGCTGAACGAGGCGTTCGCCGCCCAGGTCGTCGCGATCGTGCGCGACGCCGGGCTCGATCCGGAGAAGGTGAACCCGAACGGCGGCGCGATCGCCCTCGGTCACCCCGTCGGCGCGACCGGCGCGATCATGACCGTGAAGCTCATGCACGAGCTGGAGCGCACGGACGGCCGCTACGGCGTCGTCACGATGTGCATCGGCGGCGGTCAGGGCATGGCCGCGGTGTTCTCGCGGAGCTAGGCGCTCGCTGGGGGAGGGAGCTGGGGGGGAGAAGCTCGCGCTTCTCCCCCAGGGCCCCCTCATCACGCCGACCGACTCGCACCCGGGCTCCCGCCTCACGATCGCGCCGGCGCGGCCTCCGAGCCGCCGCGCTCGTCGGAGTGCAGCAAGCTGCCTCCTCCCGCAGATCGCCGAGGTCGGACTGCTCATCCGAGCGCGACGCTGCTCGGACGAGCGCTACAGGGACGGGCCTGCCAGGACGCGCGGGTCGGCGTCGGCCTCGACCGCGAGGGCCAGGCGGAGGACGAGCTCGTCCTCGAACCGCCGGCCGACGACCTGGACGCCGATCGGCAGGCCCGCCTCGCCGAGGGCCCAGGGGACGGCGATCGCCGGGGAGCCGGTCAGGTCGAACGGGATCGTCGCGCGCATGATCGTCCGCGGCGGGAGCGCCTCGCCGCCGATGACGAGCTGCTCCTGGTCGTGCGGCTGGGCCGGCGCCGGGCAGACCGGGCAGAGGATCGCGTCGTGCTCGCGCAGCAGGCCCGTGATCCCCTGCCGCAGCGCCTCGACGTCCGCCTCCGCGGCGAGGTACTCGTCGAGCGTCGCCCGGGGCAGCCCGAGGCGCCGCTGGAGGAACCAGTGCAGGTCGTCCTCGCGGCCGGTCACGAGCGGGCCGAAGAACCCGCCGCCCTCGGCGCCGTAGAGCCTGATCGTCAGCAGGTTGCAGTCGCGCGACGCCAGCCACGGGGCGTCGACCTGCTCGACCCGGTGGCCGCGAGCGGCGAGCGCCTCGCCGGCGGCGGCGACGGCGGCGGTCACCTCCGGCTCCGTCGGCCCGAACGCGTCGAGGATCGCGATCCGCAGGGGGAAGGCCGGCGCGAGGTCGGCCGACGGCCGCGGCGCCGGCACGCAGTGCCAGTCCCGCCCGTCCGGGCCCGCGAGCAGCGACAGGGCGAGCGCGGCGTCCCGCACCGTGCGCGCCATCGGCCCGACGTGCATGAAGCGGAGGATCGCCTCGGGGAAGTGGCCGGTGAGCGGGACGAGCCCGTGGGTCGGCTTCAGGCCGACGACGCCGCAGGTGCCGGCAGGGATCCGGATCGAGCCGCCGAGGTCGCTGCCGAGGCCGAGCGGCGTCAGGCGCGCCGCGAGCGCGGCCGCCTCGCCGCCGCTCGAGCCCGCCGACGTCCGTGTCCCGTCCCACGGGTTGAGCGTCCGCCCGTAGACCCGGTTGTCCGTCTCCCACCAGAGCGCGAACTCCGGCGTGTTCGTCTTCCCGAGCAGGATCCCGCCCGCCTCGCGCAGCCGCGCGACCGCGGTCGCGTCCTCGCCGGGGACGTGATCGGCGAAGAGCAGGGAGCCGCGCGTCGTCCGCAGGCCGGCCGTGTCGAGCGTGTCCTTCGCCGTGAAGGGGACGCCGTGCAGCGGCCCGACGGCCTCGCCGCGGGCGAGCGCCGCATCGGCGGCGCGCGCCCGCTCCTCCGCGTCGCTCGCGAGCGCGACGACGCCGTTGACGGCCGCGCCCACCGACGCGATCCGCTCGTGCAGGGCGCGCACCGCCTCGAGCGAGCTCGCCTCGCCCGCCCGGATCGCGGCGGCGAGCGCCGTCGCGTCGAGCTCGTGCAGCGCCCCGGCCATGCTCAGCCGCCGATCTCGAGGACGAGCTTGCCGAACTGCGCGCCCTCCTCCATCCGGGCGTGCGCGGCAGCCGCCTCCCCGAGCGGGCGGACGCTGTCGACGACCGGCTTCCAGTCGCCCCGGCCGATGCGGTCGAGCAGCGCGGCGAACTCGCTCGGGCTGCCCATCGTCGTCCCGAGCAGCGAGTGCTGGCCGAAGTAGAACGGCCGCACCTGCAGCTGGACCTCGGTGCCGCGCGTGGCGCCGAAGACGACCAGCCGCCCGCCGAGCGCGAGCGCGCGCAGCGAGTCCGGCCAGGTCGAGCCGACGGAGTCGACGACGACGTCCACGCCGCGCCCGCCGGTGCGCTCGCGCACCTCGGCGGCCCAGTCGCCGGCGGTGTAGTCGATCCCCGCCTCCGCTCCGAGCTCGCGGGCGCGCTCGAGCTTCCCCTGCGACGAGGACGTGACGAGCACGCGCGCGCCGGCCTGGCGGGCGAGCTGGATCGCGAACGTCGCGACGCCGCTCCCGGCGCCGAGCACGAGCACCGTCTCCCCCGCCTCGAGGCGCGCGCGGGTGAAGAGCGCGCGGTAGGCGGTCAGCCCGGCGAGCGGAAAGGCCGCCGCCTCGTACCACGAGAGGCCGGGCGGCTTCGGGAAGACGTTCTCCTCGGGCACGCGGATCAGCTCCGCGTACGTGCCGTCGTCGGGCCCGCCGAGGATGCGGAAGTCCGGGCCCGGGGCCGCCTCGCGCTCGCCCCAGGCGAGCGAGGGCAGCACGACGACCTCCTCGCCCGTGTCGCGACGGACACCGGCGCCGTCCGAGCCCGGGACGAACGGGAACGGGAACTCGTAGACGCCCTTGCGCACGAGCGTGTCGCGCCGGTTGAGCGCGCACGCGCGCAGCTCGACGACCACCTCGCCCGGCCCCGCGACGGGGTCGGGCAGGGTGTCGAGCCGGAGCGTCTCCGGCCCCCCGAACGCACGGATCGCGATCGCCTGCATGCCTCAGCCTCCCACCACGGACCACGGCCCGGTCTCCGCCAGCACGCGCCGACGGGCCGCGCAGGCATCCCGGACCTTCGTGAACGTCATCGACGCACCCTGCCGCTTCCAGCGGTAGAGCCCCTTCCCCGGGCAGGCGAGGCGCCCCTCCTCGGGGCCGAGCTCGACCGCCGCCACCCTCCGCGCCCTCGCGCCCTTGCCCACCTTCACGGTCGTCGGCGTCCAGGCACCCTGCACGACGACGCCGCCGCGGAGGATCGTCGCGTACGTGCGGTCGCGCGCGAAGGAGATCACCCAGGAGCCGGTCAGCGAGCCCTGGCCCGCGAGCGTCTTCTCGTACTTGCCCGGGAGCGCGGCACCGGCCGGCCCGGCCAGCGCGGCCGCGCCGGCGACCGTCGCGGCCGCGACGACCGTCGACCTCAGCTGCGGAGCGAGGCCCATGGCTCCTCGGCGGAGACGTCGACGACCTCGTAGCCGCCCTCGCCGGCGGCCGGCGCGAGCACCACCTGGAGCTCGGCGACCTCGTCGAAGTCGTTGTAGGAGCCGTGGACGACGTCCCGGTCGATGTAGACGGAGTCGCCCGGGCCGAGCTCCTGGTGCTCGCCCTCCAGGTACTGGACGACCCGGCCGGCCTTGACGATGATCATCTCGTCCTGGTCCGGGTGCCGGTGGAACGCGTGGAACGCGCCCGGGACGAGCCGGACGTCCATCACCACGAACGTCTCGCAGCCGGTGTTCGGCGGCGCGGCGCGCATCCCCGCGCTGCCCCAGTCGAACTCCGTCACCTCGACGTCCCCGAGCTTGACGAACCTGCTCACCGTCGCTCCTTCCCGCTGTCGTGCCTACGTGTCGACGGCGATTCCCTTGAACCGCCGCATGTTCGCCGTCATCGCGACCTCCGTCGGGAGCCGCTCCATGCTCGAGGCGCCGAAGAAGCCGACGACGCCCGTCGTGCGCTCGAGGACGTACGCCGCGTCCTCGGGCTCGGCGATCGGTCCTCCGTGGCAGAGGACGAGGATCTCCGGGTTCACCTGCTTCGCGACGTCGTGCATCGCCTGGATCAGCTCCACGGACTCGTCGAGCGTCCTCGCCGTCTGCGCGCCGATCGACCCCTTCGTCGTCAGGCCCATGTGCGGCACGAGCACGTCCGCGCCGGCCTCGGCCATCGCCCGCGCCTCGTCGACCGTGAACACGTACGGGCAGGTGAGCAGGTCGAGCTCGTGGGCGACGCGGATCATCTCGACCTCGAGCCCGTAGCCCATGCCGGTCTCCTCGAGGTTCTGGCGGAACGTCCCGTCGATCAGGCCGACCGTCGGGAAGTTCTGGACGCCGCTGAAGCCGATCCGCTTCAGCTCGCGCAGGAAGACGGGCATCAGGCGGAAGGGATCGGTGCCACACACGCCCGCGAGCACCGGCGTGTCCGCCACCACCGGTAGCACCTCGCTCGCCATCTCGACGACGATCGCGTTCGCGTCGCCGTAGGGAAGCATCCCGGCCAGCGAGCCGCGCCCCGCCATCCGGTAGCGGCCCGAGTTGTAGATGATGATCAGGTCGCCGCCGCCCGCCTCGGCGCACTTGGCCGAGAGGCCGGTGCCGGCCCCGGCGCCGACGATCGGGCGTCCCGCTGCCACCTGCGCGCGCAGCCGCGCGAGCGCGTCCGCGCGGCCGACCCCCGCCACGCGCTCGTCCGCCGTGACGCCGTGCCCGCGTTCGCTCATCGCCGCGCCTCCTCCCACGCGGTGCGCAGCTCGTGCAGCCGGTCGGCCAGCGCGAGCGCGAACCGCTCGTCGTTCACGTCCAGGTCGAGCCAGTGCGCCTCGACCCGCGGGTCGAGCGTCTCGCGCAGCGCGGCGAACAGCGCCTCGTCGGCCTCCGGGTCGTGGAACGGCATCCCCTCGACGTCGATCATCGAGACGCCGCCGAGCGGCACGAACAGGGCCGTCGGTCCGGTGGCCGCGTTCAGCTTGCGGGCGATCCGCCGGCCCAGCTCGGCGCACTCCTCGGGCGTCGTGCGCATCAGCGTCACGGTCGGGTTGTGCACGTAGAGGTTCCGGCCCGCGAAGCGCTCCGGCACGGTCTCCCGCGGCCCGAAGTTGACCATGTCGAGCGCGCCGAGCGAGACGACCTGCGGGATCCCGACCGCGCCGGCCGCGTCCAGCCGCTCCGGGCCGGCCGACAGGACGCCGCCGACGAGCTCGTCCGCGAGCTCCGTCGTCGTCACGTCGAGCGAGGCGGTGACGAACCCGTCCCGGATCAGCGCCTCCATCGACTGGCCGCCCGTGCCGGTCGCGTGGAAGACGAGCACCTCGTAGCCGAGCTCCTCGAGCCGCTCGCGCGCGCGCGTCACACACGGCGTCGTGACGCCGAACATCGACGCGGCGACGAGGGGGCGCGCCTCGCCGAGCGGCGGGACGGTCGCCTTGGCCATCCCGGCGATCGCCCCGGCGGCGTTCGCGATGATCCGCGCGGACACCTGGTTGATCCCCGCGATGTCGACGACCGAGTACGTCATCGTCACGTCGACGGCGCCGACGTAGGGCCGCGTGTCGCCCGAGGCGACGGTCGAGACCATCAGCTTCGGGACGCCGATCGGCAGGGCGCGCATCGCCTCGGTCGCGATCGCGGAGCCGCCCGAGCCGCCGAGCGCGACGACCCCGTCGAGCCGGCCCTCCGCGTGGAGCGCGCGGGCGATCGCGGCCGCGCCGCGGGCCATCGCCTCGACCGCCGCGCCGCGGTCGCCGGCTGCGGCGAGCGCCGCGACGTCGGCGCCGGCGGCGCGCGCGACCTCCTCCCGGGTGACGTCGGGCGCGAACGGCGGCGGGGCGACGATCCCCACGTCGACGACGAGCACGTCGACGCCGTGCTCCCGCACGCGGTCGCGGAGGAACGCGTACTCGTGCCCCTTCGTGTCGAGCGTCCCGATCAGGACGACGGTCGGCATCGCTCCCTCCCTCGCCCTCCGCGCGGACCGTCGGGCCGGGTCAGTGGTGCTCGACGCGCGTGACGCCGAGGAACCGCTGCTGCAGCTCGGGATCCTCGCGCAGGGCGGTCGCGGTGGTCTCCGTGAAGATGCGGCCCGCGACCATGACGAGCTGCCGCTCGGCGATCGCGGTGGCGACGCCGAGGTTCTGCTCGACGATCAGGAGCCCCATGCCCTCGTCGGCGACGAGGCCCCTGAGCGTCTCGATCATGTTCTCGACGATCGTCGGCGCGAGGCCCTCGGACGGCTCGTCCATGATCAGCAGCTTCGGGTTCGTCAGCAGCGCCCGGCCGATCGCGAGCATCTGCTGCTCGCCGCCCGAGAGCGACGTGCCCGAGATGCCCTTCCGCTCGGCGAGGCGCGGAAAGAGGTCGTAGACGGCCGGGACGGTCCAGCGCGCGCTGGCGGGCGCGCCGATCATCCGCAGGTGCTCGTCCACGCTGAGCGACGGGAACAGCCGCCGCCCCTGGGGGACGTAGCCGATGCCGCCGCTCGCGATCTTGTAGGAGGCGCGCCCGACGATCTCGTTGCCGAGGAAGCGGATCGAGCCCTTCGCGCTCGGCGGCGACATGCCCATGATCGCCTTGCAGAGGGTCGACTTGCCCATGCCGTTGCGGCCGATCATCGCCACCGGCTCCGCCCCCACGTCGAACTCGACGCCCTGCAGGACGTGCGCAGGGCCGTAGTACGCGTTCAGGTCGCGGACGGAGAGGATCGGCTCACTCATCGCCGTGCCCGTAGTAGCTGCCGCGGCCGAGGTAGAGGTCGTGGACGAGCTGGCTCGCGCGGATCTCGTCCGGCGTGCCCTCGACCACGATCGCGCCGTCGTGCATCATCGTCACGAACTCCGAGACGGTCAGCGCGACGTCCATGTCGTGCTCGATCAGGATCAGCGTGATCGACCGGTCGAGCTCGAGCAGCATCTCGGTCAGCCGCACGCGCTCGGCGCGCGAGAGGCCGGCCGCAGGCTCGTCGAGCATCATCAGCTTCGGCTCGCCCGCGAGGGCCATGCCGACCTCCAGCTGGCGCTGCTCGCCGTGCGAGAGGTCGCGCACCGATGCGCGCAGGCGCTCGCCGAGGCCGACGCGCTCGCCGACCTCGCGCGCCCGACCCCGCAGGCGGCGGTCCCGCGGCGTCAGGAAGGTGCGGAAGTGCCCGCCCTCCACGCCGAGGACCGAGAGGTAGAGGTTGTCCTCGACCGAGAGGCCGGGGAAGAGCCGGGACGTCTGGAACGTCCGGGTGAGGCCCATCCCGACGCGGCTGCGCGCCGGGAGGATCGTCACGTCGGTCCCGAAGAGCTGGATGCTCCCGGCGGTCGGCGGGAACTCGCCCGCGATCACGTTGAAGAGCGTGGTCTTGCCGGCGCCGTTCGGCCCGAGGATGGCGCGGCGCTCGCCGGCGCGCACCTCGAGGTCGACGTCGCGCACGGCCTGGACGCCGCCGAAGCGCCGGCCGACCCCCCTGAGCAGGAGGATCGGCTCGGCGCTTGCGGCTGCAGGGGCGTGAGCGGTCATGCGATGTCCTGGCTGCCGTTCACGCCCGTCGTGCTCGTGGGACTAGCCCGTCGACTCCGTCGCGGCCGTGTCCGTGGCGCCGCTGCTGTAGTCGACCTCCTCGGCGTTGCCGATCCACGGCAGGTCACGCGGCTCGCAGGTCGGGTTGTCCCGATCCGGCGCGGGCGTGTCCGGCGTGAACGTGCCGCCGAAGCTCTGGTCGACCGCCGGGATCCGGCGGACGGTCTTGACGTCCGGGACGCCGTCGCCCGTCGAGTCCTCGACGATCTGGACGACGTAGTTGTCCGTGATCGCCTGGCGGTTCTCGTCGAGCTTGATCTCCCCGTACGCGCCGGGGACGACCGTCTCGCTGAGGGCCGTGAGCAGGTTGGCGTTGCCCTCGCCGACGTCGCCGCCGATCGACTCCATGGCGACCGTCAGGGCCCACGCCGCGTTGTAGTAGTTGTACGTGAACACCGACGGCCCACTGCCCGCGATGGACGGGTAGGTCTCGTCGATCGTCTTGTTGTACTCGATCGCCTCCGGCGTGTTGGCGTCACCCGCCGTCGGGCCCGACGAGACGGAGCCGATCAGGTTCTTGCCGTACGCGCCGAGGAACGTCGGGTCGGAGATGAACAGGTTGCCCGTGATCTTCGCCGGGTCGGGGTCGCCCTTCAGCGAGGCGTAGGCCTCGAAGAACGGCACCGTGCCCGAGCCGCCGACGCCGACGTAGACGCCGTCCACGTCGTCCGGGATCTGGGAGACCCAGGACGAGTAGTCGGTCTCGCCGAGCGGCGGCCACACGCGCGCGCTGATCTGGCCGCCCGCCGCGCAGAACTCGGCGATGAAGCCGGCGTTCGTCGTGTACGGGAAGCTGTAGTCGTCACCGACCACCGCCGCCGTTCGCCAGCCGAGGACGTTGTACGCGTAGTCGCCGATGCCGGCCGACCACTGGGCCCCGTCCGAGTTGAAGCGGAAGAAGTTCGGGGCCCTGACCTTCAGGGTGGTGTCCTGCGCGCCGGAGGTGCCGTTCAGGACGACGATCTCCGGATGCTCCTTCGCGTAGTTCGCGACCGCGATGCCCTCGTCACCCGAGAGGGGGCCGATCACGATCTGCGCGCCGAGCTGCTCGACGAGACGACGCATCTCCTCGATCGCCTTGTCGGCCGTGTCGTTCGAGCAGCCGTAGCCGACGATCTCGACCGGCCGGCCGCCGAGGACGATGCCGTCCATGCCGTCGGACGGGTTCTCGCCCTTGGGGACGCCGCCCGCGTACTTCGCGAACGCCGCCTGGGCCCCGCCGATGTCCCACTCGTAGAACGCCGCGAAGGCGCCCTCGCAGTCGGACAGGATCGCGAGCTTGATCGGCTCGCCGGACGCGGCGCCGGACTCGGCGGGAGCGGGCTCCGCCGGAGCGGGCTCTGCCGGGGCAGGCTCCGCAGGCGCGGGCTCCGCGGGGGCAGGCTCGGCCGGGGCAGGCTCCGCGGGAGCGGGCTCCGCCGGGGCGGGCTCCGCCGGGGCGGGCTCCGCCGGGGCGGGCTCCGCCGAGTCGTCGCCACCGCACCCGGCCGCGATGGCGGCGAGCGCGACGACGAGGACAGCGAGCAGGAGCCAGAGCCGGCTCCTCCTCACCTTCGGATGCGTCATTGACCCTCCTTCCGTACTTCGGTTGCTGGTCTCGGTACCGGCGCTGATTCCGACGACCGGAGCCGGCGGAAGTTGGCCGTGGACGTGCCGTCGTCGCATCAGGTGGCCCCTGGCCCGCCGCCACCCGCCGGCCCCGGCTCCGTCGCCGGAGCCGCGCCCCGTCCGAGCCGCCGAGCCGCGCCGCGCACGCTGTCCCAGATCCCGAGCAACCCGCCCGGGGACAGCAGCACGATCACGAGGAAGACGGCGCCGATGACGGTGTTGAAGCGCTCGTTGATCAGGTCCCAGTTCTTCGAGTAGGTCTCGAGCACCGTGTAGACGAAGGCGCCGAGCCAGGCGCCCTCGACCCGGAACAGCCCCCCGACGACGGCCACGACGAGCACGTCGATGGTGGCGCTCAGGTTCACCGAGTTCGGGTCGATCCGGTTCGCGTTCTGCCAGATGAAGAGGATCCCGGCGATCCCGGCGATGAACGCCGCGATCGTGAACGCGAGCACCCGGTGCAGCGGCACGTTGTAGCCGAGCGCGCGCATGCGCGTCGGCTCGTCGCGGATCCCCTGCAGCGTGATCCCGAACGGCGTCCGGATCAGGTAGCGCAGGAAGAGGTAGACGAGAATCGAGACGATGAACGCGACGTAGAACAGCCGCGTCGGGTCTCTGCCGGCGCTCCCGATCAGGCCAGGAGTCGCGATGTTGTTGATCCCGCCGAAGCCCGAGAGGTCGGTGCTCGCGCCCCAGAAGTAGAAGTTGAGGACGGAGAACGCGAGCGTGATCATCAGGAAGTAGATCCCGGCGCTGCGCGCGGCGACCGCGCCGAAGACGAGCCCGATCACCGTCGAGGCGAGCAGGCCGAGGATCACGCCGACCCAGGGCGAGAGCGCCGTGTCGACGCCGCCGTCGGCGGCGACGAGGTTGCCCATCACGAAGCCCGCGATCGAGTAGATCGCCGCCTGGCCGAGCGACACCATCCCGGCGAAGCCCGCGAGGAAGATCAGGCTCGAGGCCGCGATCCCGAGCCACATCGTCTTGGTCAGGATCGAGCGGACGAAGAAGTCGCTGAAGATGTACGGGCCGATCGCGCAGAGGATCACGGCGACGAGCAGGACGACGCCCACGGCGATCCGCGACGGGGTCAGCCGGAGCCTCACGCGGCCCTCCCGAACAGGCCGAACGGCCGGACGGCGAGCACGAAGACGAGCAGGCCGAAGGTCAGCAGGACGGAGTAGTTCGAGTAGCCCTGCGGCAGGTAGATGTCGGAGAAGGCGTCGACGAAGCCGTAGAGCAGCGCGCCGATCGCGGCGCCGCCCAGCGACCCCATGCCGCCGATGATCACGACGATCAGCGAGTTCAGCAGGAACTGGTTGTCGACGCCGGGGCTGAGGCCCCCGAGCGTGCCGCCGAGCACGCCGCCGAACGCCGCGAGCGCCGACCCGATCATGAAGGTCATGGCGAAGACGAGCTGGATGTTGATGCCGAGGGCGGAGACCATCGCCCGGTCGTCGACGCCGGCGCGGATGACCATGCCCGTGCGGGTCCGCCTCAGCCAGAGGAAGAGCATCGTCCCGATCGCCAGCGCGCAGAGGATCACGAAGATCCGCGTGAACGGGTAGATCAGCCCGAAGACGTGGAAGTTCACGCGGAAGTCGAGCTGCGGCGGCCAGTCGAGGTTCTTCGTCGTGCCGCCGAAGTGGGCGAGCATCTGGTCGGCGAGGATGATCGAGATCGCGATCGTGATCAGCGCCTGGCGCAGGTCCTGGCCCTGGTTCCAGCGCAGGAACACCTGCTGCTGGATCAGCCCGATCGCCGCCACGCCGAGGGCGGCGACGAGGATCCCGAGGCCCCAGCTGCCCCAGCCGGACGTCGCCGTGTGGAAGGCGAAGTAGCCACCCAGGAGGAAGAACGACCCGTGGGCCATGTTGACGATCCGCATCAGCCCGAAGATCAGCGTGAAGCCGCTCGCGACGACGAAGTAGATCGCGGCGAGCGAGATCGCGTTCAGCCCGATCGTGAGGAAGAGCTTCGGGTCCTTGTACGCCGCGTTGTCCGCGAGCGCGATGACCCACAGGACGGCGAAGATGCCGGCGGCGCCGACGAGCGCGCGCCCGGCATAGCGACCGATCTGCGCCTGGGCCTGCTGGAGGGTCACGCTGCGGCCCCGGAAGGCCGGCGCGCCCGCTGCTGCAACGCGGAGTCCTGCACGATGACGGGAAGGTAAACGATTACCGCGCAACCCTACGAGGGTCGTCGGACGGTGTCAAGCGCGGGGCGGCGGCCGACTCGCGCACCACCACCTCCGGCGCGCTCGTGATCGTGACGTCGACCGGGTCGGCCCCCTCGATCTGATCGATCAGCGCGTCGACCGCGACCGCGCCCAGCTCGGCGAACGGCATGCGCACGGTCGTCACGGGCGGGACGAGCGCGTCGGCGAGCGGCATGTCGCCGCTCGCCACGAGCGACACGTCCCCCGGCACGACGATCCCGCGCCGCCAGGCCGCGTTCAGCGCGCCGGCCGCCTGGCTCGCCGTGCTCGTGTAGACCGCCGTCACGCGGCCGTCGCGCTCCAGGATCCGCGTCATCCCCTGGCTGCCGCCGGTCTCGAGGAAGTCGGCCTCGACCACGATCGGCTCGTCCAGGCCGAGCTCCGCGACGCGGGCCCGGAAGCCCTCGGCGCGGCGCGCGGCCGGCTCGATCTCGGCCGGGCCGGCGACGTGCGCGAGCCGGCGGTGGCCGAGCGAGGCGAGGTGGTCGACGGCGACGGCGGCGGCCCGCTCCTCGTCCAGGACGACGTTGCGCCCGCTCCCTGGCACGCCGCGGTTCATGAACACGTGCGGCACGCCGCGCTCGGCCAGCATCGTCGTCAGCGGGTGCCCCGGGTAGGCGGACGCGACCAGCAGGCCGTCGATCCGGCCGGCCGCGACGAGGCGCGCGAAGGTCTCGTCCGCCTGCTTCTCGCCCACGTCCTCCGCGAGCAGGACGGTGTAGTCCCGCTCGGCGGCGCGCTGGAAGGCGCCGCGGACGATGTACGTGTAGACCGGGTTGAGGAACGACGGCAAGAGCAGGCCGAGCGCGCCCGTCCCGGCGAGGCGGAGGCTCCGCGCCCCGGCATGGGGCCGGTAGCCGAGCTCCTTCGCGACCTGGACGACACGCGCCCGGAGCTCCGCGCTGACCGACAGGGACGGGTCGCGGTTGAGGATCCGGGAGGCGATCGGCGGCGACGTGCCCGCCGCCCGGGCGACGTCCGCGAGCCGTGTCCTGCGAGGGCGGCTGCTGTCGGCCACGAGCCGACTCTACCGCTAGGTAATCGATTTCACAAGCGCGGCGCCGACGGGCCGCGATCCGCCCCACGCAGTCCTATAGTGCCCGCAGGCGCACCAGGCCGGTGCGCGCGGAGCCCAGCCCAGGAGGTTCGAGCGATGCCCGAGATGCGCGGCAGCGACCTCGTCGTCGAGTACCTGATCCGCGAGAGGGTCCCGTACCTGTTCGGCTACGCCGGGCACGGCGCCGTCGGCCTGCTCGACGGCGTGCACGACCGGCAGGACGAGATCAAGGTGATCTTCCCCCGCATCGAGACCGGCGCGGCGTTCATGGCCGACGCCTACTTCCGCGCGTCCGGCGAGGTGATCCCGGTCTACACGTCGACCGGCCCCGGCCCGATGCTGCTGACCGCCGCGGTCGCGAACGCCTTCTACGACTCGTCGTCGATGATCGCGATCACCGGGCAGGTCGCGACGACGCAGAACGACTCGGGCGCGCTGCAGGAGGAGTACCGCCACTTCCAGGCGGACTTCCCGAGCATGATGAAGGTGATCACGAAGCGGAGCTTCCAGGCCCACTCCGTGAGCGACATCGCGAAGTTCATCCCGAAGGCGTTCAAGATCGCGCGCACCGGGCGCCCCGGCCCCGTCCACCTGGACGTGCCGTACGACCTGTGGGTGCGCAAGGGCGACGTCGAGGTGCCGGAGCCCGAGGAGCGCTCGCAGATGCTCAACTGGCGCACCCCGGGCGACCCGGACGCCGTCGAGCGCGCGCTCGACCTGCTCTGCAAGGCGAAGCGCCCGCTGATCCTCGCGGGCGGCGGGATCATCCTCTCGCAGGCGTCCGAGCAGCTCCAGGCGCTCGCCGAGAAGCTCGGCATCCCCGTCTACACGTCGTTCAACGGCAAGGGCGCGCTCTCGGCGAAGCACCCGCTCCACCTCGGGATCGTCGGCTGCTGGGGCGAGTACCCCGCCCAGGAGGCGGCGCGCAACGCGGACGTGATCCTCGCCTTCGGGGCGCGCTTCTCCGACATCCACAGCTCGTCCTGGCTGCCCGGCTACTCGTACAACATCCCGCCGACGCGGCTGATCCACGTCGACCTCGACCCGCAGGAGATCGGCCGCAACTACCCGACCGAGCTCGGCATCGTCGGCGACGCCCGCGAGGTGCTCAAGCAGCTGCTCGAGCTGGCCGACCGCAAGGGCGCCCGGTCGTCGGCCCAGGGCTGGGTCGAGACCGTCGAGGGCTACAAGGCCGAGTGGCGGAACTTCATCGAGCCCGAGCTCGCCTCCGACGCCCACCCGATCGACCCGCGCCGCGCAATCGGCGACCTGCGCCGGGCCATGCCCGACGACACGCTGATGATCACCGACACCGGGAACCACCAGTGCTGGGTCGAGCAGTACTGGGACGCCTACGGGCCGCGCTCGATCTTCACGCCCGGCGGCTTCGCCGGCATGGGCTTCGGCACCTACGGGGTCCTCGGCATGAAGCTCGCGCGGCCCGACCGCACGTGCGTCTGCGTCACGAGCGACGGCTCCTGGATGATGTTCCCGGGCGCGGTCGCGACGGCCGTCGAGTACGACATCCCCGTCATCTGGGTGCTGCTGAACAACTACACGATCGGCGTCATCCGCGACCTCCAGCGCTTCTACATGGACGGCCGCGAGATCGGCACGAGCTTCATGAAGCACTCCACGGGCGAGCTGTGGAACCCCGACTTCGTGAAGATGGCCGAGGCCATGGGCGCCGGCGCGATCACCGTCGAGGACCCCGCCGACCTCGCCTCCGCGTACGCGACCGCCCGCGACGCGAACCGGCCGTTCCTGATCGACGTCCGCGTCAACCGCGACACCGCCGTGCCGCTGATCGGCACCTGGCACTTCGACCCGATCCCGCAGGCCGAGCCCACGTTCGGGCGCGCGCACCGCTAGGTCGCTTCGCTTCTGGGGGGAGAAGCTCGCGCTTCTCCCCCCATGACCCCCCTCATCGCGCCAGGCCCTTCGCTCTCGGGCTCCGCCTGTCGCATGCGCTGGCGGTCTCTCCGGGGAAGCGTCGTCGTCGGAGGACAGCAAGCTGCCCTCCTCCCCGCTTCGGCACGACGCGTCGGGCCGCATCCGCGGGCCCGCGGAGTACACTCGTCTTCCCGGGTCCGGGGGCCGCAGCCCGGGCCCGGGGTTCCTTGCCTGCTCGCCTGGCCACGCCGCGCACGGGCCGCGGCCGTACCATGCCCGGGATGCACGGGTACGCGCTCTTCCCGTTCACCGCGATCGTCGGGCAGGACCGCCTCCGGACGGCGCTGCTGCTGAACGCCGTGAACCCCGCGATCGGCGGCGTGCTGATCCAGGGGCCGAGCGGGACGGCGAAGTCGACGGCCGTGCGCGGGCTCGCGCAGCTGATGCCCGAGATCGCCGTCGTCTCGGACTGCCCGTTCTCGTGCGACCCGGCAGCGCCCGGGGCGCAGTGCACGCAGTGCCGCGCGCGCGCCGAGGCGGGTGAGGCGCTGCCCGTCGCGCGGCGTCGGCGGCGCGTCGTCAACCTGCCGCTGAACGCGACCGAGGACCGCGTCGCCGGGACGATCGACATCGCCCGCGCGCTGCGGGAGGGCGAGAAGGCGCTCGAGCCCGGCCTGCTGGCCGAGGCCAACCGCGGCATCCTCTACGTCGACGAGATCAACCTGCTCGACGACCACCTGACGGACGTCCTGCTCGACGCGGCCGCGCTCGGGATCAACGTCGTCGAGCGCGAGGGCGTCTCGATCGCGCACCCGGCGCGCTTCCTGCTCGTCGGGACGATGAACGAGGAGGAGGGCGACCTGCGCCCGCAGATCGCCGACCGGCTCGGCCTGACCGTGACCGTCGAGCCGGTCCGGGAGCCGGAGGCGCGCGCCGAGGTGATGCGCCGCCGCGAGGCGTTCACGCGCGACGCGGCCGCGTTCCTCGCTGCGTGGCAGGGCGCGCAGGACGAGCAGACCGCCGCGCTCGAGCGCGCGGCCGCGCTGCTCCCCGACGTCCGGGTCGCCGACGCCCACTACCCGGCGATCGCGCGCCTCGTGCTGCGGACCGGCGTCGGCAGCCACCGCGCCGACATCACCGTGCTCGAGTGCACGAAGGCGCTCGCGGCGCTCGCCGGGCGCACCGAGCCGACGCCCGACGACATCGTCCAGGCGGCGGCGCTGGCGCTCGGCCACCGGGTCCCGGTCGATCCGTTCCAGCCGCGCAGCGACCTCGACGCGCGCGACCTCAAGCGCGTGCTCGAGGACCTGCTGAGCTCGGAGACGCGGGAAAAAAAAACTCCCGTGACGCCTCGTCCGTAGCGGACACGGCGATCGACCACCTCGAGGGGACGCCCCACATCGAGACGCTCGTCGCCGACGCCGCGCGGGTCTTCGACCAGGTCGCGCTGCCCGACGCGGTCGAGCGCGGCGCGGTCGGCCGGCGGGCGCGGTCGCTCGTCAGCCGCGCGAGCGGAAAGTACTCGCGCCACCGCCTGGCGACGCGGGGGACGAGCGACCTCGCGCTCGACGCCACGCTGCGCGCCGCGGCCGCGCGGACGGGCACCGCGCGACCGGCCGACGGCGTGCGGCTCGCCGTCGAGTCGGGCGACCTCCGGCGCAAGGTGCGCACGCACCGGTCGCCCTTCGCCGTCGTCTTCGTCGTCGACAACAGCTACTCGATCCACGCCGACCAGATGGTCGAGCGGGTGAAGGGCCTCGCGCTCGAGCTGCTCGAGGACGCCACGGCCCGCGGCGACCGCGTCGCGCTCGTGTGCTTCAAGGGCGGCGTGCCGGAGGGGACGGTCGCGCTGCCGCTGACGCGGAGCATGGCCCAGGCGCACCAGAGGCTCGCCGAGATCCCGCTCTCGGGCCGCACGCCGCTCGCAGACGCGCTGCGGCGCGCCCGTCTGCTGCTCCGCCAGGAGGTCGTGAAGCACCGGAACGCCGTGCCGGTCCTCGTGCTGATCTCGGACTGCCTCCCGACCGTCCCGCTCCGGCCAGGCGGCGACCCGCTCCTCGACCTGCTCGGCGAGGCGCGCCGCCTGCGCACGGCGAAGGTCGTCACCGTCGTCGCCGACGCGATGCCCCCGGGCGGCCGCTCGCCCAGCGCCGCCCCCCAGGTCGCCGAGGCGGCGGGCGGCGTGTGCATCCCCTTCGCCGAGCTCGCCCCGGGCGTCCTGAAGGGCTTCCTCGCCGCCGGCGAGGAGGCGTCGCTCGGCCGCCGCGGCCCCCGCTAGGCGGAGCGGAGAGGCGCGAGCCTCTCGCCCCATCCGGGCGCGAGAGAGGTGCGGGATAGCGCGGGCAGCCGCCATCCCCGCGGAGGGGGCGGCTCGCCGTCCTGCGACGAGTGCGGCAGCTCGGAGATGCCGCCCGGTGGTCAGCCCCAGGCGGGGCCGGGGGTGCGGGAGGCCCGGCGAGATGAGGGGGCCCTGGGCGGAGAAGCGCGAGCTTCTCCACCCCAGCCCTAGAAGCCGAGGTGCAGCGCGCCCGCGTCGACGAGCAGGTGCGTGTACGGCGTCGAGGCGACGAGCTTGACGCCGTACGCGTCGCGCAGGAACCACTCGAGGTAGACGAACACGCTCGACCTGACCGCGCTCGTCCGCTCCAGGCGCGTGAGGTCGAGCAGCGCGACGCCGGCCCGCGCCTCCTGGTCGAGCGCCAGCTCGCGCAGCCACTCGAGCCCGATCTCGTCGGCGTCGCCGACGAGCATCGTCGGACGGTCGGCGAGCCGCCGCGCGAGCACGAAGCCGTGCCGCAGCTCGACGCGGCTGCGCTCGCGCTTCCAGCGCAGATCGAGCCGGCACGCGGCCGTGTCCGACGGCCCCGCGGCCGACTCGAGCTCGACGTCGTCGAGCTCGTCGCGGCAGTGGACGGCGAAGCCCGCCAGCACCTCGCCCTGCGTGACCGTCCGGTGCGCCCATCGCACCGGTCGACGCGCCGCGAGCCGGTCGAGGCCGGCGCGGTAGGCGGGGCTCGCGGCGGGGTCCAGCCGGAGCCGTCCGTCGGCCTCGTCGATCCCGTCCGCGAAGAGCAGCTCCCGCAGGACGGCCTCGGCGCTCGCGGCCGGCGCGAGCCGGACGAGCTCGCGCGCGAGCTCGTCGCGGGCGATCCCGTCCTCGCCGGCGATGCGCTCGTCGGCCAGCGCCTCGAGGGCGGCGAGCACGTCGGTCTGGCCCTCGGCGGCGAGCCGGGCGAGCAGCGCGTCGGTCACGCCCGCAAGGCTAGCCGCGCTCGGGGCGCCCGGTCTCTCGCACCCGAACGTGTGCGAGGCCTCGATTCGGGGAACTCCCTTGCCGAGAACGCAGTCGAAGGGCCACAGCAGCGAACCCCGACCCGGAGGGACACCATGGCGACGATCGAGGTCGAGCATGCCGAGCAGGCCGTCGAGACCGAGGCGGAGCGCGTCTTCCGCTGGCGCCGCGAGGAGCTCCGGAGGGCCGGGTACGACGATCGCGCCGCGTTCAAGCTGGCGTTGAGGCCGAACGTCGACCTGCACCGCGCGGTCGCCCTGCTCGAGCGCGGCTGCCCGCCCGAGCTGGCGGAGCGCATCCTGCTCTAGCGCTCTGGGGCGCTCTGGGGGGAGAAGCTCACGCTTCTCCCCCCAGTACCCCCCTCATCGCGCCAGGCGGCTGGCCCTCCGGCTCCCGCCCGGCGCCTGGCGTCGGCGGCAGCTCCGAGCGGCCGCCATCGTCGGAGGACAGCAAGCTGCCCTCCTCCACGCATCCCGCTCGCGCTCGGGCTCCCGCCTTGCGGCCCGGTCGGTGGCCGCTCCGACGAGGAGCACGCTGCCTGCTCGGCGGCCGGGCTACGTGCGCTCGAGGAGGATCCGCAGCATCCGCCGCAGGGGCTCGGCGGCGCCCCACAGGAGCTGGTCGCCGCACGTGAAGGCCGTCAGGTACTCCGGGCCCATCGGGAGCTGGCGCAGGCGGCCGACCGGGACGGTCAGGGTGCCCGAGACGGCGGCGGGGGTCAGCTCGCGCAGGCTCTCCTCGCGCGCGTTCGGGACGACCTTCACCCACGCGTGGGCGCCGGCGAGCAGCTCGTGCACCTCGTCCAGCGCGACCGCGCGGGTCAGCTTCACCGTCAACGCCTGGCTGTGGCAGCGCATCGCGCCGACCCGGACGCAGACGCCGTCGACCGGGATCGAGCCGTCGGGCAGGCCGAGGATGCGGTTCGTCTCGGCCATCGCCTTCCACTCCTCGCGGCTCTGGCCGTTGCCGAGATCCCTGTCGATCCACGGCAGCAGGCTGCCCGCGAGCGCGTGGCCGAACTGCGCGGTCGGGAACGCGTCGTCACGCAGCGTCGCCGTGACCACGCGATCCAGGTCGAGGATCGTCGCCGACGGGTCGTCGAGCGTCGCGCGCCCGGCGTCCTCGATCGCGCCCATCTGCTCGACTAGCTCGCGCATGTTCTGCGCGCCCGCGCCGGACGCCGCCTGGTAGGTCATCGCCGTCACCCACTCGACCAGCCGCTCGCGGAACAGCCCCGTGAGCGCCATCAGCATCAGGCTGACCGTGCAGTTGCCGCCGATGAAGTCCCTGACGCCCCGATCGAGCGCCGCGTCGATCACGTCGCGGTTCACCGGGTCGAGGACGATGACCGCGTCCTCCTCCATCCGCAGCGCCGAGGCCGCGTCGATCCACGGGCCCGTCCAGCCACCCGCACGGAGCGCCCGATGCACGGCCTTCGTGTAGTCGCCGCCCTGGCAGGAGATCACGACGTCCATCGCGGCGAGCTGCTCGACGTCGTTCGCGTCGGCGAGCGGCGGCAGCTCGCGCCCGATCGCCGGGGGCGCGCCGCCCGCGTTCGACGTGCTGAAGAAGACCGGCTCGACGAGGTCGAGGTCGCCCTCCGCGAGCATCCGCTCGAGCAGGACGGAGCCGACCATCCCGCGCCAGCCGACGATGCCGACCCGCATCAGGCGGGCGCTCCTGCGCGATCCGGCGCCAGGAAGAGGCGCGCCTGCAGGTTCTCCCCGTCCTGCGGGAACATGTCGCCGAGCTGCTGGATCGCGCCCTCGAAGACGTCGAGGTCGAGCGTCGCGACGTCCGGATGGTCGATCTCGACGAGGTTGTCCTCGGGATCGCGGAAGTACAGCTGCACCTGGCCGCTCGCGAGCACGAACAGGCCGCCGAAGCGCCCCTGCTCGAGCACGCCCTGCTCCTTCAGCCGCCGGAACATCCCCTCGAAGTCGTCGACCTCGAGCCCGAGGTGCTGGTTCGAGTGCGGCGGCCGCTCGGCCACCTGGTAGAGGTGCAGCTGCAGCGCGCCCACCTTCAGCCAGGCCACCGGGAAGCCGAAGTTCGGCGCCGGGATGCGCTCCAGACCGAGGACGTCCTGGTAGAAGCGGCAGAGCTCCTCGACGTCGACGGCCGGGATGCTGACGTGGTTGATCGCGGTGGCGCGCATGCGTCGTCCCTCCGGGGTCGGTCGTCCGATGATAGAGACGCGCCGCGCCTCGTCGTGCACTAGGCTCAGCGCCAGGAGCCCCGAGCCGACGACGTCACGGAGGACCCATGGCCGACACCTACCGCGCGGTGATCCCGTACGAGTCGCTCGACCCGCTGACGATCGGGTCGACGGACGACGAGAGCAAGGTCTACCGCGACACCCTCGAGCTCGACATCCCGCAGCGGAACCTGCTCGCGGCGATCTACCCCGACGAGCCACCGGCCGTGCCCGACACGACCGAGGCCGCCCGCCAGGCACTCGAGTCGCCCTTCTCCGGGCGGCGCTTCTCGGAGCTGCTCGCCGGCGCGTCGAGCGTCGCGATCGTGATCGACAACCAATTCCGCCCCACGCCGGCCTCGAAGCTCCTCCCCGCCGTGCTCGACGCCGTCGAGGCCGCGGGGATCACGGACGCGATCGTCATCTGCGCGAACGGCAAGGTCTTCCCGATGTCGGAGTCGGACATCGAGATGAAGGTGGGCAGGGAGAACCTCGCGCGCCTCGAGCGCCTCGGCATCCCGTTCCTGCAGAACGAGCCGCGCAACCACGAGCAGTACACCTACGTCGGCGTCTCCTCGCGCGGCACGCCCGTCTGGCTGCACACGGAGGTCGCCAAGCGCGACGTGACGATCACGCTCGGCCAGGCCCAGGCGAACCACTGGGGCGCGGGCGGCGGCGGCAAGCTGATCCTCCCCGGCGTCGTCTCCGACGAGACGATCGAGTCGAACCACGCGGCCTTCGTGCCCTCGCCGCAGACGCACTACGGCGCCTACGCCGGGCCGATGCGCTCGGACATCGACGAGGTCGCGACGATGTGCGACCTGACGTGCACGATGAACGTCCTGCTCGACACGCACGGGCGCGTGATCGACTGCGTCTTCGGCTCGCACCCGGAGGCGCACCGCGAGGCGATCCGCCGCTTCAACGCGATCTACACGTTCGAGCACCCGGGCCCCGCGGACATCGCGATCTGCGGCGTCTTCGCCCCGACCGACCACCTCTTCTTCCACACCGGCTGGGGCTGCATGTCCGCCGACCTCGTGGTCAAGGAGGGCGGGACGCTCATCTACTGCTCGCCGTCGCCGGGCGTGCACACGGCGATCGGCGACTTCCCCGGGCTCGCGCTGATGGACCTGATGAAGCCGTACATGCCGCCGAGCCCGGACGGCTACCAGCGGATCCTGCGCGACATCCACGGCCGCTCGATCCAGATGTGGGCCGGCTGCATCTGGGTGCCCATCTACGAGGTGATGAGCCGCAAGCACCTCACGATGGTGACGCTCGAGGAGAACCTCGAGATGGCCGCGGACATCGGCATCGACGCGACGACGTCCATCGAGACGGCCTTCGCCGCCGCGATGGAGCGCCACGGCCCCGACGCGAAGGTCGTGATCCTGCCCTTCGCCCGCTACCAGCTGCCGCGGAACGCCGTCCGCATGGCCTCCGACGAGGTGCACGCGCTGGAGCAGATCCGCCTCTGACTCTCTGGGGGGAGAAGCTCTGGGGGGAGAAGCTCGCGCTTCTCCCCCAAGCACCCCCCTCATCGCGCCACGGCATCTCGCGCTCGGGCTCCCGCGGCAACGCGGTCGGTGGCGGCATCTCCGAAGTTGCCGGTCTCGGCGGAGGACAGCAAGCTGCCCTCCTCCCCGTCTCCGGGGGAGAAGCTCGCGGCTTCTCCCCCGGCACCCCCTCATCGCGCCAGGCCACCGCCCCTCGGGCTCCCCCATCGCCAACGGCAGGCGGCATCTCCGAGCAGGCGTCGTCGTCGGAGGACAGCAAGCTGCCCTCCTCCCCGGCGATGGGCCGGGGCGCGCGCTGCCCTTCTCCCGGGGTCCCGGACGCTTCCGGCTTGACGCGGGTTCGGCCGCTCTGGTCTGATGCGCCCCGTGGCTGGAGTGGACGTCGGCGGGCTGATCGGGCGGTTGCGTGGGAAGAAGCCCGCGGGGCCGCCGAAGCCGCAGTCGCTGCGGCTGACGTTCGCCTACGACGAGGAGGGCGTGCGGCTCGTGCGCTCGGCCGAGCGGCCGAAGCCGGCGCCGCCGGGGGCCGACCTCGCGCGCGAGCGGCCGCCCGGGCGGATCGCCGTCGAGCTGCGCCGCTCGAACGGGAAGGTGCTCTACCGGGCCGCGCTCGGCGAGACGATCTCGCCGACCGCCAGCTCGGGGACGTTCTCGGCTGTCGTCCCGATCGAGTCGAACGGCGACCACGTCGCGCTCGTCGCCGGCGAGCGGGTCGCGCTCGTGCAGCCGGCGCTCGCCGCCGCGCTCGAGCGCTCCGGCGCGAAGCGCGAGCTCGGCCGCTTCCCGCTCGCCTCCGCCTAGCCCCTGGCCGCCTCGACCGCCGCGCGCGGGCGCCCGCCGACCCGGCCGAGCGCGGGATGGCGCACCGTCGCGAGCAGGACGAGCAGGACGATCTGCGCGAGCGCCGCGGGGGCGAACGTCGGCGACGGGCCGACCGTCTCCGTGATCGCGTACCACCAGCGCGTCGCCTGCGAGAGCGACTCCCAGCCCTCGCCGTGCTCGGCGTCGAGCGGGCCCGCGTCGTGGTTCCCGAGCACGTGCTCGAGCACGCCGAAGGCGGCGACGCCGAGGACGCCGAGCGCGATCAGGCGCGCCAGGCGCAGGCGCGCGGGCGTCGGCCGGACGGCGACGAGCGCCACGGCGACCGCCGCAGCGCCGAGGCCGAGCCACGGGATCACCTGGACGACGCCGTTCCAGTGGCGCAGGAGCGCGAGCTCGACGGCCACGCCCGCAACGCCCAGCGCGGCGAGGGCGAGGACGCCGCGGCGGAGGAGGACGACGACGCCCTCCTCCCCGCGCACGGCGCCCTCGGTCACGGCTCCAGCACCGAGAGGATCGTCGCGAGCACCTCGTCCGACGGGTCGTACTTCAGCAGCTCCTTGCGGAGCTTCCCGAGCTCCGGGTCGTCGGCCGGGTACCGACGGTACTCCATCACCTCGCGCGTCCACTTGCCCGCGTTCGGCACGCCGGCGGCCTCGAGCGCGGCCTGGATCTCCCCGGCCGAGCCGTCGTTCGCCGAGACCTTCGCGCCAGCACCGGTGGCGTCGGCGGCACCCGGCTCGGTCGCACCGGCGTCGTCGGTCGCCGCATCGTCCGTCGCCGCGCTCTCGGCCGGGGCCGGCTCGCTCTCGGTCGGCTCGGCGGCGGGCGCCTCGGTCGGCGTGGGCTCGGCGACGGACGGCGCGGGCTCCGGGCTCGGGCTCGAGTCGCTGCCGCCGCAGGCGGCGGCGCCGACCCCGAGCGCGGCGGCGAGGCCCAGGGCGGCGATGGCGGTGCGGACGTGCATGCGGCTTCCTCCGATCCGTCGTGTCCCGGGCCGATGGCGGCCCGCATCCGATCCCAGCAGCCAGGCCTCAGCCCGCGGTAAGAGCCGCTTCAGAGGACGTTCAGAAGCGGCGTATCCTCCGCCGGTGGCCCTTCGTGCGCTCCTGGCCTCGCTGCTCGCCGCCGTGGTGGCCACGCCGGCAAGCCTCGCTGCGTCCGCCGACCCCGCGCCGGCCGAGCCCGTGCTCCTCTCCGAGCTCGCGTTCACCGCCCGGGCGCACGTCGGCGACCCGCTGCGCCTCTACTCGGTGCTCTCCACGGGGCTCGGGTTCCGGGAGCTCCCCACGGGACGGCACCGGCCGACCGGCACGGTCCTCGGGGGCGGCTCGACCCTCCTGTTCGGCTGCCGGCCCGGCGGGCTCTGCGTCTACGACGAGGTGACCGGCCGCGTCCGCGCGCTCGGGATCAGGTGCGGGAGCGGCTGCGGGGTCGTCCAGGGCTACGCCGGCTTCGCCTCCAGGGCGTTCCTCGTGGTGACCACGGGCGAGCCCGTTGCTCGACTGCTCGTCATGCAGCCGGACGGCAGCGAGCGGCGCGTGCTCCTGCGCACCCGCGACCGCCTCTCCCGGCCGAGCGTGGAGGCCTGGCGGGGCGAGGAGATCGCGGTCGTCGCGACGGGCCGGCGGCAGCGGCTGCTCGTCGTGCCGACGGACGGCCCGGGCGCCCGCACGCTCGCCTCGTTCCGGCGCGCGGCCCCATTCGGCCCGACCTACGGGCCGAGCTGGTACACGGAGAGCCGCGGCACGCCGCACGTCCTGCTCCACGCCCGCGTCGCCGGCCGTCTACGGGTCGTCTCGGTCGACCCGGACGGGACGCAGCACGTGCTCGCGACCGGCCTCTACCCGGGCGGCCCGCACGCGGGCGAGCTCATGGACGGCTCGCCCGGGCTCTCGTTCGGCTACCTGCGCGACGGGGCCGTCATCTGGCACGGGCCGCGCGACGAGGAGGTCGCGATCGCGCGCGACCCCGTCGGGCCGACCGCGTGGTTCGACCACAGCTTCATCGTCACCGTCGTCCGCGGGCAGCGCCTGGTGCTCACCTACGGGAGCGGCCCCGAGAAGGGCGGCACGCTCGCGGGCCCGTTCGCGCGCGTCGTCGACGTCGCCCGGTGGGGCGGCTCGCCGGACACGTGAGCCCGCGACCTAGGATGAGGCCATGCCCTTCGGGCCGGACGGGGAGATCCGGGGCTCGACGACGATCGTCGAGATCCTCCGCCGCTACCCCGACGGCTCGGCCGCACGCCTGATGAGCCGCCTCGCCTGGCCGTGCGCGCACTGCGGCGGGGCCTTCCACGAGCCGCTGACCATGGCGGCGAAGCGCCACCGGAACCCGCCGCGCGCCGTGCTCGAGGCGTTCCGCGCGCTCGACGCCGGCGGCCCGAGCGACGAGCAGGTCGCCCGCGCCGCAGCGAAGGTCGGCTAGCCGACGTCGGCGCCGCGCTCGGCAGCGTGGCGAAGATCACCGGGACGGCGATCGCGGTGGCCGGCGCCTCGGTTGCGCGGCTGGCTAGCGGCCGAGCAGCTTCCCGAGCCCGCCGAGGGCGTCGTCGAGCTTCGAGTCGTCCGGCACCGCGCCATCGGGCGTGACCCGGTCGACCGCGTCCGGGAGGACCTTCGCGAGCTGGCTCGCGACCCTGTCCGACGGGATGCCGAGCTTCGCGGCGATGTCGGCGATCTGCCCCTGCCCGAGCACCTTCTGGAGCTGCTCCGGCGAGATCGGCAGGTTCGACCCCTTGGAGACCCACGACTGGCCGACGTCGCCGAGGCCGTGCTTCTCCATCGCGCCGAGCAGGCCGCCGAGGCCGCCGAGCGCGCCGGCGCTGCCGAGCAGGCTCGGGAGCAGCGCGAGCAGGGCCGCCTGGCCGCCGCCGGCGCCGCCGCCCTTGCCGAGGAGCTTCTGGATCAGCTGCATGAGCACGTTCACGTCGGCCTCCTCCCAGGGGTGCGCCAGCTCTCTGGCCGCGCCGATCCTACAGGGCCGGCGTCACGGCGCGGACGCGCCGCCCGGCCCGACGACGAGGCGCCCGACGAACTGCGCCGTGAGCGAGCCCGATCGGAACGGCTCCGGCGCGATCTCCGCCTCGGCGTAGCCGGCGCCGCGGACAGCTGCGAGCACGCGCTCGCGCTCGGCGTCGTCCGCGATGCGGCCGAGTTCGTCGATCGCGAGCTCGACCCGCCCGAGCGCCCCGAGGTGGCGCACGCGCAAGACGCCGTAGCCGAGGGCGCGGAGCGCCCGCTCCGCCCGGTCGACCTGCGCGAGCGTCGCCGGGTCGACCGGCGTCCCGTGCGGCACCCGCGAGGCGAGGCAGGGCGAGGCCGGCTTGGCCGCGCTCGGCACGGCGAGGGCCGCCGCCAGCGCACGCACCTCCTCCTTGCCCACCGACGCCTCGACGAGCGGGTGGACGACGCCGTGCTCGGCCGCCGCGACGAGCCCGGGCCGCCAGTCGCCGAGGTCGTCCGCGTTCGCGCCGGAGAGGACGGCCGCGAGGCCGCGCGTCGCCGCCAGCGCGCCGAGCCGGTCGTACAGCTCCGACTTGCAGTGGTAGCAGCGGTCCGGCCCGTTCGCGCGGTAGCCGGCCCGCTCGAGCTCGGCCGTCGTGATCGTCTCGTGCCGGATCCCGATCGCGGCCGCGACGTCCCGCGCGGCGTCGAGCTCGCCGGTCGCGAGCGCGGGCGAGACCGCCGTGACCGCGAGCGCGCGCTCGCCGAGCGCGCGCTCGGCCAGGGCGGCGACGAGCGACGAGTCGACGCCGCCGGAGAAGGCGACCAGCGCGCTGCCGAGGTCGGCGATCCGCGCCTCGAGCCCCGCGATCCGCTCGGCCGTCGTCACGCGCGGGTCGCCGCCGCGAGGGCCTCCGCCCAGATCGTCTTGACCGGGCGGCCCGAGGCCCGGGCCAGCGCCGCGCAGTCGTCGTGCTCCGGCGCGACGTTGACGACGCGCCCGTCGAGCCGGGCGAGCTTCACGCGCACGCTGCCGCCCGCCACCCGGACGACCTGCACCTCGCGGTCGAGCTCCCAGCGCCGGAGCCGCTGGACGCGCAGGCCGAGGGCGCTCGTCTCCTCGAGGATCGCGCCCGCCACGTCGGCCTCCCGGTCCGGCCGGCAGAGGGCCGAGAGGACGAGCCCCGGCCGGCCCTTCTTCATCAGGACGGGCGTCGTCCAGACGTCGAGGGCGCCCGCTGCGAAGCAGCGCTCGACCGCGTCGGGGACGAGCTCGGGCACGAGGTCGTCGAGGTTCGTCTCGAGCAGGAGCACCTCCCCGGCGGGGGCTTCGAGCGGCTCGCCGATCAGCACGCGGACGACGTTCGGGCGCTCCGGCGGGTCGTCCGTCCCCGCGCCGTAGCCGGCGGCGTCGAGACGCAGCGGCGGCAGGTCGCCCCACGTGTCGGCGAGCGTCGCGGCCAGGGCGGCGCCGGTCGGCGTGACCAGCTCCTTGCCGCCGCCGACGCCCTGGAGGTGCGCGCCGCGCAGGAGCGCGACCGTCGCCGGGGCGGGCACGGGGAGCATCCCGTGCGCGGCGCGGACGAGCCCGCGCGTGAACGGGAGTGGCGAGCACGCGACGCGGTCGATGCCGAGGTCCTCGAGCAGGAGCCCGGCGCCGCACACGTCGACGAGCGTGTCGACGCCGCCGATCTCGTGGAAGTGGACGTGCTCGACGTCCACGTCGTGGATCCGCGCCTCGGCCTCGGCCAGACGCCCGAGCGCCGCGAGCGCGCGCTCGCGCGCACGGTCGGGGAGCGGCGCGCCCTCGATGATCTCGCGCATGCGGCGCCACGTGCGCGGCGGCGGCGAGGGCGGCGGGACGACGTCGACGTGGAGCGCCGGGACGCCGTTGCGCTCGACGCGGGTGACGACGATGCCGACCTCACCGAGGCCGAGCTGGCCCGGCAGCGCGCGGAGCCGCTCCTCGCTCGCGCCCGCGTCGAGGAGCGCCGCGAGCAGCATGTCGCCTGCGAGCCCGCCGACGCAGTCGAGGTAGGCGAGGCGGGTCATCGTCGCGCCTCGCCGTGCCGATCGGTGGCCGTTCCGGACGGGTGTGGAGAAGGATTCACGATGTCGGCGCCCTTCCGTTCGCCTCCCGTGACGGGTCGGCGAGTAGCGTTCGCAGCGGGTGGCGGGGGGAGACTTCCCCTCCCAGGGCGGGGCCGTGTGTGTCGCGCGCGCGGGGCTCGACGGCGGCGGCGCGGGCGATCCGCGCGGCGATCGTGCCGGCGCCGAGGCCGTCGTCGATCCCGACGACCGCGAGGCCGGCGGCGCACGAGGTCAGCATCGCGTGCAGCGCCGTCTCGCCGCCGCGGGCGGAGCCGTAGCCGACGCTCGTCGGCACGCCGATCACGGGCGCCGCGACGAGCCCGCCGACGACGCTCGCGAGAGCCCCGTCCATCCCCGCGACGACGACGACGCAGTCGGCGCGGACGAGATCCGGGACGACCGACGCGAGCCGGTGCAGGCCGGCGACGCCGCAGTCCTCGTGCACGACGACGTCCGCGCCGAGGAGCTCCGCTCGGATCCGCGCCTCGTGCAGCGCCGGCCCGTCGGACGTGCCGGCGGAGACGAGCGCGACGAGGCCGCGCGGCTCGGGCAGCTCGCGCGCCAGCCAGGTCGCGCGGGCGCAGGCGTCCTCGCGCGCCTCCGGGAACGCCTCCCGCACGGCCGCGCGCATCGGCTCGTCCGCGCGCGTCACGAGCACGCTGCCCGCGCCGCCCTCGACCAACGCCCGCACGATCGCGACGACCTGCGCCGCCGTCTTGCCCGCGCCGAGCACGGCCTCGGGCGCGCCCTGGCGCAGCTCGCGCTGCAGGTCGAGGCGGGCGAAGCCGAGCTCGGCGAGCCCGGCCGCGGCGATCCGGTCGGCCGCCTCGTCCGGGTCGAGGTCGCCGCGAGCGACCGCCTCGAGCAGCGCCGCGAGCTGGCTCCGGGTGGCAGCCACAGGGCGATTATGCCCGCCCGCCGCCCGGGCGACGCGACGGGACGCGCACCGGTCGTCCCGCCGCTCGTCCGAGCGGTCGCTAGGGTGCTCCCGTGAGCACCACGGACGCAGCCGGCCCGTGGGTCGGGCGCCCACTCCCGCGCGTCGAGGACGAGGCGCTGCTGCGCGGCGCCGGACGCTACCTCGACGACCTCGACCCGGCCCCGCACGCGTGCCACGCGGCGATCCTCCGCTCGCCCTTCGCGCACGCCCGGATCGCGTCGATCGACGCCTCGGCCGCGCTCGCCGTGCCGGGGGTCGTCGGCGTCGTCACCGGGGAGGACGTCGCGGCGCTGTCCCGCCCCTTCCCGGCGGCCGTGCCGTCCTCGATCCCGATGCACGCCGCCGCCGTCGAGACGGTGCGCTACGTGGGCGAGCCCGTCGCGGTCGTGGTCGCGCGCGACCGCTACGTCGCCGAGGACGCGCTCGAGCTGATCGACGTCGAGTACGAGCCGCTCGACCCGGTGGTCGAGATCGGCGCGGCCGTGAGCGACCCGGCGCTCGTCGCCTCCGACCGGAGCTTCGCCTTCGGCGACCCCGACGCCGCGCTCGCCGGCGCGCACCTGGTCGTCCGCGAGCGCTTCCGCTTCCCGCGCTGGACGGCCACGCCGATCGAGTGCTTCGCCGTGGTGGCGCGGTGGGACGAGGCGACCGGCGGCCTGACGGCGTGGGCGAACTTCCAGGGCCCCTTCACGCTGCACGGCGTCGCCGCCGGCGCGCTCGGCCTGCCCGGCTCGAAGCTCCGCCTGCTCACGCCGCCGGACTCGGGCGGCAGCTTCGGCCTCAAGGCCGGCGTCTACGCCTACGTCGTCCTGCTCGGGATCGCGTCGCGGCGGCTCGGGGTCCCCGTCCGCTGGATCGAGGACCGGCTCGAGCACCTGGCCGCGGCGGGCGGCGCCACCGGCCGCGACGTGGGCGTCGAGGCGGCGTTCTCGGCCGACGGCGAGCTGCTCGCGCTCCGCTACGACACGATCGAGGACGTCGGGGCGTACGTCCGCGCGCCGGAGCCGGCGACGACGTACCGGATGCACGGGTCGCTCTCCGGGGCGTACCGCGTGCAGCACGTGGCGGCGCGGAACCGGATCGCGCTGACGAACACGCTGCCGAGCGGGCTCAACCGCGGCTTCGGCGGCCCGCAGCTCTACTACGGGCTCGAGCGGACGATGGCGATCGCGGCGCGCCGGCTCGGGCTCGACCCGGCCGAGCTCGCGCGCCGGAACCTGGTCGGGCCGGAGGCGATGCCCTACCGGACGCCGTCGGGCGGCCTCTACGACTCGGGCGACTACCCGCGCTGCCTCGACGAGGCGCTCGCGCTCGCGCGCTACGACGAGCGCCGCGCCGAGCAGGCGCTCGCCCGGGCGGAGGGGCGGCTCGTCGGGATCGGGCTCGCGTGCGTCGTCGAGCCGTCGATCTCGAACATGGGCTACATCACGCTGACCGAGACGGCCGAGGAGCGCGCCGCCGGCCTGCCGAAGTCCGGGAACGCCGAGGGCGCCGTGGTCGCGATGTCACCGCTCGGCGGGATCACCGTGCGACTCTCGACGACGCCGCAGGGCCAGGGCCACCGGACCGTCGCAGCCCAGGTCGTCGCCGACCGGCTCGGCGTCACGCCGTCCGAGGTCGAGGTGCACGGCGAGCTCGACACGGCGACGAGCCCGTGGACCGTAGCGTCCGGCGCGTACTCCTCGCGCTTCGCCGGCATGGGCGCCGCGGCCGTCGACCGGGCCGCCGGGGTGCTGGGCGCGAAGCTGCGGACGATCGCTGCGCACCTGCTCGAGTGCGCGGCCGACGACGTCGAGCTGTGCCGCGGCAAGGCGTCCGTGGTCGGCCAGGCCGACCGCAGCGTCTCGCTGCGGCGGCTCGCCGGCCTCGCGCACTGGAACCCGGAGTCGCTGCCCGAGGGGATGGAGCCGGGGCTCTACGCGACGGCGTACGTCGCCGCGCCGAACCTCGACCCGCCGGATGCGCAGGACCGGGTCGCCTCGTCGGCCGCGCACGGCGTCATCGTCGACGTCTGCGTCGTCGAGGTCGAGCGCGAGACCGGCCGCGTCCACGTGCGGGAGTACGCGACCGTGCACGACGCGGGCCGACTGCTCAACCCGCTGCTCGTCGAGGGCCAGGTGCACGGCGGCTTCGTCCACGGGCTCGCGCCCGCGCTGCTCGAGCGGCTCGCCTGGGACGAGGACGGGAACCTGCTGACCGGCTCGCTCATGGACTACCTCTGCGTCACCGCGCCCGAGGCGCCGCCGCTCGCGTCGAGGCACCTCGAGACGCCGTCGCCGTTCACCGCGCTCGGCGCGAAGGGGCTCGGCGAGGGCAACACGATGTCGGTGCCGGCCGCGCTCGCGAACGCGGTCGCCGACGCGCTCGGCGTCGAGCACGTCGAGCTGCCGCTGACGCCGCCGCGCGTCTGGGAGCTGCTGGAGGGGCGGACGTGAAGCCGCCACCGCTCGACTACGCCCGTCCCGAAACCGTCGAGGAGGCGGTGGCGACGCTCGCCGAGCACGGGGACGAGGCCAAGGTGCTCGCCGGCGGCCAGAGCCTGATGCCGCTGCTCGCGATGCGCTTCGCGCGGCCGGCCGTCCTCGTCGACGTCAACCGCGTCGCCGGGCTCGACGCGATCGCCGAGGCGGATGGCACGCTGCGCGTCGGCGCCGTCGTGCGCCAGAACGACCTCGCCGCGAGCGCGCTCGCGCGCCGCGCCGTCCCGCTCGCGACGCGCGCGATCCCGTGGATCGGCCACTTCGTCACGCGCAACCGCGGCACCGTCGGCGGCTCGATCGCGCACGCGGACGCGCGCGGGGAGCTGCCGCTCGCGCTCGCGGCGCTCGACGGACGGGCGATCGTCGCGTCCACGCGCGGCCGCCGCGAGCTGACCGCCGGGGAGCTCTTCGTCACGCACTTCACGACCTCGCTCGAGCCGGACGAGCTGCTCGTCGAGACCGTCTGGCCCGTCGCCGGCCCCGGCTGGGGCTTCGCCTTCGAGGAGCTGGCCCAGCGCGCCGGCGACTACGCGCTCGGCATGGTCGCGGTCGCGCTGCGCGCCGACGGCGGCCGGGTCGCAGGAGCGCGCGTCGCCGTCGGCGCCGCGGTCGACCGGCCCGCGCGGCTCGCCGCGGCCGAGGCTGCGCTCGCCGGCCGCGCCGTCGACGACGAGGCCTCCCGCGAGGCCGGCGCCGCCGCCGCCGCGGCCGTCGACCCCCCGGACGACCTGCACGCGTCGGGGCGCTACCGGCGCCACCTCGTCGGCCTGCTCGTCGAGCGGGCCGTGCTCGCCGCCTGGCGGGAGGCGGCCGCGTGATCGAGATCGCCCTGACCGTGAACGGCCGCGCCGTGCGGGAGGCGGTCGAGCCGCGGCTCACGCTCTCGGACTTCCTCCGCCACCGGCTCGGCCTGACGGGGACGCACGTCGGCTGCGAGCACGGCGTCTGCGGCTCGTGCACCGTGCTGCTCGACGGGGCCGCCGTGCGCTCCTGCCTCCTGCTCGCCGTCCAGGCGGACGGGCTCGAGGTGCGGACGGTCGAGAGCCTGGCGACGGGCGAGGCGCTCCACCCGCTGCAGCAGGCGTTCCACGAGCACCACGCGCTCCAGTGCGGCTTCTGCACGCCGGGGATCCTGATGGCCGCGGTCGACTACCTCGGTCGCGAGCCCGACCCGACCCGGGAGGAGATCGCGGACATGCTCTCCGGCCACCTCTGCCGCTGCACCGGCTACGCGCCGATCGTCGAGGCGATCCACGACGCGGCGGGCCGCCTGCGCGGGGGCGCGGCGTGAACCTCGGGCTCTCGCTGCTCGCGACCGCCGAGCGGACGCCCGCGGCGGAGGCGCTCGTCGACGGTCACACGCGGCTCGACTACGCGGCGCTGCAGGGACGCGCCGCCCGGCTCGCCGGCGGCCTGGCCGGGCTCGGCGTCGGCCGGGGCGACCGCGTCGCCGCGGTGCTGAAGAACCGCCACGAGACCGTCGAGCTGTTCTGGGCCTGCCAGTGGCTCGGCGCCTGGTTCGTGCCGCTCTCCTGGCGCGTCTCGCCGGCCGACGTCGCCTACTGCGTCGCGGACGCCGGCGCGCGCATCGTCCTCGTCGAGCCCGCGAGCGAGGAGCACGCCGCGGCGCTCGCCGACGTCCGGCTCGTCTCGGTCGGGGGCGCCTCGGGCTGCGCGCTCGCGCTCGACGAGCTGCGCGCGGCCGACCCGCACCCGGGCGCGCTCGACCTCGACGACGGCGCGATCTCGATCATGCTCTACACCTCGGGCACGACCGGCCGGCCCAAGGGCGTGCCGCGCTCGCACCGGGCCGAGCGCGCGGGCGGGCTGTCGCAGGCGCTCCAGCACGGCTACCTGCACGGCGACCGGACGCTCGGCGTGATGCCGCTCTACCACACGATGGGCGACCACTCGATGCTGGCGATGTCGCTGATCTCGGGCTGCTACGTCTGCCAGCCCGACTGGAGCGCCGAGCGCGCGCTCGAGCTGATCGAGCGCGAGCGGGTCACGTCGCTCTACCTCGCGCCGACGCTCTTCCACGACCTCGTGACGCACCCGGGACGGCCGACCCGCGACCTCTCGTCCGTGCGGGCGCTCGGCTACGCCGGCGCGGCGATGACCGGGGCGCTCGTCGAGCGCTGCCTCGAGGCGTTCGACCCCGAGGTGTTCGTCAACCACTACGGCTCGACCGAGATCTACACCTTCTCGCTCGACGCGAACCAGCGCGCGAAGCCCGGCTGCGCAGGTCGCCCCGCGCTCAACGCGCGCCTGCGCCTCGTCCGCCCGGAGCCGGGCGCGGGCCCCGACGACCTCGCCCCGCCGGGCGCCGAGGGCGAGATCGCCTGCCAGCTCACCTCCGACGAGGCCTTCGCCGGCTACTGGAACCGCCCCGATGCCGACGCGAAGGCGATCCGCGACGGCTGGTATCTCACCGGCGACCTCGGCCGGCTCGACGAGGACGGCGACCTCTGGATCGTCGGCCGCGTCGACGACATGATCATCTCCGGCGGCGAGAACATCCACCCGCTCGAGGTCGAGGACGCGCTCGCCCGCCACCCGAAGGTGCGCGAGGTCGCCGTGATCGGCGCGCCCGACGACCGCTGGGGCCAGCGCGTCGTCGCCTGCGTCGTCGCCGACGCGGGCACGACGCCCGACGAGCTCGACGCGTTCCTGCTCGACGGCGGCGCGCTCGCGCGCTTCAAGCGGCCGCGCGAGTACCGGCTGGTCGAGGCGCTGCCGAAGAGCGCCTCCGGCAAGATCCTGCGGCGCGTCCTGCGCGACGCCTGAGCGACATCACGAGGAGACGACCATGACCCACGACGGCTTCCGCGTCGCGCCCGCCGACGAGCGCGGCGTCGCCCGCATCACGCTCGACGTGCCCGAGAAGATGAACCGCGTCTCGATGAACGCGCGCGACGAGCTCGCCCGCGTCTTCGGCGAGCTGGGCGCCGACCCGGCCGTGCGCGTGATCGTGCTCGAGGGCGCCGGCGAGAAGGCCTTCACCGCCGGCGGCGACATCGCCGGCTTCATGACGCGCGACCCGGAGACGCTCTCGCGCCTCGCGTGGAACGTCGCCGCGCCGGAGCGCTGCCCGAAGCCGGTGATCGCCCGCATCCACGGCTTCTGCCTCGGCGTCGGCTTCGAGCTCGCGCTCGCGTGCGACTTCCGCGTCTGCTCGGACGACGCGCAGCTCGGCCTGCCCGAGGTGGGCCTCGGGATGATCCCCGGCTCCGGCGGCACGCAGCGGATGGTCTCGCTGCTCGGCCTCTCCCGGGCGAAGGACCTGATCATGCGCCGCAAGCGGATCGCCGCCGCCGATGCGCACGCCTGGGGCCTCGCCTCGGAGGTCGTCCCGCGGGCCGAGCTCGACGCCGCCGTCGACCGGGTCGTCGACGACCTGCTGCAGCTCTCGCCGCTCGCGCTGCGGGTCTGCAAGCGCGTCCTCAACCTCGCGCCCGACGCGCCGCTCCACGTGGGCCTCGACATCGAGGGCTTCGCCTACGGGATGCTCCGCTCGACGCACGACTTCGCCGAGGGCGTCGACGCGTTCGTCAACAAGCGCGCCCCCGAGTTCACGGGCGAGTGAGCGCCGCCGAGCGGGTGCAGGCGTACGCGCGCGCGACCGCGGCGCGCCTGCTCGAGCCCGTCCCCGTCCCCCCGTTCACGGCGTACCTCCACGCCCTCGACCTGCCGCACCTGAACTACGCGATCCCGGACGGCCCCTCACCGGACGGGCTGGAGGAGGCGCTCCCGCGGCTGCGCGCCGCGTTCGCGGAGCGCGGGCGAGCGCTGCGGATCGAGCTGGTCGAGGAGGCGCTGCCGGCGCTCGCCCCGGCGCTCGCCGCCCACGGCCTCGACGAGGAGCTGCGGCTGCCGGGCCTGATCTGCGCCGCGGACGCCCTCGTCGACGCGCCGCCCGTCCCCGGGCTCGCGGTGATCAGGCTCGCGCAGGCGTCGAGGGCCGAGAGCTGGCTCGCGGCGATGGCCGTCCAGGCCGTCGCGTTCGGCGTCGACGAGCCGCTCGCGCCCGCCGACGCGGAGGCGGCCCGCGCGCGCTACGCCGAGGACGCGGTCCTGCTCGCAGTGCTCGACGGCCAGCCAGTCGGCGCGGGCGTCGCCACGCGGCCGGTCGACGGGGTCAGCGAGGTCGCGGGGATCGGCGTCGTCCCGGCCGCGCACGGGCTCGGGATCGAGCTCGCGCTCGTCGCCGCGTGCGCCCGGTCGGCGTTCCGGAGCGGCGCCGGGCTGGCCTTCCTGACGCCCGGGGACGACGGGGCCGCCGGGCTGTACGCGCGCTGCGGCTTCGCACCCGCGCTGACGATCGTCCACCTGGCCGACGAGGCGGCCGCAGCGACCTAGCCGGTCTCGGTGGCCGGCGGCGCCGGCTCCGGCGCGGGCGGCGCCGGCTCGGGGGCCGGCGGCGTCGGTGCCGGCGGCGGCGGTGCGGGCTCGGGCTTCGCCGCGCCGACGCCCGAGACCTCGATCCGCGCGGGCGAGCCCTCGCCGTCGTGCTGGATCAGGATCGTCGCCGCGCGATCGCCCGCCTTCGTCGGCGAGAAGACGACGGTGACGACGCAGCTGGCCTCCTGGTCGAGCCGCTTCTTCGGGCCCGGGCAGTCGTTCGTGACGGTGAAGTCCTTGCGGTTGCCCTCGACGGTGATCTCGGAGATCACGAGCGGGGCCGTGCCGACGCTCTGGAGCGTGATCTCCTGCGCCTGCGCGTCCTGGCCGACCTCGATCTCGCCGAAGGCGATCGACGTCGCGGAGAGCTCCGCGGCGCCGACGCCCTTGCCGGTACCGAGCAGCTGGACGCTCGTGGGGCCGTCCTCGCCGTCGTGGTCGATGACCAGCCGCGCACGGCGCTCGCCGAGCGTCGTCGGGCGGAAGCGGACGGTGACGAGGCACGCCTTCTTCGGCTTGACGACGCCGTCGGCGCGGCAGGTCGAGTCGTCCACGACGATGCGGAAGTCCTTGGCGTTCTTGCCCGCCAGACGGACGGCAGCGACCTTGACGGGCAGGTTGCCCGTGTCCTGGAAGCGGATCCCGCGCGGAGGCGAGCTCGTGTCGGGCTCCTGGTTGCCGAAGTCGAGCGTGGCCGCTTCCGGCGTCAGGGTGCCCTTGCCCGTGCCGGCGCCGCGCAGGCCGACCTCGATCCGCGGCTGCTCGCCCGTGAAGCGCACGACGAGGGTGCCCGTGCGCTCGCCGCGCTTCTTCGGCGCGAACCGCAGGACGACGTCGCAGGTGGCGCCGACGGGGATCGGCGTGCCGGCGCCGCAGGTCGAGGCCTTCTGATCGATCGGGAACTCGGCCGCCGCGTCGCCGGTGACGGCGACCTCGAGCGGCGTCACCTCCTCGTCGAAGCCGTTCGAGATCGTCACCGTCTCCGGCTTCGACCGCTTGCCGACGTCGCCGTCGCCGAAGTCGATCGAGTTCCGGCTGACGACGATGTCCGGGCCGACCGCATCCGTCGGGATGAAGGTCTCCCCGACCGAGTCGCCGCCGCCGCCGCTCGCCTCGTCGTCGCCGCCGTCGCGGAAGACGAGCAGGTAGATCGCGCCGACCGCGATCACCGCCGCGAGCAGGACGCCCACCGCAGCGGCCGCGCCCACGCCGCGCCTGCGGCGCGGGCGGTACTCGCCCGGCTCGGGGGGCATCGGGAAGCCGCGGCCCGCCGGCAGGCGCGAGTAGACCGGGGGCCGCCCGCCGGGCATCGTGTGCTCCGGGTCGCGCCCGATCGGCCGCGTGCGGTCGTCCTCCCACTCGAGGGAGTCGCGCGCGTCGTCGCGGTCGTCGTACGGGTCGTACGGCTCGTCGGGCGGGCGTCCGGCCATGGCGTGGTCGTGTCCTTCGCGGCCGCGGCCCGGCATCCTGCCCGGCCGCCTCGGGCGCGTCGGCCTACTGGCGCGTCCCCGGGATCGAGGCGGCGATCCAGTCGATCAGCGCCCGCGGGTTGCGGGTCTGCGTGGTGACGCGGCCGGGCCCGGTGATCTCGAAGACGAGGCCCTCGGAGCTCTTCAGCGCGGTCATCGTCGAGCCGCCGACGCGCTTCAGCTCCATCCGCATCCCATCGTCGTACGTGACGAGGTGGCCCGCGTCCACGACGACGGTCTCCCCGTCGGCGAGCTCGATCGCGTCGAGCGCGCCGTAGCAGGAGGCGAGCACCGTGCCCGGGCCCGTGGCGCGGATGACGAAGCCGCCCTCGCCGCCGAGCATGTTCCGGAAGCCGGCCCACTTGGTGTCGATCTGGACGGAGCCCGACGACGCGAGGTAGCTGCCGCGCGTGATCGACAGCCCCTGGCCCTCGGCCAGCTCGACGGCCACGACGTCGCCGGGCAGGTTCGGGGCCACGTCGACCCAGCCGCCCTGGCGGTCGGCCGTGTACGTCGTCACGAAGAACGACTCCCCGCCGAGGACGCCCCGCGCGAGCGACTTCATCAGCCCGCCCTGCATCCTGGCCTCGATCGCGATCCCGGCCGAGTGGAGCGCCATCGCACCGGCCTCGGCGCGCATGCTCTCCCCGCCCGCGAGGACGCAGCGCGCGATCGCGAAGGACGGGCTGTGACGGACGTCGACCTGCATCGCGGCTCCCCTCGTCGCCGGTGCCCGGTCAGCCGGGCCGGCCCTCCCCTGGGGCCGTGCGTTTGAGGGTACGCGACCGGGCGCGGGTCCCGCGCCGGCGGTCGAGCGCCGCTGCGGCTAGATCATGTCCTCGTCCGCGAAGGCGAGCACCCGGTCGACGACCTTCCCCCAGGTGATCACCTCGATCCGCCCGTCTGGCGTGACGACGAGCAGGCCGTCCTTGACGGCCTCGGCCTCGTAGCCGCCCGGGGCGACCCGCTTGTACTTCTTGCACAGCTCGGCCGCCGTCTTCGCGGCCGCGGGCTTGCCGTTCTTGAGGGCGACCCGGATCCGGGACTCGAAGTGGCGGACGTCCTGTGACTCGACCGCCAGGTCGATCATCTTCGTGACCTCGTGGTCGAGCAGCCTGCTCTCGGTCTGCACCTCGATCTCCTCCCGCGCTGTGTCACGAGCCGGCGCCGCTGCTGCCCCCGACCGCGTCCTGTGGACCCCGTGATCGGCAGGCGCCGGCCGCGGTTCAGCCGGGCGGGCGAGGGCCCTAGGAGGGGATCAGCGCCACGGCCTCGACCTCGATCTTCGCGCCCGGGATCGCGAGCCGGCTGATCTCGATCAGCGTCGACGCGGGCCGCGCGTCGCCGAAGACCTCCTGGCGGACGGGGTTGATCCGCGTGCGGTCGTCGACGTCGGTCAGGTAGACGGTCACCTTGACGACGTCCCCGAAGCTCGCGCCGACCGAGCCGAGGACGACGCCCATGATCTCGAACACCTTGCGGGTCTGCGCCACGACGTCGTCGCCGCCGACGAGGTTGCCGTCGGGATCGACCGGAACGATGCCGGAGACGAACAGCAGGTCGCCGGCGCGCACGGCGTCCGTGTAGTGGCTGATCGGCGTGCCGAGCTCGGGCAGCCGGATCTCCTCGCGTGCGCTCATCGTGCCTCCTCGTCGGGCGCCGCCCATGCGGCGCGTGCCCGCGATCCTAGGGCCTCGCGGGGTCGCCGAGACGGCGACGGGGCGCGTCAGGTCGAGCACGGCGGTCGCGCCCGCGGCGAGCGCCGAGGCGACCTTCCCGTCCGGGCCGATGAGCAGGCCCATCGGCGTCCCGCCGGCGCCGAACGCGCCGGCGGCCGCGAAGTCCGGGTCGCGCAGGACGCCGGCGAAGCCCTCCGCGCGCACGGCGTCGGGCTCCCCGGTCGAGAGGACGAGCAGCCGCGGCGCGCCGTCGGGCGGCGCGGCCTCGTACGCGACGAGGTCGTCGTGCATCGCGCGGCAGAAGCCGCAGCCCGGGTTCCAGAAGACGAGCAGCGTGTCGCGCTCGGCGTCGAGGCGCTCCGCGAGGGCGACCTCGGCGCCGTCGAGGTCGAGCATGGTGAGCGCGGGCGCGTCCTCGCCCACCGGGATCCCCGGCTCCTCCGACGGGCGCCAGGTGAGCGCCCGGCGCAGGAGCGTCCCGATCGCCGTCGAGCCCTGGGCGACGGGGCTCGCGATCGTCCCGTCGGGCGCGACGAGCACGGCGGCCGGCGTGCCGTTCGCCTGATAGGCCTCGGAGACCGAGCGCTCCGGGTCGACGAGGACGCGCTCGAGCCCGTGCTCCTCGGCCTTCGCGCGGATGTCGTCCCGCTCGCCGGAGGAGAGGAGCGCGATCGTCAGCTCGTCCGCGTGCTCGGCCTGCCACGCGGCCACGTCGGGCATGAGCGCCTGGCACGGCCCGCAGCCCGGGTCGGTGAAGACCAGAAGCGCGGGCCGGCCCGCCTCGAGCAGCGCGGTCAGGCCCGAGGTGCCGCCGCCGATCGCCGGCACGACGAAGCCGGGCGCGGCCCGACCGATCGGGATGCCGACGGCGGGCAGCTCGTCCTCGTCCTCCTCGTCGTCCCAGTCCCAGCCGCCGCTCGCGGCCGCGCGCTCGAGCCGCTCGATCCGCAGCATCAGCCGACCGTGCTGGCGCAGCAGCTGGAGCGCGACCCCCGCGCCGAGCGCGAGGGCGACGAGCGCGACGAGCCCGAGCACGAACGCGAGCAGCTCCGCGCCCTCGAGGTCGCCGATCCAGGCGACCGCGCTGGGGCCCGGATCGCTCCAGCCGAGCGCGAGGATCAGCACGGCGACGACGGCGAGGAGGCCGTTGCGGGCGAGCGTCCGCCAGCCGATCGGCTCGGAGTGGAGCTGGCCGAAGCAGTGGCAGTCGGGCTGGCGCCCGCGCGCGAGGTTGAGGCCGATCGCGCCCGAGAAGACGCCGAGCAGGAGCAGCGCGTCGAAGGCGCCATGGCGCACCGCGCCCGGGACGAGCAGGCAGCCCATCACGGCGAGCTCGGCGATCGGCAGGCCGATCGAGGCGGGCCGCGCGTACCAGGCGGGCGCGCCGAACTCCTCGATCGTCTTCCGGGTCCCGGCACGGTCGGTCAGCTTCGTGATCGCCGCGACGAGGAAGACCGCGCCGAGCGCGAGCCGCAGGATCAGCAGGAAGACGTCCACGGGACGGTCAGCTTACGCCGTCAGGCGGGGACGCACGTGCCGGCCTGGCAGCGCTCGCCGGCCGCGCAGGCGCGGCCGCAGCCGCCGCAGTTCGCGGCGTCGAAGGAGAGCGAGACGCAGGTGCCGTTGCAGCAGGTCTGATCGATCCCCGGGTCGCCGTTCGTGCCGCAGCAGGTGTCGCCGCACAGCTTGTCGTCGCGACAGCAGAAGCCGCCGCCGCCGCCCGCCGGCAGGACGAAGCGCCCGCCGAGCGACGTGTAGCCGTCCGGGCAGCAGACCGCGTCGCCGCCGAAGTCGACGACCCGGGCCCCGGGGCAGCAGGCGAAGCGGCTCTCCCCGCCGACGGGGATCGTGCCGGACGCGTCGCCGACGCGGGCGCAGGTCTCGCCCTTCGGGCAGCAGACGATCCGGCCGCTGCCGGGCCGCTCCTCGCAGGCGCGCGTGCCCTTCGGGCAGCACTTCGCCTTCCCGCCATACCCTGCGCAGGTCTCCGACCGGCTCCGGCAGCAGAGGCCCGTGCCGGGATCGCAGCACGTCGATCCGGTCGGACAGCACCTCCTGCCGCACGGCTGGCGGCCGGGATCGCACTGGGCGCAGGTGCCGAGCCGCGGGTTCCGGCACTTGTGGCCGGGCGGGCAGCAGCCGAGCCCGCACCGAACGCGGCGGCCGGGGCACGCCGGAACGCAGGACCTCGCGCGGCGCCGAGCCTCCGATGCCCTGCCGCACGCAGTCGAACCCCCGCGGGCAGCAGCTGCCGTCGCACAGCGTCTCGCCAGCCTTGCAGACGGGAACGCAGATCGCGCCGCGGTAGCACGTCTCGTTGGGCGAGCAGCACGTCCGGTCGGGCCCGCAGTACGGGCGTCCGTCCGGGGGCAGGCGAACTGCTCGCCGCACAGGCCGGCGGGCGTGCACGTGACGTAGCACGGGCAGCACGAGGACAGGCCGTCCGGGCCGTGGCAGCACGTGACGCAGTTCGTCGCCTGGCAGATGCGGGGCCCGAAGGATGTCTCGCCGCACGGGATCGGGCCGTAGATCGGCGGTCCCGGTGGATCGATCGCCGCCTGGGCGGGCGCCGCTCGGCCCGGCCTGAGGCGCCGGCACCGCGGCGACCGCGATCGCCCGCCCAGCAGGCGCAGCAGCCTGCGACGCGGCATGGGCTCGGCAATCGCCCGGGCCAGCTCGTCGAAGAAGCGCTCACCCACGGCGGGCCGAGCGTACTCCCTCGTGCGCCCGATCACAAGGCCGCGTGCGGGGTCGCCTGCGATGATGCCGCCCATGCGCATCGCACGCTTCCTCCACGAGGGCCGGATGCTCGAGGGCGTCCTCGGGCCCGACGACGTCCTCGTCGCCGAGGGCGGCACCCTGAAGGTGCCGCTCGGCGACGTCCAGCTGCTCCCGCCCTGCGAGCCGACCAAGCTCGTCTGCGTCGGGCGCAACTACGTCGAGCACGCGGCCGAGCTCGGCAACGAGGTGCCGGAGGAGCCGCTGATCTTCCTCAAGCCGCCGAGCGCCGTGATCCCGAGCGGCGCCGAGATCCGCTACCCCGCCTGGTCGAAGCTGCTCCACTTCGAGGGCGAGCTCGCCGTCGTGATCGGGCGCCGCTGCCGCAACGTCTCGGCCTTCCAGGCCCGCGACGTGATCCGCGGCTACACGGTGATGAACGACGTCACCGCCCGCGACCGGCAGAAGGAGGACAAGACGTGGACGCGCGGCAAGGCGTTCGACGCCTCCGCCCCGCTCGGCCCCTGGCTCGAGACGGAGCTCGACCCCGACGCGACGCGCGTGCGCACGTGGGTGAACGGGGAGCTGCGCCAGGACGGCGAGACGAGCCTGATGGTCTTCCGCGTGCCGCACCTCGTCGCGACGATCTCGCGGATCATGACCCTCGAGCCCGGCGACGTGATCGCGACGGGCACGCCGGCCGGGGTCGGCGAGATCCGGCTCGGCGACACCGTCGAGATCGAGGTCGACGGCGTCGGGCGCCTGACGAACGCGGTCGCCGCGGCCGACGAGGCGCAGCTGATCGAGTAGGGCCTACGCTTCGGGCGGTGGGGCCCCGAGCGAGACGGCCGCCGCGGCGAGCGCCGCGCGGGAGCGGACACCGGCCTTGCGGAAGATGCGCGAGAGGTGGTTCTCGACGGTCTTCTCGCTCAGGTAGAGCGCCCGGCCGATCTCGCGGTTGGTCCGCCCGGCGGCGACGAGCGCGACGACCTCGCGCTCGCGCTCGCTGAGGAGCGCGCCCTGGGTCGGCTCCGCGGGCCGCGGCGCTCGCACGCCGAGCCGACGGAGCTCGCGCGCGGCACGGTCGGCGAGCAGCCGCGCGCCGAGCGCGGTCGCCTCGACGCGCACCTGCTCGAGCGTCGCACACGCCGCCGACCGGTCGCCGGTGCCGGCCTGCGCAGTGCCGAGCAGCACCCCCGCCTGCGCCGCCTCGACCGCCGCGTCGCAGGAGCGCGCGAGCTCACGCGCCGCGCCGGCCGCCGCCGCCGCGCCCGCCGCGTCGCCCGCGGCGAGGAGGGCGACGGCGCGGGCGCAGAGCGCCTGGGGGCGGCGCTGCGGCAGCGCCTCGCCGGCGACGGACGCCTCGGCGAGATCGGCCCAGTCGAGCGCCCCCTGGACGTCGCCCCGCGCGACGTCGATCCGGGCGAGCAGCTCGTAGAAGCGGGCGCGCGCGGCGAGAGGCACGCCGTCGATCTCGGGCGCCCCGGTCGAGAGGACGGACTCGCGCGCCTCGTCGACCTGGCCGCGCTCGAGCTGGGCCTCCGCGAGGAACAGGAGCGCGTAGGGCCGCGACGCGCGCAGGGCCGTCCTCGACGCCGCCTCCACCGCCTCGAGCGCGAGCGTCAGCGCTCGCTCGCGGTCGCCGCGAACGAGCAGGCGCCAGGAGAGCGTGCTCGCGACCGAGGACTGGAGCGCGCTCCCGCCGTACGCGGCCGACCGCTCGTACAGCGCCTCGGCCGCCGCCTCCGCCTCGGCGAGCCGTCCGACGTAGCCGAGCGCGATCACGTGCGGGAACTCCATCAACGCGCGCACCGTGCCGTTGCCGCTCGCCCGCGCGAGCGCGAGCCCGCGCTCGAGCGTCCGCGCGGTCACCGCGTAGCGCCCGAGGCTCATCTGCGCCTGCCCGAGATGGAACAGCGCCAGCACGAGCCCCTCCGGGCGGGCGTCGTCCACGTCCGCGGAGAGGCGCTCGGCCTCGTCGCACGCGGCCGCGGCCGCGACGACCTCCGAGGCGCCGTACTCGGCGAGCGCGCACGCGGCGGCCGCGCGGAAGGCGAGGTCGGGGCGGCCCATCCCCGCCGCGAGCGCCACGGCCTCGCGCCCGAACGGCGCCCCCTCGGTGCCGCCCTCGAAGGCCGCGCCGCCGGCGAGGGCGGCGAGGAGCGCAACCCGGGCCTCGACCTCGTCCGCCGCGAGCAGGTCGAGCTCCCGCCGCAGGCGGCTACGCGCGGTCGGCCCCTCGCCGAGCAGCCAGTCGATCGTCGCGCAGGCGACGACGGCGTCGAGCCGCGCGACCGCGGGGACGCGCGCCCGCGGCAGCGCGACCGCCTCCGCGAGCGCCGCCTGGGCGCCGACGAGGTCGCCTGACGCGTGGAGCGCGGCGCCGAGGTCGCGCAACAGCGCGAAGCGGCGCCGCGCCAGCTCCTCGGTGGTGGGCAGGATCCTGAGCGCGGCCCCGAGCCACGTGGCCGCCGAGTCGGGCGCGACGCAGGACCGCATCGGTCGCCGACGAGCGCGGCGATCGCCTGCTCGTCTCCGTGCGCCGGGCCGAGCGCCGACATGGCGAAGGCGACCGCCGTTGGCCTCGGCGGCCCGGCGGTCGAGTCAGCGCGGGCGCGTCGTGGGCACCGAGCGCCACGCCTCTCCGGGGCCAGCTCGATCGCGGCGCGACGGACGATCGGGTGGCGGAACGCGAACCAGCGCGGCGCGTCCGCCCGCTGACCAGGCCCGCCCGCACCTCGGGTCGAGCAGGCGGAGCAGAGCGTCGGCCGGAACGTCTGCGACAACCGGCGAGATCATCTCGAACGATCGCCGACGAGGCCGGCGCCTGCCAGCAGGGTGGCGGCCGTCGAGGACGGCGCCAGCTCGGCCTGCGCGCCAGCGGCCGCCCGCGGTACGCTGCGTGACGCCGCTGACGCCTCGCTGTCCTCCGTCGTCGCCGCGCCAATGAGCCGCTCTCCTGGCGAGAACGGGGCCGCCGCCTGAGTCGCGGTGCAGATTCGCCGAGGTGCCGATTGCCCGCCAGGAGCTCGGCGAGCTCCGCGCGCAGAGCGGGCCGAGCCGAGCTGCAGCGTCGAGCCTCGAGCTCGGCGGCCTCGAGTGCCGCCTCGAGCGGCCGCCCGAGCCCCGGCCGGTGGGCGAGCGCGAGCGCCACCCCGGGGGCGGGGCTGCGGACGAGGGTCGCCGCGAGCTCGGCCGTCGCCGCGTCCGCCCAGTGCACGTCGTCGAGCGCGAGCAGGACGGGGCGCTCGCGCGCCAGCTCGGCCAGCAAGGCGCGGACCGCGCGGTAGGCGTCGAAGGAGCTGTCGGCGGCCGGCAGCGCTGCGTCGGAGACGAGCGCCGCCGTCCGCCGGGAAGACGCCCGCGCGAGTACCAGGCGTCCAGCCCAGACATGGATGCAGCGACGCGTCAGGAGCGCCGAGGCGAGGTAGTCGCTCGCGCGGACGCACGAGCGGCGGTCGGAACGGGCCGAGCTTGAACTCTGCCGCCTCGCCCTCGAGCACGAGCCACGGCTGACGGCACCTCGCGGCCAGCTCGCCGGCAGCCGCTCTCGATGCCCGCCGGCCCGCGAGCACGACGGCCGGCGGCCGGTCTCGATCGGCCTCGAGAGGCAGCGCGAAGCCCCGGTCACGCTCCGACGAGCGCCGGCTGCCGCACCGACGGAACTATGCCGTGCCGCCCGCGGCACGGCGCAGCGCGCCTCCCTTGGGGCGGGACAGGACTTCATACCGCCGACGCAAGAGGGCCGGGACGTCGGCACATCGCCACGTTCCACTCGTCCACCGGCACGAGCCGGACGCCTGCCGGGCCGCCTTCGCTGCCTGGAAGCGCTTCTGCAGTTCGCCGCGGTGGAACGACGCTCGCGTCCTGCCATCGGGGCGGGCACGAGCGTTCGACCGTCGAGGCCGCGTCGGCGAGCGGCCCTCGCCCTGCCGCCGTTCGTGGCCGAGCGCACCCGGGCGGTCGAGGGGCGGAGGAGCCCGTGCCGTGAGCCGGCGATCTGATCCGCGAGGCGGCACGTAGAGGGAGGAAGCGTCGCGCGGCGAGGCGAGCGCCGGCGGCCGGCGCAGCGCGGACACATCGACAAGGAGAGGCGCATGCTGAAGGCAGCCGTCGGGCGACTCCAGGTCGGCTCGACCCACCACGAGGCACGCACGGTGGCGATCTGCGGCCATCGTCCTGGCCGCCCTCGCGCTGTCGCGCTCGCGCTCGGTCGAGCCGAGAGCGCGAGCGCCTGCCCGGCCGGGCTCACCGTCGCCGGGCTCGCCCCACCGGCGGACTGCATCGACGTCGGCAACGGCCGAGACGGAGCAGATCGACACGCCCCGCCTGCCGACCAACCAGGTCGTCGATCCGCGGGAAGATATTGTCCTCGATCGTCGCCAAGACGAAGCTCCGCCAGAAGACGATCGGCGCCGCTCGTCGCCGCGGTGAAGAACGCAGCCGGCACCTACTCGCCGTTCCTGGTCGGCTCCTACGAGGTCGGCAACTTCGAGGTCTGCGAGCTGTTCAAGCCGGGCCCCGGCTCGACCGGCGGCAGCACGGGTGATCCGAGCCTGTCGATCGACAACGAGCCCGTCACGACGAGCGACCGGCTCAACATCCTGACGATCGACGTCGCCTGCCAGGTGGCCCCGGCGCTGAAGGCGTCGGAGCCGGCCCTCCAGGGCGCGATCAAGCTGCTGAAGCTCGCCGTCTCGGTCGACCCGATCTTCTCGACGGACAACGGCGTGAACGTCGCCCTGCCGACGACGTTCGGGCTCGACGAGACGCGCGGCGGGCGCATCACGGGCAACTTCTCGGCCCAGGTGCCGTTCCCGAACAGCGCCCCGATGCGGTTCGGGATCACCGCCGAGCACTCGCTCGACGGGGGCTTCAAGCCGGTGTCGGTCTCGGCAGCGTACGCCGGCAGCTTCACCATCCTCCCCGGGGTCAAGCTGAAGGCGCCCGCCATCCTGCTCGACCCGGCCAACGATCGGTACGGCGGCCGCGCCGGCCTGAGCTTCCCGCCGAAGCTGCTCGCCGGGAACGCCGAGCTGCTGATCCAGAACGGCCAGGTGCAGAGGATCGGCTTCGACGTCGGCCTGCCACCGCCGGGCATCCCGGTGGGCGCGCCGCCGCTGATCACGTTCCAGTCCTTCGGGATGACGCTCTCGCGTGCCACGAGCACGACGAAGGGCGTCCTCGGGACGACGACGACCTCGCCCGCGAAGTTCCAGGGCCGGACGAGCTTCGTCGCCGGCCCGGTCGTCACGACGCCCGCCGGCACGTTCTCCGCCCTCGTCGGCGACGTCGACGTGACGATCGCCGGGCCGACGGTCGCGCTGACCGGGACGCTGACCGGAATCAATCGCCTGATCACGCTCGGCCAGGCGAACGTCCTCGTGGGCACGAGCCCGTTCCGCTTCGAGGCGGGCGCACGCGTCGCGTTCCCCTCGACGACGGCCCCCGTGATCGACGGCCAGGTGTTCGTCGGCGCGACCGCCTCGGCGTTCACCGGCCTCGGCACGGTGGTCATGCAGATCCCGAACCAGGTGCCCGTGATCGGCGGCCAGAGGCTCGGCGGCTTCTCGGCCGTCGTCTCGAACAGGGCCGTGGCCGGGACGATCTTCATCGACCCGCCGGTGCTGAAGCCGCGCAACATCGGAGCCGCGTTCGTCTACGGCGGCGGCTTCTCGATCATCGACTCGATCACGCCGTTCATCACGGTCACGCCGACGCAGACGCTCGGCCGCTCGCTCGCGGGCGTCCGCTCGACCTTCGGCGCGGGCGGGGCGGGCTTCGACATCGCCGCCGGCACGGGCGACGTCGTCGCGATCGTCAGGGGCGCAACGGGCAAGCCGACCGGGGTCTCGATCACGGGCCCCGACGGCAAGAAGGCCAAGACGACCTCCCTGCCCTCGAGCGATCCCGCCGTCCTCCAGCTCGCGATTGCGAGGCCGAAGGCCGGCGGCTACACCGTCAACGGCAACGGCATCGCCGAGGTCGTCGTCGCCACGCTCGACGACCCGAGCTACCTCGACCCGCGCCCGGGCTGGGGCACGCGGGCCCAGGCGCCGATCACGGCCGGGACCCGGGTGTGCTGGGATCTGGAAGAACGCGCCGGCCGGCGCCGTCGTCGACCCTGTTCGAGGACACGAACGGCTTCGCCGCGACCGGCCGCGACATCGCGACCGACCTGCCCACCTCGGGCTGCTTCGACATCCCGACGACCGACTGGGAGCCCGGCAAGCACTGGGCCTACGGCCTCGTCCGGGTCGGCGACAACCCGCTCAGCATGCGCTACTGGCCGATCGGCATCGTCGTCACCGACCCGAATCGCGCCGCCGCTCCCACGGGCGTCAAGGCGAAGCGGACGAAGGACGGGGCGACGATCACCTGGAAGGCCGTGGACTCGGCCGACGGCTACGTCGTGATCGCCACTCCTGCCAACCCGCAGGACGCGCCGCAGCAGAGGGCGGTCGTCAACAAGGCCGACAAGCCGAGCGTCGAGCTCTCCCTGCGCGGCGCGGCCTCCTGGAAGGTCGTCGTCCAGTCCGTCGGCGCCGACGGCGCCCTCGGCAACGTCTCGAAGGAGATCGTCACCGGCGCCCTCCAGCCGGTCGTCCTCGCGGGCACGCCGAACGGCACGCCGCAGGTCGGCGAGGCCTGGGCGTTCGACCTCGACCTCCAGAACGTCAAGACGATCAGGCTGCTCGCCTCGCCAAAGGGCACGAAGCTCAACCGCAAGACCGGGCTGCTCACCTGGACGCCGTCGGCCAAGGCCGGCACCGTCCCGCCGCAGACGCTCCGCGTCCAGGGCTGCAGCGCCGACGGGCGCTGCGTGACCCAGGAGTGGCAGGTCACGGCCTTCGCCAGGGGCACCTCGCCCGTCGGCCCTGCGCGCGGCTTCGTCGTCCTCGACTCGGTCGTGAAGCCCGGCGAGACGATCGAGCTCCGCGCCCAGGGCATCGACGAGCGCGTCACCGTCAAGGTGGACGGCAAGCGGGTCAAGGCGACCGTCCTCGACCAGAACACCGTCGCCGTCGTACTCCCGAAGGGCCTGGGGAAGGGCGCACACGACGTGTCCTTCCGGATCGGCCAGGACCTCGAGGAGACCCGCAAGGGCGCGATCGTCGTCCTCTAGCGTGCGACCGAGCCGTGGGGGCCGGCCGGGCCGGCCCCCACGGCAGCGCCGTCGGCGGACGACGCTCGGAAGCCGAGCTCGCAGGCCCCCTGCGCAGGCACCTGGCCCGGGCGGAGCCGGTCTCGAGGGCGTTCACCCCGCGGAGCCGAGCCCGGGCCCCCGCAAGACGAGCGGGTCGTGGGGGGGGGGGGGGGGGCGCCACCCCCCCCCACGACTCCGTCAGGACGCGAGCAGCGTGACCCTCGTCGACGCCGCGCGGACCGGGGAGCCCGGGCCGGAGGACGCGGAGCGTCGCCCTGACGACGCCGCGCGTGCGGACGAGGCGGAAGCCCTTCGCGGTCAGGGACACCTTCACGGTCGCCGTGCGGCCCGGGAGGATGTCGAAGGCGCGCCGGCCGAGGGCGACGCCCGACGAGGACTTCATCCCGACCTGGCCGCGGCAGCGGCCGGGCGGCCGCGGGGCAGGCGAGCCGGACGCGCCGAGCCGCGGGCGTTCACGACGATGCGGGTCGCCTTCACGGCGAGCTTCACCGTGCGCGCCGCGACCGGCCACGGGCGGCGTCGATCGTCGCCTGGCCGACGCCGTTCGTCGCTGTCACGCGGCACGAGCGTCGTGCCCGTGTCGGCCCCTGGTGATGCGGAAGCGGGCCGAGGTGGCGCCGGCCACGGGCACGCCGTTGCGCAGCCACTGGAACGCGAACGTCGGCGCCGGCGAGCCCGTCCACGTGCCGGTGGAGCTGACGAGCGTGCGCCCGTTCTCCTGGATCGTCACGCCGGGCGCGACCGTCACGACCGGCGCGGACACGTCGGCGAACGACGCGTAGCCGCGCTGCGGCTGGCTGCCGACCTTCGCGAACGCGCCGACCAGGACGGTCGAGCCGCTCAACGCGACGGCGCGCGCAGGCTGATCGAGCTTCAGGGCCCACGGCGCGAGCGCGCCGCTGGAGGCGTCGAGCGCGCCGACCCGCTGGCGCGTCTGGCCGGCGAGCTTCGTGAACACGCCGCCGAGGTAGAGCGTCGAGCCGCCGACCGCGATCGCGTTGACGGCGTTGTTCGCGCCCGGGTTCCACGCGGCGGGCACGCCCGTGCCGGCGTCGACGGCCGCGAGCCGGGCTCGCGCCTGGCCGGCCACCTGCGTGAAGGCGCCGCCGAGGTAGATCGACGTGCCGATCGAGGCGAGCGCGCGCACTCGCCGTTCGCGGCGGGCGCCCAGGCCGTCGTCGCGGCGCCGGTCGCGGCGTCGAGCGCGGCGACGCGCGTGCGCGCCTGGCCGCCGACCTGCGTGAACGCGCCGCCCACGTAGACGAGCGAGCCCACCGGCAGGAGCGCGTGGACGTTGCTGTTGGCCGACGGGTTCCACGCCGTCGCAGCGCCGCTCGCGGCGTCGACAGGCGGCGATCCGCGCGCCCCTGGCCGGAGACGGTGGCGAAGTCGCCGCCCGCGTAGACGGTCGAGCCGACGATGGCGACCGTCCGCACGGTGCCGTCCACGGACGGCGCCCAGGCGGTCGCCGCGCCCGACGTGGTGTCGATCGCGGCGAGGCGGTTGCGCGCCTGCCCGCCCGCGAGCGTGAACTTGCCGCCCGCGTACAGCGTCGTTGCCGGCGAGCCCGAGCGCGAGCACCTGGTCGTTCGCGCCCGGATTCCACGCGGTCGCGACGCCGTTCGCGCGTCGAGGGCGGCGAGCCGGGCGCGGCCGACCGCGCCGACGGACTCGATCGCGCCGCCGATCGCGAGCGCCGTTCCCTGGACGCCGAGCGCCCGCACCGCCGTGCCGATCGTGGCGACCGACCAGGCCGTCGCGGCGCCGCTCGCGGCGTCGAGGACGGCGACGCGCAGCCGGCCCTGGCCGCCGACCTGGCTGAAGGCCCCGCCTGCGACGACCGTCGAGCCGTCGACGGCGAGCGCGCTGACCGCGCCGTTGGCCGACGGGCTCCACGCGGACAGCGCGCCCGTCGCGCCGTCGACGGCGGCGATCCGGTTGCGGTCCTGACCCGCGACCTTCGTGAACGAGCCGCCGGGTAGGGTCGAGCCGTTCGCCGCGAGCGCCTCGACGGTGCCGTTGGCGCCGGGGTTCCAGCCGCCGGCGCCGCCGCTCGCGACGTCCAGCGCCGCGATGCGCGAGCGGGCCTGGCCGCCGGCCTGCGTGAACGCGCCGCCGACGTAGACGACGTTGCCGACGACGAGCAGCGCCCGGACGTCGCTGTTCGCGCCCGGGTTCCACGCGGTCACGGCGGCCGAGCCGAGGTCGACCGCGGCGAGGTTCTTGCGGGCGGCGCCGCTGACGGTGTCGAACGCGCCGCCGACGATCACGGTCGTGCCGCTGACGGCGAGGGCCCAGACGCGGTCGTCGGCGGAGGGGGCCCAGCCGGTCGGCGTGCCGGTCGCCACGTCGATCGCGGCGAGGCGGGTGCGGGTGAGGCCCGCGACGTCCTGGAAGTCGCCGCCGATCAGAGCGTCCCGCCGACGAGCGCGAGCGCGCGCACGGCGCCGTCGGGGTTCGGCGCGAACGCCGGGTCGACGACGCCGTCGGCGCGGACGTGCGCGAGGTTCGAGCGGGCGACGCCGCCGACGCTCGAGAAGGCGCCGCCGAGGAACCAGCCGCCCGCGCCGTCGGAGGCGATCGCGACCACGGTGCCGCGGACGTCGGGCAGGCCGACGTTGACGGCGCCCGTCGCGGTGTCCGCCACGGCGAAGCCGCCGGTGCGGGGGCCGACGAGCGAGAAGCTGCCGCCGAGGTACTGCGTGCCGTCGGGGGCGACGGCGATCGCGTCGACAGTCCCGTCGGTCACCCACGTCGCCTGCGGCGACGCCGACAGGGCGCCGAGTGCCGGCGCCGCGAGCGCGAGCGCGCCCAGCGCGAGCACGGCCAGCGCCGCGCGCAGCCGCCACCTGGAACTCCGACTCCTCACGATCGTCCTCCTTGCTCGAGTTGCCGCTTCCCCGCATGACGGCGTGAACCCTGGGCGAGCCGTGTTAGCGAATGGTTCGTACCCTGGACGGGTTTCGCGAACGGCGGTGCGGGATGCGGCCGCGGCGACGGCCCCGCGCGTGCAACGCTTCCTCGATGCCGCCGCGCCGCCTCCTCCCCGCCGCCCTCGTCGCCGCGCTCGCCCTCGCCGCCGCGCCTGCGGCGGCAGCGGCGCGGCAGCCGGCGGCGAGCCCGGTCGCCGGCGCAGCGAGCGGTCGACGGCGCCGCGGCGCGCCCGGGCGCGTCCGCACGCAGGGCGAGATCGCGATCGAGACGCCCGGCGGCGTCGTGCGCGCGTCCTTCTCGGGCACCGAGGACCCGGCGCAGGGGCTCGCCGCCTACGAGCTCGACCTCTCCCAGATCGTCCAGAGCCCGACGAGCGACGAGAAGGCCACCGTGCGGCTCGTCGTCGACGGCGAGCGCGGCTACCTCGGCTTCCCGTCCTTCCTCACGCAGGAGCTCGGCTCGAAGGCGTGGATCGCGCTCGACCAGGGCGACTTCGGCACGCTCGGCGGCAACGCGCTCGCGCAGGTGCGCGAGCAGCTCGCGCCGGCCAGCGCGAGCGCCGCGAAGGCGTGGCTGCGCGGCGTCGGGAACGACGTGCAGGCGGTCGGCAAGGAGGCCGTCGAGGGCGTCCAGACGACGCGCTACCGCGGCACGATCGACTTCGACCGGGCGATCGCCCGCACCCCGGAGGCCGAGCGCGCCGCCGTCGAGGCCCGCGTCGAGGCCATGCTCGAGCGCGCGTCGAGCCGGACGGTGCCGGCCGAGGTCTGGCTCGACGAGCAGGGCCGCGTCCGCCAGGTGCAGGTCCAGCTGACGCGCGAGCTGACCGACGGCGTCGAGCCGCGCACGCAGGTCACGGTGACGTTCCTCGACTACGGCGAGCCGGTCGAGGTGACCGTCCCCGACCCGGCCGACGTGACGCCGTACGCGGACGTCGCGGCGACGCTCGAGGGCACGGCGACGACCGACGGCTGAGCGGCCGGAGGCGCGCGGCCGCTACTGCTTCACGTACGGCGCGAGCAGCTGCTCCCAGCTCTGCGCGAGCTGCGCGTACTCGTCCTCGCAGCGCACCAGCCGGTCCTCGCCGAGACCGGCGTCGGCCACGTCGTCGGCGTACGCCCCGGGGTTCGAGCCGTAGACCCAGCAGAGGATGTTGAAGAAGCGCTGCTCGTCGAGCGAGTGCTCGTCCCAGAAGTCCGCCGCCGCGAACTCCGAGCGCATCGCGGCCGAGAGCCCGAACGTGGCCGCGGCGGCCAGGGCGAGCTCGCCGCCGGCCTCGGGGTCGCCCTGGGTCGCGATGTACGTCGCGAGCTGGTCGACCGCGTCCTCCTCCCGGCCGGTGATCGGCAGGTCGTAGTACTCGACGAGCGCGTGGCCGAGCTCGTGGAAGGTGACGAACGCGTAGACCGAGAGGATCTGCTCGCGCAGCTGGTCGACCGAGGCCGTCGGGTCGGCCTGCGTGAACAGCTGGTCGACGTAGGCCGCGAAGGACGGCGGCAGCGCGATGCCGTCCGCCTCCGGGTAGAACGCCGGGCCGTCCACCTCCTGCACCGAGAACAGCAGGTCTCGCGGCAGCGCGAGGGTCTCGTTCGTGTTGCTCGCGATCAGGTCCCAGATGCCGGACTCCTGCATCAGCTGGAAGTACGGCTGCAGGTTCAGTCCTCAGGGTCGACGTACTCGACGACGACGTCGCCCGCGTCGTCGATCGACGCCGCGCCGCCCGTCGTGTCCGCGGCGGGCGCCGTCTCGGTCGCGCCGCCGTCGTCGGCGGCCGTGTCGGTCGCCGCGCCGTCCTCGTCGACGCCGCAGTGCGCGAAGCCGTACGCGCGGGCGAGCCGGTCGACCTCCGCGAGCGCCGCGTTGCCCTCGTCCGCGATCGCGGACACGGCGGCCTCGTCGCCCGCGGCGGCCGCGTCCGTGACGCGGTCGAGCCGGTCGATCTGGGCCTCGAGCGACTCGAGGATCGCGTCGAGCTCGACGTCGTCGGCCGGGGCGGGCAGCGCGCTCAGGTCGTCGAGCAGCTGCACGTAGACCTCGCGCACCTGCGGTGCGAGCGTGGCGACGTCCCCGAGCGAGGCCGGCTCGCCGAGCGCGTCGACGGCATCGTCGGCGGCCCGGCAGAGCGGGTCGGCGGCCGCGACGAACGAGGCGGCGGTCACCTCGGGCTCGCTCTCGGCGGGCGCGGGCTCGGCCGGAGCCGGGGCGGGCTCGGTCGGAGCGGCGGCCGGCTCGGCCGGCGCGGCGGCCGGCTCGGTCGGCGCGGGCGCGGGCGCGGCGGGCTCGGCGGTGTCGCTCGAGCCGCCGCACGCGGCCAGCCCGATCGCCGCGGCGAGCGCGGCCAGGGAGAGGAGGAGCGGTTTCTGCATGCCGACGACCCTACCCACGCCCGATCGCGGCCCGCCTCACCCGGAGCGTGCGTCCGCCATTCCCGATGCGGCGTCCGCAGCGGCCCGGCTACGCGTCGCCCCGGGCGGTTGCGCCGATCGGCGCCGCGAGGATCCGCCGGCGACGGCGTGCGCGGAGGCCCTCGGCGGCGAGGTAGCTGCCGACGACGAGCGCCAGCGCGAGCGCCTGGGCGCCCAGGCCCTCCCAGGTCGGGAACGTCCCGAACCACTGGCCCGCCCAGTACGGGAGCCGCAGGCCCTCGACCGGGTCGACCGGCAGCCAGCCGACCGACTGCAGCACCTGGACGGTCTTCCCCACCATGATCACGAGCACGGCGAGGAGCAGGAAGCCCGTTGTGATCAGCATCTTCTTGTGCGGCAGCCGCCGGTGGAGCAGGAAGACGAGCACGGCCACCGAGCCGACGCCCGCGAGGCCGACCGCGACGCCCAGCAGCACGCGCCCGGGTCCGGCCTCGAGCGAGAGCGCCTGCAGGAAGAGGACGGTCTCGAACCCCTCGCGGTAGACGCTCGTGAAGCCGAGCGCGACCAGCCCGAGCGCCTGCGCGGTTGCCGCGCCGACGAGCCCGGCGCCGACGAGCGCCTTCTTCCGCCCCTGGAACCCCGCCAGGCGATCGGTCCAGTACACCTTGTGGTAGAACCAGTTCATGATCAGCAGGAGGACGCCGATCGCGACGAGCGAGACGACGGCCTCCAGCCTCTCGCCGTAGCGCGACAGCGAGCCGAGCACCGTCTGCGCGATCACCCAGGTCACGACGGTGGCGGCGAGCGCGGCGGCCACGCCCCCGACGAGCGGTCGGCGGAAGCGCTGCCGCGCCCCGGCCATGCCGGCCACGAGCGCGGCGACGATCAGGACGGCCTCGAGCCCCTCGCGGAAGACGATCACGGCGGTGTTGGTCACGATCGTCGCCGTCGAGGTCGCGCCCGAGCCGACCGCCGATTCCGCCTCGCCGAGCGCCGCGTCGAGCGCCGCCCGCGTCACGGCCACCTCGGCGGCCGAGGCCTTCCGGCGCAGCAGCTGCGCGAGCCCCGGGGTGTCGCCCTCGCCGTACCAGAAGAGCCCCTCGACGCGGACGAAGAGGCCCGGGGCGAGGCCGCGCAGGCGCTGCTCCGGCCCGAACTCGAAGAAGGCGTACGCCTCGAGGCGGGCCTGCTCCGCCTGGGAGTGCTGCCCGGCAGCGGCGGCCGCCTCGACCCGGTCGAGCGCGCCCTGGATGACGTCGAAGTCCGCGGCCTCGCCGGCGTCCTTCCACTCCTCCGGGTAGAGCCCCCCGGCCAGGTCGACGACCTCCGCCGCCGCCGCGTCGACGACGTCCGGCTCGACGACCCTCGAGCCTGCGGCGGCCGCCGCCAGGGCGTCGCCGAGCACGTCGAGGAGCGTGCCGATCCGCCGCGTGCCCGCCGCGTCCCGCGCGAGGAGGACCGACTCGAGGTCGGCGAACGCCTGGGCGGCGCCGTCGCGGAACGTGATCGCCTCCTGGATCTCGAAGTCGTGCACGACGCGGCCGCCGTCGACGCCCCGCCCGTACTCGACCGGGACGAGGGCGGTGAAGCGCAGCAGCTGGCCGGCGCGGCGCACCTGCTCCCCGGTCGAGAGCGGCGCCGCGCGGAAGCCCTCGAGCGCCTGGTCGATCCTCCCCGCGGCGGCCGCGGCCGCGGTGGCGTCCTGCGCCCTCGTCGCGGCGAGCAGGTCGTCGAACGCGGCGGCGAGCGCCTCCTGCGCCTGCGCGCCACGCTGCTCCGCATGGGCGGTGGCGAGGAGCCCCGCGTAGCCGCGCGCGAGCGCGGCGTCCCCGGCCGCGCGCGCCCAGAAGCCGCGTCCGACCGCCGCGGCGAGGTCGTCGAGCGCCGTCCGCAGGCGGGCCTGGTACGTGTCGAGGAGGTCCGTGCGGACCGCGGCCGCCGCGACCGGCGGGGCGATGCGCCCGTCAGCGAGGGCGTCGAGGGCGAGCGTCGCGTCCGCGCCCGCGCGCGAGAAGCGCGTGGGCGGACGGAACTCCCGCAGCAGCAGCCAGGCGCGCGCCCCGTCGACGTCCCCCGCGGCGGCAGCCGCGACCGCCGCGTCGAGGCCGGCGTGGTCGATCGCCGTCCGCAGCCGGCCGTGGGCCTCGGCGAGCCCGGCGGCGTCGCCGGCCGCGGCCGACGCACGCCCGAGGACGAGCGCCTCCCGGATCGCTGCCGCGGCTGCCGCGGGCACCGCGGGGAGCAGCGGCGCGGCGGCCGCCTCCGCCTCCGCGACCGCGGCCGTCGCCGCGGCCGGGCCGTCGACGATCAGCGCCTTGCCGGCGTCCCCGAGCGCGGCCTGCGCCTCGCCGGCTGCCCGCCACGGCTCGGTGGCGGCCGCCGCGGCGCCGGTCGCGGCGAGCGCCGCGAGCGAGACGAGGAGGACGACGAGGCGCCGCACGCCTACTGCGCGATCTCGATCCCGAGCCGGGCCGCGACCTGCGCGACCTGGCCCGCGATCGCCGTCCCGCGCTCCTGGGCCTCGGCGCCGAGCGTGCTCGCCTCCTCGGCAGTGAACGCCCGCCCGCCCTGCTCCTGGGCCTGCAGGTCGCCGATGAACGCGGCCAGGTCGTCGAGGGCGGCGTCGGTCTGCTCCGCCTGCGCCTCGTCGACCCCGGCGACGAGCGGCTCGACGCCCGCGTAGACCACGTCGAGGCTGCCGATGATGTCGCGGATGTCCGAGAGGCGAGAGACGACGTTGAACGCCTCGCTCGACGACGCGTCGCCCCGGACGAAGCGCGAGTCGGCCCACTGCCCGAAGTACTCGCTCATCGTCGGCACCATCACGACGAGCGCCGTGAAGGCGTCCGACTCGGTCGGCTGCCACGCCTCGGCCGCGGTGGCGAGCTCGCCCGCGTAGCGGTCGAACGCCTGCGCGGCCGCGAGCAGGGCGTCCGCGTCGGGCAGGACCTCGCCGAACGCGGCAGTGCCGTCGCCGTCGAGGTCGACGCCCGCCTGCGCGACGTACTGCGGCAGCGTCCCCCAGAGCATGCCCTCGGTCAGCGAGTAGAGGTTCCCCGGCTGCTTCAGCACCGTGCCCGACGGCGTCGTCAGGTCGAACGGCACCGCGCTCCCGGGATCCTCCTCGGCGCTCGAGCCGGCGTCGAGGATCACGTCGAACTCGGCGAGCGAGGGGGTGCCCGCGACGACGCCCTCCATCCGCTCGTAGTAGGGGTTGCCCTCGACCCACGCGGCCTTGAGCGCGGCCAGGATCTCCGAGGCCTCCGCGCCGTGCTCGGCCTCGAGGCGCGCGTAGTCGAAGCCGACGCCCGCGGCGAGATCGTAGTAGCGCTGCGCGTCCGCCTGGAACGCGGCGGTGAAGCCGGTGAGGAGCCCGGTGTGCTCGAGCAGGTAGGTCTTGATCCCCGAGAGGTGGGCCGCGGACGAAGCCACCGGCGCCGGCGCGGGAGCCGCTGCCGCCGGGGCGGGCACCGGGGACGCCTCGTCGTTCGAGCCCCCGCAGCCGGCCGCGACGGCGATCGCCGCGCCTGCCAGCATGCCCGCCCCTGCCGCTCGCAACCATCGCGTCCGCACGCGTCCCTCCACCGTAGTTTGCACGGTGCAAATCGTAAATAAGGGTGCCCTTACAGTCAAGTGACAGCCGCTCATCGGTAGGGTCGCCCTGACGCACGCCGGCGACGTTCCCGCCGACGCGTCGTCGGACGCGGCAGCGACGCCGCGGCCGGTGCGCGACGGCCGCCTCACGGCAGGTCGTCGGCTCAGCCGGCGCGCTCGGCGCTGCGCAGGCCGCCGCGGGCCCACACGGCGAAGATCGCCCCGAGGGCGAGGACGACGCCGAAGGCGATCGCGACCTCGGTCAGCTCCCCGGAGACGAAGCCCCGCCCCGCCTCCAGCAGCCGCGTGACCGGGTTGACCGTCGCGATCGCGTGCACCCAGCCCTCGAGCAGGTCGAGCGGGACGTAGACCGGCGCGAGGAAGAGCAGCAGGAAGACCGGCGTCTGCATCGCGGGGCCGGCCTGCATCGTCCGCAGCCGCATCGCGACGCCGCTCGCGAACAGCGTGATCGCCATGTTCAGGAGCAGGGCGAGCGCGTACAGCCCGAACACGTCGACGCCGCCCGTGACGTCCATGCCCGCCGCGAACGCGACGGCCGTCACGACCGCCGCGGTCGTCAGCCACCGCGTCAGCCCCGCGATGACGTAGCCGCCGACGATCCCCGGCCGGCTCGCCGCCGCGAGCATCAGCCGCCGCGCGAAGCCGGTCTCGAAGTCGCGCGCGATCGAGAAGCCGGTGAAGACGCCGCCGAAGGCCGCTGTCTGGAGCAGGACGAACACGTACTGGAACGCCTCGTAGCCCGGCTCGAAGTCGAAGCCGGGCAGGCTCGCGAGCCGCCCGAGCCCGCCCGCGAACGCCGTGAAGAAGAGCAGCGGGAAGACGAGCGACGGCACGAAGAACATCGGGTGCGAGTACTGGTTGTGGACGTTCCGCCACGCGACGGCGAGCGCGACCGAGCGGAAGGAGCTCCAGCTCACGTCCGCACCAGCCGCTGCCGGAGGGCCACGCCGAGCCGCCGATCCCGACGACGAGCACGAGCGCCGCGAACCCGAAGCCGAGCACGAGCGCCCGCCAGTCCCACCCGAGGATGACCAGGCTGCGCAGGCCCTCGATCAGGTACGAGACCGGGTTGACCGTCGCGATCCAGCGGAACCAGTCGGCCTCGATCAGGTTGCGCGGCATGTTCATCGAGGAGAGGAAGAGCGCCGCGAAGAGCAGCGGAACATCTCTGCACCGCCTCGCCCGAGCCGGAGCGAAGCGCGAGGAACGCGCCGATCGCCGCGAACGCGACCGAGACGAGGAACGAGAGGACGAGCAGGACGAGCGCCCCGGCGACGCCGGCCTGCACGCTCGCGCCGAAGGCGAGGCCGACCACCAGGTAGACGACCGCCTGGACGAGGGCCTGCAGCGCGACGCCCGCGAGCTGCCCGGCGAGGAGCGCCGCGCCGCGGACGGGCGTCAGCGCGAGCCGGTTCAGGAAGCCGGTCTGGATGTCGCGCGCGAGGTCCGTGCCGCTGTTCGTGGTCGCGAACACGGCGCCCTGCATGAACGCGAAGCCGAGCGCGAAGTCGAGGAACGACTCGCTGGGGAAGCCGCGGATGTCCGTCGCGCGCGCCAGGCCGCCCGAGTTGACCGCGAGCAGGATCAGCGGGAAGAGGATCGAGGGGACGATGCTCGCCGGCTGGCGGAGCGTCCGGATGATCGAGCGGCGCGCGAGCACGCCGACCTGCGCCCGCAGCGTCGGGCTCACCGGCGGCCCCGGCCCCGCGCGGCCTGCGGCGGCGCCGCGTCGCCCGCCTCGCCCTCCAGCGAGCGGCCGGTCTTCTCCAGGAAGACGTCGTCGAGCGTCGGCGCGTGCAGCTGGAGCGTCGCGACGCGGATGCCGGCGCCGTCGAGCGCGCGCACGACGTCGGCCAGCTGCGCCTCGCCGCCGGCGAGGCGCACGGCGACGCCCCGGACGGACTCGCCCGCCGGGTCGCCGAACGCGGCGAGCACCCGGGCGGTCGCGTCGCGCTGCGCCTCGTCGACCGGGACGACCTCGACCGACGGCCGCCCGATCTCGGCCTTCAGCGCCGCGGGCGTCCCCTCGGCGACGATCCGGCCGCGGTCGATGATCCCGACCCGGTCGGCGAGGACGTCGGCCTCCTCGAGGTACTGCGTGGTCAGGAAGACGGTCACGCCCTCGTCCTTCGCGAGCCGGGCGACCTCCTGCCAGAGGGCGCTGCGACTCTGCGGGTCGAGGCCGGTCGTCGGCTCGTCGAGGAAGAGGATCCGCGGCCGGTGGACCAGCGCGAGCGCGAGGTCGAGGCGGCGCCGCATGCCGCCCGAGTAGCCGCGCACGCGCCGGTCCGCCGCCTCGGTCAGCCCGACGCGCTCGAGCAGCTCGTCGCCGCGCGCGCGGCGCTCCGCGCGCGGCAGGCCGTGCAGCGACGTCTGCAGGCGCATGTGCTCCCGCGCGGTCAGCAGCGGGTCGAGCGCCGCCTCCTGGAGCGCGGCCCCGATGGCCGCGCGCACCTGCGGCCCCTCCGCGACGACGTCGTGGCCGGCGACGCGCGCGGTCCCGGCGGTCGGCGGCAGCAGCGTCGTCAGGACGAGCACGGTGGTCGACTTGCCGGCGCCGTTCGGGCCGAGGAAGCCGTAGATCTCGCCTGGGGCGACGCGGAGGTCGATGCCGTCGACCGCCCGTGGCCCCTTCGGGAACTCGCGGACGAGGCCCTCGACCTCGATGCCGTGCTCGTCGCGCACCCGCCGAAGCCTACGGATCGCGACCCGCCCCGCGGGTCGCGATCCGCGCGGGACGGCGCTATGGTGCGCCATGCTCCGCCTCCGCGCACTCCTCGCCGCGGCCGCCGCCCTCCTGCTCGTCCCGACCGCGGCGGCCGCCGACCCGACCTTCACCACCCTCTCGGCGAGCGGCGCCCACGCGCGCGCGCCAAGCATCGCGGGGGACGGCGCCGGCCGCGCCGTCGTCGCCTGGCGCGCGCTGGTGGACGGCGCCTGGGTCGCCCAGGCGGCGGTCAGGCCGGCCGGCGGGGCCTTCAGGGAGGCGGAGACGATCTCCGCCGGCGGGGCGGACGTCGACCAGGTGCGGGTCGCGCTGGACGCGTCCGCCACGGCGACGGCCGTCTGGCAGCGCGGCGGGGCGAGCGGGGTCGCGATCGAGGCGTCCACGCGCGGGCCCGGCGGAGCCTGGAGCGCGCCCGAGACGATCTCGCCGGCCGGCGTCCGCGCGGTCGACCCGGTCGTCGTCGCGAGCCCGGGTGGCGACGTGGTCGCCCTCTGGCTCCGGCTCGACGGCGGCACGACGACGCTCCAGGCGGCGCTCCGGCCGGCCGGCGGCGGCTGGCAGCCGGCGGAGACGATCTCGGCGCCGGGCGCGCTCGAGCCGTCCCTCGCGATCGGCGCCGGCGGCGACGTGGCCGTGGTGTGGCGCCAGCCGGACGGCCCCTTCACGCTGGCGACGGCCGCAGTGCGGCCGAGGGGCGGGCCGTGGGGCGCGCCCGAGCCGCTCTCCGCGCCCGGCCGGAGCGCCGGCTCGCCGGACGTGGCGGTCGATGGCCAGGGAGGAGTGGTCGCGGTCTGGACGCGCGCCGAGGGCGGCCAGCCCGTCGTCCAGTGGGCAGCGCGGCCGTCAGTCGGCGCCTGGAGCCAGCCGCGTGACCTCTCCCAGCCGGGCCGGCGCGCGCTCCAGCCGACGGTCGTCGTGCTGCCCTCGGGCGACGCGACCGTGGCCTGGGTGCGCGCGCAGTCGCTCGAGGTGGCGAGCCGTCCAGCCGGGTCGACCACGTGGTCGACTCCGATCGAGCTGGTCTCGTACGGCAAGCCGACCGCGCCGCGCCTCGCGGTCGACGCGGACGGATCGGCGACGCTCGTCTGGACGCGCTGGGGCGACATCGTCGCCTCCTACCGCACGGCCGGCGGGGACTGGCAGGACCCGTTCGCGCTCGTCGCGAGCTTCGACGCCGAGGCGTACGCGCCGCAGCTGATCGTCGACGGCGGCCAGCGGGCGACGGCGGTCTACGCGCTGAACCGGCAGCGCGACGAGGTCGCGGTCGCGGCCGCCTACGACTCGACCACGGGCCTCGTCGAGGCGCCCGTCTGCGATCCCGAGGTGGACGTCTGCGACGACGCCTGCGACCCGGACGTCGAGGACTGCACGGGCACGACGTGCGACCCGGACCTGGAGGACTGCGTCGAGCAGCGGCTCGTCGCCGGCCCCGCGCCGGTCGCCCTCCTGCGCCCGGACGGCCGCGTCGAGCTGACCGTCGTCTGCCCGGCTCGCCCTGGCTGCCGGGGCGCCGTCGCGCTGCAGGCGCGTCCCGGAGGGCGAGCGGCCGCGCTCGGGGCCGCGCCGGTCGCGCTCGGCGCCGCCCGCTACGTCGCGCACGGACGGGTCGTCCACGTGCGGCTGCGCGTCTCCCCGTGGCAGCAGCGGCTGCTCCGCGGCGACGGCCCCGCACGGCTCGTGGCAGTCGTCCGCATGCAGCGCTGGACGGGGCGTCCGACGACCGTGGTCCGCAGCGTGACCCTCGTCGAGCGGCGTCGGCGCGCCCTGCGCGTGCCGCCGCGGGGCTGACCGTCAGCCGGCGACGCTCAGCGCGAGGAGCGCCGCGACGCAGGCGCCGAGCACGACGATCGCCGCGGCCGACGCCCCCGCACCCGCGCGCCCGAGCGCCAGCTCGCCCATCACCGAGCGATCCCGCGCGACCCGCCGGACGAGGACGAGGAGCGGCAGCAGCAGGACGGCGTTGAGCGCCTGGGTGAGGTAGAGCACCCCGACGACGGGCACGCCGGGGACGAGCACGACGGCCACGCCGGTCGCGAGCACGAGCGCGTAGGCGCCGTAGAAGACGGGAGCGTCGCGGGGTCGGTCGTCCACCGCGCCCTCCGCACCGAGCGCCTCGCAGACCGAGTAGGCCGTCGACAGCGGCAGGATCGCGGTGGCGAGCAGCGCCGCCCCGAGCAGGCCGACGCCGAACAGGGTGGAGGCGATGCCGCCGGCGAGCGGCTCGAGCGCCGAGGCCGCGTCGCGCGCGTCGTCGATCCCCCGGCCGGCCGCGTGCAGCGTCGCCGCGCAGGCGACGACGACGAAGGCGCCGATCACGCCCGTCATCGCGGCGCCGACGACGACGTCCACGCGCTCGTAGCGCAGGTCGCGCGGCGTCAGCCGCTTGTCGACGACGTAGGACTGGACGAAGGAGAGCCCCCAGGGCGCGAGCGTCGTCCCGATCGTCGCCGTGACGAGGAGGATGCCGTCGCGGTCGAGCGGCAGCGAGGGGACGACGAGGCCGAGCCCGGCCGCCGCCCAGTCCGGCCCGGCGAGCAGGCCCGCGACGACGTAGGTCGCGAAGACGGCCGAGAGCACGAGCAGGACGCGCTCGACCCGTCGGAAGCCGCCCCGGACGACGAGGGCGGCGACCGCGAGCGCGGCGACCGGCACGGCGACCCAGCGCGGGACGCCCGCCAGGTCGGCTGCGGCGGCCACGCCCGCGAGCTCGGCGCAGGTCGTGCCGACGTTCGCGGCGACGAGCGCCGCGAGCGCCCCCAGTGCCACCCGGACGCCGAAGCGCTCCCGCACGAGCCCCATCAGCCCCTGGCCGGTCGCGACGCCCATGCGCGCGCCGAGCTCGTGGAAGAGGACGAGCGCGACCGTCGAGGCGAGGAGCACCCACAGCAGCCGGTAGCCGCTCCGCGCCCAGGATCGAGTAGGTGGTGATCCCCGGCGGGTCGTCGTCGGAGAGCCCCGCGAGGACGCCGGGGCCGACGACGCCCGCGAGCGCGACCAGCCCCGCGAGCCTACGCGGGCGCACGCCGCCACCGGGCCAGCGCGGGCGCGAGGCGGCGCCGGCCGGGAGCCGCTCGACGAGGAGCTCCTCGAGCACGTCGTCGACCGCGATCGCCCCGAGCGGCCAGCCCGCCTCGTCGACGACCGGGACGACGAGGACGTCGTGCAACGCGAAGACGTCCACGACCCGCTCGACCGACGCGTCCGCGCGCACGGTCGGCACGCCGACCGGGGCGGTCGCGCCGGCGAGGAGCGCCGAGGGCGGCAACACGCCGACCAGCGCGCCCGTCGCGTCGACCAGCAGCACGGTTGCCAGCGCCTCCAGCCGCGGCCGCGCCGCGGCGACGAGCCTCGCAGCTCCGCGAGCGGAGCGGTCGCGGGCGCGACGAGGATCTCGCTCGTCATCAGCCCGCCGGCGCGCCCGGCCGGGTAGCCGAGCAGGCGGCGCAGCTCGGCCGCCCGCTCGCCGGGCACGGAGGCGAGCAGCCCGTCGAGTCGGGCCCGGTCGACGTGCCGCAGGGCCGCGGTCGCATCGTCCAGCGGCATCGCCGCGACGATCGCCCCCGCCTCGGCGCCGAGCGCGTCGACCAGCCGCCCGCCGAGCCGCGGGCGCAGCGAGGCGAGCGCCGAGGCTGCGCGCCGCCGGTCGGTCCGCTGCAGCAGCTCGACCGCGCGCCTCGCGGGCAGGTGCGCCACGAGCTGCGCGACCTCCATGCCACCGATGGGGCGCTCCGGGTGCGACGTCCCGATCTCGAGCGCATGCGCGTGACCGGAGGCGATCCGCGCGTCCGCCCAGTCGACCCGCCGCACGGGCCGACCGGAGGCGAGCCGCCGGAGGCCGAGCCGGCGCAGGAGCGGCACGAGGCCGACCTCGACCCCGGTCAGGCGGAGCAGCGCGCCGTCCCGGGCGAGCTCGACGTCGCCGACCCGATCGAGGCGCCTCCCGCCGATGGCGAGCACCTGCACGTCGAGCACGTCGCGCGCCAGCAGGACGTCCTCGGGCCCCGCGCCGCCCAGCTCGCGGGCGCCCTCGCGCAGCCCGACCGCGCTGCGCTCGAACGAGGCGACGTCCTCCCAGGCGTAGGCGGCGAGCTCGCCGCGCCGGCGACGGACGAGCGCGAGCACGACCGGCGGGTGCAGCTCGTCGAGGCGAACGGCGAGGTCGGCGAGCCGTCCGAGCGGGCGCCCGTCCGCCGCGAGCACGTCCTGCCCGAGATGCTCGGAGAGCGCGAGCACGTCCCGTCAGTCTGCCCGGCTCGCCCGTCGGAGGCTGGCGCCGGCCGATCGCGCCGCCCATACTGGGTCGCAGCCGCGCCGGTCGGCGCGGCTCCACCGAGCCGGAGGATCACCTGGATGCGCAGGATCGTCGCCGCCCTCGCCGCCGTCGTCGCGCTCGTCGCGGCGCCGGCCGCCCTGGCAGACACGACGTGGACGAAGATCTCCCGCGACGGCCTGTCGGGCACGTACTCGCCGGAGCTCGCCGTCGACGGATCGAGGATCGTCGCCGGCTGGCGCTTCAGCGACCCGGCGAACCCGAGCACGGGGATCGACGGGCTGGAGGTGCTCTCGTTCGTCGCCTCCTCGTCGGCCGACGCGCTCGACCCCCAGGGGCCGACGAACGTCACGCCGGGCTCGACGCTCACGGGCGCCTGGAACTTCGTCGCGCCGCCGGGCGGAGGCACGCAGGTGGTCTTCGGCGCGCTGTTCCCCGGCGACATCAACACCTACGCCCACGTTTCGGCGAGGAACCCGGACGGGACCTTTACGAGCCCGCAGCGGATCTCCGACTCCGCCACGATCTGGGGCGATCCGTCGGGCGCGCTCGCACTGTCGGACGGCACCCTGCTCTTCGCCTCCTCGACGGCGGGCGGCATCACCATCGGCCGGGGCACGCCGACGACGCCCGGCATCGCGACCGGCGCGCCGAACCTCCAGAACGCCCTGGGCGGGTGCTGCGGCTACGAGCCGCGCATCGGCGTCACGACGGGCGGGCAGGTCTGGGTCGCCTGGTACTCGAACGCGACGAGCAACGTCGGGCTCTACCTGCAGCAGATCGACCCCGCCACCGGCCAGCCCATCGGCAACGCCGCCCGGGCGCCGCGGAGCGAGAGCGTGGGGAACAACGCCGCGCCGGCCCTCGCCTGCCGCGACACCTGCCGGGTCGTCTACCGGATCGACGCGCTCGCGCTCAACCAGCGGGTGAACCGGATCGTCAGCTGGTCCCCGGGCGAGGCGGCTCCCACGCTGATCGCCACGCAGGACGACACGAGCGGCGGGCTGGAGGCGACCGCGGCGTATCGCGCCGACGGACGGCTGTGGGTCGCCTGGCACCAGGACGGGAACCAGGCGCTGAGCGGCAGCGGCTTCCGCGCGACGCTCGGCGACGGGCGCGGGGCGGGCGGCCTCGTGCAGGACGTGGGCGCACCCCCGCAGACCCTCACGAGCTACTCGCTGCGCGGGCTGGCGCTCGGCAACGACCTCGTCCTGGCCACGAACGTCGCGCTCACCGACGTCAACCGCGGTGCCGCGATCTGGGTGAACGTCGTCGCCCCGCCGGCCGCGGCCGCCGACGTACCGGTGACGCTCGAGGTGATCGAGGAGGGCGGGAAGCTGAAGATCCGCGTCCAGTACCGGGTCAAGAACACGTGCGCGACGCCGTGCACCGCCCGCTCGCTGATCCGGGCGCGCAACGGCAAGCGCCTGAAGGCCGGCGTCGAGCCGCTCCCCGGCGACTCGCTGCTCTTCGGCAGGTCCAAGGGCATCAAGCTGAAGGCTGCCGGCAAGAAGGAGCGCTTCGACATCGTCGTCTCCAAGGCCGCCCTGAACCGTGCCAAGGGCAAGGTCGTCAACCGGCACAAGTTCATCGAGACGCGCCTGCGCGTCTGGCTGAAGCAGCCCGACGGCTCCGAGCTGCTGACGTTCCGCGACGGGCGCATCCGCGTCGCGCTGACGAAGCTCGCCTGAGCCCGCGCGCCGGGCCGCCGGGGGCGCGCGCCCCGGCCGCCCGGCCGCCCTCCCCGTCCGAGCGACGCGCAGTCCCCCGCTCGGACGCACCAGGGTGCCCCCGTTCGGGCTGGGCTCCTGCGTGCCCCTCCGCCGATGGGATGGTGCGAGACCTCCCGACGAAAGAGGGACGATGAAGATCCGCTGGAAGCTCACCCTGATCCTGCTCGTGCCGCTCGCGCTGCTCGGGTTCTTCGTGTGGTCGGGTGTGAGCGACCGCCGCGACGAGGCCGCCGAGGCCAAGCGCGCGGAGGACCTCATCTCGTTCTACGTCCTCTCGGGCGGCGCGCAGGCGACCGCACAGGACGAGCACGGCCTGACGGGCCTGATCGTCGGAGCCGAGGGCGCCGTGCCGCAGGCGCTGCTCGACGCGCGCCGCGACTGTCGCCTCGCTCGCCGCCGTCCGCGACTCGCTCTTCGAGGCCGAGCGGATCGGCCAGCGCACGAGGACGCCCGCGAGCAGACGCACCGCCGTCGAGCGGGTGCGCGAGGCGATCGACGCCTACGACGCCGCGGCCACCGACGCGAACGCCCGCAACTCGACGATCGGCTTCCCGATCTTCGAGGAGCTGAACGCGAGCCTCGTCGGGCTGGACTACGTCCTGATCCGGTCGATCCGGGACGACGTCGAGCTGGCCCGGCGCCTGTTCTCCTACGTCGCGCTGCTCGAGGCGGCGTCGCACCGCGCCGCGACGCACGCGCTCGTCGCCGCCTCCGGCGACGGCAGCTCGTCGGCCTCGACCGGATCCTCACGGTCGAGCAGCAGTCCCGGGAGGAGGAGGCCGCGATCACGCTCTTCCGCTCCGCCGCGGCCGACCCGGCGGACGTCGCCCTCTTCGACTCGACCGTGACCGGCCCCGCCGTGGTCGCCGCCGAGTCGTCGGTGACCGCGCTGCTGAACACGCGCTCCGGCACGGTGCCGCAGCTGAACCGCGCCGCCTTCCACGAGGCGATGCAGGAGAAGGCGCGCCTCGCGAGCTCCGTCGCGGACGCCCTCGCGACGACGCTCCGCACGACCGCCGCCGACAAGCACTCGTCGGCGAGCTCGCGGGCGACGACGTTCACGATCGCGGGCGCCGGCGCGGCCGCCGTCGCCATCCTCCTCGCCGGCGCGCTCGCCTTCGGCATCACCCGCCGCCCGGCCGCCTCTCGGCCGCCGCGCGCGAGCTCGCCACCGTCAAGCTGCCGGCGCTCGTCGACGGGCTCCGCAGCGGGCGCGTCGCCGAGACGCTCGCCACCTCGCCGGTCGAGCTCGACGGGCTCGGCAAGGACGAGATCGGCGAGGTCGGCCTGGCGCTGCGCACCGTCCAGGGCGCGACGCTCGACGTCGCCCGGGCCCAGGCCGAGCTGGTCGAGAAGGGCATCAGCGACATCTTCGTCAAGCTCGCCCGCCGCAACCAGAGCCTGGTCGAGCGCCAGATCGCGCTGCTCGACGAGCTCGAGGAGAGCGAGCGCGACCCGGACGTCCTCGACAACCTGTTCAAGCTCGACCACATCGCGACGCGCATCCGGCGCAACGCGGAGAACCTGCTCGTCCTCTCGGGCGCCGAGCCGACGCGCCGCTGGAAGGAGCCGGTGCCGCTCGCCCGGATGCTGCAGGCGTCGATGGGCGAGGTCGAGGACTTCCGCCGCATCCACCTGGCGGACGTCGAGGACGTCGCGGTCTCGGGGACGGCCTCGCTCGACCTGACCCACCTCTTCGCCGAGCTGCTCGAGAACGCGGTGCGCTCTTCGCCGCCGGACGCGCCCGTCGAGGTCAGCGCCCGGCGCAGGGGTGACGGCGTCATCGTCGTCGTCGCCGACCGCGGCATGGGCATGACCGACGAGCAGCTGAGCGAGGCGAACGTCCTGCTCGCGAGCCCGCCGCACGCCGGCCTCAGCATGTCCCGCACGCTCGGCCACTACGTCGTCGCGCGGCTCGCGGCCCGCTACGGCGTCGTCGTCCGGGTCGACCGCTCGATCGACGGCGGCATCGTCGCCACGGCCACGCTGCCGCCCGCGCTGCTCGTCGCCGACATGGAGGCCGGCGGGTTCGAGCTCGGCGGCGAGCCGGTCGTCGAGGACGTCGCGGCGGAGCTCGCGCCGCCGGTGGACGCCCTCGCCCCGCTCCCGCCGCGGCCGCTGCTCGCACCGCCGCAGCCCGTGCCCGTCGCCGTCGAGCCCGAGCCGCGCCCGTCGTCGAGGCGGAGCCGGTCGCGGAGGCCGCGCCCGAGGCGCCGGCCGTCGAGCTGCCGCCCGCGCCCGCGCTCGTCGACGGCCTGCCGCGCCGCGAGGCGCCCCGCTCCCGGCCCGCCCGGCCGCCCCGGCGCCGCTCGCGCCCGCGTCGGCCGCCTCGCTCGTCGAGGCGCCCGCCGCACCGGTCGCGAGCCCGCCGGGCTGCCCCAGCGCGCGCCGCTCGCGCCGCCGGCGCCGCTGGTCGACCCGGCGCCGTTCGCCGCACCGCCCGCGGGCGACGACGGCGAGACCCGCCCGCTGCCGCGCCGCGGCCGTACGCCGGTCCTCGGCGTCCCGCACCAGAGCGCGGTCGGCGTCGCCCCGCCGAACCGGTCGCCCGAGGCGTCGCGCCAGCTCCTCGCCGGCTTCAAGAGCGGCTTCGAGCGCGGCCGCCACGCCGCCCACGAGCACGAGTCCGACCTGGAGGGAACCGATGGCTAATCAGGAGCTGACCTGGCTCGTCTCGAAGTTCGTCGTCGAGACGCCCGGGGTGACGCACGCCCTCGTGCTCTCGGCGGACGGGATCCCGATGGCCTCGTCCGACCGGCTCACCCAGGACGCGTCCGATCGCCTGGCGGCGGTCGCCTCGGGGCTCGTCGGGCTCGCGAACGGGGTCTCCGGCCCGTTCGGCGCGGGCCGCGTGACCCAGGTCGTGATCGAGCTCGAGGGCGCCTTCATCTTCGTCACCGGCATCAGCGACGGCTCGTCGCTCGCCGTGGTCTCGCGCCCCGACGCGGACGTCGGCCTCGTCGCGTACGAGATGGCCGTGCTCGTCGACCGCGCCGGCGCCGTCCTCACCCCGGCGCTCCGCGGCGTCGACAGGAGGGCCTCCGCCGCATGACCGACGCGCCGGATCCGGCGGGCACGACCTGGCGGGACGTCCGCTTCGCCCGCCCGTACGTCCTCACGGGCGGGCGGACGCGTTCGCGCGGCCAGGAGCTGCCGCTCGAGACGCTCGTCGTGGCGACGCTCGCCGGCCGGAACGCCAGCCCGGCGGCCGGGAGCGAGCAGGCCGCCATCCTGAACCGGTGCGCCGAGGCGATCTCGATCGCCGAGGTGGCCGCCCATCTCCACGTCCCGCTCGGGGTCGCGCGCGTGCTCGTCGGCGACCTCCACGCGGACGGGCTGGTCGCGGTGCACCAGGCGCCGACGACCGACGGTCGCGTCGATCTCAGCGTTCTCGAAAGGGTGCTGCATGGCCTCCACTCGCTCTGAGCCCGCCCCGCCCGCCGTGCAGGCGGAGCGCTCGTCGGAGCCCCTGCCGGCGAAGATCGTCGTCGCGGGCGGCTTCGGCGTCGGCAAGACGACGTTCGTCGGCTCGATCTCGGAGATCGACCCGCTGACGACCGAGGCGGCCGTGACCGAGGTCAGCGAGGGCGTGGACGACCTGGCGATGGCCGGCGGCAAGACGTCGACGACCGTGGCGATGGACTTCGGGCGGATCACGCTCGACGAGAGCCTGATCCTCTACCTGTTCGGGACGCCCGGCCAGAACCGCTTCTTCTTCCTCTGGGACGAGCTGGTCAAGGGCGCGATCGGCGCCGTCGTGCTCGTCGACACCCGCCGGCTGGCCGACTGCTTCGCCGCGGTCAACTACTTCGAGCAGTGCGGCCTGCCGTTCGTCGTCGCCGTCAACTGCTTCGACGGCATCGTCACGCACCCGCTCGACCAGATCCGGGAGGCGCTCGCGATCGGCCCGGACGTGCCGGTCCACTACACGGACGCGCGCAGCCGGCCGGCCACGAGGAAGGTCCTGATCAGCGTCACGGAGCACGCGATCCTGCGCGCCCGCGCCGCGTAGCGGGACGCGCGGGCGCCGACCCCGTCGTCCGCCGGACAGTGCACTAGACTCCCGCGCCGTGGGGCAGCACACGGCGACGGTGTACGTCGTCGACGAGAACGACGTCCTGATCTCCGTCGACGGCGGCTGGCTCGCGTTCGCATCGGCGAACGGGGCGCCCGAGCTCGCGCGCGTGGTCGGCCGGAGCCTGTGGGAGCTCGTCACGGGGCTCGAGGTGCAGTACCTGTGGCGTCAGCTCCTCGCCTCGGCCCGGGCCCGCGAGGCGCCCATCCTCGTCCGCTACCGCTGCGACGCGCCCGACCGGCGCCGGCTGTTCGACCTCGAGCTCGCCCGCGCCGGGGACGGGCAGGTACGGTGCAGCTCGGTCCTCGTGCACGAGGAGGAGCGCCCGCCGCTGCCGCTCCTCGCCCGGCACGCGTCCCGCGGCGACACGATCCTCCACCTGTGCAGCTGGTGCAAGCGGGCCGACGCCGGCGGGTGGGTCGAGCTCGAGGAGGCCGTGCACCGGCTCGAGCTGCTCGCGGCCGACGAGCTGCCCGGGCTCAGCCACGGCATCTGCGGCGACTGCGACCACGCCGTCCGCCAGGTGATCGCCGGCGAGACTCCCGAGCTGCCGGCGGCGCTCCGGCCGGGCGGCTGGCACGCGTCGCAGGGCTCGTAGGCCGGCCGCGCGTCGCCGCGAGCGCCTCCGGGACGACCGACGGGCAGGAGCGGCCCCCCGATGCCGCTCCCGCCCGCCACGCGCCACCGACGGCGCGGTCCTGCGTTCCCGCCCCGGCCCGTCCGCTACCCCGCCAGCTCGTCCTCGACCTCGGCGTACGGTGTGACGCGCGACGGGTTCGGCGCCGCGGCGTCGACCGGCGTGCCGTGATCGACGAACTCGAGCGCCGTCTCGACCGTGCCGACCTCGCCGTCGACCTCGACGTGGAAGACCATCCGCTCGCGCACCACGCGCCCCGCCGCGTCGAGCCAGACGTCCGTGGCGATCAGGTCGCCGTCGGCCGAGTCGCGCCGGAGGCTCTCGACCTGCTCGCGCAGCGCCGGCCGCTCCGCGAGCGGCGTCCGCTCGATCGCCCGCCGCAGGTCCACGGTGCCGCGGTAGTGCGCGAGCGTCCCGAGCGGCCCGGGCTCCTCGCCCACGAGGACGAAGTCCTCGAGGGCGCCGCGGAGGTAGCCGAGGTGGGTGGAGGCGCTGCTGCGCTGGAGGTCGGCGATCAGCGAGCCGCCGGGCGCATCGGCTGGGGCGTCCGCGTCGACGCCGATCCACTCCTTCGAGCCCAGCTCCTGTGCGAGGAAGCCGGGCAGGCGGAAGTACAGGTCGCCCTCGTCGACGAGGACGCGCACGGTCGCGTCCTCCTCGTCGAGCCCGAGCACGTCGAACGCCTGCCCGAAGTCGAGGGCGACGTCGGAGTCGCCGGCCGGGTCGACCGCCCCCATCAGGCCGATCGAGAACGCGCCGGTCACGCCGCTCGAGATCTCGACCTCGCCCTTCAGCCGGCTGGGCCCCGTCGCCCGCGCGCCGGCCTCGTCGACCGCCCGCTGGGCCGCGTTCGCCGGGACGGAGGTGTCGAGCGGCGGCTCGCCGCCGCCGCAGGCCGCGAGCCCGAGAGCCGCCGCCAGGGCCGCGGCTCCGAGGGCCGCGCGCCGGATGGGGATCGTCCGCGTCGTCGTCATGGCGGCATCCTCGACGCCGCCCCTGACGGGCCGCTGACCGCCGCCTGACCCGCGTCAGACCATCCGCTGGAGCTCCTCGAGGCGGTCCTTCGCCTCGGCGAGCCCGAGGCCGGTCGCCTCGCGGATCAGCTTGATCGCCTCGATCGCCTTGCCGGCGGCGGCGAGGTCGAGCGCCTCCTGCTCGTAGGGGACGAGGCCGATCCCGGCCTCCTCCACGGCCTCGAGCCCGAGGTGCTCGAGCACGGCGTCGAGCGTCCTCTCCACGCGGGCGAGGCGGGCCGCGAGGCTCGCCGAGGTGATCTGGTCGGTCACGCGCTCCTCCTCGTCGGTCGCTGGGATGATCGCAGCAGGCCCGGCCGCGCTACCGTTCGCCGCCATGGGCGCGACGAGCTGGGACGACGTGTGCGCCGCGGTGCTCGACGAGCCGGGCGTCCGCGAGGGCCGCATGTTCGGCTGCGACTGCCCGAAGGTCGGGGACGAGGCGTTCGCCTGCGACTCGATCACCGGGCCCGTGCCCGGGCTGCCGGGAGCGAGCGCCGGATGAGCTGGCAGGCCGACCTCGCCGACGCCCTCGTCGACGCCGGCGCCGACGTCGCCGCGTACGTGCCGGACTCGCGCCTCCAGGGCGTGCTCGCCCGGCTCGACGAGCGGGGCGTCCCGCTGCGCGGCCTGCCGCGCGAGGAGGAGTGCGTCGCGTACGCGTGCGGGCACGCGCTCGCGGGCGGGCGCCCGCTCGTCCTGCTCCAGTCCTCGGGCGTCGGCAACGCCCTGAACGCGCTCGGCGCGCTCGCCGTCCCGTACGCGCTCGGCGTCGCGCTCGTCATCTCGATGCGCGGCACGCTCGGTGAGGGCAACCCCTCGCAGGTGCCGATGGGCCGCGCGACGCGCGCGCAGCTCGACTCCCTGGGCATCCAGTGCTTCCCGCTCGCCGACGAGGCGCGCGCGCCGGCGGTCGGCGAGGGCGTCGCGCGGCTCGCCTTCGACGCGTCGCAGGTCGCGGCCGTGATCCTCGAGCCGGAGCTGGGAGGCCAGCGTGCGCACCGTTGACGCCGTCGCCGCCGTCCTCGTCGCCGCGCCCGACGCGGTGTGCGTCGCCTCGCTCGGCACGGCGACCTCCGCCCTGCGAGAGGCGTCCGGCGACGGCCCGCACGTCTACATGGGCGGCGCGATGGGCTCGGCGCTCGCCGTCGCGCTCGGTCTCGCCGAGCGGAGGCCGGACGTTCCCGTGGTCGCCCTGCTCGGCGACGGCGAGCTGCTGATGGGCGCGACGTCGCTCTGGTCGCTCGCCGGGCTCGCGCCGGCCAACCTCCCCGTCGTCGTCCTCGACGACGGGCGCTACTCGATCACCGGCGGCCAGGGCTCGTCCACCCGCTCGCGGCCGGGCCGGTCGCGGCGGCGCTCGGGCTCGCCACGGCGGAGGCGGACTCGCCCGAGGCGCTCGGGCACGCCCTCGCTGGGGCGCCCGGGAGCGCCGTCGTCGTCGCGCGGATCGAGGAGCCCGGCCGGGCCCGAGCCCGTTCGTGGATCCGCATCGGGTTCGCGTCCGGCTCCAGCAGCGGCTCGGCGTCGGCCGGGGCGTCGAGCAGCCTCCCTCCCGGGCTGAGAGACCGCGCCGACGATCAGGTCAGGCGAAGCGTCCGCGACCGGGAGGTCACCGGAAGCAGCGTCGCGCTTCCCGCGAACGTCGCCGTCACGGTCGCCCGCGCCGCGGCGCGCGGCGGGCGCGCGAGGAGATCGACAGCCGGGCCCGGAACTCGCACGCCCCGTCGACGAGCCGCAGCCGGGGGCGGGCGCGGGCGAGCGCACGCGCCCGCCGGCCCGGCCGTCACGACGGCCTGCCCGATGCAGGCGGACGACACCGGGCCGGTGAGGTTCGCGAGCACGAGCCGCCCGGTCGCGACCACGACGTGAGCGCGACGGCGTCGCGCCGGCGGTCGAGCGCGAGCGTCAGGCGATCGGGCCGCTGCCGCGCAACCGCCGGCGGCTCGGTCGGCGGCGGGGCCGGGATCGCGATCGACGCCTGCGCCAGGTCGTCCTCGACGGCCCCGTTCGCCGGCGTCGAGTCGGATCGACCTGATCGGCGGCGGCGACCTCCGCGACCAGCGCCCCCTGGCCGGCCGCGAGCCCCGTCACGTCGAGCGCGAGCGTGGCGGCCCCGCCCGGCGCGACCGTGCCGACCTCCCAGTACGGGCCGGCCACGCGCCCCTGGCTCGGCGTCGCGGGTACGAGCGCCAGCAGCGAGGGCGAGAGGAGCACGCGCACGCCGGAGGCCTGGTCGGGGCCGGCAGAGGCGACCCGGAGGGTCAGGCGCGCCGTCGCGCCGGGCGCCAGGCGCGCAGGCGCGCCCGTGAGCGTCAGCGACAGATCGACGACGCGCGCCGTCATGGTCGAGGGCGAGAGCGCCGACGGCGCCTGCGCCGCCGCGGGCTGCGCGACGGTGAGCGCGTCGCCGTTGCCGAGCGCGCCGTCGGCGTCGCCGCCCCAGCAGACGACCGAGCCGTCGTCGAGGGTCGCGCACGCCTGGGTGCCGCCGGCGGCGATCGCGGCGGCCGTCCGACCGGGCGCCAGCGGCACCGGCACGGGCGCCGGCTGGTCCGCGAGGACGGCGCCGTCGCCGAGCTGCCCGTCGTCGTCGATCCCCCAGCAGGCGACCGAGCCGTCGTCGAGGAGGGCGCAGGTGACCAAGGCCCCGGCGCTCAGGGCGACCGCGCCCCGGCCGCCCGGCAGCGCGACGGCCACGGGCGCCGGCTGGTTCGCCAGCAGCGCCCCGTCCCCGAGCTCGCCCGGTCGTCGTTGCCCCAGCAGACGACCGAGCCGTCGTCGAGGATCGCGCAGGTGTGCGACACGCCGGCGCTCAGCGCGACGGCTCGCCGGCCGGTGGGAAGGATGACCTGGACGGGCGCGGGCTGGTCGGCGAAGGGCGACCGTCGCCGAGCTGGCCGTCGAAGTCGGACCCCCAGCAGCGGAGCGACCCGTCGTCGAGGATGGCGCACGAGTGCGAGTCGCCGACGCTGACCGCGGTCGCCAGACGGCCCACCGGCAGCGTGACGAGCACGGGCTCGTCCGTGTTCGCCAGCGGCGCGCCGTTCCCGAGGCGGCCGTTGCTGTCAGAGCCCCAGCAGGCGATCGCCCCGTCGTCGAGCAGCGCGCACGTGTGCACGTCGCCGGTGCTCACCTGCTGCGCGGTGCGCCCGACGGGGAGCGATGCGAGGACCGGCGTCGGCTCGGTGGTCGGTCCGGGCCCGTTCCCCACCTGCCCCTCCGAGTCGTCGCCCCAGCAGGCGATGCGCCCGTCGCGCAGCACGGCCCACGCGTGCGCGCCGGTCGACGCCGAGATCGAGCGCGCGGTGCTCCCGGCCGGCAGGAGCACGCGGGTTGGCACGCTGCGATCGGCGAGGTCTCCGACCCCGAGCCGGCCCAGGCTGCCGGAGCCCCAGCAGTAGGCGACGCCGTCGGCGGCGATCGCGCACGTGTGGTTGCCGGCGTCCAGCATGCCGGCCTGGAGCGAGCGCGAGGCGCTCCCCGCCGGCTCGGCGAGGGCCGTCGTCGGGAGCGACGCGACGAGCGCCGCGACGAGCGCGAGCGACCGGAGGAGGCGCACGGCGGCACCCTACCGGGTCGGGCCCGGCCGGGCGCGGCGCGGCTCAGTACATGTTGGTGCGGTAGTCGTCCTCGGCGAAGTCGTCGATGTCCTTCGCCGTCATCTCGGGGATGTCGATCTGCTCCTTGATCATCTCGCCGATCGAGGGCAGCTCCTTGCGCGGGACGTGCAGCGCCGGGTCCCAGAGCTGCGAGCGCTTGAACGCCTTCGCGCAGTGGACGAAGGCCTGCTCGACGCGGACGACGATCGCGAGCCTGGGCGGCTTGCCCTTCACCTCCATCGTCGCGAGCAGCTCCGGGTCGTCCGTGATCGTCGCGCGGCCGTTCACGCGCAGCGTCTCCTCGACGCCCGGGACGACGAAGAGCAGGCCGACGCTGCCCGTCTCGAGGATGTTCGAGAGCGAGTCGATCAGCCGGTTGCCGGGGCGCTCGGGGATGACGAGCGTGTTGTCGTCCAGCACCTTGACGAAGCCCGGCGGGTCGCCGCGCGGGCTGACGTCGGCGTCGCCGGCGGCGTTCATCGTCGCGAGCGTGAGGAACGGCGAGCGGGCGATGAAGGCGCGGCACGGCGCGTCGAGCCGCGGGCGGACCTTGTGCGGGGTGAGGTCGGCCGGGTGGCCGAGCGTCGCCCGGACGTCCTCGAGCGTCAGCGTCCGGAAGCCGTGCGCGGCGATCTGGGTCATGTGTCCTCCCCTTCCTGGCGACGGTCGCCCACCGGGCGACACCGTAGCCGATCGGGGAGGCGCGGCCGAGCGCGGGGCTAGCTCGCCTTCTTCTGGTCGCGGAGATGCTCGAGCGCCCGCTGCTTGACGTAGTGGTCGAGCATCTCGGTCGCCTGCGGGTACTTCTTCCGCGTCCACTCGTCCCCGTCGAGCACGAGCTGGATCGTGGTCGCGAGGACGGCGTCGACCCACGTCGTCGGGCCCTGGCCGGGCGGCACGGCGTCCGGGCGGATCGCCATCTCGAGCGAGCCGGGCGCGAAGCGGTCCTTCGACGCCTCGGCCGCCTTCGGCGGCGCCGTCCCGGTCCGCTTCGCCTCGGCGAAGACGAACCGCGTGATCGCCGTGCGCGACGCCTGCTTGATCGCCTCGAAGGAGCCGCCGAAGACCTGCCCGCGCGGGCCGCGCTGCGAGTGGAGCCCCCGGACGATCAGCGTCTCGTCGATCGGCGGCTCGGCGAGCTTCAGCCGGACGCGCACGATCGCGCCCGGCGGGACGTCCTCGACCGTCAGGAAGGACAGCCCACCCACGCCGATGTCCAGGAGGGTCGCCTCGAACGGCGGCCCGAGGGTGCCGTTCAGCTGGAGGACGGCGCACGAGATCGGGTGCTCCGTCGCCACGCGCATGCTCTTGCGGCGTTCGCTCGCGATCGTCACGCACGGGTAATCGGCTGGCCCGAATCGGACGTGAGGCCCCCGAGCGGGTGATCGGACGGCTCCCCGATCGGGGGCGGGGCGGTACGTCGTCCCGGCGTCCCCGGGCGGTACGGTTCGCGCGTCGAAGAAGGAGGGCGAGATGCAGGACGGCGTGACGACCGCGAGGTTCGACCTGCGCTCCGACGAGCGCTTCCAGTCCCTGCGACGCGACCTCGGCGTGTCGAGCTTCGGCCTGAACGTGATCGTGCTGCCGCCCGGCGGGCGCGGCCGGATCCACGCGCACGAGACGCAGGAGGAGGTCTACCTCGTCCTCGACGGGACGCTCTCGCTCGCGCTCGAGGACGGCGAGCGCGACCTGGGCGTCGGCGAGGCCGCCCGCGTCGCGCCCGCCGTGCGCCGCCAGCTCGTCAACCGCGGCCCGGGGAGCTGTGCCGTGCTCGCGCTCGGCGGGGCCGGCGAGCACGTCGGGCGGGACGGCCTGGCCTACGCGAGCTGGGATGCGACCGAGCCCTCGACCCCGCAGGACCTGCCGCTGCCGGAGGACCTGCCCGCGAGCGAGCTGCGCACGTAGGCGCGTGCGTTGACGCCGAGTGGTCGCGGGAGTACGCTCCGCGGCCACTCGACCAAGGAGGTCGCGGAGATGCGGCTGGCACGTGCCTCGTCCTCGCGGCGCTCGCCGCGCTCGCGGCGGCGGCCGTCGCCCAGGGTGCCGCCACCGTCGCCGTCAGCGGCTCGGCGCTCACCTACACGGCGGCGGCTGCCGGGCGAACGTCCCCGACATCCGGCGAGACCTGGCGCGCCGGCGCGCTACGTCGTCGTCGAGACCGGGACGACGCTTGTCGCAGGCGCCGGCTGCGTCGCCGACTCGGCCACGCAGGTGCACTGCGACGACATCGGGATCGCGTCGATCACGGTCACACTCGGCGACCAGGACGACGTCGGCGGGAAGCTGCAGCCGTCGGTGACGGTGCCGCTGACGCTGAACGCGGACGCGGGGAACGACACGTTCACGGGCGGCTCGGGACGGGACACGATGAACGGCGGCCCCGGCAACGACACGCTGAACGGGGGCTCCGGGAACGACGCGATGAACGGCGGCGCGGACAACGACGTGCTGAACGGCGACGACGGCGAGGACACGTTCGCCGGGAGCGCGGACGACCCGGGCGCGGACACCTTCTCGGGCGGCCCCGGGAACGACACCGTGAGCTACGCGAGCTCGCCCCAGGCGGTCATCGTCCGGATCGACGACATCCGCAACGACGGGATCGCGAACGAGGACGACGTGCGCAGCGACGTCGAGACCGTGATCGGGTCCCGGTTCGACGACCAGCTGATCGGCAGCGCCGCCAGCAACGCCCTGCAGGGCGGCCCCGGCAGCGACGTGCTCGAGGGGCTCGGCGGCAACGACCTCCTGCTCGGGACCGACCTGATCGCCCAGGACGTCGCCCGAGACGTGATGCGCGGCGGCGACGGGAACGACACCCTCGTCGACGGTGGCGGGGTCGACGTGCTGGAGGGCGGCGACGGGAACGACTGGCTGTGGATGGGCCCGGGCGCGGACGTGATCAGCGGCGGGCCCGGGATCGATCTCGCGGACTACGGCCAGGCGGTCTACCCGAACTGCTGCAACCGCGGCGGGCTGAACGTCTCGATCGACGGCGTCGCGAACGACGGCTACCCCGGCGAGGGCGACAACGTCCTGACGGACGTCGAGAACCTCCAGGGAGGCCTCTGGGGCGACGTGCTGAGCGGCGGGCCCGGCCTGAACGTGATCAGCGGCGGCGCCGGGGCGGACACGATCCTCGTCCGCGACGGCGCGCCGGACGTCGTCTTCTGCAGCGCCGACGAGGGGGACACGGTCGTCGCGGACGCGGTGGACGACCTCCTCCCCGCCGGCGGGCAGCGCTGCGCGAACGTCGACCAGCCGGCCGCCCCAGCGCCTGCGCCGGCCCCTCCACCGGCCGCGGCGCCTGTAGCGACGCCCTTCGCAGCCCTGTTCGCGTCGACGCGCGCGAGCGGCGTCGCGAGCGTGAAGGTGACGTGCGGGGCCGCTGCCGTCGACCTCTGCGAGGGCGTCGTCACGCTCTCCGCGAACGGCAAGCGCGTCGGCCGGGAGCTGTTCGCGCTCGAGCCGGGCGCGACGGAGACGATCGACGTCGAGCTCGCGTCGGGCGCCGTGCGGGCGCTGCGCACGGGCAAGCGGCGGCTCAAGGTGACGCTTCGCGCGAGCGCGACCGACAACGGCCGCGTCGCGCGGCTCGTCACCAGGACGGCGACGCTGCGCGGCCCGAAGAAGGGCTAGCTAGCGCTCGACCCCGAACGCGCGCGCCGGGTTGTCGACGAGGATCCGCCGGACGGCGGCCTCGTCGACGCCCCGGTGGCGCAGCGTCGGCACGACCGACCGGAGCACGTGGGCGTAGCCGCGCCCGCCGTAGGCGAGCAGCTCGCTCTTCAGGCAGACGTCCTGCGAGAAGAGCAGCTGGTCGCCGTGGCCGGCCTCGATCAGGCGCATCGCGAAGGGGATCCGCCAGGAGTCGTGGCCCCAGGCGAAGCCGGGCTCCCACTCGTCCGAGTAGAAGTCGCGCCCGAGGCTGTCGTACTCGACGTAGACGCCGCGGGCGGCGAGGGCGAGGTGGTAGTCGAGCTCCTGCACCTGGTCGACGTGGTCGATCACGATCCGCGACGGGTCGACCCCCTCCTGCTCGAGCACGTCGATCGCGGGCAGGCCGGCGCGCGGCTCGAGCGGGTCGATGTGGACGCTCACGGAGAGGCCCGTCGCGAGCGAGGCGCGCGCGGCGCCGCGAAGCACCTTCTCCTCCTCCGGGGTCATCGGGCCGACCTTGCGCCGCCCCTCGACGCCGCGCGGCAGCCCGGTCAGGCCGATCTCGCCGATCACGCCCGGGCGGACGCCCGTCTCCCCGACGCCGTGCTCGATCTCACCGACGAGCCGCGCCGCGATCGCGTCGGCGTCCAGCTCGCGCACGTAGGCGGGGTGCGCGCTCTCGACGTAGTAGCCACAGCCCATCACGACGTTCAGGCCGGACGCGCGCGCGAGCCGCGCGAGCGCCTCGGGGTCGCGGCCGATGCCCTCGATCGTCATGTCGACGACGCTCCGCCCCCCGAGGGCGGCGAACTCGGCCAGCTCGGCGAGCGCGAGCTCCTCGTCGTCGAGCAGGAGGTTCTGCCGGGTCGTGCCGAGCGGGCGACGCGAGATCGCGTGCAGGTTCGCCAGCGTGACCGGCGCGTCGGGGTCTCCCTCGGCCGGCGGCGAGAACCAGTTCGTCAGGTCGGCGAGCAGGTGCTCGTGCGCGAGCGTGACGCCCAGGTCGGCTGCCGGCACCGGGCCGAGCACGGTCTCGACGACGCGCCCGCTCACGGCGCCGGCACCTGCTCGGCGAACGTCCGGGCGATGTCGAGCCGGCGCATGAAGACCACGTCGCCGAGCGACTGGGCGTAGTCGACGACGCGCGCGAGCGCGTCGGCGCGGGCCGGCTGGCCGCTGAAGCGCGGGTGGAGGCCGATCGACATCATCCGGTTGACGTCGTCGCCGTCGTCGCGCAGCCGGTCGACCGTCGCCTTCGCGTACTCGTAGAAGTGGTCGGGGCTGCCGTAGCCCTGCGCCAGCACGTAGCGCGCGTCGTTCACGACGAGCGAGTACGGGACGACGAGGTGCGGCGTGCCGTGCACCCGCGTCCAGTACGGCAGGTCGTCGTTGTAGCACTCGCTGTCGTAGAGGAAGCCGCCCTCCTCGACGAGCAGCTCGCGGGTGTTGACGCTCATCTCGCGGCAGTACCAGCCGAGCGGACGGCTCCCGGTCGTCCGCTCGATCGACTCGATCGCGAGCCGGATCGCCTCGCGCTCCTCGTCGCGCGTCATCTCGAAGTGGTTCGACCAGCGGAAGCCGTGCCCGGCCGCCTCGTCGCCGCGCCGCGCGAGCTCGGCGGCCACCTCGGGGTTCCGCTCGAGCGCGACGGCCGCGGCGAAGAACGTCACCGGGACGCCCGCCTGCTCGAAGACGCGGAACAGCCGCCAGATCCCCGCGCGCGAGCCGTACTCGTAGACGGACTCCACGCAGAGGTCGCGGATCCCCTCGAGGTTGAAGGGGATCTCGTGCAGGACGTCGTTGACGCCGTCCCCCATCGGGAACGACTTCTCCGAGCCCTCCTCGTAGTTGACGACGATCTGGACGGCGACGCGCGCGCCGCCCGGCCACTCGACCCGCGGCGGGTGCTTGCCGTAGCCGACGAGCTCGCGCGGCGGCCCGGCGACCGGGTCGTCGTCGCGGCGGAAGAACTGGGGGTCGAGAGCCATGCTCCCTCCTCTCGCCCGCAGGCGCTCGCGGTCAGGGCTTGACCAGGACGCGGCCGGCCGCGCCGGCGAGGCTCGCGGCGACCGCCTCGTTCACCTCGTCGAGCGAGTACGACGGGCCGAGCATCTGGCCGACCTTCAGCTTGCCCTGGCGGATGTACTCGACGAGGCGCGGCACGCCGCTGGTCGGCGTCTCCGAGCCGGCGATCGTCCCGGTCAGCGTCTTCTCGCGTGTGGTGAAGTCGAACGGGTCGAGCTCGATCTTCGTCCCGGCCGGCGGGATGCCGAGCAGCGTCGCCTTGCCGCCGATCCGGATCCAGCGGAACGCGAGCGCGATCGTCTCGGCCGCACCGACCGCCTCGAGCGCGTGGTCGACGCCCTCGGGCGCGAGCTGCTTCATCGTCGCCTTCAGCTCGTCGGGGGTGACCGCGGTCGTCGCACCGAGCGCGAGCGCGGCCTCGAGGCGGCCCTGGTTCGGGTCGACAACGATGATCTCGCTCGCGCCCGCGATGCGCCGCCCTGGACGGCCATCTGGCCCACGCCGCCGGCACCGACGACCATCACGGTCTGGCCGGGCTGCACCTGTGCCGCGTTCTCGACGCCGCCGATCGCGGTGAGCGCCGCGCAGCCGAGCAGCGCAGCCTCCTCGATCGCCACGTCCGGCGGGATCGGGAGCGCCTGGCTCGCCGGGATCAGGACGTGCTCGGAGAGCGCCGCCGTGGTCGTCATCCGGTACACGGTCTCGCCGTCCGCCGTCATCCGGGTCGTCCCGTCGAGCAGCGTCCCGGCGCCGATCGCGTTGCGCAGGTTGGTGCACGCGGTCAGGCGGCCGGAGCGGCAGGTCGCGCACGCGCCGCAGGACGGCGCCCAGGAGAGGACGACGGGATCGCCGACGGCGAGGCCCTCGACCTCGCTGCCGAGCTGCTCGACCACGCCGGCGCCCTCGTGCCCGAGGACGATCGGCGTCGGGCGCGGCCACTCGCCCTTGATCACGTGCAGGTCGGAGCCGCAGACGCCGATCGCGGTCATGCGGACGATCACGTCGCCGGGGCCCGGCTCCTCGAGCTCGATCTCGCGGACCTCGAGCGGCCGGCCGGGTGCGTGGAAGAGCGCTGCGCGGGTCTTCACGGCTACTTGGCGGCCGGGCGGCGGCGGGCCGGGGCCTTCGCGGCGGGCTTGGCGGCGGCCGGCTTCGCGGCGGCCTTCGCGGTCGGCTTGGCGGCGGCGCGCGGCGCGCCCTTGGACAGCGCGGCGACGACGTCGCTCGTCGGGACCATCGTCGCGATGTTCGTCAGCGCGTAGTTCAGCGCCGCGTTCTGCCACTCGTCGTCGATCGTCGAGGTGCCGTCGGTGACGACGACCGCGTTGTAGCCCGCGTCGGCCGCGTGGCGGGCCGTGTGCTCGATCGAGAAGTTCGTCCACGCGCCCGTGATCACGACGTTCTCGGTGCCGAAGCCGCGGAGCAGGTTGTCGAGGTTCGTGCCGTGGAAGGCGTTCATCCGCGACTTCTCGACGACGTGGTCGCCCTTCTTCGCCTCGAGGCCCTTGACCGGGGCGGCGCCGTGCGTGCCGCGGACGACGCCCTTCGTCGCCGAGATCGCCTGGAAGAGCGGCGCGTTCAGCTTCAGGCCCGGCGCGCCCGGCTCGACGACGTACCAGACGTGGATCACGGGCACGCCGGCCGCGCGGGCCGCGCTGGCGATCGCCTTCACGTTCGCGACGACGTTCTGCTTCTTCGCGTGCTCCGCCGGCGCGGGGTCATCCCTCGTGAACGCGCCGTTCGGCATGATCACGTCGTTCTGCAGGTCCTGGATGATCAGGGCCGTCTTCCTCGGGTCGAGCTTGATCGCCATGCGGGTCCTTTCTCGGACGCTCTCGGGGTCAGCGCATGTAGCCCAGCCGGTTGCCGCTCACCTTCGTCTGGAAGCGGTAGACCGACGTGGACGACGGCACGTAGAGGACGTCCCAGTTCGGGCCGCCCCAGTTCAGGTTGCCCGTGTGCTCGGGCACCTCGACGGTCCCGAGGTGCTCGCCCTCGGGGTCGACGACCCACACGCCGCCCGGGCCCGTGACCCAGATGTTGCCCTGCTCGTCGCACTTCATCCCGTCGCAGATGCCCGCCGCGAAGTCGTCCGGACGCCCGATCTGGTCGAGGATCACCTCGCCGCCGGAGATCGTCCCGTCGTCGTTCACGGAGAAGCGGCGCAGGTGCAGCGCGCCCGAGTCGTTGATGTAGAGCGTCTTCTCGTCCGGCGAGAAGCAGAGCCCGTTCGGCTGGACGAAGTCGTCGACGAGGAGCGACAGCGTCCCGTCGGGCGCGATGCGGTAGACGCCCTGGAAGTCGAGGTCCTGCTCGCGCGGGTTGCCGAACACGTCCATCCGGCCGTAGGTCGGGTCGGAGAACCAGATCGAGCCGTCGCTCTTGACGACGACGTCGTTCGGCGAGTTCAGCTCCTTCTCGCCCCAGTGCGACGCGATCGTCTCGCGACGCGCGACGGTGCCGTCGGCGTTCAGCGTCACGCGCGCGACCTCGCTCGTCCAGTGCTCGCAGACGATCAGGTTGAGGTCGTCGTCGAAGGTCAGCCCGTTGCACTTGTTCGCCGGCTTCGTGACCTCGACGATGCCGCCGTCCTCGCTCCACTTGCGACGGACGTCGTTCGGCATGTCGCTGAACAGCAGGTAGCCGCTCGGGTGCCAGACGGGGCCCTCGGTGAAGGTGAATCCCGTGGCGATCTGCTCGACCTGGACGCTCGAGGCGACCAGCTCGTAGACCTTCGGAGAGTTGGCGAGAACGCCCATGGCGCTCGGCTCCTTTCGGCGTCGGGAAAGCGCCCGCAAGCCTAGCGCTGGTCTCGCCCGGGCGGCGGCGGAGTCAGAGCGCCCCGGCCTCGCAGCCGAGGCCGATGTCCTTTCCCTTGCCGCCGGCGCAGACGTCCCTCCCCCTGCCGCCGCGCAGCGCGTCCGCGCCCGCGCCGCCGTCCAGCCGGTCGGCTCCCGGCCCGCCCGGCGGGCGGCGGGGCGGGAGGCAGGGGCGGCGGGGCGGGCGTCGGGCCCGGAGCCGGCGGAGGACTCGCGGGCGGGGGCTCGCCGAGCGCGCGCGCCAGGGCGACCGTCCTCGCCGCCCCTCGCCGGTCCAGCCCGCGAGCACGATCGCCCCGTCGGGCTGCACCGCGACGGCTCTGGCGAACTGCGTGTCGCCGAACTGCACCTTCTTGAGGCCGTCGAAGTCGAACGAGGTGTCGACGAGGCCGTCCGTCGTCACCTGGACGAGCGCCATCTGCCCCGTGAGCTGGGCGTCCTGGGAGGTCGCGGCGAGCACGATCTTCCCGCTCGGGAGCAGCGCCGCGTCGTTCGCGACGTCGGCCACGCCGAGATCGAGGGTGAGGCTGCCCTCGCCCGCGAACGACGGGTCGAGCGACCCGTCCGGGTTCAGCCGCACGACCGCGACGTCGTGAGCGCGGCGCGACGGCCCCGCCACCGCGGCGCACGCGGGCGCGCGCGTTCCTCCACGGCGTCGATCGCGCCGCTCCCGCGCCGGCCTATCCTTGGTCGCACGACGGGTGCGTCGCGCGCCCGCACACGCACACGCGGAGGAGACGGATGACCCAGCAGACCGTGATCGCGCCCGAGCGGGCGAGCGGCGACGACGAGGTGCGGCAGATCGGCCACTGGATCGACGGCGCGCCCGTCGCCGGCGCCTCCGGGCGCACCGGCCCGGTCTTCAACCCGGCGACCGGCCGCCAGACGGGCGCCGTCGCGCTCGCGTCGGTCGAGGAGGTCGACCGCGCCGTCGCCGCCGCGAAGGCGGCCTTCCCCGCCTGGCGCGCGGTCTCGCTCGGCAAGCGCGCCGAGATCATGTTCCGCATCCGCGAGCTGGTCAACCAGCGCCGCGACGACATCGCGCGGATCCTCACCGCCGAGCACGGCAAGGTGCACGGCGACGCGCTCGGCGAGGTCGCGCGCGGCCTCGAGGTGGTCGAGTACGCGTGCGGCATCCCGTCGCTCGTCAAGGGCGGCTTCTCGGAGCAGGCCTCGACGGGGATCGACGTCTACTCGATCCGCCAGCCGCTCGGCGTCGTCGCCGGCATCACGCCGTTCAACTTCCCGGCGATGGTCCCGATGTGGATGTGGGCGCCGGCGCTCGCGTGCGGCAACTGCTTCGTGCTGAAGCCCTCCGAGAAGGACCCGAGCGCGTCGCTCTTCGTCGCCGAGCTGCTGAAGGAGGCAGGCGTCCCCGACGGCGTCTTCAGCGTCGTCATGGGCGACAAGGTCGCGGTCGACCGGCTGCTCGAGCACCCGGATGTGGCCGCGGTCAGCTTCGTCGGCTCGACCCCGATCGCGCGGGCGATCTACGAGGCCGGCACGCGGAACGGCAAGCGCGTCCAGGCGCTCGGCGGCGCCAAGAACCACATGGTCGTCCTGCCGGACGCCGACGTCGACATGGCCGCGGACGCCGCGGTCAGCGCGGCGTACGGCTCGGCCGGCGAGCGCTGCATGGCCGTCTCGGTCGTGGTCGCCGTCGGCGACGTGGGCGACCGGATCGTCGAGGCGATCAGGCAGCGCCTCCCGAACGTGAAGGTCGGCCCCGGCGACCAGCCCGGCAACGAGATGGGCCCGCTGATCACGCGCGAGCACCGCGACAAGGTCGCCGGCTACCTCGAGAGCGGCGCGGCGCAGGGTGCGAAGGTGGTCGCGGACGGCCGCGAGCTGGACGTGGACGGCGACGGGTTCTTCCTCGGCGTCTCGCTGATCGACGACGTGCGCCCGGACATGGACTGCTACCGCGACGAGATCTTCGGCCCGGTGCTCTCGGTCGTCCGCGCGAGGACCTACGACGAGGCGCTCGAGCTCGTCAACTCGAACCCGTACGGCAACGGCACCGCGATCTTCACCCGGGACGGCGGCGTCGCCCGCCAGTTCCAGTTCGAGGTGAACGCGGGCATGGTCGGGATCAACGTGCCCATCCCCGTGCCGGTTGCGTACTACTCGTTCGGCGGCTGGAAGGCCTCGCTGTTCGGCGACTCGCACGCCTACGGCCCCGAGTCGATCCACTTCTACACGCGCGGCAAGGTCGTCACGAGCCGCTGGCCCGACCCCGCCACGAGCGCGGTCGACCTCGGCTTCCCGCAGACCCGCTGAGCCTCGCGCGCTCCTGCGCCCTGCCCCGGAGGGCCGGCTCGCGCCGGCCCTCCGCCGTTCCTGGGCCCGCACGGGTTTCGGCGCGCTCGCCGTGGGCACGCAAACCGAACGGAGCCGGGCTCCGTACACCGGGTAGTCGACCCTGGGGGAGGTAGGGATGCGCAAGCTCGTCCTCGCGGCTGCCGCGACCGCGGCGCTCGCCGTCGCCGCGCCGGCGGCCATGGCCCACGGCAAGCGGCCGAAGGAGCCGAGGCAGCCGACCACGATCGCGCTGCCGGCCGGCGTCGCGCCGGAGGGGATCGCCGCCGGGCGCGGCGGGGAGTTCTTCGTCGGCTCGCTCGCCGACGGCCAGATCGTCCGCGGCGACGTGCGCTCGGGCACGGTCGCGCCGTTCGTGACCACGCCGGCGACGACCGTCGCGGTCGGGCTCGAGTACGACCGGCGGCACGACCTGCTCTTCGTCGCAGGCGGGCCGACCGGCACGGCCGCCGTCTACGACGCGGACACGGGCGCGACCGTGGCGAGCCTGACGCTGACGACCGCGGCCGCGTTCGTCAACGACGCGACGGTGACGCGCGACGCGGCGTACTTCACGAACAGCCAGGCCGCCGAGCTCTACCGCGTGCCGATCGGCGACGACGGGACGATCGGCACGCCGACGACGCTCCCGCTGACCGGCCCGGCCGCCGACTTGCCCGGCGCGTTCAACCTGAACGGGATCGAGACGAGCAAGGACGGCCGCTGGCTGATCGCGGTCAACTCGACGTCCGGGAAGCTCTTCCGGATCGACCCGGCGACGGGCGCGAGCAGCGAGATCGACCTCGGCGGCGCGTCGGTGACGGCCGGGGACGGCCTGTGGCGGGAGGGTCGGCTGCTCTACGTCGTCCGCAACCAGCTGAACCGGATCGACGTGTTCCGACTCGATCGCGACAGCTCGTCGGCCCGCTACGTCGAGACGATCACGAGCCCGCTCTTCGAGGTGCCGACCACGATGACGATCGCGAAGCACCGCCTGCTCGCGGTGAACGCGCAGTTCGGGCTGCCGCAGCCGAACCCGTTCGAGGTCGTCGTCCTGCCGGTCGACGACGACCACGGCCGGGGCCACGGCCACCGGCACGGCAAGGGCCACGGCCACGGCCACGCCCACCGCTGAGCCGCGCCCACGCGATGGACGCTCCCGGAGGGCCGGCGATCGCCGGCCCTCCGTCGTTCCGGACCCGGGCGGGCGCGAGCCGACGGACATTCCGACCCGGCCTCGACGGGCCTCCCGCGCGACCGATGGGTCGGGGGGGAACCCGCCGCGAGCCGGGATCTCCGAGCGGACGCCCGGCCACCGGTGCCGCTCCAGGAGACGGATCGCGGACCGCGCCCGCCGGCAGCGGGGCGCGTTGTCCGCGGCGCGCTCCGCTCGCCGCGGGCGCGTACGATCCCCCGCGACCGACGAGGGAGGGCGACGTGGACTTCCGGCTGACCGACGAGCAGCGCGCCGTGCGCGAGCGGGTGCGCGACTTCACCGACCGCGCCATCGTGCCGCGGCTCGGCGACGTCGACGACGACTGGCGCGAGGGGCACGTCGCGCACGCGATCCTGACGGACGCGGCACGTGAGGGGATCCTCGCCCTGCCGGTGCCGACGGCCCTCGGCGGCGAGGGCGCGGACAACGTCGCGTGCGTGCTCGCGCTCGAGGAGCTGGGCGCCGGCGACGGCGGGATCGCGACCGCGATCGGCGCGTCGTGGTTCGGCCAGACGCCGATCCTGATGGCCGCCCGGCCCGAGCTGCGGGAGGACTGGCTGCGCCGCTGCGCGAGCCGCGAGGAGCCGTTCATCGTCTGCATGGCGATGACCGAGCCGGGCGGGGGCGCCGCGATCGAGTCGCCCGAGCGGGCGATGCGCACGGTGCGCACGATCGCCCGGATCGAGGGGGACGAGGTCGTGCTCGACGGGCTGAAGCTCTGGCCGTCGAACTTCGACGTCGCGCAGCTCTACACCGTCGTCGCCTCGACCGACCCGTCCGCCGGCGAGGCGGGCTCGTGCCTCGTCGTCGTCGAGCGCGAGCGCGAGGGCGTGTCGGTCGGGCCGCCGGTGCGCAAGATGGGGATGAGCGGCGATCGCAACGGCGAGATCCGCCTGGACGGCGTCCGGCTGCCGGCGAGCCACGTGCTCGGCGAGGTCGGCCAGGGGGCGGCGATCCTCCAGCGGACGCTCGCGTACAACCGCGTCGGGGCCGCGGCGATCGCGATCGGCATCGCCCGCAGCGCGCTCGCCCGCGCGCTCGCGTGGCTCGCCGAGCGGCGGATCGAGGACGACGTCCTCGCCGACAACCCGGTCGTGCGCTACCTCGTCGGCGAGGCGGCGGCGCAGCTCGACGCGGCCCGCCTGCTGACGTGGCGGGCCGCCTGGCTGAACACCCAGCCCAAGGGCCGCTCGCTCCACCACGCCTCGATGGCGAAGGTCTACGCGAGCGACGTCTCGATGGCGGTGACGACGCGCGCGGTGCAGCTGATGGGCTCGCTCGGGTACTCCGCGGACGCGCTCGTCGAGAAGGCGATGCGGGACACGAAGATCATCCAGATCTTCATCGGGCCGAACGAGCTCGTCCAGCAGGAGGTCGGCCAGGGCGCGGCGGCCCAGCTCGAGGCGATGTTCCGGTAGCGGGACCCGCGCGCCTCGAGCCGGGCGCCTCGAGCCGGGCGCGCCCCGCCACGGCCGCGGCGGCGGGCGGCGGCCGGCGGTCACGAGCCCGGTCCGCCCCGGCCGGCCGGGGACGAATCGGCACACGATCGGCACGGTCCAGTGACGGACACGTGCGCCGTTCCGCGATAGCGTCTGCGCCGGAGGCGCGTGGTTCCCCCACCCTGGGTGGGAGGTCTGTCGCGCGGGCGCGCGCGAGCGGCCGCGGCTGCCACCGCTCGTGGCCGCCTGCCGGTGCCGGCCAGACGGGACACGTCCGCTGGGGCCACGGGCGCGCCGATCCACGCCCTGCGACCGGCGGCCGTCCCCGGCGCGCGGCTCCCTGGCCCGACGCGGGCGCCACGGTCAGGCCGCCGCCGCAGCCGGCAGCGGCGACGAGCGGTGCCTGAACCACGGCCGGCAGGAGGCCGGCGGCCGCTCGCCGGACCGCCGACCCCCGCCGGGCGCCCGACCCGATCACACCAGGCCGGCGAGCTCCCGCGCGTACCCGATCGCGCGCCGCGCGTCGTAGCTGCGGAAGATCATCAGCTTCTCGGCCTCGAGCGACCCCTCGGCGTGCACGGCGAGCACCGACTGGTAGCCGGCGTACTCGCGCGCGAGCAGGTCGCTCGCGAGGTTCATCAGCGCGAGCCGCGGCCCGGCGGGCACGGCGCCGGCGAAGTACTTCTCGAGGTAGGGCCGGATCTCGTCGTTCCGCCAGTCCGGGCCGCCCGGGCCCGTGACGAGCAGGCCGCCGGCGATGTCGATCACGTGCTCCACCGCGTCGTGGTAGTCGCGGGCGAACGTCCACTTGGCGAGGTTCGTCGTCAGCGGGTCCGGGTAGGCGATCCCGGTCGCCTCGTGCACGCGGCAGCGGTCGGCGGCGAGGTGCGTCAGCGCGCGCACGGTCTCCGCGTACCCGATCAGCGAGACCATCTTGTCGCGCACGTGCGAGGCCTTCTGGATCCCGTTCGCCTCGGCGAGCGCCCACGCGAGCCCGACGAACGCGTCGACGAGCGGCAGCTTGTACGAGACCGCCGTGAAGCGGTGGTACTCGACGAACGTGAGCGCGAGCTCGCCCGCCTTCCTGACGTCGCCGTTCAGGAAGATCCGGTCGTTCGGGACGAACACGTCGTCGAAGACGGTCAGCGTCTCGACCATCTTGTGCTCGGCCGACACCGGGCGCGTCCACGGGTCCGGGTCGGCGTAGAGGAAGTCCGAGCAGAACAGCTTCACGCCGGGCGTGGCGGTCGGGACGGAGAACGCGATCGCCCAGTCCTCCTCCCCCTCCGCGAGCGCCCGGGTCGGGATCGCGATCACCTCGTCGACGTTGGGCGTGTACGACGTGTGGACCTTCGCGCCGCGCACGACGACGCCGTCGGGCCGCCGCTCGACGACGCGCACGTAGAGGTCGGGATCGGCCTGGCCGGCCGGGCCCTTGCCACGGTCGCCCTTCACGTCGGTCTGCGCGACGGCGAGCGCGAGATCGCGGTCGCGGCAGTGCTCGTAGAACGCCTGCACGTTGTCCTGGTAGGGCGTCCCGTGCGCGACCCGCTGCAGCGCGAACAGTGCGTCGGTGCCGATCTCCTTGATCAGCAGCACGAGCGTCTTCCCGTAGGCGGTCGCCCCCTCGATCAGCGCCGAGCGCCTGCGCAGGTCGGCCGCGTTGCGGGGGAGGTGGTAGTACGTCGAGTAGCCGTCCGTCTGCCCGAGCTCCGGGTGCTCCTCCGCGAACGCGAAGTCGAGCGCGGCGTGGCGCGAGACGACGCCGAGCTCGGCATGCGAGGTGACGTCGGCGACGCGCTCGCCGCGATACCACACCTCCCTGCCGTCGCGCAGCCCCTCGAGGTACTGCTCCGGCGTCCGCGTCCGCGTGGTCGTGCTCACGGGTCCCTCCTGAGGCCGTTGATGACGAGGTCGTAGAACGAGTCGGCGATCTCCCGGGTCGAGCGGTCGCCGTCGGGCCGATACCACTGGTACGCCCAGTTGCACATGCCGAAGATCGCGAGCGTGACGAGCCGGGGATCGCCGGCGCGGAACTCGCCCGCAGCCATCCCGCGCGCGACGACGCCCTCGACGAGCGCCGCGTAGCGGTCGCGCTTGTCGCGGATCTCGTCGCGCTTCGCCGGCGACAGCTCGCGGTGGTGCTCGAAGAAGACGCGGACGTGGCCACGGTGGGTCTCCATCAGGTCGAGGACGTCGCCCATCATCGCGCGGAGCTCCTCGCCGGCCCCGAGCCCCTCGCGCGTCTCCGCCTGCTCGATCAGCAGGTCGATGAACTCCTCGTTCAGCGCGGCGAGGATCGCCTCCTTCGACGCGAAGTAGTGGTAGAGCGTCGGCTTCGAGAGCCCCATGCCGCGCGCGATCGTCTCGACGCTCGACGTCGTGTAGCCCTCCGCGTCGAAGAGGCGCGCAGCGGCCGCGACGAGCTCGCGGCGGCGTTCGTCGGTACGGGCTCGCGGCGGCATCCGGAGCGCGAATGTTAGTCGACCGACCGGTCGGTTGACAGACGTTTCCGCCAGGCCCGAGCTTCTCCCCCGGCACGAGCATCGCCACGGCGCCGTTCGCGCCGTCGTCGGGCCCCCAGCGGCGACGCTCGCAGGGGCGGGGCCGGCGCGCGCACTAGGCTTTGCGCGGACAGCGACCAGGACAGGCAGGGGGCCGATGGACAGGAACAGGCGCTTCGACGGGCGGGTGGCGATCGTCACCGGCGGCAGCCGCGGCATCGGCAAGGGCATCGCGCACGGGCTCGCCGCCGAGGGCGCGATCGTCGCCGTGTGCTCGCGCGACCTCGCGACCTGCGAGGCGACCGCGCGCGAGATCGAGGCGACCGGAGGCCAGGCTGCGCCGTACGCGCTCGACGTGACGGACTACGCGTCGTGCGAGACCGTCGTCGCCGCGGTGGTGGAGGAGCTCGGGCGGCCGACGCTGCTCGTGAACTCGGCCGGCATCTCGACGGAGCGGCGCCGCGCGGAGCACCACGGAGTCGAGGCGTGGGATCGCACCGTCGGGATCAACCTGACGGGCACCTACTACATGTGCCGTGCCTGTGCGCCGCAGCTGCTCGACGGGGGCGGCGCCGTGCTGAACATCGGCTCGACGACGGCCCGGTTCGCGACCCCGCGCATCGTCGCCTACGGCGCGTCGAAGGCGGCCGTCCAGCACCTGACGAAGACGCTCGGGTTCGAGTGGGCCGACCGCGGCGTGCGCGTGAACGCGCTCGACTCGGGGTACGTCGCGACCGACCTGTCGACGCCGATCCTGAACGTCGAGAAGCACGCGCAGACGATCGTCGGCGCGACGCCGATGGGACGGATCGCCGAGCTCGACGAGATCGTCGCCCCGGCGCTCTTCCTGCTCTCCGACGAGGCGTCCTACGTGACCGGCGAGTCGTTCGCCGTCGATGGCGGCATGGCCACGCGCGGCGGGCCGACGTAGCCCTGCGCCCCGGGCGACGGCCCGCTCCGCGTCGGCCCGGGCCGCTTCCCCCGGCCGAAGCGGACACGTCCCCTCGGGCCGCGCGAGGGGCCACCCCGCGCCTCCACCCGCTATCGAGCGTAGCGGCGAATCCGTCACGCGTGGGACACGGGACCGTGCAGGAAGCGTGACGATGTCTCCCCGGCGGCCACGACGCTCCCAGGGGGAGCGGCCATCGCTCGGGACGCCTCGCCCGCCACGGGGTCGAGTATCGTCCCCAGCGCAGGATGAGCGACGTCACGTACCTCGAGGCGATCCGCGCCGCGATGGCGCACGCGATGGCCGACGACCCCCGGGTCTTCCTCATGGGCGAGGACGTCGGGCACTTCGGCGGCCCGTTCGGGGTGACCAAGGGCCTGCTCGAGGAGTTCGGCCCCGAGCGCGTGATCGACACGCCGATCTCCGAGGAGGGGTTCGTCGGCGCGGCGCTCGGCGCCGCCTGGATGGGCGAGCGGCCCATCGCGGAGCTCCAGTTCGCGGACTTCATCTCCACCTGCTTCGACCCACTCGTGACCGTCGCCGCGAAGACCCACTGGCGATCGGGCATCCGCTTCCCCGTCGTCGTGCGAGCCCCCTTCGGCGGCGGCGTCCGCGGCGGCCCCTTCCACGCCTCCTGCCCGGAGGGCTGGTTCGTCGGGGTCGCCGGCCTCAAGGTCGTCGCGCCCGGCACGATCGAGGACGCCTACGGGCTCCTGCGCAGCGCCATCGAGGACGACGACCCGGTCATCTACTTCGAGCACAAGGGCCTCTACCGCCGGCTTCGCGGCGAGCTGCCGTCGCCCGCCACGCGGACGCCGATCGGCCGCGCGCGCGTCGCGCGCGAGGGCACCGACCTCACGGTCGTGACGTACGGCGCCGGAGTCGAGCTCGCACGCCGCACGGCCGAGGACGTCGCCGGCGAGGCGTCGGTCGAGGTCGTCGACCTGCGGACGATCTGGCCGGTCGACGAGGACGCGATCCTCACCTCCATCGAGAAGACCTCGCGCGTGCTGGTGCTGCAGGAGGCCGCCCGCTCGACCGGCGCTGCCGGCCACCTGATGTCGCTGATCGCCCGGAGGGCGTTCGAGCTGCTCGACGCGCCCCCGGCGCTCCACGCTCCCGTCGACACGCCCGTACCGTTCGCACCCGAGCTCGAGGATGCGTACCTCCCGAGCACCACCTCGCTGACCCAGGCCATCCGTGAGCTCCTCGCCTACTGATCAGCCGGACGCGCCGGTCGAGGTGCTGCCCGCCTCCGAGGCGCCGTCGGTGCCGCGCGCCGTCCGCCTCGAGCTCTTCCGCCTCTGCCTGCTCCAGCGCCTCGCGGAGGAGCGCGTGATGAACCTCTACCGGCAGGGGCGCATCGCGGGCTCGGTCTACACCGGCAGGGGGCAGGAGGGCGTCGCTGCGGGCGCGGGGCTCGCGCTCGGCCCGGACGACGTCGTCGCGCCGCTGAACCGCGAGCTCGCCTGCCACCTGGCCCGCGGCGTGACCGTCGCGGACTACTTCCGCAACTTCCTCGGCAGGGGCACCGGCCCGACCCGCGGCCGCGACGGGAACATGCACTTCGGGATGCGCGACCGGAACGTCTTCCCGCTCGTCTCGATGCTCGGGGACCTCTGCCCCGTCACCGTGGGCGCGGCGCTCGCGTTCAAGCGGCGCCGGGAGCCTCGCGTCGCGATGACGTTCTGGGGCGACGGGGCGATGTGCACCGGCGACGTCCACGAGGGGCTCAACCTCGCCGGAGTGCTTCACGTCCCGGCCGTCTTCGTGATCCAGAACAACCAGTACGCCTACTCGACCCCGACGTCGCGAGAGATGGTCAACACGAACATCGCCGAGCGGATCCGCGGCGGCTGGTCGATTCCCGCGGAGTCGGTCGACGGGACGGACGCGCTGGCGGTCTACGAGACCGTGCGGGCAGCCGTCGAGAGGGCCCGCGCCGGCGAGGGCCCGCAGGCGATCGAGGCGAAGTCGCTCCGGATCGAGGGCCACGCGGCGCACGACGACGCACGCTACGTCCCCGCCGAGCTGCGGCACGAGTACTCGGCGCGGCTCGATCCGATCGAGCGGCTCGCGGCGCGCCTGCGCCTGGACGGCCATCCGGGCGAGGTCGTCGACGCGATGCGGGCGCAGGCGCTCGACGAGGTGAACGCAGCCCTCGCGGAGGCAGAGCAGGCGCCGCCGCCGGATCCGTCCACGATCGAGGACGGCGTCTACTCGAACCCGCTCCGCTAGGCGGGCCGGCCCCGACCGGGGGCGTCGCCCGCAACGGCCCCGGACGCGTCGCCGATCCGGTGGACGGCCCGGACGCACGCCCGCGCGGGCCATGTCCTCCCGTGACACGGCCGATCGGGACACGTCACCGGTCGCGCAGCCCCACCCAGGGTGGGAGGGACCCACCACCCATGGTGACGGGCGCGCGCGTCTGACGATAGGGCGCGTGCGCGAATCGTCACGATTCCGGCACGGTCCCGGCACGGACGGCGACGCCAACGGCGGCCCGCCGGCCCGGGCTCCGTCTCGGGCCGGGGCGCGGGCGCGGGCGCGGGCCTACCCGCCCGACGCCCAGCCGCGCTCGAGCAGGGCGAGCACCGTCGCGCGCGAGCGCTCGATGCCCCAGCGGTGGTGCACGCGCAGGTGGCGGTACGTCCGACCGACGACGTTCATCAGCACCGTCGCCGTCTCGTCCGGATCGACCGGGCGGATCGACCCGTCCGCCATGCCGTCCTCGAGCAGCCGGACGAGCGGGCCGGTGAACTCGGCGCGCGACAGCGCCTCCTCGGACGGCTCCTCGTGGAACAGGCGCGCGTTCGCGTCCTCGTCGAGCGCGCCCATCAGGTCGAGCTGCTCCTCCTCGACGTCGCAGATCGCCGCAAGCGCGAGCGCGAGCCTCGTCCGGCCGTCGCCCTGCGCGGTCAGCACGGGCCACATCGCGTCCCGGTACGCGCGCTCGTAGCGCGCGACGAAGAGCCGGAAGACCGCCTCCCTCGAGATGCCGTGCCGGTGGAGCGTCACGCGGGAGACGCCGCACTCCTGCGCGATGCGCTCGAGCGTGGTGTCACGCCAGCCGTGCCGCGCGACCGCGCGGAGCGCGCCCTCGACGAGGACGTCGTCGCTGAGCCTGCGGTCGCCTGCGGCCATCCGGCCGGGATCGTAGCGCGCCCCGACGGGCGCGTTACACGGTCGTTTCACCGCTGATACATCGACGTTGCAGCGACCCGATGGCGGTGTTAGCGTTGCCTCGCCGCCCGCCCGCGGCGCGAGCCCCGGGGATCCGACGAGCGGCCTCGTAGAATTCGGCCGCGAGACCACGGAACCAGGAGGAGCGATGGCGGCAAGAGCCCCTGAACTGCTCGTACCGAAGAGCCCTGCCGAGGCGGTCAGGGCGTTCGGCACCGGCACCGGCGTGACGGTGCTGGCCGGCGGCACGATCGTCATGCCGGAGCTCGTGGCGGGTCGCCTCGCGCCGCGCAAGGTGCTGATGCTCGGCCACGCGAAGCTCGGCGGCGTGACCCGCGCGAAGGGGATCGTCTCGATCGGAGCGATGACCCCGATCGAGGCGCTGGTCGACGGCGACGAGCCGCTCGCGATCGCCGCCCGCCACGTCGCGGACGTCGAGATCCGCGGCCAGGCGACGGTCGGCGGCAACCTCTGTTCTGGCCCTGGCGAGGAGTCGCCGCGCGGCGACCTGCAGGCACCGCTGATCGCGCTCGGCGCCCGCGCCGTGTCGGTCGGCCGCACCGGCAAGGCGACCCAGCCGGTCGAGGAGTTCGTGCGGACGGGCCGCGGCCGTCTGCTCCTGTCGGTCGAGTACGACGACGTGCCGAGGGCCGCGGGCTACGCGGTCTCGCGCCGGCCCCACTCGCACCACTACACGGTGCTCGCCGTCGCCGCCGTCCGGAGCGCCGACGGCACCCGGGTCGCCGTCACCGGCGCCGGGCCGGTCGGATTGCGCGCGACGTCGGTCGAGAAGGCGCTCGCGGCCGGCAAGAGCGTCGAGGAGGCCGCCGCGCTCGTGCTCAGGGACGTGGGCCGGACGCTCCGCGACGACGCGCTCGCGTCCGCGTGGTACCGCGGCCGCGTGCTCCCGACGATCACCGCCCAGGCGCTCGCACGCCTCGAGGAGACCAGCTGATGAAGCTCACCGTGAACGGGCGCGCGCTCGAGGTCGAGAGCCCGCCGCTCGCAACGCTCCTGCACGTGCTCCGCGAGGAGCTCTCCATCACCAGCCCGAAGGCGGGCTGCCAGCAGGGCGGCTGCGGCGCCTGCACCGTCCTCGTCGACGGCGAGCCGCGCCGCTCGTGCCTGACGCCGCTCGCCGCGGTCGACGGCGCCGAGATCACCACGATCGAGGGCATCGGCTCGGCGGAGAGCCTGTCGAAGCTGCAGAAGGCGTTCAACGAGACGTACGGCATGCAGTGCGGCTTCTGCACGCCGGGCATGATCCTCGCCGCGCACGCGCTGCTGCAGCGCACGCGGCGTCCCAATCGGCGGGAGATCGAGACGGCGCTGGCCGGCCACGTCTGCCGCTGCACCGGGTACGTGAAGATCGTCGACGCGGTCCAGGCCGCGGCAGGAGGGAGGCGATCGTGAAGGCAGTCGGCGCACGCCTTCCCCGCTACGACGGCGTCGAGCACGTCACGGGGCGCACGGTCTACGTGGACGACGTCCGCGTGCCCGGGACGCTCTGGGCCAAGGCGCTCCGCTCGCCCGTCCACCGGGGTGACATCAGGAAGCTCGACGTGCGCGCCGCGGCCAAGCTGCCCGGCGTCCACGCGATCATCACGTACAAGGACGTCCCGAAGAACGTCTACGGGCATCTCGAGGCCCTCGGCGTCCCTGCCGACGAGCCGCTGCTCGCCGAGAAGGACGTCCGCTGGAAGGGCCAGCCGATCGCGGTCGTCGCCGCCGACTCGGAGGAGGCGGCGCTCGCGGCCGTCCAGGCGATCGACCTCCAGATCAAGGAGAAGGAGCCGCTCCTCGACGTCCGCAAGGCGTTCGACCCGAAGGCGCCGCAGATCCACCAGTGGGGCAACTGGTTCCCCTACTTCGGCGGGATCGACCAGGGGCCCGACCGACGGAAGATCCGCCGGGGCGACGTCGAGAAGGCGTTCGCCAAGGCCGACACGATCGTGCAGGGCGTCTATCGCCCGCAGGCGATCGAGCACGTGCCGCTCGAGACGCAGGTCTCCCTGACCGTGCCCGAGGCCAACGGCCGCCTGACGATCTACTCGTGCACCCAGGCGATGTACTTCTCCATGGGCGTCGTCGCCGCGCACCTCGGCCTCCCGCTGAACCGGCTGAAGTTCGTCGGCGGCACCGTCGGCGGCGGCTTCGGCGGCAAGGTCGACACGGCGACCGAGACGATCACGGCGCTGCTGGCGCTCAAGTCGAACCGCCCCGTCAAGTGGCGCTGGACGCGCGAGGAGGAGTTCCTCTGCTCGTCGACGCGCGCCGCGTGGCACATCGAGATCGCCGACGCGGTGACCAAGGACGGCTGGATCCTCGGCCGCCGAACCCTGACGCTGCACGACTCCGGCGCGTACGCGCGCTTCTCGCCCTACGGCGTCACGAAGCACGCGTTCCACCATGCCGGCGCGTACACGATCCCCAACACGTGGTTCGACGGCTTCGTCGTCTTCACGAACCGCGTGCCGTCGACCGCGATGCGGGGCTTCGGCGTCACCTCGGTCTCGTTCGCCGTCGAGACGCACATGAACCGGATCGCCCAGACGATCGGGATGGATCCATACGAGCTCCGGATGAAGAACGCGAGCCGCATCGGCGACCGGACACCGAACGGCGTGACCCTGCACGACCCGTCGTCGGTCCCCGTGATCCAGGCGCTCGCCCAGGCCTCCGGGATGGAGCTCTCGGCCGACCTGCGCTCGATGACGAACGCGCCGCGCAGCGGCGACCTGCTCCCGGCGCACCTCGTGGGCGCGACGGCGAAGGGAGGGCACTGATGGCCAGGCACACCGGCCGCGGCATCGCCGCGATCGAGTACCCGACCGGGATGAACCAGAACGGCGACCCCAGCCAGGCATGGGTGAAACTCAAGCCAGACGGGCGCGTCGACGTCTTCGCGGGGACGGTCGACATCGGCCAGGGCTCCCGCACCGTCCACACGCAGATCGTCGCGGACACGCTGGGCGTGCCGTACGAGTGGGTCACGATGGACAACACGAACACGGACTCCTCCCCGGTCTGCACGGGGACGTTCGCCTCGCGCGGCACGTTCATCGGCGGCAACGCCGTCCGCTACGCCGCGGAGAAGGCGAAGGAGCGCGTGCTCGCGATCGCCTCCAAGCAGCTCGAGGCCGACACGACCGACCTCGAGATCGAGGACGGCGAGGTCTACGTGCGCGGCGCCCGGGACAAGTCGATCGGCGTCTCGGACGTCGCCGCGATCGCCACGTGGGTCGAGGGAGAGCTGATCACCGGGACGGGCGCGGCCTTCAAGCCGTTCGCCGTCGTCGACCCGGAGACCGGCGCGGTCGAGATCGAGCCGCACTCGGCCATCTCCTACGGCGGGTGCGTCGCCGACGTGACCGTCGACGACGAGACCGGCGAGGTCACGGTCGAGCGGCTGATCCAGGTCTACGACATCGGCCGCGCGCTCAACCCGACGCTCGTCGAGGGCCAGGTCGAGGGCGGCGCGATGCAGGGCCTCGGGCTCGGGCTGCTCGAGAACTGCTACCCGTACTACCCGAGCGTCGAGCACCGGGGCGGCGAGTTCGGGACGTACCTCGCCCCGGGCATCGAGCAGCTGCCCGAGATCGAGTCGGTGCTGCTCGAGAACCCATCGGCGGACGGGCCGTTCGGCGCGAAGGCGATCGGCGAGATGGCGTCGAACTCGCAGGCGCCGGCGATCGCGGCGGCGGTCTACGACGCCGTGGGCGTCTGGGTCACGGACATGCCGATCACGCCCGAGAAGCTGCTGCGGGCGCTCGACGAGAAGGCGGCGGGCCGCCCCGAGTCGCGGCGCGACGGCAAGCGCGTGATCTACGACGAGGAGCTGTCGATCAACACGGTCGGCGCGCACGACGCGGCCGTCCGGTTCGAGTACTAGCCGCTGGCCGCCGGCCGGCCGGTCGAGCGATGCGGGGGCGGCGCGAGGCGCCGCCCCCGCGCGTCCCCAGGAGGAGCGATGGCTGACACGAGCCCCTTCCGCACGTGGAACGGCGTCGAGCCGTTCGAGTTCGTCGACGGCGTGCGCGTGAACATGATCGGCGGCGAGCAGGTCCTGCTCTGCAAGGTCACGTACGCGCCGGGGAAGACCGTGCCGCTGCACAAGCACGACCACACCGAGCAGGTGATGTTCATCCTCGAGGGCTCGGTCGACATGGCGATCGAGGGCGAGTGGAAGACGCTCGGCGCGGGCGACGTGGTCGTCGTCAACCGCGGGCTCCACCACGAGCTGATCTCGCCGAACGGCGTGACCTTCATGGAGGCGCTCGCCCCGGTGCCGCTCGACCACGTCGACGACCGCGGGCGTGCGCTCGTCCTCGGCCCGGACGGCGGCGCGACGCACGTCGAGCGGTAGCCGCGCAGGCGCGGCCGCGCCGGAGGAGGACACGGGCTCCCACCCCGGGGCGCCCCACGTCTACGTGATCCGCGCGCCCGCGCGCCCGCGCCAGCCGCCGACCCGTCCCCCTCGGCCATGTCCCTTCCGGCCGCCCGAGGGGCCACCCCGCGCCTCCACCCGCTATCGAGCGTAGCGCCGGATCGCGCACGGGTGTGTCACGCGTGCGTGCCGGCTTCGTGCCGATTCGTCCACGGCGACGACGTCAGCCGTGCGGGCCCGACGACCGGGGGCCGACGGCGGTCGGCCGCGGCGGACGCGCGCCCATGGCGTCGCCCGGCTCGATCCGCCAGCTGGCGCCGCAGCGCGGGCAGTGCACGGCGGCCGCCGCGCCACGGTCGCCGAGCGGCGTGCCGCAGGACGGGCAGAACCGGATGCGAGCTCCGTCCGCCCCGGCCTCGGGCGCCCTCCCCCAGCGGTGCAGCACCGGCACGAGCACGGTGCCGGCTGCCAGCAGGACGGCGACCACGCCGATCGCCCGCCCCATGCCCGACGAGTCGCCGGCCGCCCAGATGGTCGTCGTCACGAGCGCGGCGAGGACGAGCGCGAGCACGGTGCTCGCACGGACGATCCAGGCACGCCGCCCGGGCAGCCGCGCGAGGCCGATCAGGCTGCCGTAGGCGATCGCGACGGCGAGGACGACGAGCGTGCCGAACGCCTGACCGAGGCGCTCGGGCGGATCGTCGAGCCAGGCGAGCACCAGCGCGAGCACGCCACCCGCCGCCGCGGCGGCGATGCCCGCGTACGGCAGCGGACCGAGGCGCCTCCGCTCGAGCGCCGGGATGCACGCGAGCACGAGGACGCCCGTCCCGGACACGGCGAGCGACGTCAGCAGGACGCGCCGCTGCGTGTCGCCGAACTCGCCCCACGAGCGCGACGATGCCCAGCGCCGCGTTGACGGCGACCGCGACGACGAGGCCGCGGACGAGCCAGCGCCGCGCCGAGGACGCGATCCCGAGCCGCGACCGGGCACCTCCGCCATCGGTGCCGCGCGTCGGTCCGAGCCAGCCGCGCACGCCGTCCACCTGCACCTCCTCCTCCCGCGATCGTCACACGGGCAGGGCGCGCGCGCATCGGGGCGCTCGCGGAGGCGGCGCCCGGGAGCGACCGGAGGGCGAGGCCTCTCAGCGGCCGCGATAGGCCCGGAACAGCTCGCGCAGGCGCGGCAGCTCCGCCTCGTCGAGCAGCCGGGCGCGCTCGCCGGCGAGCACGACGAGCCGGCAGACGTCCTCGAGCGCCTCGGCGAGCTCGAGCGCGTCGCGCTCGTCGGCGCCGACGAGCACGGCGCCGTGGCTCGCGAGCAGTACGGCCGCCAGGTCGCCCTCCCCGCGGAGCGCCCGCCGCACCCCCTCGGCGAGCTCGAGCGAGCCGGGCGTCGCGTACGGGACGAACGGCGTCGGCACAGACCCGAGGAGCCCCTGGTGGTAGTGGACGAGCGGCAGCCGCTCCAGCCGGAGGCAGCTCGCCGCGACCGTCCAGGGCGCATGTAGGTGCAGCACGACAGTCGCGCCGGGGCACGCGCGGTAGGCGGCGAGGTGAAGCGGGAGCTCGGTCGAGGGGCTGCCGAGCGCGGTCGCGACCTCGAGCGACTCGTCGAGACGCACGAGGACGGCGCTCCGGGCGTCGATGCGAGCGAAGGGAACGCCCTTCGGCGTCACGACGAGCGTCCCGCTCGAACGGTCGATCACGGAGGCGTTGCCCGACGCGAGCGGGCCGCCCAGGCCGCGCTCCGCGACGCCCGCCGCGAGGGCTGCGAGCCGCTGCCCGAGCGAGGTCACGTGGCTCCCGGCCGGGCTAGGAGCCGCCGAGCGCGGCGGCGCGGATCTGCGAGAGGCTCTGACGCGGCGTCAGCGCCTCGGGATCGACGCGCAGCTCGAGCAGCGCGGGCACGCCCGCGTCGAGCGCACGCCCGAACGCGGCCGGGAAGTCCTCGCTCCGCTCGACGGCCTCGCCGTACGCGCCGAACGAGCGGGCGTACGCGGCGAAGTCCGGGTTGACGAGCTCGGTGCCGACGACCCGGCCCGGGTAGTGGCGCTCCTGGTGCATCCGGATCGTCCCGTACATGCCGTTGTTCACGACCATGACGACGAGGTTGGCGCGCTGGCGCACCGCCGTGGCGAGCTCCTGGCCCGTCATCAGGAAGTCGCCGTCGCCGCAGAGCGCGACGACGTGCCGATCGGGGTAGCGGGCCTTCGCGGCGACCGCGGCCGGCAGTCCGTAGCCCATCGCGCCGCTCGTCGGCGCGAGGTGCGTCCGGTATTCGGTGAAGCGGTAGAAGCGCTGCAGCCAGACCGCGAAGTTCCCCGCGCCGGTCGTCAGGATCGCGTCCGACGGGAGCCGCTCGCGCAGGTGCTCGACGACCGCGCCCATGTCGAGCGGGCCCGGAACGGGCTGGCGGTCGAGCTGCGCCAGGTGCTCCACGCGGGCAGCCTCCGTCCACGCGGCCCAGCGCGCCGGATCGAGCGGCGGGAGCGCGCGCAGCGCCGCGACGAACCCGACGGGGCTGCCGACGACGCCCAGCTCCGGCTGGTAGACCCGACCCAGCTCGTCGGGGTCGGGGTAGACGTGGACGAGGCGCTTGCCGGTGTCCGGTGCGGTCAGGATCGTGTACCCGCTCGTCGTCGCCTCGCCCAGGCGGGCGCCGAGGCACAGCAGCGTGTCGCAGTCGCGGATGCGCTGCGCCAGCTTCGGGTCGATCCCGACGCCCGCCCAGCCGATGTAGGCGTCGGAGCGGTTGTCGAGGTACGACTGGCGACGGAACGAGGTGCAGACGGGCAGCCGGCTCGCCTCGGCCCACGCGCGCAGGTCGTCGGCCGCCTGCGTGCTCCACAGCCCGCCGCCGACGAGCACGAGCGGCCGCTCCGCCGCGGCGAGGATCGCGCGCGCGGCCTCGGCATCGGCCGGGACGACCCGGGCCTGATGCGGGCCGCTCGGCGCCGGTGCGTCGGGGACGTCCGCGACCTCCTCGAGCAGGTCCTCGGGCAGCGAGATCACCACCGGCCCCGGCCTGCCCGACGTGGCCACGGCGAAGGCGCGGCCGACCACCTCGGGCAGCCGGCGCACGTCGTCCACCTCGACGGCCCACTTCGCGAGCGGGGCGAACATCGCCTCGAAGTCGACCTCCTGGAACGCCTCGCGGCGCCGGTGCTCGCGCGCGACCTGGCCGACCAGCAGGATCATCGGCGTCGAGTCCTGCATCGCCGTGTGCACGCCGACGCACGCGTGCGTCGCGCCGGGGCCGCGGGTCACGAAGCAGATCCCCGGGCGGCCCGTCAGCTTGCCGTCCGCCTCGGCCATGTCCGCGGCGCCCGCCTCCATGCGGCAGACGACGAGGTCGACGCCGGCGTCGTACAGCGCGTCGAGCGCGGCGAGGTAGCTCTCGCCCGGCACGCAGAAGATCCGGTCGACGCCGTGCAGCAGCAGCTGGTCGACGAGGATGCGGCCGCCGGTGCGCTCGCTCATCGCGACAGCTCGAGCGGCGCCTCGAGGAACACCGTCGCGCGCTGCGTCTTCGGCTTCTCCTCGTCGGTCGGATCGACGTACCGGATCGTCCGCTTGCCCTCCCACTCCCGCGGCAGGAGCAGGACGCGCACGAACGCCGTGGGCACCTGCGGCGAGCCGGCCGCGAAGACGGGCTCGGGCCCCGACTCGAACCAGGCCTGGAACGGCTTGTAGCAGTCGGAGTGCCCCTCCGAGTCGATCCGGATCTCGCCGAGCAGCAGGCAGCGGATCCCGGGCCCGGGGTGGACGTGGCGGTAGGCGACCCCGCCGGGCGGGAAGTCGACGCGGTCGCACCGGACGACCCACTCGGTCGACGGGTCGAGCGCGATCGGCGTCGAGAGCTTCGCCCCGTTCACGTCGTGCTCGCCGATCTCCCAGCGCAGCGCCCGGCCCTCGACGCGCGCGGCGCCGAGGTGCGCCTCGTTCGCGGCGACGTCGTAGAGCACGCGCGCCCCGGCGGCCGTCTCGTAGCCGTCCGGGTGCTCGAACAGGGAGAGCCGCAGCCCGCTCAATGGAGGTACTGGCCTCCGTCGATGACCATCGTCTGCCCCGTGACGAAGCTCGAGCCGGGGCTCGCGAAGAAGACGACCGCGGCGACGACGTCCTCGGGCAACTGGTCGCGCTTCAGCACGCGGGCGGCGATCGAGACGTCCTTCAGCTTCTCGATGTGCTCGGGGTTCTGCTTCACCCCGTCGGAGATCGTGAAGCCGGGCGCGACGCAGTTCACGAGGATGCCGTCCCCGCCGACCTCCTTCGCGAGCGCGCGCGTGAGCGCGACGATCGCGCCCTTGCTCGTCACGTAGTGGAGCAGGAACGGGACGCCGCGGAAGGGCGTGCCGGAGGAGATGTTGACGATCCGGCCGCCGCCGCGCTCGCGCATGTGGGGGACGAGCGCGCGGCACGTGAGGAACATGCTCGCGACGTTCACGTCCATCACGCGCCGCCACTCGTCGAGCGGGATCTGCTCGAACGGCCGCAGCGCCAGCGTCGCGTACAGGCCGGCGTTGTTCACGAGCACGTCGACGCCGCCGGCGCGCTCGATCGCCTCGCGAGCCATGCGCTCGACGGCCGCCTCGTCCGCGACGTCCGCGGTGATCCCGACGCCGTCGTCGTAGGCGGCGGCGGCCTCCTCGGCGCCCTCGAGGTCGACGATGACGAGCCGGGCCCCCTCGGCGGCGAGGCCGTCGGCGATCGCGCGACCGATGCCCCTGGCGCCGCCGGTGACGACGGCGACCCTGCCGTCGAGCTGGCCCATCAGCGGATCGGCGAGAACGACGCCGGCACGAGGATCTTGTTCTCCTGGCTGACGACGAGCGGCCTGATCTTCGCGACGTAGGCCTGCCATCCGGGATCGGCCATGAGCTCGCGCCGACGCTCGTCGCGCTCGGCGAGCGACTCGTAGCCCCAGAGGTGCACGATCTGGTTGAGCGGCCCGATCTCGGTGGAGAAGTAGCCGAGCATCCGCGGCAGGATCCGCGTCTGGATCTCGAGCCCCTCCTCCTCGTAGAGCCGGAGGTACTCGGGCGCCTTGCCGGGGTGCAGCGTGTAGATCCGCTCCTCGACGATCACGGGGCAATCCTATCCGCCGGGCCGGCCACCGGCCGCCCCGGGCGCCACGCGTCCCGGGCGGACATGGCCCGGGGGACATGTCCCCCGGCGACCGCTCCCCACCCAGGGTGGGTGGGTCCCACCACCCAGTGTGACGGGCGCGCGCGTCGGCCCGGACCGGGCCGCACGGATCGTCACACCGGCGAGCGCGAATCGTCACGGTCCGGGCACGGCTCGCGGCACGTGCCGGCGGCACGCGCCCCGGGACGGCGGCGAGCGCGACCGGCGCCCGCGCTGCACGACCGGGGCGACTGGCGCGAGCTCGGCCCGCCCCCGGGCGGGGGACGCCGCTCGCGCCCCCGCCGGTCTCGCGAGCTCGCCGGCCGCGACGGCACCCCGGACGGGCCGGCGGCCGGCGCGGCCCGTGGAGCCGCGAGGCCCCGTCTGGCGAGGGCCCGCGCGGGGAGGACGGCCCTCCCCGCGCCCGGCGCCCGACGGCCGCGCTAGAACGCCATCGTGAAGTACTTCAGCTCGAGCCACTCGTCGAGGCCGTAGCGCGACCCCTCGCGGCCGATGCCCGACTCCTTCACGCCGCCGAACGGCGCAGTCTCGGTCGAGATGAAGCCCGTGTTCAGCGCGACGATGCCGGTCTCGAGCGCCTCGCCGACGCGCCACGCACGGCCGAGGTCGCGCGTGAAGAAGTACGCGGCGAGCCCGAACGGCGTGTCGTTCGCGAGCCGGACCGCCTCCTCCTCGGTGGAGAACGGGATCAGGCCGGCGACCGGCCCGAACGTCTCCTCGCAGGTCATCTGGCTGTCGGCCGTGACGCCCTTGATCACCGTGGGCGTGTAGAAGTAGCCCCCGCGCTCGTGCGGCCGGCCGCCCGTGACGATCTCGCCCCCGCGTGCCATCGCGTCCTCGACGTGGCGGACGACCTTCTCGAACCCCTGGTCGTCGATCAGCGGGCCGATCTGGGCGCCGTCCTCGACGCCAGGCGCGACCCGGAGGCCGGCCGCGAACGCGCCCAGGCGCTCCGCGTACTCGTCGATCACGCGCTCGTGCACGAGGACGCGGTTCGCCGAGATGCAGGTCTGGCCGGCGTTCCGGAACTTCGCGAGCGCCATCGCCTGGACGGCCGCATCGAGGTCGGCGTCGTCGAAGACGAGGAACGGCGCGTTGCCGCCCAGCTCGAGCGACACCTTCTTGACCGTCGCGGCGCACTGCGCCATGAGCAGCTTCCCGACCGCCGTCGAGCCCGTGAAGCCGAGCTTGCGCACGATCGGGTTCGACGTCAGCTCACCGCCGATCGCGGGCGCGTCCTCCGCGTTCCCGGTCACGACCGAGAGGACGCCCTTCGGGATCCCCGCGCGCTCGGCGAGCTCGCAGAGCGCGAGCGCGGAGAGCGGCGTCTGCTCGGCCGGCTTCAGCACCATGGTGCAGCCGGCCGCGAGCGCCGGAGCCGCCTTGCGCGTGATCATCGCGGAGGGGAAGTTCCACGGCGTGATGCCCGCGGTGACGCCGATCGGCTGCTTCAGGACGACGATCCGCCGGTCGGGCAGGGGCGGGGCGATCGTGTCGCCGTAGACGCGCTTCGCCTCCTCGCCGAACCACTCGAGGAACGACGCCGCGTAGGCGATCTCCCCGCGTGCCTCGGCGAGCGGCTTCCCCTGCTCCGAGGTCATCAGGATCGCCAGGTCATCCTGGTGCTCGAGCATCAGGTCGGCGAAGCGACGGAGGATGCGCGCGCGGTCCTTCGCGAGCAGGTCGCGCCACGCCGGGAACGCGCGCTGGGCGGCCTCGATCGCACGCCGGGTCTCGGCCGCGCCGAGGCGCGGCACGGACGCGATCACGGCGCCGGTCGCGGGGTTGGTGACGTCGAAGGTCGCGCCGGAGTCGGCGTCGACCCACGCGCCGTCGACGTACGCCTGCGTCCGGAACAGGGCCCCGTCACGCAGGCCGAGCCCGGTGGAGAGATCGGTTGTTGTCATGGGGGAAGTCTATGGGCGCCGGCGAGGGGCGGCAGGGGCGTCCCGACCCCGCGAGGCCTTCGACTAGAGTGGCGGCGACCCACCACGAGGAAGGGACGGAGCCATGCCGCTGATCGAGGTCAAGCTCTACGATCGCCGCGTGAACGACGAGACCTCGGCGCAGATCATCGAGGCGATGACGAACGGCCTCGCCTCGGTGTTCGGCGACGAGATCAAGGCCCACACGTGGGTGATCGTGGAGGGCGTCAAGCCGCAGCAGTGGGGCATCGCCGGCCAGGCCGGCTCGTAGCCACGTGGGCAACCGGTACGACTTCGGCGGCCGCGTCGCCGCGGTGACGGGAGGCGCGAGCGGCATCGGGCGCGCCTGCGCCGGCCTGCTGGCGGACGGCGGCGCCACCGTGGCCGTCCTCGACCTCGACGAGGCGGCCGCCACGCGCACGGCGGCGGAGCTCGGCGGTGGGGCGATCGGCGTCCAGGTCGACGTCGCCGACCCCGCGCGGGTGAACGAGGCCGTCGCACGCGTCGAGCGCGAGCTCGGCCGGCTCGACGTCCTCGTCTGCTCGGCCGGCGTCGGCGGCGACTCGCTGCGCACCGCGGACGTCCCCGACGACGAGTGGCGCCGCGTCATGGCGATCAACTGCGACGGCACGTTCTGGTGCAACCGTGCCGTCGTCCCCGGGATGCTCGATCGGGGCTACGGCCGGATCGTCAACATCGCCTCGATCGCCGGCAAGGAGGGCAACCCGATGGCGACCGCCTACTCGGCGAGCAAGGCGGCCGTGATCGGGATGACGAAGGCGATCGGCAAGGACGTCGCCGGCACCGGCGTCCTCGTCAACTGCATCGCGCCGGCGGTGATCCGGACGCCGATCCTCGAGCAGCTCTCGCAGGAGCACGTCGACTACATGGTCGCGCGCATCCCGCTCGGGCGGCTCGGCGAGGTCGAGGAGGTCGCGCGGCTCGTCTGCTTCCTCGCGAGCGAGGACATGACGTTCTCGACCGGCGCGACCTTCGACATCTCCGGCGGCCGGGCGACGTACTGAGATGGCGGCCGAGCGGTACCTGGTCACCGGCGCCGGCGGCTGCATCGGCGCCTGGGTCGTCCGCACCCTCGTCCGCGACGGCGCGACGGTCGTCGGGCTCGACCTCGACCCGGAGCCGCGCCGGCTGCGCGAGATCGCGACGGCCGACGAGGTCGGGCGGGCGACGATCGTTCCGGGTGACGTCTCGAGCGCGGCCGACATCGGGCGGATCCTCGACGAGCACGCGATCACGCGCGTCATCCACCTGGCCGCGCTGCAGGTGCCGTTCTGCCGCGCCGACCCGATTCGCGGCGCGCTCGTCAACGTCGTCGGCACGGTCGTGCTGTTCGAGGCGGTGAAGGAGCGGCTCGACCGCATTCCCGGCCTCGTGTACGCGAGCACCGCCGCCGTCTTCGGCCCGGACGACGAGGTCGTGGCGACGACGGACGAGACCGCGCGCGGCGCCTGGCCCAGCACCCACTACGGCGTCTACAAGCAGGCGAACGAGGGGAACGCCCGGGTCTACTGGCAGGATCACGGCGTCCCGTCGCTCGGCCTGCGGCCGTACACCGTCTACGGGCCGGCCCGCGACCAGGGGATCACCTCGGCACCGACCGTGGCCACCGCCGCCGCCGTGCGCGGCGAGCCGTACCACGTGCCCTGGGGCGGCCCCTGCACGTGGAACTACACGGAGGACGTGGCCCGGGTGCTCGTGCGGGCGTGCGAGGCGCTGCCGGAGGGCGCGGCCGTCTACAACGTGCCCGGCCCCGTCGCGCACGTGCGAGAGCTCGTCGACCTGCTCGAGGCAGAGGTGCCCGGGGCGCGCGAGCTGATCACGTGGGACGACGTGCCGTTGCCGCTGCCCCCGGCGCTCGCCGAGGGCGGGCTCGAGCGCGCGCTCGGCCCGCTGCCGATCCGCGGGCTGGCCGAGGCGGTGCGCGAGACCGTCGCGCACTTCCGCGCCGCCGGCTAGTCGACCGCGATCGACTCGCGGCGGACGCCGCGGCGCAGCCGCTCGCGCGTCAGCTGCGTGGACGCGGCGAGCAGGACGCCCGAGGCGCCGACGAGCACCCAGAGCGCCGCCGCGTAGCTCCCCGTCGCATCGCGGATCGCGCCGAGCACGAAGGGGCTGAGCGACGAGAGCGTGTAGCCGACGCCGAGCATCATCCCGGCGACCGCTCCCACCTCCGCCGGCCGGTCGGCGACGTCGAGCGGCAGCGTCATCAGCATCGGGAACAGCCCGCCGATCGAGAGGCCGACCAGCACCGCCCAGCCCCACGCGGCGCCGGGGATCGCGGCGAAGCCGACGAGCGCGAGCGTCGTCGTCGCGAAGAGGACGACGAAGTACGTGCGGCGCGACCACATCCGGTCGGCGAGGAACGGGATCACAAGCGTCGTCGGCAGCGCGGAGAAGGCCGCGACCGACAGGAGCGCGCCGGCGCTCGACTCGCTCCAGCCGCGCTCCTGAAAGGCGTCCGGCAGCCAGGCGCTCATCCCGTAGTAGACGACGGACATGAGGAAGAAGATGCCGGTCATCCGCCAGGCGATCGAGCTGCGCCACGGCAGGCGCGGCGGCCGCAGCTCCGTCCGCGTGTGCGGCTGCTCCCCCCGGCTGAGCCAGAGCCAGACGACGACGATGAAGGCCGTGAGCGCGGAGATGACCGTGAACGTGCCGCGCCAGCCCCAGGTGGCGTTCGCGAGCGGCACTGCGGCGGCCGCGGCGCCAGCTGCGCCGAGGTTGATCCCGAGCGAGTAGACGCCGGTGCCGAACGCCGGACGGTGCGAGAAGCGCTCCTTCACCGCGATGGGCATCACCGCGCCGAGGATCCCCATGCCGAGGCCGACGCCGAAGGTGAGCAGCACGACGGCGACGATCCCCGGCGCGAGCGCGCGGCCGACGCCGAACAGGCCGATCAGGCCCAGGCAGAGGGCGATCGAGCGGCGCGACCCGAGGCGCCCGAGCACGTACGGGGTGACCGGGGCGAAGAGGCCGAGGCAGAGCACGGGGATCGTGGGCAGCAGCCCGGCGACCGCGTGCGAGACGTCGAGGTCGTCCTGGATCGCCGGGATCAGCGGGCCGACCCCGATGATCTGGGGCCGGAGCGGCAGCGCGCTCGCGAAGAGCGCGATCAGGATCGCGACGTTCGCGCGCCTCACGCGACGCGACAGCGAGAGGCCCGGTGACGCACGGAGTCACAGTACCCGCGGGCGCCCGCGAGGGCCCGGGCAGGCGCCCCGGCCCCGTGCACGCCCACGGCACGCGCAGCGCGAGCGGCGCGCGGAGGACGTGGACGAGGAACGCTCGCGCCCCTCGGCCCGCCGACCCGCCGACGCGCTGGGCGCGCCGCGCCCGGCGAGACGACGGGGCGCCGGGGGAAAGCGCGCGCTTCTCCCCCGTCCCGGCATCTCCCCCGTCTCAGACGGCCCAGGTCTCGTAGAACGCCCGCTCGCGGGCCTCGAGCCGCGGGATCGCGTCGCCGAACCCGTACTGCTGGAAGTGGTCGGAGTCGACGTGGGCCTGGTAGGCGGCCTCGTCCTGGTACTGCTCGTAGAAGAAGAAGACGCGCGGATCCTCGGGATCGCGGTGGCCCTGGTACAGGATCATCCCGGGCTCCTCCCGCGCGAGCGGCGCGAGCTTCGCGATCGCGGCGGCGACGTTCTCCTCCTCGCCCTCCTTGGCGACCCAGCGCGCGCAGACGACGTAGGCCATGTCACGACTCCTTTCTGCCGATGCGGTTCCTGAGCACGCCGATGCCCTCGACCTCGAGCTCCACGAGGTCGCCGGGCTCCAGCGCGCGCCCCAGCTCGACGCCCGATCCGCCGGTCGCCGTGCCCGACCCGATCACCTCGCCCGGGTGGAGCGTCTGCTCCTGCGAGGCGTACGCGATCAGGTCGGCGAACGTGTAGTGCATCCCCGCCGTCGAGTCGCCGCCCCAGCGCTCGCCGTTGACGCGGACCTCCATCCGGAGGTCCGAGACGTCGAGCTCGTCGGCGGTGACGATGCAGGGCCCGAGGACGTTCGAGCCGTCCCAGTCCTTCGCCTTCCCCGGCCCCATGCCGACCCGCCACTCGACCGTCTGGACGTCGCGGGCCGAGACGTCGTTCCAGATCGTGTAGCCGAAGACGTGGTCGAGCGCCCGCTCGCGCGGGATGTTCTTGCCGCGCCGGCCGATGATCGCGGCCAGCTCGAGCTCGTGATCGAGCGCGCTCGAGTACGACGGCCACGGCACCTCGGCGTCGGGGCCGATCACCGTGTCCGGCATGCCCTTGTAGTACGCGCAGCAGCGGTACCACTCGGCGGGCACAGGCAGCCCGAGGCGCCCCAGGGCGTCCTGGTAGTGCCCCTCGAAGCTCATGAAGTCGCGCAGCGAGCGCGGCCGGAGCGGCGCGAGCAGGCGGGCGGGACCCTCGACTTGGTCGCGGCGGGCGATCGGAGCGCCCGCCTCGATGAACGCGACCATGTCCCCGGCGAAGCCGACGTCGAGCACGTCCTCGCCCTCGAGCAGACCGACGCGCGGGCCAGCGCCGGCGTCGTACGTGACGAGCCTCACGCGCCGTCGGCCTCGCGCTCGCGCCGCTTGTCGTAGTAGCGCTTCACGCCGGCGTACGACATCGCCCAGGTCGGCGAGAGCAGCAGCAGGTCGTGCAGGTCGTCCCCCGGCGACTCCGCCCGGAGCGCCGCCTCGGCGAGCGCCGCGTACTCGTCGAGCGTCGCGCCGGTCTCGACGCGGCTGCTCCAGTCCACCAGCCGCTCGCGGAGGCGCGCGAGGTGGGCGAGCGGCTCGTCCTCGATCCGGCCGAAGTGCGAGATCCAGAGGCTCGCCGGGGCCCGGGCCGCGAGCCGGTCGATCGCGCCGAGCCAGGCCGGGACGTCGATCTCGGGCGGCGCCGAGGCCGGGTAGAGGAACCGTCCCGGCTGGAACACCACGCCCGCCGCGTCGCCCGCGATGCACGAGCCGTCGTCCGGGTCGAGGTAGGCGACGTGGTGCCAGGCGTGGCCGGGCGTCTCGATCACCTCGAGCCGGCCGATCCGCTCGCCGAGGACGTGCACGCGCTCCTCGGGGATCGGGAGGATGTCGCCGAACAGGCGGTCGTAGTCCTCGTCGCCGTAGAGGCGGCGGGCGCTCCCGAGCAGCCGGCTCGGGTCGACGACGTGCGGCGCGCCGACGTGGTGGACGTGGACGTCGAGCGACGGGTGGCGCGCGACCAGCGCGCCTGCGCCGCCCGCGTGGTCGGGATGGATGTGGGTGAGCAGGATCCGCCGGAGGTCGGCGAGGGGCACGCCGTGGGACTCGAGCCCGGCGACGAGCGCGTCGTGGCAGGTCGCGGGGCCGCAGTCGACGAGCGTCGGGCCGTCCAGGTCGATCAGGTAGACGGCGATCGCGCCCGGCGTGCCCATGTGGAGGAGATCGATCAGCTTCGGCACGGGCCCATCTTCCCCGACGCGGGGGTCGTCGCGTCGCTCATCCCCCGGCCGCGGCCGCGCGACGGACGGCGTCGAGGATCTTCACGTAGGAGCCGCAGCGGCAGAGGTTGCCCGCGAGCGCGGCCACGATCTCGTCGTCCGACGGGCGGGGCCGCTCCTCGAGCAGCCGCGTCGTCGCGAGGACCAGCCCCGGGACGCAGTAGCCGCACTGGTAGGCGTGCGCCTCGGCGAAGGCGACCTTGACGGGGTGATCGGCGGCGATCCCCTCGGCGGTCGTGACGGTGCGCCCGTCGACGGCCGGCGCGAGCACGAGGCAGGTCGAGACGACCTCCCCGTCGAGGAGCGCGGTGCACGCGCCGCAGACGCCGATCCCGCACGACTCGCGGACGCTGGTGAGGCCCTGGGTGCGACGAAGGACGGCCAGGAGCGTGTCGTCGGCCCGCACGTCGACCTCGACCGGCGCGCCGTTCAGGGAGAAGCGGACGATCACGCGGCGACCTCCGCGAGGAACGGGCCGGCCTTGGGCCCCGCGCCGGGCGCCGCGGCGCGAATCGTCTCGCGTGCGTCGCAGAATCGGCACACCCCGCGCGTGTTCCGTGCGGTTTCGCGCGATAGGCTCGTTGCCGGCGGCACGTGGACCCCCACCCCAGGGCGGGCGTCCGGGCGGGGAGCTGGCCGGAACGGCCACGTCCGCCGGGGCCATGGCCTGATGGGCCGTGTCCGAGCGGCGCACGGCCAGCAGGGACGTGGCCGCCGGGGACGTGCCCGGTCGCGCCACGTCGGGCTGCGAGCCGTCCGGTCGACGCATGGCCGCCCGCGACGGGGCCGGGCGGGACGTGTCCAGCCGGGACGCGTGCGATCCGGCCGGGCCCGGCGCCGTCGGGCGCGGGCGGGAGGGACGCCGTCGGGAGGACGTGCCGCGGCGCGCTCACGCCAGTCCCCCGTCGCGGCCGTCACGGCGGTCGACCGCGGCCAGCACCGACTCCGCCGTCAGGGGCAGGCGCGTGACGTGCAGCCCGAGCGACCCGAGCGCGTTCCCCACTGCGGCGGGCACGGGCGGCACGGCCGTCTCGCCGAGGCCGTGCACCTCCGCCCCGGGCTTCTCGACGAGATCGTGCGTCAGCGAGCGCGGCAGGTCGGCCAGCGACGGGATCTCGTAGTCCGACAGGTTCGCGTTGACGACCTGGCCCTCGGCGAACGCGACCTCCTCGAACAGCGCGCTGCCGAGCCCCATGACCATCGAGCCCTCGTTCTGCAGCTCGGCTCCCTTGCGGTTCACGACCCGGCCCGCGTAGACGGCTGCGTGCGCGCGCGCGAGCTCGACCCGGCCCGTCTCCTCGTCGACGCCCAGCTCGACCGCGGCGGCGCCCTGGTGCCAGTGCGACGACGCGACCCCCTGACCGGTGTCGGGATCGAGGCCGCCCGCGTTGCGGTACTCACCCTCGCCGCGCTCGCCGCCGCTCGCGCGCAGGTCGGCGACGGCGGCCTCGAGCGCGCGGCCCATCATGTACGTCGAGCGGCTCGAGGTGGAGCGCGTGTCGTACGGGACGACGTCCGTGTCGGGGCTGAGGAAGACGACCTCGCGCGGCTCGCACCCGAGCAGCTCGCCCGCGAGCAGCGTGAGCGCCTTGCGCGAGCCCTGCCCGAGCTCGGCGGTCGCGCAGCGCAGGAACCAGCCGCCCTCGGCGCGCCTCTCGACGGCGATCGACGCGCGGCTCGGCGTCTGCATGCCCTTCAGGACGAGCGCCAGCCCCTTGCCGCTGCGCCCCTCCTCCCATGCGACCGCGGACGCGGCGCGGCGCAGCAGCTCCTCGAAGTGGACGTCGTGCATCGTCTCGCCGGTCGCGAAGACGTCGCCGTCGCGCAGCACGTTGCGCAGGCGGAGCTCGAGCGGGTCGAGCCCGAGCCGGTCGCTGAGCACGTCCATGGTCCGCTCCGAGGCCCACGCCGCCTGCGTCGCGCCGAAGCCGCGAAACGCCCCGTTCGGCGGCAGGTGCGTGTACACGCAGCACGAGTCGACCCGGACGTGCGGGATCCGGTACGGCCCGACGACCGAGAAGCCCACCTTCTGCGCGACGCCCGGCCCGCAGTCGGCGTACGCGCCCGTGTCGACCCAGGCGTCGACCTCCTTCGCGACGAGGACGCCCTCCCGCGTCGCGCCGACGCGGACGCGGATCCGCGACGGATGCCGGTTGAGGGTCACCCACTCCTCCGCCCGCGGCAGCACGAGGCTGACGGGCCGACCGGCCTTGCGGGCGAGGGCGGCGGCGATCGCCTCGACCCGGACGAACGTCTTCGAGCCGAAGGAGCCGCCCATCGGGGGGCAGACGATGCGGACGCGATCCTCGCCGACGCCGAAGATCCGCGCCAGGTCGGAGCGCACGTTGAACGGCGTGTGCGAGCCGGTGAACACCTCGAGCCGTCCGTCGCGCCACTGGGCGGTCGCGGCGTGCGGCTCCAGCGGCGCGTGCTGCGCGGCCGGGGTGCGGTACTCCTCCTCGACGACCACGTCCGCGAGCGCGAAGCCCTCGGCGACGTCGCCGTGGCGGATGCGGAAGCGATGGCAGACGTTCGTGCCGTGCTCGGGCCGGATGCCGAAGTAGGCCGCGTCGTTCTCCGAGATCCGGTGCGCCTCGTGCACGAGGGTCGCGCCCGGGGCGAGCGCGGCGTCGAGGTCGAGCGCGGCGGGCAGCTCCTCGTAGTCCACCTCGATCGCGCGGGCCGCCTCCTCGGCCGCGCGCGGCGTCGCGGCGGCGACCGCCGCGACCGGGTCGCCCACGTGACGGACGCGGTCGAGCGCGAGGACGGTCTGATCGGCGATCTGGCAGCCGTAGGGCGCCAGGTCTCGCACGTCCCCCGGCAGCAGGACGACGACGTCGGCGGCGACGGCGCTCGCGTCGACGCCGCGGACGCGCGCGTGCGCGTACGGCGAGCGGACGACGCGCGCGTGCAGCGCGTCCGGCGGCGCGCCATCGCCGACGTAGCGCGTGCGCCCGTCGACGATCTGCTGCTCGAACCACTCGATCGGGCTCACGCGGCGAGCTCCTCGATCGCGCGCCGCACCTCGACGGCGACGACGCGTCGACGGTAGGCGGCCGAGCCGCGCACGTCCGAGATCGCGTCGACCCGCTCCGCGTAGCGGCGGCCGATCTCCTCGGCGACCGCCCGGTCGAGCGGGCCGCCGTCCGCGAGCGCGCAGACGTCCGGGAAGAGCTGCGGCGTGCCCGCGACGGCGCCGACGACGACGCGCAGGCGACCGCCGGCGAGCGCGGCCGCGACGGCGACGCACGGGCGGTCCTCGTGCGATCGCGAGCGGAACTTGCGGTACGTCGACCGCTCGGCGCCGCCGGGGACGCGCACCTCGACGAGCAGCTCGTCCGTTGCGAGCGACGTCTCGTAGTAGCCGAGCACGAGCTCCTCGATCGGGATCTCGCGCGTCCCGGCCGGCCCGCGCGCGACCGCACGCGCGCCGAGGGCGCACAGCATCGCCGGCGGGTCGGAGGCATAGTCTGCGTCCGCGAGCACGCCGCCGACGGTCGCCTGGTTGCGGATCCGCGGGCTCGCGACCAGCTCGAAGGCGCGCGCGAGCGCGGGCCAGCCGGCCCGCACCGCGGCCGACCGCTCGACCGCCCGGTGCGTCGTCATCGCCCCCAGCACGAGGTCGTCCCCCGCCTCGACCGCGACCAGCTCGCGGACGCGGCCGAGCGAGAGGAGCGCCTCGGGCTCCAGCAGCCCCTGGCCCATCAGGACGCCGACGAACGTGCCCCCCGCCAGGACGACCGCCTCATCGCCGAGCTCGGCGCGCAGGGCGAGCGCCTCCTCGAGGGTCGTCGGCTGGTGCCAGGCCGGCCCCGCCGTCACCCGGCCGCCTCGATCGCCGCGAGCGTCTCCTCGAGCAGCGGCCGGGCGAGCGGTCGCGCGCGCTCCAGCCGGATCCGGTCGTACATCCAGCGCGGCTGGCGCAGGGCGCGCTCGCGGTCGCAGCGGCCGTCGCGCAGCCAGCCGAGCATCAGGTCGCGCTTCGTCTCGAGGAACGAGAGCGAGTCGGCCGCCTGGAGCAGGTCCTGGCGCGGATCGCCGCCGAGCTCGTGCCGCCGGATCAGGTGCGCGACGTCGTCGGCGAGGTCGTCGGCCGCGCCCTGCTCGCGCAGCCAGCCGCCGACGATCTCGGCCGAGCGGTCCTGGTGGGCCGCGTTGTATCCGGGGTCGTCCGGCTCGCGGCCCGCGGGGTCGACGATCGGGCCGCCGGGGAAGTGCCGCTCCATGTCGTGCGTGAGCGCGGCCAGCCGGAGGGCCTCGTCCGCCGCCGGCTCGAGCTCGAGCAGCCAGTCGCGGGTGCGACGCAGGTGGTGGTGGTCGCGGTACTCCCCGACCCAGGCGTCGGCCCGCTGCTCGAGCTCGCTCACAGCGTCGTCACCGGCCGCGACTGGAGCAGGTAGAGCTCGCCGCCGTGGATCGCCCACTCGATGTCCTGCGGCCCCCCGAAGTGGTCCTCGAGCAGGCGCCCGAGCTCCGCGAGCCGCACGAGCTCGTCGTCGGCGAGGACGCCGCCGTTCGGCGTCAGCGCGCGCTTCGCCGCCCCCTCGCGCGTGACCACGTAGTGGTCCGGGGTCACCTCGCCGGAGACGACCTGCTCGCCGAGGCCGTGCACCGCCTCGATCATCATCTGGTCGCGCCTGCGCCGCACCGGGTCGACGGTGAACAGCACGCCGGCCTTCTCCGCGTCGACCATCCGCTGCACCACCACGGCCATCCCGATGTCGTCGAGCGAGCCCATCTGCGAGCGGTAGAAGACCGCGTGCTCGCTGAAGAACGATGCCCAGCAGTCGACGACGCGCGCGACGACCTCCTCGGCCCCGCGCACGTTCAGGTAGGTCTCCTGCTGCCCGGCGTAGCTGGCCGCCGCCCCGTCCTCCGCGCGGGCCGAGGAGCGCACGGCGACGGGGTCGCCGAGCTTCCCGTGCGCGTCGAGGAGCGCCTCGCGGGGCACGGCCGCCTCGCGCACGCACGCCCGGGCGGCCTCGTGCTCGCCTGCGCGCACGTGGGCGACGAGCCGCTCGCGGTCGACGCTCTGCTCGAGCACGTGCGCGGGCACGACGAACCCGGGCGGCACCGGGAGCCCCCGGGCCGCCATGGCAGCCAGGCTCGCCCCCTTGCCGCCGGCGACCTCGACGTCGAGGCACGACGCGTCGTCGAGCCAGAGCACCGCCACGCGCCTCAGTCCCCGAGGATCGCCACGGCGCGGACCGGCGCGGCGGTCGTCCCGACCCACTTGACCGGGAAGACGGCGAGCGTGAAGCCGTGGGACGGCAGCTGGTCCAGGTTCATCAGGTTCTCGAGGTGCCAGTAGTCCGTCTCGTTCATCACCTGGTGCGCCTCCCAGAACTGCTTCCGCTCGAACATCGCCCAGACGGGCGGGTCGAACGTGATCGCGTCGATGCCCATCATCCGCACGCCCTGCGCGATCAGGTGCCGGGTCGCCTCGGCCGTCATCCCGCAGTGATCCGTCTTGTAGCGGTCCTCGGTGTTGTACGCGCCGGCACCGGTGTGGATCAGGACGATGTCACGCGGCTTGAGCGTGTAGCCGATCCGCGCGAGCGCCTCGTCGATCTCGGCGGCGCCGATCCCCGCGCCGACCTCCTTGTGGCGGAAGTCGAGCACCACGCCGTCGCCGTAGCAGTACTCGAGCGGGATCGCGGTCACGTCGCCGCCGGTCGGGACGATGTGGCGCACCGCGTCGCAGTGCGTGCCGACGTGGTCGTCCTGGACGACGACGTAGTGCGCCGTGAGCGAGGTCGCCCCGTGCTGCGAGGCGCCGATCCGGTCGGCGAACTCGGTCCAGCTCTCGTTCATCAGCATCATCGGCGGTGGCACGCGCGGGAACGTGAGCATCTCCGGGTGCACGGGCATGGACAGGTCGACGAGGCGGGTCAAGGCTCTCCTCCTTCGGGCATGGCGCGGAGCAGGTCGCCGAAGTGCTCCACGTGGCGACGGCTGGCGGCCCCGGCGGCGTCGGGGTCGCCGGCGGCCAGCGCCTCGAGCACCGGGACGTGCAGCTCGGCGAGGTCGTGCGGGTCGGTGTCGATCGAGAGCACGGTGACGACGGTGCGGGCCTCCACGCGCAGCGACGACCAGACGTCGAGCAGGGTGCGGTTCCCGGCCGCCTCGACGATCAGGCGGTGGAAGCGCACGTCGTGCTCGACCTGGGCGTGCCGGTCGCCCGCGTCGGCGGCGGCCCGCATCCCGTCGACCTCGGCGGCGAGCGCCGAGACGTCGCCGCCGAGCCGGATGGCGGCCGCCCGCGCGGCGACCTCCTCCAGGGCGGCACGGACCGGGTAGATCTCGAGCAGCTCCTCGCGGGTCACCTGGCGGACCCGGGCACCGCGGAACGGCTCCGACTCGACGAGCCGGAGCAGCTCGAGATCGCGCAGCGCCTCGCGGACGGGCGCCTGGCTCGTGCCCAGCTCCTGCGCGATGCGCGTCTCGACGAGCCGGTCGCCGGGCGCGTAGACGCCGCCGAGGATCCGCTCGAGGAGCAGCTGCTTGACCTGCTCGCGCAGGACGATGCGCGCGACGCTCACGCGCCCCTCCCCGGAGCCCCGCCCCGACGCGCTCCGACGCGCGCCCGGCGCGTCGGCACGCGGCCGCGCGGCGCCGGGCGGCTGCCCCGCCCGTGACCCCGCCCCGTGGACGAGACGGCACGGAATCGGCACGGTCCCGTGACAGACACGTGACGACATCCGCGCTACGCTCGAAGCGGGAGGAGGCGCGGGGTGGCCCCCGCGCGCGGGCGCGAGATACGTGCGCGACCCTGCCGCCGCGGCCCGCCTCACGCGAGGATCTCGACCACGCCGGTCGACCCGTTGACGCGCACCCGATCGCCCGTCCGGATCCGCTCGGTCGCGCTGGACGTGCCGACGACCGCCGGGATGCCGAACTCGCGCGAGACGACCGCCGGGTGCGACGCGACGCCGCCGGCGTCGGTGACGAGCCCGGCGATCTTCGTGAACAGCACCACCCACGCCGGGTTCGTCATCCGGCAGACGACGACCTCGCCCTCGCGCACCTGGTCGAACTCGTCGAGCGACGAGACGTGGCGGGCGACCCCCTCGACGACGCCCGGCGAGGCCGGCAGGCCCTCCACGCGGTCGGCCGCCTCGGGCGTGCCGCGGTGGAACTTCTCCGGGAAGCCCCAGAGCGTGAGGTAGGGGAACGCGAGCGCCGACTCGGTCGCCGTGCCGACCCAGTCCCGCGGCCGCTGCTCGAACGCGTCCTCGCGCGCGTCGCGGCGCGCGGTCGCCGTGGCCCGCGCGTCGAGCGCGGCCGGGTCGCCGATCAGCGCGCGCAGCTCGCCGTAGCGCAGGAACAGCACGTCCTCGGGGTCGTCGAGCACGCCGGCCGCCACGAGCTTGCGCCCGATGGCGACGAGCACGAGGCGCAGGCGGGCGTTCGTCCCCTGGTCGATGAAGAAGTGGTGGTCGGGCGTCAGCGGGTTCATCCGCAGCGAGAGGTCGAGCGACGCCTCGAGCCGGTCGCGCCCCTCGCCGGGCGGGACGGCGTCCAGCAGCTCGCGGACGGCCGCGTCGAGGTCGGCCTTCACCGCGCCGATCGCCGCCGGGTAGTCGTAGTCGGTCTCGAGGTAGCCGCGGATCGCCTCGACGATCGGCGCGGGCTGCTCCCGCCACGTCGGGAAGACGAACTCGTGCGACCAGATCGCCTTGTTGCCGAACTCGAGCCGGTACGGGTCGAGCCGCTCGGCGACGAAGCGGCGCCCGCGCTCGCTGCCCTCGAGCGCGCGCAGGACGGCCGCGGCCGTGTCGCCCGCGGCGAAGGCCTGGCGGAGCTCCTCGTCGGCCTTCACCTCCTCCTTCATCCGCCACAGCGCCTCGATCGAGTCCCAGTTGCGGTCGTCGACCGAGCTCTGCAGGCGGCCGGGGAGGGTCGGGTCGACGTCGCCCGCGACCTCGGCGATCGTGGCGTTGAGCGCCATCGTCGCCGAGAACTGGGCGAAGTTCAGCATCCAGTGGATCTTCCAGTGCCGGTCGTGGATGTCGATCGCGTCCTCGAACAGGACGGCGAGCTCGACGAGGCTCGCGCCCTCCATGTCGTAGCCGTCGAGGTACGCGAAGTTGCGCTCCATCTCGGGCCGCAGGCGCTCGCGCCACCAGTCGAGGAAGTTCGTCGCGTAGTGCGGCAGGACGGCGCCGAGGTACGGGCCGATCCGCCCCGCGTGCCCGGGGTCGCGCGGCACCTTCGGCACGTAGCGCGCGCCGTACTCGGTCGCCTCGGCGCGCACGTCGGCGTCGGCCGGGATGGCGGCCGTGTAGACGTAGCCGTTGATCTCCTTCGCCACCCAGTCGCACGCGAACGGCGTGCCGAAGCGACGGAACATGTGGTCGCAGGTCAGCCACCAGCCGCCGATGTCGAAGAACATCGGCGAGACCGGGTTGGGGCAGTGCAGGTCGTCGAAGACCCAGAGCAGCTCGCGCTCGCCCTCCTGCCACTCGATCGGGAACGACTCGTCCCCGTGGAATGCGCCCAGCACCGTCTCGGACATCGCCCTCTCCTCTCGGGAAGGGCAGGATCATCGATGATCGATGATCCCCTGTCAAGCCCCCACGTCGACGGGCGCGCTCCGTAGCCTTCCGGGGTGGGTCTCGACGTCGCGCTGCTCGCGATCGCGCTCGTCGCGGGCCTCGCCCTCCAGCGGCTCGCGCCCGGGGACGGCCTGCGCCGCCGCGCCTGGCTCCTCTACTTCTGGACGGTCACGCCGCTCGTCGTCTTCCACGCGTTCAGCCGGGTGCCGCTCGACCGGGAGATCGGCCTCGCGCTCGCGGCGGCCGTGCTCGGCGCGTGGACCGTGGTCGGGCTCGCGTTCCTGTACGCACGGTCCGTCTCCCGGGCGCGCGACGAGCAGGGCGCGCTCGTGCTCGGCGCCGGCTTCCCGAACACCGGCTTCCTCGGCTACCCGCTCGCGCAGCTCGCGTTCGGGGCCGACGGGCTCGCCCTCGCGGTGCTCTTCGACCGGCTCTCGTACGTCGTCCCGGTGACCGCCGTGACGAACACGATCGCGCGGCTGCACGGGCGCGAGGGGCGCCCGACGACCTGGCGGGCGCGCCTGCGGGTCGCCGCGACCAACCCGCCGCTCTGGGCCGCGGCGGTCGCGGTCGCGCTGCGGCTGGCCGACGTCGATCCCGGCGGCGGGATGGACGCTGCCGGCGACGCGGCCGCGCACGCGGTCGGGCCGGCCGGCTTCCTCCTGCTCGGCCTCGCGCTGCCGCTCGACCGCCCGTCGCACTCGCGCGGCGAGGTGGCGCGGGCGGGCGGCGCGCTCGTGATCCGCTTCGCGGCCGCGCCGCTCCTCCTGCTCGCGTACGGCGCCGCGCTCGGCGTCGACGTGCCGGGCGCGTTCGTCCTGGCGTCCGCGCTGCCGTGCGCGTTCCACATCCTGATCCTCGCGCGCGTGTACGACCTGCGGCCCGCGCTCGTCCGCCTGCTCGTCGTCGCGTCGACCGTCCCGGCCGTCGTGGCCGTCGTCAGCGGCGTCGCACTGCTTCGGTGAGCGCCTCGGCGAGGTCGGCCGCCTCGTACGACGCGGTGCGCCGGCGCGGCACCCAGGCCCAGGCGCTCGCGCGGCACATCGGGCAGGCCTCGGGCGCAACGGCGGCCACGGCCGCGTAGCCGCAGGAGCGGCAGCGGTACTCGCCCTCCTCCCCGCCCTCCGGCAGATGGGGCTCGACGGACACGGTCATCCCGACCTCCTCGCTCCGGCTGCTGCCCCTGCCGCACGAGGCGCGTCCCTGCCCGACGACAGTAGCACCACCGCGAGCCGATCGAGCGGTCCGTCACGATCCGGCGCACGCGGCCTCGCGCCGCGCACGACCGTTGCTACGGTCAGCGCCCCTGCAGCACCCGGCACGAAAGGAGCGCGATGCCCTCGCACGCGGTCGACTCGGTCCTCTTCCGCGACCTCTTCGGGAGCGAGGAGATGCGCGCCGTCTTCGCGGACGAGGCCCTCGTCCAGCGCTGGCTCGACGTCGAGGCGGCGCTCGCGCGGGCGGAGGCCGCCTGCGGGCTCGTGCCGGCCGAGGCGGCGGCGGAGATCACGCGCCGGGCCCGCGTGGAGCTGCTCGACCTCGACGACCTCGGCCGGCGGATCATGGAGACGGTGCACCCGATCGTCCCGCTCGTGCGCGCGCTCGGCGCCGTGTGCGAGGGCGACTGCGGCCAGTACGTGCACTGGGGCGCGACGACGCAGGACATCATGGACACCGCCACCGTGCTGCAGCTGCGCGACGCGACGGCGATCGTCGCGCGGCAGCTCCGCGAGCTGGCGGACGCCCTCGCCGGCCTCGCCCGCGCGCACCGCGACACGCCGATGGCGGGCCGCACCCACGGCCAGCACGCCGTCCCGATCACCTTCGGCTTCAAGGCGGCGGTGTGGCTCGCCGAAGTCGAGCGCCACCGCGACCGGCTCGACGCGCTCCTCCCCCGGCTGCTCGTGATCCAGTTCTCGGGGGCGGTCGGCTCGCTCGCCTCCGTCGGGGCGCCCGGCCTCGCCGTCCAGGAGGCGCTCGCGGCGGAGCTCGACCTCGCCGTGCCGCCGATCGCGTGGCACACCGCCCGGGACGCGATCGCGGAGCTCGCGTGCGTGCTCGGCCTCGTCGCCGGCACGACCGGGAAGATCGCGAACGAGGTGATCGCGCTCCAGAAGACGGAGACGCTCGAGGTGCAGGAGCCGTGGCACCACGGCAAGGTGGGCTCCTCGACGATGCCGCACAAGCGCAACCCGATGCTCTGCGAGGCGGTCGTCGGCATGACGAAGCTCGCGCGCGGGCTCGTCCCCGTGGTGCTCGACCTGATGGTGCAGGAGCACGAGCGGGACATGCGCGCCTGGCACGCCGAGTGGGAGGCGATCCCCGAGCTCTGCATCCTCACGGGCGGATCGCTCCGGACGACCGTGGACGTGCTCCGCGGGCTCGAGGTCGACCCGGCCCGGATGCGCGCGAACCTCGAGGCGACGAAGGGGCTGATCCTCTCGGAGCGCGTGATGATGGAGCTGGCGGCCGCGCTGGGCCGAGGGCACGCGCACGAGCTGGTCTACGAGGCCTCGATGCGTGCGTTCCGCGATGACCGCCCGCTCGGCGACGTCCTGCGGGAGGACGCCGAGCTTGCGTCGAGCCCCGCGAGCGGCGAGGATCTCGACCGCATCCTCGATCCGGCGACCTACACGGGGCTGTGCGCCGCCTTCGTCGACCGGGTGCTCGACCTGCACGGCAGCCGACCGAACGGGAGGGACGTGACCGATGGCCGTTGACGTGAAGACCGCCGACCTGCTCCGGCTGTTGGCGGAGGGGAAGACGTACCTGTGGGCGCTCCGGCACACGCACGAGGCGGGCCTGACCCCCGAGCGGCGCGAGGAGATCCGCGCGCAGCTCGCGGCCGACGGGATCGACATGGCGACGCTGGCCGCGCTGCGCCAGCTCGAGCTGCCGCTGGCCCGCGTCGCGCACGCGGCGAAGGCGACGCCCCGCCACGACGAGTACCACCGCTTCGAGCTCGCGGACTTCCACCTCTTCTTCAACTATGCGATCTGCGAGCGAGGCGTCGAGGCCGGGGTCGAGCTGTTTCCGGAGACAGTCGACTGGATCTTCTGCCACCACGAGATCCAGTACTGCACCGGCGGCGACACCCCGATCGAGGTCCTCCTGCCCTCGGGAAAGGCCGAGCGGAAGCGCTTCCGCGTCGGCGACGTGATGGCGATCCCGATCGGCGCGCACATGGTCTACCGCGCGAGCGAGGAGCACGGCTTCGGCCACGCGCACATCTTCGTGATGAACCTCGGCGGCGCCCGCGGCGAGGTCTTCTACGACGTGGGCGACCGGCTGCGCCTGCAGACGATGGGTCTGATCGACGCGCCCGACGCCGCCCCGCTGCCGTTCCACGAGATCGCCGACCGGATCGAGGTCAAGCAGTGGTCGAAGCTGCTCGAGGTCGGCTCCGATCCGACCCGCGACCGGCAGCTGCCGACCTGGCTGCGCAACGGCTGGTCGCGCCGCCAGGAGACGCGGCTGCTCGACTACCACGAGGGCACGGACTCGCTCGTGATCACCTCGCCCGACCGCCTGCAGCAGGACTACCTCCCCTGGGGCGAGGGCGCGAAGCGCTGCTACGTCAACCCGCTCGTCTGCGAGGCGACGGCCGCGATCTGCGACACGCACTTCCCGGCCGGCTACGTGAACCTGCACGGCGACCGGGAGCTGTGGACGATCCTGCAGGGCAGCGCGCGGATCACGCAGTCCGTCGCGCCGCTGCACGGCGAGTGGATCGAGCACGAGGTGACCGAGGGCGACATCCTCGTCCAGCCCCCGGCGGGCTACATCCGCGTCGAGGACGCGACCGACGACTTCGTCGTGCGCCGCCTCGCCGAGTCGGGCGCGAAGAACCAGCACGCGCGGTTGATGGAGCTGAAGCTCGAGGCCGACGGCACCCACCGGGAGCTCTGACCGTGCGGCGCGCCGCGCTCCTGGCCCTCGCCGCCGCCGCGCTCGCCGTCGCCGCCCTGACCGGGCCGTCGGCGGCACGCGCGACGGACGAGCTCTCGCTCTGGCAGAACGGGGCGCACCTGCGCGGCGCCGACCTGTACCAGCGGCGCACGTACCCGGACGTGGACGGCGACGCGCTCGGGCCGGGGCCGCTCGGGCCGCCGCTGCGCCAGAAGGACTTCGACCAGCTCGCGCGCCTGGGCGCGAACCTCGTCGTCCTCTCCCACCCCGGCATCTTCACGGAGGAGCCGCCGTACGTGCTCGACGAGGGCGCCGCGGCGAACCTCGACCGGCTCGTCGCGCTGGCGACGAGAGCCGACCTGTTCGTCGTGATCGCCTTCCGCACCGGGCCCGGACGCAGCGAGTTCACGTTCTTCCCCGGCCAGGCCGACACGTGGTTCCCGGGCTCGCTCGTGAACGAGGCGGTCTGGTCGGACGCGGCCGCGCAGCAGGGCTGGGTCGACATGTGGCGCGCCACCGCGGAGCGCTACCGCGACCAGCCGGCGGTCGTCGGATACGAGCCGATGGTCGAGCCGAACGGGAACCAGGTGCTCGCGAACGAGTACGACCCTTCCGCGTTCGTGCGCGACCACGCCGGCCAGCTCGTCGACTGGAACCAGCTCCACCCACGGATCGCGGCTGCGATCCGCGAGGTCGACGCGCAGACGCCGCTGCTCCTGCCCTACGAGGGCTGGAGCGGCTCGACTGGCTGCCGTTCCTCCAGCCGGGCGGCGACGCGAGGACCGTGGCCGTCATCCACCACTACGACCCGTTCTCGTACACGCACCAGGACCCACCTGCGAGGCTCCGCTACCCGGGGCCCGTCGACGTCGACGAGGACGGCACGGTCGAACGGCTCGACAGGGCCTGGCTGCGCCGGGCTGCGCGGCGCAGTCGCGACGCGCGGGCGCTCGGGCTGCCGCTCGCCGTGACCGAGCTCGGCGCGAAGCGCTGGGTGCCCGGCGCGGCCCGCTACGTCGGCGACGAGCTCGCGATCCTGGATGCGCTCGGCGTGAACAGCGCCGTCTGGTCGTGGCAGCCGTCCTGGGGCCCCACGCGCGCGCTCGACGACTTCGCCTTCCGCCACGGGCCGAAGCCGAGGAACCACAAGCCGGTGCGGAACGCGCTCGCGGCAGCGATCGCGAAGGCGTGGTCGAGGAACGAGCTGCGTCCGTCGGACGTCGGCTAGAACAGCGTCAGGTCCGGCTCGCGCTCGCCGCGGAGCACCTGGAGGTCGACCTCGACGACGAGCATGCCGCGCGACTCCGCGAGCGTCCGCGCCTGCGGCTTGACGATCTGGGCCGCAAGCACGCCGCGGCAATCGAGCTGCTGCTCGGCCCGGAGGCGCTCGAGGTAGCGCGTCAGCTGCTCGACGGCCTCGATCGTCCCGATCCGCTTGATCTCGACCGCGACCCAGCCGTCGGACGAGTCGCGGCACATCAGGTCGACCGGTCCGATGTCGGTGTGCCACTCGCGCCGCACGAGGCGCAGGCCCGGCTCGAGCGCCTCGGGCACGTCCGCGAGGGCCTCCTGGAGGTGCTTCTCGACGCCGTCCTTCTCGAGCCCCGCGGCCTCGCCCATGTCGTGCGTGACGTCGGAGAGCACCTCGGCGATCAGGATCTCGAGCTGGTCGTCGCCCTTCAGCTTGCGCACGACGATCCGCTCGAGCGGCTCCCCGTGCTCCTCGATCGCCGTCGGCGGCGTCATCCAGTTGAGCGGCTTGAAGCCGCCGGTGTCGGCGTGCACCATCACCGACCCGTCGGACTTGAAGACGAGCAGGCGCAGCGACTCCGGCAGCACCGCGGTGAGGCGGCCGGTGTAGCGGACGGCGCAGCGGGCGACGACGAGCCGCATCGGCCAGGAGGCTAGCGGGCGCTGCGGACCGCCCGCCGCGCGCTACCGTCGGCCCGGTGGCCCCGCTGGTCTCGATCCTCCTGCCGGTGCGCGACGGCGAGCCGTACCTCGCCGAGGCGCTCCGCTCGCTCTCGGCGCAGACGTTCGCGGACTTCGAGGCGCTCGTGGTCGACGACGGCTCGACGGACGGTTCGCTCGCGGTCGCGCGCGCGCACGCGCGCGAGGACGACCGCTTCCGGGCGCTCACCGGGCCCGCGGGCGGCATCGTCGCGGCGCTCGAGCGAGGCCGCGGCGAGGCGCGCGGCGCGTTGCTCGCGCGCATGGACGCAGACGACGTCGCGCTCCCCGAGCGACTCGCCGTCCAGGTCGCCGCGCTCGCGGCCGAGCGCGATCTCGTCGCGTGCGGCTGCGGCGTCGAGTACTGGCCGCGCGACCGCGTGACGGATGGCGCTCGTCGCTACGAGGCCTGGCTGAACGGGCTCGTCACCGCCGAGCTGGCCGCGCGCGACGCGTTCGTCGAATGCCCGATCGCCCACCCGGCGCTCGTCGCCCGCGCCGACGCGATCGCCGCAGTGGGCGGATGGCGCGACCCGGGCTGGCCCGAGGACCACGACCTCGTCCTGCGCCTCCGGGCGCGCGGCTGGCGCTTCCGCAACGTCGACAGCGTCCTCCTGCGCTGGCGCGACCACCCGCTGCGCCTGTCGCGCACGAGCCCGCGCTACGCCCGGGAGGCGTTCGTGCGCGGCAAGGTGCACCACCTGCGCGAGACGCTCCTCGCCGGCCGCGCCGGCGCGGTCGTCTGGGGCGCCGGGCCGGTCGGCAAGTCCTTCGCGCGCGAGCTCCAGCGCCAGGACGTCCGCGTGCTGGCCTTCGTCGAGGTCGACCCGCGCAAGCTCGGCAGGACGATCCACGGCGCACCGGTCGTCGCGGTCGACGACGCGCCGCCGGACGGGGTCGCTCTCGGGGCCGTTGCCGGCGCGGAGGCACGCTCCCGGATCCGGGAGGCGGTCGCGACACAGGGCCGCGTCGAGGGCGTCGACTTCGTCGCCGTCGCCTGACGGCCCGGACGGGCGGCCTCCGCCGCAGATTCGCCGCGCAACGCCCGTCGGTTCGATCTTCGGCGATCCGTTTGCCAAAGACGGATCCCGCGACATATGGCGTCATCCTGGGCGCCGCTCGGCGACGCCCGAACCCGATCGCGGAGGTGCGTGATGGACGGTCCGAGCTGGCTGGCCGAGATGGATCGCGACGGGGCGATCGAGGAGGCGGCCGCGGCCGTCGACGGGTCGACCCGACGCACGCTGCTCCGGCGGGCAGCGGCCATCGGCGGTGGCGCGATCGGCGGCGCCGCCCTGCTCGGCGCCGCGGCCGGGACGGCCGGCGCCGCGGCCGAGCCGCCGCGGGAGGCCCGCACGCTGTCCGCGACTGGCCTGCCGGCGAGCGACGTGGCGATCCTCAACTTCGCCCTGACGCTCGAGTACCTGGAGAACGCCTTCTACTACGAGGCCGAGCAGTCCGGAGCGCTCCGTGGCGAGACGCTCCGCTTCGCGCAGGTCGTCGGGAACCACGAGCGAAGCCACGTGCTCTTCCTGGAGGGCATCCTGGGCGACAGCGCCGTGGCCCGCCCGCGGTTCGACTTCAAGGGCACGACGCAGGAGCAGGGCGCGTTCCAGGCGACCGCCGACGTGCTCGAGAACACCGGCGTGCACGCCTACCTCGGCCAGGCCGGCCGGATCAAGACGAAGGCCGTGCTCGCCGGTGCGGCGGCGATCCTGCCCGTCGAGGCCCGCCACGCAGCCTGGATCAGGGACATCCGCTTCTCGGGCGGCACGGACCCCGCGTCGACGCCCGCGCCCGCGGCCTTCGAGGACGGGTTCGGCCGGCAGCAGATCCTCGACATCGTCGCGAGCACCGGCTTCATCGTGGGCTGAGAACGGCGGCCCGTGTGCTGCCCGCCGGGGCGGCGCACGGGCCCTGCCGACGGCGTTTCGCGCTCGCGCGACGGGGCATCGCTCCCGCATGCCCCGTCGCGCGCACCTCCTCGCCCTGCCCGTCCTGGTCGCCGCGAGCGCGATCGCCGGCGCGTGCGGCGGGGACGACTCGCCCGAGGCTCCCGGCGAGGCCGTCGCGCTCTCCCTCGAGTCGAACGGAATCGCCGGGGGCCTCGTCCGCCTGGAACCGGTCGACGACGCCGCCACGCGGATCACCGTCGGCGGCGCCAGCGACGGGGGCCCGGCTTCGGGTGGGGAGAAGCCCCTGCACCTGCACGAAGCGACGTGCGCCGAGAACGCCGAGATGGGCTGGTCGCGCATCGTCGCGACGCTCGAGCCGGCCACGGCCGATGACCGCTCCGTGATCGTCGACGTGCCGTCGAGCGGCTACTCGCGGACGACCACTCGCTCGACCTCCACCTGCCCCGTCGCGGCGGCGGCCCCGACGATCCCGGCACGGAGGCCGCTGGTCGAGGCGTGCGCCGACATCCGTCCCAACTGGAGCAGCTGTGTTCCTGGCCGCCCGCGTCACGGGCGGCCGGAATCGCCGGGCTCACGAGGCAACAGGCAACCTGAACCCCGACAACCGGGACCACAAGCCGGATCGGCCCCATCACCCCGCTCCCCGCACGTCTGGAAATGCGGCGAGCAGGGACAACGCCGCGGCAGGCTTCGCGCGACCTGGCTCGACCCGGCAGCGCCGGAGTCGAGGTGTGCGGTCCCTGTGCGGTTCAGGCACCCTCGCCGCCAGACGCTCGCGGTCGGGCCGTCGGCGTCCGCCGCGACGCTCGCCGACGTCGAACGTGGTCGCGGCCGAGCTCGCCGGCCCGACCGTCGTCGAGTGCGTCCTCGACGAGGACTGGCCCACCCGCTTCCCGAGCGTCCCGACCGCGATCGGGCTCGGCGCGCCCGCCTCGCGCCCTGCGCGAACCGATCTGCTCCGGCCTGACCGACCCCGCTCGCCCATCCGGGCCTGGGCCGTTCGCGCTCGCACACGAGCTGTGGCACGCCCGCGGCGAGTGGGACGAAGGCACGGCGTCATGCCTCGCCCTCGGCGACGTCCGCCGCATCGCGCGCGCGACCGGATCCACCCCGCGCGAGGCGCGGCGCTCCTGAGTGGCGCTCGATCGGCCTCTACTCGCTCCCTGCCGGACAGCCACCGCGCCGCCGGCGGCTGCCACTACGTGCGCGACGCCAGGCAGAACCTGCGAGGCCGCGCCTCGCGGCCGGGCGTCGAGGATCGCCACGGAACGGGCGGCCCGGCTCTGAGCAAGGGGACCGGGCCGCCCGCTTCCCTCCGCCCGGGGCAGGGTGGAACCAGGCGGCGGCCCATCATGGCACGGACGTCGTGCGAAGAGCAACGGCGGCGAGGAGGTCGTGCAGCCGAGCCGAGACGGTTAGGCGTCGTCGCCCGTGAAGTCGACCCGCGAGATCCAGACGGTGTGCGCGCGCTCACCGTGGCGATGATGAGCGCCCTACCGTCCGCAGCGTCGGCGGCCGCGACCCAGAAGGCACGACGAAACCAACCCGGAGAGAGGTGGATGTGCGCGAACCGTCCGGGGCGCTCTTTCCCGACGACGAACACGACCGCGTCCGGGTCATGCCCGATGCGATCCTCGTCGCAGACGTCCGCCCGCCCGGACGATGGGGCACCGCCCATCCGGGGTCGCCCTCGGGGTACTCGATGAACGTCTGATCTTCGCCGTCGACGACGCGGGTCACGACCTCGCCGTGCTCGCTGGTCGACCACGCGCCGCAGGAGACCGCGACGTGCTCGCTTCACCCTGCAGCTCCGCGAGCACGTCGTCGAACCGTCAGCCTGGTCGGGTCGGCGTCCACGGTCAGAGGTGGCTCGATCCAGAGGACGTCGACGTGCTGCCTGCACTTCGGGCAGACGTAGCCGTCGCGCGTCTCGACCGTCAGGACGGGTCGCGGTGGTTCCGCCAGACGCGGATCCGGTAGAGCTCGATCGGTCCTTCGCAGACCGGCGGCTTCCGCTGCTCGGGCGCGGTGAGCATGCGCTGAGTCTATGCCTGGTCAGAGCAGGATGCGGAGTGCGGTCTCGGGGCTGCAGCCGACCTGATGAGCTCGTCGACCTGGTGCCAGTCGATCGATCGGTTCGCGGCGAGCTCGGTCGCGCGTTCGAGCTCGAAGCCGAGGTCGAGGAAGCGGAGGAGCCGCCAGTCCTCGACCTCGTCGACGGAGGGATCAGGGAGGCGCGTCGTCCACGGCTGTCCCGGAGCGCCTTATCGGCGGCGACGAGCGCCGCTGTGACGCCGGCGATGATCGCGGCGGCCCAGGGGCTGTCGCCGGCGCTCGCGCGCGTTGGGGCTCGCCGCGGCGGCGATCCTGAGCGCGACGAGGTGCGCGGCGAGCGTGCGCAGGGCGCGCTGCAGGATGCGGCGGCGCGCGATTACTTCCTGCCGCCCGCGCTGGGGCGGATGACGATCCGCTTCAGGTTGCGAGGGCGCTGCTTGACCCACCGCTTCACGCGGGTCCAGCGCCAGCCGCGGCCGACGACCTTCGCGTTCTTGCCGGTGCCGACGACGACGTCGAACAGCGGCGCAGGCGGCGCGGCGTCCGGCCTCGATCGTGGCGACGCCGGGGACGGTGATGAACGCCTGGATCTGGCGGAGCTCGCGGCCGCGCAGCATCACCTGGCCGCCGTTGGAGTCGTTCCCGACGGCGGTGTTCCCCTCGACGCAGACGTACTCCCAGCTGCGGTGCATGGTCTCGAGCCAGGTGAGGACGGCGCTCGTCGACGCGAGCCCGAGCTTCTTCTGGAGCGCGTCGAGGACGATCCGTGGGGGCCGGTGGCCACGGCGGCTGACGACCATGCCGGTGTGGTCGGGCCAGTCGCCCTGGCCGGGCCCGTCGAGCTTGTCCCAGTCGAACTCGACGACGTCGCCGGGCCAGCCCGCGGCGGCGGCCGGGCGCTCCCATCCGAGCCCTCTGGCCCAGCGGCGGAACTCGCCGCAGCTCGCGGTCGTGTACGCGAGCGGGTGGCCGACCTCGCGGAAGGCGCACTGGACGACGGCCTTGCACCAGGCCCAGCCGGTCGGGATCGTGCGGGCGAGCGCGCACGCGGCCTGGTAGAAGCTGACGCGGACGCCGGTGTTCGAGTTCGGCGGGTGCTCCTTCGCGCCGACCTCGCCGATCATCCAGACGAGCGCGAGCACCCTGACGGGCACGTCCATGCGGGCCTCCTTCGGGTCGGGTTACGCGAGCCGCGCGAGCAGCTCGGACAGGTACGGGACGGCGAAGCCGACGCCCATCAGCGCGACGAGGCCGCGGTTGCGGGTCACGGCTTCGACCAGCCCTTCAGCGCGGCGAGGATCAGCGCGACGCCGGCGCCGACGAGCTCGGGCCGCTGCAGCGACGCGTGCGTCGACTCCCAGAGCAGCAGGGTGGCTCCGACCGCGAGCGCGGTCCAGCGTCCGGGGCCCCAGGGTGGTGGGCCGGAGCGGGGCGGTGTCGTCACGCAAGGAGGCTCTGGGGTCAGGCCCAGGTGGGGACGGTGCGGGTGCCGTCCTGGGCGAACCGTTCGATCCCGTAGCTGCCGTCGGAGAGGCGGCCGATCCGGACGCGGACGCCGCGGCGGGCGTCGAGGTCGTCGCGGGGGCCGTAGACGGCGATCGAGTCGGGCGAGTTGCGTTCGAGCGCGCTGACGCGCCGCTCGAGCTCGGCGAGGAGGTGCCCGGGATCCACGGGGGTTCAGGTGTCGCGGCTGGTGACGAGCGCGGTGAGGCGTTCGGTACCGTCGTCGTCGAGTGCGAGGTCGAAGCCGTAGATGCGCTGGAGCGCGGCGGGGGAGCCGCCGCGGAGGCGGCTGCCGGCGCGGACGGTGACGAGGTCGCCGACGTCGAAGTGCGTCCATGGCTGGACGCGCATGGCGGCGTCGGGGACGGCGGTGACGACGGGGCGGCCGTCGCTGCGTTGCGCGAGCTCCTCCTCGACGAGCCCGGCGAGCATGCCGAGGCTGGTGACGGCGTTGTAGGAGGGCGAGACCTCCCAGACGCCGATCTCCTGCTCGAGCGGGCCGTTGCTGGCGGTCGCGATCAGTCGGTCGCCGGCGCTGCCGGTCGAGGCGACGCCGACGACGCGTGTTGCGGCGGCGCTTGCGCTCTCCGCCCGGGTGATCTGCTGGACGTTGCCGGGCGGGGAGTCCCAGCCGAAGAAGACGTCGCTGCGAGTGGTGCCGCGCCGCTGGAGGCAGTGGAGGCGGCCGAGCACGCCGTCTGTCCGGTCGAGCGGCTCGACGTACAGGTCGAAGCTCGGGTTGGCGTCGAGCAGGTCGCGGATGCAGTCCCAGATCGGGCGCTGCTCGAAGCGGACGGTGCGCGCGATCGCGGGCTCGAAGCTGCCGCCGTCGGTGGTGAGGCCGGTGGCGCCGACCTCGTTGGCGACGTCGACGAGGTCGCGGACGATCGTGGCGGCGTCGGTGTCGGTGCGCTCGAACACGTAGCCGGTCTCCGGGGTGCCGCAGAGGCGGGTCTCGAGCCGCTTCAACGGGTCGTAGGCGACGGCGGTCGTCCAGGCGTCGGTCGCGGCGCCGTCGTCGGCGAGATCCCAGACGATCCCGGCGAAGCGGAGCACGAACAGGCTGGTGCCGTCGGCCTGGTGCTCCTGCCGGTACGCCTTGACGGTGCGGCGGATCTTCGTCAGGCGCGGGTGCCCGTCGACGTGCAGGGCGGCGACGTCGGTGTGGTCTGCGGGGACGCGGAACGTGAACGAGGACGGCTGGTTGAGCCGGAACGTGAACGAGCGGTCGCGGGAGAACGGGCCGAGCAGCGTGATCGGGTTGCCGAGCCGGTCGCAGAGCATCGGTCAGGTCCTCCAGGTGGCCGGCGCGAGCTCGATGTCGGGCGCGGCCGGCGGCTCGGCCGCGGCGACGAGGTCGAAGTGGCCCGTCGTCGACCAGGGCCGGTGAACGGCGTTGACGGGGACGCGATCTCGAAGTGCGCGGTCGCCGACCAGGGGCCGGTGAAGGCCGCGGCGGCGGGCGGGGGTGGCGGCGGCTCGCCGGGGTCGCCGCCCAGCTCGGCCGCGACGTCGGCGAACGTGTCGCCCCAGCACCAGCCGTCGTGGTAGACGGTGGTCGTGAACGCCGTCTCGAGGTTGCGGTAGATCCCGAGCGTCGGGTAGAGCCCGTAGGGGCTGCCGGGCGAGCCGGCCGGGTACTGCAGCGTCGCGATGTTCAGCTGCTCGACGACCTGCGTCCAGGCGCTCGTGCCCTGGCGGCGCACCCACTGCCGGTACCAGCCGGTCAGGTCGGTCTTCCAGGAGACGCCGAAGATGTAGTACCACCAGACGCCGAGCTCGAGCGGGTGCAGGACGTGCGCGGGCAGCTCGCTGGAGTAGGTGGAGCCGGACCAGGCGCCGGCGTTCTGCTTCAGCTCGACGCCGCTGCCGCCGAGCCGCCACTTGAACGGCGCCTGGATCCCGCCGGGCCCGTGGATCTCGCCGAGGATGAACCAGCCGGACGGCCAGGCGGGCTGGGGCGGGATCAGGGTCGCCCAGCCGAAGTAGCTGGTGCGGCCGGCGACGAACGGCGCGTTCTGGGGGGGCGGCGTCGACGCCGGGGTCGCCGGCGAGGAGTCGGCCGAGCAGGCGATCCTCGTAGCAGACGCCGTTGTTGTGGGTGTAGTGGTCGCCCGGTCGGGCCCGGAAGCGGCCGAAGTTCGTTCCCTGCGCCGCGGTGTAGCCGTCGATCGCGGCGCCGACGGTGAGCTGGTCGGCGAGCGGGCCGAGGCTCTGCGGCTGGCAGGTGCTGGTGCGGAACTTCCGCTCGTAGTCGGGGAACCCGTTCGGGTCGAAGTTGAAGCGGTCGTGGATCGCCACGCGAGAGGCTCAGGTCTGCTTGACGCGGACGCGCCAGGCGTAGGTGTCGAGGGCGGTCACGGGCGGGCTCGGTGTCCAGCGGACGCGCTTGCCGCGGTCCGGGACGGCGAGGCCGCTGGTGGGCAGGCCAGCCCAGACGCCCGGGCTCGACTCGTACTCGACGTCGGTCGGGCCCGACGAGGTGTCCTTCTCGCGCAGGTCGGTCGTGAAGGCGTCGTCGGTCGCGAGCTGGAAGTGGAAGTGGTAGGGGCGGCCGTCCTCGCCGATCCCGGCGGGGGTCTCGACGACGAGCGGCGCCTGCGCTTCCAGCTCGGCGGCTTCGGCGGGCGAGGTCTGCGTTGGCCGGTTGACGGCGACCGTGTTCGCGAACGAGCCGGCCGAGACGTTCAGGCTGGTGTCGCGGTAGAAGACGCCCCAGTAGTAGCGCTGGCCTGCGGTGAGGCCCGCGTCGTCGACCTGGACGGCGCCACCGGGCGAGATCCCTGTCCAGTCGCGGACGAGCGTCCCGTCGCTCGAGTTCGCCGGGTTGCTGCCGACCTTGCGGACGAGCCGGTAGTCCTGCAGGTCGACGTCGGCCGGGGCGGTGTCGGTCAGCCGGATCGTGCCGTCGGCCTGCCAGGCGGCCGTGAGGGCGCCGTTGCCGGGCGGGGTGGTGTCGCCGTCGGGGCCGAATGCGATCCCGCCGAACGGGCGCGCGGTCGCGTCCGCGGTCGCGTAGTCGAGCCGGATCCCGTCCGCGAGGAAGCTGGCGAGCGACGCCTCGTCGTCGACGGTCGACGGGCTGGTGCCGAAGCCGAGCGTCTTGCTCGAGCTCGTCCGTCGGTTCGTGTCGGTCGGGTTCGAGTTGTCGACGGTCTCCCACCAGGCGTAGCCCTGGCTCGTCCCGTCGGCGCCGCCGATGACGAACGCGCCGGTGTTGTCGACGCCCCAGAGCAGGACGCCCGAGGGGCGGCCGGCCAGCCCGGTCGTGTCCTTCGTGCCGGTGCTGGTCTTCGTCGTCTCGGTGAAGACGTCGGCGAACATGCCCGTGTCGAGCCGCAGCAGCAGGTAGTAGATGTGCTCCTGCGTGCGTGGCGCGTCGCTCTTGTTGACGGTGAGCCCGTCCGCGTCGAACGAGGAGAGCGTCGCCTGGCCGTCGAGGCTGGCGACGCCGGCCTGCATGATCGTCACGAACGCCGGCTGGTCCTCGATGTTCGAGTTGGCGGCGGCGCCCGCGTCGTCCTCGGCGAAGGCGGCGCCGAACTCGGTGGTGCCGTCGGTCGCGCCGAAGCCGACGTGGAACACCGACGCTTCGCTGCGGGGACGGCCGCGCCGGAGCCGGTGCTGGTGGGGATCGCGATCGCGTGCGTCGGCTGGAAGCCGGCGCCGGTCTCGGCCTCGGTGCCGGTGCCCGTCGAGATGTTCTTCTTGAGCACCTTGGCATTGAGGAGGCCGTCGCCGCCGACCGCGAGGTAGTGGACGGTGAACGAGGCGGCCGGGGCGTCGGTGACGTTGAGCGTGAACTTGCCGGAGTCGGCACCGGTCCCGAACGACGTGAAGGCGGCCTCGGCGTCGAGGGTGGGTGTGCCGTTGGAGAGCAGCGAGATCGCCTGCTCGGCGAGGCGGCGGCCGACGTTCGCGGGCGTGACGGCGTCGTCGCTTGCCCAGGCGAGGCAGACCTGCTCGGTGCCGGTGCCGGTGAGGAAGGAGTGGAAGCCACGGTTGTGCGCCTGGAAGCCCTCGACGGTGCCGGGGGCGCCCCAGAGGATCAGCAGCTTGACGTCGGCGCCGAGGCCGGTCGCGACCTCGAGCGCGCCGGTCGCGGCGGGAACGGTGAAGGTGCCCTTCTTGACCTTGATCGCCACGGGTCAGGCCCTCGTCACGCGCAGGTGCGGGAAGGTGTTGAAGGCGCCGCGCGGGTTCTGGAGGATGAACTGCTCGGACGGGGTGCCGCCGATCCCGAACACAGTCCAGCCGCCGACCTTGATCACGTGGGCTCCGGCGGCGAGCGTCAGCTTCCGCTTGCCCGCCCAGGTGTAGATGCCGCCGTCGAGCGTGACGGCGTGGATCAGGCCCTGCGAGCTGCCGTTGTCGTAGACGGCGATCTGGGCGTTCGCGGTCGCCGTGTTGATCTCGAAGACGCCGTAGAACTCGACCCAGACGTCGGTCGCGGCGGGAAGCGTGAACGACGGGCAGACGAGCAGGTCGGTCGGTGCAGCCTCCGAGGTGGACGTGACGGTGATGTCGCCGGCACCGCCGGCCGGCGCGACGTAGGCGAGCTCGGCGCCGCGCAGGGTCGCGGCGCCGCCGATGAGCGCGCGCGCCCGCACGGTCGTGTCGATCTTCGCGTCGGTGATCGACGTCGCGGCCGCGTCGATCAGGACGTTGGCGAGCAGCAGCGAGTTGGCGGGGACGGCGGCGGCGCCGTTCAGGTTCGTGAGCGTCGCCCCGGAGGTGGCGACGCCGCCGACGACCTTGAACCGGCCGCGGTAGAGCCCGGACGCGTCGACGTTGGAGTCCTTCAGCTCGAGCACGACCCGGTCGATCCGCGGCAGCGACCCGTCGGCTGCCGCGAACGTCGCCGACCAGTCGGCGCCGGCAGCACCGGGGGTGCCGCTGTTGGAGGCGGCGGTGTTGCGCTGCAGCCGCTTGCCGCCGTAGGGGGTGTCGAAGTCGATGACGGCGGTGCCGGCGGCGACGTCGACGCTCATGTTGGCGCCGGCCGCTCGCTGCGAGACGGCGAGGTCGCCGCTGCCGATCACGCCTTCGCTGAGGAGCGCGTCGAGCAGCCGGTAGTCGTACTCGGCGCCGAAGCTGATGTCGGCCTTCTGGATCGGGAACGGGTCGAGCAGTGCCACGGTGGTCTCCTGTCTAGATCCAGGCGTCGCGCCAGGAGAGGCGCGCGAGCGCGGACGGGTCGAACGAGCTGGCCTGCAGCCGGACGACGTTCTCGCCGGCCGCGGCGGCGGGGGCGGCCTCGAGCGGCCAGAACTCGGAGACGTTCGGGTCGAGGTGGCGGAGCAGGTTCGCGTCCGGCGACCCGTTCAGGCGGACGGTCCCGGCGAGCATGTCGACCTCGACGTAGTCGCCCGTGTCGATCGTGAGCCCCGGCAGCGACAGCACCTTCCCGGTCGTCGCGTTGCGGATCGACGGAGCGACGAGGAGCCCGTAGAGGCGGATCGTCGGGAACGTCGCGACGCGGCCGCCGTTCGTGACCGTGACGATCCCGCCCGCGTTGAGGTCGCCGTAGCTGTACGGGTACGCGTACGGGTAGCCGAAGATGCCGCCCGAGCCGGCCTCGAGCGCGCTCGTGTCGGCGCTCTGCTGCGTCTGCGCGTAGACGCGCGGGTCGGCGGCGCGGAGGGTGAGCTGGTAGCTGAGCGGCAGCCCGGTCTCCTCGACGGCCGGGTCGGTGACGCCGGCGACGCGGACGCGCATCTGCACCGGCGTGCCGCCCGTGCGCTGCCAGGCGAGCGTCGCCGGCGTGTCGAGCATCCGCTCGAGCTGGGCGGCGAGCTCGTCGAACTCGGCCCAGGCCGCCTCGACGGTCGCGCCCCAGATCTCGCCCTCGATCGTCGGCAGCTTCGCCGGCAGGTACTGGCGGGCCGGCTCGATCGCGCCGTGCTGCTGCGACCTGTCGGGTGCGTCGCCGCGCACGCCGGGGATCCCGTAGAGGCCGAGGGCGCGCACGATCGAGCGGGTGCTCGTCTCGTGCAGCCGGACGCCGCCGAGGTCGAGGTACTCCAGCATGGGGCTACCGGAGGGCGGTGCGGAGGTTCCAGGTGGTGGCGCGGGCGAGCGCGGCTGGGTCGCGGCCGATCGCGCCGTCGGCGTAGATGTGCTGGACGACGCTGACCGGGCCGGGGCCGGTGCCGTTCGGCCAGACGCGGGCGCCGCGCGGCAGCTCGACGAGCTCGGGGCCGCGCTCGCCGACGATCGCGAGGCCTCCCCGGAAGCTCGGGGTGCCGTCGGCGAGCAGCGGGATGTCCGGGAGCGAGATGCCGGGCACGCCGAAGTTGATGTCCGGTACCGGGCCGGGCAGCGGGATGTGCACCTTGAAGCCGGGGATGCCGATCTTGTTCCAGGCGCCGATCACCGCGTTGATCGGTGCCTTCACCCAGCCGGCGAGCTTCGCCCGAGCGCGGCGAGGCCGTCGCCGATCCCGTCGAGCAGCTTGCCGCCGAGCCGCTTGGCGGCGTCGAAGACGTCGGTCGCGAACGACGCGATCTTCTCGGGGATGTCGGCGATGAAGTCGCCGACCTTGCCGACGACGCCGGTGACGCCGTCGACGACGCCGTCCTTGAGCTTCGTGCCGAGGCTCTTGGCGGCCGAGAAGATGCGGTCGAAGAAGCCGGTGATCGCGTCGCGCACGTCGCCGAGCACGCCAGAGACCAGCGTCACGAGCGCGTCGATGCCGGCCTTCAGGCCCTCCCACACCTTCCGGCCGAGCGTCTCAGCGACCGACCGGAACGTGGCCCAGGCGGTCGTGATGATCGTCTTGATCTGGTCGAGGACGGCCGAGGCGACCTGCTTGATGCCGTTCCAGGCCTCGCCCCAGTCGCCGCGGATCAGCGCGCTGATCGTCTTGACGATCCCGCGGATGACGTCGAGGGCGTTCTCGATGGTCGTCTTGATGAACGCCCAGGCGCGGGAGGCGACGTTCTTGATCTGGTCGCCCCAGCGCTCCCAGATGCCCTTGACGACGTCGACGAACGTCTGGATCACGGTGCGGACGGTGTCGAGCACGGTCGAGACGGCCTGCTTGATCTGGTCCCAGTGCTCGCGGGTCTTCTCGACGAGCCACTGGCCTGCGTCGATCGCCGCCTGCAGGGCCGGCTTGAGCACGGTCTCGATCACGGTGCCGATCGCGACGAACACGACCTCGAGCACCTGTTCGATCTGCGGCCAGTGGTCGCTGACCCAGGCGACGAGGACTCGAAGATCGGCAGGACGCGCGCGGCGACCTTCTCGGCGACCTCTTCGAGGCGTGCCTTGAGGATCTGCAGGCGGCCGCCGAGCGTCTCGCCGGCAGCCTGCGCGGATCCGCCGAACTCCTTGGTCAGCTCGGCCAGGATCAGCTTCTGCGCGCCCATCGTGTTGCCGGCCTCGACGAGCGCCTTGATCTGGTCGCGCTGCGCCTGGGTGAAGGAGACGCCGACGCGCTGCAGCGCGGTGACGCCCTTGATCGGGTCGTTCAGGGCCTTGCCGAGCTGGATCGCGCTGCTCTTCGTGTCCTGGCCCAGGGCCACGGACATGTCGGCCATGATCTTGGTCGTCTGCGTGAAGACGTCGTTGCCGGCGCCCGCCTCGTTCTTGATGTTCGTGAACGTCAGCAGCAGGTTCTGGCCGGCCTGGACGGCGAGGTCGTCGAGGCCGCTCATCTTCTCGATCGAGTCGGCGAGCTCCTCGATCTGCTGCTGCGTGACGCCGGCGGCGCCGCCGGTCGACTTCAGCACGGCGGCGGTCTGCGCGGAGGCCTTCTCGTGCTCGATCAGCGAGTCGACGCCGACCTTGACGACGCCGGCGAAGGCGGCGCCGAGCGCGAGCCCGGCCACGCCGGCGGCCTTGCCGACGGTCGCGAGGCCGTGCCCGACCTTGCCGGTGAGCCGGCCCGCGAACGTGTCGGCGTCCTTCGCGGCCCGGCCGAACGAGCGCGACAGGTCGCGCTCGTCTCCGACGATCTCGATCTCGATCCGGCGGCTGGCCATGCTGGCGGCGTGTGGGGCGGGTCAGCGCTTCGCGGCGGCGCGGGCGCTGTCGAGCTCGTCGAGGTAGCGGACGATCGCGTTCCACTGCTCGACGCGGAGGTCGGAGAGGTCGCGCGGGCTGAGGCCGAGCTCGACGCCGATCACTGGGGTCCAGAGCTTGCGGGGGTCGTCGCCGGGTCGGAAGGTTCGGCGACGTCGCCGGCCGGGGGGCCGGGCTCGTCCTCCTGGTCGTCCTCGCCGCCGGCGGCCTCGACGTCGACGGCGCGGACGCCGGTCAGGTCGGCGAGCGTCACGGCCGGGTGGGTGCGCTTGATCGCGACGAGCGCGACGGCGAGCACGGCCTTGATCCGTCGCTCCGCGAGCGCCTGCCCGACCTGCGAGAACGGCAGCCCGGTCACGTCCTCGATCAGCGAGGCCTCGCCGAGCGTGACGTCGGTCAGGTCGGGGATCTCGACGTCGTAGCTGCCGACGCGGATGCGCGGTCGCGCCATCTTCAACCTCCCAGGCCGGAGCGGGTGAGGACGCGCTCGATCGCGTCCTGGATGCCGCGCTCGACGTCGCCGCGGCGACGGTCGAGCGCGGGCAGCAGGACGGCCGGTCGCGCGCGTACTCGTAGATGCGGGGGTACGGGTAGCCCTTCGCTTCGCGGTCGAGCGGACGAAGACGCGGCGGCCGCGCAGCGCGACGCGGATGCCGCCGATCAGGGCGCCGGAGTCGCGCAGGCCCTTGTCGGCCGCGATCGAGCGGGCGTCGTCGGCGACGAGCTCGCCGAGCTGGCGCAGCTCGTCGCGGAACTCGCCGCGCAGCTCGCTGCTGGCGCGGGAGAAGCCGCGCACCGTCTGGCGGAGCCCGTGAACCCTGACGGTGCTGGTCGCCATCAGGCGGCGGTGTCGGTGGTGCGGTAGACGACGGTGAGCGGCTGCTGCGAGCCGTCCCAGAGCGCCCGGAACGAGAGCTTCTGGGTGAGCACGTCGGCGCCGTCGACGTTCGGGGTGTCGCCGTCGAAGCGGCAGACGGGCGCGCTGAGCTGCAGCTGGTTGAAGAAGCCCGACTCGATCTGCGAGCCCTGCGCGGTCAGGACGATCGCGGCGTGCGTCCCGTTCACGAACCGCTGGTAGGGCACGAGCGAGTCGAAGTCGGCCTCGATCTCGCCGGTGATCTCCCACTTGCCGGCGAGGATCGGCTGCTTCTTCCGCGAGCTCTGCCGGACGAAGTAGCGGTCGGTCTTCAGCGGCGCCTGCCCCTTCAGCTTGAACGAGCGGACGTCGTAGTTGGCGCCGGCGAGCTGGAACAGGCCGCCGGTGTAGTAGAGGAGCTCGAACCCGGACGCGAACGACGGCGTGCCGAGCGACTGCGCGAGATCCTCGTCCATCCCGTCGACGTTCATGGTCAGCATCAGCAGCCCGTCGACGGCGAGCGAGAACTCGAACTCGACGACCTTGCAGCCGACGTAGGAGAACGGCCGCACGTTGCCGGCGGAGCCGGTCGCGTCCGGGCGCCCGACCTGGCAGGTGAACGACCGGTTGACGCCGTCGCCGAGCGTCAGCGTGTGGTCGCGCGTGTTCGTGCCGCCGGCGGGGGTCGTGATCACCGGTGCCTTGCCCATGCAGTGCGCGAGCAGCTTCGAGAAGCCCTTGCTGGCGACCTCGAACTCGAGCGACCCGGAGATCCCCTTCCGGTTCTCGCGCCAGCGGTCGGAGCGGTCGACGATCCCGGTCGTGAGCGACTGCGACTGGATCCTGGGCGCGTCGAGCTTCAGGCCCTCCTTGACGAACTCGAGCCAGCGATCCGGGGCGACGTAGTCGCCGTACCCCTTCCCCGCGGTCTGCGTCGCCACGGTCAGCCCGGTGATGTCGGACTGGACGACCAGGGCGGCGACGTTGCGGCCGGCGACGAGCGGCCCGGAGAAGGTGATGTCGATCGCGGTCGGCAGCGCGCCGCCGGTCGCGCTGACGCCGCCCGTGCCGATGTTCGGGAGCGCCTCGAGAGCCGCCTGCACCGCCGCAGCGGTCGCGTTCGTGGCGAGCGCCGCGGTCGTTGCGCCCTCGAAGGTCAGCGTGAACGCGCCGGAGGGCGTCCCGGAGATCCGCTGCACCTCGTTCGTGTAGGCCTCGTCGGCGATCCCGAGCTGGGCGCCGAGGCCGCTGGCGATTCCCATCGCTCAGGCTCCTTCGGTCGTGGTCGAGCCGTCGTCGCCGCGGCGCGGCCGCCGCGGCTTCGACCGGGGTTCCGGTTCGACGAGCGCCCAGTTGGCGGGCTGCTCGAGCAGCCGCTCGGCGAACGCGGCCGGGACTGCGAGCTCGCCGCCGCGCTCGACGTGCGCGGGCACGGGCTCGAGCAGCGGGTCGAGCTCGACGTACAGGTCGACGGCGTCGTGCGGACCGACGTAGCGGACGCGGACGGTCTTCGGCATGAGAGGTGTCTCCTCGGGGCTGGCGGTCAGATGCGGGCGCGGCAGGTGACGGTGACGACCAGCGACGCGACGCGCTGCTCGGCGTTCGCGTCCTCGGCGAGCCGGAACGGGCCGCCGATCTGGGCGATGAAGTCGGCGGCGACGCCGACGGTCGGGTCGGAGCGGAGCTCGTTCTCGAGCTCGGCCGCGAGCGCGTAGGCGCGCTCCGTCGCCGCCTCCTGGTCGTCGAGCGTCGAGCGGACGACGCGGACGAGGACTTCCAGCCGGAACGTCTCGCTGCGGCGCTGCCTGCCGAGCGCGGCGGGCTCCTGCTCGCCCTCGACGTCGGCGAGCCAGATCCACTCCGGCTCCGGCATCGGGAACGGGGCACCGTAGGACACCTGGACGCCGGCGAGGCCCACGCGGGCCTGCAGGCGCGCCTGCAGGTTCGCCTTCAGCGTGGGGACGGTCGACGTCGCCATGTCAGCCGGTCGTCCAGCGCAGCCACGGGTGCAGGGCGCGCATGGCTCCGGTCGGGATCGTGAACGTGTCGGGAATCTCGACGAGCTCGCCGAGAGAGCGGTCGCCGCGCTCGAACGCGTACGCCTGCGGGTTCTGGCGAATGAAGGCGCGGACGGTGAGCACGCACGCCTCGCGCAGCTCGGCGGGCACGTCGCCGGTGTCGAACAGGCCCCAGTTGCCGGTGACGCGCAGCCGCGCGTACCCGAACCGGAGCGCGTGGTCGCTGAGCACGTAGGCGTAGCGGCTCAGCAGCAGCCGCTTGTAGCCGCCCTGCGGCGCGCCGAGCGGCTCGAGCAGGTAGTCGCGGTCGGCGACGAGGGTCGTCGGGGTCGTCGCCTCCGGGTGGAGCTCGACGAGCGTCGCTGCGCGGAGATCCCAGGGCGTCAGGTCGACGGTGACGGAGCCGTCGCGGTTGCGCTCGAGCGGCACCTGGAGCAACCGCGCCTGCCCATCCGTCTTCGGGGTGAGCTCGCGCTCGCACAGCCCGATGATCTGGCGGGAGACGTTCGTGATCGCCCGCTCGATGATCGCGTCGCGGCCGGTCCCGGCGATCGCTGGCTCGAACGCGTCCTTCACCTGCTGGACGGTGCAGAGGTCGACGGGGTCAGCGGCCATCGCGTCGCTCTATCCTGCGGCCGGCAGCGCGCGGCCGACGCCCGCGTCAGGCCACGGCCGGCCCGGGTACGGCTCGTCGGCGCGCGGCCCGAACGGCGGACGGCGCCCGGCCGCGCCGTCGTCGGCACGGCCGCGCGCGTCCTCGCGCCCGTGCTCGGTCGCGTCGCGGTCGCCGTCGTCTGGTCTGGGGTCTGCTGGCATCGGGCTGCTCCGGGGAGTCGCGTGCGGGAGGCGGCGTCGGGGCGGTGACGTCCGCCTCCCGCGTGACGGCAGGGTCAGGCCGGGACGATGTGCGGTGGCCGCGGACGATCGTCGCGCCGTAGACGCCGCCGGTGGTGGCGCCGGCGACGGTGACGACGACGCGGACGTACCGCTTGCGGCCGATGTAGCCGACCTCCTGCTGGGTCGTCGACGCGAGCGCGGCGAACGCGCCCTGGAGGTCTGCGGCGGCGACGTCCGACCAGGCGGAGTTGTCGTCGCTCTCCTGCAGCTTCGGGGTGTGCGTGCCGTCGGTGATCGTGCCGACGTTGAGGATCACGGCGGCCGACTCGTACGTCGCGAGGTCGGCGCTCGAGCCGTTCGCGGTCGCGGTGCGGGCCGCGGCGGCGAGCGACTGGACGGGCGCGATCTGGCGCGCCAGGTTCTCGGTCATCATGGGCGATTCACGCTCCTGGGGCGAAGAGGGTCAGTGGCGGCAGGGGTCAGGCGGCCGGCGGCTCCGTGCCCGGCTCCTTCTTCTCGGCCTCGGGCTTCTGCTCGGCCGGCTTCGCCGCCCGGCGCCGGCGCGGCTTCTCCTCGACGGGCTCGTCGTCGGTCTCGTCGAGCGACTCGATCCGCTCGAGCTCGGCCTCGACCTGCGCGATGCGGGACTTCAGCTCGGCCTCGGGCAGCCGGTCGCGGCCCTGCTTGGCCAGCCCGAGGCGTGCCTTGTAGCCCTGGATCTCGGCCTCGAGCGCTGCCACGTGGGCAGCCTTCTGGGCGTCGTTGGTGAACTCGGGAGCCACGTGGCCCTCCTTGGGTCGGGGTGCTTCGTGCGAGGTCGGGCGAGTCGTGCCGCCCGGCCTGGCGGCCGGGCGGTCACGGGAGGGCTCAGAACGTCGGGGTGGCGAGTCCGGTGCCGGCGATGACGGCGGTGGCGGCCGGGTAGCGGCCGGCCGTGAAGGCGGCGTACTTGTAGACCCGGAAGCGGACGCCGATCTTGTCGCTCAGGATCTCCTTGAACGCCTCGGCGCGGACGCCGCCCTCGAAGAGGAGGTGGTCGCTCATCACCGAGGTGATGATCCGGTCCTCGTTCGTGCCGCCGCCGAGCGTCGTCGGCATCGAGTTCTCGAGGTGCGTGTTGACGCCGAGGAGGTTGGTGACGGGGCCACCCTCGACCTCGGCGGCGCCGCCGGAGAAGGTCGCGAGCGCGTTGTTCGGGCCGTTCGAGTTCGCCATGAAGAACGGCCGGCCGGCGGTGTCGAGCTGGCTCGCGCCCCAGAACCAGCGGCGGGTCGCCATCCACAGGTGCGTCGGCACCCGCTTGCGGCCGTTCGCGACCTGGTTGAGGGCGTCGGCGATCTTCGGCCACAGCTCCGGCACGGTCGGCGACGCGTCCGTGTAGGCGACGGAGTTGATCCCGGGCGTGTTGAGCACGCCGAGGAAGTCGTTGACGCCGGTGCCGTTCAGGACGGACAGGTCGAGCCGGAGATCCATGTCCGCGAACAGGTCGGGGAAGATGATCTGGTCGAACGCGACGGGCGACTGCTCGAGGACCTGCAGCGCGTAGTCCTGGAAGCCGGCGATCGTGCGCACCGGCGCCGTCACCATCGCCGAGGTCATGTCCTGCGACGTGATCGTCTGCAGGTCGCCGGTCTGGAAGCCGGCGAGGCCGCCCTGCGTGATCCGCGGCACCGAGATCGAGTCGGTGCCGGCCGGGAGCGGGATGCCGCGGCAGGCGTCCGCGAACGGCCTGTTGGCGCGGACGAGGGCCGCGTAGTCCTCGAGCATCCAGAGCGGGGGCATGAACTCGCCGGCGGATCCGTCGAGCCGGGTGACGCCGCGGCGGCTGATCGGGCCGCCCTGCTGCTCGAGCGCGCGCAGGACGAGGCCCGCGGCGACCGGCGGCAGCGCGCGGAGCACCTCGTTGATCGCGTCGTCGAGCTCGCGCTCCGCGTGCCGGCTCTCGATCCGGTCGCGCCGCTCGGCCTCGGCGACCATCTCGCGGCCGTGCCGCTGGAGGCGCTCGCGCACCTGCGGGGTGATCCCCTGGCGCATCGAGACGCGCGCCATGTCGAGGAAGAACGACGTGTGCAGGTCGTGCCGCTGGTAGGTGGCCGGCTCCGCGCCGACGCGCACGTCGGGCGTCTCGCCGCCGTCGCCGCCGCGCTCCTCGCCCTCGGCGGGCTCGGACGGGGCCGGGTGCGCGGTGCGGGCGCGCTCGACCTGCTCGAGCCGCTCGACCTCGCGCGCGCAGCGCTCGGCCTCGGTCTCGGCCGTCTGGAACGCCGTCCAGAGGCCGTCGACCTCGTCGGCCGGCATCGTCTCGGGCGCGTTCTGGTACGCCTCGTCGGCCGCGCGGAGGGTGGCGACGGCGTTGCGGTAGGCCTCGCGGGCCGCGCGCAGCTTCGGGTTCATCGGTGGGTGCTCCTCGTGACGTGGAAGTGGGTGGATGCGGCCGCGCGCCGGCGGCGTGCCTGGTGGCGTCGCGCCTGCTCGGCCTGCTCGCTCGCCCGCAGCTGCTCGACGACCTCGGCGCCCGCCCCTGGCCGGGGCGCGACGCGATGGGTGGCCCCTGCCTCCTCGGGCAGGCGACCGTCGCGGAACGCGGTCTCGACGAGGCCGCGGACGCGGCTGCGCAGCCCGACGTCGGTCGCCGGGTAGGCGGCCTGCGGGACGGCGCTGACCTCGTACAACTCGCCGACCTCGAGCACCGTGCGCACGACGCGGCGCTCGTTCTCGTTCTCCTCGATCTCCCAGCGGTCGGCGGCGACCGTGAACGCGAAGCTCATCTGGTCGACGACCTGGTTGCGGAGCTTCGGGACGAGCCGGCGGGCGTCCATGTCCTCGGGGTCGAGGCGGGAGAAGATGTGCAGGCCACGCGGGTCCTCGCGCAGCTCGAGCGAGCCGGCGCCGGCCTTGCGCGTCGTGCGCGCCATCGCGGCGGCCATGTCGTGCGAGTAGACGAAGTGGACGTCCGGGTTGCGCGAGAGCACCTTCGCGAAGGCGCCGCGCGCGATCTGCTCCTGGTACTCGCCTTCCCACCAGTCCCAGAGCGGCAGCGACAGCGTCTCGAACACGGCCGCGTGGCCGGTGACGACGTGCCAGTTGCCGCCGGTCTCCTCGCCGGACTCGCGCAGCGTGACGTCGCCGGTCGCGTAGGCGCGCAGCTCGACGTCGTCGGGCCAGTCGCGGCGCAGCCACGTGGCAGGCTGACGCTCCGGGCGTGCCGGCATGCTCATCGGTCGTTCCTCCTGCGGGTCGGTTAGCGGGCGCGCACGAGCTGGCCGTGGCCGTTCAGCCGCCACGGCGCGCGCTCCTCGTCGTCGTCGTCGGGCGCGGGCGGCCCCGCCTCGTCCTCGTCGGGCTCTTCGTCGGCGTCGGCGCCGATCATCTGGCCGCCGCCGCCGACCGGGATCTCGATCACGATGTCGCCGCCCTCGATCGGCGGCAGGCCCATCATCGCGCGCCCTCGTTCTTCGTCAGGACGCCGTCCTGGACGAGCATGTGGATGACGTTCGCGGTCGTCGAGATGTCGCCGCGCAGGAACTCGCTCGGGTCGAAGCGCGGGTACGGCCGCGGCCGGGCCCGCTCCTGCCCGAACAGGTGCACGTCCGCGTAGAGGGCGCGTTCGATCCGGCGCGCGCGCGGCAGGAGCGAGAAGCGGAAGAACAGGTCGGCGGTCGACTCCGGCGTGCGCGGGCTCCCCGCCGCGGCGGCGTGGAGCAGGTCGGCCGGGTAGATCCGCCAGGCGCGCGCGACGTCGCGCGCGATCGCCTCGGCGAGCTCGGCCGCCTGCGCCTCCTTCAGGTTGAAGCCGAGCGGGTTCACCTTCATGCCGCCCCAGGAGAGGCCGACGCCGCCGGAGCGGGTCGGGCCGCCGTGCTTGCGCACCCACTCCCGGACGATCTCCTTGCGGTCGTCCGGGCTCGGCTTGCCGGGGATCTCGAGCACGAGCCCGGGCATGCCCATCCGCTCGAAGTAGCTGCCGCGGTACTCCTCGTAGGCGGCGGCGGTGCGCAGCGACCGGCGGTGCAGGTCAGGGGCCGCGACGCCTTCGGCGCCGCCGCCGGGCGACCAGCCGCGTACGTGCACGACGTTCTCGGTGACGTCGGTGCGGGCGCCGTTGATCCACGCCTCGATCACCTTGCGGTTCGTGCCCTTGACGCGGCGGACGCGGCAGAAGTCGGGGCTGATCGGGTACAGCTCCTCGACGCGGCCCTTGACGATCACCTTCCAGAGGAACGCGTTGCGCTCGAGCTCGGTCGCGGCGACGGTGTCGGCCCACAGGTCGAACGACGTCCAGCCCTCCGCTGGCTCCTGGAAGAGGTGCGCGAGCGGGTGCTCGTACAGCGGCGTCCGCTGCTGACCGTCGCCCTGGTAGACGCGCATCACGAGCGACGCGAGCTCCTCGGAGAGCAGCCGCACGGCGCACGCGACCGACGCGACCTGGAGCGCCGGCACGCGCACGTCGCCGCTGCCGATCGCGACCGCCTCGCCGGGAGCCGGGATGAAGTTCTGGGTCTCGAACATGCGCAGCGCCCGGTCGCCGCCGTTGCGGGTCGCGATGATCACCGCAACGCGCCCCCGAGCTCGACGACGTCGAGCTCCTGGAGGAACAGGACGCGCGCCGCGGGGACCCGCTGGCGCCCGACGAGCTCGTGGGTCTCCTCGCCGGCGAGCACGCGGGCCCGCTCGAGCACGTAGTGCCCGTCGACGCGACCGACGAGCAGCCCCTCGAGCGACGGCTCGACGCCGCCGTCGATCGCGGCGGCGGGCGCGGCGAGGTGCAGCCGCACGAGCGGGACGAGCTCCGGCCGAGGTGCCCGGCGCACGCGGCCGCGCTGGCGCAGCCTGCTCCTGAGGGAGAGCATCTACGCGTCCTCCTCGTCGATGTCGAGCTCGTCGAAGTCGAGCCACTCGAAGCCGACGGCCAGCTCGGGCAGGTTGAGGAAGCCCCACCACGCGTAGCAGCCCGCGACCGCCGCGTCGATCGGGCTGGCGGCGTGCAGCTTCGAGATCCGCCAGCCGCGCTCGTCGCGGATCCCCTGGACGCCCTCGACGTGGCCGCGCAGCACGCGATCGGTGTCGGCCCAGCGGAGTCCGTCGACGCCGACGGCCTTGATGAACTCGCTGACCGCATCGCGCGCCGGCGCCGCCGACACGTTCATCTCGACCATGGTCAGGCCGTGGTCGGCGAGGTGCTTCGCCTCCGACGAGAGGTAGCGCGGGTCGTAGACGACCGCCGCGATGTTGTGGCTGCGGGCGAGCTCGAGCACGAACGGCTCGACGAACCGCTCGTTGTCGATCTGGTCGCCTGGGCAGAGCACGTGCGCGAGCCCCTGCGCGACGAGCTCCGGCCGGACGGTGAAGACGCGGCTCTGCATGACCGGTGCCCCGTCGGGGCCGCGGCCGACCCAGGTGACGGCGGTCGTGTCGTACGTCTGGGCGCCGTCCATCCCGATCCAGATCGCCGCGCCGTCACTCACGCGCAAGCTGGTCGCGAGATGCCGGAAGCGGGTCGCGGCCGGCCAGGCGCCGCGCACCTTGGTCCAGGCGTTCGCGTTCAAGCGCAACCAGTCCAGCTCGTCCTGGCCGGGCTGGTGCAGCTGCCGGATCAGGGTGCGCGGGTTCACCCACGGGGCGGGGTTGCAGGCGCGCACGACCTTCGGGTCGTCGATCGACCCGTCGAAGTCGTCCGGGAGCCCGTACCAGTGCATCAGGAACCCGGTCTCGCGGTCGCGGAGCACGCGCAGGAAGCCGCCGTTCATGACCTCGAGGCTGGGGTGCTTGATCGCCTCCTCGTACATCTCCCAGAGCCAGCCACCGGGCCAGCCCGCGGTCGACATCGCGAAGAAGTCGGCCTCGCCGTCGCGCTTGTGCAGCGCCTGGCGCAGCGCGTTCACGGTCTCCCGCTCGCGGTCGGTGCGCAGGAGCCAGCCCTCGTCGCTCATGCCGCGCGTCGGGATCACGCCTTGCCCGAGCCGGCCGTCGCTCGAGAGCACCTTGTAGAAGCCCGCGCCGCCGCGCCGCCGGAGCTCGTTGCCGGGGCGAAGCCAAGCGGCGAGCTCGCCCTCCTCGGCCTGGACGGTGGCGAAGCGATGGGCCAGCCGCGCCTGATCCTTGCTGCCGGCGATCGAGTAGACCTCGGGCGCGTCGTCGTTGGAGCACAGGGCCTCCAGGCACAGGCCGGCGCCTGACGGGTCTTCCCCGTCCCTTCGCCGCCGAACAGGCCGACCGTGTAGACACGACGGCCGTGTCGGTCACGCTCGAGGAACTCGCTCGTCCAGGCCCGCTGGAACCGCTCGAGCCGAACGGCTGCCCGGCCTTCGGCCCTGAGACGTGGCGGAGGAAGCGGGGGAAGAAGCCAAGGGCGCGCTTCGCGCTGCCGCGCGGGCCGAGCTTGGCGAGCGCGACGTCGAGGTCTCGGCCGCTTCGGCTGGCGCGCTCGTCGGCGTAGGCTGCGACGGCGCGCTCGAACTCGACTGCGATCGCGCGCCGCTCGAGGTGGTGCTCGCTAGCGCGGTAGCGCAGCTGGATCTCGCCGAGCCGGGGATCGGGGACGATCCCGTCGCTCTCGAGGAGGGCCGCATGGTTGGCTCGTCGGCCGAGGAAGGTGCCGTCACGGACGAGGTCGGCCAGGCTCTTGCGGCGAGCGGGCACACGTCTACGCGGCGCTCAACGGCCGGAATCGTCCAGTCTGGATGCTTCGCGCGGCGAGTTGGGCGCGGGTCGCACGGCCCGCCGCGACCGCCAGACCCTCCCCCCCGTCAGCCCGCTCGCGCGCATGCCGGGCTGCGTGGCAGCGACGGCAGCGCGTCACGCAGTCGACGGGCTCGACGAGGTCGTGCCGGTGCCTCAGCCCCAGGGTGACGACGTCGACCGTCAGGTCCGCGCCCGACCCGCAGTCCTGGCAGCGATAGCCATCGCGCGCGAGGACTGCGGGTCGAACCCTCCGCCAGTTGGCCGAGTAGCGGCCGCTCACCCGGTTCCGGCGCGCACTGCCAGCGTTGCGTACGCGACGGCAGCAGACGCACAGGCCGCGAGACTCGACCAGCTGGCCGCAGCCTCTGCACATGAATGCGAGCGGGCTCACCGGTGTCGCCAGTGGACGGTGACCGGCCCGACCGGCACGGCCGTGTAGCAGGCGAAGCGGGCAGGGAGCGGGCCTCGGCCAAGCATGATCATCAGCCGGCCGACGGTCAGCACTCGCCGGTCTCCGGGTCGAGCGGGAACCGCTCCCACTCCGCGAGCAGGTCGATCGCCCACGACGCCTGCCGCTGCGACAGCCCGTCCGCGTGCGGCACCTCGTCGAGGCCGAACCGCTCCCGCACCCTCTCCAGCGCCCGACGCTTCGCCTCGCCCTTCTCCCAGCGGCGGGCCAGGTCGATCGCGCCGGCCTTCGCATGGAACGCGCGCAGCTGCCCGGTCGTCGCGTCCGGCTCCTCCAGCGGCTCCTGCGCCGGGACGAGCAGGACGCCGCCACGCGCGAACGTGTGCAGATCCCGGACGCTCACCCTTGTCGCGCGACCGACCTTCCGGCGGGTCAGCTCGCCGTGCTCGAGCAGTTGCCAGATGGTGCGCTCGCTCACCGACAGAAGCCGGGCGGCCTCACGAACCGTGACGAGGAACGGCTCCATCAGCACGCCGCCTGCGGCGGCCAGACCCTGGCGATGCGCAGCTCGGTCACCAGGCGCGCGTTGAAGTCGAGCGCGCCCGCCCGCTCACGCGGGTCGGGCTCGGCGAACGCGGCCCGGATCAGCCGGTCGAGCTCGGATCGCACCTGGCCGGGCGAGCACCGGTCGTCGCGCCAGCGGTGCGCGAGCTGCTGCGGGTAGTTGAGCTCCACCACGCGGGTGCGGCCCGCAACGCGCCGGGCAGGTGGCGCACTACGGGCCGTGTAGGGCGGGCGGGCGGTCGGGTGGGCCAGGGAGCCCTGAACCGTCCGCCTCGTCCGAATCCAGGGTATCGGCAGACTCGCCGGTCGACTTGAGCCCGAACCCGCCGAGCAGGCCCCTCCGCTCGCGCCGTAACAGCTCCTGCTCGGGCCTCGTCCCAGGGATCGCGCCACCGAGCCCGCCCGGCGTCCCGACCGCCGGGATGCCCCGCAGCTTGTGCGCGTCTCCGCTCGGGGTCATCACCACACCGTGCTCCTCCGCCACCACCCGCTGCTCCCGCTCGAGCGCGCGGCGACGAAAGCGGGCGAGCAGGTGCCTGCCATGCTCGCCCGCCAGCCGCGGCTGATCGTCCGCCAGATGCGACCCCACCTACCGGATCCCTCGCCGCGCCGCGACCTCCTGCCGGATCTTCCGCTCCGCCGCCCGATGCCGATCCCTCGCCGCCGACAGCGAGATCCCCAGCTCCTTCGCCGCCGACCGCATCCCCCAGGCCGGGTGCTCGTCGAGCAGCTCGAGCAGCTCGATCTCCGGCTCCGTGCAGACCGCCCGGATGATCTCCCACAGCTCCGCAGCCGACTCCGGCAGGCTCACCGCCGCCTCCGCTTCTGCCGGCCGCGGCCGCCGGGCCCGCGCGGGCCCGGCATCGTCTCGACGAGCGCCTGGTAGGCGAGCAGCCCCACCTCGCGCCCGTACCGGGCAACGAGCAAGCCGCGCGCCGCGGCGGAGCGGCCGCCAGCAAGGGCCCGCGACACCTCCCGCATCAGCGGGACGTCCGCGGGCCGGAATGCGGACACCGGCTACGCTCCGGCCGCGGCCGCCCGCGAGCGCTGCCTCCGCGCCTTCGCCTCGGCCCGGTCGTCGTGCTCGAGGATCAGGTCGCGCCGCTCCTCCCAGCGGCTCCACACCTTCCGCCGCTCCGCCGCGTGGCGGTCGTGCAGCTCCCGCGTCGCCGCCCGGAACGCGGTCGCGAGCTTCCCCAGCTCCGCGTCGCGATCCGCGCGCGCCTTCTGCAGCTTCTGCCGCAGCGACGGATCCAGCGGCGGCACCAGCGCCAGCGCCCGCGCCTTCCTGCGCTGCAGACGAGCCCGCCTACCCGACACCGTTCAGACCTTCCATCCGAGCTGCTCCTCTCGTTCGGGCGAGCGCATGCAGACCAGGAACAGCTCGACCGCCCGGGCGGCCAGATCCGGCCCGAGGGCCTCGACCCGGCGATCGCCGCGAGACGCGACGATCCCTCGCGCGGTCAGCTCGATCTCCCAACCGGCCGCAAGCAGGTAGAGGCGCGTGCGGCCGTCACCCGTACGGGCGAGCCGCTCAACGACCTCCGGGGCTGTCACGTCGACGACGGGCACGCGATCGCTCGCTCACCAGTCGCCCGCCGGCCACGACAGCCCGAGGGGGGCGCTCGCGCGAAGCCTACCGCGACACGCGCCGGCCCAGCACCGGCGGGTGCTCACCGGCGAGCAGGTACGAGAGCTCCTCCGTCCCGATCGGGCCGAGGTGCACGAACGTCTTCCTCAACACGCCCTGCGAGAAGACGAGCTCGAGCCGGCGCTCGCCGACGTCGAGGCCGAGCCGCTCCGCGAGCAGCTCCGCCTGCACCTGCCACGGAACGTCCGCGAGCCGCTCCCGCCACGGATCCAGCGTTGCCGCCATAGCCAACAGCCTACGGGACGGCTTGCCAGGCCGTCAGGGGCCGCCGGCTCACGCGGTAGGCTCAGCAGGGTGTCCCTTGCGCAGGCATGGCCGATCATCGCTCAGCTGTGGGCCCCTGGGCCGGACGACGCCCCACCCAACGTGAAGGTGCCCGTGGTCCCGGAGCGGGCGGAGGCCATCACGGCCGCGCTCGCCGAGATCCGCGCACGCTTCGACCGGCAGGCATCGACGCTCGCCACGCTCGACACGAAGGCCGCGCAAGTGCTCGGCGCCGCGAGCATCGTCACGGGCCTCGCCGGCCTTGCCACGACCGGGAGCGCCTCGTCAGGCGTCGTCGGATTGCTGGCCGCCGCAGCCGTCTCCTATGCCGCCGCGGCGCTCGCGTCGATTCGCGCAGCCTGGCCTCGCAAGCAAGGCGTCGGGAGCCGGCCGTCGTCGGCGCTCGAGCTCGCGTCCGGTTACAGCGCCGCGGCGACCGAGTGGTCGATCGCGCACCGGCTGGCCGCCGACATCGACCACAACCGCAAGCTCGCAGACTTCAAGGCCGACCTCGTTCGCATCGCCCAGGTCGCGCTGGCGCTCGAGACCGCGCTGCTCGCGGTCGCAATCCTCGTCGCCCGAACCTCATGACGGCCGCGGCGGTCGCGGCGGCTCCGGCCTCGGGCCCCTGATCTCCCAGTCAGGCGGCTGGTCAGGAGGCTGCTCCAAGCGGCTGCGTCGCATGCGGCTCACCCGCCCCGCCGCGGCGCGTGCGAGGGCCGAGGTCGCGGCTGAGGCGGCTTGGGCCCCTTGATCTCCCAGTCAGGCGGCTGATCTGGTGGCTGCTCCAGACGCATTACGCCGCCCGCCCGTAACTCGCCGTCCGCCGATGGCAGGCGACGCAGAGTACCTCGCAGTTCGCGAGCGTGTCCGCCCCGCCGACGGCCTCGGCTCGGCGGTGGTGGAAGTGCGTCAGGCCCACGAGCAGCGGGCTCGAGCACCTGCCCGGCCAGCCTCCATGCAGGCAGAGCCCGCGCTGGCACTCGCAGCGTCCGCGCGCACGCGCGAACGCCGCCAACTTCACCTCGCTAGAGAACGGCACCTCTCACCTCCGTGCGTCGATGTCTGGCTCGTCGTCGGGACCGCCCGCTGCTGACGGGCCTCTCGGTTCGCGACGATCGCCACGAGGGAGGATGACGACGGTGTCGGACGACAGCCGACGCGGCTGCATAGGATGCGGCGGGCACCACGGCGCTGAGCGCCGCAAGGCTCCCGTCGATGTCAGATGGCCCGGGCTGCTGACCCGGGCCATCGTGTTCTCGGGCTCAGCTCGCCTGCGCGCGGCGGGGGGGGGGGGGGGGCGGCGGGGGGCGGCACCGTCTCGTGGTTCAAGCCCGCCGCGGCGGCCAGCTGACGCAGCGACGCACCGCCGGCCGCGGCCTCGGCGATCGCCGCCTCCAGCTGGTCGCGCAGGTCGCGCGCGGCCTTCGCCAGGTCCTCTACCCGTGCAAGGTCAGCAGGCATGTCCGCACTCTAGACGGTGTCTAAGAACTTGACAACTCTTCTGTGATCGTCTAGATTTTAGACAGAACGCGAGGGAGGAGACGAGCCGAGATGGCAGACGACCTGAAGAAGCTCATCGCCCGGATCCGCAAGCAGGGCTACGTCGTCACCGACGAGGGGCGCCGCTACAAGGTGCGCAACCCTGAGACCGGCGGCACCATCTACACCCTCCCCAAGACACCGAGCGATAGCCGGCGAGGCCTCAAGAACTGCGAGGCAGACCTTCGCCGGCTCGGCGTCCTGCCCCCCAAAGGAGAGGAGCGGTAACGTGCCGACCACCATGCCCGAGTTCACCCTCCACGTCGAGACCGAGCCGACCGTCGACGAGGACGGCATGCTCCGCGTCGCCGACCGCCTCCACGAGCGGCCCGGGCCGCTCCTCGGCCCCTCGATCGGCCTCGTCAACGTCAGCGAGGAGCACGGCCGCCTCAGCGCGACCTTCCAGGTCGAGGCCGACACGATCTCGATCGCCACCGTCCTCGGCGTCGCCCAGTTCATGATCGCGCTCGAGAACGTCGACGTCGACGCCGACGTCGAGCTCATCGAAGCGCGCGCCGGCGGCCCCGACGACGACTAGCCGCCGTTCCCTGATCTCGCACGCTCCTACGGCGGGGGCGGCTCAGACGCGTCGGGGGTTCGAGCGCGACGCAAGAAGCTGACCGCACGGAGCAACAAGCCAGCGTCCTCGATGTCAGCCTCGCCGTCGTCGGGTCGACCGAACGTCCGGCGAGTGAAAATCACGCGCTCGATCTCGCGTTGATCGCTGCTCAACGGTGCGACGAAAGGATCGAATGCGAGCAGATCAAGGGCGGTTGTCTGCGCGCGATGCTCCCGACGCCGGTGCACGGCCGACTGCGTCGCCGTATAACCGGCCAGCGCTGCGAGCACGCCGCTTATCACCAGCTTCGACACGACCTCGATCACGCTCGGCGAGCCTGCCGTCACGACCAGGATCGGGGGCACGAGAGCCAGCCCGAGCGCGGCGGCCGTGACATAGCGCCAGATCTTCGCCTGCCTCCGTTCGCGTGCGGCCTCGGCCTCGTAATGCGCCCCGGTCACGGCGGCGGCCGCCGCTCCAGCGACCGCGTCGACTCGCGCGGCGACCTCATCGACCGCCACCTTACGAGCCTCGACCTCTTGGACGAGCATCTCGAGACGGCTCTGGACGGTCTCGGACGCCGACTTCACTCGCTCGTCATGACGGGCCAGCAGCTCCGACCACTGCACGTCTCGCAACTCCTGGCCCTTGGCGAAGGCGGCGTCATGCTCCGCGCTGGCCGCCTCGATCTCCTCCCGAAGCGCCTCAGCTGCCGCTACCGCCTCAAGACGTTGCTGTTCGATGGCGTCCCGCGCCGCCTGAACGTCGGATAGGACCCCGTCAAGTTCGGCCCGCAGGTTCACCTGTGCCGCATCGGCCGCCTCAGCTACCTGCCTCACGGCCTGACCCGCACGCTGATCGAGCATCGTCGCGCTGCTCTCCACCCGGCCCTCGAGCTGCGAGGCCCTCGTTGCGAAGCGCGTCGCGGACGCGGAGACCCGTGCGGAGACCCTGCTGGCGAGCTCGTCAAGCCCTCCCGCTGGGCCGACGTACACGGCGAGCTCCAAGAGCCGGTTAGCCAGCTCCGCCGCAGCCGCTGGAGAGTCTTCGATCTGATCGCGGATTTGCCCGAGCACGCCAGAAACCTGCCCCGGTGTCGACGAGTGAGTCAGCTGACTGTCAGCCGCCTGAAGCTTCACCGCCACGTACTCAACGACCCGACCAAGACGGGCCAGGTCCGGCTTCATCTCCTCGGGCGCAGCGCCAAGGGCAGCCTGGATCATCCGCCCCGCGTCGGCGGCCGTCACCATGAGCGCCTCGAAGGCAGGGTCAGCTGCGAGGGGCTTTTCAGCAGCCATTCCTGCACCACCCTCGCGCCTGCGTTCGTCGCCGATCGTCGACTCCGCGGCCTGTGCTGGAGCCCGACTCCCGTCTCCTTCTCATCCGAACGTGGCGCGCGTGAGGTCGTACGACACGTACGAGCCCGACTGGAAAAACGACACGGTGTAGTCCTCCGACCCGCCCGAGAACACCTGCCGGATCACCGGCAGCACGGTGTCGAAGATCGTCGCCTCGCTCATGACCGAGATCGCCTGGACGGCGCCCTGGTTCGCCGTGCTCACCTGCACGATCAGGTCGTCGCGCTGAGCGGTCATCGCCTCGAGCTGCCGCGACAGCTCGAGAGCGTCGGCCCGGGCGGCCTTCAGGTTCGTCTTCAGCGTCTTCACCTGCGCCTGCAGCTTCGCGATCCGCTGCTGAGGCGTCGGCGCGGCAAGCACCGCGGGGGCCGCCACGCCCTGAACCGCGAGCGCAGCCGCCGTCACCGCGATCACGCCGGTCATCACCCGCCGCATGCCCGCCACTCCTCTCACCGGTCCCCGGCCAGCCACTGCGCGTTGTCCGTGCGCGCCTGTCGCTCGGCCTCGGTGGGCCCGTACAGCCGCCGGAGCTCCTCGAGCTCGATCCGCTCGATCTCCGACAGCTCTCTGCGCGGCTGCTGCTCGCCGAGGCGCTTGCGGCGCCCGAACGCGACGAGGCCGGCGAGCAGGAAGAGCGGGCCCGAGAGGATCCAGAAGAGCCCGCAGGTGACGAACCCGAGCACGCCGGCGAGGACGAGGACGAGCCAGCCGCGCCGCCACGCGCTGACGGAGGCGGTCAGGCCGACCACGGCGATCGCGAACGTCGCGATCCCGAGCCCGACGACGGTGCCGCCCCCGTCCTCGCCCAGGCCGGAGGCCGCACCCCCGATCGTGATCTCCAGGATCCCGGCCAGCAGGCCGAGCACGCCCGCGATGATCCCGAACGTCTTGACCGTGGTGCCCATCTCCGCCGCCTCCTTCTCGCGCGCCGAGCCGCCCCTCGCACGAGGGGCCTCTGCAAGAAGTGATGCTCCAGAAGGGCTCCCGTCTTTACTCCCCGGAACGACGTAGCCGACCTACGTCCGATCGGTGACGCGCCGCCTGGCGGCGTCTGGGAGAATCGCGGGACGAGGGACGGTCCGCGGCCGCGGCTGCCGCCCCCGGAGATCCTGCGTCGGCCCGGGGGGCGGGGCCTCGTGCCGGCGGGCACCGCGCGGAGGACAGCAGGGAATGCGCGACCGAATCGGCCAGGGCGACCGGCTCGAAGAGGACGACCTCGCCGAACGCGCAGCGCGTCTGCTCGAGGAGTCGCTTACGCTGGCCCAGCTTGCCCGCGAGCGCGCCGTCGAGGCGCTCCTGATCCAGGACGCTGCGCAGCTCGCCGCTGACCTTCGGCAATCAGCTCGTCGGTCTCGGCCAGCACACGTTCGAGCTCTCCCCGCAGATACCGGACCCGATCCCACGGATCCACCCCTCCTGCGCCCGCACTAGCGTCGCCCTCCTCGGCGGCTGCTTCGCGGTCATCGGGGTGTCGCAGCCAGCCGACGTACTCGAGCAGCTTGATCGTGCCCTCGTAGTCCGCGGCGTTCTTGCTGCGCCAGCGCGCGACCCTCTGGCTCCGGTAATCGCCGCTGAGCCCGATCGCCTTCGCAAGCTCGAGGTTGAGGTCGATCCGAGCTTCGCGAACGCGGCCTCGATCAGGCGGTCGAACTCAAGCACCGGCCCAACCTACGAGGCCGCGATCGTCTCTTCTACGACGCCTGTCTGACACTTCATAAATGAAGTGTCATAGTTGCCGACCATGAGACTCCGAGCGCACGCGATCACGGAGGCCAGAGGCGACATGCCGATGGCCGAGCTGGCGCGCCGCATCGCGAAGCACGACTCGTTCCACCTCGGCACGACGGGGGCGCAGCAGATCCGGCGGTGGGAGGCCGGGCAGCGTCCGCGTTACGAGGCGGAGACGATCGCGGCGATCGCGGTCGTGACTGGCAGGCCGATCTCGTTCTTCTACGAGACCGGGGACGAGAGAGGCGGGGCCGCCTCCGACGATGAGGAGGCGGCCCAGGTGTCGGTGACGACCGTGACCACGACGTACACGGGCCGGGCCGACCTGATCGCGGACCTGATCGCTCAGGCTCAGGGGGCGGTTGGCGGCAGCCACGGCGAGGCGCGCGGGAGCCGACCGAGCGCGTCGTACATCGCGGAGCCCAGGGGGACGACCGTCTCCGCGGGCGCCGTGGCTGCCGCGAGCACGCCCCGGGGAGGTATGCGGTGAGTGACGAGCCTCGCGGGCGCCAGGCTCTCGAGCTGGACGCCGATCAGCGGGAGCGGCTGCGGGCGTTCCGCGCGGACGGTCTTCTCTGGCTCGTGAACACCGCGCTGCTGCACCCGCGCGGCTTGGGGCTCTCGGTGCACCTGGACGACGGCGATCCTGACGCTCCTCCGATCGGGCTGTCGGTCGTCGCACGCGACGAGCCGTGGATCTTCGAGCCGGGCCAGCAGCACGACGTGCTCGATCGGTACGAGTCTGCTGAGGCGCGCCGCGAGCTGCGATGGGCTGCGGCTCTCCGCTCGCCCGGGGCTCGGGTGGTCGAGCCGGCCGAGCCTGACGGTGAGGGCTGGGACGACGGCGGTGAGGAGCAGCAGTTCTGATGCGTCGGCCGCGGGTGTCAGTCCTTGCGGCGGGCGCGGGTGCGGGCGGCGGCGAGGTAGAGCCCCAAGAGGTCGTCGGGCGAGGAGCCTACGAGGAACGTCCGGTCGAGAGTGTGGTAGACGACGTCGACGTCGTCTGTGTCGAGCGCGAGGGTGCCGTCGCAGGTCTCGATCCTGTGGACGAGGTCGTCGCCTCGCCGGCCGTACCTGGAGCGCACGGCCGTGCCGAGCCACGCGGCGGACTCCGCGCTGATCGTGATGTCGTGCCCGTCGAGGTCGATCAGGATGCCGTTGATCGGCCGACCCTATCGCAGGAGCCTGGTGAATTCGACCTAGGTGGCCGCCGTGCTTCGGGGCCGCGTGTGGTCGCGTCCCGGCAGGTGCTGCTAGCCGCGGTGCGCGGCGGGTCGCCGGCGGGCGTTCGCGTCCTGGAGGGACTCGCGCAGGGCCCGTTCGAGGTCGACGACGGGGGCGACGGGGGCGGGCCGGTCGGCCGGGGCCCAGTGGCGCCCGTGGATCTTCGCCTCGAGGAGCTGCTGGACGTTCTCGCGCCAGCCGCTCGTGAGCTGGGTGTGGGGCTGGAAGGCGCGGGCGCGCATGGCGCGGACGAGCCGGCGGGCGAGGCGAAGGTCGCCCTGGTCGACGTCGTGGTGCTCGCGGGCGAGCTCGCGCGTCTCGACGGGCTCGCGGACGTCGTCTGCGAGGTAGAGCGTGTCGAGCGCGAGCCCGACGCTGCTCGGGTCGGGGCGGACGAGGCCGAGGTTTTCGCGGCCCCAGAGCGTGAACCTGGCGATCGCGGCGGCTTCCTCCTCGTGGAGGGCCTGCGCGAGGAGCCAGTAGGGCCGCCGGTTCACGCGATCTGGGGCTGGGGTCAGCCAGTACGTGCGGTCTCGGAAGACGACCGGGACCTTCTGCTCGGGCACGACGTGCTCGACCCGGATGGTGCGGTCGGTGTCGGGCGCGAGCTGGTCGAGCTCGTAGTCGGGGACGAGGACGAACTGGCCTGGTGCCGCTTCCCAGCCGCGGACGGTCTCCCCCGGCTCGACGTCCTGGTCGCAGGCGGGGCAGCGCTGCCGCTGGCTGACCGGCGTGCCGCACGGCGCGTGGAGCGTCCGGAAGTGCACGTCGGCGCGCTTCTGCGCGACGGCGAGCCCGACCGGGACGCCGAGGCGGCCGATCGCGAGCGTCCCGTTCCAGATGACCCGCACGCGTTGCCACGGTAGCGAACGACCAGGAGGGAGACGGACGTGGGTGAGCACGAGCAGGTCGAGCACGGGGCGCGGTTGGCGCACTTCGACCAGGCCCGGGAGGAGGCGATCCGGGTGCTGCGCGCCGCGCGCGGCGCGTTCTTCGTGGTCTGCGACGTGCCGGCCGACGAGGTCGCTCACCTGGCCGAGGAGCCGGTGGTGTTCGCGACGGGCGGGATCACGTGCGCGTGCCCGGCCGACCGGAGGACGGCGCTCGTGTTCTACCGGGACGTGCACGAGCGCGCGGCCGGCCGGGAGCTCGCGGCGGCGCGCGCGTTCGCGAGCGACGTGACCCGCGGCCTCGAGGAGCGGGAGCAGTGACCGCGGCGCTGGTCGCTGTGGCCGCGGCGAGCGCCGGGTTCGTCGGAGCCGCTGCGGGACTGAGGCTCGGGGTGCGCGTCGGGGAGGCGCGTGGGCGGGCCTCGGCGAGACGGGATGCCTCCTGCCGGCGTCCCGTCTCGTCGACGCCAGCCTCTGCCGTTCCCCTCCCCCTCCCGGGGGCTGGCGTCGACCCTTACCCGTGCGCCCGCTGCGAGCGCCTCTGGGGTGACCTCCTCGCCGACCGCGGTGGCCAGGCGTCGTGACCGGCCCGGTCTGGGACGTGTTCGAGGCGCAGCTCGCGGAGGAGCGCGAGGCGCAGCGGCTCGCCCGGGCCCGGCGCGCGCCGCGCACCGCCCGCGTGGTGCGCGAGCAGCGTGACCGGCTCGACCTGGTCGACGAGCTGATGCGGCGGCTCGCCGCCGGTGCGCCGGACGAGCGGCACGCGCGGATCCTGGGCGCGCTCTGCGTCGAGGAGTGGCAGCTCGACGAGTCGCCGGAGCTGTACGCCGCGCTGATCGCGCAGCACGTCGACGATCTCGCTTCTCGCCGCGCCGCCGCGCGCGGCTCCCGGACCGGGTGGGGCTGCCGTGCCTGACCGGGTCGGGGTGGTGGAGTGGAGGCGCGCGCTGATCGCGTCTTCCGGTCTGCCGTCGAGCGCGCGTCTGGTCGCGCTCGTCCTCGCCGAGCACATGACGCTCGCGGGGGACAGGTGCTTCCCGAGCGTCGCTCTTCTCTGCAACGAGACCGGGCTCGCTCGATCGACGGTGCAGGAGCAGCTCGCGCTGCTCGAGCAGCACGGCTGGGTGCTGCGGATCGAGCGGCCCGGGACGAGCTCGACCTATCTGGCTGCCGTGCCAGACGTCGAGGGTGCCCGCTCACCGGGCAGGTGGGTGCCCGACCAGCGGGCAGGGGGTGCCCGCTCACCGGGCAGGGGGTGCCCGACCAGCGGGCACGAGGTCCCCACTGAGGTCCCCACTGAGCAGCAGCAGCGTGCGCCGGCGCCCGCGATCGAACCCGAGGCACCGTCGGTCGCCGCGCTGCACGTCGCCGCCGCGTTCGAGCGTGCGTTCGGGCGGCCCGCCCGGCTGCGGCGGGAGCAGCTCGCCCGGCTGGAGGGAGTCCTCGACCGGGTCGGGCTCGACCAGGCGCTGCAGCTGATCCGGCGGCGCCGCGAGCTCGGCGCCCGCCCGAACTGCCTCGCCTGGTTCCTGCCAGCCCTCGAGGAGCTCGCCGCCAGCGAGCCGCCCGTCGACGAGGTCGGGGCCGAGACGATGCAGGAGAGCCTGCGGGCCGAGCTCTGGGTGCGCAGCGTCGGCTGGCGCCACGCCGACTGGGAGGACGTCGAGCTCGAGCTGAGGGCCCGCGGCCTCGACCAGGCCGATGTCGACCGGCTGCTCGCGCTCGCCAGCGAGCTCCGGGCCAGCCAGGGAGTGTCGGCGTGAGCAGCGCGGCCGGCGAGATCTCGACCGAGCGTGGCCTCTACCGGGTCTGGCTCGGCCTGCCGATCGAGCGGTACGCGCCCTGCTCGCGCTGCGGCCGCTGCCGCTCCCTCGACGACCGGCCGCTCCTGGTTCGCGGCCGCCGCCGCGACCACCTCGCCTGCTTCGACTGCTTCGCCCGTCCCCGCCGTCGGGGCCGCTGGTGATGGCCGCCATCGACCGCAGCGAGATGACCGTCGAGCAGCTCGCCGACGAGCTCGCCTGGGAGGACATCGGCTGCACCCTGCTCGGCCTCGACACGGCCGGGCGCGACCGCTACCGGCGCCTCGCCGAGCGCGTGCTCGACCTGCTCGAGCCGCTCCAGGGCGCCGCCTACGACCGCGGCTACCACGACGCCCTCGACGCGTGGCAGCGCGGCCTGACCGAGGAGGAGACCGCAGCATGAACCGCCGCCGCCTTCGGCCCACCCGGCGCCTGCTCCCCTGGCTCTGCCTGATCGCGTTCGCCACCACCGCCGCGACCACGTACCGGCTGACGAGCCCCGACCCGGTCGCGTTCGCCCACCCCGGCCCCGCCGCCGTCCGGCCCCCCGTCGAGACGCGCCACCAGCTCGAGCAGCGGATCGTCGACGGCTGGCGGTGCACGAACACCGCGCGCGGCCAGCTCGGCCTGCGCCCCTACCCGCGCCCCACCCGGGTGTGGCGGTACGGGGCGATCCTCTGGCAGGAACGCTGCCGGCTCCTCACCATGCTCGTCGACGCCGCCGAGCGCGAGCCGCTGCTCGCGATCCGGCTCGTCTTCGCCGGGCCCGGCGACCCCGACTACGCCAACAGCCACAGCGCCGAGGAGCAGGCCATCCGCGTCGCCTGGTGCGAGAGCCGCTGGACGACCACGAACCGGAACGGCCAGTACCACGGCCTCTTCCAGATGGGCGAGAGCGAACGCGCCCAGTACGCGATCGGCGCCTACCAGACCGCGCTCGAGCAGGCCCGCAGCGCCCGCCGCATGTTCACCGCCGCCGGACGCTCCTGGGCGCGCTGGCAGTGCCGCCCCGGCACCGGCGGCCCCACCAGCTACTTCCTCGGCTGGTGACCGCGGTGCGCATCGACCTCGGAGCCCTCGTCGTCGACGTCGCCGTGTCGCCGACCCTCGTGCACCTCCCCGCCGCGAACGCGCGACGTCGGCACGGCCGCCGCGTGACCGTGCTCGCCTTCGACCAGGACGACCCGCCCGCGGAATGGGAGACGCTGTGCGGCCTCGACGGGAACGTGCTCGCCTACGCGGGCCTGCTCCGCGGCCGCCGCGTCTGCGCCGTCTGCCGCGAGCGCGCGCCCCACCACGTCCGCGCCCCGCGCGGCGACGTCGACGAGCAGGCCGCGGCGCCGCGCCGGCGCGGCGGCCGCAAGCCCGGCGACGGCCGCCGCGTCACGGACACGCAGCTGCGCGCGCTCCATCGCGCCTACCAGGAGCAGGAGCTGAGCGTCCGCCAGCTCGCCGACCGGGTCTGGGAGCGGCTCGGCTACACGAGCTCGCGCTCCTGTGCCGAGAGCCTGCACAAGGGGTTCCGGCAGCTCGAGCTGCCACTGCGCGACCGGATCGACGCGGTCCGGCTCCGCTGCACCGAGCACGGCATGGCCCGCAAGAACGGCTCCCGCGCCGGGTACGGCACCTACCGACGGCGCGTCCTCCACGGCCAGGAGGATCGGCCGCTCTGCAAGGCCACCCGCCAGAACCCGCCCGGCAAGGGCCGCCCCTGCCGGCACCGCGCCATGCACGGCTCGGACTACTGCCTGCAGCACGACCCCGACCGCCACGACCAGGTGATCGCCACCGTCACCGCCACCCGCGCACTCGTCCCCCGCCACGTGATGATCCCGTGGGCCGACATCGAGCCGCACGTCCGCGCGCTCGTCGACGGCGAACGCCACCCCGCCGTCGCGCTCCACCGGATCACCGGCGTCCCCGAAGGCACCTGCAGCCGCATCCTCCTCGGCCGCCGCGACCACCTCAGCGAGCAGCTCGCGCACCGCCTCCTCGCCCCCCTCGCCCAGAAGGCGGCGGCGTGAGCGATCCCGGGATCCTCTCGGTGGTCTGCGACGACGTCTTCGCCGCGGACGTCGCGCTCGGCCAGGCGCGGCTGGTTTACGCCGACCCGCCGTACACGCGGACGGACTACTTCGGGTACGGGGTCGCGCCGGACTGGCGGCAGCTCGTAGAGCGGATGCTCGAGCTCGCCGCCGAGGACGCCGTCCTGGTGATCCAGGTCGGCTCCGGGAACCTGTACGAGCTGCTCCCGATCGTCGAGGAGATCGCGCCGCGCCGCCGGATCCGCTCCGGTACCGGCAACCGCGCCCGCACGCTCGCGTGGGTGAAGCCGTGGGGCGCCTGGCGCCCGAACACGACCTTCCAGTACAGCTGGGAGCCGATCGTCGTCTTCTACGGGCTCCGCTACCGGCACCCGCGCATGGCCCTCACCGGCGCCGAGGCCGACTGGTTCTGCTGCCCGCCCGTCCGCGCCGACGACGTCGGCCACCCGACCCCGAAGCCACCGCAGCTCCTCCACTGGCTCTTCGACCGGCTCCTCACCGACGCCCGCGGCCGACTCGCGATCGACCTCTTCGCCGGCAGCGGCGCCGCCGCGATCGCCGCCTGCAGGTACGGGCTCGACGCCATCGCCATCGAACGCAACCCCGCCTACGCCGACCTGATCCGCGCCCGAGCAGGCGAACAGCTCGGCGGCCGCACCACACCGCTCGAAGCAGCCGGGATCCAGCAGCAGCTCGACGGCCTCGACGGCGGACGCCTCGTCAACGTCGGATCCCGCCCGCGACCGCCCCACTACAAGCGCCGCCGCTCCCACTTGAGCGCGTCGCTTCGTCGACGGCGCGAGGCAGGCACCTGATGGGCGACAAGACCGGAATCCAGTGGACGGAGGCGACGTGGAACCCCGTCACCGGGTGCACGAAGGTCAGCCCCGGCTGCGCGCACTGCTACGCCGAGCAGGTCACGCACCGCTTCGCGAACGCGTGGGGCGTCAGCGGCAAGCCGTGGACGCCGGCGAACGCCGGCGAGGTCGTCCGCACCCGGCCCGACCGACTCGACCAGCCCCTCCGCTGGCAGCGGCCCCGGACGGTGTTCGTCAACAGCATGAGCGACCTCTTCCACGACCAGGTGCCGCCCACGTTCGTCGAGGCGGTCTACGGGGTCATGGCCCGCTGCCCGCAGCACACCTTCCAGATCCTGACGAAGCGGCCCGAGCTGGCGCTCGACTGGTACCGCGGCGGCCCCTACCTCGCACCGATCTGGCCATGGCCGCTCCCGAACGTCTGGCTCGGCGTCTCGATCGAGAACGCCCGCCACACCTACCGCGCCGACGTGCTCCGCGAGATCCCCGCAGCCGTCCGCTTCATCAGCGCCGAGCCGCTTCTCGGCCAGCTCATGCCGGTCACCGACGACTGGCCCGAGCGGCCACCGCGCACGCTCTGCCTCGACGGGATCGACTGGGTCATCGTCGGCGGCGAGTCGGGACCGCGCGCCCGGCCGATGCAGCTCGACTGGGCGCTCGAGCTCGTCAACGTCTGCCGTGCCGCGGGCGTCGCCTGCTTCGTGAAGCAGCTCGGCACGCACGCCGCACGCGAGCTCGACCTGCGCGACCGGAAGGGCGGGCGCCCCGAGGAGTGGCCGGCCCCTCTGCGGGTGCGGGAGATGCCGGCGTGATCGGGCGGGTCTACCTCGAGCGCGGGGAGCCGGTGATCGTGGCGATCCGGTGGGGCCCGGGCGGCGGGCCCAGGAACGTGCTGATCCACCGCATGGACGGCTCGTTCGTCGTCAGGCCGTTCCGCGGCCTCCGCCGCGCCGACCTGCCGGCGCGGGCGGACAGCCGCACCACCGGGCCCCCGGGGCGTCATGGTGGGTTAGAACCCGTTGGAACCCTGCCCGGGGGCGCGGGGTGAAGCTCGCCTGCGCGCTCCGTGAGATCCGCGGAGACCGGTCGCTCCGCGACGTCGCCGAGACCGCCGGCGTGAACCGTGGCCTGCTGAGCGACCTCGAGCGCGGCCGCCGGCTCGCACCCGACCGGATCGTGCGGGCGCTCGAGGTCGCGTACGGGCAGCCGGCGCATGCCTGGTACCCGCCCGAGGTGCTGCTCGTGATCCAGCGAGACGAGGAGGCGTGACAACGTGAACCTGTACACCCGCCCGATCCGCCAGCTGACCGCCCGCAAGCGCCGGATCCGCCGTCGGCGGTGCCAGGCGAAGCCGAACCGCACCAGGAGGTGAGCATGGAGCGGTTGCTGAACGCGCGCGAGCTCGCCGACCTGCTCGGCATGAGCCAGGACTACGTGTACGAGCTCGCGGCCTCGGGCGAGCTGCCGTCGTTCAAGATCGGCGGCTACCGGAAGTTCCGGGCGAGCGACGTCGAGCAGTGGCTGGAGAGGCACCGCGAGGGCGCGCGGGTCGTTGCGCTCGAGCGGCGGAGGGCGTAGAGTCGCGCCCCCGGGACAGGCCATGGCGAGCATCGAGAAGTACCGGACGAAGGACGGCGACCGCTACGCCGTCCGCTGGCGCGACCACTCCGGCCAGCAGCGCTGGCAGGCCGCGGGCCCGCGCCGCAAGGACGCCGAGCGGATCCGCGTCGAGCTCGAGCGGCGACTGCTGCTCGGCCCGCTCTACCAGGCGCCGCCGGAGACGCTCGGCGCGTTCCTCGAGGGCTGGCGCGACCGCTACCGGCAGAAGGTGCGCCCGTCGACGTTCCGGCGCTGCCTCGAGGCGCTCCCCCACCTCGCACCGCTCGAGCCGCTCCTGCTCGAGCAGATCACGTTCGCCGACGTCGACGACCTCGTCCACCGCGTCGCCCGAGACGCGCCCCGCCAGGCGGAGATCGCGCTCGCCCACCTCAAGCAGGTGCTCCGCGAGGCCCGCGAGCGCGGCCAGGTCGTCGACGACGCGCTCTTCCGCGTCCGCCTCGGCCGCCGCGACCGCCGCGAGACCCGGTTCCTCACCTGGGCCGAGGTCGACGAGCTCGCGCACTGGACCGCCGTCCCCTACGGCAACCTCGTCCGGCTCGCCGCCCTGACCGGACTCCGGCAGGGCGAGCTGTTCGCGCTCACCGACCGCAACGTCGACCGCGCCGCCGGCGTGCTCCGCGTCACCCACACCGCGACCGAGACCGGCCTCACCCCGCCGAAGACCCGCGCGTCGCGCCGCACCGTCTCCCTCTCCGACCACGCGCGCCGGATCGTGCTCGAGCAGCTCGCCGCCCGCGAGCCGACCCGGAACGGCCTCGTCTTCCCCAGCCCCGACGGGCACACGCTGCACAAGTCGAACTTCAACAGCCGCGTCTTCCGGCCCGCCGTGAAGCGCGCCCGCCTCGACGGCGTCCGCTTCCACGACCTCCGCCACACCTACGCCGCGCTGATGATCGCCGCCGGCGCCCCGGTCAAGCTGCTCCAGGACCAGATGGGCCACACCAGCGCCCGCATCACCCTCGACCTCTACGGGCACCTCTACCCCACCGGGTTCGCCGACATCGGCCACGCGCTCGACCGGCTGATCGACCAGGAGGTCGACGAAGGGCAGGCGGCGCGATGACCGCCGCGATCTTCGGGCTGGTCGGCGTGCTCGTCGGAGCCGTACTCGGCCCGCTCGCCCGCGCCTGGGTAGAGCATCGCATCCAGCGGGGCCGTGCCAGGAACGAGTTCCGGGTCGCCTGCAAGCTCGTCGCCGCAGAGATCTCTTGGGCTCGAGCGAACTGCGAGCTGGCAGACGAGCGCGACGAATGGTCTTACGTGGCCAAGCGAACGACGGAACGCCCGGACGTCCCCGAGATCCGTCGCTCGCTCGCAGACGGTCTGTCCGTAGACGACTTCATCCACCTCGAGTGGCTATACGAGAAGATCCAACTCACTACCCTCGTCGCCGACAAGGCCGTGGCCGACGAGATGCCGATGGAGCAGCAAGACCACGAGACGTTGCGCAGCCTGATCGGCCAGATCACGGAGAGCCTCGAGGGGCTCTTGAAGGTCGCCCGCCAAGAAGAGCGGCGGATCATCGGGTGGCACCGATTCGATCGATGAACGCGACAAGGCCGAAGAGGTGTGTGGTCCTGGTGGGGTCCCTGGCCGCCCGCGTGGCGGGCGGGGCCAGGAACTGCCTGCATCTGCGAGGGGTGGCCGAGGGGACTCGAACCCCCGACAACCGGGACCACAACCCGGGGCTCTACCAACTGAGCTACGGCCACCGTGGGCCTCGTCACGATAGCGGAACCCCGTCCGGGCGGCACCGCGGGCCAGTGCTACGGTGGCGCCGCACGCGCCTGTAGCTCAGTGGATAGAGCGGCGGCCTTCTAAGCCGCGGGTCGGGGGTTCGAATCCCTCCAGGCGCATCCTTGTAGTGCCTGCTAATCAGCACTTTCCGGCATCAGACCGCGATAGCCAGGCGCAGAACGTGTCCCAAACGTGTCCCAGAAGTGGGCTACGATGCATAGCCGATGGCTCGCATCGCCGGTCCCAGCCTCGTCTCCGGAAACATCTACGTGACCGAGCGCCAGCGGGCCGGGAGGGTCTGGTACCTCCGCGCCCGGCTCGGCGACGGACGCGAGGTTCGCCGACGCATCGGGCCCGACTGGTCTGGCTCGGGTCGCCCGGCAGCTGGCCACTACACGCGTAAGACGGCCCAGGCTGTGCTCGACGAGCTGCTTGTCGAAGCGCGCCGCGGCACGCTGCCGATCAGGGAGAAGTCGGGCGCGACCTTCGCCGACGCGGCGGCCGAGTGGCTTCGGTACGCCGAGCACGAGCGCGGGGTGAAGCCGTCGACGCTTCGCGACTATCGGACGTCCGTCCGCGCCTACCTGCTGCCTGCGTTCGGTCATCTCGCGCTCGAGGACGTGACGCCCGACCGGATCGACCTGTGGCGGTCTCGCCTGCTCGCCGAGCGTCGCCTGTCGCGGCGCACGGCAGAAGGTGATGATCAACCTCCACGGATCTTCGCGCGTGCCAAACGCGTATGGCGGCTGCCGGCGAACCCGGTGGACGACGTCGAGCGAGTGCAGGCGCCTACTCGGGGGCGTTCGACTTCTTCAGTCCCGAGGAGGTCTGGGCCCTCGTTCGCGCGACGCCGTCGCAGCAGGACGCCGCGATGTTCCTCACAGCAGCGTTCACGGGCTCAGCCCGGCGAGCTCGTCGCGCTGCGCTGGCGCTCCGTCGACTTCGTGAACGCCGCCGTGCGAGTCATCGAGTCGTACTCCCCGCACGGCGCCCTCACCACGCCGAAGAGCCGCCGCGCACGCGTCCCGCCTCTGGTGGACGATGTCGCCCAGGCACTCGCCCAGCTCGCACATCGGGAGCTCTTCGCCGGGCCCGATGATCTCGTCTTCCCCAGCGACCTCGGCGAGTTCCAGGATGGAAGCGCTGTCCGGAAGCGATTCATTCGGGCGCGCGATCGAGCGGGACTGCGACCACTTCGCTTCCACGACCTGCGCCATACGTTCGGGTCGCTCGAGGTCCGTACCGGAACGATCGTCGAGGTTCAGGCCTGGATGGGCCACAGCTCTCCCACGGTGACGGCGCGGTACCTGCATCACCGCCCACGGCACGACGAGGCGGCGCGCCTCGGAAAGGCGTTTGGCCGTGGATCCCCCGAGCACGACCTAGGTCGCAGGTCGCTGCGCGAACCGCCGCGCGAGTGAGGACGTCCGACGGCCGGAGACCCACTGCTCGAGATCCGCGCGGACGAACCGAACATGCTTGCCGATCCGATGTGCGGGATCTGCTGGCTGCGGACGTACTCGTACACGGAGCTGCGCGGATGCCGAAGAGCCGCGCCATGTCCTCGGCGCGCAGAAGCGGCTCGGATAGGGGCGTCGGCACGGCACTAGCCAGCGAGTCGTCACCGGGAAGGAGCGACATCAGCGGCTCCCGACCTCGAGCCCGGGCGAATCTCGATCGGGGCTCCGCCAGAAGCGCGCCCTGAACGACCTTGCCGCCGCTGCTGGTGAGTACCCGCACGTTTCAGCCACGGCCTGGATGGCGTCCTCCTGCTCGAGCGGAGAGCCGGGCTGGGAGCCGCCTGAGCCAGCGGCCGGCTCGGGCGAGGCCTCCCGGCGGGCGAACGGGTCGTCGCCAACCCCGCGTGCGTGCTCGAGCGCGCGCCAGATGATCCCGCACACCGCTTCGCCGATGAGCGATCGGAATGCCCCCACGCCTTCGCTCGCGACGAGTGCGTCGGGATCTTTGTGCGCGCCCAGGCGGCCCGGGTCGAGGACGAGGACGGACGGCGCATCCGTCGCTCTCCCGGCGGCCTCGACGGCGCGCGCCGTGGCTTCCCGCCCAGACGCATCGTTGTCGAGCGCAAGAACGACCCGCTCGACGCCCCGCCGTACCAGCAGCTCGAACGCCGCTGGCTGCATGCCTGTCCCGCCCAGGGCGGCTGCGTTCTCGAACCCCCGAGCGCGGAGCTGATGCACGTCCATGAGCCCCTCGACCAGCACGAGGCTCGATCGATCCGATGTGGGGCCGGCGATTGCCGACGAGGCGCCGTACGGGAGGAGCCCCGAGCGAGAGGCACCGCGCAGATACAGGTACTTGGCGTCCGGCTCGGCGTCTTGATTGATGGTTCGCGCCCACAGCGTCCGGACGCGGGCGCGCTCGTCGCGCCACGCACCGACGATCCGCCCGGGCCAGCGTCCATCCGCGAGAACGCCTGACGCCTGGATCTCGTCGCGCGTGTACCCGAGGCCCTGGAGCGCCTCGTCGGTGCGAGCGGGGCGGGCGCCAGTCCCAGCCCGAGCCGCTCGAGCGACTCGGGCGGGAATGCTCGCTCCTCGACGAGGTAGGCGCGGGCGGCCGCGCCGCGTTCGCCAATCAGCTCCCGACGGCTCAGGACGAAGAAGTCGTGGAGCAGGTCAGCGCGTCGATCGGTGGGCCGCGGGGTGGCGGCGAACTCGAATCGAGCCCGGCCCGCCCGGCGAGGGTGCGCACGGCATCGGCGAACGCGGCGCCACGCGGCGGGTCGCCGCCACTGACGTACGCCGTCCAGAGTGTCGGGCCGGCCCCGTGGACGAGGAAGCCGACGGGAGCGTCCCCGTGCGCGACCACGCGGTCGGCGCGCACACCGAGCAGGTGATGCGTCAGCTCGTCGTTCGTCGCGATCCAGCCGTCCCGGTCGCGTCGCCACCCGAACTCGGGGAAGGCGCGATCCAGCTGGCCCGCGAGCGCGGGGAGCACCTCTTCGGTGTAGTAGGCGAGGAGCGAGCGTGACCGGTCATGCATTGGGCGCCTCCACGATCGCCGATCAGAAGCGCCACTATAGCAACACTATGCGTATTTGCATAGTCTACGGATCTACATCTCCCAGTCCTCCGGGCCCTCCCAGGTTCACTGCGACCCGCTCCACGACAGCCCCGACACGCGCCCGGCGATCGCGGCCCGAAACGCCCCGAGCCCGACCGCGAGCGCCTCGTCGAGCGTCGGCGCCTCCACCTGACACGTCACTCCGAGCCGACCCCGGTCCTCCGCGACGTGCGACAGGCCGACGGAGGCCGAGCAGGCGGCCCGGCGACGCGTAGACGATCTCCGCGACGCGATCGAGCTCTTCGTCGTCGACCGACGCCGCGGTCTCGAGGTGCAACGTGTACTCGGGCACCGGTCGCGCCGAGCCCTACTCGGCGCCCTTCGGCTTGCGGCCGCGGCGGGCCACCTTGACGCCCTTCTTCGCAAGATCCTCGGCCTCCTCGGCCGTCGCGTCGATCTCGAAGATCCCACGGCGCGCGTCCTCGAACGTGATCTTGATCTTCGCGCCCTTCCCTCCGCGATCTCCTTGCCGGACAGGTCGGACACGAACACGGTCTTGCGGGCCATCGCAGCTCATTCCTCCTGGATGCTCGTCGCCACGACGAGACACCGGGATCGCGCGGCTCGCGTGACAGTCGCCGGACGGGATGCCCGACGGTCGCCTCGATTGTAGGCGGTTCTGCAACGTTCGATCAGATCAGATCGCGATAGAGTTCAGCCGATGCGCTCCGCCCGGATCATCCGCGAGGCACGCCTCCGGGCCGGCCTCACCCAGGCCGAGCTCGCCGAACGCTCCGGCCGCGACCGCACCGTCGTCGCCCGCTGGGAGCAAGGCCTCGTCGCACCCAGCGTCGACACCCTCGTCGAGCTCGTCCGCGCCTGCGGCTTCGAGCTCCCACTCGAGATCGTCCCCCTCGACGACACGAACGAGACACAGCTCAAGAACGCAGCGCGCACCCCACCCGACCGACGGCTCGACGCCATGCTCGACCGCCTCCGCCAGGGAACCTGATGGCCCGGGCCCGCTCCGCCCCACCCCCGTTCGACCCGCGCGCCCTGATCGCCACCCTCGAGCGCCACCGCGTCGAGTACGTGATCGTCGGCGCGCTCGCCCGCGTTCTCCACGGCACGACGGAGACCACCGACGAGCTCGACATCGTCCCCGCCACCAAGGAGCGCAACCTCCAGCGGCTCCAGAAGGCCCTCGACGAGCTCGCGCCCGAAGCCAGCATCGACGCCGCCACGCTCCCCGAAGCCACAGATCCGGTGACCCGCCTGCGGACACGCCACGGCACGCTCGCCATCGCCGTCGAACCCGCAGGCACGCGAGGGTACGACGACCTCAAGCGAGCAGCCAGCCGCGAGCACCTCGGCGAGGGCCTCCGCCCCCAGGTTGCATCCAGCGGCGATCTAGGCCGCATGCTCAACACCCTCCGACGCGACGGCGACCTCGACCGCCTCCGCCAGCTCCGCCGCGCCGAGGAGCTCCAGCTCGCACTCGGACGCGGGCTCGAACGCTGATCCAGGCCGAGCCGTGGCCGAGATCCAGTTCGTCGTCGCGGACTACCCGCCGGCCAAGAACGAGGCGAAGTCCATGCTCGCGGTCGGGCACCAGCATGCCGACCGCGTTCTGGCGTTGCTCGACGCTGCGAGCCGCGCGCTACCCCCACACACGTCCTCGCCGCTGTTCGGCTCGTCGTCGCTCGGCTTGGAGCTGATCGTCGCCCTACGCCGCCGCCGTCCGACGCGGACGAACTACCCGGAGGTGTCGCCGACGTGCTCGAGGCCAAGACGAGGCGAGGCGACCTGCCTCACCTCGGGGGTCTCGCTGCGCTCGCGCTTTACGACAACGACAAGCAGTTCCAGACCGTCCACACTACGAGTACCGGCCAGGTAGCCCGATCCACTACCAGGTTCGGATCTGACTCTGACCTAACTCCGTCGGCGTACAGCCCTCGCGCACCAGCCTCGCTACGGGCGGCCCGACAGGTTCCAGCGCACCCACCCGGTCGGCGTGACGTAGCCCGCCAGCGGCCGGACGTTCGAGCCACCGCCGCTCGCCGAGCACTGGACGATCAGGCCGTTGCCGAGCCAGAGTGCGACGGCCGTCCGCGCCGCCGCCGTGGCCGAAGAAGATGAGGTCGGCTGGTTGGTAGCCACCTGCCGGCGGGTCGGGCCCGACGCCACGCACGACGCAGGCGCTCGTCGCCGGCTCCCCGAGATCGGAGTAGCCCGTTGGCGTGGCCACTGCTGGACGGTCACGATCGACGTCGATGCCCGCCTGCGCGAACGCCCAGCGCGTGAACATCGAGCAGTCGCAGCTCCCGCCCACCGACCACGGGACTGCATGTCGACGATCGAGCCGCCGCGGTCCGTCGTTGGGCCCTGGCCATAGGTGAACGAGCCGACGTGTTCCACCGCCCAGGCTGCTGCGGCCGACGAGCCGGCGCGAACGCGCCGCGGTACTCGTCGGCCTTGGCGAGGACGGCGTCCACATACCAGTCGGCGTGGTTGTAGGCGAAGATCGCGCGCGTAGGCTGGCGCCGTTCGCGCGCAGGTAGCGACCCGCCGCGGCGATCGCGTCGGCTGTTCCAGACGTCGGCGAGTTCGTCGCCGTCACCATCGGTCGCGTAGCCCTCGGACACCTGCGCGGTCGGAGGCCCAATCGCAGGGAGCCTGAGCGCCGGCGTCCCGGCTCGCCAGGTCAAGCCGAGGAACTGCATCGGGCCGGTCGCGCCGGCCGAGTTGACGGTGCCCGGCGGGTTGCATCCCGCCTCGACGAGGCGCCCGTGATCGCACTCGATCTTCCCGATGGCTGCGGAGAACCGCCCAGTCCAGCTGCCAGCGCAGAGCAGCACGCTGGTAGTGGGGCCAGGTAGCCGGTTGAGACGTCAGCGACTGCGACAGCCGAGGGAACGTGCTTCGCCACGGCCTGCGCTGCCGCCGACGAGCGCGCCGGAGGACGATCACGAGTAGACCGATGAGGCCTCGCTGTTCCGCTAGCGCAGAGGTACCGACACGTCGGCGACGCACCATGGCGCCCAAGTATACATCACATCAACTGCCATATTTTCCACCGCAAATTACCTTCGCGACGACATACCGTTCCGCGACCGCGACCAGTCCGCCGCACCCTTTGTCGACCATAAGGTGCAAGACTTTCAGGGGCGTTTTGCCGCCGACGGCCCCCAGGGCCCAGCTAGACGATATATCTAACCTCATGTAACGTCGATCAGCTGGTCGTTACTTATGAGCTAATGTACTTCTCGATGACCGTCTCAGGGCTGTCTGCCAAGAACCGTCTACTGCTTTCGCGCCTTCATCGACTTCTCTGAGTGGGACCGTTCACGATCGCCGAGGCGTCCGTTGCGGTCGGGTTGGAGCCGTCGCGAGTGTCGAGGCTCCTGCGCCATCTGGCAGCCCAGGGGTGGTTGGTTCGTGTGCGCCGGGGTCTGTACGCGCCTTGTGCTGCTCGGGGCCGAGCGCCCCGAGGAGTGGAGTGTGGACCCATGGGCGGTTGCCGCGCGGGCGCTCGATCCGGATACGTAGGCGGCTGACAAAGCCCACCACTGGGATCTGACCGAACAACTGTTCGTCTCGACGGTCTTCTTTTCACAGCGCGGCCCGTGGCGCACCGGCAGCAGTCGATTGGCGGCGCACGGCTCGAGGTTCGGCATACGGACAGAGCACTGCTCTTCGACACGCCGCGTCTGGCGGTCAGGGTGCCGGGTGCCGGTGTCCGATCCAGAGCGGACGCTCGTCGACCTGCCTCGACGATCCGACAGCAGGCGGGGGAATGCGCCATGTCGTCGACGCCCTTCGTTCCTACGCCGGAGCGCCGAACGCGCGCTGGCCCTTGGTTGTCGAATACGGCGACCGGCTGGGTAACCGCACTGTCTTCAAGCGACTCGGTTACCTCGCTGAGGTGCTGGAGTTCGACGACGCCCTTAATTGAGTAGCCGCCATGCCCGCGTCAGCGCGGGCATCGGCAAGCTCGACCTCGGCATCGCCGCCGCGAGGACCGATCGTGTCACGGTGGCGCCTACGGATCAACTTCGAGGTCGATCGGTGATTAGCCGCACGTCGCTGCAGGAACGCGCTCGCGAATGGGGCCTGAGCGAGGAGGTCGTCGAGAAGGACTACGTACTCGGCTGGCTGCTTTGGGGCATCGGGCGCCATCCGGCGCTTCGCGATTCCTGGGTGTTCAAAGGCGGTACCTGTCTGAAGAAATGCTTCATCGAGACGTACCGGTTCTCGGAAGATCTTGACTTCACCGTCCGGCCAGGCGGCCCGCTCGAGCCAGAGGCGCTGCTTCCAATCCTCGAGGAACTTCTCGGCGCAGTTGAGGAGGAGAGCGGCCTATCCCTCACGCGGCGCGCACCCGTCATCCGAATGCGCCCAGACGGACGATCGGCGGAGGGGCGCATCTACTACGCCGGTCCGCGTGGCGCCCCAGCAGAGGCGCGCGTCAAGCTCGACCTCACGTACGACGAAATCCTGGTCGAGACTCCTGTCCGTCGCCCGATCAGCCACGCGTACGATGATGTTCTTCCAGGCGACGCAGACGTGGTCTGTTATAGCTTCGTAGAGGTCTTCGCCGAGAAGCTGCGCGCGCTCGGTCAGCGAGCCCGACCGCGCGACCTCTACGACGTGGTCAACCTCCATCGACGTGTCGACTTCGAGGCGGATCGGGACGCCGTCGTTGCCACGCTTACGGAGAAGTGCCACTACAAGGAGGTAGGGCTCCCCGACTTCGCGTCGGTAACGGACGGCTCTCGAGGTGATGAGCTCCGGGCCGACTGGACTGCCATGCTGGCCCATCAGCTCCCCGCCCTTCCACCGTTGGATGATTTCATCGATGCCCTCGGCGGCGTCTTCGAATGGCTGAACGGTCATGACGTCGCTGGTCTTCAAGCCTTCCCACAGATGGGAGAGCCCGTCGAGCCGACCTGGGCCGCCCCCGCGACGATCACTCGCTGGCCGGGCGGTGTCCCACTCGAGCAGATCCGCTTCGCCGGTTCGAACCACCTCCTCGTCGAACTTGTGTACGACGGTTCAATAAGGCTGATCGAGCCCTACGCCCTCCGTCGCTCCCGTGCCGGCAACTTTCTCGTATACGCAATCCGCGCCGACAACGGGCAGGTTCGCGCGTATCGGGTCGACCGCATCCAGGGCGTACGCGTGACGGACCGCAGCTTCACACCGCGGTACGCCATCGAACTCGCCGTCGCCCAGCCTGTGGCCTCTAGCCGGGGCCGTCGCGGGGCCGGCAGCCGACGAGGGCGGCGACGTCTCTAGCTAGTCATACAGCTCAGCAGTGAAGCTCGATGGCCTGGCGGTCGACCGCACCGTGAGACCACCTCACAACCGAGTGACTGGCCCATACCGCCGGAGCACCTCGCCAAGACAGTCCACCCCGAACTCGACCGCCTCGACCGTGACGCGCTCGTCGGCGGCGTGGACGAGCTTCGTCGTGATGTGCCGCGGGAGCTTCATCGGCAGGTAGCCGTAGGTCTGGATCCCGAGCTGGCTGACATAGCGCGCGTCCGTGTAGCCCGAGAGGAGCATTGGGATCGGGGTCGCGCCCGGATCCTTCTCACGGCTGACCTGCTCGAGCAACGGGAAGAGCGCCAGGTCGGGCTGCCCGGCGGCGGGCGGCTCCTCGCGGACGATCTCGTACTCGGCGAGCCCGGGCGCGAGCGCCTCGAGCTCGGCGACGAGGGCGCGCGGCGACGAGCCGGGGAGGACGCGGCCGTCGAGGTCGATCGTGATCTCGGTCGGGATCACGTTCGCCACCTGGCCGCCGGCGAGGACGGTCGGCGTCGCAGTGTTGTGGAGCAATGGGTCGAGCGGCGTGCCGCCCTCGCCGATCAGGTCGAGCAGCCGGTCGGTCAGCGAGGGGACGAGCAGCAAGTGTAGCCCTGCCCGCTCGTGGAGCGGAAGCGCTGGCCATCGCCTCGATCATCTGACGCGCCACGGGCGTCACGTGCACCGGCAGGCGACGCGTCGCAAGCTTCGCAGGAGGCGCCTCGGCCTGCTGCTCGCGGTGCCGCGCACGACCGACGTGGCATGCCCGCCCTTCCCGCGGACGGTCGCGCGGATGATGGCAGCGCTGCTTCGGCGACCTGGACCGGCGTGAAGCGATGCGCGCCGTGCCACTGCGTGAACCTCCGCCGAACTCGCTGGATCCCGAAGCGGATCCCGGTGAACAGCCTTCCGCGGTGCTCCTCGACGAGGAACTTCATGCCGGGAAGGCCCGCCTCCTCGTCGCTCGTCAGCATCAGGATGAGATCGCCAGCCGGCGCCGTCTCCCAGCGCGCGGCCTCGAGCAGGCGGCCAGCATGATCGCCACGCCGCCCTTCATGTCGAAGCGCGCCGCGCCCCCACACCTCGCCGTCGACGACCTCGCCGGCGAACGGCGCGTGCGCCCACTCGGACGGGTCGGCCGGGACGACGTCGACGTGCCCGTAGAGGAGGAGCGCCGGCGCGTGTCGCCCATTCGGCACCCGCGCGATCAGGTTCGGCCGCTCCGGATCGGAGTGCCGTCACGAAGCGATGCTCGACGGCCCGCCGCAGCCAGGAGGCCTGCGACGTGCTCGAGGCAGGCGCGCTCCTGGCCCGGCGGGTTCGACGTCGAACCGGATCAGCGCCTACAGCTCGACGGGCGACGGTGTGCCATGGCGGAACGAGCGCCGGATCAGCGGGCAGTAGACTTGCGGCAACCTTCCGTGCTCTGCGGTCTCTTGGAGGTAAATCGTGAGCGCGGTCGAGCCGTCCTGGCTCCCGCCTACCCTGGCCCGGCCGCGGGAGGAGCGCCGCTCTGGCTCCTGGCCGCCGCCTCGCTTCGTCGTTCACGGCGTTCCTCGCCGCGACCGCCGCGGGCGCGCCGCGCGACGACGTCAAGCCTCGTCTTCTCGATCCTCGTCTTCCCCGTCCCCGTGGTCGTCTGGGTGGCCTACCGGCGCGCGCCCGCCGACCTTCGACGGCCCGTCCTGTACTGCGCCTGGGCGAGCACGCTCTGCTCGCCGGCTCCCCGTCTGGTACGGCTCTTCCTCGCGAATGGCAGCGAGATCCCGGCCTCGCCCGGGATCTGGGACGGCTGCTTCGTCCTCGCCCGCCTGCTCCTGATCGTCGCGGTGGTCGTCGCCATGCGGTCGTTCGTCTCGGTCCGCCTCGCCACGCTCGACGCGGTCGTGATCGTCGCGGCCGGCGTCGCCCTCGGAGCAGCCTTCGTCGGCCACGGCCTCGGCTGGCGAGGTCAACGCCGCCTCGCTCTTCACCCTGAACCGCCCGATCCCCAGCGTCGACGCTGATGCTGATCGCGTCGGCCGCGCTCAGCTCGTGGGAGGGCCTGCGCCGCTCGGTCGTCCTACTCGGGCTGGGCGAGATCGGCCTGACCGCCGGGAGCCTCATCTACAGCTACTACGCCGTCCAGGGCGACTACGTCGACGACCGCTGGGCCAACGTCGCCTGGTCGGCCGGCGCCCTGTTCTCGATCCTCGCGGCGTGCGTGGTGATCCTCCTCGGATCGACCGGCCGATCCGACTTGGCCTGGAGAAGCGGCTCCCCGATCATCCTGCCGGTGCGGGAGCGGTCGTCCTCCTGACGGCGGCTGCGCTTGCCGTGACGCTCGGCGTCGCGGTCTACGGCCAAGTCACGGGGACTGGCTCCGTCGCGCTCATGGGAGTTGGTGCCTCGGTGGCAATCGGACTTGCCATGGCACTTCGTGCTCATGGAGCAATCACCTCAGCAGAGCGCAGCTCAGAGTCCCTTGATCGGGCGCTGGCCGATTCTGAGCGCGCCCGCGACGATCTTGACCGAGCAAACGCTGAATTGCAAAGGTCAAATGCTGCGCTGAGAACGACCGGGTCATTCGCCCAAGCGTTCGAGCTGATCGACGAACGTACACATGGCAACCTGCGTGGTCTCGTCCAGGAGGCTGGCACCGAAATCGCCGACCTCGTGGACAGGGCGTTTGACGACCGGCCGGCTGGACGGCCGACGCTTGAAGCGGTTGACCACTGACCGGTGGCGAGCTGACCCGCCTCGCCTTGAAGGTAGATCCGACGTCGAGCCTGAGCGACGAGCCATACCCGGCAACCGGGCACCTTCTAGCTTGTCTCCCGCCTAGTGGCTAGGATTGATGTGGTCGCCCCGTCCCGCTCGGGCGCAACACTTACGCACATGCCTACCGTGACTCAGTAGACCTGCGTGGTCGAGCAGGGGGCTCGACCAGGTGCAGACAGCCGCTACCCGCTAAGGGTCGAACGCCATATGGGCCGACTGGTCGACGGCCTGCTGCCTGGCGTGATCACCACGACGACGCATGCTCGAGCTCATGCGCTGCATACGCTCAATCGGACGGAAGCGGCGCGCCGCGAGCTTGACGTCTCGGAGGCAAACGCACTGATGCGCCGTTGTGAGGTCGTGATTGGAGCGATCACCCTGCTGCACGGGCACGACACGACGATCCCGGGCGCGCACGGAGCTGACCATATCGAGAAGAGCCTCAAAGCAGATGGCCGCCTCCATGTCGGCGATGTCGCCAAGAGGTATACGGCGAACGAGATTGGCTTCGGTGGCGTGTATCTCGGCTCGGAGATCCGCCTTGGATTGCTAACAAGTACCGACCGCGCCAGGGCCGCGGGCGAATGAGGCGGTGCTGCGGGAATCCCTCGGGCAAATCATCGAGCTCGCGCGCGAGGACACTGCGCCGACGCGCTGCGGGCCGTGCCTCAGCTGTAGCGCCTGCGGCGCAGCCGCGCGCACGCCGACGGCCCCTGGCTACGAGAACTGTTCGTCGCGCCTGCCCACACCGAGGGACTCGAGGAGGCCGACCGCACTCGCCGCGCGACGGCCCGCCTCCTCGGCCGCGTGCTCGCCGACGGCGTCGATATGCCCACGCAAGACGCGTTCGACTCAGGATCGGGTTCGGCGATTTCATCCCGACGGATCCAGTGGCATCCACACTGCAGATCGCTGAGGCATGCGTGGGGCCATCCTGCGGAATTACTCGGTGGGCGCCTGGCGCCGGCTCTGGTCGTGGATCGTCGAGCTGCTGGCCGAGCCGGCAAGTGTCGAAGCCCTTGCTGATCAACTCGCTGAAGCGCTTCCTCGGACATCACAGTCGATCAGATGCTCGCTGAGCTCCCAGTGCGAGTGGAGCGTGCCGTGCTGCTTCCGCCGAGGGATCTTCGACGGGCTCACTGGAGCCCGGACCTCGTTCACCGAGATCCGGCTGCTTGCGCTCGGGGCGATGCGACTTGATGACCTGCAGGGTGTCACCTGCGCGCCTTCGTAGGTCGAGACGACGACGATCTTGGGCCGCGCTGGTTCCGCGCACAACTCGATGCCCGTCGGGGAGAGCGTTTCCGGGATCTGGGTCGATGGCTGGCGGAGATGACGGTGCTGCGCGCCCAGCGAGTTGCACTCTCGAAGATGGATCTTCAACTGCAGTACCGGGCGCTTCTGATACCGTCGAGGATCCGCGAGCGAGCTGGATTGATCTCGCGATTGTCGTGTGTGAAGGTTGGGCAGACGTCGGCCTGCGCATTGATACGTTCTCCAGTGTGCTTTCCGGTTGCGGCGTAATCGAGCGCACCGGCGACGGCGTGTGGCGGGTAACGGCGGACGGGGGCAGTTGCTTGGCTGATGGGCTACAACCGCCGGACACCATCGCGTCACCCTTGAATCTGCTCAGCGACGAGGACGGAGCCCGCGAGGTGCTGCTTCTCAGCTTCACGCTGAATTTAGAGTTCTGGGAGCGCTATGCATTGAGCGTCGCGCGGGGCCTCGGGGCCAGGGTCACGACGGTCGGTGACGTACCATGGTGCACGGCGACCCAGCATATGTCCGCTACGCCGGCATCACCTATTCGACGGGCGTCGCGCGAGCGGCGGATCCTTCCACCCGAAGCTGCCGTCGTCGCTGGCGAGGACTATGCAACAGTCGCGATCGGATCGGGCAACGCGTGACGGTTTCGGTTGGCACAGCAACGCCGAACTCTGGACGGTGCCCGCGGCGACACCGCGGGCGCGCCCGAGACGTTCGCCGCCCTCGCAGCCTGGCTCCGAGGGTTGCCGAGGGTCGTCAGGTTCAGCGACGGCGTAGAGCCGGCTCTCTGTTCGAACGGCCGAGCTTCTCGAGGCACTGCCAGCGACCGAGTCCGGCCCACGCCTGCTGACCTCGCTTACAGCACCAATCCTGGAACAGCTGCCCGCACCCGCCGGTGGTACCGACGAGGTTGTGGTGGTTTCACCGTTCTACGACCGCCACGGCAGCGCGCTGGCGGCAGTGCTTGCTGCGCGCCTGCGTCCCCGTCAGACGCGCGTGCTGTCTAACCCCGCGATGTCGTGGCCGACGGCAGCGCGCTCGCCCGTCTCCTCGAGCAACCAGGCCGCGGCGCTGACACGATAGCGGGCGACCGATACCACCACGGCAAGCTGATCGAGTGGGTCGTGGACGGACGGCGGTTCGCCTAACGGGAAGCCCGAACATGTCCTCCGCTGCTCGAGAGATCAATGGATGTGCCCGGGAGCCAACTGCGAGCTCACGTTCTGACAGAGACAAGCGGACGACGCTCGCACCCGAGAGCGGCGGCATGCCCGATCGAGCAACTCGCCGCAATCGGCTTCGACCGCTGCGCCGACGCCTGATCACGCTGCTTGGGTGATTCTCGCTCCCGACCGGGGTGAAGGTAACGCTCGGAAGTCCCCTTGTAGACGAGGGTTCACTCGAGGTTACGGAAGGCGCGGCCTGGACTGTTGCCGCGGCGATACTGCTGGCGCACGGCGTTGTCGGAGGCGGACATTGTGATCGCCGCTGGCTCGGCCGTTCGCGCGTCTGGGCGAAACAGTGTCGAACGTCTGCTTCGCGGCTGACCCGTCCCGGTTTGTGCGCACGCGGGTGGAGCACGTCGGCCGCGTCCGTACTGACCCGCAGGGCGTCTTCCGCGATCCGCGCGTCGCGGACGCATTCGCCTACGATCTTGCTGCTGAGCTCCGTCAGTTCTTGATGCCTACCGCCACGGCCGCCAGGCTGACGGGTGGTACCGGCGGCGACCGCGCGCACCAACCCATCGCATTCACGAGCTGGGAGGAGTATTTGGACGCGTGCGAAGCGCACGTCGGCCCGCACCTGCTCGCCTACGGACTGGCGCTCCCGGCACTCGACCTGTAAGGGCCGACGCGAAGAGAGCGACACTGGCTCGCTCACCGACGACGAGAGCGGGGTCGGACCGGAGAACGAGGGCGACGAGACGAACGCGACGCCCGACTTCAGCCAGCTACCCGACCATCAACGACGCCGCTACCAGCGGTGGTGCGAACGACTTGCCGAACTCAGTCCGCAGCTTCCCTACGCCGGGCGCCCATCGTTCTGCGGCTCCTCCTCGACGCAGTTCGCGGGGAGCTCTTTCCGTCACGCGAAACGTGGTTCCCGCTCATCGCCGCGGCGACCCAGGCGCTCGGAAGTAGCCCGAGACCGCAGGGTTCGAGGAGGAGCGAGTACGCGCCGCGAGCCTGGCTTCGGTCGCACTTTGCCATGCGCAGCAAACTCCCCGATACGGCGAATGGGAAGCACCTCCGCTTCCCGTATGAGCGCGCGGTTGACGCGACCGTACCGCTTCGACGCGGTAGAGCCCGAGATCGCTGCAGCTACAGCGCCTCTCTCGAGGCGTTCTTCGGCCCAGCCGTCCAGCCGGCACCTGCTGCGACCCTCGTTAGCGCGCTCCGCCATCCCAACCTGATCGCAACTGCAGTCGCTCTCGCCGAAACGGAGCTCCACCTATCCGTCGAGCGGCGCGACAACGAGATCAGGATCGACCCGACCTCGTCGGTGACCCGCGCCGGACTCTTGCTTGCGGTCATCTCGCTTTCTTGTGAGAACGCGAACGTCACGGTCACCACCGCACCGTGGAACTTCGCAGCGCGCATACGCGATCTGGCGCTCTCCCGACCTAGTGCTGGTCACGCCGCGCGGCGCGGGCGTGCGCGGCCCGCACTACGTTCTCCGCGGATTTGGCCCCGGCACCTACAAGGACGATATCCAGAGCTTGCCGAAGCCCAAGCACCAGTGGTCGCACCCGGACGAAGTGTCCGATGAGGTCAGGGTGCTGCTCCAGGCAGCAGGACCCAAAACCGTGAGTGAGCCGGCTGAGACCAAGGGCGACCTCGCGTCAGTCCCACCGACGGAGCCTAGAAGCAGGGCAGCGACAGTACCGAGCTAGGTGCCACTGGGAGAGGCAGGCATGGCCTGAACGCTCGGGCCCGCCACAACCCCGACCCCTTGGAGAGAGAGACCTGAGGAGCGTCATCGGGCTTCCTCAGACGCACGCTGGCGGATCATCAGCGATGCGATCATCGAGGAATCGCCGCCCGTACCGAGAGCCTGGGCAGCCGCGGCGAACTCGCTGGAGCCTGGGGCTTCCCACGCGAGACCGCATCGGCAAGCGCGACGTTGACGATCGACGTGAGGGTCATGTACTGGCGACGCCCATCTTCCTCGGAGCCGCGCCGCCAGGCACGAACCTGATCCGGGGTCGCGGCGAGCGCGTCGGCGGCCTCGTTCTCGTCGTCCCAGCCGAAGAGGCGGAACGCCGCTTCGAGCAGCGGCACAGCGCCGGTGGTCTTCTGCGTCCGGGGCGCTTGTCCGGGCTGGCCGGGGTGCTCGTCGGGGTTCGGTAACCGCCGACGTCCGCGGCGACCGCCTGCTGGAGCTCCTCGAGCGGGATGCGCAGGAAGGACGCGAGGCGGAGCACCTCGTGGAATGGCGGCCGTGAGACGCGGCAACAGCTCCCAGCCCTCGATCGTCCCCGGGCTGATCCCGACGAGCTGACCGAGGCGCGCGCGAGAGTGGCCAGCGCGCTCGCGCTGCCCTGGAGCAGGCGGGCGAGGGCTGTCTGCGGTGGCGGCATGGTGCGGCGGCTCCCGGCCGGTGACACCGGCCTGGCCCCGAGTCTACTCGTTCGATCCACGGCCATCGAGCATTTCAGTTCTTCCGCTGTAATACATCTGATCCGATGCTATAGTCGCGGCCGTCGATCCGCCGAGGAGGCATCGGATGAGCCGAGATACGGAGTTCAGCCAGATCGAGGACGCGAGCGAGGCGCCGGTGCCCCTTGGCCGCGGCCGTCTGGTCGACGAGGGCAGCCGGCAGACGTGGCCGATGCCGGCAGTCCAGTCACGCCGCCCGCCTCGATCCAGGCCGAGCGCGTCCTGCGTCGGCGCGCCGAGCGCCCGACCGGGTGGCGCGGCCTCGTCGCTCGCGCCTCGCTCGGCGCCTTGTCCCTGGCCCGACTCGCGCCGAGGCGCGCGAGCGCGAGCTGTTCGCGCTGGCGAAGACGCCGATCGCGGGCGCACGGACGGTCGTCTTCGTCTCGCGGGAAGGGGCGGCGTCGGCAAGACGACGACCTGCCTCCTCGCTGGTCACACCTTCGCGAGCTGCCGTGGCGATCGGGTCGTCGCGCTCGACGCGAGCCCGGACGCCGGCACGCTCGCCGACCGGCTCCGCCGCGACACCCACGAGACCGTCGGGACGCTCCTGCGGGACGGGCTCCGGGTCGAGCGGTACGCCGACGTCCGCGCCTACACCTCCCAGGCGCCGAGTCGGCTGGAGGCGATCGCGGGCGACGACGGCCCCGCGGTCACGCAGGCGCTCGGGGAGGCGCAGATCACCGCGCTGATCGGCCTCCTCGAGCGCCACTACACGTTGCTGCTCCTCGACACCCAGGCCGGCCTGCTCACTCCGGCGGCCAGGGCGGCACTCGACTGCGCCGACCAGCTCGTGGTCGTCTCGCCTGCCGCGCTCGACGGGGCGCACGCCGCCGGATCCACGCTCGACTGGCTCGCCGTGAACGGCCATGCCGTCCTCGCGGAGCAGGCCGTGGCCGTCGTCAACGGCATCCCGCACCGGCACGACGACATCGACGTCGACCGGATCGAGGAGCACTTCCGGGCGCGTTGCCGGAGCTGCGTCCGGCTCCCGTTCGACCCGCACCTCGGCACGGGCACCGAGGTCGACCCGGCCCGGCTCCGCCCCGCCACCCGGCGCGCCTGCCTCGAGCTGGCCGCCGCGATCGCCACCGGCTTCACGACCCCAAGGAGGCATCGATGACCATCCGCCCGTCCTCGCTCCTGCTCGCCGCAACGAACCTCGGCGGCGACCCGAACGCCACCGGGCTGCCGGGCAGCAGCGCGCTGCAGCAGCTCGTCTCCGGCGTCGCCTTCTGGGCGCTGCTCGCCGCGCTCGCCGGCCTGCTGATCTCGGCGGCCGTCTGGGCGCTGTCGAGCCACTCGGGCAACTACCACCACGCCTCGGTCGGCCGGCGCGGGACGATCATCAGCGCCGTCGCCGCCCTGCTGATCGGCGCGGCGCCCGCGATCGTCGCGTTCTTCGAGGACCTCGGGAACGGGGTCTAGCGATGCGCCTCCCCTCCCTCCCCCGGCCGGCGCGCGCGACGGCCCTGCTCGTCCTGGTCACGCTCGTCCTGCTCGCCTTCGGGCTCGCCATCGTCCTGCGCTCGACCGACCCTCCCTCGCGCGCGAGCGACCCGCTCACCCGGCTGCCGAGGGTCGAGACCGACACGCGGGCGACCGAGCCCGGCCCCGACCTGCCGGCGGCGCTCACCGTCCCCGCTCCACCCGCGCCGGTGGCTGCGAGCGATCCCGTCGAGACGGCGGTCGCGTTCGTCGAGGCCTTCGGCGGCGAGGCACTGCTCGACCCCGAGCAGCAGCGCGCGCTCGTCGCACGCTTCGCCAGCTCCGACACAGCGGACACGCTCGCCTCGACGCTCGATGCGGCGGCCCGGCTCGTCCGGTCGCGGCTCGGCGTCGACAGCGTTCCCGCGCCGCGCGTGATCCTGCGTGCCGTCCCGATCGGCGTCCGGCTCGAGCGGCGCGGCGAGACGGAGGCGCAGGTCGCCGTCTGGTACGTCGGCCTCGTCGGCAGCGGCGCGACCGTCGACCCGCAGCAGTTCTGGCAGACGGAGACGCTGACGCTCGTCGCCGACGGGACCGGCTGGCGCGTCCGCTCGTTCAGCAGCCAGCCCGGGCCGACGCCGCCGCTGCCCACGACGGCCACCGCGAGCGACGCCTCGACGCTGTTCGACGCGGTGCCACGCTTCGAGGAGATCGACCGTGCCTCGTAGGCTCGCCCTCCTGCTCGCAGGCGCACTCGCCGCCGTGGCGCTCGCGCTCGGCGCGGCCGGCGCGAGCGCGCCGCCGGCCCAGGCCGGGATCGGCCTCCCGTCCCCGTGCGACCTGCCGATCGTCGATGGCATCTGCGGCGTCATCGGCGGCGTCGCCGACGCCGCCGGCGACGCGATCATGCGCGGCGTCACCTCCTGGGTGACGAACGCGGCCGTCTGGGTCACCGGCAAGGTCGGCGCGCTGATCGAGGCGACGACCACGCCCGACCTGAGCGCCGGCTGGTTCGAGAGCCAGTACGGCGCGATGGTCGCCGTCGCCGGCTCGCTCGCCCTGCTGCTGCTCGTCCTCTCCGTCGTCCAGGCGGTGATGCGACAGGACGTGAACGTCCTCCTGCGGTCGGCGTTCGGGTACCTGCCGCTCGCGTTCGTCCTCGCCGCCGCGGCGGCCGCGGCGACGGGGCTGCTCGTCGCGGTCTCGGACGGGCTCGCGAGCACCGTCGTCCACGGGCTCGGCACCGAGTCGGACAACCTGCTCCAGGCGGTCGGCGATGCGTACAAGCACGCGCTCGACGAGAGCGGCGGCGACGCGATCCCGCTGTTCGGGATCTTCCTCGGCGCGATCGTGCTCGCGATCGGCGCGTTCGTCCTCTGGATCGAGATGGTGATCCGCGACGCGTCGATCTACATCTGCGTCTTCTTCCTGCCGCTCACCTTCGTCGCGATGGTCTGGCCAGCGACCGGCCGCTGGGCGCGCCGGCTCGTCGAGCTGCTCGTCGCGATCGTGCTCGCGAAGTTCGTCATCGTCGCGATCCTCAGCCTCGCGAGCGCCGCGATCACCGGCAGCGGCGTGACCGAGGGCGACGGCAACACGTTCGAGCGGATGATCGCCGGCGCAGCGCTGCTCGTCCTCGCCGCCTGGTCGCCCTTCGCCCTGCTGCGGCTCGTCCCGATGATGGAGAGCGCCGCCGGGAACGTCCTCGGCCAGCGCGCGGCCGCCGGTCGCGCGGCCGGCGCCGTCGGCGTCCAGTCGCCCGCCGCGTACGTCCGGCAGGCGATCGAGCGCTCGTCGCGCCAGTCCTCGTCCCAGCGAACGCGCAGCGAGGCCGCTACGGTCGCCGCCGCCGCCGGCGCCTACGGAGGCGCCGCCGTGGCCGGGAGCCGACCGAGACGCGACGCCGCAGCACCGCCGGGGGGCGGCGCAACCGGCGGCGGAGCGCGAGCAGGCACCGCGCCCGGGGACGCTGCCGCGCCGACGGCCATCCGCCGCCGGCCCGACCGGGGCACGCGCGATCGAGGCGGTGACCGGTGAGCGCGCCGGAGCAGCGCCGCTACCGCTTCGGCCCGCTCGAGCGGCGCAGCGTGATCGGCTCGCTCCGCGTCACCCAGGTCGCGGTGCTCGCCGTCAGCCTCGGCACCGGCGTCGTCCTGATGCGCACGCTCGCGAGCGGCGCGGGCGTCGCCGCCGCGCTCGTCGTCGTCCTCGCCGCCGCGGCCTTCTGCTTCTGGCCCGTCGCCGGACGGACGAGCGAGGAGTGGCTCCCGGTCGGCCTGCGCTACGCCTCGCGGCTGCTGCGCGGCCGCACCCGGTCGATCTCGCGCGAGCCGCAGCAGGGCGTCGTCGCAACCGACGGCGACCACGCTCGTCCCACGCCCGAGCTGCCGGCCGCCTGCGCCGACCTCGAGCTGCTGACGACGTACCTCGGCGGCGAGCCGGTCGGCGTGCTCAAGGACCGCCGGCAGCGCACCTACACCGCCGCCCTGGCGGTGCGCGTCACCTCGTTCGGACTGCTCGACCGCGCCGAGC
>JAWKJY010000007.1:0-224661 GCA_041393535.1 Thermoleophilia bacterium
CGAGGGCTGCCTGGAAGCCCGGTTGTTCCAGTCGGCTGCCTGGTTCGTCGAGATCCTCATGAACGGTGACGAGCTCGTGTCCGAGAGCGCGTGCATGTGCTTCGATGCGCTCGCGCTGCACGGTGGGGCTGATGAACGATTCGCCGTCGCGGCCGCCGACTCGGGACACGCGGATGTAACCGTCAAGGCGCACGTATAGGACTATAACGACCCACTCGCTCGCGGTGAGCGGTCAGAACGTTGCCTATGTGGTCGCCGGAGTGCTGCTGCTCGCGTGGGTGCTCGGGATCCCACGACCCGTTGCCGTCGGACTCGCGCTCGTCGCGATCCTCGGGTACGTGCTCGCTGTCGGGCTGCAGCCATCGGTCGTGCGGGCCGGGGTCGCGGGCGGGCTCTCGTGCCTGGCCTGGCTGGCATCACGCGCCCGCGACCGGTGGTACTCCTTCCTCGTCGCGGCGTGTGCATTGCTCGCGTGGAATCCGTACGTCCTCCGAGACCCGGGCTTCCAGCTGTCGTTCGCGGCGGTCGCAGCGATCTTCGTGTGCGTCCCCCGTCTCGAGCGGCGCCTGGGAGGCTATCCGGTTCCCGTCCGGCTCGCGTCCGTCCTCGCGATCGCGACCGCCTGCGGCGTGGCGACCGCCCCGATCCTGTGGTTCCAGTTCGGGGCGGTTCCGCTGCTCACGGTCCCGGCCAACGCGGCCGCCGAGCCCGTGGTCGCGCCGATTCTCGCGCTCGGCCTGGGTGCGGCCGCTCTCGACCCGGTGCTTCCCGGAGCTGCCGCAGGCCTCGGATGGCTGAACGGCTGGCTCGCCGCGTACCTGGCCGCGTGCGGCGAGGCTGTAGGCGGCCTGCCATTCGCGCAGACCGAGTCGGGCTGGGTGCTGCTCGCCGTCCTCGCCGCGGTTCTCGCGGCATGGCGCGCGACCCGGCTTCCCCGCCGGCTCGTCCGCCCGGCGCTGGCGGTGACGCTCGTGGTCGCGCTCGGGGCGGCCGGGTGGTTCCTCGTCGGCATCGGATCGGCACGCACCGTTGCGCCGAGCGGGCTCCGGATCTCGTTCCTCGACGTCGGCCAGGGCGATGCAGCGCTGATCGAGGTTCCCGAGGGCGCCGTCCTGGTGGACCAGGGGCCTCCGGAGGCGCGCGTGGTGAGGCTGCTGGAAGGGCGAGGAGTGCGTCGCCTCGCGGCACTCGTCCTGACGCATCCGCAGCTCGATCACGTCGGCGGCGCGCCCGATGTGGCCCGCCGGCTTCCGGTCGACGTGGTGCTGACGTCAGGCCAGGCGGGAACGAGCCCCGAGGAGCAGGCGACCCTGGCGGCGGCTCGCGCACGAGGCGAGCGGATCGAGGTCGCTCGGAGAGGACAGGTGCTGGCGCTCGGACGGCTTCGGCTCGAGGTGCTCTGGCCCGATGGGCCGGGCAGCCCCGGTGACGATCCGAACCAGCACGCAATCGTCCTCCTGGCCCGGTACGGCGGGGTCGAGGCGCTCTTCACGGCCGACGCGGAGAGCGACGTGACCGGTCGGCTGGCGATTCCGCAGGTTGACGTGCTGAAGGTGGCTCACCACGGGTCGGCCGATGCGGGCCTCGGGTCGCTGCTCGATCGGATTCATCCCGTCGTGGCCGTCGTCTCGGTCGGTGAGGGCAACGACTACGGCCACCCTCACCCCGGCACGATGGCCGTGCTCGACGGGACGACGGGCCTGCGCTGGTTCCGAACGGATCGTCACGGGACCGTGACCGTCGAGAGCGACGGGACACGGCTCTCGGTGCGGTCGTCGAGATGACCACGGCGCTCTCCAGCGCACGGGCGATCCGGTCGGCTCGTCCGCCGCCCCAGGTGGATTCCGCGCTGAAGGGGCGGGGGTGGCCCGTGGGTGCGGGCTCGCGGGCATCGCCCTATCCTGGGAAGGTGTCCTCGCAGCCGCTGCTTCCCGTCTACCTCCTGGTCGGCTCGGATCAACCGAAGGTCTCGCTGGCGGTCAAGCGCCTGCGTGCCCGCTTCGATTCGGGCTCGATCGAGGACGTGGTCGCGGGCAGCGGGAAGGACGAGGCTGCCGGCGACGACGTCGTCGCGGCCCTGAACGCGCTCGGCCTGTTCGGCTCCGGTGAGCGTCTCGTGGTCGTGGCCGGGATCGAGCGGTGGAAGAAGGCCGACGCCGAAGCGATCGTCTCGTACCTCGACTCGCCGAGTCCGGGGTCGGTGCTCGCGCTCGTGGGTGAGCCAGCGAAGGGCTCGCCGCTCGAGGCCGTCTGCGCCAAGGTCGGCGACGTCCTCCGCTTCGACGTGCCGACGCGGTCGCGGAGCAGGCAACTCGACTATCCGGCGTACGTGCAGCAGCGCTTCGAGCGGCACGGGCGCCGCGTCGACCACGAGACGGCGCGGATGCTCGTCGACCTGGTCGGCGAGGACGCGTTCGCGCTCGACGCCGAGGTCGACAAGGTCGTCACCTGGGCCGGCGAGGGCGAGCGGATCGGGCCCAACGAGATCACGGCGCTCGCAACCCATACGAGCGAGGCCTCCGCCTTCGCGCTTGCCGATGCCTGGGGGGTGCGCGACCTCGGCGCCGTCCTCGCGGCGTGCGAGGCGGAGCTGGCATCCCCCGATGGGGAGCCGTTCGTGCTGGCGGCTCGGCTCGCTGGGCACATCGCGCGGGTCAGGGCCGTCCAGGCTCTGATCGACGCCGGCGTGCCGCAGGGCGAGATCCCGGGGCGCCTGGGGATCAAGGAGTACCCGGCGAAGAAGGCCGCCCAGCATGCCCGCAGCTACACGAGCGACGAGCTCGGCGCCTCGGCCGTCGCGCTCGCACGCCTCGATCACGACCTCAAGGGCGGGAGCCGGGTCGGTGCGCCACTCCTCCTCGAGCGCACGCTGATCGAGCTGACGCGCACGCGCGACGGGCGCAGCTGACCGATCGCCGGCCCCGCCGGGCCGGCCGAGCCGGGCGGAACCGGCCGATCCGGAGCGGAACCGGCCAAGCGGGGGCGGTGGCCGACGCTCGCGACCCGGGTGGCCCGCTGGGCCGCGCAACGCAACGAGGCCGCGGCTGCCGGTTGCCGCGGCCCGGCCTGCTTGTCCCGGCCGCATCCACGGCCGGAGGCAGCGGGTTGGAGCCGCTCGCGCGGTCGAGACCTGGCCGCGGTGGAATGCCCTGGTTGACCGAAGAGTCCCGGGCGCGGCGCAGCCCCCCGCCGCGCCCGGCTGGAGGCTCGGCGTGGACGTCCGGACCGAGACGCACCGTAGACGCAAATGGTCGCACGGTCGCACGGTCGCACGGTCGCACGGTCGCACGGTCGCACGGTCGCACGGTCGCACGGTCGCACGGTCGCACGGTCGCACGGTCGCACGGTCGCACGGTCGCACGGTCGCGGCAGAGTGCCTGAGCTCGTCGCGTCCTGTTGCGCTCGCTCGTGTGGTCGCCGCCTCGACGGCGGGCGGCCTGTCGCCGGTCGGCCCCTGGCCCGACGCTGCCCTCGACTCGTCGCCCAACGCGAAATGCCGCCCGGAGGCGGCATCCACGAGCGGGTGCTGCTCGGCTACTCCGAGCTGCCGGCGGCGATCCGCGCGGCCTGCGACTTCTTGCGCGCGGCCTTGTTGCGGTGGATCGCGCCGTTCGCCGCGGCCTTGTCGAGCCACCTGACGAGCTCCCGGTGGGCGCTCGCGACGCGCTCGGAGTCACCCTCGGCGGCGGCGTTCTCGAGCCGCTTGAAGAGCGTCTTCGCGGTCGACCGCCAGCGGAGGTTCTCGAGGCGCTCGCGCGCCGAGGTCTTGACCCGGCGCTCCTGCTGCTTGATGTTCGGCATCGACGCGGGATGGTAGCAGCAGCCGAACGGAGTGGGATCGTGCACGCGCGAGCGCCGCGGCGCCCGGTCGTCGGTCGTCGGTCGTCGGTCGCCAGTCGCCAGCCTCGCGCATGCGGCGTCTCGCTGGCGCCGGGTCTCGCTGGGGTCGGAAGCAGGCCCGCCTGCGCCGGCGGGGCCTCGGTACGGCTCTGCGCCGGGCTGCGCACGGTGGCCGGGCGGGCGCCCGGCCACGCCGTGTCGCTTCCCTCGCCCCGTCCGCGGCTCGGGTTCGTAACGGCGGCCCCGTGAGCGGGTGTCCCGCTCACTCGCGGGAACGGGTCGGCCTCCACGCAGCCGCGGCGGGGCGTGTCGGCGTCGGCGACGAGGCAAGGGCTCGTGGGGAGGCCTTCGGTCAGGCGGGCGCCTCGCCCAGCCGGGCTCCGCGCCAGCGGCCCGGCCTCGCGGCTGCGATCGGGCTCCTGCGTGCCGGGGCGCCCGCTTCCCTATACTCGCCAGCCGTGGCGTCCGTCGAGCACGGGTCCCGGGTCGCTTCGCGCGGCCGCCCGGGGTGGCCCGCTCCCCGCTGACCGTGGCGCGACGTCGGAACAGGCAGCGCGAGCGACGCCCGAGGCTCGCCGACCAGTACGGCTGGCTGTACGAGGAGGACGGCGAGCCGCCGGGAGGCTGGCCCGCGCCGCCGATCACGTCCGAGCCCGGCGGCCCGGCGTCCGGGGTCACCTGGGACGAGCGGACGATGCCGCCCGGCGTCTTCGACATCGAGCGGCTGGACGAGGAGCCGCCGGCGCGCGCGGAGCCTCGCCGCTCGAGCCGGCCGGCGACCCGGCCGGCCAGTGCGCCCGATCCGGCTCCGGCGTCGTCCGCGCGGCCCAGCGACGCGGAGCATCGGCGCAGCCTGATCCGCTCGACCGCGATCTTCTCGTTCGCGACGGGCCTGTCGCGCATCCTCGGCCTCGTCCGCGAGATCGTCGTGCGCCGCTACTTCGGCGTCGAGGGCGAGATCAACGCGTTCACCGTCGCCTTCCAGGTGCCGAACCTCATCCGGGCGCTCGTCGCCGACGCGGCGCTCTCGTCCGCCTTCGTACCCGTCTTCAGCGAGCTGCTCGAGAAGGGCGATCGTCGCCGCGCCTGGCAGGTCGCATCGACGATCTTCTGGCTGATGACGCTGGGCCTCGCGGCCCTCACCGCCGTCTTCATCCTGGCCGCGCCCTGGATCATGCGGCCGTTCGGCTACGACGGCGCGGACGAGGACCTCGTGATCGGGCTCTCGCGCGTGCTCTTCCCGACGGTCGCGCTGCTCGGCGTCTCGGGCGTCGTGGTCGGCATCCTCAACAGCTACGAGCACTTCACGGTCCCGGCGCTGACGCCGATCTTCTGGAACCTCGCGATCATCGTCGGGCTGATCGTCGGGATCCCGCACCTCGACTCCAACCCCGACAAGCTCTACCTCTACGCGATCGTCGTCCTCGTCGGAACGGTCGTCCAGGTGCTGCTGCCGCTGCCCTGGCTGCGCGGTCGGGACGGCAGCCTGCGCCCGATCATCCACTGGCGCGACCCGGCGGTGAAGCGCGTCTTCGTGCTGATGGTGCCGGTGACGCTGGGCCTCGGCCTGATCAACGTCAACCTCGTCATCGACACGTTCTTCGCGGCGCGCTTCCTCGATCCGCAGCTCGCACCGAGCGCGATCGACGCCGCCTTCCGCGTCTACATGCTCCCGCAGGGGATCTTCTCGGTCGCCGTCGCGACCGTCCTGTTCCCGGCCATGTCGCGCCTCGCCGCGCGTGCCGACATGGCCGGCTTCACGAGCACGGTCTCGTCCGGGCTGCGCCAGATCGGGTTCATGCTCGTGCCCGCGAGCGCGGTGAGCGCGGTGCTCGCCGTGCCGATGATCCGCCTGCTCTACGAGCGGGGCGCCTTCGACGGGAGCGAGACCGACGTCGTCGCGGCCTGCCTCGCCGCGTTCTCGGCCGGCCTGACGTTCAACGGGACGATGCTGCTGCTCAACCGGGCCTTCTTCAGCCTCCAGCACCCGTGGCTGCCGACGCTCGTCGCCCTCGGCAACCTCGGCCTGAACGTCGCGGGCGACGCGATCCTCTACCGCGTCGGCATCTGGGGGATCCCGCTGGCCACGTCGATCGTGAACATCGGCGGCACGGCGGCGCTCGTGTACCTGCTTCGCCGCCGGCTCGGGCCGATCGGCGGCGCGGCGATCGTCGCGAGCTACCTGCGGATCGCGCTCGCGTCCGCCGCGTCGGCCGGCGCCGCCTTCGGCGTCTGGCTCGTCGTCGACGGGCTCGTCGGCCGCTCGACGGGCGGCCAGGTCGTCTCCGTCGGCCTCGGGCTGGCAGCGGCCATCGTCGTCTACCTCGTTTCGGCCCGTTTGCTCGGGATTCGCGAGCTGGACGCGTTGCTAACCTTGCTGCGCCGGCGCCGCGCGGCCTGACGGGGCCGACCTCTCCGCCCGCCGCCTCCTCACGAGCATGGACCGGATCCGCAACTTCTCGATCATCGCGCACATCGACCACGGCAAGTCGACGCTCGCCGACCGCATCCTCGAGGTCACGAAGACGCTCAGCCAGCGGGAGATGCGGGAGCAGGTGCTCGACTCGATGGACCTCGAGCGCGAGCGCGGCATCACGATCAAGGCCCAGGCCGTGCGGGTGCAGTGGAAGGGCCACCAGCTCAACCTGATCGACACGCCCGGCCACGTCGACTTCACCTACGAGGTGTCCCGATCGCTCGCCGCGTGCGAGGGCGCGCTGCTCGTGGTCGACGCCGCGCAGGGCATCGAGGCGCAGACGCTCGCGAACGCGTACCTGGCGATCGAGAACGACCTCGAGATCGTCCCGGTCGTGAACAAGATCGACCTGCCGCAGGCGAACCCCGACGGTGCCGCGGCCGAGGTGGCCGACCTCGTCGGCGACGACCCCGACAACGTCGTGCGCATCTCTGCGAAGACCGGCCTGAACGTCGAGGCCGTCCTCGACGCGGTCGTCGAGCGGATCCCGCCGCCCGCCGGCGAGCCGGACGCGCCGGCGCGCGCGCTGATCTTCGACTCCTCCTACGACCAGTACCGCGGCGTGATCGCATTCGTCCGGGTGGTCGACGGCGTCTTCGGCCAGCACGAGCGCGTGCGGACGATGGCGACGGGGACGATCTTCGAGGCGGAGGAACTGGGGTTCTTCGGCCCCGGCCGGACGCCCACGCCGACCCTCTCCGCCGGCGAGGTGGGCTACGTCGTCACCGGCCTGAAGGACGTCAGTCGGCTGCGGGTCGGCGACACGATCACGGTCGACGCCCGGCCTGCGAGCGAGCCGCTGCCGGGCTACAAGGACGTCAAGCCGATGGTGTTCGCCGGCCTCTTCCCGACCGACACCGACCAGTACCCGGAGCTGCGCGACGCGCTCGACAAGCTGAAGCTGAACGACGCGGCGCTCTCCTACGAGCCCGAGACGTCGCAGGCGCTCGGCTTCGGCTTCCGCTGCGGCTTCCTCGGCCTGCTGCACATGGAGATCGTCCGCGAGCGGCTGGAGCGGGAGTTCGACCTCGACCTGCTCGTCACGGCCCCGAGCGTCGCCTACCGCGTGACGACGAAGGCGAACGCCGTGATCGAGGTGCACAACCCCTCGGACATGCCGGCGGAGCTGCTCGAGGTGGAGGAGCCGGCGATCAAGGCGACGATCATCGTCCCGAAGGAGTTCGTCGGGACGATCATGGAGCTGAACCAGGAGCGCCGCGGCACCTTCCGCCACATGGAGTACCTCTCGGAGGAGCGCGTGCTGCTGACGTACGACCTGCCGCTCGCCGAGGTCGTGCTCGACTACTACGACCAGCTGAAGAGTCGCACGAAGGGCTATGCGAGCTTCGACTACGACCTGATCGGCTTCAAGCCGGGGGACATGGTCAAGCTCGACATCCTCCTCGCCGGCGACACGGTCGACGCGCTCAGCCTGATCGTCCACCGCGAGAAGGCCTACTCGCGCGGGAAGCTCCTGGTCGAGCGGCTGCGGAAGGAGATCCCGCGGCAGATGTTCGACGTGCCGATCCAGGCGGCGATCGGCTCGCGCGTGATCGCGCGGGAGACGATCAAGGCGAAGCGCAAGGACGTGCTCTCGAAGTGCTACGGCGGCGACATCACGCGCAAGCGCAAGCTGCTCGAGAAGCAGAAGGAGGGCAAGAAGCGCATGCGCCAGCTCGGCTCCGTCGAGGTGCCGCAGGAGGCGTTCCTCGCCGTCCTGAACCTCGACGACGATCGGAAGTGACGCTGCGCCCGGCGCCGCGGCGCGCCCGGCGTCCGCTGACGGTGGCGCGTCGGCGGCGTCGCCCTGGCGTCGCCCTGCGCGTGCCCGGGACGCGGGCCCGGCGGCCCGCGGCCCGCGGGCGCCGGGTCGGGGCGGGTCGCGGTCGCGGTCGCGGTCGCGCGGACCTGGCGTGGTCGGCTCGCCGGCGGTCAGCAGCGACGCGCGTTCTCCTCGGGCGTCATCGCGGCGGCCGCGGCCTGCGCGGCGCGGCTGTCCGCCGTGTGGCTCCCGGCCGCGGCTGCGGCAGGCCGGAGCGCGGCGCGCTCCGGGGCGTCCTGCGGGCTCGCCCGTCCGCCCGCCCGGCCGGCAGCGCGATTCCGCTCGTCCTGTCGACGTCGCCGTCGGGCCGGACTCGGTGCGTCGCGCGGCGCGCCTCGGCCGGTCGTCTCGCCGCCCGCTTCGGCCGGCGCCGCCGGCTGGCCCGCGTCGGCCGGGGTTGCGCGGCGCGTCTCGGCCGGTGGGCGCGTTCGCCCGGCTCTATCCGGGTCGGCCGCCGCTCTCTCCGGTACGCCAGGCGCGTCGGGCGGCCTGTCGGGCTCATCGCGCCGCCGGGCCAGCTCCTCGAGCGGCGCCGCCGCAACGGTTCCGCGCCAACCGGTGGCCACGTCCTTCGTGCCGATTGCGTGACGATCCATCCCCATCGGGCCTCGGCGGGCCGTTTCCGTGCTACTCCACCAGGGGTGGTGGGTCCCCCCACCCTGGGTGGGGTTGCGGCCTCTGGGGGCCGGATCGGCCATGTCCGCTCGGGACGGTGGTCGGCGCCGGGAGGCCTGCGACCGCGTGCCCGTCGGGCGCGGGGCGGGGGAGGCCCTCGGTGTCGGCGCGAGGGCCCCAGCCGGGGCCCTCGCGTGGACGGGCCAGGGCGGGCGTGTTCGCCGTCTCCGCCACCGTCGGGATGGTCGCCCCCGTTGGGGCAGCCGCTGCCGTAGGGACGGGCGCCACCACCCGGGCAGCCGCTACCCCCGGGGCAGCCGCTGCCGCCACGACGGGCGCTGCCGTCGGGGCGGCTGCCCCCGCGGGGACGGCCGCCCCCGCCGTGCCGGCGGCCGACGCCGCCACCGGGGGACGGGCCGCCGCATGAGCGGCGTCCGCCACCTCTACGTCCACCTGCCGTTCTGCGTCCACCGCTGCGGCTACTGCGACTTCGTCACCGTCGTCGGCCGGCGGGACGAGCACCGCGGCTACGTCGACGCGCTCGGGGCCGAGCTGGCGCTCGAGCGCGGGCTGCTCGCGCCGGCGCTCGACACGGTCTACCTGGGCGGCGGGACGCCGAGCTTCACCGCGCCGGACGAGCTCGCGCGGCTGCTCCACCTGCTGCCGCGCTCGCCGGAGACGACCGTCGAGGCGAACCCCGAGACCGTGACGCCCGACCTGGCCCGCCTGCTCGCGTGGCTCGGCGTGACCCGCGTCTCGCTCGGCGCGCAGACCTTCCAGGCGCCGCTCCTCGCCGTGCTGGAGCGGCGGACGACGCCCGACCAGGTGCGTGCCGCGGTCGAGACGCTGCGCGAGGGGGGGATCGCGAACGTGTCGCTCGACCTCGTCTACGGGATCCCCGGCCAGCGCCCCGACGATCTCGAGCGCGATCTGGAGGCGATCGTCGAGCTCGCGCCCGAGCACGTCTCCGCCTACGAGCTGGAGGCGAAGGCGGGCACGCGCTTCACGCACGCGCACGGCGCGGAGCTCGGGCGGCAGGCCGAGGCGATGGAGGGCTACGCGGAGCGCGTCGTCGAGGCGCTCGAGTCGGCCGGCTATCGGTGGTACGAGACGGCGAGCTTCTGCCTGCCGCGCGACGCGCGCGGCACCGTGCGCGACCTGCGCAGCCGCCACAACCTCGCGTACTGGCTCGGGCGGGACTACCTCGGGCTCGGGATCGGCGCCGTCTCGACCGTCGCCGGTCGCCGCTGGCGCACCGCTCCCTCGCTGCCGGGCTACGTCGAGGCGCTCGCCGCGGGACGGCCGGCGCAGCGGAAGGTGGAGGAGCTGCCCGCGGCGACGAGGGCGAGGGAGCGCCTGATGCTCGGCCTGCGCCTCGACGAGCCGCTGCCGCTCGCGGACGTCGCCGGCGCCGTCGACGACGGGGCGCTCCGGCGGCTCGCGGAGCAGGGCCTCGTCGAGCGCGGCGACGGCTGGATCCGCCTGGCCCGCCGTGCCCGGCTGCTCGGCGGCGCCGTCACCGCCGAGCTGCTCGCGGACGACCCGGAGCAGGGGTAGCGGGACGCCCGCTCGGCGCCCGGCGGCCTCGCTATCGTCAGGTCGTGGCCGAGATGGACCTGAGCAGCCGCCAGCGGCAGATCCTCGCCCTGGTCGTCGAGGAGTACGTGTCGTCGGGCCAGCCCGTCGGCTCGAAGACGCTCGTCGAGCGCTCGGGGATCAACGTCTCGTCCTCGACCGTCCGCTACGAGCTCGCCGAGCTCGAGGACCTCGGCCTGCTGACGCACCCGCACACGTCCGCCGGCCGGATCCCGACCGACTCCGGCTACCGCTACTACGTCGATCGCGTGCTCGAGCGGCCCGACGCACGCCCGCGCGCGTCGCTCGAGCTCGACCTGGCGAGCGTGTCGAACGAGATCGACCTCGCGCTCCAGCGCACGACGGAGGCGCTCGCGCAGCTGACGCACCTGATGGCGCTCGTCACCGCGCCGGCGCTCGAGACGACGGTCGTCCGCCACGTCGAGGTGCTGCAGCTGCAGCCGCAGGTCGTCGTGGTGGTCGTGATCACGCAGACCGGCGGCGTCACGAAGCGCCTGTTCGTCTTCGGCGACCCGGTCGACGCGCGCCTGGTCGGCTGGTCGGCCGACTACCTGAACGAGACGCTCGGCGGCGAGCGGCTCGGCGCGCGCCTGCTGCGGCAGTGCTTCGAGGACACCGGGCTGACCGCGCGAGAGCGGGAGTTCCTCGCCGAGCTGCGCCCGGCGTTCGAGGACCTGATCGAGGGGCCGCAGAACGTCTTCGTCGGCGGCGCGGCCGACGTGCTCGACGAGTTCCGCAGCGAGGACGTGCGCGCGTTCCGCCGCCTCGTCGACGCGCTCGAGCAGCGCGCCTCGCTCCTCGACCTGATGCGCCAGTCGCTCGTGTCGCGCCGACCGTTCGTCCGCGTCGGCGCGGAGATCGGCGACCCGGCGCTCGAGCGCGTCTCGGTCGTCGGGCACGCGTACGGCCTGACGAACCGCAACCTCGGCACCGTGAGCCTGATCGGGCCGACCCGGATGGACTACCCGGCCGCGATCGCCGCGGTCCGTCTCGCCGCGACGGAGCTCTCGCGCTTCGTCGAGGACATCTACGAGGCCTGAAGCCCGGCCGGGCGCTGTCGATACCCTGGGGCGAGGCATGGCCGCGACGAAGCGCGACTACTACGAGATCCTCGGGGTCACGCGCACCGCGAGCGAGCAGGAGCTGAAGAAGGCGTTCCGCCAGCTCGCCCGCGAGCTGCACCCGGACGTCTCGGACGACCCGCAGGCGGAGGAGAAGTTCCGCGAGGTGGCCGAGGCCTACGAGGTCCTGTCCAAGCAGGAGACGCGCGACCTGTACGACCGCTTCGGCCACGGCGGGCTGCGCCGGGGCGGCTACGCGCCGCCGGGCGACTTCGGCGATCTCTCCGACCTGCTCTCGTCGTTCTTCGGCGGCGACCTCTTCGGGGACGTCTTCGGCGGCGGCGGCCGGCGCGCGCGGCGACGCGGCGCGGACGTGGCCGTCCGGGTCGAGATCGACCTGGCCGAGGCAGCGACGGGCGCGACGCGCGAGGTCGTCTTCGGCGCGACGACCGTCTGCACGACGTGCAACGGGAGCTGCGCCGCGCCCGGCTCGACGCCCGCGGTGTGCGACACCTGCGGCGGCGCCGGCCGCGTGCAGACCGGGCAGAGCTCGCTGCTCGGGCAGCTCGTCCAGACCCGGCCGTGCCCGCGCTGCCACGGCGGCGGGCGGATCGTCACCGACCCCTGCGAGGACTGCGACGGCAACGGCGTCGTCACCGAGGAGCGCAGGCTCTCGGTCGACGTGCCGGCCGGCATCGCCGACGGGCAGCGGATCCGGATCGGCGGCCAGGGGCACTGGGGCGGGCCGGGCGGCCAGCCCGGCGACCTCTACGTCCACGTCGGCGTGCGCGAGGACGAGCGCTTCGTCCGCGACGGGCACGACCTCGTCTGCCGGCTCGACGTCTCGATGGCGCAGGCGGCGCTCGGCGCCCGCGTGACCGTGCCGACGCTGGATGGCGACCACGAGCTCGACCTGCCGGCGGGGACCCAGCCCGGCGAGGTGATCCTCCTGCGCGGCAAGGGGATGCCCGCGCTGCGCGCCCGCGGCCGCGGCGACCAGCACGTCGTCGTGAACGTCCGCGTGCCGCGTCGCCTGACCGAGGAGCAGCGGACGCACCTCGCCCAGCTCGACGCGACGATCGACGCGTCCGCCTACGACGAGGCCGAGCCCGGCTTCTTCGAGCGGCTCCGCGCGGCATTCCGTTGAGCGCGCCGCTCCGCCGCGTCGCGCTCGTCGTCGCCGCCGAGCAGGCGGAGGAGGCGCGGGCCTTCCTGCTCGACCTGGTCCCCGACGGCTTCGAGGAGCGCGACGTCCCTGGCGGGGTCGAGCTCGCCGCCTACGTCGACCCCGGTCGCGCCGTCGGCCTGGCCGCCGCGCTCCCGGGCGCGACCGTGACCGAGGTGGCCGAGGGCTGGGAGGACGCCTGGCGCGCGTTCCACCGGCCGGTCCGGGTCGGGCCGCTCTGGGTCGGGCCGCCGTGGCTCGAGCCCGACGCCGACGCCGTCCCGCTGGTGATCGACCCGGGCCAGGCGTTCGGCACGGGCGCGCACGCGACGACCCGCCTGAGCCTCGGGCTGCTGCTCGAGCAGGAGCCGACGAGCCTGCTCGACCTCGGCTGCGGCTCCGGCGTCCTCTCGATCGCCGCGGCGCTCTCGGGCTTCGCGCCCGTCGTCGCCGTCGACCTCGACGATGCGGCCGTCGCGGCGACTCGCGGGAACGCCGTGGTGAACGGCGTCCAGCTCGACGCGCGCCGCGCGGACGTCCTCGCCGACCCGCTCCCGGAGGCGGGGCTCGTCGTCGCGAACATCGAGACGCGCGTGCTGGAGCCGCTCGCGGCCCGCGTGCGGGCGCCGCGGTGGATCGTCTCGGGCATCCTCGCCCGCGAGCGACCGACGCTCGCCGGCTGGACGCTCGTCGAGCGCCGCGAGGACGGCGAGTGGGCCGCCGAGCTGCGCGTCAGGGACGCCTGAGCGGCGCGCGCCAGTCGAGCGACGAGAGCCCCGAGAGCGCGAGCGGGACGGCGATCGGGGGCGTCTCCGCTCTCATCAGCTCCAGGCGTTCCCCGGCCTCAAGCTCGCTGATCACCGCGACGCTCCGCCCGTCGCCGCTCCAGGCGAGATCGCGGACGTACCGGAACCCCGGCGACGAGACGAGGATGCGCTCGTCCGAGCCGTCCCGGGCGGCGGTCGCGACGAGCACGACGTCGCAGTAGAGGCCGCAGGCGTTCCCGACGACGCGGACGTAGGCGAGCCGGGAGCCGTCCCGCGACCAGCGTGGGTGGAAGCCGCCGGGCACGACGAGGCGTGGGGTCCCGGCCCGGAGGGCGCCGCGGACGGCCCTGAGCGGCGCGACTGCGATCCCCGAGTCCGTCGTGTACGCGAGATCGCCCAGGCTCGACCAGTCGACGGCCCCCCCCAGGCTGGAGCCAGGCGCAAGCTGGCCGTCCACGATCGCGCCGTCGTCGAGCGACCACAGGCGGAGGAAGCCGTCCCGGCCGACGCGCAGCACGGCGCGGCCGTCCGGCGACCAGTCCAGGCCGTCCCAGGAGCGCCAGGCGCCGGTCGGATCGGGCGCACGACGGGGCTGCGAGCCGTCCGCCCGCGCGACCACGACGTGCCTGCCCACGCGGTAGAGGAGGCGCGTCCCATCGGGCGACCAGACGGGATCCAGCTGCGAGTACCGGTCGTCGGTCAGGGCGATCGCGCGACCCGTCCCCGGGTCGACCCGGACGAGCTCGGGGTCGCGGCTCTCCAGCGCCCGCCAGCTGACCGCGAGCCGACCGTCCGGGAGCCACGCGACGCCCGTCGCCTCCCGCTCGGGCAGGCCGAACGTCCTCGCCGTGCCGGCGAGCGCCTGCACGCGAACGACGCGGCCGCGCGCGCCGGGTGCCGCGGCGACGCAGGCGAGCCGTCCGCCGTCCGTCGAGAACGCGACAGGGCCGACGCACCCGGGCTGGGGGAAGAGCGGGCGCCGTCTGCCGTCGGCCGCGTCGTAGAGCGAGATGCCGCCTTCCTCGAGCAGGGCGATCGCGCCCCTGCGCGGAACGAACGCCGGCGCGTGCGAGAGCCCGTGCGGCTCGGTCTCCCAGGCCACCTTTCCGTCGACGCCGACGAGCCGGAGCGCCCCTCGATCGGCGGCCGTCGCGAGCCCGACCCGCACGGCGAGCGACCCGCCGTCCGGCGCCCAGGCGAACGGGCCCGCCTGGGCGAGCAGCGTGCGGGGCGTGCCGCCGGCCAGATCGACGACCTCGAGGCGCACGGGGCTCGAGAGCCCGGGCGACTGCGGGACGAGGTAGGCGAGCAGCGCCCCGTCCGGGGAGAAGGCGGGGAACGAGCCGCCAGGCCCGACGAGGCGTCCGGGCCCGCCGCGTGTGGGCAGTACGACCACGCCCTCGGGCCCTGCGTACGCGAGCCGGCGCGAGTCGGGCGCCCACGCCGGGCTCGTGCCCTCGCCGACGAGCCGCGGGCGCGACCCGTCCGCGCGGGCGGTCCACACCTCCTGCGCGGCGCCGAGCGCGCCGCGGACGAACGCGAGCAGCCGGCCGTCGGGCGAGGGCGTCGGGGCGGACTCGTGCGCCCGGGTCGTCCGCGAGAGCCGCGTGCGCTCGCCCGTCGCCGGGTCGAGCGAGTAGAGCGTCGGCGTGCGCGGCTCGACGGGCGGCTGCGCCGACACGACCAGGTCGAACCCGCGCTCCGGGACGCGCGCCGCGGGCGCCGGGGCGGCGAGCGCGCCCGCCGCCAGCACCGCCGCCGCGAGCGCGAGCCGGCGCATCAGCGCACGGTCACCGTGTACGTGATCCGGGGTGAGAGGGGCTCGTCCTCGGGCGCGGGGACGCCGGCCGAGCCGCAGCGGTAGCAGTCGAAGAGCACGAGCTCCGTCGTCCCCGGCGCCCGGGCCGTGAAGGTGAAGACGTGCCGGCCCCCGGAGCCGGGCGCGTCGCCCTCGCTCTCGTAGTCGTCCGAGATCAGCTCGGCCACCGCGGGATCGGGCGGCTGCTCGAGGCGCCAGTCGTCGCCGATGCTCGGGTTCTCATCGAGGACGATCGCGAACGGCTGGCCCGCGTCCACGGCGATCGAGGTGTCGTCCGGGCCGAAGGCCGGCGCGCCGCCGCCCCCGCAGCTCCCGAGCCCGAGCACCGCCACCGCGACCGCGATCACCCCCCGCAGCACGCCACGACGGTAGCGCATCCCGCGGCGGATCACGAGCCGGCGGGCCCGCTCGCCGCAACCGACTAGCATGGGCTCGTGGCGCGCTTCTCCGTCGACGTCCTCGGCTGCAAGGTCTCCCTCGTCGACGTCCAGGAGGTCCGCGAGCGGCTGCTCGCCGACGGCCACGCGGAGGCGGACGCGGAGGACGCCGAGGTGGTCGTCCTGTCGACCTGCTGCGTGACGAACGAGGCGGTCGCGAAGTCGCGCAAGGCAGCGCGGCGGGCGGCGCGGCGCGGCGCGCGCGTCTACGTGACCGGCTGCGCCGCGAACCTCGACGGCGCCTTCGCCGGGCTCGGCGAGCAGGTCGAGGTCGTCCCGCTGCGGGCGGAGGAGACGGCGGCGGCGGTCGCCGCGGGCGTCGGGTCGCTCGGCTGCACGCGCGCCGACGCGGGCACGGACCGGGTGCGCGCGTTCGTGAAGATCCAGGACGGCTGCTCCTTCTCGTGCGACTTCTGCGTCATCCCGCAGGTGCGCGGCGCCTCGCGCAGCCGGCGCGCCGAGGCCGTGCTCGCAGAGATCCGCCGCCGGGTCGCGCAGGGCCACCGCGAGGTCGTCCTCACCGGCATCAACCTCGGCTGCTTCCGCGACCGCGCCGCCGGCTACGACCTGCCGCGGCTGATCCGCGAGGCGGGCGCCACCCCCGGGCTCGAGCGCCTGCGGCTGTCGTCGATCGAGGTGAACCACGTCGACGACGCGCTCGTCGCGGCGATGCGCGAGACGCCGACGGTCTCGCCGCACCTGCACGTGCCGCTCCAGGCGGGCGACGACCGGGTGCTGCGCGACATGGCGCGCCGCTACACGGCCGCGACGTTCCTGCGTCGGCTCGAGCGCGCCGAGGGGTTTAACGTCACGACGGACGTGATCGTCGGGTTCCCGACCGAGGACGAGGCGGCGTTCGAGCGAACGCTGCAGGTCGTCCGCGACGCGGGGATCACGAAGGTGCACGTCTTCCCGTACTCGCCGCGCCCGGGCACGCGCACGGCGGGGCTCGACCCGGTCGCGCCCGGGGCGAAGCGCGAGCGCAGCGCGCGGCTGCGCGCCCTGTCCGACGAGCAGCAGCGCGCCCGCTGGGCGGCGAAGCTGGGCTCGGAGGACGTCGTCCTGGTCGACCGGCCGGGACGCGGCTACGGCGACGACTACTCGCCGTGGCTCGTCGAGGCGCCGGTCGGCGAGCTCGTCCGCGTCCGTGCCGGCGCCGTCACGGAGGAGGGGATCCTCGCTGCCTAGCCAGCCGCAGGCCGATTGCATCTTCTGCCGCATCGTCGCCGGGGAGATCCCGGCCGACGTCGTCCACCGCGGCGAGGGCTTCCTCGCCTTCCGCGACATCGCGCCGAAGGCGGACACGCACGTGCTCGTGATCCCGGAGCGCCACGTCGACTCGCTCCGCGACGTCGACGGGCTGTTCGAGGACGAGCGCGGGCGGATGGTCTCGTTCGTCGCCGAGACCGCGCAGGCGCTCGGGCTCGGCGACTACCGGGTGATCGTGAACGTCGGGCCGGGCGCGGGGCAGACCGTGTTCCACCTGCACTGGCACGTCATGGCCGGCGGCCTGCCGCCGTTCGGCTGAGCAGCGAGGAGGACGGGGATGATCGCGCGCATCGAGGGTGACGTGAAGGAGGCCATGAAGGCCCGGGACCAGCTGCGGCTCGACACGCTGCGGCTGACGCTCGCCGCGCTGCGCTCGTCCGAGAAGGACCTCGGCCGGCCGCTGACCGAGACCGAGGAGCTGCAGGTGCTCCAGCGCGAGCGCAAGCGCCGGATCGAGGCCGCGGCCGCGTACCGCGACGGCGGGCGCGACGAGGCGGCCGAGCGCGAGGAGGCGGAGCTCGCGATCCTCGAGTCCTACATGCCGACGCCGCTCGGCGAGGCCGAGATCGAGTCGATCGTCGACCACGCGATCGCCGAGACCGGCGCGACGTCGATCCGCGACCTCGGCCGCGTGATGGCCGACGTGATGCCGCAGGTGGCCGGCCGGGCCGACGGCTCGGCGGTCAGCCAGATCGTCCGCGAGAAGCTCGCCTAGCCGGGCCGCGCACGCCCGCAGGTGCCCCGAGGATTGAGCGGGCCGCCGGTCGGGTATGTCCCGCGCATGGGACGAAGCGTGGTGGACAGGGTGGGGGAGGCCGGCCTCGCGGGCTGGCGCCAGCGCGTGGCGGACACCGTCGCCGGGCCGGTCTCGCAGCGCACGCCGCTCGAGGCCGACCGGGTGCGTGCGCTCGTCGGGCTCGCCTTCCTCGTGCTCGCCGTGCTCTACGTCGTTCGCGCGCTCGGCGAGGCGCAGCGGGCCGTGCGCGACGCGGACTGATCGAGCGAACCGGCGCGCCCGGGACGATGGCGACGTGGATCGCGCGCTCGTCGGTCTCGCCGGCGAGCGTCCGATCGCGCGCTCCGCCTGCTCGAGCGGGAACGCGTGCGTATGGAGCCGCTCGAGCGGGTGCCGCCGCGACTCGATCAGCGCGCACGCCCGCTCGAAGTCGGCGTAGGCCATCGAGAGGACGCCCGTCAGCGACAGCTCGCGGTAGATGACGTCGTCGGGGACGAGCTCGACCGCGCGGCCGGGGCCCTTCAGCCCGGCGAGGACGATCCGGCCGCGTCGGGCCGCCATCCCGACCGCGTGGCGGACGGAGTCGGCTGCGAAGGGCGTGGTGTCGACGACGACGGTCGCGCCCTTGCCGCCCGTCGCCTCGCGCACCGCCGCGACGACGTCGGCCGCGTCCGCGACGATCGTCGCGTCCGCGCCGAGCTCCCGCGCGACCGCGAGCTTGTGCGCGTCGCGCGCGAGCCCCGTCACGATCACCTGCTCGGCGCCCGCCTCGCGCGCGGCGACGACCGAGCAGAGCCCGCGCTGGCCTGGGCCGAGGATCGCGACGCGATCGCCGGGGCCTGTCCGCGGCACCGTCCACGCCCACGAGAGCCCGGCGCCGAGCGGGCTGAACATCACCGCGAGCTCGGCCGGGAGGGTCGGGTCGAGCTTCCGCACCACCGAGAGCGGACAGAGGTACATCAGCTCCGCGTAGCCGCCCCAGAGGCCTGGCGGGATCGAGACGTCCGTCAGCCCGTAGGTGCCGCCGCGGGTCGGGCAGCCGAGCGGGTCGAGTCGCCGGCAGGCCTCGCAGCGCCCGCAGCCGTAGGCCGAGCGGACGGCGACGCGGTCGCCCACCTCGACGCCCCAGCGACGGCGCGCGCCCGGCCCGATCGCCGCGATCCGCCCGAGCGGCTCGTGCCCCGGGACGACCGGGTAGGGCGTGTAGTACTCGTTCCGCTCGACCAGCCCGGCGAGCTGCTCGTAGTCCGTCCCGCAGATCCCGCAGGCCTCGAGCGCGAGCAGCGCGTCCTCCTCGCCGATGCTCGGCACGGGAGCTCGCGCAGCTCCAGGCGCCCCGGCTCGACGAGGACGACGGCGCGCGCGGTCTCCGGCACGGGCGCGGGGGAGGGCACGCGGCGAGGCTAGCGCGGGAAGGGCTCGAACGGGCTCCGGTAGGGGCTGCCGATCGGCGTCCGCTCGCAGCTGCCGAGGTCGTCGTCGTTCTCCGTCGAGGGCCCCGGTCGCACGATCACGCACGTGTCGCGCCCGGGGCCGCCGCGCACCGTGTCCCGTCCGAGCTGCCCCTCGAGCACGTTGTCCGCCGCGTTGCCGAGCAGGACGTCCGGGCCGTTCGTCCCGACCGCGCCTTCGAGGAAGGCCGTCCCGCCGGGTCGGGCGACGTCCACTAGGAGGCGCCGCGTGCGGACCACGACCGAGCGGGCCGCGAGGTCGATCCGCACGAACGGCTCCGCGCCGCGGGCAACGATCGTGTCGACGCCGCCGCCCGGTCGCTCGTCGATCGTCGTCCACGCGGGGATCGTGCCCGGGCAGTCGTCCTCGTACGAGGAGCACCGACCGACGTACCGCGGGCGCGGCTCGTCGCCGGCACCGACGGGGTAGTCCCCGAGCCAGTGGCCGGCCGCACCGAGCGGGGCGACGGGGTCGACGGCATAGGCGTCGTCGCCGCGCCCGCCGGCGAGCACGTCGCGTCCGCCGCCACCCTGGAGCACGTTCGCGCCTGCGTCGCCGACGAGCAGGTCGTCGCCGCGTCCGCCGACGACCCGCTCGATCTGCCGCGCTCGCAGGACGGAGGCCCGTGCGCGGCCCCAGCGGGCGACGACGCCGTCCTCGGCGCCGAGCTGGACGCTCGCCGGGACGCCCGGCGGCAGGTCGAAGGAGAGGACGTCGCTGCCGCCGTCGGGCCGCTCGTCGACGACGTCGTGCCCGCGACCGTCGCCGGCAGCGAAGCGGTAGACGTCGTCGCCGGCGCCGCCCCGCAGGACGTCGTCGCCTGCCTGGCCGGAGAGGTCGTCGCTCCCCGCGCCGCCGAGGAGCCGGTCGTCCCCCGCACCGCCGACCAGCAGGTCGTCCGCCGCGCCGCCCCGCAGCACGTCCGTGCCGCTCCCGCCGAGGAGCAGCGCGCCGCCGGGCGCGGCGCCGAGCAGGTCGTCGCCGCCGTTCCCGGCCGCGAAGCAGAGACCGGCGAGCCGATCGTCTCCGGGCCCTCCCGACGCCGACTCGACGGCGATCGCGCCGGTGCCGCCGCGCTCGAGGCGGATGGTGCGGCCCGGCGTCGTCGCCAGGACGCCGCCCGGGGCCGCGCCGTCGACGGCGACGTCGCCCTCGACCAGGCTGAGGTCGAGGACGTCCCACATGGGCGGGTTCTCGCCGACCGCCTGCCAGGGCTCGTCGCAGCGGTCCGCGGCCGTCTCGACGAGCGTGTCGACCTCGACGCCCTGCGCGGGGCCGAAGACGTACGTGTCGACGGTCCCCCCGACGAGTCGATCGCTGCCCGGGCCGCCGTCGACGGTCGCGAGGACGTACGGGGCGCGCGGCGTCGTCACCTCGTCGTCGCCTGCCCCGGCCTCGATCCGGACGCTCCCCTGGGGCCCCTTGAGATTCCCGCTGAAGAGGAGCAGGTCGCCGAGGTCGATCCGGTTCGGCCCCGGCCCGCCGACCACGGCCACCCGGGACTGGCACGACGCGTCCGAGGCGACGCCGTTGACGACGATCCGGCTGGCCCGGAGGTCGCCGTCGCACGTGAGGACGATCGCGTCGTCCGCGTCGCTCGTCACGACGAGCACGGGCGCCGGCGTCGTCTCGACCCGGACCGTGATCGCGCCCGCGGCCGCCCCCGGCGCGGCGAGCGCCAGGGCCGTCGCCAGCCAGCCTGCCCGCGTGGCCACCCCCACGCCTGCCTTGTAGCACGCCGCACGGGCGTTCGCCGACGCCGGACGTCCGCGCGGCGTCCCTAGACTGTCGTGGTTGCAGGACGTGCTCTCCCTCCCGAACGAGGTCGCCGCCGAGCTCGCCACGATCGGCGACGGCATGCTCGACGCGCTGCGCCAGCAGCTCGGCGTCTCCCTGCACCTGCGCGGGAACCGCCTGGCGCTCGAGGGGAGCGAGGAGGAGATCGCCGCCGCGCGCGTCGTCCTCGACGAGCTGATCGAGCTGGTCGACGCGGGCCACGCGATCGGGCCGGGGACGATCGACGCGGTGCTCGGCGCGCTCGACGCGAACACCGACGTCCGCGAGGTGCTCGAGGACGTCGTCTGGCGCCACCGGGGCAAGAAGATCGCGCCGAAGACGGTGAACCAGAAGCGCTACGTCGACGCGATCCGCCGCGACACGATCAGCTTCGGGATCGGCCCGGCGGGCACGGGCAAGACCTACCTCGCCATGGCGCTCGCCGTCGCCGCGCTCTCCGAGCGCCAGGTCAGCCGGATCATCCTCACGCGGCCGGCCGTCGAGGCGGGCGAGCGGCTCGGCTTCCTCCCGGGCGACATGATGGCCAAGGTCGACCCGTACCTGCGGCCGCTGTTCGACGCGCTCTACGACATGATGGACGCCGACCGCGTCGTGACCGCGATGGAGAAGGGGCAGATCGAGGTCGCGCCGCTCGCGTTCATGCGCGGCCGGACGCTGAACGACTCGTTCGTCATCCTCGACGAGGCGCAGAACACGAGCCCCGAGCAGATGCACATGTTCCTCACGCGGCTCGGCTTCGGCTCGCGCATGGTCGTCACCGGGGACGTGACGCAGGTCGACCTGCCGCGCCACCAGGCGTCCGGGCTGGTCACCGTGCGGCGGATCCTCGAGGGGATCGACGGGATCTCGTTCGTCGACCTCGCGAACGTCGACGTCGTCCGCCACAAGCTCGTCCAGCGGATCGTCGAGGCGTACAAGCGCCACGCCGACGAGGCCGCGGCCGAGCCGCGCCCGTGATCGAGATCGAGCTCGACAATCGCTCCGGCGCAGAGGCGGACGAGGCCGCGATCGAGGCGCTCTGCCGGCACGTCCTCGCCGCGGAGGGCGTCGCGCAGGGCGACCTCGGCGTCGCGCTCGTCGGCCCGGACGAGATCCGCGCGCTGAAGGCCGAGCACCTGGGGATCGACGAGGCGACGGACGTCCTCTCGTTCCCGATCGACGGCGTCGAGCCGCTCCCCGAGGGCGTGCCGCGCCAGCTCGGCGACGTCGTCCTCTGCCCGCAGGTCGTCGGCGAGGCGTGGCGCCACCCGCTCGTGCACGGGCTGCTGCACCTGCTCGGGTACGACCACGGGGACGAGATGGAGCTGCGCGAGGAGGAGCTGCTCGCGTGAGCGACCGGCAACGCCGCCGCGCGCCGTCGATCCTCCAGAGCTTCAACTACGCGTTCGAGGGGATCATCCACGTGCTCCGCACGCAGCGGAACATGCGGATCCACTTCGTCATCGCGGCCGTCGTGATCGCGCTCGCGGTCGTCTACGGGGTGACGAAGCTCGAGCTGATCGCGATCCTGCTCTCGATCACCTTCGTCCTCGTCGCCGAGATGGTGAACACGGCGGTCGAGGCCTCGGTCGACATCTCGACGACGTCGTTCGACCCGCTGGCGAAGCTCGCGAAGGACATCGCCGCGGGCGCCGTCCTGATCGCGGCCGTGAACGCGATCGTGATCGGCTACCTCGTGTTCGTCGACCGCCTCGCGCAGCCGAGCTACCGGCTGATCACGCGCGTCCGCGACGCCCCCGTCAACCCGACGATCGGCGCGCTCGCGCTGACGATCATCGCGGTGATCGCGATCAAGGCGATGACGGGCCGGGGCACCCCGCTGCGCGGCGGCCTGCCGTCCGGCCACGCGGCGCTCGCGTTCTCCGGCTGGATGGCGATCACGTTCGTCACCGCGGACTTCCGCCACCGGCTGCTCGTCTCGCTGCTCGCCTTCCTGATGGCCGCGCTCGTCGCCCAGACGCGCGTCGAGTCCGGCATCCACTCGACCTTCGAGGTCATCATGGGGGCGTTGGTCGGCACGCTCGTCACCCTCGTCCTCTTCCAGGCGCTCACGTGACCGACGCCGAGCTGCACGCGCGGGCGGTCGATGCCTCTGCCGGCGCCTACGCGCCCTACTCGCGCTTCCCCGTCGGCGCGGCCGTGCTCGCCGCGGACGGGCGCGTCGTCACCGCCGTGAACGTCGAGTGCGCGTCCTACCCGCTCGGGATCTGCGCCGAGCGCGCCGCCCTCGCCCGGGCGGTCGCCGAGGGGATCCGGCCCGGCGAGGTCGAGGCGCTCGCCGTGACCGCCTCGCCGTGCGGCGGCTGCCGCCAGTGGCTCGCCGAGTTCCGCGTCGGGCGCGTCGTCTTCCCGCTCGCCGGGGCGATCGTCGCCCGCACGCCGGCCGAGCTGCTCCCCGACTCGTTCGACCTGGGGCCCGCGTGAGGAGCGGCTTCGTCGCGCTCGCCGGGCGGCCGAACGTCGGCAAGTCGACGCTCGTGAACGCGCTCTGCGGCGAGAAGGTCGCGATCGTCTCGGACAAGCCGCAGACGACGCGCCGGCGCATCCTCGGCGCGACGAGCGGCGAGGGGTGGCAGCTCGTGCTCGTCGACCTGCCCGGCTTCCAGCGCCCGCTCGATGCGCTGACCGAGCGGATGCAGCGCGCCGTCGACGAGTCGTTCGAGGACGTCGACGCGGTCATGCTCGTGCTCGCCGCCGACGAGACGATCGGGCGCGGCGACCGCTTCGTCGCACGGCGCGCCTTCGGCTCCGGCGTCCCGGTCGTGATCGTGCTGAACAAGGTCGACCGCCTGAGCCCCGCGCGGATCGCCCACAAGCTCGGCGAGGTGAGCGCGCTCGTCGCCGAGCTCGAGGCCGACTACCACGCCCTCCACCCCGTCAGCGCGCGGACGGGCGACGGGATCGCCGCGCTCCGCGACGACCTGGCGAGCCTGCTCGAGGAGGGCCCGACCTACTTCCCCGAGGGCCAGGCGACCGACCAGCCGCTCGAGTTCCGCGTCGCGGAGCTCGTGCGCGAGCAGGCGCTCCACCTGACGCGCGAGGAGGTGCCGCACTCCGTCGGCGTCCAGGTCGAGGAGCTGGAGCGGAAGGTCGTGCGCGCGACGATCATCGTCGAGACCGAGTCGCAGAAGTCGATCCTCGTCGGCAAGGGCGGCTCGATGATCCGCGAGATCGGCGCCCGCGCCCGGCCGGAGATCGAGGCGCTGCTCGGGCACCCGGTCTACCTCGACCTGCGCGTCAGGGCGCGCCGCGACTGGCGCGCCGACGAGGCCCTGCTCGGCCGGCTCGGGCTCTGAGCGGAGGCCCCCGACCCCGCAGGTAGGCTCAGCCCCATGACGCTGACGCCTGGGGACTTCGAGGAGCGGTTCCGCCGCTACGTGTACGAGCGCTCCGAGGAGGGGCGCGCGGTGCGGGTGGGGGAGAAGGAGACGAGCGAGCAGGCGGTGATCGTCGCGCGCTACGCCGACCTGTTCACGCGCGCGCAGCGCGACGTCATCGCCGAGGCCGAGTCGGCCGCGGTGGGCGACGAGCGCGAGCGGCTGTTCCGGCTGCGCGAGGCCTGCGAGGGCGGCATCCTCGCGGCCGAGCTGGCCGAGCGCTCGGACGCGCTCCAGAACGCGATCCTGGCGACGAAGGTCGAGTTCCAGGGAGAGGAGCTGCCGCTCCTCTCCGCGCAGGCGCGCCTGGCCGTGCTCGACGCCTACGCCGACCGCGACGCCCTCGGCCGGCTGACCGCCGAGGCGTCCGCGCAGCACAACGACGCGCGGCTCTCGCTGATGCGCGACGCCGAGCGGCTCGAGGCCGACCTGACCGGCGATCCCGACCCCGTGCAGCGCAGCGCCGCGCTCAAGGGGGTCGACCTGTTCGCCCTCTGCGACGCGCTCGAGGCGGCGTCGGCGCGGCTCGACGACGCGTTCGCGGACGTCTCGTCGCGCTGGCTCGACCGGATCCTCGGCGCGGACCGCGAGGCGGAGCCGATCTCCGCGCACGTCTCGTACGTCCGGCGGCTCTCGCCGCTCGCCTCGACGTACACGAAGGAGCGCGCCGTCCCCGTCTGCCTGGAGACGCTCGACCTGCTGGGCTTCGACCTCGAGCGCGACGGGCGGATCCGGCTCGACCTGGAGGATCGCCCGCAGAAGAACCCGCGCGCCTGCGTGATCGCGTCCGACCCGCCCGAGGTCGTCCACCTGATCACGCGCGCGCAGGGCGGCCTGGCCGACTACCAGGCGTTCCTGCACGAGGCCGGCCACGCGCTCCACTACGCCGGGTGCGACCCGTCGCTCCCGTACACGTTCCGGCGCCTCGCGCGCGACCACGCGCTGACGGAGATCTACTCCTTCGTCGTCGAGTCGATCACGCGCGAGCCGGGCTGGCACGAGGCGCACTTCGAGCTGGCGCGCGACGAGGCCGTCGACCGGGCCGAGGCGACGAAGCTGCTCGAGATGCTGCTCTTCCGCCGCTACACGGCGAAGCTGCGCTACGAGCTCCGCTTCTGGGCGGACGTCGCCCACGCCGAGTCGTACGCGGACACGTACTCCGACCTCGTCTCGGCCGCGACCGGCTTCCGCTACCCGCGCTCGGGCTACGTGTCCGACATGGACGACGGCTTCTACTCGGCCGACTACCTGCGCGCCTGGATCCGCACGGCGCAGCTGCGCGCGCACCTGCGCGAGGAGGTCGGCGAGGACTGGTGGCATCGGGCCGAGACGGGCGAGCTGCTGCGCGCGCTCTTCGCGGAGGGGACGCGGCCATCGAGCGAGGAGATCGCCGACCGGCTCGGCTTCGACCCGCTCGACTGCTCGCCGCTGGTCGCCGAGCTGACCGCCGCCGGGTAGGGCCGGGGCCCGCCCCGGCGGGCCCCGTTCGCACGAGGGTGGCGCGACAGCGTCGCGCCGCAGCGCGTGCGCGGGGTCGCGGGCCCGAGCCGGGGACGGGACGCGCGGCGCGGTCCGCTCGCCGGGTGCGCGGGAAGCCGCGCCGGGGTCGGGCGCCCGGGGAGCCCGCCGGGGCCGCGCCCTCGGACATCCCGGGGCGGGGCGGGCCGGGACCGCCTGGCGGCAGGCTCGTGCCGCGGTGCCGGGCGGGGAGTGCGCAGGCGCCGCCCGCCCCGGCCGCGAGGGCGGCCGGATCCGGGGCCACCCCTTGCCTCCTCCCGCGAACGAGCGTATCGCCGGAGGGCGCGCGCGTGTGAGACGGGACCGTGGCGGAAGCGTGACGCCTCGTCCACACGCGGCGCCCGCCGTCTGCCCTCGTCGCGGCGCCGCCCGCCCGCGCCGCTGCCTCACGGCACGCCGGTGCGGGGCCGGCCCGGCGGAGGCCGCGGTGGGCGCGCCCCCACGCGGCCGGGGGTGACGGCTACGCCGGCTTGCGCAGGAGCACGAGGTCCTGAACCGGGTTCCCGGCCGCGCCGCCCGGGACGAGCTCCAGCAGCTCGAGCCCGGCTGCCAGCCGCTCGCGGACGTACGGCTCCGGGTGGAAGACCGTGCAGAGGTTCGACCCGGCGATCCCGGGGCGGCGGACGACGAGCCCGCCCGCCCGGAAGCGCGCCTGCTCGGCCGCGGTCAGGCGGTCGAGGTAGCGCTCGCCGTGCAGCGTCAGCAGCAGGTGCCCGCCGGGCCGGAGCACGCGCACGAGCTCGCGCAGCCAGGCCTCGCCGAGCTCCTCCGGGAGGTGCGTGAGCACCGACAGCGCGTAGACGAGCCCGAACCGCCCGTCCGGCTGGGCGAGCGGCGGCGCGAGCCCGTTCGCGTCGACGTGCGCGAACGGCAGCGCGTCGCGGCACCAGGCGACGGCGCCCGCGTTCAGGTCGGAGCCGTGCGCCTCGACGGGCAGCCCGGCCCAGTGACGGAGGACGCGACCGCAGCCGCAGCCGAAGTCGAGCAGCGCGCCGGCCTCCTCGACCGAGGCGCCGTGGCGCGCGAGCGACTCGCGGATCGCGCCCGCCGCCGCTGCGCCCGAGTCCAGGTACCAGCGCTCGCTCGGCGTCCGCGCGACCGCGAAGATGAGCCCCGGCGGCGGCAGCGGCAGGCCGTCGGTCGACGTCGCGCGCTGCCGGGACGGCAGCTGGCGCAGGTAGAGGACGCGCAGGTACGTGCGGGCCGCGGCGTCCAGCAGGCCGAGCCGCGCGAGCCCGCGCACGACGAGCTGCTTCGCGGCGGTCACGCCGCCCCCGGGCCGCTCGTCGCCGCTCCAGCGCTCGCCACGGGGGCGGAGCGTACACTGGCCGCCGTGCGGCAGGGCGACGCCTCGGATCCCGCGGGCCCTCGCGGCGGCGACGAGCGGGCCGCGCTGCTCGCCGTCCTGCGCGTCGTCGACCTGACCTCGCTCGAGCCGACCGACGGCCCCGAGGTCGCCGAGCGCCTCTCCGCGCGCGCCGTGCGGCCGGACCCCGCCCGCGACGACCTGCCGCACCTGGCCGCGGTCTGCCTGCTGCCCGCGATCGTCCCGCTGGTGCGCCGGCTGCTCGCCGGCACGACCGTGCGCGTGGCCACGGTCGCCGGCGCGTTCCCGGACGGGCGCGCGACCCCGGCGGCGAAGGCGGCCGAGGCCGCCGCGGCCGTCGAGGCGGGCGCGGAGGAGGTCGATCTCGCCTGCGACTGGCGCGCCGTCGCGGCCGGCGACCCGGGCGCGGTCGAGGGTGAGGTCGCGGCGGTGCGGTCGGCGATCGGGCGCACGCCGCTGAAGGCGATCCTCGAGACGGGCGCGCTCGGCGAGCCGGGGCTCGTGCGCGCGGCGGCCGAGGCGGCGCTCGCGGGCGGCGCGGACTGGCTGAAGACGTCCACCGGCAAGGTCGAGGTGGGCGCGACCGACGACGCGCTGCGCGAGCTGCTCGACTGCGCGGCCGGGCACGAGGCCCGGACGGGGCGACCGGTGGGCGTGAAGGCGTCGGGCGGCATCCGAACGGCGGCCCACGCGCGGCGGCTGCTGGAGATCGCGTCCGAGCTCCGGGGGGCCGGCTCCGTCGGCCCCGATCGCTTCCGGCTCGGCGCCTCCTCCCTCGTGGACGCCGTCGTCGCGCGCCTCGGCGAGCTGGACGGCGCACCCTCGCGCGAGGTCGGCTGACCCATCATCTAGACTTCGCGCGTCGCCAATGGGCTCAAAGGCCGATCAGCGCGCGAACCACCCGACGAGCGAGGCAGCCCCCCCGGGGCCCGCGTCCCGTCCCGCCGGCTCCCGGACGCCCCGCGAGGGGATGCTGCCATGAGCCTCGACGAGCTGCGCGAACGCGCGCGCGACTGGCCGTCGCGCCGCTTCAGCCAGGCGATCTCCGAGGGGGACGGGATCTCGGTGATCCCCGTCCTGCGCGGCGACGTCGCCGCGCTCGCAGCGGCCGCGGAGGCCGCCGGGGCCGAGGCCGTGGCGGTCGAGACGGTCGACGACGTCCGCCGCGTGCGCGCGCACACCGACCTGCCGATCCTCCTGCGCGCCCGGAGCGCCGACCACGGGACGCTCGTCGCCGCGCGGGCCGAGGGCACCGACGCGCTCTCCCTCGCCTACGAGGAGCGCCTCGCCGAGGACGAGCTGGCGGAGCTCCAGCAGGCGGCCGAGGATCTGGGGCTCGACTGGGCGCTCGAGGTCCGCGACGAGGGGCAGCTCGAGGAGGCGCTCGACGGCCTCGATCCCGAGATCGTCGTCCTCTCGGAGGCGAGCTCGCGGCGCGACGAGGACGACCTCGACCGCGCGCTCGACCTGCTCCCCAGCGTGCCCGTGGGGAAGCTCGTCGTCTCCGAGAGCGCCGTCTCGACGCGCGACCACGTGCTCGATCTCGAGCGCGCCGGCGTCGACGCCGTGATCGTCGCGGTGCCGGAGTCGGCGGCCGGGCTCGCGGACGCGCTGCGCGACCTGCTCGACGGCCAGGCGTAGGCGGCTCAGTCGAACAGGGTCCGCGCCGCCGCGTAGGTCGCGGGCGGCACCGTGCGCGGCGAGGCGGCGATCGCGTCGGCGAGCGGCGTCGCGGCGACCGTGTCGCCGTGGAGCCCGACGACGACGCCGAACGAGCCGGTCGCCGCGAGCTCGACGGCGTGGAGGCCGAGCCGTGTCGCGAGGACGCGGTCGCGGGCGGTCGGGGTGCCGCCGCGCTGGACGTGGCCGAGCACGGTGACCCGCGTCTCGAAGCCCGTCCGCGCTGCCACCTCCGCGCCGAGCATCGCGCCGACGCCGCCGAGGCGCAGGAACCCGTACTCGTCCGTCCCGTGGGCGACGAGGCCGCCGACCCCCTCGCGCGTCGTCAGCGGCCAGCCCTCGGCCACGACGACGATCGAGAACGCCTGCCCGTGCAGGTGGCGACGGTCGACGCAGGCGCACACCTCCTCGACCGGCAGCGGTTCCTCCGGGATCAGGATGATGTCGGCGCCGCCGGCGATGCCGCTCTCGAGCGCGATCCAGCCGGCGTGGCGGCCCATCACCTCGATCACCATGACGCGGTCGTGCGACTCGGCCGTCGTGTGCAGGCGGTCGATCGCCTCGGTCGCGATCGCGACGGCGGTGTCGAAGCCGATCGTCGCGTCCGTCCCGCCGACGTCGTTGTCGATCGTCTTCGGGACGCAGACGACGGGCAGGCCGTGCTCGCCGTGAAGCCGCGCTGCGCGGCCGAGCGTCCCGTCGCCGCCGATGGCGACCAGGGCGTCGAGCGCGGCCGCGTTGCGCAGCAGCTGCGCGACGTGCTCCTCCTCGCGCAGCGGGTCGAAGCCCGTCGTGCCGAGGATCGTCCCGCCGCGCGGCAGGATCCCGGCGATGTCGCTCCGCGTCAGCGGCACGAAGTCCCCCTCGACGAGGCCGCGCCAGCCGTGGCGGATCCCGACGACCTCGTAGCCGCGCGCGAGTGCGCCGCGCACGACGGCCCTGATGGCCGCGTTCAGGCCGGGGCAGTCGCCTCCCCCGGTCAGCACTCCCAGCTGCTTCGCCACGTCCTCCGTCCTGCCCGCGTCGGTGCTCGGCGATGCCGAAGGCGGGGATCGAACCCGCACGGGGGGTCACCCCACTCGATTTTGAGTCGAGCGCGTCTGCCAGTTCCGCCACTTCGGCGCCCGGCCATCATACGTCGGCGGGCTGCCGGCCCTGGCCGCCCCGGGGCGCGGCCGTAGGATGACGTGGTGCGCCGCCCGGCCCTCCTGCTCGCGCTCGCCGCGCTCGTCACGCTCGCCGGCTGCGGCGGCTCGGCCAGCCCGACCGCGACCGAGCCGCCGGCGCTCTCGACGCGCGTCCTCCCGGCGGGGGCCGTCCGCTGTGCCCCGCTCGAGTACGGGGGCGAGGGCCAGCCCGACGTCCTCGTCGTCGCGGCGCTCCCGCTGACGCGGCCGGCGCTGCCCCGGGCGCTGCCGCTGCTGGACGCGATGCGCGCCGTCCTCGACCGGGAGGGCTGGCGCGCCGGCCAGCTCCGGGTCGCGCTCCAGGCGTGCGACGAGGCGGCGCCGCGCGTGGCCGCGGAGAGCCCTGAGCGCTGCGCCGAGGACGCCGCGGCCTACGCGGCGAACCCGACCGTCCTCGCCGTCGTCGGGCCGCTCGGAACCGCGTGCGCGGAGGCGATGCTGCCGGTCCTGGCCTCGGCGCCCGGCGGCGGCCTCCGCTCGTCTCGCCCGGCGCGGCCTCGACGTGCCTGACGGCGGCCGCGCCCGGCTGCGGCGACCGGCCCGCGCTCGCCCGGACGGGCTCCTCGCGCGCGTCGGCGCCTCGACGGCGGTGCAGGCGGCCGGGATCGCGCAGGCCGCTGCCGACGCCGACGTGCGGCGGCTGCTCGTGCTCGCGGAGGACGAGCCCGGCGCGGCGCAGCTCGCCGCCTCGCTCGTCGTCGCCGCACCCGCGTCCGGCGTCGAGGTCGTCGCGGTCGAGCGGCTCGCCGACGCGGGCGGCTTCGCCGACGTGCTCGCGAACGCGCCCGCCCGGCAGGTCGACGGCGTCCTCCTGGCCGGCCTCGACGCGGGGCTCGCGGCTGCCGCCGTCCAGGCGAAGCTCGACGTGCTCGGTCCGGAGGGCGACGGCGTCCGCCTCTTCCTCGCCGACGCGCTGGCGAGCCAGGCCCTCCTTGCCCTCGTGCCGACCGCGGCCGAGGGGCGCTCGTCGTCGCGGCGAGCGCGACGCCGCTCGGCCAGCTCGGCGACCTCGAGCTCGGCCCGGCCTCGGCCGCTGGGGCGAAGGCGATGGCGACGACGCTCGCCGCGATCGACCGCTCCGCCGGCCGTCGCGAGGGCGTCCGCGAGCGGCTGCTCGCCCAGCCGGGCGGCGAGGGCGCGGCCGACGCCGTCCGGCTCGCTCCGACGGGCGAGCCGCTCCTCGGCCCGCTCGCGCTGCTGCGCGTCGAAGGGGGGCGGCTCGTCGAGGCGGGCGCGGTCGAGCCGGCGGGGGCGGTGCTCGACGCGGCGCTCGGCTGAGCGCCCTCAGCCTGGAGGCCGCGCAGCGGGAAGAACGGCGGCGTCAGGGCGACGCCGACGCGCGCCCGGCCGCCTGCGTGGCCGTGCGCCATCGCGAGCGCGGCGCCGAGGCCGCGCGCCGGGACGAGCCCGAGCTGGCGCGCCGCCGTCGCGTCGCGGCAGCCCGCGACGAGCACCGCGCCGAGCCGGCGCCGGGCCGGCTGGCAGTCCGCCCACTCCGCGTAGGGGAGGAGCGGGTGGCACGAGCGCCCGTCCCGGTAGGCGTCGAGCGCCGGGCGGCTGCGCGCCGCGGCGGCCTCGGCGGGGCCGAGCTCCTCCGGCTCGCGGCCGTCCCGCAGCGCGAGCAGGAAGTCGCGGTACGGCGTCTGGGTCGGGTGCGTGAAGCGGCGGTGCAGCCGGTGGAGGACGATCGCCGCGCCGCCCTCGGCGACCGGCGGCGCCCCCGTCCAGAGGCGCAGCGCGAGCCCGAGCACGACGTGCGTCGCCGCGAGCGGGTTGGGGCGCTCGAGGCCGAGGTGGACGGCGAGCGACGGCGTCCCGACGACGAGGGCGTCGAGCTGGCCCGCGACGTCGACGCCGCGCTGCGCGACCGCGAGCGCGAGCGCCTGCTCGTGGGCCTCGGCGAGCGGGCCGGCGAGAACGGCGGTCGCGCCGACGTGCGGGCGGAGCGACCAGACGGCCGCACGGCGGAGCGGCCCGGGGACGACGAGGGAGAGCGTCCGCCAGACGCGGCTGCCGGCGACCGCCTCGGTCGCGGCCGGGTCGTACGGGAAGCCGCGCAGCTGGCTCCCCCAGGCGGGATGGGAGAGGGCGAGCGAGACGCCGAGCAGCGGCACGCGCGCCCCGAGCGCGGCGGCCAGCGCCGCGACCGCGTCGGCGCCCGGCCCGCCGGGGACGAGCAGCGACTCGTCCCCGCGCGCGGCGCGCAGGGTCTCCGCGTCGGCCGCGTCGAGCAGCAGGCCGCAGCCGCCGTGGAGGACGGTCTCGGCCGAGCCGACCCCGATCACCGCGTCGGCCTCGACGAGCGCCCGGTCGACGCGGAGCGGCCCGTGCGCCCCCGTCGCCAGCTCGACCAGGTCGGGGTCGGTCGCGTCGTGGACGACGAGGCGGCCGCCGAAGCGCCGCGCGACCTGCGGCCCGAGCCGCTGCTCGAGCTCCTTCCTCGACGGGCGCCGCGCGAGGCCCGTCGAGACGAGCAAGGTCAGTCGGTCGCCCTTCACGCCGATCCGCTCGAGCTCGTCGAGCAGCGTCGCGAGCGCCTCGGCGCGCGGGTCCCTCGCCGGCGGCGGCAGTGGCAGGATCCCGCCGTCGACCGCGATCGTGACGCGGCCGCCCGCCGGCACGCGCTCGACGAGCGGCGGCCCGGAGACGGGGAAGCGCAGCGCGTCGCGGGTCGCGGCGCCGACGTCCGCGAGGCCCTCGACCGGCCAGGGCGGCCGGAGGGCCTCGACGCCGTCCCCCTCGTCGACGACGACGATCCGGGAGCCGGACACGAGCGGGACGCGGGCCACGCGGGAACGCTAGCGACCCGCCCCGTGGGCACCGGGCAGCCGCGTAGACTCGCCGCGTGAGCCCGAAGACCACGACCGGCGAGGAGCTCGTCCTCGACGACGGGCCCGCGCGCGACGCGGAGGTCTTCCTCGTCGACGGCAACAACCTCGCCTACCGGGCCTTCTTCGCCCTGCCCGAGGAGCTCGCGACGACGGACGGCTTCCCGACGAACGCGCTGCTCGGCTTCGCGAACATGCTGTTCAAGCTGCTCGTCGACTACAGGCCGAAGGGCGTCGCGGTCGCCTGGGACACCCGGCCGGTGCACCGGCTGGAGCTCTCCGAGGAGTACAAGGGCGAGCGGCGGCCGATGCCCGACCTGCTGCGCGAGCAGTTCCCGCACTTCCGGCCGCTCGTCGAGTCGTTCGGCTACCGCAACCTCGAGTTCGAGGGCTGGGAGGCGGACGACGTGATCGCGACCCTCGCGACGCGCGCCGACGCGGCGAGCCTGCGCACGTGCGTCGTCTCGACCGACCGGGACGCATTCCAGCTCTGCTCGGCGAACGTCTGCCTGATGATGACCCCGCGCGGCGTCGCGGACGTCCAGGTCTACACGCCCGAGCGCGTGGAGGCCCGCTACGGCGTGCGGCCCGACCAGGTGCCCGACTTCATCGGCCTGAAGGGCGACACGAGCGACAACATCCCGGGCATCCCGGGCATCGGCGACAAGACCGCTGGCGAGCTGATCAAGCGCTTCGGCTCGCTCGAGGCGGTGCTCGAGCACGCGAGCGAGCTGACGCCCGCGCGGGCGAGGGCGGTGGCCGAGCACGCCGAGCAGGCGCGCGCCTCGAAGGTGCTCGCGACGATGCGGCGCGACCTCGAGATCGACTGCGACCCGGCCTCCCTCGTGCTCGCGCCGCCCGACCGCTCCGCGCTCAAGGAGACGTTCCGGCGCTTCGAGTTCCGCAACCTGCTGCGCCGCGTCGACGAGCTCGACGCCGCCCTGCCCGCCGCCGCGCCCGTCGTCGCCGCCGGCTACGAGGTCGAGTGGCGCGCAGGCGCGCCCGCGCCCGTGGCGGCCGTCGCCGCGCTCGTCGTCCACGGCCAGCGAGCCGCGATCGCGGAGAGCGGCGCGGCCGTGGTCGTCTGCGGGCTCGACGAGGCGATCCCGGCGCTGCGCGGCTGCCCGCGCCTCGTCGTCCACGCGGGCGGCTCGCTGCCGGGGGCGCTCTGGCGGGCCGGGCTCGCCGCCGCCGAGGACACGGAGCTCGCGGCCTACCTCGTCGACCCGAACCGCTCCGGGTACGTGCTCGACGACCTGGCGGCCGAGTACGGGCTCGAGCCGCGGCCGACCCCCGAGCCCGACGAGGAGACGGCGCCGCTCGTGCGCCGCGCCGCGCAGGCGCTCGGCCTGCTCGGCCCGCTCGTCACCGACCGCCTCGCCGCGCTCGGCCTGGAGGGGCTCTACCGGGACGTCGAGCTGCCGCTCGCCGGGGTGCTGCGCGCGATGGAGGACGCGGGCGTCCTGATCGACGCCTACCGGATGGGCGAGATCACGGCACGCCTCGCCGACCGGGTCGCCGAGCTCGAGGCGCGGGCCTACGAGCTGGCCGACGAGGACTTCCTGCTCGGCTCGACGCAGCAGGTCGCCCGGATCCTGTTCGAGAAGCTCGGGCTCGCGCCCGGCCGCAAGGGGAAGACCGGCTACTCGACGGACGCGCGCGTGCTCCGGTCGCTGCGCGGCGAGCACCCGATCGTGGCCGTGCTGGAGGAGTGGCGCGAGCTGACGAAGCTGATGAACACGTACCTCGTCCCGCTGCCCGAGCTGCTGGGCGAGGACGGGCGCCTGCACACGCACTTCAACCAGACCGTCGCCTCGACCGGCCGCCTCTCGACGTCGAACCCGAACCTCCAGTCGATCCCGATCCGGACGGAGCTCGGCCGGACGATCCGCAGCGCGTTCGTCGCGCCCGAGGGGCGGCGGCTGCTCTCCGCCGACTACTCGCAGGTCGAGCTGCGCATCCTCGCGCACGTCTCGGGCGAGCCGAAGCTCCGCGAGGCCTTCGCGCGCGGCGACGACATCCACGCGGCGACCGCCGCCGAGGTGCTCGCGAAGCCGCAGGCGGAGCTGACGAAGGACGAGCGCAACCGCGCGAAGGCGGTCAACTTCGGGATCATCTACGGCATCAGCGCGTTCGGGCTGTCCGACCAGCTGGACATCCCGCGCGACGAGGCGCAGGCGTACATCGACGCCTACCTGGCCCGCTTCCCGCTCGTCCAGGCGTTCATCGCGGAGACGGTCGAGCAGGCCGAGCGCGACGGCGAGGTGCGCACGCTGCTCGGGCGCCGCCGCCCGATCCCGGAGCTGCGCGCGCAGAACCGCCAGACCCGCTCGCTCGGCGAGCGCCTCGCCGTGAACAGCGTCATGCAGGGCTCGGCCGCCGACTTCATCAAGGTGGCGATGGTGCGGATCCAGGAGCGCCTCCGGGCCGAGGGCCGCGCGGCCCGGCTCGTCCTCCAGGTGCACGACGAGCTGCTGCTCGAGGTGCCCGAGGCCGAGGTCGGCGCCGTCACCCGGCTCGTCCGCGAGGAGATGGTCGGCGCGTACCCGCTCGACCCGGCCCTCGTCGTCGACGTCGGCGTCGGCGGCGACTGGGCGCAGGCCAAGGCGTAGCCGTCGGGGCGGCCCTCCCGACCCGTCCAGTCGGGAAGCGGCCAGTGGCTATAGTGGTGGCCTTATGACGAACCAGACAACCGAAACCGACCCTCAGTACCTCGACGACCCGACCGTCTGGACGACCGGTCCCGACGGCAAGCTGATCCCCGACTACGACGCGACCATCCCCACGATCAACGAGGGGGAGGTGGTTCGCGGCACCGTCGTCCGAGTCGACAAGGACGAGGTGCTGGTCGACATCGGCTACAAGTCCGAAGGGGTCATCCCGGTTTCGGAGCTGTCGATCCGCCGCTCCGTGAACCCCGCCGACGAGGTGCGGCTGGGCGACGAGATCGACGCGCTGGTGATGACGAAGGAGGACGCCGAGGGGCGTCTGATCCTGTCGAAGAAGCGCGCCCGCTTCGAGATGGCGTGGAAGCGCATCGAGGCGGCGAACGAGAGCGGCGAGGCCGTCGAGGGCACCGTGATCGAGGTCGTCAAGGGCGGCCTGATCCTCGACCTCGGCGTCCGCGGCTTCCTGCCCGCGTCGCTCGTCGACATCCGTCGCGTCCAGAACCTCGACGAGTTCCTCGGCACGCAGCTCCGCTGCAAGGTGATCGAGCTGAACCGCAGCCGGAACAACGTCGTCCTGTCCCGCCGCGCCGTGCTCGAGGACGAGCGCAAGGACATGCGCCAGGCGATCCTCGACCGGCTCTCGCCGGGCGACGTCGTCGAGGGCACGATCTCGAACATCGTCGACTTCGGCGCCTTCGTCGACCTCAAGGGGATCGACGGCCTGATCCACATCTCGGAGCTGTCCTGGAGCCACGTGAACCACCCGTCCGAGGTGCTCGAGATCGGCCAGAACGTCAAGGTCAAGGTGCTCGACATCGACCGCGACCGGCAGCGCATCTCGCTCGGCCTGAAGCAGACGCAGACCGACCCGTGGCAGCAGGTGATCGACGCCTACGACGAGAGCGACGTCGTCGAGGGCCGCGTCACGAAGGTCGTCACCTTCGGCGCGTTCGTCGAGATCCTCCCCGGCGTCGAGGGGCTCGTCCACATCTCCGAGCTTGCCCAGCACCACGTCGAGAACCCGCGCGAGATCGTCCAGCAGGGCGAGGACGTCAGGGTCAAGATCATCGAGATGGACGCCGACCGGCGCCGCCTCTCGCTCTCGATCAAGAAGGTCGAGCCCGGCGAGACGGTGAAGCCGCGGATCGCGCCGCTCGCGCCGCTGCCCAAGGCCGCGCCCGTCGCGGAGGAGGCTCCGGCCGGGGACGACGAGGCGCCCGCCGCCGACGTCGAGCCGGCCGCCGAGGACGCCCCGGTCGGGGTCGAGGCCGCGGCGGAGGAGCCGGCCGCCGAGGCCGAGCCCGCCGCCGACGAGCCCGTCACCGAGGCCGAGCCCGCTGCGGAGGAGCCCGTCGCCGACGAGCCCGAGGCCGAGCCCGCGGCCGACGACGCGGACGCCGTCTCCTAGGTTGGGGAGGCGGCCGGTCGCCGTCGGGATCACCGGCGGCATCGGAGCGGGCAAGAGCGAGACGCTGAAGGCGTTCGCGCGGCACGGCGCTGCGACGGTCTCGTCCGACGAGATCGTCCATCGGATGCTGCGCGAGGACGCGGAGGTCAAGCAGGCGATCCTCGAGCACTTCGGCAAGGACGTGCTCGACGGCGCCGGCGAGATCGACCGCGGGTCGGTCGGCGCGATCGTCTTCAACGACCCGCAGGCGCTCGCCTGGCTCGAGCAGCTCCTCCACCCGCGCGTCTCCGCCGTGTACCTGCGCTGGCGCGACGAGCTGGCCGCGCAGCCGGACCCGCCGGCGATCTGCGCGACCGAGGTGCCGCTGCTCTACGAGTCCGGGGCGGAGGAGTGGTTCGACGCGATCGTCGCCGTCACGGCCGACCCGAAGCTCCGGGCGAGCCGCTTCCTGCGCCCGGACCTCGCGCTGCGCGAGGCGCGCCTGATCCCCGACGAGGAGAAGGTCGCGCGCGCGGACTTCAGCTTCGTCAACGACGGCTCCCTGGAGGAGCTCGATGCCTTCGTCAGCGGGGTGATCGAGCAGCTGACGCGATGAGGGGCTGGCCGCGCCGGGGTGCGCTCGCCGGCCTCGCGGTCGTGCTCGTCGTCGCCGGCGTGGTCGCGGGCGGCTGGGTCGTGGTGGAGCGGGACGAGCCGACCTGGTTCGCCCGGATGCGCTACCCGCTCGAGTACGACCACATCGTCGCCGGGCACGCGCGGAACTACGACCTGGACGGCGCGCTCCTCGCCGCCGTGATCTACCGCGAGAGCGGCTTCGACCCGGACGCGCACTCGTCGTCGGGCGCCGTCGGCCTGATGCAGCTCCTCCCGTCGACCGCGCGCGGCATCGCGCGGCTCACGGGCGGGACGCGCTTCGTCGTGCGCGACCTCTACGACCCCGAGGTGAACGTCCGCTACGGGGCGTTCTACCTCCGGCGGCTGCTCGTCAGGTACGACGGTCGCGTCGACCTGGCGCTCGCCGCGTACAACGCCGGCCAGGCGAACGTCGACCGCTGGCTGGCGCGCGGCGAGGGGATCGGCTTCGCCGAGACGCGCGACTACGTCGACGACGTCGTCCGGCTGCGGGCGGTCTACCGCCGCGCGTACGGCGACCGGCTGCCCGCGGCCTGAACGCCGACGGGCCCGGCGCGCACGCCGGGCCCGTGGCCGAGCCGGTGCCGGCGTCGGCTAGCGCCCGGCGAAGGGGTCGACGAAGACGTCGTCGACGAACCAGACCCCGCCGCCGCCCTGGACGGTGAACGTCAGCTGCGCCGTCGCGGTGCCGTCGTGCGCGAAGATCCACGTGCCCGCCTGGATGCCCCAGTCGAAGCGCGGCGACACGTACCAGCCCTCGTGGCCGGGCGGCAGCAGCGTCCCGAGGTAGTAGCTCGCGACGGAGCCCGCGGCGTTGCGCAGGGTCACGCTGACGTTGAGCTGCGAGTAGTTCGGCGTGCCGCCGCTCGTGCGGGCCGTCCGCACGACGAGGCGCGCGAGCGGGTCGTCGGCGGTGATGCAGAACGCCGGGCTCGTCGCCGAGCCGGCGATCCGCAGCGAGCGCTTGTCCTCGGGGGAGCGGAGGTAGAGGGTCTCGTTCCCGGACACGACGGACGCGTTCGACAGCGCCCAGGCGGGGCTGCCGCTCTCGAAGCTGCCCCCGGGCGCCAGGAAGTAGCTGTTCGCGTCGCCCGGGAAGGGCTTGCTCAGCGTCCGCGTGCCACAGGTGGCCGCGCCGGCCGGCGACGCGGAGACCAGGATCGCGGCGAGCGCCGCGAGCGGGAGGAGCAGGGACGAGACGCGCAGGGACGGGAGCTTCATCGTGAAGTACCTCCGGGAGGGGGCAGCCGCATTCGAGCCCCATCCTCGTCTCCCGGCCCCGCCTGCGATATCCCTCGCCGGGGTGAGCGGGCTCCCGCGTTCCGGTACGTCTGCCGGCGGTGCGCTACGCCCGATCCGGGGACCCGGTGCGGGCCCGGCGGCTGGCGCGCTTGCGCTCGTACATCCGCTCGTCGGCCTCGGCGACGGCTGCGCCGATCGTCGGCTCGGGCGGGGTCGAGGCGCAGCCGATCGAGGCGGCGAGGCGGAAGCCGTCGAGCCCGGGGTGCGCCGCGACCGCGTCCGCGAGGAGCGCGTGCGCCTCCGCGCAGAGCGTCGGCGACGGGTGCAGGACGAGCACGCCGAGCTCGTCGCCCCCGAGGCGCGCGACGAGGGCGCCCGGTGGGGCGGTCCGGGCGACGAGGCGTGCGGTCTCGCGGATCACGGCGTCGCCGAAGGCGTGCCCGCGGGTGTCGTTCGCCTCCTTCAGCCCGTCGACGTCGAGGAGCGCGATCGCGGCCGGCGTGCGCGCCGCTGCGACCTCGGCGAGCCGCTCCTCCCAGGCGAGGCGGTTCGCGAGGCCCGTCAGCAGGTCGACCCGCGCGGTCGCCGCGGCGTGCTCGTACGCGCTCGAGAGCGCGATCGTCCGGGCGATCTGCCGCTTGCGGTCCCACGACAGGAACGCGAGCAGCGCGGTCAGCGAGAGGACGCCGGCGAACGCGTAGCGATGCTGGACGGCGGCCAGGGCCGCGAGCAGGCCGATCGGCGCGAGCAGCGCGTCGACGACGTAGGTGCGCGCCAGGGCGGGGAGGAGCTCGCGGGGCGCGACGCCGACGCCGATCGTCTCGCGGACGAGCGAGCTGACGAGGTCGAACGCGAACTGCGCCGCGAGCGCGAGCAGGTAGACGGGCGCGTCGCTCCAGGCCGGCGGGCCCGGGTCGAGCGCCAGGAAGACGAGCGCGGGCCCGACGGCGTGCCACGAGTAGGAGAGCCGCACGAGCGCCCGGTCGGCCGGCATCCGCCCGCGCACGACCCCGGGGATCGAGCCGAGCGCGTAGCCGAGCGCGACCAGCAGCGGCACGAGGCCCGGCGGCGCGACGAAGAGCATCGGCACGAGGACGATCTGCGTCGGGAGGAAGACGCCGGGGCCGAGCTCGAACTCGACGCGCGCGGTCAGCGCGTGGCAGGCGACGAGCAGCGCGAGGACGCCGGGCCCGGGCGCGGGGCCGGCGGTGGCGGCGAGCAGGATCGCGACGAGCGCGAAGCCCGCGCCGACGAGGATCGTGGTGACCTGCTCGCGTCCGTGCAGCGGCGACTCGACGCGGCGGCGCGAGGCGCCGACCAGGTGCGTCTCGTCGAGGCCGAGCACGTCGTCGGCCAGGCGGACGGGCGCGCTGGCCGCAGCGCCTGGATGGTCCATGGCACGGTGATCGGCGGTCAGCCGGCGGAGTCCAGTCGCGCCGTGTGGCGAGATCGCCACACGACGGGCCCGCCTAGGGCGTGCCCAGGCGCGCCCAGAGGTTCTCGAGCATCGTGCCGACCGAGAAGAGCCGCGCGCTGCCCGCCCACGCCAGGACGCCGGCGGCGAAGACCCTCGCGCCCGCCTGGGTCTCGTAGTACGTCATCTCGGGGCCGAGGCCCGGCCCGAGCAGGTTCGGGATCGTCGCGAGCAGGATCGTCCCGTCCGGCGAGTCGGCCGTGCGCTGGTCGATCTCGATCCCGTAGTTCCCGAAGCGGCGTCCGTTCGTCAGCGTCGTCCCCTCGAAGAGCCAGGGCGCCGCGTCCGCGCCGACGACGACGTACGCGTCCTGGAGCGAGCCGTCGTCGTTCGCCCGGTACTGCACGCCGATCAGCGCGGCCTCGGGCCGGCCCAGGTCGCGCCACCGCCGTACGCGCGTCACCGTCTGCCCGCGCCGGTCGACGCGCCAGAAGAAGCTGTTCGACGAGAGGAACATCAGGTTGCCGCCGAGGTCGCGGTAGCGCTCGACGAGGTCGTACGCCCGCGTCGTCACGTACTCCGAGTGCCCGGGGAAGACGATTAGGTCGTACGTCCTCGCGAGCGTGTCGCCGTCGCGGAAGCGCGCGATGTCCTCGTCTGCGAGCACGTCGACGACCTTGCCGCGCCGGTCGAGCCAGCGGAGGAACGGCAGGTCGTACAGCCGGTAGCGGAACGGAACGCCGCGGGTGAGGTGCGGGCGGGTCAGGTCGACCGTCCGCTGGCGGCCCGACGCGTACCAGGTGTCGCCCCAGCCGTCCCCGTCGGCGTCCTGGAAGTTGTACGCCTGCCACGTGTCGGTCGGCAGCACGACGGCGACGCGGCTCGCCTGGCCGAGCACGGCCGGGCGGACGACGAACGGCGCGAAGCCGACGCGCCCGTCCGCGGCCTCGATCCGCGCCGCGTAGAGCCCGCTCGGCCAGTCGCCGATACCGATCCTGACCCGCTGCGGGGCGTTGCGCTTCCCGCGCCACGAGATCGTCGCCGGATCGGAGACGGGCACGCCGAGCAGCACGTCGTTCCGCGTCGTCGTCTCCTCCTCGGGGCCGGCGTGCAGGAGCGTGATCGTGACCGCGCGCGCGTCCGTCGCGATCGAGAGCTCCGCCTGCTCGCCCGGGGCGTAGCTCTGCCGGGTGAACGCCGCGTCGACGCCCTGGACGCGGACGACCGGCGCCGGCTGGACGAGGCACGGCACCGGCTGCGCGCAGCCGTACTGGCGAACCCGGCCGCGCGCGTCGCGGACGGTCAGGGCGAGGACGTACGTGCGCGGCTCGAGCGTCGCCGGCGGCCGCCAGCGCAGCGTGTGGCGCCCGGCCCCGAGCCGGACGACCTGCTCGTGCACGACCGACTCGAGCGTCTTGCGCGTGGTGAAGGCCTGCAGCGTCACCCGGGCCGGCCGCTTCAGCCGGAACGTGACGACCGCCCGGTCGCGGAAGCCGTCGCCGTTCGGGGAGATCGTCGCCAGCAGCCGCCGGTCACCGGCGAACGGAGGGCCGCCGTTCGTCACGCGCAGCCCGAGCAGCGCCGGGGCGCCCGTCGCCGCCGGGGCGGGCGGCTGCGGCCCCGCGCCGGCGGCCGCCGGGCCGGCGGCGACGGCGGCGAGGACGAGGGCGACCACGCCCGCGGCGACCTGTCGACGGGCGAGCATTGCCGCGACCGAGTGTACGCAGGCCCGCAGACCTGCCGCGGGGCCGTCGTCCGGCGCCGACCCAGTGCGACGCTACCGCACGACGGCCGCGCCCTCGATCGAGATCCGCTGGTCGACTGCGTCGAACTCCCCGGTGTCCGTGCCGGGACCGCCGTTCGCCTTGTCCCGTGTGCCGTCACGCGCCTCGAAGACGTCGTCGTCGGGCCCACCGAGCAGGATGTCGCGATTCGGGCCGCCGACGAGCGTGTCCTTGCCGACGCCGCCCAGCACGGTGTCCCGTCCCGGGCCGCCGCGCAGCGACGGGTCGTTGCCCGAGCCGCCGTCGATCCGGTCGTCGCCGGGCCCGCCGTCGATCCGGTCGCGGCCCGGCCCGCCGATCAGGCCCGTCAGCGCGTTGTCGTTCCCGGGCCCGCCCTCGATCGTGTCGTTCCCGGGGCCGCCGTCGATCTCGTCGCGCCCGCCGTCGCCGTGCAGCGCGTCGATCCCCCGCTCGCCGGCGATCGCGTCGTCGCCGTCGCCGCCGTCGATCGTGTCGCCTCCGGGCCCGCCGGACAGCCGGTCGTCCGCCGCTGCCCACGATCCTGTCGTCGCCCGTGTCGGTCGGCGCGCAGTCGACCTCGCTGGCAGGGAGCTGGAACGGCGCCGAGAGGAGGCGGCCGCGAGCGCCCCGACGATCTGCTCGGCGGTCGTGGCGGGCGAGTCGCCGGTCAGGGTGTGCCCGATCGACCCCGGGGTCGCGGGGTGCGCGTCCGCGAACAGCCGGTCGTCGCCGCCGCAGCCGAAGGAGCCACCGAACCCCTCCAGCACCGAGCCGGCGACGATCGTGTCCGCCCCGCCGCCACCGTAGGCCAGCGTGGCGCCCTGGCCGCCCGATCGTGTCGTTCCCAGCCCGCCGAGGACGATCGTCGCCGATGCCGTCGTAGACGCGATCGTCGCCTCGTCCCGCCGCGGTGACTGGTCGACCCCGCTCCGCCGAGGATCAGGTCGTTGCCGCCGCGACCAGAAGACCGTGTCGTCGCCGCGAGGGCGCAGATGACGTCATCCCCCTCGGTGCCCTCGATCGTCTCGCCGTCGTCGGTTCCCACGATCGCTCCGGCCGGGCAGGCCGGCTCCTCGATGCACACGTCGCCGCTCACGGCCGGCGCGCGCAGGCGCGGGTTGACGCACGGGTCGGGCGGCTCGGGGGCCGGCTCGAGGTCGACGTAGCAGGCCGGCGTCGACCCGTTGCCGCCGAACTCGAGCTGCGACCGGGGGATCCTGATCGTGGTCGGGGCAGCGCCCCCCTCGCCCGGGTTGATGTCGCAGGCGGGCACGGGAGCCGAGAGCGAGACCGACTCCCAGGAGCCGACCACGAAGCCGGGCGACGGCCGTGCGACGAGCGTGATCGACCCGCCCGAGAGGCTCGTGAAGAACTGCTGGCAGCCCGTCGCCCGGTCCTCGTCCGTGTCGAAGTCCTCCGTCAGCTCGGAGATCGCCAGGGTGCACGAGAAGCCGCTCCCTGTCACGCGCGCCCCGGGGTCCTCGTCGTCGAGCTCGATCCGCAGCCCGCCCTTCGCGTCGCTCGGGATGGCCGTCGGCGCCGAGAGGGCGAGCGCGGCAGACGGGATGAGAAGGGTGCCGATGACGGCGACGAGCACCGTGACGAGGCGATTCATGACCCGAGGACTCCTTCCGTCTGGGCGGCCGTCGGCATCCACGGGAGGACGAGCCGCGTCATGGGCGTCACGCTACGGCCTCGCGGCCCGTCCGTCCATGTGGGAACCCACATGGTTTGGCCCGGCGGGCGGCGACGCCCGCGGGGGCTACGATGGCCGGATGCCGGAGTTCCGCGTCGCCTCCGAGTACCGGCCGATGGGCGACCAGCCGTCGGCGATCGCGGCCGCGGCCGAGGCGATCCGGCGCGGCGACCCGTTCACGACGCTCCTCGGCGCGACCGGCACGGGCAAGACGGCGACGATGGCGTGGATCGTCGAGGCGCTGCAGCGGCCGACGCTCGTGATCGCGCACAACAAGACGCTCGCCGCGCAGCTCTGCAACGAGTTCCGCGAGTTCTTCCCCGAGAACGCGGTCGAGTACTTCGTCTCGTACTACGACTACTACCAGCCCGAGGCGTACGTCCCGCAGGCCGATCTCTACATCGAGAAGGACGCCTCGATCAACGACGACATCGACCGCCTGCGCCACGCCGCGACCTCGTCGCTGTTCATGCGACGGGACGTCCTGATCGTCGCCTCCGTCTCCTGCATCTACGGCCTCGGCCCGCCCGACGAGTACCGCGAGCGCACCGTCCTGCTCGCCGTCGGCGAGGAGATCGAGCGCGACGGGATGCTGCGCAAGCTCGTCGACATCCAGTACCAGCGCAACGACACGTTCCTCGGCCGCGGCAAGTTCCGCGTCCGCGGCGACGTCGTCGAGGTGCAGCCCTCCGCCATGGAGTCGGCGTACCGGATCTCCTTCTTCGGCGACGAGGTCGAGCAGATCACGCACTTCGACCCGCTCACGGGCGAGGTCTACGCGAAGCTCGACCACCTCGCGATCTTCCCGGCGACGCAGTACGTCACCTCGCGGCCGACGATCGAGCGCGCGCTCGGCGAGATCGAGGACGAGCTGCGCGGCCAGCTGCGCCAGTTCGAGGAGCAGGGGAAGCTGCTCGAGGCGCACCGCCTCCGGCAGCGCACCGAGTACGACATGGAGATGCTGAAGGAGCTCGGCTACTGCAACGGGATCGAGAACTACTCGCGCTTCCTCGAGGGGCGCCCGCGCGGCTCGCGGCCGAGCTGCCTGCTCGACTACTTCCCCGGGGACTACCTCGTCTTCCTCGACGAGTCGCACCAGACGGTGCCGCAGATCGGGGGCATGTACGAGGGCGACCGCTCGCGCAAGGAGACGCTCGTCGACTACGGCTTCCGGCTGCCGTCGGCGATGGACAACCGACCGCTCCGCTTCGACGAGTTCCTCGAGCTCGTGCCGCAGCTCCTGTTCGTGTCCGCGACACCGGGGTCGTTCGAGCTGCGTCACTCGAAGGAGGTCGCCGAGCAGATCATCCGGCCCACCGGGATCGTCGACCCGGTCGTCGAGCTGCGCCCGACGAAGAACCAGATCGACGACCTGCTCGCCGAGATCCGCCGCTGCGAGCAGGCCGGCGAGCGCGTGCTGGTGACGACGCTGACGAAGAAGATGTCCGAGGACCTGACGGACTACCTGCTCGAGGCGGGCGTCCGGACGCGCTACCTGCACTCCGAGGTGAACACGCTCGAGCGGATCCAGGTGATCCGCGAGCTGCGGCTCGGCGATTACGACGTGCTCGTCGGCGTCAACCTCCTGCGCGAGGGGCTCGACCTGCCCGAGGTGTCGCTCGTCACGATCCTCGACGCCGACAAGGAGGGCTTCCTCCGCGGCCAGACCGCGCTGATCCAGACGATCGGCCGCGCCGCGCGCAACGTCAACGGGCGCGTGCTGCTCTACGCCGACAAGGTGACGGAGGCGATCAAGGGCGCGATGGAGGAGACCGACCGGCGCCGGCGGATCCAGCTCGCGTACAACGAGGAGCACGGGATCGTCCCGGAGTCGATCGTCAAGGGCGTCTCCGACATCGCGGAGTTCCTCGCGCTCGAGTCGCCGACGGTGCCCGGCCGCCGGCGCCGCGGCGCGAAGCCGGAGGGGATGTCGCGCGAGGAGCTGGAGAAGCTCGTCGTCACGCTCGAGGAGGAGATGTTCGTCGCCGCCGACGAGCTGCGCTTCGAGTACGCGGCGAAGCTCCGCGACGAGATCAAGGAGCTCCGCCGGGAGCTCCAGGCGCTCGCCGGCGCCGTCTAGGACGGCCGCGGCGGGCCCCCAACCGGCCAGTCCGGCCTGCGCCTGCCGTACCATTGCCGGGTGGACGAGGAACGGACGGTCCCGGCCCCGGCGCCGTCCGGGGGCTCTCGCGTGCGACTCCGGTTCAACGTCAGGCGACTCGCCTTCCTGCTCGCGATCCCCGTGCTGCTCGCGATCGCGGCCGTCCTGCTCGCGATCAAGCTGACCGGCAGCTCCTCCGCCGCTCCGGGCGGGGCCGGGACGCTTGCGGCCAAGCCCGCGGCGGCCGAGCCCGCCCCCGCCGTGCCGCCCGCCCCCGTCGACGCGGCCGCGAGGCCGGCGAGGTCGACCGGCGGCGCGCCCGCGCCGCCGCCGGAGGAGGTGCCGCCGGGCACGTTCACGCTCTCCGCCGTCGGCGACATCGTCATGGGCACGCCGACCTACGGCCTCCCCCCGGATGGCGGCGCCGGCTTCTTCGCCGACGTGAAGGGCTCGCTCTCGGCCGACGTCGTCCTGGGAAACCTCGAGGGGACGCTGACGAACGCGGGCGGCTCGAAGTGCGGCGCCGGCAGCTCGAACTGCTTCTCGGTCAGCACGCCGCCCTCGTACGCGAAGTGGCTGAAGCAGGCGGGCTTCACCGTGCTGAACCTCGCGAACAACCACGCCTACGACTACGGGGCGCAGGGGCAGCGCGACACCGTGCGGAACCTCGACCGGGTCGGGATCCCGCACATCGGCCGGCCCGGCGAGATCGTCTACCAGCAGGTCGGCGAGATCGAGGTGGCGCTGATCGGCTTCGCCAGCTACCCCTGGGCGCAGAGCCTGCTCGACATCGCCGCGGCGAAGCGCCTGGTGCGGAAGGCCGACCGGCGGGCGGACGTCGTCGTCGTGACCTTCCACGGGGGCGCGGAGGGCTCCGATCGCCAGAACGTGCCGTTCGGCACCGAGACGTTCCTGGGCGAGAACCGCGGCGACCTGCGTCGCTTCTCCCACGCGGTGATCGACGCCGGAGCCGACCTCGTCGTCGGGCACGGCCCGCACGTGCTGCGCGGGATGGAGTTCTACAAGCGCCGCCTGATCGCGTACTCGCTCGGCAACTTCGGCGGCTACAAGGTCTTCTCGCTCTCGGGCCCGACCGCGATCAGCGGCATCCTCCGGGTCGAGCTGGCCGGCGACGGCCGCTGGGTCGCCGGGACGCTCGTGCCGACGATCCTGCCGTCGCCGGGCATCCCGAGGCTCGATCCGGCCGAGCAGGCGCACGGCGTCGTCCGGGGCTCTCGAGGGCCGACTTCGGCAAGCGCGCGGCCCGGATCTCGACGGCCGGCGAGATCTCGCCGCCGCCCGCCCAGCGCTAGGCGGCCGTCCGCCGGCCCGCGAGGCCCGTCCCGTCGGGACGCCCGTGGAGCATTCGGCACGGAATCGGCACGCCTCCGCGCGTGTCCCGTGCGCGATCCGGCGCTAGGCTCCGTGCCGGAGGCACGTGGTTCCCCCACCCTGGGTGGGAGCCATGCGGTTGGACGTGTCTCGAGCGGCCGTGTCTCGAGCGGCCTTGTCCCGAGCGGCCGTGTCTCGAGCGGCCGTGTCTCGAGCGGCCGTGTCTCGAGCGGCCGTGTCTCGAGCGGCGGTCTCCAGCGTGGCGGGTCACGGCGAGGCCGGTCACGGCGCCGGCCCGGCGTGGCCGGGCGAGCGCGCCCCCTCTCGCCGCCGCGGCCTCGGCCCGCCGCCGCGCCGCCTCGGCCCGCTGCCAGCGCTTGCCGCGCCGCCGCGCCGGCCGCGCCGCAGCGGTCCGCGGCCGCGCCGCCGCCCGGGCGACCGCGGAGGGGGCCGGCGGAGCCGCTCGTCACCGCGGCGGGGCCGACGCGCGCGCCGGCCGCGCCGACCGCCTAGTCCGCGAACGCGGGCATGACCTCGCGCGCGAACAGCTCGACCGAGGTCATCACGTCGTCGCCCGGGATCCCCGGCAGGTGCATCCAGCAGACGATCTCCGTCGCGCCCAGCTCGTCGCGGTAGCGCTCGATCTCCGAGATCGCGAAGTCGGGCGTGCCGATGACGTAGCGTCCCTTGAAGGTCTCGAAGCTCACGGCGGCCTCGTCCGTGATCAGGGTGCCCTGGTCGTCGCGCAGCTCGCGCTCGCCCTGGGCGGACTTCTTCCCGTAGAGCTCCGTGAACAGGTGCTCGAGCCCGGGCGCGGCCAGCCGCTCGGCCTCCTCCATCGTCCGGCCGATGAAGACCTCGCGCACGATCGGGCGCTCGGTCGGCTCGAAGCCGACGCGGGCGGCCTCCTCGTCGTAGGCCGCGTAGTGCGCCCGGAGCTCCGCCAGCGAGTGGCGCGGCGAGGCGACGAGCGTCGCGCCGCGCCGGGCCGCGCGCTTGAGCGCGAGCGGGCCGGACACGCCGTACCAGATCGGCGGGTGGGGCTCCTGCACGGGCCTCGGCGTCAGCGAGCACTCGGGCACCCGGTAGAAATGCCCCTCGAACGAGAACGTCTCCTCTGTCCACGCGCGCTGCATCAGGTCGAGGGCCTCCTCGAACCGCTTGTTGCGCTCGTCGCGCGGCACGCCCATCAGGGCGAACTCCTCCGACACGTAGCCGGGCGCGACGCCGAACGTGAACCGGCCGTTCGAGAGGTTGTCGAGCACCGCGACGTCCTCGGCCAGCTTGACCGGGTGGTAGAGGGGGACGAGCAGGATGTTCGTCCCGATGCGCATGCGCTCGGTCACGGCCGCGGCGCCGGCGAGGGCGATCAGCGGTGACGGCGTCATGCAGTCCGGCTGGACGTGGTGCTCGACCGAGTAGGCGGAGACGTAGCCGAGCTCCTCCGCGCGCGGGAGGCAGCGGAGCATGTCCTGGTAGGGCTCGTGCGCCCTGATCGGCGAGCCCGGCGGGATCTGGAACCCGAACAGCAGCCCGAACTTCACGTCGTCCCTCCCTGGTGGCGATCGGCCGGGCGAGGATACCGCCGACCGGGCGCGGCAGTCCGCTCCGGGTCAGGCCGCGGGCGCGGCGCGGGCGAAGCGCCGCTCGCCGGTCTGGAGGTACGTGCCCGCCTCCCAGACGAGCGTCCGCACGACGATCGTCGTCTCGTCCGCGTCGAGCAGCTGGACGCCGCGCGCCTCGCCGATCCGGCTCGGGCGGGGGCGGCCGAGGCCGGGGCACGTGACGACGACGAGCGGCGGAACGCCCACCTGGAAGTCGCGCCGCTCCGCGACCGCGGCCTGGTGGACGTGGCCCGAGACGACGACCTCGACGCCGGCCGCGGCGAGCCCGTCGACGACGAGGTGGCGGCGCGCGACCGCCTTCTTCGCCGAGCGCCAGGGCGCGCCGAGCAGGTGGTGGTGGAGGACGGCCAGGCGCAGCGCGCCGAGCGGCGCGTCCGCGAGCGCGGCGTGGACCCGGTCGAGCTGCGCGCGCGTGACGACGCCCTCCTGGTACAGCCAGGGCCGGGCCGAGCAGATCCCGCAGGCGACGACGCCGTCGACGGCGACGACCGGCTCGCGCGTCGGCCACTCGCGCTCGAACGCCGCGAACGTCCGCGTGAAGCGGGCGGGCGGCAGCGCCGGCATGTCGTGGTTCCCGGGCACGGCGAGCACCGGCGGCCCGAGCGAGCGTAGGAAGCCCGCCGCGATCGCGTGCTGCTCCGCGCGGTTGCGATGCGTCAGGTCGCCGCTCGCGACGACGAGGCGCGGCGCCTCGCGCGCCACGAGCGCGTGCAGGGCGGCCTCGGCCGCCTCCGCCTCGGGATCGGGGTGCCCGCCCACGTGGAGGTCGGAGACCTGCAGGACGAGCGCCACGGCGGTGACTGTAGCCGCTCCGGCAGGAGCCGAATCCCGCATGGCGAAGTCGGCGGCTGCCTGGCCTCCGTCCGCCGAACTACACTGGGGACCTCATGCAAGACGACCCTGCCGAGATCTTCGACGACGTCTACCTCGGGCTCCACGCCGGCGTCGCCACGCGCAAGCGCCGCCGCGGCGAGGCGCTGACCCCGGAGGAGCGCGAGGCGCTCGGCCGCTGGGAGCGGCTCTCGCCGGCCCGCAAGGGGCTCGCCATCGGCGCGTTCGCGCTCGGCACGTTCGGGCTCGGCTTCGCGCTCGGCGGCCTCGTGTTCGGCCGCTGGCGCAAGCCGAAGACCGCGGCGTAGCCTTCCTCAGCCGAGGATCGGGAGCGCGATCCGCGACGGCCGCGCCCGGTCGTGGCAGACGACCTGCGTCGCGACCTGGAAGGACAGCGCCGTGTCCGTCCCCGGCAGCGCGCCCGTGTTGCCGTTGCGCTCCCACTGGGGGAAGTCGGAGCTCGAGACGTCGACGCGGAGCCGCTGGCCCGCGCGCACGCGCCAGCCGACGGGCCCGAGACGGATCTCGTACTCGAGCACCTCGCCGGGCCGGATCGGGACGGCGCGGTCGGTGCCGAGGCGGTAGCGCGCGCGGACGATCCCCTCCACGAGGTTCGTCGAGCAGCCGCCCTCGTCGACGACGCAGAGCCGGCACGTCCAGTCGGTGTCGGGCGCGCTCGTCGCCGCGTGGAGGGTGAGCGTCACGTCGCCGACGAGCTCGAGCTCGCGCTCGAGCGGCGCGCTCGTGTAGACCAGCACGCCGCGCAGGGCCTCGGAGGCGGCCTGGCAGGCGGGGCCCTGCGGCGAGAGGCCCTCGACGCAGCACGAGTGGCCGCCGAGGCTCGGCGTCGGCACGGACGGGTCGTGGAGGAAGACGTCCGGCGGCTCGTCGCCGGGCGGCTCCGTCGAGAGCGTCCCGTCCCCGGTCGCGGTGTTCGCGCGCCCGCCCGAGTGGAGGAACCAGTCGACCTGCCGCGTGCCGCTCGGCGGCCAGCCGTCCAGGTCGCGCCAGCCGTCTCCCACGACGTAGACGGTCGCGGGCGCGTCGAGCACGCCCGTCTCGATCCCCTTCAGGTGCTGGTCGAGCCAGCGCAGCTGCCAGTCGTCGACGACGTTCGGGCCGACCTCCCCGGTCGCGCCGGCGAGCGGTCGCCAGGGCATGTGGTGCCACGGCCCGACGAGCAGCTTCTGCGCGGCGCGGGCCGCCGGCGCGCCCGCCTCGTCGCGCAGGCGCGCGAAGTTCTGCACCGTGCCCGCGGCGAAGACGTCGTACCAGCCGCCCACGTGCAGCGCGGGGACCGCGATCCGCCCGTAGTCCTCGTCGACGGAGAACCGGCGCCAGTAGTCGTCGTGCTCGGGGTGCGCGAGCCAGTCCTGGAACCAGGCGACGTCCTCGAGGCCCGGGAGGGAGCGGACCGGCAGCGCCCAGTTCAGGCCCGGGTACTGGCCGAGCAGTCCCGTGAGCGTCGCCAGGCGGGCCTCGTCGCCCGCGCGCCGCGCGACGTCGAGCTCGAGCAGCGTCGCCCAGAAGCCGACGAAGCCGAGCTGCAGCGCCCCCTGCCGGTACGTCCATCCCTCGTACGCCTGGCTGCCGGTGAAGGCAGGGCAGATCGCGGCCAGCGCGGGCGGGCGCAGCGCCGCCGCCCAGAGCTGGACGATGCCCGGGTACGAGAACCCGTACATCCCGACCTTCCCCGTCGTCCCCGGGAGCGAGGCGGCCCACGCGATCGTGTCGTAGCCGTCCTCCGCCTCGTGGACGAACGGCACCCACTCGCCTTCGGAGGCGGTGCGCCCGCGGCAGTCCTGGACGACGACGACGTAGCCGTGGCGCGCGTACCAGGAGGGATGCGCGAAGCCGACGTTCGCCTGGGCGGCGGTCTTGTCGTACGGCAGGCGCTGGAGCAGGACGGGGAAGGGCCCGCCGCGCGCCGGCCGGTAGACGTCCGCGCGCAGGATCGTGCCGTCGCGCATGGCGCACGGGACGTCCCGCTCGACGGTCACGTCCGGCATCCCCGGCAGCGGCCTGGCGCCCATCTCGTCCTCCTCGCTCGCGGCTGGTGCGGGACGATAGCCCGGTGCGGGCCGGAGCCGCCGCTTGACACCGGCCGGGGCGGCCGGTACCACCCAGCAGGTGGGTCGCCTGCTCGCCAGCCTCTGCCTCGCTGTGGCCGCGCTCGTCCTCCCGGCCTGCACCGGGTCGGACGAGGCGGCGCCGCCGCCCGCCGCGCCCCCGCCCGCGGCGCCGCCGCCGGTGGAGGCGCCCGCGCCGCCGCCCGTCGGCGCGACCGCGCCCGAGCTGTCGCCGGGCCCGCCGGCGCCGCCCGCGGAGACCGCGCCGGACGAGACCGGCCCCGCCCCGGCGGCGACGGAGACCGCTCCGGCGGCGTCGATCGACCTCGCGGCAGTGGCCCTGCGGGCGGACGACCTCCCGGACGGGACGCAGGTGCTGCAGGAGGGCTACATCGACGCGGACGGCACGGAGGCGCTCTACCGGCGCCTGTTCGCGACCGAGGGCCTCACGCTCGGCGCGTCGCGGATCTTCGGCGTCGAGTGCGAGGTCGCGCTGTTCGCGGACGCCGAGACGTCCCGCGCCGCGCTCGAGCGCATCCGGCAGGCCATCGCCACCGAGGACGGCGCGTCGTCGTACTTCTCGCAGCTGCTCGCGAACGTGACCGGCGGCGAGGTCGTGTCGCTGCAGGGCACGACGGTCCCGCAGGCGGAGATCGCCGAGGACGCCGTCGTCTCGTCGTTCACCTTCAGCGCGAACGACCGCGACTACGCCGGCGTGATCGCGTTCCTCCGCTACGGTGCCCTGCAGACGAGCGTGCTCGCGATCGGCGACGGCTCCGACCTCGATCCGAACGGGCTCGACACGCTCGTGGCGACGCTGTCCGAGCGCGCCCTGCTCGCGGCCCAGGCGCTCCCGCCCGGCTCGCTCCCCGGCGACGCGCCGCCGGCGACGGGCGAGCCCGCGCCCGCCGAGACGGCGCCCGGGCCGACCGGCACCGAGGCCCCGCCCACGGACACCGCGCCGCCGCCGCCTCCGGCGGAGAGCCCGCCGACCGACGAGCCGATCGCCTAGGGGCGCCGGAGGGTCAGCGCGACCAGACGGTCCGGCCGGCGACGATCGTCTCGACGGGGTCGAGCGCCTCGTCGAGGATCGCGACGTCGGCGCGGAAGCCGGGGCACAGGCGCCCACGATCCTCGAGGCCGAGCACGCGCGCCGGCGTCAGCGAGGCCATCTCCGCCGCCGCGGCGAGGCCGTGCGTGGCGCTGACCCGGCGCAGCAGCGCGGTGCCGATCCGGTCGCCGCCGAGCAGCTTCCCGTCCTCCCGCTCCTGCGGCGCCGGCACGAGGTCGCTCGTCAGCGCGATCCGCGACGGCCCGGCGACGCGCAGCGTGATCTCCTCCGTGACCGGGTGCAGGTGGCGCCCGTCGGCGATCACGCCGAGGGTGACGCGCTCGTCCGCGAGCAGGGTGCCGGCCGCGCCCGGGACGCGTGCCGTGAAGCCGCTCATCGCGTTCCAGACGTGCGTCGCGAAGCGCGCCCCGGCACGGATCGCCGCGGCCGTCGTGTAGAAGTTCGCCCGCGTGTGGCCGATCGAGGCGACCGCTCCGGCGGCGACGATCCGCCCGATCGCGTCCAGGCCGCCGTCGACCTCGGGCGCGAGCGTGACGAGCCGCACCCGGCCGGTCGCGAGCCAGCGCTCGAGCTCATCGACGTCGACGGGGCGCACGTGCTCGACGGCCTGCGCCCCCGCCGCCTCCGGGTTGATGTACGGCCCCTCGACGTGGGCCCCGAGGCAGTCCGGCTCGTCCGGCAACGCCGCGAGGAACTCCTCGACGACGCCCGGCGCGGACGTGCCGACGGTCGCGAGGTAGCCGGTCACCCCGTGCTGGCGGGTGTGGGGCGTGTCGTAGACGTGCAGGTCGATCAGGCCGGGGACGACGAGCGGCGCGTCCGGGTAGCCGGGGCCGTACTCGGCCGCCACGATCATGTCCCCCTCGATCGCGAGCGCGCCCGGCCGCGCGCCGTCGACCGGATCGACGAGGAGCCCCTGGATCTCGCGCACGGGGGCATTCTCCCGCATCCGGCCGCCGGACGCGCTACGGTCGCGCGCCATGGGCGAGACGATCGCGACGCTCTGGCAGCGGGCGGTCGAGGGCGGGCGGGCGCGACCGCCCTTCCTCCACCGGGTCGGCGAGGCGTGGCAGCCGCTCGCGGCCGCCGAGGCGGGCGCCGCCGCCGAGGAGGTCGCCGCCGGCTTCCTCGCGCTCGGGATCGGCCGCGCCGACACCGTCGCGCTCCTCTGCCGCACCCGCGTCGAGTGGGCGCTCGCCGACTTCGCGCTCGCCTCGCTCGGCGCCGTCTCGGCGCCGATCTACCCGACCGCCTCGCCGGCCGACCAGTGCCACGTCGTCCGGGACAGCGGCGCGACCGTCGCCGTCTGCACGAGGACGCCGCCGCGCTCGCCCGCCTGGCCGACGCGCGCCGGGCTGCGCCACGTGCTCGTCGCCGACGGCGAGGCCGAGGCCGCGCCTGCTCGCGGCGCTGCGCGAGCGCGGCCGGGCGCTCCTCGCCGCGCGGCCGGACGCGGTCGCCGCGGCGCGCGCCGCGGTCGAGCCGGACGACCTGCTGACGCTGATCTACACCTCGGGCACGGGTGGGACGCCGCGCGGCTGCCGGATCACCAACCGGATGCAGCTCGCGATGCTCGACTCGGTCGGCCGCGTGCCGGGCCTCTTCGGCGCCGGCGACGTCGGGCTGCTCTTCTGCCGCTCGCCCACACGTTCGCGCGGACGATCCTGCACGCGCTCGCCACCGTGGACGGGACGGTCGCCTCTGCCCGGACGTCGCCGCCATCCCGGCCGCGCTGCGCGAGGTGCGCCCGACGATCCTGCCGACGACGCCGCGCCTGCTCGAGCGCGTGCACGCCGCCGTCGCGGCCGGCCTCGCCCGCGAGACGGGGCGTGAAGCGGGCGGTCGCGGAGTGGGCGTTCCCGCCTCGGCGAGCGGACGAGCCCGGCGCGCCTCGCCGGCCGGCCGCTGCCGCCGCACGTCGCGCTCCAGCACGCCCTGGCCGACCGGCTCGTCTACGGGAAGGTGAAGGCGCGCCTGGGCGGGCGGCTGCGCCACGCGATCTCGGGCGGCGCCGCGCTCGGCGCGGAGCTCGGCGCCTTCTTCCACGCGCTCGACGTGCTCGTGCTCGAGGGCTACGGCCTGACCGAGTGCGCCGTCGTCTCGGTCAACCAGCCCGGGCGCGTGAAGTGGGGGACGATCGGCCCGCCGCTCCCCGGCGTCGAGGCGCGGCTCGCCGACGACGGCGAGCTCCTGGTGCGCGCCGGCCAGGTCTTCGGCGGCTACCACGCCGACCCGGCGGGCACGGCCGAGGTGCTCGACGCCGACGGCTGGCTCCACACCGGCGACGTGGTCGAGCAGGACGCCGACGGGTTCTCGATCACCGACCGCAAGCGCGACATCATCGTCCTCGCGGGCGGCAAGAACGTCGCCCCGCAGCGGGTCGAGGCTGCGCCCGAGCCTCGCCGGCGATCGCGAGCGCGCTCGTCGTCGGCGACGGGCGGGCGTACCTGGTGGCGCTCCTGGTCGCGGTCGAGGGCGTCGGCCGCGGACGTCCAGGCGCCGCCGACGAGGCGAACGCCGGCCCGGCCAGGAGAGCGCGTCCGGCGCCACCTCGTCCTGGCGCAGACTTCAGCGAGGAGGCGAAGTGAGCTGACGCCGACGCTGAAGCTCCGCCGGCGGGTCGTGCAGTCGCGCCATGCCGAGGCGATCGAGCGGCTCTACGCGGGCTCCCGCGCCGAGGGGTAGCTAGCCCGGCCAGTCCGGCTCGGCGGGCGGGCGGCGCACGAGCCGCCACAGCCCGGCAGCCATCGCGAGCGCGCCGACGGCGAGCTCGCCCGCGAGGACGGCGCGCGCGGCCTCCTGGCCGGCGTACGCGGCGTCGAGGCTCCAACCGCGCTCCCCGGAGACGACGACCACGAGCGCCTCGAGCGCGAGCGCGAGCCCGACGAGCCACGGCGCCCAGGCGACCCCCTGCCGGGCGGCGAGGCCCGCGCGGCCCGCCAGCACGCCGACGGCGACGGCGGCCGCGCCCCAGCCGAGTAGTCGGACCACGAGGTCGACGCCGCCGATGTCGCCCTGGGCGGCCTGCAGCGCGAACTTGGCGGCGACGCCGGCTGCGAGCGCGAGCGCGCCGGCCGAGGCCGGCAGCGTGGGAATGGCCGCGCCCACCACGACGCCGAGCACGAGCCACGGGCCGGCGAGGTCGACGAGCCAGCCGATCACCCCGTCCCGGCCGTCCCCGAGCCGGATCGCGGCGCCGAACAGCGCTCCGACGAGGATCGCCAGCCCGAGCGGCGCCGCGCGTCGCATCGCGGCAGCCTACCGTCACCGGCGCCGGCCCGGATCGAACACGTGTTCGTCCGGTGCGGCCCGTAGGATTCCCAGCGTGGCCGCCGACGAGATCGTCGTCATCGGCGCCCGCGAGCACAACCTGAAGAACGTCACCGTCAGGCTGCCGCGGAACGCGCTGATCTGCATCACCGGGCTCTCCGGGTCCGGCAAGTCGTCGCTCGCCTTCGACACCATCTACGCGGAGGGCCAGCGGCGCTACGTCGAGTCGCTCTCGGCCTACGCGCGCCAGTTCCTGCAGATGATGGAGAAGCCGGACGTCGACTCGATCGACGGGCTCTCGCCGGCGATCTCGATCGACCAGAAGACGACCTCGCGCAACCCGCGCTCGACGGTCGGCACGGTCACCGAGATCTACGACTACCTGCGCCTCCTGTACGCGAGGGTCGGGCGGCCGCACTGCCCGGTCTGCGGGCGCCAGATCGCCGGCCAGTCCGTCCAGTCGATCGTCGACCAGGTGCTGACGCTGCCGGAGGGGACGAAGTTCACGGTCAACGCGCCGGTGGTGCGCGACCGCAAGGGCGAGTACCGCGACCTGTTCGAGCAGCTGCGGGCCGACGGCTTCACGCGCGTGAAGGTCGACGGCGAGCAGCGGCTGCTCGAGGAGGAGATCGTCCTCGACAAGAAGCTGAAGCACTCGATCGACGTCGTCGTCGACCGGCTCGTGCTGAAGGCCGACCTGCGCCACCGGCTGACCGACTCGGTCGAGACCGCGCTCGCGCTCGCCGACCGCCTGGTCACGATCGACGTCGTCGGCGGCGAGGAGCTGACCTTCTCCGAGCGCTTCGCCTGCCCCGACCACGGCGCCGGCCTGGCGGAGCTCGAGCCGCGCGTCTTCTCGTTCAACTCGCCCCACGGGGCCTGCCCCCGCTGCACCGGGCTCGGCACGCAGCAGGAGATCGACCCCGACCTGCTCGTCCCCGACCCGACGCTCTCGATCGACGAGGGCGCGCTCGTCCCGTGGTCGCTCGGCTGGTCGTCCTTCTACGAGGCCGTGATCCAGGCGATCGCCGACCGCTACGAGATCGACACGACCGCGCCCTGGGAGACGCTGACGCAGGAGCAGCGCGACCGCTTCCTCTACGGCACGGGCGACGAGCGGGTCTACGTCCAGTACCGCAACCGGATGGGGCGGAAGCGCTCGTACACGATGGCCTTCGAGGGCATCGTCACGAACCTCGAGCGCCGCTACAAGGAGACCGACTCGGCGCAGCTGCGCGAGCGGATCGAGGAGTACATGTCGACCCGGCCGTGCGTCGCCTGCAAGGGCGCGCGCCTGAAGCCGGAGGTGCTCGCCGTCACCGTCGGGGAGCGCAACGTCCACGAGTTCACGCGGCTGTCCGTCCGCGCTGCGATGGAGGCGGTCGAGTCGCTCGACCTGACCGAGCGCGAGCAGCAGATCGCCGTGCGGATCCTGAAGGAGATCCGCGAGCGGCTGCGCTTCCTGCTCGACGTCGGGGTCGGCTACCTCGCGCTCGACCGGGCAGCCTCGACGCTCTCGGGCGGCGAGGCGCAGCGGCTGCGGCTGGCGACGCAGATCGGCTCGCAGCTCGTCGGCGTCCTCTACATCCTCGACGAGCCGTCGATCGGGCTGCACCAGCGCGACAACGACCGGCTGATCACGACGCTCGAGCGGCTCCGCGACGTCGGCAACACGGTCGTCGTCGTCGAGCACGACGAGCAGATGATGCGCACGGCCGACCACCTCGTCGACATGGGCCCCGGCGCGGGCCAGCACGGCGGGCACGTGGTCGCCCAGGGGCCCGCGGCCGCCGTCGAGGGCGTCGCGGGCTCGGTCACCGGGCAGTTCCTGTCGGGCGCCCGCAGCATCGCCGTGCCGGAGCGACGGCTCGAGGACCGGGGCACGTTCTCCGTCCAGGGCGCGCGGATGCACAACCTGAAGGACATCGACGTCGGGTTCCCGGTCGGCAAGTTCGTCTGCGTCACGGGCGTCTCCGGCAGCGGAAAGTCGACGCTCGTCAACGAGATCGTCTACAAGTCGCTCGCGAACCGGCTGAACCGGGTCCGGGTCAAGCCCGGCGATCACGATCGCGTCGAGGGGATCGAGTGCTTCGACAAGGTGATCGACATCGACCAGTCGCCGATCGGGCGCACGCCGAGGTCGAACCCGGCGACGTACACGAAGCTGTTCGACCACATCCGCGAGCTGTACGCGCAGACGCCCGACGCGAAGGTGCGGGGCTACCGGCCGGGGAGGTTCTCGTTCAACGTCCAGGGCGGGCGCTGCGAGACGTGCAAGGGCGACGGGACGATCAAGATCGAGATGCACTTCCTCCCGGACGTCTACGTGCCATGCGAGACCTGCCACGGCAAGCGGTACAACCGCGAGACGCTCGAGGTGCGCTTCAAGGGCAAGTCGATCGCGGACGTGCTCGGGATGACGATCGAGGAGGCGCTCGAGTTCTTCGCGAAGATCCCGAAGATCCGCCGACGGTTGCAGACGCTGCACGACGTCGGGCTCGACTACGTCCAGCTCGGCCAGCCCGCGACGACGCTCTCCGGCGGCGAGGCGCAGCGCGTGAAGCTCGCCGCGGAGCTCTCCAAGGTCGCGACGGGGAAGACGCTCTACATCCTCGACGAGCCCACGACCGGCCTGCACTTCGCGGACATCGAGAAGCTGCTCGAGGTGCTCCAGCGGCTCGTCGACGCGGGGAACACCGTGCTCGTGATCGAGCACAACCTCGACGTGATCAAGCAGGCCGACTGGATCGTCGACCTCGGCCCCGAGGGGGGCGACGAGGGCGGGCGCATCGTCGCCCAGGGGACGCCCGAGGACGTCGCGCTCGTCGAGGACAGCTACACCGGTCAGTTCCTGCGCGCGCTGCTGCCGAGCGCGGCCGCGGCGGCCGCGTAGGCGCGGGTCGCGCGCCGGTCCCCTCGATGGAGCCCGCCGGAGGCGCGGTCTCGCGGCCGGCCTGCGCTCGCCCGGCTCGTCCGCGATTTCGCCTCCCCGTGTCCCGACCCGGCCCGGCTGGCGCGTGGTGGCGGCACAGCGGCGGGCGCCGGCTCCCTTCGCGGGGTCGCCGTTCCCTGACTCGCAGCCTGGCCGGGGTGCGGCTAAACCTGGACGTACCCTGAACAGAGATTGCTACCCTGCGGACATGGCAGCAGCCCGCGAGCAGCCGCTCGGCGAGCCCCGGCCCCGTCGCCCGGCCGCGGACGGGGCGGCGCCGGAGGCGCTGCTCGACCGCCGCCCGTCCGTGATCGTCGTGCCGGTGGACGGCGACGACCTCGTGCTCGTCCGCCAGCGCCGGCCAGGCGCGAACGAGCCGCTGCTCGAGCTCCCGGCGGGGACGATCGAGCCGGGGGAGACGCCGGGCGAGGCGGCCGTGCGCGAGCTCGCGGAGGAGTGCGGCGTGCGCGCCGAGCGCTGGCGCTCGCTCGGGCGCTTCTGGGTCGCGCCCTCCTACTCGACCCAGGAGGTGCACGTCTTCGAGGCGCGCGGCCTCGCCCCGGTCGAGGCGCTCGCCGACGCCGACGAGGCGATCCACGTCGAGCGTCGCCCCGCCGCGGCGCTCGCCGGGCTGCTGCTCGAGGCGTCCTCGCTCGCCGCGCTCCTGCTCTGGCAGCGGGGCGGCGCCGCGGGCAGGCCGCAGGCCGCGTGAGCGAGCTGCCGACCCGGCCGGGCCGGCCGCGGCGGCCCGCTACCCTTGAGCCGGTGAGCACGGAGGCCCCTGCCGTCAGCGAGCGTCGGCTCCAGCGCGACTGGTGGCGTCGCCTGCTCCTCGTCGTCCAGTCGCCGCGGCCGGTCTTCCTCGCCATGCGCGACCAGACCGAGGAGGCGGTCGCCGCGCGCCAGGAGCCGATCCTGGCCGTCATCCTGCTCGCCGGGATCGCCTCCGTGATGCAGACGAGCGCCGCGGGGGCGCTGCTCGACGACCCCGAGATCGACGGCGCGCTGATCTTCGTGTGGGCCGTCCTCGGCGGCGTCGTCTACGGCATCGCGAGCTACTGGATCGGCGGCACGGCGCTCTACCTCGGGACCCGGGGGGCGAGCGCGAAGGAGCAGAAGAAGCCCTCCGCCGTGAAGGCGCGGCACGTCTTCGGCTACGCCGCGATGCCGGTCGCGCTCTCCCTGCTCGTGTGGCCCGTCCGCCTCGCGATCTACGGGAGCGACACGTTCCGCACCGGCGGCCCGGACGACGGGATCGGCGAGGACGTCTTCAACGCGATCGGTGCCGCCTTCCTGGCCTGGTCGTTCCTGCTGCTCGTCTACGGGATCCGGACGACGTACGGGTGGACGTGGCTGCGCGCGCTCGGTACCGTCGTGCTCTCGGTGCTCGCGCTCCTCTGCGTCGTCGTGCTCTTCCTGGTCGGCAGCGCCTGACCAGCGGGCCCGTCCCGGTCGGCCTCGTCGGCCTGACCGTGACGATTCCGATCGCGCCGGGCCCTGAGAGGCGCGCGGCGGCTCAGGACGTCGCGCCCAGCCCGTCGAGCGCGCCCTCGATCTCGCCGACCGAGACGACCTGCCCGAAGCTGTAGCGGAAGTCCTCGAGCGCGCCGTGGTGCAGCTCCGGCGTGACGGCGGCGGTGCCGTCCTCGGGCACGACGATCCGGATGTCGCGGAAGAACGCGTCGCGCACCGTCGACTCGACGCAGACGTTCGTCGTCACGCCGCAGACGATCAGCTGGTCGACGCCGAGGCCCTCGAGCTGCTGCTCGAGGTCGGTGCCGTAGAAGGCGGAGTAGCGGGTCTTGTCGAGGACGACCTCGCCCTCCTTCGGCTCGAGCTCCTCGACCACGTCGGCGTCCCAGGTGTCGCGCACCATGCCTCCCGTGCCCTCGATCTGCGGGAAGACCTCGAGCAGCAGGCCGGCGTCCGAGTAGTCCGCGTTCAGGGAGTAGCGCGTGAAGAAGACCGGGATGCCGGCGCGCCTGGCGGCGCCGAGCAGCCGGCTGATCGGGCCGATCACCTCGGCGCTCGGCTCGTACGCGAGCCCGATCTTCGCCATGAAGCCGTCGGGCCGGCAGAAGCCGTTCTGCATGTCGATGACGATGAGCGCGGGCCGCTTGCCGAGGTTCACGTCGCCTCCCGTGTCGAGGATGTGCCGGGAAGCGTAGGGAACGCGCGGCGCGGACGGCGGCCGGGGCCGTGCGGCCGCCGGCTCAGGCCGGCTGCGGGGCCGAGCCCGAGGCCGCCTGCTCGAACAGCCGCAGCTCGTCGTCGGGCATCGAGTACTCGTGCTCCGGCGCCGGGTAGGCGCCCGACCGCACCTCGGCCGCGTAGGCGGCGATGCCCGCGCGCATCGTCTCGGCGGCGCTCGCGTAGACCTTGACGAAGCGCGGCCGGTGCCCCTCCGTGATCCCGAGCAGGTCGTGGTAGACGAGCACCTGACCGTCGCAGCCGGGGCCGGCGCCGATCCCGATCGTCGGGATCGTCAGCTGCTGCGTGATCCGCGCGGAGACGGGGGAGGGGACGCACTCGAGCACGAGCAGCGAGGCGCCCGCGGCCTCGAGCGCGCGCGCCTGGTCGAGGATCGAGACCGCCTCGGTCGCCGAGCGGCCCTGCGCGCGGTAGCCGCCGAGCAGCGTCGCCGACTGCGGCGTCAGGCCGATGTGCGCGCAGACCGCGATCCCCGCCTGGACGATCGCCCTGACGCGCGAGACCGTGGTCGTGCCGCCCTCGACCTTGACCATGTCGCAGCCGGTCTCCTTGACCAGCCGGATGGCGTTGCGCACGGCGTCCTCGTCGGACACCTGGTACGAGCCGAACGGCATGTCGACGACGACGATCGGCCGGCGCGCGCCGCGGACGGTCGCCCGGCCGAGCACGATCATGTCGTCGAGCGTGGCCGGCACGGTCGAGTCGAGGCCGAGCACGGTCATCGCCGCCGAGTCGCCGACGAGGATCGTGTCGACGCCCGCCTCGTCGGCCAGCCGGCCGCTCGGGAAGTCGTAGGCGGTGACCATGACGATCCTCTCGCCCGACCGCTTCTTCTCGCGCAGGGCGAGCAGCGAGAGCTTCGCCTGCGCGGGCGACGTCGTGGATGCGGGGTGCGTGCTCACGGGGCCTCCTCGAGCGATGGGGCGGTCGCGGGGCCTGGCTGCTCCGCGAGGACGAGGTTGTCGATCAGGCGGGTGGCGCCGACGCGCACCGCGCCGAGCAGGTGCAGGCGTCGGCCGAGGCGGGCGGCCTGGACGTAGTCGACGGACAGGCCAGGCTCGCGGGCCAGCACGGCGAGCGCGGCCTCTTCCGGGTCGGCGCCGGCCGCGTGGGCGTCGCGCCCGGCGGCGAGCGCGCGCGGGAGCGCGAGGGCGACCCGACGCTCCTCGGCCGACAGGAAGACGTTGCGCGAGCTGAGCGCGAGGCCGTCGGGATCGCGGACCGTCTCGACGGGGCGGATCTCGAGGCCGAGGTCGAGGTCGGCGACGACCTGCTCGATCACGGCGACCTGCTGCGCGTCCTTCAGCCCGAAGTACGCGCGGTCGGGGCGGACGATCGAGAAGAGCTTCGTGCAGACCGTGGCCACGCCGCGGAAGTGGCCCGGACGGTGTGCGCCCTCGAGCCCGTCGGTCGGGCCCTCGACGTCGACCCACGTGCCGAAGCCCGCGGGGTACATCTCCGAGGGCGTCGGCGCGAAGAGCAGGCCGACGCCCTCGGCCCGCGCCAGCGCCGCGTCGCTGGCCTCGTCGCGCGGGTAGCGGGCGAGGTCGGCCGCCTCGCCGAACTGGGTCGGGTTGACGAACAGGCTGACGACGACGACGTCGTTCTCGGCGCGGGCCGCGCGCATGAGGGCCAGGTGGCCCTCGTGGAACGCGCCCATCGTCGGGACGAGGCCGACCGAGCGGCCGCGCGCCCGCTCCGAGGCGAGCGCGGCCCGCGTCTCGGCGATCGTCCGCACGGTCCTCATGTGCGCAGGAGGCGCTCCGTCGCCTCGCCGAGGGCCAGGTAGAGCCGCTCCAGCTCGGGCGCCAGCTCGCGGATCGCGGCGAGGTGCGCGTCGATCGTCTCCCGGTCGCCGCGGACGTGCGGGCCCGTGGGCAGGAAGCCGTTCTCCATGGTGCGGCGCATCAGCGGCTCGAGCGCCTCGCGCGGCGCGCCGGCCGTCTCGACGAGCGCCGCGGCGGCGCCGTGCAACGTGGTGAGGAAGCCGGAGGCCATCACTGCGCCCGCGTGGTAGGCCGGCCGGCCCTCGTCCGCGAGGTCGAACGCCGTCAGTCCGAGCAGCGCGGCGAGCGCGAGCCCGGCCTCGCGCGCCTCGGTCGTCTCGGCCGTGAGCGCGCCCCACGCGCCGTCGAGCTGCGTCGGGCCGAGCCCGACCTGGAAGGTCTGGAGGGGATGGAGCCCGAAGCGGCGCGCGTGCGGCGCGAGCGCGCGGACCCTCGTCGCGCCGCTCACGTGGCAGAGCCACGGCCCCGGCTCGATCGCGGCCGCCACCTCGGCGATCGCCCGGTCGGGGACGCAGAGGACGACGAGGTCGGCGTCGGCGCAGGCGAGATCGCGCCCGGCGATCCGGGTGGGGAGCCGCTCGGCGAGGCGAGCGGCGATGGCCTGGCCGGCACGGCCATGCCCGACGACGCAGCTGCTGGTGAAGATGATTCGGCTCCAGTTCCCACGGGATACCGGGCTGCGGCCAGCATAGCGCCCGCTGCGCGCCGTCGGTCGGCCGGAGCGGCTCCGGAGCGGCTCAGTACGAGCGGCGGCCCTGGACGCGCGCGAGCGTGCCCGGGCCGCCGGGCGGCGCGGCTGCGAGGAGCTCGGGGAGCGTCACCGGGACGAGGCCTCGCTCCGCGAGGCCCGCGAGGATCAGCGGGATCGCTCTCACCGTCGCGCGCCGGTCGCCGCCCCCGTCGTGCAGCAGGATGATCGCCCCCGGCCGGGCGCCGGAGAGCGCCCGCCGGGCGATCTGGCGCGCCTTCAGGCCGGCCCAGTCGCGCGTGTCGACGCTCCACGCGACGGGGAGGAGGCCGAGGTGACGCGCGAGCACGTTGACGTCCGGGCTCGTCGCGCCGTACGGCGGCCGGAACAGCGTCGGCCTCTCGCCCGTGGCCTGCCGGATCGCGACGTCCGTGTCGGAGAGCTGCTGGCGTCGCTGCGCGTCGGTGAGCCGCCGCATGTCGGGGTGGAGCCAGGAGTGGTTCCCGACCGCGTGGCCCTCGGACGCCTCGCGCCACAGCAGCCGCTCGTTCCCGGCGATCCGGCGGCCCACGACGAAGAACGTCGCGTGCGCGTGCCCCCGCGCGAGCGCGTCGAGGACCGCCGCCGTGTCGCCGGCCGGGCCGTCGTCGAACGTCAGGGCCACGAGCCGCGCCCCGGAACCGGCCCGCAGCACGGCGGCATCCACCGGCACGCGGTGGCGGACCGTCACCGTCAGGGCCCAGGCGCCGGCCGCGTGCTCCTGCGTGGCAGTCGTCGGCTCCGCGGCGGCGGGCGCGGGCGCCGGAGCGGGGGCGATGGGCGTGGGTGGCCGGACGGGCGCAGGGGCCGGTACGGGCGCCGGCCCCGGCTGCGCGGCCGCGGGGCGAGGAGCGCCGTCCCGGTGAGGAGCGCGCCTGCCGCCGCCCCGCCGCCCGCGAGGGCGGCGACGAGCACGAGCGCGACCAGGCGCCGGCGAGTCGGACGGCCGCGGCGCGCCGTCGCGCCGGGCTCCACGGGGTCGGGCTCCGGATCGGCCACGCGATCGAGGATAGGCGACTGCCAGGCCGACGCCCGCCGAGGCGGCAGGCCCGTGGGCGTCCGCTATGGTCGCCTCGTGCCCCGGCGTCCCGACGGCCAGCCGATCCGGTGCCCCATCTGCGAGGGGCGCCTCGTCGAGGTCCAGCGCAGCGGCGTCCTGATCGACGCCTGCCCCGCCTGCCGCGGCATCTGGCTCGAGCGGGGCGAGCTGGAGAAGCTGATCGCGCTCGAGCTGCGGCTCGAGGACGAGGCCGACCCCGACGACGACTTCTTCGCCGAGGTCGAGGGTCGCCGGCGAGCGCAGCCGCCGCCGGAGCCGGCCCGCCAGGCCCGGCCGGACGACCGCGGCCGCCCGGAGAAGCCGCGCAAGCGCAAGCGCCGCGCCGCGTTCGACCTGCTCGAGGACCTGCTCGACTTCGACTAGCCCCGGCGCCGCGTCCGGCCCGGCGCGGTGGTAGCGTCCCGGCATGACCGACGGCGGACGCCTGGTGCACGACCTCGGCGGGCTGGACGCTGGCCCGATCGCCAAGGACGCGCAGCACGACTACGCGCTCTGGGAGAAGCGCGTCGACGCGCTGCTCGTGCTCCTCTCGGCCAGGGGCCTCCTGAAGGTCGACGAGCTGCGCCGCTCGATCGAGCAGCTCGGCCCCGGCGCCTACGACGAGCTGAGCTACTACGAGCGCTGGATCGGCGCGATCGCGCAGATCATGCTCGAGCGCGGCGTGCTGACGACCGACGAGCTCGGCCGGCGGATGGCCGAGGTCGAGGCGCGGGCCGCGGCGGGGGCCTGATGGCGCGCTTCGGCCCCGGCGACGCGGTCCACGTGCGGGCGGCGCACCCGCCGGGCCACGTGCGCACGCCGTGGTTCGTCCGCGGCAAGCGCGGCGTCGTCGCGCGGGTCCTCGGCGAGTACGCGAACCCCGAGGAGCTCGCGTTCAACCGGGACGGGCTGCCGAAGCTGCCCCTCTACGAGGTTCGCCTGCGCCAGCACGACGTCTGGCCCGACTACGACGGCTCGCCGCGCGACACGGTCGTCGTCGACCTGTACGAGAACTGGCTCGAGCCGGCAGGGGAGGAGCGGTGAGCGGTCACGACCACGACCACGACCACGACGACCACGCGCACCCGCCCGACGAGGACGGCCCGCTGACGCACTACCAGGCGCTCGAGGTCGCCGTCCGGGAGCTGCTGATCGAGAAGGGCCTCTTCACGGCCGACGACGTGCGCGCCGCGATCGAGGCGATGGACGCGCGCAACCCGTCGCGCGGCGCCGAGGTCGTCGCCCGCGCATGGGTCGACGAGGGCTTCCGGGAGCGCCTGCTCGCCGACGGCAACGCGGCGTGCGCCGAGCTCGGCTTCGACACGGGCGCGATCCGCCTCGCCGTCGTCGAGGACACCGAGGACGTCCACAACGTGATCGTGTGCACCCTCTGCTCGTGCTACCCGCGGCTGCTGCTCGGGCTGCCGCCGGACTGGTACAAGGCGCGCGCCTACCGCTCCCGCGTCGTCCGGGAGCCTCGGACGGTGCTGCGGGAGTTCGGCACCGAGCTGCCCGACGAGGTCGAGCTGCGCGTGCACGACTCGACGGCCGACCTGCGCTACATGGTGCTGCCGAGGCGGCCCGACGGCACGGACGGCTGGAGCGAGGAGCAGCTCGCCTCGCTCGTGACGCGGGACGCGCTCATCGGCGTCACGCTGCCGCGCCTGCCCGAGCCCGCGCCGGCGTAAGGATTTCGTAGGCGACACGCGCGCCGCGGGGCGCCAGACTACGTCCACGGAGCGCCCTCCCGGCGTCCCGGCCCCGTCCGAAGGAGGCTGCCGTGTCCCGATCCCGCGCCCTCGTCCTCGCCCTCTGCGCCGTCGCCGCGCTGCTCGTGCCGGCCGGCGCGCTCGCAGCCCCGGCGGCCAAGGCGAAGCCGGTCGTGCTCGTGAAGACCTTCCAGCACTCCACCTTCGGGAAGGTGCTGGCCGTCAAGGGCGGCAAGGAGGCGGGCAAGCCCCTCTACTACTGGCGCAAGGAGATCCGCGACGGCACCGAGTGCACCGGGTCGTGCGCGGTCGCGTGGCCGCCCCTGCTCGTCCCGAAGGGGAGGAAGGTCAAGGCGAAGGTGGCCGGGATCAAGGGCACGTTCGGGGTGACGACCCGCCCCGACGGCAAGCGGCAGCTGACCCACAACGGTCGGCCGCTCTACTCGTACGCGCACGAGCGCCCCGGGCAGGTGCTCTGCGACGACGTGGACGAGGGGTTCGTGATCGGCCGCGTCTGACCGGCGTGGGCGGGGGGGGGGGGGGGGGGCCCGGGGGCGCGCGGGGCGGCGCGGCGGGCGGGGGGGGCCGGCCCCCCCCCGGGCGCGCATGCCGATCTACGAGTACGTGTGCATGACGTGCGAGCGGCACTTCGAGGAGCTCGTCCGGCTAGACGGGGACAACCCCGCGTGCCCGGAGTGCGGCTCGGCGAAGACCCAGCGGCAGCTGTCGGTGTTCGCAGCGCACGGCACCGTCGCGCAGCCCAGCTTCGGCGGCCCCACGGGCGGCGGTGGCGGGTGCTGCGGCGGTGGCTGTGGCTGCCACTGACGGGCCGGACGCACGTCGAGAATCCCTGACCGCCCTCGGTCGCGACGCCGCGGCGTGCGTGCGCTGCTCGCTCGCCGACGCCCGCACGTCGGTCGTCTTCGGCGCGGGGCCCCCCGACGCGGAGGTGATGGTCGTCGGCGAGGCGCCCGGCTTCCACGAGGATCGCCTCGGCGTGCCCTTCGCCGGCCCGGGCGGGGCGCTGCTCGACGGGCTGCTCGGCTCGGTCGGCCTGGCCCGGGGCGGGGTCTACCTCGCGACGGTGGTGCAGTGTCGGCCGCCCGGGAACCGCGACCTCCAGGACGCCGAGGTCGCGGCCTGCGAGGGGTGGCTGTTCCGGCAGGTCGCGCTCGTGCGCCCGCTCCTCGTCCTCGCGCTCGGCAGCGTCGCGACCCGCGTCCTCTCGGGGCGGCCCGAGACGGTCGCCGCGCTCCGGGGGCGGCCGCAGGAGACCCGGATCGGCGACCACGCCGCCGTCCTGCTGCCCCTCTACGACCCCGCGGCGGCGCAGTACACGCCGTCCATGCGGGAGACCCTCGCCGCCGACATCGCCCTCGTCCCGAGCTGCTCGCCCGCGCGCGCGGCGAGGAGCCGCCCGCCCGCGTGATCCCGTTCCCGGCGCCGGCGACCTCGCCGGCCCCGCCCGTTCCGGCGCAGGCCGCCGAGCAGCTCGGCCTCTTCTAGCCTCACCCCGCCCGACCCGGATGCTCGAGATCGAGACGCGCTCGCCCGAGGAGACGGCCGGGGTGGGGGCCGCGCTCGCCGCGGCGCTCGTGCCGGGCGACCTCGTCGAGCTGTCCGGGGAGCTCGGCTCCGGCAAGACGACGCTCGTCCGGGGCGCGTGCCGCGCGCTCGGCGTCACCGGCCGGGTGACGAGCCCGACCTTCACGATCGGGCACCGCTACCGGGGCCGCGTGGACGTCTCGCACCTCGACCTCTACCGGCTCGATGCGGTCTCGACGCCGAGTGGGGCGACCTCGAGGGGTACTTCGAGGATGCGGTCGCGCTCGTCGAGTGGCCGGAGGCGGGGCCGGCGTGCTTCCGCCCGCCCGCGTGCGCGTCGAGCTCGAGCACCGCGCGCCGGAGCGTCGGCTCGTCCGGATCGACGGCGACGCGGCGCTCGAGCGGGCCGTCGTGCGCGCGCTCGCGGCCGCCGGCGTGGAGGCGGCCGGGTGAGCCCTGCTGCTCGCGTTCGACGCGGCGACCGACGTCGCGACCGTCGCGCTCGCGCGGCTCGACGACCGCGCGGTGCTCGGGGAGGGGGAGGCCCGGCCGATCGCGCTGCTCGAGCAGGTCGACCGCCTGCTCGCGGCGGCGGGCGCGGCGCCCGGCGACCTGGCCGCGCTCGCCCTCGGAGTCGGCCCCGGCCGCTACACGAGCATCCGGCTCGCCCTCGCGACCGGCCGGGCGCTCGCGCTCGCGCTCGACCTGCCCGTCGCCGCGGTCTCGACCCTCGACGTCCTCGCCGCCGGCGCGCCCGGCGCCGTCCCGGTGATCGACGCCCGGCGGGGTGAGCTGTTCGCGCCGGGGCCTGGCGGGCCCGTGTGCATGCCGGCCGCGGGGCTGCCCGTCGAGCCGGGGGTGCTGCTCGTCGGCGACGGCGCGCTGCGCTACCGGGCCGAGCTCGAGGCTCGCGGCGCGACGATCCCGTCAGACGACGACCCGCGCCACCGCCCGCGCGCCGCCCTGCTCGCGGGGCTCGCCGACGGCTTCGGCCCGGCCGAGGCGGCCGAGCCGCTCTACCTGCGCGCCCCGGACGCCGAGCGGACGCGGAAGGCGTTCCCCCGCGCATGAGCGATGTCTCCCTCCGGCCGCTCACGCTCGACGACCTCGACGAGATCGAGCCGATCGAGCGTCGCTCGTACGCGACGCCCTGGTCGCGCTCGATGTTCGCCGGCGAGCTCGCGAAGCGCACGTCGATCTGCCTGGGGACCGTGGACGCGGGCTCGGGCGCGCTGCTCGGCTACATGATCGTCTCGCGCTACGTCGACGCCTGGCACGTGATGAACATCGCCGTCGACCCGGCGCAGCGCGGCCGCGGCCTCGCGCGCGGGATGCTGCGCGAGCTGTTCCGCCTGACCGCCAACGACCAGCTGCGCGGCTACACGCTCGAGGTGCGCGTCTCGAACGCGAGTGCGATCCGCCTCTACGAGGGGCTGGGCTTCGTCGCCCGGGGCCTGCGGCGCGGCTACTACACCGACAACCGCGAGGACGCGATCGTCATGTGGCGCGACGCGGATGGCCCGGCCCCGACGCTGTTCGACCAGGAGCGCGACGGATGACCGACCTCGTCCTGGGGCTGGAGACGTCGTGCGACGAGACCGCGGCCGCGCTGATCACCCGCGAGGGCCGCGTGCTCGCGAACGTCGTCTCCTCGCAGGCCGACCTGCACGCGCACTACGGGGGCGTCGTCCCCGAGATCGCGTCGCGCCGCCACCTGGAGCTCGTCGGCCCCGTCGTGCGGGAGGCGCTCGCCGGGGCGGGCGCGACGCTCGGCGACGTCGGCCTCGTCGGCGTGACGCGCGGGCCCGGCCTGATCGGGGCCCTCCTGGTCGGGCTCTCGGCGGCGAAGGCGATCGCCTGGTCGCGCGGGCTGCCGCTCGCGGGCGTCGACCACCTGCACGGCCACGTCGCCTCGCTCTTCCTCGGGGACGAGCCCGTCGAGCCGCCGTTCCTGTGCCTGCTCGCGAGCGGCGGCCACACGCTGCTGCTCGACGTGCGCGACCACGCGCGCTACGAGGTGGTCGGCGGCACGCTCGACGACGCCGCGGGCGAGGCGTTCGACAAGGGCGCCCGGCTGCTCGGCCTCGGCTACCCCGGCGGGCCGGCGCTGGACGCGCTCGCGCGCGAGGGCGACCCGGCGGCGCACGCCTTCCCGGTGGCGCGCGTGCCGGGACTCGACTTCTCGTTCTCCGGGCTCAAGACGTCCCTGCTCTACGCCGTGAGGGACCTCGACGAGGCGACGCTGGCGGCGCGGCGGGCCGACCTCGCGGCCTCGTACCAGCGCGCGATCGTCCGGGCGCTCGTCGAGCGGCTCGAGGCCGCGGCGGCGTCCACCGGCGCCGATACCATCGCGGTCGTGGGCGGCGTCGCGGCCAACTCGGGCCTTCGCGCCGAGCTCACCCGTCTGGGGGCCGTTGCTGCACCCCTCGCCCTCTGCACCGATAACGGGGCCATGATCGCGTCTGCGGCGAGATTCACCCATCCGTCACACGTTCCCGAGTATCTTCCGATGGATGCCTATGCCTCGGCGACGTGAACTGCGCCGCTCGGCGGCGCTCGCCGTGCTGCCGATCGGCGCCGCGCTCGCCCTCGCCTTCGCGGGGACGGGCCTCGCCGCCGACGCGGCGGACGCCCGCGCGCAGGCGCGCACGGCCGCCGAGTCCTGGCGCGCCGCGTTCGAGGCCCGCGCGGTGCCGCAGGGCCCGGCGCGCTACGTCGTCGTGCTCGGCGAGCCGTCCCTCGCCGACCGGCTCGAGCAGGCCGACGGCCCCGTCCCGGTCGCCCGCCAGCGGGCGTGGACGACCGGCGTCGAGGTCGCGCAGCGCCGCCTGCTCGCCGCGTTGCGGGAGCAGGGGATCGTCGTCGAGCGCGAGGAGGTCTTCACCCGGACGCTGAACGGCTTCTCGGCCGTCCTGGACGCCCGCGCCCTCGCCGTGCTCGACCGGTCGCCCGCCGTGCGCGGCGTGTATCCCGTGCGCACGGTCTACCCGGCGAGCATCTCCGCCACGGCGCTCGGCGCCGCCGCGTTCGGCGCGGGTCAGGGGCGGCGGGCCGAGATCGCGCTTCCGGGCGCGGACGGCAGCGGCGTCACGATCGCGCTGCTCGACACGGGGGTCGACCTCGCGCACCCGCTGCTCGGCGGCCGCGTCCTCCGGGGCTTCGACGTCGTCGACGGCGATCGCGACGCCAGCGCCGAGGCGAGGCCCGGCGACCCGGACCAGCTCGAGACGCACGGAACGCGCATGGCCGGCCTGCTCGTCGGCGCCGGCGGCCCGCAGCAGCTCGCCGGCGTCGTCCCCGGGGCCCGGCTCCTGCCGATCCGCGTGCTCGGCTGGCAGCCGGCGGCCGACGGCGAGCCGCAGGTGATCGGCCGCGGCGACCAGCTGCTCGCGGGCATCGAGCGCGCCGTCGACCCGGACGGGGACGGCGCGGTCGACGACGCCGTCCGGATCGCGGTCGCCGCGCTCGTCGAGCCGTACGCCGCGTTCGCCGACAGCCCCGAGTCGCTCGCCGTCGACGGCGCGCTGCGGCTCGGGACGCTGATCGTCGCGGCGACCGGGAACGACGGCCCGGGCGCGGCCGGCTTCGGGACCGTCGGCGCCCCCGCGAGCGCGCCCGCCGCGCTCGCCGTCGGCTCCGTCGACCTGCGCGCGTCGGTCGGCCAGGCAGCGGCCCGCCTGGACGTCGACGGCACGCCGCTGCTCGACGCGACGCTGCCGCTGCTCGGCCCGCTTCCCCCAGCCGCCGCGGCGACGCTGCAGGCGACCTCCCTCGCGGGGCCGAGCCTGCTCGACCCCGCCCGGCCGGCGGACGCGATCGTCGGCGGCGCCAACCTCTCGGAGTTCTTCGGCCCGACCGGCGAGAGCCGGGTCTCCGGCCGGGCTGTCCTGCTGCCGGCCGACGGCACGCCGATCCAGGTCGCCGCGCGCAACGCGGCCACCGCCGGCGCCACGGCGGTGCTCGTCTACGGGACGCTCCTGCCCGCCGGTGCGCTCGACCTGGAGGAGCGGGTCGGCATCCCCGTCGTCTCCGTGCCGGCGATCGCCGGGCGCACGGCGGCCCAGGCGGCCGCGGCCGGACGGGTGGTGTCGCTGACGCTCGCGCCCGCCGCGGACGTCTCGAACGCGTCGGTCGGTCGGGTCGCCCCGTTCTCGTCGGGCGGGCTCGGCTTCGGCGGCCTGCTCCGGCCCGACATCGTCGCGCCGGGCGTCGGCCTCGCGACCGCGGACGCGGGTCCGGCCGACGACGGCTCGGCCCGCTACGCCACCGTCACGGGGTCGAGCGCGGCGGCTGCCGTCGCCGCGGGAGCGGCCGCGCTGCTCGCGCAGGCGCGCCCCGATCTCGACGCCAGCGGGCTCCGCTCGGCGCTCGTCGGCTCCGCCGCGCCGCTCGTCACGCAGCTCGGCGTCGAGCCGGCCTCCGTCGCCGGGGCGGGCCTCGTCGACCCGGCCGCGGCGGCGGCCGCCGAGGTGCTCGTCGACCCGCCGACCCTCTCGCTCGGCCGCGTCACGGCCGGCAGCTGGAGCGGGGAGGCCTCGCTGCGGCTGCGCAACGTCTCGTCGCGCGCGCTCACCGTCGCCTTCGGCGTCGTGCCGGACGGCGGCGAGCTCGCGATCGGCTTCGGCGTCTCGCCGACCTCGGTCGAGCTGGCCCCCGGCGAGACGCGGGACGTGCGCCTGGTGGCGGTGCTCGGGGACGCCGCGCGGCTGGGCGACGGCTGGCACTCGGGCGTCGTCGTCGCGACCCCGGTCGGCGGCCCGGCTGCGCGGGTGCCCTGGGCGACCTCGCTCGTCGAGGGCGAGCAGCCGCCGCTGATCGACCGGGCCGAGCTGGTCGGCGACGACCTCGCCGCGGTCGGCGCCACCGCGATCCTCCGCTTCCGCGCCGGCTGGGTCGGGCGCGGCGACGACGGCCTCGCCGTCCAGCCGGTCGGCCTGGTCGACGTCGAGCTGTGGACGGCGAAGGGCGTGTCGCTCGGCGTCGTCGCCCGGCTGCGCGACGTGCTGCCGGGGCGCTACGCGATCGGCCTGACCGGCCGGGCGCCGGACGGCTCGCTCCTCGGGCGCGGCGAGTACCGGATCCGCTTCCGGGTGCACCCGGTCGACGGCGGCGACGGCGCGTCGACGCTCGTCGACGGCCCCTCCTTCCGCGTCGGCACGGGCGCGCCGGCCAGCGCGGACGACCAGCCGCCGGCGTAGCGGCGCCGCCGCGCGTGCACCGGTCGCCCGCCCCGGGGGCCGGCGCCGCGACCCGACGGCGCTAGAGTGGGCCCGTGGCCGTCGGGCGGGATCGGCGCGGGCGATGAGCGGCGCGACGCCGGGCCAGCCGGGGCCGCTCGCACAGGCCCGAGACACGCTCGCGCGTGCCGCCCGGGTGCTCGGCCTGGCCGACGACCTCGTCTCGGTGCTGGGGACGTGCAAGCGCACGGTCGAGGTGTCGGTGCCGACCCGCCTCGACGGCGGGACGATCCGGGTCTTCCAGGGCTACCGGGTCACGCACAACATCGCGCGCGGGCCGTCCAAGGGCGGCCTGCTCTACCACCCGGGCGTCTCGGTTCCCGAGCTGCAGGCGCTCGCGATGTCGATGACGTGGAAATGCGCCCTGATGGGCCTGCCCTTCGGCGGCGCCCAGGGCGGGATCGTCTGCGCGCCGTACGAGCTCTCGGCGGGCGAGCGAGAGCGGCTGACGCGGCGCTACACCTCGGAGATCGTCACGCTGATCGGCCCCGAGCTCGACGTCGTGGCGCCCGACCTGGGCACCGACGCCCAGGTGATGGCGTGGATCTTCGACACGTTCTCGATGAACAAGGGCTACTCGGTGCTCGGCGTCGTCACCGGCAAGCCGCTCCACCTGGGCGGGTCGGCGGGGCGGTTCGACGGCGCCGCCCGCAGCTGCGGCTACTGCGTCCGGGAGGCGCTGACGCGGACGGGGCGGACGCTCGAGGGCTCGCGGGTGGCGATCCAGGGCTTCGGCTCGGTGGGTCGCAGCCTCGCGGTCAACCTCGCGCGCGGCGGCGCGAGCGTGATCGCCCTGTCCGACTCCGGGACGGCCGTCGTCGCGCCGGACGGGCTGGACGTCGACGCCGCGGTCGCGCACAAGCGGGAGACCGGCTCGCTGCGCGGGCTCCCGGGCGCGCGCGAGCTGCCGCGGGACGAGCTGCTCGCACTCGACTGCGACGTCCTCGTCCCGTGCGCGGTGCCGCAGGGGATCGACGCGGCGCTCGCCGCCGGGATCCGCGCCCCGGTCGTGTGCGAGGGCGCGAACGCGCCCTTCCAGGCGGCCGCCGCGCACCTGCTCGACGAGCGGGGCACGCTCGTCCTGCCGGACATCCTCGCGAACGCCGGCAGCTCGGTCGTCGACTACTTCGAGTGGGTCCAGGCGCTCCAGGAGGACTTCTGGAAGCCCACGGAGGTCGACCGGCGGCTCGATCAGGTCGTCACCCGCGCGTTCGACGAGACGTGGGAGGCCGCCGGCCGGCTCGACGTGGGAATGCGGATCGCCGCGCACGCCCTCGCCGTCGGCCGCGTGGTCGAGGCGACGACGACCCGGGGGCTCTTCCCGTGAGGCGCGTCGTCGTCTACGGCGCGGACGGCTGCCACCTGTGCGCGTCGGCGCTGGCCGTGCTCGAGCGGGTGCGGGCAGAGCAGCCGTTCGAGCTCGTCGAGGTCATGATCGACGGCGACGGGGGGCTCGAGGCCCGCTACCGGGAGCGCATTCCGGTCGTCGAGCTCGACGGCGTCGAGCTGTTCACGTACTTCGTCCACCCGGACGTCCTGCGGGCCCGCCTGGCCGCCCCGCCCGGCTGACCTTCCGGGCGCCGCGACGGATCCCCCGGTTCGGCGGGCGCGCGCCTGGTTATCCTCTGCGCCAGCATGCAGCAGGACGCGACGAGCGTGGGATCGGAGCTCCGGCCGGGCGAGCGCCTGACGGTCGGCGTCGCCGCACGTCTGAGCCGGTACCTCCAGGTGCTGACCCAGGCGCGGAAGATGGGCAAGGAGCGCATCTCCTCGCAGGAGATCAGCGAGTACACGAACGTCAACGCGACGCAGATCCGCCGCGACCTCTCGGGCTTCGGCAAGTTCGGCAAGCGCGGGGTCGGCTACAACATCGACCTGCTGCTCGCCGAGATCCGGAAGATCCTGCGAACGCAGGGGCAGCACAACATCGCGCTCTTCGGCGCCGGCCGACTCGGCCAGGCGATCGCGAGCTCGTCGGTGTTCGCCGACCACGGCTTCTCGATCGCGGCCGTCTTCGACAGCGACCCGGGGAAGATCGGCCGGCCGATCGGCCGCACCGTCGTGAGCGATCCGGCGGCGCTCGCCGACGTGATCCGCGAGAAGAACATCATCGTCGGCGTGATCGCCGTCCCCGCCGAGCACGCGCAGCAGGTCGCCGACGCGCTCGTCGCGAGCGGCGTGAAGATCCTCTTCAACTACTCCGAGGCGCTCCTCAGCGTGCCGCCGGACGTGACCGTCCACACGACGAACCCGGCCGCCGAGCTCCTCTACGCGCTCTACTTCTACCTGACGTAGCGCGGCGCTCCGCCGCCGCGGGCGGCCCCGGAAAATGCGAGAGGCCCCGTTCGGGGCCTCTCGTCGTGCTCGCCGCGCGTCGAGGAGGGAGGGGAGTCGGTCGGCGCGGGCGGGTCGCCGGTCAGGTGCCGGCTGCCGTGGTCGCGAGCGAGGCGCGCCTGGGAGGGGAGGCCCAGAGGGAGATGCGCCGCGGCTCGCGACCAGGATCGGTCCCCCCGGGCGAGGCCGGGCGCCTCGCCGCGGTGGTCGCGGGGTGACGGGAGGGGATGGGGAAGGTCACGTTCGCGTGGTGTCCAGGGATCCGACAGCGGGAATCCTGCAAGGCTCGAGGGCCCCGGACAAGCCCCGCTCCTGCGCGCCCCCCATCCCCGGTTCGGGGAAGGCGGCGGGCGCATCCGACCCGGCGTCGAGGACCTCGCGCGCCTTGCGGGCGAGGGCGAGCGGTGTGAACGGCTTGGCGAGGAACCACGTCCGGTCGTCGAGGATGCCGGCCGAGCCGAAGACGCTGTCCGTGTAGCCCGACATGTAGAGGACGCGCGTGTCGGGGCGGAGGCGGACGACCGCGGCCGCGAGCTCCCGGCCGCTCATCTGTGGCATCACGACGTCGGTCACGAGCAGGTGGATCCGACCCGCGTGGCGCGCGGCGATCTGGATCGCCTCGTCGCCGTAGGAGGCCTCGAGCACCGTGTAGCCGTGCTCGGAGAGGACGCGGTGCGCGAGCCGGCGCACGATGTCCTCGTCCTCGACGAGGAGCACCGTCTCGGTGCCGCGCAGCGCCTCGGTCGTCCCCGTCGGCTCCGGGGCCGGCGCGGGGAGCTCGACGGCGAGGCGAGGCAGGAGGACGGTGAAGCGGCTGCCCGCGCCCGGGGCGCTCTCGACCCCCACGGCGCCGCCGCTCTGCGTGACGATGCCGTAGACGGTGGCGAGCCCGAGGCCCGTGCCCTTGCCCTGCTCCTTGGTGGTGAAGAACGGCTCGAAGATGCGCGCGCGCGTCTCGTCGTCCATGCCGCAGCCGGTGTCGCTGACGGCCAGGACGACGTACTCGCCGGGCTCGACGCCGTGGCGGCGCGCCTGGCTCTTGTCCAGCGTCACCTTGGCCGTCTCGAGCACGAGCTTCCCGCCGTCGGGCATCGCGTCGCGCGCGTTGACCGCGAGGTTCAGCATCACCTGCTCGAGCTGGCCGGGGTCGGCGCTCACCTGGCCGAGGTCCTGGGCGGGGACGCTGACGAGCTCGATGTGCTCGCCGATCAGGCGGCGCAGCATCGCGTCCATGCCGTCGATCACCGCGTTCAGGTCGAGCGGCCGCGGACGCAGCATCTGCCGGCGGCTGAAGGCGAGCAGCTGCTGCGTCAGCGTCGCGGCGCGCTGTGCGGCGCGGCGCACCTCCTCGGCGTCGCGCCGCCCGGGGTCGCCGTCGCGCAGCTTGAGCAGGAGCAGCTCCGTGTAGCCGGAGATCGCGGTCAGCAGGTTGTTGAAGTCGTGCGCGACGCCGCCCGCGAGCTGACCGATCGCCTCCATCTTCTGCGACTGGCGCAGCTCGTTCTCGAGCCGCCGCCGGTCGGTCAGGTCGTGCAGCGTCGCCAGGAGGGCGCCGGTGCCCTCCCAGGTGGTCTCGGTCACGCGCGCCTCGACGATCAGTCGCGTCCCGTCCGGGACCGGGATCTCGACCTCCTGCGCGTCGCAGGGGGCGACGGCGAACGGCGCCCGTCGCCCCACGAGCTCGTGCAGCTCCCGGCCGAGCAGCCGCTCGGCGGCCGGATTCGCGAACCGGACGACCCCCTCGCCGTCGGTCACGAGGATGCCGTCGGCCGTGTTGCGGACGATCGAGCGGAGCTGCTCCTCGCTCTGGCGCAGCTCGCGGGTGCGCCGCTCGAGCGCCCGCTTGAGGCGCTGCCGGTCGGCGACCTGTCGGAGCCCCTGCGCGAGCAGGCGGGCTCGAGCGGCTGGGCGAAGCCGCCGCGAAGGGCCGTGTCGTCGTCGGCGAGGAGGGCCGGGTCGAGCAGGATCGCGTCGACGTCCAGCGGGCGGACGTGCCCCGACTCGAGCAGCTCGGAGCTGCCCACGAGCACCTCGAGGTCGGCGTCCCCCGTCCGCACGAGGTCGGCGAGGGCGCCGGCGTGGCCGTCCTCGCCGAGCAGGGCGAGCGTCCTCAGGCGGCGAGGCGTCGGCTCCGGCTCCGGGGAGGAGACCGACCGCTCGGGGCGAATGTGCTGGAGCTGCAGCTGCTCCCCGTCGCGGTTGGACTCGTGCTTCGGGGCGGCTGCGGTGCTCATCGACAACGCCAAGGTATCGCCGTCCGGCCCGCCTGACAGCCCCGGAAGCGCGATCCGCGTTTGCACCCTCCGGGTCGTTCGGCGCACGCGTGGTCGGGGCGCGCCATCACCCGTCGGAGGCGCCGGCATCCCCCGTGGGGGTGGTCCTGCGCCTCGCCGCGGCGCCCGGGCGTCCGCTAGGGCAGGAGCCGGAAGCGCACGTCGCCGGCGGCGCGGAGGCGCAGCGCCCGGTCGACCTCGGCGGCGGTCGCCCCGCGCACCTCGACGACGCCGTCGTCGGCGATCTCGGCCTCGATGCTCGCGCGCGCGAGCACCTCGACGACCTGCGCTGGAGGCCCGGCGACCGCGCGGATCTCGTCGCTCACGGTGCCCGTCTCGCCAGGAGCCGGGCCGGGCGCCTGCGTCGGGGCGGGCGCGGGCTCGGCCGGCGCGGGCGCTGCGGGCGCGGCTCGGCCGGCGCGGGCGCCGGGGCTCGGCGGGTGCGGGCTCGGCGGGCGCGGGCTCGGCAGGGGCGGCCTCCACCGGAGCCGCCAACGGCGGCGCCTCGGCCGCCTCCGGCGCGGGCGCGGAGCCGGCGGCGGCATCGGGCGCGGCGGGCGCCTCGAGCGTCGCGGCGTCGGCGGCCGGCTCCTCGACCCGGGCGGGCGCTGGCGCCGGCGCGGCCGTGGCGGGTGCGGCCTCGGCCTTGAACGCGCCGTCGTCCGGCGCGGGCTCGGCGGGTGCGGGCTCGGCAGGCGCCGGCTCGGCGGGTGCCGGCTCGGCGGGCGCGGGCGCGGCGGCGTCGCGCGTCTCGGAGCCGATGTCCACCTGCGAGACGACGACCGCGATCGCGACGACGGCCGCGACGGGCGCGAGGACGGTGAGGGCCCGGCGCAGGCCGAACCGGCGCTCGCGCGCGAGCCGCTCCTGTGCCGGCAGCGAGGCGAGCATCGCGTCGAGCCGCTCGGGCCGCAGCTCGAGCAGGGGGACGCGCGGAGGACGCCGCGGGCCGCGCCGAGCCTCGACCGCGCTCGCGCACGCGGCGCACGTCTCGACGTGCAGCCGGACCGTCTCCGCGGCCGGCCCGTCGAGGTCGCCCTCGGCGTACTCGAGCAGCTCGATGTCGTTGGGATGCGCCTGGGCCATCACTGGTTCGACTCCGGGGCTCCGCCCGTTGTTCCGAGCAGCCGGGCGAGCTCCGTCCGGCCGCGGAAGATCCGCGACTTCACCGTACCTTCCGGCACGCCGAGCGTCTCGGCGATCTCGGCGTACGAGCGGCCGAGCACGTCGTAGAGGACGACGGGGTGCGGTAGACCTCGTCCAGGCCGGCGAGCGCCGCCTGCAGCGCGCCGGAGAGCTCGCGCTCGACCAGGCCGTCGCGCGGGTCGCTCGGCTCGACGACGTCGTCGAGCGGCGTCCCGCCGCCGCGCTGGCTGCGGGCGCGCTGGTCGTGGATCGCGTTCAGCTGGATCCGGTAGACCCAGGTGGCGAAGCTCGAGTCGGCGCGGAAGCGCGGCAGCGAGCGCCACGCGCGCACGAGCGCCTCCTGGACCGCGTCCTCCGCGTCGGCCTGGCTCCCGAGCTCGCGGACGGCGAGCGTGAACAGCCGCTGCTGATGGCGCCCGACGAGCTCCGCGAACGCGCGCTGGTCGCCCTTCTGGGCGCGCTTGACGAGGATCCGCTCGTCCTCCACAGCTCCCCTGTTCTCCCCGGTCGGGGCGGTTCCTGGCTCCGCTCGCGCCGCTCGCCTGCCGCACGGTCCGGGCGCTCGGGCAGGATACGTGCGTGCGGATCGTCCTGTGGCACGGCTACCTGCTCGCCGGAACCGGCTCGAACGTCTACTCGCGCTCGCTCGCGCGCGCCTGGTCGAAGCTCGGGCACGAGGTCGTCGTGCTCTGCCAGGACCCGCACCCCGAGCGCTACGACCTCGGCGGCGCGCGCGTCGTGCGCCCGGCGATCGGCCCGACCCTGCCCGTGTTCGTCGTCGACTGGTACGAGGACGTCGAGGCGCGGCGGATCCAGGACCTGCCGCGGTCGACCGTCGACGCGGTCGTGGAGGCGAACGCGGCCGCGATCCGCGCCGAGCTGCCCGCCGACCTCGTCTTCACGAACCACGTGCTGCTCGGGGCGCCCGTGGGCGTCGCCTCGGGCGCCCCGTTCGCCGTCAAGGTGCACGGCTCGGAGCTCGAGTTCACGATCCGCGGCGACGAGGCCCTGACGCGCTGGGCGCGCGAGACGCTCGACCGCGCGCAGGAGGTCTACGCCGGCACCGAGCACATCCGCCGCTCGCTCGTCGAGATCCTCGGGCCGGGCGACTACGAGTCGCGCGTGAAGACCGTGCCGCCCGGCGTCGACGTCGACGACTTCCGCCCGCGCCCGCGCGAGGAGGCGCTCGCCGGCCTGCTCGCGGAGGCGGCGCTCGACCCGCCGAACCCCGGCCGGGGCGGCGTCGACGGGCACAACCAGCGGCTGCCGGACGACGGCAACGCCGCGCGGCTCGAGGCGTTCCTCTCGGGCGGCGGCCCGACGATCGTCTTCGTCGGCCGGGTCAGCCGCGAGAAGGGCGCGCACCTGCTCGTCGAGGCGGTCCGCCGGCTCGGCGTGCGCACGGTCATGGTCGGCTGGGGCGACGTCCGGGAGGAGCTCGAGGCCGAGGCTCGCGACCTGCCGATCCTCTTCACCGGGCCGATGGAGCACCGCCACCTGGCCCACCTGTTCGCGCTCGCGGACGTCTCGGTCGCGCCGTCGACGTTCCCGGAGGCGTTCGGCATGGTCGCGGCCGAGGCGGCCGCCTGCGGCGCGCCACCCCTCGTCGCCCGCCACACGGGGCTGGCCGAGGTCGCCGAGGGGCTCGAGGCCGAGTACCCGCCCGACCTGCGGCACCTGGCGAGCTTCGCGAACGGCGACGTGGACGATCTGACCGGGAAGCTCCGCGCGATCCTCGCGCTCCCGCCGGCGCGCCACGCCGAGCTCCGCCAGGCGGCCCGGCGCGCCGCGGTCGACCGCTGGAGCTGGGAGCACGTCGCGGACGCGATCCTCGCCGGCTGGCACTGACGCCAGCCGGGCGGTCCGCCGGCGGTGCTCTGGTACCGTCCGCGCGGCATGGGCGATGCGCAGACCCTCACTCCCGAGGAGCAGCTGCGGCTCGCCCGCGAGCAGTTCGAGGACGGGGACGACCTGACGCTCGCGATCGAGGAGGAGTTCGCCCTGCTCGATCCGGAGACGCTCGACATGGTCAACCGCTTCGAGGACGTCCAGGCGGCGGCCCAGGGCTCCGAGGTGGGCGACAACATGGCCGGCGAGCTGATCGCCTCCGAGGTCGAGGTCAAGACGGGCAAGTGCGCCACGTTCGAGGAGGCGGCGCGCAAGCTCGGCGAGCGCCGCGGCCAGCTGATCGAGCTGTGCGACGGGCTGGGGCTCGGGCTCGGCGCGACCGGCGCGCACCCGTGGGCGCCCTGGAAGGAGCAGCGGATCATCGACACGCCGCACTACCGGCGCAACGACGAGATCCTGCGCTACGTCGTCTGGCGCAACAACACCTTCGGCCTGCACGTCCACGTCGGCATCCGCGGCGCCGATCGCGCCGTCCAGGTGGCCAACGTCGTCCGCACCTGGCTCCCGGACCTGCTCGCGCTCTCCGCCTCGTCGCCGTTCGTGGAGGACGTCTACACGTACCTCCACTCGACCCGCTCGCAGGTCTTCACGAAGATGTTCCCGCGCTGCGGCATCCCGGACACCTTCGCCGACTGGGCCGACTACGAGCGCTTCGTCGGGCTGCTCTACCAGACCGGCTCGGTCACGGAGCACACCCAGCTCTGGTGGAGCGTCCGCCTGCACCTGCAGTACCCGGACCGTCGAGATCCGCATCTGCGATGGCCAGCCGGAGCTGTCCGAGGCCCGCTCGCCGCCGCCCTCTGCTACGCCCTCGCGGCGCGCGTCGCCCGGGCGATCGACGAGGGGGAGCCGCTGCTGGTGCACCGGCAGCGGCTGCTCGAGGAGAACTTCTGGCGCGCGATCCGGCACGGCCTCTCGGGCGAGCTGCTCGACCTCGACCGGTTCGAGGAGGGCCGCGTCCGTCCGGCGCGCGCGGCGGTCGAGGAGCTGATCGAGTGGGTGATGCCCGTCGCGCGCGAGCTGGGCGTCGCCCCGTACCTCGCCGTGCCCGGCGCGAACGCGGCGGAGCGGCAGATCGCCCGCCTCGAGGAGGGCGCGACGCTGCGCGAGATCTACGCGGAGCAGGTCGCGCGCACGCGTGACGTCGGCGCGGGTGTCGCCGGTGCGTGACCCGCAGCGCGAGCGGCTCGCCCGCGAGCTGACCGAGGACCTGCGGCGCCTGCGCGTCGAGGAGATCGTCGGCCAGATGCTGATGACGCTCGAGTCGATCGCCTACCGCCGCCTCGGCCTGACCGCCGACGCGCTCCCAGACCGCGACCTCGACCAGGTCCGCGTCGCGATCGAGACGATGGACGCGCTGATTCCGGTGATCGAGCGCTCCGGGCCGGCCGAGCTGGCCCAGCACCTGCGCTCGTCGGGCTCCCACCTGAAGCTCTCCTACGCGGAGGCGGCGCGGCAGGCCGCGCAGGCGGGGCCCGGTGCCGGCGCGGCCTGAGCTCGGCGTCTTCGGGGGCTCGGGCTTCTACTCGCTCCTCGACGACGTCGAGGAGGTCGAGCTCGAGACGCCGTACGGGCGGCCGTCCGCGCCCGTCGCGATCGGCGAGCTCGACGGCGTCCCCGTGGCGTTCATGCCCCGCCACGGCGCGGGCCACGAGCTGCCGCCGCATCGGATCAACTACCGCGCGAACGTCTGGGCGATGCGCGAGGTCGGCGTGCGCCGGCTGCTCGGCCCGAACGCCTGCGGCGCGCTGCGCGCCGACCTCGAGCTCGGCGAGTTCGTCGTGTGCGACCAGTTCGTCGACCGCACGTCGGGGCGGGCCGACACCTTCTACGACGGGCCCGAGGTGACGCACGTCTCCGCCGCCGACCCGTACTGCCCGGACCTGCGCGCCCTCGTCGTCGAGGCGGCGCGCGAGCTCGGCATCACCGTGCGCGACGGGGGCACGATCGTGACGATCCAGGGGCCGCGCTTCTCGACCCGCGCCGAGTCGAAGTGGTTCCAGGCCGCGGGCTGGGACGTGATCGGGATGACGGCGTACCCCGAGGGGATCCTGGCCCGGGAGCTCGAGCTCTGCTACGCCTCGATCGCGATGGTCACGGACTACGACGTCGGCGTCGACGGCTCGGAGCCCGTCTCCGGGGCGGGCGTGCTCGAGGTCTTCCACGCGAACGTCGAGCGGCTCCGCCGCCTGATCGCGACGGTCGTCCCTCGCATCCCGGCCCAGCCGGCCGAGCACCTCTGCTCGACCGCGCTGCGCGGCGCGCGGCTCTGACCCGCGCGCTCAGCGACAGGCGCCGCTGCCGGCGTCGGTGAACGTGCCGCCGGCAGCGGGCTCGAACGACCAGCGGTAGCCCGTCGCCCCGAGGGTCAGCACGAGGACGCCGTGCGTGTCGTCGTCGCGGGCCTGCGTCGTCGGTCGCAGCGGGACGGCGAACGGGTAGAGGGCGCGGCCGCCGGTGCCGACGACGAGGAAGCGGATGCCGCGCGCGTCGTCCCGGCTCCCGTCCGGGCGCAGCGCGAAGCGCTCGTAGTCGTGGTCGTGGCCGCTCAGCACGAGCTCGGCGCCGGCGTCGTGGAAAGGCCCGCAACGAGCGGCAGCACGGTGGGGCCGTCCTCGCAAGGGGCCCGAGCTGAACGGCGGCGGTGCCAGTAGGCGAGCGTGCAGGCGGCCGGGTGGCCAGCAGTCGTCGCGCAGCCACCGCTCCTGCGGTGAGCCGGCGCCGCAGCCCCCGGCCGGCGTGCAGTTCGAGTTGAGGACGACGACGTGCCAGGCGCCGAGGTCGTAGGAGTAGTAGCCCCGCTGCGGGTCACCGGCGGCGCCGAAGTACCGGGTGGTAGCGGCGGCGCTCGCGGTCGCGTACTCGTTCCCGACGGCCGGGCGGATCAGCGCCCGGAAGCGGCCCCAGGCCGGGTCGAAGCAGTCGCGGAACTCGGCCGGCGTGCCGCGCTCGTACGCCGTGTCGCCGAGGGTCGCGATGACCGCGTCCGGCGCGCGCTCGACCAGGCGGCCGACGAGGTCGGCGACCTGCTCGTCGGCGCCCGCCCCGCAGTCCGGTGATGTCGCCGACCGCGACGAGCGTCGCGTCCGGCGGCGGGGCTGGCGGCGAGGGTGCTGGGGCGAGGGCGCGGGGGCGGGGCCGGCGGCTCCACCGGCGCGGGCCCGGTCGTCACGAGCAGGCGCGGGCTGCGTCCGGGGCAGCCCGGTGGTTGTCGATCACCGTCCGCTGGCGGCCGTCGCTGCGCAGCGAGAGCGTCACCGGGTCGCCCGTCCCGACGAGGCGCGTCACGTCCACCGAGAGCCAGCGGCCCCGCCGCGGCCGCGGGCTGCGCACGGTCGCGTCCCCAGCGCTCTGGGCAGGTCTGGTGGACGCTGGGCTCCGCGTCCAGCGAATCTTGAAGCGAGCTCAACGAGCAGGCCAGCGAGGCCCTGTCCGCGTGTAGACGCGCAGGACGATGCGTGCGACCGGCTCTCGCAGCGCCGAACTGCAGGAAGGCGGTCGGCCCGGCGGATCGCGGTGACCGCCAGCCGCCCGGCGGGGGACGACGGCGGGCTCTCGAGCGGAGCCGGACGCGCGGGCCGGCACGACGAGCGGCGCGGGAGCGGCTGGGGCGGCGGCCGGGGCGATCAGCCCGGCTGCGAGCAGGGCGAGCAGGCTGCCGCGCACGCGCCGCAGCCGTGCGCGGCCCACGTCAGAGGCTCGAGGCCGCCTCGTCACGCGCCTGCTCGCAGTCGGCGCGCAGGCGATCGGGGACGGCGGCGCAGAGCTCGTTCGCGCGCTCGACGCCGTGGTCGTTGAAGACGTCGTTCTTGACCGCGCCCGCGATGCACATCCCCTGGAGGTCGGCGGCGCCGAGGCTGCAGTACTCGATGATCTTGTTGGTGTCCTGGTTGAAGTTGCCGCTGATGTCACGACCCATGCTCCGGTAGCAGATCGGGACGAAGTCCGAGTCGCTCGGCGAGGGAAGCTCGTCGCAGAGCTCGAAGCCGCGCTTGTAGTCGTAATCGACCAGGCGGAGCGCATATGAGGTCTGCATCAGGTAGCAGGACGTCTTGTACTTCCGGTCGACCGCGGTGCACGGGTACATCGGCTCGTCCGCCTTCAGGTCCTGCGAGACGTGCATCGCCCCGTCGGTGACGATGTTCTGCATGAAGACGCCGCTGTAGCAGGACTGCTGCTCCCAGCTCCCCTCCAGCTCGTCGCAGAACGGCAGCGACTTGAAGACGCTGTTCTGGAACCGCCACGACAGCCCGTGCCCGAGGCCGTGCACGCAGTTGTAGTAGTCGAAGGAGTAGGGCTGATCCGGATCCTGCGAGCACATGGAGCGAAGCGCGTTCGGCAGCTCCTCCATCGTGTAGGAGAACATCTCTCGCTCGAGCGCGCCGTGCGTGAAGCCCGACCAGCAGGTGCCGTCCTCGTACTTCAGCGTCGCCTGGAGCGAGCCGTAGATCTCGCGGGAGTAGCGCCCGATCGAGTGGACGAGCGGGTGGCACTCGTTCAGCACCCACGGATCCTGCTCCGAGAGCTGGCGCAGGGCGGCGAGGGAGGCGGGCGCGCCCTCCTTCTCGATCACGTCGACGAGGTAGGCCTCGAAGCAGCCGAACTCGTGCTGGAGCGTCTCGATGCAGCTCGGGTCGTAGTCGTTGAAGCGCGCGTCCGTGGAGAGCGGGGAGGAGACCGCGCCCTGCCCGCCCTCGCCGCTGGCCGGCGCGGAGGCCGGCTGAGCCGACGCGACGGTGTCGGTCGGCGCGGCGGCTCCGTCGGTGCCGGCCGCGGGCTCGAGCGGCACCTCGCCGGACGCGACGGGCTCGATCGCGGGCGGCTGGGGGCCGGGGTTCGCCGCCTTGACGGCCCCGGTCGCCTCGGCGGCGGTCGCCGGTGCAGCCGAGGGCGGCCCGTCGTCGTCGCCTCCCGAGAGGACGACGGCGAGGGCGATCGCAAGTCCGGCGACGGCGGCGAGCGCTGCCGCGAGCGCGATGCGCGTGCGCATGCCGGGGATTATGGCACGCGAGGCGGGCAGTCCCGTGGGGCTCCACGCGGCGCCCGGGCGGCCGACCGGCGCGCCGCCGTGCTCACGCGCGCGCGCCCGTGCGCGCAGTGGCCCGACGCCGGGCGCACGGCGGTCAGGTGCTGCCCGGCCGCCCCGCAGCGGCCCGGCGACGCGTCGTCGGGCGCCCGTGGCGGCGCTGTCCCGTCCGGAGTTTGTGATAAAACGAGCCGCCGTCCCGGTCGGCTTCGGGAGCGGGATCGCGGCGTGCGTGGCAGGGCCGCGAGCAGGCACTTCGTGACAAGGGAAGGCAGGAGCCCACAGGAATGTTCTTCCAGGACCACGGCGTACTCTTCGCCCTGATCTGCGCGGGCGTCGGCGTCGGGTACGGCCTGTACCTGACGACGTGGCTGCTCGCCCGGCCCGCGGGGTCGGAGCGGATGCAGGAGATCTCGCGTGCGGTGCAGGAGGGCGCGTCCGCGTACCTCAAGCGCCAGTACATCACGATCGCGATCGTCGCGGTCGTGCCGTTCATCCTCCTCGGCGTCTACAACAAGCTCGGCTGGGGGGTCGCGTTCGGCTTCGTGGTGGGCGCGGTGCTGTCCGCCGCTGCCGGCTTCATCGGCATGAACGTCGCCGTCCGCTCCAACGCCCGGGTCGCCGAGGCGGCGCGGGGCGGCCTCAAGCCCGCCCTGGACGTCGCGTTCAAGGCCGGCTCGGTGACGGGCCTGCTCGTCGTCGGCCTCGGCCTCCTCGGCGTCGCCGGCTACTACCTGCTGCTGACGAAGGTCATCGGCAACTCCGCGGAGTCGGCGGTCGACGACCTCGTCGGCCTCGCGTTCGGCGGCTCGCTGATCTCGGTCTTCGCCCGTCTCGGCGGCGGCATCTTCACGAAGGCGGCCGACGTCGGCGCGGACCTCGTCGGCAAGATCGAGGCCGGCATCCCCGAGGACGACCCGCGCAACCCGGCCGTGATCGCGGACAACGTGGGCGACAACGTCGGCGACTGCGCCGGCATGGCCGCCGACCTGTTCGAGACGTACGCGGTGACCGCGGTCGCCGTGATGCTGCTCGGCACCCAGTTCGAGGGGTCCGACCTCTGGATCTACCCGCTGTCGATCGGCGGCATCTCCGTCCTCGCCTCCGTGATCGGCACGTTCTTCGCGAGGGTCGGCAAGGGCGAGAACGCGGTCATCAACGCGCTGTACCGGTCGGTCGTCGTCGCGACCTTCCTCTCGGCGCTCGGGTTCATCCCGGTCACGCTCGCGTTCGACGACGAGCAGTTCTCGTTCATGAACCTGTACGGCCCCGCGCTGATCGGCCTCGCCGTCACGTTCCTGCTCGTGGCGATCACCGAGTTCTACACGGGCACCCGCTGGAAGCCGGTCAAGGACATCGCCAAGGCGTCCCAGACCGGCCACGCGACGAACATCATCTCCGGCCTCGCGATGGGCATGCAGGCGACGGCCCTGCCCGTCCTCGTGATCGTCGGCGGCGTGCTCGCCTCGTACTACGCGGCGGGCGGCTCGGACAGCGGCGCGGCCGGCCTGCTCGGCATCGGCGTCGCCGTGATGGCCCAGCTCTCGATGACCGGCCTGATCGTCGCCCTCGACGCCTACGGCCCGGTCACGGACAACGCGGGCGGCATCGCCGAGATGGCGGACATGCCCGAGTCCGTCCGCAACGTGACCGATCCGCTCGACGCGGTCGGCAACACGACCAAGGCCGTGACCAAGGGCTACGCGATCGGCTCGGCCGGGCTCGCGGCGCTCGTGCTCTTCGACGAGTACGTGCGCAAGCTCGGCGACGAGGGGCTGAGCGTCAGCTTCCAGCTCTCCGACCCGTGGGTGATCACCGGCCTGCTGATCGGCGGCCTGATGCCCTTCCTGTTCGCGTCGTTCGCGATGCAGGCGGTCGGCACCGTCGGCGGCATGGTCGTGGAGGAGGTCCGCCGGCAGTTCCGGGAGAAGCCCGGGATCATGGAGGGCACCGACCGGCCGGACTACAGCCGCGCCGTCGACATCGTCACCAAGGCCGCGATCAAGTACATGATGGTCCCGGCCCTGATCCCGGTCGCGATCCCGATCATCGTCGGCATCATCAACGAGCGCATGCTCGGCGGCCTGCTCGTCGGCACGATCGTCACGGGCATCTTCCTCGCGATCGCGATGACCTCGGGCGGCGGCGCCTGGGACAACGCGAAGAAGTCGATCGAGGACGGGCTCTTCGGCGGCAAGGGCTCCGAGGCCCACGCCGCGTCGATCACCGGCGACACCGTCGGCGACCCGTACAAGGACACGGCCGGCCCGGCGATCAACCCCATGATCAAGATCGCCAACCTCGTCGCGATCCTGATCGTCCCGATCGTCGCGTCGATCCACGGCTAACGGGCACGGGGGAGAAGCTCGCGCTTCTCCCCCGTGAGCCCCCTCGTCGCGCCACGGCAGCCGGCTCTCGGCTGCCGTGGCGCGTGTGCGTTGGCGGTGTCTCCGAGACGGCTTGCTGGTCGGAGGACAGCAAGCTGCCCTCCTCCACGAGCACGGGCCGGCGCGCGAGCCGGCCGAGCGCAGCCGGGTCGCCGACCTGGGGAGGTTCCCTTCCCAGGTCGGCTGCGGCGGTCGGAGCCGAGCGCCGACGGCAGGCGTCGGGCGCGAGCCCGAGCGCGCGACACCTGGCGAGATGAGGGGGCTCACGGGGAAAGAAGCGTGAGCTTCTCCCCCCATCTATCGGAGCTTGACGAACTTCTCGACGACGGCGTTGTCGCCGGCGACGACCATGATGTCGCCGGGGGCGATCACCGTCTCGGGCGTCGCGTAGGTCGCCGCCTCGCCGGCGTGCTTGATCGCGACGACCGTGATCCCGTACCGCTGCCGGATGTGGGCCTCGGCGAGCGTCTTGCCGACCAGCTCGGCTGGCGCCATCGTCTCGACGATCAGGAAGCCGCCCTCGAGCTGCATCGTGTCGATCACGTCGCGGCCCGCGAGCCGGTAGGCCTCCTCGCGGCCCTTGTCGCCCTCGGGGAAGACGACCCGGTGCGCGCCGACCCGCTCGAGGATCTTCCCGTGCGGGGCGGTGATCGCCTTGGCCACGATGCGCGGGATCCCCAGGTCGACGAGCACCGCCGTGGCGAGGATCGACGCCTCGATGTTGTTGCCGATCGCGACCACGGCCGTCCCGAAGTCGCCGGCTCCGAGCTCGCGCATCGCGAGCAGGTCGGTGGCGTCCGCCTGGACGACGTGGGTCAGGGTCTCGGCGTGGTCCTGGACGTTCTTGGCGTCGGCGTCGATGCCGAGGACCTCCCGCCCGAGGTCGGCGAGCTGCAGGGCAAGGGCGCTGCCGAAGCGCCCGAGCCCGACGACGAGGAACTCTCCCTTGCGTGCCATGCGTCCGCCGACTTGTACTCGATCGGGCGGCTGACCGTGCGGACTGCCCGCGCGGCGCCACTCAGCCGATGATCGGCTCCTCCTCCGCGTAGCGGACCCGGCTCGGCCGCGACCGGAGCGCGAGCGCGACCCCGATGGTGTGCGGGCCGACCCGGCCCAGGAACATGAGCGCGATCAGGATCGCGCTGCCCGTGGCGTGCCAGTCGGTCGTGATCCCGGTGGAGAGGCCGACCGTGCCGAACGCGGAGATCGCCTCGAACAGGGTCTCCGAGAGGCCGTTGCCCGAGACCGCCATCAGCGCGAGCGTTGCCGCGACGATCGCGCCGAGGGCGATCAGCGTGATCGCCAGCGCCTGGCGCTGCAGCGTCGCCGGGATCCGTCGGCCGAACGCGTTCACCTCGGGGTCGCCCCGCAGCTCCGCCCAGACCATCAGCGAGATCAGGGCGAGCGTCGTCACCTTGATCCCGCCGCCGGTGCCGGCCGGGCCGGTGCCGACGAACATCAGGAAGTCCTGCGTCAGCAGCGTCTCGGGGCGCACCGCGGCGTAGTCGATCGTGTTGAAGCCGGCGGTGCGCGGCGTCACGCCCTGGAAGAACGCCGCGAGCAGCTTCCCGGGCGCCGAGAGCGGCCCGAGCGTCCCGGGGTTCGTCCACTCGAAGCCGAGCACCGTGACGAAGCCGACCAGGACGAGCAGGCCCGTGAGGAGCATGGTCAGCTTCGTGTGCAGCGACCAGCGGTGCGGCCGGAACGGCGTGCGCCGCAGCTCGAGCCAGACCGGGAAGCCGATCCCGCCGGCGATCACGCCGAGCGCGATCGTGATCGAGACCCAGCCGTCCGTCGCGTAGCGGACGAGGTTGTCGCTCCACAGCGCGAAGCCCGCGTTGTTGAACGACGTCACGGCGTGGAAGACGCCGTTGTAGATGGCCGAGCCGACCTCCATCTCGTAGCCGAAGTGGAAGCGCAGGGCGAGGATCACGGCGATCACGGCCTCGAACGCGAGGCTCATCCCGATCACCGCCAGGACGATGCTGCGCACGCTCGAGAGGTCGCGGGCCGACGACTCGAGCTGGGCGATCATCCGGCCGCGCAGGTCGAGCCGGCGGGCGACGACGATGATCAGGAACGACGTGAGCGTCATGATCCCGAGCCCGCCGATCTGGACGAGGCCCATGATCACGGCCTCGCCGAAGTGGCTCCAGTACGTCCCCATGTCGACGGAGGTGAGGCCGGTGACGCAGACGGCCGAGGTCGCGTGGAAGATCGCGGTGAGGAACGACGCGTGCCCCGGGCCGGCCTTCGCCGCAGGCAGCCAGAGGAGCAGCGCACCCAGCAGGATGGCCGCCGCGAACGCCACGGCGATGAGCTGCGTCGGGTGGAGCGACGGGACGAGCCGGCGACCGCGGGCCCGGCGGGTCATCTCGTCTCCGCGGCGGGGCGGGACGCCGGCGCGAGCGGCCCGGCCCGGTGGGCGAGCCGGCCCGTCGCCGACGCCCGCAGCGGCAGGCGCGGCCGCGCTGCGCGCGTGGCGGACGCGAGCCCGGGGGCCGGCGCGATCGCCGGCGGCTGGATGACGGGCCCGGTCGTGATCCGCCAATTGTCGCTCGCGCGCCGGCTGTGCGAGGCACCTGCCGCCGGCGGGCCCGCGCGCGCGTCCGCGGGCCGTGCAGGCGTCGGCCCCGGCGGGGCGCGCCGCGCCGGCCGGTGCGACGCGTAGCCTTCGCCCGTACGTCAACGACCACGGGAGGTTCTCTCGCAGATGAGCGCACGGGTAGGAGACCGGATCGTCATGGCGGCCGGCGCGGTGCAGAAGGTCGGCCGGTCCGGCGTGATCGAGGAGGTCCTCAACGAGGACCCCGCGCGATACCTCGTGCGCTGGGACGACGGCCGGGAGACCATCGTGGCCCCGCGGGACGGCCAGTGCCGGATCGAGCCGGCGAAGCCCGCGAGGAAGGCGCCGGCCCGGAGGCCCGCGGCGAAGCCCGCCGCGCGCGCGGCGGCGAAGCCCGCGGCCAAGGCTGCACCGAAGGCGGCTGCCAAGCCCGCGGCCAAGGCTCCCGCGAAGAGCGCGGCGAAGCCCGCGGCGAAGGCGACGGCGAAGCCCGCGGCGAAGGCCGCTGCGAAGCCCGCGGCGAAGGCCGCTGCGAAGCCGGCTGCCAAGGCCCCCGCCAAGCCGGCCGCCAAGGCGGCTGCGAAGGCCGCGGCGAAGCCCGCCGCGAAGCCCGCGAGCAGGGCGCGCAAGGCGTCCTAGGCGCCCGACCGGACCCACCGACGGCGCTCGAGCCCGGCCCTCCCGGCCGGCCCGCTCGGGCGCCGTCGGGCGTTTGCTACCGTCGCCGCATGCTGACCCGCGTCCGCGGCGCGTGCCCGCTCGACTGCCCGGACACGTGCTCCTGGCTGATCGACGTCGAGGACGGTCGCGCGACGGCGATGCGCGGCGACCCCGAGCACCCGTTCACGCGCGGCGCGCTCTGCGGCAAGGTCAACCGCTACCTGGACGCCGTCTACGCGCCCGACCGCCTGCTCCATCCGCTCCGGCGCGTCGGTGCGAAGGGGGAGGGGCGCTTCGAGCGGATCTCCTGGGACGACGCGATCGGGCTCGCCGCCGACGGGATCCAGCGGGCGATCGACCGGCACGGCCCCGAGTCGGTGCTGCCCTACTACTACGCCGGGACGATGGGCCTGATCCAGGGCTGGACGTTCTCGCTGCGCCTCTTCGCCCATCTCGGCGCCTCGCGGCTCGGGACGACGATCTGCTCCGCCGCCGCGAGCGCGGCGCTCGAGGCCACCTTCGGCGGCAAGGTCGGGATGGACCCCGAGGACGTCGCCCACGCGCGGCTCGTGCTGCTCTGGGGCGGCAACGTGATGCACTCGAACGTCCACCAGTGGCGCTTCGTCCTCCAGGCCCGCGAGGCGGGCGCGCACGTGGTCGCGATCGACCCGCTGCGCACCGACACGGCCGAGCGCTCGGACGAGCACGTGCAGCTCCGGCCCGGCACGGACGCGGCGCTCGCGCTCGGGCTGATGCGCGCCGTGGTCGACGCCGGCGCCGCGGATCGCGACTGGCTCGAGCGGCACACGGTCGGCTGGCCGGAGCTCGAGGCGCGCCTCGCCGAGTGGCCCGTCGAGCGGGCCGCCGAGGTCTGCGGGATCGAGGTCGCCCAGGTGCGGGCGCTCGGGGAGCGGCTCGCGGCGACGCGCCCGACCGCGATCCGGATCGGCCTCGGCCTGCAGCGGCACGGCGGCGGCGCGAACGGCGTGCGGGCGATCCTCGCGATCCCGGCCGTGACAGGCGACTGGCGCCGCGTCGGCGGTGGCGCCGCCTGCTCGACGAGCGGCTTCTCGCCCTACGCGCGCCTGCGCGCGACGCTGCCGCCCGACCTGCCGACGCGCCAGGCCCGGACCGTGAACATGTCGCGGCTCGGCGAGGCGCTCCACGCGCTCGACGACCCGCCGATCGCCGCGATGGTCGTCTTCGACGCGAACCCGGCGGCGTCGAACCCGCAGCAGCTCCAGGTGCTGGACGGCCTGCGTCGGGACGACCTCTTCACGGTCGTGCTCGAGCAGCGGCTGACCGACACCGCCGACTTCGCCGACGTCGTCCTGCCGGCGACGATGCAGCCCGAGCACGTCGACCTGCACTCGGCGTACGGGCACCTCTACGTCTCGTGGAACGAGCCGGCGATCGCGCCGCCCGGCGAGTGCCTGCCGAACACCGAGATCTTCCGGCGGCTGGCCGCCGCGCTCGGGCTCGACCACCCGCGCCTGCACGACGACGACCTCGAGCTGGCGCGACAGCTGCTCGACTCGGACGCCTGCCGGGCCGCCGGGATCACGCTCGAGTCGCTGCGCGAGCGCGGCTGGCAGCGCGCCGTCCCGTTCGACGCGGGCTCGGCGCCGTTCGCGGCGGGCGGCTTCCCGAGCGCGGACGGCAAGGTGCACCTGCGCTCCGACGGGCTGGCGCGGCTCGGCCAGGACCCGCTCGTCGGCTTCGTGCCGCCGTTCGAGGCGCTCGACGACGAGCTGGCCGAGCGCTTCCCGCTCGTCCTGCTCGCGCCCGCCTCGCGCTTCTTCGTCAACTCGACCTTCGCGTCGATCGACTGGCACCGCCGCAAGGCCGGCGCGCTCGTCGTCCACCTGCACCCGGCGGACGCGGAGCGGCGCGGGGTGGAGACGGGCGACCCGATCCGCGTCTTCAACGACCGCGGCGCGTTCGAGGCGGAGGCGCTCGTCGACGACGCCGCGCGCGAGGGCGTCGCCTTCCTCTACAAGTCGCACTGGCCGAAGCTCGTGCGCGGCGGCCTGAACGCGAACGCGACGACGCCGCAGCGCGACACCGACCTCGGCGGCGGCCCGACGTTCCACGACAACCGGGTCGAGGTGGAGCCGGTCCGCGTCGAGGCGGCCGGGCGCGGCGAGGCAGTCGTCGCCGCGCGCGGCGCCTGACCGGGCCGGTCCTAGGCGGAGCGCCGGTGCACCTTCGGCCCCGACTGGCCGAGGGCGGCGTACGCGAGCGCCTGGAGCGAGTCGTTCATCGTCTTCAGCTCGTGCGCGATCCGGAGCGTGCCGTCCGCCGCGTCGAGCTTGCGATTGATCCCGTGCAGCTCCTCGGCGATCCGGTCGAGCCGGGTGAGGATCGCGTCGAGCTGGCGGTCGTCGAGCGGTCGCCGTTCCTCCATGCGGCGATGGTAGCCGCCGGCCCGGCCCGCGACGATCCGCGCGGGCGCCGCCGCGCCGCCCTCCTCGCCGTGCCGCTCGCGCTCGTCCTCGCCGCGTGCGGCGGCGGCGGCGCCCCGGCCTTCGGCGACGCGGTCGCGGCGATCGCGACGGCGCGCGGGCCGGTCGAGCTCGCGGTCGAGGTCGCCGACACGCCCGCGGCGCGCGAGCGGGGCTCGCGGGGCGGAGGGGCTCGCGCCGGGGACGGGGATGGCGTTCGTGCACGAGCGCGAGGTCGACGACGTCGGGCTCTGGATGCGCGACACGGCCGTGCCGCTCAGCGCCGCCTTCGCCGACGGCGCGGGGACGATCACGGCGATCGTCGACATGGACCCGTGCGCCGCCGACCCGTGCCCGGTCTACCGGCCGCCCGGGCCGTACCTGATCGCCCTCGAGGTGCGGCAGGGGGAGCTCGACCGGCTGGGCGTGCGCGTCGGCGACCGGCTCAGCCTGCGCGGGCGCTGAGCTCCGCGCGGGTCGCGACGACCGCCGCGCCGGTCCCGAGCGCCGCGAGCAGCCGCTCGCGGGCGCCGGTGCCGCACTCGAGCGCGTCGACGCGGCGGGCGGCGCCGAGCTGGGCGAGCGCCACGCGGGCGAGCTCGGCCGGCGCGTCCGTGAAGACGCCGATCCGCGCGCCGCCCGCCTGCAGCGCGCGCAGCGCCGCGCTGGCGGCGGCGTCCGGGCGCAGGTAGACCGGGGCGTGGTCCTCGGCGAAGCGCTCGAGCTGGCCGCGCCAGTCGCCGATCCCGCGCTCCCCCCAGCGGTCGAGCTCGTCGGCCGCGGCCCCGCGGTCGGTCGGGAGCGCCGCGACGTCGAGCTCCGCGATGGTCTGGAAGCGGCGCGCCACGTGCTCGAGGAAGTCGTCCCACAGCTCGCGCGTGTCGCCGAGCGCCCCGTCGAGGTCGATGGCGACGGGCACGCCGCTCACCGCCACCACCTCCGGCAGACGACGACGCCGAACGCGACGCCGGCCGTGTCGATCGCCCAGTCCTTCGGCGAGCCGACGCGCCCGCGCACGAACATCTGGTGCACCTCGTCGCTGACCGCGTAGAGCGAGCCGAGCGCGAGGGCGACCCAGGGGCGGCGCAGCGCGCGCAGGAGCAGCGCGCCGAGGATCGCGTACTCGGCGAAGTGGGCGAGCTTGCGCAGGACGAGGTCCCACGTGCCGAGCCCCGTGCCGAGGCTCGGCACGGAGGAGAAGCCGAAGATCAGCCCGGCCCAGAGGACGACCGGCAGCCAGGCCCAGACGAGGGAGCGGCGCACGCGCGGAGGGTACCCGCCCCCGGCGGCCGCCCGCCGCCCGACCTCCGGGGGTGGTACGCTCCGGCCGCATCGACATAGGCGCGCGGTTACGGGAAGACCGGTGGAAATCCGGCGCGGTCCCGCCGCTGTGAGGGGAGTGCTCCCCCGCCACGACGTCACTGGCCCCGCGGGGCTGGGAAGGCGGCGGAGGAGGGTGCCCCGAGCCAGAAGACCGGCCGTGCGTCCCGACGTTCCCCTCGCGGAAGGAGAGACGTGCTACGCCGTTCGGCCACCCTGCTCGGCATCCTCGCCGGGTCCCTCGCCCTCGCAGCGCCCGCCCTCGCGGTCGACGTGACCGTCCGGGTCGAGGGCAAGACGCGCACCCTGTTCGGGACGGAGCTCCCGTCCGTCGAGCCCTTCGAGGGCACGCTCGCGGCGATCGACACGGCCGGCGCGCCGGCGACGGTCGAGCTGAGGACGCCCACGCCGCTCGGCGCGCTCGAGGCGGCGAGTCGCGAGGGCGAGTTCTACTACCACGTGACGACCTCGTCGTTCGGGGCGTACGTCGACCGCGTCGGGCGCTTCGCCGGCACCGGTGCGAGCGGCTGGGTGTTCAAGGTGAACGGGAGGTCGCCGTCCGTCGGCGCCTCCGCCTACCGGCTGCGCGACGGCGACGACGTCCTCTGGTACTACGCGACGTTCGGCGCGAAGGGTGGGCCGCTGACGCTCGAGATCCGCCTCGAGGCGCGGACGGGCTGCCTCGTCGCGATCGGGCGGGACGACAAGGGCGTCGCCGAGCGCGTGCGGAACGTCCGCTTCGAGCTCGACACGGGCGTCCGCCGCTCCGCGACCGGCCGCGTCTGCCCGGACGTCTGGCACTCGGTGCGCGTGGTCAAGAAGGGCGCCGTCCCGTCGAGCACGCGGTACGCGGGCTAGCCGGGGCACGACGCGGGTGCGCACGCGCCTCCTGATCGCGCTCGTCCTCGCGCTCGCGCTCGCCGGCTGCGGTGGCGCGGGCGGCAGCGAGCCGGCGGCCGCCCCGGCCGAGCCGGCGCCGCCGCCGCCCGCCGCCGCCCCGGCGGCGGAGGGCGACGCGACGCTGTGGATCACGCGCGACCGGGGCGAGACGGTGCTGCTCGAGACCCGGGTCCAGTCCGGGCGGACCGTGATGCGCACGCTCCAGACGGTCGCGGACGTGGAGACCCGCTACGCGGGCCGGTACGTCCAGGGGATCGACGGGCTCGAGGGGTCGCTCGCGCGCCAGCAGGACTGGTTCTTCTCGGTCAACGGGATCGAGCCGGACGTCGGCGCGGCCGAGCTGAAGGTCCGCCCCGGCGACGTCGTCTGGTGGGACTTCCGCTCCTGGCAGGAGACGCGCGAGGAGCCGGTCGTCGTCGGGGCCTTCCCGGAGCCGCTCGTCCACGGCTGGAACGGGCGGACGCGGCCGGTCGAGATCCGCTTCCCGGCCTCGCTGCGCGACGCGGCCGAGGCGCTCGCCGCGCTCGTCGGCGAGGGAGCGGGACGGGCGACCCGCACGTGCTCGAGCTCGTCGTCGAGCCCGGCGCGCAGGGCGCGACCCTCCGGGGCGATCGCGGCGTCGAGAACGACGCGCCCGTGACCTTCGCCCTCGCGGGCAGCGAGGCGGCCGTGCGCGCGGCCGCGCTCGCGCTCGCGGCCGACCGGGGATCGTCGCCCACCGCGTGACGGCTCGCTTCGACGAGGCCGGGCGGGTGGTCGGATGAGGCTCGCGCCCGGGGCGGCGGCGCTCCTGCTCGCGGCGGCGGGGACGGCGGCCCTGCTCGCCGACCGGCTCTGGGCGGTCGGCGCCCTCGCGGCCGCGCTGCTCGTCGTCGTCCTGCGCGCCCCGGTCCGGCGCCGCTGGCCGTACCTCGTCGGCGGGGTCTCGGCCGGGCTGTCCGTCTTCCTGCTCTCGCCCCTCTTCCAGGTCACCGGGATCGACGTGCTCTGGGAGGGGCCGATCGTCCCGGTGCTGGGGCAGCTCGACGTGACGCGCGAGGAGCTCGTCCTCGGCGCACTGAACGGCCTGCGGCTCACGGCCGTCGCGCTCGCCTTCGCCGCCTACGCGCTCCTGCTCGACCACGACCGGCTGCTGGCCGCGGCCGGCGTCGCGCGCCGCTCGGCCTTCGCGGCCGCCCTCGCGGTGCGGCTCGTGCCGACGCTCGAGCGGGACGGTCGGGCGCTCGCCGACGCGGTGCGCGGCCGCGGCGTCGCGGTCGAGGGCGTGCGCGGCCGGGCGGCGCTCGTCTCGCCGCTCGTCGGCGGCTCGCTCGAGCGCGCGCTGACGCTCGCGGAGGCGATGGAGGCGCGCGGCTTCGGCCGCCCGGGGCGCACGCGCGCGCCCCGTCCGGGCTGGCGCTGGCGCGACCGCGCCGCCGCCGCGGCCGCGATCGGGCTCGTCGTCGCGGGGGCGTTGTGGCTCTGACCCGGGCACGGCCGCTCGCTCGCGTCGAGCGCCTGTCGTTCGCGTACCCGGGCGCCGGCGCGTCCGCGCTCGACGGCGTCTCGCTCGAGCTCGCCGCGGGCGAGGTGGTCGCGCTCGTCGGCGGCTCGGGGAGCGGCAAGTCGACGCTCGTGCGCGCGCTCGCGGGGCTCGTGCCGCACTTCCACGGCGGCCGCTTCGCCGGGCGCGTGCTCGTCGACGGCCGCGACACGCGGAGGGCCCGCCCCGCCGAGCTCGCGGGCACCGTCGCGACCGTCTTCCAGGACCCCGAAGACCAGGTCGTGATGACCCGCGTCGAGAACGAGGTCGCGTTCGGCCTCGAGAACCTCGGCACGCCGCCGGGGCGGATCCGTCCCCGCGCCGAGGCCGCCCTCGACGCGGTCGGGGCGCTCCACCTGCTCGGGCGGCGGGTCGAGGAGCTCTCGGGGGGCGAGCTGCAGCGCGTCTGCCTCGCGTCGGCGCTCGCGCTCGAGCCGCGCCTGCTCCTGCTCGACGAGCCGACCTCCCAGCTCGATCCGGCCGGCGCGGACGCCTTCCTCGACGCGGTCGCGCGCGACCCCGGGCGGTGCGTCGTCCTCGCCGAGCAGCGGGTCGCGCGCGCGCTCGCCCGGGCCGACCGGGTGGTGGTGCTGGAGCGCGGCCGGGTCGTCCTCGACGCGCCCGTCGCACAGGCCGAGGCGTGGCTCGCCGCCGAGCGGCCCGACCTGCTCGACGGCTACGACGACGCCCTCGGCCCGGCGCCGGTCGGCGAGCCCGTGCTCGAGCTCGAGGGCCTGCAGGCCGGCTACGGGCCGATGCCCGTGCTGACGGGCGTGTCGCTCGCCGTGCGACGGGGCGAGGTCGTCGCGGTCGAGGGGCCGAACGGCAGCGGCAAGACGACCCTCCTGCGCGTCGCGGCCGGGCTGCACGAGGCGGCGACCGGGCGGGTCGAGCGCGCCGGGCGCGCGTGCTACCTGTCCCAGGATCCCGGCCGCTACCTGGTGCGCGAGCGCGTGGACGACGAGGTCGCGCTCGCCGTCGGCGGCGATCGCGCGCGGGCCCTGGCCGCGCTCGAGCGCGTCGACCTCGCCTGGGCCGCCGCACGCCACCCGCGCGACCTGTCGAGCGGCGAGCGCGAGCGGCTCGCGATCGCCGCCGTCTCGGTCTCCGACCCGGACCTGCTCGTCCTCGACGAGCCGACGCGCGGGCTCGACCCGGGCCGCAAGCGCGCGCTCGCGGCCTGGCTCGCCGCGTACGCCGCCGCCGGCCGGGGCGTCCTCGTCGCCACGCACGACCTCGACCTGCCCGCCCACCGGCGGGTCAGGCTCGGCGCCGCCGCCGTGGAGGAGAGCCATGCCTAGCCTCTCCCGCCGCCGCGCCGCCCTGCTCGCGCTGGCGCTCGCGGCCGTCGCGCTCGCGGCCGCGGCCTGGGCGGCGCTCGATCCGGGTCGCGCCGGCCTCTCGCTCCTGCTCGCAGCCGGCGCGCTCGTCGTCGCCGGGGCCTCCTGGCTCGAGACCGGGCGCGGCGGGGCGAAGGAGGTCGCGCTCGTCGCCGCGCTCGGCGGCGTCGCGGCGGCCGGCCGCGTCCTCTTCGCCGCCGTGCCGGGCGTCCAGCCGGTCACCGTGATCGCCGTCGCGGCCGGCTACGCGCTCGGGGCGCGCGTCGGCATCGCCGTCGGCGCGGTCGCGGCGTTCGCGTCGAACATGTTCCTCGGCCAGGGGATCTGGACGCCGTGGCAGATGCTCGCCTGGGGCGCGTGCGGCCTCGCCGGCGCGCTGCTGCGCCCGGCGCTGCGCCGCCGGCTCGCCTTCGCCGCCGCGTGCCTCGTGCTCGGCTTCGCGTTCAGCGCGCTGATGGACGTCTGGGAGTGGTACTCCTTCTACCCGCACACGTGGCAGGCGCTCGTCGCGACGCTCGGCCGGGGCGTCCCCTTCCAGGCCGCGCACGGGATCGGCAACCTCCTGATCGCGCTCGCGGCGGGGCCCGAGCTGCGCCGGCTGCTCGAGCGGTACGGACGGCGGCTGCACGTCGAGGTGATCTGGGCCGAGCCGGCGATCGAGGCGGCGGAGCCCGAGGCCGCGACCGCGCGTGAGCCCGTGGGGGCCGGCCGGTGAGGCGGCTCCTCCTCGTCGGTCTGCTCCTGGCGCTCCTCGCCGCCTCGGGTGCGGCCCCCGCGGGCGCCGCACCGCCGAGCCCGGAGCGGGCGATCGCGTACCTGCAGGCGCGCCAGCAGCCCGACGGTGGCTTCGCCGAGCCCGGCGGTCGCTCCGACCCGGGGCTCACCGCCTGGGTCGTGCTCGGCCTCGACGCGGCGGGGATCGACCCGGCCGCGGTCGTCCGCGACGGCCGCTCGGCGGCGGACTACCTCGCGGGCAAGCCGTACCCGGCGGCGACCGACCTCGAGCTCAGGATCCTCGCCCTCGTCGCGCTCCACCGGGACGTCTCGGGCCTCGCCGACCAGCTCGCGCGCCTGTCGCGGCGGACCGGGTCGATCGGGCCGACGGTCAACTCGACGATCTGGGGGATCCTCGCGCTGCGCGCCGCTGGCCGGCCGGTCCCGGCCGCGGCCGTCCGCTACCTGCTGGGCGCGCAGGCGGCGAACGGCGGCTTCTCGTGGTTCAAGGGGGGCGCGCCCGACACGAACGACACCGCCGCGGCGGTGCGCGCGCTCCTCGCCGCGGGGAAGCCGGCGAGCGCGAGGCCGATCCGACGGGCCCTCGCCTTCCTGGCCGCGAACGTCCGCCGCGACGGCGGCGTGCCGCTCGAGCCCGGCGACCCGAGCGACGCGCAGTCGACGGCCTGGACGATCGAGGCCGTCCGCGCCGCCGGACGCACGCCGCCGCGCGCGCTGGCGGCCTACCTCGGCCGGCTGCAGCGGGCCGACGGGAGCTTCCGCTTCCGCGCCGGCCGGACGCTGACGCCGACCTGGGTCACGGCGTACGTGCTGCGCGCGATCGCCGCGCCGCCCGGGCCGTGAGCGCGGCCGGGCTGGCACGGCGCCCCGTCGTCGTCTCCTGGAGCGGCGGCAAGGACGCGACGCTCGCGCTGCACCGGGCGACCCGCGCGGGCGCCGTTCCTCGGGCGCTCGTGACGATGCTCGTCGAGGGCGGCGAGCGCTCCCGCTCGCACGGCCTGCGCCGCGCGGTGCTCGAGGCGCAGGCCGCCGCGCTCGACCTGCCGCTCGTCGCCCGCGCGACCTCGTGGGGCGGCTACGAGGCTGCCTTCGTCGACGCGCTCGGGGAGTGCGCCTCCCTCGGCATCGCCGACGCCGTCTACGGCGACCTCGACGTCGACGAGCACCGCGCCTGGGTCGAGCGCGTCTCGGCGCGCGCGGGGCTGCGCGCGCACCTCCCGCTGTGGCGGGCCGACCGCGCCGCGGTCGTCGCGGAGGTCGAGCGGGTCGGAATCGACGCGCGCGTCGTCGCCGTCCGGGACGGCGTCCTGCCGCGCGACCTGCTCGGCCGCCGGGTCGACGCGGCGCTCGCCGCGGAGGTGGTCGCGCTCGGCGCCGACGCCTGCGGCGAGGCGGGTGAGTACCACACGGTGGTCGCGGACGCGCCCGGGTTCGCGCGCCCCGTCCCGCTCGTCCCGGGCGAGGCCGTGCTGCGCGACGGGGTCTGGTTCCTCGACGTCGAGCCGGGCTGAGCCCGGCGGGTCGGCGCCGCCCGCGGCGCGCTCGAGCGGCCGGCTCAGGCGACGACGCAGAGCCCGTCGACGCACTGCCCGGACGGGCAGACGGTGCCGCAGGCGCCGCAGTTGCGCGGGTCGTTGCGCAGCGAGACGCACGCGCCGCCGCAGCAGGCCTGCGCCAGCTCGGGCGCGAACGAGCCGCTCGCGCAGCAGATCGGGTCGGCCGCGCTCCCGCAGAGGAGGTCCTCGCGGCAGCAGAGCCCGCCGAGGTCGCCGGCCGGGACGACCAGCTTGCCGCCGAGGCTCCGGTAGCCCTCCGGGCAGCAGGTGACCGCGCCGCCCGCCCTCACCGTCCGCTCGGGCGGGCAGCAGGTCTTCTGGCCGGCGCTCGCCGCGGGGATCGTGCCGGTCTCGTCCGCCACGCTCGCGCACGTCCTCCCCTTCTCGCAGCAGACCGGCTTGCGGCTGCCCGGCGAGGACTCGCAGACGTCGCGGCCCTTCGGGCAGCAGATCGCGGTCTCGCCGAAGCCGCTGCAGGTCTCCGTCCGCTTCTTGCAGCAGAGCCCGACGGCCGGGTCGCAGCAGGCGCTCCCCTGCGGGCAGCACTTCTTGCCGCAGCCCTGCTGGCCCTCCTTGCACGGCGAGCAGATGCCCTTCTTCGGGTTGACGCAGCGCTGGCCCCTCGGGCAGCAGCGGCTCGTCCCGCAGCGGGCGCGGCCCTTGGGGCAGCGCGCCACGCAGACCTCGATCCGCGCCTTGCCGGCGCCGGCGCGGAAGCACTCCTCGTTCGCGTCGCAGCAGCGGTCGCCGCAGCCCGTCTGCCCGTTGCGGCAGCAGAGGACGAGCGGCCCGCCGCTCGCGCAGAAGGAGCCCGGCTGGCAGCAGCCCGTCCCGCACTCGCTCTCGCCGGGCTTGCACTGCGGGCAGACGCACTTCGCGCCGCCGAGCTCGTCCGTGGTGCACGAGCAGTACGACTCGCAGCAGGTCGCGCTGACCTTGGTCGCACAGCAGATGGTCGAGCCGCCGACGGTGTCCGGGCCGCCGCAGCACGTCCACGGGTTGCCCGGGCCGACCCAGCAGTCCGTCGTCCCCTCGACGCAGCCCTGCGCCCGCCGCGTGGCGGCGCCGGCGGGGCGAGACGCGACCGCGGAGGGCACCGCAGCCGCCACGACGGCGCCGGCGAGGAGCCGCAGCACCCCGCGGCGCGGCATCGGCTCGGCGAGCCGCCGGGCGAGGTCGTCGAAGAAGCGGTCGCCCACCGCCGCGAACCGTAGCGCGGCGCGCGGCCGACCGCCGTCCCCGGGGGGAGCGCGCGGGGCGCGGCCTATACTCGCCAGCGTGCTCCCCGTCGGCCGCACCGCCGTGATCCTGACGATCGGGAACGAGATCGTCTCGGGGGACGTCGAGAACACGAACGGCTCGTGGATCTCGCGCCGGCTGGCCCAGCTCGGCGTCGAGGTGCGCATGCTCGCCGCGCTGCGCGACGAGATCGACGTGATCGCCGAGTTCGTCGCGACGCACAGCCGGGCCGTCGACCACGTGTTCGTGACGGGCGGCCTGGGCGGCACCCCGGACGACCTGACGCGCGAGGCGATCGCCGCCGCGTTCGAGGTCGAGCAGGCGGTCGTCGAGGAGCTCGCGGAGGCCCTGCGTGGCCGATTCGGCGGGAAGGGCCTCGGCGACTACGCGGCCCGCTGGGCGAACCTCCCGCGCGGCGCCGAGCCGCTCGACAACCCGCTCGGCGGCGCCCCCGGCTTCGTGCTCGGCAACGTCCACGTGCTGCCGGGCCTGCCCGTGGAGATGGAGGCGATCTTCCTCTCGATCGAGGAGCGCTTTCGCGGCGAGCCGATCGCGGTCTGGCGCCGGGCGTACCGGACGGGCGAGGGCCAGATCGTCGAGATCCTCGAGCGGGCGACGGCGCGCCACCCGGCCGTCGACGTCGGCAGCTACCCGCGCTTCGACGCGCAGGGGCCCGAGACGGAGGTCGTGCTGAAGTCGAAGGACGCCGACGCGCTCGCGCAGGCGGCCGCGGAGGTCGAGGGCGCGCTCGCCCGCGCGCTCGCCGTCTAGCGGACCCGCTCGAGGACGGCCCTCGCGTCGCCTCGCCGTGCCGTGAAGCTGCCGTACCGGTCGTGGGAGGGAATCCGACTCCGCCCGGTCAGGGAAGGGGAAAGGAGGCCGACCTGGCCGGTGTCGGCCTCCCCGTGCCGATCGTAGAGGCGTGGTGCGAGCACGCCGATACGCAATTCTGCGACACCTCGCGCGCCGACGATGACCCGCGGGGGCGGCCGGCCCGGCCACTACCCTGTCGAGGTGGCCGTCCTCTCGCCCGAGCAGTACCTCGCGGGTCTGAACCCCGCCCAGCGGGAGGCCGTGCTGGCCACCGAGGGCCCCGTGCTCGTGATCGCCGGCGCCGGCTCGGGCAAGACCCGCGTGCTGACCCACCGGATCGGGCACCTCGTCTCCGCCTGCGGCGTGCGGCCGAGCGAGGTGCTCGCGATCACGTTCACGAACCGCGCTGCGCGGGAGATGGTCGAGCGGCTCGAGGGCCTGCTCGGCGGCGTCGTGCGGACGATGTGGGTGATGACCTTCCACGCGGCCTGCGGCCGGATCCTCCGCCGCGAGGCGCCGCGCCTCGGCTACACCTCGAGCTTCTCGATCGTCGACCAGGCCGACCAGGTGCGCCTCGTCAAGGCGTGCCTCGAGGAGCTCGACCGCGACCCGAAGCGCTTCGCCCCCTCCGGCGTCCACGCGCAGATCTCGAACGCGAAGAACCGGCTGGTCGGCCCGGCCGAGTACCGCGATCAGGTCGGCTCGTTCTACGACCAGACCGTCGCCGACGTCTTCGACCTCTACCAGCGCCGGCTGCACGCGGCGAACGCGATGGACTTCGACGACATCCTGATGCTGACGGTGCACGCGCTCGAGTCCTTCGACGACGCGCGGGACCGCTGGGCGCGCTCGTTCCGCTACCTGCTCGTCGACGAGTACCAGGACACGAACCACGCGCAGTACCGCCTGCTCAAGCTGCTCGCGAGCGTCCACGGGAACGTCTGCGCGGTGGGCGACCCCGACCAGTCGATCTACGCGTTCCGCGGCGCGGACATCCGCAACATCCTCGAGTTCGAGCGCGACTTCCCGTCCGTCCAGGTGATCCCGCTCGAGCAGAACTACCGCTCGACGAACCGGATCCTCCAGGCGGCGAACGCGGTGATCTCGAACAACGCCGAGCGCAAGCCGAAGCGGCTCTGGAGCGAGCTGGGCGACGGCGAGCCGGTCCGCGTCGTCGAGCTCGAGGACGAGCACGCCGAGGCGCGCTGGGTGATCGGCGAGATCGCGGGCCTGATCGAGGAGGGCTGGTCGGCCTCCGAGATCGCGGTCTTCTACCGCACGAACGCCCAGTCGCGGGTGCTGGAGGACCTGCTGACGCGGCACCAGATCGGCTACCAGGTGATCGGCGGCCCGCGCTTCTACGAGCGGGCCGAGATCCGCGACGCGATCGCGTACCTGACGCTGCTCGTGAACCCGGCGGATGCGATCTCGCTCGCGCGGATCGCGAACCGGCCCCGCCGCGGGATCGGCGACACGTCGCTCGCGCGCCTGCGCGGCTTCGCGGACGCGCAGGGGATCACGCTCTGGGAGGCGTTCGAGCGAGTGGACGAGTCGGGCGTCGGCGCCGCCGCGGTCAAGGCCGTGCGGGCCTTCGTGTCGGCCATCGCCGCGCTGCGCGAGGAGGCCGTCGGCCTGTCCGTCCCCGAGGTCGTCGACGCGATGGTCGACCGCAGCGGGCTGATCGCCGCGCTCGAGGCCGAGCGGACGATCGAGGCGCGCGGCCGGATCGAGAACCTCGAGGAGCTCGTCGGCGTCGCACGCGAGTTCCAGGAGCGCGAGGAGGGCGCGTCGCTCGCCCGCTGCCTGCCGGAGGTCTCGCTCGCGTCGGCCCAGGACGAGCTCGACCACGAGGGCGGCCTGGTCACGCTGATGACCCTGCACAACGCGAAGGGGCTCGAGTTCCGGGGCGTCTTCGTCACGGGCCTCGAGGAGGGCGTCTTCCCGCACGCCCGCTCGATCGAGGAGCAGGGGCTCGAGGAGGAGCGGCGGCTGTTCTACGTCGGCGTCACCCGCGCCCGCGAGCGCCTCACGCTCACGCACGCGACGGCGCGCTCGCTCTGGGGCTCGCGCGGCTACAACCTGCCGAGCCGCTTCCTCGACGAGCTGGGGGAGGGGATCGAGCGCGACCGGCTGCGCCCGAGCTCGTGGTCGGGCTTCGCGCCGCGCGCGCAGCAGGCGGCCGCGGTGCGGCCCCGCACCGACGCGCCCGAGCTCTCGACCGGCGACGCGGTGCGCCACGGGACGCTCGGCGAGGGCGTCGTCACGCGGATCGAGCCGGGCGGGATCGTCACCGTGCGCTTCCGCTCGGACGGCAGCGAGCGGCGGCTGATCCTCGAGTACGCGCCGCTCGAGCGCGTCGGCTGAGCCGGCCCGCGCGAGCGCAGCCCCCGCCCCGGGCCGCCGGCTCGCCCGGGCCGGACGCGCCTCGCCCGGCGGCGGGGATGCCCGGGTCGGTCGGATCGGGGAGCCATGGCGCGCTGGATCGCCTCTCCGGCGTGACCGATACCTAGGACGTGGGGAGCGCGCAGGCCAGTCGTCCGACCCTGCTCCAGCGCCTGGGGCTCCGACGGCTGCCGGCCGGGCACGGCGTGCCCGAGGGCCGGCTGCTGCTCCTGCGCGTGTCGATCTGGCTGACGCTCGTCGGCCCGACGATCTCGCTCCTCGCGCTCGCGCTGCCCGGGCCGTCCGGCCGGGACGCGGTCGGCGCCGTCGCGACGGGCGTCGTCGGCTACGCGATCGCGGTCGTCCTGCTCGCGGCCTTCGAGCGGACGCCCTTCTGGGCCTTCCCGGCGTTCTCCGCGGTCGGGACGGGGGTGACGACGTACGTGCTCGTCTCGACGGGCGAGTCCGCGAGCGCGACCGCGCTCTTCTACGTCTGGATCGCGCTCGCCGCCGGCTACTTCTTCCCGCCGCTTGTCGCCGCGGCGCAGTTCGCGCTGATCGCGCTCGGCTACGGGGTCGTGCTCGCGCTGACCGACCAGCCCGGCCCCGATGTCGCCCAGGGCGTCGTCCTCGTCGCGACGGTGGTCGGCGCGGGCGCGCTCGTCGCGGCGCTGCGCCGCCGGCTGCTCCGGCTGCTCCGGCTGGAGCGCCAGGAGGTCGAGCGCCTGCGCGAGGTCGACCGGCTGCGCGAGGAGCTGCGCCAGTCGCAGAAGCTCGAGGCGCTCGGCCGCCTCGCCGGCGGGATCGCGCACGACTTCAACAACATCCTCACCGGGATCATGGGCTACGGCGAGCTCGCCCTCCTGCGCCTCGGTGAGGAGGACGGCGCCCGTCGCGACGTCGAGGAGATGCAGCGCGCGGCCGAGCGAGCCGCGGGCCTGACGCGCCAGCTGCTCGTCTTCAGCCGCAAGCAGGTGCTCAGCCCCGCGGTCGTCGACGTGGTCGCGGTCGTCCGCGAGAGCGAGTCGATGCTCGGGCGGATCATCGGCGAGGACGTCCGGCTCGAGGTCGACGCGCCCGACGGCGCCCTGCCGGTGCGCGCGGACGCGGCCCAGCTCCAGCAGGTCGTGCTGAACCTGGCGGTGAACGCGCGCGACGCGATGCCCGACGGCGGCCGTCTCGTCATCCAGACGGCGCTCGCCGAGCCTCGGAGCGCCGACGACCCGGAGCTCCCGGGCGGCGGGCCGTGCGCGCTCCTCGCGGTCACGGACAGCGGCTGCGGGATGGACGAGGAGACGCTGGGCCGCGCCTTCGACCCGTTCTTCACGACGAAGGACGACGGCACCGGGCTCGGCCTGGCGACCGTCTACGGGATCGTCTCCCAGGCGGGCGGCCGCGTCTCGATCGCGTCGCGGCCCGGGCGCGGGACGACCGTGACGGCGCTCCTGCCGCTCGTCGGCGCCGCACCGGCCCCGTCGGGCGAGGAGGCGGCCGCTGCGCCGGGCGGCGGCGACGCGACGATCCTCCTCGTCGACGACGAGGACGTCGTCCGCGACGTCGCGCGCCGGGTGCTGGTCGCGAGCGGCTACACGGTGCTCGAGGCGCGCTTCGGCGCCGAGGCGATCGTCGCCGCCGAGGAGCACGACGGCCCGATCGACCTGCTGCTGACGGACGTCGTGATGCCGCACATGAGCGGCCGCGAGCTGGCCGAGCGCCTGGTCGCCGACCGGCCGGAGCTCGTGGTCGTCTACATGTCGGGCCACGCGGACGACGCGGTCCTGCGCCACGGCGTGCTCGCGGGCGGCTCGCCGTTCGTCCAGAAGCCGTTCACGGCCGGGCGGCTCCTCCGCGACGTGGCGGACGCGCTGCGCGCGAGCAGCGTCGCCTGATCCGCCGCCCTCGCGTCCGGCGGGCTGCCCGGATGGGGTAGCCTGCCGGCCATGTTCAGCCTCGAAGGTAAAGCAGCCCTGGTCACGGGCGCCGCGTCCGGGATCGGCGCGGCGACCGCCGCCCGCTTCGCGCAGGCCGGCGCCGACCTCGTCCTCGCCTGGTACGAGGGCGACCCGCACGACATCGAGCCCACCCGCAAGGCCGTCGAGGCGGCCGGCCGCAAGGCCGTCGTCGTCTCGGCGGACGTCGCGAAGGCCGGCGACGCCGACCGGCTCGTCCAGGCCTCGATCGACGCGTTCGGCAAGATCGACGTGGTCGTGGCGAACGCCGCGATCGCCCGCGACGTCGCCTCGGAGGAGCTCGACGACGCCCGCTGGAACCAGCTGATGGAGATCAACCTCCTCGGCGTCTTCCGCTGCTTCCGGGCGGCGCTCCCGCACATGATCGGCCAGCAGCACGGCCGCCTGCTCGCGACGAGCTCGATCGCGGGCGCCGTGCAGGGCTGGTCGCGCCACGTCCACTACTCGGCCTCGAAGGCCGGCGTGATGGGCATGATCCGCGCCCTCGCCCTCGAGGTGGCCCCGCACGGGATCACGGTCAACGGCATCGCGCCGGGCGTGATCGTGACGCCGCAGACGCTCGACGCCGTCAACTCGCTCGGCCCGGAGGGCCTGGACGCGTTCGGCCCGAACGTCCCGGTCGGCCGCAACGGCCGCCCGGAGGAGATCGCCGCCGTGTACCACTTCCTCGCGAGCGACGAGGCGTCGTACGTCACCGGCCAGGTGATCACCGTCGATGGGGCGGTCTCGCTCTCGCTGACGTAGGCGTGCGCTTCCGGCGGGCCTTCCGGGTCGACCGGCCCGCCGGGCAGGTGTTCGCGTACGCGGGCGACCTGCGCAACCTCGCCGACTGGGACCCGGCCGTCGTCGCCTCGAGCGCGACGACGGCCGGCCCCTACGGCGTCGGCACGGAGCTCCTCCTCGAGGCCGGCCTGCTCGGCGGCCGCATGCGCCTCCGCTACCGGGTCGTCGCGTACGAGCCGCCGCGGCTCGTACGGATGGCGGGCGGGGGCCGGCGCTGGTCGTCGGTCGACACGCTGACGGTCACCCCGACCGGCCGCGGCTCGGAGGTCGCCTACGACGCGGACGTCGAGCTGCGCGGCCCCCTGCGGCTCGCGGCGCCCCTCGTCGCCGTGCTCCTCGCGGCCGGCGGCGCCCGGGCCCTCGCGGGCCTGCGCAAGGCGCTCCACGCGCTGCCGCCGTCCGGCTAGAATGCCGCGACCGGGGCGGTTAGCTCAGTTGGGAGAGCACCAGCTCGACAAGCTGGGGGTCACTGGTTCGAGCCCAGTACCGCCCACTCCGGAGAGGCCCTGGATCCCCTGCACGTCGCAGGATTCGGGGCCTCTCGTCGTTCGGCGCGCTAGCTCGATTCGACCGTGAGCGGTGCGACGTCGGCGAGCGCCGCGTCGTCGCGGTCGCGGTGCAGGACGCTCGGGCCGGTGCGCAGGGCGACGGCGGCCTCGTGGTCGGCGAGCCCCTCGATCGGCAGGAGCTCGAACCGAGCGAGCAGGCGGCGGAGCTCCTCGCCGCGCTCGCGCGTGCCGGCGGCGGCGAGCAGCTCGAGGTGGACGATCTCCGTCGTGGCAGCGGGCCCTCGCCGGCGATCAGCGCGCGCATGCGCGTGCACGTCTCGCTGCCGGTGCCGCGGATGTACTCGACCCAGTCCGAGGTGTCGGCGAGGATCACGTGCGCGGCGCCGGGCGGGCGGCGCGCAGGTCGTCGAGGTCGCCGGCCCAGCCCGTGCCCTCTGCCGCGAGCGCCTCCGCGCGGCTCATCGGCTCGCCGACGAGCCGTCGGAGCGCGAGGTCGACGGCGGCCCGCTTGCCCGGCAGGCGGTAGCGGCGCATGGCCCGCTCGACGAGGTCGTCGTCGATCTCGATGTCGGTTCGCGACACGACACCACTGCACACCACGAGGTGTACCGGCCAGGGCGCGCGGCGATCGTCGCATCGGCCCCGGGCCGACGGACCACGCCATCTGCCGTCCCCGCGTACGCGGTTCCGGGGATGGTCGAGCCGCGCCGTCGGACATAGGGTTGCGGCCGTGCGGCTGCTCGTTCGACTCTCGGCCACGGGGCTCGTGGCGCTCCTCTGCCTCGGCGCGGCGACGGCCGCGCCGGCCGCGGTGAGCGGGGCCGGGCCGAGCGCCGTGACGCCCGCCCGCACGTGCGGCCCTGGCGGCACGCCCGCGCTGATCGCGAAGCGGGTGCGCTGCCTGCACACGGGCGCGGCGTGCGACCGGACGCTCGAGACCGACTACCGCCGCTACGGCTTCACCTGCGTCGCCCGTCGGCTCCGCCGCGGCTGAGTGGCCCCGTCCGGCGCCCGGCTGCCGTACAGGGACCGCGCGTCGATCGTCCCCGGATCCGTGCGACCGATAAAGATCGGGGGCCCGTCGCTGCATCAAGGAGGCAGAGCGCGCCGGCACGTGGGGCAGCACGTCGGCGCGCTCGCCAGGTTGGGGTGCCCGCTCACCCCGGCGGCAGGGGGGTTCCGGCGAGCGGGGCGCGTCCTGCCCGGCGCGCTCCGCGGGCTCCGCTCCGCCCGGGGGCGGGACGGGCTACGCTGCCCGCGTGGACTGGTTCGGCGAGTCGTGGGGCGCAGTGGTCTGCCGACCGGAGTCGCACGTCGGCACCCCTGTCGGCGAGCCGTGCCGCGCCTGCGGGGTCCCGATCGAGGCCGGCGACCGTGGCGTCGTACTGCTCGTGCGCGACCGGGGCGGCGTCGCGGAGCGGCCGCTCCACGTGGACTGCCTGCTCGACCTCGTCGTGCCCGAGCCGAAGGTCTGAGGGCCCGGCCCCGACGGGCCGGTCCCCGGGCGGACTACCCTCCGGCTGGGTGGCCGGCGCGGACTCGTCGTCCCCTATGTCGCCGCTGCCGGCCACCCCGATTCGGCCGGTGAAGCCCGTCCAACGCATCCATGCGTCTCGTGCTCCCACGCGTGATCTACCCGCCGCCTCCGGCCGGCAAACCGCCCCCGTGGCTACGATCGAGGGGCAGTGCCACACGAGCGGAAGTCGAGCGAGCGCGAGGGGGGAGGCAGGTCGTGCCCGGTCTGCGTCGTCGCGATCGCGTCCGAGCGCGCGGAGGCCCAGCTGACCGGTGAGCGGCGCGCCTGCCCCGGCTGCGGGGCGAGCCTGCGGCACGTCGCCGACGGCGGGCGCCTGCGCTGGGAGCGCGTCGCCGACGACGACGGGCACGGGCCCGCCTAGTCAATCGTCGGTCCCGCGCTCCTCGCGGTCCGGCTCGCGCGCGCCGTCCTCCCGCTCAGGCGGGAGCCGGGGCGTCTCGACGCCCGGGAGGAGCGGCTCGGACGGGCCGGGTGGCGGGGCCGGGCCGCGCGGCTTCGTGCGTGGGTTGCCGGGGATGCCGGCGACGGTGGTCATGCCGCGGGGGTGCCCTCGCCGCGCCGGGTGCAAACGCCGGGACCGCGGACGGGGCCGCCCGTCGGCGGCCCCGTCTCGCTCCAGCCCCGCTCGGCCCCGGCTCAGCCGCGCGTGGCGACCTTGCGCGCCGTGAACGCGAAGCCGTCCTCGGTGATCTCGTCGGCCCGGACGAGGACGACCGCCTCGATCGGGTCGGCCGCGTCGAGCACCTCCTCGGCCAGGTCGTCGCAGGCGATCCGCTCGCCGTCGGCGAAGCAGCGGGCGTCCGTGGCGTCCAGCTCGAACGTGTCGCCGCGGAGCTTCTCGTTCAGGAAGGAGCGCACGCGCTTCGGCACGCCGCGCAGGATGCGGTTCAGCGACGCCGTGAAGACCGGGCCGTCCGCCGCGTCCTCGAGGTCGACGTGCAGCTTGAGCGTCTTGCGGAAGAAGCCGCGAGGCGGCACTGGCAGGTCGTCCGCCGCGGTCTCGGGGTCGTCCGGCCCGACCGGGTCGCCGGGGAGCGCGCCGGGCTCGCCGACCTGCCACGGGCCGGTCGGCTGGCCGTCGTCGTCCACCGGCGGGAACGGCAGCGGCGGGAGCGGCGGGAGGGGAGGCTCGCCCGGGGAGACCGGGTCGCCGGCCGGCTCGTCGCAGGCGGTCTCCTCGAACGCCGCGACCTTGGGGCGGCCGTCGTCGAGCCGGATCGCCTCGCCGACCCGCGACGGGACGACCACGTCGCCGAGGCCCACGCCGGAGGCAACGCGCAGCGTCACGAGCCGGCCGGAGAGCTCGCCCGGCGCGCAGCGAAGGACGCCCGTGACGCTCCGCCTCCCGAGGTCGACCGCCTCGACGTCCATCGCGACGTGCAGGACGGCCTCGGGCGCCTCGTCGTCGTCGCGCGGGGCCGGCCCGGTGGCCGCGAGCGCGCTGCCGCCGAGGGCGAGGGCGAGCGCGCCGCCGGCGAGGGCGACGAGGGTGCGGGTCCGGCTGGTGGGCATCGATTCTCCTGTCGACGGGGGCCGCAGAGCGTCCTGCCGGTCATCGCCCGGTCGGCGGGCGCGATCCAGCAGGTTCCCCCGGACGGGGCACCCCGTCACGTGTGGGCGTCCCCCGGTCGGGGCACCCCGGGCGGGTCGCTCAGCCGGCGGCGGGCCCGGGCGGCGGGAGCGGCGCGCGGCCGGCACGGTCCGCGACGCGCTCGACCGCGACCGCGAGCAGGACGAGCGCGCCGCAGCCGAGCAGGAGGACGAGGCGCCAGAGGCCGACCCTGGACGAGGGCTCGCCCGCAGCCGCGAGCGAGGCCCGCGTGCGCTCGACGAGCGCCGGCGCGTCGCGCAGCGCCTCCTCGGCGGCGGCGAGGTCGTCGCCGAGCCGCTCGACCGTCCCCTGCAGCGTCCCGATCGCGAGGCCGACCGCGGCCACCGCGGCCTCGCCCTCGCGGATCGAGCTCGCGATCCCCCGCAGCCGCGCCGGCAGCGGCCGCAGCGTCTCGTCGAGGCGCGCGAGCTCGCCGGCCAGGTCGAGGCCCGTCGCGTCGATCCCCGGCAGGAGCGCGAGGGCCTCGAGCAGCGCGTCCAGCCGGCCGGTCTGCCCGGTCAGGCGCTCGATCGCGCCGGCGAGCGTCTCGACCGCCCCGGCGACCTCGCCCTGCACCGCGTCGGCGGCGCCGCCGATCGCGTCGCCGGCCGCGCCGACGGCGGCCGCGAGCCCGTCGACGCCCGCGGCCAGCGAGTCGACGAGCCCGCTCGCGTCCTGCGCCAGCGCGACGGAGGACTCGGCGCTCGCGAGCGCCAGCGCGGCAGCGTCCCGGGCGAGCGTCGCCGTCCGCTCGGCCTCGCGCCCGTCCCGGCCGAGCAGGATCCAGCCGAGGGCGGCCGCGGCCACCGCCGCCGCGACCACGAGCGCGGCGAGCGCGCGCACGGCGAGCGCCAGGGCCCCGCCGCGGCTCGGCTGCGCCTCGACCATTCGCCGCCCGACGCTAGCACGGCCTCCCCGCGCTGGAGGCGCGGGGATCCGCGGAGGCCCGATCGTGGCCCGCGCGGAGGCGGCCCGGGGCCGCGGCGGCGCATCATCGCGGCAACGACGACGCGAGGAGGTCGCCATGCCAGCCGCACCGCGCGTGGTGGTGGTCGGGAGCGGGTTCGCGGGCTCGAGGCCCTCTTCCTGCTCCGGATGCGCCTGCACGAGAAGGTCGACCTGACCCTGGTCTCGGACCGGGAGCACTGGGTCTTCCGGCCCAACTCGATCTACATCCCGTTCGGCGCCGAGCCGGGCTCGCTGAACGTCGACCTCTCCGACCCGCTGCGCAAGCGCGACGTCCGCTTCCACCACGCGGCGATCCGCGAGGTCGACGCCGACGGCCGCCGCATCCGCCTCGCGGACGGCGCGACCGTCCCGTACGAACGGCTCGTGCTCGCGACCGGCTCCGACATGCGCCCGGACGAGATCCTCGGCCTCGCCGAGCACGGCGAGTCGATCTGGACGGCGGACGAGATGCTGTCCCTGCGCGCCGCGCTGGGGCGGCTGCGCGAGCGTGCGCGCGCGGGCGAGCGGCAGGACGTGCTCTTCCTCGTCCCGCCGAACAACAAGTGCGCCGGCCCGCTCTACGAGATGGTCTTCATGCTCGAGACGTGGCTGCGCCGCGAGCACGCCCGCGACGCGGTCTCGATCGGCTACGCGACCTTCGAGCGCACGTACATCCAGGCGTTCGGCCCGCGCCTGCACGACGTCGTCGTGCGCGAGTTCGCCGAGCGCGGGGTGGAGGGGGCCACCGAGCAGGTCGTCACCGAGGTGCGCCCGAACGAGGCGGTCTTCGCCGACGGCTCGACGCGCCGCTTCGACCTGCTGATCACCTTCCCGCCGTACGTGTCGGCCGTCCGCTACGACGGCCTGCCGGGCGACGAGCGCGGCTTCCTGCGCACCGAGCTCGAGACGCGCCAGGTCGTCGGCCACCCGGAGATCTACGCGCCCGGGGACGCGGGCGACTTCCCCGTCAAGCAGGCGTTCCTCGCGTTCCTGCAGGCGGACGCGGTCGCCGAGCACGTCGCGGGCGAGGTCGAGGGCCGCACGCCGCGCGCCCCGTTCGACCCGGTGAGCATGTGCATCATGGAGATGCTCGACAAGGCGACGTTCGCCCAGGTGCCGCTCCGGCTGACGGGCGACCCGGCCCGGCCGGTCGAGGTGCGCCCCGGCGCGGACGACCTCTACAAGGTGGGCGTCTCGCCCGTCTGGCGGCTGGGCAAGAAGATGCTCGGCGCGGTCGTGCCGATGCGCTTCCACGCGGGCGAGCCGTTCCACGCGGGCACCGCCTGGCAGCTGATGGACATCGGCCTGAAGGGGATGAAGGGCGTGCTCGCCGACTGAGGCGACCGGTCCGGCGCGCTCCTCCACTAGGCTCCCGCGCATGGAGCTCACCGGGAGGAGCGCGCTCGTCACGGGCGGCGGCACCGGGCTGGGACGGGCGATCTCGCTCGGGCTCGCCCGCGCCGGCTGCGACGTCGCCGTCAACTACGCCCGCTCCGCCGACGACGCCGAGGCGACGGCCGCGGAGATCCGCGCGCTCGGGCGTCGCGCCGTCGCCGTGCAGGCGGACGTCGCCGACGCGGCCTCGGTCGCGCGGCTCGTCGCCGACGTCGAGCGCGAGCTCGGGGCCGTCGACGTCCTCGTCAACAACGCCGCCGTCACGAGGGGGATCCCGTTCGCGGACCTCGCCGCAGTCGCCCCGGAGGACTGGCAGGCGATCCTCGGCGTCAACCTCGTCGGCAGCTTCCTCTGCACCCAGGCCGTCGTGCCGGGAATGGCCGCGCGGGGGGCGGGGAGCGTCCTGATGGTCTCGTCGAACGCGCCCTACGTCGCGATGGGCAGCTCGATCCCGTACACGGTCTCGAAGGCGGGCCTGCTCTCGCTGACCCAGTGCCTCTGCCGCGCCGTCCCGGACGGCGTCCGCGTCAACGCGATCGCGCCCGGCTGGATGCGCACGCGCTGGCTCGAGCGCAACCTCGATCCCGGGCTGCTGGCGCGCGTCGAGTCCGGGGAGCTGCCGTCCGTCGACGTCGAGGACGTCGCCCGGGCGGCCGTCGAGCTGATCGCGAACGACGCCGCGAACGGGCAGACGCTCGTGCTCGACGGCGGGGAGCTCTGGCGCACGTGAGCGCGCCCGAACGGCTGATCCCGCCGCTCGAGCGCCGCTGGGACGAGGAGGGCGTCCTGCACGTCGACGTCGTGCTCGGCGCCTTCTACGAGGGCCCGCCCGGGCACGTGCACGGCGGCGCGACCTCGGCGGTCTTCGACCAGCTGCTCGGCGACGCCGTCCACCGGCTCGAGCGGATCGCCTACACGGGCCACCTCGAGATCGACTACCGCCGGCCGTGGCCGCTCGGCGTCGTCGGCAGCTTCCGCGTCCTGGCCGAGCACGCGGGCGGGCGCAAGCTCACGGCCTCGGGCGAGCTGCGCGACCCGGACGGCCGGCTGATGGCGACCGCCCGGGGGCTCTGGGTCGTGCCGCGCGTCGTGCTCGGCGGCTAGCCCGTCAGCCCGAAGGCGCGGTTCCCGGCCGTGGTCGCCGCCGGCGGCGCGGGCGCGACCGGCTTCGCCGCGAGGTAGTCCTCGAGGCCGCGGACGCGATCGGTGCGCGCCCGCAGCTCCGCGCGCAGCGCGGCGGTCGCCTCCTCGTCCACCTCCAGGTCGGGCCCGGGCCGGAAGACCACGCCGTAGGCGTCGCGGGCGAGCTCGAGCGGCGTGTAGTCGTCGAGCACGTCCTCGCGCACCGCCGCCGGATCGCGATCGAGCGGGTCGCCGTAGCCGGCCGAGTTCGGCACCTTGATCTCCACGTAGTCCCCGGCGCGGAACTGGATGTCCGTGAAGAGCGCGTAGAGGTCGCGCGCGTCCCCGAGCCCGGCGTTCTTCGTCATCGAGCCCTGGAGGCCGTCCCAGCCGCCGAAGACGGCCTTCGGCGCCATGTGGTGGCCGGCCGCCTCGCTGGCCATGAAGCCGTCCTCGGTGAAGCGGTTCACGCGCACCATGCCGACGCCGCCCCGCCACTGGCCCGGCGCGGCCGGCTCCGGGCGCAGCTCGTACTGGTCGCAGCGCAGCGGGAAGCGCATGTCGCACTCCTCGATCGGGTTGTTCCGCGTGTTGGCGAGGTGGCAGTCGATCGCGTCCATGCCGTCCTTGCCGTAGCGCCCGCCGTAGGAGCCCTCGTTGATCTCGATGTGCACCCAGTACTCGCCGCGCTCGGCGACGTAGCCGGAGTAGACGGCCGCGGTGAGCGCCGCCGACGAGCCGGCGAGCGTCTGCTTCGGCAGGGCGTTCGTCAGCGCGAGCACGGTCGAGTCGACCAGCCGGTTGCACTGGCAGAAGCGCGAGAAGCAGGCGCGCGGGAAGCGCGGGTTGTAGAGCGTCCCCTTCGGCGCGACGAGCTTCACCGGGCGGAAGCAGCCCTCGTTCTGCGGCACGCGCTCGGGCGTCAGGGCCTCGTCGAGCAGGATCGTGCGGATCGCGTAGTAGGCGGCCACGCACGCCGAGCCCTCGTAGGGGACGTTGAAGCCGGTCGGCACCTCGGGCGTCGTGCCGGTCGTGTCGATCGTGATCTCGTCGCCCTCGACGATCACCTTGACCTCGACCTGGAGCGGCTTGCCGCGGTTGACGCCGTCGTCGTCGAGCCAGGTGGTCGGGGCGACGTAGACGCCGTCGGGCACCTTCGCGATCTCGGCGCGGAGCATCTTCTCCGAGTAGTCCATCCAGTCGTAGGCGGACGACATGACGAGGTCGGGGCCGTAGCGCTCGACGAGCTTCAGGAAGCGCTGCTTGCCGAGCGTGACCGCCGCGAGCATTGCGCCGAGGTCGCCGCGGTTCATCGTCTCCGTGCGGACGTTGTCGAAGATCATCCGGTCGACCTCGACGTTCAGCTCGCCCTCGCGGTACCAGCGCAGGCCGTTGTAGAGCTTCGCCTCCGCGTAGACGTCGTAGGAGTCCGGGTTGATGCCCGGGAACGAGCCGCCGACGTCGAGCACGTGGCCCGTCACCGCGGCGAAGCCGAGCAGCTCGCCGTTCCAGAAGAGCGGCGTCGCGACGCCGACGTCCGGCGTGTGCGAGGCGCCGAGGTACGGGTGGTTGTGGACGATCACGTCGCCGTCCCGGATCTCCCCGCGCAGGCGGCGCAGGAAGCCGCGGATGTACCAGGGGAGCGAGCCGATGTGCATCGGCGTCGAGTCGGACTCGCAGAGCTCGCGGCCCTCGGCGTCGAAGATGCCCGCCCCCAGGTCCTCGGACTCGCGGATGATCGACGAGTACGCCATCCGGAAGAGGACGCTCGCCATCTCCTTCGCGATCGCCTGGAACGCGCCGCCGAGCACGCGCAGCGTGATCGGGTCGACCTCGACGCGGGGGCGCGTCGGCGGGCCCGGCAGCTGCCCCAGCTCGTCCTCGATCAGCGACATGCGTCCTCCTTCGGGCGTGCCCGCGGCTGCGGGCCGTGCGTCAGCGGGGCTGCGGCCACAGGCCGAGCTCCTCGAGCTTGGCGACGACGTCCTCGGCGCGCTCGACGTCGTGCGCGGTCGGGGTCGGGTCGTCGACCGACGGCCGGGCGGTGTCCTCGCCCGAGAGCTGGCGGCGCTTCTGGCGCTGCCAGCTCGCGTGCGAGACCTCGGCGAGGGTGCGCACGAGGTCGTCGCGGGTGAGTGCGGGAGCGGCGTCCGTCATCGTCGTCGAGCCCGACGATGCTAGCGTTCCCGTCCGGCACAGACCAGCAGAGGAGGCCGTCGTGGCGAGGACCCGCACCCGCCGCAGCCGTCGGATCCCCCAGCGCGAGCCGCACCGCCTCAAGAAGGTGCGCCGCCGGATCCGCTCGCGCGGACGCTGAGAGCCGTCGGGGGAGGAGCGTCCGCTTCTCCCCCGTGTCCGCCGTGAGGGCGCCGCGCCCGGCCGACCTGTCCGTTCCGGACGGGCGAGGGGCCACCCCGCGCCTCCACCCGCTTCCGAGCGTAGCGCGGAATCCGTCGCGGGTGTGTCACGGGGCGCCGGCGAGGTGTGCCCACTTCGCGACGATCCCTCCACGGGCGCGGGCGGGCGGCTCGCCGATCCGCCCGCGGGGCGGGCCCGGACGCGCCGGGCCCGGCACCCCGCGGCGGCCTCAGCCGTTCAGGCGGTCGACCAGCGGCTGGCGCGCCTCGAGCTCGCGCAGCACCTCGTCGCGCGGTGCCGAGGGGAGGAGCGCGAGCGCGCGCACCAGGCCGGCCTCGCGCCAGCGCTCGAGCGTCGTGTCGTCGCGCGGCAGCCCGTAGCTCATCACGATCGGGTCGGGTCGTCCGCCCTCGGCGCACAGCCGCCGCAGCTCGGCCACCGCGTCGAGGAAGGCGTCGCCGAACCGGTCGGTCAGGGGCATCCAGCCGTCGCAGTAGCGCGCGGCACGCGCCATCGCCCGCGGCGTGCTCGCGCCGAGCAGGACGGGCGGGTGCGGGAACTGCAGCGGCTTCGGCCACTGCCAGGTCGGCTGGACCCGGACGAGGTCGCCCTCGTACGCGGCGACGTCCTCGGTCCACAGCGCCCGCATCGCCTCGACGCGCTCCCGGAGGAGCTTCCAGCGCGTGCGCGGGTCGGTGCCGTGGTTCTCCATCTCGTCCTCGTTCCAGCCCGCGCCGACCCCGAACAGGAAGCGGCCGCCGGAGAGCCGGTCGAGCGTCGAGACCTGCTTCGCGAGCACGACCGGGTCGTGCTGCGTGACGAGGCAGACGCCGGTGCCCACGAGCAGGCGCGTCGTCGTCGCCGCGACCGCCGTGAGCACGACGAACGGGTCGAGGATCTGCTTGTAGTACTCCGGGATCGGCCCGCCGCCCGGCCACTCGGTCCTCCGGCTGACCGGGATGTTCGTGTGCTCGGTGACGAAGAACGACTCGTAGCCGCGCTGCTCGAGCTCGCGCCCGAGCTCGACGACGTCCATCGAGTGCTCCGTGGGGAAGGTGACCGCGCCGATCTGCATGCGAGCGGGCTCCGTCGTCGGTGGCAGGGCAGTCGGCAGGATACGCGGCCCGGGGCGTCGCCCTGGCGGCAGCCGGGCGCTGGTACGCTCGGCGCGCGGCCGGACGGGCCACGGCCCGTCCCGAACCGGCGGCTCGACGGGAGGAGGGGCGATGGCGTCCACGGAGGAGCTCCGGCGCCAGCTCGAGCTGGCGCGCGAGCGCGGCTGGGACAGGCTCGCCGCCGATGCGGAGGCCGCGCGCGGGCTGCCGCGCGGGGTGTTGCTCGCGATCGCGTCGCGCGAGAGCGACATGAACGACGTCGTCGGCGACGGCGGCCACGGCCGCGGCCTCTTCCAGATCGACGACCGCGCCTGGCCGGAGTGGCTCGCGGCGCACGGCGCCGCCGGCGCGGGCGCGACCCCGCCGGTCCCGGCCGCCGCGGTCCTCGCCGCCGCGATCGTCTCCGACGGCCTGGCCTTCGGTCGGCGCAACGGCGTGCCGAAGCGCGACCTGCTCCGGTTCGCCCTCGCCTCCTACAACGCGGGGTGCGGCGGCGCCATCGCCGGCCACAAGGAGGGCGACTGCGACCGGCGCACGACGGGCGGCGACTACGGCCGCGACGTGCTCGACCGGCGAGCGCGCATGCGCGGCCGGGGTCGGGATCGCGCCCCGGCGGGCCCGGTCGTCTCGGCGGACGGGATCCTCCGGGTCGGGAGCCGCGGCCCGCAGGTCGCGCGCCTGAAGGCGCGGCTGCGCCACTGGTTCGAGGCGACCCTGCCCGGCCAGTGGGAGCAGCTGCGCGTCGGCGGCGGCTCGGGCTTCGGGAAGCCGCTCGAGGCGGCCGTCCGCGTCTTCCAGGAGGCGCGCGGGCTCGAGGTCGACGGCGAGGTCGGCCCGCAGACGCTCGGCGCGCTCGGCCTCGTCGAGCCGGCGGGCCAGGTCGTGCCGGCGAGCCAGGTCGACCCGGGCCCGCTGCCGCCCGACCTCGTGCTCGACCGGACGTACCGGGAGGGAGCCGGCGGGCTCGAGGTGCGTCTGATCCAGTCCTGGCTGCGGCTGTCCGGGTACGTCGTCGCGGTCGACCGCGAGTTCGGCTCGGCGACCGCGACCGCCGTTCGCGCGTTCCAGGCCGACCGCGGCCTCCCCGCGAACGGCGTCGTCGACCAGGCCACGTACGACGCGCTGACGGAGCCCATGCGTCGCGCGATCCGGCTTTCCGGCCCGGGAACCTCCTCGCTCGGGACGCTGGTGGTCGCGACCGCGCAGCGACACCTCGCGGCAGACCCGCGCGAGGTCGGGGGCGCGAACCGGGGGCCGTGGGTGCGGCTCTACATGGACGGGAACGAGGGGCCCGACTACCCGTGGTGCGCCGGCTTCGCGACCTACGTGCTCGGCCAGGCGTGCCGCTCCGCCGGGCGCGACCCGGTGGTGCGCACGTACCTCTGCGACGACATCGCGCGCTGGGGCAAGGCGGTCGGCGCGTTCCTGCCGAGCCCCGGGCGGCCGGCGCGCAGGCGCATCACCCCGGGCAGCGTGTTCCTCAAGCGCGCGCAGACGGGCGACCTCGAGTACGCGCACTGCGGGATCGTCGTCGAGGCCGACCGCGACGCGTTCACGACGATCGAGGGCAACTCGAACGACGACGGCTCGTTCGACGGCTACGAGGTCTGCGCGGGCACGCGCGGCTACGACCGGATGGACTTCGTCCTGATCGCGTGAGCACGCCCTCGCCGGCCGCCCGCTACCTCGAGCTCCTCGTCGCGGGTCGCGTCGAGGACGTGGCCACGCTGTTCGTCGGCGATCCGCTCGTCGACGACCCCCTGGTCGGGCGGGTGCGGGGCCGGGCCGAGCTCGCGCGGCTCGTCCGCCACGGCCACGGCTGGCTCGACGAGGCCGCGGCGACGATCGAGGACGTGGTCGAGACGCGCGCCCCCGAGCGGGCGGTCGCCGAGGCGACGCTCGGGCTCGTGCTCGAGGGCGGCGCGGTCGACCTGCCGGTCTGCGTCGTCGCCGACCTCGCGGGCGGCGGCGCGACCGCGCTGCGCGTCTATCACTCGACCTGGCCGCTCTCGGGCGCCCATGCCGTGCGCCCCCAGCTCCTCCCCGGGCGCGAGGTAGAGCTGCCGCCGCCCGTCGACGCCTACCAGGCGGCCCTCGCGGCCGGCGACGTCGAGGCGATCGTCGCGTGCTTCGAGCCGGACGGGGCCTTCCGCGAGCCCGCCGGCGGCGCGTACCGGCACGTCGGGCGCGCCGGGCTCGCGCGCGGCTACGCGGACCTCCTCGCGACCGGAGGCGGCATCCCGCTCGTCCACTGCACCGTCACGGACGACGGGTCGCGCTGCGCCGTCGAGTACGCCGTCGTTCGCTGGGGGCCGGTCGAGCTGCCGCCGCAGGCCGGCGTGGCCGTCTACGAGCGGGGCGGGACGGGCCTGCTCCGCGAGGCCCGGGTCTACGACGACGTCGACCCGCCCGCCTCCTAGGCGAGCAGGAACCAGCCGACGGCCACGTCGTGCTGGACGCGCTCGGTCAGCACGATGTCGAACGCGCCCTGCTCCGGGTGGCGCTCCACGAACCAGAGCAGGATCGGCGCGCTCGCGGATCCGACGAGGCGCTCGGGGTCGGGCCCGTTCAGCGTCGCGACGACGAACGAGTCGGAGGCGACCGGGACGTTCGGCCGGATCCGCAGGCGGTACTCCCCGGCGGGGACGATCGACACGCCGGCCGAGCGGAAGCGCACCGCGCCCTCGACCTGCAGGGCCGTGCCCCGCGCGCTGCGCGCGACGACGCCGAGCCCGTCCCGGCTCGAGCCGACCACGCCGCTGCCCGCCAGGCTCTCGCCGAGGACGCCCGTGCCGGGGCTCTTGCCGGCGACGCCGCGGCCGTTCGGCGCGGTGTTCTCGCCCTGGACGCCGGCCTTGCCGGGCACGCGCGCCACGCCGCTCACGCCTGGCCCCGACGCGCTCGTGCCGCGCACGGCGGCGCGCGAGACGCTCTGCGCGGCGAGGGCGGGGGCGCCGGTCGAGGCGAGCGCGAGCGCGCTCGCCTGCGCCGTCGCGATCGACGTCGTGGTCGTCGCCTGGTTCTCCGCGCCGAGGACGACCACGCCGCCGTCGGCGGCCCCGGCCGTGTCGGGCCGGCCGAGCGCGCGCGCCGCGAGCGCCGCGGCCGCGCCGGCCGCCGCCGCCAGCAGGCCGCGCCGCGAGGCCGTTCCGCCGATCGCATCCGCACCCATCGTGATCCTCCTCGGGTCGATGGCACAGGGTCGCGCGTGGCGCGCACCGGCGCATCGGGGCGCGCCGCGGGTCGGTCGGTGTTCGGCCGCAGCCTCGGCGGCCGGCCGGGCGGTAGTTCCCGAACGACGGCTCCGCGCCCGGCCCGATGCGTCCGCGGCCCCGGGCCTGGACCCTGGCACCATTGGGCCAGCACAGGACGACCTGCGTCCGCAGGCGCCGGAAGAGGGAGGCGAGGTATGGGAGTCTTCGACCGGATCGTGGTCGGGATCGACGGCGGCGACGCGGGCGTCGAGGCCGTCCGGCAGGCGGACCGGCTGGCTCCCGACGGCCGGACGGTGCGCATCGTCACGGTGCGCGTGCCCGCGGTCGTCTCCTCCGGCGCGGGCATGGCCGTCCTGCCCGTCGTCGAGAGCGACGAGACCTACGAGCAGTCCCTCGCGGCCGCGCGCGGGGCGCTCGTCGCGGGGCGCGACGCCGAGACGCTGCTGCTCGACGGCCCGCCGATCCCGCTGCTGCACGAGCAGATCGAGCACGCCGACGCGACCGTCGTCGCGTTCGGCGTCCACGAGCGCAGCCGTCTCGCCGGCATCGTCGGGGGCAGCGTCGGCACGGCGCTGCTGCACGAGGCGACCTGCTCCGTCCTCGCCGTCCGGCCGGCGGCGGGCGGCGACGGGACGCCGCGCTCGATCGCGGTCGCGGTCGACGGCTCCGACTGCTCGCTGCGCGCGCTCGCGGCAGCGGTCGAGCTCGCCGGGCGCACCGGCGCCGCCCTCAGCGCCTGGATCGCGACGGACGGCGACCAGCTCGACCCGACGGCCGCCAGGGCGGCGACCGAGCAGGCGGCCCCGGGGATCGAGGTGATCGTCAGCCACCAGAAGCCGGTCGACGCCCTCGCGGGCACCGCCGCCGACCTGCTCGTGATCGGCAGCCGCGGGCTGTCGGGCCCGAAGGCGCTCGGGAGCGTCAGCGAGCGCGTCGCGCACAAGGCGCACTGCTCCGTGCTCGTCGTCCGCTGAGGCGGGCGACCCGGCGCGCCCGGCCCGGGCAGGGGTGGGCGCGCCGGCGCGCGGACCTCGCCCCTGGTCGGGTCAGGTCAGACGAGGCCGTGCGCGAGCGCGTGGCGGACGAGCTCGGCCCGGGTGGAGAGGCGGAGCTTCTGCATGATGTGCGCCCGGTGCGTCTCGGCCGTGCGGACCGAGATGAAGAGCATCTTCGCGATCTCCTGGTTCGTGTGTCCCAGGGCGAGCAGGCGCAGCACCTCGCGCTCGCGGTCGGAGAGCGGGTCCTCCTCGCGCAGGCGCCGCTCCTCGGCCTCCGCGGCGGCGAGCCGCGCGCCGAGGGTCGGGTGGACGTAACGGCCGCCGCTCGCGGCCTCGCGGATCGCCGTGATCAGCTCGGCGTCCGCCGCCTCCTTGAGCACGTAGCCGACCGCGCCGCGCGCGAACGCCTCGCGCACGTACGAGGGGTCGTCCTCCATCGAGAGGATCAGGACCCGCGTCTCGGGCGCGGCCTCGCGCAGCTTCGGGAGCGCGTCCAGGCCGGACATCCCGGGCATCGTCAGGTCGAGCAGGACGACGTCGGGCTGCAGCGCCTGCGCCTGCGCGATCGCCTCCTCGCCGGAGCCCGCCTCGCCCACCGGGGCCATGCCCGCCTCCGCGTCGAGCAGCAGCCGCAGCCCCGCGCGGACGACGGCGTGGTCGTCGACGATGACGATCGAGATGTCGCGGGTGGACGTGCCCCGGGCAGCCGCCATGCGCGGAAGCTTGGCTCGATCGGGCCGGCCCGCGCATCCGTGCGCCCGCGGGACGGGCGTCCGTAGCCCCTACGGATGCGGCGGCTCGGGCCGCGGCGTGCGCGCGCGCACGATCTCCCGGTTCAGCACCTCGCCGAGCAGGAGCAGGATCGCCATCACGTACAGCCACACCAGCAGGAGCGCCACGCCGCCGAGCGCCTGGAGGGTCGCCGAGCGCGAGGTCAGGCGGACGTAGACCGGCAGCAGCTGGACGGTCGCGCCGAGCAGGATGGAGGCCGTCACCGCGCCGGGCAGCGTCCGCCGCCAGCCCAGCGAGCGGGTGGGCAGGAGCGTGTAGGCCGACCAGACGAAGCCGGTCAGGAGCACGAGCGAGGCGCCGATCCCGATCGCCTGGCGGAGCGGCCCGCTGCCGACGCCCATCCGGTCGAGGGCCTCGGCGCCGGTCGTGGCGACCAGCAGCGCGAGCGCGAGGGCGAGGGAGAACGCGAGCACGAGCAGGATCGAGCGGCCCCGCTGGCGCAGGAACGGCCGGCCCGGGACGCCGTGGATCGCGTCGAGCGCCGACGTGAGCGCCCCGAACAGGCCGAGCGAGCCCCAGAGCAGCAGGCCGAAGCCGATCAGGCCGATCGAGAGCGAGCGGTCCTGGAGGGCCGTGATCGCGCGGATCAGGTCGTCCGCCGAGCTGCCGGGGAACGTCCGGCGCAGCTGCTCGACGAGCGCGCTCGTCTCGGTCTGCTCGCCGAGCAGGCCGATGATCGAGATGGCGACGAAGAGGAGTGGGACGAGCGACAGCAGGGCGAAGTAGGCGACGCCCGCCGCGAGGCCGTTCCCGCGCGCCTCGAGGTAGGCGTCCACGACGCGTCGGCCGAAGCGGGCGCCGCGGCCCACGCGCCGCCCGGCCGTCACGGCCGCGGCCGCTCCGCGCTCGGCGTGCCGACGTCCGCGCATCGCCCGGGATGATGCCGGCCGGGGCCGGACGGGCGTCGAGACGCGCGTCCGGCCCCGGCCAGGGCGTGCTAGCCGGCGAGCGCCTGCTTGCGCTTGCGGCGGCGCAGGACGAACGCGATGGCGGCGGCGAGGAGCCCGCCGACCGCGATGGTGCGACGGTTGGCCATGGCAGCACCTCCTTCGATGGGAGCGTGTGACCGTGCCCCCGCATCGTGCCATGACGCGGCCGGTCGTGCCTGCCCGGACGTCTCCCACGCGGCTCGACCGGCGGCCGGTCCCGGATGCCCCTGCCGGGATTCCCCGCAGCCGGGCTCCGCGGCCGGCACGATGCAGCCCGCGTGCGCGCCCTGCGAGGATCCCGGTGGAACCACCAGCCGGGCCGGCCGCCGAGGACGGGCGCCCGGGGGAAGGAGGCGAGTCGTGGGCGATCGCATCGATCCCCGCCAGGCGCAGGTAGGCGACACGCTCGTGCTGGAGGGTCGCCGGATCGGCGGCGCCCGGCGCACCGGGGAGATCGCCGAGGTGCTCGGCGACCCCGAGCGGCCCTACTTCCGCGTCCGCTGGGCGGACGGGCGCGAGAGCACGCTGCACCCGGGCCCGGACGCCGCCGTCGAGACGACCCGGACCGCGGCCGCCGCGCCGGCGCCGAGGGCGCGGGCCGCCCGGAAGCCGCGGGCGAGGGCGGCCGCGCAGGCGGCGCCGTTCCAGACGAAGGACGCCGTCGAGTCGAGCCTGCGCGCGGCCGTCGGCGACCGGCTGATCGTCCGCCACCACCACCTCGGCGAGCGCGATCGGGACGCGGAGATCCTCGAGGTGCTCGGGCCCGACGGCCAGCCGCCGTACCGGGTGCGCTGGTCGGACGACGGGCACGAGAGCATCCTGCGCCCCGGCACCGACGTCTTCGTGGAGCACTTCCCGCACGACGGCGGGTAGCGCCGGCGCTCACCAGGTCTTCAGGCGACGCGACTGCTCGACGGCGCGGACGCGGATCCGGACGTCGACGGCGATCGCGCCGTCCGGCCGTGCGAGGACGGGGTTCAGGTCGAGCTCGGCGAGCTCGGGCAGGTCCTCTCCGAGCCGCGAGAGGCGGAGCAGGATGTCGACGAGGGCGTCCTCGTCCGCCGGCTCGGCGCCGCGGAAGCCCCGCACCAGGCGGCCCGCCCGGCCGCCGCGCACGAGCTCCCTGGCGTCCACGTCGGTGAGCGGCGCGAGCCGGAAGGACGCGTCGCCGACGAGCTCGGCGAGCACGCCGCCCGGGCCGAACGCGACGAGTGGCCCGAAGACCGGGTCCTGCACGACGCCCGCGAGCAGCTCGACCCCGTGGGCGACCATCGGCTGGACGAGCACCGGCTCGCCGATCTGCGCGGCCGCCGCGCGGGCGCTCGCCTGGTCCGCCACGTCGAGGACGACGCCGCCGCGGTCCGACTTGTGCGCGCCCGGCTCGGCGAGCTTCACGGCGCACGGGAAGCCGACCTGGCGCGCGGCGGCCGCGGCCTCGTCGGGAGTCGCCGCCAGCCGGATCGGCGCCGTCGGGATCCCGTAGGCCTCGAGCAGCAGCACCGAGGCGACGGCGTCGAGCCAGACGTCGGTCGACCCGTTCAGCCCCGCGGCCACGATCGCCTGCGCGCGCTCCCGGTCGATCCCGTTGAGCTCGGGCGTCGCGCCGGCCGCGCGGCGCAGCCACTCCGCCCGCTCGACCGCGCGGCCGAGGGCGCGGGCCGCCGACTCCGGGTAGGCGAACGTCGGCACCGAGCGCGCGCCCGCGGGGATGCCGGCGGGGACGCCCTCCGCGGCGACGAGCGAGGCGAGCACGGGCTTCTGCTCGTCGGCGGCGGCCTCGGCGGCCCGCCCGATCGCCGCCGCGACCTCCTCGACGCCGGCGACGACCGGCGGCACGAACAGGACGACGAGCGCGTCGACGTTCGGGTCGCGCAGGAGGACCGGCAGCGCCGCCTCGTAGGTCTGGGCGGTCGCCGAGCCGAGCAGGTCGACGGGGTTCGCGAGGCTCGCCTCGCGCGGGAGGAACGGCGCGAGGGCCGCCCGCGTCTCCGGGGCGAGCGACGGCAGCTCGATCCCAGCGGTCTCGCACGCGTCGGCGCAGAGGATCCCGAGGCCGCCCGCGTTCGTCACGACGGCCGCGCGGCGGCCGTGGGGGAGGGGCTGGCTCGACAGCAGCGCGGCCACGTCCAGCAGCTCCTCGAGGGTCTGCGCGCGGATCACGCCCGCCTGGCGGAAGAGCGCGTCGACCGCGGCGTCCGAGCCGGCGAGCGCGGCGGTGTGCGAGCTCGCGGCGCGGGCGCCCGCGCGGCTGCGGCCCGCCTTCATCCCCAGCACCGGCTTGCGGCGCGCGACGCGGCGCGCGATGCGGGAGAACTTGCGCGGGTTGCCGAACGACTCGACGTAGAGCAGCACGAGCGCGGTCGCCGGGTCGTCCTCCCACCACTCGAGCAGGTCGTTCGTCGAGACGTCGGCCTTGTTCCCGATCGAGACGAAGCTCGAGACGCCGAGGCCGCGCGGGCCGGCCGCCTCGAGCAGCGCGAGCCCGAGGGCGCCGCTCTGCGACGCGAAGCCGATCCGCCCGGCCGGGAACTGGCGCGGGGCGAACGTCGCGTTCAGGCCGCACTCGGAGACGGCGACGCCGAGGCAGTTCGGGCCGACGAGGCGGACGCCGTGCCGGCGCACGAGCGCGAGCAGCTGCTCCTGACGCGCGGCGCCCTCGCGCCCGGTCTCGGCGAAGCCGGCGGACACGACGCAGAGCGCGCGGGCCCCCGCCGCCAGCGCCTCGCCGGCCACGTCGAGCACCGCCTCCCCCGGGACGCAGATCACCGCCAGGTCGACGGGGCCCGGCAGGTCGCGGATCGAGGTCTCGGCGTGGACGCCGGCGACCGGCTGCCCGTCCCGGTTGATCGGGAACGCCTCGCCGGCGAAGCCGCCGGCCAGCACGTTGCGGAAGAGCTCGCCGCCGATCGAGCCGCGCCGGGGCGACGCGCCGACGACCGCCACCCGGCAGGGGCGGAACAGCGGGGCGAGCGACGCGACGACGCCCTCGTGGTCGCGCTGGTCGACGCGCTCGACGTACTCGGCGGTCGCGGCGATCGGGAAGCGCACCTCGACCTCGCCCGACGCGTACGAGCGGACGACGTCGAAGCCCGCTCCCTCGAACACGTGCAGCATCCGCCGGTTCTCCGGCAGGACCTCGGCGACGAAGCGCTCGACCCCCACGCGGCCCGCGTCGATGGCCATCTGCTCGAGCAGCCGCGTGCCGATCCCGCGGCCCTGCTCCCGGTCCTCGACGACGAACGCGACCTCCGCGGCCGACTCGTCGCGCAGGCGGGCCCAGCTGCCGATCGCGACGACGCGCTCGTGGTCGTCGTCGCCGAGCGTGCCGACGAGCGTGCCGCGCTCGACGCCGTCCGGGTCGACGAACGGCGCGACCAGCGACTCGCCGATCGCCGGCAGCCCGTGGAAGCGGGAGCGCAGGCTCTCGGGCGTCAGCCGCTCGAACAGCGACAGGAGCGCGGGCGCCTCGGCGGGCCCCGGCTGGTGCAGCCGGAGGGTCGCACCGTCCCGGAGGATGACGTCTCGGGCCTCGCGCTGCTGCATCGCGCCTCCCGGCCCAGCCTACCGGGCCGCGTCGTCGTGACCGGTCGCCCGGCGTCCCGCCCCGTCCTTCATGCCCGGATCCTCGCCCGGCCGCGGCCCGCGCCGCATCGGCGCGCGCCCGGATGCGGCTCCGGCCTTTCGCTGACCGGCGATCCGGTTCGGGCCGGATGCGGGCCGGCCGGGCCCGGCCGAGGATAGGGTGGTCGGCAACCGAGCCTCCAGGAGGTGCACATGCGGGTCGAGGACGTCATGACGCGCGAGGTCGTGACGGTGTCCCCGGAGACGTCGCTCCACGACGTCGCCGCGCTGCTCGCCGGGAGGGGCATCTCCGGCGCGCCGGTCGTGGACGCCGCCGGGACGCTGCTGGGCGTGGTCTCGGAGGGCGACATCCTCGTCCGCGAGCAGGGGACGAGGGAGCGCCGCGGCGGCCTGCTCGGCTGGCTGCTCGAGCCGGACGACGGCTGGCAGGCGCCGAAGCTCGCCGCGCGGACGGCCGGGGACGCGATGTCCTCCCCCGTCGTCAGCGTCGGCCCCCGGGTGCCCGTGTCGCGCGCCGCGCAGGTGATGGTCGACGAGAACGTCAACCGGCTCCCCGTCGTCGACGGCGGGAGGCTCGTCGGGATCGTGAGCCGGGCCGACCTCGTCCGCTCCTTCGTCCGCACCGACGCCGAGATCGAGCGGGCCATCCGCGAGGACGTCCTGCGCCGCCAGCTCTGGACGTCGCCGGACGCCGTCTCGGTCACCGTGCAGGGCGGCGACGTGACGATCAGCGGCGAGGTCGAGAACCGGGTGCTGGCCGAGGTCGTCCCCGCGCTCGTCCAGCGCATCCCCGGGGTCATCTCGGTCGACGCGAAGCTGACCTGGCCGGCCTGAGTCGGCCGGGCGGCCGGCCGTGACCGCCGCGATCCGCTGCGAGGCGCTGACGAAGGACTTCGGCGGCGGCCGCGGCGTGCGCGCCCTCGACCTCGAGGTCGCGCCCGGCGAGGTGTTCGGCTTCCTCGGCCCGAACGGCGCGGGCAAGACGACCACGATCCGGCTGCTGCTCGACCTGCTGCGGCCGACGAGCGGCCGGGCGCTCCTGCTCGGCCTCGACGCCCGACGCGACTCGCTCGCGGTGCGGCGGCGGACGGGCTACCTGCCGGGCGAGCTCGCGCTCTACGAGCGCCTGACCGGCCGCGAGCTCGTCGCGTACGTCGCCCGGCTGCGCCGCGTCGGCACGGCCGAGGCCGATCGCCTCGCGGGACGGCTCGAGCTCGACCTCGGCCGGCGGATCGAGGAGCTGTCGCGCGGGAACAAGCAGAAGGTCGGGCTCGTGCTCGCGCTCATGCACCGCCCCGAGCTGCTCGTCCTCGACGAGCCGACCAGCGGGATCGACCCGCTCGTCCAGCGGGAGTTCCACGCGCTCGTGCGCGAGGCGACCGCGGAGGGGCGGACCGTCTTCCTCTCCTCGCACGTCCTGTCCGAGGTCGAGCGGATGGCGGACCGGGTCGCCCTCGTCCGCGACGGGCGGCTCGTCCTCGTCGACGAGGTCGCGGCGCTGAAGGCCCGCGCGGTGCGCGAGCTCGAGCTCCGCTTCGCCGGCCCGGCGCCTGACGACGCCTTCCGCGGCCTCGCCGGGGTCGAGCTGCTGGAGGTCGAGGGGGAGCGCCTGCGGCTGCGCGTCGCCGGCTCCGTCGACGCCGCGCTCAAGGCGGCCGCGCGCTTCGAGGTCGTCGGGATCGCGACCCGCGAGCCCGGCCTGGAGGAGATCTTCCTCGCCTACTACGGTGGCGGCGATGCCGGGTAGCGTGCTCGCGCGGACGCTCGCCGACAACCGGCGCGCGCTGCTCTGGTGGACCGTCGGCCTCGTCGGCCTGGTCGGGTTCGTCGTCGCGGTCTACCCGACCGTGCGCGACCGGCCCGAGCTCGACCGCCTGCTCGAGGACTACCCGGAGCTGCTCAAGGCGTTCCTCGGCGGCGGCCAGCTCGACTTCACCTCGCCCGCCGGGTACCTGTCGAACGAGCTGTTCTCGTTCATGGCGCCGCTCGTGCTGCTCGTCTTCGCGATCGGACGCGGCGCGGCGGCCGTCGCGGGGGAGGAGGAGCGCGGGACGATCGACCTGCTGCTCGCGTGCCCGCTGTCCCGGAGCCGGCTGGTGCTCGAGCGCGCCGGGGCGCTCGCGGCGCTCCTGCTCGCGCTCGGTCTCGCCCTCTGGCTCGCGCTCGTCGCGCTCGCGGCGATCGTCGGGATGGAGATCGGCGCGACCCGCCTCGGCCAGGGGGTCGCCAGCTCGCTCCTGCTCGCGCTCCACTTCGGCGCCCTCGCCCTGCTCGTCGGCGCCGCGACGGGCCGCCGCGCGCTGGCGCTCTCCCTCGCCGCCGGCGCCGCGGTGCTCGCCTACCTCGTGAACGCGCTCGCGCTGCTCGTCGACTTCCTCGAGCCGTGGCGGCGCTTCTCGCCCGTCTACCACGCGATCGGCACCGAGCCGCTGCGGGTCGGGCTCGGCTGGGACCACGTGCTCGTGCTCGGGGGCGCGAGCGTCGCGATGGTCGCGGTTGCCGCGCTCGCCTTCGAGCGGCGCGACGTGCGCTGACGGGCCGCCGCGCGCGGGGCGCGGCGGCCCGGGCGGCCCCTAGTACGTGAAGAAGCCCTGGCCGGTCTTGCGGCCGAGGTGGCCCGCCTTGACCATGCGGACGAGGCGCGGCGGCGGCGCCATGCGCGGCTCCCGGAACGCCTCGAACAGCGCCTCGGACGCGTGCACCTGGACGTCGACGCCGATCAGGTCGATCAGCGCGCACGGCCCGATCGGCCAGGCACAGCCGCCCTTCATCGCGAGGTCGACGTCCTCGGGCGTCACGCCCGCCTCGTCGAGCACCCGGACGGCGTCGTTCAGGACCGGGATGAGGATCCGGTTGACGACGAACCCCGGCGTGTCGTTGCAGCGGATCGGCTGCTTGCCGATCGCCTGCGCGAAGGCGAAGGCCGCCTCGTAGACGTCCTCGTCGACGAGCGCGGTGCGCACCACCTCGACGAGGGGCAGGACCGGCGCCGGGTTGAAGAAGTGGAGGCCGACGATGCGCTGCGGCGAGGAGGTGGCGGCCGCGATCTCGGTGACCGAGAGGGCGGAGGTGTTCGTCGCGAGGATCGCGTCCGGCCGCACGACGGCCTCGAGCGCCGCGAACAGCTCCCGCTTCGTCTCGATCTCCTCGAGCGCGGCCTCGATCACGATGTCGCAGTCGGCCAGATCGGCCAGGTCGGCGGTCGCCGACAGGCGCGCCATCGTCGCGTCCTTCTCCTCCTGGCTCAGCTTGCCCCTGGCGACGGCCCTGCCGAGCTGGTCGTCGATCCGCGCCCGGCCGCGCTCGGCCAGCGCGTGGTCGAGCTCGCGCCCGACCACCGTGAAGCCGGCCTGCGCGCAGATCTGCGCGATCCCGCCGCCCATCGTGCCCAGGCCGACCACGCCGACCGTCGCGATCCGTCCCGCCGTGCTCTCGCTCATCCGCTCCGGCCCGTCCTCGTTCGTCGTCGCCAGCCGGGCCACGGTAGCCGATCGCCCGGGGCGCCCCGGGCGATCGGCCTCAGACGAGCTCGACCGCGATCAGCGCCGCGGCGAGCAGCCAGAGCGCCGAGAGGAGCGCGAGGAGCGGCAGGAGTGGGCGGAGCGAGGGCTGCATCGCGGGAGGGGTGCCCCGCTGATCGGCGGGACGGCGCGGGGCTTGAGCCGCGGTTGCTTACGGCTCGCGCTCGAGCTCCTGCAGGACGCCCTCGACGCCGAGCGCCTCGTTCCGGGTGCGGACGAAGACGAAGTCGTCCGTCACCCAGACGTCCTGGCAGCCCGCCTCGTCGTGGAAGCGGAAGCGGCGGGTCTCGAAGACGCCGGCCGGGGTCTCGACCCGCTCGCGCGGCAGCTCCTCCACGTCGAGCGTCCCGGCGCCGATCCACGGCCCGGCGGCGGCGCCGGCGAGGCGCGCGCCGAGGTAGCCCTCGACGGTGCGGCGGCCGGGAGGCCCCTCGTCCACGTAGCCGGCGAGCCAGGCGTCGCCCCAGCGGGGGTGCGGCCCGAGGTAGGAGGCGCGGCCGTCGACCTCGATCCGGCGGACCGCCTCCGAGCCCGCGACGACCGCCTCGCACTCGAGCGCGCCGCCGTCGAAGCGGAAGCGGCCGACGGCCGTGTCGCCGCGCTCGAACAGGCGCTCGACGCAGTCGAGCGGGCGGAAGTCGCGGTCGACGGTCACCGTCACCTCGCGGATCACGTCGAGGGGCTCGAGCTCGGAGACCGTGCGCACGGTCTTGCGCCCGTCCGGGTGATCCGTGCGGTGGAACCACTCGCGGCCCCAGGCGCCCGCGTCGTCGGACACGTAGAGGATGTACCCGCGCGTCGTGCTCGCCATCTCGATCCAAGCGTAGACGCGCCGCCGCCCGACAGGGCGTCGTGCTCCCCCGATCGCGCCCGCCGATCACCCCCTTGAGGGATCGGCGCATCCTGCCGATAGGGGGTGCATGAGCACCCTCCGCCGCCTCGCCGTCCTCCTGCCGCTCGCGCTCGCCGTCTCGCTCGGAATCGCCGCGGCCGCGCTCGCGATCCCGATGGGCGACCCGCAGGTCGCCGCGCTCCAGGTCTCCCTGCTGCAGCGCGGCCTCTACGACGGGACGATCGACGGCCTCGACGGGCCGGGCACGCAGGGCGGCCTGGCGTCGTTCGAGCGCTCGCTCGGCGTGCGCGCCGACGGCCGGCTCGACCGGCGCGTCGCGCGGGCGCTCGGTCGGAGCGACCGGCGCGTGCTCGGCTCGCGCATCCTCGCGCCAGGCGACCGCGGCTGGGACGTGGCGGCGCTGCAGTTCCTCGTCGCGTGGCACGGCTTCGCCTCCGGCGCCTTCGACGGCGACTTCGGCGAGCGCCTGGACGAGGCCGTCCGCGGCTTCCAGGCCTGGGCCGGGCTGGAGGCCGACGGCGTCGCCGGGCCGGCGACGATCGCGGCCCTCCAGGCGCCGCCGGCGGTCGCCTCGATCCGGCTGGTGCGGCCGGTGCGGACGTGGATCGGCGACACGTTCGGCCGCGCGGCGACCGCTTCCACGAGGGGATCGACTTCCCGGCGGGCAAGGGCACGAGGGTCCGCGCCGCGGCGGCCGGGGTCGTCGAGTGGGCCGGCTGGACGGACGGCGGCTACGGCAACCTCGTGGTCGTCTCGCACGGCGACGGCTACCGGACGTACTACGCGCACCTGGCGTCCGTCTCGGTCGAGGCCGGCCAGCGCGTCCGCGCGGGCTCGGTGGTCGGCCGGGTCGGCTCGACCGGCCACTCGAGCGGCCCGCACCTGCACTTCGAGCTGCGCCTCGGCGAGGCCGCGCTCGACCCGGCGCCGAGCCTGGGCTGAGCTCAGCCCTGCGGGCTGCCCCGGGCGACGTCCGGGCAGACCTCGGAGAAGCTCCCGGGGTTCGTCAGGCGCAGCGCGTTGCAGACCTCGGCGAGCTGCGCCTCGAGCCGGTCGATCCGCGTCCGCAGGCCCTGGTTCGCGAGCGAGGGGGCCGTCAGCTGGTTCTCGACCGCGGTCATGCGCTCGGCGAGCAGCGCGAGCGTCTGCGAGTCGGCGGAGGTGCCCGGCAGGCCGGGGTCGCCCTGCGGGCCCGGCGGGCCCGGCGCCCCCTGCGGGCCCCGCGGGCCGGGCGCGCCGTCCGCCCCGTCGGCCCCGTCCTCGCCCGGCGGCCCGCCGATCTGCGAGATCCACGTGCCCGGCGAGACGGCGATCCAGGCGACCCAGCCGATCGCGAGCAGGCTGAGCAGGACGTTCAGCGCCAGCATCAGCGTGAGCGCCCGGGTCAGCGGCGAGCGGGGGCCGCAGGCTCCACGCGCTCCAGGCTAGAGCCCGGGCCTGACGGACTCCCACGGGCCCGGAACGCAGCGAGGGCCGGCGACGCCGGCCCTCGCGAAGCACGACCCGGACGCGGTGCGCTACTCGTCCGCGTTCTCGAGCGTCGTCTCGGTGGTCTCCCCGGCCGTCTCGGTCGACGCGGTGTCGCCGCCCGTCACGTCGGTCTGCGCCGGCGGCGCGGCGGGCAGGTGCCGGCCGCGGCCTCCTTCACCTGCTTGTTGATCGCGGCGATCGTCTTCTTGTCGCCGACCCCGGAGGTCTTGATCCCGTTGTCCTTCTGGAAGTCGCGGATCGCCTTCTTCGTCTTCGCGCCGAAGACGCCGTCGGGCGTCCCGACGCTGTAGCCGAGGTAGTCGAGGGACTCCTGGAGGGCCAGGATCGCGGCCTTCTTGCTCCCCTTCTTGATCGGCGCGGCGCCGGCGGGGACGTTCCCGGGCACCTCCGTGGCGGCCGGCTCGGACGGCGCGGCCGGCTCGGACGGGCTGGGCGTCGGCGAGGGGGCGGGCGTCGAGAAGTCGCCGGTGTCGAGCGGGATCGACGCATCGGTCGAGCCCTCGGCGTCGGAGCTCGTCGAGTTGTCACCGCCACCGCACGCGGCAGCAGCGAGCACGAGCACCAGGAGGGGGAGCAGGAGCCAGATTCGGCGTCTCATGGGCATCTCCAGGCGGGTCATCGCTACGAGGCGGGACAGGGAAAGCGTAAACGACGCAGGCGGCCTGCCGGCCACCCGGGTGGGTATTCGCGCCGCCGGCGGGTTTCCCTTCCCCGTCCCGGCGCGATCGCGGTCGCCCCGTTCGTCAGTGCTCGGCGTCCTCGCGGGGGACGAGCCCGGCGGCCCTGAGGCGCTCCCGGTCGGCGCGCTCCTTCGCGTCCTCCTCGCGGAAGAGCTGCAGCAGGAGCCACGTGATCGCGGCCAGGAAGATCAGCGCCTGCTCGGCCGTCATCAGGACGCCCGCGTAGTTCTGGTCCTCCTCCGGCGAGAGGCCCCAGAGTCGCGGCGCGTCCTCGTAGAAGTCGTAGAACGCGGACCCCGAGAAGGTCAGGGCGAGGCCGAGGAAGACCGACGTGAAGAAGCCCGCGGCGACGTACGCAAGCCGCTTGAGCACGCCGTGCGCGCGCGGCGCCTGGCTGAAGACGGGCCACCAGAAGACGAGCCCGATCAGGATCAGGATCGCGTGCTCGAGGTGGAGCAGGTACGTGTTCTCCAGCGCGGCGTCGTAGAACGCGGCCAGGTGGATCAGGTACCAGCCGAGCAGCCAGACCGGCAGCGCGACGCGCAGCCGCGTCAGCGCGCGCAGCACGGCGCCGCCCCTGGCGGCGATCTGCTCCCGCATCCTCGGCGTCAGCCCGAGGACGAGCAGCGGCGGGGCCCAGTCCGAGATGATCACGTTCTGGAGCAGGTGCGCGAGCAGCAGGTAGTGGGCCGAGAGCGTCTCGAGCGGCGAGTTGGTGGACGCCGCGATCAGGAACAGCCCGGTGCCGAACGCCAGCGCCCGCAGGCGGGGCACGCCGCCCGGCTCGCGTCGCGCGGAGCGCCAGTAGACCGCGCCGGCGAGGACGGCGAGCGCGAGGAAGAGCGGCTCGAAGGTGAACGACCAGGGGGAGGGCGTCATCCGTCGTCCGCGACCGGCCGGCCGGGCGGAGCGGCCTCGTCGGCCCGCTCGACCGGCTCGGGCTCCTCCTCGTCGCGGCGCTCCCGCTGCTCCTCGTTGAGGAAGAACAGCATCAGGAAGAGGCCCAGCGTCAGCGCCTGCTCGATCATCATCACCCCGCCGGCGAACTGCTGGTCGTTGATCGGGCTGAAGCCGAACAGCCGCTCGTCCTGGGCGGCGTAGGCGGGGTAGATCGCGCTCCGGGCGAAGAGGAGGACGTCCGCGAGCACGTTGCCCATCGCGAACAGGCCGACTGCCGCGCCGATCTTCGCCGAGCGGCGCAGCCGGCCGTGGCGCATCGGGTCGATCAGCTGCGTCCAGACGAGCAGGCCGGCGACCACGAACATCGTGTGCTCGAGGTCGTGCAGGAGCCGGTTCGTCAGCACGGCGTCGTACATGTCCGGCACGTGCCAGATGGCGAACGTCGCCGCCCAGAACGTGAAGGCCACCCGCGGCGTCAGGAGCTCCCCGAAGAACGTCCGCACGGGGCGGAGGCGCGCGAGCGGCCGCAGGACGACCGGGGGCAGCAGGAAGACGGAGAGCGGCCCCCGGATGGCGACGACGAGCAGCGCCGGCGCCGCGTCGCCGATCAGGACGTGCTGGAGCATGTGGGCGGAGAGCAGGTACTCCTCGCCGGCGGCGTCGAGCGGGGAGACGACCGGCAGGACGAGCAGCGCCATTCCCGCGAGGAAGAGCCCGACCCGCCCCCAGCTCGCGTGGTCCGACCGGCCGCGCCGGCGCAGTCGCCACCAGGCCTGGCCGAAGAGGGCGAGCGCGAGCGCGGTCAGGGCGAGGACGATCGGCTCGAAGCGCCACGCGGAGCCGAGCTCGTCGATCGGGACGCGGTCGCCGTGCGCGAGCGCCGCCGGCGCGGCGACGAGGGCGCCGACCGCGGCGAGGAGCCCGACGAGCAGCCGCCGGCGCCTCATCGGTTGGCCTGGGTCAGCAGCCAGAGGGCGAAGCAGGTGAACGCGACCATGATCCCGAGCATCCAGAGCTGGGACCGCCAGGCGGCCCGGCCGTCGCGGAAGCGCGCGAGGGCGCGGTCGTGCGCGAGCACGAGGCCGCCGACGTGGCCGACGACGACGAGCGCCACCTGGAGGTACCAGGTCTGGGTCGCGTTGATGATGCCGAAGTCGATCCCCAGGTGCGCCGTGCCGAACAGGTCCCAGCCCTGTCCGAGCGGGTCGGACAGCAGCGAGCCCATCCCCTGGCCCTGGAAGACGAGGAACGTCGCGTAGTGGGCGAGCACGTACGCGCTCGCGATCGGGACGAGCGAGTGGGCGAAGCCGTCCGCGAGCTCCCGCGCCGAGCCGCCGGTCACCCGTCGGATGCCGACGCAGCCGAGCTGGTAGAAGGCCCAGAGGACGGCGATCGCCCCCAGCAGGCCGAGCCCCTCCGTGAAGAGGCGTGCGCCCTCGTCGCCGAACGCCCCGTCGAGGCCGTCCTGGATCGACGGTGCGAGGTCCCGCCAGATCGACCCCTCCTGGAAGCCGTCGTACGTGACCGTGCCCAGCATCGCCGCGAGCACGAGCGTCAGGAACGGGGCCCGCTCGATCGACGGCAGGCCCGAGAGGAACGGGCGCACGGCGATGCGCCCGTCCACGCGCGTGAACGGCGCCATCCGCCCGAAGAAGCCGAAGTAGACGGAGAACGACTCGGCGCGCGCCGTCCAGGCCTCGACGCCGTACAGGGCCATCCCGACGAAGGTGATCCCGCTGTAGACCAGCGTCGCCGCGGCGAGGTTGCGCGGCGTCTGGCCGCCCCGCGCGATCAGCTCGAGCCAGGCGAACGCGATCAGGCCGAGGGCGGCCGGCAGGTAGCCGAGCCGGCCCGGGTACGGGAGCGCCTCGGGCGGCGGCCCGGTGGCGCCGCGGCTGAGCAGCCAGCCCGTCGCCCGTCCGATCGCGCGCCACGGGTTGAACGCGCGGTAGACGTCGCCGAGCAGGATGCTGAGCGGCACGAGGCCGGTCCAGAAGATGACGAAGACGAACGTCGGCGTGAAGTTGTCCGTGACGATGTCGGTGCCGACGAGGCCGGCCCAGACGGTGACTCCGAGCAGGAACACGCCTGCGAGCCCCGCGAGGCCCTCGGCCCAGCGTGACGCGAGGGCCCGCGAGACGGGCCCGTCGAGCGGGCGCGGCCTGACGTCCTCGTAGCGTGGGCGCCGCCAGAGGCTCGCGAGGGCGACGAACGACAGGACGAGCACGATCCCCGCCCCCCAGCCGAAGAGCCAGACGGGGATCGGCAGGTCGGCGCGACCGCCGAGGGCGTGCAGGAGCGGGAGCGAGACCACCTAGACGATCGGCACGGGGACCACCGGAGCGCCCCGACGACCCGCGGCCGGGATCACGGGGCCACCGTCAGCGTCGCGACGGGCACCTCGGCGGCGCCGACGCGGAAGCGGACGTCGAAGACGCCCTCGAGGTCGGCGGGGAAGATCAGCTGCGTCGGCTCGTCCGGCCCGACGGGCCGCGAGAGCTCGTAGCCGGGGACGAGCGCGTCGCCGCTGACGTCCGCGCGAACGCGCAGGTCGACGACGTCGCCGCGCCGGACGTCGAAGCGCTGCGGCCCGCCGACGGGCGTCCCGTCCTCGACGTCGACCGAGAAGGGCCCCCTGGGCGTGGCGGCGTCGCTCCCGCCGCAGGCCGCCGCCGCGAGGACGGCCACGGAGAGGGCGCCCGCCACCAGCCACAGCACCGCCGCCGCGCTCGGCTTGCTGCCCCGCGAGAAGCGAATGCGTCGCCAGGCCACGCAGGCATGATGCCACCCGCGGCCGCCGACGGGCAGGTCGTGTCGCCGGGCTGGCGCATCCGGGCCGGCCCGCCTCGCCGCCCGGGCGAGGACCTGCCGCGGGCGAGCGGGCTACGCTGTCCGCGGCTCGGTCGCCGCCGGCGTCGTCCCGGCACGACCGTCCGCCCGACCCCGAAGACGAGGTGGTGACACGAGCATGGCGATGACGGAGATCGATCCGAGGCTCGGCGAGCAGGTGCGCGCCGACGATCGGGCGCACGTCCTGCATTCCTGGTCGGTCCAGTCCAAGCTGAACCCGCTCCCGGTCGCCGGGGCCGAGGGCTGCTGGTTCTGGGACTACGACGGCAACCGCTACCTCGACTTCGCGTCGCAGCTCGTGAACGTGAACCTGGGGCACCAGCACCCGAAGGTGGTCGCGGCGATCAAGGAGCAGGCCGACCGTCTCTGCACGATCGGCCCGCCGATGGCGAACGACCGGCGCGGCGAGCTCGCCCGGCTGGTCGCCGAGGTCGCTCCCGGCGACCTGAACCACGTCTTCTTCACGAACGGCGGCGCCGAGGCGAACGAGAACGCGATCAAGCTGGCCCGCTGGTACACCGGGCGCCACAAGGTCATCGCGCGCTACCGCTCCTACCACGGCGCGACGGCCGGCGCGATCACGCTCACGGGCGACCCCCGTCGCTGGTACGCCGAGCCCGGCCTGCCCGGCGTCCTGCGGATGTTCGACCCGTACACGTACCGCTGCTCGGCCTGCCGCGGCGCGGGCGGCGACTGCCCGATCTGCTCGGGCGGCCCCCACCTCGAGGAGATCCTCACCTACGAGGGCCCGCACACGGTCGCCGCGGTGATCGTCGAGACGGTCGTCGGGACGAACGGCATCATCGTCCCGCCCGACGGCTACCTGCAGGGCCTGCGCGAGGTCTGCGACCGGCACGGCGTCCTGCTGATCTTCGACGAGGTGATGGCCGGGTTCGGCCGCACCGGGAAGTGGTTCGCGTGCCAGCACTGGGACGTGCAGCCGGACATCATGACCGTCGCGAAGGGGATCAACTCGGGTTACGTCCCGCTCGGCGCGATGGTCGTCTCCGACCGGATCTGGGACTGGGTCAAGGACCAGTTCTTCGCCGGCGGCCTCACGTACTCCGGCCACCCGCTCGCCTGCGCCGCCGGCGTCGCCTCGGTGAAGGCCTTCCACGAGGAGGGCATCGTCGAGAACGCGGCCGCGATGGGCGAGGTGCTCGCCGTCGAGCTCCCGAAGCTGATGGCGAAGCACCCGTCCGTGGGCGAGGTGCGCGGCAAGGGCCTCTTCTGGGGCGTCGAGCTGGTCAAGGACCGCGAGACCCGCGAGATGCTCGTCCCGTTCAACGCCGCCGGCGACGCCGCGGCGCCCGTGGCGCGGATGATGAAGGCGGCGATGGAGCGCGGGCTCTACCTGATGATCCACTGGAACGTGATCATGGTCTGCCCGCCGCTCGTGATCACCGAGGACGAGCTGCGCCAGGGCCTCGCCGTCCTCGACGAGGTGCTCGCGATCGCCGACGAGTACGTCGGCTAGGCGCACGACGAAGGGCTCCCGGGGGACCGCCCGTCCCCCGGGAGCCCTTCGGCTCGTGCCGGCGCTCGGGCCGTCAGCGCGCCTTGCACTGGTCGTCGCCCGCGTGGATCGTGTCGGCGAGCGCGTCCATGTTCGCGTCGAGCGTCGTCAGCTCCACGTTCCCCGGATCCCAGTCGGGGAGCCCGTCGCTCTCCCAGGCGACGATCGGCGTCACGCCCGGGCCCATCGCGGTCATCCGGTAGCGCTCGCCGTTGCCGGCCGGGCGGCGCGGGCCGCGCGGGTAGCCGGCGTACGGGTCGTGCGGGTAGAAGCCGTAGCAGAAGTTCCCGTTCGGCCTGTGGGCGAGGAAGGAGTTCTCGCGCTTCCAGCCGTACCCGTAGGCCGAGTCGAGCGTGTCGAGGTACACGTTGCGGCCGAAGTCGTCGAGCGGCGCGCCCGACCGCGTGGCGGCGAACCCGTAGACCGGCTTGCCGTTGTACGTGAACTTGCCGAACAGGTGGTGGTACACGCGGTTGCCCCAGTCGACGTAGTCGAGGTAGACGTCGAGTTGCGGGATGTCGCCCGTCCAGTGGGACAGGTGCAGCTCGCGGGCCCGCTGCAGCTTCTTCCACGGCGCATAGCCGAGGTTCGGCAGCATCCGCTGCCAGGACTGCAGCGCCCAGTACGACCCGTCGGGCGCCTTGCAGGCGACGACGAGGTTCGGCAGGGCCGGGCCGTCGTACGGCTGGCAGCGGTCCTTGAACGTCTTCCAGAGCGGCTTGCGGGTGGTCTTCCAGCCGCCCGCGTAGTCGAGCTTGAACGCGACCTGCCGGTAGGGCCCGGGTCGCGGGCGCTGACGGCGCCCCAGGCGAGCAGGTTCCACGATCGGCCCTTCGCCGTGTACTGGACGAGGGCCTGGCCCTTCGCGTCGACCTTCAGGGTCACGTTCCGGGCGTCGCGCGCCACCATCTCGCTCGCGGCGGCCGGGCCGGCGGCGGCGAGCGCGAGGAGCGCGGTGAGGAGGATGCGGGTGAGGCGTCTCATGGTCGTCTCCTTTGCTGCACTGACAGCATCGGTGGGCCCGGCCTCACCCTCTTCCCTCGATCGAGGGCACTTTTCGAGGGATCCCGGGGCCCGCGCGGGGGAGAGGCGGCGCCCCTCTACCATCCGCCGGGTGCGCACCCTCGTCCTCGCCGCCCTGCTGGTCTGGGCGGGGCGGGCGGCGGCCGCCGACCTCGCGTTCGCGCCCTGCCCCGGCGCCCCTGGCGTCGGCTGCGCCACGCTCGACGTGCCGCTCGACCACTCGGGCGCGGTCCCGGGCGCGATCGGCCTCCACGTCGAGCGCCGTTCGGCCGTCGGACGGCAGCGGGGGACGCTCGTCGTCCTCGCCGGCGGGCCGGGCCAGGGAACGAGCCGCGTCATCGGCGCGGGCGCGCTGGCGCAGCTCGCCGACCTCTTCCGCGGCTACGCGATCGTCCTCGTCGACCCGCGCGGGACCGGGCGCTCGGGCGTGCTGCGGTGCGCGTGGCCGCCGGCCGGCTCGGAGGAGGGCTCGGCCGCGGCGGTCGCCGCCTGCGCCGCGCGCCTCGGCGGTGCGCGCGGCCTCTACGCGACGCGCGACGCGGCGGCGGACCTGGAGGCCGTGCGCGCGGCGCTCGGGGCCGAGCGGCTCGCGCTCTACGGCACCTCCTACGGGACGAAGCTCGCGCAGGCCTACGCGCTGGCGTACCCCAATCGGGCGGAGCGGCTGCTGCTCGACTCGGCGCTCTCGACCGGCTGGGAGGTGGCCGGGACGACGAGCCTCCAGGCGGCGCCGCGGCTCCTGCGCGAGCTCTGCGCCGCGGTGGCCTGCCCGCGCGGCGCCGGCGACCTCGCCGCCCGCCTCGTCCGCGTCGCGAGCCGCCTCGGCGCGCGCCCGCGCGTCGTCGCGGCCGTCGCGCCGGACGGGCGGCGCGACCGACGGCTCGTGCTGGACGGGGCGACGCCGTTCGACCTGCTCGTCGCGTCGGACCTGAACCCGGCGCTCCGCGCGCTGCTGCCCGGCGCGGTCACGCTCGCCGACCGGGGCGACCTGCGCGGCCTCGCCCGGCTCGCCGCGCTCCAGGCGGACGCGCCGCGGGGCGCGGCGACGCGCTTCAGCCTCGCGCTGTTCACCACGGTGCTCTGCGAGGAGGGCGCGTTCCCGTGGGAGCGGACGGCGCCCGTCGAGGGCCGGGAGGCGGCGCTCGAGGCCGCGCTCGCCGCCGTCCCGGACGCCGTCCTGGGCCCGTTCGGGCGCTGGGCCGCCGCGCGCACCGACCTGCAGGTCGCCGGCTACTGCCTGAGCTGGCCGCAGACGCCGATCGCGCCGACGCTGGCCGCGGGCCCGCTCCCGGACGTGCCGGTCCTGGTCGTCCAGGGTCGGCTCGACGTCCGCACGCCGCTCGAGCTCGCGCGTCGGGTCGCGGCGCAGTTCCCGCAGGCGCGCGTCCTCGCCGTCCGCGGCACGGGCCACTCCGTGCTCTCGCCGGCCGAGCCCTGCGTCGAGGACGCGGTGCGCGACTGGCTCGCCGGTCGCGCGGTCGCCGCCGGCTGCGAGGGCTACGGCTCCTGGCTCGCGGCGACCGCTCCGCCGCCCGCCCGCCTGGCGGCGATCCCGTCGCGCGGCGGACTGCCCGCGCGCGTTGCGCGGACCGTCGCCGCCGTCCGGCTGACGCTCGCCGACGCGGCGCTCGCGGGGCTCGCCTCGCTGCTCCAGGGTGGCCGAGCGCCCGTGGGCGGGCTCGCGGCCGGGGTGCTGCGGCCCTCGTGGACGACGTTCGCGCTCGAGCGCTACGCGGTCGTCGCCGGCGTCGAGCTGAGCGGGCGGCTCGAGCTGCTCGGGACGGAGCTGGTCGGCCGGGTGAGGGTGTCCGGCGCGGCCGCTGCCGCGGGCGAGCTGCGCGTCGACGGGGCCGGGATCTCGGGGACGCTCGCCGGCACGGCGGTCGGGTGAGGCCGGCGCGCCTCGCGTGGCTCGTGCTCGGGCTCGCGCTCCTCGGCGCGGCCGCGCCCGACCGGGCCGGCGCGGCGCTCGACTTCCGCCCGTGCCGGGGGAGCCCCTCGCTCGACTGCTCGAGCCTGCGCGTGCCGCTCGACCGGCGGGGCCCGCTGGCGGGCTCGGTCGACCTGCACGTCGAGCGCTTCCGGACGGCGGGGGAGAGCCAGGGCACGCTCGTGCTCGTCCCCGGCGGCCCGGGGCAGTCTGCGACGGGCGTCCTCGACCCGTACACGCTCTTCTGGTTCGGGACGCTGCTCGGCGACTACGAGGCCGTCGCCTTCGACCCGCGCGGGACGGGCCGGTCGAGCCTGCTCGACTGCCCGGCCGTCCAGCGCGCGGACGAGGACGCGCTCGGCCGGCTGCCCGGGCTCGTCGCCGCCTGCGCCGCCGCGCTCGGCTCGCGCCGCCACGCGCACGCCACCCTCGACCACGTCGACGACCTCGAGGCCGTGCGGCGCGCGCTCGGCGTCGAGCGGATCGCGATCGCGGGCTTCTCCTGGGGCGGGCGCGTCGCGCAGGCCTACGCGCTGCGCTACCCCGAGCACGTCGAGCGGCTGCTGCTCGTCTCGCCGGCGGGGCTCGAGCAGTCGTGGCAGGCGAACGGCGAGGCCCTGCGCGTCGCGCCGCGCGTCCTCGCCGACCTCTGCTCCGGCCCCTGCGCCGAGCGGGCGCCGGGCTTCGCGGCGACGCTCGTCTCGGTCGCGAACCGGCTCGGCGCAGCCGGTGAGGCGGGGCTCGCGGCGGATCGACGCGGGCGGCTCCGGCCGGCGCGCCTGCGCGGCCTCGACCTGGTCGGCCTCGTCCTCTCGACCGACCTGAACCCGGCCGTCGCCGCGCTCCTGCCGGACGCGGTCGCGGCCGCAGCACGCGGCGACCTCGCGTCCCTGCTGCGGCTGCGCGACGCGGCCGGCGGGTCGCCGGAGGTGCCGGCGCGCGAGCTGAGCGGCGCCCTCTTCCTGGCGACGACCTGCGCCGACACCGCCTTCCCGTGGCGTCCCGCGGATCGGCTCGCCGTCCGCCGGACGGCGCTCGCGCGCGCCCTGCGGGCGCTGCCCGCGGGCGCGACCGGCCTGTTCGGCCGCTGGGCGCTCGACGCGCAGCAGGGGCTGGTCGCGCGGCTCTGCCTCGGCTGGCCCGGCAGGGACGAGCGGGCCGACCTGCCGACGGGCGGCGGGCCGGACGTGCCGGTGCTCGTCGTCTCGGGGAGCCGCGACCTGCGCACCCCGCTCGAGTCGACCGAGGCCGTCCTCGCGCGCTTCCCGTCCGCGCACGTCGTCGAGGCGCGCGGCCTCGGCCACACGCCGCTCACGCCGCTCGAGCCCTGCCTCGCCGGCGCGGTCGCCGTGTGGGCGCGCGGCGCCGCGGTGCCCGACTGGTGCCCGCCCGCGGCGTCGCCGGTCGCGGCCCCGCCGACGGTGCCCGCGCCGCGTGCGGGTGCGCGGGGCCGCGAGCGCGCGACGGGGACGCTCGAGGCCGTCGCGGGCACGGTCGCCGACGCGGCCGCGATCCGCCTCGTCCCGCTGCTGCAGGGCGGCGACGGGCCGATCGGCGGCGTCCGCGGCGGCCTCCTGCGCCCGCTCGACGACGGCCGCTTCCGGCTCGTCGACTACGCGGCCGTCGCCGGCGTTCGCGTGAGCGGCGTCCTCGCCGTGCGCGGGGACGTCGTCGAGGGGCTCGTCGTCGTGCGCGGCGCGCGGGCCCTCCGGGGCAGGGTGGAGCTGCGCGACGGCCAGCTGGCCGGCCGCTTCGGCGACCTGTCCGTGACGATCGAGGGCGAGGTCGCCGCACCCGGCGGCCCGCTGCTCGCCGCCGTCGGCGCGGCTCCCTAGACGTTCGGGACGATCTCGCGGCCGTAGAGGTCGAGCGTCCGCTCCTGGTCGTGGGTCATCAGGTAGATGTTCCACTGCGAGACGCCGACGGCCTCGAGCCGCTTCAGCTTCTCGACGTGCTGCTCGGGCGTGCCGAGGATGCAGAAGCGGTCGCACGTCTCGTCGTCGACGAACTGGCCGTGCTCGGCGCCGACGCGCGAGTGGTCCTTGTAGTCGTAGAACTCGCGCTGCTCGACGTAGCGGACGAGCGAGTCCGGCAGCTCCTCCTTCGGGTACTTGCGGAGCAGGTCGACGACGTGGTTCGACACCATCGCGGGGAACCAGCGCACCTGGTCCCGCGCGTGCGCGAGGTCGTCGGAGACGAACGCCGGGGCCGACACGATCGGCTGCAGCGCGTCCGGGTCGCGCCCCGCCTCGGCGGCCGCCCGGCGCGCGATGCCCATGATCCAGTCGACGATGTCGGGGTCGGCGAGCTGGATGATCACGCCGTCGGAGACCCGGCCGGCGATCGAGAGCACCTTCGGGCCGTAGCCGGCGACGTAGAGCGGGATCTGCGGCAGCCCCTTCGCCCACTCGAGCTGGATCTCCGTGTCGTTCACGGTCACCGGCCGGCCGTTCATCAGCTCGCGGATCGTCCGGCAGTCCTGCTCGAACTGGGCCACCCTGACCGGCTCCTGCCCGATCACCCGCCGCGCCGAGTCGCCGCGGCCGATGCCGCACACGACGCGGCCGCCCGAGATGTCCTGGAGCGTCGCGTGGAGGCTCGCGACGACGCTCGGGTCGCGCGTGCCGGGGTTCGTGACGCAGAGGCCGACCTTCATCGACCTCGTGCGGAGCGCCATCATCGTCAGGAGCGGCGAGCACTCCTGCCAGAGGACGTGCGAGTCGTACGTCCAGCCGTGCTGGAACCCGTTCGCCTCCGCGCGCTCGAGCAGCTCGAGCAGCCGCGTGTGCGGCGGGTCGGGGAGGATGGTGACGCCGAACTCCATGGGGCCCTCGCTCCTCGGTCGCGATCGGGGAAAGGCGCAGGGTAGCGGCTGGCCGCGCCCCCGGCCGGGCCTGGCTCAGGCCCAGCCGAGCTCGTCGAGGCGGTCGTCGTCGATCCCGAAGTGGTGCGCGAGCTCGTGCAGGACCGTGATCCGGATCTCCTCCTCGAGCAGCTCGCGGTCGTGGCCGAACTCCTCGACGAGCGGCAGCCGGTAGATCGAGATCGTGTCGGGGAGGACGCCGCCGTAGGCCGAGTCGCGCTCCGTCAGCGGGATGCCGTGGTAGAGCCCGAACAGGTCGGGGTCCTCGGGATGCTCGTCCTCGATCAGGATCTCGACGTTCGAGACGGCGCGCGCGAGATGGGCCGGGAGCGAGGCGAGCGCGCGGTCGACGATGACGTCGAAGTCGGTCACGGCACGCCAAGCATGCACGAGCCCGCCGCGCTCAGCGGACGACGAGCGCGAGCAGCCCCTTCTGGGCGTGCAGGCGGTTCTCGGCCTGGTCCCAGACGGCCGAGCGGGGGCCGTAGAGCACGCCCTCGGTGATCTCCTCGCCGCAGCGAGCGGGGAGGCAGTGCATCACGACCGCGCGCTCGGACGCGAGCGCGAGCAGCGCCTCGTCGACGCCGAAGAGCGAGAAGGCGGCTCGGCGCGCCTCCTGCTCGTCCTCCTTGCCCATGCTCGTCCAGACGTCGGTGTAGAGGACGTCGGCCCCGGTCGCCGCCTCCCGCGGGTCGTGCACGACGCGGACGGTCGAGCCGGCGCGCGCCGCCGCCTCCTGGCAGGCGCCCACGACCTCCGGGCGCGGCTCGTAGCCCGGCGGGCTCGCGACGACCACGTCGACGCCGAGCTTCGCGCACACGGTCATCAGCGAGTGCGTCACGTTGTTGTCGCCGTCCCCGAGGTACGCGACCCGCACGCCCTCGAGCCCGTCGAAGCGCTCCCTGATCGTCAGCACGTCGGCGAGCGCCTGGCAGGGGTGGAACGCGTCGCTCAGCCCGTTGATCACCGGCACCTCCGCCCAGCGGGCGAGCTCGTCCACGAGCGACTGGCGGTACGCGCGGACGACGATCGCGTCGACGTAGCGGGACATGACGAGCGCGGTGTCGCGGATCGGCTCGCCGCCCTTGCCGACGTGCATCAGCTCCATCGAGAGGTCGAGCGCGTGACCGCCGAGCTGCTGCATCGCGACGACGAACGAGATGCGCGTGCGCGTGGACGGCTTCTCGAACAGCAGCGCGATCGTCCGCCCCTCGAGCAGCGAGTGCTCGGCCCGCTGGCGCTGGCGCGCCTTGAGGCGCTCGGCCTGCTCGAGGACGAGCCGGATCTCCTCGGGCGTCCAGTCCTGCAGGCGCACGAGGCTCCGGCCCTTCAGGCTCGTCGGGATCGCGACCATAGGCGCGCGATACTAGCCGACGACCGACATTGACAGGAATCCGCTCAGGTTTCATGCCTGCCAAGGCAGTAGGCGCCCGACCGTGGGAGGACCACCTGCGATGGCTCGTCGGCCGCTGCGAGCCCTTCCGGGAGGTCGCGAGGCTCCAGGGCGAGATGGGCCGGCTCCGGGGCTCGGCGAAGGCGCGCGCCGGCCCCGCGCCCGACGCCCCGCCCTCGGCGTGCAGGAGACCGAGGGCGCGCGCGGTCGGGATCGCCGCCTGGACGTCGCGACGGCCAGGCGGGCGCGGGTCGGGGCGTCACGGCCGCCCCGACGCGCGCTCCGGCTCAGCCGAGCCGCTGGCGGGCGCGCTCGACCGTCGCGTCCAGCTCGACGGGATGGCCCGTCAGCTCGCGCAGGAGCGTGTCGGCGTCCATCCCCTGGCCCTCGTGCCAGAGCTCGCGCAGTAGGTCGCCCGCGCGCCGCTGCGCGAACCAGGCGCTGCCGTGCTCGCCGGCGAGGTGCGCGTGCAGCCCGGCCTCGAGCCCCCACGCGCGCAGGTAGCTCGCGGCGTAGAAGCCCTCGTCCACGTCGAGCAGGAAGTCCGCGGGCGAGGGCTCGATCCGGGTCGCACGCAGCTGGAGCTCGACGTAGCGGTCGCGCAGCCGCTCGAGGTCGGCGCCCTCGCCGTGCAGCTCGAGCTCGTACAGGAGCTTCGCGCAGTAGCGGCGGAGCGCGAACAGGAGCAGCGGGGCGAAGTCCCGCGCGAGCGTCCCGGGCCGCCCCACGTCGAGCCGACGGCCGAGCCAGGTCGGGTCGTCGACGAGGTGCTCGAGCAGGAACGCGTACCCCTCGGTGACCGCGTCGTCGCCCAGCCGGCGGGCCTCGAGCGGCAGCCGGGCCGCGGTGTGCCCGAAGTGCTCCGCGTGCCCGGCCTCGTGGAAGAGCGCCCGCCAGTCGTCGCGCCCGCCGATCGGGCGCACGGACAGGACGACGCGGCCCGGCACCTCGATCACGGCGCAGAACGCGCGCGGGTCCTTCGTCGGGCGGTCCTCGACGTCCAGCTCGATGTTCCGCTGGGCGCGCAGGTCGATGCCGAGCCCGGCGAGCGTCGCCTCGAGCGCGGGGACCATCAGGCGGGCCGGGAACGCCTCGTCGCTCGCCGGATCGCGCCAGAGCCGCGGCAGGTCGTGGCGGCGGACGTCGTCGAGCCCGAGGCCGAGCCGCTCCCGGCAGAGGGCGTCGAACGCGTCGACGTAGTCCGACTCGCTGTCCTCGAGCACCCGCTCGCACGCCGCGGCGAGCTCGTCCAGCCGCAGGCCGAACGCCTCGTACAGCGCGCGCGCGCTCGGCTGCCCGAGGGCGCGCACCTCCTCGGCGTGGCGCTCGCGCGCGGCAGCGAGCAGCGGCTCGAGCCGCGAGGACACGAGCGCCGTCCGCGCGCGATCGAGCGCGGCGCGCCGCTCGCGGTCCGGCTCGTTCGCGATCGAGGGCCGGAGCTCCCGGTACGGGATCGAGGCGCCCGCGACGTCGGCGGCGAGGCTCGCCTCGAGCCGCGCCAGCTCCCCCGCCTCCGCGCGCGTCGCCCGGGCCAGGTGGCCCTCGCACGCGAAGCGCCACAGCTGGCGGGCGCCGGGCCCGGCCTCGCCGAGCTCCCGGCAGGTGGAGGGCTCCGTCAGGCCGGCGTGCCGGTCGTAGATCGGCTCGAGGTCGAGCGTCGGCTTGAGGCCGGCGTAGTGGAGGTAGTGCTCCTCGTCGAGCGCGGCGAGGAACCTGTCGGCCTCGTCGCGGTACAGGTCGAGGTCGACCGCCACGATCGCGTAGGATAGCCCGCGCCATGCGGCAGATCGCGATCCAGACGAGCCGGCGCACCGAGGTCGTGAACGTGACCGACGAGGTGCTCGAGGCGTGCGGCGACCTCGGCGACGCCGCGGCCGTCGTCGTCTACGTCCCGCACACGTCGGCGGGCGTCGTGATCCAGGAGCACGCCGACCCGCTCGTCGCGCGTGACCTCGAGATGGCGTTCGAGCGGATCGTCGACGACGCGTGGCCCTACCAGCACATCGAGGAGGGCGAGGTCAACCCGTGGTCGCACGTGCGCTCCGCGATCACCGCGTCCTCGGTCACCATCCCGGTCGACGGCGGCAAGCTCGCGCTCGGCACCTGGCAGGGCGTCTTCTTCTGCGAGTTCGACGGGCCCCGCGCCCGCAAGCTGTACGTCCAGCCCCTGCGCTAGCCGTCCAGCGACACGCCTCGCCGCCGGCGGCGGTGGCACGCTGGTCGGCGGCCGTGCGCCGACGGTCGGGGCGCTCCGGCCGGGGATGGACCGGCACGCTTCCGGCACGGTCCCGTTCCCGTCCCGCACGACCATCCGCGGTAGGCTCGAGGCGGGGAGGAGGAGCGGCGGCCCCCTGATCGCCGAAGGGGACATGGCCGATCGGGCCGTGTCCGGAAGGGCCAGGCATCTCCCGGCCGCCGGCCGGCGCCGGATCGCCCCGGGGCCCGCAGCGCGGTCCCCGCGGGCGGGCCGTCCGGACGCGGCTACGATCCCCGGGTGAGCGCGCCGGTCAGGAAGCAGGAGGAGCTCGATCTGCGGATCGACTCGCTCGCGTATGGCGGCAACGGCGTCGCGCGGCTCGACGGCTTCGTCGTCTTCGTGCGCCGCGGCCTGCCTGGCGATCTCGTCCGGGCCCGGGTGACCAAGGTCAAGAAGGGCTACGCGGAGGCGTTCACGGTCGACGTGCTCGAGCCGGGACCGAACCGCGTCGAGGCGCGTTGCCAGCACTTCGGCACGTGCGGCGGCTGCCGCTTCCAGGACCTGGCATACGCCGAGCAGGCCGCGCAGAAGGCCGAGCAGGTGCGCGACGCGCTCGTCCGCCTCGGCGGCATCGAGGATCCCGTGATCGAGCCGATCGTCGAGGCACTCGACGTGTACGGCTACCGGAACAAGCTCGAGTACTCCTTCGCGCCGGCCGAGGGCGGCCTCTCGCTCGGCTTCCACCGGGCGGGCCGCTGGGACCAGGTCCTCCAGGTCGAGCGCTGCCACCTCACGAGCGACGCGGGCAACGCCGTCCGCGACGCCGTCCGCGCGTGGGCGATCGAGCACGGCGTCCCCGCCTACGACCAGCGCGCGAACGAGGGCTACCTGCGCCACCTGGTCGTCCGGGAGGGGACGAACACCGGCCAGCTGATGGTCGTCCTCGTCACCGCGCCGGGCGACATCCCCGCCCTCGGGCCGCTGCTCGAGGCGATCCGCACCGTGCCGGCCGTCCGCTCGATCCACTGGGCCGTGAACGACCGGCCGGCCGAGGTGACGAACCTCCCGACCCAGCTCCTCTGGGGCGAGTCCGCGATCGAGGAGGAGGTGCTCGGGATGCGCTTCCGCGTCCGCCCGAACGCCTTCCTGCAGACGAACACGCGCATGGCCGAGAAGCTCTACGGGCTGGTGCGCGAGTACGCCGGTCTGACCGGGAACGAGACCGTCTACGACCTGTACTCGGGGATCGGGACGATCGGCCTCGTCCTCGCGCCGGACGCGCTCACGGTCTGGGGGATCGAGGTGAGCGAGGAGGCGGTCGCGTGCGCGATCGAGAACGCCGACCTCAACCGCATCCCGAACACGGCCTTCTTCGCGGGGGACGTCGGCGCGGCGGTCGAGGAGCTCGTGCCGCGCTCCGGGCCGCCGGACGTCGTCGTCGTCGATCCGCCGCGGGCCGGGCTGCCGCCGAAGGCGCTGCGGAAGGTGGCGGAGCTCGAGGCGCCGCGGCTCGTCTACGTCTCGTGCAACCCGACCACGCTCGCCGGCAACGCGCGCGAGCTCGTCGAGCAGCTCGGCTACCGGCTCGTCCGCGTCCGCCCGGTCGACATGTTCCCGCACACGCCCCACATCGAGGCCGTGTCGGTGTTCGAGCGCGCGTAGCGGCCGCCCGGGTCTGCGTCAGGCGAGCGCGCGCTCGCGCCCGCCGTCGATGGCGCACTCGACCGCGTCGAGCAGGTCGGCGCGGCTGAACGGCTTGTGCAGGAGCGACGCGTCGTCGTCGAGCACGCCGTGGCGCCCGAGCAGGTCGTCCGTCCAGCCGGACATGAAGAGGACCGGGAGCTCGGGCCGGTCCGCGCGGAGGCTGCGCGCGAGCGCGGGCCCGTTGACGCCGGGCATGATCACGTCGGTCAGCAGGAGGTCGACCCGTCCGCGCGCGGCCTCGGCGACCGCGAGGCCCTCCTCGCCGTTCGCCGCCTCGAGCACGCGGTAGCCGGCGTGCTCGAGCAGCTGCCGCGTCAGCTCGCGGACGAGCGGCTCGTCCTCGACGAGCAGGAGCGTCCCCCGTGACCGGCCGAGCGCCGAGGCGTGCCCCTCCCGGGCCTCGACGGGCTCGTCGAGCGCCGGCAGGTAGACGCGGAGCGCCGTGACCTCGCCGTCGATCGCCTCGATCGCGAGGTCGCCGCCGCTCTGGCGGACGCTGCCGTAGGCGGCCGCGAGGGCGAGCCGCGCGGTCGTGGCGCGATCGCCGCCCGTGAACGGGTCGAACGCGGCCGAGCGGGCCGCGTCGTCGCCTTCGCCGCCGGTCTCCAGCACGGAGAGGACGACGTAGGAGCCGGGCGCGACCTCGATCCCGGTCACCGCCGGGTCGGGGATCTCCAGCCGCGCCACCTCGATCGCGACGCTTCCCCCGGCCGCGACGGTCTCGCCCGCGTGCGCGGCGAGGTCGAGCACGACGTGCTCGAGGACCGCCGGGTCGGCGCTCGCGACGGTGCTCGTGCCGGGGATGTCGAGGACGAGCCCGCCGGCCGCGCCGATCGTCTCCTCGAGCACCGGACGGAGCCGCAGGACGACGTCGCCCACGTCGACCACGCGCGGCTGGACGACCTGGCGGCGGCCGAACGCGAGCAGGCGCCGCGTCAGCGCGGCCGCGCGCTCGCCGGCGGCGCGGATCCGCTCGAGGTCGCGGTGGAGCGGCTCGTCCGGGTCGAGACGGCCCAGCGCGAGCTCGGTGAAGCCGTTGATCCCGGTCAGCAGGTTGTTGAAGTCGTGCGCGATGCCGCCGGCGATCCGGCCCACGGTCTCGAGGCGCTGGGCCTCGCGCAGCCGCTCCTCGAGCGCCCGCCGCTCGGTGACGTCGTTGATCACCGCGGTCGTGTAGCGCCGCCCCTCCGCCTCGAACGCGCTGATCCCGACCTCGACCGGCACCTCGCTCCCGTCGCGTCGGAGCGCCCGCAGCTCGAGGCCGTCGCCCATGCTGCGCGTCCGGCCGTCCCGCGCGTAGGCGGCGCGGTGGGCGCGGTGCACGCGTCGGAGCGTCTGCGGCAGCAGGCGCTCGACCGGCTCGCCGAGCAGCTCCTCGCGCCGCCAGCCGACCATCGCCTCGAGCGCGCCGTTGGCGAAGACGATCCGCCCCTCGTGGTCGCAGACGAGGATCCCGAGCGGCACGGCCTCGACGAGGCTGCGCAGGCGGGCGTCGCTGCCCTCGAGCGCGGTGCGCGCGCGGGCGTGCGCCCGGCGGACGCCGAGGGCGCGGACGACGAAGGCCACGACGCCCGCGATCGCGAGCTGGCCGACGACCGCGTCCTCGGCCTGCGTCGCGACCGCGACGAGCACGACCGTGGCCGCCGCGGGGAGCGCCGCGCGGGGCGCGCTCTCGCGGTCGACCCGGTCCGGCCACGGGACCCCGGCGGGATCGACGGCGCGGCGCGCCGCGGCGACCGCGAGCAGGGCGAGCGCGAGGGCGCGCAGGAGCGGCGCCGCCCCGAGCGGCTCGTCACCGTGCAGCGCGTTCGCGGCGGCGAACGCGCCGGCGGCGGCGAGGAAGCTCGAGGACGCCATCAGCGTCGAGTTCAGGCAGGGCCGGCCGCCCAGGACGACCACCTGGAACGCGACGACGGCGAGCGCCGCGAACAGCGCGGGGAAGACGTACGCGAGGGCGGGCGCCAGGGGGCCGTCGCCCTCGGGGCTCGCCGCGACCCGCGTGACGGCGACCGCGAGCACGACCGCGGGGCCGCGTCCAGCGCCAGGAGCCGCCACGAGATCGAGCCGGGGCGCGAGAGGGCGACGCCGCCGCCGAGCATCAGCACGGCGAACGCACACCAGAGCAGCGCGGCGGGCTCCGGTGTCCCCGGCAGCGCCGCGTCGAGCAGCGCCGCGGCGAGCACGGCGGCGGAGGCGCCGCCCCAGAGCAGCCAGACGAGCCGACGCCGGGCGACGAGCTGGAGCGCGGCCGCGGCCGCCGAGGCGACGCCGGCCGCGGCGGCGAGCGCCAGCCCGGCTGCGCCGGTCCAGCGGGCCGCGTCGCCCGGGAGGGCGGTCGCGGCGGCCGTCGCCGCGACCGAGGCCGTGAGGCAGACGGCCAGGGGGAGGAGGGATCGTCGTATGTGAACCACTGCCCTGGTCCTGCCCCGAGCATCGCGGAGCGGCCGGGGCGGCGCCATGCTCGTTCCGCGTGCCACCGCGCTCACCTGCCCGGGTGCGGCGGCATCCCCGCTATGGACGTCGGTGCGCGGCCAGCCGGGCCCGTGCGCCGCGCCACAGGAGGTCGGCGTTCGCGAGCACGAACCCGGCCGACAGGAGCAGCAGGAGCCGCCCAGCCCTGGATGGCGCCGTCGGACGCCTGGACGATCGCCATCGTCCCACCGAACGAGGCGACCATCAGCGCCCAGGAGAGGCGCGTGCGCAGCCCGAAGCGGGCGGTGGCGGCGAGGAAGAGCGACAGGAAGAGCACGTCGGCAGCCCGAGCTGCGCGGCGCCGTCCCCGCCCGGCACCGGGAACGACACGCTCAGGTGGTCGAACACCTCCGGCCGGTCCTCGATGATCACCTTCGTCGGCCCGCGCTGCACCGAGACGATGTCGATCGGGACGATCAGGAGCGCGACGAGGACGACCCAGCTGACGTGCTCGAAGAAGCGCAGGACGAAGAAGCCGAGCCCCGCGACCGCGGCGAGCTTGAGGAACGTCGCAGGCGTGCCGAGGTCGGCGAGGTCGACGACGACGGCGCCGGCGACCAGCGCGAGCACCCCGACCGGCAGCAGCCGGTGGTCGCGCAGGGGGAGGGCCAGGAGCACGAGCCCGAACATCATCGGCGCGACGACCGCGCCGACGAAGGCGACGTCCCACCAGCGGCTGCCGAAGCCCGGCAGGTGAGGGGTAGATCGCGTAGTAGACGGTCGCGACGGCGAGGAGCGCGAGGAACGCCCGCACGCGGGCCGGGTCGGCGGGGCGGGGGAGGGTCGAGGGCAGGCGCATCGGCAGGGGCGGGCGTCGCGCGCCCGGGGGGGGCCGCCTAGTACGGCGGCAGCTCGGACCACCACGGCCCGAGCGCCTTGAACGCCTCCCAGAAGGCGCGCTTCGCGTCGGCCTCGTCGAGCGAGGCGTCGATGTCGGGCGTCACGAGCGCCTCGACCGTCGGCGTGAACCGCTGCAGCTCGCCCATGACCTCCCCGAGCTCGTGCGCGAGCGGGAAGCGCATCGCGTTCAGGAACGCCCGCGCCTCGTCGCCCATGACGACGACGACCTTCGGCTGGACGATGTGGAGCTCGCGGGCCAGCCAGCCGTGCGCTCCGGCGTCGGGCTCGCCCGGGTACTTGACGCAGTTCGTCCCGTAGATCGCCATCGGGTCGATCCCGAGCCGCTGGACGGACTTCAGGACCGCCTGGCCCGCCCGGCCGAAGAAGGCGACGCCCTCCTGGAGCTCGGCCGTCTGCGGCGCGTGCTTGAGCAGGAAGACGTCGGCGAGCGCGTGGCCGGAGCCGAGCACGTACGGCGTGCCCGAGCCGGCCGCGTGGCCGATCGCGGCCGCGAGCTCGTTCGTCTCCCGGATCGCCTTCCGGAGGTACCGCTCGGAGATGTCGTCCGCGCCCACGCCCACCGTGGCATCAGTTCGGCGGCATCGCCGCGGCTCCTACCGGGCGCGGATCCGCCGGGTGTCCCGGCCCGTCCCGCGGCCCCGCCGCTCGCGCGCCTGCGCCACCCACTTCAGGCCCTGCAGGTAGAGCAGCGACTTGGGCCGGCGGACGATCTCGGCGCTGCGCAGGCTGATCAGGAACTCCTCGGAGGTCTCGAAGGCGCGCATCCGGACGATGCCCGTGCCGACGCCGGGGAGCACGTGCGCGTCGGAGCCCGCGCCCATCAGCAGGTTGTACTTCCGCGCGAAGCGCAGCGCCTCGTCGTTGTAGGCCTCGAACAGGAGGCGCGCGTTGTAGACCTCGAAGACGTCGATCTCGCCGAGCAGCCGGTGCAGGGTCTCCGGCCGCGGGATCGCGTGCAGGCGGTCGAACGGGTGCGGCACGTACACGAGCCCGCCCTGGTCGCGGATCGCCGCGATCGTCTCCTCCATCGACATGCCGCGCGGGATCTGCTCCTGGATGAACAGGCCGATCACCTCGCCGCGGTCGGTCTTGACCTCCTCGCCCGGGATGACGATCAGGTCGCGCCCGGCTGCGAGCCGCACGGCCTCCTGGGCCCCGGCGAAGACGTTGTGGTCGGTGACCGCGATCGCGCCGAGGCCGATCGCCTCCGCGTGGTCGAGCAGGTCGGCGACGGGCGTGGAGCAGTCGTGCGAGTGCTCGGTGTGCATGTGCAGGTCGGCGAGGATCCACGGCCGGTCCGCGAGCGGGTCGACCGGCCCTCGCGGGCGCCGCCGCCCCTGGAGCGAGCGGTAGAGCGCGTCGAGCTCGCGCCCCAGGTCATCCAGGCCGCCCGCGCCGGCGGGGCCGGAGGCGGGAAGGCGGCCCTCCGCCGCCGCCGTGACCGCGTCCGCCGCGGCCTCGGCCGTCGCCGCGACGACGACCGGGACGCCGGCCGCGGCCGCCTCGGCCCGCAGCCGCTCCCAGCCGTCGGGCGCGGCGACGAGCGCGGCCGCGCCGGCGAGCGACGCGGTGCGGCCCCGGCCATCGAGGGCGGTGAGGACGCGGACGCGCTCGCGCACGGCGCTCGGCACGTACGGCCGGCCGGTACGGGGCCGCGTGCGCAGGACGTCGATCCGCCAGTCGGGCTGCGCGGCGAGGGCCTTGAGCGCCGCCCGGACGGTCGCGCGCTCGTCGGCGCTCCACTCGACGACGATGCGCTGCTCCGCGGGGGCCGGCCCCGCCCCGACGGACGCGACGCCGAGCGGGAGCACGCGGTACTCGCCGGGGAAGCGCGCCCGCGCCGCCTCCGCGACCGCCTGGCTCGTGGCGGTCAGCGCGTCGAGGCGCGCGAGCAGGCGCTCGCGCTGCTTCTTCGCCGGCGGGTGCGTCAGCCGCTCGGCCGAGTGGAAGGTCGCCACGGCGAGCGCGTCCGCGTCCCGCAGCGCGAGGTAGGAGAGGCTGGGCACGCCCGGCTCGTGCGCGTGGACGACGTCGAAGCCGCCGGCGGAGAGCGCGAACTGGAGGTTCGCGCGCATGCCGACCGGGATGCCGACGCTGCTCCTCCGCGAGACGGGCACCGCGGGCCCGAGCGCGACGAGGCCCTCGAGCGGGCGGCCCTTGCGCTCGAGCAGCCGCAGCGCGCGCCGGCCGGCGGCGAGCTCGCGGGCGCTGTTCGACGGCGCGAGGATCGCGACGCGGTGCCCGAGGCGGCCGAGCGCCTCGGCGCAGGCGGCGACGTGCTCGTTCACCTCGTGCGGCTGCGACCAGGCGAACGGCGTGACGAGGCAGACGCGCAGGCTCACGGGACGATTCTAGGCTCGTCGCCCGGAGGTTCCGCGTCGCTACGCCTCCCGGACGACGGCGTACCACACGCGCTCGCCGACCTCGACCTCGGTCTCCGCGAGGCGCGCGACCCGGCGATAGAGCTCGCGGCGCGCCATCACCTCGCGCAGGTCGTCCAGCTCGAGGAGCGCCGACATCGCCGACCGGTACACGCGCTCGACCCGCCGCATCGACTTGACGGCGGCGTCGGCGGCCTCGGTGGCGGCGTCCGTCCGGGCCGGGAGGGCGGCGATCGCGCGCTCGACGTGGCGCATCCCCTCGGCGAGCAGGTCGGCCATCGACGCGACCGCCTCGTCGGGCTCGAAGCCCATCACCTCCGCCTCGCGGACGGCGTCCTTCGCGCCGTTCAGCACGGTGTCGATCCGGAGCGAGAGCTCGAACAGGTCGAGCGGCTCGAGCGGCGTGGCGAACGCGGTGACGAGCGCGCGGCGCAGCTCGCGCACCTGGGCGTCGGCCGCGTGCTCGGCGTCCCGGACGACCTGCTGCTGCGACGCGTCGCCGTGGGCCCAGGCGGCGAACGCGTCGAGCCCCTCGACCGTGATCCGCACCTGCGCGCGCAGCATCCCGAGCACGTCCGGCGCCTCGGGGAGGAACCAGCGGCCCAGGCGGCGCCTCACGCGGCCGCCCGCCAGAGCAGGAGGGCGAGCGCCCCGAGCGCCGCGCAGGCGGGCACGGTCGTCACCCAGGCGAGGCCCATCGCGCGGACGACCGACCAGCGTACGTGGCCCCAGCGGCCGCGCCCGCCGCCGACGCCGACGACCGAGGACGCGACGACCTGGGTGGTCGAAACGGGCGCGCCGATCGCGGACGCGGCGAGGATCACGGCCGTCGAGCCGGTCTGGCTCGCGAGCCCGTCGACCTGGCGCAGGCGGACGATCCCGCGCCCGATCGTCCGGACGATCCGCCAGCCGCCGAGCGCCGTCCCGACGGTGAGCGCCGCGCCGCAGGCGAGCTTCGCCCAGAGCGGCACCTCGAGCGCGCCCGTGCGGCCGTCCGCGAGCAGGACGGCGGCGATCACGCCCATCGCCTTCTGCGCGTCGTTGGCGCCATGGCTGAGCGACAGCATCGCGGACATCGCCCACTCCGCGCCGCGGATCGGCCCGCGGACGTGGCGGGTCGCGCGGCGCAGCGCCCGGGCGAGCAGGCGGGTGAGCAGGAAGCCGAGCGCGACGCCCACGACGGGAGAGACCGCGAGGGCGACGAGCACGCCGACGAGGCCCGTCGGCCGCCAGCCGTCGAAGCCGCCCCAGCCGATCGCGCCGCTCCCGGCGTCCGCGAGCGCGGCCCCGACGAGCCCGCCGACGAGCGCGTGCCCCGAGCTCGACGGCAGCCCGGCGAGCCAGGTCGCGAGGCCCCAGAGGACGGCGCCGGCGAGGCCCGCCCCGATCACGCCGATCGCCGCGCGGCCGTCGATCGAGACGATCCCGGCGATCGTGGTCGCGACGGCCGTCCCGATCACGAGCGAGCCGAGCAGGTTGAACGCGGCGGAGAGGACGATCGCGTGCCCGGGGCGCGCGCCGCGCGTCGCGACGAGCGTCGCGATCGCGTTCGCCGCGTCGTGGAAGCCGTTGGTCGCCGCGTAGGCGAGCGCGAGCGCGATCGCGAGCCAGGCCTCCATCGCCCGGATGATCGCCGCTGCGCGGACGCGCCGGGGAACGCGACGGGGCCCGGCGGCGGGACGCGCTCCCCGCCGCCGGGCCCCGATCGATCGGAGCTGCTGCTAGGCCTTCGCCTTCGCGGCCGCCTTGGCGCGCGCGTTCTTCCTGATGAACTGCTCGACGGCGTCGTGCGCCTCGTCGTCCTGGATCTGCTTCGGGGGCGACTTCATCAGGTAGGCGCTCGGGCCCTCGAGCGAGCCGGCGACGCCGTTGTTCAGCGCGAGCTTCGCGAGGCGGACGGCGTCGATCACGATGCCGGCCGAGTTCGGCGAGTCCCACACCTCGAGCTTCAGCTCGACGTTCAGCGGCACGTCGCCGAAGGAGGAGCCCTCCATCCGGATGTACGCCCACTTGCGATCGGTCAGCCAGGGCACGTAGTCGGACGGGCCGACGTGGACGTTCGTCGCGCCGATGTCGTAGTCGAGCATCGACGTGACGGCGTTCGTCTTCGAGATCTTCTTCGACTCGAGGCGGTCGCGCTCGAGCATGTTGAGGAAGTCCGAGTTGCCGCCGACGTTCAGCTGCATCGTCTTGTCGAGGTGCACGCCGCGCTCGCGGAAGAGGCTCGTCAGCACGCGGTGCGTGATCGTGGCGCCGACCTGCGACTTGATGTCGTCGCCGATGATCGGCACGCCCGCGTCCTGGAAGCGCTTGTTCCAGTACGGCTCGCGGGCGATGAAGACCGGCATGCAGTTCACCATCGCGCAGCCCGCGGCGAGGATCTGCTCCGCGTACCACTTCGTCGCCTGCTCCGAGCCGACCGGGAGGTAGTTGACGACGACGTCGGTCTTCGTCTCCTTGAGGATCCCGACGATGTCGTCCGTCGGCCCGGGCGCCTTCTCGACGACCTGCGACAGGTACTTGCCGATGCCGTCGTGCGTCATGCCGCGGTAGACGTTGACGCCGGTCTTCGGCACGTCCGCGAACTTGATCGTGTCGTTCGGGTGCGCCCACATCGCCTCGGCGAGGTCGACGCCGACCTTGCCCTTGACGACGTCGAACGCCGCCGTGAACTCGATGTCGCGGATGTGGTACCCGCCGAGGTTCACGTGCATCAGGCCCGGCACGAACTGGTCGTCCGCGGCGTCCCGATAGTAGTGGATGCCCTGCACGAGCGAGTTCGCGCAGTTGCCGACGCCGATGATCGCGACGCGGACCTTGTCCTCCGCGCGCTTCCCGTTCGCCGACCCGTTCGTGGAGCCGTTCGCCTCCGCCATGTCCCCTCGCCTTCCTCGTCTGGTGGTCGTCGTGCTGGTGGATGCGCCGCCCGCGTCGACGCCGAGGTGCCCGGCCAGGGCCTCGACGATGACGGCGTTCGCGCTGGACGCCCGGCCGGCTGCCTCGGCCTGGATCCGCTGCTTCAGCGCGGGCGGGAGGCGCAGGAGCACCACGCCCGCGTCCCCTGGCGCCGCCCCGCGCCGCCCGCTCGGCTGGAACGGGACGGCGAAGCGGGTCGACAGGATCGAGCCCGCGACGTCGTTCAGGGTGCTGCCCGTCCGTCCGACCTCGCGTGCGAGCTCGCGCTTGAGCGCGCGAGGCATGCGGACGATCACGCTGGACGTCTCGCGGCGCGGCATGTGCTAGCTGTCCGTCCGGCGCATCGGTGATAGCACTATAGCGCCCGGTCGGACGGACGCCGTAAGTGCTATCAGCCTACCGCGTGATAGCACTCTGCTCGGGTGGTCGCGCGGCGAGGCGCACCGGGGCCGCGAGCCGGAGGCGTGACGCCGGCGCGGCGGTCGCGGCTACGCGTCCGGCGGCTGCTGCAGCCGCTGGTAGCCCTCGTCCAGCTGCCGCTTGACCGACCAGATGCGCTGGCCGACCGTGATCCACGAGGTGACGGCGACGGCGAGCGACATCCAGGGCAGCGCGCCGATCGAGCCCATCGCGACGCCGATCGCGATGATCGCCACGCGCTCGGCGCGCGAGCCGAGGCCGACGTCGCCCTTCAGGCCCATGTTCTCGGCCTTGGCGCGGGTGTACGAGACGAGGAACGAGCCGGCGATCGCGGCGACCGTCAGCGCGACGCCCCACTCGTTCCCGTCGCGCATCAGGATCAGCGCCACCACGCCGAGCATGAAGCCCTCGCCGACGCGGTCGACCGTGGAGTCGAGGAAGGCGCCGAACGGCGTCACGAGGCCGCGCACGCGGGCGAGCGCGCCGTCGAACATGTCCAGCAGCGACCCGATCGTGAACACCGCCGAGCCGACGAGGAACAGCCACCACGCCTTGTGCTCGAAGTACGTGATCGCCGAGGCGGCGATGCAGAGCAGCACGCCGGACGTGGTCAGCATCGTCGGCGTGATCCGCGTCTCGCCGAGGTGCTCGATCGAGCTCGCGGCGAGCCGGCGGGCCTCGTCCGTGTAGGCGTCCTTCAGGCGGGTGAGGCTTCCGGCCACTCGCAGAGGCTAGCGCAGCGGGTTGGGGACGGTCGCCACCTCGAGCTCCGGCGCCCGGCGGGCCGCGAGCCGCCGCTCGACCGCGGCGACGACGCCGACGGTCACGATCGCGAGCGCGATGCCGCCCGCGATGTCGAGCCAGAAGTGGTTGCCGGTGGCCATGACGGTGAACCAGACCCAGGCGGGCCAGGCGAGGCAGAGGAGCTTCGCGAGCGGGTGGCGGACGAGCAGGGCGAGCGTCACGCCGACGATCAGCGAGTCGGCCGAGTGCAGGCTCGGCATCGCCGCGAACTGGTTCGACGCGAGCTGGACGAGGCCGCTGCCGTGGTTGAGCGAGGCGGCGGTCGCGAGCGTGTCGACGTAGCCGAGCTCCGGGAAGAAGCGAGGCGGCGCCGTCGGCATCGCCATGAAGCCGACGAGGCCGAGCACGTTGCACAGGAGCAGGGTGTTGCGGAAGCGCAGGAACCGCTCGGTGCGGAAGAAGTAGACCCAGAGCAGCGCCAGCCCGACGACGGTGAACTGCGAGTTCCAGTACGTCCAGTTGACGGACTCGACGAGCCCGCCGCCGACGTCGACGACGTAGCGGTTGAGGTCGAGGTCGAACAGCCCGAGCGTCGAGCGCTGCGCGTCGATGATCGCGCGCCCGTTGGCGTAGGCCTCCTGGGGGCCCCGGTCGGCCACGCCGCGGGCCACCTGGTAGAGGAGCCCGAAGCCGAGCCAGATCGCGAGCTGGAGGCCGAAGTCCCCCCAGCCGCGCGGCAGCCGCCGCCCGACGGCGGCGAACGGGGCCGAGACCGTTGCCATCCGGTGAATCGTACCGCCCTGGACGGGCGGTACGAGGGGCCCCGCCCGGCGGGTCAGCCGCCGATGTAGGACATCTCGACGCGCGGCAGCTCGGTCGTCGCCTCGCCACGGAGCTCCGAGTAGCGGTCGGCCCGCGGCCGCCAGATCGCCTCGATCGCGGCGGCCAGCTCGGCGTCCCCGGCGCCGCTGCGCACGAGCTCGCGCAGGTCGTGGCCGCGCGTGGCGAAGAGGCACGTGTAGACGGAGCCCTCGGCCGACAGGCGCGCCCGGGTGCAGTCCCGGCAGAAGGCCTGGGTGACCGACGCGATCACGCCGATCTCGCCGCCGCCGTCGCGGTAGCGCCAGCGCCGGGCGACCTCGCCGCGGTAGTTCGCCTCGGCGGGCTCGAGCGGGAGCTCCTCGTCGATCCGCCGGACGATCTCCGCCGCCGGGACGACGTCGTCGAGCCGCCAGCCGTTCGTCGCGCCGACGTCCATGAACTCGATGAAGCGGAGGATGTGCCCGGAGCCGCGGAAGCGCCGGGCGAGCGGGAGGATCTCGTGGTCGTTCACGCCCTTCTTGACGACCATGTTCACCTTCACGGGCAGGCCGGCCGCCCCGGCGGCGTCGATCCCCTCGAGCACGCGGGCGACGGGGAAGTCGACGTCGTTCATCGCCCGGAAGACGGTGTCGTCGAGCGCGTCCAGGCTGACGGTGATGCGGTCGAGCCCCGCGTCGGCGAGCGCCTGCGCCTTGCGCGGCAGGAGCGCGCCGTTCGTCGTCAGCGTCAGCTCGAGCCCGGGGATCTCCGCGAGCATCCCGACCAGCAGCTCGACGTCCTTGCGCAGCAGCGGCTCGCCGCCCGTCAGCCGCACCTTCGCGACGCCCAGCGAGGCGAAGACGCGCACGACGCGCGCGATCTCCTCGAAGCTGAGCAGCTGGTCGCGGCGCAGGAAGGCGTGGTCGCGCCCGAACACCGACTTCGGCATGCAGTAGGTGCAGCGGAAGTTGCAGCGGTCGGTGACCGAGACCCGCAGGTCGCGGAGGGGCGTCCGAGGCGGTCGACGAGGTCCACGAGGTCAGTCTAGAGCGGTCAGGGCGTCCCGCCGCGCGCCGTCGCGGCCGCGGCGGGACGCCCCGGGGTCAGGCCGCGGTCGGCTGCCGGGCCTCCTCGCGCACGAAGACGAGGCTGCCGTCGTGCGCGTCGCAGAGGATCCGGTCGCCGTCCGTGAACTCGGCCGCGAGCAGGCGCTGCGCGAGCGGGTTCTCGATCAGGCGCTGGATCGCGCGCTTGAGCGGCCGGGCGCCGTAGGCCGGGTCCCAGCCCGCCTCGGCGAGGATCTCCTTCGCGGCGTCCGTCAGCTCCAGCTCGATCCTCCGGTCGGCCAGCCGCGCGCGCAGCCGCTCGAGCTGCAGCTCGACGATCGAGCCGATCTGCTCGCGCGTGAGCGGCTGGAAGACCCCGATCTCGTCGATCCGGTTCAGGAACTCCGGCCGGAAGTGGTCGCGCATCGCCTCGGGCGAGCGGATGTTCGAGGTCATGATCAGCACCGTGTTGCGGAAGTCCACGGTGCGGCCGTGGCCGTCGGTCAGGCGGCCGTCGTCGAGCAGCTGGAGCAGCACGTTGAAGACGTCCGGGTGGGCCTTCTCGATCTCGTCGAGCAGGATCACCGCGTACGGGCGCCGGCGCACGGCCTCGGTCAGCTGCCCGCCCTCGTCGAAGCCGACGTAGCCGGGCGGCGCGCCGATCAGCCGCGAGACGGTGTGCTTCTCCATGTACTCCGACATGTCGAGCCGGACGATCGCCCGCTCGTCGTCGAAGAGGAACTCGGCCAGCGCCTTGGCCAGCTCGGTCTTGCCGACGCCCGTCGGGCCGAGGAAGACGAACGAGCCGACGGGCCGGTTCGGGTCGCCGAGGCCGGAGCGGGAGCGGCGCACCGCGTTCGCGACGGCGTCGACCGCCTCCTGCTGGCCGACGACGCGGTCGTGGAGGCGCTCCTCCATCCGGATCAGCTTCTGGGCCTCGGCCTCGAGCAGCCGCGAGGCGGGGATGCCCGTCCAGCGCGCGACGACCAGGGCGACGTCGTCCTCGTCGACCTCCTCCTTGACCATCGGGTCGGCGGACGGGGCCGACTTCTCCTCGAGCTCCTTCTCGAGCGCGGGCAGCTCGCCGTAGCGGATCTCCGCGACGCGCTGCAGGTTGCCCTCGCGCTCGGCCCGCTCGGCCTCGACCTTCAGCTCGTCGATCCGCCGGGTGATCGCCGAGACGCGGTCGAGCGCGTCCTTCTCCTCCGCCCAGCGCGCGGCGAGCTCGTCGCGGCGCGAGCGCGCCTCCGCGAGCTGCTTCTCGACCGGGCTGCGCACCTCGTCGGTCTCGTTCGCCATGGCGGCGAGCTCGATCTCGAGCTGGCGCACGCGCCGCTCGGCCTCGTCCAGCTCGACGGGAGGAGTCGATCTCCATCCGCAGGCGCGACGCGGCCTCGTCGACGAGGTCGATCGCCTTGTCGGGGAGGAAGCGGTCGGCGATGTAGCGGTCGGACAGGACGGCCGCGCTGACCAGCGCGGCGTCGCGGATCCGCACGCCGTGGTGGGCCTCGTAGCGCTCCTTCAGGCCGCGCAGGATGGCGATCGTGTCCGCGACCGACGGCTCGCCCACGAGCACGGGCTGGAAGCGCCGCTCGAGCGCCGCGTCCTTCTCGATGTGCTTGCGGTACTCGTCGAGGGTCGTCGCGCCGACCGCGCGCAGCTCGCCGCGGGCGAGCATCGGCTTGAGCAGGTTCGCCGCGTCGACGGCGCCCTCTGCCGCGCCCGCGCCCACGATCGTGTGCAGCTCGTCGATGAAGAGGACGATCTGGCCGGCGGCCGAGGTGATCTCGGTCAGGACGGCCTTCAGGCGCTCCTCGAACTCGCCGCGGTACTTCGAGCCGGCGAGCAGCGAGCCGATGTCGAGCGCCCAGACGCGGCGGCCCTTCAGGCCGGACGGCACGTCGCCGGCGACGATCCGCTGGGCGAGGCCCTCGACGATCGCGGTCTTGCCGACGCCGGGCTCGCCGATCAGGACGGGGTTGTTCTTCGTCCGGCGGGAGAGCACCTGGATGACGCGGCGCACCTCCTCGTCGCGGCCGATCACCGGGTCGAGCGTGCCCTGCTCGGCGAGCGCGGTCAGGTCGCGCCCGAACTTCTCGAGCGCCTGGTAGGTCTCCTCCGGGTTCTGGCTCGTGACGCGCTGCGAGCCGCGGATCGCCTTCAGCGCCTCGAGCACCTGGTCGCGCCCGTGCAGGCCGAGCGCGAGCACGAGGTGCTCCGTGGACACGAACTCGTCGCCGAGCTCGCGCATCTCCTGCTCGGCCCGGTCGAGGGCGCGCGCGAGGTCGGTCGACACGCGCGGCTGCTGCTGCGTGCCGCCCTGGACGGCCGGCTTGCGGCCGAGCGAGGACTCCGCGCCCGCGACGAGCGTCGGGACGTCGGCGCCGGCCCGTCCGAGCAGCGTCTGCGGGAACTCCTGCTCGAGCAGGGCGAGCACGAGGTGCTCGGGGTAGACCTCCGGGTTGCCGCGGCGCCGGGCCGCCTCGCCGGCGGCGCCGAGCGCCTCCTGGGAGCGCTGGGTGAGCTTCGAGAAATCCATGGCTGCGTTCGCCTCTCGGTCGTTCAGTGACTGCGACGTGGGAGGGGGACGGGGAGCTTGGCGCGCTCGTACACGACGAGGTCGCGCCGGTAGTGGCGGTGGACGTCCTTGACGCGGTCGTCGAGCTCGCGCTCCAGGCGCGCCACGCGGCCGCGGAGCCGGTCGATCTCGTCCTGCAGCGCGAGCACGCGCTCGACGCCGGCGAGGTTGAGGCCGAGCTCCGTGGTGAGCTGCTGGATCGCGCGCAGCCGCGTCAGGTCGGACTCCGAGTAGAGCCGCGTGTTCCCGGGCGTCCGGCGCGGCCGCACGAGGCCCTTGGCCTCGTACATCCGCAGCGTCTGCGGGTGCATGCCGACGATCTCCGCCGCGATCGAGATCATGTAGCGGGGCCGGTCGTCGCTCACCGTGGCGCCTCCTGGGGGGTCGGCCGGGTCACGAGACGCCGATGCCCTCGCGCGGGTTCTCCCGCGACACGCGCTGGAGGTTCTCGATCGCCTCGCGCTCCTGCTTCGTCAGCTTCTGCGGGACGGCGATGCGGACGCGCGCGAGCAGGTCGCCGCGGCCCTTGCCGTCGAGCCGCGGCGCGCCGTGGCCGCGCACGCGCAGGAGCTTCCCGTCCTGGGAGCCCGCGGGGACGCGCAGCGCGATCGCGCCGTCCGGGGTGGGGACCTGCACCTCGGCGCCGAGGGCGGCCTCGGCGAACGTGATCGGCACCTCGATCACGAGGTCGGCGTCGCGTCGCTCGAACAGCGGCGAGGGCGCGACGCGCGTGACGACGTAGAGGTCGCCGGCGGGCCCGCCGGCGCGGCCGGGCTCGCCGCGCCCGGGCAGCCGGATCCGCGTCCCGTCCTTGACGCCGGCGGGGATCTTCACCTGGTAGCGCTTCGTCCTGCGCTCGCGCCCGCTGCCGTGGCAGGTCGGGCACGGGCTCTCGACGATCGTGCCGGCGCCCTGGCAGCGCGGGCACGGCTGGCTCAGCGCGAACAGCCCCGGGCTCTCGGCGACGACGCCGCGGCCGCGGCACTCGGGGCAGAGCACGGGCGAGGTGCCCGCGGCCGCGCCGGTGCCGCCGCAGGTGTGGCAGTTGACGTCGAGCTCGACCGGCACCTTGATCGTCACGCCCTTGAGCGCGTCGTCGAAGGAGAGGTTGACCGTCGACTCGAGGTCGCGCCCCTTCTGGCCGCGCTGCGCCCGCTGGCCGCCCGCGGCCGGCCGCCCGCGAACATCCCCCGAGCAGGTCGCCCAGGTCGCCGAGATCGCCGAACTGGAAGTCGCGGAAGCCGGCCTGCGGCCCGGGGCCGCCGCCCGGGCCCACGCGGAAGCCGCCGGCGTCGTACTGGGCGCGCTTCTCCGCGTCGCCCAGCACGTCGTACGCGGCCTGGACCTCCTTGAAGCGCTCCTCGGCCGCCTCGTCCCCGGGGTTGCGGTCCGGGTGGAGCTCGCGGGCGAGCTTGCGGTGCGCCTTCTTGATCTCGTCCTGGGACGCGGTCCGGGCGACGCCGAGGATGTCGTAGAGGTCCTTCACCTACCCCTCGCTCCCGCCGTCCGGCGGCGCGGCCGCCACGACGACGCGGGCCGGCCGCACGACGACGTCGCCGAGCCGGTAGCCCTTCTGGACGATCTGGAGGATCGTCCCCTCGTCCTCCTCCGAGGGCTGGCTCAGCAGCGCCTCGTGCACGTGCGGGTCGAACTGCCCGCTCGCCTCGATCTCGGTCAGGCCCTCCTTGCGGAGGATCGCGTCGAGCTGGCGGTGCACGAGCGCGACGCCCTCGGTGAGCTTGTCGCCCTCGTGCCGCGCGCCGTGCTCGAGCGCCCGCTCGAGGTCGTCGAGGACGGGGAGCAGCTCGCGTACGAGCTGCTCGGTCGCCCGCGCGACGAGCGCCTCCCGGTCGCGCACGGAGCGCTTGCGGAAGTTGTCGAACTCCGCGGCCACCCGCTGCAGGTCGTTGAGGAACGTCTGCCGCTCCGCCTCGACCTCGTCGAGCTTGCGCAGCGCGCCCTGGAGCCCGCCCTCGAGCTCCTCGACGCGCGCGGCGAGGTCCGCCGCCTGTCCGGGCCCGCTCACGCTACGACCTCGCGTCCTCGTCGATGACCTCGAACTCGGCGTCCTCGACGACCTCGTCGTCGGAGCCCGTGCCGTTGCCGGCCTGCGCGCCCTGCGCCTGCTGCTGCGAGACCTTCTCGTAGACGGCCTGCGCCAGCTTGTGCGACGCCTCCGTGAGCGCCTCGATCCTCGCGCGGATCTGGCCGACGTCGTCGCCCTCGATCGCGGTGCGAAGGTCCTGCGCGGCCGCCTCGATCTGCGCCGCGGTCTCGTCGTCGACGGAGTCGCGGTGCTCCTTGAGCGTCTTCTCGGTCGTGTAGACGAGCGTCTCGCCCTGGTTGCGGGCCTCCGCGAGCTCGCGCATCCGGCGCGCCTCGTCGGCGTGCTGCTCCGCCTCGTCGACCATCCGCCTGACCTCGTCCTCCTTGAGGCCCGAGCCGCCCTCGATCCGGATCTGCTGCTGGTTGCCGGTGCCGAGGTCCTTCGCCGACACGTTGATGATGCCGTTGGCGTCGATGTCGAAGGTGACCTCGACCTGCGGCATGCCGCGCGGGGCGGGGGGGATGCCGACGAGCTGGAACTTGCCCAGCGTCTTGTTGAACGCGGCCATCTCGGACTCGCCCTGGAGGACGTGCACCTCGACGGAGGGCTGGTTGTCCTCGGCGGTCGTGAAGACCTCGGACTTCTTCGACGGGATCGTCGTGTTGCGCTCGATCAGCCGTGTGAACACGCCGCCCTTGGTCTCGATGCCGAGCGAGAGGGGCGTGACGTCGAGGAGCAGGATGTCCTTGACCTCGCCCTTCAGCACGCCCGCCTGGATCGCGGCGCCGACGGCGACGACCTCGTCCGGGTTGACGCCCTTGTGCGGGTCCTTGCCGATCAGCTCCTTGACCTTGTCGACCACGGCCGGCATGCGGGTCATGCCGCCGACGAGGACGACCTGGTTGATCTCGCTCGGCTTCAGGCCGGCGTCGGCGAGCGCCTGCTTCGTCGGGCCGACGGTGCGCTCGATCAGGTCGTGGCAGAGCTCGTTCAGCTTCGCGCGGGTGAGCGCGAGGTCGAGGTGCTTCGGCCCGTCCTGCGTCGCGGTGACGAACGGCAGGTTGATCTGCGTCGACGTCGTCGAGGAGAGCTCGATCTTCGCCTTCTCGGCCGCCTCGTACAGCCGCTGCAGCGCCATCCGGTCCTGGCCGAGGTCGATCCCCTGGTCGCGCTTGAACTCCGCGACCATCCAGTCGACGATCGCCTTGTCGAAGTTGTCGCCGCCGAGGTGGTTGTCGCCCGAGGTCGACTTGACCTCGAAGACGCCGTCGCCGAGCTCGAGCACGGACACGTCGAAGGTGCCGCCGCCGAGGTCGAAGACGAGGATCGTCTGATCCTCCTCCTTGTCGAGGCCGTAGGCGAGCGCGGCGGCGGTCGGCTCGTTGATGATCCGCAGCACGTTCAGGCCCGCGACGCGGCCGGCGTCCTTCGTCGCCTCGCGCTGGGCGTTGTTGAAGTAGGCCGGCACGGTGATGACGGCGTCCGTGACCGGCTCGCCGAGGTACGCCTCGGCGTCGGCCTTGAGCTTCTGGAGCGTCATCGCCGAGATCTCGGGCGGCGCGTACTCCCGGTCGCCGGCCGCGACGCGCGCGTCCGCGTTCGGGCCCGAGACGACCGAGTACGGGACGATCTTCATCTCCTCGGAGACCTCGGAGTACTTGCGGCCCATGAACCGCTTGATCGAGAAGATCGTGTTCTCCGGGTTCGTGATCGCCTGGCGCTTGGCGGGCGCGCCGACGAGCCGCTGGCCGTCCTTGGCGAAGGCGACGACGGAGGGCGTGGTGCGACCACCCTCCGCGTTCGCGATCACCGTCGGCTCGCCGCCCTCGAGGACCGCCATGCACGAGTTGGTCGTCCCGAGGTCGATTCCGATTGCCTTGCCCACGACGGCTTCCCCCTTGTTCGTTGCTCGTGGAGAAAATCTCAGTCGTGTTGTAGCAGATCGTGTGCGTGTCCCGTCGTGCGGCCCCGGGAGGGAGCCCGGCGGCGCGGTCGGCGCCGTCCCGCGCACGCACACGCGCCGGGGCCATTACCATCCCGGCCCATGGCCGCCGCCCCCGACGCCTTCACGCTCGAGATCGTCCGCGACAAGCTCGCGGCGGCCGCCGACGAGATGGGTGTCGTCCTCGCCCGGACGAGCATGAGCCCGATCGTCTACGAGGTGCTCGACTTCGCCTGCGGCATCCTCGACGTGCGCGCGCAGATCGTCGCCCAGGCCAACGGGATCACCCTGTTCACCGGCACCTTCGGCCCGCAGGTCCAGTCGATCGTGGGCAAGTTCGGGCTGGACGGGATGCGCGAGGGCGACGTCTTCGCGACGAACGTCCCCTACGACGGCGGCACGCACACCTGCGACGTCTGCCTCGTCAAGCCGATCTTCTGGCAGGACGAGGTGATCGCCTTCGGCGTCTCCGTCACGCACTGGATCGAGATCGGCGGCGCCGTGCCCGGCTCGATCTCGCCGGACGCGACCGAGATCTTCCAGGAGGGTCTCCAGCTGCCCGGCGTCCGGGTGTACGACGGGGGCGTCCTCAACCAGACCGTGGTCGACATCGTCCGGGCGAACATCCGCCTGCCGCAGATGGGGATCGGCGACCTGAACGCGGGTGTCGCCGCCGTCGGGATCGCCGAGCGGCGCGTGCTCGACGCCTGCGAGCGGTACGGGCTCGAGACGGTGCTCGCCGCGTTCGAGGCGATCCTCGCCCACGGCGAGCAGCTCGCCCGCCGCGCGATCGCGCGCATCCCGAACGGCGTCTACGAGGCCGAGGACGTCATCGACGGCGACGGGATCACCGACGATCCGCTGCCGATCCGCGTGCGGGTCACGGTCGAGGACGAGTCGCTGCACGTCGACTTCACCGGCTGCGCCCCGCAGGCGCGCGGGCCGGTGAACTGCGCCGAGGGCGCGCTCCTCTCGGCGTGCAAGACGGTGATCCGCGCGATCACGGCGCCGCAGGCACGCTCGAACGACGGCTTCTTCCGGCCCTTCTCGCTGACCGTCCCGCCGGGCACGGTCTTCAGCGCGCTGCCGCCGGCGCCGACCGGCTGGTACTACGAGGGCGCCTCCTACGCGAACGACCTGGTCTGGAAGGCGCTCGCGCCCGTCGTGCCCGACCGGCTCGGGGCGGGCTGCTACACGAGCCTCTGCGCCTGGTACGTCACCGGCCGCGAGGTCGAGACGGGCGAGCTGTTCGTCCTCGCCGAGCCGAACGTCGGCGGCTGGGGCGGCTCCGCGGGCGACGACGGCGAGAGCGGCCTGATCGCGACGACGGACGGCGACACGTACAACTTCCCCGTCGAGGTGGTCGAGACGCGCTACCCGCTGCTCGTCGAGCGCTACGCCCTCGACACGCCGGCCGACGGCGGCGCCGGCGAGCACCGCGGCGGCTTCGGCGCGGTGCGCGAGTACCGGCTGCACGGCGCGCGCGACGTCGTGGCCTACGGCAGCTTCGGCCTCTTCGCGCGGCGCCCGTGGGCGCTCGCGGGCGGCCAGCCGGGGACGACGAACGCCATCGAGTACGAGCGCGGCGGCGAGCGGCTGCGCTTCGGGCGCGTCGCACGGGTCGAGCTCGCCGACGGCGACCTGGCGCGCGCGATCACCGGCACGGGCGGCGGCTTCGGCGACCCGCGAGCGCGTCCCGCCGCGCGCGTGCGCGAGGACGTCCTCGACGGCTACGTGACGGTCGAGCAGGCGCGCGAGCGCTACGGCGTCGTGCTCGACCCGGCCACGCTCGAGCTCGACGAGCAGGCGACCGCGGCGCTGCGGGGCGGCGCGTGAGCGTCCGCGTCGCCACCGACATCGGCGGCACGTTCACCGACCTCGTCCTCGTCGACGAGGCGACGGGCGAGCTGCGGATCGCGAAGGCCTCGACGACGCCTGGCCAGCTCGCCCAGGGCGTCCTCGACGCGCTCGCGAAGGGCGAGGTCGACCTCGCCGACACCCGCGAGCTCGTCCACGGCACGACCGTCGTGATCAACGCGCTGACCGAGCGCCGCGGCGCCCGCACCGCGCTCGTGACGACGCGCGGCTTCCGCGACGTGCTGGAGCTCACGCGGGGCAACCGGCCGGACATGTACAACCTGCTCTCGCGCAAGCCGGAGCCGTTCGTCCCCCGCCGCCACCGCTTCGAGGTGCGCGAGCGCGTCGACCGCCACGGGAGCGTGCTCGTCCCGCTCGCGCTCGCCGACCTCGACCCGATCGTCGAGGCGTGCCAGCGGGACGGGATCGAGGCGGTCGCCGTCTGCTTCCTCCATGCCTACGCGCACCCGGAGCACGAGCGCGCGTGCGCCGAGGAGCTTCGCCGCCGCCTCCCCGGGGTCGCCGTCTCCGCCTCGTCGGAGATCACGCGCGAGTGGCGCGAGTACGAGCGGACGAGCACGACCGTCCTCAACGCCTTCGTCCAGCCGACCGTCGACCGCTACCTCGAGAGCCTCGAGGCCCGGCTCGGCGACGGCGGCCTCGCCGGCCCGGTCCAGATCATGCAGTCGAACGCCGGCACGGCCTCGCCGACCGCGGCGCGCGCGCGCCCGATCGCGCTCGTCGAGTCCGGCCCGGCCGGCGGGATCGTCGGCGCCGCGCGGCTGGGCGAGCGGATCGGCGAGCCGGACATCCTCTACCTGGACATCGGCGGCACCACCGCGAAGTGCTCGCTGATCCAGGGCGGCAACCCGAGCACGACGACCGAGTACCGGATCGACTGGCGGCCGGACCACGCCGGGTATCCGGTGATGGTCCCCGTCGTCGACATCGTCGAGATCGGGGCGGGCGGCGGCTCGATCGCCTGGATCGACGCGGGCGGCGCGATCAAGGTCGGGCCCCGCAGCGCCGGCGCCGTGCCCGGCCCCGCCTGCTACGGGCAGGGCGGCGTCGACCCGACCGTGACGGACGCGAAGCTCGCCGCCGGCGTCCTCGACCCCGGCTACTTCCTCGGCGGCCAGCTCGAGGTCGACCGGGGCCTCTCGATCGCCGCGCTCGAGCGGCTCGGCCGCGAGCTGGGGCTCGACGCGCCCGAGGTGGCGAACGGGATCATCCGCCTCGTCAACGCGAACATGATCAGCGCGCTCAAGCTCGTCTCGGTGCGCCGGGGGCACGACCCGCGGGACTTCGTCCTCGTCGCGGCGGGCGGTGGCGGGCCGATGCACGCCGCCGCGCTGGCCCAGGAGCTCCAGGTCCGCCGCCTGGTCGTGCCGCCCTACTCGGGCGTCTTCTCCGCCTGGGGCATGTGCACGACCGACCCGCGCGTGGACGTCGTCCAGACGCGCATCCTGCGCGTCGACGCGAGCTCGGACGAGGAGGTGACGGCGCTCTTCGCCGCCCTCGAGCAGGAGGCGGCGGCGCAGTTCCGCTCCGACGGCCTCGCCGACGGCGAGCTGGTCTGTCGCCGGTCGGTGCACATGCGCTACCGCGGCCAGGAGCACACGGTGGCCGTGGCGGCGCCGGCCGGGGCGGTGTCGCTCGCCGCCCTCGAGGCCGGCTTCCACGCGGAGCACCGCCGCGCCTACACCTTCGACCTGCTCGACACGCCCGTCGAGCTCGTCACGTTCCAGGTCGCGGCGTCGCTCCGGCGCGACCGGGTCGAGGCCGCGCCGCCCCGCACGGGAGCGGGAACGCCGAGCCCGAAGGGCCGCCGGCCCGTCGACTTCGACGTCGACGGCGTCCACGACACGCCCGTCTACGCGCGCGACGACCTCCCGCTCGGCTTCGCCGCGGCGGGGCCGCTCGTGATCGAGGAGTCGACGACGACCACGCTCGTGCACCCGGGGCAGGAGCTCCACGTCGACGCGTTCGGCAACCTCGTGATCGAGCTCGCGCCGGCGCGCTGAGGCCGGGGCGGCCCTGCCTCGGCGCCTCGCTCCCCCGGGATCGCGGAGCGTCGGTCGCGTACGATCTCGCCGTGCATCTCGGGGTCGACAGCCCGCTCTCGATGGGCCAGGTGATCGCCACCACGGTGCGGCTGTACGGTCGCCGGCCGGTGACCTACGTGGCGATCGGGGCGCTGAGCTCGGCGCCGCAGCTGCTCATCTCGGTCGCCCCGCTCGCCGTGACCATCGTGGTCGTCGCGCTGGCGTTCGTCGCCGCGCTGGCCGTCACCGCTGCGCTCGCCGAGGGCGAGCCGCTCGCGACGCTGCCGCGCCGCCTGCTCCCGGTCGCGCCGGTCGTCGCGGCGCTCGCGCTGGCCGTGGGCGTTCCCTACGCGCTGCCGAACTGGTTCGCCATCTTCGCGCTGATCCAGGTGATCTGGCTCAGCCTCGTCGGCACCTCCGTCCCGGCGGCGGTGCTCGACGATCGCGAGGGCCCGGTGCTCGTCCGCGTCGTCAACGCCCTCCGCCGCTCGTCCGCCTACTCGGTGAACGGCCTGCTGCACGCGCTCGCCGTCGTCTTCGCGCTCCTCGTGATCACGGGGCTCTTCACGGCGATGGTCGGCGTCGCCCTGAACTCGTTCGGCGACCAGACGGCGACCGCCGCGTTCTTCGTCGCGCGGTCGGTCATGGTGCCGCTCCTGTACCTCGGCTTGGCCGTGCTCTACGCCGACCAGTGCGCCCGGCACCACGAGCCGGGCACGGCGCCGAGCGCGCGCGCGTTCCCATGACGGACGGCCGGCTGCCGGACTGGCTGGTCGCCGAGATCGAGACGTGGCCCCAGGACGCGTGGGGCGTCCACCAGACGCGGCTGCTGCTGCGCGACGGCCGTGTGATCGCGCCGGTCGCGGTGCTCCCGGGCGGCGACGTGGTCGGCTGGGGCGAGGCCGGGCTGGCCGACTTCGACGTCGACGACATCGTCGCGATCGAGCGGGTCGACGCCTAGCGGCGCGGCCCCGCACGTACGATCGGGACGATGGCGAACCCGCGCGACCAGCGGCTGCGGACGTTCCTCCTCGGCGGCCTCCTCGGCGGCGTCGCCGGGCTCGTCGCGGCCGACCGGCTCGACCGTCGCCTGCGTCGGCCGGCCCCGGCCGACGGGCTCGCGGCCTTCGAGCAGGCGCCGTGCTTCCGCGAGCAGCGGGAGCGTCCGTCCGGCGAGCACCAGGCGCCGGCGGGCGACTGACGGCGTCGAGCCTCAGCGGCCGCGGCCGGCCGCGCTGAGATCGTCCCGCTCGAGCGCGGCCAGGGCGACCGTGGCGGTCCGGTAGTTCAGCCCGGCGTCGCGCAGGCCCATCCGCCCGGCGAGCACCTGCACCGCGCGGGTGTCCTCGAGGAAGCGGGCGCCCGACGGCTCCGGCGCCCGCGTGCGGACGACCATGAACGGGCCGAAGCGCGCGGTCTCGAACTCCTCGCCGGGGGAGCGGTCGCGGATCTCGAGGCTCGGCGTCGTCGCCTCGCCCGCGTCGAGCACCCAGATCCCGTGGCCCAGCGTCTTGCCCGCCTGCCGCAGCGCCAGCGCGGCGAGCTTCGGGTCGGCGCGGGGCACCATGCGGCCCAGCGTCGCGCCCCGCTCCCGTGCGCCCTCGTAGAGCGGCTCGAAGCCGAAGAGGACGTCGTCCGGGCGGACGTTCGCCGCGAGCCAGGCCTCCGCCTGCGCCCGGGCGGCCTCGCGGGCCGGGCCCTCGCCGGCGAACAGGAGCGGCGACTGCCGCCAGCCCCAGGCCAGCTGGCACGCCACGAGGACGGCAAGCCCCCCGGCCAGGGCGTGCACGCGCCAGGGGCCCGTGGCCGCGGCCGCGCGCACGAGCCCGGCCGCCACGAGCAGGGAGGCCACGGGCAGCACGAAGATCAGGTGGCGCGTGGCGGGGTAGGCGCTCTCCCCGAAGCGCATCACGAGCAGCGCCACGGCGGGGACGACGACCAGGCAGGCGGCGAGGACCGCCGCGTCGGGCCGCGTCCGCGCGAGCGAGCGGAGGCCGGCCAGGGCGAGCAGGCCGAAGAGCACGAGCGTGACGACCCAGCCCGCGGTGAAGTCCGCCGCGACGTCGCGCAGGTAGGCCGCGACGCCGGTCGGGCCGCCGAGCTTCCCGCCGCTGCCGACGCCGAGGTCGAAGCGGTCCGCGAGGACCGCGCTCGCGCGCCAGAGCGGCGCGGCGAGCACGCCCGTCGCCGCGAACGCGAGCAGCGGCGCGCGGGCCGGGAGCCTGCGCTGGGCGACGAGCACGAGCGCGAACGCTCCCTCGGCCGCGAGCACGATCGCGCTGTACGGGTGGGACGCGGCGAGCGCGAGCGACGCGACGCCCCAGGTCGCCCACGTGGCCCAGCGGGAGTCGCGGGTCGCGCGCAGCAGCGCGAGCAGGGAGAGCGCGCTCGTCAGCAGGAAGAGGCTGTACATCCGCCCGTACAGCCCGTGGTAGAGCGTCATCCAGCTGGCGCACACGAGGACGGTCGCGACGAGCGCGGTCGTCCGGCCCGCGAGCCGCGCGAGGAGGAGCGCGATCACGGGGACGGCCGCCACGGCGAGGACGGCGGAGAGCAGCCGCAGCGTCAGCAGGCCGGGCTCGATCGCGGTGGCCGCGTGCGCGAGCAGGAAGTGGAGGGGCGCGCCGCCGCGCTCGGTCAGGACGACGTCGAGCAGCTCGCCCACGGGCCGGTCGCTGACGGCGAGCGTCACGACCTCGTCCTCGTGGGCCGGCCAGGCGTTCGCGCGGGCCAGGAGGAGCGAGGCGAGCGCCAGCGACGAGGCCGCGACCCCGAGGCGGAAGGCCCTCGACGAGATCTCGGCCGGCACCGCGAGAGGGTACCAGCGGGCCGCTCGTTGGCACTTGGCCATTGAGAGTGCCAACCGTCCGACCGGCCATGCTAGGATGCGACCCGGAAGCGAGGTCAGCACGCGATGCCAACGTACGAGTACCGCTGTCCAAACGGGCATACGTTCGAGCTCTTCCAGCGGATGAGCGACCCACCTCCCGCCGCGTGCGAGGTGTGCGGGGCCTCTCCGGTCGAGCGCGTCCTGTTCGCGCCGGCAATCCACTACAAGGGCTCGGGCTTCTACTCGACCGACTACGGTCGCGGCCGCAAGCGCTCGGACGGCAGCTCGTCGTCGAGCGACGCCGGCGGCGGCGCGAAGGAGTCGTCGTCGGGCGGCAGCTCGGACTCGGGCTCCTCGTCCTCGACGCCCTCCGCGCCGGCGAAGACCGAGGCCTGAGCCGCCCGGAGCGGGGCCGCTCGGCCCGGCGGGCGGCGCGCCCGGCGCGCGCTCGCGGAGCATGCCGCGCGCGGCTCAGCGCTTCTTCGGCCTGGGAGCGACCGTGAACGGCGGGCCGACGAGCGTCGAGACGCGCGCGCTGCTCGCCGCGCTGCGCACGACCGCCTCGAACCGGTACTTCCCGAGCGGCAGCGCGCCGCGCGGGAACGTCACGAAGACGAAGTAGCCGCCGCGGACCGCCTGCACGGTCTGCCGCGCGGGCGGATCGACGCGACGGAGCGCCCGCCCGGTCTTGACCAGCCGGATCACCCGCGCCTCGACGATCGCGTCCTCGCCCGCCGCGAGGCGGAAGCGCCACATGTCGTTGCGCGGGTGGAAGCGCACGGCCCGCGGCCACAGGAGCTGCTGCACGGCGACGGTCGTGCGTGGACGGAACGCGCTCGGCGGCCGGCGGCCCCGGAGCGTGCGGCAGTCGACGGCGCCGCTCGCCGCCTCCTCCGAGACGGCGCGGAGCACGGCGGCCGACCGCTTCGGCGTCCCGTCCGCCCAGTACGGGGCCGACTGCCAGCGGTCGAGGTCGGGCTCGTCCCAGAGGAGGAACGTGAAGTAGCCGCCGACGCCCGGCTGGCAGGTGGCGAGCCGGATCGCGTCCTGGAGCTGGGTCGCCTGGTCGGGCGCCGGCGTCGTCTCCGCGCCCGCGGCCGGGTCGCTGGCGCCGCCGTCGAGCAGGGCGGACGGGTCGGTCTCGGTGCCGTGGTAGAGCGACGCCTTCGCGGCGTCCGGGCGCGTCTGGAAGCCGGTCTCGAGGTACCAGATGGTCACGCCGCCCTGGCCGGGGATCGGCTGGCCCGTGCCGGAGAAGCCGTCGTACCAGGCCTGCATCAGCGCCGCCCAGTCCCCGAGGCCGATCGTCGTCGAGCCCGCGTGCAGGCGCGACGGGCGCTCCGCGGCGTTCTCGCCGTACGGGTGGTGCGAGACGGTGTCGAGGATCGGCTGCGTGCGGCCGCTCGTCCGGTAGGCGGCGCCGAGCTTCCGGACGAACGCGCCGGGCGAGTGGGAGACGTTCGAGCGGGCGTTCGGGCGATCGTTGCCGCGCGAGGAGGTCGACGGGCCGATCACGTTCACGTCGGAGCGGGCCTGGTGGAGCACGTCCCAGCAGCGCGCGAGCAGGGCCGCGTACGCGGCCGGCGCGGCGCTCGTCCCGTCGGGGGCGAACTGGGGCCGCCAGAACGTCGCCTTGTTGGGCTCGATCCAGATCGCGACGTCGCGGATCGACGGCACGGCGACGAGCACGCTGCGCGCGAAGGAGCAGAACGCGTCGCGGCTCCCGTCGTCCTGCGGCGCGGCGTCCGCGGTCGCCCCCGTCACGAGGGCGACGATCCGCACCGAGCCGCCCCAGGCCTGCGCCGCGCGCTGGAGCCGGCTCGCGTCGGCCTGGCCGATCGCCGTCTGCCCCGGCGTCCAGGGCAGGACGACGCGCACGGCCCGCGCCCCGACGCCCTGCAGCGCCGTCAGCGCCTCGATCGGCCTCGTCGCGGTGTGATCGTCCGAGATCCCGAGCAGGAGCGGCTTCGCCGCCGGCGGCGCGAGCGCGAGCAGCACCTTGCGCGTGCCCGTCAGCGTGCGGCCGAGCGCGTCCGTCGCGGTCAGCCTGACGGTCGCCTGGACGGGCCCGCGCGCGAGCCGGGGGCCCGCGGCCGGCAGCAGCCGCGCGACGAGCGTCGTCGTCATACCCGCCGGGATGACGCTCGCCGCCCGGCCCAGGACGATCGGCCGGGGCGGGCACCGCTTCGTGCGTCGCTGCTCGAGCTGCACGGTCAACCTCGTCGAGCAGAGCACGGCGGAGGGCGGGCAGCGCACGTCGATGGCCACGGTGTCGTCGGGCTCGACGGCCGCCGCCGATGTGACCACGGTCAACGCCGGGGCCCTCTTCGGCGTCGGCGCAGCGACCGCGGGCGCGGCGAGGAGGACTGCGGCGGCCGCCGCGGCGAGGAACGCGCGTCCCCGGCCGATGCGGCCCCCGGGGAAGCGTTGGGCGGAACACTCCACGGGCCAGATGACATTAACGGCTCGGCACGACGATGCCCATACGCCGTTCCGGGGAGGGTACGTTCACCCGTACGGGTAGGTTCCGGGCCGCGGGCCGGGCGCCGGCACCCGGTGGTCGGCGTCCGCTAGGGTGCCGCGCATGAAGATCGCCAACGTCTCCGGCCGTGCCGCGATCGCCGTCGACGGAGGGTTCGTCGACGTCGAGTCCGCGAGCGGCGGCACCCTCCCGTCCGACCCGATGGCCCTGCTCGAGCGCCTCGACGAGGCCCGCGCGTGGCAGGTTCCCGCAGACGCGCCGCGCATCGCGTCGCCGACGCTCGGCCCCCCGGTGCCGCGCCCGAGCAAGATCCTCGCGATCGGCCTCAACTACCGGCTGCACGCCGAGGAGTCGGGGATGGCGCTGCCCGAGCGCCCGGTCGTCTTCACGAAGCTGCCGAGCGCGCTGACCGGCCCCTACGACCCGATCGAGATGCCGAGCGACCGCACGTCGGTCGACTGGGAGGTCGAGCTCGTCCTCGTCGTCGGCCGCCGGGGCCGCTACATCCCGGCCGCGGACGCGTGGTCGTACATGGCGGGCGTCACGTGCGGTCAGGACGTGTCCGATCGCGAGGAGCAGATGCGCGATCTCAAGCAGTTCACGATGGCGAAGTCGTTCGACACGTACGGCCCGATCGGCCCCGTGATGACGACCGTCGACGAGCTGGCGAACCCGGACGACCTGGCGATCTCGTGCTCGATCGACGGCAGGCTGATGCAGTCGAGCCGCACGAGCGACTTCATCTTCGACGTCGGCCAGGTGGTCGAGCACGTCTCGCGCGTCTGCACGCTCGAGGTCGGCGACCTGATCTTCACCGGCACGCCGGCCGGCGTGGGGATGGGGCAGAAGCCGCCCTGGTTCCTGCAGCCCGGCATGGTCGTCGAGACCGAGGTCGAGGGCGTCGGCTCGATGCGCAACGAGGTCGTGGCCGGCCCGCCCTACGGCGGCTAGCCGCACGACGGCCCGGGCCCGGTCGCGAGCGCGCTGCCGCACGCCCCGGGGCCGGGCACGGCCCCGTCGGCCGGCCCCCTAGGACGCGGTCACGCAGCCCGGCGCGAACGGCCCGGCGCCCTTCGCGGGCGCCTGCGGCGCGTTGCGTCCGAGGAACTGGCCGACGACCGCGACGTTCTCCTCGACCCCCTGGAGGTAGGAGACGCCGTTCTCCTCGATCGGCTCGCCGCCGAGCCGGCAGCGCAGCAGGCGGGAGTCGGCCGCGCGGAAGTGCACCCAGCCGAGCTCGAGCAGCTCGGTCGTCGTCAGGTCGGTCGTGAGCGGCGCGACCACGTCGCCGCCGAGCCACGGCAGCTCCACGAAGGTCCTCGGGCTGGCGAGCTTCGCCGCGATCGCGTCCACGACCTGCTGCTGGCGCCCGCCGCGCGTGATGTCGCTCTCGGACGGGTCGAGCTGGTTCTCGCGGATCCGCGAGTAGACGAGCGCGCGCTTCCCGTCCATCGTCTGCGTCCCCTTGCCGAACTGCCAGCCGCGCCACCGCTCGCACTCCGAGCGTGACTGGTACGGGCAGTCGAACCGGTTCGAGACGATCGCCCTCGGCACGTCGATCTCGACGCCGCCGAGCTCGTCGATCAGCTCCGCGAAGCCCTCGAACGCGACGACCGCGACGTGGTTGACCGGGATCCCGGTGCGCGCCTCGATCGCATCGACCATCAGCGCCGCCCCGCCGTACGCGTAGGCGGCGTTGATCTTGTCGATCCCGCGGCCCGGGATCTCGACGCGGAGGTCGCGCGGGATCGAGAGCAGCGAGACGCGGTGCTCGTCCGGGTCGGTGCGGATGAGCACGATCGAGTCCGCCCGCCCGCGGCCCTCGCGGCCCGGGCCGGTGTCGACGCCGAGGAGCAGCGTCGTCGTCGGCGTCGTCAGGATCGACCTCTGCGGCGCGGCGAGCGCGGCGCGCGCCCGGTCGTCCAGGCGCGCGTTCGCCTTCTTGACGCCGCCGTTCAGCCCGAAGTAGCCGGCGACGCCCCAGGCGACGACGAGCAGCAGCAGGAGGAGCAGGAGCAGGAAGCTCCACTTGAGCGTGCGGCCGAGCCACCGGCGGCCCGGCCGCGGCCCGGTGTCGCGTCGGCGCCGGCGCTTGCGGGGCGGGCGCTCCGGCGGCGCCGGCGACGGCAGCGGCGGGAGGTCGACCGGGAGCAGCTCGGCGGGCTCGGCCGTCTCCGGCCAGGGCGCCGAGCCTGGCGGCGGCAGCGGGGCGAGCGACGGCTCGGGCTCGCCCGGAGAGCGACCGCGATCCCGCGCCCGACCGCTTCGATAGACGCGGTACGGCTTCTCGCTCATGGGCTGGACGAGCCGGTATGGTAGCCGCACGCCGTGACCTCGCCGCGCGTCATAGGCGTCGACCTGGGCGGCACGAAGCTGCTCGCGGGCGTCGTCGACCGGGCGGGCGTCGTGCTCGAGCGCACGCTCCGGGAGACGGACGTGTCGAGCCCCGGCGCGCTCCTCGCGCAGCTCGACGAGGCCATCGCCGAGCTCGCGGCGAACGGGGTCGACGCGATCGGCCTCGGTCTCCCCGCGATCATCGATCAGCGCCGCGGTGCGCCCGTCTCGGCGACGAACGTCCCGCTCGGCGGGATCGACCTGCGCGCGCGGATGGAGCAGCGCTTCGGCGTTCCGGTCGGCGTCGAGAACGACGCGAACGCCGCCGCCCTCGCCGAGCACCGCTTCGGGGCCGGGCGGGGCGTGCGCGACATGGTGATGGTCACGCTCGGGACGGGGATCGGCGGCGGGCTGATCCTCGGGGGGCGCCTCTACCGTGGCGCGCGGGGCGTGGCCGGTGAGCTCGGTCACGTCGTCGTCGACCTGGACGGGCCGCCGTGCCAGGGCGACTGCCCGGGCCACGGCCATCTCGAGGTGCTCGCCTCCGGGACCGCGGCCGACGCCCTGGCGCAGGCGACGGCGACCCGCCACCCCGGCGGCGACCTGGGCCGGGCCGCAGCCGCCGGACGGCACGTCGATGCGCGTCTGGCCGTCGAGCTCGCCGCGGCGGGGGACGGCGACGCGCGCCGGGTGATCGGGACGGTGGCCGAGCGCCTCGGCCAGGGCCTCGTCGGGCTCGTCAACACGTTCGACCCGGAGGTCGTCGTCCTCGGCGGCGGCTTCGCGCGGGCCGGGGAGCTGCTGTTCGAGCCGATCCGGGCGATCGTGCGCGCCCAGGCGATGCCGCTCGTCCGCGATGAGGTGCGGATCCTGCCCGCGACACTCGGCGTCGAGGCCGGCCTCGTCGGTGCGGGCGTCGTCGGCTTCGAGCTGCTCGACCACGGCGCCTGACCGTGCCGCTCGTCGTCTGCGCGACGCCGATCGGCAACCTCGAGGACGTCACGCTCCGCGTCCTGCGCGAGCTCGCCGAGGCGGACGTGGTGCTCTGCGAGGACACGCGGCGAACGCGGATCCTGCTCGAGCGGCACGGGATCGACGCGACGCTCGTCGCCTACGAGCGCCATCGCGAGGCACGGCGGGTCGCCGGGATCCTGCCGCGGCTGGAGGCGGGGGAGCGGGTCGCGCTCGTCAGCGACGCGGGCCTCCCGGGCGTCAACGACCCGGGCGCGCGCCTCATCCGGGCCGCGATCGACGCGGGCGTCGAGGTCGTCGTCCTCCCCGGCGCCTCCGCTGTCGAGACGGCGCTCGTCGCGAGCGGCCTGCTCGGGGAGCGCTACGCCTTCCTCGGCTACGCACCGCGGACGCCCGCGGGACGCGCGGCGCTCTGGCACGAGCTCGCCTCCGCGTCGTGGCCGGTCGTGCTCTTCGAGGCGCCGGGCCGGGTGCCGGAGACCCTGGCCAGCCTCGCCGCGGTCGAGCCGGGGCGACCGGTCGCGGTCTGCCGCGAGCTGACGAAGCGCTTCGAGGAGATCGCCCGGGGGACGGCGGCGGAGGTCGCCGCCCGGTTCGCCCGGCCGCCGAAGGGGGAGGTCACGCTCGTCGTCGGCCCTGGCGCCGCAGCCCCGGCCGACGAGCGGCTGGCGGCCGGCCGGGCGGCCGTCGACGACCTCGTCGCGGCAGGTGCGGGGCGCCGACAGGCGGCGGCGGTCGTCGGGCGGCTGCTCGGGGTCGGGACGAACGCGCTCTACGCCGGCACCCGCCAGCCGTAGGCGGGGCGGGCCTGCTCCGCGGCGGTGCCGGGGGCCGTGTGTCCCGCATGTCCGGCCCGTGACGCGAGGGGCGGGGCGCGGGGCCTGTGGGCCCGCTCCCGTCGGTCCGACGCCGGGGACTTCGTGCCGGAAGTGTGACTTTCGCGGTCGCCGGCCGTCGTCTCCCTGGACGACGCCCGCTCTCCCCGCTAGGCTCGACATCGTTGTCATATTCGAGAACGGGAGCACGCGATGCGACGTCGATTCGTCCTCATCCTCCCGGTTCTGCTCTCGGTGCTGGTCGGCGCTTCGCCCGCGCTCGCCTGGACCTGGCCCGTCGACGGACCGGTGGTCAGACCTTTCCGCTACGGCGGCAGTCCGTATGCCGGCGGCCAGCACCGCGGGATCGACATCGGCGCACCACCGGGAACGGGCGTACGGGCGCCGATCGCCGGCGTGGTCACGTTCGCGGGCACCGTCCCGGGCGGCGGCCCGACGATCACCGTGACGACGCCGGACGGCCTGCTGGTCACCCTCCAGCACCTCGACGGGCTCGGGGCCGGACGGGGCGACGCGGTCGAGGAGGGCCAGCCGCTCGCCAAGGTCGGCGCCGCGGCCGACGAAGGCGTCGAGGGCCCGCACGTCCATCTGGGCGTGCGCGACCCGGCCGGTCGCTACGTCGACCCACTCGCCCTGCTCCCGGAGCGGGGCCAGGCGCCGGCCGCGCCCGCGCCGACCGTCGATCCGCCGAGCCCCGTGCCCCAGGAGCCGTCGCCGACGCCCGTCGATGCGTCGCCGGCGCCGGTCGCGGGCCCGCCGCTCCCCGCGTCGTCCGACCCGCCCGCGGCGCCGGAGGTGCCGGGCGCCGTCGAGCCGCTCGTGGAGGCGCCTGTCGACCCGCCGGTCGAGTCCCCGGCGTCCGCGATGCCGCCCGTGCCCGTGGCCGAGCCGGCGACGCGGGACGTGCCGGTGCCGTCGACCGCCAGCGTGCCGGGTCGCCGGCGCGCCGACCGGGGTGCTCCCCGGCCCACCGTGGCGGCGACAGGAGCTGCGCCGGCTGCGGCCGACGCATCGACCGCAGCTCCCGACCCGGCCGCCACCGGCGTCGCGGCCGGGCGTGCGACCGCCGCCCCGACGGCGGCCTCCACGCGAGCGACCCGCCGGGAGCGCGGGGGGCCGGCCGGCGCTCCGAGGACGGCCAGCCGGACCGGTGACCGGCGATCGGCCGCGCTCGCCAACGGCGAGGGAGGGCCGTCGCGCTCGTCCCTGACCGACCGCCGCCGCTCGCACGTCGCACCGACGCCCGTCCGGACGGGCGCGCCCGACGCATCCGGCGCGCGGATGTCGGCGCCACCGGTCGGTCGGTTCGATGTGCAGGGTCCGCCGATCGTCGACCGAGCCGCGTCGGTCCCCGGCGACGGACGCGAGCCGCATCAGGCCGCTGCCGCCGCGGCGCCGTCGAGCGGTCGCAGAGCGCATGCGGCGTCGTGGGAGCTCGTTGCGAGCGGCGCGCTCGCCGGCTGTCTGGTCCTCGGGCTGGCCGTGGCGGGCGCCCGCAGGCGAGGGGCCGGTCGGGTGGGCGGCTCCCGCCCGGAGCTCGCGCACCCTGCCGAGCCGCGGGCGGGCTCGACGTGGCGCGGTCGCGGCGGCCGTCGTCCAGAGGGGGACCGCCGCCGGTCGTCGGTCAGCACGGCGCCTGGCCGGTCGGGCGAGCGTCGGGCACGGCAGTCGCGCCGATGTCGGAAGACGTCCCGAGGGCCGTCCGTATGATCAGGGCGCATGGCCGAGACCACCTCCACACACCGCCGTGGCCGGAAGATCCTCGTTGCCGTGGCGTGGCCGTACGCGAGCGGGCCCCGCCACATCGGGCACGTGGCCGGCTTCGGCGTGCCATCGGACATCTTCGCCCGCTACCACCGGCTGCGCGGCGACGACGTCCTGATGGTCAGCGGCACCGATGAGCATGGAACGCCGATCATGGTCGCGGCTGACCGGGAGGGCGTCACGCCCCAGCAGCTGGCGGATCGCTTCAGCGAGGTGATCCGGAACGACCTGCGGAGCCTCGGGCTCAGCTACGACCTGTTCACGCGGACGACGACGCGCAACCACTACCGGGTGACGCAGGACCTCTTCCGCGTGCTCCACGAGAAGGGCTACGTCGTGGCGCAGACGATGGAGGGCGCGTTCTCGGCCTCCACGGGCCGCACGCTCCCGGACCGGTACATCGAGGGCACCTGCCCCCACTGCGGCTACGGCGAGGCGCGCGGCGACCAGTGCGACAACTGCGGGCGGCAGCTCGATCCGCGCGAGCTGATCTCGCCCCGCTCGCGCATCGACGGCACGCCGCCGGTCTTCAGGGAGACGGAGCACTTCTTCCTCGACCTCGGCGCCTTCTCCGCACGGCTCGCGGAGTGGATCGGCGCGCAGCAGCACTGGCGCCCGAACGTCCGGAGCTTCTCGCTCAACCTCCTCGACGATCTCCGGCCCCGTGCGATCACGCGCGATCTCGACTGGGGCGTGCCGATCCCGCTCCCCGCGTACGAGGATCGCGACGACAAGCGGATCTACGTGTGGTTCGACGCCGTGATCGGCTACCTGTCGGCCAGCATCGAGTGGGCCGCGAACCGCGGGACGCCCGAGGCGTGGCGCGAGTGGTGGCAGGACCCGGATGCGCGCCACTACTACTTCATGGGCAAGGACAACATCGTGTTCCACTCGGTCATCTGGCCGAGCATGCTCATGGGGTACGGGGGAGACGGCGAGTTCGGCGCCGGCGGCCCGCCGCTCCAGCTGCCCTACGACATCGTGTCGAGCGAGTTCCTCACGATGGAGGGGAGGAAGTTCAGCTCGAGCCGCGGCGTCGCCATCTACGTCAACGACTTCCTGTCCCGCTACGAGCCGGATCCGCTGCGCTACTTCCTGACCGCGGCCGGCCCGGAGTCGCAGGACACCGACTTCACGTGGGCCGAGTTCGTCCGCCGCAACAACGACGAGCTGCTGGCGACGTGGGGGAACCTCGTGAACCGCACGCTCACGAGCGCCTACCGGACGTTCGGCGCGGTGCCGGAGCCCAGCGACCTGACGGACGCCGATCGCGCGGTGCTCGCGGCGGTCGAGCGCGCGTTCGAGGACGTCGGCGAGCAGTTCGAGGCCGCGCGCTTCCGCGCCGGCCTCTCGGAGGCGATGCGCGTGGCAGGGCTGGTCAACCAGTACGTCAGCGAGCAGGCCCCGTGGGCGGCCCTCAAGACCGACCAGGCGCGCGGGGGCACGATCCTCTACGTCGCGCTCCGCTGCGTCGACGGGCTGAAGACGCTCCTCGCGCCCGTCCTGCCGTTCTCGGGCCAGGCAGTGCACGAGATGCTCGGCTACGACGGCTACCTCGCCGGCCCGCTCGAGTTCCGGGAGGAGTCCGAGCCCGACGGCTCGTCGCACGTCGTCCTGACCGGCGACTACACGAGCTGGGTCGGGGCCTGGGAGCCGAGCCGGCTCCCGCCCGGGCAGGCGCTGCGCGAGCCGCGGCCGCTGTTCCGCAAGCTCGATCCGGAGCAGGTCGTCGCCTCGGAGCTCGAGCGGATGGAGCACGGCGGCGGCGAGTCGAACGAACCGTGATCGACGCCCACGCGCACCTCGAGCAGTGCGCGGTGCCGGTCGACGAGGCGCTCGAGCACGCGCGAGCGGCCGGCGTGGGGCGCGTGGTCACCATCGGCTGCGGCCCCGAGTCCGCGCGCGTCGCGCTCGGGATCGCCGAGCGCGAGCCGGACGTCCAGTGCGCGCTGGGCGTCCACCCCCACCAGGCGGGCGAGCTCGGCGAGGACGCGCTCGTCGAGATCCAGCGCCTGCTCGCGGCTCCCCGCGCGGTGGCGGTGGGCGAGGCGGGCCTCGACTACTTCCGCGACTACGCGCCGCGCGACCGCCAGCGCGCGATGTTCCGCGCGCAGATCGCGCTCGCGGGCGAGGTCGGGAAGCCGCTCGTCGTCCACACGAGGGCAGCCGACGAGGACACCCTCGCGCTGCTCGCGGAGGCTCGCCCGGGGCTCCCGGTGGTGATCCACTGCTTCTCGTCGCCCGGGATGGTCGACGCCTGCATCGAGCGCGGCTACTACGCCTCCTTCGCCGGGAACGTCACGTACCCCAAGGCGCCCGAGCTGCGGGAGGCGGCGGCGCGGTTCCCGCTCGACCGCCTGCTCTCGGAGACGGACTCGCCCTACCTCGCCCCCCAGCCGGTTCGGGGGCGGCCGAACGAGCCAGCGCACGTCGTGCACGTCGTCGCGGAGCTCGCGCGCGTGCGCGGCCTCTCGACGGAGCAGATGGCCGCGGCGATCGACGACAACGCGACCCGCCTCCTCGGGGCCCCGTGAGCGGCGGTCGGATCGTCCAGAAGCGGGAGCTCGGCCAGCACTTCCTGGTCGACCCCAACATCCTGGGCGTGATCGAGCGGCTCGCCGCGCTCGACCCCGACGACGTGGTCCTGGAGGTCGGCGCGGGGCTCGGCGTGCTGACGACGTACCTCGCCGACCGGGTCGACGTCGTCCATGCCGTCGAGGTCGACCGGCAGCTCGTGCCGCACCTCGAGGCGGAGCTCGCCGGCCGGGAGAACGTCCGCCTGCACGTCGGGGACGCGCTGGCGCTCGACCTCAGCTCGCTGCGCCCTCCGCCCGGGAAGCTCGTCGCCAACCTCCCGTACGCGATCGCGACCCCGCTCGTCGCCGACAGCCTCGACGGGCTGCCCTCCGTCGCCCGGTGGTGCGTGATGGTGCAGCGGGAGGTCGCCGACCGGTTCGTCGCCGGGCCCGGAACCAAGGCCTACGGCGCGGTCTCGGTCCTGCTCCAGCTCACGGCCCGGCCGATCGGGCTCCATCCCGTCGCGCGGACGTGCTTCCGGCCGCCGCCGAACGTCGAGTCGGCGATCGTGGCTCTCGTCCGGGAGCGCAGCTGGGGGGAGGAGTACCCGTGGCTCAAGCGCGTCGTCCAGGGCGCCTTCGCGCACCGGCGCAAGACGCTCGCGAACTCGCTCGTGCTCGCCGGCGTCTCGTCGCGCGACCGGGCCGCGGCCGCCCTCGCGCGGCTGGGAGCTCCGGCCGACGCCCGCGCCGAGTCGCTCGCGCCAGGAGCCTTCCTCGAGCTGGCCGAGCAGCTCCGGTGATCCGGGTCACCGTCGCCGCGAAGATCAACCTCGCGCTCGTCGTCGGCGAGCTGCGGCCGGACGGCTATCACGACGTCGCGACGCTGATGCAGCGGATCGACCTCTGCGACACGCTGACGCTCGAGCCCGGCCACGCGCTCGAGGTCACGGGCTTCGCCGAGGACACCCTCGTCCGTCGGGCGCTCGAGCTGCTCGGGGCGGAGGCCGGCCGCCGGGTCGAGGCCCGGGTCGGGCTGCGCAAGGGCATCCCCGTCGCCACGGGGCTCGGGGGCGGAAGCGCCGATGCGGCGGCGGCGCTCGTCGCCGGCAACGAGCTCCTCGGCTCGCCGGTCGGCCGCGAGCGGCTGCTCGAGCTCGCCGCCGAGCTCGGGTCCGACGTGCCGTTCTTCGTCGAGCCGGGGCCGAAGCTCGCGCAGGGCCGGGGTGAGCTGCTGACGCCGGTGGACGTGCCGCAGGACTTCTGGGTGCTCGTCGCCGTGCCGCGCGGCGCCGTCAAGGAGTCGACGGGCGCCGTCTACGGTCGCTTCGACGCCCTCGGCGGCGGCCCGGGCTTCGAGCAGCGGCGCAATGCCGTGCTCGAGGTCGCCCGGACCGCTCGGCGCGCGCGCGACCTCGCGGCCCTCCCGCCGAACGACCTCGCCGTTGCCTCCGGGGCCGCGGAGTTCGCCGCCCGCCTCGCCGGGCTCGGGCCCTTCCGGGCCGACGTGAGCGGCGCCGGCCCTGCCGCGTACGGGCTGTTCCACCACCGGCGGGACGCCGAGGCCGCCGCACGCGCGCTCGGCGGCAGCGCGCGGACCTGGATCGCCGCGGCCGTCTGGTAGCGTCGGGCGCGGTGAGCGCCGGCGTGTCCATCGCAGAGGAGCCTGGCCGGGGCAGCAGACGCGGCTGGTGGCTGCGCGCCGCCGGCCTGATCGCGCTCGCCGAGGCTGTCCTCGTGATCGCCGACGTCCTGCCCGCCTGGGCCGCGATCGGCATCGCCATCGCCGTCCTCGCGTCGTACGCCTCGCTCCGCCGCCGCGTGGCGCAGCCGGCGCTTCGCACCGGGCTGCGCGCCGCGGCGCTCTCGCAGGCCGTCGTGCTCGTCGTCCCGGCCGTGCTCGTCCTGCTCGGCTGGCTGCTCGTCGCGGGCCTGGTCGTCGCCGGCGCGGTGGTTGCGCTGTTGATCCTGGCGGACCGCTAGCGTCTCCTATACTCGCCTCCGGTTCCGATGGGGCGTAGCCAAGCGGTAAGGCAGCGGGTTTTGGTCCCGCGATCGGAGGTTCGAATCCTCCCGCCCCAGCCATGTCCACTCCCTCGATGACCGAACCCCCGCTCGCTGCAGTCGTCATGGCCGGGGGCCTCGGAACCCGCATGCGCTCCGCCGTGCCCAAGCACCTGCACGAGCTGCTGGGGAGGTCGTTGATCGAGTGGGTGCTCGCCGCCGTCGAGCCGCTCGGCGCCACGCGGGTCGTCCTCGTCTGCTCGCCGCAGAACGAGGCGGCGCTGCGCGAGCGCCTCGGCGATCGCGTCGAGTACGTCGTCCAGGACGAGCCGCGCGGCACGGGCCACTCCGTCGCGTGCGCCGGGCCGGCCCTGTCCGGCTTCGACGGCGACGTGCTGGTCGTCCCCGGCGACACGCCGCTGCTCCGCGAGGAGACCCTGGCCGGGCTGCTCCGCGCGCACCGCACGTCGGGCGCCGCGGTCACGCTCCTCTCGTTCGAGCCGCCCGACGCGCGGCGCTACGGCCGCGTGATCCGGGACGACTCGGGCGCGGTGCTGCGGATCGTCGAGGCGGGGGACGCGTCCGAGGAGGAGCTCGCCGTCCGGGAGGTCAACGCCTCGGTCTACGTCTTCGCCTCGTCCTCGCTGTGGCCGGCCCTCGGGAAGCTCGAGCCGCACAACGTGCAGGGCGAGCTCTACCTCACGGACGCCGTCGGTCACCTGACGGGCGCGGGCGCGCTGGCCGCCGGGCACGTGACCGACGACTGGCAGGCCGTCGAGGGCGTCAACACGCGCGTCGAGCTCGCGGACGCGATGGACGTCCTGCGCCACCGGATCCTGCGCGAGGTGATGCTCGCCGGAGGCACCGTGATCGACCGGGGCTCCACCTGGATCGACCACGGCGTGCGCGTCGAGCCCGATGCGGTGATCCACCCGTTCACCGTCCTGCGCGGGTCGACGACCGTCGGCGCGGGCGCCCAGGTCGGCCCGCACGTGGTCGCCGTCGACGCCGAGATCGGGCCGGCCGCCCTGGTCGGGCCCTTCTGCTACCTGCGCCCCGGCACGGTGCTGCGGGAGCGGGCGAAGGCGGGCACGTTCGTCGAGATGAAGAACTCCGTGATCGGCCGGGGCTCGAAGGTCCCGCACCTCTCGTACATCGGGGACGCGGACGTCGGCGAGGGGACGAACATCGGCGCCGGCGCGATCACGGCGAACTACCGGGCCGAGCTGGGTGGCAAGTTCCGGACGCGGATCGGGGACGACGTCCACACGGGCAGCCACAATGTGTTCGTCGCGCCGATCGAGATCGGCGACGGCGCATGGGTCGGTGCCGGCTCGACGATCACGAAGGACGTTCCTCCCGGGGCGCTCGCGGTCGCCCGGGCGCGGCAGCTGAACAAAGAGGGGTACCGTGGCAGACAGCACGACTGAGCTCGCGGCGCTTCCCGGCCTGGAGGGGCTGGAGCACGTGGACGCGTCCCCGTCGCCCAGGCAGTGGAGCGAGCGCGGCACGCCCGGGCGCCTGATGCTGTTCTCGGGCAGCTCCAACCGCGCGCTCGCCGAGCGCATCGCGGAGAAGCTGGGGATCCGCCTCGGCGAGGTCGAGCTGAAGACCTTCGCGAACGGCGAGGCGTACTGCCGCTACCTCGAGTCCGTGCGCGGCGCCGACGTCTTCGTCGTGCAGGCGGGCTCGCCGCCGGTGAACGACCACCTGATGGAGCTCCTGATCATGATCGACGCGGCCAAGCTCGCCTCGGCCGCGCGGATCACGGCGGTGCTGCCCTGGTACCCGTACTCGCGCCAGGACAAGAAGTCCGCGCCCCGCGAGCCGATCACGGCGAAGCTCGTGGCGGAGCTGCTCCAGGCCGCCGGCGTCGACCGCGTGCTGACCATGGACCTCCACGCGGGCCAGATCCAGGGCTTCTTCCGGATCCCGGTCGACCACATGACCGCGCTGCCCACGTTCGCGCAGCACTTCCGCGACCAGGGCTTCTCCGGCCCGGAGGTCGTCGCCGTCTCGCCCGACCCCGGCCGCGCGAAGACCGCGCGCAAGTTCTCGGAGATGCTGAACTCCGACCTCGCGCTCCTCAACAAGTCGCGGCCGGCGCACGACACCGCCACGGTGACGGAGGTGATCGGCCGGGTCGCCGGCAAGGTGGCGATCATGACCGACGACATGATCGTGACCGGCGGCACGCTGCTCGCCGGGGCGCTGGCGCTGAAGAAGGCCGGCGCGGTCGCCGTCTACGCGTGCGCGACGCACGGGCTCTTCCCTGGCGACGCCCTCCGCAAGATCGACGAGAGCCACATCGAGCGCGTCGTCGTCGCGGACACGGTCCCGATCAGCCCGCTCGACCGCCCCGCGAAGCTCGAGGTGCTGACCGTCTCGGACATCCTCGCCCGGACGATCGAGAACGTCTACGCGGACGAGTCCGTGTCGGCGATCTTCCGCGGCGAGAACCAGCTGTTCTAGGCAATCCCGCTCAGCCATGGCGCTTGCGCCCTGTTGGACACAAGGATTGGGCACAAGGGAGGCGAGAGTGGACAAGCCGAAGCAGCCGATCCTGGACGTGATGCTTCACGACCCGCCCTACCCGAGCCACAGGCTTCCGGGCGACGGCCTCGAGATCGACCCGGCCACCCAGATGGTCAAGGACATCGAGCACGACGGTTGCACCTGGCACTTCTCGCACACCTCGATTAGCCGCAGCCGCGGCGTCCAGGACGAGACCTACTTCTTCAAGCCCAAGCGTTCCGGGCGCCTCGTTCTCGTCAGCACCGGGCCACCAGCCGGCTCCGCCCGGGTCCCGTACCCCGGCTCTCCGCCGCCCAGGAATGAGACGTCGGCCAACTCTCGGCCCTCCACGTCGCCGACCTCGTCGAGCAGCCCACCGCCGCCGGGTACAGCCCGGCCAGCGTCACCCGCGACCTCGGCGTCCCTCCGCCAACCCGGACGTCCGCCGCCCGTCGACGCGTCTCGCGGCCGGGATACCTGGCTCGTCGCGAGGCGAACTGCGCCGTCGCCGCTGCCGCAGGGCAGTGCCCGATCTGAGCGCGTGTGGAGCGATCGGAACACGATCGGCGCGCCTCCGTGACACGCACGCGCGGGTTTCGGCGGTAGGCTCGGTGCCGGAGGCACGTGGTTCCCCCACCCGGGTGGGACCCCGACCCCGGGCGGCGCCGCCGGCGCGGCGGCGGCGGTCGGTCGTCCGGGCGGCGGCGGGCGCGTCCCGGCGGGCGACCCGGTGCGTTCGACGCGCGCGCCCCGCTGCATCCGACGCGCGCCCTACCGTGCAGGCGGGGAGCGTGCGAGGAGGAACGGCGTGCAGCGGCGCTACCGCGTCGAGGTGAGGATCTACCCGATCGACGAGGACGACCTCGGCGAGCGATCGGCCATCGACATGGCCCGGCCGGGCTCGACGGCGCTCCTCGGTCGCGACTTCACCGCCAAGGAGCTGATCGACGCGGCCGACCACGGGTGTCGCGAGGCGCTGGTGGTGCTCGAGCGGCTCGCGTCCAGCCGCTGAGGGGCAGCGCGCGGCGCCTCGCGGCGCCCTCGGCCCGCCCGCAGCGAGCGACGGGCAGTCCGTCGGCGGCGCGAGCCCGGCCAGCGCGACCTCGACGCTCGATCGCGACCTCGCCGCCGAGGAGCCGGCCGACGCGGCCGGCCACGGGTGTCGTCGGGCGCTCGTCGTGCTCGATCGGCCCGCGTCCCGCCGCCGAGGCGCGCGGCGCGGACGCCTCGCCGAGCCCGGCAGCCCTCGGGCAGCGAGCGACCGGCGTCCGCCTGCGGCGCGGCGCCGGCGGCTCCCGGCGCGGCGCCGGTCGGTCGACGGTGTGCCGACTTCCCACGACGGCGCTCCGTCCCCGCCCGGGGCGGGCGCGGGAGCGCGCGCTCGACCGGCCGGGCGGCTGGCCCGGGCGTCCCCCGCGACCGCCCCGACCCGGCGCGCGGCCCGCTAGGCTCGCGCCATGACACGAGCCGGGGATCCCTGACGGTGGGCGCGTGCGGTGCGGGCTTCGGCAGCCTCGGGCCCGAGTTCGCGCGGTGGGTCGAGCTCGAGCTCGTCTACGCCGAGCTGCAGGAGGCGCTCGCCATGCCGCCGTCCCGGGAGGTGTTCCTCGAGGATCACCGGCGCGAGTGCGAGCGGCTCGGCCGGGAGCAGCCGTTCCGGCGGACGCTCGAGCGGCTGCTCTCGGCCGCGTCCGACCCCTGACGCCGGTTCGCGCGCGGGCGGCTGGAGGCTTTCGCTAGACTTCCGCGCCGTATGGCCAGCCTTCGTGTCGCCCTCAACGTCCAGCCCCGCTCCGAGTTCGGGAGCGCCGTGTCTCGCCGCCTGCGCCGCGCCGGGCACGTGCCGGGTGTCATCTACGGCGCCGGCAACGCGGCGACCGCCTTCTCGGTCGACGCCGTCGAGCTTCGCCGCACCTTCGCCGGCGCCAGCATGAACTCCATCTTCGACGTCGTCATCGAGGGCACCGGCGAGACGCGCCACGCGGTGGTCAAGGACTACCAGGTGCATCCGACCCGGGGCACCGTCGTGCACCTGGACATGCACGAGATCCCGCTCGACAAGCCGATCCAGACGACCGTTCCGATCAGCGTCACGGGCACCTCGCCCGGCGTCACGCGCGGCGGCCTGCTGAACGTCATGCTGCGCGAGGTCTCGATCTCCGGCCTGCCGATGGAGCTGCCGACGCTGGTCGAGGTCGACATCGACGGCATGGAGGTCGGGGACACGGTGCGCGTCGGCGACCTGACGCCGCCCGCGGGCATCACCTTCCTCTCCGAGCCGGACGCCGTCGTCGTCGCGATCGCCGCGACGCGGGTCGCCAAGTCCGCCGGACCCGCCGACGCCGACGAGGAGTCGGAGGCGAGCGCGCCTGCCGAGCCCGAGGCCGAGGCGGAGCCCGCCGGGGACGGCGAGGACGGCGGCGACGCGGCCGAGTCGCCCGACGGCGACTCCTAGCCCGTGGGCCTTCTCCGTCGGGGCCAGCCCGCCCCGACGCTCGACCTGCTGGTCGTGGGCCTGGGCAACCCCGGGCGGCAGTACCGCGACACGCGGCACAACGTCGGCTTCATGGTCGTCGACGAGGTCGCGCGGCGCTGCGGCGCCGGCTTCCGCGGCAAGTTCACCGGCGACATCGCGGAGGCGAGGCTCGACGGCGCGCGCATCGGGCTGCTGAAGCCGATCACGTACATGAACGAGTCGGGCCGCTCGGTCGGCCCGGCGATCCGCTTCTACAAGCTGCCGCTCGAGCAGGTCCTCGTCGTCCACGACGAGGTCGACCTCCCCACGGGGCGCCTGCAGCTGCGGCTCGGCGGCGGCCTCGCGGGGCACAACGGGCTGCGCTCGATCGTCGCCGCGGTCGGCAGCCAGGAGTTCGGCCGCCTCCGCGTCGGCGTCGGTCGGCCGGAGCGGGGCGACCCGCGGCCCGTCGCCGACTACGTGCTCTCGGCCTTCGCGCCGCACGACGACGTCGAGTCGATCGTCGTGCGCGCCGCGGACGCCGTCGAGGCCGTCGTGCGCGACGGGCTCGAGGCGGCGCAGAACCGCGTCAACGAGCGGGCCTGAGCCGGACGCCGGTCCGGGCGGCCGGCTGCTGCCCCGCCGCTACCATGGCCGCCGGGCCGCACCCCAGCACCGTCTCGTCGTGAACCTCCCGCAGCTCAGCACCGTGGCCCTCGAGCTCGCTCGCACGGAGCGGCTCCAGGCGTTCGCGGGCGACCGTCACGGCACGAGCGCGCGCGTCTCGGAGAGCCTCCTGCCGGTCGTCGTCGCCGCGACCTGGCTCGCGAGGGACGGCGCCGCGCCGCTCGTCGTGCTCGCCGCGGACGATGCCGACGCGCGCGACCTGGCCGAGGCGGTCGGCTGGTACCTCGGGGCGGAGCGGGTCGGCCTGCTGCCATCGCGCGGCGTCCGCTTCGAGACCGGGCTCCAGCCGCCGCCGCACCTCGTCGGCGAGCGCGCCCGGGCCCTCGCGGTCCTCGACGCGGGCGGCGTCGTCTGCGCCTCGGCCCTCGGCCTCGCCGACGGCCTTCCCCCGGCAGCGCTGCGGGCGCGCACGCTCGAGGTCGAGGTCGGGGACGAGCCGGGCGTGGACGGGCTCGCCGAGGGGCTCGCGCTGGCGGGGTACGAGCGCGTCGAGCGCGTCGAGGCCCGCGGCCAGTTCGCCGTCCGTGGCGGCATCGTCGACGTCTACCCGGCCACGGGCCGCGAGCCGATCCGGATCGAGCTGTTCGGGGACGAGGTCGAGGCGATCCGCGCGTTCTCGGCCTTCACGCAGCGGACGCTCGGCGCGCTCGAGCGCGCCGTCGTGCACCCCGCGTGCGAGCGGCGCCTCGACGCCGACCCCGCCGACGGGAGCGCCTCGCCCGCGGCGGAGGCCGACGAGGCCGAGCGGCCGCGCGTGCCCGGCGACCTCGTCGTCCCGCTGGAGCGGGTCGACGTCGTCTGGGAGCGCGACGAGGTGCGCAAGGCGTGGCAGGAGGAGCTGGGCCGCGAGCTGCCGCTCGACCCGTTCGCGTGGCTCGACCCGCTCCCTGCCGGGCAGGAGCACGCGTTCGAGGCCCAGCGTCCCGCCGTGGCCGCGCGCGGGATCACCGAGGCCGAGCGCGACCTCGCCGGCTTCGTCCGCGGCGGGAGCCGCGTCCTCGTCACCTTCCAGCACCGGGGCGAGGCGCTCCGCCAGAAGGCGCTGCTGAACAAGGTCGACGCGGTCATGCTCCCCGAGGGAGGCGACCTGCCGACCGGGCCGTCGGTCTCCTTCGCGGTCAGCCCGGCCCGGCGCGGGTTCGTCTCGCGCGAGCTCGGGCTCGTCGTCCTCCCGGACACGCAGGTCTTCCGCAAGCGGCCGCCGCGCGCGGACGCCCGCCTCGGCAAGGCGCTGCAGAGCTTCACCGACCTGCGCACCGGCGACTACGTCGTGCACGAGGACCACGGCATCGGCCGGCTGCTCGGGTTCGAGACGAAGACCGTCGCCGGCGTGACGCGGGACTACCTGTTCCTCGGCTTCAAGGGCGAGGACCGCCTCTACGTCCCCCACGAGCAGATCGGCAAGGTCTCCCGCTACGTCGGGGCGGACGCCGGGGCGCCCGTCCTCTCCAAGCTCGGCGGGAAGAGCTGGCAGCTGGTCAAGTCCCGTGCCCGCACGGGCGTCCGCGAGCTCGCCGGCGAGCTGCTCGAGCTGTACGCGCAGCGGCAGCGGGTGGAGGGGACGGCCTACGAGGCGAACGGCGACCTCGTCGAGCAGCTCGAGGCGAGCTTCCCGTACCGCGAGACGCCCGACCAGCAGCAGGCGATCGAGTCGGTCAAGGAGGACATGGAGTCGCCGCGCCCGATGGACCGGCTCGTCTGCGGCGACGTCGGCTTCGGCACGCCCGCGGTGGCGCTCCGCGCCGCTTTCATCGCGGTCGCGAACGGCCGCCAGGCGCTCGTGCTCGCGCCGACGACGGTGCTCGCGCAGCAGCACTGGAACACGTTCCGGGAGCGCTACGCGGACATGCCCGTCCGGGTCGAGATGGTCTCGCGCTTCCGCAAGCCGGCCGAGGTGAAGAAGACCCTCGCGGCCTTCGCCGAGGGCGCCGTCGACGTCCTCGTCGGCACGCACCGCGTGCTCTCCCGTGACGTCGCGCCGAAGCGGCTGGGCCTCGTCGTCGTCGACGAGGAGCAGCGCTTCGGGGTCGCCCAGAAGGAGCTGCTGCGCCAGCTCCGCCGCGAGGTGGACGTCCTCTCGCTCTCCGCGACGCCGATCCCGCGCACGCTGCACATGTCGCTCTCGGGCCTGCGCGACATCAGCGTGATCGAGACGCCGCCCGAGGGGCGCCGGCCGATCCGCACCTACGTGGGCGAGCTCGACGAGGAGCTGGTGAAGCAGGCGCTCGAGCGCGAGCTCGCCCGCGGCGGGCAGGCGTTCTACCTGCACAACCGGGTCGAGTCGATCGAGGACGCGGCCGAGAAGCTGCGCCAGCTCGTCCCTGGCCTGCGCGTGATCGTCGGCCACGGCCAGCTCTCCGAGCGCGAGCTCGAGGACGTCATGCTGCGGTTCGTCGCCGGCGAGGCCGACGTGCTCGTCGCGACGACGATCATCGAGTCGGGCCTCGACATCCCGCAGGCGAACACGCTGATCGTCGAGCGGGCGGACGCGCTCGGGCTCGCCCAGCTCTACCAGATCCGCGGCCGCGTGGGCCGCTCGGACGCGATCGCCCACGCCTACCTGTTCTACCCCGACGCGGAGGAGCTGACCGCGGAGGCGCGCGCCCGCCTGGCGACCCTCGCCGACCACACCGAGCTGGGGGCCGGCTTCGCGATCGCGATGCGCGACCTCGAGATCCGCGGGGCCGGCAACCTGCTCGGTGCCGAGCAGTCGGGGCACGTCGCCGCGATCGGCTTCGAGCTCTACATGGAGCTGCTCGGGGAGGCGGTCGCGGAGCTCGGCGGCAGCCGCCGCGCGGTCGCGCGCCCCGTCCGCATCGACGCGCAGCTCGACGCGTACATTCCGCCCGCGTACATCGACGCCGAGGCGCTCAAGATTGACCTCCACCGCCGCCTCGCGCTCGTCGAGCACGAGGACGAGCTGCGCGAGCTGCGGGCGGCGACCGAGGACCGCTTCGGCCCGGTGCCCGACCCGGTCGCGCACCTGTTCCAGATCCAGGAGGCGAAGCTGAAGCTCGCCCGCCTCGGCGCGGACTACCTCGTCTACCGGGGAGGCCGCGCCACGGTCGGGCCGCTCGTCCTCGGCTCGACCGAGCTGCGCGGGCTGCGCGCGCTCGCCGACACCGCCGTCTACACCAGCTCGAAGCGGGAGGTGGCCCAGCGGGTCGCCTCCTTCGCGGGAGCGGTGGAGCTGGTGGATGCTATATTGGCCCTGCGCGTCGCCTCCGCCTAGCACCTGCCTCGTTGCGCCTCTCTCCATCCCGCCTCTCTCTCGCGCTGCTCGTCTGCGCCGGCTCCCTCGCCGCGGCCGCGTGCAGCGGCTCCGACGAGTCGGCCTCGCCGAGCTCGCCGCCGCCCGCGCCCGCTCCGAGCGAGTCGAGCCCGGCGCCCGCGCCGGCGCCCGCTCCTGCCGAGTCGGCGCCCGCGCCCTCGAGCACGTCCGAGCCGGCGCCCGCAGAGTCCGGCCCGACGGAGAGCGCCCCGGCCGAGAGCGGCCCGGCCGACACCGCCGCCGACACCGGCGCGGTCGACACGACCGGCGGCGCCGCGACCGAGCCGATCGACACGACCGCGACGCTGCCCGAGACGGACACGTCGGCGCTGCCCGAGCCGGTGCTCGGCCCGAACGAGCCGCCGACGCCGACCTCGGTGCCCTCGGACGCGATCGCGATCGTCGGCGACCAGCCCGTCCTCAAGTCCGCCTACGACGCGCTGCTCGAGCAGCGCAAGAAGGCGAGCGAGGCGCAGGGCGGCACCTTCCCGACCGTCGGCACGCCCGAGTACGAGACGCTCAAGAACCAGGCCGTCGAGTACCTCGTCCAGCGGAACGAGCTGGACCAGGAGGCCGCCGGCCTCGGCATCACGGTCACCGAGGACGAGGTCCAGACCCGCCTCGCGGACCTGAAGCAGCAGTACTTCCAGGGCGATGAGACGCGGTACCAGGAGGAGCTCACCTCCCAGGGCCTCACCGAGGAGCAGGTGCTCGAGGACCTCCGCTTCCAGGCCCTCTCCGACGCGCTCTACGCGAAGGTCACCGAGGGCGTCACCGTCTCCGACGCCGAGATCCAGGCGTACTACGAGGCCAACAAGGACACGCAGTTCGCCAACCCCGAGAGCCGCAAGGTCGCCCACATCCTCGTGAAGACGGAGAAGGAGGCCAAGGCGGTCAAGGCGCGCCTCGACAAGGGCGAGGACTTCGCGGCCGTCGCGAAGGAGGTCTCGACCGACGAGGGCACCAAGCAGGCCGGCGGCGAGCTCGTCGCGGTCAAGGGCCAGACGGTCGCGCCGTTCGAGAAGGCCGCGTACGCGCTCGAGACGGGGGCGGTCTCCGACCCGGTCAAGTCCGAGTTCGGCTGGCACGTGATCACGGCGCTCGAGGACGTCAAGCCCGCGAGCATCTCGCCGCTCGACGAGGTGGAGCCGGTCATCCGCTCCGACCTCGAGACGGAGCGCAAGGGCCGCGCCGTCGACGCCTGGGTTCAGGCGCTCGCCGCGAAGTACGAGGGCAAGGTGCTCTACGCGACCGGCTTCCAGCCGCCGCCGCCCACGAGCACCGACCCCGCGGCCACCGACACCGGCTCGTAGCCGTGGGCGGCGGGGACGGTCTCGCCGACGCCATCCTCGACCTGCAGGCCCTGACGGAGCGCCTGCGCCGCGAGTGCCCCTGGGATCGCGCGCAGACCGCACGCACGATCGTGCCCCACACCGTCGAGGAGGCCTACGAGGTCGCCGACGCGGCGCACGACGGCGACGACGCCAAGCTCGCAGACGAGCTCGGCGACCTCCTGTTCCAGTCGGTCTTCCTCTCGCTGCTGCTCGAGGAGCGCGGCGCGGGAAGCCTCGCCGCCGTCGCCCGGGCCGTGCACGACAAGCTCGTCCGCCGCCACCCGCACGTCTTCGGCGGGGACGCGCTCGAGACGGCGGGAGACGTGCGCGAGCGCTGGGAGGCGATCAAGACGCGCGACGAGGGGCGCACGGGGATCTTCCACGACGTGCCCGAGGCGCTCCCCGGCCTGCTCTACGCGAAGAAGGTGCAGCGCCGCGCGGCGTCCGTCGGGTTCGACTACCCGGACGCGGCCTGGGCGCTGCGCGACCTCGACGAGGAGCTCGGCGAGCTCCGAGCGGAGGTCGACGGCGCGCCGCGGCCCGAGACGGAGCCGGCGGCGCGGCACGTCGAGGAGGTCGGGGACGTCCTCTTCGCGGCCGTCAACGTCGCCCGCCGCCTCAACGTCGACCCGGAGCTCGCGGTGCGCGCGGCGAGCCGCCGGTTCGTCGCGCGCGTCGAGCGAGCGGCCTCGCTCGCGGCGGCGTCGGGGGAGGACTTCGCCGCGCTCGACCTCGAGGCGCAGGACCGCTACTACGACCAGGCCAAGGCAGCCACGCACACGGAGGACAGCCCAGCATGAGCACCCGCATCGCGGACATCCGCGCCCGCCAGATCGTCGACTCCCGCGGCAACCCGACCGTCGAGGTGGACGTTCGGCTGGAGTCGGGGGCGTCCGGCCGGGCCGCCGTGCCGTCCGGGGCCTCGACGGGGATGTACGAGGCCGTGGAGCTGCGGGACGGCGGGGCCGACTGGCTCGGCAAGGGCGTCCGCAAGGCGGTCGACGGGGTCGGCAGCGACATCCGGCCCGCGCTGGTCGGCATGGACGCGGCCGACCAGCGCGCGCTCGACGCGCGGCTCTGCGAGCTGGACGGCACGCCGAACAAGGCGCGGCTCGGCGCGAACGCGATCCTCGGCGTCTCGCTCGCCGCGGCGAAGGCCGCCGCCGCGGACGCCGGCCTCCCGCTCTACGCCTGGGTCGGCGGCACGGACGCCGTGACGCTGCCCGTGCCGTTGATGAACGTCGTCAACGGCGGCGCCCACGCCGACAACTCGATCGACCTGCAGGAGTTCATGCTCGTGCCCGCCGGGGCGTCGTCCTTCTCGGACGCGCTGCGGATCGGCGCCGAGGTCTTCCACCACCTGAAGAAGCTCCTGCACGAGCGCGGGCTCGCGACCGCGGTCGGGGACGAGGGAGGCTTCGCGCCGAACCTCGGCTCGAGCGCCGAGGCGATCGACGCGGTGCTCGAGGCGGCGGAGCGGGCCGGCCACCGCGACAGGGTCGCGATCGCCCTGGACGCCGCGACCAGCGAGATGTGGCAGGACGGCGTCTACCGCTTCGACGGCGAGGGGACGCAGCGGACGCCCGAGCAGATGGTGGAGCTGTACGCCGACCTCGCCGACCGCTACCCGGTGATCTCGATCGAGGACGGCGTCGCCGAGGACGAGTGGGGCCACTGGAAGGCGCTGACCGACAGGCTCGGCGACCGCGTCCAGCTCGTCGGCGACGACCTGTTCGTCACGAACGTCGAGCGGCTGGGCCGTGGCATCGACCAGGGCGTCGGCAACGCGATCCTCGTCAAGGTGAACCAGATCGGGACGCTCAGCGAGACGCTCGACGCGATCGACCTGGCCCGCCGGAACGGGTACAGCTCGATCATGTCCCACCGCTCCGGCGAGACCGAGGACGTCACGATCGCCGACCTCGCGGTCGCGACGGGCTGCGGCCAGATCAAGACGGGGGCCCCGTCCCGGACCGACCGCGTCGCGAAGTACAACCAGCTGCTGCGGATCGAGGAGGAGCTTGGCGGCCGCGCGACCTACCCCGGCTGGAGCGCCTTCCCGCGCGCGGGCCGGTGAGGACGAGGCGCGTCCGGTGATCCCGCACCAGCGCCGCACGAAGGTCGTCTGCACGATCGGCCCGGCCAGCTCCGGCGTCGAGGCGATCACGGCGCTCGTCGAGGCGGGCATGGACGCGGCCCGGCTCAACTTCTCGCACGGCACGCCCGAGGAGCACGCGGCGCGGGCCGCGGCGGTGCGCGAGGCCCAGCGCATCGCGGGCCGGCCGCTCGCGCTGATCGCCGACCTGTGCGGCCCGAAGCTTCGCCTCGGCGAGCTCCCCGGGCCGCGCGAGCTCGCCGTCGGCGAGCGGGTCACGCTGACCGGCGCCGGCGAGGTCGGCCCCGACGAGCTGCCGGTCAGCCCGCCGATCCTGACCGAGGTCCTGCGCCCCGGCAACGAGGTGCTGATCAACGACGGGCGGATCCGGCTGCACGTCGACGCGGTCTCGATCGGCCGCGTCACGTGCACCGTGGTGGTCGGCGGGCCCGTCTCGTCCCACAAGGGCGTCAACCTGCCCGGCGTCAGCCTGCCCGTGCCGTCGCTGACGGAGAAGGACGTCCGCGACCTCGAGCAGGCGCTCTCGCTCGGCGTCGACTACGTGGCGCTGTCGTTCGTCCGCTCGCCCGAGGACGTGCGCCAGCTGCGCGAGCGGCTCCACGCGGCCGGCTCCCAGGCGCGCGTGATCGCGAAGATCGAGAAGGCCGAGGCGGTGGAGGCGCTCGAGCAGATCGTCGAGGCCGCGGACGCGGTCATGGTCGCGCGCGGCGACCTAGGGGTCGAGCTGGGCGTCGCGGCCGTGCCGCTCCTGCAGAAGCGGATCATCCTCTCGGCGCTCGACCACGGCAAGCCCGTGATCACGGCGACCCAGATGCTCGAGTCGATGATCGAGCGGCCGGAGCCGACGCGGGCCGAGGCCTCCGACGTCGCGAACGCGATCCTCGACGGCAGCGCGGCCGTGATGCTCTCGGGCGAGACCGCCGTCGGCGCCTACCCGGCGCAGAGCGTCCGGTCGATGGACACGATCGCGCGCGCCGTCGAGCCCAGCCTCCCGTACCGGCACGAGCTCGCGGCCACCGCCGCCCACCCGTTCCCGACCGTGGGCGAGGCCGTGACGAACGCCGCCTGCGACATCGCCGAGCTGCTCGCCGCACGGGCGATCCTCGTGCCGACGTACGGCGGCCGCACCGCCTCGGACGTCGCCCGCCACCGGCCGCGGCGGCCGATCATCGCCGTCTCGCACCGCGCGTCGGCCCTGCAGCAGCTGGCGCTCGAGTGGGGCGTCGTGCCGCTGCCGATCGAGCAGGGCAAGGACGTCGAGCACCTCTGGGCGCGCGCGCTCGAGGCGGCGCGCGGCTCCGGCCTCGTCATGGCCGGCGACCGCGTGGTGATCACCGCCGGCACGGCGGTCAACATCCCGGGCACGACGGACCTGATCAAGGTCGCGACGGCCTGACCGGGGGAGGGCTGGCGGCGCCGCCGTCGAAGGGGGAGCCGTGTCCCGCACCGACCGCGCCCCCGCCGGCCGCCGCCACGTCTCGCGCTCGACCCTCGTCCTCCGCTGGCTCGGGCTCGCGTTGCTCGTGGGCGTCGCCCTCGCGTACGTCCAGCCGCTGCGCTCGCTCCAGGCGACGAAGTCGGAGGTCGCCTCGCAGCAGGCCGAGCTGGCGCGGCTGACCGAGCGCCGCGACGTGCTCCGCCAGCGTCTCGCGGCGTCCGAGAGCGACGTCTTCATCGAGCGCGAGGCCCGCAAGCTCGGCCTCGTCAAGCCGGGCGAGAAGCTCTTCGTGGTGCAGGGCATCGAGGACTGGAAGGCCGCCCGGGCGCGCTGACCCGACGGTCGGGCCGGCGGCCCCGGCTAGGATCGCCGGGTGGACGCCGCGACCGACACGGCCATCGTCTCCTGGCAGCTCGGCCGGCCGTCCCGGCCGATCGCCGGCGTCCCCGTGCGCTGCCCGCACGGCTTCCCGGCGGTGACGCAGCACGCCTCGACGGGCCCCGGCCTCGAGCCGTTCCCGACGACCTTCTACCTGACCTGCCCCTGGCTCGTCGCCGCGATCAGCCGGATCGAGGCCGCGGGCGGCGTCGCCCGCTGGACCGACGCGGCCCGCCACGACCCGGCGCTCGCGGAGAGCCTCGCCGCGGGCCACGCCGAGCAGCGCCGGCTGCGACCGGAGCTCCCCGGCGGGATCGCCGGCACCCGCGATCCCGTGCAGCTGAAGTGCCTGCACGCGCACGCCGCGTTCGCGCTCGCGCGGCCCGGCTACGCGCTCGGCGAGCGGATCCTGGACGAGGTCCCGGCGCGCTGGTGTCCGGACGCGCGCTGTGCGGCGGCAGCGGCCTGAGCGATGCTCGAGAGCTCGCGCAACCAGTGGGAGGAGGCCTCGCGGCGGGTCGCCGACGAGGCGCGCGACCCGGTCCGCCACCGCCAGCTGCTCGACCTCGTCGCCGTCGTGGCGGACGAGCTGCGTCGGCGGGTCGGCGGGTCGTTCACGCTGGCCGACCTCGACCGCGCCTACGGCCGGGCCGAGGACTGGGTGCGCGACGCCGTCGAGGACGCCCTGCCGCCGAGGGCGCGGGTCGGCGTGGCGGATGCCGCGCTCGTCCAGGACGCGGCCTTCGCCGTCTACGCGCGCGGGGCGGTCGACTACCGCCCCTGACGCGTCGGTCGCCCCTCCCGGACACGGGACGCGACCCCTACACTGGCCGACCGTGGACAACCCGTTCGAGCAGCCCCCGCGGCCGACGTCCGAGCCGCCCGTCCCGTCCGCCTGGCGGCCCGAGCCGCGCAGGCGCCGGCGCTGGCGGCGCGGGCTGCTGTGGCTGCTCGCGCTCGTCCTGCTCGTGGTCGTCTTCGTCGCCGGCCTGGCGCTCGGCAAGGCGCTCGAGGACGCCCCGGTGCCCGGCGGCACGCAGACGCTCGTCCGCACGCTCGACCCGGAGACGATCGGGCCGGCGCGGGTCGTCACGGTGAGACGCGACGGGCGCTAGCGTGCTCTCCGGCTAGGGTCGACGCGTGGACCGCGACGTCGTCACCTGGCTCGCGGACCACCGCGTCGGGGCGCTCGACCCGATCATGGTCGGGCTCGGCGTCGTCGGCTACGCGGGCGCCGTGTGGATCGTGCTCGCGCTCCTCGTCGCCTGGCGCCGACGGCTGCCGCTGCGGGCGACGGTCGGCGCCAGCGCGATCGCCGTGCTCGTCGCCGACCTCGTCGCCTGGCTCCTGAAGGGCCTCGTCGACCGGCCGCGCCCGTTCGAGTCCCTTCCCGACCTGGAGACGCTGATGCTGCGACCACCGGCACGTCCTTCCCGTCCAGGCACGCGACGACGAGCGCCGCGGGCGCCGTCGCGCTCTCGCTGCTCGCACCGCGGCTCTGGCCGCGTTCGGCGCGCTCGCGCTGGCGATCGCCTGCTCCCGGGTCTACGTCGGCGTGCACTACCCGACGGACGTGCTCGCGGGGCTCGCGATCGGCGCGGTGGTGGGAGCGGGCGTCCTGCTCGGCGTCCGGGGCGCGCTCGCGCGCCGCGGACGGGCGACGGACGGTCCCGGCCCGCCAGGCCTCCGAGCGGGCCCGCTAAGGGCCGATCCCGAACAGGGACTGGACGAGGTCCCAGATCGTGATCGTCAGGATGGCGCCCAGGAACGGCAGCCCGAGGATCAGGCCCCAGAAGCGGATCCGCGCCCGCTTGGTCTCGACCTCGTGATCCTCGCGCGTAGCGCCGCGCCCAGTGCGCGGAGATCGCCCTGGGGACCGCAGCCGGGTCGACCCGGGGCGGTGCGTCGGTGCGCCGCTTCTCGGCCGGTGCCGCCATCGGGCCGCATTGTTGCCGCTCGGGTCGGACCGCGCAAGCCGCAAGGGGCGGCGGCGCGCCGACGACGTGGAGGCGGAGGACATGACATCACCGGATCGGAGCGGATCGCGCATCGTGCGCGTCGGCCACAAGGGGGCGGCCGCGCTCGCGCCCGAGAACACGCTGGCCTGCTCGCCGCGGCGCTCGCGCACGGTGTCGACATGGTCGAGTTCGACGTCGTCCGGGACCCGGCGGGACGGCTGCGGCTCGCGCACTCGCTGCCCGAGCTCGCGCCCGACGCGCCCGGGCTCGACGAGGCGCTCGCCTTCCTCGCGGGCGAGGCGCCGGCCCACGTGCTGCTCGACGTCGACCTGAAGGAGACCGGGTTCGAGGGCGGTGCTCGAGCGCCTCGCGAGGCACGGGCTGCTGGAGCGCGCGCTCGTCTGCTCGACCGAGCCGCCGAGCCTGCGCGAGCTGCGCCGGCTCGCGCCCGGCGTGCGCACCGGCCTCGTACCCCGTCGACCGACGGGGTGTCGGGCCGGCTGGCTGCGCCCGCCGTCCGTCCGGCACGGCCGGCATCGCGCCGCCCTGCCCTACCGGATCGCCGGGCTGGTGGAGGGCGCGCAGGCGAGCGCCGCGATGCTGTACCACCGGGTCGTGACGCCCGCGGTCGTACGGCGCTGCCGCGCGCGGGGCATCGCGGTCTACGCGTGGACGGTCGACGACCCGGGCGAGCTCGCGCGCGTCGTCGCGGCCGGGGTCGACGGCGTGATCTCGAACGACCCCCGCATCTTCGCCGCCTTGCCATGACCGGGGGGCGGCTGGCTACCTGGAGGTCGTGCGTCGCCTGCTCGCCCTCGCACTCGCGCTCGCCGCCACGCTCGTCGTCGCCGGCGTCGCGTCCGCCCAGGAGACGCCGGCGCCCGCGCCTGCGCCCACGGGCGTCATCGCGGACGGCGTGATCATCGGGAGCGTCCCCGTCGGCGGCATGACGGCCGACCAGGCGAGGGTCGCGGTGCAGGCCGCGTTCGACGAGCCGCTGAAGTTCGCGTTCGGGAAGCGCCGCTGGCAGGCGACCCCGGCGCAGCTCGGCGCCCGCCGTACGTCGACGGCGCCGTCAACCGCGCGCTGCAGGCGGGCGTGGAAGTGGGTCGAGCTCGTCGTCGCGATCAAGGGCGCCGACGTGCGCAGGTACGCCGACTACCTCGACGAGACGTTCTCGAAGCCCGCGGTCGACACGAGGGTGCGCCTCGTGAAGAACCGGCCCTGCTGACGAAGCCCGGACAGGCGTCAGCCGTCCGGAGAGGGCGACCTCGTCCGCTCGATCGTCCGCGCGCTGCGGATCGGCCAGCGCGGCCCGATCCCGTTCGACGCCGAGATCGTCGAGCCCGAGGTGACGCCGGCGACCTTCGGGCCGATCGTGGTGATCCGCCGCGGCTCGAACCAGCTCTACTACTACGAGGGCCGCAAGTTCGTGAAGCGCTTCGGCGTCGCCACGGGCCAGGCGGTCTACCCGACGCCGCTCGGCAGCTTCACGATCGTGCAGATGTGGGCGAACCCGTGGTGGTACCCGCCGGACTCGGACTGGGCCGAAGGGGCCGAGCCGATCCCCCCGGGCCCCGGGAACCCGCTCGGCACGCGCTGGATGGGGATCTCGTCGCCCGCCGTGGGCATCCACGGGACGCCGGACGCCGCGTCGATCGGCTATTCGGCCTCGCACGGCTGCATCCGGATGCGGATCCCGGAGGCGGAGTGGCTCTTCGACCACGTGAACGTCGGCACGCCGGTGTTCATCGTGTCCGCCTGACCGCGCTGGCGGCCGCCTCCCCGCCCGTGTCCCGGCGCGCGACCCGCCGCGCGCCGTCTACCCTGTCCGGGTGACCTCGTCGGGGGACGCCCAGGTGACGGCCGGCGACGCGGACGATCCCGCGCTCGAGCCCGGCGGTGAGCCCGGGCGCGGCAGGACGGTCGCCTACGTGGCCGTGGTCGCGCTGATCGGCGTCCTGATCGGCCTGCTCGCCTGGCAGCTCTCGTCCCGCGACCGCGGCAACGCGATCCCGGGCGAGATCGCGAAGGGCGACCGGCCCGAGACGCCCGACTTCACGCTGCCGCGCCTGGACGGGCAGGGGACGCTGCAGCTCTCGTCGCTGCGCGGCAAGGCCGTCGTCGTGAACTTCTGGGCCTCGTGGTGCGTCCCGTGCCGCGACGAGGCGCCGCTGCTCCAGCAGGCCTGGGAGACGTACCGCGACCGTGGGCTCGTGATCGTCGGCGTCGACAGCGAGGACCTGACCTCCGACGCCCGCGCCTTCGTCCAGCGCTATGGCCTGACCTTCCCGAACGTCCGCGACGGCGAGGGGTCGGTCAAGGGCCGCTTCGGCCTGGTCGGCTACCCCGAGACGTTCTTCGTCGACCCGGAGGGGCGTCTCGTCTCGCACGTCCCGGGCCCCGTGGAGGCCGACACGCTCGAGCGTGGCATCGAGGCGGCGCTCGCCGGATGATCCGCCCGCGCCGCCTGCTCCTCCTGGCCGCCCTGCTCGGCACGCTCGTCGCGGCCGCGCCGGCGCTCGCGAGCGAGCGGAACCCGACCCTGCAGGAGCTCGAGGGCGAGGTGATGTGCCCGACCTGCAACTCGCTGCTCGAGCTCTCGCACTCGCCCGTCTCGGACCGGATCCGCGCGTTCATCCTGGAGCGGATCGAGGCGGGCGACACGAAGAGCGAGATCAAGGACGCCCTCGTCGCCGAGTTCGGGACGCGTGTGCTCGCGGCGCCGCCGACGGAGGGCGCGAACGTGATCGTCTGGGTGCTGCCGCTCGTGGGCGCGCTGGTGGCGATCGTCGTGATCGGCCTCCTCCTCCGCCGCTGGAGCCGCTCGCGCCCGGTCGGCCAGCGGCCGCTCGCCGCGGGCGACGGCGTCGCGCTCGACCCCGAGCTCGACCGGCGCCTCGAGGACGAGCTCCGCCGCTTCGACAGCTAGCCGCCGGGCCCCGCGGGCGCGTCGGCCACGCGGAGCTCGAGCGACGGCAGGGACGGGAACGCGCCCCTGGCGGCCGCGAGCTGCGCGGCGAGCGCGGCCACGTCGAGCCCGCGGTGGACGGGCGCGAAGGGCCCGAGCCGGCGCAGCGCCTTCGCGAGCTGCCGCTCGCACCCGACCTCGTTGCCGCGCGACGCCTGGTACCACGCGACGGCCACGTGGACGAGCCCCTGGAAGAAGTCCCGCTCGCAGCCGGCGGCGGCGCGCCAGGCGGTCTCGAAGGCCTCGTGCGCCTCGAACCAGCGCTCGCCGGCGAGGAGGGCAAGCCCCGCCGCGTAGGCGCGGTCGAGCGGCGCGTCGGCGGAGCCGGACGACATCGGGAGGATGGTAGATTCAACCCGTGGCGACGATCCTGGTGACAGGGGTCGACCTCTTCTTCCGCGGCAAGCTCGACGCGCTCCTCGCCGGCGAGCACCGGCTGGTCACCGCCGCGAGCGTCGAGCCGCCGGATCTCGTCATCGTGGACATCGCGCGGGTCGACCCGGACGAGGTCGTCGAGACGTACCCGGACGTGCCGATCCTGGGCTTCACGAGCCACACGGACGCGGCCGGGATCCGGCGCGCGCGGGCCGCCGGCTTCGACCGCGTGGTCGCCCGCTCCGCGATCGCGGAACGGGCCCGGGAGATCGTCGGCGAGCTCGTCCCCTGACCGTGCGCGTAGTGGCTGGGCGCCGCCGGCGGAGCGGCTAGCATTGCGCCCATGACCTACATCATCGCCGAGCCCTGCATCGACATCAAAGACAAGTCCTGCGTCGACGTGTGCCCCGTCGACTGCATCCACGAGACCGGCCGCCAGCTCGTCATCGACCCGGACGAGTGCATCGACTGCGGCGCCTGCGAGCCGGAGTGCCCGGTCGAGGCGATCTTCCCGGAGGACGCGCTGCCCGAGAAGTGGGAGCCGTTCATCAAGATCAACTACGCCTACCGCGACGGCGCCGATGCGGCTGCCGCGCTCGCCGAGGCGTACGCGACCGAGCACAACGTCCAGAACCAGCCGCTCGACTGAGCGCGCACGTCGATGGGGCTCTCGCGACGGCCGCCGCTGGCGGCCGTCGCCGTCTCCGGGGCGCTCGCCCGGGCCGGCGTCGCGGTCAGCCGTCGCCGAGCGAGGCCCAGGCGTCGAGCTTCGTCCGGACGCGGTCGATCACGGCGTCCGTGAACTCGCTCGAGGCGGCGTGGCCGCCGAGGTCGGCGGTGCGCGTGCCGCTCGCGACGGCCTCGAGGCACGCCTCGCGGATCGCGCGCCCGGCCGCGCGGGCCGCCGGGTCGTCCATGTGGCTCAGCAGCGCCGCCGCGGCCAGGATCATCGCCAGCGGGTTCGCGACGTTCTTCCCCTCGAGCGACGGCGCCGTGCCGTGGGCCGCCTCGGCGATCAACGCGCGCGGCCGGAAGTCCTCGTCGAAGGAGACGATCAGCGACTCGGCGCCCGCGATCGAGCCGAACAGCGGCAGCACGAAGTCGCTCAGGATGTCGCCGTCGCGGTTCAGCGCGGGGATCACCAGCGGGTCGCCCGAGGAGGCGAGCAGGAGCGCGAACGTCGCGTCGATCAGCTGGGGCTCGTAGGGGACGCCGGGATGGCGTCCGGCCGCCGCGTCCATCTCCTCCTTCAGCATCCCCTCGTAGACCGGGCTGACCGTGTACTTCGGCCCGCCGAAGACCTTGGCGTGCGTCCGCTCGGCGTGGCGGAACGCGAACTCCGCGACCGCGCGGCAGATGCGCCGCTCGATCCGCTCGGTCCTGAACGCGACCTCGTCGTCGCCGTCGCCCTCGCGCCACTCGCGCGCGCCGTAGGCGTCGCCCACCGCCATCCGCACCACCGAGATCGGCGCGTGCACCCCGCCGACCGGGAGCACGCCAGGGATGCGGCGGCCGGTGCGGACGATCACGTGCCCGCCGATCCCCTCGCGCAGGATCGCGTTCGGGCTGCCCACGTCACCGGCCGCCTCGGGCGTGATCGTCGCCGCCTTCAGCCCGAGGCCGGCCTCGAGGACGGCGGCCGCGGCGTCGTGCACCACCTGGTTGGCCGTCGCGCGCCGCCGCGCGAGCGAGAGGTCGAAGTGGAGGAACTCGAGCTCGAGCCCGATCACGTCGGCGGCGAGGACCCGCAGCGCCTCGACGAGCAGCTCCTGGCCGGTCTGGTCGCCCTCGAGGACGACGATGGTGCGCGTGTCCATGCGCGGCCAGTCTACGGGCGTGCTGGGAGATCCCGTGTGGTCGACCGCGCCACCCGGAAGGCGGATGCGGAATCGCCGGCGGCCCGGGAACGTTCGATCGGGTACATCCGTCTAACGGATGTCTCCGAATACCGGAGTGAAGGCGTCTCCCAGACAAGGAAGAAGAGGACAGTGCGTAGCCTTGACGACATCCAGCGTGAGCTCGAGGAAGCGACGTCGCGCCGCGCGCAGCTCTGGAAGGACCTCGCCGAGGGGCGCGACGCGCAGAAGACCGCCGAGGTCGACGAGCTCAGCCGCCGCATCGAGGCGCTGTGGAACGAGCAGCGCGCCACGAAGGCGTACATGCGCTTCGGCGACCCGAAGACGATCATCGCCCGCGCCCGCGCGGAGGAGCGCTTCGATCGCGAGGAGCGCAAGCTCCGCAAGATCGCGGCCTGACGAACAGACCACCACGCGCGTGCGGGGCCGAGCGCCCCGCACGCGCACTCGTTCTCCCGCCGCCGCGCGGCCGACCGGGCTCGGGGGCGTCTGCCGTCCAGAGGGGCCGCTAGGATGCCTCGGTGGCGCTCGGGCTGCTCGTCGGGCCGGCGAACGCCGGCAAGGTCGCGCGGCTCCTCGACCGGTACGTCGAGGTCATCGACCGGGAGCCGTTCCTGGTCGTCCCGAACCGTGGCGACGTCGAGCCGATCGAGCGGCAGCTGCTCGCGCGCTCGCCGGGCCTGCTCGGCGGCTCGATCGGCACGTTCGATCGCCTGTTCGAGGAGGTCGTCCGCCCGGCGGACCGGGCCCGGACGCTGACGCCGCTGCAGCGCGAGCTGCTCGTTCGGGACGTCGCGCTCGCCGCGCGGACGGAGCGCCTCGCCGTCTCGTCGCGCTTCGCCGGCTTCGCGAGCGCCCTCGGCGACGTCCTCGGCGAGCTCGAGGCGGGCCTGCTCGACCCGGACGACGTCGGCGGGCCGCTCGGCGAGCTGCACGCCGCATACCGCGCGGCCCTCGACGCGCGGCGCCTGTGGGATCGCGACCGGCTCGCCCGGCGCGCGGTCGAGCTGCTCGAGACCCGCTTCGAGGCCTGGAGCGACCGCCCGGTGCTCGCCTACGGCTTCGAGGACGTGACCGGCGCGCAGTGGGCCGTGCTGGAGGCGCTCGCCGCGCGCACGGAGGTGCTCGTCTCGCTCCCCTACGAGCCCGGCCGGCCCGCCTTCGAGGCGGTGCGTCGGACAGCGGACGACCTCGCCCGCCTCGCCGGCGCGGCGCGGATCGAGGAGCTGCGCCCGCAGGCGTGGGGCCAGGCCGCGCCGCTGGCGCACCTCGAGCGGGCGCTGTTCGCCGACCCGCCGCCCGACCCGGGCGCGATCGAGGGCGGCGCCGTCAAGTTCCTCGAGGCCGCGGGCACGCGCGCGGCGCTCGAGCTCGCGGCGGAGGAGATCCTCGAGCTCGTCGCGAGCGGCGTCCCGGCCGAGGAGATCGGCGTCGTCTGCCCGGACGTCGAGCGCGTCCGCAAGCCGCTCGAGGTCGCCTTCGGGGCCCTCGGCGTGCCGTACGCGATCGACGGCGGGCCGCGGCTCGGGCGCACGCCGTTCGGCCGCGCCCTGCTCGGCCTGTTGCGGTTCGCCTGGCAGGACGGCACCCGCGGCGACCTGTTCGCCTTCCTCCGCTCGCCCTACTCCGGGATCGCCCGCGGCAGGGTGGACTTCGTCGAGGGCCGCCTGCGCGGCCGCGGCGTCACCGACCCGGCCCGCGTCGTCGAGGAGGCCGAGCGGCTGCTCGGCCGCCCGCTCGCGTCGCTGCAGGGGCTGGCCGCGGAGCGCGGCGACGTCGAGCGCGTGCGCGCGCTCGCCGGGAGCATGCTGCGCTCGGCCCACGGGCTCGCTCGCCCGCCGATCGGCGATCTCGCGCGAGGCGACCTCGCCGCGCACGCCGCCGCGGTGCGGGCGCTCGACCAGCTCGCCGGCTGGCAGGCGCTTGGCGGCCGCGTCGGCGCCGACGAGCTCGCGCACGCGCTCGAGGCCGCGCGGGTCGTGCTGCGCGAGGGCGTCGAGGGGCGGGTCGTCGTGCTCGACCTGATGCGCGCCCGCACGCGCCGCTTCGAGGCCGTCTTCGTGCTCGGCCTCGAGGAGGGCGTGCTGCCGCGGCGCAGCGTCGACTCGCCGTTCCTGCCCGACGAGCGGCGCCGCGAGCTGGACGCGGCCGGCAGCCGTCGCCGCCTCGTCCGGGCGGACGCGCTCGCGCGCGACCGCTACCTGTTCTACACGGCGTGCACGCGCGCCCGCGCGCGGCTGACGCTCGTGCGCGAGGCGGCGACCGACGAGGGGCGGCCGCTCGAGCCGAGCCCGTTCTGGGAGGAGGTGCGCGGCTGCTTCGAGCCGGCCGACGTCGAGCGCGCGACCCGGCGGCGCGCGCTCTCGGCGCTCGCCTGGGAGGTGCGTCGCGCGCCGACCGAGCGGGAGCGCCTGCGCGCGGTCGCGACGCTCGCGGCGGAGGACGAGCGCGCCGCACGGGAGCTCGCGCGCGCGAACGGCTGGGAGCGGCGCGTCGAGCGCGCGCTGCTCGCGTTCTCGCGGCCCACGCGGCTCGTCGACGAGGGCGTCGTCGCGCAGCTCCGGGGCACGGGGTCGTTCTCGGTGACCGACCTCGAGCAGTTCGGCGAGTGCTCCTCGATGTGGTTCTTCGAGCGCCTGATCCGCCCGCGCGACATCGACGCCGAGGTCGACGCACGGCTGCGCGGGAGCGTCGCCCACCACGCGCTCTACCGCTTCTACGGCGGCATCCCGAAGCGGTTCGGGATCGACGCGCTCGACGAGACGCGCCTGGAGGAGGCGGTGGGCTTCCTCCACGAGTGCCTCGCGGACGCGGTGCAGAGCCAGGTCTGGATGGAGATCGACGACCTCGCGCTGCTCGAGCTCGAGACCGTCCTCGCGCGCGACCTCGAGGCGTTCGTCCGCCAGGACGTCGCGCTCGGGCTGCCGCTGGTCCCGCGACGGCTGGAGGTCGCCTTCGGCTCCGACCGCGCGCCGACCGAGCTGCAGCGCGGCCTCGACCTCGGCGGCTTCACCGTGTCCGGCAAGATCGACCGCATCGACGTCGACCCGTTCTCCGCGCGCGGGATCGTCCAGGACTACAAGTCGGGCGCGGCGCACTCGGCCGTGACGATCGAGCGCGACGGCAAGCTCCAGATCCCGCTCTACCTGCTCGTCCTGCGCGACCTCGTCGGCGTCGAGCCGATCGGCGGGCTCTACCGCTCGCTCACCGGCGAGCGCGAGGCCCGCGGCGTCCTGCGGGCGGAGGAGAAAGACCTCCTGCCCGGGCTCGCACGCAACGACTACCTCTCCGAGGGCGACTTCTGGGCGGTCGTCGACGCGGCGGCCGACCGGGCGAGGGCCGCGGTCGCGCGGATCCGCGACGGCGACGTGGGGCACGACCCGCGCGAGGGCGAGTGCCCGGGCTGGTGCCAGCTCGGGCCGATGTGCCGGGTGGCGAAGGCGTGAGCGTCGCGCCGAACACGGAGCAGCTCGCGGCGATCGCCGAGTCGGGCGTCGTCTTCGTCTCCGCCGGGGCCGGGACGGGGAAGACGACGGTCCTCGTCGAGCGCTTCGCCCGGGCCGTGCTCGAGCGGGGCGTCCCGGTGGACGGGCTGCTCGTGATCACCTACACGGAGCGCGCGGCCGGCGAGCTGAAGGCGCGCATCCGCGCCCGGCTCGTCGCGGAGGGCCGTCGAGACCTCGCCCGGGAGGTCGATCGGGCGTGGATCTCGACCGTCCACGGCTTCTGCTCGCGCCTGCTCCGCTCTCGCCCGTTCGAGGCGGGCCTCGACCCGCGCTTCCGCGTCCTCGACGAGAGCCAGTCCCGCGTGCTCCGGTCGGAGGCGTTCGCCGCCGCGCTCGCGGCGTTCTGCGCCGACCGCCGGCCCGACCGGGTCGAGCTGCTCGCGACGTACGGGTCGCGCGACCTGCGGACGATGCTGATCGGCGTGTTCGAGCGGCTGCGCAGCGCCGGGCGCCCGCTGGAGCTGGCCTCGGACGCGCCCTCGACGCTCGTCGACCGGCTGCGCGACGTGCGCGACGTCGGCCGCGAGGCGATCCACGCCTCGCACGACCCGGACGCGCGCGCCGTCGTCGAGCGGCTGCTCGCGCTGCTCGACCCGCCGCCGCCGCCCGAGCAGCTGCTCGACCTCTCGGAGCTCGACCCGCCGCGGTCACTGGCCCGCAACGGGCTCGGGGTGTTCGTCGAGGCGGTGCGCGCCCTCGAGCTCGCCGCGCGGGCGGACGTGGCGGCGCGGCACCGCGTCCTGCTCCAGGAGCTGCTCGTCGCCTTCGCCGAGGCCTACCAGCGCGCGAAGGACCAGGAGTCCGCGGTCGACTTCGAGGACCTCCAGCTGCGCGTCCGCGACCTGCTCCGGGCGAGCGACTCCGTGCGCGAGGAGCTCCGCTGGCGCTTCCGGCAGGTGATGGTCGACGAGTTCCAGGACACGAACCGCCTCCAGTGCGAGCTGATCGACCTGATCGGCGCGCAGGAGCTGTTCTTCGTCGGCGACGAGTTCCAGTCGATCTACCGCTTCCGGCACGCCGACGTGTCCGTGTTCCGCCAGCGGCGCGCGCAGAGCGGCGGCGTCCTCGCGCTGACGAAGAACTACCGCTCGCGCCCCGAGGTGCTCGACGTCGTGAACCACGTCTTCAGCTCGGAGTTCGGGCCGGGCTTCGAGCCGCTCGACGCGGCCGGTCGGTTCAGCGATCCGCTGTTCGAGCCGGCGGTCGAGCTGCTCGTGAGCGACAAGGCGAGCTACCGGGGCAACGGCAGCTGGCGCGAGGGCGAGGCGAGGCACGTGGCCCGCCGGCTGCGCGAGCTCGTCGACCAGGGCGCCTGCGCGCCGGGCGAGATCGTCGTCCTGTTCGCGGCCGGGACGAGCGCGGAGACGTACGAGGCCGCGCTGCGCGAGCAGGGCCTGCCGACGCACCGCGCGACCGGACGCGGCTACTACGGCCAGCAGCAGGTCGTCGACCTGCTCATGTACCTGCGGCTCCTGCGCAACCGCTACGACGACGAGGCCCTGCTCGCGGTGCTGGCCTCGCCGTTCGTCGGCGTCTCGAACGACGCCCTCGTCCTCCTGCGCCGGGCGGCGAGCCGCCGGCCGCTCTTCTCCGGGCTCGAGCGCGAGCCGCCGGAGGGCCTCTCGCCGCGCGACCGGCGCCTGTTCGAGGCCTTCCGCCAGCGCTACGAGCGGCTCGTCCGCGCCTCGTCGGTCGTCGGCCTCGAGCAGCTGTGCGAGCTGATCGTCGCCGAGCACGACTACGACCTCGCCGTGCTGGCCCGCTGGGACGGGCGGCGCCGCTACGCGAACATGCGCAAGCTCGCGCGGCTCGCCCGCTCCTTCGAGGAGCTGCGCGGCCCCGACATCGAGGGCTTCGTCCGGTTCGTCCGCGACCTCGACGACGCGGGCGCGCGGGAGGGCGAGGCGGTCGCGGAGGAGGAGGGCGCCGACGCCGTCCGCCTGCTGACGATCCACGCGGCGAAGGGGCTCGAGTTCAAGGTCGTCGTCGTCGCCGACTGCGGGCGCGCCGGCGGGCGTGCGGCGCCGGAGGAGATCCTCTGCCTGCCCGACGGGCGGTTCGGGTTCAAGCTCGCCGATCCGGCGACGGGCCGGCGGATCGACGCGCCCGGCTTCCGCGAGGTGCGCGAGGCCGAGCGCGAGGCGGCGGCCGAGGAGGCGCGGCGCCTCTACTACGTCGCGATGACGCGGGCGATCGATCGCCTGATCCTCTCGGGGGCGCTCGACCCCGAACGGGCCGACGCGGCGCAGACGCCGATCGGCTGGATGCTCGGGACGCTCGGCGCGACGCTGGTCGAGGCGGACGGCCCGACGCAGCTCGACGCGGGCGGGGCGTCGGTCACGCTGCGCGTCGACCGGTGGGCGGCGGCGGAGCCGGCCGCGCCGCAGGCGACCGCGCCGGCGGCGGCGCCCGGCGCGGCGGAGGAGCAGCTGGAGCTGTTCGCCGTGCCCGAGCCGGGCGAGCCGGCGCTCGCGCCGGAGCTGCCGGGGCTCGTCCCACCGCCCGCGCCTGCGCCGCCGCGCCTGCGCCGGCTCTCCTTCAGCGCGCTCGCCCTCTACCAGCGCTGCTCGTATCGCTTCTGGGCCGAGCGGATCGCCGGCCTCCCCGCCCGCCCGGCCCCCTCGCCGGCGGCCGGGGAGCACGACGGCCTCGTCGCGACCGAGCTCGGCGACGCCGTGCACGTCCTGCTCGAGACGGGCGCGCGCGGGGAGGAGGCGCTGGCGTGGCTGGCCAAGCGGTACCCGGCTGCGACCGCCGACGACCGGGACCGCGTCGCGGAGATGCTGGCCGCGTGGGACGGCTCCGCGATCGGCGCCCGGCTCGCCGCGCTCGAGGGAGGCCGGCCCGAGCTGACGTTCACGTTCGAGGCGGGGCCGGTCCTCCTGCACGGGCGCTTCGACCTCTACCGCCGCGACGGCGACCGGGCCCTCGTCGTCGACTACAAGACGAACCGGCTCGACGGCGAGTCGCCCGCCGAGGTCGTGGCACGCGACTACGAGCTCCAGCGCCTCGTCTACGCGCTCGCCGCCCTGCGCGACGGGGCGGCCGAGGTCGAGACCGTCTACGTGTTCCTCGAGCGACCGGACGAGCTGGTGGAGCGAACGTTCCGCCAGGCCGACGTGCCGCTGCTCGAGGCGACGCTCGCCGAGACGGTCGAGACGATCGAGCAGGGCGTCTTCCGGCCGACGCCGAGCGAGCGCGCCTGCGCGGAGTGCCCGGTGCTCGACCTCGTCTGCGCCGGCCCGCGCCTGCTCGAGCACGATCCCTGGGATGCGCCGCCGGTCGGCGCGGAGCTCGGCCGCTAGGTGGCGGCGCGCAGCTACGTCGGCGAGGCCCGTCGCCGCGTGGGGCCCCGCAGGGCGCGGATCGGCCCGATCCTCGAGCGGCTTGCCGCGCTGCACCCCGACGCGACGATCGCCCTGCGCTTCCGCGGCGACCTCGAGCTCCTGATCTCCGTGATGCTGTCGGCGCAGACGACCGACGTCACCGTGAACCGCGTCACCGCGGGGCTGTTCCAGAAGTACCGTCGACCGGAGGACTACCTCGCGGTGCCGCTCGAGGAGCTCGAGCGCGACGTCCGCCCGACTGGCACGTTTCGCCAGAAGGCGCGGAACGTCCGCGGCGCGATGGCGATGCTGCTGGAGGACTTCGGCGGCGATGTCCCGCTGGCGATCGACGAGCTCGTGCGCCTGCCGGGCGTGGGTCGGAAGACGGCGAACGTCGTCGCGGCCGAGCGCGGCGCGACCCAGGGGATCGTCGTCGACACGCACGTGCGGCGGCTCTCCCAGCGGCTCGGCCTGACGCGGGCGGACGATCCCGTCCGGATCGAGCGGGACCTGCAGCGCGTCGTGCCGCGGGCCGACTGGGCGCGGCTCCCGCACCTCTTCATCTGGCACGGCCGTCGGGTCTGCGACGCGCGGGCGCCTCGGTGCGGCGAGTGCCCGCTCGTCGAGCTCTGCCCGGCCGCCCGGATCGCGCCGGCGGACGCCGGGCCGGCCTGAGCGGGGCGTCGCGCGCGCGGCACCCTGGCTTGCGGCCTGGCGCCTCGTGGCGCGGCTCGGCCGGCCTGCGTGGCGCGCGGCCCAGCTCGGTGCGTGGGCGTCCCCGCCGGGCCGGGCGCCCTGACCGGGGGTGCGGTGCCGTGGTGGCTCTGCGTGGCGCCCCGGCTCCCGGGCGGCGGTGCGGTCGCTCCCGGCCGTGCGGCCCGGATCCGTCTGGCTCGCGGTGCGCTCCGGCGGGCGCCGTGGCCGTCCAGGCGTGTGGGCCGTCCGTGGCTCGGCGTGTCCCGGGCCGCGGCGGTCTGGGGAGGGATCGTCGCACTTCCGGCACGGTCCCGTGACACACGCGTGCGTCGCGGAGCCGTAGCCTCGCTGCATGCGCGCCGTCGACCTCGCCGTCTACGCCGACGCCCTCGCCGCGCGGCGGCTCGTCGTGTCCGCGCGGCTCGAGCGGGCACGCGCCCAGGCGGCGGAGGCGGCGATCGAGCGGGCTGCCGTCGTCGCCCTTCCTCATGGCACCGTGCTCGCGCTCGAGGAGTCGGGCGTGCTCGCCCACGGCGACGGGCTCGAGCTCGCCTCCCGGGAGGTCGATCGGCTCGCCCGAGCGGTCGCCGCCATCGACGAGCTCCAGACGTGGATCGAGCACCGCCTGGCCGCCGCGCTCGACGACGCCCTCGAGCGACGCCCGGGTGGTGCGGGAGGGCGCGCGTGAGCGCGCGAGCGATCCCGCGCCCTCGGTGGTGCCTTCCCGGCTCGCCGGGCGCCTGCGCGCTGCGCTCGACTCGACCCGCGCGCGTGGGGCTGGGGCGGGGCCGCCGCTCTCGCGTCGCTCCGGACCCCGGCGACCCCGGCGCTCGTGGGTGCTCGAACCGGGCCGCCGGCCGCGCGGGCTCACGCCGAGCGGCCCGAGACGGAACGCGGTGCAGGCGAGGGGCGAGCAGCTCGTCGACCGGTGCCGTCGACGCGCGAGCGGGCTACGCGGTCGCGGCCTCGGCCTGCTCGAGCGCTGCGAGGTATCGCTCCGCGTCGAGCGCGGCCGCGCAGCCCGACCCGGCGGCCGTGATCGCCTGCCGGTACGTCCTGTCCTGCACGTCGCCGGCGGCGAACACGCCGGGGATGTTCGTCTCCGTCGACTTGCCGCGGGTGATCAGGTAGCCCTCCTCGTCCATCTCGAGGATGCCCTTGAACAGCGCGGTCGTCGGATCGTGCCCGATCGCGACGAAGAGCCCGTCGGTCGGGATCTCCGTGCGCTCGCCCGTGTTCACGTTCTCGACGATGGCGCCGGTGACCTTGCCCAGATCGGTCCCGACGACCTCGTGCACGACCGAGTCGAGGACGAACTCGATCTTCTCGTTCGCCCGCGCGCGGTCGACCATGATCTGCGACGCGCGGAACTGGTCGCGGCGGTGGACGAGCGTCACCTTCGACGCGAACCTCGCGAGGAAGCTCGCCTCCTCGAGCGCGGAGTCGCCGCCGCCGACCACGATCACGCTGCGGTCCCGGAAGAACGCGGCGTCGCAGACGGCGCAGTAGGAGACGCCGCGGCCCTGGAGCTGCTGCTCGCTCTGGAGCCCGAGCTGCCTCGCGGTCGCGCCGGTCGCGACGATCACGGCGTGGCTGCGGTACTCGGTCTCGCCGATCCACACGCGGAACGGCGAGGAGGAGAAGTCGACGCGCGTGACGTCGTCGGTGATGAACTCGGTGCCGAAGCGCTCGGCCTGACGGCGGAAGTCGCCCATCATCTCCGGCCCCATCACGCCATCGGGGTACCCGGGGTAGTTCTCGACGTCGCTCGTGATCATCAGCTGGCCGCCCCACTGGAAGCCCTCGATGACGAGGGGCTCCATGTTCGCGCGGGCGCAGTAGAGGGCAGCCGTGTACCCGGCCGGGCCTCCGCCGATCACGATCACCTCGCGGACGTCGTTGCTCACTCTCGTCACTCCTCCCGGCACGGCGGGTTGCGATTGCCATTCGTCGGGGTCAACGGTCGGGAGCGCGGGGGTGTTCCCGACCTGCCGGCACGCGCTCGCCGACCTCGCCCGGCATCAAGGATATCGGGGTGCATCCCGATCCCCGGCGCACGGCTCGAGACGACCCCGGGGCGGACGCAGGCGAGGCGGACGAGCCCGAGCCTTGATCGGCCCGCACGGATCGCCGAGGTATGGACTGCGGGGCGCCGGACGTCCCGGGACGTGCGTGCGGGCCTGGCGGCGGCGCCGGACCGGATCGTGACACGGCGCGGGGGTGCGGAGCCGCGATGCCGCATCCGGCCGTCGCGCGTGCCGACGGGCGACGCGGGCCGGCCCACCCGATGGTCAGGCGCGGGCGCTCGCCTTCTGGCGTGCGGCGCGGGGCGGCACCCGCCCCCAGCGGATCAGGACGACGTAGGCGGCCACGGCGGCGAGGTAGTAGAGCGACTGGACCTTGAGATCGCCGGCGAGGCTGTCGGCGTACTCCGCGGGTGTCATTCCCTGCTCGGCCTCGTACGGCGGCACCTTCAGCCCGTCCGCGAGCCGGGCTGCCTCGTAGTCCTCGAGGAAGCCGCCGACCGGAGCGCCGCCGACGAAGGCGACGATCGCGCTCATCACCGCCATCGCGGCGAACGGCCGCGCGAGCGTCAGCCCGAGCGGCTGGCGGCGCATCACGAGGACGGCCGAGGCGACGCCGACCGCTGCGGTCGGCAGCAGGAACAGGCCCATCCACAGCCAGCTCGAGTACCCGCTTGTCCCGACCGCGTACGCCGTGCGGGCGAACGTGGCGACGCCGAGGCCGAACCCGAACAGGAGCACCAGGGCTCCCAGCCTCGGCACGAACGTCGCGAGCGTGCGGGCGATCATCGCCGCATGGTACGCGTGCGGATGGCAACAGGCGCGGCTGCGGGACCGCCGGACGACCCACCGACTAGCCTCTGCTCGAGTGATGGAGCACCTCTTCGGTCCAGCGGGACGGCTCGCCGGCGCGCTCGCGTCGTTCGAGTCGCGCCCGCAGCAGCTCGACCTCGCCGACGCCGTGGCGGAGGCGCTCGCGACCGGGCGCCACCTCGTCGCGGAGGCGGGAACCGGCACCGGCAAGAGCCTCGCGTACCTGCTGCCGGCGCTCGAGTCCGGACGAACCGTGGTGGTGGCGACCGCGACCAAGGCCCTGCAGGAGCAGCTGCTGGCGAAGGACGTGCCGGCGGCAGCTGCGGCGCTCGGCCGCTCGGTGGACTGCGTCGTCCTCAAGGGCCGCGAGAACTACGTCTGCCGGCGGAGCCTCCACGGCTTCGAGCTGCTGGCCGGCGCGGCGGGCTCGCTGCTGCGCACCGAGGCCGACGCGATCCAGCTCGAGCAGCTGCGCCCGTGGCTCGAGACCACGACGACCGGCGACCGGGCCGAGCTCGAGGTCGAGCCGTCCCCGAGCCTCTGGTCGGAGCTGGCCGTCGGCACCGATCGGTGCCTGGGCCGCCGGTGCGCGTTCGTCGGCACGTGCTTCGCCGAGGAGGCGAGGGCCCGCGCGGCGGATGCCGAGCTCGTGATCGCGAACCACGCGCTGTACCTGGCGGATCTCGGGCTGCGACTGCGCAGGGGAGGCTCCGAGCCGCTCGTCCTCCCGGAGCACGACGCGGTCGTCTTCGACGAGGCCCACCGGCTCGAGGAGGCCGCGGCTGCGTGGCTCGGCGGACGGCTCACGCTCGCCGGCCTCCGCCGGCTCCTCCGCGACGTCGAGCGCGTCCACGCGGAGCTCGGTCGGACGCCGCCGGCTCGCCTGATCGACGCCGTCGACCGGGACGGGGAGCGGCTGCTCGACGCACTCGATCCCGGCTCGGGACGGCGGCGCCTGCGGGAGGGCGACCTCGCGCCCGTCGTCCAGCTCGGGCTCGCGCTCGCGAGCTCGCTCGACGCGCTCGCCCGCGCGCTGTCGGGCGGGGGAGACGACCTGGATGCGCTCGCCCGTCGGATCGACCGGACGGTCGACGACGTCGACGCAACGCTCGCCTGGGACGACGCCGAGCGCGTCGCCTGGGCGGAGCCGGGCACCGTCCAGTGGGCGCCGCTCGACGTCTCGGGCATCCTCCGGGACGCGCTGTGGGAGAGCGGCATCACCGGCGTCCTCGTCTCCGCGACCCTCGATCCGCGCTTCGCCCGCGCGCGGCTGGGCCTCGACGAGGCACGGGAGCTCGTGCTGCCGTCGCCGTACGACTGGGCCGAGCAGGCGCTGCTCTACGTCCCGCACCGCATGCCCGAGCCGCGTGCGCCGCTCTACGCCGAGCGGCTGGCGGAGGAGGTGGTCGCGCTCGTCTACGCGTCGCAGGGGCGCGCGCTCGTGCTCACGACCTCGTACCGCGCGCTCGACGCGCTCGCCGATCGCCTCGCCGACGAGGTGCCGTGGCCCGTCCTGCGCCAGGGGCAGGCGCCGCGGGAGCGCCTGCTCGAGCGCTTCCGCGAGGACGTCGACTCGGTGCTGGTCGCGACGCAGACCTTCTGGCAGGGCGTCGACGTCGCCGGCGACTCGCTCTCGCTCGTGGTGATCGACAAGCTCCCGTTCGCCGTCCCCGACGACCCGCTCGTCCAGGCGCGCTGCGAGCGCATCAGCGCCGAGGGCGGCGACCCGTTCCGCGACTACCAGCTCCCGGCGGCGGTGCTCGCGCTCCGCCAGGGCTTCGGGCGGCTGATCCGCTCGCACGCCGACCGGGGCGTCGTCGCGATCCTCGACGGCCGCCTCCGGGGACGCGCGTACGGCCGCGTGTTCCTCGAGGCCCTGCCGCCCTGTCCGATCGTCGGCGAGCTCGACGCCGTGCGCTCGTTCCTCGCTCGCTGACCCCCGGCGGGCGCTGCTACCCTCACGGGCGCATGGCGAAGAAGAAGAGCCGCACGCCCTCGCCTCCGCCGAGCCCCGGCGGGCGGCCGAAGCCGCCGAAGCCCGCCGCGCCCGCTGCCGCGAAGCCCGCTGCCCGTGCGCCCAGGGATCCGCGGCGGACGCGCCTCCTGCTCACGGGCGGCGGCGCCGCTGCGGTGATCGTCGTCGTGGTGATCGTCCTCGCCCTCACGCTCGGCGGCGGCACGAGCCTCGCCTCGTCGATGTCCGCGGCCGGCTGCCAGCTGTTCGCCCCCGCGCCGTCCCAGGCGCCGCTCGACGGCCAGGTGCACTACGAGACCCTGCCGGACGGGTTCGAGTACAACACCTTCCCCGCGAGCCAGGGCCCGCACTACCCCGTGGCGCTCCAGTTCGGCTTCTACTCGGAGCCGCTCGAGGAGGTGCGGAAGGTCCACAACCTCGAGCACGGCGGCGTCGCCATCCAGTGGGGCGACCAGGTGCCCGCCGAGACCGTGCAGCAGATCGCCACCTGGTACGAGAAGAGCCCGAACGCGCTGATCGCGGCTCCGCTCCCCGCGCTCGGCGACCGGATCGCGTTGACGGCCTGGGCAGCGCCGAGCGGCGTCGCGAACGAGGAGGACGCTGCCGACGAGGTCTACACCAACTCGTCCGGCCGCCTGGCGTACTGCTCGAGCTTCGACGAGAAGGCCTTCACCGCCTTCCGGGACGCCTTCCGCGGCAAGGGCATCGAGCGCATCGACCTGCGCAACATGGGCCCGGGCCAGTAGCCCGAGCGGTACGGCGCCACCTCGATCCTGCCGCTGCGCATACACCCGCGCCCGAGGCCGGTGCATGGCGCGCTCGACGTCCGGCGGCCGCCGCGGGAGCTCTCCGACGGCCTGGTCTCGGCGAGCCACGGCGCGAGTGCTACGCGCCGAACTCGAGCCTCCGCTGGCCATCCGGCCACGAGTGCCCGACGTCGCGGAGTGCCCTATCCCGCCTCCCTGGCGAGGCGCTTCGGACGACGTCTCGTCCGGACGCGCGCTGCGCCGGCCGCGCTCGACGCGACGATCGCGCCACGGGCTGCGACGGCCGTGGCCCTGAGCGCGGACCAGCTGGCCGCACACCGCGCCACCGCGCCCGCCCGCCCCTGGAGGAGCACGTGCCCCGTGCCGGCTCGATAATGCGAGCGCGCCGGGGTGGCGGAACTGGGAGACGCGGGGGACTTAAAATCCTGCTGGGCCTCGGCCCGTGCGAGTTCGAATCTCGCCCCCGGCATCGAGACATCGGCGAGTCGGCAGTCCATCGCCCCGCGGCTACGGCTTCGAATCGACCGGGCGCGTACCGGATGCGACTGCGGGGTGCGACTGCGCGCGGGTGCGCGTACGGATGGCAAGCTCGCGGCCTGCGACCCGTTGCGCACCCGCCCAGCGCGCTCGCGAGGCGCCCCTGACGGTTCCGGCCCGCTGCTCCCGGCGTGAGCCGACCACTGCAGGTCGCTGCACGTGCCTTTACGTCGCTGCTCGGGGCTGCCGTGCCCGCACTGGCGCCGCCGCTACGAGAGCGACGGGCCCGGCCGGAGAACCCTCCGCGCATGCTCGCGGCCCAGGCTCCACCAGTTCCGCGCCGTGCCGATCGTGGGCGTACCGCAGGGACTCCCGCGCGCCGCATGGCCGCCCGGGCCTGCCGGAGCTCCCCGGATGGCCGGATGGATCCGTCTGGAGGCACAACGGCCCGCAGTCGGGGCCGACGCAACGTCAGGCTCGTGCGACGACCTCTCCGA
>JAWKJY010000008.1:0-211219 GCA_041393535.1 Thermoleophilia bacterium
CGGGCTGATCTTCCCGGCCGTCCGCGTGCACCGGGACTACCGGGAGGTCGCGGACATCATCCGGATGTGCCGGCGCCGCATCCGGGTGCCCGACCAGTGGTACGGCGACTTCCTCGCGATGGTCGGCGCGGCGCGGATCGGCGAGGCTCGCCTGAAGGAGCTCGCGGGGAAGTACGGCCTCGAGACGATGGAGCGCTTCGTCGAGGAGTGGTTCGACTACTCCGAGCGGCGGATCGCGCACGTGATCTCGCAGATGCCCGCCGGCACGATCGTCGGCTCCGGGCGGCACGACCCGTTCGGCCCCGTTCCGGACGGGATCCCGATCAACGTGAAGATCACCGTCGACCCCGCGGCGGGGATGGTCGAGCTCGACCTCGAGGACAACATCGACTGCCTGCCGGCCGGCGTGAACGAGTCGCGCGCGTGCGCGATGAACAACGTCATGACCGGGCTCTTCAACTCGATCGACCCGGACATCCCGCACAACGCCGGGACGTTCCGCCGCGTCAACGTGAAGCTGCGCGAGAACTGCGTCGTCGGCGTCCCGCGCTTCCCGCACTCGACGTCGGTCGCGACGACGAACGTCGGCGAGCGGCTCGTCGTCACGACGCAGCGCGCGATCGCGGACGCGTGGCCCGGCTACGGGCTGGCCGAGGGCGCCTGCGGCATCGGCGCGGGCTTCTCGGTGGTCTCCGGCCGCGACCGCCGCAAGGAGGGCGAGCCGTACGTGAACCAGAAGTTCCTCGGCTCCCAGGGCGGCCCGGCCGGCCCGGAGATCGACGGGTGGATCACCTACGGCAACTCGGTCACGAACGGGCTGATGTTCCGCGACTCGGTCGAGATCGACGAGCAGAAGTACCCGATCCTCGTCCACGAGATGCGGATCCGTCCCGACTCGGAGGGCGCGGGCAAGCGCCGCGGCGCGCCCGGGACGGTCGTCGAGTACGGGCCGCGGTTCGACGTGATGACCGCGGCGTACGTGACCGACAACCACCACTTCCCGCCGAGGGGGACGCAGGGCGGCGGGGACGCGGCCGCCTCGATCCCGTATCGCGTGACGGTCGACGGCTCGCAGGAGCCGCTCCACCCGATCGCGCAGGTCGACCTGCAGGCCGGCGAGCGGCTCGGGCACCTGCTCTCCGGCGGGGGCGGCTACGGCGACGCGCTCGAGCGCGAGGCCGAGCGCGTCCGCGCGGACGTCCTGGCGCGCTTCGTCACGGTCGAGCGGGCGCGCGACGTCTACGGCGTCGTCTTCACCGGGGACGCGCTCGACGACTCGTTGGCGGTCGACGAGGCGGCCACCACCGCCCGGCGCGAGGCGCTCCGGGCCGAGCGAGGAGGGGCCTGATGGCCATCCAGATCGACCTGTCCGGCAAGGTCGCCCTCGTCACGGGCGGCAGCTCCGGGATCGGGCTCGGCTGCGGCGTCGAGCTCGGCCGCGCCGGCGCCGACGTCGTCCTGCAGGGCCGCGACGAGGCCCGGCTGGCCGACGGCGTCGCGCAGGTGCGCGCGACCGGCGTCCGCTGCGAGTCGGTCGTCGCCGAGCTGACCGAGGACGCGGCGCCGGGGACGATCGTCGCCGCGACCGTCGAGCGGTTCGGGCGCATCGACGTCCTCGTCCACTCGGCCGGGATCTTCGAGCCGACGCCGTTCGCCGAGGCGACGCTCGACTCGCTCGACCGGCAGTGGCTGATCAACGTGCGCGCGCCCTTCGCGCTCACCCAGGCCGCCCTGCCGCACCTCGGCAAGGGCTCGTCGGTGATCTTCCTCACCTCGATCGCGGGCATCCGCGCGTTCCCCAGCGCGGCGGCCTACTGCGCGACGAAGGGCGCGGCCGAGCTGATGATGAAGTCGCTCGCGCTCGAGCTGATCGGGCAGGGGATCCGCGTCAACGCGGTCGCCCCTGGGAACATCAAGACGGCGATGAACCAGCCGATGCGCGACCAGCCGGGCTACGAGGAATGGATGAACTCGCTGACCCCGGCCGGCCGCTTCGGCGAGGTGCAGGAGATCGCGAGCGCGGTCTGCTTCCTCGCCTCCGACCTCGCGGAGTACGTCGTCGGCGCCTCGTACCTCGTCGACGGCGGCTGGCTCGCGAAGTAGCCGCGGTCAGCCCGCCGCGGCCGCCCGGAGCGCCCGGGTGGCCGCGGCGTCGACCGCGAAGCCCGGCTCGTCCGGCGTCCCGGTGAAGGCGACGCGGTACGTCTCGCGCGCCGCCTCGACGGTCACGTAGCCCTCGAGCACGTCCTGCAGGACGCGCTCCGGGTCGCGCTCGGCCGGCGGGCCGTAGCCGCCCCCGCCGCAGTCGCGCCCGACGATCAGCTCGCCGACCTCGAGGATCTCCCGGCTGATCGGCGGGAGCCCGACCTCGCTCCCGTCGGCCAGCCGCTTGCGGACGTGCGCGCGGTTGCCGTCGAGCCCGCCGACGACGCCCCGCGCCGGGTTGACCGAGCCGTCCAACGGGTAGATCACCGAGACGGGCGCGAAGCGCGGGCCGAAGACGACCTCCGCGGTCGGCGCGCCCCGGTGGCGGCCGGCGCCCCCCGAGTCGGCGACGAGCCCGACGGACTCGAAGCGGATCGGGTACTTGTGCTCGTCGATCTCGACCGAGTCGCGGTAGAGCAGGCCCGCGCAGACCGGCAGCGCCCACGTCACCCAGCCGTCGCGGCGCGGCCCGGCCGGGCCGCCGTTCGAGCCGATGTGCAGCTGGTTGATGAACGGCCGGCCGCCCCGCCGCGGGTCGTCCCCGGAGACGACGGCGAAGCCCGGCCCCATCGCGTGGCCGCCGTGCGCGTGCCCCCAGCCGTCGCCGATCCCGGCGAACGCCGCCTGCGTCACGTTGACGAGCCGGTCGGCGATCAGCGTCGTCGCGACCGAGCAGGAGGTCGGGTGGCGCGGGATGCCGACGACGCAGTTCTCGCGCAGCAGGACCTCGATCCGGCGGAAGGAGCCGGAGTTGACGGGGACGTCCGGCCCGAGCGCGGCCAGCACGCCCGCGATCGCGCTGTTCGTCGCGGTCGCCTGCGAGAGGTTCACGCCGGCGGGGATGCAGTCCGGGTTGTCGCGCAGGTCGACGACGATCCGGCCGGCTCCCGGGTCGACGGCCGCCTCGACCCGCAGCTCGAGCCCGTCCGGCGCGGCGGGGATCGGATCGAACCAGCCGACCGCGGTGAAGCGCCCGGCCGGCAGGCACGCGATCGCGGCCGCGGCCATCTGCTCCGAGTAGTCGAGCCACTGCGCGACGAACGCGCGGATCGTCCCGACGCCGTAGCGGGCGACGAGGGCGCCGAGCCGGCGCTCGCCGATCCGGGCGGAGGCGAGCATGGCGAGGTAGTCGCCGTACCACTGGTCCGGCACCCGGATCCGCAGCTGGCACATCGGATCACGTCCTCGACGTCCGCGCCGTCGCGCTGCACCCGGACGCACGGGAACGAGAGCGACCCCTCCTCGTAGACGTCGCGGGCGAACGGCATGTACGTCGTCGGCGCCGAGTTGCCCGTGTCGGCCTGGTGCGCCTTCGCGACGGCGGTGAAGAGGTGCTCGTCCCCCGCGAACACCGGCACGAGGATCGTGTGGTCGGCGTGGTGCGTGTTGCCCCGGTACGCGTCGTTGTCGAGGAACGCGTCGCCGGGGCGGATGTCGTCGTGCAGCTCGGACATCGCGGCGGTCTGCAGCTGCGAGCCGAACACGTGCACGGGCAGCCCCTCGGCCGCCGCGAGCAGCTGGTCGTCCGCCGTGACGATCGAGCAGGAGAAGTCGCGCGCGGTGTTCAGCACGGCGCTGCGGCCCGTCCGGAAGAGCGTGTTCGTCATCTCGCGGACGATCGTCTCCAGGCGATTCGCGATCACCGCGAGCGTGACCAGGTCGAGCCGCTCGCTCACGACGACACCTCCAGCTCGATCTCGACCTCGTAGGCCCCGTGGGCGCCGGCTCGCGCGGACGAGCCCGGGTAGAGGACGAGCGTCGTCGTCGGCTCGACGATCAGCGCTGGCCCGACGACGACCTCGTCGGCGCCGATCGAGCTGCCCGGCCGGACCGGCGCGTCGACGTGCCCGAGGCCGCGGAAGTAGGCGCGCTGCGTCGCGGGCGGGCCGGTCGCCTCCTCGCGCTCGCCCCAGGCCAGCGTCGGGCGGGCGAGGTGGGCGACGACCCGTGCGCGGCACTGCGTCAGCTCGACGACCTGGCCGGGCTCCGCGACGGCGAACACGCGCTCGTGCTCGCGGTCGAAGGCGCGGGCGAGCTGCTCGGCGCCGTCCGGGCGGAGGATCCCCGCCCGGTCGAGCGGCACGTCGATCTGCCACGACTGGTACGCGTAGCGGCCCTCGGCCACGTAGCGGCGCTCGAAGCGCTCGATCCCGCGCGTCGCGAGCGCCGCCTCGACCTCCGCGAGCTGCCCGTCGAGCCGCGCGAGCGTCGCCGCGACCAGGTCGCGGTCGAACGCGTCCGTCGTCGTGAACATCCCGGCGGAGAACTCGGCGACGACGTCGGAGAACTGCGCGCCGCAGGCGGAGAGCGCGCCGGCTGCGCGGGGTAGCGCAGCGCGCGGCAGCCGAGGCTGCGCGCGATCTCGACGATGTTCAGCCCGGCCGCGCCGCCGCCGGCGACGATGACGCGTCGCGCGGGTCGATCCCTGCGCGATCGTGACGTCCTGGATCGCCGAGACCATGCTCTGGTCGACGATCGCGAGGATGGCGGCGGCCGTCTCCTCGGCGCTCGCGCCGAGGTCGCACGCGAGCGCGCCGACGACGCGCCGTGCGGCGTCGACGTCGAGCGCATGCGCCCGCCGAGGAAGCGGTCGGGGTCGAGGTAGCCGAGGACGGCCGCCGCGTCGGTCACGGTCGGCCGGTCGCCGCCGCGGCCGTAGCAGGCCGGCCCCGGCACGGCGCCCGCGCTGTGCGGGCCGACGCGGAGCAGGCCGCCCGCGTCCTGCCAGGCGATCGAGCCGCCGCCGGCGCCGATCGAGCGGATGTCCACCGACGCCATCCCGGTCGCGTGGCCGGTGAACTGCGGGCCGAGCCAGGTGTCCCGCGTGAACGTCACCTCGCCGCCGCGCAGGACGCTCACGTCGAAGCTCGTCCCGCCGGTGTCCGCGACGAGGATGTCGACGGCCGCGCCGCCCGCGAACGCCCTCCCCGCGACGGGGGCCATCGACGGGCCCGAGCGGACGAGGTAGATCGGCCGCTCGTGGACGTCCTGGACGTGCATGACGCCGCCGAGCGACGTCGCGACGGTGAGCTCGCCGGCGAAGCCCGCGCCGCGCAGGTCGTCGGCCAGCTCCGCCAGGTGGCGCTGCATCAGCGGCTTCAGCGACGCGTCGATCGCGGCGCCGGAGGCGCGCGGGTACTCGCGGATGATCGGGTTCAGCTCGTGCGAGAGCGTCACCGGCACGCCCGGGAGCCGCTCGCGGACGAGCTCCCCGACCCGGCGCTCGTGGTCGCCGTTCGCGATCGACCAGAGCAGGCAGACGGCGACCGCCTCGACCTCGAGGCCCGCCAGCCGGTCGAGCGTCGCCGCCAGGGCGTCCTCGTCGAGCGGGACGACGACCCCGCCCTCGGCGTCGACGCGCTCGGTCACCTCGAAGGTCAGCCGGCGCGGCACGTACGGCTCGGGGAACGGCTCGTCGAAGTCGAACGGCCGCAGCTTGCCTCCGCCCCGCAGGACGAGCATGTCGCGGAAGCCCCTCGTGACGAGCAGGGCCGTCCGCGCCGTCGCGCCCTCGAGGATCGCATTCGTCGCCCGCGTCGTCGCGTAGATGACGAGGTCGGTCGAGCCGTAGAGCTCCCGTCGACCGATCCCGAGCTCGTCCGCGATCACGCCGACGGCCTCGTCGAGCCCCTGGAAGACGTGGTCGCGGGTGGTCGGCGCCTTGCCGACGAGCAGCCGCCCCTCGCCGTCGGAGAGGACGACGTCCGTGAACGTCCCGCCCGCGTCGACCGTCAGCCGCCGGTGCATCGCCTCAGCCCAGCCGGTCGAGGCGCAGGCTGGCCGTGCGCTGGTGCGCCTGGAGCGCGTCCAGCTCGTCGAAGGCGATCACGGCCGGCGCGATGGCGCGCGTCGCGTCGTCGGAGTCGAGCCGCTGGTAGGTCAGCGTCTTCAGGAACTTCGCGACCGAGAGCCCGCCCGTGTAGCGGGAGGCGCGGCGCGTCGGCAGCGTGTGGTTCGTCCCCGTGCAGCCCTTGTCGGAGTAGGCGACCGTGGCGCGCTGGCCGAGGAAGAGCGAGCCGTAGTTGCGCAGCCGGTCGTGGTACCAGGCGTCGTCGGTCGTGTGCACCTCGAGGTGCTCGGCGCCGACGCGGTCGGAGATCGCGACGGCCTCGTCGCGATCGCGCGCGAGGTAGGCGGCGCCGTGGTCGCGCCAGGCGACCGCGACCACGTCGCGGTTGACGAGCAGCGGGATCTGCCGCTCGATCTCGACGAGGACCTCGCGGGCCTTCGCCTCGTCCGTCGAGATCAGCGTCGCCGGCGAGGTCGGCCCGTGCTCGATCTGGGCGAGCAGGTCGGCGGCGACCAGCTCCGCGTCGGCCGAGCCGTCGCAGATCACGCAGACCTCGGACGGGCCGGCGAGCAGGTCGATCCCGACGCGGCCGTAGAGCTGGCGCTTCGCCTCGGCGACGTACTGGTTCCCCGCCCCGCAGACGACGTCGACCGGCTCGATCCCGCCGATCCCGAACGCCATCGCGGCGAGCGCCGGGACGCCGCCGAGCACGTGGATCGCGTCCGCGCCGCACTCGTCGGCCGCGTAGACCATCGCGTCGGCGACGCCGCCGCCGGGGAGCGGCGGGGTGCAGGTGACGATCGACGAGACGCCCGCGACGCGCGGGACGAGCACGGTCATCAGCGGCGAGGAGATCAGCGGGTAGCGCCCGCCGGGCAGGTAGGAGCCGACGCGCTCGATCGGCACCTGCCGCTGGCCGACCACGACGCCGGGGCGCAGCTCGATCTCGGCGTCCACGAGCGTCGCCCGCTGGAACTCGGCGAAGCGGCGCACCGCGTCGACGCTGTCGGCGAACGCGCGGACGAAGCCGTCGTCGATCCGCGAGCGCGCCGCCGCCACCTCCGCGTCGGAGAGGAGCAGCTCCGGCGGGTCCCAGCCGTCGAGCTCGCGGGAGTAGCGGCGCACGGCGTCCATGCCCTCGCGCTCGATCGTCGAGAGCATCTCGCTCACCCGCGCGGCGACCTCGTGGTCGGCGCCCTCGGCCTCGCGGGCCGGCGCCTTCAGCGTGCTCCCCGCGGGTGCGGCTCCCATGCGTCCCCCTTCGTCTGTACGGCGGCAGTCTGGACCGTCGCGTCGCCGCGTGCCGCGCGAGCCGGCGTCGGGCCGCTACGCGCGGCCGAGCAGCGACCGGGCGGCTGCGGCGATCCGCTCGGCGTCCGGGATCACGAGCCGCTCGAGGCGGGGCGCAACGGGATCGGCACGTTCGCGCCGCCGAGGCGCATCACGGGCGCGTCGAGCCAGTCGAACGCCTGCTCGTTGATCACCGCGGCGAGCTCGGCGCCGGCGCCGCCGCGCTCGTACGCCTCGTGCACGACGAGCGCCCGGCTCGTCTTGCGCACCGAGCGGAGGATCGCCTCCTCGTCGAGCGGGACGAGGGTGCGCGGGTCGACGACCTCGACGTCGATCCGGTCGGCCGCGAGCAGCTCGGCTGCCTCGAGCGCGCACTCGACCATGCGTCCGGTGGCGACGACGGTCAGATCGGCGCCCTCGCGCTTGACGTCGGCGACGCCGAGCGGGACGACGTGCTCGCCCTCGGGCACGTGCTCCCTGCGCGTGCTCAGGGTCTGCAGCTTGTTCTCGAGGAAGATCACCGGGTTCTCGTCGCGGATCGAGGCGGCCAGCAGCCCCTTCGCGTCCGCGGGCGTCGAGGGCATCACGACCTTGAGCCCGGGGACGTGCACGAACCACGCCTCGAGGCTCTTCGCGTGCTGCGCCGCCGAGGAGCGCCCCGCGCCGCCCTGCGTGCGCAGCGTCATGGGGACGCTCACCTGCCCGCCGGACATGTAGCGGATCTGGGCCGCCTGGTTCACGACCGCGTCCATGCAGAGCGTGACGAAGTCGACGTACATGATCTCGACGACCGGTCGCATCCCGGTCAGCGCGGCGCCGACGGAGGCGCCGACGATGCCGAGCTCGGAGATCGGCGTGTTCCGAACGCGCTCCCAGCCGAACTCCGTCGAGAGGCCGAGCGTGACCTTGTAGCTGCCGCCGAACGGGTCGGCGATGTCCTCGCCCAGCAGGAAGACCCGCTCGTCGCGGGCGAGCTCCTGGCGGAGCGCCTCCTTGAGCGCGTCGCGGTAGGTGATCTCGCGGACGGCGCTCACGCGTAGACGTCCTCGAAGGCGACCTCGTCGCCCGGCTCCGGGCTCTCGCGGGCGAAGCGCACCGCCGCCTCGACGCGCTCCCGGACATTCGCCCGGAGGGCCTCGACCTCGGCCTCGGCGAGGACGCCGCCGTCGAGCAGCCGGCGCTCGAACGTCAGGACGGGGTCGCGCTCGCGCCAGATGGCGACCTCCTCCCGCGTCCGGTACGGCTCCGGGTCGCCCACGTAGTGGCCGTAGAAGCGGTAGGTCTTCGCCTCGACGAGCGCTGGCCCGCCGCCCGCGCGGGCCCGCTCGACCGCGGCGCCGACGACCTCGCGGACGGCGAGCACGTCCATCCCGTCGACCGAGACGCCGGGCATGTCGTAGGCGGAGGCGCGGGTCGCGATGTCCTCGACCCGCTGGTGCACGCGGCGCGGCGTCGACTCCGCGTACTGGTTGTTCTGGCAGACGAAGACGACCGGCAGCTGCCACACGGAGGCGAGGTTGAGCGCCTCGTGGAACGCCCCCTCGTTCGTCGCGCCGTCGCCGAAGAAGCTGACCGCGACCTGGTCGGTGCCGCGGAGCTTCGCCGAGAGCGCGGCGCCCGTGGCGATCGGCAGGCCCGCGCCGACGATCCCGTTCGCGCCGAGCACGCCGAGCGAGAAGTCGAAGATGTGCATCGACCCGCCCTTGCCGCGGCAGTAGCCCGTCTCCTTCGCGTAGAGCTCGGCCATCATCCGGTCGAGGCTGCCGCCCTTGGCGATCAGGTCGCCGTGGCCGCGGTGGGTCGACGTGATGTAGTCGTCGGGGCGCAGCGGGGCGCAGGCGCCGACGCAGGTCGCCTCCTGCCCGACCTGCGAGTGGAGGAACCCGGGCAGCTCGCCCGCGGTGAAGAGCTCGATCGTCCGCTCCTCGAAGGCCCGGATCTCCCACATCCGGCGCAGCAGCTCGACGAGCGCCGGGCCCTCGCCGTCGGTCTGCTCCTCGGGAACGGCCGGCTCGGTCATGGGCGGAACCGTACAAAACGCCCTCGCCGCGCGCCGTCCCGCCAACCGTTTCGGCGTTTCGTCGTCTCACTTCGCGTGAGATGCGCTGCGCCCGTCCACCGGCTGTCGCTTGACAGAACGGTGCTCGTGGTCATTGAATACCGACCTTGGATGCCGCAGCGCCATAGCATCCCGGGGTGCCCGTCGGTCGGGGCCCCGTCTAGCGAAGGAGGAGAAACCGCGTGAGAGCACGTTCCTGGAAGCTGTTCCTGCTGCTCGCGCTCGCAGTGGGCCTCGGTGTGGCCGCTGCGGGCTGCGGCGGCTCGGACGAGGCAGAGCCCGCAGCTCCGGCGCCGGCCGAGCCCGCTCCGGCCGAGCCCGCTCCCGCGGAGCCCGCTCCGGCCGAGCCCGCTCCCGCGGAGCCCGCTCCGGCCGAGCCCGCTCCGGCCGAGCCCGCTCCCGCGGAGCCCGCTCCGGCCGAGCCCGCCGCTCCTGCCGCTCCCGCGGCTGCGACCGGCCCGTGCGACCCGGCGACGCCGGCTGACGGCGACCCGATCCTGATCGGCATCTCGGCCGCTCAGACCGGCGCCCTGGCCCCGTACGACCTCCAGCCCGGTCAGGCGCTCCAGATGCGGTTCGACGAGATCAACTCGTGCGGCGGCGTCCTGGGTGGCCGCCCCATCACCACCGAGTGGATCGATACCAAGTCCGACAAGGCCCAGGCCGCCACGAACGCGCAGGAGCTGATCGACAAGGGCGCCGTCGCGATCATCGGCACCTGCGACTTCGACTTCTCCGCTCCGGCGATCGAGAAGGCGAACGCCGCCTCGCTGCCCGGCATGTCGCTCTGCGCCTCCTCCCCGAAGGTCGCCACGCCCGCCATCGCGGGTGACTTCGGCGGCTCGATGGGCGAGGGCTCGGACACCGAGGGCGTGACCATGGCGGAGTGGGTCGCCAAGGCCAAGCCCGACTGGAAGCGCGCGTACGTGTTCAAGGACACGTCGCTCGAGTACTCCAAGGCGACGGCGGACTACTTCGCCGCCCGCTGGCAGGAGCTCGGCGGCGAGATCTGCGGCACCGTCGACTTCGTCGGCGGCGACGCGACGGACGTCTCGGCGCAGGTGACCGAGCTGTCCGGCAAGGTCGGCGAGTGCGACTTCATCTTCATGGGGTCGTGGCTCCCCGGCGGCGCCATCGCCTCCCGCCAGATCCGCGACGCGGGCATCGAGCTGCCGATCACGACCAACAACTCGGTCGACGGCACGCTCCTGACCGACATCGCGGGCCCCGTGTCGAGCTTCTACTCGATGGCCTCCGTCTGCATCCCGAGCTACTGCTCCGGTGAGGACAACCCGGCCGTCCAGTCGTTCTTCGACAACTTCAAGGCGAAGTACGGCGCCGACCTGACCAACAGCTACCCGACCCGCGGGTACGATCTCGCGAGCGCGCTCGCGGCGGCGATCGAGGCGGCCGGCTCCACCGAGGGCGCCGCGATCATGCAGTCGCTCCTGACGCTCCCGAAGATCGACACGATGGCCGGCCCGGTGAAGTTCACCGAGGCGTGCCACCGCCCGCAGCCGCCGTCGCACGTCGTCCTCGAGTGGACGGACGGCAAGGCGACCGTGCAGGAGCGCTACCCGGTCGAGTCCATCCCCGACATCGGCGACGGCTCGAGCTGCTCGGGTGCGCAGATCCCGGTCCCGTCGTAGCCCAGGCGACGACCGACTAGGAACGAACCAGACGATGACCGTCGACGGACCCGCAATGCTCGTCACCGAGGGCATCAAGGTGCACTTCGAGGGCGTGCGGGCCGTCGACGGCGTCGACCTCGTGCTCGAGAAGGGCCAGATCATGGGCTTGATCGGCCCCAACGGCGCGGGGAAGACGACCTTCATGAACGCGGTCAGCGGCTTCGTGCCGCTGACCGCGGGGAAGGTCGTCGTGGACGGCACCGACGTGACCGGCTGGGCGCCGGAGAAGTCGGTCAAGCTCGGCCTCGTCCGCACGTTCCAGGACGTGGCGACGTTCCCCGAGCTGACCGTGTTCGAGAACATCGAGGTCGCCGCGCTTGGCGCTGGCCTCGGCCGGAAGGCCGCCCGGGTTCGGGCGAAGGAGCTGCTGGACGGCCTCGACCTGTCGCACCTGGCCCGGCTCTACGCGTCGGCGCTGCCGCACGGCGACGAGCGGCGGGTCGGCATCGCCCGCGCGGTCGCCATGTCGCCGCAGTTCCTCCTGCTCGACGAGCCGGCCGCTGGCCTCGACGACGCGGAGAGCCTCGCGCTCGCCGAGACGATCTCCGGCCTGCGCGACCAGCTCGGCTGCGGCGTCCTCCTCGTCGAGCACGACATGCGCATCATCTTCAGCGTCTGCGAGCGGATCCAGGTGCTCGACTACGGCAAGTCGATCGCCGTCGGGTCGCCCGACGAGATCGCGAACGACGAGGCCGTGATCAAGGCCTACCTCGGGGAGAGAGGGACAGCGGTTGCTCGAGGTCAATGAGATTTGGGTGCACTACGGGCGCATCGCCGCCGTCCAGGGGCTCTCGATCAGCGTCGCCGAGGGCGAGTTCGTCGGCCTGGTCGGCCACAACGGCGCCGGCAAGACGACGACGATGAACACCATCACCGGGACGCTGAAGCCGTCCCGGGGCGACATCCGCTTCAACGGCACGTCGATCGCGGGCACCGCGCCGGACCGCATCCTGCGCGCGGGTATCTCGCTCGTTCCCGAGAACCGCCGCATCTTCGCGCGGCTCTCCGTTGCGGAGAACCTGCGCATCGGCACCTCCGCGCGGAAGGACCGCCGCGAGGCCGAGAGGGACATCAAGCGGATGTGCGAGCGCTTCGAGGTGCTCGGCCAGTTCTACAACCACCCGGGCGCCAAGCTCTCGGGCGGCCAGCAGCAGCAGCTGGCGATCGCGCGGGCCCTCCTGTCGCGCCCGCGCCTGCTCCTGCTCGACGAGCCGACGCTCGGGCTCGCGCCGCTGATGGTCGACCGGGTGTTCGAGATCCTCCAGGAGCTGAAGGACGAGGGCGTGACGATCCTGCTCGTCGAGCAGAACGCCGCCCGGACGATCGAGGTCGCCGACCGCACGTACGTACTGCGCTCGGGCGGCCGGATCGAGTTCCAGGGCACGGCCCAGGAGCTCTCCCAGATCGGCGACTTCGAGACGGCGTACATCGGGCTCTCGCGGGCCGCGAAGGGAGGGGCGGCGTGATCGATCCCAGTGCACTGCCGCTCGCGGCGGCGACCGAGATCCAGTACGCGGTCGACGCGATCGGCTACGGGACGGTCTACGCGCTGATGGCGCTCTCCCTGGCGCTCCTCTTCGGCGTCATGGGCCTGATGAACTTCGCGTACGGCGAGCTGATCATGGTCGCCGGTTACACGATGTACCTGAGCCGCGACTGGAGCTGGCCGGTGATGGTGATCGTCACCATCGTCGTGGTCACGGTCTTCGCGCTCGCGATGGAGCGTCTCGCCTTCCGGCCGCTGCGCCGCGCGTCACCGGTGACGCTGCTCGTCAGCTCCTTTGCGGTGAGCATCATGCTCCAGCAGATCGCCTACATGGCGTTCCCCGGCCCGCCGAAGGGCATCAAGCCCTTCTCGTTCCTACGCGACAACGTCGACATCGGGGGCGTCCGGATCTCGCACCTGACGATCCTGACGGCTGCCGTGACGATCATCCTGCTGGTCGCAACGACCATCGTGCTCAAGCGGACGATGCTCGGCATCCAGCTCCGCGCGTCGACCGAGGACTTCCACATGGCGCAGCTGGTCGGCGTGCGAGCGAACGGCGTGATCGTCGCGGCGTTCGCGATCACCGGCCTGCTCGCCGGGGCGGCCGGCCTGCTCTACAACCTCCGCTTCGGCTCGGTGACCGCGCTCCGCGGACAGGACCCGCTGCTGATCGCCTTCGTCGGCGGCGTGATCGGCGGCCTCGGCTCGCTGGGCGGCGCAGCCCTGGGAGGCTTCATGCTCGGCGCGCTGACCACGGCGCTGACAGCGGCGCTGCCGAACAACGTGCGGAGCTACACGACGCTGTTCGCCTTCCTGGCCGTCATCGCCGTGCTCGTGTTCGTCCCGAACGGGCTGATCACGCTGCGGGTGGGCATCGTCCGGTCGCTCTGGCGGTCGCGACGTCGTCCGCCGAACTCGGAGCTCGCCGCGCCCGCGGCAGGGGGGGACTAGCCGATGGGCGGCATGTCGTTCGGGGACCTCCTCCGGAAGGTCTGGGTCCCCCTCGCCCTGTGCACCTTCGTGGTCGTCACGTGGGCGCTGGTCACCGGGCTCGCGGGCACCGTCTACGAGCGGACGCTCGCGATCAACCTGATCTACCTCGTGCTCGTGCTGGCGCTGCAGATCTTCAGCGGCAACTCGGGCGTGCTCTCGTTCGGCCACGTCGGCTTCATGGCGATCGGTGCGTTCGTCTCGGCGCTCCTCACGATCCCGGAGGACACGAAGAAGGCGACCTTCCTGACGATGCCCGGCTTCCTCGACTGGATCCTGGACACGAACGTCGGGGAGGTTCCGGCGATCCTGCTCGGAGGCCTGATAGCCATGGTCTTCGGGATCCTCTTCGCCCCACCCATCGTCCGGCTGCGCGGCGTCCAGGCGGGCATCGGCACGCTCGCGATCCTGATCATCGTCTACGTCTTCAACATCCAGACGACGTCGATCACGCGCGGCACGAGCACGATGATCGGCGTTCCCGAGACGACGTCGACCGAGGACGCCCTGATGGCCGTCCTCGCCACGATCGTCGTCGCCTACTTCTTCCAGCAGTCCCGTCGCGGGCTCCGCCTGCGCGCCCTCCGCGAGAACGAGCGCGCTGCTCGCTCCGTGGGCGTCGCGAGCGAGTTCGAGCGTGGCGTCGCCTGGGTGCTGTCGACGTTCATCGCAGGCGTCGCCGGCGCGATCTACGCCCACTACATCACGGCCTTCAGCGCGACCTCGTTCTACTTCGACATCACCTTCATCGCCATCGCGATGCTCGTGGTCGGCGGGCTCACGAGCGTGTCGGGCGCCGTCTTCGGCTGCATCGGCCTCGCGGTCGTCCAGGAGGCGCTGCGCCGCTTCGAGGTCAACGGCCTCTTCGGCGAGAAGCCGCCTGTCGGCATCGCGACGTTCGGCTTGGCGCTCATCCTGCTCGTGACGCTGATCCTGCGTCCGCGCGGCATCACGAAGGGGCGGGAGATCCCGTTCCCGACCGACTGGACGTGGCCGGGGCGGAAGCAGCGTGCGACAGCTTCAGAGGAGACGAGCGTCGCGACGGCGCCGCCGGCGCACGGCGCGCCGGCCGAGAGCGGCACCTAGCCGGCCCGCGTGCCGGGCCGCCGCCCGACTAGGCTTCGCCCATGGCGAGCGTGATGCGCGAGACGATGGCACGGCAGCCCGCCGACCTGCGCGGACTGCTCGCCGATCGCGCGCCGGTCGAGGCGGTGGCCGGGCAGCTCGCCGGGCTGCGCCTGCTGATCGCCGGCACGGGGACGAGCTGGCACGCGGCGAACCACGGCGCCTGGCTCCTGCGCCGCGCGGGCGTCGACGTCGCCGCCGCCCAGGCGATGGACGTCGACCTCGACCCGACGCTGCTCGAGCGCGCGCAGGGCCTCATCCTCCTCTCGCACCGCAACTGGAAGCGCTACACGTCGAAGGTCCTCGCGGACGCGCGCGAGCGCGGGCTCGTCGCCGTCGCGGTCTCCGGCGTCGGCTCGCCCGGCGCCGACCTCGAGACGGTGGAGCAGGAGCGCTCGCCGGCCTTCACGGCGAGCCACCTCGGCGCGCTGATGCGCCTGGCGCAGCTCGCGACCGCGCTCGGCGCCGACCTCGGCCCGCTCGATGACGTGCCGGCCGCCGTGCAGGCGGTGCTCGACGGCCCGGGTGCCGGCGTCGCGCCCCCGCAGCGGTCGCTCGAGCTCGTCGGCGCCGGGACGAACCAGTGGACGGCGGCCGAGGGCGCGCTGAAGATCCGCGAGACGGCCTACGTGGCCGCGCAGGGGCTCTCGGTCGAGCAGTTCTTCCACGGGCCGTCGGTCGCGACCGACGCGCGGGACGCGCTCGTCGTGCTCGACGGCGGCGCCGCCTCCGAGCGGCTGGCGGGCGTGGCCACGGCGGCCGAGGCCTGCGGGACGCGCGTCCACCGGATCGCCGAGACCGCCCTCGGCGAGCCGCTCTCGGTCTTCCCGCTCACCGTCCACGTGCAGCGCATCGCGCTCGAGGCCGCGGAGACGCTCGGCACGAACCCCGACTCGTTCGGGAAGGACCTGCCCGGGCGCGCCGACGCCTGGGGCGCGCTCGACCTCTAGCGGCCCGTGAGCGGCGACGCGGTCGGCGAGCACACCCTGCCCTTCGCGCTCGACCGCGAGCGCACGGCGCTCGTGGTGATCGACATGCAGTACGCGAGCGCGTGCCGGACGACCGGGCTCGGCCGGTGGCTCGCCGAGCACGGCCGCGAGGAGGAGGGCCGCTACCGCTTCGACCGGATCGAGCAGCTGCTCGTCCCGAACATCCAGCGGCTCCTCGCGGCGTTCCGGGCCGCCGGCCTGCCGTGCGTGTTCGTCCGCCTGGGCGCGCAGATGCGCGGCTGCCGCGACCTCGTCCCGCACATCCAGGAGCTCGAGGCCGCGTTCGGGAACGTCGAGGGCAGCCGCGAGTACGAGCTGCTCGACGAGCTCGCGCCCCTGCCCGGGGAGCCCGTGGTCACGAAGCTCTCGGCGAGCGCGTTCACGTCGTCCGGCTTCGAGGCGCTCGTCCGCAACCTCGGCGCGACCACGCTCGTCCTCTGCGGCGTCTCGACGAGCCAGTGCGTCGACCTGACGGCGCGCGACGCGGCCGACCGCGGCCTGCGCTGCCTGGTGGTCGAGGACGCGGTCGCGGAGGATCGGCCGGACTGGCACGCGTGGACGCTGGAGCAGTTCCAGCGCCTGTTCGGCCGCGTCGCCTCGACGGACGAGGTGCTCGCCGAGCTTGCGGACGCGCCGTGAGCGACGCGGCGATCGTCTCCTACGGCTCGAGCCCGTACGAGAAGCGCGGCGGCCACGGCACCGTGTGGCACCTCGTGGCGGCGATCCGCGCCTGCCTCGAGCGCGCCGGGGTGGCCCCGGGGGACGTCGACGGGCTCGCGCTGACCTCGTTCTCGTACCCGCCCGGCAACGTGACGACGCTCGCGGAGCACCTCGCGCTCCGCCTGCGCTGGGCGGAGCAGGGCGCGTTCGGCGGCGCCTCGGGCGTGATCGCGCTCGGCCACGCCGTCGAGCTGATCCGGCTCGGGCGGATCCGGTGCGCGCTCGTCGTCGCCGGTGACGCGTTCACGACGGAGAGCCACGACCGCCTGCTCGAGTCGTTCTCGCCCGCGATCGCCTCCGAGCTCGGGCCGCACGGCTTCGGCGGCGCGAACGGCATCCTCGCGCCGATCCAGACCTGGCACGCGCATCGCTACGGGACGCGCCGGGAGCAGCTCGGCCGGCTCTGCGTGACGCTGCGCGAGCACGCGCTGCTCAACCCGAACGCCCTCTTCCGCGAGCCGCTGACGCTCGAGCAGTACCTCACCGCGCGCCCGATCGCGGAGCCGTTCCACCTGTACGACTGCGTGCTGCCGTGCTCGGGCGCCGAGGCGGTGCTCGTGGTCTCGGAGGACGTGGCGCGCGCGCTCGCGCGCCCGCGCGTGCGCGTGCACGCCTGGCGGGAGCTCCACAACGCGACGCCCGACGTGCTCACGCGCCCCGCGGCGACCTGGGAGGCGCTCGGGGCGGAGCTGTGGGCCGACACGGGGCTGGCGCCCGGCGACATGGGCTTCGCGCAGCTCTACGACGACTACCCGATCGTCGTCGGGCTGCAGCTCGAGGGCTACGGGTTCTGCCCGGAGGGCGCGTGCGGGTCGTTCCTCGAGTCGACGGACGTGTCGATCCACGGGGCGCTGCCGATCAACACGGGGGGCGGGCAGCTGTCGGTCGGCCAGTCCGGGGCGGGGGGCGGGCTGATCCACGTGACGGAGGCGGTGCAGCAGCTCCAGGGGGAGGCGGGCGCCCGCCAGGTCGCCGACGTGCGCATGGGGCTCGTCTCGGGCTACGGGATGGTCAGCTACGGCAAGGGCCTGAGCGCCGCCGGGGCGATCCTCGAGGCGGACTGAGGCCGGGGCCGCGAGGGCCCCGACCCCATCCCGGCCCGCGGCTCACGCGCAGGCGGTGAGCACGAGCGAGCAGCCGCCCAGCCCCGCCCGCAGGCGCGCGTTCTCGCGCTCGAGCGCATCGACGCTCGCCGCGAGCCGCTCGACGTCGCGCGCGAGCGCGTCGAGGCGTGCGTCACCGGTCTCCCGCAGCTCGCGGATCGCCTCGACGGTGAGCCCCTCGAACCCGTTGTAGGCGACCATCTTGACGCCGTCGGCGCGCTCACGGACCCAGCCGGGGAACACCCGCTCGACCTCCTGCGCGATCATCCCGATCTGCGGCCCGTCCTCGGCCCGCCTCGTCGCGTCTCGCCACTCGAAGCTGACGCCTCGCAGCGCGAGCAGTCGGTCGAGCGCGTGCCCGAGCGGCTGGACGTCCTGCTTCAGGCGCGCGTCCGACACGCACGCGACGTTGTCGGCGCAGATGACGCCGTCCGCCGTCACGTCGCCGTTCTGGTCGATCGTCAGGCCGGCGTTCGTCCGGCCGTAGAGCCGCAGCACGCTGCCGGTGGGGATCGCCTTCAGCGTGGCGGCGTTGGCGACGGGGTCGAACCAGAGCTCGGCCGTGCCCGAGCCCGTCGAGCTCTCGAGGCGCACGCTGGCCGAGGTGGTCGGCGAGCCCGCCTTCACCACGGCGCGCGTGAACGCGTCGGCGTCGGTCGAGTCGGCGAGCAGGAAGTCCGCCTCCGACGGGTTGTCCGTGCTTCCGACGAGCACCGGGCCCGAGACGATCGACGCCGTCCCGGTCGCGCCGTCGAGTTGCCAGACCTCCGTGCCGGCCGGGCCCTGGGGGCCGGTCGCGCCGGTCGCGCCGGTCGCGCCGGTCGCACCCGTGGCGCCCTGCGGGCCAGCGGCGCCCTGGGGCCCGGTTGCGCCCTACGGGCCTGGCGCCCCCTGGGGCCCGGTTGCGCCCTGCGGGCCTGCCGGGCCGGTCACCTTGGCCGCGTCGATGCTGCCCTTGGCACAGCTCGCCCGCCGCACCAGCTTGAGCGTGGTCGCGTAGCCGCCGCCCTTCTTCGCCGTGGTCGTCGCCACGATGCAGCTCTTCGCCGCCGCCTTTCCCGGCAGGGACAGGGCGAGCGCCGCCGCGAGCGACGCAACCGCCAGCCCGATCCGCGTGATCGTCCTCATCGATCCCCCTTCCTTCGGTGCCTCCCGGTCGACCCATTGCGCGGTCGGCCGGCGCGGCCAGTATCTCCGAGCCGCGCGCGGGGCGTCGGGCCCTCCGTAGAATCGGCGCGATGCCGGAGCCGTACCTCGCCTCCTACGGGTCGAGCCCGTACGAGAAGATCTCGCCGGACTGCCACGAGACGGTCTGGCACCTCGTCGCGGCCGTCCGCGACTGCCTCGCCCGGGCCGGGCTGACGCCCTCGGACGTCGACGGCCTCGCGCTCGCGTCGTTCTCCTATCCGCCCGGGAACGTGATCACGCTGGCCGAGATGCTCTCGCTCCGCCTGCGCTGGTGCGAGGAGGGGCAGACGGGAGGCGCCGCCGGCGTGCAGCTGGTCGGCCACGCGGCGGACCAGGTCAGGCTCGGCCGCGCTCGCTGCGCGCTCGTCGTCTGCGGCGACGCCTTCCGCCCCGGCGACCACGCGCGCCTGCTCGAGAACTTCGCGCCGGCCATGCGCGACCACATCGGGCCGCACGGCTTCGGCGGGGCGAACGGGCTGCTCGCGATGCTGCAGACGCGCCACGCCCACCTGCACGGGACGCGCCGGGACCAGCTCGCGCGCCTCTGCGTCACGCAGCGCGAGCACGCGCTGCTCAACCCGAACGCGCTGTTCGACCGGCCGCTCACCGTCGAGCAGGTGCTCGACGCGCGCCCGATCGCGGAGCCGTTCCACCTGTTCGACTGCGTGATGCCGTGCTCGGGCGCCGAGGCCGTGCTCGTCGTCTCGGAGGACGTCTCGCGCGCGCTCGCCCGCCCGCCCGTGCGCCTGCGCGCGATGCGGGAGATCCACAACAGCGCGCCCGACGAGCTCTCCTCGCTCGACCCCGGGTGGCGAACCGTCGGCGACGAGCTGTGGGCCGAGACCGGGTACGGGCCGGGCGACGTGGATCTCGCGGAGCTCTACGACGACTACCCGATCGCGGTCGGGCTGCAGCTGGAGGGCTACGGGTTCTGTCGGGAGGGTGGGTGCGGGCCGTTCCTCGAGTCGACGGACGTGTCGATCCGGGGGTCGCTGCCGATCAACACGGGCGGCGGGCAGCTGTCGGTCGGCCAGTCGGGCGCGGGGGGCGGGCTGATCCACGTGACCGAGGCGGTGCAGCAGCTCCAGGGGGAGGCGGGGGCGCGGCAGGTCGCGGACGCGCGGGTCGGGCTCGTGTCCGGCTACGGGTACATCAGCTACGGCAAGGGGATGTGCGTCGCCGCCGCCGTCCTCGAGCGAGGTGACGCGTGAGGCTCCAGCTCGATCGCTGCCCGGCCTGCGGGCACGTCTGCAACTTCCCCCGGGTCGCCTGCCCCGTCTGCCTGGGCGAGCTCGACCGGGTCGACGCGGCCGGGCGCGGCCGGGTCGCCACGTTCTCGGTCGTCCACCGCTGGACCGAGCGCTTCCAGCCGCACCTGCCGATCGTGCTCGCCGTGATCGAGCTCGAGGAGGGCGTGGAGATCGTCTCCTCGCTCGTCGGCGACGACCGGCTGGACGTCGCGATCGGGGACGAGGTCGAGGTGGCGCCGGACGGCTGGGCGGAGCTGCCCCAGTTCCGGCGCGTCGCCGCCGCGGCCTGAGTCACGGGCGCGCTAGGGTCCCGCCCGGAACTCGACGAGGGAGGGCGCATGGCCGGCAAGGCGATCATCGTGACGGGTGCGGGCGGCGGGCTCGGGTCGCAGACGGTCGCCGCGCTCGCGGCGCGCGGCGCACGCGTCCTCGCCGTCGATCTCGACCTGGACGCCGCCACCCGCGTCGCCGAGGCGGCGGGCGGGGAGGTCGTGCCGCACGCCGCCGACTGCGCCGACGGCCCCGCGGTGGCCGCGATGGTGGCCGCGGCGGTCGAACGCTTCGGCCGGCTCGACGGGCTGTTCAACAACGCCGCCATCGAGGGCCCGATCGCCACGATCGAGGAGTACGACGAGGACGAGTTCGACCGCGTGATGCGCGTGAACTCGCGCAGCGTGTGGCTCGGGATGAAGCACGGGCTGCCCGCGCTGCGCGCCTCGGGCGGCGGCTCGGTGGTCAACACGGCCTCGACGGGCGGCATGATGGGCTGGCCGGCCATCTCCGGCTACGTGGCCTCGAAGCACGCCGTCGTCGGGATGACCCGCGCCGTCGCGCTCGAGAACGCCGGCAAGGGGATCAGCGTCAACTGCCTCTGCCCGGGCCCGATGGACACGCGGATGATCTGGTCGATCGGCGAGGCGATGGCGCCCGGCGACCGAACCGAGCAGCAGCGGCTGCTCGAGGCGACGATCCCGGTGGGCCGGCTCGGCCGGCCGGAGGAGGTCGCGCGGTTCGCGACGTTCCTGCTGCTCGACTGCCCGGAGTACCTGACCGGCGCGGTGCTCCCGATCGACGGCGCCCAGACGGCCGGGTAGCAGCGAGCGGGGAGGAGGCGGGGCTGCGCAAGGCCGACCCCGCACCCGGCGGTCGCCGCGGCCGGCGACCGCGCGCCGGGTGCCCGCATGGCCGGCGGTCGCCGCGGGGAGAGACCGGGGCACATCCGGCACGGTCCAGTCTCACACCCGTGACGGCTCCCGCGCTACGCTCGAAAGCGGGTGGAGGCGCGGGGTGGCCCCTGGGGCGTCCCGAAGGGACGCGGCCAACGCGACCATGTCCCGGGAGGCCAGGCGGCCGCGGCGCCGCTTCGCGGCCTGCCCGCGCCACCTGACGAGGCGGCGCGCCTCGGGCACGGGATCGCGCCGCTGGGCCGCAGCCGTCCCGGCCCGCGACGCGACCTCTACGGTTGGGTCGTGCCCACGTGGGCCATCGTGCTGCTCGTCTACGGGCTCAGCGCTCCGCTCGCGCTCGCGTGGGCGAACGCCTCCGGCTTCCTGCCATGGGGCGACCCGGTCGTGGTGCTGCGGCTGCCGGCAGTCGTCTGGATCGGCCCGGCGATCGCCCTCGTCGCGATCGGCTCGATCGCCGTCGCAGCGGTCGCGCGCGCGGCCGGGGCCGAGCGCACCGAGGCGGCCCTCGCATGGTGGCGGGCGCGGCCCGACTGATCCCGGGCGGCTCAACTCCCCCGTCGCACGGCCGATCTTCCCGGGACGGTGAAGCTTCGCGCGCGCACGCTGGTGGCCGGGCTGGCCCTGGCCGGGCTGGCCCTGGCCGCGTTCGCGATCTCGTCGCGCGCCGTCGACCAGCGCCTCGACCAGGAGCGCGAGTCCCGCGCGCTCGAGGCCGCGACCGCGCTCACGCGCGCGCTCGCAGCGGTCGACGGCGACGTGCGCGGCGTCGTGGGCCTCTTCTCGACCGCGCGGGACGTCGACGACTTCAGCCTCTTCGCGGCCCCCGCGCTGCGGACGCCGGGGCTCGTGGCGCTCGGCTGGGCGCCTCGCGTGACGGAGGGCGAGCGCGCCCAGTTCGAGCAGCGCAGCGGCTTCGGGCTCACGCAGCTCGGCCCGGACGGCACCCTCGCCCCTGCCGAGCCGCGCCTCGACCACTTCCCGATCGCGTTCGCGGCGCCCCTTCCTCGAGCCTCCGCCTGGTCGGTCTCGACCTCGGCTCCGCCGGGGCCGCGCGCTACGCGGCGGCGACGGCGGCGGCGAGCGGCGCCGGCGCCCGGAGCGGGCTGCTGCCGCTGCTCCCGGACGGCGCGTCCTTCGTCGTCGTCGAGCCCGCCTACGCGCGCGGCGAGCCGACCGGGACGCCCGACGAGCGGCTCGCCGCGCTGACCGGGCTCTCCGTCGGCGTCGTCCGGCCGGATCTGCTCGTCGCCGATGCGCTCGACGGGTTCCGGGGCCTCGACGCGATCCGCGTCGTCGACTCGGGCACCGAGGTCTACCGCGCCGGCGGCGACCTCGCCGGCGCGGTCGAGCAGGACGTCCCCTTCGCCGGCGGGGCCTGGCGGCTCGCCGTCGTCGCGGCCGTGCCCGCCGGGGAGATGGCGCTCCCGTGGGTCGTCCTCGGGACGGGCCTCGCGCTCGCGCTCCTCGTCGCGACGCTGCTCGAGCACCTCTCGCGCCGGCGCTCGTGGGCCGAGCGGCTGGTGGCCGAGCGCACCTCGGAGCTCGCGGCCTCGCTCGCCGAGACGCGCGACGCGAACGAGGCGCTCGCCGTCGCGCGGGCCGAGGCCGAGCGGCGCTCGCGCGTCGACGCCCTCACCGGCGCCTACAACCGCCAGCACCTGCTCGTCGAGCTGTCCGCCGAGCTGAATCGGGCCGTCCGCGCCGTCAACGAGCCGGCCCTCGTCCTGCTCGAGGTTGACGGGTTCGCGCAGCTCAACGAGGAGCAGGGGCTCGCCGCGGGCGACGCCGTCCTCGTCGAGGTCGCCCGCCGGCTGCGCACGTCGCTGCGCTCGTACGACTGCATCGCCCGCTGGCGCGGTGACCAGTTCGCCCTGCTGGTGGCCGACGTGCCGGACGACCCCACCCTCTGGAAGATCGCGGACACGGTGCGCCAGGTCGTCGCGCTCGGCCGCATCCCGGTCGACGGCCTCGACCTGTGGGCGACCGCCTCGGTCGGCGCGGCGCGGGCGACCCCGACCCTGCGGCATCCCGACGCGCTCGTCGACGCGGCCGACGCGGCGCTTCGCGCGGCGCGCCGGGACGGGCCCGACCGGACGGTCGTCCATGCGAACGCCGCGGGTGCGCAGCCCGAGCCGGAGGCGATCAGGATCGCCGAGTCGCTCGCGGTGTCGGCGGCGCTCCGCGAGGGCATGCCCGAGCAGCACTGCCACCACGTGGCGCGGCTCGCCGGGCTCGTGGCGGAGCAGCTCGGCCAGCCCGAGGACGCGGTCGTCCGGACGCGCGTCGCGGGCTGGCTCCACGACCTCGGCAAGGTCTCGATCCCCGATCGGATCCTGGCGAAGCCGGACGCGCTCGACGAGGAGGACTGGCGCGTGATGCGGACGCACCCGGCGCTCGGAGAGGAGATCGTGCTGCGGATCCCCGCGCTCGCGGCCTCCGCCGGGGCGATCCGCCATCACCACGAGCGCTGGGACGGGTCGGGCTATCCCGACGGCCTGGCGGGCGAGTCGATCCCGCTCGACGCGCGCATCGTCGCCGCCGCCGACGTCTACGTCTCGATGACCTCCGAGCCGCCCTTCCGCCGTGCGCGCGACCACCGCGCCGCGCTCGCCGAGCTCCGTGCGAGCGCCGGCTCGCAGCTCGACCCGCGGGTCGTCGAGGCGCTCGTGACCGTGCTCGAGCGGGAGCGTCGCGGACGCGCTGCCGCCAACGTCGAGGGGGAGGTGGACGCGTGAGGTCGCTCGTGCTCGGCCGTCCCGTCGTGGTGGTGCTCGTCCTGATGGTCTCTGCCGGCCTGGCCGCGACCTCGCTGTCGGTCGTGGGCACGCAGCGATCCGACGAGCGGGCCGCCCAGGACGCTGCGGCCCTCGCCAGCACGCCGCCGACGCTGAACGCGGTCGGCGACCCCGGCGCGGCGCTCGGCTGCTCGTGCGGCCGCGTCCTGCTCCACGTCGAGCTGCCGCCGGGCGGCGATCGCGTCGTCGTCACGCGCGACGACGGCACCGTCGTGCACGACGGCCCGGGCGGCGACCTCGTGGACGGCTGGCTCGGGGACGGCCTGCGGGTCTCGTACACGGCGATCGCCTACGGCGCGGACGGGGTCGTCTCGCCGGCGGCCACGGCGGCCGCGGAGACGCCCGATCGCACGCCGCCGCCGGTGCCGGGCGCGCCGAGCGGCTCCGGCTACCCGCTGCAGGTGACCTGGCCCGGCGGGCAGGCCGACGCCGCGTACACCCTCCGCCGCGACGGCGCCGAGGTGGGCGCCGGGCGGGGCACGCCGATCGCCGACCCGGACGCCGTCGACACGGCGGCGCCCGCGGCGCCCCGCGGCCTCTCCGCCGAGCCCGTCGGGGCGGACGTCCGCGTGCGCTGGGAGCCCGTCGTCGACGCCGGCACCCGACACGACTACGCGGTCCGGGCGGCCGACGAGTCGGGTAACGCGAGCGAGTGGTCTCCCTCCACGACGATCGCGGTCGCCTCCGGCGTCGCCCGCTACCGGGTCACGGTCGACGACGCGGCGCCGGTCGACGTCGTCGAGCCGACGATCGACCTTCCGGGCCTCCGGCCCGGGTCGACGCACGACGTGGAGGTCGTCGCCGTCGACGCCGCGGGCAACGCGTCGCCGCCCTCCGCGCCGCTGTCGATCACCGTCGCCCAGCCGGCGGCGCCGGCCGGCGTCGAGGTCGTCCAGGACGGGAGCACCGTCTCGGTGGAGCCGGACGCCGGCACGACGGTCGTGGGCGTCGAGATCTCGCCCGGCGACGGCGAGCCGTACGTGCCGGTCGACGGCACGTCGACGGCGCTTCCCGACGGCACGTACGACGTCCGCGTCGAGGTCGAGGACGACGCCGGTCAGACGTCCACGACCACGGAGCAGGTAGTGGTCGACACGACCTCGCCCGTCGTCGTCGCGAGCTGGTCCGGGTCGGCGGGCGGCGACGGCACGCTGACGATCCAGGCGACGGACGCCGTGGGGATCGTCTCGCTCGAGCTCGACGGCCGCCCGATCAAGCGCGTGCGCCGCAGCCGCTTCTCCGTCGACCTCGGTCGGCCCCACGTCGTGGTCGCCTCCGATCGCGGCGGCCACCGGACGAAGGTGCGGATCGCGCCGCAGAAGGGCAAGGCGAAGGGCAAGGCCAAGGGCACGAAGCGCGCGGGCGGCACCCGCACGCGACGCTAGCGAGCCGCATCGCTCAGCCGCGTGGGCCGCGCGGCTGGCCCTCGTCCGGATGGTGCCGGCCGTGGAAGCTGATCGTCGTCGTCAGCAGGCCGACGAACGCGATCCCCGGCCCGACGGACAGGCCGAGCGCCTCCGCGCGCGTCAACGGCAGGTCCAGCGCGAGCGCGCCGACGGCGACCCACACGCCCGCGGCGATCGCGGGAAGCAGCAGCAGGATCACCGCCCACTCGTGCCACGGCTTGCCGAGCCTGACCCACAGGCGCCAGTCGGCGACGGCGCAGATCGCGATCACCGTAGCCGGCAGCGGGCCGATCACGACCCGTTCCCATGCGGCGAGATCGCCGAGCCCGAGCGGCGCGCCGAACGTCCACGCGGCCACGGCGAGTATCGGCCCGAGCAGCCAGGACGGCAGGACGCCGCCGGCGTGCGGGTCAACGTGCCCGGGCAAAGCGGTGCACCGCCGCCAGGAGCTCCTCGCTCTTCGCGGCCGCCGTCGCCTCGTCGCCGGCTGCGAGGGCTTCCGCGACGCAGTGGCGCACGTGCGCGTCGAGCACGCGGAAGGAGAGGCTCTCGAGCGCGGTGGTGACGGCGCTGATCTGCGTGATCACGTCGATGCAGTAGCGGTCGTCCTCGACCATGCGCTCGATCCCGCGCACCTGTCCCTCGATCCGCCGCAGGCGGGTCAACAGGGCCTTCTTCTCGTCGGCGTAGCCGTGGCTCGTGGCTGCCCCGCCTCCGGCGGTCGAAGAGATCGTGACGCTCTCGTCGCTGTTCCGTGACGGACACGTGTGCCCCGCGTCGGCATGCTCGTCCGCATGGATCCCCGTCGGCTCGTCCCTGTCGCTCATGCCCCTCCCGTGCGCGGGCTCCGGTACCGGCGCAGCCGGAGCGAGTTGCCGACGACCAGCAGGCTCGAGGCGGCCATCGCGGCCGCGGCGATCATCGGGTCGAGCACGCCCGCGATCGCGAGCGGGATCGCCGCGACGTTGTACGCGAAGGCCCAGAACAGGTTCGCCCGGATCGTCGAGAGCGTGCGCCGCGCCAGCCGGATCGCGTCGGGGACGGCGCGGAGGTCGTCCGTCACGAGCGTGATCGCGGAGGCCTCGATCGCGACGTCGGTTCCCGTCGAGATCGCGATCCCGAGGTCGGCCTGGGCGAGCGCCGGGGCGTCGTTCACTCCGTCGCCGACCATCGCCACCACCTCGCCGGCGGCCTGCAGCTCCCGCACCGTGGCCGCCTTGTCCGCCGGCATGACGTCCGCCACGACGCGGTCGATCCCGACCTCGGCGGCGACCTCGCGGGCCCGGTCGAGCCGGTCGCCCGTCAGCAGCACCGGCTCGAGGCCGAGGGCGCGCAGTTCCGCGATGGCCTGCCGGCTCGTCGGCCGCACGCTGTCGTCCACCACGAGCCGCGCGCGATCGACGCCGTCCCAGCGCACGACGATGCCGCCAGCGTCCTTCTCGACCTCGACCGCGTGGCCCTCGACGACGCCCGTGACGCCTCGCCCGGGCAGGGCCCGGAACCGCTCGACGATCGGCAGGGCCCCCGTCTCCCGGCGGGCCGTCTCGGCGACCGCCCGGGCGATCGGGTGCTCGCTCGCGTCCTCGACGGCGCCGGCCAGCCGGAGCACCTCCGTCCGGGTCGCCCCATCCAGGAGCACGACCTCCGAGAGCCGGACGCGCCCCTCGGTGACGGTGCCCGTCTTGTCCAGGACGACCGAGCTGATCGCGCGCGTCTGCTCCAGCACCTCCGGGCCGCGGATCAGCAGTCCGAGCTGCGCCCCGCGACCCGTCCCGACCAGCAGAGCCGTCGGCGTCGCGAGCCCGAGCGCGCACGGACAGGCGATGATCAGCACCGCGACCGCGGCGGTGAAGGCCGCGTCGGCGTCGCCCGTCGCGAGCAGCCAGCCGGCCAGCGTCGCGAGGGCGATGGCGGCGACCACGGGGACGAAGACGGCCGCGACCCGGTCTGCGAGCCGTTGCACGGGCGCCTTGCCCGCCTGCGCGGCCTCGACCAGGCGCGCGATCTGCTGCAGCGCCGTGTCCCTGCCGACCCGCGAAGCGACGACGACGAGGCGGCCGTCCGTGCAGACCGTCCCCCCCGTCACCGCGTCGCCGGGGCCGACGTCGACGGGGATCGGCTCGCCGGTGAGCATCGACCGGTCGACCGCGGCTTGCCCCTCGCGGACCGTGCCGTCCGCGGGGATCCGCTCGCCGGGGCGCACGACCAGCACATCGCCGACCCGCAGCTCGTCGACCGGGATCCGCCGCTCGGCGCCGTCCCGGAGCACCGCGGCCTCCTTCGCGCCCAGCTCGGCGAGGGCGCGGAGCGCCTCGCCCGATCGCCGCCGCGCCCTCGCCTCGAGCCAGCGGCCGAGCAGGATCAGCGTCGTGATCACCGCGCCGACCTCGAAGTAGACGTGCGCCGAGTCGTCCATCGTCGGTCCCGGCACGGCCATCCCCGGCATCTCCGCACCCATTCCGTCGGCCGGGCCGCCGAGCGCCGTCACCGCGACGACGGACCAGACCCAGGATGCGAGCGTCCCCAGCGAGACCAGGGTGTCCATCGAGGCGCCGCCGTGGCGCAGGCCCGTACGGCCGCGAGGTGGATATGCGCGCCGGCGCCGAGCACCACCGGGGTGGCGAGACCGAGCGCGAGCCACTCCCAGCCGTCGAACTGGAGCGACCCGATCATCGACACGAGGACGAGGGCACCGTCAGCGCGGCGGCGAGCCCGAGTCGCACCGTGTCCACGAGCTCGGCGTGGCCGTCCGGGGCGGCCTCGGCGGCCAGCCGACCCTGGTACCCGGCAGCCTCGATCGCGGCGAGCAGCGTCTGGACGTCGACGGCCGTCGGGTGCTCGACCGTCGCCTTCCCGGTCGCGTAGTTGACGGTTGCGCTGACACCGTCGATCCGGTTCAGGCGGCGCTCGACCCGCGCCGCGCAGGCGGCGCAGGTCATCCCGTCGACGGCCAGCTCGACTGGCTCGCGCGCGTGGTCGTCAGCTGGCGTCGTAGCCTGCATCGACCACCGCCGCCCGGAGCGCGTCCACGTCGAGGCCCGAGCCCTCGACGGTGGCGCGGCCCTGGTCGAGGTCGACCGCCACGCGCTCGACGCCCGGGACGTCCAGGAGCGCCTCCTCCACGTGGGAGACGCAGTGCTGGCAGCTCATGCCGGAGACCGTGAGGGTGATTGCGTCGCTCATGTCTCCACTATACCCCCAAGGGGTACGAGTCGGCGGGACCTCGCGTCCTCCGTACACTGCACGTCAGGTGGCCAGCGTGGGGAGCGATCGGCCGATGCGCGTCTACCGCGCAGGGCGGCGACCGTGGTGGCACTTCGCCATCGTGGCGACCGTGCTCGCGGTCGTCGGCCTCCTGCTGGCCGGCTACTTCCTCTCGCAGGACAGCGCGGATCGGATCCCGCCGGACGTGCGCGTGGCGGGCATCGAGGTCGGAGGCCTCGCCGTCGACGAGGCGACCGCGCTGGTGCGGCAGGCGGTGACCGCCGAGCGGCGCCGGACCATCGAGCTGGTCTATCCGGGCGGCGAGCTCGAGACGACGCCGGGCGATCTGGGCGTCGCGCCGCGCGTCGACGCCGCGGTCGAGCGCGCGCGGTCGAGCCGTGGGCGCTTCAGCCGGCTGTGGGCGCGGCTCGGCCTGGCCGGCGCCGTGGACGTCTCGCTCGACCTCTCCGCCAGGCCTCGGCGCGTCCGGACGGTCGTCGACCGTCTCGCGGAGGCGCTCGAGCGCCCGATGCAGCCTGCGAGCGTCGAGCGTCAGGGCGACGAGATCGTCGTCGTCCCCGCCCGCGTGGGCCTCGAGCTCGACCGCAGCACCGTCTACGACCGCCTGCTCGAGCTGCCGCAGCGGGTCGAGCTCCCGGTCACGCAGATCCAGCCGACCGTGACGGACGACGAGGCGCGCCGGGCGCAGGAGCTCGCGCAGGCGCTCGTCTCGTCACCGCCCGCGATCGTGCACGAGGGGACCCGGCTGACGTTGTCGGCCGACGTGATCCGCGAGGCGCTGCGCTTCGAGCCGTCGAGCACGACCACGATCGCGGTGGCGCTCGACGCCGAGGTGCTGCGACCCTCGCTCGAGGAGGCGTTCGCCGGCCTCGGGCGGCCGCCGGTCGACGCGCGCTTCCGCGTCCGCGGCGAGCGTGTCGAGATCGTCCCGGCCGTGCAGGGGAGCGCGCTCGACGTCGAGACCACGGTGCGGCAGCTCGTTCCCAACGCCGGGTCGGTCGAGGTGCCCGCGGTCTTCACGCCGGTGGACGCGGGGCGCACGACGGAGGACGCGAGGGCGATGGGGATCGTCGAGCTCGTGAGCGAGTTCACGACGCCGTACCCGTGCTGCCAGCCGCGCGTGCGGAACATCCAGCGGGCGGCGACGCTGCTCGACGGCACGATCATCGAGCCGGGCGCCGAGCTCTCCCTGAACGAGGCGCTCGGCGAGCGCACGCGCGAGCGGGGCTTCGTCGAGGCGCCGATGATCGGCGCGGACGGCCGCCTGGTCGACGCCGTGGGCGGCGGCGTGAGCCAGGTCGCGACGACGATCTTCAACGCGGCCTTCTTCGCGGGGCTGGAGCTGATCCAGCACACGCCCCACTCGTTCTACATCTCGCGCTACCCGATGGGACGCGAGGCGACGATCTCGTGGGGCGGGCCCGAGCTGATCTTCCGCAACGACTGGCCGCAGGCCGTCCTCGTGAAGATCCGCGCGACGGACACCTCGATCCGCGTCCGCTTCTACTCGACGGTCGACGGGCGGCGCGTGCGCACGACCACGAGCGAGCCGTACGACGAGCGGGAGCCCACGGTCCGGCGCGTCGTGAACGAGGCGCTCGCGCCGGGGACGGAGCGCGTCGTGCAGGCCGGGGGCGTGCGCGGCTTCTCGGTCGACTACACGCGGGTCGTCGAGCAGGACGGCGAGGTGCGCCGGCGCGAGCGCTTCCACGTCGAGTACCAGCCCGAGGACACGATCGTCGAGGTCGGGCCGGGCCCGGCGGCCGAGACGGCGGGCGACGCGGTCCCCGGGGTCGACCCGGCTGCGCCGCCGCCCGACCAGGGAACCTGACGGAGGCCCCGCGCCGGGTTCAGACGGAGGTGCCGACGATGCGGCGGATCTCGTCGAGCGACGTGAGGCCCTCGATGCAGAGGCGGAGGCCGTCCTGCGAGAGCGTCCGCAGGCCCTCGGCGAGCGCGGCGTCCTGCAGCTCGTCGAGCGGCCCCTCGACCAGCCGGCGCAGGCGCGGCTTCGACAGGTCGAGCACCTCGTAGAACGCGACGCGGCCGCGGTAGCCGGTGTTCGCGCACGACGGGCAGCCGTGCGCGCGGTAGAGCGTCATCTCGGGCACCTCGAGCGGCTGGCCGTTGTCGAGGTCGCACATCAGCATCTCGGCGCTCGCCTCGTACGGGGCGCGGCAGTTGACGCAGAGCCGGCGCGCGAGACGCTGGGCGATGATGCAGTTGACGGTGTTGCCGATCATCGCCTTCTCGACGCCCATCTCGGTCAGGCGTGCGACGGAGCGCACGGCGGAGTTCGCGTGGAGCGTCGTGAGCACGAGATGGCCGGTGAGCGCGGCCTGGACCGCGATCTGCGCCGTCTCGCCGTCGCGGATCTCACCGACGAGGAGGACGTCGGGGTCAGAGCGGAGGATCGTCCGCAGGCCCGAGGCGAAGGTGAGCCCGGCCTTGGGGTTGACGTCGATCTGGCAGAGGCCCTCGACCTGGTACTCGACGGGGTCCTCGATCGTCATGATCGCGCGGCTCGTCGAGTTCAGCATGTCGAGGCCCGCGTAGAGGGTCGTCGTCTTGCCGGATCCGGTCGGCCCCGACGAGATCACCATCCCGTAGGGCTGCGTCAGGGCGCGCCGGATCGCGGCCGCCGTGTCCGAGGCCATGCCGAGCTGGGAGAGGTCCCGCTGGTGCGCGCTCCGGTAGAGGACGCGCAGGACGACCTGCTCGCCCCACGAGGTCGGCATCACGGCGACGCGCAGATCGACGGGCTCGCCGTTGAAGGTCACGGAGACGCGGCCGTCCTGCGGCACCCGGCGCTCGGCGATGTCGAGCTCGCTCATGATCTTCAGGCGCGCGGAGATCGCGTTCGCGAGGCTCGAGTCGGTCTGCGCGATCTCGCGCAGGACACCGTCGATCCGGGCGCGCACGACGACGCGATCGCGCTGGGGCTCCACGTGGATGTCCGAGGCGCGCTCCTGGATCGAGAGCGAGATGATCCGGTTCACGAAGTCGACCGCGGGCGCGCCCTGCGCGTCCGCCCGCACCTCGCCGAGGCCCTGCGACGGGCGCGCGGACTGCGTCTGCTGCCGGGCTCCCGCGATCTCGCCGACGGGGGAGGGGGCTGCCTGGCCCGTCCCGTAGGCGACGCCGAGCCCCGCGCGGACCGCGCTGCGCGTCGAGACGGCGAGCCGCAGCGGCATGCCGATCGCCAGCCCGAGCTCGTCCTTCACCATCAGGTCGGTCGGGTCGGCGACGGCGATCAGCAGCGCGTCGTCGACGAAGCGCACGGGGACCGCCTGGTAGCGGCTCGCGTGCCGCTCGGGCAGCATCGCGACCGCGGCGGGGTTCGGCGAGAACCGGTCGAGATCGACGAAGTCGACGCCGTACTGCTCTGCGAGCGCCATCGCGAGCGCCGTCTCGTCGACGAGGCCGAGCCGCAGCAGGATCTCGCCGAGCCGCTCGCCCGTGACCTCCTTCTGGGCCAGCGTCGCGTCGAGCTGCTCCTCGGTCAGGACGCCCTTGCGGAGCAGGATCGACCCGAGGAACGGGCGCCCGACCTTCATCGTGGGCGTGGCCTGGGGAACGCGCGCGGCTTCCATGCCCTCCAGTCGTCGGCCGTGGCGGGCCGATCTTGACGGGGCGGGCGGCCCGCGCCGGGCCGGGCGGGGGCGGAACCTCGCGGTCTTCACCACTCGGACACCACCTGGACACATTCGGCCGGCCGATCTGGAAGGATGGGGCACGTGCGGTTGCGCCTGCTTCCCAGCTCGACGGAGTTCTACGACCTCTTCACGCGAGCCGGCCAGAACGCCCTCGAGGCCGCCCGCAAGGCCGAGCTCCGCTTCCGCGAGTTCCCGAATCCCTCGGTGGGCCAGGACGACGTGAAGGCGCTCGAGCACGTCGGCGACCAGATCACGCGGGACATCATCACGCTGCTGAACACGCAGTACGTGACGCCCTTCGATCGCGAGGACATCTACGAGCTGGCCGGCGCCGTCGACGACGTCGTGGACGGGATCGAGCACGCCTGCGACATGCTCGGCCTGTACGGCGTCGACTCGACCTCGCGCCGGGCGATCGAGCAGTGCCGGATCCTCGTGCTCGCCGCCGAGCAGCTCGCGCAGGCGCTCGCCCTGCTCAAGGCACGCACGGGCGTCGAGGCGTCGCTGATCGAGCTGAAGCGGCTCGAGGACGAGGGCGACCACGTCCACCGCGACGCGATCGCCAGCCTGTTCCAGGACGCCCGGATCGATCCGCTGATCGTGATCCGGTGGAAGGACATCCACGACGTCCTCGAGGACGCCATCGACGCGTGCGAGCGCGCCGGCAACGTCGTCGGGAACATCGTCGTCAAGAACGCCTGACCGTTCCACGTGGCCGACTTCAGCATCGTCGCCGTCGTCCTGGTCGCGCTCTTCTTCGACTTCACGAACGGCTTCCACGACGCGGCCAACTCGATCGCCACGAGCGTCTCGACGCGTGCGATCGCGCCGCGCCCCGCCGTGCTCATGTCCGCGGTCCTGAACGTCGCCGGCGCGTTCATCTCGATCGAGGTCGCCGCGACGGTCGCCAAGGGGATCGTCGTCCCGGACGTGATCACCCCGTCGATCGTGCTCGCGGGCCTCGTCGGCGCGATCAGCTGGAACCTCGTCACCTGGTACTTCGGCCTCCCGTCGAGCTCGAGCCACGCGCTGATCGGCGGGGTGCTCGGCTCGGCCGTCGCCGCGAGCGGCTTCGACGTCGTCCAGTGGGCCGGCCTCCGGGAGAAGGTGCTCGTGCCCTCCCTGCTCGCGCCCTTCCTCGGAATCGCGGGCGCCGCGGTGATCATGGTCGGGCTGATCTGGGTGATCCGCCGCCGCTCGCCGGGCCTCGTCAACCGCGTCTTCCGCCGGCTCCAGCTCGTCTCCGGCGGCTTCGTCGCGTTCACGCACGGGACGAACGACGCGCAGAAGACGATGGGCATCATCGCGCTCGCGCTCGTCGCCGGTGGGCACCTCGACTCGGACTTCTCGCGTCCGCCGACGTGGGTGATCGTGTCGGCCGCGGTGGCGATGGGCGCGGGCACCTACGCGGGCGGCTGGAAGATCATCAAGACGCTCGGATCGCGGATCGCGAAGCTCGATCCGCCGCGCGGGTTCGCCGCCCAGTCCGCCTGCGCGACGATCCTCTACATGACGGCGCACTACGGCTTCCCGGTGTCGACCACGCACACGATCACCGGCTCCGTCCTCGGCGCAGGGATGACCCGCCGCCTGAACGCCGTCCGCTGGGGCCTCGCGGGCAACATCCTGATCGCCTGGGTGATCACGATCCCGCTCGCGGCCCTGGTTGGCGCCCTCATGGAGACCGTGACGCGCGTGCCGACGGTGGGGACGGTCCTCGTCTTCCTGATCGCGATCGCCATCGCGATCGCCGCCTTCATCGCCCGCGGCCGCCAGGCCGCGGCGGAGCGTCGCCAGATCGCCGGCGTGACCGCCGAGCCGTCGGCCGTCACGGCGTAGGCACGACCCCTACCGGGGGATCCGCTCGGGCGCAGACTCTGTCTATGATCTGTTCAGGTTATGGACGGATTCGGGGACGAGTCGCGGTCGGAGACGCGCCTGGGGCGCCTGCTGGGCCTGCCGACCGGACGTCGGTCGAAGTGGCTCGTGCTCGTCGTCTGGCTCGCGGTCGTCGCGGGCCTCGGCCCGCTCGCCGGCAAGTTCGAGGGCGCCCAGAAGAACGAGCCCTCCAGCTTCCTGCCCGGGAGCGCCGAGTCCCTCGCCGTGCTCGAGGCGAGCCGCGAGTTCCCCGCGGGCGAGAGCACGCCGGCGATCGCCGTCTACCATCGGGACGGCGGGCTGACCGACGCCGACCGGGAGCGGATCGAGGCGGACCGGGCGGCGCTCGCCGCCGACCCGCCCGCGGGCGTGAGCGAGGTCGCGCCGTCCGTCCTCTCCGAGGACGGCACCGGCGCGCTGCTCACCGTTCCGATCGTCGCGGACGGCGACGACGAGGTGCTCATCGACGCGGTCGAGCGCGTGCGCGAGCAGGTCGGCGACGCCGGCGGCGACGGGCTCGAGGTCGCGGTCAGCGGCCCGGCCGGCTTCTCCGCCGACGCGAGCAAGGCCTTCGAGGGCATCAACTCGACGCTCCTCTTCGCCGCGGCGGGCCTGGTCTTCGTGCTCCTCGTGCTGATCTACCGGAGCCCCGTCTTCTGGCTGCTGCCGCTCCTCGCCGTCCTCTTCGCCGAGGCGACGGTGCGCGCGATCGGCTACGGCATCGCCTCCGCCGGGGTCGTCGTGAACGGCCAGACCGGCGGGATCCTGCTCGTGCTGGTGTTCGGCGCGGGCACCGATTACGCGCTGTTCCTGACCGCGCGCTACCGCGAGGAGCTGCGGCGGCACGAGGACAAGCACGAGGCGATGCGCCTCGCCCTCCGCCAGACGACGCCGGCGCTGCTCGCCTCGGCCGGCACCGTGATCGCGGGCCTCCTCTGCCTCTCGCTGGCAGAGGTGAACGGCACGGCGGGCCTGGGGCCGGTGGCGGCGATGGGGATCGCGGTCGCGGCCCTGACGATGCTCACGCTGCTCCCGGCGCTGCTGCTGATCGGTGGCCGCCGGGCCTTCTGGCCGTTCGTGCCGCGCTTCGAGGGCGACCAGCCGCCGGCGCGCGGGGCCTGGCACCGCCTGGGCGAGCGGGTCGAGCGGCGGCCGCGGCGGATCTGGCTCGGCACGGCCGTCGCGCTTGGCGCGATGTGCGTCGGGCTGGTGACGCTCGACAACGACCTGACCTCCGCGAACGGCTTCCGCGACGACGTCGAGTCCGTCCGCGGACAGGAGCTGCTCGCCCGCTCGTTCCCGGCAGGCGCGAACGCGCCGACCGTCGTGCTCGTGCGCGACGCCGCGCTGGCCGAGCGCACGCGCGAGGCCGCCGCGGCGTCGTCCGCGGTCGCGTCCGTCGGCGAGGTGGAGCAGGGCGCGCCGGGCGCGCGCTTCCAGGTCGTGCTGCGCGAGGAGCCGTTCTCGGAGGCCGGCTACGCGGCGATCCAGCCGCTCCGCGAGGAGCTGCGCGCGGTCGCCGGCGACGCGGTGCTGGTGGGCGGCCCCACCGCCGAGGAGCGCGACCTACGCGCCTCCGCGCAGCGGGACACGATCCTGCTGGTCCCGATCGTGCTGCTCGTCGTCTTCCTGATCCTGATCGCGCTCCTCCGCGCGATCACGGCGCCCGTGCTCCTGATGGGGACGGTGCTGCTCTCGTTCTTCGCCGCCCTCGGCATCTCCGGCGTCTTCTTCGACTACGCGTTCGACTTCCCCGGCGAGGACCCGAGCCTGCCGCTCTACGCGTTCATCTTCCTCGTCGCCCTGGGCGTCGACTACAACATCTTCCTGATGGCGCGCGTGCGAGAGGAGGCGCTCCGCCACGGCACCCGGGACGGGATGCTGCGCGGCCTCGCGGTCACGGGCGGCGTGATCACGTCCGCGGGCATCGTCCTCGCGGGGACGTTCGGCGTGCTCGCCGTGCTGCCGATCGTCGCCCTGACGCAGATCGGCTTCGTCGTCGCCCTCGGCGTGCTGCTGGACGCGATCGTCGTGCGCTCGATCCTCGTCCCCGCCCTGGTCTTCGACCTCGGCCGCCGGGTCTGGTGGCCGTCGCGGCTCGGGCGCGACGACGGCGGTGCTCCGCCGGGGCCGTCCCGCGCCTCACCCGCGCGCGAGCCCGCGCAGGCCTGACGCCGCCGTCAGAGCTCGCGCCCCTCGGGGTGCGACGCGTCCGTGAACTCGCGGAAGTCGCCGGTCACGACGTAGTGCGTCTGCTCGCCGATGTCGACGGCGTTGTCCCCGATCCGCTCGAGGCAGCGCGAGACGACGATCATCCGCATGCCCCACTCCTGGGCGCCGGGGTCGCCGGCGAGCGCGAGCACGTGCTGCGTCACCCGGCGGTTGGTGCGGTCGATCAGCTCGTCGAGCTCCGCGAGCGACTCCGCCCGCGCGACGTCCCGGTCGGCGAAGGAGTCGAGCGCGATCCGGATCATCTCCTCGGCGCGCGCGCCCATCTCCTCGAAGCCGTCGATGAGGACGTCGCGCTGCTCCAGGTGGCTCGTCAGCTTCGTCAGCTTGGCGATGGTGACGCACTGGTCGCCGATCCGCTCGAGGTGGATGTTGTCGTGCAGGATCGCGAGCACGAGCCGCAGGTCGGTCGCGACGGGCGTCTGGCGCGCGAGCGCGAGCTCCACGCCCTTCTCGATCGCCTGGTAGCGGCGGTCGACCTCGTCGTCGAACGCGATCACCTCGTCCGCGAGCTCGACGTCCTGGTCGACGAGCGCGCGGATGGCGCCGCGCAGCGCGCGGAGGACCAGCGCGCCCAGCTCCTGCACGTCGGCCTCCAGCCGGTCGAGCTCCTGCTGCAGCTCGATCCTCATCCGAACCTCCCGGTGACGTAGTCCTCGGTGCGCTTGTCGGCGGGCTGCGTGAAGATCTTCTCCGTCAGGTCGTACTCGACGAGGTGGCCTGGCTTACCCGTTTCGACGATGTTGAAGAACGCCGTCATGTCGGAGACGCGCGCGGCCTGCTGCATGTTGTGCGTCACGATCACGATCGTGTACTGCGTCTTCAGCTCGGCGATCAGGTCCTCGATCGCGGACGTGGAGATCGGGTCGAGCGCGGAGCACGGCTCGTCCATCAGGAGCACGTCGGGAGACACGGCGATCGCACGGGCGATGCAGAGGCGCTGCTGCTGGCCGCCCGAGATGCCGGCGCCGGGCTTGCCGAGCCGGTCCTTGACCTCGTCCCAGAGCCCAGCGCCGCGCAGGGAGTGCTCGACCAGGTCGTCGAGCTCCCGCTTGGGCATCCGCTTGCCGTTCAGCTTGACGCCCGCGATCACGTTGTCGTAGATCGACATCGTCGGGAACGGGTTCGGCGCCTGGAAGACCATTCCGATGTGGCGTCGGATCGACACCGGGTCGACGTCTGCCGCGTAGATGTCGGTCCCGTCGAGCGTCACGGTGCCCTCCACCCTGGCGCCGGGCACGAGCTCGTGCATCCGGTTCAGCGATCGCAACACGGTCGACTTGCCGCAACCCGACGAGCCGATGAACGCGGTCACCTTGTTCGCCTGGATCGTCATCGAGACGTCCTGGACGGCGAGGAACGACCCGTAGTAGAGGTTGAGGTCGCTGACCTCGATCGCCTTCCCCGTGGCGGTCAGCTGCTGCCCCGCTCCCGTCCTGCTCGCTCCCACGTGCACCCGTGTCAGTTCGTCGACCTTCGTGCCGGACTCGCTCGTCGCCATCTCAGCGCCTGCCTCCCTTACCGTACCGCCCCGCGACGACGCGGGCAGCGACGTAGAGGATCATCACGAACACCATCAGGGTGAGGGCCGCGGCCCACGCCCGCTCGAGGTAGGGCTCGGGCGGGACGCCCGGGTGCTTGTACTCGTTGAAGGCGAAGACGGGCAGGTTCTGCATCCGCCCGTCGAACGGGTCGACGTTGACCGACGAGATCACGCCGACCGTGACGAGCAGCGGCGCCGTCTCGCCGACGACGCGGGCGACGGCGAGCATGATCCCGGTCACGATCCCCGGCAGCGCCGTCGGCAGGACGACCTTCACGACCGTGCGCCACTTCGGGACGCCCAGCGCGTACGAGGCCTCGCGCAGGCCGTTGGGGACGACGCGCAGCATCTCCTCCGTCGAGCGCACGACGACGGGGATCATCAGCACGGTCAGGGCGATCGCGCCCATCACGCCGAGCCGGACGCCCGGCCCGAAGAGCAGCGCGAACAGCGCGTAGGCGAAGAGCCCGGCGACGATCGACGGGATGCCGGTCATGACGTCGACGAAGAAGGTCAGCGCGAGCGCGAGCCGACCGCGACCGTACTCGCGCAGGTAGATCGCAGCCATCAGCCCGATCGGCACCGAGAACGCGGTCGCGAGGCCGGTGATGACGAGGGTGCCCACGATCGCGTGGACGCCCCCGCCTCCCTCGCCGACCACGTTGCGCATCGAGTGCGTCAGGAAGTCGAGGTCGAAGCGGTCGCTGCCGCGGGAGATCACGGTGACCAGGAGCGAGACGAGCGGCACGAGCGCCAGGCCGAAGGCGGACGAGATCGAGACGGTGACGAGCCGGTCCTTCGCGCGGCGGCGTCCCTCGGCGGCGCGCGACCACCCGTACGTCGCCGCGCCCGAGCCCAGGACGCCGGCGACGGCGTAGAGCGCCGGGCTCACGTCCGTGACGGCGCTGAGAAGCACGACCAGGACGCCGACGACGCCGTACAGCGCCCAGATCCGCCGCGTGCTGATCGCGGGCACGGAGGTCCGGCGCGTCCGCTCGGGCGAGAGCCCGCCCGTGCCGCTCGGGCCGGCCGTGGCCAGGGCGGGGCGGCCGGGCCCGGTGGGCTGCGTCGGCGGCATCGGCTCAGAACCTCGCCTTCTGCCGGGCGACGATCGCCCGGGCGGCCATGTTCACGACCAGGGTGATGGCGAAGAGCGCCAGTCCGGACGCGATCAGCGTGTTGACGGCCAGGCCCGAGGACTCCGGGAAGTCGAGCGCGATGTTCGCGGCGATGGTGGATGGGTTCCCCGAGCTGATCAGGTTGAAGGTGATGCCGCCCGAGACGGAGAGGATGATCGCCACGGCCATGGTCTCCCCGAGGGCGCGCCCCAGGCCGAGCATCGAGGCGGCGATCACCGCCGAGCGCCCGAACGGGAGCACGACCATGCGGATCATCTCCCAGCGCGTCGCGCCGAGCGCGAGCGAGCCCTCCTCGAGCGCGCGCGGCGTCCGTCGGAAGACCTCGCGGGCGACGGCGCTGATGATCGGGACGATCATGACCGCGAGCACGACCCCGACGACGAGCATCGTGCGGCCGGTCACGCTCGCCGGGCCCTCGAAGAAGGGGATGAAGCCGAGGTGGCTGGCGAGCCACTCCTGGAGGCCGACCGCCGCGGGCCCGAGGACGGCGATGCCCCAGAGGCCGTAGACGACGCTCGGGACGGCTGCCAGCAGGTCGATCATGTACGAGAGGGTCGTCGCCAGGCGCCGCGGCGCGATGTGCGTGATGAAGAGCGCGACCGCGACGGAGAGCGGCACCGCGATCAGCATCGCGATCACCGCGCCGAGCACCGTGCCGAACGCCAGCGGCGCGATGTACGACCAGAGGCCCTCGCCGCCGGGGATCTCCTCCGCCGGGGCGGTGAAGGCGTCCCAGGCCTGGACGAGGAGGAACGTCGCGACGCCTGCCAGCACCGTGAGGATCAGGAGGCCCGCGCCGGTGGCGGCTCCCGAGAACAGGCGGTCACCCGCCCGCCGGGGCGGGCGGGTGACACGCGCGGTCCTGCCGGTGGTCGTCTCGACGCTCATCGCTCGTCCAGGGCCCGGTTCGCCAGGTCCGGCCTACGCCCCGATGGCCTCGACGGCGGGCTGGATCAGCGTCCGCACGGCGTCGGAGAGCGGGGCCGACCCGGCCGCCTCGGCGGCGACCTGCTGGCCCTCGGCGCTGATCATGTAGCCGAGGTAGCCCTTGACGATGGCCGCCTTGGCCGCGTCGTCGTACTGGGTGCAGGCCATGATGTAGGACACGAGCACGATCGGGTACGTGCCGCTCGCCTCGGTCTTGCGGTCGAGCTTGTACGTGAAGACGTACGCGCCCGGGTCGTCGCTCTCGGGCGAGGCCTCGAGGATCTTCGCGGCGGCCTCGGCGCTCGGGCCGACGAACTCGGAGCCGACGCCGATCTGGGCGATCCCGAGGCCGGCCGTCTGGCTCTCGTCCGCGTAGCCGATCGTGCCATCGCCGGAGCGGATCGCGTCGACGACGCCCGAGGTGCCCTGGGCCGCCTCGCCGCCCTCGACGGGCCACTCGCCGCCCGGCTCGAACGTCCACACGTCCGGGGCCGCGGCCGCCAGGTAGTCCGTGAAGTTCGAGGTCGTACCGGACTCGTCCGACCGGTTCACGGGGACGATCCGCTTGTCGGGCAGCTGGAGGTCGGGGTTGTCCGCCGCGATCGCCGGGTCGTTCCAGTTCGTGATCTCCTGCTTGAAGATCTTCGCGAGCGTCGTCGGCGAGAGCTTGAGGCCCTCGACGCCCTCGAGGTTGTACGCGATCGCGATCGGGGACACGTAGACCGGCGCCTCGATCAGGTTGTCGACGCCGCCGCAGCGCTCCTGCGCTCCCGTCAGCTCCTCGTCCTTCAGCGCGGAGTCGGTGCCGCCGTAGAGGGTGCCGCCGGCGACGAACTGCTCGCGGCCGCCGCCCGACCCGACCGGGTCGTAGGCGATCGTGACGTCAGGGTTCGCCGTCTGGAAGCCGGCGATCCACGCCTGCTGCGCCGCGTCCTGCGAGCTCGCGCCGGCGCCGGCGATCTCGCCGGAGAGCTCGGCTGCAGGCTCGGTCGGGGCTGCGGGCTCGGCCGGTGCCGGCTCGGCGGGCGCCGGCTCTGCGGGCGCGGGCTCTGCCGGTGCGGGCTCGGCGGGCGCGGGCTCGGCGGGTGCCGGGGCGGGGGCGGGAGGCGCCGCCTCGTCGTCGCTGCCGCCGCAGCCGGCCGCGAGCGACGCAGCGAGCCCTCCGGCGACGGCGAGCACGAGAAGACGGCGGGGAAGACCTGGCCTCATGCGTCAGGCGTCCTTTCAGTCCGGTTCACGTCCATCGACGCCAGTCTCCCGGTGCGGCTCCCGCGCGTGGGTTCCGCCTTGGTGAACGAGATGTGACGAAGTGGTGTACGCGGGCCGCGGCCGTCCTATCGCGGGCGTCGCATCCCGGTGGAGCGATTGCTGCACATGCGGCACCATCCTGTGACGGACACGCGCGAACCTGCTCGATAGGCTCGTTGCCGGCGGCACGTGGACCCCCCACCCAAAGGGCGGGCGTCCGGGGGTGGGACGTGGCCCTCCTGGACATGGCTCTCGGGGACGGGGCCATGGAGGACGGGTTCGAGGAGGACGCTCTCGGGCGGCCGCCTCCCTCCGCCGACCCGGGGCGACACGGGCCTGCGGCGCGACGTCGCGGCTCGTGGCGGGCCCGCTCGCGGCCGGCGGTTGACGGGCGCGGCCCGTCGCGCGAAGCTCCGCGGACCGTTCCGCGACACGGAGGTCACCCGATGGACGACGTGGTCCGCGCCTTCCTCGAGGGCAGGCACATGGCGACGCTCGGCACGACGAACCCCGACGGCTCGATCCAGCTGACCGCCGTCTGGTACGCGCTCGAGGGCGACACGATCCACGTGATCACGAGCTCGGGCTCGCGCAAGGTGCGCAACATCGTCCGCGAGGGGCGCGCGTCGATCATGGTCGACTCGCACGAGCGCGGGCCGCTCAGGGGCGCGGCGGGCTCGGGGCCGGCCGACGTCGTGCAGGGCGAGGAGGCGGCGCGCTGGAACGCCCGCATCCTCGAGCGCTACCTCAGCCCGGAGGCGGTCGCCGACCCGCGCGTGGGCGGGGTGATGCGGAAGTTCGACGACTGCGTCATCCGGCTGACGCCCGCCCGGTGGACGTGGTGGGACATCGGCGCGGCGTTCCAGGGCGTGCTCGACACGCCCGGCTACCTGCTGCCGCTCAGCCCGTCGTGACGGGCGGCCCGGCGGGCAGCTCGACGATGCTCGCGAGCACCGTCGGGCGCGCGACCTGCCAGGAGACCACGGCGAGGCGCAGGCGGGCGAGCTCCGCATCCAGGGCGGGCCCGTCCTCGCTGGTCAGCGGAACGCGGAGCTCGGCGGCGTCCACGACCGCGACCTGCCAGCCGAGCGCCCGCAGCAGGCCGTTGAGGCTCGCGGTGGCCCCGGCGTCGCTGATCCTCACGCAGACGTTCGTCATGCGTCCATGCTCGTCCAGCCAGGCGCGGCCGTGGGCTGCGCGGCGGTGAACGGCTGGCGACGATCCGGTGAATCGGACGCTCGTCCGGCGTCGCCCTTTCCCAATTGACCGCTGACAACTAGAATCGAACGCGTCCCCGCCGGCCAGCGTCGCTCAGCGAGAATGGATCCCGACCGCCAGGAACACCTCCGTGTACTGGGCCTTCCGTCGACCGCGGACCGCGAGACGATCAAGAAGGCGTTCCGCGGGCTCGCCCAGGAGTACCACCCCGACGTCTCCGCGGACCCCGAGGCGGAGAGCCGCTTCCGCGAGATCGTCGAGGCGTACGAGGCCCTGACGCGCCCGCTCGAGCGGGTCGCGACCGGCCGCGAGCGGCGCGGCGGCGGCGTCCGCCGGGCGCGTCCGCGCCAGCGCGGGCGGGCCAAGTCGACGGCCGAGGTGACCGTCCCGTACCTCGAGTCGGTGCGCGGCGTCGAGCGGGAGGTCGAGTTCACGGTCGACGAGACGTGCCGCTCCTGCCGCGGCGAGGGCATGGCGCCGGGCGCGGTGGCGACGGTCTGCCGCGCGTGCGACGGCGACGGCTGGGTGCGCACGGTCTCGCGCAGCGCGGCCGGGCGCTGGATCCAGGTCGAGGCCTGCGGCGACTGCGCCGGCGCCGGGGTCGTCTTCTCGGCCTCCTGCGACGTCTGCAACGGCGCGGGCCGCGTCGCCGTGCAGCGGAAGGTGCGGGTCGAGATCCCCGCGGGCGTCCGCGACGGCGCGCGGATCCCCGTCGGCGGCGTCGTCGTGCCGGACGGGATGGGCCAGTCGGGCGAGGCGACCGTCCTCGTCCGCGTGCAGCGCCCGCCGGACGCGCGCCTCGTCCGCCTCTTCGCCGCGGTCGGCGTCGTGCTGGCGATCGTCCTGCTCGTCCTGATGCTGAACTCGCTCTAGCGGGCGTCCGGCACGGCCTCGCCGGCGCGCGGCGCGTCAGAACACGCAGCGGACGGTCAGCCCCTCGCCGCGGGCGCCGGTCGCCTCGATCGTGCCGCCGGCCGACCCGACGACGTGCTTCACGATCGCCAGGCCGAGCCCGGTGCCGCGCGTCGTCCGGGACCGGTCGGCCCGGAAGAAGCGCTCGAAGAGCCGCGGCAGGTCGTGCTCGGCGACGCCGACGCCGTCGTCGGCGGCGGTGAGGACTACGTGCCCGTCGTGCCGCTCGAGCGAGACGTCGACCGTCGCGCCCGGCCCCGCGTAGCGGATCGCGTTCTGGACGAGGTTCTCGGCCACCACCCGCAGCATCCGCGGGCGCAGCGGCAGCTCGATCGACGCGTCGCCGCGCACGGTCACGGTCACGCCGGCCCGGGCCGCGCTCTCCGCCGCCTCCTCGGCGATCTCCTGGAGCACGGCCAGCCCTGGCGTCGAGCCCAGAGCGACGACCTCGCGGCCGGTCTCGAGCTCGCTCAGGAAGAGCACGTCGTCGATCAGCTCGCGGATCTGCTCCACCTGCGCCTGGGCCTTGACGACGAGCTCGACGGCGTCCTCGCCGGGGAGCTGCGCCGTCTCGAGCAGCACGAGCAGCCGCGCGAGCGGCGTGCGGAGCTCGTGCGACACCGCGGCGGTGAAGCCGGCGCGCAGCTCCTCGTAGGCCGCCAGATCGCCGGGCTCGTTCAGGTAGAGCAGGGTCTCCTGCCGGCCGCTGACCTCGTAGGGCACGAGGAACGGCGTCCGCCGGCCGTCCGGGCGCAGGAGCTGCGCGGGCACCTGCTCCCCCTCCTGCAGGCCCTCGATCGCCTGTCGCGCCCGCCGGCTCGCGGCGAGGACGCGCTGCTCGCCGTCGAGGACGACGACGATCTCCCTCGACTCCTCCACGATGACCCGGCCCCGCTCTGCCTCGAGCAGCAGCGCCACGTCGCGCTCGACGCTGCGGGGGTCCTGCTCGTCCGACCGTCCGAAGATGCGTGGCATGCGCTCTATCCTGGCAGGCGATGGCGATGACGAAGGTGCTGATCGTCGAGGACGACGAGGTGATCGCCCAGGGCATGGTCCGCCACCTCCAGGCGGCCGACTTCGACGCGACCTGGGTCGGCAAGGGCGAGACCGGGCTCGCGCGCCTGCGCTTCGAGCGGCCCGACGTGGTCGTGCTCGACCTGATGCTCCCGGGCCTCGACGGCTGGCGGCTGATCGAGACCGTGCGGGCGGAGGGCATCGGCACGCCGATCCTCGTCGTCTCCGCGCGCGGCACCGAGCACGACCGGGTGCACGCGCTCGAGATCGGCGCGGACGACTACCTGGTCAAGCCGTTCTCGATGAAGGAGCTGGTCGCGCGCGTGCGGGCGGCCGCGCGGCGCGGCACGCGCGCCCAGGACGAGGACCGCGGCGACCGGATCGTGCTCGAGGAGCTCGTCGTCGACCCGGCGAACGTCCAGGCCTACGTCGACGGCGAGAGCTGCGACCTGACGCCGACCGAGTTCCGCCTGCTCTACGCCCTCGCGCAGGACCGCGGCCGCGTCGTCTCGCGCGACGAGCTGCTCCAGAAGGTGTGGGGCCGCCGCGCGCTCCACCAGCGGGACCGCACCGTCGACGTCTTCGTCCGCCGCCTGCGGGAGAAGGTCGACCAGCGCGCCTCGCGGCACGGCTTCATCCACACGCGCTACGGCGTCGGCTACAAGCTCGAGGCGATCCCGAAGTAGCGGTGCCCGGCCGGGCCGTCCGGCTCCCCCGCCGTCGGCCGGCGCAGCCTCTCTACCATCGATGCGTGGCCGTGCTGATCGCATCGGGGCTCCGCAAGGAGCTGGGCGGGACGACGCTCTTCGAGGGCGTCGCCCTGACGCTCGACCGCCGCGACCGGCTCGCGCTCGCCGGCCCGAACGGCGCCGGCAAGACGACCCTGCTGCGCGCGCTCGCCGGCCAGACCGAGCTCGCGGCCGGAGACGTGGTGCTCGAGAAGGGCGCGCGGATGGCGCTGCACGACCAGCGGCCGCCGCGCGCCGACGGGCGGACGCTGCGCGAGTACGTGCTCTCGGGCGCCTCCGACCTGCTCTCGCTCGAGGCCGAGCTCCGCCAGCTCGAGGAGGCGATGGCCGGCGGCGACCACGGCGACGACACGCTGCGCCGCTACGCGGAGGCGCAGGCGCGGCTGGAGCACGGCGGCGGCTGGGCGTGGCGCGACCGCATCGGCTCGACGCTGCGCGGCCTCGGCTTCTCGGAGGACGATCTCGACCGCGGCCTCGCGACGTTCTCGGGCGGCGAGCTGACGCGGGCCTCGCTCGGGCGCGTGCTGGCCGGCGACCCGGACGTCCTGCTCCTCGACGAGCCGACGAACCACCTCGACCTCGAGAGCCTCGAGTGGCTCGAGCGGCGCCTGGCCGAGATCGACGCCGCCGTCATCCTCGTCGCGCACGACCGCTGGTTCCTCGAGGCGACGACGACGGCGGTGCTCGAGCTCGTCGACGGCCGCTCGACGTACTTCCCCGGCTCGTGGCACGACTACCGACGCGAGCAGGCGGCCCGGCGGGCGGCGCAGGAGCGGGCGGCCGAGCGCCAGGCCGACGAGCTCGCGCGGCTGGATCGCTTCGTGTCGCGCTTCCGCTACGGCACGAAGGCGCGCCAGGCGCAGTCGAAGCTGAAGCGGATCGAGCGGATCGAGCAGGAGCGCGTGCTCCCGCCGGCGGCGGAGCGGCGCACCCTGGGGTTCGACTTCCTCCGGCCCAAGCGGAGCGGCGACACCGTCGTCGAGCTCCGCGACCTGACGGTCACGGCGGGCGAGCGGACGCTGCTCGCCGGCGCCACCGCGGCGATCGAGCGGGGCGAGCACGTCGCCCTCGTCGGGCCGAACGGCGCCGGCAAGACGACGCTCGTCGAGACGTTGCTCGGCCGTCGCCCGGCGACCGGTGGGAGCTGCCGCCTCGGCTACGGGGTCGAGGTCGCCTACTTCTCCCAGCACGACGCGGAGCTCGACCGGCCCGGGACGATCCTCGACGCGACGATCGCGGCGACCGGCCTCAACCGCCCGCAGGCGCAGAACCTGCTCGGGCGCTTCCTCTTCTCCGGCTGGGAGGTGCACGAGAAGCAGGTCTCGGCGCTCTCCGGCGGGGAGCGGCGGCGGCTCGCGCTCGCGCACGTCGTCGCCTCGGGCGCGAACTTCCTCGTCCTCGACGAGCCGACGAACCACCTCGACCTCGAGAGCCGCGAGGCGCTCGAGGCTGCGCTCGAGGCGTTCCCGGCGACCGTCCTGCTCGTCTCGCACGATCGCGCGCTGCTCGACGCGGTGGCCGGGCGGATCCTCGCGCTCGAGGACGGGACGCTGCGCTCCTACCCGGGCGGCTGGGCCGACTACGTCGTCCGGCGCGAGCAGGAGGCCGCGCCGCCGCCCGTCGCGAAGGCGTCCCCGAAGCAGGCGCCGCCGCCCGAGGCGCCGCCCGCGCGCCGGCCGGAGGGGGGCGCGCGCGCCGCCCGCAAGGCACTGGAGAAGGCCGAGTCGGAGGTCACGAGGCTCGAGGCCGAGGTCGCCTCGCTCGAGCAGCGGCTCTCCCACGACTGGGCCGACACGGAGCTGGCCGGCCGCTACCGCCGCGCGAAGGACGACCTCGAGGCGGCGCTCGCCCGCTGGGAGGAGCTGTTCGCGGCCGCGGCCGGCGACTAGCGCGGCGCTCGGAACGACGAGGGGCGCCTGGCGGCGCCCCTCGTCAGTGCACGGTTCCCGGCGGTCGCGCTAGGCGATCGCACCCACGAGGTTGGCGTCGAGCGCCTCGAGCCGGCGGATCCGCTCGTCGATCGGCGGGTGGGTCGAGAACAGGTGGGCCATCCCGGCGCCCCGCGCGTTCGACTGCATCTGCGCCGCCATCGGGTTCGCGATGTAGAGCGAGGCCGTGGCGGGGTTGACCTCCATCGGCACCGCCTGCGTCCCGGCCTTCAGCGTGCGGAGCGCGCCCGCGAGCGAGCGGCCCTCGCCGAGGACCCGGGCGGCGGTCGCGTCCGCGAGGTACTCGCGCTGGCGGGAGACCGCCATCTGCATCAGCATCGCCGCGATCGGGCCGACGATCATCGCCGCGATCATCCCGACGGCGCCCAGCGGGTTGTCCTCGTCGTCCCCGCCGCCGAAGAGCAGCTGGAACTGGAGGATGTTGACGATCATCGAGATCGCCGCTCCGATCATCGCCGCGATCGACGAGACGAGGATGTCGCGGTTATTGATGTGCGCGAACTCGTGCGCCATCACGCCGCGGACCTGGTCGGCCGGCATGTGCCGGAGCAGGCCCTCGGTGACGGCGACGGCGGCGTGCTTCGGGTTGCGGCCGGTCGCGAACGCGTTCGGCTGCTCGGAGGGGATCAGGTAGAGCCGGGGCTCGGGGACGCCGAAGCGGCCGGCGAGCTCCTGCACCATCGCCCGCACCTCGGGGAGCTGCCCGTCGGGCACCTCCTTCGCGCGGCTGAACTTGATCGCGATCTTGTCGGAGAACCAGTACCCGGCGAGGTTCATCACGACCGCGATGACGATGAAGACGTAGAGGCTGCCACCGCCGATCGCGCCGCCGATCCCCACGAGGAGGCCCGAGAGGCCGGCGATCAGGAGCCAGGTCCTGAGCTTGGTGGTGAACGAGGAGGTCATCGTTGCGGGGCTCCTTCCGGCTGAACTGCCGTGTCGACTGTCCAGTCGGAGGTCTCTCCTGCCATCGAGGCCGATGCGCCCGGGCCCGAAGGCCGTACTGACGAGCGACATCCGTTTCGGGATACTGCCCTCCGCTTTCTTGGCGCGAAGCGTAGCAGAGCCCCCTCGTGCCGACCACGCCCGGGCGACGTTCCTTCGCGCGCGCTTAACGGGAGCGCAACGCGGGCGTCGCGCTCCCCGGAGCGTGGAGCGCGGTTCGCCCGAAGCGGGGAGGCGCCTCGCCCGCGGCTTCCCGGGACGGTCGGCTACCCTGGGCGGACGGGAGCTGTCCGCCGCGCGAGCCAGCTCGCCCCAGGGCCCGGCAGGGCGCGTCGCGCGGAAGAGGAGTGTGCCAGGATGGCCCGAAGCTCGATGGGAATGCGGCAAGCGCAGGCGCGTGGGACCTAGCCGCTCGGCACTCGCGGAGGACCGGGCGGCCGCCGAGCCGGCGGTCGCGCTCGCCGGCGCGGCGCCCGACGCCGTGGCCGCCCCTGCAGGCAGGTCGCGCCGGGGCAACCTCTCCTACCTGCTCGTCTTCGCCGCGGCGGCCGCCGGCGCCGGCCTCGGGCGCACCGTCGTCACGACGTACCTGCCGCTCCTGATGGAGCGCGCGGGCGGCTCGAAGGGGCTGATCGGCAGCGCGATGCTGATCAGCGCGTTCGCCGGCTTCCTCGTCCCGCTGGTCGTCGGCCACTGGAGCGACCGGACGCACGACCAGGCGCGCGGCCGCCGCCCCTTCATGGTCGGCGGCGCCCTGATCGCGACCCTGGGGCTCGCCGCGCTCTGCCTCGGCAGCCTGCTCCCCTTCGCGGTGCTGACGCTGTTCGGCGCGGTCGCCTACCTCGGCATCGACACCGTCCGCACGGCGCACCGCGCCCTCGTGCACGACAACTTCGAGCGCGAGGGCCACACGCGGGGCACCGGCGCGCAGGAGGCGGCCCAGCTCGGCGGCGCGCTGCTCGGCCTCGCGCTCGGCGGCGGCCTCGTCGGCCTGGCCGACTGGGCGCCGTTCCTGCTCGGCGCGCTCGTCACGCCGGTCCTCTGCTGGGTGACGATCCGCCGCGTCGCCGTCCGCGAGGTGCGCACGACGCAGCACGTCGGCCTGCCGCTCTCGTTCTACCTCCGTGCGACCTTCCGGGCCGGCGTGCGCGCGATCCTCTTCGCCGAGGTGCTCTGGGTGCTCGGCTACGCGGCGCTGCCCGTCTTCTTCATCATCTACGCCAAGAACGAGCTGGGCATGGGCCCGGGCGTCGCCTCGCTCTGGCTCGCCATCTTCGCCGTCCTGTCGGGGATCGTGATGCTCCTCTCGGGGCGGGTCACCAGGCCGGGCCGCCACAAGGGCCTGCTCGCGCTCGGCGTCCTGCTGATGGGCCTCGGCTTCCTCGGCGTGGCGATCTCGCACGCGCTCGTCTGGGTCTCGCTGACGCTGATCCTCTCGGCCGTCGGGTTCGGCCTGATCTCGACGCTCGGGTTCGCGCTCTTCGCCTCGCTGATCCCGCGCGGGGAGGCCGGCGGCTACACGGCGCTGTACTTCTCCGTCCGCGCGATCGCCTCCGCGGTCGCGCTCCCGATCGTGGGCTGGACGATCGAGATCACGGACAGCTACCGGGCCCTGTTCTGGTTCGCCGGGGTCGCGACGCTCGTCGCCCTCGTGCCGCTGGCCTTCGCGCCCCGGGCGGACGGCCGCCGCCCCTGGGGCGCGCGGCTCCACCTGACGGACTGAGCGGGCCGGGCCCCGGCGCACGGCGCGCCAGGACCCGCCACGATGCGAGCAGCAGCCGAGTCGAGGAGGAGCCGATGAGCGAGCCGAGCGCGGTCGCAGACGGAGTCGAGGAGGTCGTTCCGGGCGTCGTGCGCTGGCACGTCGCCGACGAGCGCATCGGCGGCTTCGAGAGCGACGCCCATGCCGTCCGCGGGCTCGAGGGCTACGTCCTGATCGACCCGCTGCCCCTCGACGAGCTGGCCTTCCTCGCCCTCGGGAAGATGGGCGCGATCTGCCTCACCGCCGCCTGCCACCAGCGGGCGGCCTGGCGCTACCGGCGGATGCGCGGCCTCGAGGTCTGGGCGCCCGAGGGCTCGCGGTCGATGGACGAGGGCCCCGACCAGCGCTACGGGGACGGCGACCGGCTCCCGGCGGGCCTGCGCGCGATCCGCACGCCCGGGCCCGAGGAGGCGCACTACTGCTTCCTGCTCGAGCGCGACCCCGGCGTCCTCTTCTGCTCCGACCTGCTGATGCACCTGCCCGACGGGCTCGCCTTCGTCCCGGCCGAGCACCACGAGGACCCGGGCGCGACCCGCGCGAGCGTCGAGCGGCTGCTCGACCTCGACTTCTCGGTCATCTGCTTCGATCACGGGCCGCCGATCCGCGACGACCCGAAGGGCGCGCTGCGCGACCTGCTGGCCCGCACGGCCGCGTAGGCGCGCCCGCGCCGTCTCCACCCGTTCACCGGTCCTTCACCTCAGCGACACCCCGCTCCCCGTCCCGGGCGGCGACCATGGGTGCGTGGCCAAGGTCCTGATCGTCGAGGACGACGAGGTGATCGCCCAGGGCATGGCGCGGCACCTGGCGGCGGCCGGGTTCGAGCCGGTCTGGGTGGGCAAGGGCGAGACCGGGCTCGCGCGCCTGCGCTTCGAGCGCCCCGACGTCGTCGTGCTCGACCTGATGCTGCCGGGGCTGGACGGCTGGCGGCTGATCGAGACCGCGCGCATGGAGGGGATCGGCACGCCGATCGTCGTCGTGTCGGCGCGCGGGACGGAGCACGACCGCATCCACGCGCTCGATCTCGGGGCGGACGACTACCTGGTGAAGCCGTTCTCGATGAAGGAGCTCGTCGCCCGCGTCCGCGCCGCCGCCCGCCGCGGCGTGCGCGCCCAGGAGGAGCAGCGCGGCGAGCGGATCGTGATCGAGGAGCTCGTCGTCGACCCGCTCGACGTGCAGGCCTTCGTCGACGGCGAGAGCTGCGAGCTGACGCCGACGGAGTTCCGGCTGCTCTACACGCTCGCCCAGGAGCGCGGGCGCGTCCTCTCGCGCGACGAGCTGCTCCAGCGGATCTGGGGGCGGCGTCAGACGCATCGCGACCGCACCGTCGACGTGTTCGTGCGCAAGCTCCGCGAGAAGGTCGATCGCCGCTCGTCGCGCCACGCGTTCATCCACACGCGCTACGGCGTCGGCTACAAGCTCGAGCCGATCCGGAAGCCCGTCGCGACGCACGCCGGGTCGTGAGCCGCCAGGAGGCCCGCGCGCGCGGGGAAGGGAGCGCGGCGGACGCGCCGTACACTGGGGCGGTGGCGAGCGAGATCGCAGCGCCGGAGCCGCCGCGCGTCGTCCCGGGCGCGCGCCTCTCCGATCCCTCCCGGTTCATCAACCGCGAGCTCTCGTGGCTCGACTTCAACGAGCGCGTGCTCGAGCTGGCCGAGGGCCACGAGCACCCGCTGCTCGAGCGCGTCAAGTTCTGCGCGATCTTCTCGTCGAACCTCGACGAGTTCTTCATGGTCCGCGTCGCCGGCCTGCAGCGGCAGATCGTCTCCGGGCTCGCCGTCCGCTCGCCCGACGGGTCGACGCCGCAGCACGCGCTGGCCGAGATCCAGGAGCGTGTGCGGGGGCTGGTCGCACGGCAGTCGCGCCTCTGGCGCGAGGAGCTGGCGCCCGCGCTCGCCGCCGAGGGGATCCACCTGGCGCGCGTCGAGGACTGCGCGGCGGACGAGGAGGCCGAGCTGGCCGAGCGGTTCGAGCGGGAGGTGTACCCGGTGCTGACGCCGCTCGCGGTCGGCCCGGGGCAGCCGTTCCCGTACATCTCGGGCCTCTCGCTCTCGCTGGGCCTGTTCGTCCGCGACCCCGGGAGCGGCGAGGAGCGGTTCGCCCGCGTCAAGGTGCCCGAGGGCCTGCCGCGCTTCCGCCAGGTCGGCTCGCGCGGCGTGCTCGTCCCGCTCGAGGACCTGATCGGCCACTTCCTCGACTCGCTCTTCCCGGGGATGGAGATCGTCGAGCGATCCGCGTTCCGCGTCACGCGCGACGCCGACTTCGAGGTGTCGGACGAGGCGGACGACCTGCTCGAGGCCGTCGAGCTCGAGGTGCGCCGCCGCCGCTTCGGCGACGTCGTCCGCCTCGAGGTCGAGGGCACCGTCTCCGAGCGGATGCTCGAGCGCCTGCTCGAGGGCCTCGACGCGACGCCGGACGAGGTCGTGCGCATCGACGGGATGCTCGACCTGGCCGACCTGATGCAGGTCGCCGGCCTCGACCGGCCCGAGCTGAAGGACGAGCCGTGGCTCCCGGTCACGCAGCCCCGGCTCGAGGGGCGGGACGCACGCGGGCTGTTCGCCGAGCTGCGCCGCGCCGACATCCTCGTCCAGCACCCGTACGACTCGTTCTCGACGAGCGTCGACGCGTTCGTGCGCGCCGTCGTCCGCGACCAGGACGTGATCGGCGTCAAGACGACCGTGTACCGCACGAGCGACGAGTCGGCGATCATGCCGACGCTGATCCAGGCGGCCGAGGAGGGCAAGCAGAGCGTCTGCCTCGTCGAGCTGAAGGCCCGCTTCGACGAGCGGCGGAACATCGAGTGGTCCCGCGCGCTCGAGCAGGCGGGCGTCCACGTCGTCTACGGCTTCCGCAACCTGAAGATCCACGCGAAGACGACCCTCGTCGTCCGCCGCGAGGGCGACAAGCTGCGCCGCTACGCCCACGTCGGGACGGGCAACTACAACGCCGTGACGGCGCGCCTGTACGAGGACTTCGGGCTGTTCACCGCCGACGAGCAGATCGCGGCGGACATCGCCGACCTGTTCAACTACCTGACGGGCTTCGGGCGCCCGCAGCGGTTCCGCAAGCTGCTCGTCGCGCCGTTCACGCTGCGCAGCCGCCTGCTCGAGGAGATCCGCGCCGTCGCCGCCGCGGCTGCGGCCGGCACGCCCGCGCGCATTCGGATCAAGGTGAACGCGCTCACCGACAACGCGATCATCGACGAGCTCTACCACGCCTCCCAGGCCGGGGCGGAGATCGACCTGATGACGCGCGGGATCTGCTGCCTGCGCCCCGGCGTGCCGGGGATGAGCGAGCGGATCCGCGTCCGCTCGGTGCTCGGGCGCTTCCTCGAGCACAGCCGCGTGTTCGAGTTCTCGGTGGGCGACGAGACCCGGGTCTTCATCGGCAGCTCCGACCTGATGCCCCGCAACCTCGACCACCGGATCGAGGTCGTCGTGCCGGTCGAGGACCCCCGCGTCCGGGCGGAGATCGGCTCGACCCTCGACGTCGTGCTCGCGGACAACGCGAGCGCCTGGACGCTCGGCGCAGACGGGGCCTGGTCGCGTGTGCACGCGGAGAAGGGCCAGCGCCTGCGCCCGACGCACGCCGTCCTGATGCGGCGCGCGCTGTCGCTCGGCCGGCGCCGCTCGGGCGTTCGCCGGGCTCGCTGAGCCCCCTGTGGACGGGCCGTCACCGCCCGTTCACCACATCGCAACCGGGGTCGACCGGTCCCGTGGCGACAATGGGGCCATGAGGGTCGGTGTCGTCGACGTCGGGTCGAACACGGTCCGCCTGCTCGTCGCCGCCCCCTCCGGGCGGGGGGTCGAGGCGGTCCGCGAGGAGCGCGCCGTGCTGGGGCTCGGCGAGGAGATCGAGCTGCACGGCCGGATCGGCGACGTTCGCCTGGCGCGCACCGCCGAGCGGGCGCGCGAGTACGCGCGGCTCGCCCGCAAGGCCGGCGTCGCGCGCCTCGACGTGATCGTCACCGCCCCGGGGCGTCAGGCGGAGAACGCCCACGACCTCGTCGCGGCGCTCGAGCGCGCCTGCCGCCACGACGTCCGCGTCCTCTCGACCGACGAGGAGGGGCGCCTCGCCTTCCTCGGCGCCGTCGCGCAGGCGCGCCGTCTGCCCGATCGCGTCGCCGTCTGCGACGTGGGCGGAGGGTCGACGGAGATCGTCGTCGGGACGCCCGGCGGCCACGTCGGCTGGTCGTGCTCGGTCGAGCTGGGCTCGCTTCGCCTCACCGGCCGGGCCGGGATCGACGACCCGCCGACGAAGCGGGCGCTGGCCGCCGCCCGCGAGATCGCCGAGGAGGCGCTCGCCGAGCTCGAGCCGCCGCCGGTCGACGCGGCGCTCGCCACCGGGGGGAGCGCCCGCGCCCTGCGCCGGCTCGTCGGCCGCACGCTCGCCGAGGAGGACATCGCCGACGCCGTGCGGATGCTCCGCAAGCGGCGGGCGGAGGAGACCGCCCGGATCTTCGACCTCGACGTGTCCCGCGCCCGGACGCTCCCGGCGGGCGCGACGATCCTCCGCGCGGCGGCGCGGACGCTCGGCGTCCCGTTCGAGGTCGCGCGGGGCGGGCTGCGCGAGGGCGCGGCGCTGGAGCTGCTCGCGGACCTGCTGGCCGCGTAGGCGCGCCTACGGCGCCGGGATCGCCTCGATCGCCCGCGCCCAGGCGCCGTCGAGCGCGACGACCCAGCCGCCGCCCTTGGCCGTGCTCCGGTCGAGCAGGTCGCCGAGGACGTCGCCGTGCGTGCAGAGCACCGCGCTCGCGTCGCCGAGCTCGCGCAGCAGGGCGAGCGCGCCGCGATGGCCGGCACCCTCCGCGAGCCGCGCGTCCGGCTCGACCGCGACGCCGAGCTGGGCGCCGAGCGGCTCGAGCGTCTGGAGGCACCGGGTCGCGGGGCTCGAGACGAGCCGCGTCGGGCCCCGTGCGGCCAGGGTCCGCGCGAGCGCCGTCGCCTGCTGGCGCCCGATCACGTCGAGCGGCCGCAGCTCGTCGTCGCCCTCCCAGTCGCTCCGCCGCCCGGCGCTCGCGTGGCGCAGCACGATCAGGGCCACTCGCCGGCCTCCACCAGCTCGAGGAACGCCCGGAGCAGCGCGCCGTCGCGCGGGTAGCTGAGCGCGGCGGCGGCGTCGGTCGGCGAGGCCCAGCGGACGGCGTCGACCTCGTTGCGCGCCCCGGCCTCGCCCGACACCGGGCGCATCGCCCAGTAGCGCACGACCTTGGGGCGCCCGAGGTGGTCGACGTAGCGGGCCTCGGGCAGCTCCGGTCCGAGCGCGCAGCGCACGCCGGTCTCCTCCTCGACCTCGCGCACCGCGCAGTCCTCGTCGCCCTCGCCGGGCTCCGCCTTGCCCTTCGGGAACGTCCAGTCGTCGTAGCGCGGGCGGTGGACGATGAGGACGACGAGGTCGCCGTCGGCCGTCTCGCGGGCGACGATGCCGCCGCCGGCCCTGACGAGGGGGTCGCTCATGCGGGCCGCGGCGACGCCGCCCGTCCGCGTCGCCCGGCGTGACGCCGGGCGCTCAGCGCCACAGCGCCCGACCCTGCTTGCGGGCCCGCTCCCAGACGTCCTCGTAGGTCGCCCGCGCCCGCACCCGCCGCTCGCGCTGGTGCTGCACGAGCCGGCCGGCCGCGAACGCCGCGCGCACGCCGGCGCCGCGCGCGACGAGCGCGCGCAGCCGCTCCTCCGCGATGCAGGCGTCCTGGTGCTCGCCGAGCACGTCCTGGAAGGCCTTCAGCTCGCGGATCAGCCGCTCCGGGCCGGGGCTCATCGTCCCGGCCGCGAACTCGGCCGCGTAGCGGGCGCGCTTGCCCCTGATCCGCAGGGCGTGCAGCTCGTCGTCGATCGGGTCCTCCGGCAGCCGACCCACGTCGCGCCGGAGGCGCCGGTACTCGGCGCGGGCGATCGTCTCGAGCGTCTCCTCGGACTCGACGATCGGCATCTCGTCGGCCGCCCGGTCGAGTCGGTCGAGCAGCGCCACGTAGCGCGGCGCCCGCAGCGCGTCGAGCATCAGCGCACGCGCCTCCTCCCGCTCGCCCTCGAGCCGGGTCAGCAGCCGCAGGAAGGCGCGCTGCTCGGCCGGCTCGAGCAGGTCCGACTCCCCGGTCAGGTGCTCGAGCAGGACGTCGAGGTCGCGCACCGGCCCGAGCGCGCCGCCGAGCCAGCCGAGCTCGGCGCGCAGCGACTCCGCCCACTCCGGGTCGAGCAGGGGGCGGGCGGCCCGGAGCAGCCCGCGCAGGCGCCGGGTCGCGACGCGCATCTGGTGCAGCTCCTCGATGTCCGCGCCGAGCCGCGTGCCCGGGTCGTGGCGGACGATCAGGGCGACCTGGGAGCGGATCAGGTGGCGGAGGTGGTCCGCGATCGTCCCGTCCTCCGGGGGCACCGTCGCGTCCGCGGCCTCGAGGTCGAGCGCCTGGAAGAGCTTCGGCCGGCTGTCGCCGGGGAGCGCTCCCGCCGCCTCGAGGGCGCGCCCGATCGTGGCGAGGGCCGCCTCGTCGCCGCCGAGCAGCTCGGCCTCGATCTCGGTGAACCGCCGCGCGACGCGCCGCCCGTCCATGACCGAGACGAGATCGACGGTGACGTCGGCGATCGGGCCCTCGATGCCGCGCACGCGGACGCCCGAGCGGCGCGTGCGGAGCGTCGCGACCGGCTCGACGGGGGCGCCGCGCAGGCGCGCCACGAGCAGGTCGAGGATCTCGACGGGCGCCGTCCTGCTCGCGCTCGCGAGCTCGAGCTCGATCCGGGCGATCCCGCGCGGCAGCTTCAGCTGCCAGCTCGTCCCGGCCGGCTCGACCCGCCGACGCAGGGTGACGCCGCCGGCCGCGAGGCGGTGGTCGGGCGTGTCGTAGTAGGTCGAGACGAGGACGCGTGGCTCGATCGGCTCGCCGGGCAGGTCCGGGAGCCGGAACGAGGCCGGAGCGCCCAGCTTCAGCTCGCGCTCGACGGTGGCTTTCACGGGCCGGGCCACGGCGCCGAGTCTACCCGCTGGCCGGGGGCCGGCTCGTCCCCCCGGGGACGGCTTCACCACCTCTTCACCAGTGGCCCGGCGGGACCGGGCGGCCGCTCCAGGGGGCGCCAGTAGACTTCCCGGCGTGCAGGTGATCCTCCCCGACGGCTCGCCCCTCGAGCTCCCCGACGGCGCCTCCGGCCTCGACGCCGCGCGCGCGATCGGGCCGAGGCTCGCCGAGCAGGCGGTGCTCGTCCGCCTGGGCGACGGCGCGACTCAGGACCTCCGGCTGCCGCTTCCCGAGGGCGCGCAGGTGCAGTTCCTGACGACGCGGGACAAGGCCGATCCGGACGCGCTCGCCGTGCTGCGCCACTCGACGGCTCACCTGCTCGCGGAGGCCGCGCGCAGGCTGTTCCCGGGCACCCGCGTCGCGATCGGGCCGCCGATCGAGAGCGGCTTCTACTACGACTTCGAGTTCCCGGCGCCCGTCACGGACGAGGACCTCGCGCGGCTCGAGGACGAGGTCCGGCGGGAGATCGCGGAGGGCCGCACGTTCGAGCGGCGCGAGGTCGACCGCGACGAGGCGCGGCGCATCTTCGAGGCCGAGGGCGAGCCGTACAAGGTCGAGCTCGTCGACTCGGCCGAGGGCGCGCTGTCCTTCTACACCCAGGGCGACTTCACCGACCTCTGCCGCGGCCCGCACCTCCAGGACGCGCGTCCGATCAAGGCCGTCAAGCTCCTGTCCCTCGCGGGCGCGTACTGGCGCGGCGACTCGTCGCGGCCGCAGCTCACGCGCATCTACGGGACGGCCTTCTACGACCAGAAGGACCTCGACGAGCACCTCTTCCGGATCGAGGAGGCGAAGCGGCGCGACCACCGTCGGCTCGGCCGGGAGCTGAAGCTGTTCGACTTCTCCGAGCTCGCTCCGGGGATGGCCTTCTGGCAGCCGCGCGGGATGGTCGTGTGGAACGTGCTCGAGGACATCCGCCGCCGGGAGAACGCCCGCCGCGGCTACCACGAGGTGCGCACCCCGCAGCTCTACGACGCGGACCTCTGGAAGACCTCCGGGCACTGGGACAAGTACGCGGACGTGATGTTCGCGCTCGAGGTCGAGGAGCGGCCGTACGGGCTGAAGCCGATGAACTGCCCCGGGCACTGCCTGCTCTACCGGCAGCTCCCGCGCAGCTACCGCGAGCTCCCGTTCCGGGTCGCCGAGGCGGGGAACCTCCACCGCAACGAGCTCTCCGGCGTGCTCCACGGCCTCCTGCGCGTGCGCCACTTCGTCCAGGACGACGCGCACATCTTCTGCACGCGCGCGCAGATCGAGGACGAGGTGCTCGGCTGCCTCGACTACGCCTTCTACCTCTACGGGCTGTTCGACCTCGACATCCACGTGGAGCTGTCGACGCGGCCCGCGAACAAGCTCGGCACCGACGAGGAGTGGGACCAGGCGGAGACGGCGCTCGCGCGGGCGCTCGAGCGCCAGGGCCTCTCCTTCCAGGTGAACGAGGGCGACGGCGCCTTCTACGGGCCGAAGATCGACCTGCACATGCGCGACGCGCTCGGGCGCAGCTGGCAGCTCGGCACGGTCCAGCTCGACTTCCAGCTGCCGCAGCGCTTCGACCTCGTGTACCAGGGGTCGGACAACGCCGAGCACCAGCCGGTGATGATCCACCGGGCGCTCTTCGGCTCGCTCGAGCGCTTCGTCGGCATCCTGCTCGAGCACACCGGCGGCGAGCTGCCCGTCTGGCTCGCGCCCGTGCAGGCCCGCGTCCTGCCGGTCGCCGACCCGCATCGCGGCGCGGCCGACGCGCTCGTCGCGGAGCTGGCCGGCCGGGGCGTCCGCGTCGAGCTCGACGCGAGCGCGGAGACGCTCGGGAAGCGCATCCGGGCGGCCGAGCTGGAGAAGGTCCCGTACGTCCTCGTCGTCGGCGAGAAGGAGGCCGCCGGGGAGACGCTCGCGCTGCGCCGCCGCGGGGAGCAGGGCGTCCGCACGGAGCCACGGGACGCGGCACTGGACGAGATCGCGGGCGCTGCTAAGCTGTGAGGCCTGCAAGCAGGAGCGACGATCTCCTCACCTCCCGGACGCCGTCCGAGGGGGTTCAAGAGAGGGAGCAACGAGGGGCTCGAGCTGCTGCATGCAGCTCGTTTTTCGTTGTAGAGGGAGGTAGACGACCAACTTGGTGAGCCTGCATTGAGGTCTCGGCGACCATTCGAGCCGGTGCGTCCCGTGCGCGACACGACGCGGATCAACGAGCAGATCCGGGTCCCTCGCGTCAGGCTGGTGGACGCGGACGGAAGCCAGGTCGGCATCCTCGAGCGCCAGGCGGCGCTCGACTACGCCGCCTCCAGGAACCTCGACCTCGTCGAGGTCGCGGCCGGCGCCGATCCCCCGGTCTGCCGGGTGATGGACTACGGCAAGTACCGGTACGAGCAGGAGCAGAAGGCCAAGACGGCCAAGAAGCACCAGTCGCAGGTTCACATCAAGGAGATCAAGCTCCGGCCGAAGATCGGCGAGCACGACTACGAGACCAAGAAGGGTCACGTCGTGCGCTTCCTCGGGCAGCGGGCGAAGGTGAAGGTTACGATCATGTTCCGGGGCCGCGAGCAGTCGCACCCGGAGCGGGGTCACAACCTGCTCATGCGCCTCGCCGAGGACGTCAAGGATCTGGGGTCGATCGAGGCCCAGCCGGTGCTCGACGGGCGCAACATGACGATGGTGATCGCACCGCACAAGAACCAGCCGGTGGCTGGTGCGGGGGCGAAGGAGGACGGCGAGCCGGCACCGGAGCCGGAGCCGAGCGAGAGCGCCCAGGGCGCGTAGCGAGCAGAAGAGGACGACGATGCCGAAGCAGAAGACGAGCTCCTCCGCGAAGAAGCGGTTCAAGGTCACGGGCGCTGGCAAGCTGATGCGCCGCCACGCCATGAAGAGCCACAACCTCGAGAAGAAGTCGGCGAAGCGCGGCCGCGACTTCGGGCGGGACCACGCGGTGGCCCCGGCCGACGTGCGCGAGGTCGAGCGCCTGCTCGCCCGCTAGCCCGGAGGGAGTCGATCGATGCCTCGCGTCAAGCGGTCTGTCCACGCGCGCAAGAAGCGCCGCAAGCTCCTGGGAGAGGCGAAGGGCTACTGGGGCCAGAAGCACATCTCCTACCGGAAGGCGAAGGAGCAGATCCTCGCCTCCGACGTCTACGCCTACCGCGACCGGAAGAACAAGAAGCGGACGTTCCGGCAGCTCTGGATCATCCGCATCAACGCGGCCGCGCGGGCCGAGGGCATGTCCTACAACCAGTTCGTCGCCGGCTGCAAGAAGGCGAACATCGAGCTGGACCGCAAGGTGCTGGCCGACCTGGCCGTCCAGGACCCGCCCGCCTTCGCGAAGATCGTCCAGACGGCCAAGGCCGCGCTCGACGCCTAGCGCCGGGCCGTCCGGCAGGGCCGGGCGGGACGTGATCACCTCGCGCGACAACGCCCGCCTGCGGCTCGTCCGCAGGCTGGCGTCGCGCCGCCAGCGCGAGCGGCTCGGCCTGCTCGTGGCCGAGGGGGAGGACCTCGTCGAGGCGGCGCTGGACGCCGGCCTCGCGCCGGTCGAGGCGCTCGTCGACGCGGAGCGCCCGGCGCTCGCCGACCGCCTCCCCGAGGCCGCGCTCGTCGCGCCCGGCCTCCTCGCGGAGCTCTCCGAGCTCGCCCACGCCGCGCGCGTCGTCGCCGTCTTCCGCCGGGCCGACCTGCCGCGCGTCGACCCCGCCGCGCTGCCCGCGGTCGGGCTCGCGCTCTGGCGCGTCGGCGACCCGGGGAACGTCGGCACGCTCCTGCGCGCGGCGGACGCGCTCGGGCCCGCCTGCGTCTGCCTCTCGGCGGGCTGCGCCGACCCGGCCTCGCCCAAGGCGCTGCGCGCCGGCGCCGGGGCGACCTTCCGCGTCCCCGTCGGCGCCTTCGACGACGCGCCGCGGCCGTGGGTCGCGCTCGTGCCGCGCGACGGCGAGCCGCTGGCTGAGGTCGGGCTCGGGGCCGGCGCGACGTTCGTCCTCGGCGCCGAGCGGGAGGGGCTGCCCGACGACGTCCTGACGCGCTGCGACCTGCGGGCGACGATCCCCCAGGCGGCGGGCGCCGAGTCGCTGAACGTCGCGATCGCCGGCTCGATCGCCCTCTACGAGCTCCGGCGCCGCTAGCCCGCCGGCCGGCCGTGGCCGTCTGCGTCCGCGCGGCGCAGCCGGCGCGCGGACTCGATCGTCTACGCTCCGCGCGTGGACGTCCCCGCCTGGATCGAGGCCTACGCCGAGGCGTGGCGCACGCGCGACGCCGACGCGGCCGCCGCGCTCTTCGCCGAGGAGGCCCTCTACTGGGACACGCCGTGCAGCGAGCCGAACGTCGGCCGCGAGGGCGTGCGCCGCTACTGGCGCGACGCGACGGCCCGCCAGACGGAGATCGACCTGGTCTTCGGCGAGCCGCTCGTGACGCCGGCCGGAACCGCCGTCGAGTGGTGGGTGACCCTGCGGATGGACGGCGAGCTGGTCACCGTCCCGGGCTGCCTGCTGCTCCGCTTCGACGGCGATGGCCTCTGCGTCGAGCTGCGCGAGTACTGGAACGTGACGCCCGGCCGGCACGAGGCGCCCGCCGGCTGGGGCCGCTTCTAGCGTCCGGGCCTACGGGGGCCGGCGCGCGATCCAGACCTGGTCCTCGCCGCCCCGGTACGGGCGGCGGTCGAACCACTCGTAGAGCCCGAGCACCTCGAACCCCGTCCGCTCGAGCAGGTCGCGCCACGCGTCGGGGCCGAGCCACGCGAGCTCCATGCTCGCCTCGCCCTCCTCGCCGCGGACGGACAGCACGAGCCGCTGCCGCGCCGCGTCCCAGTCGGCGCGCTCGAAGATCCCGGGCTCGCGCTCGAGCCAGCGGCCGTGCGTCTCGCGGATGTCCTCCGGGCTCGGCGCGAAGACGTCGAAGATCAGCTTGCCGCCTGGGAGGAGCAGCTCGCGCGCCGCGGTCAGCGCGCGGACGCGGTCGTCGTCCTCGAGCAGGTGGAGGTAGGCCCGGAACGGCACCATGACGAGCGGGACGCGCTCGTCCACCGGCGGGTCGCGGTAGTCGCCGAGCCGCAGGTCGAGGAACTCGTCGACGCCGGCCGCGTCCGCGGTCGAGCGGCACACGTCGAGCATCCCCTGCGACGCGTCGACGCCGATCACGTGCACGCCCGAGAGGGCGACGGGGATCCCGATCCGGCCGGTGCCGACGCCGAGCTCGACGACCGGCCCGCCCGAGGCGAGCGCCTCCTCGATGTAGAAGGAGACGTCCTCCCGGACGGTTCGCGACCAGTCGTCGTACAGCCATGCGATGGCGTCGTAGTCGCTCACCGCGACGATGGTAGTCTCCGCCGGGTGGACGACGGCCCTGGAGACCGAGGCGCTGAGCGCGATCGCCTCCGCCGGGATTTTCGCGGGCTCGAGGACGTGCGCGTCCGCTACCTCGGCCGCAACGCCGAGCTGCCCCAGGCGCTGCGGCAGGTGCGCGACCGGGAGACCGGGATGACGCTCAACGCGCTGCGCCAGCGGCTCGAGCAGGCGGTGTCCGACCGGCAGGACGCGCTGGCCGCGGCCGAGCTCGAGCGGCGCCTGCGCGAGGACGTCGTCGACGTCACGCTCCCCGGCCGGCCGGCGCCGCGCGGGCGGCTGCACCCGATCACGCAGATCCGCCGGGAGATCGAGGACGTCTTCCTCGGCCTCGGCTACGAGATCGTCGACGGGCGCGAGGTCGAGACGACGTACTACAACTTCACCGCGCTCAACTTCCCCGAGTGGCACCCGGCCCGCTCGCCGCTCGCGTCGCTCTTCATCGACGACGACACGATGCTGCGGACGGAGACCTCGCCGGCGCAGATCCACACGATGGAGTCGCGCCAGCCGCCCGTCTTCATGGTCTCGCTGGGGCGCACCTACCGCCGTGACACGCAGGACGCGACGCACTCGCCGATCTTCCACCAGGTCGAGGGGCTCGCCGTCGCGCCGGGCCTCACCCTCGCCGACCTGAAGGGGACGCTGCTCTACCTGATGCGCGCCCTCTTCGGCGAGGAGCGCCAGGTGCGCTTCCGGACCCACTACTTCCCGTTCACCGAGCCGTCGCTCGAGCCGGACGTCTCCTGCTTCCTCTGCGACGGCGCCGGCTGCAGCGTCTGCCGCCACTCGGGCTGGATCGAGATGGGAGGCTCCGGGATGGTCGACCCGAACGTCTTCGCGAACGTCGGCTACGACCCCGAGCAGGTCTCGGGGTTCGCGTTCGGGCTCGGGCTCGAGCGCATCGCGATGCTCCGCCACGGGCTGCCGGACATCCGGCTCCTGTGGGAGAACGACATCCGCGTCCTCTCCCAGTTCTGAGGCAGCGATGAAGGTCCCCGTCTCCTGGCTCTCCGAGTACGTCCCGCTGCCGATGCCGCTGGCCGACCTGGCCGAGCGGCTCGCCGTCGCCGCCGCCGAGGTCGAGCGCGTCACGCGCCGCGGCGTTCCCGACGTCGAGGGGAACCTCGGGCGCTTCGTCGTCGGCAAGGTCGTCGAGGCGGGCCGGCATCCGAACGCGGATCGCCTCCAGCTCTGCCGCGTCGACACGGGCGACCCGGAGCCGCGGCAGATCGTCTGCGGCGCGTGGAACTTCGGCGCGGGCGCCACGGTCGCCGTCGCCACCCCGGGGGCGATCCTGCCGGACGGGCGGAAGCTCGAGCGGGCGAAGCTCCGCGGCGAGGTCTCCGACGGGATGATCCTCGCGGAGGACGAGGTCGAGCTCGGCCCCGACCACGGCGGGATCATGCTGCTCGACGACGCGCTCGCGGCCGGCACGCCCGTCGTCGACGTGCTGCCGATCGCCGACCACGTGCTCGAGATCGAGCTGACCGGCAACCGCCCCGACCTGCTCTCGGTCTACGGCCTCGCGCGGGAGATCGCCGCACTGTACGACCTCGGGCTCGCCCCGTTGCCGGGCGCCGACCCGCCACGGGTGGGCGACGAGCCCGTGCCGATCGAGATCGACGACCCGGTCGGCTGCCCGCGCTACATCGGGCGGCTGTTCCGCGGCTGCGCGATCGGCCCCTCGCCGACCTGGCTGCGCGCGCGCCTCGTCGCGTCGGGGATGCGGCCGATCTCGAACGTCGTCGACGTGACGAACTACGTCATGCTCGCGCTCGGCAGCCCGCTGCACGCCTTCGACCACGCGCGCCTGGCGGGCGGCCGGATCGGCGTGCGCCGCGCGCGGCCGGGCGAGCGGATCGCGCTGGACGGGAACGACCGAAGCTCGTCCCGTCCGACCTCCCTGATCACGGACGGCGAGCGCGCCGTCGCGCTCGCGGCGATCATGGGCGGGCTCGACTCCGAGGTCGGGGACGAGACCGTCGACGTGCTGCTCGAGGCGGCGAGCTTCGAGCCGCACGGCATCCTCGCGAGCTCCGAGCGGCTCGGCCTGCGCAGCGAGGCCTCGAACCGCTGGGAGAAGGGCGTCGACCCGCACCTGGCCGGCGCCGCGGCGACGCTGGCGTCCGAGCTGATCGTCGAGCTCGCGGGCGGGCGGTTCGTCGGCCACGGGGAGTCCTGCGCCGAGCTGCCGGCGCGGCCGGTCACGACCCTGCGGCCGGCGCGCGTCGACGCGCTCGTCGGGACGGCGATCCCGCCGGCCGAGCAGGCGGCGATCCTGCGGCGGCTCGGCTTCGAGGTCGACGACGCGCGGGCGCCCTGGCGGGTGACGACGCCGACCTGGCGCGCGCGCGACGTCACGCGCGAGATCGACCTGGTCGAGGAGGTGGCGCGCGTCCACGGGCTCGAGCGCGTGCCCTTCACGCTGCCGGCCCGGCGCGAGATGTTCGGTCGGCTCGACCAGGCGCAGCGGCTGCGCCGGCTGGTCGAGGACGTGCTCGTCGGCCAGGGGCTGTACGAGGCGTACACCTGGACGCTCGTCGCGCGCGACGAGGACGAGCGGGCGCTGCGGCTCGAGTCGCCGCTGACGGCCGACCACGCGATCCTGCGCACGACGCTCGCCGACGGCCTCGTCGGCGCCGCCCGCCACAACGTCGACGCGGGCAACCGGGAGATCGGGCTGTTCGAGATCGCGCGCGTCTACCTGCCCGACGCGGACGGCGGGGCGCTGCCCGACGAGCGCTGGCACGCGGGCGGGATCGTCGAGGGCGGCTTCTCGCGTGCGAAGGGGGTCGTCGAGGCGGTGCTCTCGGCGCTCCACGTCGAGGCCTCGTTCCCGCGGGCGAGCCGCCCGTTCCTGCATCCGGGCAAGTCCGCCGAGGTCGCCGTGGGCGCCGGCGCGGCGGGGTGGGTCGGCGAGCTGCACCCGCTGCGGCTCGACGGCGGCTGGGGGATCTTCGAGCTCGACCTGGCGACGCTCTTCGCGGGGGTGCCCGAGCGGCGCGTCTACGAGGACGTCGTCACGTTCCCGGCGGTGCGCCAGGACCTCGCCTTCGTCGTCGCCGAGGAGGTCGCGGCCGGCGACCTCGTCGCGAGCGCGCGCGAGGCGGCCGGGCCGGAGCTCGCCGAGATCGACGTCTTCGACGTCTACCGCGGCGGCCAGCTCGAGCCGGGGACGAAGTCCGTCGCCTTCGCCGTCGCCTTCCGCTCGCCGGAGCGCACGCTCTCGGACGAGGACGCGCGGGTGCTGCGCGAGCGGATCGTCGCGGCGCTCGCCGAGCGCCATGGCGCGACGCTGCGCAGCTGAGCCGTCGGAGCGCTAGACGGCCCGGCGGCCGATGCGCCAGACGGGGCCCTGCGAGAAGGCCGGCCGCGTGTCCGAGAGGACGCGGACGACCGAGAGCCGACCGCAGATCGACTCCTCGTCGAGCCGCTCGAAGCTCCGCCGCACCATCTGGGGCGCGGCCCCGTAGCCGAAGCGGCTCGCGGCGCGGAAGCGGAAGCTCGAGGTGCCGGGCTGCAGGAACGGGTTCACGGGCCCGAGCAGCAGCGCGCCGCGCTCGACGTCCGCGGAGGAGTCGAGCTCCACCTCGAGCAGCGCGTCCGACCACTCGGGCGGCAGCCTGCGCGCGAGGTCGTCCCACTGGACCGCCAGCGACGGGCTGCCCGTCGCTGGCCCGGCCGTCCGGGCCTCGGCCGACGAGCCCTCGAGCGCGACGCGGCCGCCGATCCCCTCCTCGTCGAGCTGCGCCAGCGCGCGGCGGACGGCCCCCGGCGAGGGCGCCCGCGCCCCGCGGCGGCCGTCGAGAAGCGGAACGTGCGGCCGAGCCGACCGGGGTTGAGGCCGCCCAGGAGCAGCGCGGCCCGGTCGGCCTTGGCAGGATCGTCGACGTCCAGCGTCAGGCTGGCCTGCGTCCAGTCGTTCGGCAGGCGCCCGGCGATGACGTCCCAGCGGTCGGCGAGCTTCACGGCGGCGATTGTAGACACGCGGGCCGCCGGCGTGGACGACGAGCGCGCGAAACCGGCCCGAGAACCCTTCTGGTAGCGTGACCCACGGCGTGGCGAAGGTGGCGCAGAGGCAGGAGCTGACCCGGGAGCGGCTGGCGTTCTTCCTTCGGGAGATGCTGGTCATCCGCCGCTTCGAGGAGAAGGTCGAGGAGCGCTTCCGCGCAGGCGACCTGGCCGGGTTCCTGCACGTCGCGATCGGCCAGGAGGCCGTGGCCGTCGGCGTCTGCCAGGCGCTCGAGGCCGACGACGTGATCGCCTCCACGCATCGCGCGCACGCGCACACGATCGCGAAGGGGACCCACCCGAACGCGGTCATGGCCGAGATGTACGGGAAGCTCGAGGGCTGCAGCCACGGCTACGGGGGCTCGATGCACCTCTACGACGTCGAGCGCGGGAACATGGGCTCGAACGCCGTCGTCGGCGGCGGCCTGCCCGGGATCGTCGGCGCGGCGCTCGCCTTCAAGATGCGCCAGCAGCCCCGGGTGGCCGTCGCGTTCTTCGGCGACGGCGCGACGAACATCGGCCTCTTCCACGAGTCGCTGAACCTCGCGCAGCTCTGGAAGGTCCCCGCGGTGTTCGTCTGCGAGAACAACGGCTACGCCGAGTCGACGCCCGCGCGCCAGCAGCTCCCGATCGAGGACCTGTCGCAGCGCGCCGTCGCGTACGGCATGCGCTCGCTCGTCGTGGATGGCCAGGACGTCGAGGCGGTCCACCAGGCGGCGCACCTCGCGCTCGACCACGCGCGGAGCGGCCAGGGCCCGGTCTTCCTGCTCGCGAACACCTTCCGCCTGACCGGCCACTACGTCGGCGACCCGCAGGTCTACCGGCCGAAGGACGAGGTCAAGCAGCTGCGCCAGACGCAGGACCCGATCGACAAGCTGCGCGAGAAGATCGGCTTCGCGCAGGACGAGTGGGAGGAGCTCGAGCGCGAGGTGCACGAGCTCGTCGAGGGGACGGTCGAGTTCTCGAAGAACGGCACCGACCCGAAGCCCGAGGACGCGCTGAAGAACGTCTATGCGTGAGCTGACCTACCGCGAGGCGGTCCGCGACGCCCTCTCGCTTGCGATGCGCCGCGACCCGGACGTCTTCCTGATGGGCGAGGACATCGCCGAGATGGGCGGCTCGATGGGCGTCACCCACGGGATGCTCGACGAGTTCGGCCCGGAGCGGGTGCGGAACACGCCGATCTCGGAGATGGCGATCGTCGGCGCCGGCGTCGGCGCGGCGATCCAGGGGATGCGCCCCGTGGTCGAGATCATGTACCAGGACTTCTCGACCCTGGCCGCCGAGCAGCTCGTCCTCCAGGCGGCGAAGCACCGCTACATGTCGGGCGGGCAGATGACGATCCCGCTCACGGTGCGCACGCAGGGCGGCGCCGGCTGGTCGCCAGGCGCGCAGCACGCGCAGCAGCTCGAGGCGTGGTTCTGCCACATCCCGGGCCTGAAGGTCGTCTTCCCGTCCACCCCGGGCGACGCGCACGGGCTGCTCTGGAGCTCGATCTACGAGGACAACCCGGTCGTCTTCTTCGAGCACCGCACGCTCTACCCGATGAAGGGCCCGGTGCCGGACGAGGTCGAGGCGCTGCCGCTCGGGAAGGCGCGCGTCCACCGCGAGGGGACGGACTGCACGGTGGTCGCCACCGGCCGCCTCGTCCACGTCGCGCTCGCCGTCGCCGACGAGCTCGCCGCCGAGGGGGTCTCGCTCGAGGTCGTCGACCCGCGCACGCTGCTCCCCCTCGACGAGGAGACGATCGTCGCCTCGGTCGCGAAGACGCACCGCTGCGTCGTCGCCCACGAGGCCGTCACGCGGCACGGATTCGGCGCCGAGGTGGCGGCGATCGTCCAGGAGCAGGCGTTCGACGAGCTCGACGCGCCGATTGGTCGCGTCGGGGCGCGCTTCTGTCCGCTACCCTTCGCGCCCGTCATGGAGCAGTTCGTCGTCCCCCACGAGGCGGAGGTCATGGCAGCAGTCCGCAAGACCCTGGAGCGGTCGGTCTGATGGCCAGCGAGATCCTGCTGCCGCGGCTCGGCCAGGGGATGGAGAGCGGCGTCATCGTGCGCTGGCTCAAGGCCGAGGGCGACACGGTCGCCAAGGGCGAGGCGCTCTACGAGATCGACACGGAGAAGGTGACGCAGGAGGTCGAGTCCGACGTTGCCGGCACCGTCCTGAAGCTGCTCGCGAAGGAGGGCCAGGAGGTCCCCGTCGGCCAGGCGATCGCCCTCGTGGGCGAGCCGGGTGAGGCGGTCCCGAGCGCTCCCTCCGACGGAGGCGCTCCCCCGCTGCCGCGGCTCCGCCCGCCGCCGAGCCCGCGCCCGCCGCGGAGGCCGCGCCCGCCGCGGAGGCGGCGCCCGCTCCTGCCGCTCCGGCCGCCGCCGCGCCCGCCGCCGGCGGACGCGTCAAGGCCTCGCCGCTCGCCCGTCGGATGGCGCGCGAGCGCGGCATCGACCTCACCGCCGTCACGGGCACGGGCCCGGACGGGCGCATCGTCGCCGACGACGTCGAGCGCGCCGCCGCCGCGCCGGCCGCGGCCCCCGCGCCCGCCGTCGAGGCGCCCGCGCCCGCCGCGGCTCCCGCTCCCGCTCCGGCCGCAGCGCCGGCACCGCCGCCCGTCCCCGCCCTCGCGGAGGCGGTCACGACGGTGCCGCTCTCGAACATGCGCAAGGTGATCGCCCGCCGCATGAGCGAGGCGTGGCAGGCGCCGCACTTCGTCGTCTCGATGACGGCCGACATGCGCGACACGATGGGCCTTCGCGAGCGGCTGGTCGAGCGGACGCCCGACGGGGCCGTCAAGCCGACCCTCTCCGACGTGATCACGAAGCTCGTCGCGCTCGCGCTCGTGCGCCACCCCGCGATGAACGCCCACTACTCGGGCGACGCCGTGCACCAGCTCGCGTCCGTGAACATCGGCCTCGCCGTCGCGGTCGAGGGCGGCCTGGTCGTGCCGGTGATCCACGGCTGCGAGCGGCGCACGATCGCCGAGATCGCGGCCGCCCGGGCCGACATCGTCGAGCGCGCGAGGGCGAACCGGCTCGCGCCCGCGGACTTCGAGGGCGGCACCTTCACGATCTCGAACCTCGGCATGTACGGCGTCGAGCAGTTCATGGCCGTGCTCAACCCGCCGCAGGTCGGCATCCTGGCCGTCGGCGCGATCCAGGAGCAGGTCGTGGCGCGGAAGGGCAAGCCGGTCGTCCGGCCGCGGATGGAGATGAGCCTGTCGTGCGACCATCGCGCGGTCGACGGCGCCACGGGCTCGGAGTTCCTGCGCACGCTGAAGACGCTGCTCGAGGAGCCCGTGCTCGCGCTGTAGGCGCGGGGCGCGATGGCCTTCCAGCTCGACGACTCCACGCCGTACGGGTCGCGCGTCGCGCGCCGGCTCGAGGTCGAGGCGATCGCCTGGCTGACGACGGTCGGCGCCTCCGGCGCGCCTGCGCCCGTGCCCGTCTGGTTCCTCTGGGACGGCGCGTCGTTCCTGCTCTACTCGCGCCCCGGGCAGCCGAAGCTCGCCAACATCGAGCGGAGCCCCCGGGTGACGCTCCACCTCGAGTCCGACGGGCGCGGCGGCGACGTGGTCGTCGTCGGCGGCCTGGCGCGGCTGGCGCCCGGCGAGCCGCCGGCCGACCAGGTGCCGGCGTACGTCGAGAAGTACGCCTGGGGCTTCCAGCGGATCGGGATGACGGCGGCGACGTTCGCCGCGACCTACTCGGTGCCGATCCGGATCGAGCCCCGCTCGCTCCGCGGCCACTGAGCCTCACCGGCTGGGCCGGCGCGCGCCCCCGGTAGCATCGGGCGGACACGACGCCCGCGATCAAGGGAGACGCTTCGATGGACTGTGACGTCGCCGTTCTCGGCGGAGGCCCCGGCGGCTACAGCGCCGCGATCCGCGCCGCGCAGCTTGGCGCGTCCGTGGTCTGCATCGAGAAGGAGGACGCCCTCGGCGGGACGTGCCTGCGCGTGGGCTGCATCCCGACCAAGGCCTGGGTGCAGACCGCGCACGCGCTGCGGGAGGCGGAGGAGACCTTCGCGAAGGTCGGCGTCCGCACCTCCGAGCCCCAGCTCGACTTCCCGGCGGCCGCCGCCTGGAAGGACGCGGTCGTCAAGCAGCTCACGTCGGGCGTCGCCGGCCTGTTCAAGGCGAACGGCGTCACGTGGGTGCGCGGCGTCGGCCGCTTCACGGGCCCGAACACGATCGCGGTCGAGGGCGGCGAGGACGTGTCGTTCAAGCATGCGATCGTCGCGACCGGCTCCTTCCCCGTGCGCCCGCCGATCGACGGGATCGACAGCCCCCGCGTCGTCGACTCGACCGGCCTGCTGTCGGTCGCGGAGGTGCCCGCGCGCCTTGTCGTCCTCGGCGGCGGCATCATCGGCTGCGAGTTCGCCTCGATCTTCGCCCGCTTCGGCTCCCAGGTCACGATCATCGAGATGCTCCCCCACCTGATCCCGAACGAGGACGAGGAGGCGGGCCAGGAGCTGCTCAAGCACTACAAGCGGCGCGGCATCGCCGTCCAGCTGGAGGCCCGCTGCGACCGGATCGAGGACACGGGCTCGAGCCTGCGCGTCACGTACAACGGCGACCAGGTCGTCGAGTGCGACCTGCTGCTCGTGTCGACCGGCCGGGCGCCGCTCGTCGAGGGGATCGGCCTCGAGGCGGCCGGCGTGGCCTTCGACCGACGCAAGGGCGTCGGGGCCGACGAGCGGCGCCGGACGAACGTGCCGCACGTCTTCGCGGTCGGCGACTGCGCGGGCTACTGGCAGCTCGCGCACACCGCGTTCCGCGAGGGCGAGGTCGCCGCCGAGAACGCCTGCGGGCACGACGCGGTCGTCGACAACCGCGCGGTCCCTCGCCCCATCTACACCGAGCCGGAGATCGCGGGCGTGGGCCTGACGGAGAAGCAGGCGCGCGAGCAGTACGGCGACGCCGTGCTCGTCGGCAAGTTCCCCTTCGCGGCGAACGGCCGGGCCCTGATGCAGAACGACACGGCCGGCTGGGTCAAGTCGATCCACGAGTCGCGCTACGGCGAGCTGCTCGGCCTGGTCATGGTCGGCCCGCACGTCACCGACCTGATCGAGGCGGGCGTCGTCGCGATCGACGCGGAGGCCACCGTCGAGACCGTCGCGGACGGCATGGCGCCGCACCCGACGCTCGCCGAGGCGATCAAGGAGGCCGGGCTGGTCGCCCTCGGCCGGGCGATCCACATCCCGAACAAGAAGCGGTGACGGGCGGCGGCGCGGGCGCAGTGGCGTCCGCTGCCGCTAGACTCGCCGCCGAGGACGCGGGGCGATCGCGAGGGCGGTCGTCCCGTGCCGCAGTCCCTGGCACCCGACCCGAGAGGAAGCGAGCAATGGCTGGCGCCAAGTCCAAGCTCCCCATCATCGCCGCGATCGCGGCCGCGCTCGGCGCGGTCTTCTTCTGGCGGAAGAAGAAGTCCAAGCAGTCCGAGTTCTTCCAGAGCTGACGACCGACACGGTCGTCGTCGGCGCCGGGATCGCCGGCTGCGTCCTCGCGCGGTACCTCGCGGAGCGGGGCGAGCGCGTGACGGTCGTGGAGCGCGGCGGGATCGGCGCCGGCGCGTCCGGTCGCAACGGCGGGTACCTGCTCCGCCGCCCGGATGGGTGGCAGGAGTCCCTCCGGCGCGAGACGCTGGGGATCTACGAGGAGCTCGCCGAGGCGTCGCCCGTCCCGTTCGACCTCGCGCCCCGGCCGCCCGTGCTCGTCGCCCCCGACGAGCACGAGGCCGGGCACGCCCGCGCCCACGCGGAGGCCACGGGCGGCGAGCGCCTCGATCCCGTCGACGACCCGTGGCTGGCCGACGATCTCGCGGCCGCCTACCGCGTCGAGGGCAGCGCGTGGGTGGACGCCATGAGCGCGACGGCCTCCATGGCCGAGGCGGCGCGGAGCAGGGGCGCGCGGTTCCGTCCCGCCTGCGAGGCGAAGCGGATCCTCGTCGCGGGCGGCCGGGTCACGGGCGTCGCGACCGACGAGGGCGTGACGTCCTGCAGCCGGGTCGTCGTCGCGGCCGGCCCGCGCGTGCGCTTCCTCCTGCGCACCGTCGGGCTCGACCTGCCGATCTCCGCCGTGCGCGGGTGGCTGCTCGAGACCGAGGTGGTCGCCTCGCCGCCGCCGTACGCGGTCGAGCAGGCGATCTGGCCGGTGCAGGAGGAGATGGGCCGCCTCTCGGCACCGCCGACCCTCGCCGAGGTCGCGGCCGGGCCCGTCGGCGGGCCCTCGCTCGTCTCGCTGCTGCTCGGCCCGAAGCCGTCGGGTGCCGTCCTCGTCGGGACGTCGCTGAACACCTCGCTCGCGGAGGAGCCCGAGGGGCCGGAGACCGTCCAGCTCGTCGCCGGCCGTGCCGCGCGCGTCCTCCCGTCCCTGGCCGCCAGCCGCGTCGTCGCGACCTGGTCGGGCCGCCGCTCGATGGCGCCGGACGGCCTGCCGGTCGTCGGCCCGGTGCCCGGGATCGAGGGGCTCGAGGTCGCGGGCGGGTTCGGCTCCGCGGGGATGGTGACGGCGCCCGCAGCCTGCCGCGCGCTCGCCGAGGGGCGACCCGACCCGGCCTTCGCGCCCGCGCGCCTCCTCCGGGCGTAGGCCGGCCCGGGCCCCACGGCGCTGCCAGCCGCCGGCGAGGCTACCGTTCGCCGGGATGCTCGCGTGGCTCGTGCCGGTGATCGTGGTCGTGCTGCTCGCGCTCGCGCTCGTCCTGATCTACAACCGGCTCGTCACCCTCCGCAACCGGACGGAGAACGCGTGGAGCCAGGTGGACGTCCAGCTGCGCCGCCGCTACGACCTGATCCCGAACCTCGTCGAGTCGGTCAAGGGCTACGCGGAGCACGAGCGCGGCGTGCTCGAGGAGGTGACGCGTCTGCGCGGGGTCGCCGCCGCCGCGCGTGCCGTCGACGAGAAGGCACGGGCCGAGAACGCTCTCACCGCCGCCCTCGGTCGCCTCTTCGCCGTCGCGGAGGCGTACCCCCAGCTGCGCGCGACCGAGAACTTCCAGGCCCTCCAGGCGGAGCTCTCCGCGACGGAGAGCAAGATCGCGATCGCCAGGCAGGTCTACAACGACACGGTGCTGACCTACCAGAACGCGATCCAGACGATCCCGACGAACCTCGTCGCCGGGCTCTTCGGCTTCCGGTCGCGCCCGTACTTCGAGATCGACGACGCGGCCCGCGAGCCGGTCAGGGTGGACTTCTGAGCCGAGCCCGGCGGATCGTCGCCGTTGCGACCGCCGCCCTGGCCGTCGCGCTCGCGCTCGCGCAGGCGGCGAGCGCGGAGAGCTTCACGCTCGTCGGGGCGAACGTCGACGTCACGCTCGCGGCGGACGGCTCGCTCCTGGTCGAGGAGCAGCTCGGCTACTCGTTCCTCGGCGGCTTCACCGGAGCCTACCGGGAGATCCCGCTGCGCGACGGCGAGTCGATCGACCGGGTCGCGGTGCTCGAGGGCGGCCGCGCCTACCGGCCCGGGGCCTCGGCCGAGCTCGGCAGCGCCGGGGCGCCCGACACCTTCGGGACGGCGCGGACGGGGAAGGGGCTGCGGATCGTCTGGCACTACGTCGCCCGGAGCGAGACGCGCACGTTCACGGTCCGCTACCGGCTGCGCGGGCTCGCCGTCGCCCACGACGACGTCGTCGACGTGAACCTCAAGGTCTGGGGCGACGAGTGGGAGGTGCGCCTGCCGGCGCTGACCGCGACGCTCCACCTGCCCGGCGAGCCCGCGCCGGGCGGGCTGCGGGCCTGGGGCCACCCGGTCTGGGTCCGCGGCGACGTGGCGCTCGCGGGCGACCGCGTCCGCCTGCGCGCGCTGGACGTCCCGGCCGGGCAGTACGTCGAGCTGCGCGCGGTCGTGCCGCGCGGCCTGCTCGCCTCCACGGACGGGGCGAGGGTGGAGCCCGGCCCGGCCCGCGAGGCGATCCTCGCCGAGGAGCGGGCGGACGCCCTGCGCTACGAGCGCGACCGCGACCGGCTGGAGTCGTGGAAGGACCGACCGGGGCGGACGCTGCTCGTCCTCGCGGCGCTCGGGCTCGGGCCCGGCCTGCTGCTCGTCTTCCTCGCCTGGCTCGTCTTCGGCCAGGAGCGGCCGAGCGGGCACGCCCGCGAGTACGAGCACGAGCCCCCGTCCGACCTCGCCCCGGCGCTCGTGCCGCCCCTCCTGCGCCAGGAGCTGGACGTCGGCTCGCTCGAGCTGACGGCGACGCTGTTCGACCTCGTCCGTCGGGGCTACTACGTGGCGACGCCGGTGACGACGGAGAAGTCGCTCTGGGCAGGCCTCCGCCACGAGCTCGTCGCCGACCTCGAGCTCGCCGTCCCGACGGACGGCACGCGCCCGCCGCTCGCGGAGCACGAGCAGCCGGTGGCCGCGCTGGTCGACGGGCTGCTGGCCGACGGCCCGCAGCGGCTGTCCGAGTTCCGCGACCTGATCGTCGCCGATCGCACGTCCAACGCGATCCGCTTCCAGACGTTCCGCAAGGAAGTGCGCGAGGCGATCCGCGAGGCGCGCTGGTACGACGACCGCGGCCGTCGGGCGCTCCTCCTGGCCGCGGGCGCGCTCGTCCTCTCGGGCGGGATCCTGCTGGCGGTCGCGATCGACGGCTGGCGCCCGGTCTTCCCGCGCTGGGACGACGTCGTGCTCGCCGCCGTCGGCGGCTGCCTCGTCGCGAGCGCCGTGGTGATCGCCCTGGCGCTCGGCAAGCAGCCGCTGTGGCGGCGACGGAGCGCGGAGGCCGCCCTCGCGGCCGACCGCTGGGAGGCGTTCCGCCGCTACCTCGCCGACTTCCCGCGCCTCGACGTCGCCCCGCCCGCGACGCTCGAGCTGTGGGAGCGCTACCTCGTCTACGGCATCGCGTTCGGGCTGGCCGATCGCGTGCTCCAGGCCGCCCACCTGCACATGCCGGAGGAGGTGCACGCCGCGAGCGCCGTCTACCACATCAGCCCGTCCTCCGACCTCGGCTCGGGGCCCTCCGCGCTCGGGATCGGCGATCTGTCCGCCGGCTTCGGCTCGGCGCTCGCGCCGCCATCGAGCGGGTCGAGCGGGGGCGGCGGTGGCTTCTCGGGCGGTGGCGGTGGCGGCGGTGGCGGGGGCGGTGGCGGCGCCTGGTAGCTCCTGTGGACGATCCGGCACGACGTCGGCACGGTCCGGTTGCACACCCGTGACGCGATCGGTGCTGCACTGGCGCCATGGAGCGAGTCGAGCGCGCGGCGATCGAGCAGCGACGGCGAGCGCGGGCCGCGCGCCCGGCCGGCAGGCCGTTCCACGGCCCGGCGCGAGGCCACCTCTGGCCGACGAACCGGCAGGTGTGGGCGATCGCTCGCGCGCTCTGCCGGGCGGCGGCGATCGACTTCCCCGGGACGAGGGACGAGGCGTCCGAGCTGATCGACGCGCTCCGTGCCGCGACCGCGCGGCTCGACGCGCCCGACGGATCCCCGGGCGCGGTGCCCGGGGCGGGCGAACGCGCGGCGACGCCGTCGCTCGCCTCGCCGGTCGGCGCGACGTCGCGCTCGTCCGGCCCCGCGGCCGTGCCGTCGCCGGCCGTTCCGGCCTGGCCGAGCCGGGCGTCGCGCCCGGGGGCGCGCCGGGCCGCCCCTGCGCCGGGAGTCGGGGAGGAGGACGACGTGCCGACGTACGGCTGAGCCTGCCCACCCCCTCTGCGGCGCGAGGATCGGGCCGTGCCCCTGAACGAGGATCGACTGTGGGCGCTGCTGGACGAGATGGGCGCCGAGCTCGATAACGTCCAGGAGTACGCCGCGGCGCTCGATCCGCTCGTCGACGCCATCGTCGACGAGCTCCCGCGCGCCAAGCTCAGGCGGTGGAGGTGGCAGCGAGCCGGCGGATCTGGAACGACGATCTGCGCGAGGCTCGCCGAGCTGCTCGCTGCCCACCGGCAGGAGCTCGAGCAGCTACTGCGGACGATCGAGCAGGCCGAGCGGGCTCGGCCATTGCCCGGCCGCGCGAACGTCGTCGCCGGGCGCTCGTGCACCGCGCCGCGACGGACGTGGTCATCTCCACCTCGCGCGCCTACGAGCGCCTCCACCGGCTGGAGGAGCAGCTCGCCGCGACGCCCGACGCGCGGCGCCGGTCGCTCGCGCTCGATGCCGTCGTCGAGGTCGCGGGCCCGGCCGGCATTCCCGTCGAGGATCTCGAGGCCGCCCTCGACGGGCTCGAGGCGAGCACGCGAGCGGATGTCCAGCAGCTCGGGCGGGAGGACGCGAGCTCGCTGGCCCGCGCCCTTGCCACGCCGGAGCGCAGGACGGGCATGCGTCAGGGCCGCGCCGGGCTCGTCGCGGCGTTCGGGCCGGGCGAGCTCCCCCTCCTGCGCGCGGACCTCGCCTCGATCCTCGCCGTCGACCCGGCGGACGACGCGCCCTGGCTCGCGCTCGTCGTCGGCCTGGCGGGGATCGAGCTCGGCGTGGTCGTCGAGCGCGACGGCTCCGGTCTCGCAAGCGCCCTCGCGCCGCGCGCGTGACCCGCCACGTCGCCGGCTAATCGCGCGGGCCGTGGACGACGCGAGCCTCGGCCCTGCGCGGGGCCAGCCGGCCGGGACGCCGGGCCGGGTCGTGCATCGACCGGCCAGGCCGCCGCTCAGACAGCCGGGGGAGACGGCGCCGCGGGCGGTCGCGGCACGCGATCGTTCGCCGTCCTGGCAACGATCGAGGTAGTGCGTCGGCCCCCCGCTCTAGAATCCCCTCGCCGTGGCCCCCCCGTTCGTCCATCTGCACGTCCACTCGGAGTACTCGATCCTCGACGGGGCGTGCCGGATCAAGGATCTGTGCGCCCGCGCGGCCGAGCTCGAGATGCCGTCCGTCGCCCTCACCGACCACGGCTCCCTCGCCGGCACCGTCGAGCTCTACAAGGAGGCGCGCAAGCAGGGCGTCAAGCCGGTGATCGGCTGCGAGGTGTACGTCGCGGACGACCGCAAGGCCATGACCAAGGGCTACGCGCACCTGACCCTGCTCGCCGAGAGCGACGAGGGCTACGCGAACCTGGTCCGGCTCTCCTCGCTCGGGTACCTCGAGGGCTACTACTACAAGCCGCGCGTCGACTGGGAGCTGCTGGCCCAGAACGCGAAGGGCGTGATCGCGCTCTCCGGCTGCCTGTCCGGCCGCGTGAACAAGGCGCTCGAGCGCCACGCGCCCGACGAGGCGGCGGCGGAGCTCGCGCGCCTCGCGGACATCTACGGCCGGGACAACGTCTACGTCGAGCTCCAGGACGCCGGGTTGGAGGTGCAGTCGCAGCTCAAGCCGCAGCTCGTCGAGCTGGCGAAGCGGGTCGGACTGCCGACCGTCGTGACCGGCGACGTCCACTACCTCCGCCACGACGACGCGCGGGCCCACGAGGCGCTGCTCTGCATCCAGTCGGGCGACTCCCTCTCGAACCCGAACCGCTGGCGCTTCGAGACCGACCAGTTCTTCTTCCACACGGCCGAGGAGATGGCGCGCTTCTTCCCGGGCGAGGACGACGCGATGCGGCGGACGCTCGAGATCGCGGAGCGCTGCAGCGTCGGCATCGAGCTCGGGCGCATCCTGCTGCCGACCTTCCCGACCCCGAACGGCCGCGACGCGTTCGAGTACCTCGTCGAGCTCTGCGATCAGGGCCTGCTCCGCCGCTACGGCAACGAGACCCCGGAGCTGCGCGAGCGCCTGGCCTTCGAGCTGAAGACGATCCGGGAGATGGGCTTCGCGGACTACTTCCTGATCGTGTCCGACTTCGTCGGCTTCGCGAAGGCGAACGGCGTCGGCGTCGGCCCGGGGCGCGGCTCGGCCGCCGGCTCCCTCGTCGCCTACGTCCTCGGCATCACCGACATCGACCCGATCAAGTACGACCTGCTGTTCGAGCGCTTCCTGAACCCTGGCCGCAAGTCGATGCCCGACATCGACATCGACTTCTCGGTGCACGGCCGGGAGCGCGTGATCAACTACGTCGCCGAGAAGTACGGGCGGAACCGCGTCGCGCAGATCATCACCTTCGGCACGATGGCCGCCCGCGCCGCCGTCCGGGACGCAGGCCGCGTGCTCGACGTCCCGTACGGCCAGGTCGATCGGGTCGCGAAGCTGATCCCGGAAGGGCCGAAGGTCTACCTCGAGGACTGCCTCAAGCCGGGCGCGGAGCTCCGCCAGGCGTACGACCAGGAGGAGGTCGTCCGTCAGATCGTCGACCTGGCGAAGCCGCTCGAGGGACTCGTCCGCCAGGACTCGATCCACGCCGCCGGCGTCGTGATCGGCGACCGGCCGCTGCTCGAGTACGTCCCGCTGCAGCAGAAGGGCCCCGACGCCGAGGTCGTGACCCAGTTCGCGATGCAGGACGTCGAGGCGCTCGGCCTGCTGAAGATGGACTTCCTCGGCCTCAGGAACCTGGACGTGATCGACGAGGCGATCGAGCTGATCGACCGGAGCCGACCCGGCGAGGAGCCCCTCGACATCGCGCAGGTGCCGCTCGACGACCCGGCGACGTACGAGATGCTGCGGCGCGGCGACTCCACGGGCGTCTTCCAGTTCGAGTCGTCGGGCATGCGCGAGTCGCTGCGCCTGGTCAAGCCGACCGAGTTCGAGGACCTGATCGCGCTCGTGGCGCTCTACCGCCCCGGCCCGATGGGCTACATCCCGGTCTACGCGCGGCGCAAGGCGGGCCAGGAGGAGGTCTCCTTCCCGGACGAGCGCCTCCGCGGGATCACGTCTCCGACGTACGGCATCTGCATCTACCAGGAGCAGTACATGGAGATCTCGAAGGCGCTCGCTGGCTTCACGCCGGCCGAGGCCGACGACCTCCGCAAGGCGATCGGCAAGAAGATCCACGAGCTGATGGCCTCCCTGAAGGGCAAGTTCATCGCGGGGTGCGGCGAGAACGGCGTCGACGCGCGCGTCGCGGAGCAGCTCTGGAAGGACATGGAGCAGGCGCAGGACTACTCCTTCAACAAGAGCCACGCCGCCTGCTATGCCCTGATCGCGTACCAGACCGCCTACCTCAAGGCGAACCACCCGGCCGAGTACATGGCGGCCCTGATCTCCTCGGTCATGAACACGAAGGACCGCGTCCCGTTCTACGTGGCGGCCTGCGAGGAGATGGGGATCGAGGTCCTGCCGCCGGACGTGAACGAGTCGATGGCCGGGTTCGCCGTCGTCGGCGGGAAGATCCGCTTCGGCCTGAACGCCGTGAAGAACGTCGGCGAGAACGCCGTCCGCGCGATCATCGCCGCGCGCGAGGAGGGCGGCCGCTTCACGAGCATCTTCGACTTCTGCGAGCGCGTCGACCCGCAGGTCGCGAACAAGCGCGCGCTCGAGTCGCTCGTCAAGGCGGGTGCGTTCGACTCGACGGAGGCGCCGCGGCGCGGGATGCTCGAGGTCCTCGAGCAGGCGCTGGCGGGCGGGAACCGCAAGCACGCCGACCGCCTTGCCGGACAGGAGTCGATCTTCGACCTCGACCCGGTGGTCGAGACGGTGCAGCGGCCCGTCATGCACCCGGCGATCCCCGCCGTCGAGTGGGAGAAGAAGGAGCTGCTCGGCTACGAGAAGGAGAGCCTCGGCCTCTACGTCTCCGAGCATCCGCTCCAGGGCTTCCAGGCCTCGCTGCGCCGGCAGACCGACTGCCCGCTCAACGAGCTCGAGCGCCGGCGCGACGGCGAGATCGTGGCGGTCGGCGGGATGATCGGCGCGGTGCGCCAGCTGACGACCCGCAAGGGCGACGCGATGGCGTTCGTGCGGCTCGACGACCTGTCCGGCTCGACCGAGATCGTGGTCTTCAGCTCGCTCTACGCCACGGTGAAGCCGCTGCTCGAGGCCGACCGGATCGTGCTCGTGAAGGGTCGCGTCGACCACAAGGAAGGCGAGTCGAAGCTGATCGGGCTCGAGATCGCCGAGCTCGAGCTGACGGCCGGGCCCGACCTCGTCACCCTCCGCGTCGACGCGCGGCTCGCGCACGCGGGGATCATCCACGACCTCGCCCAGGTCGTCCGCGACTACCCCGGCGACTCGCCCGTTCACGTCGTCATCGACACCGTCACGGGCGCCCGCTGCTTCCGTCTCGGCGCCGGCTACCGGGTTCGCCCGGAGGCCGACTTCTTCGCCGAGGTCAAGGCGCTGCTGGGCGAGACCGCCGTCGCCTGACCCGATCCGGCGGCTCGGATCGGGCGCCCGCACCCCCGGGGATCGACGCGTGGTTCGTGTCATGCCCCGATCGGGGTATCAAGAACACGCCCCCGAGGCCGTATCGACCTGGTGAGGGGGCGCATGGACGCGCCCCGGGACAGCGAAGGGACTCGCGGAAAGGAACCCCCGATGTCGGCCATCGAGACCGAGTTCGAGCTGGGCGAGGAGACCGAGGCGGAGCGCGTCGTCCGCTGGCGGGCCGAGGAGCTCGAGCGGGCCGGGTACGACGAGCGGAACGCGATCGTGGTGGCGCTGCGCAACGACATCGACCTGCACGTGGCGGTCGAGCTGCTCGAGCGCGGCTGCCCGGTCGACACGGCGCTGAAGATCCTCCTCTAGGAGGTCGCGGGCCCCTGTGCCGGCGGGGTCGCCGCTGCCTGCGGCCGGCGCTGGCTGCCGGCCCCGGTCGCCCGTGTTCGCGGTCCGCGAGGGCGCGTGTCGGGCCGGGCGGGACGCGCTGCTGGGGATCGCGGCCCGCGAGGATGTCGCGTGGCGCGCCGGGCGGAGCGTGCGCGCTGCTGGGGATCGCCGCCCGCGGGGACGACGACGTGACCGCGCCGGGCCGAGGGCGACCTCGTCGCGCGCGCCCGCGCGACAAACGACCCACCCGGGTGGGGGAACCACGCGCCTCCGGCGCTCAGCCTAGGGCGGAGATGCGCACGCGTGTGTGGCGCGAGCGTGCCGATTGCGCGCCGATCCATCCACGGGTGGCCGATCCGGTCGGGTGACGGCTGCGCGTGGCCCGGGCTGCTCGGCGGCGCTCGCCCGCGCCGCCCCCGATCTCGCCCCGCCCGGCGACCCCGCGGCGGGTGGCCTCCGGTCGGGCCGGCCCGGGCGCGCCGGCCCGCGCCTCCGGCCTCGCCGGGGGACGGACAGCGGTCTCGTCAGGGGCCCTGCGCGACCCGCTCGACGGCAGACGGCGGTTGTAGCGCACAATCCCGGGATGCACGCCCTTCTCGCGTCGATCCCGAGCCCGTCCGGCGGCGTCGTCGAGCTGGGGCCGATCACGATCCGCGCCTACGGCGTGATGCTCCTGCTGGGCATCGTCTCCGCCTTCTGGCTGACGACACGCCGCTGGCGCGCGATGGGTGGCGACCCGGACCTCGTGCTGAAGGCCGGTCTCTGGGGCGTCGGCGCCGGCATCGTCGGGGCGCGCCTCTACCACGTCGTGACGAGCTGGGACGAGGTCCCGGACGAGTGGTGGGGCGTCTTCGCCGTCTGGAAGGGCGGGCTGGGCGTGTGGGGCGGCGTGGCGGCGGGCGTCGCCGCCGGCCTCTACGTCGTCAAGCGCTCGGGCGCGAGCGTGCTGCTCGCGATGGACGCGTGCGCGCCGGGCATCCTGCTCGCGCAGGGGATCGGGCGCTGGGGGAACTACTTCAACCAGGAGCTCTTCGGCACCCCGACGAGCCTCCCGTGGGGGCTCGAGATCGATCCGGAGAACCGGCCCGGGAGCTACCCGGACGCCGAGACGTTCCATCCGATCTTCCTCTACGAGTTCATCTGGGACATGATCGGCGTGGCCGCGCTCGTCTGGCTCGGCCGGCGCTTCCGGCTGCGGGCGCCGGCGATCTTCAGCCTCTACGTCATGTGGTACTGCCTCGCCCGGGCGACCTTCGAGGAGAGCCTGCGCACCGACCCGTCGCACGAGATCGCGGGCCTGCGGCTCAACCACTGGGTCTCGATCGGGCTGCTCCTCGTCGCCGCGGCGGGCCTGCGCTGGGCCTGGCGCAACGGCGTGCTGCCCGGGCCGACGGCGGCCCGCGGGGAGCCCGCCGCGCCGCGCGCGCCGGCGGTCGCGCCGTCCGGCAAGCAGATGAGCGTGCCCAAGAGCCGCGTCCGGAAGCGGCGCTAGCATCGCCCGGGTGCAGACGCTTCTCGCGCCCCCGCTCCAGCCGCGCACGCTCCCGCTCGACCTCGACGCCTTCGAGGGGCCATTCGACCTCCTCTGCACGCTCGTCCTGAAGGAGGAGCTCGACCTGGCGGACGTGGACGTGCTCGACGTCGTCCTCGCGTTCGTGGGCCAGCTCGCCGAGCGCGAGCGGATCGACCTGGAGGCGTGCGGCGAGTTCCTCGTCCTCGTCGCGGCGCTGCTCGAGCTGAAGGGGCGCGAGCTGTTCGGCGAGGAGTCGACGGACGACGAGGTCGAGGAGCTCGTGGAGCTCGTCGACCCCGACGTGGCCGCCGCCGAGCTCGCCGAGCGCCTGGCGCAGTACCGCCGCTTCAAGGCGGCGTCGGGCTGGCTGGACGAGCGCCTCGAGGAGCAGGCGGCCCGCTTCTTCCGGCTCGGCCCCGCCCCGCTCGCGCCGAAGCCCGAGCGGAAGATCGCGCCGCAGGACCCCGCCGCCCTCGCCGCGGCCCTGCGCGGGCTCGCCACCGAGCCGCCGGTGCCGTCGCTCGCGCACCTCGCGATGCGGCTGCCGCCGCTGCCCGCGTTCGTCGAGCGCTTCCGCGCCCTCGTCCGCGCCCGCCGGCGCTTCGTCTTCGACGAGGAGGTCGCCGGACTCTCGCGGCTGGAGGAGGCCGTCGCGCTGCTCGCGATCCTCGAGCTCGTCAAGTACGACGAGGTGAAGGTCGGGCAGGAGGGCTTCTGCCGCCCGATCGTCGTCTGGAACGGCCCGCACGCGCCCCGCTGAGCGCGCGCCCACCGGGCGCGCCCACGCCGCCGGGGCCGTCCGACGGCCTCGTTACCGTGCCGGCAGGATGATGCGCCCGCACCACGAATCCCGGGGCTGGACGACCTGTCAGACGACGTGGCCCAGCACCAGAAGCGACGCACCGGAGGGTTCGGCATGAGCGTGGAGCGGCAGCTCTACGTCGTGGAGAACCCGCTCGACCGGCTCGCCCGGACGATCGAGGCGCTGCTCGTCGTCGCATCGGCCCCGCTGTCGATCGAGGAGCTCGTCGCCGCGACCGCCGAGCCACGCGAGCGCGTCGAGACCGCGATCGGGCTCGTCGCCGGCCGCCACCGCGAGGGCAAGAGCGGCATCGTGCTGGAGCACGTCGCCGAGGGCTACGCGTTCCGCGCCAGCCGCGAGGCCGCGGAGGCCTGCGGGCGCCTGTTCGACCGCCCGGTGCAGCGGAACCTCTCGCAGGCGGCGCTCGAGACGCTCGCCATCGTGGCCTACATGGGGCCCGTCAGCCGGCCCGAGATCGGCCGCATCCGCGGCGTCGCGTCCGACTCGGCCGTCTCTGGCCTCGTCGAGCGCGGCCTGATCGCGGAGGCCGGGCGGGACGGCGAGTCCGGTGCCATCAAGTACCGCACGACGCCGCTGTTCGAGCGGGTCTTCGGGCTGGCGAGCCTCTCCGAGCTGCCGCGGCTGGACGACCTCGGCGAGACGCCCGAGGAGCTGCGCGGCCACCTCGAGGCCGTCGCCGGCCGCCGCGGCGCCTGAGCCGCGGGCGCGCGTCGATCCCGTCGCTGCCGCCGCGGCGCACGTCGACGGGAATACTCGCCCCATGCGCCTGAACGCCTACCTCGCCCGTGCCGGCGTGGCCTCGCGACGCGGCGCCGACGAGGCGATCGCGGCGGGGCGCGTCACCGTGAACGGCGCGGTCGCCGAGGTCGGGACCGTCGTGGGCCGCGGCGATCGGATCGCCCTCGACGGGCGGGAGGTGCTGCCCCAGCGCCTGGCGTACGTCCTGCTCCACAAGCCGGCGGGGCTCGTCACCACGGCGCGCGACCCGCAGGGCCGACCGACCGTCGTCGCCCACGTGAAGCACGCGAGCCGCGTCGTTCCCGTCGGCCGGCTGGACGTGGACACGACCGGGGCGCTCCTCCTGACGAACGACGGGCGCCTCGCGCACCGGCTCGCCCACCCGCGCTACGGCGTGGAGAAGGCCTACGAGGCCGAGGTCCGCGGGCTGCCCGACGCTGCCGCCCTGCGCCGGCTGGCGACCGGGGTCGACCTCGAGGACGGGACGACCGCGCCGGCGCGAGCGCGCGTGCTCCGCCGCACGCAGACGGGCGCGATCGTCGAGCTCGTCCTCCACGAGGGGCGCAAGCACCAGGTCAAGCGGATGCTCGAGGCGGTCGGTCACCCCGTGGTCCGGCTCCACCGCGCCCGCTACGCCGGCCTCGACCTGCGCGACCTGCCGGTCGGCCGGTGGCGGGAGCTCACGCGCCAGGAGGTCGACGGCCTGCGCGCGCTCGGCCGGTCGGAGGAGCGGGGACCGCCAGCCCGCCGTAGGCGGACTAACTCTTGACAAGGTCTGTACACATCTTGTATAACTCGAGCAGGATGCCGACGCGACAGACAGCGCGGGACGATCGGGCCACCCTCCTCCGGCCCGCCGTCCCGCGCTCGCGGGCAGCCGCCGCGGCCTGAGCGCCGCACCGTGTGGGGCCGGCGCCTCGCCCTGCGGCGCCGGCCCCGCTCCCACTCGCGGCAGGGCGGTCGAGCCGGGACGCGACGTTCGAGATCGAGGAGCAGGCGATGGGGACCTTCGAGAAGCAGAGCCACGTCGATGCGACGGCGGCCGAGACGTTCGCCTGGCACGAGCGCCCCGGGGCGCTCGAGCGGCTGACGCCGCCGTGGGAGCGCGTCCGGGTCGTCGAGCGACGGGGCGGGCTGGAGGACGGGAGCGAGGTCGTGCTCGAGGTGCGCAAGGGGCCGCTCCGCCGGCGCTGGGTCGCCCGCCACCGCGACTACGAGGCCGGCCGCCGCTTCGTCGACGAGCAGGTCGAGGGCCCGTTCGCGCGCTGGCGCCACACCCACGAGTTCCTTCCGAACGGCGGGGCCGGCTCGACGATGCGCGACCTCGTCGAGTACGCGCTGCCGCTCGGGCCGCTCGGCGCCCTGGTCGGCGGGCCGATCGCCCGCAAGACGATCGAGCGGATGTTCGACCACCGCCACGCGCAGCTCGCCGACGACCTCGCGCGCCACCGGGACGCGGCTGCGCTCGGCTCGCTCCGGATCGCGGTCACGGGCGCCTCCGGCCTCGTGGGCTCGGCGCTCGTCCCGTTCCTCGAGACCGGCGGCCACCGCGTGGCGCGCGTCGTGCGACGTACGCCCGCTCCGGGCGAGATCGGCTGGGACCCCTCGGCGGGTCGGATCGACGTCGCGGCGCTCGAGGGCGTCGACGCGGTCGTCCACCTCGCGGGTGAGCCCATCGTCGAGGGGCGCTGGACGGCGGAGAAGAAGGAGCGCATCCTGCGCTCGCGCGAGGAGGGCACGCGTGTCCTCGCCGAGGCGCTGGCACGGCTCGAGCGCCCGCCCCGCGTGCTCGTGGTCGCCTCGGCCATCGGCATCTACGGCGATCGCGGCGACGAGCTGCTCGACGAGGCGAGCCCGCTCGGCGACGGCTTCCTCGCCGACGTCTGCCACGCCTGGGAGGCCGCGACCGAGCCGGCCCGGCAGGCGGCCGTCCGCGTCGTCAGCCTGCGCACCGGCGTCGTCCTCAGCGCCCGCGAGGGCGCGCTCGCGAAGATGCTGCCCGCATTCCGCGCCGGGGTCGGCGGGCCCGTCGGGTCCGGCCGGCAGTGGGTCAGCTGGATCGCCCTCGACGACCTCGTCGGCGCGATCCACCACGCGATCGCGACCCCCTCGCTCGCCGGGCCCGTGAACGCCGTCGCGCCGGAGCCGGTGCAGTTCCGCGAGCTCGCGCGGACGCTCGGCCGCGTCCTGCGCCGGCCCGCGATCGCGCCGCTGCCCGCTCCGGTCGTGCGTGCGGTCTTCGGCGAGAAGGCGGCCGTCCTGCTCGACAGCGCCCGCGTCGTTCCGGCACGCCTCCAGGCGGGCGGCTTCGCGTTCCGCCGGCCCGAGCTCGAGGCCGCGCTGCGCCGCGAGCTGGGGCGCTAGCGACTCCGCAGGCGTCGCGCCGTCGGGCGCGACGCCGGCCCGCCGTGCGTCCGTGCGGAGCGGCTCTGCGAGGGGCGCGCCTGCGGCTCAGTCGCCGCCGGAGCCCGCGAGCGCCGCGGCCGCCTCGACCGGCCCGCCGCGCAGGAGCTCTGCGCCGGCGCGGAGCGCGAGCTCGGGCGTCGCGCCGGGGCCTGCGAGCGCGACGCGCACGACCGGCCCGAGCGACGCGAGCGCGGGCGCCGCTCGCTCGAAGGCCTCCTCGACGGCCGCGGAGAGGACGACCACGGCGGGCTCGAGCTCCGCCGCCGCCTCGACGATCGTGTCGACCGGCGTGTCGGCGCCGAGGAACATGATCCGCCAGCCGAAGCCCCGCAGGCCGAGGCCCAGGCAGATCAGCGGCAGGTCGTGCTGCTCGCCGGGCGGGCACGCGAGGATCGCGAGCGGCCCGACGCCTCGGCCCCAGCCGCGGGCGAGGCCCAGCAGGCGGCCCCGGACGAGGTTGCTGGCGAAGTGCTCCTGTGCGACGGTCAGCTCGCCCCGCTCCCAGCGGGCGCCGACCTCGCGCAGCAGCGGGAGCAGCACGTCGTCGACGACGGCCTCGATCGAGAGCCCGCCCAGGACGCGATCGAGCACGGCCTGGGCGGCGCTGTCGTCGAACGCGTCGATCGCCGCGAGCAGCTCGGCGCGCGAGCCCTCGACATCCGCGGCGGGCAGGACGGTGGCGGCGCGAAGCGCCTCGCCGTCGCCGTTGCCGAGCGCGATCTCCGCCGCCTGTGCCGCGGAGAGGCCCCGGGCGAGCTGCTCGACCATCGTCCGCACGCGGGCCACGTCGCGATCCGAGTAGAGGCGGAAGCCCCCGGCCGTGCGGGCGGGCTGGAGCAGGCCGTACCGGCGCTCCCAGGCCCGCAGCAGCTCGGGGCTCACGCCGACGCGGCGGCTCAGCTCGCCGATGCGCAGGTATCCGGAGGAGGGAGATTCCAAGGTCGGCACCTTTCTGGACAGAACCTGAACAGAAGTGTGCCACAACGGACGGCGACCTGCCCGGGCGGCGGTCGGCGCGGTCGTGCGGCGGGAGGAGCGTGGCTCAGGGCGCGACGAAGCCGACGCGCTCGTACGCGTCGGCCAGCGTCGGCGAGGCGAACGCGCGGGCCTTCTCGGCGCCCTTCGCGAGGATCCCACGCAGCTCCGCCGGATCGTCGCGCAGCTCGGCGAAGCGCGCCTGCACCGGCTCGACGAGCGCGACGACCGCCTCGGCGACGGCGCTCTTGAACGCGCCGTAGCCCTGGCCCGCGAACTCCGCCTCGATCGCCTCGGGGGTCGTCCCGGTGGCCGCGGCGAGGATCTCGATCAGGTTCGTGACGCCCGCCTTGTCCGGCCCGCGGACGACGTCGCGGCCCGAGTCCGTGACGGCGGACTTGATCTTCCTCGTCAGCAGCGCCGGCGAGTCGAGGATCCGGAGCACGCCCTGGTCGGACTCGGCCGACGTGGACATGCGGCTCGTCGGCTCCTGCAGGTCCATGATCTTCGCGCCGACCTCCGGGTACGTCCCCTCGGGCACGACGAACGTCTCGCCGAAGCGGTTGTTGAAGCGCTGCGCGATGTCGCGCGCGAGCTCGAGGTGCTGGCGCTGGTCCTCTCCGACCGGCACCACGTCGGCCCGGTAGAGGAGGATGTCGGCCGTCTGGAGCACCGGGTACGTGAGCAGCCCGACGCCGAAGTGGTGCTGCTTCGCCGACTTCTCGCGGTACTGGGGCATCCGGCGGAGGTCGCCGTAGGGCGTCATGCACTCGAGCACCCAGGAGAGCTGCGCGTGCTCGGGCACGTGGCTCTGGACGAACAGCGTGCACCGGTCCGGGTCGAGCCCGCAGGCGATCAGCAGCGCGGCCAGGTCGAGCGTCGACCGGCGCAGCTCCTCCGGCTCCTTCGGGAGCGTGATCGCGTGCAGGTCGACGATCGTGTAGAAGCAGTCGGCCTCGTCCTGCTGCTCGACCCAGCGGCGGATCGCACCGAAGTAGTTCCCGAGGTGCTTGTCGCCCGTGGGCTGGATGCCGGAGAGGATGCGCATGGCCGGTGATTATCCACGAACGGCCGGCCCGGGCCGCAGGGAGCCCGCACCCGGTGCTCGACGGCCCGCGTAGACTTCCATGCAGATGGCCGTGGTCGACTCCACCTGGTCCCCGTCCTCCTGGCGCGCGTACCCCACGCAGCACCAGCCCGCCTGGCCGGACCCGGCCGCGCTCGAGGACGCCCGCTCGAGGCTGAGGGCGATGCCGCCGCTCGTCTTCGCGGGCGAGTGCCGGAAGCTCCGCGCGTCGCTGGCGGAGGTCGCCGCGGGGCGCGCGTTCCTGCTCCAGGCGGGGGACTGCGCCGAGTCCTTCCACGACTTCACGGCCGGTCGCGGTGCGGTGACGATCCGCGAGAAGCTGCGGATCATGCTGCAGATGTCGGTCGCGCTGACCTACGGCGCGACGCTGCCGGTCGTCAAGGTCGGGCGCATCGCCGGCCAGTTCGCGAAGCCGCGCTCCTCGCCGGTCGAGCTCGTCGGCGGCGTCGAGCTGCCGTCCTTCTTCGGCCACATGGTGAACGACGACGCCCCGACGGACGCGGCGCGCCGGCCCGATCCGGCCCGCATGGTCGAGGGCTACACGTGGTCGGCCGCGGCGCTGAACCTCCTGCGCGCGTTCACGAAGGGCGGCTTCGCCGACATCACGCGCGTGCACGAGTGGAACCAGGCCTTCGTCTCGAGCTCGACCGAGGGGCAGCGCTACGAGCGGCTCGCGAGCGACATCGAGCGGGCGCTGCGCTTCATGGCCGCCTGCGGGATCGACCTCGCGTCGGAGCCGCAGCTGCACGAGGTCGACGTCTGGACGAGCCACGAGGGCCTCCTGCTCGACTACGAGGAGGGCCTGACGCGGCGCGACTCGCTGACGGGCGACTGGTACGACTGCTCGGCGCACATGCTCTGGATCGGCGAGCGGACGCGCCAGCCCGACGGGGCTCACGCCGCGTTCTTCGCGGGCGTGCACAACCCGCTCGGCGTGAAGCTCGGGCCGACCTCGACCCCGGACGACGCGGTCGCGCTCTGCGAGCGGCTGAACCCCGACCGCATCCCGGGCCGGCTGACCTTCATCGTCCGGATGGGCCACGACCGGGTGCGCGAGCTGCTGCCGCCGCTCCTGCGCGCCGTGGCCGAGGCCGGGCACCCGGTCGTCTGGGCGACCGACCCGATGCACGGGAACATGATCAAGACGTCGTCGGGGATCAAGACGCGGACCTTCGACGCGATCCTCGGCGAGATCGAGGGGTTCTTCCACGCGTGCTGGGCCGAGGGTGCCTGGCCGGGTGGCGTGCACCTCGAGTACACGGGCGAGGACGTGACCGAGTGCCTCGGCGGGCCGTCCGGCGCGGTGCTCGAGGACCAGCTGTCGCATCGCTACGAGACGCTCTGCGACCCGCGCCTGAACGCCCGCCAGTCGCTGGACCTCGCCTTCCGCGTCGCCGAGCTGATGCAGCAGCGCGACGTCTTCCCGGCGGCGCGCTGACGCGCCCGCCCGGTCGTCCCGCACGAGCCACTCCGACGGCAGGAACTACACTCCACCGATGCCTGCGCCCTCCCGTCCCCGCGCCTGGTGAATGGCCGTCGAGCGTCTGGCAATCGTCGGCACCGGCCTGATCGGAGCCTCGATCGGGCTCGCCGCCAAGCGCGCGGGCGTCGCGGACGTCGCCGGCTGGGACGACGACGCGGAGGTGCTGACGCTCGCGCGCGAGCGCGGCGCCCTCGACCGGGCCGGCGGCTCGCTCGCCGAGGCCGTCGCCGGCGCCGAGCTCGTCGTGGTCGCGACCCCGGTCGCGGTGCTCCCCACCGCCGTCGCGTCGGCGCTCGCCGCCGCGCCCGGCGAGGCGACCGTCACCGATGTCGGCTCGACGAAGAGCGCGATCTGCGCCGCCGCGGCCGACCGGGCGCGCTTCATCGGCGGCCACCCCGTCTCGGGCGCCGAGACGCGCGGGCCCGGCAGCGCGCGCGAGGACCTCTTCGACGGCGCGACGTGGTTCCTGACGCCGGTCGCGGAGACGGAGCCCGCGCGCTACCGGACGCTGCACGGGTTCGTCGCCTCGCTCGGCGCCGTCCCTGCGGCGGTCGACCCCGACGCGCACGACCGCCTGCTCGCCCAGACGAGCCACCTGCCGCACGCGCTGGCGAACGTCCTGCTGAACCAGGTCGGCGAGACGCGGATCGACGGCCGCGAGGCGATCACCGCCGGCGGCGGCTCGCTCCGCGACATGACGCGCGTGGCCGGCGCGAACCCGCGCATCTGGGTCGACATCTTCCTCGACAACCGCCAGCCGCTGCTCGCCGCGCTCGGCGAGCACCGCCGACGGGTCGAGGAGCTCGAGCGGGCGCTCGACCGCGCGGACGCCGGCTACCTGGCGCGCTGGATCGGCGACGCGGCGCTGAACCGCCGTCGGCTGCTCGAGCAGGCCTACCCGAACGCGGGCGAGCTCCACCGCGTCCGCGTGCGGATCCCCGATCGGCCGGGCGTGATCTCCGGGATCACCCAGGCGCTGTCGGCCGAGCGGATCAACATCGAGAGCCTGGAGCTGGACCACGTCTCCGTCGAGCAGGGCGGCACGATCGACCTGCTCGTCGGCGGCGCGGAGCAGGCGTCTCGCGCGGCCGCGCTGCTCGAGGCCCAGGGCTACGCCGTCGCCGTCATCCCCGAGTTCGCGGAGGGCCCCGCCTGATGCGCGTCGATCCCGTCTCCTCGCTGCGCGGCGCCCTCGCCGTCCCCGGCGACAAGTCCGTCTCCCACCGGGCCGTCCTCTTCGGCGCGCTCGCCGACGGCGAGACCGTCGCGCGTGGCTTCGGCGCCTCCCAGGACACGCTCTCGACGGCCAGCGCGATGCGCGCGCTCGGCGCGCGCGTCGACGTCGAGGGCGACGTCGTCCGGGTCGTCGGGGTCGGGCTGCGCGGCCTGCGCGCGCCGGGCGGCCCGGTCGACTGCGGGAACGCCGGCACGCTGATGCGCCTGCTCGCGGGCGTCCTCGCGGGCCAGGAGGGACGGTTCACGCTGACCGGCGACGAGTCGCTGTCGCGCCGCCCGCTGGAGCGCATCGCAGCGCCGCTGCGCCTGATGGGGGCGACGATCGAGACGACGGAGGGGCACGCGCCGCTGACGGTGGAGGGCGGCGGGCTCGCGCCGATCCGCTACGAGTCGCCGGTCGCGAGCGCGCAGGTGAAGTCCTGCGTCCTGCTCGCGGGGATGCTCGCCGCGGACGGCCCGACCACCGTCGTCGAGCCGGCGCCGACGCGCGACCACACCGAGCGGATGCTCCGCGCGGCCGGCGTCCGCGTCGAGGCCCGGGGGACGGAGGTCTCGATCTGGCCGGCCGAGCGGCTCGCGCCGCTCGATCTCGACGTGCCGGGCGACTTCTCCTCGGCGGCCCCGTTCCTCGCGGCGGCGACGATGCTGAGCGGCTCGGACGTCGTCCTCCAGGGGGTCGGCGTCAACCCGACGCGCATCGGCTTCCTGCACGTGCTCGAGCGCATGGGCGCACGCATCGCCGTCTTCAACCGGCGCACCGAGGGCGGCGAGCCCGTGGCCGACCTGCAGGTCGGCTCGGCCGAGCTGACCGCGACCGAGGTGACGCCCGACGAGGTGCCGCTCCTGATCGACGAGCTGCCGCTGTTCGCGCTCGTCGCGTCGATGGCGCGCGGCACGAGCGTCGTCCGGGGCGCCGAGGAGCTGCGGGTCAAGGAGACCGACCGGATCGACGCGGTCAGCGCGGCGCTGCGCGCCGTCGGCGGCCACATCGACCCGACCCCGGACGGCTTCCGCGTGCGCGGCGTGCCGAGCCGGCTGCGCGGCGGCACGGTCGACTCCGCCGGCGACCACCGGATCGCGATGGTCGGCGCGCTCGCCGGCCTGATGTCGCGGGAGGGCGTCGAGGTGCGCGGCGCGGAGTGGGTCTCGGTCAGCTTCCCGGGCTTCTACGACGTCCTCGGCTCGCTCGCGGTGCGGTGACCATGGTCGTCGCCATCGACGGGCCGGCCGGCGCCGGCAAGAGCACCGTCGCGCGCCGGCTCGCGGGCAGGCTCGGCTACCGCTACCTCGACACCGGCGCGATGTACCGGGCGGTCACCTGGCTGGCGCTCGAGCGGGCGGCCGACCTCGAGGACGAGGCCGGCCTCGTGGCGCTCGCGCGGGAGCACCCGATCGCGTTCGAGGGCGACGGTCGCGTCAGGATCGGCGCCTGGGACGTCACCGACGCGATCCGCGAGGTCCCGATCGACCGGAACGTGTCGGCGGTCGCGTCCCATCCCGGCATCCGATCGCTGATGCGCACGCTGCAGCGCGAGCTCGCGGACGAGGGCGACGCGGTCGTCGAGGGCCGCGACATCGGGACGGCCGTCTGCCCTGACGCCGAGGTCAAGGTCTACCTCGTCGCCGACCCCGCGGAGCGGGCGCGGCGGCGCGGGGCGGAGCGGCCGGGGGTCGCGGCCGACGCGCTCGCCACCGACCTGCTGCGACGCGACGAGCGCGACGCGGCCCAGATGGAGCCGGCGGACGACGCCGAGCGGATCGACACGACGGGGCTGACGGTCGACGAGGTGGTCGGCCGGATCGAGGCGATGGTGCACGCGCGACGCGCGGCGGGGAGGAGCGAGGCGTGAGCGACGAGGACGGGAAGCAGCGGACGCAGGACCGCGACCCCTGGGCGCCCTTCGTCCCGGCGATCTACTGGACGGTCGGGAAGGGCGGCATCGCGGCGCTCACGCACCTGCTCGCGCCGCTCAAGGCGTACGGCCGCGACCGGGTGCCGCGCCACGGCGGGGCGGTGCTCGCGATGAACCACTTCCACCTCGTCGACGCGCCGCTCGCTGGCACCGCGTGCCCGCGTCGGATCGTCTTCGTGGCGAAGGACGAGGCGCACGTCGTCCCCGGCCTCGGCGAGCTGATCCGCTCGCACGGCACGCTCGCGATCCGGCGCGGCGAGTCCGACCGCGACGCGATCCGCCGGGCGCGCGAGGCGGTCCGCAACAACCACCTGCTCGGGATGTACATCGAGGGCACGCGGCAGCGGACGGGCGTCCCCGGCGATCCCAAGCCGGGCGCGGCGATGATCGCGATGAACGAGGGCGTGCCGATCGTCCCGGCCGCGATCCACGGCTCGCAGCGCTGGAAGCTCGGCAACTTCGCGCCCTGCTCGGTCGCCTTCGGCGAGCCGATGCGCTTCGACGAGCTGCCGTGCAACTCGAAGGGCTACCGGGAGGCCTCGGCGCAGGTGATGACCGAGATCAACCGCCTGTTCGACTTCCTCGTCGAGATGCACGAGCGCGGTCGTCCCGACGCCGAGCCGCCGCGTCGCCTCGCAGTACCGTCAAGGCTCGGATGACCGACGCAGTCGTCGGCACCGTCGCGATCGTCGGCTACCCGAACGTCGGCAAGTCGACGCTCGTGAACCGGCTCGCCGCCTCCCGCGAGGCGGTCGTCTACGAGACCCCCGGGGTCACGCGCGACCGCAAGGAGGTCGTCTGCGAGTGGGTCGGCACGACGTTCGCGCTCGTCGACACGGGCGGCGTCGACCTGGCCGACGACTCGCCGATCACGCGCTCGATCGCCGAGCAGGCGCGCCAGGCCGTCGAGGAGGCGGACGTCGTCCTCTTCGTCGTCGACGCCAGGGCCGGCATCACGCCGGGCGACGAGGAGGTCGCCGGGATCCTGCGGGCCGCGCGCAAGCCGACGATCCTCGTCGCGAACAAGATCGACGATCCGTCGCAGGAGGCGCTCGCGCTCGAGTTCCACCGGCTCGGGCTCGGCGACCCGTTCCCGATCTCGGCCGCGCACGGCTCCAACACGGGCGACCTGCTCGACCTGATCGTCGACGAGCTGCTCGCGACCGGGGCCGAGGCGAGGCCGGTGCCGGGCGAGGACGCGATCCGCGTCGCGATCCTCGGGCGCCCGAACGTCGGCAAGTCGAGCCTGCTGAACGCCCTCGTCGGCCAGGACCGGGTGATCGTGTCGGACGTCCCGGGGACGACGCGCGACGCGATCGACACGGTGCTCGTCCGCGGCGACCGGACGTTCGTCCTCGTCGACACCGCGGGCCTGCGGCGCAAGCGGAAGCACCGGCAGGACATCGAGTACTACTCGGAGCTGCGGGCGCTGCAGGCAGCCGAGCGCGCCGACGTCGCGCTCGTCCTGATCGACGCGAGCGAGGGGCTGGTCGAGCAGGACCTGACCGTTGCCGACGCCGCGCGCAAGGCGTTCTGCTCGACGATCGTCGTCCTCTCGAAGTGGGACGCGACGACGGTCGGGATCGAGGACGTCCGCCCGACGGTCGAGGCGAAGCTCCGCCAGCGCCCGCCGATCCTCGCCGTGTCCGCGCTGACGGGGCGCGGCCTGCAGCGGCTGCTCGACCGCGTCGAGGAGGTCTTCGGGAAGCACGTCGGCCGGATCGGCACCGGCGAGCTGAACCGCCTGCTCGGCGACCTCAAGGCCGAGCGGCCGGGCCCGGCCGGAGAGCGCGGCCGACGGCTGACGATCCTCTACGGCGCGCAGGTGTCGACACGGCCGCCGCGCTTCCGGATCCACGTGAACGACAGGTCGCTCGTCACGCGCGACTACGGCTACTGGCTGGAGAACCGGCTGCGCGATCGGCTGGGCCTGGCCGGCGTCCCCGTCGTCGTCGACTTCGTCGGGCGGCGCTGATGCGCGTCGTCGTCGTCGGTGGCGGCTCGTGGGGGACGGCCTTCGCGCAGCTGCTCGCCGAGAAGGGGAACGAGGTCGTGCTCGCGTGCCGCGACGGGAAGCAGGCACGCGCGATCGCCGCGACGCACCGCAACGCGCGCTACCTGCCGTCCGCGGAGCTCGAGGGCGTCGACGCGGCGCCCCTGGCCGAGGCGCCGATCGCCGGGGCCGACCTCGTCGCGCTCGCCGTGCCGAGCCGCGCGTTCCGCGAGGTGGTCTGCGCGCTGCCGGGGAGCGCGCCCGTGCTGATCCTGACGAAGGGGCTCGACCCCGCCACCGGCAGCCGGCTGTCCGAGCTCGTGACCGCGCGCCCGGTGGCGTTCCTCTCGGGGCCGAACCACGCGGAGGAGATCGCCCAGCAGCTCCCCGCGGCCGCCGTCGTGGCGAGCGCCGACGCCGCGCTCGCCGCGGCCGTGCAGGACGCCGTCCACTCGATCCGGTTCCGCGTCTACCTGAACGACGACCTCGTCGGCGTCGAGCTCTGCGCCGCGGCGAAGAACGTCATGGCGCTCGCGGCCGGCGGCGTCGACGGCCTCGGACTCGGGGACAACGCGAAGGCCGGCGTGATCTCGCGCGGCCTCGCGGAGATGGCGCGCCTGGGCGAGGCGTGCGGCGCCCGGCCCGAGACGTTCTCTGGCCTCGCGGGCATGGGCGACCTCGTCGTCACGTGCTGGAGCCGGCACAGCCGCAACCGGCTCGCGGGCGAGCGGATCGCGCGCGGCGAGAGCGCGGAGCGGGTGCTCGCGGAGATCGGCCAGGTGGTCGAGGGGCTCACGACGGCGCCCGTGCTGCGGAACCTCGCGGCGCGGCTCGGAGTCGAAGTCCCGATCACGGATGCGGTCTGCGAGGTGCTCGCGGGGCGTACGCCGGGGGCGCTAGTCTCAAGCCTGATGGCCAGGCGGCCGACCACCGAGTAGACCGGTCGGTCGAACCGAACAAAGGAGTCGTGATACCGGGATGAGGTCGAGATCCCTCACGAAGACCAAGCTCACGGCCCTGCTCGCAGTGGTTGCGGCGCTCGCCCTCGCGGCCGCCGGCTGCGGTGGCGGGGGCGACAACGAGGGCAGCCCGCCGCCGCCCCCGTCGCCGTCCGAGTCGACGCCGACGCCGGACAGCGGGGAGTCCGAGGAGCCGGCGCCCGAGCCCGCGCCGGAGCCCGCCGAGCCCGCGCCGTCCGAGCCATCCGGCGAGGTCCCGATCACGTCCGCGTACGCGCCCAAGGACGTCGTGATGTTCCTCTCGCTGAACACGGATCTCGACTCCGAGGAGTGGACGCAGCTCCAGGCCCTGCTCGCGAAGTTCCCGGGCGGCTCGACCGCCGTGCCCGAGGTCGTGGGCTCGCTGACCCGCACCTCCGACCCCGGCTCGGAGTCGTCGAGCGGCCAGGGGCTCGAGGCGCTCCGCATCTTCGGCCCCGAGCTCGGGATCGCGTTCTTCAACCTCGACGGCGACAACGCCCAGTTCGTCGCGATCGCCAAGCCGACCGACCCGGCGGCGCTCCAGGCGCAGCTCTCGAGCTCGGACGACCCGCCGACGGTCAAGGCGCTCGAGGACGGGACGTACCTGCTGGCCGAGTCGCAGGCGCTGATCGACCAGGCCACGACCGGCGCCCAGGCGGGCACGCTCGCCGACGACGCCGGCTTCCAGCAGGCCATGGGAGACCTCGCGAGCTCGACCGTCGCGAAGCTGTACGCGAACGGCCCGGCGCTGCTCGCGGCAGCCCAGGCGGGCGCCTCCGGCAGCCAGGCCGAGACGCTCTCCCAGCTCACCGGCGTGCTCGGCATCGGCTCGACCGATCCCGCCGCCGGCGCGGCGCAGCTGACGAGCCTCGCGCTGGCCGTCCAGGCGGAGGACAACGGGATCAGGCTCGACGGCATCGCCCGCACGGTCGGCGGCCCGGAGCCGCAGACCTTCGCGGCGAAGCTGCCCGAGATCGTGCCCGCCGGCCCGATCGCCGTGCTCGACTTCTACAACCTGCGCGCGACCGTCGAGACGTTCCTCGACCTGGTCGGCCAGCAGCAGCCCGGCTTCGACCAGCAGCTCGCCCAGATCGAGGCCGCCCTGAACGTCACGGTGGACAACGACGTGCTCCCGCTGCTCGAGAACGAGCACGCGCTCTACGTCCGGCCCGGCGTGCCGATCCCCGAGATCACGCTCGTGCTCTCGCCGGAGGATCCGACCGCCGCGCTCGCGACGGTTGACAAGCTCCTCGCCGGCGTCGGCGCGATCGCGGGGGCCCAGCTGCCCTTCACGACGGGCTCGACGGCGATCGGCTCGGTGACCGCCCGGCAGCTGAACTTCGGGCAGATCTCCGTGTTCTACGCCGCCGTCGGCGACAACCTCGTCTTCACGAGCTCCGTCGCCGGCATCGCCGACCTGCAGTCCGGCGACCGGCTGAAGGACGACCCGGCCTTCCAGGCCGCGCTCGCCGCCGCGGGCGTGCCCGACGAGACGGCCGGCTGGCTCTACGTCGACACCCCGAAGCTGCTCTCGTTCGTGTCGACGATCCAGCAGCTGCGCGGGGAGGACGTCGACCAGTCGCAGCTCGACGCGCTCGCGCCGATCAAGTCGCTGGTGCTCTACGGGACGGGCGAGAAGGACGTCGTCCGCTTCTCCGGCTTCGCAAACGTCGAGTAAGAAGGCGCATCCGACCACATGTCCAACCGCTCGTTCCTCTTCACCTCCGAGTCCGTGACGGAGGGCCACCCGGACAAGGTGGCCGATCAGGTTTCGGATTCCGTGCTTGATGCTGTGCTGGCCCAGGATCCGTTGGGTCGTGTGGCGTGCGAGACGTTGGTCACGACGGGGCTTGTCGTCGTGGCGGGCGAGATCACGACGTCGGCGACGCTGGATGTGCCGGAGATCGCACGCCGGACGATCCGTGAGATCGGCTATGACCGGGCGAAGTACGGGTTCGACGCCGAGACGTGTGGCGTGATCGTGTCGTTGGACAAGCAGTCGCCGGACATCGCGCAGGGGGTTGACACGGCGTACGAGGTCCAGCACGGGCCTGGCGAGGACGACCCGCTCGAGCGTCAGGGGGCGGGTGACCAGGGGATGATGTTCGGGTATGCGTCGCGGGAGACGGAGGAGCTGATGCCGCTTCCGGTGCTGTTGGCGCACAAGCTGTGCAGGCGGTTGGCGGAGGTGCGTCGGGCTGGTGATCTCAGCTACTTGCGTCCGGATGGGAAGTCGCAGGTGACGGTGCGCTACGAGGTCGACGCGAACGGGGTGCAGTCGCCGGTGGCGATCGAGCGGGTGTTGATCTCGACGCAGCATGCGGATGGTCTGGATGCGCAGTCGTTGATCAAGCCGGATCTGATCGAGCATGTGATCCGGCCGATCCTGCCGAGGTCGTTGTACGACGAGAAGCGGCTGGAGGAGCGGGACTTCGTGCTGGTCAACCCGACCGGGAAGTTCGTGGTGGGTGGCCCGATGGGCGACTGCGGCCTGACCGGCCGCAAGATCATCGTCGACACGTACGGCGGCGCGGGCCGGCACGGCGGCGGGGCGTTCTCCGGCAAGGACCCGACGAAGGTCGACCGCTCGGCCGCGTACGCGGCGCGGTACGTGGCGAAGAACGTGGTTGCGGCGGGGCTGGCCGATCGGTGCGAGTTGCAGGTCGCCTATGCGATCGGTGTCTCGCATCCGGTGTCGATCCAGGTGGAGACGTTCGGGACGGAGGTGATCGCGACGGCGAGGATCGAGGAGCTCGTGCGGGAGCACTTCGATCTGCGGCCGGGCGCGATCCTGCGTGACCTCGACCTGCGCCGGCCGATCTACCGCAAGACGGCGGCCTACGGCCACTTCGGCCGCGACGACCACGACTTCACCTGGGAGCGCACCGACAAGGCCGAGGCGCTCGCGCGCGCCGCCGGCCTCGACGTCCCCCCGGCCGTCTAGCGCGGTGCTCGTCGTCGTGGGAACCCTCGGGCTCGACTCGGTCGAGACGCCGTTCGCCAGCCGGGACGCCGTGCCCGGCGGCTCGGCAACGCACTTCTCGCTCGCGGCGGGCTTCTTCACGGACGTGCGCGTCGTCGGCGTCGTCGGCGACGATCTCGGCGAGGAGCCGCTCGCGGCGCTCGCGGAGCGCGGGATCGACGTCTCGGACGTCGAGCGCGTCCCCGGCGGCCGCTCGTTCCGCTGGCGCGTCCGCTACGACTACGCGCTCTCCGTCGCCGGGGCCGAGGCCGAGGCGGGCGTGCTCGACGGCTTCCGGCCCCGGCTCTCCGAGGCGAGCCGGCGCGCGTCGACGCTCTACCTCGGCAACTTCGAGCCGGCGCTCCAGCGCGAGGTCCGCGAGGCGTGCCCGGGCGCGGCCCTGGTCGGGCTGGACACCATGGACCACTGGATCGAGACCGCGCGCGACCGGCTCGTTCCGGCGATCGCGGCGGTCGACTGCGTCGTCCTCAACGAGGCGGAGATCCGCCGGCTCGCGCAGGAGCCGAGCCTGCCGCTCGCGGCGCGGACGATCCGGGCGTGGGGGCCGCGGCTCGTCGTCGTCAAGCTCGGCCGCCACGGCGCGGCGCTGTTCACCCGCGACGGCGCCTTCGCCGTCCCCGGCTACCCGCTCGAGCGGATCGTCGACCCGACCGGCGCGGGCGACCACTTCGCCGGCGGCTTCCTCGGCTACCTCGACGCGCACGCGGACGAGGGCCTCGACGGCGAGGTCGTCCGGCGCGCGATGGTCTACGGGTCGGTCGTCGCGTCCTTCGGGGTCGAGGGGTGGGGGCCCGAGCGGATCCGCCGGCTGACCCGCACCGAGATCGGCGAGCGCTTCGACGCGTTCCAGCGGCTGACCCGCTTCGAGGCCGAGCCGGCGCGCGACCCCGCCGGCTGACCGCCCGCCACCAGGAGGATGGGAATGCCCCGTCAGGCACCCTCGGCCCGCGAGCTCTCCCGCTCGCCCGCCTACGCCCGCATCGAGCGGCTGCTCGCCGAGGATCGCTGCGTCGTCCTCGACGGCGCGGTCGCGACCGAGCTCCAGCACGCGCACGCCCTCCAGGGCGACAGCCGCGGCCCCGACCCCGAGCTCTGGGGGACGTGGGCGCTCTACCGCGCCCCCGAGGCCGTCCTCGGCGTCCACCGCCGCTACGTCGACGCCGGCTGCGACGTGATCTCGACGAACACCTGGTCGATCCTCGACGCGCCCGAGGTGCGGGGCGGGCCGGGTCGCGCCGACCTCGTCCACTGGATGGACGTCGCGCGGCGCGGCGTCCAGCTCGCGCGCCGCGCGGTCGAGGAGGGCGGCCGCGAGGGCGAGGCGGCCGTCGCGTTCGCGCTCTCCGAGGAGGGCGGCTCGCTCGGCAGGGCGGGCACGCTCGACCTGCTCGGGCGCGTCTTCGAGGAGACGCCGCCCGACCTCGTCCTGCTCGAGACGCTGACGCTGATCCGCGAGCCGCAGACCTTCGAGCTGGTCGACGGGCTGCTCGAGCTCGGCCTGCCCGTCTGGCTCAGCTTCCGCCGCTGCCGACACGGCGTCTGCGGCGTCTACGGCCAGCACTGGGGCCCGCCCGAGGGCGACCTGTTCGGCCGCGCGGCCCGCCGCTTCGAGGAGCTCGGCGTCTCGGCACTCCTGATCAACTGCCTCCCCGTCGACCACGTCGCCGGGATGCTCCCGTGGCTGCGCGACTTCACCGACCTGCCGCTCGGCGTCTACCCGAACCTCGGCTACCTCGCGAACGACCGCTGGCGCTTCGACGAGCGGATCGGGCCCGAGGAGTACGCGGCGCTCGCGCTCCAGTGGCGGGAGGAGGGCGCGCAGATCGTCGGCGGCTGCTGCGGGACGACGCCCGAGCACGTCGCCGCGGCGGCCGCGGCGCTCGCCGGGACGCGCCCGGGGCGACGGCGCGCCGAGCCGGTCGAGCAGGACGGCGCCGGCCCGCCGGGCGAGCCGTGGACCGACGAGCAGGGCCGCTCGCTCTTCCCGCTGCCGTTTCCGAGGCTCACCGTCGACGTGGGCGTCTTCGTCCCCACGCAGGGGAGCTACCTCGTCTGGAAGCACCTCTTCCAGACGGGCGCAGGCGCGGGGCAGACCTGCCTCGACGTCGGCTGCGGCTGCGGCATCCTCTCCGTCCAGCTCGGCCTGAACGGCGCGACGCGCGTGCACTCGATCGACATCGACGTGAGCGCCGTCGCGAACACGCTCGCCAACGGCTTCCGCAACGGCGTCTCGGCCGGGATGACCGGCGAGGACGTCGACATCTACCAGTGGGAGCCGACCGAGCGGTTCGACCTGATCGTGGCGAGCCTCTACCAGATGCCCGTCGACCCCTACGAGGAGCCGACCGGCCACCGGCCGCTCGACTACTGGGGCCGCAACGTCCTCGACCACTTCCTCGAGCTGCTGCCGCGGCTGCTCGCGCCGGGCGGGCGGGCGCTGATCATGCAGCTCTCGATCGTGGGCCAGAAGCGCACCGCCCGCCTGCTCGCGCGGAACGGCCTCCAGGCGCGCGTGGTCGACTTCGCGTTCTTCCCGTTCGGGCCGCTGTTCGAGGCGAACCGCGAGCAGATCGTCCGCGTCGAGGAGCTGTCCGACGCGTACCACCTGATCACGGGCAGCGAGGACGTGATGGTCGCCTACCTGCTGGAGGTGACCCGCACGCCGGACGCGGGGTAGAGTCGCCGCATGACCAGCACCCTGCCTCCGAACGACGTCGTGCGCGTCGGCGTCCACGCCGGCCAGCAGCACACCGACCTCGACGCCTACGTGCGCCTCTGGCAGCGCGTCGAGGCGCTCGGGTACGACTGGGTCTCGCTCTTCGACCACTTCCTGCCGATCCAGTCCGACCCGACCGGGCCGTGCTTCGAGGGGCCGACGCTGCTCGCGTACCTCGCGGCGAAGACCTCGCGGATCCGCACGGGGCTGCTCGTCACCGGCAACACGTACCGGCACCCGGCCGTCCTCGCGAACGTCGCGGCGACGCTCGACCACGTCACCGGCGGCCGGCTCGAGTTCGGCATCGGCGCCGGCTGGTTCGAGCTCGAGCACGCGCAGTACGGGATCGACTTCCACACGCTCGGCACGCGGCTCGCGATGTTCCGGGAGGCGGCCGTCGTCGTGCGGAAGCTGCTGCACGAGGAGACCACGTCGTTCCAGGGGCGCTACTACACGCTGACCGACGCGCGCTGCGAGCCGAAGCCGCTCCAGCAGCCCTTCCCGCTCTGGGTCGGCGGCGCGGGCGAGCGGAAGACGCTGCGCGTCGTCGCCGAGAGCGCCGACGGCTGGAACATGCTCCTGCCGTCCGAGGAGGAGTACCGCCGGAAGCTGGACGCGCTCGCCGGACACTGCGCCGACGTCGGCCGCGATCCGACGGAGATCCGCAAGTCGCTGATCTTCTGGGTCGTCCTCGGCGACACGGAGGCCGGGCGAGGAGCGGCTCGCGGCGCGCGCCGCCGAGCTGCGCTCCGACCCGGCCGAGCTGGCCGCGCGTGGGTTCGCGCCCTCTCGGCCGAGCAGTGCGTCGAGTGGCTCCTGCCGTACCTGCGCCTGGGCGTCCGGGACTTCCTCGTCATGGCCCGCCCGCCGAGGACGCGCAGACGCTCGAGCTGATGGCACAGGTGGTCGCGCCGGCGCTGCGCGGCGCGGCGTAGCGCCCGTCAGGGCGCGAACGAACCGCGATCGAGCCGAGGCCGACGAACGTCGCCTCGACCCGGTCGCCGGGGGCGATCGGGACGGGCACCGTCGTCGTCCCGGTGGTGACGACGTCGCCGGCGCGCAGGTGGAGGCCGTGCCGCGGCAGCTCGTTCGCGAGCCACGTCAGCGCCGCGCGCGGGTCGCCGAGGACGTTCGCGCCCCGGCCCCGCTCGGCGACCTCGCCGTTGCGCGCGATCGCCGTCTCGACGGCGGCGAGGTCGAGCTCGCGACCGCCCGGCACTTCGGGCCCGAGCACGAAGAGGCCGGCGTAGGCGTCGTCGGCGAGGATCTGCGCGACGGGGACGTCCGCGTACCGCTCGAGCCGCGTGTCGGGCACCTCGACCGCGAGGTGCACGGCATCGACCGCGGCGAGCACGTCCTCCGTCGTGTGCGGGCCCTCGCCCGGCAGGTCGCGGGCGAGCACGAACGCCAGCTCGGCCTCGACGACGCGCAGCAGGTTCCGGCCGGCCGGCAGCAGCTCGCCCGGCGCGCGCAGGAAGCGCGAGAAGAGCCGCCCCGGGATCGGGGCCGTGACCCCGATGTGCCGCTGGCCGCCCTCGGAGGTCGCGGCGAGCTTCCAGCCGATCGTCGGGCCGGCGAGCCGGGCGAGCGCCGCCTGCGCGGCCCAGCCCTCCGCCTCGTCGCGCGGCGCGATCTCGCCCGGTAGCTCCGGCGGCCGCTCGCCGCCCTGCCACGTCCGCCAGATCGTCTCGGCCGCCCGCTCGGCCCGCTCGTCCGCCTGCATCGCGGCGGAGTATCGCAGCGACCGGGCCCCTCGCGCGGGCGGGGCGACCGCGTTTCGCGACTCGCGACCGGGGGAGACACGAGGCGTGCGCCGCGCCCTCGCAGCGACCGCCCTCCTCGCCCTCCTCGCCGGAGGCGCGGCGGCGTGCGGTGGCGACGACGAGGGCTCCGGCGCGACCGGCCGCGGCGACACCGCGGTGGGGACGCTCGAGGGCTTCCGCGACGTCCTGCCCGCGCCGTCGCGGAGCGACTCGACGCCCGCCGACCCGGGCGCGGGCGGCGTCGAGCCCGTCGTCGTCCCGCTCGCAGGCGTCGGCGAGGACGGGCTGACCGGCACCGCCACGCTCCTGCCCTCGACCGACGCGACGCTCGTCCAGCTCCACCTCGACGGCGACACCGGCGACGAACCGCGCCCTGCCGGCCTGCACCGCGGCAGCTGCGAGGCGCCCGGCGAGCGCGTGCACGACCTGGGCTTCGTCGGCGGCGACGAGCGTGTCGAGCCGAGCGGCGTCACGGACGCCGACCCGTCGGCGACCACCGTCCCGGACGAGGGCGACGCCTCGGGCGCGGGCGGCGACCAGGGCGGCGCGCTGACGCGCGCGACCGTGCCGGAGCAGCTCGACCGGCTGCTCGCCGACGGCCTCGTCGTCGCGGTCGGCGAGCCCGGCGAGCCCGCGATCGTCGTCGCGTGCGGCGCGCTCGGCGACGCGGCGCCGGACGCGCCCGCCGCCACGACGACGGGCTGACGAGCACGCGCCGCCGGCTTGGCGACGCGTGGTCCGGGGTATCTGGCCTCCCTGGCAGGAACGCGAACGGGAGGGATCGCATGGCATCGACCACGGGAGACGCTGGACGCGCAGGCGGCATCGGCCTCGGCGGCATCCTCGTCATCGTCGGGATCGTCCTGGCGCTCGTGTGGAGCGTCTGGGTGGGCGTGATCGTCGCGCTCGTCGGGCTCGTCGCCTTCGGCGGCTTCGCGAAGGGCAAGTGGTACTGAGCGGACGGTCGGGGCGGCGCGGCTAGGGCCGCGCCGCCAGCTGGCCCGGCGGTCGCGCTCGCGCTGGTCCTGGCCGTCGCGGCGCGCGGCCCAGAGGAGCAGGCCGAGCCAGGCGAGGACGCCGCCGACGGTGAGGATCGACGCGATCACGATGGCGACGACGGTTCCGCTCATGCACCAGTGATACCCGAGCGGCCCGGATCCACACGGCACGTGCGAGGCGCCCGTGGCGGGCGCCCTCGCTGCCCGCGGACGGGGCCGACGCCGCGAGCGACCCGAGGAGGAGGCGGGCCACGATCGCGGAGCACCGTTCGGCTGCCCGCGGAGCCGCGGCGCCAAACAGGGCCACCAGGCGCGTTTCCCGACCGGGCGGCCGGGTACCCGCTGCGAGACGGACGACCCGACGGGGGAGCCACGATGAGCGAGACCACGCATCCCGCCGAGCAGGGGCCGACGCCGCCCTTCCCGGAGCAGCGGCAGGACGCCCCCGGGAGCGACGCGGCGCTGACGCCGCCTGCCGACCACGGGGAGGAGAGCTACCGCGGCCAGGGCCGGCTCGAGGGGAAGGTCGCGCTCGTCACGGGCGGCGACAGCGGGATCGGCCGGGCCGTCGCGATCGCCTTCGCCCGCGAGGGCGCCGACGTCCTCGTCTCCTACCTGGACGAGCGCGAGGACGCCGAGGAGACCGTCCGCTGGGTGGAGCGCGCCGGCCGGCGCTGCGTCGCGGTCGGCGGCGACATCGGCGACGAGGCGCACTGCCGGGCCCTCGTCGAGCGGGCCGTCTACGAGCTCGGCCGCCTCGACGTGCTCGTCAACAACGCCGGCACGCAGACCGTCCACGAGCGCTTCGTCGACATCCCGCCCGACGAGGTCGAGCTCGTCTTCCGCACGAACGTGCTCTCGCAGTTCTGGCTCTGCCGCGCGGCGATCCCGCACCTCGCGCCCGGCTCCTCGATCGTCAACACGACGTCGATCCAGTCCTTCGACCCGTCCCCGCAGCTCGCGCACTACGCGGCGACGAAGGGCGCGATCACGACCTTCACGAAGGCGCTCGCACAGGAGCTGGTCGAGCAGGGGATCCGGGTGAACGCCGTCGCGCCGGGCCCGGTCTGGACGCCGCTGATCGCGATGTCGTTCCCGCCGGAGCGGGTCGCGACGTTCGGGCAGGACAACCCGCTCGGGCGGCCCGCGCAGCCGGCGGAGCTCGCGCCCGCCTACGTCTTCCTCGTCTCGGACGAGTCGCGCTTCGTCGTCGGGGAGGTGATCGGCGTCACGGGCGGCCGGCTGCTCCCCTCCTGAGCACGTTCGACCGGTCGATACGCGAACGGCGTGTTTGGGCTTCGCGTGGACCGGGTATGGCGCTTCGTCGGGCCCGGCGGGGGCAGGCACTCGGAAAGGACGCAGGTTGTCGAATTGCGGCGCGCCGATCGTCCGGCGGCTCGTGGACGAGGGGGCCGACTCGGCGCGCGCCCGGACCGCGCTGACCATGGTGGCCGACCTCGACGACCGCGGGGCGATCGTCTCGGTGACGGAGAACGTCGAGACGCTGCTCGGCTTCGCGCCGGCGGAGGTGCTGGGCAAGACGCCGTTCGAGGCGCCGTTCGCCGTCGCGGAGGAGGTCAACGGCTGGCGCCGCGCCTACGACGACAAGCGGGAGCTGGGCGTGCCCGTCGCCGTCTACCGCACCCGGGTGCGCTGCCGCGCCGGTCACGTCGTCCCCGTCGAGGTCGTGTCGATGCCGATCGCCGAGGGCGAGCGGCGCACGCGCGTCGCGAGCCGCGTGCTCGCCCCGCACCTGGACGAGCTGCCGCTCACGGGCCGGCAGATCGAGATCCTCCGGCTGCTCGCCGCCACGCGCTCGACGCGCGAGATCGCGAACGCCCTCTACCTCTCCGAGGCGACCGTGCGCAACCACGTCGGCGCGATCCTGCAGCGGCTCGGCGCCCGGACGCGGCTCGAGGCCGTCGTCGAGGGCATGCGGCTCGGCCTGCTCTGAGGCGGGCCCCTAGCCGACGGGGCCGCGCAGCGCCGCGAGCGCGTCGCGGTAGTGGTTCGAGAGCACGATCTCGGGCTGCGAGTAGATCAGGAACGTGCAGCCCGCCTCGAGCCAGAAGCGCGCGTCCTCGAGGTCGTAGGCGAGCATGCTCGCCGCGCGGCCGGCCGCCACGGTGCGCCGGACGACGTCGAGCGCGGCCGCCGTCACGTCGGGGTGGCGCGGCGCGTAGGGGTGGCCGAGCTTGAGCGAGAGGTCGGCGCGCCCGACGCAGATCACGTCGACCTCCTCGGCGAGGATCGCGTCGAGGTTCTCGATCCCGCGCGGCGTCTCGATCAGGCCGACGAGCAGCGTCCGCTCGTTCGCCCCGGCGAGGTAGGCCGGGAACCCGTCGCCGCGACGCGCGCCATGGTCCGCGGCGCGCGAGGCGGAGCACAGCGTGCGCCGGCCGTCGGGCGGGAAGCGCGACAGCTCGTGCGCGAGCCGCGCCGTCGCGCCGTCCTCGAGCAGGGGCACGACGATCCCCTCGGCACCCGTGTCGAGCGTCCAGAGGAACGCCTTCTCCTCGACGTGCCGCACGCGGACGAGCGGCGCGATCCCGGCCGCCCGCGCCGCGCGGACGACGTGGGCGAGGCCCTGCCCGTCGAGTGCGACGTGCTCGGTGTCCGAGACGAAGAAGTCGTAGCCGGCCGCGCCCGCGATCTCGGGCAGCGCCGGCTCGGGCAGCAGGCTGAGCGTGCCGAAGACGGTCTCGCCCGCCCGGACGCGCGCGCGCAGCGACGGCGCGCTCACCCGGCGCTCCCGTGCTGGTCGAGCCACGTGCGGGCGACGTCCTCGCGCCGGGCCAGCCAGACGCCGCCGAGCGCGCGGCAGTGGTCGAGCAGCTCCTCGAGCGCCGAGCAGCGGGCCGCGTGCCCCGCCACCCGCGGGTGCAGGCCGATCGTCATCATCCGGGGCCGCTCCTCTCCCTCGCGCCAGTGGTAGTCGACGGCCCGGCGGAGCAGCGCGAGGAAGCCCTCGACGTCGCCGGTCGCGCCGATCCGCCCGTCGTTGTAGACGCCCGAGTAGGGCACGACGAGGTGGCGCCGCCCGGCCACCTCGACCTCGTACGGCAGGTCGTCGTTGTAGGCGTCCGCGTCGTAGAGGAACCCGCCCTCCTCGACCACGTGACGCCGCGTCGTCGGGCCCGGGCCGTAGCGGGAGTACCAGCCGACGGGCCGGCGCCCGCACGTCCGCTCGATCGACGCGACCGCGAGCGCGATCCGCTCGCGCTCGGCAGCGGGGTCGAGCGTCCACTGCTCCTCCCAGCGGTAGCCGTGGGCGCAGGGCTCGTGGCCCAGCTCGGCGATCGCCGCGCCGACCTCGGGGTTGCGCTCGAGCGCGGTCGCGGCGGCGTGCACGGTCACGGGCGCGTCGAAGCGGGCGAACAGGTCGAGGAGCCGCCAGATGCCGACGCGGCTGCCGTACTCGTAGTCGGACTCGAGCCGCAGGTTGCGCCGGTCGCGCGGGAACTCGTAGCCGAGGCCGTAGGTCTCGGGGCGGCCGTCGTCGGGCACCGAGTACTCGGCGCCCTCCTCGTAGTTCACGACGAGGCAGAGCGCGAGCCGCGCGCCGCCGGGCCACTCGACGCGCGGGGGCGTGCGGCCGTAGCCGACGAGGTCGCGCCCGGGGCCGTCTGCGCGGTCGTCCGCCATCGGGGCGCATCCTGCCATGCCGCGGGGGCGGCTGAGGGCGCCGGCCGCGCCTCTCGGGGGAAGGGTCGGCGCGGCCGGCGCGAGCACTCGCCCGGGAGCGCGTGCTGACCGTCAGGGTACGCGAACGGCCGGCGGCGCACGAGCGCGGCGGCGCGTATCGTGCTCGGCCCCGTGTCCCGACCGACCGTGCGAGGTGCGCGATGACCCGTCTGGCGCTCGGCCTCTCCGCCGGCATGACCCTCGAGGAGATCATCGAGTGCGTCCGCCTCGCCGACCGCGGCGGCTACGAGACCGTCTTCGTGATCGAGAGCTACGCCGACCAGTACGCGCTGCTGGGCGCGTGCGCGCGCGAGACCTCCCGGATCCGCCTCGCGACCGGCGTGACGACCGTCTACTACCGCACGCCGACCTCGCTCGCCGTGGCGGCGGCGACCGTGGCCGAGCTCTCCGGCGGCCGCTTCGTGCTCGGCCTCGGCACCGGGCACCGGGAGATCGTCCGGATGCGCGACGACGTCGAGCCGGCCCGGCCGCTCCCGTACGCGCGCTCGCTCGACCGGCTGCGCGAGACCGTCGAGGCCGTGCGCGCCGTCGCGGCTGCGGCCGAGCGGAACGAGCACGTCTCCTACCGCGGCGAGATCTTCGAGATCCGCGACTACCTGCCCTGGATCCCGGTGCGCCCCGGGCGCCGCATCCCGATCTACTTCGGCTCGTTCTTCGAGGCCGGCTGGGAGCTCGCGGGCGAGCTCGCCGACGGCGTCGTGCCGATCGTCATGCCGCTGCCGCTGGTCGACCGCTACGTCGCCGCCGTGCACCGCGGCGCGGCCCGGGCCGGGCGCGACCCGGGCGAGGTGGACGTCGGCTGCTACGTCCCCTGCTGCGTCGACGACGACGAGGAGCGCGCTCGGCTCGCGCTGCGTCACCTCGTCGCGTTCCACATGTCGGAGTACCGCCACTACCAGCGGTGGTTCGCGAACCAGGGCCACGCGGCGCTCGTCGAGCGCGTCGGCGAGCTCGTCCGCGGCGGCGAGCTGCTCGCGGCCGCGCGCCTGCTCCCCGACGACGTCGTCGACTCGGTGGCCGTCGGGGGCACCGCCGAGCAGTGCCGGGCGGGGCTCGAGCGCTACCGCGCGGCGGGCGTGCAGCTGCCGGTCGTCTACCCGATCCACCCCGGCTTCACGAGCTACCTGCCGAGCCCCGAGACGGCGGTCGGCACGCGTCACGTGATCGCGAGCCTCGCGCCTGACGGCCCGACCGGTTGAACGCCGGGTCCACTCCAGTCGAACGATCCGGTTCAGACCCTTGACAAGCGGTGCGGCGCATCGTTGAATCCCTGCCCACGCCGGGAGGGATCGGCGGAACCAACGACAGGAGGAGGATCAGCGTGAAAGTGCGCCTCGCGCTCGCCCTTGCGATCGTCGGCCTCGTGGCCGCGCTCGCCGCGGGCTGCGGTGGCTCGGACAGCGCGGAGCCCGCTCCCGCGCCGGCGCCGGCAGAGCCCGCACCGGCTCCGGAGCCTGCCCCGGCCCCCGAGCCCGCCCCCGCACCCGAGCCTGCGGAGCCCGCGCCGGCGCCCGAGCCGGCCGAGCCGGCTCCGGCCCCCGAGCCCGCTCCCACGGAGCCCGCTCCGGCCGAGCCCGCCCCGGCGCCCGCGCCGGCCGAGGGCCCCGACCCGAGCGCCGGCCAGCAGGAGCTGGTCGTCCTCGAGCCCGACATCGCATCCGGCCTCGACCCCGACAGCGCCAAGGCCGCGGCGCCCGAGGGCCAGGAGATCCGGATCAACATCTCCGACACGCTGATCGGCTACCCGCTCGTCGACAACGGCGCGGGCGTGCTCGAGCCGCAGTACGCCGTCGGCACGCAGGGCTACGTGCCGCTGCTCGCCGAGTCGTGGAGCTCGACGACGAACGCGGACAACACCGTCACGTGGACGTGGAAGCTCCGGCCGGGCGTCCTCTCGTGCGCCGGCAACGAGCTGACCGCCGACGACGTGATCTGGACGTACAGCCGCCGCAAGGCCATCCCCGGCGCCTCGCCGATCGGCTGGTTCCTCGGCAACGTCTCCGCGGTGTTCGACCTGACGCCGCTCGTGCCGCCCGAGGGCCAGGACACCGTCCCGGCGGAGGCGAAGCAGCTGCTCGACACCGAGGTCAAGAAGATCGACGACTACACGGTCGCGGTCACGCAGCGGAACCCGAACGAGCTCTACCCGCGCGTCGAGGCGATCTCCTTCAACTTCATCTGGGACTCGAAGGAGATGCAGGCGAACGCGACCGAGGACGACCCGTGGGCGTTCCAGTACGGCGACACGGAGAACGCGCCCGGCTTCGGGGCGTACTGCCTGACGAACTGGAACAAGGGCACCGAGATGACCCTCGAGGTCAACCCGAACGGCTACTACCGTGGCCTGCCGCAGTTCAAGTAGGTCACGATCCGCAAGGTGCCGCAGTCGGCCAACCGGGTCGGCGCGATCAAGGGCGGCGACGCGGACGTCATCACCAACCTGACCCCGCAGGAGATCGCCGACCTCCGCGCGTCCGACAACGTCGCCGTGCTCGGCTGGCAGAACAACAAGGGCCTGTCGATCGGCCTCTCGTTCAACTTCGAGCCCTGGAACCTCCCGGGCAACGAGAAGCTCCGCCAGGCGATCGCCTATGCGCTGCCGTACGACGAGATCATCGCCGAGGACTTCGGCGGCGACGCCGTCAAGTGGAACGGCATGTGCCCGTCCAAGTACTACGGCTACGTCGACCAGCCGATCTACGGGACGGACATCGAGAAGGCGAAGGCGACGCTGGCCGAGGCCGGCTACCCGGAGGGCAAGGGTCTCGAGCAGTACTCGGCCGGGCTCGCGCTCTACTACGTGGCCGAGCGCGCCAACGTGCTCGAGCCGATCGCCAACCGCGTCCGCACGGCGCTCGCCCAGATCGGGATCAACATCACGCTGAACCCGATCTCGAACGCCGAGTTCGCGGACCGCACGCTGACGAAGTACGACCTGCCGATGTTCATCCAGGACCAGGATCGTCCGCTGGCCCCGGACGTCGGCTACTGCGCGCAGCTCTTCTACGTGTCGAAGGCGAACGGCGGCCTGAACACGCCGTCGGCCACGACAACGCCGACTTCGACGCGCTGTACGCGCAGTCGGTGACGACGGTCGGCGAGGAGCGCGCCGGCATCCTCCAGCAGATGCAGGAGCAGCTGATGGTGACGCTCCCGCAGGTGCCCATCGCGGAGCCCGCATCCTTCATCGCGACGAAGAAGGGCGTGGTCGCTGCTGGGCGGGCGACCCGTACGACCTGCTCAACTTCTGGTACTTCCAGACGAGCGACAGCTGCGCCAACAAGCAGACGGTGGGCCTCGAGCCCAGCTAGCCGGCTGCAGCAGCGAGCCAGACGCGAGGGGCCCCGCACGGGTCCCTCGTCGTTTCGCGGGCCGTCCAGCGGGCACTCCGGGTCCCGACCGCCAGGAAGGGAGCCGTCAGCCGAAGATGTCCGGGAACCGACCGAAGGCGTTCGAGCTGCCGGCGACGCTGCGCTGCCCCCGACGAAGGCGCAGCGCACGTTCGCGCGGGCGCTACGACGCCGCCGTCGAGGAGCACGGCGAGGGCGAGGCGGCACCGGATCGCCTACGCCGCGCTGAAGCACTCCTTCGAGAAGGTGGGCGACCACTGGGAGGAGAAGGACGAGCCGGGCCCGAGCGACGAGCAGGCGCGCAGGTCGGGGAAGGACGCGCGCGAGCGTCCGCGGCCCACGGCCGGCGGGGTCGACGTCGCGGGCCACACGCGCGCGGAGCTGTACGAGCGCGCGACGCGGCTCGGCGTCCGCGGGCGGTCGCGGATGACGAAGGAGGAGCTGGGCCGGGCGATCGCGCGGAAGCAGTAGCGCCTCGCGGTTGGCGCGCGCGCCGGGCGGGTACCACGCGACCGGGACCTCGACGCGGCGCAGCGGAGGTGGACTGCGATGGAGACGACGGCGAGCGAGCGTGCGACGAACCGCCACGGGGCCGACCTGCCGGCAGACCGGTGGCTCGACCACTGCCTGACCTGCGACCGGAAGGTGCTGGCCGCCGCGCTCTCCCGCTCGGGACGCTGCCCCGCCTGCGAGCGGCTCGGCCGGGCCGGCGGCTCGCGCTTCCGTCCTCCCGCCCGCGCGCTCCGGCGTGCAGCCTGAGGGCGGCGCGCCGTGGCCGACGTCCCCGACCGGCTCGCGCGCGACGCCCACGTCGACCTCGTCGGCCGGCGGATCGAGATCCGCGTCCGCCGGCTCGGCCTGCTCGTGGTGGCCGCCGTGGTCGCGCTCGCGCTGGCGAACGTCTTCGGCCAGCGCCAGCAGCGCGCGGCCGCCGCCGGCGCCGCGGCCGACGTGACCGTGGACGCGCCGGCCGCGCTGCGGCTCGGGCTCGTCCTCCCGGGCAGCATCAACGTCGCGACCCGCGGGGGCTCCGCTCGCCGGCGATCCGTCTCGCGGCGGGCTGGCTCGACGGGATCACGATCAACTCGATCACGCCCGAGCCGAGCGAGCAGGCCCAGCGCGACGGGCGGCTCGCGCTCGTCAACGACCGCCTCGCGCCCGGGGACACGCTCCTCGTCCGGATCGAGGCGCAGGTCAACCCGACCGCCGTCGGCCGCCGCGACCAGTCGGTCGCCCTCGCCGCCGAGGGCGTGGCGGACCGGGTCGTCTCCCGCCGCGTCACCGTCTACCCGTCAGCTGAGCCGTGGACATCGTCCTGCGCGCCGCCGTCGTCTTCGTCGTCATCTGGGGGCTGATGCGCCTGGTCGGGCGGCGCGAGCTCTCGACGCTCGAGCCGTTCGACCTGATCGTCCTCGTCGTGATCGGCGACCTCGTCCAGCAGGGCGTCACCCAGCAGGACACGTCCGTCACGGGCGCGATCCTCGCCGTGGCGACGATCGCGCTCCTGACGGTCGTCTGGTCGTGGCTCAGCTACCGGATCCGGCGGCTGCGCCCGCTGCTCGAGGGGCGGCCCGTGGTCCTCCTGGAGGACGGCACGCCGATCGCCGCGAACCTCCGCCGCGAGCGGATCACGCTCGAGGAGCTGGCCGCCCAGGCGCGGCTCGCGCAGATCGGCTCGCTCGGCGAGGTGCGCTGGGCCGTCCTCGAGACGAACGGCCAGATCAGCTTCGTGCCGAAGCAGCAGCCGTGACCGCCGCCGCGTAGACCTCCTCGTAGGCGCCGACGTGCGCCTCCCAGGCGGCGTTCCCGGCACGTCGGCGCGCCTCGGCCCCGAGCGACGCGGCGCGGGCGGGATCGGCGAGCAGTGCGCGCACCGCTCCGGCGAGCCCGTCGACGTCCTCGGGCTCGACCAGCAGCCCGGTCTCGTCGTGGACGACCGCCTCCGGCATGCCCGCGATCGCGAAGGCGACGACCGGGCGGGCGCAGCGGCCCGTCTCGATCGTGACGAGGCCGAACCCCTCGTAGCGCGACGGCATCAGGACGAGCGTCGCCGCCTCGATCAGCCCGGGGACGTCCGCGCGCGCGACCCAGCCGAGGAACTCGACCGCGTGGGCGACGCCCCGCTCGACCGCGAGCCGCTGGACGGCCTCGAGCTCGACCCCGTCGCCGGCGACGACGAGGCGCGCGTCGGGTCGCTCGTCCAGCACCTGCGCGAACGCCTCGACGCCCAGGTCGAAGCCCTTCTGGGGCACGACGCGGCCGAGCATCAGGATCGTCGGCCGGTCCGGCGGCGGCACGACCGGGCGGAGGTCCGCCGGCAGCGCGTTCGGGATCGCGCGCCCGCGCGGCGTCGCCTCGGGCACGTGGTCGAGGAAGTCCTGCAGCGCCGCGACTGAGCAGCCGACGACCGTCTCGCAGCGGCGCAGGGCGCGCCCCACGGGCGCCGTCGGGGTGAGCAGGTTGGGCGGGAACGGCCCGTGCAGGGTCGCGACGTCCGGCGCGGGGGAGGCCCGGCGGGTCAGCTCGTGGATCAGCGCGTCGGGCCCGAGGTGGTAGAGGTGGACGACGTCTGCGGCGACCCGGCGCTTCGTCTCGACGACCTCCTCGAGCAGCGCCGCGAGCGCCGCCGGGTCACGCCGCTCGAGCGGCGCGCGGAAGGGGACGCGGACGACCGGGACGCCCTCGACCTCGCCGCGCGGCGGCAGGTCCATGACGTCGCGGCCCGTGAGGACGGTCAGCTCGTGGCCGCGGCGCGCGAGCTCGCCGACGAAGTGCGCGCCGAGCACCTCGACCCCGCCGACGTGCGGCCAGAAGTGCGACGTCCAGAGCAGGATCCTCAGGGAGCTCCCCGGCGAGGACGCGGTCGACGAGCGCGGGGACGGCGTCCGGCGTCGCCGTCTCCAGCGCGACGGCGGGGACGGCGGCGGTCACGTCGGCGAGCGCGTGGAACGCGGCGGGCCCGAGCGGCATCCGCGCGAGGGTGTTCGGTGCGAGCGCGCGCAGCGCCTCGGAGCGGCTCGCGCGGACGAGCCGTCCCGGGCCCCGGCGGACGATCGCCACCGCCGCGACCTCGGCGGCGTGGACGAGACGTGCCGCGGACTCGCCGAGCACGAGCAGCCGCTTGTCCTCGCCGGTCTCGAGCGCCGGGCCGCCGCACGCGAGGGACGGGTGCGCCGCGAGGTGCGAGGCCGCCAGGCGCGCCGTGGCGAAGAGGCTGTGCGCAACCGGACGCCCGGCGTCGAGCGCGACGGCGACCTGGTCGTCGCCGAGGTAGTCGAGCCCGTGCGCGGCGCACGCCAGCGACGCCGTCGACTTCCCGGAGCCCGAGGGCCCGACGAGCAGGACGGCGCGCCCGTCCCGTCCGACGCAGCCCGCGTGGGCGAGCACGAGGCCGCGGTCGGCGAGCCAGAGCGCGAGGGTGAGCACGAACGGCTTCGTCCGGTCCTGCGCCGGCAGGGCGTCCTCGCTGGGCCACCAGGCCCGGAGCAGGCCCTCGCGCCGGTCGAGCGCGACCGACCCTCCGGCCGCACGTGCGCGACGAGCGCCCCGCCGTCGCCCAGCTCGATCCGGTCAGGGCCGGTCGGCAGGCCCGGCGCGCCCGTCCAGGCCTCGACCCGGAGGTCGGCCGGGCCCGCGGTGGCGGGCAGGTGCGCGAAGGGTCGGGTCAGGAGCGCCCCAGCGTCTCGCTCGACGTCGCGAGCGAGACCGTCGCCCCGGCGAGGCGGATGCGCGCTCGCTCGACGAGCGCAGGCGGCGCGTCGGCGGTCACGCGCGCCTCCGGCCGACGACCCGGGTCAGCTCGCGCCGCACCCGCCGCGCCACCCGCCGCGGCGCCGCGAGCCGCGGCACGAGCGCCAGGCAGTCGGCCTCCGCGCGGCCGTCGACCTGCGCCGCCAGCCCTGCGAGCGGGCCAGCCGGGAGCGGGAGCCCGACCTCGCGGGCGAGGAAGCCGAGCGCGACCGCGGCCGGCGCGGCGGCGCCGGCGCGACGCGCGTCCTCGACGGCGCGCGCCCAGCCCTCCTCGTCGAGCGAGCGTGCGAGCACGGCCGCGTCGGCAGCCCAGGCGAGCGAGCCGCCCGCGCGCACGAACGCGCCCTCGCAGGCCCGCAGGAGCAGGTGCTCCGGCGCGGCGACCGTGACGCGCTCGCCGCCCAGCTCGACCGTGCCGCCGCGATCGCGCAGCCCCGCGAGCGTGCGGCCGGGCGCGCGCAGCGGCGAGGCGTGCAGCGAGACGCGCGACCCGGAGGGATGGGCGAGCGACGGCGCGCCCGGGTCGGGGTGCCAGCCGGCCGCCGCGAGCAGGCGGGCCGCAGCCACGCGCGCCGTCCCGTCGACGACGAGGTCGACGTCGTGGCAGTGGCGCTGCCAGGGGGTCGCGTAGGCGGTCAGCGCCGCCGCCGCGCCGCCGACGAGGACGGGCTCGAGCCCCGCCCCGCGCAGCGTCTCGAGCGCCTCCGCCGCGGCCGAGGCGAGCGTCCGCCAGCGCAGCTCCTCGCGCACGAGCGACGCGGTCGCCGCCGCGCCGAGGCGGCCGGAGCCGGGACCGTTCGCGACGCCGACGAGGAGCGGCGCGAGGCGCACGCACGCGTGGCGCCGGTCGGCGAACGCGGCCGCGGGATCGTCGGCGCCGGCGAGCCACGCGGCCCAGGCGGCGCGGGCGTCCTCGCCGTCCAGCAGGCAGGCGCGCAGGAAGAGGGCCCGGCGCGGGCCGGGCAGCAGGGCAGCCACGCGGTCTGTCACGTGGAGAGTGTCGCGTAGAGCGCGTCGTAGGCGTCGAGATGCGCCTGCCAGGAGAACGTCGCGAGCGCCCGTGCGCGCGCCCTCTCGCCCGTGGCGCGGGCCCCGGCCGGATCGGCGAGCGCGGCCAGGATCGCGTCCGCGAGCGCGCCGACGTCCTCGTTCGGGACGAGCGATCCCGTCTCGCCGTCGGCGACGACCTCGGCCAGCCCGCCGACCCGCGTGGCGACGACGGGGCGCGCGGCGAGCGCGGCCTGGAGGGCGACCAGCCCGAACGCCTCGCGCCAGCGCGAGGGCACGACGACGAGCGCGGCCCGGGCGAGCAGGGTGGGAACCGCGTCGGGCTCGACCCAGCCGGGCAGGTCGACCGCGTCGGCGAGGCCGAGACCGGCCGCGCGCTCGACGAGCGCGAGCCGCTCCGCCCCGTCGCCCGCGATCACGAGCCGTGCGTCGGGCCGTGCACCGCGCACCGCGGCGAACGCGTCGACGAGCACGTCGAAGCCCTTGTCGGCGACGACGCGCCCGAGCGCGACGACGAACGGCGGCCCGTCCGGGTACGGCGCCGGGCGCGGCGCCTCGAGCCCGTTGTAGACGACGGACGAGCGGTCGACGAGCCGCGGGTCGAGCTCGAGCAGGTCCTCGTGCACGGCCCGGGAGTTCGCCGTCACCCAGGCCGCCCGCTCGAGCAGCGACCCGAGCACCGTGCGCGGCCCGGCCGGGAGGCCCCGCGGCGAGACGCGCACGGCGACGAGCGTGGGGCACGGGTGCGCGCGCTCGGTGCGCAGGTGGAAGAAGACGGTCGCGTCCGACAGGTTGACGTGGACGAGCTGCGGCGCGAAGGCCCGCTTGATCGCACCCAGGCGCGCGAGGCACGAGGCCATCGCGTCGACGTCGCGCTCCCGCAGCGCCCGGTCGAACGGCAGCCGGTGCACGCGCACGCCGTCGACCACGTCCTCGTCGGGCAGGTCGAGGTGCCCGTGCGAGGTGACGACCTCGAACGCGTGCCCGCGCTCCCGCATCGCCGGCAGGAAGCGCGACGCGTGCACCTCGACGCCGCCGATGTACGGCCGGAACAGCTCGGTCAGGAAGAGGACGCGCACGGGGGGCTCAGCGGGCGCGGCGGGCGGCGATCCGCTGGCGGACGAGGTCGAGGAACTCGTCCGCGCTCTCGGCGGCCCGCCGTCGCGTCAGGTTCGCGGCGTGCACGTGGCGCTCGACGAGCGGCTCCTCGAGCAGCTCGACGACCAGCCCGAGGTCGAGCGCGCGGGTGAACCACTCGGTCGCGTCCGTGAACCAGCGCCCCTCGTCGAGCGGGCCGACGCGGTCGAACGCGCTCGCCCGTGCGAGCAGGGTCGGCGTCGCGTAGCCGGCGACGACGCCGGCGCGGGGATGGCCCGCGAGCGCCTTCGCGGCCGGGTCGTCCGCGTCGTCCCAGACGATCCGCACCTGCGTGACGGAGCAGTCGAGCTCGGGCCGGGCCGCGAAGCGCGCGAGCTGGCGCTCGAGCTTCGTCGGCAGCCAGCGGTCGTCCGGGTCGAGGAAGGCGAGGAACGGCGCGCGCGCCGACCGGATGCCGAGGTTGCGCGTCGCGGCCGGGCCGGCGGTCGGCTGGCGGACGACCCGCACGGGCGGCCCGGCCGCCTCGGCCAGCGCGACCGTGCCGTCGCTCGAGCCGTCGTCCGCGACGACGATCTCGATCGGGCGGTGCGTCTGCGCGAGCAGGCAGGCGAGCGCACCGGGGAGGTGCGCCTCGGCGTCGAACGTCGGCACGATGCACGAGACGAGGGGAGCCGCATCGCCCCCGTCGGCCGGCGTGCCGCTCACCGCGAGGGCGCCTCCCACGGGATGTCCTGCAGGCCGGGCATCGGCGGGTCGAGCGCGAGCAGGTCGCCCATGTCGGTGTAGACCTCGAGCAGCGGCGGCGCGTACGGGCCGTCGGCGGGCGTCGCCTCGACCGGCGCCGCGGGGACATCGTCGGTCGGCACGAGCACGCGCTCGGCGAGGAGCGAGGCGAGGAAGGGCTCGAGGTCGCTCGCGACCGGCGCCTCGTCCACCGCGTAGCGCGCGGCGAGCTCGGCGGCCACGGCGGCCGGCTCGGCGCCGGCGGCCAGGTGCGCGAACGCGAGGGCCCCCGACCCGGCGATGCTGTAGTAGACGCCGGTCGAGAGGTTGATCAGCACGGTCTCGCCGTCGACGGTCTTGGCGGCGAGCTCGTGGGCGTTGAGCGTGTAGCGGGGCATGCATCGACTCTACTGGTCGCGCGGCCCGGGTGATGCGGTGGGGCAGCGCCCTCCCGAGGCCGGGCGGCGACGTGCTCCGAACGGGGGAGGGCCCCTCCCCCGTTCGGGGGAGAGGGCCCGTCCGCCGGGCGGCGTAGCGTCCCGGTGGGAGGGGCCGGGCAACCTGTGTCCCCCCGGGACGACGGCAATTGTCCCCTGCGCGGCCCCTCCCCCTCGACCCGGGATCGGCACCGTCCGCGCCGGCTGCACAATTCGACGCGTGCGGATCCTCGCCGTCGACGACGACCGGGCCCTGCGCGAGGCCCTCCGGCGGGCGCTCACGCTCGCGGGCTACGAGGTCGACCTGGCGGAGGACGGCGAGCAGGCCCTCGTGCGCAGCGCCGCGGCCCCGCCGGACGCGATCGTGCTCGACGTCGGCCTGCCGGGGCTCGACGGCCTGGACGTCTGCCGCGCGCTGCGCCGGCAGGGCGACCGCGTGCCGATCCTGATGCTCACGGCGCGCGCCGAGGTGGCCGACCGCATCGACGGGCTCGACGCAGGCGCCGACGACTACCTGGTCAAGCCGTTCGACGTGGCCGAGCTCGAGGCGCGCCTGCGCGCGCTCCTGCGCCGCGCGGTCGGCGACCCGGGCGGCGACCCCGCCGCGCTGCGCTTCGGCGAGCTCCGGCTCGACCCGGAGCGCCACGGCGTCGTCGTCGGCGAGACCTTCGTCGAGCTGACGAGGACGGAGCTCCAGCTGCTCGAGCTGCTGCTCGCGAACCCGCGGAAGGTGCTCTCCCAGCGCGTGATCTACGAGCGCGTCTGGGGCTACGACTTCGGCCCGGCCTCGAACGGGCTGCGCGTCTACATCGGCTACCTGCGTCGCAAGCTGGAGGCCGCCGGCGCGCGTCCGCTGATCCAGACGGTGCGCGGGGTCGGCTACGTGCTCCGCGAGCCGTGACCCTCCGCGTCCGCCTCGGCGCCACGGCCGGCGTCGCCGTGGCGCTCGTCGCCGTGGCGCTCGTCGCCGCCGCCTACGCGCTGACCCGAACGGAGCTGCGCAGTCAGGTGGACGACGCCCTGCTCCAGCGCGCGCGTCAGGTCCAGGGGCCGCCCGGGTTCGCGCGCCCGCGGCTGCAGCAGCCGCCACCGCCCGCGTTCGGCGGCGCGCCGGGCGCGTTCCAGCTGGTCGCGCCCGACGGGACGGTGACACGGCCGGCGAGCGCCGACGCCCCGCTGCCCGTCGACGACCGCACGCGCGCGATCGCGGCATCCGGTCGGGGCCGGGCCTTCTCGGACGTCACGGTCGACGGGGTGCACCTGCGCGTGCTCGCGGCCGGCCTCCCCGGCCGGGGCGCCGTCCAGGTGGCCCGGCCGCTGGGCGAGGTCGACGACGCCCTCGACCGGCTGCTCCTCCTGCTCGGTGGGCTGGGCCTGATCGGCATCGTCCTCGCCGCCCTGCTCGGCCTGCTCGTCGCGCGCACCGCGCTCGCGCCCGTGGCCCGCTTCACGCGCCGGACGGAGGCGATCGTCGTCGATCCCGACCTCTCGCACCGGCTCGAGGTGGAGGGGAGCGACGAGCTGGCGCGGCTCGCGGCGAGCTTCAACCGCGCGCTCGACGCGCTCGAGCGATCGGTCGAGGCGCAGCGGCACCTCGTCCAGGACGCGAGCCACGAGCTGCGCACGCCGCTCGCGAGCCTGCGGGCGAACGTCCAGCTGCTCGACCGGGCCCACGAGCTGCCGCCCGGCGATCGCGCCGCCCTGCACGACGACCTGGTCGCGGAGCTCGACCAGCTGACCGCGCTCGTCGCCGACATCGTCGAGCTCGCACGCGGCGAGCGGGGGCAGGCCGAGCACGACGACGTCCGCGTCGACCTCGTCGTCGAGGCCGCGGTCGAGCGCGCCGCCCGCCGCGCCGCCGACGCCGTCTCCTTCTCGACGGGGCTCGAGCCGACGACCGTGACCGGCGACCCGGAGCGGATCGGGCGCGCGGTCGCCAACCTGCTCGACAACGCGGTCAAGTGGTCACCGTCCGGCGGCACGATCGAGGTCTCGCTGGTCGGCGGCGAGCTGACGGTGCGCGACCACGGGCCGGGCTTCGCCACCGACGACCTGGCGCACGTGTTCGACCGGTTCTACCGCGCCCGGACGGCGCGCTCGACGCCCGGCTCGGGGCTCGGGCTCGCGATCGTGCGCCAGGCGGCCGAGGCCCACGGCGGCTCCGCGAGCGCCGAGAACGCCCCCGGCGGCGGCGCGCTCGTGCGCGTCCGCTTCGGGCCGGTCGTCGCCGCCTGACGGCGCGCCTCGCGCGCTCTTAGGCAGCTCTTCGACACGGCTTAGGCGTCTCTGCGCCCTCGCTTGGCGGCGCCTTACCGCGGCCCCGGACAGTCATGGCACCCGAGTTCCCCCGACCCCTGGAGCCCTGGATGCCGACGATCCTCCACGAGCCGGCCGCCGCGCCGGCAGCGATCCACCGGCCCGAGCCGGCCGCCCCTGGGACGTGCGACGTCGAGATCGTCGTCCCCGTCCTCGACGAGGAGGCCGACCTCGTCGCGAGCGTCGAGCGACTCCACGCGTACCTGTGCGACCGCTTCCCGCTCTCGTTCCGGATCACGATCGCCGACAACGCGAGCACCGACGCGACCTGGCCGCTCGCGCAGGCGCTGGCCGACCGCCTCGACGGCGTGCGTGCCGTCCACCTCGACCGGAAGGGCCGCGGCCGCGCGCTGCGCGCGGTGTGGGAGGCGAGCGATGCGCGCGTCGTCGCCTACATGGACGTCGACCTCTCGACCGACCTCGCGGCGCTGCTCCCGCTCGTCGCGCCCCTGCTCACCGGGCACTCGGACGTCGCGATCGGGACGCGCCTGACCCGCGCCTCGCGCGTCGTCCGCGGCGCGAGGCGCGAGGTGATCTCGCGCGCGTACAACCTGATCCTGCGCGCGACGCTGCGGGCGCGCTTCTCGGACGCCCAGTGCGGCTTCAAGGCGCTGCGCGCCGACGCCGCCCGCCGCCTGCTGCCGCTCGTCGAGGACACCGGCTGGTTCTTCGACACCGAGCTGCTGGTGCTCGCCGAGCGCGCGGGCCTGCGGATCCACGAGGTCCCGGTCGACTGGGTCGACGACCCGGACAGCCGCGTCGACGTCGTCGCGACCGCGATCGCCGACCTGCGCGGGATCGCGCGCGTCGGTCGGGCGCTCGCGACGGGCGCGCTCCCGCTCGCCGACCTTCGGCGCAGCCTCGGCCGCGAGCCGCTCGCGGCCCGCGTCGAGGGCGTGCCGCCGAGCCTGCCGCGCCAGCTCGTCCGCTTCGCCGCGATCGGCGTCGCCTCGACGCTCGCGTACGGCGCGCTCTACTGGCTCACGCGCGGGCCGCTCGGCGCCCAGGGCGCGAACCTCCTCGCGCTCTCGACGACCGCGGTCGCGAACACCGCCGCGAACCGGCGCCTCACCTTCGGCCTGCGCGGCCGGCGGCACGTGGCGCGCAGCCAGGTGGAGGGTCTGATCGTCTTCGGCGTCGGCCTCGCGCTGACCTCGGGCTCGCTCGGCCTGCTCGGCTGGGTCGCCCCGCACGCGGCTCACGCGGTCGAGCTGACCGTGCTCGTGCTCGCGAACGCGGCCGCAACGCTCGTCCGCTTCGTCCTCCTCCGGGCGTGGGTCTTCCACCCGCGCCGCCACCCCTGAGCCCCGGGAGCCACCCATGCCGACGACCCTCGTCCCAGCCCGCGAGCGCGAGCTGCCGGCGCTGCCCGGGGCGCCCGCGCCGCCGGCACGCCGCCCGCGGCGCCTCCCGGGCCTCCTGCGCGGGCCCGCGTCCCGCCCCGCCTGGTCGCGGCCGGCGCTGCTCGCCCTGCTCGCCGCGACCGCCGTCCTCTACCTCTGGGACCTCGGCGCCTCCGGCTGGGGGAACCAGTACTACGCCGCGGCGGCGCAGGCCGGCTCGTCGAGCTGGAAGGCGCTCCTCTTCGGCGCGCTCGACCCCGGCAACGCGATCACCGTCGACAAGCCGCCCGCGTCGATCTGGGTGATGGGTCTCTCGGTCAGGGCCTTCGGGCTGTCGAGCTGGAGCCTGCTCGTGCCGCAGGCGCTGATGGGCGTCGCGTCGGTCGGGCTCCTCCACGCGACGGTGCGCCGGGTCGCCGGGCCTGCGGCCGGGCTCGCCGCCGGCGCCGCGCTCGCGCTGACCCCGGTCGCGACGCTGATGTTCCGCTTCGACAACCCGGACGCGCTGCTCGTCCTCCTGCTCGTCGCCGCCGCCTACGCGCTGACGCGGGCGCTCGAGCGGGCGAGCACCGGCTGGCTGCTCGCTGCCGGCTCGCTCGTCGGCTGGGCGTTCCTCGCGAAGATGCTCCAGGCGTTCCTCGTCGTGCCCGCCTTCGCGCTCGTCTACCTGGTCGCGGCTCCGACGCCGCTCCAGCGCCGCCTCTGGCAGCTCGTTGCGGGCGGCGTCGCGCTCGTCGCCTCCGCCGGCTGGTGGGTCGTCCTGGTCGAGCTGTGGCCGGCCGCGTCCCGCCCCTACGTCGGCGGCTCCACGAACGACAGCGTCGTCGACCTCGTGCTCGGCTACAACGGCCTCAGCCGGCTCACCGGCGAGGGCGACGGCCCGGGCGGCGGCGGCTTCAGCGGCACGCCGGGCGCCGGCCGGCTGTTCAACGCCCTGCTCGGCGGCGAGGTCTCCTGGCTGCTGCCCGCGGCCGGCCTCGCGCTCGTCGCGGGCCTCGTGCTGACGCGGCGGCGGCCGCGCACGGACCGGACGCGGGCGGCGCTCCTGCTCTGGGGCGGCTGGCTCGTCGTCACGGGCGCCGTCCTCAGCCTGATGGACGGCATCGTCCACCCGTACTACGCCGTCGCGCTCGCGCCCGCGGTCGGCGCGCTCGTCGGGATCGGCGGCCGCGAGCTCTGGCGTGCGCGCCGCTGGCTCGCGGCCCGCGCCGTCCTCGCTCTCGGGATCGCCGGGACGACCGGCTGGTCGTGGGCGCTGCTCGACCGGACGCCCGACTGGCAGCCCTGGCTCCGCTACGCCAGCGCGGCCGCGGCGGCGGTCGCGATCGGGCTCGTCCTCGACCCGCGGGCGGGCCGGCGTGGCCGGGCGCTCCTGGCGGTCGCGTGGCGGCCGGGGCGATCGCCCTCCTGGGCGGGACGGCCGCCTACAGCGTGGCGACGGCGGCGCAGCCGCACAGCGGCTCGACGCCGGCGTCGGGCCCGCCGGCGCCGTCCCGGCCAGGGCCGACGCCTGCGCCCGGCGCGGACGGCGGCCAGGCGCCGGGCGCGCCTCCGGCCAGCCAGGCCGGCCCCGAGGGCGGCGGCCGCCCGGGCGGCGCGGCGGCGAGCGCGGAGCTCGTCGAGCTGATCGCGAGCGACGCGGGCGCCCACCGCTGGGCCGCTGCGACCCAGGGCTCGATGGGTCAGGCGTCGCTCCAGCTCGAGAGCGGCGAGTCGGTGATGGCGATCGGCGGCTTCTCGGGGAGCGACCCGTCGCCCACGCTCGCGGAGTTCAGGCGCTCGTCGAGGCCGGCGAGATCCACTGGTACGTCGCGGGCGACGGCGCGCCAGGCGGTCGCGGCGGCTCGGGCGAGATCGCCGCCTGGGTCGCGCAGCACTACGAGAGCGCAGGCCGTCGGCGGCTCGACCGTGTACGACCTGACGGCGCCGCTCGCCGACGCGACGGCGGCGCGGGACGACGGGGCGGGCGCCGGTGCCCGCCCGTCCGGTCAAATCCGGCGCGCCGCCCGCGCTCCCCGATAATCCCGCTTCCGCCCGGGCGCGTGCCGGGCGGGAGGATGCCGGACCGGAGGAGTCGTATGGGGTGGATCGTCGGCGTGGACACGGGCGGGACGTTCACGGACGTCTTCGGCCTGTCGTCCGACGGGGAGGCGCAGGTGGCGAAGGTGCCCCGACGCCGCCGCGGTTCGACATCGGGGTCGTGGAGGGCGTCGCGGCGCCAGGGCTCGACCCGGCGGACGTGGAGACGCTCTTCGGCACGACCGTGACGACGAACGCGGTGATCACGAAGCGCGGCGCGCCGACGGCGCTCGTCACGACGCGGGGCTTCCGCGACGTGCTCGAATCCGGCGCGCGAACCGCGAGGAGCTCTACGACATCCTCTGGGACCCGCCGGCGCCGCTCGTCCAGCGCCGCCACCGGCTCGGGTCGACGAGCGCGTCGACTACGCCGGCAACGTCGTGACGCCGCTCGACGAGCAGTCCGTGCGCGACGTCGCGCGGAAGATCAGGCCCGCAAGCTCGAGTCCGTCGCCGTCTGCCTGATCAACGCGCACATGAACCCGGCGCACGAGCGCCGCATCCGCGAGATCCTGCTCGAGGAGGTGCCCGGCCTCGACGTCTCGCTCTCGACCGACATCCTCCCCGAGCCGCCGGAGTTCGAGCGGACGGCGACCACGGTCGCGAACGCGTACTGCTCGCCGATCCTCCGCCTCTACATGGACCGGCTCGAGGGCCGGCTGGCCGGAAAGGGCTACGGCGAGGACATCGTCCTCGTCATGCACAACGGCAGCGGCACGATGACGACCGACTACGCGAAGAGCATCTCGGTCAAGACGCTGAACTCCGGCCCCGCCGCCGGCGTGATCGCGGGCGCCGCCGTCGCCGCCTCCGCCGGGCGCGAGGACGTCGTCTGCTTCGACATGGGCGGGACGAGCGCCGACATCGGCGTCGTGATCGACGGCCGGCCGCGGCTGACCACCTCGTTCGACCTCGAGTGGGGCATGCCGATCCGCTTCCCCTCGATCGACGTGATCTCGATCGGCGCTGGCGGCGGCTCGATCGCCTGGCTCGACCCGGCCGGCTACCCGCGCTCGGGCCCGCACTCCGCAGGCGCCGATCCCAGGCCGCCTGCTACGGCAAGGGCGGCACGGAGCCGACGACACGGACGTCCAGCTGATCCTGGGCCGCGTCTCGAACGACCTCTTCCTCGACGGGCGGATGGCGCTCGACGTCGAGCGCTCGCGCGCCGCGCTGAAGGAGCGGATCGCCGATCCGCTCGGGCTCTCGATCGAGGAGGCCGCCGAGGGCGTCCTGAAGATCGCGAACGCGAACATGGTCAAGGCGATCCGGCTGATGACGGTCGAGCGCGGCTTCGACCCGCGCGAGTTCGGCCTCGTCGCCTTCGGCGGCGCCGGCCCGCTCCATGCGGTCGACCTGGCGCTCGAGCTGCAGATGCCCGAGGTGATCGTGCCGCCCTACCCGGGCGTGACGAGCGCGATGGGCCTGCTCTTCGTCGACCCGCTCGACGACTTCTCGCAGGCGTACGTCAGGCGCCAGCACGAGCTCGACCTCGACGACATGCGCCCGCGCTACGCCGAGATGGAGGAGCGCGTGATCGGCAACCTGCTCCGGCAGGGCGTGCGCCGCGAGGACGTCACGGTCGAGCTGTCCGTCGACCTGCGCTACATCGGCCAGCTCCACTCGGTCACCGTCGCGCTGACCGAGCTGACCGACGCCGGCATGGCGGACGCGATCGCCCGCTTCCACGACGAGCACCTGCGGCAGTACCGCTACTCGCACCCGGACGCGCCCGTCGAGACCTCGACCCTGCGCGCCGCCGCGCGCGGCCTGCGCGGCAAGCCCGACCTGGCCGGCCTGAAGCACGCCGAGCAGGCGCGGCGCGAGGTCGTCGCGGAGCGCACGCGCGACGTCCACTTCGAGGGCCACGGCTGGGTGCCCACCCGCGTGCTCGACCGGCTCGGGCTGCGCCCGGGCGACGAGCTCGAGGGGCCGTGCGTGGTCGAGGAGCTCGACACCACGCTCGTGATGCCGCCGGGGACGTCGGGCCGCGTCGACGACGTGGGGAACATCGTGATCGCGCTGAGCTACGACGGGAAGGAGTCGCGGTGAGCGGCGTCGCGCGCGAGAGCGCTCTCACGGGCCGGATCGACCCGATCACGTTCGAGGTGCTCCGGAACGCCTTCATGAGCGTCGTCGACGAGATGGGGATGATGCTCGAGAAGGTCGGGCACTCCCTCGTCGTCTCGGAGGGCCGCGACTTCTCCGCGGCGATCTGCGACAAGGACGGGCGGATGGTCGCCGAGGGCAAGGAGGACCTGCCCGCGCACGTCGGCACGCTGCCGCACACGGTCAAGGCGGTCATCTCCTGGATCGGCCGGGACGGGATCCACGAGGGCGACATCTTCATCATGAACGACGCCTTCCTCGGCGGCACCCACTGCCAGGACGTGCGGACGATCATGCCCGTGTTCCGCGACGGCCAGCTGGTCGCGTTCGTCCAGAACTCGGCCCACTGGTCGGACGCGGGCGGCCCCGTCCCGGGCAGCTTCCACGCCGAGGCGCCGTCCACCTACGGGGAGGCCCTCTACATCCCGCCGATCCACCTCGTCCGCGAGGGAGAGCTGGACGACGAGGTGCTGCGCTTCATCCTGCGCAACGTCCGCGTGCCCGAGACGACGCAGGGCGACGTGTTCGCCCAGATCGCGTCCTGCCGCACCGGCGAGGCGCGCCTGCAGGCGCTGATGGACAAGTACGGCGTCGAGCTGATCACGTCCGAGATGGACGAGCTGATCCGCTACTCCGAGGCGCTCCTGCGCGAGGAGTTCCGCCGGCTGCCCGACGGAACGGTCACGTTCGAGGACGCGATCGACTTCGACCCGATGGGCGACCGCGTCACGCCGGTGAAGATCGCGGTGACGATCACGATCGAGGGCGACCGGGCGACGTACGACCTCTCGGCGTCCGACCCGCAGGCGATCGGCGCGGTCAACTCGACGCGCTCGATGGCCCAGTCGGCGCTCGTCGTCGCGACGAAGGCGATCTTCCCGCACGTGCCCGCGAGCGAGGGGATCTACAACGCGATCGACGTCGTCAACCCCGAGGGGCTCGTCACGAACGCGCAGTTCCCCCGGCCGATCTCGGGCGCGTTCGCCACGTCCTACGAGGTGATCTGCGCCTGCGTCTTCGGCTGCTTCCTGCAGCTCCTACCGGAGCGGTCGATGGCCTGCTCCGGGAACATGACGAACATGGTCGTCGGCGGCTTCGACGAGCGCGAGGGCTACGACCGCGACTTCGTCATGTACATCTGGAAGGAGGGCGGCTACGGCGCCCGGCCCGGCAAGAAGGACAACCACACGGCGATCAGCCTGTACGCGTCGGGCACGCGCAACGAGCCGGTGGAGGTGCAGGAGCGGGTCTACCCGATCCTGACGCACCGCTACGAGTTCATCACCGACTCGCCCGGCGCGGGCCGCCACCGCGGCGGCCTCGGCGTCACGCGCGACTTCGAGCTGACCCACGGCGACGCGACGCTCTCCGTCCTCGGCAGCCGCGGCGTCGCGCCGGTGTGGGGCTGGGAGGGCGGCCTGCCCGCGCTCGGCTCCGGCCTCGTGTACGACATGGGCGGGCCGGACGAGTTCGAGATCGGCGTCATGCGCTCCGGCGTGACCGCGCGCAAGGGGCGCGTGATCCGCTTCTGGGAGGGCGGCGGCGGCGGCTGGGGTGACCCGCGGACGCGGCCCGTCGAGTGGGTGCTCGACGACGTGATCGACGGCTTCGTCTCGATCGAGCAGGCGCGCGAGCTCTACGGCGTCGAGGTCCGCTGCGTCGACGAGGACGCCGCGCACTACGAGGTGGACGAGGCCGCGACGGCGCGGCTCCGCGGCGCGTAGGCCCGCCGGCTCGCCAGCGAGCGCCTCGACCGGGCCCGGGAGCAGCGCTCCCGGGCCCGGCGCGTCTAGGGGCCGTCCGGGAGGCCTCGAGCGCGCCGACCCGGCCCGGCAGGCGCCGGGTCAGGCGGACCGTCGTGCCGGCCTCGCCGTGCTCGAACACGACGTCCTCGACCAGCGAGCGGATGAGGTCGAGGCCCCGGCCGCGGTCTGTCGGCTCGGCGCTCGGGCGCCAGCGCCCCCGGTCGGAGACGGCGACGACGACGTCGCGGCCCGCGATCGAGGCGTGCACGCGGACCGTGCCCTCCCCGGGCTCCAGCGGGTGCTCGACCGCGTTCGCGCAGGCCTCGTGCGTCGCGAGCAGGATCGAGAACGCGTCCTCGTCGCCGACCCCGGCCGCCTCGAGCCAGGCCGCGAGCGCCCGGCGCGTCTCGGCGAGGGCGGCGGCGGTCGGCTCGAGCTCGTGCTCGAACGGCGGCGGCCCGCCGTTCGTCGACGCGACGGGGACGGGGACCGGCGCCACCGCGACGAGGGCCACGTCGTCGTCGTGCAGGCCGTCCGGCCAGAGCAGCGCCGGCAGCTCCTCGCAGAGCCGCGCCGGCGAGGGCCCGATCGCCGAGGCCGCCGTCGCGAGGGTCTCGAGGCCGGCCGCGAGCGGCGCGCCGCGGCGCTCGATCGCGCCGTCCGTGTAGATCAGGAGCGCGCCGCCCGGCGGCAGCGTGAGCGCGTGCGACGGGTACGGAACGTCGGAGATCCCGAGCGGCAGCCCGCGGCCGCGGTCGACGAGCTCGGTCGTGCCGTCTGCGGCGACGACGAGCGGCGGCGGATGCCCGGCCGAGGTCAGCCTGACCTCGCGCGTCCGCGGGTCGAGGACGGCGTAGAGGAGCGTGCTGGCGATCGCCCGGTCGAGCTCGGCGGCGAGCGCGCTCACGCGGCCCACCACCGCGGGCGGGTCGTGCTCCGTCTGGACGACGGCCAGCATCGCGCTGCGGAGCTGGCCCATCAGCGCGGCCGCCTCGGCGCCATGGCCGACGACGTCGCCGACGGCGATCGCGACGCGGCCGTCCGGGAGCGCCAGCGCGTCGTACCAGTCGCCGCCCACGTCGACCGGTGAGGCGGGCAGGTACTGCACCGCGACGTCCACGCCCTCGATCACGGGGACGCCGCGCGGCAGGAGCGCGCGCTGCACGTGCGCCGCCAGCTCGTGCTCGGCCTCGGCGAGCCGGGTGCGCTCGACCGCCTGGGAGACCTGCTCGGCGACGGCGACGAGGAAGGCGCGCTGCTCCTCGTCGAACGCCTGGTCGGACGCGTAGATGAACGTCATCGCCCCGACGATCCGCTCGCCGACCGAGAGCGGCAGGCCGGCGACGGCCGCGTAGCGATCGCCGGCGGCGCGACAGCCCTCCGGGAAGGCCTCGCGCCATGCGTCCGGCGTCCCCGCCCAGACGGGCTCGCGCCCGCGGTAGGCCGCCGTGATCGCGAACGGCTCCTCGACCGCGAGGTACGACTCCCCCGAGCCGGCCGGGCCGTCGATCTCGTGCAGCACGCGCAGCCGGGCGCCCGCCCCCTCGGCGAGGGCGATCGCGCCCGCGCTGGCGCCGGCCGCCGGCACCGCGCGGTCGAGGGCGGCCCGGACGATCTCGGCCAGTCGCGAGCACGAGACGAACGTGCCGGTGACCTCCTGCAGCGCGAGCGTGCGCCGCTGCGCCGCCCGGATGTCGCGCTCGCTGCGGACGCCCTGTCGGTAGAGGAGCGCGACGAGCACGGCGAGCAGCGCGCCGCCGGCCGCGATCGAGGCGGGGCCGAGCGCGGACGCCTCGCCCGGGACGGTCGCCTCGACCGTCCACGTGCGCCCGCCGACGACGAACTCGCGCAGCGCTGCGTGAGGAGGGTCGGCGTCCCCGGCGAGCAGGGTCGGCCCGTCCAGCAGGCGGATCCTCGCATGCGGCGGCAGGCGCGCCTGCACCGTGGCGAGCAGCGTGTCCGCGGCGTACGAGGCGGCGACGGTGCCGACGAGGCGGGCGCGGCGGTCGGCCACGGTCGTCGGCAGGGGCCGTCCGCGGTAGAGCGGCGCGAAGACGACGACGCCGACGGCGGCGTTCTGGACGAGGCCGACGAGGAGCTGATCTGCGGCGTCCCGGTGTCGCGCGCGCGCGGATCGCGTCGCCCCGCGGCGGGTCGGACGCAACGTCGAAGCCCACGACGCGCGCGCTCGTCGGCGTCTCCGGCTGGATCGCGACGATCGGGAAGTACTCCTGCCTCCGCCGGCGGGAGCGGCGCCGCCGTCGGCGCCCACCTCGACCAGCGGGCGGCCGAGCCGCGCCTCGACGGCCGCCCGCTGCGCCCGGGGCACGCGGAGCGAGACGCCGATCGCCCGGACGTCGCCGAGGCCGAGGAAGCCCGAGGCGAACGTCGCGAAGCGCTCGTCGTCCAGCTCGCCGCCGGGCCCGACGATCGCCTGCGCGCCGAGGAGGCCCGAGGCCGTCTGGCCGAGCACGACGGTGGTCGCCGCCTGCGCCTGGAGCGCCGCGGCGGCGCGGGCGTCGGCGTCGTGGCGGGCCTCGGCGCGGGCCATCAGCCAGGCCCCGACGCCGCCGAAGGCGAGCGCGGCCAGCACGAGCGCAGCGGCGGCAGCACGGCGCGCGGCGCCGCCCGGGCCGGGGACGAGACGGGTGCGCCGCACGGGGCCTACGGGGCGGGGAGGAGGGCCGACGAGGGCGTCCGCACGATCGCGCCGCTCCGCCGGCGCGACTCCGCGACGCTCCACGCCTCCTCCGTCAACCCTGTCCTTCCCGCATGCCGAGGTGCCGCCCGGTATACCCCGTGCTGGCATCGCCGAAACGCGCCGCTTCGGCGTTTGCGGGCCGCGGGCCGCGGGAAGCGGGTCCGGGTGACGCCCCAGCGCCGCCTCGCCGTCGCCGCGCCCGGCGGCCTCGTGCTGCTCGCCGCGTGGATCCTGCCGCTCGCCCTCGTCGGCGCGCCCTGGTGGCTGGTGGGCGGGCTCTCGGCCGCGATCGCCCTGGGCGTGCTCCTCGCGCTGCGCACCTGACGCCGGCCCGGCGATTCTGCGCGAGCTCTGAAGCGCGGCTTACCTCCCTGCGAGGCGGCCCTGGTCTGCTGTGGCCAGCGAGGGAGCGCACGGGCGCTCCCGGAAGAGGAGCGGACGACGATGGCAGGCAAGGAGACACGCATCGAGGCGGCGAGGCGCCGCGTCCGGACGGCCCGCTGGACGATCGCGATCGCCGCGCTCGTCGGCTTCGGCGGCGCCGTCGGGCTGGCGCAGCAGGCGGGTGGCGGCTCGACCGCCGCGAGCCCGTCCTCGAGCGCCGGGGCGGAGGGCGACGCGACGCTCGTCGTCGACGACACCGCGGGCGCGGACGACGTCGAGGTGAGCGACGACTTCTTCGGCGAGGCGCAGGCGACGGCCGCCGCGTCGTCCGCGAGCGCCCCGACCGCGCGCACCAGCGTCTCCTGACCAGGCGAGGGGAGGGAGGAACCGACCATGACCGTGCTGGCCGACAACCTCGTGTGGCTGACCGCCCGGGCCGGGGGGATCGTCGCGCTCGCGCTGCTGACGGCGTGCGTGCTCGCGGGCGTCGTGCTCGCCGGGCGCGCCCGGCTGGAGCGCTGGCCGCGCTTCGCCGTCGAGAGCGTCCACCGCTTCGCCGGGACGGCCGCGTGGGCGTTCATCGGCATCCACGTCGTCGTCCTCCTGTTCGACGAGTTCGCACCGTTCTCGGTCGCCGACCTGCTCGTCCCCGGGCACTCGGGCTACCGCACGGTCGCGACGGCCGCCGGGATCGTCGCCCTCGAGCTGCTCACGGCCCTCGCGATCGCGAACCGCCTGAAGACGCGGCTCCCGTACCGGCTCTGGCGCCGGACGCACTACCTCAACTTCGCGGTGTGGGCGCTCGCGATCGGCCACGGGATCGCCGCGGGCACGGACAGCGGGACGGCGTGGGCGACCGCGCTCTACGGCGCGTGCGCCGCCAGCGTCGCCGGCGCGGTCGCCTGGCGGGCCCTCGCGGCCCGCGAGCGGCGCAGCCCCACCGCCGCCCAGCCGGCCGGTCGCTGAGCGACCGGCGCGCCACCCTTCCCCGCGCTCCCGAGGGCCCGCCCGGTGCGGGCCCTCGGCCGTTCCCGCGCGCGGTCCGGACGATTCTGACGAAGCTCTTCATCACGGCTTATGGGGCTCTGGCGGAGCCCCGCTGGAATGGGACGCGCCCCCCATCCACGGCCAGGAGGTACCACCATGAAGCCCACCAGGAAGCGGCTCATCGCCAGCGCGGCGGCCATCGCGGCGCTCGGCGGCGGCGGCGCGGCGATCGCGGCCAGCCAGCTCGGCCCGACGGAGGAGTCGCAGGCCATCGTCGCCGACGCGGCCCAGCGCCTCGGCGTCTCCGAGGAGGAGCTCTCGACCGCGCTCGAGGACGCCACGGAGGCCCGCGTCGACCAGGCCGTCACCGACGGTCGGCTGACCCAGGAGCAGGCCGACGAGCTCAAGCAGCGGATCGATGCGGGCGAGGTGCCGCTCGTGGGCGCGCCGCTCGGCGGGCCGCGCGCCCACCACGGCGGCCCCGGAGGCAGCATGCACGCAGGGCTCGAGGCCGCGGCGACGTACCTCGGCCTCGACGAGAGCGCGCTGCGCGAGCAGCTCCAGGGCGGCCAGACCCTCGCCGACGTGGCGACGGCCCGGGGCAAGACGGTCGACGGGCTGATCCAGGCGATGCAGGCCGCGATCGAGGCCGACCTGGCGCAGGCCGTCACGGACGGTCGGCTGACGCAGGAGCAGGCGGATGCCCGGAAGGCCGAGCTCGCGACGCGGCTCGACGAGATCGTGACCAACGCGATGCCGGCCCCGCCGGAGGGCGGCCGCGGTCGGGCGGCCGCGGCGGCGACCGCGGCGGCCCGTGGGGCGGCGGCGCGGCGCCCGACGGCGCCGGGCAGCCCGGGGACGGGACGACCCAGCCGCCGGCGACGACGACGCCCGACGAGGCCACCCGGCCCCAGGACGGGACGACCGAGCCGCCGGCCGCCACCGCGCCGCAGGACGGCGCGGCCCCCGACGCAGGCACCGTCGCGCCGAACGACGTGCAGGCGCCGGCGAGCGGGCCGACGACGCACGCGTCCTGACGCGTCGCCACGACGACGCCGCCGCGGGCCCCGGGCGACCGGGGCCCGCGGCCGTTTCGGCGGCGCGGCCCCCGGACGTGGTTCGGCGCCCTGGCGGTCGACCCGTGTCGTCGCGGGGCGGGCTCCGCGCGCAGTGTGGCGCGGCCGGCCTCGCGCGGCAGCGAGGCGCGGCCGTGGCGAGGATGGGACGCGCTCGGCCGCGCGGCAGGGCCGCCGACCGGCGCCGGTGGCCGAGCCTCGTGCCGCGGCGCGGCAGGGCCCGGGGCCGCGAGAGTTCGGTCACTGCGCGGCAGCGAGGCGCGGCTCCCGGCGAGGCCGAGTCGGCGTTCCGGCACGGCCGCAGCCCGTGCCGCGGAGAGGGCCCCGCGGGGGCAAGGCCGGCCGCGTCGCAGCCAGGCCGTCCGGCCCAGCCCAGAGGCGGGTCGCCGGGCCCCTCGAGGGCTCGGTGCCCCACCCGGTCGGCCGACCTCCTGGCACGTCCGCCGCGGCCGATGCGGCGACGGCAGCGGGGGCCGCCTCGCCTCGCCGCCCGCCCCGCCTCGACCCGCTCGTGGATCGATGGGCACGGTTCCTGCACGGTCCCGTTGCACACGCGTGACGCCTTCGGGCATACCCTCCCCGGGTGGTGGGTGGGGGTGGGACGCCCCGGTCGAAGGGCCGGAGGGCGCCGGCCGGCCGGATCGCCGGCAACGCCGCTCGTCACCACGGCCCGGCCGGGAGCCGCGTGGCGAGGAGGCGTCGCCCGCGGTCCGAGCCTGGGCCGGTCGGTCGCTCCCCACGGCGTCCCGCACCGGCCCCGGATCCGGCGGGCCGGCGCTCGCCCCGCCATGCCGCCGTCGCGGGCAGGCCGGGCCCCGCCCATCCGGACGACGAGGGCCCCGATCGCCCGGGGCCCTCGTTCGCGCTCGATCGTCGGTGCCTGCCGGGGACTGGCCCCGGAGGGTCGGTCGGGGCGCCCTGCGGGCGGCACGAACACCCTTGGTCGTCCCCGGTCGCGGGACCACGCCCTCGTGCTCACGCGCCCCCGCGTGCTCGCCTCGCCCTGCGTGACGCGCGCCAGCGACCGCGACGCCGTTCCGGACGTGCCCCTAGGCGGCGCGGGCGAGCCGCTCGCCGCCGAGCGCGGTGGCGAGCGCCCGCAGGCGCGAGGGCCGCCGCAGCTCCCGCGCGGGGGCGGCCACCACGTGGGCGACGGGGATCCCGTGCGCGCGGGCGCGCTCGACGACGTCCTGGTCGAGCCAGCGCGAGCTGCCCGCCGGGTGCGTCACGACGACGATCTCGTCGGCCGGGAAGACCCAGAGCGCATCCTGCAGGGCGAGCAGCGGGTCGGCGTCGCCGATGCAGCCCTCGACCGAGACGCCCCGCCGCTGGAGCGCGCCGACGCAGCGGGCGACCCGCTTCGCCGCGGCGGTTCTCGCCGCCCGGTCGTCCGACGTCCAGGTGCGCAGGCGGGTGTTCAGCGCCGGTGCGACGACGAGCGCGTGGAGGCGGTGGCGCCGCGCGTCGAGCTCGAGCGCGTCGCGCAGGGCTGCGCTGTCGGCCGTCTCGTTCGCGAGCACGAGCACGCGGTGCATGCGATCGGGGCCGGGCGTCGTGGCGGTCATCGTGGGCTCCTCTCCGAGGGGGTCGCTCCGATCCTCCCCCGCCCGCTTCAGCGGACCCTCAGCCCCGCTTCGGAACTCGTGAAGACCCGCACGCGCGCACGGTCCACGACGCCGTGCCCGCTCTGGCGGGCACGGGTACGGCCGGGCCCCGACGCTGCGAGGCCCGGCCGTGGGAGGTGCAGTGCGAGCCGCGGGTGCGCCTGGCTACGCCGTCGCGGTCGTCGCCGGCGCCGAGCCGGCATCCGACTGGGCGCCCTGATCGGCGTCGGGAGCCGGGCCGGGCTGGCCCATCGGGCCGCCCGCCGGGCCGGGGCCGAAGCCCTCCTCGGTGCCCGTGACGGCGAGGCCCTCGTCGAGCAGGATCGTCGCGTACGAGCCGTCCGCGAGCTGGACGTGCGCCTCGAAGGCCGCGCCGCCGGAGTCGGTCTCGACCCGGATCACCGTCGCGCCGGGCTGGGCCGCGAGCGCCGCCGCCGTGACCTGCTCGGCCGTCTCGCCCGTGAGGAGCTCCTCGCCGGGGCCGTTGGGGAGCGACGCCGGGTCCGGCAGCCCGGCGGGCGGGGCGGCGCCGTCCGGCGGCGCCGGCGCGCCGTCCGCGGGCGCGGCCGGAGCTGCCGGCGTCGCCGTCGCCTGGTCTGCGGTCGCGGTCGCGGCCGGCTCGGCGGCCGAGGACGGGGACGAGTCGCTCGTGGCCGCGGTCGCGAAGGCGGCGCCGCCGGCGACGCCGATCGCCATCACGGCGGTCGCGAGGATCGTGCGCGTACGGGAGAGAGCGGGCATGGTGCACCTCCTGGATCGCTGGCCCCCGTGTTTCCCGGGGGTGCACGGAGCGTCCGGGCGCCGCCTCAGAGGCGGCTGTGCGCCGGGCCAGAGCCGGGCGAGAATCCGTTCAGAGGATCCGAAGAGCGCGGGCGGGCGGCGCTCAGCCGCCGGCGAGCTTGACGCGGTGCCCCTGCGCCTGGAGGCGCGCGGCGACCTTGTCGCGGTGATCGCCCTGGATCTCGACCGCGCCGTCCTTGACCGCGCCGCCCGAGCCGCACAGCCGCTTCAGGTCGCTCGCGGCGTCCTTGAGCGCGCCGGCCGGCAGGCCGCGGACGACGGTGACGACCTTGCCGCCGCGCCCGCCCTTCTCGCGGAACACGCGGACGACGCCGTCGTTCGGGAGCTGCGGCCCGTTCGGCGCCTGCGGCCTCGCGTCGCGCTCGCGCCGCCGCTGGTCGCCGCCGTCGGTGGAGTAGACGAGCCGGGACTCGGACACGTCTCGATGGTACAAGCGGCCCGGGTTCCCGCACGCCGGAGCGGAACCGGTGTAGCGTTGCGGCTCGCCCCGCGGCGGGCGACCCGGTCCGACCAGGAGGTTGGCAGTGCCGAGCTTGGCGAGGGAGGGAGCATGACCGACGGGGCGCTGCGAGACCGGGCTGCCGTCGTCGGCATCGGCGAGACGGCCTACTCCAAGGCCTCCGGGCGCACCGAGCTCGCGCTCGCATGCGAGGCGATCGCGCGGGCGGCCCAGGACGCCGGGCTCTCGGTCGCCGACATCGACGGGCTCGTCCGCTACGACATGGATCCGATCGACGAGGTCGCGCTGACGAGCCACGCCGGGCTGAAGAACCTCCGCTGGATGAGCCAGACGGGCTACGGCGGCACCGGCGGCAACGCGGTCGTCGTCCACGCGGCCGCCGCGATCGCGGCGGGCGTCGCGGACGTCGTCGTCTGCTACAGGTCGCTGAACGAGCGGTCGGGCGCCCGGTACGGGCAGGCGGCCACCTGGATGCGCGAGGAGGTCGGGGGCTTCGAGGCGTTCCAGATGCCGTGGGGGCTGCTGACCCCGGCGATGCTGTTCGGGCAGTTCGCGCGGCGGCACATGGTCGAGTACGGCACGACCAGCCGCCAGTTCGGCGAGGTCGCCGTCGCGCTGCGCCGGCACGCGTCGCGGAACCCGCGGGCGATGATGCAGAAGCCGATCACGATCGATGACCACCAGGCCTCGCGGATGATCGCCGACCCGCTTCGCCTGTTCGACTGCTGCATCGAGTCGGACGGGGCCTGCGCGATCATCGTCGCGAGCGCCGAGCGGGCCCGCTCCCTTCGCAACCCGCCCGCCTGGATCATGGGCGCGTCGCAGGGATCGGGGACGCGCGCGCAGGGGATCGTCTTCCGCGACGACCTCGCGCGCACGGAGGCCGAGCTGACCGCGCGCGACGTCTATCGCTCCGCGGGCGTCGGCCCCGACGACGTCGACGCGGTGATGGTCTACGACCACTTCACCCCGTTCGTGATCATGGCGCTCGAGGCGTACGGCTTCTGCCCGATCGGCGAGGGCGGCCCGTTCGTCGAGGGCGGCCGGATCCACTTCGACGGCGAGCTCCCGGTCAACACGCACGGCGGCAACCACTCCGAGGCGTACATCCACGGCCTGCCGCACGTGATCGAGGCCGTCCGCCAGCTCCGCGGCACGTCGACCTCGCAGGTCGACGGCTGCGAGATCGTCCTGTCCTGCTCGGCCGTGGCGCAGCTCTCGGCCGCCGTGATCCTGCGAAAGGACTGAGCGAGATGCTGACCGGCATGCCGCGCCCGCGCGCCGACCTCGACACGCAGCCCTTCTGGGACGGCGTCGCCGAGCGTCGCTTCCTCGTCCCGACGTGCGGTCTCTGCGAGACGCCGCGCTGGCCGCCCGGGCCGATGTGCCCGAGCTGCCAGTCCCAGGAGACGGAGTGGCGCGAGACGTCGGGCACGGGCACCGTCTACTCGTGGGTCGTCGTGACGCACCCGGTCGCCGAGGCGCTCGTCGAGCAGGTGCCCTACGCGGTCGGTCTCATCGAGCTGCCGGAGGGCATCCGGGTCGTCGGCAACGTCCTGGGCGTCGACCCCGCCGCGGTCCGTGCCGGGCTGCCCGTCCGGCTCGTCTTCGAGGACGCCGGCGACGGCGCCCTGCTCCCCAACTGGACCGCCGAGGAGGGCGCTTCGTGAGCGACGGACGGCTGCTCGACAGCTTCAACCAGTACTTCGACGACCTGCAGGTCGGCGACCGCTTCGAGTCCTCGCGCGGCCGCACGCTGACCGAGGCCGACATCACGATCTTCTCCGGCCTGTCGGGCGACCATCACCAGCTCCACACCGACGAGGTCTACGCGACGACCGAGGGGCCGTTCGGCGGCCGGATCGCGCAGGGGACGCTGACGCTCGCGCTCGCGACTGGCCTCGAGTTCGGCCTGCTCGGCTCCGGCGAGTCGCGGATCGTGGCCTTCTACGGCCTCGATCGTGTCCGCTTCCTGAAGCCCGTCTTCATCGGCGACACGATCCGCCTGCGCGGGGAGGTCGTGCAGCTCGAGCCGAAGGACGGCGGCCGCGGCGTCGTCACGATCCACGAGGAGATCGTCAACCAGGACGGCGCCACGGTCGCGGTGCTGGACAAGCGCCTGCTGCACGTCTGCCGCCCCGCCGGATAGCCGGAGACCATGCTCCGCATCGGCGTCGACGCGGGCGGGACGTTCACCGACCTGATCGCGGCCGCCGACGACGGGACGGTCGTCGAGGCCAAGGTCCCCTCCGATCGCGAGCGACCCGACGTGGCCCTCCGGGCCGGGCTGGAGCAGCTCGCGCGGCGGCTCGACCTGGTCGACGCCCGCGCGCTGCTCACAGGGACCGGCATCGTGATCCAGGGGACGACGGTGGCGGTGAACGCCGTGCTCCAGGCGAAGGGCGCGCGGACGGGCCTCCTCTGCACCGACGGCTTCCGCGACACGCTCGAGATCAGGCTCGGGTACCGCGAGGAGCGGTACGACTTCACCTACCTGCCGCCGCCGCCGCTCGTCCCACGGTGGCTGCGCGAGCCGATCCGGGAGCGGGTCGGTGCGGATGGCGACGTGCGCGTCCCCCTCGTCGAGGCCGACGTGCGCGCGGCCGCGGAGCGCCTCGCCGACGCGGGCGTCGAGGCCGTCGCGGTCTGCTTCCTCTGGTCGCTCCTGCGGCCCGAGCACGAGCAGCGCACCGCCCGGCTGCTGCGGGAGCTGCTCCCGGGCGCGTTCGTCTGCGCCTCCGTCGACGTCCTGCCGCGCATCCGCGAGTACGACCGGACGAGCACGACGGTCCTCAACGCCTACGTGGGGCCGATCGTCGCGCGGTACGTCGAGCGGACGGAGGCGCTCCTGCGCGACCTCGGCTTCGCCGGCCGGGTGCGCTACGTGCAGTCGAACGGCGGGCTCGCGGAGGCGTCCGAGGTGCTCCGCCGGCCGGTGCTGCTCCTCGTCTCGGGGCCGGCCGCCGCACCCGCCGCCGGGCTCCACTTCGCCGGGCTGGCCGGCCGCGACTTCATCGCGATCGACATGGGTGGGACGAGCTTCGACACCTGCCTCGTCCGCGAGGGCCTCCCGGCGATGCGGTCGTCGACCGAGATCGACGGCTACCGCGTCGCGACGCCGCTGATCGACGTCCACACGATCGGCGCCGGCGGCGGCTCGATCGCGACGCTCGACGCGGGGCTGCTCCGCGTGGGCCCGGAGAGCGCCGAGGCCGTTCCCGGGCCGGCCTGCTACCGGCGCGGCGGCGAGCGCGCGACCGTGACGGACGCCAACGTCGTCGCCGGCCTGCTGGGGCCGGGCGGCCTGCTCGGCGGCGGCTTCCCGATCGACGCGGCGCTCGCCCGCGGCGCGGTGGAGCGGGACGTCGCGGGCCCCGGCGGCATCGACGTCGACGACGCCGCCGCGGGCGTGATCGAGGTCGTCTCGCGGAACATGGCCGACGCGATCCGGGAGATCACCGTCCGGCGAGGCCACGACCCGCGCGACTACGCGCTCGTCGTCGGCGGCGGCGCGGGCGGGCTCCACGCGGCGCGCCTCGCCGACGAGCTCGGGATCGAGCGCGTGGTCGTCCCGCGCGTCGCCTCGGCGTTCTGCGCGTTCGGCGCCGCGGTCGCCGACCTCCGCCACGACACGACGAGGGCGCTCGTCGGCGACACGCGCCAGCTCGATCTCGGCCTCGTCGCCTCGACGTTCGAGCAGCTGGAGCAAGACGCCGCGCGCGCCCTGATCGACGAGGGCGCGGACGCGGCCTCGATCCGCTTCGTCCGCCTGCTCGAGCTGCGCTACAAGAACCAGATCTGGGAGGTCCCGGTGGACGCGACCGGCGTCGACCTGCGCGCTCCGGGAGCCCGGGAGGAGGTCGAGCGGCGCTTCCACGCGCGCCACGACGAGCTCTACGACTACGCGCAGCCGGGGTACGCGTGCGAGCTGATCTCGGCGACCCTGACTGCGATCGGCCCCTCGCCGCGCCTGCGTCGCGCCGGCGCCGTCGCGCCGCGCGAGCCCGCGCAGCCGACGTCGGCCCGCCCTGTGCGCTTCGGCCGCGCGGCGGGCCCGCTCGAGACGCCGGTCCACGCGGGGCCCGCGCTGGCCCCGGGCCAGGCGCTCGTCGGGCCCGCGGTGATCGAGGAGCCGAACACGACGATCGCCGTGCCGCCCGGCTGGCGCGCGACCCTCGTCGGCCGCGAGCAGGCGTACGTGCTCGAGCCGGACCGGGGAGGGGCGGATGCCTGAGGTCGACCCGATCACCCTCGGCGTCGTCCAGGGGGCGCTCGCCTCCGCCGTCCGGGAGATGACGGCCGTGATCGAGCGGACGGCCCGCTCGCCGATCATCGCGATCAGCCACGACTTCTCGAACGCCGTCTACACCGCGGCGAACGGCGTGCCGGAGATGGTGATCCAGGGCGAGGACCAGCCCGTGCATCTCGGCGGGATGCTCCAGTCCGTGAAGACGGTCGCGGCGCGCTTCCGCGACGAGCTCGAGCCCGGCGACGTGATCGCACGGAACGAGCCCGACACGGGCGGCAGCCACCTCGTCGACATCGACCTGATCGCGCCGGTGTTCGTCGGCGGCCGGCCGGTCGCGTGGGCGTGCAGCCGTGCCCACATGGCCGACATCGGCGGGCCCGTGCCGAGCGGCTACAACCCCTACGCGGAGGACCTGTTCGCCGAGGGCCTGGTGATCCCGCCGATCAAGGTCGTCTCGGCCGGTCGGGCGCGCGAGGACGTCTGGGACCTTCTCCTGGCGAACGTCCGGCTGCCCGAGCTGATGCGCGGCGACCTCGGCGCCCAGCTCTCCGCCGTGCGCGCCGCCGTCCGCCGGCTCGAGGCCCTCTACGCGCGCTACGGGGCGGTCGACGTCGACGCCGCCTCGGTCGAGCTGCTCGATCGGGCCGAGCGGCTGATGCGCGCGCAGCTCGCGCGGATGCCCGACGGCGTCTACGAGGGCGAGGCCTGGATCCAGGAGGACGGCCGGGGCGCCCCCGACGCCAGGATCGGCTGCAGGCTCGAGGTGCGCGGCGACGAGCTCGCGATCGAGATCGACTCGCCGCCGATGTGCCGCAGCTACCGCAACTCCTACGGCGCGTGCACGCTCGGCGCCGTCTACTACGCGGTGATCAGCGCGCTCGAGCCGGGCCTGCCGATCAACGAGGGCCTCTACCGGCCGCTTCGCGTCGACCTCGGGCCCTCCGGCACGATGCTGAACGCGGTGCGGCCGGCCGCCTGCGTCATGAGCACCGGCGACGTGTGGTGCATCGTCTTCGACGCGGTCGCCGACGCGCTCGCAAAGGTCGTCCCCGGGCGGGCGTGCGCCGGGTGGACGCGATGCTCGATCAACGGCGTCTCCGGGGTCGACCCGCGGACGGGCGACCCGTACGGCGGCCTGATGGGCATCACGCTCGCGGGCGGGGCGGGCGCCGTTTCGGGGCGTGACGGCGGCGGGCTGTGGGGGATCATCGCCACCGGGGGCGCGGCGATGACGGGCGACGCGGAGCTGCTCGAGTTCCGGCTCCCGCTCGCGATCCACCGCCACGAGCTGCTCGCCGACTCCGCCTGCCCGGGCCGCTGGCGGGGGCATCCCGGCGCCGTCCTCGACCTCGAGATCGTGGGGCACCGCGCGACCGTCTCGCACGTCGGCGACGGGACGCGCTTCCCGCCGCCCAGCCGGCTCGGCGGCGGGTCGCCCGGCGACGCCGCCACCCGGGTGTACCGCCGCTTCGTCGTCCACCCCGACGGGCGGGAGGAGCCGCTGCCGCTGCACGCGGTCGTCGAGCTCGCCGCGGGCGATCGGCTCGTCTCGCTGATCCCCGGTGGCGGCGCGATCGGGCCGGCGGCCGAGCGCGACCCGGCGCGGGTCGCCGACGACGTCCGGGACGGGCTGGTCACCCGGCAGGGCGCGCTCGCCGACTACGGGGTCGAGCTGCCGTAGCGCGCCGACGTCGGATTCACGGCTTGCCTGTCCGGTGTTTGCGTGGCGCCGGCGGTGGGAACCCCCTGGGTGCAGCGCGACCGGCCTGAGCGGCGTCGGGAGACCCGTCGGCAGCGGTCGTGCTGCGACACCGGACTCGGGAGGTCGATCGTGTTGCTCTGGCTGCTCGTCCTCGTGCTCGTGATCCTCGCCGTCGCAGGCGGCGTCGCCTGGAGCCCGTTCCTCTGGATCGTGCTCGTGGCCGCGCTCGTCGCCGCGATCTTCGCGTTCACGAGCGGCCGTACGGCGTAGGTCGTGTCGTCGCGCCGGCCCCGCCGGGGCCGGCGCGCGCACGCGCCCGGCGCGGGCCGGGCGCGTGCGCACGCGGGGCGTGCGGTGCAGGCCAGAGACGGGCGGCGCTGCCGCTCCATTTCGTACCAAACAGACCGAATAGTGGACAAATGGTCTGTGTCGAGGGTACGATCGGTCCGGCCGTGCACGACTACGGACTCTTCTCCTACGAGTCGAAGGACGAGTTCGTCCGGAAGTCGAAGGACTTCTGGAACCCGGACAAGACGCAGTTCTGGCAGGACGCCGGCGTCGACCTCGTGATCGACCGCCGCGACGGCTACCTCTTCTGGGACATCGACGGCAAGCGGCTGATCGACCTGCACCTGAACGGCGGGACGTACAACCTCGGCCACCGCAACCCGGAGCTGATCGCGACGATCGAGCGCGCGATGCAGCGCTTCGACATGGGGAACCACCACTTCCCCTCGGTCGCGCGCACCGCCCTCGCCGAGGCGCTCGTCGCGACCGCGTCGCCGAACATGCGGCGGGTGATCTACGGCGCGAGCGGCGGCGAGGCGATCGACATCGCGATCAAGACGGCGCGGCACACGCGGCAGCGGCGCAAGATCGTCTCCGTGCTGAAGGGCTACCACGGGCACACGGGGCTCGCGGTCGCGACCGGTGACGACCGCTTCTCGAAGCTCTTCCTCGCCGACAACCCGGACGAGTTCGTGCAGGTGCCGTTCAACGACCTCGACGCGATGGAGGCCGCGCTGCGCGGGCGCGACGTCGCGGCGGTCGTGATGGAGACGATCCCCGCCACGTACGGCTTCCCGCTGCCCGATCCCGGCTACCTGCAGGCGGTCAAGGGCCTCTGCGAGCGCTACGACGCGCTCTACGTCGCCGACGAGGTGCAGACCGGCCTGATGCGGACCGGCGAGATGTGGGGGATCGCGAAGGCCGGGATCGAGCCGGACATCATGGTGGTCGGCAAGGGGATCACGGGCGGCATGTACCCGATCTCCTGCGTCGTCGTCAGCGAGGAGTGCTCGGCCTGGCTGAAGCAGGACGGCTTCGGGCACATCTCCACCTCGGCGGGCGCCGAGCTCGGGTGCGTCGTCGGGCTGAAGACGCTCGAGATCTGCGGCCGGCCGGAGGTGCGGTCGATGGTGCACTACATCGCCGACCGCTTCGGCAGCGGGCTCCGCGCGATCCAGGAGCTCTACCCGGACTGGTTCGTCGGCATCCGCCAGGACGGCGTCGTCATGGGCCTCGAGTTCGACCACCCGCAGGGCGCGAAGGCGGTCATGCGCCAGCTCTACGCGCACGGCGTGTGGGCGATCTTCTCGACGCTCGACCCGCGCGTGCTCCAGTTCAAGCCCGGGATCCTGCTCGAGCCGGAGCTGGTCGACGAGGTGCTCGACCGCACCGAGGTCTCCATCGGCAAGGCGCTCGCGGACGTCCAGGCGGGGTGGGTGGCCGCGTGAGCGAGCTGCTGCTCGGCCGCCCCGGCGGCGTCGACCGCGCGCGGATGATGCTCCAGCGCGCGCACTGGGCGGCGACCGCCTTCGCGACGTACGACCGGGCCCGCGTCCACCGGATCGTCGAGGCGGTCGCCGGGGCCGCGCACGCGAACGCCGAGCGCTATGCGGAGTGGGCGGTGCGCGAGACCGGCATGGGGGTGGTCGAGCACAAGCGCCTGAAGAACGAGGCGTGCTCACGCGGCATCCTCGAGGCGTACGCCGACCACGACCTCGTCGGCGCGCGCGTCGACCGCGAGCGCCGCATCGTCGAGCTGCCGCGCCCCGCGGGCGTCGTGCTGGCGCTGACCCCGTCGACGAACCCCGTCGCGACGGTCTACTTCAAGGTGCTGCTCTCGCTGCTGACGCGCAACGCGGTGGTCGTCAGCCCGCACCCGCTCGCCCGGGAGTGCTGCGTCGACGCGGCGCGCCTGCTCGCGGGCGCCGCCGTCGCCGCGGGCGCGCCGGACGGTTGCGTCCAGGTGGTGGAGGAGCCGACGATCCCGCTCGTCGAGGCGCTGATGGAGGATCCGCGGACGAACGTCATCCTCGCGACCGGCGGCGTCGGCGTCGTCCGCGCGGCGTACCGGTCGGGCAACCCGGCGATCGGCGTCGGCCCCGGCAACGTGCCGGTGCTCGTCGACGCGACGGCCGACCTCGGCCGCGCGGCGCGCTGCATCGCCGACTCGAAGTCGTTCGACAACTCGATCCTCTGCACGAACGAGTCCGTCCTGATCGCCGAGGAGCGGATCGCCGACCGGCTCGTCCAGGCGCTCGCCGCCGAGGGCGCCCACCTGCTCGCCGCCGACGACGTCGCGCGCGTCCGCGAGACCCTGTTCCCCGGCGGCCGGCTGGACGTGGCGCTGATCGGCAAGGACGCGCAGGCGATCGCGGGCGCGGCCGGCGTGCGCGTGCCGGCCCGGACGCGCGTGCTGCTCGCGCCGTTCGACCTCGTCGTCCCGGAGGAGCCGCTCGCGCGCGAGAAGATGGCACCGGTGCTCGGGCTCGTGCGCGTCGCCGACGCGCGGCGCGGGATCGACGCGGCGCGGGCCGTGCTGCGGATCGGCGGCGCCGGCCACTCCGCGGCGATCCACTCGACCGACCCGACGACGATCCTGGCCTTCGGCGCCGCGGTGCCCGTGCTGCGCGTCGCGGTCAACGCCGGCGGCAGCACCGGCTCGGCCGGGATCGGCACGGGCCTGCCGATCTCGATGACCATCGGGACGGGCTTCTTCGGGCGCAGCTCGCTCGGCAAGAACCTCGAGCCGGACGACCTCGTCCACTGGACGCGCGCCGCGTACACGAGCGACCCGGCCGTGCCCTTCGGCGACTTCGAGGGGCTCGACCCGTGGAGCGCGATGCCCGCCCCGGTGCCGGTGCCCACGGCTGCGGGCGCTCCGGCCGGCGGGGCGAGCGACGAGCTGCGCGACGAGGTCCGGCGGCTCCTGCTCGAGGAGCTGCGCGACCTGATCGGGAGCCGCTGAGCCGTGGCCGAGCTGCGCTCGTTCATCTTCCTCGACCAGCTCCAGCCGCAGACGATGTGCTACCTCGGCACGTGGATCCGCGGCCGGCTGCCGCGCACCGGGATGGCGGCGCAGATCATCGAGATCGCGCCCGGGATCGACATCGAGCCGCTCACCGACGTCGCGCTCAAGCACGACGAGGTCGACGCGGGGATCCTCGTCGTCGAGCGCCAGTTCGGCTACCTCGAGCTCCACTCGCGCTCGACCGCGGCCGTGCAGTCGGCGAGCGCCGCCGTGCTCGACGCGCTCGGCGCGTCGCCGGCCGACGCCACGCGCCCGCAGATCCTCGCCAGCCGGATCATCACGCGGATCGACGGCCAGCACGCCTTCCTCGTCAACCGCAACAAGGTCGGCTCGATGGCGCTGCCCGGCGAGTCGCTCTTCGTGCTCGAGGTCCAGCCGGCCTCGTACGCGATCCTCGCGACGAACGAGGCGGAGAAGACCGCGCGGATCAAGGTCGTCGACTACCGGATGATCGGCGCGACCGGCCGGGTCTACCTGTCCGGCAGCGAGGCGGACGTCCGCACCGCGGCCGACGCCGCCGTCGAGGCGCTGGGCGGGCGATGAGCGGGACGAACGGGAGCGACGCGGCCGTGCGCGACGCGCTGCGCGAGGTGCTGCGCGAGCTGCTGCCGGAGCTGCTCGGGGAGGAGGCGCCCGCGGCCCCCGCGAGCGCGTCGCCGCCCGCCCCGAGCGGACACGACGTCGTGCCGCAGGTGCCGCCGCCGCCCGTCGCCGTTGTCCACCGGCCGTCGACCTGGGCCGCCCCGGCGGCCCCCGCGCGCGAGCCCGGGCCCGCCGAGGAGCCCGCGCCGACGCGCGCGGCCGTCCCGGACGGCGTCGAGGTCGAGCACGTGGCGCTCGACACGGACGCCGACCTCCAGGCCCTCGTCCTGCGCGTCGTGCGGCTGTGCGAGAGCCCGCGCGACCGCCAGCGGCTCCGCTCGGGCAGGCTCCGCTTCGCGCTGCGCCCGCGCGCCGCCGCGCCGGGAGCGTCGACGGCCGGGCCGTCGCTGCGGATCGAGCGCGGCGCCGTCGGGGAGCGCGCGATCGAGGAGGCGGCCACGGCCGGCCGGAGGCTCGTCCTCGGCCCCCGCGCCGTCCTGACCCCCTGGCGCGCGACCGGGCGAAGCAGCTCGGCGTCGAGATCGAGAGGGAGAGGCGATGCTGAAGGGCCGTGTCACCGGAGCGGTCTGGGCGACCAGGCGGCTCGAGCAGCTCCCGAGCGGGGCGTTCCTCGAGGTCGAGCTCGACGGCGGCGGGACGATCGTCGCGTTCGACGTGCTGGGCAGCGGCGCGGGCGAGCGGGTGCTCGTCGCGACCGGCTCGGTCGCCTCGTCGCAGTTCCCCGGCGCGCCGCCGATCGACGCGCTGATCATCGGCTCGATCGACGAGCCGCCGACCCGCCGCCGGCGGGCTGACCTGACAACGAGGAGGAACCCGTGTCCGACGCGCTCGGAATGATCGAGACCAAGGGCTACGTCGCCGCGCTGGCCGCGGCCGATGCGATGGTGAAGGCCGCGAACGTGACGATCGTGGCGCGCGAGCAGGTCGGCGACGGCCTCGTCGCCGTCGTCATCCAGGGCGACGTCGGCGCGGTCAAGGCGGCGACCGAGGCCGGGAGCGAGACCGCGTCGACCGTCGGCGAGCTCGTCTCGGCGCACGTGATCCCGCGCCCGCACTCGGAGCTCGGCAAGCACTTCGTCCAGTCGTCGTAGGCTCCACGGCGTGCCGCCGACGCATCCGATCGAGCTCCGCGTCTACCTGCCGCTCGACGACCTCTCGCCGCAGTTCGCCGCGGCGATGGGGACGCCGACGCGCGCCCGCGGCTACCCGCCGATGCAGGGCGACCACGCGCTGATCGTCGAGGTCGCGCCCGGGCTCGCGATCGAGCGCGTGACCGACCTCGCGCTCAAGGCCGTGCCGGACGTCGACGTCGGGATCCTCTTCGTCGAGCGGCAGTTCGGCGTGCTCGAGCTGCACGCCTCCGACCCCGCGCTCGTCGAGCGGGCGGGCGAGGCGATCCTGGCGGGGATCGGCGCCAGCCCGGCGCAGCAGCTGCGCCCGCGCGTGCTCTACGAGGACGTGATCGAGGACGTGACCGACCAGCACGCCGTGATCGTCAACCGCAACCGGCAGGCCTCGATGCTGCTGCCCGGCCAGACGCTGCTCGTCGCCGAGGTGACGCCCGCGCTCTTCGCGGCCGTCGCCGCGAACGAGGCCGAGCGCGCCGCGCCCGACGTCACGCTCGTCGACCTGTCGATGATCGGCGCTGCCGGGCGGGTGTACCTCGCAGGCACGACGCCGAGCGTCGAGGTCGCGCGCGACGCGCTGGGCCGCGTGCTCTCGTCGATCGAGGGCCGCGACCACTGAGCGGCGCGGCCGGCACCGACGCGCAGGCGCGGCTCGACCGCCTGGCCGCGCGCGCGCTCTCGGCCTACGACCTCTCCCCGGAGGCGACGCCCGAGCTCGTCAACGTCTCCGAGAACACGACCTACCGCGTCGACGACCCGGCGACGGGCAGGCGCGCCGCGCTGCGCGTCCACCGGCTCGACTACCACGGGCGCGGCGAGATCGAGTCCGAGCTCGACTGGGTCGAGGCGCTCGCCGCCGACGGGGTGGTCGAGACGCCGCCGGTCGTCCGCGCGCGCGACGGCTCGCGCGTCGTCACGGTGGCGACGGACGAGCTGGCCGACCCGCGCTACGTCGTCCTCTTCGACTGGCTCGAGGGAGACGCGCCGCGGGAGGACGACGTCGCGCAGTTCCGCCGGCTCGGCGCGCTCACCGCCCGCCTGCACGCGCACGCGCGCGCCTGGCGGCGCCCGGCCGGCTTCGCGCGCTTCACCTGGGACTACGAGACGACGCTCGGCCCGGCCGCGCGCTGGGGGCGCTGGCAGGACGGGCTCGGGATCGGCCGAGAGGAGCTCGACCTGCTCGGTCGCCTCGACGGCGCGCTGCGCCGCCGCCTCGAGGCCTACGGCGCCGCGGCCGACCGGTTCGGGCTCGTCCACGCCGACCTGCGGCTCGCGAACCTCCTCGTCGCGGGCGAGCGGACGGCCGTGATCGACTTCGACGACGCCGGCCTCTCGTGGTTCATGTACGACTGGGGCACGGCGGTCAGCTTCATCGAGCACCTGCCGACCGTCCCGGAGATGCAGTCGGCGTGGGTCGACGGCTACCGCGGGGTCGCGCCGCTCGCGGCCGCCGACGAGGCGGAGCTCGGGACGTTCGTCCTGCTCCGGCGGCTCCTTCTCGTCGCCTGGGTCGGGTCGCACCACGCCTACGCGCCGGAGGCGGCCGAGCTCGGCGCCCCCTTCACCGCGGGCACGTGCGAGCTGGCCGAGCGGTTCCTGGCCGGCCGCGGCTGACCGATCCGGTCCATAATCGCGCCCATGTTCACACCGATCAGCGGCTGCGCCGTCCTCGTCACCGGGGGCACGCGCGGCATCGGCAAGGGGATCGCGCGGGTCTTCGCCGCCGCCGGCGCGCGGGTCGCGGTCACGGGCCGCGACGCGGCGGGCGGGGAGGCCGCCGTGCGCGACCTGGCCGGCCTCGCAGGCGAGGTCGTCTTCCTGCAGGGCGACGTCGGCGTCGAGGCCGACCGCAGCCGCGTCGCGGCCGAGACGGTCGACCGGCTCGGCGGGCTCGACGTGCTCTGCGCGAACGCGGGCGTCTTCCCGAGCGCGACGCTCGCGGAGATGACCGAGCAGGACCTGGACGAGATCCTCGCGGTCAACGTCAAGGGCACGATGCTGATGGTGCGCGACTGCGTGCCCGCGCTCGAGCGCTCCGGCCGCGGCCGCGTCGTGATCACGTCGTCGATCACCGGTCCCGTCACGGGCTACCCGGGCTGGTCGCACTACGGCGCGACCAAGGCCGCGCAGCTCGGCTTCATGCGCACCGCCGCGATGGAGCTCGCGCCGAAGGGGATCACGGTCAACGCCGTCCTGCCGGGCAACGTCGCGACCGAGGGGCTCGACGAGCTGGGCGAGGACTACCTGCGCCAGATGGAGGAGTCGATCCCGCTGCGGCGGCTCGGCGCCGTCGAGGACATCGGCAACGCGTGCCTCTTCCTCGCCACCGTCGAGGCCGGCTACATCACCGGGCAGACGATCGTCGTCGACGGCGGCCAGGTGCTGCCCGAGTCGCTCCAGGCGCTCCAGTCGATCTGATGCCGCGCACGCGGCGAGACGACGCCAACGCGGCCGACGCGCCGGCGCTCGGCCGCGCCGCGGACGCGGTGCGCCGGCGCGTGCTCGAGGAGATCGCGCGCGGCGCCCTCCAGCCGGGTCAGCGGCTCGGCGCCGAGCGGGAGCTCGCGGAGGCCTACGGGGTCAGCCGCTCGACGCTCCGCGCGGCGCTCGACGCGCTCGAGTCGACCGGCTCGATCCGTCGCCAGCTCGGCCGCTCGGGCGGGATCTTCGTCGCGGAGCGCAAGGTCGAGCGCGACCTGACGAGCCTGGCCGGGCTGCCGTCCTACCTGCGCCGCCAGGGCTTCACGGCGGGCGCGCGCGTGCTCGCGACGGCCACGCTCGAGGCGGACGAGGAGACGGCCGCGGCGCTCGGCCTCCCGGCCGGAGCGCTCGTGTACGAGATCTCGCGCGTGCGCCTCGCCGACGGCGACCCGATCTCGCTCGAGCGCGCGACCTTCCCCGCCGACCGCTTCCCCGACCTGCTCGACCGCCCGCTCGGCGGCTCGCTCTACGAGCTGCTCGAGGACGCCTACGGGCTGCAGCCGGGCGAGGCGGAGGAGCGGATCGAGGTCGTCGGCGCCACCTCGAACGAGGCGCGCGTGCTCGGCGTGCAGCGGGGCGCGCCGCTCGTCTCGGTCGGCCGGATCGCGACCGACCGCGAGGGCCGCCGCTTCGAGCGCTCGCACGACCTGTTCCGCGGCGACCGCGTCAGGATCGTCGTGCGCTCCCGCGCGGCCGGGGACGGGCCCGTGGCGAGCGTCGTCGAGGTCGTGTAGACCATTTGGCGCCGCCGGTGGCCGGTCGCGCGTGATTGGTCTGCGCAATTCGGTACGTGGCCATCCTATGATGGCGCCGCGGGCGCGGTCGCGCCCTGACTCCGATCCCTGGAGGTCTGCGTGAGGCTGGGCATCGACACGGGCGGGACGTTCACGGACATCGTCACGCTCGCGAGCGACGGGACGATGGAGCTGACCAAGGTGCCGTCCTCGCGGCCGGGCGACTCGGGCGGGATCCTCGCGGGCATCGAGCAGCAGCTCGGCGGGATGGGCGAGGTCGACGTCTTCATCCACGGCACGACGATGGCGACGAACGCCCTGATCGAGAAGAACGGCGCGCGCTGCGCGCTGATCGGGACGGACGGCTTCCGCGACCTGCTCGAGATCCGGCGCGCGAACCGCCCCAAGGAGGGCATGCTGTCGATCGCCTGGGATCCCCCGGCCGTGCTGATCCCGCGTCGCTTCCGCTTCACCGTCGCCGAGCGGATCAACTACCGGGGCGACGTGCTCGTGCCGCTCGACGAGGACGCCGTGCGCGAGGTGCTGCGCCGCTGCGCCGCGAACCGGATCGAGGCCGTCGCCGTCTCGCTGCTCAACTCCTTCAAGAACCCGGCCCACGAGCTGCGTATCGGCGAGCTGATCGCCGAGGAGCTGCCCGGCGCGTACGTGACGCTCTCGCACCGGCTGGTCCCCGTCGTGCGCGAGTTCGAGCGCACCGCGACGGTCGCGGCGAACGTGTTCGTCGGGCCGCAGATGGAGCGCTACCTCTCCCAGCTCTCGGACGGCTGCGCGGGGCTCGGCCTCGCGAGCGAGCTGCTCGTGATGCAGTCGCACGGGGGCGTCATGTCCTCCGCGTTCGCGGCGCGCAACCCGGTCCGCGCTGCCCGCAGCGGCCCGGTGGCCGGCGTCATCGCCGCGGCCCGCGTCGGCGCCGAGGTCGGCGTGAACGACCTCGTCTCGTTCGACATGGGCGGCACGAGCTGCGACATCTCGGTCGTCCGCGACGGCAAGCCGACGATCACCGACGAGTCCGAGATCGAGTTCGGGCTCCCCGTGCTCTTCCCGAGCGTCCTGATCGACACGATCGGGGCCGGCGGCGGCTCGATCGCGTGGGTCGACGGCAGCGGCCGGCTGCGCAGCGGCCCCGAGTCGGCGCGCGCGAACCCCGGCCCCGCCTGCTACGGCCGCGGCGGCGAGCTGCCGACGACGACCGACGCGCACGTCGTGCTCGGAACGCTCGGCGCGCGCTCTCTGCTCGGAGGCCAGATGGAGCTCGACGTCGACGCGGCGCGGCGGGCGGTCGCCCGGGTCGCCGAGCAGCTCGGCGAGGACGTCGTCGCCACCGCGGCGGGGATCATCCGCGTGTCGAACTCGATCATGGAGCAGGGCGTCCGCCGCATGACGCTCGAGCAGGGGCACGACCCGCGCGACCTCGCGCTCGTCCCCTTCGGCGGCGCTGGCCCGCTGCACGCGGCCGCGATCGCGCGCGCCATGCACATCCCCGAGGTGATCGTGCCGCAGCACCCGGGCGTCACGTCGGCGCTCGGCCTGCTCTTCGCCGACCTGCGCCACGACCACATCGAGTCGTTCGGCGTGCCGGTGCCGCTCGTCGAGCCGGCGCGGGTCGAGGAGGCGCTCGCGCGCGGCCGCGAGGAGGTGCGGGCGCGGCTCGAGCGCGAGGGCGTCGGCGCCGCCGAGCTCCGCATCGAGCACTTCCTGAACATGAAGTACGCGGGCGGGATCGAGCCGCAGGCGATCGCGATCGCCGTCGACGTCTCGGGCGGGATCGACCGGGAGTGGCTCGACGCAGCCGTGGAGCGGTTCCACGCGATCCACGCAGAGCGGTTCAACTACGCGGTCGAGAGCTACCCGGTCGAGATCGAGTCGGTCCGGGTCGAGGGCATCGGCGTGATCGAGACCGCGCAGGTGCGCCCCGCGCGGACGGGCGAGGCCGCCGAGCGGACGACGCGCGAGGTCTTCTTCCCGGACGAGGGGAGGGCGCTCACGGCGACCGTCGTCTCGCGGGACGGCCTGGTCCCGGGCGACGTGATCGAGGGCCCGGCGATCGTCGAGCAGTTCGATGCGACGACGACGATCGAGCCGGGCATGACGGCGACGATCGACGAGCGGGGGAACATCCGGATCAGGACGGGGGTGGCGTGATGGCGGTCGACCGCTTCACCGTCGACGTGCTGCGCAACGCGTTCGCGTCGATCGTCGACGAGATGGGGATCATGCTGTCGCGCTGCGCGATGTCGCCCGTGATCACCCAGGGCCGCGACTTCTCGGGCGCGGTGACGACGGCGACGGGCGAGCTGGTGATGCAGGGCGCGTACGTCCTGCCGGGCCACGTCGGCACGATGCCCTTCACCGTCCAGGCGATCCTCGAGGACTTCGGCGACGACATCCGCCCCGGCGACGTCTTCGCGACGAACGACCCGCACCGGGCCGGGACCCACCTGCCCGACATCCGGATGGTCAAGCCGATCTTCGACGGCGACCGGCTGCTCGCGTTCCTGATCAACCTCGGCCACTTCACGGACGTCGGCGGCGCGCTCCCCGGCAGCTTCGTCGCGAACGCGTTCGACTGCCTCGCCGAGGGCCTGCTCATGCCGCCGGTGAAGTTCGTGCGGGAGGGCGTCCGCGACGAGCGGATCCTCGAGATCTTCGTCCGCAACTGCCGGCTGCCCGAGCTGAACCGCGCCGACCTGCTCGCGCTCGTCGCCTCGCTCGAGCTCGGCGAGCGGCGCTTCGAGCAGCTGATCCACAAGTACGGCGGCGACACGATCCTCGGCATGTTCGAGGAGCACATCACGTCGAACGAGACGAGCCTGCGCGCGCTCGCGCGGAGCCTGCCGGACGGCTCCTACTCGCTCACCGACCACATCGACCGCGATCCCGGCTCGAAGAGCGACGACCCGATCCCCTGCCACCTGACGCTCGTCGTCGAGGGCGACCGGCTGACCTTCGACTTCACCGAGACGACGGCGGCCGCGAGGGGCGCCGTGAACGGGACGCTCCCCGTCACGACGAGCGGCGTGATCAACGCGATCAAGTGCATCTGGCCCGACCTCGAGCTCTGCGCCGGGATCAACCGGGCGATCGAGATCAGGACGACCGAGGGGAGCATCTTCCACTCGCGCTGGCCGGCGCCCGTCTCGGGCCTGTCCGGCTCGGCCTTCCAGAAGGTCGTCGACCTCGTCTTCGGCTGCTTCGCCCAGATCGTCCCCGAGCGGGTGATGGCCTGCCCGGCGACCGAGACGAACTACGTCCAGTACGGCGACGACCCGCGCGAGGACGCGCTCTTCGACCAGTACATCCTCTACGTCTGGACCGAGGGCGGCTACGGCGCGCGCATGCACTCCGACAACGGCGTCTTCATGACGCTGTTCGCGTCCGGCTCGATGAACCAGTCGGTCGAGCTGTACGAGCAGCTCTACCCGATCCTCTGGGAGCAGATGGAGCTGACCACGGATTCCGGCGGGCCCGGCCGCCAGCGCGGCGGCCTCGGCGACGTCCGCCGCGTCCGGCTGCTGTACGCCGACGGCGCCGTCCTCTCCTCGTTCGGCGACCGCGAGCGCTTCCCCGCCTGGGGCCTCTTCGGCGGCAAGGAGGGGCGCAACCAGGGGTTCGTCGTGAACCCAGGCCAGGACGACGAGGTCGACATCGGCGTGATGACGACCGGCCACGAGGTCAAGCGCAACGACTTCTGGGACTACTGGTCGGGCGGCGGCGGCGGCTTCGGCGACCCGTTCGAGCGCGAGCCCGCGCTCGTGCTCGAGGACGTCCGCGACGGCTACGTCAGCCTCGAGGCGGCGGCGCGCGAGTACGGGGTCTTCGTGGTCGCGGACGGCCCCTGCTACGACGACTGGCACGTCGACGAGGCCGCGACGGCCGAGCTGCGCGCGGCGCGCGCCACGGGCGGGTAGCGCGGCTCAGCCCGGGAGCGGCCCCTCCGCGAGGAAGCGGTCGAGCACGTTCCGGGTGATCCGCGAGACGTCGTTGTCGTAGCCGTTCGTCGAGAGGCTCGCGCTCCAGGCGATCGACGGCGCCGAGAAGACGGCGCCGTCGCCGGGCGTCCCGAACAGGACGAGGTCGGCGCGCACGTCCGGGTCCTGCGTGCCGCCGAGCCCGGGCCGCGTCACCGGCACCTCCTCGACGACCCGGAGGTACATGTCCGTGTGGCCCTCGGAGGCCGCGAGCAGGAGCGCGTGCGGCGGCGTGCCGAGCGCCAGGTCGTAGCGGTCGAGCTCGAGCCCGGCCGCGCCGCCGCCCCACAGGCCGTGGGCGCCGAAGGTCTCGCCGTCGACCCCCTCGAAGACCCAGGCGCCGCGCGGGTCGTCCGCGTCGGGCGTCCGGCGGAAGTGCGACGACTCGTCGAGGCCCTCGGCGGCGAAGCCGACGCCGACGAGCTTCTGCGGGGCCCGGCCGTGGTGCCGCCAGAGGCCGCCGAGCCCGCCCGTCGACGCGAGGTGGTGCTCGCCGGGCTGGCCCTCCCAGGCGCGGATGCCCGCGATGCCCCGCCGCACCTCGATCACGTGCGGCTTCTCCGGGTGGAACTCGGTCACCCAGTAGAAGCCGTTGCCGCCGAGGTACATCAGCCGCCCACCCGAGCACGCGTACTCCTCGAGGGCGTCGAGCATCCGATGGCTCGTGTACTCGGGATGCGCGCCCGTGACCACGACCCGGTAGCGCGAGAGCAGGTCGACGCCCTCCGCGTGGAGGTCCTCGTCCGTCGCCACGTCGAACGGCATGCCCTGCGCGACGAGCCAGTCGACGAGGTAGAGCTCGGCGACGAAGCCCCAGGGCCCGTTCGCGATCGGCGAGAGGTAGCGCGGCCGCATCGTCAGGAGGGGTCGCAGCCGCGACGAGTAGCAGTTGCCGCTGCCGTCCTGGTGCGAGTCGTAGAGCGAGCCGCCGAGGTCGCGCCGGGTCGCGAGCACGATGTCGCTCGGCGAGAGCACCGGGGTGTGGCCGAGCACGAGCTCGGCGAGCCCCAGGTCGGTGCCCTGGTGGTCGTTCCCGTACGCCATGTACGACGCGGTCGGCAGCAGGACGAGCGCCCGCGCGGTCGCCGTGCCGCGCGGCGGCAGCACCGCGAAGGGGACGTGGTCCTCGGCGTCCCCGGCCCGCAGGCGGACGGCGTAGACGCCGCTCGGCAGGCCGTCGGGGACGGTCAGGGCGAGGTCGGGCTCCCAGCCGGCGTCCTCGAGGTCGTCGGCGTGGAAGTGGATCGCCGCGTACTCCTCCGGCGCGTGCCGGTAGCAGTGCTCGCGGGCCGACCAGTTGACCCCGGTGACGCCGCGCGTGGGCAGGTTGACGCAGCGGCCGTGGAGCCCGTTCGGGCCGGCGTCGGCGACGCGGTCGGTCGGAACGCCCGCCGGGCCGATCCCCTCGGCCAGGTCCCAGGCCGCGACCGGCTCGATCGGCGGCTGGTCGAGCCGCGCGAGCGCGTCCAGGGCGTCGTCGTCGAGCGCGGCCGCGAAGACGCGCGGGCGGTCGAGCTTGCCGTCGTAGGCGTCGACGGGCGCGCCGGCGGCGTCGAGGCGGGCGGCGAGCAGGAACGCCGCGTCCCTGCTCGCGGGCGCGATCGCGACGGGCGCCTCGCCGCGCGTCCCCGCCGGCGCGCCGGTCGGGCCGACGCGCGAGCTCCAGGGGGTGACGACCGGGACGGCGCGCACGCGCGCGATCCCCGCGGCCGCGTCGAGGACGCCCGCGACCGCGTACCAGACCCGCTCCTCGAGCGGCGCGTCGCTGCGCGCCTCGGCGACCGTCCGTCCGTCGCCGACGCGCAGGACGAGGTGCCCGCTGGCGTCGAGCGCGAGCAGGTACCCGGCCTCGCCGCGCCAGCGGCCCAGCAGGGCCTGCTCCCCCGGCCGGGGTAGGTCGGCCAGGCGAAGGTCGCGAGGGTCAGCGAGCCGCGCAGGGCGAGCACGCCCGCGGCGTCGTCGACGACGACGCGCGAGCCGATGTGGATCGGCTGCACGCGGCCCGGCAGCTCGCGCCCGGGCCAGGCGTCGATCTCCTGCTCCTTGAACCCCGGCCCCGCGGGGCTCGGGTCGCCGTGGACGAGCCGGACGAGGTCGGCCCGGAAGGCGTCCGCGCCCTCGCAGGAGACGTGCACCTGGACGACCTCGCCGGGCGCGGCGCTCAGCCGGTCGGCGTACGCGAGCAGCAGCGTCATCGGGAGAGCTCCTCGAGGCGGAGCAGGAAGACCGCGTGCTCGGCCTCCGGCACCGTGGCGTAGCTCGGGCCGTCGATCGGGGTCGGCGCGTCTCCGCGCCGCGCGCCGAGGCGGCCGAGCCGGTAGCCCCCGCCCGCGTCCTGGAGGATCACCTCCTTGCCCGCGATCGCGCGCGCCCGCAGCTGGACGAGGACGCGGTCGAGCGCGTCCGAGTGGCGCCCGAACGGGTTCGCGGCGTGCTCGGCCACGAGCGCCTCGTCGACCAGGGCGAGGACCTCCTCGCGGGCGCGGGCGGCGAAGCGGGCGCGGACCACCGACTCGGCGGAAGGCGCTCCCGGCTCGGGCAGCGGCGGCATGGCGTACCTCCAGGGTCGGCGCTCTCGTCCGGCGAGCCTACTGCAGCACGGGAGCGGCGCGCTGGCCGCGCTCGGAGCGCGCTCGCCACGGGAGGGAGTCAGCGTTCGTTCACCGGGCGTTCACCGGGGCGTGACACGTTCCACGCCATGGGATCGCTACCGTTGGCATCGCGGCGCTCCGGGGCGGACTCCCACGCCCACGGGGGGAACACGAGCATGGGGGAAGGGGAGGACATGCTGCTGCCACGGCATCGGGTGCGGGGCTGGCTCGTGCTGGCCGCCGCGCTGCTGGCGGTCACGATCGGCTCGTTCGTGACGATCGGCCTGTTCGGCCCGAGCCAGCCGCCGGGGGGCGGGCCCGCGCGACCGGCGGAGGTCGACGCGATCCCCGTCCCCCCGGAGCCGGGGCAGCTCGACCGGCGGACGGCGGGCCAGCCGCCGAGCCCCGGCCCGACTCACTAGGGCGGTCAGCCGGCGAGGAAGCGCACGACGTCCGCGGCGTCGCGCTCGAGCGCGACGGTCGTGCGGACGGACAGCGGCTCGAGCCCGGCGAGGGCGACGCGTCCGCCCGCGAGCCGCCACGTCGCGCGCGCCTGGCCGGCGACGAGCGCGAACGGCCGGAAGACGCCGTTGGCGGTGACGAGCGAGCCGTGCGCGCCGACGACGTCCGCGCGCGATGTCCAGCCGAGGAGCAGCGGCTCGAACGCTCCCAGCAGCCGCGGCCCCGGGAGCGGCGGCGTGGGCGCACGGCCGGCGAGGTCGACGAGGCCGTCCGGCCGCTCGAGCAGCCGGGGCGCGATCGCCGCGAGGCCGGCGCGGGCGTCGCGCAGCGGGATCCCGGCCCAGCGGGCGAGGTCGCGCTCGTCCGCTGGGCCGTGGCCGGCGAGGTAGCGGCCGGCGAGCTCGGCGAGCGCGCGCTCCCGGTCGACGGCGGGTTGCGGCCCGAGCCAGTCGCGGGCGAGCGCGAACCGCTGCTCCCGCCCGTCGACCGGGCCCCGCACGACCAGCCCCTCGATCGTCGCGCGCAGGAGCAGGTGGACGAGCGCCTGGCCCGCCACCGGGACGCCCGAGGCGCGGACGCGCTCGCGGAGCGCGTCGCGGGTGAGTGGCCCCTCCGCCGCGAGCGCGCTCGCGATCGCCCGCACGCCCCGCTCGGCGGCGGCCGGCGGCACGCCCTCCTGGGCGAGCCGCCGCGCGTTCCCCGTCTCGAGCTGCGGCGTCGTGAGCGCGTGCAGCCAGGGGAGGTCGTCCCGCTCGACCAGGTGGAGCGTCCCGCGGTTCAGCCACGAGACGACGAGCGAGCGCTCCTCGGTCAGCGCCCGGTCGACGGCCGAGGCGGTCAGGTCGACGGTGCGCGCACGCAGCGCGAGCCGGGCGCCCCGCGGGTCCTGGGCCTGGACGGCCAGGAGCCGCCGCGTCGCCGTGAGCGCGTCCGGGGCGCGATCGCCCGCGAGCAGCTGGGCCGCGAGCCGCTCCCGCAGGCGCGTCGGCGCCGGGCTCACGGGCCGAGCTCCGCCGCCAGCCGGTGCAGGCGCAGCGCGAGGTTCAGCTCGACGGCGCGATCCCGCTCGCGCCAGTCCGCCCCGAGCAGCTCGCCGATCCGCGCGAGGCGCAGGTGCATCGTGTTCACGTGGACGGGGAGCCGGCGCGCCGCCGCGGCGACGCTCCCGCCGCTCGCGAAGTAGGCGTCGAGGGTCGCGACCAGCTGGCCGCGCGTCCGCTCGTCGTGGCGGAGCAGCGGGCCGAGCGCCTCCGCCACGAGCGCGTCAGCCCGCGCCCGGCCGCCGTCGGCGAGCAGCAGCCCGTAGACCCCGAGCTGCGCCGCCGTCGCGGTGGCGCCCTCGCGGCCGAGCGCGACGAGTGCACGCGCGGTCGCGCACGCCTCGGCGAGCGCCCGAGCGAGCCCGAGCGGCCCGTCCGCCGGCCCGGCCGCGCCGACCGTGGCCGCGGCGCCGGTCGAGCAGCGGAGCTGCGCCGCGACCCGCTCGCCCGCGGAGGCGGCCAGGGCGTCGGGACGAGGGCGACGAGCAGCCCGTCGCGCTCGCAGGCGAGCCCGGCGAGCTCCGCGCCGAGCAGGCGCGCCAGGCGAGCGCTCGGCGGCGCCGGCGAGCACGGCGGCGACGGCCGCATGCGGTCGGTCGAGGTCGACGCCGAGCAGGCGGGCCGCCTCGCCAGCCCCGGGGCCGACTCGGTCGTCGCGCGGGCGAGGTCGGCGACCAGCTCGGCCCGCAGCTCCCGCTCGGCCATCGCGCTCGTCCGCTCGCCGGCCCGGACGAGCGCGGTCACGAGCGCGCAGCGCTCGAGCGCCGACCCGGCGGGCGCATCGCCGGCGAGCGGTGCGTGCAGGACGGAGCCGGCCCGCTCGTCGCCGCCGCCGACCGGGACGACGACGACGCTCCGTCGACCGCTCCCGCAGAAGGCGCAGCCAGCAGGGCGGCGCGCAGCGCGTCCGCCCTCGCCCCCGGCGGCGGCGAGCTCGCGGCCGTCCCGGTCGGCGATCAGGATGCTGCCCCCGACCGCGGCCGCTGTCGCGCGCGCGACCGCCGCGAGCGTGCCGCCGGGCTCGCCGTCGCCGCGCAGCGCGAGGTCGAGCAGCCGCGCGTCGAGCGCCGCCGAGCGCTCGAGCTCCGCCGTCCGCTCGGCGAGGCTCGCGTGCGCCTCGTGCAGCGAGGCGAGCGCGGCGCGCGACTCGTCGAGCAGCCGGGCGTTCTCGAGCGCGGCGCCCGCATGGGCGGCGAGCGAGACGAGCAGCGCGATCTCCCGCTGCGTGAACGTCCGCTCGCGGCGATCGCCGGTGTAGAGGACGCCTGCGATCGTGCCGCCCACGAGCAGCGGCACGCCCGCGATGCCGACGACGCCCTCGTCGTGGATCACCGGGTTGAGCGACGGGGCGACGACGCCCTCGTCCAGCACGCTGCGCGCCCAGAACGGCCGGCCGCGCTGGATCACCAGGCTCGCGAGCCCGATCCCGAGCGACACGCGCGAGGACTCGAACGCCGCCGTCAGGTGGCCGTCGGAGACGCGCACCGCGACCTCGTCGGCCTCCCGGTCGATCATCGCGATCCACGAGAGGTCGGCGGAGAGCAGCTGGCGCGCCCGCGTCACGATCGCCCGCAGCAGCGCGTCGAGGTCGCGCTGGCCGGCGAGGTCGCTCGCCGACCGGAGCAGCGCGGCGAGCTCCTGCTCGCGCTGGCGCAGCCCCTCGAGCGTCGAGCGCAGCCGGAGCGCCAGGCGCAGCTCGTGGTCGAGCCGCGCGAGCTCGTCGCCGCTCGCCCCCTCGCGGCGCGCGCGGTCGAGCGGCTCCTGGAACGCCTCGGCGGGCGCGTTCCCGAGCACGAGGTCGAGGTACGAGTCCACCGCGCGATGCTAGCGTCGGCTGGGCGATCGCTCCAGTCGCGCCTCGCCGTCCTGTGCGGATCGACCATGGCTGCGCGTCGACCGGCATGCGAGGATCGCGCGGTCCCTGGTTCGCGTCGAGGAGGTGCGGGTGCCAAGCGTGGGGATCGACGTCGGCGGCACGTTCATCGACCTCGTCTGCCTGGAGGACGACGGCTCGATCCGCATCGGCAAGGTGCCGTCGAGCCTCGACACGAGCGTCCTCGCCGACGCGATCGACGGCCTCGGCGTCGCTCCCGAGCGCGCTCGACCTGCTCGCGATCGGCACGACGACCGGCACCAACGCGTTGATCGAGCGCAAGGGCGCGCGCACCGCGCTCGTCACGACGCGCGGCTTCCGCGACGTGCTCGAGCTGCGCCGGACGAACAAGGGCGACCTCTACGACCTGCAGTGGGACCCGCCGACGCCGCTCGTGCCCCGCTGCGACCGGCTCGAGATCACCGAGCGGATCTCGTGGCGCGGGGAGATCGTGACGCCGCTCGCGGAGGACGAGGTCGACCGGCTGGTGCGGATCGTCCAGAAGCGCGGGATCGAGGCCGTCGCGATCGTCTTCCTGCACAGCTACGTCGACGGCCGCCACGAGCGCCGGCTGCGCGACCTGCTGCGCGAGCGGCTGCCGGAGCTCGAGATCGCGATCTCGTGCGAGATCCTGCCGATGTACCGCGAGTTCGAGCGCTCGACCACCGTCGTCGCGAACGCGTACCTCGCGCCGGTCATGCGGCGCTGGTTCCGCGGGCTGCGGGCGGAGCTCGAGCAGCGCGGCTACGCGAGCGAGCCGCTCGTGATGCAGTCGAACGGCGGCCTCGCCTCGATGCACGGAGCGGCCGAGATCCCGGCCAAGCTGATCCGCTCCGGGCCGTCCGCCGGCGCGGTCGCGCTCGAGGGGCTCTCGCGCCAGCTCGACGCGCCGAACGTGATCGGCCTCGACATCGGCGGCACGAGCGCGGACGTCGCGCTCGTCTGGCAGGGCCGCTCGACGCTGTCCGACCGCAACGTGCCCGAGTGGGGGCTGCCGGTCGTCCTCCCGAGCCTCGACATCATCTCGATCGGCGCCGGCGGCGGCTCGATCGCCCGGATCGACGAGGGCGGCGCGCTCCGCGTCGGGCCCGAGAGCGCCGGCGCGAGCCCCGGGCCGGCCTGCTACGGCCGCGGCGGCGTGCACCCGACGTCGACGGACGCGCAGCTCGTCCTCGGCCGGCTCGGGACGGAGCTGGTCGGCGGCGAGCTCGGGATCGACGTCGAGCTGGCCGAGCGGGCGATCCGCCTCGACGTCGCCGAGCCGCTCGGCCTCTCGGTCGTCGACGCGGCCGCCGGGATCCTGCGCATCCTGACCGACACGATGATGCGCGCCGTCCGCCTCGTCACGATCGAGCGCGGCTACGACCCGCGCGACTTCGTCCTCTGCGGCTTCGGCGGCGGCGGACCGATGTACGCGGTCGACATCGCGCGCGAGCTGAGCGTCCCGCGCGTCGTCGTGCCGCGCTTCCCCGGCGTGTTCTCGGCCTACGGGCTGATGCAGGCCGACGTCGTCTACGACGCGATGCGGACGGTGCTGCGCGAGGTCGGGCCCGGCGACGTCGACGGCGTCGAGGCGGTGCTGCAGGAGCTCGAGGCGACCGTGCTCGAGCAGTACGCGCGCGACGGCACGCCGCGCGAGCGCGTCCGGTTCCGCCGCATCGCCGAGATGCTCTACTCGAAGCAGATGCACGAGCTGCCGATCGAGCTCGCCGCGGGGCCGTTCGACGCCGCCGCGCTCGAGCGGGCGGTCGCCGACTTCCACCGCGAGCACGGGCGGCTGCACGGGCACAGCGAGCCGAGCGACCCGGTCACGTTCGTGAACCTGAAGGTGCTCGGCGAGCGGCTGCGCGAGACGCCGTTCGCGCCCCCGGCGCCGGACCCGTTCGTCGCCGAGACCTGGGCGCACCGGCCCGTCTACTTCACCGGGCACGGCTTCGTCGAGACGGTCGTCGTGCCGCGCTCGTCGCTCGCGGTCGGCGCGTCTCTCGACGGGCCGGCGCTGATCACGCAGAAGGACACGACGACGGTGCTGCCGCCGGGCGCCGAGGCGCGCGTCGTCGAGACCGGCGACATCCTGATCGAGGTGGGGGTGGGTGGCTGAGATGGAGGGCTCGAGGCTCGACCCGGTCACGTTCGAGGTGCTCCGGAACGCGTTCGTCCAGGTCTGCAACGAGATGGCGCTCGCCGTCGAGCTGTCGGCCTACTCGCTGATCATCTCGGAGGGGCGCGACTTCTCCGCCACGCTCTACGACGGCGAGGGGCGCCTCGTCGGCCAGGGCGACAACGACCTGCCCTCGCACGCGGGGACGACGCCGTTCACCGTCCGCTCCACGATCGAGCGGGTCGGCGTCGAGCGGATGCGCCCCGGCGACGTCTACGTGATGAACGACCCGTACCTCGGCGGCACGCACCTCCAGGACGTCCGCCTCGTGATGCCGATCTTCCACGGCGAGCGGATCGTCGCGTACGTCGCGACGACGGGGCACTGGTCGGACATGGGCGGCCCCGTGCCCGGCTCGTTCAACATCGAGGCGACGGAGATCTTCGCCGAGGGCCTGCGGATCCCGCCCGTGCTGATCTACCGCGACGGCGAGATCGACCGCGACATGCTCGAGATGATCCTCGCGAACACGCGGGTCTCGGACGAGCGCCGCGGCGACCTGAACGCCCAGATCGCGGCCTGCCGCGCGGGCGAGCGGCGCTTGCTCGAGCTGATCGCGCGCTACGGGCTCGACACCGTCCACGCCGCGATGGAGGAGGCGATGGACTACTCGGAGCGGCTGTTCCGCGCCGAGATCGCGAAGGTGCCCGACGGCGTCTACGAGTGGGAGGACTGGGTCGACCAGGACCTGCGCACCGGCGAGCCGCAGCACGTGAAGCTCGCGATGAGGATCGAGGGCGACCGGATCACGTACGACCTGACCGGCTCGGCGCCCGCGGTCGCCTCGGCGATCAACTGCACGTACCCGGGCCTCGTCTCGTGCCTGTTCGTCTCGACGAAGGCGCTCTTCCCGCACATCGTCATGAACGAGGGCCTGCTGCGCTCGATGGAGATCGTCGCGCCGCCCGGGACGATCGTGAACTGCCAGCCGCCGTCGCCGGTCGGCGGCATGGCCGCGACGGCGTTCGAGCGCGTGATCGGCTGCCTCTTCGGCGCCTGGTCGCTCGCGGCCCCCGAGCGGACGATCGCCGGCCACTACAACATCATCAACATCTCCTTCGGCGGGCGCGACCCGGCCACGGGGGAGGAGTTCGTCGCCTACGTCTGGAGCGAGGGCGGCATCGGCGCCCGGGCGACGAAGGACGGCCTGAACGGCATGATGTCGTTCTTCTCGGGCTCGACCATGAACGTCGCCGTCGAGATCCGCGAGCGCTGGGCGCCCGTCTCCTGGTCGGCGTACTCGTTCAACGTCGACTCGCAGGGCGCGGGCGAGAACCAGGGCGGCGTCGGCTCCCGGCGCGTCCTGCACTGCGACATCGACGGGATGGTGCTCTCGGCGATCGGCGACCGCGAGCGCTTCCAGCCGTGGGGCCTCCGCGGCGGCCTCGGCTCGGCGCCGCAGCGGCTGATCCGGCGGACGACGGACGGGCAGGAGATCAACCTCGGCATGTTCTTCGCGAACGTCTTCCTCGAGCAGGGCGACACGATCGAGTACCTCTCGACGGGCGGCGGCGGCTACGGCCCGCCCGAGCGGCGGCCGCTCGCGAGGGTGATGGAGGACGTCGTCAACGAGGTGATCAGCCTCGACTTCGCACGGGAGCGCTATGGGATCGTCGTCGACCCGGTCGACCCGGAGGCGCTCGACTACCGCGTCGACGAGGCCGCGACGCGCGCGCTGCGCGAGGAGAAGTTCGGTGCGGAGTGGGCGGCGCCGCGATGAGCGGACGCCTCGGGGCGATCGTCCCCGTCCTCAACCCGGACCTGACGACGCAGCACCTCGTCGACCTCGCCGTGCGGATCGAGGAGCTCGGCTACGACGGCGTCTACATGCCCGAGGCGTGGTCGCGCGACGCGCTCGTCCTGACGACGGCGTTCGCGCTCGCCACCTCGCGGATCGAGGTCGGCACCGCGGTCGTCACCGTCCCCGTGCGGACGCCCGCGATCACGGCGATGGCGTCGGCGACGATCGACGACCTCTCGGACGGGCGCTTCGTGCTCGGGCTGGGGATGGGGCACCTCCGCACGACGACCTGCTGGCACGGGCTCGAGTACGACCCGAAGCTCGTCTGGCTGCGCGAGTACGTCGAGATCGTCCGCCGGATCCACGCGCGCGAGCAGATGGACTTCCACGGCGAGCGGCTGCGGTGCACGGACTACCGGCTCGGCTTCGAGCCGCACCGCCGCCGGCTGCCGATCTACCTGGCCGCGCTCCGGCTCGGCACGATGCGCCTGGCCGGCGAGGTGGCCGACGGGATCTTCCTCTACTTCGCGCCGCGGGCGTACGTCGAGCGCGGCCTGGCGGCGATCGCCGAGGGCCTCGAGCGGGCCGGCCGCGACCCGGAGGCGTTCGACCGGACGCTGATGATCCCGACCTGGGTGACCGACCGGCCCGAGCAGGCGCGCGACGTCGCCCGCAACCAGATCGCCTGGTACTCGAACCTCGCCCACTACAACACGATGTTCCGCGAGGCGGGCTTCGAGGCGGAGGCCGACGCGCTGCGCGAGGCCTGGGCGGCGATCAAGCGCGACGACCCGGAGATGCGCGGCTGGCTCGGCCTCTCCGACTGCGGCACGGCCTCGCTCGTCACGGACGAGATGGTCGAGTCGGTCGCCGTCTTCGGGACGGCCGAGGAGTGCCGCGCGAAGGTCGAGTCGTACCGCGAGCTCGGGATCGACACGCCGATCGTCTTTCCCTACGGCGTCTACGACGGAGCGGAGGCAGCATGGGCGGGGTACGCGAGGACGCTGGCGGGGTGCGCGCCGTGAGGACGGGCGCCGTGATCATGCAGAGCTGGCCAGACCTGTCGGTCGAGCGCCACGTTCGGCTCGCGCGGCTCTGCGAGGAGGCCGGCTACGACCTCGTCCTCTTCCCGGAGGCGTTCGGCGTCGAGGGCTTCTCGCTCTGCGCCGCCGTCGCCGCCGCGACCGAGCGGATCCAGGTCGGGAACGGGATCCTGCCGATCGCGAACCGCTCGCCGGCCCTGACCGCCATGGGCGCCGCCACGGTGGCCGACGCGTCCGGCGGGCGCTTCGTCCTCGGCCTCGGCGCCGGCCACCGCGCGATCACGACCGGCTGGCACGAGCTGCCCGACTTCGAGCCGCGGATCGGCCGGGTGCGCGACTACCTGCTCGCGGTGCGGCGGATCCTCTCCGGTCACGTCAACGAGCGCGGGTACGGCCTCTCCTTCCGGGCGCCGGAGCGCCTGCCGATCCACCTCGCCGCCCTGCGGCCGACCGCGCTCCGCCTCGCCGGGGAGCTCGCCGACGGCGCGCAGCTGCTGCTGATCCCCCTCGACGACGTCGCCCGCACGGCCGCGCTCGTGCGCGAGGGCGCCGAGCGCGTGGGGCGCGACCCGGCCGAGGTGGACGTCTGCTTCGCGCTGATGGCCTGCGTGACGAACGACCCGGGGCCCGCGCGCGAGGCTGCCCGCCGGACGCTCGCCTGGTACGGCGGCCTGCCGTTCTACAACGCGATGTTCGCGGACGGCGGCTTCCCGGACGAGGCGGCCGCGATGGCGCGCGCGTGGGAGCGGCTCGCGGCCGACGCGGGCGGTCGCGACGCGATCGTGCTCCCCGTGGACGACGTGCTCGAGCACGTGCCCGACGCCCTGATCGACGCGATCTTCGCGATCGGCTCGGGGCCGGAGTGCCGGGCGCGGCTCGCGGCGCTTCGCACACGGGGCATCGACCGGGCGACCGTCTACCCGTTCGGGCCGTACGCCGACGGCGCGGCGGCGGAGGAGGGCTTCGCCCGCACGATCGTGGAGCTCGCGGGCGCGTGACCCCCGCCCAGGCCACGCGCGCGCTCGAGCTGCTGCTCCTCTGCCGGCGCTTCGACGAGCGCGCGTGCGCCGCCGTCGCCGACGGGAAGCTCGAGGGCACCGTCCTGCACAGCGCGATCGGGCAGGAGGCCGTCGCGGTCGGCGTCGCGCTCCACCGGGCGCCCGAGGACGTGCTGCTCTCGACCCACCGCGGCGTGCACCACTGCATCGCCTGGGGCGTCGACCTCGCCGCGCTGCTCGCCGAGTGCTTCGGCCGGGTCGGCGGAACGGCCGGCGGTCTGGCCGGGCACATGCACGTCGTCGACCCCGCGAGCGGCGTGCTCGGCACGAACGGGATCGTCGGCGCGGGGCTGCCGCTCGCGGTCGGGGCCGCGGCCGGGCTCGAGCTGCAGGGCTCGCCGGGCGTCGGCGTCGCGTTCTTCGGCGACGGCGCGGCGAACACCGGCGCCGTGCACGAGGCGATGAACCTCGCGGCGGTCTGGCGCGCGCCGCTCGTCCTCGTCTGCGAGGCGAACGGCTTCGCCGAGACGACGGACACGGCCGCGACGACAGGCGGCTCCGTCGCCGCTCGCGCTGCCGGCTACGGGATCCCGGGCGAGCTGGTCGACGGATCGGACGTCGAGGCCGTCTTCGAGGCCGCGGGCGCCGCGTTCGCCCGGGCTCGCGCCGGCGAGGGGCCGACGGTGCTCGAGTGCCGCACGTACCGCTCGGGCGGGCACTGGGTCGGCGACCCGCAGCACTACCGGGACGCCGCCGACGCCGCGCGCCTGCCCGAGCGCGACCCGATCCCGCGCCTGCTCCGCCGCCACGCGATCGACCGCGAGCTCGAGGTGCGCCAGCGGGTCGAGCGGCGGCTGAACGAGGTCTTCGCGGACGTCCTCGCCCGGCCGCGGCCCGGCTCGCTCGACCTGCCGGCGGTGCCCGGATGAGCGCGGACGCGACCGGGCCGCGCGTGCTCAAGGGCTGGCAGGCCGTCAACGCCGCCCTGCACGAGGAGCTGGAGCGCGACGAGCGCGTGGTCGTGCTCGGCGAGGACGTCGCGCGCGCCGGCGGCACCTACGGCGAGACGCGGCGCCTGCTCGACCGCTTCGGCCCCGGGCGCGTGCGCGACACGCCGATCTCCGAGCAGGCGATCGTCGGCGCCGCCGTCGGGATGGCGCTCGTCGGGCTGCGCCCGGTCGCGGAGATCCTGTTCGTGGACTTCCTCGGGCTCGCGTCCGACCAGCTCGTCAACCAGGCGGCGAAGCTGCCCGCGTTCGCGCCCGGACTGTCCGTCCCGCTCGTCGTCAAGTCCGCGGTCGGCACGGAGCTGGGCCTCGGCGCGCAGCACAGCCAGGCGCTCGAGGGCTGGTACGCGCAGGTGCCGGGGCTCGCGGTCGCCTGGCCCTCGACGCCGCGCGACCTGCACGGCCTGCTGAAGGCGGCGATCCGCGCCGACGGGCCGGTGCTGTTCCTGGAGAGCCTCGCGCTGCTGCGCGAGACGGGGCCGGTCGGCGGCCCCGACGACGTCGTCGAGCTCGGCGTCGCGGACGTCTGCCGACCCGGGCGCGACCTGACGCTGGTGACGTGGGGAACGATGCGCGGCCGCTCGCTCGCGGCGGCCGGGGCGCTCGCGGAGGAGGGGATCGAGGTGGAGGTGATCGACCTGCGCACGATCGTGCCGTGGGACCGGGAGGCGGTCTTCGCCTCGGTCGAGCGGACGCACCGCTGCCTCGTCGTGACGGAGGCCGTGCGCGAGTTCGGGCCGGGGGGCGAGATCGCCGCCGAGGTCGGCGAGGCGTGCTTCGACGCGCTCGATGCGCCCGTCGCCCGTCTGGGCAGCCCACGCGTCGTCGCGCCGCACACCGTCGCGCTCGATCGGCTGCGCGTGCCGCAGGCCGACGCGATCGCGGACCGCGCGCGGGAGCTCTGCCGGTGAGCGCGCCGCTCCGCGACTACCCCGTCGCCGAGCGGACGATCGCCCGGATCCTCGGCGACGCCGCGGTCGACCGGCCGGACGACCCGTTCGTCCTCTGGGAGGACGAGACGTACACCTTCGCGGACGCCGAGCGGCTCTCCAACCGGATCGCGCACGGCCTCGCCGCGCGCGGGGTGGGCAAGGGGACGCACGTCGCGATCGTCATGCACAACCACCCGTCCTTCCTCTGGGTCGTCTTCGCGCTCGGCAAGCTCGGCGCCGTCGGCGTCCCGATCTCGACGCACGCGAAGGGCGAGCTGCTCCGCTACTACCTCGACGACTCGGACTCGGTCGCCGCCGTGGTGGACGAGCGCCTCCGTGAGACCGTCGCCGCCGCCGCTCCCGGGCTGCCGCTCTGGCACCCGGACGAGCTGCTGGCCGACGACGACAGCGCGCCCGCGGCGGACGTCCGCTTCCGCGACCCGTGGCTGATCATGTACACGTCCGGGACGACCGGGCCGTCGAAGGGCGTCGTCTGCCCGCACGCGCACCCGCAGACGGTCGGCTACCGGATGCGCGACCGCTTCGGGCTCGGCCCGGACGACCGCATCTTCGTCTGCCTGCCGCTCTTCCACGGGAACGCGCTCTGGTACGCGACGCTCACGGCGCTGTGGTGCGGCGGCTCGATCGCGCTGGTCGAGCGCTTCTCGGCCTCGCGCTTCTGGGCGGACGTGAAGCGCTACCGCTGCACGATGGTGAACGCGATCATGGCCGTCGCGACCGTGCTCGAGAAGATGGAGCCCTCGGACGACGAGCGCGACAACCCGCTCCGCTTCATGTTCATCGTCCCGCTGCCGCAGGAGCGGGCGAGGCTCGAGGAGCGCTGGGGCGTCGGCATGTGGTGCAACTTCGCGATGACGGAGCTGTTCCCCGTCACCGTCGTCGGCCCGGGCGAGGGGCTGGACAAGCCGACGACCTCGGGCACGCTCGCCCCGGGCTTCGACCTCGCGATCCTCGACGACGACGACCTCGAGTGCCCGCCGGGCGTCCCCGGCGAGATCTGCGTCCGCCCGCACGACCCGTGGACGATCTTCACCGAGTACTACGGCAAGCCGGAGGCGACGACGGACGCGTTCCGCAACCTCTGGTTCCACACGGGCGACCGCGCCTACCTCGACGAGGACGGCCACCTGCACTTCGTCGACCGCAAGAAGGACGCGATCCGCCGCCGCGGCGAGAACATCTCCGCGCACGAGATCGAGGCGATCCTCGGCAAGGACCCGCGGATCCGCGAGGTCGCGGCCGTGCCGGTGCCCTCGGAGCTCGGCGAGGACGACGTCTGCGTCTACGTGGTGCGGGCCGACGAGTCGCTCGACGCGCGCACGGTCATCGAGCTGGCCGCCGCGAACATGGCCTACTACATGGTCCCGCGCTACGTCGGCTTCCTCGACGAGCTGCCGAAGACGGCGACGCACAAGATCGCGAAGTACCAGGTGCGCGAGCGCGCGCAGGGGGAGTACCGGACGCTCTTCGACCGCGAGGCGGAGGGGATCGAGGTGCGGCGCTGAGCGAGCCGCTGTTCCTGCGACCGACGCGCGAGGAGCTCGCGGCGCTCGCCGCCGGGGCGGGCATCGCGCTCACGGACGCGCAGCTCGACGAGCACCTGCGGCTCGCGGAGGCGCTCTCGCGGCCGCTCGAGCGGCTCGGTGCGGCGAGCCGTGAGCAGGCCCCGTCCGGGCGCGACCCGGGCCGTCGCGCGACGCAGGCGGACGACCCGCTGAACGCGGTCGTCCGCTGGTGCCAGGCGGCCGGCGCGGGAGACGGGCCGCTGGCGGGCGTGCGCGTCGGCCTGAAGGACAACATCGCGGTCGCGGGCGTCCCGCTCACCTGCGGCTCGCGGCTGCCCGGGGACCACGTCCCCGCGCGCGACGCGGTCGTCGTCGAGCGGCTGCTCGCGGCCGGGGCGGCGATCGTCGCGAAGCTCAACCTCGAGGACCTCGCGCTCTCGGGCGGCGGCGAGACGAGCGCGTTCGGCCCCGTCCTCAACCCGCACGACCGCGGTCGCACGGCGTCGGGCTCGTCCGGCGGCTCGGCGGCGGCGCTCGCCTACGACGGCGTCGACCTGACGCTCGGCACCGACCAGGGCGGCTCGATCCGGCTGCCGGCGTCCTGGTGCGGCGTCGTCGGGCTCAAGCCGTCGTACGGGCTCGTGCCGTACACCGGGATCGCCGGGCTCGACCCGGCGCTCGATCACGTCGGGCCGCTCGCGGCGAGCGTCGAGCTGGTCGCGCGCGGGCTCGAGGCGATCGCGGGGCCGCACCCGTCCGATCCCCGCCAGCCGTGCGACCTCCCGGGCGGCGGCTACGTGGCCGCGGTCGAGCGCGCCGCCGACGACCTGCGCGGCGTGCGGCTCGGCGTCGTCGTCGAGGGCGCGCCTCGCGAGCGGCCCGACGGGGAGGACGCGTCGATCTCAGACGCGTACGCGGAGGCGCTCGAGCGGCTGCGCGGTGCGGGGGCCGAGCTCGTGGCCGTCGCGCTGCCGGAGCATCGCGAGGGCGCCGCGCTCATGTTCGCACAGCTGGTCGAGGGCATCGGCGCGGCGCTCGACGGGATCGACACGGGAACGGCGGCGGCCGGCTGGCTCGACGAGGGCCTCGCCGAAGCCGTCGGGCGCGGCCGGCGGCGCCCGGCCACGCTGCCGCCGACCGCCGTGGCGCTGCTCCTGCTCGCCCGCCACGCGCGGTCGCTCGCCGGCGGAGCGCTCGCGGCGCGGGCGCGCAACCGCGGGCCTGCGCTGCGCGAGGCGTACGATCGCGCGCTCGCGGGCGTCGACGCGCTCGTGCTGCCGACGTCCACGCAGCTGCCGCACCGGCTGGCCCCGGACGCGCCGCTCGCCGACCACGTGCTGCGCGGGTGGGGGATGACCGCGAACACGGCGCCGACGGACGTGACGGGGCACCCCGCCGTCTCGCTGCCGCTGGCGGAGGCGGCCGGGCTGCCGGTCGGCGTCATGCTCGTCGGTCGCCGCCTCGAGGATTGCCGACTGCTCGGCCTCGCGCGAACCGTCGAGCGCGCGGTCGGCTGGCGGCCGCCGCTACCGCGCATCGCGGGCGCGGGCGCGGGCGCGGGCGCGGGCGCGTAGCGTCCCGGCCCTGCCGGGCTCGGCGGGCCGGGCAGGGCCCGACCGCGCCGGCCGTCCCAGGCAGCCCGCCTGTCGGGGGCGTGCGCCCGAACGACCCGGGCCCGTCACGGGACCGTGCCGATTCGCGCACGGATCGGTGACGATGCCCGCCGAACGGCTCCGGGGTGACACGCGCGCCCGTCACACTGGGTGGTGGGACCCTCCCACCCTGGGCGGGGGTGCGGGGGCGGCGGGACATGTCCCTCGAGGACGTGTCCGCCGCGGACGTGTCCGGGCGGGACGGCTGGCGCGGCCCGCCCTCCTCGCGGTCGCGCCGTCCGGCCGCGGTCTCAGGGCAGCAGCACGACCTTGCCGAAGTGGCCGCGGCCCTCGAGCAGCTCCGTCGCGGCGCGCGCCTCGGCGAGCGGTAGGGCCGCGTGCACGAGCGGCGTCACGCGACCGTGCGCCGCGAGCGCCAGCACCGTCCGCACCTCGTCGCTCGTGAACGCCGACGAGCCGAGCACGCGCTTCTGGCCGCGGAAGAACGGGATGATGTCGAACGGGACGACCTCGCCGGCGTGGCCGCCCGCGACGACCATCCGACCGTTGCGCGAGAGCGCGTCGAGCCCCCGCTGGAACGAGTCGCCGCCGACGTGCTCGAACACCAGGTCCGCGCCCGCGCCGCCGGTCGCCTCCATGACCGCGTCGGGCACCGACTCGCGGGTGTAGTCGATCGCGCGCTCGAGGCCCAGCGCCTCGGCGCGGTCGAGCTTCTCCCGGGAGCTCGCCGTCCCGATGGTGAAGGCGCCCGTGAGGGTCGCCAGCTGGAGCGCCGCCGAGCCGATCCCGCTCGCGACCGAGTTGATCAGGACCGTCTCGCCCGCGCGCAGCCCGCCCATCGTGAAGAGCATGTGCCAGGCGGTCGCGAACGCGATCGGCGTCGCAGCGGCCTGGGCGTCGCCGAGCTCGTCCGGCACCGGGATGAGCATCGACGCGGGGCAGCGGAGGTGCGTCGCGTGGCCGCCGTCGCAGGCGAGGCTGACCAGGCCGGCCTGCGGGCAGAGGTTCTCGGTCCCGCCCCTGCACCAGCGGCAGCTCCCGCACGTCCGGTAGAGGTAGACGTACGCGCGCTGGCCGGCGGACCAGCCCTCGACGCCCGCGCCGACCGCCTCGACCGTTCCGACGGGCTCGAGCCCCGGGGTGGGGAACGGCAGCGGGAAGCGCGACGTGCCCTGCCCGGATGTCGACGTCGACGTGGTTCAGCGCGGAAGCGTTCGACCCGGAGGACGACCTCGCCGGCGCCGGGCGTCCGGGTCGGGGAGCTCCTCGAGCCGCAGGACGGGGCCGCCGTGCTCGTGGATCCTGATCGCCTGCATCGCTCCTCCTCCCGTCGGGACGGCAGCAGTCTCCCACAGCCGATGCCTGCGCGTCGCCCGACTGCGACGGCTCGCCCCCGGTCGAGAATGCCGCCGATGGCCGGCCAGGGCTTCGACGTCGTGATCGCGGGCGCGGGCACCGCGGGCTCGTCTGCGCGATCGCGGCGGCGGCGCGACGCCCGCGTCGCCGTGGTCGAGAAGACCGGCGAGGTGGGCGGCACGCTCCCGCTCTCGGCCGGCCGGCTCGCGGCCGCCGGGACGCGCCTCCAGCGCGCGCAGGGGATCGCCGACACCGCCGGGCCGCGTACGCACGGCCGACGTGCTGCGGATCGGCCACGGTCTCGCCGACCAAGCGCTCGTCCGGCTGGCAGCCCGCGAGGGCGGCTCGACCCTCGACTGGCTCGACTCGCTCGGCGCGGCTTCGGGAGCCCGGCCCGGTGAGCGACGACCTGGACGAGCCGTACGGGACGCCACGGCTCTACCGCGCCGTCGAGCGCGGTCGCACGCTGCTCGCCGCGCTGGCGCCCCTGTGGCAGGCGGCCGTCGACGAGGGGGCGATCCAACCGCTCCTGCGCCGGCGGGCGATCGACCTGGTCGTCGAGGGCGGCGCGGTCGTCGGCGTCCGGGTCGAGCGGACGGACGGCCTGGTCGGCGAGCTGCGCGCGCGCTCGATCGTGCTCGCGACCGGCGGCTACGGCGCGCGCAGGGAGCTGCACGCCGAGCTGGGCCGGCGTGCCGCGCCTCGTCTCGGCCGCCCGGCCGGCGTCGACCGGCGACGGGATCGTGCTCGCCCGCCGCGTCGGCGCCGCGATCCGCGGCACGGACGTCACGCTCGCCGTCGCGGGCGGGATCGAGCAGGAGCCGCTCTCGGGGCGCTCTGACTGGTGGGACGGCCACGCGCTGCTCGATCCGCAGGCGCGCCCGCCGCGCGAGCTCCAGGTGAATGCGCGCGGCGAGCGCTTCCACGCGGAGGACGACCCGAGCCCCGCGCGACGCCTGCGCGCGCTGCTCGAGCAGCCGGACCAGGCGGCGTGGCTCGTCTTCGACGAGGCGGCCCTCCAGGGGGCGCCGCTCGTCCCCGCCTGGTCGCGCCGCGACCTGATCGAGCGCAGCGCGACCGGGCGCTACGCGTGGGCGGCGCCGGACGTCCCGACGCTCGCGCGGCGCGCGGGGATCGACCCGGAGGGGCTCGTGCGCACGATCGAGACGTGGAACGTGGCCGTCCGCACCGGGGACGATCCGCTCGGGCGCCGCGACCCGTGGCCGCCGATCGCGACGTCGCCGGTCTACGCGATCCGCACCTGCGCCGTGACGCTCGCGACGCCGGCCGGGCTCGCGGTCGACGCGGAGCTGCGCGTGCTGCGCGACGACGGCGAGCCGATCCCGGGCCTCTACGCCGCGGGCGAGGTGCTGGGCGCCGCGGCGACGAGCGGCGACGGCCCGTGCGCCGGAATGCCGCTCACCTCGGCGCTGACGTTCGGCCGTCTCCTCGGCGAGCGGCTCGCGCTCCGGCGCTTCGCCCCCTGATCCCGCGCGGGCTCGCCCGTCCGCCGCTCAGCCGCGCAGCAGCGCCCGCACCCGGTCGGGCGTGAGCGGCGTGCGCGTCACCTCGGCGCCCAGGTGCGCGATCGCGTCCTGCACCGCGTTCACGATCGCCGACGGCGCCGCCACGTTGCCGCCCTCGCCCGCCCCCTTGACGCCGCCCTCGGTGACCGTCGAGGGCGTCTCGATGTGGGCGAGCGCCATCGGCGGGATCTCGAGGGTCGTCGGGTAGAGGTAGTCGAGCAGCGTGCCGGCGAGGAAGTTCCCGTCCTCGTCGTACGGGAGCTCCTCGTAGAGCGCGGCGCCGATCCCCTGCGCGCTCGCGCCCGCGAGCTGTCCCTCGACGAGGGTCGGGTTCAGCATCACGCCGCAGTCGTCGACGAAGGCGAGCCGGTCGATCCGCACGACGCCGGTCTCGGGGTCGACCTCGACGATCGCCGCGCAGCAGCCGTTCGAGTACGTCTCGGGCGGGTCGTACGAGCGCGTCGAGGTCAGGTACGGGTCGATGTCCGGCGGGCGCTTGCCGCCGACGAAGGCGCCGAAGTACGCGGTGTACCCGAGCATCAGCATCTCGATCGACCGGTCGGGCGCGCCGCGGACGACCGCCTTGCCGTCGACGAGCTCGATGTCCTCGGGCGCCACCTCGAGGTTGTACGCGGCGATCCGCTTCAGCTTGTCCGCCACCTCGTCGCAGGCGCGCGCGAGCGAGCCGAAGCCGACGACGGCGCTTCGGCTGCCGTAGGAGCCGGTCCCGTAGACCGTGCGGTCCGTGTCGCCCTGGACGACCTTGACGCTCTCGAACGCGACGCCGAGCCGGTCGGCGACGACCTGCGCGAGGACGGTGCGGTGGCCCTGGCCGTGCGCGTGCAGCCCCGTCGTGACCAGCACGGAGCCGTCCGGCTCGACCGTGACCGAGGACGCGTCGAGGTAGTCGAACGGGAAGCCCATCCGCTTCGCCATCGCGCTCGCCCAGCCGCCCGGCTCGACGAACGGGCTGACGCCGAGCCCGAGCAGGCGGCCCTCGGCGCGGACGGCCGCCTGCCGCTCGCGGAAGCCGTCCCAGCCGACGAGCTCGAGCGCGAGCCGCTGCGACGCGGCGTAGGAGCCGCCGTCGTACGCGCAGCCGGTCGGCGACACCTGCGGCTCGTCGCCGATCGTGTTGCGGAGCCGCAGCTCGACGGGGTCGATCCCGAGCTCCCGGGCCGCCTGGTCGACGAGCGCCTCGCGCGCGGCCTGGCCGCTCGACCAGCCGACCGCGCGGTAGGCCGCCGTCGGGCACTTGTTGGTGAAGGCGCAGTCGATCTCCCAGCGCACCGCCTCGAGCCGGTAGATCCCGGGCAGCAGGACGGCGGCGCACATCGGGTCGACGAGGCCGGTGAACGGGGAGGAGGCGTACGCGCCGGTGTCGCCGACGTAGCGCCCGCGCATCGCGAGGAAGGTGCCGTCGGCCATGACCGCGAGCTCGAGGTCCATGACGACCTCCTTCGCGTGGTAGCTCGCGGCGAGCGCCTCGTAGCGGTCCTCGACCCACTTGACCGGCCGGCCGAGCCGGATCGACGCGAGCGCGGCGAGCAGCTCCTCCGGATTGACCTGGATCTTCAGCCCGAAGCCGCCGCCGACGTCCGGGGCGATCACGCGCAGCTGCTTCTCGGTCAGGCCGAGCGGATGGCACATGAGCGTGCGTGCGAGCCCGGGCACCTGGCTCGAGAGCCAGAGCGTCAGCTCCTCCTCGCCGGCGTCCCAGGAGGCGAGGATCGCGCGGCCCTCGAGCGGCAGCGCATGGACGCGGCCGTAGTGGAAGCGCTTGCGCACGACCCGGTCGGCACGCGCGAAGGCGCCCTCGACGTCGCCGTGCTCCTCGCTCGCGCGCAGGAACGAGTTCCCCGGGATGTCGTCGTGGAGCTGCGGCGCGCCGGGCGCGAGCGCGGCCTCCGGGTCGACGACGGCGGGGAGGGGCTCGTAGTCGACCTCGACGAGCCGGACCGCGTCCTCGGCGACGTAGCGCGAGGTCGCGACGACCATCGCGACCGGCTCGCCCGCGAAGCGGACGCGGTCGGCGGCCAGGATCGGCCGGGCGTTCGCGTGCACGTCGTCGCGCGGGAGCGCGCCGACGACCGGCCCGAGGCTCTCGACGTCCGCGGCGACGTAGACGGCGTGGACGCCCGGGAGCGCCCGGGCCGCCTCGACGTCGACGCGGGTGACCCGCGCGTGGCCGTGCGGGCTGCGGACGAAGGCCGCGTGCAGCGTCCCCCCGGCAGCTGGACGTCGTCGACGAACTGGCCCTTGCCGCGCAGGAGCCGCGGGTCGCTCGACCCGCTCCATCCGGCGGCCGACGCACGGCGCGCTCGGTCGTCCCGGTCGTCATGCCCGTGCCTCCCCGCGCAGCTCGGCCGCCGCGGCGACGACCGCGGCGACGATGGTCTGGTAGCCCGTGCAGCGGCAGACGTTCCCGGCGAGGTGCGCGCGGATCGTCGCCTCGTCCGGGTCGGGCTCGCGCTCGAGCAGGTCGAGCGAGGCGAGCAGGAAGCCCGAGGTGCAGTAGCCGCACTGGAGCGCATGGTGGCGCTGGAACGCGCGCTGCAGCGGGTGCAGCTCCTCGCCCGGCGCGAGGCCCTCGACCGTCTCGACCCGGCAGCCATCCGCCTGGACGGCGAAGAGCAGGCACGACCGGACCGGCCGCCCGTCGACGCGGACGGTGCACGCGCCGCAGACGCCCTGCTCGCAGCCGACGTGCGTGCCGGTCAGCCCCAGCTCGTGGCGCAGGAAGTCCGAGAGGAGCAGGCGCGGCTCGGCGATCGCCCGCCGCTCCTCGCCGTTGACGACGAGTCGGACGACCGTCTCGCCGTCGAGGATCCGCCCGCTCATCGCGCACCTCCGTCCGTCGCCTGGGCGAGCGCCCGCCGCACCATCGCGGCCGCGGCCTCGCGTCGATACTCCGCGGAGGCGTGGCCGTCGCCGCGCGTGTCGAGCGCGAGCGCCGCCGCTGCCGCCTCGTCCCGCGCGGCCGCGTCCGCGAGCGGCCGGCCGACGAGCGCCTGCTCGGCCGCCGCGAGCCGGATCGGCCGGTCGGCGACGCCGAAGACCGCGACCCGGGCCGAGCGGCACGTGCCCGCCTCGTCCACCTCGACGGCGACCGCGGCGCCGGCGAGCGCGAAGTCGCCCTGCTTGCGCGCGACCTCGTCGAGCCCGACGCGCAGGCCGGGAGCGGCGGCGGGCACGCGCACCCGGACGAGCAGCTCGTCGGGCGCGAGCGCGGTCGTGAAGTAGCCCCGGAAGAGGTCGTCCGCGGCGATCGTCCGCTCGCCGCCGGGCCCGCGGGCGACGACCTCGCCGCCGAGCGCGAGCAGCACCGCGGGCAGCTCGGCGGCCGGGTCGGCGTGGGCGATCGAGCCGCCGATCGTGCCGCGCGCGCGGACGGTCGGGTACGCGACGCGCTGCAGGCCGCGGACGACGAGCGGCGCGGCCGCCGCGACCGCGGGCGAGCGCTCGACGTCGGCCTGGCGCGCGGTCGCGCCCAGCTCGACGACGCCGTTCGCCGCGATCCCGTCGAGCCCGGCGACCCGGTTCACGTCCACGAGCAGGCCCGGCTCGGCCAGGCGCAGGTTCATCAGCGGCACGAGGCTCTGGCCTCCCGCGAGCACCTTGGCCTCGTCGCCGTGCTCGGCGAGCAGGGCGACGGCCTCGTCGACGGTCTCGACGGCCGCGTAGCGGAACGACGCTGGCTTCACCGGCTCCTCCCCTGACCCGGCCCGGGGCGGCCGCCCCGGGGATGGGCGGATGATAGGCGGCCGGCCGCGCGTCAGCCCGACGGGCGGACGAGCGTGCGGACGCGGCGCGTGCCGTCGTCCCACACGCGGCCGAGGATGTCGCTCGCGCGATCGAGCGCCCGGCGAGCGGGCGAGGCGTGGATCGCGAGCGACACGAGGCTGCCGAGCATGGCCCCCGCCAGGACGTCGGCCGGGTAGTGCACCCCGAGCAGGACGCGGCCGGCCGCGAGGATCGCCGCGAGGGCGAGCACGACGAGGCCCGCGCGACGGTTGCGCAGGAGGATCGCGACCGCGATGGCGAAGGCCGCCGTCGCGTGGTCGCTCGGGAACGACGGGTCGCTCGTGCGCGAGAGGTACAGGTGCACGACGTCCGGGTGCGCGACGTAGGGGCGGGGTCGGTCGACGAGGTGCGCGATCGGCTGCGCCAGGGCGAGCGCGAGCAGCGCGCCCGCGCCGGCCGCGAGCGCGCTGCGGCGCGTCTCGATTCGCTCGGGCCCCCGCTGGGTCACGAAGAGCAGGATGACCAGCCCGCCGAAGACCACGAGCGCCAGCTGGACGAACACGCGGACGGTGTCCTCGAAGCCGTCGTGGGCGGCGGCGAAGCCGTTGAGCGCGCGGAACACGTCGAGGTCCACGCTCCCAAGCGAAGCGGCTCCTCTTCAGAGGACGATGAGAGCGCTCAGCGCACGGGCAGCTCGATCCACGCGTCCGCGCCGCCCGCAGGGCGGTTGCGCACGTGGGCTACGCCGCCGTGGGCCGCGGCGACGACGGCGACGAGTGCGAGCCCGAGCCCGGAGCCGCCGGCGCTGCGCGCCTCGTCGGCGCGGCTGAAGCGCTCGAAGGCGCGGGGCAGGAACGCCTTCGGCAGGCCGCTGCCCTCGTCCTCGACGTGCAGCTCGACCCGGTCGCCGACGCGTCGGGCGGAGAGCGACACCGTGCCGGCGCCGTGGCGGAGCGCGTTGTCGACGAGGTTGCCGACGGCCTGCTCGAGCCGCGCGTCGTCCGCCTCGAGCCCGATCGGCTCGCCCGGCGCGACGACGAGCGCGCGGCCCGCCGCGTCGGCCGCGGAGCCGAAGCGGTCAGCGACGGCGCCGAGCAGGGCGGTCGCGTCGAGCAGCGTCGGGCGGAGGGGAAGCTGGCCCTGGTCGGCGCGGGCGAGCACGAGCAGGTCCTCGGCGAGCCGGGCGAGGCGGTCGGTCTCCTCGGCGGCCGAGCGCAGCGCCGCCTCGAGCTCGGCGGGGGAGCGCGGCCGGGCGAGCGCCAGCTCGAGCTCGACCTTGAGCAGCGCGAGCGGCGTGCGCAGCTCGTGGCTCGCGTCGGAGACCACGCGGCGCTCCCGGGCGAGCGCGTCCTCGAGGCGGGCGAGCATCGCGTTCAGCGTGTCGCCGAGCCGTGCGATCTCGTCGCGCGCCTCGGGCACGGGCAGCCGCTCGCCCGGGCTCGCGCCGGAGATCGCGGCCGCGCGCCGTCGCATCCGCTCGACCGGGCGCAGGGCGGACGCGGCGAGCAGGTAGCTCGCGACCGACGTGGCGAGCAGCGCCGCGAGCCCCGTCGCGATCAGCTCGTTGCGGAGCTCGGTGAGCGCCTCGTGCCGCCGCTCGAGGGACGCCCCGACGACGACCGCGAACGGCTCGCCGCCCACCTCGACGGGCGACGCGAGCAGGCGCGCGGCCCCGGTCGGGATCGCGTCGCCCTCCCGTCCGACGAGGATGGGCCCGGCCAGGGCGGACGCGAGGTCGCGCGGGCCGAGCAGCGGCTCGTCGATCCCGGTCGTCGCGTCGCGGACGGCCCCGGACGGGTCGAGCACCTGCGCGAAGGCGTCGGTCGGGGAGACGAGCGGCGAGCCGGCCTCGACGGCGAGCGCGGCGCCGAGCGGCGACTCCGCGACGAGCACGCGGACGTCCTCGACCCGAGAGCGCAGCCCCTCGTCGAGCTCGCGCGTCAGCTCCCGGCCGAGCCGGACGTAGACGAACAGCGCCGTCGCGGCGAGCACGAGCGCCATGCCCGACGCGAACGCCAGCGCGAGCCGCAGGCGGACGGGGAGGCGGCCGAGCAGCCCGAGCGCGGCACGCACGTCAGCGGCCGCCGTCGCTGCGGAGCCGGTAGCCGATCCCGCGCACGGTCTCGATCGACGTGACGCCGAACGGCCGGTCGATCTTCTCGCGCAGGTAGCGCACGTACACGTCGACGACGTTCGAGCGGAGTGTCGAAGTCGCCGTCCCAGGCGCGCTCGAGCAGGTCGTAGCGCGAGCGCCTGGCCGGGGCGGCGCATGAACGCCTCGAGCAGCGCGACCTCCTTGGCCGAGAGCGCGATCTCGACGTCGCCGCGCCAGGCCTGCTGCGTCGCGGGGTCGAGGCGCAGGTCGCCGACCGCGAGCACGGTCGCCCGCAGCCCCGGACCGCGGCGGCCGAGCGCGCGCAGCCGCGCCAGCAGCTCCGCGAACGAGAACGGCTTGGTCAGGTAGTCGTCGGCGCCGCCGTCGAGCCCGCGCACGCGATCCTCGATCGCGTCGCGCGCGGTCAGCAGCAGGACGGGCGAGCGGACGTCGGCGGCGCGCAGGGCGCGGCAGACCTCGATCCCGTCGAGGCCCGGGAGCATCACGTCGAGGACGATCGCGTCGTAGTCGCCCGTCCGGGCGCGGACCAGCGCGGCCGGGCCGTCGCCGACGACGTCGACGACGTGACCCTCCTCGGAGAGGCCGCGCTCGAGCAGCCGCGCCAGCTTCGCCTCGTCCTCCGCCACGAGCACGCGCACGGGCGCATTGTCGCCGTCGGCGCGTGCCGTCGCCGCACGGGCCGCGAGACGCCGTGCGAGTCGCGCGCAAGAAATCGAGCGCTCGGCCCTCTAGCACCGTGAGAGCTCTCGAGGGAGGAGCGGTGGTGAGCGTGTCTGCCCAGCACGAAGGAGTCGCCCCCGCGGCGCGTGCGCCGCGGCCCGGATCGGGCCGATCGGCCAGGATCGGCGCGGCGCTCGCGCGTCCCGTCGCGTTCCTGCGGGCCCTGCCGGCGGGGACGACCCTGCGCGGCTCCCGCGCGGTCGCGCTGCCCGGCCCGTCGGTGGCGCGCCCGCTGGCGATCTTCGCCCTCTCGGCGCTCGTCGCGTTCCTCGTCGTGGGAGTCGGCGCGTTCTTCCTCCTGCGGGGCGTGGGCGTCGACCACGCGATGTCCGGGGCGCGCGACCTGACGAGCGTGCTCGGCCGGACTGCGGTGGAGCCGGCGCTGACGGACGGGTTGCTCGCGGGGGATCCTGCGGCGATCGCGAGCCTCGACCGGGCCGTCCGGCCCGTCCTCGTGGGCACGACGGTCTCGCGCGTCAAGGTCTGGGCGCCCGACGGGCGCATCCTCTACTCGGACGACGCGCGCCTCGTCGGTGAGGCCTTCGCGCTGGCGGATGACGAGCTCGAGGTCCTCCGCACCGGCCACCCGGTCGCGGGCCTGAGCGACCTCTCCGCGCCGGAGAACCGCTTCGAGCAGCCGGCAGGCCAGCTGCTCGAGGTGTACGCGCGCGTCACCACGCCCTCGGGCGAGCCGCTGCTCTTCGAGGCCTACCACCGCGTCGACGACGTGCGCCGCGAGGGGCGGGAGGTCTGGCAGGCGTTCCTGTACGTGCTCGTCGGCGCGCTCGGCCTGCTCGCACTCGCGCAGCTGCCGCTCGCCTGGAGGCTGGCGAGCGGCCTGCGGCGTCGGATCGCGGAGCGGGATGCGTTCGCGCGAGCCGCGATCGACGCGTCCGAGCACGAGCGCCTGCGGATCGCGCGCGACCTGCACGACGGCCCCGTGCAGGACCTGGCCGGCCTGTCCCTCACCCTTGCGGCGTCCTCGGCGCGGGCGGCCGCGGCCGGCGACTGGCGCTCCGCCGAGGACCTCGGAGGAGCGGGCGCGCAGCTCCGCTCGACCGGGCGTCAGCTGCGCACCCTGCTCTTCGACCTCGGCGGCCGCCGGCTGCGCGACAGCGGGCTCGCCGCGGCCCTGGTCGAGCTGCTCGAGCCGCTCGCCGCCGCCGGTCTCGAGACGCGGGTCGAGTTCGAGGAGGGGCTCGACCTCCCGGCCGACCTGGACGCGCTGATCTTCCGCGCCACGCGCGAGGCGCTGCTCAACGTCGCCGAGCACGCGGCGGCCCGGTCGGTCGTCGTCGCCGTGCACGGGCGTCCCGGTGGGGCGCTGCTCGTCGTCCGGGACGACGGCCGCGGCTTCGACCCGGCGATCGTCGAGGAGCGCCGGCGCGAGGGCCACGTCGGCCTCGCGCTCCTCGGCGACCTCGCGGAGGGCCTCGGCGGCATCCTGCGCATCCGCTCCGCGCCCGGCGGCGGCGCCGTCATCGAGCTCGAGGTGCCGGCCCCGTGATCCGCGTCGCGATCGTCGACGACCACGCCCTCGTCCGCCACGGCCTCGAGCAGCTGCTCTCGACGGTCGACGACCTCGAGGTCGTCGGGACGGCATCGGACGGCGCCGACGCCCGGGCGCTGGTGGCCCAGGTGTCGCCCGACGTCGTCCTCATGGATCTCGACATGCCCGGCCTCGACGGCGTCGCGGCGGCGCGCGAGGTCGTCCAGGCGCATCCCGACGTCCGTATCGTCATCCTGACCGCGTTCTCGGAGCGCGAGCGGGTGCTCGCCGCGCTCGACGCGGGCGCGATCGGCTACCTGCTGAAGGACGCCGACCCCGAGGAGCTGCTCGCCGGCGTCCGCGCCGCGGCGCGCGGCGAGTCGCCGCTCGCCTCCCGGGCGGCGACCGCGCTCGTGGAGGCGCGGTCGGTCAGCGCCGCGTCCGGGCTGACGGACCGCGAGCGGGAGATCCTCGAGCTCGTCGCGGGCGGCCTCCCGAACAAGCTGATCGCACGGCGGCTCGGCATCGCCGAGAAGACCGTCAAGACGCACCTGACGAGCGCGTTCCGGCGGATCGGCGTGACCGACCGCACCCAGGCCGCCCTCTGGGTCGCGCGGAACGGCGCGTAGCCCGTCCCGCCGGGCGGCGCCCGGCGATCGTCTACGGTACGGCATGGCCGCGTCGTGCCCCCACGTCGACCAGGTGCAGCTGCTCGAGCCGCCGGCGCCGGTGACGGGGTGCCCCGAGTGCCTCGCGCTGGGCGACCGCTGGGTGCACCTCCGGATGTGCCAGGTCTGCGGCCAGGTGGGCTGCTGCGACTCGAGCCCGAACCGGCACGCGACGGCGCACTTCCACGCGTCCGGCCATCCGATCATGCGCTCGGTCGAGCCGGGCGAGGACTGGTCGTGGTGCTACGTCGACGAGGTCGGCTTCCGGCTCGTCCGCGGCTGAGCGTCGCGTGAGCGTCCGGATCGGCATCGGCTGGAGCCCGTTCGAGGCCGCGGACCTCGCCTCGGGCCGCTTCTGGCGCGCGGTCGAGGCGATGGACGAGCTCGGCTACGACTCGCTCTGGCTCTCCGACACGGCGACGCTCGCCACGCCGGCGCCGCTCGTCGCGCTCGCCGCGGTCGCGGCGCGCTCCGCGCGGCTCAAGCTCGGCACGGGCGTCCTGGTCGCGCCGCCGCGCAACCCGGTGCTGCTGGCGAAGGAGCTCGCGACGCTCGACGCGCTCTCCGGCGGCCGCGTGCTACCGGGCGTTGGCCTCGGCACGGACGTCCCCGCCGAGCTCGAGGCGCTCGGGATCCCGCGCGAGGAGCGCGGCGCGCGCACCGAGGAGGCGATCGCGATCGTGCGGGCGCTCTGGCCGGGCGAGCCGACGAGCTTCGAGGGACGCTTCCACCGCTTCACCGACGTGACGCTGACGCCGACGCCCGCGAGCGAGCGGCTCGACATCTGGCTCGGCGGCCGCAGCCCGGCCGCGCTGCGCCGCGCCGGTCGGATCGCCGACGGCTGGCTGGGCAGCTTCGTCTCGGCCGACGAGGTCGGCGGCATGGTCGCGGCGATCCGCGAGCACGCCGCCGCGGCCGGGAACGAGATCGAGGACGACCACTTCGGCGTGACGCTGTTCGCGGCTCCGAGGCGGGAGGAGCTCTCCCCGGCCGCCCTCGACGTCCTCCACGGGCAGCGGGCCAGCCTGGCGCTCGACGAGCACGTCGCCTTCGGCGCGGACGGGACGCGGCGGCTGCGCTCGAGCACTTCGTCGCCGCGGGCGTCGACAAGTTCGTGCTCGTGCCCGTCGCGGACGACCTGGAGGGCTGGCTGCGCGAGCTCCACCGCGAGGCGGTCGAGCCCGTCGAGGCGGCATCCCGGACGGCACGCCCGCGCGAGATGCCCTAAGGTGCGGGTCGGCGCGGCCCCGGGCAGCGCGCCCGCATCGATGCAGCGCGCACGGGTGGACACCGGCAGCGGCATCGTCGAGCTCCCCCGGGAGGCGACGGTCGGCCTCGGCGTGCAGCTCCTCGCGGGCCCCGAACCGGCCATCCGCGCCGCCTGGCGGATCGTCGACGCGCACGCGGACGGGGCGCTCGTCGAGCTCGACTTCGCCGAGGCGATCGAGGTGCTCGTGGTCTCGCTCGAGTCCTTCCATGCGACGGGCTGCGGCGAGCTGCTCCAGCTCCGCTACGGCTTGCAGCAGACGCTCGGGCTGCACCCGCTTTGCGGGCCGCTCGAGCCGCGCCGCCGGCCCGCCCGCTGAGCGGCCCCGTCGGCCCGTCGGGCGCGGCGGTCGTCCCACCGCGCGCGACGGCCGCCCGGCTCGGCCTCGCCCCGCCCCGTGGAGCGATCGACACGAAGCCGGCACGCTCCCGTGACACACATGTGACGGGTTCGCCGCTACGCTCGAAAGCGGGTGGAGGCGCGGGGTGGCCCCTCGGGCGGCCGAAAGGGACGTGTCCGGCGGGGCCCGACCGGCGGCCGCGGCGGCCTGCGGCTCAGGCGCCGAGGCGCGCGGCGAGGTCGCACAGCGCGCCGGCCGCGGCGGCGACCCGCTCGCGCACGGCATCGGTCGCCTGCCCGTCGACGAAGTCCTCCGGGGTCGAGTAGACCGACTGCGGCAGGACGTGCGCGGCGAACTGGGCGAGCAGTGGCCGCAGGGCGGTGTCGATGGCGAGCCGGTGCTCGAGCGACGCGCCCGCCGCGACGAGCAGCGCCGGCTTCCCGGCGAGCAGGTCGGACGGGATCAGGTCGAAGAAGTTCTTCAGCCGGCCGGAGTACGACCCGCGGTAGACCGGCGTCCCGACGACGATCGCGTCCGCCGCCCGCACCGCGTCGATCGCCGCGACGGTCGTCGTCCCGTACGTCGCGGGGTCGCGTCCGTCGCACCAGTCGATGCCGTCGCGCTGCAGGTCGAGGAGGACGGCCGTTCCGCCGCGGACGCGGGCCGCGTCGAGCGCGAGCTCGAGCAGCGCGTTCGTCCGCGCGCTCGGGCCGACCGTCCCGCTGATCGCAGCGACGTGCACGGCGGGAGCGTAACCGGCAGGCGGCGGCGTCGCGACGTGCAGCCGCCTCGACGCGCTAGCGTCGCGCCCATGGACGACGGGCAGGGACGCTGATGGATGGGGGCGAGCGCAGCCGGCGGGGCGCCTCGTTCGCGGAGGCCGCCGGTGGCTACGAGCGCGCCCGGCCGGGCTACCCCGCCGACGCGGCCCGCTGGCTCGCGGGGAGTGCGCGGGCGGACGTCCTCGACCTGGGCGCCGGGACGGGGAAGCTCACCCGCGCGCTCGTCGCGCTCGGCCACCGGGTCGTCGCGGTCGACCCGCTCGCGGAGATGCTCGCCGAGCTCCGCGCGGCCGTCCCGGACGTGCCGACGCTGGTCGGCAGCGGCGAGGCGATCCCGCTCGCGGACGCCTCGCTCGACGTCGTCGCGGTCGCCCAGGCGTTCCACTGGTTCGACCATCCGCGGGCGCTCCCCGAGATCGCCCGCGTGCTGCGGCCCGGTGGCGCGCTCGCGCTCGTCTGGAACCGGCGCGACGAGTCCGTTCCCTGGGTCGCCGAGCTCTCCGCGGCCGCCGGCAGCGAGGTCTGGGCCGGCCTCTCGGTGGACGACGCCCTCGCGGCGAGCGCCGACTGCGCCGCGCCCGGGCACGAGACGTGCCGCCACGCCGTCCGCCCCGCTCGAGGCTCGCTGCTCGCGTTCGCCGCGTCGCGCTCGCACTACCTCGTGCTCGACGAGGGCGGCCGCGCGCGGATGCTCGCCGCGGTCGGCGCCGTCTACGACCGCTGGGCCGGGCCGGACGGGCTGGATCTCCCCTACCACGTGGCCTGCTCCCGCAGCACCCGTCGGTAGTCGACCGCAGGCCGTCCCCGTGGCTCGACGTACGCCGGTTCCGGTCGTGTCCCGATGCCGTGCGTCCTTGACCGCGAAAGGATGCGGGCACCATCGACCGACGGAAAGGGCAGCAACGATGGACGTCAAGCGATTCCTCAAGTACGGCGGCTTCGTGGCGGGCGTGGTGCTGATCGCGTTCGGCGCGGCGGCGATCTTCCTCGGCGTCGACGGCCGCTCGACCGTGCGCGACTCGATCGCGCAGGAGCAGGTCTTCTTCGAGAACGCGGCCGAGGATCCCGCGACCGCGCAGTACGCGTCGAAGTGGTCCGAGCAGCAGGTGAGGACCGGCGACCAGGCGCGGGCGTTCGCCCAGATCATGCGCCAGCACGCGCTGCAGTCCAGCGACGGCCTGACCTACGCGCAGATGGGCCGCTTCGTCGCGGCCGCGAATCCGGACGACCCGGCCGGCACCAGCGATCCCGCCGCCGCGCTCGTGGACGACGAGGGGAAGCCCGTGCAGAACGGCGCCCGGAACACCTGGGTCACGGCAACGGCCATCTCGACCGCGCTGAACATGAGCTACCTGGCAGAGCAGACCTCGATCTTCGGCATGGTCGTCGGCGTGGCGCTCCTGCTCGCAGGCGTCGGGTTCGTCGTCCTCGCCTGGTTCGCGCTCGGCGCCAGCCGCCGGCCGTCCGAGGCCGCGGCGCCCGCCATGGTGGCGGCGCCGGTGAGCGGCGACTAGGGCTGCTGCCCTCATCCGAGGCCGGACGGGGCGGGCGCCGATGGGCGCCCGCCCCGTCGCGTTTCGGGGCTCGAGTAGCCTCAAGTGCGATACGGGGAAGGCGATCACCCCGGCATGACGCTCCCTCGCCGCTCCTGCTCCCGTGGGGCGACTCGCCTGCTCGTGCTCGCGCTCGCCGCCCTCGGCTTCGTCCTCGGGGTGATGCCCTCGATGGCCGCCGCGGGTCGCGCCTCGCGCCTGGTGGCCCTCGACGCGGGCTCCGGGACCCTCGTACCGATCCCGGGCACGCGCGGCGCCTTCCGGCTGACCCTCCACGACGTCCGGCCGACCGCGCTCGCGTTCGACGACCGGCCGGGGCTGGAGCAGGGCGTGATCACGGTCGAGCGGATGCTCGACGGCTTGTTCGTCGAGGGGCAGCCGGGTCCGAACGCCGCGATCGACGCGATCGTGGGGGACGGCGAGCTCGAGCTGATGGGGGTGAAGCTCGAGCGGCCGCGCTACGACCGTGCGACCGCGACGCTCCGGTTCCGGGTGCAGCGTCTCAGGCAGGAGCGACGGCTGGGCGTCGGCACGAGGACGGACACCGTGTTGCCGCGCGCCTTCGGCAGGACGGCGCTGTTCGTCGACAACTGCTGCGCCACCCGGCAGAGCGTGACGGTCTTCAACACGTCGCCGCTGTCGATCCAGGTGTCCGTCAACAACGGCCCGTTCAGCGCGATTCAGGGGGCGTTCCCGGGTGCCTGGACTCCACAGAGCGCGACGTTCCCGTTCTCGCTCGCACCGCAGCAGCCGAACGTCCTCGCCTACGGGACGAACCTCGTCGCGATCGTGCCCACCGGGGCCATCGCGCCCGTTACGGTCGCGATCGCCGTGCCGTCCGCCCTGAACGTCACGTCGCTGCAGCTCTACGTCTCGCTCGACGGCTCCGGCGGCGTCGAGTGGGTCCTGCTGAACGGCGGGGTGTTCGTCTCCGGGAGCACGGCGCCTGCGGCGCGCCTCCTGGCGCGGGCCGGCAGCGCTTGACAGCCCGGCCCGCGGCGGCCACGATGCCGCGGTGATCCGGAGGAGCCTGCGGCGGACCGGGACGGCGCTCGCCCTGGGGGCGATCGTTGCCGTCGCGCTCGCGGGCTGCGGCGGCGACGACGGCGCCGGTGGCTCCCTGTCCGTGCCCGGCCTCCCGCTCGACGGGGAGTCGCTCGACACGGCGACCCTCGGCGGCCAGGTCGAGAGCGCTCCCTTCCTCCCCGAGACGTCGGCTCCGCCCGAGGAGCCGGCGGCCCCGGCCTCGACCCCGACCCCTGCCCGGCCGGGCAAGGGCACGCCCGCGGTCGTGCAGGAGGTCGTCGACGGCGACACGATCCGCCTCCGCAACGGGAAGGTCGTTCGCCTCGCGCAGATCGACGCGCCGGAGGAGCGCGAGTGCCACGGCGCCGAGGCGACGGCGGCGCTCGAGCGGCTGCTCCCCGCGGGCACGCGGATCAGGCTCCAGCGCGACGCCGCGCTCGACGACGTCGACCGGTACGGGCGGCTCGTCCGCTACGTGGTGAAGGGCTCGGCGACGGTGAACCGTGCGCTCGTGCGCGCCGGGCACGCGTCCGTGTGGTTCTTCGACGGCGGCCGCGGCCGACTCGCCGACACCCTGCTCGCCGACGCGACGCGCGCGCAGGAGCGCGGCCTGGGGCTCTGGGGCGCCTGCCCGAAGGCGACGCTCGATCCCTCGACGGACGTCGAGAGCGGCGACGCCTGAGGCCCGCCCGGCGCCTCAGCCCTCGACGGGCTGGAGCGCACCGGGCGCCGCGGTCGCCCTGTCCGGCCCCACGAGTCCCCACGCCTCGGCGAGCAGCTCGTACGAGCGGACGCGAGCCGCGTGGTCGTAGACGGACGAGACGACGATCAGCTCGTCGGCCCGGGTCTCGGCCGCGAAGCGCTCGAGGCCCGCGCGGACGGTCGCCGGCGAGCCGACGAACGAGTACGTCAGCATCCGGCCCGCGTGCAGCGCCTCGCCGGGCGACCAGTAGGCGTCGATGTCGTCGATCGGTGGCTGGAACGGCCCCGGCGAGCCTCGGAAGAGGTTCGCGAACGCCTGCTGCATCGTCGTGAACAGCCGGCGCGCCTCGGCGTCCGTCTCCGCGACGACGGCGTTCACCCCCGCCACCGCGTAGGGAGCCGCGAGCTGCTCGGACGGCGTGAACCGCTCGCGGTAGGCGTCGAGCGCCGCGTGCAGGTGGTCGGGCGCGAAGTGCGAGGCGAAGCCGTACGGCAGCCCGAGCACGCCCGCGAGCTGCGCGCCGAAGAGGCTCGAGCCGAGGATCCACAGGGGCACCTCCGTGCCCGCGCCGGGCACGGCCTGGATCGCCTGGCCGGGCCGGACGGGGCCGAGCAGCGCCTGGAGCTCCTGCACGTCGTGGGGGAACTGCTCGCCGGCGAGCGGGTCGCGACGCAGCGCGCGCGCCGTCAGCTGGTCGGCGCCGGGCGCCCGGCCGAGCGCGAGGTCGATCCGCCCGGGGTAGAGCGACTCGAGCGTCCCGAACTGCTCGGCGATCAGGAGCGGCGCGTGGTTCGGGAGCATGATCCCGCCCGCGCCGACGCGGATCGTCGACGTCCCCTGGGCGAGGAAGCCGATCACGACGGAGGTCGCGGCGCTCGCGATCCCCGGCATCGAGTGGTGCTCGGCGACCCAGTAGCGCGCGTAGCCGAGCCGCTCCGCGTGGCGGGCGAGGTCGAGCGACGAGCGCAGCGCGTCGCCGGCGGTCGAGCCGAGGAGGATCGGCGAGAGGTCGAGGACGGAGAGCGGGATCACGCAGACGACGGTAGCGGGCGCGGGCGCCGGCCGCGCGAAGGACCCCAGACGCGGCGATGGCCCGCCCTGCCGGCGAGGCCATCGCGCGCTGCTGCTGCTGTATGCCCCCGCGACCAGGAGGAGAGGGTCGCGGAGGCGGGCAGCCTCGCACACTCGCGACGCCGGATCAAGTGCCCCGCCCGGGCGGTCGCCGCACGCGCAGGTTGATGCGCACGGCCCATCCAGGCGCCGCCCGGGCGGTCGATCCACGGGGCGGTGGGTCGGGAGCGTCGCCGGGACCGAGGCCGCACGGGCCCTCGCCGGAGCCTGGGAGAGGGCCCCGGCAATCGCCCTCGCGCCGTCCCTGGCGGCGCTCCTCGGCGTCGTGTCGGTCGCGCTCCTCGCCGTCGACGTGCGGGGCGGCGGGATCGCCGTCTCCCAGGCCACCGTGCTCGTCGGCCTCGCCGACCGGCTGCGCGGTCGGCGGCCCCTCGGACCGGACGGCGGCCGACGGCCCGGCCCGCCCGCCCCCTAGGCTCCAGCCAGGCGCGCGACGCGGCACGCGCGCTCGCGCCCGCCGTCGTGCGGGGCGCACCGCCGATCCCACGGGAGGAGAGCGCGATGAGCACCGAGACCACGCTGAACGGGCTGCACCCCGAACGGCTCGCCCAGATCGTCGCGGGCCTCGAGGACGAGGCGACGTTCCAGGAGGTGAGCGGCCCCTGGCGGACGACCGTGCGCTGGGACGGGGGCTTCCGGGCGGTCGGCGAGGCCCGCAACCACCTGATCCGCTACGACGAGCCCGAGGGGCTCGACGCCACCGACACCTCGGCGAGCGCGCACGAGCAGCTGCTCTCCGCGATCGGGGCCTGCGTCACGGTCGGGTTCGTCCTGAACGCGACGCGTCAGGGGATCCGCATCGACGAGCTGTCGATCGACGTGGCCGCACGGTTCGAGGACATCCGCCGCTGGGCCGGGCTGAACGCGGACGGCAACCCCGGGTACGCGGGCGTCTCGATCGCCGGCCGCGTGCGCGCCGACGCGGACGAGGCGACCCTGGCCGCGATCTGGCAGAAGGTGGTCGACGGGTCGCCGGTGGCGCAGAGCGTCGCGCGGGCGACGCCGCTCGAGCCGACGCTCGAGCTGGTCTGATCGCTGGCCGGAGCGGCGCGGCCCGAACGCCCATCGGCCGGACGAGCCGCGCCGCTCCCGCCCCTCGTCGTCCCGGAGCAGCCGATGATCGCGAGCGGCTCCGCCTCGCGCTCGATCCCCGACAGGCCGAGGGAAGGCCTCGCGGCGCACCCGGTGCTCATCCTCGATCGAGGACGGGTGGAGGCCGGGAGGAGGGCCGAGGCCGCTCGCCCGGGAGGTCGCGGGCTAGCGGGCCCGGGCCCCACCCCCGCCAGCGGTCAGGCGATCGCGCATCGCGGCGAGGTCGGGCTGGCGCTCGAGCAGCGCGACGAGCGCGTAGAAGACGACCGCGCCGACGAGGCACAGGATGGCCGATCCGAAGTCGTCGAAGATCCAGATCGCGACGAAGGCGAAGCCGACGATCGCTGCGAGGTGACGGATGCTCATGTCAGCGCACCTTTCTCTGGTGGACGGAGGAGACGGTCACGTCGACCGGCATGTCGGTCAGCCCGTGCCGCTCGAGTGACTCGAGCGCGGCTCGCTGCGCGCGCTCGAGCGTGTCCCGCAGGGAGTCGACGCGGCGTGCGCCGATCGTGACGACGACGCGGCCGCGGTCGACGCGCGCGGTCGCCTCGACGACGTCGGGCGACGAGGCCAGCGCTCCCTCGACCGCTCGCTCGACGGCCCGCGGCTCGACGCTCACGCGCTCGCCCGGCGCCTCGGACAGCGCGACCGGCCCACGGGTGAGCCGGACGCGCGGCAGCTCGCGCAGGGCGAGCGCGCCCAGGACGAGGAACGCGACGATGCCGCCGAGCGCGATCCACAGCCGTGTGAGGCCGTCGACGTCGGCCGTCCCGATGTCGAGGGCGCGCTCGTACGCCGTCCGGTAGCCGCTGATCGCGTTCACGACGTCCGGGTCGGTCCCGAAGACGAGCAGCAGCACCATCAGCCCGTACCAGGCGAGCACGAGGCCGGTCAGGACGGCCAGCGCGGGCGCCACGACCGCGAGCGTCCGCACGTCGAGACGAATGCGCTGGCGGATCACCGAGCCCGCTCCCCACGGCCGCCGGCGGTGACCTCGACCCGGGGTTCGGCCTCCACCTCGGCGGCGACGTCCTCGACGCCCGCCTCGACGGACGCGCGCGTGGGCTGGGCCGCCTCGGCGGGTGGGTGGGTCGCCCGGACGTCGAGCAGGTCCGCCCGCAGCCTCCGGCGCCGTAGACGGGCCCGCGCGCCGGTGGCCCCCGCGTCCATCGCCGCCGTCTCGGCAGCCTCGCGGAGGGCGCTCCGCCCGACGGCCAGGCGCCCGTGGGGCCCGTCGGCGACGGTCACGGCACGCTGGCGGTGTCGACGCAGCGCGGAGCCGAGCAGCACGAGCCCGACGAGGATGGCCGAGGCTCCGCCGAGCACCGACCACCACTCGACGTCCGAGGAGTCCTCCAGGCGACCGAGCCAGCCACCGATCGCGTCGAGCAGCGCGGGAAGCTCCACGTAGCGCGCGAGCGCGGTGAGCGACACCTCCCGGTCGCCGTCCTGCAGGCAGAAGACGGCGACGCCGAGCCCGACCAGGGCGAGCGCCGCCAGCAGGACGACGCCGACGGTCCGGGCGAGCCCCCGCGCCGGCGTCACGACGCCTCGGGGCCGTCGAGCACGATGTCCTCGATCACCACGTCGATCCGGCCGATCCGTCCGTCGAAGCCTCGCTCCGCCGCTGCGCGCAGCACGCTGTCGCGCACGCGTTCCGAGAGCGCCGGAAGGGGCTCGAGCGATGTCACGAGGTGCAGGCCGACGAGCAGCCGCTCCTCGTCCTCGGCAAGCACGACCACCCCCGGCACCCGCTCGCCCTCGCCCGCCGTGGCGTGCATGCGCTCGCCCGCACCCGCGGACACCTCGATCACGCCCGGCGTCCCGAGGGCCGCCTCGACCGCGGTGCGGCCGATGTCGACGCGGGAGGCCCGTCCGGCCGCGACGGCCATCAGCCCTCGCGCGGGCGGCTGTCGTCGCCCTCGAAGAACAGGTCGACGACCTCGATGTTGACCTCGGTGACGCGCAGGCCGGTCGTTCCCTCCACCCGGCGGACGACGTTCTCGCGCACGTCGCGGGCGACGTTCGGGATCGACTCGCCGTACTCGACGATCAGGACGAGGTCGACCACCGCCTCGCGCTCTCCGACCTCGACCGACACGCCGCGCTGGCGGCTGTCGGACATGCCGACGCGCTCGGTCACGGCGCCGAGCGCCCGGGACGTCGAGCCGCCCATGTCGTGCACGCCCGAGACCTCGCGGGTCGCGATCGACGCGACCTTCGCGACCACGACGTCCGCGATCCGCGTGGTCCCGCGCTCGGTCTGCAGCTCGCTGCGCGGCTCCCGATCCCGCTCCTGCCGCCGCTCTTCGACCGTCGCTGCCTGGCTCATCGCCGCTCCTCTCGTGGATGCCGTCCCACGTCCAATGCCCCGCGCGCCAGTGGGCAAACCGCGCTCGCCGGCGCGACGCGCCAGGGGCCGATGCTCGGCGCGTCGACGGGCGGTGCCGTGCGGCCGAGCCGACGTGCGCGAGCCGCTCATGCCAGACGCCCGACGTCACGCTCGTCGGCGCCGCGACGGCCGCGAGCATCAGCGTGCTGCAGCTCACCGCCGGCGGGGACGCGCCTGGCGCGCGTCTCGCCGCCTCGGGGCCTCCTCGACAGGCCGGATCGGTCGCTCGCCCTGTTCGGGCGCTTCTGCCCGGGCCGGGAAGAGAGCCTCAGGCGTCCGGGTCGGTCGCGTCCTCGGGCTCCCAGATCCCGTCGGCCTCCCCGCCCTCGATCAGCGGGACGCACGCGTTCAACGCGCCCGGCGGCACGTCGACCGCCCAGAAGACGTCGTTGAACCGCTCGACGAGGCCGCCGGCAGCGCGGATCCGCTGCGCCCGGATCGTCGCCTCGTCGACGTGCTCGTCCGCGACGATCAGCCGGTACGTCCGGTGCCCGCTGGGGCGGGCGACGCGCACCACCTCGAGCTGGCCGGCGGCGTTCTCGACTGCCTCCACCACGTCGAGGTGGTTGACGCCGTAGAAGAACCACGGGACGCTCCGGATCTCGTAGAGGGCGTCGTCGACGCGCCACGCCCAGACCGTCTCGTGGTACCCGGGCTCGGGCAGCAGGATCTTCACCCAGCCAGGGCCGGGCGAGGCGTCGTCGCCGCGCATGGGGCGAGCCTACTCCTCACGGGCATTCCGACGCGAGCGCCGTGCGATACTCGCAGCGCCGCTCGCGGACGGCGACGGCAGGTCACGAGCGGGAGGAGCGAGCGATGGGTGGCGATCCGGCGGACGGGCTGACGTTGGAGCTGGCGCGGCGCGCGAGCACGCTCTCCTACGACGACCTGCCGGGCCCGGTGCGCGCGGTGGCGCGCCAGTGCGTTCTCGACACGATCGGCGTGACGCTCGCCGGCGCCGACGACGCGCTCGTGCGGATGCTGCTCGAGGAGCTGGTCGAGGCGGGCGGGGCCGAGCAGGCGAGCGTCGTCGGCCATGCCGTCCGGCTGCCGGCGCTCTCGGCCGCGCTCGTCAACGGGGCCGCGAGCCACGCGCTCGACTACGACGACGTGAACCTCTCGATGCCCGGCCACCCGTCGGTCGCGATCCTGCCCGGCCTGCTCGCCCTCGCCGAGCTGCGCGGCAGCGCCGGCCCCGAGGTGATCACCGCGTTCGTCGCCGGGTACGAGACCGCCTGCCGGATCGGCGAGGCGCTGATCCCCGGCCACTACGACCTCGGCTTCCACGCGACCGGCACGGTCGGCTGCCTCGGCGCCGCCGCCGCGTGCGCGCGGCTGCTCGGCCTCGACGTGGAGGCGACGGCGCGCGCGATCGGGATCGCGGGCACCCAGGCCGCCGGCCTGAAGTCGCAGTTCGGGACGATGTGCAAGCCGTTCCACGCGGGCAAGGCGTCGCAGAGCGGCCTGCTGGCGGCGCGCCTGGCGGCCCGCGGCTTCTCGAGCCGCACCGACCTGGTGGAGTGCGAGCAGGGCTTCGCCCTGACGCACGGGCCCGACTTCAACCCGGCGCGGGCGCTCGCGGAGCCGCCGGGCGGCTTCCACGTGCTCCGCAACCTGTTCAAGTACCACGCGGCCTGCTACCTGACGCACGGCCCGATCGAGAGCGCGCGCACGGTGCGCGAGCGCCACGGCGTGCGGCCCGAGCAGATCGAGCGGATCGCGCTCCGGCTCGACCGCAGCACGAACCGCGTCTGCAACATCCCGGCGCCGGCGGACGGGCTCCAGTCGAAGTTCAGCCTGCGCCAGACGGTCGCGATGGCGCTCAGCGGCGTCGACACGGCGAGCCTGACGGTCTACAACGCGGCGAACGCGAACGACCCGGCGCTCGTCGCGCTGCGCGAGAAGGTCGAGCTCGACTTCCAGGAGGGCTGGCCGCAGGCGGCGGCCGAGATCGACGTCGTGCTGACCGACGGGCAGGTGCTGAGCGCCGCCCACGACGCGGGCGTCCCGAGCGCGGACGTCGACGCGCAGGGCCGGCGCCTCGCCGGGAAGTTCGACGCGCTCGTCGAGCCCGTCCTCGGCGCCGACCGGACGGCGACGCTCCGCGGCGCGATCGAGGGCCTCGACGGCCTCGCCGACGCGGGCGAGGTCTGCCGGCTCGCGGCCCGCCCGAGCGCGTAGGCGCACCCGGCTCGCAGCCGCCCGCAGCGGCCCGTGCCCGGTCGATGCCGGGCCCGGGAGGCGTTTGCGCGCCCGCCCGAGCCGGGTAGCGACGGTCGTCGGCCGCCCGAGCGGCCGGGACCGCGACCAGTGACGCCGATCCGCGCAGCCGAGGAGGACGAGGGCTCACGCCGGGGGGCGCTCGCGCTGACGCTGCTGGTCGCGGCCGTCCTCTCCCTGGGGGCGCTGGCCGTGCTCGCGGCGATCGCGGGCTGGGAGCCGGTCGTCGACCGGCTCCGCCCGCTGCTCTCGTACTGGTTCGCGGTGGCCTTCGCGGCCGAGGCGGCGGCCTTCTGCGCGTACGTCCTGGCGTACCGGGCGGTCGCGCGGATCGAGGACGGGCCGGCGCTCTCGTTGCTCGAGAGCGTCCGGTTCGTCGCGGTGGGCTTCGGCGCCTTCCTGGCGAAGGGCGGCGCGTCGCTCGACAGCAAGGCGCTGTCGCGCGGGCGCGGCGGCGAGAAGGCAGGCGAGGCCCGCGTCCTCGCGCTCGACGCGCTCGAGCACGCGCCGCTCGCGCCGGCCGCCTGCGCCGCGTCGATCGCCCTGCTGGCGCAGGGCGCGCGCGAGCCGCCGCTCGACTTCACGATCCCCTGGGCGGTGCTCGTCCCTGTCGGCGCCGTGCTCGCGGGCATCGGCGTCCGCCGGATCGACCGGTTCCGGGGGCGCGAGGGCTGGCGGGGGTGGCTCGGCCAGGTGCTCGAGGGGATCCGCATCCTGTTCCAGCTGGCGGCGCAGTGGCGGCGCCACTGGCTCGCCTTCGTGGGCGCGAGCGTCTACTGGGCGGGCGACGTCCTCTGCCTCTGGGCCTCGGCGAGGGCGTTCGGCGCGGCTCCGGGGGCCGGGCCGACCATCCTCGCACACGCGGTCGGGTACGTCCTGACGCGGCGGACGCTGCCGCTGGCCGGGGCGGGCATCGTCGAGGTGCTGATGCCGCTCACGCTCGTCGAGGCCGGCGCGCCGTTCTCGAGCGCGATCCTCGCAGTCCTCGCCTACCGGGTCTTCAACCTCTGGCTGCCGCTCGTGCCGGCCCTGCTCGCCCTGCCCGGCGCGCGCCGCGCGCTCGACGAGCCCGTCCGGGCCTAGCCCGACGGGGCGGCCGGCGGGCGCAGGCCGCCGGCGGTTGCCGCCGCCGCGGCGCGGCGCGGCGCGAGCACGACCACGGCCGTCTCCCGTGGGCGCCTGGCGGCGAACGCGTCGAGCCCCCGATCGATCGCCTGCCAGCGGGCCCAGAGCCGCTCTCGCTCGACGCCCTCGGCGGCGTGCGCCGTGACGAGCCTCGGCGGGGCGCCCGGCAGCTCGACCCGTGCGTCGGGCTGCGCCTGGAGGTTGAGCCACCAGGCCGGCTCGGGCGCGCCCCAGCCGTTCATCGCCATCGTCACGAGGTTCGGCCCGTCCTCGACGTAGCCGAGGATGACCGCGTGCTCGCGCCCCGTGCGCCGCCCGACGGTCGTCAGCCGCAGCGCGCCCCGGCCGTCCGGCTTCGGCCGCCACAGCCCGATCCGGCCGCGGGTCAGTCGGACGACCCGCCGGTGCACGACCCAGAACGCCCGGATGAACCAGCGGGGCGGCAGTCTCGCCTTCTCGGGGCCCGGGCTCGCCATCTCGCGCTCCCTCGTCGGAGCCGCGTCGGAGACGTCGGCTCGTTGCAGTGTCCCACCGCGGCCCGACACGCGCATCGGGCGATTCCCCGAATCCGCTGTCCCGCTCCCGGGGCAGAGCGTCGGTGCGCTCCCCGACGATCACCTCGCGGGGGCCGTGAGGAGCTGCGCGTAGCCCAGCCGCCCGAGCGGCTTCGGCCGCGCGACCTCCTCGCCGGTCGCCGTGTCGAGGACGACGACGCGGGTCGGCCCGGCGGTCTCCGGGTAGCCGATCGAGGGGCGCACCGCGCGGGTGAGTGCGAGCGTCAGCGCGGGCGTGGCCTCGAAGGAGACGACGTACTCGCCGGCGAGCGCGTGCCATCGCTCGCGGCCGTCCGGTGTGAGCGCGCGGATGCCGTCCTCGCACGATCCGCAGCCGATCAGCGCGATCCCGCCGGCCGACTGGACGTCCGCGTCGCCGCTGTAGGAGACCGAGAGCAGCGGCTGGCCGATCTGCCAGGTGGTCGTGTCGAGCAGGGCGAGCGCGAGCCCTTCCTGTTCCCGCGCGAGGATGGGCAGCTTGCCCGCGACCGACGACGTGCGGGCGCGCGTCGGATCCGCCCAGAGGGGCGTCACCTCGCGCGCGAGGCGATGCTCCCGCAGGGCGAGCGTGTCGAGGTCGACCTCGGTGACGCGGCCCCTGGCGCCGAAGAGGAACGCGCGCCCCGTCTCGTCGGTCGGGATGGAGAGCTTGGTCAGGCTGGCGAGCCGGTAGGGGATCTCGACCGTCGCGACGTGCCCATCGGGCCGTACGTGGACGAGCAGGTAGGGCCCCTTGACTCGCCGGTCGCGGAAGAGCAGCAGGTACCCGTTCGGGCTCGGTCCCTGGGCGATCAGCGCCCGGTACCGGGTCAGTGGCACGCGCGTGCGGATGCCGCGATCGGGGTCGACCAGGAGCATGTCGCGCCGACGGAGCAGGTTGCGCGGCGCCTGGTAGGTCGAGACGAGCACGACGACCGTGTCCGCGGTCGGCCAGACGACGGGACGCGCACTGGTGTAGGCGTCGTGGCGGTAGTCGACCTCGGCCGTGCCGTTCGCCTCGCGGTCGAGGCTGACCGCGTGCTGCTCGGCGAGGTCGAGGGAGACGACGCGCAGGCGGTAGCGGCCGTCGATCAGGGCGACGCGCGTGCCGTCGGCCGACACGACCGCCTGCGAGTGCGCGTCGAGCGGGAGCGGCGACGCGGACCCGGCGAGACCGGTCAGCCGCGCTCGCGATCGCTGCAGCAGGCTGCCGTCGGAGAGGCGGCGCCAGGCCAGCTGCTCCGGGCTCTGCCGCAGGAGGAGCGCCGGTTGCGCGACCGGTGTGCCGGCCGGGGCGGCGCCGCCGGCTGGGCGCGGGGCTGCTGTGCGGATCGGCGCGGCTGGGCTCCCGGCCGTGGCGCCCGGAGAGGACGGCAGCGGCGGCCGCGGGGATGCCGCCTGGGCGCGAGGTGGAGTCGTGGTGTCCGGGGTCGACGTCTCCTGGACGACCGTCGCGATCAGCGCTGCGACCAGCCCGGCAGTGACGAGCGCGACGACGCGCCGCGTCGTGACGTAGCGGACTGGGAGCACGGTGCGGAACCCGTCCGCGACGTCGCTCGCCGGGCCGAACCGCTCGATCGCCCGCTGCTCGGCGGCGCGCTCGTCGACGCCGGCCGCGTGCTCCTCGGCGAACGCCTCGTGCAGGTGCCGCGACGCCTCGGCGACGACCCGGCGACGGAGCCGACGCCGACCCGGGAGCCGACGCTCCAGCTCCGCCAGGTACCGCTCGATCAGCTCCGGCATCGAGCCGCCTCCCCGTCCAGCTGCCCCTGCGAGCCCGGCCTACGCCCTGACCAGCGCATCCCGCCTCCCGGTCGTGGTTCGTCGCTAGCCCTGCCAGCGGGGGGCGAGCACCCGGTTCATCGCCGACGCGAAGGAGCGCCACTCCTCGCCGCGCCGGGCGAGCGCCGCGCGGCCCTCGGGCGTCAGGCTGTACAGCCGCCGCGGCCTTGGGCCGTCCCCTTTCTCCCAGCGCGAGCGGAGCAGCGTCGCCCGCTCCAGCCGGTGAAGGGCCGGGTAGATCGTCCCCTCCTTCAGCTCGAACAGGCCCTCGGAGCGGCGGTTCAGCTCGACGATGATCCCGTAGCCGTGGAGGGGGGCCTGCTCCACCACGCTGAGGATCAGCAGGTCGAGATGTCCCTTGAGAGCCTCGCCTTGCATTGCTTTGCGATCCTATGCTTATGCTCGGGGCGTGTCAAGCGTCGCGGCGGCGGGCTCGCCTTCCCGGATGGCCGAGCGTGCCACCCCGCGTACGGCCGCCTGAGCACGTCGGGGTCGCGCCCCGGGGCGAATCGTCCGCTCGTGACAGCCGGCGCCCCGGCGAGCTCGCGGCCCTGGCGGATCGGGCCGTCTGTGGCGCCTGGTGGGACCCCGTCCCGAAGACAGCCCGACCGCCGCTGCCGACCGCGACCCGTCGTGGCCGTTTCCCGGAGGGCGGATCGGGGCAGCCCGCGAACAGCGAGCGGGAGGAGGACGTCGATGGCCTGCACGAGCAGGCTGATCAGGCTGGGGGACAGCGGGCTCACCGTCGCCGACCCCGCAGAGGACGTCCGCGGCCGGAAGGCCGTGGACCGGGACGGCGAGGAGATCGGGAAGATCGACGACCTGTTCGTCGACGAGCAGGAGCGCAGGGTGCGCTTCCTGGAGCTGCAGAGCGGCGGCTTCCTCGGCCTGGGCGGCGAGACCCGGCTCGTTCCGGTCGACGCCGTGACGGATATCGACGACGATCACGTCTACGTCGGCGAGAGCCGTGAGCGGATCCACGGCTCGAGGCCGTACGAGCCGTCGCTCGCCGAGGAGCGCTCGTACTGGGAGGAGGCATACGGGTACTACGGCGCAGCGCCCTACTGGGGGCTCGGCTACGCGTATCCGCTCTACCCGTTCGCTCGCCGCCCCACCGAGCGGGAGCCCGATCGGCCCGCCTGACCGGAGCATGTCTGTCCCGGCGCCGGGCACTCGAACGCCACGTGCCCACTGATCTCGCACGCCCGCCGGCTCCTCCAGCAGCGCACCGCGGAGGAGCGCCGGAGCAGCGGCGGAGGCCGCGCTCGGGTCGATCGCGGGGAACGAGCGGCCCGTCCGGCTCGTCTCCGTCGCCGACCTCCGGCGAGCGGTCGAGGTGGACGGTCGCCTGGCGGGCCTCAGGCGACGGCCGCGATCGCCTGCAGGCGCGCGAGGCAGGCGACCTGCTCCTGTCGCGAGCGCATCGGCACGACGGGCGAGCGGGAGGCGCCGTGGTCCGGCCGGAACCCGGTGCGTTCGCCGATCCGTCCGTCCGCGACGCGGAGGAGCGTCCCCTCGGCGACCTCCTCGAGCTCGAGCTCGACGCGCGCGTAGCGGCTGGCCAGGAGCAGCGCCTCGCGGGTGGACGCGAACAGGAGCTCCCGTCTGCCGACGCCGAGCCAGAGCGGCCGCCGGGCGCCCCGCGCGACGTGGAGGGCGCCGGGCTCGCGCTCGTCCAGCCACGCGGCGGCCATCGTGCCGCGCAGCTCCTCGAGCGCGAGGACGACCTCGTCGCAGCGGTGCTCGACCGAGGCGAAGATGACCTCGGAGTCGACCGTCATCTCGGGCTCGTGGCGACGCCAGCCGCGGCGCCGGAACACGGCGTCGTCGTTGTCGATCACGCCGTTGTGGACCCTACGACCACGGACCCGTGGCGAATCGGGTGGTTGTTGGCCTCGATGCTCGGGTGGCCCTTGGTGAAGTCGCGGACGTGCAGCAGGACGTGGCGGGCGTCCAACGGCACCTCGAGCTCCTCGATCAGGCCGCTCGCCCCGTCCGCCGCTTCTCGACGTGGACGCCCGCCGCCGTGGCGACGGCGTACCCGGCGGCGTGCGCACCGCGCTCGGCGATGCCGGCGAGCAGCGCCTGGGCGACGAGCGTCCGGTCGACCGCGCTGTCCGGGGCGAAGCTGATGCCGGCGATCCCGCACACGTCAGCGCCCGAACCGTTCGTGAGCATTCGCTAATACCACGCTCATGCCCTGGTCACGCTAGCGGCAGCGCCCCCGGCTCCGCCACCCCTCAACGAACGCTTAACGCGCGACCCGGGCTCGGGCCCCGCCAGGCCCGAGCCCGGGGCTCGGCGGCGGGGACGACGCTCGGCGCGTCATCGCTCCCGCGGAACGGACGCGCGCCCTCGAGGTGCGGGACGAGGCCGGGCGATCGGATCCGCTCCGACCTCGCGATCGTCCGGGATGCGACGCCGCGACCGCGGGCTGCGCGGGTCGTCCCGGCGAGGAGCGGCCGGGGCCATCTGCGCGGGCGGGCGCTCCGCATGACGGGGGCACGCGTCCCTCGGCCTCGCGGCCGTGGACCGAACCGCCCCGGGTGTCCCGTCGAATCCTCCCTGACCGTCCCGATGAAGGGGGGAACTGATGAGAGCCCGCACGATCACCGCAGCCTGCGCGCTGCTCGCCACGACCGCCGCGCTCGCCGCGTGCGGCGGCGACGACGACACGAGCGAGCCGGCAACGCCGACGCCCACGACCGCGCCGAGCCCGGCGCCTGCACCAGCGGAGTCGCCGCCACCCGCCATGACCGAGCCCGCGCCCAGCGGCTCGGACGACGCGATGACCGGCATGGATCACGGCGCGACGGACACGATGCCCGAGGACGCGGTGCCGACGGAGTCGATGCCGGCCGGGTCGACGCCCGCGGAGACGACCGGCGCGGCCGAGCCCGCCGCGAGCGCGGCGGCCGATCTGCGGGTGACGCTGGATCGGTTGCTCGGTGAGCATGCCGTGCTGGCGGTGTTCGCGATGCAGAAGGGGATCGATGGTGCGGAGGACTTCGAGTCGATCGCGGGGGCGCTGGATGCGAACACGGACGATCTCGGCGACGCGATCGGGAGCGTCTACGGGCCGGATGCGCAGGAGGCGTTCGAGCAGCAGTGGCGGACGCACATCGGCTTCTTCGTCGACTACGTGACCGCGACGGCGAAGGAGGACGAGGCTGGTCGGCAGGAGGCGCTCGATGGCCTGGCGGGCTACCGTCAGGCGTTCAGCCAGTTCATGGCGAAGGCGACGGGTCTGGAGGCCGATGCCGTGGCCGGTCTGTTGCAGGCGCACGTGATGCAGCTGATCGAGGCGTTCGACACGTATGCGATGGGCGACTATGCGACCGCCTACGGGCAGGCGCGTGAGGCCTACCACCACATGTTCATGACCGGCGACGGCCTCGCCGCCGCCATCGCCGCGCAGCAGGCTGCGGGGTAGCGATGGCCATGTCCGGCGGGGTGCCGTCCACCCGGGCGGCACCCCGCGCGGGAACGAGCCGCGGGCCCGGCGGGCGGAGATGGAGATCCGGGGCCGGCATGCAGCGCACTCGACGAATCGCGCCCCGGCTGGCACACCGGTCCGCGGTGCGCTCTCGCTGCGCCCCGGTCGCCGCCCTTCTACGCGGTCTCGGGCGGCGATCGAGGTCAACTGCCGGGCCCACGAGGAAGAAGCCGGAATCCCGCTCTAGGAGCGGGATTCGGCTTCGCGAGGCGGAGGGGGAGGGATTTGAACCCTCGAGGGACGGAACCGCCCCTAACGGTTTTCGAGACAAGTGGGGAACCTCATTGATGCTGGTCTTTCGGCTGATGCGCGACAGTTTGTGCGACAGTCATCGCTGGGCCTCGTGGGTGGTAGTTGCCCGGAGCTTCAGCGGACGCGCGCTGTGCGGGACAGAGTCGCGGGGAGCGGCTCGACGAGATGGGCGACGAGTCGCTGAGCACCATGCACTCAGTGCCGAGGCTTGATCGCGCCGCGGAAGATCGCGATGCCGGACTGGGGGACGCCACCGATCGAGGTGAACTCGCCGGCGACGATGAGGAGGTGATCCTCGGCGAGGATCGCGTTGATCGGGCCGTTCGCGGCGGGGTTCCATGGTCTTGCCGTGCCGTTCGCTGTGCTGAGCGCGGCGATGTTGCTGCGGCTCTGGTCGCTGATCTGGCTGAAGCGACCGCCGACGTAGAGCGTGTGATGGTTGAGGGCGAGTGCGTCGACCGGCCCGTCGGGGTTGGGGTTCCAGGTGGTTGTTCTTCCCGTCGTCGTGCTGAGGGCGGCGAGCCCGCGTCGCCTGCCGCCGCCGATTCGGTTGAAGTTGCCGCTCGCGTAGATGACCCCAGCGCCGGCGGCAAGGGCCGACACGTCCCTGTCTGCGCCTCCTTGCCCGCCGTCGCCGCCGGGATCCCATTCGGTGACGTACCCGCTTGCCGCATCGAGGGCGGCGATCCCGGAACGCTTCTCGAGGCCGATCGTTCCGAAGTCTCCGCCCACGTACAGCGTGGCTCCATCGAGTGCGAGCGCTGTCACGGAGAAGTCGGGATCGCAGCCTCCGCCTTCCGAGTAGGAGTAGTCGCCTGCGAGCGTCGTGGCCCAGATCGTGGCGCCCGTCGCTCCGGCCAGCGCGACGGGGCCCTGATAGAGGCCACAAGGCGTCTCGGGAGAGGACGGTGCATCCCCGGCGTACGTGACGCCACCGATGAAGAGTCGGCCGGCCTGCTGAAGGATCGCTGATGGGCCGACGAAGCAGCCGTAGCCTTCGCAGAAGAACTCCACTCCGTAGCTGCGTGACCAGCGCGTCGCGCGGCCCGTCTCGGGGTCGAGCGCGCCCAGGCCAGATCGCGTCGTGCCACCGATACGGCTGAAGTTACCCGCCGCGTAGATCGCGCCATCACCCGTGGCCAGCGCCTTGATCGGCGCGTTCGCATCGGGATTCCAGGCAGTCGGGCGGCCGGTCTCGGGATCGAGCGCCGCGCCGTTCCCGCGTGGCACGCCGGCGACCGACCGGAAGTCGCCGCCCACGTACACGAGGCCGTCAGCCGTGAAGATCACGGACACCCTGCCGTCGGGCCTTGCTGCGAGCGAGCTCACCCCTGCCGTCTCCGCATCTACCGCGACCAGCCGGCGGCTGCCCTGCCGGTCGGACACGCTGAACACGCCACCGACGTAGACCGTGCCGGCGTCTACGGCGAGCGCGTCGACCTCCCTGTAGCCATGCCGTGGGTCGTCGCCCAGGCGCGGGTTCCACGCTCGTGCCGTCCCCGTCGCGGCGTCGATCGCCGCGAGAACGTCGCGTTGCCTGCCGCCGATCGGGGTGAGCAGGAATCCGCCGACGTAGACTGTCCCGTCTGACACCGCGAGCGCGTGGATGTCTCCGGCTGCCCCAGGGTTCCAGTCGGCCACTTCGCCTGTAGTCGCGTCGATCGCGGCGAGCTTCGCCCGCGTCAGACCACCGATCGAGTCGAACTCGCCAGCGACGTACACGCGGTCGCCCTCGATCGCGAGCGCCGCGACGACCGGCCTTTGGGACGCCGTCGGGCCCGGGTTCCAGCTCGTCACCTGCCCTGTCGAGACGTCGACCGCCGCGAGGCCAGCCCGCCGTTGGTCGCCGATCCGGCCGAACGAGCCTCCGACGTACAGCGTCTCGTCGTTCGCGACCAACGCCTCCACCGGGCCGTCCGCATCCATTCCGACCTTGACCGGACGTCCGTCGACGGCGTCTAGGCCGACGAGGTTCCGGCGCTTCTGCCCCCGCACCCGGTCGAACTCGCCGCCCGCGAACACCGTCCCGCCCGCAACCGCGAGCACGACCACCGAGCCACGCACGGACGGGTGCCAGCCCGGATCGACCGCCCCGTCAGCGCGGACGTGCGCAAGGTTGCCGCGCACGAACCCGCCGACGCGACTGAACGTGCCGCCGATGAACACCCCGCCAGCGCCGTCCGAGGCGATCGCTCGCACGGACCCGTCCACCTCCGGCCAGCCCGCCCGAAGCCTCCCGCCGCTCACGCCGAGCGGAACGAACCCGCCCGTTCGCGGCCCGAGAGAGCGAAAGTCGCCACCTAGGTACACCGTCCCGTCCGCGCTACGCGCGACCGCGAACACCGGCCCATCAGGAACCCACGTCCGCTCCGGCGTCTCGCTCAGCGCTCCGGCACCAATCGCCGGCACGAACAGAGTCGCAACCAGCATCAGGTGCACCAATGCCATCAAGGAGCGAACGCTGAGCCTCACGAGGTGAGGCTCCATGGCTCACCGCCGTGGAGGCCGTCATCGGCCGTGAAATCGCGTGTTCGTCTCGGAGCAATGGTCATTGATGACCTCATGCTCGACAAGCGAGGTGCCCGCCCCACCGAGCTAACGCCCGCCGAGCTCTGCGATCGTGGCGTGGTTGCCTGCCCGCGGCGATGCAGACTCCACTTGGATCTGCGAAAAGGAGCGAGATCTGGGCGGTTCAGGTGAACCGGATCGTCCTGGGTCTGGCTGTCGCGGCAAGCATCAAGTCGTTCCCTGAGAAGGTCGCGATCACGACCGCGGCGGCGACCTGGCCGCGCTTCGCGGCTGTGATGGAGACGCTGCCCGAGTAGATGCATTTTCCGCGGCTGATCCTCAGCTTGACCCGACTGGTCGCGAGTGTCCGTGTCCCCGTGCTGGCCTTGATGGCGACGTTTCCGTTGCAGGCGCTTGCGCGGGCGGGCCCTTGTTCCACGAGGACGAGCTGGCCGCTGGTCGAGAACAGGTGCGGAGAGCTCACGTCACGGTCTGGTGTGACGGTGAGTGTCAGGCGGGCCGGCGCCGTCTTGGACAGGGCGACGAGGACGGGGAGGTGTCGATCGGCGATCGTGGGGTCGTTGCCGAGTTGCCCGTTGCGGTCGTTTCCCCAGCAGAGGGCGGTCTGGTCGTCGAGGATCGCGCAGCTGTGGGCGTCTCCGGCGGTGATCGCGACCGCGCGGCGCCCAGCGGGGAGGGCTACCGGCACAGGGATCGGCTTTGGGGCGTCGGAGTTGGCGCCGTCGCCGAGTCGGCCCTGGCCGTCGGAGCCCCAGCAGGTTGCCGAGCCGTCGTCGAGAACTGCGCAGCCGTGCCGATCGCCGGCGCTGATCGCTGTGACCGTTCGACCGGCCGGAAGGGCGACCGGGACCGGCGTGGGGCTGTTTACGAGTGCTGAGTCGTTCCCGAGCTGGCCGAATGCGTCGATTCCCCAGCAGGCAGCGGATCCGTCATCGAGCACGACACAAGAGGCTCCGCCGCCGCTGCTGATGGCGACGGCCGTCCGCCCCGCTGGCAATGGGACGACCGTGGGCGCTGGGGCGAAGAAGAAGTCGCTACCGGTGACCGTGATCCCCCAGCAGGCTGGGCTGCCGTCGTCGAGGATCAGGCAGTGCTGCTCGCCGCTTGTGGAGACGGCGACCGCTCGTCGACCTGCAGGCAGGGGGACGGGCGCGGGGGTGGGCGCATACTCGCTCGTCATCACGTTTGCGCGGCCCCAGCAGACGACGCTGCCGTCATCGAGTACGGCACACGTGAACGACCCGCCTGCCGAGATCTGCGTTGCAGTGCGACCCGGCGGCAGCGCAACCGGGACGGGCGTCGGCTGGTAGGCGAGCGCCGCGTCGTCACCGAGTTGACCCTGCTCGTCCTGACCCCAGCAGACCGCGCTGCCGTCGTCGAGGATCGCACAGCGATGGCCGCTCCCGGCGCTGATCGCTACGGCACGACGTCCCCCCGGGAGCGCGACTAGTGTCGGGGTCGGGCTGATGTTCTCGGCCCCCCAGCAGAAGGCGCGCCCATCAGCGAGAACCGCGCACGTGCCCGAGCCAGCGCTGATCGAGGCGAACGACGCCTTTGCGCTCGTCTCTGTCTGCGCCCACAGTGGCCCAGCACCGATGAGCGGCACGAGGATCGCGACCGCACCCCCAAGCCACAGGCGTGCACGCCCGGACTGCGCACGTCGACGAAAGGCCCGACCAACGAGCCGGGATGCACAACGACCCATGCATGCGACCCTACGATCGGCCTCGCCCGCGCACGTCCGGGAAACCGCGTAACGCCGCCTCGGCGGAGATACGCAACCTGTCTCCGCGTCCCGCGACTTGAACGCCCTTGCGTCACCTGCGGATGGCACGTCGATCCCTGTCGTCATCCATGGGCCGGGCGCTCGTCTGGTGACGCTCGCTCGGCTTCGACGAGCGCCAGGATGCGCTCCGTGTCCGCCCGGATCGCGCGCACCTCGTCGAACAGTCGGCGTCGCGGGCTGTTCGCAGGCAGATGCTCGCTCATCCGTATCCCCGGGGTCACGCCACATTTGCGCGCCAGCAGGCCCGCGCCCACGAGCACGCCGAGGGCAGTGACTCCAAGCAGCCATGGACGTCTCATCTCACACTCCTCTCGGGATCGCGGCTCGGATCGCCGTCACGCTCTGCCATCTCAGCGAGGGCGTGCCCGATCTCGGAAGATCGCGATGCCGGACTGGGGGACACCACCGAGCGAGGAGAAGGAGCCACCGGCATAGAGGATGCCGCCGCGGGCGACGAGGGTTTGCACACCGCCCTGATAGGTGGGGGTCGGTGCACCACCCGGGTTCCAGGAGGAGGCCCTCGCGGTCGTCGTGTCCAGTGCAGCGATGCCGTTCCGCGGGCGCCCGCCGATCGACCGGAACAAGCCGGCCACGTACACGGTCCCGTTGTCGACCGCGACGGCCAGCACGCCGGACTCGGAACCTGTGCCGAGGCGGGGACTCCAGCGCGTTGGCCGGCCCGTCATTGCGTCGAGGGCGGCCACGCCCTTGCGCTTGGCGCCGCCGATTGTGGCGAAGTCGCCGCCGACGTACACCGTGTCGCCGTTGACTGCGAGGTCGAATACCCATCCGTCGGGGCGAGGGTCGAACGCGGTGGCCAGTCCCGTCGTCGTGCTGAGCGCGGCGAGGTGCCTGCGAGGCTGCCCGCCGATCGAGGTGAACTCGGGGCCGCCGGCGTAGACGAGGTCGGTGGTGGCGGCGAGGGCCCAGACGCGGTCGTCCGGGTCGGGCTGCCAGGCGATGACGCGCCCCGTCGTGGCGTCGATTGCCGCGAGGTTCTGTCGGTCTCGCCCGCCAACCGATTCGATCTCGCCGCCCACGTAGACGGTGCCCCCCATGATCGCGAGCGCTTGCACGAAGCCGTGCTGGATGCCGGGGTTCCACGTGGTTGCGCGGCCCGTGGCCGCGTCCAGAGCGGCGACCCGATGTCGTGTCTTGCCGCCGATCCGTTTGAACCAGCCGCCGGCGTAGATGGTCTTCCCGTCGAGGGCGAGCGCTTCGACCCAGTAGTCGGCGCTCGGGTTCCACGGTGTAGCTCGGCCCGAGCGTGGGTCGAGGGCGGCGATGTTGCGGCGCTCGACCCCGCCGACGGAGGTGAATCGACCGCCGACGAAGACGCGATCAGAGGCGACAGCGACCGTGTCTCCCTCCGCGCTCGAGAGCTGTGCCCAGACCTTGCGTCCGTCCTGAGCGTCCACCGCAGCGACCCAGCCAGGCTCGCTGCCGCCCCATGACTCGGTGTCCCGGTAGCCCGTCGCGAGCACCAGCTCGCCGACGACCCCGAGCGCGCGCACGGGGCCGTTGATCTGGGGCTTCCAATCGGTTGGCGAGCCGGTGGACAGATCGAGGGCGGCGATGCCGACGCTCTTGCCTGCGCTGAAGAACAGCCTGCCGCCGGCGATCATCGTCTCGTCGTGGACAGCGAGGGCGAAGGCGCAGCAGTCGAGGTGCGCGTCCCATTCGGTTGCCTTGCCGGTCTCGATGTCGAGGGCTGCGATGCCCGTCCGCTTCTCGCCGCCGATCTTGTGGAAGACGCCGCCTGCGAAGACGCGGTTGTCGTGGATCGCGAGGGCGAAGACCTCGCCGTTCGCGGCGGGGTTCCAACTGGTCGCCTGCCCGGTGGCCGCGTCTAGTGCCGCGATGCGTGGACGATCCTGGCCGGCGACCTGGGCGAACCTGCCGGCGACGTAGACCGTCTCACCGCTCAGGAGGAGCGCGTACACCGCGTCGGTCGCACGCGGGTTCCAGGCTGTCACCACGCCGGTCGTGCCATCGATCGCGGCGAGATTGAGACGCCTCTGGCCGGCGACCGTGTCGAACGCGCCGCCCACGTAGACGACGCCGTCCTTGACCGCGAGCGCGAACACGCTACCGCCGGAGTTCCGCCCCAGCCATTTCCGGGATTCCAGGCCGGATCGACCGATCCATCCGCTCGCAGGTGCGCGAGGCCATGCCGTGGGACGCCGCCTACGCGGTCGAAGAAGCCGCCGATGAACACGCCGCCGGCACCGTCGTCGACGACGGCGTGCACCTGCCCGTTCACCTCAGGCCAGCCGCGCCGCACCTCTCCATCGGCGAGGTTCATCGCGACCAGGCCGCCCGTTCGCGGGCCGACGTAGCCGAACGACCCGCCCAGGTAGACCGTCCCGTCGTCGCCGACCGCGACGGCTTCGACCGACCCGTTCGTCACCCATGTCTTCTCCGGGGTCGAGCTCAGCGCCCCTGACGATGCGGCGGGCAGGAGTCCCGTGACGACCAGCGCGACACCGGCGAGCGCGACGACCCGGTGGTGGAGGTCGGTCGTTCGGTCGACGACGCCGATCGCGAGGCGGGTCGCCCGCCCCAGGGCAGGGGCCTGACCTGACGACGTGCGGATCCGACCGCCCGTGCCTGGCAGTCGAACCGTCCGGCGTCGCATCGGCCCCGGCGGCGAAGGCTGGTGGATTCGTCGCGTCGGTTCAGGCGCATCGCTGCGTCAGGGCGTCGTATTGTCGCGGGTGTCCCCCTCGGCGGGGCGGAAGCCGACGACGAGGTCGAGCCTGGCCCGCCGACGTAGTCATCCGCTCCCGTGCCGCCGGCGGGTCGCTGCGCGGCCGCCGTAGAGGGCGTCATCGCCGGGCCCGCCGAGGAGCGCATCGTCGCCCGAGCCGCCGCAGAGAATGTCGGTTCCTGCATGCCGTGCAGGACGTCATCGCCGCGACCGCCGAACAGGACGTTCGTGCTCGAGTCGCCGAGCAGGCTGTCTCGTCCCGCCCCGCCGAGAGCGACTGCGATCACGACGGAGGCGGTCGTGGCCGTCGTCGACGGTCGGTGACCGTCCGGCCTGAGCGTCGGTCGCTCCCGGTGAGGGCGAGCGTACGGTTGCCGCCGCTCCCGGAGAGGTCGAGGCTCCGGACGAGCTCGCCGTTCGCCGTGGTTGCGGCTACCTCGAGCTGGCTCGCTGGCGTGTCGGGGTCGGACAGGAGGAGTGGGAGCGTGGCGGCCGTTCCAGGCTCGCCGAGGCATGTCCCGCCCCGGCCGACCGTGATCGTCGGCGGCTGCGCGGAGCTGCAGTCCGGGTCGTCGCAGTGGACCAGCTTCAGGTCGAGGCCGTCCATCTCGAAGGAGCTGACGACGGGGTTCCCGGCGGCATCGAGTGCGAGCGAGGAGTAGTAGCCGGCGCGGGAAGGGTCGACGGTCGAGATCGCGGCGGCGTCGCACCGCGGATCCTTGCAGTGCGCGACCCGCAGGACCTCGGCCGGGCCGAGGTAGCTCGCGACCGGGTTGCCGGCGGCGTCGAGCGCGAGCGACGAGTACATGCCAGCACCCGCGGCCGGATCGACCGTGGCGAGCCACTCGTCCTCGCCCGCGCAGTTCGGATCGTTGCAGTGCGCGATCCGCAAGCCGCCATCCCAGCGCGCGTAGCTGATCACCGGGTGACCATCGGCGTCCAGCTGAAGCGACCGCTCGCCGCCCCCCTCCACCACCTGCGCGCCGATCGAAGCACTGTCGACGGTCGAGATGCTCTCGTCGTCGCCACGGCAGCCAGGGTCGTTGCAGTGCGCGAGCTTCAGTGCGGTGTTGTTGACGTCGTAGTAGGCGATCACCGGGTTGCCGTCCCGGTCGAGCTGCAGGGAGCTGAACCAGCCGACCTCGCCTGCGCTGTCGACGGTCGAGGGGGCGTCGTCTCCGCCCGCGCAGTTGGCGTCGTTGCAGTGCACGACCTTCAGGTCGCCATTGCCGATGTCGAAGTAGCTGACGACCGGGTTCCCGGATGCGTCGAGGCGAAGCGACGTGTACCAGCCGACGTCGCCGGCGCTATCCACCGTTTCGACACTGGCCGGGCTCGTGCAATCCGGGTCGGTGCAGTGGGCGACCTTGAGGTCCGAGTTCGGCACGTCGTAGTAGCTCAGCACCGGGTTCCCAGACCCGTCCAACACCATCGACTTGAAGAAGCCGACGTTCCCCGCGTCGTCGACCGTCCGGAACGACGCTCCAACCGTCGCACAGTCGGCGTCGTCGCAGTGGGCCACGACGACCGAGCCGAGCCCATTCACCTGCGAGGAGATGCGCGAGTACCCGATCACCGGGTTCCCGCCACCATCCAGCGCGAGCGACGTGAACTCGCCGGCATAGCCGTCCCCGTCGACGACACGGACCGAGTCCGCGGCCGCCGCCGAGCCCGTGATCACGCCAACCCAGCAAAGAACGACGAGGCCGACCAGGACGGCCCATCGCTTCGACCTTCTCGTTCCGAGCGCCTGCCCACGCAACGCTGGCCTCCTTCGTCTCGCCTCCGCCACGACCAGCATCCCGCCCGCAGTCGCGAGCCACATCAGGGGAACGCCGCGGAAGCCGATCCGGGAAGCTGCTGCCTCGGCCTGCGGGCCAGCAGGCCGTGGGCTGCCTCCAATCGTCGCGCAGGCCTCGAT
>JAWKJY010000009.1:0-195132 GCA_041393535.1 Thermoleophilia bacterium
CAGCCGCCCGCGCCCGCGGTCCGGAAGACGATCCGGTCGCCGGGCCGCACGGGCACGTTGTCGACCTTCGACGGGAGCTCCTCGCGCGTGCCGTCGGCGCGGACGATCCACTTGCCGGAGCGCCCGCCGGCGAGGCCGCCGCCGATGCCCCACGGCGAGAGCTTCGCGCGGTCGTCGTTCACCGTCACGGCGCCCTCGGCGAGGAAGAGGTACTGCTTCTCGATCCCGCAGCCGCCGCGGTGCAGGCCCGCGCCGCCCGTGTCGAGCACCGGCTCGTACCGCTCCAGCACGACCGGGTAGTACGACTCCATGTACTCGGCCGGGGTCGTGCGGAACAGCGGCCACCAGGAGTGCCCGTCGAGGCCGTCGTCGGCCGGTCGGCCCGGCAGGCCGCCGAAGAGCAGCTCGACCATCTGGAAGTACTCGCCGTCCTGGTCGGTGCCCGCGTAGACGAAGTACGGCGACGTGCCGTAGCCCGCGGCCATCGACAGGTCGGTCGCGCGCTGCCCGAGTGCGCCCGACTGGCAGTCGAAGAAGCGCGTGTGGATCGAGAGGCGGTTCGAGAGCGGCGCCGGGAAGCGCGGGTTGAGCAGCGACCCCTCCGGCAGGACGACCTCGAAGACGTCGTTGTAGCCCTCGTTGAAGAGGATCGAGGGGTCGAAGGCCATGATCAGGTAGATCCCGAAGAAGAGCTTGCAGAGGCTCTCGTGGATGTGGAAGTTGATCGAGCCCGCGGCCTGCGGGTCGGTCCCCGTCCAGTCGAAGTGCGCCTTGTCGCCCTCGCGCCAGATCGTGAGCTGCAGCTTCAGCGGCGGCGAGCCGCGGCCGTCGTCGTCGACCCAGTCCCAGAAGACCGTCTTCTCCTCGGGGATGTAGTGGTGGATCAGCCGGATCATCCCCTGCCGCGTCCGCTCGAGCAGCGCGTCGCAGGCGGCCATGTACGTCTCGCGGCCGAAGCGGTCGCAGATGTCGATCACCCGCGTCGCGGCGGCCCGGCAGCCGGCGATCAGCGCCATCAGGTCGCTGCGGTTCATCTCCGGCGTCCGGGTGTTGTTGAGGATGATCGCGAGCGTCGTCTCGTTCAGGACGCCGCGGTCGACGATCTTGATCGGCGGGATGCGCAGGCCCTCGTCCCAGATCGAGAGCGCGTCCGTGACCTGCGAGCCGGGGACGCGGCCGCCCACGTCCATCATGTGCCCGAACATCGACGAGTAGCCGACGAGGACGCCCTCGTGCAGGATCGGCACGATCACGAGCCAGTCGTTGCAGTGGCTGATCGAGCCCTTGCAGAGGTACGGGTCGTTCAGCAGGATCACGTCGCCGTCGTTGATCTCCCCGTGGAAGCCCTTGATCACCTCGGGGATGTAGGAGCCGAACTGGCCGACGACCATCGTCCCGTTCGCGTCCGCGATCATCGGGAACTCGTCGTGCTGCTCGCGGATGGTCGGGCTCATCGCGGCGCGGCGGACGACCTCGTCCATCTCGAAGCGTGCGTTCTTCAGCGCGTTCTCGATCAGGTCGAGGGTGACGGGGTCGACGGTGATCGTGCTCAAACGGGGCTCCTCACTGGGGCGGGACGAGGCCTGCGGGGACGTCGCCGAAGTCGAAGCGCGCCCTCGCGCCGCGCGCCGCGCGCAGCTCGGCCCGCAGCGCCGCGGTCGCCGCGTCGTCGCCGACGACGACGCCGTAGCCGGCCCGCGCCGCCGCCGCGGAGACGAGCCTCCGGCGCACGTCGCGCTCGACCTTCTCGGCCGGCCGCTCGAGCGGGTCGCCCCAGCCGCCGGCGCCCGCCGTGCGGAAGACGAGCCGGTCGCCTGGCGCGACGACGACGTTGTCGATCTTCGAGGGCAGCTCCTCGACCGTCCCGTCCGCGCGCTGCAGGCGCTTGCCCGAGGTCCCGCCGGCGCCGCCGCCGCCGATCCCCCACGGGGCGTGGACGGCGCGGTCGTCGTTGATCGTGATCGTCCCGGCCCGGCGGAAGAGGTACTGCTTCTCGATCCCGCAGCCGCCGCGGTGCAGCCCGGGGCCGCCCGTGTCGGGGACGGGCTCGTAGCGCTCGACGACGAGCGGGTAGTAGGACTCCATGTACTCGGCCGGCGTGGAGCGGAAGAGCGGCCACCACGAGTGCCCGTCGAGGCCGTCGTCCGCCGGCCGGCCGGGCAGGCCGCCGAAGAGCAGCTCGACGAGCTGGAACCACTCGCCGTCCTCGTCCCAGCCGGCGTAGACGAGGTACGGGCTCGTGCCGTAGCCCGCCGCCATCGAGAGGTCCGGGGCGCACTGGCCGAGCGCGCCCGACTGGACGTCCCAGAAGCGCACGTGCACCGCGAGCCGGTTCGAGACCGCGGCGGGGAAGCGCGGCTGGAGCAGCGAGCCCTCGGGGAGGACGACGTCGAAGACCTCGTTGTAGCCCTCGTTGAAGAGGATCGCGGGGTCGAACGCCATGATCAGGTAGACCCCGAAGAGCATCTTGCAGAGGCTCGGGTGGAGGTTGAAGTTGACCGAGCCGGGCGTCTGCGGGTCGGTGCCCGTGAAGTCGAAGACCGCCCGGTCGCCGTCCCGCCACGCGGTCAGGACGAGCTTGAGCGGGCCGTTGCCGACGCCGTCGTCGTCGACCCAGTCCCAGAAGACGGCCTTCTCCTCGGGCAGGTAGCGGCGGATCAGGCGCACCATCCCCTGGCGCGTCCGCTCGAGCAGCGCGTCGCAGGCGGCGAGGTACGTGTCGCGCCCGAAGCGGTCGCACAGGTCGGCGACTCGCCGCTCGGCCGTCCGGCAGCCCGCGATCAGCGCCATCAGGTCGGAGTGGTTCATCTCCGGCGTGCGCGTGTTGTTCAGGATCACGCGCAGCGCGGCATCGTTCACGACGCCCCGCTCGGCGATCTTCACCGGCGGGATCCGGATGCCCTCGTCCCAGATCGACAGCGCGTCCGCGACCTGCGAGCCGGGGACGCGGCCGCCCACGTCCATCATGTGGCCGAACATCGAGGCGAAGCCGACGAGCACGCCGTCGTGCAGGATCGGCGTGATCACGAGCCAGTCGTTGCAGTGCGAGACCGACCCCTTGCAGATGTAGGGGTCGTTCAGCAGGATCACGTCGCCCTCGTCGAGCCGGCCGAGCTGCTCGATCACCTCGGGGATGTACGAGCCGAACTGGCCGACGACCATCTGGCCGCGCTGGTTCGCGATCATCGGGAACTCGTCGTGCTGCTCCCGGATCGTCGGGCTCATCGCGGCGCGGCGGACGACCTCGTCCATCTCGAAGCGCGCGTTCTTCAGCGCGTTCTCGATCAGGTCGAGGACGACGGAGTCGAGCTCGGGCGCGGGCACGTGCGAAGCGTAGGGGCGACCGGCGGCGAGCTGCGCCGGCTCCCGTCCGGGCCGGCCTGGACGATACGGGCGTGGCGCATCACCTGATCGACGCGCACGGCCTCGCCGAGGTGGCCGTCGACCGGCGTCTCGTCGACGCGCTGCGCGCGCGGACGGACTTCGCGTGGCTCGACCTGCGGGCGCCGACCGACGACGAGCTCGGGCTCGTCGGCGAGGCGCTCGGCTTCCACCCGCTCGCGCTCGAGGACAGCCGCAGCTTCGGCCAGCGGCCGAAGCTCGATCCGTACGGCGACGTCTCGTTCCTCGTCGTCTACGGCGCGAACAACGACGAGGACGGGCTGGTCGAGGTGCACTGCTTCTACTCGGAGCGGCGCCTCGTCACCGTCCGCCGCGACGCCTGCCCGGCGTTCGCGGAGCTGCGCGAGCGCCACGTGCGCCGGCCCCTCTGCGAGGACGGCCCGGCGCACACGCTGCACCAGGTCGTCGACGCGCTCGTCGACAGCTTCTTCCCCGTGCTCGCGAACATGGACGACCTGATCGACGCGATCGAGGAGGCGATCGCCGAGCGCCCCGACCAGGAGCAGCTGCGGCGGATCTTCCTGCTCAAGCGCCGGCTGATCGCGCTGCGCCGGGTGGTCGCGCCGCAGCGCGACCTCGTCGCCACGATCGCGAACGGCGTCGCCGACCTGCCCGGGACGGGCGAGGAGGCGGACCGTCGCTTTCGCGACGTCTACGACCACCTGATCCGCCTGGTCGAGACGCTCGACAGCTACCGCGACCTGCTCTCGGGGATCACCGACGTCTACCTCTCGACGGTCTCGAACCGCCTCTCCGACATCACGAAGCGCCTGGCCGCGGTCGCGACGATCTTCCTGCCCCTGACCTTCATCACGGGCTTCTTCGGGCAGAACTTCACGTGGATGGTCGACCACGTCGGCGGGCTCGCCGCGTTCCTCGGCCTGGGGATCGGCCTGCAGCTGCTCGTCTTCGCGGTCTTCGTCGTGCTCTTCCGGCGACGCGGCTGGTTCTGAGCGCGGGGCCCGGCCGCCGTGGCTGGCGCGCGGAGCCGTGGTTGGGGGAGAATCACGGGTCGTGGACGAGGATCGCGTCGACCTGATCATCCAGAAGTGGACGGCCGCGCGGCCGGACGTCGACTCCTCCTCGATGGGCGTGATCGGCCGCGTCCTGCGCACGGCGCGCCACCTGCACCGCGAGCTGGCCCCGGTCTACGAGCCCGCGGGCCTCGACTTCGGCCTCTTCGACGTGCTCGCGACGCTGCGGCGGATCGGGCCACCGTACCGGCTCGCGCCGAGCGAGCTGAACCAGTGGTGCATGCTGACCTCCGGCGCGATGACCGCCCGGCTCGACCGGCTGGAGCGGGCCGGCCTCGTCCAGCGGCTGCCCGACCCGGACGACCGGCGCGGCCTGCTCGTCGAGCTCTCCCCGGCGGGCCGCGCGCTGATCGACGAGCTCGTGGTCGAGCACGTGGCGAACCAGGAGCGGCTGCTCGAGCCGCTGACGGCGGACGAGCGCGACCAGCTCGCGCGGCTGCTGCGGAAGCTGCTCGCGACGCTCGAGCCGCCGCCGGGCGGCTAGCCCGACCGGCCGTGTCCGGCGCGAGCCCGGGCGCCGCGGCTTACCCGCACGGGTAGGGCGCGGACAGATTGCTTGATATCAAGACTCTTCTGCGGTAGCTTCGGGCCTCCGCGGGCATGCGTGACCTGGGAGGGGCCACCGCAGCGCGAGCGACCGGCGTCGACCGGCCACGTCTGACCGCGGGGGGAGAGGAACCAGCCCGAGGAGGTCGGACACGTGTCGTACGTCGGCCAGTCGATCCCGATGTTGACGAACGCGCAGCTCGTCGCCGGGAAGGGGACGTTCACGGACGACGTCCAGCTGCCCGGGATGACCTTCATGGCCGTGCTGCGCAGCCCGTACGCCCATGCGCGGATCCGCTCGATCGACACCGCGGCCGCCGAGGCGCTGCCCGGCGTGCTCGCGGTGGTGACCGGGCAGGAGATCCTCGAGAACACGAACCCGATCCCGGAGACCTACGACACCGCCGCGGTCGGGGCGCGCGGCGTCGAGTGGTACTCGCTCTGCATCGACCGGGCGCGCTACGTCGGCGAGGCCGTCGCGGCCGTCGTCGCCGAGGACCGCTTCGCCGCGTACGAGGCGCTCGACCTGATCGAGGTCGACTACGAGGAGCTGCCGGCCGTGACCGACCCGGTCGCGGCGATGGAGGAGGGCTCGCCGCTCGTCGAGCCGTCCTGGGGGACGAACGTGATGGCGAGCCGCGACATCCGGCTCGGCGACCCGGACGCGGCCTTCGCCGAGGCCGACGGCGTCGTCGAGGGCGTCGTCAGCTCGGCGCGCATCACCGGCGCCGCGATCGAGCCGCGCGGCTGCGTCGCCTCGTGGGATCCCTACAAGGAGATCCTCACCTTCTGGGACTCGACGCAGGCGCCGCACGCGGTGCGCATGTACCTCGCGAAGACGCTCGGCATGGCGGACACGTCGATCCGCGTGATCCAGCCGCACGTCGGCGGCGCCTTCGGGCTCAAGCTGCCGACGTTCCAGGAGGAGCCGCTCTGCGCCTACATGGCGATGAAGCTCGGCCGGCCGGTGAAGTGGATCGAGACCCGCGCGGAGAACCTGCTCGTCGGCGGGCACGCCCGCGACACGAGCTTCCGCTACCAGGCGGCGTACCGGAGCGACGGCGAGCTGATCGGCATCCGCCTCGACGTGATCGCGGACATCGGCGTGCCGAGCGCGCTCTGCGGCTGGGGCATGTCGTTCGTCACCTGGTACTGCCTGCCGTGCGTCTACAAGTGCCAGAACTCCGAGACGCACCTGCGCTCCGTCGTCACGAACAAGTGCCCGTGGAACGCGTACCGCGGGTACGGCAAGGACGCCGCCTCGCTCCTGATGGAGCGGATCATGGACCACATCGCGCGGGAGACCGGGCTCGACCGGACCGAGGTGCGCTTCCGCAACTTCGTCCAGCCGGACGAGTTCCCGTACTCGCAGGTCTCGGGCGCGATGCTCGACTCGGGCAACTACCCGGGCGCCCTGCGCAAGGTGATGGACATGATCGGCTACGAGGACTTCCCGGCGCTGAAGGAGCAGGCGCTGGCGGAGGGGCGGCGGATCGGGCTCGGGATCGCGATGGAGCTGACGCCCGAGGGCTGCTCGATGCCCGGCTCGCTGATGCTGAACGGCACCGACTCGACCGAGGTGCGCGTGACGCCGAACGGGAACGTGATCGTCCTCACCGGCGTCACGTCGCCCGGCTCCGGCAACGAGACCGGCATCGCGCAGATCGTCGCCGACGGGCTCGGCTGCGACATCGCGCGGATCTCGGTCGTGCAGGGCGACACCGAGTCGTGCCCGTGGGGCTTCGGCAACTACTCGTCGCGCAGCATCATCATCGGCGGCTCGGCCGCCGGCGTCGCCGCGAAGGACATCAACGACAAGATGCGCAAGGTCGCGGCGGGGATGCTCGAGATCGCCGAGGACGACCTCGACCAGGTCGACGAGGCGTTCGTCGTGCGCGGCGCGGCGGAGCGCCGGGTCGAGTTCGCCGACGTCGCGCGCGAGGTCTACTCGAACCCGCACGGCAAGAACATGGAGGGCATCGAGCCGATGCTCCAGTCCGTGCGGCAGTGGAAGCAGGGCAACGTCTACCACCAGCCCGAGAAGCAGGGCCGCTTCTCCGCCTACCCGTCGTGGCCGTACGGCGCCGCCGCGGCGATCGTCGAGGTCGACCCGGAGAGCGGGCACGTGCGGATCCTCCGCTACTGCCTGGTCGAGGACGCGGGGACGATCGTCAACCCGCTGCTCGCCGACGCGAACCTCCACGGCGGCATCGCCCAGGGGATCGGCGGCGCGATGTACGAGCAGATCGCCTACGACGAGGCCGGCCAGTCGCTGACGGCGACGTTCATGGACTACACGCTGCCGACGGCGGTCGAGCTGCCGACGCTCGAGCTCGGCCACCAGGCGACGCCCGCCCCGTTCACGCCGCTCGGGACGAAGGGCGTCGGCGAGTCCGGCGTCGGCGGTGCGCTCGGCGCGCTCTGCAGCGCGATCGAGGACGCGCTGCCGGAGATCGACATGCAGCTCACCGCCCTGCCGCTCAGCCCGAGCCGGATCTGGGCGGCGATCCAGGACGCGAGGGCGCGCGAGGGCGCGCCGGCCTGACGGCGACAGAGACAGGGAGCTGACCGATGCTGTCCACCGACTTCCAGTTCTTCGCCCCGACCGCGCTCGACGAGGCGCTCGCGCTCCTGCACGAGCACCAGGACGGCGGGAAGGTGCTCTCGGGCGGGATGAGCATGATGCCCGCGATCAACCTCGGCGTCCTGCGCCCGACCGCGATCGTCTCGCTCAACCACGTCCCCGGGCTGGACGGGCTCGAGGACGCGGGCGACCACCTGCGGATCGGCGGCCTCGTCCGCCACCACGTCGTCCAGTCCGACCCGCTCGTCCGGGCGCACGCGCCGCTGCTCGCGCAGGCGGCCTCGGTGATCGCCGACGTGCAGGTGCGCCACCGCGGCACGATCGGCGGGAGCGTCGCCCACGCCGATCCCTCTGCCGACTACCTGCCCGTGCTCGTGGCGCTCGACGCGACCGTCGAGCTCGCGAGCGCGTCGGGCACGCGGGACGTCCGGGCGCGCGAGTTCTTCGTGGACGTGATGATGACCGCGCTCGCGCTCGACGAGATCGTCGTCGGCCTGCGCGTGCCCAAGGTGCCCGCGGAGGGCGGCTCGGCCTACGTCCGGCTCGCCCGCGTCGAGGGCAGCTTCGCGATCGCGTGCGCCGCGGCGGTGGCCGTGGGCGACCGCGTCTCGCTCGGGGTCGGCGGCGCCGTGCCGACGCCCGTCCACCTCGACGTCACGTGCGACGGCTCCGAGGCGTCGCTCGACGCGGCCGCCGAGGCCGCGTTCCAGGCGTGCGAGGACGCGTACGGCGACCTGAACGGCAGCGCCGAGTACCGCCGGGCGATGGCGCGCGTCTACGCGCGCCGCGCGATCCAGCAGGCCCTCGCGGCCCGCGGCTGAACCCGATCGACCCGAGGAGAGCGACAGCGATGAAGGTCCCGATCTCGGTCACGGTGAACGAGCGGCAGCACGAGCTGCTGATCGACCCGCGGCTGACGCTCGTCTACCTGCTCAGGGAGAACCTGGGCCTGACCGGCGCGCACGTCGGCTGCGCGACCGGCAACTGCGGCGCGTGCGCCGTCCGCCTGGACGGCCGCACGGTGAAGTCGTGCTCGATCCTGGCCGCCGACGTGAGCGGCTCGTCGATCACGACGATCGAGGGCCTCTCCTCGAGCGCCCGCGACCTGCACCCGATCCAGCAGGCGTTCGTCGAGAACCAGGGCCTGCAGTGCGGCTTCTGCACGCCGGGCATGGTGCTCTCGACGCTGCAGCTGCTCGAGCAGAACCCCGACCCGACGGAGGACGAGGTGCGCCACGCGATCTCGGGCAACCTCTGCCGCTGCACGGGGTACCAGTTCGTCGTCCAGTCGATCCTCGCGGCGGCCGAGAAGGTCCGCGCGGGCGCGCCCGCGTAGGAGGGGCCGATGGAGATCACGCAGGCCGAGGTGTTCCCGCACGCGCGCGACGCCGTGTGGGCGAAGCTCATGGACTTCGACGTCCTGGCGCGTACGCTGCCCGGGATCGAGAGCCTCGAGCCGATCGACGGGGAGACGTGCCGGCTGAGCGTCAAGGTGCCCGTGCCCAGCATCACCGGGAAGTACGAGGGCACCGTCGCCGTCGTCGAGAAGACGCCGATCGACAGCTACCGGCTGCGCGGCGAGGCCAAGGGCCGCCTCGGCTGGGTCCGGGGCGACGCGTTCTTCACGCTCGCGGAGGTGGCCGAGGGGACGGAGGTCTCCTCGACGATGAGCTTCCAGACCGGCGGGGCGCTGAGCGGGGTCGGGCAGCGCTTCATGCAGGCGATCGCGAAGAGCATGGTGCGGGACTTCTTCTCGGCGTTCGGCGAGCAGCTCGGGGAGGCGCCGGCGCGGTGACCGCGGCGCCCCTCGAGCACGAGCCCGTCCCGGAGACCGTCGACGTGCCGCTGCTGGACGCGCGCGGGCTGCGCACCGGCCGCACGGTGCGCGTCCCGTCGCCGCCGCCGGCGGCGTGGCGCGGCGAGGACGGCGAGGCGCTCGAGCTGACGCCGTACCTGCACCTCGAGCGGTTCGGGTGCGGCTGCATCCGGGAGCAGCGGCTCGGCTACGCCCCGGGACAGGGAGCGGAAGCGCGTGCCTGACCAGGCGCGCGAGCGAACGACGCCTCCGTCGCGCGGGACGCGGCGCGGCGCGGACACGACAGAAAGGCGAGATCGATGAAGATCAGCGCGCAGTTCATGCCGGGCGACCTCCCGGTGTTCCTCGAGTCGGTCAAGACGGCCGAGAAGGCCGGCTACGAGCGCGCGTACCTGGTCGACGGGCAGCTCCTCTGGCGCAACGTCTTCGTCTACATGACGCACGGGCTCGCCGCGACCGAGCGGATGCCGTTCGGCACGGCCGTGACGAACCCGTACACGCGCCACTGGACGGTCGTCGCGAACGCCCACGCGACGCTCGAGGAGATCCACCCGGGCCGCGTGATCCTCGGCATGGGCCGCGGCGACAACTCGGTCCGCACGCTCGGCAAGAACCCCGTGCTGACGAGCACGCTGAAGGAGATCATCCCGCGCCTGCGCGACCTGATGGCCGGCAAGCGCGTGAACGTCGACGGCCAGGAGTTGAAGATGCTCTGGGCCGGCCAGCCGGACGTCCCGATCATGATGCCGGCCACGGGCCCGCGGAACCTGCGCCTCGCCGGCGCTCTCGCGGACATCGTGATGATGCAGGTCGGCGTCACGCCCGAGGCCTGCAAGTGGGGCATCGAGCACATCCGCGCCGGCGCCGAGCAGGCGGGCCGCAACCCCGACGACGTCGAGGTGACGCTCTACACGGCGATGTACGTCTCCGACGACATGGCCGAGGCGCGCCGCATGACCCGCTGGTGCGCGGCCTGCGCGTGCAACCACCTGTCCGAGGTGGCGCGCCGCGTGCCGGACCACGGCATGCCCGACCCGATCATGCGGCTCGTCAACATGCCGCGCGGGCACTACGACTACGAGGGGCACCTCGACCCGTCCGTCGACCGGAGCGAGTACCCGGACGAGATCGTCGACGACTTCGCGTTCAACGGCACCCCGGAGCACATCCTGGAGATGCTCGCGGCGCTCGCCGAGGTCGGCGTCGACGAGGTGGCGCCCTGCTACCTGAACGGCCGCATCGAGGAGATGGAGCGGGTCGGCAAGGAGCTGATCCCGAAGCTCGCCGCCGTCACGGCGTAACAGCGGCGGGAGGTCGGGAGGGGCGGGCCGGGCGCCTGCCCCTCCCGACCGAGGGGACCCCGGCGACGGGGTAAAGAGAGCGGCCGGGTCCGGGGTCTGACCGGATGCGGAGCACGAGTCGGTCCCGTGGGAGGAGGCCTGACGTGAGCAGCAGCGGAGCAGGGAGGGCGCGGTGAGCGCGCACGCCCTGCGGCCACGCGCGGTCGGCGGGTGCGGCCCGACCCGCCGCGCCCCGGAGCGCGCCGCGCCGCGCGACCTGGTCGGCGAGATCGGCGCGCTGTACGCGGCGCAGTTCCGCCGCTACGTGCGCGTCGCGACCGCGATCACCGGCGACGCCGAGAGCGGCCGCGACGCCGTCCAGGACGCGTTCGCGAGCGCGCTGCGCCACCGGCGGCAGTTCCGCGGCGACGGCTCGCTCGAGGGCTGGCTCTGGCGCGCCGTCGTCAACACCGCGTCGAAGCACCGCCGCAGCGCGGGCCGGGCCGCCCAGGCGCTCGCACGGGCGGCCGAGCCGGCGTCGGCGCGCGAGGACGAGCGGCCCGACGAGGCGCTGCAGCGCCTCGTCGCGCGGCTGCCGGAGCGCCAGCGGCTCGTCGTCTTCCTGCGCTACTACGCCGACCTCGACTACGAGGATCGCCGCCGCGCTCGCGATCCGCTCGGGCACCGTCGGGGCCTCGCTGAACGCCGCGCACGTCGCGCTCCGCCAGGCGCTCCAGGAGGGACGAGCGTGAGCGGGCTGGAGCGGCGCCTCGCCGACGCGCTCGAGCGCGCCGCGGCCGCGGCCGATCGCGCCGAGCCGGACTGGCGCGAGGTCGTCGTGCGGGCCGGCCTCGCCGCGCCCCGCTGCGCCGGCTGTACGCCGCGACGGCGGCTCGCCCGGCGGGAGGCGCCGCGGCCCCTTCCGCCGCCGCCGGAGCGGGCCGCGATCGCCGTGCCGTCGCCGGCCGCCCTGCCGGCCGACGCGCGCGGCTGGGGCACGCGCGCGCTCGCGGCAGCGCCGCGCACGCGGGGACTGCCGGAGGACGCGCTCGGGTGGGGCACCCGGCGCCTGTAGAGAGCCGCACGACGAGGAGGAGCCGAGAGGTCCGACCCGAGCACGTTCGTCGACCTGTGCGTCAAGGAGCTCGAGCTCTGCGGCCTGCACGAGGGCGAGACCGTCGCCGTCCTCTCGCAGATGGACGAGCGCATGGACTACGCGAACGCGTTCCTCGCCGCGTCGCGCAAGCTCGGGGCCACCGCCTTCCACGTCCGCCTGCCGGAGGCGTCGTCGACGCTGCTCGGGGACGCGGGCGCCTGGACCGTCGGCGCGACGCCGCTCGCCACGAACCGGCCGGCGATCGACGCGCTCAAGCAGGCCGACCTCGTGATCGACCTGATGTTCCTGCTCTTCTCCCGCGAGCAGCTCGAGATCCAGGCGGCGGGGACGCGGATGCTGCTCTGCGTCGAGCCCGTCGACAACCTCGTGCGCATGTTCCCGACGAAGGACCTGCGCCGGCGCGTCGAGACGAGCGAGGAGCTGCTCGCGGCCGCGAAGACCGTCCGCTTCACGAACAGGGCCGGCACCGACGTCACGTACCAGCGCGGCACCTACGGGACGATGACCGAGTACGGCTACACGGACGAGCCGGGCCGCTGGGATCACTGGCCCGCGGGCTTCCTGCTCACCGGCGGCAACGACGACGGGGTCGACGGCAAGGTGGTGGTCGACCGCGGCGACATCATCGTCACGCCGTTCAAGAAGTACGTCGAGGACCCGATCGAGATCACGATCGAGCGCGGGCAGGTCGTCGACGTCCGGGGCGGCTTCGACGCCGAGCTGATGCGCGACTACATCGCCGGCTTCGACGACGAGAAGGCCTACGGCATCTCGCACATCGGCTGGGGCTGCAACGAGAAGGCGCGCTGGTCGGGCCTCCAGAACGACCGCCGCTCGATCGGCATGGAGAGCCGCGCGTTCTACGGCAACGTCCTCTTCTCGACCGGCCCGAACACGGAGCTCGGCGGCGCGAACGACACGCCCTGCCACATCGACATCCCGATGCGGAACTGCTCGTTCTTCCTGGACGACGAGCCGATCCTCGTCGACGGCGAGTTCACGATCGACGACCTGAAGGCGCCGCGCGCGCACTTCGCGCCGCCGTCGCTGGCGCGCCGGTGATCGAGCCGAACGGCGAGCGGGGACACGTCGACGTCGACGGCGTCCGCCTCTCCCACCTCGTGTACGGCGCCGGGGACGACGCGATCGTCGTCGTCCCCGGCATCACGAGCCCGGCGATCACCTGGGAGTTCGTCGCCGACGAGCTGGTCGACGCCTACCGCGTCGTGGTGCTCGACGTGCGCGGGCGCGGCCGCTCCGACCGGCCGGCGGACGGCTACACGCTCCCGCGCTACGCCGCCGACGTGGCCGCGGTGATCGCGGCGCTCGGGCTCGAGCGGCCGGCGATCCTCGGTCACTCGATGGGCGGGCGGATCGCGATGGCGCTCGGGGCGCTCCACCCCGACGCGTGCGGGCCGCTCGTGATCGTCGACCCGCCGGTGACCGGCCCGGGGCGGGCCGGCTACCCGACGCCGATCGAGAGCTTCCAGCTGCAGCTCGAGGAGGCCGCTCGCGGGACGACGGTCGAGGAGATCCGCCGCTTCTACCCGCGCTGGCCCGAGCGGGAGCTGCAGGTCCGCTGCGACTGGCTGCCCACCTGCGACGAGCACGCCGTGCTCGAGACGTACCGCAACTTCGACGTCGAGGACGTCTTCGGCTACTGGGACGCGCTGCGTCCGCCGCTCCTCCTCGTCTACGGCGAGGAGAGCCCGGTGATCCCGCCCGCCGAGCGCGCGGAGCTCGCCCGCCGCAACCCGGCCGCGCGGATCGTCGGCACGCCGCGCGCGGGCCACATGATCCCCTGGGAGAACCTGGCCGACTTCGTCGCGCAGGTGCGCGGCTTCCTCGCCGGCGCCGCCTAGGGGGCCGGCGCGGCCTCGCCGAGGCCGTGGTACGAGCGGGCGTAGTAGACGAGCGGCCGGTCGCCCGGCTGCCGGTGGACGTCGAGGACGCGGCCGAGGTAGATCACGTGGTCGCCGGCGGGGACGCGCCGCTCGACGGCGCAGTCGACGTGCGCGAGCGCGTGGGCGACCACGGGCGTCGCCGAGCGGACGGGCGAGCCGGGGTCGAGGACGTGGCCGTCGACGAACTTCGGCTGCCCCGGCGCCGAGCCGAGACGCGCCACCTCCACGCCGCGCTCGCCCAGCACGCTGACCCCGAAGCGCCCGTGCTCGCCGATCGCGACCGCGCTGACCGTCCGCTCCGCGAGCGAGACGAGCAGGAGCGGCGGCTCGAGCGACACCGAGCAGCACGCGCTCACGGTCAGCCCCCAGGGGCGTCCGTCCACGTGGCAGGTGACCATCACGACGCCGCTCGCGAGCTGGCCCATCGCGTCGCGGAACGAGCGGGAGAGGGTGTCGGGCGCATCGCGGCTCATGCAACGAACGACCCCGCGGCGGCGCGGTCTGTTTAGGGCCCCGGGGCGAGTCGCCTAAAGATCCCGCACCCCCACGGGGTCGAATCGACAGACGGCGCGGGCGGACTGGGCCCGCCCGCGCCGTTTCCCTGGAGCTGCCCGACGGCGCGCCGCCCGGCGCGGCCCCGGGCGAGACGAGGAGGAGCAGCAGGATGGCGCAGGTCGCCGACGAGAAGACCTACCTCAAGGGCGCAGCCGACTACCTCGAGAGCGTCCGCGACGACCGCCACGTCGTCTACAAGGGCGAGCGGATCGACGTCACGACGCACCCCGCGACGGCAGGCGGCATCCAGACGATCGCCGACATCTTCGAGGACCAGCTGCGGCCCGAGACGCAGGACGTGCTCACGTACGTCCGCGACGACGGCGCGCGGGTCACCGCCTCGTACTTCGTGCCCCGCACGAAGGAGGACCTCGCCTGGCGCCGCCAGGGGATCGAGCACGTCGCGCGCAAGACGTTCGGCATGTTCGGGCGCGGCATCGACATGATCTCGACCTCGGTCGTCGGCTACATCTCCGAGCTGCCCACCTTCGAGCGCGAGTGCCCGGAGTTCGTCGAGAACATCCACTGGTACCGCAACTACGCCGAGGAGAACAACGTCCACCTCGGCGCGACGATCGTCGACCCGCAGGGCTACCGCGCCCGCGCCTCCGGCACCGCGGACACCGAGGTGCCGCCGGAGCGCGCGACGCTCACGATCGTCCGGGAGGACTCGACCGGCATCTGGATCTCCGGCGTGAAGGGCGTCGGCACCGCCGCGCCGCAGGCGAACGAGCTGATCGTCGGCGGCTTCCACCCGCCCCGCGACGAGGAGAGCTTCTGGGTCACCGTCCCGGTCGACGCGCCCGGGATCCGCATGTACTGCCGCGACATGGTGCACCTGCCCGGCTCGCCGAAGGAGGAGCACCCGCTCGACGCGCGCGGCGAGGAGATCGAGGCGATCGTCGCCTTCGACGAGGTGTTCGTGCCGCGCCAGCGGATCCTCAGCATGAAGAACCGCAAGCTGCACGGCGTGAACTTCTACAACGTGATGGCGCGCCACGAGCACTGGTACACGTTCGTGCGCACGATGGCGCGCGCCGAGGTGCTCGCCGGGCTCGCGCAGCTCGTCGTCGACACGCTCGAGCTGGGCGAGATCCCGCTCGTCCGCCAGCGCGTCGCGCAGATCTACCGCTGGGCGGCCGCCTGCCGCGCCTTCGTCCTCGCCTCCGAGGAGCTGGCCCAGCCGTCGATCGGCGGCGTCATGACCCCGGACACGTCGATGATCTCCGCGGGGCGCGCCTACGCGCTCGACCTCTACCCGCAGATGATGCACACGATCCGCGACATCTGCGGCCAGGGGCTGATCTTCCGCTTCTCCGAGGCGGACCTCGAGTCGCCGGCCGCCTTCGGCAAGAACCTCGGCTGGTTCCTCGACACGCGCAGCGTCAAGGCACGCGACAAGAACCTCCTGATGAACCTCGTCTGGGACGCCGTCGCGAGCTCCCACGCGATCCGGGTCGAGCTGTTCGAGGAGTCGAACGCGCTCAACGTCCCGCTCCTGCTCGAGCGCGTCTACAACGAGTACGACCGCTCCGCCGGCATGGAGCACTGCCGGAAGCTGATCGGCCTCGCGGGCGCCGGCGACCAGGACTACGAGCACGAGATCGAGCAGACCTGGAGCGACCGGAAGCGACGCGGCGAGTACTAGTGGGGGAGAACGGGCGGGGGGAGAAGCTGCGCTTCTCCCCCCACGGCCCCCCTCATCTCGCCAGGCCGGGCGCTCTCGGGCTCCCGCCTGGCGGCTGGGCGGGCGGTGTCTCCGAGGTGGCGTCGTGGTCGGAGCGGAGCAAGCTCCGCTCCTCCGCGGGCTTCCCTACTCGAAGGCGGCGCAGCCCTTGCCTGGCGCCCACGTGGCCGTGATCCGGCGGGTCTCGCCGGCGGCGAGGGTCACGCGCGCCGTGCACCGGTCGAGCTGGTCGCCCGGCGGGTCGTTCGCCTCGACGATCTCCTCGTCCGACGCGCAGACGCCCGAGCACGGGTGCTGCCAGAGCTCGACGACGTAGTCGCCCGGCGGCAGGTCGAGCGGCGGGAAGTCGCTCTCGAAGGTGCCCGGGCCGAGCTGGCGCGCCTCGCGGCTGGCGAGGAGCACGGGCCCGACCGGGCGGCCGTCGGTGTCCCTGACGCGGAGCACGCCGATCGATCCCTCCGGGTAGCCGAACGCCGTCTGCACCTGGCGCAACTCGAGCGTCGCGCTCCGCTCGGCCGCGGGCACGCCTCGTCCGTTGCTCCAGGAGCACCCTGCGGCGAGCACGGCGAGCGTGACGAGGAGCACCACCCGGGTCACGGCGCTACGGCCGGGCGCGGCGGAGCGCGACCGCGGTCGCGGGGCCCATCAGGGCCAGCGCGACCAGGGCGACGGCGGCGAACACGAGCCACGTCGCGTCGTAGTCGCCCGTCGCGTCGACGAGGACGCCGCCCAGGTAGGTCGACGCGACCGCGCCGGACATGCCGATCGTCGTGGCGGTGCCGATCGCGAGACCCGCGCGCTCCGGGGCGACCATCGTCGGCCCGATGCCCCACATCGGGCCGCACGTGCCGATCGAGCCGAACGCCGCGATCGTCGCCAGCACGGTGACGATCGCGTACGAGCTCTCGCCCGCGAAGGCGAAGATCGCGACGGGCACGGAGATGCCCATGCCGAGGCCCATCACGGTCAGCGGGCGCTGGAGCCGGTCGGCGAGCCAGCCGCCGACGAGCGAGGCCGGGATCGTGGCCGCGCCCAGGATCGTGATCGCGATCGTCACCTCGCCCGTCGAGAAGCCGCCGACCTCGTCGAGGAACGGCGCCGTCCACGTGATCACGCCGTAGCCGACGAAGACGACGAGGAAGAGCGTCGACGCGTAGACGAGGAAGGGCCGCGTGATCACGGCGCGCAGGTCCGCGACGCCGAGGAGCCCGCCGCTCGTCCGCGCGCCCCGCTCGCCCAGCAGCGGCACGAGCAGCAGCACGCCCGCGAGGCAGAGGATCCCGTAGACGACGAACGGCCAGCGCCAGCCGAGCGCCGACTCGATCGGGCGCGTGAGCAGGAAGGCGATCGTCGTCCCGACGGAGATCGCGGCGATCACGTAGCCCGCCGCGGAGCTCGACCTCTCGCGCGGCAGGCCCTGGACGGCGAGGGCCGCCCCCGGCGTGAACATGACGGCGGTGCACGCGCCGATCACGGCCCGCATGGCCAGCCAGACGCCGTAGCTCTCGGTCGTCGCGAAGACGATGCTCGCGATCCCGGCGACGACCAGCGCCACCGCCATGACGCGCGCGTTGCCGAAGCGGTCGCCGAGCGCGCCCGCCGGCAGGCTGAACGCCGCGTACATGATCAGGTACACGGACATCAGCAGGCCGACGCGGCCGTTCGAGAGGCCGAAGTCGTCCGTGAACGTCGAGCCGAGCGGCGGGACGGCGAAGATCGCCATGTAGACGAGGACGATCGTCCCCACCGCCGCGGCGACCGCGAGCCAGCCCTTCCTCCCGGTGTCGGCCACGCTGGTCGCCATCGCCGGGATCGGGGCCCTCCGCCGCTGGCTCGGCGGCGTCATGCCGACTGGGAGCTCGCCGAAGTCGAAGCGCGACGGCTCGCCGCGCGCGTCGCGCAGCTCGGTGCGCAGCGCGCCGGTCGCCGCCTCGTCGCCGACCACGACGCCGTAGTCCCGCCGGGCCGACTCGGCGCTGACGAGCCTCCGCCGCACGTCGCGCTCGACCTTCCACGCCGGCCGCTCGAGCGGGTCGCCCCAGCCGCCCGCGCCCGCGGTCCGGAAGACGATCCGGTCGCCGGGCCGCACGGGCACGTTGTCGACCTTCGACGGGAGCTCCTCGCGCGTGCCGTCGGCGCGGACGATCCACTTGCCGGAGCGCCCGCCGGCGAGGCCGCCGCCGATGCCCCACGGCGAGAGCTTCGCGCGGTCGTCGTTCACCGTCACGGCGCCCTCGGCGAGGAAGAGGTACTGCTTCGATCCCGCAGCCGCCGCGGTGCAGGCCCGCGCCGCCCGTGTCGAGCACCGGCTCGTACCGCTCCAGCACGACCGGGTAGTACGACTCCATGTACTCGGCCGGGGTCGTGCGGAACAGCGGCCACCAGGAGTGCCCGTCGAGGCCGTCGTCGGCCGGTCGGCCCGGCAGGCCGCCGAAGAGCAGCTCGACCATCTGGAAGTACTCGCCGTCCTGGTCGGTGCCCGCGTAGACGAAGTACGGCGACGTGCCGTAGCTCGCGGCCATCGACAGGTCGGTCGCGCGCTGCCCGAGTGCGCCCGACTGGCAGTCGAAGAAGCGCGTGGATCGAGAGGCGGTTCGAGAGCGGCGCCGGGAAGCGCGGGTTGAGCAGCGACCCTCCGGCAGGACGACCTCGAAGACGTCGTTGTAGCCCTCGTTGAAGAGGATCGAGGGGTCGAAGGCCATGATCAGGTAGATCCTGAAGAAGAGCTTGCAGAGGCTCTCGTGGATGTGGAAGTTGATCGAGCCTGCGGCCTGCGGGTTTGTCCCCGTCCAGTCGAAGTGCGCCTTGTCGCCCTGCGCCAGATCGTGAGCTGCAGCTTCAGCGGCGGCGAGCCGCGGCCGTCGTCGTCGACCCAGTCCCAGAAGACCGTCTTCTCCTCGGGGATGTAGTGGTGGATCAGCCGGATCATCCCCTGCCGCGTCCGCTCGAGCAGCGCGTCGCAGGCGGCCATGTACGTCTCGCGGCCGAAGCGGTCGCAGATGTCGATCACCCGCGTCGCGGCGGCCCGGCAGCCGGCGATCAGCGCCATCAGGTCGCTGCGGTTCATCTCCGGCGTCCGGGTGTTGTTGAGGATGATCGCGAGCGTCGTCTCGTTCAGGACGCCGCGGTCGACGATCTTGATCGGCGGGATGCGCAGGCCCTCGTCCCAGATCGAGAGCGCGTCCGTGACCTGCGAGCCGGGGACGCGGCCGCCCACGTCCATCATGTGCCCGAACATCGACGAGTAGCCGACGAGGACGCCCTCGTGCAGGATCGGCACGATCACGAGCCAGTCGTTGCAGTGGCTGATCGAGCCCTTGCAGAGGTACGGGTCGTTCAGCAGGATCACGTCGCCGTCGTTGATCTCCCCCTGGAAGCCCTTGATCACCTCGGGGATGGGAGCCGAACTGGCCGACGACCATCGTCCCGTTCGCGTCCGCGATCATCGGGAACTCGTCGTGCTGCTCGCGGATGGTCGGGCTCATCGCGGCGCGGCGGACGACCTCGTCCATCTCGAAGCGTGCGTTCTTCAGCGCGTTCTCGATCAGGTCGAGGGTGACGGGGTCGACGGTGATCGTGCTCAAACGGGGCTCCTCACTGGGGCGGGACGAGGCCTGCGGGGACGTCGCCGAAGTCGAAGCGCGGCAGCGGCCGCGCGCGGCGCGCAGCTCGGCCCGGCGTTGCTCGGTCGCGGCCGGGTCGCCGAGGACGACGCCGTACTCGGCCAGGGCCGCGTCGCGGCTGACGAGCCGGCGGCGCACGTCGCGCTCGACCTTCTCGGCCGGCCGCTCGAGCGGGTCGCCCCAGCCGCCGGCGCCCGCGGTGCGGAAGACGAGCGCGTCGCCCCGTCCGACCGGCAGCGCGTCGACCTTCGACGGGAGGCCCTCGCTCGTCCCGTCCGCGCGCAGGAGCGTCTTCGCGGCGCGGCCGCCGGCACGCCCGCCGTTGATACCCCAGGGGCTGAGCAGCGTGCGGTCGTCGTTGATCACGATCACGCCGTCCGAGAGGAAGCGGTAGACCTTCTCGATCCCGCAGCCGCCGCGGTGGAGGCCCGCGCCGCCCGTGTCGATCACGGTCTCGTAGCGCTCGACGACGAGCGGGTAGTAGCTCTCCATGTACTCCGCGGGGTCGTGCGGAAGAGCGGCCACCAGGAGTGGGGCCGTCGAGGCCGTCGTCGGCGGGCCGGCCGGGGAGGCCGCCGAAGAGCAGCTCGACCATCTGGAAGTACTCGCCGTCCTTGTCGGTGCCGGCGAAGACCATGTACGGGCTCGTCCCGTAGCCGGCGGCCATCGACAGGTCGGCCGCGTTCTGGCCGAGGCAGCCGGTGATGCAGTCGAAGAAGCGCACAGCCGTCGGCAGGCGGTTCGAGAGCGCCGCGGGGAAGCGCGGGTTCATGATCGTCCCCTCGGGGAGGATCGTCTCGAGCACGTCGTTGTAGCCCTCGTTGAAGAGGATCGTCGGGTCGAACGCCATGATCAGGTTCAGCCCGATGAAGGTCTTGCAGAGGCTCGGGTGGATGTGGAAGTTGATCGACCCGGGCGTCTGCGGCGCGGTGCCGGTGAAGTCGAAGTAGGCCTTGCGGCCCTCGCGCCAGACGGTCAGCTGCATCTTGACCGGGCCGCTGCCCGCGCCGTCCTCGTCGATCCAGTCCCAGAAGGTCGCCTTCTCCTCGGGCACGAAGCGCTCGACGAGCCGCGCCATCCCCTCGCGTGCCCGCTCGAGCAGCGCGTCGCACGCCTGGAGGTACGTCTCGCGCCCGAAGCGGTCGCACAGCGAGCCGACGCGGTCGGCCGCCGTCCGCGACGCGGCGATCAGCGCCATCAGGTCCGAGTGGTTCATCTCGGGCGTGCGCGTGTTGTTCAGGATCAGCTTCAGCGCCGGCTCGTTCAGCACGCCCTTCTCGACGATGCGCACGGGCGGGATGCGGATGCCCTCGTCCCAGATCGACAGCGCGTCGGCCGCCTGCGAGCCGGGGACGCGGCCGCCGACGTCCATCATGTGGCCGAAGTTCGACGCGACGCCGACGAGCACGCCCTCGTGGAAGATCGGCACCATCACGAGCCAGTCGTTCGAGTGCGAGATCGAGCCGCGGCAGATGTACGGGTCGTTCAGCAGGATCACGTCGCCCGGGTCGAGGTCGCCGGCGAAGCCCTGCAGCACCTCGGCGACGTAGGAGCCGAACTGGCCGACGATCATCGTCCCGTTCGCGTCCGTGATCATCGGGAAGTGGTCGTGCTGCTCCCGGATCGTCGGGCTCATCGCAGCGCGACGGACGACCTCGTCCATCTCGAAGCGCGCGTTCTTCAGCGCGTTCTCGATCAGGTCGAGCGTGACGGGATCGAGCGTCGCGGGCATAGGCTGGAACCCTACCGCGTCGCGCCGAACCGGAAGGAGAAGCGCGTCACCGTCGGGAGCAGCGCGGCGAGCGCGCCGGCGGTCACGCCGTCGCGCCACGCCGGGTGGGCCGCGAGCCACGTGTCGAGCCGCGCCGTCTCGTCCCGCGCGCCGCGCGCCGCGGTTTGCGCGAGGAGCGCCCCGAGCGTCGCCTCCCGCGGCGCCGCGGCGATCCCGGCGAAGAGCTCGCGGGCCAGCGCAGGGGAGCCGTCGGCGAGTGCCAGCAGCAGCGCGGCGACGTGCTCGGGCGACGGGTCGCCCCACGGCGCGCCGCGCACGGCCGGCAGCGCCGAGACGAGCTGGTAGAGGTTCGCGAAGCGCTTGACTGCGCGCGGCGTCGCGCCGAGCAGCGGCGCGAGCTCCTCCAGGAAGGCCAGCTCCTCGGGCGCGAGGGCGAGGGTGGCTGCGGCGAGGCTCGGCAGCGCGCCGTCGCGCGCGAGCAGGCGCGCGAGCACCTCGTCGTGCTCCGGGCCGACGCGGGGCGCGCCCTCGCCGGCGGCGTGCGGCTCGCCATCGGTCGGCGCGCCCGTCGGTGCAGCGACGTTCCCCGCGAGCAGGCCGCGGATCAGCGAGCGCCGCTGGTCGTCGCCGAGCGGGCGCACCCAGTACGGGATCTGGAAGATCTTCTCCAGGTAGTCGGCCGGGGTCGCCTGCGCGCGTCGCTCGCCCTCGGCGACGAGCGCCGGGTAGTGCTCGAGCAGCGCCTCCGCGAGCCAGCGCGAGTCGACCGCGACGACGACGACGAACAGGTCGAAGGCGAGCAGCAGGTGCACCGCCTGGAGCACCTCGACCACCTTCGCCGCCGGACAGCGGTCGAGGTCGTCGATGTAGAGGACGATCCGGTTCATCGCCAGGGCGCCGCCCTCGTCCTCGACGGTCGCACCGGCCGCGACGGCCGTCTCGTTCCGCTCGGCGATCAGCCGGCTGAGGGCGTCGAAGTCGCGGCGGATCGTCGCCGCGACGCCGAGGCGCTTGCGGTAGTCGTCCGAGCCGAAGCGGCTCGCCACGAACTCGCCGAGCACCTGTGCGGGCGTCGTCCGGGCGAGCTCGGCGCGCAGGCCGGCTAGCTCGTCGACGAGACGGGTCTGCTCGCGGGCGAGGACGGCGAGCTCGGCCTCGGCCTGCGCGGCCGCCTCCCGCTCGCTCGCGAGCCTCGCGTCGAGCGCGCTCGTCGCGTCCGCCACCTCCTGCTCGACGGCGCGGCGCGCCTTCTCGACCCGCGTGGTCGCGCCCGCCACCCAGCGCGTCCCGGCGCGGAGGATGCCGCCCGCGGTCGCAACCGCGCCTGCGAGCGCGCTCGTGACGGGGACGACGGCGGAGACGTCCGCGAGCGAGATGAGCCACGTCGCGACCGGGACGGCGACGATCGCGGCGAGCGCCCCGAGAGCGTAGCTCGGTCGTCCGAGGAACGGGCGCAGCACGGCCCGGCTGCGGCGCAGCTCGGCGCGCGCGTCGTCGAGCGCGGCCAGCGCGTCGTCCGCGGCGTGGCCGCCGAGCGCGAGCCAGAGCGGCGCGAGCGCGTCGCGCACCTGGTCGGCGCTCCGCACGACGATCGCCTGCGCCGTGCGGGCGGCCTCGAGGTCGCGGACCCGCGCCCGCCCGCGCGCGCTCCTGCTCGAGCTCCTGGACGCGCGCCTGCGTCTCGGCCAGGCTCGCGGCCGTCTGGCGCTGGTCGTCGTCGAGCTGGCGCAGCTCGGCCGTCCGCGCGTCGATCTGCCTCAGCCAGTGCTCCCGGCGCTCGGCGACGAGCGAGGGCGGCTCGTCGCCGCCTACGGAGAGCTGCGCGAAGACGTGCTCGACCAGGCTCGCCCACAGCTCGCCCTCGACGTAGTGCCACGCATTGAAGTCGATCTGGACGATGCGCTTCCAGAACGGCAGCTCGCGCTGCGGGCGATCGGCCGAGGCCGGGTCGCGGGCGAGCCGCCCGATCCGGTCGCGGACGGCGTTCATGAAGAACGTCTTGCCCGAGCCCCAGTCGCCGAACAGCCCGATCGCGAGCGGCGGGCGCAGGCCCCGCGAGGCGAGCAGGCACGCGAACGCGTCGACCTCGGCGCGGATGTCGAGCAGGTCGCTGGCAAGCGAGCCGGTGTCGCCCCGGTCGGCCTTGTAGTCGGGCAGCTCGACCGGCTGCGGCGCGAACGGCGCCGTCTGCTCCAGGTAGCGCGCGTAGCCCGAGCGGGCGGTCGCGTCGGCCACCCGGTGGGCGGCAAGGTACCGCTCGTGGCCCTGCAGGATCGCGGCCGGGTCGGCGCCGACCCGGGCGAGCGCCGCGGCGAGCGCCTGCGTCGCGGGCGCCTGCACCGCCTGGAGCAGCCCGCCGAAGACGGCACGGAGCTCGACCGTCCGGTCGCCGTCCGCGAGCCCGAGCGGCTCGGCCCCGCGGAGCGCCTCCTCGACGTCGGGGCCGACCGGGGGCGGGTCGCCGTCCAGCGGGCGGACGAGCGGTGCGAGCGCCTGCGCCGTCGGCCGCGGGTAGCCCTCGGGGAGGACGTCCGCGAGCGTCAGGCCGTGGTGCTGGAGCAGCGCGCGCGGCTCGCTGTCGCGCGGGTGGCTGAGGACGAGGCCGACGAGCAGGTCGAACGTGTCGAGCTCGTCACCCCGCCAGGTCGAGCCGTGGCGACGCAGCGACGCGAGCGCCTCGGCGAAGCGGACCGCCGTGCGGGAGGACTGCGTCAGCGTCTCCCAGGCGGCTGCGCTCTGCACGTCCGTCCGCCCGGGCCGTCGCCGTCCCCGGCTCCTGTACGAGCCCGCTGGCTCGATCAGGAGGTTGAGCCAGCGGTCGACGGTCGCCACGTGATCGGCGAGCACGAGCGTCGTCGCGTCGTACTGCGTGACCACCGCTGGGCCGTCGAAGCGCATGCCCGGCTCGAGCAGCGAGCGCTCGTAGAGCGGCACCTGGCGCGCCTCGCCGTCCGTCCAGATCTCGTGGGTGCCGACCTGCGCCCTGGCCGCGTCGGCGCCCGCGCCCTCGTGGTGGGGCAGCTCGGGCTTGCGCACGCGGCCGACGGCGCGGGCGCGGATGTTGACGAGCTCGACCGAGCCAGGCAGCGAGAAGCCGTAGAGGCGGTCGTGCAGCGCGCGGAAGCGGTCGGCGATCACGGCCAGGTCGAGCGCGTCGAGCTCGGAGGCCTCGACGTCGATCGGCAGCTCGTAGCCCTGGCGGTAGTAGCGCATGTCGAGCACGTACGAGATCTCGCGGTCCGGCGCCTCGACGCCCTCGGCGGCGAGCCACTCGTCGCCCTGCTTCGCGAGGCGCAGGAGCGCGTCGCGCACCTCGGCCGGGTCGGCGCGCTCGGTCGTCCGGATCGAGGTCTGCCCGAACTCGTTGCGGACGTCGGCGGCGATGAAGCCGAGCGCCGAGAGCACGCCCGGCTCGGGCGGCACGATCACCGGGTAGCAGCCGAGCGTCGCGGCCATCGCGTTCGCGTGCAGGCCGCCCGCGCCGCCGAAGGAGACGAGCGCGAAGTCCTTCGGGTCGAGGCCCTTCTGGACGGTGACGACGCGCAGCGCGCCGAGCATGTTCTCGTTGACGATCGCGACGACGCCCTGCGCGGCCCGGTGCACGTCGACGCCCATCTCGTCCGCGACCTTCTGGACGGCGGCGTGCGCGGCCTCGACGTCGAGCGTCATCGCGCCGCCGAGCAGGACGGGCGGCAGGTGGCCGAGGACGACGTTCGCGTCGGTCACGGTCGGCTCGGTGCCGCCGCGGCCGTAGCAGGCGGGCCCCGGCGCCGCGCCCGCCGACTGCGGGCCGACGCGGAGCGCGCCGGTCACGGGCGAGACGGACGCGATCGAGCCGCCGCCGGCGCCGATCGACTCGACGTCGACGGACGGGGCGCGCACCGGGAACGAGCCGACGCGGGTCTCGCGCGTCACCGTCGGCGCGCCGCCGATGCACACGGCGACGTCCGTCGAGGTGCCGCCCATGTCGAAGGTGAGGATCCGGTCGAAGCCCGCGCGGTGCGCGACGAACGCGGCGCCGTTCACCCCGCCGGACGGGCCGGAGAGAACGGTCTGCACCGGATGCTCCCGGGCGGCGGCGATCGACTGGAGGCCCCCGTCGGAGCGCACGACCGCGAGCGGGGCGTTGATCGAGCCGGCCGCGAGCTGCTCCTCGAGCGACTTCAGGTAGCGGCGCAGGACGGGGCCGACGTACGAGTTCATCACGGTCGTGACCGCGCGCTCGTACTCGCGGAACTCGGGCGTGATCTTCGACGAGATCGAGATCGGGATCCCGTTCGCGCGCTCCTGCGCGAGCTGCTCGACGCGGAGCTCGTGCCCGGCGTTCGCGTAGGAGTTCAGCAGGCAGACGGTGATCGCCTCGACCCCGCGGCCGACGAGGTCGTCGATCGCCTCGATCGCGGCCGCCTCGTCGAGCGCGGTCAGCTCGTTCCCGCGCGCGTCCATCCGCTCGACGACCTCGCGGATGTCCTCGTAGTCGACGAGCGGCTCCGGCTTGATGTAGTTGAAGAAGCCGAAGAGCGGGCCGGGCGTCCAGGACTCGGCCAGGTGGAGCAGCTGCGACCAGCCCTGCGTGATCAGCAGGCCGACGCGAGCCCCCTTGCCCTCGAGCACGGCGTTCGTCGCGACGGTCGTCCCGTGCAGGATCTGGTCGAGCGCGCCTGCGTCGATCCCCGCTCGCTCGCAGACCTGGCGGATGCCCTCCAGCACGCCGATCGACTGGTCCTGCGGTGTCGACGGCGTCTTCGCGAGCCAGAACGACCCGGACTCGTCGTCGTGCAGGAAGAGGTCGGTGAACGTGCCGCCGACGTCGATGCCAACCCGGAGCGCCATGAGCGAGGAGTCTTACCGACCTCGGCTCCGGGTGCAAGGAGAACCGGCGCGGGTATGCTCGCCCGGTGGCGAGGATCGAGGAGACCGCCCTCCCCGGCGTCGGCGTGCGGCACGACTTCAGCACGCGGAACGGCCAGCGCGTGGGCGTCATCTCGCACCGGGACGGGCGGCGCGAGCTGCTCGTCTACGACCGCCGCGACCCCGACGCGTGCAGCACGGTGCTGCCGCTCGACGAGGACGACGTCCGCACGCTGGCCGACCTGCTCGGCGGCTCCCAGGTGGTCGAGCGCTTCGACCGGCTGCGCCAGTCCGTCGCCGGCCTGACCATCGACTGGCTGCCGATCGCCTCCGGCTCGCCGTGGGCCGACCGGACGCTCGCCGAGATCGGCCTGCGCAAGTCGACCGGGGTCTCGATCGTCGCGATCAACCGAGGCGACGACATCACCGTCTCGCCCCCCGCCGACTACCGCCTCGAGACGGGCGACGTGGTCGTCTGCGTCGGATCCGCGAGCGCGATCACCGCGGCCGAGAAGCTGGCCTCCGGGGGCTGACGTGCCGCTCGCGGCCGGGGGCGGCGACGTCGCCGCCATCCTCCTCGAGCTGGGGGCGATCGTCGTCGCGCTCGCGGTGCTCGCCCGCATCGCGACGCGGACGGGCTTCTCGCCGATCCCCCTCTACCTCGTCGCCGGCCTCGTCGTCGGGGTCGTCGACGACCCGACCTTCAGCGGCGACTTCATCGAGGTCGGCGCGCAGATCGGCGTCGTCCTCCTCCTGTTCATGCTCGGCCTCGAGTACACCGGCCAGGAGCTGGCGAGCGGGCTGAAGGCGAGCCTGCCGTCCGGTGTCGTCGACGTCGTGCTCAACTTCCTGCCCGGCCTCGTCGCGGGCTTCGCGCTCGGCTGGGGCTGGCTCGCGGCGATCCTGCTCGGCGGGATCACGTACGTGTCCTCGTCGGGGATCGTCGCCAAGCTGCTGCGGGACTTCGGCCGCCTCGGCAACCGCGAGACGCCGGCGATCCTCTCGATCCTCGTGCTCGAGGACCTCGCGATGGCGTTCTACCTGCCGCTCGTCGCCGTGCTGCTCGTCGGTGGCGGGCTGCTCGCCGGGATCTCGTCGATCGTGATCGCCGTGGCGGCCGCCGGCCTCGCGCTCGTGATCGCGATCCGCTTCGGCGAGCGGCTGAGCCTCGTCGTCTTCCACCGCTCGGACGAGGTGCTCCTGCTCTCGACGCTCGGGATCGTGCTGGTCATCGCGGGCGCGGCCGAGAAGCTGCAGGTCTCGGCCGCGGTCGGCGCCTTCCTCGTCGGGATCGCCGTGTCGGGCCAGGTGGCGGAGCGCGCGGAGGTGCTGCTCAGCCCGCTGCGCGACCTCTTCGCGGCGACGTTCTTCGTCTTCTTCGGGCTCCAGATCGACCTCGGCCAGCTGCCGGGCGTGCTCGCCGCCGCCGCCGGCCTCGCCGTGGTGACGGTGCTGACGAAGGTCGCGACGGGCTGGTGGGCCGCCCGGCGCATCGGCGTCGCGACGCGCGGCCGCGTCCGCGCCGGCACCGCGCTCGTCGCGCGCGGCGAGTTCTCGATCGTGCTCGCGGGGATCGGCGTCGCGGCGGGGATCGAGCCCGAGCTCGGCGCGTTCGCGGCCGCGTACGTCCTGGTGCTCGCGATCGCCGGGCCGCTGCTCGCGCGCTACTCGGACGTCCTCGTGAACGCGGTCCAGGCGCGGCTCTCGCCCGGCTGAGCCGGGGGGCCGCGTGCCCGGCGTGGACGGCCAGGCGGCGCGCGCGTCCCGCGCCGTGGTCAGTCGACGACGAGCACGGCCGCGCCGCGCACCTGCCCGGCGCGCAGGCGGGCGAGCGCGGCGTTCGCCTCCGCGAGCGGGAACGCCTCGACCTCCGTCCGCACCGGGATCGTCGGCGCGAGCGCGAGGAACTCGTCGCCGTCGCGCCGCGTCAGGTTCGCGACCGAGCGGACGACCCGCTCGCCCCAGAGGATCTCGTACGGGAAGGAGGGGATGTCGCTCATGTGGATCCCGGCGCACACGACCGTCCCGCCCTTCGCGACGGCGCGCAGGGCGGCCGGGACGAGCTCGCCCGCGGGCGCGAAGACGATCGCCGCGTCGAGCTCCTCCGGCGACGGCCCGAGCGCGTCGCCCGCCCACTCGGCCCCGAGCTCCCGCGCGAACGCCTGCGCCCCGTCGTCGCCCGCGCGCGTGAACGCGAGCACGCGCCGGCCCTCGTGGCGGGCGACCTGGATCACGATGTGCGCCGCGGCCCCGAAGCCGTACAGGCCGACCCGCCCGGCGTCGCCGGCGAGACGGAGCGACCGGTACCCGATCAGCCCGGCGCAGAGGAGCGGCGCCGCCTGCAGGTCGGGGTAGCCCTCCGGGAGCGGGAAGCAGAAGCGCGCGTCGCAGGCGGCGAGCTCGGCGAAGCCGCCGTCGAGCTGGTAGCCGGTGAAGCGCGCGCGGTCGCAGAGGTTCTCGCGCCCGGACAGGCAGTAGCGGCACGTGCCGCACGTCCAGCCGAGCCACGGGATGCCCACCCGCGTGCCGGCCGCCAGGCCTGCCGCGTCGGCGACGACGGTCCCGACGATCTGGTGGCCGGGGACGAGCGGCAGCTTCGGCTCGGGCAGCTCGCCGTCGACGACGTGGAGGTCGGTGCGGCAGACGCCGCAGGCCTGGACGCGCACGAGCACCTGGCCCTCGCCGGGAACCGGGTCGGGCAGCTCGGTCTCGCGCAGCGGACGGCCGGGCGCGTCGAGCACGAGCGCGCGCATCAGCCCGCGGGTGCGGCGGACGCGATCGAGAGTCCGGGGCGGCGCAGGTGGGCGGTCACGTAGCGGAGCCCGTCCGGGCCCGCCTCGACGCGGCGCGCGCTCCCCTTGCGGACGAGCAGCGCGCACGGTGCGGCGAGCGGGTGCTCGACGCCGTCGACGATCGCGCGGCCGCTGCCGTCGACGACGACGTAGAGGACGTCCCGCTCGGCGTTCACGTGCTCGGCGACCCCGCCGCCCGGCGGCCACGCGAGCAGCGTCGCGTTCAGGTCGTCGCTCGCGGTGCCCCAGAGCGGGCCGTGTCCCTCGCCCTCGCCGAGGTCGACGAGCTCCGCCCCGGCGCCCGTCGCCGCCGGCGCGAGCTCGCGCAGCGCGGCCTCGGACGCCGTCGCCTCGATCAGCGGGAAGAGCTCTCGCTCCTCGAGCCGGACGTGGTCGTGGAGCGCGTCGGCGAGCTCGTGCATCGCGTCGCCCGGGGCCTCGCCCGCGGCGGCGGCGCGCTCGAGCCCCTGGACGCGCGCATGCAGTCGCGCGTGCTGGGCGAGCGCCTCGACGACGAGGGCGGGCGCGTCGTCGCCGGAGACGGCGAGCGGGAACAGCCGCTCCTCCTCGACACGGAAGTGCTCGACCGTCTCGGCCCGGAAGAACGCGACGAACGCCAGGGCCGCGTCCAGCCGGCTCGCCGCGTCGAGGTCGGCGGCCCGGCGCAGCCGCCGCGCGGCGACGAGCGCGTGGTGGTGGTCGTGCGAGAGCGGGACGAGCGAGGGGTGGCGCTGCACCACTCCGATCGTAGTGCGGGAAGGGCTCGGCCCCGGCCGTCGTTGTGGAGGGCATGGGAGCAGAGCAGCACGATCACGCCGAGGCGGTCTTCAGCTCCGTCTGCCAGCGCGCCCACTGCGGCGAGCGGCGGCGGAAGACGCTCGAGGAGGTGATCCAGCTCGCCGTCGAGCTCGCCCGCGAGGGGCGCGAGGGGCGGAAGATCGGGACGCTCTTCGTCGTCGGCGACGCCGAGGAGGTGCTGACGCGCTCGCGGCCGCTGATCCTCGACCCGCTCTACGGCCATCCCGCGTCCGCGCTCGACGTCGAGGACCCGGCGTTCCGCGAGACGGTGAAGGAGCTGGCCCAGCTCGACGGGGCGTTCGTCGTCGACGACGAGGGGGTCTTCGTCTCCGCCGCGCGCTTCGTCGACGTTGACCTGGGCGCCGACTTCCTGCCCGGCCTGGGGACGCGCCACGCCGCCGCCTCGTCGATCTCGAAGGCGACCCGCGCGACCGCGGTCGTCGTCTCGCAGAGCTCGGTCGTCCGCGTCTTCGCCGCCGGCGAGCTGCGCGCCGAGATCATCCCCGAGCTGTTCCTGATGTCGAAGCAGCACCTGCTGACCCCGTCCGCCGAGGTCCGTCAGCTCCCCGACATCGGCCTGACGATCGCGGTCGCGGGCGACTGACCACCGCCTGCGCCAGGGCGCGCCGCACACGGCCGCCCCGCCCCGGAGAGGGAGGGCAGCTGGCTGTCCTCCGACGACGACGCCGGCTCGGAGAAGCCGTCAACACGCAACGCCAGGCGTCGGCCCGCGAGCGAGGGGCCGTGGCGCGATGAGGGGGGCACTGGGGGAGAAGCGTGAGCTTCTCCCCCCAGCGATTCTCCCCCAGAGCGAAGCGCGTCAGCGCGAGCGGAACTCGCAGTCCCCGAGGATCCCGTCGCCGCGGTCGGCGGTGACGCGGTCGATGCCGCCGCCGCAGCTCGCCTGGTCGGGGCGGCCGTCGCGGATGCGGAGGATGTCGTTGCCGCCGTTGCCCTCGACGAGATCGACGCCACGGCCACCGTCGAGCGTGTCCCTCCCGGGGCCGCCCAGGAGCTCGTCGGATCCGCCGAGGCCCCGGATCGTGTCGTTGCCTCCGTTCCCCTCGAGGTGGTTGTTGGCCGCGCTGCCGGTGATCGAGTCGTTCCCGGGGCCCGTCTCGACGTCCTCGACGTCGGGACGCACGTTGTCGCCCTCGCCCACCTCGCCGTCGTTCGCCCTGCCGTCGAGCGTGAGCACGACCCGCGCGGTGCGGTAGTAGTCGGCCTCGTCGGTGCCGGCGCCACCGCTCAGGGTGTCCTTGCCGTACCCGGGCGCGAGGTAGTCGTCGCCCTTGCCGCCCTCGAGCGTGTCGTCTCCGTCACCGCCGTAGAGCTCGTCGGCGCCACCGAGGCCCTTGAGGACGTCGTTGCCCTGGCCGCCGTCGAGGTCGTTCGCCGAGGCGCTGCCGGTGAGCTGGTCGTTGCCGCGCCCGCCGAGGACGTTCTCCACGTCCGAGCGGACGTTGTCGGACTCGCCGGCCTGCCCGTCGTTCGCGACGTTGTCGAGCGTCACGACGAGGTCGGTCGATCGGTCCGCGTAGCTGATCGAGTCGATGCCGGCGCCGCCGGAGACGTCGTCCGTGCCCTCGCCGCCGTTGACGACGTCGTTCCCGTCGCCGCCCCGAAGGACGTCGTTGCCCTCGTCGCCGACGACCGAGTCGCTGCCGGGGCCGCCGTCGAGCGTGTCGGCGCCGTCGTCGCCGTCGACGAGGTCGTTGCCGCCGAGGCCGCTGATCACGTCGTTGCCGTCCCGTCCGAACAGCTCGTTCGACGCAGCCGAGCCGGAGATCGTGTCGTTGCCCGCGCCGCCGGTGACGTTCTCGATCGACGGGCGGACGTTGTCGCCCTCGCCGGCCTCGCCGTCGTTCGCCACGTCGTCGAGCGTGACCGTGACGTCGCCCGTGCGCTCGCTGTAGTCGACCGAGTCCTCGCCGTTGCCGCCGTCGATCGTGTCCGTGCCCTCGCCGGGCGAGACGTAGTCGTCGCCGTTGCCGGCCGTGATCGTGTCGTTGCCCGAGCCACCCACGATGGCGTCGTTGCCGTCCTCGCCGGTGATCGTGTCGTTGCCGTCGCCGCCGTCGATGTCGTCGGACTCGACGCCGCCGCTCAGGACGTCGTCGCCGTCCCCGCCGCTGAGGTCGTCGTCGCCGCCCCCGCCGCTCAGCGTGTCGTTCCCGTTGCCGCCGACGAGCTCGTTGTCCAGGCCGTTGCCGGTGAGCGTGTCGTTCCCGTTGCCGCCGTCGATCGCCTCGACGTCGGACGCGACGTCGTCGTTCTCGCCGGCCTCGCCGTCGTTCGCCGCGCCGTCGAGCGTGACGGTGACGTTGCCGTCACGCTCGGAGTAGCGGACGGTGTCCTCGCCCGGGCCGCCGGCGATCGTGTCCTGGCCGGTCCCAGGCGTGATCTCGTCGCGGCCGCTCCCGCCGCTCAGCGTGTCGTTCCCGGGCCCGCCGGTCAGCGTGTCGTTCCCGTCGCCGCCGGTGACGGTGTCGTTCCCGTCGTCGCCGTTGACGGAGTCCTGGCCGGGGCCGCCGTCGAGCACGTCCTCGCCCGTCCCGCCGCTCAGCGAGTCGAAGCCGCCGCCGCCGGAGATCGTGTCGTTGCCCGCGCCGCCCTGGAGGAAGTTCGAGAGCCCGTTGCCGACGATCGCGTCGGGCCCGTTCGTGCCGATGACGTTCTCGACGTCCGTGCCGACGTTGTCGCCCTCCCCCGCGGCGCCGTCGTTCGCGACGCCGTCGAGCGTGACGCTCACGCCCGTGAAGGGATCGGGCTCGGCGATCCCGCCGAACCCGTTCGCGTAGCTGACGGTGTCGCTGCCGGGCCCGCCGCCGATCGAGTCGGCGCCCGCGCCGCCGACGAAGTCGTCGCTGCCGGCGTTGCCGAGCATCGTGTCGTTCCCGTCGCCGCCGCTCAGGTCGTCGTTGCCGGGCCCGCCGACGAGCGTGTCGTTGTTCGCGCCGCCGTTGAGGTCGGTCGAGCCGGGCCCCGCGGTCAGGGTGTCGTCGCCGTCGTCGCCGTTCAGCGTCACGCCGGACGCCGCCAGGGCGTCCCCGGTCATCGTGTCGTTGCCGGTGCCGCCGTTGACGATCGTGCTCGCCAGGCCGACCGCCGTCGAGGCGACGTCCGCGCCGTCCGCGAGGTTGATCGTCAGCGCGATCGGCGTTCCGACGGACAGCGTCGTCGGGCAGGTCACGGTGTTCGTACCGCTGCCCGCGCAGCCGACGACGACGGTGTTGATCACGGCGCCCGTGTCGGTGAAGACGTAGTTGCCCGCGGCGTACGTGACCGTGAGGTTGTTCGCGTCACCCGCGCCCGCGGTGAAGGTGAAGTTCGGCGTCGCCGTCAGCGTGCCGGCCCCGAACGCGGCCGGTGCCGCGGCCAGCACGGCAGCGCCTGCGCCCGCGAGCACGAGCGCTCGGATCCGCCTCAACCCTCGCCTGGCCATGGGACCTCCTCGCTGTCGACGCGCGCGAACGCCGGCCGAGCGTACGGCCGGGGTGTTAGGAGTTCGTGACCGGCGATCCGAGTCCTCGCCCGTAGACTCGCCGGCATGCGACCGCCGAGCGTCCGGCCGGGGACCGCGCCGCCGTGGTGGCTCGAGGAGGCGCTCGGGTGGGAGGGCGCCCCTGAGCCCGCGCCGCCGCTCGCGGGCGGGCTCGACGTCGACGTCGCGATCGTCGGTGGCGGCTTCACCGGCCTCTGGACGGCGCTCTCGTTGCGCGAGCGCGAGCCGTCGCTCCGGGTCGCCGTGCTCGAGTCGGAGGTGGTCGGCTGGGGCCCGAGCGGGCGCAACGGCGGCTTCGTGCACGGCTACTGGTCGTCCCTCGCGCGCCTGCGCGACCTCGTCGGCGGCGAGCGCGCGCTCGCGCTCTGCCGGGCGGGCGACCGGATCGTCCCGGCGATCCGCGCGCTGTGCGGCGACGACGACGTGTGGCTGCGCGAGGGCGGCTACCTGCGCGTCTCCGCCGCGCCCGCGCAGGACGCTGCCGTCGATCGCTCCGTCCTCGCCGCGGCGGACCTGGGCGTCCCCGAGGAGTGCGTCCCGCTCGACGGCGACGCCGTCGCCGCCCGGATCGCCTCGCCGCGCTTCCGCCGCGGCGCCTTCTTCCGCGACGGGGCGACCGTGCAGCCGGCGCGGCTCGCGCGCCTGCTCCGCCGGCGCGCGCTCGCGGCGGGCGTCCTCCTGCACGAGCGCACGCGCGTCGTCTCGATCCGCCCGGGCCGGCCAGCGACGCTCGCGACGCCGGCGGGCGAGGTGCGCGCCGCCGAGGTGGTCGTCGCCCTGAACGCCGCGCTCGCGGGCTGGCCGCCGGTCGCGAGCCGGCTGACCGCGTTCGGCTCGACGATCGTCCTGACGGAGCCGGTGCCGGAGCTGCTGACCGGGCTCGGCTGGACGGGCGGCGAGTCCGTCGTCGACGGTCGCTCGTTCGTCCACTACTTCCGCACGACCCCGGACGGCCGCGTCGTGATGGGCTCCGGCTCGGGCCCGATCGGGCGCGGCGGCGCGATCGACGACCGCTTCTGGGCGGACGCCGGGAGCGCCGCCCGCGCGGAGGCGGGGCTGCGCACGCTGCTCCCCGCGCTCGCGGACGTCCGTGTCACGCACGCGTGGGGCGGCCCCGTCGACGTCTCGGCCGACCACGTCCCCTTCTTCGGCACGGTCCCCGGCACGCGGGTGCACTACGGCGCCGGCTACTCCGGCAACGGCGTCGGGCCGAGCTGGCTCGGCGGCCAGGTGCTCGCCTCGCTCGTCCTCGGCGTCGACGACGAGTGGACGGCCCTGCCGCTCGTCGGTCGGCTCGTGCCCCGGCTGCCGCCCGAGCCGATCCGCCACCTCGCGGGCGGGCTCGTGCGCGCGGCCTCGCTCGCGTGCGAGGACGCCGAGCAGGACGGGCTTCCCGCCCCGATCCTCACCCGCGCCGTCGCCTCGCTCCCGCGCCTCGTCGGGCTGCCGATCGGCGTTCGCTGACGCCCGACCTCCCGGCCGTCTACGCTGGGCCGAGGTGATGCACGCGCACCGACCGGAGCGACACGCTGCAGCTGCCCCGCCTGCGTGCCGATCCTCCCTGTGGGGCCGCGCGGCAACGGCACCCCGCTGGACGCCGTGAAAGGAGCAGCAGCCGCATGAACCCCACCGCCGCAGGACCCTCGGCCGCCGAGCTGCAGCAGCTCGCGCGCGACCACCTCTGGCTCCACTTCACGCGGATGGGCGGCTATCGCGACCAGGAGATGCCGATCATCGTCCGCGGCGACGGCTGCTACCTCGAGGACATCGAGGGCAAGCGGTACCTCGACGCGCTGGCCGGCCTGTTCTCGGTCAACCTCGGCTACGGCTTCGGCGAGGAGATCGGCGAGGCGGCGGCCGCGCAGATGCGCGAGCTGCCCTTCTACACGAACTGGAGCTACGCGCACCCGCGGGCGATCGAGCTCGCGGCGGAGATCGCGGGAGTCGCCCCGGGCGACCTGAACCGCATCTTCTTCGTCTCCGGCGGCTCGGAGGCGGTCGAGGCGGCGTGGAAGCTCGCGCGCCAGTACCACGCGGCCCGCGGCGAGCGACGCTGGAAGGCGATCGCCCGGCGCATCGCCTACCACGGCACGACGATGGGCGCGCTCTCGATCAACGGCATCGCGGGCCTGCGGGCGCCGTTCGAGCCGCTCGTGCCCGACGTCGTGCACGTCTGGAACACGAACCGCTACCACCGCCCGCCGCAGGAGACGGAGGCCGAGTTCACCGCCTTCCTGCTCGAGGACCTCGAGGAGGCGATCCTCCAGGCGGGCCCCGAGACGGTCGCGATGGTGATCATGGAGCCCGTCCAGAACGCCGGCGGCTGCTTCACGCCGCCCGAGGGCTACTGGCAGGGCGTGCGCGCGATCTGCGACCGCTACGGGATCCTGCTCTGCGCGGACGAGGTGATCTGCGGCTTCGGCCGCCTCGGCGCCTGGTTCGGCTCGGCCCGGTACGACATCCGCCCCGACCTGATCACGTCGGCGAAGGGGCTCTCCTCGTCGTACGGCCCGATCGGCGCCCTGATCGCGACCGACCGCGTGATGGCGCCGTTCCTCGAGGAGCGCGCGATGTACGCGCACGGGATCACCTTCGGCGGCCACCCGGTGATGTGCGCGATCGCGCACAAGAACATCGAGATCATGAAGCGGGAGGGCGTGGTCGAGCACGTGGCCGCGAACGAGGCGGCGTTCCGACAGACGCTGTCGCAGCTCCTCGACCTGCCGATCGTCGGCGACCTGCGCGGCGCGGGCTTCTTCATGGCGATCGAGCTCGTCAAGGACCGCGACGAGAAGTCGAGCTTCGACGACGACGAGAGCGAGTGGCTGCTGCGCGGCTTCCTCTCGAGCCGCCTGTTCGAGCGCGGGCTGATCTGCCGCGCCGACGACCGCGGCGACCCGGTGATCCAGCTCTCGCCGCCGCTCGTCGCCGGCCAGCAGCAGTTCGACGAGATCGCCTCGATCCTCGGCGACGTGCTCGAGGAGGCCTGGGGCCTCCTCCAGCGGCGCCGCGCGTAGGAGACCGCTCCGCTCGGCCATGTGTCGGGCCGGTGAACGCCCGCCGCGTGTCGGCCGCGGCGCCCGGCATAGTGGGGTAAACCCCACCCCGGAAGCAGGGCTGGCCTCGTAGCGGCGACGCGGCGGTGCTGCGACACTCGCCTGGCTGACAGGCGACGAGACCGGGGGGACCCGACGAGGTGATGACCGTGGCGAGCACGATCGAGCACGTCCAGCAGGCAACCGGTGTGGCGGTCGAGGCGCACGACGTGGCGCGGCGCTTCGGCCAGGGAGACACGGCCGTCGACGCGCTGCGGGGCGTCTCGCTCCAGGTGCCGCGCGGCCAGTTCACGGCCGTGATGGGGCCGTCCGGCTCCGGCAAGTCGACGCTGATGCACATCCTCGCGGGTCTCGACCGACCCACGGCGGGCACCGTCGCGATCGACGGCACCGACATCACGCAGATGGGCGACCAGCAGCTGACGCTGCTGCGGCGCAAGCACATCGGCTTCATCTTCCAGTTCTTCAACCTGCTGCCGATGCTGAACGCGGAGGAGAACATCGTCCTCCCGCTCGAGCTCGCCGGGGGCAAGGTGGACAAGGCCTGGATCGCCGAGCTGCTCGGCGCGACCGGGCTGACCGACCGGCGCAAGCACCGGCCCTCGGAGCTGTCCGGCGGCCAGCAGCAGCGCGTCGCGATCGCGCGCGCGCTCGTCACGCGGCCGACCGTGCTCTTCGCCGACGAGCCGACCGGCAACCTCGACTCGGCGACCGGCGAGGACATCCTGCGCCTGCTGCGCCAGTCGGTGGACACCTACGGCCAGACGACGCTGATGGTGACGCACGAGGCGCGCGCCGCCGCGATCGCCGACCGCGTCCTGTTCCTCGCCGACGGGCTGATCGTCCGCGACATGGGCCGCTCGACGGCGGGGGAGATCCTCGCCGTCATGAACGAGCTGAACGCCCGATGATCGCCGTCGCCCTGCGCGGCCTGGGCGGGCGGAAGCTCCGCTCGTTCCTGACCGCGCTCGCCATCGTCCTCGGCGTGTCGATGATCAGCGGGACGTACGTCCTGACCGACACGATCGACAAGGCGTTCACGACGCTGTTCGTCAACTCGTACGCCGGCACGGACGTCGTCATCAGCGGCCGCGAGGCGTTCGAGACCGACTTCGGCACGCCGCCGCCGTTCGACGAGGGGCTGCTCGCCCAGGTGCGGGCGCTGCCCGACGTCGACGCCGCGGCCCCGGGGATCACCGACTTCGCGAAGCTGACCGACAAGGACGGCGAGGCGATCTCGACCGGCGGCGCGCCCTCGCTCGCCTTCGGCGTCGAGGTGACCGACGAGCGCTTCAACCCGCTCACCCTGACGGCCGGCGACTGGCCGAAGGGGCCCGACCAGGTCGTGATCGACAAGGGCACGGCCGATGGCGAGGGCTACCAGGTCGGCGACACGATCGGCGTCGCCGCGAAGGGCCCGATCCAGCAGTTCACGATCGCGGGGATCGCGAAGTTCGGCTCCGTCGACTCGATCGGCTCGGCGACCTTCGCGGTCTTCGACATCCCGACCGCGCAGCGGCTGTTCGACAAGGTCGGCGAGCTCGACGGCATCTCCGTCGCGGCGAAGGAGGGCGTCTCGCCGCAGAGCCTGGCCGCCCAGATCGAGCCGCTCCTGCCGCAGGGCACGAAGGTGCAGACCGCGGACGAGCAGGCGCAGGACGCGAGCAAGGACGTCGAGGACTTCACGACCTTCCTCCGCTACTTCCTGCTCGCCTTCGGCGGGATCGCGCTCTTCGTCGGCGCGTTCGTCATCTTCAACACGCTGTCGATCACGGTGGCGCAGCGGACGCGCGAGTTCGCGACGCTCCGGACGATCGGCGCCTCGCGCCGGCAGGTGCTCGGGTCGGTCGTGCTAGAGGCGCTCGTGATCGGCGCGGTCGCCTCCGTGCTCGGCCTGTTCATCGGGCTCGGCCTCGCCGAGGGCCTGAACGCGCTGTTCAAGGCGTTCGACCTCGACCTGCCGCAGACCGGGCTCGTCTTCGCCGGGCGGACGATCGTCGTCAGCCTCGTCGCGGGCATCGTGATCACCCTGCTCGCCGGCCTCTTCCCGGCCATCCGGGCGACGCGCGTCCCGCCGATCGCGGCCGTCCGCGAGGGCTCGGAGGTGCCGCGCGGGCGGCTCTCGAAGCTGGCGCCGTGGTTCGCCGTGCTCACGCTCGTGCTCGGCATCCTGCTGCTCGTCTCGGGCGTCTTCCGCGACGGGCTGGGCACGACCGAGCGGCTAGTCTCGCTCGGCGTCGGGTGCCTCGTGCTCTTCCTCGGCGTCGCCGGGATCTCGTCGCGGCTGGTCAAGCCGCTCGCCGGCGTGCTCGGCCGCCCGGCCGAGTGGATCGGCGGCGCGTCGGGCCGGCTCGCCCGGGAGAACGCGATGCGCAACCCGGGCCGGACCGCCTCGACCGCGGCTGCGCTGATGATCGGGCTCGCGCTGATCACCTTCGTCGCCGTGGTCGCGCAGGGCCTACGCGACTCGATCGGCGAGGCCGTGTCGAGCCAGGTGAACGCCGACTACGTCGTCGTGAACGAGGACAACTTCACGCCGTTCGAGCCGGCCTCGGACGAGGCCCTCGCGGCGATCCCCGGCACGCAGGTCGTCGGCGTCCGGGGCGACCGCGGCCTCGCGTTCGGCAAGGAGGAGAACGTCACCGGCGTCGACCCGGCGACGATCGCGTCCGTCTACGTGTTCGACTGGGTCGACGGCTCGGACGCGACGCTCGGCGAGCTGGGCGACGACGGCGCGGTGATCGAGCAGAGCTTCGCCGAGGATCGCAGCCTCGCCGTCGGCGACGCCTTCGAGCTGCTGACGCCGAACGGCGTCACGGTCCCCCTGACGGTGCGCGGGATCTACGAGGCGCCGCCGTTCTGGGAGATGCTCGGGAACGTCGCGATCCCGCAGGCGACCTTCGACGCGTCCTTCCAGGACCCGCGGAACCTCTACACCTTCGCGACCGTCGAGGGGGGCGCCACCGAGGCCGCGACCACGACGCTCGAGGGCACCCTCGCCGACTACCCGGGCGTGAAGCTCGCGACCAAGGCGGGCTTCATCAAGACGCAGCAGGACTCGCTCGCCCCGCTGCTCAACATGCTCTACGCGCTGCTCGCCCTGTCCGTGATCGTCAGCCTCTTCGGCATCGTGAACACGCTCGTCCTCTCCGTCTTCGAGCGGACGCGCGAGCTGGGGATGCTGCGGGCCGTCGGCATGACGCGGCGGCAGGTGCGGCGGATGATCCGGCACGAGAGCGTCATCACCGCGCTGATCGGCGGCGTCCTCGGCATGGCGCTCGGCATCTTCCTCGCGGCGCTCGTGACCCAGGCGCTGAAGGACGAGGGCGTCGTCTTCTCGGTGCCGGGGACGAACCTCGTCGTGTTCGCCATCGTCGCCGTGATCTGCGGCATCGTCGCCGCGATCTTCCCGGCCCGCCGGGCCGCGCGGCTGAACGTGCTGCGCGCGCTCCAGTACGAGTGACGGCGAGGGCGGCGGCGGGCGCTCAGGCGTCCGCCGCCGCCCAGCCGCGCCACTCAGCGACCGCGATCGCGAGCACCTCGCCCGGCGGGCGGGCCTCGCGGTACTGGCGGTACTTCGCGGCGAGCAGGTCGAGGGCGCGCTCGCGCTCGGCGGGGTCGGCGACCGTCCGGGACGGGCCGCGCAGCCGGACCCACCAGAGGCGCGTCCAGTCCTCGTCCTCGTAGTGGTCGACGAGCAGGGCGGCCTCGGGGTTGGCGGCGACGTTGGCCAGCCGCTGCAGCTCGAGCGTCCGCTTGGGCTTCGCGTCGACCGCGCTGTAGACGAGGTCGCCGTCGAGCGCGAAGCAGATCGGGACTGCGTGGAGCCGGCCGGACGGCGTCAGCGTCGCGAGCCGCGCGACCCGCGCGGCCGCGACGAGCTCGCGCATCTCGGCCTCGGTCACGGCGCCGGGACGATCGCGCGGCAGAACGCGACGAGCTCGAGCATCCCGACGAAGCGCTCGCCGTCGACGACCGGCAGGGCCGGCAGCCCGGTGTGGAGGAACAGCTCCGCGACGTGGATGGCGCTCGTGCCGATCTCGACGGTCACGGGCCGCGTCGTCGGCCGGGGCAGCGGGTCGTCGGACCGGTCGGCGACCCGCTCCGCCATGGCCTCGCGGTCGTCGAGCAGGCCGGCCGTGTGGTGCAGCTCCGCGAGGTAGGGCGGGAACACGCTCCGCACGAGATCGAGCTGGGTGAACGTCCCGATCACGTGGCCGTCCGGCCCGAGGACGGCGAGGGCCGAGGCGTGGGCGTCGGCGAGGGTGCGGGCGGCGCGCCCGATCGTCGCGTCGGCGGGCACCGAGGCGTCCACGAGCTCGATCCCGAGGCACCGGGCCATCAGAGCTGGAACACCAGGAGGTAGGCGGTCGCGATCCCGAGCGAGACCAGGGTCACCGGGAGCCCGATCGCGAGGAAGCGCATGAACGAGATCGGCTGCCCGGAGCGCGCGGCGACGCCGGACGCGGCCACGTTCGCGGCGGCCGCCACGATCGTCGCGTTGCCGCCGAAGCAGGCGCCGAGCGCGAGCGCCCACCAGTTCGTGTCGACGAAGCCCTCGTCGTTCGCGTTCAGCTCGTCCACCACGGGGATCATGGCTGCCGTGAAGGGGATGTTGTCGACGATCGCCGAGCCGGCGGCGCCGCCCCAGAGCAGCGCCATCGCCTCGCCCGTGGGCGATTCGCCGGTCGCGTCCCCGATCCACTGGGCGACCTGCTCGACGACCCCGCGCTCCTCGAGCGCGCCGACCATGACGAACAGGCCGACGAAGAAGAACAGCGTCGACCAGTCGATCGTCCGCAGGGCGTCGTCGACGTCGTCGACCACGACGAGCAGCATCACCGTCGCCCCGACGAGTGCGACGACCGCCGGCTCGAGGTGCAGCGTCTGGTGGAGGAAGAAGAGCACGATCGTCCCGAGCAGCACGGCGATCGACCGCTTCACCTTCGGCTTGCCTGCCATGTCGGCTCGCGGATCGAGCCGCTGGAGCGACTCGATCCGTTCCGGCGCGACGGCGAGCTTCCGTCGCGTGACGAGGTAGACGAGGCCGATCGTCGCCACGAGCGTCACGACGGAGACCGGCGCCAGGTTGACGATGAAGTCGTTGAAGGACAGCTCATCGACGTGCGTGCCGATCAGGATGTTCGGCGGGTCGCCGATCAGGGTCGCGGTGCCGCCGACGTTCGCCGCGATCACCTCGGCGATCACGAGCGGGATCGCCGAGATCCGCAGCAGGTCGGCGATCAGGAACGTGACCGGGACGACCAGCAGGATCGCGGTCAGGTTGTCGAGGAAGGCGGAGAGGACGCCCGTCGCGCCCGTCAGCAGGAAGGTCAGCCGCAGCGCGCTGCCGCGGGACAGCTGCGCCAGCCGGAGCGCGATGAAGGTGAAGACGCCTGTCCGCTCCGTCAGCGCGACGATCAGCATCATCCCGGCGAGCAGGCCGAGCGTCCCCCAGTCGACGGCCTCGATCGCGTGCTCGGCGTCGATCGCGCCGGCGATGACGATCAGGCCCGCGCCGGCGAGCGCGACCTTCGTCCGGTGGATCCACTCGAACGCGATCACGGCGAGCGCGAGCGCGAAGACGACGACGGTGAACGCGGTCATGCGGGGGCCGCCTCCTGACGGCGGGCGAGCCGACGGAGGAGCGGCGGCACGGCCAGGGTCGTCAGGATCGACATGCCGACGATGACGGCGAAGAGCTCCGCGTCGATGACGCCCTCCGCCTTCGCGATGCCGGCGACGATGATCCCGACCTCGCCGCGCGGGACCATGCCGACCCCGACGAACGCCGCCTCGCGCTTGCCGAGGCTGCGCGCGCCGAGCCAGGCGCCGACGAACTTCGTCGCCATCGCGAGCACGGTCACCCCGGCGAGCAGGGCGAGCGTGCCGCCGTCGGCGAGCGCGTCGAGGTCGAGCTGCATGCCCACGTAGGCGAAGAAGAACGGCGGGAAGAACGCGTAGAGCGGCGCCACCTCGTCCTCGATCGGGTGCTGCTCCTTCGTCTCGGCGACCATCATCCCGGCGAGGAACGCGCCGATGATCGCGGCGAGGCCCAGCTTGGCCGAGAGGGCCGCGAGGCCGAGGCAGAGGATCACGGCGGGGAGGAGCGGCGACTCGGAGAACCGCGGCGCCTTCAGGATCCCCGGCCGGCGCCGGAAGAAGGCGGTGCCGCCGAGCGCGAAGAACGCGACGAACGCGACGGCGAGGCCGATCGCGAGCCCGATCCCGGCCGGGTCGACGCCCCCCTCGGCGGCGAGGCCCACGGCTACCGCGAGCAGCACCATCGCGAGGATGTCGTCCACGACGGCGGCGCCGAGGATCGTGCGGCTCTCGCGACGGTCGAGCACGCCGAGCTCGACGAGCACGGCGGAGGTGATGCCGACGCTCGTCGCGACGAGGGCCGCGCCGAGGAAGACGGCGCTCGTCGTGGTCTCGTCGCGCGCGAGCCCGAGCCCGAGGCCGCCCGCGAACGGCAGCGCAAGGCCGAGCACGCCCACGACGGCGGCGGTGCGTCCGACCGCGCGCATCTCCGAGATGCGCGTCTCGAGGCCGACCCAGAAGAGGAGGAAGACGACGCCGAGCTCCGCGAACACCTCGATCGCGTCGCCCGGGGCGACGAAGCCGAGGACGGCGGGGCCGACGATCACGCCCGCGAGGATCTCGCCCACGATCGCCGGCTGGCGGATCCGCTTGAACAGCTCGTCGCCGAGCTTCGCGGCGAGCAGCACGATGAACAGGTCGAGGAGGACGTCCGCGACGGCGCCCGAGGCTGCGAGCGGCACGGTCACGCCGCGGTCTCCACCGTGTCGGTCGCCGAGCCGCGGGCGACGAGGGGCAGCGCTGCGCCCTGCAGGAGCACCGACGCCGTCGTCGCGACGAGCACGATCGACTCCGCGTCGATCGTCTCGTCGAGCTGCTCGAGGCCCGGGTAGGCGGCGAGCAGGAGCGGCACCGCGCCCTTCAGCCCACCCCAGGAGACGAGCCGGCGCTCGCCGCGCGTGAAGCCGGAGCGCACGAGCAGGGCCGTGACGACCGCCGGTCGGACGATCAGGACGGTGACGACGGTCAGGACGATCCCCTGCCACACGTGCGTCCAGGTGGTGAGCGGCGCGAACGTGGCGCCGAGCAGCCCGAACAGGACGGGCTCGGCCCCGGCGGCGAGCGACTCCGGGACCGCGTGGTGGCGACCCTCGCGTCCATGCCAGGCGTCGGCGATCAGCAGGCCGGCGAGGTAGACGGCGAGGAAGCCGCTCCCGTGCAGGCTCGCGGTGGCAGCGCCGATCGCGACCGCGCCGCCGAGCACGGCAACGGCCTGGAGCCCGTCCTCGAGGCGGGGCATCGCCCGCAGGACGACGAGCAGGAGACCCGCGCCGATGACGCCGCCCGCGAGCCCGATCGCGAGCTGCTCGACGAACTGGACGACGCCGTCGGCCACGGATGCGCCCTCCGGGCCCAGCATCGCGACCGCCACGAGCATCAGCGAGATGCCGATCGGGTCGTTGAAGCCGGACTCGCCCTCGAGCGTCGCGCGGGCGCGGCCCACGCCGCTGCGTCCGCGCAGCGTCGCGTAGACGGCCGCCGGATCCGTCGGGCTGAGCGCGATCCCGACCAGCGCGGCGAGGCCCCAGTCGAGCCGCAGGGCGTAGTGGGCGAACGCGGCCAGCGCGGCCGCTGTCGCCGCGGTCCCCGGCAGGCCGAGCAGCAGGATCGGGCGGGCGGAGCGCCTCCACTCGCGGAAGCCGGTCGCCAGCCCGCCCTGGAAGAGGATCGCGTAGAGGGCGAGCGCGCCGAGCTCCTCGAGCGGCAGCGTCTCGAGCCCGTCGAACGGGGCGCCGCCGGTCGCGCCGGCGACGATCCCGACGAGCAGGAACGCGGCCGGCGCGGGCAGCCCGACGCGCTGCGCGAGGGGTGCCGCGGTGAGCGCGGCCAGGAGCCACGCGGCCACGACGAGCAGGTCGGGGAAGAAGGCGTCGAACGATTCCATGCGGCGGCGTGCCGACCAGCCTTCCCGGCGCTCCGGCACCCAGTGTACGCGCCGGGATCACCGGCGTCGGCGCGTGTCCGGCTAGAAGAGCCCGACGGTGCGGCCGGTCTCGTCGATGTCGACCGCGTGCAGCGCGGGCGTGACGCCGAGGCCGGGCATCGTCTGCATGTCGCCGCAGAGGGCGACGATCCAGCCGGCCCCCGTGTACGCGCGGAGGTCGCGGACCGGGAGCGTGAAGCCGGTCGGCGCGTTCACGAGCGCCGGGTCGTGCGAGAGCGAGAGGTGCGTCTTCGCCATGCAGATCGGCACGTCGCCGAGGCCGCTCGCCGCGAAGCGCTCGACCTTCTCGAGCGCGGCCGGGAGCAGCTGGATCCCGTCGGCGCCGTAGACCCGCCTCGCGATCTTCTCGATCTTGACGGGGATCGGGTCGTCCATCGCGTAGATCGGCCGGTACCGGTTCGGCTGCTCGCACGCGGCGACGACCGCCTCGGCGAGCCTCGTCGCGCCGGCGCCGCCGTGCTCGAACGCCTCGTTCAGCTCCGCCGCGAAGGCGCCGTGGTCGAGCGCGAGCTTCCGCGTCACCTCGCACTCCTCGTCCGTGTCCTCGGGCCGGCGGTTCACGGCCACGACCGGCTCGAGCCCGAACTCGCGCACGATGGCGATGTGGCGCGCGAGGTTCGCGCTCCCGCGCTCGATCGCGTCGAGGCCGCCGTCCGGGTCGCCCGCGTGGTGCTTGAGCGCGCGGATCGTCGTCACGACGACGACGGCGCTCGGCGCCAGGCCGCCGATCGGGCAGACGATGTCGAGGAACTTCTCCATCCCCATGTCCGAGGCGAAGCCCGACTCGGTGATCACGATGTCCCCGAGCTTCAGGCCGACCTTGTCCGCGACGAGCGAGTTGTTGCCGTGCGCGATGTTCGCGAACGGGCCGCAGTGCATGAGGCAGGCCTGGCCCTCGAGCGTCTGGATCAGGTTGGGCTTCAGGGCCTCCTTGAGCAGGACGGCCATGCCGCCGGCGGCCTTCAGCTGCTCGGCGGTCACCGGCTCGCCCTCGGACGTGTACGCGACGGTGATCGCGCCGAGCCGGCGGCGCAGGTCGTGCAGGTCGCCCGCGACGGCGAGGATCGCCATCACCTCGGACGCGGCGGTGATGTCGAAGCCGGACTCGCGCGGGTAGCCGTTCGCCCGGCCGCCGATGCCGACGACGACCTGGCGCAGCGAGCGGTCGTTGACGTCGAGGCAGCGGCGCCAGCCAACCGTCAACGGGTCGATGCCGAGCGGGTTCCCGTGCAGCAGGCTCGCCTCGAGCGCCGCGGCCAGCAGGTTGTTCGCCGCGCCGATCGCGTGGATGTCGCCGGTGAAGTGGAGGTTCAGGTCCTCCATCGGGACGACCTGGGCGTAGCCGCCACCGGCCGCGCCGCCCTTGATCCCGAAGACGGGGCCGAGCGAGGGCTCCCGCAGGCACAGCACCGGGTTGCGCCCGATCCTGCCGAGGCCCTGGGTGAGCGAGACGGAGGTCGTCGTCTTGCCCTCGCCCGCCTTCGTCGGGGTGATCGCCGTGACGCAGACGAGCGGCGCGTCCGGGCGGTCCTTCAGGCGCTCGACGACCGACAGGTCGACCTTGGCCTTGTAGCGCCCGTACAGGTCGACCTCGTCCTCGAGCAGCCCGTAGCGGGCGGCGAGCCCGGCGATCGGTTCCAGCGTGTGCGCCTGCGCGATCTCCAGGTTGGACGGGACGGCCATGCGCCGGGCTCCTCTCGGTGGTGGGCGTGCAGGCTAGTGGCCGACGGACGCGGCCGCGGCCTCGGAGACGAGGTCGTCCGTGTGGAAGCGCTCCAGCGCGAACGGGGCGATCAGCCGTGGCGTCTGCCGGGTCGCGGCCAGCTCCGCCATCGTCCAGCCGACGATCGGCGACGCCTTGAAGCCGTACGTGCCCCAGCCCGCGTCGATCAGGAAGCCCTCCACCTCGGTGAAGCCCATGATGGGGCTGAAGTCGGGCGTCATGTCGCAGTAGCCCGTCCACTGCCGGAGGATCCGCGTCGAGCGCAGCTGCGGGAACAGGTCGACGATCGCCTCCGCCAGGTGCTCGAGGAAGGAAGCGTGCTCTTCTTCGAGTAGGTGGGGTAGCCGTCGACGCCCGAGCCCATCAGGAACTCGCCGCGGTCGGTCTGCGAGATGTAGACGTGCAGCTGGCCCGAGACGATGATCACGTCCAGGAACGGCTTGACGGGCTCCGTCACGCAGGCGTGCAGGAGCGTCGTCCACAGCGGCAGCTTCAGGCCGACCATGTCCGCGATCGAGCTCGACCAGCCGGCGACGCAGGAGATGACCGTGTCGGTCTCGATCCTCCCGCGCGACGTCTGGACGCCGGTCACCTTGCCGTTCACCACGTCGATGCCGGTGACCTCGGTGCCCTGGTGGATGTCGACGCCGCCCCGGTCGGCGCCGCGGGCGTAGCCCCACACCACCGCGTCGTGGCGGATGATCCCGCCGGGCGGGTGGTAGAGCGCGCCGTAGACGGGGTACGTGCCGTCGAGGTTGAGCTGCGGGCAGAGCCGCTTCACCTCGGCGCGGTCGACGACGTGGCTCTCGATCCCGAGCAGCTGGTTCACCTCGGCCCGCTCGGCGGACGTGATCATCCCGCGGTCCGAGTGGGCGAGCGTCAGGTGGCCGTGCTGGCTGAACATCAGGTTGTAGTCCAGGTCCTGCGCGAGCTCCTCGTAGAGCCTGACGCTCTCGCGGTAGAACTCGGCGCCCTCCGGGGTGCGGTAGTTCGAGCGGATGATCGTCGTGTTCCGGCCGGAGCCGCCCGCGCCGATGTAGCTCTTCTCGAGCACGCAGACGCTCGTCACGCCGTGGTTCTTCACCAGGTAGTAGGCGGTCGCCAGGCCGTGCGCGCCGCCGCCGACGATGACGACGTCGTAGCGCCGCTTCAGCTCCGGCTGGCTGCGCCACATCCGGCGCCTGAGGAAGATGTCCTTCACTCGATCCTCCCCGCGTCGCCCAGGAGGTCGACCCCGACGGGCCCGCCGCCGAAGGGCTCGGCCGCGTCCACGATCGCCTCCCAGAGGTAGTGGCCGACCTCCTGGCCGAAGACGACCAGGATCGTGCCCTGTCGCTCGAGCACGTGCGCGGCGACGTGCGCCACCAGCCCGGACGCCGGCAGCTCGTCGAGCGCGGAGACGCGCCGCAGCACCGTCCGCGCCTCGGGCCCGACCAGCGCGATCACGCCGAGCTGGCCCGTCTGGTCGAGCACGAGCCGCGCCTGGTCGGAGAGCGCGTCGATCATCGGGTGCACCGTCCACGGCGGGCAGAGGCAGAGGATCCGCTCGGGCGTGATCGGGTACCAGATCGTCGCGCCCGGGGGCTGGTCGACCGCCCCGCGGACCTCGAGCTTGCCGAGGTGCGACAGGTCGGCGACGCCGCACGCGGCGGCGTGCTCGGCCTCGTGCGGCACGCTCGTCGCGACGAGCCAGCCGTCGCGCTCCTCGAAGGTCGCGCCCGCGTCGCGCAGCCGCTGCTCGAGCGGCGAGCTCGCGACCGGGTGGAACCCGTCGATCGCCCGGGCCCTGCCGGGGCTGAGGAAGTCGAGGATGTTCACGCGCGCAGCCTCCCCCCGGTCGGGTCGTAGAAGGGCTTGAGGCGGACGACCCCCCGCTCGACGCCGTCGCCCACCTTGACGTCGAACTCGACCCCCTCGCGCGCGGCGGCCGCCGGCACCCAGCAGAGCCCGATCACCTTGCCGACCGCGGCGCTCCTGCGCACGCTGGTGATCCGCCCGACGGAGCGGCCGCCCTCGACGATCTGGGCGCCCTCGAGCGGGAGGACGTCGCCCACCATCTCGAAGCCGACGAGCCTCGCCTTCTCGCCGCGCTCCTGGACGAGCTCGGCGGCCCAGCGGCCGACGAAGTCCTCCTTCTCGTACTTGAGCAGCCACGACATGCTCGCCTCGGGCAGCGTCGACTCGGCGTCGGTGTCCTGGCCGATGATCACGTGCCCCTTCTCCAGGCGCAGCACGCGCTGGGGCTCGAGGCCGAACGGCCGGATGCCCAGGTCGGCGCCCTTCGCCAGCAGCTCGTCCCAGACGTGCGGCCCGTGCGGCGACGGGAAGTGCAGCTCGTAGCCGAGCTCGCCGACGAAGCCGATCCGGATCGCGAGGCACGGGACGCCGGCAACGCGCATCAGCCGGGCGTCGAGGTACTTGAAGCCCTCGTTCGAGACGTCCGCCTCGGCGTCGACGAGGCGCTCCATCAGCTCGCGCGAGCGCGGGCCGGCGACGTTGACCGCCGCGTTCGCCGCGGTCACGTCGGCGATCTCGACGTCGAGCTGCCAGATCTCGTTCCACCACTCGAACCAGTGGAGGACGTGGGCCGCGCCCGTCGAGGTCGTCGTCACGTAGAACGCCGCGTCGGCGAGCCGGACGACCGTGCCGTCGTCGAAGATGCGGCCGTTGTCGTTCGTCAGCACGCCGTAGCGGACGCGCCCGACCTTCAGGTCGGCGTAGCGGTTCGGGTAGATCCGCTCGAGGAACTCGACCGCGTCGGGCCCGCCGACGAGGATCTTCCCGAGCGTCGAGACGTCGATCAGCCCGACGCCCTGGTGCACCGCCGCGACCTCGCCGGCCGGGTCGCCGTAGTGGAGCGGCCGGCGCCACTGGCCCGTCCAGATCACCTCGGCGCCCGCCGCGCGGTGGCGGTGGTGGATCGAGGTGCGCTTCGCCGGCGTGTGCCCGCGGCCGGCGAGCATGCCGAGCGTCACCGGCGCCCAGGGCGGTCGCGCCGTCGTCGTGCCGACCGAGATCTCCGAGGCGGAGGTCTCCTTCGCGTAGACGCGGATCGAGTTGAGGTGGCAGAGCTTGCCCTGGCACGGGCCCATGGTCACGGTCGTGTATCGCTTCGACAGCTCGATCGAGTCGAAGCCCTCGCCGATCGCGAGCTTCAGGTCCTTCGCGCCCTGGTCCTCGCAGAAGCAGACGAAGCTCTTGTCGCCGCCCGAGCCGCACGTGGCCGCGGGGACGGCGGGCTCGCCGACCTCGCCCGCGGCCGCGCCGACCGCCTGCACCCCGTCGGGCAGGCTCGTCGGGACGAGCACGCCGCGGCGCTCGTCGTACTCGATCGTCGCGCCGGCCTGCGCGAGGAGCGCGTAGGCGGGCTGCGGGCTGCCGGACATGACGACGAGGTCGCAGTCGACCTGCTCGCCCGCGATCTCGACCGCGTAGACGCGGCCGCGGTGACCCTTCGCGCGGAACTGGGCCGTCGGGCGCTCGCGCAGGTCCACGACCCGGGCGACCGTGACGCCGGCGGCTGCGAGCTCGCCGGCGGCCTCGTGCCCCTGGTCGTCGGCGGTCAGCACGACCGCGCGCGTCCCAGGCCTCAGCGACCACCAGTTGACGAGCCGCCGGACGGCGCTCGCGAACATGACGCCGACGAGGTCGTTGCCCGGGAAGACGAGCGGCTGGTCCATCGTCCCCGAGGCGACCACGACCGCGCCGGCGCGGTAGCGGAGCATCGTCCGCCCCTGGACGACCGGGACGAGGTTGCCCTCGTAGAGGCCGATGGCGCGCGCAGGGGCGAGCACGTCGACGCCGGCGGCGCGGGCCCGCGCGACGAGCGCGTCGGCCTCGCCCATGGTCGCCCGCGAGAGGAGCAGGGAGCCGCCGGCCCGGGGCGCCTCGTCGACGACCGCGACGCGTCCGCCGCCCGCGGCGGCGGCGATCGCCGCCTCGAGGCCAGAGCGGCCGCCGCCGATCACGAGCGTCTCGACCGTGCGGTGCTCGACGTCGTAGCGATCGTCGGCGTAGTCGGCCGGGTCGGAGCTCAGCCCCTCGGGGAGCGGGCCGAGGCCGGCGAGGCCGCGCAGCAGCTTCTCGTAGACCGGCCAGAGGCGGCGCGGCCGGATGAAGGTCTTGTAGTAGAAGCCGGGCGGCGTGAACGGCCCGCCGATCCAGTCCGTGATCTGCAGCAGGTCGCGGTCGAGCGAGCCGCGGAAGTTCTGGCCCTTCACCACGGCGCCGTCGCGGACGGGCTCGACGCACGTGCGGACGTTCGGCACGCCGTCGACGACCATCATGCAGTTCGGGCAGTGGCCCGAGCAGCAGAGCAGGCCGCGCGGCCGGTGGTACTTGAAGCTGCGGCCGAAGACGCGGCGGCCGTGCGCGAAGAGGGCGGAGGCGATCGTGTCGCCCGCGAACGCCTCGACGGTCTCGCCGTCGTACTGGAACGAGATCCGGGTCGAGCGATCGAGCAGCTCGCCGGGCTGGGCGCCGAGCCGCATCAGCGGGCCCCCCTGGCGTGCACGGCGAGGACCTCGTGCGTGCGGGTGTCGCGCTCGACGACGAACCACGTCTGGCAGCCGTGCCGGTGGTGCCACCACTCGCGATGCGGCCCGGCGACGTTGTCGCGCATGTAGACGTAGTCCGAGAGCTCGCGCCGGGTCGGCTTCGCCCTCGGTCGGACGCGGATCTCGCCGTTGCAGCCGAACTCCTCGACCGGCCGCGGGCCGCAGTTGGGGCAGGGCATCAGAAAGGTCATCGCCTCATCGCCTATAGGGAAACGTCATTGCCGATGGTAACACGGTCGGTTGCTCAGCGTGCCGGTCGCGGCGGCGCGCCGAGGTCGTCGGAGATCGCCCGGGCGCGGGCGAGCAGGGGCTCGACCGCCCGGGCCATCGCGGGCTCGTCGAAGCGGCTCGCCGGGCCCTGCACGCCGAGGATCGCGACCAGCTCGCCGCGCGTGCCCCAGACCGGGGCGGAGACCGCGTTGAGCCCGTCCTCGCGCTCGCCCACGGCCTGCGCCCAGCCGCGGACGCGCACCTCCTCGACCGCCCGTGCGAGCGCCGTGCGGTCGACGATCGTCCGGGGCGTGTACACCCGCAGCTCGCCCTCGGGGAGCTCGCCCCCGTAGGCGAGGTACACCTTCCCGACCGAGGTGGCGTGGGCGATGCTCGGCCGGCCGAGCTGGGCGACGCTCTGGATCGCGAAGCGGCTCTGGACGAAGTCCACCGTGACCGCGTCGTGCTCCCCGGGCGCGGACAGCGTGACCGTCTCGCCGGTCGCCTCGACGAGCGCCCGAAGGTGCGGCCGCGCGACCTCGCGCAGGTCGAGCCGCGAGAGGACGGCGTTGCCGAGCTGCAGCAGCCGCAGCCCGAGCCGGTAGCGGCCGGTCTCGGCGACGAACTCGACGAGGCCGCGGTCGGCGAGCGTCGCGAGCAGGCGCGAGACGGTGCTCGCGTTCACGCCGGCGCGGCGCGCGATCTCGTTCGTGCCGAGCTCGGCCTCCTCCGCGTCCGCCAGCACGTCCAGGACGGTCAGCGCCCGCTGGACGGTGCCGAGCTGGCGGACGGCGGGCTGCCCGGTGCGAGCCATTCCGGCGCGAACCCTAACGCTCCGGGCAGCCGCTGCCGTCGTCAGTCGCCCGACGCGCCGAGGAGGCGCGCGTTGCGCCCGGCGAGCGGGATGCCCGTCGCGCGCGCCGTCGCGAGCGAGATCGCCCGCATGTCCTCCGGCTCGAGGTTGTGGATGTCGGTCTTCCCCGTGCAGCGCGGCATGATCGACGCCTCCGCGCGCAGGGCGGCGAGGTAGAGCTCGGCCTTCTCCGCGCGCTCGGCCGGCTCGACGTCGCCGTAGAACGCGAGCGCGCCGCCCTCGATCCGCCCGCCGATCGCCAGGCCGAGCGATGTCCCGACGAGGACGCCGTTGGCGCCGAGCGCGATCAGCTTCGCCGCATCGGTGCCCGAGCGGACGCCGCCGAACCAGAGGAGCGCCACGTCCTCCTCCCGGTTCAGGCTGCGCAGGAGCGCGATCGCGTCGCGCAGGAGCGTCAGGTCGGGCGGGCCGGCGAGCTCAGGCCAGGCGCCGGCGATCCCGGCGGACGCGTCGAGCAGCACGGCGTCGAGCCCGTGCTCGAGCGCGAACGGGATCGCCTCGGGGAGCTGCGCCGCCGTGGCCGTGAGCCCGACCAGCTGGTTCCCGTGCCCCCGCTCGAGCGCGACCGGCTCGTCCGTCCACACCGCGATCGCGCCGTCCGCCTCCGGGTGCGGCTCGTCGCCGGGCAGGACGAGCTGCAGCCAGTGCGTGTCGTGGTGGCCGATCGGCCGTCGGCCGACGTAGGCGAGCCGCTGCGCGTGGACGCCGTGGGCGACCGCCTGGCGCGCCTCCTCCGGCGCGTCGTCGAAGCCGGTCGCGAGGAACGGGGCGCCGAGCCCGAGCACCTGGCCCAGCCGGGTCTCGACCGAGCACGCGTCGCGGTACGGGTCGATCACGAGCCGCGAGAGGTTGGCCGGCAGGAAGACGAGGTCGTCGAGGGTCGCCTGCGTCGGGTGGAACTGCCGCGCTCCGGCGACCTGCAGGCGCTTCGTGAAGAGCGCCCGCTGCTTGCGCCCGTCCGCGGGCCTCGTCCGCGCCATGACGAAGATGTCCTCGCGCGTGCGCACGTTGTAGTCGGAGGACCCGGTCTCGGCGTCGCAGCGATAGCAGCGCGCGGCCTCGGCCTTCGCGGAGTCGGCGTCGTAGGCCGACTCGATCTCCGGGAACTCGACCGGGTTCTCGCCGAGCCCGTGGAAGCGCTGCTCGTGCCGGTCGAAGACCTCCCAGAGCGCGTCCTGGGCGACGGGCACGCGGCGCGTCTTGAAGGGCGTCCGGTACGGCAGCGGCGCGTCGTTCCCCTCGAGGAACGCCTTCACGTAGTAGGCGGCGCGGTGCCCGTGGTACATCGCGTTCACGATCGTCGACGGCCCGAAGGCGCCGTCGCCGGCCGCGAACACCTGCGGGTCGGCGGTGCGCATCGAGTCCCAGTCCGTGCGCACCTTCTCGTGGCCCATCAGGCCGAGCGAGGCGAGGTGCTCCGACTCGGCCCGCTGGCCGGTCGCGAGGATCACGAGCCCGCAGGGGACGTCGTGCTCGGAGCCCGGCACGTCGACCGCGGTGCGGCGCCCGTCCTCGCCCGGCTCGCCGAGCTCGGTGCGCACGCAGCGCAGCACGGGCTCGCCGTCGACCTCGAGGAAGCCGACCGGCTGGGTCTGGTAGAGGATCTCGATCCCCTCCTCGATCGCCCCGTGCAGCTCGTCCTTGCGCGCCGGGATCTCGTCCGGCCCGCGCCGGTAGACGATCGAGACCTCCTCGCAGCCCGGCAGCCGCCGGGCGGCGCGGCAGGCGTCCATCGCGACGTCGCCCGCGCCGACGACGACGACCCGCCGCGGCAGGGTCGGACGCTCGCCGCCGTTGACGCGGCGGAGGAACTCGACGCCGTCCTCGACGCGCGGGTCGGCGGCGTTCTCCATCCGCAGCCCCTTCGCCCACCATGCGCCGATCGTCAGGACGACCGCGTCGTGGCGCTCCTTCAGCTCGTCGAGCGTCACGTCCGTGCCGAGCGCCGTCTCGAGGTGGACGGTGATGCCCGGGCAGCGTGCGAGGAGCCGGTCGATGTCCTCCTGGAAGACCGCCGGCGGGCAACGGAAGGCGGGGATGCCCCAGGTCATGTAGCCGCCCAGCTGCCGGGTCAGCTCGTAGACGTGGACCGCGTAGCCGGCCTCGGCGAGGTCCTGCGCGGCGGTCAGGCCGGCGGGGCCGCCGCCGACGACGCCGACGGTCTGCTGCCGCGTCACGGGCACGGCGGGCGGCCGGTAGGTCGCACCGAGCTCGTCCATGACGTAGCGCTTGAGGTTGCGGATCGCGAGCGGGCCGTCCGAGTCCGCGCGCCGGCACGCCGGCTCGCAGGGCGCGTCGCAGACGCGGCCGCAGACGGACGAGAAGGGGTTCGTCGCGGTGATCGCCTCGAACGCCTCCTCGAGCTTCCCCTCCCAGATGTACGCGATGTACGAGGGCGCGTCGGTGCCCACCGGGCAGGCGACCTGGCAGGGGGCCGGGACGAAGTGGACGTCCTGGACGTCGTCGCGCGGCGCGAGCTCGTCCGGCACGGGGGGCATCGCGGCGCGCTCGATCCCGTAGACGTCGGGCTCGGGCGGGTCGTGGAAGACGCGCTCGCTCACGACAGCACCGCCGGGCGGAGCGCGTTCTCGGCGTGCTCGGGCGCGTACTCGAGCCGCGTGATCTCGGCCGCCTCGGGCGTCAGCGCGACGAGGTCGGCGCGCGAGAGGTCGTAGACCGAGGCGTGGCCGTGCGCGTGGACGACGGTCGCGAGCTGCCAGCGCACGGCCTCGAGGTAGCGGTGGATGTTCCAGCTCTCGGTGTCGACCTGGTAGCGCTTCTCGTGCTCGGGGTCCTGCGTGGCGATCCCGACGACGCACTGGCCGACGTGGCACTGGAGGCACGCGATGCAGCCGCCGGCGATGATCGCGCTGGTGCCGAGCGCGACGCCGTGCGCGCCGAGCGCGATCGCCTTCGCGACGTCGATCCCGTCCTTGACGCCGCCCATCAGCATGATCGGCATGCCCGTCGCCTCGATCTCCTCGAGCGCGTCGAGCGCCTCCATGATCGCGGCGAGCGTCGGGATGCCGACGTACTCGAGCACCTCGTTGCCGGCGGCGCCGGTCGAGCCCTGCAGGCCGTCGATGCAGGCGTAGTCGAAGCCGTCCTTGTACGCGATCTTGATGTCGTCGCGGACGCGGCCGGCGCCGAGCTTCACGGAGACGGGCTTCGTCCAGTTCGTCGCCTCGCGCAGCTCCTCGACCTTGATCACGAGGTCGTCCGCGCCGAGCACGTCCGGGTGGCGGGAGGGCGAGCGGAGGTCGATGCCGGCCGGGATGCCGCGCAGCCGCGCGATGTCCTCCGTCACCTTCTTCGCCATCAGCTGCCCACCGAGGCCGGGCTTCGCGCCCTGGGAGACGTAGATCTCGATCCCGTCGGCCTGGCGCATCACGTGGACGTTCCAGCCGAGCCGCCCGCCGAGCATCTGCACGACGACCCGCCTGGCGGCGTCGCGCACCTCGGGGATCAGGCCGCCCTCGCCCGAGTTGTCGCAGATGTCGGAGAGGGCCGACGCCTTCGCGAGCGCGACCTTCGTCGACTTCGAGAGCGCGCCGTAGCTCATCGGCGCGATCATCACGGGCATCGAGAGGTCGATCGGCGTCGCCCCGAAGCGGCCGCCGACCTGCGTCGCGAGCTCGACCTTCGCAACGACGTCCGGATCGGGCTCGACCGTCGTCAGGTCGCGCCGGAACGCGATGTCGTTCAGGTGCGGCAGCGGCCTCGCGGCGCCGTAGCCGCGGATCCGGTAGCGGCCGATCTGCGCCTTGACCGCGATGTCCTCCTGCACCTTCGCGTTCCAGTAGTCCGTCCGCTCGGAGCCGACGAAGAACGGGACGACCCGGACGCGCGGCTCGCTGCGCGGGTAGCGGAGGTTCCGGCCCGCGTTGACGATCTTCTGGAGCCGCCCGGCGAACGCGATCCCGTAGCGGTCGAGGAACGCGAGCACCTCCTGCTCCTCCTCCGCCGGCAGCACGGCGAGCTCGGCGTCGGTCCCGAGCGACTGCACCCGGCCGCCGACGTAGATCGTCCCGCCGGTCATGTCCTGGCCGACCTTCTCGCCGGAGTCGCCGCAGATGACGAGGCGGCCGCCGTACATCATGTAGCCGGCCATGAAGTTGGCGTTGCCGGCGCAGCAGAGCCAGCCCTCCTTCATCACCTGGCCGGCCCGCGAGCCGAGGTTGCCGTGGACGACGACCTCGGCGCCGCGGATCGCGACGCCCGCGATCGCGCCGGCGTTCCCGCGCACGACGACCGAGCCGCGCAGCATGTTGTCGGCGAGGCCCCAGCCGACGTTCGCGTCGACCTCGACGCGCGGGCCGTCGGTCAGTCCGGCGCAGAAGTAGCCGGCGGAGCCGCGCACCCGCACGGTGATCGGGTGCGTCAGGCCGACGGCGAGGTGGTGGCGCGCGTCGGGGTTGACGAGGTCGACGTCCTCGCCCGCCTCGCCGTGCTGCAGCAGCAGCCGGTTCGCCTCCGTGACGGAGACCGCCGCTAGATCGATCGTCGCCACGTGCGGTACGTCCCGGGGGCGGGCTCGGAGGTCGCGAGCGAGCGACCGGGGAAGAGGCGGTTCAGCGAGACCTCCTCGGAGGCGATCGCGACGAGGCCGTCGTCCTCGTACATCACCATCGGCTTCGCGGCGAGGTTGTCCTTGGCGTAGCCGATCTCGTCCTTCGTCGAGACGAGGAACGAGAACGTGCCGTCGAGGTCCTGGATCGAGTCGGCGAGCGCCTGCTGGAGCGGGATCCCCTGCGCGAGCTTGTCGGCGAGGTAGACCGCGATCAGCTCCGAGTCGTTGTCCGTGTTGAACTCGAAGCCGCGCTTCTCGAGCCGGCGGCGCATCTTGGAGTAGTTCGTGATCTGGCCGTTGTGGACGATCGCGACGTCCGCGAAGCCCGTCGCCCAGAACGGGTGGCCCGCCTCGGGGCTGACGGCCGACTCGGTCGCGAGCCGCACGTGGCCGATCCCGTGCGTGCCCGTGAAGGCGCTCACCCGGTAGTCGTCGTCGACGTCGTGCGCGCCGCCGAGGTCCTTGACGATGTCGAGGCTCTCGCCGATCGAGGCGACCTTCGCCGCGTGCTCCATCGCGTAGGCGAACGCCTGCAGGTCGCCGTCGAAGCGCACGGTGAACCGCTGCGTCCGGCCCTCGGCCTCCTCGTCGAGCACCTCGGCCTCGAACTCGTCGAGCTTCGCGCGGATCCGCTCGACCGCCTCCTCGGCCTGCTCCCCGTCGCCGACGAAGAAGCGCAGCCGCAGCTCGCGGCGCGCGTCGTCGCCGTCGGTGTCGTGGTAGAGCGCGAACCCGGTCGAGTCCGGCCCGCGGTGCTGGCACCCGTCCAGCATCGTGATCAGGTCGCGACCCAGCTCACCCTGGGCCTGCCCCTTGTAGAGGATCCCTGCGATTCCGCACATCCGCGCCGACCTCGTCTCGTGTGTGGAGGAACCCGACACGCAACCGAACGGCCGCGACCGGGCGTCGACAGCACGAATCGTACTCGGCGAAGGGCACCCGGGCACCGTCCGCCCGCACGGTCCTGCGCGCCGAGATATGGAGGAAACCTCCACACGACGTGGCCCGGTCGCGAGACCGTGGGCCGGGGTCGGGTAGGAGGGCAGCTTGCTGTCCTGCGACGAGGGCGCATGCTCGGAGAAGGCGCCGACGGAACGCGTCTGGCGGGAGCCCGAGGGGCAGTCGCCTGGCGCGATGAGGGGGGTGCTGGGGGAGAAGCGCGAGCTTCTCCCCCCGGAGCAGCTAGAAGAGCGTCAGGTACTGGTCGATCTCCCACTGGGAGACCTGCTCGTGGTAGCGGTCCCACTCCTGGCGCTTGACGCGGACCATCCAGTCGATCACGTCCTCGCCCTCGCGCCCGGGGCCGAACGCGCGGCGGAGCACGTCGCTGCCCTTCAGCTCGTGCGTCGCCTCGAGCAGGTTGGCCGGGAGCGTGCGCAGGCCGCGGGCGACGAGGTCCTCGTACGAGGCGGCGTAGAGGTTGTCCGTGTTCGGCTCGCCCGGGTCGAGGTCGCGCTCGATCCCGTCGAGGCCGGCCGCGAGGATGGCGGCGGCGGCGAGGTACGGGTTGCACGAGCCGTCGACGGTGCGGTCCTCGATCCGGCCGGGGCCGGGGATGCGGAGCATCTGCGTGCGGTTGTTCGTGCCGTAGGTGATCCAGACCGGCGACCAGGTCGCGCCGCTCGCGGTGGTGCCGACCTTCAGCCGCTTGTACGAGTTGACGGTCGGCGCGGTGACGGCGCTGTAGGCGCGCGCGTGCTCCCGCAGCCCGCCGATGAAGGCGTAGGCGAGCTTCGACAGGCCGAGGCCCCGCGGGTCGGACTCGTCCAGGAAGACGTTCGTCTCGCCGTCCCAGAGCGACATGTGGAAGTGGCAGCCGTTGCCGGTCAGGTTCGAGAACGGCTTGGGCATGAACGTCGCGAGCATGCCGCGCTCCTGGGCGAGCGTGTGGACCATGTAGCGGAAGAAGATCCCGCGGTCGCAGCTCGTGAGCGCGTCGGCGTACTGGAAGTTCTGCTCGAACTGCCCGTTCGCGTCCTCGTGGTCGTTCGCGTAGTTGCCCCAGCCGAGCTCGTTGACGTAGCGCGAGATCGTCGTCAGGAAGTCGTAGTTCCGCGTCAGGCCGCGCAGGTCGTAGCAGGGCTTCTCGAGCGTGTCGAGCTCGTCGGCGATGCGGATCGAGCCGTCGGGGTTGCGCTTGAGCAGGAAGTACTCGAGCTCGAGGCCCATCTTGAACGTGAAGCCCTTCGCCTCGGCCATCGCGAGCACGCGGCGCAGGATCGCCCGCGGGTCGTAGGGCCAGTCCTCGCCGTTCACGGTGACGTTGCAGGCGAAGCGCGCGAGGCCCGGCTGCCAGGGGACGACCGTGAAGCTGTCGAGGTCGGGGATCGTCGCGATGTCCGGGTCGGCCGGCACCTGGCCGAGCTCGCCCGCGGCGAAGCCGGCGAAGCCCGCGCCCTCGTTGACGAGGTCGTCGAGGCACGAGGCCGGGATCAGCTTCGCGCTCGGCCGTCCGTAGAGGTCGACGAACTGCGCGAAGAGGAACTCGATCTTCCGCTCCTCGCAGACGCGCCGGATCTCCTCGAGCGTGGTCGCCATCCCGTCCTCCTTCGCGTGCCCTGAGCCCTTGAGGTGGGCGGGACGATAGCGGCAACTACGGGGCGGGCCGCCGGTCGAGCGCGACGAGGCGCACCGCGATCTCGAGCGCGAGCCAGTCCTGGTCGGCGAGCGAGAGCCCGGTCAGCTCCTCGATCCGGCGCAGCCGCTGGCGCAGCGTGTTCGCGTGGACGAACAGCGCCTGGGACGTCGCGGTGATCGAGCCGCGCCGGGCGAGGTACTCGGCCAGCGTCGGCAGGAGCGAGGTCGAGCGCTCGGCGTCGTAGCGGGCCAGGCGGGAGACGGCGTCGCGGAGCGGGTCCCGCCCGGCCGCATCCGAGCCGAGCCGCAGCAGGTAGCGGTACGGGCCGAGCTCCCCGTGCGCGAGGGCCGTCGGCTCCGCGCCGAGCGCGCCGGCGCCGACGAGCGCGTGCGCGGCCTCGTCGAAGCCGGCCCGGAGCGCCTCCTCTCCGCGACAGGGGGAGGAGAGGCCGACCGCGACCGGCGCGCCGAGCTCGGCCCGGGTCGACCGGACGGCGGCGAGGAGGGCCGCCTCGTCGCGCGCGCCGAGCGGCAGGAGCGCCCGCAGCTGCTCGGCCCGCCGCTCGACGAGCGCGCCGGGCGCGAGGCGTACGAGCGCCGCCTCGAGACGGTCGTCCCAGCCTGGCGGGCAGGGCCGCGTCGGCGCGGCGGCGAGGACGACGTGCGGCGCGTCGACGTCGAGCCCGAGCCGGGCCGCCCGCCCGCCGCGCGCGCCCCGGCCTGCGGCGAGCTCCTCGAACAGGTCGGCGATGGCGTTGCGCTCGGTCAGCCGCTCGATCAGCTCGAGCTTCTCGAGCCCGAGCGCCGCCTGGCTCGCGGCCGTGCGGGCGAGGTCGGCGTCCTCGGCACGGAAGCGCCCGCCCGGGCGGGCCCGCAGCTCGAGCAGGCCGCGCGCCGCGTCGCCCGCGCGGATCGCGGCGCGCGCGAGGCCGGGCTCGCGGCTCGCGCGCCCGGCGGCCAGGCGCGTGAGCAGGGCCGGGTCGAGCGCCGCCGGCGCGTCGGTCGTCGCCGGGCTCGTCGCCGCGAGCGCGAGCCTCGTGCCGGCCGGGTCGAGCAGGTAGAGGGCGCATGCGTCGGCGTCGAGCAGCTCGCGCGTCGCGGCCGCGACGGCGTCGAGCAGCTCCTCGGCGGTCGCCGCGCGCGCGATCGTCTCCGCCAGCGCGTTCAGCAGCTCGAGCTGGGAGACGCGCTGCCGCGTCTCCGCGTACAGGCGGGCGTTCTCGATCGCGCCGGCGACGAGCGAGGCGCTCGAGACGAGGAACTCGACGTCGGGTGCGGCGAACTCCCGCGGCGCCTCGGTGTGCAGCGTGATCGCGCCGATCGGCCCGCCGGCGCGGGCCAGGATCGGGACGCTGACGAGCGACTGGAAGCGCTCCTCGGCCAGCTCCGGCACGTACTTGAAGCGCGGGTCGGCGAGCGCCTCGTCGCGGATCAGGACGGGCTCGCGCCGCTCGGCCGCCCACCAGGCGATCCCCTCGCCGCGCTCGAGGGCGATCCGGCCGACGAGGTGCGCGTAGGGCTCGGAGGCCGCGCGCAGGACGAGCCGCTCGCCGTCGTCCTCGACGAGGTACACGAAGCACGCGTGCACGGCGCTCGCCTCGGAGAGCAGCCGCACGACCGCGCCCAGCACCTCGTCCAGCTCGAGCGGCGAGGCGACGGTCGAGATGATCTCCGCGAGGACGCGGCTCTGGCTGGGGGCGCTGCGGCGCGGGATGCGCTGATCCTACGGGCGTGCCGCGGCCGGACGGCCGCGCCGTCGGGGCTGCCCTCCACCCGTCCGGTGCGCTGCCGATCATCCGGGCATGTCCGCGCAGGTGCAGCGCGTCCAGCTCGCCGGCCACGCGGCCGTGCGGCTCGTCTCGCCCTCGGGCGAGCTCGAGGCGACCTTCCTTCCGGGGGTGGGGATGCTCGGCGCGTCGCTCCGCCACCGCGGCGAGGAGCTGCTCGGGCTGACGGACAACGTCGCCGCCTACGCCGGGCGCGGCTCGACGATGGGGATCCCGCTGCTCCACCCGTGGGCGAACCGGCTCGGCGGGATGGCCTACGAGGCGGCAGGCGTCCAGGTGCTGATCCCGCACGACCAGCCGAGGCTGCGCCGCGACGCGAACGGGCTCCCGATCCACGGGCTCGTCTGGGCGTCCGACCGCTGGCGCGCGACCGAGACGGCGGCCGATGCGGACGCGGCGACGCTGCGCTCGACGCTCGACCTGGGCGCGATGCCCGAGCTGCTCGCCGCCTTCCCCTTCCCGCACCGGCTGACGGTCGAGGCGCGGCTCGACGACCAGGCGCTCACCGTCGCGGCGACGCTGCGCGCGACCGGCGACGTGCCCGTCCCCGTCTCCTTCGGCTGGCACCCGTACCTCGTCCTGCCCGGACTGCCGCGCGAGGCGTGGGGGCTCGAGCTGCCGGCGATGGAGCGGCTCGCGCTCGACCCGCTCGGACTGCCCACCGGGGCCGCCGAGCCGTTCGGGCCCCACGCGGCGCCGCTCGCCGACTCGACCTGGGACGACGGCTTCGCCGGGCTGCCCGACGGGAGCGCGCTCGCGCTCGTCGGCGGCGGCCGACGGATCGAGCTGCGGCTGCTCGGCGGCTACTCCTGCGCCCAGGTCTACGCGCCGGCTGATCGAGCGGTCGTCGCGCTCGAGCCGATGACCGCGCCGACGAACGCGCTCGCGACCGGCGAGCGGCTGCGGCTCGTCGAGCCTGGCGCGTCGCTCGCAGCGACGTTCGCGCTCGCGGTCGCCGCGTCCTAGGGGCCCGGCAGGGCCCGGGCCGCGTCGACGAGCGCGCGCGTCAGGAGCGGCACCGGCTCGCGGTCGAGCACGACGAGCCCGACGAGGTGGCTCGCGTCCGGCGCGACGAGCGGGACCGCGCGCACGTCCTCGGGGGCGGCGAAGAGCCGGAGCCACGCGTCGGCCATCACGCTCGCGAGGCCGCCGTCCCGGACCTGCGCGAACAGCACGGTCACCGAGTTCGTCTCGACGACGGGGGTCGGCTCCGCGCCGGCCTCGCGGAAGACCGCGTCGACGAGCCGGCGCCCCTGCATGTCCGGGGTCAGCAGGCAGAGCGGCAGCTCGGCCGCCTCCGCCCACGGGATCGCCTCCTGCCCGGCCGCCGGATGGTCGGCGCCGACGAGCAGGACGTAGCGCTCCCGGGCGAGCGGCACGCCGCGCACGTGGTCGAGCGGCTCGCCGTCCAGGTAGGTGATCCCCGCGTCGAGCTCGGAGTCGAGCAGGCCCCGCTGGATCTGCTGGGACGTGAGCGAGCGCACCTCGAGCGTCACGCCCGGGTGCGCGGCCCGGAAGGGCGTCGTGAGCAGGGACACCGAGGCGAGGGCCGTCGGAACCGCACCGATCCGGACGCGGCCGGTCAGGCCGAGGCGCATCGCGGCGATGTCGCCGCGCAGGCCGTCCGCGTCCGCGAGCACGCGCTGCGCCCACTCGAGCGCCCGCTCGCCCTCGGGCGTCAGGCCGCCGTAGCGCCGGCCGCGGTTGACGAGCGGCACGCCGAGCTCCTGCTCGAGCCGGCGGATGCCGGCCGACAGCGTCGGCTGGGTGACGTGGCACGCAGCGGCCGCGCGTCCGAAGTGGCCCTCGTGCGCCAGCGCGACCAGGTAGGCCAGGTGCTGGATCACCACCGCACCGGCCATGATAGACGCCGTCTATTGCACATATGGCAACGTCATGTTGCGGGCGGCGGCAGCGACGGGAATGCTGTCCTCATGACGCAGGCACGTGAGCGCCGCCGTGCGCAGGGTCGGCTGACGCACCCGCTCGTCCGCGAGGACGGCGTGCTGCGCCCCGCCTCCTGGGACGAGGCGCTCGATCGCGCGGCGGCCGGGTTCGCCCGGGCCCGCGAGCAGGACGCGACGCGGTCGTTCGGCTTCTTCTCGTGCTCCAAGGCGAGCAACGAGGTGAACTACCTGGCCCAGAAGCTCGTCCGCCAGGTGATGGGGTCGAACAACGTCGACTCCTGCAACAGAACCTGACACGCGCCCAGCGTCGTCGGTCTGGCGACGGTGTTCGGGGCCGGGGGCGGCACGTCGTCGTACCGCGAGGTCGAGGAGACGGACGTGATCCTGCTCTGGGGCTCGAACGCCCGTGAGACCCACCCGATCTTCTTCCACCACGTCCTCAAGGGCATCCGCAACGGCGCGCGCCTGGTCGTCGTCGACCCGCGGCGGACGTCGTCGGCGCAGTGGGCCGACCTCTGGCTCGGCCTCGACGTCGGCTCGGACATCGCGCTCGCGAACGCCATGGCCCGGGAGATCGTCCACGCGGGGCTGCACAACCGCGCCTTCGTCGAGCGGGCGACCAGCGGGTTCGACGAGTACCGCGCCGCGATCGAGCCGTACACGCTCGAGGAGGGCGAGCGGCTGACCGGCGTCCCGGCGGCCGCGATCCGCGAGGCGGCGCACGCGTTCGCCCGGGCCGACCGCGGGATGATCTGCTGGACGCTCGGGATCACGGAGCACCACAACGCGGTCGACAACGTCCTGGCGCTGATCGACCTGGGGCTGCTCTGCGGCCACGTGGGTCGCTGGGGCGCGGGGCTGAACCCGCTGCGCGGGCAGAACAACGTCCAGGGCGGCGGTGACATGGGCGCGATCCCGAACAAGCTGCCGGGCTTCCAGGACATCGAGCGCGACGACGAGGCGCGTGCCCGCTTCGAGGCGGCCTGGGGCTGCACGATCCCGCCCCGCTACGGCTGGCACCTGACCTCGATGTTCGACGCGATGGAGCGCGGCGACCTGCGCGCCCTCTACGTCCTGGGCGAGAACCCGGCCCAGTCCGAGGCGGACGTGCACCGCACCCGCCGGCTGCTCGCCGGGCTCGACCACCTCGTCGTCCAGGACATCGTCCTGACGCGGACGGCCGAGCTCGCGCACGTCGTCCTGCCCTCGTCGGCCTCCTGGTGCGAGTCGGACGGGACGGTGACGAACTCCGAGCGGCGTGTCCAGCGCGTCCGCGCCGCGCTCCGGCCGCCCGGGGACGCGCGGGACGACCGCTGGATCCTGACCGAGATCGCCCGCCGCCTCGGCGCCGACTGGGAGCACGACGAGGTGGAGTGGGTCTGGGACGAGCTGCGCGGGCTCTCGCCCATGCACGCGGGCATGCGCTACGACCGGCTCGAGGGCCGTGGCCTCCAGTGGCCCTGCCCGGACGAGGAGCACCCCGGCTCCCCGTTCCTGCACGGGCGCCTCTGGGCGGAGCCGCTCGAGGGGCCGCGCGTCCCGTTCTCGGTCGTCCACCACGAGGGCCCGGTCGAGGAGCTCGACGACGAGTACCCGCTCCGGCTGACGACCGGCCGCCGGCTCGAGTCCTACAACACGGGCGTCCAGACGAACCTCTACCGCTCGCCGCTGCACCGCGGCGAGGCGATCTGCCTCGCGCCCGAGGACGCCGCGTCGCTCGGCGTCGCCGACGGGGAGGTCGTCCGCGTCTCGTCCCGCCGGGGCTCGGTCGAGGCGCCGGTGCGGATCGACGCGGCGCTCCGCCCGGGGCTCGCGTTCATGACGCTGCACTTCCCCGACCAGGTCGACACGAACGTGCTCACGATCGACGCGACCGACCCCCGCTCCGGCACCGCCGAGTTCAAGGCGGCGGCGATCCGGGTCGAGCGGCTCGAGGCGTCCGGCCGGGCCGCGCCGCAGCTGGCGGCCGCGGCGGGCGACTGACGTGGACCTGAAGCCGATCGCCGCGGCCCCGACCGGGGCCGAGCGGGCCGCGGTCGACGCGCTGCTCGGCCCGCCCGAGAGCGGCTGGGTCGGCGGCCCGCGCGACGTCGCCGTCGATGGCCGCTCGGCGCACGGCGGCCACGCCGCGCGGGGGCGGCGCCACCTGCTGCTGCCGGCGCTCCACGCCGTCCAGGAGCGGGTCGGCTGGATCAGCCCGGGCGCGCTCTCGTACGTCTGCCAGCGGCTGACCGTCCCGCCCGCCGACGCCTACGGCGTGGCGACGTTCTACGCGCTGCTCTCGGTCGAGCCGCGCCCGCCCCGCGTCCTCCACGTCTGCGAGGACATCGCCTGCCGCTGCCGCGGGGCCGACGAGCTGATCGCCGCCCTCGAGGAGCGCGTCGGCCCCGAGGGGACGGTCGCCCCCGACGGGGCGGCGACCTGGCTGCGCAGTCCGTGCCTGGGCCAGTGCGACCGGGCGCCGGCCGCGCTCGTCGCGGACGCCGGCGAGGGCCACGGCGAGACCGTCCAGGCCCCCGCGTCGCTCGACGGCCTGCTCGGCGCGCTCGCCGGCGGCCCGCTCGCGCCAGAGCCGGCCGACCCGCTGCCGCAGCAGGGCGAGCCCGGCCTGCGGCTGCTCCGCCGCGTCGGCGTCGTCGACCCGACGAGCCTCGACGACTACCGTGCGCACGGCGGCTACGAGGCGCTGCGCCGGGCGATCGCGCTCGGCCCGGAGGGCGTGCTGCGCGAGGTGGTCGACGCGAAGGTGGTCGGCCGCGGCGGCGCCGCCTTCCCGATGGGCCGCAAGTGGGAGGCGGTCGCGCGCCAGCCGGCCCGCCCGCACTACCTCGTCTGCAACGCGGACGAGTCGGAGCCCGGGACGTTCAAGGACCGCGCCCTGATCGAGGGCGACCCCTTCGCGCTGCTCGAGGCGATGACGATCTGCGCGCTCGCGACGGGCTGCGAGCGGGGCGTCGTCTACCTGCGCGGCGAGTACCCGCGCGCGCACGCGGTCCTCGGCGCCGCGATCGAGGAGGCCCGCGCACGCGGGCTGCTCGGCGAGGACGTGCTCGGCTCCGGGCTCGCCTTCGACGTCGAGATCCGCAAGGGCGCCGGCGCCTACATCTGCGGCGAGGAGACGGCGATCTTCGAGTCGATCGAGGGCTACCGCGGCGAGCCGCGCTCGAAGCCGCCGTTCCCGGTGGTCGAGGGGCTGTTCGGCCGGCCGACCGTCGTGAACAACGTCGAGACGCTCGTGAACGCGCTCGAGATCGTCCGCCTCGGCGGCCCGGCCTACGCCGCGATCGGCACGGAGGGCTCGACGGGGCCGAAGCTCTTCTGCCTCTCCGGCCACGTCGCCCGGCCGGGCGTCTACGAGGTCGAGTTCGGGACGACGCTCCGCGAGCTGCTCGAGCTCGCGGGCGGCGTCCCCGACGGGCGCGCGCTCCAGGCGGTCCTCCTCGGCGGCGCGGCGGGCGGCTTCGTCCGCCCCGACGAGCTCGACCTGCGCCTCACGTTCGAGGACGCGCGCGCGGCCGGCGCGACGCTCGGCTCGGGCGTCGTCATGGCCTTCGACGACACCGTCGACCTGCCGCGGCTTCTGCTGCGGATCGCAGCCTTCTTCCGCAACGAGTCCTGCGGCCAGTGCGTGCCGTGCCGCGTGGGCACCGTCCGCCAGCAGGAGGCGCTCGCCCGCCTCGTCCGCGGCCGCCCGCGCGGCGGCGTCGAGGCGGAGCTCGCGCTCGTCGCGGAGCTGGGGCGCTGCATGCGCGACGCGTCGATCTGCGGCCTCGGCCAGACGGCGTCGAGCGCGATCGAGTCGGCGATCGGCCGCCTGGGGGTCTTCGCGGCTGCGAACGGAGGAGCGGGATGAGCGAGGCGAGGCTGCTGGCGCCCACGCGGATGGTCGAGCTCGAGATCGACGGCAGGGGCGTCCGCGTCTTCGAGGGCGAGACGATCCTCGACGGCTGCCGCCGGCTCGGGATCGAGACCCCGACGCTCTGCTACGGCGAGACCCTGCGCCCGGTGAACGCCTGCCGGGTCTGCGTCGTCGAGGTGGAGGGCTCGCGCGTGCTCGTCCCCTCGTGCTCGCGCAAGGCGGAGCAGGGGATGGTCGTCCGCACGGGGACGGAGCGCGTCGAGCACAGCCGGCGGCTGGTGCTCGAGCTGCTCGCCTCGTCGGTCGACCTCTCGACCGCGCCTGCGGCTCCCGCCTACCTGGAGCGCTACGCGGCCGACCCGGCGCGCTTCGGGCCGCCGGCGCCGCCGGACCCCGAGCGCGACCGGAAGCGGGCCGGCCACCACGTCGAGCCCGACGGCGAGACGGCGGCCACGGTGCACGCGCCCGTCAAGGTGGACAACGAGCTGTACGTGCGCGACTACTCGAAGTGCATCCTCTGCTACAAGTGCGTCGACGCCTGCGGCGAGCAGCATCAGAACACGTTCGCGATCGCCGTCGCGGGTCGTGGCTTCGACGCGCGGATCTCGACGGAGCTCGTGGTCGAGCTGCCCGAGTCGGCCTGCGTCTACTGCGGCAACTGCATCGCGGTCTGCCCGACCGGCGCGCTGATGTTCCGCAGCGAGCACGAGCTGCGCGAGGCCGGCGCCTGGGACGAGTCGCGCCAGACGCAGACGGACACGGTCTGCCCGTACTGCGGCGTCGGCTGCACGCTCACGCTGCACGTCCAGGACGACCGGATCGTCCGCGTCGGCTCGCCGGCCGACCACGACATCACCCTCGGCAACCTCTGCGTCAAGGGCCGCTTCGGCTTCCAGCACGTCCAGGCCCGCGACCCCGACCCCGACCCCGCCTAGCTACGCTCGTCGGGTGGCCGCGACCGAGCGCCCGCCGATCCGTGGGCCCGTCGGCGACCTGCAGGTGACGCGGGTCGACGGCGAGTCGGTCTCGACGCGCCGCGATCGGCTCGCGACCGAGGAGCCGCTCGAGATCCGCGCGCAGGGGCCCGGGCAGGCGCCCGTCCCCGTCGCCGTGACGATGCGGACGCCCGGCTCGGACTTCGAGCTCGCCGCGGGCTTCCTGCTCACCGAGGGCCTCGTGCGCGCGCGCGAGGAGATCGAGACGATCCGCTACTGCGACCCCGGCCCGTCCGGCGAGCAGCACTACAACGTGCTGACGGTACGCCTGCGCGCGCCGCTCGACGTCGATGCGGCTCGGCCGCAACTTCGCCGTCACGTCGAGCTGCGGCGTCTGCGGCAAGGCGTCGATCGACCAGCTCGAGGTCGCGTGCCCGCCGCTCGGCGGCGGCCCGGTGGTGCCGGGAGCTGATCGAGGCGCTCCCGGAGGCGCTGCGCGCGGCGCAGCGGAGCTTCTCGCTCACCGGGGGGATCCACGCGACGGGGCTCTTCGACGCGCGAGGCGAGCTGGTCGACGCGCGGGAGGACGTCGGCCGGCACAACGCGATGGACAAGCTGATCGGCGCGGAGCTGCTCGCCGGGCGCCTGCCGGCGGCCGACCGGATCGCGCTCGTCTCCGGCCGCACGAGCTTCGAGCTCGTCCAGAAGGCCGCCGTCGCGGGCATCCCGATCCTCTGCGCGGTGTCGGCCCCGTCGACCCTCGCCGTCGAGACGGCGCGCCGGCTCGGCATGACGCTCGTCGGCTTCCTGCGCGGGCGGCGCTTCAACGTCTACGCGTACCCCGAGCGCATCGACGTCAGCCCGCGCTGAGCGCCGCGATCCCGGCGAGCACGATCGCGACCGCGGTGAGCTGGACCGGCCGCAGGCGCTCGCCGAGGTGCCCGTGCGCGAGCGCGATCGTGACGACGGGGTAGAGCGAGGCGAGCACCGAGACCACGCTGAGCAGGCCCTTGCTCGCGGCGACGGCGAAGAGCGCGGTCGAGGTGGTGTCGAGCACCCCGACGGCGAGCAGCGGGACGACGGCGACCAGCGGCACGCGCGCGCGGTGGCGCACGGCGAGCACGACGCCGATCGTCGTCGCCGCCGCGACCAGGCGGTAGAAGAGCACCGTCCAGTACGGGTCGTCGTCGCTCCCGACGGCCAGGCCGGCGAGCGCGAAGCCGAAGACGAGGGCCCCCGCGAGCGCGAGCACGACGGCCTGGCGCGCGCTGCCGTCCGCGCCCTCCTCGTCGCCCTCGGCGCGCACGACGACGAGGACGCCGACGCCTGCCGCGGCCATCCCCGCGAGCTGGAGCGCGGAGGGCCGCTCGCCGCGCGCGAAGCCGAGCAGCACGGGCACGGTGGCGCTCGTCGCGATCAGCGGGGCGACGATGCTCATCCGCCCGGTCGCGAGCGCGCGGTAGAAGAAGCCGAACCCGAGCACGCCGGCGACGCCCGCCAGGCAGGGGAAGAGCACCGCTGCGCCGCCCGGCGGGCCGTCCCCGCGCGCGAGCACGACGACGCCCATCGCGACGAGCCCGGTCAGCTGGGTCGCGAGGAGCACGGTCAGGATCGGCCGCGCGCGGGCCTGCAGGCCCGCGATGAAGTCCGAGCAGCCCCAGCCGAGTGACGCGCAGAGCGCGAGGACGACGGGGATCACGGGTCGCCCTCGCCGGCCATGCGGACGACGACCTCGTGCTCGCCGACGACGATCCGGTCGCGCTCGGCGAGCGGCACGTCCGAGCCGGTCCAGTCGAGGCCCTCGACGACGAAGCGCACGTATGGCGCGTAGCCGTGCGCTCCGAGCGTCCAGGTCGATTGCGCGCCCCGTGCCGGTCCGACTCGCAGCTCGACCGTCGGCGCCGGCCGGGCGAGCGCCGCCGCGTAGTCCTCCGGCCGGTCGAGGCTGCGCACGCCGTCGAGGCCGGGGTCGACGGCGGCGAGCAGCGGGTCGGCGAGCAGCGCGGCCTCGTCGACGAGGCGCGCGTCGAGCCGCTCGACGAGAGCGCGCCCAGGCCGTCGCTCGCCCCCGGCGAGGAGCGCGCGGGCGGCGGGGAGCGCACCAAGCCGAGGACGCTCGTGGTTTCCTCGCTGCGTCCTGCCCCCGACGACCGGGACGACGGCGGGCGCGTCGCCGAGCAGCACCGCCAGCCGGCGGACGAGCAGCGGTGGAGGAGCGGCGTCGGTCGCGGCCAGAAGGCCGCGTCCGCGCGCCCTGCGAGCCTCGAGCCCGTCCGCGATCCCCGCGAGCGGCCCGAGCCCGGGCTCGGCGTCCCGTGCGACGTCGACGCCTGACGGCAGCGGCGGCAGCGCCTGGCCGGGGCGGCGACGACGACCACGGGCCCGTCGACCGCGCGGCGCACGAGGCCGGCCGCCCGGACGACGAGCGGCTGCCCGTGCCAGTCGAGCGCGGCCTTGTCCCGGCCCATCCGCCGCGAGGCGCCACCGGCGAGGACGATGCCGGCGTGCGGCACCCGGCCATCCTAGTCGCGCCGTCGCCGCCCGCGAGCGGCGCGAGCCCATCGTCTAGCCTTGTCGCGGCCGGCGCGGGCCCGGGCCGGCCCCCGGTGCGGAGCAGGAGGGACGACGTGGACGGTCAGATGATGGACTACCAGCTGACGGTGCCGGCGATCGTGCGTCGCTGCGAGGCGATGTCCGGGGCGCGCGAGGTCGTCAGCCGTCTGCCCGATCGCTCGATCCACCGGACGACGTACGCGGCGGTGATCGAGCGCTCCCGCCGGCTCGCCGGCGCGCTCGCCGCGCTCGGCATCGGCGACGGCGACCGCGTCGGCACGCTGTGCTGGAACCACCACGCGCACCTCGAGGCGTACCTCGCCGTCCCGTCGCTCGGCGCCGTCGTCCACACGCTCAACCCGCGGCTCTCCGCGGACGACCTCGCGTTCATCGCATCCGACGCCGGCGACCGGGCGCTGATCGTCGACGCCCCGCTCCTGCCGGTGCTCGCGAGCTTCCGCGCGCGCACCGCGATCGAGCACGTGATCGTCGTGGGCGAAGCCGACGAGCTGCCGCACGACGCGCTCCCGTACGAGGAGCTGCTCGCGGGCGGCGAGCCGCGCGACCCCGTCGAGCCGCACGAGGGGCAGGCCGCGGCGATGTGCTACACGTCCGGCACGACCGGGCGGCCGAAGGGCGTCCTCTACTCGCACCGCTCGACCGCGCTGCACAGCCTCCTCTCGCTCGCGGCCGACGGCCTGGCGATCGCCGAGCCGGACGTCGTCATGCCCGTCGTGCCGATGTTCCACGTCAACGCGTGGGGCCTGCCGTTCACCTCGGTCCTCGCGGGCGCGAAGCTCGTCCTGCCCGGGCCGCACCTCGACCCGGAGAGCCTGCTCGAGCTGATCCAGGGCGAGCGCGTCACGCTCACGGCGGGCGTCCCGACGGTGTGGCTGCCGCTGCTCGACGCGCTCGACCGCGAGCCGGGCCGCTGGGACGTCTCGTGCCTGCGCGCGCTCGTGATCGGCGGGTCGGCCGCGCCGCCCGCGCTGATCCAGGCGTTCGACGAGCGCCACGGCGTGCCCGTCCTGCACGCGTGGGGGATGACCGAGATGAGCCCGATCGGGACGATCGCCCGCGTGCCGGCGGGCCTGGCGGACGCCGCGCCCGGGGAGCAGCTCGCGGCGCGCGCGAGCCAGGGGCGCTCGCTCCCGTTCGTAGAGGTGCGGGCCCGCGGCGACCGGGGCTTCGCGCCGCGGGACGGGACGACGATGGGCGAGCTCGAGGTGCGCGGGCCGACGGTCGCGCGGTCGTACTACGGCGGCGCGGGAGCCGAGCAGTTCACCGAGGACGGCTGGTTCCGCACCGGCGACGTCGTCACGGTCGACCGCTTCGGCCAGATCCAGATCCAGGATCGTGCCAAGGATCTCGTCAAGTCGGGCGGCGAGTGGATCAGCTCCGTCGACCTCGAGAACGCCCTCATGGGCCACGTGGCCGTCGCCGAGGCGGCCGTGATCGCGATCCCCGACGAGCGCTGGCAGGAGCGCCCGCTCGCCGTCGTCGTCCTGCGCGACGGCGCGACGGCGACGGCGGACGAGCTGCGCGAGCACCTCGGGCGGACGTACCCGAAGTGGTGGCTGCCCGACCGCGTCGAGTTCGTCGACGCGATCCCGCGCACGGCGACCGGGAAGTTCCTGAAGACCGCGCTGCGCGAGCGCTACGCGGGCCCCTAGGAGCCGCTGGCGAGCGCGGCGAGACCGGAGCGGTGGAGGATGCTCTCCCGCTCCGCGCCCGTGCCGATCAGGCAGACGTCGACGCCGAGCCGCTCCTCGATGAACTCGACGTAGCGCCGCGCGTTCGCGGGCAGGCCGTCGATGTCGGCGACGCCGTCGAGCGGCTCGCTCCAGCCGGGGAGCGTCTCGTACACCGGCTCGGCGTGGTGGAAGTCGCTCTGGTGCGCCGGGAACTCCTCGGTCTCGCTCCCGTCGCGCAGGCGGTAGCGCACGCAGACGGGCAGCTCGGCGAAGTGGGAGAGCACGTCGAGCTTCGTCAGCGCGAGGTGCGTCATCCCGTTCAGCCGGACGGCGAAGCGCAGGCCGACGAGGTCGAGCCAGCCGCAGCGGCGCTCCCGGCCCGTCGTCGTCCCGTACTCGCCGCCGAGCTCGCGCATGCGGGCCTGGTCGTCGCCCTGGATCTCCGTCGGGAACGGGCCCTCGCCGACCCGCGTCACGTAGGCCTTGCCGACGCCGATCACCCGGTCGATCCGCGTCGGCCCGATGCCGATGCTGGTCGCCGCGCCGGCCGCGATCGGGCTCGACGAGGTGACGAACGGGTAGGTGCCGTGGTCGAGGTCGAGCAGCGTGCCCTGGGCGCCCTCGAAGAGGACGTTCTTGCCCGCGTCGAGCGCGCGGTCGACGAGCAGCGAGACGTCGGCGACGTACGGGCGCAGCCGCGCGGCGAGCTCCTCCATCCGCGCGGCGAGCGGCTCGAGCTCGATCGGCTCGGCGCCGTGGACGCGCTCGAGCACGACGTTCTTCTCGGCGAGCGCGACCTCGATCTTCTGGCGGAGGATCTTCGGGTCGAGCAGGTCCTGGACGCGGATGCCGAGGCGCGAGGCCTTGTCCGCGTAGGCCGGGCCGATCCCGCGCCGGGTCGTCCCGATCTTCAGCTTCCCGAGCGCGACCTCCGTCGCGGCGTCGAGCGCGCGATGCCACGGCATGATCAGGTGCGCGTTGCCCGAGAGGCGGAGCTTCTCGGCCGAGATCCCGCGCGCCTCGAGCCCGTCGATCTCGCCGACGAGGCCCTCCGGATCGAGCACGCAGCCGGCGCCGACGACGCACTCGGCGCCCGAGACGATCCCCGAGGGCACCTGGTGCAGGGCGAAGCGCTCCTGGTCCCGGATGATCGTGTGGCCCGCGTTCGGGCCGCCCTGGTAGCGGCAGACGATGTCGGAGTGCTCGGCGAGCAGGTCGACGATCTTCCCCTTGCCCTCGTCGCCCCACTGCGCGCCCACGATGACGGTTCCCGGCATGGCGCTGACCAGCTTAGAGGTTGCGGCAGGCAGCGCGTGCCGCGACCGCACGCGGCCCGGCCGTTCGCAGGCGCGCGGGCCGCCGCCCGCCTCCCGGTGGGGCGCCGTCCGGGGGCGCGGGGAGGTCGGCCGCGCCGCTGCTAGACGGCCGCGAGGTCGGCGAACTTCGCGAAGCGCCGCAGGAACGAGAGCTTCAGCGAGTCCGTCGGGCCGTTGCGGTGCTTGGCGACGATCACCTCGGCCAGGCCCTGGGACTCGGACTCCTCGCCGTTGTAGTACTCGTCGCGGTAGAGGAACATCACGAGGTCGGCGTCCTGCTCGATCGAGCCCGACTCGCGCAGGTCGGACAGGATCGGCCGCTTGTCGTGGCGCTGCTCGACCGCGCGGGAGAGCTGCGAGAGCGCGATCACGGGGACCTCGAGGTCGCGGGCGAGCAGCTTCAGCGAGCGCGAGATCTGCGAGACCTCCTGGACGCGGTTCTCGGCCGAGTTGCCGCTCGTCATCAGCTGGAGGTAGTCGACGACGATGAGCGCGAGGTCCGGGTGCTTCGACTTCAGGCGGCGGGCCTTCGAGCGGATCTCCATCATCGTGATCGAGCCCGTGTCGTCCACGTAGATCGGCGCCTTCGAGAGCCGGTCGCAGGCGGCCGTCAGGCGCGGCCAGTCCTCGGGCGAGAGCTTGCCGGTGCGCAGCCGCTGGGACTCGACCTTGCCCTCGCTGCACATCATGCGCTGGGTCACCTCGGCCTTGGACATCTCGAGCGTGAACAGGGCGACCGGCCGGTTCTGGCGCACGGCCACGTTCGCCGCGATGCCCAGCGAGAACGCCGACTTGCCCATCGACGGGCGCGCGGCGCAGATGATCAGGTTCCCGGGCTGGAAGCCCGACGTGATCCGGTCGAGGTCGCGGAAGCCCGACGGCACGCCGGTCACGTCCGCGCCGGCGTCGAACAGGGCCGTGATCCGCTCGAAGCTCTGCTTCAGCAGCGCCTCGATGTGCTCGAAGTCGCCCGCGACGCGCTCCTGCGAGAGGTCGAAGATGATCTGCTCGGCCCGGTCGACCAGCTCGCGGGCCTCGCCCGGCCGCTCCCAGCCGAGCCGCGAGATGTCGTTGCCCGCCCGGATCAGGTTCCGCAGCGTCGCCGACTCGCGCACGATCTGCGCGTAGTGGCGCGCGTTGCCGGCGGCGGGCACGAGCGCCGCGAGCTCGTGGATGCGGACGCGCCCGCCGACCTCCTCGAGCTCGCCGCGCTGCTCGAGCTCGTCGACGAGCGTGATCGCGTCGACCGGCTCGCCGCGCCCGTAGAGCGCGAGGGCCGCCTGGTAGATCTTGGCGTGGCTGCCGCGGTAGAAGTCGGACGGGTCGATCACCTCGCTGACGGCGGCGATCGCGCTGGTCGCGAGCAGCATCGCGCCGAGGACGGACTCCTCCGCCTCGAGGTTCTGCGGGGGGACGGGAGCGGTGTGGGCGACGTTGGCCATGGCGCGACGGGACAGTCAACCGTGCCCGCGCTCTCGCCGCCAGCCGTGTGGGAAAGGCCGCGTTTCCACAGCCGATCGCCTGCTGGGCCCGCACGGGAGCGGCTCGGGGCGCGATTCTCCTCCCAGGGTTGCACCAGGATCGGACGTCGCCTCCACAGCGAGTCGACAGCCGCCTGTGGACGAGTTCCCCGCTCGGAGCGGGAACTTCGGGGCGCTTCCCACAGCGATCCACAGGCTCCCCGTGGAGAGCGCGACACGTCTCGAGCGGGCCGGCAGGGGCGCGGCCGACCCCTGAACGGGACGAGGGCCGGCAGTGCCGGCCCTCGTCGTGACTCCTGGCTCGGCCCGGCGGCGCCGGGCGCGGGACTCAGCCCAGCGCGCCCCAGTCGGGCTCCTCGACGACCGTCTCCTCGACCGGCGCCGGGGGCTCCGGCTCGGGCTCGGGCTCGGTGTCGCCGGCCACGATCGTCTTGATCGTGACGGTGACCTCCGGGAAGACCTCGACGCTCACCTCGTACGTGCCGAGCCGCTTGATCGGCTCCGGGAGCTGCACCTTGCGGCGGTCGACGCGGATCCGGCGCGTGCGCCAGAGCTCGTCGGCGATGTCGCTCGGCGTGATCGCACCGAAGAGGACGCCCTGGGCGCCGGCGTTCGCCTCGAAGCGCAGGACGGTCTTCGTCAGGGTCTCCGCGATCGCGCGGGCCTGGTCCAGGTTGCGGGCCTCGTGGGCCGCGCGGGCCTGATCGCGCTTGCGGAGCTCGGCGACGAGCGCCGGGGTGGCCGTCTCGGCCAGCCTGCGCGGGGCCAGGTAGTTGCGGTGGTAGCCGCGGGACACGGACACGACCTCGCCCTTGAGGCCGAGCTTGTCCACGTCCCTGAGCAGGATGACGTCCATCTGCTACTCCGCCACGTACGGCAGGAGCGCCATCTCGCGCGCCCGGCGGACGGCGACGGCGACCTGCTCCTGGTGGCGCCTGCACGCACCCGTGACCCGGCGCGGGCGGATCTTGCCCCGCTCGGACACGAAGCGCCGCAGCAGGCCCGTGTTCTTGTAGTCGACGATCTGGATCTTGTCGCGGCAGAGGGAGCAGCCGCGGCGCTTCGCCTGGCCGGCAGCGGCAGGGCCGCCCTTCCGCCTCGCTCGTGGTGCTGGTGGCATCGCTCGGAGATCGCTCCTTGGTTCTCGCTAGAAGGGGATGTCGTCGTCGGCGCCCGAGAAGTCGCCGGCGTCGGAGCGGCCCGCGTCGCGCGGCACGTACTGGCCGCCGCCGCCCTGACCGCCGCCGCCGTCCGCGTCGCCGCGGCCGCCGAGGAACTGGACGGAGTCGGCGATGATCTCCACCGCCTGGCGCTTCGTCCCGTCCTGCGCGTCCCACTCGCGCCAGTCGAGCCGGCCGTCGATCCCGACCGGACGACCCTTGGCGAGGTACTGCGCGCAGCTCTCCGCCTGGTTGCCCCAGACGGTGACGTCGAAGTAGTTCGGCTTCTCGCCCCACTGACCCGTCGAGGAGTCCTTCTGGCGCGAGTTGACGGCGAGGCGAAGCTTGCACACCGCGGCGCCGCTGGGCGTGTGCCGCAGCTCCGGGTCCCTGGTCAGGTTCCCGACGAGCACGACGCGGTTGATGTTCGCCACCGTTGCCTCCTTGTCGTCGTCAGCGCTACGCGGCGGGCGCAGCCGGCTCGCGCTTGTGCGCGGGCGGGCGGCGCGTCGCCATGTGCCGCATTGCGCCGTCGGTGATGCGCAGCACGCGCGTCAGCTCGTCCAGCGTCGCGGTGTTCGAGTCGAACGTGAACAGGTGGTAGTGCCCTTCCGTCTTCTTGTCGATCTCGTAGGCGAGCTTGCGCTTGCCCCAGGGCTCGTGGGAGAGCCACGCGCCCTCGCCCTTCTCGACGATCTCGCGCGCACGCGCGACGATCTCGGCCTGGCGCTCGTCGGTGAGCTCCGGGTCCAGCAGTAGGAGCAGCTCGTAGGGATTCACGTTCCCGATGCCTCCTTCCCTCGGTCTACACGGCCCCGCCTGGATGCACCGCTCGGGAACGGACGGCGCCTGGCGTGGCAGGAAGTGGAGTGGAGTATAGCCAGGCGGCTCTCGCTTGCCTCCGCCGCTTCGTCGTGGAAGAGTGACGGTTGTGCGACGGAAGCTCGGCATCGCGGCCTTCCTGGCCCTGATCGGCGTGGTCGTGCTGCGCTTCCTGCGCGGGCGCGAGCCGCTGCCTCGCCGCCGAGCCGGCGCCCGACCCGCGCGCCGAGGATCTCCGCCGGACGCTCGAGGAGGCCCGCCGCGCCGCCCCGACGGCCGTCGCGCCGGTGGTCGAGGCGCCCGCGGTCGCGGAGGAGCTGCCGCCGCCGGCGCCCCCGGTCGACATCGACGCCGAGCGGCGCCGGGTGCACGAGCAGGCCCGACGCGCCGTCGAGGAGATGGAGGCCGACGGCGAGCCGCCGGCCTCCTGACCCGGCGAGCTAGTCGTCGTCGGTGAGGAACCCGACGGAGCGCATCCGGATCTGCAGCAGCCGGACGGCCTCGTTGTAGAACTCGACCGGCTCGACGTTGTAGCCCGCACGCACCTGGTCGTGCATGTCGGCGGCGACGGCCCGCCCGAGCAGGTCGGCCGCGAGGTCGGCGAACTCGTTCAGCACGCCCTCGACGATCGGCTTGTTCCGCTCGGGGTCGCTGGCGATCTGCTGGCGGACGTAGGTGACGCCGATGCCGATGTGGCGCGCCTCGTCGCGGGAGACGAGCTTCTGGCCGAGCTTCAGCCCCGGGAAGCTGCCGTACTCGTCGTACACGTCGGCAGCGAGGTGCTGCGCGCAGCGCGCGACGACGCCCTCGCCGAGCAGGTGGTAGCCGACGACCGAGCGGAGGTACCGCTCCGGGCTGCCGTCCGTGACGAGCTTCGTCATCTCCTCGTCGAGCGCCGTGAAGAGCGTCTCGCCGACGAGGTCGATGTGCGCGTCCGCGACCTTCTTGACGTTCTCGATCCCCCGGATCCCGAAGACCTCGTCGTAGATGCGGAGCACGCACTCGAGGTGGCGGTGCTCGTCGGCGACCTGCGTCGCGATCAGCAGCTGCATGTCGTAGCTCGGCGCGTGGAGGAGGAACGGCGCGAGCAGGGTGGCGACGCCGAACTCCGCGTGGAAGCGGTGTCCGAACATCCAGATGAAGCCTTCCTTGCGCTCGGGGGAGAGCGCGTCGAAGCTCTGCTTGTCCTCGGTGAAGTCGATGTCGTAGATCGACCACTGATGGGCCTCCCAGTGCTGGTACAGCGCGCGGAACGCGCCGCCCGAGGTCTCCATCTCGACGTCGCTCGCGGTAAGCCCGGCGGTGTCTTGCTCCTGGATGGTCATGGGCCGATCCTAGTCGGTCTCGGCCGAGGCGAGGGGGTCACCCGGCAACCTCGCCGCCGCGCCCCGCGCGGCGCTCGACCACGAGCAGCACGAACGGGGCCGACGCGACGACGAGGAGGATCGCCGGGAGCGCCGCCTGGGAGTACGAGCCCGAGGACGTGTCGCCCCAGACCTCGGTGGCGAGCGTGTCGAAGCCGATCGGGCGCAGCAGGAGCGTCGCCGGCAGCTCCTTCATCGTGCTGAGGAAGACGAGGGCGGCGCCCGCGAGGATCCCGGAGCGGGCGAGCGGGACGGTGACGGTCGCCCACGCGGCGAGCCGGCTGCGCCCGAGCCCGCGGGCGGCCTCCTCGAGGCGCACGTCGACCGCGCCGAGCGCGGACGACGAGCCGGCGAGCGCCTGCGGCAGGAAGCGGATCACGTACGCGGCGACCAGCAGGCCGAGCGTCTGGTAGATCGGCCCGCCGTAGCGGGCGGCGAAGAAGACGAGCGAGAGCGCGACCACGATCCCGGGCAGGGCGTTCGGGGTGTACGCGAGCCGCTCGAGCGCGACCGTCGCCGGCGAGCGGTAGCGGTGGGCGAGCACCGCGATCGGGAGCGAGGCCGCGGCGGCGACGGCGGCGGCGATCGCCGCGACGAGGAGCGAGCCCCCCAGGGCGCCCCACGGGAACTCGACGCCGTCGTCGAGGCCTGCGAGCCGGGAGAGCCAGTAGCCGAGCACGGCGAGCGGCACGAGCAGGCAGACGGTGACGATCAGGCTCGCGTACGCGAACGCCGGCCAGCGCCAGCGTCCGAGCGGCACCGTCCTCGCGCGGCGCGCCGACCCAGGGCCGAGCCGGTGCCGCCGGCCGCCCCGCTGCGCGCGCGCCTCGGCGATCAGGAGGATCCCCGTGACGACGACCAGGACGAGTCCGAGGATCGCGGCGGGCGTGCGATCGAAGAGCGCCCGGTACTGGAGGAAGATCGCGCGCGTCAGCGCGTCGTACTGCATCAGCGACACGGCGCCGAAGTCGGACAGCGCGTAGAGGGCGACGAGGAGCGCGCTCGCCCCGAGCGAGGGGCGCAGCATCGGCAGCGTGACGCGCGCGAACGACGACAGGCGCGAGCGCCCGAGGCTGCGCGACGCCTCCTCGATCGCCGGGTCGAGGTTCCGCAGCGCGCCGGAGGCGAGCAGGTAGACGTACGGGTACGTCGAGAGCGTCAGCGCGGCGACGGCGCCCGGCAGCCCGTAGATGTCCGGGATCCGGTCGACGCCGAAGGGGCCCGAGAGCAGCTGCTGCAGCAGGCCGCGCGGCCCGAACGCCCCGAGCAGGACGAGGGCGGCGACGTAGCTCGGGATCACGAGCGGGAGCCCGGCCATGACGCCGAGCACGCGCCGGAACGGGAGGTCCGTGCGCACGACGAGCCACGCGAGCGAGACGCCGAGGACGAGCGCGGCGCCGGTGACGCACGCGACGAGGATCGCCGTGTCGAGCAGGAGCTCGCCGGTCGAGCGGCGCCAGAGGATGCTCCAGGCCTCGCCGTCGCCGCCGGCGGCGCGGACGACGGGGTGACGACAGGCGGGACGAGCGCCGCGAGGACGATCGCGGCCGAGACGACGAGGAGCGGCAGGGGCGGGCGGGGGCCCGGGCGGGACGCGGATGGCGTCTCCGCCCGGGCCGCCGCCGACGCCCCCTGGCTCACGACGTGAAGCCGAGCTCCGCCAGGAGCTGCAGCGTGGCCTGGAGCTCGGCGCCGAGGGCGCCGAGCGAGATCTCCGGGCCCTGGAGCGAGTCGAGCGCGGGCAGGCCCTCGCGCGCCGCGACGCCGGCGACGAGCGGGTACTCGGCCTCCTCGGCCCCGGCGGCGTAGAACTGCTGGCCCTCGTCCGAGAGCAGGTAGTCGACGAACGCCTGCGCCTCCGCGCCGTGCGGGCCGCTGGTGACGATGCCGACGCCCGCGGCGTTCACCAGCGCGCCGGGGTCGCCGCCGCCGAGGTAGTGATTCGCCACGGGGGCGTCGGGCTGCTCGTCCTTGAGCAGGAAGAGGTAGTAGTGGTTCACCAGCCCGAGCGCGATCTCGCCGGTCGCGAGCGCCTCCATGATCGCGCCGTTGCCCTCGTAGGTGCGCGGCTCGTTCGCCTTCAGGCCCTCGAGCCAGTCGCGCGCCTGGTCCTCCCCGGCGCTGAGGCGCAGCGCGGTGACGAACCCCTGGAAGGACGCGTTCGTGGGCGCGATGCCGACCTTGCCCTTCCACGTCGGGTCGGTCAGGTCGAAGATCGAGTCGGGCAGATCGGCCTCGGCCACCTCGTCGGTGTTGTAGGCGACCACGCGCACGCGCCCGGACGTGCCGACCCAGCGGCCGTCGGGGTCGCGGAAGCGCGCGTCGACCCGGTCGAGCGTCGACTGCGGCAGCACGGCCAGCAGCCCCTCGCCCGCGACCGCGCCGAGCGAGCCGGCGTCCTGCGCGAAGAACACGTCTGCCGGGCTGGAGCCGCCCTCCTCGGCGATCGTCGCGGCGAGCTCGGCGCTGTCGCCGTAGCGCACCTCGGCGTCGATCCCGGTCGCCTCTTCGAACTGCTCGATCAGCGGCTCGACGATCTCCTCCTCGCGGCCCGAGTAGATCGTCAGGCTCCCGCCGGCGGTGCTCTCGGCCGGCGCGGGCTCGGCGGGCGCAGCCGGCTCCGCGGGGGCGGCGGGTGCGGGCTCGGCCGGCGCGGGGCTCGCCTCGTCGTCGCCGCCGCAGCCGGCGGCCAGCCCGGCCGTCAGGGCGACGAGCGCCATCGCCAGGAGATATCGGGTCGTCCGCTGCACTGTCCCTCCCAAGTAAGGAATACCTGACAACTCAGTGACGGGACAATACTGTAAGGTTGACCTTACGTCCAGCGTGTCAGAAGACGGCGACGCGGGCGTCGTGCGGCGTGACGGCGACGCGGGCGCCGAGCGGGACGAGCTCGTTCGACGGCCGCTGCGAGACGACGACGCTGCCGTCACCGAGCCGGACGCGGTAGAAGACGTCGTGGCCGCGGAACTCCCGCGCGACCACCTCGCCGGCGCCGCCCGGGTCGGGCATGAGACCCACGAGCTCGGGGCGGACGATCACCTCGACGCGGTCGCGCAGGCACGACGCCGCGAGCGGGAACGACCCGATCGGGGTCTCGACCACCGGCCCGTGCACCGTCCCGTCGAGGACGTTCGCCGCGCCGACGAACTGCGCCGACCAGCGCGTCGCGGGCGCGTAGTAGACCTCCTCGGGCGTGCCGACCTGGACGAGCGCGCCGTCGTGCATGAGGGCGATCCGGTCGGCCATCGAGAAGGCCTCCTCGCGGTCGTGCGTGACGAGCACCACCGTGACGCCGACGGCCCGTAGGATCGAGGCGAGCTCGTCGCGCATCGACCCGCGCAGGACGGGGTCGATGTTGCTCCACGGCTCGTCGAGCAGGATCACCTCGGGGCTGGGCGCGAGCGCGCGCGCTGAGCTCGACGCGCTGCTGCTGGCCGCCCGACAGCTGGTGCGGGTAGCGATCCCCGAGCCCGTCGAGCCCGACGATCGCGAGCGCCTCGGGCGCGCGCCGGGCGCGCTCCCGACGCGCGAGTCCGTAGCCGACGTTCGCCGCCACGGTCATGTGCGGGAAGAGCGCGTAGTCCTGGAACACCATGCCCACGCGGCGGCGCTCGGGCGGCACCCATGCCTCGCCGGCGACCGTCGTGCCCGCGAGCTCGATGCGGCCCTCGTCCGGCGTCTCGAAGCCGGCGATCAGGCGCAGCAGCGTCGTCTTGCCGCAGCCGCTCGGGCCAAGGAGCGCGAGCACCTCGCCTCGCTCGATCGCGAGGTCGACCCCGGCGACGGCGCACGCCGTCCCGAAGCGCTTCACGACACGTTTCAGGTCGATCATCGCCATGGCGGGTAAGGAGAACCTTACACGGGTTTTCACGACAGTGACCGTGTCAATGGGCGAGGGCGCCGTCTCCGGCGCCCTCGAGAGGCTGCGCGAGCTGCGGCCCCTCGCGCGTCGCCTCCGCCCGGAGCATGCGCGCGTGCGCGCACTCGCGCCTCACCCGACGGGGTGAACGCGGGGCTCGGGGGCGGCGCAGGCGGCGCGCCGGGGCGGCGTCAGGCCGGGTTCGCGGGCTGCTGCGGCGCGTCGGCCGCGGCGTGCTCGACCGGGCGAGCGACCGTGGCGACGGGCTCGACCGGCGGCGCGGGCAGCGCGCGGTGCTCGACGTCGACCGGGATCGTGGAGGCGCCGTGGTAGGCGTCCTTCACCTGGTCGGGCGTCTCCTGGATCGCCTGCTTGAGCTCGCGTCCGGTGTCCCCGACCGACTCCTTGAACTCGCGGAGGCCCTTGCCGAGCGAGCGGCCCATCGAGGGCAGGCGCTTCGTCCCGAACAGGAGCATCACGACGACGAGGATGATCAGGATCTCCCAGACGCCGATGTTCTGGAAAAAGGCGAGCGGCATGCCGGGACGGTACCACGTCGCCGGAGCGGCGGCACCCCGCGCCAGATGGAGTTCACGTTAAGGGTCGCGCGGGAGCGTGAGCCCGAGCGCGACGCCGAGGGCGGCGATCCCCGCGATCGTCCAGAGCACGGCGGTGAGGCCGGCGTGGTCGCCGAGCACGCCGAGCAGCGCGACGATCCCGGCGCCCACGCCGATCGCGAGCCCGAGCATGACGCCCGCGGCGAGCCCGAGGTGGCGCGGGATCGCGTTCTGCCCGATCGCGACGAGCGGGTAGAAGCACATCCCGCCGACGAGCCCGATCGCGCCCATGACCGCGAACACGCCGGGGAGCGGCACGAGCGGCAGCGCGGCCGCAAGCGGCACCTGGAGGACGAGGGAGGCGAGCACCGTGACGCGGAAGCCGAGCCGGTCGGCGAGCCGGCCGCCCAGCAGCGTCCCGGCCGCGCTCGCGGCGAGCATCGTCGCCACGGCGGCGTTGCCGACCCCCTCGCTCGTCGCGAGCTCCGCGATCGCGTACGAGGGGACGAACGCCTGGAGCCCGAACGCGAGCGCCGCGCGGGTGGTGCCCGTCGCGGCGGCGAGCGAGAAGCGACCCCAGCGGTCGACGACGCCCGCGGCCGCCGTGAGGTGGCGCTCCCCCACGACGCGGAAGCGCTCGAGGTGCGGGATCGAGACGAGCACGACCGCCCCGGCGAGGAGGATGACGAGCCCGACGACCCCGGTGCCGGGCAGCCCGAGCCAGAGCACGAGCGGCGTCGTCAGGATCGGCCCGAGCGCGAAGCCGGCCGCGCCGCCGACCGCGAACACGCTCATCCCCGTCCCGCGGCGGCGCGCCGAGACGTGCGTCGCGAAGCGGACCGCCTCGGGGTGGAAGGCCGCGACGCCGAAGCCGCCGACGAGCAGCGCGACCGCGGTTGCCGGGTACGACGCGGCCACGCCGGCGACGGTCAGGCCGCCCGCGGCGAGCGCGAGGCCGAGGGGCATCAGCCAGCTCGCCCGGACGCGGTCCGCGTAGATCCCGAGCACCGGCTGGACGAGCGACGAGCCCAGGCTCCCCATCAGGAAGAGCGCGCCGGCGGCGGCGTAGGAGTAGCCTCGCTCGCGGATCAGGAACGGCAGCAGTGCCGGCACGCTGCCCTGGAACAGGTCGGCGGCGAGGTGCCCGGTCGAGAGCACGGAGATGCCGCGTCGGTCGACGCCCTCCGGCAGGACGGCGCGGAGCGACCGGCGGCCGAGGCCGGCGAGCGCCGCGGCCGGGCTCATCCCTCGTCAGCGGGCCGGAAGGAGACGCGGCGGGACAGCCACGCCATCCAGGCGCCGGCGAGCACGGCGATCACGGCGAGGAGCGCGTAGAAGGCGCCGCTGCCTATCCCGTCGGCGATCCGCCCGGCGGTGATCGGGCCGATCGTGTTCCCGAGCCCCGTGGCGAGCATCATCAGCCCGGCCGAGGCGCCGATGGCGAGGCCGCCGGCGAGCGCGCCGAGCGCGCCGAGCGGGTAGGAGACGACGAAGACGAGGGCGAAGATCCCGCCGCGGACGATCGTCCCGACCGCCTGGGGGACGGTCGCCTCGGAGACGGCGAGCGGGATCAGCACGAGCCCCATCAGGGTGGCTGCGAGCGCGGCGGTCCGGAGGTTGACGACGCCGTTCGCCCGGCGCAGGAGCAGGAGCGCCGTCAGGACGAAGACGACCCCGCCGCCCGAGAGGATCGCGCCGCGCGCGGCCGCGCCGAGCCCGTTGTCGTCGAGCTGCTGCGGCACGAGCAGGTTGATCGCGACGTCGATGCCGATGCCGAGGAAGTTCAGGATCACGGCCGCGGCCACGACCGGCTGCCCCAGCGCGCGCAGCATCTGCGCGAGCGGCGTGCCCCCGACCGGCCTCGTCGCGATGCGGGGCGTCCAGAACGACTGCACGAGCGGGACGAGCGAGATCGCGGCGAGGACGGCGTACGCGAGCTCGATGCTCGACGCGTCGGCGAGCGCGCCCGCGAGGTACGGGCCGATCAGCATGCCGGTCGCCGCCGAGGGCATGATCCCGCCGATCGCGCGCGCCCGGTGGACGACGTCGACGGAGTCGGAGAGCCACGCCATCGAGGCCGTGAGCATCCCGGTGAACGCGAGCGCGAAGACGATCCGCGCGCCGAGCAGCGACCAGAAGTCGACGGCGACGGCGTGGCCGACCGCGGAGAGGACGAGCAGCCACATCGCGACCATCGAGACGCGGCGGGCGCCGAAGCGGTCGGAGAGGCTGCCCGTCGGGAGCGCGGCGAGCAGCATCGCGAGGCCCGAGCCGGCGAAGAGGACGTCCCGCTGCGTGCCGGAGAGGCCCAGGTCGTCCTTGAAGGTCGGCGCGAGCGCGTAGAAGCCCGCCATGTTGATGTTCAGCGCGACGACGAAGACGTACGTCGTCACGAGCGACGACCGGAGCCAGCGCATGCTCACGACCGCCGCGCGCGAGGGCGTCGCGGCGCCGGTCGCCGCTGCATCGCCGGGCCGCCCCGCACCGACCGGATCCTACGTGCCCGCGGTGGCGGGGGCGAGCGCGGTCAGCGCGCCGTCCAGCCGCCGTCGACGGGGAGCGTCGTGCCGGTCACCATCGAGGCCGCGTCCGAGGCCAGGAAGAGGATCGCCGAGGCGACCTCCGAGGGCTCGACGAAGCGCCGCATCGGCGTGAACTCGAGCAGCTGCCGCTCGAGCTCCCGGTCCTGGAAGAGCTGCTCGGTCAGGGCGGTGCGGGAGAACGTCGGCGCGACGGCGTTCACGCGGACGCCGTGCGGGCCCCACTCGCACGCGAGCGCACGCGTCATGTTGACGAGGGCGCCCTTCGCCGAGTGGTAGGCGACGTTCGGGTAGAAGGTCGAGCCGACAAGGCCCATGATCGACGCGACGTTGACGACGGAGCCCCGGCCGGCCGCGAGCATGTGGCGTCCGGCGGCGCGCGCGCACCAGAAGGTCGCGGTCGGGCCCAGCTCGAGCACGCGCCGCCAGCGCTCCGTCTCGAGCTCGACGGTCGGCGCGCGGGCCGCGGCGCCGACGTTGTTGACGAGCACGTCGAGCCTGCCGTGCCGGGCGGCGACGTCGTCGACGACGGCCTGGACGCGCGCCTCGTCCGACACGTCCAGCGGGATCGCCTCGCCGCGGGCGAGCCCGGCGGCGACCCGCTCGGCACCGGCGGCGTCGACGTCCGTGACGACGACGTGGGCGCCCGCGGCGGCGAGCGCCTCGGCCGTCGCGGCGCCGATCCCGGCGCCCGCGCCGGTCACGAGGGCGACCCGGCCGTCGAGCCGGAACAGGGCGGCGTAGTCGGTCACGGGCGCCATCCTACGTCCCGCCGCGCGCTCGCGGCCCGCCGTCGGGCCGGCGACGGCGTACGATCGACGCATGGGTGGCGAGACCGCCTCGACCTGTCCGCGCTGTGGCGCCGTCGTCCCCGCGCCGGCGGCGGGCGTCGGCCTGGTCGCCGGTGCGCAGGTGCACGAGCCCGAGACGCAGGACGCTCGCTGCCCCGGGTGCGGCGCGCGGCTGCGCCGCAGCGCGGGCGGCCGCTGGACGCTCGACGAGCGCTGAGCCCGGGCTCAGCCGTCGACGACGGCGATCCCGGAGACCTGCGCCGTCGCGCCGTCGAGCGGCAGCGCCGGCACGAAGACGAGCGTCGCGCTGGGCTTCGCCTCGCCGAAGACGGCGCGGTGCACGTCGCAGATCGCCGCGAAGCCGGCCCGGTCCTGCGGCTCGGCGATCGCGATCGTGGTCGCGACCACGTCGCTCTCGCGCGCGCCCGCGCGCGCGAGAACGTCGAGGAACCGTGCGAGCGCCCGGTCGAGCTGCTCGGCGACCGACCCGGGCACGAGCGCGCCGTCGTCGTCGACGGACAGCTGGCCCGCGACGTAGACGTGGCTGCCGACCCGCACCGCCTGGCTGCCGCCGATCGCCCGCTCGAGCGGGGAGCCGTCCTGCACGAGCTGCACCGCCGCCTCCTCTCCGGCGACCGCGGTCGCCGAGATCTCCACCAGGTAGTCGGGGCTCGCGAGGGCCTCGACGGCGACCAGCGTGGTCGCCGGCGCGTCCCCGCCGCTCGCGGTCTCGAGCGCCGCGGCGATCGTCTCCCGCTCGGCCGCCGGATCGACCGCGAGGTACACGTCGAGCGCGACGAGCCGCGTGCCCGGGCCGCCGAGCCCCTCGGCCGAGTCGCGGACGTTCCGGAGGGTGCGTGCGAGTCGCGGTGCCAGGCCGGACTCGGCGACCATCGCCCCCGTCCGGTTGTCCTTGCCGACCTGCCCGGACACGTGGACGAGCGGGCCCGCCCGCACCGCCTGCGCGAAGCCGAACAGGTCCTCGTTCGGCGCGCCGCTCAGCAGCCGGGCGTGGGTCACGACGCCGAGCCCGCGATCCTCGCGGCGTCCGCCCGCAGGTCGCGCAGGCCCCGGACGAGGAGCGCCAGGTCGAGGCCGAACAGGATCAGCCGGAAGCCGAGCCCGACCCAGTGGGCGGCCGAGTCGGAGCTCCAGGCGGCGTTCGCCGCGACGAGCCCGTGCTCGCGGCAGGCATCGAGGCAGGCGCGCGCGTGCGCCTCCACCTCCGGGTGGATCAGCGACGACTCCGAGCCGCCGTAGAACTCGCTGGCCTTCAGCCCCATCGACACGGCGAGGTCGAAGGGCCCGAAGCAGATCGCGTCGAGGCCCGGCACGGACGCGATCTCGCGGACGTTCTCGACGCCCTTCACGCTCTCGACGATCGCGACGAGCAGCACCTCGTCGTTCGAGCGCGCGAGGTACTCGTCGAAGTCGATCGTCCCGTAGCCGGCCGCGCGGACGATCGGCGCCGCGCCGCGCTGGCCGAGCGGCGGGTAGCGCGCCCACTCGACGAGGCGCTCGGCCTCGTCGCGCGTCTCCACGTGTGGGACCCAGATCGCCTTCGCGCCGAAGTTCAGCGCCTTGTTGACGAGGTACGGGGTGAGCTCGCCGACGCGGACGGCCGGCGAGACGTCCGCCGCGTACGCGGCCTGGATCAGCCGCTCGAGGTCCTGGCCGGCCGGGCCGGTCGGCGACTGCTCGGTGTCGATGAAGACCCAGTCGAAGCCGAGCCGGCCGGCGATCTCGACGACCGCGCTCGAGCCGGAGAAGACGCCCGGGCCGAAGAGCGTCTCGCCGCGTGCGAGCGCCTGCTTGACGTCCTTCACCGCCGGCCCTCCGCCGCCGCGCGCAGCGCCGCGCGCAGCCGCGCGGTCTCGGCCTCGTCGACCTCGAGCACGAGCAGCGCCTCGTCGACGAGGCGCACCTCGACGCCGTAGACGTCACGCGCGCGCCCGAGCGAGACGAGCCCCGAGCGCACGTCGTCGAGCACCCACTCGACCGGGCGCTCCCAGGCGGGGCCGAAGCCGCCGCCGCCGCCCTGCCAGTAGTCCAGGCGCGTGCGCGGCTCGACGGGGAAGCCGGCTCGCATGACGCCGACGTCCTGCTCGTCCGGCGTCCCGGGCGCGTAGACCAGCCGGTTGCCGACCGGCGAGCCGCCGCCGGCGTAGCCCCAGCCGGGCACGGTGCCGCGGTCGCCTTGCGTGTTGATCGAGGCGTGGCCGTGCGTGACGTGGAACGGGCACTCGAGCCCGAAGCCGCCGCGGTGCAGCCCGGCGCCCTCGGAGTCCGGCTTGAGGCCCCACGCCTCGAACATGACGGGGTACTCGCGCTCGAGCGTCTCCGCGGGCTGCAGGCTCGTGCCGGCCGCGAGCGGCATCAGCGCCGTGTGGTTGTCCCGCTTGCCCGGCCGCCCGCCCCAGCCGCCCGCGAGCCAGATGTACATGACGTACTCGCCGCCGCGGTCGGGGCGCTCGTCGAAGCCGTGGACGGAGATGTTGACGAGGCTGGTCGGACAGGCCATCGCCCGCTCCGGAATCGCCTGGATGAAGCAGCCGTGGCAGCACGAGATGATCTTCTCGGCCGAGTTGGCGGCGTGGCCGCTGACCGGGGCCGGGTAGGCGGCGCTGATCACGCGGCCCTCCGGGATCACCCAGTCGATCGCGCGGTAGATCCCGTCGTTGTGTGGGATGTGCGGGAAGAGGTTGCGCACGCCGGTCATCACCCCCGACTGGGTGGCGCTGCGGGCGCAGTTGACCGGCCCGCGCGCCTGCGGGCCCGAGCGCGAGAAGTCGAAGGTCGCCCGGTCGCCGGCGATCGTCACGTCGAGCCCGACCGGGATCGGGTCCGGCGAGCGCGAGCCCGGGTCGCGGTCGATGTGGTCGGTGAACGAGTACGTCCCGTCGGGCAGGCGCGACCACTCGTTGCGGAGCAGCCGCTCCGCGTAGTCCATCAGCGCCTCCATCTCCAGGACGACGAGGTCGCGGCCGTACTTCTCGACGAGCGCGAGGAACTGCTCCCGGCCGGTGCGGACGGCCTCGACCATGCCGCGCAGGTCGCCCTGGATCACCCGCGGGATGCGGACGTTGCGGAGGATGAAGCGCTCGATCTCGCGGTCCCAGACCCCCTCGCGGATGATGTGCAGCGGCGGGATCATGATCGACTCGCCGTGCGTGGACGTCGCCTCGGAGTTGAAGCTGCCGGGCACCGCGCCTCCCGTGTCCGGCCAGTGCGACGCCGCGTGGACGAAGGCGATCAGCTCGCCCTCCCAGAAGACGGGCATGACCGCGGAGACGTCCTGGCCGTGCGTGCCGCCGATGAACGGGTCGTTGTGCAGGAAGACGTCGCCCTCGTCGATCTCGTCGGCGGGGATGTGCGCGACGATCCCTTTCACGCGGTGCGTGACCGTGCCGCCGATCAGCGGCACGCCGCCCTTGCCCCGGCTGAAGACGTCGCCGAGCGGGGTCGCGAGGGCGCACGTGTAGTCCTTGCCGATCGTCGTGACGGTCGAGAAGGAGACCTTCTCGAGCATGACGCCCATCTCGTCGACGACGGCGGTGAAGGCGTTCGAGAGCACCTCGAAGGTGATCGGGTCGATCCCCTCCGGAACGACCGAGCGGGCGCGCCCGGGCTGTGCGTCGGCCATGTCAGCCCACCTCGATCAGGAGATTGCGGAACGGGTCGACTCGCACGGTCGCGCCGGGCGGGACGACGGTGGTCGAGTCGTACTGCTCGACGATCGCGGGCCCGGCGAAGGTCGCGCCGGGCGCGAGCCGCGCGCGGTCGTAGAAGCGCGTCGGCACGAGGCCGCCGGCCTCGCGGAAGTACGCGTCGAACGTCCCCACGAGCGCGTCGTCGGCGTCCCCGGTCTCCGCCGCCGCGAGGAACGACGGCTTCGCCGTGACGCCCGTCGCGACGACGCGCAGGCTCTTCGACTCGACCGGCAGGTCGGGGACGGCGTACTTGAACTCCGCCTCGTAGTCCTGGTGGAAGCGCGCGACCGCGTCCTCGAGCCCGGCCGAGTCGAACGGCCCCGCGTCGAGCGGGATCGAGAGCGCGCGGACCTGGCCGACGTAGCGCAGGTCGAGCAGCCGCTGGAGCACGATCGCGTCGGGCGTGAAGCCCTCGTCCGCGAGCAGCTGGCGCGCCTGCGCCTCGAGCTCGGCGAACTGCGCCTCGAGCTCGGGGCAGTCGATCTCGTCCTGCTTGCGGATCGACGAGCGCAGGAAGTCGTGGCGCGCGTCCGCGAAGAGGAGGCCGAGCGCCGAGGTCGCGCCCGGGCTCTGCGGGACGATCACCTCGGGGATCCGCAGCTCGCGGGCGATGTCGACCGCGTGCATCGGCCCGGCGCCGCCGAAGGCGAGCAGGCTGAACTCGCGCGGGTCGAGACCGTGCTGCACCGTGACCGCGCGCACGCCGTTCGCCATGTTCTGGTTCGAGATCCGGAGGATGCCGTCGGCCGCCTCGTGCAGGTCGAGCCCCAGCGGCGCCGCGAAGCGGTCGCGGACGGCGGCGCGCGCCAGCTCGACGTCGAGCGCCATCCGGCCGCCGAGGAGCGCCTTCGGCCGCAGGCGGCCGAGGACGACGTTCGCGTCCGTGTTGGTCGGCTCGACGCCGCTGCGCCCGTAGCAGGCTGGCCCGGGATCGGCGCCCGCGCTCTGCGGGCCGGAGTGGGGGACGCCGGCCTCGTCGATCCACGCGATCGAGCCGCCGCCGGCGCCGATGACGACGAGGTCGATGCTCGGGAAGCCGATCGGCATGCCCCACTCGACCAGCTGGGAGACGCTCGTGCGGGGCCGCCCGTCGCGGATCGTGGCGATGTCGGCGCTCGTGCCGCCCATGTCGAGGCTGACGACGTTCGCCCGGCCCGCGGCAGTCGCGATCGCGGCCGCGGCGAGCACGCCGGCCGCGGGGCCCGACGTCGCCGTCCGGATCGGCACGCGGATGGCGTTCTCGGGCGTCATCGTGCCCCCGCCCGAGTGCATGATCACCACCGTGCCCCGGTAGCCGAGCTCGCCGAGCGCGCTCTCGAGCCGCTCGACGTAGCGCCTGAGCACGGGCCCGACGTAGGCGTTCGCGACCGTCGTCGACGTGCGCGGGAACTCGGGCGGCTCGGGCAGGACGTCGGCGGAGCTCGCGACGTAGACGCCCGGGAGCTCCTCCGCGAGGATCCCGCGGATCCGCTCCTCGTGGGCCGCGTTCGCGTAGGAGTGGATCAGCGCCACCGCCACGGCCTCGACGCCCCGGGCGCGGAGGAGCCTGGCGGCGTCGCGGACGTCCGCCTCGTCGAGCGGCGCGACGACGGCGCCGGCGTAGTCGACCCGCTCGGTCACCTCGAGCCGGTCATGGCGGGGGACGAGCGGCTCGGGTGGGTCCCAGAGCACGTCGTAGAACTCGCCCCGCGACCCGTCGCGGATCTCGATCACGTCCCGGAAGCCCCGCGTCGAGACGAGACCCGTCCTCGCGCCCGTCCGCGTCAGGAGGGCGTTCGTCGAGACCGTCGTCCCGTGGTAGAGGACGCGGACGTCCGCCGGGTCGAGTCCCGACTCCTCGAGCGCCCCGACGACCCCTCCCTCGAAGTGCGGCGGGGTCGACGGGGACTTGGCGACGCGGATCTCGCCCGCGTCGGAGAACGCGACGAGATCGGTGAACGTCCCGCCCGTATCCGTTCCGATGCTCCACATGCCAGCCTCGCTCAGCGTCGCGTCACCGGCGCGACGCAGGCGCCGGTGGACGGATTCGTCGAATCAGGTGGCGAAGCAGTACCACGACATTGTGCAATCGGTCAAGCAGGATTGGAATTCGGTGCTAGAGTCGCCACTCACGTTGGAGCCCACGACGTGCGAGGGGAGCGCAGCGTGCGGGAGCGCGGGAAGGTCCCGGTGGACGTGGAGCCCGAGGGGCCCGGGTCGGCTGCGGAGCCGGACCCCGAGGTGGTCGCGCTGGGCGCCGCGATCCGCGCGCTGCGCACCGAGGCCGGCCTGACGCTCGAGCAGCTCGCCGCCCGCGTGGGGGTCTCGCGGAGCATGGTCTCCGCGATCGAGCTCGGCCGGGCGAGCCCCTCCGTGACGACGCTGCGCGGCCTCGCCGGGGCGCTGGGCGTCCCGATCGCGTCGCTGTTCACCGCGCTCGGAGGCGAGGGCACCGCGGACCTCGACCGCTCCGGGCGGCGGCTCGTCGTCAGGCGCGGCGGGCGCAAGCGGCTGCTCGCGCGCCGCTCGAACGTCTACTACGAGCTGCTCACCCCGGACGTGAACCGGCAGGTCGAGTTCCTCTGGGGCGAGTTCGAGCCGGGCTCCGGCGCCCCGCCCGACCCGGGCGCCTTCGCGGCGCACGCCGGGGAGGAGAACGTCGTCTGCATCGAGGGCACGGTCGTCTTCCACGTCGACGGCCGCGAGTACGTCCTCGACGAGGGCGACTCGATCTCCTTTGACTGCAGCGTCCCGCACCGGCTGGACAACCGCTCCGACCGCCGCGCGGTGGCCGTGATCGCGATCACGCCGCCGACCTGGTGATGGGCAATCGTGGCTGAACACTTGCACAACACCATTGAACGGGTGCAAGATGCAGCCCGCAGGACCGTGCACCCCCGAGCGCGCCGGCCGCCTCGACCGCGGCGCCGCCGGGTGATCCCACGAGGAAGGAGCGCAGGAGGAATGTCGATGCACCGCACCACGAGTCAGCGACGACGGGGGCACCTGCTGCGTGCGCTCCTCCTCGCACTGGTGCTCGCCCTGGGCGTCGCAGCTGCCGGCTGCGGCGGGGGCGACGAGTCCGCGGAGCCCGCCGCACCGGCCCCGGCGCCGGCAGAGCCCGCCCCGGCGGAGCCTGCTCCCGCCGAGCCGCCTCCCGCGGAGCCCGCGCCGGCGGAGCCTGCGCCGGCCGAGCCGGCCCCGGCGCCGAGCGGCGACCCGATCGTCATCGGCTTCCTGCCGCGCTCTCCGGGCCGATCAACTTCTACGACGGGCCGGTCGAGAAGGCCGCGGCGATCGCGATCGAGGAGATCAACGCCGCAGGCGGCGTCCTCGGACGCCCGCTCGAGTGGGTCTCGGCCGACATGGCCTCCGATCCGGCCAAGGCCGGCTCCGCCGCCCAGGAGGTCATCGACAAGGGCGCCGACGCCCTGATCGTCTCGTGCGACTTCGACATGGGGCAGGGCGCGGCCCGCGTGGGCACCGAGAACAACCTCGTCTCGATCCAGTGCGCGGGCGGCGAGCTCGCAGGGTTCGAGGGCCTGGGCGCGCTCCACTACAACGCGTACCCGGGCACCCCGTCCGAGGGCGCCGCGCTCGCCCAGTTCGCGGTCGACAACGGCTGGAAGAGCCTCTACCTGCTCGAGGACCCGACGATCGCCTACGACACCGACCTCTGCAACTTCACGGCCGAGGCGTTCGAGGCGTTCGGAGGCACGATCGCCGGGCGCGACACGTTCCAGAACGACGACCCGTCGATCGCGAACCAGATCTCCACGATGCAGGGCGCCAACCCGGACGTCGTGATCGTCTGCTCGTACCTGCCGGGCGCCGGCGCGGCGATCAAGCAGATCCGCGACGTGGCCGAGATCCCGATCCTCACCGGCATCGCGCAGGACGGGACGTTCTGGCTCGAGGGCATTCCCGGCGCGAGCGACATCTACGTGGCGACGCTCGCCTCGATCGCCGGCGACGACGCGCGGCCCGAGATCAACGAGTTCGTCGCGAAGTACAAGGAGTCGACCGGCGAGGACCTGCCCGTCGCGATCGCCATGCAGGGCTACCAGATGGTGAAGATCCTGGCCGAGGGCATGGAGCGGGCCGGCACGACCGAGGGCGACAAGGTCGGCGCCGAGCTCGACAAGCTGACCGACTTCCCGGTGCTCGGCGAGTCGTTCACGTACACGCCGACCTGCCACAAGACGGCGCGCCCGCTGACGATCATCCAGATCCAGGACGGGACGCTGTCGTTCGCCGCGCTGCCGCAGCCGGCCTCGATCCCGGCGGGCAAGTGCTGATCCGGTAGAGCCGCTGTCCAGCAGGACGCAAGGCGATGCACGACGTCGCCCCGGTCGGGCCCCTGGCCCGGCCGGGGCCGCACGGCACTGGTCCGCCCGGCCGACCACCGGGCGGGCCGACTTGCCTCTCGACTCGCTCGGGTGCAAGATGCTGACGCTCCGACGAGCCACTCCATCGTGAGCCGGTTGGCGAGGATGGCGACGTCCGGGGTCAATCCAAGAGGAAGGAGCAGTGCTGATGTCGATGCATGTCGGTACGAGCGGACAGCGGAGCAGGCGGACGGTGGCCGCGCTCCTGCTGGCGCTCGTGCTCGCGCTCGGCGCGCTCGCCGCGGGCTGCGGCGGGAGCGACGAGTCCGCGGAGCCTGCGGCGCCCGCGCCCGCTCCCGCCGAGCCGGCCCCGGCGGAGCCCGCTCCGGCCGAGCCGGCCCCGGCGGAGCCCGCTCCTGCCGAGCCTGCTCCCGCCGAGCCCGCGCCCGCCGAGACCGGCCCTGCGCCGACGGGCGAGCCGATCACGATCGGGCTCGCGATCGCGCTGTCCGGCCCGATCAACTTCTACGACGGCCCGATCGAGAAGGCCGCCCAGGTGGCGGTCGACGAGATCAACGCCGCCGGCGGCGTCCTCGGGCGCCCGCTCGAGCTGATCTCCGCCGACATGGCCTCGGATCCGGCGAAGTCCGGCGCGGCCGCGCAGGAGCTGATCGACAAGGGCGCCGAAGCGCTGATCCTCCCGGCCGACTTCGACATGGGCCAGGGCGCGGCGCGCGTCGCCTCGGAGAACAACCTGATCTCGATCCAGTCGGCCGGCAGCGAACTGTCGGGCGTCGAGGGCCTCGGCCCGCTGCACTACAACATCTACGCGGGCACGGCATCCGAGGGCGCGGCCGTCGCGCAATACGCGGTCGACAACGGCTGGAAGAACGTCTTCCTGCTCGAGGACCCGACGCTCGCGTACGACACGGACCTCTGCAAGTTCTTCGGCGAGGCGCTCGAGACCTACGGCGGCACGATCGCCGGCAAGGACACGTTCCAGAACGACGACCCGTCGATCGCGAACCAGATCTCCGCGATGCAGTCGGCGAGCCCCGACGCCGTGATGGTGTGCTCGTACCTCCCCGGCGCCGCGGCCGCGATCAAGCAGATCCGCGACGTCACGGACATCCCCGTCCTGACCGGCATCGGCCAGGACGGCACCTTCTGGCTCGAGGGCATCCCGGGCGCGAGCGGCATCTACATCTCGACGCTCGGCTCGATCCTCGGCGACGACAGCGAGCCGCAGGTGAACGACTTCATGGCGGCGTACCAGGCGGGCACCGGCGAGCCGGCGCCGCACTCGCTGTCGATCCTCGGCTACCAGATGGTCAAGATGCTGGCCCACGGCTTCGAGGGCGCCGGCACGACCGAGGGCGACAAGGTCGCGGCGGTGCTCGACACGGTCACCGACCTCGACATCGCCGGGACGAAGTTCACCTACACCCCGACCTGCCACAAGACGCCGCGCCCGATGACGGTGATGCAGATCCAGGACGGCACGCTGTCGTTCGCTGCGAAGCCCGAGCCGGCGTCGATCCCGGACAGCAAGTGCTGAGCCGCTAGGCGCAGCGAACGGAGCCAGGACATGGACGGCGACGCCACCGCACCGGTCACGGTCGCGCCCCCGGGGAGGAGGCGCGACCGGCCGGCTCGAGGCCCGCGGGGTGACCGTGGTCTTCGGTGGCGTCGCCGCCGTGTCCGACGTCGACCTCGATCTCGAGGTCGGCGAGATTCTCGGGCTGATCGGGCCGAACGGGGCGGGGAAGACGACCCTCGTCAACGCGCTGACCGGCTTCCAGAAGCCGACGCGGGGCACGGTCTCGATCAACGGCGTCGACGCGACCTCCTGGCCGCCGCGGCGCCGGGCTCGCAACGGGCTCGCGTGACCTTCCAGGCGGTGCGTCTGTTCGGCGCGCTCTCCGCCTACGACAACGTGCTGGCCGCAGGTCTCGCCACGGGCCAGCGCACGCGGCAGGCCCGTGCGAGCGCGGAGCGCCTGCTCGACCTCTTCGCGCTCGGGAAGCGCGCCGACCTGCCCGCGAACGCCCTCACGTACGGCGAGGAGCGCCGGCTCGGTGGCGCGCGCGCTCGCGACCCGCCCGCGCTTCCTCCTCCTCGACGAGCCGGCCGCCGGCCTGAACGACGAGGAGACGAAGGTCCTCGCCGAGGAGCTGGTCGTGCTGCCCGAGCAGTACGGCTGCGGCCTGCTCGTGATCGAGCACGACATGGGGCTGATCATGTCGATCAGCCAGCGGATCCAGGTCCTCAACTACGGCAAGACGATCGCCATCGGCACGCCTGCCGAGGTGCGCAGCGACCCGGCCGTGATCGAGGCCTACCTCGGCCGCCACGCGGAGGCGCACTGAACGTGCTCTCGGTCGCCGACCTCGTCGTCCGCTACGGCCAGATCACGGCCCTCGACCGCGTCTCGATCCTCGTCCGCGAGGGCGAGGCGGTCGGCGTGGTCGGGCCGAACGGCGCCGGCAAGTCGAGCCTGCTCGCCGCGATCACGGGCATCGTCAAGGCCGCGGACGGCCGCGTCACCTTCCTCGATCAGCCCATCCTCGGCGAGGTGCCCGAGGAGCTCGTCCGGCGGGGCATCTCTCTCGTCCCCGAGGGCAGGCGCATCTTCGGGCCGCTCTCCGTGGCCGAGAACCTGCAGCTCGGCGCGACGACGTCCCGGAAGGGCGGCCGCAAGGCCCCGACCGTGGACGAGATGCTCGACCGCTTCCCGGCGCTCCGGGCGCTCTACAAGCGCCAGGCCGGCAGCCTCTCGGGTGGCGAGCAGCAGATGCTCGCGATCGCCCGCGCGCTGATGTCCGGGCCGCGGCTCCTGCTGCTCGACGAGCCCTCGCTCGGCCTCGCCCCGCTCGTCGTCGACACCGTCTTCGAGCTGCTCGAGGACCTGCGGAAGGAGGGGACGACGATCCTGCTCGTCGAGCAGAACGCCCTGCGGACGGTGGAGTTCTGCGATCGCACGTACGTGCTGCGCACCGGGGACGTCGTCATGACCGGGACGCGCGAGGAGCTGCTGGCCCAGGAGGACTTCTCCGCGACCTTCCTGGGGATGTGAGGCGATGACGGTCGAAGCGGTGATCAGCGGCAGCGAGACGGCCCAGAGCGCCATCAACGCGCTGCAGCTCGGCAGCCTCTACGCCCTCTTCGCGCTCGGCGTGGCGCTGATCTTCGGGATCATGCGCCTCGTCAACTTCGCGCACGGCGAGTTCATCATGCTGGGCGCGCTCGTCCTCGTCTACGTGACGGACTGGCCGCTGGCCGCGAAGATCGTGGTCACGCTGCTCGCGGTCGTGGCGATCGCGCTCCTGTCCGAGCGGATCGTCTTCCGGCCGCTGCGCGGGGTCAGCCCCGTCACGCTCCTCGTCGCCTCGTTCGCGCTCTCGATCGGCCTCCAGAGCGCGGCGCTCCTGATCGTCGGGGTGCGGCCGCAGGGCGCGACCGTGTCGAAGTCCCTCAACACGTTCTGGCAGGTCGGCTCGGTCTCGATCTCGAAGCTGAGCATCGTCACGATCGTCGTGACCGTGATCCTGCTGGTCGGGCTCGTGGCGTTCCTCAGCCGCCACCGGGTCGGCGTGATGATGCGGGCCGCGGCCGTCGACTTCACGATGACGCGGCTCGTCGGCGTGCGTGCGAACCTCGTGATCGGGACGGCCTTCGGCATCTCCGGCCTGCTCGCCGGCGTCGCCTCGATCCTGATCGTCGCGCAGAACGGCACGTTCACCGTCGAGATGGGCCTCGTCCCGGTGCTGTTCGGCTTCATCGCCTCGGTCGTCGGCGGCCTCGGCAGCCTCCAGGGCGCCGTGCTGGGCGGCTACATCCTCGGCGGCGCCAGCACCGCGCTCCAGATCGGCCTGCCGCTCGAGCTGAAGCCCTTCCGCGACGCCTTCCTGTTCGGCGCCGTGCTCGTGTTCATGGTCTTCCGCCCCGGCGGGCTCTACATCGCCCGGTCGGAGAGGACGCGGGTATGAGGCAGACCGCCTGGACGCGGTTCGTCGAGCGGGCGACGCCGCTCGTCCTCACGATGGCGCTCGCCGCCGTCGCGATCTCGGTCGCGTCGCTCGGCCCCAAGTCGCTCGATCAGATCGTCACCGTCGCGGCGATCAACCTGGTGCTCGTCCTCGGGACGTACCTGTTCGTCGGCAACTCGGGCGTGCTCTCGTTCGGACAGATGGCGTTCGCGGCGATCGGCGCGTACACGGCCGGCCTGCTGCACATCCCGCCAGAGGACAAGGCGAACTTCCTGCCCGACCTGCCGTCCTGGCTCGGCGACGCGCACTTCTCGGCGCTGCCCGCGATCCTGATGGGCGGCGTCGTCGCCGCGGCGGTCGCGGCGATCCTCTCGGTGCCGCTGATGCGCCTGTCGGGCCTCTCCGCCGGCCTGGCCAGCCTCTCGCTGCTGTTCATCGGCCAGGTGGTCGCGCGCGCGTGGGTCGACGTGACGCGCGGCGGCAAGTCGCTCGCGCCGATCCCGACCTCGATCGGGACGACCGAGGCGCTGATCTGGGCGCTGATCACGATCGCCGTGGTCTTCGTGTACCAGCTCACCCCGTTCGGCCTACGTCTGCGCAGCTCGCGCGAGGACGACGTCGCGGCGCAGTCGATCGGCGTCGCCGTCGGCCGCGAGCGCGGGATCGCGTTCGTCCTCTCGGCGCTCTTCTGCGGCTTCGGCGGCGCGCTCTACGGGCTCTTCCTGGGCACGGTCAACCCGGACCTGTTCTTCATCTCGATCACGTTCCTGACCGTGACGATGCTCGTCATCGGCGGGATCACGAGCGTCGCCGGCGCGGTCGTCGGCACGATCGTCGTGTCGGTGATCGCCGAGATCCTGCGCCGCGTGCAGACGGGGGACTTCTTCGGGATCTCCTTCCCGTCGCGGCTCGGGACGCAGACGCTCGTGCTCGCGATCGTGCTCTTCCTGATCATCCTGCTCCGCCCCGACGGGCTGACGAAGGGCAAGGAGATCCCGACGCCGCGCTTCCTGCGGCGCCGGGCGGCCGCCGGGTCGGAGCCGACCGTGCCGTTGCCGGAGCGTGTCGATCCGCCAGCCGACTAGGGTTCCGGTGCGCGGAGCGTCCGGGACGAGCGAGCGCGACGGAGGGACGGGGATGCCCGGTCGGAGGGAGGCCAGGTGAGCGAGGGGACGTTGACGGGGGAGCGGCTCGAGCTCGCCGTCCGCATCTACGACACGATGCTCCGGATCCGGCGCTTCGAGGAGCGCGTCGGCGAGCTGTTCGCCGCGGGCGAGCTGCCGGGGTTCGTGCACCTCTCGATCGGCCAGGAGTCGGTCGCCGCCGGGATCGTGTCGGCGCTGCGGGACGACGACTTCATCACCGCGACCCACCGCGGCCACGGGCACATCCTCGCCAAGGGCGCCCGGATCGCGCCGATGATGGCCGAGCTGTTCGGCCGGACGACCGGCTACTGCAAGGGCAAGGGCGGGTCGATGCACATCGTCGACATCGCGATCGGCGTGCTCGGCGCGAACGGCATCCTCGGCGCGGGCCAGCCGATCGCCGTCGGCGCCGCGATGTCGGCCCGGCTGCGCGGCACCGACCAGGTCGTCGCGACGTTCTTCGGGGAGGGCGCCTCGGCGCAGGGCGCCGTGCACGAGGCGATGAACCTCGCGGGCTGCTGGCAGGCGCCGATCCTCTTCGTCGCGGAGATCAACGGCTACGCGGAGCTGACGCCCTACGAGATCCACGCGAGCGTGCCGTCGATCGCCGTGCGCGGCGCCGCCTACGGCATCCCCGCGACGACGGTCGACGGCGTCGACGTCCTCGCCGTCCACGACGCGGCGACCGAGGCGGTCGCCGCCATCCGCGCCGGCGGCGGGCCCCGGATGATCGAGATCCGCACGCAGCGCTGGCACGGCCACTACGAGGGCGACCCGCAGCGGTACCGGCCGGACGAGGAGCTGGCGCGCCTGCCGGAGCTCGACCCGCTCGCCCACCTCGAGCCGCGCCTGCTCGCCGCAGGAGTCGAGCGCGCGCGGCTCGACGCCCTCGACGCGGACGTCCGCCGCGAGCTCGACGAGGCGCTCGAGTTCGCCCGCCAGAGCCCCCTGCCAGACGCGAGCGCGCTGCTCGAGGACGTCTACGCGCGATGACGGAGCTCAAGTACTACCAGGCGGTGCAGCAGGCCCTCGCGGAGGAGCTCGCCCGCGACCCGCGCTCGCTGCTGATGGGCGAGGACGTCGGGCGGCCGGGCGGCATCTTCGCGCAGTCGCGCGGCCTCTACAACGAGTTCGGCCCGAACCGCGTGATCGACACGCCGGCCGGCGAGCTCGGCTTCGTCGGCGCGGCCGTCGGCATGGCGATGACCGGGCTGCGGCCGATCGTCGAGATCTCGTTCGCGGACTTCTTCGCGACGTGCTTCGACCAGGTCGTCAACCAGGCGGCGAAGCTGCGGTTCATGTCGGGCGGCCAGGCGGCGATCCCGATCACGTTCACGAGCTTCGGCGGCGGCGGACTGAACGCCGGCCCGCAGCACTCCTCGACCTACGAGGCGATCCTCGGCGGCATCCCGGGGCTGCGCGTCGTCACGGCGGCGACGCCGGCGGACGCGAAGGGGCTGCTGAAGACGGCGATCCGCGAGGACGACCCGGTCGTCGTGCTCTTCCACAAGGGCCTGCTCCAGGAGCGCGGGGACGTGCCCGACGGGGAGCACCTGACGCCGATCGGCGTCGCGGAGGTCTGCCGCGCCGGACACGACCTGACGATCGCGACCTGGGCCGGGGGCCGGCGCCGCTCGCTCGCCGCGGCCGAGCAGCTCGCGGCGGACGGGATCGAGGCCGAGGTGATCGACCTGCGCTCGATCCAGCCGCTCGACGCCGCGACGGTGGCCGACTCCGTGCGCCGCACCCGCCGGCTGCTGATCGTCCAGGAGACCGTCGGCTTCAGCGGGATCGGCGGCGAGCTCGCGCTCCAGGTCGGCGAGCTGGCCTTCGACTACCTCGACGCGCCGATCGGCCGCCTCTCGGCGCCGTTCGCGCCGACGGCGTTCAGCCCGCCGCTCGAGCAGGCGTACCTGCCCGCGCCGGAGCGGATCGTCGAGACCGCCAGGGAGCTGCTCGCATGAGCCTGATCGAGCGCGCCGACGCCGGCGCCGTCACGACGCTGACGTTCAACCGGCCCGAGAAGCTGAACTCGTTCAACGGCGAGATGCTCACCGAGCTCGAGGCCGAGCTGCAGGCGGCGCGCGCGCGTCCCGAGACCCGGGTGATCGTCCTCACCGGCAGCGGCCGGGCGTTCTCGACCGGTGCCGACCTGAACGAGTACGCGGGCCGCGGCCCGCTCGAGGCGCGCCGGGCGAACGAGGACACCTGGATGCGGCTGTTCCGGACGATCGAGGCGCTCGACGAGCCCGTGATCGCGTCGGTGAACGGCTACGCGCTGGCCGGCGGCACGGAGCTCCTGCTCGCCTGCGACCTCGTCGTCGCGAGCGAGACGGCGACCTTCGGGCTGACCGAGTCGCGCGTCGGCGTCATCCCCGGCGCGGGCGCGTGCATACGCCTGACCCGCTGGGTCGGGCGCGCCGCCGCGAAGGAGATCCTGATGACCGGCGACCCGCTCTCCGCGCAGGACGCCTACCGGCTCGGGCTGGTGAACCGGCTGGTTCCGGCCGACGAGCTGGCCGCCGCCACCGGCGAGCTGGCGCAGACCCTCGCCTCGCGCAGCCCGCTCGCGCTCGCCGCGGCGAAGCGCGCGGTCAACATCGGCGCGGAGATGGACAGCGAGCGCGGCATGCAGTACGTGCTGCAGGAGTTCGCGCTGCTCTTCGCGGGCCGCGACCAGGAGGAGGGCATGCGCGCGTTCCTCGAGAAGCGGCCGCCGGAGTTCACGGGCACGTGACCGACGTCGTCGCGCCGAAGCTCGGCCTGACGATCGAGCGCATGGAGGTGACCCGCTGGGCGAAGCAGGTCGGCGACCCCGTGCGCGCCGGCGAGGTCGTCGTCGAGCTCTCCGCCGACAAGGCGGACGTCGAGGTCGAGTCGCCCGTCGACGGCGTCGTCCAGGCGGTGAACGCCGCCGAGGGCGACGAGGTCGTCCCCGGCCAGGTGCTCGCCGTCGTCGCCGTTGCGGGCACGAGCGGTGCTGCCGCAGCGGCGGCGCCGGGCGCGCCGGGCACCGGTGCGGCTGCCCCCGTCGGAGCCACGGCGGCGCCCCTGCGCACGGTCCGGCCGGGCCCGGCGCTGCGGCCCGACGGCTCGCCCGTGCTCGCCTCGCCCGCGGCGCGCCGGCTCGCCCGCGAGCTCGGCGTCGACCTCGTCGCCGTCGCAGGCTCCGGCCCGGGCGGTCGGGTCGTCGAGCGGGACGTCCAGCGGGCCGCGACCGACGCACCGGCCGTCGCCGCCCCGGTCGAGGCGCCTGCGGCGCCCGCGCCCACCGCGGACGGCGGCCCTGGCCTCGAGCCCGCACGCTGGAGCGCGGCGCGCCGCGCGACCGCGCGTCGGATCGCCCACAGCGCGAGCGTCGTCGCGCCCGTCACGCTCCACCGGCGCGCCCAGACCGCGGCGCCGGCGGCGACGGTCGCCGCGCTGCGCGCCGCCGGCGTGCCCGCGTCGTTCACGCACGCGATCCTCTTCGCGACTGCTCGCGCCCTCGTCGCCCACCCGGCGCTGAACGCGGTCTGGCAGGACGAGCGGGTGCTGCTCGCGTCCCGGGTCGACCTGGCGGTCGCGGTCGACGTCGACGGCGACCTGCTCGCGCCGGTCGTGCGGGACGCCGGCTCGCTGGGGCTGGAGCAGCTCGTCCAGGCCGCCGCTGAGGTCGTCGCGCGCGCACGCGCGCGCGAGGCCACGATCGAGGAGCTGACCGGCGGCACCTTCACCGTCTCGAACCTCGGCATGCTCGGCGTCGAGTGGTTCACGCCGATCGTCGACCACCCGCAGGTGGCGATCCTCGGCGTGGGCGCGATCGTCGACGGCCGCTGCCACCTGAGCCTGACCTTCGACCACCGCGCCGTCGACGGCGCACCGGCTGCGCGCTTCCTCGCCGACCTCGTCGACGCGCTCGAGACCCTGACGCCGCATGGGGCCTGACCTCGACGACGTCCGCCGCACGGCGCTCGCGATCGCCGGGGCGGCGCCGGAGGGGCCGGGACTCGACGAGCGGACGCGCGCGCTCGTCGCGCTCGCGTGCGCGTCGCAGCCGACGACGCTCGACCGCGAGGGCATGGCCCGCCACGCGCGCCGGGCGCTCGACGAGGGCGCGGCGCCCCTCGAGCTCGGCGAGGTCGTCCAGCTCGCGGCGTCGATCGGCGTGCACGGGCTGCACGAGGGCTCGCGCGTGCTGATCGACGTGCTGGCCGAGCGGGGCGACGAGCTCGCGATCGGCCCGCTCTCCGACGAGGCGCAGGAGCTCCGCGACACGATCTTCGCCGACCGCTACTGGCGGCGGCTCGACGAGAACCTACCGGGGTTCGTCGACGCCCAGCTCCGGCTGTCGATCCCGGCGTTCACGGCGTTCGTCGACTTCGTCGGCGTCCCGTGGCGCACGGGCACGCTGCCCGCGCTGACGAAGGAGCTGATCTACGTCGGGATCGACTCGACGCCGACGCACCGCTACCTGCCGGGGCTGCGGCTCCACGTGGGCAACTGCGTCAAGCTCGGCGCGACGCGGCAGCAGATCGTGGACGTGCTCGACGTCGCGGCCGCGGCGGGCCCGGCGCACGGCATCCCGTGAGCCTCGGCGCCGACTTCGAGGCGCTTCGCTGCGAGGGCCCCGACGCCGACGGGCTCCTCGTCGCAACCATGGCGACGGGCGCCCCGGGGAACCGGATGACGGCGGCGCTCCATCGCGAGCTGCCCGAGCTGTGGCGTCGCGTCGACCGTGACGACACCGTGCGCGCCGTGCTCCTGCGCGGCCAGCCGGACGCGTTCTCCGCCGGGTCGGTCGACGAGCTGATCTCGGGCGTCCCGGCCCTGGACGGCGACGCGGCGGTCCGCCTGCTCGACGAGGCGCGCGCGATCGTCCTGGGCGTGGTCGAGTGCCGCGCCCCGGTGGTCGCCGCGGTGCGGGGCGAGGCGTACGGCGCCGCGCTCGGGGTCGCGCTGCTCTCGGACGTCTGCGTCGTCGCCGACGACGCGCGCCTCGCCGACGGCCACGCCCGCGTCGGCGTCGTCGCCGGCGATCACGGCGTCCTGATCTGGCCGCTCCTCTGCGGGCTGGCCAAGGCGAAGCGCTACCTGCTCCTGCCGGAGCCGCTGTCGGGCGCGGAGGCGGAGCGGATCGGCCTCGTCGCCGAGAGCGTCCCGGACGACCGGGTGGAGGAGGTCGGGCTCGGCTACGCCCGCCGCCTCGCGCGCGCGGCGCCGGTCGGGACGCGCTGGACGAAGCGCGCGCTGAACCACTGGCTCCGCCAGGGCATCCCCGCGTTCGAGTCCTCGCTCGCGCACGAGTTCCTGGCCTATCGCACCGCAGACGCCCACGAGGGCACGAGATCCCTGAGCGAGGGCCGCCCCCCGAACTACGGCCGCCCGGGCTGACCGCCGAGAGGCGCCGAGCCGGGGCTTTCGCTCGTCGATCTCCGGGCTTCGACGAGTGCGTCGGCTCGGAGGGACCGGCGACGGGAGCCGCTAGGCGGGCCCGAGCGCGGGTGGCCTGGCGCGATGAGGGGGCGCGTGACGGAGAAGCACGAGCTTCTCCGCCGCGATCCGGGGAGGAGGGCAGCTTGCTGTCCTCCGACGAGTGCGTCGGCTCGGAGATTGCCGCCGATCCGCAACGCGAAGCGGGAGCCCGAGGGCCGGTGGCCTGGCGCGATGAGGGGGGTACTGGGGGAGAAGCGCGAGCTTCTCCCCCCAGATCAAAGGCGTTCCGCCTGGATCACGATCCCGGCCGCCTCGCGGTCCCAGGTGTCCTCGGTCAGGCCCTGGTCGCGCAGGAGCACCTTGCGGATCTTCTCCGTCGGCGTCATCGGCAGGTCGGTCGCGGTGCGGAAGTAGCGCGGGATCATGAAGTAGGCGACGCGTGGCCGGAGGAACTCGATCAGGTCCTCGTAGTCGATGGTCCGGCCGGGCGCGGGGATCAGGATCGCGAGGATCTCGTCCTCGGCGTACTCGCTGTGGACGGCGACGACGGCCGCGGTGGCGACGTCGGGGTGCGCGCACAGCTCGATCTCGAGCTCGAGCGAGGAGATGAACTCGCCGCGGCGGCGGATGGCGTCCTTGATGCGGTCGACGAAGTAGTAGTTGCCGTCCTCGTCCATGCGGCCGGCGTCGCCGGTGTGGAACCAGCCGTTGCGCCAGGCGGCCGCGGTGGCCTCGGGCATCTTGTAGTAGCCGTGGTTCATCGACCAGGGGGTGTCGGAGCGGACGGCGAACTCGCCGACCTCGCCGACGGGCACCTCGCAGTCGTTCTCGTCGACGAGCCGCACGTGGACGCCGGGGCGCGGCCGGCCGCAGGTGGCGGGCAGCGTCGGCGTCGGCCCGGTGATGATCGGCATGCAGAGCTCGGTCATGTTGTAGATCGACCGCACCTCGACGCCGAAGCGCTCGGCGAAGGCCGGGACGTCGTCGACGACCGGGACCATGAACATCAGCCGCATCGGGTGGTCGCGGTCGTCCTCGCGCGGCGGTTGCGCCTCGAGGAAGGCGGCCATCGCGCCGAGGAGGAAGACGACGGTCGAGCCCGTCTCCCGCACCTGGTCCCAGAAGCGGTCGGTCTGGAATCGCTCGACGAACGCGACGGAGCCGCCGCGTAGGAGCATCGAGTTCCAGAGGCCGGTGCCGCCCATGTGGTAGATGGGCAGGTTGATCATGTAGCGGTCGTCCGCCGTCACGAACGGCCAGGTCTCGGGCCCGAACATCGAGTAGGCGTGCATGTAGGAGCTGAGCACGCCCTTCGACGGGCCGGTGGTGCCGGACGTGTACCAGACGCCCTGCGTGTGCCACGGCTCGATCGGTCGGGCGAGCGCGAGCGAGGCCTCGTCGACGGGCGTGTCCGAGAGCACCGACGCCGGGTGGCGGCGCAGCCCGTCCACGTCTGGGCCCTCGCCGGCGATGTGCAGGACGTCGGTGAGGGACGAGAGCGAGACGTCCGCGAGGCGCTCGACGAGCTGATGGTGCGCCACGACGAGCTTGGCGTCCGAGTTCTCGACGACGTGGCCGAGCAGGTTCCCCTTGTACGCCGGGTTCGCCGGGATGTAGACGGCGCCGAGGTAGTTGAGGCCGTACCAGATGCCGATCGCCTCGCGGGAGTTCGGCAGGAAGGAGAGGACGTGGTCGCCCTGCTCGACGCCGAGCGCCTGGAAGCCGGCGGCGTGGCGCAGCGTCACCTCGCGCAGGTCGGCGAACGTCCACTCCTCGCCCGACGTGAACTTGACGAAGACCTGGTCCGGTCGCTCCTCGGCGTAGCGGTCGAGCAGGTAGCGGAGGACGACCTGCTCGCGCGGCGGGATGCGAGGATCGCTGCGGTCGGACACGGTCGGGCTCCTCCTGCGTCGTGCGTCCAGTAGGGTCGGCGAACCGCCGACGAGCATACGTTAATCTCGGTGCCCATGTTGTTCAACCTGATTACAAGGAGAGCCCGTTGAGCGCCCAGGCGCACGTGTCCTTCCCCGCCGATGGCGTGGGTCTCTGCTTCGACAACCCGCCGAAGAACTTCGGCTCGTACGAGCTGCTGCAGCGCATCGTCGAGGGGATCGACGAGATCAAGGCAGGTGGCGCGCGTGCTCGTGCTCGCGTCCGACGTCCCGGGTACCTGATGGCGCGCACTGGCTGCCGGACGATCATCGAGCCACACCGCGCCGGAGAGGATCACGGGCGACCCGCTCCTCTGGCGCAAGGTGACCGACGAGCTCGAGCGCGGGCCGCTGATCACGATCTCGTGCAACCACGGCCAGGCCTGGGGCGGCGGCGCGGAGCCTCGTGGCCTGCAACCTCCGGACGGCGGGCCGCTCCGCCACGTACGCGCAGATCGAGAGCATCCTCGGCGTCATCCCCGGTGGCGGCGGGACCGTCCGGCTCTCCCGCCTGGTCGGCCAGTCGAAGGCGATGGAGATCTTCCTCAGCGGCGAGCCGCAGACGGCGGAGCAGCTCGAGCGCGTCGGGCTCGTCAACCGGGTGTTCGAGGACGGCGAGCTGCGCGAGCGGACGATCGAGTGGGCGGCGCGGATCGCGACGAGCCCGCAGCGCGCGCTCCAGGCGTGCAAGCGCGGGATCCTGCAGGCCTGGGACCTCGACTACGAGAACGCGCTGCGGATCGAGGGCTACATCTTCAACTCGACCATGCGGCCGGGGACGCTCGAGCGGATGCAGTCGATCCAGGACGTCTACGACCGCGGCGGCGACTCCTACGATGCGTACTCGCTGCCGGGCGGCAGCGGGCGCCCGTGACGGGCGACACGGGCCGGGTGGGCCTGGAGGCGCGGCTCGGCCGGCTCGAGGCTGAGCGCGAGCTCGAGCGCCCCGTTCGCCGGTACACGCGGCCGTGCGGCCCGACCGCGACGCGGAGGTGGACGAGCTCCACCGGCTGAGCGAGGCGATGTCGACCTGCTCGAGACCCTCGGACCTGGTCCGCCCGCGCCCGTCGAGAGCGTCGAGGCTACGATCGCGCGTTCGCGGACGTCGACGTGCTCGTCATGCCGACCGCGACCCATGACGCGTACGTGCACCTCCCGGCCGCGTCGATCCCGGAGTGCGTCCTGCGCGGCCGGGACGTGGTCGGCAACACGGCGCCCTTCGACGTGACGGGCCACCCGTCGCTCTCGATCCCTTCCGCGGAGGCCGACGGCCTGCCCGTCGGCGTGATGCTGACCGGGCCGGCCTTCTCCGACGCGCGCCTGCCCGGTATGGCGCGCGCGATCGAGCGCGCGCTCGGCTGGCCTCCCGCACCGCCGGCGCCGCTCGCGCAGGTGCCGTCCGTACGATCGACGGGCGGGTCGCCCGCGGCGCTCAGAAGTTGGGCGGCGAGATCGCCGTCACGAGCACGACGCGCTGGTCGGTGCGGTTCTCGGCCCGGTGCGGCCGACCCGCGTCGAAGGAGATCGAGTCGCCCTCGTTGACGATGAACTCCTCGCCCTCGATGACGAGCACGTACGTGCCCTCGAGGCAGAGCTGGTTCTCCTCGCCCGCGTGCTGGGAGACCTCCGCCGGCGTCGAGGTGTGCGGGCCGATCTCGATCCGCATGAACTCGACCTGCCGGTCGAAGTCGGGGGTGAGCAGCTCGTAGACGACGTTGACGCTGCCGGGCCGGTAGAGGCTCTTCCGCTCGTAGGAGCGGACGATGACGCGCTTGCCCTCGCGGTCGAAGCAGGAGCTCGACGCGTTCGCGGCGCCCGCGAAGAGCGCGACGACCGGGACGCCGAGCGCGGCGGCGATCCGGCGCAGCGTCGTGATCGAGGGGCTCGCGAGGCCGCGCTCGACCTGCGAGATCAGGCTGCGGGAGACGCCCGCCGCGTCGGCCAGGCGTCCGACGGTCATGCCGAGCTCCGTGCGTCGCGCGCGGATCGCGCCTCCGAGCTCCCGCGCTTCCTGGTCGAAGCCGGCCTCGGCCTTGCTGCTCGTGCTGCTGCTCATCCCTCGTCCGCCCTCTCGTGGACGCCTGCCGCTCCGGGGAGAGGCGGCCCTGCCGCGGGTCGGCCATCGCGCGTGGCCCGTCGAAGCGTAGTCCACGCGGTGGCCGACGGCGTGCAGCGAACCGTCCTCGCGGGGGGCTCGCGCCGATCGTCACGTTCAATCATACGGTTGACCGTTCACCGTGGTTGCACTAGATTCGTCCCCTCGAGCCGGCGGAGCAGGGAGGGCGGGCGGTGGTGGGACGGACCCGGAGAACGAGCGGCACGCGGCGAGCGACCGCGGCGTCCGTGCGGCGGCCCTCGAGCGGGAACGGCCGCGGCCGCATAGCATCGCGGCCCGCGCCCGGTGCGCCGGACGCGGGCCGTGAGGCAGCACCGCGCCCTCGCACCGCTCCCGCACCGCGCGGGCCCGCGGCGCCGGCGCCGACGGGAGGAGGGGCCAACCGATGAGCAGCTTCCGTGCCGGGGTCGACATCGGCGGGACGTTCACGGACACCGTGATGGTCGACGAGGCGGGCGCCGTCTCGTACGTCAAGGTGCCGTCGACGCCGCCCGACTTCTACGAGGGCCTGGTCGACGGCGTCACGCGCCTGGGCCGGCCGCTCGGCGAGATGTCGCTGCTCGCGCACGGCACCACCGTCGGGATCAACGCGATCATCGCGCGCCGCGGCGCCCGCACCGCCGTCGTGACGACGAAGGGCCAGCGCGACCTGCTCGCGATCCGCCGCGGCGACCGGGAGGCGTTCGACCTGTGGTGGCAGCCGCCCCCGCCGCTCGTCCCGCGCAAGCACCGCTTCGAGCTCGACGAGCGCATCGCGTACGACGGCTCGGTGCTGCGGCCCCTCGACGAGGAGGAGGTGCGCGCCGTGGCGCGCCGCATCGGCGCGCTCGGCCTCGAGTCCGTGGCCGTCGTCTTCCTCAACTCGCCGGTCAACCCGCGCACGAGCGCCGGGCGAAGGAGCTGATCGAGGAGGGAGAGCTTCCGGCGTCTACGTCAGCGCCCGTGCGACATCCTCCCCGAGATCCTCGAGTCGGAGCGGACGGCGACGACGACGATCAACGCCTACATCGGGCCCGTGATGGACCGCTACGTGAGCCGGCTCGAGGGCGAGCTGCGCGAGAAGGGCTACGGCGGCGACATCGCGATCGCGACCTCCGCCGGCGGCGTCGCGACGCCCGAGCTCGTCCGGCAGGTGCCGGCGCGGACGCTCGAGTCGGGGCCGTCCGCCGGTGTGATGGCGGCGCGGCGGATCGCGGGCCTCGCCGGCTTCGCGAACGTCGTCACGTTCGACATGGGCGGGACGAGCCTCGACCTCGGGATCATCCACGAGGGCGAGGCGCTGCGGACGAACGAGTACCTCGTCGAGTGGGGCACGCCGGTGCGCTTCCCCTCGATCGACGTCTTCTCGATCGGCGCCGGCGGCGGCTCGATCGCCTGGGTCGACGCGGGCGGCAGCCTGCGCAGCGGCCCGCAGAGCGCGGGCGCCCGGCCGGGGCCCGCCTGCTACGGCGCGGGCGGCACGGAGCCCACCTCGACCGACGCCCAGGTCGTGCTCGGGCGGCTGCGCCCCGAGGCCTTCCTGGGCGGCGAGATGCGGATCGACCCGCAGCTCGCGCGCGAGGCGATCGGGCGCACGGTCGGTGCCGAGCTCGGGCTGGACGTCGAGGCGGCCGCGGCCGCGATCGTCGCGATCGCGAACAACAACATGCTGCAGTCGCTGCGCCTCGCGACCGTCGAGCGCGGCTACGACCCGCGCGAGTTCAGCCTCTTCGCCTTCGGCGGCGCGGGCCCGCTGTTCGCGGCGGAGGTCGCGCGCGCCGGGAGCTTCCCGCACGTGATCGTCCCGCGCTACCCGGGCCTGACCTCGGCGCTCGGGCTGCTGATGGTCGACATCCGCCACGACGCGTCCCAGTCGATCCTGCTGACGCAGCGCGAGGTGACGCCGGAGCGGCTGAACGCGGCCTACGGCGAGCTGGAGGGCCGCGTGCGCGCGCTGCTCGCGAGCGAGGGCGTGACGCCGGATCGGATGGAGGTGCAACGCGAGATGGACCTCCGCTACTTCGGCCAGAGCGAGGGCTTCACCGTCCCGGTGCCGTCAGGCACGCTGGGCGAGGGCTCGCTGCGGGCCGTCGTGGACGCCTTCCTCGAGCGGCAGCAGCGGGAGTTCGGCTACGTGATGCCCGAGGAGTTCGCGACCGTCGAGCTGGTGACGGCCCGCGTCGCCGGGATCGGGCGCGTCGACAAGGTCGAGCTGGACGCGCTGCCGCGGGGCAGCGGCGCGGCGTCGGCGCGGATCGGCGAGCGCGACGTCTGGTTCGACGGCGCGTACGTCGCGACGGCGATCTACGACCGCGCCAGGCTCGGCGCCGGCGACACCTTCGACGGGCCGGCGATCGTGGAGCAGGTCGACTCGACGACCGTCGTCCCGCCGGCCGCGCGCGTCCGCGTCGACGAGCTCGGCAACCTCGTCGTCTCCCTCGACGGGCAGGAGGCCTGAGATGTCGGTCACGGACTCGCGCGGCGGCATGCGCCTCGACCCGATCACGTTCGAGGTGCTCCGGCACAGCTTCGTGACGATCGTCGACGAGATGGGCCTGAAGCTGTTCCGGGCCTCGTTCTCGCCGCCGGTGAACCAGGGCCGCGACTACTCGATCGCGATCTTCGACCCCGAGGGCCAGCTGGTGACGGCCGGGCGCTGGGACATGCCGATCCACTACGGCACCTTCCGCTTCACGATCGGCGAGATCGTCCGCGTGCTCGGGCGCGAGAACGTCCACGAGGGCGACATCGTCCTCTTCAACGACCCGTACGCCGGCGGCACGCACAACCAGGACGTGCGCGCGGTGCGGCCGATCTTCCACGAGGGCGAGCTGATCGCGTGGCTCGTCGCGATGGCGCACTGGCCGGACGTGGGCGGGCCCGTCCCCGGGACGTTCAACCCGCAGGCCCAGGACGCGTTCGGCGAGGGCATCCGCATCACGCCCGTGAAGATCTACGAGCGCGGCGTGCGCCAGGACGCCGTGATCGAGCTGATCATGGCGAACCTCCGCGTGCCCGACGAGCGGCGCGGCGACCTGCACGCCCAGGTGCAGACGCTGTACAGCGGCGAGCAGCGGGTGCTCCAGCTGGTCGAGAAGCACGGCGTCGCGACGATCCACGACGCCTTCGCCGACTGCTGGGACTACGCCGAGCGGATGCTGCTCGCGCAGACCTCGCAGCTCCCGAACGGAACGTACGAGTGGGCCGACCAGATCGACCAGGACACCGTCCACCCGGACCGGCCGCCCGTGCACGTCCGGCTCCGCCTGACGATCCAGGACGGCCGGCTCTCCTTCGACTTCACGGACTCCGACCCGTCGCCGATGGGGCCCGTCGGGAGCGGCCTGCCGGCGACCTGGTCGGGCGTCCTCCTCTCGGTGCTGAACCTGTTCCCCGGCGTCCCGATGAACGCGGGCGTCCAGCGGCTCGTCGACGTGAGGACGCGGGCGGGGACGGTGGTCCACGTCGAGCACCCGACGCCCGTCTCCGGCATGGCGGCGGGCTGCCTCGAGAAGGTCATCTCGTGCACCGTCGGCGCGGTCGGTCTCGCCGACCCGTCCCGGCGGACAGGCTGCATGTTCAACCTGATCAACCTGACGATGGGCGGCTGGGACGAGCGCCTGCGGCGCGAGTACGTCATGTACCTGTGGACGCCCGGCGGCTTCGGTGGCAGCCCGTTCGGGGAGCTGCCGCTGCCGTCGATGATGATCTACGGGCCGGGCGTTCGCCTGCAGCCGGCGGAGGTGCTCGAGCGCTTCTACCCGATCCTGGTGGAGGAGTTCGCGCTCTGGCCCGGCAGCGCCGGCGCCGGCCAGGTACCGGGCGGCTGGGGGACGATCGGCGTCTTCCGCCTCACGCACGGCAACGCGCGCGTCGGGATCATGGCCGACCGCAAGGACTTCCCGATCTGGGGCGTCGACGGCGGCCTGCCGGGCGCGCCGCAGGACCTCCTGATCGAGGCGGGCACGGAGCGGGAGCGCGTGATCGGGATGTTCGCCGCGAACGTGCCGCTCGCCGCCGGCGAGGCGATGCACCTCTACACCGGCGGTGGCGGCGGCTACGGCGACCCGCTCGAGCGCGACCCCGAGCTCGTGCTCTTCGACGTGAGCGAGGAGCTCCTCACCGTCGAGCAGGCGAGGGAGCTGTACGGCGTCGTGATCGATCCCGTCGACCCGTACCTGTTCCACTACGAGCTCGACGCGGCCGCGACGGAGGCCGAGCGGGCGGCGCGCCACGGATAGCGGTGGGACGCAGGCCGCAGACGGGGCACGGCGTCCCGAACGAGGGGCTCTTCGGCGTGTCCCAGGCGATCGCGGCGGACGGGCTCGTCTACGTGGCGGGGCAGATCGCCCGCCATCCCGACGGCACGCCGATCGCCGAGCGCGGGCTCGCGGCGAACTACGCGAAGGCCGTCGACAACCTGCGCGTCCTGCTCGAGCGCCTCGACAGCGGCCTCGACCGGCTCGCGCACGTCCAGGTGCACGTCACGCCGGACATCGCGACGGACCTGGACGAGATCGCGGCGCTCCACCGCCGCCACCTCGGGGCGGCGGAGACGTCGGGGGCGCTCGTGGGCGTCGCCAGCCTGATCCACCCCGCCTACCTCGTCGAGATCTCGGCGATCGCAGCGCTTCGTGAAGGAGGAGGGCCCGTGAAGCACGTGGTCGAGGGGACGCCGTTCGAGCGCGAGCTCGGGTTCGCCCGCGCCGTACGCGCCGGCAGACACGTGTTCGTCTCCGGCCAGCTCCCGGTCGACGCCGCCGGCGCGCTCGCGGGCGGGAGCGACGTCGTCGCGCAGTTCGAGCAGGCGCTCGCGAACGCGGTCGACGCGTTCGCCGCCGCCGGCGCCTCGCGGGACGACGTGGTCGCCACGCACCTGTTCGTCAGCGTCACCCCCGATCCCGAGCAGCTCCGCGCGATCGCCGCGATCCACCGGCGGCTGCTCGGCGAGGGGGACAATCGCCCGACCGCGTCGCTGATCGGCGTGGCCAGCCTGCCCCTGCCGGGCGCGCTGGTCGAGATCAGCGGCATCGCCGTGCTCGAGCGGGAGGAGGGGGAATGACCCTGCGTGAGCGCCTGGTCGGCGGTGGGGCGCTCGCCGCCGTCGAGATCGCGAGCGGCTCGGCGGCCGTCGTCGAGCTCGCAGGCGGGATGGGCTTCGACCTCCTCGTCCTCGACGCCCGCCACGCCGCCGTGAGCCCGTTCTCGGGCGAGCTGGAGGACCTCGTGCGCGCGGCGACCGCAGCCCGCGTCCCCGCCCTCGTTCGCGTGCCGGAGGCGAGCCCGGGCACGCTGAACCGGGCCCTGAACGACGGCGCGTCGGGCCTGATCGTGCCGGCCGTCGAGTCCGCGGCCGACGCGCTCGCGGCCGTCCACGCCTCCCGCTACCCGCCGGCCGGCCGTCGCGGAGCGGCCCCGGTGGTGCGCGCGGCGCGCTTCGGGCTGACGCCGTGGGACGACTACCGCGAGACCGTCAACGCCGAGAACGTCGTCCTGGCCTCGCTCGAGTCCCCGGCCGGCCTCGCCGCCGCGGCCGAGGTCGTCGCCGTGGACGGTCTCGACGGCGTCGTCCTCATCGCGCTCGACCTCGCGCTCGCGACGGGCGGCTCGCCCGCGTCGCCCGACGGCATCCCGGGCGCGGCCGCCGCGATCGCCGCCGTCGCGGCCGCGGGCAAGGTGTGCGCCGCCGCCGTCGCCGACCCGGCCCACGCTGCCGCCTGGCGTGACGCCGGCTGCGGCCTCGTCGTCCTCGGCTCGGACCTCGCGGCCTGCGCCGAGGCGATGACGGCGATGCGCAGCTCGCTCGAGATCGTGCCGCGCTCCCGCCCCCGCGCCGGCGGCGCCCCGATCGACCTGCGCGCGGCCGTCGACGCCGGCGACGTCGTGCTCGGCTGCTTCGCCCTGCTCGTCGAGCCGGTGTTCGTCGAGCAGCTCGGGCACGCCGGCTTCGACTACGTCATCCTCGACTGCGAGGAGTCCGGGGGCGACTCCTACGGCCTGCGGCTCGAGCAGCTCGCGCGGGCCGCGGACGCGAGCGGGCTCGTGGTGACGACGCGCCCGGTCGAGAACACGCCCGGTGCGATCAACCGCTCGCTGAACGCCGGGTCGCGCTGCGTCTTCGTCCCGCACGTCCGCAACGCGGCCGAGGCGAAGGCGATGGTGGACGCCGCGCGCTACCCGCCGCTCGGCCGCCGCGGGGCGGCGCCGGTGGTGCGGGCCGCGCGCTTCGGGATGGAGCCGTGGGAGGCGTACCTCGAGCGGACGAACCGCGAGAACCTCGTGATCGCGATGATCGAGGACGTCGAGGCGGTGGAGCACATCGAGGAGATCGTCGCGGTGCCCGGCCTGGACGGGATCCTCGTCGGCACGTGGGACCTCGCGGTCGAGCTCGGCTGCGCCGACTACGGCCCGCCCGCGCCGCCGGTGATGGAGCACGTCGCGCACGTGATCGACGTGACGCGCCGCGCCGGGCTCGTGATGTCCGCGCACTGCTGGTCGGCGGACGCGGCCGTGAAGTACGTCGAGCTCGGCTGCCAGATCCTGATCGTCAGCCTCGACTCGACGCTGCTCCTGCAGGGGCTCCGCAGCCTCCAGGAGGACGCGGCCGCGCTGCGCGGGTAGAGACGGCCCGGGCCGGCCCCCGCGCTCGCCGCCGACGCGCCATGATCCCCGCAGGGGCGAGCCGGCCCCGTCCGAGGAGAGGAGAGACGATGGCAACGCGGGTCTACGTGCTCCACCGGCTGCGCGAGGGCGTCGCGCCGGAGACGTACGAGCGCTGGGTGCAGGAGGTCGACTACCCGCTGACCGACGGCACGCCCGAGATCGCGAGCTACCAGGTCGTCCGCCTGAGCGAGCAGCTGATGGGCGGCGAGGGCGCGCCGCCATGGGACTACCTCGAGCTGATCGAGCCGGCCGACTACGACGCCTACATCGCGAAGATCACGTCGCCCGACCTGCAGGGCTTCTTCGCCGAGTGGTCGAGCCACGTCGCCGACTTCGTGGCGATGAAGGCCGAGACCGTCGATCGGGTGGGGTGACCCGGATGGCGGTCGATCGCGACGAGCTCGAGACGTTCCTGGCTGGCCGCTACGTCGCGACGATGGCGACGTACCGCGCGGACGGCACGGCTCACCTGACGGCCAACTGGTACCTGTACGAGGACGGCGCCATCTACCTGCCGACCTCGTCGCGCACGGTCAAGGCGCGCCACGTCCTCCGCGACCCGCGCTGCTCGGTGATGGTCGACTCGCGCGGCCCCGCGCCGATGCGGGGCGGCGGCACGTCCGGGCCGGCGACGGTGGTCACGGGCGCCGAGGCGGCCGCGCTGAACGAGCGCACCTGGCTGCGCTACCTGACCCCGGAGGGGCTGGACGACCCGGCCGTCGGCGGGATCCTCAGGGCCTACGACGACGTCTCGATCCGCGTCGAGTGCGGCGCGTGGACGTGGTGGGACATGGGGCCGATCTTCGGCGACCGGCTCGAGCAGCCCGGGATCTCGCTCGGGCTCTCGCCCTAGCGGCTCAGAGCACGCGGACGACGAGCTCGGGCGGGCAGCCCCGGTCGACCAGGCGCTCGACCTCGTGCCAGGAGATGCCGGCGAGCGCGAGCTCGACGGCGTCCTCCTGCGAGACGCCGAGCTGCGTCATCCGGGCGACGGCCCAGGCCTCGACCTGGCCGAGCGGTGCCGCGTCCTCGCGGAGCTGCTGGTCCGTGGTCACGCTGGCCACCCTAGCAGCGGGCAGGCCCGCCGGTCGGCCGGGAGGGCCCCGGTCTCAGCGGAGCGGCCTTGTCCCGCCCGGCCGGAGCCGCGCTGATCCCGGAGGCCCGCCGTCGCGTCGGGCGGGGGCCGCGTCGTCGCCGCACCGGCCTCGCGCTCGCCGCCGGCCTGGCCGCGCTCGCCCTGCTCGCGGGCTGCGGGGGCGGCACGAGCGAGCCGGCGCCGGAGCCCGTCTCGCCGCCGAGCCTCGCCGCCACGGGCGCCGAGGCGGAGCCGCCGCCGGCGCTGACCGAGGCGCCCGCCGACGCGCCGTTCCGGGCCCGGCTGCTCGTGCCGCCCGGCGACCCGGCGGTCGGGACGCGCTGGACCTACGCGGTCGAGGCGACGGACGCCTCGGGCGCGCCGCTCGCGGCGACCGTCACCGTCGAGGTCGTCGACCCGCTCCAGCAGGCGCACCCGGTCCAGTACGACGCGACGGAGGAGGACATCGTCGACCGGCCCTTCGCCGGGCGGTTCGAGGACTACGTCGACTGGCCCGCCGACGGGCGCGGCGTGCCGCTGCTCTTCCGCGCGACCGTCGAGCACGCCGGCGACGAGGTCGTCCTGGCCCTGCCGGTGACGCCGCGGTGAGCGGCGCCGAGGTCGTCGTCGAGCACGTCTCGAAGTCGTTCGACCACGGTCGCGTCACGGCGCTCGAGGACGTCTCGCTCGCGATCGAGCCGGGCGAGCTGGTCGCCCTGACCGGCCCCTCGGGCTGCGGCAAGAGCACGCTGCTGAACCTGATCGGCCTGCTCGACCGGCCCGACGGCGGCGAGATCCGGGTGGCCGGCCGGTCGCTCGCGGAGCTGCCCGACCCGGCCGCCTACCGCGCCTCGGTCGTCGGCTTCGTCTTCCAGTTCCACAACCTGATCTGGACGCTCTCGCCGACCGAGAACGTCGAGGTGCCGATGCTCGGGCGGCTGCGCCGCGCGGAGCGGACGGCTCGCGCGCGCGAGCTGCTCGCGGAGGTCGGCCTCGGGCACCGCCTGACGACGAAGCCGGCGACCCTGTCGGGCGGCGAGCGGCAGCGCGTGGCGCTCGCCCGCGCGCTCGCGAACGAGCCGTCGCTCCTGCTCGCGGACGAGCCGACCGGCGCGCTCGACGCGGACACAGGGCGGCAGATCCTCCGCCTGCTCGACCAGGTGCGCGAGCGGCGCGGGACGACGATCCTCCTGGTCACGAACGACGACCAGGTGGCCGCCGCGGCCGATCGCTCCCTGCGCATCCGCCACGGCCGGATCGTCGATCCCGCGGGCGCGGCCGCTACTCGTGCTGGAGCGCCCGGACCGGCGTGAGCCGGATCGCGCGCCAGGTCGGGTAGGCCGCGCCGAGCAGGCCGACGCCCAGCGCGAAGGCGAGGCCCCAGGCGAGCACGGAGCCCGTGAGGCGCGGCTCGATCAGCGTCGACAGGCTCCCGCTCGCGGTGAACAGGTGCGCGGCGAGCACGCCGAGGCCGACGCCGACGACGAGCGCGAGCAGGCAGATCGCGAGCGCCTCGGAGACGATCAGGCCCGCGATCCTGCGCGTCGGCCAGCCGACGGCGCGCAGGATGCCGATCTCGCGGAAGCGCTCGAAGACGGACATCGCCATCGTGTTGGTGACGCCGATCCCGCCGACGATCAGCGCGAGCACGGCGACGACCCAGCCGGCGTCGAGGATCAGGCGGCTGCTCGTGTCGACGCGGACGGCCTGGCCGGGCTCCGTGATCGCCGTCACGCCGGGGAAGCGGCGCTCGAGCGCGGCCGCGACGTCCTGCGGCCGGCGGCCCGGCTCGACGGTCACGCCGATCGACGTCACCTCGTCGGGTCGCTGCGCGAGCTCCTGCACGAGCGGGAGCGGCAGCACGGCGCCGGCGTCGATGAAGTCGTTGCCGCTCTGGTGGAGGCCGGCGATCGGGACGGTGCGGCCGCCGACCGGGAGCGGGTCGCCCACGCCGAGGCCGAGCAGCTCCGCCGCGCGCGTGCCGAGCGTCGCCTCCGCGCCCGTCGCCGCGCGTCCCTCGACGACGACGAGCCGGCGGGCGGCGAAGTCCGCCGGGTCGAGCCCGAAGACGAGGAACGACTCCTCGGGCCCGACGGGCGTGACGAAGAGGTAGACGCGGGAGGTCTCCTCGACGCCGTCCTCGGCGGCGACCTGTCCCGCGAGCGACTCCGGCAGCAGCGAGCGCGTGAAGTCGGAGACGCCGCCCTGGAAGATGCCGAAGTCCGCGCGGCCGACGTGGAGGATCTCCGAGGCGGTCGTCCGGACGCCCTCGGTGATCGAGAGGAGCGCGACGATCAGCGCGACGCCCAGCGCGACCCCGGTGATCGTCAGCCCGGTCCGGGCCGGGCGCCGGAGCAGGTTCTTCCAGACGAGGCCGGCCCAGGTCATCGACGCATCATCCCTGCTGCGCCCGCTGCCGGCGCCGTGGACGGCCCCCGCGCCGTATGCTCGCGGGGTGACCGCGCCCGCTCGCCATCGGCTCCTCCCGTGGAGCTGGACGTGAGCGGCGACGGGGCTGCCGGTCGGCAGCCGCGGCGGGACGAGCCGATCGCGGCGTGGGATGCCGGTGGGCTCGGCTGCGGCGAGCTCGTCGTCGAGCTGCGCCGGCGGCTGCTCCCGCTGCCGCCCGGCGCGCTCCTCCGGCTGACCGCGCACGACCCGGGGATGCCCGCGGACCTGCCCGCCTGGTGCGGGATGACCGGGCACGCGCTCGTGTCCGCCGCGCACCCGGAGTACCTGATCCGTCGACGAGAGGAGCCCTGAGATGGCCTCGACGTTCTGCGTCAGCCTCACCCACGCGAAGGACGACGCCGACAAGGCGACCGTCGCCTTCGTCGTCGCGAACGCGGCCGCCGCGTCGGACAAGGAGACGGTCGTCTTCCTCTCGACCGAGGGCGTCCGGCTGTGCCAGAAGGGCTACGCCGACGACGTCCACGAGGACGGCTTCGCCCCGCTCGCCGAGCTGATCGCGAGCTTCGTCGAGGCAGGCGGGAAGATCTGGGTCTGCTCGCCGTGCTTCAAGAAGCGCGGGCTCGACGAGGGCCAGCTGGTCGACGGCGCCTCGATCGTCGGCGGCGCGAAGCTCGTCGAGCTCCTCTCCAACGGGGCGCCTTGCGCCTCCTGGTGAGATGAGCGGCGCGCCCGCGCTCCCCGACCCCGACGCGGTCTGCGACGGCGGCGACCTCGACTGCGGCAGCGGCTTGCTGCTGATCATCCGCAACGAGCTGGCCCCGCTCGCCCCCGGCGGCGTGCTCGAGATCCGCAGCCGCGAGGTGTCGGTGAGGGAGGACCTGCCCGCGTGGTGCCGGATGGTCGGCCACGCGATCCTCGCGACGGCGGCCGGGGAGCACGGGTCGACGAGCTACTTCCTGCGCAAGAAGGGCGGCGACGAGGCGCTCGCGGGCGACGTCGAGCAGGCGCGGGCGTTCCGCTGGAAGGTGCGGGCCCGCTGGACGGACGGGATGCGGGCGACCGCGTACGCTCGCAACCACGCGATCGAGGTCGGCCAGCCGGCGAGCTTCGACACCGAGGACGCGGCGCCGAGCGCGGTCGAGCTGCTCCTCTCGGCGCTGGCGGGCTGCCTCGCCGTCGGCTTCCGCTGGCGGGCGACCTCGCGGGGCCTCGAGGTGCGCAACCTCGAGGTGGCGGTCTCGGCCGGCGCGGACAACGTGCTCGTCTTCCTCGGGCTCGAGGAGGAGGGGCACCCGGGGCTCGCCGGGGTCGAGGGCCGCCTGTACGTCGACTGCGACGGCGAGGACGAGGCGGTCGAGGCGCTCTGGGCGGAGACGCTCGCCCGCTCGCCGGTCGCGCAGTCGCTCCTGCGCGCGGTCCCGCTCGAGCTGGAGCTGCGGCGCGCGTGAGCCTGCCGCCGTTCGCCGTCACCGTCGTCGGCAGCTGGCCGCGGCCGCGCCGGCTGCTCGACGCGCGCCGCCGGCGCGCACCCGACCTGCTCGAGCTCGAGGACGAGGCCGTGCGGCAGGCGATCGCCGCCCAGGTGGAGGCGGGCGCCGACCTCGTCAGCGACGGCGAGCAGCGCCGCGGCGACTTCACCTCGTTCGTCGCCGAGCGGCTGGACGGGGTCGAGGCGATGACGATGGCCGACCTGCTCGACCACGTCGAGGACAAGGCGGCGTTCGAGGCGCTCCTCTCCGCGCTCGACGTGCCCGCCTTCGCGATCCGCAACCCGACCGCGACCGGGCGCCTCGCGCGGCGCTCGCCCCTCGCCGCCGACGAGGCGGCCTTCGCCGCGACGTGCACCGACCGGCCGCTGAAGGTCTGCCTGCCGGGCCCGTACCTGCTCAGCCGCACGATGTGGGTCGAGGCGCTCTCCTCGGCCGCGTACGGGTCGCGCGACGAGCTGGTCGACGACATCGTGCGGGTGCTGCGCGAGGAGCTCGCCGACCTCGCCGCCGCCGGCGTGGCCTGCGTCCAGCTCGACGAGCCCGCCCTCTCGGAGCTCGTGCTCGCGGGGAAGTCGGCGACGCGGACGTTCATGTGCGGCGCGCTCGCCGCCGCCGCGTCGCCTGAGCAGGAGCTGGAGCTCGCCGTCGACGCCGTCAACCGCGTCGTGGACGGCGCCGACGGGATCGAGGTCGCGCTGCACGTGTGTCGCGGCAACTGGAGCGCCGACGAGTCCGTGCTCCTCGCCGGCGGCTACGCGCCGCTCGTCCCGACGCTCGCCCGGATGCGCGTCGACCGGTTCGTGCTCGAGTACGCGACCGACCGCGCCGGCCCGCTCGAGGCGCTCGCGGGCCTCCCGCCCGGCGCCGGCCTCGGCCTGGGCGCGGTCAACCCGCGCACGCAGGCGCTCGAGCCGGTCGAGGCGATCGTGGCGCGCGCTCGCGCGGCCGCCGACCTGCTCGGGCCCGAGCGGATCCAGCTCAACCCGGACTGCGGCTTCGCGACGTTCGCCGAGCGGCCCGTCGCCACCGACGCCTCGGCGCGCGCCAAGCTCGGGGCCCTGGCCGCAGCCGCCCGCGTGCTGCGGGCGACCGGCTAGCCGCGGATCGCCGCGACCTGGCCCGTCAGGGTCGCGACGAGCGTCCCGGCCGCCTCGATCCGCACGGTCGCCTCGACCCGGCCGCGACCCCGTCGTCCGACGGCGGCGCAGAGGCGCGCCCACTCGTCGGCCCCGGGCGTCTCGCAGGTCGCCCGGAGCGCGCCCTGGGCGGGCGCGTGGTACTCGAGCGCGCAGCGCTGGATCACGGCCTCGGCGTCGTAGCCGTCCGCCCGCAGGCGCAGCTGCACGGTCGCCCAGGCGGCGAGCATCCCGAGCGCCGAGATGCTGCCCGCGAACGCCGTCCTGCGGTGGTTCACGTTCGGCTCGAGCGGCGCGCCGAGCACGACCCCGCCAGGGCCCAGTGCCTCGACCCGCACGCCGATCGCCGCCGACAGCGGGATCTCGCGGTGGAGGTATCGCTCGAGCTCGTCGGCCGTCACCAGAGGCCACGACTCTACCGCGGCCGGGCCGCGGCGCGCGCGCGGGGCCGCGCCGCCCGTAGGCTGCGGGGTGGAGGGCCCCGACCGCGAGGAGGCATCGTGATCGAGATCGACGGGCAGCGGATCCCGACGACGCTGGCGGAGAAGGTCGACCCGCGCCACGCGGCCGTCGTCGTGATCGACATGCAGAAGGACTTCACGACGCCGGGCTGCTTCTGGGACCAGCTCGGGCAGCTCGACGTGGCCGCGATGGACGCGCTCGTCGGGCGGCTGCGCGGCTTCCTCGACGAGGCGCGCGCCGCGGGCGTGCCGGTCGTCCACGTGACGGCGAACTACGACCCGGCGCACATGAACGGCCCGATGCACGAGCGGCTGCACCGCCACGGCCTCGGCCGCTACTGCCAGAGCGGCACGCGCGGGATCGAGATCCACGAGGGGCTCGAGCCGCTGCCGGGCGAGCCGGTCGTCGTCAAGCATCGCTTCGACGCCTTCTACGACACCGAGCTCGACGCCGTGCTGCAGGGGCTCGGCGTGCGCACGGTGATCACGACGGGCGTCGCCGTGCAGGGCTGCGTCGACTCGACGAGCCGGCACGCGTACTTCGCCGGCTACCACGTCGTCTTCGGCGCCGACCTGACCGGCGGCGCGACGCCCGAGGTGCACGCGATGACGCTCGACTCGATGAGCCTGATGTTCGGCGTCACGGCCACGGCGGCGGAGATCGCGCAGGCGTGGCGCGAGGGGCGCGCGGGCGGGTCGCTCGTGGCCGCGGGCGACCCCGCCGAGGCCGCCCGTGCCTCGTAGCGCATTCGGCTCAACTGGCAGCCGGGCCCTCACGGATCGGCTCTCGCCGCGCGATCACCGGGGCAGCGGGGCATCGATCCGATTCCTGGGAGGACGGAAGTGCTGCGACGTGGAGCGAGGGACGCCCGGCTGCTCGCCGAGGTGGAGGCAAGGCTCGACAGCCTCGGCGCGAACTGCCTGCGCGAGCTGCGGCGGGCGCTCGAGGCGATGGAGGCGGGCGATCTGACGGTCTCGGTGACGCCCGTGACGACGCCCGTCCCGGTCGTGGACGACGGCTCGGACGCGGCGCGGCTGGCGCGGAGCGCGAACGCGCTGATCGAGCAGGTGCAGGCCGCGGTCGCCGGCTGGAACGCCGTCCGCGCCCGCTACGCGGAGGCACTCGGCGACGACTCCTCGCTCGATCAGCTGCAGGATCGCCTGGCGTCGGTGACGCACAACTGCCTGGCCGAGCTGACCGTCGGCCTCGGCCGGATGGCGGAGCGGGACTTCACGTACCCGGTCGTGCCCGTCACCACGCCGATCGACGTCCGTCCGGGCGCCGAGCCCGGGGAGCTCGCCGGGACGTTCAACACGATGCTCGGCCGCATGCAGCGCGCGGTCGCCGACTACAACGGGATGCGCGCGGCGGTGGCGGACGTGATCACCGAGATCCGCGCCCTCTCGCACACGGTGGCGGCCGCCGCCGAGCAGATGGCGGCGAGCGCGGGCGAGACCGGCCGCGCGGTCGACGAGATCGCGCACGCGATGCAGGACGTCGCCGCGGGCGCGCAGAGCCAGGAGGAGGCGGTCGAGTCGGCGGCCTCCGTCGCCGAGCGGGCGGTCGAGCTCGCGCTGGCCTCGCGCTCGGCGGCCGCGCGGGGCGTCGCGCTGACCGCCGAGATCTCCGGGATCGCCGACCAGACGAACCTGCTCGCCCTGAACGCCGCGATCGAGGCGGCCCGTGCCGGCGAGCAGGGGCGCGGCTTCGCGGTCGTCGCGGAGGAGGTGCGCAAGCTCGCCGAGTCGGCCGCGGCCGCGGCCGGGCAGACGCGCTCGGCCTTCGACGAGCTCGCCGGCGCGATCGACGGCACGGCGAGCTGCATCGACGCGCTCGCGGGCTCGACCCGCGAGGTCGCGTCCGTGTCGCAGCGGACGCGCGCCGCGACCGAGACCGTCTCGGCCTCGACGGAGGAGACGAGCGCGGCCAGCGAGGAGGTGTCGGCCTCGAGCCACGAGCTGGCGCTGACCGCCGACCAGCTCGCGGGCGCGGTGGGGGCCTTCACGGTCTAGCCGTCCGCCGCGAGCTCCGCCGCCCCACCTGCCCCGTGGGTTGGCGGTGCGAGACCGGAGGCGCCGAGCCGCACCCCCTGCCCGCGGCCCGCCGCCTCACTCGCACTCGACGACGGGGCCCGCGGCGGAGCACCGAGGTGCTGCTGCAGACGCCGCGGGCCCCGCGTCGGGACGCCGCGGGCCGGTCAGCCCGGCGCGGGTGCGCCGCGCCGGCCGGCCGCGGCGAGGGCCCGCGCGAGCCGCGCCTCGGCCTCGGCCGAGATCCGGCTCCCTCGACCTCGACGGACGTGACGCCGGGGACGGCGGCCAGCGCGGGGCGAACGGTCGTCGCCGTCGTCAGCGGCCGCAGCGGGCAGCCCGTGCACATGCCCGTGTAACGGAGCCGCACGGCGCCGCCCGAGAGGCCGGCGAGCTCGACGCCGCCGGCGTGCGCGGCGAGCGCCGGGGCGATCGCGGCGAGCGCGGCCTGGACGTCGGCGAGGTGGGCAGTCACGCGCCGCCCGTCAGCTCGCGTCGCTTCGCCTCGACGTCGACTCCCATCAGCCGCGCGAAGTTGAGCCCGAGGATCCTCGCCTTGTCCTCGCGGGTGATCTGCGGGTAGCCGTAGCCGTCGCGCAGGTCGTCCGGGATCTCGAGCGCCATGAACGCCTCGAGGTACGGCCCCGGCCCGCCCGAGAGCGCCGCGTCGGAGGCGTAGCAGAGCTTGTCGGCGCCGACGTCGCGCAGCAGCCGGCCGAACACCTCCTGCACCCACCGCGGCGCGATCGGCGTGAAGTTCGTGATCGCGCCGAGCGAGATGTGGACGTTCGGGAAGCGGCCCGCGATCCAGACCATCTCCTCGAAGTACGGCAGCGCGAGGTGGTGGACGAGGAAGGTCAGCTCGGGGAAGTCGCGTGCCGGACGCTGGATGTCGTTCGGCGACAGCGCCTCGACGTCGACGAGGCCGAAGGGCACGCCCTTGTGGAACTGGACGACGTCGATCCCGAGCTCGAGGCAGCGCTCGTAGAGCGGGTAGGCGAGCTCGCGGTCGTCGCAGGCCCACGAGCCCTGCACGTGCCCGTTGTAGAACTTGATCGAGCGCGCTCCGAGCTCCTTCACCTGGTAGTCCAGCTGGGCGAGGGCGTCGTCGAGCCCCTTCCAGAGCGGGTCGACGCCGCCGCAGAAGAGCACGCGGTCGGGGTACTGCCGCGCCATCGCCGCCTGCGTCTCGACCGGGGCGTAGAGGTCGCGGTACCAGTCGAACATCGGCACGACCTGCGCCATCGCCATGTCCGTCGGGGCGTCGACGAAGACGAGCTCGTACAGCTCCTCGGGCGTCCAGCGGCGCTCGAAGTCGATCGCGCCGGTGTTCCAGCCGGCCCAACGCGAGCCGGCGCCGAGCGCGAGCAGGTGGTCGCGGGAGAAGCGCGCGTCGGGCGCGTCCGTCAGGTTCGCGTCCGTGACGTCGTACGCGTGGATCGCGTTGTCGAACACGAACAGCCCGTCGATCACGGCGTGCCTCCTTGGCAGGGAGCGGCAATCTACCGCGCGGCCGGGGCCGGCCGCCGTCCGGCGGCCGACCGATGAGCTCCGGGGCCCGCGACGGTCGAAGGACCTGGGTGCCTAGGATGGTCGGCATGGAGTCGTCGCGCGGGGCCGTGCTCGCGGTCGAGGAGCTGGAGCAGCACCGGCGCGAGCTGACGGGCTACTGCTACCGGATGCTCGGCTCGCCGTTCGAGGCCGAGGACGCGGTGCAGGACACGCTCGTCCGCGCGTGGCGGTCGCTCGACCGCTTCGAGGGACGCTCGAGCCTGCGCTCGTGGCTCTACCGGATCGCGACGAACGTTTGCCTGGACATGCTGAAGGGGCGCGAGCGGCGGGCCCGGCCGATGGACCTCGGCCCGGCGCGCGAGCCGGAGGCGGCGAACCTCGCGAGCCGCCCGGAGGCGACCTGGCTCGAGCCCGTCCCGGACGGGCTGGTGCTCGCCGACGGCGACCCGGCCGACGCCGTCGTCTCGCGCGAGTCGATCCGGCTCGCGCTCGTCGCGGCGCTCCAGCACCTGCCGGCGCGCCAGCGGGCCGCGCTGATCCTCTGCGAGGTGCTCGGCTGGCGCGCTGCCGAGGCGGCCGAGCTGCTCGACACGTCGGTCGCATCGGTGAACAGCGCGCTCCAGCGGGCGCGGGCGACGCTCGCGTCGAACGCGTCCGCCGAGGAGGACGAGCCCGCCGAGCTCGACGCGGACGACCGCGACCTGCTCGCGCGCTACGTGGCCGCCTTCGAGGCCTACGACATCGACGCGCTGACCGCGCTGATCCACGAGGACGCGACGCAGTCGATGCCGCCGTTCGACCTCTGGCTGACCGGCCGCGACGACATCTTCACGTGGTGGTTCGGGCCGGGGATCGGCTGCAAGGGCTCGCGCGTGGTCCCCGCCGGCAGCGCGAACGGCTCGCCGGCCTACGGCCAGTACAAGCCGAGCCCCGGGGGCGGCTACGAGCCGTGGGCGCTCCAGGTCGTCGAGCTCCGCGACGGGGCGATCGGCGAGCTGACGTTCTTCCTCTCGACCGAGCGCCTCTTCCCCCTGTTCGGGCTGCCGCCGCGCCTCGACGCCTAGCCGTCGTCGACGAGCACGTCGGCGAGGCCCATGAACGCGACGAGCTCGCCGAGCGCGGGCGACGCGCCGCGCAGGACGACGCGGCAGCCGTGGCGGCTCGCGGCGAGCTGCAGCCGCGCGAGCGCGTCGACGGTGACCGCGTCGACGGGGACGTCGACCACGTCGCACACGATCCGCTTCCCTTTCGACTCCGTCAGTCGCGCGCGCACGCGGGCGCAGAGACCGGGCAGGTCGTCTCGCCCGATCGGGCCACGGATGACGAACGGGGCGTCCCCGTCGAGTCGGTCGGCGTACGGGCTCACCTGCCCGTCTGACCGGGCGCCGCCCGGAAACTCATCGGCTCCGCTCAGCGAGCGGTCTGCCCGCCGTCGACGAGGATCTCCGCCCCGGTGGTCGAGCCGGACTCGTCCGACGCGAGGAAGAGCGCGGCGGCCGCCATGTGCTCGATCGGGATCAGCCGGCCGAGCGGGATGCCCTCCAGGAAGCCCGCGAGCGCGCCGGCGGGATCCGGCGCCCGGTCGAACAGGGAGTGCAGCAGGGGGTCGTCGATCCCGCCGTGGCAGATGCAGTTCACGCGGATCCCGTCGGCCGCGCAGTCGAGTGCCAGCGTCTTCGTCAGCTGGCGCACGGCGCCCTTGCTCGCCGAGTACGCGGGGAGGCCGGGGTAGCCGATCAGCGCGAGCGACGAGGCGAGGTTGACGATCGAGCCGCCGCCCCGCGCGCGCAGGAGCGGCAGGCACGCGCGCGTCAGCAGGAAGATCGCCTTGACGTTCAGCGCGAAGACCCTGTCCCAGTCCTCCTCCGAGCAGTCCTCGACGGTGCCCGTGACGAGCAGCGAGGCGTTGTTGTAGAGGACGTCGAGGCCGCCGAAGGCGTCGCGCGCGGCCGCGGCGACGCGCTCGCAGTCGGCGGCGCGCGTGAGGTCGGCGCCGATCGGGACGGCCTCGCCGCCGTACGCGCGCGCCGCCTCGGCCGTGGCCGCCGCGGCGTCCGCGTCGGCGTCGACGCACACGAGCGACGCGCCCTCCTCGGCGAAGCGCAGCGCCGTGCCGCGCCCGATCCCGTCCCCGGACTCGGCGACGAGCGCGATCCTCCCCTCGAGGCGGCCGGGACGACCCATGCGGCCGATCCTCGCACAGCGGGCCGGCCCGGGCAAGTCGCCGCGCGGTGGCCGGCCCGCTCGACGCGCTACCCTCTTGCCCACCCGACCCGTGGAGGCCAGGCATGGAGACGACGACGGGCCGCTGCCCGCTACACGACATCCACGAGTTCGACATGTACGACCCGGACTACGTCCAGGCGATGTACGACGTCTTCGCGCGCATGCACGAGGAGGGCCAGGTCATCCGCGCCGAGCCGTACGGGGGCTGGTGGATCATCGCGGGCCACGAGGCCGTCTTCGAGGCCGCCCGCGACTACCGCACGTTCTCGCGCCACACGGAGTTCCCGACGCACTGCTCGACGAGGGACGGCCAGCGGCTGCCGCCCAACCCGGCGAACGACATCATGCTGCGGACGCTGATCGCGATCGACCCGCCGCGGCACAAGGGCTACCGGCTGAACCTGAACCCGCACTTCACGCCGGCCGTCGTCGCCGAGACGGAGGCGATGATCCGCGAGCAGGCGAACGTCCTGATCGACGCGTTCGTCGAGTCGGGGCGCTGCGACGTGTGGCTCGACTACGCGCAGCCGCTCGCGCACATCGTGATCTTCGCCGCGGTGCTGAACCTGCCGCTCGAGCGGATCCCGGAGCTGTTCGCGATCATCGACGCGCTGCCCCCGAGCCCGGGCGGGCACTCGGTCGACGAGCTGCTCACCTCGATGGCGGAGTTCGTCACGGACTTCGTCGCGGAGCGCCGGGAGCAGCCGCCGATCGGCGACGTCGTCGACACGCTCCTCCACGCGGAGTTCAACGGCGCGAAGCTCCCGTTCGAGGAGGTCGTCGCGAACGTCGTCCTGATCCTCGCCGCGGGCGTCGAGACGACCGGCTCGATCGTCGCCACGAGCCTGCACCATCTCGCGCGCGACCCGGAGCTCCGCGCGCGCCTCGTCGCCGAGCCGGCGCTGATCGAGCCGGCCTGCGAGGAGTTCCTCCGTCTCTACGGCTCGGTGCAGCTCCAGCCCCGCACGGTGATGCAGGACACCGAGCTCGCAGGCGTGCAGCTGAGGCAGGGCGACCACGTCCTGCTCGCCTACGCGGCCGCGTCGCGCGACCCGCGGCTCTACGACCGCCCGCAGGAGTTCCGGCTCGAGCGGGACACGAGCCACCACATGGCGTTCGGGCTCGGCGCGCACCGCTGCATCGGCTCGAACCTCGCGCGGCTCGAGTTCCGCATCGCGCTCGAGGAGCTCCTCGCCCGCATCCCCGACTTCACGCCCGTCGAGGGCTGGGAGTACCGGCGCAAGATCGACCACATCCAGGGGCCGATCGACTTCCCGATCACGTTCGCGCCCGGCGTGCGGCGCGCGCTCGCGGGGGCCGCGGGATGAGGGTCGTCCTCGACCTCGACGTCTGCCAGGGCCACGCGCGCTGCGCCCGGATCGCGCCCGAGGTGTTCGGCCTCGACGACGCGGGCTACGCCGTGCTCCTCGCGGAGGACGTCCCGCCCGGGCGCGAGGGCGCCGTCCGCGAGGCGGCCGCCGCCTGCCCGGAGCGGGCGATCGAGATCGTCGAGTAGCGCCGGCCCGGTCAGTCGGTCGTGCGGCTGCTGGGTCGGGCATCCGGGAGGACCAGGGCGGTCACGCAGGAGCACGTGCGCCAGCTCCGGCTCGTCCTCGGGGACGAGCGGTCCGAAGGCCGCGGCGAGGCGGCTCTCCTGCTCGGCCTGCTTGGCGACGTGGGCTCGATTGGGCCGCTCGAAGCGGCCCTGCGTGCAGGGAGCGTGGACGCCGGCATCGCCCTCACGGCGCTCGGCAGCATCGGCGGCGACGAGGCCGCCGCCGCCATTCTGCGGTTCGCTCGCCCGGACGGTCGAGCGGATCGCCCCAGCCGCCTGCGCCAGCGGTCTCGAAGACGATCCGGTCGCCCGGCTCCACGTGGACGAAGTCCTTCTTCGCGGGCAGCTCGAGCCCGTGCCGTCCGCCCAGCACGAGTCGCTTGCGCGACGGCCCGCCCGCACCGCCGCCGCCGATTCCCCAGGGCCGCGAGCGCCAGCGGTCGTCGTAGACCGAGACCTCCCCCGCGGCGAGGTAGCGGTAGACCTTGCGCACGCCGCAGCCGCCCCGGTGGTAGCCGGCGCCGCCCGAGTCGGGCACGATGCCGCTCTCCTCGGTCAGCAGCGGGTAGTAGATCTCCTGGTACTCGGACGGCGTGTTCTCGAGCTGCGGGTACTCAGGAGTGCGCGTCGAGCCTGTCCCCGGCCGGGCGCGCGGGGATGCCGCCCATCAGGATCTCGACGACGCCGAACGGCTCGCCGTCCGGTGCGACGCCGGAGTAGATCATGTGCGGCTCGAGCCGTAGCCGGCGGCGGCGGCCGTCTCCGGCACCTGCTGGCCGAGCGCGCCCGCGATCACCTCGATCCAGCGCGAGAGCGTGTGGTGGCGGTTGCCGAGCGGCGCCGGGTAGCGGGGCTTCAGGATCGTGCCCTCGTCGACCCGGACATCGAGCAGGTCGTAGAAGCCCTCGTTGAACAGGATGTCGGGGTCGAAGACCATGATCAGGTAGACCCGATCACCATCTTCATCATCCCCTCGTGCAGGTAGAAGTTGACTGGGCCGGGCGCCTGGAGCGACGTGCCGGAGAAGTCGAAGATCGCGCGCTCCCCGTCGCGCCAGAGGCGGAGCGCGATGCGGAAGGGGCCGTTGCCCTGACCGTCGTCGTCGACGAAGTCCTCGAACGCCTGCGGCGTCTCCGGGATCTTCTCGACGATCAGCCGGCGCACCGCCTCGCGCGTCCGCACGAGCAGCACATCGCATGCCGCCAGGTAGGTGCCGCGGCCGAAGCGGTCGCACAGCTCGACGATCCGCTGCTCGCCGATCGCGGTCGCCGAGCAGAGCGCCATCAGGTCGGCCACCGCCTCCGCGGGCGCGCGCGAGTTGCGGGCGAGCACCTTGACGAGCGCGCCGTTCAGCCGCCCGCGCTCGTAGAGCTTCACGGGCGGGAAGCGGATGCCCTCCTCGTAGATCGAGCGAGCCTCGACGGACATCGACCCGAACACCCGACCGCCGACGTCGAGCAGGTTGCCGAACTGGCTGGTGAATCCGACCAGCGCGTCCTCGTGGAAGACGGGGCGCAGCACGAGCACGTCCGGCACGTGGGAGATCGAGCCGCCGCAGAGGTACGGGTCGTTCTGGACGATCACGTCGCCGGGCTCGAGTGGCTCGTCGAAGTGGTCGAGGAACGCGGCGAGGTAGGAGCCGAACTGCCCGACGAGCATGCGCCCGTTGCGGTCGGCGACGAGCGGGTACGTGTCGTGGGTCTCGCGGATCATCGGCGAGAGCGACGCGCGGAACATCACCGCGTCCATCTCGTGGCGGACCATGCGCAGCGTGCTCGACGATCTCCAGCGTGACCGGGTCGACGCTCACCGCGCGACCTCCAGAACGAGGTTGCCGAGGTCGTCGACGGTCGCCCGCGAGCCGGGATGGACGAGCGTCGTCGCGTCCTCCTGCTCGATCACGCACGGGCCGTCGAGCACGTGGCCGGGCCCGAGCAGGTCGCGCGCGTAGCGTGGCGCTCGACCCGCTCGCCGCGCCACCAGATGCGGTGCGCGCCGTCGGTCACGGCGGCCGTGGCCGGCCCGCTCGCGCGCGGTCGGCGACGCACCTCGGGTCGCGGCTTCAGCCCCGTCGCGACGCAGCGGACGACGACCAGCTCGGGCTCGACGTCGAGGTCGAAGCCGTACGCGTGCCGGTGCGCCTCGACGAAGCGCGCGCCGAGCATCTCCAGCAGCCCCGGGTCGGCGGCGGGGTCGGCGTGCGTGACGGGCAGCTCGGAAGCCCTGCCGCCAGTAGCGCATGCCGAACTGCCAGGCGACCTCCTGGACGCCCGGCCCGAACCCTCCGCGGCGAGCCAGGCGCGGGCCCGGGACTCGAGCTCCGCGAGCATCGCGCGCAGCTCGTCGAGGTCGAGGCGCGAGAGACGGCGGATGCAGCTCCGGGCGAGCTCGCGGCGGACGTCGGCGACCAGGAAGCCGAACGTCGAGAAGACGCCGGGCTGCGGCGGGACGAGGCAGGCGGGGCTGCCGAGGATCTCGAGCAGCGCGTTCGCGTGCAGCGGGCCCGCGCCCCCGAACGCCACGAGTGCGAAGTCCCGGGGTCGTGCCCGCGCTTGACCGAGACGAGCCGCAGGCCGCCGAGCATCTTGTCGTTCGCGATCGCCACGATCGCGCTCGCCGCGTCCTCGACCGTCGAGCCGAGGCGTCCGGCGATCCCGGCGACCGCGCGCTCGGCGAGGTCCCGGCGCAGGGCCATCGCGCCGCCGAGGAGGCTCGGCAGGTTGCCGAGTACGACGTTCGCGTCCGTCACCGTCGCGTGCTCGCCGCCCCGGTCGTAGCAGGCCGGACCGGGGCTGGCACCCGCGCTCTCCGGGCCCACGCGCAGCGCGCCGGTCTGCGGGATGTGCGCGATCGAGCCGCCGCCCGCGCCGATCGCGATCACGTCGAGCGAGGGGACGCGGACGCCGGAAGTAGTCGGTCAGCGCACTCGTCCGCGAGACGGGCGCATGGCCGCCGCGGGACAGGGCGACGTCGGTGCTCGTCCCGCCCATGTCGAAGCTGAGCACGTCCCGGCGGCCCGTCAGCTCGCCGAGGAACACCGCCGCGCGCACGCCGCCGGCCGGGCCCGAGAAGACGGTCTCGATCGGCCGGGCGCCCGCCTCCGGCCCGCTCGAGAGGCCGCCGTCGGAGCGGACGATCGTCAGCGTCGCTCGCGGGAACTCGTCCGCGAGCCGCGCCTGGAGCTCGTCGACGTAGCGGCGCATCGCGGGCTGGACGTAGGCGTTCGCGACGCCGGCGAGCGTCCGCTCGTACTCGCGGAACTCCGGGAGCACCTCGGAGGCGCACGTGACCGGCAGGCCCGGCGCCTCATCGCGGGCGAGCGCGGCGACCTCGGCCTCGACGTCCGGCCGTGCGTAGCCGTTCACGAGCGAGACGGCGAGCGCCTCGACGCCGCGCGAGACCAACGCGCGGACGGCCTCCCTGACCTCCGCCTCGTCGAGGGGCTCGAGCAGTTCGCCGGCGGCCGAGATCCTCCCGGACAGCTCGCGCGTGTCGCGGACGTCGGCGAGCGCGGCCGGGCGGTCCCAGACCATCCAGCCGGAGATCGGCCCGGGCGTCCACGAGCGTGCGATCTCGAGGACGTAGCGGAAGCCCCGCGTGACGAGCAGGCCGACACGCGCGCCGCTCGCCTGGACGACGGTATTGGTGGCGATCGTCGTCCCGTGCAGCACGAGGTCGAGCGCGGCCGGCTCGATCCCCGCCCGTCGGACAGCCTCGCGGACGCCGTCCACGACACCCTCGGCGGGGTCGACCCGCGTCGGCACCTTCGCGAGGACGGTGCGCGAGCCGTCCAGGGGCGCGAGCAGGACGTCGGTGAACGTCCCACCGACGTCGACCCCGACGAGCCAGCCGCTGCGCTCCTGCACGGGCCGCATCCTCGCAGGATCCGGGCTCCGCGTGCGGCGGGTGGCGTACGCTGCGCCCACGGGCGTCGACCGGGAGGTGGAGATGGGACGGCACGCGCTGGTCACGGGGGCGTCGTCGGGCATCGGCGAGGCGTACGCCGAGCGGCTCGCCGCGGACGGCTGGGACCTCGCGCTCGTCGCGCGCCGGCTCGACCGGCTCGAGGCGCTCGCGGCGCGCCTCGCCTCCGAGCACGGGATCGTGGCGCGGCCGATCGAGTGCGACCTCGCGAACGCCGCCCAGCTCGGCGCCCTGCGCGACCTCGTCGCCGGGCTCGAGCTCGACCTCCTCGTCAACAACGCGGCGCTCGCCCACTACCGGCCGTTCGCGGAGCTCCCGCCCGGCCAGGCGGAGGAGCTCGTCCAGCTGAACGCGCAGGCGCCGGTGCTGCTCGCCCAGGCAGCCGTGCCCGGGATGGTGGCGCGTGGGCGCGGCGCGATCGTCAACGTCGCCTCGCTGCTCGCCTTCAGCGGCGGCTGGGACGCGCCGCAGCTGCCGCAGCGCGCCGTCTACGCCGCGAGCAAGGCGTTCCTCGTCGCGTTCACGCGCGTCCTCGCGACCGAGCTCGCCAACACCGGCGTCCGGGCGCAGGTCGTCTGCCCCGGGCTCGTCCGCTCGGAGTTCCACTCGCGCCAGGGGATCGACCTGAGCGCGAGGCCGCGGATGGAGCCGGGCGACGTCGTGCGCGCGAGCCTCGCCGACCTCGAGCGCGGCGTCGTCGTCTCGATCCCGGGCGCGCCCGAGGAGGCGCTGTTCGACGTGATCGCCGGGGCCGAGGCGGGCCTCCTCGTCGCGACCGGTGCGGTCGAGCTGCCCGAGCGGTACGGCGCCGCATGAGCGCCGACGAGCAGGCCGTCCTCGCCGTCCACCTGGGCTGGCTGAGGGCGAACGAGACGGGCGACGTCGCGTGGCTGCGGGAGCACCTCGACCCGGGCTACACGATGATGAACACGAACGGCAGCGTCTACCGCGGGCCCGAGCACCTCGTCGCGCTCTGGGAGTACTACCGCGGCATGTACCCCGGCTGGCGCGGCGCGGGCGCGCCGCTGGTTGTCGAGAGCGTCGACCCGGAGGTGCGCGTCGTCGGCGACGCGGCCTGGGTCGCCTACCGGCTGATCTTCGCCGGCGAGTCGACTGGCGGCGAGGGTCAGGGGGACATCGCGGGCACGTTCCGCTTCGAGACGCGCGGCACGGACGTGCTCGTCCGCCGCGACGGGCGCTGGCGGATCGCGCACGGGCACTACTCGTTCGGCTCGCCCGGCGGGCCGGCGGGGGGCGAGTAGCGTGGCGGCCGCCACGCGCCACGAGCTCGACGGCCCGGCCGGGCGGCTCTCGTGGCTCCGCGCCGGCGAGGCAGGCGCCGGTGGGAGCCCGGTGCTGCTCGTCCACCCGATCAACCTCCAGGCCGCGTGCTGGGAGCGCGTGGTCGCCGGCCTCGCGCCGCGCCGCTGCGTGGCCCCCGACCTACGCGGGCACGGCCGCTCGGCGGCGGACGGGCCGTTCGGCCTCGCGGAGTGGACGGCCGACTGCGTCGCCGTGCTCGACGCTGCCGGGATCGAGCGGGCGCACGTCGTCGGCGGCTCGCTCGGCGGCACGATCGCCGTCGCGCTCGCGGCGATGCTCCCGGAGCGGGTCGCGTCCGTGACGGCGATCGGCTCGACGCTCGCGGTCGAGGGCGCGGACCTCGACGCGGTCGTCGCGATCCTGCGCGAGAAGGGCGTGGCCGGGATGTTCCGGGAGGTGATCCCGCAGATCTCGGTCGCGCCCGGCACGTCGCCCGAGCTGATCGAGGAGCTGCTCGCGCTCGCGAACCCGAACGGGCCCGACACGGTGATCGCGATCTGGCAGGCCGTGCTCGCGACGGACGCCCGCGCGCGCGCGCACGACGTGCGCTGCCCCGTCCTCGTCGTCTCCGGCGAGCTCGACCGAACGTGCCCGCCGGAGCAGGCGCGCGAGCTCGCCGAGCGGACCGGCGGGCGGCTCGAGCTGATCCCCGGGGTCGGCCACCTGCCGGTGCTCGAGTCGCCGGACGCGCTGCTCGACCTGCTGCGCCCGCACCTCGCCGCGGCGGACTAGGGGTGGGGCGCCCGCGGCTGCGGGCGCCCCGATCCCTCAGAGCGTCGAGCCGTCGAAGACGACCTCCTCGCCCTGGTGGCCCCGCGAGGCGACGGTGTCGCCGAAGGCCGGCCGGGGCTCGTCGTCGGGCGCGAGCGGCGAGCAGTGGAAGTGCCAGATCTTCCACACCTTGTTGCCCTGCCCGTCGTTCCGCCGCAGGATCGTCGTCGAGCGGAACGTCACCTCCATCGTCGCCTCGCCGACGTCCAGCTGGGAGGCGCCCGTCCCCTCGGCGCCGATCGCGGCGATCGGGAGGACGGCCTCGCACGTGACGTAGGCCATGTCGCCGTCGACGGTCGTCCGCACGTCCCAGCCGTAGGGCGGCTTCGGGACGGTGATCTGCTCCTCGTAGTGCGTCCAGAGCGCCACCTTCTCGTCGAGGGAGTAGTACGGGTGGCCGTTCAGGTTGAACATCAGGTACTCGGGCGCGAAGCACTCGCGCATCGCCGGGATGTCCAGCCCCCAGTTCGCGGTGAACCAGGCGTCGTGCACGCGGCGGACCTCGCGGACGTCGTCCTCGCTCGTCATGGCTCCTCCCTCGGTCTCGGTGATCGGCCGGGCGGTTCGGGCCCGGCCGCGGGCGGCTCGACGCCTAGTCCGGCGCCGCGATCAGCTCGCAGAGGACGGTCGGCAGCGCGCTCGCGAGCCCCGCGTCGCCGCCCGGGCCGAAGCGGTCGAGCCAGCGGTCGGCGACCTGCATCACCTCGGGGTCGGCCGCGAGCCCGGCCAGCGCGGCCGGATCGTCCAGGAAGAGGAGCGACAGGCGCGTGAACGACGCCGGGCCCACCTTCGCGGCCGCGAGGCTCCAGCCGGTCAGGCTCGCGACGCCGGGCCGGCTCGAGATCGCGGGCCACGCGACCTCGCGATGCCACGTCCCCGGATCCCCGTCCCCGGTCGGGCTCGGCGCGAGGAAGCTCGCGACGAGCGTGTCCGTCCGGCGCCAGTGGTCCGGCCGGGCCTCGACGGGCTCGAACAGGTGCATCTCGGCGTTCGACGCGGCGAGGTCGTCCGCGTCCGGGGTCGCGCCCCAGAGGTCGCACCACTCCCGGGCGAAGTCGATCGCGTCCTGCCGACCGAAGACGCGCTCGAACCCGTCGGGACCGTCGAGGAACATCAGGTCGAGGTGCGTGAACGGCACGCTGCCGACGAGCGGGCGGGCGATCTTCCAGCTCGTGTAGTGGACGATCCCCGGCACGCCCATCCAGAACGGGTTGTCGACGTCCCGCACCCAGTCGTCGTAGCCCCGCTCGTCCACGTCCTCGCGCGGCGTGTAGGTCAGGAGGAGCAGGTGGGCGGAGGGGGCCACGGCTACGGCCTCCTGCGCCCGGTGTGCCACGCGTCCGTCACGTTGCCCGGGCCGCCCGCCTGGACGTCCCCGAGGCCCAGCAGGCCCTGGATCCGCTCGACGTGCGGCTTGCGGTTGGCGATGAAGTAGAGGAGGTGCCGGAGGATCGGCGCGGGCAGGCCGTTCACGTTCTCGAAGATCTCGCGGCGCCCCGCCATCGCCGACGAGGTCACGTCGAAGACGAGGTTCATCAGCAGGCTCTTCTCGCGGATCCCGAGGCCCGAGGTGGTCAGGTACGTCTCGAAGTGCTCGCGCAGCTCGGGCACGTCGTAGTCCGCCTCGGTGAAGCGGGTGACGAGGCCCTGGCCCGCCATCTGCTGGAGCAGCTGGTTGATGCGGGGGTAGAGGTCGAGCCCGTAGGCCCGGAAGGCGTTGATCGTCGGCCCGTGCGGCAGGAGGAAGCCGTCCGGCGTCTCCTCGGCCTGCTCGAGCGCGCCGATCAGCCCCGCGCGGAGCATCAGCGCGTACTGCGTGATCTCGGCGACGTGGTCCTGGACGGTCGGGATGTCGCCCGTGCCGAGCGTGTCGACGACGAGCTGCGCGAGGCCGGCGTAGAACTCGGCGGTGACGGCCTGGCGGGAGAGGTGGATCCAGAACTCGCCGCGGCCGGTCGTCCCGAACAGCGCCGGGTCGCAGAGCACCGGGGCGTCCATGACGTAGATCCGGTCGTTCGGGACGTAGATGTCGTCGAAGACCACGAGCGCGTCGAGCTCCTCGCCGATCGAGCCGAGCGGGTGCTCGAAGAACGGCTCGCGCGGGAGGGCGACCGCCTCGCGGCAGATCAGCTTCAGGCCGGGCGTGTCCATCGGGACGACGCACCAGAACGACTCCTCGGGGCGGACGTGCGGGTAGTAGATCGTCCCGATCTGCAGCTCGTTCGCCATCATCGAGCTGGTCGCGACGGCCTTCGCGCCGCGGATCGTCACGCCGCCCGAGTCCCTCGCGACCACACGGGCGACCGCCGAGCGGTCGTCGCCGGCCTTGGCCGAGCGCGCCTTCGTCCCCTGCGGCTCGATCAGGCACGCCGCCGTGTAGAGGTTCTCCCGCTCCGCGCGCTCGACGAACGACGCCAGGTTGTCCGCCCAGTCGGGCGCGTGCTGGCGGAAGTGCGAGAGGTACGTGCGCTGGCCGATGAAGACCCATGCCACGTGGTTCGGCTGGCGCGAGGCGAAGGAGCCGAAGGACTGCCAGCAGCGGAACTCCGACTCGGCGAGCTTCCGCAGCAGGTCGTCGCGCGTGCGCGGGAGCAGCCAGGAGGTCGACGCGCGGACCCCGTCCGGGCGGACGTAGGTGAGCGCCTCCTGCCCCACCGGGTCGAACTGGAGGTCGTACATCCGCGCGGCGAAGTCGACGCCGCCCCGCGTGGCCGGGTGCTCGGTGACGTCCTCGATCCGCTCGCCGCGGTACCAGACCTCGCGCTCGTCGCGGAGGGACGCGCGGTACTCGTCGCCGGTTCTCAGGTAGTGCTGGGTCGTCGTCGCCACGTCGGTCTCCCTCGGCTCGCTGACGTCTGCACCTACATGTGTCGCTGTGAGGGAACGATCCTGCGGCCTCGGCCGGGCGCAGTCAAGGGCATGCGAGATCGTCCCGGCACGCTGCCGGGCCGGCCGCGGCTCGACCACGTCGGGGCGTAGAGTCGGCTCGAACGAGGAGGCAGCGTTGATCCGACCGCACGATCGCTTCTCGCGCGAGCTGACGCTCACCGCAGCGGAGGTCGCCGCCTACGCCGGCGGCGTCGGCGACGACAACCCCATCCACCACGATCCCGAGGCGGCCGCGGGCTCCCGGTACGGGCGGCTGATCGCGAGTGGCACGCACACGACGGCGCTCCTGCTCGGCCTCACCGCCTCGCACTTCTCGCGGCTCGGGTCGATGGTCGGGCTGGAGTTCTGGGTTCGCTTCCGGCGCCCCGTCTACGCCGACGACACGATCGTGCTGGAATGGTTCGTCGTGGACGTCCAGCCGAGCGAGCGGCTCGGCGGCGACATCGTCGAGCTGCGGGGTCGGGTACGTCGCAAGGACGGCGAGACGGCCGTCGGCGCGAAGGGCCGCGTGCTCGTGCAGCAGGCTCCCTGAGGCGAGTGCTCAGGGCAGCATCACCTGCGTCAGGCGGACGTGGTTCCCCGACGGGTCGCGGAAGGACGAGTCGATCCCGTAGGGCTGGCGCTGGGGGCGGTCGACGAACTCGACGCCGCGGGCGGAGAGCTCCTCGTAGGCCGCCTCGCAGTCGTCCGTCTCGAGGAAGATCGTCCCGGCGAAGCCGCGCGCCATCAGGCCGCGCACCTGCTCGCCCGTCGCCTCGTCCATCACGGGCGGGCCGGGGATCGCCATCAGCACGATCGCCACGCCCTCCTGGCCCACCGGGCCGACGGTCAGCCAGCGGAAGCCGCCGAGCTCGGGCAGCGTCACGTCGGAGCGGACCTCGAAGCCGACCTTCTGCGTGTAGAAGGCGAGCGCGTCCTCCTGGTCGTGCACCCAGAGCTGGGCGGTGGCGATCCTGATCATCTCGTGCCTCCCGGCGGTCGTTGAGCGTCTCCCGGCGAGCCTACGGAGGCGCGGGCGCGGCGTCTTCTCGAAACGTCCGGTGTCGAGGCAGGCCGTACGCGCGCACGACGCACCCGGGGACGCGGGCGTGCGCGGCGGCCGGCGGGAAGGCGGCGCGGTACGCCGTGGGCGAGCGCCCGTACGCGCGGGTGAAGCTCGTGGTGAACGAGCCGACCGAGCGCAGCCCGACGGCGAGGCAGACCTCGATCACCGGGCGGTCGGTCGTGCGCAGCAGCGCGGCCGCGCGCTCGAGCCGGCGCGTCAGGAGGTACGCGTGCGGCGGCTGGCCGAACGCGCGGCGGAACTCCGCGCTGAAGTGCGCGGGAGAGCCCGGCGGCCCGGGCGAGGTCGGCGACGCCGAGCGGCTCGGCGTAGCGCGCGTCGGCCAAATCCCTCGCGCGCAGCAGGTGACGGGCGGGCGGGACGAACGCCATCCGGCAGGTAGTATCGCGCGTCCGTCAGCCCGCGTGGGCGCGCCGCACCTCGGCCAGGTCGAGCTTCCGCATCCCCCAGACGGCCTGGCGCGCGCGCTCCGCCGCCGCCGGGTCGGGGCCCGCGATCAGGTCCAGCACCTCGGCGGGGACGATCTGCCACCAGAGCCCGTAGCGGTCCTGCAGCCAGCCGCAGACGCTCTCGTTGCCGCCGTCGCCGAGCGCGGCCCAGAGCCGGTCGACCTCGGGCTGGTCCTCGCACTCGACCAGGAACGAGATCGCCTCGGTGAACGGCCGCGTCGGACCGCCGTTCAGGGCGGTGAAGCGCTGGCCGCAGAGCTCGAAGGTCGCGGTGACGACCGGCCCGCCGGGGCCCTCGCCGAGGTGCGCGATCCGGGCGGGCGGCGAGCCCGGGAAGACCGCGGCGTAGAACGCGGCGACGTCCTCGACGGGCTCGTCGACGAGCAGGAAGGGCGTGATCGTGGACATCGGTGCTCCTCTCCGGAGGTCAGGCGGCGCCGCGGGCCAGGCGGACGTGGGCGGCGGCGGGCGACGAGACGATCCCGGCCGCCTCGAGGTCGCGAGCGCCGTCGCCGAGGTCCTCGAGCAGGCGCTCTCCCGCGCCGAGCAGGACGGGCGCGACGTGCAGCTCCACCTCGTCGACGAGGCCCGCGCGCAGGTACTGGCGCGCCGTGGCCGCGCCGCCGCCGATCGAGACGTCGGCGTCCCCCGCCGCGGCCCGGGCGCGCTCGAGCGCCGCCTCGATCCCGTCGGTGACGAAGTGGAAGGTCGTGCGCCCGAGCGTCAGCGGCGCGCGCGGGTGGTGCGTCAGGACGAACACGGGCGAGCGGTACGGGGGCTCGTCGCCCCACCAGCCGCTCCACGCAGGCTCGGCCCACGGGCCCCGGACGGGGCCGAACATGTTGCGGCCCATGATCGTCGCGCCGACGCCGCCGAGGATCGCCGCGGCGCGCTCGTCGTCGACGCCGGTCTCGCCGCCCTCGCCGCCGTGCAGCGCGCGGAACGTCCGCGTGGCGACCGCCCACTCGTGCAGCTTCTCGCCCCCCGCGCCGAGCGGCTGCTCCAGCCCCTGGTCCGGCCCCGCGACGTAGCCGTCCAGCGACATCGAGATCGACAGCCTGACGATTCCCACTCGTGCTCCCTTCCTCGCTCCGTCCGTTGGACGACGGCCGCGAGCGGGACTCATCGGTCGGCGCGCACGGCGGCCGCTACCCTTGCCCGCATGGGGGTCTCGATCAGGCGGCTCGGGCCCGGCGACGAGGGCGTCCTCGCGTGGCTCGCCGCACTGGCGGACGAGTTCGACCTCCCGGGAGCCAGCGAGCCGGAGGCGCCGCTCGGCCCCGACGCAGCCGCTGCGTACCTGGCCGACGCCGCCGTCCTGCACTGGGTGGCGGAGGCGGACGGCGGAGTCGTCGGCGAGCTGCTCTGCCACGTGCTGCCGCTCCCGTCCGGCGCCGGCCGCGAGGTGCTCCTCTACTCGATCGGCGTCCACCAGCGGCACCGGCGCGCCGGGATCGGCCGCGCGCTGCTGGACGAGCTGCTGCGCTGGGCGCGCGGGGCCGGGATCCCCGACGTCTGGGTGCTCGCCGACAACCCGGGCGCGGAGGCGTTCTACGCCGCCTGCGGCTTCGAGCGCGGCGGCGAGCGCGACCAGGGCGTCGTCTACCTGCTCGACACGTCCGACTGATGGACGACTCGATCCCGATCGAGGAGCTCCTCGGTCGGCTGGGGCTGCGCGGCGCGGACCTCGCGCGCGGCCGTGCGACGCTCGAGGCGGCCGGGCTGACGAACCCGCGCAAGTCCCGCATCTCGGTCGCGAAGCTCGAGCGCGCCGGGGCGGCGATCGACGCGGCGTGGGCGCGCCTGTGCGCCCGCTGCGCGGAGACGCACGACGGCGACCGGCCGGTCCTGGCCGTCGACCCCGCGCTGTGCGCGGCGTGCCACGGCTCGGGGACGCGCAGGGCGCTCGACGAGCTGGCGCGGCGGCTGCCCGCCGCGGGCGTGCGCCGGGTCGTCGTGGTGGGCGGCTCGCCGTCCTTCCGCCAGGAGCTCGAGCGGCTCGGGAGCGCCGTCGAGCTCCGGCTCGTCGACGGCACGGCGCGGCGGACGGGCGCCGAGGCCGGCCGCGACGTCGACTGGGCCGACCTGGTCGTCGTGCTCGGCGGGACGGAGCTCGCCCACAAGGTCTCGCTGCTCTACACGCGCGACCCGTCGTCGCGCGCGAAGCGCGTGGTCACCGCCCGGCGCGGCGTCGAGGCGGTCGCGGCCGAGATCCTGCGCCACCTGGAGGGCGGCCGCTGAGTCGCCCGCGAGCGTGTGCTGCGGCAGCTGGGCGGCTTCAGCGAGACTCCGTGGCGCTGCTCGCCACCCGGTGCGCCGATGAGAACCGGCGCGCGTACCGGTCCGAGCAGGTGGATCGGACACGGGAACGGGAGGAGAACCGGATGCTCGCTGGGCTCGCGCGCTTCCTGATCGGCCATCGACTGCTCGTGCTCGGCGTCTGGCTCGTGCTGACCGTCGTCGGGCTGTTCGCGACGCAGCAGGTGGCCGACCGCTGGCTCGAGCAGTTCTCGATCCCCGGCTACTCCGCCTACGAGGCGAACCAGCGCACCCTGGCAGCGTTCGGCTCGGGCGAGCAGGCGCCGAACGTCGTCGTGCTGACGGTCGACGGCGACGTGACGCAGAGCGACGCCGCGCGCGAGACGCTCGCGACCGTCGCGCGCGAGTTCCCCGAGTTCCGCACCGCGTCGTACTACTCGACCGGCAGCCTCGCCTACGTCTCCGAGGACCGGCGCACGACGTTCGCGACGTTCTACCCGCCGGGCCAGGCGGGGTTCGACTCGACGGGGCGGTTCGACGAGCTGCGCGAGGCGCTGGCGGACGCCGCCCCGCCGGGCCTCGAGACGCACGTCACCGGACGCGACGCCCTGTACGACTCGCAGGGGAGCGAGGCCGGCGGGCCGAGCGTGCTGACGGAGGCGCTGATCGGCGGCGCAGGCGCGCTCGTGATCCTGCTCTTCGTCTTCGGGACGCTGCCCGCGATCCTCGTGCCGATCCTGATCGCGATCGCCTCGATCCTCAACACGTTCACGCTGATCTGGCTGCTGACCTACGTCACGCCGGTCTCGATCATCGTCCAGTTCCTCGTCGCGCTCGTCGGCCTCGGCGTCGCGATCGACTACGCGCTGCTGATGATCTTCCGCTACCGCGAGGAGCTGCGGCACGGGCGGGATCCGCAGGAGGCCGTCGTCCAGACGATGACCCATGCAGGCCGGGCGGTGATCGTCTCCGGCTCGACGGTCGCGATCGGCCTCCTGTCGATGGTGATCATCCCGATCCCGGTGATCCGCTCGATCGGGATCGGCGGGATGCTGATCCCCGCGGTCTCGGTCGTGGTCGCGATCACGCTCCTGCCCGTGCTGCTCTCCCTGCTCGGGCAGCGGATCAACTCGGTCCGCCTGATGCCGCGGCGGATCGTCGAGGGCTCGGACGAGGAGACCGGCTTCTGGTGGCGCTGGGCCCACCTCGTCATGCGCCGCCCGATCGTCCTCGGCGGGCTCGGCGTGCTCATCGTCGCCCTGCTGCTCGTCCCCGGCGCGCAGCTGAACCCCGCCGACGCGCAGGCGAAGGACATCGCCGGCGCCGTGACGGACGACGCCGTCGTCGGCCTCGACCGGCTGACGCAGGCCGGGATCACGCACGGCGCGATCAAGCCCTTCGTCGTCCTCGTCGAGGGCGTTGGCGACCAGGGCGCGCTCGACCGGATCGCCGCGCGCGTCGCGGAGGCGCCCGGCGTGGCCGGCGCGGCGGCGCCGTCCGACTGGCGCCGCGGCGACGTCGCGCTCGTCGAGGCGTTCGCCGACGTCGACGCCTCGTCGCGCGCCGCCCGCTCGACGATCGACGCGCTCCAGGACGACGTGCTGCCGCCGCTCGAAGGCGAGCTCGGGCCGGGCGCCCGGGTCACGCTCGGCGGCGTCGCGCCGGAGGAGCGGGACTTCGTGCACGCCGTCTACGGGAAGTTCCCGTACGCGCTGGCGTTCGTCGTCGTCCTGACGTTCCTGCTGCTGATGCGCGCCTTCCGCTCGGTCTTCCTCGCGGTCAAGGCGGTCGTGCTGAACCTGATCTCGCTCGGCGCCGCGCTCGGGATCATCGTGCTGATCTTCCAGCAGGGGCACGGCGCGGAGGCGATCTGGAACGTGCACCCGACCGACGCGATCATCTCGTGGATCCCGCTGATGATCTTCGCGTTCCTCTACGGGCTCTCGATGGACTACGAGGTGTTCATGGTCTCGCGCATCCGGGAGTCGTACGACGAGACGGGGTCGACGCGCGACGCGATCGCGCTCGGGCTGGCACGGACGGGGAAGCTCGTCACCAGCGCGGCGCTCGTCCTGATGTTCGCGTTCGTCGTCCTCTCGACCAGCCCCGGCACGGACGTCAAGCAGTTCGGGATCGGCCTCGCCGCGGGGATCATCTTCGACGCCACCGTGATCCGCGCGCTGCTCGTCCCCTCGCTGATGCGGGTCGCGGGCTCGCTGAACTGGTGGCTGCCGGCCCCCGTGGCCCGGGTGCTGCTGACCCGCCCGTCGCCCGCCATCGACGCCCGCGCGAGATCGGGCGCCGACTGAGCCCGCGCCGCCGTTTCCCGTCGGCCGCCGAGGGGAACGCACGGCGCGGATGGACGACGGGGACTGGACGCGCACGCCGCGGCGGGGCGGCCCGCTGTCGCCGCTGCGGACGTACGTCGAGATCGCGGATCGCGAGCGCGCCTTCGGCCGCGGGGAGCGGCGGAAGGCGTTCGAGGCCGTTCGGCTCGGCGGCGGGCGCGCCGGCGCGCGGGTGCTCGACCTCGGCGCCGGTCAGGCGTGGCAGCTGCGCTGGCTCGCCGCGGACTACCGGCCGGTCGGGGTCGAGCCCTCGTCCGGGCTCGTCGCGGTCGGGCGCGCCCGGCTCGCGGCGGACGGGCTCGCAGGCCGCGTCCCGCTGCTCGTCGGCGGACCGGGCGGGGTGCCCGTCCCGGAGGGCCTCGCCGACGCCGCGATCGGGCTGAACGCGCCGCTCGGCTACGGCGACCCGGCGGACGACGCCCGCTCGCTCGAGGCCGTCGCGGCGAGCCTGGCGCCCGGCGCGCGGCTCGTGCTCGAGCTGGCATCGCGTCCGCTCGCCGAGCGTCGCGGCGCGTCGCGGCGCACCCGGAGGTTCCCCGACGGCGCGCTCGTCGACGCGCGCGTCCGCTACGACCCGGCGCGTGGGGCGGTCGCCGAGCGCCAGGAGCTGCGCCTCGACGGGGAGCTGCTCGGCGCGTTCGCCTACGAGCTGCGCACCTTCGACCCTGACGGGCTGGAGGAGCTGCTCGCCGCCGCCGGGCTGGTGCTGGACGGCGTGCACGGCGGCACCGACGGCTGCGCCTGGCGCGGCGATCGCCCGCTCGTCGTGGTCGCGCGGAGGCCGCAGCGGGTCGCGATCGTGGCGCTCGGCGGGTCAGCCCACGAGCCGGCCGCGTAGCTCGTCGAGCCGGGGGGCGGCGACGCCGGCGTCGCGCAGGTAGCGCCGCGCGCCGCCGTAGCGCTCCTCCAGCACGGCGAGCGTCCCCACCATCCCGTCGCGCGGGGCGGCGCAGAGCCGGGCGCGGGCCGCGCGCTGCTCCTCGTCGCGCCCGGCGGCGATCCACTCGCCGACGAGCTGCTCGACCCGCTCGTGGGAGAGCGCGTAGTCGTCCGCGACGTCGTCGGGGGAGACGCCCGCCAGGCGCAGGAGCAGCGCGGCGACGATCCCCGTGCGGTCCTTGCCGATCGCGCAGTGGACGACCACGGCGCCGTCGGAGAGGGCCCGCGCCAGCTCGTCCACGGCGCGGGCGATCCGTCCGGCGTGCACCTCGAGCGCGTCGACGTAGAGCGCCTCGAGCGCCTGCGCCGGGTCCGGCGACGACGAGGCGAGCCGGTCGATCCGCTTCCCCGCGCCGCGGTCGATGCGGCCGAAGAGCGAGACGCGGACGACCGAGATCCGGTCGGCGTGGGGCGGGTCGAGCGCGCCCTCCTCGACGAAGCGCAGGTCGATCGCGGTGCGGACGCCGTACGTCGCGAGCGCGTCCCAGCCCCGCGCGTCGAGGGCCGAGATGTCGTCCGCGCGCACGACCACGCGCGGCCTCGTCGTGCGCCCGTCCTCGGTCGGCAGGCCGCCGAGGTCGCGCACGTTGCAGCAGCCGGCCCACGGGAGGTGACGCACGCGATCGACGCTAGCAGGAGCCTCCCGTCCGGACCGTGCCCAGGTGGTCGACGGGCGGTGCCGAGCCTGCGGGTCCGCCGTTTCCGCGCCCGCCGCACCGGGTACTCCCGTCGGGCACGCGAGGTGAAGGGAGGCTCGTGCCGGCGAGGATGGCGTTCGACGTGCTGGGGAGGCCGGGGCGCACGCAGCGCGCCATCGGGGCGGTGCGCCCGCGGGGCGTGGACGGCGGCGGCTGGTACGCGTGGCTCGCGCGGGCCGGGCTCGTCGCGAAGGGCGTCTCCTACGGCCTCGTCGGGGTGCTCGCGATCCAGCTCGCGCTGGGCGAGGGCGGCGACGCGACGAGCCGGGAGGGCGCACTGGCGACGCTCGCGGACGGGACGCCCGGGCGGCTGGTGCTCGGCCTGCTCGCGGTCGGCTTCGCCAGCTACGCCGCGTGGCGCGTCGTGCAGGCCGTCGTGGAGCGGGAGGACGGCGACGGTGCCGACGCGGCGGCGAAGGAGTGGGGCAAGCGCGCGGGCCACCTCGCGCGGGCCGCGATCTACGCCGCGCTCACCTACTCGACGGTGCGCATCCTGGTGGACGGCCGGGGCGAGTCGTCCGGGGAGGGCGGCGGCCAGGAGCAGCGGGCGACGGCCGAGGTGCTCGGCTGGCCGGGCGGGCCGTGGCTCGTCGGGATCGTCGGCGCGTGCGTCGTCGGCTACGCCGGCTGGAACGCCTACCGCGGCCTGGCCCGGAAGTTCGAGGAGAAGTGGGAGAGCGGCCGCAGCCGCACGGCGCGCCGCTGGGGCAGCCTCGCCGGCGTCGTCGGCCACCTCGCGCGGGCGGTCGTCTTCGCGCTGATCGGCGTGTTCCTCGTCCGCGCGGCGATCCAGTACGACCCGGCGGAGGCGATCGGGCTCGACGGAGTGCTCCAGGAGCTGGCCGGCGCGGCCTACGGCCCCTACCTGCTCGGGCTGACCGCCGCGGGCCTCGTCGCCTACGGCGTGTACTGCCTCGTCGACGCGCGCTACCGCGACGTCTCGACCGGCCGGGGCAGCCGGGCGCGGCGTTGACCTCGGCCCGCGCCGCGTTGCCTCCTAGGCGACGGCGGGGACGAGGTCCTGCAGCCGCGGATGGACCTCCTCGGCGTACAGGCGCATGCTCTTGATCGTCTCGTCGTGCTCGAGGTGGCCGGCCTGCCCCATGATCATCAGGTGGCCGAAGCCGCCGACGTCGCCGTAGAAGCGGCGCAGGGCCGCAGTCACCGTGTCCGGGTTGCCGGCGAAGACGACGCCGTTCTCGATCAGCTCCTCGAACGTGCGGTGCGCGAAGGCGGAGGCGGGGAGCTGGCCGCGCCAGGCGGCGACCCGCGCGGCCGCCGGCGAGTAGCCCGGCGGGTTGTTGAACTGCGGCGGCACCTTGTTCGCGCGGATGTACCACATCAGCTTCTGCGCGCCCGCGAGCCCCTCCTCGTCGGTGTCGCCGACGTAGACGAGCGCCGCGTACGCGAGCTGGCCGTCGTCCGTCGGCAGCCCGAGCTCGGTGCGCCGCGCGCGGTACGCGTCGAACACCCTGCGCGCGCCGTCCCGACCGACGAGGAAGGTCGCCACGGTGTAGCCGTGGTCGGCGACGCGGGCGACGCTGCTCGGCGTCAGCGAGGTGATCCACACGCGCGGGTGCGGCTGCGTGTACGGCCGCGGCCAGATGTTCACCTGGCGGTGCTCGAAGTAGCGCCCCTGCCAGCTGAACGGCCCGTCGTGCGTCGTCCACGCCTTCAGGATCAGGTCGTGTGCCTCCCAGAAGCGCTCCGACATCCGCAGCGGCATCGAGTTCGTCGCCGAGATCTCGTAGGGCACGCCGCGCACGAGCCCGCAGATCAGGCGGCCGCGCGAGAGCAGGTCGACGAGGGCCATCTCCTCGGCCACGCGCACCGGGTCGCGCCGGTTCGCGATCGGGTTGCCGAGCAGGAGGATGTCCGAGCGCCTCGTCTCGCGCGCGAGGACGGCCGCGATCAGCGGCGCGCAGGGGTCCATGCACGTCGCCGTCGAGTGGTGCTCGTTCAGCATGATCCCGAGCCCCAGCTCGTCGGCGTACGCCCACTCGTCGAGGTAGCGGTGCCACAGGTCGGCCGCCTTCGCCGGGTCGATCAGGCCGTTCGGGAGCGTCACCCGGACGGACTCGTACGTCGACTCGTCGGGCAGGTACGGGTAGGCGGTCTCGCTGAAGTGCCAGGCCTGCATCACGCCTCCAGGAAGGAGAGGACGGCGGTCGCGACGGCGTCGGGCCGTTCGAGCTGCGGGAAGTGGCCGGCGCGCTCGACCAGCTCGAAGCGCGCGCCGGGGATCGCGGCCGCGAGCGCGCGGCCGTAGTCCGGCGACGCGATCCCGTCGGAGGCGCCCCAGAGGACGAGCGTCGGCGCCGCGACGCGGCGCAGCCGACGGCGGAGCTTCGGGTCGCAGAAGTACGGCTCCCAGCCGTAGAGGACGGCCGCCTCCTGGTCGCGCGCGGTGATCGCGAGCTCCTCGTCCGTCCGGCTCGGGTAGTCGAAGAAGCGCGCGCCCTCGGCCTCGTCGTGGAACGCGAGGCGGGCGAGCTCGGCCGGCGAGCTGGCGAAGACGTCGTGGATGTCCCGGTCCTCCGGGCCCCCGACGCGGATGCCGAGCGAGCCGACGAGCGCGAGCGCGCCGATCCGCGGCGAGCGGAGCGCGAGCTCGCACGCGATCCAGCCGCCGAGCGAGCAGCCGACGAGCGCGACGTCGGTCAGGTCGAGCTCGTCGAGCAGGTCGAGGTACGCGTAGACCACGTCGTCGACCTCGTCGACCCAGTCGGGCAGCGACGAGCGTCCGAAGCCCGGGTGCGACGGCACGAGCACGCGGCGGTGCCCGGCGAGCAGGTCGAGCACCGGCCCGTGGCCGTGGAGGCCGGTCTCCGGGTGGAGGAAGAGGAGCGGTCGGCCCGCGCCGAGCTCGCGGAGCTCGAGCTCGATCCCGCCGACCGGGCGGAGCGGGACGTCGTCGGCGGCAGCCATCGGTCGGCCGACGATACGGGCGACGCGCGGGCCGCGCAGTGACTTTCGTCGCAGGCGGTCAGCCCGGGCGCGAGGCGTCGTGCAGCGCGGCCGGGTCGCGCAGGACGAGGGTGGCGCCCTCGCGGTCGACGAGGCCCTCGCGGCGGAGCTGCGAGAGGACGCGCGAGACGACCTCCCGCACCGAGCCGATCGCGTCCGCCACGTCCTGGTGGCTCGCGTGGACGACGAGGCGCTCGCCCTCGCGCTCGGCCAGGTCGAGCAGGTGCCTCGCGACCCGCTGGCGGACGGTCAGGAAGACGTTCGCGCTGAGCAGGCTCGCGTTCTCGAAGACGCGGTCGGCGAGCTCGCGGGCGACGGCCCAGCTCGTCGCGGCGTCCTCCTCGGCGAGGGCGCGCAGTCGGTCGGCCGGCAGCCGCACGAGCCGGCACTCGGTGACCGCCTGGACGCCCGTCGGGCCGCCGCCGGCGACGACCGCCGGCAGCCCGAGCACGTCGCCGGGGGTCGCGTAGCGGATCGTCGCCTGGCGGCCCTGGGGCGAGCTGACGAACACGCGCAGCAGGCCCTCGACGACGAGCACGAGCGGCGCCGCCTCGCCCGGCAGCGTGCCCCGGTAGACGACGCTCCCGGCCGCGACGTCGACCTCGGCGGCCGCGTCGAGCAGGCTCGCCGCCACCCGGCGGGGCAGCTCGGCGAGGAAGCTCGCGCGCCATGCCTCCGCCGCGGCCCGCGAGAGCGCGCCCGTCGACACGGCGCTAGGCCCGTCGCGCCGCGCGCAGCCGCTCGGTCGCCTCGCGGTCGAGCGCCGGGCCGCCGGGCCCGTCCACGAGCGCGACCGCGTAGACGTCGTGCGCCCGCTCCCGGGAGACCCAGCCGTCCAGGACGTCGTCGAGCACGGCCTCCGGGTCGCGCTCGTGCGGCGGCCCCCAGCCGCCGCCGCCGCCCTTGACGCTCGCGACGCGCTCGCCCGGCTGCAGCTCGAGCAGCGCGAGGGCGTCCGTCACGACCAGCTCGTCGGGCGTGCCCGGGCGCATGACGACGTGGCTCGGCGCGCCCGGCAGGCCGCCCGCGTAGCCGGGCAGCGGGTGCTCGTTGCAGACGACCGAGACGTTCGTGAAGGCCGGGTGCTCGCCGGTGACGCGGCAGCGCATGGCGAACGCGCCCGAGCCCCGCCAGCGGCCGGCCCCGCACGAGTCGTCGAGGTACTCGTACTGCTCGTAGAGGATCGGGAACTGGAGCTCCTGCGTCTCGCAGTTCGCGAAGGTGTGCTTCGCGACCGGGGCCGACCAGGCGCCCCAGCCGTCCTTGCCGTAGGCGCCGCCGTCGGCCGCGAGCGAGGCGCCGTACTCGAGCATGAAGTAGAAGTCGCCGCCGTAGCGGGCGTCGTGGCCGTACACGCTCAGGACGTTGAAGTGGATGCCGACGTTCCCGACGCGCTCGGGGACGAACTGCTCGAGCGCCCGCATCGTCGCCTCGCCCACGTGGCCGCCGATCACGACGGTCGAGAGCATCACCGGCGCCGGCGGCAGCGGGTTGACGACGCTCCCCTCGGGCGCGCGGATCTCGACCTGGCGGAAGACGCCCGAGTTGACGGGGATGTCGTCGTCGAAGGTCGCGTAGATCGCGGTCAGGACGTGCGAGGAGGTGTTGGGCAGGACGCTGTTGACGAAGCCGGCCGTCTGCGGGTCCGAGCCCTCGAAGTCGACGATCAGGCGGTCGTCCGCGACCGTCACGGTCACGCGCACCGTCACGTCGCGCGTGCCGGCGAAGTCGTGGTCGAGCACGCACTCGCCGCGGTAGGAGCCGTCGGGCCAGGAGCGGACCATCTCCCGGAAGCGGGCGTTCGCGTAGTCGAGCGCGTGCTCGACGCCGGCCCTGACCGTCTCCGCGCCGTACTTCTCGATCAGCGCCTGCGTCCGGCGCGCGCCGACGTTGCAGCCGCCGACGAGCGCCATCAGGTCGCCGCGGAGGACCTTCTCCAGCCGCGAGTTGCCCGTGACGAGGTCCCACAGGTCATGGCGCACGGCGCCGCGCTCGAACAGGCGGATCGGCGGGATGCGGAAGCCCTCCTGCCAGGTGTCGCGGAGCTCGGGGCTGTAGCCGCCGGGGTAGGAGCCGCCGAAGTCCGACATGTGGGCCCGGATCGACGGGATGATCATCGTCCCGTCCGTCAGCGGCAGCGGGCGCATCATCGTCCAGTCGGCCGTGTGGCTGCCGCCCTCGTACGGGTCGTTGACGAGGAAGACGTCGCCGTCGTGGACGTCGTCGCCGAAGACCTCGAAGATGCGCTGCACGGACGTGACCGAGGCGAAGATGTGCGCGGGGATCGCGCTCGCGCGCGCGATCAGGCTGACCTCGCTGCCGTCCCAGTAGAAGACGCCGGTCGAGTAGTCGTGCACCTCCTGGAAGAGCGGGTGCACGGCGGAGCGCTCGACGACGTCGCTCATCTCCTCCGACATGTGCTCGAAGGAGTCGCGCACGACCTGCATCGTGATCGGGTCGAACGGCCCGCCGCTCATCCGAGGCAGGCTTCCACGGCCGCGCGCACCTGGTCCGGCACGGGCCCGCCCGTCGCCGCCGGCTGGGTGCAGTGGACGACGCTGCCCGGGACGGTGAGCACCGTCAGCCCGGCGAGGACGGCGTGGTCGAGCGCGCAGCCGAGCCGGTCGGCGAGCGCCCGGGCGACCGCCGAGCACGTCGTCTCCCGCGTCGCGTTCGCGTGCGAGGGGCGCTGCGCGGACGAGCGGCGCAGGTCGAAGGTCGTCCCGGCGAGGCGCAGGACGACGTTGCCGACCGTCGCCTCGCGGGCCCGGCCGGCCAGCGCGCGCTGGACCGCGGCGCGTCCGTCGCCGAGCCGGAGGTCGAGGCCGTCGGCGCGATCGGCCAGGCGGAGCGCAGCGTCCAGCAACGCGACCGCGTCGACCTCGATCAGCGCCGGCGTGCGGCTGTTCAGACGCAGGACGCGCAGCACGTCCGGGTCGGGCGAGCCGGCCCGGGCGAGCCGGACGGGCGTCAGGCGGACGCCCTCGGCGAAGAGGTCGAGCGCCTCGGGCACGTCGTTCCCGAGCCGTGTCCCGCCCACGTCGAAGGTGGGCGCGCAGGCCGCCGCCCAGCCGCCGCCGGCGCGCGGCGCCAGGACGATCAGGTCGGACACGCGCGTCCCGCCCGCGTAGGGGTCGTTGGTGAGCAGCGCGTCGCCGGGCGCGAGCCCGCCCGGGAACGCGGCGGCGCGGCCGGCCACGGCCTGGAGGTTCGCGATCGGCGCGGCGGCGGTCGCCGCCACGACCCGGCCCTGCTCGTCGAGGAGCGCCGCCGCGGCACGCGCGCGGTCGACGACGTTGGCCGACCCGAGGTCGGACGAGCGCGGCGACGGTCGAGCGGAGCGCTCCGCCGGCCGGCGCGGGCGGGGCCGCCTGCACCGTCACGCGCGCGTCCCCACGCGCAGCTCGTAGGCGTCGTCGGGCAGCACCCGCACCGCGTCGCCGGGGTAGGCGACGATCGTGGTGTCGGGCTCCTCGACCACGAGCGGACCATACAGCTCGTCGCCCGGCCGGAGATCGGCGCCGCGGTACGTCGGGACGTCGACCGCGCCGCCCTGCTCCTCGAGGTAGACGGGGCGCGTCGCCGCGGGCCGCGGCCCGCTCTCGCGCTCCATCGGCGGCGCCGGCGTCGGCTCGGGCTTCGCGCGCACGACGCGCACGTCGACGCGGACGCCGAGCAGCTCGACGTCCGACTCGGGCTTGGCGAACGTGTAGAGCCGCTCGTGCAGCTCGTGGAAGCCGGCGATCGTCCGGGCCAGGCAGTCGGCGTCGAAGTCGAGCAGCTCGGGGTCTCGCGGCCGCGCCCGGATCGCCGCCGGAGCGACCAGCTCGTGCGTCTGCGCGACGTAGTGCAGCTCGAAGAACGCCTCGAGCTGGACGTCGACCGCGGACTCGAGCGTCGAGCCCGCCTCCGCGAGCGCGTCCTGCGCCGCCGCGCGGAGCACCGCCTGCACCTCGGCCGGGTCGGCGGACGAGGCGCGCGCGTACCAGCCGCGCGTTCGCGTCACCAGCACGTCGGAGAGCACGTCGCCGAGCGCGCAGAGCACCGACGCGGCGCGCGGCACGACGACCCGGCGGATCCCCAGCTCACGCGCGAGGCGCGACGCGTGGATCCCGCACGCGCCGCCGAACGCGATCAGGGCGAAGTCGCGGGGATCGTGGCCGCGCGAGATCGAGACCTCGCGGATCCCGTTCGCCATCGCGTTGTTCACGATCCGGAAGATCCCGGCGGCCGCGTCGAGCGTGGACAGGCCGAGCGGCCGGCCCACGTGCTCGTCGATCGCGCGCGCGGCCGCGGCCCGGTCGAGCGCCATCGTCCCGCCGAGGAACGACGAATCGCCGAGCAGGCCGAGGACGAGGTTCGCGTCGGTCACGGTGGGGCGCGTCCCGCCGCGCCCGAAGCAGGCCGGGCCGGGCGAGGAGCCCGCGCTCTCGGGGCCGACGTGGAGCCGGCCGCCCGCGTCGACCCGGGCGAGCGAGCCGCCCCCCGCGCCGATCGCCTTCATGTCGAGCGTCGGGACGGCGATCCGGTATCGGCTCATCCAGCCGTCGGTCGAGACGATCGGCCGGCCGCCGTCGATCAGGCAGACGTCGAAGCTCGTGCCGCCCATGTCGGCCGTGATCGCGTTCGTCCCGGCCGCGATCCGCGCCCCGGCCGCGACGCCGCCCGCCGGCCCCGAGAGGACGAGCTGCGCGCCCGAGCGCGCGGCCCGCTCGACCGGGAGCATCCCGCCGTTCGCGGACATGATGAACAGCTCGCCGCCGAAGCCGCAGGCCGCGAGCTGCCGGGACAGGTGGCCCAGGTAGTGCTCGAGGCGCGGGGTGACGTAGGCGTCGACGACGGTCGCGCTCAGCCGCTCGAACTCCCGCACGCGCGGGAGCACCTCGTGCGAGAGCGAGACGTGCAGGTGCGGCGCGACCCGGTGGATCAGCTCGCGCGTGCGCAGCTCGTGCCCGGGGTGGAGGAACGAGAACAGGTAGCAGACCGCGATGCTCGTCACGCCCTGCGCGACGAGCTGCCGCGTCGCCGCCTCGACCTCGTCCTCGGCGAGCGGGACGAGCACGCGGCCGGCGGAGTCGACGCGCTCGGTGACCCCGATCCGGTCGCGGCGCCGGGCGATCGCCCGCGGCGCCGGCAGGCGGATGTCGAAGTCCGCCTCCTTGAAGCCGCGGCGCACGTCGAGGACGTCGCGGAAGCCGCGCGTGGTGATCACGCCGGTGTGGGCGCCGTCGAGCTCGAGCATCGCGTTCGTCGGCACGGTCGTCCCGTGGACGACGTAGCCGGCGTCCTCGAGCAGCGCCCGGCGGTCGAGCCCGAGCCTCGCCGCGACGAGGCCCAGGGCGTCGAGCACGCCGACGGACTGGTCCTGCGGCGTGGAGGGCGCCTTGGCGGTCGTCACCCGGCCCGTCTCGTCGAGCGCGACGACGTCGGTGAACGTCCCTCCGACGTCGACTCCCAGCGCGTGGCTCACCGTGCCCCGCCGCTCCCGCGCGCGTTGGCCGCCCTCACGCCTCCGAGACCTTGAACTCGCCCCGGCGCGGCTGGCGCACCAGCCCTGGTCGAGGTTCGTGATCATCTTGATGTCCGCGACGACGTGCGCGAACTTCCACTCGCCGTCGACCTTCGCGTACCGGTCGGTGTAGTTCGCGGTGACGAGCACGGCGTCCGGCGGTGCGCCCTCCTCCAGCCCGGTCATCGTCAGCAGGTCGAGCAGGAACCACGTGCCCGTCGCGGTCTGCCCGTCGTCGGCGACCTCGATCCGCGGCGAGATCATGAAGTGCTGCGCCCAGAGGATCTCGCTCGTCACGGTCTGCATGAGCTTCCGGATCGCCTCGCGCCCGTAGTGGTTGCCCAGGCCGTTCGACTCGGAAGATGCAGTCCTCCGTGTAGCTCGGCGATCCCGTCCGGGTCGAAGTCCTGGTCGCACAGGGTCGCGTAGCGCTCCTTGAGGTTGCGGATCGCCTCGATGTCCTCCAGCCGCTGAAGGCGGCGCTCGACCTCCTCCAGGCGCTCGAGCCGTCGCTCGATGGCGGCGAGATCGCTCATGTGGCCTCCTCCCGTGATCGCCGAGCGGGCCGCTCGGGGCCGCGAGCTACACCAGCTGGCGGGTCGGGGAGCGTCTCGCCGCCGGCCCCGCGGCCCGACCGGCCGACGGCCTCGCGCGGGCGCCGACGCCCCCCTGGACGCGCCCCGGGGTCGCCGGCGGAGCGACCAGGTGGCCGGCCCGGCTGGACACGTGGAAGGAGGAAGCGACGTGACGCAGACCCTCGGCGAGCTGCTGCAGGGCGCTCCGAGCAACTGGGGCCGGTGGGGCCCGACGACGAGCTCGGCTGCCTGAACCACCTCGGGCCCGCCGAGGTCCTGCGCGGCGCCGCGGAGATCCGTGAGGGGCGCGTTCTCACCCTCGGCGCGCCGATCGCGCACCCGGGCGGCGACCCGGCCTTCCCCGGGCTCGGCCGCGACGCGCCGAGCCGCACGACGTGCGTCGACTACCACCACTTCCGCTCCGGCGAGATGCAGACGCTCCCTGGCGGGTTCGAGTGGGCGGACGACGTGATCGCGCTCGGCACGCACGCGGGCACGCACGTCGACGCGCTCGGGCACGCGTGGTACGACGGCCGCTGCTGGAACGGCTACCCCGCCGAGGTGACGGTCGGCCGGATGCAGAAGGCGAGCGTCCTGCCGATCGCCGAGCACGGGATCGTCGGCCGGGGCGTCCTGCTCGACGTGGCGCGCTTCCGCGGCAAGCCGCACCTCGACCGGGGCGAGCCGTTCACGCTCGACGACCTGCTCGGCGCCGTCGAGCGGCAGGGCCTCGACCTGCGGCCGCACGACGTCACGCTCGTCCGCACGGGGGCGCTCGGCCAGTTCTACGCGCTCGGGCCGGAGGCCTACCTCGCCCCGCCGTTCCGTGAGACCGGGCTCGCCTACACGCCCGAGCTCGTGCGCTGGTACCAGGAGCTCGAGCTGCCGTTCTTCGGCACGGACACGATCTCGAACGAGTACACGGACTGGGAGCGCACGGGCTACGTCGCGCCGCTCCACGCCGCGCTGATGCGCAACCTCGGGGTGCTGTTCGCCGAGATCCTCTGGCTCGACGACCTCGCCGACGCCTGCGCGGAGTCCGGGCGCTGGTCGTTCCTCTTCTGCGCCGCGCCGCTCAAGGTCGTCGACGGCACCGCGGCGCTCGTGAACCCGGTGGCGATCCTCTAGGGCTGTCCGGAAGGGGATCGCCCCGCCGCTTCCCGCCGCGTCGCGGCGGGCCTGCGAGGCGTTCCGGACAGCCCCTCGGGCTGGTGGCCTCCGTCTGGCGGGCGACCGCGCCGTGCGGCGGGGCGCAGCCCGCCCGCCAGAGAAGAGCCGACGGAGGCCGAACCTGGATCGACGCCCGCGGCTGCGGCGTGCGCGGACGTCCCCTCCCAGGTACGGCCAGCGTACGACGCTCGCGGTCCGGCCTGCAATGGGACATCGGTCCTAGGACCGGCGCGGGTGGGGCAGGCCGCCGCCGGGCCGGCAGCACCGCGGGTCCGTCGCGGCGTCCCGGCCAGACGGCGCTCCCGCGGGGCGATCGGCATGGGGGCCGGCGCAGGCGACGCCGGCATCGGCCGGGATCGGGCAGGATCGGGTGGATGCGGGCGCGCACGATCGGAGTCGTCGAGAGCGAGCACGGTCGTCCGGCCAGCTGGCACGGGAGACCTGGGCTCGGGACGGAGCGGGCCCCGCCGGTCCTTCGCGCCTCCATCGCCCGCGGCGACGTCGAGCCGACCGGCCCGGGTGCGGCTCCGCGGCCGGGGGGGGGGGCGCCGGCCGATCTTGGAGCGGCGGGTGAGCCGCGACGAGACCTCCGGCCGTCCGGGCGGCATCCGTCCCGCGCGCGAGCGGCGCACGTGGCAGGGCGCCGTGTGCGGTGCGGACGCCGGGTCGATCGTCCTGTACGACGACGGGCGCCTCGAGCGGGACGCGTTCACGAGCGGCCTGAGCATGCGCGGCGGGCCGGGCGTCGCCGCCGCGCTCGACGACGCGGCCGCGCTGTTCGCGCTCGACCTCGAGCTCGTGCCCTGGTGGTGCCCCGGGTGCGCCGCCTCGTACTGCGGCGCGCACTGGTCGCACTGGCCGGTCTTCGACGACGAGGGCTTCCTCGACTGCATCCGCGGCTGCTGCCCGCACGGGCACGAGCGGATGCTCGAGGACTGAGCGCGTGGGGCCCGGCGCGCTCCCTCACTGGTTCCACTTGTCGGCCGTCTTCTTGCCGTGACCGCTGCTCTTGGCGCGCACGCTGGTCACGTCCTGCGGCGTTCGCGGGTCGGCGAGCGCGCGCTCCTGCTGCTCGATCGCGGCGTCCTCGAGCCGGCGACCGCGGGACGTGCCGAAGCGGGCGAGCCGGCGCAGGAACCGGTTCACGTCCGGGCCCCCGCGGTCGGCGGGCGCGTCTCCGGCGGACGCACGTCGAAGCGCAGGAGCGCGCCGACCCCGTCCCAGCGCGCCAGGCCGTGCTCCTCGACGAGGCGCGTCTCGCCGCCGTGCAGCAGCGTGCCGCGGAGCGCCGCGTCCAGGCCGCCGCCCGGCTCGTGCTCGAGCTCTCGTCCGTCCCGGGCGCACCGGCCGGGGCCCGCGCTCGCCTGCCCGCAGGCGGGACAGGCCCACGCGTCTGCCGTCCGCCCGTCGACGAGGAGCGTCCCGACCTGCCCGGCCCAGGCGGCCGCCAGCGTCGGTGCCCACGCGGCCACGGCACGGCCGGCCCGTCCCAGCTCGCCGGTCAGCTCATCGACGAGCGCGGCGCCCTCGCGGGCGAGCCGCTGCTCGAGCAGCCGCTCGCCCTCCTCGGCGAGCGCCGCAGCGCCCGCGTGCGCCTCGACGGTCGCCCAGCCGATCAGGGCCTCCTCGAGGTGGCTGGGCAGCAGCCCGAGCAGCTCGCTCCGCTGATCCTCGGCGCACGCGAGGACGAGCAGCTGCTCCGAGCCGGGAGCCAGTGCGCGGGCGATCGCGTCCACGAGGTCGCGCAGGTGCAGGTGCGCGTCGCGGTCGATGGTGCGCTGGTAGCGCGCCTGCGACCAGCCGCCCTGGTCGTGGCGCCCCTGGCCGTCCCGACCCGCGTCCACGACCGGCTCGAGCCGGCCGTGCCGCCAGCGCCAGACGTCGCCGCGGTCGCGGCTCGCGGCGGCGACGACGAGGGTGCGATCGCGTGCGAGCGTCGGCAGGAGCGGCGCCAGCCGGGCCGTTCGGCCGACGTGCGTCTCGTCCCTGACCGGCCGGCGCAGGCCGGCCTCGAGCCAGACGCCGTCGGTCCCGCACACGGCGAGCGAGAGCCCCCGCAGCCGCGAGCGGTCGATCCCGTGCTCGAGCCGGTCGCGGATCGCGCGCGCGTCCTCGCGCAGCCCGCGCGCGGTCGCGTGGTCGAGCGCCGGGGCCAGCGCCTCGACCCGTCGCTCCAGCCCGTCCGTCAGGGAGGTGATGCGCGAGTCGAGCTGCGCCCGGGTCGGCGTGGTCGACGGGTCGAGGTCGACCGCGACCGACGTGACGAGGCCGCGCCCGCCCCCTACGGCGGCGAACGCGTACGCGAGATCGCGATCGAGGTCCGCCATCGGCTGACGGTGCCCGGCTCCGGGCCGGCGCAAACCACGGGGCTCAGGCCTCGCTGCGGGTGCCGCGACCCCGGCGGCCCGCCTCGCGTCCGCTGAAGACGTCGAAGACCGCGCAGGCGAGGAGGGCGACGGCCCAGTCGTTCCACGTCCCGAACCACTCGAGGTCCGGCGTCCCCGGATCAGCCAGACGATCAGCCACACGAAGCTGGCCACGCTGCCAGCGTACTCGCGCCCGGCGCGACGCCGTGGCAACCCGGGCGCCCGCGCCCGGGGCGTTCGCGCGCCGTGGCCCCGCGCGGCGGGTGTGGAGCGATCGTCGCGGAGTCGGCACGCTTCCGTGACGGACGCGTGCGGGATTCGACGCTAGGCTCGTTGCCGGCGGCACGTGGACCCCCCACCCAAGGGCGGGAGTGCGGCGGTGGGACGTGTCCGGCGGGGACATGGCCCTGGTGGACGTGGCCGCGACGGGCATGGCCGGGATGGACGTGACCGTGCCGGACGCGCGGCCCGGATCGACGCGGCCGCGACGGACATGGCCGGAATGGATCGGGCCGCGACGCGCATGGCCAGAATCGACGGTGGCCCGTCGAACCCAGGCGGGATGACGGCCGGCCTGCTCGCCTCCGGGCCGGTCAGGGCCGGCGCGCGGGAGCTCAGTGCAGGACGACCCCGCCGTTCACGTTCAGGTCCTCGCCGACGATGTACGCACCGCCGTCGCCGAGCAGGAACTCGATCACGCGCGCGACCTCGTCCGGACGGCCGGCGCGGCCGAGCGGGATCTCCGCCGCGCGGGCCGCGAGCGCGTCCGGCACGCCGAGCTCTGCCATCGCCGGGTCGATGGCGTCCGACCACATCGGCGTTTCGACCGGCCCGGGGCAGACGCAGTTGACGAGCACGTCGGGGGCGAGCGCGACCGCCGCCGACCGCGTCAGGCTGATCACGGCCGCCTTCGAGGCGGCGTAGGCGGCGAAGCTCGGCGCCCCGACCTTGCCCGCCGTCGAGGCGAGGTTGACGACGCGCGCGGGCGGCGCCGCGGCGCGCAGGAGCGGCAGGGCGGCCTGCAGGCAGAGGTACGAGCCGACGACGTTGACGCGCAGGACGCGCTCCCACTCCGCCTGGCTCGACGCCTCGAAGCGCGACACGGCGACGATCCCGGCGCTGCACACGAGCGCGTCGAGGGACGGCGTCAGCGACGCGACCCGGCCGAACGCGTCGCGGACGCTCGCCTCGTCCGCGACGTCGAGCTCGACGGCCTCCACGCCGACCTCCTCGGCGAGCGCGACGAGCGCCCGGGCCCGCACGTCGGCGGCGATCACCCGCCAGCCGCCGCCCGCGAGCAGCCGGGCCGTCGCCGCGCCGATGCCGCTCGCCGCCCCCGTGACGAGCGCCGTCCTCACAGGTGCGCTGCGAGCCAGGCGAGCGTCTCGTCGACGACCGTGGCGAGGGCCGGGTCCTCGTAGACGTCGAAGTGGTCGACCCCGGCCGGGAGGCGCACGAGCCGCTTCGGCTCGCCCGCGTGCGCGAACGCGCTCTCTGCCTGCTCGATCGGCACGACGACGTCGCCCTCGGCGGCGATCAGCAGGAGCGCGCGCGGCGCGATCCGGCCCGCGAGCTCGTCCGGGGCGAACCCGAGCAGCGCCTCGACCGTCCACCAGGGCACCTCGCGCCTCGGCGCGATCGCCGCGTGGCGCGCGTGGAACGCCGCCGCGGCGGGCGTCGGGGTGGCGGGCCGGAAGGCGGAGATGGGCACGACCGTCGACACGCCCTCGAGCGCGCGGCGCGTCCGGTCGGCCGCGACCTCGGCGAGCACGCGCTCCCAGCTCTCGTCGGTGTTGACCGAGCGCAGCCAGCGGCCGCCGTTCGTCACCGGGACGCTCGCGACGACGGCCCGGGCGCGCTCGTCGTGCGCGGCGGCGTGCAGCACGACGGCGCCGCCGAAGCTCGTCCCCCAGAGGCCGACCCGCTCCGGGGCCACCTCGGGCTGGGCCTGCAGGAAGGTGATCGCCGCCCGGACGTCCTGCGACTGGCGCTCGGGGAGCAGCAGGTTGCGCGGCTCGCCGGCGCTCTCGCCGAAGTGGCGGTAGTCGATCCGCAGCGTCGCGTAGCCGGCGCGTGCGATGCGCGCCGCGATCTCGGGCAGGTCCATCGCCATCGTGCAGGCGAAGCCGTGGCAGACGACGACGCCCGGCAGCCCGCGTGCGCCCGCAGGCGCCGTCAGGACGCCGGCGACGCGGACGCCCTCGCTGTACATGTCCACCGCGCGCTCGACCAGCTCGGCCACGGCGCGATTCTGCCACCTTCAGGTGAGGAACGGGCGGAGCCGCGTCCAGCGGGCGCGGCTCGTCGTCCACTCGGCGTAGACGGCGCTCCCGTCGACGACCTGCTCCGCGTGGTGCAGCGTGGCCCGGTGCAGCGCGGCGAAGTGCGCCTCGATGCCCTCGACCCCGAGGTCGCGGTAGGCGCGGAGCGACGGCTCGTTGACGAACGTCCCGAGCGCGACGAGCAGCTGCGTCCGCGGCGAGAGCGCCCGCCAGCGGGCGAGATGGTCGACCTGCTCTGCGAGGCCGGCCTCGAACGACGCGCGGTCGGCGAGCGACGTGTCGTAGAACAGGATCGCGAGCTGGTCGACGAGCGGCACGAGCCCGTCGACCTGGTCGACGCGGTGCGGCTCCTTCCACGACCGGACCTCCGACGCCGTCGCCGGCAGGACGATCGACAGGAACGCGTCGGGGAGCGCCTCGCGCAGGCGCGCCACGAAGCGGTTCACGGCCCCCGGGTAGTCGCCCATCGGGGCGCCGACGCCGACGATGCGCTCCAGGTCGAGATGGAGGCCCGGTGCGTCGACCGCGCCGACGAGCCGGGCCGCGTCGTCGACGGCGCGCTCCACCCAGTCGGCGTCGTCGAGCCGGAGCTGCCGCCCCTGGATGCCGCCGATCCAGGGCGGCGTCCCGCCCAGGTGGTGCTCCCGCAGGACGTCGAAGATGCCGGGGCCGCGGAGGAACGAGCGCTCCGGCGAGGAGCCGTCCAGCCGGAACGGGCCGAGGGAGACGAACGGGTACGAGATCCGCTCGCGCGCGAGCCGTCGGCCGAGCCGCGCGATGGCTCCGTCGTCGAGCAGGGGCGGTCCGCCCGCGACGCGGAAGCGCAGCTGCCCGACCACGTCCCACCGGGCGCGTGGCCGTCGCGTGACGCGTACCCACGCCGCGTTCGTCCTGCCCCAGTGGCCCGGCGGCGGCGTCCCCGCCCAGGGCGATCGCGGCAGCTCGCGCCGCACGAGCGCGGCGATCCGGCCCAGCCGCACCGCCCGAGCGTCGGTCACGGGGCGACGCTACTCGATCTGCAGCGGCGGAGGTCAGGCGTGCTCGCGTGCCGTGTCCCGCCGGTAGGCGGCGCCGGCCGCGAGCGCCGTGCCGACGCTCCAGGCTGCGACGACGATCCAGCCGGTCGCGCTCCAGCCGTCGCCGCCGGTGCCGACCCGGCTCGCCTGCACCAGCCAGTAGGACGGCAGAGCCTCGGCGATCGCGTGCAGCACGCCACCCGTGATCGGGAACCACACGCCGCCGAGGAACGCGAGCAGGGCCGTCGTCCCGCCGATCGCCGGCCCGACCGCATCGCTCCCGACGAGGTGGCCGATGAGCACGGCGAGCCCGGCGAACGGGATCAGCCCGACGAGCATCAACCCCGTCATGGCGACCCAGCTCCCCGCTCCGAGTCGCACCCCGAGCGCCGCACCGGCGACGTAGAGCAGCCCGATCGTGACGAGCGCGAGTGCGTACGCGGTCACGAGCTTCGCCTGGAAGTACGTCCGCGCGTCGAGCGGGGTCAGGCGCAGCAGCCGGTTCCAGCCGAGAGAGCGCTCGGCGGCGATCCGCCCGCCCGCTCCGAGCACGGCGTTCATGGCCCCGAAGGTGGCCAGCCCGGCCATGAAGTAGACGGGCGCGCTGATGCCGCTGCCGCCGAGGTCGCCCACGCCCCGGTTCGGTGCGGCGATCGCGAAGTAGAGCACGAGCGGGAAGCCGAGCGAGAACGCGAGCAGGCGCCGGTTGCGGACCGTGCGCAGCAGCTCGTAGCGGACGTAGCCGGCGCGGCTCATGCAACCCGCTCCGGCGCGTCCTCGCTCGTCAGGTGCAGGAACGCCTCCTCGAGCACCGCTCCCGTGATCTCGATGTCGCGCGCCGCCGGCAGCTCGGCGAGCAGCGCACGGATCGCGGCGTCCGAGTCGGTGCACGACAGCTCGATCGTGTCGCCGCGGCGCTCGGCCCGGGTGACACCGGCCAGCGCCTCGAGCCGCACGCCCGGCACGCCGGGAAGCGTCGCCCTGATCGTCCGCAGGCCGACCCGCGACTTCACCTCGGACGGTGACCCGTCTGCGACCACGCGGCCGTGCGCGAGCAGGACGACCCGGTCCGCGAAGGCGTCGGCCTCCTGCAGGTAGTGGGTCGCGAACAGGATCGTCCGTCCGGCCGCGGCGAGGGCGCGCACCGTCGCCCAGAACTCCCGCCGCGCCTCGACGTCCATCCCGACGGTGGGCTCGTCGAGGACGAGCAGCTCGGGGTCGCCGACCAGCGCGACGGCGAGGCGAACGCGCTGCGCCTGCCCGCCGCTCAGCTTCTGCGTGCGCCGGTGCGCCAGATCCTCGAGGCCGGTCAGCGCCAGCGTCTCCCCGACCGCGCGCGGCGCGGGGTAGAGCGACGCGATCATCGCGAGCAGCTCGGCGACCGTGAGGTCGCGCAGCAGGCCGCCGGTCTGGAGCATGGCGCCCACGCGGCCGGCTGCGACGGCGACGCGCGGCTCGAGCGCGAGCACCCGGGCCGTCCCCGCATCGGGCTGCTGGAGGCCGAGCAGCAGGTCGAGCGTCGTCGACTTGCCGGCCCCGTTCGGACCGAGCAGCGCAACGGTCTCGCCGATCTCTATCGCCAGGTCGAGGTCGCGAACGGCCTCGATCGGCCCCGCCGGGGACGGGTAGGCCTTGCGCAGGCCGCGCAGCAGCACCCCCGGCGGTCGCTCGTCCGCGTCCATCCACTCCCGGTACCCCGCTCGCCGCCGCCTCACGCGGATCCCCGGCGAGGCACGGCAGCTCGCGCTACGCTCGCGCGGAGGTGACGAGCATGACGCCAACGGTGTCGGACGGGGCGCGCTCCGTCCGGCGCGGGCGGGCCGGATGAGCGGCGTGCGGTCGCACTGGGGGCCGAAGGCCTACGACGACCACCCGCCGTTCCGGTACGACGAGTACCGCTCGACGGTGAAGCGGGCGCGCGTGAAGGACATGGTCGCGATCGTCCGGACGCTGAGCGAGCTGACGGGCCCCGGGCCGGCCTGGTCGGACGCGACCCCGGAGGACGCCGACCTGACGACGAACGCCGGCACGGGCGGCGAGGCGATCGGGTCGCGGACGATCGTCACCGGCCGGGTGCTCGACGAGCACGGGCGGCCGCTGCCGGGGACGCTGCTGGAGATCTGGCAGGCGAACGCGAGCGGGCGCTACGCCCACTGGCGCGAGGTCGACTTCCCGGCCCCGCTCGACCCGAACTTCCTCGGGGCCGGGCGCTGCAGGACCGACGGCGACGGCGTGTACCGCTTCCTCACCGTGCGGCCGGGCGCGTACCCGTGGGGGAACCACCCGAACGCGTGGCGGCCGCCGCACGTCCACCTCTCGCTGCTCGGCCCGGGCCTCGGCTCGCGCCTGGTCACCCAGATGTACTTCGAGAGCGACCCGCTGCTCGAGCTCGACCCGATCTTCCTGGCCGTGCCGGAGCACGCGCGCGAGCGCCTGCTCGCGCGCTACGACCACGAGGTCACGGAGGCCGCGTTCGCGCTCGGCTACCGCTTCGACATCGTCCTGCGCGGGCCCGCGGCGACGCCGTTCGAGGACGGTGCCTGATGCGCCGCCCCGGCGAGACGCCCTCGCAGACGGTCGGGCCGTACTTCCACCTCGGGCTCGCCGCGCCCGGCGAGCGCGTCCTCGCCGGCCCGGACGTCCCCGGGCGGCGGATCCGGATCGAGGGCCAGGTGCTGGACGGCGACCGCCGGCCCGTCGAGGACGCGCTGCTCGAGCTGTGGCAGGCCAATGCCGCCGGCCGCTACCGGCACCCGCTGGACGACCGCGAGGAGCTGCCGCTGGACGAGGGCTTCCTCGGCTACGGGCGCTGCTCGACCGACTTCCGGACCGGCCTGTACGCGTTCGAGACGATCGCGCCCGGTCGCGTGCCGCACCCGGACGGCGGCCTGCAGGCGCCCCACCTCTCCCTGGTCGTCCAGGCCCGCGGGATGCTGCTCCCGTCGTTCACGCGGATCTACCTGGGCGACGAGGCCGAGGCGAACGCGACCGACCCGCTGCTCGCCGCGCTCCCGCCCGAGCGGGCCGCGACGCTGATCGCCGCGCCCGTCTCGCCCGGGACCTACCGCTTCGACGTCCGCTTCCAGGGCGACGACGAGACGGTCTTCCTCGACGTCTGAGCCGCGACCGGGGCCCGGTCGTCCTAGGACCAAGGCCTCGTTGCGTCCGGGACGCGCGCGGCGGCATCGTCGTCGCCATGAGCGAGACGTCGCACCGGAGCCGTCGCTGATGCTGGCTCCGCCCATCGCCGAGGCCGAGGCGGGCACGCGCGTCCTCTACTACAGCCACGACTCGTACGGCCTCGGGCACCTCCGGCGGACGCTGGCGCTCGCGCACCGCGTGCGGGAGCGGCTGCCGGACGCAGCGCAGCTGATCGTCAGCGGCGCCGCCCACACCGACGGCTGGCGGCTGCCCGCGGGCGCCGACTGGGTGAAGCTGCCCTCGGTCGTGAAGACCGCCGCCGGCGAGTACCGCTCGCGCTCGCTCGAGTGCGCCTTCGCCACGACCCACGGGCTGCGCCAGGATCTCGTGCTCACCGCCGTCCGGCACTTCCAGCCGGACGTCGTGGTCGTCGACCACGTGCCCGGCGGCCTGCACGGCGAGGCGCTGCCGGCGCTGCGGCACGCGGCGGCCATGGGAAGCCGCCTCGTGCTCGGGCTCCGCGACGTGATCGACGACGCGACGCTCGTCCAGCGGGACTGGCGCCGGGCCGGCAACCACGCGCTGCTCGACGGCCTGTACGACGCGGTCGTCGTGTACGGGGATCGCGCGGTCTACGACGTCGTGCGGGAGTACGGGCTCTCGCCCGTCGCCGCCACCAAGACGACCTTCGTCGGCTACCTCCGCGCGCCCGAGCCGGCGTCGCGGGAGGCGATCCGCGCGCGGCTCGGGCTCGGGGACGAGCGGCTCGTGGTCGTGACCGCAGGCGGTGGCGGGGACGGCGCCATGCTCGTAGGGGCCGCGCTCGACGCCTTCGCCGACGGCCCGCCTGCCGGCGTCCGGGCGCTCGTCGTCGCGGGGCCGCTGATGGCCCCGGACGAGCGCGCGGAGCTCGAGCGGCGCGCCCGGCGCTGCGGCGAGCGCGTCCGGCTCGTCGACGCGGTCGCGGAGCTCGGCGACGTGCTCGCCGTCTCGGACGCGGTGGTCTCGATGGGCGGCTACAACACGGTGCGCGAGATCCTCAGCCATCGGCGGCCCGCGCTGATCGTGCCGCGCGTCCGCCCCCGGCTCGAGCAGCTCGTCCGGGCGGAGGCGCTGGCTGCGCGCGGCCTCGTGCGCGTGCTGCACCCGGCGGAGCTGACGGCGGGGCGCCTGCGCGCGGAGGTCGACCGCCTGCTTCGCGAGCCGCCGCGCCCGGCGGCCCCGCCGCGGCTCGACGGGCTCGACCGCTTCGTCGACGTGCTCGAGGACATGACCGCGGCCGCGCCGTGCGAGGAGCTCCTCGCCCCTGCCTAGCCCCAGCCTGGCGCCGGCGCCGCTCGAGGCGCTCCCGGGCGGCCCCCCGTTCGGCTTCGTGGACGCGTCGCACCCGCTCCGGGCCGACATCGAGCGGTTCTGGGCCGCCGCGGCGGCCTGCCCCGAGCTCGCCGAGCTGCTCGACGCGCCGGGCTCGCCTCCCGTGGTGCGCTCCGTGCTGCGCCTGGGCCCGGCCTCGGACTCGCTGCTGTGGCTCTGCACCTCGGTGCAGCGGCCCGCCGAGGGCCCCTACGCGGCCGTGACCGTCCGCTACCGGCCGGATCGCGATCGCCTGGAGCGCTTCACGCCGGCGACCGATCCCGGCCTGCCGCAGCTCGCCGCGCTCGAGCCCGAGGTCGGCTCGGCCCTCCAGTACGTGCCGCTGCGCCGGTTCGCCTACCGGGTCGGGGACGGGCGTCCGGGCTCGCCGATCGCGAAGGCGATGCGGCCGGTCGAGCTGGACGAGGCATGGCGGCGGCTCGAGCTCGTCTGGCGGGCGTCGCGCAGGGCCCGGCCGGGCTTCGCCGTCGCGGAGCCGCTCGGAATCGACCGCGAGCGCGGCGTCTTCTACCAGTCGACGGTCCCCGGAACGGAGGTCTCGTCGCTCGTCGACGCCGGCAACCTCCACCAGCTGCTCCATCGGGCCGGCGCGGTGCACGGCGAGCTCCAGGCGCTGCCCGCCTCGGGGCTGCCGCGCTGGTCGCCGGAGCAGCTCGTGCCGGAGATCCGCGCGCACGCGCGCCTCGTCGCGCTGTTCCGGCCCGAGGCGGCCCCGCCCGTCACGGCGGTGCGGGATCTCCTGCTGGCGAGCGTGCCGCGCGCCTGCGAGCCGGCGTTCTGCCACGGCGACCTCCGCTGCGGGCACCTGCTCGCCCTCGACGACGCCTGGTCGGTGATCGACGCCGACGGGTGCCGCCTCGGCGATCCGTGCCAGGACGTGGCGCGCCTGCTCGCCTTCCTCGAGCTCGACGTCCCCTACCTGCGCGACCGGCTCGCGATCACGGGGGACGACGGCGCGCGCGAGCTCGACCAGGCCGTCGCCGCCTACCTCGACGGGTACCGGTCGACCGGCCGCCGGCTCGACGACGCCAGGCTGGCCTGGTACCTGCTCGCGCACCAGCTGCACTTCCTCGCACGGCTCTTCAAGCGCGATCGCTACGCGCCGTCGACGCTCGAGCGGGGCCTCGCCCGGCTCCGCGGGCTCGAGGCGCGGCTGCGGGTGCAGCTCGCCGGAGGGAGGCGCCCGTGAGGATCCTCTCGCTCGTCGCCGACATCGGCATCCCGATCCTCGGCGGCAAGGGCGCGGCGGTGCACGCCCGGTCGCTGGCGACGGCGCTCGCCCGGGCCGGCCACGAGGTCGCGCTCGCGGCGCCCTCGCTCGTGCGGGAGCCGTGGGAGCGGCCGGCGCCGCTCGGGCCGCCCGTCCTGCACCTGCCGCCCGCCGCGCACGTGGAGCAGGCCGCGCGCGGCGTGAAGTCGTTCCGCGAGACGATCGGCGCCGCGACCGCGATCGGCGGCGAGCTGCGCCGCGTGCTCTACAACGAGCAGCTCGTCGACGACCTCCACCGCGTGCTCGAGCGGCGGCCGCCGGACGTGCTGCTCGAGCGCGCGTCGCTGTTCGGGACCGCCGGCTCCCTCGTCGCGGAGCGGCTCGGCGTGCCGCACGTGGTCGAGCTGAACGCGCCGCTCGCCGCGGAGCAGGAGGCGTACCGGGGCGGCTCGCTCGGCGAGCTCGCGGCGGCCGCCGAGCGCTGGACGCTCGGCCGTGCGGACGTGGTGCTGACGGTGTCGAGCCTGCTCGCACGCCACGCGATCCGCTGCGGCGCCGCGCCCGAGCGCGTCCACGTGCTGCCGAACGGCGTCGACCCGGCCGCGTTCCACCCGGGGCCGCGCGACGCGACCCTGCGCCGGCGGCTCGGTCTGGGGGCCGGCCCGCTCGTCGGCTTCGTCGGCGGCCTCAGGCCCTGGCACGGGATCGAGGCGCTGCCCGGGCTGCTGGCGAGGCTCGCGACCGTGCACCCGTCCGTCAGGCTCGTCGTCGTCGGCGACGGCCCGCTCGCGGGCCAGCTCGCCGGGGAGCTCGCCGCGCGCGGCCTGACCGGGTGCGCCTCGCTCCTCGGCGCGCTCCCGCACGAGGACGTCGCCGCGGTCGTGCGCGAGCTCGACGTCGCGCTCGCGCCCTACCCGCGGCCGGAGCACGAGTTCTACTTCTCGCCGCTCAAGCTGTTCGAGTACATGGCCTGCGGCGTGCCGGTGGTCGCCTCGCGGCTGGGCCAGATCGCCGAGGTCGTGCGCGACGGCGAGACCGGGCTGCTCGTGCCGCCCGGTGACGCGGACGCGCTCGCGACGGCGTGCCGCCGGCTGCTCGACGAGCCGGCCCTGGCACAACGGCTCGGCGCGGCGGCCGCCGCGGAGGTCGCGCGCCGGTACACGTGGGACGCGAACGCCGCCCGGGTCGGCGAGCTGGCCGCCGGCGCCCGTGCGGCGAGGGTTGCCGCGTGAGGGGCCTGCGCGTCGCGTACGCGCTGCGGGTCTTCCCGAAGCTGTCGGAGACGTTCATCGTCGGCGAGCTCGCGGAGCTCCGCCGGCGCGGCGCGGAGGTGCTGATCCTCTCGCTCGAGCGCCAGCGGGAGGAGCTGCGCCACGCGACGGTGGCCGCCGCGGGGCTCGACGTGGCGACCGAGTACGACCCCGGCCGCTTCGACGAGGCGGTCGCGCGCTTCCGGCCGCACCTCGTGCACGCCCACTTCGCGACCGAGGCGACCGCGGTCGCCCGCGAGCTCGCTCGCCGGCACGACCTGCCGTACACGTTCACGGCGCACGGCTACGACATCTTCCGCAAGCCGCCCGGTGACTTCGCGGCGCGCGCGGAGGCGGCGTCGGCGCTCGTGACCGTCTCGGAGGCGAACGCCGAGCACATCGCGCGCACGTTCGCCGTGCCGCGCGGGAAGCTGCACGTGATCCCGTGCGGCATCGATCTCGACGTCTTCCGCCCGGGCGACGACCCCGACCCGCGTCTCGTCGTCGCGGTCGCGCGGCTCAACCCCGTCAAGCGGCTGGACGTCCTGCTCGACGCCTGCGCGCTCCTGCGCGATCGCGGCGTCGACTTCCGCTGCGTCGTCGTCGGCGAGGGGCCGAGCCGGCCCGAGCTCGAGGAGCAGCACCGCCGGCTCGGGCTCGGCGGGCTCGTCGAGCTGCGCGGCGCGGCCGAGCAGGCGGAGGTCGTCCGCTGGTGGCGCCGCGCCGGGGTCGCCGTCCTCTCGAGCGAGCGCGAGGGGATGCCCGTCTGCCTGATGGAGGCCGCCGCGTCCGCCGTGCCGGCCGTCGCGCCCCGGGTCGGGGGCATCCCCGAGCTGGTCGTCGACGGCGGGACCGGCCTCCTCGACCCGGCGCTCGACCCGCGTGCGCTCGCCGACGCGCTCGAGCGGCTCCTGCGCGATCGGGCGCTCGCGGCGCGGCTCGGGCGGGCCGCCCGGGCACGCGCGGAGGAGCGGTTCTCCGTCGCCCGCCAGGTGGACGACCTGGGGCGCATCTGGGCGGAGGCGATCCCTGCCTAGCGCCGCCGTCCTCGTGAGCGGCGTGCCGGTCGCGGACGACCCCGCGCTGCCGACGCTCGCCGCGGCGCTCGACCCCGGGGTCGTCGGCCCGGCGCTCGCCAGCCTGCCCGCGCTCGACGGCGCGGGGCCGCTCGTCGCGATCCGCGTCGTGCGGCACAAGCCGGGCCGCCGCTGCGTCGTCGCCTACGACCTGGCCGACTACGGCAGGGTCTACGGGAAGCTGCGGCGGCATCGCTCGGGCGCCTCCGCCTACCGGCTGCTCCAGGCGCTGCGTGCGGCCGGCCTCGACGGCGCGGGGCACGGGATCGCCGTGCCCGAGCCGGTCGGCCACGTCCGCGAGCTCCGCCTCTGGCTGCAGCGCGAGGCGCCGGGGCGCGAGGCGACGGAGCTGGTCGAGGGGGCGGTCGGCCTGCGCGTGGCCGGGCGCGTCGCCGAGGCCGCCGACGAGCTGCACCGCGCCGGCGTGCCCGCGTCGCGGCGGCACGGCGTCGCCGACGAGCTCCTGATCCTGCGCGAGCGCCTGTGCGACGTCGCGGTCGAGGAGCCGTCGCTCGGGCCCCGGCTCGGTCGGCTCTACGTCGCGTGCGAGCGCGCGGGCGCCGGGCTCGTCGGCCATCCCGAGCGCGGCATCCACCGGGACTTCTACGCCGACCAGGTGCTCGTGGCCGGCGATCGCCTGACCCTCGTGGACTTCGACCTCTACTGCATCGGCGACCCGGCTCTCGACATCGGGAACTACCTCGGCCACGTGACGGAGCTGGCGCTGCGCCGGACCGGGAGCGCCGCCGCGTACGCCCCGGTCGAGGCCGAGCTGCTCGGGTCGTTCGCGCGGCGCGCCGGCGGCGACGCCGCCCGGCGCGCCCGGGCCTGGGCCGCGCTGACCGTGGCGCGCCACGTCTTCCTCAGCACGCGCATCGCCGGGCGCGGCCACACGACGCTGCCGCTGATCGAGCTGGCCGAGCGCCGGCTGGCGGAGGCCGCCGCGTGAGGACGGTCGCCCGCCTCGTCCGCCAGCAGGTCGCCGGGATGCGCGCCTCCCTCGGCGTGTTCGCGTTCTTCCGCCGCGACCTGCTGCGCCGCTGGCCGCTCCTGCTCGGCGCGCTCGCCTGCTCGCTCGGCTACGGGGCCGTGCGCGTCGCGGAGCCCTGGCCGCTGCAGGTGATCTTCGACAACGTGCTCGGGACGCGGCCGTTCGACTCGCCGGTTCCCCTGCTCGGCGGCCTCGTGGCCGACGACCGGCGCGCGCTGCTCGCCGCCGCCGCCATCGCGCTGCTCGTCTTCGCCGGGCTGCGCGGCGTCCTCTACGCGTGGCAGATCACGCTCGCGACGCGCGTCGGGCAGGAGGTCGTGCTGCGGCTGCGCAGGCGGCTGTTCCGCCGGATCCAGAAGCTCGGCCTCGACTTCCACGCGCGCTCGAGCACCGGCGACCTGCTCACGCGCCTCACCTCGGACGTCGACGTCCTGCGCGAGCTGATGGTCGGCGGGATCCTCTCGATCCTCTCCGAGGGGCTCGTGCTCGTGGCCTTCCTCGCGGTGATGTACGTGATGGAGTGGCGCCTCGCCCTGCTCGCGACGGTCGCGATGCCGGTCGTGTTCGTCCTGATGCTCGTCTACGGCGGCCGCATCCGGGCGTCGACGCGCGAGCAGCGCCGGACCGAGAGCGAGCTCGCCGGGCGCGTCGCCGAGGTCCTGAACGGGATCCACCTCGTGCAGCTCTTCGCTCGCGAGCGCGACGAGGACGAGCGCCTGCGCCGGCTGAACAAGCGGAGCCTGCGCACCGGGATGCAGACGACGCGGCTCGAGGCGCGCGCGAACCGCGCGGTCGAGGTGTCGGTCGCGTTCGCGACGGCCGCGACGCTGTGGGTGGGCGCGAACCAGGTGATCGCGGGGCGCCTGACGCCCGGCGAGCTGCTGGTCTTCGTCGCCTACATGCAGACCTTCTACCGGCCGCTCAAGCGGTTGGCGCGGGTGAGCCGGCGTGCGAGCCGCGCGGCGGTGAGCGTCGAGCGGATCGCCGAGGTGCTCGCGCTGGAGCCCTCGGTCGCCGACGGGCCGCGCGACGCGCCCGCGCTGCGCGGTGCGGTCGAGCTGCGCGGGGTCAGCCACGCGTACGTCGAGGGCGTGCCCGTGCTCGACCAGGTCGACCTCGCGATCGCGCCCGGGCAGATGGTCGCGCTGGTCGGGCCGACCGGGGCCGGGAAGAGCACGATCCTCGGGCTCGTGCCGCGGCTGCACGACCCGGCGGCCGGCGCCGTGCTCGTCGACGGCCTCGACGTCCGCGACCTGACGCTCCGCTCGCTGCGCGAGCAGATCGCCGTCGTGCCCCAGGACGGGGTGCTGTTCGGCGGCACGATCCGCGACAACATCGCCTACGGGAGGCCCGACGCGAGCGAGGACGAGCTCGTCGCGGCCGCGCAGGCGGCGCTGGTCGACGAGTTCGTCTCGCGCCTGCCCGACGGCTACGACACCGTGGTCGGGGAGCGCGGCGTGACCCTCTCGGGCGGCCAGCGGCAGCGCCTCGCGATCGCCCGGGCGCTCGTCAAGGACGCGCCGATCGTCCTCCTCGACGAGCCGACGACCGGCCTCGACGCCGGCTCGGAGGCGCTCGTGCTGGAGGCGCTCGAGCGGCTCCTCGACGGTCGCACGTCGCTCGTGATCGCCCACCGGCTCCGGACGATCGAGCGGGCGGACCGGATCGCCGTGGTCGAGCGCGGCAGGATCGTCCAGGTAGGGACGCACGACTACCTGGCGGGCCGCGGCGGGCCCTACGCGGAGCTCCTGCGCCAGCAGTTCGGCGTCGCGCCCTCCACGCCGCCGGCGCCCGCCCCGGTCCGCCGGCCGGTCCCGGCGATGCTGCAGGTCCTGCTCGGGCTCTGACGTCAGGCCGCGCGGCCGGCCAGCTCGGCGCAGGCCTCGTCGAGCGAGACCACGTCCGCGTACTTCTGCTCTAGGTCGAAGAGCGACTGGTCGTGCGCGGCCAGGGACCGGTCGCCCACGGCCTCGCGGACGACGATCGGCACGAAGCCGTACTGGACGGCGTCGACCGCGGTCGCGCGGACGCAGCCGCTCGTCGTCGCGCCGACGAGGACGACCGTGTCGATCCGGGCGGCGTTCAGCCGCGAGACGAGGTCGGTGCCGAAGAACGCGCTCGCGTACTTCTTCTCCACGATCGGCTCGCCCGGCCGGCGCTCGAGCCTCGGGTCGAGCTCGGTCGCGCCCGCGTCGCGCAGGAGCGAGAGGAGCCCCGCCTGCTTGCGCGCCCACACGCCGGCGTCGGCCATCCCCTCGTCGTAGGCGATGCTCGTGAACAGCACCGGGACGCCGGCGCCGCGCGCCGCGGCGAGCGCGCCCCGCGTCGCCTCGACGACGTCGTCGAGGTCGGCGCCGAGCGGCAGCTCCGGGTTCGTGAACGCCTGGAGCAGGTCGACGACGACGAGCGCCGGCCGCTGGCCCCAGCCGAGCCGCAGGCCGAAGCCGCGGGCGCGGAAGCGCTCCGCGTCCTGCTCGCTCACGCGCCGCCCATCGCCGCGACCGCGTCGTCGTAGTAGCGGTCGTCGTACCAGTCGGCGATGTCGTCCGTCGTCGTCAGCCAGACGTCGTCGTGGGAGACGACGTAGTCGAGGAACCGCTCGAGGTGCCGGTGCCGGAACGGCTGGTTGACGAGGAAGGGGTGGAGGCTGATCGACATGACGCCGCCGCTGCGGCGGGTCGACTCCTCGTGGAGGACGTCGAACTGGTCGCGCATCGTCTGCTCGAACTCCGACGCGGTCATGCCGTGGCCGAGGAAGCACGGGATGTCGTTCACCTCGATCGAGTACGGCACCGAGATCATCCGGTGGCCGGGCACGTCGAGCGGGAACGGCTGGTCGTCGGCCGACCAGTCCATCAGGTAGGTCAGCCCGTGCTCGGCGAGGATCCGCGGCGTCTCGGCCGTCTCCGAGAGCGCCGGGCCGAGCCAGCCCTTCGGCCGCGTCCCCGTGCCCGCGACGAGCTGCTCCAGCAGGCGGCCGAACGCGGCGCGCTCCTCGTCGGGCTCCATCCCCGTCCAGAGCCGCGCGTTGTTGAAGCCGTGCGCGCACCAGACCCAGTCGCGCTCGCGGCCGGCCTGGACGATCTGCGGGTACTCGGCGCAGACCTCGGAGTTGAGCAGCACGCTCGCGCGCAGCTCCAGGCGGTCGAGGAGGTCGATCATCCGCCAGATGCCGACGCGCGTCCCGTAGTCGCGCCACCCGTGGTTCAGCGGGTCGACGGGGAGCGAGGCGGTCGGCGGGAAGAGCGCGGTCGACGGGCGGCCGGGCTCGAAGTGCTCGACGTTCAGGGCGACGTAGAAGGCCAGCCGCTTCCCGTCGGGCCACTCGATGGGAGGGCGGTCGACGATCGGCCAGTAGCGGTACGGGGGCGTCGGCATCGCTCAGACCTCCGCGGCGTCGCCGAGCTGGCGCACGAGGTAGTCCCAGACCGAGCGCAGCGCGGCCGGGTGGTAGATGTTCCTGCGCTTCGACAACGACTCCTCGGGCGGCGACCAGGTCGGGTAGCCGCCGTGCTGCTTGACGAGCAGCTGCTGCGCGCACGCGCGCTCGAGGATGATCGCCCGCACCGCGGCCGTCTCGACGTCGGGGCCGACGGTGACGATCCCGTGGTTGACGAGGAAGAGCGCGTCGTGCTGGCCGATCGCCTCCGCGATCTCGCGGCCGAGCTCGCGCGTCGTGATCAGGTCGGCCGTTCGCTCGTAGCGCGGCACGTCCGGCGGGACGAACAGGTTCGCCGCGTGCGAGACGGGGAGGAGCTTCTGGCCGGCCGCGGCGAGCGCGACGCCGTGCTCCGGATGCGAGTGGACGACGCCGCCGACGTCGGGGCGCGCGAGCAGGATCTCCGTGTGGATCGGGTACTCGACGTGCAGCCCGCCCTCGCCGTGCTGCACCTCGCCGTCCGCGTTCACGAGCAGGACGTCGTCGCGCGTGATCTCCTCGAAGCCCAGCTTGCTCGCCTTCAGCCAGGCGCCGCGTCCGTCCGGGTCGCGGGCGGACGCGTGCCCCCAGACGAGGTCCGAGTGCCCGTTCTCCCCGAGCACGCGGCAGGCGAGCGCGACGCGCGCGCGCAGCTCCGGGTACGAGGCGTCGGTTCCGTCGGCCATGTCGTCTCCTCCCAGGGTCGGCGCGGTCAGCGCCAGGGCGTCCCGTCGCTCCAGCCGTCGAGGTCGTACTCCGCCATGCAGCGACGCACGAGCTCCTGCATCTCGTCGAGGCGGCCGCGCCTGCGCGCGAAGTTCAGCACGTCGAGGCGGACCTGCTCGTGGCTGCCGCCGTAGTTGCGCTCGTAGAGCGTGTGGCGCGCGCCGAACTCCGTCCCGACCGCGTCCCAGACGAGCTTGAACAGCTTGACGCGATCGTGCGCCGAGCCCGAGGAGCCGCGGTAGAAGCGGTCGATCAGCGGCCGCAGCTCCTCGTTCTGCAGGTCCTTCGCCGACGAGGGCGCGACGAGCGGGCTGCCGCCGAGCGTCTGCGCGACGACCTCCTCGACCTTCGGCCACGCCATCGACCCGAACAGCCGGACGAGCACGGCGTTCTCGAGCTTCGGGATCTTCATCCCGCCGGGGCCGTCCTGCGGGTCGAGCGCGAGCGAGGTCGTCAGCGCCCACATCAGGCTCCCCCAGCCCATCAGCTCGCCGAGCTGTGCCTGGACGCCGCGGAAGCCCTGCGTCCCGTTCGCCTCGAGCGCCTGCGCGATCAGGCCGCAGACGAAGTCGAGCTTGACCGCGAGCCGGGTCCCCGCCTGGAGCGTGTAGCGGTTCATGAAGCCCGAGGCGGCGTAGAAGCCGGTCGCCTTCTCGACGTCGCGGTAGACGAGGACGTTCTCCCAGGGGATGAACGCCTCGTCGAAGACGACGACCGCGTCGTTCTCGTCGAAGCGGCTCGACAGCGGCTGGTCCCACGGGGACTGCGCCGACTGCTCGTACGAGCGGCGCGAGATCAGCGTCTTGCCGGGCGTGTCCATCGGCGCGAGGAAGACGAGCGCGTAGTCCTCCGCCTTGCCCTGCTCGAAGTGGACGGCGCTGTTCTGCGCGACGAACGTCGCGTGCGTGAGCGCCGAGCCGGTCGCGAGCATCTTGGCGCCGCTGACGACGATCCCGTCGTCCTTCTCCTTCACCACGTGGACGTAGACGTCCTCGACCTCGTGCACGGGGCGGTTGCGGTCGACCGGCGGGTTGATCAGCACGTGGTTGAGGAAGAGCGCCTGCTCGGCGTAGCGGCGGTACCAGGCGCTCGCGTTCGCGTCGAACGGCGCGTAGAAGTCGGGCGCCGCGCCGAGCGTCGCCATGAACGACGCCTTGTAGTCGGGCGTGCGGCCCATGAAGCCGTAGGAGAGCTCCGCCCAGGCGGCGAGCGCGTCGCGCGCGGCGGCGAGCTCCTCGGCCGAGTAGCTCGGCATGAAGAAGCGATGCGTGCGGATCCCGTTCCGGTCGGTCGCGAGCAGGACGTCGCCCAGCTCCGGGTCGTGGAAGGCGTCGTAGAGGCGCGCGATCGAGCGGGCGGCGTTGCGGAAGCCCGGATGCGTCGTGACGTCGTCGACGCGCTCGCCGTCGAGGAACACGCGCCGGCCGTCGCGGAGGCTCTCGAGGTACTCCTCGCCGGTCAGCGGCATCGTGCGCGGCGTCACGTCCACGGGGCGGGAACCGTAGTCGGCGTGGGCGCGCGGCGGGTCAGGCCGGGAGGCGCGCGTTGCGCGGGATCGTCGTCAGGCTCTCGTGCGACCAGCCCGCCTCCTCGAGGCGCGCGACGACGCTCGACAGCGCGGGCGGCAGGTGGAGGTCGCGCTCGCGAGCAGGATCAGGTCGGGCGCGAGCGAGACGAGCAGCTCCGCGTGGCGCTGCGACAGCTCGTGCGCCTCGTCGTAGACGAGGATCAGCGGCCGCCGGCGCCCGTCCGCGAGCCGCCGCTCGCGCAGCGCGGCGAGGCGCGCATCCGTCAGCCCGTCGAGGTCGGAGCCGGCGAGCGAGAAGCCGCTCACGTCGTCGCGCCCGCCGGGCGGGAAGGTCGCGATCGTCGCGAAGCAGACCAGGGCGTCGGGGGAGGAGGCGACCTGCGGCAGGTCGAGCTCGCCGAGCGGCGCGAGCCGCACGCCGGGCCCGAGCGCCCGCTCCCAGCGGCCGCCGGGGGACAGGCTGTTGTACGTCGTCTGCGCGAGGACGCGACCGCGAGAGCACCAGAGCACGAGCGGCGGCGCCTCGAGCGCGGCCGCGACGAGGCGGATCGTGTCCGCGAGCAGCAGCGTCTTGCCGGTGATCGTGACGACGGCGAACGCCTGCAGGAACGGCAGGTCGGGCGCCTCGTCACGGGCGCGCCGGCTCGCGTGGCGCGCGTAGCGGGCGGCGACCTGGCGGACGGCGCGCTCCTGGAAGTCGCGCCGCGGGATCAGCCCGTCGAGGGCGTCGACGTGCGCGGGGATCGGCTGCTCGCTCACGCGCCGGCCTCCCCGGGCCCGACCTCGACCAGGACGTCGTCTCCGTCGATCGTGACGGGGAACGTTCGCAGGTCGGTCTTCACCGGCCGCGTCAGCGCCCGGCCGGTCGGGATGTGGAACGAGCCGCCGTGGAAGGGGCACTCGATCACGTCGTCCTCGACCCAGCCCTCCGCGAGCGACGCCTCGGCGTGCGTGCAGCGGTCGGCGGTGACGTAGTAGTCGCCGTCGAGGTTGAACACGGCCAGGGCGGGACAGCCGGGAAGGTCGACCCGGCGCACGCCGCCCGGCTCGACGTCGCCGACGGCGCAGACCCGGCGCAGCGGCCCGTCTCCCCCGGCCATCGCGCTCACCGGGCGACGTAGCCGCCGTCGACCGACAGGATCGCGCCGGTCACCATCGCCGCCTGGTCGGAGCAGAGCCAGACGACGGCCTGCGCGACCTCGTCCGCCTCGGCCATCCGGCCCATCGGCAGCGCCGCCTCGATCTGGGCGACGAGCTGCTCGCCGCGGCCGGGGTCGTCCGCGAAGATCTTGTCGATCAGCGGCGTTCGCGTCGCGCCCGGGCAGAGCGCGTTCACCCGCACGCCCCGCTTCGCGTAGTCGAGCGCCGCCGACTTCGAGAGCCCGATCACGCCGTGCTTGCTCGCGCAGTAGGCGGGCATCGACTCGGAGCCGACGAGCCCGAAGTTCGACGAGATGTTCACGATCGCGCCGCCGCCGCTCGCGACCATCGCGGCGAGCTCGTGCTTCATGCAGCTCCAGACGCCGGTCAGGTTGATCCCGATCACGGCCTCCCAGTCCTGCTCCGGATAGTCGCCCGCGGCGAGCAGCGGGCCCTGGATCCCCGCCGCGTTGCAGGCGGCGTCGAGGCGGCCGAAGCGCTCGACCGTGCGCGCGATCGCCGCCTCCACCTGCGCGGGGTCCCGGACGTCGAGCGGGAGCGCGAGCGCCTGGCCGCCGCCCTGCTCGATCAGGGCGGCGACGTCCGCGGCGCCGGCCTCGTCGACGTCGCCGAGCGCGACGTGCGCGCCGGCGGCCGCATAGGCGAGCGCGGCGGCCCGCCCGATGCCGGACGCGCCGCCGCTCACGAACGCGACCTTGCCGGTCATCTGACGCTCCCGGCCGGGTCGTGCGCGTTGCCGAGCAGCCCGTGCCGCGACCGGAAGATCAGCAGGTCGTCGGGCCCGTTCGTCCCTGCCGGCGCGTAGTGCTCGACCGTGTTGCCGATCTCCGCGAAGGCGACCGCGAGCGCGATCAGCGTCCGGTCGCGCTCGGTCAGCGTCGCCGGGTCGGGGTCGACGGTCGCGAGGTACGCCATCACGTCGGGGAAGCGCGGGAGCATCGCCTCGTAGAAGGCGGTGATCTCCTCGATCGGGCGCCTGATCCTCAGCTCGCCGCGGGCCTCGTCGTCGAGGAGCGCGAAGGAGAGGTGGTCGGACAGGTCGGCGAACTGGTCGGGGAGCATCAGCGCACCCCGGCCGTCTCGGCCTGCGCGGCCCGGTAGCACTGCTGCCAGGTGTAGTGGAAGCTCCGGATCTGGACCTCCTCGTCCTGCAGCGGGAACTGCCTCTTCGCGCGGGAGGCCATGCCGCGGTGGACGTTCTCGTGGCCCTGGATGTCCTCGACCTGGACGTCTCGCAGGCGGCTCTTGTTGTAGTGCTGCGCCACCAGCTCGGCCGCGTTCCGCGCCTTCGGGAAGTACGTCCGGATCTCCCAGGTCGTGTGGTCGACCGCGTGCGGCCAGAAGTTGTAGGTGAACGCGTAGCCGGGCAGCAGGCCGAGGACGAAGTTCGGCCAGATGACGTAGAAGTTGAAGATCCCGCCGAGGTCCATCTCGACCGGCGTCACCGGCACCTGGCTGACGAGCCGGTCGACGCCGACGGGCGTGTAGTCCGGGTTGACGCGCGAGGTCCAGACGGTGTGCTTGCCGATCTTGCGGAAGTCCGCGAAGCGCGTGCACCCCTCCTCGTTCGTCTCGAGCAGGTCGGTGAAGGCGCCGTGCACCGGGCCGAGCACGGGCAGGTGGTAGAGCTCGTTCTGCGCGTCGACCGCGACCTTCCAGTTCGCGCGGTCGTCGGCGTCGAAGCGGAACGTGTAGCGGAGCTTCTCGAGCTCGTGGTCGCGCGTCTCGTCGACGACGCCGCCGAGGTACTCCTCGAGCGTCTCGTCGGGCGTCTCCTGCAGGTTGACGAACAGGAAGCCGCGCCAGGACTCCATGCGCACCGGCGTCAGCCCGAGCGTCGCACGGTCGAGGTCGACGAAGTTCTCCTCGTCGAGCACGCCGCAGAGCTTCCCCTCGAGGTCGTACGTCCAGCCGTGGAAGCAGCAGGACACGTAGCCGCGGCAGCTCCCCGCCGCGTCCCAGACGACGCGGTTGCCGCGGTGCGAGCAGACGTTGTGGAAGGCGCGGAGCTGGCCGTCCTTCGCGTGCGTGACGAGGATCGAGACGCCGAGCAGGTCGATGTCGCGGACGAAGTAGCTGCCCGGGGTCGGCGCCTCGTCGGCGTGGCCGACGTTGAGCCAGCTCCGGCGGAAGACGTGCTCCCGCTCGAAGTCGAGGAGCGCCGGCTCGACGTACGGGTCGACCGGGATGGGCCCGGTGCCGAGCTCCGGGTACTTCGCCGCCCAGCGCGGTAGGACGGTGGCCATGCTGCCCTCGCTTTCCCCTCGTCAGGAACCCGTGGCGCGGCGCCGGGGGTCGAGGCCGGCTGCGCGCCTGGTGGTCGGCCGCACCGCGCGCGCTCGCGCGCCGGTCGGCCAGGCGGCTGGCGCCGTGGCCGTGGGCGTGCGGCGAGCGGTCGTTCGCGATCCCACGAGCCCGACCCTACCCCGGTGGCCGCGCGGGTTCAAGCGCCGGACGGCTAACCCGATCCGCCATCCCGGGCGTGGTCGAGCCGCTGCGACTCCTCGCCGGCGCGGCGGCGCTCGTAGGCCGGCGGCACGCCCGCCCGGATCATCTCCTGCAGCCGGACGATCCCCTCGAGCAGCGCCTCGGGCCGCGGCGGGCAGCCGGGCACGTAGACGTCGACGGGAACGATCTTGTCGACGCCCTGGAGGACGGTGTAGTTGTTGAACATCCCGCCCGAGCTGGCGCAGGCGCCCATGGCGATGACCCACTTCGGCTCGAGCATCTGGTCGTAGATCTGCCGCAGCGGCGCCGCCATCTTGTGGACGACGCGGCCGGACACGATCAGCAGGTCGGCCTGGCGCGGCGAGGCGCGGAAGACCTCCATGCCGAAGCGCGCGACGTCGTAGCGGGAGGAGACGATCGCCATCATCTCGATCGCGCAGCAGGCGAGCCCGAACGTGTCCGGCCACATCGAGCTCGACTGCGCCCAGCGCACCGCCCGGTCGACCGTCGTCAGGCCGAGCCGCCCCTCGATCCCCTCGCGGTCGAGCTCCTCCTCGAACGCGCTGCGCCCCTGCACCTGGAGCAGCAGGCGCTCGCTGTTCATGCCCTTCAGGTCGGCCATCGGGAGCCGGTTCCCCGCGGTGGCGCGCGGGAAACGCGCTGGCCGTCCGCGGCGAAGCGCGGCGGCGTCGCGTGCGCGGTACGAGCGCTGCATGGAGCCGCGAGCGGACGCGTCCGGGCTCCCGCCGCGAGGTGTGCCGCGCGACGTCGTCGAGAGCCTGCCCGGGCGAGGCGGGATGGCGATCGCCCAACGCGCGCGCGACCTCGTCCGGGCATCGGGCGACCGGCGCCGTGATCCGCTAGGCGGGCGGCGCCGCGGTCGCGCGGAAGCCCTCCGCGAGCGTCTCGGCCGTGACGAAGCGGGCGCCGCGGGCGAGCATCGCCTCGAGGACGCGCTCGAGCATCAGCATCCGGCCGCCCCACCCGATCGCCTGCGGATGCAGCATGAGCATCAGGTACGCGCCCGGCTCGCCGCGCTCCTCGAGGTAGGTCAGCTCGTCGAGCCAGATCTGCTCGACGTCGCGCGGGTTGCGCAGGCCGGCCGGCAGCGCGGGGCGGCCGTAGCCGTTGAACTCGAAGTACGCGAAGTCGCTCGTGATGAAGGTGACCGGGAGCTGCACGAGCGGCAGCTCGCGGCCGTACGTCACCGGCCCATCGTCGGGGACGAGGTCGGCGGCGCGCGTCCAGTACGCGCGGCAGTCGCCCATCAGGCTCGAGTCGTAGGCGAACCCCTCGTCGAGCAGCAGCTCGGCGAGCCAGTCGGGCATCGCCCAGGGCGGCAGCCGGATCCCGCGCGGCCGCTGCCCCGTGATCCGCTCGAGGGCGTCGTTCGCTCGCCGCAGCACCGCGCGCGCCTCGTCGGGATCGAGCGCGGAGAAGTCCTCGTGCAGGTAGCCGTGCGCCGCGACCTCGTGGCCGTCCGTCGCGATCCGCGCGGTCACCGCCGGGTGCGACTCCGCGGTGTGGCCGGGCACGAACCACGTGCTCGGGACGCCGAGCCGGCGGCAGAGGTCGAGCAGGCGCGGCGCGCCCACGTTCGCGCCGAACTCGCCGCGGAGCGCGAGCGGACGTCGCGGGCGCCGCCGGCGATCCAGATGCTCGCCGCGTCGAAGTCCAGGCTCAGGCACACCGTCGCCGCCATCTCCGCCTCCCCTTCCCTCGGGCTCGCGGCCGCGACGGCCGCCCGTCCGCACCCTACGCCGTCGCGGGCGCGGTGCGTCGGGCGCGGGTCCGGAGCGGCCCGGCCAGCGCGGCGCGGGCGGCCCAGACGCCGCACATGCCGTGGACGCCGCCGCCGGGCGGGGTGGCGGACGAGCAGAGGAAGAGGCCCGGGACCGGCGTCGTGTACGGCGAGCGGCGCAGGACCGGGCGGGCGACGAGCTGGCGCAGGTCCTGCAGGCCGCCGTTGATGTCGCCGCCCGCGTAGTTCGCGTCGTACGCCTCGAGCTCGGCGGGGCCCATCGCGTGGCGGGCGAGGATCCGGTCGTGGAAGCCGGGCGCGAAGCGCTCGATCTGCCGCTCGATCCGCTCCGTCATGTCGGCGGGCGAGCCGTGCGGGACGTGGCAGTAGGCCCAGGCCGTGTGCTTGCCCGCGGGCGCGCGGGACGGGTCGACGAGGCTCTGCTGGGCGACGAGGACGTAGGGCCGCTCGGCGTGCTCGCCGCGCGCCATCGTCGACTCGCTCGCCGCGATCTCCGCCAGCGTGCCGCCGACGTGGACGGTCGCCGCCCGGGCGCAGGCGGGGGCGCGCCACGGGATCGGCCCGTCGAGCGCGAGGTCGAGCTTGAACGCGCCCGGCCCCCAGCGGTAGCGGCGCAGGCGGGCGGCGTAGCGGGGCGGCAGGCGGCCCGCCGCGACGCGCAACGCCTCGCGCGGGGTCAGGTCGAGCAGCACCGCGCGCGTCTCCGGCAGCTCGGCGAGGGCGTCGACGCGGGCGTCGGTGCGGATCTCGCCGCCCAGCTCGACGAGCTCCGCCGCGAGCGCGTCGGCGATCGCCTGCGCGCCGCCGGCCGGCAGCGGCCAGCCGACCGCGTGGCCGAGCAGGCCGAGCACGAGCCCGAACGCCGCGCTCGGCGAGCGCTCCAGCGGGAGCATCGAGTGCGCCGCGAGCCCGGCGAGGAGCGCCCGGGCCCGCTCGCCGCGGAAGCGCGCCCGGGCGAGCCCGGCCGCCGGGCGGAGCCCGCTCGCGCCGAAGCGCGCCAGGGCGACGGGGTCCGACGGCCAGCGGAGCGGCCCGAGCGCGCCGTCGAGGATCGCGTCGGCGTCGCGCACGAGCGGGCCGAGCAGGGCGCGGTAGGCGTCCGCGTCCTCGCCGAGGCCGGCGGCGGTCGCCGAGACGGAGCGCTCCAGCACGACGGCCGTCCCGTCGTCGAGCGGGTGGGCGAGCGGCGCGTCCGGGTGGAGCCACGCGAGGCCGTGGCGCCCGAGGTCGAGCGAGCGGAAGAACGGTGACGCGACGCCGAGCGGGTGGATCGCCGAGCAGACGTCGTGGCGGAATCCCGGCAGCGTCAGCCCGGCCGTCCGCAGCCCGCCGCCGACCGTCCCGGCGGCCTCGACCACGAGCACCGAGCAGCCCGCCCGCGCGAGCACGATCGCGGCCGCGAGGCCGTTCGGGCCGGCGCCGACGACGACGGCGTCAGGCACGGCGGCACGTGGTGGGGGATCGGGCCGGGCGGCGCCAGGGCGGTACGCGCATGCGTCCATCTTCCCTCCCGTGGCCGCGGCCACGCGGCGGACGCCCGCGCGGCCGGGGTGGTACCGTCGAGCCCTCGGCCACCACCCGGGAGGGGGCGCGATGCTCAGGGTCGATCCGATCACCGGCAGGATCCGCCTCGGCGGCGCGGGACTCGTCTCGCTCGCCGCGAGCGCGGCGATCGCGCTCGGCGCCGCGTCGTCCGCGGACGCCGCCGTGACGTCGACGTTCGGCGCGGGCTCGCTCCTCGTCTACGGGGACGCGGCGGCGAACACGATCAAGGTCACGTGCATCATCGGGGCCGTGTTGATCGACGGCGGCGGGGGCCTCGCGAACCCCGGCGATGGGAGCACTGCCGTCGCGTGTTCGTCCGTCACGTCGATCTTCGTCGACGGTGGCGATGGCCCGGACGTCATCACCCTCGAGAACCTCCAGACGCCGCAGTACCCGGCGGCAGCCGCCGTCTCCGTTCTCGGCGGCGGCGCCAACGACACGATTCGCTTCGCCCAGCTCGGGAACGAGCGCCACGACCCCGCTCGGTGCCACGATCGAGGGCGGCGACGGGAACGACGACATCCTCGGGACGAACGCCGCCGACACGATCCGCGGCGACGGCGGCTTCGACACCGTCGACGGCGGGGCGGCGACGACCAGCTCGCCGGCGGCTCCGACACGCTGCCGACGACCGATGCGCCCGACACGATCCGCGGTGGCACGGGCACCGACCGGCTGAACGAGAAGCTCCTCCCGGCGGCGCGGGCACCGACCTCGTGACGGTCGCCGCCAGCGGAGCGAACGGGTCGCTCACCTACGCGGGGCAGACCGACACGCTGCAGGACGTCGAGCAGCTGAAGCTGACCGGCTCGAGCGAGGGCGAGGACGTGAACCTCGACGCGTGGACGCTGCCGGCGACGATCCTCGGCGGCGGCGGGTCGGACCGGATCCTGCTCACGCGCGACGTCGACATGGTCGGCACGAGCACGATCAACAACGTGATCGGGCCGGAGAACACGAGCGACACGATCGCCGCGGCCGGCGGCGGGGAGATCGCGCTCGGCTCCTCGACCCCGTCGTCTCCGGCGGTCCGGGCGCGAACCGGCTCGACTTCTCCGCCTACAACGGTCGTGCGACGATCGGGGGCGGGAGTGGCGACGACACGATCCTCGCGGGCACCGCGTCCGGCCTCGGCGGGTTCGTGAGCATCCTCGGCGGCACCGGGAACGACTCGCTCGTCGGCAACCAGGGCTCCGACCGGCTGCTCGGCGAGGACGGCGACGACGTCCTCGTCACCGGCTCGACCGCCGGCGGGCTGACGGCGGACTCGCTCGACGGCGGCGCCGGAACCGACCGCGTGGCATCGACCGGGGACGTCGCCTTCACGCTCTCGGACACGACCCTCTCGGGCGTCGGGACGTCCGTGCTCGTGTCGATCGAGCGCGCGGCGCTGACGGGCGGGGCGGGGACGAACCTCGTCAAGCTCGAGGGCTGGAGCGGCGAGGCGACCCTGGACGGCGCGGGCGCGGGCGACACCTACGCGATCACGCTGACGGGCGCGACGACGTCGCGGACGACGATCCAGGACAGCGGCGCCGACGGGCAGGACTCGCTCACCCTGCCGGACTGCACCGCGACGACCGTGACGCCGACGCTCGTCACGCGCGCCGGCGAGTCGATCGCGCTGTCCGGCGTCGAGGGCCTCCCGTGCGGGGTCACCGCCGGTGCCCCCGCGCCGCCGCCGGCCCCCTCGCCGACGGGCACCGGCCCGGGAGCGGTCGTCCCCGTCGTGGCGCGGGTCGGGCGGCCGCTCTCGCCTCGAAGGACAGGCTCTCGGCGCTCGTGCGCGTCGCCTGCGCGGCGGCCGCGGAGGCACGTGCCGCGGGACGGTCGCGCTGAAGGCGACGGTCGCCGCGCGATTCGTCCTCGGCAAGGGCACGCCCCGGCGGACGCTCCGGCTGGGCAGCGCCGCGTTCGTCGACCTCAGGCCGGGACGCACGCGCAGCGTCCCGGTGGCGCTGACGAAGCGGGGCCGCGCCGTGCTGACGCGGATCGGCTCCTGCGGGTCGTCGTCACCGTTCGCGCCCGCGACGACCGCGGCGTGCACCGGGTCACGACCGGCACGCGGACGCTGAAGGCGCGCCGGGCCCGCTAGGAGGCCTGCCCGGCTCCCTGGCGGGCGGCGGGCCGCTCGAGCCCCCACGAGAGCTCGACGGTCGTCGAGCGCGCGCCGGTCCTGATCGCGACCTGCTCGCTCGTCTGCCGCATGATCGGGATGCCGAAGCCCCGCGCGGGGTCGCCGCTCGACTGCCGCCAGCGGCCGCGGTTCGAGATCCGCACGGTCAGGTCGTCTGCCGTCCGGCTCGCGGTCAGCGCGATGCGGGCCGGCTGCTCGCCGCCGACCTGCGCGTGCTCGACGGCGTTCGTGCAGGCCTCGCCCGCCGCGAGGAGTACGTCCTGCCAGAGGCGCTGCGGGACGGGCGAGTCGAGGAGCCACTCGCGCAAGCGCGTGCGCGCGACCGAGATCGCGGCCGGGCTGGGGTCGAGCGCGACCCGCAGCGGCCGCGTGCTGCCCGGGAGCGTCCGCGCCGCCAGGACGACGGTGTCGTCGTGGCTCGCGATCCCGCCGCTGGCCGCGCGGGCGAGCTCGGCGACGAGGTCGAGCTCGCTCACGTTCAGCGTCTCGAGCTGCTGGCCGAGCCAGGCGAGCCCCTCGTCGAGCGGCCGTCCCCGCCGCTCGACGAGGCCGTCCGTGTAGAGCACCACGAGGGCGGGGCTCGGGACGACGAGGCCGATCGGCTCGTAGCGGGCGTGCGGCGCGACCCCGAGCGGCAGCCCGGTCGGGCGCACCGGCACGACGCGGCCGTCGTCGCCGCGCAGGAGCGCCGGCGGGTGGCCCGCGCACGCCGCCGTGATCGTCGCGCCGTCCGCGGCGACGTGGAGCAGGAAGGCCGTGGCGAAGAAGCCGTCGGCGTGCTCGGCGTGGACGAGCGCGTTCAGCGAGCGCAGGATCTCCGCCGGCCCCTGGCCCAGCCGGGCGTACGCCCGCGACGCGTGCGCGAGGAGGCTCATCGTCGCGGCGGCCTCCGTCCCGTGGCCGACGACGTCGCCGACCGAGAGGAGCACGCCCCCGTCGCGCGTCTCGAGCAGGTCGTACCAGTCGCCGCCCACGTCGTGCGTCTCGCTCGCCGGCCGGTACGTCGCCGCGGCCCGGACGCGCCTGGTCTCGAGCGTCGCGCGCGGGAGCAGGCTCCGCTGCAGCGCCAGCGCGAAGCTCCGCTCCTCCTCGAACAGCCTGGCGCGCGCGAGCGCCTGGGCGGCCTGCGAGGCCATCGCGAGCAGGGTGTTCCGCTCGAGCCCGGTCCAGTCGTGGGCGCGATCGTGTTCGATCGAGAAGAAGCCGAGCGGCTCGTCCCCGTGCGCGAGGGCGAGCACCGCGCTCGCGTCGTGCGGGCGGCCGATCAGGGCGGCGCTCGACGGGAAGCGCGCCGCGTGCTCGGCCCCGTCGCGGAACCAGACCGCGCTCCGCTGACGGGTCACCTGGGCCGCGACGGCGTCGACGTCGAGCGGGAACGAGCGGAAGCGCTCGACGAGCTCCGACGGGAAGCCGCGCTGGACGACCAGCTCCAGCTGCTCCCGCTCGTCGAGCAGGCTGCACCAGCCCGCGGCGGCGCCGACGACGGCGACGCCCTCGTTGACGAGCGCCTCGCAGACCTGCCGCCGCGTCGCCGCGCGGGTGAGCGCGGCGGTGACGCCCTGCAGCCGCTCGGCCGCACGGCGCGCCTGGCGCTCGGCCTCGAACAGGCCCGCGCGCTCGAGCGCCTGCGCGCACTGGCCGGCCACCGCCTCGAGCAGCGCCCGGTCGTCGGCCGCGAAGGCGCGCGCCTCCCGGAAGAGGCAGACGAGCGCCCCCATCGCCTCGCCCGACACGCGCAGGAGCGGGACCGCGGCGCGCGCCTCGAAGCCGGCGGCGACCGCGCTCGACGTGGGCGAGCTGCGGCGCCAGTCGGCGCGCGAGCCGATCCACGAGGGAGACCGCGTCCGGATCGCGTCGGGCCCGGCGCGCCGGGCGGCGAGCGGCAGCCGCGCGGCGCCCGCGACGACGTCGTCCGGCACGCCGACGCTGCGCACGAGCTCCACCACGTCGTCCGGTCGGAGCAGCGAGACGAGCGCCCCGTCCGCGCCGAGCGTCGTGTGCGCCTGCGCGACGATCGCGTCGAGCGTCTCCTCGAGGTCGACCGCGCGCGCGAGCGCGGCCGTGACGTCCTGCAGGCGCGCGGTGCGCACGCGCGCCCGATCGGCGGCTGCGAGGGCCTCGCGGATCCGCTCCTCGGCCTCGCGCGCGGGCGTCACGTCGACCGTGTGGCTGATCACCCGGACGGCGGCGCCGGCGGCGTCGCGCACGACGCTCGCGTGGTGGGCGACGTGCAGCCAGCGGCCGCTCGCGTGCCGGATCCGGTAGGTGGTCTCCCAGCGGCCCGCGCTGCCGGCGAGCCTGGTCTCGACCAGGCGCTCGACGGCCTCCCGGTCGTCCGGGTGGATGCGCTCGAACCACCAGTCGGCCGTGGGCGCCGCCTCGTCCGGGCCGAGCCCGAGCAGGCGCTCGATCCCGCTCGAGCGGACGACGCGGCCCGAGGCGATGTCCCAGTCGGCGACGAGCCCCTGGGTCGCGTCGGCCGCGATCCGGAAGCGCTGCTCGCTCAGCTCGAGCGCCGCGAGGGCGTGGCGCAGCTCGGTCAGGTCGACGAGCAGCTCCGCGACGCCGACCGGCTCGCCGTCGACGAGCAGCGGCAGGGCGACGCTCCGCGCCCAGCGATCGGAGCCGTCGCGGTGGAGGCGCCGCTCCTCGGCGCTGCGGACGGCCCCGGTCGCGAACACGTCGGCGATCCACGAGCGGAAGGACGGCGCGTCCGCCGCCGGCACCGTGGGCGGGAGGCGCCCGAGCACCTCGCCGCGCTGCCAGCCGAAGAGGCCCTCGGCGGCGCGGTTCCAGGCGGTCAGGCGGCAGCGCCGGTCGAGGGCGGTGATCGCGACGGGCGCCTCCTCGAGCGCGCGACGCAGCCCCTCGTCGGCGACCCAGCCGCCGCGGCGCCTCCGCGCGCTCAACGCGAGCCTTCCGCAGCCGGCGCCTGCCGGCGCGGGGCGACGAGCCCGTGCGCCATCGGAGCGTGCTTCCCGTTCCGGCCGAGCGCGAAACCCGCGCGGCGAGCTGGTCAATGCGTACCGAACGGTCGGTACACGACTCGTCTACACTCGGCCGACCCGACGCAGGGAGGGACAAGGTGTACCGCATCACGGTCGACACGGGCGGGACGTTCACCGACGTCGTGCTCACGGACGGGGCGGGGAACCTCCTCGTCGGCAAGGCTCCGACGACGCCCGCGCGCGCCTTCGACGGCATCGCGGCGGCGCTGGCCGTGATCGCGGGCGAGCTCGGCCGCCCGGTCGAGCAGCTGCTCGCGGACACGACGCTGTTCGTCTACTCGACGACCCGCGCGACGAACGCGATCCTCGAGGGCAAGACGGCGCGGACCGCCTTCGTGACGACCGAGGGCTTCGGTGACACGCTCGTCCTGCGCGAGGGCGGCAAGCCCGAGCCGTTCAACCTCTCGCTCGCCTACGGAGAGCCGTACGTGCCGCGCCACCTCACCTACGAGGCGCGCGAGCGGATCGGCGCCGACGGCGCCGTGGTCGTCCCGCTCGACGAGGAGCGCCTGCGCGCGTCGCTCGCGGAGATCGGCGCCCGCGGCGTCGAGGCGGTCGCCGTCTCCCTGCTCTGGTCGGTCGCGAACCCCGTGCACGAGCGCCGCGTCGGCGCGCTGCTCGACGAGGTGCTTCCCGGGATCCCGTACACGCTGTCGCACGAGCTGAACCCGATCGTGCGCGAGTACCGTCGCGGCTCGTCCACGGCGATCGACGCCTCGCTCAAGCCGCTGATGGGCCGCCACCTCGAGGCGATCGCGGACGACCTCGCAGCGAGCGGCTTCCGCGGCGAGCTGATGGCCGCGACGTCGTTCGGCGGCGCGATGCACGTCGACGACCTCGCCCGGCGCCCGATCTACTCGGTCAAGTCCGGGCCGGCGCTCGCGCCGGTCGCGGCGCGCCTCTACGCGGAGGAGGCCGGCGCGCGCGACGTGATCGTCTGCGACACCGGCGGGACGAGCTTCGACGTCAGCCTGATCCGCGACGGCGTGACGAACTTCACGCGCGAGACGTGGCTCGGCCCGCGCTGGGTCGGGCACATCACCGGGATGTCGTCCGTCGACGTGCGCTCGATCGGCGCCGGCGGCGGCTCGATCGCGTGGATCGACTCCGGCGGTCTCCTGCGCGTCGGCCCCGAGAGCGCGGGCGCCGAGCCGGGCCGGCCTGCTACGGCCGCGGCGGCGAGCGGCCGACGGTGACGGACGCGGCCGCCGTCCTCGGCTACCTGCAACCCGACCGCTTCCTCGGCGGCCGGATGGCGCTCGACCGCGACGCCGCGGTGCGCGTCGTCGGCGCGCTCGGCGATCGGCTCGGCCTACCGGTCGAGGAGGCCGCGGCGGCGATCCTCGCGATCGCGAACGAGCACATGGTGCTCGCGATCCAGGAGATCACGATCAACGAGGGCGTCGACCCGCGCGAGAGCCTGCTCGTCGCCGGCGGCGGCGCCGCGGGCCTCGGCATCGGCGACATCGCCCGCGAGCTCGGCTGCGCGCGCGTGCTCGTCCCGCGCACGGCCGGCGCGCTCTCGGCGGCGGGCGGCCAGTACTCCGACATCGTCGCCGAGTACTCGATGAGCCGCTTCGTCGTCACCGACGACTTCCCGCTCGACGACGTGAACGAGACGCTCGCCACGCTCGACGCCTCGGTCGAGGCGTTCGGCGCGGGCCTGCGCGAGCGCGGCTACCCCGACCAGCGCGTCGAGCGCTTCGCGGAGGGGCGCTACGCCGGGCAGGTGTGGGAGCTCGAGGTGCCGCTCGCCGGGCCGCGCTTCCGCGGCCAGGAGGACGTCGACGCGCTCGCGCGCGAGTTCGACCAGGTGCACGAGCGCGTCTTCGCCGTCGCCGAGGCGGGCCAGCGCGTCGAGCTCCCGACGTGGAAGGCCCGGCTGATCGCGACGATCCCCCGCCCGCAGTCCCGGCCCGGCCGGGCCTCGGCGGCCGACGGGCCGGCCGCGGTCGAGCGCGAGGCGTTCTTCCCGGGGGCGGGCTGGCTCCCCACGCCCGTCCACCAGGGCGACGCGCTCGCGCCCGGCATGCGCGTCGCGGGCCCGGCGATCGTGGCCGAGCCGACGAGCACGCTGGTCGTCCCGCCCGGCAGCGAGGCCGTCGTGACGGCGCAGGGCCACTACCTGCTCGAGGTCGGCGCCGCCGCCGAGGCGCCGCCGGAGACGGACGGCCGGCTCGACGCGACGCTGCTCGCGGTGATCGCGAACCGCCTCGACGCCGTCGTCCGCGAGATGACGAACACCCTGCTGCGCTCGGGACGCTCGGCCGTGCTGGCCATGGCGCGCGACTTCTCGTGCTCCATCGTCACGGGCGACGACGAGCTGCTCGCCGCGGCGGAGGGCATCCCGGTGCACATCGTCGGCTCGCACCTCCAGTCCCAGGCCATGCGCGAGCTGCACCCGGTGCTGCGAGAGGGCGACGCGTACCTCGACAATGACCCGTACCGCGGCAACACCCACCACGCCGACCACACCATCCTCGTCCCGGTCTTCCACGAGGGCGAGCACCTGTTCACGTGCGTCGCGAAGGCGCACCAGGCGGACACGGGCAACAGCCAGCCGACGACCTACATGGCGCTCGCGCGCGACATCTACGAGGAGGGTGCGCTGAACTTCCCGTGCGTCCAGATCCAGCGCGACTACCGGGACGTCGACGACGTGATCCGGATGTGCCGCAACCGGATCCGCGTGCCGGACCAGTGGTACGGCGACTACCTCGCGACCCTGGGCGCCGCCCGGATCGGCGAGCGACGGCTGAAGGAGCTCGTCGCGAAGTACGGCGCCGAGACGATCCGCGCGTTCGTCCGCCAGTGGCTCGACTACTCCGAGCTGCGGGCTCGCAGCGCGATCGCGAAGCTGCCCGCGGGGACGGTGACGGGCCACGGCGTGCACGACGGCTTCGGGCCGATCCCCGACGGGATCCCGGTCAGGATCGACGTCACCGTCGACCACGACCGCGAGCTGATCGAGATCGACCTGCGCGACAACATCGACTGCGTCCCGGCCGGGGTGAACGAGTCCCGGGCCTGCTCGACGAACAACTCGATGACGGGCGTCTTCAACGTCCTCGAGCCGGACATCCCGAAGAACGCCGGCAGCTTCCGCCGCGTCCAGGTGCTGCTGCGCGAGAACTGCGTCGTCGGCATCCCGCGGCATCCGACCTGCTGCTCGGTCGCGACGACGAACGTCGGCGACGTGCTCGTGAACACGACGCAGCGCGCGTTCTCCGAGATCGGCGACGGCTGGGGCGCGGCCGAGGGCGGCAGCAGCCTCGGCGTCGGCTTCTCCGTCGTGTCCGGCCACGACCGGCGGACGGGCGGGCCGTTCATCAACCAGCTCTTCGCCGGGAACAACGGCGGCCCGGCGACGCCGGCGAACGACGGCTGGCTCGTCTGGACGCTGCCGGTCGGGGCCGGGATGCTCTACCGGGACTCGGTCGAGGTCGACGAGCAGAAGTACCCGCTGCGCTTCGGCCACGTCCGCCTCGCGGTGGACAGCGGCGGGGCCGGCCGCACGCGCGGCGGGCTCAGCGCCGAGCTGTCGTTCACGCCGACGGCCGACCCGATGACCGTCATCTGGGTCGGGAACGGCGTCGACCACCCGCCGGTCGGCGCTCGCGGGGGCGGAGCGGGCAGCCGCACGCACGCACGGACGGTCCTCGCGGACGGCACGGAGGTGGCGCAGAGCGGGATCGGCATGGCGACGCTCCAGCCGGGCGAGTGGATCGTCGGCGGCCACTGCGGCGGCGGCGGCTACGGCGACCCGACGGAGCGGCCGGTCGAGCGCGTCCTGCACGACGTCCGCGAGGGCTGGGTCTCCCGCGAGGCCGCCACGGCGGTCTACGGCGTCGTCGTCACGGGCAGCGTCGCCGACGACACGCTGGCGGTCGACCCGGGCGCGACGGCGCGGCGGCGCGCCGAGCTCGGCGGGCAGCCGTGAGCACCGAGCCGGCGGCGGCCGGGGCGGACGACGCGGGGGAGACGCCCGACCGCGCGCGCCGCACCCGCTCGCGCGCGCGCTTCGAGGCGCGCCAGCGGGAGATCGTCGACATCGCGGCGCGGCTGTTCGCCGACCGCGGCTACCACGCGACGTCGGTCGACGACCTGACCGCGGCGACGGGCCTGCAGCGCGGCGGGCTGTACCACTACATCGGCAGCAAGGAGGCGCTGCTCTTCCGCATCCACGAGCGCTTCATCGCGCCGCTGCTCGAGGCGGCGCGCGAGATCGAGCAGCGCGACGAGCCGGCGGAGCAGCGGCTCCGCGCGCTGGCCCGCGCGCTGATGCGCGACATCGCCGACTACCAGCCGCAGGTCACCGTCTTCATCCAGGAGTGGCGGACGATCCGGGCCGACCCGCGGGCGGGCGAGCTGGTCGAGGCGCGGCGCGCGTTCGAGGCGGTGCTCGAGCGCGTCCTCGCCGACGGCGTGGCCGAGGGGACGTTCCGGCTCGACGACGCGCGGCTCGCCCAGCTCGGCTTCCTCGGGATGTTCAACTACAGCTACCAGTGGTTCCGCAGCAGCGGCGGCGTCCCGCCCGAGCAGGTCGCCGACCGCTTCTGCGACGTCTTCCTGGACGGCATCCGTGCCCGTTGAGTCGCGGCGGAAGGCCTGGTAGCGTCGGCTCATGCCGAGGGAGCCCGTCCTCTCCGAGCTCGCCGCGATCCCCTGGCAGCCGATCACGGACCTCTGGCCGAACGTGCCACCCGGGCCCGAGATCAAGCTGCTCAGCCGGGACGACGAGACGGGCGCCGTGACCCTGCTCCTGAAGGCGCCGCCCGGCTGGGCGACGCCACGGCCCGAGTCGCACTCGGTCGTGCAGGAGGACATCCTGCTGGAGGGCGAATGCGTCTTCGGTGAGACGCGCTACCGCGCGCCCGCGTACTTCTGCTTTCCCGCGAACCACGTCCATCCGGCCGTTCGCACGGACACCGGCTTCACGATGATCGTGACGTTCTCCGGGCCGTTCGACGTGACGTACCACGCGTCGGCGTAGGCGCCGTGTCTCGCGCGACTGCGCGCAACCTTGCCCGGCTCCGGCCACCCGCCGGCGAGCGGCGGCCGGAGCGCGGGGTCGGCAGCCGGGGCGCCGGAGCGTACAACCGGGCCAGCGACGACGGGCGAGCGGGAAGGAGCGACGATGGTTGCGCACGACCTCGAGCAGGAGCTCGCAGGCCTCTACCGCAGGTGGTTCGCCGCGCTCGCGGCGCGCGACCGCACGTTCTTCGAGCAGACGCTCGCCGACGACTGGTACTACGTCGACATCGTCGGCACGGTGCGCGACCGCGACGCCTACCGGGAGATGGTCGACCTCGTCCCACCGGACCTGAAGCTCGAGATGGTCGGCTTCGAGCTGCGGGAGAAGGGCGACGTCGTCCTCGTCCGTGGGACGTACCTCGTCGAGGCCGTGCTGCTCGACGGGCGAGACGTCGGCTCGGAGACGCAGTTCACCGCCGCGTGGGAGCGCGGCCCCGACGGCCGCCTGCGCTGCCTGCTCCACCACGCCACGCGTACGGAGACCGCCTGAGGCCGGGAGCGCGGCCGCTACCGTAGGGGCCTCCGTCGCGCGGCCGCGGCAGGGCCGTCGTCGGCGCAGCGCGCCGGAGCCCGCCATGCCCGACCCAGCCACGCAGACCGCCCGCCGGGCGAGCCCCGCCCCGGTCTCCCGCGAGCTCGCGCTCCTGCGACACCTGGTCCGCGGCGAGCGCGACCCGCTCGCCACGGACCTCGCCGACCCGGCCCTCGTCCAGTCCCTGCTCCTCGTCGCGCGCCGCCACCGCCTGGCGTCGTACGCGTACGCCCGGCTGCGCGAGCTCGGGCTCGTCCCGCTGCTTCCGCCGCCGCTCGCGACCGCAGCGAAGGCGACCGCGCTGCTCGAGCAGCGCCGGGTCGAGCAGCTGGCCGCCGAGCTGGGACGGCTCGACGGCCTCGCCACGGCGGCCGGCGTCCCGCTTCTCTTCCTGAAGGGGCCGCTCTTCGCGCAGCGCTACTACGGGTCGGTCGACGCGCGCGGCGTCGCCGACCTCGACGTGCTCGTGCGCGACCCGGCGGCGCTCGAGCCCGTGCTGCTCGCCGCCGGCTACCGCCGCGCGTTCCGCGTGCCGGTCACCCTGCGCATCGGGCGGGCCTTCGCGCACCACTTCGAGTACGAGCGCGGCGACGTCCACGTCGACGTCCACTGGGCGCTCCAGCGCCAGGCGGGCTTCCGCCTCGACCACGGGCGCGTCTGGTCGACCGCGACCGAGGTCGAGCTCGCCGGGCGCCGGTACGCCGCGGCGTCCGACGAGGTGGAGCTGGTGCTGCAGCTGCTCGGGCTGGTCACGGACGTCCAGGTCGGGAAGCTCGTCCTGCGCACCGCGGTCGACGTGCGGCAGCTGCTCGCCGCGGTCGGCGGCGGAATCGACTGGGATGCCTTCGCGGCGGCGCGCGAGCGTGAGCGCATCCTCCGCCCGTGCGTGTACGCGCTTCGCGCGACGCACGACCTGCTCGACGAGCGGCCCGCCGACCCGGCGCTCGCGCGGCTGCTCGACCGCCCGCTGCGCGGGCTGCCGCCCGTCGAGCTGGCCACGCGCGTCGCGCTCGGCGGCCCGCTCGGCCCCCGCGAGCGGCTGCGGGCGCTCGGCGTCTACGAGTCGGGCCGGCCGGTGTCGGCCGCCTGGTGGGCGGTCTCGCTGCCCGCGCGGCTCGCCGTGTACGGCCTGACCCGGCACTGACCTGGCCGGGCCGGCGGGGGCGTCGCGCCCGCGTCGCCGCGGTTGCCGGTCCCCGCGGGCACGGCGTCGGCCCGACGACCTCCCCGGATGGGCCGACCGGCGCACGCTTCGCTCGCCGACCGGGCAAACGTCCCGCCGCGGCATTGACCCCGAACGTGGCGGCGTGCGAGCATCGCGCAGGCCCCGAGGGAAGGACAGCGGATGCAGGTGAACATCGACCAGCCGACCTGGGATCAGGAGCTCGACCGCGAGAGGTACCGCTGGAAGCGAGCCTACGTCGGTCGCCAGGCCGGCTGCGCGCAGCTCGGCGCGTCGCTCTACGAGGTCCCGCCAGGCGCCGAGGCGTTCCCGCTCCACGCGCACATGGCGAACGAGGAGCTGATGATCGTCCTGACCGGCCGGCCGACGCTCCGGACGGTCGACGGGGAGCGCGGGCGCGCGCCCGGCGCCGGCGGGGGCTGCGCGGGGGGCGGGGGGGGGGC
>JAWKJY010000010.1:0-130960 GCA_041393535.1 Thermoleophilia bacterium
ACGCGTTCCCCAGCACGGCGAGGATCCCGATCCCGACGGCGGTTCGCCACATCGCCCCCTCGCCGCCGGTGAGCGCCGTGCCGCCGACGACCACGACGGTGATCACGTCGAGCTCGACGTTCGCGCCGATGTCCGCCTGGCCCGAGCCGAGGCGAGCCGCGATGATGATCCCGGCGAGCGCGGCCATGAAGCCCGAGAGCATGAACGTGCTCGCGCGCAGGCTGAGCGTCCGCATCCCGGAGAGGCGCGCCGCCTCCTCGCCGCCGCCGATCGCGTAGATCGAGCGGCCGTAGACCGTTCGGGCGAGGATGAACCCGAACAGCAGCAACGCACAGATCAGCGCGACGCCTGGAATCGGCATCGAGCCCCACTTGCCGGCGCCGATCGCCTGGAAGCCCTGGTCGGCGACGATGATCGGGGCGGCCGCGGTGAGCACGAGCGCGAGCCCCCGGTAGATGAAGCCCATGCCGAGGGTGGCGACGAAGGTGTTCACCCGCAGCTGCGTGATGATCGTCCCGTTCACGGCACCGGCGCCGATGCCGCAGAGCAGCACGAGGATCACGGAGGCCCATACGGGGATACCGACGTTCTCGACCATCCCCGCGTAGAGCACGGCGGCGCCGGCGTAGATCCCGCCGACGGACAGGTCGAAGCCGCCCGCGATGATCACGTAGGTCATGCCGATGGCCATCAGGCCGACCGGTGCCCACTGGAGCAGCAGGTTGAGCAGGTTCGACCCGTCGAGGAAGCTCGAGTCGAGCGCGATGGTGACGATCACCATCACGACCAGCACCACGATCATCCCGTAGCGGAGCAGCAGGGTCGTCGCCTCGCCGGCGCGCCCGAGTCCCCGCTGCAGCCGGCCCTCGCCCTCGATCGTCGCGCCCGAAGCAGTCATCGGTTCTCCTGGAAGAGGCTGGCCATGAGCGACGCCTGGGTCAGGCGGGCGCCCTCGTACTCCCCGATCACGCGGCCGCCGCCGAGCGCGATCACGCGGTCGGAGTGGGCGACCACCTCCTCGAGCTCGGAGGAGACCATCACGATCCCCATGCCCTGGCTCGCGAGGCTGTCGAGCAGCGCGAAGACCTCCGCCTTCGCGCCGATGTCGATTCCACGCGTCGGCTCGTCGACGAGCAGCACGCGGACGTCCCGGTCGATCCACTTCGCCAGCACGACCTTCTGCTGGTTGCCGCCCGAGAGGAGCCGGGTCGTCCGGCGCTCGGCGCCGCGCTGGAGGCGGACGCGCTCGCCGAGGGCGTGCGCCCGCTCGACCTCGCGCCGGCGCAGGAGCACGGACGAGACGGCGACCTTGCCGAGGCTCGTCAGGTTCACGTTGTCATACGCCGGCATCCCGAGCACGAGCCCCTGGTGCTTGCGATCCTCGGGCGCGAGCGCGATCCCGAGCCGCAGGGCCGCACGGGGCGAGCGCGGCCAGGACACGTCCTCGCCGGCGATCCGCAGGCGCCCGGTCGAGGCTGGGTCGAGCCCGGCGAGCGCGCGCAGCAGCTCCGTCCGGCCCGAGCCGACGAGCCCGGCGATGCCGAGGATCTCCCCGGCGCGGACGGTCAGGGAGACGTCGGCCAGGACGCCCGGCACGTCGATCACCTCGGCGTGCAGGAGCTCGTCCCCGGCCGTCCGCCGGTGCGACGCCTGCAGCGAGACGTCCTCGCCGAGCATCGCCGCGATCAGCGTCTGCTTCGTCCAGCTGGCAGAGGGCTCGGTCGCCACCTTGCGGCCCTCGCGCAGGACGGTGACCGTGTCGCACATCGCGAGGACCTCGTCGAGGTCGTGCGAGATCAGGACGATCGTCACGCCGTGCGCGCGCAGCGACGCGACGACCTTGTAGAGCGCCTCGCGCTCGTGCAGCGCGAGCGAGGCGGTCGGCTCGTCGAGGACGAGAACGCGCGCCGCCGACTCGATCCCGCGCATGATCTCGAGGGTCTGCTGGTCGGCGATCGAGAGGCTCCCCGCCCGCGCGCTCGGGCTGAGCTCCACGTCCATCATTCGACAGAGCTCGAGGAACCGACCTCGCTCGGCCGCGCGGTCCTGGAGCGGGCCACGGTGACGCTCCTGTCCGAGGAAGACATTGGCGGCCGCGCTGAGCGTCCCGATCACGGTCAGCTCCTGGTAGACCGCGGTGACCCCGAGCTTGCGCGCGGTCGCCGGGTCGCTCAGCTCGACCGGCTCTCCGAAGAGCTCGATCGTCCCGGCCGTCGGCGTGTGCGCCCCGGTGAGGATCTTCAGCAGCGTCGACTTGCCGGCCCCGTTCTCGCCGACGAGCCCGTGCACCTCGCCGACGGCGATATCGAGGTCGACGCCGCCAAGGGCGACCACGCCCGGGTACTCCTTGCCGATGCCCCGCAGCCGCAGCGCGGGGGCGCCGCCAGCGGGGACGACCCTCGGGGTCTGCTCGACCCCGAGGGCTGCCGCCGAGGTGACCGTCTCGTCCGTCACCGCGTCCCCGTCGCCTCGTCCGTCCGATTCCGGCCTAGTACTCCGGGAGCCCGATCGCCTCGTAGTCCGCGATCTTGTCCGCGGTCAGGAAGCAGGGCAGGCCCTGGAGCTTCGGGTCCTTGCAGAGGTCCCAGAACGTGCCCGTCGACGGCACGCCCTCGAGCTCGTCGAGGCCCGACAGCTTCGCGACGACCGACTGGACGGCCCGGTACTGCTCCTCGTACGGCAGGAAGATCTCGGTGCTCGCGATCTCGCCGTTCTTCAGCGCCTCGAACATCGTCTGGTCGCCGCCGAGGTCGTAGATCTTGACCTGGTCGAGCTTCCCGGCCGCCTTGACGGCCGAGATGATCCCGGACGTGTGGCCCGAGTAGCTCGAGAAGATCACGTTGATGTTCGGGTTCTTGTTGAGGATGTTCTCGGTCTTGGTCAGCGCCACCGAGGCCTGGTACTCGGTCGCGTCGAAGGCGACCTCCTTCCAGCCGGGGTAGTTGCCCTTGAGGCCGTCGAGCACCTCGCGCGCCCGGGTGGTGTTGCCGTGCACGGCCGGGCCGTTCAGGACGGCGAACTCGCCGCCGTCGGCCGACTCGAGGCCCTGCGTGAACCACTGCGTGTAGACCTCCGGCGACTGGCCGCCGACGAAGATGGTCGTCCCCTCGTAGGCGCCGTCGTACGGGGCGTCGCACACCGGCACGTTCGTGACCGCGAGGACGATGCCCGCCTCGAGCGTGGCCTTCGCAGCCGAGCAGAGCTGCTGCGGGTTGTTCGCCTCGAGCACGAAGCCGTCGAAGTCGCCCGACGCGATCGCGCCCATCACCTGATTGAGCTGCTTCGCGCCGTCGAACTCGCCGTTGAACACCTGGATCGTCGCGCCGTACGCCTTGGCGGCGTCCTCGGCGCCCTTGATGCCGGCCTTGAGGTACGTGTTGTTGCCGCCGACGGAGAAGAAGGCGAGCCGAAGCCCGGGCTTCACCTGGTCGGTACCGCCGGCGGTGTCGGCGGGCGCGGACTCGGCCGGGGCGGGCTCCGACGGCGCGGGCTCGGCCGGGGCCGACTCAGCGGGGGTGGGCTCCGCAGGAGCGGGCTCGGCCGGTGCCGGCTCGGCCGGGGCGGGCTCGGCGGGTGCGGGCGCAGCGGGCTTCGCCGGCGCCGGCTCGGCCGGTGCGGCGGTATCGTCGCTGCCGCCGCACGCCGCCGCGCCCAGCGCGAGCACGGCGAGCAGGGCCAGCAGCGCGACGAGCGCCGCCGGCCGACGGACGTGCAGGTGTGCCATCGAAACTCCCCTCGTTCGTCGAGACCCCACGAATGGATCGGCAACGCCGGCCGAGCCCGTTCCCGAAGGCGGCTCGAACGGCGCGGTGCCGCTCCTGAAGGTGTAGGGCCGCGCCCGTCCGCCAAGCGGTGCCTCCCGGGGCGACCGTGAGAGGGGCGTCCGCCGCCGACCGGCGCACGCGGACTGCCCGCCGCGACGCCAGCTCCGACCCGGTCGGGTAACGGGGACCTGCCCGTTGAGACATCGCGGGCGCGCCCGCGATCGCGATACGATCGATCCAGGAGCCCCGGCAGGCCGCACCGGCCTGCGCCCGTGGGTGACGGGAGGTGGGAGATGAGCGCTCACGCACGCGCTACCGCGGTGCGCCACCGCCTCGACGGCGGCGCCTCGCACGCGATCCGGGACACCCTCGAGCCGCTGCTCGAGGAGATCCGCGCCAGCCTCGGCGCCGACGCCGCGCTGGCCGTCTTCCGCTTCCGCGGCGGTTACGCCGTGCGCGTGCTCGCGGCGAGCGCCGTCCCGTCGCTGGATCTCCCGCTCGCCAGCGAGCCGCTCGGGCTGAACGTCCGCCTGCCGGCGCGCTCGCCGGTCACCTGGCAGGACGTCGTGCTCGCGTCGACCGTGCGCGCGTACCGCCTCGAGCTCTCCACCGCGCTCGCCGTGCCCTGGCACGACGCCTCGGGCACGGGTGCGCTGATCGTCGGGATGACGCCCAGCTCGTACAACTCGGGCGAGCTCGACCTCGAGACAGTGCGCACCTACGGGCCGCGCCTGCGCGAGGCCCACCGCGACGGCGGCATCGCCGGGACGCTCCGCCTGCAGGGCGACCTGAACTCCGCGATCCGCGTAGTCGCGGAGACGACGCTCGCCGAGACGAACGTCAGCGCGATCCTCGAAGCGATCGCCATGGCGGCGCGCACGCTGCTCGCCACCTCGGCCGCCTACATCTCGCTGCCAGAGGACGACCCGGACTACTTCCAGTTCCACACGCTGCTGAACATCCGCACGCGGCCGTTCCGCCGGCTCCGCGTCCGCTACGGGGAGGGGCTCGGTGGCCTGACGCGCGAGCACCTGAAGACCGTCCGCTCGATCAACTACGCGAACGACACGCAGCTGCGGCACGCACCGGTGCTCGAGACCGCGCGCGAGGGGATCCTCTCGGCGATGTGCACGCCGCTCGTCACCGACGGCAAGGCGATCGGCCTGCTCTACGTCGCGAACCGGAAGATGACGCCGTTCACCGAGACGGACGTCGCCCTGATCGAGGAGTTAGCCGGCTACGCGACCCTCGGGATGCGGCACAGCCAACTCGAGGAGCACCGCCGCGAGGTCATGCGCCGCCGCGAGCAGGAGCGGCTCGCCGCGCAGCTGCACGACTCGGTGATGCGGTCGCTGATGGAGATCGGCTTCCAGGCCGAGCAGGGGATCGACGGGCCCGCCGTCGCCGACGACGAGCTGCAGGCCCGCTTCGGCGTGATCGCTCGGGCGGCGGAGTCGTGCCTGGAGACGCTGCGCGGCCACATCGCCGAGCTGACGAGCGGCGCGATGCGCCACGCCTCGCTCGAGGACCTGCTCGAGGTCGTCCGACTGCACGACTGGGGGAGCTACGGCGGGAGCGCGACGATCGAGTGCTCCTGCCAGACGCCCGGGGTGCAGGTGGGCGAGCACGTCTCGGAGGCGATCACGCGGATCGCCCGCGAGGCGATCGAGAACGCGAAGCTGCACTCGGGCGCCCGGACGATCGACGTCTCGCTCGAGGCGCGCGAGCGCGAGGTGCGGCTCGTCGTCGCCGACGACGGCCGCGGCATGGCCGCGGAGGAGATCACGCGCGTGCTCTGCGAGGATGCCCGCCACTTCGGCCTACGCGGGATGCGCGCCGCCGCCAAGCAGGTCGGCGGGCACCTCTCGCTCTCGCCGGGCCGCCACGGCGGCCTTGTCGTCGAGGCGGTCCTGCCGCTCGAGCGGGGACGCGATGGCGGCTAGCCCCGCCGGGCTCGCCCGTGCGGTTCGGGTCGCGGTCGCGGACGACCACGGGATCGTCCGCGAAGGCGTCCGCTCGATGGCTGCGCGCGCACAAGACGTCGAGTTCGTCGGCGAGGCGTCGAACGGCGCGGAGGCGACCGAGCTGGTCGCCCGCGCCGACGTCGACGTGCTCCTGCTCGACTACCGGCTCGGGAGCGAGAACGGCTTCGACGTCTGCCGGCGGGTCAAGGCCGCGAGCCCGGACACGAAGGTGCTCGTCTTCACCGCCTTCGGCAACCCGGAGCTGCTCACCCAGGCGATCCGCGCCGGCGCCTCCGGCTACATCCTCAAGGACACGAACACACAGCGGCTGCCGGAGATCCTGCGGGCACTCCAGGACGCGGGGACGTACGTCGACCCGCGCCTCGCCGGGCAGGCGCTGCTCGCGTCGGTGGGCCGCAACGAGGGCGCCGACCCGGCGCTCGGGGAGCGCGAGACGGCGATCCTGCGGCTGATCGCGCAGGGCAAGTCGAACGTCGAGATCGCCAGCGAGCTGTACCTCAGCCCGCACACCGTGAAGTTCCACGTGACGCGGCTGCTGCGGAAGTACGACGTGCGGCGGCGCTCCGAGCTCGCCGGGATCGCGCATGACATGTTCCTGACGCCGTAGCACGCTCGCCGTGAGTGCCGGGGTCGGCAGGCTTGGGCCAAGACCGGCCCGGCCCGGCTCCTCGACGGGTCGGAGCGGCCCGCCGCCGTGTCCATGCGTGCCGGCCTCGCGCGCGGCGCGCATACACCGGTGATACACGCGACGGAGAACACGTCCATTTTCAGGCGTGTTCGAATCCGTATGCGGCGCCTCCTCTCGAGCTGCCGCAGGCCCGGCGCCTGCCGCTCCTCGCGCCCGGCCACGGCGCAGGGCGCAGGCGCAGTGCGTACGATGCGAGCCTGGCGTTCGCGCCGACCGGAAGTGCGCTCTTCCCGTTCGCAAGGCGCGTGGACCGTGCGTCGTCGGCGCTCCGGCCGAACGACTTCCCCGATCACCCGCTCATCGGGCTCGAACGCCACGGAGCGAGCCCCGAGCCCCGTGCGACGGGCTCTACGGTTTCACTCCCGACCGGCGCCACGGCCTGGCCAGCCGCGCTCCAGGGGTGAGCGGATCCGGGCCGACCGACGGAAGCCCCGGGGCTGGTGGCAGCCCTGCCCGGAGTTCTCCCCAGGTTCCTCACAGGACACAAATGTCGGTACTTCGACGACAGGAAACGTTCTCCTCTGCTAGCGTGCCCGCCAGCCAACGCAGAAAACGCCCGCACATCGAGCGTTCCGACCGAGCAGGTCGGCTCGATGCCCCAGGGAGGCGCGGGCAGCCACTCGCGATCGAACCTCCTCTCCGCACGCGGCGTCCCGCGACGCAGGCCGCGGCGGGGAGACTCGAACGACCTCGACGCTTCGCCGACGATGCGACCCCACGCACCCGCCGCAACCCTCCTCCCGGCGCCGCCCGTCCCCGGGCGGCCCACGCGGCAGGCCATCAGCGCGGCTGCACCCCCTCTCGCCCTCGCTGCGGCCCCGTTGGGGGCCGGACACGACAGACCGAGGTTCCGCCCCATGCCACCCAGCACCGACGGCCCGCTCGCCGTCCCGGCCCTCATGCCGTCCCGCCATCCCGCCGAAGCGCTCACGGCGCTCGTTCTCCTTGCGATCGCCCTGCTGCTCTCGCTCGGCCTCACGGCAACGGCGAGCGCTGCTCCGACACGGATCCCCGGCAAGGGCCTTCTCGAGCGTGGCGACGAGGGCAAGGCCGTCCGGGCAGTGCAGCGCGCCGTGGGCATCCCCGCCGACGGCGTCTACGGGCCAAGGACCGTGAAGGCGGTCAAGCGCTTCCAGGAGCGCGCCGGCCTCGCGGCGGACGGCAGGGTCGGGCCTCGGACGCGGCGCGCGCTGAACGGCGTCCTCGCGGCCCGCTCGGCACCGCGCTCGGGATCCGGCGTCCTGCGACTCGGCGACTCTGGCGCTGCGGTCGTCAGGCTCCAGCGCCTGCTCCGCCTGCCCGCCGACGGGGTGTTCGGCAAGGAGACGCGCAAGGCCGTGAAGCGCTTCCAGCGGCGCGCCGGCCTGACCGTGGACGGCAAGGTCGGCCCTCAGACGCTCCGGGCCCTCCAGGGGATCAGCGCGGCACGCGTGCTGCAGAAGTCGACCGACGGCGTCCTTCGCATGGGAGACTCGGGCCCGGCCGTCGCGCGGCTCCAGCGTGCGCTCGGCATCACCCCGGACGGCGTGTTCGGCAAGGGCACGCGCAAGGCGGTCAAGCGGTTCCAGCGCGCCGCCGGCCTCACCGCCGACGGGATCGTCGGCCCGGGGACGCTCGCGGCCCTCGCGCGCACGCCGGTGCGGAGCAGCGTCCGCGCGGCCGCGACGTCCAGGACGAAGACGACGCGAGCGCGGGCCAGCCGCGCGACGGACGCGCCGGCCGGCTTCGACGACGGGCTCGCCGCGGCCATCGCGCTCGCGAGGCAGATGGGGCTCGAGGTCATCTCGGGTTACCGGCCCGGTGCGACGATCGGCGGGAGCGGCCGCATCTCCGACCACGCGTTCAACCCGTCGAAGGCGGCCGACGTGGCAGGATCGGCCGCGGAGATGAAGCGCTACGCGCTCGCCGTCGCGGGCCTGCCGGGCGTCGAGACCGTGATCTACGCGAGCACGGGCCTGTGGCTCGCCGGGCGCGGCTGGGGCGACATGTCGCCGAGCACCGCGGCAGACCACGTCGATCACGTCCACGTCGACACGTTCTGAGGCCTCAGGGGCTCGAGCGATGCCCTCCCGCGAGCAGCGCGACGAGCGCTGCGGGATGCCGGCGAACGGCGGGCGGGGCCAGCCGACCTGCCGGAAGCTCGACGACGAACGCCTGGCTACCCGGGTAACGGCTCGTCTGCCAGCCCGCGGCGTGGCCCGCGGCACCGGGAGCCTGCGGGAGGCAGCCCGACGATCCTCGCGTAGCGGCGCGCGAGCCGCTCGCTGCCGCCAGACCTGCGCGGCCTCGTCACGCCTGGGCCGCACACGATCTCGCTGCAGCGCCTGCCCGGTGCGACCGTCCGGCGGCCGCGATCGTCGAGCTCGGAGCGAAGCTGGAGCCTGATCGTCGACGGTGTGCGGGTCTCGACCGTGCCGGTGCGGGACGGCCTCGCGGTCGTCGAGCTCGGCGGCCTGGTCGCGCCGCGCCTCCACACGATCTCGCCCGAGGGCCCGCCGGCGTTCCGGGCGACGTCGCGGCGGGTGTGGCTCCTGCCCCGCACCGGGGTGCTCCGGCCGGGCGACCGGCACACGGCCGGGATCGTCTACCTGCCGGGGGGCCGAGGCTCGTGGTCGTCCTCACGTACGCCGACGGGCTGACCCGCCGGGAGGCGACGGGCCTTGCCGCGACCCTCCGGCGCGCCGCGGGCATCCGCGCCGGCTGACCCCGTCCGGCCGTCGACCGACCGTGGGAGCCCGCTTCACGAGCGGGCTCCCACGGGTCCAGCGACGGGGTCGTGTCAGCCGACGCGGTCGATCGTGATCCGCGCGACCGGCTCGGCCCAGCCGAACAGGGCGGACGTCAGGTCGCCGACGCCGTCCACGATGCCCGGGTGCGGCGCGATCGGCGCGATCTCCGGGTCGCCGACGAACGGATGGCCGCAGCAGGGCCCGGGAATCGAGGTGGCGAGCTGGTTGTTCTTCTCCGCGCCCGCGTCGTACGCCCGCACCGTGAGCACGGTGTGCGGGCCGTGCAGCGGCAGCGAGTCGAGGCCCGTGAAGCCGTCGTTCGTGTTCACGAGCATCGAGACGAGCGAGAGGCGGCGGGCGAGCCCGTGCGTCTCGACCGTGAACGTGCGCGACGCGCCCGACGGGATCGGGCCGCCGGCGACGGTCTCGACGCTGCGGACGCCTCGCGTCCCGGGCAGGATCGTCTCGAGCACGGCGTTGTCGGCGTCCTGCGCGATCGCGGCGACGCCGCGGCTCGCGTAGTCGCCGACGCTCCACACGTCCGCCCAGGGCGCGTGCACGACGACGAGGGGCGGCGAGAGCGGCTGGGAGCCGGGCGCGCCCGCGCCGGGCGGCGTGAGGTTCTCGACGGTCACCTGCCAGGTCGTCGTGCCGCCGCCGTGGGTGGGCTTGCGCTTCCCACCCGCGGCGAGCGCGGGTGACGCCGCGAGCGCGAGCGAGCCGAGAGCGAGGAGCGAGAGCAGGACGAGTCGGCGCATGGGAGCCTCCGGCGTTCGGGGATCGGAACGGTCGTCCCCGACCGTACGAGCCGGATCTTGGCCGGGAGTTCCGCCCCGCTTACGACTCCCTTACAGCGGCCAGCCGGCCGTCACGGGGACCGGCTCCCGGCCCAACGGTCCGTGCAGCAGGCGGGGCGGTCGGTCGTCAGGCAGAGGAGCCGACGGGCCGGGGCCTCGACGCCTCGACGCACGGGGTGGCACTCGAACGTCCGGCGCGAGCCGCGCGGGACGAGCGGGCGCCGCCCTCTCGGGCTAGTCAGCCGCGTAATAGTAACGATTTGACTACTCCTCTCCGAGGAGGCATACTCGGCGCCGCGGATCGACGACCGGACCCACGAGCGAACGACGGCGGAGGGACGATGGAGCGGCTGAATCGACGGCAAGCACTCGCACGGGCCGGGAAGGGCCTCGGCGCGCTCGCGGCTGCGGGCGGCGCGGCCGGCGCGCTCGCCACGAGCGCCGCGGCGGCGCCGAGCGAGACCGACCTCGCGTGGCTCCCTTCGGCATCACGCTCGAGTTCACGAGCGTCCAGTACTGGACGCTCGCTGGGAAGAGCCCGGGCATTCGCCGACGACGGGCCCGTGCCCGAGCGGGCGCTCGCGGCCGAGCGCGCCCACCTGAAGGTGCTGACCGACGCGCTGATCGCGGGCGGCGGGACGCCGATCGAGGGCGTCGACCTCGAGCCGACCTTCCCACGGGGGACGTTCGGGAGCCGCACGGCCGCGGCCCGCGTCGGTCGCTCGCTCGAGCAGCTCTCGGTGCGGACGTACCTCGGCGCGCTCGCGTCGGTCTCGGACGCGGCCGTGCGGCTCGCGCTCGTCAAGGTCGTCGCAGGGGACGCCGAGCACCTGGCGTTCCTCAACGACGCCACGACGGGGAGCCCCGTCGGACTCGCCACGAAGCCCATCCTCTACGACCTGGCGCGGGCCTCGGACGAGCTCGCGACCTTCCTCCCGTGACCCGCCAGCGACCGATGCTCCGAGGAGTTGCCGTGATCAGCACGTCCCTGCCGCGCCGCCGCGCGCGCCACCTGCTCGCCCTGCTCGCCCTCGGCCTCGTGGCCGTGCTCGCCCCGACGGCCGACGCTGCGGGCACGGGCAGCCGGATCACCGTCCTGGCGGCCGCCTCGCTGACCGAGGTCTTCCCGCGCATCGACGCGACGCCCCGCTTCTCGTTCGCGGGCTCCGGCGCGCTCGCGACCCAGATCCGGCAAGGTGCGCCCGCCGACGTCTTCGCGACCGCCGACCCGATCCACACGCAGCGGCTGTTCGACGAGGGCCTCGTCGAGAAGCCCGTCGGCTTCGCGTTCAACCGCGTGATCCTGATCGTGCCCACGGCGAACCCGGCGAACATCCGCTCCGTCTACGACCTGCGCCGATCGGGGGTCAAGCTGGTGATCGGCGCCAACTCGGTGCCGGTCGGCGCGTACACGCGCACGATCCTCCGGAACCTCGGCCTGTCGAGCGTCCTGTCGAACGTCGTCAGCCAGGAGTCCGACGTCAAGGGCGTGCTCGCCAAGGTCGCGCTCGGCGAGGCCGACGCCGGCTTCGTCTACGTGACCGACGCGCGCGCCGCGGCGAGCCAGGTGAAGGGCCTCGCGATCCCCGTCTGGGCGCAGCCGCGCGTCCGCTACGAGGTCGCGGTCGTCAGGTCGACCGCCAACCGCGCGGCCGCGGCGAACTTCGTCGCCAGGGTGCGCAGCGCGAAGGGCCGCGCGCAGCTGAAGGCGGCAGGATTCCTGCTCGCCCCGCTCAAGAGGTAGCGGATGCCCCGGGTGGTCGACCCCCTCCGACGCTCGTGGACGGGCGTCTCCTTCCGGTGGCGCCCGTTCACCCTGGTCCTGGCCGGGGCGGCGCTGCTCGCGCTCGTCTTCCTCCTCCTGCCGATCCTCGCGATCTTCCTCGAGATCGCGCCGGCCGAGATCGGGCGCCAGCTCGGCACGGACTTCGTCGTCGACGCGCTGATCGTCACCGCGCGCGCGAACGGGATCGCCTTCGCGGTGACGCTGCTCGTCGGCACCCCGGCCGGGTACTTCCTCGCGACGAGGCGCTTCCCGGGGCGGACGCTCCTGATCACCCTCTGCGAGCTGCCGCTCGTGCTCCCGCCGGTCGTCGCCGGCATCGGGCTGCTCGCGGCGTTCGGGCGCGTCGGGCTGCTCGGAGGGACGTTCGACGCCCTCGGGATCAGCATCGGCTTCACGAACCTCGCGGTGACCTTCGCCGTCCTCCTCGTGGCCGGCCCGTACTACCTCCGCCAGGCGATCGCCGCCTTCGAGGCGGTCGACCCGAACCTCGTCGCCGCGGCGAGGACGCTGGGCGCCGGGCCCGGCCGCGCGTTCCGCCGCGTCGCCCTGCCGCTGGCGATGACGGGCCTCTCCGCGGGCGCGGCACTCGCGTTCGCACGGGGGATCGGCGAGTTCGGGGCGACGCTGATGTTCGCCGGGAGCTTCCAGGGCGAGACGCAGACGTTCACGCTCGCGATCTACCAGGCCTTCGACGTCGACTTCGACCTGGCGCTGGCGCTCGGCGCGCTGCTCGTGCTCGTGAGCGCCGCGATCCTGCTCGGGGTGAAGCTGCTCGGCTCCTGGCGCAGCGCTCCCGCGCTGGGCGGCGTGCGCGGTCGCTGAGCGCCACCGGCTCGTCGATCGCGTCGGACGACTCCACGTTCGCGACCGCCGCCCCCGGCGGGCTCGAGCGCCGCCGGGGGCCCGACCGCGGTCAGGCCGGCCCCTCGCCCTCCTCCGGCGGCGGCTGGTACCGGGCGGCGGAGCGCACCTCGAACACGCGGGCGGCGACCCCGGAGAACCAGCCCGACCGGACGTCCGGCCTGCTGTCGAAGAGCGGGACGTACGGCTTCAGGTCGAGGACGGGCGTCCCGTCGAGCAGGTCGAGCTCCTCGACGTGCAGGACCGCGCCCTCGACGCCGATGAGGCGCACGAGCGACAGGCCGATCGGGCTCGGCCGGCGCGGGCTGCGCGTCGCGAACAGGCTCCGCCGCTCCGTGTCGAGGAACGGGACGACCTCGAGCTCGAACCCCGCCGAGCGGTGGAGGTCGCAGAGCAGCCAGAGGTGGGAGAACGCGCCGAGGTCGCGGGCCGCGGGCGCGAGGTCGTCGCGCAGCTCGACCGTGCCCCGGACGCCCCCGGCGGCGACGGTCTGCAGCGGCATGCCCTCGAGCGTCGTCCACGGCGAGCGCACGCGACCGACGTACGGGAGGCGGCGCCCGTCGGGGACGTTCCGGCGCGCCGGCTCGAGCGCGCCGCGGGCGCGGGCGAGCCGGGCGGCCGCGCCGCCGAGGCCGTCGCCGCGCCCGTCGTAGTAGGCCCCGACCGCGAGCAGGCGCGCACGCTCCGCCAGCTCGGGGGCGACGCCCGCCGGGAGCAGCGACGCGGCGGCGGCATCGATCGCCTCGTGGCCGCGCGCGGCGCCCGAGGCGATCGCGCGGTCGACGATCCACTCCGCGAGCGTGACCGGGTCGCGGCGCTCGGGGAGCTCGTCCTGGCCGACGGTCACGCGGCGACGCTAGCATCGGCCCGGCCGCCCCGTGCGTTCGACCGGCCCCGACGGCATGATCCCCGCATGCGTGCGCCGCGGCCAACCCCCGCACAGGCGATGCTGCCCGGGCCCGCGGCCGTCGCGGCCAGCCTCGCCGGCGCGGCGGCGATCGTCGTGCTCGGCATCGCCCTCGCCGTCGGGGCCGACTGGGCGACGCAGCTGTGGCCCCTGCCGGCCGGCCCCCTGACGCACGCCTTCCTCGGAGCGATCCTCCTCGCGATCGGCGCGCCCGTCGCCTGGATCGCCGCGAGCGGCGAGTGGGGCGCGGCTGCGACGGGCGGCTCGTTCCCGGCCGTGGCGCTCGGGGCGCTCGGGGCGTACCTGTGGGCGCTCGCGGCTGCCGGCGATCCCGACGTCGGCGCTGCGGCGCCGGTGGTGCTCACGGTCCTCGCCGCCTGGAGCGCGGGCTTCGCGCTGTGGGCCAGGCGCGTGCCGTTGCGCGACGGCCGCTCGAGCCCGGTCGCCGTGCGCATTGCGTTCGTGGCCTTCGCGCTCGTGCTCGTCGCCGCCGGCTCGGCGCTCGCGGCGCGCGTCGACGGCGTCCTGCCCTGGGCCGTGTCCGGGCGGACGTCGGTCGCCATCGGCCTGGTCTTCCTCGGGGCGTCCCTCCCCTACGCCGCCGCGGCGCGATCGGGCCGCTGGCATGCGGCGCGCGGGCCGCTGCTCGGCTTCGCCGTCTACGACCTCGCGCTCCTGCCGCCCCTGCTCGCTCGCGTCGACGAGGTCGAGGGGACTGCGGCCATCAGCCTCGGGCTGTACGTCGGCGTGCTCGCGGTCAGCCTGGCGCTCGCGCTGGCCTACCTGGTCGTCGACCCGCGGACGCGCGGCTGGCGACCGAGCGCGGGCTGACGACCAGCGTCACCGGGATCGACCGCTCGAGGGTCGACACGTCGCCCGCGTAAGGCCGTCCCCTCGGGACGGCGATAAAGGTGCGGCGAGGCTCACCGCATCAAGGAGATGCGGCAGTCGTCGCCGCGGATCGGCGCGGCAGTGGCGCGCGCGCGGCCCGGCGGGCCGGCGCGAGGCGTCGCCGACCGTGCGCAGGGCGAGCAGGAGGAGCAGCATGCAGTCGACCACCGTCGTCAGCGACCTCAGCGGCGTGACCGTGCCGGAGGGCGAGCGGGTCACGATCCGCGTCACGTTCCAGGAGCCGAGCCGGGGCGTCTTCCAGCTCCAGGCCCGGGCGGACGAGGTCGCGGAGCTCGTCGCCCGGGGGCGGCCGGTGCGGAGGCGCGCGCGGCGGGCCGACCCGGTGCAGCCCGGCGATCGGCAGTAGCCTCCCCCTGGATCCCGCCCGGCGCGCGCCGGGCGCCCAGGCCAGAGGGAAGCGAGGGAGACGATGGCGCCGATCATCCGGAAGGGCTACGTCGACACGAGCGACGGGCAGGTCCACTACCGCCGCACCGCGGGGGACGTGGCCCCGCCGATCGTCCTCCTGCACCAGACCGCGAGCTCGTCGCAGATGTGGGAGAAGGTGATGCGGCTGCTCGGCGGCGAGCACGAGCTGATCGCGCTCGACACGCCCGGGTTCGGCCAGTCCGACTTCCCGCCCGTGACGCCGACGACCCGCTACTACGTCGACCGGCTGCTCGAGGCGCTCGACGGCCTCGGCGTGCGGGAGTTCCACGTCGTCGGGCACCACACGGGCGCGGTGCTCGGCTGCGAGATGGCGGTCGTCGCGCCGGATCGTGTCCGGTCGCTCGGGATGGTCGGCCCGGCCTACCTCGACGACAACGACCGCCGGACGTGGCGGCGGCTGGCGATCGACCCGATGCTGATCCAGCCGGACGGCTCGCACCTGCAGAAGATCTGGAAGCGCGTCACCGGGCTCGACCCGAACCCCTCGGCGGTGCTCTGCCACCGGGAGGCGATCGACACGCTGCGCGCCGGCGAGCGCTGGCACGAGGCCTACGCCGCGGTGTTCGAGCAGGACTTCCCCCACTTCTACGCCCAGGTGCGCTGCCCGATGCTGATCATGTGCGGCCCCGACGACGTCCTCTGGCCGTACTTCGACCCGGCAAAGCGGGCGCGTCCGGATGCGAAGGCGGTCGTCATGCCCGGCGGGACGTACGTCTGCGACGACTTCCCGAAGGAAGTCGCGGACGAGGTGCGGGCGTTCGTCGAGGAGCAGGCCGGGTAGGATCGCGCCTCGCCGTCGGCCCGGCGCCACGGTGCGGCGGGCGCCGGGCTCGACGGCAGCGCGGATCCGATCCGGTGCGCCCGTCCGAGGCGCCACGGCGCCGTGCGTCGGCGGGCCGGGCGGCTGGCGCGGGTCGCCGAGGAGCCGCGGTGCTGGCCGGGCGCCACGATCCTCGGGACACGCGCGGGTGCGCGAGGGATGAGCCGGGCGCAGGTCTCAGACGAGCCGCAGCGGCTCGAGCAGCGCGTCCGCGGGGCTCGTCAGCTCGATCACGACGACGTCCTCGATCACCTCGCGCGCGAGCTCGACGATCGTCTCGTCGTCGGTCGAGAGGACGACCTGCCGCTGCTCGGCCACCTCGCGCAGCACCTCGAGGGCGCCGCGCTGGCGGAGCCGGTCGGTCCGGGCCAACGGGTCGTCGAGCAGCAGCGGGACGCTCGTGCGCGCGCCCGCGAGCAGCCGGGCGATCTCCAGCCGCTGGACGAGGTAGATCTGGTCGCGCGTGCCGCGGCTGAGCACGTCGGCCTCGACGAGCTGCCCCGTCTCGGGTGCGACGAGCCGGACGCGCAGCTCCCCGTCGACGCGGGCCTCCGTGTAGCGGCCCGCGGTGACCCGCGGCAGCGTCCGGGCGAGCGCTGTGGCCAGCGCCGGCGCGAACTCCCGCTTGCGTTCCTCGGCCGCGGCGAGCAGCAGCTCCCGCGCGAGCGCGATCGCCGCGCCGGCCTCCTCCACGCGCTGCGCCCGGGCGACGGCGCTCGCGAGCGCCTCGCCCAGCTCGACCACGTCCTCGGCCGCCTGCTCGCGCGCCTCGACCTGGCCGTCGAGCGCGGCGAGCGCCTCGCGCGCCTCGCTCAGGCGCCGCTCCGCGTCCGCGCGGGTGATCGGATCGTGGCGCCGCCCGCCGGCGACGTCCGGGTGGGCCTCGCGGTGCGCCGCGAGCCGGCGCGCGGCGTCCCCGGCGCGTGCCGCGAGAGCCGCGGCATCCTCGCCGTCGAGCGCGGTCGCCAGCGCCGCCCGCGCCTCACCTGCCCGGCGGGCAGCCGCCTCCGCGGCGACCGACATGGCCTCGAGCCGGGCGAGCGAGGCCCGCGCCTCTGCCTCGTCGCCGACCGCACCGCCGACCGCGGCGACCGCGACGAGCAGCTGCGCCCGGGCGGCCGCGACGTCCTCGGCGACGCGGTCGCGCCAGCGTGTCGGCTCGGCCGCCTGCTCGAGCGCCCGGTCGAGCTCCGCGAGGCGCGCCACCCGCGCGTCCCGCTCGTCGGCGAGATCGCAGGCCCGCAGGTACTCGCCAGCGCGCTCGAGCGCCGCGCCCCCGGCCGGCCAGCCTGCGTCGTCGAGCGCGGCCGTCAGGACGACGACGAGCTCGTGGGCCCGGCGATCCTGCTCGGTGCGCCGGTCGAGGGCCGCGGCCTGCCGGGCGATGGCGGCCAGGCGCGCCTCCTCCTCGGCTGCGACTCGCGCGTCCAGCTGGGCGACGCTCGTCCCGCCGTGGGCCGCGAGCAACCGGGCGAGCTCGGTGCGTGCCGCCGCGGCGCGGCGCCGCGCCAGGAGCGGCCAGAGGCCGAGCGTGAGGACGGCGATCAGCAGGGAGAGCGGGCCGGACGGGGCCGGCGCGGCGGCCCGCTCGAGCGCCACGAGCAGGGCCCGCGCAGCGCGGAAGGACGCCAGGTCGGGATCGGGGGCCAGGGGCTCCGGCAGCTCGATCCGCTCGCCGCGGACCTCCTCGAGCGCGGCCCGGCCGGCGAGGACGCGCTCCCGCGCGCCGCGGTCGACCTCGGCATAGGCGGCGAGCTCGTCGACGCCGGCGCTGGCGGCGCGCGCCTGCGCCGCGAAGCCCTCGGCCTCGGCCGCGGCGGCCGCGGCGCGCCGCTCGGCCTCGGCGAGCCCGCGGTGGCCCGGTCGAGCGCGGCGCGCGCGTCGCGGGCAGTGGCGAGCGCCGCCGGCCCCCGGTCGGGATCGCCCCACCCGCTGCCGCGACCTGCGCCTCGAGCTCGCGGACCCGGTCGAGGCGCTGCGCGAGCACCGAGGCCTCGTCGACCAGCGCCGCCCGCTCCAGCACGACGACCTCGGCCGCCGCGGCGTCGCGCTCGGCGCGCACGAGGTCGCGCCGTGCGGCCAGCCCTGCGAGCTCCTCGCGGGCCGCCTCGGCGAGCGCGAGGCGGTCGGCCAGCGCCTGGCGCCGCTCGAGCAGGGCGGCGTGCGGCCCCGTCGCCGTCGGCTTCAGCGTGTCCTTGCGCAGGCCGAGCCGCTGGAGCGCCGCCTCGAGCCGTCCGACGGCGGTGTCGACCGAGGTGTCGTCGCCCACGCTCGCGACCGCCTCGGCGAGCGCGACCTCGAGCGAGCCGGTCCGCGCGACCGCGCCGACGTCCTCCTGCCCGAGGCAGCAGACCGCGCGGAAGTCCTCGATCGAGAGGCCGAGCAGGGCCTCGCCGAGGCGCACGTCCTGGCCCTTCAGCCGGACGTGGCGCGACAGGTCGGCCCCGAGCGCGTCGAAGGCGCGCACGACGTGATCGCGGAAGTCCCACTCGACGCGCTCGATCCCGAGCGGCGCCTCGCGGAGCGTCGCGACGACGCCGTAGGCGCCGCCCAGCCAGGGCGCGCTCCGGTCCAGATCGGAGGCGCCCGCTGCCCTGCGCCGCTCCCCCCGCGTGAAGCCGTAGAGCGTCCGCAGCAGCAGGTCCTGCAGCGTCGTCTTGCCCGCCTCGTTCTCGCCGTGGACGATCGTCAGCCGGGGCGAGAGGGCGATCGGGCCGCGCAGCCGGCGGAAGCCGAGGACGTCGAGCCGCTCAATCCACATGGACGACCTCCCGCCCGTCGATCGCCGCCAGGCCCGCCTCGAGCGCGAGCTCGAGCCGGCGCCGCTCCTCCTCCGTGCCCGCCCGGTCGAGCCGCTCGCGCACTGCCCGGACGAAGGCCCCGTCGAGCGTCCGCCGCTGCGCGCGGGCGTCGAGGTCGATCGCGACGGTCGTCGCGTCCTCGACGACGACCCCGGCGAACCGCGGCGCGAGCTCGGCGCGGATCCGGCCCGCGTCGACCGTGCACACGGGGTCGACGGCCCCGGCGAGCCGGAGCCGCAGGTACGTCCGCGTCGCGGTCTCCGCGTCCGGGAGCGCGAGCTCGATCCGCGCCTGCAGCTCACTGCTCGAGCCCGCCCCGCGACAGTCGAGAGCACGCAGCTCGACGCGCGTGCGCGCGACCTCGACGAGCTCCACCGAGACGACGCCGTCGGCCACCTCGACCACGGCGGCGCCGTGCGCCCCCGCCTCGTCCCACGCGAGCGGCTCCGGGGAGCCCGGGTAGACGACCCCGTCCACGTGCTGCATCAGGTGGATGTGGCCCGCCAGCACGAGCGAGAAGCCGGCCCGCCGGAGCGCGTGCGGGTCGAACGGCCCGTGCGCGCCCTCGGCGAAGAGCGGCACCGTCGCCGCCGTCCCGTGGACGAGCAGGAGGTGCGTCCGGCCGTCGGCCGGGGCACGGGCCTCGCCGAGCCAGCCGGCCGGCAGGTCGCCCGCGCCCCAGGAGCGCGCCCAGAGCGTCGTGGCGTCCCCGACGTCGTGCCGCTCGAGGGCGGCGCTGCCGACGAGGGTCGCGTTCTCGGGCCACGGCGCGCGCCGGTGGCTGCCTCCCGGGACGAGCGGATCGTGGTTGCCGCAGACGACGAGGACGGGGACGTCGAGCCGTCCGAGCTCGAAGGCGACCGAGCGCAGCGTGTCCGGACGGACGTGCTCCTCCTCCCAGAGATCGCCGCCGATCGTCACGAGGTCGACCTGTCGCTCGCGCGCGAGGTCGAGGCAGCGCCGGAACGCGTCGAAGAGCCCGGCGCGCCTCGCACGCGCAGCCACCTGGTCGAGCCCGACGAAGGGCCGATCGAGATGGACGTCTGCGAGGTGCAGGATCCGCATCGGGGCCTACGAGCGTACGCCCCGGGCCGGACGGCACCGGGTCACCGGGTCGGCTCAGCCGGCTCCGACCGCGACGTGGGTCACCGGCCGGCCGAACGCGATGCGGGCGCGCTCGACGAGGTCGACCTCGCTCCAGCGGGCCTGCGCCGTCGGCGGGGCCAGCACGACGATCTCGTCGGCCGGGAACGCGGCCAGCGCGTCCTCGATCGCCTCGAGCGGCGTCTCGGCGCCCACGAGGCCGCGGGCCCGGACGCCCCGTCCGGCGAGCGCGGCGAGGACCTCGTCGAGGCGTCGGCCGGCCGCGGCGCGCTCGCGCGCGTCGTCGTCCGTCAGCCGGTGGAGCGGCGAGACGACGGACGGGGCGACGACGAGCACCTCCGCGCCGCCGGCGGGCAGGTGCGAGACGATCGCCGGACAGGCGTCGCCGGCGGCACAGCCGACGTCCGCGACCACGAGCACGCGATGGCGGCCGTCCACGGGGAGCGGCAGCGGGACCGCGCGATCCGTCCCCGCCTCGTCCTCGACGCGCTCGAGCAGCACGATCGCGCCGATCGAGAGCACGGAGACCACGGCCGCGACGACGCCGAAGCCGATCCAGCCGCCGACCGGCACGTCGCCCGCGAAGCCGACCGTGAACCCGATCAGCGAGCCGACGTACAGGATCCCGATCGCCGCGACGAGTCCTCGCAGCAGCGAGCTGTGCCTTCGAGCCATCGGAGCCTCCTCCGGTTTCCGTCTCCCCAACGGCCATCCTGCCTCGCCCGACCGCGGCGCGCATCGGGGCCGCGACGGCCGCGACGTGCGGCGAACCCGCGACCGGAGGGGCGCCGCTCGCGGATCGAGCCGGCGTCGAGGGCCGCAGCGACGCGACGAGCGGGGTCGGTATCGCCGGCCGCGCCCCGGCCGGCACGGGGGTGCTCGGCACGAGCCCCGGCGGGACCGGCGTGCTCGCGCGGAGCGGGCAGGGCACGGCGCTGCGCGTCGAGGGCCGGGCGTCGTTCAGCACGGCGGGGCTCGCGATGGTCCCGGCCGGGGAGGACCGCGTCCGCGTCCGCCCCGGCGTCGCGATCGGCACGGGGACGATCGTGCTGGCGACCGTCAACTGCTGCGCCGAGCGGGTCGTCGGGCCGCTGAGCCGACCGATCTCCGTCTGGTACGTGGAGCAGGAGCCGGAGGACGACGCCTTCTGGATCGTCCTGACCGATCGAGTGACGAGCGACGTCCGCGTCGGCTGGTTCGTGATCGGCTGAGCCGGGCGCTCAGGCCTGCTCGAAGACCGAGACGTGCCAGCGGGACGCTGCCGTGAAGGGGCGCCCGCTCCAGTCCTCCCAGCGCTCGCGCAGCCGCAGGCCAGCCAGGCGCGCCATCAGGTCGAGCTCGGTCGGCCAGACGTAGCGGATCACGACCGGGTAGAGGCGGATCCCGGCCTCCGAGATGACCACCTCCTGGATCGACCACGTCTGCGCGAGCCGGTCGAGCTTGATCGCCTCGAGGCCGATCCAGTCCTTCTCGACGCGGGCCGGGAAGAGCGTCCCGTCGCCGCGGAACTGCGTCAGGTCGGGCACGAGCGCCTCCACTACGACGACGCCGCCGGGCTCGAGCACCCGGGCGGCGTTCGCGAGGCAGCGCAGCTGCTCCTCCTGGGTGGTGAGGCAGAGGAGCGAGGAGAGCGCCGCGTAGACGACGCGGAACGGCCCCTCGACGGCCACGTCGGCCATGTCGCCGACGACGGCGCGGATCGCGTCCCCGCCGGGCTTCTCCCGCAGCTGCTCGACCATCGCCGGCGAGATGTCGATCCCGTGCACCTCGACGCCGCGCCCGGCGAGCGGGAGCGCGATCCGCCCTGTGCCGAGCCCGAGCTCGAGCGCCCGCCCGTCGCCCGCCAGCCCCGCGAGCACGCCGGCGGCGAGCGCGGCCTCGTCCGGGCCGCGCGTTGCGATGCAATATCACCGTCCGACCTCCTTGGAGACGCTGATGGCCTCAGACACCACCAGCCTCCAAGGCAGGTCGGACGAACAACGCTCCTAGGACTTACAACTAGTCCTCGTCCCCGAGCAGCTGCTGCGCGAGCGTCGCCGCCGCGAAGCAGCGCCAGGCGAGCTCGTCGTCCTCGAGCAGCGGCAGGAGCGCGGCGGTCACGCGGGGGTGCGGGCCCGCGGCGGCGGCGAGCTCGGTCAGCCCGATCGCCAGGCTCGCCCGGGCGCCCGGGGCGTCGACGTCCTCGGCGAACGCGGTCACCGCGCGGCCGTCGAGCTCGAGCCCGCGCAGCGGGTCGCCACCCGTCGCGAGGAGGAGCAGCGCGCGGCGGCCGGCCGCGTGCGCCTCGTCCTCGTCCAGCTCGACGGCCTCGCCGGCGAGCGAGGCGAGCACGACGAGGACCTCCGCCTCGTCGTCGACGTGGCCGCCCTCGATGCGCTCCTCGAGGGCGGCCAGGATCTCCTCGTGCTCCTCGCTCAACCGCGGGCGGCCGTCAGCATGATCTCGACCTTCCAGTGCGGCTGGGCGAGCCGGGACTCGGTGGTCGCCCGCGCCGGCGCCTGGCCGGGCACGACCCATGCCTTCCAGACGTCGTTCATCTCGGCCCAGGTGCCGATGTCCGTCAGCCAGATGTTGGCGCTCAGCACCCGCGTCTTGTCCGACCCGGCCTGCGCCAGCAGCGCGTCGATCTGGTCGAGGATGTCCTTCGTCTGCTCCGCGACGGTCTCGCCGCTGCGCGCCGTGATCCCCGCGAGGTAGACCGTGTCGCCGCGGACGATCGCCTCGCTCAGGTGGCCCTTGTCGCCGATCCGCTCGATGCCCATCTCGTTCCTCCCTGCCTGTCGTGTCAGCGCCGCTCGACGCGGGAGCCGCCGACGATGGCCTCCTGGCCGTCGGCGAAGCGGACCCACGCCTTGTGCGTCCCGTCGTAGTCCGGCCCCCAGAGGAGCAGGGTCGCCTCCTCGCCGGCGACCAGGCACGGCTCGTCCCCGATCGGGTCGAGCCCGCGCCAGGCGCGGACGAAGGGGTTCGTCTCCAGCTCCTCGGCGACCGTCGTCGGCTCCCGGTGGCCGGGATGGAGCCGCGTCTCGCCCGGCAGGCCGAGCAGCCGCTCCATGATCGACCGCCGGTGGCCCTCGAAGACCTCGCCGCGCCCGCGCGTGCCGCCGACGGTGCCCCGGAACAGGCAGTCGGCGGTGAAGCAGTCGGTCCCGTTCGCGAGGAACGCGGTGTGCCCGGGCGTGTGCCCGGGCGTGGCGATCGCGACGAGCTCGAGCGACCCCGAGCGCACGACCGCGCCGTCGGGGACGAGCTGGTCGACCGCGAAGGAGAGCTTCTCGGCCGAGAGCGGGCTCGCGACGATCGGCGCGCCGAAGCGCTCCCGGTGGTCCTCGGCGTCGACGACGTGATCCATGTCCTCGTGCGTCAGGACGACGTGCGTGATCGTGATCCCGTCCCGCTCGATCCGCTCGACCAGCGGGTCGGTCAGGCCGTTGCCGTCGATCAGGACGCCGCTGCCGCCCGGCCCCTCGGCGACGAGGTACGCGTTCGACAGCCAGCCTGGGTGCTCCGTGCGCTCGATGATCATGGCCGGAGCCTACGGGATCGGGGCGAGCGGCCGGCGGGATGGGGCTGCCCGTCAGCGATCGCCCCCGGGCGGGACGCCGAGGCCGGTCTCGAGCGCCGCCCGGGTCGACATGGCCGAGAGGACGGTGAAGCGGCCGTTGCTCTCGAGCACGACGGCGTCGGCGTCCTCCACCCGCGCGACGCCCTGGCTGCGCAGGGCCTGGACGACCTCCTGCTCGCTGACCCGCTGGCGCTCGAGCGCGGGCCGGATCAGCCGGCCTTGCCAGACGAGGACGGTCGGAGGGCTCTTGACGAGCGCCTCGGCGCGGCCGCTGCGCGACTGGGCGAAGGCCACGACGAGCTGCAGCCCGACGAGCGTCGCGAGCGCCACGGCGCCGTCGACGAGGGCGACCGTGTCCGAGAGGACGATGGTCGCGAGCGTCGAGCCGAGCGCGACGGTCACGACGAGGTCGAAGGCGTTCAGCTGCGACAGCGTCCGCTTCCCCGACACCCGGAGCAGGGCCACGAGCCACGCGTAGGCGACTGCCGCCGCGACGGCCACCCGGGCCGGCGCCAGGGCGCCGTCGTAGAACCACTCGACGACCGCTGGGGTCACCGGCCCCCCGGGCCCGCCGCCCGCACGAGCCGGGTCGACCAACCGCCGACGGGGAGCGCAGCCATGCATCCGGGATGCCCGCCCGCGCGCGACGACGAACGTCGCGCCGGCGGCGGCCGCTAGAGCTCGATGATCGAGCGGATCCCGTCCTGCTGCTCCATCAGCTCGAAGCCGTGGTTCACCTGGTCGAGCGTGAGCCGGTGCGAGAGGAGCGACGGGACGTCGATCTCGCCGGCGAGCCAGCGGTCGACGAGCTGCGGCACCTGGGTGCGGCCCTTGACGCCGCCGAAGGAGGAGCCGGTGACGCGGCGGCCGGTGATCAGGAAGCGCGGGACGACCTCGAGCACCTCGCCCTTGCCGGCGACGCCGCACATCGTCGCGAGGCCCCACGCCTCGCGCGCGGCCTCGACCGCCTGGCGCATCACCTTCACGTTCCCGGTCGCCTCGAACGTGTAGTCGGCGCCGAAGCCGCCGGTCTCCTGGCGGATCCAGTCGACGACGTCGGCGTCCGCGACACGCGTGTCCGTCGCGCCATGGTGACGCGCCTGGGCGAGCCGCTCCTCCGCCAGGTCGAGCGCGATGATCCGCTCGGCGCCGGCGAGGCGCGCGCCGATGACGGCGCCGAGGCCGACGAGCCCGCAGCCGAAGACGACGCAGGTGGAGCCCGCCTCGACGCGCGCCGTGTAGAGGGCGGCGCCGATCCCGGTCGAGAGGCCGCAGGCGAACGGCGCACAGCCGTCGAGCGGCGCCTCGGGGCTGACGACGGCGAGCGCGATCTCGGGCATCACGGTGTACTCGGCGAACGTCGAGGTGCCCATGAAGTGGCGCAGCGGCTCGCTGCCGCGGCCGAGGCGGGTCGTCCCGTCGGGCAGGTAGCCGAGGTTCTGCTGGTCGCGGATCGAGACGCAGCGGTTCGTCCGTGGGCTGCGGCAGTGGACGCACTGGCCGCACTCCGGCGCGAAGAGCGTCACGACGTGGTCGCCGGGCCTCACCAGCGTGACGCCGTCGCCGACCTTCTCGACCACCCCGGCGCCCTCGTGCCCGAGCACGGCGGGGGCGTAGCCGCTCGGGTCGGCGCCCGAGGCGGTGTAGAGGTCCGTGTGGCAGACGCCGCAGGCGACGAGGCGGACGAGGACCTCCCCCGCCTTCGGCTCGGCGAGGTCGACCTCCTGGACGACGAGCGGCTGGCCGAACTCCTCGAGCACGGCGGCGCGGATCTTCATGCTGGGCCTCCTGGTCGGACGCGGCCGATCGTAGCCGCGCGCCGGTCGCTCAGGCGCGCAGGTCGACGAGCGGCCGCGGCGCGAGGCGGCCAGCGGCGGCGTACGCGTCGAGGGCCGCCCGGGACGCGAGTGGCGCGACCGGCAGCGGGCGCGCGGTCGTCCCGAGCAAGACGCGCGCCGCGAGCGCGCGCTCGGGCGTCAGGCGCGCCCCGACGGACGGGAGGAGCTCGGTGCGGTGGGCGACCGCGGCGAGGGCCATGCCCCAAGCGTACGCGAAAGCGGTGACCCCGCTCCCCCGCCGGAGGGACGGTCCCGCGCACGGGACGGCGGGCCCGCTCGCGCGGGCCCGCCGTCGTCCTCGCCGTGCCGCAGGCCCCGCGGCCGCCCGCTAGGCGAGCCTGCCGGTCCTCGCCTTCGACGTGATCGGGAGCAGGACGCCGTTCCCCGGGAACCTCGCGGTCACCTTCACCGTCCGGGCGGTCCGGCGGGCCTTCGCCGAGATCACGAGCCTCGCCGTGAAGCGGCATGCGCCCTTGCTGCGGGCGAGCGTCGGCGAGCGGGTCGCGAGCGTCCGTCTCCCCGCCTTCGCCGTGATCACGACGCGGCCGGCGCACGCGCTCGCCTTCGCCGTGCCGGCCGGGATGCCCAGCACGCCCTTCGCCGTGAAGACGTGCGGCGCCGTCGTGTCCTTCCCCGGCGTCAGGACCAGCGTGAGCCGGGTGGGCTTCACGCGGGCGGGCGCCGGCGGAGGAGCCGGCGGCGAGGCGGCCGCCGTCGTGGTGAACGTCCGGTCCGCGCCGACCACGGTCGCGAAGTCGGACTGGGCGACCGCGCGGAAGTGGACGAGCTGGCCGGGCGTCAGCGACGTGGCGAGCGCGGCGAAGGCGGCGGCGCCGACCGACGGGCCGAGCCGCTGTGCCGCCGTGGCCGTCCCGTACGCGGTGGTCGGGCCGAGCTCGAAGAGCACCCGCACCGGGCCGCCGGCCGGGTTCGCCACGCCGTTGAGCGTCGCCTGGTCGGTGCCGATGCCGGTCGCGTCGTTCGTCGTGACCGCCTCCGGCTGGAGCGCGCGGGCGAACAGCTTCTGCTGGCCGGTCGCGCCGTCCGCGAAGAGGAGGAACGGCGTGCCGACGGCGTTCCCCTGGCAGGTCGCCCCGTCCGCGTTCGTCGGGTTCGCCGTGCAGGTCGACGAGACCGGCGCGCGCAGGTCGGGAACGAGGCCGGCCGCCGAGACCGAGACGCCGCCCGGGGTGTCCAGCTTGAAGACCGGCGCCGAGGCGCCGCCCTCGAAGTGGCCGAGGAACGCCTTCTCGACGCCGCCGACGGTCTCGAGCCACGAGACGTACGGCGTGTTCCCGGAGAACGTGATGTCGGGCCGGGTCGAGTTGTTGACGGTGTTCGAGATCGGCTGCCCGGAGTTGAAGAGCTCGAAGTGGTCGCCGCCGACGAGCCGTGAGACGAAGATCGCGTGCGTCCCGCCGCCGATGTCCTCCTCCCAGACGACCCACGGCACGGTGGCCGTGCCCGGCGTCAGCGTGCCCGCCGCGACGCGCGGGTTCTCGGCGTCGTTCGTCGGCACCTTGTTCAGGGAGCAGGCGCGCTCCTGGGCCGCGGACTCCGCGCACGTGCCGAACGCGTTCGTGCCCCCGGCGCGGTCGAGCACGTTCGGCGCCTGGCCCGCGGTGCCGTTGCCCTCGATCACCCACTTGAAGCCGCCGTCGGCGGTGCCGTCGGCGACGCCCTTCGCCGCGAAGACGAGCTTCGTCCCGTCGACGAGGCCGGTCAGCTCGGAGTCGCCTTCCTCGTACCAGACGACCCAGGGCACGGTGTCGTTCGGGCCCGTGAACGCGATGTCCGCCTCGACGCCGTCCCGGGTCGGGTCGACGTTCAGGCTCGGGTCGCCGTTCGCGACGGACGTGCCGAGGTTCGCCTGCAGGCGCTTGACGCCGACCTGCTGCCAGCAGAAGCCGTTCACGTTGTTCCCGCTCCCCGGCGCGAAGCCCGTGCACGCCGTGCCGACCGTCGGCTGCTTGACACCCTTCGAGACGAAGATCTGGAACTCGGCGGCCGCGTTGTCGACGAAGTCGCCGTCGCGCTCCTGCCAGGCGACCCAGGGCTCGGGGTCGGCGCCGGCGACCGTTGCGCCGCCCGCGATCGCCGGGTTCTCGGCCGTCCGGTTCGGGTTGATGTTCAGCGAGGGCAGCTGGTTCGGCGCCGCGCGATCCTGGCCCGAGGGCAGCCAGAGGTTCGAGGTCGCGGCGAACCGGCTCGCGAAGATCTGCGTCGACGTGCCGAGGCCGAGGTTCGCGTTCGGCTCGTACCAGGCCACCCACGGCACCGTGCGTCCCGCCCCGGCGAAGTCGATCGCGGGTGCCTCGGCCTGCTTCGTCGGGTCGATGTTCAGCGACGCCGGGAAGCCCTCCGTCAGCCAGGCGCCGTTCTTGAACGCCCGGACGAAGATCTGCTGCGCGCCGGTCGTCTTCTGCTCGAAGGCGGCCCAGGGAACCTGGACGTTGCCCGCCGTCGTCGTGCCGCCCGCCACGTCCGAGACGCCGGCGTCGCGCGCCGGGTCGATCGAGTTGGCCGGGTCGCTGTTCACCTGGCTGCCGTCGGCCGGCAGCGGCGCGACGGTCGCCCCCGCGGTGGCGGCGGCAGCCAGGGTCAGGGCGAGCGCGCAGAGCGCCGCGCCCCGACGGGTGCGTCGGGTCATCCTCTTGTCCCTTCCTCGCCGTTCTCGACTCTGGCCCGCCGGGCGCGGAACTCCTCGCCGTGCGCCCGTCGTGCCCTCGCCATCCTCTACGGCCGCTCGCGCTGACCGGATTGGCGGCGGCGCAATCTAGCGCGCCTGCGCGACGGCCCGCCGACCGCGCCGCTGCGTGTCGCTGCGCAGCTGGCCGCAGGCGGCGAGGACGTCCTGGCCGCGCGGCCGCCGCACCGGCGCGGTCAGCCCCGCCTCGACGAGGATGCCGGCGAAGCGCTCGACCGCCCCCGGCGGCGACGTCTCGAAGCCGGAGCCGGGCCAGGGGTTGAACGGGATCAGGTTCACCTTGGCCGGGATCCCGCGCAGCAGCGCGACGAGGGCGCGCGCGTCGGCGGGCGCGTCGTTCACGTCCGCGAGCAGGACGTACTCGAAGACGATCCGCCGCGCGTTCGAGAGCCCCGGGTAGGTGCGGCAGGCGGCGAGCAGCTCGGCGATCGGCCAGCGGCGGTTGACCGGGACGAGCCGGTCGCGCAGCTCGTCGGTCACCGCGTGCAGGCTGATCGCGAGCATGACGCCGGCGCGCTCGCCGAGCTCCGCGATCCGCGGCACGATCCCGGAGGTCGAGACGGTGATCCGCCGGCGGGAGAGCGCGAGCCCGGCCGGGTCGCAGGCGACGTCGATCGCGCGCACGACCGCGTCGAGGTTGAGCAGCGGCTCGCCCATCCCCATGAAGACGACGTTCAGCGGCCGGCGGGGGCCGGCCCAGCCGCCCGTGCGGTCGCGCGCCGCGAGCACCTGCCCGAGGATCTCCCCCGCGGTCAGGTCGCGGACGCGCCCCATCGTCGCCGTCCGGCAGAAGCCGCAGCCGACCTGGCAGCCGACCTGGCTCGAGACGCAGAGGGTGGCGCGCTCGCCGGTCGGAATGTGGACGGTCTCGACCTCGGCACCGTCCGCGAGGCGGAAGAGCCACTTGCGCGTCCCGTCGGCGGCGACGTGCTCGGCGGCGATCCCCGGGCGCCCGATCGAGACGAGCGCCGCGGCCTGCGCGGCGAGCGGCCGCGAGAGGCCGGCGGCGGCCGGATCGGTCGCGCCCCGGACGTACGCGGCCGCGAAGAGGCGCGCCGCGAGGGCGGGCGGCGCGCCCGCGGCGGCCAGCGCGTCGGCCAGCTCGCCGCGCGTCCGCCCGAGCAGCTCGATGGGCTGCGGCTCCGCCACTACTCGCCGATCGCCTTGAGCACGACGCGCTTGCGCCGCCGTCCGTCGAACTCGGCGTAGAAGACGCGCTCCCACGGCCCGAGGTCGAGCCGCCCGTCGGTGATCGGGAGGACGACCTGGTGGCTCATCAGGTGGCGCTTCAGGTGCGCGTCCGCGTTGTCCTCGCCCACGTTGTGGCGGTACTGCGCGGTCGGCGCGTGCGGGGCGAGCCGCTCGAGCCAGTCGTCGATGTCCTGCAGCAGCCCCGACTCGTGGTCGTTGACGAAGATCGCCGCCGTGATGTGCATCGGGTTCGCGAGGCAGAGCCCGTGCTGGATCCCGGAGCGGGACACGAACTCCTCGATCCGGTCGGTGATGTCGACGTAGTCGCGCCGCGTCGAGGTCTCGAACCAGAGGTACTCGGTCGCGTACATGCGCTGAGGCTAGCGCGGGCGGCCGGGCGGGAGCGGCCCCGCCCGGCCGCCCGGCGGCTCAGCTGCCGGCCGGGCTCGCGTCGTCCCCGGCGTCGTCCTCGGCGAGGATGCCGTAGAGGCTGCGCCGCGTCGCGCGCAGGGTCTCCTGGGCGCGGCGAACCTGCTCGTCGGTGCCGGCGTGGGCGACCTGACGCGTCGCGGCCAGCACCTGCATGGCGAGGTCGCGCAGGGCGACGAGCGGCTCGTCGGCCTCGTCGCGGACGGCCTCCCACGGCGCCGGCCCGGCGGCCGCCGCCTCGGCCCGACCCGCCTCGGTCAGCTGGAAGACGCGCTTCCCGTCCCCCGCGGCCGCCTCGACGAGGCCCTCGTCCTCCAGCTGCTGGAGCGTCGGGTAGACGGAGCCCGGGCTCGGGCGCCAGACGCCGCCCGTCCGCTCGGCCAGCTCCCGCATGATCTGGTAGCCGTGCATCGGCTCCTCGGCGAGCAGGGCGACGATCGCCGCGCGGATGTCGCCGCGGCCCATGCGCCTGCCGGGCCCGAAGGCTCCCGGGCCGAGGCCGAAGCCGCCCGGCCCGCCGGGCCCCCAGGGGCCGCGCCGGCGCCGTCGGTGGCCGGTCATGAAGCGGGGCCCGCAGCGGCCGAGCCGGTGCCCCTCGAACGTCGTGATGGCGATGGCAGTCACGAGCACTCCTTCGTGTCGTCATCTATAGCGATATATCGCAATGTACCCGAAACGATCGTCCACGAGAGGCCGGCGGACGGCGGAGCTAGCCTGCAGCCATGCAGACCCGCACGCGCGTCCTCACCCTCGCGGCCGCCGGGGCCGCCACCCTCGCGGTCGCCGTCCCGGCCGCCCAGGGCACGATCGTCCCCCAGCAGGGCATGGCCGGCGTGAAGCTCGGCATGTCGCAGGCGAAGGTGCAGGGCGTGCTCGGCCAGCCGCTGCGCGCCGCGACCGGGTCGAACGACTTCGGCCCGTACACCCAGCTCTTCTACCCGTACCGGGTCGTCGTCACCTTCCAGGGCAATGCGGGCGCGACCGCCGTCTCCACCTCGGGCGTCCGCGAGCGGACGGCGAAGGGCGCGGGCGTCGGCTCGACCGAGGCGCGGCTGAAGGCGGCCCACCCCGCGCTCGTCTGCGAGACGTTCGTCGGCACGCGCAGCTGCCACCTCGGCTCGTTCCTCCCCGGCAAGCGCGTCACGGACTTCCTGCTGCGCAAGGGGAAGGTCGTCCGCGTCACCGTGGGCGTCGTGATCGACTAGCGCGCGTGGACGCCTGGCGCGCGTTCGACAGGGAGGTCGCACGCTGGCGGCTCGGCGAGGTCACCGACGACGACCTCGCACACGCGGCCGGGGTCGCGCTCGCCGACGGCGCCGACGCGCCCGGGCTCGTCGAGCTCGCGATCGGCAAGGGCTCCTGGGAGGTCTCGGCCGCGCTGCGCCGGCTCCTTGCCGGGCGCGGGGTCGACCTCCCGGACGAGCCGGAGGCCATCCGGCTCCTCGTGGTCGACGTCGCGGAGCGGCTCGAGGTGGGGACGATCGAGCCGGGGCCGGCGCTCCACGCACTCTGGGCGCTGGCGTGGCGCGCGATCCAGCTGCCGATCGCGGACGACCTGCTGCCCTTCTACCTCTTCCAGGAAGACCTCGACGAGGCACGGGGGACGCCCGCAGCGCTTCGGGACGAGACGCTGGCGGCCGCCCGCGAGCTGCTCGCCCGCTGGCCGGACAGGCGGCCAGGCGCAGCCGGCTAAAGGATCCGCCGCTGCCGGCGCATCATTCCGTCGAGCACGTCCGGCCCACGAGGGGAGCCACCGATGCGCCGCCGTTCGATCCGTCCCCTGCTCGGCCTCGTCGCGGCCGCGAGCGCCCTGCTCGCCGTGGCGCCCGTCCGGGCGAGCGTCCCGACGGTCGTGGGCGCCCGCCCGGCCGAGCAGGCGGCGGTCGACGCGACGCTGCGACGGTTCGGCGCGATGGGCGCGGTCGAGATCTCCTTCGCGACCGAGACCAGGCAGGGCGTCGGACGCGGACGCGTCGTCGGGGTGCGCTGCACGCCGGGGCGCACCGTCTGGACGACGATCGCGCGACGGTGGAACGCGTCAGTCCTCGCCGGCGAGATCGCCCGACGCCTGCGCGACGCAGGCGTCCGCGTGGTCGGGCTCGGCCCGGCGAACGCGCCCTGCGGGGCCTACGCCGTCGCGCGGTCGAGCCCGAGCGCGCCGTTCGCGAGCGATCCGCCCGCGTTCCCGAGCCCGGCGGCGCTCCGGGCCCGCATGATCGAGCGGGCGGCCGCGGCCGGCCTGCGGCTGCGCAAGGTCGAGGCGCGGGGGATCGACGGCGCCGCCGTGCACGTCCTCGTGCGTCTTCGCGAGGAGCAGCTCCTCGACCGCTCGGCGCATGGCTGGATCTCCACCCTGATCCCGGAGATCGACGACGACGATCCCGGCAACGCCTACTCGGCGCTGCTCGCGGTCGAGTCGCCGGACGGGCGCCGGCTCTACGCGTACGCGTACGAGGTGACCGCGAACGCGGGCAACGTCGGCCCGTTCGGCGGGATCGCCGAGGCGCCCGCGGCCCGGCCCGCGATCCCGGCCCTCTACGCCGGCGCGACCCGCCTGGAGATCACGTACCGGAGCTTCCGGCCGGGGTACGAGCGCACGAGCCAGGGCGTCCTGGACTGCGCCGACCCCGCACGCGCTGGCGCTTGCGACCGCGTTCTACGCCATCGCTGGGAGTACCTCGTCCCCGTCCCGACCGACAACCAGTGCACCGGGATCGACGGCGACGTCGTCTCGATCGTCGGGACCTTCGGCGGCATCCCGGTCGAGGCGAGGTACGGCGAGTGCTCCTCCCGGCCGCTGGACCTGTGGCGGCATCTGGTCGACGAGCCGCGGAGCGGCCGGGCCAGAGCCGGCCGCGCGGCTCAGACGAGCGCGGCCGCCGCGTCGAGCCGCGCGAGCGACTCCTCGCGGCCGAGCAGCTCGATCGACTCGTAGAGCCCGGGCGAGACGCGGGAGCCCGTGAGCGCGACGCGGATCGGCTGGAACGCGTTCCGGGGCTTCAGGCCGAGCGTCTCGCAGACGCCCTTGAGCGCGCCCTCGATCGTCTCCGTCGCGAACGGCTCGAGATCGGCGAGCGCCGCCCGGGCCGCCGGGAGCACCTGCGCGGCGGCGTCGCCGAGCTGGGCCGGGTCGGGCGCGACCGGGCCGAAGAGGAAGCCCGCGAAGCCGGCGAACTCGCCGAGCGTCGCGATCTTCTCCTGGCAGAGCGGCGCGGCGGCCCTGATCGTCGCCTCGTCGCCCGCGAAGCCGGACTCGGCGAGGTAGGCCACGAGCCGGTCGGCGTAGGCGTCGGGCGCCAGCTCGCGCAGGTAGACGCCGTTCAGCCAACGCAGCTTGTCGTAGTCGAAGGTCGCGGGGCTCGCGCCGACGCGCTCGAGCGAGAAGTGGCGGACGAGCTCGTCCTTCGGGATCACCGTCGTCTCGGCGTCGAGGCTCCAGCCGAGCAGCGCGAGGTAGTTCATCAGCGCCTCGGGCAGGTAGCCCTCGCTGCGGAACTCCTCGACCGAGACGGCGCCGTGGCGCTTCGAGAGCTTCTTCCCGTCGGTGCCGAAGACGTTCGGCAGGTGCGCGTAGACGGGCGGCTCGACGCCCATCGCCCGCAGCACGAGGATCTGCTTCGGCGTGTTCGAGACGTGGTCCTCGCCCCGGATGACATGCGTGACCGCCATGTCGGCGTCGTCGACGGGCGCCGCGAAGTTGTACGTGGGGCGACCGTCCGAGCGGAGCAGGACGAGGTCCTCGATCGTCTCGTTCGGCACCTCGATCCGCCCCTTGACCGCGTCGTCCCAGGCGGTCGTCCCCTCGTCCGGGGCACGGAAGCGGATCGCGCCCTCGTCCTCGTAGGCGGCGCCGCGCGCGAGCAGCTCGCGGGCGACCTCCTGGTGGCGGGCCATGTTGTCGAGCTGGTAGGTCGGCTCCTCGTCCCAGTCGAGGCCCAGCCAGGCGAGCGAGCGCAGGATCTGGTCGGTCGCCTCGGCCACCTCGCGGCTCGTGTCCGTGTTCTCGATCCGGAGCAGGAACGCGCCCTGCTCGTGGCGGGCCACGAGCCAGTTGAAGAGCGCGGTGCGCACGCCGCCGATGTGGAGGAAGCCGGTCGGGCTCGGCGCGAAGCGGACGCGGACGGACATCGCGCGCCAATGCTACGTGCCGGCTTGACACGAGTGGCGCAGGAGCGCGACGATCGGCGCGTTCCGTCATCGACGAGAGGAGCCCGATGGACGACGACGCCGTCCGCTTCTTCCGCTTCCACGCCGAGACGCACTCCGCGTCGACGCCCGGCCGCATGCTGCAGAAGGTGCGCCAGAACAACTTCGTGATCGACGACCCGGCCCGGCCCGGCTACGACGGCCCCGGCGAGTCGCCGAACGCCGGCGAGTACTTCCTCGCCGGGATCACGGGGTGCGCCGGGCTGATGATGGAGCGGATCGCGCGCCAGGAGTCGCTCCCGCTCGAGCGGGTCGTCGTCGCGATGGACGCGGCGATCGACACCTCGATCACCGAGCGCAACGGGCCGCCCGTCTTCGACGAGGCGAGCATGACGTTCACGTTCTGGGGCCTGACGGACGAGCAGGCCGGCCAGCTGGTCGAGACGTTCAAGGGCAGGTGACCGCTCTACGGCTCGGTCGCGGTCGCGACCCCCAGCACGACGGTCTCCTACCAGCTCGGCTCGTAGCGACCGCGGGGAGCGCGGCGCTCGCCGCGCTCCCCGCACCCCTCTCCGCACGTCCTCCTCACAGGACCCGAACACCTCGCCGGTAGCGTCGCCCCCTGTCAAAGACGAAGGGGGACGTCGATGACCGGATGGATGCGACTGCCGCTCGCCGTGCTGACCGCGACGCTCGCGTGCGCCGCTGCGCCTGCGCAGGCCGCGGTGGTCGGGTCCTGCGACGCCGCGCCGACCTGGCCGGCGGCCGATGCCACCCTCGCCACCGAGGTGACGGCGCTCGTCAACCAGCACCGGCGCCAGATTGGCCTGCCCGAGCTCGGCTCCGCCGCGGCGCTGACGCGCGCCGCCGAGTGGAAGTCGCGGCACATGGCGGCGCTCGGCTACTTCGACCACGACGACCTCGACTACCCGGCGCCCGGGCTGGCGCGCAGCACGGGCGACCGGATCGAGACGTGCGGCTACGCCGCCGGCTGGGGCGAGAACATCGCCGCCGGCCAGCGGACGCCCGCGGAGGTCGTCGCCGCGTGGCTCGCATCGCCCGGCCATCGCGCGAACATCGAGCGCGCGTCGTTCGCCGCGATCGGCGTGGGCGTCGCCCGCGGCCCGGGGGGCGCGCTCGAGTGGACCCAGGTCTTCGGCACGCGGGCGGACGCCGGCCCGGCGCCCGCGCCCGTCCCGCCCACCCCGCCCGCGCCGTCCCCGGCCCGCCGGCGCCCGCGCCGCCGCCCGTCGTGCCGGCCTCCGCGCCGCCCGCGGTCGAGGCTGTCCGGGCCGGCACTCCTGCCCGCGGGCTTCTCGGCCCGGGCCGCGCGGGCCCGCGCCGGCCGCGTCTTCGGGGCGAGGCTCGTCGTGCTCCCGACCGCCCCGGTCGCCGGCGCCCGCCCCGTCTGCGGGGCCCGGGTCGGGTCGATCCTGCTCCCGGCGCGACGCGCGAGCGTCAGGCGCGACGGCGCCTCGCTCGTCGTCCGCTGCGCCTGGCGGCTGCCCCGCGGGAGCGCCGGCGCGCAGCTCGTGGGCCGGGTCGGCGTCGCCGCCGGGAGCGCGCTCGCGCAGGCGCGCTTCGCCGTTCGCATCCGCCGCTGAGCGGCGGCCGGACGGCCCGGCGGCGGCCGGGGGCGCGGGTAGGCTCCGGCCGATGCAGTTCGGCGGCCACGTCTCGAGCTCCGGCGGGATCTCCACCGCGGTCGACCGCGCCGAGGAGCTCGGGATGGACGCGCTCCAGCTCTTCACCCAGAGCCCGCGCATGTGGCGTCCCACGAACCACGCGCCGGACGCGCTCGCGCGCTTCCGCGAGCGCCGGCGCGAGGCCGGCATCGGGGACGTCGTCTGCCACGCGCTCTATCTGATCAACCTCGCGAGCCCCGACCCCGAGCTGCACGCGAAGTCCGTCAGCGCGCTGCTCACCACGGTCGAGGTCGCGACGGCGATCGAGGCGGACGGGGTCGTCCTGCACGTCGGCTCGCACCTCGGGCGGGGCCTCGACGCCGCGCTGCCGCTCGTCCTGCCGGCGCTGCGCGAGGCGCTCGACCGGTGCGCGGCCGGGCCGACCTGGGTGCTGCTCGAGAACTCGGCCGGGGCGGGCGGCACGATCGGGCGCTCGCTCGACGAGCTCGCCGTCATCCACGACGCGCTCGGCGCGCCCGATCGGCTCGGCCTCTGCCTCGACTCCTGCCATCTCTGGGTCTCCGGCACGGACGTGACCGACCCGGCCGTCGTCGACGCGCTGGTCGAGGACGTCGACGCCCGCTTCGGGCTCGACCGCCTGCGCTGCCTGCACGTCAACGACGCGCTCACGGCGCTCGGATCGAACCGCGACCGGCACGCGAACATCGGCGACGGCCAGCTCGGCGAGGGGCTCGGCGCGTTCCTCGGCCACCCGCGGCTGCAGCACCTGCCGGCCGTGCTCGAGACGCCCGGCGCCGACGGGCACGGGCCGGACGCCGAGGAGATGCGCAAGGTGCGGGAGCTCCACGCCCGCTGGACGCCGGGCGCGCGATGACGGACCTGCGCCTGCTCGTGCACGAGCTGCGCACGCCCGTGGCCTCGATCCGGGCCGCAGCGGCCGGGCTCGCGCGCGAGGATCTCGACCCGGACGTGCGTGCGCGCCTGACGACGATCGTCTCGCTCGAGGCCGCGCGCCTCGCCCGGCTGCTCGACGACCTCGGCGCGGCCGACGAGCTCCAGGGCGGCGGGCTGTCGGTCGCCCCGGAGCCCTGTGACGTCGTGGAGGTCGCCGAGCCGATCGTCGAGGCGGCGGCCGCGCGCGCGCACCCGCCGCGCCGGGTGCGGCTCGCCGCGGGGGGGGTGCCGCTCGCCCTGGCCGCCCCCGACCGCCTGGCGCAGGTCCTCGCGAACCTCGTCGAGAACGCGCTCGTCCACGGCGAGGGCGACGTCGAGGTCGCGATCGCGGCCGCGGAGGGCGGCGTGCGCGTCGCCGTGCTCGACGAGGGGCCCGGCATCCCGCCGGGCGACCGCGACCGCGTGTTCGAGCGGGACGTGCGGCTCGAGCCCACGCGCCCCGGGACGGGGCTCGGCCTGTGGCTCTGCCGCGAGCTCGTCGAGCGCCAGGGCGGGACGATCGCGGTCGAGGACGCGCCCGACGGGCGGGCCGCGATCGTCGTCGTGCTGCCCGCCGCCTGAGCGGCGTCAGGACGGCTGGTCGCCCGGGACGACCGGGTGGCGCGCCACGACCCGGAACGCCGGCGTGCCCTGCGGCAGCTCGTTGAACTCCGGGTTCATGCAGCCGAGGTCGGTCTCCCGGTGCTCGTAGCAGCGGGCGACCTCGGACTGGCACATCGGCAGCGGCCGGCGGCGCGCCTTGACGGCGCCGAAGCCGCCCTTGCGCCCCTGCGTCTCCTGGAGGATGCCGAGGTCGATCTCGACGTCGTAGACCTTCTGCATGCAGCCGATGTACGTCCGCCCGCACTCCTCGTACGCGTAGACGAACGGGCAGGCCTGCGCCACGCAGGCGGACGGGTAGACCACCTTGTCGCAATGGACATCGCAGCGCCGGCACTCCGTCTCGTCCTGCGGGCGAAGCGGGAGCGCCCGGCCGGTGAACGCGCGTGGCTCCATTCGCTCCGATTCTGCGCCGAAGCGCGAGCCGCCGCAAGGCTTGACACGCGGCGGATCCGCCGCTAGACCGGCCCTGTCCCGGCGAGCAGGCGCCGCGCGTAGGCGAGCACGTCGAGCGGGTCGTCCGCGACGAGGTCGGGATCGGCGCCGCGCGGGTCCTCGTCGACCCGGAACCAGCGCGCGAGCGCGGTCCGCATGCCGAGCTCCGCCGGCCCGCGGACGTCCTCGTACCGGCGGTCGCCGACGAACAGGCAGTCCTCCGGGACGACGTCGAGCGCCTCGACGGCCGCGCGGTAGATCGCCGGGTGCGGCTTGCGCTTCCCGACCTCGGACGAGAGCACGATCGCGTCGAGCCGCTCGGCGAGCCCGAGCGCGTCGAGGTCGCGGCGGATCAGCCAGCCGGGGTTGAAGACGTTGGAGACGAGGCACAGCTGGAGACCGAGCCCGCGCAGGCCGTCGAGCAGCTCGTGCGCGTGGACGCCGAGCTCGCGCGCGACGTCCCACGACTCGTGCTCCGCGATCAGGAAGCGATCGAGCTCGTCGTCCGTCACCTCGACGCCGAAGCCGGCGAGCAGCTCGCGCAGCAGGCCCGGGTACTCGACCTCGTCGATCTGGGACGGCGCGAAGATCGCCGGCAGGTAGACGTCGCGGAAGACCTCGGCGGTCTCGACGTGGTGCGGCAGCCCCTCGCGGCCGATCGCGGCGAGACCCGCGCGCCAGCCCTCCTCGATCAGCTCCTCGCGGTAGCGGAAGTGGAAGAGCGTGTCGCCGTAGTCGAACAGGACGGCCCGGAGCACCGGGCGAGCGTAGCGCGTCGGGCCGCCGGCGCCGGTCGGGTCGAGCGCCGGCCGGGTCGAGGGAGGACCGGCGCGGCAGCTACGCTCCCGCCCGTGATCAAGCGGATCCTCTGGGCCGGGCTCGCCCTCGGCCCGGCCGTCATCGCGGTCGACCGGACGAGCGCCGGCCCGACGCTCGTCTTCGTGCTCGCGGCAGTCGCGCTGATCCCGCTGGCGTGGCTGATCGGCGAGGCGACCGAGCACGCCGCGCACCACACGGGCCCGGGGATCGGCGGCTTCCTCAACGCGAGCTTCGGCAACGCGCCGGAGCTGATCATCGCGCTCTTCGCCGTCCACGAGGGCCTGCCGGACGTCGTGCGCGGCTCGCTCGTCGGCTCCGTCGTCGGGAACCTGATGCTCGTGCTCGGCTTCTCCCTGTTCTTCGGCGGGCGGGGCGCGCTCGACCGCCAGTCGACGTTCGTCTCGCTCGGCCTCGTCGCCGCGGCGGCGGCCCTGTTCCTGATCCCGGCGATCCCGAGCTGGGGCGACGGCGACCCCGAGCGGCACTCGCTCGCGATCACGACGATCCCGGTCGCCGTCGTGCTCCTCGGCCTCTACGTCGTCGTCACCGTCCAGGCGCTCCGGCGCCACCGCGACCTGCACGTCTCCGACGAGGCGGCCGAGATGGGCGCCTGGTCGCTGCGGACGTCGCTGCTCGCGCTCGGCCTCGCCACCGTCGTGACCGCCTTCGTCGCCGAGGCGCTGACCGGCTCCGTCGACGAGTTCGCCGAGAAGGCCGGCCTGCCGGAGTTCTTCGTCGCCGCGATCGTCGTCGCGATCGTCGGGAACGCCGCCGAGCACGGCGGCGCCGTGATCGTCGCCGCACGCGGCAAGATCAAACTCGCGTGCGAGATCGCGCTCGCGTCGAGCGCCCAGGTGGCGGTGTTCCTGATTCCCGCCGTCGCGGTGCTCTCGTGGGCGGTCAGCCCCGCGCTCCCGCTCTCCTTCCGCCCCGTCGAGATGGCGAGCCTCGCGATCGCGATCGGCCTCGTCACGACGCTGCTCTGGCAGGCGCGCTCGGCCCGCTGGCGCGGCGTCGCGCTGATCGCGGTCTACGTCGGGATCGCGGTCTGGTTCTTCCTCGCGGGCGACCGCGGCGGCTAGGCGCCGGCGACCGGCTCGCCCAGCGCGCGATCGACCGCCGCGTTCAGGTCGCGCATCGAGAACGGCTTCGGCAGGACGCCGACGGTGTCTCCGAAGGCCTGGAGGACGCTGTCCTGGGCGCCCGAGGTGACGATCACCCGCAGGTGCGGGTGGGCCTCGCGGGCGCGGGCGAGCAGGTCGGCCGCCGGCAGCCCGGGCATCTGGACGTCGCTCAGCACGACCTGGATCGAGGCCCCGTCCGCGAGCAGGAGCGTGAGCGCCTGGTCGCCGTCGGCCGCCTCGAGCACCTCGTGACCGCCCATGCGCAGGCTCGTCGCGATCACGCCGCGGACGACCTCGTCGTCGTCGACCACGAGCACCCGCGCCGTCCCGCCCGGCTCGGCGGGCGTCGCCGGCAGCGGCTCCTCGGACGCCTCGTCGGCGAGCACCGGGAGCAGGACGACGAACCGCGTCCCCTCGGCCGGCGTGCTCTCGACGGTCACCTCGCCGCCCAGCTGCCGCACCGTGCCGTAGACGATCGAGAGGCCCAGCCCGGTTCCCTCACCCTGGCCCTTCGTCGTGAAGAACGGCTCGAACACCCGCGCGGCGACCTCGGGCGCCATCCCGACGCCGTCGTCCTCGACCTCGAGCGCGAGGTAGTCGCCGCGGTCGAGGCGCCGGCCGGCCGAGGGGCCCGGCTCGATCCGGTGGCGGCCGAGCGATACCGTGATCCGCCCACCGTGCGGCATCGCATCGCGGGCGTTCAGCACGAGGTTCGTCAGGATCTGCTGCAGCTGGCCCGGGTCGGCGCTCACGAGGCCCGTGTCGGCCTCGAGCCGGGGGACGAGCTCGATCGACGCGTCGAGGAGCGGCCGGATCATGCCGATCGTCTCGCGGATCACCTCGGACAGGCAGACGCCGCGCACGGCGATCGCCTGCCGGCGGCCGAAGGCGAGCAGCCGGCGCGTGATCTCGCCCGCGCGGGCGCTGATCCGGAGGATCTCGCCGGCGTGGTGCCTTCGCGGGTCGTCCTCGGGCAGCTGCAGCTCCAGCAGCTCCCCGTGTCCCGCGATCGCCGTGAGCACGTTGTTGATGTCGTGGGCGATCCCGCCCGCCAGGCTGCCGAGCGCCTCCAGCCGCTGGGAGTGGGCGAGCGCCTCCTCCAGCCGCCGACGCTCCGAGACGTCCGTGATCACCGCGACGCCGTACCGCTCGTCGGCCGAGCGGAAGTGGTTGAGGCCGATCTCGACCGGGATCGTCGACCCGTCCGAGCAGGCGACCTCGAGCACGCGCCCCGCGCCCATCATCCGGGCCCGCTCCTCGGGGCTGACCAGGTACTCGGCGCGCTCGCGCGCGTGCTGGTCGCGCGCGCCCGCCGGGACGAGCCACTCGACCGAGACGCCGAGCAGCTCGCCGCGCGCCCACCCGGTCATCCGCTCGAGCTCCTGGTTGACGAGGACCATGCGCCCCTCGCCGTCGGTGACGACGATGCCGTTCGGGACGGCCTCGAGGATCGCCCGCAGGCGCGCCTCGCCGACGCGCAGGGTCGCCCACGCGCGGTCGCGCTCGCGCTCGAGCTCGTTCGCGCGGGCCCGCTCGAGCGCCGCGCGGGCCGCGGCCGGCAGGCGGGCCAGGTGCCGCGCCGACTTGACGACGTAGTCGTCGAGGCCCCGCTTCATCGCCTCGACCGCGATCTCCTCGCCGCCCGTCCCCGTGAACATCACGGTCGCGCAGCCGGGGAACGCCTCCTTGACCTTCGAGACCACATCGAGGCCGTCCGTCCAGCGGAGGTTGTAGTCCGTCACGAGGAGGTCGTACGGGCCGGTCGCGATCGCGTCCTTGAACGTGGCGGAGTCGATGGGCTCGACGACGGCGAGCGGCCCGAACTCGCGGTCGAGCGCGCGCAGCGCGAGCCGCCGGTCGTCCGGGTTGTCGTCGACGAGGAGCAGGCGGATCTCAGGCATGGAGCGGCTCCGGCTCGGGCCCGGCGAGGAAGGGCCAGTGGACGGCCAGGCCGCGCACGAGCGCGACGAGGTCGGCGAACGCGACGGGCTTCACGTGGAGGTGGGCGCCGAGCCGCTCGACCCGCGTGCGGTCGTCCGCGTCGGGCGACGCGGTCAGGACGACCACCGGCAGCGAGGCGAGCACCCGGTCGGCGCGCAGCTCGGCCAGGACCTCGTGCCCGCCGAGGAGCGGCAGCTTCAGGTCGAGCAGCACGAGCGCCGGCAGCGGGTGCCGCGCCCGGTCGGCGTACTCGCCGTGGCCGCGCAGGTACGCGACGGCGGCCTCGCCGTCGCCGACGACGCGCAGCGACGCCGAGGCGCGCAGCCGGGCGAGCGCGCGGCGCAGCCGGAAGACGTCGTCTCCGTCGTCCTCGACCACGAGCACCACCGGCTCGCTCACGCTTCCGGCTCCGCGCGCGGGAGCTCGAGCCAGAAGCGGCTGCCCGTCGGCGTGCCGAGCTCGACCCCCGTCCGGCCGCCGAGGCGCTCGACCGCCTTGGCGACGATCGCCAACCCGATGCCGGTGCCCGGGTAGGCCTCCGCGCCGTGGAGCCGCTCGAAGACCCCGAAGATCCGCTCGGCGTGGCGAGGCTCGATGCCGATCCCGTTGTCCTCGACCCAGAGGCGCAGCGCGGCGCCGCGCGGCTCGGTTCGCAGCGCGACGACCGGGCGGACGCCGGGCCGCGCGAACTTCACGGCGTTGCCGACGAGGTTCGCGATCGCCTGGGCGACCATCGTCTGCTGCCCGAGCACGACGCCGAGGCCCCGCTCGACGCGGATGTCCGCGTCGGCCGCGGCGATCGGCCCGGCGACGAGCCCGAGCGCGTCGGCGACGACGAGGTCGAGGTCGAGCGGCTCGACCTCGAGCCGGGAGGTCGTGATCCGGCTGTACGCGAGCAGGTCGTGGATCAGCAGGTCCATCCGCTGCGCCGCGGCCCGGATCCGGCGCGCGTACTCGGTGCCGTCGGGGCCGAGCGCCTCGCCCACGTCCTCCAGCAACGCGTCGCTCAGGCCCTCCATGGCCCGCAGCGGCGCCCGGAGGTCGTGGGAGACGGTGTACGCGAAGCGCTCGAGCTCGACGTTGACGTCCTCGAGCTCGCGCGTGCGCTCGGCGACGCGCTCCTCGAGCACGTGCGCCTGCCGCTCGAGCGTCTCGCGCACGCGCAGGCGGGCGAGCCCGACGGCCAGCCCGGGCGCGACCTCGCGCATCAGCTCCTCGACCTCGTCGCCCGGCGCCGCGTCCGGCCCGAACGACAGGTCGAACCTGCCTGCGCAGCCCCCGTCGCCGACGAGCGGCGGTGAGGACGAGCGCGATGCCCGCGCGGGCTCAGGCGGGTCGCGAGGTCGTGGTCGTCGAGGTCGTCGACGGCCGTCCTCGTGATGCCCTCGAGACCCTGGACGAACGAGGTGCGGTAGCCGTCCGTCGCGAAGCCCCGGCCGGGCTCGAGCGGGTCGACGACGCCCTCCACCGCGGCGACGACCCACTCGCCGCCCTCGGGCACGACCACGCTGTAGCGCGCCGCGCCGGCGAGCCGGCGCAGCGCCTCGACCGCGGGCGCCGCGAGCTGCTCGACCGAGCGCGCGGCGAGGATCCTGCGCTGGAGGTCGGCCACGAGGCCGAGCCGCTCGGCGAGCCGCCGCAGCGCGAGCTGGTCGCGCTTGCGCAGCGTGATCTCGCGGCCGAGGCCGAGCGCGCCGACGATCGCGCCGTCGGCGTCGCGCAGCGGGGCGAGCGTCAATCGAGCCAGCGCACCCCCGTCCGGCGCGGCTCCCGGGTGTTGTGGTCGGCGAGCTCGACGGTCTCGCCGGCGAGCGCGCGGTTGTCGATCAGCTCGCTCGACGCGCAGCGCGGGGCCAGCTCGGGGAACGCCTCGGGGTCGCGCCCGAGGGCATCCTCCGGCTCGCGCCGCGCAGCTCGGCGAGGAAGGGGTTCATCAGCCGGTAGCGGTGGTCGGGCCCGTGCACCGCGATCGCAACCGGCGCGCTGCGCACGATCTGCTCGGCGAGGCGGGCGCTCTGATCGCGCAGGCGGCGGTGCCGGAGCGCCGATCGCGACCTGCCCGGCGACCTGCGCCGCCTCGACGAGGCGCTCCCCGGCGACCACCTCCTCCCGGGCGCCGCCGAGCGTCATGACGCCGACGAGCTCCTGCTCCACCCGGAGCGGAGCACGAGCAGGCCGCGGACGCCTCCGCGGAGGCGCGCGAAGGTCGATCGACGTTGGGCTCGCGCCGACGTCCCTTTTCAGGGCGACGCGCTCGGGCCGGCCGCGAGGCGCGCGAGGAGCTCCGGCGCGAGGCCCGCCACGGGCACGCCGAGTGGATCCGGTTCGAGCCTGCGCCGGACTGCGCGAGCACCCGCACCGTCCGGGAGACCGGGTCGAGCTCGGCCACCGCCACGCGCAGCAGGTCGAGGTGCGCGCGCAGCTCGGATGCCGCGACGCCGGCGACCTCCGCCGCCGGCCGGTCGGCGAGGATCAGCCGGTCGAGCCTGTGCAGGAGCTCGACGTGCCGGGCGTACGCCGCTCGCCGCTCACGCGCGTCCGCGACGTGGATCGCCGCGGCCGCAGCGCTCGGCCGCGAGCTCGATCAGGCGCCGGTCGTCGTCGTCGAACGTCCTGGCTCGCGCGTGCGCCGACGTGGATCACCCCGAGGACGCGCCCGTCGACGAGGAGGGGCGACGCCGAGCAGCGAGCTGACCTCGGCCGTGATCGCGGGTTGACGACGTCCGCGTAGCGGACGTCCGGCACCGACACGGTCGCCCGGATCAGCGCGATGCGGCCCGCGGGTTCCGTGGCCGACGGGCACCTCGACCCCGTCGTGTGCACCTCCGCCTCGAGCCCCGAGGAGGCCTCGAGCGACGAGGACGTCACGCTCGGCGTCGAGCAGGAGGACGGTCGCGGTGTCCGCCCGCATCGCCTGCCGCAGCCGCGCGAGCAGCTCGCGCAGCAGGTCGTCCACGGGCAGCCTGGCGAGGGTCACGTCCGCGACGTGCTCGATCGCCCAGAGGCGGGCGAGCGCCGCTCCGTCCCGGTCGCGAGGGCCGAGCGCCGCGAGCTCGTGGCTCGCGTCGGCGAGCGAGGTGACGTCCGAGACCGAGACGACGACGCCGGCCGCCTCGCCGTCGGCGTCCGTGAGCGGGACGTAGTCCGCCAGCAGGTGTCGCGACCCGCCGCCGGGCGCGTCGACGACGAGCCGCTGGTCGAGCACGGGCGTCCCGTCGCGGAGGACCGCCTCGAGCGCCGAGTGGACGCCCGAGCCGGGGTCGCGCGCGAGCGCCCCGAGCTCGAGCCCGCGCCCCCCGCCGACGAGCAGCCCGAGGCGCTCGTTCGCCTGCAGGACGCGAAGGTCTCGATCGAGGACTGCGAGCCCGACCGGCGCGACGCCGAAGGCACGGGCAATCAGGTCGGGAGAGGCCTGCCCGCGCTCTCCGCGCGCCGCGCCGTCGGGGGACGGCGCCGCGTACATCTGACGCAACGCTAGCCCCGCGCGGGGCCGCCGACAATCGCCGATCTGGAGGATGCGGGCCCACGCGAACGCACCACGCCCGCGCGGGGCAGGGAGGCTAGAGCGCGACCTCGACCCCCACCCCGCCGGCGACGGCGAGCTCGTGCACGAGCCGCGCCGCCGCCACGTCCTGCACGGCGAGCCCGCACGACATGTAGGCGGTGATCTGCTCCGGCGACGTCCGCCCGGGGACGCGGCCGAGCAGGACGTCGCCGATCTCGTCGGAGACGTGCCCGGGGCCGAACGCGCCCTCGCCGAGGGGGATGAGGCAGTCGCCCTTCTCCGCCAGCACGGCGTCGCGCGAGTCCCCGACCACCCGCGCGTCGCGGACGAGCGCCGAGTCGAGCTCCCGGGTCGTCGGCGTGTGGGCCCCGACGGCGTTCAGGTGCGCCCCCGGCGCGATCCATTCCCGACGCACGATCGGCTCGACGGTCGACGAGACGGCGCAGACGACGTGGGCGCCGCTGACCGCCTCCTCGACGGTCTCGACCGCGACGAGCCGGACGCCGGGGGCGCGGTCGGCGTGCTCGCGCACGAATCGCTCCGCGGAGGCGAGGCTGCGGGCGGCCACGCGGGCCTCGACGATCGGGCGGACGGCGGCGATCGCCTCGAGGTGCGTCGCGGCCTGGACGCCCGCGCCGAGCAGGGCGACGACCGACGCGTCCGGGAGGGCCAGCTCGCGCGTCGCGAGCGCCGATGCGGCGGCCGTCCGCACGCCGGTCAGGTGAGCCGCGTCCATGACCGCGAGCACGCGGCCGGTCGTGATGTCGTTCAGCACGACCACGCCCTGGATCTGGGGCTCGCCGATGGCCGGGTTGCCCGGGAAGGCCGTCACCGCCTTCAGCCCGAGCGCACCGAGCCCGGGCAGCGCGGCCGGCATCGAGAGGTGCACCGCGTGCGCGGGCAGGCGCAGCGGCAGGCGGACAGGCATGATCGCCTCGCCCGCGGAGAGCGCGCGCTGCGCCTGCTCGACCGCCTCGATGCAGGCGGCGACCGAGAGCAGGCGGGCGACGTCGTCGCGGGTCAGGATCCGTGCCATCCGTGGTTCCTCCCTGGGGGTCGGCGGTGCGCGCCGGCAGGCCCGGGCGCGGCCTCTACCCTATCCCGGTGGACCTCGTGCTCCTCCGCGACACGCTCGCCGACCTCGGGCAGCCCGCCTACCGGGCCCGCCAGGCGTGGGCGTGGGCCTGCCGGGGCGCGGGCGGCTACGACGCGATGACCGACCTGCCGGCCGCGCTGCGGGAGCAGCTCACGGGCAGCGTCCCCTTCTCGACGCTCGAGCTCGTGACCGAGGCGCACGCCGCCGACGGGACGGTGAAGGCGCTCTTCCGCACCGCCGACGGCCACCCCGTCGAGGCCGTGCTGATGCGCTACCGCGACGGCCGCCGCTCGATCTGCGTCTCGAGCCAGTCGGGCTGCCCGCTCACGTGCACCTTCTGCGCGACCGGGGCGATGCGGTTCGGGCGCAACCTGACCCCCTGGGAGATCCTCGATCAGGCGCTCCACTTCCGTCGCGTCGAGGCGATCGACCACTGCGTCTTCATGGGCATGGGCGAGCCGATGCTGAACCTCGACCACGTGCTCGAGGCCTGCCGGCACCTGCCCGACGTCGGGATCACCAGCCGGCGCACGGCGATCTCGACCGTCGGCTGGATCCCGGGGATCGAGCGGTTCCGCTCGTTCGAGCTGCCGGTGCGGCTCGCGCTCTCCCTGCACGCGCCCGACGACGCGCTCCGCTCGCGGCTGATGCCCGTGAACGACCGCTTCCCGCTCGCGGAGGTGCTCGCGGCCTGCGACGCCGTCGCCGACGCCCGCCGCACGCCCGTCTTCGTCGAGTACGTGATGCTCGCCGGCGTGAACGACGGGCCGGAGCAGGCGGCCCGCCTCGCGCGGCTGCTCGACCACCGCCGCTACAAGGTGAACCTGATCCCGTACAACCCGACGGGCCGCTACGACGGCTCGTCGCGGGACGCGATCGCCGCCTTCAAGGGCGTTCTCGACCGGGCCGGGCTGCCCGCGACCGTCCGGCTGACGCGCGGGCGCGACATCCAGGCCGCCTGCGGCCAGCTCGCCGCCGAGGCGCGCGGGCGTCGGGGTGAGGCCAGCCCCACCCCGGCCGGCTCGCGCTAGCCCGATTGCGCGGGGGCCTGCTCGGTGGCACGCTGGGAGCGGTGGCCCCGCGCCTCTCCCCCGCCCGTGCCGCGGCGCTGCAGGCCGCGGTCGTCGCGCTCGCCGTCGCCGGCGCGGCCGCGGTCGGCTGGGCCGCGAGCCGCAGCCAGATCGACCCGCCCGACGTCGCGGTCGTCGCGCTGCCCGCCGCGGCGCTCGTCTGGGTGCTGAGCGGCGTCGTCGCCTGGCGCCAGCGCCCGCGCTCCCGGATCGGGCCGATGATGGCCCTCGTCGGCCTCACGGCGCTCGTGAGCGGGCTCGTCTACGCGAACGACTCGGCCGCCTCGACGGCCGGGGCGCTCCTCTCGGCCGCGTACATCGGCGTCTTCGCGCACGTGCTGCTCGCCTTCCCGAGCGGGCGGCTGCCCTCCCGCGCCGCCGCGTGGCTCGTCGGGCTGATCTACCTCGACGTGACGGCGCTCAAGGCGATCTCGCCGCTGTTCGACCGCGAGCTGTGCGACGGCTGCCCGCCGAACGCGATCCTCCTCCGCGACGACCTCGCCCTCGACCGGGCGTTCGGCGACGCGTGCCGCGCGTTCGGGATCGCGCTCGCCCTCGCCGGCATCGCCTTCGTCCTGGCGCGCTGGCGCGGCGCCTCCCCGGCGCTCCGCCGCGCGGTCGCGCCGGTGCTGTGGTCGGGCGGCGCGGCGATCGTGGCGATCGTGGTCGCGCTCGTGCTCGAGTGGCACGGCGACGAGGGCGCCGCGTCGATCCTCTTCCACGGCGCCTTCGGGGTCGTGCCGCTCGCCTTCCTGGTCGGCGTGGCGCGCGACCGCCTGGCACGCGACCGCGTCGCCGGGCTCGTCGTCGAGCTCGGCGCCGAGGGGGCGCCCGGGACGCTGCGCGACGTGCTCGCGCGGGCGCTGCACGACCCGACGCTCCAGCTCGCCTACTGGCGGGACGAGCCCGGCGGCTTCGTCGACCTCGCCGGGCACGCGGTGACCCTCCCCGGGCCCGGCGAGGCGCGCGCGTCGACGCTCGTCGAGCGGTCCGGCCGGCCCGTCGCCGCGCTCGTCCACGACCCCACCGTCGCCGACGACCCCGCGCTCGTCCGGGCCGCCTGCGCCGCGGCCGGGCTCGCGCTCGAGAACGAGCGCCTCGCCGCCGACCTGCGCGCGCGCCTCGACGACCTGCGCGCCTCGCGGACGCGGATCGTCGAGGCGGCGGACGCCGAGCGCCGCCGCGTCGAGCGGAACCTCCACGATGGCGCGCAGCAGCGGCTCGTCTCCGTCTCGCTCGCGCTCGGCCTGGCCGAGCGCCGGCTCGCGGGCGACCCCGACGGCGCGGTGGAGCTGCTGCGCGAGGCGCGCGCGTCGCTCGGCACCGCCCTCGGCGAGCTGCGCGAGCTGAGCCAGGGCATCCACCCGGCGATCCTGACCGAACGCGGCCTCGCCGCGGCCCTGCGCGAGCTCTCCTACTCCGCGGCCGTCCCGGTCGCGCTGGACGTCGAGCTGCCCGGCCGTCTGCCGGAGCCGGTCGAGGCGGCGACCTACTACCTCGTCGCCGAGGCGCTCGCGAACGTCGGCAAGCACGCGCACGCGGTCCGGGCCACGGTCGCCGTGCGGCGGGAGAACGGCTGCGCCGAGGTGCGCGTCGCCGACGACGGCGTCGGCGGCGCCGACCCCGCCGGCGGCAGCGGCCTGCGCGGCCTCGTCGACCGCGTCGAGGCGCTCGGCGGCCGGCTCGCCGTCGCGAGCCCGCCCGGCGGCGGCACCGAGGTGCGAGCGGTGATCCCGTGCGCGTAGCGATCGCGGACGACTCCGTCCTGCTCCGCGAGGGCCTGGCGCGGCTGCTCGCCGAGGCGGGCTTCGAGGTCGTCGCGCAGGCGGGCGACGCGGAGGGCTTCGCCGACCTGATCGAGGCGACGGGCCCCGACGTGGCGATCCTCGACATCCGGATGCCGCCGACTCACACGGACGAGGGCCTGCGCGCCGCGATCGCGCTGCGCGGCCGCTTCCCCGGGCTCGGCGTGCTCCTGCTCTCGCAGTACGTCCGCCCGAGCTACGTCTTCGAGCTGCTGGCCGACGACGCCACCGGGGTCGGCTACCTGCTGAAGGATCGCGTCGCGGACGTCGGCGAGCTCGGCGACGCGGTCCGCCGGGTCGCGGCCGGCGGCTCCGTGCTCGACCCGACCGTCGTCGCGCAGCTGGTCGGCCGGCGCCGCGACGAGACGAGCGCGCTCGACGACCTCTCCGAGCGCGAGCGCGAGGTGCTCGCGCTGATGGCCGAGGGCCGCTCGAACCGCTCGATCGCGGAGCGGCTCGTCGTCACCGAGCGGACCGTCGAGAAGCACACGTCGAGCATCTTCCAGAAGCTCCGCCTGCCCGCGACCGACGACACGCACCGCCGCGTGCTCGCCGTGCTCGCGTACCTCGACTCCTGACGGCACCCGCCGGAGGTGGGGCCAGCACCACCCGGCAGGAGTCGTGACATCCCGACCGCAGGAGTCGCGCTCGCCGGGTTCCCTCGCGCGTCGCGCGCTGCGAGCCTCGAGGGAGCACTGGCGCGGACGGATGGGAGGAGCACGATGACGGCCCTGGCCTCGACGGAACGGCTCGCACGGACGAGCGCACGGCACCCCTGGCGGACGATCGCGCTGTGGCTCGTCGCGCTCGTCCTCGGCCTCGGCGCGGCGGGCCTGCTGCTCGGCGACGCGCTGACGACCGAGTCCGACTTCACCGGCACGCCCGAGTCGAAGGCGGCCGCGGCCCTGCTCGACGAGCGGCTCCCCGCGGCCGACGGCGACGCCGTCGACGAGGTGCTCGTCCTGCGGGCGCCGGGCCGCTCGGTCGACGACGCGGCGTTCCGCGCCGCCGTCGAGGGGCGTCTCGCCGAGCTGGCGCCGCTCGGCCTGCGCCCGGCGAACGACTACTCCGAGACGGGCGACGCGTCGCTCGTCTCGGCCGACCGCGACACCCTGATCGTCCCGGCGCGGCTCGCGGACACGAGCGACGGCGCGGTCGAGGAGCTGCTCGCGGCCGTGCGCGCCCAGGACGGCCGGGACGGCGTCGAGACGGCGATCACGGGCGTCTTCACCGCCGACGCCGACTTCCGCGCCGTCTCCGAGAGCGACCTGCGCACCGGCGAGCTGATCGGGATCGGCGTCGCGCTGCTCGTGCTGCTCGTCGTCTTCGGCGCGCTCGTCGCCTCGCTCGTGCCCCTGCTCCTGGCGGTGATCTCGATCGCCGTCGCGCTCGGCCTGACCGCGCTCGTCGGGCAGGCGTTCGAGCTCTCGTTCTTCGTCGTGAACATGCTCGTGATGATGGGGCTCGCGGTCGGGATCGACTACGCGCTCTTCGTCGTCAGCCGCTTCCGCGAGGAGCGGGCGCGCGGCCGCGAGGTCGTCGACGCGGTCGGCGTCGCCGGAGCGACGGCGAGCCGCGCCGTCCTCTTCAGCGGCGTCACCGTCGTGCTCGCGCTGCTCGGGATGCTGCTCGTGCCGACGACGATCTTCCGCTCGCTCGCGATCGGGGCGATCCTCGCCGTGCTCGTCGCGGTCGCGGCCGCGCTCACCCTGCTCCCGGCCGTCCTGCGCCTGCTCGGCGACCGGGTCGACGCGCTGCGGCTGCCGCTCGTCGGCCGGGCGAGCCTCGATCCGGACCGCGGCCTCTGGGCGCGGGTCGCGCGCGCCGTGATGCGCCGGCCCGGGATCAGCCTCGGCGCCGCGGTGGCCCTGCTCGTGGCGGCGGCGATCCCGTTCTTCGGCATCCAGACCGGCTTCGCAGGCGTCGCCACGCTCCCGGACAGCTTCGCGTCGAAGCAGGGCTTCCAGCTGATCGACGCGGAGTTCGGCTACGCGGACGCCGACCCGGTCGAGATCGTGCTCGACGGCGACGTCCGCTCGGCAGCGGGCGAGCGCGGGATCGCGGCGCTGACCGCCGCGCTCGCCGGCGACGACGCGTTCGGCCCGGCCGAGGCGCCGCTCGTGGCGGCCGACGGGCGCACGGCGCTGCTGCGCGTGCCCCTGGCGGGCGACGGCTCGTCGCGCGGCGCGCTCGACGCCGTCGACCGCCTCCGCGACGACCTCGCGCCGGCGGCGCTCGACGGCACCGGCGTGCGGGCGCTGGTGGGCGGCACGACGGCCGAGAACCTCGACTTCACGCACGTGACGGACACGTACCTGCCGATCGTGATCGCGCTCGTGCTCGGGCTCTCGTTCGTCCTGCTCGCGATCGCCTTCCGCTCCCTGGTCGTCCCGGCCACGTCGATCGTGATGAACCTGCTCTCCGTCGGCGCGGCCTACGGGCTGATGGTGCTCGTCTTCCAGCACGGCTGGCTCGCGAGCACGCTCGGCTTCCAGCAGGTGGAGACGATCGAGGCGTGGATCCCGCTGTTCCTGTTCAGCGTGCTCTTCGGCCTCTCGATGGACTACCACGTCTTCCTGCTCAGCCGGATCCGCGAGCGCTACGACCTGACGCGCGACAACGCGGGCTCGATCGCGTTCGGCGTCGGCTCCACGGCCCGGATCATCACGGGCGCCGCGCTGATCATGGTCGCGGTCTTCGGCGGCTTCGCGGCCGGCGAGCTGGTCATGTTCCAGCAGATGGGCTTCGGCCTCGGCGTGGCGGTGCTGCTCGACGCAACGGTCGTTCGCACGGTGCTCGTCCCTGCCGTGATGCGGCTCCTGGGAGACCGCAACTGGTACCTGCCGCGCCGGCTCGAGTGGCTGCCGCGGCTCGAGGTCGAGGCCGCGCGCGAGCCCCGGCCGGGCGCCGCCTCCCGCTGACCCGGGGCCCTGGACCCGGAGCCCGGGGCGGGCGGCCGGCGAGCCGCCCGCCCCGCCGGCGCGGCTGCTCGCGGCGGAGCGGGCCGATCGCAGGTCACGCCGACCGCAGGGCGGACGCGCAGCCCCCGGTCGCGCCGACGCCCCGCCGCTCCCACGTGACGGAGTCGGCGCACGCCGGCGCGCCTTCCGGCACGGTCCCGTCACCCACCCGTGACGGCTTGGCGCGTACCCTCCCCCGGGTGGTGGGCGGGGGGCCGGGTCCGCGTCTGCGGACGCCCGTCGCGCGCAGGCGGCTGGCCGGCCGACCGGGGACTCCGTTGCGGCCGCCGCTCAGCGCCCGCGACGGGCGGCGCCGGTACCCGGCGCGCGGGGCGGCTCCGGGCCCGGCTGGCACGTCGGGCACCACGAGATCGTGCGCGCCTGCTCGCCGAGGCGCCGCGACGCGATCGGCGTGCCGCAGCGCCGGCACGGGAGCCCCGCCCGGCCGTAGGCCCAGCGGGCGCCGCGGCCCGCCTTCATCGCGTCAGACGCCGCGACGACGACCCGCTCGACCAGCTCGTCCGTCGCCTCGCCGATCTGCACGAACGGCGACGCGCCGGCGAGGAAGAGCGCCTCGGCGCGCCACAGGTTCCCGATCCCGGCGACGCAGCGCTGATCGAGCAGCGCGTCCGCCAGGTGCCGCGCCGGCTCGCCCGCCCGCAGGCGCGCGACGATCCCGGCGAGATCGAGCGGCTCCGCGAGGACGTCCGGCCCGAGGCGCTCGACCGCGCCGCGCCCGAGCTCCAGCACCGGCCCGTGCCAGAGGACGGCCTCGTGCTCGACGCCGCGCAGGACGAGCCACGGCAGCCCGCGCCCGCGACGGGCGCCGACCGGGCCGACGTGCCAGCGCCCCCGCATCATCAGGTGGCTGCGCAGGACGAGCCCGCCCTCGAACGAGAGCAGGAGGTTCTTGCCGACGGCCTCGACGCGCTCCAGCACGCGGCCGTCCAGACGCGGCGCCAGGCCGAGCGCCGCCGCGCGCGGATGCGGCGACTCGACCGCGACGCGCTGGCCGACCAGGACGGAGACGCGCTCGGCCGCTCGGCGGAGGCTGTCGCCCTCGGGCACGGCGCCCCGCCCCCTCCGGTCGCGCCGTCAGGCCGCCCGGCGCGCGCGGACGAGCGTGTCGATCGCGTCGCGCGTGCCGCCCTCGACCTCGACCGGGCGGAGCACCGTCCCGGCCCGCTCGACCACCAGCCCGGCGAGCTCTCCCGCGACCGCGTCCGCAGTTATCAGCACGGCCGGGCTGGACGGCCCGCCCACGCCCTGCTCGAGGTTCGCCAGGTCGTGGCCGACCACGAGCAGCGTGCCGCCGGGCGCGACCGCCCGGGCCGCGTTCGCGAGCGCGAGGCGCCGCTCGTCGGCCGGCAGCTGCAGGTAGAGGACGCACACCAGGTCGAACGCCGCGACCGGCGGCTCCCACGCGGTCGCGTCGGCCTCGACCCACTCGACCGCGACGCCGCGTGCCTCGGCGAGCCGCGCCGCCTTGCCGAGCGCGACGGGCGAGAAGTCGGCCCCCGTCACCTGCCAGCCCTGCTCCGCGAGCCAGACCGCGTTCCGGCCCTCCCCGCACGCGAGATCCAGCGCGCGCCCGGGCACGAGCCCCTCGACCTCCTGCACGAGGAAGCGGTTCGGCGTCGCCGTCCAGAGCAGCTCCGTCCCCTCGTAGCGGCGGTCCCAGTCGTCGCGGTCCATGCGCCCATGATGCCCGAGCCGGCCACGGCACCCGGCGGACGGTGCGATGTATCCCTCCGGCCCGGTTCCTCGTCCATGTGGTGGAATCGAGAACGCGACCGAAGGAGGAGTGGTCACGATGGCACGCAACATGGGGAATCTCGACCGCGGCCTGCGCCTGGTGGTGGCGGTGGTGGCGCTGATCGTCGGCATCGTCATCGGCGCCGGCAGCGTCGGCGGGATCGTCCTGATCGTCATCGCCGCGATCATGGGCGGCACGAGCCTCGTCGGCTTCTGCCCGCTCTACCCGCTCCTCCGCGTCAACACGTGCCCGCGCAAGCCGACGGCCGGGGCCTGAGCCGGACCGGATGGGGACGGCCGACGACGAGCAGCAGCCCGGTCCGGCGCGCGGCACCGCCGCGGCCGGCCCGGGCCTCCTCGATCCGACCGCGCTGGGCGAGCTCGCGCGTCTGCACGGGCCGGGCCTCTACCGCTTCGCGCTCTCCCTCGTCCGCGACCCCGACGCCGCGGACGACCTCGTCCAGGACACGTTCGTCCGGGCCCTCTCGCGGCTGGACGGCTTCCGCGGCGACAGCTCGCCGCGGACGTGGCTGCACCGGATCCTCCACAACCTCGCCATCGACCGGGCGCGCCGGGCCGGCCGCGAGGTGCTCGTGGACGAGGTCGAGGAGCGCTGGCAGGACGACGCGTACACCGTCGACAGCGAGGTCGTGATCGTGCGCGCCGAGCGCCGCGACGAGCTCGAGGACGCGCTGATCCACCTGCCGTTCGCCTACCGGGCGGTGATCCTCCTGCACGACGTCGAGGGCTGGAGGCTCGCGGAGATCGCGGACAGCCTCGGGATCGGCCTGCCCGCGGCGAAGCAGCGGCTGCGGCGCGGGCGCATGGCGCTCGTCACGCTGCTCGCGGCCGGTGCCGACCGGCGCGCGGCGCTGGAGGGTGTCCCGCTGAGCTGCTGGGAGGCGCGCGCCCGGGTCGGCGAGTACCTCGACGACGAGCTCGCCCTGTCCGAGCGGACGCGCCTCGAGCGTCACCTCGAGACCTGCCCGACCTGCCCGGGGCTCTACACGTCGCTCGTCGGCGTCCGCGCGAGCCTCGGCTCCCTGCGCGACCCCGACACCGTCGTCGCGCCCGGGCTGGCCGCGCGCATCGAGCGGCGGCTGCGCGGGTCGGACGCCTGACGTCTACTCCTCGACGGGCCAGTCGTCGCCGGTCGGCTCGATCGGCGGCGGTGGCGGGATCTCGCCGTCTTCCTCGGGATCGACGGCCGGAGGATCGGCCGGCGGGCCGTCCTCGTCCGCGCCCGTCGTCTCGATCGACTGCGCGGAGTCGTCCTCGTCGCCCCAGGACGTCCACTCGTCGTCGCCCCAGTCGCCGTCCCCGGGGACGTCGCCGAGGAGCCAGGCGTCGAGGAGCAGCAGCGTGCCGTCGGCGGCCACCTCCGCGACGACGCCGACCTCGTCTCCCTCGACGAGCTCCGACACGTCGACGTCCTCGGTCAGCGCGAGCTCGATCGGGCCGCCGGGCGCCTCGAGCGCGAGCGTCTCCCCGTCGATCCGGGCGACGACGCCGTCGAGCTCGACCTCGCCGACCCGCTCCACCTGGGTCACGCGCTCGGCCGTCGCGCCAGCCCGTGCGAGCCGCAGCTCGAACGTCGCCTCGGCCCCGGGCCGGAGCGCGGTCGACGCGGACGGGCCGCGCTTGCCGCGTCGCGCGGAGAGCTTCACCGACACGAGCGAGCCGCCCGCCGCGAGCAGCACGCGCTTGCCGCGTGCCGGCAGCGCGACGACGACCGCCCGGATCGAGGCCCTGGGCGCGCGCCCGATCGTGCGCAGCGCCGTCGCCGAGAACGAGCCGTCGCCGAGCGAGTGCCCCGTCAGCGAGACCCGGCTGCCGAGCTGGAGCGACGCGATCCGTCCCGGCGCGTGGACGGTGCGGACGGCGCCTCCCCCAGACGCGGCCAGCACCGTCCCGCGCGCCAGGTCCTTGCCGACGACCACGCCCTGGAGGCTCGCCGCCGGGGCGAGCGCGGGCAGCGCCAGGGCCGCCGCGCCGAGGGCGGCGGCGACGAGCGCGCGGGTGGACGTGGAGGTTCGCTTCATGGCCGCAGGGGCGGATCGCCCCAGGCCTGCATCGGCCGGGGGCGCCTGCGGCACACCGCCCGTTCGAGGGATCCTGCGCTCGGCGCTACGCCGCGGGGATCGCGACGACGCCCGGCAGGTCGCGTCCCTCGAGCAGCTCGAGGGACGCGCCGCCGCCGGTCGAGACCCACCCGATCCGGTCGGCGAGCCCGAGCTCGATCGCGCGAACCGAGTCGCCGCCGCCGACGACGGACCGCCCGCTCGACGCGGCGACGGCCTCCGCGATCGCGCGCGTGCCCTCGGCGAAGCGCGGCCACTCGAAGACGCCCATCGGCCCGTTCCAGAAGATCGTCCGCGCCTGGCCGATCCGCTCGGCGTAGCGCGCCCGGGTCTCCGGCCCGACGTCGAGGCCGAGCCAGCCGCCCGGGACGGCGTCCCACGCCGTCACCCGCGACTCGGCGTCCGCCTCGAAGGCGGCCGCAGCGACGACGTCGGACGGCAGCAGCACCTCCGCGTCGACGCCGTCGAGGTCGTCCCGCGCGCGCAGCTCGTCCGCCATCTTGCCGCCGATCAGGAGGACGTCGGCCTTCCCTGCCAGCGTGCGGAGCACCCCGACCTTGTCGTCGACCTTCGCCCCGCCGACGATCGCGACGAACGGCCGCTCGGGCGCCGTGAGCAGGCCGCCGAGCTCGTCGAGCTCGCGCTCGAGCAGCAGGCCGGCGTAGGCGGGCAGCAGGTGCGCGACGCCCTCGGTCGAGGCGTGCGCGCGGTGCGCGGAGCCGAACGCGTCGTTCACGTAGAGGTCGCACCCCGCCGCGAGCTCGCCCGCGAACGCCGGGTCGTTCGCGGTCTCCCGCGCGTCGAAGCGAACGTTCTCGAGCAGCGTCAGCGGCGCGGCGCGGTCGTCGAAGGCGACCGGGCGCCCGAGCAGCTCGCCGGCCCGCTCCGCGACGACCGCGAGGGAGTACCTCGGATCGGGCCCGTCCTTCGGGCGGCCGAGGTGCGAGCAGAGCAGCACCTGCGCCGCGCCGCCGTCGAGCAGCAGCCGGATCGTCGGCAGGGCCGCGCGGATCCGCGTGTCGTCCGCGACGCGGCCCTCCGCCAGCGGGACGTTGAAGTCGACGCGAACCAGCACGCGCCTGTCCGCGACGTCGACGCCGCGAATCGACCGTGGACGATGCACCCCTGCCTCCTCCTCCGCCTCAGAGCCGCTGGACGAGATCGACCAGGCGGCAGCTGTAGCCCCACTCGTTGTCGTACCAGGCGAACACCTTGACGAGGTCGCCGAACGTCATGGTCAGCTCGCTGTCGAACACGCAGGAGTACGGGCTCCCGATCACGTCCGACGAGACGAGCGGCTCGTCCGAGTAGCGGAGGATGCCGGCGAGCTGGCCCTGGTCCGCGACGGCGCGCAGCGCCGCGTTCACGTCCTCCCGCGTCGGGCTCTGCTGGAGCTCGACGACGAGGTCGACGAGCGAGCCCGTCGGCACCGGCGCGCGCACGGCGACGCCGTCGATCTTCCCCGCGAGCTCGGGGATGACGACGCCGATCGCCCGCGCGGCGCCCGTCGAGGTCGGGATCAGGTTGATCGCCGCCGCCCGGGCGCGCCGCAGGTCCTTGTGGGGCAGGTCGAGGATCCGCTGGTCGTTCGTGTACGCGTGCGTCGTCGTCATGAAGCCGTCGATGATCCCGAAGCTGTCGTGGATCACCTTCGCGAGCGGGGCGACGCAGTTCGTCGTGCACGAGGCCATCGAGACGATCCGGTGCGCGTCCGGGTCGTAGGCGTCGTCGTTGACGCCGAGGACGACGGTCACGTCCGGGTCGGTCGCGGGCGCCGAGATGACGACGCGCTGCGCGCCCGCGTCGAGGTGCTGCTGGGCCTCGTCGCGCGTGCGGAACTTCCCGGTCGACTCGATCACGACGTCGACCCCCAGGTCACCCCACGGGATCCGGGACGGCTCCTTCTCGCTCAGCACGTGCGCCTGGCGTCCGGCCGCCGTGATCGTCCCGTCGCCGACGGACACCTCGCCGTCGAGCGGCCCGTAGACCGAGTCGTACTTGAGCAGGTGCGCCATCGTCGCGGCGTCTGCGAGGTCGTTGACCGCCACGATCTCCACGTCCGGCGCTCGCGTCAGCGACGCGCGGAAGACCATGCGGCCGATCCGGCCGAACCCGTTGATGCCCACGCGCACGCTCACTGCAGCCTCCCGCTCGGGGTCGTCCTGGCCTGGTCGATTCTAGCCCCGGCTTCCTGCCGCTCCGACCGGGCGCTCAGGGCTCCCCGAGCTTCTCGAGCCGCTTCAGCCGCCGGTGCACCGCCGCCTTCGTCCGCGGGGGCCGACAGCGCCCCGCAAGCTCGCGCACGGACAGCGACGGGTGGCGGAGCCGCAGCTCGGCGACCTCGCGCAGGTCGGGCGGCAGGAGCTCCAGCGAGCCGGCCGCCTGCAGCCGGCGGATCGCGCGGAGCTCGTCCTGCGCCGAGGCGGTCGTGCGGACGAGGTTCGCATGGTCGGCGTTCGCGAGCCGGTTCGCGTGTGCGCGCGTCTGCGCGACGACGCCGCTCTCGCCGATGCCGAGCGCGGCCTCCTGCGCGCCCGCGAGGGCGAGCACGTCCGCCACGGCCTCGCGCCCCTTCGCGTAGACGGCCGCGTGCCCGTCCCGCTCGACGACGGCGAGGCGCAGGTCGTCCTCGCCGCCGAGCTCGACGAGGAAGTCCGCGGCCTCCCGGCTCGAGACGCGGATCTCGAGGTGCGCGTCGCGCGGCCCACTGACCGACCCGGCCGCCAGCAGCGCGCCCCGGACGTACGCGGCGCGGCAGCACGACCGCGCGACGACGCGCCGCGGCGGCACCGCGAGCGGCGCGAGGCGGGCGTCGAGCACGCCCGCCTCCTCGAGCGCCTGCAGCGCGCGGCCCTCGTCGTCCAGGTGGAGCTGGTAGCGCGCCTCCCGGCCGAAGGCGCGCCGGCGGTAGCTGCGCACCTCGGACGCGACCCCGAACGCGCGCAGCAGCGCGAAGGCGCGCCGCGCCACCGCCGGGCTGGCGACGTCGAGGTGCACCGACAGCCGGCCGCCGCCGAGCAGGTGCGCCGAGCCGGCGCCGCGGACGAGCGCCGAGGCCTCGGCGAGGCGGCAGCACGGCTTGCGCGGCTCGATCGCCGCCAGCTCGGCCCGCACGTCCTCGGACAGGCTCACCCCGGCGTCCAGCCCTCGAGCGCGAGCAGCCGCAGCTTGTAGTCGAGCCCCAGGTCGCCGTACGAGCCGGGCCCGTCCGCCGCGACCACCCGATGGCACGGCACGAGCACCGCGAAGCGGTTGCGCGCGCAGAACGTCCCGGCCGCACGCGCGGCGCGCGGTCGCCCCGCGAGCCCGGCCAGCTCGCCGTAGGAGACGACCGACCCGCGCGGGACGCGCCGCAGGGCCGTGCAGAGGCGCTGGCCGAAGGGCGACAGCTCGTCCTCGGCGAGCTCGACGTCGAGGAAGTCGTCGTGCGCGCCGGCGAACCAGGCCGCCAGCCGGCGCGCGAGCGGATGACCGCTGTCCCGGCCCAGCGGGCGCGCCGCGGGGGCGTCGTGCCAGACGACGCGCCCGTCGGCGAGCCACAGCTCCCCGACGCCCCAGCCGGGCACCTCGTAGCGATGGCTGACGACCCGTTGACCTCCGCGCTCGACCACGGCCCGCCCGAATCATGGCGGGAGCGGCGGCCGGCCGGCTTGACGACGGGGAGCCGTGCTGCTTGACTTGCGTCACGTCGGCTCCGGGGCTGACAACTGAGGGGGACTGCCCTGTGAGGGGAACGAAGCTTGGGCGCCGCTTGCCATCCGGCTGGCGCGTCGGCGCGATCGCGGCCGTGGCTGCGGTCGCCTTCACGGTCGTCGGTCAGGCCGGTGCGGCGACGTCGCCCCGCTGCGGCGGACTCGCGCCGACCATCGTCGGCACCGACGGGAACGACGTCATCGAGGGAACCGCCGGCCGTGACGTGATCGTCGGGCTGGCCGGCAACGACAAGATCAAGGGCCTCGCCGGCAACGACGTGATCTGCGGCGGGCCGGGCAACGACGTGATCCTGGGCGGCGGCGGCAACGACTCGCTGAACGGCGAGGCCGGCAACGACCAGATCGCAGGCGGCAACGGCCGCGACCTGATCCGCGGCGAGGGCGGCGACGACATCGCGGGCGGTGGCGGCGGCGACGACACGATCGTCGGCGCCGGCGGCCGCGACCGGCTCGCCGGCGGCGCCGGCAACGACGAGATCATCGGCGGCGACGACGACGATCGCCTCAACGGCGGCGGCGGGGACGACAAGGTCATGGGCTCCGGCGGCGACGATCAGCTGATCGGTGGCGCCGGGGACGACATCGTCCGCGGCGAGGACGGCCGCGACGCGATCGACGGCGGCGCCGGCGACGACGAGCTCTTCGGGGGCGACGGCGACGACGTGTCGATCGTCGGCGGCGACGGCAAGGACACGATCGACGGCGGCGCCGGCGACGACGAGCAGCTCCAGGGCGGCGCAGGCGCGGACGACGTGCGCGGCGGCGACGGGGACGACCGGCTGATCGGCGACGACGGCGACGACACGATCGACGGCGGCGCGGGGAACGACACGCTGCAGGGCGGCGCGGGCGACGACGAGATCCTCGGCGGCGAGGGCAACGACGTCGTCAACGCCGGCCAGGGCAACAACGCGATCGACGGCGGCGACGGCGACGACAAGCTGACAGCCGGCGGCGGCGCCGACACGATCGACGGCGGCGACGGCGCGGACGCGATCAACGCCGGCGACGGCGCCGACCGGATCGACGGCGGCGCAGGCGCGGACGTCATCAACGCGGGCGCCGGCAACGACGTCCAGGTGAACGGCGGCGCCGACGACGACGTGATCCACGGGAACGACGGCGACGACACGATCAACCCCGGCTCCGGCGACGACCGGGCGTTCGGTGACGCCGGCAACGACTCGATCGCGGACGAGGACGGCAACGACGTCCTGGACGGCGGCGAGGGCAACGACGGGATCATCGGCGGCAACGGGGCCGACAACCTGACCGGCGGCCTCGGCGACGACAACCTGAACGGCGGCGACGGCGTCGACAACTGCGACGGCGGCGACGGCACCGACCAGGCCGCGTTCTGCGAGAACACGCTCAACGTCCCCTAGCGCCACGGGGACACCCCGGGAAGCAGGGCATCGCGGGCGGCCTCCGGGCCGCCCGCGGCGTCTCTGCGCACCGGGGCCGCGTCCGGGGCCGCGCGGTCGACCCGCCCGTGGGCCGGGCACGCGGGTGCGCGCGCCCGGCCGTCGGAGCCCGTCCGTCCACGGGCCCGAGGCGCACGGCGGCGGGGCCGTCGCGCTACGCCTCTCCGACCTTGTGCAGCGCCGCGTAGATCGCGCGCCCCGTCCGCGGCGGGACGCCAGGCACGCCCTCGAGCTCGTCCCGCGTCGCCGCGAGCAGGCGGTCGGCGGAGCCGAAGTGCTGGATCAGCGCGCGCTTGCGTGCCGGGCCGACGCCGGGCAGCGCGTCGAGGATCGACTCCCGGGCGCGTGCGTCCCGGCGCTGGCGGTGGAACCCGAGCGCGAAGCGGTGGGCTTCGTCCCGGATCCGCTGCAGGAGCTGGAGGCCGGCCGAGCGCCGGTCGAGCCGGATCGGCTCGGGTCGCCCCGGAACGAAGACCTCCTCCTCCCGCTTCGCGAGCGAGACGACCGCGACGCGCGGCAGGTCGAGCCGCCGGATCGCCTCGAGCGCCGCGGCGAGCTGTCCCTTGCCCCCGTCGATGACCACGAGGTTCGGGAGGGACGCGAAGCTCTCGTCGAGGTCGGCGACCGTCCCCTCGCCGAGCCGCGCGAACCGCCGGCCGACGACCTCCGCCATCATCGCGAAGTCGTCCTGCCCCTCGACGCCCTTGACGCCGAACGTCCGGTAGTGCGCCTTCCGCGGCAGCGCGTCCTCGAACACCACCATCGAGCCGACGGGCGACTCGCCCTGGGTGGTCGAGATGTCGTAGCACTCGATCCTGATCGGCAGGCTCTCGAGGTTCAGGGCCTCGCGGAGCTCCTCGAGCGCCTCGACGCGACGCGTCCGCCGGCGCTCCGTGCGGAGCGCGTCGTTCGTCAGCGCGAGCTGTGCGTTGCGCTCGGCCAGCTCCTGGAGCCGCCGCTTCTCGCCGCGCTGCGCCGGGCGCACCTCGACCCCCGCCCCCCGCAGCTCGGTCAGGAACTGCGCGAGCGCGGCCACGTCGCCGACGTCGCACGGCTCGACCACGAGGGGCGGCACGCTCGGCGCGGCGCCGTAGTGCTCGAGGCAGAACGCCTCGAGCACGGTCGCGCGATCCTGGCCCGAGACGTTCTCGAGCGTGAACCCGTGGCGGTCGACCAGCTTGCCGTCGCGCAGGACGAAGACCTGCACGGCCGCGACGTCGTCCTGGATCGCGAGCCCGATCACGTCCGCCGAGCCGATGTCGCGACGGTCGGAGCTCTGGCGCTCGACCAGGTGCTGGACGGCGAAGAGGCGGTTGCGCTGCCGCGCCGCGTCCTCGAAGTCCTGGCGCCCGGCGGCCTCCCGCATGCGGGCCTCGAGCGTCCGCTGGATCGGCTCGACGTCGCCGGACAGGAACTCGACGACCCCGTCGATCACGGTGGCGTACTCGTCCCGCGAGACCTTCCCGACGCAGGGCGCGAGGCAGCGCTCGATGTGGAAGTCGAGGCACGGGACGCCCGAGTGCCGTCCGGGCCGCGGGCCCTCGCACGGGCGGTAGGGGAAGACCCGGTTGAGCACGTCGAGCGTCTCGCGCACCTTCTTCGCGTTCGCGTACGGCCCGAAGTAGAGGACGCCGCGCCGGTGCCGCTCCCGCGTGAACATGACGCGCGGGTACTCGTCCTCGACCGTGACCGCGATGTACGGGTACGACTTGTCGTCGCGGAGCCGGACGTTGAACGGCGGCCGGTGGCGCCGGATCAGGTTCTGCTCGAGGTGCAGGGCCTCGGCCTCCGTGCGCGTGACGATCAGCTCGATCCGGTCGACCCGCTCGAGCATCCGCTCGAGCCCCTGGCGCGAGTCGCCACCGCGGAAGTACGTCCGCACCCGGGAGCGCAGCGACTTCGCCTTGCCGACGTACAGCACCACGCCGTCCCCGTCGTGGAACAGGTAGACGCCGGGCTCGGCGGGCAGCGCGGCGAGCTGCCGCTCGACGCGTTCGCGACGGGTCTCGGGCGGCGCGCTCATCGTGTCCCAGGGTACCCCCGGGGCCTACCGCCCCCGCCCTGCCTGCGTCGTCACGCGGGTGCGGTCGCACATCGTCCGGCCGTGTCCTCCGATTCGATCGCACCACCTCCTCGGCGTCGTCCTCGGGTCCCCGCGCGACGCGCCCGCCGGCCCGCTCGGCGGGCGCGTGCGCGAGGTGTCCCAACCGTACGCGGCAACCCGTCACGCGTGGGTGACGGGACCGTGCCGGAACCGTCACATCGGGGCTACGATGAGGCCCATGAGCGACAACGCGCCGAACCCCGGGATGCAGATCGTCCAGTACGTCCAGTACGCCCTCTTCCGCGTCGCGCCCGAGTGGCGCCGCCTCCCCGCGGAGGAGCGCACCGCGCACAAGGAGGAGGCCGCCGAGCTGCTCGAGGCCTGGTCGGAGCGGCTCGCGCTCCTGCCGTACTCGCTCGTCGGCACGCGACGCGACGCCGACCTGATGCTCTGGCTGCTGACCGACCGGTTCGACGACTTCCGCGAGCTGCAGGCCGCCCCTGGGGACGGGCCTCGGCGCCTACCTGGGCGGGCTACTCGTACCTCGGCGGCACGAAGCCCTCGAAGTACTTCGATCGCGACCCGAAGCGCCCGCCCCGGCGCGTCGTGCCCCGTCGCGGCCCGTACCTCGTCGTCTACCCGATGGTGAAGATCCGCCCCTGGTACGCCCTCCCCATGGAGGAGCGCGTGCGGGCGATGCGCGAGCACGCCGAGGTCGGCCAGCGCTGGCCGACCGTCACGAACCACACGACGTACTCGTTCGGGATCGACGACCAGGAGTTCATGCCGGCGTTCGAGTGAGACGCCAGCGGACTTCCTCGAGCTGATGATGGCGCTGCGCGAGACGGAGGCGAGCAAGTACACGCTGACGGACACGCCGATGCTGTCGGCTCGCTCCTGCCGTCCGCCAGGTCCTCGACGAGCTCGACGGCGTCGACGCCGTGCAGGCCGGGGCGTAGGCCCCGGGCGCCCGGGCCGGGCGCCATCCCGGCCAGGCGAGCGCGGACGCGAGCCGCCCCGGCGCAGCACCCGGCCGCCGATCCGACCTACACCGTCCTGGAGGGACATGTCCCTCGGCGGGACTCCCGCCCTTGGGTGGAAGTCCAACGTGCCGCCGGCAACGAGCCTACCGCCGAAAGGCGCGCGTGTCCGTCACGGGATCGTGCCTTCCCGGTGACGATCGATCCACTCCGGGATGCGGCGAGCGCGCGACGTCGACGTGGCGCGGCCCGGCTCCCACGCCGGCCCCGGGCAGCCGGCGACGGTCAGGAGTACGTGTGCTCGTCGCGCCAGACGCGCCAGATGGCGAAGCCGCAGGCGACGAGCACGAGCACGAACACGAGCGTCTCGGCGGCGCCGGACGGGTAGTCCGTGCCGAAGCCGAGGGCGAAGTTCACCACCGCGAGCAGGACGGCGCCGTAGAGGACGCCCTGCGAGCGCGCCGGCCAGGTGGAGATCTCCTCGCGCCGCTCCCGCCAGAGCCGGTAGAGGAAGTACGCGATCGCGACGAAGAAGACGATCCGGACGAGGAAGAACAGCGCCGTCAGCGTCGGCTCGAGCGAGAGCCCGGTGATCAGGCCGGCGATCGCGAGGATGATCGCGAAGCCGCGGACGGTCGGGTTGATCCGGCTCACTCGCCCGTCATGTACCCGCGCGCGCCGAGCAGCGCCGCGATCAGGCTCGCGCCGGTGAACCACAGCAGGCGCCGCCGCGGATCCGGCGGTGCGTAGAGCCAGGGCGAGAGGACGGCAGCGAGGCCGACGCCGCCGTACAGGTAGTGCAGCTTGTCGATCGCGCGATGTCCGCCCGAGAGCAGGAGCAGCCCGATCGCGGCCTGCGCGACCAGCGCGATCTGGGCGCCGGCCAGGAGGTGGAGGTACCACCACTTCGGCTCGATCCGGCGCTGGAGGAAGATCGCGCCCACGACCGCGGCGGCGGCGTTCACGGCGATGACGATCACGCCGACGACGCTGTGCAGCCCGACCACGACCGGCAGGGTAGCAGCCGCCTCCGGGACCCCCTCCCCGCCCCCGGCGCACGTTAGGATCCGCCCCGTGGTCACCGAGGGGCAGCCGGCACCGGAGTTCGAGCTGGGGACGGACGACGGCGGGACGATCCGGCTCGCCGATCTCCGCGGCCGCAGCGTCGTCCTCTTCTTCTACCCCCGCGACGACACGCCCGGCTGCACGCGGGAGGCCTGCGGCTTCCGGGACGCCTTCGCCGAGTTCGAGCGTCGCGGCGCGGCGCTCCTCGGCGTCAGCCCGGACGACGAGGCGTCCCACGCGCGCTTCCGCGCGAAGCACGGCCTGCCCTTCCCGCTGCTCGCCGACCCCGGCGGCGCGGTCGCGCAGGCGTACGGGGTGTGGCGCGAGAAGCGGATGTACGGCAAGACGTTCCACGGCGTCCACCGCTCGACGTTCGTGATCGGCCCCGACGGGCTCGTCCGCCGGGCGCTCGTCGGGGTCAAGCCCGACGGGCACGCCGACCAGGTCCTGGCGGCGCTCGACGCCTGACGAAGGAGGCCCGATGGCATACGTGGTGCTGACCCCCGACGTCCAGACCTTCGCGCGCCCCAGCTGGCGGCCGGAGGAGGACGAGCGCGAGATCGTCGAGCTGCCGCTCCACGCGGCGATGCAGCACTCGCGCGGCCACCTCTGGCGCTACCCGCCGGGCGTCAAGGGCCGCCGCCACCGGCAGACCGTGCAGGAGGAGGTCTTCGTCGTGCTCGAGGGCACGCTGACGATGGTCCTGGGCGAGGAGGCCGAGCGCGTGGAGCTGCCTCCGCGGAGCATCGTGTTCGTCGAGCCGATGACCCCCGTGCACGTGCTGAACGAGTCCGACGCGGACGTGCTCTTCTTCGCCTACGGGGCGCCCGCCGATCGCGGCGCCGAGATCCTCGAGTAGCGCGCCGTGCTCGTCGAGCGCATCGACCTCTACCACGTGGCGATGCCGCTCCTCTACCCGTGGCGCACGGCGTCGCACGAGGAGTGGGCGATCCACAGCGTCCTGGTCCGCCTCGAGTCGGGCGGCGCCGTCGGGTGGGGCGAGACGACGCCGTTCGCCGATCCGACCTTCAGCCCCGAGTGGGCGAGCGGCGCGCTCGCCGTCCTGCGCGACTGGCTGGGGCCAGCCGTGCTCGGGCAGGCGGTGGACTCGGGCGAGGCCCTCCAGGCGCTCCTGCGCCCGTTCAAGGGGAACCCGTTCGCGAAGGCCGGGCTCGACCTCGCCTGGTGGGACCTGCAGGGCAAGCTGACGGGGACGCCGCTGCACGAGCTCGTCGGAGGCGGACGCGACCGGATCGAGGTCGGCGCCGACTTCGGCGTCCAGGACAGCCTCGACGACCTCGTCCGCCTGGTCGGGGCCGCCGTCGACGAGGGGTTCCGCCGCGTCAAGCTGAAGTTCCGCCCGGGCTGGGACCTCGAGATGGTCCGGGCGGTGCGCTCGACCTTCCCCGAGCTCGCCTGCCACGTCGACTGCAACTCCGGGTACACGCTCGCCGACCTCGACCTGTTCCAGCAGGTCGACCGGCTCGGCCTCGTGATGATCGAGCAGCCGCTCGCGCACGACGACCTCGTCGACCACGCCGCGCTCGCCCGGGCGCTCGAGACGCCGATCTGCCTGGACGAGACGATCGTGTCCGACGACCGCGCCCGCTGGGCGATCGAGCTCGGGTCCTGCGGCTGGATCAACCTGAAGCACGGGCGGCTTGGCGGGCTGACCGTGGCCCGTCGGGTGCACGACCGGTGCCGCGAGGCCGGGATTCGCTGCTGGGTCGGCTCGATGCTCGAGAGCGCGGTCGGATCGGCGTTCTCCGTCGCGCTCGCGACCCTCGACAACGTCCACTACCCCGCGGACGTCTTCCCGACCGACCGCCACTACGCGCAGGATCTCGCCGCGCCCGAGGTCGCGTTCGAGCGAGGCCCCCACGGAGGGCGGTTCGCGCTCGCCGACCCGGCGCCGGGCATCGCGCCCGCGCCGGACGAGGAGCGCCTGGAGGCGCAGGCCGTCGAGCGCGCCTCGCTCGCGGCCGCGTAGCCCCGCCCGGGGAAGCGCACCCGGGCGAGGCGGTCAGGGCGGGTCGCTAGGCGGTGCGGACGGAGCCGACGAACCGCCGGCCGAACGCGCCCGTCGCGCCAACGGCCATGACGGCCGCGCCCGCGACGATGAAGAGCCCGTGCGCGGCGATCGCGAAGGAGACCGCGTGCGAGAGCTGCACGCCGCTCGCGACGAGGATCGCGGCGCCGGCGCCCGCCTGGGTCGCGGCGCCGCCGACCGGCGAGATCGGCAGTGCGCTCGACGCCGCCGTCGCGCAGAGGAACGCGAGGGCGAGCGGGAACGAGAGCGAGACGCCGAGGGCGGCGAGCAGGAAGAACAGCCCGACCGCGCGCACCGTCCAGGAGGCGAGGACGAAGAGCGTGGCCTTGCCCGCCTCGCGGTTGCTGGTCACCTGGGTCGACAGCCACCGCGTCAGCCGGAAGCGGAGCAGCCTGCCGGACACGACCATGCGGGGCAGGAACGCCACGAGGATGCCAGCGCCGAGGCCGCCCGCGGCGATGACGCCGAGCGCGGCGCGGACCTGGTCGGAGCTGTCGGAGGTCGCTGCGGCGAAGGCCGACAGCGGCATCAGGGCAGCCGCGTCGATCAGGCCGAGCATGAAGAGCGACAGCGCGAGGGTCGGGATCGGGACGCCGCCGCACGGGAAGCGGCGGACGACCGCGACGCGCACGACGTCGTCGAAGCGCCCGGGGAGCGCGGCGCCCGTGACGGACGCGGCGCCGCCGGCGGCGGCGAGCGCGAGGGGCGTCGGGCGCTCGGACGGGCGGAAGAGGCGCTGCCAGCCGTAGGCCTTGAACGCGTAGGCGAGGACGAAGAACCCGCCGGCGATCCCGACGAGCTTCGGGTTGGCGTCGCGGAGCGGCCAGCCGGTGCTGGCGAAGTGGCGAACGGTGAGCCCCAGGACGATCAGGCCGAAGACGGCGGACGCGCCGCCGATCAGCCTGCGACCGCGCGGGGTCCGTGCGAAGGCGAGGAACGAGGAGAGACGCTGCTGCATGATTCCAGTGTCGGCGCTGGCCACGCCCGACCCGTTCCCTTGAACGGGGAGACGTGACTGGACGAATCGGGTGAGCGGGGCTACCGCCCGGTCGCTGGCCTTGGCCGTCGGAGCCCGAGCCGCCGGACGCGTGCGACCGCGCGGCCCACTGGCGCGCCCAGGGCGACGCGGCCGGAGCGGCCGGAACGGAGCGGCGCGCGACCGACGACGAGGCGACGGGGCCCGACGGTGAGCCGGGCGGCTCGGCGCGTCAGCCGAGCCGGGTTCTCAGTGCGGATGAGAGGACTTGAACCTCCACGGGGTCACCCCCACACGGACCTGAACCGTGCGCGTCTACCAATTCCGCCACATCCGCGTGGATCGGTGCGCTCGATGATACCCGCACTCACCGGCGTGCCGCGCCGGTGCCTCGGCCGTCCGCCGGGCGGCGCGACGGGCCCCGGGAGGCCATCGTCTAGCATCGCCGGGATGCGCCGCGTCGGGCAGCTCGTCACGCTGGTCGCCGCGCTCGCGGCCGCTCTCGCCCTGGTGTCGCCCGCGCCGAGCGCACCCGTCCTCGAGGAGTTCGTGGTCGAGCTCTCGGACGTCCCGGCCGCGGCGCGGTCGCCGGCCGCGCGCGCGACGGCGGTCCGCGACCTCGCCGCGCGGCAGCGGGCCGTCGCGAGCCGGATCCTCGCCGCCGTCCCCGGCGCCACGGTCCGCTGGCGCTACCGCCTCGTCCTGGACGGCATGGCGGTCGTCGCGCCGGCCGGCGCGCAGACCGCGCTCGGGCGGATCCCCGGCGTCGAGCGCGTCACGCCGTCCGTCACCTACCGCTCCCGGCTCGACCGCGGGCCCATCGTGATCGACGCGCCGGTGCTCTGGGGCGCAGCCCTCGGCAACGCGGGCCAGGGCGTCAAGATCGCGATCGTCGACGACGGCATCGACCAGCGGACACCCCTGCTCGCGCCGCGAGGGCTCGAGGCACCCACGGGCTTCCCGCGCGGCAACCTCTCCTACACGACCGGGCGGGTGATCGTCGCCCGCTCGTTCCCGTCCGCCTTCCAGCCCGACGGCGCCGCGCGACTGCCGTTCGACCGCCGCGAGTCCTTCCACGGAACGCACGTCGCCGGGATCGCCGCCGGGGGGAACGGCGTCGCCGTGCCCGGCTCGCGCGGGCAGCCGGCGACGACGATCTCCGGCGTCGCGCCGGCGGCCTGGCTCGGCAACTACCGCGCGCTGACCGTGCCGACCGACTCAGGCGTCGGCCTCGACGGGAACTCGCCGGAGATCCTCGCGGCGATCGAGGCCGCCGTCGCCGACGGGATGGACGTGATCAACCTGTCGATCGGCGAGCCGGAGGTCGGCCCCGGCCGCGACCTGGTCGCGATCGCGCTCGACAACGCGGCCGCCCTGGGCGTCGTGCCCGTGGTGGCCGCGGGAAACGAGTTCGAGGCGAGCGGCAAGGGGTCCGTCTCCTCGCCGGGCTCCGCCGCTCGCGCGATCACCGTCGCGGCCGCGACGAGCGACCGCACGGTCGGCGTCGCCGGCCAGGTCGCCGCGCCCGGCGGGCCGCGCCCCGACCTCCGGCGGATCGGGCTGCTCGCCGTCTCGCTCGGCGCGTTCGACCGCGAGGTGATCGCCGGCGTGCTCGTCGTCGCGCCGCCCGGCACCGACCCGGCGCTCTGCTCGGCACCGCAGGCGGCGCGCGTCGAGGGCATCGTGCTGGCGGCGCCGGGAGGCTGCGGGCTCGCGCGCAAGGCGCGGAGCGCGGCCGCGCTCGGGGCGGACGCGCTCGTGGTCGTCCAGGCCGCGCCCGGCGACGCCGCCGCCTTCCTCCAGACCGGCCTGCCCGTCTTCGTCGCCTCGACCGACCTGGGCCCGGCGCTGCTCGCCGCCGTCCAGGCAGAGCCGACGGGCTGGGCGCTCGAGGTCGGCGCCGAGCCCGCGGAGGTGCTGACGGCCGCGGCGGGCGTGATCGCCTCCTTCTCCAGCCGCGGCCCGACCCCGCTCGGCCTGCTGCTCAAGCCCGACGTCACCGCACCCGGCGTGGGCGTGCTCTCCGCCCTGCCGGTCGGCCTCGGGCGCTTCGGCCTCCTCTCCGGGACGAGCATGGCCTCGCCCCACGTCGCCGGCGCGGCCGCGCTCCTCCTGCAGGCCCACCCCGACTGGACCGTGGAGCAGGTGCGCTCGGCGCTCGTGCTCACCGGGGGCCCGGTGTGGAGCGACGCGCGCGCGAGGGTCGAGGCGCCGGCGACGCGCCAGGGCGGCGGCCTGATCGACGTCGCCGCCGCGTCGAGCCCGCTCGTGCACGCGTCGCCGACCTCGCTCTCGCTCCGGGCTCCTCGACGCACGCGGGGCACCGCTCGCCCGGGAGGCGACCATCGCCCTCGCCGACGCCGGCGGCGGCGCCGGCACCTGGGCCGTCCGCGTCGTCGACCAGCACGCGGGGAGCGGCGCGAGGGTCGCGGTGCCCGCGACCGTCGAGGTGCCGGGGACGCTCGCCGTCTCCGTCGCCGTCGTGGCGGGCGCCGCCGAGGGAGACCACGAGGGCTGGCTCGTGCTGGAGCGGGACGGCGTCGCACGGCGGATCCCGTTCTGGTTCCGGGTCACCCGGCCGGCGCTCGCGCTCGACGGGGCGAGGGTCGTCGGACGACGCGGACGATCGCCTCGACGACCGTCGGCCAGCCGGCGCGCGTCGCGCGGTACCGCTACCCGGAGGCGCCGACGATGCCGGCGCTCCGGGGTCGGAGGCGAGGTGTTCGTCGTCGCGGTGGGGCGCCCGGTCGCGAACGTCGGTGCGGCGATCGTCGCGCAGGGCCCCGGCGCCGACCTCCAGCCGCTCGTCCTCGTCGAGCCCGACGAGAACCGCCTCGCCGGGCCGACCGGCCTGCCGCTCGTGACGAACCCGTACCTGACCACCTTCGGCACCCCCTGGCCCGTCGCCGCGGCGCTGCGGCCCGCGCCGGGGCGGCTCGCCGTGGTCGTCGACTCCCGCTCGCGGCGCGACGCCGGCCGCTTCCGCGTGCGGATCTGGATCGACGACGTGACGCCGCCCGCCGTCCGGGTCGACCGCGTCCTCGGGCGCGATGGCGAGCTGCGGGCGCGCGCGCGGGACGCCGGCGCGGGCGTCGACCCGGGCGGGATCCGCTTCGGCATCGACGGCGGCGAGCTCCTGCTCGGCAGCTGGGACGCGGCGACCGGCGAGGCCGTGCTCCCGATCGGCGTGCTCCGACCCGGGCGGCACCGCCTCGAGCTGCGCGTGTCCGACCGCCAGGAGTCGAAGAACAGCGAGAACAGCGGGCCGATCCTGCGCAACACGGCGATCGTGCGGACGACCTTCGTCGTCCGGACCGGCTAGGGCGCGGGGACGCTAGCGGCGCTTGCGCCGGTCGTCCAGGTCGTCCGTCGTGACCGGGAGCCGGTCGAGGTCGCGCTGGACGCTCGCGGCGAACTCGTCCGAGTCCGGATCGGACGGGAAGCCGAAGCTCGCCTGCCCCTGGATCACGCGGAGCTTCTGCTTGCGGCGCTCGCGGTCACGGCGATCGCGCGCCTCGACGCCCAGCACCGCCCGAAGACGCGGCCACTCGGCCACCGCGACCAGGACGACCGCTGCCGCAAGCAGCACGACGGCGATCACGCTCACACCGGGATTCTAGTGCAGCCCGCGCGTTCCGCCACCCCTGCCGCTCGACGCCGCACGCGCAGGGCCCGCGGCGCGATCATACGGGGGTGGACGGACACGGCGCGAGAGGGGAGGCACGGTGATCGCGATCGACCGGGAGCGCACGGCAGCGCGGATCGGCCGGGACGTCGAGGCGCTGGCCGGGAGCGCGTACACGCTCTCGTCCGAGGCGATCCGGCGCTACGCGTACACCGGGGCCTATGCGAGCACGCTGCGCTACTTCACGGACGCCTTCGAGGAGCTCGGCTTCGAGGTCTCGCGCGATCCCGTGGGCACCTTCGTGGCGCGCAACCGCCCGCCCGGCCAGCCGGTGTTCGGGGTCGGCTCCCACTGCGACTCCAACCGCAACGGCGGCAAGTGGGACGGGACGCTCGGCGTCGTGCTGGCGCTCGAGGTCTGCCGGCTCGCTGCCGAGCACGGCCTCGACCTGCCGCTCCAGGCGATCTCGTTCCTCGAGGAGGAGGGCTCGGGCTTCGGCCAGATGCTGCTCGGCAGCAGGATCATGCTCCAGCGCGTCACCGAGGAGGACCTGCGCGAGCGGTTCCTGGCGCAGGACGACGGACGCCCCTTCTGGGAGCACGCCGCCGAGGCGGGGATGGAGCCCGAGCGGTGGCGCGAGTCGATCCACGTGCTCGACGACCTCGTCGGCTGGATCGAGGCGCACATCGAGCAGGCGCGCGTGCTGCAGGACACGGGCAACCGGATCGGGATCGTGAGCGCGATCGCGGGCTACGTCCACGCCGACGTCACCGTGCGGGGCCGCGGCGACCACGCGGGCGCGACGCCGATGGACTTCCGGATCGACCCGGGCCCCGTCGTCGCGGAGTGCGTCCTCGAGCTCGAGCGGCTCGCCCGCGCGGCGGGCAAGGGCACCGTCGGCACCGTGGGCGAGATCGAGGTCGACCCCGGCCTGATCAACGCGATCCCGGCGGCGATCCGCTTCTCCCTCGACATCCGGGGGCGGACGACGACGCCTACCGGGGCGTCTGGCGCGACATCTCGGCCTTCGCGGTCGAGGCGGCCGCCCGCCGCGGCGCCGAGGCCGTCCCGGTCGAGCGCCAGCGGCTGCCGGCGACGCCGCTCGACGCGCGCGTGGTCGCCGCGCTCGAGGAGGCCGCGCGAGCGACGGGCGAGCCGACGCTGACGATGCACTCCGGCGCCGCGCACGACACGATGTGCGTCGCGGCGCGGGTGCCGAGCGCGATGGTCTTCGTCCCCTGCCGGGACGGGATCAGCCACCACCCGGACGAGGACGCCGACCCCGCGGACGCCGCGCTCGCGGCCGAGGTGATGCTGAACGCGATCGCCGCGCTGGTCTAGGGGCGTGCCCGGGCGGCGCGGAAGGCCCTTTCCGGACGGCCCCCTCGGCGCCTACGCGCCCTGGGGGCTGTTCGCCCGCTGCAGCGACTCGGTCAGCGCGTCGAGGGCGGTGAGCGCCTCGAGGCGGCGGCGCGCGGCCGAGTCCTCCGCCGAGCCCGCGTACCAGGCGCGGAGCTCGTCGAGCGAGATCGCCTGGGACGCGAGCACCTGGTTCAGGTCGGCGAGCCGCGAGAAGAAGTCGGGGAGCAGCTGGGACTCGAGCTCCTCGAAGGGATCGGACCCGCCGCCGACGTCGGTCAGGTGGAGGCCCTGCTCGTCGACGCGGATCTCGCCCGAGGCGAGCAGGGCGAGCATCAGGTCGACGATCGACGGGTCCCACTGGGCGCCGCGGCCGCGCTCGAGCTCGCCGAGGATCGCCTCGCGGTCGAGCGGGTCGCGGTAGGGGCGCTTCGCGGACATCGCCTCGACGGCGTCCGCGACGGCGACGATGCGGGCCGCGAGCGGGATCTCCTCGCCGGCGAGGCCGTCCGGGTACCCGCCCTCGCCGCCGTCCCAGCGCTCGTGGTGGTGGCGGACGACGCCGCGGGCCGGCGCGAGCGCGTCGAGCGGCTCGAGCAGGCGGTCGCCGATCACGGTGTGCGAGCGCATCAGCTCGCGCTCGTCCGGGTCGAGCGGGCCGGGCTTGAGCAGGACGCGGTCGGGGATGCCGATCTTGCCGATGTCGTGGAGGATCGCCCCCAGGCGGATCGTCTCGAGCTGCGTGCGCGGCAGGCCGAGCGCGAGGCCCATCCGCACGGCGAGCACTGCGAGGCGCTCGGTGTGGCCGCCCGTGCCGGAGTCGCGGGCCTCGATCGCGTTCGCGAGGGCGCTCGTCAGCGTCGGCGCGAGGGCCTTCTCGCGCACCTCGCGCTCGCTCGCCGCCGCCCGGTCGAGCACGGCCGCGACGGCGTCGCGCAGCTCCTGGTGCGAGAACGGCTTGGCGATCAGCCCGGCGGCGCCGCGTGCGAGCGCCTCGGAGAGGTTGTCCTCCGTTCCTGCGCCCGTGATCAGCAGCACGGGCAGGCTGGGCCGGCGGGAGCGGACCTCCTCCAGCAGCTCGAAGCCGGTCAGGCCGGGCATCACGATGTCCGAGATGACGAGGCCGATCGACTCGTCGGCGAGCAGCTCGAGCGCGCGCTGCGGCGTCTCGGCGGCCACGGCCTCGTAGCCGGTCACCATCAGGATCTCGACGACCAGGCTGCGGACGATGTCCTCGTCGTCGATGACGAGGATGGTGCGGCTCTCCCCCGTGCTCATCGCTCGGCGGTGGCGTGCGGCCGGCGGCGGGCGCGGTCGACGAGGTCGTCCGGCAGGATCGCGGTGGCCCGGTCGTCGCCACCCGCGGCGAGCTCCAGGGCGTGCGCCACGAGGTCGACGATCGTCGGGTCCCACTGGGAGCCGCGCCCGCGCGACAGCTCGCCCAGCACGTCGTCGACGTCGAGCGCGTCGCGGTACGGGCGCGCGGCGGTCATCGCCTCGACCGCGTCCGCGAGCGCGACGATCCGCGCGGCCAGCGGGATCTGCTCGCCGGCGAGCCCGTCCGGGTAGCCGGAGCCGTCCCACCGCTCGTGGTGGTGGCGGACGGCGGGACGGGCGGCGGAGAGCGCGTCGAGCGGCTCGAGCATCCAGTCGCCGATCAGCGTGTGGCGCCGCATCAGCTCGAGCTCGGACGGCTCGAGCGGGCCCTCCTTGAGGAGGATCGAGTCCGGGATGCCGATCTTCCCCACGTCGTGCAGGAGCGCGCCCAGCCTGACCGACTCGAGCTCGTCGTCGGGGAGCCCGAGGCAGCCCGCGAGCTTCACGGCGATGTCGGCGAGCCGCTCCGTGTGGCCGCCGGTGATCGAGTCGCGCACCTCGATCGCGTTCGCGAGGGCGCTCGTCAGCGTCGGCGCGAGGGCGCGGTGGCGCACCTCCTGCTCGCTCGCCGCGGCGCGCTGGAGCACGGCGTCGACCGCGTCGACGATCTCGCGCTGGGTGAACGGCTTCGGGATCAGGCCGGCCGCGCCGCGGGCGAGCGCCTCGGTGAGGTTCTCCTCCGTCCCGGCGCCGGTGACGAGCAGCACGGGCAGGCTCGGCCGCGCCGAGCGCATCTCCTCGAGCAGCTCGAAGCCCGTCAGGCCCGGCATCACGATGTCGGAGATGACGAGCCGGATCCGCGGGTCGACGAGCAGCTCGAGCGCGCGCTGCGGCGTCTCGGCCGGGATCACGGTGTGCCCCGCCAGCTCGAGCATCTCGCAGATCAGGCTGCGGACGATGTCCTCGTCGTCGATCACGAGGATCGTCGTCGGGCGCCTCACTGGACGGCCTCCACGGGGTTGACGATCGGCAGGACGAGCGTGAAGGTCGCGCCCTCGCCGGCGGGCGAGACGACCGAGAGGTCGCCGCCGTGCATGTGGGCGATGCCGAGCGAGACCGAGAGGCCGAGGCCCGTCCCGCCCATCTCCCGCTTCGTCGTGAAGAACGGCTCGAAGATCCGGGTCTGGATCTCCTCCTCGATGCCCGAGCCCGTGTCGCGGACGGCCGCGTGCACCCAGCCGTCCTCACGCATCAGCTCGATCGTGATCGACCCGCCGCCGGGCATCGCCTGCTGCGCGTTCGTGATCAGGTTGAGGAAGATCTGCTTGAGCCGGTTCGCGCTGCCCTCGACGAGGAAGGGCCCGTCGCCGAAGCGCTCGACGATCTCGACGTCCTTCGCCAGGCTCGTCCGGCGGACCAGCTCGAGCGTGTTGCGGACGACGTCGTCGAGCAGCACGAGCGTGTGCTCGTCCGTGCGCTCGCGCGCGAAGTCGAGCAGCGCGCGCACGATCTCCTTGATCTCCAGCCCGGTCTGCTGGATCAGCTGCAGCCGCTCGAAGCGCTTCGTCCCCTCCTCGGCGTCGAGGAGCAGGAACTCCACCATGCCGAGGATCGCGAAGAGCGGGTTGTTGATCTCGTGGGCGACGCCGGCGGCGAGCTCGCCGAGCGCGGCGAGCTTGCCGCTCTGGACGAGCTGGCGCTCGAGGCGGCGCCGCTCGGAGAGGTCGCTGACGAGCGAGACCTGCGCCGCGGGCACGCCGTCCGCCGCGCGGATCAGGAGCGTGACGATCTCGACGGGCACGACGTTGCCGCTCCGCTGGCGGAACCGGTCCTCGCTGCGCGTGGTCGCACCGGCGGCCGTGCCCGGCTCGGCCGGCTCGGCCGCGTCCTGCCAGGGGTACGGCGGGCGGGCGCCGATCACCTCGCCGCTCGGGAAGCCGAGCAGCTCGTAGAACGTCCGGTTGACGGTCAGCACCTCGCGGGTCTCCGGGTCGGAGACGAGGACGGCGATGGGGAGCGCCTCGAACAGCTCCTCGAGGAACCGCTCGGTCAGGAGCTCCCGGTTGTGCTCGCGCGTCACGTCGCGGAACAGCCAGACGGTCGCGCTCGGCGTCCCCTCCTGCGGCGGGATCGGCGCGACCGTGCCGGCGAAGACGCGCTCGACGCCGTCGAGGCGGGTCGCGCGCAGCCGGAAGGACTGGGCGGCGCCGGTGCGGAGGGCGGCCGCGTCGGGGAGCTCGTCCGCGGGGACGGGATCGCCGTCGATCGTGCGCGGGTCGAGCCGCTCGAGCGGCGGCACGACCGCGCCGCGCAGGCCGAGCAGCTCGCGCGCGGCCGCGTTGGCGACGGCGCCCGGCCCGGCGCAGAGGACGAGGCCGTCCGCGATCGCCTCGACCGCGGCGGCGTGTGGCGCGAGCGCCGGGTCGGGCGCCGCGGCGAGCGCGAGGGCGACGCCCGCGGCGACGCCCTCCACGAGCAGCGGGTCGAGGACGGCCGACGCGGCCAGCTCGAGCGCGCCGACGAGGGCGCCGTCCTCGAGCAGCGGCGCGATCACCCGCGCGGGCTCGACGACCGGGCTGCCGCCGGCGAGCGCCGCGGGGGCCGGCAGCGGGCCGCCCGCGTCGCCGGCGACGAGGACGAGGCCGTCCCCGACCAGCCGGTGCACGGCGCCGCCGCGGACGCCCTCGGACGCGAGCGCGTCGAGCGCCCGCGGCAGCGAGGCGGCGAGCGGCGCGCCGGCGAGGGCGCGCAGGGCGGCGACGAGCGCGGGCGTCACGCCGACCCCGTCGTCCGGGGGCGCGTGGACCACCGCAGGTGCTCCGCGGGACATGCTCGAATCCCGTCTCGCCGGCGGGGAGCGGAATCCCTTGCTCGGCGTGAGACGGCTCGCACAGATCGGGGAACGCCGATCGGTGAGCGGCCGCAGCCGGAGCCTCAGCACCCGACAACTGTAGTCCAGCGGCCGGGCGGCTCACGCGCGTCCACCGAGAGCCCGGCGCCGCCGGTCGGCGTCGGCGCGGCGGTCGAGCCGATAGGCCCAGACGAGCGCCTCGGCGACGGCCTCGTAGAGCTCCGGCGCGATCTCGTGCCCGAGGTCGAGCAGCGCGAGCGCCTCCGCCAGCATCGGGTCCTCGCGCACGGGGACGCCGGCCTCGCGGGCGACCTCCAGGATCTTGTCCGCGATCCTGCCCTTCCCGGACGCGACGACCTTCGGAGCTCCCTCGCCCTCGTAGCGCAGCGCCGTCGCCCGGCGCTGGCCCTCACGCGTAGGCATCGATCCCGCCTCCCGAGCGCGGTGGCCGGGGCCGGGCCTCGGTCGCCGCGCGCGCCCCGACGTCCACGCGGGCGGCGCCGGGCGCCGCGCGCTCGAGCGCGCGTGCCAGGTCGGGCGCCGCCTCGGCCGCGAGCGCGGCTGCCTCGCCCGGCTCGACGAGGACGCGCGCGTCGAGCACGCCGGCGACGAGCTCCAGGCGGATCTCGATCGGGCCGAGGGTCGGCGAGTGGAGGACGAGCCGCGCGGTCGCCCCTCCGCCGCGCCGCCCGTGCCGCTCTCGTCCGCGTCGACCTCGACGGTGGCGGCACGGCCCTCCGGCAGCGGCAGCGCCCGCCCGCGAGCGCGAGCGCGGCCCGGAGCAGGTCGCCGTCGCCCCGGAGCGCGAGCGCCGAGGCGAGCTGGGCGGCGACCGCCTCGTCGTCGCCCGCCGCGGCCTCCCGGCGGATCCGAAGGACGACGCGGCCGGCGTCGGCGCCGTCGACCACGAGCGGCAGGCGCATCCCGGGCTGCAGGCCGGCGGGCAGCTCGGCGCGCACGAGCGCGCCCGCGAGCGCGAGCAGGCCGCGGCCGCCGTTGGCCGGCGAGGCGACCACGCGCGCGACGACCTCCGCGCCGAGGCGCAGGAGCAGCCCGTCCTCGACCACGACGGAGGCGCCGGCCGGGGGCGCGACAACCTGCGGGACGGGCACGGGCGCGATGGGCTGCAGCTCAACTCCTCTCGTCCCCGGCCGACTACGCGGGCCGAGGGATCGTCGTCCCCTCTCATCGACCAATGGAACGCGGTCTGTACATCGCAGCCACGGGGATGCTCGCCGAGCAGGTCCGCCAGGACCAGATCGCGAACGACCTCGCCAACGTCTCGACCACCGGGTACAAGGGCGACCGGGCGGTGCAGGCGAGCTTCGCCGACCTCCTGCTCGCGAACCGGGAGAACGGCGCGACCGTCGGCCCGATCTCGCTCGGCGCCCAGGTCACGGAGATCGTCACCGATCTCGACCAGGGCCCCCTCCGCGAGACCGGCGAGCCGCTCGACGTCGCGCTCGAGGGCGAGGGCTTCCTCGTCGTCCAGACCCCGAACGGCGTCCGCTACACGCGCGACGGCCAGCTCGAGGTCGACGCGAACGGCCAGCTGCGGACCGCCACCGGCGGGCACCAGGTGCTCGACCAGAACGGCAACCCGATCACGCTGTCCTCCACCGAGGGCGTCGCGATCGGGCCCGACGGGGCGATCACCATCGGCACCACCGCCGTCGGGACGCTCGGCGTCGTCTCGCTGACCGGGGCACAGAAGGAGGGCGACTCGCTCTTCACGGGCACGGCCGGCGCGCGACCCGAGGCCACGACGCTCCGCCAGGGCTTCCTCGAGGGCTCCGGCGCGGACGCCGCCCGCTCCATGGTCGACATGATCGTCTCCCTGCGCGCGTACGAAGCGAGCCAGCGCGTGCTGCGGACGATCGACGACACGCTCGGTCGCGCCGTCAACGCCGGCTCCACCAGTGCGTAACGGGGCGCGCTCGCCCCTCGCCGCGCGCCACCCGATGGCCGGCGCGAAATCACCCTTTCGGGTCCTCAACGGCTCCGGCGCCCGGTCGATCACCGGACTGGAACCGGGGAGGCACAGGCTGGACTGCATCGAGCAGAGGCCCCCGGGAGCGCCGCCGACTGCGGGCTCCCATCCCCGGAAGGGACAGGGAAGGACCGACCGCCGATGCTGAACGGACTCTACGCGGCTGCCGCCGGCCTGCAGGCACAGCAGGACCGGCTCGACGCGCTCGCCAACGACGTGGCCAACGTCAACACGACGGGCTACAAGCGGGCGCGCCTGTCGTTCCACGACCTCGTCTACCAGGGCACGGGCACCGTCCGCCGGGGCGCGGGCGCCGCGATCGACCCCGAGGGGCGCTCGTGGCGGCAGGGCGGCCTCCAGGAGACGGGCAATCCCCTCTCGGTCGCGCTCGACGGCCCGGGCTTCTTCCAGGTCCGCCGCGCCGACGGGACGACCGCGCTGACGCGCGACGGGAGCTTCACGATCGACGCGACCGGCGTGATCGTCACCGGCGGCGGCGAGCGTCTCGAGCCCTCGATCACGCTTCCCGCCGGCACCCAGCCGAATGACGTCTCGATCGGGCCCGACGGCGCCGTCACGGTCGCCGGCACGGCCGTCGGGACGATCGAGGTGGTCGACGTGCCCGCCCGCGCGGGGCTCGAGGCCGTCGGCGACACGCTCTTCCTCCCCACGACCGCCAGCGGCCAGCCGGTCGCGGCCGCGACGACGATGCGCCAGGGCTACCTCGAGGGCGCCAACGTCGACATCGGCGAGGCGATGGTGGGCGTGCTCGAGGCGCAGCGCGCGACCGAGATGGTCTCCCGCGCGCTCCGCACGCAGGACACGCTCCTGGACATCGCCAACGGGATCCGCCGCTGATGCTGCCGCCGATCGACACAGCGCAGCTGCCCGCGGACGTCCGCGCCGCCGGCCCCGACGCCCGCAAGGCGTACCAGGCCGCGCTCGGGTTCGAGCAGCAGCTCGTCACGAAGCTCGCCGAGCAGCTCGCCGCCACGGCGGCGCCGGAGGAGGACGAGGACGCGGATGGCGCCTCGGCGACCACGCAGCAGTTCCGGAGCATGCTCCCGGGCGCGCTCGCCGACGGGATCGCCGCGAACGGCGGGCTCGGCCTCGCCCGCGAGCTGTACCGCTCGCTGCCGGAGGCCCGGTCGTGACCGTCCTGCTCGAGCACCTCGACCGGCAGATCCTCTCGTCGCAGCGGCTGCTCCAGAGCGTGCTCGCCCAGAGCGACGCGATCCGCCGCCAGGACGTCGAGGCCCTGCTCGCCCGCATCGGCGACATCCAGACCGAGATGGCGAACCGCGCCCAGCTCGAGCGCGAGCGCGACCTCCTGCTGACCGACGCCGCCCGCCGGATGGGCGTGGCGCCCGAGACGCTCGACCTCGAGCAGATCCTCGCCACCGTGCCGCCGTCCGAGGCCGAGCGGGCCCGCGCCAAGAGTGCCGAGCTCCGCGGCCTGATCACCGAGATCGGGCGCGTGCACGGGCAGAACCGCATCCTGATCCGGCAGGAGCTCCAGTTCCTCGACCACCTCCTCCGGGTGATGTCCGGCTCGCCGCAGGGCGCCTACTCGCGCCTCGGCTTCGATCCGGCGCCGCCCGTGGTCACGACCGTCGACGCGAGGGCCTGACGATGCCGATCTCGACCTTCATGGGGCTCCAGACGACGCTTCGCGGCATCCTCGCCCAGCAGCGCGCCCTGGACGTCACCTCGCACAACATCTCGAACGCGAACACCGTCGGCTACACGCGCCAGGAAGCGCAGATGGCGGCGACGGAGTCGTTCACGTACCCGTCGGTCTCGCGCCCGCCGCAGGCCGGCCAGCTCGGCACGGGCGTCGACATCACCGGCTACCGCCGGATCCGCGACCAGTTCGCGGACATCCAGTTCCGGGCCCAGACGATGCTCAAGGGCAACTGGGAGTCCGTGTCGAAGGGCCTCGAGCAGGTCGAGCTCGCGCTCAACGAGCCGTCCGACAACGGCATCAACGCCCTGCTCGGCCGCTACTGGAACGCCTGGCAGGACGTCGCGAACGCGCCGGAGAACGTCGCCACGCGGCAGGCCCTCGCCCAGGCGGCGTCGAGCCTCGCGCAGGGCTTCCAGAGCGCGCGCAGCCAGCTCGACACGATCGTCGCGCAGACGGGGCAGAACGTGACGCTCACGCTCGACGACGTGAACGCGCTCGGCGCGCAGATCGCGACCCTGAACGACCAGATCGCCCGGGCCCGCATCGTCGGCGACCAGCCGAACGACCTGCTCGACAAGCGCGACCAGCTGATCGACCAGCTCGCGACCTTCGGCAACGTGACGCTCACCGTCGGCGCGAACGACGTGGTCGACGTGGCGGTCGGGGGCGCGGCGCTCGTGACGGGAAACGTCGCGGCCACGATCGCCGAGCCCGACCTGACCTCCCTCACCTCCGGGAAGCTCGCCGGGCTGATCCAGCTTCGGGACACCACGCTGCCGGGCTACGTCACGCAGCTCGACACGATCGCGTCGACGCTGATCACGGCCACGAACGCGCAGCACGCGCTCGGCTTCGACCTGACCGGCGCCGCCGGCGGGGCCTTCTTCACCGGCGCCGACTCGTCGACGATCGCCGTCTCGGCGGCGATCCTCGCCTCCCCCGCCCTGATCGCGGCCTCGTCGAACGGGCAGCCCGGCAACGCGGCCAACGCGCTCGCGCTCGCCGGCATCCGCCAGACGCCGCTGATCGCCGGCGCGACGATCGACACCGCCTACTCGCAGCTCGTGACGAAGCTCGGCTCGGACGCCCAGGACGCGCGCCGCCAGGTGGAGAACACGACGATCCTCGCCGACGCGATCGAGGGCCGCCGCCAGTCGGTCTCCGGCGTCTCGCTCGACGAGGAGATGGTGAACATCGTGAAGTTCCAGCGCGCCTACCAGGCCTCCTCGCGGGCCATGAACGCGATGGACGAGATGATCGAGCTCCTGATCACGCGCACCGGGAGGGTCGGCCTGTGAGCACCCGCATCACCAACTCGATGATGACCCGGACGCTGCTCTACGACCTGCAGTCGGTCACGGAGCGGCTCGCCCGCACGCAGGAGAAGCTGTCCTCGGGCAAGGAGCTGACGCGTCCCTCGGACGACCCGTTCAAGACGAGCCGCGCGCTCCAGTTCCGCAGCGAGCTCTCGATCAATCGCCAGTACCAGCGCAACGCGAAGGAGGCCTCCTCCTGGTCGGACGCGACCGACACGGCGCTCGCGCAGATCACCGAGTTCGGCCGCCGCGCGCGCGACCTGATCGTCCAGGGCGCGAGCGACTCGGTCGGCCAGAACGCCCGCGACTCGATCGCGCAGGAGCTGACGCAGATCGTCGACTCGATCAAGACGCAGGCGAACACGCAGTACGCGGGCCGCTACGTCTTCTCCGGCTCGGCGACGCTCACGCGCCCGTACGCGCTCGGCCCGTCCGACGCGTACGCCGGCAACGCCGAGGTCGTCAAGGTCGAGGTCGGGCCCGGCGTCCAGGTCGACCTGAACACGGTCGGGCAGAGCGTCATCGGCGACGGCGCCGGCGGGCTCCTGCGGACGATCCGAGACGCGATCGCCGACCTGCAGGCGGGCAACGGCGCCGACCTGCAGACCGTCGACCTGTCGGCGATGGACACGGCGCTCGACACGATCACGAACGCGCGCGCCATCGTCGGCGCCCGCCAGAACCGGCTCGAGAGCGCGGTCAACCGCCTCACCGAGATCGAGGAGTCGACGTCGAGGCTGCTCTCGGAGACCGAGGACGCCGACATGGCCGAGACCCTCGTCCACTTCTCGATGCAGCAGGCCGTCTACCAGTCGGCGCTCAAGTCGGGCGCCCAGATCATCCAGCCCTCGCTGATCGACTTCCTCAACTAGCCCGTTCAAGGAGGAACAGCACATGCAGATGGAGAGCACGCGCTTCGGGACGATCGACGTCGAGGACGACGCCGTGCTGTCGTTCCCCGACGGGCTGATCGGCCTGCCCGGGTCGCGGTACGCGCTGCTCGCGCACACGGAGGCCTCGCCGTTCTGGTGGCTCCACTCGGTCGACCACGCCGACATCGCCGTCCCCGTCACCAAGCCGTGGCTGTTCTTCCGCGACTACGAGGTGAAGGTGTCGGACGACGACGCGCGGAAGCTCGACCTGGACGAGCCGGGCGCCGCCGAGATCCTGTGCGTCGTCCGCGCGGCCGAGGAGCTCGAGGATTTCACGGTCAACCTCGTCGCCCCGATCGTGCTCAACGCGGCGGCGCGCGTCGGCCGCCAGGTGATCAACGAGATCGCGGGCTACGACGTCCGCCAGCCGCTCTTCGCCGAGGTCGACCTGACCGGCGTCGAGGCCCACGAGCCGGCCGTGCCCGTCGCGGCGCGCGCGGTCTAGGCATGGGGATGCTGGTCATCACCCGCAAGGCGGGCGAGCGGATCTGCCTCGGCGACGACGTGACGATCACCGTCCTCGACGTCGTCGGCTCCACCGTCCGCCTCGGCATCGAGGCACCGGCCGAGATCCCCGTCTACCGGGCCGAGATCTGGGCCGCCGTCAAGGAAGAGAACCGGGCCGCGGCCCAGGCGAGCATCCGGGACCTCCCCGGCGCCAAGGCGCACGGCCGGCCGAAGGCCAGGGTCGCCCCCTAGGCACGGACGCAGAGAGAACCATCTCCTAAGGAAGGGACAATGTCGCTCAGGATCCAGAACAACATCGAGGCGTTCAACGCCCACCGGCAGCTCGAGGGCACGAGCATGAAGATGTCGAAGTCCATGGAGCGCCTGGCGTCCGGCTTCCGGATCAACCGGGCAGCTGACGACGCGGCCGGACTCGCCATCTCTGAGAAGCTGCGCGCTCAGATCGGGGGCCTCGCGCAGGCCCAGCGGAACTCCCTCGACGCGGTCTCGCTCGTGCAGACGGCGGAGGGCGCGCTGCAGGAAGTGCACGCGATGCTCGGGCGCATCCGCGACCTGGCCGTCCAGTACAACAACGGCTCGCTGTCGGCGACCGACAAGGCGGCGATCACGGCCGAGGTCGCGCAGCTCTGCGCGCAGATCTCCTCGATCGGCGCGGACACGAAGTTCAACGGCATCGCGCTCCTCACCGGCGCCGCCGTGATCACCTTCCAGGTCGGCCACGAGGACGGCCAGACGCTCGCGACGAACGCGATCTCGCTCTTCGGCTCGGGCGCGACCTTCAAGGTCGACTCGGCGATCTTCACCTGGTCGGGCTCGACGGTCTCGATCTCGCAGGTCGACACGGCGATCCAGAACGTGTCCCAGGTGCGGGCCGAGTTCGGCGCGATCCAGAACCGGCTCCAGTACACGCTCAACTCGCTCTCGACCTACCAGGAGAACCTGATGGCCTCCGAGAGCCGGATCCGCGACGTCGACATGGCGTCGGAGATGGTGCAGTTCACGAAGCTCCAGATCCTCTCGCAGGCGGGCACGTCGATGCTCTCGCAGGCGAACTCGGCGCCGCAGTCGGTGCTGAGCCTGCTGCAGCGGTAGGGAGCCTTGCTCCGGGGCCCTGGACCAGCCCCGACGTCACGGGACCCCATCCCCGTGGACTGGTGGACGGGCCGGCGCGAGCCGGCCCGTTCGCGTTCCCGGGAGCGGCCCGCTAGGGGACGACGGTCACGCGCAGCGCGCCGAGCGGGCCGAGGTCGACCTCCCAGGCGCCCGGCTCGAGCACGAGCGGGTCGCAGAGCGTCCCCGTGGCCACGAGCGCGCGGCCGCCGCACGCCTCGAGCCAGCCGTCGGGCAGCCAGCGCAGCGACGCCTCGGCGGCCTCGAGGTCGCCCTCCCCCGTCCACAGCGTCTCGCCGTCGCGGCGGACCGCCGCCGGGACGCGACCGCGCGCCGCCACCGGCTCGCCGAAGACCGCGTGGGCGTGCATGCCGAAGTCGGCCACGGCCTCGGCGAGCGTCACCGTCCAGGACGGGCGCAGGCGCGCGTCGACGAGCTCGATGCACGCGCACGGCGTCGCGACCCCGTCCTCGACGAGGAAGCCGAGCTCCGGCTCGAGGCGCGGCGCGACCAGATGGCGCAGGGACAGCTCGCCGCCGTCCGCGAGCGCCGTGGTGTCGAAGAGCGGCGCCGGGAACGGCCGATCGGTGCCGAACCGGGCCTGGACGGCCTCGCTCGTCGCACCGAGCTTCCAGCCGACCTGGCGCCCGCCGGCCGCGCGCGTCGCGTCGGCCAGCGCCGCGGCGACGCGCTCCGCGTCCGCCTGGCCGAGCGCGCCAGCCGCGACGGTCCCCTCCGGCACGGGGCGCGCGGACGCGCGAGCCTGCCAGAGGGCGAGGGCGAGCGGGTCGTCGAGCGCAGCCACGCCCGAACGCTAGACGATCGCGCCCGCCGGAGCGGAGGCCGCGACCCTAGCCGCGCTCGACGCGGTCGCGCCCGTTCTGCTTGGCGCGGTAGAGCGCGCCGTCGGCGACCGCGAGGAGGGCGTTCGGCCCGTCCATCGTCTCGCCGTCCCAGGTCGCGATGCCGAGGCTCGCGGTGACCGTCAGGTCGAGCCAGCCCTGGCTCCCGAGCGCGTCCTCGACCCGGATCGGCGTCGCGCTCAGGGTCGTGCGGATCCGCTCGGCGATCGCCGCCGCCCCGTCGATGTCCGTCTCGGGAAGCAGCACGAGGAACTCCTCGCCGCCGTAGCGGACGACCACGTCCGACACGCGGCCGACCGTGCGCAGGCGCTGGGCGGCCTCGCGGAGCACCGCATCGCCGGCGGCGTGGCCGTAGGTGTCGTTGATCTTCTTGAAGTGGTCGAGGTCGACCATGATGCAGGCGAGCGGCCGGTTGTGGCGGCGCGCCAGCGACACGGCCTCGGCCGCGCGCGAGTAGAGCTGGCTGCGGTTCAGCAGGCCCGTCAGCGCGTCCGTCGAGGCCTCCGCGGCGAGCATGTCGCGGGCAGCCTTCGTGCGCAACGCCGCGCGCACCCGCGCCGTCAGCTCCTGCGCGTCGAACGGCTTGACGACGTAGTCGACCGCGCCCGCGTCGAGGCCCTGGACGCGCGCCGAGCTGTGCCCGTGCGCGGTCAGGAAGATCACCGGCGGCGCGTCCGGGACGCTCGTGACGAGCTGCTCGCACACCTCGTACCCGTTCAGGACCGGCATCGAGACGTCGAGCAGGACGAGGTCGGGCTCGGTCTCGCGCGCCATCCTCAGCGCCTCCCCGCCGTGCGGCGCGGTGACGACCTCGTAGCCCGCCTTGCGGAGCACGAAGGCCAGGAGGCCGAGGATGTCCGGATCGTCGTCGGCGACGAGGATGCGGGTCTTCGCGCCGGGCTCGACAGCGTGTGCGGTCGCCATTGCCCTCCTATGATCGGCCGGAGGCGTCGCTCGGTTGAGGGGCAGATGGTGCGAACGGACGCTGGATTCCGGCCCGCGCCTGCCGATCAGTCGGGGTGATGTCCGTCTCCGACGTCATGGGCCGCGTGTCCGCGCTCAACGCGCTCGTGCTGCAGGCGTGGAGCCCCATGGCCGCGGACGGGACGACGAGCGACCCGTCCGGCGACGCCGCTGCCTTCCCCTCGACGCTCTCGTCGCTGCTGGGCGACGGCTCCGAGACGGGTGGCCTGGCGACGCTCCAGACCATCCTGGGCGCGCAGCCGGGCGGCCTCGCGGGCCTCTCCACGCTGCTCCAGCCGGGCGCGTCGACGAGCGGCCTCGCCGGCGTCCTCGACGCGATCCGCGTCGCGGCGCCGAACAGCGTGCTCGCGGCCCTGCTCGCCCCCGTCGGCGGCACCACCGCGGTCCCGACCACCGCCCCGGCCGGGACGCCCGGCCAGCGGATGCTGGCCATCGCCCAGGCGGAGGTCGGCCAGGCCGAGCAGCCGCCCGGGTCGAACGACAGCCCGCGGATCGAGGAGTACCGCACGGCCACCGTCGGCTCGTACCGCGGCGCGCCCTGGTGCGCGTACTTCGTCTCGTGGGCGGCCCGCCAGGCCGGCCTGCCGATCGGCGAGGGCGGCAGCGGCGAGGGCGCGGTCGAGGGGATCGAGAAGTGGGCCGCGCAGACCGGCCGCCTCCTCCCCGCCGGCACGACGCCCCAGCCCGGCGACATCATCCTCTTCGGCGGCCGCCACGTCGGCATCGTCGAGTCCGTGAACCCCGACGGCTCGCTCACGACCGTCGAGGGCAACCACGCGAGCGCGGTCTCCCGCGTCCAGCGGTCGCCGTCCGAGGCGACCGGCTACGTCAGGCTCTAGCGCCGCTTCGCGGCGCTCCGAGCCTTCTCGCGGGGGAGAAGCTCGCGCTTCTCCCCCACGGGCCCCCTCATCGCGCCAGGCCACTGCCCCTCGGGCCTCCTCCTGGCGTCGCGCGTCGGCGGTAGCTCCGAGTTCGTGGTCGTCGCAGGGGAGGGAACCTCCCCTGCTCGGCGCGGGCGGCTCGGCTGGAAGCCGGATACCGATCCCTCACGGCCCCGGCTCCCCCGGCGGCGTCCGCAGGCAGGGCACGAAGCGCTCCCCCTCCTCGGCGAGGCACGGGCCGGGACGGACGTAGAGGAGGCCCTCGCTTCCCGACCAGACTGCGCTCGACGGGGCGATCCCGGCGAGCACCTGGACGTCGACGGTCGTGTCCACGTCGGAGCAGCACGGCCGTCGGAGCACGGGGAGGACGGCGCCCGGCTCCAGCGCGTCGCGCTCGCCGTCCGAGAGCTCGACCGGGAAGAGCTGACGCTCGCCGACGAGCAGCGGCTGGCGCAGGCACCGCCAGTACGCCGCGGCCTCCTGCTCCGCTCCTATGAGGCAGAGGCGGGGTGCGACGTAGGCTCGATCGAGATGCGGCGCGAGGTCGTCGGTGACGAACACCGCTACCGGATCAAGACCCGCGATCGGGACGATGTCGACCGCGGTGGCGACATCCGGGTTGCAGGTCCAATACCGTCCCGTCCCGATCGACTCGCCGCGGAGGACCTCGAAGTCGAGGCCTCCCGCCTGCCCGTACTCGAGGCCGCCGAACGCGACCACGCCCGGGCAGATGCCCGGCTCGACGCCCTCGCCGCCGACATCCGGCGACGGGAAGCGGCCGACGACCGGCTCGGCCGGCCGCTCCCCGCCGGCGCACCCTGCGAGGGCGGCGACCGCGGCGAGCGCCGCCACGATGGCACGCCACGCCGTCGGCCGTGTCCGCCGTGCGGCTCCTGGCATGCGCGTCAGCGTACCGCCCCCGGGAACGCGAACGGGCCGGCTGGGCCGGCCCGTTCGCGTGCTTCCCTGGAGGGGGGCGCCGGGTGGCGCCCAGTCGCCCCCGTTACCTGAGAAGGCTCAGCACCGACTGGGGCGCCGAGTTGGCCTGGGACAGCATCGACGTCCCGGCCTGCTGCAGGATCTGCAGCTTCGTGAACTGCACCATCTCCGACGCCATGTCGACGTCGCGGATCCGGCTCTCCGACGCCTGCAGGTTCTCCTGGTAGACCGAGAGGCTGTTCATCGTGTGCTGCATCCGGTTCTGGATCGAACCGAACGTCGCACGCGAGCTCGACACGTTCGAGATCGCCGTGTCGATGTTCGACAGCGACACCGTCCCCGAGAACGTGAAGATCGCCGAGTCGACCTTGAAGGTCGCACCCGACCCGAACAGCGCGATCGCGCTCGTCGCGATCGTCTGCGCATCCTCCGCACCGACCTGGAACGTGATCGTGCTCGTCCCCGTCAGCAGCGCGATCCCGTTGAACTTGGTGTCCGACCCGACCGAGGACACCTGCGCACACAGCTGCGCAACCTCCGCCGTGATCGCCGCCTTGTCCGCCGTCGACAGCGTGCCGTTGTTGAACTGCACCGCCAGATCACGGACGCGCTGCAGCATCGCGTGCACCTCGGTCAGCGCACCCTCCGCCGTCTGCACCAGCGACACGCCGTCCATCGCGTTCCGCTGCGCCTGCGCCAGACCACCGATCTGCGACCGCAGCTTCTCCGAGATCGCCAGACCCGCCGCATCGTCCGCCGCCCGGTTGATCCGGAACCCGGACGCCAGGCGCTCCATCGACTGCGACATCTTGTGGCCGGTACCGACCAGCTGCCGATGCGCATTGAACGCCTCGACGTTGTTCTGGATACGAAGGCCCATGCTCTTCCTCCTTGAAGAACCGACTGGAACCCATGGGGCCAAACCCACCAGCCCCGACCACCATCCATGGCGGCCAACCCGGTGATCGCCCACGGCGCCCGCCGCTCCACGGCTCGATCGAGGGATCCTGCGCCCGCGATGTCGCGCTCGAGCGCGAGCCGGACCGGGCCCGGAAAGGCGAAAACCCCCTGGTGTCAGGAGGTTTTCGCCCGTCGTCCCCTATGTCCCCTGCGTGGGGTTGCTCCTGCGCAGATTTTCGGCCGAGAGGCTCGCTCGCCGGAGGCGGGCGGCAGGCCGGCCTGCGTCAGGACTTGGTTGCGATGGTCGAGCCGGCCGGGGCCTGGCTCACCTCGCAGATCGGTGTCTTCTTCCGTGAAGCGCGATGTCTGCGACGGCGGCGGCGACGTTCCGTGTCGTTCCGCACCGCTCGATGTCGCATCGGGCGGCAACCGTGTCATCGGCGGCCTCCCCACCGGCCACGTGCCCCGACCGGGGGAATTCCGCGTCACCCGTCCGGTCGCGCTCGCGCGGCTCAGGCGCGCACGTCGACGTGCCCGTCGGCCTCCGCCTCCTCGCGCCGGTGCCGGTCGCCGTCGTGCTCGCGGCGGCGCTCCTCGTCCTCCTCGGGCGGCCGCTCGTAGACCCGTCGGGTCGGGCGGACGGGCGCGGCGCGCTCGACGCGGCTCGACGAGACGGGCTCGATCGGCCTCACGACTCACCGCCGCTCGCGGCCTCGCGCTGGCGCCGTCGCTCCGCGAGGACGCGCTCGATCGCGACGCGCGCCTCGGCGCGCAGGTACGCGCGCCACCACGCGACGGCCGCGACCCAGCAGACGAGGTTCCCGGCGATCCCGCCGATCACCCCGCGCCAGAGCGCGTCCGTCAGCGAGGCGTCGTTCGTCAGGCTGAGCACGACCGCGAGCAGGAACCCGATCAGCCCGCCCATCGCCTTGGCGCGCCGGATGCCGTACGCGGCCCGGGGCTCCTCCCCGGGCGAGACCATCGGCAGCGCGCGCCCGGTCGTCTCGTCGACGGCCATCAGCGGCGCTCCTGGCCGCGGGAGAGGTCGCCGACGTGCACCGCGTTGCGCAGGCGCGCGAAGACGAAGCGGATCAGGCGCTCGCGGTCGGGCGGCGCGATCAGCTCGAACTGCATGCCGAGGCTGTCGTCGTCGGCGCGGCGGACGACGCGGGCGAGCATCGCGATCGGCGCGTCGTCGGGCACGTGCAGCGTCAGGCGGGTCGACGCGTCGAGCTCGAGGTCGGCCGGCAGGTGGGCGCGCACGCCGCCGCCGGAGACGTCGAGCGTGATGCCCTGCACCGGCTTCCACAGCTCGGGGGGCGCGATGTCGAGGTCGAGGAAGGCCGAGGCGCGCACGTGCTCGCGTCGCTGCTGCACGACCGGGTCGCTCGCCAGCTCGATCGTCAGGAGCGGCACGCGGCCCGGGACGCGCCCGGTCACGACGCCCTGCACGCGCGCGGGGCCGCGCCCCGTCGTCCACGCGAGGTCGACGACCTGCCCGTTCGGGACGACGAACGTCGCGAGCCCGTCCGACGGGAACGCGATGTGCACGTGGCCGGGCGCGGAGTCCTCGACGCGCGAGGCGAGCTCGGTCTCCCAGTCGTGCACGAAGACGGCGATGTGCTGGTTGGGCTCGGGCAGCAGGCTCATCCGTTCGCTCCCGTCAGGCGGCGCGCTCGCGGCGCAGGATGTCGTCGCGCACGCGCAGGAACGCGTGCCGCGTCAGGCGCTCGCGGTCGGGCGCCGAGATCAGCTCGAAGCGGAAGCCGAGCGCGTGCTCGCCGGCCTGGCGCACGACCCTGGCCGTGAACGAGACCGGCCGCTCCTCCGGCAGGGCCACGCTGAAGCGGCCCACCTCCCCCACGCCCATCGCGTGCGGCAGGAGCGCGCGCATGCCGCCCCCGGAGAGGTCGAGCGTCGTCCCGCGCGCTGTCGCGCCGCCGCCGAGCCCGAGCAGCTCGATGTCGATCAGCGCGTGGGCGCGGATGTGCTCGCGCCGCTGCATGATCACGGGCGGCCCGAGCAGCTGGACGGCGAAGGCCGCCTCCCCCGCCGACTGCGCGACCACGATCCCCGGGATCCACGCCACCCCGGCCGCCGTCGACCAGCCGATCTCGACCGGCATCCCCACCTGCAGCCCGTAGGCCCGGCGGCCGTCGCTCGGCGCCGCGACGACCAGCCGCTGCGAGACCGCGTCGACCACGCGGGACGAGAAGTCCTCGCCCCAGTCGGGGACGCGCAGGCGGACGAGCCGGTCGATCTCGGGGCCGCGGGACGGGTTCACGGCAGCACCAGCGAGGCGAGCAGGCCCGGGTCGGCGGGACGGAGGCCGGCCTTCACGTCGCGGCCGCTCGCGACGTACGAGACCGGCCGGCAGACCGAGAGCGCGAGGCCGACCGGGCCGCCGACCGGGCCGCCCTCGTCCGTGCGGGCGACGACGATCTGCGTCACCTCGACCGTGCGGCCGAGCGCGTCGGCGAGCGCCTTCGCCGCCCGCGCGTCGGTCGTCGCCGGGACGACCAGGTGCACCTCGTCGGGCCGCACCACGTCGAGCAGGTCGCCGACGAGCACGATCGTCTCCTGGTCGCCGGCCGAGACGGCGGGCGTGTCGACGACGACGAGCTCCTCGCGGGCCAGGCGCCGGATCGCGCGGGCGGCCTCGGCCGGCGTCGCGGCGGCGCGCAGGTCGAGGTCGAGGTGGTCGGTCAGCGTCGCGAGCCGCTCGGCGCCGTCGGCGCCCTCGAGGCTGAGCGCGGCGACGGAGAGCTGCCCCGCGCTCGCGTAGGCGTGGCAGAGCTTCGCGGCGACGGTCGTCTTGCCGGCGCCGGCGGCGCCGACGACCGCGATCGTGCGCCGCTCCGTCGTCCAGCCGCTGGCCACCCGGATCCGCCGCGCGAGCGCCTTGCGCACCTGGGCGGTCAGCGGCTCGGCCGGCTCGAGCGGCCGGACGTGCAGCTCGACCTCGCGCACCAGCTCGGCGGCGAGCGGCGGCGGGATCGCGGCGGCGACGAGGGCGTCGTGGACGCCCGCGGCGAGCGGCTCCTCCGGGCGCTCGGGGGGCGGGAGCGGCGCGGCGCGGACGAGGCCCGGCTCCGGCTCGACGACGAGCGCGGGCGCGGATGCGACGGGCGCCGGCGGCTCGACGGACACGGGCGCGGCGACGACGGGCGCCGCCGCGGCGGCCGGCGGCTCGGGTGCGAGGACGGCGGCGCGCACGGCGCGCTCGATCCGCTGGTCGGCCTGGTCGAGGTGGTCGGCGAACGGCGACGTCCCCGCGATCAGCGCGGACAGGATCGTGCTCTCGGCGAGCGCCTCGGAGGGCGCGATCTCACCGCCCGCGTCGTACGCGTCGAGGACCCGCCGCGGCGGGAGCGCAGGGGCGACCGGCGGGCGCGACGTGCCGCCCGGGTCGGCGTGGAGCGCCGGCCCGGCCGGCGCCTCGGCCTCGACCTCGATGCACCTCTTCCCGAAGAAGCCGCCGATGCCGCCGACGACGCCGTCGCGCTGCTTCGTGATCACCGCCTCCGGGCCCAGCTCCGCCCGGATCAGCGGCAGGACGTCCTCGAGGCTCCGGCCCCGGTACGTCTTCCTCTCGACGGTCGCGCTCACGACATCACCTCGGTCTTCGGTCGATCGACGGATACGGGGGAAACACGAGGGGCGAGGGCCGAGAATCCCTCGACCTGCGTCACCCGGACGGGGGCGGACGGGCGGGCGGGCACTAGGTCACCATCCCCGCGGTCTCGACCCGGATGCCCGGGACGATCTCGTTGTAGGAGATGACCGGCAGCTGCGGGAACGCCTGCTCGATCAGACGGCGCAGGTGGCGGCGAACACGGCTCGAGCACACGAGCACGGGCCGCATTCCCATCGCGGTCGCCTGGTCGACGTAGCCCGACAGCGAGCCCACGAGCTGCTGCGCGCGGCCCGGGTCCAGTGCCAGGTACTCGCCGTCGGGCGTCTGTGCGAGCGACTCGGCGATCTCCTGCTCGAGCGTCGGGTCGAGCGAGATCGCGCGCAGCGTGTGCTCGTCGTCGACGTAGCCGGCCGTGATCGCCCGGCCGAGCGCCTGGCGCGCGTACTCCGCGAGGATGCCCGGGTCGCGCGTGAGCATCGCCTTGTCGCCGACCGCCTCGAGGATCGTCCCGAGGTCGCGGATCGAGACGCCCTCCCGGAGCAGGTGCTGCAGGACGCGCTGGACCTCGCCGACGCCGAGCCGGTCCGGGACGACGTCCTCGACCGCGGCGGAGTTCTGCTCCTTCAGCGCGTCGAGCAGCTTCTTCGTCTCCTGGCGCGTGAGCAGCTCGTCCGCGTGGCGGCGGATCGTCTCCGTCAGGTGGGTGACGACGACCGACTCGGCGTCGACGACCGTCCAGCCGAGCGCCTCCGCCTCGGAGCGGCTGCCGTCCTCGATCCAGACGGCCGGCAGGCCGAACGCGGGCTCGACGGTGGCGATGCCCGCGAGGCCGGGGACCGCGTCGCCCGGGTTCATCGCGAGGCGGTGGCCCGGGACGATCCGGCCGCGCGCGACCTCCGCGCCGCGGACGCGGACGGCGTACTCGTGCGAGTCGAGCGTGACGTCGTCGTGGATCCGGACGGGCGCGATCACGACGCCGAGGTCGTGGGCGATCTGACGGCGGATGACGCCGACGCGCTGGAGCAGGCCTCCGCCGGCGCGCTGGTCGACGAGCGGCACGAGGCCGAAGCCGATCGCGAGCTCGAGCGGGTCGATCTGGAGCGCGCCCATCGCCGCGTCCTGCGGCGGCGGCGCCTCCGGCACGAGCGCGGCCGCCTCCTCCTCCTGGCGCTTCGCCTCCTCCGCCAGCGCCTGCTGCTTCAGCACGCGGCCGAGCATGAAGATGCCGCCGCCGACGAGCAGGAAGGGGAGCTTCGGCAGGCCGGGGACGAGCGCGAGCCCGGCGATCAGGATCCCGGCGATCATCGGCGCGCGCGGCTGCTTCAGCATCTGCTTCGCGAGGTCGCCGCCGAGGTCGCCGGACGAGGCCGAGCGCGTCACGAGCACGCCGGTCGCGGTCGAGATCAGCAGCGCGGGGATCTGCGCGGCGATGCCGTCGCCGATGGTCAGGATCGAGAAGGTCTGGAGCGCCTCCGAGAACGACATGCCGCTCTGCATGACGCCGACGGCGATGCCGCCGACGAGGTTGATCAGCACGATCACGACGCCGGCGATCGCATCGCCCTTGACGAACTTCGAGGCGCCGTCCATCGCGCCGTAGAAGTCCGCCTCCCGCGCGATGTCGTCGCGGCGCTTGCGCGCCTCCTGGTCGGTGATCTGCCCGGCGTTCAGGTCGGCGTCGATCGCCATCTGCTTGCCGGGCATCGCGTCGAGCGTGAAGCGGGCGGCCACCTCGGCGATGCGCCCGGCGCCGTTCGTGATCACGACGAACTGGATCACGACGAGGATCAGGAAGACGACGAGGCCGACGACGAGGTTGCCGCCGACGACGAACGAGCCGAACGAGTGGATGACGCTGCCCGCGTCCCCGTGCAGGAGGATCAGGCGCGTCACCGAGATGTTGATCGCGAGCCGGAAGAGCGTCGTGATCAGGAGCATCGAGGGGAAGGCCGCGAAGTCCAGCGCCCTCGGCACGAACATCGTCGTGATCAGGATCCCCAGCCCCGCCGTGATGTTCAGCGTGATCAGGATGTCGAGGATCGTCGCCGGGAGCGGGACGATCATCATCACGATCACGACGACGATCGCGACGACCGCGAGCAGGTCGGCGTGCTTCAGCAGGCGCCCCCGGCCGATCGCCTTCTCGTTCACGGGCGATCACCCCCGGGCAGGGGCGAGGCGCACGGCGTGGCCGGGCCAGTGCGCAGGACGGGACGACTGCCGTTCCGCAACGTAGCCGGGTAGTCGGCCGGGCCCGCAGCTCCTTGAGCGACGGGCGTCGCGACCGCGCGACGCCGAGCGCGCAGGGGCCCGCGGGAGCAGCGGCGCGCCGCTCCCCCGCGTCGCTAGGCGGTGCGGGCCCGGCTGCGCCTGGCGGTGCGGTAGACGAAGGCGAGCACCTCGGCGACGGCGGAGTAGAACGCCTCGGGGATCATCTGGCCGAGCTCGACCTCGCGGTAGAGCGCGCGGGCGAGCGGCGGGTTCGAGAGGATCGGCACCCCGTGCTCCTCGGCGACGCGGCGGATCGCGGCGGCGACGTGGTCCTGGCCCTTCGCCACGACCTCGGGCGCGGGCACCTTGCCGTCGTAGCGCAGCGCCACCGCGAAGTGGGTGGGGTTCGTGACGACGACGTCCGCGCTCGGCACCTCGGCGAGCATGCGGCGCCGGGCGAGCTCGAACTGGCGGCGCTTGATCTGGCCCTTGACCTCCGGAGCGACGTCGCCCTCGCGCGCCTCGCGCTTGACCTCCTCCTTGGTCATCCTCATGCCCTTCTCGTGCTGGTAGCGCTGCCACCAGGCGTCGGCGACCGCGATCAGCACGAAGGCCCCGCCCACCCAGAGGCAGACGGTGAGGACGAGCGAGGAGATCTTCGCGAGGATCGCCGCCGGCGGCAGGCCGACCAGGATCGCGAGCTCCGGCAGCTTCGGCCAGATCGCGAGGAACGCCGCGAGGCCGACGACCCCCACCTTGACGACGTTCTTGACCAGCTCGAACAGCGACTGCGGCCCGAACACGCGCTTGAACCCCGAGAGCGGGTTGATCTTCTTGAACGACGGGGCGACCGCCTTCGGCGTCAGCTGGAAGCCGACCTGGCTGACGCTCGCGATCAGGCCGGCGAGCGCGCCGACCGCGAAGAAGGGCGCCACGACGCCGATCGTCGCGCCGAGCGCCCAGCCCGCGACGCCGCCGATCGCCGACCGCGTGGCGAGGCTCGGGTCGCCGGCCTGCTGGAGCCCCTGGGTCATGATCTCCTGGAACTGCTCGAGCAGCCTCGGGCCCGCGATCCCGAGCACGGCGATCGCCGCCAGCAGCACGAAGGCGGTGTTGATCTCCATCGAGCGGGCGACCTGGCCCTTCTTGCGCGCCTCCTCGCGGCGCTTGGGCGTCGCCTTCTCGGTCTTCGACGGGTCGGCCATCGCCGGCTACCCCGCGCCCAGGAAGCGGAGCGCGTCGTAGACCGCGCCCTCGAGCTCCGAGCGGACGCTCGTGGCGACGATCGGGAGCGAGACGGCCATCACGCCGAACGCGACCAGCACCTTCGCCGGCAGGCCGAGCGTGAAGACGTTCATCTGCGGCGCGGCGCGCGAGACGATGCCGAACGCGACGTCGGTGACGACCAGGCAGATCAGCACCGGCGCGACCAGCTCGAGGCCGATGATCAGGATGTCGACGAAGCCGTGCAGCGCGAGCGCCGCGAGCGTGTCCAGGCCGGGCGTGGCCGCGAGCGGCACCACCTCGTAGGTCTTCGCGAGGCCGAGCACCATGATCTGGTCGCCGCCGGTGAGGAGGAAGACCATGGTGGCGACGAGCGCGTAGACCTGCCCGATCACGGCGTTGTGCGCGTTGTTGATCGGGTCGAGGACGGCGCCGAACGAGAAGCCGACGACCGTGTCGAGGACCGAGGCGCCGAGCTGGATCGCGCTCGAGATGACCTGGAGCGAGAAGGCGAACGCGATCCCGACGAGCACCTCCTTCAGGATCGTCCCGGCCAGGTCGAAGCCGTCGGCGGGCAGCGTCTGGCCGTCCGTCGCGATCGAGGCCATCGGGATCGAGAGCGCGAGCGCGGCGATCGCCTTCGCACGCCGCGGGATCATCGACGACGAGAAGATCGGGGCGAGCAGGAACAGCGGCCCGACGCGGGAGAGCGCGAGCACGAAGCCGAGGACGGTGTCCCCCGCGACGCGGGGCAGCTCGATCCCGGACAGCCCGGCGGCGACGCTCACCGCGGGCCGCTCACTTGATCATCGTGGGGATGGACTCGAAGAGGTCGTGCGTGTAGGCGACGACCTGGTCGAGCATCCACGGGCCTGCGAGGGCGATCACGCCGGCGGTGACGAGGATCTTCGGGATGAAGGTCAGCGTCGCCTCCTGGATCTGCGTCACCGCCTGGAAGAGCGAGATCACCAGGCCGACGACCAGCCCGGCGAGGAGGATCGGCAGCGAGACCTTCAGGGTCAGCGTCAGCGCCTGGATCGCAAGGTGGAGGACGGTGTCCTTGGTCATGGTCGACCCTCCCCGGCGGGGTCAGAGGTTGAAGGAGTTGACGACGCTCTGGGTGACCAGGTGCCACCCGTCGACGAGCACGAAGAGCAGGATCTTGAACGGGAGGCTGATGAGGACAGGGGGCAGCATCATCATCCCCATGCTCATCAGGACGGCCGAGATGATCATGTCGATCACCAGGAACGGCAGGAAGATCAGGAAGCCGATCTGGAACGCGGTCTTCAGCTCCGAGATCACGAAGGCGGGGACGAGCACGTGCGTCGGGATGTCCGCGCGCGTCTCGGGGCGCTTCAGCTTCGCGAGCTTCACGAAGAGCGCCAGGTCGCCGTCCCGCGTCTGCTTGAACATGAACGTCCGCACCGGCTCGAGCCCGCGCTCGATCGCCTGCTGCTGGGTGATCTCGCCGGCCCGGAAGGGCTTCAGCGCGACGGAGTTCACCTGGTTCAGCGTCGGGGCCATCACGAAGAGCGAGAGGAAGAAGGCGATCCCGACGAGCACCTGGTTCGGCGGCATCGACGGCGTGCCGAGCGCGTTCCGGACGAACCCGAGGACGATCAGGATCCGGGTGAAGCCCGTGACCGCGAAGAGCAGCCCCGGGATGAACCCGATCAGGGTCAGGAGGATGAGCAGCTGGACGGCGGTGGAGCCGTTCTCCCCGGGAACCTGCAGGCCGTCGAGGTTCGGCATCAGCTCCTCGCCGTCAGCCGCCGGAGGCTCTCGAGCACGCCGGCCTGGCGGTCCCGCGCGACCGGGCCGATCGTCGTCCCGACGCCCATCCCGAGCGGGGGCTCGACGCCCTCGAGGATCGCCTCGAGCCGGCGCGCCGCGTCGCCGCGGTAGACCCGGATCGGCGTCACCTGGTGCTCGGCCGAGCCGAGCAGGACGAGGTCGTCCCCGACGCGCACGAGGTGCACCGCGCGGTTCTGCGCGAGCGCCGTCGTCGCGACGACGGCCATCCGCCCGTCCCCGCGCTGGCCCGCACGGGCCTTCGACGCCGTCCAGCGCTTGAGGATCCAGTAGACGCCCCAGAGCACCACGAGCACGATCAGGAGCCCGACGACGAGCCGGACCCACGCGCCCGACGAGCCCGAGGAGGCCGCCTCCTTCGTCCCCTCCTTCGCCGCGCCCGAGACCGCGTCGGGGAGCTTCGTCTGATCGCGCTCGAACGCGCCCTGCGCGGCGGGTGCCGCGAGCAGCGCGACGGCAGGCAGCGACAACGCGCACGCCAGGGCGACCAGTGACCGGGGACGACCGGGTTCCACCGCCACCGCTTATCGACCGGCGATCCGCATCGTTGAGCGGGGCCCGCCCGACCGCTCCCCCCTCCGGGGGCCGCCCGATCGGGTGGCCCGCCTCGCGCGCGCGAGAGCGCGCGATGCGCGCGTCCCTCCACCGGGGGGACGCCCCGCCTTCCACCGGGTGAGGCGCCGGCGCCCTGACGGGCACGCCGCCATCCCCGAAACGGAGAGGGTGCGAGGTCGAGTCCGGGAATCGCCCTCGGAGCGCGTGGACACGATGCTTGAGGAGTCAGCAGCGCCCCCTGCCCCCCGGAGGTTCGAATCTCGTGGACACCCAAGTCGTGAGCGGCCAGCGCCCCACCGCCGAGCAGGCCGAGGGTCTCTGGCGGCGGTGGGTCGAGGTCCGCGACGTCAAGGCTCGCGACCGGCTCGTGCTCTCCTACTCGCCGATGGTGAAGTACCTGGCGAGCCGCAAGATCCGCGAGCTCCCCGCGCACTGCGAGCTCGAGGACCTGATCTCGTGCGGCCTGCTCGCGCTGATCGCCGCGGTCGACCGCTTCGACCCGAAGAAGGGGGCGACGTTCGAGCAGTACGCCTGGACGCGCGTGTCCGGCGCGATCATGGACGAGCTGCGCCGCCAGGACTGGGCCTCGCGCTCCGTCCGCCGCACCGGCCGCGAGATCGAGCGCGCCCGCGACGCCTGGCTCTCCAAGAACGGCCGCGCGCCGAGCGAGTCCGAGCTGGCCGGCGAGCTGAGCATGACCGTCGTGGAGCTGCGCGACCGGCTCGAGGAGATCGACCGCGCCGACCTGCTCTCGCTGAACGCCCCGGCTCGCGGCACCGACGACGCCCTCTCCGTCGAGGTCGGCGACACGCTCGAGGCCCCGATCGGCACGTACGACCCGGAGCTCTCGACGCTCGCCGGCGAGCGCGCCGAGGCCGTGCGCGCCGCCATCGCCTCCCTCTCGGAGCGCGAGCAGACGATCCTCACCCTCCTCCACGTCCACCACATGCAGGGCGCCGAGATCGGTCGCCACCTGGGCGTGAGCGAGTCCCGGGTCTCCCAGATCCTCGCGTCGATCCGCCGCAAGCTGAAGGACGCGATCGACGACTACGACAAGATCGACGCCCGCGTCGCCTGACGCGGGGCCCCGCGCCTCCACCCCGGGAGATCGGCCCGGCCCTCGCGGTCGGGCCGTGTCGTTTCCGGGGGCGCCCGCGCCTCGCTGCGGGCCGCTACGGATGCGGCTCGCCGACCGCCCCGCCTAGGCTCGGTGCATGGTCGCCAGCACGGGCAGGTCGCGCGTCGTCCGACTCGCCTGGCTCGCCGTCGCCTACGCCGCCACCGGCCTCGCCGTGCTCGGGGTGCTCGTGCCCGTCCTGCCGACGACGCCGTTCGCGCTCCTGGCCGTGTTCGCCGCCGCGCGCGGCTCGAAGGCGTTCCACGAGCGGCTCCTGCGCGACCCCCGGCTCGGGCCCGTCGTTCGCGACTGGCAGCTCCACCGGGCGGTCGGCCGGCGACCGAAGCAGCTCGCGACGGGGACGATGGCCGTCTCCGCCGGCGTCCTCTTCGTCGCCGGCCCGTCCCTCTGGGTCGCCGTCGGCGTGACCTGCCTGATGGCCTCCGTCGGCGCCTGGCTCTGGGCCCGCCCCGAGCCGCCGCGGGAGCGGCGCTAGGGCCGTCAGGCGGCCGCGCGCGCCGGCCGGGACGACCGCGCTGCGCGCACGAGCGCCTCGATCGAGGCGTCCGGCACGTCCCACGGAATCTCCGGGCCCTGGTTCGAGAGGACGAAGCCCGGTCCCGCGGCGGCGATCACGCGCCGGGCCTCGAACTCGACCCGCTCCGGCTCGAAGCGCAGCAGCTTGAGGTTGTTGACGTTGCCGATCAGCGCCTTGCCGGGACCGATCGCCCGGCGGGCCGCGTCGACGCGGTCGCTCTCGCCGATCAGGAAGCCGGCGACGCCCAGGTCGCGCAGGTGCGGCAGGAACGGCAGGCCGTGGCCGACGAGCTCGAGCGCGAGCAGGCCCGGCGTGCGCGCCACGAACCGCTCGAGCGCCGGGCGCGCGTCGCGCAGGAACGTCGCCTCGTCGAGGATCGTGGCGGAGGCGATGCCCTCGGCGACGACGACGAGGTCGCAGCCGGCGTCGAGCTGGGCCGAGGCCCAGCGCGACGCGTACGCGGTCGTCTTCTCGAGCAGGGTCGGCAGGAAGCGTCGCCGCACCGGCTCCGGCTCGAGCAGCAGCGAGAGGAGCTTCCGCGTGCCCATCAGCATCGTCGGCAGCGAGAACGGGCCGATCACCGCGCCGACGATCAGCTGCTGGCCCTTGACCCGCCGCGCGAGCGCCTCGGCGGCGCGCAGCGTGTGCCGGCAGTACGGGTGCCGGGTCGGGTCGGGCACGGCCACGCGCTCGATGTCCTCGTAGGACGACAGGACCATCCCGTTGACCGACGGCGGGCCGTCGTCGTGCAGGTCGATCCCGGCGCCCCACGGCAGCACGTCCTGGACGACGTGCGGCATCGCGAACACCGCGTCGTGGCCGAAGCGGTCGAGCAGCGCGAGCTGGCCCTCCGCGATCCGGCCCGGCTCGCCGAAGTAGCGCCCGAGCGGGACGCCGAGCACCCGGGCGCCCTGCATCAGGAGGACGGGCGCGACCGGCGTCACGTCGACCGGGTCGCCGAGCACCGCGGCGACGATCCGCTCCGCGCCCGTCACGCGGCCTGCCCGAGCGTCAGGTGGCGGACGAGCCGGACCGCGCCGGCCGGGTCGAACGCGACCCCGTCGGCCCCGACCCGCTCGCGCAGCGTCGGGTCGACGAGGAACGGCGCGCCGCCGGCGATCACGCGGATGCGGTGGAGGCCGCGGCGCCGCAGCAGCTCCTTCAGCTCGGGGACGTGCTTCGCCGTGTGCAGGAGCAGCGTCGAGACGCCGATCACCGTCGCGCCCTCGCGGACGGCGGCGTCGACGAGGTCCTCGTTGCGCACGCTCAGGCCGAGGTCGACGACGCGGAAGCCGTCGGCGCGCAGGGCGGCGACGACGATCCGGCGGCCGAGGTCGTGGAAGTCCTGCCAGGCGTTCCCGATCACGATCGGAGGGCCGTCCCGTCCGTCCGAGACGAGCGGCTCAAGCCGCTCGAGCGCCGCCTCGAGGATGCGGGCGTTCCGGAAGTGCTCGATCGTCGGGCGCCCGGGCCCGGCCGCGTTGTACGCGCGCTGGGCGGCGCCGGCCAGGCGGCCGAGCAGCTCGTCGGGCGCGACGTCGGCGGCGAGGGCCTGCTCGAGCGCCCGGGCCGCGTCGTCGGGCCGGTCGTCGACCAGCGCCCGCTCGAAGGCGGCCTCGAAGGCGCCGAGCGAGCGGATCGCGGGCCGCGCCGGCGCCGGCGCCGCCTCGAGCCAGAGCGCGTCGCCGGCGCGCGCGCCCGCGGCGAGCTCCGCCGCGAGCGCGGAGGCCGCCTGATCCACGTGCTCCCCGTGCAGCCGCGCCTGCTCGACCAGCTCCTGCAGCTCGACCTGGCCGTAGGCGAGCTCCTGGACGCGTCCGGTCGGCTCGAGGAGCGCGTCCGCGCGACCGTCGGTCTCGACCGCGGCGCCCTCGAGCACCCGGACGGCGGCCTCCGCGCCGGCGAGCGCCTCGAGGTTCTCGCCGAAGCGCTCGGCGCCCCGGCCGATCGCCTCGGCGATCCGGTCGGCGGCGGCGACGACGTCAGAGACGACCTCGCGCGTCGTCACCGAGAGCGAGCCCACCTCCTCGGCGACCACCTGGAACCCGACCCCGGCTGCGCCCGCGCGGGCCGCCTCGATCCGCGCGTTCAGCGCGAGCAGCTTGGTCCGGTCGGCGATGCCGCGGATCTCGGCCATCCGCTCGTGGATCTCGCCGACCTGCCGGTTCAGCTCCGCCAGCTCGGCCTCGAAGGCGCGGATCGAGCCCGCGTAGCTCTCGATCGCCGCGGCGGCGTGCCCGGTGGCCGAGACGATCTCCCCGACGGCGTCGCCCAGGCCGGTCGACGTGCGGGAGAGCCGCTCGGCGACCTCGGCGAAGCCGCCGCGGCGCGCGAGCTCGAGCGCGCGGCCGGTGACCGCCAGGAGGGCCCGGTTCGACGCGCGCGCGTCCTCCGCCCGGGCGCGGTGCGCGTGGAGCGCCCGCGCCAGCGAGCCGACCCCGTCGGCGAGCGGGTGCCCGGCCGGCGGCTCGGGCTCCGGCTCGGCCGGTTGCGAGGGAGCGGGCGCGACCGGAGCCGGCTCGACGTGGACGTCGAGCTCGCTCGCTGCGCGTCGCCTGCTGCCCCAGAGCCACATGCTGCTCCCCGTCGATCGGCAGCGGGCAGCCCGAATCCATCCGGGTCGACGCGGATCTCGCCCCGGCCGCCCGGACGGGTGCGCCCGGTTGCCCCCGGGCCGGCCGGGGTAGACAGGCGCGATGCGCGTCCCGCCGGTTCCGCGGAGCCTCGACCGCGCGTCGGGCTGGGCCTGGCGCCTGCTCCTCTGCGCCGCCGCGCTCGTCGCGGTGCTCGCGCTGCTCGTGTTCCTGCAGGTGATCGTGCTCCCGGTGCTCGTCGCGCTGACGATCTCCCCGGCGCTGCTCCCCCTGACCGACTGGCTGCGCTGCCGCGGGATCGGCCGGCCCGCCGCGGCGATCTCGCTCGTGCTGGCGATCGCGCTCGTCGCCGGCCTCGCGGCGCTCGTCGCCGTCTCGATCGTCTCGCAGTACGACGAGCTCGCGGACGCCGCGCAGCGCGGCGTCGAGCGGGCGACGGCATGGCTCGACGACCAGGGGATCGACGTCGCGGGCGACGGCTCGCAGAGCCTGGCCGACCGGATCGGGACGGCCTGGAGCGCCGCGTCCGACTACCTCGTCGCCGGCCTGCGCACCGGCGTGTCGCTCGTCGCCGGGGTCGTCCTCGCGGTCGCGATGCTGTACTTCGTCCTCCGCGACGGGCGCGGCGCCTGGCGCGGCCTGCTCGGCCGCCTCGGCGCCGAGAACCGGCCAGCGGTCGAGCGCGCCGGCCATGCCGCGTGGAAGCAGCTCGCCGGCTACGTCCGAGGCACGGCGCTGATCGCCGCGCTCGATGCGCTGCTGATCGGGATCGGCATCGCGCTGCTCGGCGTGCCGCTCGTCCTCCCGCTCGCCGTGCTCGTCTTCCTGGGCGGCTTCATCCCGTTCGCCGGGGCGACGCTCACCGGGGCGATCGCCGTGCTCGTCGCGTTCGCGGACGAGGGCGGCGTGATCGCGCTGGCCACGCTCGGCGTCGTGCTCGGCGTCCAGTTCGTCGAGGGCAACTTCCTCCAGCCGATCGTGCAGAGCCGGACCGTGTCCCTGCACCCGGCCGTCGTCATCCTCGCGGTCGCCGCCGGCGGCTCGCTCTTCGGGATCCTTGGCGCGTTCCTCGCCGTCCCCGTGGTCGCGGTGGCCGTGGCCTTCGTGCGGAGCCTCGCGGACGAGCCGATCGACCCCCGCGGCCCGGCCGACGCCGGCGCGCCGGAGCACGTGCCGCCGTAGCGCAGCCTACGCGGGACGCAGCGGCGACGGGCCCTGGCGGAGCGTGCGGCGCTCGGCCGGGAGGATCTCGGTCACGCGCAGGCCGAACTCCTCGTCGACCGCGACGACCTCGCCGCGCGCCACGGGCGTGCCGTTGACGTAGAGGTCGGCGGGCTCGCCGACCATCTTGTCGAGCGTGATGATCGTGCCCGGGGCGATCGCGAGCGCGTCGCGGATCGTCATCGAGGTCCGCCCCATCTCGACGACGAGCTCCACCGGGACGTCCAGGACGAGCCCGAGGTCGCCGCTCCCGTCGCCCGACGGGCCGGCGCCGCCGAGCTCGGCGAGCGCGACGTCCGCGTCGAGGCCGCCCGCCAGGTCGCCGGCGATTCCGCCGAGCGCCTGGGCCACCTCTGCATCGAGGGAGAAGTCGTCCATCCGTGCCTCCTACTGCACCGCGACGTCGGTGAAGTAGACCTCCTTGACGTGCTCGTCGGTCTGCTTCTTCACGGCGGTCAGGATCTCCTCCAGCGCCTGCTCGCGCCCCGTCTTCGAGACGAGCTCGTCCGCATCCATGCCGGTCAGGGTGTCCGTGATGATCGCCCGGACGACGCCCTCCTGCGCCAGGCCGCCGCCCTCGGCGCCATGTCCGCCACCGCCGGCCTCCTCCTCGACGACGAGCGCCACGGAGACCTTCCCGTAGTGGCCGTCCGCGAGGTTGACGACGAACTCCTTCTCGAGCGCCATCACGGTGCCCTCGATCTTCGGCTTCGGGGGCGGCGGCGGCTTCGGGGCGAACTTCATCTTGTAGCCCACGCCTGCGACGACGAGCACGAGGACCGGGACGAGCAGCTTCTTCTTGCTCTTCTTCTTGCCCTCGCCCTCGGCGCCCTTCTTCTTGTCGCTCATGGGGTGACCTCCTGATCGCCCGACGTCGTGCCGCTCGAGGCGGGCGCGACGGCGTCGGGCGAGATCCCGATGGGGTTCTCGCTGTCGAGGGGTGTGATCGCGGGGACGGCCGCCGGCGGTGCGACGGTGGTCGTCTCCACGGACGTGGTCGTGGTGCCGGCGGCGTCGCCCTCGGTCGCCGTGCGAACGACGACGATCTCGACGCGACGGTTCTCCGCCCGCCCCTCGGCGGTGTCGTTCGGGGCGATGGGGCGCGTGTCGGCGAAGCCGGCCGCCGTCATGCGGCCCGGGGTGATGCCGTCCTCGAGGAAGACGGAGAGGACGGTGACGGCGCGGCTCGTCGCCAGCTCCCAGTTGTTCCGGAAGCGGGCCGTCGCGATCGGCACGTCGTCCGTGTGGCCCTCGATGTGGATCGGGTTCTGGCGCGGGACGCTCTTGACCGCCTTCACGAGGTCGTCCAGCACCGGCCGCGCGGAGGCGAACAGATCGGCCTCGCCGGTCGCGAAGAGCATGTTGTCCGGGAGGATCCGGATCACGAGCCCGCGCTCGTCGATCGTCGTCTTGACCTTGCCGGCGATGCCGCGGTTGGTGACGGACTTGTCGACGGCGTCCTTGATCTTCTGCAGGTCCTGCAGCTCCGCGGCCGTCGCGGCCTGCTCGGCCTCGGTCTTGCCGCCCGTGCTCTTCTGCTGGTCGGGCATGACGGCGTCCTGCGGCGTGACGGGCTCGACCTTCGCCGTCGACCCGGGGCCGCCCTGGAGGATCGAGTCCTGTCCGACGAAGAGCGGCGAGCCGAAGGCGTTCGTCAGCGACAGCTTGAGCGCGTCGAACTTGTCGGCGCTCGTGGTCGACATGGCCCAGAGGATGATGAACAGGGCCATGAGGAGCGTGATCATGTCCGCGTAGGTCAGCAGCCAGCGCTCGTCGGGATGGAAGCCCTCCCCACCGCGCTTCTTCTTCTTGCCGCCCCCACCGCCGCCGGCGCTCATGCGGCCTCCTTCAGGCCTTCCTCACCGCGGCGGTCGCCCGGTGCGAGGAAGGTCTCGAGCCGCTCGCCCAGCATGCGCGGGTTCTCGCCGGCCTGGATCGCGAGCACGGCCTCGAGGATCATCTCGCGGTAGTGCACCTCCTCGGCGGAGAAGCTCTTGAGCCGGTTCGCGATCGGGAAGTAGATGACGTTCGCGGAGCCGACGCCGTAGAGCGTCGCGAGGAACGCGCCCGCGATCGAGTGGCCGAGCGACGCGGGGTCGCTCAGGTTCTCGAGCACGTGCACGAGCGAGAGGACGGTGCCGAGGATGCCGATGGTCGGCGCGAAGCCGCCGCCCATCTGGAAGATGTTCGCGTTCGCGCCGTGGCGCTTCGCCATGCCGTCGATCTCGGCCTCGAGCATGGAGCGGACGAGCTCCGAGTCGGTGCCGTCGACGACGAGCTGCAGCCCCTTCTTCGCGAACGGGTCGTCGATCTGCTTGATGTCCTCCTCGAGCGCGAGAAGGCCCTCGCGGCGCGCCTTCTCGGCCACCTTGACCATCTGGCCGATCGCGCCGTGGTGATCCAGATCGGTCCCCTTCATCGCGAAGATCATCAGCTTGGGGATCGCCTTCGTCGCCTCGATCGGCTGCGAGGCGATCGTCACGCCGAGCGTGCCCCCGAGCACGATCAGGAGCGACGGGATGTTGATCAGGCCGGCGGGGTTGCCGCCTTCCATGATCATCCCGACCATGATCCCCATGATCGCGACGACGATGCCGATCCCGGCAGTTGCCTTCATCGCAGGGTGCTCCGCTCCGTCGGTGCCATCAGCCGGCCCTCCATGGCCGCACTGTCGGGGACACGTCTTGCAGCCCGAGTGATCGGCACCCGCCCTCCGGGCTGCTCACCCGTCGGAGGGATGACAACGCCGGGGAGAAGCTCGCGCGTCTCCCCCACGGGCCCCCTCATCGCGCCAGGCCACGCGCACTCGGGCTCCCGCCCCACGAACACGTCGAAGCTCCCCTCCCGGACGACGCGGTCGCCGGACGGCAGCAAGCTGCCCTCCCCGGCGAGGTCGCGGGGGAGAAGCGGGGCGTGCTGGCGCCCGCCGGGGCGGGACCAGGCGGGCGCCGGGTTGGGACGGCGGCGGGACGACACGCGGTGCGGCTACTCGGTGCTGCCGTGGATCACGCGCAGCTCGGGCGGCGGGCCGTACGACGACGCGAGGATGCTCGCGTGCCAGGCGCGGACGAGCTCGGCGATCTCGGCGGGCGTCTCGCGCACGACGTGCTTGACGCCCGTCGTCAGCGTGACGACCGTGTCCGGCTTCGACTCGACCATGTGCAGCAGCGCCGGGTTCAGCAGGAAGGACGGCTCGCCGTGGCGGAGCGGATGGAGCTCGATCATGGGTGTGCCCTCCGGGAGGCCCGCGGCGGCGGGGCGCGAGGCGCCCCGCCGCCGCGGAGGGCCTCGCTAGCGGCCGACGTTGGCGAGCTGCTGGAGCATCTCGTCCGCGGCGGAGATGATCCGGGTGTTGGCCTGGAAGCCGCGCTGGGCGGTGATCATCGACGTGAACTCCTGCGCCAGGTCGACGTTCGACATCTCGACGGCGCCGGGGACGAGCACGCCCAGGCCGTTCGTGTCGCCCGGCGTGCCGGCGATCTCGAGGCCGGAGTTGTTCGACACGCGGTAGAGGTTCGCGGCCGCGCGCTCGAGGCCGGCGGCGTTCGGGAACTTCGCCAGCGTGATGCCCGCGACGACGGTCACGGTGCCCGCGGCGTCGACCGCGCTCACCTTGCCGTCCTGCCCGACCGTGATCGTCTTCGTCCCGGCCGGCACCTGGATCCGGGTCTCGGTGGTCGTCATCGCGTCGGCGACCGGGTCGTAGGCGTAGCCGACGACGTAGTAGCCGTCCTGGCTGACGAGGAAGCCGTCGCGGTCGAGCGTGAAGTTGCCCGCGCGCGTGTAGACCGAGTCGGTCGAGAGCGAGCCCGTGCCGTCCAGGGTCTTCAGGCGGAAGAAGCCGTCGCCCTGGACCGCCATGTCGAGCGTGCCGCCCGTCGACTGCACGGCGCCCGAGCTCATCAGGTTGTCGATGCCCGACAGCGTCACGCCGAGGCCGATCTGGGCCGGGTTCGTGCCGCCGAGGGCGGTCGAGGAGCCGCTCGCGCCCTTCTGCGTCTGCGAGAGCGCCTCCTTGAAGCTCGTGCGCTGGGCCTTGAAGCCGAGCGTGTTCACGTTCGCGATGTTGTTCGCGGTGACGTCGAGCATGATCTGGTGGGAGCGCAGGCCGCTGATCGCGGAGAACATGGAGCGCATCATGGTGCGTGCCGTCCTTTCGTTCGGCGGGCCTCCTCGCTCGAGGTCCAGCCCGTGTGCCGTCGTGTCGTGCGCGCCGCCGGTCAGGCGATGACGGCGCTGTCGATGTTCGTGAAGACCTGCTCCTTCATGTGCTCACGGCCGACGGCCGTGATCACCGTGCGATTGGCGACCGAGACGACGAACGCCGTCCCGTCGACGAGGACGAGCGAGTCGCGCGACCCCTTCGAGGCGGCGCGCTCGACGCCGTCCGCGAGACGGGAGAGCGACGTCTCGTCCAGCTCGATGCCGCGGCGGCGAAGCCGCTCGAGCGCGTGGCCGGAGAAGCGCAGCTGGCCGGTGTCCTCCAGCTTGCGCGTCAGGACCTCGCCGAACGCCGGCCCCTGGAGGGGCTGGGCCCGGCGCGCACGCTGCGCCTGGTCGGGCGCCGTCGCCGGCGTGACGCCGGTCAGCGGCCCCGGGGGCAGCGGGCTGTTGAGCGCTCCGCTCACTCCACGCTCCGGATCTGGGCCGGCGCCACGTCCACGTCGCCGACGCGGATCGAGATGACACCGTCCTCCAGCGACACCGAGGTGGCGACGCCCGAGGTGGTCGTGCCGTCGCCGACGTCGTAGGTGACCGTCTTGCCGATCAGGGCCACGCTCTCGGAGACGCGGCTCGACCAGGCCATCGTGCCGAGCTCGCTCGCGAGGTTCGCGACCTGCTCGACCGTCGAGAACTGCGCCATCGTCCCCATGAACTGCGGATCGGAGGTCGGGTTCATCGGGTCCTGGTTCTTCAGCTGCGCGACGAGCATCTTCAGGAAGTCGTCCTTCCCGAGCGTGTCCGTGGCGCGGCTCTGCGTGGTCGGCGTGGGCGTCGTCGTGACGGACGTCGTGCCGTTGACCGTGCTCATCTCCACCTCCTCCTAGGCGAGGACGTTCACCTGGGAGCCGGCCAGGGGCAGGCTGCCGGGATCGATCCGGATGTCGTCGGCGTCGAGCTCGTACCCGGCCTCGCCGCGGCCCTGGCCGGGCGTCGGCAGGTTCGGATCGCGGTCGGGCCGCTGGCCGTCGCCCCCGGCGAGGCGGACGTCGAGGCCGTGGACGACGAGCCCCTGCGCCTCGAGCGACCGCTTCAGGTCGCCGACGGTCTGCTGCAGGGCCTGGGCGGCCTCGGCGCTGTCGGCCACGACCTCGGCCGAGATCCCGCCTGCGTGGTACTTCAGCGAGATCCGCACCTGCCCGAGGTCGCCGGGCTCGAGCGTGATCCGGGCCTGCGTCGCCTCCTCGCGCGCCGCCATGCGGACGACGAGGCGCGTGACCGCCCCTACCTCGTGCAGCCGCGCATGGAGCCGCAGGTCGGTCGGCTGGCCGGGCGCGCCCTGGAGGACGGCGAGCGTCGGGTCGACACCGGGCTGGCTGCCCGGCGCGGCCGGGGCCTGCGGCTGGCTCGCCTGGGCCGCGGGCTGGTGCCGCCCGGCGGCCGCCTCGCGGCGGGCCCGCGCGACCTCGGCGATCGTCTGCCCCGGCGCCCGGCGCTTTTGCCCGGGCCGTCCGGGCGACCGTGCCGGTCGTCGTCGCGGCCGATGCGCCGCTCGTGGTGGAGCCCCGGCCCGGCGCCGCGTCGTCATGGCGCTGGCCGTCGTCGGTCGAGCCGTCCTGCGGCTGCTGCGATGTCCGCGGCGCTGCTCGTTCCTCCGCCGGGGCGAGGGTCGCCTCGGCAGACGGCTGCACCATGGGCGCCGCGGCCCGGCCGGCGGCGGGTCGACGACCGCGGCCGTGGAGGCCGGGAGCGGCGTCGGCGCGATCGGCACGGGGCCGTCCAGCGTCGGATCGACAGGCTGGCCGAACACGGCCTGCGGGTCGGGCGGGCGACCGGCCCGAGCGGAGTCCTCGCCCCGCTCGACGGCCGGCAGCGCGATCGGTGCCTCGCCGGATGGAGCGGGCGGGGGCGGATCGTCGGGTCGGCGACGTCGGGGGAAGGCCGCGGAGCTGGCCCGCCTCCGCGGCGGTCGGCGGGCCGCCTCGGCCTGCGGCGGCGTCGGCGCCTCGGGCGCCCGGCCTGGGGCTGGCCCTGATCCGGCGCGGGGACGGGTGCCGTCCACCGGCTGGTCCGGAGCCGGGACGGGCTGGCCGTCGGCGACCCTGCCGACGGCGACCGCGCCTCGGCGTCCGCCGGGGCCTCCTGCGCGCCTTCCGCTCGTGCGTCCGGGCGCTGTGGCTCCGCCTGGCTCCTTGCCCTCGCGCCGGCCGCGGCGCGGGCGAGGAGCGGGCTGAAGATGTCCTCGCTGCCCTTCGGTGGGCCGTGCGAGGCGCCTGGTCGGCGTGCCCCGCGTCGCGCGGGAACCGCCGCCACCGTCTGGGTCATGGTGCACCCCGGCGTGGTGGTCGTGGTCTGGCCGCCGTAGGCGGCGTAGTAGCCGAGCACCTTCCTGCACGTAGGCCGGGTCTCGGCGTACGGCGGGATGCCGCTTCGTACTTCTGCACCGCGCCCGGGCCCGCGCTACGCGGCGAGCGCGAGCGAGACGTTCCTGCCGAAGCGGTCGAGCTGCGCCTTCAGGTAGCGCGTCCCGCCGTCGATCGACTGCGCGGGGTCGTAGACGTTCGTGACGCCGAGGCCGCGGCCGTGCCGGGCATCAGCTGCAATCCGGCCGGCGGCGCCGGCCGGGCTCGTCACGGTCGGGTCGAAGCCGACTCCTGGCGGATCACCGCGCGGACGAGCGCGATCGACGCCGTACTCGCGGCGGCGGCGTCGATCAGCGGCGCGTACTGCGCCTCGCTGGACGTCCCGGGCAGCGGCGCGACCGTCGGGACGGGCGGCTGCGCGGCCGTCGTGGCCTGCAGCACCTGCGCGAAGGTCGCCCCGCCGACGGCCTGTCCGGCCTGCGTCGCGGTCTGCGGCGGCGTGATCAGCCCGGCGATCTCCTGGATGCGCGCGATCGTCGCCTCGAGGCTCATCCGAGCCCTCCCCCGGCGGTGATGCGACGGTGGACGGCGAGCGCGATCTCCCCGAGCACGCCCTCCTCCCGGCGGAGCGCCTCCTCCTCGTGCTCGCGCAGCCGGCGCTCGCGGAGCCGGTCGAGCACCTGGCGGTCGCGGGAGGCGCCGACGAGCGCCTCGCGGCGCCGCTCGACGACCTGCTCCTGCACGGCGACGCCGTGGTGCGCCTGGACCGCCTCGCGCTCGAGCCGCTCGACGAAGGCCTGCTGCAGCGTCAGGTCGGCGCCGCTCAGCGGACGCGCGACCAGCCGCGTCCCCTGGTCGCGCGCGTCGGCGAGGGACTCGTGCGCCCGCCGCAGCTCGGCCTGGGTCTGCGCGTGCCGCAGGAGCTCGTGCGCGAGCTCCTCCTTGCGCTGCGTCTCGGCCTGCTCGCGGAGCGAGCGGACGGCCTCGAGGTTGAACGTGAACTTGCGCATCGTGTGGGGTGGGCCGTGAGGCCCCGTCCGGTAATCGACCCCCCACCCCGCCCTTTGAGGCGCCGGTAGCAAGCTCACTCGCAAGGGGTACGCCGCCCGGGAGCAGCCCGATCCGGGGGACGGGGAGCCCTGCGACCGCTGCGCCGAGAGGACGGCGCGAGTCCCTCCGAGGAGGAGGGCAGCTCGCTGCGCTCCGACGACCACGCCCGTCGGGAGGGCGCGGCGACCCGACCGCGCCAGGCGGGAGCCCGAGGGCCGTCCGCCTGGCGCGATGAGGAGGGACGTGGGGGGAGAAGCGCGAGCTTCTCCGTCGCACTCAGACGTTGAAGCGCCCCACGAGCTGGTCGAGCTGCTCTGCGGTCCGGGCGAGGCCGGCGGCCGCGGCGGCGAACTCCTCGGTCGTCGCCGTCGTCTCCTCGGTCGAGGCCGAGACCTCCTCGGAGGACGCCGAGGACTGCTCGGCGACGACCGCGACCTCGCTGACGTCGGCCCGGACGCGGTCGGCGCCGTCGGCGACGTCGGCGGCCGCAGCCGCGATCGCGCTGACGCGGGCCGACATGTCCTCGACGGACGTGCCGATCCGGAGGAACGCCTCGCGGGCGTGCTCGACGATGGCGGCGCCGTCCTCGCTCTTCCTCGCGCCGTCCTCGACGATCTCGACGACGCGCTGGGTCTCGTGCTGGATCTGCTCGATCAGCCCGGCGATCGAGCCCGCGGCCCGCTGCGACTCCTCGGCGAGCTTGCGGACCTCCTCGGCGACGACGGCGAAGCCCTTGCCGTGCTCGCCGGCCCGCGCGGCCTCGATCGCCGCGTTCAGCGCCAGCAGGTTCGTCTGGCCGGCGATCCCGGTGATCGTCTCGACGATGCCGCCGATCTCGGTCGACTTCTCGCCCAGGTGGCGGATCGCCTCGGTGACGGCGAGGGTCGACTCGCGCACCTCGGTCATCGCGGACGACGCCTGCGAGGCGGCCTGGACGCCCTCCTCGGCGACGGCGCGCGCCTCGTCGGCCGCCTCGGCCGTCTCCTGCGCGGACGTGGCGGACAGCTGGACGGCCTGCGCCATCTGGTCGGCGGAGCTGCGCACCGCGTCGACCATCTTCACCTGGCGCTCGGCGCCCATCGCGACGTCCGTGACGGCCCGCGCGATCTCGCCGATCGCCCGCCCCGCCTGGGTCGACGAGTTCGACATGTCCCGCGAGGCGTCGAGCAGCGAGCCGCTCGTCGCGCGGATCTGCGCGACCACGGCGGCGAGCGCCTCGACCATCCGGTTGAGGCCCTGGCCGACGTCGTCGAGCTCCACCATCCCGCTGTTGCGCCAGCGGGTCGTCAGGTTCCCGGCTGCGGCGTCATTCGCGACGCGCTTGATCCCCTCGAGCGCGCGGCCGAGCGCGCGGATGACGAGGAGGAGCGCGACGAGCGCGACGAGCGCCGAGATCACGCCGAGGACGATCTGCAGCAGGCGGGCCGTCGCGAGGGCGGAGATCGCGTCCTCGCGCTTCGCCACGGCGAGCGCGTGCACGTGCTCCTGCACGGTGGTCGCCTGGACGACGAACTGGGTCACGAGCGCCGTCGCCTGCGGCGCGAGCTCCGCGACGGTCGCCGTGTCGCCCGCGTCCACCGCGGGGAAGAGCTGGTCGAAGACGAGGGGGTCGTGCTGCTCGTCGAGCGTGCGTGCCGCCGCGACGGCGTCGACGACGATCTCGTCGTCGGGGAAGCGGGCCACGAGCTCGTCCGCGAGCGCGAACGCCTCGGTCGCCGACTGCTCGAACTCGGCGGGGATCGCCGGGTCGGGGCTCGCGACGTACTCCGCCTGCAGGCTCCGCTGCAGCTTCATCCGGTCCGCGTACCCGGCGGCCTTGTCCGCGAACACGGCCAGGTCGTCGGCCGCGCGCAGCGTGTTGCTCGCGCGCTGCATCTGGAGCACGCCGGCGATCGTGGCGGCGACGGCGATCAGGACCGCCCCGCCGATCCCGAGCACCAGGCGCGCGCGGACGGACAGGCCGCTGCCGCTCCTCCCCTTCACTCCCGATCCGATTCCCATCTGCGTCTCCTTCGCTCCTCCCGAAGGCCCGGAAGACCGGGCCAGAACCCCCTCGGCGTGCTGCCGACCGCGTGCGCGGTCCTGCCTCAGGCCGCCTCGACGTGGAACATCCCGACCAGGCGCTCGAGCTCCGCTGCGGTCTTCGCGAGGCCGCGCGCGTCGTCGAGGATCCGGTCGGTCGTCGCGGAGGTGCGCTGGCTCGACGCCGCGACCTCCTCGGTTGCCGCCGTGGTCTGCTGCGAGACGGCGGCCACGTCGAGCATCTCGCTCTGGACGCGGCCCGCGAGCTCGCTCGCATCGGCGGCGCGGCCGACGATCGCCGACACGCGGTCCGCCATGTCGCGGACGGCGTCGCCGATCCGCAGGAAGGTGTCGCGCGTCTCGGCGACGACGTGCTCGCCCTGCTCCGCCTGGCCGACGCCGCGCTCGACCACGTCGACCGCGCGGGTCGTCTCGTCCTGGATCTCGCCGGCGAGCGTGGCGATCGCCGAGGCGGCCTCCTGGGACTCCTCGGCGAGCTTGCGCACCTCGTCCGCGACGACGGCGAAGCCGGTGCCGTGCTCGCCCGCGCGCGCCGCCTCGATCGCGGCGTTCAGCGCGAGCAGGTTCGTCTGGTCGGCGATCGCGGTGATCGTCTGGACGATCTCGGCGATCCGCGCGGAGCGCTCCCCGAGGGCCCGGATCGCGTCGGTCACCTCGCCCGTCGAGGCGCGCACGGCCGACACGGCCTCGGTGGCCCGGAGGGCGGACTCCACGCCCTCGTCGATCACCTGGCAGGTGGACGCCGCCACATCGGCCGTCTCGGCGGCGCTCTCGTTCGAGCGGGCGACGGCCTCGGCGACGGCCACGGCCTGCTCCTTCGCCGTGTCGAGCAGCCCGACCTGGCGGATCGCGCCGTCCTGCACGTCGCTCATCGCGGCGGCGATGTCCCGGACGGCCGCGCCGGCCTGGTCGGCCGACTGCTCCATCGTGCGCGAGGCCGCGGCGAGCGCGGTCGACGCGCCCGCGACCTCGCGCACGATCAGGCGCAGGCGCTCGCACATCGTCTGCAAGCCGTGCCCGAGGCGGTCGTCGGGGCCGAGCGGCGCCACGCTGGTCGTCAGGTCGCCCTCGGCCAGCCGCTCGGCGGCCTCGGAGAGCTCCCGAAGGCGGGACTGCATCTGGTTCAGCGCGATCCCGAGGTGATCCGTGTCGCCCTTGACCCACACCTCGACGTCGAGGTCGCCGACGGCGGTGCGCTCGGCGACGAGCGCCGTCTTGCGCAGGTACGAGGTCATCCGCCAGAAGGCGGTGCCGAGCGCGTCGCGCTCCGAGCGGGGCTGCACGACCACGGACGTGTCGCCGAGCGCCACCCGCTCCGCGACCCGCGTCAGCTCCTCGAGGTAGCCCATCACGCCGCTCGCGGCGTCGGCCATCTGCCCGAGCTCGTCGTGCGCCGGCAGCGTCTCCGGCCGAACGAGCACGCCGTCGGCGAGGTCGCGGATCGCCTCGAGCACCTGGCGCACCCGGCGCGCCACGTGGCGCGGCAGGGTCGTGGCCAAGGCGCCGCCGGCGACGGCCGTCATCACGGCGAGGACGACGAGCGCGACGCGCGTCGCGCCGGACGTGCCCGCGGCGCCGAGACGCGGCCGCGGCCACGCCGAGGACCGTCGGCCCGAGGATCGCGGCGACGAGCCGCTCCTGCACCGAACCGCGCAGGGCGCCGTCGGCGATGCCGTCGGCCTCTCCTGCGAGGTGCTGCCCCACCTCTGCATCCTGCTCCTCTCCCGTGATCGAGCTCGCTAGCCGAGCGCCTTGGCGACGGCGTCCGCGACGCGCTCGGGCTGGAAGGGCTTCACCACGAAGTCCTTCGCGCCCGCCTGATCGCCTTCCAGCACCTTCGCCTCCTGGCCCAGCGCCGAGCACATCACGACCTTCGCCGCCGGATCGAACGACATGATCTCCTTCAACGCCGAGAGGCCATCCAGCTCCGGCATCGTGATGTCCAGCGTCGTCAGGTCCGGCCGCAGCTCCTGGAAGCGCTGCACGCCCTCGGCGCCATTCCCGGCCTCCCCGACCACCTCGTGGCCGTTCTTCTGCAGCACGTCGCCCAGCATCTTCCGCATGAACGCCGCGTCATCCACGATCAGCACCCGTGCCATCTCGCCTCCTCTCGTCTCCGGTGTCAGTGCGCCAGGGCCGCGAGCTCGAGGGTGGCGCTCCGGCGTCCACGTGGGACGCCGGTGGCTGAACGAGGGTCGTCGTCGAGGAGCGCACGCCGGGGGCGAGCGCGTCGCAGTCGACGAGCAGGGCGATCCGGCCGTCCTCGAGCACGGCGGCGTCGGTCAGCGCCGCCCCCGGCCGCGGCTCGGCAGCGGGGTCGCGGCGAGGTCGCGCTGTCCCAGCAGGCGGTCGACCGCGACCGCGACGGGCCGGTCGGCCTGGACGACGACCGCGCGGCGGGCGCTCCCGACGGCGCGAGTCCGACGCGCCGCCGGCGAGGTCGAGCAGGGGCAGCGACTCGTCGCGCAGGACGAGGACGCGGCCGCCGACGACCGACCGGACGGTCTCGCGATCGAGGCTGAGCGCGCGCTGGACGCGGTCGAGCGGCAGCGCCAGTGGAGAGCCGCCCGCCTCGACGAGCAGGGCCCGGACGACCCGCCCGGCGGCGTCGACGCCGTCACCCGGCTCCGCGGAGTGCGCCGGCCGGCGGTGCGGCGGCCTCCTGGGCAGCCGGCTCGGCGGCGGGCATGAGCCCGGCGAGCCGTGCGATCAGCGCCGCGGGCTGGAGCCGCTCGCGCCCGGTCGAGCCGATCGCCTCGAGCGAGCCCGCGACCGCGCCGCGGCAGGCCTCGAGGGCCTCGACCGCGTCGGGGCCGAGCGAGCCGACCAGCGGCTCGACGGCGCCCGCGAGGGCCCGGCAGAGCGACGCCGTGCGCGGGAAGCCCATCGTGTCGGCCATCCCGGCGAGCGTGCGAGCCGCACGCACCGCCCGCGCCGCGGCGTCGCGGTCGCGCGGCGCCTGCTCGAGCCGCTCGGCGCACGCCGCCAGCACGGCGAGGTGCTCCCGGGACTCGGCCAGGAAGAGCGGCAGGAAGTCGGTGAGGTCGTCGGTCTTGGACATGGAAGCTGGGCGCGTAACGCCGCCGCGCGCTCCCCTAATCGGCAGCGCGCGGCGCGAGGTGAGGCTCCGGCCCGCCGACGGCGGGCCGGAGCGCTCGCTGCTCAGGCGGTCAGGCGGAAGCGCTCCACCAGGCTCGACAGCTGGCTGGCGGTCCCGGCAAGGCGCGTCGCCGCATGCGAGATCGACTCGGCGGACGCCCGCGTCTGCTGCGCCGAGGCCGAGACCTCCTCGGTCGCGGCGGACGACTGCTCCGCGACGGCCGCGACGTGGCCGATCTCCTCCTGCATCTGCGTCGCGCCTGCCGCCACGCGCGTGGTCGCTGCGGCGATCTCCTGGACGCGCGAGGACATCTCCTCCACGGACCCGCCGAGGCGCATGAGCGCCTCTCGGGCGTGCTCCACCGTCTCGCCGCCCTCGGCGGTGCGCTCGGCCGTCGTCTCGACGACCTCGACCGCACGCCGCGTCTCGCCCTGGATCTCGCCGATCAGCTCCGCGATCGAGCGCGCCGCGGTCTGGGACTCCTCCGCGAGCTTGCGCACCTCCTCCGCCACGACGGCGAAGCCGCGGCCCTGCTCGCCCGCGCGCGCCGCCTCGATCGCCGCGTTCAGCGCGAGAAGGTTCGTCTGCTCGGCGATGCCGGTGATCGTGTCGACGATCGAGCCGATCCGAGCGGAGCGGTCGCCGAGCGCGCGGATCACGTCGGTGACCTCGGCCGCCGCCGCCTGCACGGACGCCATCGCGCTGGTGGCGTTCTCCGCGGCGGCGACGCCCTCACCCGCGACCTCGCGGGCCCGCTCGGCGACCTCGGCCGCCGACTGCGCGCTGTCCGCGCTCGTCTGCACCGCATCGGCGACCAGCTCGGCCGAGGTGCGTGCCGACTCGACCATGATCACCTGCCGCTGCGCGCCGGTCGCGACCTCCTCGATCGCGACGGCGATCTCGTCGACCGCGCGCGTGGACTCGCTCGAGGTCGTCGCCATCGTCTCGGACGCCTCGTTCATCGCGTGCGCCGCGGCGGCGACGTCGCCCACGGTGTCGCGCAGCTGCCCGATCATCCGTTCGAAGGCCGCACCGAGCTTGTCGTCCCCGCTGCGGGGCTGGATCTCCACGGTGAGGTCGCCGTCCGCGATCCGCTCGGCCACGTCGGCCATCTCGCGCAGGTAGACGATCATGTCGCGGAACGAGGCGCCCAGCCGGTCGTCCTCGGACTTCAGCTCGACCTCCACGCCGAGGTCGCCCTCGGCGATCCGGGCGGCCGCGATCCAGAGCCGCTCGCGGCTCTCGAGGAACGTCTCGGTCACGATCGTCATGTCCGCTGCCGTCAGATGGCGGTAGGCGAGCAGGGCCTGCGTCAGCCGGCGCGGGTTGCGCCGGTAGCGGCGCACCAGCAGCGGCAGCACGACGCGGTCGATCCGCAGGTACGCCCCGAGGAACGCCCGGATCGGCAGCTCGATCCGATCGTGCACCTGGCCGATCCGCACGCGGTCCTCGACGTACTGGTCGTCGACCCGCCCCTGGAACAGGCTGCCCACGTACCGGGCGAGCGTCTTCGACAGCCGTTCGAGCGACGAGTGGCGCTCGATGATCCCGCGCAGCTCCGCGTCCGCGAGCACGTGCCCGTAGAACGACTGGACGACCTCGTCGACCGACCTCTCGACCTCGCCTGCCGACTCGTGGAGGAGCGCGACGTCCTCCTCGCTCACCTCGCAGAACCGCAGCAGCTCGGCCCACCGCCGCTCCGACACCTGCACTGCACGCGCCGACGTCTCGCCAGGCGTGGCCCCGACCCGTCCCCTCATCCCGTACGACCTCCTTGGTCCTGGCCTGCCCAACCAGCATCAGCCGGGCTCCACCCTGCCCCGGACGTCTGTACCTGCCTCGTCATCGACCGGCGATGACCGGGCTGCAGCAACCGGCCAACCGCTTGAGTCGATCCGAACTCCGCCGCGACGAGCTCGTGAGCCCGGCATCGACGCTGCGCGCGATCGCCGGTCACCGCGGCGACCGGGTCAAGGCCACGAGCCCGGCCGCGCGCGCGTCGATCCGCGCTAGGTGGTCGCGCGCACGTAGCTCGCCCCGTGAGAGCGCGACCGCGCGCGACTCCCGTGCGATGCGCTCGACCTCGGCCAGCTCGACCCGCGCGGCGGCGACCTGGTCGGACACCTCGCGGAACAGCAGGATGAACGACGCCGCGTCCGTTCGTGTCGCCTCGATCCGGCCGCCCGTCTGCAGGGCCCCGAGTGCCTTCAGGCCGCTCGTCAGGCGCCCCACGTGCCCGCCCACCCGCGCGAGGGCGCCGTCGAGCGCGCGCAGCGAGTCGAACGCCTCCTCGGCCCCTGCCCTCAGGCAGCGCGCCAGCAGCGCGAGGTCGTCCTCGACGCCCCGGCCGGTCGCGGATCGGCCTTCGTCGCGGGTCTCGTCCAGCTCCCGCGCGAAGCAGGCGGTCATCTCGGTCTGGAGCTTCGCGAGCGCGACGCGGAACTCGAGGCGGTCCAGCAGGCCGAGGATCTCGTCGAGATCCTCGGACACGGCGCCGACGACCCGCGCGATCGCGTGCGAGCGCGCGCCGAGCATCCGCGCCACCGCACCGAGCACGTCCCCCTCGCGCTCCAGCCGGGCAGCGGCGATCATCGCGTTCAGCGCGAGCAGGCGCACCGAGTCGGCGAGCTGGAGCACGAAGGCGGCCTTGCCGACGAGCGTCTCGTTCACGCGGCCGAACCCCTCGAGCGCGGCGAAGAGGGTGTGCATGTGCGCCTCGACGGCGCTGCAGGAGTCCAGGATCTCGGCGAGCTCCGGCGAGCGGAGCGCCTGGCCGGGCGACGGGCCCGGCCTGGCCGTCCGACCCAGCTCACGGCTCGTCAGCTCCGCGGCCAGGGCGGCGCCCATGAAGGACTCGTAGTCGCGGAATCCCGCATCGACGACGATCTCGCCGAGGCGCGCGAGCGTCAGGGCGATGGCCTCCTTGCGCGTCGCGCCCTCGGCCTCCAGCGACCGCTCGAGCGCAAGCACCTCGCCGTAGGCCGCCTCGACGAGGGCGAGGTACGGCGCCGACGGCTTGATCCGGACGGACAGGTAACCGCCCTGCACCGGCAGCGCGGTCGCAAGCACCCAGTAGTACGCGCCGTCGGCGGCGAGGTTCTTGACGTAGGCCGCGATCGGCCGCCCCGCCTGCAGGTAGTCCCAGAGCAGCTGGAAGACGGCGCGCGGCATGTCCGGGTGGCGGACGAGGTTGTGCGGCCGGCCGACCAGCTGCGTCCCGCCGTACCCGCTGACCCGCTCGAACACGCGATTGCCCGAGGTGATCCTGCCCTTCCCGTCCGTCGTCGAGAAGAACATCTCGTCGAGACCGAAGTCCCGCTGGCGGGGGACGGGCGTCGGGCGCTGGCGCTCGGAGCGGGGCGACCGCTCGGCCGGGGCATGCACGGCAGCGCCCTCGTCCGTCGCGACGGGGCAGTCGACGCGAACGGAGGTCATCTGGCTGGGTGATCGGCCGGCCGAGGCCGCCCTCGATCACCGGTCGAGCGGTCTGGCATCCGTACAAACCACGTGCCTCCTCGCGCCGCACGGGGTCGACCGCTCCGGGTCGATCGCCCCGTCGCCGCGGGCGCGGATCGCACGGGATCGGGCCGCCGCCGTGGCCGCGGCGCGACGGCCGCGCGCGGGTGGACGCCGCTGCCCCGGCGAGCTCCCCCGCCGGGGCAGCGAAGCCCCGATCGCCGTCGCGTCGAGAACTAGAGCCTGAACCGCTCCACGATCGACTCGAGCTCGCCCGCGGTGCGCGAGAGCGCCTGGGCGGAGAAGACGATCTCGTCGGTCGCGGCGCGGGTCTCCTCCGTCGAGGCGGAGACCTGCTCGCTCGCGGCGGAGCTCTGCTCGGCGACGCCGACGACGTCGCCGATCTCCTGCTGCATCCGGTCGGCGCTGAGGGCGACCTCGCGCGTGCGCGCGGCGACTGCCGCGATCCGGCCGGACATCGCGTCGACCGCGTCGCCGATCGCGAGGAACGCCTCGCGCGCCTGCTCGACCGTCGCGGTGCCGTCCGAGGTCGAGGCGGCGGTGCGCTCGACGACGTCGACGGCCTTCGCGGTCTCGCCCTGGATCTCCTGGACGAGCGAGGCGATCGTGGCCGCCGCCGCCTGCGACTCCTCGGCGAGCTTGCGCACCTCCTCGGCCACGACCGCGAAGCCGCGGCCCTGCTCGCCCGCCCGCGCCGCCTCGATCGCCGCGTTCAGCGCCAGCAGGTTCGTCTGCTCCGCGATCCCCGTGATCGTCTCGACGATCCCGCCGATCCGCTCGGACTTCTCACCGAGCAGGCGGATCGCCTCGGTCGCCTGGGCCGAGCCGTCGCGGATCGCGGCCATCGCGTCCGTGGCGGCCGCGACCGCCTCGACGCCGCCGTCGGCGGCCGAGCGCGCCTGGTCGCTCGCCTCCGCCGTCTCCTCGACCTGGCCGGCGTTCTCCTCGAGCGCGAGCACGACCTGCTCGGCCGCGCGCTTGGCCTCGTCGACGATGCGCACCTGCCGCTCGGCGCCCTGCGCGACCTCCTCGATCGCGACGGCGATCTCCTGGACGGCGCGGCCGGACTCGGTCGCGGTGTCGGCCATCCCGCGGGATGCGTTGGCGAGCGTCGTCGCGGCCTCGCGCAGGTCGCCGATCGTGCGCCGCAGGTTCTCGCTCATCGCGAGGAAGGAGCGGCCGAGCGCGTCCGCGTCGGAGCGCGGCTCGACCTCGACGGTGAGGTCGCCGTCGGCGATCCGCGTCGCGGCGTCCGCCATCGTCTCGAGGTAGTCCTGCATCTCGGCGAACGCGTTGCCGAGCGCGTCGGCCTCGGAGGTGGCCTGGACGCGGTCGTGCAGGTCGCCGCGGCTGATCCGCCCGGCGGCCGCAGCCATGCCGCGGAGGTAGCCGCCCATGCGGACGAAGGCGTGGCCGAGGACGTCGTGCTCCGAGCGTGGCTGCGTCTCGACCGAGACGTCGCCCTCCGCGATCCGGCCGGCGGCATCCGTCATCTCGGCCAGGTAGGCCTGCATGTCGCGGTAGGCGACGGCCATCTCGCCGATCTCGTCCCGCGAGCGGACGTCGACGCGCTCGTCGACGCGCCCCTGGGCGACGGCGGCGAGCGCGGCGCGGATGCGCCCGAGCGGGCGCGAGATCGAGCGGGCGAAGACCACGGCCAGCCCGAGCAGGAGCAGCGCGGCGACGAGCGCCGTGATCACCGTCGTCGTCGTCAGCGAGCCCGCGGCGGCGAGCGCCTCGGAGCGGTCCTGGCTCGCGAAGATCGACCAGCCCACGCCCGGGTAGACCGCGTAGCCGGCCGACCGGAACCAGCCGACGAGCGCGTCGTTGCGCTCGCCGTGGAACGCCTCGCCGTCGCCCCAGCCGGAGGCGCCCTCGACGAGGCCCTTCGCCGCCACCGGGTCCTCGGCGAGCGACTGCTGGAGCACGTCCGCGGGGTCGCCGCCGGCGAGGACGACGCCGTCCGCGCTCGTGATCGTCAGCTGCAGCGTCTCCGCGCCGTGCTCCTTCGCGCGGTCGGCGACGGCGGCCAGGATGTCGGTCGTGACGTCCCAGTTGAACCGGTTCGTCCACACGCCGACGATCGTCCCCTCGTCGTCCCTGATCGGGTAGGTGAAGTTCATCGCGAGGGCCTCGGGCCCGTCGCCGTAGACCGCCTGGGTCAGCGCGTCGACGTGGAGGTCCTCGACGAACGTCTGCCCGTCCTCGAGCGAGCCGTCGGTCGCCTTCTGGAACCACGCCTCGCCCGACACGTCGGTCCCGAGCAGCACGCTCGAGTCGATCGACTCGCCGTTCAGGTCGGCGGTGTTCGCGGCGACCACCTTGCCGCTCGCGTCCGCCACGACCATCAGGTTGTAGATGGGCGTGTACGTCCCCATCATCGTGTCGATCCACGTCTGCAGGCGCTGCGGGTCCATCGACTTGGCCGGGTCGCTCTTGGCGAAGGCCTGCACGTCGCCGTAGCGCTCGAAGAGGTTGCGGTCGAGCTTGTCGCTCGCGTTGAACGCGAGCTCCTCGACCGCCTGGCCCGAGTCCTCGCGGAGCGAGCTCGACGCCTTGTTGACGCTCAGCACGCCGACCACGGCCATCGGCACGAGGCCCGCGAGCAGCAGGAGGACGATCAGCTTCGTCCCGATCCCCCGGCGCGGCAGCCGGACACCACCAGCCCTGCCCTTCATCCCTCTCTCCTCTCCACCCGCCGGCGCGCTGCCCGCCCGCGGCCAGGATGCTCGATGTGTCGCCTCGTCCGTGATCGGCGCGCCGTGCGCGCCGTTGAGGCCCGGCCGCCCCCGAACGGGCGGCCGGGCCCCGGCACTGCTCCCCTGCCGGCGTGCGCCGGCCAGTCCCGTTACCCGTCGAGCCGGAAGCGGCCGACGAGCCCGGCGAGCTCGTCCGCGGTGCGCGAGAGCGACTGCGCGGTCGCGGAGACCTCCTGGGTCGATGCGGTCGTCTGCTCGGCCGAGGCCGCGACCTGCTCGGTCGCCGCCGACGTCCCGGCCGCCACCGAGGCGACCTCGTCGGTCGAGCGCGCGATCTCCCGCACCCGCTCGGACACGCGCGCGACGGCCTCGCCGATCGCGAGGAACGCCTCGCGCGCCTGCTCGACCGTCGCGACGCCGTTGCCGGTGCGCTCCGCCGTGTGCTCGACGACGTCGACGGCGGCGCGGGTCTCGTGCTGGATCTCCGTCACGAGCTGGGCGATGGTGGCCGCCGCGGTCTGCGACTCCTCGGCCAGCTTGCGCACCTCCTCGGCGACGACGGCGAAGCCGCGGCCCTGCTCGCCGGCCCGCGCGGCCTCGATCGCCGCGTTCAGCGCCAGCAGGTTCGTCTGCTCCGCGATCCCCGTGATCGTCTCGACGATCCCGCCGATCCGCTCCGAGCGCTCGCCCAGGTTCCGGATCGCCTGCGTCACCTGCTCGGAGCCCTCGCGCAGCTCGGCCATCGCCTCCGACGCCCCCTGCGCGGCCTCCTCGCCACCCCGGGCCACCGTCAGCGCGCCCTCGGCGGCCTCGCCGGCCGCCTCGGCGTTCCCGCGGGCCTCCTCGACGAGGTTCACCTGACGCTCGGCGCCGCCGGCGACGTCGCCGACCGCATGCGCGATCTCCTCGACCGCCCGGCCCGCCTCGTGCGACGACTGCGCCATCATCCCTGCGGCGTCCGAGAGCTCGGAGGCCGAGGACGTGAGCTGCGTGACCATCCCGCGCAGCTCGTGGGTCATCCGCTGGAAGGCGGTGCCGAGCGCGTCGCGGTCCGACTGCACCGCGACGTCCGAGCGCAGGTCGCCGTCCGCGATCCGATCCGCGGCGGCGGCCATGGCCCGCAGGTACTGCAGCATGGCCTGGAACGCCGTCCCGAGCGCGTCGTCCGCAGAGCGCGGCGCGACCCGGACGTCGAGCTCGCCCCGCGCGATCGTGCCGGCGGCGCCGGCCATCTCGCCGAGGTAGCCGACCATGCCGGCGAACGCGTTTCCGAGCACGTCGGCGTCCGAGCGCGGCGTCACCTCGACCGACACGTCGCCGGCGGCGATCCGGTTCGCAGCGGCGACCATGTCCGCCAGGTACTCCTCGCGCATGCCGTTGTAGGCGGCGACGGAGGCCTGGGCGCTCGAGAGCATCCCGTCGAACGTCGTGCCGAGCACGGCGATCTCGTCCGACCCCTTCAGCCCCAGCGGCTGCGTCGTCGGCGTGACGACGATGGACACGTCGCCGCGCGAGATCGCGTCGAGCCCGCTGCGCAGGCCCGCCAGGCAGTTGCTGCCGAGGCTGCCCATCCGCTCGCCGAGCGCCGTGACGCGGCGCACGAGCTGACGCGTGATCAGGATCGCGACGGCCAGGCCGACGACGAGCGCGAGCGCGCCCAGCACGATCAGGAGCAGCTCGGCCTGCCCGAGCGCCGACTTGGCCGACGCGCGCTTCGCGCTCGCGATCACCGACACGTCGGCCTCGACCTGCTCGGCGAGCGACACGAACTCCTTCACGTAGCCGGTCGCGATCGGCGCGAGCTCGGCGACGGTGGCGTCGTCGCCCGCGTCGACCGCGGGGAAGAGCTGATCGAAGACGAGCGGGTCGTGCTTCTCGTCGAGCGCCTTCGCCGCCGCGATGTTGTCGAGGATCTGCTGCTCTCCGGGGAAGCGGGCGGCCAGCTCGTCCGCGATCGCGAACGCCTCGACGGCGGAGGCCTCGAACTCCGTCGGGATCGCCGGGTCGGGCGCCACGATGTACTCGGCCTGCAGCGCGCGCTGCAGCCGCATGTCGTTCGCGTAGGTCTGCGCCTTGGCCGCGTAGACGGCCAGCTCGTCGGCCTCGCGCATCTGGTCGCGCGCCGCGGCCATCTGAGGACGCCCACGCCCACCGCGATCGCCGCTAGACCGAGCGCCGCGCCGAAGCCGGCGCCCAGCTTCCTGCCCAGGGTCCACCTCATCCGTTTCACCGTCCCTCGTCGGCAGCCGGGTCCCCGGCTGGCTCGTGTCTCCGTCGGCCCTTCTGCCCCGCGGCCGGCACGCGCGACCGGAGGCTCCCGGCGCGACGCGCACGCCCGGGTAGTCGGCAGACGCCCCGCCGGCTTCACGGGGCGCCCCCGGCGAGGGGGAACCCTCGACCCCGCCTGGACGTTGCGGCAGGTCGGGGCCGGGCGAGGGGCCGCGCGCGGCGGCCCCTCGCCCGACGGGAGTCGGCTCAGGCCAGGGTGAAGCGGCCGACGAGCCCGGCGAGCTCGTCCGCGGTGCGCGAGAGCGACTGCGCGGTCGCGGAGACCTCCTGGGTCGAGGCGGTCGTCTGCTCGGCCGAGGCCGCGACCTGCTCGGTCGCAGCCGAGGTGCCCGCGGCGACCGCGGCGACCTCGTCGGTCGAGCGCGCGATCTCGCGCACCCGCTCGGTGACGCGGGCGACGGCCTCGCCGATCGCGAGGAACGCCTCGCGCGCCTGCTCGACCGTCGCGACGCCGTGTCCCGTCCGCTCGGCGGTCTGCTCGACCACCTCGACCGCGGAGCGCGTCTCGTGCTGGATCTCCCGGACGAGCTCCGAGATCGTCGCCGCCGCGGCCTGCGCCTCCTCGGCGAGCTTCCGGACCTCCTCGGCGACGACGGCGAAGCCGCGGCCCTGCTCGCCGGCCCGCGCGGCCTCGATCGCCGCGTTCAGCGCCAGCAGGTTCGTCTGCTCCGCGATCCCCGTGATCGTCTCGACGATCCCGCCGATCCGCTCCGAGCGCTCGCCCAGGTTCCGGATCGCCTGCGTCACCTGCTCGGAGCCCTCGCGCAGCTCGGCCATCGCCTCCGACGCCCCCTGCGCGGCCTCCTCGCCGCCCCTCGCGGCGCTGAGCGCGCCCTCGGCGGCCTCGCCGGCGGCGTCGGCGGAGCCGCGGGCCGCGTCGACGATCGTCACCTGCCGCTCGGCGCCGCCGGCGACGTCGCCGACCGCGTGGGCGATCTCCTCGACCGCCCGGCCGGCCTCGTGCGAGGACTGGGCCATCGACCCGGCCGCCTCCGCGAGCTCCGAGGCCGAGGAGGACAGGCTGCCGGCGATGGCGCGCAGCTCGTGCGTCATCCGCCGGAAGGCGGCGCCGAGGGCGTCGCGCTCCGACTGGGGCTCGATCTCCGTGCGCAGGTCGCCGTCCGCGATCCGGTCGGCGGCGGCCGCCATCGCACGCAGGTACTGGAGCATCTGCTGGAAGGCCGTGCCGAGGGCGTCGTCCGCGGAGCGCGGCGCGACGCGAGCCTCGAGGTCGCCCTCGGCGATCGAGCCGGCCGCGCCGGCCATCTCGCCCAGGTACGCGCCCATCGAGGCGAAGGCGGTCCCCAGCACGTCCCCCTCGGAGCGCGGCGTCACCGCGACCGACACGTCGCCGGCGGCGATCCGGTTCGCAGCGGCGACCATGTCCGCCAGGTACTCCTCGCGCATGCCGTTGTACGCCGAGATCGAGTCCTGCGCGCTCTGGAGCATCGCGTTGAACGTCGCCCCGAGCGCCGCGACCTCGTCGCCGCCCCTCACCTCGACCGGCTGCGTCACCGGCGTCACGGCGACGGACACGTCGCCCGTCGAGATCGCGTCGAGGCCGCTGCGCAGGCCCGCCAGGCAGTTGGCGGACAGGCTCCCCATCCGATCGCCGAGCGCCGAGACGCGCCGCACGAGCTGACGCGTGATCAGGAAGGCGACGACGAGCGCGATCAGCGCGCCGGCGATGCCCGCGATGATCGACACGATCAGGGCCCGCGAGCCGGCCGCCCGCGCGTCCGCCTCCGAGGCGGCCGAGAGGGTGCCCACGCGCTCGGCGATCGCGCCGAGCCCGCCGATGGCGGAGCGCAGCAGCGTGTCGGCCTTCGCCAGCGCGACGAGCGCCTGCTCGCGGTCGGTCGCCGTGAACAGCTCCTCGGTGACGACGCGATCGTGCTCGGCGTCGGTGGCGGCGCCCTCGGTCGCGATCCGCGTGATCTCGGGATCGCCGACCGCGGCGACGGCAGCGCCGGCGTCCTGGGCGGCCTGGGCCGCCTGCTCGAACTCGTCCACGTACTTCGGGTCGAGCGTGGCGGCGTAGAGCGACTGCGCGGCCATCTGCTCGTAGCCGTAGAGGATCTGCTCGTCCGCCCCGTGCCGCGCCTCGGCCCACGTGGTCGTCTGCTCCCAGGATCGCTCCGCCGACTGCGAGAAGACGACCGAGAGCGCGAGCGCCGCCGCGAAGACCGCGACGACCGCGCCGAACCCGGCTGCCAGCTTCCTGCCCAGTGTCCACTTCATCCTGCGCTGCTCCTGTCCGTGCGCCGGCGCGCCGGCGTCCTTCGTCCTGCGGCGGGCCCTCGGCCGCGCCCCTGCCCACGACGTCGCGCCATCGCGGCGACGCCCTGCTCTCCTAGTCGGCAGGCCGTGCGGCGGCTGGAGCGCGCCGGGCGAACCTTGAGCGGGCCTTGACGCGATCCGAGGCGGCGGCGCGACCGGCCCGGACCATGCGGCGGGGCCGGGCGTCCGCCCGGCCCCGCCGCCTCCCTCCTCGACGTGCGATCAGGCGACCGTGAAGCGGCCGACGATGCGCGCCAGGTCCTCCGAGGTCCGGTTCAGCTGCTGCGCGGTCGCCGAGACCTCCTGCGTGCTCGCGGAGGTCTCCTGCGCCGAGGCGGCGACCTGCTCGGTCGACGCCGACGCGCCCTCCGCCACCGAGGCGACCTCGTCCGCCGAGCCGGCGATCGCGCGCACGCGCTCCGCCACCGCCTCGACCGACCCGCCGATCGCGAGGAACGACTCGCGCGCCTGCTCGACCGTCGCCACCCCGTCCGCCGTCTGCGACGCGGTCAGCTCGACCGCCTCGACCGCCTGCCAGGTCTCGCCCTGGATCTCCTGGATCAGCGTCGAGATCGTCGCCGCGGCCTCCTGGGACTCCTCGGCCAGCTTCCGGACCTCCTCGGCGACGACCGCGAAGCCGCGGCCCTGGTCGCCGGCCCGCGCGGCCTCGATCGCCGCGTTCAGGGCGAGGAGGTTCGTCTGCTCCGCGATCCCCGTGATCGTCTCGACGATCCCGCCGATCTGCTCGGACTTCTCCCCCAGCGCCCGGATCGTCGCCGTCACGCGCTCCGACCCCTCGCGGATCTGCGCCATCGCCTCCGTCGCCCCGGCCGCTGCGGACTCGCCCTCGCGGGCGACGCCCAGGGCGGATCCGGTCGCGTCGGTCGCCTCCTCGGCGGCCGAGCGGGCCTCGTTGACGAGCCGGGCCTGGCGCTCGGCGCCCGCCGCGATCTCGCCCACCGCCGCCGCGATCTCCTCGACGGCGCGGCCGGACTGCTCTGCGGTCGCCGCCATCGCGGACGACGACTCGGCCAGCTCGTCTGCGGCGTTGCGCAGGTCGGCGACGACCGTGCGCAGCTCGCCCGTCATGTTGCGGAAGGCGACGCCGAGCGCGTCGGCCTCGGACTTCGCCTCCACCTCGACCGAGAGGTCGCCCTGGGCGATCCGGTCGGCCACGGCCGCCATCCCGCGCAGGTACTCGACCATCGAGGCGAAGGAGACCCCGAGCGCGTCCGCGCCGGACTTCGGCTGCACGCGCACGGTCAGGTCGCCGTCGGCGATCTGACCGGCGGCGCCCGCCATCCCGCGCAGGTAGCCCGTCATCGAGGCGAATGCGTTCCCCAGCGCGTCGTCCGCGCCGCGCGGCGCGACCTCGACCGACAGGTCGCCGACGGCGATCGTCTGCGCCGCGTCGACCATGGCCGCGAGGTACTCCTCGCGCATCGCGTTGTACGCGGCGATCGAGCCCTGCGCCTTCACCAGCATCTCGTTCACGGTCGCCGTCAGCGCGGATACCTCGTCACCCCCGGTCACCGGGGCCGGCGTCGTCACCGGCACGACCGCCACCGACACGTCGCCCTGCGAGATCGCGCCGAGCCCCGCCTCGAGGTCCGTCAGGCAGTTGCCCGCGAGGCTCTGCATGCGATTCGCGAGGATGCCGACCCGGCGCACGATCGAGCGCGCGAGCAGGAAGCCGAAGACGATCCCGGCGACGATTGCGATCCCGAGCACGACCAGGATCAGGAGCCTGCTCGACGAGTACGTCGACGAGATCTGGTGGGTCGCCACCTCCGCCTCGCGATCGTTGACCGCGACGAGGTCGGCGAGCGCGCCGTCGACCTGCCCGTACAGGGGAGCCGCAGCGGCGAAGTACGCCTCGGTCGCCCCGGCCGGGTCGCCGGCGCCCGCGCGCTCGAGCACCGTCGCGTAGGCCTGCCGGTACTGGTCCCAGCTCTCGTGGTAGGCGACGAGGCCGGTCTTCTCGTCCTCCACGAGGAAGGTCGCCTCGTACGCGGCGATCAGCTCGTCGATCTTGCTCTCGTCGGCCGCGGAGGTCGACGCGTAGCCCTCGTGGTTCGCGGCGTCCGCGTCGGTGATCGCGCGCTGGATCTGGCTGTCGATGTCGCCCAGCAGCGAGCGGACCTCGCCGAGGTCACGCAGCGGAACCACGCGGTCCGCGTAGATCGACTCGCCCTTCGCGTCGACCGCGCCCAGGCTCGTCAGCGACAGGGCGCCCACGACCCCGACCAGCACGATCAGCAGCCCTGCCAGCCCGAGGATCTTGCCCTGCAGGCCGAGCGCGATGCGCCCGGGTCCACGTCCGTTGCCCCGCATTCGTCGAATCTCCTCTACGTCGCCGCCGGCCTCGGCCGGCCCCCATGTGTCGTGCAGGCTGATCGGCAGGCGCGCGCCCTACCTGAGCCGCGCGCCGCACCCTTGAGCACGTCTTGAGCGAACCCGTACGACGGCGCGGGCAGGACAGCCCCGCGGCATCGCGCACCGTCGGAGCAGCCGGTCGGCGGCGCATCGTCCGCTCGGCCTCCCGCCCCTGCCCGCAGCGCTACGCCGCGAGCGCCTTCGAGACGGCGTCCGCCACGCGCTCCGGCTGGAAGGGCTTCACCACGAAGTCCTTCGCGCCCGCCTTGATCGCCTCCAGCACCTTCGCCTCCTGGCCCAGCGCCGAGCACATCACGACCTTCGCCGCCGGATCGAACGACATGATCTCCTTCAACGCCGAGAGGCCATCCAGCTCCGGCATCGTGATGTCCAGCGTCGTCAGGTCCGGCCGCAGCTCCTGGAAGCGCTGCACGCCCTCGGCGCCATTCCCGGCCTCCCCGACCACCTCGTGGCCGTTCTTCTGCAGCACGTCGCCCAGCATCTTCCGCATGAACGCCGCGTCATCCACGATCAGCACCCGTGCCATCTCGCCTCCTCTCGTCTCCGGTGTCAGTGCGCCAGGGCCGCGAGCTCGAGGGGCGGCGCTCCGGCGTCCACGTGGGACGCCGGTGGCTGAACGAGGGTCGTCGTCGAGGAGCGCACGCCGGGGGCGAGCGCGTCGCAGTCGACGAGCAGGGCGATCCGGCCGTCCTCGAGCACGGCGGCGTCGGTCAGCGCCGCCCCCCGGCCGCGGCTCGGCAGCGGGGTCGCGGCGAGGTCGCGCTGTCCGAGCAGGCGGTCGACCGCGACCGCGACGGGCCGGTCGGCCTGGACGACGACCGCGCGGCGGGCGCTCCCGGACGGCGCGAGTCCGACGGCGCCGGCGAGGTCGAGCAGGGGCAGCGACTCGTCGCGCAGGACGAGGACGCGGCCGCCGACGACCGACCGGACGGTCTCGCGATCGAGGCTGAGCGCGCGCTGGACGCGGTCGAGCGGCAGCGCCAGCGGAGAGCCGCCCGCCTCGACGAGCAGGGCCCGGACGACCCGCCCGGCGGCGTCGACGCCGTCACCCGGCTCCGCGGGAGTGCCGGCCGGCGGTGCGGCGGCCTCCTGGGCAGCCGGCTCGGCGGCGGGCATGAGCCCGGCGAGCCGTGCGATCAGCGCCGCGGGCTGGAGCCGCTCGCGCCCGGTCGAGCCGATCGCCTCGAGCGAGCCCGCGACCGCGCCGCGGCAGGCCTCGAGGGCCTCGACCGCGTCGGGGCCGAGCGAGCCGACCAGCGGCTCGACGGCGCCCGCGAGGGCCCGGCAGAGCGACGCCGTGCGCGGGAAGCCCATCGTGTCGGCCATCCCGGCGAGCGTGCGAGCCGCACGCACCGCCCGCGCCGCGGCGTCGCGGTCGCGCGGCGCCTGCTCGAGCCGCTCGGCGCACGCCGCCAGCACGGCGAGGTGCTCCCGGGACTCGGCCAGGAAGAGCGGCAGGAAGTCG
>JAWKJY010000011.1:0-123244 GCA_041393535.1 Thermoleophilia bacterium
CCGCCCACGTCTACGGCACCCATCCCGAGGGCGGCCTCGCCGACGGCACGTTCGAGCGGGTCGACCCGATCGAGGCCCGCGAACTGGCGGCGATAGCCGACCGGATCGCCGGGGCCGAGCGCATGCCTTCCGACGCGAGTGTGACGATCCAGCGATGACCATGCACACCTGCACCAAGCGCGGCGCGACTGCACCTGACGTCGGCGACGAGGCGCGCGAGTGGCTCTTCATCGAGGGGGACGATGGCAGGCTCGTCGCCCGCCTCTGCATCGACTGCCAGTCGCCGCAAGATCGTGCCCGCGTGCTTGTACTCCGGGCAGAACACCGTGAGGCCGTCGCGCGGGCTCGCGCGACCGCAGAGCACGACCCCGGCCACGACCCGACCTTGTACAACACGCTCACGTGTTTCACGTGTGGCCGCGAGATCCCGGCCGACGCGCCAGAGCGGGACGAGTGGTTCCGCGTCACGAACGCGTCCGGCTCGCCCGAGGCGGAGTTCTGCCAGGTCTGCGGCATCCCGCCCGACTACCGCGCGCCCGGCACGTAGCCGCGACAGCCATCTAACGACGACGGCCCGGGGCATGCCAGCCCGGGCCATCGTCGTCCCGCAGTCCATCGCAGTCTATGAGAACATACGTTCCCCATGACGTCTCAGGGCTCCGCCTACGGCCGCTTCCAGCGCGCCCTCGAGAAGGGCAACCCCCTCTTGGCGTGGACGGCCGCCCAAGAGGTCGGCGAGCTCACCCTTCCCGACGCCCTCAAGCTCGTCGTTGCCGTCCGAGAGGATCCGAAGCTGTACGACCGGGCGAGCACGCGCTGGCACGCACGCTGGGAACTCGCCAACCCCGACGTCGCCGTCCCCGAGTCGAGCTTCGTCCTCGGCGCGCTAGCCGCGCTACCCGGCCCACGCGGGGCGCTCGTCGCCGAGGCGCTGGCGGCGTTCTTCGCCCGACGCGGCCAGCCGGATCTCGCCGACGCCCTTGGCCGCCTCACCTAGGGGCACGTCGGCTACGGACATCTCGACACGCCCCCGTGGCCCGCGTACCGTCCCGCTCGTGTTCGGCGTCTACCTGTCCTGGGTCGCGTGCACCGAGTGGCACGACCGGCGCGAGGATGCGGAGGCCGCCTGAGGAGATTCCCGGCGACGTGGTCCGACTGGCGAGGTCCCGTAGTGATTCTCGAGTTGTGCGAGCGGGGAGGCACGATCGCAGGTTCGGGCAGAGTACATCGAACCCGACGTGCGTTCTGGGATCAGAGGCATCGGCCGCCGCTACCCGGTACCGCTCAAGTTCGTCTCGAGCGTTCCTCGCCGCCTACCCGAAGCCGTGATGAACCGGCGACCGGTGGATCGATCCTGTAGACGGTCTTGATCACCGCAGACTCCCGATCTTGTCGACCGCCACGAAGAACGCTCTTCCCAGCTGACGTTCCCGCCCTGCATCCGCACCAACACTGCCTGTTGGGCGTAACTCCTCCACCGGAACCTCCAAGCTTCATCGCTTCCGGATCCCGTCTCACCGCTGCCGCCTGCCTGGAGCCCCATCCTAGCCCCGCCATTGGCCCGCGGCCTGCGCTCGCGGCTCGCGCCGCTCTCGCGGCTCGCGCGCGATCGGCTAGCAGTTCACATACGCGATCGGATTTTGCGACCCCCGACGGAGGTAATCGGTGACGTTGCCCCACAGATAGCTGGCCTTGAGGTCCGCTGTGACGCGGGCCTGAAAACCTCACCGCGACCCGCATCGTCCCTCTCTCCCAACCCTCGATCCTGTAGATCGCTCGAACTACCCCTTGGTAGACGGCGAAGCCGTACTCGGGTCGGCGGGTCGATGGAGCCATGACCCACCACTTGCGGGTCGCCTCGTACAAGTCGTCCTCGGACAGCGTCAGCGCCGCGAACTTCCTTGCCGATCCGAATCAACGCCACCCGGTGAGCTTCATCGATCGTGATCGGTGGCGCTGCGCAACGAGTGAACATTCTTCGGAGAGGATGCCAGCCCCGCCTGTTGCTGCCATGCCCCGGCTTCATCTGCTACGCGGCGCCGAAGCGCGAGCGCGTCGATGACAGGCCTCGACCTCGTAGGCGACGTCCTCATCGGCGAGCCGGTGGCGAAGGATCTCGACGCCCACCTCAAGGCCGGCCTGGTGAATCGCGTGCTGATCTGACCCAACGGAGCTCGCGAGGTAACACCCACACCTTGCGGGCATGCCGAGTGTGCTGGTACCTGATCGCCTTCCCCTTGCCCACGTAGGAAGACCGCGCCGTCCCTCGGGTCACGGAGCGCGTAGACGTACCAGCCCAGGCGCCTCGCCACACCCGCAGGCGTTGGGTCCACTGGATCGACCAGCCCATGATGGATCAGTCGCGGCGCGTGAGCGACACGGTCCCCTGGTCGAGCGACCCGACGAACGATCCGGAGCGGGGTGAGGTACGCGTTCCCGAGACTCTCCACGCCGTCCCACTGGCCGAATCTGGCCACCAGGCTGTCGCCCACCAGAATGCCGACCGGCGGATCAGAGCTGCATTGAGTCACCCCTACTCGAGTGCCGTGGTACCAGCCCCCACCGGTGACGCGTGAGGGCCAGGATTCCTTAGCGAACGAGCCCCGACGTCTCGCTTCGCAGACCACGGAGCTGCCCGAGCCGGTGTACCTGCACGTATCGACGGTCCTGCCCCTGGAGTTCTTGAGGATCGCGGTGTCGCCGTCGTTGTTCCAGAGAGACGCACACCGAAGTTCCAGCAGACGTGCCGCCCCGTCGCGTTCGCCCTGCTGAAAATACGGCGCACCGTCGCTCGTGGCCGGAGCGTGAACGAGCTGAAGATGTAGGTGACGGGCGTCGATGGTCGCGGAGCGTTCACCCTTCGAGCGCGACGGCGCTCCTGCCGGTGTTCCTCAGCTCGACCCACTCGTTGTTCAAGCTGGCGTTACTGCCAGCGGTCGCTGCCGGGCGGGTCGAACTGGATCTTTGAGATCACGACCGCCGACGAAGCGGCGCCAGGGCCTGGTCGCGGCCGCGGCCTACCACCGCGACTAGAGCCATGGGGCCGCGTGCATCGCCCATCTACCTGACCCGGCAGCGTTCGGCCGCGCCGAGGAACGCAGCCGGCGCCTCGGTTCGTCAGTCGATCCAGTCCGGCGCGGCCTCGAGCTCGCGCGCGACGGCCGCACGGATCGCGTCAGCCTTCACCGAGTCATACCGGGGATCGGACTGCTCGGACGCGAGCCCGGCCGCCTGCATCCGCTTCCGGGCCTCGATCTCGGCCCGTAGCCGGCGGTGCTTGCCTCGCATCCGATCCCAGTCGACCCCATCGTCGCGGTCAGACCTCTCGTCCTCGATCCTCGTCGTCTGCGTCGGCGCCCCATACGCCTGATTCGCCCACGTCTCGACCAGCCGAGCACGAGCACGAGCATCCGGCACCGGGGCAGGGACGGAGGCGGGTTGCAGCTCGGGCAGGTCACGTGCTGCACGGTCGTCGAGCCGAGTGCCTCGAGCAGGGATGCCTCGATCGCGTCGTAGTTCGCTTCTGCCGCAGCGCGCAGAAGCTCACGCACCGTCGGGTTGCTCGCCGCCATCAGCCCAACCCTTCGACCCGAGTGCCGCCATGTCGGTGCCGGCGTGCGCCTGGCGGTAGGGCGTGTCCCTGAGCGCGAACGACTGGCCGGGGTCGCCGGCCCTCGTGAGCGCCGAGCAGCGTGGCTGCTGCTCGCGGATCCCGTTCGCCTGGCGTCGCAGGTCCTGCACCCTGTCCTGCCTCCAGCGTCCCGGCATGCCAGCTGTTGGCAGATTAGAGAACGCATAGGATAGCCCCTCGACGCCGGGTCACGGGTTAAAGCCAGCCGGCCCTACCGCATCATGTTCGTGTGACGTCTGCGGCCCGCTTCCGTCCGAGCGTTCGGTGGTTCTGGTGGTGCTCTGCGCCGGCTGCGGGCGGCAGCCTTCCGGTCCTCGGGAGTTCAAGATCGAGCGGCAAACGCCAGACCGTCGCTCGCTGGCTTGACCTGTCCAGGTCGGCACGAGCCGTCTGGCCGGTCGGCATCGGAACGACGTGGACGTCGGCCTCGTAGAGATCCGGTACACGTCGCCAGCACCGCCAGAGACCAGCGAGCAGACGCAGAACAGGCCGGCGACGGCGCAGGAGGGACGACCGTCCTTCCACGACTCACGGCAACGCTGTCTACACGGACCTCGCCGTGGTGAAGAAGATGGGCTTCGCTGACGTCCTCGAGGACAAGCAGTGGCTCCGTACTCCGTCAGCGCGACCTTCGCGAATCCGTTCCATCGACGGCGATCCTGCTCAACCGCAGTTGCCCTCGACGAGACAAGGCGCGGCGCTGACGGGCGAGGCGAGCCTGGCAAAGCACCGTACCGATGGCGACGTCATGACCGAAGCTGGAGCCGACGATCGACTTCAAGCGTGCAGTTCAAGACGAGCCTGGTCGAAACGGAGACGGCGACGCCGACAGCGGTCGGCGACCGCGACCACCTCATCCACCGCCTCCGCACCAACGATCCAGGCGATGCCGACAGCCCCGGTTCCGCCACCCTCATCGAGTTCACCGACTCGGCGAGCCCGTCGACCTCGACCGGCCGGATCCCAGCAGCGTCGTCGACCGGAGCGAGCCTGGCCGGTCTCATCGAGCTCGCAGGATCCGCCCTCCGTCGTCTTGCTCACAGACCCGGGCGGGACCGAGACGGACATCGGCGCACCCGCGATCGAACGAACGCTTCACCGGCAGCATCGACCAAGGATCTGGGCCTCGATACCGAGGACATCCAAGCCGCCTTCGAGGAGCTCATGCACGCGCAGCCACGACGGCCGAGGACACCCCCCTACGTCGCCACCTCGCCAGCCACGGACACCGCTCCGCAAAGCAACCCGCCTCGCCGGCACGAACCCCGCGCTGGGATGCAGTCGAGAAGCCGGTAGGCCCACCATCATCCGAGCGGCAGCTGGAGGGACACGCAATGGACTCTAGACGATCCGATCCAGCCTGACTCATGCGGCCGTCGAGACGGACGGGTTCACTGAGTTGTCGCCAGCGCAGGAACGGTAGTTCCGGGTCGCGGCTAGGTGTTTGTCCCGGGGAGGTTGCTGACGCGCTGGAGCGGGGTGAGCCCGTTGAGGGCGCGGTGGTGGGGACGGGAAGCGATTGCAGGAGTCGAGGGCTGGGGCGAGGGCTGTGTGGCGGTCGCTCTCAATGGCGTAGGAGAAAGGTGCGTGGTGGCCCAGCGCTCGAGCAGCGTGCGGATGAACCGTTCGGCTTTGCCGTTGGTCTGGGGCCGGTAGGGCCTGGTCTTCTTCGCCCGGATGGCGTGCCCGTCGCATGCGGTCGCCCAGGCGGTCTTGAAGCAGGCGCCGTTGTCGGTCAAGACCCGCTCGACCCGGATCCCGTGCTCGGCATAGAAGCTGACGAGCTGGTCGAGGAACCGGGTTGCGCTGGCCGCCGTTTCGTCCGGGTGGATCGCGGCGAACGCGAGGCGGCTGTGGTCGTCGACGGCGACGAACAGGTACTGCCAGCCCGCCTTGCCCTTCGCGCGTCCGGAGCGGTCGCCGGTCACGCGATGCCCGGGTTGCACGATCCGGCCGAGCTTCTTGCTGTCAACGTGCACCAGCTCACCGGGCCGGGAACGCTCGTAGCGCACCGCCTGCTCGGGCCGCGTGCGAGCGGCCAGGCGCGAGCGGCCGTGACGACGCAACACCGCATGCACCGTCGAAGCCGCGATTCCCAAGGCCCAGCCGATCACATGCGGCCCCGCCAACAACCGCTCCCGCTCCGCCAAGATCGCAGACTCAAGCAGCGACGAGGTCTGCCTCGGCGACCGATGCGGCCGGCTCGACCGATCCGTCAGCGGCTCCCCACGTCGATCCCGGGCCACCCACTTCGACCCCGTCTGCCGCGAACACCCAACCAGCAACGACGCCCGCGTCACCGACACACCCGCAGCCACCAGATCAACAAGCCGACGGCGCTGACGCACCGTCAACACCGCACTTCCATGAAGATGCACGACGAGCCCTCCTGGATGCGTTGCCTTCGACAGCCCGCACCCTAGGAGGGCTCAACGACGACTCAAACCGTCAACAACCTGCCTGGGAACTACAGCTAGGCGGTCAACTGCTCCTCTCCGTCCCCACCATGACTTCTCGTCTGCGCAGATCATGACTCCAGACGCCTCTACAATCGCGCCCACACCGGTAAGAGAGGATCTCGGCCATCGACCAGGAGACCAGATGCATCTGCGGACGAGTTGGGCAATAGCAGGGGCTGTTGTGGGCGCCATCCTTGCAATCGCACCAGGTGCGTTCGCGAACGGTGGGCCGACGATCGCCGAGGCAGTTCCACTACCGATCGGCGTGCCCGTCATCGGTGGAGGCGCCCTGCCGCCGAACCCAGGCGCCAGCGGCCTGAGCACCTACATCTACAAGGAGTTCTACTCCTTCGATGGCCTGCACGGAGACCGCGTCACGCTCGACATCGAGTCGAACGACGGGCGCGGAGTCTCGACCTGCCTCGCTTACGCCCGACGTGACCGACTTCACCGTGCCGGACACACCCGCCCTATACAGGCGGATGCGCTTCATCCAGGCAAACGAACGCGAAGGGCCAGCTGGTCACCGTCCTTACGTCCGAGGGCCTGTGGAAGCTCGAGCTGTACGACTACTGCACGAGCTGCGGCCCGACCAGCGCCCACATCAGCTACTCGATCGTTGCGAATGTCGAGCACCTGACCAAGACCGTTGTCGTGGCACCGAGACTGGTCGCAACGGGCAAGCGATTCCAGATCACAGGGAAGGTCGCCGGAGTGGCAGGCCAGAACATCGAGCTCCGACTGACGCGATCCGGCACGCCGCCCAAGACCGTTGCAGTGCCAATCTCCCCCGAGGGCACGTTCAGCTTCACCACATCCGTCAAGCGGGCGGGGAAGTACACCGTCGCGGCTCGCTTCCCAGGGGACGCCACGCACCAGCCGAGCGCGGCGCAGACCAGAATTCAGGCTCTACCGCCCCGCTAGATCACGAGCCCAGCAGGCCCCCCCTCTATCGATCGGGGGACCGAGTGCGGTGCCAGTTTGGGAGGCGGCGGCCCGGGAGTGCGGCACGCAAAACGAACACGCCGTCGGAAGTCGAGGCCACGCCGAGTCGGACGGACTGCGTCCTGCGGATAAAGATTCCACCAAGGTTGCGGCATCTTCACTCTTGGGTGAACCCATCCGTTCGCCCCAAACCGCGGCGGGGGGGACTGGAGACGACCAGCCATGGCGAAGAAGCCTCCGGAAGACCGGCTCGTAGCTCACCTGCGTGACCTCGGCTACATGGTCTCGAACGGGGTGAAGGCGCTGCCGATGGAACTGCAGCTCGAGTGGCTCGACTCGTTCGAGCGGCGGCGAAAGCGCAAGTGGCTCGCCTGGATCTGCTGGCTTCCCGGTCTGTTCTACGCCTACATGGGCAAGTGGGGAACGTGGGCGCTCTACCTCCTGAGCGCCCTGATCGGGATTCCGGCGCTCATCTGGTGGATCATCCAGGCCATCAATCTGAACTCCACCGTCGACAAGCACAACACCGAGGTCGGCATGGAGCTCCTGACGTTCATCGAGCAGGTGCGCCGCTCACAGCAGGATCGCCAATTCGCCGAGACGCCGAGTACGACATCGCATGGCTAGCCGCGCGGTCCGCGGCTCGGCATGGCCCTGGCGACGGTCGTCATCCGGCGTGCCGAAACGGCCGACGTGGGCTATCCGAAGCACGCCGGCCGCATGGACAAGCACGCCACCACCGAGGCCGCACACCTCGGATCACGCGCTACGGAGCCCCAGGCACCAAGCCGCCTTCAAGGAAGTCCCCGCGGGAGACGTCGACGCTACCCCGCAACGCCAAGGCGGCCCGCTCGTACTCGGCATCCTCAAGAAGCGCATAGTCCATCTGCATGACCGTTCGCCGGAAGTCGCGTCCTCCCGCGACGTTCAACACGTCAACAGCGGGCGCGCGCGAGAAGTCACGGATCATCAGCAGTGGCCGGATCGGGGCGACGTACGGCCAGCGGCCGAGCTGAGCATCGAAGGCCGGCTTAGCGAAGACCCGCACGACGCCGATCAGCTTCCCCCAGCCTGCCGCGTAGTAGACGAGGTAGTCGTCGACCCGGACGCTCGCCGGCTGCCTCGCGAAGTGGATGACGCTCATCTCCTGCGGCGCCGAATCCATCCAGTCAGCCGCCATCGGGTCATCACTCGACCCAACCGCCTTGAGGAACTTCTGCCGCTCCCTCGGCTCCCATACGCTCATGGCCCAGCCTCCTCCCAGCCCGGACGCAGTTAGCTACCTCAGCGGCTGTGGCCTCGGAGCGGCGTCACTCGCACCCGTACCCGTCGCCGTCCCCGTCGAGTCGGTACTCGTCGTAGCCGACGACTCGCACCGTGAAGCCGATGTCCGCGCAGTCCAGGTCGTACGGGACGTCGGGCACGCACGGGCGGTAGCTCGGATGGCACCCCGAAGCTGGCGGCGGAGCGGCCGGCGGAGCAGGTGGCGGCGCGGCCGGGGATGGGCCGCTGCGAGTGCAAGCGCCCCATAGGCCGCGCCCCGCGGCGCGCGCCTCCCGTTCGGCCTTCGCGTAGATCGGGTGCCTGCGCGCTGGCCGCTCGAACACGTAGGACGTCGCGAACCCGTCCTTCACGAGTTGGTAACCGAGGTCACGGCCGCCGGGGAGCCAGACGTACGCAAGCAAGCGCCCATATCGGTCGACCCGGTCCTGCGTCGGGTCCCCCTTCAACGTCACGACCTCGCCGCTTGCGATCTTCCGTACCCGTGAGCGGGCCTTCTGCGAGAAGCAGTCGCCTCGCTCCGGCGCGTCGATCGCGAGTAGACGCACCCGCTCCCTCGTGCCGTTCAGGAGGTCAACGGTGATCGTGTCGCCGTCCGCCACGTGCACGACCGTCCCGCGGAACGTGAAGCCGGCGGCGCCGGCGGCCGACGCGAAGACGAGCGCGGCCCCCAGAGCCACCGCTGTCGCCCATCCCGGCTTCATCGTGTACCTCCTGCCCAAGGTAGGCCTACACGGTGGTCTCGTCGGCTCGTCCGCAAGACGGTCCGAGACCGCGCACCGCGGCCAAAGCCAGTGCGATCACAGCCTCGGCCGGCCGGCGTCGACCCGATCGATCGCTCGGCCACAGCGCGGACAGAACCGAACGCCCTGCACACCCGCCTGCTGGCCGGAACTGCCGCAATGCACCGCCGCACCTCCCGTACCACGCCCGTCGCTACCAACGTCGGGAGCCGGATCGTACGACGGACCGATGATCAGATCAAGCAAGCCATCGGCCCGAGATGCCCATGGCCGCGGCACCAGATGCCGAGTAGGCTCCTCAATATGCCGATGTCGCCGCGGAACGAAGTCTTCAACTCCTACGCCGAGTACTACGACAACGTCGTACGTCCGATTCGCGACAAGAGCCCGACCCAGTTGCGACTCGATGGTCTCCCGCCGGGCGCTGACACCGACTCTCCGTGGGGAGGCTTCGGACGCTTCCGGCATCTCGGCCGAACCTGGGCCGTAGACGGCGACACGCGCATCGAAGCCCTCCACACGGCGTACGAAGCCCTCCAACTAGGCTCGGAACCGTTCCGCGAAGAGCCAACCCGCAAGGGATCCAGCCTGAAACTCACGGAGGCGCTCAAGGCGCAACTCGAATATCGAAGCGAGTACGTCTATATCTACGAGCGCTAAGCACGTTCCCAACCCAGTGACCGTGCCCGAACTCACAGGCCACCGGCCTGACGGGCGCTACGCTGAGCGCTCTCACACATTGGCCGGGCAGGGCCACTAACAACCCCCAGCAGGGAGGGCGCATGGCCCGCAAGACCATCTTCGTCTCGGACATCTCCGGCCAGGAGATCCCGGACGGCAAGGCCGCCAAGATCCGCATCACGTTCGAGGACGCGCGTCGCGGCATCTTCGAGATCGATGCGACGGCCGAAGAGGCCGAGGAGTTGGCGAAGAAGGGCGTCAAGGTCGCCCGCCGCGGCCGCAAGCCCAAGGGCACCGAGTAGCTCCGCCCGCCCACGCCTAGGGAGAGGCGCCAAGCACGGTGGTCGCCGGTTGTCGGTTGAGATCGGCTTGACACGACCGGCGGGAGCGGGCGAGGATTCCGTCGTTGCTGGAGTCGACGCTGTCGTGTTTCACGTCTGTCCCGGAGCGCCTGTAGGCTCCGCATTCGTCGCGGCTCCCCCAGCAGGTACCTGGCGGGCGCGGGCAACGTGCTCTCAGCGGGAGCCCAGACTCCCCGAGATCTCCGCCATGGCCGCCTCCACGCGAGAGATCTCCTCGGCTGCCCGGTCGGGGCGGCTCGGATAGAGCGTGCATTCGACGTTCGCCACGAAGAACGACGAGCGGCCCTCAACGTCCGTTCGCCGGACGTCGTTACCTGGATAGAGCGGCTCCGTGCGCAGCGCGCAGAAGACGAGAGCCTCTTCGTCGGGATCGACGCTCGCGAGATCGTCGAGTGGAACATTGCTGAGGAACCAGGCCACCCCAACCGCGCTGCATATCGGCGTCCTATCCCGCGGCACGACCTCGACACCGGCCCGCCGCATCGCCTCGATCAGGCTCGCCGCCTCGACCGGGGCGGTCGCCGCCTGCGAGCACGCAGCCCCAACGTCGCCACGTCCCTCCGCTCCGGCGCAGGAAGCCGCACCGGCCGCTCCAGCAAGGCAGACGACGGCGACTCCGATCGACCTGCCGACGAGTGCGACCGGGCCCACGACGGGGATTTAGGGCCGGCAGGCGTCCGAGCCTGCGCCGCGTGCGCGTTCGCAGCGACCGATCGCCGTCTCCCTCGCGCGCTTGATCTCGGGGACGACGTCCGTGAACCTGCGCAGGTCGGCGGGAAGGTAGCGGAGGGCGTCGCTGTAGCAGCGCACCTTGTGGGTCGGCCGGACGTGCCTGTCCTTCGCCCAGTCGTCTATGACCCGCGTCCAGCACTGGTAGTCGGGCGAGGTGCGGGCGTTCCCCTCGGGGCCGCAGGCGGCCACGCTGCCGAGCCGCTCGACGCACGTGCGCATCGCGCGCTTGCGGGCCTTGAGCACGTCCTCCTCGAACGTGCTGAACGTCAGCAGGTCGGCCGGCCCGTTCTTGATCGCCTCCGTGTAGCAGCGGATGCGGTACGTGGCGGCGACCTTCCTGTCCTTGGTCCAGTCGTTGACGACGCGAGTCCAGCAGGTGTCCTTCGGGGGCTCCAAGGCCGTGCCGGCGAGTATCGAGCCGGGGAGCGCGAGCGAGACCGACGCCAGAGCGGCGATCACGACGATCCCGGAGCGCATGGACATCTCCTTCCAGCCAGTGGCCTAGTCGAGCGTGTAGATGACGGTCGCGCTGTACGCAAGCACGACGAGCATCGTCCTGAGCATCGGAACCTCCCCGCGTACCGGTCGGTATCCCTTGAGCAACGATGCGCCGGGCCGCCGGGATTCTTTACTGCCGCGAGCGCCGCCTACGAGTAGGTGTGGGGCGGCCGGGCTCATGTGGGTGTCGTCGATCGAGGAGGCACACGTGGGTGGTGCTTGACCGTTGGAGGGTGCCGCCGAGTTGGAGGCGCCAGTGGGCCTACCCGTCGGCGGCGCCGGGGTTCTGGTGCTCGGGGACGATCACGCAGGGCGATCACGTAGGCGGTGCCCGGTCGATTGTGGCCCGCCCAGAACGGCTCGGCGGGCGGACGAACCAGCCAGGCCGCGCGACGCCGCGCACCGCCGTCCTCCGTCATCGGCACTAGGACGACGCGAAGGACAGCGACCCGGGCAGGCAGCCCAGGCCCACCATCCCTGCGCACTAGCCGGTCACTGGCGCGCCGGCGGCACCCGCAGCCCGTCCCGCTCGGCGCACCCACGGCACAGCAGCACGACGACGGGCGAGTCGTCGTCCTCCCAGCCGCGGTACGCGAGGATCGGCTGAGCCCGATCGCCGTCCGGACGACTGCAGACTTCACAGCTGAGCTGGAACGCCCGCGCAGCTTAACGAGGCCGTCCTGGGCAAGTGCGTGCCGCCCACAACCGAGGAGGGCCGTGCCCGGAAGACCCAGCGGGTCGGCCCCGGGGGTGGATACGGGGCGGTACAGGCCAGCATCACGGGGTAGGTCGGCCCGCTAGCGAACGGGTGCGGCGTGGAGGCCGCCTCGGTCGGCCCAGATGACGAGGTCACCGGCACGTGCGGCGAGCTTGCCGAGGAAGGACGGCACCCGTCCCGGGCGCGGGCGGGCGTGGCCTGCCGCGTCGCAGGGCTCGAGCGCCGCCTGTCCGACGTAGTCCACGAGTGGGCTGCCTGGCGAGCTGGACGACTCCGCGAGCTTGTAGAAGATGAACCGCCGGCACCAACCCCGGGAGCTCGACTCGATCGGCCGCCGCGTGCCGGTGCGCAGGTCGAGGCTCACGACCCGATTCGCTGACGGGAGCGCGAGACGGGTTGCACCGACCTGGGCAGGGATCCGCCGCAGGGTGAGCAAGCCTACGTTCCTGCCCGCGTCGAACGACCAGACGGTTCGGCCCGTTACGGGGTCGAAGCCCTCGATCACTGCGGTCGCGTCATTCGAGAGAGCGGGCGCCTTCGCGACCTCGTCCGCGTCGATGACCAGGCGGCCGCGGGTCCGGAGCGCGACGGTCGGCGGCGACGAGCCCTGGCGACTGACGCCGGGACGCTCGGAGGACGGGCACGGGAGATACGCGCACGCGTAGCCGCTGCCCCGATCACGCCATACGACCCCACCGTCACGGATCCGGAAGCCCGCGACCATCGAACGGGACAGATCGAGCGTAAGCGCAGTCGACGTCTGCTCGATCGGCCCCCAGCCGGGGCTGCCGACGTACAGACCCGCCTGCTCGAATCGATCGAACGTCCAACCCCAGTCAGTCGAGACCCCGTCGAGCGGGAACAGCTGCTGAAGCCCGGTTCTCCACGCCACCGCCCGCCGTGCCTCGTCAACCCCCACCAGCGTCTCCGGATCGCGCGTGTCGGAGTCGAACAGACCATCGCCAACCTCACGCGGACTGGCACCCGGCAAGCTGACGCTCGCGAACAGGCCGCCCGTCGTCAGCGAGTAGCTCCGATACTGCGTGCGGAAGGCATCGAAGGTCGTCACGCAGACGCGAGTCCCGGCGGCCGGACAGATCGACGGCCACCCGACGAAAGCGCCGACCCCACTACGCCACATCCGCCTCCCCGTCGCCGCCTCGAGCGCCTCCAACCTCGCCTCAGGCTCGTCGCCAGCTCAAGCCAGATACAGCACCGATGTCCCCGCCACGACAAGCACCGGCGGCTCACCCTGCGCATTCAGGCTCGTCGACGCCGCCCGAGACCACACCGTCGAACCCGAAGCCGGATCCACGGCCACCAGCCGCAGCCGACCCTTGCTCGCCGCATAGAAGACCACCACCCGACCAACCGACACCGGCCATCACCGGCCGCAAATCGCCTCGATCCCAACCCGCGCCGGCCCGGGCCTCAAGCGGCCCCCGACCCCGCCGGGAACCCCAGCAGCCCGAAGGCCGCCACCATGCACACCACCAACGCCGCAAAGAGCGTGGACGACTCAGCAAGCCACCACGCTGCCGGAGCCCGAGGCAGCGCCATGGATGCAGTGTTGGGGCGAGTACGGTCACCTCTGTGTGGATGGCAGCGCCGCGATCTTGACACAGAAACCGTCGTGATGCCTTAGGTGTGGCCGAGTCGTTGAGTGGCCGGCTTCATCCGACGAGGAATTCGGGGGAGAAGGAGGCGAACGACATGCGGCGGCTTGGGCTCGTTCTCGCAGTGGGGCTGCCGCGCTCCTGCTGATTGCGCCCGCACATGCCAAGGTGCGGACGCTGAAAGGCACTGGCTCGAAGGTCGTCAACGTCACGCTCACGAAGGACACCCCGCTGGTCGTCGGTGCTCGCCACGCTGGCACCTCGAACTTCATCCTCGAGCTCGTCTCGCGCAACGGGTCTGGTTCGGAGCTGCTCGTGAACGAAATCGGACGCTGGGCAGGTCAGGTTGCATGGGCCTATGCCTCCCGAGGCCGCTACCGCCTAAAGATCGACGCGGACGGCGCCTGGACGATCACGTTCAACCAACCCGCCCCGAACAACCGGACATCGCGCCTCCTCCCGGGTCGAGTGGCCGGCAAGGGATCCCGCGTCGTCCCGGTTCGCACACTGACTGACCTTCAGCCGATCGTCAGCGCGACACACCGGGCCGGATCCTCAAACTTCATCGTCGAACTCATCGGCTACGGCGACACCAGTGGCAGTGAACTCCTCTTCAACGAGATCGGTCGGTTCAGCGGCCAGACCCTCATCAACACCATGCCTGAGGGCCACTACCTGCTCTCGGTCATCGCCGACGGCTACCGGACGATCCGGTTCACTCGCTAACTCAAGAGCTTCGACACCCGGACGGGCTGATGGGTATGGCCGGACGCCCGAAGGTGCGACATCACACCGCCGTTTGTGCGAGTAGTACGGAAGGCGGTCGGCCGTGAAGTCCGTTCCAATCTCGACTCACCTGTCTCGAGTACGAGTCGTAGCAGTACTCGCCGCGGGCCTCTTCGCATTCGCTCTCACGGCGTGTGGTGGGGCTACTGAGAACTCCCGCCCAAGCCCTCGCCGTCGGCGGCGAGGGCGGCTCCGGCCGACCCGCAATCCCGCCCAACTATGCCTCCTCCTTCGCCTAGACGACCATCAGGACCGACGTCCGAGCATGGGACAGGAGCCCGGGCAGGCTCGCGAGCCGACTCGGCGAGCACCAAGACTCCACGTCGCAAAGCAACGAAGAGACCGAAGCGTAAGGCCCGCCCCCAGCATCCCAAACCCCACTCGGCTGCAGCCACCGCTCGCCCCAACCGAAGCCGACCCAACCGACGCGCGCGAAGACGAACCGGACCGAGCGAAAGGTGTGCTGGCCTGCCATCCGGATCGCCGAGATCCGACTGGACGCCGTCCACACGCCCGCAACCGTCCTCCCGGCCGTAGACATTCCCGAGACCACGATCCCCGGGATGGAGATCGGCGGCCACTACTACCCGCCGACGACGTACCCAGCCCAACATTACCCAGCGAGACGGTTGCCGGGCATCGACATCCCAGCACGAACTATCCCCGGGCGCACGATTCCCGGTCGATGCTTCACAGCCGCGAACGGATTGCTACGGCCCGACGCAACGACAGTCAGGACGACCGGCTACGAGGCGCTCGATCCGGACTTCAGCAACGACCTGTCCTCTCGGTACTGGGCATCAGCCGGATCAGATGCCTTGACGCCCGACTACTCGGCGGCAGGCTTCGGAGAACTCAACGAGGCGGGATTCCCAAGAAATCAATACGTCCGGCCCTACTTCCGACGAGACGGGACATACGTGCGCGGATACTGGCGCAACTCTCCGACCGACGGCCTTCCCACGTGTCGGATCATCCGCTGTTGACAACCTAGTAGTAGGGACTATTGTTCTCACAGTCCGACTGGGTCACGATCACCTCATCGTCGCCCCAGTAGAGGTCATCTCCGACGTAAGTCACGAAGAACTCCTCGCAGGCGGTCTGCCAAGCGTCCCGCGCGGCGCTCTCGGCAGGCTCGTCGAACGTATCGCCATCCCATCCCGGTGAGCCAGGATCGGTGCCCTCGCATTCGATCTGCTGATACTCCGCTCCGCTTGAGTAGAGGAACCCGTCCGGAGAATCTGCGAAGACCGAATCGCATGCTTCGACATAGGCTGGGCCCCATGCCTCCTGATACTCCGCTTCAGCTAGCTCGTTGCATGCAATCCCATCAAGATCCTCGTCCAGTTCCTCCAGAGAGGAATCAAAGTCGAGTGCATCTTGCGCATCGCGCCACTCATAGAACTCGTCGCAACCCGATCCCCTGAGATCCACTCGCGCGGGTGCCGGGCTTGCTGTCCGTTGTTCTGTGACAGCCGAGGGCTGGACATCGACCCCACCCGGCGACCGCTCGTTGGGAGCGGATCCGCAGCCGGCCAAGACCCCTCCGGCGATGACCGCGAACCCTGCAACTAGGACACGGCTTAGAAAAAGCCGGGAGAGCCGCAACAGCACCTCGATCCTCGACTCGTAAACGCGAGCATCTAGCGACGCGTCGCAAGATCGATCATATACCAACAGCGTGGCCGTGAAGGCAGGTGATGTGCCCCTTCCGGGGAGCGGCCGAGACAGGCGCCTAGCCGATGGTCGGAACAGACCGCAGTGAACGTCGCGCCAATCTGCTGGAGACCCGGAGGAGCGGAGGTGATGGCCGGCATTGACGGGAGCCAAGCTGGCTCGTTGAGCTAGTCATGGTCGTGGCGTCGATGGTTGCTGGTAGACGGCGCCTTGCCCTCGCGCTAAGTTGACCGTGCTGATCGCGAACGACGAGCTGAATTCTCCCCAACCAGCGACCGCCGGCTGGTTCGACGTCTGGACGTACAGCGATCAGGCGTGCAGCCTCCTAGTCGTCGGTTGGCTGTTCGCGCTTCTCGTTGCGGGCCTGACCTGCGTCTCGCTCGGGCGACGAGGCCGCCATGGACGCCTCGCGCGGGCATTCGCTGTCGCCTGGATCGGCGTGCTGGTCGGGATCGCGCTCAGCCTATGGGCGGCAAGTGCGTGACGAATGTCGAGGGACAGATCCTCAGTTCGCCTTGGCCTCGATCAGCAGCCGGTATCGCGGAGTCGCCCACGGCATCCCAGTTGGCAAGAGCATACGAGGGCGCGGCCGACTGGCCAAGCGCACACCACCCGGCTGACCTGTAGGAGCTGCGGCAGTCGCATACCGCGCACCTTGACATGACGGTTCACGTCGAATCAGGATGGCTTCATTCGATCCACGCCCCTCTGGGAGTGGGCCGCGATCTTGCAGCTTCGAGGGAGGACGAGCGTGAAGGCGACTGCTGGTGAGGATCGGTGGCATCCGGCGAGGCTGATCCCGGTTGCGGGGATCCGCGGCCAAGAGGAGCAGGAGCGACGAGCGACCTCTGCTCTCCTCGCCGTGATCCGTGCGGTGCCGGAGTTCGGGCACGCGCTGATCGATGATCTCGGCGCCCCGAAGGGCCGCATCTCCACCTTCACCGAGATCCAACTGAAGGACGCTGAGGGCAAGCTCTCCATCCCCGACGGCGCCGTCGTGGTCGAGCGCGGCAAGACCGTATGGCGCGCCCTAGTCGAGGTCAAGACCGGCGTCGCCGAGTTGGGTGGCGAGCAGGTATCCCGCTACCTGGAGATGGCGCGCGACCACGGCTTCAACACGGTCATCACGATCTCCAACCAGATCACCGCCACCTCGGGCGACGTGCCCTACACCATCGACCGCCGTAAGACCAAACGCGTAGACCTCCACCACCTCTCATGGTGGCGGATTATCACCGAGGCCGTCCTCCAACACCGCCACCGCGGCGTCTCCGACCCCGACCAAGCGTGGATCCTCGGCGAACTAATCGCCTACCTCGACCACGACAACTCCGGGGCAAGCGGCTTCGAAGGCATGGGCGATGCCTGGGTCAACGTGCGCGACGCAGCCCGCCAAGGAACGATCCAGCAAGCAGCACGCGAGACCCGCGCCGTCGCTGCCCGCTGGGAGCAGTTCCTCGACTACCTCGCGCTCGGCCTCTCCCAAGACCTAGGCCGCGACGTCGCCACAGTCCGGCCGCGCGGCCAAGACCTCGAAACTCGCCTCGCCGGCCTCACCCAGGCCCTCGCAGACCCGGGCACCCTCGCCGGTGCCCTCCGGGTCCCAGACGCGATCGGCAGCCTCGCCATCGTCGCCAACCTCCGCGCCCAGCAGGTCTCCACGAGCGTGACCTTCGACGCCCCCAAGGACGGCCGGCCCAGCGCGCGCGTGAACTGGCTCCTACGCCAACTCCAAGACGCCCCGCCCGACCTGCGGATCGAAACCGCTTTCGCGGGCGCGCGCGACAGTGCCGTCGCGCTGCTCAAGGACGCCGCCCCGTACCCACAGCGGCTGCTCAGCAGCGTCGACCCGAAGCGGGAGCCGCGCGCGTTCACGCTCACGCTCACCCGCAAGATGGGCCTCAAGGCGGGCAAGGGCGCCGGCTCGTTCGCCGGTGACACCAAGCGCCAGACCGTCGACTTCTACGGCGAGATCGTCCAGAACCTCAAGGCCTGGCACCCACGCGCCCCGAAGCTGCCCGACCAGCCCGAAAGCGTCCCCGAGACACCCCAAGCCGAGCCACCCCCTTTCATCTCTCACGAACGCGAAATCGGCGAAGCCACCGGGCCCAGCGAGAGCCCGGCGTAGCGACACGTGGCCACGCCCTCGCGCCGGGGATAGCCGATGCGGCTTCAGCAGCTCGTGTGGCACCAGCCGGCGGCCGTGACAATTTCGCTCCCGTTCCCGCCCCTCCTGGAAAGCTGGGAACGGTCAGACCATCCCGCTCAGCAGCGCCTCACCACCTACCAGGAGAAGCTGCGAGAGCTCACCGCCTCGGCACTCCACGACCTCGCTCCCCCACTCGCGCTCGGCCTCCACGCCGGCGGACGACCCGACATCGAAGCAGGCTGCGACCTCGACAACTTCCTCACCCCCGTCGTCAAGGCACTCGGCGGCGGCAACCAGTTCAGCATCGTCTGGGCCACCCGCGGCCGCACGGACGAACCCGCCAGCCTCACGCTCGCGCCCGCCGACGCCCTCGCCTTCGACCCGGCGGACGCAGCGCAGATCCAGATCGATCTGACCGCGTCGTCAACCAAGCCCGCGTGGAAGGAACAGATCGCCGCCGCGCTCGGCGACCACGAGACGGCCGCCACCAACGAGCCGATCGACCTCGCAATCGTGTTCACCGCCTCGCCCGCCCGGAACTGGGTCAGCCTGTGGAAGCCAACGATCGACGCGCTCGGCGGCATCCTCGGCGAAGGCTCCCGCCCGCGGCACCCCGGCGACGACCGCATCCGCCAACTCGTGCTGATTCGCCAGTCGCGCGAAGACATCGGTTGGGCAACCGCCCTGACCATCTACTGGAAACCCAGTCAGCTGCAGCCCCGTCACCGCCCGCCACAACCGCTCAGCCTCGACGCTGGCGAACAACCTCGCCGGTCATCCACCGTAGGGCCGCCGTTCGAGCCTACTCCAGCCGTACGGCTTACTGGCGACGAACAACTCGGCGAAACTGGTATGACCGTCATCGACTTCTGGCAGTGGGCCTTCAGCGACCTGCGCGAAAACGTCACCCGCGGACTCCTCGCTGAGTACCTCGTCGCCCGAGCCGTCGGAGACCACCGCCCGATCCGCAGCGCCTGGGACAACTTCGACGTCCTCACCCCAACCGGCATCCGCGTTGAGGTCAAGGCATCCGGCTACCTCCAGAGTTGGCGCCAGAAAGCGCTCTCCCCGATCCGATTCGACCGGCTCACTGGCGCAGAAGCCAACGACGACGGCACCTACGCCCCGGGACGCAGCATCCGCGCCGACGTCTTCGTCTTCGCCATCCACACTCGCAAGACCCCGATAGCTACGACGCGCTCAACCTCGACCACTGGCAATTCCACGTCGTGCCCGCCGGCCTCATTCGGCAGGCTGGCGTCCGCTCGATCGGTCGCGTTCCTGAAAGCCCAGGAGCCGGCGCAATCAGCTGGCGCGGACTCGCCGACGCAATCGCCAGAGCCGGCGAGGAGCAGCGTCAGGCGTGAACCAGGACTCCAGGTAGAGATTAGGTAGCAGCGGGGCAGCCATCCGCGGCTTGCACGTAGCGGCGCATGAAGATGCTCGGCTCGCCCATAAGGGGCGACGCGACCGATTCCAGGTCGCCGTGTTCAATATCGAACGCCTCTCCCATCTTGCTAGTCCAGATCCCAGACGGAAGTTGTCGAGCGGCGTGCATCGGTTCGCCGTTCGGGTCAAGGTAGATCGCGATCTTCTCGAAGTCTTCCTCGAGGTTCCCGTCCTCGCACACCCGAACCCGATGGACTCGTAAGCGAGTATGTAGCTTCTCGACGAGTGAAGCGCGGGAACACCGGGTGGCCAATAAAACCCGGGAGGTAGCTTCGTTAGCGTCGGGCAGGGATCCCACCTTCGGTGATCCTCCCCCGCGGCCCATGCAAAGCAATTGTAGACCCGCGTCAAGCAGCCTCGAAATGCGATAGGCGCCATCGGCCTTGAGTCGCCCGAAGGTAGCAAGGAGATCGTCCTCAGAGTACTTCGGTCTTCTTTGTCTCAATCGATCAGTCCCTGCTCGCGTCCCCAAGCGATCCATTTCGCAGCGGCCCCGAGCAGTGTATCCTCGCCCGCGGCTGGGTCCGGATCGACTCGCGTGATGGCGGATAGAGCCCAAAACCAGTAATCCGGATCTTCGACCAACTCACGGAGCAAATAGGGGACAGCGCTCGGGCCGAGACTGATTATCCTCTGATAGGCAGGATGAATCACCCGCTGACTGAATGTCGGTAGCCACTCCGTCTCTGTCCGCCATTCATCAACAAGACCGTAGAAGACGTCTTCGAGAGCCCCAGGTGTCAGAGTCAAAGCGGCTGGCGGCACAGCCATGGGGTAGGAGGTCGTCGGATCGTGCTTGATATTCGAGAATAAAAGCAAGTTTCGGCAGATCGCTTTGCAGCGTGACCGGAACGGTGGGAGCCTTGTATTCACCGAAGATCATCTCTTGATGTGTCCATTTGATCGAGGGGCATGGAGAAGTCGACCAACTCGTAGTATCTCTTATCCTTGAAGGCTGTCGGCTCTCTAGCGCCTTCCTGGTACTCCACGATTCTCAGATGCCGCTTATGGACGCCAGTGTGTCCACCTGAATGGGCGTATGTAGCAGTCCCTGCGGTCTTCATGGCTTCATTCCGGGCGTAAGATCCAGCGTCTGCTCGCGCCAATCCTTCGACGGCGTCACGCACAAGGCTGAGAAAGGTCTCGCATGGCGAGGCGACATCATGATCCGGCCGATTGGAAAGACGACGATCTTCGGGATGCTCGATCCCTCTTCGAACACAGTGTCTTGTTGAGCAAAGTCGAACGCAAAGTCCCAGCCTGAATACTTGATGTTCGCGAAATTGCAGTAGGCGCCTGGCCCGGGAGGGGGTCCTTCGACCACGGGCGCGCCGATCGGCGGCGTCGGCGGGTGTCCCTCGGTTTCGGTCATCGGCATGGCCTCCGTCGTGGTGGGCACGTATGGTACTCCCGTCTGGGCGGCCTCGCGTACCCCCGCACGCCGGGCCTCGACCGTATCGCGCAGGCTCGCTCGCTCGAGGTTGTCGTCCGTGAGATGGACGACGACCTGATGGACACTGCATGCGGCAGCAGGACGCCAGCGCCGACTAGCCCAGGACAACACCGACAGGCAGACGGCCCCGGGCATGCCAGCCGGGGCCGTGGTCTCTCACTGGCGCGCCGGCGGCACCCGCAGCCCGTCCCGCTCGGCGCACCCACGGCACAGCAGCACGACGACGGGCGAGAGTCGTCCTCCCAGCCGCGGTACGCGAGGACGGGCTCCTTGAGCTCGCCGTCGCCTCTGCCGCAGACCTCGCACCGGAGCTCGCGCACGCCACGACTCTAGCCTCGGTCGGAACGACCATCAGCTCGCTGGGTAGTCGCCGAGCAGCGCGATCCAGAACGACGCGCCGTAGGGCTGGTTGCCGGACACGTTGAGCGAGCCGCCGCTGTTCTGGTAGCCCCGCAGCTCGACGTAGTCCCCGGCCTGCATCGCATGCGTGGTGACGACGTTCAGCGTCGTCTCGCTGGCCCCGGTCGCCTGGCACGATCACGTACCCGAGGTACGTCGTCCCGTTCAGCAGGATGTAGATGCCCCGCTGATTCGTCGCGTTCGCGGTCCACTCCAGGTGCCCGCCGACGAGGTAGAGCCCTGCACGCCCGACCGTCAGCCGCGACGGGTTCACCGTGGTCGAGTGGAACGCCCCGGTGTCGTACAGCCCGCGTCGAAGCTCAACGTCGGGATCGTCCCCGAGGACACCGACTGCGTGGTCGAATGCGTCACCCGGCACGCCGGCATCCGGTTCACGCCGGCCGCGTCGGCGTAGGAGAGCTGCGGCGGCCGCATCTCGATCCAGCGAGTGATCCAACTCTTGAACTCGTCCGGGAGCGACGCCGGATCCGCGAGCGCCTGGTAGACCATCCCCCGGTTCCGACGGTGCTGCTCGAAGTCGTCCGCCGGCACCGACGGCCCGCACGCGGCACGATCAGCGCGCATCGGCGGCCCGGCCGCCTGTGGCACCGTCCGCCGGCCAGGACACGCGACGGCTCCAGGAGCGAGTAGTCCAGCTCGATCGCCCGATCCTCGCCGACGCGCTATCCCCGGACTGCGCGATCTGAATGGTGACGCCCTGCCCGACCTTTCCTGATCCATGGGGACACGTCGCCGGTCCGTCGCCGTCGTCTCAGGCAGAGTGGTCGACGCCGCCACGTAGCTCGCGTCGTCGTCCTGGCTCAGCGTGTACGACACCGTCAGCGTCGGGTTGGCCGAGCCGGCATCGCGCAGGTCATAGGTCAGGTAGACGTCCTCGAGCCGCTTCGAGCCGTAGGAGCCGAGCAGGAAGAAGGGGGTCTCGATGCTCCCCGTCACGGACGTGGAATTGCCGGCGCCCGGCGACCACATCGACGACAGCTCGATCACCCGCGCCTCGGTCGCCAGCCCGCAGTACGTCGACCCGTCGTCGGGATTCGTGGCGAACCCGTAGGCCGGAAGGTTCGCGCACCGCCACCACGCCTGCCGCACCGTGTCGAAGGCGAGCGCGGGGATGCTCGCCGACGTGGTCGCCGTGAACAGCGTCCGCCGGTGCATCCCCAGGTAGACGTTCAGATCGGCCGGGTAGCTCGAGTCGTGGACGGAGTCGATGAAGTCCGCCCAGTACGACTTCATCCCCGTGGCTTCGGTGATATCCGACACGCCGGCACCGTCCGTCACGTAGAGCCCGTCTGCGGTGGCGAAGTAGCAGCTTGTCCCGTCGACCCACGGCCGCGTGGTCGTCCCGCGCTGGAACAACTGATCGACCCGCAGATCGGGCGAGACGGTCGCCGTCGACCCCGTGTACGGCGGCGGCGCGCCGCGGATCACGTCGACGCGCGACGTCGAGAACGCGAGCAGCACCTGGCCCAAGGGGATCAGGTAGTTCACCCTGGCCGGCAGCTCGATGAATCCGTTCGTCGAGTCCCACGTCGACGCGCTCCCCGGCTTCGAGAAGAACACGCGCTTGCTGTACCGCTGCGCCGCCGCGAGGGACTGCCGGTAGACCGCGAGCGACTGGATACCCGTCCACGCCGGCATCGCCGACGCGAAGGTGGACGTCGCCGAGTCGGTGTAGAGCCTCACGCCGCTCACGCTCGTCGAGCTGAAAACCACGTACTCGCCGAATGACACCGGGTCGTTGCTGTAGGTGGCCGAGACACCGGTCGACGCAGCCGACGTCGACGAGGACACGTGGTACCAGCCGCTCGACGTGTTCACGAACAAGCGGCTCGCGTTCGTCGCCAGCGCCGCCTCGCCGAGCGACGACGACGGCGTCTCGAACGTGAACGGCGCCACGAACGGCGTGCTCGCCGTCGACCCCGGCAGCACCGACGACGCATACGTCCAGCCGCCACGCTTGAACGGCGTGTCGCCCAGGGGAATGAAGTTCAGCATGTCCCACACCGAGCCGGCGGGCATCTGGTCGCGGGCGAAGTCCCGCACCATGCCGCGCCGGAACGAGGTCTGGATCGGGACGGGCGCGCTCATGCCGCTGCCTGCTTCCGCCGCCGAGCCAGCTCCGCCTGGAGCTGGTCGAGCCGCGCCAGGTCGTCGTCGTTCGCGAGCAGGCGCTCGTCACGCTCGTCCTCGATCCGGGTGGTCGTGGCCGGAGCCCCGTAGCTCTGGTCGAGGATCAACTGCGCCGCCCGCGCCCGCCCGTTCAGATCCGCGAACGTCACCGGGACCGCGTGATCGCAATGCGGGCACCGACCCCAGACCGTCTTCTCGGCCGCGAGCCCGTCGAGCAGCGCGCCCCGCACCAGCTCGTAGTTCTCCTCGGCGTCGTGGCGCAGCCGCTCCCTGATCGCCCGGTTACCGGTGGACGCCAACCCGCCACGCTGCCCGAGCGCGACCATGTCCTGCCCGCTGTGCGCGGCGCAGTAGTCGGAGTCGGAGAGGGCGAACGACCTGCACTCGGCCCCGTCCTGCCGCGTCCCCGCACACGTCCGCTGCCCGTCACGGATCCCGTTCGCCGCCTGCTTCGACCGTCCCGCCATCAGCCGCTCACCCCTCGCCCCTGATCGGTAGCTCCTCAAGGTGCTCGTGCAGCCAGATCACCTGGAGCGTCGAGAACGCCGCCATCCGAAGCTCGTTCTCCTCCTGCTCCATGAGCTGCCGGACCGCCTGCGCCTTCACCATCAGCAAGGCCGTCCCCTGCTCCTCCCACACGTCGATCAGGTGGAAGACAAAGCAGTCCTGGCACACGTGCGACGTCTCGCCCGTCTCCTCGTCGACGAACGCGCGCGCGTACCCGCCGACCTCGATCTCGTCGCCGCACTCCACACACGTCCAGACGTCCGTCTCGCGCATCACCGACCCGCCTTCACCTCGTCACGCACCCAGTCCCGCGCACCGGGGAACCGCTGCTGCAACCCACGGAAGTCCGCGATCCCGACGCGCTTGTCCACGCCGTTGGTCAGCTCCCGGTTGAGCCGCTTCACGGCCTCCTCGTCGCCGGCCTCGAGCGCCGCCCGGATCTCCCCGACGATCTCCTCCGCGATCCGGCCGAGCTCCGGGTCGACGCTCGCCGCATAGACGGCGTACCCCTCGGCCTCGGCGGCGAGCGCGTCGATCGTCTCCAGCGAACGAGACTTCACCCGGTCGCGCGCCGCGTCCTTCGCCTCCTCCACCGCGGCGGCCAGATCATCCCGCGCCCGGATGAGCCGCACGACCTCGGCCTTCACCCCCGCGTCAGCGTTCGGGAGCCGGTCGAGGAAGAACCGGGCTTCCAGGTCGCGCTCGTGCTGGATCGCCTCAGGCCCCTTCGGCTCACCGAGCTGCCGCCTCAGCCGCTCCGCGCCCTCGGCCCGGTTGTAGCCCCGCGGAATCACCGTCCCTAGCGGGATCGCCAGCGCGTCCTGCAGCCGGTTCGTCCGGTACAGGCCGCTCGCGTTGTCCGCCGCACGCTCCTCGTCCGACCGGGTCAGCTTGTCGACCCGCGACTTCACGATCGGGTTGACGACCGACTTGCTGATCTCGTCGACGAACGTGCCCGGGCCCGGGTTGATCGGCGCGCCCGTCAACTCGTCGACGCCACCGACGAGCGCGTGCGCGCCAGCCGCCGCCATCGGCGTGAACTGCGAGACGATCGCCGGCACCGACCTGTCACCGCGCGCCCACCCAACCACCGACTCCCCGACGCTCATCGGCGTGTAGATCGGGTGGAGCTGCGAGACGGACGCGACCAGATCCGTGAACGGCACGCGAGCGTAGTACCGGGTGTAGCTCGGCCCCTCGGGCTTCGTCTGCCGCCGCTGGTACTCCAACCACGCCAGCGTGGCCGCCTGGTACGGATGGTCGAGCACGAACCGCTTGCTGTAGTGCGTCGCACCCTTCAACCACGGGTAGAACCAGATCGCCCGGGTGATGTAGTTCCGCTCGATCGGGTTGAGCCGGTCGAAGTCGACGATCGCCGCGAGGCTGCGCTGCGTGATCGCATTCAAGGTGGTCAGCGCCTTGTCATCGTGCTTCGCCGCCAGGAGCAGCGCCTCGAGCCGCTTCGGGTCGCCGTACCCGGCTCGCCGCGCTTCGTGGAGGAACGCCGCGCGACGAGGCCCCAGGTCAATCACCCGGCTGTACGCCTGCGCCGCCGCACGCATCGGCGACAGCGCCTCGAACTTGCTGGACGCCTTGTAAAAGCCCTCGCCCATCAGGTTGTCGAGAACCTGCAGGGCCTCCTCGTCGATCCGCGAGCCGATCTTCCACGCCTGCATCAGATTCCGCGGCATGAACACGCCCTGCTGGATCAGGTTCATCCCGACGTTCCCGAGAAGCTGCACCGGCCCGTACGCCGGGTTGAGGTACAGCACCAACGCCTTGTTGACGTCGTTCGCCAGGTCAACGCTCCCGACCGCGACAGCACCGACGGCACGGCCCTTCCGGGCGGCACGATCCCACCGCCGCCACGACTCCAGGTTCAGCTTGTTCAGCACCGGGATCGGCTGCCCGATGATCCCAGCCTTCTCCGCGAACCCGGGCGACACCCACTTGATCCCGGGGATCGGCTCCGCGTCCGCGCCGAGATCCAGAAGCTCCTCGGCCGCCTGCCTCGTCGACTTGCCGTCGACACGATCCGGGAACAGCTCCTCGAGCGTCTTCCGCAACTCCGTCGGCTGGACGTTCTCCAGCTCCGACAGGTTGACCTTGCCGCGCTCCGCGACCATGTCCATGCGCTCCCACAGCCGGCGCATCGACTCCGGGATCGTCCTCCCCGCCTTCTCCGCACCGACAACCACGGCGATATCGTCAGCCGACTTCGGGATCTCCGTCCCGGCCTTCTCCGCGATCTCGCGCAGCGACTTCGCCACGTCCATCCTCGTCGCGAGGATCACCTGATCGGCCATCGCCCCGACCGGGTTCAAGTTGAAGTAGCCCGAGAGCATGAGCTGGGCCGTGAACGGGTGGACCAAAGACATGTCCACCGCTCGCAGCGTCACCCGCTGACGGCGCCCACCGTTGAAGCTCTTGATCGCTCGCGTCCACGACGACGGGTGCCCGTTCACCCCCGCGGGGAACTCACGCCGGTACTGCGCGTACACCTCCCCGACCGACACCGGCGACTCGCGCACGGCCTCCGTCACCGTCCGCGTCCCCAGCGCCTTCGCGATCTCCGCATCGGTCGGCTCCCGACCAGCCTCCCGCGCCACCGTCCCGAACGTCACATCCAGGTCGTCCGCGCCCTCCGGGATCCGACCCTTCCTGATCTCAGCCAGGTCGTCGAGGCCACCACGCAGCGCGCGCAGGCGGTCGAGGTTGTCGACGAACTCCCGCACGGGGGCAGCCCACGACTCGCGCGGCCCCTTCGTCGCCCGATCCAGGAACTCACCGATCACCCGGTCGGCCTCACGCTCAGCCGCCACCCGCGGAAGCGCACCGAACTTCGCCGCCGTCTTCGCCTCCGCATCCGCCTCAGACAGCCCCGCCCGCTGGAGCCGCGCCTTCATCGCGTTCCGCTTCCCCAACGTCTTGCGCCAGCCGGGCGGCAGATCCGTCAGCTTCCCGAGCAGGTCGTCGCGCTGCTTCTCGATCGCCTTGATGAGCCGGGCGGCCTGCGCCTCCGTCCGCGTCGCCTGCACCGTCCGCGACCCCGACACCGGCTCCAGCAACGCCGGCTGCAGGAACGTGTCCTTGTCGACCTTCCAGCGGCGGGTTGCCTTCAGCTCGGAGAGCGGGAACCACTTCTCGGCCTCCCACCCGTGCTGCTGATTCTTGAAGTGAACGAGCGCCTGCCCCTTCGCCAGATCCACCTTCAGGATCGTCCCCAGGTTCTCCCGATCAGTCGGCCGCACCCGCTTGTTGACCAGCTTCTTGACGATGCTCTCGTCGTCGCGCTCAACCTCCCGCAGACGCGCCACGAACTCGTCGACCCCCGGCTCCTCCCAGCGCGCGCCACGCACGACACGACCCGGCGCATCCACACGCGCGGCCAGGCCCTCGTCCGTCGCCAGGCCCAACCGCCGCAGGATCTCCTCGCGGCCCTTCCCGGCACGCTTGTACAGGTCCCAGACCTCACGCAGCGACTTCGACGCGCCATCAGAGAGACGCCACCCGTCCGGCCCGTGCTCGACGAGCTCGCGCGCCCCCTCGAACCCGTCCGCGATGATCGACTGCCTGACCGCCGTCCGCGCCTGCTCCCGCGCCACCTTCGCGTCCGTGGCCGCAGCCGCCGCCTCCCGCGCACGCTCAGCCAGATCCCGATGGAACCCGACGCGGCGAGTCAGCTCCTCCGCATCCCCGCCACCGTGCTCAGCGAGGAACCGCACCGCGGCACCCTCGTCCACGCTCATCCACCGCTGGTACCGACCGAGCCGCGAGCCCGTCGCCGCCGACGCCTTCGCCTTCGTCCCCAGGATCCGCGCGACCTCCCGCCCGAACTTCTGTTCCGGCGTCATCACCCCGGGCACGTAGCTCGTCACCGGCCGCGCCGCCTCCGCAGCGGACTCCGCGACACGACCGATCAGACTCTTGGCCGCCGGCAGCTCGATCGCCGCGTCGCCCATCCGCAGCGTCCGCATCCCGTCCGTCACATCGAGGCCACGGTCGATCGCCCGCGTCAACCCCGACACCTGAGAGATCAGGCCGGCCGCGCGCGCCGCCTTCCCGAACGGCAGCACACCCGCGACGTCGATCGTGTCCCACAGCGGATCGAAGTCCTGTTTCACCGGGGCACCCTTGCCGCCGAGGCCACGGTCGACCACGTCCGCCAGGCGCGACCCGAGGTATGGGCCGAGCACCGTGGACGTCAGCCCCGACAGGATCTCCCCCGACGGCTTCATCGGCTCCAGGCCCTGCGCCACCCGCAGCTCCCGCAACGACTGACCAGACGCACGACGCGCATCCTCGAGCTTCCGCAGCCCATCCTCAACCGACGTGTCAACCCGGTAGCCGGCATCCACGTACGCGCGCCACACGTCCCGCTCCAGCGACGCCACCGCCCCCTCACGCGACAGGCTGCTCCCCATCGGGCCGCCCGACGTCATCGTCGACAGCCCCGGCGACTCCCGCCGCGTCGAGCTCGGACCCGCGTACTGCACCGACGTGTCAGCCGGCCCGCCCGGACGGTTCCCACGCTCGGCCATGTAGCGGCGCACACGCTCGCGGCGCGCCCGCTCCTGCTCCCCGCTGATCCGCTCGCGGTCACGCTCGACGATCCGCGTCGCCGCCCGCTCGTCCGTCGTGCGAGCCGGCCCGAGATCCTGCGCCTGCCGCGTCCGCTCCCCCGCGACCTCACGCCGCCGCACCTTCGACGCGCGCTCCTGCTCCTCCACACGCTCACGCCAAGACCGCTCGATCGCACGCCGCCGCCGCCGCTCAGCCGCCCGCTCAGACGCCTTCGACGCCACCGCTACGGATACCCCGCGTCCAGCGACGACGAATAGTCGAACCCCTGATCCGGCCGGTTCTCCTGCCAGTTCTCGAAATCGACGTCGAACCAGCGCGACAGGATGCTGTCGGCCAGCGTCTCGTACCGATCATCCTTCAGCCCGTACCGGCGCAGCGCCAGCCGGAGCTGGCCGATCACGTCCTTACGGAGCGAGTAGTAGTCGGAGCCGGCCTGCTCGATCGACACCTTCTCGTACACCGGCTCCTGCGCCGCCTTCGCCGGGTCCTTCGTCAGCGAACCATCGGGCGCGTAGTAGATCGTCTCGTACTCCCCGGTCGGCGTCCGCGTCTCCTCGCCGAACCTGTCCCGCTTCGTCTCGTACACCTGCACGATCTTCGCCACCTTCGGCTCCAACCCGATGATCCGATCCGCGTACTGCGGCTCCAGCTTCGCCGCCACCGAATCCGCGATCGACAGCGACGCCGAGTCGATCGCCTGCGCCTTCCGATCGTTCGCCGCCGCCTTCCGATCCTTCTTCTCGTCCCGGAGCCGCTGCGTCCGCTCCTCGTCCTGCGCCCGGAGCACCTGATCCCGGTACCGAGCATCCGAGTCGAACTTCTCCCGGTCGAACGCCAGGCCCTCGTCGAACTGCCGCGTCGACTCCGTGAACTTGTCGCGCTCGAGCTGGAGCGCCTGCTTGTTCGCCCGCAGACCCTCCTTCTGGATCTCCCGGTCGAGCAGGCCCTGGATGATCTGCTGCACAGCCTCCGGCACCTTCGAGCGCACGTCCGCGCGCTGCTGATCGAACCGGCCCTGAGCCTCCCGCAGATACCGCTGCCCATCCGCCGCCGGAGCCAGCGCATACCGATCCGCCAGCGACGTCTGCGCCGCACCCTCCACACCGAGGCCACGCGACGCGATCGACGACAACGACCCGATCAGCCCCGCCAGGCTCCCCGACGTCTCCGCACCAGCCGCCGTCGACCCGGCACCCTGCGCCCGCATCGCATCCGCGAACCCAGCACCGAACGCGCCCTGCATCCCGCCCGCCGCCTGGTAGGCGTCCTGCACCTGCCGGCCGATCGGCGCGAGCGTCCGCGCCATCGCCTCGCTGAACCCCGTGATGTTCGCCGTGTTGTTCGCCTGCTGGCGGTCGATGCTCGCCAGGATCGGGTCGATCGCCGCACGCGCCTGCGCCTGCGCGAACGACTGAATCTGCGGCATCGACCACGGAGCCAGCGGATCGAGCGACGACCGCCCCGGCGTCCTCACGTTCGGCCTCCTCGGCTTCCCCATCAGACCGCCCTCCCCTGCGCCCGCTGCTGTGCCTGCGCTCGAGCCCGAGCCGCAGCCGCCTGCGCCCTCGCCCGCGCACGCCTGACCGCCTCACGCCTCGCCGCCGGATCCGGCGACGACGCCAACGCCTCCGGCGTCCACGCAGTGGGTGGAGGCCCCGTCGGATCACCCACCCCGACCGGGCCGCTCAGGTCAGCCGAACCCGGGATCTGGTTGTTCGGATCACGGAAATACGCCTCCGCGTCCCGCGCCGCCGACCGGTACGCCGACCCACGCTCAACCTCCGACTGCGCGAACCCAGCCGACAACCCCGACAGGTACTCGATCAACCGCTGCGTCTCCGAGAACTGATCCCGAGCTCGCTGCGTCTCATTCGCCGCCGTCCCCGCCGTGTTCTGACCACCGAAGAAGATCCCGCGGTTCGCCAGGTCCGACTCCAGCGCACCCTGCCGCTGCCGCTGCGCGTCCTCGAGCAGCGCCATCGTCGACACGCCACCCGCATTCGCCTGCTGCGCCGCCGCCTGCCAATCCGCCACCCCATCGCCGTTCGCGTCCGCGTTGATCGCATCCAGGAACTCCTGGCCCGCATTCACCCCCGACAACGACCTCGTCAACGCGCTCATGAACTCCGACGTATCGCCACCCCACAACCCGAGCGCCTGCCCGATCGCCGCCGCCGACTGACCGATCTGCGTCCGCCGCGCCGCGTCGATCGCATCCCGCGCATCCACGAACGGCTGATGCCCCTTCAACCACTCGTCATAGAACGTCGGCACCACCGGAGGCACACCACCCACACGGATCCCGCCAGGAGTCGCCGTCGGATCCGCATACGTCGACGACGACGACGCCACCCCACCAGCACCAGGCGTCGACGGAGCCGCAGGCGGCGGCACATGCGGATTCCTCACCCGCTGAGGAGGCTTCCCACCCCACGGACGCTTCGGCCGCGGCTTCGGCTTCGACCCCGGAAGCTGACCCCACTGATTAGGCGGCATCCAGCTCCCCCTCGCCATCCTCGATCGCCTCCTGCACCAAGAAGCGAATCTCGCTCGACAACTTCCGGCAGTTCCGGCGAGCACGCTCCTCCAGCACACGACGCTGCCAAGGGGTGAGAACCACCGTCACCCGCTCCGTCACCGATGCAGTCGCGCTCGACACAAGACCCCTAAGACCGGAAACTCGATTCACGATAAATTTTACCTACGGGGTAAGACGTCGTGGGATTCCCGTCCACAGGACGAGGGCGCTCGCAGGAGAGGGCGGAATGGAACCGCCCGCCGGGACTCCGACGCCACCAGCACCAGGCCGCCCCCGCAGAACCAGGAGATAGGGAACCAGGACACGGGACTCCTAAAACACGACAGCGAAGTCCGGTATCCGAGAAAGCTCCCGGAGGCCACTACCGAGGCCGACCAGGTAGCGTATGGAACCTGACGAACGCGCGTTCGCCAGCGGGGTAGAGGGGGGGTCGCGCGCGCGGGGGCGAGCGCGACGCGGGCGCGCGACGCGCGGGGATCCTCGAGCCCGTCGCCCGCCGGCCGGCCGCCGCGCCCCGCTACCGCCAGCGCCCGCAGCTCGCAGGCCTCGCCGCCGAGGGTCGCCCCCCCTATCCCCTCCGTGGTCGGCTGGCCCAGGCCCATGCGGGGAACGCCGGCCGCGGGAAGCTCGGCCACCACGCCAGGGATGCCACGCCGGGGGATGCCACGGACGCCACGCACCCAGGCAGATTCCCAAGCTCAATAATGGCTCAACCATACAGTTTTGCGGCCCTATGCTGACAAAACTTTCCAAAAAGTCTTGACAGATCGGCCGGGCCGTTGTAGGGTGCGGCCCACCAAACAACAAGCCCCCGCGACGCTGGAACGTCCGGGGGCGCGACACCAGGAGGCAAGTCCTGATGTTCGACCAGCTTACCCCGTGCCGCTCGTGCGGCACCGCGGAGATCCGCGACGGAGACGGTCAGTGCGGCACGTGCGGGACGATCAACGACACCGCCGCCGACTGGACCGGACTCGCCCGCTACCTCCGCTCGAGCGACGCCGACGACGTCCTCGACGACGCCGTCCTCGGATGCCTGCCGGTCTCGACCGTGGCCGAGATCCTCGCGGACTACGGCATCGCCCACACGATCGACGCAGCCCGCCGGTTCGCCCGGATGCTCGACGACGCGATCGGCGAGGGGTTCTGATGCAGACCGTCCTCGACACCCTCGCCCCCGCGGCCGAGCCCGAGAAGCGGGATCGCGCCGACGACGCTCTCCAGGCCGTCCTCGCCATGTTCGACGACCCCGACCAGCTCGCGCAGAACGTCGCCATTGCGACCATCGCCGGCATCCTCGCCCCCGACGCCCCGTGCCGCGCGTGGAGCCTCGGCAACCGCTTGCTGATGCTCAAGGCCGGCACCCACGACGCCCGAGGGTTCCGCCAGTGGCAGCACGTCGGCCGCAAGGTGAGGAAGGGTGGCCGCGCCTTCTGGATCCTCGCCCCGAAGCTCGTCCAGAAGAAGGAGACGGACGCGACCACGGGCGAGGAGACGAAGCGCCCGATCCTCGTCGGTTTCACCGCCGTCGCCGTGTTCGGCTACGACCAGACCGAAGGCGACTCGATCGGCTACGAGGAGAACTTCAACCCGGACGAGCTGCCGCCGCTCGCCGACGTCGCAGCCCGCCTCGGCGTCACCGTGACCTACGTCCCGACCGCAGCGACGCTCGGACAGAACGCGCTCGGATGGTACGCCCACGCGTCGCAGTCGATCGTCCTCGGCGTCCATGACCCGGCCGTGTACCTGCACGAGCTGGCCCACGCGGCCCACTACGCGACCGGGCGCGCGAAGCCCGGCACCGACACCGCCCGCAAGGAAGTCGTGGCCGAGTTGACCGCCGCCGTCGTCTCGAAGATGTACGGCTTGCCGGTGCAGCGCCGAACGCTCGACTACCTCGCCAGCTACTCCCAGGGAGGCGACGTCAAGAAGGCCGCGATGGCCGTCCTCGCAGACGTCGACGCCGTCCTCTCCGTCCTGTTCCCCCGCACCACCGAGGAGACGGCAGCGTGAACACCCACACGACCACCAGCAGCAGCGAGCCCCGGCACGTCCGGGGCTCGCGCACGATCGCATACGTCCGCGTCTCGACCGCGAAGCAGGAGAAGGACGGCGACGGACTCGGCGTCCAACGCGACCGCGTCACCGAGTACGCCAGGCAGCACGGCCTCGAGCTGGTCGACGTCGTCACCGAGACGGCATCCGGCGGAGTCAGGCAGGGACAGATCGGATCGTGGGAGCACCGGCCGCAGCTCCTCGCCATCCTCGATCGCGCACGCGACGCCGGAGACTTCGACGTCCTCCTCGTCCCGAAGTACGACCGCCTCTCGCGCGACCACATGACGCTCGTCTACATCGAGCGCAGCCTCGCCCAGCACGGCGTCCAGGTCGTCAGCACCGCCGAGCGGAACGGGGACGGAGCAATCGCCGCCCTCCTCCGCGGCATCCTCGCGGAATTCGCGCAGTACGAGCGCGCACAGATCCGCGAGCGCATGGCCGCCGGGAAGGCCAGGGGGAAGCAGCTCGGCCGCCACGTCAGCGGAGGGCACCCGATCGGCTACCACGCCCCGACCCGTCCCGGCGTCCTCGAGCCCGACCCGGCCACCGTCCCGACCGTCCGCCGCATCTTCGAGCTCGCGGCGATGGGCCGCAACCCCGGCCGCATCGCCGCCGTGCTGAACCATGAAGGCGTGCCGTCGCAGCGCGGCAAGCAGTGGTCCGCCAGGCCGTCCACTGGGTGTTGACGAACCGCGTCTACATCGGCGAGCGCGGCAGCGTCAAGCGCGCCCACCCGCCGATCATCAGCCGCAAGGCCTTCGACGCCGTCCAACAGCAGCTCGCCGCCAGGAAGCGGAAGCCGACCGAGTAGCCGCAGACCGACATCCCCCACATGCACCTCGGGCGCCCGATGCGGCGCCCGTCGTCTATCCGCTTCAACCGGCGAGCGAATCGCCCCTTTTCACCAGAATCACCTGCGCCACCTTGCCCGAGGCCCCCTTCTTGCGCGCGTGCGCGCGAGGGACGGCGTGGTACTCCGGGCGGAGTTCAGCAATTGGCGCTACCAGTCTCCCGGCAGAACAAGTTGAGTGTCCGGGAACTGAGGGAGCAGCGACGTAAGGTCTCGGTCGTCACGCCTCACAACGAGCCGCGACGAAAGGCTTGCGGGACGGGCGATCTGTTTCACGAGTGCCGCACCGAAGACGACGTGCCCGATCAAATCAAGGTGAGGCTTCTCGGCCGAATGCACGAGAACAACGTGTCGCCCCGTGAGATCGGTGGGTGATCTTGGTACAGGCTGGCCACGAACGTAGACGGCTTCGATCGAATGAACAGGAGTGACGTCGAACCCTTCGACACATGCCCAATCGGGTAGAGCGCGCTGTGCGTAGGCGCGTCTGAGTAGGGGCTCCCGCTTGGGTTCGAGCCGAGGCCTTCTCGGTGGGTACCGTGGATCAACCTCGACTCGCAGTCGACGGAACAGATCGTTTGCCAGGAGGCGAGAGATCGCCTGATCGGCGCCGGACGCAAGGGCCACGGTTTCGAGCGCTCGCGGGTTGAACCGCTCGGCGATCAGTAGGTCGCTGAGGAGGGCTTGACCTAGTACTGCTAGGCCAACCGTCGTGAGCTTGGTCTGGATCACCACGAGCCGACCTCCGTGAAGACGATCGGCCCAGTACCCAGTCGACGATTCTTCCAGCAGATCCTTCCACTGGTGGGCCTCGAACCGGGTTCCGCCACGGATTAGGATGCCGTCGACGCGTCGCCGCGTCTTCCCGCCTTCGGTGAAGAGCGGGAACTCACCGATTAGTACCCCCGACCCATAGGTTCGCTCCGCGAACCTAAGGGTGGGCTCCCACTCCCGATCGTATGTCGCCATGGGCGGCAGGCTAGCCGCGTCATCTCGTGATGTGGCGCCGCAGGATCTGGCGACCGCGTATCCGACGCCAGACCTACGCAGGAGGCCCGAGGCGGGCCAACTCTATCCAATTAGGACAATTACGTTGTACCTGAGCAGATGCGTCAGCCCCGCGGCCCGGAAGCGATCGCGCAGCTCGTCCGACAGCCCCTCGTCCTGCCCGAGGACGATCCCCGCGACGAGCGCGCCCCGCTCACCCTGGACGCCGCGATCCAGCCCGACCCGGATCCGATCCCTGACGCGGTCTCCCAGTCCGAGCACGCCGCCCCGCCACCCGATCTGCTCGACGCGCGTGGCGCGCAGCACGACGTGCGCTCCCCGACGGGCGAGCACGGATGCCTCGTCGAAGCCGCCGGCCTCGTCCGCCGGCCGGGGAGCGACGACGGTCGCATGGAACGCCACGACCGCACCCACCGGCGGCAGTGCATCGACCGCCGCCGGCAGTTCGAGCTGCACAGGCTCGCGCAGCGCCGCGCCGTCGAGGCGTCGGACGTCGACGGCCATCCTCACGTCGAACCGACCCACCCGGGCGGCATCGGCGACGACGGCCTCGAAGGCATGCGCCTCGCCGATCAGCGGCCTGAGCGCGCTGGCGTCGAGTCGTTCCACGCGGATCCCGCCCCACCAGAGCCCGAGACCCGCGGTCGCCCCCGCCAGGAGGAGCAGGCGCGCCCGTGCGGGGCCGCGGGCGGCCGCGAGCGCGAGGAGCACCAGGATGGCGGGCACCGTCGGCGAGCCCGGTCGAAGCCACACGGAGCCGGCGAGCCCGGCGATTGCCGCCGCGGCGAGGACGTGTGGCGCAGGCAGCACAGGAGCTCGGTGAGCCGCCGATCCCGGGATCGCCGTGATCGCGGACGTTCCATCCTCGGCCGGATCGATCACGGTGCGACCAGGTCGCGGAGCTGCTCGAGCCGCGCCGGGCCGATTCCCGGGATCACGTCGAGATCGTCGACGCTTCGGAACGGCCCGTGCTCCTCGCGGTAGGCGACGATCTTCTGCGCCGTCACAGGCCCAACCCCGGGCAGCGCATCCAACTCCTCGACCGTCGCGGTGCTCAGGCGCACGGGCCCCGGCGCGGCCTCGCCCGCCGCGGACTGCGCATCGTTCGCCTCCTGTCGCGTCGGCACGACGATCTGGGTGCCGTCGACGAGGGGCGCTGCCAGGTTCACGCCCGCCACGGACGCCCGCCGGGTCGGGCCACCGGCCCGCGCGATCGCGTCGTGCACCCGACTGCCCTCCGGGAGGCGATAGAGGCCGGGCTCGCGGACTGCGCCGGCGACGTCGACGACGACCTCGGCCGGCTCGGGCTCCGAGACCGACAGCGCCGCGACGGTCTCCCGGCTGGAGACCGATTGGCCGCCGCCAACCTGGCGCGTCGAGACGTACCGGCCGCCCAGCGCCAGTGCGACCACGATGACAGCGAGGTAGACCGCGGCTCGTCGCCGGGTGATCGTCGGCATGCCCATGCCGTCGATTCTGGGCAGCAAGGTGTCACGTGTCTGTCACGCAAGCGCACGAATGCGTGCCGATTCCGTGACGGAAGTGCAACAACCGCGATCGAGCCCTTGCGACGGATCGGGCGGTCGGCTTCGATCGCTCCATGCCGAGGCAGCGCGACCACCGAACGGCCAGGAGCCGGCCCCGTGCCCCGATGGCGCACCGGGTTGGCCCGCCCGGGCCCGGCCGGTGCCTACAGGACGAGGTTCACGAGCTTGCGCGGCACGACGATCGCCTTGCGAGGCTCCCGTCCGTCGAGCAGCTCCGCGATCCGCGGCAGGGAGCGCGCGGTCGCGACGATCTCGTCGTCCCCGATGTCGGTGGCGACCTCGATGCGCTCCCGGACCTTGCCGTTCACCTGCACGACGAGCTCGAAGGTCTCTCGCTGGAGCATCGCCGGATCGGCGACCGGCCACGGCGTCTCCCAGAGCCGGGAGTGCCCGAGCCGTCCCCAGAGCTCCTCGGCGACGTGGGGCGCGTAGGGCTGGACGAGGCTGACCGCCGTCTCGCAGGCGAAGCGGGCAGCGGGGTCGTCCGGCGCCTTGGAGATCTCGTTGACGAGCTCCATGATCGCGGCGATCGGCGTGTTGAACTGGAAGCGCCGCTGGATGTCGTCGCTCACCTTGGCGATCGCGTGATGGGCCCGCCGCGCCAGCGGCGTGTCCGGCGGCGGCGCCGGCTCGGTGGGGATGCCCGCCTGGTGCACGACGCGCCAGAGCCGGTTCAGGAAGCGGGACGTCCCCTCGATGCCGCTGTCCTGCCACTCCGCGTCCTCGTCGGCCGGGCCCATGAACAGCACGTACAGACGAAGGGCGTCCGCTCCGTAGCGCTCGATCGACTCGTCCGGCGAGACGACGTTGCCCTTCGACTTCGACATCTTGGCCCCGAAGCGGTAGATCATCCCCTGGGTGAAGAGGCGGAGGAACGGCTCCCGAAACCCGACCACCCCGAGGTCGTTCATGACCTTGACGAAGAACCGTGCGTACAGCAGGTGCAGGATCGCGTGCTCGATGCCGCCGATGTACTGGTTGACGGGCGCCCAGTAGTCGACGATCTCGCGCCGCACCGGAGCCGCGTCCGTGTGCGGGTCGCAGTAGCGCAGGAAGTACCACGAGGAGTCGACGAAGGTGTCCATCGTGTCGGTCTCGCGGCGCGCTGGCGACCCGCAGCCGGGGCAGGTGGTCGCGACCCAGTCCTCCGCCGATGCGAGGGGAGAGCGCCCCTTCGGGAGGTAGTCGTCGATCTCCGGCAGCAGGACGGGCAGGTCGGCCTCGGGCACGGGGACGACGCCGCAGGTGTCGCAGTGCACCATCGGGATGGGGCATCCCCAGTACCGCTGTCGCGACAGGAGCCAGTCGCGCAGCCGGTAGCCGGTCGTGGCCCTGCCGATCGAACGCTCCTCCAGCCAGGCGATGACGCCGTCGATGGCCTCGGGCGTGGTCAGCCCGGAGAACTGCCCCGAGTTGATCGAGCGCGCGGAGGTCGACTTGTCGACGTATGGCAGCTCGACCTCGCCGCCGTCCGCCGGCTCCACCACACGACGGATGTCGAGGCCGAATCGTACGGCGAACTCGTAGTCCCGCTCGTCGTGCGCCGGGACGGCCATGATGGCACCTGTCCCGTACTCCATGAGAACGTAGTCCGCGACCCAGATCGGGATCTCCTCGCCCGTGACCGGGTTCGTGATCGTGCGCCCCGTGTCGACCCCCGACTTCTCCCGCTCGGGGTTCGCTCGCTCGACCGCAGTCTGTGCCGCCGCCCGCCGGACGTAGGCCTGCACGGCCTCCTCGGCGGTCGTGCCGGCGACCAGCCGCTCGATCAGCGGGTGCTCGGGCGCGAGCACGAAGAACGTCGCGCCGAACAGGGTGTCCGGACGCGTCGTGAAGACCGGGATCTCGATGTCGAGCGACTCGATGCGAAAGGACACCTCTGCGCCACGGGAGCGGCCGATCCAGTTCCGCTGCATCGTCAGCACGCGGTCGGGCCAGTCCTCGAGCAGGCTCATCTCGTCGAGCAGCGCGTCGGCGTACGCGGTCGTGCGGAAGAACCACTGCGCGAGGTTCTTGGCCTCGACCTCGGCACCGCATCGCTCGCAGCAGCCGTCGACGACCTGTTCGTTGGCGAGCACGGTCTGATCGTTCGGGCACCACTTGACGGGTGCCTCACGCCGGTAGGCGAGCCCGGCCTCGTGGAAGCGGAGGAAGAGCCACTGCGTCCAGCGGTAGTACTCGGGCTCGTGCGTGGAGATCTCGCGACTCCAGTCGATCGACCAGCCCATCCGGAGCATCTGGCGTCGAATGGACGCGATGTTCCGCTCCGTTACGGTCCTCGGATGCCCGCCCTCGCGGATCGCTGCGTTCTCGGCCGGGAGCCCGAACGCGTCGTACCCCATGGGGCGCAGCACGTCGTAGCCCGTTCGGCGACGAACGTGCGCGACGACGTCGCCCAGCGTGTAGTTCTTGACGTGGCCCATGTGCAGCTCGCCCGACGGATACGGGAGCATCTCGAGCACGTACGAGCGGGGCCGCACGTCCTCGCCGATTGGGAGGTCGGGGTTCGGCACCTCGAACGCCTTCGCGTTCTCCCACACGGCCTGCCAGCGCGGCTCGATCGCCTGAGGGTCGTAGCGCTCCACGGGCCGAGATCGTACCCCCGCCGGCGGAACCGAGCGGTCGGAGCGAGCGCGCGGGAGCCGCCGCCGCATGCTCCAACTCACGGCCCGACTCGACGACAGGCTACGGGCAGGCCGGGGCAGGCGACGGCACCGGGTGCCACACGTGGGTCGAGCACGCCACGGGCGGGGCCCCGTGCCCGGCTCCGAAGCACGGAGGAACTACGATGCGGGCGTGCGGCTCCCCGGGCTGTCCGGCATCTGGGGCGACGACCCCGAGCGTCTCTGGCCTTTCCTGCACTGCTGTGCCGCACGTCACGACGTTCCTCGCTCCGTCGTTCGGTACGGCATGGAGCACGTTCCCGACCGAGGCGGTCTCGTGATCGCGGCGAACCACTTCTCGGCGATCGACCCACCCCTCGTCGGCAGCTTCTCCCCGCGGGCCATCTACTACATGGCGAAGTCGGAGCTCATGGCGGTGCCGGTGGTGGGCACCCTGCTCGGCTACACGGGCGCCTTCTCCGTGCGGCGAGGGCAGCGCGATCGCGAAGCGCTACGGAAGGCGCGGTGGCTGCTGCACGAGGGGCATGCCGTAGGCCTCTTCGTGGAGGGGACGCGGCAGCGCCTCGGCTACCCGGGCCCGGTGCAGCCGGGCGCGACGATGCTCGCGGTGCAGGAGGGCGTGCCGATGGTGCCATGCGGCGTCGCGTCCTTCGGATGGACGCCGACGAACCGGATGCCGTGTTGCGTCGTCTGGGGGGAGCCGATTCACCTTGGCGATCTACCTCGGACGAGCCGCGGCTACCGGGAGGCGGCGGAGATCGTCGGGCAACGGATCCACGAGCTCTGGCGGCACGCCGAGCTGGCGCGTGCCAGCGGCTACCCGGAACGCCTGGAGGACGGCTCGCGACGACGGGAGCACATCGGGCGGGGCGAGGGCGCGCCGGTACGTGGGCTCCGTCCATGGCCGGCGCCCGAGCCGAGCTGAGCACCTCTGCGTCCGGCGCCGCACGATCTCGGCACCGCCCCGCGTGCGAGCCTCCGCTCGCTAGCCGTTTGCCGCGGCAGGGCGCTCGGCGACGGGGAGATCGCCGTCGTCCGCGGGATCGGCCTCATCGTTGGCGGGCACCGACGGCTGGCTCGGGTCCGAGTCGACACCGACGTGCTCGATCGCCTCGCTCGAGCCGGTCATGCCAGCGTCGACGGGATCATCGGACGCCGACGCCTCGTCCCAGCCGTCGGTCACGTCTCCGGCGGGTGGCGGCGACGCCTCCTCGATGACGTCGGCCTCGGCGCGCACGACCTCGGCGGCTGCTGCGGCTGCCGCGAGCTGCGCGACCCGCGCCTCCTCCCGGGCCGCTTCGACGCGCGCGCGGAGCTCGGCGACGGCGTCGGTGTCCGCCTCCGCCTCGGCCAGCAGCTCCTTCGCCTCGGCGATGTCCGGCGTGTCGGCCTCGAGTCGCGCCAGGTCGGCCTCGGCCGCCTCGATCGCGCCCCGAAACGCCTGCACGAGCCCCAGCTCGTGCTCGACCTCGTGGATCGCGTCCTCGCGCTGCCGCTCGAGCCGACGAGCGTTCAGTGCCGCGATGTTCACCCGCTGGGCGAAGTGCTGGGCGACCTCTTCCTCCCCCCAGCGAACGGGCATCAGGCTCACCAGGTCGGGCGCGTCGACCAGGAGGAAGACCTTCTTCGCGTCGAGCCCCTGGATCGCTCGGAACGACCGGCCATCGACGCGCCCGCTCGCCGCCAGTCGCGCGACTGCGCCCGGACGGGAGATCGCTATGCGAGCCGCCGAGTCGACGATCGCGTTCGTGCCACGACCGAGCCGGGCGACGCCGTCCTTGGTCTCGATGCGGTCCTCGAACAGCCGCACCTTGCCGAAGCGGGCGATCTCGAGCGGCTGAAGGGTGGCCCGAACGGACGCCAGCCGCTGCTCGGCCTCCGCGATGCGACGCGCGTGCTCGGCCTCTCGACGGGCGATCTCGTCGCGCGCCGCCCGCAGCTCGCGCTCCCGGCCGCGCTCGAGCTGCTCGAGGTGCTTGCGCGCCTCCCGGACGCGGCCCTCGTGCGCCTTCTGCGCATCGCGGAGCTGACGCTCGAGGTCGCGGACGCCGGGCGCAACCGCGTCTTCCGCGGGCCCCCCGTCCTTCGACTCCCGCCTGCGGAAGCGCTCGAAGACCACCTGTCCTCCTCGTACCTGGCCCTGGCAATGTTGCGGCAAAGCGCCCGCCCGCGCAAACCGCCGGTGATCCGCCCGCCCGGAACCGGGCCGGCCGGAACGCGACGGCCCACCCCTTCGGCCAGATGGTTCCCCGCCCACATCGACCTGCAATCACGCCACGTCTCCTGCCGTCGGTCGTTCGGCGCACAAGGAAGGTGCCGGCGAGGCTCGTCGCGCTCCGCGCCACGTGCCGCGCGTCCCCCGATCGCGCCGAACGGGCGCGTTCGCCGAACGCGCCCACCGGTGCGGATGCGGCCCGACCCGGATGGGCCCGAGTCCTGTCGCGGCGCCTCGCAGGGCGCCACCGAACGTGCGGCGCGTGCACGGCTGGCGCGGTGAGCACCGGCGCGTGGCTCGTCCGTCAGGTGACGATGACGGCGTGGCTGACCCGTCGTCGTCATCCACGGGCAGCGCGCCCGTCGGCTTCCGCCGGAAGGTCCCCGAGCGGCTCCTCGACGAGGGCGTCGGGCGCCGACGCACGCGTAAGGCGGTGGTCGGGCGCCGGCCAGGGCGAGAGGACGAGCAGCAACCGAGCCCCGGCGGCCGTGGTCACCGCGTGCCGCTCGTGCGGCGCCAGCGAGAGGAGCGTCCCGGCCGGGCAGCGAGCCGCCTCTCCGTTCGCCGCGATCTCGGTCTCTCCACGAACGACGAGGATCAGGGACGGCTCGCGGACGGCGTGCTCGTCGAGGCGCTGGCCGGGCTGGAGATCGACCACAACAACCCTGCTGTGCTCGCCCGTTTCCAGCACACGCGGATCGCGGGCTCCTCGCGCGTCGATGTCGAGCAGGCTCCAGCGCTTCACGTGTGTCGTCCTCGCCACGGATCCGGTACCGCGTGCCGCCGGCGGTCGACGGCGGCACGCGGTCTCCGGGAGGGATCGGACGGCGCCGAAGGAACGCCGTCCCGTGGGGCACCTGCGCCGATACCCCGACCGACGCGAGCCGAAACATGCCCGTGCCTCGGGCCGGATTGCACGCCCGCGCCGGTGGGTATGCCCGTCCCGTGCGCGCGCTCGGCATCGATGTCGGCGGCACCCGGGTGAAGGCGGCGGTCGTCGACGTGACGACGGGACGGATCACGGGCGAGCGCTGGTCGGCGCCGACGCCGCGGCGACCAACGGCCGATCAGCTCGCGCAGCTCGTCGAGGAAGCAGTCGATCGGTTCCACGGCATCGTGCCGATCGGGATCGGCTTCCCCGGAATGGTCGTCGACGGCGTGGCGGAGCACGCGGACAACCTCGGGCATCACTGGGAGGGCGTTCACGTCGAGGCGCTGTTCGAGCTGGCGGCGGGCAGGCCGGTCACGGTGCTCAACGACGCCGACGCGGCCGGGCTCGCCGAGGCCCGGTTCGGGGCCGCACGCGACGTGACGGGCGTCGTCGTCGTGGTCACGCTCGGCACCGGCGTCGGGAGCGCCCTGATCGTCGACGGACGCCTGGTGCCCAACACCGAGCTGGGCATGCTGCACGTCGACGGTGCGCCCGCGGGGGACGTGATCGCCAACCGCGTGCGCAAGCGGCTCGGGCTCAGCTGGAGAGGCTTCGCCCGCCGACTGGACTCGTACGTCGCCGCGCTCGCGCGGGTCGTCGCGCCGGATCTCGTCGTGGTCGGCGGCGGCGCGAGCAATCACCACGCGCGCTTCCTGCATCGGCTGACGACCGAGATCGAGATCGTGCCGGCAGCGCTCCGCAACGACGCGGGAATCGTGGGCGCGGCCATGGCCGCCGCCGAGGACGGGCGGGCCTCGTCGCCCCGACCCGCGATCACGCGCCCTCGACCTTGAGGGAGTCTGAACGCGCCGCCCGGGTTTGGCGGGCCGGCCGTCGCGGGAAGAGCCACGCGAGGTGACTGCAGGCAATGCCCGCGTCCAGCCGTTTACGGCACGGTTTCGGCACTCGGCGGCAGAGCTCGCTCCGCTCCGTGCCTCGCTTCGTGCCTGGCTGGCGCAGGCCGGGATCGCCGAGCCGGACCAGCAGCGGGTGCTCCTCGCGTGCGGCGAGGCGTGCGCGAATGCCGTGGAGCACGCCCGGCCGGTCGGCCCGGCGACGATCGCCGTGAGCTGCCGCCTCGAGCCGGGTACGGGGGCGATCGTCGTCCGCGTGCGGGACACCGGCCGCTGGGGCGGGCCCGCGCCGCGCGCGGATCGCGGCTTCGGCCTCCGCCTGATCGGCCACCTCGTCGACGAGGTTGCCGTCCGGGCCGGCGCTCGCGGCACCGCCGTCGTCCTGAGGATCCTTCCCTCTCCCGCACCCCGTCGACGGGAGGCAGCGGCAAGGGCGGCGCGACCGCCGCGAGAGGGGCATGGGGGCACCCCGCACGCGCTCGCCCCCGCGGTCGCTCGCTGAGCGTCCAGCAACGGTCGCCGTCGCGACGTGCGCGTGGCTGACGGCAGCCCGCACGGGATCGACTCCGCCGTGCGTCGGGCGCGGGCACGCAGTTGGAGCGCGACGGATGGGCGGAGCGGGACGGCCTCCCGGGCACCGCTCGGCGCGCGAGGCGTGGAGCCCAGTCAGGGGGACCGAAGGAGCGCCCCGTCCGGTCGGCGCTGGCAGCGACCGCGGCGCAGTCGACGCGCGAGCGGCGCAGCATCGTGTGACCCAACCGTGCCGGAACGGTGACGTTGCATCCCCAGCGCTCCCCAGTCCGCGCCCATACGCCCGCCCTTGGATGGGGCAACCACTCTCCGCCTAGCGCCCAGCCTATCGCCGAAACCCGCACGCGTCCGTCACGAGGGTGCGTCGATTTCGTGACGATTCGTCCCGACCCGGGCGGTGGAGCGATCGCCTCGGGGGCCGCTACTCGACGGTGCCCACGGTCTCGCCGGAAGGGCCGGACTAGGCGAGCGGAGGTCGGAGCGCCCAGCTTCGCTCGTCGATTCGCTGGGGCACGAGCAGTGGCTCGGGCGCCTCGGCGAGCCAATCCTCGAGCGCGCGACCGAGCGCCTCCGGGGCGCAGGCGGCACCGTCGACGTGGAGGACGCGCCCGTCGAGCTCGGCCGTGATCCCTCGTTCGGCGAGCGCTGCTGCGAGCGCGACGGCGTCATCGTGCCGCGGCAGCTCGACGGCGAGCTCGCCCGCCGTCACGAGCTCCCCGCCGGCCGGCCGTAGCGCTCCTCGCGCTCCCGGTGACGCCGCTCGTCATCCGCCGTACGCTCCCCCGCCGCCGTTCCCGGCCCGGCGTCGTCCGGGGGTGCAGGCGCCGACCCGCCGTCCTCGCGCCGCGGCCGTTCGCGCTCCTGGTCGTCTCGTTCGCTGCTCATGGAAGCAATTCGATCCCTCGTGGAAGCCGTTGCCGCCGCGCCGCCGAGCGAACGCTTCCCCTGCCCGTGCGTCGGCGGCACGGCGGACGATCGAGGGGTACCCGGGCTCGGCGCGGGCGAATCCTCGCCGGAGCCGACGTTATCCGTGGGCGCCCCACGGGTAGGGAGTCGGCACACGAGAGGAGGCCACCATGCTCGAGCGCGTGCTCTGCCCCGGCTGCGGCGTCCGGGTGACGACCGAGACGCTGGACGATCACGTCTGCGAGCTGGAGCGGTTCGTCGGGCACCAGATGGCGCGGCTCCGGCCCGAGATCGCGCGCTTCGAGGACGAGCTCGCCGTGTACCTCGGCTCGCCGCGCGGGCGCTTCGAGCTCTGGTACGCGGCACGAACGCGTGGACGCGGAACGCGCGTCGGGGGCTGAGGTTTGGATCGACCGCGACCCGGGTATCACGCCGCGCGACCCCAGGAGGCACGCCCGATGGCGACCGTTGACGTACCAGTGCTCGATCTCGCACCTCGCCCCGACCAGGCGCGACTGCCACGAAGCGAGGTGCGCTGCGACACGTGCGGGTACGGCGCGGTCGCCGATCAGACGCCCGCCCGCTGCCCGATGTGCAGCGGGACCAGCTGGCGGCCCGCCCGCTACCAGGCGCGCCTCGCCGATCACACCTCGACCCGGAGCGGCCGATGACCCCCGACGTGAAGGCGCGCCTCGTGCGTGCACGCGTGGAGATGCTGACCGGCGAGCGAGCCGCGCTCTGGCGGCGCGCCTCGCAGACCCGAGATCCCGAGCTGCGTCGGCAGCTGCGGCGAATCGACGAGGAGATCGCCGACCTCTGGCAGCTCCTGCGCGAGCAGCGCGCCACCGTCGAGGCGAACGCGAGCCGGGCGACGATCATGCGCCGCGCGCGGGCCCACGCTCGCCTCGAGCGCGAGCTCGCCGAGCGCTTTCCCGCGACCGGCTAGCCCTCGCCCGCCGATCCCGAGCCGCCGCGAGAGCGGCAGGCCGTGCCGGGCGCCTCGCCACCGCGGGGCTGCGCGGCCGGCGGCGAGGTGGGAGAGGCGCCGAGCGCCGCCCTGCCTGCGCCACGTGCGGAGCACGGGCACGTCGGCTCGCTCGCGCGCACGGGGCCGGTGCAGGAGACGGCGCGCTGCTCGCGCACCCCTCGTCCGGATGCGGCGGGCTCGCAGCGCGCGCGTCGACGGGATCCCGCACCCCCACGGCGATCCCCGTGCCGTCGAAGCCCGACCAGCGAGCGGCACGCATGAAATCCGAGGAAACGGGGAATAGCATCAGGGCGTGCCCGATTCCGTCGTCCTCACGCTGCCCCGCGGGGAGCCGTTCGTCGCTGTCGCCCGACTCGTCGTCGGCGGCCTGGCCGCGCGTCTGGAGCTGCCGTTCGACGGCATGGACGACGTGCAGCTCGCAGTCGAGTCTGTCCTCGCGGACGCATGCGCGGACGGCTACGCGGGTGAGGTGACCGTCGCGCTGGCGATCGAGCCCGATCGCATCGTCGCCCGGATCGGCCCGCTCGAGGAGCAGGTCGCCGCGCGCGCCGTCGATCGCGATGGCGGCTTGGACGGTGTGCCGCTCGGGCGCCTGCTCGCCTCGCTCGTCGACGAGATCGAGGACGAGCCGAGCGACCAGGGCCCGTGGCTCGCGCTGCACAAGCACACGCCGGGCCGGCGGCCGTGAGGGCGTGGTCGGGACGACCGGTGCGAGACGGAGAGGACGGTGCCGGTGAGCGGCGCGCCCACCGTTCGCGAGCGCATCATCGCGTACCACGAGCACGGCGACCGCGAGGCGCGGGACCTGCTCGTGGAGGAGCTGATGCCGCTCGTCCGCGCGCTGGCGCGGCGCTACGCCGGCCGCGGGGAGCAGCTCGACGACCTGATCCAGGTGGGCGCGATCGGCCTGATCAAGGCGATCGACCGCTTCGACCCTCTCGCGGGGTCGAGCTGACCACCTACGCGATCCCGACGATCGTCGGAGAGATCAAGCGCCACTTCCGGGACAAGGGCTGGGCCGTGCACGTGCCACGGCGGTTGAAGGAGCTGAACCTGCGGCTCTCGCGGCGGATCGAGGAGCTGACGGCGCAGCTCGGCCGCTCCCCCACCGTGGCGGAGCTCGCGGCGGCCGAGGGAATCGAGGAGGAGGAGGTCGTCGAAGCGCTCGAGACCGGCCAGGCCTACGCGGCCCAGTCGCTGTCGGCGCCGGTGCTCTCCGCCGACGAGCCGTCCGACCTCGAGACGCTGTCCTCGATCCCGTCGATCGACGAGGGGTTCGCGACGACCGAGGACCGCGTCGTGCTGTCGCGCGGGTTCAGGGCCCTCGACGAGCGGGAGCGCAGGATCCTGACGCTCCGGTTCTTCGACGGGCTCACGCAGTCCCAGATCGCGGCGGAGATCGGCATCTCGCAGATGCACGTGTCCCGCCTGATCCGTCGCGCGCTCGAGAAGATGCGCACGGAGATCGAGAGCCAGTAACGTGCCGGCGCGCGAAGGGACGGGGGCGGTGATGAGCGACGCGACCGAGCGGACGACGTGGCAGGTCTCGCTGGCGATTCCAGCGCGGGCCGAGTACCTCGTGCTCGGGCGGCTCGCGCTGAGCGGGCTCACGCGCGTCGTCCCGATCTCCTCGGACACGCTCGCCGACCTGAAGCTGGCCCTGACCGAGGCCGCCTCGAACGCGATCGTCCACGGCTCGCGGGACGGCGACGGAGTGGTCCGGATCCGCTACGAGCTGCTCGCCGACGGGCGCCTCGCCGTCGAGGTGGCGGACGACGGCCCTGGCTCAGGCAACGGCTCGCCCGTCGACGAGGAGGAGGCGCTGCAGGCCGGCCTGGGCCTCGCGATCATCGAGGCTCTCGCCGACGAGGTCGAGGTGGAGCGCCTCGAGCCCGGCGGTGGCACGCGGCTCCGCTTCATCCGCACGCTGTCCTGACGGCCCGCGGACGGCCGAACGAGCGTGGTTGTCCGCGGCTGCTGTCCCGACCGCCTGACGGTTCTTGCAGCGGCGGCACCGGGCCGGTCGTCGAGCGCTCGGCGAGCCCGCGCGCCCGTGGATCGATCGGCACGGAATCGGCGCACTTCCGCGACGGACACGTGCGCGCCTCGCCACTAGGCTGAGCGCTGGCGGATCGTGGGACCCCCACCCAAGGGCGGGACTCCGGAGGCGCACCGGCCGAAGGGGACACGGCTGAATCGGACAGGGGTGCGCAACGGGACGAGCGCCGGCAACGGGACGAGCGCCGGGAACGGTCAGGTGAGCGCGCCGGGCGCCCGGCGGCAACACCGCTCCGCTGGCGGTGCGCAGGCGGGGTCGTCGTCGAACCCCCGCCCCACCGCCGGCCGGGCCTCGTGGCCAGCCAGCCGTCACGGGCACCCTTCCGCCACCCCTGCCCCGCCTAGCCGCTCCCCCGGGCGCGGCCGCCGTCGACGCCTTCCGCCTGGCCCGGCCCCGTACCGCGCTGCGCCGGCCGCGGGCACCGAGCCGCCACTCCTGCGGCCCGCCCGCCGCCGCGCCGCGCCCCGGGTGCGCCGGCTACCTTCCGCGCCGGCTCCGGCCGGCCACCCCGCCACGGGCGTCCAGCCGCTCCCCGCCCAGACCGACAGAACATCCCCGCCCGCGCCGCGCCGAAGGCGCCCTCGCCTCCCCCACCGGGGCCCGCGCCCCAGGCGCCACCGGCACCCAGCCGCCCCTCCGGCCCGCCCAGCCGCCCGGCCCCGACCGCCAGCAACCCCGCCGGCCGCGCCGCGCCGGAGGCGCCGTCCTCGCGCCATGGGCCCCGCCCCGGCCGCTCGCCGCCCCTCGACGGGGCCCCGTCGCGCGCACCCCGGGGAGCCCCGGGGGATGCGCCACGCCCGTGGCGCACCGGGTGGCGGGCCGGACGTCCGCTCGCACCGGAGCGGCGTCACCCGGCCAGCGACCGGGCCGGACGACGGCTACGACGAGCCGGGCGTCGGCGCGGTCGCGAGCGCGTCCTCGAGCGTGTCCGAGATGGGGAAGACGCGATCCAGCAGGGTGATCTCGAACACCTTCCGGATGTTGCGGTCGGGTGCGACGAGCAGCACGTCGCCCTCGACGGGCCGGAGCCGCTTGACGGCCCCGATCAGGACGCCGAGCGTCGTCGAGTCGATGAACGTCGTCTCCGTCATGTCCACCACGAGGCGACGGGCGCCGGCGTCGATCGCCTCCACGAGCCGGTCGCGCAGCTCGGGGGCGGTGTACAGGTCGACCTCGCCCGAGAGCGCGACGACGACGGTCGCGTCGGGCAGGTGCTCGAGCTCCACGCGGAAGCGCACTCTCTCCTCCTCCTGCCGTCCCTCGCCAGCGACGGAGGGTCTGCGCCAGTGTTCCCCGTCCGGCCGGACGTCAAACGCCGCGACCGCAACGGGCTCACGCTCGGTCGCGGAGCCCCTCCTCGCCCGAGCGCGACGCGCAGCTCGCGCAGCAGTAGATCGCGCCGTCCGCCTCGACCCCGTGGCCGACGATCGTGCAACCGCAGTGGTCGCAACGCGGTGCCAGCAGGTGGATCGCGCACTCGAAGCTGTCGAACTCGTGCTCGTCGCCGCCGAGCCGCACGGCAAAGGTCTTGTCGTACTCGTTGCCGCACACCGCGCACGTGCCCATGCTCGCTCCTCTCGCTCGACGTCACGCGGCGGCGCGCCGCGCCCGCTCCTCCAGCTCCCCGACGATCTCCAGCCGCACGGCCGCCTCGAGGATCTCGACCGGGACGCCGTAGCCGGCGAGCCCCTCCGCGATCACCTCTGCCGGGAGGTCGCGCGTCCCCGGCCGGGCCTGTGGGACGAAGATCGCGCGCGGGTACGCGTTCGCGGCCCGCCAGCCACGATCCCCCTCCACGACCGAGCCCCACAACGCGACCGTTCCGATCACCCGGTGCACGATCCCGCCGGTGGGCGCGTACCCGTCGATGAACTCGGTCGCGCGCCGTAGCGTCGACGCGGCGTAGACGCCACAGGCGCACGCGGCGGCAGGTGCGGGATGCCGCGTGACCCCTTCCGCGCCGGGCGGGAGGATCACCTGCTTGAGGCACACGGCCGAGAGAGCCCGTCGGGCCGGCCAGATCGTCTCGTAGATGAGCGAGCGCAGGCGCAGGCCCTCCGTCTCGCGGACGACGCCCCAGCAGCGCCAGCCGACGACGGGCTCGATCAGATCCGGCGCCGCGGCGCCCGTCGGCGCCGGACGCCCGTCGTCGAGGTGCCTCATGCGGGTGCGAGCTCGGGCTCGACGGGCTCCTGCTCGGGCCGGCGCTCGGGCACCGGATCCTCGCGGGGCACCGGGTCGACGATCGGCTCGACGGTGTACTCGCGCTTCGGCTTGCCGATCTCCATAGGACTCCCTCCTCCGTCGGCTCGGGGCGCGGGCGCGCCTAGGCCCGGGGTACCCCGGGCAGCGCCGGCGAAACCTGCCCACCCGCGCCGCGGCGGCGTCCGCGCCCGGCCGAGGCCGGCGCGACGTGGACCCCCACCGGCCGGAAGCCGTCCTCCCCGGGGTCGAGTCGCACGCGCACGGAGCGCCGGTCGAGCCTGAGGTGCCACGCACCCGTCCCGAGCAGGAGATGCCCGACCATCCCCTCGGCCGAGATCTCCACGTCGAAGAGTCGTGCGTCGGCCGGGACGTCCGCGCCACTCCAGGCGAGCCGGGTCAGCTCGCCCAACCGAACGCCGCACTCGTCGTAGAACCCCGAGGCGGCGCGGTCGAGCAGCGCGAGGGCCGTCGGGATCGCGATCGGGTCGCGATCGAGCAGCGCGGCAGGCGCGGGCAGGAAGCGGGCGACGCCGTCCGCGTCGCGGACGTCCAGCCCGAGGACGCGGCGGAGCCCGCGGTCGAGCGCCACGTCGACGACCCGGCCGACGGGCTGCCCTTCCACCGCGACCGCCAGGCCCAGGAGGCCCCGCGCGTCCTGGCTCACGCGCCGCCTTCCGGCGCGCCGTCGTCGAGCAGGGCCAGCAGGTCGGCGATCTGCGTCCCCGTGGCCCGACCCTCGATCCGACCGATCAGGCGCCGGTCGCGAAGCAGCACGAGCGACGGCACCTCGGCGACGCCGAGCCGCTGCGCGAGCGCCGGGTCGTCGTCCGCATCGATCCGGACGACCCGGAGCTCCCGGCGACGGGTCGAGGCGAGGTGGGCCATGAGGCTCTCCATCCGACGTCCGGGACCCGACGTGCGGGCGGTCACGAACACGAGGGTGGGACGGGAGTCCGCCGTCTTGCGCTCGCGCGTCGCCTGCTGCTGGAGATCCGCCACACCCAGGCCGTACCCGCTTGCGCCCGGAGGCAATCATCCCGACCGGCGCGCGCCGGTTTGCCGGCGCGGGGTGGCGGGCACGCACCGTGCATGCGGGTCGAGGGGATCCTCTGGGTGGGCCGCAGGACGGCGCGGCTCGACGCGATGGCCGGCTTCCTGGAGCGATCGCTCGGGCTCGAGCGGGTCGCCGCGGACGAGGGCCGGGCACTGTTCCAGGCCGTGAACGGCGACCTGGTGGAGCTCTACGGGCCGGCCGAGGGCGGCGAGGAGCTGGCGGACGGCCCGGTGGTCGAGTTCGCCGTCGAGGATCTCGAGCAGGCTCGGCGGGAGCTGGCCGCCGCGGGCGTCGAGGTCGTGGCAGACGGCTACACCTGGCTCCACGTCCGGGCGCCGGACGGCACGGTCGTCGGCCTGAAGAGCGGGCGCTTCTCGGACGAGGCCGGCTGAGGCCCGCGCCGTCCGGGCGTGCCGGCCCGACGCGCCGCCCGACCTCCTCCGCTCGCTCCGGCCGGCGCCCCCACGATCTGCATCGCAGTTGCGCAGCGCGGGGCCGCACACCTGTCCCGCTGGGCCATGTCCCGACCCGCACGCCCGCCCTTGGGTGGGGGTACCACGCTCCGCCTAGCGACCAGCCTATCGCCGGGGGACGCGCGAGTCCGTCGCGGGTCTGCGCCGAGAATGTGCCGATCGATCCACACGCGCCGCGCCGGGCCGGGTGTCCACGGGCTCGCGGGATGCCTGCGCACGTGCCCGCATGGGCCCGCCGCGATTCCCCGCGGGCCGCCGTCTGCGAGCCTCCACGCGCGACGACCCGCCGAACACGCGCAGGCCGGTCGCCCACGGCCGGACCGCGCACACGCGCGAGGCCGAGGACGCGCAGGCCGACCACGCGCGGAGCCGACCGGCGGGGCGCAGGAACGGCCGGCCGCTGGCCGCGCGGGGGCGGGCCTGCCCGGCCCGGCCGGGCCGGCTAGACGCCGAGCGCCTGGCGGGCGGGGTCGGCGGTCGCGTGCACCGGGACGGCGGCGGGCAGCTCCGCGATCTCGAGCACCCGGTGCACCGGCGAGGCGTCGGGCACGACGAGCTCGAGCCGCTTCCCGGCCGTCCCGGCGTGCCGGGCGAGGGCGAAGATCATCCGCAGCCCCGCGCTGTCCAGGTACGTCGTCCCGCTCAGGTCGAGCACGATGCCGCGGGAGGAGCCGTCGAGGACGAGCCGGATGTCCTGCTCGAGCGCGGTCGCGTTCGACATGTCGACCTCGCCGACGATGCGGGCCTCGGCCCCGTCCACCTCGACCACCGCCAGCTCCATCATCCGTCGCGCCCTCCGTCCCGGACCTTGCACCGCAGCGTGACCACCGTACCAGCGTCCCCGGCCTCGACGGACATGTCGTCCGCGAGCGCGCGCATCAGGCCGAGACCGAAGCCGCGCAGGCCGTCCGGGGCCGGGGGGCGCCACCGCCCGTCGTCGGCGATGGTGACGACGAGCTCGCCGCCGTCGACGCGCGCGTCGAGGCGCACGTCGATCCCCGCGGGCTGGGCCGCGTGCTCGATCGCGTTCGCGAGCGCCTCGCCGGTCGCGGTCAGGACGTCGAACGCGGCCACGTCGTGGACGCCGAGCCCGTGCAGCCAGCGCTCGAGACAGCGACGGGCGTCGCCGAGCGAGCCGGGCGCGGCGGGCAGGCGGATCTCGAGCGGCGAGGGGGCGAGCCGCGCGGCGAGGACGGCGACGTCGTCGTCCACCCCGCCCGCCGCGAGCGCGCCGAGCACCCGGTCGACGACCTCCCACGGCGTCTGCGGGCGGCCGTCGACGCTGGCGACGAGCCGGGCGAGGCCGTCGTCGAGCGACTCGCCGCGGCGCTCCACCAGCCCGTCGGTGTAGAGCAGCAGCACCGCGTCGGACGGCAGCGGGAGGACCTGCTCCGCGTAGGCGACGTCCGGAAGCACGGCGAGCGGCAGCGAGCGCCCGCCATCGACCAGCCGACCGCCTCCGGTGCCGGCGAGGAGCGGCGGCGGGTGGCCGGCGCTCGCCACCCGGATCCGGGCGGCGGCGGGGTCGAGCTCGACGAGGCACGCGGTCGCGAACTGGCAGTCGCCGAGACGGGCGATCAGCCGGTTCAACCGCTCAAGCGTCTCCGCCGGCCCGTAGCCCTCGAGCACGTAGGCGCGCACGGCGTTCCGCAGCTGCCCCATCACGGCGGCCGCCTGCACGCCGTGGCCCACGACGTCGCCGACGGCGAGGACGACCCGGCCGTCGTCGAGCGGGATCGCGTCGTACCAGTCGCCCCCGACCTTGAGGCCCGCGCCCCCGGCGAGGTAGCGAGCGGCGAGCGCGATGCCCCGCACAGGCGGGAGCGACTCGGTCAGCATGCTGCGCTGGAGCGTCTCCGCGATCCGGTGCTCCCGGTCGTAGAGCCCAGCGCGGTCGAGGGCCTGCGCGCACTGCACCGACACGGCCGCGAGGTAGGCGAGCTCGGCGTCCTGGATCACGCGCGGGTCGGCCCACGAGAGGACGATCGCGCAGGTGTGCGCGCCGCCCGGCAGCGGTACGACCACCGAGGTCGAGACGTCGAGCAGCCCGTGCAGCTCGACCACCCACGCGTCCGGCTCGGCCTGGGGCTCGACGGTCGAGAGGACGAGCGGCCGGCCTGCCGCGATCGCCGCGTCGAGCGGCGTCCCCGCGGTCACCAGCACCCCCGGGAGCGCGGCGAGCGCGGTCTCCGGGTAGCCGCTGCCGTGCAGCAGGGCGAACCCCGCGTCGCGCCGGAGCACGACCGCGCCGCCCGCCGCGCCGAGCGCCGGCACGACGTGGCGCAGGACGGCCTCCGCGACGTCCGCCGCCGTGAGCGCGGCCGCGAGGTCGGACGTCAGGGACTGCAGGCGAGCCAGCTGCGCGGCGGCGCGCTCGGCGTCGAGGCGCGCCCGCTGCTCGGCCTCGTAGAGGCGCGCCCGCTCGAGCGCCTGCGCGCACTGCGAGGCGATCGTCCGCAGGAGGGCGAGGTCGGCGGCGTCCACCTCGCGAGCCGCGTCGAAGCCGAACTTGAGCGCGCCGATCGTCCGGCCCGCGACCACGAGCGGGACCGCCGCGAGCGCGGCGCTGACGGAGCCGTAGCCGGCCTCGTCCGTGATCGGGTAGCGGCGGTGCAGCTCGTCGACGTCCCGCACGACGACCGTCCGCCCCGAGGTCAGCGTGTCGCCGATCGGCGTGTCGGGCGCGAGCCGCACCGCCTGCCAGCGCGCGAGCACGTCCGGCCCGTACCCGAAGGAGCTGAGCACGCGCGCGTGGTGCCCAGCGCGCTCGAGCGTGACCATCGCGCCGGCGCCCGCGCCGAGCGCCGCCGCGCCCGCGGCGACGACCGCGTCGCCGATCTCCGTCGGCGTCGCCGCGACCGCGAGCGACGCCGCGAGCGCGACCAGGCGATGCTCGCGCGCGGTCGCCTGCTCGGCCTCCACGCGCGCTGCCGTCTGGGCCTCGTAGAGCCGCGCGCGCTCGAGCGCCTGCGCGCACTGCGCGGCCACCGCCTCGATCACGTCGCCCTCCGTCTCCGGCTCCCACGGCCGGGGGAAGCTGACCGCCAGCAGGCCGAGCCGGCTGGAGCCGTGCGCGAGGGGGACGAGCAGCAGCGACTCGTGCCCGACGCGGCGACGCTCGAGCGCGAGGTCGGGATAGCGGCCGCGGTAGTCGTCGGTGCTGCGGAACGCGATCATGCGGCCGCTGCGAACGGCCTCCGCGCCGGGCGTGTCCGCCGCCAGCGGCAGCTCGCGGTACGCCTCGACCAGCTGGTCGGGATAGCCGACCGAGCGCACGTGGTGGAGGGTCGTGCCGGCCCCGTCGAGCACGCTGACCCAGATGCTCGTCGCACCGATCGCGTCGCCGACCTCGCGCACGAGCACCCCGGCGACGTCGTCGACGGTGACCGCGGCCGCGAGCGCCGCGGTGATGCGGCCGATCCGCTCCGAGCGGGCGCGGGCGCTCTCGCTCCACGCGGCGAGCTGCGCCGCGAGCGCCCGCGAGCGCTCCGCCTCGTGCTGTGCCTCCGCTCGCTCCGTCACGTCGACGAAGGAGACGACCGCGCCGGCCCTCCCGCCGTCGGCGCCGATCGGCGCCGCATCGACGACGACGGTCGCCTGCGTGCCGTCCCCCCGCTCGACGTGCAGCTCGAGCCCCGAGACGGCGTCCCCGTGCACGAGCGCCCGTGCAGACGGGCGCTCGTCGGCGTGCAGCGGCTCCCCGCCGGGGCGCCGCACCTCGTACTGGAACAGGTCGGCGAGCGGCGTCCCCGCGGGCAGGGCGAGCCGGAGGATCCGCTCGGCCGCCGCGTTCGCGAGCACGATCAGGCCGCCGCCGTCGACGACCACGATCCCCGCGGGCACGACCTCGAGCGCCGCACGGATGACCGGCGCGTCGGGCAGCGCCTCCGGGCGGGCGATGATGGGCGAAGAGGGCGTGCGTTCCACAGCGGGACACCTGGCCGCGCGGTCCCGCGGCTGCGCTTCCATTCCCCGGATCGGGGCCCGTCAAACCCGCCGGGCGCCGGGCCGTGGGCGGCGTTTCGACCGACCGGGGGCGTGGTACTCCAGGCAGCGTCAGCGGAGAAAGGACACCATGAGCATCGCGCTCCTCGTCATCCTCGCGCTCGTCGTGGCCGTCTTCGTCGGCCTCGGCTTCGTCGTCAAGTGGCTGTTCATCGTCGCCGCGGTCGCCGGCCTGATCTGGCTGATCGCGCTCTTCACGAGCGGCATCCGCAGGACGACCTGACGTAGCCACGGTCCGAACCGGGCGGGGCGGCAGCGGCTGCCCCGCCCGACCCGTCTCCCATGCCCGAGAAGCCACAACGCACACGTGACGCGGCGCCCGGCGGCCAGCACGGCCTGCCGCCCGAGGTGGAGCGCCTGCTCGCGGCCGGCCAGGAGGGCGGCTGCATCGAGCTCGCCGACCTCGACGCGCTCGGCGCGGGCGAGCTCGAGGCGGTGGTCGCCGCCGCCGAGGCGCGCGGGATCGAGGTGCTCGACGACTGCGGCGTCGACGACGACGTGCCCGCGGCGAGCGTCGCGCCACCCGTCCTCGCCGCGACGACCACGGACGCGCTCCAGCTCTTCCTCAACGAGGTCGGACGGCACCGGCTGCTGAGCGCGTCCGAGGAGGTCGAGCTGTCGAAGCGGATCGAGCGCGGCGACCAGCGCGCGAAGGACCGGATGATCAACGCGAACCTCCGGCTCGTCGTCTCGATCGCACGGCGCTACCAGGATCAGGGCCTGTCGCTGCTCGACCTGATCCAGGAGGGCGTGCTCGGCCTGATCCGCGCCAGCGAGAAGTTCGACTGGCGCAAGGGCTACAAGTTCTCGACGTACGCGACGTGGTGGATCCGCCAGGCGATCCAGCGCGGCCTGGCGAACAAGGCGCGCGAGATCCGGATCCCGGTCCACGTGGCCGACCGCGAGCGGCGGCTCGCGCGGATCGAGTCGCAGCTCCAGGCGCAGCTCGGTCGCCCGATCAGGGACGACGAGCTGGCCCGAGCGGCCGGCGTTACGGTCGACCAGGTGCGCGAGATCCGCGAGGCCGCCCGCACGGTGACCAGCCTGGACCGCCCGCTCGGCGACGACGGCGAGGGGACGTTCGGCGCGCTCGTCGCGACGCCGGAGGACGAGGACCAGGACCCGTTCGTCGAGGTCGACGTCAGCCTGCGCCACGACGCGCTGCGCCAGGCGCTCGAGCGGCTCACGGAGCGTGAGCGCGAGGTCCTGCGGCGCCGCTACGGGCTCGGCGGCGGGACGCCCGAGTCGCTCGAGGAGATCGCGAAGACGATCGGCATCAGCCGCGAACGCGTGCGCCAGCTCGAACGCCAGGCGCTCGAGCAGCTCGCGCGGGCGCGCGAGCTCGACGCGCTGCGGGCCGCGTAGGGTTTCGCCCGGCCTCGCGTCGGGTACGACTCGTGCTCCTCCTCCTCAGAGGACGCCAGGGGCCCTGCGGGGCCCCTGCGTGCGTCCGGCCCGCGCAGGCGCCGTTTGCCGCCAGCGCGGCGAGGGTACCCAGGGTGCACGGTTGCGCCGGGCCCGCGGGCACGGCGACCGGACATGGCTCGTCGAAGGAGGCAGCGAGGATGGCGAAGAGCGTGCGTGAGTCGATGACGGCGAACCCGCGGTGCGTGACACCGGAGACGTCGGTGGCGGAGGTCGCACGCGTGATGCGCACGGAGGACGTCGGCGCGCTGCCGATCGTCACCGACCCCGACCGCGTCGTCGGGATGGTGACCGATCGCGACCTGGTCGTGCGCGTGCTCGCCGAGGGCCTCGATCCCGAGGCGACGCCCGTCGCCCAGGTCGCGACCGAGGACCCGGTGACGGTCGACGCGGAGGCCGACCTCGACGACGCCCTCGTCCTGATGGCGCGCCACCAGCTGCGTCGGATCCCGGTCGTCTCCGGGCCCGACCGGATCGTCGGCATCCTGGCGCAGGCGGACGTGGCCCTGACGACGCGCGAGAAGACCGCCGGCGAGGTCGTCGCGGAGATCTCCCGGCCGGCGGAGGGCCCGCGCCTCTAGGCGTCCCGGCCCCGGCCGGGGCGGAGGGCCTGCCGAGGCGCGCTGGTACGATCGACGCCTGGCGACGAGGAGGAGCACCACGGGCGACGAGCTCGCGTGGCTCTCCCGGGACGAGCTCGCGACGATCGTCGGCGAGCTCGTCTCGGACTACGCGTACGTCTTCGACGTGCTCGAGGACGGGTCGCTCGTCCGCCGCTGGGTCAGCCCGACCTTCACGCGGATCACCGGCTACTCGCTCGACGACGCCGCGGCGGTCGGCGGCTGGGGCGAGCTCGTCCACCCGGACGACCGCGCGGTCGCGCGGGGACGGATCGAGCGGCTGCTGGCCGGCGAGCCAGACGCCGTCGAGATCCGCGTCGTCTGCAAGAACGGGACGATCGTCTGGATCCTCGACCGGGGCCACCCGATCCGGGACGCGTCCGGACGCGTCGTCCGCATCCTCGGCGCGGCCCGCGACATCACGGAGTTCCGGCGCAACGAGGCCACGCTCGGCGTGCTCGCCCGGACGGGCGAGCTCGTCGTCGCCCAGACCGCCGACGCCGCACTGCGCCTCCTCCCGGGCATCCTCGTGCCCGACGCGGCGGAGCTCGCGCTGGTCGTCCACGCCGACGGGCGCGCCGGTCCGCGGGCGACGGGTCGCGGCGCGGACGGCACGGCGCTCGAGCGGCGGCTCGTCGACGCCGGCCGGCCGGTCGAGCCCCTCGCCGGGGCGATCGCCCGGGCGGTCGAGGCGGGCGCGACGCGCGTCGAGGAGATCGCCACCGAGGTGACCGAGGCGTCGCTCGTGGTCGCGCCGCTCCTCGCGGGCGCGACCGTCCACGGCGTCCTCGTCGTCGGGCGGCTCGGCCGCGGCCGCTGGGCCGCCGCCGACGTCGCCGTGGTCGACGAGCTCGCCCGCCGCGCCGCGGTCGCGGTCGAGCGGGCGCGCTCGACGGCGCTCGCCGCGGCGGCGCGGCGCGGAGCGGAGCGGGCGGCCGAGCGCGCGCGGACGCTCCAGGCGGTGGCGGCGGCGCTCTCGCGCGCGGTCACCCAGGAGCAGGTCGCGCGCGCCTGCCTCGCCGAGGCGATCCTCGCGACGGGCGCCCGCGCCGGCTTCGTCACCCTGCTCGAGGACACCGGCGACATGCTGCGGATCCTCTCCTCGGCCGGCTACGACGCCGATCGCGTCGCCGAGATGCGCCGGTTCCCGCTCACGCTCGAGCTGCCGAGCGCGATCGCCGCACGCACGGGACGGCCCGTCTGGGCGCTCACCCGCCGCGCCGTCGCGCGCTACCCGCTCGTGCAGGAGATCGGCCTCGCCGCCGGCGACGTCGCCTGGGCCGCGCTCCCGATCCCGAGCGGCGAGCGGCCGATCGGCGCGATCCTGCTCGCGTTCGGCCACGCCATCCGCCTGCCCGAGGAGGACCGGGCGCTCCTGCTCGGCATCGCGTCGCTCTGCGGCCAGGCGCTCGACCGCGCGCGGCTGTTCGAGGCCGAGCAGGCGGCGCGCGACGAGGCACAGCAAGCGGCGGACCGGCTGGCGCGCCTGCAGCGGGCGACCGCGGCGCTCGGCGAGGCCGTGCACCCGGACGCGGTGCTGGACGTCGTCGTCGAGCAGGCGCTCGCCGCCGTCGGGGCGGACGGCGCGTTCGTGATGCTGCGTGGCCAGGACGACGGCGCGCTCCACCTCGTGCGCGAGCGCGGCTTCCCCCCCGGGCTGCTCGACCCGTACGCGGTCGCGGCCGAGGAGGCCGACGTCCCCGCGGCCGACGCGCTGCGCACCGGGCGGCCCACCTACCGCCAGTCCGCGCGGGACTACCGGCGGCGCCACCCGACGAGCGCGGACGACTTCGACCGCTCCGGCTTCCGCGCCCAGGCGACGCTGCCGCTCCGGGTGCACGGGCGGGTCGAGGGCGTGCTGGCCCTGCTGTTCCGGTCGTCGCGCCGCTTCGTCGCCGCCGACCGGGCCCTGCTGGAGACGCTGACCCTGCAGTGCTCGCAGGCGCTCGAGCGGGCCACGCTGTTCGACGCCGAGCACGTCGCGCGCGCCGACGCGGAGGCCGTCCGCGACGAGCTCGGCCGCGTGCAGGCGCTGACCGACGTCGCCCTCTCGGAGCTCTCCTTCGAGCAGCTGCTCGAGACGCTGCTCGACCGGGTGGGCAGCCTGCTCGACGCGGAGGCGGCGGCGATCCTCCTCCCCGACGAGCGCGGCGACCTCGCCGTGCGCGCCTCGTTCGGCCTCGCCGAGGACGCGCTGCGCCAGGTCCGCGTGCCCGTCGGCACCGGCATCGCGGGGCGGGTGGCCGGGAACGGCGTCGCCATCGTGATCGAGGACGTGCTCGAGGAGGAGGTCGGGCCGAGCGTGCTGCGGGACGCGGGGATGCGCGCGATCGCGTCCGTGCCGCTGCTCGCCGCGGGCGCGACCGTCGGCGTGCTCAGCATCGCGTCGAGCACGCCGGCACGCTTCGGCGAGGACGCGCTCCGCCTGGTGCGCCTCGCCGCCGACCGGATGGCGCTCGCGATCGCGAACGCCCGCGCGTACCAGCAGCAGACGGCGATCGCCGAGACGCTTCAGCGGAGCCTCCTGCTCGACACGCTGCCGTCCGTCCCGGGCACGGATCTCGCCGCCCGCTACCTGCCGGCGACGGACGACGTCGAGGTCGGCGGCGACTGGTACGACGCCGTCGCCCGCCGGGACGGCCGCCTGGCGCTCGTGATCGGCGACGTCGTCGGGCACGGGATCGAGGCCGCCGCGACCATGGGGATGCTGCGCAGCGCGCTGCGCGCCTACCTGCTCGAGGGCTACGGGCCCGCAGACGTCCTCGAGCGGCTCGACCGGCTGGTCCGCGCCGTGCGCCGGGGCGAGCTGACCACCTGCGCCATCTGCGTGCTCGACCCGCTCGACGGGACGCTCGAGCTCGCGGTCGCCGGCCACCCGCCGCCGGTCGTCGTCCAGGCCGACGGCAGCGCGGCGCTGCTCGAGTCCGGTCGGGGAACGCCGCTCGGCGTGCCGGCGCGGCGCCGGCAGGCGGCAGAGCGGCTCGAGCCGGGCGCGACGATCCTCCTCTACACGGACGGGCTCATCGAGCGGCGAACGCGCGGGCTGGAGGACGGGCTCGCGCGGCTGGTGCAGGCGGCGACCACGGCCGAGCCGGAGCCGCTCGTCGCCGCCGTGCTGGACGCGCTCTTCCCGGCGGACGGGCGCCGCGACGACGACGTCGCCCTCCTCGCCGCACGGCGCGCGGAGGTGCCCGCCGACCGGGTCGTCCAGCGGATCCCGGCCCGCCCCGAGGCGCTCGCGAGCGCACGGCGGGCGCTCCGCTCGCTGCTCGTGCGCGCGGGCGCGTCGGTGGAGGCGACGGACGCGGTCATGATCGCGGCGGGCGAGGCCTGCGCGAACGCGGTCGAGCACGCCTACGGGCCGACCGACGCGTCCTTCGTCCTCGACGCGCGCATCGAGGGGGGCGAGATCGTCGTGATCGTCAGCGACGAGGGGAGCTGGCGCCCGGCGCGCGGCCGCGGGCGCGGGCACGGGCTCGGCCTGATGCAGGGGCTGGTGGACGACGTCGCCGTCCTCCCCGGCGAGGACGGCACGCGCGTCGAGCTGCGCCACCGCCTCGCTGCCGCGGAGCGCGCCGGCCCGGTGTAGCCTGGCCGCCGTGGGCGCACCGCAGCCACCGCTCGCGCAGGTGGAGACCTCGATCGACGACGACGTGGTGGTCGCGCGGGTCGTCGGCGAGGTCGACATGTCGAACGCGATCGAGGTGCAGGATCGTCTCCTCGGCGCCGTCCCGGCCTCCGCCCACGGGCTCGCGATCGACCTCGCGGAGCTCGCCTACCTCGACTCGGCCGGCGTGCGGCTGCTCTTCGAGCTGCAGGAGCGGCTGTCGCGGCGCGGCCAGGGACTGCGTCTCGCCGTGCCCGCCGGATCGCACGTGCGCCGCGTGCTGCTCCTGACGCGGCTGGACACGCTCGTCGCCCTCGACGAGGACGTCGCCGCGTCGATCGCGGCGATCCGCTCGTCCGTCTAGCGCCCGGGCGGCTGGACGGGCTCGCGCGCGCGACGCCGCAGGGCGCGCCGGCGCCGTGCGGGCTCGGCCGGCGCCTCCTCGAGGCCGGCGCGCAGCAGCCGGCGGCCGCCGGGCCACCAGCTCGCCTCGCCCACCAGCGTGACGAGCGACGGGACGAGCAGCGTCCGCACGAGGAAGGTGTCGACGAGGATGCCGACGCCCATCGCGAACGCGAGCTGGCGGAACGCGTCGAGCGGGACGATCGCCAGCAGCCCGAAGCTTGCCGCCAGCGCCCCGCCGGCGACGGTGATCGCGTGGGACGCCCGCGGGACCGCGTCCCGGATCGCCTCGCCGAGCGGGGCGCCGCGCGCGCGGGCCCAGATCCGACCGACGACGAAGAGGTTGTAGTCGCAGCCGAGCGAGAGCAGCAGCACCGCGGTCGCGAACGGGACGTAGTACGCGAGCCCGTCGTGCCCGAGGAGGTCGTCGAAGACGAGCTTCGTCAGGCCGAGCGAGGCCGCGAGCGCCAGCAGGCTGGCGGCGGCGAGGTAGAGCGGCGCGACGAGCGAGCGCAGGAAGGCCGCGAGCAGCAGGACGTTCACGAGCAGGGCGACGCCCACGATCAGCTTCAGGTCGTCGACGAGCCCGTCGATCGTCTCGGCCGCGAGCGCCGTGTCGCCGGCGATCGCCGGGCGGGCGGCGCGCAGGCCGGCCTGCTCGACGAGCCCCGGCAGGTCGCGCTCGAGCCCGCGGATCCGATCGAGGGCCTCGGCGCCGAGCGGCGGGGCGTCGAGCACGACGACGAGCCGCGCTCCCGTCCCGTCTGGCGTGACGAACGGGGACCGGTCGGGCGACGGCAGGCCGTCGATCGGGCCGACGACGCCCGCCACCCCGGGCTCGCGGGCGATCAGCCCCTCGAGCCGCTCGAGCGCGGGGCCCTGCCGGTGCAGCCCCGTCCCCTCGAGGGTGACGAGCGAGGGCGCGACCGCGCCCGGCGCGAGCGCCAGGCTGGCCGCGGCCGCGGCGCGCTTCGGCGCGGCGTCGTCGGGCAGCCCGGCAGCGGACGGCAGCCCGAGCCGCGCGCCGAGCAGCCCGAGCGCGAGCGCGACCAGACCGGCGACGGCGAGCGCGGCGAGCCCGGCGGCGGACGCCCGACGGCTCGCGAGGGCGGCGAGCCGCGTCGTCAGCCGGCCGCCGGCGATTCGATCCTCCTGGAGGATCGGGGGCCCACCGAGCGACGGCCAGAACGCCGCGCGGCCGAGCAGCGCCGTCGCCGCCGGGACGAAGGTCAGCGAGACGAGCAGGCCGACGACGACGGCGATCGCGAGCGCGGGCCCGAGGGCGCGGAAGAAGTCGAGGCCCCCGAGGGTCAGCGCGATCCCGCCGAGCCCGACGATGATCCCGGCGGCGGCGACCGTCGCGCCGACGCGGCACAGCCCGGCCGCCACCGCATCCCGGGCCCGCGCCCCGCCGCCGAGCTCCCGCCGGGCGCTCGCCAGGACGAAGACGGCGTAGTCGGTGACGAGGCCGAGCAGGAGGACGACGACGACGGGCTCCGCCTCCGTCGGCACGGGCTTGTCGACCGCGTTCCCGAGAGTCGTCGCGAGACGGACGGAGACGAGGTACGCGATCGCGGCGGCCGCGAGCGTGATCAGGGGTGGGCCGAGCGCGCGGAAGCTGAGCGCGAGGACGAGGGCGATCAGCGCGACCGTCGCGATCTCGACGAACGGCAGCGCGTCGTGGATCGCGTTCCACTCGGCGAGGCCGACCGGCGAGATCCCCGTCGTGCCGACGACGTGGTCGTCCGGCTGCGCGTCGGCGACGTAGCGCTGCGCCGCGCCCCGCTCCTGCTCGAGCGTCAGCCCGGGCCGGAAGGCGAGGTACGTGAGCACCGCCGTGCCCCGCTCGCCCGCCCAGGCGAGCGGCAGGTGGTTCGCGACCGGCAGTGCGGCGACCACGTCCTGCTCGCGCCCTGTCGCCGCGCGCGCGGCCCGGTCGATCGCCCGCGCGACGGCCTCGTCGGTCAGCCCGTCGGGGCTGCGCTGCACCAGCAGGGTGCGCGCGAGCAGCGGGTAGCCGAACCGCTCGGCATCCGCCCGCTCGGCGAGGAGCGCCTTCGCGTCGCGGGCGACGAGGCCGCCGATCGGCGCGGAGCCGGGCGGCGGCGCGGCCGGCAGCAGGAGGGCGGCGCAGAGCGCGATGGCGATCCAGCCGAGCACGACCGGAACGCGCAGGCGGACGACGAGCCGGGCGAGCCTCACGGCGGCGTCCCCGGGCTGCGCGGGTCCGTCGCGTCCGCGAGCCAGCGGACGAGCCCGGCGATGCCCTCGCGCGCCGCGACGTACCGCTGCCGGTCGGCGCCGTTCCCGGCCAGGAGGGCCTGCGCGCCGGCGAGCACGTGCTCGCAGCCGAGCCGGCGCGCGACCGGCGCCAGCTCGACCAGGAGGGTTCCAATCCGCTCGCGCGCAGGGCTCGCACCCCGCCCGTCGAGGTCGACGAGCCAGCCCTGGACGCCGTAGCGCAGGGCGCGCCAGGCGTTCTCGGCGATCCGCGCCGCGTCGTGGACGGGCAGCGCCTCCCCCGCCTCGTGCCGCTCCGCCAGCCACGCCACGAGGGACTGCGCGAACGCCGCGATCGCCGCGACGTCCGCCACCCCGGTCTGCGTGTCCGCGACGCGCAGCTCGAGCGTCCCGTGCTCGGGATGCAGGCGCAGGTCCCACCAGAGATGCGTGCCGTCCGGGAACAGGCCGCCGTGGCGCCCCCAGTCGAGGAAGCCGACGTAGTCCGCCCAGGTCGGGAACGCGGGCGGAATGCCCGAGCGCGGCATCGCCTCGTTCAGCTTCGGGCGGATCGAGCAGAGCCCGGAGTCGCGGCCGTCGAAGAAGGGCGAGTTCGCGGCGAGCGCGGCCAGCTCGGGCAGGAACGAGCGGAGGGCGTTGTGCACGGCGAGGGCCGTGTCCGCGCGACCGACGGCGACGTGGACGTGCAGGCCGCAGGCCATGCTGCGGCGCGTCGCCCAGGCGAACTCGTCCTCGAGCAGGCGGTACCGCTCGCCCGCGCAGATCGCGCCCCAGTCGGTCGAGATCGGGTGGGTGCCGGCGCCTGCGAGCCGGACGAAGCCGCCGTTCGCGCGGCTCGCCCGGATCCGGGCGGACTCGATCGCCGCGCTCGCGGCGTCGACGCGGCGCTCCACCCCCGTGACGATCTCGAGCTGCGCCTCGCGCAGCTCGCGCCGGTAGGTCGTCGGCTCCGCCAGCCGGTCGAGCACGCTGTCGATGCCGGGGTAGAGGTCGAGCGTGCGCGGCGAGAGGAGCATCAGCTCCTCCTCGACCCCGACCGTGAAGCGGTCGGTCGCGTCGAAGCGCCGCTCGCAGTCCTCGACGGTCAGCCGGGCCGGTCGTCCCAGGTCGGCGGCTCGGCCAGGAGCAGCGGGTCCGGCGGCGTGCCGTCGCCGAGCGGCGCCCGTTGCGGCTCGAGGCCGAGACGGGCCGCCGACGGCAGTCGACGTCGCGCCCTCAGCGTCGCCTCGCCGCGGTTCCCCGGCCGGCGGCTCGCACGGCCTCGACGTCGCTCGCTTCCTCGACCGTCGCCACGGGGCGACCTCCTTCGCCTGGCCCGGCGGCCGCGCCTCGGATCGCGGTCGACGTACCCGCCGGCCGCCCCCGGCAAACGCCCCCCGGGCCCAGGCCCCGCCGGGGAGCGATCGGCGCAGGATCGTCACCGTCCCGTGACGGACACGTGCGCGTTCGGGCGCTAGGCTCGATGCCAGGCGGATCGTGGCCACCCCACCCAGAGGGCGGGAGTCCGGGCGAGGGACACGTCCTTCCGGGACAGGTGTCCGCGGCCCCGTGCCGGCTTCCTCCCGTCGACCCTGCCGCGCACCCGACCGCCGGTCGCAGCGGGCGGCGGCCCCCGCGAGCCCGCACCACCGGGGTCATGCCGCGCCGCCTAGATCGCTGCGCCGAGCGCGCGCACGAGGTCGTCCGGCCCGTCGAACTCCTCCTGCTCGAGGCTCCGGAGGTCGTCGATCAGCTCCTCGTCCGCGCCGTTCTCCTCGGCCTTCTCGAGCACGTCGTCGAGCGTCGCCGGGTACGACATGCCTCGCAGCCGGCGCTGCACCTCGATCGGATCCACCGCTCCCCTTCCCGTCGCGTCGCGTCGCGTCGGCTCGTGGTGCCCGCCGCCCGCCGGGCGGAAGCGCCCCGTCACGAGGCCCGTGCGCGGCGCTCGAGCCAGCGGTAGCCGAGGTGGAGCACGTCCGCGACGACGACGACCGCGCACGTCTGCGCGACCGCCCTGGTCAGTCGCGGCGCGTGCAGCGAGCCGGACACCAGCGCACCAGCGACCCAGACGTCGCCGCAGAACGGGCAGGTGAGCAGCTCGCCGAGGGCGCGCCGGGCCCCGCGCCCGCGCGCGCGCTCCTCGACCTCGCCGGGCGCGCCCGGCCCCTCCACCTCGGTGAACGGCGCCCGCAGGACGCCGGTGACCCGGTCCTTCGTCGCGAGCCGGGCGAGCTTGTGCGCGGCGACGCCGAGCAGGAGCAGCTCCCCCGGCGGGGTCCGGGCGGGCAGGCGGCCGCGCCGATGCGCGAGGAGGAGCGACGTGCCGAAGGCTGCCGAGAAGGCCGCGAGCAGGGCGCCGTAGCCCTCGAGCGGCACGGGCTCGTCCGCGTAGCCGTCCAGGTCGGCGGCGCGGCGCAGTCGCTCGGTCGTCTCCATGCGCGTCGCTACCCTCGCGACGGCGGGCGGAAACCGTTTGCCGGCAGGCCGCCGCGGGAACCCAGCCGCCGTGCCGTCCAGGAACGGGAGCCGGGCGCCTAGGCGCGTCGTCGTCGTCACCGGCGCCTCCGCGGGCGTCGGCCGGGCGACGGTCGAGGAGCTCGCCCGCGAGGGGTGCGCGATCGCGCTGCTCGCCCGTGGCCGCGAGCGCCTCGAGCGGGCCGCCGCCGAGGTCGAGCGGCTGGGCGGTGTGGCCCTCGTGCTACCAGTGGACGTGGCCGACGAGGACGCGGTCGAGGCGGCTGCCGACGCGGCGGAGGAGCGCCTCGGCCCGATCGACGTCTGGATCAACAACGCCATGGCGACGGTCTTCGCGCCGACGCTCGCGATCACGCCCGCCGAGTTCCGCCGCGCGACGGAGGTGACGTACCTCGGCTCGGTCTGGGGGACGCGGGCCGCCCTGCGGCGGATGCGGCCGCGCGACCGCGGCGTGATCGTCCAGGTCGGCTCGGCGCTCGCCTACCGAGGCATCCCGCTGCAGGGGCCCTACTGCGGCGCGAAGCACGCGCTCGAGGGCTTCCTCGACGCCGTCCGCACCGAGCTCCTGCACGAGCGCTCGCGCGTCCGGGTGACCCGCGTCCAGCTCCCCGCGCTCAACACGCCGCAGTTCAGCTGGGGCCGCTCGCGGATGCCGCGCCAGCCGCAGCCGGTGCCGCCGATCTTCCAGCCGGAGGTGGCGGCGCGCGCGATCGTCTGGGCGTCCCACCATCCGCGGCGGGAGCTGCAGGTCGGCTGGCCGACCGTCAAGGCGATCGCCGGCGACAAGCTCGCGCCGGGGCTCGCCGACCATTTCCTCGCGCGCAACGGCGTCGACGCGCAGCAGTCCGACGCGCCCGTGCCTCCCGACCGCCCGGACAACCTGTTCGAGCCGGGGACGGGAGACTGGGGCGCGCACGGGGCCTTCGACGACCGCGCCCGCGACCGGAGCCTCGAGCTCTGGGCGGCGACGCACCGCGGCTGGGTCGCGCTCGGGCTCGCCGGCGCCGCGCTCGCCGCCACGCTCGCGCGGCGCGCCCGCTGAGCGCGGGATTGGCGCCTGGCCGGAGCGGGAACGAGGCCGGCGTCAAGCGACGACCACGGGAGGGCAAATGCCTGCGTTGAGCGAGCCTCGCGAGCTGTTCCTGGAGGAGCTCGGCGACATCTACTACGCCGAGAAGACGATCGAGAAGATGCTCGGGACGCTGGCGCGCGAGGCGAGCGACGAGGAGCTCGCCGCCGGCTTCGAGGAGCACCGGGCGCAGACGCGCGAGCAGATCGAGAACGTCGAGCGGGTCTTCGAGGCGCTCGGCTCGCGCCCGAAGGCGAAGCAGTGCCCGGGCATCGACGGGATCAAGGAGGAGCACGACGAGTTCATGTCGGAGCACTCGGGGACGCCGGCCGAGCTGTGCGACCTCTTCCTGACCGGGGCCGCATCTCGCACCGAGCACTACGAGATCGCCGCCTACACCGGGCTGGTCGGCATGGCGCGAGCCCTCGGCGAGCGCGAGAGCGCGTCGCTGCTCCAGGAGAACCTCCGCCAGGAGAAGGAGACGCTGAAGGCGGTCGAGGCGGTCGCGAAGCGGCTGGCGAAGAGCGCGACGCCGCGGGGCTCGCGTCGCAGCGGCAACGGCTCCGCCGGGGGGCGCTGAGGCGCGTGGCGCGGCCTGCGCGGCGAGCCGGCGCGCAGGCCGCGCTCCGCGCGGCGGGACGGCCGGGTGGTGAGCGCCCCGCCGGGCGCCAGCCCGGCGCCGGCGCGGGCATGATGTCGGGGCCCGCCCGGGCGCCTTCCCCATGCCCGCCGGATCCCCGAGCCGTGCCCTCCGCCTGGCGGCGCTCCGCGTCGCGACGCTCGTGGGCGCGCCGGGGCTGGCGACGGGCGCCGCCCTGCTGCTCGAGCTCGAGGGCAAGCCCGGGGCGCTCTCGATCTTCCTGATCGCCGTGCTGACCGGCGCCACCGTCGCCGGCATCGCCGGCGGCGTCGTGGCAGGCGCGCTCTCGTACCTCGCGCTCAACTGGTTCTTCCTCGAGCCGTACCGCTCGTTCCGCGTCCACCCCGACGACTGGGTCGTCATCGGCGTCTTCGCCGTCTCCACGGTGCTCACGTCGTCGCTCATCGGCAGGCTCCGGGCGGCGCGCGCGCAGGAGCGCGAGGCGCGCGAGGCCGCCGAGCGAGCCGCGAACCGGCTGGCCCGCGTGCAGCGCCTGGCCGGCGCCCTCGGCCGGGCGCTCACCCCGACCGAGCTCGCGGCCGCGGTCGTCGACGCGGGCGTCGAGGCGGCCGGGTCGGACGCCGGCTCGGTGTGCGTGCTCGACGAGGCGGGCGACGCGCTCGACCTCGCCGGCCAGCGCGGCTTTCCCGACCGCTTCGCCCGGGCGGTGCGGCGCATCCCGCTCACCAGCGAGGCGGGCGCCGCCCGCGTCGTGCGCGAGCGCCAGCCGCTGTGGATCCGCTCCGCGGAGGAGTACGCCCGCGAGATCCCGGGGCTCTCGGGCCTCTACGCGACGCTCGGCCGCGAGGCGGTCGCGTTCCTGCCGCTCGAGTCCGGTGGCCGCGTGCTCGGCGCCGTGGCGTTCACGTACGACGAGCCGCGCCCCTTCGACGAGGACGACCGCGCCCTGCTCCTGCTCCTCGCCGACCAGTGCGCCCAGGGGCTCGAGCGCGCGCGGATGTTCGCGCACGAGCGGGAGACCGCCGTGGTGCTCCAGCGGAGCATGCTGCCGACGCGGCTGCCGGTGTCGGAGTCCGTCGCCGTCGCGGCCCGCTACGTCCCGGCCGGGCCGGGCCTCGCGGTGGGCGGGGACTGGTACGACGTCCTCGAGCTGACGGGCGGCGCGCTCGCCGTCTGCGTCGGCGACGTCGTCGGTCACGGCTTGCCGGCGGCAGCGGTGATGGGGCAGCTGCGCAACGCCGGGCGCGCCTACGCGCTCGACGGGCTCGGCCCCGCCGACGTGCTCGGTCGGCTCGACGGGCTGCTCGGGCGGGTCGGCGGCGGCCTCGCCACGTGCGCGTACGCCGTGGTCGACCCGGCGACCGGCGTCCTCCGCGTCGCGAGCGCCGGCCACCCCCCGCCGCTCGTCGTCGGTGCCGACGGCGCGGTGCGCGTGGTCGAGGACGGCCGCGGCCTCCCGCTCGGCGTCGGCCTCGCCGGACGCTACACCGAGACGACGATCCAGCTCGCGCCCGGCGACACGCTCGTGCTCTACACGGACGGCCTCGTCGAGCGCCGCGGCGAGTCGCTCGACCGCGGGCTCGACCGCCTGACCGTCGCCGCGACCCGCCGCAGCGTCCGCGTCGAGGCGCTCGTCGAGGCGCTGGTCGAGGAGCTGGTGGCGCCCGAGCCGGACGACGACACGGCCGTCCTCGCCGTGCGCCTCCTCGCGGACCCGTCGCGCCCGCGACTCCGCCTGCAGCCGCGCGCCGCGCCCGAGGAGCTCGCGCCCGTGCGGCGGGCGCTCGGCCGCTGGCTCGCCGACGTCGGGGCCGCGCCCGACGAGTCCGCCGAGATCGTCCTCGCCTGCTGCGAGGCGTGCTCGAACGCGATCGAGCACCCGGTCGCGCCGCTCGACCCGACGTTCCAGCTGACCGCCGAGAAGACCGACGAGGCGGTCGTCGTCGAGGTGCGCGACACGGGCCGCTGGCGGGCGCCGGCCGGCGAGCGCCCCGGCGGGCGCGGGCTCGAGCTGATGCGGGCGCTGATGGACGGCGTCGCAATCCGCAGCGAGCCGCAGGGCACCGTCGTCACGCTCGAGCGTCGCCTCGCGGACCGCGCGTAGCCGGCCCGGCCGTGTTTGCCGGAGGGGGGCCCGTGCAACCCCGGACGCGGACACGACCGCGAGACGGACGGAGGCTCACGTGACCCTGAGGAAGACCCTGCTGATCACATCCCTGGCGGCGGCGCTCGCGGCGCTGGGCGCCGCCTGCGGGGGCGACGACGACGCCAGCGGCGTCGGCGACACCGGCGTGGCCACGCCCGGCGTCCCGGCCGGGAGCGAGACGGGCGGCGCAGGCGGCGCGGTGACCACGCTGCCGACCGAGTCGACGCCGAGCCCCGGCACGACGGCGCCGACGGAGACCGGGAGCGCCGCGGGCGGGGCCGAGACCGGCGCCGCGCTGCCCCCGCTGACGGTGCAGCTCGAGGAGCAGGACGACTCCGGCGAGTCGGGCACCGCGACGCTGACCGACCTCGGCAACGGCAAGACCCGGGTCGCGCTGATCCTGACCGGCGGCGCCGGCACCGACCCGCAGCCGGCGCACATCCACACCGGCACGTGCGACGACGTCCGCGACGTCGTCTACCCGCTCGAGGACGTGACCTCCGGCGCAGGCGCGTCCGGGAGCGACACGGGCACGTCGACGGACGCGGCCGCCTCGGGCAGCCCGGTCGGCGGCGCGACCTCCGAGACCGAGGTCGACGCGACGCTCGCCGAGCTGACGGGAGGCGAGTACGTCATCAACGTCCACCGGAGCGCGGCAGAGGCGGAGACGTACGTCGCGTGCGGCGTGATCTCGGACACGGGCGACACGGGCGCGACCGGCGGGGCCGACACGACGGACGACGCCATGTCGACGACGGGCACGACGCTGCCGTCGAGCACGGCCGGCTCTGACGACGCGGAGACGGACGGCGCCATCGACACGCCCTAGGGGCGGCCGCCCTCCGTGGGAGCGGGATCGCACGGTCCCGGCTCCCACGGCCGCGGGCTCGGCCTCGGGCCCGCGCGCCGACGCGGATGCGCGCTTCCCCTGCACCGGGGTTTCGCGGCGGCGCCGGCGCGGGTAGCACCCGGCTCACCCGCGGAAGGAGCGACGATGCGCGAGGAGCGGCGGCCACCGGACGAGGGCCTCGACGACCCGGACCTGCTCGACCCCCGGGACGACGAGCTCGACGGCCTGAACGACCTGCCCGACCCGGAGGTCGACGAGCTGGCCGAGGTCGACGAGGACGCCCCCGAGCTGGACGAGCGGTCGCCCTGGGCCGAGTAGGACCGCACGACGGATCGGACGGCGCGTGGCGGCGTGCGCGGCGTGCGAGGGATCGCGCCGGGCGTCGGCCGGACGCGTCGCGGCCGTACGCCGCAGGCCAACGCGGCGCGGCGCCGCGCAGAAGCTCGACGCATCGCCACGCCCGAGCCCGGCGCCGGCCACCCGTCCCGGGCGGACACGGCCCTCCCGGACACGTCCCGTCCGGCCGCCCGAGGGGCCACCCCGCGCCTCCACCCGCTTCCGAGCGTAGCGGCGAACCCGTCACGGCTGTGAGACGGGAGCGTGCCGGAAGCGCGCCGATCCATCCACGGGCGTCGCCCCCTCTCCGGCCCCCGCCCCGCCCGTTTCCGGGCCGGCCCGCCCGGGTATCGCAATTGGTCGCCCATGCCCGAGCTCGCCACCGCCGACATCCTCGTCCGCGTCCTCCTCGCCGCGGGGCTCGGCGCGCTCGTCGGGCTCGAGCGCCAGTGGCGCAACCACGTCGCGGGCGTGCGCACCCACGCGCTCGTCGCCAGCGGCGCGGCGCTGTTCACGCTCGCCGGCGCGTACGGCTTCCCGGAGCTCGTCCGCTCCGACAACGTCGACCCGATGCGCGTGGCCGCGCAGGTCGCGTCCGGGATCGGCTTCGTCGGCGCCGGCGCGATCCTCCGCCACGGGGCGACCGTCCGCGGCCTGACGACCGCCGCGTCGCTCTGGGCGGCCGCGGCGCTCGGCGTCGCCGCCGGCTCGGGCTTCCTCGCGGGCGCGCTGCTCGGCTTCGCTGTCGTGCTCGCGGCGCTCGTCGCCCTGCGCTGGGCGCGCGGCTGGACGCGGGTCGCCGCGAGCGGCCGGCTCGGTCGGCGGGTCGCGAGTCTCGTCGAGCGCGACCAGCAGCTGCTCCTGCGCGTCGCCTACGAGCGCGGACGCGGCACGCTCGGCTTCCTGCTCGGCGAGCTCGAGCGAGCCGGCGAGCAGGCGGTCGCGGTGACGATCGACGACCACGGCGAGCGCACCGAGCCCGGCGTCCGGGAGGTCGAGCTGCGCGTTCGGGTCCACGAGCGCGCGAAGCTCGTGGCGCTCGCGGGACGCCTCTCCGAGCTGGACGAGGTGGTGGCCGTCGAGCTGCTCGACGAGGGCGACGAGGAGGAGCCGCTCGTGGCGCTCACGCTTGGCGGCCGACACGGCGACGCCCGCGCCGCATGACCGAGGGACGCGCGTCCTGGTGGCGCGAGGCGGTCGTCTACCAGGTCTACCCGCGCTCCTTCGCCGACGGCGACGGAGACGGGGTCGGCGACCTCGAGGGGATCCGCGCGCGGCTCGACCACCTGGCCTGGCTCGGCGTCGACGCGCTCTGGCTCTCGCCGATCTTCCGCTCACCGATGGCCGACTTCGGCTACGACGTCGCCGACCACTGCGACGTCGACCCGGTCTTCGGCGACCTGGGATCGTTCGACCGGCTGCTCGCCGACGCGCACGCGCGCGGGCTCCGCGTCCTGCTCGACTGGGTGCCGAACCACACGTCGAGCGAGCACCCGTGGTTCCGCGAGTCGGCCGCGTCCCGGACGTCGCCGCGGCGCGACTGGTACGTCTGGCGAGACGGGCGCGACGGCGGCCCGCCGAACAACTGGCTGGCCGCGTTCGGCGGCCCGGCCTGGACGCTCGACGAGACCACGGGCCAGTGGTACCTCCACCTCTTCCTGCCCGAGCAGCCCGACCTCAACTGGGGCAACCCGGAGGTGCGGGAGGCGATGCACGGGACGCTCCGCTTCTGGCTCGACCGGGGCGTCGACGGCTTCCGGGTCGACGTCGTCCACTGCCTCGGGAAGGACGAGGCGCTCCCGGACATGCCGCCGGAGCTCGCCCACGTCGACCGCGTCGGCGTGAACGACGAGCCGGTCACCCACGAGCTGCTGCGCGGCATCCGCCGCGTCGTGGACGCCTACCCGGGCGAGCGCGTCCTCGTCGGCGAGGTGAGCCTGCGCGACACGGCCGCGATCGCGCGCTACTACGGGGAGGACGACGAGCTGCACCTCTCGTTCAACTTCCTCTCGCTCGACGAGCCGTGGACGGCGACCGCCTGGACGGGCCTCGTCGCGACCGTGGGACAGGAGCTCGGCGCAGTGCGGGCGTGGCCGACCTGGGTGCTCTCGAACCACGACGACCCCCGCGCGCGCACCCGGCTCGGCGGGCCCGAGGCGAGAGCGCGCGCGGCGGCCGTGCTGCTCCTCACCCTGCGCGGGACGCCCGTCCTCTACCAGGGCGAGGAGCTGGGGCTCGAGGACGCGGACGTGCCGCCGGCGCGGCGGATCGACCCGGGCGGGCGAGACGGCTGCCGGGCGCCGATCCCGTGGGAGCGCGAGCCGCCGCACGGCTGGCCGGGCGCGGCGCCCTGGCTGCCCTGGCCGCCCGACCCGTGCGGGCGCTCGGTCGAGGCGCAGCGCGCCGACCCCGGCTCGTTCCTCCACCTCGTGCGCCGCCTGCTCGCGACGCGGCGTGCGTCGGAGGCGCTGCGGCTCGGCGCGCTCGAGCTCGTCGACGCGCCCCGCGGCGTGCTGGCGTACGAGCGCCGCGCGGGCGACGACGTGCGGCTCGTGCTCGTCGGCTTCGCGGACGCGGCGGCGCGCGTGCCGCTCTCCGGCGCCTGGCGGATCGAGCTCGCGAGCGATCGCGCCGACGAGGGCGAGCCGTTCGACGGGCTGCTCGGGCCCGACCGGGCGCTCGTGCTCCGGCCCGCCTCGGGCTAGCATCGAGACGTGGACGCCGTCCCGGCCGGGATCCGTGCGTACGTCGAGCGCCACGTCGGCGGCGCCTCCGCGCCGCGGCTCGTGCGGCTCGTCCAGCGCGGCGAGATGTGGCAGCGGCCCGACGCGAGGCCGATGCCCTTCACGGCGACCCACGAGCTGCACGTCAACGAGCTGGCCTTCCGCTGGCGCGCGCGCTTCCCGGTCGCGCCGCTCGTCGCGCTGCGCGTCCTCGACGCCTACGAGCGGGGCGCCGGGCGTCTCGAGGCGCGCGTCCTGGGCGTCCCGGTCATGCGCCAGCGGGGCCCCGACGTCGACCGGGGCGAGGCGATCCGCTACCTCGCCGAGCTCGCCTGGGGCCCCCACGCCATGGTCGAGAACGCCGCGCTCGCCTGGCGCGAGCTGGACGCCCGGACGTACGAGGTCTCCACCGAGGCCGGTGGTCGGCGGGTCGCCGTCCGCCTGGAGCTCGACGAGGCCGGCGACCTCGTCCGCTCGTTCTGCCCCGAGCGGCCGGCGGTCGAGGGCGGGCAGGTCGTCGAGCGCCCCTGGGAGGGCCTGAACCTCGCGTACGGCGAGCTCGCCGGGATCCGCATGCCCGTCCGCGCCGAGGTGCGCTGGCTCCTGCCCGAGGGGCCGTTCCCGTACTGGCGCGGGGAGGTCCTGTCGGCCGAGCTCGTGCCGTGATGCGGCGGCTGCCCGATCCGCCGCCCGCCCCGCGCAGGAGCCTCGTGCGCCGGCTCGCGGAGCGGCGGCCGACCCCCGAGGAGGCGCTCGAGCAGCTCTGGACGGGCCGTCCTCCTCGCCGCCGCCTGTTCCGGCTGCCGTCGCCGGACCCGCCCGATGCGCCCGTCGGCTGGCTCGCACGACGGGCGAGCGGCGACGCGCTCATGGGCTACCGCCCGACGGCCTTCCCCGCCGCCGGCTGGCTGCTCCACGCGATGTACGAGTGGCTCCCGGGCGTGGACGAGGTCGTCGCTGCGCCGCTCGGTCCGGGGGCGACGTTCCACCGCACGCCGACGGGCGTCGACCTGCGCACGCTCCACCCGGGCGAGGGCTGGGTGCGGCTGCACTGGGCCGAGCTCGCGCGCCGGCTCGACGTCGACCTCTCGCCGCTGACCACCGCCGAGTACGTGAGCGTGTTCACGTTCGGCCACTGGGCGTGGCCCGACTCCGTGCGCGCGCCCGGCGAGGGCGGGCTCGACCGCGCGCAGCTCGCGCGGCTCGTCGACCACCTGGCCTCCGTCTCGCCGCGCGGGCTCGGCGAGCCGTGCGGGGCCTTCTACTGCGGCGCGTGGTGGCAGCACGACCCGGACCCGTTCGCCGGCGCGGCCTTCGAGGGCACGCTCGGCGACGTGCTCGCGCTGCACGACGACCCGGCCACGCCCGGGCCGCCGACGAACCTCTGGCCGCTCGACCACGAGGGCTGGGTGGCCTACGCGGACCCGGACGGGTGGGGAACGCAGGTCGCCGGCTCACCCGACCTGCTCGGCCGCCTGGCCGCCGACCCGGAGCTGGAGCTCGTGCGGATCGTCTCCCGAGCCGGGGCCCGCCAGAGGCCCCGGTAGGGCCCGCCAGAGGCCCCGGTAGAGTCCCCGCGCGCCCCGCGACCCGGCGCACAGGCCACACGTCCCAGGAGGAAGCGCATGCGTCGTCGCACGTTCACGATCGTCCTGTTCGCCCTCACCGCGCTCGGGCTCGGCGCCGGCACGGCCCTCGGCGCCGGGAGCGGCAAGCTCGGGAACTTCGAGATCCAGCTCTTCCGCGGCGAGCTCGGCAACTTCGAGATCCAGCTTGTGCGCGGCAAGGCGCCTGCGCTCGTCCTCGAGCTCGACGGCGCGACCCGCGCGCCGGCGGGCGGCGACACCGGCACCCACGAGGTCGGCCACGTCGCGATCCGCCTGACGGCGCGTACCGTCGTCGCCCGCTGCAACGGGAGGGCCGCGCGGCTCGGCAACTTCGAGATCCAGGATCTCGTGGTCGTGCTCGGCCGGGCAAAGGGGGCCGACGTGCGCGTGCGCCGCGCGAAGGGAACGGAGCCGACCGCCGAGGTCGACGGCGCGGCCGTCGCGAACGGGACGGCCACGCGCGTCCAGCTCAGCTGCTGACCCCGGCGCGGGGACGGTCGGGCTCGCCGGCCGTCCCCGCGCCCTCGGACGCGACGCGCAGCCAGCGGAAGCCGCGGGCGGCCAGCTCGAAGCGGGCCTCGTCGCCCTCGATCAGCGCGTAGCCCCGGTCGGCGAGGAGCTCCTCCGGCCGCGAGCCGCCGAGCGACACCGCGACCTCGACGGGGTCGGGCGCGAGGTTGTGCAGCGTCGTCAGGCACCGCCCCTGCCAGCGCGCCTGCAGGCAGAGCACCCGCTCGTCTCCCGCGTCGACGACCTGCCAGTCGCCCCAGCCGACCTCCGGCGTCTCGCGCCGCGTGCGGATCGCGTCCGTCAGCCAGTGCAGGAACGAGCCGGCGTGGCGCCGCTGGTCGGCGACGTTCACGCGCCCGGGGCCGAAGCGCCCCTCGACGACGGGACGGACGAGCTGCGTCGAGGGCGCCGACGAAAGCCGGCGTTCTCGCCGCCCGACCACTGCATCGGCGTGCGGACCGTCAGCCGCCCGGGCGCGTCGAGGTCCTCGGCCATGCCGATCTCCTCGCCGTAGTAGAGGATCGGCGCGCCCGGCAGGGCGAGCAGCAGGCTGTAGACGCAGCGCAGCCACGCCTCGTCGCCGTCGAGCATCGAGGGCAGGCGCCGACGCAGGCCGCGGCCGTAGATCCGCATCCGCTGCTCGGGCGCGAACCGGTCGAGCACCTCGTCTCGCTCGGCGGCCGAGATCCGGGTGAGCGACAGCTCGTCGTGGTTGCGCACGAACGTCGCCCACTGGCAGCCCGCGGGGATCGTCGGCAGGCGCCGCAGCTCGGCCGCGAGCGGGGCCGCCGAGTCCCGGGCGAGCGCGAGGAAGAGCGCGTTGTTCTGGTCGAACGCGGTCAGCAGGTGCGCCTCGTCGCCGTCCTCGTCTCCGAAGAAGCGCCGCTGCTCCTCCGGCGGCAGGTTCACCTCGCCGAGGAAGATCGCCCCGGCAGACCGGCGGGAGAGGAACGAGCGCAGGTGGCGGAGGTATCCATGCGCCTCCTTCGCCGGGTCGCCGTCCGCCGCCTCGAGCACGTAGGGGAGCGCGTCGAGGCGGAAGCCGGACGCGCCGAGCTCGAGCCAGAAGCCGACGATCCGCCGCATCTCCTCGCGCAGCTCCGGGCAGCCGATGTCGAGGTCGGGCTGGAAGCGGTAGAAGCGATGCAGGTACCACAGCTCCGCGACGTGGTCGTACTCCCAGCTCGACTCCTCCTCCCCCGGGAAGGACACCTCGTCCGGCCAGTCCTGCGGCTCGTCCTTCCAGACGTAGTAGTGGCGCTCGCGCGAGCCGGGGTCGGAGCGCGAGCGCTGGAACCACGGATGCTGGTCGGACGTGTGGTTGAGGACGAGGTCGACGATCACGCGCAGGCCGCGCTCACGCGCCTCGCGCAGCAGGTCGACGAGGTCGCCGAACGACCCCAGCCGCGGGTCGACGGCGTAGTGGTCGAGCACGTCGTAGCCGTCGTCGCGGTTCGCGGAGGGCATCAGCGGCATCAGCCAGATGCACGTCACGCCGAGGGCGTCGATGTGGTCGAGCCGCTGGATCAGGCCGCGCAGGTCCCCGACCCCGTCGCCGTTCGAGTCGCAGTAGGTCTCGACGTCGAGGCAGTAGAAGATCGCGTTCTTCCACCACTGGTCGGACGTGATCGGGACGTCCACGGGCGACCGCTCAGTCGCCGTCCGCGCCGGCGTCGCCCTCGCGCCGCTGCTCGTCGTCGTCCGGCTCGGCCGAGCCGCCGTGCGCCCACCAGGACGGCGGGTCGCTGCCGGGGAACGACTCCTCGCCCGCCTCCTCGATCGCCTCGTCCGCGGCCTGCTCGTCGTCGGCCGTCCGCTCGCGCGGGCGCGGCTCGTCGCTCGGTGGCATCTCCTCGCCTCCTCCCTCGGTCGGCGGCGGGCGGAGCGCCCGGGCCGCTTCCGCCGGGGTTTCCCGTCCCCGCGCGCCGGCAAACCGGAGGGGGTTTCCGGGCCGGGGGCCCCGGGTACGCCCTCCGCGAGGGTTCCACCCCGAGAGGAGTCACCAATGGGCATGAGACGAGGGTTCGTGATGCTGGCCGGCGGGATCGGGGCGACGATGCTCGCGCGGAGGTACATGCGCGGCCGCCGGGAGCAGCAGGCGTGGCAGGGAGAGAGTGGCAGCGGGACGTCGTTCGGCTCGGGCTACGACCAGTCGAGCGGGCTGGGCACGTCGTCCGGCGTCGGATCGTCCGCCAGCGGCACGGCGACCGGCATGGGCTCGCCGTCGGGCATCGGTTCGTCCGGCGGGACGGGCGGGCCCGGCAGCGCGGCCGGCGGCCCGGCGACGGCGCCGTGAGCGCCGTCGCGGACGGGCGCTCGCTCGGCGCCCTGCTCGGCGCCGCCGCGCGGGACGGACGGGAGCTGCTCGCAACCGAGCTCGCGCTGACGCGCAGGCACGCGAAGCGGGCGCTCGCTCGGGTCGTCGCCGCCATCGCGATGCTCGCGGTCGCGCTCGTGCTGGGGCTCGCCGCGCTCGGCGCGCTCGTCGCCGGCGCGATCCTCGGGCTCGACGATGTCCTGCCGACCTGGGCGTCGGCGCTGGTCGTGGGCGGGGCGCTCGTGCTCGCGGCCGGCATCGTGGCGGCGGTCGGGTTGGCGGCGCTGCGCAGCGCCGGGATGGCCCGGGTGAAGGACAGCGCCCGCCAGGTCGGGGAGGACGTGGGATGGATCGTCAGACGCGTGAAGACGAACGGCAGCTGAGCCGCCGCCGCGAGGCGCTGCGCGAGCGGGTCGCGGACGACCTGACCGCGCTGCGCCACGAGGCCGACCCGCGGTTGCAGGTGCGCCGCGCGACCCAGCGCAAGCTCGACGACGTGCGCGGGCGGGTGATGGGCGCCGTGCCCGATCCGGGCGCCGTCCGCCCCGCGCTCGACTCGGCGCGCCGCACGCTGCCGCGCCGCGTCGATCGGACGACGGCCGTCGCGCTCGCCGCCGGCGCGGCCGCGCTCGTCGCCGCGGCGCTCCTTCGCCGCTGACGGAGCGCGAGCGCACCGGGCCGGGGTCGGGGGAGGAGGGCCGGGCGCGCTCCTCCCCCGGCCGGCTCAGGCCCGGCTGAGGATCCCGTCGTCCTCGAGCGTCAGGGCGAGCGCGCGATCCCAGCTCGCCTCGATTGCACGGGACATCGCCTGCTCGTCCTCGCGGTTGCGGCGGGCGACGTCGGCGGTCTCGACGTCGCCGGCCATCACGGCGAGCCGCTCGAGCAGCTCGTACGCCGCGATCTCCATGTGCTCGGTCGCGTAGCCGTCGCGCGCGTTCTTGCCGGCCTTGTCGCCCCGCACCTGGTCGGCGAAGCCCTTGAAGAAGGCGGCCGCCTGGGTCTGCGCCTCCTTGCGCGTCGACGGCGACTCGCCCATCGCCTCGAGGCGCCTGGCGAGCCGGTCGCGGTGCTCCTCGGTCTCGCCGCGGTGACGGACGAGCTGCTGGCGCATGCCGGCGTCCTCGGTCGTGTCGATCATCGAGTCGAGCATCGCCAGCACGTTCGTCTCCATCGCGTGCGCGTCCTCGACGTAGTCGTGCAGCTTCTGCGTCAGCTTCTCGTCGTCCCGGTGCATGACCTTCCTCTCGTCGGTGTGCCCGCCGCTACCCCCCGCCTCGCCCCGGGAAACGGCTCCGGCGCACCGGCCGCCCGTCCGGCCTAGCCCCGGACGGGCGGCTCCTCGGGGCTCGGCTTCGGGTCGCCCCGACGGTGCTCGTCCGGGTCGATCACCCGCCTCGGGTCGTCGTGGGCCGGGTAGCGCTGCGCGTCCTCCTCGGCGCGGCGCTCCGGCGTGTTCGCGTCCTCGTTCGTCTCGGGCATGCCGCGGGATGCCCCCACGCGCGGGTTGGGAAACGGCGCGGCCGGGTACGGGGTCGCCATGCGACGGATCCTCCTGCTGGTCAGCGAGCGCGTCACCCCGGACGAGCTCGCGGCCGTCCGCGACGACGCCGGGCTCGAGGACGCGGCCGAGATCCGTGTCGTCTCCCCCGTGACGAAGCTCACGCCCCTGAAGTGGCTCGCGAACGAGGAGGACGCGGCGCGCGAGGAGGCCGAGCGGACGACCCGACAGGCGGCGAAGGTGCTCGACCGCGCGACGCCGGGGGAGGTCGTCGTCCACGACGCGGGCGCGGGCGACACCGACCCGCTGCTCGCGATCGAGGACGCGCTCGCGCAGTTCCCGGCCGAGGAGCTCGTCGTCGTCACCGCGCCGCCGGGCCGCGGCGCGTCCTGGCTCGAGGAGGGCCTGATCGCGCAGCTCGACCGGTTCGCGCTGCCGACGCGTCACGTCGTCGTCGAGCGGTGAGCGGGCGGCGGCGAATCGCCGTCCTGCGCGCCCTGCCCGGCCTCGGCGACTTCCTCTGCGCCGTGCCCGCGCTCCGGGCGCTGCGCCGGCTGGAGCCCTGCGCCGAGGTCGTGCTCGTCGGCCTGGCGCGCCAGCTCGGGCTCGTGCGCCGCTATCCCGCGCTCGTCGACCGCCTCGTCGAGCTCCCGTGCTGGCCCGGCCTGCCCGAACAGCCGCTCGACCCGGCCGCGCTGCCGCCCTTCCTGGCCGAGATGCAGGAGCGCCGGCTCGACCTCGCGCTCCAGCTGCACGGGAGCGGCGGGCAGACGAACGCGCTCGCCCTGCTGCTCGGCGCGCGCGAGACCCTCGGCTTCCACCCGGCGGACGGCTGGCGGCCCGCGGCGACGGGCTTCCTGCCCTGGGTCGAGGAGGAGCCCGAGCCGCTGCGCTGGCTGCGGCTGCTGCGCCAGCTCGGCCCGGTCGAGGACGACGGCGCGCTCGCGTTCCCCGTCACGGACGCGGACCGGGCCGAGCTCGGGGCGCTGCCGGGCGCGGCTCGGCTGGCGGGGCGCCCGTATGCGGTGCTGCATCCGGGCGCGTCGACGCCCGCACGCTGGGCAGACCCCGTCCGGGCGGCCGGGCTCGCGGACGCCCTCGCCGCCCTCGGCCTGGCGGTCGGGCTGACCGGCTCGGCCGGGGAGGCCGACCTCGTCGTGCGGGTGCGCGGCGCGATGCGGGCCAGCGGCATGGCCGTGCCGCTCGCGGGCGCGACAGACCTGGGCCCGCTCGCGGCGCTCCTCGCCGGCGCGCGCGTCGTCGTCTGCGGCGACACGGGCGTCTCGCACCTCGCGGTTGCCGTCGGCGCCCCGAGCGTCGTCCTGTTCGGCGCCGCGTCGCCCGTCCGCTGGGGCCCCCTCGACCGCAGGCGCCATCGCGTCCTCCCCGCGGACGCTCCCGTCGGGCGTGTGCTCGCCGAGTGCGCCGCGCTCACGGCGCCAGGCGTGGCGCTGGCGAGAAGCGGGTAACGCCCCCGCCATGCAGCGGCTCAGGATCCTCACCTGGCACGTGCACGGGAGCTCCCTCGCGGCCCTCGGCCGCCTCCCCCACGAGCTCGTCGTGCCCGTCCGCCCCGACCGCCCGCCCGCCTACGCCGGCGTGCCGCGGGACGGGAACCACGCCTTCGGACCGAACGTCGTCGAGGTGCCGGCCGGCGCGGTGCGCCGCGAGCGCGTCGACTGCGTCCTCTACCAGCACCGCGACGGCTGGGAGCGCGACCGCTTCGACCTGCTCTCCCCCCGCCAGCGACGCCTCCCCGCCATCTACCTCGAGCACGACCCGCCGCGCGGCAGCCCGTTCGAGGAGCCCCATCCGGTCGACGACCCGGACACCCTGCTCGTCCACGTGACGCCGTTCAACGCGCTCGCGTGGGACGCGGGCCGCACGCCCACCCGCGTCGTCGAGCACGGCGTCGACGTCCCGGAGGTGCGCGCGAGCTGCGAGCTGGAGCGCGGCCTCGTCGTCGTCAACCACCTGGCACGGCGCGGCCGGCGGCTCGGCGCCGACGTCTTCGAGCAGGCGCGCGCGCAGGTGCCACTCGACCTGATCGGCATGGCGGCCGAGGATCTGGGCGGGCTCGGCGAGGTGCCGTTCCGCGAGCTGCCCGCGTTCGCGGGGCGCTACCGCTTCCTGTTCAACCCGATCCGCTGGACGAGCCTCGGCCTCGCGGTCTGCGAGGCGATGGCCCTGGGCCTGCCCGTGATCGGCCTCGCGACCACCGAGATGGCGACCGCCGTGCAGAACGGCGTCTCCGGGTACGTCGACACGAGGGTCGACCGGCTCGTCGAGCGGATGCGGGAACTGCTGCACGACCCGGCGGAGGCGCGCCGCCTCGGCGAGGGGGCGCGGCAGGCCGCAGCGGAGCGGTTCGGGATGGAGCGCTTCGTCCGCGACTGGTGCGACGTCCTCGCCGAGGTCACCGCCTCGCGCACGCCGCGGCTCCGCCGCGTGGAGGCCGCGGCGTGAGGCGCCGGATCGCCCTGATCAGCGAGCACGCCTCGCCGCTCGCGGTGCTCGGCGGCGTCGACGCGGGCGGGCAGAACGTCTACGTCGCGCAGCTCGCGAAGGCGCTCGCGGCGATCGGCTACGAGGTGGACGTGCTGACGCGGCGCGACTCGCCGATCCTGCCGGAGGCGGCCGAGTGGGTCACGGGCGTCCGGATCGTCCACGTGCCCGCGGGCCCGCCGGAGCCGGTCGCGAAGGAGGAGCTGCTCCCGTACATGGAGGAGTTCGCCGGCTGGGTCGTGCGGCACGCGCGCCGCCAGCGGCGCCCCTACGACCTCGTCCACGCGAACTTCTGGCTCTCGGGTCTCGTGGCGTGCGAGCTGAAGCGCGCCCTCGGCCTGCCGTTCGTCGTCACCTTCCACGCGCTCGGGCGAGTCCGCCGGCAGCACCAGGGCGACGCCGACCGCTTCCCGGACGAGCGCTTCGCCGTCGAGGACCGGATCGTCGCCGCGGCCGACCGCCTGCTCGCGGAGTGCCCGCAGGACGAGGAGGACCTGATCCGCCTCTACAACGCCGATCCGTCGCGGATCTCGCTCGTGCCGTGCGGCTTCGACCCGACGGAGCTCTGGCCCATGTCGAAGGAGCTGGCCCGCGCGGCGCTCGGCTTCGCGCCGGACGAGCGGGTCGTCCTCCAGCTCGGCCGGCTCGTGCCGCGCAAGGGCGTCGACACGGCGATCGGCGGCTTCGCCCGGCTCGTGCGCGAGCACGGGATCGAGGCGCGGCTGCTCGTCGGCGGCGGCGAGGTCGAGCGGCCCGACCCGCGCTCGTCGCCGGAGCTGGCGCGGCTCGCCCGCGTGGCCCGTGCGGCGGGCGTCGCGGACGCGGTCGACTTCCTCGGCCGCGTGCCGCGCGACCGCCTGAAGGTCCTCTACAGCGCCGCGGACGTCTTCGTCACCGTGCCGTGGTACGAGCCGTTCGGCATCACGCCGGTCGAGGCGATGGCGTGCGGCACGCCCGTCGTCGGCGCGAACGTCGGCGGGATCAAGTTCACCGTGCGCGACGGCGAGACCGGCTACCTCGTCCCGCCGCGCGACGAGCGCGCGCTGGGCGACCGCCTGGCGCACCTCTACCGCCACCCGAAGCTGATCGGCGTCCGCTCCCGCCAGGCGGTGCGCCGCGCGCAGGACCTGTTCACCTGGGAGCGCATCGCGCGGACGGCGGCGGGCGTGTACGAGGACGTGCTGGCGCGCGCCCCGGCCACGTGCGCCGAGCCGGTGTGCGGGCAGGCGCTCGTCGAGCGGCGCTTCGGCGAGTCGATCGCGGCGCTCGAGACGGCGCGGGCCCGCCTCGCCGGGCCCGTCGCGGACGCCGCCGCCGCTCTGGCGGAGTGCTTCGAGCGCGGCGGCAAGGCGCTCGTCTGCGGGAACGGCGGCAGCGCCGCGGACGGCCAGCACCTCGTGGGCGAGCTGGTCGGCCGCTTCCGCCGGCCGGAGCGACGCGCGCTCCCCGCGATCGCGCTCACCGCCGACGGCACCGTGCTCACCGCCTGGGCGAACGACGCCGGCTACGCCGACGTCTTCGCCCGCCAGGTGGACGCGCTCGGCCGCCCCGGCGACGTGCTCGTCGCGATCTCGACGAGCGGGCGCTCGCCGAACGTCCTGGCAGCGCTCACACGCGCGAAGGCTGGCAGGCTGCGGACGATCGCGCTGCTCGGCGGCGACGGCGGCGAGGCGAGGCGCCTGGCCGACGTCGCGATCCTCGCCCCGGGCGGCGAGACGGCGCGGATCCAGGAGGTGCACGGCGTCGTCGTGCACCTCGTCTGCGAGCTGGTCGAGGAGTCGCTCGCCGGCGCGCTCTCGGCGCCCGCCCGCGTCGTGCCGCGCGCCGCCCCGCGCGGCCGCCGGAGCGGGCCTCGTCGCGAGCGGAGGCGCGGGTGAGCCCGCTCGCGGGGCGGGTCGTCCTCGTCACGGGCGGCGGCAGCGGGCTCGGCCGCGAGACCTGCCTCGCGCTCGCCGCGGCAGGCGCCGCGGTCGGGGTCGGGGACGTCCGGGTCGAGCAGGCCGAGCGCGTGGCCGGGGAGGCGCGCGCGCTCGGCGGGCAGGCGCTGCCGCTCGAGCTCGACGTCCGCGACGACGGCTCGGCCCAGCGGGCCTGGTCGCTGCTCGAGGGCGAGGCGGGCCCGATCGACGGGCACGTCAACAACGCCGGCGTCGACGTGACGAATCCCGCCGACGAGCTGACCCTGGCCGAGTGGGACGCGGTCGTCGCGGTGAACCTGCGCGGGCCGTTCGTGCTCGCGCGCCTGGCCCTGCCGCGGCTGCGGGCGCTCGGCGGCGGCGACATCGTCAACGTCGTCTCGACCGCCGCCAAGCGCGCCTGGCCGAACGCGGCCGCCTACCACGCGAGCAAGTGGGGGCTGCTCGGGCTCAGCCACGCGCTGCACACGGAGGCGCGCCCGCACGGCGTGCGCGTGACCGCCGTGATCGCGGGCGGGATGCGGACGCCGTTCCTGCTCGACCGCTTCCCCGACCTCGACCCGGGCGTGCTGCAGGAGCCGCGCGCCGTCGCCGACGCGATCCTGTTCGCGCTCGGGCAGCCGGCCGGGACTGTCGTCCCCGAGCTGACCGTGCTCCCGCTGCGGGAGACGTCGTGGCCGTGAGCGGGCACCCCGCCGTCTTCCTCGACAAGGACGGGACGCTCGTCGAGAACGTGCCCTACTCCGCCGACCCGGACGACCTGGCGCTGACGCCGCGCGCGGGCGAGGGGCTGCGTCTGCTCGCCGCGGCCGGGTACGCGCTCGTCGTCGTGACGAACCAGTCGGGCGTCGCACGTGGCCGCTTCCCGGAGAGCGCCCTGCCGCCACTCGCGACCGCGCTGCGGAGCCTGGTGGCGCACGAGGGCGCGACCCTGCTCGACGTCTGCTGGTGCCCCCACCACCCGGACGGCGTCGTCCCCGGCTACGCGCTCGCGTGCTCGTGCCGCAAGCCGGCGCCCGGGCTGCTGCGCCGCGCGGCGGCCGTGCACGGCCTCGACCTCGACGCCTCATGGCTCGTCGGCGACATCCTCGACGACGTCGAGGCCGGGCGGCGCGCGGGCTGCCGGACGATCCTGCTCGACCGCGGCGGCGAGACGGAGTGGCGGCTCGCACCGCAGCGTCTGCCCCACTTCGTCGCGCGCGACCTGCGGGAGGCGGCGGAGATCGTCCTCGGCGAGCCGACCGGCGCCACCGCGGTGTCGGCGGAGGCGGCGGGGTGAGCGCCCCGGCGGCGGAGCTCGTCGAGCGCTTCCCCGGGCGCAGGGTGCTCGTCGTCGGGGACGCGATTCTCGACGCGTACCTCGAGGGCGGCGCGATCCGCCTCTGCCAGGAGGCCCCCGTCGCGGCGATCGGCCTGCAGCAGCGCGTCGACGAGCCGGGCGGCGCCGCGAACGCGGCGGCGAACGCCGCCGCCCTGGGCGCGCGGACGCTCCTGCTCGCGGCGATCGGCGGGGACGCCGACGGCGACGCGCTCGAGCGCGTGCTCGACGCGCGCGACGTCGGCACGAGCCTGCTCGTGCGCAGCCCGGCGCGCGCGACGGTCGCGAAGCAGCGGGTGGTCTCGGGGACGCAGATCCTCGTCAGGCTCGACAGCGGCACGACCGAGCCGCTCGCCGCCCCGGACGAGCGCGCCCTGCTCGACCGGCTCGCGGACGCCTGGCCCGCGGTCGACGCGGTGCTCGTCTCCGACTACGCCAAGGGCACGCTGACCGCCCGCGTCGTCGCCGCGCTCGAGCGCCTCCAGCGGGCCGCGCCGCGCGTCGTGGTCGTCGACGCCCGAGACCCCGGCCGCTACCGCACGGTCGCGCCGACCGCGGTCAAGCCGAACCACGTCGAGGCGCTCGACCGGCTCGGGGCGGCACCGCGTCGCAGCGCGCGGGGACGGGCGCTCTGGGTCGCGTCGAACGGCCCGCGGATCCTCGAGCGGACGGGCGCGCGGATCGCGGCAGTGACGCTCGACGCGGACGGCGCGGTCGTGCTGGAGCGGGGTCGCCCGCCCCACCGGACGTACGCGCGCCCGGCGAGCGACGCGACCGCCGTCGGCGCGGGCGACACGTTCGCGGCCACGCTCACGCTCGCCCTCGCCGCCGGCGCCGACGCGCAGGGCGCGGCCGAGGTCGCGACCGCGGCCGCCGGTGTCGTCGTCGGCCGGGCCCGGACGACGCCGTGCACGCTCGACGAGCTGCGGGCGGCGCTCGCGGGGCGCTCGAAGCGGGTCGACGCGCCCGACCGGCTCGCGGCGCACCTCGCGGCGCACCGCGCGCGCGGCGAGCGGGTCGTCTTCACGAACGGCTGCTTCGACCTGCTCCACCGGGGCCACGTCTCGTACCTCGCGAGCGCGAAGGCGCTCGGCGACGTGCTCGTGGTCGGGCTGAACGACGACGAGAGCGTGCGGCGGCTCAAGGGGCCGGCGCGCCCGCTGAACCCGCTCGACGACCGGGCCGAGGTGCTCGCGGCGCTGTCCTGCGTCGACTACGTCGTCCCCTTCGCCGAGGACACGCCGGCGGCGCTGATCGAGATCGTCCGCCCGGACGTCTTCGTCAAGGGCGGCGACTACACGCGGGCGACGCTCCCCGAGGCCGATCTCGTCGAGGCGCTCGGCGGCGCGGTCCACCTGATCCCGACCGTGCCCGAGCGCTCGACAACCGGGCTGATCGACCGGATCCGCGGCGGCGGCCGGCCGCTCGGCCTCGCCGGCGCGTGACGGATGCCCGCTGGAGGGCGGCCCGCCACGTCCTGTGCGTGCGCCTGGACGGGCTCGGCGACCTGCTGATGACCGCTCCCGCGCTGCGCGCCGTCGCCGGCGGCGGCGCGCGCCGTGTGACGCTGCTCGCGAGCCTCGCGGGCGCGGCGCTCGCGCCGCTGCTCCTCGACCTGGCCGGCGTCGTCGTCCACGACGCCGCGTGGTCGAAGACGCCCGGCTCGACGGCGAGCGGCCGCGCCGAGCTGGCGCTCGTCGAGCGGCTGCGCCGGCTGCGCCTCGACGCCGCGGTGATCTTCACGACCGCGACGCAGAGCGCCGCCCGCCGCGCTCCTCTGCCTGCTCGCGGACGTCCCGCTGCGCGCGGCGCACGTGCGCGAGAACCCGTACCGGACGCTCACCGACTGGCTGCCCGATCCGGAGCCCGCCGGGCCGGAGCAGCACGAGGTGCGCCGCCAGCTCGCGCTCGTCGGCGCGCTCGGCTACCGGCCGGTCGGCGAGGGCCTCGCCGTCCACGTGCCGCACGAGGCGGAGGACGCGTGCGCCGGCGGCTCGACGGGCTCGGGCTGTCGCGCCTGCGCCCGTGGGTCGTCGTCCACGCTGCGCGTCGGCGCCGTCGCGCCGCTACCCGGTGGAGGGCTTCGCGCGCGCCGCCGAGCTGCTCGTGCGTGAGCACGGCTGGCAGGTCGTGCTCGCGGGCGGCCCGGACGACCTCGCCCTGGTCGAGGCTGTGCGCGCCGGGTCGCGGCGCCGACGCTGTCCGTCGCCGGCGACCGGCCGCTCGTCGAGCTCGCGGCGCTGCTCCGGATCGCGCCGCTCCTGATCGCGAACAACAGCGGCCTGGCGCACCTCGCCGCCGCCGTGGGAACGCCGGTCGTCGACCTGTACGCGCTGACGAACCCGCAGCACGCGCCCTGGGGCGTGCCGGCGCGCGTCCTCTCGCACGACGCCGTGCGCCGGGTGCTCAGGAGCGTGTGCCCCGAGGGGCATTCACCTGTGCCTGCGCGGCGTCGCCCCCGAGCGCGTCGTCGAGGCGGCGCTCGAGCTCGCCGGCACGGCGCAGGCCGCGGGCCGCCCCGCGACGCGGAGGCGCTGCCGGGCTGAGGCGGCCGGACGGCCGGACGGCGCCGGTCGCGAGAGCGCGGCGGCGCCGCCGCCAGGCCGGGGTAGGCGACCCACGCGGGCCAGGGTGGCCCGGGCGCGGCCGCGCTACGACCGCGGCGAAGGGGGAAGGCGCGCCGCCGCCGGCGGACCGTGACGATGCGCGAACGAGTGCGTGACGATCCGCGCGCACGCCCTCGGTGTGACGCGGCGCCCGTCATCCTGGGTGGTGGGTTCCCCCACCCTGGGAGGGGCTGCGGTCCCGTCGGACATGTCCGGGCGAGGCATGGCCCCGAGCGGACTGTGGCCCGAAGGCGACAGGGGCTGCGTGCCGCTTGCCGCCCCGTCCCACACCCGCGCGCCATCGCGGGACGGTGCGACCGCTCCGCCCGACCGCGGCCCTCGCGACGCCGCCGCCGACGCCGCAGCCCATGGGCGCGCCGTCCCGTCCTGCCTCGACCGACGGCGCGTCTGCGCCCTGGAGCCGGCGGCTACCCCCTACCCATGGGACTGATCCTCGTACTGGTGATCGTGGCGGTCACGCTCTCCGCTCGCGTTCACGATCGGCGGCGTCCTGCTCGTGATCCTGCCGATCGTCGCCGGCCTGGCCATCCTCGGCTGGCTCGTCATGGCCGCGGTGCTGCGGCGAGGGCCGGGCGAGCCGATCCGACGGGCCGATCGGGACGCGTTCCTCGGCCCCGGCGGGCCGGACGACCCGGACCGCGTCGGGAACGCCTGACCTCCGTCGACAGGAGCCGGACGACGGCGCGCTCGGCCTCGGCCAGCGCGTCGTCGAACCGGTCGCCCTCGAGATCCTGCAACCGGCCGAGCGCGCCCGCGATCGTGCGCCCGGCACGGAAGTGCTCGAAGACCCGCGGGTCGACGTAGGACGCGCGGCAGACGGCCGGCGTGTTGCCGAGGTAGTGGGAGACCTCGCCGATCGCCCGCGCGATCGCCGCGGTCTGCTGGCGCTCGCTTCGCGCGCCGGCGCCGAGCACGGCGATCGACACGGCGCCGAGCACCGTCGCGTGCCAGGTGCGGAAGTCCTTCGCGGTCGCGTCCACGCCCGCGGCCTCGCGCACGTAGCGGTTGATGTCGGAGGAACGCACGTCGCACCACCGCCGCCCTTCCCGCCACGCGAGCAGCTCGTGGCCGCCGCGGCGGCGCTTCAGCGCCTCGACGACCGCGTAGGCCCCGGGGTCGGTCAGGCGCTGGCTGCGCTCGACCCCGCCCTTGGCGACGTAGTCGAACAAGATCGTCGCCGGGGGATCGAGCTGCACGTGGCGACGCTGCAGCGTCGCGAGCCCGAACGTCTCGTTCTCCTCGGCGTAGGCCTCCCCACCGATCCGGAAGAAGCAGCGGTCGAGCAGCCGGGTCGCGCAGGCGAGCACGCGCTCGCGCGGCAGGTCGTCCCGGACGAGGTCCTCGGCGACGACGGCCCGCAGGCGCGGCAGGGCGCGCGCGACCTCGAGCATCCGCTCGAACTTCTCGGCGTCGCGCGCCTCGCGCCAGGCCGGGTGGTAGAGGTACTGGCGGCGGCCGGCTGCGTCGACCCCGATCGCCTGGATGTGCCCGTTCGGCCAGGGGCAGATCCACACCTCGCGCCACGCGGGCGGGATCGCGAGGCCGCGGATCCGCTCCAGCGCGGCGGGGTCGACGAGCGGCGCCCCTCGCTCGTCCTCGTACGAGAAGCCGCGCCCACGACGACGGCGGCGCCAGCCGGGCAGCGACGGGTCGCTCGTCCGCAGGCGCGGCACGTCAGGCGGGGCGTGCCGCCGCCGCGAGCCGGGTGGCAGCGGCCAGGTCGGCGGCGAGGCCCGCCCGCGCCTCCCGTCCCGCCGCCTCGTCGGGGGCCCGAAGCACGGCTGCCGGGTGGAGCGTCGCGGTCGCGGGCGCGCCGAGCGGTGTCTCGTCCACCGCGCCGCGCACGTCCGCGAGGCGCACGCGGCGACCGAGGAGCGCCCGCACGGCGGTCGCGCCGAGGCAGACCAGCACGGCCGGGCGGACGAGCGCCTCGGCTGCGAGCCACGGCGCGCAGGCCTGCACCTCCCCGGCCGTCGGCGTGTCGTGCAGGCGCCGCTTCCCCTTCCCCTCGCGCCACGTGAAGTGCTTGACCGCGTTGGTGAGGAACAGGTCGGCGCGATCGAGCCCCGCCTCGGCGAGGGCCTCGTCGAGCACCCGGCCAGCCGGCCCGACGAACGGCCGGCCCGCGATGTCCTCGCGGTCGCCGGGCTGCTCGCCGACGAGCACCAGCGACGCATCGGGCCGGCCCTCCCCGACGACCGCCCGGGTGCCGCGCCGCCACAGGTCGCATGCACGGCGGGCCTGCGCCTCCGCGCGCAGCTCCTCGAGCGTCGCCGGCACGCGCTAGGCGGCGACGTCGAGGTCGCGTCCCGTCAGGCGCGTCCACGACCGGGCGAGGCCGACGATGAACGGCTCCTCCCGGCAGTCGACCACCTCGACCGGCACGCCGTAGGCGGCGAGGTCGACCGCCACCTCGTCGGCGAGGTCGGTGTGATCGACGCGGGGCACGTAGAGGAGCGAGGGATAGCCGTGCGACGCGCGGTAGCCGCGCTCGCACTCGACGACGGAGCCCCAGAGCGAGACGAACCCGAAGGCCCTGAGCTGCGCCGGCCAGCGTTGCGGGTAGCTCGCCCCGTCGAAGTAGCGCTTCGCGGTCGTCAGCGAGGTCGTCCCGTAGATCCCGCAGTCGCAGCGGGCGTGCGGCGCGTCGTGGCGGATGCGGCGCCAGACCAGCCCGCGCCGCCGGCCGGAGGCGAGCTCCATGCACTGCGCGACGAGCGGGCGGCCGACCGGCCAGCGCGCGTCGAACACCATGCTCCGCAGCGTGTACGTCCCCGTCGGGCGGTCGACGTACCAGGCACGCCAGCCGCAGACGGGCTCGATCAGGTCGGGGATCTCGACGGCAGCTGGCTCGGGGCCCGCCATGCGGGTGGCGTACCCGTCCGCGCGCGGACGGAAACCGCCCGGTCAGGCCGAGCGGCCGTAGCGCAGGAACAGGTGCGCCTCGTCGCGGCGAACGCCGAGCAGATCCCAGGTGACGCGCCGCTCTGGCAGGAGCTCGACGCCCTCGACGAGCCCGAGCCGGCCGCCGTCGCCGCGACCGGCGAGGAGCGGCGAGACCGTCACGAAGAGCTCGTCGACGACGCCCGCGTCGAGCAGCGAGCCCAGCATGTGCGGCCCTCCCTCGCTGAGGATCCGCCCGTGCCCGCGCGCCCGCAGGAGCTGCACCGCGGCCCGCAGGTCCACGGAGGCCTCGCCGAGCGGGACGGCCTCGGACGCCGCGGGCAGCCGTCCCTCGAGCAGCGCAGCGCCGCCCGTCGTCGTCAGGACGAGCGCCCCCGCCTCGAGCGCGGGGTGGGAGAGGTCGAGCCGTCCGCTGGCCGTCACGATCGCGAGCTGCGGCTCGGGCGCCAGCCCGAGGGCCTCGCGCAGCTCCGCGAAGTCGGCCGCGGCGCCGGGGTAGAGGCTCGCGGCGGTCCAGCGCGCCTCGGAGGAGTGCGCGACCGTCGTCGCCCCGAGCAGGAGCGCGTCCGCGCAGGCGCGGAGCAGCGCCATGACGAACCGATCGGCCGCCGTGGCGCCGCCGAGGACGCTGACCGATCGCGGCAGCGACGTGATCGAGACGACGCCGTCGACGGTCTCGATGAAGTTCGCGTACAGGCGCTCCTCGGGGAACCCCAGCGTGCCCGGGTAGAGCTCGCCGAGGGCTTCCGGGAGCTGGAAGGCGGCCAGGCCCGGCGGCTCGAAGAGCAGCTCGAGCGGCGGAGCGTCCTTGCCCTGGAGCACCACGGCCGCAGCGTACCCGGCGGCGGGAGCGGAACGAGCCGCTCCCACCGGAGGTCAGGCCCGCCGCGGCCGATCGGTCGCGCCCTCGTCGTCCCAGTCGCCGGTCAGGGCGAACCACACCTCGTGGACGGTCCCGTAGGGCTGGCCGGGCGGCAGCAGGCGGAGCAGGGCGAGCACGTGCTCGGGGGCGTCGTTCGCGCTCGCGTTCGCGAGCAGCGCCGCGGCGTCGCCCGGGAACGCGTGCAGGTCGAGGTGACGCGAGAGGTCGCGCCGGGCGGCGATCGGGTCGTCCCCGTCGGTCGCGCGCGGGCGCGCCGTCGCCCCCGGCTCCCCCTCGCCTGGCCCCTCGTGCTCCCGGCCCTCCTCCACGCGTGACTCGACGGGAGCGCCACGCAGCATGGAGTCGACCTCCCTGCGCAGCTCGTCGTCGACGCGCGGGCCGTGCTTGCCGCTCTCGCGCCGCACGTCGGTTCAGCTCCCGCTGGCCGGCCCGCGCAGGCGGTCGGGGGCGAGCTCGCGGAGGAAGCCCTCGAACAGGCGGAGGTGCCCCTGCTCGTCGCGGAGGATGTCGATCACCATGTCCTGCGTGACGAGGTCGACGCCCTCGCACGCCTCCGCGACGCGCTGGTAGTGGGCGATCGCGCCGAGCTCGGCCTCGATCACGCCCTCGACGAGGCTCACGAGGTCGGTCGGGTCGGCGGTCGGCTGCAGGAACTGCTGCTCGGCCTGGAAGCCGAGCGAGCCGGGCACGGTGCCGTACAGCTCCTTGATCCGCTGCGCGAACTGGCGCGCGTGCCCGAGCTCCTCGTCGATGTCCTCCTCGAGGGCCTCGACGACCTCCTGGGCGCGCAGGCCCTCCGGGTTGATCGACCCGGCGATGTAGCTCATCACCGTCTCGATCTCCATCCAGTACGCCCGCTCGAGCAGGCCGAGGATCTCCTCGCGCTTGTCGCTCGAGCCGGTGGACATGATGCCGAGCTCGCGGCCCTTGACGGCGCTCACGGGTACCTCCTGGGCATGGGGACGGCCGGGCCGCTCACGCGGGCTGCTCCGGCGGGTACGGGGTCGGGGTGTCGGCCTCGCCCGGCGGCGGGAAGGGCGGCGGGATGCCAGGATCGCCCCCTGGCGCCGGAGTCGGCGGGACGTCCGGCGGCGTGCCCTCGCCGGGAGCCGGGACGGGCTCGCGCGACGGGTCGTCGGGCGGGAGCACGCCCGGGTCGGGGCGCTCGGCCGCGGCGAGCTGACCGGTGGTGTCCATGGAAGGGGACTTCCACCGCCCGACGGGGCCGAAACGGCCGGCCCGCGGTCGGGGCCGGCAGATGAGCGGGGCGGTCCGGGCCGTCCCGACCAGCGGCACGCCGCCCACCGCCCGCGGCGGCGTCCGGTGGAGGAATCGGCACGGAATCGGCACGCTCCCGTGACCGACGTGTGCGCGCTTCCACGATAGGCTCGTTGCCGGCGGCACGTGGTACCCCCACCCAGGGTGGGAGTCCAGGCGGGGTGGCCGAAAGGGACATGTCCCGTTGGGACGACCTCGCGCCCGCGCCGTGGACTCGCCATCCGCGGACGGCACCCGGGCCGTCTCGTGCGGCCAGGTCGTCGGCGATGCCGACCTGGCCGGCGCGACCACGATCCGTGCGGCCGGGGGCGTGCGTCCTGGCCGTGCCGCGGACGGCTCGGGGGCGCCGCGTTGCGCCCTCCCTCGAGCCGTCGATGCGCGTAGCTGCGCTCGCGCACTCCCGCTCCTCCCGGGCCGCGGGCGCCCCGTCCGCGCTCGCGCCGCTCCCTCCGGGCCGCCAGTGGGCTCGGCCCCGCGCCGCGTCCGGGGGCGCGGGCGGGGTTTGGCCCGCGGCGACCGGGGAGAGACCTCCATGAGAGGCGTTCGTGGGCAGACGGGCGCCTCTCGCTCGTGCGGGTCGGCGCGCCGTCTCCTTCGCGCTGGCCCGCACGAGCCGTTCCGCCCGCCTCGCCGCGTCGCCGTCGCTCGCCCCCACGACGCCACGACGCCGCGACGCGCGGCCGCGCGTCGCGTGGCCGCCGCCGTCGCGCCTCGGCCTGGGCCCCAACGGGCCGCCGTCGCAGGCGCGCGGTCCGCCCCGAACGGCTCGGCTCGGGCGCGTCGCGACCGCTGGGGACGGCGACGGCGTCCCGCGCGGTGGCCACCCGCGCCACCGGTACGCCGCTCTGCGGCCGTCCCGGCGCTCGCGCGCAGCGAGGCCCGTCCACGACGACGCCCGGAGCGCTCCGGGCGTGACGCCCCGGGTGGACGCAGCGCGAGAGGTTCGGCCGGTGGCGGCGCGCCGCCGGGCGTGCCGTCGACCTCGCGTCGGCGGAGGCGCCGAGCGGGAAGTCGGGACGCGGCCGGCGCCGGCCGCGTCCGTCGCTCACGTCAGCCTGCGCCCGCTCCGGGCTCCCCCGGCCGCACGCCCACCAGATGCGCCCCGGCGGCGGCCTCGGCCAGCCGCTCCACGTGGGTCCCGCCCGGCCCCTGCGCCTCCGTCGACGCGGGGCCCGTGGCCGGCTCGTCGGTCGGCGGGAGCGCCGGATCGCGGCGGGCCCGCTCCGCCTCGTCGGCGGCGCGTGCCTCGCCCAGTGGCTCGACGACCGTGCCGCCGGCGCCCTGGCCCTCCGTCGACCCGGGCGCGACGGGCGCCCGCCCGGGCGTGCCAACGGGGATCCGACGGCGGCCGGCCCGCGCCGCCTGCGGCACGCGCACCTCGAGCACACCGCGCGCGTAGCTCGCCCGGATCGCATCCTCGGCGACCCCGCGCGGGACGGGCACCGTGCGGACGAACGTGCCGACGCGGCGCTCGCGACGGAACAGCTGGCCGCGCTGCTGCTCGATCGTCGACTCCCGCCGGGCGGTGACCGTCAGCGCGCCCTCGTCGAGGTCGACCTCGATGTCGTCCTCCCGCACGCCCGGCAGGTCGAACGCGTAGACGACGTCCTCGCCGTCCTGCCACGCGTCGACGGCCGGGCGCCACGTGTCGTCCGCGCCGGCCTCGTGGTCGAGCAGGCCGCGGACGAGCCGCTGCAGCGGCTCGAGCTCGCGGAACGGGTCGGCATGCCGCCAGCGGCCGCTGCTCATCTCGGGCTCCTCCTTCCTCGCGGCGCGGGCGGTCAGGGCCTGAGCACGACCTTGACGCACCCGTCCTCCTTGCGCTGGAACGTCCGGTACAGCTCCGGCGCCTGCTCGAGCGGCGCGCGGTGTGTGACGAGGTCGCCGGTGCCGAGCGGGTCGTCGTCCCCGAGCAGCGGCAGCAGGTCGGGCACCCAGCGGCGCACGTTCGCCTGCCCCATCCGCAGCTGCACCTGCAGGTCGAACAGGTCGCCGAGCGGGAACATCTGCACGGGCCCGGTGTAGACGCCGACGAGCGAGAGCGTCCCGCCGCGACGCACCGCCGCCATCGCCTCCCGCAGCGCGTGCGTCCGGTCGGTCTGGAGCTTCACCGCGGTGACCACGCGATCCGCGAGCGACCCGTCGGCCTCCATCCCGACCGCGTCGATCACGGCGTCCGCGCCGCGGCCGTCGGTCAGCTCGAGCACCGCCGCCGGCACGTCGTCGACGCCGTGGCCGTCGATCGTCTCGACGCCCCAGCGGCGGGCGAGCGCGAGCCGCTCCGGCACCTGGTCGACGCCGATCACCCGGCCGGCGCCACGGTGCAGCGCGATCCGGCAGCACATCTGCCCGATCGGCCCCAGCCCCCAGACGGCGACCGTCCCGTCCGGCGGCGCGTCCGCGTAGGCGACCGCCTGCCAGGCCGTCGGCAGCACGTCGGACAGGAGGAGGAAGCGCTCGTCGGGCGGCCCGTGCGGCACGGGGATCGGCCCGTAGTGCGCCTGCGGCACGCGCAGCAGCTCCGCCTGGCCACCGGGGATCGCGCCGTACAGGTGCGTGTAGCCGAAGAGGCTCGCGCCCTTGCCGCGGCCGAGCAGCGCGACCGGCTTGCCGACCTGCCGGTTCTGGGTCGTCTCGCACTGCGACTGGAGGCCGCGCTCGCACATGAAGCAGCCGCCGCAGGAGACGTTGAAGGGGATCACGACCCGGTCGCCGGGACGGATGTGCGTCACCGCGGGGCCGACCTCCTCGACGATCCCCATCGGCTCGTGGCCGAGCACGTCGCCCTCGCGCAGGAACGGGCCGAGCTTCGAGTACAGGTGGAGGTCGGAGCCGCAGATCGCGGTCGAGGTGATCCGGACGATCGCGTCGGTCGGCTCACGGATCGACGGGTCGGGGACCGTGTCGACGCGGACGTCCTCGCGGCCGTGCCAGACGAGCGCCCTCACCGGGCCGGCTCCTGCTGGACGGGGCGCTCGGCCCGGGACTCGAGCGGCGGTGTCGGCGCCCCCGCCCGCGCCGCGATCCCCTCGGCGAGCTCCTGCAGCGCGTCGGTCGCGCTCACCCGCGGCTCCCAGCCGAGCTCGTGGCGCGCGCGGCCGCAGTCCATGATCGGCACGCCGAGCGCAAGGTCGATCCACCCCGGGGGGCTCGGCTGCAGCCGCAGCCGCCACGCGAGCGAGGCGGCGCCACGCAACGCCGCGGCCGGGACGGGGACGAGCCGCGCCCCGGCCAGCCTCGCGAGCACGGGCGGGTCGAGCACCGGCTCGGCCGCGACGTTGTACGCGCCCCGCGCGTCCCCGAGCAGCGCGAGCCGGAACGCCTCGGCCACGTCGTCGGCGTGCACCGCCTGGAAGCGCAGGCCGGGCACGTCCGGCACGACGTGGCGCAGCGGCGCCCGGCCCGGGCCGCTCGCGAGCAACGGGCCGAGGAAGAGCCGCGCGATCCCCGAGGCCGCCTCGCGCTTGAAGATCAGCCCGGGTCGCAGCGCGACGACGCGCATGTGCGGGCGCCGCTCCGCGCACGCCGCGAGGGCGCGCTCCTGCTCGGCCTTGTGCCGCGCGTAGAAGCTCGTCGGGACGCCGTTCGTGGGCCACGACTCGTCGACCGCGCGGTCCTTCGGGCCCGGAGAGTACGCACCGACCGACGACGCCGCCACGACCGCCTGGACGCCCGCGCCGGCGGCCGCCTCGAGCACGCGGCCGGTGCCGACGACGTTCGTCCGCCACAGCTCGTTCAGCTCCCGCGCGGGCTGGATCCGCCACGCGAGGTGGACGACCGCGTCGGCGCCGTCGACGAGCGGCCGTAGGTCGTCGACCGCGACGTCGGCCGGGGCCCAGTCGACGCCGGGCAGATCGAGCCCGGGCAGGCGTCGCGCGACCCCGAGGACGGAGGCCACGGCGGGCTCGGCCGCGAGCGCCCGCACGACGCTCGTGCCGACGTTCCCCGTTGCGCCGAAGACGACGACCCTCACTCCTCCCGGATGCCCCCGCCGCGGATCCGCAAACGACGCGATGCGGTTTCCGGGTCGACGCCGGCGGGAACGGCCGCCTCATGACGACCGACCCGCACGAGCGCCGGGAGGCGCGACACGTCGCGACGAGCTTCTGGGTGCCGGTCCTCGCGCCCGTGCGCTGGCTCGGCCGGACCGTGAGCGGTCGACGCCGCCACCGCGGCCCGAGCGACGTCGGGCTCGGCCGCGATCCGGCGACCTACTTCCAGCTCTGGGGCCGCGCACTCGGGCTGATCGCGACCGTCGCCGCCCTCGTCTTCGGGCTCGTCTGGCTCGTGATCTGGCTCGCGTAGCTACGGCGCGAAGCCCGGTGCGGCGATCAGCTCGCCGACGACGACGAAGAAGTTGTCCTCGAAGGAGCCGTCCGGCGCCGGGCCCCACTGGCGGATCCAGCCCTCGGCGAACTCGCGCATCGCGTCGTTCCCCACCATGCGCTCCCAGCCGTCCGCGTCCGCGACGTGCATCAGGTCGAAGTCCGTGAAGCGGATCGGGCCCAGGTGGGCGTGCTCGACGCGCCAGTTCGTGTAGCTCACGATCTCGGGCAGCGAGTTGAGGAACGGGTTGTCCACCGACCGCAGCCAGTCGTCGTAGCCCTCGTCCTGCGCGCCAGCGCGCGGCGTCGTCCCGATCAGGACGACGTGGTTCGTGCGCACGACGTCGTCGGGCTCGGCGACGAGCCGGCAGCGGATGATGTTCGCGCCGGACTCCTCGAGGTACCCGTCGGGCGCGAGCCCCCAGAGGTCGTTCCAGCCGCGCGCGAACTCGGCCTCCTGCTCGCCCTCGAACGGGACGTGCCCGTCCGGGCCGAGCGCCTCGTCGACGAAGAAGAGGTCGAAGTAGTCGAACGGCACCGTGCCGACCGGGACCGAGGAGACCTTCCAGTTCTCGTAGCGGACGATCCCGGGCCGGCTGTTGAAGAACGGGTTGTCGAGGTCGCGCAGCCACTGGTGGTACCCGCGCTCCTCCGAGTCCGGGCGCACGGAGTAGAGGCTCATCCACAAGAGCGGGGACAGGTTCCTGGGCACGGGGGCTCCTCGGGTCGGCGGCGCGTCCCGGGACGCTAGCCGGTCCGCCCGCGAGCGGGCGGGAGCTCACGCCTCGGTGCGGAGGATCGTCTCGCGCCCGGCGAGGCGGAGCACGAGCTCGGGGACGCCGAGCCGCGCGCGCAGGTCGTCGAGCAGGGGGACCAGGCGGGCGAGGGCGGCCTCGCCGGAGCCCGGGTCGAGCTGCAGCACGACGTCCGACTCCCCGTCCCCCTCGGCACCGATGCCCTCGTCGGCGAGCGCGTCGAGCAGCCGGTCCCGCGCCGCGCCCGTGCCCGCGAGCACCGTCAGCTCGGACGCCCTCGCCGTGCGCTCGTCGCTCATGCCCGACCTCCCGTCGTCGACTCGCCCGGGAGCTGCCCGGTGGACATCACCGGGAAACCCGGCGTTTGCAGGCACTCCGCTCCGGGTAGACTGGTCGTGTGGTCGACCGACGCACCACGGGGGAGGGGGCGTCGACGTGGAGGTGACGCTGCCGTCGCGTCCGCTGGCGGAGCCGGTGGACGGCGGCGGGTTCGACCTCCTCGTCGCGTATGCCAACAGACTGCCCGTCACCCGCGTCCGCGGGGAGTGGCGCGGCTCGGCGGGCGGCCTCGTCACGGCGCTGCGCCCGGCGCTCGAGTCGCGCCCGAGCGCGTGGGTCGGCTGGGACGGCGGCGCCACGGAGCCGCTGCCGCGCAACCTGCCGGGGCTCGACGTGGAGCTCGCGCCCGTGCCGCTCGCCCGGGGCGAGGTCGAGGACTACTACCACGGCTTCTCGAACTCGACGCTCTGGCCCCTGCTGCACGGCCTCGTCGACCACGTGAAGATGGAGCGTCGCTGGTGGCGCACCTACGTCGACGTGAACGAGCGCTTCGCGCGCCACGGCGCCGCGCTCGGGCCGGGCGTCGAGACGGCGCACTGGGTGCACGACTACCAGCTGATGCTCGTTCCCCGGGCGCTGCGCGCGCTCGATCCGGCGCGCCGGATCGGCTTCTTCCTGCACGTGCCCTTCCCCGCGCCCGAGCTGTTCGCGCGCCTGCCCTGGCGCGGCCAGCTGCTCGACGGCCTGCTCGGCGCGGATGTCGTCGCCTTCCAGACGGAGGAGTACCGCGACAACTTCGTGCGCACCTGCGTGCGGCTGCGGGCCGACGCCGAGGCGGACGGCACCGCCGTGCTGCTCGGCGACGGCCGGCGCGTGCGCACGGAGACGCATCCGATCTCGATCGACGTCGAGTCGTTCGCGACCCGGGCCGCCGCGCCGGAGACGCAGCGCGTCCTCTCCCGCCTGCAGCGGCAGTTCGCCGGGCGGCGCGTCCTGCTCGGCGTCGACCGGCTCGACTACACGAAGGGGATCCTCGAGCGGCTACGCGCGATCGAGCTGCTGCTCGACCAGCGGCGCGAGCTGCGCGGGCGGGTCGCGTTCGTCCAGGTGGCCGTCCCGAGCCGCGGCGACGTGCGCGAATACCGCGAGCTGCGACGGCAGGCGGAGGAGCTGGTCGGCCGGATCAACGGCCGCTTCACCGACCCCGGCGAGGACGTGCCCGTCCACTACCTCTACCGCGGCATCCCGGCCGAGCGGCTGCTCGCGTACTACCGGCTCGCGGACGTCTGCCTCGTCACCCCGCTGCGGGACGGGATGAACCTCGTGGCGAAGGAGTTCGTCGTCGCCCAGGAGGCGGGCGGCTCGGCCGGGGCGCTCGTCCTCTCCGAGTTCGCCGGCGCGTCGGCGCAGCTGCCCGAGGCGCTGCCGTGCAACCCGTTCGACGTGGTCGGCCTCGCCGGCGCGATCGAGCTCGCGCTCGAGCTGCCGACCGAGGAGCGCCGCACGCGGATCGAGCGCATGGCCGCGCGCGTGCGCGGGCACGACGTCTACCGCTGGGCCGAGAGCGAGCTCGACGCGCTGCGCGACGTCCCCGTCGCGGCGCGCTAGCTACCCCGCGCCGAACAGCCGCCGGCTCGCGCGCCGCGCGCCCTCGGCGAGCACGTCGAGCTTCGTCCAGGCGACGTCCTCGGCGACCATCACGTAGCCCGCGAACGTGCTGAAGCCGCAGTCGGGAGCGGCGAGGACGCGCGTCGGGTCGCCGACCGCCTCGGCGAACTGGACGATCCGGTCGGCGACGACCTCGGGGTGCTCGGTGTAGTTCGTCGTCACGTCGATCACGCCCGCGACGAGCGCCATCCCGTCCGGCAGCGGGTGGCGGCGGAACGCCTTGTGGTCGTGCTGGTGCTGGTGGTTGCCGCCCGCGACGTAGAGGGCCCCGACGTTCGCGCGGTAGAGCAGCGGCAGCACCTCCTCGAGCGGCACGTCGTGCGTGTGCGGGCCGTCGTAGTTGCCCCAGCAGACGTGCAGCCGGACGCGCTCGGGTGGCACGTCCCGGCAGGCGCGGTTGATCGCCTCCACGTGGAGCTCGACCCGCGCGAGGAACTCGTCGAGCGGCCGGTCCTGGAACATGATCTCCCGCTCCATCGCGAGGTCGGGCGCGTCGAGCTGGAGCACGTGGCCGGCGCCGACGATCAGGTCGTACTCGCGCTTCAGCTGCTCGGCCAGGTCGAGCACGTACGCCCGGTCGTCCGCGTACGCGGGGTTGTCGTCCGTGCGGATCAGCGTCGTCGAGACGATCCCGGGCGTCGCCGCGCTGACGAACGTCTCGGCGAACGACGCGCCGCTCGCGGCGAGCGCGTCGGCGAAGAGGGCGAGCTCCTCCCTGGCGGCGGTCAGCTCCGGGTCGTAGACGACGCGGTCGACGGCCGCCGGCGCGTCGTAGAGCGTCGCCGTCTCCGTCATGTCCTTGTCCTCGTCGACGACGCGCGACGAGCCGGCCTTGAGCGCGGCCCAGCCGGGGTAGCGGTGGAAGTCCGCGAGCGTGCCGCGCGAGGAGACGCCGCCGAACCCCGCCATGCGGTCCTTGACGTAGAACGAGAAGCCGATCCGCGGCAGCTCGCCGTCGCTCGGCACGTCGATCCCCGCCGCCCGCTGGCGGCGGAGGATGCCGACGAGGTCGTCGGCGACCCGCCGGCGAAACGCGTCCCGGTCGACGTCGCGCCCCTCGTTCAGGTCGACGAGCAGGCGCAGCAGCTCCTGGCTGCGCGGGAGGCTCCCCGCGTGCGTCGTGACGATCCGCTCCTCGCTGCGCAGCACCCCTGGCCTCCCCCGTCGTGGTCGGCCGATCCTAGACCGCCCCGGCGGGCCGCTCAACCGAGGCGCTCGAGCACGCGGCCCGGCGGCCCGCCGGGCACGAGCGGGAGCGCTGGCCCCGGCTCGACCACGTCGCCCGTCAGGACGTCGCGCCACGTCCCGGCCGGCCGCCCGCCGAGCGGGACGACCGTCGCGTCCGGGTCGAGCGCGACCGCGACGAGGACGCCCTCGCCGCGACGGAAGGCGACCGCCCGCTCGCCGGCGTCGAGCGGCTCGTAGGCGCCGGCGCCGAGGTCGTCCGGCCGGCGGGCGCGCAGGGCGAGCAGCCGCTGGATCGTCGCGAGCTTCCACGTCGCGGGCGACGGCTGGCCGCCCGCGAGGAGCGCGTCGAGGTCCCGCCGGCGGGCCGCCCAGTCGACCCGGCGGCGGTTGTCCGGGTCGACGAGGGCGAGCAGCTCGAGCTCGTCGCCCTGGTACACGTCGGGGACGCCGGGCATCGTCAGGCGCAGCACGAGCTGGGCGAGCGCGAGCGCGCGCCCCCGGCGGGCCAGCTCGCGCGCCATCGGCTCGATCGCGTCACGGAGCTCCGGGTCGAGCACGAGCGCGCGGGCGACGGCCTCGACGGCGGCCTCGCGCCCCTCGTCCGGCTCGAGCCACGAGGTCGTGCGCTTCGCCTCGCGCAGGGCCTTCTCGACGTGCTGGTCGAGCCGCTCGGGCTCGATCGGCCAGGCCCCGACGACGGTCTGGAGCAGCAGGTAGCGCTCGACGGGGTCGGGCGCGCCGCCGCGCGTGCGCCGCTCCGTCAGGTCCATGAGCTCGCGCGTCCAGGCGACCCAGCGCTCGCCGAGGCCGGCGATCGCGGCGAGGCGGGCGCGCACGTCGCCGGAGCGCTTCGTGTCGTGCGTCGTCGAGGCGAGCAGCTGACGGGGGAAGCGCGCGAGACGACGCGCGCTCGCCGCGTGGAACGCCGCGACGGGGAGCGAGAAGCGGCCGGGGTCGCCGCCGACCTCGTTCAGCGCGAGCAGGCGCAGGTAGCGGTAGAACGCGGTGTCCTCGACGCCCTTCGCCATCACTGCGCCCGTCGTCTGCTGGAAGCGCGTGACGAACGCCGCCGGAACGGGGCGCTCGAGCAGGAGCGCGGCGGCGAGGTCGTCCGGCAGCGCCGCCTGGGCGATCGCGTCCCGGTCGGCCTGCTCGACCCGCCCCGACCAGGGCTCGACGTACGTGCGGTAGACCGGCAGCGACGCGAGCGCGTCGCCGAGGTCCCAGCGGCCGCGGTCCGTCTCGTCCAGCTCGCGCTCGAGCCGGTCGATCTCGGGCTGGAAGACGAGCCGGGCCTGCTCGAGCTTCGCCTCCGCCGCGAGCGTGCGGAACGGCCGCGGGTCGCCGGAGACCTCCACCCAGAGCGCCGAGAGCGGCTCCTCCCCGGCCGGGTCGACGCACAGCGCCGTCAGGTCGCTCGCCGCCTCGTAGCCGGTCGTCCCCTCGACCGGCCAGTCGCGCAGCTCCTCGCCCGGCTCGAGGATCTTCTCGACCCAGACGTGCGGCACGCCCGCCTCGCGCAGGCGCTCGAGGTAGCCGCGCGGGTCGGCGAGCCCGTCGGGGTGGTCGATCCGCAGCCCGTCGACGAGCCCGTCGCCCACGAGGCGGAGGACGACCTCGTGCGTCCGCTCGAGGACGGCGGCGTCCTCGACGCGGACGCCCGCGAGCTCGTCGACGTCGAAGAAGCGCCGGTGCCGCCCGGTCGCGGGGTCGACGTCGAACACGCGCGCCCGCTCGCGCTCGTCCGCCCAGAGCGGCGTCTCGTCGCAGGCCGCCATGTGGTTCGGCACGACGTCGAGGACGACGCCGAGGCCGGCGCCGCAGAGGCGGCGCAGCTCCTCCCCCCCGCCCAGCTCCGCGGAGACGCGCGTCGGGTCGGTCACGTCGTAGCCGTGCGTCGAGCCCGGCCGCGCCTGGAGCGACGGCGAGAGGTAGAGGTGGCTGATCCCGAGGTCGGCGAGGTACGGGACGAGCGCGCGCGCCTCCTGGAAGCCGAGGCCCGGGCCGAGCTGCAGCCGGTAGGTCGCCCGGACGGGCCGCGGCGCGCTCATCGCACGCGGCGCAGGAGCACGAGCGAGCGCGACTCGAGCTCCACCCGGCCGCGGCACGGGAACGAGCCGGAGGCGTGCGGATCGGCCGTCGAGAGGACGAGCTCCCACTCCCGTCCGAAGCGCGCCGGCGGCAGGGTGAACGCGACCGGCTCGTGGTGCGCGCTGACGAGCACGAGGAACGAGTCGTCGCGCGTCTGCTCACCGTGCGGGGTGCGCGCCCGGATCTCCTCGCCGTTGAGGAACACGCCGAGCGTGCAGCGCTCCTCCTCCCAGTTGCGGCGCGTCATCCGCCTCCCGTCGCCGCGAAACCACCACACGTCGGGGAGGCCGGAGCCCATCGTCGACGCGCCGGCGAGGAACGTCGCCCGGTGGAACACCGGGTGCGCCCGGCGAAGCGCGACGAGCCGACGGACGAACTCGCTCCGCGCCTCGCGCGGCCCGTCGAGCTCCCAGTCGAACCACGACAGCTCGGTGTCCTGGCAGTAGCCGTTGTTGTTGCCGTGCTGCGTGCGGCCGAGCTCGTCGCCGCCGAGCAGCATCGGCACTCCCTGCGAGAGCAGCAGCGTCGCGAGGAAGTTCCGGGCCTGGCGCTCCCGCAGCGAGACGATGCCGGGGTCGTCCGTCGGCCCCTCGACGCCGCAGTTCCAGCTGCGGTTGTCGTCGGTGCCGTCGCGGTTGCCCTCGAGGTTCGCCTCGTTGTGCTTCTCGTTGTACGCGACGAGGTCGGCGAGCGTGAACCCGTCGTGCGCGGTGACGAAGTTGATCGAGGCGAACGGGTGGCGGCCGTCGCCCTCGTACAGGTCGCTCGAGCCGGTGAAGCGGCTCGCGAACTCGGCCACCGTGCCCTCGCCGCGCCAGAAGTCGCGGATCGTGTCGCGGTAGATGCCGTTCCACTCGGCCCAGAGGACCGGGAAGTTGCCGACCTGGTAGCCGCCCGGGCCGACGTCCCAGGGCTCGGCGATCAGCTTCACCTGCGAGAGCACCGGGTCCTGGTGGATCGTGTCGAAGAATGCCGAGAGGCGGTCGACGTCGTAGAACTCTCGGGCGAGCGCGGAGGCGAGGTCGAAGCGGAAGCCGTCGACGCCCAGCTCGACGTGCCAGTAGCGCAGCGAGTCCATGATCAGCCGCAGCACGCTCGGGTGCACCGGGTTGAGGCTGTTTCCCGTCCCGGTGAAGTCCATGTAGAAGCGCGGCTCGTCGGGAACGAGCCGGTAGTAGGCGCGGTTGTCGACGCCCTTGAAGCAGAGCATCGGGCCGAGGTGGTTCCCCTCGGCCGTGTGGTTGTAGACGACGTCGAGGATCACCTCGATCCCCGCGCGGTGGAGGGCCTTCACCATCCCCTTGAACTCCCGCACCTGCTCGCCGCGCGAGCCCGTCGCGGCGTAGGCCGCGTGCGGCGCGAGGTACCCGATCGACGAGTAGCCCCAGTAGTTCGAGAGGCCACGCTGGACGAGCTCGTGCTCGTCGACGAAGTGGTGCACGGGCAGGAGCTCGACCGCCGTGATCCCGAGCGACCTCAGGTAGCCGATCGCCTCGTCCGAGGCGAGGCCCGCGTAGGTGCCGCGCAGGTGGTCGGGCAGGTCCGGGAAGCGCTGCGTGAAGCCCTTCACGTGCAGCTCGTAGATCACGGTCTCGCGCCACGGGATCCCCGGCCGGCCCACGCCCTCCCAGTCGAACGACGGGTCGGTCACGACGCAGCGCGGCATCGCCGGCGCGCTGTCCTCGTCGTCGCGCTCGAGGTCGGCGTCGTCGCCCCCGGGACGTACGGGAGCACGCTCGCGGCGTCCCAGCGGACGGGCCCCTCGATCGCCTTCGCGTACGGGTCGAGCAGCAGCTTCGCCGGGTTGAAGCGGTCGCCCGCCGCGGGGTCGTACGGGCCGTGGACGCGGTAGCCGTAGCGCTGGCCCGGGCCGACCCCGGGGACGTAGCAGTGCCAGTGGTGGGTCGTCTGGTCGACGACGTCGATGCGCGTCTCGACGCCGTCCTCGTCGTAGAGGCAGAGCTCGACGCGCTCGGCGTTCTCGGAGAACAGCGCGAAGTTCGTCCCCGCGCCGTCCCAGGTCGGGCCGAGCGGGAAGGGCCGTCCGGGCCAGACCTCGGTCATCGGTGTCGGATCCTCCCCTCGAAGGGCCGGAGCGTCTCGCCGCCCACCGCCTGCTCGCGATCGGCGAGGTTCGCGAGCACCTCGACGCCCCCGCGCCGCAGGACGAGCCAGCGCTCGTCCTCGGCCAGGTCGACCGAGGCGGGGGCGTCGCCGAGCCGGCGGCGCAGCGCGAGCAGGTCGCGGTAGAGGGCGCGCAGGGCCGGGTCGCCGGCCGCACGGTCGAGCCGCGACGCGAGGAACGTCTCCTCGGCCTGCGGGTCGGGCACGTCCTCGGCGCGGAACCCGGCGAAGCCGGCGAACTCGCGGCGGCGCCCCTCCCGGGTCGCATCGGCGATGAAGGGGTCGTCGTGATCGGTGAAGAAGCGGAACGGCCGCCGCTCGCCGTGCTCCTCGCCCATGAAGAGCAGGGGCGTCCCGGGGGCGAGCAGCGTCAGCATCGCGGCGAGCCGGCGGCTCCCGGGCGGTGGCCGGTCGCCGAGCGCCCGGTTGCCGACCTGGTCGTGGTTCTGCGTGCAGACGACCAGCCGCCGCCCCTCCGGCCGGGTCAGCGCCGCGGCGACGTCCGCGACGCGGCCGTAGTCGGCGTAGTAGCCCTCGCGCTCGCCCGTCAGCAGCACGTGCAGCGCGTGGTGCAGCTCGTCCGCCCACTGGGCGTCGTGCCCCCAGTCACGCAGCGGGCGCAGGTCGCCGGTCTCCATCTCCGAGATCACGAGCGTCCCCGGGCGCTCGGCGCGCACGCGGTCGGCGAGCTCGGCGAGGACGTGCCGCGGCGAGTCGTCCTCGATCGCGTGGACGGCGTCGAGCCGCAGGCCGTCGACGTGGAAGTCGCGCACCCACTGGCACGCGTTCTGGATCGCCCACTCCCGCACGCCGGCCGCGTCCTCGCCGTCGTAGTCGAGCCCTGGCCCCAGAGCGTCTCGTGCCGGTCGGTCAGGTACGGGCCGAACGCGAGCAGCCGCCGTTGCCCGGGCCGAGGTGGTTGTAGACGACGTCGAGGACGACGCCGAGCCCGGCCGCGTGCGCGGCGTCGACGAGGCGAGCGAGCCCGTGCGGGCCGCCGTACGCCTCGTGCGCGGCCCAGGTGTAGAGGCCGTCGTAGCCCCAGCCGCGCCGACCGGGGAACGTTGCGACGGGCATCAGCTCGATCGCGGTGACGCCGAGCTCCGCGAGCGCGTCGAGGTGGCGCACGACCCCGTCGAAGGTGCCCGCCTCGTCGAACGTCCCGACGTGCAGCTCGTACAGGACGAGGTCGTCGAGCGAGACGCCGCGCCAGCCCTCGTCCGTCCAGCGGAACGCGCCTGGATCGAGCACGCGCGAGGGGCCGCGAACGCCCCGCGGCTGCCAGCGCGAGCAGGGGTCTGGCAGCGGCTCGTCGTCGACCACGAGCACGTAGTCGTCACCCGCCGCGCCCCGGGCGACGCCCGTCCAGACGCCGTCCGCGCCGGACGCGAGGGGCGTCGTCCGGCCGCCGAGGTCGAGGGCGACCACCGCCGCGGACGGCGCCCAGACGCGCGCCTCGACACGTCCGCCCCCGACCGGGAGCACGCCGAGGAGCGGGAGTCGCCGCTCGTCGCAGGCCCGCCGGGTCGCGTCCCGGCTGGTCGTCCCCCGCGCCACGGACGGACAGGTACCCGCCCTCCGGGGATTCGCAAACCTGAAGCGGGGCCCGTGCCGGGCAGGTGGCACGGACCCCACACGAGACCGAGCTGCCCTCCCGGCGCTGTCACGGTGGCAGCCGGCCGCAGCGACCCGCATCCGTGAACGGCCGCATTCTGCCCACCGGGCGAGCCCGGATGCAACCCGCGATCGTCCCTCAGCACGGCACGAGCCACAGGCCGGCGAGCGGCGGCAGCAGCACCGCGGCGCTCCACGACAGCCCGTCCCAGGGCACGGGCTCGGCCTCGACGCGCCCGAGGTTGCCGAGGCCGGAGCCGCCGTACTCGACCGCGTCCGTGTTGACGAGCTCCCGCCACGCGCCGGGCGCGGGCAGCCCGACGCGGTAGCCGATCCGCGGCACCGGCGAGAGGTTGACGAGGCAGCAGGCGACCCGCCCGTCCCGCGAGCGACGCACGTACGCGAGCACGTTCTGTGGGGCGTCGTCGGCGACGAGCCACGCGAAGCCCGCCGGCTCGTCGTCGAGCTCCCACAGCGCCGGCTCCTCGCGGTAGCGGCGGTTCAGGTCGCCCACGAGCCGCTGCAGGCCCGCGTGCGCCGGGTCGGCGAGCAGCCCCCAGTCGAGCTCGCGGTCGGCGCTCCACTCGCGCTCCTGACCGAGCTCGCCGCCCATGAAGAGGAGCTTCCGCCCCGGATGGGCCCACATGTGCGCGTAGAGCGCCCGCAGGGTCGCGAGCCGCTGCCACGCGTCCCCGGGGGCCTTGCCGAGCAGCGACCCCTTGCCGTGGACGACCTCGTCGTGCGAGAGGGGCAGGACGAAGCGCTCCGACCACGCGTAGACGAGGCCGAACGTGAGGCGGTCGTGGTGCCACCGGCGGTGCACGGGATCGCGCCCGAGGTAGTCGAGCGTGTCGTGCATCCAGCCCATGTTCCACTTGAGGTCGAACCCGAGCCCGCCCTCGGCCGGCGGCCGCGTCACGCCCGGCCAGGCCGTCGACTCCTCCGCGACGAGCAGCGCGCCCGGCACGCGCGCGTGCACCGTCTCGGTCAGCTCGCGCAGGAACGAGATCGCCTCGAGGTTCTCGCGCCCGCCGTGGACGTTCGGCAGCCACTGACCCTCGCCGCGCGAGTAGTCCCGGTAGAGCATCGACGCGACCGCGTCGACCCGCAGGCCGTCCGCGTGGTACTCCTCGAGCCAGTGCAGCGCGCTCGCGACGAGGAAGTTGCGCACCTCGTTGCGGCCGAAGTTGAAGACGAGCGTCCCCCAGTCCGGGTGCTCGCCCTCCCGCGGGTCGACGTGCTCGTAGAGCGCCGACCCGTCGAAGCGGGCGAGCGCCCAGGCGTCGCGCGGGAAGTGCGCGGGGACCCAGTCGAGGATCACCCCGAGGCCGTGCTCGGCGTGCAGGCGGTCGACGAGCCAGCGCAGGTCGTCGGGCGAGCCGAGATCGGCGTAGGGGGCGAAGTACCCGGTCACCTGGTAGCCCCACGAGCCGGAGTACGGGTGGTGCTGCACCGGCAGGAGCTCGACGTGGGTGAAGCCGAGCTCGCGCACGTAGGCGCCCAGCTCGTCCGCGAGCTCGCGGTAGCCGCGCGGCCGGCCGTCGGGCCCGCGCCGCCACGAGGGCAGGTGCGCCTCGTAGATCGCGAGCGGCGCGGCGCGCGGCCCGTCGGCCGCGCGCCCCGCGAGCCAGGCCTCGTCGCGCCAGGCGTGGCGGGAGCGGGTCACGACCGAGGCCGTCCCGGGCGACGGCTCGGCCTCCCAGGCGACGGGGTCGGCCTTCAGCAGCAGCGCCCCGTCGCGGGCGCGCAGCTCGAGCTTGTAGCGCGCGCCTTCCGCGGCCTCGGGCACGAACAGCTCCCAGAGGCCGGCCCCGCCGAGCGTGCGCAGCGGGTGCACGCGCCCGTCCCAGCCGTTCCAGTCGCCGACGACGCTGACCGAGCGCGCCTCCGGCGCCCAGACGGCGAACGCGACTCCCTCGACGCCGTCCACCTCGCGCACGTGCGCGCCGAGCACGCGGCCGAGCTCCTCGTGGCGCCCCTCCGCGAGCAGGTGCAGGTCGAGCTCGCCGAGCGTCGGCAGGAAGGCATACGGGTCGCGGACGACGTGCTCGCCGGCCGGGAAGCGGAACGCGAGCCGGTACGAGACGGGCAGCGAGACCGCGTCGAGCGGCCCCTCGAAGAGGCCGTCGACATGGGCCGGGGCGAGCGGCGCGCGCCGGCCGTCGTCGAGCAGCGCCTCGACCCCGACCGCGCCCGGGCGGTACGCGCGGACGACGACGCCGCCGCCCTGGAGGTGCGCGCCGAGGAAGCGGTGGGGCTCCGGGTGGTCGCGCCGGGCGAGCAGCGCGGCGTCCGCCCGCGGGCCGGCTCCTTCCCGGAGCGCGGTCATGCCGGCTCGGCCCGCGGCTCCTCGAGCAGCTGCAGGATCCCGGCCACCGGCACCGCGACCCAGTCCGGCCGGTGGGCGAGGTCGTAGCGCAGCTCGTAGGCCGCCTTCTCGAGCTCGTACAGGCGCAGCACCTCCTCGATCGCGCTCGGCGTCACCGGCAGCAGGCCGGAGGGCGCGACGGCCGGCAGGTACCCGAGCAGGAACGCCTGCCGGGCGCGCCCCTCCCACCCGGCGGGAGGCTCCTCGCCCGCGTGGCGGGCCGCGGCGGCCGCGTAGGCGAGCGAGCGGAGCAGGCCGGCGGCGTCGCGCAGCGGCGACGCCTTGCGGCGCCGGTCGAGCAACGGCCGGCGCGGCTCGCCCTCGAAGTCGATCACCATCCACGTGTCCCCCGTCCGGAGCACCTGGCCCAGGTGGAGGTCGCCGTGCGTCCGGATCAGCCGGCCGATCGAGCCCGGGCGGCGGAGCAGGCGCAGCCGGTCGAGCACCTCCGGGCCCCGATCGGCGAGCGGGCGCAGCTCGGGCGTGTCCGGGAGCGCCGCGAACGTGGCCTCGATCTCCTCGTCGATGCGGGCGGAGAGCAGCGCGAGCGTCTCCGCACCGGGCTCCTCCGGCGCGAAGGACGGCTGCGACGGGTCGGAGCCGAGCACGGCGTGCATGCGCCCGACGATCTCCCCCAGCCGCTCGAGCTCCCCGAGCACGGCCTCCCCCTCGCCCCGGGCGAGCGCGTCGCGAACGCGCACCCAGCCGTCACCCTCGGCCTGCACGTAGCGGACGAGCACGGCGATCGTCGACTCGACGGCCTCGCCCTCGTAGGTGGCGTAGCCGAGCAGCTCGGGCGCGTGCTCGAAGCCGTGCTCGGTCAGGAACTGGAGCAGCTCGAGCTCCGGGTTCGGCCCGGCCTCGAGCTTGCGGTAGAGCTTGAGCACTGCCTGCCCGTCGATCTCGACCGAGGTGTTCGACTGCTCCCCGGCGATCGGGCGCACCGGCCCCGCCGCCGCGACCGGCGTCGCGCCGTCCATCGCGACCCCGTGCACCGGGCCGGTGTCGCCGTCGAGCGAGGCGCCCATCCTGAGCGCGACGTGTCGGACGAGCAGCGGGTCGGTCAGCGCGTCGTACGCGACCCAGCCGCCGACCTCCTGGACGATGCCCTCCGTCCAGCCCTCGTCCGCGTGGCGGAAGCCGAGCGGCACCTGGTACAGGCACGGCTGGCCGCCGCCCGTCCCGAGCGCCGCGATCACGTGGACGAGGTACGGGCGCGCCTGCCGGAACGGGTTGGTCGCGGCGATCGAGAGCGTCTGCGGCTCGGCGTCGCGGCCGCCGAACCAGCGCTGCGCCGCGACGAACCGCGAGAGCGCGTCGAGGTCGAGGAAGCCGAGGTCGCCCTCGCGGATGCGCTTCTCCAGGTCGGTCACGCGGGCGCCTCCTCCTCGACGAGGGAGAACCAGAAGAACCCGCGCGGCGCGAGCGTGAGCAGGTAGGGCAGCTCGCCGATCTGCGGGAAGTGCGCGCCACCGAGCATCTCGACGGGCACGCGGCCGCGGTGGGCGGCGAGGTCGAGCTCGACGGCCTGCGCGCTGCGGGCCAGGTTGTGCACGCAGAGCACCACCGTGTCGTCCGTCGTGCGCACGTGGGCGAAGATCCGGTGGTTGGCCGGCCGGAGCGGCTCGTAGTCGCCCAGGCCGAAGACGGGGTGCGCCTTGCGCAGCTCGATGAAGCGGTGCATCCAGCGCAGGAGCGAGGTGGGCGTGCGCAGCTGCGCCTCGACGTTCACCGCCTGGAAGCCGAAGACGGGGTCCATCAGCGGCGGCAGGTAGAGCTGTGCGAAGTCCGCCCGCGAGAACCCGCCGTTGCGGTCGCCCGTCCACTGCATCGGCGTGCGCACGCCGTCGCGGTCGCCGAGGTAGATGTTGTCCCCCATGCCGATCTCGTCGCCGTAGTAGAGGACGGGGCTGCCGGGGAGCGAGAAGAGGATCGCGGTCATCAGCTCGATCTCGTCCCGCCCGTTGTCGAGCAGCGGCGCGAGCCGGCGGCGGATGCCGAGGTTGAGCTTCATCCGCGGGTCCGTCGCGTACTCGCGAACCATGTAGTCGCGCTCCTCGTCGGTCACCATCTCGAGCGTCAGCTCGTCGTGGTTGCGCAGGAACAGGCCCCACTGGGCGTGCTCGGGAATCCGCGGCGTCTGCGCGAGGATCTCGACGATCGGCAGGGCGTCCTCGCGGCGGATCGACATGAACATCCTCGGCATCACCGGGAACTGGAAGGCCATGTGGCACTCGTCCCCGTCGCCGAAGTACTCGACCACGTCCGCCGGCCACTGGTTCGCCTCTGCGAGCAGGACGCGGTCGGGGTAGGCGGCGTCGACCTCCCGGCGCACGCGCTTGAGGAACGCGTGCGTCTCGGGCAGGTTCTCGCAGCTCGTCCCCTCCCGCTCGAACAGGTAGGGCACGGCGTCCAGGCGGAAGCCGTCGATGCCCAGGTCGAGCCAGAAGCGCAGGACGTCGAGCATCGCGTCCTGCACCGCGGGGTTGTCGTAGTTCAGGTCGGCCTGGTGCCAGAAGAAGCGGTGCCAGTAGTACGCGCCGGCGACCGGGTCCCACGTCCAGTTCGACGCCTCGGAGTCGGTGAAGATGATCCGCGCGTCGGCGTAGCGCGCGTCCGTGTCCGACCAGACGTACCAGTCCCGGTAGGGCGAGTCGGGCGAGGAGCGCGCCGCCTGGAACCACGGGTGATCGATCGACGTGTGGTTCATGACGAGGTCGGCGATCACGCGCATCCCGCGCTGGTGCGCCGCCTCGAGCAGGCGCGAGAAGTCCTCGAGCGTCCCGTAGTCCGGGTGGATCGCCTGGAAGTCCGAGATGTCGTAGCCGCCGTCCCGCAGCGGCGACGGGTACATCGGCAGCAGCCAGATGCAGTCGATCCCGAGCCAGGCGAGGTAGTCGAGCTTCTCCGTCAGCCCGACGAGGTCGCCGTTCCCGTCGCCCGTCCCGTCGGCGAAGCCGCGGACGTGGATCTCGTAGAAGACCGCCCGCCGGAACCAGTCGGGGTCGGACGGGAACCAGCTCCGCTGGCGCGCCGCCTGGTCGGTCACGGCCGTCACGGCTCCACCGCCAGGACGTGCGCCGGGAAGACCGCCGGGTCGAGCCTCACGTAGTTGCCGCCGACGAGCCAGCGGTGGCGCTCGTCGGAGACGACGTCGTGCACCGTGAACGCGGCCGGCAGCCCGAGCTCGGGCGGCACGACCACGAGCCCCTCGTGGGCCCGGTGTGGATCGAGGTTGACGACGCACAGGACGACGTCGTCGCCGTGGTGGCGCGCGTAGGCGAGCAGCGACTCCTGGTGCGTCTCGAGGAACGTCACGCCCTCGAGGCGCTGCAGCGCGGGATGCTCGCGGCGGAACGCGTTCACCCGCCCGATCAGCGGCAGCAGCGGCCCGTCCAGCCGGCGGTCGTGCGCCTCGTACTTCTCCGAGTGGAGGTACTCCTCGCTCCCGGGCCGCACCGGGACGTTCTCGCAGTGCTCGAAGCCCGAGTAGATCCCGTAGCTGGGCGAGAGCGTCGCCGCGAGGACGAGCCGCGCCTCGAACGCCGGCCGACCGCCCTCGACGAGCGAGTGGTGGAGGATGTCCGGCGTGTTCGCGAAGAAGTTCGGCCGCAGGTAGCCGGCCGTCTCGCCCGCGAGCTCCTCGACGTACTCGGTCAGCTCGCGCCGGGTCGTGCGCCAGGTGAAGTACGTGTAGGACTGGGCGAAGCCGAGCTTCGCGAGCGTCCGCATGGGCGCGGGCCGCGTGAACGCCTCGGCGAGGAAGACCACCTCGGGATGGCGCCTGCGCACCTCGGGGATCAGCCACTCCCAGAGGGCGAACGGCTTCGTGTGCGGGTTGTCGACGCGGAAGACCCGCACGCCCCGCTCGACCCAGGTCGTGACCACGCCGAGGACGGCGTTCCAGAGCCCCCGCCAGGACGGCGACTCCCAGTCCAGCCCGACGATGTCCTCGTAGCGCTTCGGCGGGTTCTCGGCGTACGCGATCGACCCGTCGGGGCGCTTGCGGAACCAGTCCGGGTGCTCGGCGAGCCACGGGTGGTCGGGCGAGCACTGCAGCGCGAGGTCGAGCGCGATCTCGAGCCCCAGCTCGCGCGCGCGCTCGACCAGCCGCGCGAAGTCGTCGAGGTCGCCCAGCTCCTGGTGGATCGCGTCGTGCCCCCCCTCGTCCGCGCCGATCGCCCACGGGCTCCCGGGCTCGCCCGCGCTCGCGCGCGGCGCGTTGGTCGCCGCCACCGGTTCGTCCGCCCGATCAGGTGGATCGGCGGCAGGTAGACGACGTCGAGAAGCCGAGCCGGGCCAGCTCGGGCAGGACCACGCTCGACGCCCGCGAGGCCGCCCCAGGAGCGCAGGTCGTACCAGGCCCCGAAGCGCGCAGGCAGGGCGTCGGCGATCGAGCTCGAGCTGCCGCGGCGTCGTCACGGCGTCAGCGGCGCGCTCGTCCGCCCGCGCGAGCGTCGAGCGATGCCCTCGTCGAGCGCCGCGTCGACCCGGGTCTCCTGGGCGACACGCTCGCCGTCAGCGACAGCGGCGCGGACGGCGAGCAGCTCGCGGTCGGCGCCGCGCAGCCGCCTCGTAGCCGCCGCCAGCAGACGGGCGCCCTCGGCCAGCTCGCCGAGCAGGTCCGGCTGGGCGGCCGCGGCCTTGCGGGAGAGCTCCTGCCGCCAGGTGGCGAGCCGGTCGGTCCACGCCTCCACGGCGAAGGTCCAGCGCCCGGGCCGGTCGACCTCGAAGCTGCCGGCGAAGCGGTCGTTCCCCTCGGCGACCAGCGGTTGCTCCCGGAACGTGCGCGCCCCCGGCGGCCGGAAGCGGACGACCGCCCGCACGACGTCGGGACCGTCCCTGACGATCGTCGCCGCGACCTCGACGTGATCGCCCACGGTCCGCTTGGCCGGGTAGCGGCCGCAGTCCACGCGGGGCGAGACCTCCTCGATCCGCACGCGCGGCGGCGCGCCCGACGCGGTGATCGCGACATGGGTGAGCGGATCGGGGCTGCCGAGGGGCGAGTGGACACGCATCCCTGCTCTACCCGCTCGGCCGGGATCTAGTCCCTGCGGCGCCGGCCGGCGCGTGCCGGGTCGCGCCCCGACCCGCGGGGCGCGCGACGCGCGGCGCAGCGCCTCGCCAGGCTGGCCGGGCGGCGAAGGCGCTCCGGCAGCGGCGGCAGGGCGCCGCCGGGCAGCTGGCCGCTCGACTGCGGCGGCTCGTCCAGGATCGGCGGGACGAGGCCGAGCCGCGCCAGGTCGTCGTCGCGCCTGCGCCGACGGCCGAGCCAGAGGCCGAGCCCGAGCCCGAGCGCGCGCGCCGAGCAGCAGGCCGACGGCGGCCGCCTCGCGCGGGTGCGCCCGCGCCGCCCGGCCGGCGCGCAGCGGCACGTCGCCGGCGGTGCACGCGTCCGGCCGCCCGCCTCGAGCACGCGGCCGCCCAGGCCGTGGCCGTCCTCCTCCCGGGCGCGCCGAAGCGCGATCCGCCCCTCGCGGACGCGCGCCGCGTCGCCAGCGGGGCTGCGGGAAGACGGCGGGGCGCGGCGAGGCCCGCCGGTGCAGAGGTCGAAGCGCAGGCGTGCCAGGGGCAGACCACCGTGTCCCCGTCGCGCTCGCCCTCGTCGAGCGGGCCGCCGGTGCGAGCACGTGGCGGCGATCGCGCAGACGCGGCCGTCGGAGCCGCGCGCGACGACGACGCGGACGCCGTCCACGTCGGCAGCCGACGAGCGCCCCGTCGACCAGCTCGTCCTCGGCGAGCACGTCGGCGAGATCCTCGGGCCACCCTCCGCCGTGCAGTTGACCCAGACGCCCCGGTCGTAGGTCCGGCTCGCTGCCAGATGCGCCGAGACGAGCGCGAGCCCGCCGAGCGAGAGCGCGCGGCCGAGGCCGCAGTGGCCGCTCGCCCGCGCCGCGAGCGAGGCGCCGGCGAGCGCCAGCCCGGCGACGTTGAGCGTCGCGTGCAGCGTCGCGACGCGCCGGTCACGCCGCCGCGCGGGTGGGACCAGTCCGAGACCCCGGCCGCCGCCGTTGGCGCCGCTCGCGACGGCGACAGCGAGCGCCCGATCCGCCGAGCGCGACCCGACGGGTCGAGGACGGCGCTCACCGACCCAGGCGCCGACCGGGACGTCCGTGAGCGCCGGGTGGAGCGGCAGGCTTCCGACGGCCGGCCGTCGAGCACGTCGCGCAGCCAGTCGGGGCGCTGTAACCATCCGCCACGCGCGGCTGGAGCGCGTCGGCGACCCGGTCGAGCCAGGCCCCGGTCGCCAGGCGGTCGCCGGGCTCATCGCGCCGCCACCGCCGGCCTCGCCCGCAGCGCGGCGAGGAGCGCCGTCGCGGCGCCATGTGGTCGCTCCCGAGGTAGATCGCGAACGGCCTCGACGTCACGCGAGGGCGCTTCCCGCCCGCGCCCGGCCCGAAACGCGCTGCCCGCCCGCAGCGGAGCCTCCGTGCCGTCGTACCCGCTCCGCACCGGCCGGCCCGCGCGGCCCGGCGAGGTTTCGGCTGGCCCCGGAGCAGGTACGACGGCGCCCCGCGGAGGCGCCCTCCTCCCTCACGTGTCGCCGGGGGCGCCTCATGTCGCAAGGTCGCCGGGGCGAGTCTGGCCGCCGCTCCAGCGCTGCGGCTACCGGTCCGCACGACGATCCGGCGGAGCTCGCCGACGTTGAGCGAGGGCGAGCAGGCTCCCGTTCGGGCCAGGCTCGAGCTCGACGGGTCCTTGCGTTGTCGAGGAACGGGCGGGGCGTCAGCTGGGCGCGTCCAGCTCCGCGGCGGGACGACGCGGATCCAGCGTTCTGCCAGTCGCCCCAGAAGTACGCCGCGAGTACGGGGTCGAAGGCCGTCCCCGGGTGACCGTGCCGCCCGTGACGGAGCCCGACGCGTGCCATGCCCACGGCGCCACGACCGCGTCAGGCCGCAGGCCGCGACTCCCGGCAGACAGGCTCGGCCTGCCAGCGACGCTGCGGGTCCGGGCCCCTCGTAGCAGGGCCAGCCGAGGTTCGCGCCGGGCCGTTCGACCGCGTCGACCTCCTCCACGAGTCGAGCCCGACGTCGCCGACGAGCAGCGCGCCGCTCGTCGGGTCGAGAACCGGAACAGGTTGCGCGCAGGCCGTACGCCCACACCTTGGAGCGCCCAGGGCGTCGGGTCGCCGTTCCAGAACGGGTTGTCGGGCAGGCCCCGCCCGTCGGGCGCGACGCGGAGGATCTTCCCGGCGAGCGAGTCGAGGTCCTGCGCCCGCAGCGCGTCCCGCGTCATCCGCTCGTCCGTGTGGCTGCCGTCCCCGGTCGAGACGAGCAGGTTCCCCTCGCGGTCGAAGCGGATCGTCCCGCCCGCGTGCGAGTCCTCGTCCATCGGGATGCAGTCCGCGCCGACCGGGTGGTCGGCGCACGCCCCCGTGGAGATCGAGCCGAGCAGGACCACCTCGCTGGCGGGGTCGGCGACGTCGCCGACGGCGGTCACCCGCGTGAGGCGCACCGTCCGCGGCGTGCCGCTCGCGTCGGGCTCGTCGTCGGCGTCGTCGTGGCTGTAGAGGAGGTAGACGAGGCCGTCCTCGGCGAACGCCGGGCTGGCGGCGAGGTGCACCAGGCCGCCCTCGCCCCGCTCGTTCACCTGCTCGCGCAGGTCGAGGAACGGGCGCTCCAGCACCTCGCCCTCGGTCGACACGACGCGGACCAGCCCGGACTTCTCCGCGACGAGGAAGCGCCCGTCCGGGAGGAGCGCGAACGCGGTCGGCAGCTCGAAGCCCGATGCGACGACGACGTGCCGGAAGCCCTCGGGCGCGACGACGTCGCCGCTGCCGCGCTGCTCGATCCCGACGAACTCGCCGTCCGGGAAGAGGCCGCCGATCAGGGGCAGGTCGCGCCCCTGGCAGTCGAACGAGGTCTTGCAGGCGACGAGCGAGCCGCCGCCGGCGCCGAGCGCGAGCAGGCCGAGCGCGACTGCCGCGGCGAGGACGACGTGCCGCCCCACCCAGGTGCGCAATCGCCCGCCCGTGCTCCGATCCGCCCGCTGACGCCCCGACCACGACACCGTCCTGGCGCCGTTCCACCGGTGCGCCGCCGTCAAACGCGCGCGCGGTAGGCTCCGCGCTGCGTGCCCTCCTTGCGTGGCGAACGGGCTCGACGGGCCCGGTGGGCGGCCGCGGCCCGGCTGCGGCGCGCGCTCGGGCCGGGGATCCGTCCGCTCGCCCGCCGCGCCGGCGTCGACCTGATCTGGCGCAGCCCGTACAGCCCCGTGCCCGCGGTGCCGCCGCCCGACGACCCGATCTGGCGCGAGCCGCGGCCGCTTCTCCGGGGTCGAGCTCGACCTCGACGCCCAGCTCGCCTTCCTGCGCGATGCGCTCGGTCCGCCTGGCCGGGCTGCCTGAGCTACCCGCGGCGCAACCCCTGGTACCCGGGCGACGAGGCGTCGCCTGCTCTGGGCGATGGTGCGCCATGCTCGCCCGCGCCGGGTCGTCGAGCTCGGCTGCGGGCACTCGACGCTCGCGACGGGCGCCGCGCTCGCCGCGAACGCGGCGGAGGGAAACCTGGCGGGCTGCTCTGCGTCGACCCGCGCCGCGCATCCCGCTCGCGGCCGGCGTGCGCCACCTCGCCTGCGGGGCGAAGCACACGTGCCGCTCGAGGAGCTCGTCTGCTCGCCGCCGACGACGTCCTGTTCGTCGACGACGCCCGTCGTCCGGCTCGGCGGCGACGTCGTCCGGCTCGTGCTCGACGTGCTGCCGCGCCTCGCCCCGGCGTGCTCGTGCACGTCCACGACGTCTTCCTGCCCTACGAGTACCCGCGCTGCTTCGCCGCGCGGGCACGTACCTGACCGAGCAGTACCTGCTCCAGGCGCTCCTGTGCGAGAACCCGCGCTACGAGGTCGTCGTCGCGCTCCACGCGCTCGTGCGCGAGCGGCCCGCCGAGCTCGCCGCGCTCCTGCCCGGGCTCGACGTCGGCCGCGAGCCCGGCCCGTCCGCGTTCTGGCTGCGGCGGCGCGGGTGAGGCTCGAGCGGCTCGTGCTGACGCCACTACGCGCGGCCCAGGGCCGGCGCCAGCGGCGTGCCGCCGGCGAGCCGCGCATCGCCGGCGTGCTCGCGGTTCGCGACTACGACCCGACCTGCGGCGTGCTCGACGCCCTGCGCGCGCTCGCAGACGTCGTGATCGTGCTGGACGACGGGTCGACGGCCCCGCTCCGGCGCGACGACCGGATCGACGAGCTCGTCCGGCTCGAGCGCCGCGGCGGCTGGAACGACGCCGCCAACCGGCTGCTGCTCCTGCAGCGCGCGTTCGTCCACGGCTGCGGCTGGCTCGTCTGCCTCGACGACGACCTGATCCCGTCCGCGGGGCTGCGCACGCGGGACGACGCCGCCCGCGAGATCGACGCGCTGCGACGTCGACGCGCCGACGTCGGGCGGGTCCCCGTCCGCGACCTGTGGGAGTCGGCCGACCGCTTCCGCGTGGACGGCGTCTGGGGGCGCAAGTCGTACCCGCTCCTCCGGCGGAACTGGCTCGCCGACGGGAGCATCACCCTGCCCGACCCCGCGCGCCGGCTGCACGCGCCGGTCTTCCCGCGGAACCTGCGGGCCCGTGCCGTCGTGCTCGACCACCTCGCCGTCTACCACACCGGCTGCCTCACCCACGAGGATCGGGCCGCGCGCGTCGAGCGCTACGCGCGCGCGGATCCACGCAACGAGTTCCAGCGGGACTACGCCTACATGCTCGACGAGCGCGGTCTCGCGCTCGCGCCCGTGCCGGCTGCGGACGCCCCGCTCCTCGCAGCGCTGCGCCGGGACGCCGGCGAGCGCGACGCCTCCTAGGGCCACGGGGGCCATGCCGGGCGCGCGAGCGCGACGACCCGGTCGCCGCCCCGGTCGCGGCGCGCGACGACGCCGCCCGCGGCCTCGTGGCCGCGCCCGTCGACGGTGGTGTTCCCCTCGATCGTGTGGCGCAGGTCGAGGTCGAGCAGCCCGACGTGGTCGACCTCCCGCTCGTCGCCGAAGCGGAAGAGGACGAGGTCGCCGGCCGCCCGCTCCGCCCAGGTCGCGAGCGAGAAGCCGCGCTCGCCGGCGCGCGCCCAGTCGAGCAGGTGCGGCGTCCAGACGATGGCCGCGGGCGGCTCGAGCCCGCCGGCGCGCAGCGCGGCGGCGGCGAAGGCCCCGCACCAGGCGTGCCCGACCAGGCCGCAGGCGAGCTGCCACTCGTCGATCTCGGGCCCCCGCCTCGAGCCGGGTGGCTGCTCGCGCACGCCGACCCGCGCCTGCGCCCAGTCCAGCGCGGCCACGACGCTCGCAGGCACCTCGGCCCGTCACGCCTGCGGTGTAGGCGGTAGCGCCGTCACCGACTTCGCGCGTAGCGCCAGCGACGAGCCCCGCGGATTGGCGTCGGCGCGGACTGCGGCTGCCGCCTCCGCCGCGCGCTCGCCGGCCTGGCGTCCAGGGCGAAGCGCGGAGACGGTGGCGTCGAGCGAGCACGCAGGAGCGCCGGCGCGCCCGCCTCGACGCTCGCCAGCGAGGCGCACCGCCCGCCCGCGCGGCGTTGAGCAGCGGTCGAGCTGCGCGACGGCAGGGTCTCCGGCGTCGGGCCAGGCCGCGAGCAGGCGGCGTGCTCGGCGACGGCCCGGCGCGCGCAGTCGCGCGGCGAGCCCGGGCACCTCGGGAAGCGCGCCACTCCCTCGCCGCGCGAGCCACACCGTGACGGCCTGCGGATCGAACGGCTCGCACTGGACGGCCCGGAGCAGCACGGCGTCGCCGCGGGCGCCAGCAAGCAGCACGAGCAGCCGCCCGTGCGGCAGCGCCGGCTGCACTCCCGGGACGGCCGCGGCGGCGAGCCCGCCGACCGCCGCGGGATCGCACGGGTCGTCGCCGGTGGGGGCGAGCAGCTCCTCCGCACGTCGGGGCATCGCCCGCGCGCGCCAGTCGACGAAGCGGCACGCGCCCGTGAGCGGCTCGCCGCCGACGAGATCGACCCGACGCTGCCGCGGTCGGTAGCTCCGTCTCGAGCCGCGCGGCAGTCAGCTCGCCGATCCGCAGGAGCCACGCCAGCGTCTCCGCGCGCGGCGGCTCGCCGGCGCGGGGCAGGCGCCGGGCGGCCGCGAGCGTCCGCCCGAGCACGCCCTCCTCCTCGGGCAGCAGCGCCAGCGCCAGCCGGAGCGGCTCGCGGCGGCCGCGCGTCGCGATCCCGTGCGCGAGCCACAGCCAGATCCGCGCCGGCTCCGCGACGAGCTTGACGACGAGCGAGCCGGCGAACGCCCGATGCAGAGCTCGTACGCGAAGCGCCACCACCACTGCAGCTCGAGCCAGGAGGCGAGGCGTCGATAGGCCTCGTCGGCGACCGGCTCGGCGCTCGTCCGCGGCGCGCCGCGAAGCAGGCGCCAGGTCACTTCGGAGCCTGGACGCCGGTGCAGCCCTGCGGTACAGGTCGTCGACGGGCCGCCCGGCCCGGAGCAGCCCGGCCACGGCACGAGCGGCTGCGCCGGCGAGGCCGTGCGTGGCCGCGGTGCCGCCCGCGACGTCGGCGAGGTCGCGCTCCGCGTACACGGCCACGCCCACCCCGCGGGCGAGCGGCCCCAGCGTCGCCGCCGGTCGGCCGCGCGTCAGGATCGCCTCCCGCGCGTCGGCCAGCTGCGTCGAGGCCGCCGTCGAGGACGACGACGAGGTCGAGGTCGGACAGGCCCGGCACCAGCTCGCCCGAGGCGGCCGAGCCGGCGGCGTAGGCGCTCGCGCCGGGCACGCCCTCGACGAGGCGCCGGGCGGCGTGCGCGGCGAGCGCGCGGTAGCCGACGAGCACGAGGGGGCGCAGCCACGCGAGCATGAGCGCAGCGAGCGGGCCGAGCCGGCTCACCGCGCCCGCGGGACGGCTGGCGGCGCGGCCCGTCGCCGGGATCGACGACACTGGGGAGCGCGGCCATGGACTCGCTCGAGCTCGCCCTCGCGATCGCCGCCTCGACGCTCGTCGGGGTGCCGCTCGCGGCGCTCGCGCTCACGTCCCTGCGGATCCATTTGCGTGGTCGAACCACGCACGGCCGCGAGGCCGACGTGATCGTCGTCTTCGGCGCCGCCGTCCGCGCGGATCTCCCCTCCCCCGAGCTGGGTGCGCGGCTCCGGCACGCAGCCAGTCTGTACCAGCAGGGCCACGCCCGCACGATCCTCTGCAGCGGCGGGCATCCGGGCCCGGGCTCCGAGGCCCGTGTCATGCGCAGCGCCCTCGTCGCCCTCGGCGTCCCCGAGCAGGCGATCCTGATCGAGGAGACCGGCAGCTCGACCCGGCGCACGGTCGAGGCGGTCGAGCGCCTCTCGCACGGGCGCTGGCGCCGCATCCTCGTCGTCTCGTCGCCGTACCACCTCTACCGGATCGAGGGCGAGGCCCGCCGGCGCGGCCTGCCCGTCGCCGGCAGCGCGCCGCCGGCGACGCCGCTGACCACGCGGCTGCGGCCGCGCGTCCGCGCGCACCTGCGCGAGGTGGCCGCGGTCTGGTGGTACGCGTTGACGCCGCGCCCGCGCGATCGCCCCACGACTCCGCCCGGCGACCCCGCGCCGGCAGGCGCCCCGACCGACCGGCTCGCCGTCGTCGTGCTCAGCCTCGCGAACGAGCCCCACCTGGTCGACGCCGTGCGCTCCGTGCTCGCGCAGGACCCGCGCCCCGAGGTGGTGGTCGTCAACTCGGCGGGCGGCGACCCCGGCTCCACGTTGCGCGCCGCCGGCCTCGACGTCCCGCTCGTCGACGTGCGGGAGCGCCTGCTCCCCGGCGGCGCGCGCAACCGGGGAATCGCCGCCACGTCCGCCCCGCTCGTCGCGTTCCTCGCCGCGGACTGCATCGCCGAGCCGGGCTGGGCGGCCGCCCGCATCGCCGCGCACGAGGCGGGCGCGGACGCGGTCGCAGGCGTCCTCACCCCCGCGCGCCCGCGGACGCGGAGCGCCTGCGCGTCGCACCTCCGGCTCCACCACCGCGCGCGGCCCGAGGCCCCCGACGACGACCGCGTCCTCGCCATGCTCTCCTACCGTCGTGAGCTGCTCGAGCGGCAGGGGCCGTTCCTCGAGGACGTGCTCGTGGGCGAGGACACCGACTACCTCGATCGGCTCGCGCCGGAGCACGTGGTTGCGGTCGCGACGGGCGCCCGCACCGCGCACCGCTACCCGCTGACCGTGCGCGCCCTCCTCGTCGACCAGCACCGCCGCGGCCGCGCCGCCGTCGACCACCTGCTGACGCAGGGCGACCGCCGCGCCCGCCTCGCCGTCCCGCGGCGGAACCTCGCCAACGTCGGGCTCGCGCTCGCCCGCGCCCGGGCCGTGCCGGAGCCCGAGGAGCGGCGCGCGCTCCTGCGCGCGACGCCGCTGCTCCTCGTCGGCGCGCTCGCGTGCGCGCTC
>JAWKJY010000012.1:0-117215 GCA_041393535.1 Thermoleophilia bacterium
TGGATCACCGCTCCGGGCGACGCCGCCTCGCACGCCGCGTCGAGGTCGAACGACCCGGCCGGCGGCGGGGCCGGCGACGGTGCGGGCGGCGGCGGGACGGGCGACGGCGCAGGTGGGGCGGGCGGCGCGGGCGGCGGAGCCGGCGCGGGAGCCGGGCCCTGCGGCGTCGTCGCGCACGCGCTCGTCGCCGCCGAGATCGTCGTCCGCTTGCTGCGGTTGCCCGCGCGGTCGCGGGCCTCGACGCCGAGGGAGTACCGCGTGCCGCAGGCGAGCCCGGTGATCGAGGCCGACGTCGAGGTCGACGTGGCGACCCGGACGCCGCCGCGGAAGACCAGGTACTGCGTGACGCGCACGTTGTCGCGCGAGGCCTTCCACGCGAGCCGCAGGCTCGTCCGCGTCCGGTTGCGGACGACGAGGCTCGCCGGCGCCGTCGGCGCCTGTGCATCTGCCGCCTTCCGGGCGGCGGCGGCGTCCGAGGCGCCGCCGAAGCCGAGGACGGCCATGGCGCCTGCGCTCAGCACGGTGCACGCGCAGGCAAGCCGTAACGGCGTGTGAACCACGTTCATGTTCCCCTCCCCTGTGATCCGACCAGTCGTGCAAGCAGTCGTCCCCCCGACGGCAGGCTCGACCGTCCCCCCGGACGGCGTGCTCCCCCCCGGGAGCGGTCTGGCCAGGGACGACTCTACACCGGACGGGGAGGGTGCCGCACGCGCCCGACGGCCTTCCGGCCAGGTCGGGAGCCCCCTGCTCGACCAGCCCCGCCCGGGCCGGCGCCCCGGCGACGAGCCAGGTCGGAGCTCCCCCGGGCGGGGTGGTGTGGCCGGCCGGCCCGGCCGTCTCCGGACGGATGCCGGATCTCCACCAGGTCGTCACCGCGATCGTGCGGCGACCGCACGACGATGGGCGCACGGGCGAGGAGGTGGATCGATGGGCGGGACGAGGAGGAGCGCCGGGCGCGCAGGAGCCCGGGAGGAGAGCGGCGCCGCGCCGCCGCGCCGAGCGACCGGCACGGCGCCGGTCGTGCCGATCGGCCTGCCCTTCGAGGAGCTGCCGCGCCCGGTGACGCCCGAGCTGATCGCCGAGCGCGCGTACCTCCTCTCGCTCGGCCCGGGGTCGGGAAGCGACGAGGAGAACTGGCTGCGCGCGGAGTCGCAGCTGCTCGCCGAGCTGCTCTGGGAGCAGCCCGGGCCGGACGCCCCTCGCTGACGTCGTCGAGTGCCGACGGGCCTCGCGGCCCCGGCTCACCACCCGGACAGGCCGGCTCGGGCGCGACGCCGCGCCGTTTGGCGATCGAGCACCGGCGGTACCAGGGCGCGTGGCAGCCGTCGCGTTCCAGTCCGTCTCCAAGGTCTATCCGGACGGGACGCTGGCGGTGTCGCACCTGACCCTCGACGTCGGGGACGGCGAGCTGGTCGTCCTCGTCGGACCGTCCGGCTGCGGCAAGACGACGGCGCTCCGGATGGTCGCGGGCCTCGAGGACGTGACGTCCGGGGAGCTGCGCATCGGCGAGCGCGTCGTCAATCGCGTGCCCTCCAAGGACCGGGACATCGCGATGGTGTTCCAGAGCTACGCGCTCTACCCGCACCTCACGGTCTTCGAGAACATGGCGTTCGGCCTGCGCCTCCGACGCGTCCGCGTCGCGAGGTGGAGGAGCGGGTGCGCGCGGCCGCTCGGACCTCGGCCTCGAGGAGCACCCCACGGTCGCAAGCCGCGCGCCCTCTCGGGCGGGCAGCGCCAGCGGGTCGCGTGGGACGCGCGAGATGGTAGCGACCCGGCGGCCTTCCTGATGGACGAGCCCCTCTCGAACCTCGACGCGAAGCTGCGCGTCCAGGTGCGGTCGGAGATCAGCCGTCTCCAGGCCGAGCTCGGCGTGACCACGATCTACGTCACCCACGACCAGGTCGAGGCGATGACGATGGGCGATCGCGTCGCCGTCATGCGCCGGGGCGAGCTGCAGCAGGTCGCGCCACCGCAGGAGCTGTACGACCACCCGGTCAACCTGTTCGTCGGCGGCTTCATCGGCAGCCCTGCGATGAACCTGCTCCAGGGGGTCGTCGCGCGTGGCGAGCAGGGTCTCGAGCTCGACCTCGGCGTCGAGCGGCTCGCCGTCCCCGCCGAGGTGCTGGAGCGCCGGCCCGCGCTCGCCGGCAACGTCGGCCGGGAGGTCGTGGTCGGGATCCGCCCCGAGGACGTCGAGGACGCGGCGGTCGTCGCCGCGGCACGGCCGGGCGCGACGCTGCGCGGACGGCTCGCGCTGCGCGAGGCCCTCGGCTCGGAGATCGTCGCGCACGTCGTCGCCGACCTGCGCCCGGCCCAGGCCGACGCCGTCCGCGAGCTGGCCGAGGACGCTGGCGCCGCGGAGGCCGATCCCACCCTGGTGGCGCGCCTCTCGCCCCGCTCCCGCGCGGCGGAGGGCGCGGACGTCGAGCTCGTCGTCGACACCTGCGCCCTGCACTTCTTCGACCCGGAGACCGGCCTGGCGATCGAGACGTGACCGCCGGGCGAGCTCGGAAAGGACGCCCCATGCCCAGAACGATCCGGATCCCGCTCCTCCTCGCGCTCGCGGCGCTGCTCGCGCTCGGGGCGCTCGCCGCCGGGTGCGGCGGTGACGACGACGGGGCGACGACGCCCGGGGTGACCGGCGCGCAGCCGCCGCCCCCGCCGACGACGCCCCCCGTCGAGACGACGCCGCCGGCCGACACCGGCGCCATGACGGGGCCCACCGCAACGGACGTGACGACGCTGCCCGCGGAGACCGGCGCCATGACGGGGCCGACCGAGACGGCGGCGACGACGACCGGCGGCGAGACGTCGACCAGCGCCGCGAGCGGCGACGTGAGCGGGACGATCGAGTTCACGGGCGTCTGGACCGGCCCGGAGCAGGAGTCGTTCCAGGCCGTGATCGACGGGTTCAACGAGCAGTACCCGGACGTCGAGGTGAGCTACAACGGGGCCGGCGATCAGCTGCCGACCGTCCTCGGCACCGCCGTCGAGGGCGGCAACCCGCCCGACATGGCGGCCATCCCCCAGCCGGGCACCGTACGGGACTTCGCCCAGCGAGGCGCGCTCGTGCCCCTCGACTTCGCGCGCGACCAGATCACGAGCGCCTTCGGCCAGTCGGTCGTCGACGTGGGCTCGATCGACGGGGAGCTCTACGGCCTGCTCTTCAAGGCGGCCAACAAGTCGACCGTCTTCTACAACACGCAGGTCCTCGAGGACGCTGGCGTCCAGCCGCCCGCGACCTGGGACGAGCTGACGCAGGCCGCCCAGACGATCTCCGCCTCGGGCGTCCCGCCGTACTCGATCGGCGGCGCCGACGGGTGGACGCTCACCGACCTGTTCGAGAACGTCTACCTCCGGACCGCCGGCCCGGAGATGTACGACCAGCTGGCCGCGCACCAGATCCCCTGGACCGACGAGTCCGTCACGACGGCGCTCCGGGTGATGGCGGACGTGGTCGGGAACGGCGACCTGATCGCGGGCGGGACGTCCGGGGCGCTCCAGACCGACTTCCCGACCTCGGTCACGCAGCTCTTCGACGATCCGCCGAAGGCAGCGATGGTGATGGAGGGCGACTTCGTCGGCACGTTCATCACCGACCAGACCGACGCGGAGCCCGGCACGGACTTCGACGTCTTCGACTTCCCGTCCATCGAAGGCTCCCAGCCGGCGGTCGTCGGCGGCGGCGACATGATCGTCGCCTTCTCCGACAGCCCGGCCGTGCAGGCATTCGTCCAGTACCTCGCGACGCCAGAGGCGGCCGAGATCTGGGCGCAGCGGGGCGGCTTCTCGAGCCTCAACAGGGAGGTCGACCCGAACGTCTACGCGAACCCGATCCTCCGCAAGACGTCCGAGGCGCTGAGCGGCGCCGAGACGTTCCGCTTCGACCTCTCGGACCTGCAGCCGGCTGCGTTCGGCGCGACCGTCGGGCAGGGCATGTGGGGGCTGTTCCAGGAGTTCGTCAATGACCCGTCGGACGTCGACGGCATCGCCCAGCGGCTCGAGGACGCGGCGCAGCAGGCCTACGACGCGGCCGGGGCCACCGGCACCGACACCGCGGACACGGGGGCCGGCGAGACCGGGCCGCAGCCGGACACGCCGCGCCCACCGAGAGCACTGCGGCCGTGACGAGCACCGGCTCGTGAGCACGGGCGGCGGGGCGGCGGCGGGCGGGCCCTCCGGGTCCGCGCCGCCTGCCCCGCCGCGTCGCGCCACCCGGCAGGACGTGCTCGTCGCAGCGGCGTTCCTCGTGCCGGCCGTGGTCATGCTCGGCGTCTGGATCGTCTACCCGACGGGGTTCACCATCGGCCGGAGCCTGTTCGACCGGACCGGGGACGAGTTCGTCGGGCTGGACAACTACCGCGAGCTCTTCGGACGCGACGCGCTCCTGACCGCGATCCGCAACAGCGCGATCTGGGTGGCCGTCGTGCCGGCCCTCGTGACCGCGATCGGGCTGCTGTTCGCCGTGCTGACGGAGCGCGTCCGCTTCTCGGTCGCCTTCAAGACGGCCGTCTTCATGCCGATGGCGGTCTCCGCGTTCGCCGCGGGCGTGACCTGGCGCGTCATGTACCTCCAGGATCCCGAGCGCGGCGCGGTGAACGCCGGGATCGCCGCCGTTCGCGACGCCGTCGAGCCGGCCGGCGTCCTCTCGAGCGCACAGCCCTCGTCCGACGCGCTCACCGGGACCGCCCGTGGGGGAATCCGCCTGGCCGAGCCGGTCCAGCCCGGCCAGGTGGCGGCGCTCGGGCTGACCGGCATCCGCGCCTCGGAGGTCCCGCCGGGCGCGGAGCCGGCCGTGCGGCCGGAGGCGCTCGCGGGCGGGATCGCCGGCGTCGTCTGGCGGGACTTCAGCCCGGGCGGCGGCACGCCGGGCGAGGTCGAGCCGGGCGAGGTCGGCCTGCGGGGGGTCACGGTCGAGCTCCGCGACCCGTCCGGCGGGACGGTCGACCGCAGCACGACCGACGCCGACGGGACGTTCTCGTTCGGGGACGTCGCCCCGGGCGCGTACACCGTCGCGATCGGCGCGGCCACGTTCGCCGCGCCGTTCGGCGGCGTCAGCTGGCTCGGCCCCAAGCTGATCACCCCGTCGATCCTGATCGCGTACGTCTGGATCTGGGCCGGCTTCGCGATGGTCGTGATCGCCGCGGGCCTGGCGGCGATCCCGCGGGACCTGCTCGAGGCGGCGCGCACCGACGGCGCCGGCGAGTGGCAGGTCTTCCGCCGGGTCACCGTCCCGCTGCTCGGGCCCGTGCTCGCGGTGGTCCTGATCACGATGGTGATCAACGTCCTGAAGGTGTTCGACATCGTCCTCGCGGTCGCGCCCGCGTCCGTGCAGGACGAGGCCAACGTGATCGCGCTGGCGATGTGGCGGACGTCGTTCGGCGGCGTGAGCGACTTCGGGCTCGGCTCGGCCATCGCCGCGTTCCTGTTCGTGCTCGTGATTCCCGTCCTGGCCCTCAACATCCGCCGCTTCCGCCGGGAGGCCTGACGGTGACCGCGGCCGCCGACCAGAGAGACGTTGCGGCCGTGACGCCTCGACGGGAGCCGCTGCCGGCCCGGCTCGCCCGCGCTGCCGCGCGCACGCCGGTCTACGTCGTCCTCGTCACCGTGGGGCTGCTCTGGCTCGTGCCGACGGTCGGCCTCTTCCTCTCGTCGCTGCTGTCGCCCGCCGACTACAACGACAGCGGCTGGTGGACGGTCCTGTCCGAGCCGAGCAAGGCGACGTTCGACAACTACGCCGCCATCTTCGAGAGCAGCACGTTCAGGTCGGCCCTGCTGACGACCGTCTGGATCTCCCTCGGCGGCACGCTCCTGCCGATCGTCGTGGCGGCGCTCGCCGCCTACGCGTTCGCCTGGCTGCGGTTCCCGGGCCGCGACTGGCTCTTCCTCGTCGTCGTCGGGCTCCTCGTGGTGCCGCTGCAGATGGCCCTGATCCCGCTCTTCTCGCTCTACAACGACCTGGGGCTGTTCGACACGGTGATCGGCCTGATCCTCTTCCACAGCGCCTTCGGCCTGCCGTTCGCGATCTTCCTGCTGCGCAACTTCTTCGTCGGGATCCCGCGCGACCTGCTCGAGGCCGCCCGGATCGACGGCGCCTCGGAGCTGAGGATCTTCGCCCGGGTGATCCTCCCCCTCGGGCTGCCGGCGATCGCCTCGCTCGCGATCTTCCAGTTCCTCTGGGTCTGGAACGACATCCTCGTCGCGCTCGTGTTCGCGCGCTCGACCCAGCCGATCACGGTCGCGATCTTCTCGCAGCTGCGGCAGTTCGGCTCGAACATCGAGCTGATCGCCCCCGCCTCGTTCATCTCGCTCGCGATCCCGCTCGCCGTGTTCTTCGCCTTCCAGCGCTCCTTCGTCCAGGGCCTGCTGGCCGGCTCCGTCAAGTGAGCCGGACCGGCGGGCCCCGGGTGGGGCCCGCCGGGCCCAGCCGCTCAGAGGGTCGAGCGGCCCTCGCTCGTGAGCACGGCCTGGCCCGCCTGGCCGTCGCTGTCGAAGCCCGTCGCGACCCCGCCGGCTGGCACGTCGCGCGGGAAGAGGACGACGTCGTCGAGGCGCACGACCCCGCCCGTCCCGATCGCGACCGCGTCGCTCGCCTCCACGTCGAGTGAGAGCGCGCTCGTTCCCGTCATCCCGGTCGTGAGCGTGCCCACGAGGACGTTCGCGCCGAACGGCGGCAGCCCCGTCTCCATCAGGAAGATCGAGTACGAGGTCATCGGGGCGAGGCCCTGCACGGCGACGTCCAGCCGGTCGACGCCACCGCCTGACCGGAACACGACCTGGCCGGTGGCCGAGGGAACCGTGCCGGTCGGCGCCAGGTCGAAGCGCGACGTGATCGGCGCCGTGCCCGCCGCACGGTAGTTCCGCTCCGCGTCGCGCCAGGCGTTCTGGGCCTGCCGCGCGAGCGTGAGCGCGACCGCCGCGTGATCGCGCGCCACGTCGATCGAGCCGGCGCGCCACGCGGTCGTGGCCTCCGCCAGGGCCCTGTCAGCCAGCTGCAGGGCCTGCTGCGAGCGCTGGACCGCGGTCGTCAGCTGGTCGCGCTGGCTGGCTCCCAGCCCCGACCACGACAGGGCGTCGTTCGCGTAGTCGACCGACGCCTGGCCGCGGAAGCGGAAGTTCTTCAGCCAGGTCCTCGCCCGGCCAGCGTGGTGGTCGACCCAGAAGTACGTGTCGGCCCGCGTGGAGCTCGCGAGCGAGCCGGCCGCGAGGTCGACGCGCTCGCCCGCCCACAGCGACTGGATCCGGGCCGATGCGGCGTGCTTCTGATGCGCGAGGGCGCTCGGGACGAGGGCGAGGGCGCAGAGCGCGATCACCCCGGCAGCGAGCAGCTTCATGGTCACCTCCGTGACGTTCGGGCGGCCGGGGCAGTCGCGTGCTGCCACCGGGGCGCCGATGGGTGCCCGTCCGATGCCCTGCCGCCGCGTCGCGAAACGCCGCGGGTTTCCCGTCCGCGTGCCCGGGCTACCGGGGGTCAATGGCCGAACGCGATCACCGTCGTCCGGGGCTGCACGGGCTCGCGGGCCGGATCGCGACGCTGCCCGCCGGCCGTCGGGGCAAGCTCGTCGTCCTCGGCGTCTGGATCGCGATCGTGGCGGTCGCCCTCGTCCCCGCGAGCCGCTTCGAGGACGCGCAGAGGAACGAGCAATCGAGCTTCCTGCCGGAGGACGCCGAGTCGACCCGCGCGCTCGAAGTGCTCGATCGATTCGCGCGCGGCGACGTCGCGGACGCGGTCGTCGTGTACGCCCGCGAGGGTGGGCTGACCGACGCCGACCGCCGGGCGATCGCCGACGACCGGGCGTCGCTGACGCGTGAGCCGCCGACCGGCGTGGGCCAGGTCCCCGAGCCCACGTTCGCACCGGAGGGCGACGCCGCGCTCCTGTCCGTCCCCATCGACACGGGCGGGGCGAGCGACAGGGAGAGCCTGCAGGTGCTCGAGGACGCGGTCGCCCGGATCCGGGCCCTGGCCGGGGACGGCCCGGCCGGCCTCACCGCGCTCGCGACCGGCGGAGCCGCCTTCTCGGTCGACGCGGCGAAGGTCTTCGACGACATCAACCGGACGCTCCTGCTCGCGACCGCCGGGCTCGTCTTCGTCCTGCTCGTGCTGATCTACCGCAGCCCGATCTTCTGGATCCTGCCGCTGCTCTCCGTGGGCTTCGCCGAGTTGACCGTGCGAGGGGTGGGCTATGGCCTCGCGCAGGCGGGCCTCGTGATCAACGGGCAGACCGCCGGCATCCTGCTCGTGCTCGTCTTCGGCGCCGGAACCGACTACGCCCTGCTCCTCGTCGCCCGCTACCGGGAGGAGCTCCGGCGACACGAGGACCGCCACCGCGCGGTGGACGAGGCGATCCGCCGGGCCGGGCCGGCGATCCTCGCGTCCGGCGCGACGAACGTCTGCGCCCTGCTCGTCCTGATGCTCGCGACCGTCAACGCGACGTCCGGGCTGGGCCCAGTCGCGGCGATGGGGATCGGGGTCGTGCTCGTGGCGATGCTGACCGTGCTGCCCGCGCTCCTCGCCCTGACCGGCCGGCGTGCGTTCTGGCCCTTCGTGCCTCGCTTCGCCGGCGAGGACGCACGCGGCGCTGCCGAGGAGGACGGCGTCTTCCGCCGCCTCGGCGACGGCGTCGCCCGCCGGTCGCGCCGCGTCTGGATCGGCACGGCCGCGGCGCTCGCGGTCCTGGCCCTCGGCCTGATCGCGTTCGACGGCGACCTGACGACCGGGAACAGCTTCCGCGGCGAGGTGGAGTCGGCGCAGGGGCAGGAGCTCCTGGCCGCCTCCTTCCCGGGTGGCGCCAGCGCGCCGACCGACGTGATCGTGCCCGAGCCGGCCAACGCGGCTGCCGTCGCGAGCGCGCTCGAGGACGTCCCCGGCGTCAGCTCCGTCCGAGAGCTCGAGCGGGGCGCCCCGGGCGTGCACCTGGCGGCGACGCTCGAGGTCGACCCCTTCTCGACGGACGCGTTCGACCTCGTGCCCGACTTGCGCCGGGCAGCGGAGGCGGCGGGCGGCCCGGACGTGCTCGTCGGCGGCCCGACCGCGGTCGAGCACGACCTCCGTCAGGCGTCGACACGCGACCTCGCGCTGCTGCCGCCGATCGTGCTCGCCGTGATCCTGACGATCATCGGCGCCCTCCTTCGGTCGCTCGTCGCGCCGATCGTCCTGGCCGCGACGGTGATCCTCTCGTTCGCGGCGGCGCTCGGCGCGAGCACGTTCCTCTTCGACGTCGCCTTCGGGTTCCCGGGCCAGGACTACTCGTTGCCCCTCTACGGCTTCATCTTCCTCGTCGCGCTCGGCGTGGACTACAACATCTTCCTGATGGCCCGGGCACGGGAGGAGTCGGCAGCCCACGGGACGCGAGAGGGGATGATCCGGGCGCTCGCCGTCACGGGCTCGGTGATCACGGCTGCGGGGATCGTCCTCGCCGGCACCTTCAGCGTGCTCGCGGTGCTGCCGCTCGTGACGCTGACCGAGATCGGCTTCCTGGTCGCGTTCGGCGTCCTGCTCGACACGTTCGTCGTGCGCTCGGTGCTCCTCCCCGCCCTCGCGGTCGACCTGCGCTCGTGGGTCTGGTGGCCCTCCCGCCTGAACGGCGAGGCGCGCCGGGCGGACCAGGGGCGTCGGCCCGCCGCGGCCCCCGCGCGGCGGCCCGCCGTCTCGCGCGACTAGCACCGACCCCGCCCGTGCCCCTTGGATCGCGCGCGACCGCGGGGGAACGAACGAAGCCCCGGGAGGGGCCCGGGGCTTCCTGGACGAACGTGAACTGGGGGGAGAGCCGCTCCCGATCGGTGCCGGGCACGGGCGGCGCCCGGGCCCGGATGCGCGCGCGGCGGAGCCGCTCCGGCCCCGGGGCCATCACGCGGCCAGCCGCCGGCGCGACTCGCGCTCCGGGCCCGGCGCTGCCGGCGCCTCCGCGCGCGCTCGCTCGTCCACGCGGTCGAGCGTGAAGAGCAGCCGCGGCCAGTCCTCGCGGGCCGCGCAGTCGGGGCAGACGTCCACCGGCCGACCCGACGACAGCTCCAGCCGCCGCCACTGGAGGCCGACGATCAGCGTGTCGGCGGCCTGGGCGCCGCAGAGCTCGCAGGTGCGGATGTCGAGATCGGTCGTCATGCCGTCCTCCTCGGTGCGGGAAGGAGGGCCGTCGGTGCACCGGCCCTCGAACAAGGGATTCCCGCTGACCGCGAGCGCCGGCGGAGCATTCGGTGAGGATCCCCCCACATCCCGCGCGGATCGCGCGTGAGCGGATCTTCACCGACTCCTCGCGACCGGCTCAGGGCGCCTGCGTACCGTGGTCGCATGGCGAGGAGAGCCGTCACCTGGTCCGGACACCGCGCCCGCTCGCGAGCAGATGGCCGCTCGCGGTCGGACGCACCGGGCCAGGCGCCGGCGACCGGACCCGGCGACGCCCTCCCTTGTCGTCGGGGCCCGGACGCCGGCAGCACGGGGGCTGTCACCTGCGGCCTCGCCACCTCGCGTCGTCCGGGCAGGCCCGCGCCGAGCCTTCCGCGGGACTGCCCGGACGACCGAGACGCGCAGGGAGGCGGCCGGTGACACCGCACGGAACGGACCTGCTCGGCACGGTCGGATCGGACGCCGACCTCGGGTCGGGGTCCGGCCTCGTCGTGCTCGCGAACCGGCTGCCGCTCACGCGCGGCGCCCGCGACTGGGAGCCCGCGTGCGGGGGACTCGCCACGGCGCTCGTGCCGACGCTGCGCGCGCTCGACGGCGTCTGGGTGGGCGCCGAGAGCCGGCCGGAGGGCCTGACGCGGGCCGCAGGCGAGCTCGGGCTGCGCGTGGCGCCCGTGCCGCTCCCGCCCACGATCGAGGCGGGGTACTACGACGGCTTCTCGAACCGGACCCTGTGGCCGCTCCTGCACGGCGGGGTCGAGCGGCCCGTGCTCTCCTCCGACTGGTGGCGCGACTACCGGGCGGCGAACGAGCGGCTCGCCACGGGCGCGATGCAGGCCGCGGAGCGCGAGGGAGGCTCGGCCTACTGGGTGCACGACTACCACCTGCTGCGCGCGCCCGCGATCATCCGGCGCCGGGCGCCCCGGGCCCGGGTGGGCTTCTTCCTGCACGTCCCGTTCCCCGAGCCGGCGCAGCTGGCCGCGCTGCCCTGGGCCCGGGAGATCCTCACCGGCATGCTCGGCGCCGACCTCGTCGCCTTCCAGACCGCCGGCCACCGCGACCGCTTCCTCGACGCCGTGGCGCTCGTGCTCGGGCCGGACGCCTGGGTCTCCGGCGACGGGGTCGTCCTGCGCGACGGGCGGCTCGTCCGCGTCGAGGCGCACCCCATCTCGATCGACGCCGACGGCCTCGTGCGCCACGCGCGATCGCCGGAGGCGGCGCGTGAGCTGCGCGCGCTCGCACGGCGCTACGAGGGGCGCACGGTCCTGCTCGGGGTCGACCGCCTCGACTACACGAAGGGCATCCCCGAGCGGCTGCTCGCGCTCGAGGAGCTGCTCGAGCGCCGGCCCGACCTGCGCGGGCGCGTCGTGCTCGTCCAGGTGGGCGTGCCGACGCGGACGGGCGTGCCCGAGTACCGCCGGCTCGCGGCCCGCGTGCGCGCGCTCGCGGAGCGGCTGACGGCGCGTGCAAGCGCCGAGGGCCTCCCGTCCCCCGTCGAGCTGGTCGAGGGCCCCGTCCCGCCGGCACGGCTCCATGCGCTCCTCGCGCTGGCGGACGTCGCGCTCGTCACCCCGCTCGCGGACGGCATGAACCTCGTCGCCAAGGAGTACGCCGTCGTGCAGGCCGCCGCCGGCGGCACCGGCGCGCTCGTCCTCAGCCGCGCCGCCGGGGCGAGCGAGGAGCTGCGCGACGCCGTCCCGTGCGATCCGACCAGCACGGCCGGAATCGCGCGGGCGATCGAGTCGGCGCTCGCGCTCGAGCCCGACGAGCGGCGCGCCCGGCTCGCGCGGATGGCCGCGATCGTCCACGCGCGGACGCCCGCCACCTGGGCGGGGAAGCAGCTCGCCACGCTCGTCGAGCCGGCGCTGCGCAGCGCGCCGGGCGCGAGGCGGCCCGGCCGTGCGGCGGCCTGAGCGCCGCGCCGCCGGCGGGTCGGCCCGCTAGGCGATCGGCAGCCGCTGCGGGTAGCGCCGGATCGCGTCCCGCGTCACGTCGAGCGTCAGCCGCTCGTGCTCGGGATCGACCCGCGCGATCCGGCCGACCGGCACGATCGCGAACGACCAGCCGCGGTCGTACGGGAGGCGGACGACCAGGTAGTCGGGCGCCGGCTCGGCGTCCGGGAACAGCGGCGTCTCGACCTGCCCGACCGTGCCGTCGAGCGCGTCGACCTGCCAGCCGTGGCAGCGAGCCAGGGCGCCGGTCGCGGATCGCGTTCCCGCGAGTGCCATGCACCGAGCCTAGGCCCGGCGCATGAGCGACGTCCCTGCGCGATCTGAAGGTTCGCTCACGGAGCCGCCGGCTCGACCGGCTGCGGCCGGATCGTCTCCAGCTTGTAGCCGACGCCGCGCACGGTGACGAGCCGCTTCGGGTCGCCCGCGTCGTCCTCGATCTTGCGCCGCAGGCTCGAGACGTGGACGTCGCAGGCGCGCTCGTCCCCGACGTAGTGCGAGTCCCAGAGGTACTCCATCACCTGCCGACGCGAGAACACGCGCCCGGGCTCGGCGGTGAAGAGGACGAGCAGCTTGAACTCGGACGGGGTGACGTGGACCTTCCGCCCGGCGATGGTCAGCTCGTGGCGGGCCAGGTCGAGCTGGAGGTCGCCGACCACCCGCATCGTGCCGGGGCCCGCCCGGTCGAGGTCGCGACGGCGCAGCAGTGCACGGGTGCGGCTGACCAGCTCGGCCATCGAGAACGGCTTCGTGATGTAGTCGTCCGCCCCGAGCTCGAGGCCGAGCACCCGGTCGAGCTCGGCGTCCTTCGCCGTCAGGAGGATGATCGGGACGTCGCTCTCGTCGCGCAGCCGCTTGCACACGTCGAGGCCCGAGAGCCGGGGCATCATCACGTCCAGGATCACGACGTCGTAGGCGTCGGCCCGGGCGGCGTCGAGCGCGGCGGCGCCGTCGGTCACCCGCGTGACCTCGAAGCCCTCCCGGCCCAGCGTGTAGGCGACCGCATCGAGCAGCGCCGGCTCGTCCTCGGCGAGCAGGATGCGGCGGGCCTCCTCGCTCACCGCGCCCCGACCTCGACCGGCACCACGGGGACGTCGGCGGCAGCCGCACGCGGGATGCGCACGGTGACCGTGGTGCCGGCGCCGTGGCGGGAGCGGATCTGGACGGTGCCGCCGATCGCCCGGACGGCCTGCTGGACGATCGCCAGCCCCAGGCCGAAGCCGTCGGCCGAGCGGTTGCCGCCGCGGTAGAAGCGATCGAACACGCGCTCGCGATCGCCCGGCGCGATCCCGGGCCCGGTGTCCGACACCTGGATCTCGATCACCGCGGCGTCGAGGGCGCGCGCCGTGAGCGCGATCCTCCCGTGCTCGGTGTGCTTCGCCGCGTTGGCGGCCAGGTTGGCGACGACCTGCTCGAGCAGGTCCTGGTCGCTCAGCGCGACGAGCTCGGCGGGGCAGTCCACGGTGAGCTCGACCGCGTCGCTCGGCGTGACGCTCCCCTCGGCCGCCTCGAGGATCGGCGCGAGCCAGACGGGCGCGAGCGCCGGCGCCTCCTCGCGCGTCTGGGCGCGCGCCAGCACGAGCAGCGCGCGGGCGAGCCGCGCCAGCCGGGCGCTCTCCCGCTCGATGTGGTCGAGGAACTGGTCGCGCAGCCCGGGGTCCTCCTTCGCGCCGGCCTGCAGGACCTCCGTCGCGCTGAGGATCGCGCTCAACGGCGTGCGCAGCTCGTGCGCCGCGTTCGTGACGAACTCGCGCTCGGCCCGCTCACGGCGCTCCTGCTCGGACACGTCCTCGATCACGAGCACGACCGAGTCGCCGTCGCTCCCGGCCGGGATCCCGATCAGCGCGTAGCTCCGCTCGTCGTCGGGGGCGACGCGGGCGTGCGCCACCTGCGCGTCCGGCTCGAACAGCCGACGGGCGATCGCCGGCAGGTCGAGGTCGAGCCACGGGCCCGGCAGCTCGGAGCCGGGCGGCAGCTCTGCCTGGTCGAGCAGGCTCGCCGCGGCCGTGTTCGCGAACTCGATCCTGAGGTCGCGGTCGACGAGCAGCACGCCGTCGTGGAGGCGCTCGAGCAGCCGCTCGAGGCGGGCGCGCTCGGTCTCCACCCGCCCGAAGGACTGCCGGAGGCGCTGCCGCATCCGGTCGATCGTGGCGGCCAGGCTGCCGAGCTCGTCGCGGAACTGCGGCCGCAGCGCCGTGTCGAAGTTGCCGGCCTCGATCTCCGCCGCCGCGCGCGCGATGCCGCGCAGCCGGGACGCGATCACGAGCGCGATCAGCAGGCCGACGACCGCGCCGATCGGCGCCGCGATGCCCGCGGCGATCACGATCTCCCGCCGGAAGATGCCGACCGAGGTCGCGTAGGCCGGCTGGGGCACGTAGGCGAGCAGGACGCCGATCTGCGGCGAGGAGACCGGCAGCGCGACCACCGTCGTCACCCCGTCGTCGAGGGTCTTCAGGTACCGGTCGCCTGCGAGGGCGGTGTCGACGGCCTCCTCGCGATCGGGGATGGCCGTGAGCGTCGTGCGCGCCGAGTAGGCCGACGAGAGCAGCGTCCCGCTGCGCGAGTAGAGGAAGATCGCCATCTGCCGCCGCGACGCGATCTCGACCACGACCTCGGTCAGGTTGCTCGCGTCCTGCCCGCGGCGCACGTCCTCGGCCGCCGCGACCGCGTTCCCCGCCGCGAACTCGCTCGCGCGCTCCCGGAAGGCCCCGCCCGCGCGCTGCGAGAAGACGAACGCGACGAGCACGGCGGTGAGCGTCGCGATCAGCGCGAACGTGGCGGCAAGCCACCAGCGCATGCTCACTCCGAACCGCCGTCCCACGCTCCTGACGGTACCGACCGGGTGGTCCGACCCAGGCCCGGCACGTCAGTGTGAGCGGATCTTCACACACCGCGCGGGGTCTCCTCACGCGGCGACGCGATAGTCGAAGACGAGGGCGGGCCTCGCCCGCCGAAGCGCGTGTCGCGAGAGGAGGCCGCCGTGATCCGACGTCACGGTGACCAGCAGCGCCGGCCGGCTCCACCGGCCGTGCGGTCGGGGGGCCGGCAGCCGTTCACGGTCGGGATCGAGGAGGAGCTCCAGCTGCTCGACCCGCTGACCGGCGCGCTCGCCTCCGGCATCGAGCGGCTCATCGCCGACGCCCCGGCGTCGCTCCGTCTCCAGCGGGAGCTCCTCCAGTGCATGGTCGAGCTGTCGACGGAGCCGGCGGCGACCGCCGAGGCCGCGGCGGAGGAGCTCGCCCACCTGCGCGCCCGCCTCGCCCGGCATGCGCGCCGCGTCGGCCTGGACGTCGCTGCCGCGGGAACCCATCCGTTCTCGCACCACGCCGTCCAGGAGGTCACCGACCAGCCTCGTTACCAGGGCCTGCTCGGGGAGATGCGCTGGCTCGCGCGGCGCAACTGCGTCTTCGGGCTCCACGTGCACGTCGGGTGCGATGACCTCGAGAGCCTGATCGCGGCCGCGAACCGGGCGCGCTCGTCGATCCCCGAGCTGCTGGCGCTCAGCGGCAACTCCCCCTTCTCGGCGGGGATCGACACGGGGTTCGCGTCGGCGCGCGCGCAGATCGTCGCCGGCTTCCCGCGCAGCGGCCTGCCACCCGCGTTCGCCGGCTGGCGCGCGTTCGAGCGGTACGTCGACGCGGGCCGCCGCGCGGGCATCCTCGCCGACGCGACGCGGCTCTGGTGGGACGTGCGCCCGAGCCCGCGCTACGGCACCGTCGAGATCCGCGTGTTCGACGCCCAGACCCGGGTCGACCGCGTCGGCCCGCTGGCCGCGCTCGTGCAGGCGCTCGTCGCGACCGCGTCCGCGGATCACGAGCGCGGTCACCGCCGGCCGGACGTCCCGGAGCTCGTCCTGGCGGAGAACCGCCTGCGCGCGGCCCGGGACGGCCTCGACGCGGTGCTCGTCGACGTCGAGCGCGACACCGAGCGGTCGGCCCGGATCGCCGTGCTCGAGCTGCTCGACGACTGCGAGCCCGCGGCGCGCAGGCTCGGCAGCCTGGCCGAGCTGCGGGCCTGCGAGCGGCTCCTGCTCGCGCCGACGGGCGCCCAGGAGCAGCGGACGCTGCACGATCGCACCGGTTCGCTGCCCGCCGTCACGCGCTGGCTCGCCGACCGCACCGCGCCGCTGTCCGTCCAGGAGGACGACGCGGCCCTGGTCGGCGCCGATGCCTGAGAGCCTGCTCGCCGGCTGCGCCGGCTGGCGGCTCGACTGCATCGACGGCGAGCTCGGGCGGATCGTCGACGTCGAGCCCGCGCCCGGCGGGGACGAGCCCGCGTACCTGCTCGTGAGCCGGCTGGAGCCGGCCGGCCCGTCGCTCGTCGCCGTGCACGTGTCGCTCGTCGGCCCGGTCGACGTGGCCGGGCGACGGCTCCGCGTGGGCGCGTTCCGAGCCTGCCTCGCGCGCCTCGCCGAGCCGATCGCCGCGTCGCACGCCCGGGGCGGGCGAGACGGCTACGGGCTCGACCACCGGCCGCGGTCCGTGTGAAGGTCTATGGGCGACCGGCGGCCGAGCCCCGCCGCGGACGAATCGTGCCGGCCGTCCGTGAGCCGACTGCGACCGATCCGTGAGGATCCGCTCACACTCCGCGCCCGACGGGGCCGCGAGCGATTCCCCGGCGCGCGCTCGCAGTGCGCTCACACCGCCGCTCTAGCGTCCGTACGGGGTAGACGACGCGGTCGGCCCGCCCCCGGCGGGCGTCCGGACGACGGGGGGAGCACGGTCATGGAACGGAGCACTGGGAGCGCTGTCCGCAGCTCGACGCGGTCGGGGGAGGTCGTGCGCCTGCACGGCGAGCACGACATGTCGACGGCAGCCGCCGTCGGCGCGCTCGTCCGCCAGGCGGCAGGGGCCCGGCCGCGGATGGTCGTCGTCGACCTGACCACGGCGCGGTTCGTCGACCTGTCGATCGGGCACGAGCTGCGGCGCGCCGCCCGGGACTTCCCCGACGTCCCCGTGGCGATCGCCTACGACGCCGACTCGCAGGTGCGCACGGTCGTCGAGACGCTCTTCCCGGAGTCGGCCGGCGTCGTCGACGAGCCGGCGTGGCAGGGCCGCAGGATCGCCGGCGAGCGCGCCGGCGGCGGCTGAGCCGCCCGCCGCTGCGGCGGCCGACGTTTGCCGGTCCGCACGCGGTGCGATGACCGCAGGCGATGGCGACGACGGTCGCGCACGACCCGCTCGCACCCCACGGGGAGGCCACTCCGCCCGGCGCGCGGCGCGGCCCCCTCCGCCGGGCCGGGTGGCTGAGGGCCGCCTGGTGCACGGCCCTCGCCTTCGGGCTCGCGACCGCTCTCGTGACGGGCGTCCGGGCGCTGGCCGGCTGGGATCCCGTCTGGAACGTCGAGGTGCTGATCGTCGCCTGGTCGGCGATCCCGCCGCTCGGCTTCCTGCTCGGCCTCGGCGCCTTCGACGAGTGGCTGTACTTCGTGTCGGGCCGGCGAACGAGACCGGAGACGCACGCCGGCCACGGGGCCGACTCGTGGCGCGACTACCTGCGCGTCAACACCGACCACAAGGTGATCGGCGTCCAGTACGTCGTCACCACGATCGTCTTCTTCCTCGTCGGCGGGCTGCTCGCGATGTTCGTGCGCGCGGAGCTCGCGCAGCCGGGCGCCCAGCTCGTCGACACGCAGACCTACAACTCGCTCTTCTCCGTCCACGCGACGCTGATGATCTTCCTGTTCGTCATCCCCGTCTTCGCGGGCCTGGGGAACTACGTCATCCCGCTGATGATCGGCGCGCCGGACATGGCCTTCCCGCGCCTGAACGCGCTCTCGTACTGGCTCCTCTTCCTCGGCGGCGCCTTCTTCCTGCTCAGCTTCGCAGCCCCCGGCGGCGCCTTCGCGGCCGGCTGGACGAACTACCCGCCGCTCGCCGAGCACCAGCCGCCCGGCAACCTGTTCTTCCAGATGGGCGTCCAGTGGGTCGGCGCCTCGTCGATCGCCACGGCGATCAACTTCCTGGCGACGATCGCGCTGATGCGGGCGCCGGGGATGACGTTCTGGCGGCTGCCGCTGTTCGTCTGGGCGAACCTGACGACGTCGATGCTCGTCGTGCTCGCGACGCCGTTCATCGCCGGCTCGCAGTTCCTGCTGACCTTCGACCGGGTCCTGCACACGAGCGTCTTCGAGCCGGTGGGAGGCGGCTACCCGATCGGGTACCAGCACATCTTCTGGTTCTACTCGCACCCGGCCGTCTACATCATGATCCTGCCCGGCTTCGGGATCATCTCCGAGGTCGTCTCCGCGCTGTCGCGCAAGCCGATCTTCGGCTACCGGCTGATGGCGCTCTCGCTCGCGGGCATCCTCGTGCTCAGCTTCTCCGTCTGGGCCCACCACATGTTCGTCTCGGGGATGGCGCCGTGGCTGCGCATCCCGATGATGGTGGCGTCGCTGCTGATCGCCGTCCCGACCGGGATCAAGATCTTCAGCTGGCTCGGCACGCTCTGGCACGGACGGCTGCACCTGCAGGCGCCGCTGCTCTGGGCGATCGGCTTCATCTCCTCGTTCGTGATCGGCGGGCTGTCGGGGATCTACCTCGGCTCGGTCCCGATCGACCAGCACGCCTCCGACACGTACTTCGTCGTCGCCCACCTGCACTACGTGCTGCTCGGCGGCTCCGTCTTCACGATCTTCGCCGGGCTGACCTACTGGTTCCCGAAGGTCACCGGCCGGATGCTGGACGAGCGGCTGAGCCGCTGGCACTTCGGGCTCACCTTCGTCGGCTTCCACCTGACCTTCTTCGTCCAGCACTACCTGGGCACGCAGGGCATGCCGCGACGCGTCGCCGACTACGACCCGGCCTTCGCGAACTGGAACCTCGTCAGCTCGCTCGGCTCGTTCGTGCTCGGCGCGGCGCAGCTGATCTTCGTCTACAACGCGATCGTCAGCTGGCGCAGCGGCCGCCCGGCCGGGCCGAACCCGTTCCGGGCGCTGACGCTCGAGTGGCTCGTCCCGTCGCCGCCGCCGAGGTTCAACTTCGACCGGATCCCGCGCGTCGTCGGCTCGCCCTACGAGTACGGCGTCCCCGGCGCCCGCCACGCCGTCCTCGACGACGCCGAGCTGGACGAGCCGGCCCGGCAGGCGCACGCGCCGCCGGTGGCCATCGCGTGAGCCCGTGGCCGCGACCCTGATCCTCGCCACCGTCGGCCTGCCGCCGCTGTACCTGGCGCTCGTCGTCCTCTGGTCGCTGCGCCGCCCGCCCGGCGCGAGCGACGACGGCGTGGGCCCGCCCCTGCCCGACCCGCGGCGCTGGCAGCGCCCGCGCCGCCCGTCGCCCCGACGCCCGCCCCGGCGACGCGACAGGCCCTCCGCCGGCCCGCGCCGGCGCGCGGGCGCTCGCCGCGAGCGGGCCCGCCCCTCCGAACGGAGGGTTGCCGACGGGCCTGCGGCGTGAGAGAACTGCGCCATGACCACGACCGCCTATCCGCAGCTGTTCTCGGAGTGGAAGCTCCGCACCCACACGATCCCGAACCGGCTCGTGTTCGCCCCGACCTGCCCGACCTGGGTCGCGAGCCCGGTCGACGGGGTCTTCACCGACCAGGCCGTCGCCTACTACGAGGAGCGCGCCGCGTCGGGGCTCGGCCTGATCATCATCGGCGGCAACGTCGTCGACGAGAAGGCGCTCTACGCGCACCTGAACTTCCCGGGCATCTGGGACGACCGCCAGATCGAGGGCCTGGCGCGCGTGCGCGAGGCCTGCCACCGGCACGGCTGCAAGGTCGCCGTCCAGCTCCTCCACGCGGGGCTGCGCACGATGGCCGTGATCCAGAAGGACGCGGCGTACGACCTCGACGCCGAGTGGTACACGGTCGCGCCGAGCCAGGTGCCCCCGGGCGAGTGGCCGAACGCGCCGATGCCGAAGGAGCTCGAGGAGGAGGAGATCCTCCGGATCGTCGGGCTGTTCGCCGACGCGACGCGGCGGGCGCGCGAGGCGGGCCTCGACGGCGTCGAGTACCACCTCGCGCACGGCTACCTGCCGTGGCAGTTCCTCTCGCCGCTGACGAACCACCGCCAGGACCGCTGGGGGGGCTCGTTCGAGAACCGGCTGCGCTTCTCCGTCGAGTGCCTGAACGCGATGCGCCGGGAGGCGGCGGACGACGTCTTCATCGGCTACCGGATCAACTCGACGTCGTTCTGGCCGGGCGACCTCGAGCTGGACGACGTGAAGCAGGCGATCGTCGCGCTCGACGAGCAGGCCGACGTCGACTACGTCAGCGTCTCGGCCGGCGTCCACCACTCGTACATCCACACGCCGATGACGTACCTGCCCGGCTGGGAGCGCGAGTACACGCGCGCGGTGAAGACCGTGACGCAGAAGCCCGTGATGGCCGTCGGGCGCGTGACGAACCCGCAGATCGGCGAGGAGATCCTCGCCGCCGGCGAGGCGGACGCGATCCTGCTCGCCCGCCAGCTGTTCGCGGACGCCCACTTCGTCGAGAAGGTGAAGGAGGGCCGCGAGGAGGACATCCGCAAGTGCGTCGCCGCGAACTACTGCTGGCGCAGCGTCACGGCGGGGGCGCGCGTCCAGTGCATCTACAACCCGGAGGTCGGGCGTGAGCGCCAGTGGGGCCGCGGCTCGCTCGTGCAGGTGGCCGACCCGAGGCGGGTGCTCGTGCTCGGCGGCGGGCCCTCGGCGCTCGAGTTCGCCCGCGTCGCCGCGGCCCGCGGCCACGAGGTGACCGTGCTCGAGCGCGAGCAGGAGACCGGCGGCCACGTCCGCGTCCAGGCGCTGCTCCCCGACCGCGGCGAGTTCGGCGAGATCGCCCGCTGGCTGGCGGCGCAGGCGGCGAAGAACGGCGCGACGATCCGGACGGGCGTCGAGGCGACCGTCGAGGGGCTCGACGAGCTGCTCGCCGCGGAGCGGCCCGACCACGTGGTCGTCGCGACCGGCGCGTCCCATCGCAGCGACGGCTGGCAGGGCCAGACGGCCGCGCCCGTGGCGGGCTGGGAGACGGGCAACTGCGCGAGCTGGGACGCGGTCGTCGAGGGCAAGGCGACGGCGACCGGCGACGTCCTCGTCGTCGACGACCTGCAGGACATCTGCGGCCCGCTGACGGCGGTCAAGCTCGCGCGCGAGGGCGCACGCGTGAAGCTCGTCACCCGCTGGCCGATGGTCGCGATGGAGACGATGCCCGAGGTCTACTACCTCTGGACGCGCCAGGCGCTGATCCAGGCGGACGTCGAGATCCTGACCGACCTGATGCCCGTGCGGATCGACGGCCGCGAGGTCGACCTGATCAACGTCTACGCGCCCGACCGCGTCACCCGGCTCGAGGCGGACGCGATCGTCTTCAACACGGGCCGCCGCTCCGAGAACGCGCTCTACCACGCCCTGAAGGCGCGAGGCACCAGCGTCGAGCTGATCGGCGACGCGATCGCGCCGCGCGGCACCTACGAGGCGGTCTTCGAGGGTCACCGCGCGGGCCGGAAGGTCTAGCGCAGGACGCGCGCCGCCGCGGCCGGCCGGCCGCGGCGGCGCGCCGTCACGTCGCCCCGCGGAGGCGGAACTCCATCCAGAGCGGGTAGTGGTCGCTGATCTTCGCGGCCAGCCGCGACTTCGCCATCCCCGGATGGACGTGCAGCGGGAAGTCCACGTACCCGCCGAGGGTGGGGACGAGGGAGAGGACGGGCCCCTTCGCCGGGTCGTCGAACCAGGCGACCTGGTCGTAGTAGTGACCGGTCGTCGGTCGGTCGTAGATCGTCCGGGGCGCGTCGATCAGGGCCGGCGCAGGGGTCAGCCCGGTCGCGGTGAACGCGCCGTACTGCGCGTCGTCGCGCCGGTCGATGTTGAAGTCGCCGAGCGCGATCACGTTGTGGCGCCACTCGTCCTCCCGCTCCGCCCAGGCCGCGAGCCAGCGCGCGATCTCGGTCAGCTCGGCGAGCCGCGCGCCCCGGTCGCCGTAGTTCACGTGCAGCGTGACGAGGATCACCGTCCGCCCGCCGGTGACGAAGCTGACCGCGTAGGGCGTGCGCGCGAACTGCCTGCGGATCGTCGTCGCCGAGAGGCTCGTGTCCTCGGCGATCTGGACGACGAGCTCGCAGGCGAGCCCGGACGGCTTCACGCGGCGCGTGTCGAAGAGGAAGGCGAGCCGCTCGTCGTTCCCCTCGTCCCCGCCGGCGACGTCCGTCAGCGTGAACGCCCAGTCGGGCCCCAGCGCCTTCAGCAGGTGGCGCAGCGCGCGCAGGTCGCCCTTCACCTCCTGGACGGCGACCACGTCGAAGCGCGCGACGATCGCCGCGATCAGCCGGACGTCGCGGAGGTCGCGCTTGGGCGAGTCCTTCTCGCCGGCGCGCCAGCTCTTCGTCAGCCCGCCGAACGCGCGCAGGTTCCACGTCGCGACGAGCAGGTTCCGGTCGAGCTCCTTCGCCGGCACGATCCCGTCGAGCACGCGGTCGAGAGCAGCCACCTCCGCGACGACGTCCTCCGGCGGCTCCGTCACGGACAGCACCGACCCGGTCATCCCATCCCCCTCTGCCGAGCACCAGCCGCTCGATCATCCCCCTCGGCCGGCGGGCCGTCAACCTTGCGATAGAGGATCGACGCCGCCTGCGGCATCGTTCGGGTGTGCGCGCGACGGTCGCCCTGGGACTGCTCGTCCTCGTGACAGTTGGGCTGGCCGCCTGCTCCGGGGCGCCCCGGTTGCTGGGCGGGTCGCCGGTCGACCCCGGGGCGTGGATCGTGCTGCCGGGCCCGCCGCTCTCCCCGCGGGCTGGCGCGACCGGGGTCTGGACGGGGAAGGAGGCGCTCGTGCTCGGCGGTAGCGACGACCGGCCGTGCCCGCCATCCGCCTCCTGCGCCCTTCCGACAAAGGCCGCCTTGCGCGATGGCGCCGCGTTCGACCCGGCGACCCGCACCTGGCGCCGCATCGCGGACGCCCCGATGCCGATCTCGTACGCCAATGCCGCCGTCGTCGGGAGCACGGTCTACCTCGTGGCGTACTCCGGACCGGCCACGGGCGACCGACGGGCCCTCCTGGCCTACGACGTCGCCGCCGATCGCTGGCATTCGGTCGCCGAGCCGGATCCAGGCGGGTACGCCATCGCGACGGTGGGCGGCACCGTCGTCGCCTACGCGGCGACGGACGAGCGTGGCGAGCTCCCCGACTGGATCCGCGACGCCGAGACGGGCCGCTGGGAGCGGCTGCCCGACGACCCCCTGCCGCGCTCGTCGGGGCGCACGATGCTCTGGGACGGCAGCGAGCTCATCCTCCTCGCGCTGCCGGCCTACGAGGATGTCCCGCCCGACGAGCCGTCGCTCGTGCGCGCAGCGACGCTCGACCTGGGGAAGCGAACATGGCGGCGGCTGCCGGACTCGGCGCAGCTCGGCTTCCCGATCGCCGCCGCGGACGGCCTGCTCGTCAACCCCGACCTGGGCGGCGCCGACGGCGGCGAGGTGAACGGGTGGGGCCGCCGCTACCCGAACGGCGGCAGCCTCGACGCCCATGCGGGCCGGTGGCTGCCCCTGCCTGGCCCGCCCGCCCAGGGGAGCTTCGTCCCGTCCGCAGGCGTCCTCTGGTCGGACGGCGCCGCCTACATGAGCGATCACGGGTGGGCGCTCGACCTGGAACGCTCGACGTGGGTGTGGGTGCCGGCGTACGACGAGGGCTTCCACACCGACCAGACCGTCGTCGCCGCAGGGCGCGACCTCGTCGTGTTCGGCGGGGCCGGCTGGGCCTCGGCATCCGCGATGCGGGGCGAGCTCCTCGACTCCGCGCGCCTCTGGGAGCCGCCCGCGCCCGCCGACGGCTGAGCGGGCCGGCGCCCGACGGCGCCGGCCCGCCCGCGCTCACCAGCGGTGCAGGTGCGGCCCGAAGTCGGCGATCCAGTAGGGCAGGATCGCGCGGCCCGGGGGCGCGACCTCGTCGAGGCGCGTGAGGTCGTCGGCCGAGAGCTCGACGTCGGCCGAGCGGAGGTTGTCGTCGAGCTGCTCCATGGTCCGCGGGCCGAGGATCACGCTCGTCACGCCCGGCTGCGCGGCGACCCAGGCGAGCGCGACCTGGCTCGCGGTCGCGCCCTTCTCGGCGGCGATCGCCTCGACGACGTCGAGCACGCGGAACGCCTCCTCCGAGTAGACACCCGGGTTCCCCTCCGTGAAGCGGAAGCGCTCCCACGCCTGGCCCACCGCCGGGTCGGCGAAGCGGGAGCCCTCGGGCGGCGCCTCGCCGCGGCGGTACTTGCCGGAGAGGAAGCCCTGCGCCAGCGGCGACCATGGCAGCAGGCCGACGCCGTACGTCCGGCACGCGGGGACGAGCTCGCGCTCGATCCGCCGGTCGAGCAGGTTGTACGGCGGCTGCTCCGTGACGATCCGGTTGAGCCCCAGCTCCTTCGAGGCCCAGAGCGACTCGACCACCTGCCAGCCGGCGAAGTCGCTCGTGCCGACGTAGCGGACCTTCCCGGAGCGGACGAGGTCGTCGAGCGCGCGCAGCGTCTCGTCGATCGGGATCTCCGAGCTCGGGCGGTGGATCTGGTAGAGGTCGATCCAGTCCGTCTGGAGGCGCCGCAGCGACGCCTCGCACTGCTGGATCAGGTGGCGGCGGCTGTTGCCGCGGTCGTTCGGGCCGGGCCCGACGACGCCCCAGAACTTCGTCGCGAGGATCACCTCGTCGCGGCGGCCGTTCGCGGCGAACGCCTTGCCGATCGCCTCCTCGCTGCGGCCCTCCGCGTAGACGTTCGCGGTGTCGACGAAGTTCACCCCCGCCTCCAGCGCACGGTCGACCATCGCGATCGCCTCGGCCTCGGGCGTCGCCGCGCCGAAGGTCATCGAGCCGAGGCAGAGCGACGTGACCTGCACGCCCGTCCGACCCAGCGAGCGGAGCTCGAGCGCCATCGCCTACCGCCCCGTCCCGGGCAGCCGGCACGCGACCCCTGCCCCGTCGATCACGTCGTCCCAGCGCTCCACGGCCCCTCCTCGGCTCGTCGTCCCGCGAACGCCGCAGTCTCGCACGGGGCGGCCGCTCGCGGGGCCGGGGCCCCTCAGCCGGCCGCGGCCCCGAGGTGCTCCGCATAGATGCGCGAGAGCATCCCCCAGACCTGCTGCGTCCGCTCGCGCCGGGGCGGCCCGGCGGCGCCGAGCGCCTCCCAGCCCGACTGCTCGATCCGCACGCGCGTCAGGCCGCCGTGCTCGCGGAACGTCACGTCGACCTGGGTCGCCTCGGCCCGGTCGAAGTAGAGATGCCACCAGTAGCGGACGCGGTGCGGCGGCTCCCAGGCGATCACCTCGCCCCACGGGTGCTCGGCCCCGTCGGGGCCGCGCTCGACGATCCGCCCGCCTGCCCGCGGCTCGAACGTGATCGCGGCCGGCTCCCGGCTGAGGGTGTGGGAGCGAGGCCACCAGGCGCCGATCCGCTCCGTCCAGGTCGCGAACGCGACCGCGGGCGTGGCGCGCACCTCGAACTCGACGACGAGCGGCTCGCTCACGGCTTCCTGTCGGTCGGCGCGTTCTCCGCGACGAGCCGGAAGCGCGCGGCGGCGTCGCGCCAGACCTCGTCGAAGTACGCCCGCACCGCCTCGACGCCCTCCTCGCGCAGGGCGTAGACCCGGCGCGTCCCCTGCGGCGTCGCGGCGACGAGCCCTGCCTGCTCGAGCAGACGGAGGTGCTTCGAGACTGCCGGCCGGCTGACCGGGAGCCGGTCGGCGACCTCCTGCACGGAGCGTTCGCCGACGGCGAGCACCTCGAGGATCGCCCGGCGCGTGGGGTCGCCGAGCGCGTCGAGCGCGGCGTCGTGGAGCGGCGCGCTCATCGGTCGGAGCGGTCGGGCATGGCTCGTGGGAAGCGTAACCGCCGGGTGACCGGCCGGCCGTGCGTGCCCGGGCGAAGCGCGGTATGGTAACCGAGAAGTTACGGAATGCCCGGCGACACGAGGAGGCACGGATGGCCCCGAGCAGCACCGGCAGCGGCACGCCCGAGGATCCCTGGCAGCTGAAGACGCCGCCGCTCACCTCCGACTACACGATGCACCGCGACGTCAAGGACGGCAAGGACGTCATCGTCTGCACCGTCGGCAAGACCGTCCTCCTCTACGACGCCCGCTGCATCGACGACCTGCACGCGATGCTGCAGGCGCGCGGCGACTGGGTCGAGCTCGGCTCCGCCGACGAGCAGAAGCCGGCGAAGGACGGCACGGTCGAGGCGTGGGGCCGCTCGCCGGACAACCCGGTCGGCGGCTGGTACGGCCTGAAGAAGGGCCTGCGCGGCCGCTTCGGGATGTACGTGCCGCCCCTGCTCGAGCGGCTCGGCCTCGCCGAGGTGGAGCACAACCCACGCAACAACCGGATGCGCGCGCTCTGAGCCCGCGCGGGGCCGGGCGCCTGCGATACTCCCGCCGCACCGCCCGGCCGCGTGCGCGGGCGCCCCTTCCCGGACAGGAGCGAACACGGATGAGGCTCGGCTTCGTGCTCCCGCACGTCGGCCCGCTCGCGGGCCCGGAGGCGCTGACGCGCGTCGCCGATCGGGCCGAGCAGGTCGGCTACGACACGCTCTGGGTGACCGAGCGGAGCCTCTGGCCGCTCGACCCGAGGACGCCGTACCCGCTCGGGACGCTGGCCGAGGAGTACAAGACCGTCCTCGACCCGCTCGACAGCCTCACCTTCGTCGCGGCCCGGACGAGCCGGATCGGCCTTGGCACCTGCGTGATCAACCTCCCCTGGTACCGCCCGGTGCTGCTCGCGCGCCGGCTGACGACGATCGACGTGCTCTCGCACGGGCGGCTGCGCCTCGGCGTCGGGATCGGCTGGTCGCGGGACGAGCACGACGTCGCCGGCAGCGACTTCGAGACGCGCGGCGCGCGCTTCGAGGAGGCGATCGCCGTCCTGCGGGAGATCTGGACGACCGACCCGGTCGAGTTCCACGGCGCGCACTACGACGTGCCGCGCTCGTTCATCGGGCCGAAGCCGGTGCAGCAGCCGTGCCCGCCGATCTACGTCGGGGCGTTCGCGCCGGCCGCGCTCGAGCGCGTCGCGCGGATCGCCGACGGCTGGGTCGCGGCGGGCTTCCCGATCGCGCAGACCGGCGAGACGTTCGCGCGGCTGCGCGAGGCGGCCGCCGCCGCGGGGCGCGACCCGGACGCGCTCGAGCTGCTCGTCCGCGCGCACGTCGAGCTCCACGACGCGCCGCTCGGCGACGACCGCGCGCCCTTCGCCGGCTCGCCCGAGCAGGTCGCCGCGGACCTCGCCGCGACCGCGGCGATCGGCGCGCACGAGTCGTGCGTCGACGTCGTCTTCGACCCGACCGTGGCCTCGGTCGAGGATCTGCTCGAGCGGCTCGACACCTGCTACCGGCTCGCCCGCGGCTGACCTCGGCGGCGGGAGCGCATCGCGGCCGTGACCGCGACGGGCTCGCCGTGCTGACCGATGCCGCGTGCGAGCGCCGCGTACTCGGCGGTCTCGACGCCGTAGACGGCGACGAGCCCGGCCCCGTCGGCGTGGACGCCCCAGCCGTAGCGCTTGCCGAGGTCGGACGCGCGCAGGCACGGCTGCGGCCTCGCGAGGAACGCCTCCCGGGCGGCGTCGCGCTCGGCGGCCGGGATCGCATGCCGCTCCGCGTGGACGGCGAAGAGGACGTCGTCCGAGGTGAACTCGTACGGCCGCTCCCGGAGCAGCAGGTAGGCGAGCCGCACGGCGGACGGACGGGCCCGCTCCGGCGGCTCGGTGCCGCGATCGACCGGGCAGTCCGGCGCGACCGCGATGAAGGTGTCCAGGTAGTTCGTGGTGTGCATCGCTCCCCTCCTCGGCGCTCTGCTCCACGCTAGGCTCGGCTCTGCCGCCGATGCTTGAAGGAACGCGACGGGATCGCGCCGGACGCGCGCGGGGGATCGTGTCGAGCCGCGAGAGCGGCAGCCGCGTCGACGCGCGCACGCACCCGCCCGGCCCCGGGCTCGCCGACGTCGTCGAGACCTACTGGTCGACGCGCTGGGACCTGCGCGGCCAGGAGCCGCACCGCTTCGAGATGCTCGTCGACCCGTGCGTGACGATCGCGTTCGAGGCGGGCGCGAGCAGGGTCGTCGGGGTCTCGACCCGGCTGTTCCGGCGGGAGCTCGCCGACGCCGGGCTGATCCGCGCCGTCCGCCTGCGCGCCGGGGCCGTGCGGGCCGTCCTCCCGGTGGCGAGCGCCCGCGGGCTGACCGACCGGGTCGTCCCGCTCGGCGAGCTCGTCGAGGGCCCGGCGATCGAGGCGGCGGTCCTCGGCGCGGCGGACGACGAGGCCGCGTTCGCCCGCCTCGACGCGTGGCTCGCCGCGCGCGTCGGCCGCCCGCTGCCCGACGGGGTCGAGGCTGCGCTGCGCGCGCTCGCCGCGATCGCGGCCGACCCTGGCGTCACGACCGTCCGGGCGGCCGCTGCCGCGGCCGGCTGGAGCGAGCGCGCGCTCCAGCGCCTGTTCCGGGACGAGGTCGGGATGAGCCCGAAGCAGGCGATCCGACGCGCCCGGCTGCAGGAGGCGGCCGCGCGGCTCGAGCGCGGCGAGCCGACCTCGCTCGCAGTGCTCGCGCGCGCGCTCGGCTACAGCGACCAGGCGCACCTGACGCGCGACTTCCGGGCGGCGACGGGCCGCACGCCGGCCGCGTTCCGCCGCACGGTCTGAGCGCGGCCCGGCCACCGGAGGGAGCCGGCCGTACGCGAATCGCGCGCGGCGCCCCGGGGCTTTCCCCGACGCGGCCGCCAGCGCCGCGTGCCACGCTGCAGGGGAAGGACGCGCCGCACGGTCGGCGGCCGGCACCCGGGGTGCGCGGGCGCACCGGCAGGCGACTCCGTGGCGCACCACCGCCCGGCCTCGGGCACGAGTCGAGGAGCGTCCGTCATGGCACCCGCCACCCACCGCACCGCAGCCGGATCTCCCGGGCCGCGCGTCGTCGTGCTCGGATCGAGCTTCGGCGGCCTCACCGGCGCGCTCGAGCTCCGCGAGCACCTCGGCGACCGCGCCGAGATCACGGTGATCGATCGCCGCGACCACTTCACCTTCATCCCGTCGCTGATCTGGGTCCCCTTCGGCATCCGCAGCGCGGAGGACGTCACGTTCCCGCTCGCGCCGATGTACGAGAGGAAGGGGATCCGCTTCGTCCACGACCGCGTCGAGCGCGTCGACCTCGAGGCGCAGACGGTCGTCGCCGCGAACGGCGAGCATCCGTACGACCGCCTGCTCGTCGCGACGGGCCCGAAGCTCGACTTCGCCGCCATCCCGGGCATCGGCCCGGAGGGCGGCCACACGCAGTCGGTCTGCAACCTCGAGCACGCGCTCGTCGCCGGCGAGGCGTGGCAGCGCTTCCTCGAGGATCCCGGCCCGGTCGTCGTCGGCACCGCGCAGGGCGGCTCGTGCTTCGGCGCCTCCTACGAGTTCCTGCTCAACGTGAAGCACCTCCTGGGGAAGGCCGGGCTCGGCGACGTGCCGGTCACCTTCGTCACCTCCGAGCCGTTTCTCGGCCACTTCGGCCTCGGCGGCGTCGGCGACTCCGAGGAGCGCGTCCAGAAGCTCTTCGACCGGCTCGGGATCCGCGGCGTCGCGAACGCCTCGATCCGCGAGGCGCGCGCCGGCGAGATCGAGCTCGCGAGCGGCGAGGTGCTCCCGGCCGCCTACTCGATGATCGTCCCGCCCTTCCGCGGCGTCGACGCGATCACGAGCTCCGAGGGCCTCGGCAACGCGAAGGGCTTCGTCCCGATCACGAGCCAGTACCGCCATCCCGAGCACGAGGCCGTCTTCGCCGCGGGCGTCGACGTCGCGATCGCCCCGCGCTCGGAGACGCTCGTCCCGACGGGCGTCCCGAAGACGGGCTACATGAGCGAGCGCATGGCGAAGGTCGCGGCGCGCAACATCGCGGCCGACCTCGGCCACGGCTCGCACGTCGATGAGCCGCTCGACGAGCTCGGCGCGATCTGCATCCTCGACGGCGGCAACGCCGGGATCATCCTCAAGACCGACCGCGTCCTCGGCGACGCCGAGCACGCGCACCTGATCCAGGGCCCGCACGCCCACTGGGCGAAGCTCGCCTTCGAGCGGCTGTTCCTGGCCAGCCGCCGTCGCGGCAAGCTGGTCGCGTAGTCGCGGTCGCGCCGGTCGGGCCCCGTGCGGGGCCCGACCGGCGCGGCTCAGCCCTGGTCGCCGAAGAGCGCGCCGTGGAGGGCCGCGAGCTCGGCCCGGTCCGCGGCCAGGGCGAGCGCGCCGAGCGAGCGCTCGAGCGCGCGCGCGGCCTGCTCCCTCGCGGCGGGGCCGATCCGGCCGCCCCCGTGGCGGGCGACGACGGCGAGGAGCTTCTGCAGGCGGATCGCGAGCTCGGGGTCGTCCGCACCGTCCCGCGCGATCGCGTCGAAGCCGTCCCGCACGAGCTCCGCCTCGTCGAGCTCGACGACCGCGACCCGATCGAGCTCCGGGGCAACGGCCTCGAGCGAGTCGCGCAGCCGCGCAGCCTCGACGAGGAGGCTCGTCGCGATCGACGCCGCCTGGATCGCCGTGCCCGGGTCGTTCACGGCCGGGGAGAGCGCGCGCTGAGCCACCTCTCGCAGGACGATCAACCCGAACCGGGGATCCTGCTCGAAGCGCCGCTCGCGCCCCAGCACGAACGCCCGACGGGCCGTATCGACGAGCGACTCGGGCGCGATCGGCCCGTCGCCCGCCGGCGAGCGATCGCCCGGAGCGAGCACTGCGAGCACCGTGGCCGGGTCGACGTAGGCCCCGGGCCGGACGAGGACGTGGCAGACGCCGTCGACGCGCTCCGCGAGCGCGTGCAGGCCCGCCGCGTCCACGTGGGTGACGTAGCCGGTGCCCTCCGGTCGGACGCGCAGCGCCTGCCGGGCGTCGATCGCGGGCGCGCGCGAGATCGGGAGGCCGCCCAGGCAGGGCGCGCGGACGTGCCCCTCCAGTGCCGCCCGGGTCGCCGACTCGATGCGCGTCAACGTGTCGGCCATGCGGCCGAGCGTCGACATCGTCCGCACCCAGAGGACGAGCCGCGCGACGAGGTAGGCGAGGACGCCGAGGGTCGCGACGAGCAGGGCGAAGCGGCCGACGGCCCCGTAGAAGTCGAATGCGAGCGCGGTCTTCGCGACGGCCGCGAAGACGAACGAGCCGACGAACGCGCTGATCGCCCGGCGCGTGCCGTCGTCCGCCATCACCAGCTCGGTCGCGCGCGGGGTCGCCGTGCTCGCGGCGGACGCGAACGCGGCGACCATGATCCCGAGCGAGAACGTCGCGACCGCGAGCATGCTCGTCGCGACGACCGAGAGGATGTCGTCGAGGCTGCTGGAGCCGACCGCCGGCACGCCGTCGCCCGCGATCACGCGGTCGAGCGCGAAGGCGACGGCGCACAGGGCGATCGCGCCCACGACCGCCCCCGCCGGCGCGATCCAGATCCTCGTGCGCCCGTCGCGCAGGCGGAGCAGCAGCCGGTACACCGGCCGCCAGTCTTGCACGCACCGGTCGTCGGAGGCGGCACGCGCGCGGCCCGGCGCCCTCGGCGGTGCCTCCCCAGGTCAGGCGGCCGGCAGGGTGACCGTGAAGGCGGCCCCGCCGCCGGGGCGGCTCGCAGCGCCGACCCGGCCGCCGTGGGCCGCGACGAGCTCGTGGACGACGGCGAGGCCGATACCCGTGCCCGCGACGCCGGCCGCGTGCCGGCCGCGCCAGAAGCGGTCGAACACCCGGGCCAGCTCGTCCTCCGGGATGCCCGGCCCCGTGTCCGCGACCTCGAGCTCGCACGCGTCGCCGGCGCGTGCGACGCGCACCTCCACGCGGCCGCCCTCCGGCGTGAACTTGATCGCGTTCGCGAGCAGGTTCCGCGCGACCTGCTCCAGCCGGACGGGGTCGCCGGCGACCGACGCCGCGTCGGCCGTGAGCTCGACGGTCACCCCCGCCGCCCGCGCGAGCGACCCCGTCGCCTCGACGGCCCGCCGGACGACCTCCGCGAGGTCGACGCGCGCCTGCTCGAGCCGCAGGCCCGCGGCCTCGGCGGCCGACAGCGTGCCGAGGTCCTCGACCAGCCGGCCGAGCCGAAGGAGCTCCTCGTGGAGCGACCCCAGCCGATCCGGCGTGGGCTCCTCGACGCCGTCGAGCAGGGCCTCGAGCTCGCCCTGGGCGATCGCGAGCGGCGTCCGCAGCTCGTGCGCGACGTCCGCGACGAGCGTCCGGCGCAGCTCGTCCTCGCGCTGGATCCGCTCGGCCATCCGGTCGAAGGCGCGCGCCAGCTCGCCGAGCTCACCCGGCTGCGGCGCGAGCCCCGTGCGTGCCGAGCGGTCACCCCCGGCCATCGCCCCCGCGGTCGCCGTCAGCCGGCGCAGCGGCCGGCGGATCCACGCGGTCGCGCCCAGCCCGATCAGGGCGGCCACGGCGACGGCGAGCAGCGAGCCCCACAGCACCGTCCGGCCGAGCGCCGAGCGTACCTGCCGCTCGGCCGCAGGCTGCGCCGCCGGGAAGCGCAGGCTCGCGACGCCGACCGCTCGACCGTCGACCACGACCGGCGACTCACGCGCGGGCCCGAGCGCGCCGTCCGGGACGAGCGCGCCGCCGCGGCCGACCCCGCCGCCGCGCCCCGGGCCCGGCGCGCCGGCCACGGACTGCCGGACGCGTCCTCCACGACGAGGCTGGCGTCGGCCGCGGCGGCGAGCACGCGGGCCGCGCGCAGATCGGCCTGCTCCCACGAGCCGCCTCCCGACGCGAACGCCGCCCGGAGCTCCTCGACGACCGCCGCCGCGGTCGCAGCCTGCTGCTTGTGCACGAGCGCGTCGACCTCGTCCCCGGCGGCCACGAGCGTGAGGGCCGCGAGCACGGCGATCGCCGCGAGCGCCACGGCGACGAACGCCGCGACGAGACGGCTAGCCATCGCGACGCAGGCCGAGCCGGTAGCCGCCGCCGAGCACCGTCTGCACCAGCGCCGGCCGGTGCGGATCCCGCTCGATCTTGCGCCGCAGGTTCTTGACGTGCGAGTCGACGGTGCGCTCGTAGCCCTCGAACTCGTAGCCCCGGACGCGGTTGACGAGCTCGAGGCGCGAGTAGACGCGGCCCGGCCGGCCGGCGAGCGCGACGAGCAGCGCCCACTCGGTCGGCGTCAGCTCGACGGCCGCGCCGCGGACGGTCGCAACGCGGCGGGCCTCGTCGAGGACGAGCTCGCCGCCCCCGTACGAGACCGACTCCTCGAGCGGCTCGGCACGCCCGCGACGCAGGATCGCCTGGACGCGCAGGACGAGCTCCCGCGGGCTGAACGGCTTCGTCACGTAGTCGTCGGCGCCCAGCTCGAGCCCGTGGATCCGGTCGTCCTCCGAGGCGCGAGCCGTCAGCACGAGCACGGCCGCGTCCGAGAAGGCGCGCACCTCGCGCACGACCTCGTCGCCGGGCACGTCGGGGAGCCCGAGGTCGACGACCAGCAGGTCGACCCGCCCGCGCCGCGCCAGCTCGATCGCCTCGGCCCCCGACCCGGTCGTGAGCACCTGCAGGCCCGCGCGCTCCAGGTAGCCGCGCACCAGCTCGCGGATCTTCCGCTCGTCCTCGACGACCAGGACCGTCGCGCTCACGCCCGCATCGTCGCCGACCGGCGGGCCCCGCGCATCCGCGCCCGGCCGCGAGCCCGTGCGGGATCCCCACGGGCCGGCGTCGTCTCCATCTCACCTCCATCTCGCCCACACGCGCGCTGCACCCGCCGCGTGTGTGCTTCGAGCAGACCGGAAGACGCGAAAGGAGCCGACGATGACCACCCGCCGCACAGCCGCTCTCGCCGCAGCCGCACTGGCGCTCGCCGCCGGTGCCGTCGCGGCCGTCCTGCCGGGCGCCGCCGACGCGGGCGCGGCAGCGAGCGCCGCCACCCCGACCCGCGCCGAGCGCGCCGCGCTCGTGGCGATGCGCCAGGAGGAGAAGCTCGCCCGCGACGTGTACCGGACGCTCTCGGAGCGCTGGGGCGTTCGGATCTTCGCCACCATCGCCCGCAGCGAGCAGCGTCACATGGACGCGATCGGCGGGCTCCTCGCCCGCTACGGGATCCCGGACCCGGTCGCCGGGCTCGCGCGCGGCGACTTCGCCGACCCGAGCCTCGACGTGCTGTACGACCAGCTCGTCGCGCAGGGCGCGACGTCGTTCCGCGCCGCGGCCGGCGTCGGCGTCCGGATCGAGCGGCTCGACCTCGCCGACCTGCGAAGGCAGCTCACCCGGGTCGACAGGCCCGACATCGTGCGCGTGCTGCAGCACCTCTCGCGCGGCTCGCAGCACCACCTCGCCGCGTTCGAGCGGCTGGCCTGACCTCGGCGGGCGGCGGGCGCGACGGCCCCGCCGCCCGCGACACCGGCGCGCTAACATGCAACCGGATGGTTGCATATACGCACCCGGACGCCGATGCCGTCGACCTGCTCTTCCACGCGCTCGCCGATCGCACGCGCCGCGACATCGTCGCGGTCGTCCTGCGGGAGGAGCACTCGGTCTCGACGCTCGCCCGCCGCTACCCGACGAGCTTCCAGGCGATCCAGAAGCACGTCGCCGTGCTCGAGCGGGCAGGGCTCGTCACGAAGGAGGCACGCGGCCGCGAGCGGCTCGTGCGCGGTGACGTCGACGCCATCCGCAGGGCGCAGCGCCTGCTCGACGAGCTCGAGGTCGTCTGGCGCGAGCGCATCGACCGCTTCGGCGAGGCGCTCGCCGGGCTCGACCAGGGAGCAGAGGCATGGCAGTGACGAGGATCGACAGGGACGCCCAGGCGCTGACGATGACGGTGCACGCGGAGTTCGACGCGCCGCTCGAGCGCGTCTGGCAGGTGTGGGCCGACCCGCGCCAGCTCGAGCGCTGGTGGGGGCCGCCGACCTACCCGGCGACGGTCGCCGACCACGACCTCGCGGTCGGCGGCGCCGTGCGCTACTTCATGACCGGGCCCGAGGGCGACGTCCACTGGGGCTGGTGGCGGATCCGCGAGGTCGAGCCGCCCCGCCGGCTCGCGTTCGAGGACGGCTTCGGCGAGGACCCCGCCGCGCCGGCGGAGGGGATGCCGACGATGCAGGTGGCGGTCACGCTCGCCGAGCGCGACGGCGGCGGCACCGCGATGGCGATCGCCTCGCGCTTCGCCTCGGCCGAGGCGATGGAGCAGCTCCTCGCGATGGGCATGGAGGAGGGCATCCGCGCCGCGGTCGGCCAGATCGACGCGCTGCTCTGAGACGTGACGGGGCGGGGCGCCGGGCGGGAAGGCGCCCCGCCCCGCCCGCGGCCGCGCAGGCGGCCGGGCGCGCCGCGGGAGGCCCGTCAGGCGCCGAGCGCGTCCTCGTGGAAGAGCCGCTCCTGGTCGAGCCCCGGCTCGCCGCGGCTCGCCAGCCGCTGCTCGAGCTTGCGCCGCGTCGAGGAGCCGAGCGACGCGAGCCCGAGCAGCCGCCGCGCGCCGGCGACGTCCGTCCGGTCGACGTTCAGGATCCGCCCCGCCTCGGCGAGCGTGATCGCCGACACCCGCTCGACCAGCCGCACCGCGTCGCCCGCCTGCACGTCGCCCTCCTCGCGCACGCGCGCCAGGTAGCCCATCGCGCCGGTCGACTGGGCGAGCACGGCGAGGTCCTTCCGGCCGTAGCGGGCGGCGATCTTGTAGCAGGGGCTGCGCGGCTGGCAGACCTCGAGCACCGCCCCGCCGACCGCGAGCACGTCGCCGAGGCAGACGTCCCGCTCGGTCAGCCGCCCCTCGACGGTGAGGTTCTCGCCGAACGCGCCGACCTCGGGCAGCTCGAGACCGAGGCCCCGCCAGGCTCCGTAGTGCTCGCGCGAGTAGAGCAGCACGGCCATGTCCGGCCCGCCGTGGTCGTGGTAGACGTGCTCGTCGCCCGCGACCCCGAGCCGGGCCAGCCGCACCGGCCCGTCGAGCGGCGTCTTCACGAACGCGCTCGCGATCGGCCGGCGCCCGGTCGTGATCCGCGCGGCCTTGCCGGCGGAGACGCCCACGACGACGCCGGCGACGGGCTCGCTGGTCACGCGACGAGCCTAGCCGGCGATCGTCGACGTCGCGTGACCGCCGGCAGACGCCCGCGCCTGCAAGTCGGAGTCGACATTCCAGGCTTCTGTCAACTACGGTTGACAGCGATGGAGCGCTCCCTGACGATCCCGTCGCCCGACGAGCCGGCCGAGGCCCTCGCGGCCGTGGTCGCGCTGCGCCGGCTGGCCGACCGGCTCGAGGCGGCCGCGGTGGAGCAGGCCGTCGCGGCCGGCTGGACCTGGGCGCAGGTCGCCGAGGCGCTCGACCTGACACGCCAGGGCGCGCACAAGCGCCACGCCCACCGGCTCGGCGAGGCCGGGCGGAAGGGGAGTCCCGCTGAGCGTCGGAACGGCCGTGAGCGACATGCGGACGATGGGGCGTCTACTCGAGGCGGCCGAGGCGGTGGCGCGCCGTGACGGAGCCGAGCAGCCGGGGCCGGAGCACCTCCTCCTCGCCGCGCTCGACCTGCCCGACGGCAGCGCCCGGCGCGCGCTCGGGCTCGACCCGGCGGAGGATCCCGGCCCGCAGCCGCTCCCGCCCCGGCGCCGACCCGGGACGACGCGCAGCGCGGCGAACGCTCAGCGCCTGTTCCAGGCGGCGACCCGACGCTGCCACGCCGACCGCGTTCCGCTCGCCGGCGCGCACGTGCTGCTCGCGCGACGGAGCAGGAGCAAGGCACGGCCGCCCGCGCGCTGGCGGAGGCAGGGGTGGACCGGGACGCCCTGCGCCGCGCCGCGCTCGCGGAGCTCGACGTCCCCGGGGCCTGACGACCCGTGACCTTCACGCCGCTCCACCGCGGCGGCGCCGGCACGCCGCTCGTCCTCCTGCACGGGTTCACCGACACCTGGCGCACCTGGGAGCTCGTCCTCCCGGCGCTTGAGCGGCGCCACGACGTGATCGCGCCGACCCTCGTCGGGCACGCGGGCGGGCCGCCGCTCGTCGGCCCCGTGCACGACGGGATCGCGGCCGACCAGGTCGAGCGGCTGCTCGACGAGGCCGGGATCGAGACCGCGCACGTCGCGGGCAACTCGCTCGGCGGCTACGTCGCGCTCCAGCTCGCCGCGCGCGGGCGGGCCCGCTCCGTCGTCGCGCTCGCACCTGCGGGCGGCTGGGCCGCGGGCGACGAGTCGTACCGCGAGGTCCTGGCGCGCTTCCCGATCCTCCGGGAGCAGACGCGGCTCGCGCTGCCCCACCTCGACGCGATCCTGTCGAAGCCCGAGGGCCGCCGGGCCGCGCTCTCGCTCGTCTGCGAGCACGGCGACCGCGTGCCGGCCGACCTGATCGCCCACCTGCTGCGCGGCGTCGCGGCCTGCGAGGCGGTCGAGCCGCTCGTCGCGCACGCGCTCGCCGCCGGCTGGACGGTCGAGGCTGAGCGGATCGCGTGCCCCGTCCGGGTCGTCTGGGGCCTCGCCGACCAGGTCCTCCCCTACCCTCGGGCGGCGGCGCGCTTCCTCGACGACTTGTTGCCGCACGCGGACTGGGTCTTGCTCGACGACGTCGGCCACGCACCGCAGCTCGACGCGCCCCGCGAGACGGCCGAGTTGATCCTCGGGCTCGCCGGCCGGTGAGCCGGCGCGCGACCGGCTAGGCTGGCGCGCCGTGGAGCAGCGAGCCGCCCGCCCCGTCCGCAGCGCCAGCGCCAGGTGAGCGGGCCGCCGCGGATCCGGCTCCTCGCGACCGGCGGGACGATCGCGTTCCGGACCGACGAGGGCGGCGCGACGCCGCAGGCCGCGGGCGCCGAACTGCTCGGGACGACCGGGGTCACGGGCCTCGCGGTCGACGTGGTCGACGTCGCCTCCGTCTCGAGCATCGCGCTCCGCGACCAGGATCTCGTCGCGCTCGCCGCGGAGGTGCGCGCCTCGGCAGGTCTCGGCTACGACGGCGTGGTCGTCGCCCACGGGACGGACACGCTCGAGGAGACGGCCTACTTCCTCGCGCTCACGTGCCCGTCGCCCGGCGTGCCCGTCGTCCTCACGGGCGCGATGCGCCACGACGGCAGCCCCGGCGCCGACGGGCCGGCGAACCTGCGCGACGCCCTGCTCGCGGCCGCCGAGCCCGTGCTCGCCGCGGTCGGCCCGGTGGTCGTCTGGGACGGCGAGATCCACGCGGCGCGCTTCGTCGCAAAGACGCACGGGACGCGGGCGGCGGCGTTCGCCTCGCTCCTCGCGGGGCCCGTCGGCTGCGTCGTCGAGCAGGCGGTCGAGCTGTGGCTCGCGCCCACGTACCGCGACGCGCTCGGTGCGCTCGAGTCGGCCCCGCTCCCCCGCGTCGAGCTGCTCCCGATGACGATCGGGACGGGCCCCGAGCACGGGCGCGCCGTCCTCCGGACGTCGCCGGCCGGGGTCGTGATCGACGGCTTCGGCGCCGGCCACGTCGCTCCCGCCGCGCTCGACGTGGTCGACGCCGCGGTCGACGCGGGCGTGCCCGTGGTGGTCGCGTCGCGCTGCGGCGCGGGCCCGACGCTCGCCGAGACGTACGGCGTGCCGGGCACGGAGATCGACCTCCGTCGCCGCGGCGCCCTGATGGCCGGGGCGCTCGCGGCGCGCAAGGCCCGCCTGCGCCTCGCCGTCGCGCTCGCGCTGGGGCTGCGGCCCGAGGAGGCGTTCCCGCAGCGCTGACCGTCGGCCGCCTTCCCGCCGCGAGCCGACCCGCCAGCCCCGCCGGGCGGCTCCCTCAGCCGAGCCGCTCGCAGCGCGCGAGCACCTCGGCGAAGCGGCGCTCGGCAAGGGCGCCGAAGAGCGGGTCGCGCGTCAGCCGCGCGCGGCTGGTCGCGGGGCTCGTGATCCCGCAGAGGAAGCGCGCGAGCTGGCGCGGGCCGCCGAGCGCGCCCGCATGGCGGCCGGCGAGCGCCGTCGCCGCGCCCCAGTCGAGCGCGTCGTCGAGCGGCGGCGCGGGCGTCGCCGCGGGCAGCGGCCGGTCGGGGCCGTCGAGGCAGGCGCTGCAGCGGCCGCACGGCGCGTCGCGGCGCTCGCCGAAGTAGGCGACGAGCGCGTTCGCCTGGCAGGTCGGGCTCGCGACCAGGTCGAGCACGCGCTGGATGCGCGCCGCCTCCGCCTGCTCGCGCCGGACGAAGCGCTCGGCGAGCGCGTCGAGCAGCGCCTCCCGGTCGGCGGGCTGCGCGAGCACCGTGTAGCGCTGGCGCGCCTCGGTCGCCTTCAGCTCGACCAGCCCCTCCTGCTCGAGGTAGGCGAGCGCCGAGACGATCCGCGCGCGATCCTCGCCGAGCGCGGCCGACGAGGCCTCCGGGTCGATCGTCACCCACGAGCGGCCCTGCTTGCCGCTCGCGAGCAGCCGGCGCAGGAAGCCCGCGCGGCGCTCGTCGAAGCGCCCCGGCAGCTCGTCGAGCGAGCCCGTGACGGGCCGGACGGCGTAGCTCGCGTAGTAGGGCGTCCCCTGGCGCAGCAGGCCGTCGAGCTCGAGGTAGGTGAGCACCGTGCGCAGGACGAGCGGGCGCACGTCGAGCCGGCCCGAGAGCTCGTGCTCGGCGACGGCGAAGGTCTCCCCTGGCGCGTGCGCGAAGGCCTCGGCGAGCAGGCCGGCGAGCGCCTCGCGCGTCGGCGTGTCGCCGTGGGCGAAGTTCTCGAGCGTCGGCACGTCGTCCGGGCACGCGAGCAGCTCGCACGTGCTCGGCAGCCCGTCCCGCCCGGCCCGGCCGACCTCCTGCGAGTACGCCTCGAGCCCCTTGGGCAGGTTCGCGTGGTAGACGTAGCGGACGTCCGGCTTGTCGATCCCCATGCCGAACGCGATCGTCGCGACGACGACGTTCTCGTCGGACGCGCGCCACCACTCCTGGACGGCGACGCGCTCGTCCGGCTCCATCCCCGCGTGGTAGGCCCGCGCGGGCACGCCCGCGGCGGCGAGCAGCTCGGCCACGCGCTCGGCCGTCCGCTGCAGCGTCACGTAGACGATCGTCGAGCCGGGCGGGCGAGACCGGAGCCGCTCGACGAGGACGCGGTCGCGCTCGCCCGCGCGCACCGGCGTCGTCAGGAGCGCGAGGTTCGGCCGGTGGAAGCCGGTCACGACCGCGTCGTCGGGCGCGATCCCGAACGCGGCGCAGACGTCCTCGACGACCGCCGGGGTGGCGGTCGCGGTCAGCGCGAGCACCCGCTCCGCGCCGAGCTCGCGGGCGCGCACCGCGAGCTTCAGGTAGTCCGGCCGGAAGTTGTGGCCCCACTCGGAGATGCAGTGCGCCTCGTCGACGGCGAAGAGCGCGATCCGCGTGCGGCCGAGCTGCTCGAGGAAGCGCTCGTTGTTGAACCGCTCGGGGGCGACGTAGAGGAGCTTCAGCGAGCCGTCGCGCAGCCGCTCCGAGACCGCGCGCGCCCCGGCCGCGTCGAGGTGCGAGTCGAGCCGCGCCGCGTCGACGCCCTGGCGCGCGAGCAGGTCGATCTGGTCCTTCATCAGCGCGACCAGCGGCGAGACGACGACGGTGACGCCGTCGAGCAGGAGCGCGGGCAGCTGGTAGCAGAGGCTCTTGCCGCCCCCGGTCGGGAAGACCGCGAGCGCGGAGCGGCCGGCGAGGAGGGCCTCGATCACGCGCTCCTGCCCCGGTCGGAACGACTCGTAGCCGAAGCGCGCGGCGAGGGCGGCCGCCGCAGCGTCGTCGGATGGTGTCGCCGCCTCGGCCACGGAGAGCCAGGGTAGCGGCGGCGCGGTTGCCGGCCGGCGCCCCGGGGTGGGCGCCGGCCGTCCCGGTCGGACCGGAGCCGCTACCGGTGCCGACCGCCCGGCCCGCCCGGACGACCCGGGCCGCCGGGGCCGCCGGGGCCGCCGCCGGGCCCGGCGGGGCCCGGCCCGCGGAGGCCAGGCAGCGCGCCGCCGGCCTTGTAGCCGGGGAGCGTGGCGGTGGCGAGCTCGGCCTTCCGCTCGTCCGCCTCTGCCTGGTCGATGCGCCCGGCCGCGAGGGCGCGGTCGACGCGGGCGATCGCCTGGGCCCGACGGGCCTCGCGGAAGGCGGCGTTCAGCTGCGCCGTCGTGACGCCCGCGTTGCTCGCGACGGTGCGCGTCCTCGAGAGGGCGATCGCGACGCGCAGGTCGGCCGCGGCCTCCTCCTTCAGGTCCTCCCCGTCGAGGGCGTCGAGGTCCTCGTCGGAGACGGCGTCGTCGACCGCGGCGTTCGCGGAGGCGACGATCGCCTGCTTCAGCGCATCCGTCGTGATCGAGAGCCGCGTGGCCGCATCGGCCACGAGCTTGGCGGTCGCGGCGGCGCCGCCGACCTTGCCTGGCCCGGCGAGCGCCGCTCCCGCGCCGACCGTCAGCGTCGCGGCGAGCGCGACGACGGCGGCCGCGAGCCACCTCCGTGGGATCCGTCCCATGCGGAACCTCCTTGCTCGGGTGCACGGACGCATCGAAGCCAAGCGGCCCGGTCCAAGAGCCGCGCAAGACGCATCTAAGCCGTGCCTAAGAGGCCGGATGCTCCGTTACAGTGCGACCGCCTGGCCGGGCCCCTTCGAGAGGAGACGTGATGCGGCGCTTCCCTCCGTCCGGTGCCGTCGCCGGCATCCTCGGGCTCGTCCTGGTCGCGGCCGTCGCGGCCGGCTGCTCGGGCAGCGACGACGCGCTCGACGCCTCGCCCTCCACCCCGGCCCCGGCGGAGCCGACGCCCGCGCCCGCCCCGGAGCCGACGCCCGCGCCCACCGAGCCGGCTCCCGCGGAGACGACGGAGGACGAGCCGGCCGTCGGCTACCCGACGACGATGGCGTCCGAGACCGGGCCGGAGCCGGCCGAGAGCGCGCCAGCCGAGACGGAGGCGCCGCCCGCCGCGGTCGTCGAGGACGGGTTCGACGACCCGGCCTCCGGCTGGGAGACGCTCGACCAGTTCGGCGCGTTCGCCGGCTACGAGGACGGCGCGTACGTGCTGCGCTCGATCGACAGCCTGATCGTCGTCACGCGCGGCGAGGAGACCTACGCGAACACCATCGTCGACGTGACCGTCGAGAACCCCGGCGAGGCGCGCGACGCCGGCTTCGGCCTCGCCTGCCGCTACGTGGGCGAGGACGACTTCTACCTCGGCGGCGTCGGCTCGGACGGGACGTACGGCATCGTCCGCTGGCAGGACGACGAGCCGACCGTCCTCACCGGCGACGGCCAGTGGGTGCCCTCGGACGTCGTGCCGACGGAGGCGGAGCGCTACACGATCCGGCTCGCGTGCCTCGGGAACACGATCACGCTGCTCGTCGACGGGCAGATCGTCGACAGCGTCGTCGACGACGCGTTCGCCGTGGGCGAGACCGGCGTGTTCGTCGACACGTTCGACCAGGAGGACGCCGAGGTCGTGTTCGACGACTGGCGGCTCGAGGACGTCGACGCGACGGGCGGCGAGACCGTCGCGCCCGCGCCGGCGGAGACCGAGCCGGCACCCGCGCCGACGCTCGAGGAGCTGCTCGCGACGATCCCCGAGGCCACCGAGGCCGCCGGCACGTCGATCGCCGTCCGGCCGACCTGCGCCGAGGGGAGCGACCTGTTCACCGCCTACAGGCCCCGCCGTCGCCGTGGAGTGCTCGACGGACGTCGGCGTCGTCGTGGCACGTATGCGCGCTTCACGCCGATCTCGAGGGCCTCGCGACCTGGTACTCGATCCAGGCCGCGGCGGCGCTCTCGGACGCGGGACTGTGCGAGGACGGCGCGGCCGGGCTCTCGTCTTCCCCGAGGGCGCCCGCTGCGACGCCGACGAGCTGGCGGGTGCCGGCCGTGTCGTCGACGGCGAGCAGGTCGGCAACGTGTTCTGCCGCGTCACGCCCGGCGGCAACCGCGTGATGGCGTGGACGGACGAGCCGCTGCTGACCGGCGCGATCGTGATCGCGCCGCGCTCGGACGCGCCGGCGCGCCAGCTGCTCGCGGAGGTCGTGCCGCAGCTCGGGCCGTTCCCCGCGGGGTGAGCGCGGATCGCAGCCCGGCCGCCGCGGGCGCCCGCGGCGGTTCCGGGCGCGGCCAGTCCGGCGCGACCTCTACCGTTCTCGCCGTGCGCAGCCGGCGACCCACCGTTGCCCGCCCGGACGGGCCCGTGTCGTCGGCGTCGCCCCGGAGGGCCTGCGGGTGACCTGGTTCCAGGCGGTCATCCTCGGCCTCGTCCAGGGCCTGACGGAGTTCCTGCCGATCTCCAGCACCGGGCACCTGCGGATCATCCCCGCGTTCGCGGGCTGGGACGACCCCGGCGCCGCGTTCACGGCCGTCACGCAGCTCGGCACGCTCGCCGCGGTGCTCCTCTACTTCCGCAAGGACCTCTGGCGGATCGGCCGCGCCTGGCTCCTGAGCCTGCGCGACGCGGAGCTGCGCCGGACGCCGGACGCGCGGATCGGCTGGTTCATCGTCCTCGGCACGATCCCGATCGTCATCTTCGGCGTCGTCTTCAGCGACCAGATCGAGACGGGCGCCCGCAGCCTGAAGCTGATGGGCTCGACGCTGATCGTCCTCGGCCTCGTGCTGCTCGCCGCCGAGCGCTTCGGCAAGCGCACCCGGTCGCTCGAGAGCCTCCGCTGGCGGGACGGCGCGCTGATCGGCCTCGCGCAGGCCGCGGCGCTCGTGCCCGGCGTGTCGCGCTCCGGCGCGACGATCAGCGCCGGGCTGTTCCTCGGGCTCGACCGCGCGTCGGCCGCGCGCTACTCGTTCCTGCTCTCGGTGCCGGCCGTCGTCCTCAGCGGCCTCTACGAGCTCCGGAACATCGGCGAGGAGGGCGGGGCCAGCGTCGGCGCGACGGCGATCGCGACCCTGCTCGCCTTCGTCGCCGGCTACGCCTCGATCGCATTCCTGCTGCGCTTCCTCGCGACGCACACGGTCTACCCGTTCGTCGTGTACCGGGTGGTGCTCGGGATCGTCGTGCTGGCGCTCGTCGGCACCGGCACGATCGAGTAGCGGGCCCGCGGCCCGCGGGCGCCGCCGCTTCACCACATCGCCACCGAACGGACACCCACCGGTGCCCGTTCGAACGGGATCCTTGGCCCTGGACGGCGGCCCGTGCGGCCGGACCCCGAGGAGAGGAGAACCCATGCGGCAGGTTGCTGCTCGCCGGGCCGCGACGGTCGCGGTCGCCGCGGCCGTGGCGTCCCTGACCACCGGCGCGGCGCTCGCCCACGACGGCGGCGTCGCCCGCGTCACGAACGCGAACGACGCCGGCCCCGGCTCGCTGCGCGCCGCGATCGAGCGCGCGAGCGCCGATCCGTCGATCCGCCGGATCGAGCTGCGCCCGCGTCTCGCGCCGATCGCGCTCGCCCAGCCCGTCGCCTTCACCGGCGCGCAGTCGCTCGCGATCGACGGCAACGGCGCCACGATCGACGGCGGCGCGCTCGACCCCGCGGCCGAGCACGCGATCCTCGTCTCGGGCGGCGGCGACCTGACCGTGACCTGGCTGACGGTGCGCGACGCGCCGCAGCAGGGCCTCACCTACGAGGTGCCCGCAGCCGCGACCGGCGTGAAGCGCGTCGTCCTCCACGGCGTCGAGGTGCTCGGCAACGGCGGGCACGGCGTCCTCGTCGACGACCAGGTCGACCCGGAGGACACGGGCAACCAGGACGGCTCGCCGGCCTCGCTCGACGTGCGCGTCGTCGGCTCGCGCTTCGCCGACAACGGCTTCGGCGCGCTCGACCGCGACGGGCTCCGGATCGACGAGGGCGGCGTCGGCACGCTGCGCGCCACGATCTCGCTCAGCCGCTTCGAGCACAACGGCGCGGACGGCGTCGAGCTCGACGAGCGCGGGCTCGGCGACGCGGTCTTCCGCGTGTCGGGCACCCAGATCAGCCGCAACGGCAGCTTCGACGTGACCGAGGCGGACCTCGACGACGGCATGGACGTGGACGAGTGGGGCGAGGGGGCGCTGATCGGCACCGTGCTCGCGAGCTCCGCGAGCGACAACTTCGAGGAGGGCTGGGACTTCAACGAGAACGAGGCGGGCGACTTCCGCGTCGACATGGCCCTCGTCGAGGCGAGCCGGAACCGCGAGGAGGGCGTCGACTTCGAGGAGGACGACGACGTGCAGGGCGGCGGCGACCTCGTCACCACGCTGGTCGGGCTGCGCACGGAGGGCAACGGACCCGGCGGCGACGCCGGCCTGAAGATCCGCGAGCGCGGCGACGGCCTGCTTCGGGCGACCGTCCGCGGCGCCCGGGCCGACGGCAACCTGACCGGCGGCGTCAACCTGCGCGAGCAGGGCGCCGGCGATCTCGCCGCGTCGCTCTCGCGCGTGGTCTCCACCGGCAACGGGACCGCCGGGATCGCGTTGCGCGAGGACGACGCGGGAAGCCTGTCCGGCACGATCGACCGGTCGACGGCCGACGGCAACGTCGGCGACGGGATCGACCTGGACGAGAACGCCGACGGCGACCTCACCGTCACGGCGAGCCGCGGCAGCGCGTCCGGCAACGTCGTGGGCGTGCGAGCCGACCAGGGTGGGACGGGCGTCGGCGCGCTGCAGCTCGTCGCCATGGCGCTGGTCGGCAACACGACGGCGCCGACGGTCGCGAACCCGGGCGTGACGGTCACCGAGACCCCGTAGCGCGATGCCGTGGGGCCGCCCCGGCCGTGCCGGGGCGGCCCTCGAGCGCTTGCGCCGGCCGCACGCCGATGCGAACATCCGTTCGTGTCAGCGCGGGCGACGATCCTCCACGCCGACCTCGACGCCTTCTACGCCTCGGTCGAGCAGCGCGACGACCCGCGCCTGCGCGGCCGCCCGGTGATCGTCGGCGCCGGCGTCGTTCTCGCGGCGAGCTACGAGGCGAAGGCGCGCGGCGTCCGGACGGCGATGGGCGGCGCGCAGGCGCGGCGGCTCTGCCCCGACGCGGTCGTCGTCCCGCCGCGGATGGAGGCCTACGCGGCGGCGAGCCGGGCCGTCTACCGCGTGTTCGAGGACACCTCGCCGGTCGTGGAGGGCCTCTCGATCGACGAGGCGTTCCTCGACGTGCGGGGCATGGAGCGGATCGCGGGCGCCCCGGCCGAGATCGCCGCACGCCTCCGGCGGGACGTGCGGGAGCGCGTCGGCCTCGCGATCACCGTCGGCGTCGCGCGCACGAAGTTCCTCGCGAAGGTCGCGAGCGGCGTCGCGAAGCCGGACGGGCTGCTCGTGGTCGAGCCCGGGCGCGAGCTCGCCTTCCTCCACCCGCTCCCGGTCGAGCGGCTGTGGGGCGTCGGCCCCGTCACGGCGGGGAAGCTCGCCCGTGTTGGCCTCACCACGGTGGGGGACGTCGCCGCGCTCCCCGAGGAGGCGCTGGTCGAGCTGCTCGGCCCGGCGGCCGGGCGGCACCTGCACGCCCTCGCGCACAACCGCGACCACCGCCCCGTCCGGCCGCGGCCTCGTCGACGCTCGATCGGCGCCCAGCACGCGCTCGGCCGGCGGCCGCGCTCGCCCGCCGAGCAGGACGCGATCCTGGCCGGGCTCGTCGACCGCGTCGCCCGTCGCCTGCGCGCGTCGGGCCGGGCCGGGCGGACGGTCGTCCTGCGGCTGCGCTTCGGCGACTACGCCCGGGCCACGCGGTCGCGGACGCTCGCCCTGCCGACGGACAGGACCGAGGCGATCCTCGGTGTCGCGCGCGAGCTGCTCGCCGCCGCGCAGCCGACGATCCGGGCGCGCGGGCTGACGTTGCTCGGGATCGCGATCGGCGCCCTCGAGGACGCCGACCCGGCGCAGCTCGCGCTCGCGCTCGACGCCGGCGCCGCGCTCGACACGGCGCTCGATCGCGTGCGCGACCGGTTCGGCGCCGCCGCGGTCACGCGGGCGACGCTGCTCGGGCGCGAGCTCGGCCCGAGCGTGCCGCTGCTGCCGGACTGAGCGCCGACGCCCGCGGACGAGGGCCCTGCGCCCACGCCGCGTCGTCGCGAGACGTCGCAGGCTCGCGGGTCCGGCGTCCCGTCGGGCGCAGCGCAGCTCGGCTGCGCGGCGTCCCGACGGGCGGCCCGACGCGGCGTGGGCGCCCTCCGCACTCCACCGAATGGGGCGGCGGAGCCCGGAGTGCCGGGCGGAGGGAGCACCACCCGGCCTGCGCGGCCGGGGGGTGCGAGAGCGGCCGCTGATCCCGTCGCCCCCTGCTCGCCGTTGCCCCGTCCTGCGCATCTACCCCTCCAGGTCGCCGGCACGTCCGGTCGAGTTCCCGGCTCGCCGCGGGCAGAAGCCGACCGGGACGACGGGCCGCCCGGGTCCGCCCCGCGCAGGGTGCCTTCCCGCGCGGGCGCCTGTGACGGTGCCGGCCCTCCCTGCGACGCCTTCGCCGGACGCGGGCGGATACCGCCCGGCTTCCGTCGGAGCGCTGCGACGGACGGGCCGAGCCGCCCCGCGTTCGTCGCCCGCACATCGCTCGACGAATCCGGCGCGTGCGGCCGCGCGCAGCGCCCCCGGGGCTCCCAGGGTCAGGCGAGCGAGCGCCGGAGGCCGGCGAGCGCCTCGTCGAGCAGCGGCCCGTCGTCGTCGTGCGCGGCCTGCTCGCCGAGCGCGGCCGAGAGGAACAGCGCGAGCACGCGCGCCCGCAGCTCCTGCTCGCGCGACACCGGGCCGTACGCGGCGAGGAACGCCGACCGCGCCTCCCCGGAGAGGGCGCTCCACGCGACCGCGAGGTCGGCGGAGGGATCGGCCCGGCAGCAGTCCGCCCAGTCGATCACCCCCGCCGCACCGCCCTGCGCGTCGACGAGCACGTGGCGGACGTGCAGGTCGCCGTGGACGACCGCGCTCGGCTCGGCCGGCGGGAGGCCGAGCGCCGCCTCGAGCAGCCGCTCGACCGCGGCAGGCGGCTGCCAGAGGCCGAGCCGGGCGACGGTCGCGAGGCGCTCGCGCAGGAGCCCGACGCGGTGCGGCGCATCCGTGCGGCGGTTCGGGTCGGGCGGGAGGTCGGCGCCACCGACGACGCAGGCAGCGCAGCCCGTGGAGGGCCCGCAGAACGCGCCCAGCGCCGCGCCGAGCGGGATGCGCGCCCGGTCGTGCAGGCCGGCGCGCGGCAGCTCGCTGCCCGGGAGGCACCGGGCGCCGAGGAACGGCCACGGGTAGCCGTCGCCCGGCCGCCCGACGACGGTCGCGACGGGGACGGGCAGCGGGAGCAGCGGGGCGAGCCGGGGCATGACGCGGGCCTCGCGCTCCAGGCCGGCGACGCCGAACGCCCGCTGCGGGAAGCGGAAGGCGAGGCGTCCGTCGACGAGGAAGGCTGCGCTGTCCCAGCCGACGCCGAGCGGCTCGACGGTCGCCGCCGCGAGCCCGGGCACCTGAGCCGCCAGCAGCCGACGCACGAGCGCCTCGTCGACGACGAGCTCGGGCTCCCACTCGGGCACGCCTCGACGCTAGCGGGCGCCCCGGCGGACCCGTCGCGCGCGCCCGCGCGACAGACCACCCACCCAGGGTGGGGGAACCACGTGCCACCTGGGAACCAGCGTACGGCCGGATCGCGCACGCGTGTGGCACGGGAGCGTGCCGATCGTGTGCCGATCCGTCCCCAGGCGGCCGGGACGGCCAGTGCCCACGCGCGCGGTGGCGGCGCCGCGTCCATGGCCGCCCCTTCGCCTCCGCGAGCCGCGGCCCCGCCGGGCGCCTACGCCGGCGGCGCGTCCACCGCGTCGTCGTCCTCGGCCTCGTCCACCGGCGCGCGCTCCCACGGCTCGCCCGGCGCCTCGCGCCACGCGCGCCAGCCGACCGGCAGGTCGAACAGCTCCGCCGTGTCCGGGTGGGCGCCCACGACGTGGCCGAGGCAGACGAGCTCGAAGTCCTCCTCCGACCACGCCTCGCGCGGGCCGTCGTCGAACAGCCAGCCCTCCTCGAACCGCGCGGCCCCGAGCACCGGCGCGCCGCCGAACGCGATCGTCGTGGTCGCGTGCACGAGCGACGTCTTCCCGTCCGCGAACGGCCAGGGCTCCGGCACGAGCGCCATGCTCCAGAGCCCCATCGGGTGCTCGGACGGCGGCAGCGTCAGGTCGGGCTGGCGCTGCACGACGTACGGGTCGCAGCCCTCCTCCCACGGCCAGCGCTCCTCGTCGTCGGGCCAGACGACCTGGAGGAAGGTCGGCTCGCGGTGCTGCGCGAACCAGCGCGCGTACCCGAACAGGTACGGGTGCCACCCCGGGTCGACCGGCCGTAGCGCGATCGGCATGTCGCCGACCACGCCGCCGTCGATCACGCCCGGCTGCGGCGGGCTCCCCTCGAGCGCCCGGTAGACGAACGCCCACAGCCACGAGTGCGCCTGCTTGCCCGGCAGGCCGAACATCGCCAGCTCGGGGATCCCGTGGCTGTGCGTCAGCCCGGAGCTGAACACCCACTCCGGCACCTCGTCCTCCTCGAGGATGTGCGTCGCGTGCCAGCCGTGCTCGAGCACGTTCGCGATCACCCCGCGGTCGCCAGCGTCGAGCGTCGCCGGGGGCGGCGGCTCGCAGATGACGCAGCGACAGCGCTCCTCGGGCACGGGCGGATCGTACGGGCCGGCGGCTAGTCGCGGCCGGCCCGCAGGAACGCGAGCACGGCGAGGACGCGACGGTGGTCGCTCGCGCCCGAGGCCAGGCCGAGCTTCGCGAAGATCGCGCGCACGTGCTTCTCGACCGCGCCCTCGGTGACGAACAGCGCCTGCGCGATCGCGCGGTTCGAGCGGCCCTCGGCCATCAGCTCGAGTACCTCGCGCTCGCGCGGCGAGAGCTCGTCGAGCGGCCCGCGCGCCCGGCGCGCGAGCAGCTGCCGCACGACCTCCGGGTCGAGCGCCGTGCCCCCCTGCGCGACGCGCTCGAGCGACTCGACGAAGTCGCCGACGTCCGCGATCCGCTCCTTCAGCAGGTAGCCGAGACCGCTCGTGTCGCCGGCCAGCAGCTCGGTCGCGTAGCGCTCCTCGACGTACTGCGAGAGGAGCAGCAGCGGCAGCCCGGGCCGGCGCTGGCGCAGCTCGACCGCCGCGCGCACCCCCTCGTCCGTGAAGGTCGGCGGCATCCGGATGTCGACGATCGCGACGTCCGGCTGCTCGCGCTCGACGGCCTGGAGCAGGCCGGGGGCGTCGCCGACGACGGCGACCACCTCGTGGCCGTAGTCGGCGAGCAGCCGGGCGAGGCCCGCGTTCAGCAGCACCGAGTCCTCGGCGATCACGATCCGCACGGCAGCTCCGCCCTGATCGTCGTCGGGCCCCCGGGCGGGCTGGCGAGGAGCAGCCGCCCGTCGACCGCGGCGAGCCGGTCGGCGAGACCGGACAGGCCGCTGCCGGGAGACGCCGCCGCGCCGCCGACGCCGTCGTCGCCGACCTCGACGACGAGCGTCCCGCCGTCCTGGACGACGCGCACCCAGGCACGGGACGCCCGGCTGTGGCGCGCGACGTTGGTCAGACCTTCCGAGACGACGAAGTACGCGATCGCCTCGACCGAGGCGGGCGGGCGCTCGGGAAGCCGCACGTCGACGTCGACCGGCACGGCCGCCCGGGCCGCGAGCGACGACAGCGCTGCGTCGAGGCCACGGTCGGTCAGGATCGCCGGGTGGATGCCACGCGCGAGATCGCGCAGCTCGGCGATGGCGCGCTTCGCCTCCGCGTGGGCGTCGCTGACGAGCGCGTACACCTCCGTCTCCTCCTGCCCCTTCAGCCGCTCGCGCGCGCGGCCGAGGTCGACGGCGAGCGAGATCAGGCGCTGCTGCGCGCCGTCGTGCAGGTCGCGCTCGATCCGGCGTCGCTCGGCCGCGGCCGCGTCGACCCAGCGCGTCCGGCTCTCCTCGAGGCTGCGCACGCGCGCGGCGAGCACCCGCTTGCGGCTCGGGCGGAGCAGCAGTCGCGCCAGCTCCCCGTCGACCCAGCCGAGCCCGCGCACGAGCCACGCGGTCGCGACGACGGCGACGAGCCCGACGAGCGACGCGAGCGCGAGCTCGCCGGCCGTGTCGACGCGATCGCCGCCCCAGGGGAGCTCGACCCCGAGCCCGCCCTCGATCGCCCAGTTCCAGGCCGGCAGCGTCAGCAGGCCGAGCGAGACCGCCCACGCCGTGACGGCCGCCGTGAACGTGGCGACGCCGAGCGGGCCGAGCAGGAGCAGGTAGAGGACGGCCCGCCACGCGAGCGGGTCGAGCAGGAGGTTGCGCAGCCGGCGCAGCCAGCCGACGTCCCTGGGCGGCGGCGGCGGCTCCTCGATCGCGACGCCGAGCAGCGACCGGGCGCGGATCCGCTCGGCCGCGCCGCCGGCGCGTGCGAGCCAGAGGGTGATCGCGAGGATCGGGATGCCGACGAGCGTGAGCAGCAGCGGGCCCGCGGCGGTCAGGCCGCCGATCATGACGACCCACCAGAAGGCGCCGAGCGGCAGGTCGAGCAGCAGGTGCAGCGTCGCCGCGTACGTGCGCAGCTCGACCAGCGGGCGCAGCGGCCCGAGCTGCGTCGTGCGCTCCGGCCGCGGCGCGGCGTCCTGCTGGATCGCGCTCATGCCACCCACGGTAGGCGCGGGCATCGGCCCGCGCAATGCGGCGGGCGTGCGGCCGGGGGTGGGGCTGCCCCTACCCCTGCGCCGCTCTCGATCCCGCAGGGAGGGCGGGAGGCCCGGTGGTACGCTCCGCGGGTGTCGTTCCGGCTCCAGGCGATCGACCGCACGCGCATCTCCGCCTCGATCGCCGAGCAGATCCTCGACGGAGTCCAGCAGGGGGCCTTTCCGGCCGGCAAGCCGCTGCCCGCCGAGCGGCTGCTCGCGGAGCGCCTGGGCGTGAGCCGCGGCTCCGTCCGCGAGGCGATCCGCGTGCTCGAGCAGATCGGCATCGTCGAGGCGAGGATGGGCAGCGGGACGTTCGTCGTCGACGGCGGCTCGGGGAAGGTCGCGGTGCTGCGGGCGCAGCTCGCGCTGATCGGCGAGCACAGCCCGCTCGACGTGATCGTGGCCCGGCGCGCCGTCGAGCCGACCTGCGCGCGCCTCGCTGCGACCGCGGCCCGCGCGAGCGACGTGGACCTCGTGCGCGACCTCGTCGACCGCCAGGGCGCGCTGGCCGAGGAGGGCGAGGACGGCTTCGACACCGACCTCGAGTTCCACCTCGCGGTCGCGGGCGCCGCGGGCAACCCGGTGCTGCTGCTCCTCGTCGAGCGGCTCGTCGCGATCATGCGCCGCTCGCCCTGGTCGGACCTCAAGCACGCCTCCCGGCGCGAGCCGGAGGGCGCGTTCCGCGACGTCGTGGAGCATCGCGCGGTGCTCGACGCGATCGCGGCGCGGGACGCGGACGGCGCCGAGCGGGCCATGCTCGACCACCTCGCGTCGGTCGAGCGCGACCTGCACGCGCACTCCTAGCGCCGCCTCTCGACCCGCTCGAGCGGCCCCGCGGGCCGCCGGCCCGGCGGGCCGCATTCCCATCTCGCATCTGGTAAGAATCGGCCGGGTGGTTGGACCAATTTCCCCGACCAGGGGACGGCCGGCCACGGCGAGGAAAGCCGCGACAGGAAGGGGAGACCGTGGGGCCGAACGACCTCAGGGGCGTCATCCCGGCGATCCCGACGCCGTTCACGGCGGACGGCCGCTCCGTCGACGAGGAGGCGCTGCGCCGCGTCACCCGTCACGTCCTCGACGGGGGCGTGCACGGGATCATGACCACCGGCGGGACGGGCGAGTTCCCCCACCTCTCGCGCGACGAGCGCCGCCAGGTGCAGCGCGTCGTCGCCGAGGAGGCCGCCGGGGCGGTGCCGATCTACGCGGGCACCGCGGCGTGCGCGACCTGGGAGGCGATCGCGCTGATGGAGGACGCGGCCGCCGCCGGCGCGACCGCCGCGATCCTGACCCCGCCGTTCTACTTCGGCATCCCGGACGACATGCTGGCGCGCCACTTCGAGGACGTCGCCGGCGCGGGCGTGCTGCCCGTCGTCGTCTACAACAACCCGCTCTACACGGGCAACGCGCTCTCTCCCGCCCTGATCGCGGCGCTGATGGAGGTCGACGGCGTGATCGGCCTGAAGCAGTCGGAGGACGACCTCGGCCAGCTCGTCGAGGCGCTCCGCCTCGCGCAGGCGAGCGGCCGGTCGCTCTGCACCGGGATCGACAGCCAGTTCTACCCCGCCCTGTGCGTCGGCGCGCGCGGGATCTTCTCGACCGCGGCCGCGATCGTGCCGGGCGAGATCGTCCGCGTCTACGACCGCCAGCAGGCGGGCGACCACGCCGGGGCGCTCGAGCAGCACGAGCGGCTGCAGCCGCTCAACCGGTTCCTGGAGTACGACCCGGGCTACGTGTCGCCCGCGAAGGAGGCGCTGACGATGATGGGCATCTCGTGCGGGCCGGTGCGCCGGCCGCTGCCGGACTTCCCGGAGGGCGAGCGGGCCGCGCTGCGCGAGGCGCTGATGGCCCTCGGTGCGCTCGAGGGGGTGCCCGCGTGAGGCTCGTCACGTTCGAGCACGGGAGCCGCCGGGCGGTCGGCGTCCTCGGCGAGGACCGCGTGGTCGACCTCCGCTTCCCCGGCGACATGGTCGACTTCGTCGGCGGCGGCGACCGGGCGCTCTCGTGGGCCGCGAGCGCGCTCGCGAGCCCCGGCAGCGACGCGGTCGCGCTCGAGGACGTGCGGCTGTGCGCGCCGATCGTGCCGCCGGTGATCCTCAACTCCGGGCAGAACTACTGGGACCACCGGGACGAGAAGCCCGAGGTCGACCAGAAGGACCCGGAGTTCTTCCTCAAGACCCCGCTCGCGGTGATCGGGCCCGACGAGCCGATCCTGCTCGACCCGATCGTGACGCGAAAGCTCGACTACGAGGTGGAGCTCGGCGTGGTCATGGGCGCGCCCGCCCGGCACATCCCGGAGGCGAAGGCGCTCCAGCACGTGTTCGGCTACACCGTCGCGAACGACGTGACGGCGCGCGACCGGCAGGCCGTCCCGCACCCGCAGGGCGGCTGGCAGTACGCGCTCGGGCCGGGCAAGAACTTCGACACGGCCGCCCCGCTCGGACCGTGGATCGTCACCCGCGACGAGATCGACGACCCGCAGCAGCTCGGCCTGCGTACCTTCGTCAACGACGAGGTGCGCCAGAGCAACTCGACCGAGAAGATGATCTGGAGCGTCGCCGAGATCGTCGCGTTCTTCTCCCACTTCTACACGCTCCCGTCGGGCCTCCTGATCGAGACCGGGACGCCGGGCGGGACGGCGTGGGCGACCGACCCCGAGATCGGCGGCAAGCCGTACGAGCGCGACGACGTGATCCGCCGCGGCTACCTCCAGGTCGGCGACGTCGTCCGCGTCGAGATCGACGGCATCGGCTCCCTCTCCAACCCGGTCCACGCAGCACCCGCACCTGGCGAATAGGAGGACCTCGCATGTCCCTGCTCGTGCCAGACGTCCCGACGCTGTTCACGAACTGCAGGCTGATCGACGGCCACGGCGGCGAGCCCGTCGAGAACGCCGCCGTGAAGGTGGTCGGCAACCTGATCGACACCGTCGGGCGCACCGCCGACTTCGGCGAGAGCCCGAACGGCAACCAGCGCGTCGTCGACCTCGGCGGCCGTACGCTCATGCCGGGCCTGATCGAGGGCCACTTCCACATCTCGTTCTGGGGCGTTCGGCAGCTCCAGGACCTCGACCTCGACCTCCCCGCGGAGCGCACCACGGTCTACGCGGTGAAGAACGCGGAGCTCGCGCTCCGCTGCGGCTACACGGGCGTCGCGAGCGCGGGCGCCCTGCACCGGATCGACGTGACGATCCGCGACATGGTCAAGCAGGGGATCATCCCCGGCCCGCGCATGGCGGCCTCCGGGCGCGACATCTGCGCGACGTCCGGGATGCTCGACTGGAACCCCTCCTTCTGGAAGCTCGGGATGGACGGGCTCTCGCTCTTCGCCGACGGCGTCGACGAGGTCCGACGCGCCGTGCGCCAGAACATCAAGGAGGGCTGCGACGTCATCAAGATGTACGTGACGGGCGAGGGCCTGCTGCGGCCGAACACGCCGCCGGAGGAGACGATGTACTCCTTCGAGGAGATCCAGGTCGCCGTCGAGGAGGCGCACAAGCGGAACCGCCAGCTCGCGGCGCACGTCCGCGGCAACGACGGCGTGAAGCTCTGCGTCGAGGCGGGCGTCGACGTGCTCGAGCACGCGACGTACGCCGACGACGAGGCGGTCGCGATGATCGCCGAGCGCCGCGACGACATCTTCGTCGTCCCCGGGCTCGGCTACCACTGGGGCATCCTCAACCGCGGCGTCGCCTGCGGCATCCCGCCGGAGCTGATGGCCGCGACCGAGTACCAGGACGAGTGGGAGCGCGGCTGCGAGGCGATGGACAAGCTGCGCCGGGCCGGCGTCCGCGTCGTGCCGGGCGGCGACTACGGCTTCGTCTGGTGCCCCCACGGCGAGTACGCGAAGGACATCGAGCTCTTCGTCACGGACATGGGCTTCTCGCCGATGGAGGCGATCGTCGCCGCCACGAAGCACGGCTCGGAGCTGCTCCGGCTCGACCACGAGTGCGGGACGATCGAGGTCGGCAAGTGCGCCGACGTCCTCGTCGTCGACGGCGACCCGCTCGACGACATCACGATCCTGCAGGATCGGTCGAGGCTCTCGCTCGTGATGGCGAACGGCCGGGTGATGGTGAACACGCTCGGCCTGCCGCAGGAGCTGACGCCGATCCCGGACTTCGAGATGGACATCGAGAAGATCCAGAAGGCGAAGGCGATGCCGCCGACGATGCCGACGGCGGCCGAGGTGCAGCACTAGGAGAGACGCGTGCGCGGGGCGGCCGGCGGGCCGCCCCGCGCCGACGACCAGGGGAGGACGATGACCGACCTGACCGTGAACGGTGCGCGCCTGCACGTCGAGGAGCTCGGGGCGGGGCCCCCGCTCGTCCTCGTCCACGGGCTCGGTGGCACCGGCCGGGGCGCGTTCGGCAAGGTGCTGGACGAGCTGGCCGCCTCCTTCCACGTCGTCCTGCCCGACCTGCGCGGCTCGGGGCGGAGCGAGACGACGTCGGGCCCGTACACGATCGAGCAGCTCGCGGACGACCTCGACGGTCTGCTCGTGGCGCTCGACCTCGGTCCCGTCGCGCTCGCCGGCCACTCGATGGGCGGCTCGATCGTCCTGCTCGAGGCGGCGCGGCGCCCGGAGCGGGTCGCCTCCCTGATCGCGATCGGCGCGCCCGTCGAGCTGCCGGAGGCGGGACGCGACGGCATGCGCGCCCGGGCCGAGACCGTGGAGTCGGAGGGCATGGCGGCGGTCGCGACGACGGTGGCCACGAACGGGCTCGCGCCGTCCTTCCGCGAGGCGCGCCCGGCGGAGCTCGCCGCGTTCGTGTCCCTGCTCGAGGCAGCCGATCCGGTCGGCTACGCCGCCCAGTGCCGCGCGCTCGCGACGATGGCGATCACGGGCGAGCTGGCGCGGATCGAGGCGCCGACCCTGTTCCTGTGCGGGGAGCGCGACGCCGTGTCGCCTCCGGCGCTGAACCGGGACAACGCGGCGCTCGTCGCGGGCTCGCGCGTCGTCGAGCTGCCGGACACGGCGCACATCATCCCGTGGGAGCGGCCGTCCGAGACCGCGGCCGCGATCGCCGAGCACGCGCGCTAGGGACGCGTCGGCCCGGAGGGTCGGACGCACGACGGGCCGCGCCGGCCGGACGATCTCCCGTCCGACCGACGCGGCCCGTCGCCGCGCGTGGGTCGTGCAGCCGGGCTAGGAGCCCAGCGGCAGCGCCCGGTTCCAGATCGTCACCTCGTCCACGTCGCCGCGGAAGGTGAGGTCGCAGCCGGCGTAGCCGCCGATCTCCGCGACGTCGCTCGTGGGCAGGCCGTAGCCGATGCCGAAGTCCGCGGGCGAGCCGGTGCCGATCTGCCGGCCGTCGACGAACAGCCGGACGGTCGACCCGTTGTACGTGCCGCCGACGAAGTGCCAGCGCCCGTCCCAGATCGACTCGTCGAGCTCGGGCGAGACGACGAAGCGGTCGCCGTTCGAGACGTAGAACGCGAGGCCGCCGCCGAAGCCGGTGTAGAGGCCGTACGAGCCGGTGGTGCAGCCGAGCGCGCCCTTCGAGACGATGTAGCGGAACAGGCCGGGCGAGCCCTCGCCGCGCACGAACGCGGTGACGGTGACCTTCGCCGGCTCGAGCACGGGCGAGTCGGGGACGGTGACGAAGTCGCCGCCCGCGAAGCGGAGCGCGCGGCCGAAGACGCCGCGGATCCAGGTCGGGTCGTTCTCGTCGGCCGCGGCCGTCGAGCCGAGCTGGCCGTGGTTGCGGTTGCCCGACCAGTCGCGGGCGACCTGGCCGGTGCCCTCGTTCAGCGGCCAGTAGCCGAGCAGGCGGAGGTCGGTGGTCGCCGACGCGAGCGTCGGGAGGGCGGCCGCGGCGAGAGCCGCCGCGATCAGCGCGACGAGCAGCCGTCGCCGGGCAGGGCGAGTTGGAGCAGGGGTGATGTGCATGCTCTCACTTCACGCGCGCGATGCCCGACTCGCCACCGCGATCCGACCGGGGTGGCGGGCAGGGCCGAGGCCCAGTCGGGCCGTCCGCGCGGACGGCGCGGCGGCCCGCCGGGCCTGGTCGAACGGGCGGGTCAGCTCGCGAGCGGCGCGAGGACGACGGCGTTCCCGGCCGGGTCGCGCAGCAGCGGGCCGTCCGCGGCCTGCTCGACCGGGGCGCCCGCCGCAGCGGCGCGGGCGAGGACGGCCTCGACGTCCTCCGGCACGAGGCGAAGCGTCCAGTGGCGCAGGCCGATCGTCCCGGCGGGAACGCCCGGGACGCCCTCACCGCGCCACGTGTTCAGGCCGGCGTGGTGGTGGTAGCCGCCGGCCGAGACGAACGCGGCGCCCGACACGCGCATCATCACGTCGAAGCCGATCACGTCCGTGTAGAAGGCGACGTCGCGATCGAGCACGGACACGTGCAGGTGGACGTGGCCGACGACGAGGCCCGCGTCGGCGCGCTCCTCGACCGGCTGGTCGGCGACGAGCGCGAGCAGCCCCTGGGTGTCGAGCGGCTGCGGCCGGTAGGCGGCGACCGTCTGCGAGAGCTCCGGCCAGCGCGCGCGCTCGCGGTCGGCCGCGAGCTCGATCCCGTTCCCGTCGGGGTCAGGCAGGTAGATCGCCTCGGAGATGCCGTGGTCGGACGCGCCGTCGATCGGGGTCCGCGTGACCGCGAGGCGCTGCGCGGCGCGCGCGAGCTCGAGCCGCGACGGCTGGAGCAGTGCGACGTGGTAGAGGCCCGCGTGGCGGCCGGCGCGGCGCGCGCCTGGCAGCTCCTCGAGCACGAGCAGGTCGTCCCCGCCCGCGCCGAGCGCGGCGGCGCCGGGCTCGCGGCGGTGGACGGCGAGGCCGAGCGAGCCCTCGTAGAAGGCGAGCGAGCGGCCGAGGTCGGTGACGACGAGATGGGCCGGGCCGAGACGCGTCGCGCTCGAGAGCGGGGCGGCCGAGGGGGTGGTGGGTGCGAGGGAGGTCATGTCCCCAGGATCGCCCGCCGGGCGCCCGGGGGGAATGGCAGGACATCACGCGTGCATGGCATTCCCGCGCGCTCGCGCCCGGTAGGCGACCGGTGACTCGCCGAAGCGGCGCTTGAACGCGCGCGAGAGGGCGAACGCGTCGCGGTAGCCGGTGCGCTGCGCGACCTGCTGGACGGTCAGGTCGGTGAAGCGGACGAGGCGTGCCGCCTCGAGCAGCACGCGGTCGAGCACGAGCTCCTTCGTCGAGCGGCCCGTCGCGCGCACGAGCGCGCGCGAGAGCGCCGCCTGCGGCACGCCGAGCCGCTCCGCGTAGTGGGCCGCGTCGTGGTGGCGCGCCCAGTCCTGCTCCAGCACCGCGGCGAAGCGCCGGTGCAGCTCGACCTCGGCGTCGCGGGCGTCGCGCCGCTCCGTCCGCGCCTCGTCGTACCAGCGCTCGACCCAGAGCAGGACGACCGCGAGCAGGTGGCGGAGGAGGTCGGAGCTGCGCGCGTCCGGCGGGCGCGCCGTCTCGGCGGCGATCGCGTCGATCGCGGCGCCGAGCCTCGCGCGCTCGCCGGCCGGGACGACGACGGCCGTGCCGCCGCACCCCGCGAGCAGCCAGCCGGGCGCGCCGACGAGCAGCTCGTCGAGGACGCGGACGACCGCGCCGACCGCGTCCTCCGCCTCGAGCAGGACGTGCACCTGGCCGCGCCCGATCAGGGTCAGCGAGCCCGCGCCGAACGCGACCTCCTCGCCGTCGAGCAGGTGCGTGCCGCGGCCCCGCTCGATCCAGACCAGCTCGTGGTAGTCGTGCCGGTGCGGCTCGCGCACGGGCGCGGCCGGCCCGAGCCCCATCAGCTCGAGCCGCCGCACCTCGACCGGCCCTGCTCCATCCCGCAGGCGGTCGACCGGAAGCCGCGCCTCCCTCACGCGGGCGACGATAGCGCCCGCGGCAGCGGCTCCTACGCCGCCAGCTCGCGGCGGCCGTCCTCCTGGACGGCCGGGACGAGCGGCAGCTCCACCACGAAGGTGGTCCCGACTCCGACCTCGCTCGTGAACGAGATCGTTCCCCCGTGCCCCTCGGCGATCGTCTTGGTGATCGTCAGGCCGAGCCCCGTGCCCTGGATCCGCTGGCTCGTCGCCGTCGAGGCCCGGAAGAATCGCTGGAACAGCTTCTCCTGCTCGGCGGCCGGGATGCCGATGCCGGAGTCGGCCACCTCGAGCCGCACCGTGCCTGCCTCCTCGCTCAGCCGGACGCGGACGTCGCCGCCCTCGAGCGTGAACTTGATCGCGTTCGAGACGAGGTTGTCCGCGAGCTGCGAGAGCCGTGCGGGATCCCCGACGAGCGGCAGCGACGCGGGCGCGTCGAGCAGCACCGAGACGCACTTCGACTCGGCGCGCGGGCGCTGGCTCTCGACGCACTCGGAGATCACCTGCGCGAGGTCCATCCGCTCCGGCTCGAGCGAGAACTTGCCGGCCTGGACGCGCGCGATGAAGAGCAGGTCGCCGACGAGGCGCAGCAGCCGCTGCGCGTTGCGCCGTGCGACCCCGACGAAGTGGCGCTGCTCGTCGCCGAGCTCCTCGTCCTCGAGCACGAGGTCGAGGTAGCCGAGCACGGAGGTCACCGGCGAGCGCAGCTCGTGCGTCACCATCGCGACGAACTCGTCCTTCAGCTTGTCGAGCTCGCGCAGCTGCTCGTTCTGGGCGGCGAGCTCCAGCTCGATCCGCTTGCGCTCGGTGATGTCGCGGTAGTGCCAGAGATGGCCGCCGGCGTTGCCGACGAGGAAGGGCACGTGGTCGAGCTCGAAGACGCGCCCGTCGACGAAGCGCAGCTCCTCGCCGCGCAGGTGCTCCCACGACTCCGCGTGGCGCTCGATCAGCTCGACGAACCGCTCGCCGTCCTCCAGCAGCGGCGTCATCAGGCGCAGCACGTCGTTCCCGTCCATCCGGACGAGCGCCTCCCGCTCCGCGCCGAGGCCGAAGTCGTTGCAGATCACCTGGTTGACGAACTGCACCTGGCGCGCCTCGTCCTCGACGAGCACGCCGGAGTTGAGGCTCTCGATCAGCGTCATCACGAGCGCGGCGACGCGCTCGTTGTCCTCGCGCAGCGCCTTCTGCTCGGTGATGTCCGAGAGCGAGCCGAGGTAGCCGCGCAGCTCGCCGTCCTCGTCGAACAGCGGCGACGCCGAGCCGAACACCCACGTCGTCCGCCCGTCCGGCGTCGCGTAGCGGTACTCGCGGCTGAACTCGCGCTCGGACGCGGCGGCGGTCATCCACTCGAGGAACACCTCGTGGCGATCGTCCGGGTGGACGTTCTTGGCCCAGCCCTCGCCGATCGCCTCGTCCATCGTCATGCCGGAGATCTCGCACCAGCGCTCGTTGACGAAGGTGCAGCGGCCGAGCCGGTCGGTCTGGAACAGGCCGACGGGCGTGCGGCTGACGAGCAGGCGCAGGCGGCGCTCGTCCTCGGACTGGCGCGTGACCGCGCACGAGAGGACGACGCCCGCCCCGTCCGGCAGCGGCACCGCCGAGACGTCGACGATCGCGCCGCCGCCGTCGGCTCGCCGCGCGGGCAGGCGCAGCGTGCGACGCTCGGCCCCGGCGGCGACCTCGGCGACGAAGTCGACGGCGGTCGGGAGCGCGTCGGGCGCGACGAACGGGAGGGTGCCGCCGAGCACGACCTCCTCGGGCCACCCGAGCGCACGCTCGGCAGCCGGGCTCCATCCCGTGAGCACGCCCTCGGGGGTGCACCACGCGATCGCGGACTGGGATGCGTTGAGGATCGCCTCGAACACGTCCGCCTGCCCGCGAGACGCCGACGGCCCACCCTGCGGGGCCATTGGGGATGTCACGCCTGATTCATCGGCACTACGGGATGCGCCCTTGAGCGGACGATCGGGACGCGACCGCACCCGCCGCGGCTGGGGCGGTAGCGTCCACCGGACACGCGAGAGCGAGGAGGGCTCATGTCCAGGGTGCTCGTCGTCGTCCCGATCCCCCAGCTCGACGAGGTGGGCGTCGCCAACCGCGCCGCGCAGCGCGAGTCGGTCAGGCTCGACCCAGAGCTCGACGTCGACTACCGGCCGATCAAGGCGGGCCCGGCGTGGGGCGACAGCTACCACGACTGGCTGCTCGGCGACCTCGGCTGCTTCGAGGCTGCCGCGACCGCACAGGACGAGGGATATGACGCCGTCGTGATCGACACGATGACCGACTCGGGCCTCGACGCGCTGCGCTCGGTGCTCGACATCCCGGTGATCGGCCCGGCGCGCGCCTCCTACCTGACCGCGCTCCTGCTCGGCCACCGCTTCTCCGTGCTCACACAGTGGGAGCCGTGGCACGGGATCTACGAGAAGAGCCTGCAGGCCTACGGCCTCGCCGACCGCTGCGCCTCGATCCGCTCGATCGGCATGCCGCCCGACCTCCGCAACCTACTCGGGGGCAAGGAGGAGGTCGTCTTCCCCCGGCTGCTCGCAGAGGCCGAGCGCTGCGTCGAGGACGGCGCGCACGTGATCTGCCTCGGCTCGACGACGATGCACCAGGCGGCGGCCTGGCTGGCCGAGCGCCTGCCCGTCCCCGTCGTGAATCCGGGGCCGCTCACGTACAAGCTCGCCGAGGCGATGATCGCGCTGCGGCTGACGCACAGCCGCGCCGCCTACCGGACGCCGCTCGTGCCGAAGCGCGAGCTCGTGAGGGCGATGCTCGACGCCGGCGCAGCCTTCGAGGCTGCCACCTGAGCGGCCCGGCCGCGGGCAGCCTGCCGCCAGCGGCCCCCGTCTGCACGCAGCGAACGGCTCCCCTCCGCATGCCCGTTCGCGTGCGCAGGGCGACGGGGGAAGAGCCGCGAGCTCCTCCCCCGTCGCCTGTCACCGAGCGAGTCAGCCGAGGAACTCGAGGATGATCCGGTTCACGTCGCCGGCCGCCTCCAGCATCGGCGAGTGGCCGGCGCCGGGGAGCACCTCGACGCGGGCTCGAGCCGGGAGCGCGGTGGCGTGGGCGGGCGGGACGATCCGGTCGGCGTCGCCCCAGATCGCGAGCACCGGCACGTCGAGCTCGGCGAGCGCGCCGGCGAGGTCGATCGCCTGCCTGCCGCCGGGGAACACCTGGTCGGCGATCGCCCGCAGGGCCCCCTGGACGCCGTCGATCCGCTTCACCTTCAGCACGTCCTCGCAGAGCTGGCGGGTGACGACGGCCGGGTCGGCGAACAGCAGCTGCAGGACCGGCTTGATCTGGTTGCGGCTCTCGGCCGCGAGGAACCCCTCGACGTACTCGCCGTTGATCTCGGGACCGAGGCCCGCGCTCGCGATCAGGACGAGCGAGGCGACGCGGGCCGGCTGCGTGCGCGCGAGCTCGACCGCGACGGCGCCGCCGAGCGAGTGGCCGACGAGGTGCGCCCGCTCGACCTCGAGTGCGTCGAGCGCGTCGCCGAGCGCGGCGGCGAGGGTCGCGAGCGAGCCGTCGCCGACGTCCTTCGAGGAGCCGCCGTGGCCGGGCAGGTCGAGCGTGATCGCCGTCCGGCTCTCGGCGAGCGCGGCCTGCGTGAACAGCCACGTCGTCAGGTCGCCGCCGAACCCGTGGACGAGCACGACGGTCTCGTCGCCCGAGCCCATCCGCGTCGTCCGGAACGTCCGGCCGCCCGCCTCGACGGTCGTCGTCGCGCCCGCCTCGTCGTCGTCGGACCCGCCCGGGACGAAGGACGCCTGGAACTCCTCGACGAACGCGTCGATCTCGGCATCGGGCACGGACGCGTCCGCGATCACGCCGAGCAGCGCCCCGACCGGCAGCTCCTCGCCGACCTGGGCGACGCGCCGCCGCAGGACGCCGGCGGCGGGCGACTCGACGAGGCCGTTGATCTTCTCGGTCTCGACCTCGGCGATCTCCATGCCCTGGGTGAGCTCGGCACCCTCCTCGACGAGCCAGGCGACGAGCTTCCCCTCGCTCATGGACATGCCCCACTTCGGCATGCCGAGCTTCGTCACGCTCATGCGCGCGACTCCGCCTCGACCACGTCGCGCACGGCGGCCGCGATCCTGTCGACGCTCGGGATGTACGCGTCCTCGAGCACGGGCGCGAACGGGACCGGCGTGTGCGGCGCCGTCACCGCCCGGGGAGCCGCCTTCAGCGCGTCGAAGCGGTTCTGCGAGACGAGCGAGACGATGTCCGCGGCGAGCGAGCAGCGCGGGTTCGACTCGTCGACGACGACGAGGCGCCCCGTGTTCTCGACGCTCTCGTAGATCGACTCCTCGTCGAGCGGCGAGATCGTGCGCGGGTCGATCACCTCGCAGTCGATCCCGTCCCCGGCGAGCGCCTCGGCGGCCTGCTCGGCGAACGTGACCATGCGGCCGAGCGCGACGATCGTCACGTCGGAGCCCTCGCGGACGAAGCGCGCCTCGCCGAACGGCACGACGTACGGCTCCTCGGGCACGTCGCCCTCGTCCGTGTACTGGACCTTGTTCTCGAAGAAGATCACCGGGTCGTCGTCCCGGATGGCCTGGATCAGCAGGCCCTTCGCGTCGTACGGCGTCGCCGGGACGACGACCTTCAGCCCCGGCACGTGGGTGAACATCGAGTAGAGGACCTGCGAGTGCTGCGCCGCGGCGCGGAAGCCGGCCCCGTACATCGTCCGGATCACGAGCGGCGTCCGCGGCTTGCCGCCGAACATGTAGCGGAGCTTCGCCGCCTGGTTCAGGAGCTGGTCGAAGCAGACGCCCATGAAGTCGACGAACATCAGCTCGGCGACCGGGCGGCAGCCCGACGCGGCAGCGCCGACGGCCGCGCCAATGAACGCGATCTCGGAGAGCGGCGCGTCGAGGATCCGGTCGGGGAACCGCCCGTGGATGCCCTTGGTGACGCCGAGCGGGCCGCCCCACGCGTCGTCCTCGCCGGGTGCGCCGGAGCCGCCGACGACGTCCTCGCCGAAGACGACGACGGTCGGGTCGCGCTCCATCTCCTGGAGGAGCGCCTCGTTGATGGCCTGCTGCATCGTGATGACACGCGGCATCGCTAGTACCTCACGTAGACGTCGGTGAGCAGGTCGGCCGGCTCGGGGTCGGGCGCGCTGCGCGCCTCGACGACGGCGCGCTCGACGAGCGCGAGCACGTCCTCGTCGATCGCCGCGAGGTCGGCCTCCTCGAGCAGCTCGCTGCCGAGCACGCGGGCCCGGAAGTGGGCGAGGCAGTCGCGATCCTCGCGTGCCTGCTCGGCCTCGCCCGGCGCGCGGTAGGTCTGCGCGTCGCCCTCGAAGTGCCCGTAGTAGCGCACCACCTTGCACTCGACCAGCGACGGGCCGGCGCCGGCGCGCGCCCGGCGGATCGCCTCGCCCGCGGCCTCCCAGACCGCGAAGAAGTCGTGCCCGTCGACGGTCACGCCGGCGACGCCGAAGCCGTCGGCGCGCTTCGCGACGTCGATCCCGCTCTGGTGGAAGAGCGACGAGGTCGACTCCGCGTAGCCGTTGTTCTCGACGACGAAGACGCAGGGCAGGCCCCACACCGCGGCGAGGTTGAGGCTCTCGAGGAACGCGCCCTCGTTCGAGCCGCCGTCGCCGGTGAAGGCGACGCCGACCTGGTCGGTGCCGCGCACCTTCGCCGACAGGCCGACGCCGCAGACCATCGGCGGCGAGCCGCCCACGATGCCGTTCGCGCCGAGCATCCCGACGTCGAAGTCGGCGACGTGCATCGAGCCGCCCTTGCCGCCGCAGAGCCCATCGCGCTTCGCGTACAGCTCCTTCATCATCGCGACGACGTCGCAGCCCTTCGCGATCGCGTGGCCGTGGCCGCGGTGCGTCGACCCGATCCAGTCGTCCTGGCGCAGGTGCGCGCAGACGCCGGCCGCGATCGCCTCCTCGCCCGCGTACAGGTGCACGAAGCCGGGGATGTCCCCGGTCGCGCACTCGATGTGCAGCCGCTCCTCGAACTCGCGGATCGTGCGCATCACGCGGTAGGCGTCGAGAAGCCCTCGCGCGTGAGCTCCCCCCGCCCACGGTCGCCTGCGTCATCGCGTCCTCCTCCCTGGTCGTCAACGTCCGGATGGGCCCTCGGTCACGAGCAGCCCGCGCATCGCGGCCTCGGTCATCGCGGCCTCGACGTCGATCGTCACGGGCCCGTCGCCGACGGTCACGGTCACGTGGTCGTCCGGGCCGACCTCGAGCTCGCGCTCGCCGTCGAGCGCGATCGAGCCCCGCAGCGGCGCCAGCTCGAGCGGGACGCCGCGTTCCACGCGGCGCACCTCCTCGATCCCCACCTCGACGACGAGACCGGGTGCGAGCGGCACGTGCACGGTGCGCCACGACGCGCCCGCGGGCCCGAGCCGCAGGTGGAGCCTGTGCGGGTCGCGCGCCGAGACCGGCTCGATCAGGCCGGCGATCGCCGACAGCCCGATCGCGGCCGCGCTCGCGCGCGCGACGACGAGCTCCCGCGCGGTCTCGGGCCGCCAGACGGCGCGCGCGCCGACCCAGCGCTCGCCGCTCGTGGCGACGTCGACCAGGGCGAGGTCGACGGGCGTGCCGTCGAGCGCGATCGCGAGCGCCTTCTCGCGCCGCACGGTCTGGGGGCCGAGGCGGCCGGAGGCGACGAGCCCGGCCGCGAGCCCGGCGACGGTCGCCTCGCGCAGCTCGGGGAAGGCGTTGTTGGTCCCGGTCGAGAGCGCGCAGAGGGGCACGTCGCCCGAGGCCGCCGCGACGGCGCGGTGCGTGCCGTCGCCGCCGAGCACGACGATCGCGCCGACGCCCCGCTCGCGCATCAGCTCGACCGCCCGGACCGTGTCGCGCGCGTCGTGCGCGAGCTCGAGCGGGAGCGTCTCGAGCTCGGGGAAGGGCCCGCCGGCCGGCGTGGCGGCGCGCGCCCGCAGCTGGCGGGCGAGCGACTCCGAGACGCCGCCCGGCGCGGGCATCACGAGCGCGTGCCCGACGCCCGCGGCGCCGAGCCCGGCGAGGGCCCGGTAGACCATCGCCCCCTTCTCCGCGTTGTCGAAGACGGAGGCGCCCGAGACGAGCCGGCGCACGTCGCGCCCCGAGGCGGGGTTCGCCACGATGCCGACGACGATCTCGCTCCCGGTCGTGCGCACGCGCGGATTCTCCCAGGTCGCGCGCGTCGACGAGCAGCGAGGAGTGGCTGCCCCTACGCAGAACCGGGCATGGCGGCACGTGGGTGCAATCCGCTACGGTCGTTCCGTCGTACAGGTACGTGGGAGACCACACCAACAGGAGGAGGGAAGCACGTGCGTCGTCGGGCACTGATGACCTTGTTCGTCGGTCTCGTGGTGGGGGTGGGGGCGATCTCGGCTGCGTGCGGCGGCGACGACGACTCGACTTCCCCGGCTCCCGCCCCGGCCGAGCCCGCACCCGCGGAGCCCGCACCCGCGGAGCCCGCACCGGCCGAGCCCGCACCCGCGGAGCCCGCACCGGCCGAGCCCGCACCCGCGGAGCCCGCACCCGCCGAGGGTGGCGGTGGTGACGCGGCCGCCGGCGAGGCGATCTTCACGAGCGCCGGCTGCGCCGGTTGCCACACCCTCGCGGCCGCCGGGGCCAGCGGCCAGGTCGGGCCGAACCTCGACGACGCCAAGCCGGACGAGGCGACCGTGATCCAGTTCGTGACGAACGGCGCCGGCCCGATGCCCGCGTTCGGGGCGAGCGGCGCGCTGACCGAGCAGCAGATCAAGGACGTCGCCGCCTACGTCGTCGCGTCGACGAGCGGCTAGATCGGAACCGACGGGCCGGCCGGCAGGGGAGCGCGCTCCTCCGCCGGCCGGCCCGTCGTCGTTCCCGGGGCCGGTCGGGCGCCTCGAGCCGCGTCCCCCGTCGACCTCCCGTGCCGTGCGGCGTCCGAGCCCGCGCCGGCCGTGGCGGCCGATGCCGCCCCGGGCCGACGTGGCACGGCGGCCAGGCCCCGGCCCGGGGCCCCGGCGTCGTCCTCCGGCCGACGTCACAGCGAGCCCGGTGCGGGGTCGGGCCACGCCGAGCGCCGGGGCCACCCCGGTGTCGGCCAGGGCGCGTCGGCGAGCCGGTGACCGCGCCCCTCGAACGGCGTGGCTCCCCGGGATCAGTGGAGGAGCCGCGGCCGATGCACGAGCCCCCGTAGCCCGCAGCCGTGTGGAGCGATCGTCACGCACCCGGCACGGTCGCGCGACGGACACGCGCGTAGACCCGCGATAGGCTCGATGCCGGCGGCACGTGGACCCCCCACCCAAGGGCGGGCGTCCGCGGCGAGGACATGTCCCGTCGAGACGTGTCCGATCGGGACGAGCCCGACGGTCGGGCCGCCCCGGCCGCCGGCGACGACGGTCGACCGGGTCAAGCGGCCCTCGGCGGGTGCCGATCACCCGGGCGTGTCCATCGCGGCGCCCACGCCGGACGTGCGGGCCCGTGCCTGGCGGGCGTCCCTCGTCGCGCTCGACCCGCCTCGGGCGCTCGCCCTCGTCGTCGCGCTGACCGCGTTCGTCCGCGTGGTCGCGAGCTGGGCCCGGACGACGCCGGTCTACTTCCCCGACGAGTACCTCTACTCCGAGCTCGGCCGCTCGCTGGTCGAGTCCGGCGAGCCGCTCGTGCGCGGCACGCGGACGTCGTTCCCCTCGCTGCTGCACCCGATCCTGACCGCGCCTGCTTGGCTGCTCGACGACGTGGAGGCCGCGTTCAGGCTGATCCAGTCGCTCGGCGCGGTCGCGATGGCGCTCGCCGCCGTCCCGGCGTTCCTGCTGGCACGCCGCGCAGGCGTCGGGGCCTGGCCGTCGGTCGCCGTCGCCGCGCTCGCGGTCGCCGTCCCCGACCTGCTGCTCTCGTCGTGGATCGTCGCGGAGCCGTTCGCCTACCCGCTCCTGCTCGGCGCGCTGTGGGCGGGCGTCGCGTCGATCGTCGACCCGCGCCGCCGCTACCAGCTCGCCTTCGTGGCCCTCGCGGCGCTCGCGCTCCTCGCGCGTGCCCAGCTCGCGCTCGTCCCGATCGCATTCCTCGCCGCGCTCCTCGCGACCGGCCTGCGAGAGCGCCGGCTCCGCGCGGCCCTGCGCGAGCAGGGCCTCGTCCTGGCGCTCGTCGGGCTGCCGGTCGCGCTCGGTGCCGCGCTGCTCGTGTCGGGTCGCCTCGGACCCTACTCCGGGGCCCTCTCCGTCGGCCTCGAGCCCCTCGGCGCGGCGCGCTGGAGCGCGACGAACGCCCTCGTCCTCGCGTACGCCGCCGGCTGGGCGATCGTCCCGGGCGCCCTCGTCGGCGCCTGGCTCGCGCTCGCCCGACCGGCCGGGCGAGGAGAGGCCGCCTTCGGCGCCGCCGCGATCACGTTCGGCCTCGGCACGCTGGTGCAGGCCGGGCTCGTCTCGTCCTCGCTGACCGGGCACGTCCACGAGCGCTACGTCTTCCCGCTCGTGCCGCTGCTCGCGATCGCCTTCTGCCTCTGGCTCGGTCGGGAGGCGCCGGGCCGGCTCGCCGTGGGCCTCCTCGCCGCGGGGCTGCTCGCCGTCTCCGCACTCGTGCCGCTCTCCGGGCTCGCGGCCGCCCAGGGGAAGGCCGACTCGCCGGTGCTCCGCGCGTTCGCGGAGCTCGAGCGGATCGCCGGCACGAGCGGCGACGCCGCGCTGCTCGTCGCCGCCGCGGCGGCCGTCCTGTCGCTCGTCGCCGCAGCGGGCGCCCTCCGCCGCACCGCCGCGCCGCTCGCGCTCGCCAGCTCGCTCGTCGTCTGTCTCGCCGCCTCGGGCGCCGCGATCGCCTACGACGCCGTGAACGCGGCTCGCGTCCGCGACGGGCTGCCGCTCGATCCGTCCTGGGTCGACGCGGCCGCGCGGGAGCCGGTGACGCTGCTGTGGACGCCGGGCGGCGACCCGGCCGACGCGCACGAGCTCCTGTTCTGGAACCGACGGGTCGACCGGGCGCTGCTGCTCCCCGACGCGCTCCCATTCGACCCGTACGCGGCCGACGGGGTGGTCGTCGACGCCGACGGGTCGCTCTCGATGCGCGGCCGCGTCGTCGACGGCCCGCTCGTCGTCGAGGATCGCGCGACGACGGTCGTCCTCGCCGGCGCACGGCCCGTCGCCGCCTCCGAGGCCCAGACGCTCTGGCTTCCCACCGGCCCGGAGCCGCCGCGGCTCGCGCTCCAGCTGACGGGCCGCGCCCGGGACGGCTGGCTCTCGCCGCTCGCAGACCTCACGGTCTGGCCGACGGACGGCGGCCCCGTCCTCGCCGCCCGGCTCGTGCTCGACGTCCAGGCTCCTCCCGGCGAGCGCGCGGTCGAGCTCGAGATCGTCCCCGACCGCGGTCGACCGCTCGTCGCCCGGGTCGCGCCGGGAGCCGTCGGCCGCGTGACCGCCACGATCTGCGTCCGCGGCCCGTGGCACGCGAACGTGCGGGCGACCCCCGCCAGCGCGGTCGGGAGCCGCGCGGTGGCGCTGCTCGCGGAGGTGCCGCGGCTCGTGCCCGACCCCACCGCCTGCGCGGGCCGCGTCCCGCTCGAGCCCGACCCGGCGCCCGGGCCTACCGCCGCGACGGTCTGACCCCGCCACGTGCGATGCTCCCGGCCGTGACGCTCGAGGAGCTCCTCGCCGGCCACGACGCCGACGTGGCGGCGCTCGCCCGCGCGCTCGTCGACCTCCTCGACGCGGCCGGCGGCGGGCTGGAGCGACGGGTCTGGCCCGGCTGGCACGGCGTCGGCCTGCGGGACGAGGTGGCCGGCCACCTCGTCGGCGTGTTCGCGCGAGCGCGACGTGCGCGTCTACTTCGAGCGCGGCGTTGCCCTGCCCGACCCGCAGGGCATCCTCACCGGGGACGGGACGACGACGCGGCTGCTCGAGCTCGCGCCCGGCGACCCGATCCCCGCGGCTGCGCTCGCGGAGCTCGTCCGGGAGGCGATCGCGCACGGCGCCTCGCGGCGGGTCTGAGCGAGGAGCGGAGGAGCCGGAGCCGGGACTCGAACCCGGGACCTCGCGCTTACAAGGCGCTTGCTCTACCAGCTGAGCTACTCCGGCCCGAGCCCGGATGGTAGCGCCGGGCCGCCGGGCGCCAGCGTCGACACGGCCCCGGAACGACGACGGCCCGGGCGAGGCCGGGCCGTCGGGACGATGCGGTCGGCGCGGGCGTCAGTCGACGACCGCGCGCGCCTTCTGGTGCTGCAGGACCTTGCGCTTCACGCGCTGCAGGGCGTTGTCGATCGTCTTCGTGTCGACCTCGAGCTCCTCGGCCATCTCCTCGTAGGAGAGCCCCTCGAGGTAGAGGCGGAGCGAGCTCGACTCGAGCGGCGAGAGGCCCGTGCCGAGGCAGAAGACGAGGCTCTGGAGCTCCTCGGTCGAGATCACGCAGATCGCGGGGTCGTTCACCCCGGGGCCCGGCAGGGCGTCGCCGACGGTGACGTCGCCGTCCTCCTGCCCCGCGGGGGACTGGCTGAACGAGACGTACGAGTTCAGGGCGGCGTGCTTGTAGCGGGTCGCCGTCTTGATCGCGGTGATGATCTGCCGCGTGATGCAGAGCTCGGCGAAGCTGCGGAACGACGTCTCCTTATCGGAGCGGAAGTCGCGCACCGCCTTGTAGAGGCCGACGAGCCCCTCCTGGATCAGGTCGTCGGAGTCGCCGCCGGCGAGGAAGTACGAGCTCGCCTTGAGCCGCACAAAGCCGTGGTACTTGCGGATCAGCGTGTCCATCGCACGCGAATCGCCGTTCCGAGCCTTCAGGACGAGGCGCATGTCCTCAACTTCACGTTGAGCCTTATCCTGGAGCTGGGTCGCGGTGAGGGGCTGTCGGGCCACTAATCCTCCCTGCAAATCACGGTAAACCGCATCGTCGTCGGTCGCGGCCCGCCAGCACCGCGCCCAGCCTCACGTTGAGGTTGAGGGTGCTCAGGCTATCGCGATTCCCGGGGACCCGCAAGTCCCCTACGTCCGGGAGGCCTGATACGCAGGATCGGGGAGGGGATCGGGGCGTTCGCGCAGACGTCAGCCGCCGCGGCGCAGCCGCTCGAGCCGCTCGCGGAGGTCGGCGGGCAGGCCGTCCTCGAGGCGTGTCCTCGCTGCCGGCCCGGCGTCGCGCCCCTCGCCGCCGCGGCCCTGGGGCGGACGCAGCTCGGCCGCGAAGGCGGCCGCCGGGCGGTGCTGCACGTCGAGCCCCGTGGCCGCGATCAGCGTCCGGTCGGAGGAGACGACGGCGACGACCTCCCGGCCCCGGTGCTCCGCGGCGAGCCGCTCGAGCAGCGTGTCCGCATGGGGCGCGTAGCGGACGTCGACCGGGCCGACCGTCCGGTGGCGCCCGTGGCCGTCGAGGACGAGGACGCCGCGCGCGCCCCGGAGGGCGAGCCAGCTGGCGACCAGGTCGACGAGCGCCTCGCGATCCTCGAGCCCCGCCGCGTGCGCGACGTTCGAGCCGTCGACCAGGTAGAGCGTCGGCTCGGCCACGCGCGGCTCAGCCCGGACGGCTCGCTCGCTGGCGGGCCGCCTCGAACAGGATCACGCCCGCGGCGACCGAGACGTTCAGCGACTCGACACGACCCGCGAGCGGGATCGAGATCGCCCCGTCGCAGGCGCGCAGCACGCCTGGTCGGATCCCCTTCCCCTCCGCGCCGAGGACGAGCGCGACGCCGCCGTCGAGCTCGGCGCGCCAGAGCGGCGTCGCGGCGTCCCCCGACGCGGCCCACACCCAGAGGTCGGCCCGCTTGATCTCGGAGAGATAGCGGGCGAGGTTGACGACGACGGCGACCGGCAGATGCTCGACCGCGCCCGCCGACGCCTTGCAGACCGCGGGGGTGACCCGGGCCGACGCGTGCTCGGGGACGACGACCCCGGTCGCGCCCGCGCCCTCGGCGCTGCGGACGACCGCACCGAGGTTGTGCGGGTCGGTGACGCCGTCGAGGCACACGAGTAGCGGGCGCTCGCCCGCGGCGAGCGCATAGGCGTCCGCGTAGCGGTAGGGCTCGCACAGCGCGACGACGCCCTGGTGGTCGCGGGTGCCCGCGACCTCGCCGAGCTCGCGATCGCCGCGCACCTGGACGCGGACGCCCGTCGCCTCGCGCAGCCACGCCTCGCCCTGGAGCGCGCGCTCCGTCGCGAGGATCTGGTGCACCTGGCGGCGCCCGGCCCGCAACACCTCGCGCAGGGGCTGGCGCCCGTAGACGACCTCGCGCGGCGGGCTCACGAGGCGGGGACGAGCGTGAACCCGTCGGGCGCGTCGCGCACGTCCCAGCCGGCTGCAGCGATCTCGTCCCGGAGCCGGTCGGCCTCGGCGAAGTCCCTCCGGGCGCGGGCCTCGCGGCGCGCCTCCGCGAGGGCGACGATCGCGGCCGGCGCCGCGCGCTCCTCGGCGAGGCTGCCGAGCCCGAACAGCTCGAGCGCCGCTCGCAGCGCTTCCAGCCGGCCGTCCGCGCGCCACTCGTGCATGACGGCGAGCGCGATCGGCGTGTTGAAGTCGTCGGCGAGCGCGTCGACGAGCTCCTGCGGCAGGGCCGCGGCCGGCGCGACGTCCTTTCCGACGAACGCGTTGCGGAAGCTCGCGACCTGCGCGCGTGCCGCCTCCATCGCCTCGGTCGAGAAGTCGATCGGGTTGCGCCAGAGGCCGGTCAGGAAGTAGAGCAGCAGCGTCTCGCGCCCCCACTCCCCGACGACGTCGCGCAGCGTGGCGACGTTCCCGAGCGACTTCGACATCTTCTCGCCCGTGAAGCGGAGCATCCCGTTGTGCATCCAGACCTTCGCGAACGGCCGGCCGGCGCCGCGCGACTGGGCGACCTCGTTCTCGTGGTGCGGGAAGACGAGGTCGAGCCCGCCGCCGTGGATCTCGAACTCGCGGCCGAGGAACTTCTCCGCCATCGCTGAGCACTCGATGTGCCAGCCGGGGCGCCCTTCCCCCCACGGCGACGGCCAGAACGTGTCCTCGCCCTCCTTGCGGCCCTTCCAGAGCGCGAAGTCGCGCGGGTCGTCCTTCAGCGCGCTCGGCTCCTGCTCCTCGACCTGGTCGGGCCGCTGGCCGGAGAGGCAGCCGTAGTCGGGGAACCGCCCGACGCGGAAGTAGACGTCGCCGCCCGCCTCGTACGCGAGCCCGCCGGCGATCAGCTCCTCGATCAGCGCGACGATCTCCGGGACGGTCTCGGTCGCGAGCGGCTCGACGTCCGGCCGCCCGAGCCCGAGCAGGCTCGTGTCGTCGAAGTACCACTGCGTCGCGCGCGCGGCGAGCTCGGCCGAGGGGATGCCTTGCTCGCGCGCCGCGTCGTAGATCTTGTCGTTGACGTCGGTGACGTTGATCGCGAGCGTCGCCTCGTAGCCCTGGGCGCGCAGCCACGAGCGCAGCCACATCGCGATCACGAACGGGCGCGCGTTCCCGATGTGGATCCGCTGGTAGACCGTCGGGCCGCAGAAGTACATGCGGATCGGCCCCGGCGGCGGGGCGAGCTCCTCGAGCTGCCGGCTGAGCGTCGAGTAGAGGCGCACGACGCAATCTTGACGGACGCGGCGGCGCCCGCGTCCCGGGAGCCTCGGGCGTCAGGCGCCGAGCGCGTCGGCGGCGCGGTGGAGCGCCTCCTCGCGGGGCAGCGCGAGCACGACCGCCCAGAGCTCCGGCCCGCGCTCGGCGCCGGTGAGCGCCCGGCGCAGGGCGCGCAGATCGCCGCCGACGGCCTTCAGCTCGCGGACGACCGCGTGCGCGGAGTCGCGGTCGAGACGATCGGGCAGCGGGTCGCGCAGCTCGACGAAGCGACGCAGGGTCAGGGCGCCGCGCTCGTCGGGCGCGACGGGCGCCGGGCGGACGAGGATCCCCTCGGCCATCGCGCGCGCCTCGACGAGCGTTCGCGCGCCGCGCAGCGCGGGCGCCAGCTCGACCGGGGCGCCCGCCCGTCCCGCGAGCTCCTCGTCCGCGAGCGCGCCGATCGCCTCGATCGCCAGCCGCTCGAACCGCGCGCGGTCGAGCCGGACGTCGCCCTGCGGCAGGCCGAGCTCGTCCAGGTAGGCGCGGACCGCCTCGGCCGGGAGGCCCGCCTCCCGCAGGTCGGCGACGGACGCGTCGCCGTGCCGCTTCGAGAGCTTCCGCCCATCGGGCCCGAGGATCAGGCCGTGGTGGAGGTACGCGGGCGGCTCCGCGCCGAGCGCGCGCGCGAGCGCCTCGTGCAGCGGCCGGTTCGGCAGGTGGTCGAGGCCGCGGATCACGTGCGAGATCGCGAGCTCCACGTCGTCGACGACGGAGGCGAGCTGGTACGTCGCGCTGCCGTCCGGGCGCAGGAGCGTCGGATCGCGCTCGCCGCGGAAGCGGACCGCGCCGTCCTCGAGGTACGCCGCGTCGGCGGCGAGCAGGCGCCCGGCCGCGGCGCGGTAGCGCTCGCCGCGCTCCGACTGGCGGATCGGCCCCTCGTCCCAGCCCACGCCGAGCCAGGCGAGGTCGGCGAGGATCGACGCCTCCGCGGCCGGGTCGACGCGCGCGGCGTCCGTGTCGTCGATCCGCAGGACGAGCGTCCCGCCGTGCTCGTCCGCGAAGCGGCGGTTCGCGACCGCGGTCAGGGCGCCGCCGAGGTGCAGCGCGCCGGTCGGGCTCGGGGCGAAGCGGACGCGGACGGGGCGCTCGCCCACGCGACGCTAGGACGCGGCGTCCGCGGCGCGGCCGGCGGCCTCGAGCAGCACCGCGTGCATCTCGTTGCCGGCCGGCACCCAGACGACCTCCCAGAGGTTCCCCTCCGGGTCGGCGACGTACGCGTCGCGGCCGCCGAACGGCGTGTCGACCGGCTCGCGGGCGACGCGCCCGCCCGCGGCCCGCACGGAGGCGACCGTCTCGTCGACCTCGGCCGGCGTCTCGACGTTCAGCGCGATCACGACCCCCGGCAGCCCGTCCTGCGCGGCGGGCGGCAGGCCCGTGTCGCGCGAGAGCGCCTCGCGGTCGTACAGCGTCAGCACGGCGCCGTGCGTCCGCAGGGCGACGAACTCCGGCAGGTCGACCGCCACCTCCCACCCGAGCCGGGCGTAGAAGTCGCGCAGCGTCGCGACGTCGCGCGCGCCGATCGTGACGGCGGTGATCCTGGCCGGGACCATGCCACGAGCCTAGCCGGGACGCGGCTCCCGCGGCGCGCTCAGGGAGCGACCTCGATCCCGACGCGCGCGTCGCCGCCCGCGGCCGGCGCGAGGTCGCGCCCCGGCCCGCCCTTCAGCACGTCCTTGCCCGGCCCGCCGCGGAGCGAGTCGCCGCCCGGGCCGCCGAGGAGCCTGTCCCTGCCGGGCCCGCCGGAGAGGTTGTCCCGGCCGGCGCCGCCGTCGAGGCGGTCGTCGCCCACGCCGCCGTCGAGCAGGTCGTTCCCGGCCGCGCCGACGAGCCGGTCGTTGCCGGCCTTGCCGTAGAGGAAGTCGTTGCCGGCGCCGCCGAGGAGCACGTCGTCGCCGCCGAGCCCGCGGAGGGTGTCGTTGCCGCCGAGGCCGCAGATGACGTCGTTGCCCGCGGTGCCCTCGAGCACGTCCGCGCTCGCCGTGCCGACGATGATCCGACCGCCGGCCGACGGCCGCGCACCGCCGGGGCAGGCCAGCTCCGGACCGGGCGGCGAGGGCGGCGCCGGCTCGCCGGGCGCCACCGGCGGCTGGACGGCGCCGTCGTCGTCGACGATCGTGATCGTCACCGACGTGGGCGCGATCGTCTTGCTCGACGCGCCGAGGGAGACCGTCAGCGTCTCGTCGGGCTCGTCGGCCGTGTCGTTCGTGATCGGCACGGCGAACGTCGCCGTCGTCGCGCCGGCGGGGAACGTGACGCCGCCCGAGACGCCGCCGAAGTCCTCGCCCAGCGTGGCGGTGCCGCCTGCGGTGAAGGCCTGCACCGTCAGCTCGCCGTCGGCGCCCAGGACGCGCTCGAGCGTCACGACGACCTGGCCCGCGCCCTCGGCCACCGAGAGCGGCGCAGACGGCGTGCGCACCTGCCCCGGCAGCGCGACCGTCATCGCGTTGATCGCGGCGCCGGTGCCGATCTCGCCCTTGAGGATCGCGGGGTTGCCCGACGGGTCGAGCTGGTAGAGCCCCGTCGACGTGCCGACCCGCAGCACCGCGTACGGGACGCCGCCCGTCGCGTCGACGTCGGCCTGCGAGGTCACGTCGACGCCGAGGGCGCCCACGACCTGCACCGCGCCGCCGCTCGCCGCCGGCGAGCCGTCGAGCCCGCCGATCCGGACCAGGCTGTTGCTCGTGCTGTCGATCCCGTAGGCCGTGGTGCTCGCCGCGCCCACGTACGGGTTCGTGTAGCCGAGCGCGACGACGTTGCCCGCGGGCGCGAGCGTCGTCTCGACCGTCGCCTCGCCGGTCGCGGGGTCGAGCGTCACGTTCTGCTCGTCGCTGCCGACGACGCGGATCCGGTCGGCGATCGGGTCGACGTCGAAGCCGACGTCGGTCGCGGTGATCGGGACGTCGATCGCCCCGTCCCCGACGGCCGTCGCGACACGCGTCGCCAGGTCGATCCGGTAGAGCGTGCTGCCCGAGCCGAGCGCGTAGAGCTCGCCCGTCGACGGGCGGAAGTCGATGCCGCGGATCAGCCCCGCCCCGGCGCCCGTGATCGTCCCGAGCGACTCGACCGTGCCGGGCGACGTGACCTGGAAGCGGACGAGCTCGTTGCCGGCGCGGACGGCGTAGATCGTCGTCGCGCTGGCGGCCGGCGCGGCGACGCCGAGGGCGACGAGGCCGGCGAGGATGAGACGGAGGCGGCTGGTCATCGGCCGATCATGGCACGCGCGCCGGCGGCTGTCCCTCCCCGGAAGGCGGCCGCCGCCCTCCTCCCGATCGGGCGCGCCCGGCGCGGCCGCAATAGGCTTCGCCGCATGAGCGAACACTTCGACGTCGTCGTCGTCGGCGCCGGCGCGGGGGGCGGCGTCGCCGCATCGCGCCTCTCCGACGACCCCGCCCGCCGCGTGCTCCTGCTCGAGGCCGGGCCGGACTTCCCGGAGGAGGCGGAGTTCCCACCCGGCTTCGTCTCGGGCGGCCACCAGTTCATGTACCAGTACGCCGCCGAGCACGACTGGGGCTACTGGAGCGAGCCGCTCTACGGCGAGCGCCCGATCCGCCTGCCGCGCGGCCGGCTCGTCGGCGGCTCGACGATGACGAACGCGCAGATGTGGGTCCGCGCCGCGCCGTACGACTTCGATCGCTGGCAGGCGAACGGCGCGCCCTCGTGGAGCTACGACTTCGCGGACGAGCACTACCGGGCCGTCGAGCGCGAGGTGTACTCGCGCACGTACCCGCGGGACACCTGGCAGCCGGCGCAGCTCGCCTACTTCGACGCGCTGCGCGAGCTGGGCTTCCGCGAGTGCGAGGACATGAACGCGCCCGACGCGTGGAGGGGGACGATCGGCGCGACGCCGATCAACCGCCGCAACGAGATGCGCCAGGGGACGCTCGTCACCTACGTCCGCAAGGCGCGGCCGCGGGCGAACTTCGAGGTGCGCGGCGGGCACACGGTCGACCGCGTCCTGCTCGACGGGACGCGCGCGACCGGCGTCCGCGCGATCGGGCCCGACGGGCGCGCGCACGACATCGCGGCCGACGTCGTCGTCCTCGCCGGCGGCGCGTACGGCTCGCCCGCGATCCTGATGCGCTCGGGGATCGGCCCGGCCGACCACCTGCGCTCGCTCGGGATCGACGTCGCGAACGAGCTCCCCGTCGGCGACCGCCTGCTCGACCACGCGGCGTTCTACTGGTTCCTCCGCGCGCCCGAGCTGGCGCGGATGAAGGGCCCGTCCGTCGCGATGTTCGCGCGCTGCCCCGACAACGACTGGTTCTCGCTCGCGACGACCGTCGACGAGGTCGAGGGGACGATCGGGCTCGTCTTCGCCACCTGCGGCGACAACGAGTCGGGGGCGCCGTTCCGCCTGCGCTCGACCGACCCGCTCGCCCCGCCGATCATCCCGCACCGCTACGACGTCGAGCCGCTGCGCTCGGCCGAGCGACTCGTCGAGCAGGTGCTCGCGCTGCCGCTCTTCCGCGACGCCGAGAACCTCGACGCGGGCCGCTCGCTCGAGGAGCTCGCCCGCGAGCGGATCGGCACCTGCTACCACGTCTGCGGCACGACCGCGATCGGCCAGGTCGTCGACGAGCAGCTCCGCGTGCTCGGCTGCGAGAACCTCCTCGTCGCCGACGCGAGCGTCTTCCCGACGGAGATCTCGAACAACACGAACATGACGTCGTTCATGGTCGGCGAGGTCGCCGCGCGCGTCCTGGGCGCGCCCGCGCCGGCCTGACCCGGACGGGCGCCCGCCGCGCCACGTAGCGTTCGGGCATGGCGCTCCGGAGGCTCTGGCTCGGCTGGCAGGCGATCCAGCTCGCGCGCACGGCGACCGCGGCGCTGCCCGCGCACGCGCGGGCGCCCGTGCGCGCGGGCGTGCAGGTGGTCGCGCTCGGGGTCGCGGCGGCGGCCTGCGCCGGGCTCGCGTGGCTGGCGCTGCTCGCGACGATCGTCCTCGCGATCGTCGGCGACGGCTGGTGGATCTCGCTCGCGGTCGCCGGCGGGCTCGTGGCGGCCGCCCTCGCCTGCGGCGTGCTCGCGCGCGCTCGCTGGCGCACGGCCCGCACGGTGCTCGACCGGCCCTAGTCCGGGCCCGTCGCGCCAGCGCCGGGAGACCGGGACCGGCTCATCGGTCGGCCGAGAGCTCCCGCTCGACCTCGTCGATCCAGCCCGCGTACGCATCGAGGAGGCGGCGCGAGAGGCGATGGTTGAGCCGGAGGTACCGCTCGCGGTGCGGGAGGGTCGAGGCGGCCTCCTCCGCGACGTCGAGCATCGCCGCGATGTCCGCGATCTCGGTCCGCATCGCCGCGATGCTCGCGCGCACGGGCGCCTCACCGACGAGGTCGGCGACGATCAGGCGCACCGCCCCTTCCTGCTGCATGCGCGGGAAGCTCGACGGGCGCCAGGCCCAGTCGCGCAGCGCGTCGAGCCCGCGCGGCGTCAGGGTGTAGTGCGTCCGCTCCCGCGTCCGCCCGGTCTGCTTGGTCGCCTCGAGGTAGCCGAGACGGGCCAGCCGCTTCGGCTCGGTGTAGTACTGGCTCTCCCCCGCGACCCAGTACGTGCGCCCTCGCTGGGCCATCCGCTTGATGTCGTGCGGGCCGGCCCCGTCGCGCCCGATCAGCGCCATCACCACGTACGAGAACGGCGTGAGCTCATCCCTTGACAAAGCTGTGCTCCATAGTCTAAAACTCCGATCCATAGCTTATAGCTATGTTCCATAGTATCAACGGAAGGAGCGCTCGATGACCCCCGCGACCGCCACCCGCGCCACCATCCCCGCCGTCGAGCGGGGCGAGGCCGAGGGCCGCTGGTTCCTCGCCAACCTCGCGGCCGTCCACGTCTCGAGCGACGAGACCGACGACGCGCTCTGCATCGTCGAGCTGGTCGGCTCCCCCGGGGAGATGCCGCCGCTGCACGTCCACCACGTCGACGACGAGATCTTCACGGTGCTCCAGGGCGAGCTCGAGCTGCACGTCGCCGGCTGCGAGCCGATCCTGGCGCGCCCCGGCGCCTGCGTGCGTGCGCCGCGCGGGATCCCCCACGCCTACCGCGTCGTCTCGGAGGAGCCGGCCCGCTGGACGGTGACGTGCACGCCGGGCGGCTTCGACCGCTTCGTGCTCGCCGCCTCCGAGCCCGCGGCCCGGCCGACGCTCCCGCCCCCGGGCGAGCCCGACCTGGGCCGCCTGATGGCCGCGGCGCAGGCCGCCGGGATCGAGATCATCGCGCCGCCGGGCACGCTCCCGGGCGACATCGCCTAGCGCCGTGCAGGTCGGGGCGCCGGCCGCGTCGGCGCCCCGACCGCCGGGCGGAGGACTCGCCGCCCAGGGCGCGAACCCCGGCCCATGGAAGCCGTCGAGATCAGGGACCTCAGGATCGGGGACGCGGTGGTCGAGGACGACGAGGAGCTCGTCGTCGCGACGCTGCAGCTCGGCGAGCGCGTCGCGCTCGTCCGCTACGTCAGCCGGGGCGCGTTCGTCCTGCGCGAGCAGCGGCCGAACGACCTGGTCCTGCGCCTCCCCCGCGAGGCCCTCGCCCTCCGCGCCGCGGGCTGAGCGCACCGCGCGGCTCGCCGCTACCGTCCGTCGCGTGCCGCTGCAGAGCCGCGTCCGCCCCGACGGCGAGCTCGTCGCCGACCCGACGCGCGGGCTGCTGCTCGGCAACCGCGGCGGTCGCCTGCACGACCCGGCCACCCGGACGCTCGGCCGGCGCCGCTGGACGTCGGCCCGCTGGATCTCCTGCGAGCTCGCCTTCGGCGGGCGCCGCCGCGAGGTCTGGGGCGAGGGGTACACGGAGCTGTTCTTCCTCGACGAGCCGACCGCGCTCGCCGCCGGGCACCGCCCCTGCTACGAGTGCCGGCGCGCCGACGCGCTCGCGTTCGCGGCCGCGGTCGCCCGTGCGGAGGGGCTCGAGCGCGCGCCGACGGCCGGCGAGCTCGACCGCCGCCTGCACCGCGAGCGCCTGGACGGGCGCGTGCGCCGGCTGCACCGGCTCGACGCGGCCGACCTCCCCGACGGCGCCGTCGTCGCCTCGGGCGACGCCTTCCTCGCGCTCCGGGACGACCGGGCGCTCGCCTGGACGCCGGCCGCCTGGCTCCCCGCCGGGGCGCGGCCCGACGGAGAGCTCGACGTCCTCACGCCCCCGACCGCGCTCGCCGCGCTCGCCGCCGGCTTCGCGCCACGCTGGCACCCGAGCGCGGAGGCGTAGGATGCGGCGCATGGACGAGATCGCGCTCGACGCGGCGGTGCTCGGCGCGATGGCGTCGCTCTACCCGGGCGGCGGGATCCCCGTCGCGGACGCCGTCGCGCTGCGCGAGCCGCGCGCCCCGGCGTCGCCGATGGTGAACCGCGTCGGTGGCCTCGGCCTCCGCGAGCCCGCGACGGAGGCGGCCCTCGACGCCGTCGCGGAGGCCATGCGCGGCGTGCGCCACTACGTCGCGGTCTCGCCGCGGGCGAGGCCGGGCTCGCTCGGCGGGTGGCTCGCCGACCGGGGCTACACGCCCGGCTGGGGGTGGATGCAGTTCGCGCGCGGCGTCGACGACGTCCCCGCTGCGGGCACCGACCTCGACGTCGTCTCGCTGCCGTCCGCGCGGTCGGAGGCGTTCGGCCGGGTGGTCGTCTCGACGTTCGGCCTGCCGCCCGCGCTCGTCGACTTCGTCGCGGAGGTGCCGGCCCACCCGGCGTGGCACGCGTTCGCCGCGCTGGACGGCGGCCGGCTGGTCGCCACGGGCGCCGTGCACGTCGCGCCGCCGTACGCGACGCTCTCCTTCGGCGCGACGGCCGAGACGCACCGCGGCCGCGGGGGCCAGGGCGCGATCCTCGCCGCCCGCATCCGCCTGGCTCGCGAGCTGGGCTGCTCCGTCGTCCTGACCGAGACGGGCGAGCGCGTCCCGGACCGCCCGAGCCAGTCCTACCGGAACATCCTCCGGGCCGGCTTCGCCGAGCGGTACGTCGTCGCGAACTGGCTCTCGCCCGAGCCGGCCTAGCGGAGGATCGTCACCTCGCCCCGGCTCCCGTCGACGCGCACGCGCGCGCCGTCGGGGATGCGGATCGTCGCGTCGTTGCAGCCGACGACGCCGGGGATCCCGTACTCGCGCGAGACGATCGCGCCGTGGCAGAGCATCCCGCCGTTGTCGGTGACGATCGCGGAGACGAGCGGCAGCACGATGTTGAACGCCGCCGTCGTCGCGCGCGTGACGAGGACGTCGCCCTTCTGGATCCGACCGAACTGCGCGCTCGAGTCGACGACGCGCGCCGGGCCCTCGATCACGCCGGCGCTGACCGGCAGGCCGTGGACGACGTCGCCCTCGCCCGCCTCCCGGGGCGGGCCGAACAGCGCCCCGACCGAGGCGAGCAGCGCTCGCTCCATCCGCCGGCTCGCCGGCGGCAGCCACTCGAGCGGGAGCGGCGCGCCGGGGCGGGGCCGAGCATCGCGGGCGCGTCGGCGAAGCGCGCCGACTGCCGGTAGGCCGCACGCGCGGCGAGCTCCTCGCGGTCGGGCGCGCCGGCGTCGCCGCGCCAGATCGCCTGGATCTCCGGCCACGTCGCCTCGACCAGCTGCGTCTCGACGTCGAGCCGGCCGCGCGCGACGAGCCGGCGACCGGCCGCGTTCAGCGCGCGCCGGGCGACGCCGTACGACCACTGGTCGCCGAAGACGGCCCGCTCCTCGCGGATGCGGTACGTGTGCCGTGCCTCGGCGAGCACCTCGTCGAACCGCTGGCGCTCGTCCGCCGGGACCTGGTCGCGGATGGCCGCGGTGCGCTCCGCGACGCCCTGGTCGTCGCCGTGCACGGGCACGCCGTCGTCGACCGCCGAGCGGATCGCGCCGGCGACGGCAGCTCCGGCAGCTCGAACGCGCAGGTGTCGCCGACGTCCTCGCCGTTGACCGGCCGGTAGGCGACGAGCTCCACGTAGGCCCGCGCCGCGTCGCCGCCTCGCCGGGCAGTGCAGCAGGTCGGCGAGCGCCCGCGCCGGGTCGGCGCCGCCGAGCGCCGTCCGCGCGTCCCGGTCGGCGCGGACCGCGTTCGAGAGGCGCGTCAGCGCGGCCTCGCCGCCGAGCGCGTCGGGCGAGCAGCCCTGGAGCAGCGAGAGCGCGTCCGAGTCGGGCAGCCCCGTCCAGTCCGCCACGTGGGCGACGAGGTCGCCGGGCGGGATGAACGCGGCCATGTTGTAGACGTGGTGGAGGTAGACGGCCTTCGCGACGTTGTCCGTGCAGGCCGCGAGGTAGTCGAGCATCCCCGCCTCGTCGATCCCGTCCACGTCGACGGCGAGCAGCTCCCGGTGGCGCGCGACGGCCTGCGGCCGGTCGACCGCGTCCCACCGCGCCAGCTCGTCCCGCCACACGCGCGTCTCGAACGCGCGCTCCGCGTTCGCGAGCCGCTCGCGGATCTCCGGGTCGGTCGCCATGACCTGCTCCCAGACCTCGCGCGGCGGGTGGTCGCCCTCGGGGGGCGCGCCGACGAACGCCAGCCCGTAGTACGGGAAGCCGTTCACCCACGCCCACGGCATCGCCTCGAGCAGCGAGCCGTAGGAGCGCAGGCACGCGCGGAAGCCGCGGTCGAAGTGCGTGGCGAAGAGCTCCTGGCTGTAGCCGCTGCACGTCGTCGTCAGATGGCTGGTGTCGAGGAACCAGCTGCCCGGTCCGGGCGCGGGGAAGTCGAGGTCGAGGCTCATGCACCGGATCTTCACCGATCCGACCCTCCGGGCGGGGGATCAGGCGACCGCTGCGGCGAAGGCGCCGTGCAGGTCGGCCGGCAGCCGGTGCTCGAGCCGCCACACGAGCGCGATCGGCCGCTCGCCATCGTGGCGGACGTACGTGGCGCGGCCGAGGCACCAGAAGGCCCGGTCGTCCGCGCGCAGGCGGGCGAACAGGACGACGTTCGTCCCGTCCCGGGCCTGACGCACGTAGCGGCTCCCGGCCGCGCTCGCGAGCGAGGTCGCCGACTGGCTCTCCCAGTGGATCAGCTCGCGGCTGATCGCATAGTCGCGGTAGCGCGTCGTCGGCGAGAACGCGCCGCTCGTCTTGTCGAGCGTGAACGCGAACAGGTCGGTGCGCGATGGCGCGTCCCACCAGACGCCGGTCTGCCAGCTGGGCGGACGGCCGTCGGCGCCGATCCCGAAGGCGGCGAGGATCTCCGCGCGCGTGTAGCGGGCGTGCACGCGCAGCGGCACGTCGGGGAGGCCGAGCGGCGGCTGGAGGTGGTCGATGCGGTCGCGCAGGAGGGCGAGCAGCTCGACCAGCTCCGCCCGCGCCTGCGCCTGCTCCCAGAGCGCTGCGACCGCAGCCGCGAGGCCTCGACCGGCGCCGCGCGGCTCGAGCGAGCCGACGAGCAGCCGGAGCAGCCGCTGCTCCCCGACCGGGAGCGTCGTCGGGTCGGGCGGCTCGTCCGCGGCGAGCCAGCGCGACCACGCGTCGAGCCGGGCCCCGTCGTCGACGTGGAGCAGCCGCCCGACAGCGCGCAGGAGCCGCGTCTCGTCCGGCCCGGCCGCCGCGCAGGGCTGCCCGGCCGCGCGACGCAGCTCCGTCCAGCTGCGCCCGCCGGCGTAGACGTCGTCGAGCTCGAGCCCGGTCTCCGCGAGGAAGCTCGCGAGCGGCACGTCGCCGAGCGCCCGCAGCTCGACGACGCGCTCGCGCCACTGGCTCGGGATCGCCTCGCGGATGCTCCGCAGCACGGTCTCCTGCGCGACCGGGTCGAGCTCCAGGTGGCAGCCGGCCGGCAGGAACGGGAAGCCCTGCTCGACGTGGCGCTCGAGCTCGCGCCGCGTGCCGCCGAGCAGGGCGCGCAGCCGGCGATCGAAGCGGAACTCGCGCCGGTGGTTGCCGACGAGGTCGAGCACGGTGCAGACCGCCTTCCCCTCCGCGCGTCGCAGGCCCCGGCCGAGCTGCTGGAGGAAGAGCGTCGGGCTGTCCGTCGGGCGGAGCAGGAGGAGCGTGTCGACGAGCGGCGCGTCGAGGCCCTCGTTGAAGAGGTCGACCGCGAAGACGGCGCAGACGCGCCCGGCCGCGAGGTCGGCGAGCGCGGCCCGCCGCTCGGGCCCGGGCGTCGCCGCGTCGACGGCCACGGCCGGCAGGCCGGCCTCCGCGAAGCGGGCCGCCATGAAGCGGGCGTGCTCGACGCCGACGCAGAAGCCGAGCGCGCGCATCCCGCGCGTGTCCGCGACGCGGCGCCGAACCTGCTCGATCACCCGCCGTGCCCACACGTGGTCGGCGGTCAGGAGGTTCGAGAGCTCGCCGAGGTCGTAGCCGCGGCCGCGCCGCCACGTCACCCCGCGCAGGTCGAGCCCGTCGTGGACGCCGTAGTAGGCGAACGGCACGAGGTGCTGCTGGTCGATCGCGTCCCAGAGGCGCAGCTCGGCGGCGATGCGCCCGTCGAAGGGCGCGAGCACGTCGAGGCCGTCCGCGCGCTCGGGCGTCGCCGTCAGCCCGAGCAGCTCGCGCGGGCGCAGGTGCTCGAGCAGCGCGGCGTAGGTCGGGGCCGCCGCGTGGTGGAACTCGTCGACGATCACGACGTCGAAGCGGTCCGGCTCGATCCGACGGACGCCGGACGCGCTGAGGCTCTGGATCGACGCGAAGACGTGCTCGAACGCGCGCGGCCGCTCGCCGCCCACCCAGCGCTCGCCGAAGCCGGCGTCGCGGAGCGCGTGGCGGAAGGTGGCCTGGCTCTGCGCGAGGATCTCGTCGCGGTGGGCGACGAAGAGCAGCCGGTCGCGCGGCAGCGTCCGCCGGAGCCGTGCGTAGTCGATCGCGGCGATCACGGTCTTGCCCGTGCCGGTGGCGGCCGCGAGGAGGTTGCGGTGGCGGCCCTGCGACCGGGCGACGGCGAGCTGCTCGAGCAGCCGCTCCTGGAACGGCCGCGGCTCGAGCTCGATCGGCGAGAGCAGGAGCTCGCGCTGGGGGCGGCTCGCGGCCGTGCGTCGCGCGAACTCGCCCGGCTCGTACGGGACGAAGTCGGCGCTCTCCCAGTACGCCTCGAAGACGGCGGCCATCTTCGCGACGACGTCCGGGTTGCGCGCGCCGGCGACGCGGACGTTCCACTCGAGGCCGCTCACCTGCGCCGAGTGGGTCAGGTTCGACGACCCGATGTACGCGGTCGAGTAGCCGCTCTGGCGCTGGAAGAGCCACGCCTTCGCGTGCAGGCGGGTGGAGCTCGTGTCGTACGAGACCCGGACCTCGGCGCCGAGCGCGCGCAGCTCGTCGAGCGCCCGGGCCTCCGTGCTCCCGGTGTACGTCGTCGTCAGCACCCGCAGCCGTCGTCCGTCGCGGCAGTGGCGCGCCAGCGCGTCGACGAGCGGGCGCACGCCGCTCCAGCGCACGAAGGCCATCACGACGTCGATCGCGTCGGCGGAGCGCACCTCGGCCCGCAGCTCGTGCCCGACCGCGGGCTCCCCCGGGGCGTTCGTCAGGAGCGTCGTGTCGAGCAGCGGCGTCAGCGGCCGCTCGATCGCGTCGGGCGTCCCGTCCGGCCGCCGCCGCAGCAGGGCGTGGAGCACGGCCGGCGGCTCGAGCGGCGCCTCCCCGGCGAGCCCCGGGTCGACCCGCTCGGCGAGCGCGCGGACGATCTCTCCCGCGAGCCGGGCCGCCCGCCCGGCCCGCTCGCGCTCGGGCACGGCGTCGATCGCGAGCGCCAGGATGCGGGCGACGTGGCGCGAGACCCGGTCGGCGGCCTCGGCGTTCGCCAGCTCGGAGCGCGCCGCGACCGGCCCGTCGTCCGGGAGCGCGCGCAGCAGCGCCTCGAGGCGCGGCGTCAGGATCGCCTCGTGCAGCCCCGGACGCAGCCCGTCGTCCGCCACGGGCCGCAGTCTGCCGGACGGGGCGGGCGTCAGCTCGCGGGCGGCTGGTTGACCATGGCCTGCGCGGAGGTCTCGAGGTAGCGCCAGACCGGCTCGTCGAGCTCGGGCGGCAGGGCGCGGTTGTCGAGCGCGGACCGCATGCAACGGAGCCAGCGGGCTCGCGCGTCGTCGTCGATCGCGAACGGGAAGTGGCGCATCCGCAGCCGCGGGTGCCCGCGCTGGTCGGAGTACGTGCGCGGCCCGCCCCAGTACTGCTCGAGGAAGAGCCGCAGGCGCTCGTTCGCCGGGCCGAGGTCGTCCTCCGGGTAGAGCGCGCGCAGGACGGGGTCGGCCGCGACGCCTGCGTAGAAGTCGTCGACGAGGGCGCGGAAGAACGCGTGCCCGCCGAGGATCTCGTACGGGGTCGGCCCGGCGGTCGGCTCGCTCACCCGGCCATTGTCGCCGCGCACGCTCCGGCGGGCGGCGGGAGGCGTCGCGAACGGGCCACCTGACCCACGGGAGACGCCGGAGGGCTCGACCATGCTCGCCGCCGCTGCCACCCAGCGGGAGGTTCTCGAACGATGCGCCTCCGTCCTGCTGCGGTCGGCGCCTCGTCGCCGTCGCGGCCGCATCACGCTCGCCCGGCTCGGGCGGTCGCGTACCTTGCCGCCTACGAGGCCGTGGCGGCCCCCGACGGCGGCGCGCTCGACTCGAACCCGTTCGAGCTGCTCGCGGCGCACGGCGCGACCGACGTCGCCGACGCGGGCAGGAACTCGATCGTCGCGATCCGGCGCAACGGCCGCGTCTCGACGGTCGCGGCGGTGCCCACGACGTCCGTGACGGTGCCGTTCCCGGTCGAGATGCAGGCCGTCCCGACGGCCACCGCGATCGGCCCCGACGGCGCCCTCTCCGTCGGCCAGCCGACCGGCTTCCCGCTCCCGGTCGGCGGCTCGACCGTCTGGCGGATCGGCCTCGACGGCAGCCTCTACGTCGTCGAGCTCGCCTCGACGGGCCTGACCACCCGGGCCTGCCGATGGGCGCGGTGATCGAGGCGGCCCCGAACGGCACGCCCAGCGAACCTGCCGGCGCCCGGCGGCGTCGCGATCGGCAAGCGGGGCACGCTCTACGTCACGCTCTGCACGGTCTGCGCGGACACGGGCTCCGCGGTCGCGCTCGGCGCGTAGCGGCCGATCGCGGATCGACACGGGGCCCGGCGCGCGCCGGGCCCCCGCTCGCGCCCCCGGCCTGCCGCCGCGCGACCCTGGCTGGCGGCCGTAGCATCGGCCGCGTGGAAGGGCTGCTCCTCGCGTGGTTCGACGCGCACGGGCGCGACCTGCCCTGGCGGCGCACGACCGACCCGTACGCGATCCTCGTCTCCGAGGTGATGCTCCAGCAGACGCAGGTGCCGCGCGTGGTGCCGCGCTGGCTCGCCTGGCTCGAGCGCTGGCCGACCGTCCACGACCTCGCGGCGGCCCCCGTCTCCGACGTGATCCTCGCCTGGCAGGGGCTCGGCTACAACCGGCGGGCGGTCAACCTGCACCGCGCCGCGCAGGTGGTCGCCGAGCGCGGCTGGCCGGACGACCTGACCGAGCTCCCCGGCGTGGGGCGGTACACCGCGGACGCCGTCGGCCGCTTCGCGCTCGGGCGGCCCGTGCTGCCCGTCGACGTGAACATCGGCCGGGTGCTCGAGCGAACGGGCGGCTCGTTCACGCACGCGTCGGCGGCCGCGCTGATGGACCTCGGCGCGACCGTGTGCCTCGCGCGGATCCCGCGCTGCGACGCCTGCCCGCTGGCGGAGGGCTGCCCGTCGCGCGGCCGCCGCTACGCGCCGCTGCGCAAGCAGGGCCGCTTCGAGGGCTCGTTCCGCCAGCGGCGGGCGGAGCTGCTGCGCGCCGTCGCCGCGCGACCGGCCTCCGTCGGCGACGTGGACGGCGAGGTCGTCGAGACGCTCGTCCGCGACGGGCTCGTCGTCGTCGAGGACGGCGTCGTGCGGCTGCCCTGAGCCGCAGGGACGCCGCCCCGAGGGCAAGGCCAGGCGGACGGTCGGGGCGGCTCAGGGCAGCCGACGGTCGGCCTCGCCCCGCCACCGGCGCGCCGGTGGCCCGGTGGCCCGGTGGCCCGGTGGCCCGGTGGCCCGGTGGCCCGGTGGCCCGGTGGACGAGTCGACACACGATCGGCACGCTCCCGTGACGGACACGCGCGCCTTCCGGCGATACGCTCGTTGGCGGCGGCACGTGGACCCCCCACCCAAGGGCGGGCGTCCGGGTGAGGGGACATGGCTCGAACGGCCATGTCCCGGGCGGACAGGGGGTGGCAGGCGACGCCGGCCGGCTCTCGGTCGCCCTGGCCTCACCCGCCGCTGATCGCGGCGACGACGTCCAGCCGCTGTCCCGGGGCGAGCCTCGTCTCGAGGCCCGCCCGCTCGCCGTCCACGTAGACGACGATGTGCGGACGGAGCCGCGGCCCCGGCTCGCACAGCCGATCGCGCAGGCCCGGCCAGCGCTCGTCGAGCACGGCGAACGCCACGGCCACCGACCCGACCTCCAGGTCGAGCCGCCGCGGCAGCCCGGGGAAGAGGGGTGGCAGCGTCGCCGGCAGGCGAACGTCGACGCCGCTCACTCGAGGACCGCCACGGAGACGGACGCGATCCCGGGCAGGTAGCGCGCGATCTCCGTCCACGACTCGCCCTCGTCGGCGCTCGCGAACACCTGCCCCGTGCTCGTGCCGACGTACACGCCGGCCCGATCGAGCGAGTCGATCGCCATGCCCTCGCGCAGCACGCCGAGGTGCGCGTGCTGCTGCGGCAGCCCGCGGTCGAGCCGCTGCCAGCTCGCGCCCGCGTCCCGCGTCCGCCAGACCGCGGCCCTCCCGTCCGGCATGCAGCGCCCGTGGCCGGGGTCGAGCGGGACGACGAAGAAGGCGTCCCGGTCGCGCGGATGCGCCGCGGCCGCGAAGCCGAAGTCCGCGGGCAGGCCGTCGGTGATCTCGCGCCACGTGCGGCCCTCGTCGTCGCTCACGTGGACGCCGCAGTGGTTCTGCTGGTAGAGCCGGGTGCGATCGGCCGAGAGGACGAGCTTGTGGACGCAGAACCCGACCTCGGCGTCGGCCGGCAGCGGCCAGTCGGCGCGCAGCCCGCGGTTTCGCGGCGTCCACGTCGCGCCGCCGTCGCCCGTCTCGAAGATCCCGTAGCCCTGGACGACGACCCACAGCCGCGCCGCGTCGTCCGGGTGCGGCAGCAGCCCGGCGAGCCCGAGGTGCCCCGGCGGCTGCTGCGCGGGGTCGTTCCAGGACTCGCGCCCCGGCAGCCCGTCGAGCGTCGACACGACCGCCCACGTGGCGCCGCCGTCCTCGCTCGCGAACAGCCCGGCCGCCTCCCCGCCCGCGAGGACGCGCCCGTGGGCGAGCGCCAGCCCCGCGAGCTTCGACAGCCGCAGCTCCCCCTCCGGGTACCCGAGCCCCTCGCTCGAGTGCGCCCACGTCCGTCCGAGGTCGGCGCTGCGCCAGACCGCCGGGCCATGCCACTCGCTCGTGGCGGCGGCGTAGATCGCTCCCGTCTCGGGGTCGAGCAGGGCCCCGTAGACGGGCCAGCCCTCGCAGTACGGCCCGCGCAGCTGCCAGTCGCGACGGGCCGCGTCGCTCTCCAGCACGAACGCGCCCTTCCGCGTCCCGACCAGCACGATGACTCTCGGCATCTCGCACCCCTCCGTCGACGTCACCCGGGATGACCGGCGGCGGCGTCGGAACTCATCGCTCGAGTTAAGGCCGCCGTAACCCCCGCCGGGCGCGCAGCCGGTTCAATGTGCGCATGGGCGCGACCGTGCTCGTGGTCGACGACGAGCCCACCATCCGGGAGGTCGTCGTCCGCTACCTGCGCCGCGAGGGCTACGAGACGCTCGAGGCCGGCGACGGCCACGAGGCGCGCGCGCTCGTCGAGCGGCACGAGCCGAGCCTCGTCGTCCTCGACCTCATGCTCCCGGGCGTCGACGGGCTGGAGCTCTGCCGCTGGATCCGCCAGCGCTCGGAGCTGCCCGTGATCATGCTGACCGCGCGGGGCGAGGAGGCCGACCGCATCGTCGGCCTCGAGCTCGGGGCGGACGACTACGTGACGAAGCCGTTCTCGCCGCGCGAGCTCGTGGCGCGCGTGCGAACCGTGCTGCGGCGGTCCGAGCCGCGCCCCGGCGGAGGCGGCGAGCGGCTCGTCTTCGACGGCCTCGCCCTCGACGCCTCGACGCGCGAGGTGCGCCGGGACGGCGAGGAGCTCCGCCTGACCGCGAAGGAGTTCGACCTGCTCTGGTTCCTCGCGAGCAACCCGCGTCACGTCTTCTCGCGCGACCAGCTGATGGATCGCGTCTGGGGCTACTCGGCTGCCCTCGACACCGGGACGGTCACCGTGCACGTCCGGCGGCTGCGGGAGAAGATCGAGGCCAACCCGTCGCAGCCGGCGTTCCTGCAGACCGTCTGGGGCGTCGGCTACCGCTTCGTGCCGCGATGATCTGGCTCGCGATCGCCGTGTCGCTCGCGACCGTCGCCGTCGGGATCGGCGCGGCGCTCGTGCTGCGCGTGCTCCCGACCGTCCGCGTGCAGCTCGTCGCGCTCGCGCTCCTCGCGACCGGCCTGCCCCTCGGCGCCATCCTCTTCTCCGGCCTCGTGATGCTGAGCCACGACCACGCGCCGATCGTCCTCGTCGGCCTCGGCTCGTCCGCCGCCGGGCTCGCCGCCGCCCTCCTGCTCGGGAGCTCGATCATGCGGCGCGTCGACCGGCTCGGCGAGGCGTCGAGCGCGCTCGCGAGCGGCGACCTCGCGGCGCGAGCGCCCGTCGACGGGCCGCGCGAGCTCGCCGAGCTGGCCGCGTCGTTCAACGAGATGGCCACGTCGATCGAGGGGCTGTTCGACGCGCGCCGGCAGCTCGTCGCCTGGGCGAGCCACGACCTGCGCACGCCGCTCGCGTCGATGCAGGCGATGCTCGAGGCGCTCGAGGACGGCCTCGCGGAGCCCGAGCGCTACCTACCGGCCCTGCGCGAGCAGGTGCGGACGCTCTCCGGCCTGGTCGACGACCTGTTCGAGCTGTCGCGGATCGACGCCGGAGCGCTGACGCTCGAGCTGCGCGAGGCGCGGCTGAACGGCCTCGTCGAGTCGTGCCTCCGCGGCGTGGAGGCGGAGGCGGAGGCACGGCGGGTCCGGGTCGGCTCGCGGATCGCCGACGGGACGCCGGCGGTGCGCTGCGCGCCGGACAAGGTCGAGCGCGTCCTCTACAACCTGCTCGCGAACGCCCTGCGCCACACGCCATCGGACGGGTCGGTCGCGGTCGTCGTCGAGCCGATCGCCCGGGCGGGCGAGGTGGTCGTGTCCGTCGAGGACACCGGCGAGGGCATCCCGGCGGACGCGCTGCGGCGCGTCTTCGACCGCTTCTGGCGCGCCGACGCCTCGCGCTCGCGCGCCCGCGGCGGCAGCGGGCTCGGCCTCGCGATCGCCCAGGGCCTCGTCGAGGCGCAGGGCGGCCGGATCTGGGCGGAGAACCGGCCGGGCGGCGGCGCGCGCATCTCGTTCACGCTGCCGGCCGCCTGAGCCGCCGCCGGGCGGCGCTACGCTTCGTCGGGATGACGAGCAGGGGCCGGGGCGCCGACGAGCGCGACGACGAGCCAACCGGCCCCGTCGAGACGACGTCGCCCGGTCTGGCGCGACTCGGCTGGGACGACGACTGGGCTGCCGCGTTCGCCGCACTCGACGTCCCGGGGCTCGAGCCGGCGCGCATCGCCGCGCAGCACCGCGGCGGCTACACGGCGCTCGGCGACGTCGACGCGTTCCTCGCCCTCCTGCCCGGTCGGCTGCTGCGCCACGCGCGCAGGACCGGCGAGCGGCCCGCGGTGGGCGACTGGGTCGGGGTCCGCCGGCTGCCGGAGCAGGGTCGCGCGTCGATCGAGGGCGTCCTGCCGCGGCGCTCGAAGTTCTCGCGCCGGGCCGCCGGCGAGAGCGACGCCGAGCAGGTCGTCGCCGCGAACGTCGACGTCGTCCTGCTCGTGCTGGCGCTCGACGTCGAGCTGGACGTCCGCGGGCTCGAGCGCTACCTCGCGACCGCGCACGAGAGCGGCGCGAGCCCGGTCGTCGTGCTGACCAAGGCCGATCTCGTGCCGGACGCCGCCGATGCCGTGACCGCGGTGCGCCAGGTCGCCGGGGACGTCCCGGTGCACGTGATCTCGAACCGCACGGCGGTCGGCGTCGACGCGCTGCGGGGCTACCTGGCGGGCGACCGGACCGTCGCGCTGCTCGGCGCCTCGGGGGTCGGCAAGTCGAGCCTCGTGAACGTGCTCCTCGGCGAGGAGCGCCAGCTCGTCGGCGAGGTCAGGGCCGACGGGTCCGGACGCCACACGACCACCCACCGCGCACTGATCTTCGTGCCCGGCGGCGGGCTCGTGCTCGACACGCCGGGGATGCGCGAGCTGCAGCTCTGGGAGGCCGACGAGGGTGTCGAGGCGACGTTCGCCGACGTCGAGGAGCTGGCCGAGGAGTGCCGGTTCCCGGACTGCCGCCACGAGTCGGAGCCCGGCTGCGCGGTGCAGGACGCGATCGCGGCGGGGGAGCTCGACGAGGAGCGGGTGACGGGCTACCGGGCGCTGCGGGCGGAGCTCGAGGAGCTGGCCGAGCGCCAGGAGGCCCGGGCCCGGCTCGAGCACGGGCGGGCGGAGCGCGCGTCCCGCCACGCGGCGCGGACGCAGGCCCGGCGCTCCTGAGCGCGCCGTGCAACGCGCTCGGCGCCTGGCCCTCGCGGCACGGCGTCGGCCGGTCGTTAAGGTTGCGAGCATGACGAGCGGCACGTCGACGCGGGCCTGCGCGCCGGCAGCGCCGCCCTGCCCCCCTCTCCTCGTCGCCCCGCGCACGGACGCGGCGTCGGGCACGGCGGCGCCGGTGGCGCGCGCGACGCGACCGACCTGGCCGACGCCGTGGCGCACGGTGGATCGGCAATCGTCGCGCGGGGCCACGCCGGCCCAGCGGCCGGCGGACGCGCGGGCGGTAGCGCCTCTCGCGAGGCCGGACCGGCCCCGAGGGACGTGTCCGGGCGGGCCGTGTCCGCGTCGGACGCCCCAGGGGCCACCCCGCGCCTCCACCCGCTTCGAGCGTAGCGCGGAAATCCGCACGCGTGTGTCACGGACGGCCGTGACCCGTGCCGGACGCGTGACGATCCTTCCACGTCGAGGGCGCGCCCCGACGCGGCGGCGCCGGCGCGGAGGGTCGCGTGACACGCGCGACGGGCGAGGCCGGCGGGTCGACGGCCATCGCGGCCGCGACGGGCGAGGCCGAGCGCGCGCGCTTCGGTGGCCGCGACGCTGCCGCAGCTCCTCGCCGACCTCGAGAGCTGGGTGAACCTCGACACGCCGACCGGCGCGGCGAGTCATCTCGACCGGCTCGCCGCGATGCTCGCCCACACGTGCGATCGCTACGGCCTCCACCCGGAACTCGTCCCGACCGGCGACGAGGGCCTCTACCCTCCACGCGCACCTCGAGGGCGCGGGCACGCGCCGGATCGCGCTGCTCTGCCACCACGACACCGTCTTCCCGCTCGGCACGGCGGAGGGGCGCCCGTTCTCGCACGACGGACGGCGCGTCTACGGGCCGGGCGTCGCGGACATGAAGGGCGGCATCGCGGTCGCCCTGCACGCCGCCCGGGCGCTCGCGACCGGCGCGCGGCCCTTCGGCCTCGTCGAGCTCGTCTCCGCACCGGACGAGGAGGCGCGGAGCTGGCGCCCGGCGACCCTCGAGCGGCTCCGCGGCTTCGACGCGGTGCTCTGCATGGAGTGCGGCCGGGTCGACGGGTCGGTCGTCTCGTCCCGGAAGGGCGGACGCTGGTTCCGCCTCCGTGCGACCGGCCGGCCCCGCGCACGCCGGCGTCGCCCCCGACGACGGCCGCAACGCGGTGCATGCGATCTGCCTCGAGGCGATGCGGCTGATGGCCCTCCACCGCGCGCGGACGGACGTGACCCTCCAGGTGACCCAGGTGCACGGCGGCGCCGGGCTCAACACGGTGCCCGGCGAGGCGCTGCTCACGGGCGACCTGCGGGCCCCCACCGCGCGTGACCTCGACTGGGCGCTCGAGCACGTGCAGCGGACGGCCGAGCACGACGGCGTGGACCTGGCCTTCGACGACCTCGGGGGGCCACCGCCCTTCGAGCGCACCGACGCGGTCGCCCGGCTCGCGACGACCGCGATCGAGCTCGGCGGCCGGCTCGGGCACGCCTTCGGCGAGGCGACGACCGGCGGCGTGTCGGACGGCTCGTGGACCGCGTGGGAGGGCATCCCGACGCTCGACGGTCTCGGCCCGGTCGGCGGGCTCGATCACACGCCCGAGGAGTACGCCGAGCTCGCGACCTTCGCCACGCGCGCGGGCGTCGTCGCCGGGCTGTGGCCGCGGTCGAGCGCGGCCTGCTCGACGGCGAGACCGGCTAGTCGACCTGCTCGAAGCCGGAGAACTCGTCGACCTCGGGGTACCGCGGGCCGGCGACCGCGGCGCGCGGCATGACCGCCTCGATGCGCGCGAGGTCGTCCGCCGTGAGCGCGACGCCGACCGAGGCGACGTTCTCCTCGAGGTGCCTGGCCCGCGCCGTCCCCGGGATCGGCACGATGTCGGCTCCCTGCGCCATCACCCACGCGAGCGCGAGCTGGGCCGCGGTGGCGTCCCTCGTCTCGGCGAGCTCGCGCACGAGGTCGACGAGCTCGAGGTTCCTGGCGAAGTTCTCGCCCTGGAAGCGCGGCAGCGTGCGACGGTAGTCGTCCTCGCCGAAGTCCTCGGGGCTGCGGATGGCGCCCGTGAGGAAGCCACGGCTCAGCGGGCTGTAGGCGAGGAAGCCGATGCCGAGGTCGCGGATCGTCGGGAAGGCGTCGTCCTCGGGGTCGCGGCTCCAGAGCGAGTACTCGGTCTGGAGCGTCGAGATCGGGTGGACCGCGTGGGCGCGACGGATCTCCTCCGGCGTCGCCTCCGAGAGGCCGAGGTAGCGCACCTTGCCCGCCTGGACGAGCTCGGCCATGGCGCCGATCGTCTCCTCGATCGGGATGTCCGGCGCGGGCCGGTGCTGCTGGTAGAGGTCGATGTGGTCGACGCCGAGCCGCTGCAGCGACGCGTCGCAGGCCTCGTGGACGTACGCCGGATCCCCGCGGAGGGCGAGCCACTCGCCGGCCTCGGAGCGCTGGAAGCCGAACTTCGTCGCGACGATCACGCGGTCGCGCCGGTCGGCGATCGCCTTGCCGACGAGGCGCTCGTTCGTGAACGGCCCGTAGCAGTCCGCCGTGTCGAGGAGGTCGACGCCGAGCTCGAGCGCACGATGGATCGTCGCGATCGCGTCCCGCTCCTCCGGCACGTCGTAGAAGTCCGACATGCTGAGGCACCCGAGGCCGATCGCCGAGGTCTCGAGCCCCTGCGTGCCGAGCGTGCGACGCTCCATCAGCTCCTCCTCACGAGGGCGACCGCCTGCGCGGCGAGGCCCTCCTCGCGGCCGGTGAACCCGAGCCGATCGGTGGTCGTGGCACGGACTGTGACGAGCTCCGGCCCGAGGCCGAGCGCCCCGGCGAGGCGCGCGCGCATCTCGTCCCGGCGGGCGGCGATGCGGGGTCGCTGACCGATCAGGACGCAGTCGGCGTTGACGAGCTCGTAGCCGGCCTCGCGCACGACCTCGTACGCCCGGACGAGGAGGTCGATCGAGTCGGCCCCGCGCCACTGCTCGTCGTCGGACGGGAACAGCCAGCCGATGTCGGCGAGCCCGGCGGCGCCGAGGATCGCGTCCGTCAGCGCGTGGGCGAGCACGTCCCCGTCGGAGTGGCCGGCCAGGCCCGGCTCGCCAGGGAACGAGACCCCGCCGAGCACGAGTGGGACGCCCTCGCCGAAGGCGTGGGCGTCGACGCCGATCCCGACGCGGAGGTCGCTCATCGCCGCGGAATCGTACTGGCAGCCGACCGGACGACCGCGCCGGGTGTGGAGCGATCGGCACGCATCCGGCACGAAGCCGTCGCACATGCGTCACGCGCCGTCCCGTACCCTCCCCCGGGTGGTGGGTGGGGGGCGGGTTCCCGCCTGCGAAGCGCCGCGGCGGCGGCCGACCCGGTCGGACCGCGCGCTCGGGCAGGCCTGGTCGCGGCTAGCCGAGGGGCGCCTGCGTGCGGCGGCGGCCGTCGAAGACGCTCACCGTTTCGTAGCCGACGCGGCGCGCGAGCTCGAGCGCCTCCTCGAAGCGGTAGCCGACGTGGTCGACGACGTGCGCGTCGGACGCGAGCGTGATCGGCACGCCGCGCGCGTGGAAGGCGCGCAACAGACCCTCGTCGGGGTAGGGCTCCCCGACTGGCTTGCGCAGGCCCGCGGTCGAGATCTCCGCGGCCAGCCCGGCCGCCGCGACCGCGTCGGCGAGCCGCTCGTGCAGCTCGGCCGCGACCGCGGGATCGGGCGGTCGCCGAAGATCTTCGCGAGGTCGGGGTGCGCGACGACGTCGACGAGGCCGAGCCCGACGAGCTCGCACAGCGCGTCGACGTAGCGGCGCCACGCCTCCTCCACGCCGGTCGTCGCCCAGATGCCCGGCTGCAGGTCGACCTCGAGGTCGCCGAGCCAGTGGACGGAGCCGAGCAGGACGTCCCACGGGTACGGAGCCAGAGCCTCGGCGAGCGCGGCCTGGCGCGGCCCGACCCAGTCGACCTCGAGCCCCAGCTTGACGGGCAGGCCGCGCCGCCTGCCCTCGAGCACGGCCTCCACGTACCGGTCGAGGTCGAAGCCGCAGCGCTCCCGCTGGTAGGGCAGCCACCACACCTCCCGGGTCTGCGCGAAGTAGTAGACGTGCTCGGTGAAGGCGATCTCGTCCACGCCCCGCGCGGCCGCGACCTCGCAGTAGCGCTCGACCGTGGACACGTCGAGGACGAGCGGCTCGGACCCGTCCGCCAGCGGGCCGCGCATGTGCATGTGGTAGTCGACGATCATGGAGCGGCGTCCTCCGCGAGCAGCCGATCGCGCAGCTCGCGGCGGAGCACCTTGCCGTAGGCGTTCTTGGGCAACGCGTCGAGCAGCTCGACCCGCTTCGGCTTCTTGAAGCTCGCCAGGTGGTCGCGGCAGAACGCGATCAGCTCGTCGGCCGTGGGGCTGGCACCGGCCGCGGGGACGACGCAGGCGACGACGTTCTCGCCCCACTCGGGATCCGGCAGCCCGAAGACGATCGCCTCGCCGACACCCGGATGCTGGACGAGCACCTCCTCGACCTCCCGCGGGTAGATGTTCGAGCCGCCCGAGATGATCATGTCGTTCTTGCGATCCAGGAGGAACAGGCGGCCGCGCTCGTCGAGCCGGCCGATGTCGCCCGTGTGCAGCCACCCCTCGCGCAGCGAGCGCGAGGTCGCCTCCTCGTTGCGCCAGTAGCCGCGCATGACGACGTCGCCGCGGACGGCGACCTCCCCCGTCTCGCCCGGCGCGACGTCGCGCCCGTCCTCGTCGACGATCCGGATCTCGACGTCCGTCCGCGCGATCCCGGTCGACGCGAGCGCCTCGGCGTCGTCCGGGTCGTGATCCTCGCGGCGCAGGGCGGAGATCGTCATCGGCGCCTCGCCCTGGCCGTAGATCTGGACGAACACCTGCCCGAAGCGGGCGAGCGCGCGGCGGATCGTGTCGACGTGCATCGGCGCGCCGCCGTAGACGACGCAGCGCAGCGCGCTCGTGTCGGCGGGCGGCGCGTCGAGCAGCCGGACGATCATCGTCGGCGCGAGGAACGCGATCACGCTCACCCGCTCGCGCTCGAGCAGGCCGACGACCTCGGCGGGGTCGAAGCCGGCTCCCGCGTAGAGGAGGTTGTCCGCGCCGCGCGCGAGCGATGCCAGCAGGTAGAGGCCGCAGCCGTGCGAGAGCGGCGCCGCGTGCAGGACGACGTCCTCGCGGTCGAACGCGACGACGTCCGCGAGCGTGTTCATCGTCATCGCGACGAGGTTGCGGTGCGTCAGCATCGCACCCTTCGGGAAGCCGGTCGTGCCCGACGTGTAGAAGAGCCAGGCGAGATCGTCGGGCGCGACCTCGGCGTCGGCGAGCCCGTCGCCTGCCGCGGCCAGGACGGACGCGAACGCCTCACCGGGCCCGCCGTCGCCGACGCGGACGAGCACCTGGACGGGCGACTCGGCGAGCGCCTGCTCGACGGCCTCGGCCTCCTCCCCGCCGAGCACGAGGGCACGCGCCTCGGCGTTCGCGAGCACGTAGGCGAGCTCGCGGGCGTGCAGCTTGACGTTGACGGGGACGACGCACCCGCCCGCGCGCATCACCGCGAGCAGCGCGACCGCGTACTCCGGCCGGTTCCGCATGAAGATCGCGACGCGGTCGCCGTGCCCGACGCCGCGCCCGACGAGTCCGGCGGCGGTTCGCGAGACGAGGTCGTCCAGCTCGCCGTAGGTCAGGCTCGCGTCGCCCCAGCGCAGGGCGGGCCGGTCGCGGTACGCGACCGCGGCCTTCGAGAGGAGCCGCGCGACGTTCACGGGCCGGCAGCCTACCGCTCGCGCCCTCGGTCGCGTAGCCTTCGGCCCGTGCGGATCGAGCGACTCGCAGACGGCCTGGTCTTCCCCGAGGGGCCGGCCGTGCTCGACGACGGCCGCGTCGCCTTCACCGAGGTGAACGCGAGCCGGATCTCGATCTGGGAGCCCGGCGATGGCGTGCGCGCGCTGGCGGACACCGGCGGCGGCCCCAACGCCTGCTGCGCCGGCTCCGACGGCTGCCTCTACGTGACCCAGAACCGCGGGCTCGTCGGCGGCTGGAGCGCCGAGCGCGTCATGCCGGGCTCGATCCAGCGGGTGTCGCTCGAGGACGGCAGCGTCGAGATCCTCGTCACCGAGGTCGACGGCGTGCCGCTGCGCCAGCCGAACGACCTCGCCTTCGGTCCCGACGGTCGACTCTACTTCACCGATCCCGGCTCGTTCGACCTCGACGCCAGGCCAGATCCCGGGCGGATCCTCGCGCTCGGCCCGGGCGGAAAGGGGGAGGTCGTCGCCGAGCTCGACGCGACCTACCCGAACGGGATCGCCGTCGAGCCGGACGGCTCGCTCGTCTGGGCCGAGTCGTACCCGCGCCGCCTCGTGCGCCGCCGGCCCGACGGGACGACCGAGACGCTGCCCGCGCTCGACCGCGAGGACGCGATCCCGGACGGCCTGGCGATCGGCGGCGACGGGACGATCTACGTCGCCGTCCTCTTCGCCGGCGGCATCCGGATGCTCGGGCCGGACGGGACAGACCGCGGCACGCTGCCGGTCGGCGCGATCGACTCGAACTGCACCTTCGGCGGCCGGTGGCTCTACGTGACCGACTTCGGCTCGAACCCCGTCGCCGAGGTGCTGGAGCCCGCCGGCGTGCTCTGGCGCGTCGTGCTCGACGAGCCGGGTCAGCTGCCCTTCCGCGGCGCCCTCTAGCCGTCGCCCGGCGGCTCGTCGTCGTCCTCCCAGGCCTCGTCGTCGTCCCCGCTCCAGTCGGGCTCGTCGACGTCGCGGCCCTGGGCGCGCAGGATCGCCCTCGCGCGCTCCAGGTCGTCGGGCGTCGTCACCTTCAGGAGCTGGGGATCGCCGTCGACGACGCGGACGCGGCAGCCCGCCGCCTCCAGCACGGAGGCGCAGTCCGTGGCGGCCGGGTCGGCGGAGGCGAGGGCGCGCCGGAAGGTCGACGCGACGAACCCCTGCGGCGTCTGGACGGCGCGGAGCGCGCTGCGGTCGACCGTCTCCACGATCGCCCCGCCCGCGTCGACGCGCTTGATCGTGTCTGCGACCGAGAGGCCCGGCACGGCCCCGTCGTAGCCGTCGCCGAGCCCGAGCACGACCCGCTCGATCACCGCGTCCGAGAGGAACGGCCGGGCCGCGTCGTGCACGAGGATCACCGCCGCCTCGTCGGGCACCTCGGCGACGCCGAGCCGGACGGACTCGGCCCGCGTCGCGCCGCCGACCACCGCCGCGGCGACCTTCCCGAGGCCGAGCTCCTCCGCGAGCAGGATCGTGGGCTCCTCCCACTCGTCCGGGCAGACGACGACGATCCCCTCGATCCACTCGGACTCGTCGAGCCGCTCGAGGCTCTCGGCGAGCAGCGGCCGACCGGTGAGGCGCACGAACGCCTTCGGCAGCTCGTGCCCGAGGCGCTCGCCCTTCCCGGCGGCGACGACGACGGCCCAGACTCCGCTCACGGCCGCGAAGCGTAGAGAACCGCGGCGCGCAGCGACCCCGGAACGACGAGGGCCACCTCGCGGTGGCCCTCGAACATCGGCTGTCCCTGGGTCTCAGACGGGCGCGCCGGCGCCCGCGACGGCGAAGCTCACCAGCACCTCGTCGAGCCACGCGCCGGCCTCGTCCTCGTCCATGGCCTTCGCGTACATCAGCTCGCTCGCGAGGATCTTCTTCGCCTTCACGAACATCTGCTTCTCACCCGTGGACAGGCCCTTCTCGTGCTCTCGCAGCGAGAGGTTCCGCACGACCTCGGCAAGCTCGAAGATATCCCCGGTCTTCATCTTGTCGCGGTTGTACTTGAAGCGGCGGTTCCAGTTCTTGGGCATCGCCGTGCCGTCCCCGTTGAGGACCTCCAGGACCCGCTCCACCATCTCCTCGTCGATGACCTTCCGCAGCCCGACGCGCTCCGCGTTGTTCGCGGGCACCTGGACGGTCATGTCGTTGTGGAGGATGCGGATCGTGAGGTACTCGTGCGCTTCCCCGAGCACGGTCTTCGACTCCTTGCCGATGACCGTGCCAGCGCCGTGGTGGGGGTAGACGACCTTATCGCCGACGTCGAACAAGCTCCCTCCTCCTCACAGCGATCTCGCGCGGCGACCGCGCGCGGTGCGATTCTATCGCGGCTTCGGTTTTCGTGCGGCCAGGAAAATCGCTTTCAGCAGCACGTTTCGGCGACGACCGCACGTACGAGGGCGGGCGAGCTCGCCGGTCGGGGGCGACCTCGATCCGGCCGAGACCGAGCCAGCCGGCGAGCAGGCGCAGCCCGCCGCGAGCCCGCCGCGGTCTCGGCGGGCGCGCCGGGCTCCACGTGGGCCGCGCGCACGAGCAGGGCGCCGGCCTGGCGGTCGGCCTTCAGGTCGACCCGGGCGACGAGCCGGTCGCCGAGCAGGAAGGGCAGCACGTAGTAGCCGTGGACCCGCTGCGGCGCGGGCACGTAGATCTCGATCCGGTAGCGGAAGCCGAACAGCCGCTCGACGCGGTCGCGCTCCCAGACGAGCGAGTCGAACGGCGACAGGAGCGCGCGGCCCGGACGCGCCGCGGCACCGCGGCCTGCGGGTGCAGGTAGGCGGGCTCGCGCCACCCTCGACCCGCACGGGCAGGAGCTCGCCGGCCTCGACGAGGTCGGCGAGCAGAGGACGCGCACGGGGCGGGCGCTGCCGGTGGTAGTCGACCAGGTCACCCGCGGTCGCGATCCCGAGCGCGCGCGCCGCCCCGAGCAGGAGCTCCTGCCGGGCGTCGTCCTCCGCGGGCGTCGGCGCGGCCAGCGCGGCGGGGGGCAGCACGCGCTCCGGCAGGTCGTAGAGCCGCGCGAAGTCGCTCGGCCGGCGGCGGGCGGCCAGCCGCCCCGACCAGAAGAGCAGCTCGAGCGCGCGCTTGAGGTCGTCCCAGTCCCACCACGGGCCCTTCGGCCGCTCCCGCGGCGCGAGGTCGCGCGCCGTCACGGCCCCACGCTCGGCGACGAGTCGGTAGGCCTGCTCGACCAGCTCGGGGCGCTCGCGTGCGACGCGCACGAGCCCACTCCACGCCTCCCCCCGCTGCGCCGCCTCCATCCGCCAGCGCAGCAGGCGGTGATCGGCCGCCGGGAGGAGGCTCGCCTCGTGGCCCCAGTACTCGAACAGCTCGCCCCGGGCCGCGAGGCGCGGCAGGAGGTCGCGCGGGTGCGGGCCCAGCCGCGCGAAGAGCGGCAGCTCCTGCGAGCGGACGAGCACGTTGACCGAATCGATCTGGATCAGGCGGATCCGGTCGAAGACGCCGCGCACGTGGCGGGCGTCGACCCGGCCGGTCGGGCGCGGGCGTGCCAGGCCCTGGGCCGCGACCGCCATCCGACGCGCCTCGGCGAGCGAGACGTCGGCGCGGACGCTAGAGCTGGAGGTAGCGGTCGACGAGGTTGTGCTCCTGCAGGCGCCGGAGCCCCTCGCGGATCTCCCGGGCACGCACCGAGCCGACCCCGTCGACCGACTCGAGGTCGCGGTGGCTCGCCCGGATGATCGCGTCGAGCGAGCCGAGGTCGTCCACCACGTGGCGGATGACGCCCTCCGGGATGCGCGGGATCCGCGAGAGGACGCGGAAGCCGCGCGGCGCGACCGCCGTGTCGAGGGGGCTCGAGTCACCCGAGTAGCCGAGCAGCGCGGCGAGGTCCTCCAGCTCGAGCAGGCGCGTGTGCGGCAGGTCGGCGAGCCGCTCGAGCACCGTCGCCGCGTGCCCGGGCTGCTGGTCGGCCTCGTAGTCGTAGACGATCGCCGCCTTCTCGCGAGGCACGCCTTCCATCAGGTCGTCGAGCTGCATCCGGATCAGGCGGCCCTCCTCGCCGAGCTCGGTGCAGTTGCGCTGGATCTCCTCGGCCATGCGCGTCGTCATCTCGGCGCGCTGGAGGACGAGCAGCACGTCGTCGAGCGTGACGGCGCCCTGGAACTCGAGCGCGGTCAACCGCGTCAGCCCCTGGTCGAGGCGCTGGCGGTACGTCTCGAGCGTCGCGAGCGCCTGGTTCGTGCGCCCGAGGACGTCCGAGATCTCGCCGAGCTGGTAGCGGACGTCGCCGACGAAGATCGTGACGGTCTCGCGCTGCTGGGAGATGGAGACGACGAGGGCGTCGGTCTGCTTCGCGACGCGCTCGGCGGTTCGGTGCCGCGTACCCGTCTCCGACGAGGGGATCGACGGGTCGGGCATCAGCTGGACGTTCGCGTACACGAGGCGCGAGACGGTCGAGTTGACGATGATCGCCCCGTCCATCTTCGCCAGCTCGTACAGGTGCTGGGAGGAGAAGGGCAGGTCGAGTCGCATCCCGCCGGAGAAGAGGAACGCGAGCCGGCTCGGCTCGCCGATGACGAGCAGGGCGCCGTGCTTGGCCCGGATGATGTCGTCGATCCCCGCACGCAGGGGCGTGCCCGGCGCAACCTGCTTCAGCGCGTTGACGAGCAGCTTGTCCTTGCGGGGATCGGGGCGCATCGGTTCCTGCGCAGCCGCCGACGGCGGGCGGGCCGCGCCAGGGGATTGTGCCACGTCTCCGGACGCCGCTCACGACGATCGTGCGAGGGCGCACGCAGTCCCGGGAGCGCCGCAGTCGGCGCGTCTCGATCACCGATGCACCGCCTGCCCACACGGACGCGGCTCGAGGCGCACGAGCGGCGCCGTGGCCGCTCGACGCCGGTGCACCAGCCGCACGCCCGTCGGGCGCCGGGTCAGCGCGGCGGCGCCTCCTCCCCGCTCGCGAGCGCGACGCCGATCGCCTCGCGCAGCGAGCCCGCGCGCGTCACGCGGATCGTCGCCTTCGCGTCGGTCGCCTCGCTGACGATCGCCTCGGCGAGGCCGAGCTTCGCGCACTCCGCGAGACGGCGCTCCGCCTGCGACGCGGGGCGCAGCCGTCCGGTCAGGCCGACCTCCGCGAAGCACGCGATCCGCGGCCGGACGACCGTGCGGCGGGCGGCCGAGGCGATCGCCAGCGCGATCCCGAGGTCGGCGCCGGGCTCGTCGATCCGGACGCCGCCGGCGACGTTGACGTAGACGTCGGCCTGGCCGAGCCCGAGCCCGGCGTGGCGGCCCAGCACCGCGACGATCATCGACAGACGCTTGGGGTCGACGCCGGTGCCGACCCGGCGCGGCATCGCGAGGTCGGTCTGCGCGACGAGCGCCTGGATCTCGAGCAGGAGCGGCCGCGTCCCCTCGAGCGCGCACGTGACCACCGAGCCCGGCTGATCGGGCTCGCCGCGGCCGAACACCTCGGACGGGTCGGCCACGCCGACCAGCCCCTCGCTCGTCATCTCGAAGACGCCGAGCTCGTTCGTCGAGCCGAAGCGGTTCTTCACCGCGCGCAGGACGCGGTGCGAGCGGTAGCGGTCGCCCTCGAAGTGGAGCACGCAGTCGACCAGGTGCTCCAACACCCGCGGGCCCGCGACGGCGCCGTCCTTCGTCACGTGACCGACCAGGAAGAGGGCGATCCCCTGCTCCTTCGCGAGCCGCAGCAGCCGCCCGGTCGCCTCCCGCACCTGCGCGACCGAGCCGGGCGCGGAGCCGAGGTCAGGCTGGTAGAGCGTCTGCACGGAGTCGATCACGCAGACCTCGGGGGCCTCCGCCTCGAGGGTCGCGACGATCGTGTCGAGGTTCGTCTCGGCCAGGACGTTCACGCGCCCCGCCCCGCCGAGCCGGTCGGCGCGGAGCTTCACCTGGGCCGCGGACTCCTCGCCCGTGACGAGGACGACCTTGCGCGACTCGCCCATCGCGCGCAGCGCCATCAGCAGGAGCGTCGACTTGCCGATCCCCGGGTCGCCAGAGACGAGCACGAGCGAGGACGGGACGAGGCCGCCGCCGAGGACGCGGTCGAGCTCCGGGACGCCCGTCGGCATGCGCTCCGCCTCGGCCGGCTCGATGTCCGCGAGCGGCAGGAGCCCGCGTGCCTCGGCCGGGACCGCGGCGAGGCGACCCCGCTTCGCCTCGGGGACGATCCGCTCCTCGACGAGGGTGCCCCACGAGCCGCAGGCCGAGCAGCGCCCGAGCCACTTCGGCGACGTGTAGCCGCACTCGGAGCACACGTGCTGGACTGCTGCCTTCGCCACCTCCCCAGTCTACGAGCGGGCCTGGACGCAACCCGTCACGGGACCGTGCCGATCGTGTCACGGGAGTGCGACGATGTCTCCATGGCTCCTGTGGAGAGCGTTGCGCCCACGCAACCCGATGCTGCGCCGCGCTTCGCCTCGCGCAGGGCCGGCCGACTGCGCCCGCGCTGGATCGGCGGGATGCCCGCGCGGGCGTTCGTCGACGACCGTGCGACCGGCGCGACGCTCGGGGTGCGCCACGCGGTCGCAGCGCCCCGGATCGCCGCGCTCCTCCAGGCCGAGGCGGAGGGGCGAGGCCCGCACCTCCCCGCACCGACGCCGCTGGTCGACCGCTACGCGGTCGCGCTGCGCAGCGGCCCCGGGCAGTCGACCTGGCTCGTGACGCAACGCTTCGCCCGCGGTGTCGACGCGATCGCCGCGACGGCCGATCCGGAGCTCGCGCGCCGGGCCGCCGAGCTCCTGAACCGCGTCGATCCGTACCGCCCGATCCGGAGCGGCGGCGGCGGCGTGGGCTGGTTCTGAGCACCACGGCCACCGGGACGCGGGGCCAGCCACTCCGGGGCCGAGACGACGGAGGGCCGGCTGAGCCGGCCCTCCGTTCGAACGTCGCTGTCGGGCCGCGTCAGTCGCCGCGCGGATCCGACGGGTCGCCCTCGGCGGCGACGCCGACCGTCTCGAGCTCTGCGGGCTCGATCAGCTGGATCTCGATCTCCTCCTCGCCCTCCTTGCGGTCGACGAGGATCGTCGAGCCGGGGACGAGGGTGCGGCCGAGGACGAAGTCCGCGAGCGGGTCCTCGATGAAGGACTGGATCGCGCGGCGCAGCGGTCGGGCGCCCATCGTCGGGTCGTAGCCCTTGTCGACGAGCAGGTCCTTCGCCGCGTCGGTGAGCTCGATCGTCGCCTCGTGCTGGGCGACCTGCTCGCGCAGGCGGCGCAGCATCAGGTCGACGATCGTCGTGATCTCCTCCTTCGCGAGCTTGTGGAAGACGATCACCTCGTCGATGCGGTTCAGGAGCTCGGGGCGGAAGACCTTCTTCAGCTCGCCCATGATCCGGCCCTTCATGTCGTCGTACGACAGGCCGGACTCGTCGGAGACCGTGAAGCCGAGCGTCTGGTTCTTCGAGATCGTGGCCGCGCCGATGTTCGACGTCATGATCACGATCGTGTTGCGGAAGTCGACCTTGCGGCCCTGGGCATCCGTCAGCTTCCCGTCCTCCAGGATCTGGAGCAGGATGTTGAAGACGTCCGGGTGGGCCTTCTCGATCTCGTCGAGCAGCACGACCGAGTAGGGCTTGCGGCGCACGGCCTCGGTCAGCTGGCCGCCCTCGTCGTACCCGATGTAGCCGGGGGGAGAGCCGACGAGCCGGGAGACCGAGTGCTTCTCCATGTACTCGGACATGTCGACCTGGATCAGCGCGTCCTCGTCGCCGAAGAGGAACTCGGCGAGCGTGCGCGCGAGCTCCGTCTTGCCGACGCCGGACGGGCCGAGGAAGATGAACGAGCCGGTCGGCCGCTTCGGATCCTTGATGCCCGCGCGAGCGCGGCGGATCGCCTTCGAGACGGCGACGACGGCGGCGTGCTGGCCGATCACGCGCTTGTGCAGCTCCTCCTCCATGCGGATGAGCTTCTGCGACTCGGCCTCGGTCAGCTTGAAGACCGGGATGCCCGTCCACATCGAGACGATGTCGGCGATCTCCTCCTCGCCGATCTCCGGCTGGACGCCGCCCTCCTCGTTGCGCCAGTCCTCCTCGAGCTCACGCTTCTTCTGCATGAGCTTCCGCTCCTTGTCGCGGAGGTTGGCGGCCTTCTCGAACTCCTGCGACTCGATCGCCGCTTCCTTCTCCTTGCGGACGGTCTCGATCTCCTCCTCGAGTTCGCGGTAGTGCGGCGGCGCGGTCATCGTCTTGATGCGCATCCGCGACGCGGCCTCGTCGATCAGGTCGATCGCCTTGTCGGGGAGGTGGCGGTCCTGGATGTAGCGGTCGGCGAGCACCGCGGAGGCCCGCAGCGCGTCGTCGGTGATCTTGCAGCGGTGGTGCGCCTCGTAGCGGTCGCGCAGGCCCCGGAGGATCTCGACGGTGTCGTCCACCGACGGCTCCTCGATCCGCACCTGCTGGAAGCGCCGCTCGAGCGCCGCGTCGCGCTCCAGGTACTTGCGGTACTCGTCGAGCGTCGTCGCGCCGATCGTCTGGAGCTCGCCGCGGGCGAGGGCGGGCTTGAGGATCGACGCCGCGTCGATGGCGCCCTCGGCGGCGCCGGCGCCGACGAGGTTGTGGAGCTCGTCGATGAAGAGGATGATGTCGCCGCGCTGGGTGATCTCCTTCATCACCTTCTTCAGCCGCTCCTCGAACTCGCCGCGGTACTTCGAGCCCGCGACCAGGGCGGCCAGGTCGAGCGTGTAGATCTGCTTGTTCTTCAGCAGCTCCGGCACCTGGTTGTTCGAGATGCGCGCGGCGAGGCCCTCGACGACGGCGGTCTTGCCGACGCCCGGCTCGCCGATCAGCACGGGGTTGTTCTTCGTGCGGCGCGAGAGGATCTGCATCACGCGCTCGATCTCGGTCTGGCGGCCGACGACCGGGTCGAGCTTGCCGTCGGCGGCGAGCTTCGTCAGGTTGCGGCCGAACTGGTCGAGCAGCTTGGAGTTCTTCGACTTCTCGCCCGACTGCGCGCCCTGGCCCGCCTGCTGGCGGCGACCCGGGCCGGAGAGCATCCGGATGATCTCGTTCCGGATCTTCTCGGCGTCGGCGTCGAAGTCGAGCAGGATGCGGGCGGCGACGCCCTCGTTCTCGCGCACGAGACCGAGCAGGATGTGCTCGGTGCCGATGTAGTTGTGGCCCAGCGAGAGCGCCTCGCGCAGCGCCAGCTCGAGCACCTTCTTCGCGCGCGGGGTGAACGGGATCTGGCCCGTGGTCACCTCGTCGCCCTGGCCCACGATCCGCGCGACCTGCGCGCGGACCTCCTCGACGGTGATGTCGAGGCTCTCGAGGACACGTGCCGCGAGCCCCTCCTCCTCGCGGAGGAGGCCCAGCAGGATGTGCTCGGTCCCGATGTAGTTGTGCTTGAGGGCCCGCGCCTCGTCCTGGGCCAGAACGACGACTTGTCTTGCCCTCTCGGTGAAGCGCTCGAACACGGCTCCTACCCCTTCTCTCCGCTCTCGGGCCTGGGCTCCAATGGTACCCGAACCCCTTCAGGGCTCCCGGGGACGGGTGCCCCCCTTATCGACCGTCTGGCGCGGCGCTACACATCCGCGACGGACGAGCTGCCCGGCCTCCGTCGCCCCCGCCCCTCCAACTGTAGACACCGCACCCGTCGGTGCCGAGCGGCCCCGGCCGGATGGCGCGGTAGGCTCGTGCCGTGCCGCCGGTCGAGACCACGCTGCGACCCCGCGGACCGTACGCCCTCCGGCTCGTCGCGGGCGGCACGCGCGGCGGGACGGCCCGGTTCGCCGACGGCGTCCTCGCGCTCGCGTTCGAGGCGGACGGCGCGCCCGCGTGCGCCCGCGTCTGGCAGCAGCGCGACGGGCTGCTGCAGGTGCGGCTCGACTCCCCCGCGCCGGATGCCGCGCTGGCGCGCCTGCGCTTCCTGCTCGCGACGGAGGACGACCACACCGAGTTCCTGCGCCGCTTCGCCCGCGACCCCCTGCTCGGCGACGTGACGCGGCGCCTGCAGGGCCTGCGGCCGCTACGGACGGCGACGGTCGCCCACGCGCTCCTGCGCGCGATGTGCGGGCAGCTGATCCAGGCGCGCGAGGCGGCGCGGATCGAGGCGCGGATCGTCGCGTCCGTCCGCCCGCAGCACGGCGGCCTGCGCCTGCCGCCCGGCCGCGACGACCTCGCCGGCCTGAGCCCCGCCTGGCTCGCGTCCCGCGGCCTCGCGGCCCGCCGGGGCGCGGCGCTCGTCCGCGTCCTGCGCGAGCTCGACCCGGAGCGGCTGCACGAGGTCGACACGCCGACCGCCGTGGCGCGGCTCGTCCGCGAGCGGACGCTCGGGCCCTGGTCGGCCGGGGTGGTCTGCGTCGAGGGGCTCGGCCGGTACGACCACGGCCTGGTCGGCGACCTGGGGCTCGTGAAGCTCGCCACCGTCCTGCTCCGCCGGCCGGCGACCTCCGAGGACACCGAGGAGCTGCTCGCGCCCTACGGCGAGTGGGCCGGTCTCGCGAGCGTCTACCTGCTCGCCGGCGTCCGCGTCGACCCCAAGGCGCACGGGACGACGCACTGGAACCCGACGGCCGGCCCGGACCGGCCGCGGCGATCCGCCGCCGCGGCCTAGCCCCCTAGAACCGCTCCCAGCTCCGCTTGGCGAGGCGGAAGCCGTGGCCCGCCGCGTTCGTGCAGGTGAGCGCGGCCCGGCGCGACACGCACGTGAAGCCGCCGCGCTTCCACTGGAAGCCGTAGCGGAGCACGGGCGAGCCGGGCACGATCGCGGAGTCGCCCGCGCACACGACCCGCACGATGCTGCGGCGGGTCATGAAGAGCCCGTGGCCCCAGTCGAAGTCGCAGCTCGCGGGCCGGCGGGGCATCGGCTTGAGCCCGCTCCGGATGTCGCAGCGCAGGTACGAGGTCGGCGAGCTGAACCAGATGCAGTGGAGGTTGCCCGACGGCGTCCGGAACGCCTGGGAGGCCGCCGGTGCCGTCGACGCCGTCCCGGCGCCCAGGGCGAGCGCGGCCGCGAGCGCGGCGGCGGAGAGGGCGAGCCGGCGGGTCGTGCGCATGGGGTCCTGCTTTCTACTGCGGGTGCTGCTGATCCGCGCCCGACTGGCGCAGGGCGGGGAAGAGGACGACGTCCCTGATCGTCTCGCGCCCCGTCAGGAGCATCGCGAGGCGGTCGATGCCGAGCCCGATCCCGCCGGTCGGGGGCATGCCGTACGAGAGCGCCTCGACGAAGTCGGGGTCGCCCTCCTCCGCGAGCGCGTCGCCGGCCTCGCGCTCCGCCTGCTGCATCGCGAAGCGCGACGCCTGCTCGGTCGCGTCGTTGATCTCCGTGAACGCGTTGCCGAGCTCCATCCCGCAGACGTAGTACTCGAACCGCTCGACGAGCGTGGGGTCGTCGTCGGTCGTGCGGGCGAACGGCGAGAGCTCGACGGGGTAGTCGTGCAGGATCGTCGGCTCGATCAGCCGCGGCTCGACGAACGCGGAGAGCGCGTGGTCGACGAGCTGGGCCCACGTGTGGTCCCTCGCGACGTCGATCCCGCGCTCGACGAGCGCGCCGCGCAGCTCGGCCTCGTCGCGCAGCCACAGGTCCTCGGCCGCGAGCGCGTCCGGCAGGCGGAGCCGGCGCCACGGGGCCCTCAGGTCGACCCGGTGGCCGCGGAACTCGATCTCCGTGCGCCCGAGCACCTCGCGGGCGACGTGCTCGACGAGCTCCTCGATCCGCTCCATCGTGTCGCGGTAGTCGACGTAGGCCTCGTACCACTCGAGCATCGTGAACTCGGGCTGGTGCTTGTACGAGATCCCCTCGTTGCGGAAGTCCTTGCCGAGCTCGTAGACCTTCTCGAGGCCGCCGACGATGCAGCGCTTGAGGTAGAGCTCGGTCGCGATCCGGAGGTAGAGGTCGGCGCCGAGCTCGTTGTGGTGCGTCACGAACGGGCGCGCGAACGCGCCGCCGTAGCGCGGCTGCAGCACCGGCGTCTCCACCTCGACGAAGCCGCGCTCGTCGAGCCAGCGGCGGATCGCCGAGACCATCCGCGAGCGCAGGACGAAGTCGTCGCGCGTCTCGTCGTTGACGGCGAGGTCGAGGTAGCGCTTGCGGTAGCGCGTCTCGGTGTCGGTGACGCCGTGGTAGACGTCGGGGAGCGACCGCTGGATCTTCGCGAGCAGCTCGAACTGCTCGACCGCGAGCGAGGGCTCCCCGCGGCGCGTGCGGGCCGGCTTCCCGGCGACCCCGACGATGTCGCCGAGGTCGACGTCGATCTCGCCGCAGCGATCGGCCCGCAGAGGAGCTGGATCCGGCCGGAGCGGTCGACCAGGTCGAGGAAGACGAGCTTGCCGTGGCCGCGGCGCCGAGGACGCGCCCGGCGAGGCGACGCGTCGACGCGCCCTCCTGCCCGGGCTCGAGCGGCTCCGCCTCCGCGCGGACGGCCGCGATCTCGACGCGGTCAGGGAATCGCTTCGGCAGGCTCATGGGTCGAGGTCGCGGTGCCCGGCGCCGGGCGGGGCCGCCGGGCAGGGCGGCCCGTGAGCGGAGACGTGTCTCCGCTCACGCCCTAGGCGGCCTTCACGTCGAGGATCTTGAACTTCAGCGAGCCACGCGGGGTGGCGACCTCGACGACCTCGCCCTTCTTCTTGCCGATGATCGCCTTGCCGACCGGCGACTCGTTCGACAGCCGCTGCTCGGCGGGGTTCGCCTCCGCGGAGCCGACGATCGTGTACTCGACCGTCTCGTTGGCGTCCATGTCCTTCAGCTTCACGCGGGTGCCCACGCTGACCACGTCACCGGAGATCTCGTCGGCGTCGATCACGCGTGCGCTCGCGAGCCGCTCCTCGAGCACGATGATCCGCTGCTCGAGCATCGCCTGCTCGTTCTTCGCGTCGTCGTACTCCGAGTTCTCGCTGATGTCACCGAACTCGCGGGCGTGCTTGATGCGCTCCGCGACCTCACGACGCTTCGTGGTGGACAGATACTCGATCTCCTCCTGGAGCTTGCGATAGCCCTCAGGAGTGAACGGCACCTCTTTCACGGCTCCTCCGGCCCCTCAAGACAGAAAAACGCGACGGCTCGCGGGCCGATCGCGGCTACAGATCGTAGAGATCGGACTGACCAGCGTCAACCCGCCCTCGCGTCACCGCACCGTGGCGAAGCTAGCATGTCGCGGGTGCGAGCCGACCTGACGAGCCCGTTCTCGATCGGCGACGTCGAGATCCCGTCCCGCCTCGTCCTGGCTCCGATGGCCGGCGTGAGCGTCCAGGCGTTCCGCCGGCAAGGTCGCCGCTTCGGCGCGGGCCTCGTCTGCTCGGAGATGGTCAGCTGCGCCGGGCTGCAGCACCGGAGCGAGAAGACGCTCGGCTACCTGCGGATCGCCTCCGACGAGCGGCCGCTCGCCGTCCAGATCTTCGGCGCCGACCCGCTGGTGATGGCGGAGGCCGCGCGGATGGTCGAGGCCGCCGGCGCGGACATCCTCGACATGAACTTCGGCTGCCCCGTCCCGAAGGTGACGAAGACCGGCGCGGGCGCGACGCTGATCGAGGATCCCGCGCGGGCGTGCCGCATCGTCGAGGCGGTCGCCGCCGCGGTCGCGATCCCGGTCACGGTGAAGATGCGCCGCGGCGTCGCGAACGGCTCGCGCGCGTGCCTGGAGGTGGGGCCGCGCCTCGTCGAGGCGGGCGCGCGGGCGCTGACGCTCCACCCGCGCTCCGCGAGGCAGATGTACACGGGCACGGCCGACCATGCGCTGACCGCCGAGCTGGTCGAGCTGGTCGACGTCCCCGTGATCGCCTCCGGCGACATCGGCTCCTTCACCCGCGCCCGCGAGGTGCTGGGCGAGACCGGCTGCGCCGCCGTCATGGTCGGCCGGGCCGCGCAGGGGAACCCCTGGGCGCTCGCGTCGATCCTCGACCCGGACGCGGCGCCGCCGTCGCGCGAGGAGGTCGTCGCCGAGCTGCTCCTGTTCGTGCGCGAGACCGTCCGGGAGCTCGGGGAGCACCGCGCGACGGGCTTCCTGAAGAAGTTCTACGGCTGGTACCTCGGCCGCGGCCGCTTCCCCCGCCCGCTCAAGCAGGAGCTCGTGCAGCTGCCGACGCTCGCGGCGGTCGAGGCACGCCTGCTCGAGGTCGTGCCGGGCGCGGCCGGAGCGCTCGAGCGCCTCCTCGCCGAGCTGCCCGAGGTCGACGAGCGCGAGCTGGCGCTGCCCATCTCGATCTACGGCGGCGGCTAGGGCCCGGCCGGCGGCCGCCGGCCGGGCCCCGGCGCTCAGCCCCGGACGACCCGCTCGCAGCCGCGGACGATGTCGTACGTGTTGACGTACGCGACGTCGTCGCCCAGGCCGCAGTCGACGACGTCGACGACACCGTCCGCGGCCTCCGCGTGGAGCTCGTCGTTGCCGGCGCCGCCGAGCAAGCGGTCGGCGCCCTCACCCGCCCAGAGGACGTCCGGGCCGTCGTCGCCGTAGAGCCGGTCGTCGCCCGGGCCGCCGAACAGCCGGTCGCGGCCGGCTCCGCCGAACAGCTCGTCGTCGCCGGCCTCGCCCCAGAGCGCGTCGCGGCCCGTGTTCCCGTACAGGTCGTCGTTCCCTGCGCCGCCGAGCAGCGTGTCCCAGCCGGCCCGTCCGAGGAGCATGTCGCTGCCCGAGCGGCCGTCGATCACGTCGGCGGCGGGCGTCCCCGCGCGGTAGTCGGCCGACGACGTGCCGTCGACGTGGGCCGCGGAGGCCGTCGGGGCGAGGATGGCCGAGGCTCCCGCGAGGGCTGCCAGGGTGAGGGTCGCGCGTCGTGTGCCGAACATCGTGTCGCTCCTTTGCCGCTCGTTCGTTCCGTGCTCTCATCGAGCGTGCGGCGTGTACGGCGCCCGTGGGGCGGCCGTCAGCGAACGGAGGGGATTTCGTTAGGAGACCGCGAGGCCGCTCAGGCGTCGCGATTGCGCTCGTGGATCAGGCGGAGCCCCTCGAGCGTCAGCCAGGGGTCGACCAGCTCGATCGTCCGCGAGTGCGGGGCCACGAGGCCCCCGAGGCCGCCGGTCGCGACCACCCGCGCTGCGGGGCCGAGCTCCTCGCGCATCCGCTCGACGATCCCGTCGGCCTGGCCTGCGAACCCGAAGACGAAGCCGGACTGGAGCGCGTGGACCGTGTTCTTCCCGATCGCGCCTGGCGGCGGCAGGAAGTCGACCTTGACGAGCCGCGCGGCGCGGGCGAAGAGCGCGTCCATCGACGTCTCGATCCCGGGCGCGATCACGCCGCCGACGTACTCGCCCTGCTCCGAGACGGCGTCGAAGGTCGTCGCGGTGCCGAAGTCGACGACGATGCACGGCGCGCCGTAGCGCTCGCGGGCGGCGACGGCGTTGACGACGCGGTCGGGCCCGACCTCGCGCGGGTCGTCGATGCGGATCGGCATCCCCGTCTTGACCCCAGGACCGACGACGAGGAGCGGCGCCTTCGCGTACTCCGCGGCGAGGCGCTCGTACTCGCGGACGAGCACCGGGACGGTCGACGAGAGGCAGACCGCCTCCAGGTCCTCGGCCTCGAGGTCGCGCAGCTCGAGCAGCCGGTCGACGAGCGCGGCGATCTCGTCCGCCGTCCGCTGCGCCTCGGTCGCGATCCGCCAGTGGTGGACGAGCTCGGGGCCGTCGAACAGGCCGAGCACGGTCTGCGTGTTGCCCACGTCGACGGCCAGCAGCATGGGCGAACCCTAACCGAGCCCCTGGCGGGCGCCGGCGCTACTCGTCGTCGTTGGAGAGCGACTCGCCGAGCTTCTCGGCGAGCGCCTCCGGCGTGATGCCCGGGAGCTCGCCCTCGCCGCGCAGCTCCTCGATCGTGACGTCGCTCGAGGTGTAGACCTCGGCGCGGGGGATCATGCGGGTCGGCCGGTTCTTGTCCCAGACCCAGACGTCCTCCATCGTCACGTGGAAGAACGGGTAGCTCGCCTGCGGCAGCACCTTCAGGTCGAGCTTGTTGCAGAGGTACGTCGAGTCCTGCGTGACCACGCAGTAGCGGAACAGCCCGAAGACCGCCGTGTACTCCTTCTTCAGGCGGAGCTCGAGCTCGGCCTCGTACTCGTCGAGCTCGTCGAGGTGCGACATGGCGCTCATTCTAGCTCGGCCAGGACGTCCGTCAGCGCCCGGCCATCCGGCAGCCTGAGCCCGGGGTCGAGCTCGACGAGCGGCTCGACGGCGAAGCGGCGCTCGACGAGGCGCGGGTGGGGCACCTCCAGGACCGGCGGATCGTCGATCGTCTCGTCGCCGTAGAGGAGCAGGTCGAGGTCGAGCGTGCGCGGCCCCCAGCGGGGCCCGTCGCGCGTGCGTCCGAGCTCCGCCTCGATCGCGAGCAGGCGGCGGAGCAGCTCGTGCGGCGCGAGCGAGGTGGCCAGCTCGCAGGCGGCGTTGACGAACCCGGGCTGGTCGAGGAAGCCCCAGGGCTCCGTCTCGAGGAAGCTCGACACCGCGACGACCCGGATGCCCGGCTCCGCGGCGAGCCGCTCGAGTCCCGCCCGCAGGGTCGCCTCGCGGTCGCCGAGGTTGGCGCCGAGGCCGACGAAGGCCCGCACGTCCACGCGGCGGAGGCTACCGGCCCTGCACGAGCGTGGCGCCCCGGCCGACTACCCGGTGGATCCCCGGTGCGACGCCCGTCCCATCGCCGCCCTGGTCGGCGCGCGCGCGCGCCCGCCGCCGGCGGCTGCCCACGTCACCCACCCCGCCCCGCCGTTCCCGCGGCCGGCGGCGGCGCGCTCGCTCGCGGCGCTCCCTGGCTCGGCCGCGGCGCTCGTCGGAGTCTGGCAGCGGCCGGCCGCGTCGCACGTGCTCCGGGCGGCGGGCGCGACGAGGCTGGCTCCCGGGATCTGGCGGGTGCCGGCGCGCGACGCGGCCCGGGTCGCGTCCGAGCTCGACCGGCTCGCGCTGCTGCGCTACGTCGAGCCCGAGCGGACGCGGGGGACGCTCGGCTGGCCGAGCCTCGCCCCGGATCCGCTCGCGCGGCAGGAGTGGCACCTCGAGCGCGTCGACGCCGCGGAGGTCGAGCCGCCGGGCCCGGGCGTCCCGATCACGATGATCGACACGGGCGTCGACGTCGCGCACGAGGAGTTCGCGGGCCGGCCCGAGACGACGCTGCTCGACCAGCAGGACGTGAGCGCGGCGGACCCGGTCAACGACCACGGCACCGCCACGGCCTCGACCGCCGGCGCGCCGGTGAACGGGAAGGGGCTCGTCGGCGTCTACCCGCGGGCCCGGCTGCGCGTCTACGACCTGCCCGGCCTGACGGACGGGACGCTCGTCGCGGCGCTCGACGCGGCGACGGCGGCCGGCCCCGGCGTGATCAACCTCTCGCTCGGCGGCCCGGGCTTCTCCCGGGCGCTGCACGAGGCGACGCTGCGGGCGTTCGCCGGCGGCTCGCTGATCGTCGCCGCGGCGGGGAACGAGTTCCTCGACGGGAACCCGATCATCTACCCGGCCAACTACCCCCACGTGCTGACCGTCGCCGCGACGGACAAGCGGGACGACCACTCCGTCTTCTCGAGCTCGAGCACCGCCGTCGACCTGGCCGCGCCCGGCGAGGCCATCCCGGTCGCCGTGCCGCGCGCCTTCGAGCCGAGCGGCTACGCGGTCTTCGACGGCACGAGCTTCTCCTCGCCGATCGTCGCCGCGGCCGCCGCCTGGGTCTGGACGGTGCGCGGCCCGTCCCTCGACCGCACCCAGGTGTTCGACCTGATGCGCTACTCCGCCCGGGACATCGCCGCGAAGGGCTTCGACGAGCGGACCGGCTTCGGCCTGCTCGACCTCGGCACCGCGCTCGTCCGCCCGATCCCCGCGCTCGACCCCTTCGAGCCGAACGACGACGTCGACCAGGTGCGCGCGGGCGGGGTCTTCGCCGAGGCGAAGCCGGTCCTCGTCGGCAGGCGGATCCAGGCGACCCGCGTGCTCGCGCGCCTCGACATCGACGAGGACCCCGACGACGTCTACCGCGTCGTCGTGCCCGCCGGCCGGACGCTCGACGTGACCGTGCGCAGCCCGGGCGACGTGGGCGTGATCGTCTGGCGGCTCGGCACGCGCTCGGTCTACGAGACGGGGCCCGCGGCCGCGCGCGACCAGCTCGCCGGCTCCGACCGGCCGGGCCCGGGGCGCGAGCGCGTCCGCTGGACGAACCGCGCCCGCCGCGACGTGACGGTGCTGCTCAACGTCTGGATCCCGCAGCGGGCCGACGACCTCAACCCGCCGTACGTGCTCCGGGCCAGCGTCCGCTGAGCCTGCGGCGCCAGGTCAGTCCCCGTCGTCCTCGATCCCGTCGTCGAGCAGCTCGACCAGGAAGCCCGGGAAGCGCTTCCGGACGCCCTGCTCGAACGCGCGGGCGTACGGCTCCTCGGCCGCCTCGTCGAGGGTCGCCGCGTACCCGTCGCGGATCGCCCGCAGGCGGTCGGCGCCGTCCTCGACGAGATCGAGG
>JAWKJY010000013.1:0-110794 GCA_041393535.1 Thermoleophilia bacterium
GAGCGCGTCGACCTCGAGCTCGACGGCGTGCGCCGCGAGCGGCCGATCACGCAGTGGTCGCGGCCGGACGCCTGACCGGCCCCCGGTGCGCGATGATGGGCGCGCCGTCGTCCGCAGGAGGTCCAGGTGAAGGCGCTGATCGTGATCGACATGCTCGACGACTTCGTCGACGGGGCGCTCGCGAACCCGCGCGCGCAGCGGATCGTCCCGCCGCTCACCCGGCTGCTCGACGTGGCGCGCCGCGCCGGCTGGGCGGTCGTCTTCTCGAACGACGCCCACGAGCCGGGCGACCGGGAGCTCGAGGTCTGGGGCGAGCACGCGATGGCCGGCACGCCCGGCGCGCGCGTCGTCGCCGCGCTCGCGCCCGTCCCGGGCGAGCGCGAGTGGGAGTCGCCGAAGCGCTGGTACGGAGCCTTCGACGACACGGGCCTCGCGGAGCGGCTCGCGGCGCTCGGCGTCGACGAGGTCGTCCTCGCCGGCCAGCACACGCACATCTGCGTCCGCCACTCCGCCTACGGCGCCTTCCGCGCCGGCCTCCGGATCACCGTCGCGCAGGACGCGGTCTGCGCCTTCGAGGGCGTCGACGAGGAGCAGGCGCTCGACTACCTGCGCACGGTCTACGGGGCGCGCGTCGCGACCGTCGAGGAGCTCGCGGCCGGGGCGGCCGCCCCCGCCGGCGCCTGATCCGCACGCCGGCGCCGATGAGCTCCCGCGCCCGCCGCGGTCTAGGCTGGCGTGGGCATGGTGGCGGCGATCGAGGCAGACGGGCTCGGCAAGGCGTTCGGCAAGGTCAGGGCGGTCGACGGCGTCGACCTGGCGGTGCGCGCGGGCAGCGTCTACGGCGTGCTCGGCCCGAACGGGGCGGGCAAGACGACGACGATCCGGATGCTCGCGACGCTGATCCGCCCGGACGCGGGCACGGCGCGCGTGTTCGGCCACGACGTCGTGCGCGAGGCCGACGCGGTCCGGTCGCGCGTCTCCCTGACCGGCCAGCTCGCGTCGGTGGACGAGGAGCTGACCGCGCGCGAGAACCTGATCCTGATCGCGCGCCTGCTCGGCTTCGGCCGCGGCCAGGCGCGCGCCCGCGCGGCCGACCTGCTCGACGCGTTCGGGCTCGCCGAGGCCTCGGGCCGCCTGGTGAAGAAGTACTCGGGCGGCATGCGTCGTCGGCTCGACATCGCGGCGAGCCTCGTCGTCACGCCGGACGTGCTGTTCCTGGACGAGCCGACGACCGGCCTCGACCCGCGCTCGCGCAACCAGGTCTGGGGAATCGTCCGCGCGCTCGCCGACGAGGGGACGACGATCCTCCTCTGCACGCAGTACCTCGAGGAGGCCGACCAGCTCGCCGAGCGGATCGCCGTGATCGACCACGGCCGCGTGATCGCCGAGGGCCCGCCGGCGCAGCTGAAGGCCTCGGTCGGGTCCGGGCGGCTGCACGTGCGCCTGCTCGACGCCGCTGCCCGTCCGCGCGCCGTGGAGCTGCTGGCCGCCCGGCTCGGCCAGGTGGGGGAGGAGCCCGACCCGGCCGCGCTGAGCGCGCCCTGCGAGGACGCCGAGACTGCGGCCGCGGTCGTCGGCGAGCTCGCCGCCGCCGGGCTGGCCGTCGCCGCCTTCTCGCTCGCGCAGCCGAGCCTCGACGAGGTGTTCCTCGCGCTGACCGGGCACGCCGCGGACGGCGACGACGAGCGGGAGGAGGCAGGGCGATGACGACGAGCCCCGTCGAGTCGACGCCCGCCGGGACGCAGCTCGAGGACGACGTCCGCCGCGCGCTCTTCCGCGGATCGCGCCCGCCGCGCGCGAGCGCGCTCCAGGCAGCGCTCGCCTTCGGCTGGCGCGGGATGCTGAAGATCAAGCACGTGCCCGAGCAGCTGATCGACGTGACGATCACGCCGGTCATGTTCACGCTGCTGTTCACGTACATGTTCGGCGGCGCGATCTCCGGCTCGACCGGCGACTACCTCCAGTTCGTCCTGCCCGGGATCCTCGTCACGTCGGTGCTGTTCACGACGGTGTACTCGGGCGTCGCGCTGAACACGGACATGACGAAGGGCGTCGTCGACCGCTTCCGGACGCTGCCCGTCTGGCGCGCCGCGCCGCTCGCGGGCGCGCTGCTCGGCGATGTCGTCCGCTACCTGACGGCGGGGCTCGTGATCGTCGCCCTCGGCCTCGCGCTCGGCTACCGGCCCGACGGTGGCGCCGTCGGCGTCGTCGCCGCGATCGCCGTGACGATCGCGTTCTCGTTCGGCGTCTCCTGGGTCTTCACGACGCTCGGGCTGCTGCTCCGCTCGCCGAGCGCGGCGATGAACGCCGGCTTCATTCTGATCTTCCCGCTGACGTTCCTCAGCAACGTGTTCGTCGACCCGGAGACGCTGCCGGGCCCGCTCGAGGCCTTCGTCGACGGCAACCCGATCTCGCACCTCGTCTCGGCCGCCCGCAGCCTGATGGACGGGGACGCGAGCGGCGAGGAGATCCTGATCTCGCTCGGCGCCGCGGCCGGCCTGACGGCGGTCTTCGCCCCGCTCACCGCCCGGCTCTACCGCCGCGCGCGCTGAGCGCTCAGCCGGGGAGGTTGGCGACGAGGTCGACGACCGTCCCGACCGGGACGAGCTTCACCGGACTGCCGTCGATCGTGTAGGCCCAGATCTCGCCGGGCAGCGTCACGTCGCTGCTCGTCCGCGCGCGGAGCGTCCGCCCGACCTTGCAGCCCTGCCCGACGACCAGCGCCTCGGCGGCGAGCTGGTCGGTGGGGACAGCGTCGAGGTTGCAGACGCCCGCGTGCGCGCGCAGGCCGGCTCCCTCGTCTCCGATCGTCGAGCCGAGCGTGAAGGCGCCGGCCGGCGACGACGGCACGGAGATCGTCACCTGCCGCGTGCAGTTGCTGCTCGGGAAGTCGAAGCTCGTGAAGGTGTAGAGCCCGTCCGGGGTCGGCCGCTCGATCGTGTAGTCGCGCCGTGCTGTCGGGCGGGCAGAGCGTCGACGTCCCGTTCAGTGCGAACGGCTCGGTCGAGGTGATCTGCGTGACGAGCTCGGGCCCGTCCGTCGTCACGCGCGGCCACATCACCGCCCCGATCGCGCGCCCCATGAACTCGATCACGCTCGCCCGCGGCGCGACCCGCTTCCTCGGGGAGCTGGTCAGCCAGACGCAGAAGCGCCGGGCGCCGGTCAGCGCCCAGCGGATCTCCTTGGAGAACGTCGTCACGTATCCGCCCTTCGCCATCACGGTCGGCGCGAGCGGGATCGCCCTGCCGCCGTCCTCGGCGAAGCTCCGCGCGCAGGGCTTCCCCGCCGCCTTGTGCTTGAGCAGCGGCCGGATCACCCGCCCCGGCGGCACGGACCGCAGCCGCGCGAACACGGTGAACACCCGCGTCCCGCCGGCGAACGGCAGGTAGTCCCGGCCGCCGGCCGTGTAGCCGGGCACGACGACGGCCGTCCCGCGGGTCGGCGTGGCGAACTCGGGCGTGCCGGGGACGCCCGCCGCCGATGCGGCGCCGGTGACGCCCGCGCACGCGAGCACGGCAACGACGACCAGAGCCCCCGACCCCTCACGCGGGGCAGGCTAGCAGCGACGCGCCCTGGGCCGACGGCGACGTCGACTCCGCCGTCCGCGGCAACCGGGGCGCGCGGCCGGAGGCCTCACGCGAGCGCGGGAACCACGAACGACAGCCTGGCCGCCTCGCTGCTCGGCTCGGCCAGCTCCGGGAACGAGCGCCCGGGGAGCACGGCGACGTCGAAGATCTCCCGGACGGCGTCCTCGAAGCGCACGAACGCGACGACCTCGCCGCTGCGCAGGTCGACGACCCACACGCCGCAGCTGCGGTCCTCGAGCCGCCCCGTCAACGGCAGGCCTCCGAAGGTCGCGGCCTCGCGCACCTGCGAGAGCCCGACGAACGCGAACCGTCCTGCGAAGGCGAGCCCGCGCGTGAAGCCGGGCAGCCTCGCGACCGTCTCGACCGTGCCGGACCCGGGGTCGGCGAGCGCGAGCGTCCCCTCGCCGGACTCGAGCAGCCAGAGGCGGCCGTCGTGGACGCGCGGCGAGTGCGGCATCGACAGCCCGGCGACCGCGACCTCGCCGGACGCGACGTCGATCAGGACGCCGCCGCTGGCACGCTCCTCGCGCCAGCCGGCGGGCGTGGCGCTCGCACCGAGCGCGGTCACCCAGCGCACCTCGTCGTCGACGACGGCCATGCCGTTGAGGTGGCAGCGGTCCTGGCCGTCGAGCACGTCGACGAACGGCGGCAGCCAGCGGGGCACGAAGCTGTGGTAGTCGTCGAGCGTGGCGAGGCAGGAGAAGCTCGTCGCGACGAACCAGAGCTCGTCGCCCGCGTAGGCGACGTCGTGGACGCGCACGTCGCCGGTCGTGTGCATGCGTCGCTGGACGTAGCAGGCGTCGACGGGCCCGAGCTCGGGTGCGAGCCGGGCGCCGACCGCCGGCACGTCGCGGTACTCGACGATCGCCGCGGCGGTGCCGATGGCCAGGCGGTCGCCGCTCACGGCGATGCCCATCGGGCTCTCGAGGGCGCGGAAGTGCGTGTTGAGCGCGGTCTCGTGCGCGCGCAGCGCGACGACGTTGCCGGTCTGGTACGTCGAGACGAGCACGGACGACCCGAGCTCGGTCAGCAGCTCGGGCAACGAGGCGGTCGAGACGCTGCGCAGGCTGCGGGCCGGCGAGCGCGGCGGCGATGGGGCGCCTGGATCGTGGGCGACGGCGACGCGTGAGCGCTCGGCCAGCGGCTCGAGGTCCGCCAGCAGCGGGGCGAGCTCGGGCTCGTGGGCGAGCCACTTGTCGGGGTGGGGTGGCGTCAGCGTGTGCCGCGACGGCGGCAACGCGGCGGGCAGTGCGCGGTCCCACCGGACGTCGGCGAACGCGCAGATGCGGCGCACCTGGGCGTGCGGGTCGGCGACGAGCGCGTCGTAGTCGACGCCGATCCAGCGCGCCGGGTCGAGCCGCTCGAGCTCGTCCAGGGCGGCCGAGACCGTCGCCTGCCACTGCGCGGCCGCGACCTCGGCGGGCGACCGACCCGCGAGCGCGCGCCACTCGGGCGTGAGCGCGAGCGACCACGGCGGGCCCGGCCAGCCCGGCAGGGTCGGGTAGGTGACGAAGCGCCCGGACGACCAGGCCTCGACGATGCTCGCGATCGTCGGGCCGGGCTCGCGGTGCAGGTAGACGAACAGCGCGTCCGGGAACACGGCGTCGAGGAACCCGACGCGGAGGCTGTTCTTCGGCGTCTTCTCGAGCAGGCGCAGGGCACCGGCGTCCGGCGGCGGCGCGCCGTCGCGGTCGCGCAAGCCGGCGAGGAAGCGGGCGTGCAGGGCGTCGACGACGGGCGGCGTCGCGTCGACCGCCGTGAGCCGGTTCGAGTCCCAGCCGCGCTCGGCCGGCGCGAGCTCGCCGATCCCCTCGATCACCGCGTGGCTCTCGCCGCCGACGGTCCACAGGTCCGGTGAGGCGGCGAGCGTCTCGAAGAGGAGCGTCGAGCCGGACCGCGGCGGCGCGACGATGATCAGCGGCCGCGCCAGCACGGGGCGCCGACGGCTCGCCGTGCGGCCGGGGGGAGCGGCTGCGAGAGCGGGGTTGACGGCCGTGTCGAGCACCACCTGGCGCACGACCTCAACGGCGTCGAGCCCGTTCGGCAGCGGCACCCGACCGGCGAGTGGGGCGAGCGCGGCAGCGGCCGCGTCGACCAGCCGCTGGTAGGCGGGCCAGCCCTCGCGGTCGTCGCCGAAGCGCGCCCAGGTGCTGCGCCAGTCGCGGGCGAGGGCGTTCAGCACCCGCTCGAGGTCGGGGTCGCGGGCGTCCGCGAGCAGTCCATCGATCAGCGTGCGCTGCTCCCAGGGGCTCATGACCACCGGGACGTTCACCCGCTCGGTCTGCAGCGTCGCCGTGGCGCCCGGGCGGTGAGGCACAAGCCGCGGCTCGTCCGTCGAGCGAGCGGCGAGGTCCCAGAACGCCGCGGAGCCCACGGTGTCGGCGACGAGGTGGATCCGGCGCTCGCTCGTCGGGTTGAGCACGTTGTGCAGCCGCGACGTGTCGAAGATCCACGCCTCGCCCGCCGCCATGTGGAGCCGGCTGTCGCCGCAGAGGAACTCGATCGCCGGGCTCGTGAGGATCGGGACGTGGATCCGGACTCGCTCGGCCCAGTAGTAGTTGACGTCGACGTGGCTCGTCGCCTGCGCGCCGCCCTCGAGGCGCATCAGGCGCGACCTGCCGACGACGGTCTCGAAGCTCTCGATGACCTGGCGCAGGTACTCGCACGCGTCGAGGTGGCAGGTCGGGAGCATGGGCCCGGCGACGCCGTCGTCGGCCGCGTCGCCGTTGCGCGCGATCAGTGCCAGCGCCGAGTTCCCCGGATGCCCCTGCGGGTGCGGTCGCCAGGCCGACTCGGGGATCGCGGCGACCTCCGACCGCATGGCCTCCACGTCGAACGACAGCGGAAGGCGGATGAAATCGGCGGCCAGGTGCACGCTCGTGCGGATGGTACATTCGCCCTACGGGCGTCCTGGGCGCCCGCGGCGACACGATGGGCATCGCGAGCGATAGGCCGCAGCGCCGCCCCGGCAACGGGTGGCTTCTGCGACGCGCGGCCGCGGGCGGGCTCGTCGCCGGCGGCGCGACGGTGCTCTTCGCACCCGGTACCGAGGCGGCGGTGTTCCAGGTCACGTCGACCGCCGACACGGCGGGCCCGGGCACGCTGCGCGACGCGATCACCAGCGCCAATGCGAGCCCCGGCGCCGACGAGATCACGTTCGCCTCGAGCGTCACCGGGACGCTGACCCTGAACGGCACCCAGCTGCCGACGATCACCGACGACCTCACGATCACGGGCCCCGGCGCGGGCGTCCTGACGATCGACGGCGCCAGCGCGTCCCGGATCTTCGAGGCGTTCAACGGCAGCGCCGTGCTCGACGTCGCCATCACCGACCTGACGCTGACGCACGGCAGCGCAGCGGGCGGGGCGCCGTCCTCGGCACCGGTGAGCAGCTGACGCTCGAGCGCGTCGTCGTCGCCGCCAACCAGAGCACGAGCGGCGGCGGCGGCGTCCTCGTCAACGGCGGCACGCTCGCGATCAGCGACAGCACGGTCGAGGGCAACACCACCAGCAGCGTCCGGGGCGGCGGCATCGAGGTGCGGAGCATGAGCGGCGACGTGCTGGTCGAGCGGACGCAGCTGCGCACGAACACCGCGAACGGCAGGGGCGGCGGCCTCTCCGTGTTCGGCGGCTCGAGCGGGGCGCTGCAGCTCGTCGACAGCGTGGTGTCGGGCAACAGCGCCACGGGCCGCGGCGGCGGGATGTTCCTCTACCTGGTGCCCGGGAACATCACGATCGACGGGACGGCGATCGAGAGCAACACGTCGAGCAACCGTGGCGGCGGGGCCTTCTTCTACAAGAACGCGGCGGACGTCACCATCCACGACACGACGGTCGCCGACAACGCGGCCGGCGGCTCCGTCTTCGGCGGCGGGCTGTTCTTCTACAAGACGGCTGCCTCGCACACCGTGCTGATCTCCGAGTCGACGATCTCGGGCAACACGGCGCAGCGAGGCGCCGGTCTCTTCCTCTACAAGGGCGACGCCACGTTCGTGCTCGAGAACACGACGTTGGCGGCCAATCAGGCGAGCAGTGCTGGCGGTGCCCTGTACGACCGAGGGCCCTTCGGCAGCGGTGCCACGCTGCGTCTGACCGGCGTCACGATCGCCGGGAACAGCGCTGCCACCATCGGGGGCGGCGTGTTGGTCGACGACCTGTCGACGACGATCCAGAACTCGATCATCGCGGACAACACCGCGCCGACGAGCCCCGACCTGGGCACCGGCGCGGCGAACGTCGCGCTGGCGTACACCGCGCTGGAGAACCCGGCGGACGCGACGCCTGCGAGCGCCGACCACGTCCTCAACGTCGATCCCCAGCTGGGTTCGCTCTCGGACAACGGCGGCGCGACCGAGACGATGGCGCCCGCCCACGACAGCCCCGTCGTGGATGCCGGGCAGGCGTTCGCCCTCACCGCCGACCCTCGCGGCGTGCCGCGGCCGAGCGATCTCGCCGACCGCGCGAACGGCGACGGCTCGGACGGCACCGACATGGGTGCGGTCGAGCTCCAGGCGCCCCCGACGCTCGTGGCGACCTCGCCCGCGTCGCCGGGCAGGTCGACCTCGCCCAGGGTCACGGGAACCGCCCCCGTCGGGACGGCGACGATCCGGCTGTACGACAACCCGGCGTGCACGGGCACGCCGATCGGCAGCGGGACCGCGGCCGAGCTCACGGGGGCGGGGATCCAGGTGACCGTGCAGGCGAACGCGACGACGCAGATCCATGCGGTCGCGGTCTCGAGCGGGGGTGCGGTGTCCGCCTGCTCGGGCCCGTTCGCCTACGTCGAGGACTCGGCGGCGCCGGCGAGCCCGGCGTCGGTGGTGCTGGCGCCGGCGTCGCCGGCCAACGAGAACAGCGTGCGGATCTCGGGGACGGCGGAGGCCGGGTCGACCGTGAGGGTCTACGGGAGCAGTGCCTGCTCGGGGACCCCGTTGGCGTCCGGGACGGCGGCGGAGTTCGCGTCGCCGGGGCTCGTGGTTGCGGTGACTGACGACGGCACGACGACGCTCTACGTCACGGCGACGGACGCTGCGGGGAACGTGTCGGCGTGCGCCGGCCCGTTCGCCTACGTCGAGGACTCGCGCGCGCCGGCGAGTCCGACGCTCCGGAGCTTCACCAGGGTGTCGGCCGGGTCGCCGAGGGTTCGCGGGACGGCCGAGGCCGGCTCGACGGTCAGGATCTACGCGACGCGGGCATGCTCCGGCACGCCGCTGGCGATCGGAACGGCCGAGGAGTTGGCCGCCGGGATCCCTGTTCCCGGAGCCAGGACTCCACGGGCGGTCTACGCCACCGCGACCGACGCCGCGGGGAACGTGTCGAGCTGCGCGGGGCCGATCGCCTACGCGGCGCCGTCCGCGTCACTCGTCTCGGACGGGCTCACGGTCGGGGCCGACCGGCGCGTGACGGTTGTGCTCCGGGCGTCGCCGGCCGGGGCGAAGGGCACCGTGCAGCTCGCGCTGCCGCGTCGCGGCAAGCGGCCGACCAGCCTCGGAGCGCGGGTGAGGTTCACCGCGACACGCTCCGGCAGGGTCCGCGTCAGCCTGCGGCTGAGCCCGGCGGCGATGCAGCTCCTGCGGGCCGCCGATCCCGCGAGGCTCCGTCTCGTGGTGACGATCGCCGGCACCGTGCACGTGTTCACCCCGCCGGTCGAGGTGAGCCCGCCCCGTGGCGAGGCGTCGGCCTAGGGTGCCTGCTCGACGGTGAGCGAGCGGCGCGGGGCGGTCGTCGTCCTCGCGGCCCCAGGCGGTGGCGACGGTGCGATCGTCGACGCGCTGGCGCGGGCACCCGGGTTCGCCATCCCCGCCGCGGGCACGCCGCCGTTTCCCGAGGCCGTCCCGGCGTTGCGCGCGGGGCCCGGCCGCTGGAGCCACCGGCTCACCGCCGATGACCTGGGCCGGCGAGCGGTCGCGCGCGCCGTCGCGGCGGCCGTGCCCAGGGGGGGCCGCCCGCTGCTGTGGGGCCTGCGTCTCGCCCTGCGCGTCCCGCTGATCTCGGCGGTGCTCCCGGATGCGCGGTTCGTCGTCGTCCACCGCGACCTGCGCACGGCGCTCTCGCTCGCGCTCGACGGCTGGCGGTCGGGGGAGGTCGTCAGCGCCCCCGACCTGCCGGACTGGCCGGGGCCGCCGTGGTCGCTGCCGCTCGTCCCCGACTGGAGGGAGCTCGCCGGTCGCCCGCTGCCGGAGCTCGTCGGTCGCCAGTGGGCGGCGATCGCCGCCACGATGCTCGCCGACCTGCAGGAGCTCGCTCCCGAGCGCTGGTGCGTGGTCGACCGCGACGCGCTGCTCGAGCGTCCGCGCGACGAGCTACGGCGGCTGTGCGGGTTCCTCGGCGTCGAGTACGACCAGGTGCTGCTCTCGCCCGTGGAGGCGGCGCGGCGCAGCACGGCGCAGCGCGGGCCGGTGCTGGCCTGCCGGAGCTCGAGCGCGCGATGGGCTTCGCGGCCGCCGCCGATGCGCGCGTGCGCGAGGTGATGGCCGTCGGGAGGGCGGGCGCGTCGACGATCGCCGGTGCCGCGCGTGCGTGTGCGACGCTCGCCAGTCGCGCCTCGGAGCGGCATTGCCGCGGCGCTCGACGAGCTCGGCGTCTCAGTCGTGCTCGCCTCCGGCCAGGCCGGCGTCGTCGGTGCGTTCGGCCGACGGCCGTCTGCTCGCCACGCAGTTCCGCGCCTTCGTCCGACCGACCGCCGCGGTCGCGCGGGGTGGCCGGATCGCCCTGGTCGCGGCAGGCGAGGTGTGGGACCAGCGAGGACGCCTGCGGGGGCCCCCTGACGCTCGCGTCTCCCGCTTCGCCGTCCGCAGCCGCCACGTCGTCGGGCCTGTGGCCGCTGCGGACCTCGTGCTGGCGGGCGACGAGCCGTGGCTCGCGTCAGCGAAGCCGTCGTGCCTGGGCGACGCTCGGCGCCGACAGCCCCATGGTGCCCCGATGGACGCCGCCCTGTGGTCGGGTCGATGGGGCTGCGTGGAGCGCGACGGGCAGGTCACGCACACGACCGTCTGGGCCAGCGACGGCGGCGCGCTCGTCGACGTGGCGTCCTCCGCGGTCGTGGTGGACGGCCTGTCGCACCCGCACCCCGCGCTGGCACGGCGATCGGCTGGCTGCTCGAGGGGGGGACGGACGCTCTGCGCGGTCGACCTCGCGCGCGGCACGGTCGATCGCGTGATCGAGCTCCCGGCTACGCACGCGGAATGGCGATCGTCGGCCGGCTCGCCTTCGTACCTCTCGCAAGTGCGGGCGCCGCTCGCCGCTGCCGCGCTTCGCTCGGCGCGCGCCTGGACGAGCGCCAGAGCGGGTCTGGGCGGTCGACGTGCACGCGGGAACGGTCGCCGGCTGGCTCCGCTTCGACGACGCCGTGCAGGAGGTCGACGGCCTCGCCGTCGTCCACCGACGCTGGCCTCGGAGCTGTTTCAGCCGCGGGCGATCACCGCCGCCTGGCCCGAATGGTGCTGGATGTCCAGCAGCCCGTGGTTCACGGTCGTTCCAGGCTCATCGTCCAGTCGCGAACAGGCCCGCAGCCGAGCTGGCGTCACCAGACCTCGACCGCAGGATGCCTTCAGCGGCAAACGAGCGCCGTCATGAATGTTTTTAACCGGCATCGGTGGCGAGGTCGGCATCGCTCACGGAAGTACGCCGCCGAGCCGAGGCTCGCCGAGCAGGGATGCCGATCGCGGACGTAGTTCGGCTTCTGCCGCAGCGTGCAGACGTTCACGTCATCGGTTGCTGCCGCCACCGAACGGTCCCTCGACTCGAGCGCCACGGCCGAGTGCCGGCGCGCCTTGCAGGCAGGCGTCTTGAGCGCCGAACGACTGGCCGGGTCGCCGACCGCCGAGCGCCGAGCGGTTGGCTGGCGCCAGCGGATCCTGTTCGCCGAGGTTGCAGTCTCCACCTGTCCTGGGTCGCGGACCGAAGCTGGTTGGCCGCCCGCCGCATCATGTTCGCGACGTCTGCGGCCCGGGTCTTCGTTCTCGGCATGCTTGCCACGGCGGCGCTTGCCGCGGGCTGTGGGTGGAAGCCCGTCCGATCCCTCGGGCGCAGTGGCCGTCGATGGGATGCGCCAGACCGCCCGCTTCACCATGGTCTCGTCCGAGGGGGCAGGGGCTGTCTTGCCCGCTGGTACCGGATCGGTCGACGTTGATCTAGGTCTGGCAGAAGTTCAGTTCGACCCAGCAACGCCCGCAACGGCAAGCGGAGCCGACGCCGAACAGGCCGACGACCGAGGCCAGACGACCATGCTCTACGACCTCCGCTCGCAGACCGTCTACAGCGACATCAGCTGGATCGAGCGGGCCGGGCTCGCCCACGACCTCAACGGCAAGCGGTGGCTCCGCACGCCCCTCAGCGAACTCGGCGACCTCTCCCCGCCAACAGACATCTTCTTCAACCCTTCGGCTTCGAGGAGATGAGTTGCTCAGGCGACACGGGCGAGACGAGTTGGCACTGACCGCATCGACGGGGATCTGATGGCCAAGGGGAACTGCGGATCGAACTCACCGCGCAGTTCGAAGACGAGCCAATTCAGGAGAGGGAGATGACCCTCACCGCGTGGGTCGGCGCTGACGACCACCTCATCCACCGGATCCGCAGCGAGGAACCCGGCGACGGCGACACACCCGCCTCCACCGCCGTCATGGACTTCACCGGCTTCGGCGAGCCCGTCGACCTCCACCGGCCGGATCCCAGCAGCGTCATCGGCTACGACGACCTAGACGGGTTGCTTGACGCCCCCGAGGACATTCCCACCGCTCCATACGCGACAGGGATGGACCTCGACGCCTACGGGATCCCGCCCGAGATACTCACTGGACCGTTCATCGTCGAAGACGGATTCACCGGCAGTCTCGACCTGGGCATCACTCTGTATCGGACGGAAATCGCACGCCTCCAGCCGGCCACCGAAACCACTCCTTGACGTCAGGCACGAGCCGGAAGATCGGCTCCGCCGCCATGAGCCGTCCCCAGCACACCAAGGCGCGAGTGGCTCTCGCGTTCGATTCGCTCGCAGCGATCCTCGCGGGAGCGTTCCCCATCCGGAGCTACTGGCGTTTCGTCCCCACGTTCCCGCTCGTGATCGCGGTGTTCCTGTTCCGAACCCGAGAATCGATCGGGCAGGTCGTCGCCGCTTCGATCCTCGTCGCCGTCTATCTACTCCTCGTCGCTCTCATTCGCCGCGGGGACTCGATCCTCCGACGGAAGGCGACTCCTGAGCGTTGACCGCGAAACGCTGTCTCGTCGTCGAATGCTGGACTCCTACGCGATCTGAGCGGTATGGGGCCGGCCGCAAGACATCGCATCCAGCGCCCGGCGGTAAAGCTGGGCCGTCTGTTCCCGCATCATCCTCGCGTGAGGTCTGCGGCCCCGGTCTTCTTCGTCCTGAGCACGTTCGGTGTCTTGGTGGCGCTCTGCGCCGGCTGCGGCGGCAGCCCCTCCGATCCCTCGGGAGCCGGGGCGACCGAGCGGCAACGCCAGACCGCTCGCTTCACCATGGACCTGTCCAGGTCGGCACGAGCCGTCTGGCCGGTCGGCATCGGAACGATCGACGTGGACGTCGGCCTCGTAGAGATCCGGTACACGTCGCCAGCACCGCCAGAGACCAGCGGAGCAGACGCAGAACAGGCCGGCGACGGCGCAGGAGGGACAACCGTCCTCCACGACTTCCACGGCAACGCTGTCTACACGGACCTCGCCGTGGTGAAGAAGATGGGCTTCGCCGACGTCCTCGAGGACAAGCAGTGGCTCCGTACTCCGGTCAGCGACCTCGGCGAACTCGTGCCATCGACGGCGATCCTGCTCAACCCGTACGGGTTCGACGAGATGAAGGCGCAGGCCAGACGGGCGATACGAGTCGGCAGCGACCGCATCGATGGCGACGTCATGACCAGCTGGGAGCTGACGATCGACTTCACCGCGCAGTTCGGCGACGAGCCCGTCGAAACGGAGACGGCGACGCTGACAGCGTGGGTCGGCGACCGCGACCACCCCATCCACCGCCTCCGCACCAACGATCCAAGCGATGCCGACAGCCCCGGCTCCGCCACCCTCATCGAGTTCACCGACTTCGGCGAGCCCGTCGACCTCGACCGGCCGGATCCCAGCAGCGTCGTCGACCGGAGCGAGCTGGCCGATCTCATCGAGCCCCCGCAGGATCCGCCCTCCGTCGTCTTGCTCACAGACCCGGGCGTGACCGAGACGGACATCGGCGCACCCGGGATCGAACGCTTCACCGGCAGCATCGATCTCAAGGATCTCGGCCTCGATACCGAGGACATCCAAGCCGCCATCGAGGAACTCCGCGCACGCGCAGCCACGACGGCCGAGGACACCCCCTACGTCGCCACCTCGCCAGCCACGGACACCGCTCCGTAAAGCAACCCGCCTCGCCAGCACGAACCCCGCGCTCGGATGCAGTCGAGAATCGGCAGGGCCCACTATCGTCCGAGCGGCAGCCGGAGGACCCACATGGGACTCCTACGAATCCAGGCGGGTACCCCAGGACATCCACCTCGGATCGGACACGCCAGGCAAGCGGCGAGCTCGAGGTCGCGCGCGCAGTCGCGACGAGCTCCGCCGCGGCCCCCAGCCTGCCCGCACCTGACGCACCGACCGGCAGGCGCGCCGCCCCGGTATGCCCATGCCGGGGCGAGATCGACGCGCGGCATCTGCCCACCGGGACCGTGAACCACCCGGTTTCCAGCCATATCCCATGGGCCGTGTTGGACTCGAACCAACGACCTTGGGATTAAAAGTCCCCTGCTCTACCGACTGAGCTAACGGCCCCGGGGCGAGTATAGGGAGGGGCCGGCGGCCCTCCGGGGGCCGAACGACGCGAGGCGGAGCCACTGGCCCCGCCCCGTGCGTCCGGGGCGGGCGAGCCCCCGCCGCATCGGGGCCCACCCTCCGGGGCCGCGCCGTGCAGGCCCGCCGGACTGGCGGAGTGTGGCTGGCCCGGGGAGCTTGACGCTTCCCTCGTTCGGTGGTTCACCGGGTCACTTCACAACCACCCGACGGGGGCATGCGTCCACGCGGGCGCGCAGGCACCCTGCTGCATGGAGGGTCGCTGCACAGGACGCGGAGGCCGCAACCGCGTCCGACTCCCCGACGGGCGATCCGGCCACTGGCCGGGTCGCCCGTTCGGCTTCCAGGGGCATGCCTTCGAGGGCGGGCGCACGTGGTCCCGCGGCTGGTGGCCCGGCGACGGGGCGGCGGCTATCCGCGCGCGAGCGCGGCGCGCAGGCGGCGGATGTCGACGACCTGGCAGCCGTCGACGACGGTCGTGACCGGGCCCGCCTGGTCGGTGGGCTCCGTGCCGTCGAGGGCGGTGCCGAACGGGTTCTCGAGCAGAAGGCCCTGCGCGACCGCGTGCTTCACGACGGCCGAGAGGGGCGCGAGCACCGCCTGGAGCGTCCAGTTCGCGTAGCCGGCGTCGCGGAGCGCGTCGAGTAGCTCGATCGCGTGCCACTCGCTCACCTCGCCGATCCGGAGCTGGCCGATCCGCGGGAGCAGGTGCACGTGGAGGGCCCACTCGTACGCCTCGCGCATCCGCGGCGTCAGGTCGGCGTCCTCGAGCCAGGCCTCGGCGATGTCGCCGAAGGTGAGGGTGCCCTGCGCGGCGCGGGCGCCGGCGCGGCGCTCGAGGGAGACGAGCGCGGCCTCGGCGCTCTGCAGGCCGCCCGCGACGGTGAGCCAGCGCTGGCGGCCCTCGTCGTCGACGTAGCCGACCTCGAAGCGGACGCGGCCGTCCTTGGCCGAGCGGCACCAGATGCCGGGGCGGCCGGTCACGGCAACCCGCTCGATCGACGTCTGCAGCTGCTGCTCCATCTCGGCCTCCCCCTCCTCGCCGGGATCAGATCACGGCCTGTCTGTGCGGTCATCGACGTTCCGGACGACCCTCGCTCCCCATCGTAGGGGAGAGGTTGGCACCCGAACGAGTGATTCGTCCGGGGTCTTGACTACGCGTCAACGGTGAGTAGCATGATCCCTCGATGCGTCGCCGCCTCGTCCCCGCGGCGATCGTGCTCGCGGCATGCTCGATCGCGGGCCTGCTTCCGCAGGCCGTCTCCGCTGTCACGGCAGCGCCCGGCTGCGCCGTGCCCGCGAAGGGCCAGTCGATCCTCCGACCCGGGCTCGCGGAGGCGGTCGTCGACCGGGTCAACGCGCAGCGCCGCAAGCACGGGATGCCGGCGCTCGCTCGCTCGGCGGCGCTCGAGCGCTCGGCGCGCTGGAAGGCGTGGCACATGGCGACGGTCGGGTACTTCGCCCACGACGACCCGCTCGGGCAGCGCCAGCGGACGTTCTCGGCCCGGATCAGCTCGTGCGGCTACGACTGGAGCCGCGCCGCCGAGAACATCGCGTGGGGCCAGGGGACCGCGGCCGCGGCCGTGCGCGACTGGCTCGCCTCGCCAGGGCACCGCGCGAACATGCTCGACCCGGCGCTCGCCGAGACGGGCGTCGGCGTCGCCTGGTCGCGGCGCGGCCTCGTCTGGGTGCAGGAGTTCGGGACGCCCGCCCGCTAGCGGGCGCCCCTCGTCCGTCTCCGTCCGTCAGCCGAGCAGCGCGGGCGCGAGCGTCCGCAGCACGTCGAGCGGGATCTCGCCGCCGGCCGACAGCGGCTGGATGCACACGTGGTCGGCGCCGGCCTCGTGGTGGGCGCGCACGCGCGCGGCGATCGTCTCGACGTCGCCCCAGGCGACGATCTCGTCGACCAGCCGATCGGAGCCGCCCTCGGCGTTCAGGTCGTCCTCCGTGAAGCCGAGCCAGAGCAGGTTGTTGCGGTAGTTCTGCATCCGCAGGTAGATCGGCGTGTGCGTACGCGCGATCGCGCGCGCCTTCGCCGGGTCCGTCTCGAGCACGACGGCCTGCTCGGGCATCAGCAGCTTGCCCGGGCCGAGGATCTCGCGGGCGCGGCGGGTGTGCTCGACGTTCACGAAGTACGGGTGCGCGCCGGCCGTCCGCTCGCCGGAGAGCGCGAGCATCCTCTGGCGCAGCGCCGCGAGCGCGACGGTGAGCGGCGGGTCGGGGGCGACGCCGCCGAACGGCGCGGCCTCCATCCGGTCGAGGTACGCGCGCATCGTCGCGACGGGCTTCGTGTAGTCGAGACCGTGCGGGCCGACCTGCTCGACGTGGCTGACGCCGAGGCCGAGCAGGAAGCGGTCCGGGAAGGCCTCCGCGAGGGTGCGCGCGCCCGCGGCCATCGTGATCGCGTCGCGCGCGTAGATGTTCGCGATGCCCGTCGCGATCGTCAGCCGCTGCGTCGCCGCCAGGAGCAGGGCGCCGGTGGCGAAGCACTCGCGCGTCCCGAGCGCCTCCGGGTACCAGAGCGCGGAGTAGCCGAGCTCCTCGATCTCGCGAGCCGCGTCCTGCACCGCGACGTTCGTCTGGCCGCGGACCGTGCCGGAGAGCCAGACCCCGACCTTGCCGATCTCCATCGTCCCTCCCTGGGCTCGTGTGCGTCAGGCGTCCGTGCCGTGCACGTACGCGTCGATCAGGCTCCGCGCGATCGAGATGCTCGGCGGCAGCGGCGGCAGCGCGTCGCGCGTGAACCACTGCGCGTCCATGATCTCGACCGGGTCGATCGCGATCTCGCCGCCCGCGTGGCGCGCCGTGAAGCCGATCATCAGCGAGTGCGGGAACGGCCACGGCTGGCTGCCGAAGTAGCGGATGTCGTCGACCCGGATGCCGACCTCCTCCTCGATCTCCCGCGCGACGCAGTCCTCGAGCGACTCGCCGGGCTCGACGAAGCCGGCGAGGACGCTGTACATCACGCCCGGGAAGCGGGTGCCGCGCGCGAGCAGGATCCGGTCGCCCCGGGTGACGCGGACGATCACCGCCGGCGCGACGCGCGGGAAGGCGGAGAGGCCGCAGGCGGGGCAGCGGCGGGCGCGCTCCTCGGGCGCGAGCTCCGTCGGCGCGCCGCAGCGCCCGCAGAACCGGTGCGTCCGGTCCCACTCGACGATCTGGACGGCGCGGCCGGCGACCGCCCACGTCTCCTCGTCCAGGCGGCTCCAGAGCGGGCGCAGCGACTCGAAGGCCAGGCCCTGCGGCGGCTCGACGTGCTCGTCGACGCCGACTGCGAACCAGTGGACCTCGTCCTGCACGCCGAGGTAGTGACGCGCGCCGTTCGTCTCGAGGTGCGGTGCCAGCGCCTCGTGGCCCGGGAGCTCCGCGGCCTCGCCGACGCTCGCGACGAGGACCTCGGACGAGCGCACGACGACGACGCGCACGCGGCCCCCGTGGCCCTCGGGCAGGGTGATCGCGGGAAGGAACGGGCCGGCCATGACCCGGGAAGTATTGCCGGGATCGCCCGGCCGCGACCGGGCGTCAGCCCTGCTGGCGCAGCGCGCGGTTGATCGCGCGGATCGTCGCCTCGCCGGCGACCCCGTCGGCCTCGAGGTCGTTGTCCTCCTGGAAGGCGCGAATCGCGTCCCGCGTGGAGGGGCCGTAGGCGCCGTCGATCGTGCCGACCTCGTAGCCGAGCTGGCGCAGCGCCTGCTGCAGCTGGCGGACGCGCGGGCCGCGGCTGCCGCTCGTGATCGCCGGCCCGGCGGGGCTCGCGATCTGGATCGTCGTCTCGCCCGGAGCGGCGGGCTCCGCGGGCGCGGGCGGCGTCGGCGGGTCGGGCGTCGGCTCCGTCTCGGTCGGGCCGGTGTCGGGCGGCGTCTGGGGCGGCGAGGGCGGCGTGGGCTCGGCGGGCTCCGCGGGCGCCGGCTGCGGCGTGGCGGTGGGCTCCTCCGGGTCAGGCGTCGGCTCCGGGGTCGACGCGCCGGGCGTCGGCTGCGGGGCGGCGGGGGCTCGGCCGGCGAGGCCGCGGGCTTCGAGCCGTCGTCGCCGCCGGTCGCGAGGACGACGCCGACGGCGATGCCGGCGACGACCGCGGCGCCGATCCCGCCGGCGATCAGGGTCCTGCGGTTGAGCCGGATGCCCGGGCGCGCGCCGCCGGGGCCGCGCTCGCGGCCCGACGCGGCGGGGAGCGGGGCCGCCTCGAGCAGCTCCTCGAGCACGCGGCGCGTCGCGGTCACGGCCTCCTCGTCGCCGTCCGCCTCGCGCAGGTCGAGCGCCCGCGACAGGACGACGTGCGCGGTCGCGGTGTCGCCGAGCGCGAGCCCGCGAACGCCCTGCTGGTGCAGCACCCAGGCCTCCGCGGTGCGGTCGCCGAGCGCGGCGGCAGCCGCGCGCGCGGCGGCGAGCGTCCGGCCCCACGGGCCCCAGCGACCGGTCAGCGTCAGCGGCGCGTCGACGAGCCCGGCCAGGGTGAGCGCCTCCCGGTGGCGGCCGTCGCCCGCGGCCCACTCCGCGAGCGCCGCGACGAGCGCCGCCTCGGGGCCGACGGCCTGCGGGCGGTTGCGCTTCTTGCCGGCCCAGTCCGCGATGTAGGTGAGCGCCGCGGTGCGCAGCGAGCCGAGCGGCCAGGCGGCCTCGACCTCGCTCGCCACCGGGTCGACGAGGCGGCAGCGGTCGCCCTCCTGCGCGACGAGGCCGCGACGGATCAGCTCGTCGACGATGCGCTCGACGCGGCCGACGCCGGCGAGCGCGTCGAGGTCGGTGAGCCGCAGCGACGTGGCGCGTGGCAGCGCGAGCGTGGCGACGACGCGCTGCTCGGGCTCCCCGAGCCCGGCGAGCGCCTGACGGGTGAGGATCCCTTGGCCGTCGGCGCCCGCGAGGTGCTGCGCGACGGCGCCGAGCCGGGCCGGATCGTCGCCCACGACGGCGAGCGCCTGCCGCAGGCGGAGCGGGTTGCCGGCGACGGCGGCGGCGAGGGCGCGTGCGCCGCCGGCCTCCTCCTCGGTCGGCTCGCGGCCGAGCTCGCCGGCGACGATCGCGAGGACGGCGTCCTCCTCGAGGCCGCGCAGCGCGACGAGGCGGGTGGACGGGAGCGGCTGCCCGCCGCCCGTCGTGAAGACGATGCTCGCGCCCGGCAGGGCTGCCGCGACCGCGGCGCCCGTCGCCGCCTCGACGTCGTCGAGCAGGACTAGCGCGCGCGCGTCGCCGACGCTCTGGCCGAGCGCCGCGAGCGTCGCCTTGACGCGCGGGATCGGCTCGTGCCAGGCGTCGAAGAGGGCCTGCGCCACGTCGTCGGCCTCGAGCCCCTCGCAGGCGACGAAGACGATGCCGCCGGGGAAGTCGGCCAGGTCGGCGTCGACGCCGAGCCGCGCCAGCAGGGCGGTGCGGCCGGAGCCGGGCTCGCCGGCGAGCTGCGTGCCGCCGCGGTCGGCGATCGCCTCGCGCAGGGCCGCGCGCTCCGCGTCGCGGCCGACGAGCGCGCCGGGCTCGTCCGGGCGCAGCTCGGGCGCGTCGTCGCGTCGCCGCGCCGGCGTGGTCGGGCCGCCCGGGACGATCGTCGCGCCGAAGGGCGAGCCCACCTCGATCAGGCGCTCGCCGACGGCGATCCGGTCGCCGGGCTTCGCCGGCACGTCCCACGCTCTCTCGAGGCTGCTCTCGTCGCTCACGATCCTCGCTTCCGGGTCGCGCCTCCGATTCGCCGTCGGAGGGGCTCTCCCTGCACGCGACCGGCTCTACACCTTGACGATCAGGCCCGCGTCGATCGGCAGGGCGACCCCCGTCACGTGACGGGACGCGTCCGAGACGAGCCACAGCACCGCCTCGGCGACGTCCTCGTTCGTCACCCAGCCGCCGGGGAGGAGCGCCATCTGCTCGACCGCCGGGTCGACGTCCGCCCTCGTCGCGCCGGCCCCGCCCGTGAAGGTGCTGTACGAGAACGGGTTGTTGAGCATCGCGTTGTCGACCGCGCCGGGCATGACCGCGTTCACGCGGACGCCGAAGCGGCCGGCCTCGTTCGCCAGGGACTTCATCAGGCCGAGAACGCCGTGCTTCGCGGCGATGTAGTGGGAGATCCCGGGGGTGCCGAGCACGCCCGAGACGGACGACGTCAGCACGACCGACCCGGAGCCGCGCTCGACCATGTGCGGCAGGACGTGCTTGCACGTCAGCCAGACGCCCTTCAGGTTGATCGCCATCAGCGTGTCCCACTGCTCCTCGGTCAGATCCCAGGAGGGGACGCCGCCGGAGAGGATGCCGGCGTTCGCGACGCACGCGTCGATCCGGCCGAGCTCCGCGATCGTCCGCGCCGCGAGGGCCTCGAGGTCGGCCGAGCGCGTCACGTCCGCCGTCATCGCCAGGCAGCGTCGGCCGAGCGCCTCGACGTCCCGCTTCACGGCCTCGAGGTCGGCGCTCGTCGGCAGCTCGTACGGCACCGTCCCGACCGGGTCGGCGATGTCGCAGATCGCGACGTCGGCCCCGGCCCGCGCGAGCGTCAGCGCGTGCGCGCGCCCCTGGCCGCGCGCCGCCCCCGTGATCAGCGCGACCTGCCCGTCCAGCTTCCCCATCGCCGCCTCCTCCGACTCGAGTCCCGTGACTGTAGAGCGGCGCGGGCGGGATCGCGGGTGCGACGATGACCGCGTGCGCGAGGTGGCGGCATGAGGGGGCGGTGGCGGCGGATCGAGCCCGGCCCCGGGCAGGAGTCCGTCTGGGACTACCCGCGCCCGCCGCGGGTCGAGCCGGTCGCGCGCCGCCTCCGCGTCGAGCTCGCCGGCCGCGTCGTCGCCGACACGGTCCGGGGCCTGCGCGTCGTCGAGACGAGCCAGGCGCCCGCCTACTACCTACCGCCGGAGGACGTCGACGCGACGGTGCTGCGCGCCAGCCCCCTCGTCACGGCCTGCGAGTGGAAGGGGCTCGCGAGCTACCTCGACCTCGTCGTCGGCGAGCGCGTCGCCGAGGCGCGGCGTGGACGTACCGCGCGCCCCTGCCCGGCTTCGAGCGGATCGCCGGGCACCTGGCCTTCTACCCGCAGCGCGTCGACGCCTGCCGGGTCGGGGACGAGCAGGTCGCGCCGAACGGCGGCGACTTCTACGGCGGGTGGATCACGTCCGACCTCGTCGGCCCGTTCAAGGGCGGGCCCGGCAGCGCGGGCTGGTAGCCCCTACGCGAGCCGCTCGCCGAGCACGGCGATCCGCTCGAGCGCCCGCAGCGGCATCCGCTCGTCGAGAACCGTCACCGGGACGTCGAAGCGGTCGAGCACGGCGAGGCGCGCGTCGCCGTCCAGCCAGGCCGCCCGCCCGGGCACCGGGACGCGCCGGCCGAAGAGGACGGGCGAGTAGAGCAGCTCGAGCTCGAGCCGCTCCGCCTCCGGGAGCGGGCGCAGCGCGAAGAGCGCGGCGGGATAGCTCAGCTCCGCGCGGTAGCCGCCGGTCGCCTCGACGATGCGGCCCCACAGCTTCACGCGCCCGATCACGACCCCGGTCGCGAGGTCGAACGCGTAGTCGGTCAGCGCGCGCGGCGAGCGCGCCGCGTAGAGCCCGCAGGTGCAGGCGGGGTCGGGCGCGCGGTGCCCGCGGGCGCAGGTCGCCCGGGCCGGGGCACGCGGCCGCCAGACGGCGTCCGCGTGGAGCGCCGCGAGCCCGTCGGGGACGACCGCCCACGCGCGCCAGGCGACGACCGGCTCGATCGCGTCCGGGACCTCGACGGCGCCCTCCACCGGGTCAGCGTACGCGCCGGCGCGCGCCGCTCCGGCGGGGGGCAGGCCGCCGGAGCGCGTCGCCGCTGCGCCTTACGGGCCCCAGCGGTGGCCGGCGGCGAGGGCGGCGGTGGCGAGGGCGGTGAGGAGGGCGGTGAGGCTGAGGAGGTTGATGCGGCGCATGTCGTGTCCTTTCGGGTGGTGGTGGGCTGGTGTGTTCGGGTCGGGGTTACGGGCCCCAGCGGTGGCCGGCGGCCAGGGCGGCGGCGGCGAGCGCCGAGAGGAGGGCCGAGAGGGCGACGAGGTCGATCCGGCGGCGCATGGCGGCTCCTTTCGTCCGGGGGAGAGCGGCGCTGCGGTGCGACGAGGTCGACGACCTCCCGGAGCCCCGCCAGCCGGATGTCGCCTCGCTCGCCGATGCCGCGTCGGCGCCTGCCTGCGCCGCTCGCAGTCCCCCACCATGAATCAGGTCTCCGGGATTGTGTCAAGGAATCGTTGCCAATAGGCAACGCCCCATTGGGCGGGTTGACGGCGCCTCGCGTGTGCGGGAAGATAGGGCGCATGGTCGGAGGGGACACCGCCGCGTCCGAGTCGCTGGGCGATCGGCTCAAGCGGCTCCGGATGGAGCGCGGCCTCTCCCAGCGGGCGATCTCCGCGCCCGGCGTCGGCGTCTCGTACATCTCGCGGATCGAGGCCGGGACGCGCCAGCCCTCGCTGCGGGCGCTGCGGGCGCTCGCAGACCGGCTCGGCGTCTCGGCGGAGTACCTCGAGACGGGCCGCGCGGCCAGCCCCCACGAGGAGCGCGAGGTCAGACTCGCCGACGCGGAGCTGGCGCTCCGGCTCGGCGAGGGAACGGCCGTCGCCGAGGCCGAGCTCGAGCGCCTGCTCGCCGAGGCCGAGGAGGCGGGCGACACGCGCGTCGCGCTGCGCGCGCGGATCGCGCTCGGCCTGGCCGCCTCGCAGGCGGGTCGGCATCGGGCCGCGGTCGAGCACCTCGAGCGGTGCGTCCGTCGAGGCGCGGTGACGCCTGTCACGCGGCCGGACGTCTACGTGACGCTCGGGGCCTCGTACGTCGCCGTCGGCCGGCACGACCTCGCCGTCGGCCTCTTCGAGGACTCGCTCGCGGCGATCGAGGAGCACGCGCCCGAGGACGACTCCGCCCGGATCCGCTTCGTCACGCACCTCAGCTACGCGCTGTCCGACCGGGGCGACTTCGAGCGCGCCCGCGAGGTCCTCGCGACGCTCGACGGGGCCGCCGAGTCGCACGACCCGTACAGCCGCATCCGGATCTTCTGGTCGCAGGCTCGCCTCGCGTCGATGGAGGGCGACACCGGCGAGGCGCTCGACCACCTGAACCACGCGATGGCGCTGCTCGACGCGACCGAGGACACGCTGAACCAGGCTCGCGCGCACCTGCTGTGCGTCGAGATCCTGCTCCTCGACGGCGACGTGGAGCAGGCCGGGAAGCACCTGGCCCAGGCCGAGCGGCTGTACGCGCTCGGCGCGAGCGCCCTCGACCTCGGCTCCCTGCGCGCGCAGCAGGGGAAGCACGCCGCGCTGCTCGGGCGCGCCGAGCAGGCGGTCGAGTTCGCGACGGAGGCGATCGGGCTGCTGCACGACCACCCGGTCGACCAGGCCGCCGCCTGGCACGCGCTCGCGCTCGCCCGGGCCGGGCTCGACGACACCGAGGGCGCCGACCAGTGCTACCGGCGCGCGGTCGATCAGCTCGCCAGCGGCGGCGAGTGGCGCGAGGCCGTGCAGGCGTGCCAGGCGTGGGCCGAGACCCTGCGCAAGGCCGGCCGGCACGAGCAGGCGTACGACGTGCTCCAGCGCGCGACCGAGCTCGGCCTGAACCGCGGGGTCGCGTTCGTGCGCGCCGCGAGCCGCACCGCCGCCTCCTGAGCGGCAGCGGCCCGCTACGCGTCCCGGAACACCATGATCGTGCCGGAGTAGCACGCCACCCACACGCGCCCGGTCGCGTGGTCGACGGTGATCCCGATCGGGCTGGCATTGGTGCGGACGGTCTGCAGCACCCGCATGTCGCGCGCGCGGAGCTTGCTCACCGTCCCAGACGTGTAGTTGACGACGTAGAGCGAGCGCCCGTCGGCCGAGATCGCCATCGACCGGGGCGCGCTCCCGGTGGCGACCTTCGCGACGACCGCACCGCTCGCGGTGCTGACCTTCGCGACGCGCCCCTCGGCGTTCAGCGTCACGTAGAGGAAGTTGCCCTGCGGCCCGAGCACGAGGTGGCGCGGGCCGGCCCCGATCCCGCGCAGCCAGGTGACGCGGAAGGTGCGCAGGCTCACGACCGCCACGTCGCTCGAGCCCATCACCGCGACGTAGGCCCGGCGGCCGTCGGGCGAGACGGCGATCCCGCGCGGGTACGCCCCGATCGGGATCCGCCGCACCTGGCGCGTCGTCCGCGTCGAGACGACGCTGAGGTCGTACGTGCACCAGTTCGAGACGAGCACGAAGCGGTCGTCCGGGGTGACCGCGACGAACTTCGGCACGGCACCGACGCGGGCGGCGCGGTCGATTCGCAGCTTCCGGACGTCGATCCGGTAGAGGAAGCTGTCGTCGTAGCCGGAGCCCGGCGAGCACGTGTCCGACCCCTCGGGCCCGAAGCCCGGGCCGTACATCGAGTAGTTCGAGACGTAGCCGTAGCGGCCGTCCGGCGAGAACGCGGCCTCGACCGGCGCGCCGCGCACCGTTCCGGGGAAGCGCGGGTAGCCCAGCCTCGCGAGCCCGACCGCGTCCTGGATCGTCTTGACGAGCCGCAGCCGGCGGTCGTAGACCGTGACCGTGTGCCGGTACATCATGTTCTGCGCGAAGACGAGCCCCGTCGGCGAGGCCACGACGGACTTCGGCGAGATCGCCCCGCCGATCGTCGAGACGAGCGAGAGGCGCTTCGCGTCGGAGGGGCGCTCGTCGCCGGCGAGGGCGACCGACGGCGCGCCGACGCCGAGCGCGAGGGCGGTCAGGAGGACGGTGAGGGCGCGGCCGCGCACCACGCGGGCAGCCTACTCGGCCCGCCACTCGTCGGGACCTCGCCGGACGGGTAGCATCGGCCGCGTGCACGGCCGGGCTTCCCTTCTCGCCCTCCTCGGCGCAGCGGTGGCGCTGGCCGCGCCCGCCGTCGCCTCGGCGACGAAGGTCTACTTCCTCCAGGGCGAGCAGGTCACGGGCGTCGACCGGCCCGGGACGACCGTCCGCGAGGCGGTGCAGGCGCTCGTGGCCGGCCCGACCGCGGCCGAGGCGGCGCGGGGCTTCGAGACCTACGTGCCGGCCGGGACGCCCATTCGCGCGATCGCGTTCGAGAACGGCGTCGCCACGGTCGACCTGGGCGAGCGGTTCGTCAAGGGCCGGCTGGCGGACGACCTGAACGCCCGGCTGACCCAGCTCGTCTACACGGTCACCGAGGTGCCGGGGGTGACGTCCGTCCGCGTGCTGATCAAGGGCGGGAAGCCGCTCGGGCTGTTCCCCGGCTTCCTCGTCACGAAGCCGGTGACGCGCAAGGCGGTCGAGCGGCCGGCCGTGCCGCCGCCCCTCCCGCCGCCGCCCGCCCAGCCGGGCCAGGCGACGGACGAGACGCGCGTGCTCCAGCAGCGCCTCGCCGACCTCGGCTTCCTCGACCCCACCGGCGTCGACGGCGTCGCCGGGCCGCAGACGAAGGCAGCCGTGATCGGCTTCCAGAAGTGGGCGCGCCTGGGCCGCGACGGGGTCGTCGGGCCGGCGACGAGCGCGGCTCTCGCCGCCGCGACGCGCCCGACGCCGATCACCTCGGGCAGCGGGCGCCGCGTCGAGGTGCTCCTCGACCGCCAGCTCGCGCTGCTGGTCGACGGCGCGACGGTCGTGCGGACGATCCACGTCGCGACGGGCGCCGCCGCGACGCCGACGCCGGCCGGCACCTACGCGGTCTACCGCAAGGCGGAGAAGGACTGGTCGGTGCCCTTCCAGGTCTGGCTGCCCTGGGCGACCTACATCGTCGGCGGGATCGCCTTCCACGAGTACCCGGACGTCCCGGTCGCGCCGGCGTCGCACGGCTGCATCCGCGTGACCCGGTTCGACGCGCGGACGGTCTACGACTTCACGCCGGTCGGGACGCAGGTGAAGGTGCTGGCGGTCTCGTGAGGCGGCTCGCAGTCCTCCTCGCCGTCGCGCTCGCGGCGGCCCTCGGCGCCGGCGCAGCCGGCGCGGGCACCGCCCGACCGCTCGTCGTCGCGCTGAACCTCCCCTCGCCCGGCTTCCAGGTCGGCGCGGTGATCGGCACGCGGGTCGTCTTCGCGCGCGGCTACGAGGTCGATCTGGCGAAGGAGATCGCACGCAAGCTCGGCCGCAAGGTCGAGCTGGTCAACGTCGAGCGCTTCGCGAGCCTCTACGCGCCCGGGCCGAAGCCGTGGGACATCGCGCTCGCCGAGGTGACGATCAGCGCCGACCGCGACGCGAACGTCGACTTCTCCGTCGCGTACCTGACGGCCGACCAGGGCGTGCTCGCCCGCAAGGAGCTCGTCCCGACGCCGACCTCGATCGCCGGCCTGCGCGGGCTGCGGCTCTGCGCGCTGCGCGGCTCGACCTCCGCGACGCTCGTCTCGACGACGATCGCCCCGACGCGGAAGCCGGCGCTCCTGACGACGATGGAGCTGCTGCTCGACCGTGTCCGCACCGGGGCCTGCGACGCGGCCGTCGCCGACATGCCGATCCTCGCGACGCTGCGCGCGGAGGTGCCCGATCGCTACGGCCCGATCGTCGGGCGCATCCCGACGGGCGAGTCGTACGGCGTCGTGCTGCCCCAGGGCAGCGCGCTGAAGCCGGCCGTCGACGACGCGATCGAGCGCCTGCGCCGCAACGGCGTGCTCGGCCGGCTCGCGAAGCGCTGGCTCGCGCTCGACGTCTCGGGCGTCCCCGTCCTGCGCTGACGGGGCCGGGCGCCGGCCTCAGTCCGAGGCCTGCCCGCCGACCGGGTGGCGCAGGCGGACGTGGATGTGGTTGTCGTGGTTCGGGTACGGGATCACGACACCCGAGGGGCCCGTCAGCGGCGTGCTCGGCCCGACCAGGACGAGCTGGGCGCCGGCCGCGACGAAGCGGTCGACGAGGTCCTGCGCGAGCGCCATGTCGATGTTCGACACGGAGCCGGGGTCCGCGAGCTCGCGATCCTTGCGGGGGAAGTAGACGTCCACGTCGAGCCCGTTCTGGTGCGAGACGTGCTCGTCGAGCGGCCCGCCGCCCTTGCGGCTCATGTCGCCGACGACGACGCGGGGCGCGCCGGGGTTCGCGGCCCGGTACTCGCGGATCACCTTCAGGAGCGTCCGCACGAGCTCCTCGGTGCCGTAGAGGCGCCAGGCGCGGTTCGGCACGCGGTCGTTCACGGGATCCCAGGTGACGTAGTCGTCTCCCTCCTGCGGCAGGCGGACGCCGTTCTCCAGCCGGCCCGCGTACGGCAGGCCGATCGCGATCGCGTCGTGCCACTGGACGGTCTGCTCGGCCTTCGCCCGGGTGACGTTGGTCAGGACCGCCTTCGGCTGCTTCGCGGGCGCTGCGGCCGCCTCGGGCAGCGAGACGTTCGCGACGAGCGCCACGGCGCCGGCCCGCGAGGCGGCGAGGCGCTCGCTCAGGAGCAGGACGTCGGACGTGGCGGCGGTCTCGCCGTAGGTGCCTGCCGGCGTGCGCGATCCGGTCGTGGCGCGGGGCGCGGCGGTCGGCGCCTGCGGCGTCGCCGTCCGGCCCGCGGTCGGCCCGCTGGACAGGGGCAACGGCGCCGCGGCGGGCGTCGCGCCCGGCGAGGAGCGGAAGAGGAGCCATGGCAGGGCCGCGGCGGCGCCCGCGACGACGGTCGCCGTCGGGACGAAGCGGAGCGCGAAGCGGCGCTTGCGGGCGCCCGACCAGCGCGCCGCCCGGCGGGCCTCGCGGTAGCTCGGCGGCGCCGGACGCGCCGGCAGGATCGGCTCGGGAAGGACGGCTGCGGCGCTGGCGCGCAGCGCCGCGAGGGCGGGCTCGGCGGGGCCGAACCACTCCACGTCCTCGAGGTCGAGCCAGGGATCGTCGGCGAGCCAGGAGCGGCTCGCGATCGTTCCGGTCGCGACGGCCACCTCTCGATGTAACCAGAAACGGCCGCTGCCGGCGAGCGGCAGCCCGCATGGCGACCGGTGCGTTTGCGCGGTGGCGCGGGTGGGCAGGAAGAGCCTGACGTCCCCCAGGCGGGGCTGCCGCGCGCGCCCCGTCAGTCCCGGTCGTCCCTCGAGATGCACCAGGCTCCGGCGCTCCATCCCCTCCCTCAGGCCCCGCCGCCGCCGGCGACCCAGGTGCGCGAGTCGGAGCCGCTCGTGCTCCCCGCCGCTCCACCCGCGGTCCCATCGCTGCGCTGCGCCGCGGTCGCCGTCGCGCCCGCGGCGGCGTTCGACGGGGCCCTGGCGATCCTCCTCGCACGGGCCGGATCGCCGCCCTGGGCGTACGGCCTGCTCGTCGGGCTGACCGCGGCGGCGCTCGTCGCGATCGCGCGCACGGGGCGCGCGCGGCCCGGCAGCTAGGCCCGGCGCCGGGCCGCGTTGATCGCGCTGTGCAGCGTCGCGAGCTGGAGCGGCACCTGGCCGGTCAGCAGGATCCACTCTCCGATGGTCTGCACCACGGCTGCCAGCTCCTCGTCGGCGAGCGTGGTCGTCAGCAGCAGCGCGTGCTTGTCCCGCCTGCGCTCGAGCAGCTCCTCGAGCCGGTCCGCCGCGGCCGCGGCGCCGGGGCGCCCGCCGGCCTCGCGCAGCCTTCGCGCCAGCTCCACCGCGTTGCGCGCGGACAGGACGTGCTGGCGCCCGTCGAGGGTGATCGCGATCTGGAGGCGGCTCCGGACGGGGATCGCGCAACCCTAGCGGCTCGCCCCGACCGAGCCGCGAGGCGTCGCCCTCGCGGCCAGGCTCGGATGGGCGGTACAGGGCTCGAACCTGTGACCCTCTGCGTGTAAGGCAGATGCTCTCCCAGCTGAGCTAACCGCCCGCGCCGCGGATTGTCGCAGACGGCCGCCTGCCCGAGGACGTCGGGTACCGTTGGCTGGCCGCGCCCCCATCGTCTAGCGGCCTAGGACGCCGGCCTTTCACGCCGGTAGCACGGGTTCGAATCCCGTTGGGGGTACCTCCGCTCGCCGCCGTCCCGGTTGCCGATCGCCTACGCGGTCGGGCCGGTCAGCCGCCACGCGACCGGGTTGGACGGGTCGGGCTCGTAGCTGCAGAACGTCCCGGTACGCAGGCCCCGCTGCAGGTGCGCGACGGCCGCCGGATGGTGCGGCTCGAGCGACTGCAGCGCGTAGCGGAGCGCGCGTGCGACGCTCGTGCGGGCGCGCTCGGCGCTGCCGCCCGAGGCGCGGGCCCGCCCGCCCAGCCCGACCGCCCGGGCCAGCTCGGCGACGAGGTACTCGCGCTCGGCCTCCGCCCAGGCGCGCCGGACGGGGTCGTTGCAGCGGGCCGCCTCGTCGATGTCCTCCTCGACGTCCTCGAGGCGCCGGCGGTAGGCATCGCGTGCCTGCTCGTCGAGCACCGGGAGCCCCTCCTCGTGCGGTGCGCCGCCGCCGCGCACCGAGCCGACGAGGTCGAGCACGTGCAGCTCCCGGCCCGGCTCGGCCAGCAGTCGCTCGACGTAGCGGAAGCCCGTCAGGTCGCGGACGACGACGCGCCGGTCGAGGAAGGAGATCACGCGGAGGCCGGCCTCGGCGCGGAACTCCGCGGGCCCGGGCGGCGCCGGCGGCGCCGCTGCCTCGGCGTCACACGTCAGGAGCGCGGCGACCCGCCCGGCCAGGCCGAGCGCGCCGAACTCCTCGAACGCCCGCCCCGCCGCGGCCAGCTCGACCCGCGCCCGGGCGGCGCGGCCCGCGCGCTCCAGCGCCTGGGCGGCCACGAGCCGGGCCGTCGCCGCCTCGAACGGCGCGCCGAGCTCGGCCCAGCGCGCGGCCGCGTCCCCGGCGCCGGCGATCGCGTCCTCGAGGTCGTCGTCGAGGAGCGCTGCCCGCGCGAGCGCGAGCGTCGCCGACGCGGTCAGCGCGGGCCCCGGGTACCGTCCGGCGATCGCCGCCAGCCGCTCGGCCGCTCGCCGACAGGTCGCTGCGTCGCCCGTCGCCACCGCGATCTCGGCCTGGGCGTCGAGCAGCGGGGCCAGCCGCAGGTCGCCGACGGGCGGGCGCTCCTTGGACGGCAGGTCGACCGGGTGCTCGACCGCGTCGGCGATCAGCGCGGCGGCCTCGCCGGGCTCGCCCTGGGCGAGTCGCAGCAGCGCCAGGCCGGGCTGCGCCGGCCAGGCGCGCCCGTGCGCCTCGAGGAAGGACTCCTCGGCGCCGACGAGGTCGCCGCGGCGGAGTCGGATCGTTCCGAGCTCCACGAGCGGCCAGCCGAGCTCCCGGCGCATCCACGGACGCAGCTCGTCGCAGGCCCGGAGCGCCTCCTGCTCGGCCGCATCGCACGGCCCGGACACCCGCAGCAGCTCCGCCCGGTGGACGCGACAGCGGCCGTGCAGGCCGCCGAACGCGGCGTCGCGCCCCCAGGCCTCCATCACCGATGTCCACTCGGCCGCCCGGTCGAGCAGGCCCACGCCGTGGGCGGCGCAGACGATCTCGCAGTACATCATCCCGGTCGTCAGGGGATCCGCCTCGCCGGTCAGGAGGGTCGCGGCGACCTCCTCGAGCAGCTCGATGCCGCGGGCGAGGTCGCCCTCGACGATCTCGAGCCGGGCGAGCGCCGTGCGGCCGATCACGACGGCGGGGAGGACGTCCAGCCGCTCGCCCAGGCGCACCGCGTCGTCCGCGTTGGCGCGAGCGCCGGCGAGGTCGCCGGAGAAGAACCGCTCGTAGGCGAGGACCGTCGCGACGAGCGCGTGCGCCGGCTGCTCCGGCTCCCCCTCGAGGAGCTCGGTCGCGCGGCGTGCCCACGCGCGCACGGCCGCCCAGAGGCCGCTGTCGACCAGCAGCATCATCGCGGTCATCGCGGCGGCACGGGCCGCCGGCCCCCGGAGGCCGGCACGGCGCAGCACGTGGCACGAGGCCTCCCAGGCCGAGATGGCGCCCTCGAAGTCGCCGGCCGCGTACGCGCGGACGGCCTCCTGCTCGAGACGCCGGGCCTCCGCCTCGACCGCCGTCCCCGCCATCGTCACATCGTCACAGTCGTTGTCACGCCCTGCAGATGACCACACCGAACGGGAGGTGCCGACGATGCGGATCGCCAAGAACGATATTCCGGCGAAGATCGACGTGCCGGGGGCGAAGGCCCGCCAGCTCGCCGACTTCGGCTCCGCCGAGGGCGTCCTCGCGGCCGAGTACTTCAGCCTGGCCTCCGGCGTCGACATCGCGCCGCTGCTCCAGGGCCTCGAGCACGACGCCTGCCAGGCGCCCCACTGGGGCTACATGATCGAGGGCGAGGTGACCGTCAGCTACGTGGACGGGACGGTCGAGCGCTGCAGCGCGGGCGACGTCTTCCACTGGCCGCCCGGGCACAGCGTGCGCGTCGAGCGAGACGCCGAGGTGATCCTCTTCAGCCCCGCCGACGCCCACACCGAGGTGATCGACCACATGCTCGCGCGCATGGCCGCGGGCTGAGCCGGGCGACGGCGCGGCGGCTCCCGATCCGGCGTGCCCCGGCTGCGGGCGCGCCGGATCGTGTGAGCGGCAGGCAGGCGCCGTCACCCGCCGAGCGGGATGGCCCGCGAGCCGAGCTGCGCGAGACGCTCCTCGGCGTTCGACGTGCCCGTCAGGTCCATGTCGAGCGCCCCGTCCTCCACTCCGGGCCACCGAGGCCCGGACGTGCGGCCGGTCGGGTGCGCCCCGCGCGCCGGCGACGCGTCGCCCCGGCGGGTGGCCCGGCCGTCGCCGCCGGTAGCGCTCGCCGTGCAGCGGGCGCGCGCCGCCGGAGGCCGCTGTAGGCTCGGCCTCTCTTGCCATCGCCCGGAAGGAGCGCCAGGTGCGCGTGGTCGTGTGCTCGCTCGTCGCCTCGCTCGCGCTGATCGTCGGCGCGGGCCTCGCCGCCGCCGCGGCGCCCACCGACCCGCAGGCGGGGTCGCAGCAGATCCTCACGATCATGCGCGTGCCGGAGGCGATCGACCTGCTCGGCAAGCCGCTCGCCGACGTGCCCGTGCTCGTCGCCGACACCGGGATCGACCTGACCCACCCCGACCTGCAGCCGCGGCTCTTCTCGCTGCCGACGGCCGTGCCGGCGCCGGATCCGGACGGGGTGGGGAACCTCGGCAACGTCGCCGTGGGCGCGGCGGGCTGGGACCTGCTCGGGACGAACGCGCCGCCGAACCTCGCGGGCGACGCCGACCCGGACGACCCGATCGGCGGGAGCGGGCACGGCACCGCGGTCGCCGGCGTCCTCGGCGCCGCCTGGAACAACGGCGCGGGCGGGGCCGGCGTGGCGCCGAACGCGCGCTTCGTCGCGCTGCGCACCTGCTGGGACGGCGACCAGTGCTACCAGTACGTCCAGGCGGCGGCGATCGACTGGGCGGCCGCGCGGGGCGCGAAGGTGGCGAGCTTCAGCTGGCTCTCCGGGCCGCTCGAGAACGGCCTGCGGGACGCGATCCTGAACCACCCGGAGATGCTCTTCGTGACCATCCCGTCCGGGAACGGCTTCGACGGCGACGTGACCGGCGACACGCCGCAGCCGTGCGCGTTGAACGCACCGAACGTCCTGTGCGTCTCGACCTCGAGCCCGACGGACGGCACGGACTGCGGCGGCTGGAGCGCGAGCCTCGTCGACGTCGCCGTCCCGACGCGGAACAGCATCACGACGCTCAAGGACGGCAGCTTCGGTCCGACGGACTGCGCGACGAGCTTCGCCGCGCCCGCGGCGGCCGGGATCGCGACGATCCTCTTCGGGCTCGACCCGGGCGCCACGGGCGCGGACGTCCGCAACGCGATCGTCGACAGCGCGCGCACGGTGCCCGACTGGAGCGGGAAGTCGGTGAGCGGCGGGATCGTCGACGCGGCCGCCGCCGTCCGACTGTTCCAGGACCGTCGCGGGATCGCGACGCCGGGCGGCGGGACTCAGCCGCCGCCTCCGTCGCCTCCCCCGCCGCCCGCTGAGGCGGGGACGATCGACGTCGCGGCCTCCGCCGTCGACACGTCGAGCCGCGGCCGCTTCCTGGTGCGCTTCACCGTCACGAGCACCGGGCCGGCGAACGTCGTCGTCGTCCTGCAGCGGGCGCTCCCCGGTCGGAAGGTGAAGGGCGTCTGCAAGGCGCCGTCGCGGGCGAACCGCGGCCGGCCGGCCTGCCGCCGCTGGGTGCAGGTCGAGCGGCGCACGACGACCAGCACGGAGGCGACGCAGCGGATCGCGGTCTCGGCCAGGGGACGGAACGGCAAGCGCCGCCCGGCGGGGACGTACCGCGTGCTCGTCCGGTCGCTCGGGACGGACGGCTCGGTCTCGCCGCAGCGGGTCGCCTTCACCGGGGCGTTCGCGTAGCGGGGCCCGCCCGTTCCGCCTGCCCGCCGGGCGTCAGATGTGACGAGACCGTGAAGCTTGCGTAACGAATGACGCGATCGGGGGATCCAAGGAGGGTCCCGTCTGCGAATCTTGGAGTGAAGGAGGACGCAGATGACCAAGCGTCGGATCAACCCACTCCTGCTCGCGGCCTCGGCGTTCCTCGCGTCGATGCTGTGCGTCGCCCTCGTGGGCGTCGCCCAGGGCCTGCTCTAGCCGCGGGCCGACCCGGTGGGGGCCGCTGCCCCGGCCCCCACCGACCCGTGCCCGGGAGCCGTCCGGCTCAGGCCCAGGCGGCCGCGATCGCGGCGCTCGCGATCTCGGCGTCCTGGTCGACCGAGCCGCCGCTGACGCCGATCCCGCCGACGAGGGCCTTCCCGTCGCGGAGCGGCAGGCCGCCGCCGAACGTCGCGACGTGCTCCATGTTCAGGCCGAAGACCGGGCCGCCGGGCTGGATCAGCCCCTGGATGTCCGCGGTCGCGATGCCGAGCCCGGCGGAGGTGTACGCCTTGTCCTCGGCCGCCCGCCCCGTGAGGTAGGTGGCGCCGTCCATCCGGTACTTGCAGACGACGTGCCCGCCCTGGTCGACGATCGCGATCGTCACCGGCAAGCCCATCTCGGTCGCCTTGGCGACCGCCGCGTCGGCGAGCGCGCGCGCCTTCTCGAACGTCAGCCCCATCCTCTTCCTCCCTCGGTCGGTTGCCTCGCGCCGTAGTATCGGGCGGCCGCGTCGGCGGTGCGCCGGTCGCCGCGATCTCGCCGCCGCGGAGCGCGTACGATCGCGCGACGAGCGACGGGAGGGGCGATGCGCGGGATCACGAGGCACGAGGTCGACGTCGGCGGCCGGCCGGTCCACTACCGCCGCGCCGGCGAGGGACCGCCCGTGGTCATGCTGCACGAGTCGCCTCGCTCGTCCCTCGCGCTCGCCCGGCTCGCGTCCGACCTCGCGGACCGATGCACCGCGATCGCGCTCGACACGCCCGGCTACGGCGGCTCCGCGCCGCTCGACCTCCCGCAGCCCGAGATCGCGGACTTCGCGGACGCGCTCGTCGCGACGCTCGACGCGCTCGGCCTCGATCGCGTCGGGCTGTACGGGGCGCACACCGGCGCGCAGATCGTGCTGGAGACCGCGGCTCGTCACCCTGGCCGCATCGCCGTCGCGATCATGGACGGGCTCCCGGTCTTCACCGCCGAGGAGCAGGAGGAGTTCCTCGCGCGCTACCTGCCGGAGCTCGTGCCGCAGCCCGACGGCTCGCACCTCGTCTGGGCCTGGAACCGCTTCCGCGACCAGCACGTGTTCTGGCCCTGGTACCGGCGAGAGCAGGCCGCGCGGATGCCGGCCCGCGTGCCGTCGGCGCGCTTCCTGCACGAGGGCGCGCTCGACATCCTCCGCTCCGGCGACTACCGGATCGCGTACGCGGCGGCCTTTCGCTACGACCCCCTGCCGGCGCTCGCCGCGCTGCGCGTGCCCGCCTCGATCGTGGCGCGCGGCGGCGACGCGCTGGCCGACCACCTGCCGCGCCTGCCCGGGCTCCCCGCCTGCTGCGCGAGCGAACGGCTGCCCGGTCCGCGCGACGGCTTCGTCGCGGGCATCCTGCGCCATCTCGAGCCGGCGCTCGGGCTGCCGGCCGCGCCGCCGCCCCCGAGCGCGGGCTCGGTCGTCGGCGGGATCGAGCGGCGCACCGTGTCGACCGCCGGCGGCCAGCTGCTCGTCCGCAGCGCGGGCCCGGACGGCGGGCGCCCCGTCGTCCTCCTGCCCGGGACGCCCGGCGGCGCGCTGCCGCTCGAGCCGCTCGTCGCCGCGCTCGCGCCGGCGCGGCGCGCGCTCGCGCTCGACCTGCCCGGGCACGGGGACTCCGACCCGCTGCCCGCCGCCGAGCCGGCGCTCGCGGACTACGCCCGCGCGATCGCCGAGGCGCTCGACCGGCTCGTCGTCCGCGAGCTCGACCTCTACGGGACGGGGACCGGCGCCGCGATCGCGGTCGAGACGGCGCTCCACCTCGGCGCGCGCGTGCAGGGCCTCGTCCTCGACGGCCTCGCCCTGCCGGACGACGACGCGCGTGACGACCTGCTCGCGCACGGCTTCCCCGATCTCGCCCCCCGCTGGGACGGCACGCACCTGCTGACCGCGTGGCAGCTCGTCCGCGACTCCTGCCTCTGGTCGCCCTGGTACGACCGCCGGCCGGAGCGGGCGCTCTCGCTCCCCTTCTACGAGGACCCGGCGCTCCTGCACGGGCTCGTCGTCGAGCTGCTGCGCGGCTGCGAGACCTTCGCGCGGGCCGACGGGGCCGTGCTCGCCGCGCCGCTGCGCGAGCGGCTCGGGCTGCTGCGCGGGCGCGAGCGGCTGGTCGCGGCCGCGCGGGCCGGTGACCCGGCCCGGGCGTCGCTCGGCGAGGTCGCGGAGCTCGCGGGGGCGACCCCGGTCGTCCTGGCGGCCTCGCTCGGCGCGCTCGTCGACCTGCTCGCCGACGCGTAGCGGCTACCCGAGCCCGCGGGCGCGGATCGCGGCCGCGTGCGCCGGGAAGCCCTCGTGCTCGGAGAGGGCGACGATCGCCGGGGCGAGCCGGGCGAGCGCCTCGGGCGACGTGCGCGCGATCGAGGCCGTCTTCACGAACGTCCGCGCCGTGACGCCGGAGGCGGCCTTCGCCCAGCCGCCGGTGGGCAGCGTCGCCGGCACGCCGAGGACGTAGTTCGCCGCCGAGAACGGCGTCGACCCGAGCAGGATCTCGCCCGCGTGCTCGAGCTGCGCGAGCACGGCGTCGGGGTCGGCGGTCGCGACCTGCAGGTGCTCCGGTGCGTACTCGTTCGCGAAGGCGGCCGCCTCGGCGAGGTCGCGAACCAGGATCGCGCCGCCGAAGTGGGAGATCGCCGCCGCGGCGTACTCGCGCCGCCACTCGGGCAGGGCTGCGAGCTGGCGCTCGATCTCGACCTGGACGCGCTCGAGCAGCGGCTCGGAGGCCGTGACGAGCAGCGCGGCCGAGTCGAGCCCGTGCTCGGCCTCGTTCAGGACGTCCGCGGCGAGGATGGCCGGGTCGACCGAGTCGTCCGCGATCACGAGGCTCTCGGACGGGCCGAACAGCATCACCGTCGAGCAGCCGTGGAGCTGCACCTGGATCTGCGCCTGCGTCACCGCGGGGCTGCCGGGACCGACGACGCGGCGGACGCGCGGGATCGTCTCGGTCCCGAACGCGACCGCGGCGATGCCGGCCGGGCCGTTCGCCCGCACGATCGTCCGCAGCCCGAGCTCGTCCGCGACGACGAGGACCGCGGCGTCCACGGCGAGCCCCTCGCCTCGGTTGGGCGGGACGATCACGACGACCTCGGGCACGCCGGCGACGACGGCCGGGGTGCCGATCTGCATCAGCACGGACGGGAACGAGCCCTTGCCGCTCGGCACGAACAGGCCCGCCGACTCGATCGGCGTCGACTTCTCGCCGACGAGCAACCCGGGCGAGAGCTCGGCCGTCCACGAGGCGTCCGCGAGCACGCGCTCGTTGAAGGCGCGGATGTTCGCGATGCCGACGCGGATCGCGTCCGTCACCGTCGGGTCGAGCGAGGCTCGCGCGGCGGCGACCTCGTCCGCCGAGACGAGCAGCTGCTCGGGCGTGCACTCGACGCCGTCGAAGCGGGCGAGGGCGTCGCAGACGGCGGCGTCGCCGCGCGCGCGCACGTCGTCGACGATCGCGCGCACGCCGTCGACGAGCGCGGGGTCGAAGATCTCCTGGGTCGCGCGCTCCATGATCCGGCGGCGATCCGCCGCGGCCATGCCGCCCAGCCGGTGCACCGCCATCCGCGCCATCGGTCGCTCTCCTCCCGTCGCCCGCGCCGCGGGCCCTCGTCGTCGGCTCGTCGCATTGTCGTCGCTCGCCGCGCGCCCGCGTCGAGGCTGGCGTCCACCGCGAGCCGTGGAGGAGTCGTCGCGCTTCCGGCACGGTCCCGTGCCACACGCGTCACGCCTGCGGCGATACGCTCGTTCGCGGGAGGAGGCAAGGGGTGGCCCCGGGAGGGGAGGCCGCGAGCGCGCGGGGCAGCCCGGGGTCGGACCGGGGCGGGAGGGGGCGGCGGGTCGCCGGCCCGATCGGCTCAGACGCTCTGGCCGCCGTCGACGAGCAGGCTCGTCCCGTGCACCCAGGCGGCCTCGTCGCTCGCGAGGACGACGGCGGCGGCGGCCAGGTCGTCGGGCCTGCCGAAGCGGCTCGCCGGGATCCTGCCGAGCATGATCGCGCGCGCGTCGGGGTCGGAGCGGCGCGCCTCGGTCATCGGCGTCTCCGTCGTCCCGGGCGCGAGCGTGACGACGCGGACGCCGCGGCGGCCGTACTCGGCGCACCAGGCGCGCGTGAGCGTGTGGATCGCGCCCTTCGTCAGCGAGTAGAGCGCGAGGTTCGGGAAGCCGTTCGTCGCGAGCTGCGAGCTGAGGTTGACGATCACGCCGCCGCCCTGCTCGAGCATGTGCGGGATCGCGGCCTGGCCGATGAAGAAGGGGCCCTTGACGTTGATCGCGACGGAGCGGTCGAACGCCGCCTCGTCGACGTCCTCGGTCGGCCCGGCGTCGAGGATGCCCGCGTTGTTGACGAGCACGTCGAGCCGGCCGTGCAGCTCGACCGTCCGGGCGACGAGCGCCCGGCAGCTCGCGACGTCCTCCACGTGCGCCTCGACGAAGTGCGCCGTGCCGCTGGCCGCCTGGATCGCGTCGACGACCTCGCCTGCGCGGGCCGCGTCGCGCGCGGCGACGACGACCGCGGCGCCCTCGCGCGCGTAGGCGAGCGCGATCGCCCGGCCGATGCCGGAGCTGGCTCCTGTGACGATCGCGACCTTCCCTGCGAGACGCACGGCAGAAGCCTAGTCGCTCCCCACGCTGCGGGCGCCGGACCGCGCGGGAGGCCGGGCAGGTGCCCGGCCTCCCGCGACCGCAGCCCGGGTCGTCGCCGATCAGAAGGTCGACTCGATCCCCTTCGCGACGTCGAGCTTCCCGTCGAGGCGCGCCGCGTCGTCGCCCGCGCCCCCCTTGAGCGTGTCCCTCTTGCCGTCCCGCGACCGCAGCTCGTCGTCGCCCGAGCCGCCGATCAGCGCGTCGCGGCCGTTGCCGCCGACGATCTCGTCGTCGCCCGAGCCGCCCTTGATCAGGTCGTTGCCGGCGCCGCCGCGCAGCACGTCGTCGCCGCCGTTGCCGACCAGGGTGTCGTTGCCGCCGAGGCCGCAGATCACGTCGTCGCCGGCCGTCCCGACCAGGAGGTCGTTCCCCGGCGTCCCGACGATCGTGCAGTCGGGCTGGGCGCCCGCGGGGAGCGGCGGCTCGACCGGCGGCTCCACGACCGGGGGCTCGACGACGATCGGGATCGGCTGCCACGTGGGCGTCGCGTCGATCGTCGCGCTGACCGTGAGCCGCGTCGCGTTCGTGCCGTCCGCGTTCATCCGGTAGATCTCGGCGTTGCCATCGCGCGTGGCCGTCCAGGCGACCTGGGCGCCGTCCGGCGAGAACGTCGGGTCGATGTCGACGGTGGGGTCGTTCGTCAGCCGCGTCACGTTCGTGCCGTCGGCGTTCGCGGAGTAGACCTCGAGGTTGCCGTCGCGCGTCGAGACGAACGCGAGCTTCGAGCCGTCGGGCGAGTACTCGGGCATGAAGTCGATCGCGGGGTGGTTCGTCAGCCGGGTGACACCGCTGCCGTCCGCCTTCATCTCGTAGAGCTCGACGTTGCCGTCGCGGTTCGACGCGAAGACGATCCTCGTGCCGTCCGGCGACCACGTCGGCTGGTAGTCGGTGGCGGCGTTCGTGGTCAGCCGAGTCAGGGCCGTCCCGTTGGCCTTCACGGTGTAGACCTCGTAGTTGCCGTCTCGGTTGGACGCGAAGACGAGCTTCGAGCCGTCGGGCGACCACGCTGCTCCCTCGTCGACCGCGGCGCTGTTCGTCAGGCGGTCGAGCGCCGTGCCGTCCGGGTTCATCGCGTACAGCTCGGGGTTGCCGTCGCGCTGGGAGACGAACGCGATCCGGGAGCCGTCGGGGCTGTAGACCGCGTCGCGATCGATGGCCGCGTTGTTCGTCAGGCGCGTGACCTCGGTGCCGTCCGCCGTCATCGAGTAGATCTCGAGGTTCCCGTCGCGGTTGGACTGGAAGGCGATCCGGCCGTTCGAGCCCGGGAACGCGGCCGAGGCGGTGCTCGCGAGCGTCGCGACGGTGGCGGCGGTCAGGGCGGCGATGCTGATGGTCTTGCGGAACATGTCTGCCTCCTCGGCTCGGGTCGATCGTGGATACGACCCTTGAACCGGGGGCGAGACGTGGCCTGACGGGCCGTCTGTAAAGCCTTTGTCAGGGCGTGGTTCGGGCTTCCGTCAGCAGAGGATCGTCGTGCTCGCGCCGTTGTTGCCCTCGTTCGACTCGGGCACCGCGTTGCCGGGATCCGCCGAGGCCGTGACGGTGCCCTCGCTGCCCGAGCGGGTCCACGTGTAGGTCGCCGAGCCACCCGGCGGGAGCCCGCCGACCGAGAACGCGGCGCGACCGACGCGGACGGCGAAGGGCCCGGCGCTCGCCTCGCCGACGTTCGAGACGGTGACCGTCGTCGTCCCCAGCGAGACGACGAGGTCGGCGAAGCCGACGGGCGGCCCGGTCGGCGGCGGGGTCGGCGGGTTCGGCGGGGGCGGCGGCGCCGGGGGCGGCGGCTGCGGCGCGGGCGGGGCCGGCGGCGGGGGCGCAGGCGGCGGCGGCTCCGTCGGCTCCTCGCCCGTCGGCGTCTGGGGCGGCGGCGGTGGCGGCGTGGGCGGCGGTGCGGGCGGCTGCGGAGCCGGGGGCTTCGGGCTCGGCGCGGGTGGTGGGGGCGGCCCTGGAGAGGGCGCCGGGCTCGGTGCGGGCGGCGGGGCCGGCGCGGGCGGCGGCGGGGCCGGCGCGGGCGGCGGCGGGGCCGGCGCGGGCGGCGGCGGGGCCGCCGGAGCAGGCCGGGGCGCACGCGCCGGGGGCGGCAGGTGGAGCACCCGCTCGCGGTCGTCCTCGACCGGGAAGGCCGGCTCGTCCGGCGGGGGTCGCTCTCCGCCGGGGCGGCGCCTCGGTCTCGGCCGGAGGCGGCGGCGCAGGCTCCGTCTCGACGAGCGGGGCGGCCGCCGGCGCGGCCGGCGGCGCCGGGGCGGGCGGCTCGGGCGGCGCGGCGAGGCTCGCGGGCGCGGGTGCGGGCGCGGGCTCGGCGGCGGAGCCCGCGACGGCGACGGCCTGGACGGGCTCGTCGCCGCCCGCGACCACGAGCCCGATCGCGACGCCGGCGCCGGCCACGACGACCGCGCCGCCGAGGGCGGTCGCGAGCTTCGCGCGTCGCGTCGCCTCCCGGCCGAGCAGTCGGGCGAGCGCGCCGCCCTTCGCCGTGCCGCCGGCCCCCGCGCCGCCCTGCGCGGCGCCTCCGGCCTGCGCCGCCGTCCCGCCCTCCCAGTAGCCGGATGCGCCGAGCGCGTCGCCGACCCGGTCCTTGAGCGCGATCCCGACGAGCACCGGCGGCACGATCGCCCGGTAGCGACGCTGCGCCTCGCGCATGTCGGCGAGCGTGCGCTGGCAGTCGTCGCAGGACTCCACGTGGGCGAGCACGGCGTCCTTGCGATCGCCGCGCAGCTCGCCGTCGAGGTGCTGCGCGAGCAGCGGCAGGTAGCGCTGGCACTCGGCCGAGAGCTTCGAGCGGTCGACCTGGACGAGGCGGAGCTCGTCGCGCAGGCTGATGCGGGCCCGCGAGATCAGCTGGGCGACGGCGTTCTCGTTCATGTCGAGCAGCTCGCCGATCTCCGCGTAGCTCTTCTCCTCCAGCTCCCGCAGCGCCAGCACGAGCCGGTGGCGCGGGTTGAGCCGCGCGTTCGCCTGGCGCACCTCCTCCTGCTGCCCGGCCAGGAGCACCGCTCCCTCGGGGGCGTCCTCGAGCGCGAGCGGCGCGGGCTGGTCGGGCACCTCCTCGACCGGCCGCTGGCGCTTGACCCGCTCGACGTCCTTGAGGAAGAGGTTGCGCGCCGTCGTGAAGAGGTACGCGCGGATGTCGACGGTCTCCGGGTCGAGCGCGTCGAGGCGCGGCAGCGCGCGGACGAACGTCTCCTGGACGAGGTCGGCCGCGTCGTGCGGGTTGCCGGAGAGCCGGTAGCAGTAGCCGAACAGCCGCGACTCGTGCTCGGCGTAGACCTGCTCCCAGGCCGTGCGGTCGCGCGCCCGCAACCGGCGGACGAGCTGCGCGTCGCCACGCGGAGGCGCGGTCGCCATGCCCGTGAGGATACGGCGCGGGCGGCGCCGGGTCGAGCCGGGGCTAGCCCGTCGTCGTCGCGGGCGCGGCGCCCGGGAGCGTGACGAGCCGCTGGCCGCGGCGGACGGCGACCTTCGAGGCGATGTCGGCGCTGACCGTGACCGTCCTCGGGTCGCCGTCGGAGACGAAGGCCGTCCCCTGCTCGCCCATCAGGTCGAGCCAGTAGTCGATCTGGTACTCGTCCTCGGCGGTGCCCGCGCCGCGGATGCGGGGGATGTTCATCGGGTCGAAGCGCGTGGCGAACGGCGACGGGGCCGGCTCGGCGCCGACGAGGACGTTCGACACGTGGCGGTAGGAGACGCCCTGCCACGTGCCGCGCTCGAGCAGCTTCGGGTTCTCCGGCATGACGCCGAACGGCAGGCAGAAGTGCCGCACCTTGTAGCCCGGCAGCAGCTCGCCGATCAGCTGCGTCATCCGCGCGATGTCGCGCTTCGCCTGCGCCGGCGTGTCGTCGCGCAGGTTCGAGTGCGTGAAGGTGTGGTTCCCGAGCTCGTAGCCCCAGTCGACGAGCTGCTTCAGCTTCTGCGCGGCCAGCTCCGGCTGGTCGAAGACGCCGGCGTTGAGGTAGAAGATCGCGTGCCGCCCGAAGTCGGGGTGCTCCTCCGCGAACGCGTTCATGATCCCGACCGCGGAGACGGGGTCGACCGAGCCGTCGTCGAGGAGGCGGAACTGGTCGCCGGTCGCGTCGTCGAAGGTGATCACGACCGGGCTGCGGCCCTTCGGGACGGCGATGCGCCCCGCGACGAGGTCGCCGAGCTTCACCGGCACGAACCCCTCCCGCCAGAGCCGGTCGAGGTCGGCCCGGAACTGCTCGATCGAGCGCGAGTACGGGTTCCCGTCGTCGACGGCGACGATCCGGTGGTACATCAGCACGGGCACGAGCCCGGCCTCGTTCGGCGTCCGCGCCGCGACCTCCGGGGAGAGCGCCGGCGGCGCCGGCGGCGCGGCGGGCGCGGTGTCGACCGGCGTCGACGAGCCGGCGGGCGCGGCGTCGCCGCCACCGCCGCCGCAGCCGGCCGCGAGGACCGCCGCAGCGGCCGCCGCGAGCGCGGCGGCGAGTGCCGCCCTACGCCGCGTAGCCGGCCTGCTCGAGGAACGCGCGGAGCTCACGGAGGTAGGCGAAGCCGCTCGGCCAGGGCGGGAAGCCGCGGAGGAGCCCGCGCTTGCGCAGGTCGCGGAGCGTCGTCCAGCCGGCCTTCTCCTCGCCGAGCAGGTACTTGTCCGCCAGCCAGGCCGCGGCGACGCCGCGGATGTCGTCGCGCTGCTTCGCGATCCGCTGCAGCAGCTTCCAGTTGGCCCTCAGATCGCGGCGGACGAGGGCGGGGAAGGAGCGGGTGACGTCGCTCAGCACGCCGGCCTGGTAGCGCAGGATCCGGATCGGCGGGACGGAGGCGACGTAGGCGGTGAACGTGTAGGCGAACCGGTCGTCGGAGGTGCGCAGCTCGGGCACGCCGTCGCCGTCGAGGTCCTCGAGCGAGTGGCCGTAGTTCCCCCAGTCGACGACGACGCTCGAGTACGTCGTGCCGTCGAAGCGGTAGATCCGCGTGTACTCGCAGCAGTGCGCGCCGCCGGAGAACTGGTCGACGAGGACCTCGGGCTCGCCGTCCCCGTCGAGGTCCGTGACCGTCGCCCCGGTCGGCAGGCTCGCGTCGGGCTTGCCCTCCGCGTCGAGCAGCTTCTCGCTGAGCACGACCGTGCCGCTGCGCGCGACCGTCAGCGCGACGTTCCTCGCGAACGAGAACGACGCCTTGCGGAACGTCACCGTCGCGGTCACCTGGCCGTCCGTGTCCGTCAGCCGCTTCAGCGGCGCGGCCGCGCTCGCCGCGCCGGCCCACAGGGTCGCTGCCGCAACCGCGGCGACGGCGACGGCTATCCCCCCACGTGCACGCACTAGAGCTCCTTCGTCGCGGCGATCAGGCGCTCGACCGAGGCCTTCGCGTCTCCGAACAGCATGGCGCATTTCGGGTTCGTGTACAGCTCGTTGTCGACGCCGGCGAAGCCCGCCGCCATGCTCCGCTTGAGGACGACGACGTTCGCGGCCCGGTCGCAGTCGAGGATCGGCATCCCGTAGAGCGGGCTCTCCGGGTTCGTCCGGGCGGCCGGGTTCGTCACGTCGTTCGCGCCGATCACGAGCGCGACGTCCGTGCGCGGGAACTCCGGGTTCGCCTCGTCCATGTCGAGCAGCTGCGGGTACGGCACGTTCGCCTCCGCGAGCAGCACGTTCATGTGGCCGGGCATCCGGCCGGCGACCGGGTGGATCGCGTACTTCACCTGGACGCCGTTCCCCTCGAGGATCTCCGCGAGCTCGCGCACCGCGTGCTGCGCCTGGGCGACCGCGAGGCCGTAGCCCGGGACGACCATCACCTGCTTCGCGTACATCATCATGACCGCGCAGTCGTCGGCCGTGACCTCGCGGACGGAGCCGCCGTCGCCGCTCGCCGCGGCGCCGCCGCCACCACCGCCTCCGCCCGAGGGCGCCGCGCCGAACGCGCCGAAGAGGACGTTCGCGACGGATCGGTTCATCGCCTTGCCCATCAGGAGGGTGAGCAGCGTGCCGGAGGCGCCGACGAGCGTGCCGCCGATGATCAGCGCGTTGTTCTCGAGCACGAAGCCCGTCGAGGCGGCCGCGAGGCCGGTGAACGCGTTCAGGAACGAGATCACGACGGGCATGTCCGCGCCGCCGATCGGCAGCACGGCGAGCACGCCGAGCGCGAGCGCGACCACGACGAGCAGCACGAGCCAGACGCCCTGGTCGGTCGCCGAGGCGAGCACGGCGAAGACGATCGCGAGGACGAAGAGCCCGGCGTTCACGACCTTCTGGCCGGAGAACATGATCGGCTTGCCGGGGAGGAGCTCCTGGAGCTTCGCGAACGCGATCAGGCTGCCCGAGAAGCTGATCGAGCCGATCAGCGCCGAGAACATGCTCGCCGCCACCGTCTGCCCGTCGATGTGGCCGGGCAGGGGCGAGAGCTTGTGGTACTCCGCGACCGCGATCAGGGCCGCCGCGCCGCCGCCGACGCCGTTGAACAGCGCCACCATCTGCGGCATCGCGGTCATCTTCACCATGCGCGCCGAGGCGACGCCGATCACCGTGCCGACGACCATCCCGCCGATGATGATCCCGACCGAGCCGCCGTCCCACTCGATCGCCGGATGGAGGAAGGTGAAGACGATCGCGAGCGTCATGCCGGCCGCGGCGACGACGTTGCCCGAGCGTGCGGTCGCCGGGTTCGAGAGCCGCTTGATGCCGACGATCAGGCCGATCGCGGCGATGACGTACATCAGGTTGACGACGTTCGCCGAGAGCGCGAGCGGCAGGCTCACTGCTCGCCCCCTTCGCGATCGCCCGGCTTCTTCTTGAACATCTCGAGCATCCGGTCGGTGACGAGGAAGCCGCCCACGACGTTCACCGTCGCGAAGACGACGGCGACGAACGCGACCACCTGCTCGAGCGCCGAGTCGGCCGTTCCCGCGACGATCATCGCGCCCACGAGCACGATCCCGTGGATCGCGTTCGTGCCGGACATCAGCGGCGTGTGCAGGAGCGCCGGCACGCGGCCGATCAGCTCGATCCCCAGGAACACCGAGACCGCGAAGATCGTCAGGCTCGCGATCAGCTCGGGGTTCAGGCCTGCGAGGACGACGCTCACTGGCAGCCTCCGTGTCTCATCGGGGACGATCTGCGCCGCAGCGCGGGGCGTGCCGCATCAGCCGATCGGCGCCTTCCGGACCGCGCCGCCGTGCGCGACGCACGTCTCGCGGGTGATCTCGTCGTCGAAGTCGAGCACGAGCTGCCCGTCCTTCACGAGGTGCTGGAGGAGCGCAGCGACGTTGCGGGAGTACATCTGGCTCGCATGGGCGGGCATCGTCGAGGGGAGGTTGAGCAGCCCGACGATCGTGACGCCGTGCGCGACGATCACCTCGCCGCGCCGGGTGAGCGCGCAGTTGCCGCCCGTCTCGGCGGCGAGGTCGACGATCACCGAGCCGGGCTTCATCCCCCTGACGGCGTCCTCGGTGACGAGCAGCGGCGCCGGGCGGCCCGGGATCGCGGCCGTCGTGATCACCGCGTCCGAGGCGGCGCAGTGGACGGCGAGCTGCTCCTGCTCCTGCCGGTGCTGCTCCTCGCTCAGCTCGGCCGCGTAGCCGCCAGCCGCCTCCGCGCCGTGGACGTCGAGCGAGACGAACGTCGCGCCGAGGCTCTCGACCTGCTCGCGCACGACGGGGCGCGTGTCGAAGGCGGAGACGACGGCGCCGAGCCGGCGCGCGGTCGCGATCGCCTGCAGGCCCGCGACACCGGCGCCGAGGATCAGCACCTTGGAGGGCGGGATCGTGCCGGCGGCGGTCGTGAGCATCGGGAAGAAGCGGGTCGCGTGCTCGGCGGCGAGCAGCGTCGCCTTGTAGCCGGCGACGGTCGCCTGCGACGAGAGCACGTCCATCGACTGCGCCCGCGAGATGCGGGGGATCGCGTCCATCGAGAACGCCGTCACGCCGCGGGCGGCGAGCGAGGTCGTCGGCTCGGCGTCGACGAGCGGCGCGAGGAGCGAGATCAGCACCTGTCCGCTGCGCCCGAGCGCGACCTCCTCGGCCGTCGGGCGCTGGATCCGCGCGACGACGTCGGCCTCGCCGTACATGGTCGCGGCGTCCGCGACGCGTGCGCCCGCCTGCTCGTAGAGCGCGTCGGGGAAGCCGGCCGCCTCGCCCGCGCCCCGCTCGACGACGAGCTCGAGGCCGAGCTTCTGCAGGCGCCCGATCGTCTCGGGCACGATCGCGACCCGGCGCTCGCCGGCCGCGGACTCACGCGCGACGCCCAGCTTCATCGGCGTGAGTGTATTGGCTCGGGCCCCGAGCGGGCCGGGCCGGCGCGCACACGCGCGCAGTAGCGTCTGGTGTCGTGCCTCGCCGACCCGTGCTCGCGCTGTTCTGGGCGCTCGTCGCGAACCAGGCGGCGACGCTCGTCCTCTCGCCGATCCTCGTCGAGATCGCGCGCGACTTCGACGTCTCCGTCTCGGCCGCCGGGCAGCTCCGCGCCATCGCCGGCGCGATCTCGGGCGTCGCGGCCCTCGCGCTCGGCGCGGTCGCCGGCCGGCTGGGGCTGAAGCGGACGCTGCTCGGCGGGCTCGCGCTGCTCGCGCTCGCCGCGGGGCTGAGCGCGGCGGCACCGTCGTTCGCCGTGCTCGCGGCCGCCCAGGCGCTCGGCGGCCTCTCGATCGCGCTCGTGCAGGCGTCCGCCGTCGCGGGCGTCACCGTCTGGGTGCCGCTCGAGCACCGGGCCCGCGCGCTCTCGTGGATCCTTCCGGGTCAGTCCGCGGCCTGGATCGCCGGGATGCCGCTGATCGGGCTGGTCGGCGGGCTCTCGTGGCGCTACGCCTTCCTCGTGGTGCCGCTCGCGGCCGCGCTGCCCGCGCTCGCGCTCGGCACGACGCTCGCGCCGACGGCGGCGCGGGCCACGTCCGCCCGTGCCGATCTGCTCGACCTCGCGCGGGATCGCGTGGTGCGCGCGTGGGCCTTCGGGGAGCTGTGCGCGTACGCCGCCGCGGGCGGCACGACGGTCTACCTCGGCGCCCTCCTGATCGAGACGTACGACGTCTCGCTGCTCGTCGCCGGGCTCGTGCTCGGGCTCGCGATGCTCGCCTACCTGCCCGGCTCGCTGCTCTTCCGCCGCTGGATCGACGCCGCGTCGCAGCGGCTGCTGATCGGGCTCGGGCTCGCGGGCGCGGCGACGGCCGCGCTGATCGGGGCGCTGCGCCCGTCGGTCGTCGTCACCGCCGGCCTGGTCGTCGCCTTCATGTTCGTCAACGCCGGCCGCACGATCTCGGGCAGCGCGTTCGGGCTCGACGCGGCGCCGAGCCGCGCCGTCGCGATCATGGGCGTGCGCACCGGGATGATCCAGTTCGGCTACCTGGTCGGCGGCGGCCTCGGCGGCGTCGCCCTGCACGCGGGCGGCTACGCGGCGACCGGCGCGACCTTCGCCACCCTCTACGTCCTGGGCGTCCTGCCCCACGTCGCGCTGCGGCGCGGGTCGGCCCGCGCTGCCGCCACGGGGGGCGGGTAGGCTGGGCGCATGGACGACTGGCTGACGGCCGCCCGCGATCGGCTCGCCGCCGCCGCGGGCGACGACCCGGCCGCGTACGGGCTGACGCAGGCCGAGGTCGACGCGCTGCTCGACCTCGCCCGCGTCGCGGCGCACGAGAGCGGGCAGCGGACGAACGCCCCGCTCGCGTGCTTCCTGGCGGGCGTCGCGCTCGGCCGCAACGAGTCGGCCGCGCTGGCCGACCTGGTCGCGGCCGCGGTCGGCGACGCCGCGTCCTCGTAGCGGCCGCGCGACGTGTCACGATGGCCTGGAGCGCCGCCGGACGCGGCGTGCCCGAGGCGATGCCGTGCCCGCGCTGACCACGCCGCCGATCACGATCCTGGAGGGATCGACGTTCTGCGTGTGCGACGAGCGGGGCGACATCGAGGAGCCGATGCACGGGCTCTTCGCCGAGGACACGCGCTTCCTCTCGCGGCTCGTCCTGACCGTGAACGGCGAGCGGCCGCCGCTGCTCACGTACGGCAAGGTCGAGTACTTCTCCGCCTCCTTCTGGCTCCGCAACCCGGTCGTCGGCGGGCTGGAGCAGGACGAGGTCTCGATCTCGCGCCGCCGCTTCGTCGGCGACGCGATGCAGGAGGTCGTCGTCCTCGAGAACCACGCGACCCGGGCCGTGGAGCTCGAGCTCGCGCTCGAGCTGGCGAGCGACTTCGCGGACGTCTTCCGCGTGAAGGAGTACGACTTCGCGCTCGGCGACCCGCGGCACGCGCGCCCGCTGCCGCCGTCCGTCGAGCCGCGCCACGACGCTGGCGCGAACGCGCTCGTCTTCGTCGATCCCGGCGCGTACCCGGGCCGGACGCAGGTGCTCCTCTCGCGCGCCGGCCGGATCGACGGCGGCCGCGTCTCCTTCGACGTCGCGCTCGCGCCGCGCGGCCGCTGGGAGCTGCGCGTCGACGTCGTCCCCGCCCCCGACGGGCGCGAGCCGTCGCGCGGCGTCGTCGAGCGGCGCTTCGGCGAGGAGCTCGCGCGCGTGCGCGAGTCGCTCGCCGCCTGGCACCTGCGCGTGCCCCAGCTGCGCACGAGCTGGGACGAGCTCGCGCACGCGTTCTCCCGCTCGGTCGCCGACCTCGCCTCGCTGCGCATGGACGCCGACGGCGCGGGCCAGCTCCCGGCCGCCGGGATGCCCTGGTTCATGGCGGTGTTCGGCCGCGACACGCTGATCACGTGCCTGCAGACGCTCCTCTTCGGGCCCGAGCTCGCCACGACCGCGCTGCGCGTGCTGGCGCAGCTGCAGGCGGTCGAGGACGATCCCGAGCTGGACGCCGAGCCGGGGAAGATCGTCCACGAGGTGCGCCACGGCAAGGGCGCCGACGCCTGGTTCGGCCGCTACTACGGCTCGGTCGACGCGACGCCGCTGTTCCTCGTCCTGCTCTCGGAGGTGTGGCGCTGGACGGACGACGCGGACCTCGTCCGCGAGCTGCGCGGGCCGGCGCTCGCAGCGCTCGCGTGGATCGACGAGCACGGCGACCTCGACGGCGACGGGTTCGTCGAGTACCGCCGTCGGTCGAGCCGCGGCCTGGTGACGCAGTCGTGGAAGGACTCGTGGGACTCGCAGCTGTTCGCCGACGGCTCGCTCGCCGAGGGGCCGATCGCCCCGTGCGAGGTGCAGGGCTACGTCCACGACGCGAAGCTGCGGCTGGCCGAGCTCGCGCGAGAGGTGTGGCGCGAGCGGGAGCTGGCCGAGCGCCTCGAGCGGGACGCGGCCGAGCTGCGGGCGCGCTTCGACGCGGCGTTCTGGTGCGAGGGGCGCGGCGGCTACTTCGCCCTCGCGCTCGACGGGCGCAAGCGGCGCGTCGACTCGCTCTGCTCGAACATCGGCCACCTGCTCTGGAGCGGGATCGTCGAGCCGCATCGCGTCGACCAGGTCGTCGACCGGCTGATGGGCGAGGGGCTGTGGTCCGGCTGGGGCGTGCGGACGATGTCGTCGCTCGACGCCGGCTTCAACCCGCTCGCCTACCACAACGGCACCGTCTGGCCCCACGACAACTCCCTGATCGCCTGGGGGCTGGCGCGGGCCGGCCGCTGGCCCGAGGCCCACCGGATCCTGCGCCGCCTGCTGGCCGCCGCGGCCGAGTTCGGCTACCAGCTGCCCGAGGTGTTCTCCGGCTTCACCCGCTCCGAGACCCCCTTCCCGATCCCGTACCCGACCGCCTGCACCCCCCAGGCTTGGGCGGCGGGGACGCCAGTGCTGCTGCTCCGGCTCCTGCTCGGGCTGGAGCCCGACCGGCGCCGGCACCTGCTGACGACGACGGCCCCGACCGACGTCCCGGCCTGGGCGGGAGCCGTGCGGCTCGCGGGCGTGCGGGCGTTCGGGCGGCCGTGGGACGTCCGCCTCGACGGCGGGCGCGTCACGGTCCAGCCGGCCTGACGGACGCGCGCCGCGGGCCGGAGGGCGCGGGCGCCTACGATGGGTCGGTGCGGGTCGGGTTGCTCAGCCCGGTGTGGTTCCCCGTCCCCCCGGACGGGTACGGGGGGATCGAGTGGATCGTCGCGATCCTCGCGGACGGCCTCGTCGACGCCGGCCACGACGTGACGCTCGTCGCCGCCGGCGACTCCGGCACGCGCGCGCGGCTCGTCTCCGTCTACCCGGAGGCGCCGTCGGAGCGGATCGGCCAGACCCAGCCCGAGCTGCGCCACGCGCTCGCCGGCTACGCGCTCGCCCGGGAGGGGGCCTTCGACGTCGTCTCCGACCACTCCGGCCCTCTCGGCGCCGCGCTCGCCGGCACCTGCTCCGTCCCCGTGCTCCACACCGTCCACGGGGCGCTCGACGGCGAGGACGGCGAGGCGTACCGCGCAGTCGTCCGCGTCGCGCCGCGCGTCGGGCTCGTCTCGCTCTCGCTGAACCAGCGCCGGCCCGCGCCCGGCCTCCCCTGGGTGGCCAACTGCCCGAACGCGATCGACCTCGACGCGTACCCGTACTCGCCCGCGCGGGGCGACTACCTGCTCTTCGTCGGTCGGATGGGCCACGACAAGGGCGCGCACCGGGCGATCGAGGTCGCGCGGGAGCTCGGTGCGCCGCTCCTGATCGCCGGCAAGGCGCGTGAGGCGGACGAGCGGGCGTACTTCGAGGGCGAGGTCCGCCCGCGCCTCGGCGACGGGGTCGAGTACCTGGGCGAGGTCGACCACGCGCGCAAGGTCGAGCTGCTCCAGGGGGCGCGCGCGACGCTCTTCCCGATCGACTGGGAGGAGCCGTTCGGCCTCGTCATGGTCGAGTCGCTGGCCTGCGGGACGCCGGTGGTCGCGACGCGCCGGGGCGCCGTCCCGGAGGTGCTCGAGGACGGCGAGGGCGGGATCGTCGTCGAAACGGTCGCGGCGATGGCTGCCGCGGTCGAGTGCGCGGACGCGATCGAGTCCGCGACGTGCCGCCGGGTTGCGGAGGAGCGCTTCGGTGCGAGCCGCATGGTCGCCGACTACCTGACCGCCTTCGAGCTCGCGCTCGCCCGCGGGGCGTGAGGGACCGCGGGGCCGACCTCGTGCGCCGGCCGTCGGCGGCCGATCCCGAGCGGCGCGGCTCCTGCGCGTCGCGCGCCCCGCGACGGGCGGCTCTCGGCCGGTGGACGAGTCGGCGCGCTTCCGGCAGGGTCCGGCTGCACACCCGTGACGGTTTCGCCGCTACGCTCGAAAGCGGGTGGAGGCGCGGGGTGGCCCCTCGGGCGGCCGGAGGGGACATGGCCGTTTCGGGCGGCGCGGGCAGCGGCCGGGCGACGGTGCGGCCGGACACGTCGCCGCGGGCGCGCGGCGGGCTCACCCTCCCGGCGGGCGCGATCCGCCGGGAGCCCGGTCTACACTCGGACGGCCGCAGCATGAGGGGGACGACCGCACGCAGCCTGACCGGGGCGCTCGCCGCGCTCGGGGCGGCGCTCGCCCTCGCTGCGCCGGCGCTCGCGGAGGACATCGCCGTCACGAGCCTCGCCGACACGTCCCCGAACGGGTGCACGGCGGGCGACTGCACGCTGCGCGAGGCGGTGATCGCGGCCAACCTGACGCTCGCCGCCGACCGGATCCTGCTCCCGGCGGGCCGGGTCGAGCTCGCGCTCGCAGGCGACGACGGGGTCGCCGCGCTCGGCGACCTCGACATCTCGCAGCCGCTGACGATCGAGGGCGTCGACGCGACCCAGACGACGATCGACGCGAACGGGCTCGACCGCGTGCTCGACGTCGTCAACGGGGCGCTCGGCCAGCTCGTCGTGCGCGGCGTGACGCTCACCGGCGGCAGCACCGCGGGCAGCGGCGGCGCGATCCGCGTCTCGGTCGACGGCGACGTCGTGCTCGACCGGGTCGAGATCGTCGGCAACGAGGCGGCCGGGGACGGCGGTGGGATCCGCTCCGAGGACGGCGTCGTGGTCGTCCGGGCGAGCACGATCGCGGCCAACGCGGCCGGTGCGAACGGGGGCGGCGTCGCGGCCTCGGTCGCGACGGGGTCGTTCGAGCTGGTCTCCTCCACGGTGTCCGGCAACCGCGCGGACGGCGACGGCGGCGGCCTCTGGACGGACGCGGTCGCCGCGCCGGGCATCGTCGTCCGCAGCAGCACGATCGCGGACAACGCCGCGGACGACGACGTCGCGGGCACGGCGGGCGACGGCGGCGGCAGCTGGGGCCGGGTCTCGCTCGGCGACGCGATCGTCGCGGGGAACCTCGACCGGAGCGGCGGCGCCGTCGATCTCGCGTGCGCGTCCGCCCTCTCGGTCGGGCACACGCTCGTGGGCACGGCGCCCGGCACGGCGTGCCCGCTCACCGAGGGCCCGGGGGACGTCTACGGCGGGGATCCCCGCCTCGGCGCGCTCGCGCTGGTGGGCGGGACGACCCGCGCGCACGCGCTCGGCGCGGGCAGCGCCGCGGTCGACGCGGGCGACCCGAGCGGCTGTCGCGACGCCGCCGGGACGCCGCTCACGACCGACCAGCGCGGCATCGCGCGCCCGCAGGGCGGGCGCTGCGACATCGGGTCGACCGAGGCCCAGCCCGACCTCCGGGTCTCGTTGACCAGCTCGCCGAACCCGCTCGCGAGCCTCGTGCGCCTGCGCTACACCGCGACCGTCGCGAACGTCGGCGTGTCCCGCGCGGCCGGGGTCTCGCTCGCCGCGACCCTGCCGGACGGCGTCACCTTCCTGGCGGTCGCGCCGAGCCAGGGCAGCTGCTCGAGCGTCGTCGCCTGCTCGCTCGGGACGATCGACCCGGGCGCCGCGGCGACGGTCGCGATCGACGTCCAGCCGACGAAGGTGGGCCAGCTCGTGGCGACCGCCTCGGCGGCGACGACGGATCTCGACCCGGTCCTCGGGGACAACGCCGCGAGCACGACGACCACCGTCTTCCAGGCGCCGGAGCCGGCGCCGCCGGCGCCGCCCGTCCTGCCGCCGACCCCGCCCGAGCCGGGCCGCTGCACCGTCGTGGGCAGCCCCGGCAACGACACCCTGCGCGGCACGGCCGGCAGGGACGTGATCTGCGGCCTGGGCGGCAACGACACGCTGATCGGGCTCGGCGGCGACGACGTGCTCGAGGGCGGGCCCGGGAAGGACGTCCTCCGCGGCGGCCTCGGCGCCGACCGGCTGCTCGGCGGCGCGGGGCCCGACACGCTCGACGGCGGCCGGGGCGCCGACCGGCTGCTCGGCGGCGCCGGCAACGACGTGCTCGACGGCGGCCCCGGCAAGGACGTCCTCAAGGGCGGCACCGGCACGGACGCTGCCACCGTCGGCAAGGGCGACACCGTCGCGGGCGTCGAGCGGCGGCGCTCGCCGGCCGGCGTCGTCCCTCAAGCGAGGCAGGCCGCGGCCGATCACCGGGACGCTGCCCTGCGACACGCCCGGTAGCAGGGCAGCGTAGTCTCGTCGGACTCGTCCGGCCAGGCTCGGACGGGACGCTCGCGGCCCGACCTCGGGACGGTGGCCGGCCGTCGCGCCCGCCAGCGCGGCCGGCCCTGCTCCTGGGAGAATGCGTGGCCGATCGGAGTCGCCTCCTCCATGCCGCAGGGATATCGGGACGATCTCGCCGCCATCCACGACGCCGGCTTCGGCCAGCTCGCACGTGGCGCTGCCCGCGTGCTGCTCGGGGAGCTCGAGCGGGCGGGCGCACGAGACGGCCTCGTGGTCGACCTCGGCTGCGGCAGCGGCATCCTGGCGCGCCAGCTCCGGGACGCCGGCTACGAGGTGGTCGGCATCGATCTCTCCGAGGCGCTGATCGAGCTCGCCCGGGCGCGTGTGCCGGATGCCGTGTTCCGGGTCGAGTCGTTCGTGACGGCGGAGATCCCGCCGTGCGTCGCGGTGACGGCGATCGGCGAGGTGCTCAACTACGTTCTCGACGAGGCGAACTCGGCGGCCGTCCGCGAGCGCGTGCTCGGCCGGATCCACGATGCGCTCGCCCCAGCTGGCGTCCTCCTGCTCGACCTGGCGGCGCCCGCGCGAGCGCCGGCCGGCGGGCCGGAGCGGACGTTCGTGGAAGGCGACGGCTGGGCCGTGCTCATGGAGGCGGAGGCCGATCCCGCCCGCACTGTCCTCACCCGTCGCATCACGACCTTCCGGAAGGTCGGTGACGCGTACCGCCGCGATGCCGAGACGCACCGGCTGCAGCTGGTCGAGCCAGTCGAGGCCGCGACGACGCTCGAGCGGCTCGGCTTCTCGGTGCGCGCCCTGGCCTCGTACGACGCGTTGCCGCTTCCCCGGGTCTCGTCGCGCTCCTGGCGACCAGGTCGGGCTGAGGCGCCAGCATTCGCGTCAGGGCGTCGCGAGCCGGCGTCGCGCGAGCAGCGCCAGGACGCGCCAGCCGAGCAGGAGCACGCCCGTCGCGACGAAGGCGACGACGACGAAGCTCGCCGCCGTGCCGCGGTCGAAGGCCGTCCCGCGCAGGAGCATCCCGAGCGCGATCCCGCCCAGCCAGGCGGGCACCGCCCGCCGGAGCGAGCCCGGGGCGCGGTCGAGGCGGACCACCGCGGCGGCGACGAGGTAGCCGATCAGGAAGGGCGCCGCGACCAGCAGCGTGCCGCCGAGCGTCGAGCCCTCGTCGTGCGTGCGCCTGCCGGCGATCGCGAACACGACGATCAGGACGAGGTCGAGCGCGAGAGCGAGCGCAGGGCGGAGCATCCGCCGCGATCGTACGGGCGCGCCGCCGGGTGGCGCGTCAGTGCCGGAAGTGGCGCCGGTGCGTGAAGACCATCGAGGCGCCGCCGTGCTCGACGGCCTCGATCACGTCGGGGTCGCGCTTCGAGCCGCCGGGCTGGATGATCGCCTTGACGCCGTGCTCGAGCGCGAGCAGGGGGCCGTCCGGGAAGGGGAAGAACGCGTCCGATGCGAGCACCGCGCCCTCGACGGAGTGCCCGTGCTCCTGCGCCTTCTCGATCGCGATCCGAACCGCGTCGACGCGACTCATCTGGCCGGCGCCGACGCCGATCGTCGCGAGGTCGGTGGCGAGCACGATCGCGTTCGAGAGCACGTGCTTGCAGACCCGCCAGGCGAAGGCGAGATCGCCCCAGGTCTGCTCGTCCGGCTGGCGCGAGGTGACGACCTCCATGCCGTCCCGCTCGTCGACGTCGGAGTCGGCGTCCTGGACGAGGATCCCGCCGATCACGCGGCGCAGGTCGCGCTCGCCCGGGGCCGTGCGCCGGCGCTCCCGGTTGTCGAGCACGCGCATGGCCTCCTTCGTCCGCAGCAGCTCGAGCGCGTCGTCCGCGTAGCCTGGGGCGAGCAGCACCTCGACGAACTGCTTGACGAGCGACTCCGCGAGCCCCTTCTCGACCGGGCGGTTCAGCGCCACGATGCCGCCGAAGGCCGAGACCGGGTCCGAGGCGAGCGCCCTGGCGTAGGCGTCCTCGATTGTCCCAGCGACCGCGACACCGCACGGGTTCGCGTGCTTGACGATCACGCAGGCGGGCAGCGCGAACTCCTCGACGATCCGCCTCGCCGACGAGAGGTCGTTCAGGTTGTTGAAGCTCAGCGCCTTCCCGTTCACCTGCTCGACGCGGGAGAGCAGGTGCCTCCGCGCGCCGCGCTCGGCGTAGTAGGCGGCCCGCTGGTGGGGGTTCTCGCCGTAGGAGAGGTCGGCGACCTTCTCCAGCGGGACGACGATCGCGTCGGGGAACGCCTCGCGCTCGGCGAACCAGTTGGCGATCGTCGCCTCGTAGGCGGCGGTGTGCGCGAACGCCTCGGCTGCGAGGATGCGGCGGGACTCGAGCGAGATCTCGCCCTGGCGCTCGAGCTCGTCGAGCACGAAGCCGTACTGCTCGGGCGAGCAGATCGCGACGACGTGGACGAAGTTCTTCGCGGCCGCGCGCAGCATCGCGGGCCCGCCCACGTCGATCATCTCGACCGCCTGCTCCTCGCGCGTGTCCTTGCGGTACGCGACCGACTCGAACGGGTAGAGGTTGACGCAGACGAGGTCGATCGGATCGATCTCGTGCTCGCGCAGCGACGCGACGTCGTCCTCGCGCTCCCGCCGGGCGAGGATCGCGCCGTGGATGCGCGGGTGCAGCGTCTTGACGCGCCCGCCCATCATCTCCGGGTAGCGGGTCAGCTCGGAGACCTCGGTGACGGGCAGCCCGAGCTCGACCAGGTGCGCCGCGGTGCCGCCGCTCGCGACGAGCTCGACGCCGAGCCCATGCAGGCCCCGCGCGAACGGCTCGAGGGCGGTCTTGTCGTAGACGGAGATCAGCGCGCGGCGGATCACGGCAGCCCTGACCCTACAGCGAAGCGGCCAGTCGGCGCACGACGTCCGGCAGCAGGCGGTGCTCGACCGCGTGGACGCGCTCGAGCAGCGCCTCGGCCGTATCGCCCGGGAGCACCGGGACGGGCTCCTGCGCGATCGGCGGGCCGGTGTCGACGCCCTCGTCGACGTAGTGGACGGTGACGCCCGTCTCTGGGACGCCGGCCTCGAGCGCGCGCTCGACCGCGCGCAGGCCCGGGAAGGCGGGGAGGAGCGAGGGGTGGACGTTCACGACGCGGCCCGGGAAGCGCCCGAGGAAGGCCGGCGTCAGGACGTGCAGGTAGCCGGCGCAGACGACGAGACGCACGCCCCGGTCCTCGAGCCAGGCCGCCATCGCGACGTCGCGCGCCTCGCGGTCGGTGAAGCAGTCGAGCTCGAAGGCGGCGACGGCGACGCCCGCGGCACGCGCCCGCTCGAGCGCGCGCACGCCCGGGACGTTGCTCGCGACGGCCGCGATCGGGAGGCCCGCGTCGATCAGCGCCTGGAGGTTCGAGCCCGACCCGGAGACGAGCACGCCGATCACGCCGGCCGCTCCTGCCCTGTCCGCTCCGGCCACGTCCGCTCGGGACGGGTCGCCGAGGGGCCACCCCGCGCCTCCACCCGCTTCGAGCGTAGCGCGGCAATCGTCACGGATGTGTCACGGCGCGTGTCGATTCGCGCGCGCGAGGCGCACGGAAGCGTGACGATCCGTCCACGGGCGCCCGGGGAGCGGCTCGGAGCGCCGATCGGGGCGGTCGCGCGGGCCCGCAGGGGCGTCCCCGGCTCGCGGGCCGGGCGGATCGTCGCCGGTCGGTCGGTCACGCGAAGACGACGCCGTCGACGCCGGACTCGATCCGGCCGATCACCGGGAAGTCCGCTCGCCCCGCGTCCGCCGCGGGGACGACGACGCAGTAGCCGACGCCCAGGTTGAAGACGCGGCGCTGCTCCTCCTCCGGCACGCCCTGCGCGTCGAGCCAGCCGAAGACGGGCGGCCGGTCCCAGCTGCGCGCGTCGATCCGCGCGCCGAGGCCCTTCGGCAGCACGCGCGGCAGGTTCCCCGGGATGCCCCCGCCCGTGACGTGCGCGAGCGCGCGCACGTCGCACGCGTCGCGCAGGCGACGGACCTCGTCGAGGTAGAGACGCGTCGGCGCGAGGAACTGCTCCGCGTCGAAGGGCGTGTCGCCGAGGAGCTTCCGCACCAGCGTGAAGCCGTTCGCATGGAGGCCCGAGGAGGGCAGCCCGAGGACGACGTCGCCGGGCTGGACGCGCGACCCGTCGACGAGCCGCGCCCGCTCGACGAGGCCGACGCACGTGCCGGCGAAGTCGATCTCGCCCTCCCGGTACACGTCCGGCATCTCCGCCGTCTCGCCGCCGAGGATCGCGCAGCCCGCGGCCCGGCAGACGTCGGCCGCCCCCTCCACGAGCTCGGCGACCTGCGCCAGGTCGAGGGCGGCCGCCGCGACGTAGTCGAGGAAGAAGAGCGGCTCGGCGCCCGTGGTCAGCACGTCGTTCACGCAGTGTGCGGCCAGGTCGGCGCCGGCGGCCCGGAGCCAGCCGGCCCTGCGGGCGAGGATCAGCTTCGTCCCGACGCCGTCGGTCGAGGCGGCGAGCAGCCGGTCCTCGCCGAGCGCGAACAGGCCCGCGAAGCCGCCGAGCGAGCCGGCGACCGCCGGAGTCCGCGTCGACTCGACGGCGGCGCGCAGGCGATCGACGATCGCCTCGGCCTTCGCGAGCGAGACGCCCGCCTGCTCGTACGTGGCTCCCACGCAGCCAATCCTAGTCGCGCCGTCGGGCTGCCCCCGCAGGTCGCCGCGCTGTCAGACCCCGCGGGAGGTGGCGGCGCTCCCACTCCGACGCCGTGTCCTACGACGCGGTGTACAGCGCGCCGTTGCGCCGCTCGACCCCGTGCCCTACGGTTGAGCCCACCGTGGCCGGGGCGAGCACGTGCTGAGGATCCGCGACTTCCCCGGGATGGCCGGCCTCGCGCTCCGTCTCGTCGCCGGCGAGCGGGGGCGCGACGCCGCGGTGCGCTGGGTGCACGTCTCGGACATCCCCGACCCGACGCCCTGGCTCGAGGGCGGCGAGCTGCTCCTCTCGAACGGCTACGGCGTCGGGGCGGACGAGGCGGCGCAGCGCGCCTACGTGCGCCGGCTCGCCGAGCACGGGCTCGCCGGCGTCTGCTTCGCGCTCGGCTTCGCGTTCGCGGAGCCGCCGCCCGCGCTCGTCGCCGAGGCGGACGAGCGCGGGTTTCCCGTGCTCACCGTCCCGTACGAGGTGCCGTTCGTCGCCATCTCGAAGGCGGCGTTCACCTCGCTCGCGAGCGAGGAGCTCGAGCGGGTCACGCACGCCCTGGCCGTGCACGAGCGGCTCAGCCAGGCGGTGCTCGACGGGCGCGGCCTGCAGACGCTCGTCGCGATCCTCGCGAGCCACCTCCGCTGCAGCCTCGCCGTGGTCGACGAGTCCGGGCGGATCCTCGCCGAGCGGCACCAGGGCTCGCGGATCCCCTTCGACGGGGCGCTCGAGCTGCCGATCCTCGCCGAGGAGGTGCGCGCCACGCTGCGCGCCGCACGCGCCGGCCGGGAGTTCGACGAGGAGGATCGGCTCGTCCTCCACCACGGGCAGACGGCGGTCGCGTTCGAGCTCGCGCGCCGCCGTGCCGTGTCGGCCACCGAGCTCCGCCTCGCCGGCGACCTGCTCGACGACCTCGAGCACGAGCGCCTCGACGAGCGCGAGGCGGCGCGCCGGATCGCGGCGTTCGGGCTCGACCCGGAGCGCTCGTACGCGGCGCTGCTCGTGGTTCCAGCCGGCCCGGCCGCGTCCGAGGACCTCCGCGCGTCGGTCGCGGCCGAGCTGGCCCGGCGGGCGGTGCGCTACCTGTCGACGGCGCGACCGGATCGGGCGGCCTTCCTCGTCGAGTCCCGCCAGGACGACGACGTGCTCGGGCTGGCGACGAGCCTCGCCGAGCGCGAGGCCGGCGTCCGCGTCGGCGTCGGTCGCCCCGCCCGCGGCCTGGCGGTCGGCCGCAGCCTGATCGAGGCGCGGGCCGCCCTCGACGCGTCGAGCGCCCGCGTCGCGACGTACCAGGACCTGGGATCGCTCGAGCTGATGCTCAACCTGCCCGACGCCGCGCTCGAGGCGTACGTCGACCGCGTGCTCGGCCCGACGGCGGGGAACCCCTGGCTCGTCGAGTCGCTCGCCGCGCTGCTCGAGACGGGGTGCCGCTGGAGCGACGCGGCCGACCGGCTCGGCGTCCACCGGCACACCCTCCGCTACCGGATGGAGCGCCTGCGGGAGCAGTCCGGCCGCCACCCGGACGACCCGGAGCAGCGCATGGAGCTCTGGCTGGCGCTGCGCGCAGCCCAGGCGCTGGCGGCGCGCCGGGGCGCGGGCTGACCCGGCAGTCCGTCGGCTGCTGGCACACTGGGTCGATGCGTCGGCTCGTGCCCGTCCTCGTCGCCCTCGCAGCGCTCGCCGTCGCGGCCAGCGCGCAGGCGGCGAAGCTGCCGCGGATCGACGGCGCGGTCGTCGTCGTCGACCCCGGCCACAACCTGACGAACTGGAAGCACCCGGACGAGATCAACCGCCTCGTCGACGCGGGGACGCTGCGCAAGGCCTGCGACACGACGGGGACGTCGACCGCGAGCGGGTACTCGGAGGCGGCGCACAACCTCGACGTGGCCTACCGGGTCAAGCGGCTGCTGGAGGGTGTCGGCGCGACGGTGATCCTCACCCACACGCGCACCGACCCGCCCTGGGGGCCCTGCATCACGGAGCGCGCGGCGATCGGCAACCGCGCGAACGCGGACGTTGCGATCTCGATCCACGCCGACGGCCACGAGGGCGGCGGCCGCGGCTTCCACGTGATCTACCCCACGTCGGTCGTGGGACTGACCGACGACATCGCGCGCGAGTCGTACCGCTTCGCGCTGCGCCTGCGCGCGACGTTCGCCCACACGACCGGCATGCCGTTCTCGACCTACACGGGCCGCGCGGCCCTGAACGGCCGCTCCGACCTCGGCGGGCTGAACCTCTCCGACGTCCCCAAGGTCTTCATCGAGTGCGGCAACATGCGCGACCGGACCGACGCCGCCCTGCTCTCGAGCGTCCGGTTCCGCAAGCTCGAGGCGCTCGGGATCGCGCGCGGGATCGCCCGCTACCTCCAGTAGCTACGTCGCGCGGATGCGGATGATCGAGCCGGCGCTCGGCCTCCCGAACGTCCCGTAGTCGGCCACGAGCAGGGAGCCGTCCGGGTGGACGGCGACGGCGATCGGGTGCTCGATCCCGGTGGCGAAGGCGGTCACACGCGCCGCGCGGTTCGGGCGCAACTCGATCCGCGTCACCTCGCGCCCGAAGTCCGGGAACAGGAACTGGCCCCACTCGGCGACGAACAGGTCGCCGTGGTACGCCGCGGGGAACGCATCGCCGTCGTAGAAGGCCATGCCCGCGGCGCCGGCGTGGGGCTCGAGGTAGGCGACCGGAGGCGTGACGCCCTTGCACGCGCCCCTGAGGCGGAGCAGCCGCGCGCTCGGCCAGCACGACGGCCAGCCGAAGTCGGCCCCCCGGCGCAGGCGGACGACCGAGTCGGCCGGCTCCGGGCCGCTCGGCCCGTCCAGGGTGTCCCGGCCGTTCGTCGACACGTAGATCTCCCCCGTCCCGGGCTGCACGGCGAGCCCGTACGGGTTGCGCAGCCCCCGCGCCTCGACGCGCAGGTCCGAGCCGTTCGGCCTGAACGAGAGCACCGTGGCGGCGAGCCCGCTCGCCTCCGCGCAGGCGTCGCAGGTCGAGCCGCTGCCGAGGTAGATGCGGCCGTCCTCGCCGACGACGAGCGCGTCCTGCTGGTGGAGGCCGTGCGGCAGCCCGCGCAGGATCGCGCGCCGGCGCGTCGGCTTCCCGCGCTTCATCGTCACCGCCTCGACGCGCCCTCGCTGGGCCACGTAGAGGTCGTCGCCGAGCCAGACGAGCCCGAGCGGCACCTCGAGGCCGCCGAGGAACGGGCGCGGACGGCCGCCGGAGCGGGCGAAGCTCACGACGGCGCCGCCCTCGAGGGTCGCGTAGAGGCGCCCGTCCGGGCCCCAGGCCATGGCGGTCGGTCGGTCGATGGCGCGCGCGAAGACGGAGGTCGCGAAGCCGTCGGGGACGTGCGCCGCGGCCGGGGCCAGCGGAGCGACGACCGCGGCGAGCCCGACGAGCGCGATCGCGAGCAGCGACCGGCGGAGCGCGCCCGCGCCGCCCGCACCGGCGCGGGGCGATCGAGGGGAACGAGCGCGAGGCTGCCGCAGGCCCACGCTGCGAGCCTAGTCGGTGCGGCGTCCTTCCACCGGGCGGATCGTCACGGGGGCGTGACGAATCCGCGACGGATGCGTGCCGATCTCCCCGGCGGGCTTGCGGGCGGCTCGCGCGCCCGACACCCTGGATCGTGGGACCCCCCACCTGGGCGGGGGTACGGGCCTGGTCGGACCAGCTCGGCGGGCCGGTCGCGCGGCCCGGGCGGTGCGCCGCCGGATCGTCTCGACATGCCCGACAATGCCGCCATGGATTGCATCAGCCCGATCGTCCGCCGCTGGCAGGAGGAGGCGCGGGTCGACCCCGACGCCTTCTGGGACCGCGCCGCGCGCACCCTGCCCTGGTTCCGCACCTGGGATCGCGTCCTCGAGTGGGACTTCCCGACCTTCCGCTGGTTCGCCGGCGGCCGCACGAACCTCGCCTACGCCGCGCTCGACCACCACGTCGCGAGCGGCGACGGCGGGCGCGCCGCGCTGATCGCCCTCGACGAGCGGGGCGGGCGCCGCGTGCTCACGTACGCGCAGCTGCTGCGCGAGGTCGAGCGCTACGCCGCGGCGCTGCGCGGGCTCGGCGTCGGCAAGGGCGACCGGATCACCCTCTACCTGCCGGTGTGCGTCGAGGCGGTCGCTCTGATGCTCGCGACGGTCCGGATCGGCGCGATCCACTCCGTCGTCTTCGCCGGCTTCGGCGCGGGCGCGCTCGGCGACCGCGTGCGCGCGAGCGGCTCGCGGCTTCTCTTCACCACGGACGTCACGTATCGGAAGGGCGCGGACGTCCCGCTGAAGGGGATCGTCGACGCGGCGCTCGAGGGCGAGCCGCACTCGGTCGAGCACGTCGTCCTGCTCCGCCGCGGCGCCGAGGAGCCGCCGATGCGGCCGGGCCGCGACCTCGACTGGTCGGAGTTCGTCGCGCGCGGCGAGGGCCACGACGGCGGGTACGTCGAGATGGAGGCGAACGAGCCCGCGTTCATCCTCGCGACCTCCGGGACGACCGCCCGGCCGAAGCTCGCCGTCCACGTCCACGGCGGCTACCAGGTCGGCGTGGCGTCGATGGCGCGCTGGGTCTACGGGCTGACGCCGAACGACGTCTGGTGGTCGACCAGCGACATCGGCTGGATCGTCGGCCACAGCTACATCGTCTACGCGCCCCTCCTCGTCGGCTGCACGACGATCGCCTACGAGGGCGCGATCGACCACCCGAGCACCGACGTGCTCTGGCGGCTGATGGCCGAGAACGGGGTCACCGCGCTCTTCACCTCGCCCACGGCCGTCCGGGCGCTGATGCGCCACGGGAGCGAGCCGACCCGCGGCCACGACCTGGCGGCGCTCGAGCGCGTCTTCTGCGCGGGCGAGGCGCTGAACGCCCCCGCGTGGGAGTGGCTGCAGAAGGACGTCCTCGGCGACCACGTCCCCGTCGTCGACCACTGGTGGCAGACGGAGACGGGCGGCCCGGTGATCGGCAACCCGTACGGCATCCACCTGCTGCCCATCAAGCCCGGCTCGGCGGGCGTGCCGCTGCCGGGGATGGAGGTCTCGGTGCGCACCCCGGAGGGCGAGCGCTGCGCGCCGGGGGAGAAGGGGATCCTCGTCTTCGACCGGCCGTTCCCGAGCCTGACGCCGACGCTCTGGGGCGAGCCCGAGCGCTTCGCGAGCGACTACTGGGGGAAGCTCCCCGGCCACCAGGTCTACTTCACGGGCGACTCGACCTCGATCGACGAGGACGGCTACGTCTGGTTCGCCGGGCGCGCGGACGAGGTGATCAAGATCGCCGCGCACCGGATCGGCACCGTCGAGGTCGAGACCGCGTTCCTGAAGCACCCGGCGGTCGCCGAGGCGGGCGTGACCGGCCGGCCGGACGAGGTGCGCGGCGAGGTGATCTCCGCGTTCGTCGTCCTCAAGACCGGCCACGAGCCGTCGCCCGAGCTGAAGCGCGAGCTGCTCGACACCGTGCGCCGCGAGCTCGGCCCGGTCGCGGTGGTCGGCGACCTGAACGTCGTCGACATGCTGCCCAAGACGCGCAGCGGGAAGATCATGCGCCGCGTGCTCAAGGCGGTCGTGACCGGCCAGCAGCCGGGCGACATCACGACGATCGAGGACGAGGGCTCGGTCGAGGAGGCACGCGAGGCGTTCGAGCGCATGCGTGCGGAGATCGCGGCCGAGTCGTGACCGAGCTCGAGGCGATACACATCGTCCTCGACGGGCTCGTCGGAGCGGACAGCCTGCCCGTGCGGCTGCGCCGCGGCGAGGGCTCGACGAGGCGCAGCTCGCGCGGATCGAGGTGGCGGCGACGCGGCTCGGCGAGCTGTGGTCGGGGCGCGAGGTCGTGCCGCGTCGCGTCGCCGCCGCGTTCGTCGACATCGGGACGACGCTCGCCTGGGCCGGCGCCGGCGCGTCGAAGGCGGAGCAGGAGCGGATCGAGGTCGCCGCGCTGCGCCTCGTCGAGCTCGCGCACGAGCTCTTCGGCGACCCCGTCTGAGCGACGGGCCTGCCGCCGGGCCACTGCCCGGCGGCAGGCCGCGCCACACCGACTGCACGCGGAGCACCGTCCGGACTGGCCCGCTGACCGTGCCGTCCGCCCGGGTGAAGCTGGCGAGCTGCTGCGACGCTCGCCGCGAGCAGCCCGAGGGTCGACGCGGTCCCGGCCCAGCCGCAGCGTCCGCACTCGCCGCACCGTAGTGAGAGCGCATCCCCGGCGCGCGCCTCGCGCCGGGGCTCACCCGACGTCGTCGACGTGGTCCCGAAGACCCGGAGCGGCAGGATCATGCGTCGGGTGCTGGGGGCCATGGTGACCCGGCAGCGGCCGGGCGACATCACGACGATCGCGGACGAGGGCTCGGTCGAGGACGCGCGGGAGGCGTTCGAGCGGACGCGCGCGGAGATCGCGGCCGGGTCGTCACCGAGCTCGAGGCGATCCACGTCGTCCTCGGCGGCTCGTCGGGCCGGACAGCCTGCCCGTGCGGCGGCGCCGCGGCGAGGGGCTCGACGAGGCGCAGCTTGCCTGGATCGAGGGTGGGGCGGCGCTCATTTCGGGCGGCGCAGGCGCCTCGAAGGCGAAGCAGACGCGATTCGAGGTCAGCGCGGTGCGCCTGGTCGAGGCCGCGCACGAGCCGTTCGGTGAGCCCGCCTGACGGGCCGCGGCCTGCCGCCGGGGCGACCCGGGCGGCAGGCCGCAAGCCCCGCTAGCGGACCCGGAATACGGCCCTGAAGGGGCCGGTGACGCGTCCGTCACGGGTGGTCACCTGCATTGCGAGCGCGTACGTCCCGACCGGGAACGAGCCCTGGAGGGGAGCCGAGACGCGGCGCGGGCGGGTGACGACGAAGGACGCGGCGCGGACGCGCTTCATGACGACGCAGGCACGCTGGGCCCTGCGGGGCGTGCCCTTTGCGCAGCCACCGGTCCGCGTCTGGTGGCCCTCGGTCAGCCTGAAGAGAGCGAGCTGGACGCGCATCGCGGCGAGCGCATCGAACGTGAGCCGGGGCTGCTCGCCGCCCTCGGTGTCGGCCAGGAAGCGCTCGCTGCTCGAGGAGAGCGTCGCGTTCTCGATCGGGAACGGCACGTGCGAGCCGTCCCTGACCTCGTAGACCGAGCCCGAGTCGGCGCGGCCGTTCGCGTCGTTCTTCCAGGCACCCGCGAGGACGTGCACGCTGCCGCCGAGCGTGTGGAAGGCGACATCTGTCAGCTCTGCGTGAGCGGACGGACCGTCGATCCGGTAGCCGTTGGCGTACTCGTCGAGCGACACCGTCTCCTTGTCCGGCTTGCCGAAGACGACCCAAGCGGCGCCCGCGTCCGTCCGTCCGCCCAGGTCGACGTCCCGATCACCGATCAGCTGGTCGGCGAGGCCGTCGCCGTTCGTGTCCGCACCGCCGGCGATCGAGTCGATCGATGCCCCTGCGGGCGCCTCGATCGCGTAGCCGCGGAACCCGCCGGTCGCGATCGTGATCTTCTTCGTCCCGGATCCTCGGCCGAAGACGATCGACGCCCGCCGCCCTGTGCCGTGGACGATCAGCTGGTCAGGAACCCCGTCCCCGTTCACGTCCCCGGCGTTCGCGACGAACACCCCGATCTGATCGCCCTCGGCGCCGCCCTCGATCACATAGCCGCTGGAGCCAAGGCCGGTCACGTCGACGGGCGTGGTGTTCGCCTTGCCGAAGACGATCCAGGCCCGGCCGACGTTCTCCATCGTCCCGTCGAACCCGAAATCGGCAAGCAGCATGTCGCCCCGCCCGTCCCGGTTCACGTCGCCGGCGGCCGCGAGCGTGCCGAAGCTCGCACCCGTCACCCTGTAGCCGCCCGAACCCAGCGACGCGAGGGTCACGGTGGAGCTCGTCGTCTTGCCGAAGACGACGTATGCCGTGTCGACCGCGGCGTCGAGGAAGACGATGTCGTCCAAGCCGTCGCCGTTCACGTCGCCGGCACCGTCGAACGCCACTGTCCTTGGCCCCGGCTGGCTGACGATCCCGAAGCCGCCGTTGCCCAGCGACGACGTGGAAACCGTGGCGCCGTCGTCCTTGCCGAACACGACCCAGGACTTGTTCGTGCCGCCCGAGACGAGCAGGTCTTCCTTGCCGTCGCCGTTCACGTCGCCCACGACCTCGGGCTCGGTGCCGGCCGCCGTGCCCTGGATGCGGAACCCGGTCGCGGGGAAGAGCGAGAGGTCGAGCAGGGCGGGAAGGCCACCGAAGAGCACGTAGGCCGTCATCGACTGCGAGCCGATCACGGTGTCTCCCACGCCGTCGCCGTTCACGTCGCCCGAGGTGACCCTCCAGCCGACCCGGTCGCTGCCCAGTGCGCCGTCGATCTGCGTGTCGGCCTCGGAGAGCAGGTCGACGTTGTCGGGTGGGGAGCTGAGAACGACCGCCACCGCCGCTCCCGAGCTCCCGGCGTGCGCGAGCGCACCGGTGGCGGCTGCGGCGAGGACGGCGAGGCAGAGGAGGCGTCGATTCACGGGTACTCCTTCGTCGGGGGACGCGATCGTACGAGAGTGCGAGGGACGGCAGCAACGCAGGCAATGGGCGTTCCGACCGGTGGGCGAAACGTGCTCTGCACGGCCCTCGCGCGCCGACGCGTGCGAACGACGGCGGGCGACCCCCGCCGGCTGCCTGCGCTCCGATCGCCGACCGCTCGTCACCCTGCACGCCGTGAACGGGGGCACGAGCGTCGTCGTGCGCCTGGCCGCGACGCAGCGTCTGCACCGGCGCACCGTAGCGCGCATCCCGGACACCCGTCGGATCGTCCCCGCCGGCTACTCGACCGCGCGCAGCTGCTCGAGGATCCCGTACGTGATGCCCCACACGGTCAGGCGGTGACCCCCGGCCACCTCGGGCGTGTAGGCCGGGACGGTGCCGTCCGGGTACTCGGGGACGGGCGCCTCGCCCGGGACGAGGTGGTCGAGCGGGATCCAGTGGGCGGACGCGACCTCGTGGGAGAGTGCGAGCTGCGGCCGCTGCTCGAGCGCCGCCACGAAGACGCCGATCCGGACGCCCGTGACGCGCCGGCCGCGACCGGTGTACGTCCCGAGCGGACCGAGCAGCCGGCCGTGGTCGAGCGGGTCGAAGCCGACCTCCTCCCGTGCCTCGCGCAGCGCGGTGGAGAGCAGCGTTCCGTCCTCCTGCTCGTGCCGCCCGCCAGGCAGGCCGACGTGGCCGCTCCACGGGTCCTCCGGATGCTGGCTGCGCAGGACGAGCAGGACCGCATCCTCGTGCAGGCACGCGATCACGGCGGCCATCACGTTCACGTCCTCGACCGGTGGATGCGGGCGCTGCCCGAGCACGCGGCCGAGCTCGTCCACCGGCGGGAAGGGGCGGCTCACCTCTCCATGATGGAGCACGGGCACGCGGGCCCGCCGCCCGCCTACCCCCGGCCGATGCGGAAGCCGCGCCGCGCGGCGTCCTCGAGCTTCGCGAGCGCGTCGGCGATCTCGGTCTGCTCGCGCTGCTCGCGCTCGGCCTGGCGCACCTCGTCGACGTCCGTGCCGTGGAGGTAGAGCGCGGTCCTGTACCCGGCCGCGCCGGTCGTCGAGTCGCCGAGGCGCGCCGACCAGCGGTACCAGCGGTAGTCGCCCTCGTTCGCGCGGGCGCGCGCGTCGAACAGCAGCGAGACGTCGCCCCGGCCCGTCTCCCCGAGGATCGAGAGCCCCTGCGCGTCCTCCGGGTGGAGCAGGTCGAAGAACCGCGTCTCGACGATCTCGTCTGGCCGCAGGCCGAGGCGGTCCTCCCACGAGGGGCTCGCCGCCTCGATCAGCCCGTCCAGTCCGACGACGGCGAGCAGGTCCGGCGAGCGCCGGAAGAACGGGTCGAGCTTCGCGCCCCCCTCGGGCGTCGGTGCCGCGTCGTCTGCCATCCCCGCTCCTTCCCTCGTCACCCGGGCCGTCCCCGGGCCCCACTCGCATTGTGCGAGGCCAATGCCCCGTTGTGGGAGCGAGTTGATCCCTCGACCGAGTGATCTCTGCGCCGAGAAGCGCGCGCTTCTCCCTCCAGGGGCCCCTCGTCGTCCCGGGCGGCTGTCCCCCGGCGCGTCTCGTCGGCGGGCTCCCGGGACGACGCGGGGGAGAGGCGGTGCCTCTCCCCCGCGGAGTCGAGCGCAGCTAGCGCGGCCTCTTCGCGAGCCTCGGCTTCAGCGTGACCGTCTTCGTCACCGTCCGCCTGTTGCCCTTCGCGTCCTTCGCCTTCACCGTGACCACGGCCCGGAGGCTGCGGAGCTCCCTGACGAGGGCGCGGCCCGTCGCGTTCAGCCTCACCTTCACGCCGCGCTTCTTGCCGGCCGCGAGGGTGAACTTCGCGCTCCCGAGGGCGACAAACCGCTTCGCCGACAGGATCCGCGCCGGGTCGAGCTTGCCCTTGCTCCTCAGGCCGACGGTGCCGCTGCACGGACCGGACTGCTCGGCGGCCGGGCAGGTGAGCGTGACGGTCACGCGGCCCCTCGCGTCGAGGCGCAGGATCCCCGCCTTGCCGATGGCGACCTTCGGGCCGGTCGTGTCGCTGCCGCCCGGCGGGTCGCCGACGGTGCCGTTCGTCGAGATCGTCGCCTGCGCGGCGGCGGTGTCGTTGCCGCCGTTCGGGTCGCCCTCGCCGCCGGTGACGGTCGACGTGGTCGGCAGGGCGCCGACCTGGGTCGGGGTGAGCGAGATCGAGACCGTCGCCGAGCCGCCCGAGGCGAGCTGCCCGAGGGCGCAGGTGACGACCTGGCCGGCGGTCGAGCACGAGCCCTGGCTCGCCGTCGGCGATCCGATCGTGACGCCCGCCGGGATGGTCGAGGCGACGGCCACGCCCGTCGCGACGTCCGGCCCGGCGTTCGCGACGGTCAGCCCGAGCGCGATCGCCGTCCCCGGCTTGCCCGTCGCCGGGAGCGTCGCCGTCACCGAGAGGTCGGTCCGGAACGCGGTCACGTGGATGAAGCCGTCGGCCGTCGCGCCGGCGCCGCAGGTCGGGTCGGCAGTCGTCCCGCACGACGTGTCGAAGCCCTTCTCCGTCCCCGGGATGTTCTGCGTCCCGTCGGCGCTGCCGGAGAACGTCTCGCCCGCGACCGCCACGAGCCCGCGGCCGACGCCGACCGACAGCGCCTTGTCGGTCGCGCTGCCGCCCGCGATGTAGCTGCCGTAGAGGAGCGTCGGCGCCGCCGCGCCGGACACCTTCACCAGGAAGGCGTCCGAGGCCGGGCCGTCCGCCTGCAGCCGGTCGGGGGTGATGGGGAAGTCGGTCGAGTTGGTCGTCCCGACCGCGAACGCGTTCCCGGTCGAGTCGACCGCGACGCCGAACGCGACGTCCGTGTCGGCCCCGCCGAGGTAGGTCGAGTAGGAGAGTGACGCCGCGCCGGTCGCGGTCGGGTCGATCCGCGCGAGGAACGCATCCGACTTGGCGGTGTTGCAGTTGGCCGCGGTGCCGCACGTGGCGTCGAACGCGCCGGTCGTCACGGGGAACGACGTCTCCGGCGACTGGGTGTCGCCCGCGACCCAGAGGCGGCCCCGGGGATCCGCGGCGACGCCGTTCGCGCCGTCCTCGGCCGCGCCGCCGAGGTACGTGGCGTAGAGCAGGGACGCGGCACCCGAGGCGGCCGGGTCGAAGCGCGCGACGAAGGCGTCCTTCTTGCCGGCGTCGCAGTTGGCGGCGACGCCGCAGGTGGCGTCGAACGCCGAGGCCGACGTCGTGAGGTTCGGCGACGTCGTCTCGCCCGCGATCGTCGCCTTGCCGGTCGCGTCGACCGTGACGCCCTTGCCCGTGTCGGCCTGCGTGCCGCCGTAGTAGCTCGCGTACGCCTTCGACGCGGCGCCGGTCGCGGCGGTGTTCACCTTCACCAGGAACGAGTCGGCGCCGCCGCCCGACGTCGCCTGGAGCGCGCCCGGGCTGACGGGGAAGTCCGTCGCGTTCGTCTCGCCGGTGACGTAGGCGTTGCCGGCCGCGTCGGCAGCCACGGCGAGCGCGATGTCGCTGCCCGCGCCGCCGATGAAGGTCGAGTAGACGAGCGCCCCCGCCCCTGCGATCGTGGGATCGAGCACGGCGAGGAAGCCGTCCTGCAGGCCGCCGTTGCAGTTCGGGCCGGCGTCGCACTGCGTGTCGAAGCCGTTGACGATCGGCAGATCGGGGGAGACGGTCGAGCCGACCACGTAGATGCGGCCGCTCGCGTCGACGGCCACCCACGGGCTGTCCGCCCCGCCCTCGGCCTTCGTGCCGCCGTAGTAGGAGGCGTAGACGAGGGAGGCGGCGCCGGTCTTCGTCGGGTCGACCTTGACGATGTAGACGTCGTTCGAGCAGCTCGCCCCGTCGAGGTTGCAGGCCGTCTGGAACCCGCCCGTCGGGAACGTGGCGAGGTTCGTGAAGTTCGTCGAGTTCGTCCGGCCGACCGCGACGACGGTCCCGTCCGGGCCGACCGCCGAGCCGAAGAGGTTGTCGGCGTCGGCGCCCCCGCCCGCGTAGGTCGCGTACTGCAGGATCGGGTCGATCACGAGCTCGCGGCTCGCGTCGTAGGCCCCGAGCTCGAACGCGACGCGATCGCCGTCGAGGACGAACCGGGCGGGCACGGCGACGCGCTCGCCGTCGACGTCCTGGTAGGCGAACGGCGCCTTCAGGCGCGCCTCGCCGCCCGCGGTGGAGACGACGAGGTCGCCGCCGTCGAGCTGCGCCGCGCGCGAGCCCTCGAGGAGCAGGCCGATGACCGAGGCGTCGGCGCCCGGCGCGACGACGAAGTCGTGCTCGAGCGCGCCCAGCGTGCCGTGGTAGCGGAGGTCGATGCCGGGGTAGACGCCGCGGTAGAGCACCTCGCCGAAGGCCGGGACGTCCGTGTGCCAGTGCGAGCGCGGGCCGACGAAGTAGTCGATCCGGGCGGCGAGCGGATCGACGCCCTCGACGGTTGCCGCACGGACGGCCCGGTCGAGCGCGAGGCGCAGGTCGCCGACCGTGACGCCGTCCGCGCCGAGCAGGGCGTCGGCGCTGCCGGCGCCGCGGGCGAGGAAGCGGACGTCCGCGGGCGCCTGGCCGACGTTCTGCTCGAAGTGGAGCGGGACGATCGACCCGCCCGCGGGAGGGGGCGTCGCGGCGGCCGGGGCCGCGGCGGCGGGCTGCGCCAGCACGGGCGAGACGTGGCCGGTGACGCGCTCCCGGCTGGCGCCGGTGGCGAGCAGGGCGCCTCCGGCGACCAGCCCGGCGGCGCAGAGCGCTGCGGTTGCGATGGCTGCTCGTCTCATCCCAGGAACCTCCCTGTCGTCCGCTCTCCCGTCCCGACTGTGACCACGGGGCCAGGCCGCGTCAAGCCCCGTGTATGGACTGAACCGAGGCGCCGACGGTTCCTTACGCCGATCGTGCAAAGTTCCGGCGGGCAGGCGCATGGTGCACGAGAAGCACATCGAGATCCGCTGGCGCGACCTGGACGCGCTCGGCCACGTGAACAACGCGGTCTACCTGACCTACCTCGAGGAGCTGCGGGGCAGCTGGGCGACCACCCTCTTCGACGACCCCGACGCCCTCTCGGCCTTCGTGCTCGCACGCGTCGCGATCGACTTCCGCAGCGAGGTGCGCCTCGCCGAGCGGCGTCTGCTCGGCCGGGTCGCGGTGACGCGGATCGGCACGTCGAGCCTGACCCTGCGCGAGTCGCTCCACAAGGGCGACGGGACGATCGCGGCCGAGTCCGAGGCGGTGCTCGTGATGCGCGACGCGCAGACGGGCCGGTCGCGGCCGATCACCGAGGCCGAGCGCGCCGCCCTCGAGCGCGCGCTCGAGCCGACCTGAGCGGCGCCCGCGCGGTAGCCCCGCCTCGGCTACCCTGCGCGGTCATGAGGCCGCTGCGCCCGCTCGCACTGACCGTCGCCGCCCTCGCGGTCGGCGGGCTCGCCGCGTGCGGCGGCGCGACGGAGGAGCGGGCGGCGCCCGAGCCCACGCCCCCGGCGTCGGCTCCCGCCCCGGCGGCGGCCGGTGACGCCGCGCCGCTCGAGCCCGGGCTGCCCGACTACGTCGCCGGCCACGAGAGCTGGGCAAAGCTGAACGCCGCGCCGATCCCGCCCGCCGAGGGTGGCGACCCGCACGACGGGACGAAGGACGTCTTCGCGAGCCAGCCGAAGGGCGCGGACGGCCGCTTCCCCGACGGAACCGTGATCGTCAAGCGATCGGAGCGCAGCGGGGACGGCTTCACCCGCCTCGTCGCCGTGATGCGCAAGCAGGCCGGCTCGGCGCCCGAGCGGGGCGACTGGGAGTTCGTCGAGTACACGCGAGGCGGCCCCGACGAGCCGTTCTCCGAGTTCGCGAGCGGCGCCGTCTGCTCCGGCTGCCACATGCAGGCCGCCGACGACGGCGACTGGGCCTTCACGGCCCGCTAGGGCTAGCCGTGCTCCTCGGCGGCCGGCTCGTCGCCGAGGGCGACGTCCGGCTCCTCGTGCCCTGCGTCCGTCTCGCTCGCGGGGGCGCCCGACTCGTCGTGGCTCTCGGCGGGCTCCGTCGCGTGCTCGTCCACCGACGTCTCGCCCTCCTCGGCCACGGGCTCGCTCCCGTGCCCGTCGGTCGTCTCCTCGCCGGAGCCCTCGGCCTCGACCGCGCCCTCGGGCGTCTCGGAGACGAGGCCCTCGGTCGCGCGGCGGCCGTTGTAGCCGTCGGCGAGCTGCGCGTGCGTCCTCACCGTCGCGGCGTTCCAGTCGTGGTAGGCGTACCCGTCCGTGACCTCGGGCAGGTCGTCCGCGTCCTCCTGGGTGGAGACGACCTCGCCGGCCGGCACGTAGCGCTCGTCCGGGATCCGCACGCCGAGGACGACGGCGCCCGGCTCGATCACGACGCCCTTGCCGACGACCGACCGGAAGACGACCGCGCGCATGCCGACGAACGTGTCGTCCATGATCGCGACCGGCCCGTTGATCACCGCGCCCGCCGCGAGCGAGACGCGGTCGCCGAGGTAGATGCCGTAGCCGTCCTCGCCGACCATGACGAGGTTCTTGCCGACCTTCTTGCCGTCGGCGGAGGTCTGCAGCGCGTGGAGCACGACGTTGTCCTGGACGTTCGACTCGTCCCCGATGTGGAACGGCTGGCCCTCGTCGGCGCGGATCGAGGCGCCGGGGCCGACGTAGACGCGGCGGCCGATCTCGACGTCGCCGATCACCGTGGCGGCCTGGTCGATCCAGGCGGTGCCGGCGACCTTCGGGACGGCCAGCTCCTCGTTGAACGAGGTGCGGACGTTCGAGCGCAGCTGGCGCTTGCGCAGCGCGGTCGCGCTCGCGAGCTCGGCGCCCTCGGGGTACGCGTCGACGAGCCGGTCGATCTGCGCCTGCAGCTCGCCGTTCTCGTCCTCGAGCTCGTGCACCTTGTCGATCGCCGCCTCGTGCACCTCGGGCGGGATGCCGTCCTGGCTCTTCCACACGATGGCGAGCCCGGCGACGGCCGCGACGAAGGTCGCGACCGCGAGGAGGAGCGTCCACGTCCTCGGATCGACGGCTTGGAGCTTCTCCTTCACGACAGCCAGGATGATCGGCAGGCGAGGAGCCGAGTTGACGGATCCCCGGCCCGAGGCATGCGGAGGAGGGCGGCTTGCCGTCCTCCGACGACGACGTCTTCTCGGAGGCGGCGCTGACGAGAGGGGCCAGGGGAGCCCGAGGGCGCTGCGCCCGGCGTGACGAGGGGCGCGTGGGGAGAAGCGCGAGCTTCTCCCCCACGACGTTCTCCCCCCAGCCGATCAGTGGCCGAACGTCACGTCCGGCAGGATCCGGTCGACCCAGCGGGGCAGGTACCAGGCCCACTTGCCGGTCGCCCGCAGGAGCACCGGCATCAGGACGAGCCGGACGAGGAACGCGTCGAGCAGCACCGCGACGCCGAGGACGATGCCCATCTCCTTCGGCGGGAGCGGGCCCGAGATCGCGAAGGTGAAGAACACCGCGACCATGACCGCGGCGGCGGCGAAGATCGTCCGCCCGGAGTGGGCGACGCCGCCGACTGCGGCCTCCTTCGGGTCGTGCGAGCGGTCCCAGTGCTCCTTCGCCGAGGCGAGCAGGAACACCGTGTAGTCCATCGAGATCGCGAAGATCATCGCGAAGAAGAAGACCGGGGCCCAGGCGTTCATGAAGCCCTGGGACTCGAAGCCCAGGAGCCCGGCCGCGAAGCCGTCCTGGAAGACGAGCTTGCCCACCCCGAACGCGGCGCCGACGGCCAGGAGGCTCGTGATCACGCCGAGCGCGGCGGCCAGCGGCGCCTGCAGGGCGACGAGCAGGAGCACGAAGCCGAGGCCCATGACGATCCCGATCACGAGCGGCGTCTTGTTCCCGAGCGCCGACTCGAGGTCGTGGTTCTCCGCGACGGCGCCGCCGACGAGGACGTTGCCGGGCAGGTCGGTGCGGAGCCGGTCGATCGTCTCGCCGACCGCGGGGTCGGACGGGTCGACGTTCGGCACCGCCTGGATCAGCACGGTCCCGCCGTCGGCGCTGGTGCGCGACGGCATCAGGTTCGCGATGCCCGGGTCGGCCTGGGCCGCGGCCACGATGGCCTGCTCGGCGTTCGTCGGGCCGACGAGCTGGAGCGCGCCGGGCGCGCCGAGCCCGAAGGCGGCCTGCACCTGCGTGTAGCCGACGCGCGACTGGTCGTCCTTCGGGACGACCGCGATCGACGGCATGCCCGTGTCGAGCTTCAGCGCGGGCAGGGCGAGCGCGACGAGGATCGCCACCGAGGCGAGCCCGAACAGCGCCGGCCGCTTCCAGAGCTGCTCCGCCCAGCGGCCGAACCGCGTCGAGCGGTGCTCGCCGACGTGCACCCACCTGAGCGCGCCCTTGTTCACCTTGGGGCCCAGCTTGGCGAGCATCGCGGGCAGCAGGGTGAGCGCGGCCGCGAGGACGAAGATCACCGAGAGCATGATCCCGAGGGCCATCGACCGGAACGCCGGGCTCGGGACGAGCATCACGGCGGAGAGCGAGATCAGCACGGTGCCGCCGGAGAAGAGCACCGCCTTGCCGGCGGTGTCCATCGCCGTCGCCGCCGCGTGGACGGGATCCTCGTGCGCGCCGCCGAGCGCCGCGCGGAAGCGGGCGACGATGAACAGCGCGTAGTCGATCCCGAGCGCGAGCGCGAACATCAGCGCGAAGTTCATCGCCCAGATCGAGACGTGGCCGATCTTCGTGGCGATGAAGAGCGAGCCGGCGGCCGCGATCAGGCCGACGATCGTCAGCAGCAGCGGCAGCCCGGCCGCGACGAGCGAGCCGAACGCGAGCACGAGGATGCCGAGCGTGATCGGCCAGGAGTAGAGCTCGGACTTCATCATGGCCTCGCGGTTGGCCTGGTTGAAGTCCGCCCACATCCCGGACGAGCCGGTCAGGTTGACGTCGACGCCGTCGCCGGCGAGCTTCGAGAGGGGCTCGTCGAGCCGCTCGGCCGCCTCGACCATTCCGTTCGTCCCCTGGGCGCTGCCGCCCTGGACGATGGCCGTCTTGCCGTCCTGCGAGATCGAGAGCCCCGGTGCCGGCGCGACGACGGTCGAGACCGCCTCGTCGCCGCGGAGCAGCTCCTGGGCAGCGGCGATCCGCTGCTGGAAGGCGGGCGAGTCGATCGTCTCGGTCTCGCTGTGGACGACGACCCAGAGGGCGGAGCTCGACAGGCCCTGGAACTGCTGCTCGACGAGCTCGCGGGCCTGGACGGACTCGGAGCCCGTGGACTCCCAGCCCGCGCCCGAGAGGGCGTGCTCGACGCGCGGCGCGAAGATGCCGAGGGCGACGATCACGATCAGCCACGACACGGCGACGAGGCGCCGGTGCGAGGCGGAGAAGCGGCCGATCCGGCCGATCGGCCCGAGGACCGGCTCGCTGGCGGCGCTGGCCGTTGCGGCGCTCATCGGGACGACCCTGCGCGGCAGACGGTGCGGCGGAGGACGAGCGAGGCGGGGCAGTCGCCGGCCAGCGCGAACACCCACTGGTTCAGGCCGACGAAGATCGTCAGCGCGAGGAACCACGGGCTGACCACGATCCCGAGGATCGACCCCAGGATGGTCATCGTGCCGGCGAGCGCGAAGAGCGTGCGCTCGAGGGGCAGGTGGAGGCGGCGGGGCGCGGCCGCCGCGGGGGACAGGGTCAACGTGCGCTCCTCTCGACGGTGCCGTCGAGCAGGCTCGCGAGCTCGCTGAGGTGCTGCTGCAGGCTGCCGCAGACGACCTCGCAGAGCGCGAACACCGTGTCGTCGGCGATCGCGTAGTAGACGTGGGTGCCCTCCTTGCGCCGGGCGACGAGGCCGGCCTGGTGGAGCACGCCGAGGTGCTTGGAGACGTTCTGCTGGGTCGCGTCGAGCGAGGCGGTGAGCTCCTGGACGGAGGCCTCGCTCTCGCGCAGCCGGTCGAGCAGGCGGATCCGCATCGGCTCCGCGAGGACGCGGAACCGGCCGGCGATCAGCTCGGCCAATGAATCGGGAAGGGGATGGGGTACGGCCATGCGGGCTCCTCCTGGATCGACACGACCATACTACTGCACAACTACACAGTTGTGCAAGTGCCCGTGAAGGGAGGCGCCGACCCCGACCGGGCGGCCGCCGCCTCCGCGCGCCTACGACTCGACCCGGACGCCCTTCCAGAACGCGATCCGACCTCGGACCTGCGCCGCCTCCGGCTTCGTCTCCGGGTAGAACCAGGCCGCGTCCGGGTTCACCTGTCCGTCGACCTCGAGCGTGTAGTAGCTCGCGGTGCCCTTCCAGCCGCAGACGGTGTGCGTCTCGCTCGGCCGGAGGTACCGCTGGTCGACTGCCTCCGGCGGGAAGTAGTGGTTCCCCTCGACGACGACCGTGTCGTCGCTCTCGGCGATCACCGCGCCGTTCCAGATCGCACGCACCCTCGACCCCCTTCGCCCGTGGACGAGCCCATCATGCCGGCTGCGTCCGGGGCTGCGGAGCCGGCTCAGCCGCGGGTGGCGGCCGGCTGCTCGGCGGGCGCCGACGGCCCGAGCGCCGGACCGCGCGCCGGGCTCAGCCAGCGGCGGATGCCGAGCAGGCTGAGGATGCAGAGAGCCGCGCAGAGCCCGAACGGCAGGCCGTTCCCGGCGAGGTCTGCGAGGGCGCCGCCGACCGCCGTGCCGAGGATGTTCCCGGGCGCCCAGGCCATGTTCATCACGGCGAAGCCGAGGCCGTGGTGGAGGCCGGCGCCCTCGGTGCCGTCGACCAGCATCGCCATCGCGGGCGTCCAGAAGGCGCTGAGCGAGACGCCGGCCGCGATCACGACGACGGCGAGCGCCCACGGGTTGCCGACCACCGGGACGAGGACGCAGACCACCGCGGCCGCGACGAGGCCGACGCGCATCGGCGCGAGCCGGCCGGCGCGATCGGACCAGCGGCCGACGAGCGGGTTCACCGACGCCTCGATCACGGCGGAGACGATGAACGTCATCGCGATCCCGAACGCCGCCCAGCCGAGGTCGTCGAAGCGAAGCGGCCCGATCAGCGTCAGCGCGCCGTGCAGGAGCGCGGGCAGCGAGAGCAGCCAGACGCCCGTGAGGACGCGCGGGTCGCGCCGCACCGTCCAGAGCCGCCGGAGCGGCTGGCGCTCTCCCCGCTCCGGCTCCCGCTCGCGCGTCGCGATCGCCGCGAGCGTGGCGGCGACTGCGGCGACGCCGATGAACACGCCCGTGCGGCCGCCCGCGGACGCGGCCCAGCCGAGCGCGGGGCCCATCAGCGCGCCGGCGATCGCGGCGCCGAGCGCGAAGCCGATCAACTCGCCGCGTCGCTCCCGCGGCGCCTCCTGGACGAGCCACGCGAGCGCGCCGGTCCACGACGCGGCCGCCCCGATGCCCTGTAGCCCCCGCGCCAGCACGAGCGGCCAGTAGCCGTCGACGAACGCGAAGAGCACGCTGCCGGCGGCGAGCAGCAGCAGGCCGGCGATGGCGGTGCGGCGCATGCCGATCCGCATCGTCAGCATGCCGGCCGGGAGAGCCCCGAGCACCCCGCCGATCGCGTACGCCGCCGTGAGGATCCCGGCCTGCCACTCGGAGATCGAGAGCGCGTCCTTCAGCTCGGGCAGCAGCGGCCCGAGCGCGGCGAAGAACATCGTCTCCACGAAGACGACGGCGGCGACGAAGGCGAGCAGGCGGCGCACGCGCTCGATCCTACTTCCCGGGAGCCGCGGCGCCGCGCCGCCACGGCGCCGGCCCCGAGCCGGCAGGATGGCTTGCACACCGACGAGGGAGGACGCATGAAGCTCGTTCGCATCGCGAAGGACCAGGCGGCGGCGCCGAAGGTGCCCGAGTGGTTCCCGGGCACGGTCGTCCAGCAGCGGCTGAACGAGGCCGAGCACGACGGGGCGGTCGAGGTCCTCGGCGTCTGGTTCGAGGCCGGCTCGCGGACGCTGCCGCACACGCACGAGATCGACCAGGTGCTCCAGTGCACCGAGGGCGAGGGCATCGTCGCGACCGAGACCGAGAAGATCCTCATCCGCCCCGGCGACGTGGTCGTCGTCCCGGCAGGCGTCTGGCACTGGCACGGCGGCACGCGCGACTCGGCGATGTGCCACCTGTCCTTCAAGGCGAAGGGCGCCAGCAACTGGGAGGTCGAGCGGCGGAACTGGGACGCCTACGGGGACGACCTGCCCGAGCGCCCGCGCTGACCGCCGATCCGGTCCGCCGGTCGGGGCCGAATCCGCCCGCACGGCCGAGAAGGACCGATGGGCGACACCGCCGCCGGGCTCCGGTACGACGACCTGCACCCCGCCGTCCAGCGGATGATCTCGCGCCGCGCGTTCCTGCGCCGGTCACCGGTCGGCGCGGCCGGCGTCGCCGTGCTCGGCGGTGCGCTCACCCTCGCCGGCTGGGGCGGCGACGACGCGGCCGCTCCGGCCGCGGCACCGACGCCCACGCCGGCCGCCGCGCAGGCGACGCTCTACGACCGGCTGGGCGGCGGCGAGGCGATCGACGTGGTCGTCGGCCGCTTCCTCGAGCTCGTCGGCGGCGACGAGCGGATCAACGGCCTCTTCGCGAACGTCGACCTCGCCCGGCTGCGGACGCTCCTCGGCGAGCAGGTCGGCCAGGCCGCCGGCGGACCGAGACGTACGGCGGCCGCGACACGATGACCGCGGACGCCGGCCTCGGGATCACGGTCGAGCACGTCAACGCGCTCGTCGAGGACATCGTCGCGGCGCTCGACGAGCTCCAGGGGCCCGAGCAGGGCGAGCTGCTCGCCCTGCTCGGGCCGATGCAGCCGGACGTCGTGACGGCCTAGGCCAGGCCGGCGCCCCACGCGCGGGCTCGCTCGCGCTCGCCCGCGGCGAGCGGGCCCGCGGAGTCCTCGACGACGAAGCTCTCCTCCGCGGCGACCTCGAAGCCGTGGTGGCGGAGGCGCCTCGCGATCCCCTTCTCGGCCGAGCCGGTGAGCAGCTTCGGCTTGCCGATCCGCGTGTCGAACGTCGCCGCGCGCACGCCCTCCACGCGCCCCAGCCGGTCGAGCCAGGTGCGCAGCGCCGGGCCCTCGACGTGCGGTGCGGGCGGTGCGTCGGCCCCCTCCGCCGCCGCCTTCGCCGCGCGCTTCGCGGCATCCTCGGCGGCCCCCTTGCGGGAGAGCTCCGAGCTCATCCCGTGGACGTGGGTGGGGCCGCCGACGACGACGAGGTCGGCGCCGGCGAGCGCGTCCGGGCTCGCCCCGGCCACGTCGAGGACGACGACCTCGCCGCGCTCCCGCAGGCCCTCGGCGACCGCCTCGGCGATCTCGCGGGTGTTGCCGTAGAGGGACTCGTAGAGGACGACGGCCTGCATGGCTCGCTCCTTTCCGGCAGCTCGACGCGTCTGCCCAGCCTGCCCGCGCCCGGCGCCGGGCGCATCGGGGCCCCGCCGCAACGCGACGCGGCCGGGCCGCAAGGCGTGCTCCGGGACGGCCCTGGCGCGCCCGGCCGTGGCGGGTCAGGCCCGCGCGGCCTCGAAGCGGAGCTTGCGCAGCCGCAGGCCCTCGGGGATCGACGTCGGATACGTCGACGTCAGGCAGGCGCGGCACATCGTCTTCTCGGGCAGGCCGATCGCCTCCTGGAGCCCCTCGAGCGAGAGGTACGCGAGCGAGGTCGCGCCGATTACGTCGCGGACATCGTCGACCGCGCGGCCGGCGGCGATCAGCTCGCCCTGGTCGGCCATGTCGATCCCGTAGAAGCAGGGCGAGACGATCGGCGGCGAGGAGACGCGGACGTGCACCTCGGTCGCGCCCGCCTCGAACAGCATCGCGACGATCTGCCGGGTCGTCGAGCCGCGGACGATCGAGTCGTCGACGACGACGACGCGCTTGCCCGCGACCTCGGCCAGCGGGTTGAACTTCGTCTTGATCCCGTGCTCCCGCATCGCCTGGTCGGGCTGGATGAACGTCCGCCCGACGTAGCGGTTCTTCACCAGGCCCTCGACGTAGGGGATGCCGCTCTCGTTCGCGAAGCCGATCGCGGCCGGCGTCCCCGAGTCCGGCACGGCCATGACGATGTCCGCGTCGGTCGGCGCCTCGCGCGCGAGCTGAGCGCCCATGCGGACGCGCGCGCCGTGCAGCTCGACGCCGGCGAGCCGCGTGTCCGGTCGGGCGAAGTAGATGTACTCGAAGATGCAGAGCGCGCCCGAGTTGCGCGGCTCGACGGCCTGGATCGACCGGCAGCCGCTCTCGTCGATCACGACCATCTCGCCGGGGATCAGCTCGCGGACTGGCTCGGCTCCGATCAGGTCGAACGCGCAGGACTCGGAGGCGAGCACCCAGTCGCCGTCGATCGTCCCCAGCACGAGCGGCCGGATCCCGTTCGGGTCGCGGAAGCCGACGAGCTTGCCGTCGGCGAGCACGACCGCCGAGAAGGCGCCGACGATCTCCTCCATCGTCGCGGCGACGGCCTCCTCGAGCGGGCGCGGGTCGCGCGCGATCAGCGCCGCGATCACCTCCGTGTCGGAGGTCGAGCTGAAGCGCGCGCCCTCGGACTCGAGCTTCGCGCGCAGCTCCTCGGTGTTGGTCAGGTTGCCGTTGTGGCCGAGCGCGACCGAGCGGGCCGCCCCGTGCTGGACGATCGGCTGCGCGTTCGCCCAGTGGGTCGAGCCGGTCGTCGAGTAGCGGGTGTGGCCGATCGCCGCCTGGCCGTGCAGGCCGCGCAGCTTCTGCTCCGTGAAGACCTGCGAGACGAGGCCCATGTCGCGCAGGGTGATCAGCTGGCCATCGTCGGCGACCGCGATCCCCGCCGACTCCTGGCCGCGGTGCTGCAGGGCGAACAGCCCGAAGTACGCGACCCGGGAGACGTCCCGCTCGGGCCCGTAGATGCCGAAGACGCCGCACATGTCAGCCGGCCAGGGCCGCCTCGAGCCCGGATCCGTGCGCGGCGGCCAGCGCCGCGACCGGGTGCCCGAGGATCGCGTCGCCGCCGACGGCGCCGATCCGGCGCAGCGGCACCGTCGCCTCGCGCTCGAGCGCGTCGGCGACGTCGGGGGCGACCGCGAGCACGGCCTGGCCGCCGCCCTCGCCGTAGAGGGTGACGGCGTCGTCGGGCAGCTCGAGCGACGCGCCGACGCCCGAGTGGATCGCGCACTCCGCGAGCGCGACCGCGAGGCCGCCCTCGGCGCAGTCGTGGGCGAGCGAGAACCGGCTCGCGTTGCGCCAGAGGAAGCCGATCAGGGCGACCTCGGCGTCGAGGTCGGGCAGCGGCGTCCGGCCGGCGGGCCCGTCGAGCAGGCGCGCCTGGTACTCGGAGCCGTCGATCCGCAGCTCGGGCGCGCCGGCGACGAGGACGACGTCGCCGTCCCGCCACGCGCCCGGCACCTCGCGGACGTCCTCGACCAGGCCGACGCAGCCGACGACCGGGGTCGGGTGGATGGCGCGGCCGTCGGTCTCGTTGTAGAGCGAGACGTTGCCGGAGACGATCGGCGCGCCCAGGGCCTCGCAGGCCAGCGACATGCCCTCGATCGCCTCGGACAGCTCCCAGGCGATCCGCGGCTTCTCCGGGTTGCCGAAGTTGAGGCAGTTGGTCAGCGCGAGCGGCCGGCCGCCCGTGCAGGCGACGTTGCGCGCCGACTCGAGCACGCTGAGCATGCCGCCCGCGCGCGGGTCGAGCGACGCGAGCCGGCCGGTGCCGTCGAGCGAGACCGCGAGCCCGCGGTAGCCCGGCCGGAGCCGCAGCACGCCCGCGTCGAGCCCGGGACGGCGCACCGTCCGCGACTGGACGAGGTGGTCGTACTGGCCGTAGACCCAGCGGCGGCTCGCGAGGTTCGGCGAGGCGAGCAGCCTCGGCAGCGCGTCGGCGGTGGGCGCCTCCGTGGGCGGCGCGACCGGGTCGGCGAGCGGCCGCGGCTCGACCTCGACGCGGTAGCGCGGGCACTCGTCCGTCAGCAGACGGGCCGGGATCTCGCCGACGACCGTGTCCTCCCAGAGGCAGCGGAGCAGGCCGGAGTCCGTGACCGTCCCGATCACCGCGGTGTGGAGCTCCCACTTCGCCGTGACCGCCTGGACGTCGGCGAGCCGGTCGGGCTCGACGACGCAGACCATCCGCTCCTGGCTCTCGGAGATCATCACCTCCCAGGCCTCCATCCCCTGCTCGCGCATCGGCACGCGGTCGAGGTGGACGTCGACGCCCGCGCCGCCCTTCGACGCCATCTCGGAGAGCGACGAGGCGAGCCCGGCGGCGCCGAGGTCCTGCAGCGACACGACGAGGCCCTGCTCGACGAGCTCCATGCTCGACTCGATCAGCTTCTTGCCCATGAACGGGTCGCCGACCTGGACGGTCGGCCGCTTGTCCGCGTCCTCCGCCGACAGCTCCTGGCTCGCGAGCACGGACGCGCCGCCGATCCCGTCGCGGCCCGTCGAGGAGCCGTAGAGGACGATCAGGTTGCCGGGGCCGGACAGCGTCGCGCGCGTGACGCGATCCTCGGGCACGAGCCCGACGCACATGGCGTTGACGAGGCAGTTGCGCGAGTACGCGTCGTCGAAGACGCACTCGCCGCCGACGTTCGGGATGCCCGTGCAGTTGCCGTAGTGGCCGATCCCGCCGACCGCGCGCGTGAACAGCCAGCGCTGGTGCGCCTCGGTGGGGAGGCCGAAGCGGAGCGAGTCGAGGATCGCGATCGGGCGGGCGCCCATCGCGACGATGTCGCGCAGGATCCCGCCCACGCCGGTCGCGGCGCCCTGGAACGGCTCGACCGCGGACGGGTGGTTGTGGCTCTCGACCTTGAAGGCGACGCCGAGCCCGTCGCCGACGGCGACGACGCCCGCGTTCTCGCCCGGGCCCTGGAGCACGTCCGGCCCCTCGGTCGGGAAGCGGCGCAGGAGCAGCGCCGAGTGCTTGTAGCCGCAGTGCTCCGACCAGAGGAGCGAGAAGACGGCGAGCTCGAAGTGGTTCGGGTCGCGGCCGAGCAGCTCGCGGATACGGTCGAACTCCCCGTCGGTGAGACCGAGGGCGCGGTGGAGCGGCTGTTCCGCGACCGACGACAAGAGAGGCAAGCGTACCGGCGGGACCGGACTGGCCCGCCCCGCCCCCACAGGATACGCGTCGGGCGCGACCCGACCGCGCGCGGCCGGCCCCCGGCAGCCGATAGCGTCAGCCGAGGTGGCACGCGGCTACGTCCTCGCGCTCGTGGCCTTCGCCGCCCTCTGGGGGGCGAACTTCGCCTTCATCAAGATCGCCGTCCGGCAGATCGAGCCCTCGACGATGGGCGCCGCCCGCCTGCTGCTCGCCGCCGCCGCGCTCTTCCCGGTCGCGCTCGTCCGCTACGGGCTCGCCGAGACGATCGCCGGCGTGCGGCGGATCGGCTGGCGCCTGCTGCTGCTCGGGACGCTCAACCACTCGGCCGCGTTCCTCCTGATCGCCTGGGGCGAGAAGCACATCGACTCCGGCGTCGCGGCGATCGCCAACGCGACGGTGCCGCTCTTCGTCGCCCTGCTCGCGATCCGCTGGTCGCAGAGCGAGCGCGCGAGCGGGCTCCGGCTCGTCGGGATCGCGGTCGGGATGGTCGGGGTCGGCGTCCTCACCGGGTTCCACCCGGAGGGCGGCACCTGGGCGATCCTCGGGACGCTCGCCGTCGTGCTCGCCGCCGTCGTCTACTCGATCGCCGGGCTCTACACGCAGAGCCGGTACGCGGGGACGCCGCCCCTGGTCCTCGCCGTCTGCTCGACGACGGGCGGCGGGCTGGTGCTGCTGCCGGCCGCGATCGTCCAGGCCCCCTCGTCCATGCCGGACGCCGGTCCGCTCGGCGCGACGATCGCGCTCGGCCTGGCGGGCACGGCCGCCGCGTCGATCCTCTACTACCACCTGCTCACGACCTACGGCTCGCTGCGCACGGGGTTCGCGACCTACGTGCTGCCGATCGTCGCGGTCGGCTACGGCGCGGCGTTCCTCGGCGAGTCGCTCAGCTGGAGCGCCGCGATCGGCCTCGCGCTGATCCTCGCCGGCGTCGCCCTCGGCTCCGGGCTCCTGCGGCGGCGCCGGGCCGAGCCGGCCGGCCCGATCGTCGCGGCCGAGCGGAACGCCGGACGCTAGCCTCAGGCGGTGGCCCCGGGCTACCTCCTCGGCATCGGCTTCCTCGCGGCCGCCTGGGGGTCCTCGTACCTGTTCATCGAGCTCGCGCTCGACGACCTCGCCCCCGCGGCGCTGATGGGCTACCGCTTCGCGCTGGCCGCGCTCGTGCTCGGCGCGCTGCTCGTCCTGCGGGCCGGCCCGCGCCGGGCGGTCGCCGAGCTGCGGGCCCTCGGCGCGGCGGCGCCCGTGCTCGGCGTCCTGAACGGCGCGCTGCCGTTCGGGCTGATCGCGTGGGGACAGACGCGGATCGACTCCGGAACGGCTGCGATCGTGAACGCGAGCGTGCCGCTCTTCGTGCTGCTGCTCGCCTGGCGCTTCCGGCCGAGCGAGCGCGTCGGCGGCGCGCGGCTCGCCGGCGTCCTGGTCGGCCTGCTCGGCGTGGCCGTGCTCGTCGGCGTCGCGCCGGAGGGCGGCTGGCACGCCGTCCCCGGGACGCTCGCCGTGCTCGCCTCGTCGCTCTGCTTCGCCGCGTCGAACCTCGTCGTCCAGCAGCGCCTGGCGACCGCGACCCCGCTCGCCGCCGCGGTCGCGACCGTCGGGATCGCGGCGCTCCTGCTCGCGCCGTTCGCGGTCGTCCAGGCCCCGCCGGAGCTCCCCAGGGCGGCGGCGCTCGGCGCGATCGCGGGGCTCGCGCTGCTCGGCACGGGCGCGGCGCAGCTCGTCCTCTACCGGCTGCTGCCCCGCTACGGCTCGGCCCGCACGAGCCTCGTCACGTACCTCGTGCCGCCGGTCGCGCTCGCCTACGGCGCCGCGATCCTGTCCGAGCCTGTCACGCTGACGGCGGTGCTCGGCCTCGTGCTGATCCTCGCGGGCGTCGCGCTCGGCTCCGGCCTCGCGCGCGTCTCCCGCCGCCCGACGGCGGTCGCGCCGTGACCGAGACGATCGTCCACGCGGAGCTGCGGCTGCGCCGGGCCGAGCCGGCCGACGTGGACTTCCTGGCGGCGCTCGCGAGCGACGAGGAGATCGAGCCGTTCGTCGCGGCGATCTCGCCGCGGACGCACGACCAGCTCCTGCCCGAGGTGCAGCGCTCGCTCGCCGAGCCGGAGGCGTTCGGGCGTCTCGTCGTCGAGGTGTCGGACGGCGGCCTCTGGCGGCTCGCGGGCGCGCTCGCGTACGAGGCCTTCAACCGTCGCAGCCGGATCGTCTCCGTGCACGCCGTGATGATCGCGCCCGCCTTCCGCGGTCGCGGCCTGGCCGAGCAGGCGACGCGCCTCGCCACGCGCTACCTGATCCGCGAGCGCGGCTACCATCGCGTCCAGCTCGAGGTCTACGGCTTCAACGAGCGGGCGCAGCGCGTGTTCGAGCGGGCCGGCTTCATGCGCGAGGGCGTGCGCAGGAGGGCCTACTGGCGGCACGGCGAATGGCAGGACGGCGTGCTCTTCGGGCTGCTCGAGGAGGAGCTCGACGACGGCGACACGGAGCCGGGAACCCCGGCGGGACGGAAGGAGTCGGAAGGACATGCGTAGATCGGCGCTGCTCGCCTCGCTCGTCGCCCCGCTCGCGCTCGTCCTCGCGGGCTGCAGCCTGCCCTTCGGCGCCACCGACGACGACGACTCCGACTGCTGCACGCCCACGCTCGTGGACACCGAGGGCGTGCCCCCCTCGACCGATCCGGGCGACTTCGCGGGCACGACCGGGCCGGTCGACGCGGACGCGGCGGGCGCGCCGTCCTCCTTCACGTTCGTCGTGGGCGGCTTCCTCGGCCCGACGGACAGCTACGTCGTGAGCGGCACGACGCTCGTCCACTCGCACCTGGACAACTCGGGCGACCAGGACCCGGAGATCGTGCAGGGCGAGCCGACGCCCGAGGCCTGGGCCGCCTTCCGCGCCGAGCTCGACGCGCTCGACGCCTGGAGCTGGGACTCGACGTACCTCAACGTCGACGTCATGGACGGCACCCAGTGGGTGCTCGGCGTCGAGTGGGACGGCAGGACGATCCAGTCGTCCGGGTCGAACGCGTTCCCGGGCAGCCCCGGGCCGGAGTACGGCGAGCAGTTCGAGCGCCTGATCGCGGCCGTCGAGGCGCTCGCCGCGAGCGTCTCGACCACGTAGCGCCACCGCTCCCCGGCGCGGGCGGACGCAGGGCCGCGCCCGCTCGCGCGTAGGATCAGTGGACCCCTGACCGAGGAGGACGGATGGAGCTGATCCACACCTGCTACCGGATCACGGACCCCGAGAGGAGCGTCGCCTTCTACGAGGCGCTCGGCTTCGAGAAGCGGCGAGAGCTGCCGATCCGCGACGAGGCCGTGAACATCTTCATGGGGCTCCCCGGCGACGGCGACCGGCTCGAGCTGACCCACAACTTCGGCGTCACGAGCTACGAGCTCGGCACCGCCTACGGCCACATCGCGCTCACCGTCGACGACATGGACGCCACGCTCGCCCGGCTGAAGGAGCGCCACGGGATCGAGCCCGAGCGGCCGCCGTACCAGGTGCGTGAGGGCGGCTCGCGGCTCTGCTTCGTGCGCGACCCGGACCAGTACCGGATCGAGCTGATCGAGCGCCCGCCGGCCGGCGAGCAGATCTGACCGTGGCGCCCTACCGCGTTGCCGTGTACGGCGCCGGCGGCGTCGGCGGCTACCTCGGCGCGCGCTTCGCGCAGGCGGGCGCCGAGGTGTCGCTGGTCGCGCGCGGCGGCCACCTCGCCGCGCTGCAGGAGCGCGGGCTGGAGCTCCGCTCGATCCGCGGCGACGCGCAGGTCCGCGTGCGCGCGACCGACGATCCCGCCGAGGTCGGCCCCGTCGACCTCGTCCTGCTCTGCGTCAAGAGCTACGACACGCGCGAGACGGCGGCGCGGCTCGGGCCGCTCCTCGCGGACGGCGGCGCCGTGCTCTCGCTCCAGAACGGGGTCGACAACGAGGACGTCCTCGCGGAGACCGTCGGCGCCGACCGCGTGCTCGGCGGCGTCGCGTTCATCTTCTCCACGATCGCGGGTCCGGGCGTCGTCGCCCACACGGGCGGGCCCGGGTCGATCGTCTTCGGCGAGCTGGATGGCGCGCGCAGCGAGCGCTGCGAGCGCCTCCTCGCGCTCTGCCAGGCGGCCGACGTGCCCGCGGAGCTCGTCGGCGACGTCCGCGTGCGGCTGTGGGACAAGCTCGCGTTCATCTGCGCCCACGCGGGGACGACGGCGACGACGCGCCTGCCGATCGGCGTCGTCCGCGAGACGCCCGCGACGTGGGCCCTGTTCCGGGGGCTCGTGGCCGAGGTCGCCTCCGTGGCCGAGGCCGAGGGCGCGCCGCTCCCGCCCGATCCCGTCGGCCGGCTGTCCGCGTTCGCGCAGGGGATGGAGGCGGGCAACCGCTCGTCGCTCCTCCACGACCTGGAGCAGGGCAAGCGGCTCGAGGTGGACGCGCTGCACGGCGCCGTCGTGCGCCGCGCCGTCGCGCACGGGATCCCCGTGCCGCTCTGCGAGGCGGTCTACGCGATCCTCGTGCCGTGGCTGCACGGCCCGCCGGACGCGCAGCTACCCGGCTGACGCCTCGGCGTCGAGCATCGCTGCGAGGTCGGCGTCGAGCCGGGCGACGACGACGCGGATGGCGCCGCCCGCCCGGGCGGCGGCCTCGACCTCGTCGACCCGGTCGAGCAGGACGCGAGCGACGAGCGCCGACGTCCCCGGTGCGAGGTCGTCGCCGAGGCCGCGCAGGCCCTCGTCCTCGAAGCCGCCGTCGCGCAGCTTCGCGAGCAGGCCGCCGATGCCGGCGCCGATGGCCGAGGTGACGAGCGCGCCCGGCCCGGTGATCAGGCCGACGATCGCGCCGATCGCGCCGCCGGTCACGGCGCCGACGCCGAGCCCCGCGTCGCGCGCGTCCTTCAGGCGCACGCGGCCGTCCTCGTCGCTGACGACGATGGCGAGGTCGAGGATGCCGCGCTCGGCGCTCTTGACCACCGGCCGCATGGCCTCCACGGCCGCGTCCGTGCTCGCGAAGGTCGCGGCGACGATGCGGGACTCGCGCTCCACGTCCGGTCCCTGCTCAGCCCGTCCGCCGGGTCACGAGCAGGCGAGCGAGAGCGTGTCGATCCCGTCCTCGCCGCGGACCTGGCCGGCCGGCTTCGCGATCATCTCCTTGACCACGCCGCGGATGCGCGCGACGTCCGGCGTGGTGCCGAAGGACGGCGGCGCGAAGCTGACGGCGGCGCTCTTGCTCGTGTCGATCCCGTCGATCAGGCGGACGATGTCGGTCAGGCGCGCGATCGGGATGTCCGTCCGGACGGACTTCTTGATCACGGAGGCGATCCTCGGGAACGCCTTGATCGTCGTCGCGACGTCGAGCTGCTCGGCCATCGCGGAGATCAGGCAGCGCTGGCGCCGCATCCGGTTGTAGTCCGAGGTCGCCCAGCGCGACCGGGCGTACGCGAGCGCCTGGCGGCCGGTGAAGTGGTACTCCCGGCCGGGGAAGACGTCGATCGGGATCCACGGCTCACCCGCGTACGGCGGCGACACCTTGTCCTGGACGCGCTCGGTCGGCGTGATGTCGACGCCGCCGACCGCGTCGACGAGCTCGACGAAGCCGGCCAGGTCGACGAGCGCGTAGTACCTGATCGGCAGGCCCAGCATGCTCCCGAGCGTCGACTTGAGCGCCGTCGCCCCCGGGTCGCGGCCGCCGGGGAAGTAGCTCGCGTGGGCGTTCGCCCACTGGTAGAGCGCGTTCAGGATGTCCGGGTAGCGACCGAGCACCTTGCCCTTCGGGGTGACGATCGGCACGGACTCCATGTTCCGCGGGATGCCGAAGGCGACGGCCTTGCCCGTGCGCTTCTGGAGCGCGACGACGATCATCGTGTCGGTGCGCAGCCCCGACCGGCCGTAGCCGGCGTCGCCGCCGATGAGCAGCATCGTCGTCCAGTCCTTCGCCGCGTACTGGCTCAGCGGCCCGGCGGCGACGTGACCCTCGCCGACGATCGCGGGCGCGCTCTGCGGCGCCTCGTCGAGCGCCGACCCGAGGTCGCTCGGGGGCGCGTCGCCGGGCTCGGCTGGCAGCAGCCCCAGGTCGGCGGGCGGCGCGTCGCCTGGCTCCGCGGGCAGCAGGCCGAGGTCCTCGGCGGGCGGCGCCTCCGCGGGCGCGGCCGGCGGCGCGACGGCCGGGGCCTCGCCAGGGGCCGGGGGGGCCGCCGGCGCGGCCGGCTCGACGGCGGCGGGAGGCGCGACGGGCGCGGCCGGCTCGACGCTCAGGACGTCCTCCGGCTCCTCTTCGGCGAAGACCGGCGAGACGAGCAGGTCGTAGGCGCGGAAGTCGTAGTAGCTCGCCGCGACGTGCGGCACGACCCCGAGCACGAGCACCGTGCCGATCGCCAAGGCGGTGGCCACCCTGCCGTTGCCGCTGCCGCCGCGGCGGCCGAGCCGCCAGGCGTCGATCCCCGCGTAGACGCGAAAGCAGAGGACGACGAAGTTCGCCGCGAGCATCAGCAGCAGGAACCACGGCTTGAGCAGAAGCTCGAGCACGAAGAGCGGGCCGGCCGCCCAGGCGGCGAGCACGATCCCGGCGAGCGCGACCGTGATCCCGAGCATGACGAGGCCCCGCACCCGGCGGCCGGCGAGGAGCTGGCCGAGGCCCGGCACGAGCACCGAGAGGACGGCGAGGGCGAGGGGCCCGAGGCCCAGTCGGCGGAAGGCGGCGCGCGAGGCCTGCAGGGGCCTGGACTCTTCGACGGCTGTGGTCACGATGCTGCCCCCCGGATCACTTGTCCCACGCGGAAGCACGAGTATACGCCTCGCCTGTTCGCGTCCTGGGCGCCCTCTCCTGCGGACGACGAGCGGCCTATAGTTGGCCCCTGGCTCCGGACGCGCACGACACGCTGCCGCTCGTCGCGCTGGTCGAGGCCCTCTCGCGGCCCGAGGCGTACCCGTTCCCCGTGGAGCGGGTCGACGTGCTGCACACGCACGTCTCGGTGCTCTTCTTCGCGGGCCCGCGCGTCTACAAGGTGAAGAAGCCCGTCGACCTCGGCTTCCTCGACTTCCGCGAGCCGGCGGCGCGCCGCCGGGCGTGCGCGGAGGAGGTGCGGCTGAACGAGGCGCTCGCCCCCGGCGTCTACCTGGGCGTGGCGCCGATCGGCCGGGACGAGCGCGGCGAGCTGCGCATCGGCGGCCCCGGGGAGCCCGTCGAGGTGGCCGTGGAGATGGTGCGCCTGCCCGTCGACCGGATGCTCGATCGGCTGCTCGCCGACGACGACGTCGGGGACGAGGCGATCGACGAGCTCGCCCGACTGCTCGCGGGCTTCCACGCGGCTGCCGGGACCGGCCCGGGCGTCGACGAGCACGGCTCCCCCGAGGCGGTCGCGGCCAACGTGCGCGAGAACTTCGCGCAGACGCGGGGGCACGTCGCCGCGCCGGGGGAGGCGGCCCCCGGGGGCGCCCGGACGGTCTCGCCGGCGCTCCACGCCTACCTCGAGGCCGAGGCGGAGCGGCTGCTCGCCGAGGACGACGCCCTGCTGCGCCGCCGCGTCGCCGAGGGCCGGGTCCGCGACGGCCACGGCGACCTCCACGCGGGGAACGTCTGCCTCGCGCCCCGCGGCACCCTCGTCTACGACCGGATCGAGTTCGCGGCGCGCTTCCGCTGCGGCGACGTCGCGTGCGATCTGGCGTTCCTCACGATGGACCTCGACGAGCGCGGCCATCACGAGCTCTCGGCCCGCCTCGTCCGCCGCTACGTCGAGGCGAGCGGCGACGCGGAGCTGGTCGGCCTGCTGCCGTTCTACGAGCAGTACCGCGCGATCGTGCGCGCGAAGGTGCTCGGGCTGGCCGCGAGCGACCTCGCCGTCCCCGGGGAGGCGCGCGAGCGCAGCCGCCTGGATGCGGTCGGCTACTGGCTGCTCGCCGCCGGGTACGCGCTGCCGCCGGCGCTCGTCCTCACGTGCGGCCTGCCCGCGTCCGGGAAGAGCACGGTCGCACGCGAGCTCGCCCGCGCCCTGCGCGCGCCGCTGCTCGCGAGCGACGCGCGGCGCAAGCAGCTCGCCGGGCTGACCCCGACCGCCCGGACCGGCGACGCGTGGGAGGAGGGGATCTACTCGGTCGACGCGAGCGACCGCGTCTACACCTCGCTCCTCGGCGACGCGGGCCGGTCGCTCGACGCGGGCCGGTCGGTCGTCGTCGACGCGACCTTCGCCGCGGAGGCTCGGCGGGCGCCGTTCCTCGAGCTCGCGGACGAGCGCGGCGTGCCGCTGCTGCTCGTCGAGGCCGTCGTCCCCGTCGACGAGGCGCACCGGCGGCTCGCGGCGCGCCGGCTCGACCGCTCCGCCGTCTCCGACGCGGACGTCGTCGTCTACGAGCGGCTGCGCGACGCATACGAGCCGCCCGGGGAGGTGCCGGCCGAGGAGCGGGTCGCGCTCGAGTCGGTCGGCCCGCCCGTCGAGCTCGCCGCGCGCGCGATCGACGTGCTCGTGGGACGCGCGCGCGCGTCCGGCTGACGGGGCGGGGGGCCGTGGCCCGCAGGCGCGCGGCCCCGCACCACCGTCCTCAGCTCACCGGGCTCGCGACGCAGCGGAACTGCCGCTTCGTCGTCGCCGTCTCGGCCGCCTGCAGCTGGCCGGACGCGTAGACGATCGTCTGCTGGGAGAGCTGCGGCGAGCCGCCGAGGCTGATCTCGGCGCTCAGCTCCGGGTTGCCGAGCTGGAAGCCCACGAGCTGGAGCGCCGCCAGCTCCCACGTCTCGGGCAGGCGCCGGCCGGCGTCCGCGCAGGTCTTCGCCGCGTCGAACCAGGCCTGGAGCGGCCGCAGGCCCGCCTCGAAGCACTTGGCGAGCGCCGGCGTCGTGCCCGCGGGGCAGCCGATCACGTGCCCCGCGACGGCGTCCGCCGTCACGGCCTGGCCGACCTTGCCGGAGACCTTCGTGGCGTCGATCCCGGTCGCGAGGTCCTCGTTCCGGACGGAGCCGTTGACGAGCTTCGAGGAGTCGACGGCATTCGGCCCGATGTCCGAGCGCTTCACCGCGCCGGGCTTGATGTTCTCCGTGCCGACGCTGTTCCGGCCGAGCGTGAACCCGGCGGTCGCCGAGCCGCCGAGCGCGAGGAAGAGCGCGGCGGCCGCGAGCACGAGCGCGGGAGAGGGCCGGCGGGCCCCGAGCCGTCCGAGCATCTGCGCCGTCCTCCTCTGCCTCGCCACGCTAGCCCCTCCTCTCGATCGACGTGGCGCGGTCGTCGTCGTCCACGTCGCCCGTGTCCCTGCCCGGCCCGCCCGCGACGTTGTCCTTGCCCGGCCCGCCGTCGAGCTCGTCGTTGCCCGGCCCGCCCTGCAGGTCGTCGTTGCCGGCCCCGCCGATCACGACGTCCCTCCCGGCGCCGCCCTTGAGCAGGTCGTTGCCGCCGCCGCCGCGGAGCTCGTCGTTTCCGGCCCCGCCCCGCAGGACGTCGTTGCCACCGAGGCCGTCGATCCGGTCGTTTCCGCCGAGGCCGCAGATCACGTCGCGCTTCGCCGTGCCGCGCAGCCGGTCGTTCCCGCTCGTGCCGACGATCGTGCACCCCTTCGTGCCCTTCGTGCCCGTCGTCGTGGTCGGGCCCGGCGGCGGCTGGAACGGCGCCTCGACCACGGTCGTCGCCGTCGCGGCGTTGTCCGCGGCCGGGTCGCCGGCCTCGGCGGCCGTCGCGACGACGGTGCTCGCGAGGGTGCCGGCCGCCGTCGCCTGGGCCGTGAAGGTCACCGAGGCGACGCCGCCCGCGGGGATCGTCCCGAGCGCGCAGGTCGCCCCGCTGCACGTCCCCTGGCTGGGCGTCGCTCCGGTCAGCGTCAGCCCGGGCGAGAGCGTGTCGACGAGCGACACGCCGGTCGCGGCGAGCGTGCCGTTGTTCTGGACGGTCACCGCGTAGCCGATCGTCCCGCCGAGCGCGGCCGGGTCGGGGGTGTCCGCGATCGCGACGGCGAGGTTCACCGGGTTGTCGACGACGAACCCACCGCTGCCGCTGGGGAGCAGGACGAGGTTCCGGCCCTGCAGGTCGAACGCCGGGGTGACGTTCTGGAAGACCTCGTAGAAGGACGTCGTCGCGGTGATCGGGAGCGCGACGGAGACGTCGGTGCCGCCGGGGTCGTCCGTCGGCAGCGTCCCGCCGCCCTTGCTCACGCCGACGACGACCTTCTGCTGCGCCGGCGGCACGATCGCGCCGAACGGCGTCGCCACCGCGTCGTAGCCGAAGACGATCTTCCCCGACTCGAACAGCTGCACCTGCGCCGTGCCGTGGCACTCGGCGTCCGGCCGCGCCTCGCAGCCGAAGAAGTCGGCGTCCCACGTGATCACCATGCGGTCGACCGCCGGGTCGCCGTCGTCGCCGGCGAAGGTGTTGAGGTGGACGGCCCCGCCGTCCGGGACCGGGCCGCTGCCGTCGATGTCCGCCGCGTCGAAGTCGGACCAGAAGCCCGCGATCGCCGGCACGCCGGTGACGAGCTCCTCGGACGTCGGCGTGTTGTCGCTCTGGGCCGCGCCGAAGCGGATCACGCCGTTCGTGTCGACGGTGATCGTGGTGGCGCCCGTGTACGTGACGCCGTAGAAGGGGAAGGCGAAGGTGCCGAGCGGCACCTGGGCGACGGCGTCGTCGGCGTTCTCGATCCCCGCGATCGCCGGCCCGATCGTCGGCTCCCAGATCGGTGGGGGAGCGCCGGCCGCGACCCCGACGGCCGCGAGCGCCGCCCCCGCCGTCGCCAGCCCGAGGGCCGCGCGCCGCGGGAGCTTCCGAACGTGCTGCATCACACTCCTTCCCTCTCGCCGCAACCTTCGTCGCCCCTGCGTCCGCCCGCGAGTCTCTGCGCCGTGGTCGCAGCACGGAGCGTGGGCCCTGCCGGCTCCAGCTTGCCGGACTGCGGGCACGAGCGGAGACGGAGGGCGGGGCGCCGGGGTGCCCCCGAGTCTACGCCGCCGCCCGGGCGGCGGCAACGGCGCGACGCCGTCGGGTCAGCCGGCGGCGGCCCCGGCGGGCTCGCGGGGCTCGAGGTCGAAGGCGGTCGCGAGCAGCTCGTAGGAGCGGCGGCGGGCCTCCGGGTCGTGGCAGATCGTGACGATCACGAGCTCCTCGGCGCCGAAGGCCTCGGCGAGCGCGGTCAGGCGTGCGCGCACGGTCCCCGGGCTGCCGACGGTGTAGCGGCGGGAGAGCCCGGCGATGCGCGAGCGCTCGTGCTCGGTGTACGGGTAGGCCTCCGCCTCCTCGATCGACGGGATCGGGCCGGGGTCGCCCCGCTCCAGGCGCAGCCGCCAGAGGCGCACGCTCTGCGCGAGCCGCTCGGCCTCCTCGTCGGTCGCGGCGCAGATCGCTGCCGCGGCGACGGCGACGCGCGGCCCCGGATGCTCCGGCGAGGGCTGGTATCGCTCGCGGAACAGCGCGGCCTGCTGCTCGCCGCCCTGCGGGTTGATGAAGTGCGCGTACGCGAACGGCAGGCCGAAGTAGGCGGCGTACACCGCGCTCGACCCGCCCGAGCCGAGCACCCAGACCTCCGGCGCGCCCGGGCTCTCGGGCGTCGCCCGGATGCCGGCGAACGGGTGCCCCGGGCGGCGGCCGGTCGTGGAGGTACCCGAGCAGGTCGGCGACCTGGTCGGGGAACTGCTCGATCGACACGCTCGTCGGCGCCGGCTGGAGCGCCCGCCGCGGTGAGCTGGTCGGAGCCGGGCGCGCGCCGATCCCCAGGTCGATGCGTCCGGGATGGAGGGCGTGGAGCAGGCGGAAGGTCTCGGCGACCTTGAGCGGCGAGTAGTGGGAGAGCATCACGCCGCCGGAGCCGACGCGGATCCCGCGCGTCGCCGCGGCGACGTGGCCGATCAGCACCTCCGGCGCCGAGCCGGCGAGCGCGCGGAAGTTGTGGTGCTCCGCCAGCCAGTAGCGCGTGTAGCCGAGGCGGTCGGCGAGCCGGGCGAGCTCGACGGTCGCCCGCAGGGCGTCCGTCGGCGTCGAGCCCGACGGGATCGGGGACTGGTCGAGCACCGAGAGGCGCATGCCCCGACGCTACCAGCGGTGGCACAGGCGGCCCCTGCGGCTTCCCCGGCGACGCCCCCCCGCGCGGCGCCGCCCCGGCTCACAGCACGGAGTCGGTCACCGCGCGCGCGTCGGGCGCGAGCGTCCAGCCCCAGTTCGGGCCGATGATCGTGCCGCGGTAGGCGGACCCGCGCCAGTACGGGCGGATCCAGAGCCGGTAGAAGCCGGTCGGCCGGTGGGTGAGGATGCCCATCATCCGCGTCCACCCGCCGCCGCGCAGCGAGTCGAGGTAGACGTTCCGCCCGAGGTCGTCGAGCGGCACGCCCGCCGGCGTCGACGAGTAGCCGAAGATGGCCTTCCCCTGGAAGCTCGCGTAACCCGCGATCCGCTCGCTGTTCCACTTGCAGCAGTTCGCGTCGAGCGTCAGGCGGGTCGGCTGGCCACGCCAGCGCGAGAAGCGGAGCTCGATCGGCCCGGTCTTCAGGCGGCGCCAGGACTGGACCGCGTAGAACGTCCCGTCGGGGGCCTGGCGGACGACGGCGTCGAGCGGCAGGTCGATCGACGCCGGCTGGGAGACGTCGCGACCGGGCAGCCGGTCGCCCCAGCGGACGCTGCGGTCGGGCCGGATCACGACGACGCGCCGGCTGCCGCCCTGCGTCCACGTCACCTCGGCGGCGCCGCCCTCGCCGACGCGCAGCGACGGATTGGACGCGTTGGCACCGATCATGATCGATGCACCTGCACCCGGGACGAGCGCGACGACCGCGCTCGCGAGGACGGCGACCCCCACGACGATCCTCATGAGCGGTTCCACCCTAGGCGCCGCCCGTTGGAGGGGTGTCGGCGTCCTGTACGGAATGTGTAAAGCCGGGCACGACGGAGCCGACCCGTGGACGGATCGTCACGGACCAGGCGCACTTCCGTTGCAGACACGTGCGACATCTCCCCCTACCGTCGTCGGCATGGACACGACGACGGTGAAGGTGGCGACTCCCTGGGGTAAGGCACGCGTGCTCGAGGAGGCGTGGGCGCCGCAGGAGGCCGAGGGCAAGGAGTTCGCGGCCGTGCTGCAGCTCGTCGAGCTCGAGGGCGGCGAGCGTCTGGTGCGGCTCGCCTACACGACCGACGGCACCGCGAGGCGGGGGCCGGTCACACTGCGGCTCGGCGACCTGACTCGCCTACGGGACGCCGCAGGCGGGCTCGTCGGCCTGCGGGAGCTGCTCGGCGAAGGGGCTGCGGCCGGCGCGCGGGCGCGGCGCACGGCGGTGGGGAATGCGAGGCGGGCGCGAGCCGCGCCGGACGCGCGATGAGCGGCCGGTCAGCCAACCGGCGCCGCGAGGCGCGCGCGGGCCGCATCGACGAGCGACCCGAGGATCGCCACGCCGCCAGTGGGCCCGAGCAGCGCCTCCACGGCGTGCTCCGGGTGCGGCATCAGCCCCATGACGTTCCCGGCCGCGTTGACGACCCCGGCGATGTCGTCGACCGACCCGTTCGGGTTGTCGCCGGGTGCGTAGCGAAGCACGACCTGGTCGTTCCGCTGCAGCTCGGCGAGCAGCTCCGGGGGGGCGTAGAACGCGCCCTCGCCGTGCTTGGCCGGGATCGTCAGCCGGTCGCCGACCGCGCAGCGGGACGTGAACGGCTCGCGGGCGCGGGCCACGACGAGGTCGACGTCGCGGCAGAGGAAGCGGAGGGAGTCGTTGCGGCGCAGCACGCCGGGGAGGAGGCCCGCCTCGCAGAGGATCTGGAACCCGTTGCAGATGCCCAGCACGGGCCCGCCCGCGTCGGCGAACGCCGCGACCGACCGCATCACGGGCGAGAAGCGCGCCATGGCGCCGCAGCGCAGGTAGTCCCCGTAGGAGAAGCCGCCAGGGAGGACGACCGCCTGCACGTCGGGCAGCTCCGGCTCGCCGTGCCAGACGAGCAGCGCGTCCGCACCGACGAGCTCGAGCGCGAGTGCCGCGTCCCCGTCGTCCTGGGAGCCCGGGAAGACGAGGACGGCGATGCGGGGCCGCGGCTCGCTCACGCGCCGACGACCTCGATCGTGAACGTCTCCATCAGCGGGTTCGCGAGCAGCTGCTCGCACATCCGCTCGGCCGCGGCCCGCGCCTCCTCGGCGGAGGCCGCGTCGACCTGGAGGTCGACGAGCCGGCCGACGCGCGCCTCGGACACGGCGAAGCCGAGGTGCTCGAGCGAGCCGCGGACCGCCTCGCCCTGCGGGTCGAGGATGCCGGGCTTGGGGCGGACGAGGACGGTCACCTTCACGTGAGCACCACCTGGGGGTCGGCGAGATAGCGATCGAACGGGATGCCGGTCAAGAGCTCGAAGGCCTCGACGTAGCGGCCGCGGGTGCCGTCGACGACGTCCTGCGGCAGGGCGGGCGCCGGAGGCGCCTTGTCCCAGCCGAGCGCCTCGACGTAGTCGCGCACGTACTGCTTGTCGAACGACGGCTGCGGCCCGCCGGGCGCGTACAGGTCGGCTGGCCAGAACCGCGACGAGTCCGGCGTGAGCGCCTCGTCGCCGAGGACGAGGGTGCCGTGCTCGTCCAGCCCGAGCTCGAACTTCGTGTCCGCGAGGACGATCCCCCGCCGCGCGGCGTAGTCGGCCGCGAACTCGTAGAGCGCGATCGCGATTCGCTCGGCCTCCGCGAGCCGGTCGGCGCCGACGAGCTCGGCGGCGCGGGCGAGGTCGATGTTCTCGTCGTGGCCGCTCGTCGCCTTCGTCGCGGGCGTGAAGATCGGGGCGGGAAGCCGGTCGGCCTCGACCATGCCCGGCGGGAGCGCGTGACCGGACGTGGCGCCGGTCGCGCGGTAGTCCTTCCAGCCCGAGCCGGCGAGGTAGCCGCGCACGACGCACTCGATCGGCAGCATCCGCAGGCGACGGCACTCCATCGAGCGGCCGTCGTCGCGGAGCGTGAGCAGGTGGTTCGGCACGATGTGGCGCGTCCGCGCGAACCAGAACGCCGACAGCCCGGTGAGGACGCGCCCCTTGTCCGGGATCGGCGTGGGGTGGATCACGTCGAAGGTCGAGATCCGGTCGCTCGCGACGAGCAGGAGGCGCTCGGCGTCGAGCTCGAAGAGCTCGCGGACCTTGCCGCTCGCGAGGTGGACGCCGTCAGTCACCGACGGCTGCCCGGCGCGAGATGGACGACAGGCGGTCGACGATCGCGTCAGCGTACTGCAGCGCGTCGGCGAGGTCGAACGCGTGCTCGAGCCCCGCCGGGCCCAGGCGCTCCATGACCTCGGCGTCGCCCTCGAGCAGCTCGCGGAACGACCGCTCCTCGTCCCAGGCGCGCATCGCGTTGCGCTGCACGAGCCGGTAGGCCTCGTCCCGCGTCAGGCCGGAGGCCACGAGGGCGAGCAGGACGCGCTGGCTGAAGACGAGGCCGTGCGAGGCGAACAGGTTCCGTCGCATCCGCTCGACGTCGACGACCATCCCGTCGACGAGCCAGGCCGCCTTGTCGAGCATGTAGTCCAGCGCGAAGAAGGCGTCGGGTAGGACGACGCGCTCCGCGCTCGAGTGCGAGATGTCCCGCTCGTGCCAGAGGGCGACGTTCTCCAGCCCAACGAGTGCGGCGGCGCGGACGACGCGGGCGAGCCCGCAGATGCGCTCGGCGACCACCGGGTTGCGCTTGTGCGGCATCGCCGACGAGCCCTTCTGCCCCTTGCCGAACGGCTCCTGCACCTCGCGCAGCTCCGTGCGCGCCATGTGCCGCACCTCGGTGCCGATCCGCTCGAGCGTCGCAGCCGTGACCGCGAGCGCGGCGAGCAGGTCGGCATGTCGGTCGCGGGGGATCACCTGGGTGGAGACGGGCTCCCGCTCCAGCTCGAGCCGCTCGCAGACGAGCCGCTCGAGCTCCGGGTCGCCGCCGCCGTACAGGCCGACCGCGCCCGAGATCTTCCCGACGCGCATCGCCTCCACCGCGCGGGCGACGCGGTCGCGGTCGCGGTCGAGCTCGAACGCCCAGCCGGCGAGCTTCACGCCGAACGAGATCGCCTCGGCGTGCACGCCGTGCGTCCGGCCGACCATCACCGTGTCCCGGTGCTCCTCGGCCCGGCGGATGGTTGCCGTCAGCAGCCGGTCGATCCCGTCGAGGATCAGGGCGCCGGCCTCGCGCACCTGGAGCGCGAGCGCGGTGTCGAGCACGTCAGACGAGGTGAGCCCGTAGTGGAGCCAGCGCGCCGGGGGCCCGACCTGCTCGGCGACCGCGTCGACGAAGGCTGCCAGGTCGTGCTGCGTGCGCTCCTCGATCTCGGCGACGCGTGCGGGCGAGGGGGGCACGGCGCGGGCGCGAAGCTCGGCGGCCTCCTCGGTGGGCACGACGCCCAGCGCAGCCCACGCGTCGGTCGCGGCGAGCTCGACCTCGAGCAGGCGCGCGAGCCTGGCCTCGTCCGACCAGATCGCCTTCATGGCCGGACGGGAGTAGCGCGGGATCACTCCAGCAGTCTAGTCGCCGCCCCGGCCGCCCCCGCCCGGGACCCGCCCGCCCGGTCAGCCGTCCGCGCGGACGGCCTTGAGCGCGATGTCCGTCCGGTGCTGGGAGCCCGGGAAGTCGATCTCGGCCACCGCGGCGTACGCCCGATCGCGCGCCTCCGCCGCGGTCGCCCCGGTCGCCGTGACGTTCAGGACGCGACCGCCGGCGGAGATGACCTCGCCCTCGCGGAGGGCCGTGCCGGCGTGGAACACGAGCGCGCCCGTGGCCTCGGCCCGGTCGAGCCCCCGGATCGGAATCCCGCTCTCGCTCGAATCCGGATAGCCGCGCGACGCGAGCACGACCGTCACGCTCCACTCGGGGGTCGACGCGAGCTCGACCCCCGAGAGGTCGCCGTTCGCGGCCGCCCGCAGGGCCTCGAGGAGGTCGCCCTCGATCAGCGGCAGGATCGACTGGGTCTCTGGATCGCCGAAGCGGCAGTTGAACTCGAGCACGCGAACGCCGTCGGGCGTCAGCATCAGCCCGGCGTACAGTAGGCCGACGAACGGCGCGTCCCGCTCGGCCAGCTCGGCCAGCACCGGCTCGTGCACCTGGCGCACCAGCTCGGCCGCGAGGTCGGGCGGCATGATCGGTGCGGGCGAGAAGCTGCCCATTCCGCCCGTGTTCGGCCCCCGGTCGCCGTCGCGGATGCGCTTGTAGTCCTGGGCCGCGGGTAGCGGGATCGCGCGCACGCCGTCGCAGAGCGCGAACAGCGAGACCTCCTCGCCCTGCAGCAGCTCCTCGATCACGGTCTCGCCGCCGAGGGCGCGGGCCCGGAAGAGCGCGTCCTCGGCCTCCGCCTGCGTCGTGCAGACGAAGACGCCCTTGCCGGCCGCCAGCCCGTCGGCCTTGACGACGCACGGCGCGATCGCCTCGTCGAGCGCGCGTGCGGTCGGCACGCCCGCAGCGGTCATGACGTCTTTCGCGAAGGACTTCGACCCCTCGATCTGCGCGGCCGCTGCGCTCGGGCCGAAGACGGCGATGCCGGCGCGGCGCAGCTCGTCGGCGAGCCCGGCGACGAGGGGCGCCTCCGGGCCGATCACGGCGAGGTCGATGCGAAGGTCCTCGCACAGGTCGACGAGCCCGGCGACGTCCTGCACGCGCACCGGGTGGCAGGTGCCGAGTCGCCCGATCCCGGGGCTCCCGGGCGCCGCGTGCAGCTCCGTCAGCAGCGGCGACTGGGAGAGCTTCCAGCAGAGCGCGTGCTCGCGCCCGCCCGATCCGACGACCAGCACCTTCATGGCGGGGCCGAGTCTAGTCGTCGCCCTCCGGGCGCGGCGGCACCAGCGGCCCGGCGGACGCCCCACTGGGACGGGAGGTGCCCCTCCCGCCTCCCTGGCGCCCAGCCTAGGCGTGTGCGGCGCACGCGTGTGACACGGGACCGTGCCGGATCGGTCACGACCCGTCCACAGGCGGCCGAGCCCCCGTCGAGACGGTCTTGCCGCCGCTCGCCGCGCGTGCGCCCGACGGACGATGCCGGGTGGACGGGGCATGCCCGGATGGACGCGCGCCCGCCGGAGGACGCGCGACCCGCGGGCGATGGCCTCGGCTACGTTCACCCGACCGACCGACCGACCGACCGACCGACCGACCGACCGACCGACCGACCGACCGACCGACCGACCGACCGACCGACCCACCGACCGACCCACCGACCGACCCACCGACCCACCGACCGACCGACCCGAGGAGGAGCCTGTGATCGTCGTCGCCGGGAGCATCACCCTGCACCCCGAGCGCCTCTCCGAGGCGTTCGAGCGCGCGGCCGTCGTCGCGGACGCGACGCGCTCGGAGGCGGGGTGCATCTCGTACACCTTCTTCCGCCACCTGGAGCGCGACGACGCCTTCTTCGTCTTCGAGGAGTGGGAGGCGCGGGAGCACCTCGACGCGCACCTCGCCGCACCGCACACGGCCGCGTTCTCGGCGTTCCTCGGCGAGGCGATGGCGGCGCCGCCGAAGCTGCGCGTCTACGAGGTCGCCCGGGCCGGCTCGCTCTGAGCCAGGGCGCGGCCGGGCGCCCGAGCCTCGCCGTCGTCCGTCTGCGAGCCCGAAGCCAGGCCGGCTGCCGGCCGCTGCCAGGTGCCCGCGGTCGCCTGCGCTCGGCCCGCGGCCCGGCGCCGGTATGCGTGCTCGACGAGCGGGCGCCAGCCGCCCCCGGTCATCGACGAGACGGCCCAGTGGAACGCGACGCCGCCGTCACCCGGCCAGTACGCCTGCCGGGCGAGGCCCGCGGGCAGCTCGCTGTCGAACGCGATCGCGCCCGACGGGAGGTCGTCGGCCTCGACGCGGACGCCGACCGACTGCTTCCCGTCCGACGTGAACGACCGGCAGCGTGCCGCACCGGCCGGTTCGATCCCGAACAGGCAGAGCGTCGTACGCGTGCCCGCCGAGGCCCCCGTGCGCCTCGAGCCGCATTTGCCGTCCACCGAGGTCCGGTGTGAACCGCCGCTCGCAGCGGAAGGGGCCTCGCTCGGTCTCGCCCATCCGCGACGTCGCCGAGCACGGGGTCGAGGAACCCGAGCCGCCCCGGCCCCGGCCGTCAGGCGGTCACGGCAGCCAGCGCGCGATCGCGTCCCCGATGGCCTCCATCGCCTGCTCGACCTCCGCCTCCGTGACGACGAGCGGCGGGTAGAAGAAGACCGTCACCGTGTCGTCGCCCGCCTTGAAGCGCGGGATGAAGCCGCGCTCGTAGCACTCGTGGCGGAAGCGGAGCGCGAGCTCGCGCGCGCGGCGCGGCGGGGTCGCCACGTCGAGGCTCGCGAGCAGGCCGATCGAGCTCGTCGCCGTGATCGCCGGGATGCGGGACGCGAGCCGCGTCAGCGCGCCGCGCAGGACGCCCTCGAGCGACGCGACGTGGTCGGCGAGGCCGTCCCGCTCGACGATCTCGAGGACGGCGAGCGCCGCCGCGCACCCGAGCGGGTGGCCCATGTTCGTGGCGTTGTGGGGCAGCGGGCGGCCGCGGAACGCCTCGCGCATCGCGCCGGAGACGACCGTTGCGCCCATCGGGACGTAGCCGCTCGTCAGGCCCTTCGCGAGCGTCATCACGTCCGGCCGGATCCCGAGCCGGTCGCAGCCGAACAGCCGCCCGAGTCGGCCGAAGCCGTTGATCACCTCGTCCGCGATCAGGAGCACGCCGCTCGCGTCGCAGATCTCCCGGATCCGCTGCCAGTAGCCGGGGTGGGGCACGCCGATGTTGCCGGCGACCGAGACCGGCTCGCCGATGAACGCGGCGACGGTGCCGGGCCCCTCGCGGCGGATCACGCGCTCGACGTCGTTCGCGCACCCGAGCGTGCAGCCGCCGGCGCGCTCGCAGTAGCCGCAGCGGCCGGGCACGGGGGCCGACGCCCGGACGAAGCCGGGGACGAGCGGCGCGTACGGCTCGCGCAGGGCGACGACGCCCGTCGCCGACATCGCCCCGAACGTCGACCCGTGGTAGGAGTCCTCCCGGCAGACGACCTTCACGCGCCCGGGCTCGCCGCGGGCGGCGTGGTAGGCGCGCGCCACCTTGAAGGCCATGTCGTTCGCCTCGCTGCCCGAGCAGTTGAAGAAGAAGAACGCGTCTTCCACCGGCACGACCCGGCCGAGCCGGTCGGCCAGCTCGACCGCGTGCGGGTGCGTCAGGCCGCCGTCGAGCGTGGTGAACTCGAGCGTCCGCAGCTGCTCGGCCATCCGCTCGGCGACCTCGGCGCGCGCGTGGCCGACCGAGCAGGCCGCGACGCTGTGCCCGCAGTCCAGCAGCCGATGGCCCGTGTCGTCGACGAGGTACGCGCCGTCGCCGCGCACGATCGAGCGCGGATACAGGCCGGGGAAGAGCTCGACCTCGGCCTCGAAGCCCGTGTTCCAGTGGTAGAGCCGCCGCCGCGCGACCTCGCGCCGCTCGGCTGCAACGTCGGTCCCGCTCGTCGTGCTCACGTCGTCCCTCCCGCGCTCGGCCTCGTGGGGCGCAGGCTAACGCGCCGGCGCAGGCGATGGGAGTCGCGCCGGGCGCGAGGACGCGCCAGGCGTGCGGGACGGCTAGACCTTCTTGCCCGGGTTGAGCAGGCCCTTGGGGTCGAAGGCCTGCTTGACCGCGTGGTGGAGCGTCAGCGCGCGCGGCGCCCACTGCAGGTGGAGGTGGCCGCGCTTCAGCCAGCCGAGGCCGTGCTCGCCGGAGATCGACCCGCCGAGCTGTCCGGCCAGCGCGAAGACCTCCTCGGCGGCCGCGTCGGCACGCTCGAGCTCCTCGGGCGAGGCGAGGTCGACGAGGAAGTTCGCGTGCATGTTGCCGTCGCCCGCGTGGCCCCAGCTGACCGCCTCGATCCCGTGGCGCTGGCCGATCTCGATGACCTCCTCGATCGCCTCGCCCAGGCGGTCGAAGGGGACGACGATGTCCTCGCCCACCTTGCCGCCCCGGCGCGCCGCGACCGCGATCGAGACGCCGTCGCGCCAGCGCCAGAGCTCCGCGACCGCGGCCGTGCCCTCGGGCGCGCGCACGTCGAGCGCGTGATCGCCGAGCGCCTCGACCAGGTCGGCACGCAGCTGCAGCGCCTCCGTCTCCGTCCCGTCGGCCTCGGCCAGCACCATGAACGCGGCGCCGTCCGGGACGCCCCCGGGGAACGAGCCGCCGGCCGCCTGCACCGTGCCGGCGTCGAGGTACTCGAGCGCGGCCGGCATCAACCCGGACCCGATCACGGCCTCCATCGCGTCGCAGCCGCGCGCGGTCGAGCCGTAGAAGGCGACTACGGGGAGGAAGACCTCGGGCGCCGGCTGGAGCCGCAGCCACGCGGCGGTGATGATCCCGAGCGTCCCCTCGGAGCCGATCAGCAGGTGCTTCAGGTCGTAGCCGGCCTGGTCCTTGCGAATCGGGCCGCCGACGGTGATCAGCTCGCCGGGCGGGACGACCGCCTCGATGCCCGTGACCCACGTGCCGGTGACGCCGTACTTGAAGGCGTGCGGGCCGCCGGCGTTCGTCGCGATGTTGCCGCCGATCTGCGACTGCTCGGCCGCGCCGGGGTCCGGCGGGAAGAAGAGGCCGCTCTCGCGGACGATCCGGCGCAGCTCGCCCGTCGGCAGCCCGGCCTCGACGTGGATCCGCCAGAGCAGCGGGTCGAAGGCGCGCACGCGCGTCAGGCGCTCGAGCGAGAGGACGACCCCGCCGTCGATCGGCACGGCCCCGCCGGCGTAGCCCGTGCCGCCGCCGCGGGTGACGATCGGGACGTCGCGCTCGTAGCACCAGGCGACGACCGCGGCGACCTCCTCGGCCGTCCCCGGCAGGACGACCGCGTCCGCGCGCCCGCGCAGGCCGCGCACGACGGTCGCGTCCTCGAGGTACCTCGCCTCCGTCCCGGGCAGGACGTGGGCGGATCCGACCAGCTGGGCGAGATCGGCGAGCATCGCCTGGAGGGTAGCGAGGGCGCGCCGGGCGACGCGACGGTCGGCCAACTCGGGAGCGCCCTCGCCGTCTCACGAGACGTGAGGGGGTTGCTGCTCGTCCTCGTGGCGCTCGTGCTAGCGGCCGGCTGCGGCGGGGGCGGCGAGCAGCCTCCGGCTACCGGCGCGCCGGCTCCTGCCGCTGACGGGCTGCCGGGCCCGGCGGACTGCATGGCCTCCTGGAACCGCGACGCGTCGCCCGCCGACCGCGCGCGGGTCGCGGCCTGGGGGCTCGATCGCGGCTCGATGCAGGTGACGGAGGCCCACGGCGACAGCGAGGGGGCCGGGCCCGTGCCATCGGTCGTCTGCATCGCAACGTTCCGCGGCGGTGGTCGCTTCCTCTCCGTGACGGCGGACAGGGACGACGGCCACGCGAGGTGGCAATTCGACGGCTCGCCTGGCTCCTGGGACGGCGACCCGCCCGCGCCCGAGGTCGAGTTGCGGGACGGCAGATTCGTCCTGCCGGCCTAGGCGGCAGGCCCGTCGGCCCGTGCCGCGACCACGAGCCCCGCATGCCAGCCGGGCGCGCGGCCGCCCGGCGGCGGTGCCAGCGTCGCGACGTCGTGCCCGCTCGCGGCGAGCAGCCACGCGACGAGCGAGTTCGAGTTCCACATCGCGCCCGCGCGGAGGTCGTCGCGGCCCCAGGTCGGCGTCGGGCAGGCGGGGACGAGCCCGAGCAGCCGCGCGGCGCGCGGAGCATCCGTCTCCACCCGGAGCGGGCCGCCGACCGCCTCGGCCGCATCGGGGATGGCGCCGCCGCGCCAGCAGCGGACCTCGTAGCGGAACAGCCGGAGCCGACCCAGCCAGCGCGCGCCGACGGGGCCCTCGGCGACGACGCCGCGCTCCGGCTCGCGGCTGTTCCAGACCGGCGCCTGCTCGACTGCCCAGGTGTCGCCGTCGAGCTCGACCAGGAGCGCCGCGTGGTAGAGGTCGGCGGGCGGCCGGCGCGCGAGGCGCGCCGCAACCGCCTCGTAGACGCGGCCGTTCAGGCGGACGAACGAGCCGCCAGCGCCGAGCGGGAGCCAGAGGAGGCTCACGCCGGCGCTGGCGGCCATGTCGATCCGCTCCTAGAGCGACTCGCGGAAGATCCGCTCGAGGTCCGCGGGCTGGACCTCGCGCGGCGAGATGACGAGCAGGCGCTGCTGCTTCATCGCGCCGTCGACGAGCGCCGGGATGTCCGCCTCGGTGTAGCCGAGCTCGGAGATCGTCATCGGCGCGCCGACGTCCTGCATCAGCGACGCGAAGGCCTCGCCGAGGTCCTCCGTCTCGCCGCCGGTCAGCAGCCGCGCGGCCTCGCGGTGGCGCTCCGGGGTCGCCTCCTGCGTGAAGCGGAAGCAGGCCGGGGCGGTCACCGTCACGGAGAAGCCGTGCGGGACGAACGCGTGCGAGGTCGGGTAGCCCGTCGGCGTCCACTCGTGCTTGAGCGACGCGATCGGGTAGGCGCAGGCGTGCGGGACGTGGACGCCCGCGTTGCCGAAGCCGATCCCGGCGAGGGTCGCGCCGAGCATCATCTGGCCGCGCGCCTCGAGGTCGTCCGCGTCGCGGACCGCGCGGCGCAGGTACTTGCCGCCGAACTCGATCGCGCGCGACGACCAGACGTCCGCGACGGGGTTCGAGCCCTGGTAGGGCGGTCGCTCGTCCGGCGAGGTCTTCGGCCGGCTGTCGAACGGCCGGGCCGTGAACGACTCGACCGCGTGGCAGACGACGTCGAGCCCGCAGCTCGCGGTCACCTGCGAGGGCGTCTGCCGGAGCAGCAGCGGGTCGACGATGCCCACGCGCGGGCGCAGGTAGCGGTGCGAGATGCCCGTCTTGACGCCGAGGCTCGGGAAGTCGAGGATCGCGACCGAGGTCGCCTCGCTGCCCGTGCCGGCGGTCGTCGGGACGGCGACGAGCGGGAGCAGCGGCCCGGGGATCTGGATGCCCTTGCCGATCGGCTTGTTCACGTAGTCGAGCAGCTCGCCCCCGTGCGAGGCGAACAGCGCGGCGAGCTTCGCCGTGTCGAGCGACGAGCCGCCGCCGACGCCGACGAAGCCGTCGTAGCCGCCGGACCGCGCGATCTCGATCACCTCGCGCGCCGAGTCCTCGTTCGGCTCCACCCGCGCCTGCGTGTAGAGCTCGGTCGCGATGTCGCGCTCGCCGATCGCGTCGCGCACGCGCTGCGTGATCCCGAGGCCGCTCACCCAGGGGTCGGAGACGACGAGCACCCGCTTGACGCCGAGGCGCGCGAGGTGGAAGCCGGTCTCGTCGGAGGCGCCGGGCCCGTAGACGATCGGCGTCGCCTCAACGGTGAAGACGGTCTCGTTCACAGCGCAGCCTCCTCCTCCGCCTGCCAGCGCCCGAGGCCCAGCAGGTCGTTGAGCTCACCGAACACCATCAGGTCGTCGACCACCTCGCGGCTCGTCCCGTCGCGCTTCAGCGCCTGCGCCATCAGGCGGGCGGAGAGGGCGGCGGCGAACAGCGTCGTCGACGGGTACAGCGCGATCTGGTAGCCGAGCGCCGCGACCTCGTCGCGGGAGAGGAGCGGGGTCTTGCCGTGCTCGGAGAAGTTCGCGAGCAGCGGGCCCTCGACCTCGTCGCGGATGCGCTTCAGCTCGTCGAGCGAGCGGGGAGCGTCCGGGAAGATCACGTCGGCGCCCTCGGCCTTGTAGGCCTGCATGCGCGCGATCGCGTCGTCCAGGCCGGTGACGGCGATCGCGTCGGAGCGGGCGATGATCACCGTGTCCGGGTTCGAGCGGGCGGCGAGCGCGGCGCGCACCTTCTTGACCATGTCGGCCCCGGGGATGACCTTCTTCCCCTCCATGTGGCCACAGCGCTTCGGGAAGACCTGGTCCTCGATCTGGACGGCGGCTGCGCCCGCGCGCTCGTACTCGCGGACGGCGCGGGCGACGTTGGTCAGCTCGCCGAAGCCGGTGTCGGCGTCGGCGATCACGGGGATCGAGATCGCGTTCGAGACACGGCCGACGTGGTCGCACATCTCGGTCTGCGTCATCAGCCCGATGTCGGGCAGGGCGTAGTTCGAGGCGGCGGCGGCGTAGCCGCCGGTGTAGACGGCCTGGAAGCCCTCGAGTTCGAGGATCCGGGCGACGAGCGGGTTGTAGGCGCCGGGGACGAGGAGCGTCTCCCCGGTCGCGAGCAGGTCGCGCAGGCGACGGGCAGGTGTCATGCGGGGAGCCTACCGACGGCCGCCCGGACGAGGGTGCACACGCGCGCGCGAAGGGACGCGCCCGCGCGGCTACGCCATCGCCGCGCGGAAGACCGCGAAGACGGCCCCGAGCGGGTCGAGCAGCCCGGCCATCCGGCCGATCCCCTCCACGTCGAGCGGGCCCCACAGCGTCGTCGCGCCGAGCTCCGCGGCGCGGGCCAGGGCGGCGTCCACGTCCTCGACGTGGAAGTACGTCAGCCAGTGCGACGGGGCCTCGACGCCCGGCGGGAACGTGATCCCGCCGGCGACGTCCGTCCCGTCGGCCGAGAACATGCCGTAGACGATCTCGCCCACCGGCTGCTCGCGGAACGCCCAGCCGAGGACATCGACGTAGAAGGGGGCCGCGGCCGCGAGGTCGGTGGACTGGAGCTCGTGCCACGCGACCGAGCCGGGCGTCGGCGGCGCCTCGGGCGGCAGCGCGCCGGCCGGCTGCATCAGCGACACGGCCGCGCCGGTCGGGTCGCCGACGACCGCGAAGCGGCCGACCTCCGGGATCGGCGTGGCTCCGACGAACACCGTCCCGCCGGCCGCGGGCACGTGCGCGAGCGCGGCGTCGAGGTCGGCGACGTGGACGTAGCCCTGCCAGTTGCAGGGGATCCCGTGCCCGGGGTCGAGCGGCACCATGCCGCCGAACGGCCCGCCGCCGGCATCGAGCATCGGGTAGTCGAGCTCGCCGGGCTTCCAGGTCTCGTAGCTCCAGCCGAGCAGGTCGGCGTAGAAGGCCTTCGAGGCCTCGCGGTCCGTCGTCATCAGGTCGTGCCACACGAAGCGGCCCGGCGTCGGCTGGCTCACGGGTGTCCCCTCCCTCGCTCGCGGTGCGAAGCGGCGAGCCTAGCGCGCCATCGCGTGGCCCGGCGGTGCCGGTCCGGCGAACGACCGGATCAGGCCGCGAGGCGGCCGAGGGTCAGGCGGACCGCCGTGACGACGTCCTCGACGTCGCGGTCCGTGAGCCCGGGGCCGAGCGGCAGCGAGAGCGTCCGGTCGGAGATCCACTCCGCGTTCGGGAAGTCGCCGTTCGCGTAGCCGAACGTCTCGCGGTAGTAGCGGTGCAGGTGGAGCGCGCGGTAGTGGACGCCGGTCCCGATCCGCAGCCGGTGCAGCTCGTTCAGCGCGTCGTCGCGCGTGCCGGCCAGCCGGTCGACGTCGACGAGCAGCGTGTAGAGGTGGCGCGCGTGGCGCGTGCCGGGCTCCTCGGGTGCCGGCAGGAACACCGGCAGGTCGGCGAAGGCGGCGTCGTAGGCCGCCCAGATCTCCTGGCGCCGGACGAGGCTCTGCTCGACGCGGGCGAGCTGGTGCAGCCCGAGCGAGGCCTGCAGGTCGGTCATGTTGTACTTGAACCCCGGCTCGACGACCTCGTAGTGCTTGAAGCCGCTGTCGGAGTAGCGCTTCCACGCGTCGGCGCTGAGGCCGTGCAGCGCGAGCCGCTTGATCCGTCCGGCCGCCCCGGCGTCGCTCGTCGTCACCATTCCGCCCTCGGCGGTGACGACGTTCTTCGTCACGTAGAACGAGAAGGTGCCGTAGTCGCCGATCGTCCCCGCGTGGCGGCCGCCCGCCGTCGTCTCGATCGCGTGCGCGCAGTCCTCGACGATCCGGAGGCCGCGCTCGCCGGCGATCGCCGCGAGCTCGTCCATCCGGCACATCCGACCGGCGTAGTGGACGGGGAGGATCGCCCGCGTGCGAGGCGTCAGCGCGCGCTCGACGTGCTCGGCCGTCAGGCAGCCGGTCTCCCGGTCGACGTCGGCGAGCACGGGCCGTGCGCCGGCGTGGATGACCGCGTTGGCCGAGGCGGCGAAGGTCATCGCCGGGACGATCACCTCGTCACCGGGCTCGACGCCGATCGCGACCAGCGCCAGATGGAGCGCGGCCGTGCAGCTCGACACCGCCACCGCGTACGGCGCGCCGACGTACTCCGCGAACGCCTGCTCGAACGCGGCCACCTTCGGGCCCTGGCCGATCCAGCCCGAGCGCAGGGTCGCGACGACCTCGGCGATCTCCTCCTCGGTGATCTGCGGCCGGCCGAAGACGAGGAACTCGTCCCGCACGGGCTCGTGCTCGTCGCCGCTCACGCGCGCGCCGTCCGCTCGCTGCATCCCGCCTCCATGCCGCACCTCACACTGACGTCCGTGTCCCCGG
>JAWKJY010000014.1:0-95890 GCA_041393535.1 Thermoleophilia bacterium
TCGACGTCGACGCGCTCGGCGAGGAAGCAGAGGAGGCCGCGCACCGGCTGCGCGTCGAGGTCGGGCTCCGGGTACGACCAGACGAGGTCGTCGACCAGGCGCCCGCCCACCCGCGCGTGCCAGTAGGACGCCTCGCCCTTGTACGCGCAGCGCGTGCGCGTCGGGCTCGGCTCGAGCAGGTCGACGCGCACGTCCTCGATCGGGAGGTAGTACCGCGGCGGCAGGCTCGTCTCGTAGAGGACGCGGGCGCGTCGGCTGTCGGCCAGCACCTCGCCGTCGAGCAGGACGCGCACGTGCGTGCTCGTCGGGTAGACGTCGATCCGGTGGTACGGGTCGCGCGGATGCCCGTGCACCTGCTCGTCCTCGACGAGCCACTCGTCGAGCGCGTCCCACACGAGCGCGGCGTAGCCGGCGAGGAACGGCGCCGACGGGATCGGCGCGCGGTACGCCCACACGGCGTCGGTCGCGACGCGGTCGCCGACGCGGATCGACCGGTAGCTGCAGTCGCCCTTGATCGGGCAGAACGTCCGCGTCTCCGTCGGCACGAGCAGGTCGTGGTCGAGGTCGGCCTCGGGCACGTAGTAGACGGGAAGGTGGTTCGTCTCGTGCAGCAGGACGGCACCTCGGGTGTCGACCACCGTCCGGCCGGCGAAGCGCGCCCGCACCCGGTGCGGCACGGGATCCCAGAGGATGAAGCCGCCGGGCGTCTCGAGCGTCCCGTTCAGGCGGCCGGCCGGGGTGCGCCCGAACGGGCCGGAGGCGACCGTCAGCGACATGGGACCAGCATGACGCAGCGCTAGGCCGGCTCGTCGGCCGTCGCCGGCGTCGGCCCCCGCGCCGCCGCGAGCCGCGGGGCGAGGTTGACGAGCGCGACGCCGAGGATCGCGAGCGCCATCCCGACGCCGACGATCGCGTCGGGCGTGTTGCCGCGCGCGATCTCGATCAGCACGCCGATCACCGGGCCCAGGAAGAGCCAGGACGAGGCGGTCGTCGGGCTCGTGTAGCGGAGGGCCGCGAAGAAGCAGACGGTCGCGATCGCGGAGCCGCCGAGCGAGAGGAAGACGATCGGCCCCCACAGCTGCTCGGAGCCCCAGTTCGTGCCGGCGGCGCCGTCGACGGCGAACGCGACGATGGCGATGATCGGGACGCCGACCGCGAACTGCGCCGTCGTGAAGCCGAGCATGTCGATCTCGGGCTCCTTCGAGAGCAGGCGCGCGAGCATCAGCGTGCCGATGCCCCAGCCGAGTGCGGCGGCGAGGCAGAGCAGGCAGCCGAGGACGAGCTCGCCCGTGTCTCCGGTGCCGCCGAGCTGCGGCACGACCATCACGACGCAGCCGGCGAAGCCGACGAGCAGGCCGGCGATCCCCGCGAGGGTCGCGCGCTCACGCAGGACGAGCCAGCTGATCAGGAGCACCCAGAGCGGGACGGAGTTCGCGAGCACCGCGCCGTTGCCGCCGCCCGCGCGCGGCACGCCCTCGCTGAAGCCGAGGTAGAAGACGACGTTCATCAGCAGGCCCGTGGCCACGACCCACGCCCACTCCCGCCGGCCGCGGGGCCAGCGCCCGTAGCCGACGGCCACGAGCGCGACGAGCGCGACGAGCGCGATGCCCGTCCGCAGGAAGGCGATCATCCCGGGCTCGGTGTGACGGGCCGCGACCTCCGTGGCCCAGAAGGAGCCGCCCCAGAGCAGCTGCGTCGTCCCGAGCAGGATCGCCCCGAGCAGGGCCGGGGAGATCGCGCTCGAGCCGCCGACGCGCCTCACGGGGCGCAACTCTACTCCCGTCCGGCCGGACGCGCGTGGACGCGCCCGGCGCGCGCGGCACAGCGTGCGCTCGCCGGACCGGCGCGCAGGCCGTATCCTCACGGGTGGTGCTGCCACGCGCCCCCCATCGCGCCCCGTCGCCTGCCCCGGACGGCCCCCGGTGAGCCTCGCGACGCCGCTGCCGCGGAGCGGCGATGCGGCCGCGCCGGCGCACGCGAGCGTCGGCGCCCTGCTCGCCGAGCGCGGGCACGAGGCATCCGACCTCTACGCGCAGGTCGTCAACCCGCAGTTCGTCCGCCTGCTGCGGACGATCGGGTTCGATCGCCAGTGGGCGCGGGCGGAGGGAAGCCACCTCTTCGACGCCGAGGGGCGCCGCTACCTGGACATGCTCGGCGGCTTCGGGATGTTCAACGTCGGGCGCAACAACCCGCGCATCCGGGCCGCGCTGATCGAGGCGCTCGAACTCGACACCGCGGGCTCCGTGCAGCTCGGCGTCTCGCCGCTCGCCGCGTTCCTCGCCGAGGGCCTGCTCGCCCGCGCGCCCCGTACGCTCGGCCGGGTGCTCTTCACGAGCTCGGGCACCGAGGCGGTCGAGGCAGCGCTGAAGCTCGGGCGCGCCGCGACCGGGCGCTCGCGCGTGCTCTTCCTCGACCACGGCTTCCACGGGCTGACGCTCGGGTCGCTCTCCGTGAACGGGAACGCCGACTTCACCGACCGGTTCGGGCCGCTCCTGCCCGGCTTCTCGCGCGTGCACGTGAACGACCTCGACGGGCTCGAGGCCGAGCTGCGCCGCGAGGACGTCGCGCTGTTCATCGTCGAGCCGATCATGGGCAAGGGCGTCGTCATCCCGCAGGACGGCTACCTCGAGGGCGCCCAGGCGCTCTGCCGCAAGTACGGGACGCTGTTCGTCGTCGACGAGGTGCAGACCGGGCTCGGCCGCACCGGGCGCTTCTTCGCGCTCGAGCACTGGGGCCTGCAGCCGGACATCGTCACCGTCGCGAAGTCGCTCTCGGGCGGCTACGTGCCGACGAGCGCGTGCCTCATGAGCGCGGCGGTCTACGACCGGGTCTTCGACTCGCTCGAGAACGCGCTCAGCCACGGCTCGACGTTCGCGCCGAATGACCTGGCGATGGCCGCGGGGATCGCGACGCTGCGCGAGATCGACGAGCAGGGCCTGGTCGAGCGCTCCGCCCGCCTCGGCGAGCGGCTGCTCGAGCTGACGCAGCCGCTCGCGGACCGGTTCGAGGTCGTCGACGGCGTCTGGGGCAAGGGCCTGATGTGGGCGATGGGCTTCTCCGAGCCCGATCGGCGCAAGCTCTCGTGGCGCGTCCTGGAGCGCGTTCACGCCGGCCTGTTCGCGCAGCTCGTCGTCGTGCCGCTCTTCACCGACCACCAGGTGCTGATCCAGGTCGCCGGCCACGCGCAGAACGTGATCAAGGGCCTGCCGCCGCTGACGATCGAGGAGGCCGACCTCGAGCACTTCGCCGCCTCGCTCGACGCGGTGCTCGGGAAGGCGGAGCGGCTGCCCAAGGCGATGATGAGCTTCGCGCTGAACGCGGCCCGCGCGAGCCGGCGCTCGGCGACGACGGCGTAGGGCGCGTGACCGGCGAGCCCGACCGCCCCGGCTGGCGGCAGTTCTTCCAGTCCCGCTCGTGGCTCGCGAACGGGCTCGTGATCGTGGCGATCGCGCTCACGTTCGTCGGCGGCGCGCTCGACAGCCGCGGCGCGAAGATCGCGCTGTTCGTCGTCTCGCTCGTCCTGATCGCCGTCTCGGTCGGCGTGTTCGTCGCGGCGGGGCGCGCCCGGCGGCAGCAGTCGGGCGACTGAGCCGCGCAGGCGGCTGCTGCCGCGGCCTTCCTATACTCGCCCCGACACCCCCGGGGAGGAGGCGCGGTGGAGCACGTCGACGTCGTGGTCGTGGGGTCGGGGACGAGCGGCGGGGTGATCGCCGCCCGCCTGAGCGAGGACCCGTCCTGCCGGGTGCTCCTGCTCGAGGCGGGGCCCGACTTCCCGGACGAGGAGGAGCTGGCGCCGCTGTTCGTCGTCTCCGGCGGCCAGTCGTGGTTCCCGGCCGGGATCCCCGAGATGGACTGGGGCTACTGGAACGAGCCGCTACCGAACGGGCACCGCGTCCGGCTCGCCCGCGGCAGGCTCGTCGGCGGCTCGTCGATGGTGAACGGCTGCGTCGCCGTGCGCGGCGCGCCGTTCGACTACGACCGCTGGGCGGGCTTCGGCAACCCCGGCTGGGCCTGGGAGGACGTGCTCCCGTACTTCGTCGAGATCGAGAACGACCTCGACTTCGGGGACGACCCCCTGCACGGGGACGCCGGCCCGATCGCGATCCGCCGCTTCCCGGAGCGCCACTGGGACCCGATCCACCATGCGTTCGTCGAGGCGTGCGTCGACCTCGGCCTCGCCTACGAGCCCGACCTGAACGCGCCGCACGCAAGCGTCGCGGCCGTCGGGCCCTGGCCGCAGAACCGGCTGCGCGAGGTCCGGCTCGGCACGCTCGTCACGTACATCCGCGCGGCCCGCCGCCGACCCAACTTCACGCTGCGCGCGAACGCGCTCGTCGACCGCGTCCTGCTCGACGGCACGCGCGCGACGGGCGTCCGGTACGTCGACGCCGACGGGCAGGTCGTCGACGTGGCCGCCGACCGCGTCGTCGTCGCGTGCGGCGCCTACTCGACGCCGCCGCTGCTCCAGCGCTCCGGGATCGGGCCGGCGGACCACCTGCGCTCGCTCGGGATCGAGCCCGTGCTCGACCTGCCCGTGGGGCACAACCTGCTCGACCACCCGAACTGCGCGATCCGCTTCCACGCGCCGGCGCTCTCCGAGCGGATCGGCCGGCTGTTCCTGACGAACTGCCGCGGGCCGATCGGGCTGGGCGGCGAGCCGGAGTGGCAGGCGATGCCGATCCCGTGGGACGAGATCGACGGCACGGCGGGCGTGATCATCTGCCTGAACCGCGGCGAGCCGGAGGGCACCGTGCTCGCAACGAGCACCGACCCGTCCGCCGCGCCGCGGATCGACCACCGCTACCTGGCCGCCGAGTCCGACCTCGTCCGCTTCGACCACGCCTTCGAGTTCTTCCGCGAGGCGATCGCCCGGCCCGCCTTCGCGGGCCACGGCGCGCGGGAGCTGACGGCCGGCGTCCCCGCCCGCGAGATCGTCGCGACGGGCGTGCAGACGGCGCAGCATCCCGTCGGAACGTGCAGGATGGGGCCGGCGAGCGATCCCCGCACGGTCGTCGGGCCCGACCTCTCGGTGCACGGCACGGAGGGCCTGCTGGTCGCCGACTCGAGCATCTTCCCGGACAACGTGATGAACAACACCAACCTCACCTGCTTCGTGATCGGCGAGATCGCCGCGGACGTCCTCCAGGGGACGCGGCACGCGCCGATGCACGTCGGTGCGGGGGCGGACGCGTGAGGCGCGCGCTCGCCGCGCTCGCGGCGCTCGGCGCCGCCCTCCTGCCCGGGACGGCGCTCGCGGCGCCGGCGGTCGGGCTGCTCCAGGGCAGCCAGCAGGCGCTCGTGCTCTTCGACACGTCGAGCCCCGGCGCGCTCGCGACCGTCCCGCTCACCGGCGTCCCCACGGGCTTCGACCCCGTCGCGATCGACGTACGCCCGGCGACGGGCGGCCTCTACCTGCTCGCCGTCGACGGCGGCGGCGTCAACGACACGGGCCAGCTCCTGCTCGTCGACCCGGGCACGGGCGCGGCGACCCCCGTCGGCGGAGCGTTCACGATCTCGCCTGGCATCGGCAGCGGGTACGGCATGGACACGAGCCCCGTCACGGACACGATCCGGATCGTCAGCTCCGTGCAGGCGAACATGCGCCTCAACCCGACAACCGGCGCCGTCGTCGCCACCGACACGAGCCTCTCCGTTCCCCAGGTGACGCACGTGGCCTACGACCGAAGCGTCGCCGGCGCGAGCGCGACCACGCTGTTCGGCATCGACACGAACAGCCCGCTCCGGCTCGTGCGGATCGGCGGCCCTGACGGGTCGCCGTCGCCCGACGGGGGCGTCGTGTCGAACGTCGGCGCGCTCGGGACGCCGCTCGGCGCCTCCGGGGGGTTCGACATCGCGCCCGACGGCACGGCCTACCTGACCTCGAACGGCTTCCTCGGCAAGGTCGACCTCGCCACGGGGGTGTTCACGCTCACCGACCAGATCGGCATCCTGCTCGACGGGCTCGCGATCCTCCAGCCCGTCACGCTCGGCGTCGGCGCCGCGAACGTCGCCGCGACCGAGTCCGACGGCGTCGCCCGCGTGACGGTCACGCGCTCCGGCCCCGCGACCGGCACGGTGCGCGTCGCCTACGCGACCTCGCCCGGCACGGCGACCGCGAACGTCGACTTCGTCCCGACCGCCGGCACGCTGACGTTCGGCCCGGGCGTGACGTCGCAGACGATCCTCGTCGGCCTGCTCGGCGACGACATCGCCGACGCGGGCGAGACGTTCACGGTGACGCTCTCGTCGCCGTCGATCGGCGCGACGCTCGGCCCGTCCTCGAGCGTGGTCTCGCTCGCCGACCCGGTGGCGACCGCCCCGGTGGACGCGACGCCGCCCGTCGGGCTCGTCCTGGTCGATCGCCGGGTCGCGAGGACGCGCCTCGAGCGGGGGCTCGCCGTCCAGGTCGGCTGCACGGAGCGCTGCTCGGTGCGCCTCTCGCTGAGGCTCGGCCGGAAGGCGATCGCGTCGAGCACGGGGTCGTTGAAGTCGCCGGGGTTCAAGACCCTGCGGCTGAAGCCGGGGAAGGCCGGCCGCGCCGCGGTCGGGACGGCCCTCGGACGCCGCGGCGTCCGGTCGGTCGCGCTCTCCCTCCAGGCGACGGTCGTGGATCCCGCCGGGAACGCCTCGACGACGAGCCGCACGGTCACCGTCCGGCGCGCCTGAGCCAGGGGTCGGCCTCACCGGTTCGTCGCGCCTCCGGGTACCCGGATCCCGACCGCATGGGTACCCGGATCGGGGATCCTCCGGCCGCGCGGCCGACGGTACGGTGGTGCGGCCACTGCCCGGGCCGTCCGGGCCGCGGCTACCCTCCCCCAGACGAGACGACGATCGTGCGGCAGACCGCTCACCCCCGGGGCTCCCGACTCGACGCCACGGAGCCCCTCCGGGCCCTCGCGCGCAGCGAGAAGCTCCTCGCCTCCTCCGAGGAGCTGGCTCGCCTCGGCAGCTGGACGCTCGACCTCTCGAGCGGCGACGAGGAGCTCTCCGACGGGCTCTGGGCGATCCTCGGCGTCCCGCCGGGCTCGCTGCCGGCGACGTTCGCGACCGCCGTCTCCCTCGTCCACGACGACGACCTCCCGCGCCTGAACGCCGCGCTCGAGCAGCTCGCCGCGGGCACCGGGCCGTTCGACGTCGAGTACCGGATCGTCCGGCCCGACGGCGAGGAGCGCGTCCTGCGCTCGATCGCCCGGGTCGTCGACGAGGACGGCCACCCGGTCGTGCTCGGGGCCGTCCAGGACGTGACCGAGGTCGCGCGCGAGCGCGACGAGCTGCAGCGCACCCGCGCCGTCTACCAGGCGATCGCGGAGCACGGCCGCGACCTCGTCGCGATCGTCGACCTCGACGGCCGCGTCGCGTACGCGTCGCCGTCCCACCTGCGGACGATCGGCTACGAGGGCGACGAGCTGGTCGGGCGTCCCGCGCTCGACGTCATCCTCCCCGCCGATCGGCCGGCCGTGGAGGCGTCGCTCGCCGCGGCCCAGCGCGACGGCGAGTCGGACCTGCCGGTGCGGCTGCTCGCGCGAGACGGCCGCGTCGTCGAGCTCGAGGTGCGCCTGGCGGCCCTCCGCAACGCGGACGGCGAGCCGTGGGGGGTCGTCGCGCAGGGCCGCGACGTGACCGAGCGCAACCGGACCGAGCGGGAGCGGATGGCCGCCGAGGCGCTCTTCCGCTTCGCCTTCGACGGCACCGCGATCGGCTTCCTCGTGACCGACCAGCGAGGCACCGTGGTCGAGGCGAACGACGCCGCCCTCGCGCTGCTCGGCCGCCCGCGCGGCGAGGTGATCGGGCTCGGCGCAGGCCGGTTCACGCACCCGGAGGACGTCCACGGCTCGCGCACCGCCTTCGACGCGCTGCGCGGAGGCGGGAAGGACGCGCTGGAGCTCGAGGAGCGCTACGTGCGGCCCGACGGCTCGGTCGTGCGCGTCCGCGTCTACGCCGCGCGGGTGCGCACCGCCGAGGGCGAGCCGCGGATCGCGCTCCAGGTGATCGACGTGACGGAGTCGCATCGCGCGCTCGAGACGATCGCGACCGCGAAGGCGCGGCTCGAGCGCACGACCGCGCGGCTCGAGGCGATGGTCGCCGCGGCGCCGGTCGGGATCTACGAGCTGGACGGCGAGAGCCGCGTCCAGCGCTGGAACCCCGCGGCCGAGCGGATCCTCGGCTGGACGGCGGCCCAGCTCCTCGGGCGCTCCTTCCGACCGCTCGTGCCCGAGGAGCTGTGGGAGGAGCACGTGGCGATGCGCGACCGCGCGTTCGCCGGCGAGACCTTCCGCGGCGAGACCGTCCGCGTGCGGCCCGACGGGTCGCTGGCGGAGGTCGAGTACGCCGCCGCGCCCGTGGTCGAGGCGGACGGGCGGGTCGAGACGAGCCTCGGCATCGTCTCCGACATCGGCGCCCGCAAGCAGGCGGAGCGCGAGCTGCGCGACTCGCTGAACCGCCTCGCGCTCCTCGTCGAGACCTCGCCGGCCGGGATCTACGAGGCCGACGCGGAGGGCCGCTGCGTCTACGTGAACCAGCGCTGGTGCGACCTGACGGGGACGACCCGCGAGGAGGTCATGGGGGACGGCTGGGCGGCGCTGCTCCACCCCGACGACCGCGAGCGGGCGTACGCGAGCTGGCGGGGCGCCGTCGAGCGACGGAGCCCGTACACGGACGAGTACCGCTTCGTCGCCCGCGACGGGCGCGTCATCTGGGCGAACGTCCGGGCCGAGCCGCTCCTCGACGACGACGGCCGCGTCACCGGCTGGCTCGGCGTCGCGCAGGACGTGACCGAGCAGCACCTGCGCGCCGAGGCGGAGGCGGCCTTCGAGGCGCGGCTGCAGCAGACGCAGAAGCTCGAGAGCCTCGCCGTCCTCGCGGGCGGCCTCGCCCACGACTTCAACAACCTGCTCGTCGGCGTGCTCGGCAACGTCGGCCTCGCCCTCGAGGACCTGCCCGAGGCGTCGCCGGTGCGGGAGCACGTCGAGGAGATCGAGACGGCGGCGCGGCGGGCCGCGGAGCTCACCCGCCAGCTGCTCGCCTACGCGGGCAAGGGCCGCTTCGTCCTCGACATCGTCGACCCGAACGAGCTGCTCCGCGCCACCGGACGGCTGCTCGAGACCGCGGTCGGGCGGGACGTCGACGTGCTCGTCCAGCTCGGCGAGGACGTCCCCCACGTCGAGGGCGACCGCACGCAGCTGCAGCAGGTCGCGATCGACCTCGTGATCAACGCGAGCGAGGCGATCGGCGCCGCCCACGGCGCGGTCGTCGTCTCGACCGCGGGCGTCGACCTCGACGCGGCGCGGATCGCGCGGAGCGTCCTCCCGGACGCGGCGCCGGGCCGCTTTGCAGCGATCCGCGTCACGGACACGGGGCCTGGCATCCCCGACGACGTGCTGCCGCGCGTGTTCGAGCCGTTCTTCACCACGCGCGAGCTCGGCCGCGGCCTCGGGCTGGCCGCGGTGCAGGGGATCGCGCGCAGCCACGGCGGCACGATCGAGGTCGACACGGCGCCCGGGCTCGGGACGACGGTCAGCGTCTACCTGCCCGCGCTCGACTAGCGATCCCGCCGGCTAGTCGATCCGCAGCGCCCCGCGGTGGTAGCGCGTGACGACGTTCGGGTCGGGGAGCAGCGAGACCGCCGCATCGTCCTTCCCGTCGTACTCGAGCTGGGAGAGGACGTGCCGGATGCTCTCGAGCCGCGCACGGCGCTTGTTGTTCGCGCGGACGATGACCCACGGGCTGAAGCTCGTGTGCGTCGCCGCGAACATCCGCTCCTTGTACCTCGTGTAGCCGTCCCAGAGGTCCTGGGCGCGCGCGTCGAGCGGGCTCAGCTTCCACTGCTTGAGCGGGTTGCGTCGGCGCGAGTCGAAGCGGCGCAGCTGCTCCGTCCGCGAGATCGAGAACCAGAACTTCACGAGCACGATCCCGTCCTCGACGAGCATGTGCTCGAACTCCGGCACCTGGCGCATGTAGCGCTCGTACTGGTCCTGGGAGCAGAAGCCGTTGACGGGCTCGACGACCGCCCGGTTGTACCAGCTGCGGTCGAAGAAGACGATCTCGCCGCGGTTCGGCAGCTGGCGCATGTAGCGCTGGAAGTACCACTGCCCCGTCTCCTCGTCGGAGGGCTTCGGCAGGGCGACGACGCGCATCGCGCGCGGGTTCAGGTGCTCCGTGAAGCGGCGGATCGTGCCGCCCTTGCCGGCGGCGTCGCGGCCCTCGAAGAGGATCGCGAGCCGGCGGCCGGTCTCCTGCACCCAGCGCTGCATCTTCACGAGCTCCACCTGCAGGTGCTGGAGCTCGGTCTCGTACGAGAGCGCGGACTTGATCGCGCGCACGTCGATCCCCTTCGACCGGAGCAGGCGGATGAACTCGCGGGACGAGAGGAGCTCGCGGAACTCGTCCTGGGTCAGGACGAGGTCGCGCTCGTCGTCGGCCGGCGGCAGGGTCGGCAGCACGGGCGGCGGGCCGGGCGCGACCACCGTCGCCGCCGCGGCGCGCGGCGCCCGCCGGCGCACGGTGGCGCGGGCCGCGCGCTCGGCGTTGCCGTTCGGCGATGGCTGCTCGTCGGCCATGGAACCCACCTTTCGTCGGCGCCCGCGCGTGGCGCACGGACGATCCGCGCATCGTGGCCGAACGGGGAGCCGACGGCGACCGGTGAAGGCCGCAGGTCGTCTACGGGAGCCCGCGGATCTGGGACCAGTCGAGGTCGACGCGGATGTCGGGATTCCGTTGCAGCAGCGCACCTGCGAGCGACTCGACGTCCGCGCGTTGCAGGAGGAGCGGGACGCGGCCTCGGGAGTGCTCGAGCATGAGCGCCGGCCACGCCACGCGCGGCACGCCCGCGCGACGCTCGCGGCGGATCGCGAGCACGAGGCCGATCGGGATGGCGCGCGCCCATCGGGCGCTCGAGCACCACATCGGGGCCCTCGATCCTCGGAGCGAGTGGCAGTCGGGCGAGCACGATCAGCCCGCCCGCCAGCGAGATGGCGGCCAGGGCGGTTCGAGCACGTCACCCGACCGGGCGAGGGCGGCGAGGACGACGCCCCGGGAACTCGGGCCTGCGATGCCGAGCATCGCGCCGGGGAGCGACGCCCGCCAGACCCGCTCCGCCATCGCTACGCGCTGATCTCGCCGCGCATGATCGCGGCGATCGTCTCCTGCTCGACGAGGGTCGGCTTGCCCCAGCCGGGCTCGTAGTCGAAGACGCGGTCGACCGGCACGGACCCGAAGTGGCCGTCGAGGATCTCGACGTGCTCCGGGCCGAGCAGGGCCGGGTGGGCGGCGCCGCACGCGTTCGCCACGTGGAGCAGGTCGCGCCGCAGCGCGACGAGGTAGTTCGCGAGCCGGGCCGACTTGAGCGTCGGGTCGAGCCCGTGCATCAGCCAGCGGCTCTGCGTCGCCACCCCGGTCGGGCAGTGGCCGGTGTGGCAGCGCTGCGCCTGGATGCAGCCGATCGCGAGCATGGCCTCGCGAGCGACGTTGACGAGGTCGCAGCCGAGCACGAACGCGAGCGCTGCCTGCTCCGGGAAGCCCAGCTTGCCGGAGCCGACGAAGACGACCTGCTCGGCGAGGCCGCGCTCGGCGAAGGCCCGGTAGACCCGGCTGAAGCCCACCTTGAACGGCAGCGCGACGTGGTCGGTGAAGACGAGCGGCCCGGCGCCGGTGCCGCCCTCGCCGCCGTCGATCGTGACGAAGTCCGGCCCGCGCCCCGAGCCGAGCATCGCGTTCGCGAGCTGCTCCCAGAAGGCCAGCTCGCCGACGGCCGACTTGATCCCCACGGGCAGGCCGCCGGACAGGTCGCTGAGCCGCTCGACGAAGTCGATCAGCCCCTCGACGTCGTCGAACTCGGGGTGGGCGGCCGGGCTGTGGCAGGTCTGCCCGACGGGGATGCCGCGGATGGCCGCGATCTCGGGCGTCACCTTCGCCGCCGGGAGGACGCCGCCGAGGCCGGGCTTCGCGCCCTGGCTCAGCTTCACCTCGATCGCGCGCACGCGGGCGCGCCCGAGCGACTCGACGAAGCGCTCCTCGCTGAAGCGGCCGCGCTCGTCGCGCGCGCCGAAGTAGCCGGTGCCGAGCTGCCAGACCAGCTCGCCGCCGTGCGCGTGCGCTGGCGCGATCCCGCCCTCGCCCGTGTTGTGGAGCGCGCTCGCCAGCCCGCAGCCGCGGTTGATCGCCTCGACCGCCCGCGCGGACAGGGCGCCGTAGCTCATCGCGGAGACGTTCACGATCGACGTGGGCCGGAACGCGCCCGGACGACCGCGCCAGCCGCCCAGCACCTTCGCGCAGGGGAGCGCGTAGCCGGGATCGCCCGCCGCGCTCCCCGCCGGCGGCTCCGGGTGCGGGAACGCCGCGTGCTTGAGGATCAGGTAGCTCGGCGAGAGCTCGAGGTCCTCGTCGGTGCCGAAGCCGAAGTAGGCGTTCTCGCGCTTCGACGACGCGTAGACCCAGCGGCGCTGGTCGCGGCTGAACGGCCGCTCCTCGTTGTTCGAGGTGACGATGTACTGGCGGAGCTCGGGGCCGACCTTCTCCAGCAGGTAGCGGAAGTGCCCGACGATCGGGAAGTTGCGCAGGATCGCGTGCCGCCGCTGCGTCAGGTCGTGGACGACCACGAGCAGCAGGAAGCCGAGGACGGCGACGAGGACGATCGCCCACGTGGGCACGCCTGCACGGTACGCGAGCGATCGGCGCGCGGCATCGGCCGGAGCGGTACGTCATCATCCCCGCGATGGCCTACAGCGAGGAGCTCGCCGATCGCGTCCGGGACGTCCTCGCCGGCCGCCAGGACGTGTCCGAGCGGAAGATGTTCGGCGGCCTGTGCGTCATGGTCGGCGGCCACATGGCCTGCGGGATCCTCGGCGACGACCTGATGCTCCGCCTCGGCGCCGACGGCGCCGAGCGCGCGCTCGCGCGACCGCACGTGCGCGAGATGGACTTCACTGGCAGGCCGCTCACCGGGATGGTCTACGTCGGCGCGGAGGGCGTGCGGGACGCGCGCGCGCTGCGGCGCTGGGTCGGCGAGGCGGTCGCGTTCGTCGAGACGCTGCCGTCGAAGACGCCGAAGCGGCCGCCGGCCTGACGAGCGCCCGGGACGCCGGCGCGAGCCTCCGGCCTATACTCGCCCCCCGTCGCCGCGAGGCGGGCGGGCCGTGCCCTCGAGCCGCGACCGATGACCGAGCACCTGCACCACGTCCACCTCTTCACGCGGGACATCGAGGCGACCGTGGCCTGGTGGCGCGACGTGCTCGGCGGCGTGGTCTGGTTCGACGGCGACTTCGGCGGCTCGCGCAACGTCTTCATGAAGGTCGGGGATGGCCGGATCCACTTCTACGACCAGCGGCCGCGCGACGAGGGCAAGGGCGCGGTGCACCACGTGGGGATCCGCACGGACGACCTGTACGCATTGCACGCGCGGCTCGTCGAGCACGGCGTGCCGCTGCGCAGCGGGATCCGCGAGTTCGGCAGCTGGCGCTACCTGATGTGCCCGGCGCCAGACGACGTCCTGCTCGAGCTGTTCCAGGTCGACGCCGAGGCGCTCGACCCGAGGCTCGCCGAGTACTTCCTGGGCCGGCCGGAATGAGCGCCGCCGGGCCCGTGCCGCGCCTGCTCGGCGACCTGACCGCCCATGCGGCGCGCCGCTGGGGGCCGCGGGAGGCGCTCGTCTTCGGTGACCGCCGCTGGACGTTCGCGGAGGTCGAGGCCGAGGTGGAGCGCACGGCGCGCGCGCTCGTCGCCCTCGGCGTCGAGCCGGGCGACCGGGTCGCGATCTGGCTCGTCAACCGGCCCGAGTGGCTGTTCCTCTTCTTCGCCGTCGCCCGCGTCGGAGCGATCGCCGTGCCGCTGAACACCCGCTTCCGGGCGGACGACCTGCGCTTCGTCGTCGGGCACTCCGGCGCGCGCCTGCTCGTCCAGCACGACGTCTCCGGCCCGGTCGACTTCCTCGGGATGACGCGCGAGGTCGTCCAGGGCCTCGACGACGACGGCCGCCCGCACGACCCGGCCTTCCCCGGGCTCGAGCGCGTCGTCACCGTCGGGGAGGCCCACCGGCCCGGCGCCGCGTGGTGGGAGGACGTGCTCGCCGCCGGCCACGCGGTCGACCCCTCGCTCGTCGCCGCGCGGGCGGCGGCCGTCGACCCCGAGGGCACGGCGATGATCCTCTACACCTCCGGGACGACCGGCTTCCCGAAGGGCGTGATGCACAGCCACCGCTGCATCCGCTCGCTGCGCGACCGGGCCGCCCGGCTGCAGGTGCGCGAGCACGACGTCTTCCTCTGCTACCTGCCGCTCTTCCACCTCTACGCGCTCTCCGAGATGGGCGCGCTGTTCCCGCTCACCGGCAGCCGGCTCGTGCTGACGGAGGGCTTCGACGCGGACGAGAGCGTCGGCCTGATCGAGCGGGAGCGGGCCACGATGCTGCACGGCTTCGACGTCCACTTCGCCGCGCTGATGGAGGCGCGGGCCCGGACCGGCGCGGACGTCTCGAGCCTGCGGCTCGGCTCGATCCCGGCCGGGATGGAGTCGAGCCTGCCGGTTGCGCGGCGGATCCACGCGGAGCTCTGCCCCGTCGTCTCCGCCTACGGGCTGACCGAGGGCTGGTGCTGCGTCTGCGTCGGCGCGCCCGGCGACACGGTCGAGCAGGTCGCCGAGGCGTCCGGCTTCCCGATGCCCGACACGGAGGTGCGCGTCGTCGACCCGGCGACGGGCGAGGACCAGCCCGTGGGGACGCCGGGCGCGATCCTCGTCCGCGGGTACATGGTCACGCGGGGCTACTACCGCGAGCCCGAGCTGACCGCGCAGACGATCGACGCGGACGGCTGGCTGCACACGGGCGACATGGGCTACCTCCGCGCCGACGGGCACCTGCGCTTCCTGGGCCGCTACAAGGACATGCTCAAGGTCGGCGGCGAGAACGTATCGCCGATGGAGGTGGAGGGCTACCTGCTCGAGCGCCACCCGCTCCAGCTCGCCGCGATCGTCGGCCACCCCGACGAGCGGCTCGGCGAGGTGCCGATCGCCTTCGTCGTGCCCGGGCCGGGGTGCGCCCTCGACGCCGACGAGCTGGAGCGCGCGATCGTCGAGTCCTGCCGCGGCCGGATCGCGAGCTTCAAGATCCCGCGCCGCGTGGTCGTCCTCGACGAGCTCCCGATGACAGCCTCCGGGAAGATCCAGAAGCACCGCCTGCGCGACCTCGCGCACGAGCTGCTCGACCAGCCAACCGGCGCCGGCCCCGGCGCCTGATCGAGGGAGACGCGATGCCGACCGGGCCCAAGCCGCCGACCCTGCAGCAGCTCCTCGACATCGCCGAGGACTTCGGGATCGAGCTGACCGAGGACGACGCGGAGGACTTCCGCAGCCTGATGGTCGGGACGATGGACTCGTACCGCCGCGTGGAGACGTACCCCGAGCTGCGCCCGGAGGTGAAGTACCCGCGCACGCCGGGCTACCGGCCCGCCGCCGAGGACAACCCGTTCAACGCGTGGTACTGGCGCTGCCGGATCGAGGGCGCCGACAGCGGGCCGCTGAAGGGCGTCGAGGTCGGGATCAAGGACTGCATCTCGGTCGCGGGCGTCCCGATGATGAACGGCTGCCAGGTGTTCGAGGGCTTCGTCCCCGACGTCGACGCGACCGTCGTCACCCGCCTCCTCGACGCGGGCGCGACGGTCGTCGGCAAGACGAACGCCGCCGACTGCTCGTTCTCCGGCTCGGGCCACACGTGCGCGCACGGCCCGGTGCGCAACCCGCGGCGGCCGACGCACTCGCCGGGCGGCTCGTCGAAGGGCTCGGGCGCGGCCGTCGCCGCGGGCGACGTCACGATGGCGCTCGGCGCCGACCAGGGCGGCTCGATCCGCATCCCCGGCGCGTGGTGCGGGATCGTCGGGATGAAGCCGACCTACGGGCTCGTCCCCTACACCGGCTGCATGATGATCGAGATGACGCTCGACACGTGCGGGCCGATGACCGACACCGTCGAGAGCGCCGCGCGGATGCTCTCGGCGATCGCCGGGCCCGATCCGCTCGACCCACGCCAGCGCGGCGTCTGCCCGCCCGACTGGGTCTCCGACTACCTCCCCGCCCTCGGCGCGGGCGTGCAGGGCCTGCGGATCGGCGTCGTCCGCGAGGGCTTCGACCAGCCCGAGGGCGCGATCGGCGGCCTGCCCGGCTCCGACCCGGGCGTCGACGCCGCCGTGCGGGCGACGATCCAGCGGCTCGAGGCGGCCGGCGCGATCGCGACGGAGATCTCGATCCCGATGCACGTCGACGCCTTCCACGTGTGGAACGTCGTCGCGATCGAGGGAGCGACCGAGTTCATGCTGAAGGGCCGCGGCGCCGGGACGAACTGGGAGGGCTTCTACAACACGAACCTGATCGACATGGTCGGCCGCGGCTTCGACTCGCGCGCGACGGACTTCCCGACCACGGTCAAGCTGCTGCTCCTGCTCGGCGAGCACATGTACCGCGCCTACCACGGCCGCTACTACGCGAAGGCGCAGAACGTCCGCCACCTGACCCGCAGGGCCTACGACGACGCGCTCGCCTCCTACGACGTGCTCGTGATGCCGACGATCCCGATCGTCTCGAAGCCGATCCCCGAGCGGGACGCGGCGATCCCGGACTCGGTCTTCCACTCGCTCTGCATGATCCAGAACACGCCGCAGTTCAACGTCACCGGGCATCCGGCGATCTCCGTGCCCTGCGGCGTCGTCGACGGGCTGCCCGTCGGCTTCCAGGTCGTCGGCCGGCACTTCGACGACCTGACGGTGCTTCGCGTCGCCGACGCCGTCGAGCGCTCGGCCGACTGGCAGTCCTGCTGACCCCGTCCACCGACCGCCCACAGGAGGCACACCCATGCTCGACCGCATGACGCCGGACGACATCCGCGAGCGGAGCTTCCAGCTGAACCTCGGCATCCGCGAGGACGAGATCGACGAGTACCTCGCGCTCGCCAACACGATCATCGGCGTGATGGACGCGCTCGACGTCTCGGCCGGGCGCACGTCGACGGTCGACCCCGGGCAGCCGGACGTCGTGCGGACGATCGAGCACGTGACCGATGAGGAGCGCGCACGCCGCGACCCGCTGAACGCGATCGTCCGCTTCACGCGCGTGAAGCAGGTCGGCGCTTCGGGCCCCCTCGCCGGCAAGCGCGTCGTCGTGAAGGACTCCTTCGCGGTCGCGGGCGTGCCCATGACCTGCGGCTCGCGCGTCCTGCAGGGCTTCGTGCCGACGCAGGACTCGACGGTCGCCGCGCGGCTGCTCGCCGCCGGGGCCGAGATCGTCGGCATGGCGAACATGGAGAACATGGCGTTCTCGGGCGGCGGCGAGACGTCCTACTACGGGCCGATCGGCAACCCGGCCGACCCGACGCGCGTCTCGGGCGGCTCGTCGGGCGGCTCGGCGGCGGCGCTCGGCTACCCGTGGGTGGACATCGGGATCGGCACCGACCAGGGCGGCTCGATCCGCATCCCGGCCTCGTTCTGCGGCGTCCTCGGCTTCAAGCCCACGCACGGCCTCGTCCCGTACAGCGGCGGGATCGGCCTGGACCGGACGATCGACCACGTCGGCCCGTTCAGCCGCGACGTGAAGACGATGGCCGAGACGATGGCCGTCGTCTCCGGCCCCGACGGCGACGACCCCCGCCAGGACGCCCACGACTTCTCCGCCGTCCTTCCCGGGCTGCGGGCGGTCGCGGACGGCTCCGCGTCGCTCGACCTGAAGGGCGTCCGGATCGGCCTGCCGCGCGAGGCCTGGGGCGAGGCGGCCGGGATCGACCCTCGGGTGGACGAGCAGATCCGGGCCGCCGTCGGCCGCTTCGAGGCGCTCGGCGCCGAGCTGGTGGAGGTCTCCACGCCCTGGCACGCGAGGATCGGCCCGGCGGCGTTCTCGATGTTCGTCGAGGGCCTGCTCGCCACGGTGCAGGGCGCGGGCGGCCTGACCTGGTTCGGGAAGATGTGGCCCGAGGCGGCCCTGGCACTCGGCCGCGGCCTGACCACGGGGGCGACCGACCTGTCCGCGAACGTCAAGGCGGCGCTGATGGTCGGCACGATGCTGCGCGAGCGCTACTTCCACGTCACGTACGCCGAGGCGATGAACCAGCGCCGGGCCGCGAAGGCCGAGATCGACGCGGTGCTCCAGACGGTCGACGTGCTCGCGATGCCGACGCTGTCGATCACGGCGTACCCGATCGACCCGTCGCTCGGCCTGAACGAGTCGATCTGGCGTGGCTGGTCGATGCTCCCGAACACGCCGATCGCGGACATGACCGGCCATCCGTCGCTCTCGCTGCCGACCTCGAAGGTCGACGGCCTGCCCTGCGGCACCATGCTGACCGGCCGCACGATGGGCGACCACGAGCTGCTCCGCCTCGCCGCGGCCTACGAGGCCGCGCACGGCTGGGAGCTCGGCGGCGCCGGCCAGATCGGCTAGCGCCTCCGAGGCGCGGCGAGCACGTCGCTCGGACGTGCGCCCGCGGCGTCCCGCACGTCGCGGCGGGCGAGCGCGCTCCCTCCTCCGTGCAGGGAGGCGATCGACCCCGGATCGGGCCGACAACCTCGGCAGCCGCCCGAAATCGCGGCCTCGCGCGCGGGAGGGACGATGAGACGGAGCATCGCGGTGCTGCTGGGCCTCGCGCTCGGCCTCGGCGTGCTCGCGGGCCCTGCGGCGGCCGACACGAGCAGCTCCCAGGCAAGGCCAGGCCAGGCCGGGCTGATCGACGCGGGCCAGCGGCACACGTGCGTCGTCCTCGCGGATGCGACCGTCCGCTGCTGGGGCGCGGGCAACGCCGGGCTGATCGTCGGCGGCTGGCTCGGCTACGGGAGCATGAGCCACGTCGGCGACGACGAGCTGCCTGCGGTCGCCGGCGCGGTTCCCCTGGGCGGCGACCGGCGGGCCAGGGCGGTCACCGCGGGCGACCAGCACACGTGCGCGCTGCTCGCGGGCGGCAGCGTCCTCTGCTGGGGCCGCGCCACGTTCGGCCAGCTCGGCTCGGGCAACGGCGACGCGATCGGCGACGACGAGACGCCGGCGGCGGCCTCCACCGTCCAGCTCGGCGCCGGGCGGACGGCGCGGGCGATCACGGCCGGCGCGGCGCACACCTGCGCGATCCTCGACACCGGCGACGTCCGCTGCTGGGGCGGCGGCTCGTTCGGCCAGCTCGGCTACGGGGGCACGAACGACGTCGGCGACGACGAGACCCCCGCCTCGGTCGGCACCGTCGACCTCGGCTCCGGCCGCACGGCCGTCGCGATCGACGCGGGCCACTACTTCACGTGCGCGATCCTCGACACCGGCGACGTGACGTGCTGGGGCGCGAACGACCACGGCGAGCTCGGCACGGGCGACACGGACGCGATCGGCGACGACGAGACCCCGGGCTCCGCGGGCGCGATCGACCTCGGGACCGGGCGGACGGCCGTGGCGCTGAGCGCCGGCTGGAACCACGCGTGCGCCATCCTCGACGACGGCGGCGTCCGCTGCTGGGGCCAGGGCACGCACGGGCAGCTCGGCTACGGGAGCACGAGCGACGTCGGCGACGACGAGGCGCCCGCCGCGGCCGGCCCGGTGAGCCTGGGAATCGGGCGCACGGCGGTCGCGATCGAGGCCGGTGGCGCGCACACCTGCGCGATCCTCGACGACGCCTCCGTCCGCTGCTGGGGCGACGCGTTCGCCGGCCAGCTCGGGCTCGGGAGCACGGACGACGTCGGCGACGACGAGACCCCCGCCTCGGTCGGCACCGTCGACCTCGGCTCCGGCCGGACGGCCGTCGCGCTCGCCGCGGCCGAGAACCACACGTGCGCACTGCTCGACGACGACTCGCTCCGCTGCTGGGGCGACGGCTCGTACGGCGCGCTCGGCACCGCCAGCTGGACGTTCGTCGGCGACGACGAGACCCCCGGCTCCGTCGCCACCGTCTCGCTCGGCGGCGCGATCCCCGCGACGAGCGCCGACCTGTCGCTCGCCGTCGGCGTCGACATCGCGACCACGCCCGTGGGAGGCGACGCGACGTTCACGATCACGCTCGCGAACGGCGGCCCCGCCGCGACGACGCCCGTCGTCCACGTCGGCTTCGCCGGCGGCCGATCGCACCTCTCGCACACCGCCTCGGCCGGCAGCTACGACCCCGGCAGCGGCGACTGGACGGTCGGCCCCCTCGCGAGCGCAGCGAGTGCGACGCTCGAGCTGGTCGAGGACACGACCACCGGCGGCACGCTCACCGCCACCGCGGACGTCGCGGAGACGACGGCGTTCGACCCCGACTCCGCGCCCGGGAACACGCTCGCCGAGGACGACCACGGCAGCGCCAGCGTGACCGTCGAGGCACCGCCGCCGCCCCCGCCCCCGCCAACCCCGCCGCCGCCCTCGCCGCCACCGTCGCCGCCACCGGCTCCCGCGCCCCCACCGACGCCTGCACCGGCACCGGCACCGGCTCCCGCTCCCGCTCCGGCGCCGTCCTCTCCCGGGTCGCCGTCCGGGGGCAACGGTGGCGCGTCCGCCCCGACCGGCGTGCGCGCCTGGCCCGACGGGCTGACGCTCAGGGTCGTCCCGGCGAAGCGGAAGCGGCTCACCGCGAGCGGCGTGCTCGACCTTCCCACCGGGGCGCAGGCCGCGGCATGCGCCGGCACCGTCACCGTGACGCTCCGTGCGCCGCGACGCGCGGCGACCGTCCGGACGGCCAGGCTCGTCACCCGCAAGGGCGCGTGCCGCTACACGGCGACGCTGCCGCGGCCACGGCTCGCGAAGCGCGCGACCGCCTCCGTCTCGGCGGCGTTCGCGGGGAACGACCTGCTGCTCGCGGCGACCTCGCCGACGCGGCTCGTCCGTTCCGCCTGACCCGACGCCCGGGCGCCGCGCGGCTGCGTTGCACGTCGTGCCGCGGCTCCCGCGCGCGACGGTCTAGCCTCGCTCGATGACGCGCCGTCGCTGCACCAGGTGCGGCCGGGAGCTCCGAGCGCCTGACCAGGCGCACGCGTGCCGGCCCCGGACGCTCGACGAGCACTTCGCGCGCCGCCCGCCGGCCCTGCGCGAGGCGTTCGACGCGCTCCTCGCCGCCTGCCTGGCCGCGCCGCGCGTCGAGGTCGAGCCGCTCCCGGCGACGATCCACCTGGCCGCCGGCCGGCCCTTCGCGATCGTCACGCCGCGGCGGGAGACGCTCAAGCTCGCGCTGCTGCTCGACCGCGCGCTCGACGACCCCCGGATCGTGCGGCGGGAGGCGCTGCCGGCGAGCCGCCACGTCCACACGTTGCTGCTGCGCGGGCCGGACGAGGTCGACGACGCGCTGATCGCGTGGCTCCGGGAGGCCCAGGCGCTCGCGGGCTGACCGGGGCCGGCCCGCGGCCGCCCGGATCGTGCGACCATGGACGGATGGCCGCGCAGGACGACGACCTCCGTCCGCAGCTCCGGTTCGTCGGCGTGCTGCTGCTGGCATCGGTGCGCCTCGGCGTGGTGATGGTCGGCGGTCTCGCGCTCGTCACCGTCGCCGTGCTCGGCTGCGACGACGCGTGCACGACCGCGGGGGACTGGTCGACGCGGGCGTCCGCGTGGCAGTGGAACGCGCTGCTCGCACTCGCGCTCGGGATCTCGCTCGCGGGGCTCGTCTCGCTGTACGGCGTGCTGCGCCGCAGGGCGGCGACGGTCGCGAGCGCGCTCGCCTGCGAGTGCGCCTTCGTGGCGGGGACGATCGGCCTGCTCGCGTGGGGCAGGCGCCTCGACGCAGCGCCCGCGGCGATCGCCGTCGGCGTCGCGGTCGAGCTGGCCGGGCTGGCTTGATCCTGCAGCTCGGCCGCGGCGCCGCGCCCGCGCCGCGCCCACGCACCTGACGCTCCGACCGGCGCATCGATCGGGCGCGGCGGATCGGCCAGGCACACGGCGGCCGCGACCCGCCCGCGACCCGCCGGCCGACCGGCAGATCACCGTCCTTCCGGGACACGTCCACTCGGGACGGGCCCCCGAGGGGCCACCCCGCGCCTCCTCCCGCTTTCGAGCCTAGCGCGGAAGCCGTGACGGGTGTGTCACGGGTCCGTGCCGGAACCGTGACGCTTCGTCCACGGCCCGCGGGATGCGCCGGCTCGCCGCCTCCCGGCGCCGTGGCGCGCGCGGGCGCCGCGCTCCTCGATCGTGTCCGGTGGCGCCTCCGCGACGCGCCGCGCGGCCCGTCGGTCAGGCGGCGCGGCGGCCCGCGATGACGTCGCGCACCCGTGCCGCGAGGACGGCCGGGGCGAACGGCTTCTGCAGGAACTCAACCTCCGCCTCGAGCACGCCGTGGCGGACGACCGCGTCGTCGGTGTAGCCCGAGAGGAAGAGCACGGCGAGGCCGGGCCGCTCCTCGCGCATCCGCTCGGCCAGCCAGCGGCCGCTCGCGCCGGGCCTCACGACGTCCGTGAGGAGGAGATCCACGGGCTGGTCGAGCCCCCGCGCGACCTCGAGTGCCTCGTCGGGCGAGCCGGCCTCGATCACCTCGTAGCCGTAGCGCTCGAGCGTCTTCCTGATCATGCGCCGGACGGCGTCCTCGTCCTCGACGACGAGGACCCTCCCCGTCCCCGTGACAGCCTCCCCCATCTCCTGCTCCTCTCGCTCGTCTCCCGGGTCGTCGACCCGGGGGAGGTACACCTTGAACGTCGTCCCCTCGCCCGGCTCGCTGTAGACCCAGACGTGCCCGTCCGACTGGCGGACGATCCCCTGGACGGTCGCGAGCCCGAGCCCCGTCCCCTTCCCGTCGGGCTTGGTCGTGAAGAACGGCTCGAAGATCCGCTCGACGACGTCGGGCGGCATCCCGGTGCCCGTGTCGCTGACCGCGACCATCACGTACCGGCCCGGAGCCACGTCGAAGTGCCCGTCCGCGTAGTCGGAGCCCAGCTCGACGTTCGCCGTCTCGATCGTCAGCCTGCCGCCCTCGGGCATGGCGTCGCGCGCGTTGATCGCGAGGTTCAGGAGCACCTGCTCCACCTGACCGGGATCGGCCTTGACGAGGCCGAGGTCCGGGTCGAGGGCCGCGGCGACCCGGATGTCCTCGCCGATCAGGCGGCGCAGCATCCGGTCGACGTCGATCACGACCGCGTTCATGTCGAGCGTCCGCGGCTGGAGCAGCTGCTTGCGGCTGTAGGCGAGCAGCTGCCGGGTCAGCGACGCCGCGCGCGTCGCCGCGCGCTCGACCTCGGCGAGCTCCTCGAGCACGTCGCTGTCCTCGGGGAGCATCTCGATCGCGAGCGACGTGTAGCCGAGGATCGCCGCGAGCAGGTTGTTGAAGTCGTGCGCGATCCCGCCGGCGAGCCGGCCGACCGCCTCGAGCTTTTGCGCCTGGCGCAGCTGCTCCTCGCTCGCGCGCAGCGCCTCCTGGGCCTCCCGCCGCTCGCTGACGTCGCGGGCGTTGAGGACGATGCCCTCGACGCCGGGGACGGCCAGCAGGTTCGTCGCGATCGCCTCGACGACGCGCCACTCCCCGGCGGCGTGCCGCAGCCGCGCCTCGACGGCGAGGGAGCCGCCCGTCTCGGCGAGCCCGAGGAGCGACTCGCGAACGGCGCCGCGATCGTCCGGATGGACGAGGTCCAGCACGCTCCGCCCGACGTGCGCGCCCGGCCGGGCGCCGAGCGTGGCCTCGACCGCGCCCGCCTCGTACGCGATCGCGAGGTCGCGGTCGACGACCGTCACGAGCTCGCTCAGGTGCTCGATCAGCCCGCGGATGCGCGCCTCGGCCTCGGCGCGCGCGCTGTCGCGCTCGCGCTCCGCCCGCTGCCGGTCGGCGAGCTCCCGGCGAACCTCCTCGACCAGCTGCTGGTTCTCGGCGATCGCGAGCGCAGCCCGGAGGAACACCGCCACGAGCGCCAGCACCGCCAGGCCGACGGCGACCCAGAACGTCGAGTCGCTCGCCTTCGTCCAGGCGAGCACGGTCGCGGTGATCGCGCCCCAGAGCGCCGGGGCGAGCAGCTGGCTGCGCCCGCGCTCGCGCACCTGCTTCGGCGCCGGCCTCGGCGCCCAGGCGGCGCCCGCGACGAGGAGGTACGAGACCGGCCAGACGGCGTCGAGCAGCCCTCCCTCGACGTAGGTGTCCGCCGCCGACTGGAACAGGTAGAAGACGTCGGCGGTCGCGAGCCCGCCGAGGCCGAGCGCGATCAGGAACCAGCGGCGCCCGGGGCGCCAGTCCGCTGCCACGACGATGCTCGCGATCAGCACGAGCATCACCAGGTCGCACACCGGGTAGGCGAGCGAGACGACGTCGGCTAGCGCGCCGCCGGACGTGATCTCGACGTGCGCCAGGATCGCCGCGCCGAGCGCGCCGACGCTCAGTCCGGCCGCGGCGCCGTCGAGCCAGAGCCCGGCGCGGATCCCCGTCAGGTGCGTGCGTGCGAGCAGCGCGATCCCGATCGCGCCGAGCGGGTAGTAGAGGACGTAGAAGACGTCCGGCAGGCCGGGGAACGGCGGCTCGTCCGGGTAGCCGAACGAGTAGATCAGGTCGCCCGTGTAGCCGCAGACGACGGCAGCGGCGAGGAAGAACCACGCGACCGCGTCGTCGCCGCGCGCGAGCGCGCGCGCCAGCGTGACGACGACCGCGATGCCGAGCAGCGCGTTGTAGATCGTGTCCGCGAAGAGCTGCCGCAGCTCGTCGCCCCCGACGCCCGTCGTGCCCTGGACGAGCAGCGCCCCGACCCCGCCGAGGGCGAGCGCCGTGAGCCCGGCGCGCAGGAGCGCGGCGGGACCAGGTCGACCGGGCAGGATCGGGGTCCGCATTGCACCCGGACAATCGGCAGGCGCGGCACCCGTCTGAGCGAGTGGGGCCCTCCGACGGGCGGCCGCGCGGGGCCCCGCGCGGCCCACCCCGACGCCTACCGTCGGGGGTCCTCGAGGCATCGCCACGGAGGCCGAGCCGTCGGGCTCGCAGACGCTCCCCGGGCACGGGACGGCCGTCGCGACCCCGGCCGGCCCGATCCGCGCCTCGGCGCCCGCCCGGACAGGACGCTCGTGCCGCCCCGGGGCGCCGCGAACGAGGCGCGGCTCGCCGCCGCCCGCCTCGCTCGCGCGCACCGAGGCGCCCGCGCCGAGTAGGGTTGACCCGTGGCCGAGGAGGACGGGTTCGACGTCGTGGTCGCGGGGGCCGGCGCCGCAGGCCTCGCGGCGGCCCTGGCCGCCGCCGAGCGCGGGCTCTCGGTCCTGCTGGCCGAGGCGAGCGAGACCTGGCGCGAGGGCTCGAACACGGCGATGAGCACCTCGATGGTCCCGGCCGGGGGCACGCGGCACCAGGCCGCCGTCGGGATCGAGGACTCCCCCGGGCTGTTCCTCGCCGACGTCGACCGCAAGACCCACGGCACCGCCGACCCGGTGGTCGCCCGCGCGCTCACGCGCGTCGCACCCACGCTCGTCCACTGGCTCGAGGACGCGATCGGGATCGAGCTCGGGCTCGTCACGGACTTCAACTACCCCGGCCACTCGGCGTACCGCTGCCACGCGGTCCACGACCGGGCCGGCTCCACGCTGCACCGCCAGCTCGTCGAGGCCGCGATCGACCACGACGGGGTCGAGCTGGTCGTCCCGCTGCGGCTCGTCGGCGTCGAGCTCGACGCCGCGGGCGCCGTCCGGGCCGCGGTGCTCGCGCGGCCCGACGGCACCCGGGAGCGGATCGCGACGCGTGCCGCCGTGCTCGCGACGAACGGCTACGGCGCCGACCGGGAGCTCGTCCGCCGGCACTGCCCCGAGATCGCCGACGGCCTCTACTTCGGCGGCGAGGGCTCGACCGGCGACGCGCTCCGGCTCGCGGAGCGGCTCGGCCTCGACGTGGCGCAGCTCGACGCCTACCAGGGGCACGGCTCGGTCGCCTCGCCGCACGGCGTCCTGCTCACCTGGGCGACGGTGATGCACGGCGCGATCCTCGTCAACGCCGCGGGCGAACGCTTCGGCGACGAGCCGATCGGCTACTCGGAGTTCGGCGCGATCACGCTCGCCCAGCCCGGGCACGAGGCGTGGATGGTCTACGACGGGCGGATCGACGAGGCGTGCCGGCCGTTCGCTGACTACCAGCGCTGCCTGGAGGCGCGGTGCGGACTGCCGGACGACGTCGAGACGCTCGCCGCGCTCGTCGGCGCCGCCTACCGGGACGCTCGCCGGCACCCTGGCCGCCGCCCGCGCGGCGGCGCTCCGGGAGGCGGCGGACCCGCTCGGGCGGACGCACTGGGAGGCGCCGCTCGAGCCGCCCTACCGCGCCGTCCACGTCACCGGGGCCCTCTTCCACACCCAGGGCGGCCTGCGCATCGACGTGAACGGGACCGCGCTGCGCGGCGGCCGGCCCGTGCCCGGCCTGTTCGCGGCGGGCGGCGCGGCCGTCGGCATGTCCGGCCACGGCGCCGGCGGCTACCTGGCCGGCAACGGCCTGCTCGCGGCGCTCGGCCTCGGCCTGCTCGCCGGCCGGGCCTGCTGCGCGTGACCGCTTGCCCACCGCACCCCGGATCGGGGATACTCGCACGCATGGAACGCTCCCCCCGCTCCCACGACGTCGGCGGCATGCGCCACCTCGGCCCGATCGAGGTCGAGCAGGACGAGCCCGTCTTCCACTCCGACTGGGAGGCGAAGGTCTTCGGGATCACGATGGCGACGCTCGGCAAGGGCCTGTTCTCGCTCGAGGAGTTCCGCGGCGGCATCGAGGACATCCACCCCGTCTCCTACATGGACGCGTCGTACTACGAGCGCTGGCTCGTCACGCTCGAGCGCTGGCTCGTCCAGGGCGGCGTGCTGACGCCGGAGGAGATCGACGAGCGCACGCGCGAGCTGGCGCTCCACCCCGATCGGCCCGTGCCGGCGGTCGATGACCCGCAGTTCGCGGACATCATGGTCTCCGTCTGCCGCGGCGGGATCCCGCTGACGCGCGAGGTCGATCGCGAGCCGCGCTACGCGATCGGCGACCGTGTCCGCGCGATCGGCACGGACACGACCTGGCACACGCGCCTGCCCGCCTACGCGCGCGGAAAGGTCGGCGAGGTCGTCCGGATCGACGCGGCCTACGTCTTCCCCGACACGAACGCCCTGCGCCAGGGCGAGAACCCCGAGCACACCTACGGCGTCCGCTTCGAGGCGACCGAGCTGTGGGGCGACGACGCCGAGGGCCGCGCCCCCGTGCACGTCGACCTCTACGAGAGCTACCTCGAGCCCGCCTGACGGAGGACACATGGGCCACGACCACGACCACGACCACGACCACCACCACCCGGTCGCCCAGTCGTTCCCGGCGCTCCGCACGCGCGCGCTCGAGTCGCTCCTGCTCGAGAAGGGCGTGATCGCGAGCGACACCGTCGACCGCGTGATCGCGCTGTACGAGCAGGACGTCGGCCCGCTGAACGGCGCCCGCGTCGTCGCCCGCGCCTGGGTCGACCCCGGCTACCGCGAGCGGCTGCTCGCGGACGCGACCCCGGCGATCCTCGAGCTCGGGATCGGCGGGATGCAGGGCGAGAACATGGTCGCCGTCGAGAACACCGACGACGTCCACAACGTCGTCGTCTGCACCCTCTGCTCCTGCTACCCGTGGCCCGTCCTCGGCCTGCCGCCCTACTGGTACAAGGCGCCCGCCTACCGCGCGCGCGTCGTCGTCGAGCCGCGCGTCGTCCTGCGCGAGTTCGGCGTCGAGGTGCCCGACGACGTCGAGGTGAAGGTCTGGGACTCGAGCGCGGAGATCCGCTACCTCGTCGTGCCGCAGCGCCCCGAGGGAACCGACGGCCTCACCGAGGAGCAGCTCGCCGCGCTCGTCACGCGCGACTCGATGATCGGGGTCGGCCTCGCAAAGGCGCCCGGAGAGGCCTGATGCGGGTCAAGCCCGACACGACCGGGCCTGCGGCGCCGCCGCGGCGCAACGGCGAGCTCGTCTTCGAGGAGCCCTGGGAGAGCCGCGCCTTCGGCCTCGCGATCTCGCTGGCCGAGGCGGGCCTGCTCGACTGGGACGACATGCGGGCGCAGCTGATGGCCGAGATCGGCCAGTGGGAGGGCGAGCACGCCGAGGTCGCCGCCGGCGACGTTCGCTCGCCCGACGAGCAGTGGAGCTACTACGAGCGGTTCCTCGCCGGCTTCGAGCGGCTGCTCCTCGAGAAGGGCCTCGTCTCCGGGGCCGAGCTGGAAGCCAGGCACGACGAGTTCGCCTCGGGCGAGCGGGAGGAGGTCTACTGACGATGGCGGTTGCACGCGCGCTCTCCTACGGGGCCGTCGCGGTCCGGACGAACGAGCGGCTGCTCGGCGCGCTCGCGCTCCTCGTCGGCGGGCTGCTCTTCTACGTCGTCATGCTCGACCAGGGGACGCTCGTCGCGCTGTTCTCCGCCGCGGGCATCAACTACCTGCACGAGTTCTTCCACGACGGCCGCCACCTGGGCGGGGCACCCTGCCACTGATGGCGGGCGAGGCCGGCGCGGGCGCCCGGGGGTCGGGCTCGACGTGACGGCCGAGCCGCTTCGTCGTGCGGTCTCCTCGCCCTGGCCGGGGTCGGGCGGGTGGCTGCGCGTGGCGCTCTTCGCGGCGCTGGCAGCGGGACTGCTGGCGGCGGCATTCAACCTGTCGGTGTCCGAGAACGTGGTCGACCGCGCGGTGCTCTCCGAGGGGCACACGCACGGCGACGACCCGGGCGCGGCGCACGTGACGTCCGTCGGCGAGCCGTTCACGCGGGGCGAGCAGCGCGGCGGCATGGTCGCGGGCGAGGTGCTGCTCGGCGCCGGCGTCGGCCTGATCCTCGCCGGGCTCGCGCTCGTCCTCGGCCCGAGGGCGCTGCCCGGGCGCCACCGCGCGCTCTGGCTCGCGCTCGTCGGTGCGGGCACGTGGGCGCTGCTCGTGCTCCCCGCGATCAAGTACACGCCGCTGCCGCCCGGCGTCGACGCCGGGATGCCGATCGGGCAGCGGCAGGCCGCCTACCTGGCCCTCGTCGGCTGCGGCCTGCTCGGCGCGCTGCTCGCCGGCCGGGTGCTCGTCCGCTGGCCCGCCTCGCTCGACCGCCGCCTGCGCTGGCCGGCGGCGCTCGCAGGGCTGGCCCTCCCGGCCGTGCTCGCGATCGTCCTCCTGCCCGCGCAGCGCGCGACGGGCGAGCTCGACGACGGGCTGATGACGAGCTTCCGCGCCGCGGCCATCGGCAGCCAGGTCGTCTTCTGGCTCGCGTTCGCGCTCGTCGGCGCCTGGCTGCTGCGCCCGCGGGACGAGCCGGCCCGCCCGGACGGCTCCCGGCGCGTCGAGCGCGCCGACGTGGGATGATCGGCGCCGGATGGCCTCGCTGATCCAGACGGTGCGCGTCGCCGCCGGCAAGCCGGCCGGCCTGGCGAAGCGCGATCCCCACGACGACCTCGGGCTCGCGAAGGACGAGGCCGAGCAGCGCGTCGCCGACGCGATCGCCGAGCTCGCACCGCTCCAGAACCGCCTCTGGGCCGAGTCCACCCGCGCCGTCCTCGTCGTCCTCCAGGGCATGGACGCGGCGGGCAAGGACGGGACGATCCGCCGCATCTTCACCGGCCTGAACCCGCAGGGCTGCCGGGTCGCGTCCTTCAAGGCGCCGACGCCGACCGAGCTCGACCACGACTACCTCTGGCGCGTCCACGCCGTCTGCCCCGCGCGGGGCGAGATCGGCATCTTCAACCGGTCGCACTACGAGGACGTCGCCGTCGTCCGCGTCCACGAGCTCGTCCCCGAGGCGACGTGGCGGCGCCGCTTCCGCCACATCCGCGAGTTCGAGCGGACGCTGGCCGAGGAGGGGACCGCGATCGTCAAGATCTTCCTCCACATCTCCAAGGAGGAGCAGCGCGAGCGGCTCCAGGCGCGCCTCGACGATCCCGAGAAGCGCTGGAAGTTCCGCCTGGGCGACCTCGACGACCGCAAGCGCTGGGACGACTACCAGGCCGCGTACGAGGAGGCGATCTCCGAGACGTCCACGGAGTGGGCGCCGTGGCACGTCGTACCGGCTGACCGCAAGTGGGTGCGCGACGTGGTCGTCTCGCACCTGCTCGTCGACACCCTGAAGGGCCTCGACCCCAGGCTCCCCGAGCCGGCCGAGGACCTGACCGGCGTCGTCGTCGAGTAGCGCCGGCCCCGGACCGGGAGGCCGTTCGCCCGCGGCAGCCCCCCGTGCGCCCCGGACGGGTGTGGAGCGATCGGCACGCCATCGGCACGCTCGCGTGACTGACACGTCGCGATTTCGGCGATAGGCTCTGCGCCGGAGGCGCGTGGTTCCCCCACCCAGGGTGGGAGTCCCGGGGACATGACCGTTCCGGACAGGGGTGCGGCCGGAGCGCCACCGGGTCCGGCGAGTGCGGCGCGCGGCCGCAGCGCGCGACGCGACGCGACGCCGCGGGGGCGGCCCAGCTCAGGGCAGCCGGGCCCGAGCGGATCGGGGCGGCCCGGCGCGCGCGGCGCAGCCGTGCCGGACCGCGCGGACGGACGATCAGTCGCCGGCGGGCGCCGGGGCGGGCGCGGGCGCGACCTCGCGGACCGGCGCGGCGTTCACGACCGCGACGCCGACGATCACGAGGACCATCCCGACGAGGACGATCGCCGTCGGCGCGTCACCGCGGGCCGTCTCGACGAGCACGGCCACCACGGGCGAGAGGAAGCCCCAGGCGGACGCCTTGCTCGCCGAGATCCGTTTCAGCCCGGCGAAGAAGAGCAGCTGGCCGAGCGCAGAGGCGCCGATCGCGACCCACAGCACGGCGCCCCACAGGTCGATCGAGCCCCAGTCCGTCCCCCCCGTGCCCGAGATCGCGAGGCCGAGCACGACCAGCACGGGCGCGCCGATCAGGTACTGGCCGACGCTCAGCCCGACCAGGTCGAGCTCGGGGTCGCGCTCGGCCATCCGCTTCACCATCAGCGTCCCGATGCCCCAGCCGGCCGCCGAGAGCAGCGCGACCGCGAGCCCGAGGACGAGGTCGCCCGACTCGCCGCCGCCGAGCTGGGGCCACACCATCGTCACGATCCCGGCGAAGCCGACGGCGAGGCCCGCTGGCCCGATCCACGAGACGCGCTCGCCGAGGAACAGCCGTCCGAGCACGAGCACGAAGAAGGGCGACGTGTTCGCGAGCACGGCCGCGTTGCCGGCGCCCGCGCGGACGGCGCTCTCGGAGAGGCCCGCGAGCGCCAGCGTGACCATCAGGACGCCGCTGACCGCAGTCCACGTCCACATCGTCCGCCCGCGCGGCAGCCGCGAGCGAAGGACGACGGCGACGAGCGCGAGGAAGATCGTGGCCGGCACCGCGCGCAGCGCGTTGAAGACCCAGGTCGACGTGTGGTCGGCGCCGATCAGGGTCGCCCGGAAGGCCGTTCCCCAGAAGAACACGGAGACCGTGAGGAATGCGGCCGCCACCACCTCGTTGCCGCGCCCTGCCTTGCCGCTACCCATCGACCGGCCGCATCCTCGCACACGCGGGGCGCGGAACGCTGCGCGCTACAGCGTGCGCCGCGCCTGGCGGATCGCCGCCTGCCCCTCGGCCGAGAGGCCGGGATGGCGGTCGGCGACGGCGAGCGGAAGCCAGGCGAACGCCTGGTGCTCGTGGCTGAGGCGCACGTCGCCCGGCCCGACCTCGACGAGGAAGTTGTGGGGCTCCCACCACTCGATGCCGCCGTTGCGGTCGAGGAAGGTCAGGTCCGAGCCGATCCGCCGCGCCGACGCGAGTGCCAGCCCCGTCTCCTCGAGCAGCTCGCGCGCGAGCGTCTCCTCGACCGACTCGCCGGCCTCCTGACCGCCGGCCGGGCACTGCCACACGTTCGGAAAGAGATCCTCGTCGGCGCTGCGCTGCACCAGCAGGACGTGCCCGTCCCGCACGACGACGGCGCGCACGAGGCCGCGCGCCTCGGGCCTCCCGGGCACGTCAGGCGGCGGTCGCCGCGGGCGCGAGCGCACGCAGGGCGCCGGCGATCGCGCGCTCGACGGCATCGGCGTCGACGTCGTGGTGCGTCAGCGCGCGCAGGACGCCCGGCGCGGCCGAGTTCGAGAGCAGGACGCCTTCGGCCTGCAGGCGCGCCGCCGCCTCCTCGCGCGTCAGCCCGAGCGCGGTGCAGTCGACCTGGACGAAGTTCGTCTCGACGCCGGCGACGTCGATCGGCAGCCCGCCCTCGGCGAGCCCCTCGGCGAGGCGGAGCGCGTTCGCGTGGTCGTCGGCGAGCCGCTCGACGTGGTGCTCGAGCGCGTAGACGCCCGCGGCGGCGACGATCCCCGCCTGCCGCATCGCCCCGCCGAACAGGTGCTTGAGCCGCCACGCCTCGGCGATCGCCTCCTCCGACCCCGCGAGCACGGCGCCGAGCGGGCAGCCGAGGCCCTTCGAGAGGCAGAGCGTCACGGTGTCCACCTCGCTGCCCCAGGCCGCTGCCGGGACGCCCGCGGCGACCGCGGCGTTCAGCAGCCGCGCGCCGTCGAGGTGGACGGCGAGCCCGTGCGCCCGCGCCTCGGCGACGACCGCCCGGAAGACGTCGAGCGGCCAGATCTTCCCGCCGCCGCCGTTGTGCGTGTTCTCGATGCAGACCAGGCGCGTGCGCGCGAAGTGCGGATCCGCGGAGTTGAGAACGGCACGGACGTCGTCCGGGCCGAAGATCCCACGCGTCCCGGCGATCGGCCGCATCGAGAGCCCCGAGTGGGCTGCCGGCCCGCCGCCCTCGTAGCGGAACACGTGGCACTGGGCCTCCCCGATCGCCTCGTCGCCCGGCCGCGTCAACAGCCTGAGCGCGATCTGGTTCGCCATCGTCGCCGTCGGCAGGAACACGGCGCCCGGCTTGCCGAGCAGCGCGGCGGCGCGCTCCTCGAGGGCACGAACGGTCGGGTCCTCGCGCTTCTGCTCGTCCCCGACGACCGCCTCGGCGATCGCGCGGCGCATCCCGGGCGTGGGCTGGGTCAGCGTGTCCGAGCGAAGGTCGACCACCCCGGGATTCTAGGCGGCGGCGCGCGGGGGATGCCGCCCGGGACCTGCCTCGTTCGGGGGGTGCAGGGCATCTCGCGCCGGCCGACTACCCCTGCAAGCGCCCGCCGGTAGGGGCGCCGGCCGACCACAGGGACGTGGCAAGGGGAACCATGAGGATCCAGGCCTCCGACGTGACGCTCGCGAGCACGCAGCTCGCAACCCAGTACCACGGCGTGCGCGACTCCGTTCGCGCATGGAAGGGCGACGAGCCCGACCGCGCCGGGCGACGCGACGGCGCCGAGCGCGCCGGACACCATCACCACCGCCATCGCGGCGGCCTCGAGGACGTCATCCTCGAGCTGTCGAAGGCGGCCCAGGACGCGCTGGACGCGCTCGCCGCCGGCCAGGCCGACGCGGCGAGCGAGGTGGCCTCCGAGACGGCCGATCCGAAGCTCCGCGTCGTCCAGCTCATCCTCGAGCGGCTGACCGGGCGGAAGATCGACCTGCTCAGCGCCGAGGACATGAAGCCGGCCGCCGACGCGGCTGCGGCGCAGGCCGCCGTTGCGGCGCAGGGTCGCCGCGGGGACCCGGGCTGGGGCGCCGTGGCGCGCCACCAGGAGGTTCGCTACAGCTACGAGCAGACGACGTTCGAGGCACAGGGCACCGTCAGGACGGCGGACGGCAAGGAGATCGACTTCTCGCTCTCGCTCCAGATGACGCGCGAGGAGCTCACCGTGAGCGACAGCGAGGTCCGGCTCGGCAACGCGGTCCGGCCCAAGGACCCGCTCGTCGTCAACTTCGACGGCACCGCGGCCCAGCTGACGGACGTGCGCTTCCAGTTCGACCTGGACGCGAACGGGGCTGCCGACGAGCAGATGGCGTTCACGACGCCCGGCAGCGGCTTCCTCGTGTTCGACCGCAATGGCAACGGCGCCGTCGACGACGGCAGCGAGCTGTTCGGCCCGCAGACCGGCGACGGCTTCGCCGAGCTGGCGGCCCTCGACGACGACGGCAACGGCTGGGTCGACGAGGGCGACGCCGCCTGGGACAAGCTCGGCGTGTGGACGAAGGACGCGGGCGGCGTCGACGCCTTCCAGACGCTGCGCGCCGCCGGCGTCGGCGCCCTGTTCACCGGCCGGGTCGGCACTGGCTTCGGCCTCACCGGCGCCGACGGCCAGCTCGACGGCCTCGTGCGCTCGTCGGGCGTCTACCTGAACGAGAACGGCACGGCCGGCCTGCTGCAGCAGGTCGACCTCGTCGCCTGACGCGCGCCTCACGACGACCGAGACGGGCCGGCAGCTGCCGGCCCGTCCTCGTTCCGGGAGGACGCGCCGTGAGGTCGGCCGAGACGCCGTGCCGTGCGGAGACCCGTCGGGCGGGCGCGGACGCGCCCGCGCTGGCGGGGCGATCGGTGGGCCGCTCCGTCGGCCGGGCGGACAGCGCGCCGGGTCGACGGGCGCGCGCTGCCGGGCCGGCACGGCCGCGAGCGGGACGGAACCCCTGGTCGACGCGTCGCTGTCGGGGCCGCTCCGGCGAGCGCCGCGGCTCGCGCAGTGCCGCCCGGGAAGCCGCGCCACGGGCCAGGCCCCGGGGCGCTGCGCGGCACCGCAGCCCCGGGGCCAGCGCACGACCGCAACGCCGGCGCAGGCGTCCCCTGGGCGAGCGCGCCGGGTCCCGGCGGCCGGCACGGCTCGAGACGCGGCCCACTGCGCCCGACGGACCCGGGCGGGGGCCCGAGGGACGCCGGCCGGGCCGGGCCCGTGGGGCACGGCGCCCCGCCAGGCCGAGGGGCTGTGGAGCGATCGGCACGCCTCGTGCGCGAATCGGCACGGTCCGGTGTCACATCCGCGCGGATTTCCACGGTAGGCTCAGCGCCGGAGGCGCGTGGTTCCCCCACCCGGGTGGGCCCCCCGACCCCCACGCGGCGCGGCGCACGAGGGCGCCGCCCCCGGCCGTTCCGGCCAGGGAGCGCGATCGTGTCGAGCGTCCGACGTGCGCAAGGCCAGGCCCGGCTCGGGCATGGCTGCAATCGTGGGCTCGGCCGACGAGGCCGACGAGGCCGACGAGGCCGACGAGGCCGACGAGGCCGACGAGGCCGACGAGGCCGACGAGGCCGACGAGGCCGACGAGCGGAGGCTAGGCCGCTTCGGGGTAGAGCGGGCGTCGTCCGTCGGCTCGGGCCGCGGCGGGAACGCGATCACGCGCGCGCCGGGCGCCGGATGGACGAGCCGCAGCGGCGGCCGGTCGCCCCGGTCGCTCGCGCGGCGCGGGCTCTCGCCGGCCTTGGCCGCGCGGCGGATCTCGCCGATGTCGGTCGAGATGGCCGACAGGACGCCGACGAAGGCCGCGATCACGCCGATCCCGAGCACCCAGGTCACCGTCCCGCTCCGGCGTGCCAGAGGTAGGCGATCACCGTCGCGCACACCGCCGCCCGCTTCGGGTCGCCGTCCGGCGAGTAGACGTCGATCGGCAGCGTCGTGTCCGTCCCGGGCTCCCGGAAGGGCACGACGTAGCGGATCCATCCGTTCGCGCGCTGGCTGTCTGGGCGAAGGGGGTTCAGCATCCTGCACCGGTAGTCGGCGCCCCAGAGGATTCCTTGAGAAAGCTCCCCCCTTCAGGGGACGGAGCGGCGCGCGGCTCACCCGGCCGGCGCGGCGCTCAGCGTGCGAACGAGTGGTACTCCTCGTTCGGCACCCAGCCGCACGCGTTCGCGATGCGGTTGGTGTAGTTGAACATCGCCGCGACCTGGACGATGTCCATCACGTCCTCCTCCGTCCAGCCGTCCCTGCGCAGGACGTCGAGGTCGGCCTCCGAGCAGGCGTGCGACTCGATCGTGACCTTGACCACGAAGTCGAGCATCCGCTTCTCCCGCTCGTCGATGCGTGCGTGACGGTAGTTCGCCATCAGCTGGTCGACGAGGATGGGGTCACCGGTCAGCTGCCGCAACGCGGCCGCGTGGCTGGTGAGTCAGTAGTAGCAGCGGTTCTGCGCCGAGACGACCACCGCGATCGTCTCGCGCTGCGCCGGCGTCAGGCCGGACTCGCCGCGCAGCAGCTCGTCGTAGAGCGCGCGCCACTTCATGAAGTGCGTCGGGCGGAACGAGTAGCAGCGGAAGACGTTCGGGACGAGCCCGAGCTTCTCGCGCGCCCGCTCGAAGAGGCCGCGGACGTCGTCCGGCAGGTCCTTCTCCGCCGGGATCGGCAGCCACGAGATGCGCGGCTCGGCCTTCTTCGACGTGCGCTTGCGGGTCGTCGCCATCGGCCGGAGTCTACTCCACCAGCCGACGGAGGAGGCCCGCGAGCGCATCCGGCGCGGTGACCATCGCGTCGTGCCCGGCGTCGAGCTCGAGCACGGGCCAGCCGTCCGCGCGGGCCTGCTCGGCGATCGGCCCGAACAGCGACCGCGTGCACCAGACGTACGTCCGCGGGATCGCCCGCGCGATCTCGCTCGACAGCGCGACGCGGTGCTCGAAGGCGGCGAGCGGAAAGGGCGTCAGGCGCGCGTCGACCCATGCCGCGTCCGCCGGGTCGTCGATCCCGAGCGCCGCGGCCTGCCACGGCGGGACGAGCCATCCGTCGCCGTGCTCGGCCGCGGCGGCGCGGACGAGCGGCCCGAGCGCCGGGGCCTCGTCGACGGGCGACTCGCCGTCCTCCGGCGTGTGCGCGTCGAGGAAGACGAGCTGCGCGATCCGCCCGGGCAGCCGCTCGGCGACGGCGAGGACGAGCAGGCCGGCGAAGCTGTGCCCCACGAGGACGGCGTCCCGGACGTCCTCGGCGACGAGCGTCGCGCACAGGTCGTCCACCCAGGTCTCGACGCCGACGTCGCGCGTCAGGAGGTGCGCGCGGTCGCCGAGGCCGGTCAGCGTGGGCGCGTGGGCCTCGTGGCCGGCGGCCCGCAGCAGCGGCAGCACGCGCCGCCAGCACCAGCCGCCGTGCCACGCGCCGTGGACGAGCACGAACGTCGCCATCGCACCTCCCGTCGGGCCTCGAGGACGTTGGTAGAATGCCCGCGCCCCAGGGGGCGTAGTTCAGTTGGTTAGAACGCCGGCCTGTCACGCCGGAGGTCGCGGGTTCGAGTCCCGTCGCTCCCGTCCTGGAAGGCCCCGGAAACGGGGCCTTTCTCGTTCCCCGTGCGGTTAGGCGCCCGTTGGCGATGGGGTGTGGATGGGGTCGTGATCGCATCCAGCCGAGGCCGCTCGATGGACTCGGCGACGATCACGGTGTCGTCCGTCAGCGTCGGGTCGGTGAAGAACTCGTCGCGGATCGGGAGGCCCAGGTCCTGCTGGATCGTCTGCTTGTCGAACGGCCTGACCTTCCCCCTCACGACGAGCGTCTCGCCCTGGCGCGCGGCCGGCTCGAGCGGCCTGGCGCTGATGACGAAGATCCGGTCGGAGGCCATCTCCCAGACGTTGTGGTCGATCGGGTTCGACACCTCGCTGCGTATCGTCACGGTCTCGCCGAGATGCGCCCCCGGGTCGCGGACGATCGCCTCGACGACCGGCGCCTCGCCCACCGTTCCCGTGGCGGGTGCCGCGCTCGGCTCGGCCGCTCCGGTCGTGGGTCCGCTCGCCCCGGGCGACGGCGTCGTCGCGTCCGGGCCGGCCCCGGCGGCCGCGCTCGTCGCGGTCCCTGCGGCACCGGTCGACTCGTCGGTCTCGTCGCCCCCGCACCCCGCCGCGAGGGCGAGGAGCGCCGCGGCGAGCGCCGCGCGGCTCGACCGGGATCCCGTCGTCCGCATGCCTCCACCTCCCCTGCTCGCCTGCCGGTCGTGCGTCGCTGACCTCTTGCCGTGCACGGGAGCGCCGAAACACCGCGTCAGGGCCCCGCGCCCTCCCGGGCGGGCCCGGAACGCGAGCCCGGATCGCCTACTGTGGGTGGCGTGCGCTCCACGCTCCTCGTGGGAGCGGTCGCGGCGCTCCTGCTCGCGGCCTGCGGCGGCTCGCCGTCAAGGCCCGCGTCCGGGCCGGCCGGGCCCGCCGGCGCGGTGCGGATCCTCCTCGCCGGGGACGCGATGCTCGGCCGTGGCGTCGCCCGGCTCGCGCCCGGGTCGGTCCTCGTCGGCATCCGCCCGCAGGTCGCCGCGGCGGACGTCGCGCTCGCGAACCTCGAGTCGCCGCTGACGACGCGCGCGCACGATCCCGGCGCCGGGCCGAACGCGCTCGAGGCCGATCCCGGGGCGGCGCACCTGCTCGCCGACGCGGGCTTCGACGCGATGGCCGTCGCGAACAACCACGCGGGCGACGCGGGGCCGGCGACCGTCGGCGACTCGCTCGCCGCGCTCGCGGCGGCCGGCCTGGTCGGCGTGGGCGGCGGCGCGACCGCGGCCGGGCCCTCGCCCCGCGCGTCGTCGAGGCGAACGGCGTCCGGGTCGCGCTGCTCGCGTTCGACGCGACCGGGCAGGGGCCCACGGCGGGGCCGACGAGCGCGGGCGTCGCCGCGTGGGACGAGGCCGAGGCGCGCGACGCCGTCGCGCGCGCCCGGGAGCTCGCGGACGTCGTCGTCGTCGGCCTCCACGGCGGCGCCGAGCACGTCCCCGTCGTCGACCCCTACACGACACGCCTCGCCGGCCTGCTCGCGGGCTGGGGCGTCGACGTCGTCTGGGCGGCCGGGCCGCACGTCGTCCAGCCGCTGGCCGTCGTCGACCCGGACGGGGACGGCCGCCCGACCGTCGTCGCGACGAGCCTCGGCAACCTCGTCTTCGACCAGCACGCGCCGGGCACGCGCCAGGGCGTGCTGCTCGAGGTCGTCGCCGGCCGGGACGGCGTGCGCGCCTACCGGGTCGGTGACACGGACCACGCCGACGGCCCCGTCTCGTTCGTCGGCTGGCGGCCGCCTGCGGGCGATGCCGCCCTGCTGGACGACGGCTGGTGGACGCTCGCGCGCCCGGTCGAGGCGGCGCCCTCCGCCGCCGACGCGCCGGCCGACTTCCCGGGCGACGTCGTCGCCGCCTCGCGCGGGGACGCGGACGCCGACGGGGCCGACGACCTCGTCGTCGCGTTCCGTCGGCCGGCCAGCGCCCGCGTCGAGCGCGAGCTCGTGCCGCTCGACCGGCGCGTCGACGCGGAGGGGCGCACCGCGCACGTCGGCGTCTACCGTACCGGGCCGCTCGCCTCCCGCTGGGTCGCCGGCACGCTCGTCGACCCGGTCGCCCGCCTGGCCGCCTGCGACGGCGCGATCGCCGTCGGCTACTCGACGCTCGACGACGACGCCGTCGTCCGCACCGGCGCCTGGCGCTGGGGCGGCTTCGGCTTCCTCACCCTCCCCGACCTGCCCGGCCCCGGGGCGCCCGCCTGCGCGGACGTCGACGGCGACGGCGCACGCGACCCGCTCGTCCTCGAAAGGAGCCCCGCATGACCACGCGCTGGCTGATCCCGCTCGCGGCCCTCGCCGTCGCGCTCGCCGCCGGCTGCTCGTCCGGCGGCGAGCAGGCGACGACGGCCGAGCCGACGCCTGCCCCGGCCCCCGAGCCGGCGCCTGCGCCCGCGCCTGGGCCCGCGCCTGCGCCTGCTCCCGAGCCCGCGCCCGAGCCCGTCGAGCCGACGCAGACCGAGAGCCAGCCGGTCGAGCCGCCCCCGACGGCGTCGGAGCCCGCGCCCGCGCCGGCCGCGCTCGAGCTGCCCGCCGCGACGACGAGCTTCGCGACGTACGCGCCGGTCCCGCTCGCCGACCCGGAGACGCCCGCCTACGCCGGCCCGGCGACGCCGACCTCGCTCGAGGGCGTCTCGGTCGTCCAGGTCGTCCGCAAGGCCCTCCGCGAGGCCGGCGCGACCACGACGCTGACGCGGCAGGGCTTCGTCGTCGTCCCCTCCGACCTGCAGCTCTTCCACTACGCCTACCAGGGCGACGTCTACGAGGGCTGGCCCGTTTTCGTCACGACCGACGCGGCGTACCACACGTGGCATCGCGTCTTCGACAAGGTGCTGCGCGACCTCGAGCAGGAGGCGCTGCTGCCGAAGCTCGAGGACCTGACCCGCGGCCTGGTCGCGGCAACGTCGGCGCAGCGGGCCGAGCTCGCCTCGACGCCGCTCGGGGACGCGGCGGCGCAGGCCGAGGGGATCGCGCAGGTCGCGGCCGCCGCGCTGGGGCAGGAGGTCGAGCTCTCGCCGCTCGCCGCGCAGGAGCTCACGCTCGTGCAGGCGCACGGAGGGACGGAGACCTCGCCCCTGCTCGGGACGCCGATCGACTACTCGCTGATGACGCCGCGCGGGCACTACACGCGCACCGCCGACCTGACCCGCTACTTCACCGCGATGTCCGTGCTCGGCCAGCTCGCCTTCTGCCTGCCCGGGACGACCGACTGCGCCGACGTCGCGCCGCTGCGCACCGGCATCCTGCTCGCCCGCGCGCTGCGCTCCGACCCGAGCCTGCTCGTGCTCTGGCGGTCGATCTACGAGCCGACCGCGTTCCTCGTCGGCCTGTCGGACGACTACACGCCGGCAGAGCTCGCCGACGCGGTCGAGGCGGCCGTCCCGGCGGCCGCGGACGACCCGGTCGCGCTCGCCGACGACGCGGCCGTCGAGGCCGTCGCGCAGGCGCTCACCACCGCGCGCCCCGTCCGGATCAGCCCCGACCGCGCGGCGGTGCGCACGATGGGCACGCGGTTCGTCGTCGACTCGTACGTGCTCGACCAGCTGATCTACCCGAACGTCGGCACCCCCGAGAAGCCGCGAACCCTCCCCTCGGCGCTCGACCTGGCCGCCGCCTTCGGCTCGGACGTCGCGCTCGCGGCGCTCGAGCAGGCGGGCGCGACCGACTACGAGGGCTACGACGAGCAGCTCGACCGCCTGCGCGAGGGGATCGCCGACCGCGCCGACGCCGACTGGGGCGGCACCGTCTACGACGCCTGGCTCGCCGCGCTCCAGCCGCTGTTCGGCCGCTACGGCGCCGCCTACCCCGACTTCATGCGCACGGACGCCTGGGCGGCGAAGTCGCTCCAGGCGGGGCTGGGCTCGTACGCCGAGCTGAAGCACGACACGATCCTCTACGCGAAGCAGGCGGTCGCAGAGGGCGGCGACGACCGGATCCCGCCGCGGCGGAACTGGGTCGAGCCCGAGCCGGTGGCGTTCGGCCGGCTCGCCGCCGCCGTCGACCTGCTCCGCGGCGGCCTCGCCGAGCGCGGCCTCCTGGACGAGGAGCGCCAGGGGCTGCTCGACGACCTCTCCGGGCTGCTCGGCTCCTGGCAGCGGATCGCCCGGGACGAGCTCGCCGGACGGCCGATCGCGAAGGACGACAACGACCGCCTGACCTACGTCGGCGAGGAGCTCGAGGCGTGGTTCTGGCGGACGGCCGACATCTCCGCGAACGGCGACACGGAGGCCGACCAGGACGCGGCGATCGTCGCCGACGTCGCCAGCGGCCCGGACGGGATCCTCGAGCTCGGAACCGGCAGGGTCGACCGGATCTACGTCCTCGTGCCCGACGACGAGGGGGCGTTCCAGGTCGCGGTCGGGGGCGTCTACTCGTTCTACGAGACGACGACCCCGCCGGGCGAGCGGCTGACGGACGAGGAGTGGCGCGCGCGGCTCGCCCGCGGCGAGGCCCCGCCCCGCCCGGCCTGGCAGGCGCCGCTCCTCCCCGGCTAGGGGCCGTCAGCCCACGAGGAGGGCCGCGGCCGCGAGCGCGGTCGCGGCCCGTACGTGGTTGGCGGCAGTCCACTCGCGGACGTCGCGCCGCCAGGCCTCCGCCGCGCCGACGGCGTCGGACGACAGGCGGGCGAGGGACTGTTGCGCGGCACGGTGTACGCGACCGTCGTCCCGACGGCGCCCGCAGCGGGTGCCGGCGTCGGCCCGCAGGCCTACCGCGCCGGTCGCGCGCGCGACCGGCTGAGCCGCGCCGCTAGGCCGGCGCGATCGCGTCGATCGTCCGCCCGAAGCCAGCGAGCGCCTCCTCCCGCGAGGTGTACTGGCCCTGCGGGAAGATCAGCGGCTGGCCGACGTCGAGGGCGCGCGAGGACTCGATCTGCGCGCGGCACTCCTCGGCGGAGCCGATCGCGAAGATCGAGTCGACCATCGCGTCCGAGACGAGGGCGGCCGTCCCCGCGTCGCTTCCCTCGAGGTCGCGGCTCTCGCCCCAGCGGTCCCTCAGCTCCGGGTCCGCGTTCACGCGCGCCCAGGCGTCCCGCAGCGCGTCGGCCTCCTCGACGAACCCGGCCGCGCGGAACATGCGGTTGTAGAACTCGAAGTTGTTGTACCACGCGATCTGTGACCGGGCGACCTCGCGCGCGGCGGCCGGCTCGTCGGTCACCCAGGTCGGGACCATCAGCGCGATCTCGACGTCGGCGGGGTCGCGCCCGGCCCGCCGCGCGCCCTCGGCCACGGCCTCGACGCAGCGGACGACGTAGTCGGGCGTCGCGTAGTACGGGAGCAGGCCGTCGGCGATCTCGCCGGCGAGCTTCATCGTCTCGAGCCCGAGCGCGGCGACGTAGATCGGGATGCGCCGGCGGAGCGGCTCGACGTCGAGGCGGCCGTCGACGCAGCGGTAGTAGCGTCCCTCGTAGTGCATGTCCTCGCGGGCGACGATGCCGCGCACGATCTCGACGTACTCGCGCATCCGCTGCAGGCGCGGCTCGAACTCGAGCCCGTGCCACGTCTCGACGAGCCGGCGGTGCCCGGTGCCGAGCCCGAGCACGTGGCGGCCGTTCGAGAGGGAGTCCACGGTGAGCGCGCCCATGGCGGTCAGCGCGGGCGTCCGCACCGGCAGGGTGACGATCGCGGTGCCGATCTCCACGCGCTCGGTCGCCATGGCGATCCCGGAGAGGACCGCGAGGGCGTCCCAGCACCAGGCCTCGGGCAGGTAGACCGAGGTGTAGCCGGCGGCCTCGATCCGGTGCGCGAGCTCGACGAGGTCGCGGGCGCTGAGGTTCGGATCCTGGGCGGGCAGGACGACGCCGAGACGGGCCATCGCTCCTCCTGGTGGTCGTGGCGGGCGAGCGGGTGCCGGATCCTAGGCGGTCCCGCCGGGCGAGGTCGACCGTCCGCCCGGGACACGTCCGACCGGGACGTGGCCGCTCCGGCCGGCCCCGGAGCGTGCCCCCGCCCTGGGTGGGGTTCCACGATCCCACCTGGTAGACGCGTGCGCGAGGCCCTGCGCGGGAATCGGCACGCCTCGCGCGCGAATCGGCACCGAGGACGGGGCCGGGGCGGACGGCTGCGACCGCACCCGACGCACGAGGCGCCGCTACCGCGCCGTCACGGGCAGCACTGGCACGCCTCCGACTGCGCCGCGTCGTACGCGATCGAGCCGAGCGCGGTCACCCCGTCGACGTAGTCTTTGGCGCGCGCCAGGCAGGCCTGCCGCTTCTTGCCCTTCGGGTACGCGCGCTGACACGCCCGCTTGAGCTGCCTGGCGAACTGCGCGTCGCATGCATCCCGGTCGCTCCGGCACGTCCCGTAGCAGATGTCGTGCGCGTCGCACGCCGGGCGGAAGTCGGCCCTGCCGACCTTGTCGGGGAACTTCGGCCCGCCCTTCGGCCCGCACCCGTTCGCCTCGGGCACGTAGCCCTCGCGCGGGACACGCGTCTTGCGGCAGCGCTCGAAGTAGCGGATCGGGTACTTCGGCTCGATCCCGTACTCCGTGCAGCACTGCGTCGCCGGGTCGTACACGCGCGACGCGCCGCGGGCCGTCTCGTTCTCGCAGTAGGGCTTGCACACGCCGCGGATGCACTCCTCCCCCTTCTTGCAGCAGACCCCCTTGCACGGGTCTCGCGTGTCAGGGCAGGCGCACTCGCCCTTGACGCAGCGCGCGCCGACGGGACAGCAGTCGTGGTACTCGCCGCAGCGGACGCTCCCCTTCGGGCACTTCTCCTTGCACAGCCGGCCGTCGACGCAGTCGTCGTTCGGATAGCAGCAGTTCCGGGGGTCGCCGCACGGATAGAGGCAGTCGCAGTACTCGGCGCCGATGCGGTTCTGGCCGCAGCGGTGGCGCTTCGGGTCGCAGCAGTGGAAGTCGTAGTCGAACTGGCAGCAGATCGAGTCGGGGCCGCAGCAGCCGGGGACGACGAGCGGGCTCAGCGCACCGCACTCGGTGTACGGTGCGCCGCACTCGATCCGCTGCGGCCGCCGCGTCCCGGCGAGCGCCCGTCCCGGGAGCGAGGCGCCGACCACCGCGCCGAGCGCGAGGAGCAGCACGCGGCGACGCGGCAGCTCGCTCGCGAGCCCCCGGGCGAGGTCGTCGAAGAGCCGTTCGCGTCTGTCGCGGACCCTGTCGCCGTCCACCATCACGCCCAGGCTACTCGACGACCGGCGCGACCATGTCCGCGAAGAGCGCGTCGAGCGCCGCCTCCGGGTCGTCGCAGAGCCCCGTGTGCACCTCCGACGGCTGCAGCATCGTGCTCGACGGCGCTGCGAGCCAGCCGAAGCGCTCCGACGGCGGCAGCGCGGCGACCGGCCCGGCGCCCGGGTCGCCGGCGGCGATGCGGACGATCGCGTCCAGGTGCGGGTGGACGTCCGCCGCGGCCACCCCTGGCGCGAGCGCGGCGAGCCGCGCCTCGTCGAGCAGGACGCGAGCGGCGAGGAAGTCGAGCTGGCGGCAGAACACCACGACGCCGACGTTGAACCGCTCGCCTCGCTCTACGCGCGGGACGAGGCGGACGATCGCGTACGAGAACGGGCTACGCACGGGCGCGCGCCTCCTCGGCCTCGGCCGCGAAGCGGCGCGGCGCCTCGAGCCGCAGGCGCAGGTACTCGACGTAGGCGTCGCCCCCGCCCGGCAGCCAGCCGGGCGGCACCAGGCCGACGACCCCCCGTAGCAGCGCGTCGTCGACCAGCGGGGCGAGCCGATCGTCCGCTCCGAGGATCGAGCCGGCGACCGGGAGCAGCACGTGGTCGGCGACCTGCGGGAACGGGCGCCGCGCGTGCTCCTGGGGCCGCAGGCCGCCGTGGTGTAGGTAGAGCGCCGCACCGTGGTCGATCAGCCAGAGGCGGCGGTGCCAGAGCAGGAGGTTCGGGTTGCGCGCGGTCCGGTCGACGTTCGTCAGCAGGGCGTCGAGCCAGACGACAGCGGCGGCGAGGTCGGGATCGACGGGCGTGCCGGCCGCGGGCAGGTACGGCAGCGAGCCGGGCAGGAAGTCGACGCCGAGGTTCTCGCCCGGGCTCGCGGCGATCAGGTCCTGGATCTCCGGGTCCGGCTCGGCCCGTCCGAGCGCCGGGTCGAGCTCGACGACGACGAGCTCCGGGACCGGCAGGTCGAGGGCGCGCGCGAGCTCGCCGCCGATCACCTCGGCGACGAGCGCGAGCGGGCCCTGGCCGGCACCGCGGAACTTGACGACGTAGAGGCCGTCGTCGTCGGCCTCGACGAGCCCCGGCAGCGAGCCGCCCTCGCGCAGCGGCGTGACGTAGCGCGTGGCCGAGACGCGGCGGAGCTCGGTGGCGACGGGCACGTCCCTGACCGTAGCGGCCGTCAGCGGGCGAGGAAGCCGCCGTCGACCGCGAGCACGGCGCCGGTCACGTAGCTCGACGCGGACGATGCGAGCCAGACCACGGCGGCGCCGATCTCCTCCGGCGCGCCGACCCGGCCGAGCGGAATCCGCCCGACCATCTCGGGGCCGCGCACGGGATCCTCGAGCACGCCCCGCGTCAGCTCGGTCGGGACCCAGCCGGGCGCGACGGCGTTCACGCGGATCCCGAGCGGCGCCCACTCGTTCGACTGCGCCTTCGTGAGCTGCGCGACCCCGCCCTTGCTGGCCGCGTACGAGGCGACCCACTGGCCGCCGAAGAACGACTGCATCGAGGCGACGTGGACGATCCGCCCGCGCGTCCCCGCGGCGACCATGTGCCGCGCCGCCGCGCGCGTGACCGCGAAGGCGGCCGTCAGGTTCAGGTCGAGCACGCGCCGCCAGTCGGCGAGTGAGACCTCGAGCGCGGGCTCGCGGTGCACCATCCCCGCCGCGTGGACGCAGACGTCGACCCGTCCGAGCCGCGCGACGAGCTCGTCGACGGCCGCCTCGGCCGCCTCCCCGTCCGTCAGGTCGACGGGGAGGGAGACGCCGACGCCCTCGCCGCGCTGGAGCGAGCCGATCGTCGCGCCGGCGCGCTCGAGCGAGAGCGCGATCTCGCGGCCGAGCCCGCGGCTCGTCCCCGTGACGACGGCCACCTCGCCGGCGAGCGGCCGCGCCTCGTCGCCGGGGCCGGCGCTCACGCCATCGCGGCCCACGCGCCCCGGGCGTCGCCCTCGAGGAAGCACGCGAGCACGCGCTCGATCCGACCGGCCTCGAGCGGCATCGGGCTGCCGGGCCTGGGGTAGAGCTCGACGCACTCGCGCGCCATCTCGGGCAGGTCGCCGGCGCCGATCCCGACGGCGGCGAGCGAGGCGGGGGTCGCGAGGCGCGCGGCGAGGTCGGCCACCCAGCCGACGAGCTCCTCGCCACCGCCCTCGATCCCGACGGCGGCGGCGATCGCGGCGAGGCGGTCGTCCGCGGCCGTGCGGTTGTACGCGAGGCAGTACGGGAGGGCCATCGCGCACGTGACGCCGTGGCCGAGCCGCGCGCGCGACGCGATCGTGTACGCGAGCGAGTGCCCGAGGACGACGCCGGCGTTCAGCGCCAGGCCTGCCTCGTAGGCGCCGAGCAGCGTCCCGGCGCGAGACTCGGGCGTTCCCTCGTCGTAGGCGACGGGGAGCCAGCGCGCGAGGTTGCGCAGCGCCGACCCGGCCGCCCACTGCGTCAGCGGCGTCGAGAAGGTCGAGAGGAGCGACTCCATCGCGTGGCTGATCGCGTCGAGCCCGCCCGCCGCGGTCACGTGCGGGGGCAGCGCGCGGAGCAGGTCGGGGTCGAGCACGGCGACGTCGGGGACGAGGTGCGGGTGGACGAAGATCCGCTTCGCGCCCTCGTGCCAGAGCATCGCGACGACCGTGGCCTCGGCGCCCGTCCCGGCGGTCGTCGGCACGAGCGCGACGAGCGGGCCGGGCCGGAGCTCGAGCCCCGGCGGGAAGACCTGCGTCAGGTCGATCTCGTTCGCGATCGCGACCGAGACGAGCTTCGCCGCGTCCATCGCGCTGCCGCCCCCGATCCCGACGACCGCGGCGACGCGGGCCGCGGCGCGGTCCGGCAGGAACGCGCGCACGACCTCGGGCGTCGGCTCGGCCTCGACCGGCGGACCGGAGACGACGTCGAAGCCGGCGGCCTCGAGCGACGCGAGCGCGGGCGCGGCGAGCCCGAGCGCGACGACCGCGGCGTCGGGCACGACGATCACGGATCCCGCGGACGGGTCGACGCCGGCGGCGACGAGCTCCTGCGCGAGCGAGCCGGACGCCCCGGCGCCGAGCAGGACGCGCCCGGGCCCGACGAAGGGCCGGGTCGGAAACGCGACGTCCCCGAGCACGTCCAGCGGAGGCACGCCGGGATCCTATCTGCCCTAGAGTCACGCCTGTCTTCCTGCGAACGCCTTGCAGCAACGTCTCCGCACGCCGGTCCACCTGCGATCGAACCGCAGGAAGCGCGACGGCGAATGACGACCACCTGCGACGCGCGTCGCCCCCGAACCGGAGGCCCGGATGACGGTCACCCGCAACGTTCCCGCACTCCCCGTCGAGACCGTCGACGAGGCGCTCGCGGCCCTGCGCGCGAGCGGGATGCGGATCTCCGGCGCGCGCCGGCTCGTCGTCGAGGCCCTGTTCGCGGCCGACGGGCCGCAGTCGGCCGAGGAGATCCGCGCGGCGGTCGAGGGACGACTGCCCGGCTGCGACCTCGCGTCGGTCTACCGCAACCTCGACACGCTCGAGGAGCTCGGGATGGTGCGCCACGTCCACCTCGGCCACGGCCCGGGCCTGTACGGCCTCGTCGGGCACGGCGAGCGGGAGTACCTCGTCTGCGCCGACTGCCAGGCGACGGCGACCGTCGCCCCGGCGGTGCTCGACGCGGCCAGGGACGCGATCCGTGCCGCGACGGGCTACGAGGCCAGCTTCCAGCACTTCCCCATCGTCGGACGCTGCTCCGCGTGCGCCGCGCACGCCGGGCATGGAAGGGAGGACGGCCATGCACATCCCTGACGGGTTCCTCGACGGCGGGGTCGCGGCGGGCGCCGGGGCCGTCGCCGCCGTCGTGGTGGCGGTCGGCCTGCGCCGCGCGAGCACGACGCTCGACGAGCGCCGCGTGCCGCTCCTCGGCGTCACCGGCGCGTTCGTCTTCGCCGCCCAGATGCTCAACTTCCCGGTCGCGGGGGGCACGAGCGGGCACTTCCTCGGCGCCGGGCTGGCGGCGATCCTGCTCGGGCCGTGGGTCGGCTCGGTCGTGATGGCGGTCGTGATCGCGCTGCAGGCGTTCGTCTTCGCCGACGGCGGCATCACGGCGCTCGGGGCGAACGTCCTCAACATGGGCGTGATCGGCGCCCTCGTCGTCGGGCTCCTGATGGGGAGCGCCTTCCGCGTGCTGCCGCGCACGCGGACCGCGCTGCTCGCCGTCACGGCCGCCGGCACCTGGCTCGCCGTGATGCTCGGTGCGACCGCGACCGCGATCGAGCTCGGCGCGTCCGGCACCGTGCCGCTCGGGACGGTGCTGCCCGCGATGCTCGGCGTCCACGCCCTGATCGGGATCGGCGAGGCCGTCGTCACGGTCGCCGCCGTCGGCGCCGTGCTCGCGACCCGCCCCGACCTGCTCGCCGTGAAGGGCTTCGCCCGCATCGCGCCGGCGGCGCCCGTCGCGCCCGCGACCGCGCCCGTGCTCGTGCAGGAGGCCCGGCCGTGAGGCGCTCGACGCGCGTCTTCCTCGTCCTCGCCCTGGCGCTCGCCGTCGGGCTCGCGATGGGCGTCTCGCCCTACGCCTCCTCGTCCCCCGACGGGCTCGAGAAGGTCGCCCAGGAGCAGGGCTTCCTCGACGACGGGACGCTGCACGCGATCCAGGAGGGCGCGCCCGTCCCCGACTACGCGCTCCCCGGGATCGACGACCCGCGGCTCGCGACCGGCCTCGCCGGCTTCGTCGGGACGCTCGGCGTCGCGCTCGTCGGCGTCGGGATCGGGGCGAGCGCCAGGCGACTCGGCGCGCGCCGCCAGCGGACGACCGCTGCCGGGGCGGCGTGAGCGGACGCTGCAGCAGCCACCCGGTCGGCGTCGCCGGCCGGCCCGGCAGCCGGATCCACCGGCTCGACCCGCGCGCGAAGGTCCTCGGCCTCGTCGGCGTGACCGTCGTCGCCGTCTCGACGCCGGTCCGCCTCTGGCCCGTCTGGCTCGCCTGCGCGGTCGCGCTCGGCCTCGTCGCCCGTGCCGCGGGCGTCGGCCCGCGCCTCGTCTGGCGCCGCTCGCGCGCGGTGCTGCCGCTCGTCCTGCTCGTCGCGGTGCTGGTCCCGTTCTTCCGGCACGGCGGGACGACCTGGAGCCTCGGCCCGCTGACCGTCTCGCGGGAGGGCCTCGAGGTGCTCGCCGGGGTCGCCGCGAAGGCGACGCTCGGGACGATCAGCGCCGTCCTGCTCGGGGCGACGACGAGCTTCCCGGACGTCCTGCGCGCGCTCGAGGCGCTGCGCGTGCCGCGGCTCGTCACGCTGATCGCCGGCTTCACCTACCGCTACCTGTTCGTGATCGCGGACGAGGTGCGTCGCATGCGCGCCGCGCTGCAGGCGCGAGGCTACCGCCCGCGCCACGCGCTGCAGGCCGCGGCGGTGGGCCGGGTCGCCACGGCGCTCTTCCTGCGCAGCTACGGCCGCGGCGAGCGCGTCTACCTGGCCATGGTCGCGCGCGGGTACGCCGGGACGATGCCGCAGCTCTCGACGCTCGCCTTCCGACGCGCCGACGCGCTCTTCCTGGGCGGGCTCGCCGCCGCGCTCCTCGCCGTCCGCGTCGGCCTCGAGGTCGCCGCGTGAGCTGCGCGATCGCCGCCCGCGACGTCGTGTACCGCTACCCGGACGGGCACGCCGCGCTGGCGGGCGTGACGCTGCAGGTGGCGCACGGCGAGCGGATCGCCCTGCTCGGCCCGAACGGGGCGGGCAAGACGACGTTCGTCCTGCACCTGAACGGGCTCCTGCGCGGCGAGGGGCAGCTCGAGGTCGCCGGGCTCCCGGTCACCGACCGGAACCTCCGCGAGCTGCGCGCGCGGGTCGGGCTCGTCTTCCAGGATCCGGACGACCAGCTGTTCATGCCGACCGTGCGCGAGGACGTCGCCTTCGGCCCCCTGAACATGCGGCTCGAGCGCGCCGAGGTGGAGCGCCGGGTCGCGGCGGCGCTCGACGCCGTGCGGATGGGCCACGCGATCGACCGCGCACCGCACCAGCTCTCGATGGGCGAGCGTCGCCGGGTCGCGATCGCGACCGTCCTCGCGATGGACCCGGCGCTGCTCGTCCTCGACGAGCCCTCCGCGAGCCTCGACCCGCGCGCCCGCCGTGAGCTGCTCGACGTGCTCGCGGCGATCGACCGGACGCTGCTGGTCGTCACGCACGACCTGCCCTTCGCGGCCGAGCTGTGCGAGCGCTCCCTCGTCCTCTCGGCCGGACGCATCGTCGCGGACGGCGACACGCCCGCGCTGCTCGCCGACGAGGCGCTCCTCGCGGCGCACGACCTCGAGCTGCCCGCGGGGTTCGAGCCCGGGCTCGTCCGCCGGCGGCCGCGCCCGGACGAGCCCGCCGCGCTCGCCCTCGCGTAGGCGGCCTACGGCGCGACCGGCGGCCGCTCGTCGGCGGCGGTCCGGATCAGGTCGACGGCGACGTCGCGGTCGAGCCCGATCGCGCGCAGGAGGTCGGCCGAGGTCGAGCGCACCTGCCCGACGAGGACGCTGATCGAGAGGCTCGCGCCGTCGACCCGCGCGAGCGAGGCGCGCCCGGCGGCGCGCACCGCCGCCGCGCCGACCGCGCGCCCGTCACCGCCGTCCTCGATCTCCGCCTGCAGGGCCCGCACGGCGACGCCGAGCTCGAGCACCGCCGCGACGACGTCGTCGTCGATCCGCGGCTCCAGGTCGAGCGCGCGCAACGAGGCCCGCGCGAGCACGCGCGTGTTGCGGACGGCGTACTCGACGTGCGTCGAAGCCAGGCGGATCCGCGCGATCGGGCTGCGCGCCTTCCAGCGCGTCGGCGCGAGGTGGACCGTCTCGCGGGCCAGCTCGAGCGACTGACGCAGGTCGACGACGAGCGGGTCGAGCGAGCGCGCCCGTGCGAGCGCGTCGCGCCCGGCGGCGTGGTCCTGGCGCGCGAGGGCGTCGGCGACGTCGTCGAGCGTCCCGGCCAGCTCGGCCAGGAGGGCGTCCGCCGCGCGGCGGACCGTCCTCAGCGGGTTCCCAGGGACGGCGACGAGCACGGCCAGGCCCACGGCGCCGCCGACGAGCGAGTCGACGAAGCGGGAGAGCGAGAGCGTGTCCGTGCTCGCGGTCAGGGTCGCCACGAGCGCGGCGGAGACGGCCGCCTGCGAGGCGAGCATCGGGCCGGCGCCGAGGAAGACCGCGACGAACGAGGCGAGCCCGACGACGAGCATCAGCTGCCACGGGCCCGAGCCGATCCCCGCGATCAGGAGGTCGCCGATCGCGATCCCGAGCGCGACGCCGACGGCCAGCTCGACCGCCCGGCGCGTCCGCCCTCCCGGCCCGAAGCCGAGGACGACGACCGCGGCGATGGGCGCGAAGTAGCCGCGCTCGTGGCCGAGCACGTCCCGGGCGAGGAACCAGGCGAGGCCGGCGGCCGCCGACATCTGCGCGATCGTCAGCCAGGTCGAGCGGAGCGAGCGCCACCGGGTCGGCAGCCACCCGTCGCGTGCGAGCCGCGCCATGCCCCGATTGTGCCGCGCCCGGAGGGCGGCGGCGCGCCCCGCTCAGGGCGCGAGCAGCTCCCGCTCGACGGTCGCGAGCAGCGCGCGCGGGCTCCCCGCCCGGACGACGCGGGCGCCGGAGAAGCGGTGGAACCAGCGCTCGTACGCGCCGCAGCGCACCTCCCAGCCGTGCCGCGCGTAGACGACGTTCACGCCGCCGAACCAGCTCGCGAGGTACGAGCTGCCGCCGAGCACGGAGACGAACCGCTGGCTGCTCGCGAGCAGGCGCAGCTGCAGCTCGTTGAAGCCGAGCTCGGGGTGCGCCGCGGCCAGCTCCTGGATCGTCGTCACGTCCGGATACGCCGCCTTCACCGCCTCGAGGTCGCCCGGCTCGCGCACCTCCTGGTGGTCGTTCACGATGTCGGCCGCGCGCGGCCGGGCGTAGACGACGCGGTAGCGGGTGCGCAGGCGGGCGAGGAGCGCCAGCAGCACGTCGGTCGGGATCGCGTTGACCGAGAAGCCGCGGTGGAGGTACCGCTCGTCGCTCGCCTTGTTCGCGACGACGCAGAGCGGCCGGTCGCCCGCGAACCGCCCGTCCCGGTAGACGTCGCGGTACGGCGGCGGCGACCAGCGGCTCGTGTCGAGCTCGCGCGGGAACGCCTTGCGGTCATAGCGCCACCACCCCGCGACGCCGATCGGCAGGTCGGTCACGGGGACGTAGCGGCGCGGCCCCGGCAGCTCCTCGTGGTGCGGCGAGAAGTAGTAGAGGCAGCGCGTGTCGGCCGTCGACGCGGTCGACTCGAGCAGCCCCCGCTCGTGCAGCCAGTGCGCGTACGGGACGACGGCGAGCAGCTCGAACGCGAACTCGCCGACGTAGCTCGTCCGCGTCGCGAGCAGCTCGCTCGGGCGGCCGCCGGACCGGGCGGCGAGCGCGTCGACGAGGCCGAAGTCCTTCGCCGTCCGGCACGCGACCCCGTCGAGCGCGCCGGCCCGCGACGCCCGCCAGAGCGCCGGCCCGTGGACGAGGGCGCCGGCCCGGGCGCCGCGCGTCGCGACGCACGCGCGCAGGAGCTCGCCGCGCCGGTCGCAGCGCGCCCAGTCGACGAGCGCGGCGGGGAGACGGGCCGCCAGCCCGAGCCGCCGACCGCTCGCGGTCAGGTCGCGCACCTCGGCGCGCGCGTCGGGCCAGCCGGGCGGGCAGCGCCGGGCCGGGTCGGCGAACCGCTCGAGGACGATCGTCACGCGCCGTCACCCAGCAGCCGCTGCAGCCGCCTGGCGTGCCGGGGTCGCGTGCGCCGCCGGACGACCTCGGACGCCTCGTCGAGGACGACGCGCCAGGCGAGCGGCCCGGGCTCGCCGAGCCGGTTGCGCGTGCCGGCGAGGAAGCCGCGGACGCCCGGGCTCGTCGCGAGCGAGGTCAGCCGCGGCGGGCCGACCGGCGCGGGCCGGCGCCCCTCGGGCGGGCCGGCGAGGTAGGCCGTCCGGGCGCGGTCGAGCGTTCCGAGCAGCGTGTCGATCGAGGCGTCGAACGAGTACGCGGCCCGCTCGGCCCGGGCGCGCTCGCTGCGCGCCCGGGTCCGGAGCTCCTCGTCGAGCGCGGCTCGCAGGCCCGGGTAGCCGCCGGGGCCGAGGTCGATGGCGATCCCGAGCCGCCGGGGCTCCTCGTAGCGGACGCAGCCGGGCCGCACGTCCGAGACGATCGGGAGCCCGCTGAGGACGTAGGTCGAGATCCGGTTCGGGATCGCGCCGCGGTCGTCGAGGTCGGGCCAGGGCAGGGGCCGCCCGAGGTAGGACCAGCCCGCGTCGTAGCGCGAGAACTCCTCGACCCACCGCTCCTTCGCCGCCCACACCTCGGCCCTGCTCGCACCGACGGTCTGGAGCGAGCGGTGCACGTGCAGGTAGCGGCGCAGCAGCGCCCGCTCGCGGCGGGCGACGCGCGGCGACAGGTCGCGGACGATCATGCTCCAGGCCTCGTCGAAGCTGTTGCCGTAGACGTGGACGTGGATGCCCGCGCGGGCCGCCGCGACGTAGTCGATCCCGAACGGACGGCCGAGGCAGACCGTGTGCGGCTCCCCGTCCTCGTCGGAGAGGCGCGGCGCGAAGCGGTCGTGCATGAACTCGAGCTTGGGCCGGTCGCCGTCGAGATACGTGAGCACCTCGCAGTCCCCGACGACGTCGATGCCGGCGCCGCCCTGCGAGACCGGCGTGCGCCAGAAGACGTGCTTCTCCTCGTTGCAGATCACGTGCCCGTCGAGCGCCTGCGCGACCTCGAGGTCGACGTTGTGGACGTCGAAGCCCCAGTGGCGGACGATCGGCGCCGCGAACGACCCGCGCGCCCGCTCGGCGAGCAGGAAGCGCAGCACCGTCCAGGCGTCGCCGGGCTCGACCCCGGCCCGCGGCGGCGCCCAGATCCGGCGGTCGTAGACCTGGAAGAGGCTGTAGACGACGTCGATCCCCTCCTCCCGGATCACGCGCGGCGCGTCTGCCGCGGCGATCGTCCGGACGTTGCCGTCGAGGACCGGGTACGGGCCCTGGTCCCAGGCCATGCTGCGCGTCCAGACGGCCCAGAGCTCGTGCCCGCGCTCGACCAGCGAGAGCACCCGCTCCGGGTTCCAGGAGAGCGAGCCGACGAGTAGGATCCTCACCTTCGCAGGGGTTCCGCCGGGGAGGGTCGATGCGCGTGGTCGTGGTCGGAGCGGGGTTCGCCGGCGCGTGCGCCGCGCACGTGCTCCGGGAGCGCTGCGGGGCCGAGGTCGTCGTGCTCGAGCGGGCGCCGGGGCCCGGCGGGATGCTCCGCACGCTGCGCACGCCCGAGGGCCTCCCGTACGAGTACGGCCCGCGCGTCGTCAGCGTCTTCCGCGGCACGCCGGACGCGCTGCCGTTCCTCCGCCGCTTCCTGGAGCTCGAGGAGCGCGCGATCTACCAGGGGACACGCCTCCTGCCGGAGTACCCGGTCGTGCCGTTCCCGGTCGACCGGGCGAGCCTGCGCACGCTGCCCTGCGGCGAGGCGGTCGAGCGCGAGCTTGCGGACGTCCGCACGGGCGCCGATCCTACCGGCGCGCGCGACCTGCGCGAGTTCCTCGAGGCGACGGTCGGCCCGACGCTCACCGCGCTCGCCTTCGAGGGCTTCAACCGGAAGTTCTGGGGCCGCCGGCTCGAGGAGATGCCAGCCGACTGGGGCCGGCTGCGTCGGCTCGACCGGATCGCCGAGACGGGCGACTTCCGCCTGCCGAGCGTCGCGCCGCACTACTACCCGCGCGGCGGGTTCGAGCCGCTGTTCGACCAGCTGCTGGCGGGGCACGACGTCCGCTACGCGACCCCGGTGCTCGCCGTGGAGCCCGGCCCCGCCGTCGTCACCGCGGACGGGCGACTCGAGGCCGACCTCGTCGTCGCGACCGCGCCGCTCGACGCCCTGCTCGGCCACCGCTTCGGCGCGCTCGAGTGGCGCGGCTACCGCACGGAGGCCGAGGTCGTCGAGGACCCCGACGGGCTCGGCCGCGCGCCGGACGGGATCCCGTTCGCATGGCTCTACACGCCCTGGGCGGCGACGCCCGTCTGCCGGACGACCGACTTCGGCGTCATCCACCACGGGCCCGCCCACGACGGGCCGCGCGTCGTCCTGCGCGAGATCGCCGGCGGCGGGGAGCCGATGTACCCGGTCTGGTGGGAGGACGAGCGCTTCGCGCGCTACCTGGCGGCGGCGGCCGAGCTGCCCGGCCTCGTCCCGCTCGGCCGGCTCGGGCTCTACAAGTACGTCACCATCGACTCGACGTACGCGATGGTCGAGCGGCTGCTCGCGTCGCTCGACGACCTGCTCGGCGCAACCCCGGCCCGCCGGCTGGAGCTGCTCCACGCGCTCCGGGGCGACTGGACGAACTGACCGCCGGGCGCAAGCGTCCGTGCGGACGCGCTGGCTCTTACCGAACTCTGCGCATCGGCTGAAGGACGTCTGAAGCCGGGGTGGTCTGATCCGGGTACAGCACTCGACCCACCTCGAACCGCCTCGACCCTCGGAGGTCCCCAGGATGGAAGGCCAGCAGCATCGATTCGGCGGACGGCACCTGCTCGCCGTGGCCGCCCTCACCGCGGCCGTCGGCTCGGGCATCGGCGCCGGCGTCGTCGCGCTCGCGACGGACGGCGGGGGCGACGCCACGCCGGCCGCGCTCGCCTCGACGGCGGAGCCCGCGCCCGCGCCCGCGGCGCGGACGACCGTCCCCGTCGCCGACGAGGCGGGCGCGCTCTCGATCGGCGACATCTACGAGCAGGCCTCCGGCGGGGTCGTCGAGCTGAGCGTCACCGGCACCTCGCCGGGGGACACGTTCTCGCCCTTCGGCGACCAGCGCACGCAGGCGCAGGGCTCGGGCTTCGTGGCCGACGAGGACGGCAACATCGTCACGAACGCCCACGTCGTCTCGGGCGCCGACTCGGTCACCGTCACGTTCGCGAACGGCGACCAGGCGCCCGCCGAGGTCGTGGGCGTCGACGAGTCGAGCGACCTCGCGGTCGTCCGGGTCGACCCGTCCGCGACCGACCTCCAGCCCCTGGCCGTCGCCACGACCGACGACCTGAGGATCGGCGACGTCGTCGTCGCGATGGGCAGCCCGTTCGGGCTCGAGGGGACGATCACCGCGGGCATCGTCAGCGCCAAGGGCCGGACGATCGACTCGCCGAACGGCTACCCGATCCAGGACGCGATCCAGACGGACGCGGCGATCAACCACGGCAACTCGGGCGGCCCGCTGCTCGACGCGAACGGCGACGTCGTCGGCGTGAACGCGCAGATCGCGAGCGACTCCGGCGGCAACGAGGGCGTCGGCTTCGCGATCCCCGCGGAAACGGTCACGCGCGTGACGCAGCAGCTGATCGCCGGCGAGACGATCGGGCGCCCGTACCTCGGCGTCTCGCTCGTCACCGTCGACCAGGCGACCGCCGAGGAGCTCGGCATCCCGCAGGGCGCGCTGATCGGCGAGGTCAAGCCGTCGACCCCGGCGGCGGACGCGGGCCTGCAGGCGGGGACGCCGACCAACGGCCAGACGCTGCCGACCGACGCCGACGTGGTCACCGCGGTCGACGGCGAGCCCGTCGCGTCCTCCGACGAGCTGATCGCCGCGATCTCGGGCATGCAGCCCGGCGACACCGTGACCCTCACCGTCTCGCGGAGCGGCGAGTCGCGCTCCGTCGACGTGACCCTCGGGACCAGGCCCGACTAGGTCCCAGCCCCGTCCGGCCCACGGCCGGTCAGGCGCGCCACGACTCCTCCTCCCGTGGCCGCCCAGCACACGGCGGGCGGGCGCCCCGCTGCCCGCACGTCCCGCCCGCCGTCTCCTCCCGCGGCCGACGCCGCCCCTCCCCGGGGCGGCGTCGGCACGGGGGCCTCAGAGCGGCGAGCCGTCCGGCCGCACCCGCTGCAGGGTCAGCTCGTAGGCCCACGCCGCCGACATGTGCCCGGGAACGCTGCCGGTGCGCAGGGTGTCGACCCACTCGTACGAGCCCGTGAAGGTCAGCGTGATCGGGTCGCGCGAGGCGAGCAGCGCGCGCGGCACGACCTGCGTCTGCTGCGCCTGCGGGAGCGCGGCCCACTCGTAGACGTGGCACTCGTCGTCGCCCGCGTCCTGGAAGCCGACGGTCGGCGACTCGAGCGCCCAGGTGAGCGTCGCCTCGCTCGATCCCTGCGGGACGTCGACGTCGACGGCGATCCGATGTTCGCCCCCGAACGGCCGGTCGGGGATCGCGACCTCGCAGGGGACGTAGCCGGTCAGGTCCTCGTAGCGGCAGCCGCGCAGGACGTGGCCGACGACGCGCGCCGTGCTCGTGATCGCCTCGAGCGAGCCCGCCAGGTCGCTCCCGGACGTCGCCGCGAGCGTGCCGCCGTCGAGGTCGGCCGCGTGCGGCGTCGACTCGCCGCGGAACGTCCGCGTGCCCGAGATCGTCCCGCACAGGATCGACGGCGCCGTGACGAGCACGGATTCCTCCCGGAAGCTGGCCGAGACGACGACGTAGCGGTACGGCGGCCCGTCGGCGGCCCGCGCGACGACGTCCAGGCTGGACAGGGCCCGGCCGCGCCTCGACGTGCCCTGCGCGACCACCTCGCCCTTCCCTGCCTTCGCCGGCGCGGTCACCGCAACCGTCCCGGTCGTGTCGACCGCAGGCGCCGAGATCGCCGCATCGCCGACCGCGACGAGGCCGAGGCGGAGCGGCACGACGCTCCCGTCGCGCGCCCGGACCTCGAGCTGCACGGGGCTCGACGCGCCCGCATCCAGCACGTGCCCCGGATCGTCGACCCCGCCGGGCGTCCAGACGACGTCGAGGCAGGCGGCGGAGTCGTACCAGTGGATCCTCGCCAGCCGCATCCCGGTGTCCAGGCTCTCCTTCGCGGACGTCATCCCCTCGACGAACGCGCGCAGGATCGGGTCGGCGGGATCGAGCGCGATGCGGCCCTTCGGCCCCCAGAGACCCAGCTCGCGCAGCGTGCCGGCGGTCAGCCAGTCGCCGACGTCGGCACCCGAGCCCGTCACGCCCGTCAGACGCGCGAAGCCGCGGAAGCTGCGGGTCGGGTGGTGACGGACGAGCTTGTCGCCGCGCCGGTCGTCCCCACCCGACTGGACGGTGAAGCGGAACTCGAGGTCGGTGCTCGCGACCAGCGCGTCGTCGCCGACGTGGGCGACGGCGTCGACGCGCACGAGCATCCGCTGGAAGCGCGTCTCGACCAGGCCGCCGGGCGAGCGCCCGACCGTGCGGTCGTCGATCCCACTCTCGGCCCAGCCGACGACCTCGCCGGCCGCGGTCGGGCAGCGCGCCACGACGTGCCGCTGGACGATGCCGCGGGTGACCTGCGCCGAGACGCCGTCCTTCGTGATCGTCTGGCTCGTCTCGATCTCGCCGCCGGTGAGGATCGACACGTCGTCGTCGCCCTCGACGGGGACCTGGCGCACGACCGGGTCGGAGACCGACGGCGGCGCGGTGGCCGCCTGCACCGTGCGCGGCTGCGCGAGCGGGGCCGCGAGGAGGACGGCCGCCAGACGCGCCGACGCCCTGCGGCGCGGCCCGGCGAGCGGCAGGTCGTCGGCCGGCAGGCCGAGCGCGCGCCGCAGCGCCGGCGACCCGGCGCGGACGAGCAGGGCGCGCGTCAACGCGCTGCCGGTCGTCCTCGGGAACGCCGATCGCAGCCGCGCGAGCGAGAGGCACTGGATCTTCCCGCTCACCCGCACGCTCGTCGTCCCGGCCGGGCACGCCGCCGCGCCGCTCGCCGACGGGCCGCCGAGCAGGGCTGCCCCGGCCGCGAGCGCGGCCAGTCCTCCGATCAGTCGCCGCATGGCGTCTCCTCCTCCCGGGGCGCTGACGCCCGCGTCTCCCCGAGCGCCTCGTCGAGCGCGGCGAGCAGGCCGATCCGGCCGACGAACGGCGTCCTCGCGCCGTCCGGCCGGACGAGCTCGCCGTGCAGCGACTCGCCCTCGACCTCCACCTCGATCCACAGGCGCATGCCGTCCGGTTCCATGCCGCCAGCCTGCTGCGCGCGGGCGCGCACGGCATCGAGGCGACCACCGGACGTGCACCCCGAACTTCGGGGGGACGCCCCCTAGGGGGTCGGCGGCGTCAGGCGCGCCAGTGCGCGCCGACGTTGATCGCGAGCAGCGTGCACGGCGCCTCGCCCGTCGCCCGCCAGGCGTGCCGCGTCGCGTTCTGGACGATCGTGTCGCCCGGCCCGAGCGGCACGGCGACCTCGTCGTCCAGCAGCAGCTCGCACGTGCCCGAGACCACGAGCAGCAGGTCGACGGTCTCCGAGCGGTGGAACGGCGCGTCGTCCTCCGCGATCAGGTCGAACAGCCCCGGGAGCTTCTCGTCCGCCTCGGCGCGGGCGGCCGCGAGCGCCTCGCCGGCGAGCGGCGGCGGGGCCTCGGCCGTCGGCGCAGGCAGCGTGAAGAGCAGGAAGCGGTAGCCGCCCGGACCCGGGAACCAGCCCGGCGCGGGCGGGCGCGCGCCGTCGTCCGGGAACGTCGGGGTCTCGTCGCCGCCCCAGAGCGAGTGGAACTCGGCGCCGGGCCAGAGCGCGATCTCGATCGGCTCGACCTGCTCGTCGCTCGCGACGACCGACCGTCCGTCCGCCGTGTGGCCGGTGACCACGCGCCTGACCCGCATCGCTCCTCCTCTCGCGCTCCGCCGGCTACGCGCCCGGAGCGAGTGCCTCCAGGGTGTAGCGCATCAGCTCGACCGGCGCCCCCGGCGGCAGCAGGACGAGCGGCTCGTCAGCCCCGGCGGCGGCCCAGCGCGCGAGTCCCTCCCGCCCGGCGGCCGCGTCGCCCCAGATCGCCTCGCCCTCGAGCAGCCGCTCGGCCGCAGGCGGGACGATCCCGTCGGTCGGCTTCGCGTTCGCCTGCCGGATCGCCTCGATCTCGTCGGCGAAGCCGAGCCCGGCGACGAAGGAGGCGTAGAAGTCGCCCATCGCGAGGACGTAGAACGAGAGCATCCGCGCCACCCACTCGCGCGACGCGTCCCCGTCCGGCGACAGCAGCGTCGGGATCGACGGCGCGACCGCGATCCGCTCGCCGAGGGAGTCGTCGCGCCGCGCGCGGCCGCGCTCGATCCGCTCGACGAAGCCGCCGAGGTGCGCGTGCGGCACGAGGTACGGGAGCCACCCGTCGCCGAGCTCGCCGGTCAGCTCGAGCGCGGCCGGGCCGAGCGTGGCGAGGTAGATCGGCGTGTCGGGGGCCGCGGGCATCCCCAGGCGAAGCGCCCGCGCCTCCCGCCCGAGCGGGATCCGCTCGCCGCGCAGGAGCGCGCGCGTCTGGACGACCGTCCGGCGCAGCCGCGCGAGCGGCCGGTCGAAGTCGACGTCGTGGAACCCCTCGGCGAGCGCGCGGGAGCTGGTGCCGAGGCCGAGCACGAAGCGGCCGCCCGTCTGCTCCTGCAGCGTCGCGGTCGACATCGCGAGCGTCCCGGGCGTCCGCGTCCAGATCGAGACGATCGTCGGGATCAGCCGTAGCCGCTCGGTTCGCGCGCCGACCTCGGCGAGCGAGAGGAACGCATCGCGCCCCCACGCCTCGCCGACGCAGAAGGCGTCGTAGCCGAGCCGGTCGGCAAGCACGGCCAGCTCGAGCACGACCTCGCGGCGGGTCTCGAGCGGGCTGACGTGGACGCCGACGCGCACGGGGGCCGACACTACCCGGCGAGCGACCAGATCGCGTCGCTGCCGAGTGGCGTTCGCACGGCGACGCCCTCCGCGGCCAGCTCGAGCAGGGCCAGCTCGGCGGCCTTGCGGTCGGGATCGTCGTTCCCGTGCGTGAGCAGCGCCGCCACCTCCTGCGTCGTCAGGCCCTCGCGGTAGCGCTCGAGCAGCGGCAGGGGCCCCTCGGGCGGCTCGTGCCGGGTGAGCGTCGGGTCGACGTTCGCGATCACGACGTCGTAGGCGCCGGTGGGCTGGAAGCCGCCGGCCTCCAGGCGCCGGCCGTCCTTCTCCGCGATCAGCGAGGGCGCCGTGTAGCGGACGGGGCCGTCCGTCTGGGCGGCCTTGCCCTGCAGCTCGGTCGGCGAGCCGGCCGCCGTCCGGGCCTCGGCCCGGTCGCGCTCGTACGCCTCGACGACCCCGGGTCGTCGAGCAGCGAGACGACTCGCTCGGCGTCGATCCAGGGCACGTCGCGGATCGCGGCGAGGATGGCGGCGTCCTCGTCGAGCAGCCCGGGCGTCGTGAACCAGCCGAACTGGAGCGCGCGGAAGACCAGCCACTCGGAGCCCGGCTGGAGCAGCCGCGCCGCGGCGATCGCCCGGCACGCGCGCCCCGTCCCGACGACGCGGGCACGCGGCGTCGTCCCGAACGGCATCCCGAACCGCGTCCGGAAGGTCACGTAGCCGCGGCTCATCGAGAACGGCGTGTAGCCCCGGTCGAGGTACTGCTGCGCGACCTCGGTCAGGCCGATCAGCACGAGCCGCCACTCGAGCTGCTCCCGGTAGCGCCAGTCGATCACCCGCAGCGAGGGCGCCGCCGAGTACGCCCAGGGGCAGCCGGGATCGCTGTGGACGGTGACCTGGACGGGCTGGGACATGCTGGGCGGACCTCCGGGCGGCGACGGCTGGGCCGAGGAAGTCTGCCCGAACGCGCCCGCGCTGGAACGGCAGCCGTGCGCCGCGCGCCCGAGGCGGTCGCGCACGGCGACGCCGGGATCCCGTCGGCCGGCGGCGGGACGACGACGAGGACGTCGACGCCGCGTCGGTCGGCCTCGCGCAGGCGGTCGTAGAGCGCGCGCGCGTACGCCTCGGGCGATCCGGCCGGCTCGAGCGCGGCGACCCCGGGCGGCGGCTCGAAGGCGCCGGGCGCCAGCAGCGCGACCGTGCGCCCCTCGCCGGCGAGCGCGGCCGCCCGCGCGAGCGCGCCGTCCACGTCCTCGACGATCTCGACGCGCGCGGCCGGCGCGTAGTGCGAGGCGAGCATCCCCGGCGCCCGCGCGGGCCCGCGGGCGATGCGGTCGACGGGCCCGCCGAGGACCGCCTCGATCTCCCCGGCGTCCAGCCCGCCCGGGCGCAGCACCTGGGGCGGCTCGACCGTCAGGTCGAGGACGGTCGACTCGACGCCGACCTCGGTCGGCCCGCCGTCGAGCACGGCGTCGACGAGCCCGTCGAGCTCCTCGCGGACGTGCTCGGCGCGCGTGGGCGAGACCCGGCCGAAGCGGTTCGCCGAGGGCCCGACGAGCGGCCCCGTGCGGCCGATCAGCGCAAGCGCGACCGGGTGGGCGGGGACGCGCAGCGCGACCGTGTCGCGGCCGCCCGTGACGACGTCCGGCACCTCGGGCGCGGCGCAGCACGAGCGTCAGCGGCCCCGGCCAGCAGGCCGCCGGCGAGGCCGGCGCGCGGCCTCCGGCACGTCGAGCGCGAGCGCGAGCGCCTGCTCCGCCGACGCGCAGTGGACGATCAGCGGGTGGTCGGCCGGTCGGCCCTTGGCCGCGAAGACGCGCCGCACCGCCGCCGGGTCGAGCGCGTCGGCGCCGAGCCCGTAGACCGTCTCCGTCGGGAAGGCGACCAGCCCACCGCGCCGGATCAGCGCGGCGGCGCGCTCGATCTCGTCCGTCGTCGTCACCGGCACATGATCGCCGAGGCTTGACGCTGTCGGCCCCCGGTGTGAAGGTTGAGTGGTCAGCAGGTCGACGGGAGGAGCAGCAGGTGACGGCGCAGGGCACGGACACGCAGGCGGAGGCGCGGCGCGACCGCTTCGGCAACCCGTACGCCCCCGGGCTCCCCTACGCCCGCGGCTCGCTCCTGCCGACGACCGAGAGCGACTTCGCGAAGCTCCAGCAGGCGTGGACGCACGTGCGCCGGCGCGTCGAGGCCGCCGGCCCCGACGGCGTCTTCAACTTCTCGGGCTGGAGCACGGGCTGCCGCTCGCGCCCGAGGAGCTGCCGATCGCGAACGACTTCGTCGCCCCGGCGCTCTACTTCGAGCGCTTCGCCGCGCCGCGCTCGAGCACCTCGGCGGCGACCCGGCGCGCCACGACGCGGCGCTGTTCAACCGCCTGACGGGCGCGACGATCGCGGCGCACCGGACGCTCGTCGAGCCCGGCGACGTCGTCGTCGGCGTCTCGCGCAGCTACAGCCACGCCTCGGTCCCCTGGGCGGCCGCCGCGCCGGCGCGCGCCTCGTCGACGTGGCCGGCGTCGACCGCTTCGAGGAGACGCTCGCGCGCGAGCCGAACGTGGCGCTCGTCGTCCTCACCCGGCTCGCGGTGACGTACGAGCTGCTCTCCGAGGACGACGTGCGCGCGATCGTCGAGCTGTCGAAGGCGCGACGCATCCCCGTCTACGTCGACGACGCGGGCGGCGCCCGCATCGGCCCGGCGCTCGCCGACCAGCCGAAGCTGCTCGAGCTCGGCGTCGACCTCGTCGCCACGGGCCTCGACAAGTACGGCGTCACCGGCCCGCGCCTCGGCGTGCTCGGCGGCGACGCGGAGCTGGTCGCGCGGATCCGCGCGCGCGGCTTCGAGCACGGCCAGGAGGCGCGGCCGCTCCTCTACCCCGCGGCAGTCCGGTCGCTCGAGGGCTCCACGCCCGAGCGCGTGCGCGAGCTGGTCGCGACGACGCGCACGATCGCCGACGCGCTGCGCGCGCGGATCGGCGACCGCCTGAACGAGACCGAGACGATCGCCGAGCTGCTCGCCGACGACGTCCTCGGCATCGCGATGGAGCGCGCGGGCCTCGAAGAGGCGCCGATCGTCCCCTTCGAGGCGACCGCGGCGCTCGCGATGCTCCTCCTGCGAGACCACGGCGCCCTCACCGTCCACTTCGTCGGCCTGCCGCCGGGGACCGCGTCGCTGATGTTCAAGTTCGTCCCGCCCGAGACGCTCGCCCGCTTCGGCGGCGCGGAGGCCTACGCGACCGCGATCGACGGCTGCCTGGACGAGCCTGGCCCGGCTGCTGAAGGAGCCGGCGGAGCTGCGGGAGCTGCTGCTCGGCGGGTAGCGGCGGCGGCCGGCGCGGCCGGCCGAGTTAAAGCTCCCGGCCCGATCGGCGCATCATGTCAGACGGGGACGATCGCGACCGGGAGCGGGTTCGGCGTGCGACGCAGGCGGCTGGTGCAGGCGATCGGGGTCTGGCTCGCCGCGCTCGCGCTGCTCGTCGCGCCCGGGCTTGCGAGCGGCGCGGCCCTGCCCGAGCGCGTCGTCGACACCTGGGTGCCGAACGGCTCGGTCTCGAGCGCCGCCTTCTTCGGTGGGCGACTGATCGTCGGCGGGAGCTTCAGCGGCTTCGCGCCCCGGGTCGGGCCGGCCGTGCTGCTCGGCGCCGCGAGCGGCCAGCGCCAGGCGTTCCCGCTGGTCGAGGGCGGCCCGGTTTGGCAGGTCATCGCCGACGGGGCCGGCGGCTTCTACCTCGGCGGCGGCTTCACGCGGGTCGGCGGCGTCCCGCGCGCCGGGCTCGCCCACGTCCACGCCGACGGGACGGTGGACGACCGGTTCGACCCGCGCCTCGACGTCCCCACGGGTGGCGGCGTGGGCGCGCTCGCGCTCGGCGGGACGGGCTGTTCGTCTCCGGCTGGATCGAACGCCGGACGGTGTCGCGGGCCCGTACTCGTCAAGCTCGATCGGGCGAGCGGAGCCACCCTCCCCTGGGATCCCGGCGAGATCCGCTACGACCAGCACCGGAGCCCGGGCACCGTGGCGATCGCCGTCGCCGGCGGCGCGCTCTGGGTCGCCGGGTACTTCCGGCAGATCGGCGGCAGGAGCGGCGCCGCGCTCGCCGCGCTCGACGAGGTGACGGGCGAGGCGCGCGTGTGGGACCCGGTCCTCGACCGGAGGTCGACAGCATCGTCAGCGACGGGACGACCGTCTTCGTTGCAGGCGCGTTCTCCCGCGTGGGCAACGCGCCGCGGCAGGGGATCGCGGCGTTCGACGGGGCGACGGGCGCTCTGCTCCCGTTCGTGCCGGCGGTCTCTGCGCCGCTCGACACGCGCTTCCTGTTGCTGGCGCGGGACGGCGGGCGTGCTCACGGCCGACGGGCGCCAGCGCGTCTGCGGGAGGTACGCGTGCGGGACGCTGACAGAGCTGAGCTGGTTCGCCCCCGACGGCTCGTTGACGTGGCGGAACGGCGTGAGCGGCTCCGTCGGCTCGGCAGCGCTCGACGGAGATCGCGTCTTGCTCGGAGGCTCGTTCTTCGCCACGCACGGGAAGCTCCGTCGGTCGCTCGCAGCGCTCGACGCCCGAACGGGTGAGCTGCTCGACTGGGCGCCCTCGGCCGGCCCGGCCGGGCGACTCGCCGCCTCGATCTGGACGCTCGCGGTCGGCTCGAGAGGCGTGCTCGTCGGCGGCCAGTTCAGGGGCTGGAGCGGCGTCGACCGCAGTGGCCTCGCCGCGCTCGACCCGCTGTCGGGGCGACCGCTGCCCTGGTCGCCCCAGGTCCCGGGCGTCCCGCAGAGGCTCGTCGCCGCGGGTGGCCAACTGTACGTGAGCGGCAGCTTCGGCCGGGTCGACGGGAGGCGCCGCGACCGCGCGGCGTCGTTCGATCGGTCGCTCCACCTGACGGGCTGGCGGCCGGGTCGATTCGTCTGGGACGTCGTCGCCGCGGGGCCGGATCGCGTCGCCGTGTCCACCGGCTGCGTCGGCGCGGCCGGGCCGGTCGACCTGCTGGACGCCGCGACGGGACGTCCGATCCCCGGCTGGGGCCCGTCCGCTCCGACGGACTGCCACGGCGGCCCCGTCGCGCGGCTCGACGGCCTGATCTGGGTCGCGTGGCCCGACAGGACGCGCCTGATCCTCCGCGCGTTCGACGAGACGGACGGGCAGCTCGTGCGGCGCCACGAGCTCGCTCTCGACGGCGGCGTGACGAACCTGGCCGCCGCCGGAGCGCGCCTCTACCTCGCCGGGTACTTCCGTCGCGTCGCCGGCGAACGACGCGAGGGCCTCGCGTCGATCGACCTGCGCACCGGCCGCCTCGAGCCATGGGCTCCTCCGCCGAGCCGAACGCACCCGTCCGTCCGGCCACTTCACGTCGCTCCACGTGGTGGGAGATGCAGTCGTCACGGGCGGGCTCTACGCCGATCGGCAGCTCGCGGCCTTCGACGCGCGCACCGCAAGGGAGATCCGGTGGCGCCTCCCGTCAGGCCTCGACCACCCGTACGTCCTCGCCGCGCACCCGGGCGCCATCCTGCTCTTCGGCGGCTCGGAGATCGTGCTCCTGCGCCGCTGAGCCGCGAGCGGGCGCCGCCACGCTGCGCATCGGTCGCGGGTGCCCGCGACTAGCCGACGACCGGCCGCTCGTCGACGAGCAGCCGCTCGCGGCGGCTGACCATCGCGAGCGAGTCCGCGGCGACGGCCTTGCCGTGCTCCGTCGCGTACGCCGCCTCGAAGTCCTCGCGCGTGTCGAACCACAGCTCGCTGACGCCGTCGAACTCGGCGTCCTCGCCCTCGACGACGTTGAAGACGAGCCGGCGCAGCCCAGGCAGGTCGCGCGCGAGGTCGGCGTGCCCGCCGAGCCACCAGTCGAGGAACGCCTCGCGGGTCAGCTCGGGCTTCCGCTTGAGCAGGACGATCGCCTTGAACACGCCGGCAGCCTAGCGGGTGGGGAAGGCTCAGCTCGCCGGCCGCGTCCGCGCGAGCGGGCGACCGCCGATCGCGAGCGCCAGGCAGACGACGACCTCGTCGGCGCGCGGCGCGTCCGGGATCGCGATCTCGGTCGCGTCCATCTCGTCGAACGACCAGATCACGTTGCGGTGCACGAGCGGCATGGAGATCGACGCGCCGGGCGGGCCGACCTTCTTCGTCGACGGGATGATCGACTCGCCGCCGCCGACGGCCAGGCGCACCGGCGCACCGAAGCGCGGGTGGAGCAGCGCCGCGGCGTGCTCGAGCTCGCCGTCCGTCCCCACGATCGCCGCCTTGCCGTAGGCGTCGATCCCGCCCTCGTCGACGCCGAGCGCCACGAGGCCGCGCTCGACGAGCAGGGCCGAGACCTCGGCGCCCGCGTCGACGAGCTCGCCGACGTCCTCGTGGAACCGCCCGGCGAGAGGGTTGCGGATCACCGCCGCGACGGTGACCTTGCGCACCGGCGGCGCCACCTCGTGGCCCGCCTCGCGGTGGGTCTCCTCGAGCTGGACGACGATCTTCCTGACCTCGATCGGCACGTGGCCTCCTAGGTGTCGGGGGGCTGGTCGCGGGTGAGCATGGCGGCTGCGAGCGCAGCGCGCGAGCGGACCCCGAGCTTGCGGTAGACGCGGCCGAGGTGGAACTCGACCGTCTTCGGGCTGAGGAACAGGGCCGCGGCGATCTCTCGCGTCGTCGCCCCGCCCGCCGCGGCGCGCGCCACCGCCAGCTCCTGCGACGTCAGCTCGTTCCCGGCCGAGGGGCGCTCGCGCGCGCCCGCGGCGGCGAGCTCCGCGTCGCAGCGGGCGAGCCAGGGCGCCGCACCGAGGTCCGCGAGGATCGCCCGCGCCTCGCGCAGGCGCTCGCGGGCCTCGACCCGCCGACGCGCGCGGTGCAGGCGCGAGCCGTACGCGAGCAGCGTCCGCGCGCGCTCGAACGGCAGCGGCGTCACGTCGTGGCAGGCGAGCGCCTCGGCGAACGGCGCGTCGAAGTCGTCGGCCACGAGACCGGCGGTGCGCGCGGCGAGTGCCCCGGCGCTCCGCGTGCCGACGAGCGCGGCCTGCCGCCCGAGCAGGTCGGCCACGCGGCGCGCGTCGTCCGCCCGCCCGGCGCGGACGTACGCCTCCACGAGATCCGGGGCCCACGGGACGAGCGTCGGCTCCTCCAGCCCGTGCTCGAGCGTCACGCGCTCGACCTCCTCGAGCGCGGCGATCGCCTCGTCGACCCGACCGAGACCCAGCTCGAGGAAGCCCTCGACCGCGCACGCGAACGTGAGCAGGCTGCCGATGCCCGCCGGCTCGACGATCGTCCGCGCCCGGGCGAGCGCCTCGCGGCACCCCGCCTCGTCGCCGGTCGCCGCGTCCAGCCGGGCCCGGGTGAGGAGCAGCTGCGCCCGGGGGCCACGCTGCCCCGTCTCCTGCGCGAGCGCGATCCCCTCGCTCGCGAGCTCGTGGAGGCCCGCCCAGCGTCCCAGCCGCTGGCCGCTGTCGACCACGACCTGCAGGAGCATCGGCAGGACACCGAGCGCGCCCGCGTTCCGGGCAGCCTCGACCAGCGCGGCGCTCTCCTCGAACGCCCGCACGTGCTCCTCGAACGGAAGGCGCACGTTCAGGGCGAGCAGGAGCGACTGCGCCGCCGGCGAGAAGGGGTCGACGTCGGCGGCGAGACGCTCGACCTCGTGCAGGATCGGTCGCGCCTCGTCGGTCCGGCCGCGCAGGACGAGGCTCCAGGCGAGGATCGCGAGCACGGGCGCCCTGGTCTGCGGGCCCGCGGCCTCGTCGAGGAGCGCGTGCGCCCGCTCCGCCAGGGCGAGCGCCCGGACGCAGGCGCCGGCCACCGTGGCCGCGACGGCCGCGTCGGCGAGGATCCGGGCCGCGTGCTCGGGCGCCGGCGCGGCGAGCGGCTCCGCGACTGCCTCGAGCTGCTCGCTCGCCCGACCGACGTGGCCGCCCCAGAGCTCGCCGATCCCTCGGAGGTGCGCGGCCTCGACCGCGAGCGGCCCGGCCGGAGCGCAGTGATGGAGCTCGGCGAGGGCACGCAGCGCCTGCTCGCCCCGCCCGGCGGCGAGCGCCGCGTGGGCCGCGCCGAGGAACCGTGCCGCGGCCGCGTCCGGCTCTCCCGTCAGCCGTCCGGCCCGCTCGAGCGCGTCGGCCGCCACGGCGTAGCCGCGCCGCGCGGCCGCCTCGGCGGCAACCGCCTCGAGCGCCGCCGCGGCCTCCGCGTCCGGCCCGACGGCCGCGGCCGCGGGGTGCCAGGCCGCCGCGGCTCCCGTCTCGATCGCGGCGAGCGCCCGGTGGGCGCGGCGGCGGTCGTCGGCGGGCGCGTCGTGGTAGGCGGCCCCGCGCGCCAGCGGGTGGGAGAAGCGGACGCGATCGTCCCCGAGCCGCACGATGCCGATCGCCTCGGCCGGGAGCAGGGCGTCGAGCTCCACCCCCGCTCGCGCGCACGCGGCCGCCACCGGCCGCAGCCCCTCGCTCCCCGACGCCGCCGCGATCGCGAGCGCGAGGCGGGTCGCGCCCGGCAGTGCCGCGATGTGCCCGTCGAACACCTGCTGGAGCCGACGGCCGGGCCGGAGCGGCGTCGCCAGCGGTGCGCGGCCCGCGCGCTCGTCGTCCGTGAGCGTCCCCGGCAGCTCGACGAGGGCGAGCGGGCTGCCGGCGGCAGCGCCCACGATCGCGTCCGCGACGGTCGCCGCGAGGTCCGGCGCGACCCGGGAGAGCAGATCCCGGGCGCTGACGTCGTCGAGCGGGCCGAGGTCGATGGACGGCAGCGCGGCGAGCTCCCGCTCGGCGTCCGTCTCCGCGCGCACGGCGATCACGAGCGCGACGGGGCCGGCGACGCGGCGGCCCGCGAACACCAGGCACTCGCGCGAGGGCGGGTCCAGCCACTGCGCGTCGTCGACCAGCACGACGACCGGCCGCTCCTCCGCCGAGGCCGCGAGCAGGCCGAGGGTCGCGACGCAGACCGCGAGGCGGTCGCCCGGCGTGACGGGACCGAGCGCGAGCGCGCCGGCGAGCGCGCCCGCCTGCGGCGCCGGCAGCGCGTCGCGTCGCCCGGCGACCGGGCCGAGCAGGTCGGCGAGTCCGGCGAACGGGATCTCGGCCTCCGTCTCGACCGGCCGGGCCGCGAGGACGAGGGCGCCACGAGCGCGCGCCGCGTCGGCCGCGGCGTCGACGAGCGCGGTCTTGCCGATGCCGGGTGCGCCCCGCAGCACGAGCGCGCCGCCGGCCCCTGCCGCCGCACCGGCGACGACCTCGTCGAGCCGCCGGAGCTCGTCGTCCCTCCCCACGAGCATGGCGGGCAGGCTAGCCGCGCTCGGCCCGGGCTGCCCGGGCTCGGTCCAGGGATTCCCCCGGTGCATCGCGTGGCCGCCGCTGCGTACGGTCGCCAGAGGGCTCGTCGACGGGCCGGACGGGAGGGAACGCATGAGCGGATGGACGCGGCGGCTGCGGGTCAGCCCGGCGATGGTGGTGGCGCTGATCGCGCTCTTCGTGGCACTGAGCGGCGGCGCCTACGCGGGCTTCGTGCTGCCCAACAACAGCGTCAGGACTGCGACGATCGCGAACGGGCAGGTGAAGACCGCCGACCTGGGGGCGGCGGCGGTGACGACGGCGAAGCTGCGGAACGGCGCCGTCACGTCGACGAAGCTCGCGGATCGGGCCGTGACCTCGGCGAAGCTCGCCGACGGCGCGGTGCTCAGCACGAAGCTCGCGGAGGGCGCCGTCACGACGAGCCGGATCGCGGAGGCGGCGATCACGGGCGCGAAGCTCTCCGACAGCGCGATCACCGAGCCGAAGCTCGCCGACGGCGCCGTCTCGGCGGCGAAGATCGCGCCGAACGCCGTCACCGGCGCCAAGATCGTCGACGGGAGCGTCACCGACGCGGACCTCGCCGCCGGCATCTCCGGATCGAAGATCAGCGGCAAGGTGCCGCAGGCGACCCAGGCCGACAGCGCCGCGACGGCCGGCTCCGTGAACGGGATGACCGTCCACCGCGTCGACTGGCGCACCGACCTCGTGGCACCGAGCGTGCCGGCGACGACGATCCTCGAGGTCGGCGGGCTCCGACTCGACGGCAGCTGCAACAACGTGAATCCATCGGTGATCGCGTACAGCGCCGTCGACGACGCGATGATCCACACCGCCGGCATCCGCACGGACACGCAGGCGCCGCACGCGGACGCGGACGAGGACTTCGACGTCGCCACGACCAACTACGCGCTCTACCCGATCGCGGGGGTCCCGGGGCCGACCGTCGGCACGACGGTCTACTCGACGCCCACCGGCGGGATCGTCGAGCTCACCTGGCGCTTCGAGGGCAGCGTGACGAGCCCGAACTGCCGCTTCCACGCCATCGCGACCCACTCGCCGGCGCCGTGAGGCGGCTCCGGGTCTCGCCGGCGCTGGTCGTCGCGCTGGTCGCCCTCTTCGTCGCGCTCGGCGGCGGCGCGTACGCGGGCGTGACGCTCGCGACGAACAGCGTCCGGACGGCGACGATCGCGAACGGCCACGTCCGGGCGGCCGATCTCGCCTCGACCGCCGTGACGGCCGCGAAGCTGAAGGCCGGGGCGGTGACCGCCGCGAAGCTCGCCGGCGGCGTCGCGTCCCCGGCGAAGCTCGCCGACCTCGCGGCGGGAGAGCGCTCGCTCGCCGAGGCGGCGGCGACCGCGGTCCGGATCGCCGACGGCGCCGCGACCACCAGCAAGCTGGCGCCCGGCGCCGGCGTCGAGCGTGCGCTGGGCGAGACCGCCGTGACGAACGCGAAGCTCGCGGACGCGTCGGTCGGCTCGGTGCAGCTCGCGGACGGCAGCGTCGGCGACGTGGAGCTCGCAGGCGGGATCGCCGCCTCCAAGCTCACCGGCCCGGTGGCCGAGGCCGCCGCCGCGGACGTCGCGACGACGGCAGCGGCCGTCAACGGCGTCGCCGTGCGGCGGGTCGACTTCCGGGGCGCGACCGGGCAGAGCGCGACGGTCCTGGAGCTCGGCGGCCTGACGCTCGCCGCGGTGTGCTCCTCGGGCACGACGTTCACGGTGCGAGCCTCGACCGACGCCGGCGGCGCGATGCTCCACGTCGCGGGGATCGACGACACGCAGCAGCCCCGCGCGCTCGAGGACGAGGACCTCCAGCCCGGGGAGCAGCCGACGGTCTTCCCGATCGGCGGCCCGGCGACCGATGCGCTCGTCGCCTCGCTCGTCTACAGCTCGCCGACCGGCGGTGTCGTCCGCGTCACGTTCCGGGGCGTGCGCCCCGTCGCCGACGGGCCGTGCCTCCTGCAGGGGGTCGCGCGGCACGCGGCCGCACCCTAGCCGCCGCAGCGCCGATGCGCGGCCACCCGGATGCGGCCCGCGCCGTGCGGCGCGTACGCTCGCCGCGAGCGGGCAGGCGGGGAAGGGAGGAGCACATGCGCCAGCGGGTCGGACGGGCCCGGGTCAGCCCGGCGATGGGGGTGGCGCTCGTCGCCCTCTTCGTCGCCCTCGGCGGCGGGGCCTACGCGGCGTTCGAGCTGCCGCGGAACAGCGTGACGAGCCGCGCGATCGCGCCCGGCGCGGTGCGGACGGCCGATCTCGCCCGGGGCGCGGTGACCGCGCCGAAGCTCCGGCGCGGCGCCGTCACGACCGAGAAGCTCGCGCGCGGGGCGGTGACCGCGCCGAAGCTCGCTGCCGGCGCGGTCCGCACGCCGGCGCTCGCGCGCGGCGCGGTCACCGCCGCGACGCTGGCTCCGGGCGCGGTCACGGGCGCCGCCGTGGCGGACGGATCGATCGGCGACGCCCACCTCGCCTCCGGCATCTCGGGCGCGAAGGTCGCCGGCCAGGTCGCCTCCGCGCAGCGGGCCGACGTGGCCGGCCGCGTCGACTCCGTCAACGGCGTCACCGTGCAGCGGGTCGACTTCCGCGGGAGCGAGGGCCAGCCGCCGACGACGATCCTCGATCTCGGCGGCCTGCAGGTGCAGGCGCTCTGCCAGGCGTCGCCCGCGCCCTTCCGGGTCGTCGCGACGACCTCGGTCGCCGACGCGATGATCCACACGGGCGGGATCACCACCACCGGCGTCGGGCACGGCAGGAGCGACACGAGCTTCCAGCCGGGCGAGACGTTCGACCTCTTCGACGCGCCGCTCGCGCTCGTCGGCACGACCGTCTTCGCGACGCCGGCCGGCGGGATCGTCGAGGTGAGCTTCCGCTCGGACGCCTTCGGCAGCCGCTACGCCTGCGGCTTCCAGGGCGTCGCGACCGCGAGCCCCGCGCCATGAGGCGGCCCTCCCCGGCCATGCTCGTCGCGTGCGCGGCCCTGCTCGTCGCACTCGGCGGGGGCGCCTACGCGGCGGTCGAGCTGCCGCGGAACGCCGTCACGAGCCGCGCGATCGCGCCCGGCGCCGTCCGCGCCGGCGACCTCGCGGCGGGGTCCGTCGGCGCGAGCCGCCTGCGCCGCGCCGCGGCGACGACCGGAGCGCTCGCCCGCGGCGCCGTGACGAGCACCGGTCTGGCCGTCGGCGCCGTCGGCACGGCCGCGCTCGCGGACGGCGCCGTCACGGCCGCGGCGCTCGCCCCCGGGTCGGTGACGGGTGAGCGCGTGGCCGACGGCGCGATCGGCGACGCCGACCTCGCCGCAGGGATCGCGGCCGGGAAGCTCACGGGGTCCGTCCCCGCCGCGGCACGGGCCGACGTCGCGACGACGGCCGAGACACTCGGCGGCGTCGCGCTGCGCCGGCTCGACTTCCGCGGCGCGCCGGGCGAGAGCGCGACCGTCCTCGACACGCTCGGCCTGCGTCTCGTCGCGAGTTGCGTCCCGGGCACGCCGGCGCAGCCGCGGCTGGAGGCGACGGCCGGGGCCGCGGGCTCGACGATCCACGTCGGCGCGGTCGAGGGCGCAGGCGTGGTGCGCGCGCCGCAGAACGCCGACCTCGGCCCCGGCAACGTCGTGCGGCTCGCGCCGATCCAGTTCTCCACCGCCGCGCTCGTCGGAACGGCGACGTACGCCACCCCGGAGGGCGACGTCGTCGAGGTCGACTACCGCACCGTGGCCCAGGCGTTCGGCGGCGACGGGTGCGCCGTCCAGGGCTTCGCGCGGGTCGCGCCGGTCGGCTGAGTCTCAGCGCACCCGCACGCGCAGCGTCCTCGTCGCCGAGCGGCCGGCGCGGTCCGTCGCCACGAGCCGGATCGTCCGCGTGCCCTTCGTCGCGAAGCGGACGGTCACCCGCTCGCCGCGACCGAGCACCTTCGCGCCGTCCAGCCAGCGCAGCCGCCGGCCGGTCAGCGGCGCGCCCGTCTCGTCGAACGCGTGGCCGGAGAGCGTCACGGGTGCCCGGACGGCCGCCTTCAGCGTCCCGCCCGTCACGAGCGTGACCCGCGGCGGCGCCCCCGCCACGCGCAGGCGTCCGCTGACCGCGACGGCCTGCTGCAGGCCGTCGCTGACGACCACGCGCAGCCGGCCCTTCGCGGCACGGGTCAGCGTGCCGGCCGGGATCCTGTACGAGGTCGAGTCGCCGACGCCGGCCAGCCAGCTCCACGTCCGGCCGTCGTCCGTGGAGTACTCGAGGTGCGCGTCGAGCAGCGCGCCGGGGTCGCCGTCCGCCATCGTCCAGCCGACGACCAGGGCGCGCTTCGGACCCACCGTCGTCGTGCCCCGGAGGGACGTGAGCGCGACCGTCGGCGCCGTCGGGCTGGCCGCGATGGCGCTCGGGACGCCGCCGTCCCGGACGAGCTCGAGCCGGGCGACCGACGGGACGGGCAGGACGATCGAGACGCTCCCCGCCCCTTCCGGAGCCAGATCGGCCGTCCGCAGCTGCGCGACCACCGCGCCCGAGGCGTCGTACGCGGTGACCGCGATCGTTCCGGCGGGATCGCTCGGCGTCGCCGCCTCCGCCGTCGAGGAGACGGCGACGTACGGCTCGCCGCCGGTCGCCGACAGCGCGGCGGTCACGCGCAGCCGAGGGCCGGCCGCGGCGCCCGCCGTCCGGCGCTTCGCGACCTTGCCTCCCTTCGCGCGCCAGGTCTCGACGAGCGTGTTCCAGTGGAGGTTCGAGATCCAGGCGTCGATCGGGAACTCCGCGCAGTAGCCCATCACGTCGTGCCGTTCGTTGGGGAGCAGGGTCGCCCAGCGGAACACCGGGTCGACCCCGACCCCGACGATCGAGGCGGTGTTGTTCGGCCACGTGGTGTTGTTCGTGGACGGCGTCCTCCGACAGCCGCTCGAGTCGCCGGCGTGCTTGAGCCCCGCCTGGTGGAGGAGCTCGTGGACGATCGTGAGCGAGCCGGAGTCCGTCCACGAGATCAACGGGCGAGCAACGTTGGACGCGTCCGTCGTCGCTCCCTGGACGCCGGCGGGGATGGAGAGGGGAAGCCGCAGCCAGGGGTGCGCGGGCGCGGGCGTCGGCAGCGCTTGGCGCAGGTCGACGATCGCAGCGTCCGAGAACGGATTCGTGCACGCCTCGACGTACACGCAGTCGACCAGGACACCGTTCGCCGGCAGCCCGACCTGGCCCTGCGCCCACTTGACCGCGCCCGTCACGTCAACGACCGGACCGAGCGCCGCCCGCAGGTCGCCCGGGCGGAGCGGCAGGTAGCCGCCCAGGCTCTCGAGCTGCTTCGCACCGTCCTCACGCGACGACTGCTTCACGACGGGGCCGTTGGGCCCCTGGGCCCGGTAGCGCGTGCCGAAGACGGTGACGACGAAGGGATTCGTCGTCACCGCCTTCACGCCCGTGAGCGTCCAGGCGTTGTTCGTCGCACACGACACGCCGTTCAGCCTGACGCACTCCTGCTTCCTGGTCGGACGCACCTCGCCGAGCACGTTGAACGCCCCCGCGTCGAGGACGTTCGTCGGCACGACGTACACGTACGTGTCCCTGAGGTTCGCCCGGCGGCTCTGGATCGAGACGCCCGCCCGGAGGCGCGTCGGCCTCGAGAGCAGACCGAGCGGGATGCGACGCCCGCCGACGATCGCGTAGGCGCGGCCGTCGGGCACGTCCTTCCCGCTCACGACGCCCGCTCCGGGCGAGAGCTGGACGTAGACCTTGACGATCGTCGACACGCCCTTGACGAGCAGGGTCGCGCGGTCGTGGCCCGTCGCGCCGAGGGCGTAGGCGCCCGAGTTCGAGGAGCCGCCGGCGAACCAGCGCTGCGCCTGCACGCGCTGGACGATCTCGACGGCGTCGACGATGAAGTCGATGCCGCACTCCGATTCCGTCTCCCCGCCGTTGCCGGCCGGCGCACGGGCGTCGTTCTCGGGCGTCGGGCCGCACGTCTCGAAGTCGACGTTCGTGACGGGCGCGCCCGCGACCTCGATCGTGCGGCTCGCGGGCTCGAAGACGGCGTCACGGAGCGTCGGGGTCACCGTCCACGCGCCCGGCTCGAGCGCGAGCGCGTAGCGCCCGTCGTCCCCGGTCGACCCGACGACCGAGCCCCCGCCGGCGCGGGTCGCGGTCACGGTCGCGCCCGGCAGACCCTCGCGCGTGCACGTCTTCTCGCCGCAGTCGCGGACGATCACCTCGCCGGACACGTTCGCGGCCGTGTGCAGCCACCGGAGGTCGTTCACGCCGGTGCTCGCCGGGACGGTGAAGATCGGTCGCTCCCCGGTGCCGTCGAGCCCGATCACCATCAACGGGGTCGGCGGCAGCGGGCCGATCTGGAACTGCTCGGAGAAGCCGCCGAACAGGATGCTCCGCCCGTCCGGCGAGAAGCGCGGCCCACCCGGGAGCGAGGCGCTGACCGGGATCGTGCGGCTCGTCCGGGTCGCGAGGTCGAGCACCTTGAGGGCGTGCGGGTAGATCCGCTCGGTCGTGTTCTGCTCGTTGTTGACCTGCTCGGTGTAGACGAGCAGCGTCCCGTCCGGCGAGACGTCGCCCAGGTTCACGCGGCGGCGCGGGCCCTCGATGGTCGTCAGCTGGGTTCGCTGGCCGGACGCGACGTCGACCGCGAAGAGCTGCGCGGTGTCCCCGCCGGCGGCCTGGTCGGCGTAGTAGATGGTCTTCCCGTCGGGTGACGGGACGAGGTTGTAGACGGTGCCGATCGGCCCGGCGCCGTCGGCCGTCGAGAGCAGCGGCCGGAGCCCGCTGCCGTCGAGGGCGACCAGGTAGATGTTGAACGCGGACGCGTTGGTCGGCTGGCCGCCGAACGCGATCCGGCCGTCCGGGAGGAAGATCGAGGCGGAGACGACGCGGACGCCCGAGGAGGAGCCGTTCCCGAAGCCGTCGCCGACGAGCTGGCGATCGGAGCCGTCGATGCGCACCGTCGTCAGCGCGAGGTTCGCGTCGAGCGCCCGGCCGACGACGCGCGTGCCGTCGGGGCTGACGCCGTACTCGAGCAGCGAGCCGGGGCCCGGCGTCACGGCGCCGGTCGTCGGATCGATCAGCTGGACCGTGGACGATCCTGCGGATGAGGTCGCGACGAGCACCGGCCCGTTCGCGCCCGGCCACGCGGCTGCCGCGGGCCCTGCGAGCGCGAGCGCCGCGAGCCCCGCGACGAGCGCGAGGACGATGGTCCCTCCCCGTTCGAGCGCACCGAAGCTCCGCAGCATGCGCGCCGATCTCCTTTCCTGGCCTGCGGGAGACCGTCGCATTGAACCAGCCGGGCCGGCCGCTCGCCAGACGAACCCCCCGTTCGAACGGGGCCTGCCGCTACCGTTGCGGGCGCTGTTCGAGAACGAGGGAGGCGCGATGCGGAGGACGGTCCAGACCCTGGCCCTTGCGGCTGCGCTGCTCGCGGCCCTCGCCGCCCTGGCGCCCTCGGCGCTCGCCGCACCGGCGCGCCCGACCGGCGTCGTCTCGTTCGCCGACGCCTCCGCGGCGGGCGGGCGCGGGCTCGTCGCGATCCAGAAGCTCGGGCCGCGCAGGCTCGGGATCATCGCGATCCTGATCGGGCTCGTGCAGGGCGATCACACGATCTCGCTGGCGCGGGCGTCGGACCCGAACGGCCGTAGCGTCCCCATCGTCACGGCGCGCGCGATCGCCGACGGCGCGACGGTCACCGTGCGCACGACCGTCGACCTCCCCCGCGCCCTGCCGCTCCGGGGATGGATCGCCAGGTGGGAGGGCCCCGACCTCGACGCGACCAAGAACGAGGTCGCGATCGAGACGCTCGAGATCGTCGCGGCCGCGCACGTGGTCGGGCCGACCGGCGACGCCGGGCCGGACGGGGTCGCCGTCGTCTCGCGGGTCCGCGCCACGCAGCGCATCCAGGCCGCGTTCGCTGGGCTCGCCGCCTCGACGCGCCACGTGCTCGGCTTCTACTCCCTGCCCGAGGTCGGCGACGAGGTGCTCCTCTTCCGCAGCCGCTTCACGACCGACGTCGGCGGCGCCGGGCTCGTCGACGCGACGCTCGCGCCCGTGCGCCAGGCGAAGGGGAAGGCGCCTCTCCTCGCTGCCGTCGACCTCCTCGGCGTCGCGCCCGCGCGCGGCGACCTCGTGCTCGGCGCCCCGTGGAGCTACAGGAGCGGCGGCGTGGCGCACGAGGCCAGCTGGGACGACGCCAGCAGCGGCTGAGCCCGCGCCCCGCGGCCTCCCGGCCGGATCAAGATCGCCCGGCGCCCGCCGAACACCCGGAGGGCGCCGCCGTGTCGACCCGGGCGTCCGGACGAGCCGAGCGAGGAGGCGCAGGTGCGACGCAGGATCCTGACCCTGGTGGCCGTCGCGGCCCTCGCGGCGCCTGCCGTCGCCGCGTCCCCCGCCGTTGCTGCGCCAGCTGTCCCGACCGGTCTCGCCCAGTTCGACGACGGCGTCCCGGGCGGGCGCGGCCTGGTCGCGATCCAGGCGATCGCGCCCGGCAAGCTCGCCGTGACGGCGATCCTGACCGGCCTCTCGAGGGGCACGCACACCCTGTCGCTCGCCGGCTCCGCGAGGGCGGGCGCGGCGCGCGTCCCCCTGGCGAACGTGGTCGCGCGGACGACGGGCGCGACGCTCACCAGCGGCGCACGCTCGCCCTCTCGCGGACGCTGCCGCTGCGGGGCGCGCGGCTGACCTGGCAGGGGCCGGACCTCGACGCGACGAGGAGCGAGGTCGCCAGCGAGACGCTCGTGCTGCGCGGCGGCGCCCAGCTCGTCGGGCCGAGCGGATGGACGCGCCCCGACGCGCTGGCTGCGATCTGGCGCACGGGACGACCGCCCGCGTGCGCAGGCGCTCGTCGTCGCGCGCGACCCGCCGCGCCACGTGCTCGGCTTCCACCGCGTCCTGCCGTGGGCAAGGCGTTACGTTCGGCGCGCCGGTTCACGACCGACGTCTCGGCACGGCCTTCGTGCAGGGCGCCCTTGAAGCCGGTGCGCCAGGCCGGCGGAAGGCCGCACGCACCGCGGACGTCCGCGAGCTCGCATCGCCAGCCCACCGCCCGCCTGCCGCAGGCGGCCTGGTCGTTCAGGAAGTGGATCACGCACGACGACGCCTGGACGCGGGTGCGCTGAGGGCGCCGCGCGTCTAGCCTTCCGCGACCGCGTCGCGAGGAGGGGAAGCATGGGCCCGATCCTGGAGGTCGTCGACCTCAGCCACGAGCTGTTCGACGGGATGCCGAACATCGGCGGCAACCCCGTCTCGTTCGGGGTCATCTACTCGTTCGACGAGACGCGGACGCTGACGCAGGGGAAGTGCGTGATGCAGGGCCGCCTGATCGTGATGCCCGAGCACTGCGGCACGCACTTCGACGCGCCGGGCCACTTCGTCGAGGGGGCCGCGACGACGGCGCAGTTCCCGCTCGAGCGGTGCGTCCTCCCCGGCCACCTGCTCGACCTGACGCACCGCCAGCGCGGCGAGGCGATCACGATCGCCGACCTCGAGGCGGCCGAGGAGCGGAGCGGCCGCCAGATCGGCCCGGGCGCGGCGACGATCGTCTGGACGGGCGCCGACGCCTACTGGGGCGAGGAGGGCTACACCTCGCACCGCCAGTACGTGCCGACCGACACCGCAACCTGGCTGGTCGAGCGCGGCATCACGATGTTCTGCACGGACCTGATCGGCATGGACGACCCCGCCGAGTGGTGGTGGCCGACGCACAGGATCTGGCTCGAGAACGACATCCCGATGGTGCAGCAGCTCTGCAACCTCGACCGCCTCGTCGGCAGGGAGTTCACCTTCGTTGCGCTCCCCCTGCCGATGCGCAACGGCACCGGCTCGCCCGTGCGGGCGGTCGCGCTCGTCACCGGATAGGCGCCCGCGCCCGGCGGCGCGGGCGCCCGGCCCGTCGCGCTATCCGCGCCGGTACTTCCGGATCGCGAGCGTTCCGAAGACGAGGACGATCCCCGCGCTCCAGGCGAGCGAGATCAGGACGGCCTCGACCCACGGGCCGCCGAGGACGAGGGCGCGCACGGCATCGACGGTCTCCGAGACCGGCTGGTGCTCGGCGAACGGCTGCAGCCAGCCCGGCATCGACTCGGTCGGGACGAACGCGCTCGACGCGAACACGAGCGGCATCAGCAGCGGGAACGCCGCCGCCTGGGCGCTCTCCGCGTTCGCGACCGAGAGGCCGATCAGCGCGAAGAGCCACGAGAGCGCGAAGCCGAGCCCGAGCAGGACGACGAGCCCGAGCATCAGCTTGCCCGCGTTCGTCTCGACCCGGAAGCCGACGGCGAACCCGACCGCGAGCATCAGCAGCACGACGAGGACGTTCCGGACGAGGTCGGCCGCGGTGCGCCCGGCGAGGACCGCACTGCGCGACATGCGGAGCGTGCGCAGCCGCTCGATCAGGCCCTTGCCCCGGTCCTCGGCGAGGCCGACGCCGGTGTTGATCGCTCCGAAGGCGACGACCTGGGCGAAGATCCCGGGCATCAGGTAGTTCACGTAGTCGACGCCCGGCACCTGGATCGCGCCGCCGAAGACGTAGCGGAACATCAGCACGAAGAGCAGCGGCTGGATCGTCGCGAAGACGAGAAGCTGCGGCACGCGCCGGATCGTCAGCAGGTTGCGCCAGGTGATCGCGCCAGCGTCGGAGACGGCCCAGCGGAGCCGCGCGAGCGCTGGCTCCCGGTGGAAGGACGCCTCGGCGGTCACGCCGCCTCCCTTCCCTCGAGCTCCTCGGCCCGACGGCCGGTGAGCGAGAGGAACACGTCGTCGAGCGTCGGCTCGCGGATCGCCGCCGACTCGGGCTCGAGCCCGGCCGCGTCGAGCGCGCGCAGCGCCTGGAGGACGACGCGCCCGCCGTCGGCGGTCGTCAGCCGCACGATCGCGCCCTCGACGGAGACCCGACCGAGCGCGTGCCGGACGAGGACGTCCGCCGCGACCGCGGCCCGGTCGGCCTCGACGAACGCGAGCTCGACGATCGTCGCGCCGAGCCGGCCCTTCAGCTCCGCCGCGCTGCCGTCCGCGATCGCGCGGCCGTGGTCGATCACGACGATCCGGTCGGCCAGGCGGTCGGCCTCCTCCAGGTACTGCGTCGTCAGGAGGACGGTCGTCCCGTCGGCGACGAGCTCCTCCACCACGCGCCAGAGGTCGGTGCGGCTGGCCGGGTCGAGCCCGGTGGTCGGCTCGTCGAGGAAGAGCACCTGCGGTCGGTGGACGAGGGCCGCGGCGAGGTCGAGTCGCCGCCGCATGCCGCCGGAGTACGTGCCCGCGGTGCGGCTCCCCGCGTCGGTCAGCCCGAAGCGCTCGAGCAGCTGCGCGGCGCGCGCCCTCGCCTCGCCGCGCGAGAGGTGCGACAGGCGACCGATCAGCCGCAGGTTCTCGCTCCCGGTCAGGTTCGCGTCGACCGCGGCCGACTGCCCGGCCAGGCCGATCGCCGAGCGGACGCCGTCGGCCTGGCGGACGACGTCCAGCCCGAGCACGCGCGCCTCGCCCTCGTCCGGCTGGACCAGCGTGCTGAGCACGCGCACCGCGGTCGTCTTGCCCGCGCCGTTCGGGCCGAGCAGCCCGAGCACGGTGCCGCGCGGGACGGTGAGGTCGATGCCGTCGAGGGCGTGCACGTCGCCGAAGCGCTTGCGCAACCCCCGCACCTCGATCGCCTGGGTCATGGAGCCTCGCTCTCCTCGTGGCAGTATCGCTTGTACGGCATCGATTGTTTATGTATAGAAACTATTTGTCAAGGCAAACCGTTGTTCGAGGCTATGATCTCCCCCGTGCCGCCCGGCGACGCACACGAGGCCTGGAACCTGATGCTGGCCCACCTCTTCGCGCACCGCGACCGGATGCAGGCGGCCGCCGCGGCCGAGCGGCTGACGTTCGCGCAGGCGCGCGGGCTGGTGATGCTGGACGCCGGGCAGGCGGCGCCGATGCGCGATCTGGCCGACCGGCTGATCTGCGACGCCTCGCAGGTGACGGGGATCGTCGACCGGCTCGAGGAGCTCGGCTACGCGGAGCGCCGCCCGTCCGCGCGCGACCGCCGGGTCAAGGAGCTCGTCGTCACCCCGGCCGGCCGGCAGGCCCAGGAGCGGCTGCGCCAGGTGATGGCCGACCCGCCGCCCGCGCTGCTCGGGCTCCCCGCGCGCGACCTCGCGACGCTGCGGCGCATCCTGCGCCGGCTCGCCGTCGAGCTCGACCTCGACCTCTCCGGGCCGATGCCACCGGCGGTGCGCGCCGCCTTCGCCGGCGCGCGCTCGGGCGCGCGGGCCGGAGCGCGGGCGGCCGCGGCGGACGGCCCGCCGCGGCGCGAGGCCCCCTAGAGGAGCCCGCGCCCGCGCGCCGCGAAGACCGCCTCCGCGCGCGACGCGACGCCGAGCTTGCGGAAGAGGTCGCTCGCGTAGCCCTTCGCCGTCGTCTCGGAGATCCCGAGCTCGCGGCCGATCTGCTTGAAGCGCAGGCCGCGCTCGAGCAGCGCGAGCACGTCCTGCTCCCGGCGCGTCAGCCCGGGGTCGGGGACGGTGACGCGCGGCGCGTCACGCAGGTCCCGGACGCAGGCGCGGACCCGGTCGATCCGCCGGTCGTAGCCGTGCCGGGCGCGGACCGACGAGAGCGAGACGACCCACAGCCCGTCGTCCCCGCGCACCCGGACGGAGCAGCCCGAGCGGAAGCCGAGCGCGTCCATCAGCCGGTCGGTCGGCCGGTCCCAGCCGGGCTCGCGGGCGAAGTCGGGCGCGGCGAACGTCTCGCCGTCGGCGGCGCGCCCGAGCTGCGTCGACGTGTCGAGGGGCAGCTCGGTGCCCGTGCCGAAGATCCCCTTCCCGTTCCAGGCGTCGATCCGGAACGTCCGCGCGCGCCCGTCGACGCGGGCGATCGAGACGCGCTCGACGTCCAGCTCCTCCCGCAGCTCGCGGGCCAGCGTGTCGAGGATGGCCGGGGTCAGGCGACGCATCGTAGGGCAGGCGAGGCGAGGCGTCGGGCGACGACGACGCGGCCAGCGGATCCGCGACCGCCCCGGGACGCTCTGCGGAGGGCCCCGGATGCGCCGGCGCAGCCGACGTGGGAGGCTGTCGCCGTCTGGTCGGCCCGATCGGAGGCACGGTGAGGCTCGTAGGCCGCGGTGCGCGTGCAGTCCTGTCGTTCGCGTGCGCCGCCGTGCTCGCCGCGCCCGCCGCAGCCGGCGTCACGGTCGGCTCGTCCGGCTGGGAGTGGGCCAACCCCCAGCCGCAGGGAAACCGGATCCGCTCGCTCTCGTTCGCGGACGGTCTCGGGGTCGCGGCCGGCGACTTCGGCACGCTGCTCGTCAGCCGCGACGGCGGGGAGTCCTGGCGCGGGATCCGCTCGGGCACCTACCTCGGGCTGACGCGCGCGCAGGCGATCGACGGCGACTCGCTCTTCGCCGCCGGCGCGTGCGTCGTCCTGCGCTCCGACGACGGCGCCGCGACCATGCGCCAGACGCTGCTCGAGCGAGGGCCAACGAGCTGCCGGGTCACGATCTCGAGCGGCTGGTTCGCGGACGACCGCACCGGTTACGTCGCGCTCTCCGACGGGACGGTGCGCCGGAGCCTGGACGGCGGCGCGACCTTCGCCGCGCGGGCGCCGGTGCCGGGCACCCGGGCGGCCGGCGGCTTCGACGCGGTGACCGACCTGCGGTTCCTCGACGGCTCGACCGGGCTCGCGGCGACCCGGGACGGGATTCTCTACCGGACGACCGACGGGGCCGGCGCCTGGCAGGAGGTCGCCCGCGCCGGGCGTGCGATCCGACGGGTCGGGACCCGTCCCGATGGCGGTCTGGTCGCCGTCGGCGACACGGCCCTCTACCTGGTCTCGCTCGACGGCGGCGCGACCTGGGCGCCACGGCCGCTCGCGGGAACGGGCGCGAGCCTCGTGGACGTGGCCTGCACCGGCGCGTCCTCGTGCGCGCTCGCGACGGGAGGCTTCTCCGTCCTCCTGACCCGCGACGACGGTGCGACGGCCGAGACGATCCCGGCGCTCGGCGAGCGACTCCACGCCGTCGGCGCGACGGGCTCGCCGCGAGCGGCCGCGGCCGGTGACGCGGGCCTCACCGCGCTCTCCGACGACGGAGGCGCGACGTGGCGGACGGTCGGCTCGCGGATCGCCGGCTCCTACAACGACGTGGTGGCCGCCTCCGACGGCCGCGTCCTCGCCGTCGGCGACGCCGGCGCGCTCGGCGTCAGCGGCGACGGCGGCGCCACCTGGGCACAGGTCGCCCTGCCGACGAGCGCCGACCTGATCGACGCGGCGTTCCTCGACGGCGCGGCGCTCGTGCTCGCGGCCGACGGCGGGCTGTTCAGGACCGCCGACGGGGGCGCGACCTGGGCAGCCGCTGGCGGACGGGCACCTGCGGGTGCGGGCGGGATCGCGTCGGTCGGGCGCGTCGTCGTGACCGCCGGGCCCCGCGGCGTGCGCCGCTCGACCGACGGCGGCGCCACCCTCACCCGCGTCGACGGCCCGATCGCCAGCGCACGGCTGCGCGACGTCGACGTGGCAGGCCCGGCGCTGATCGCGTGGGGCCTGCTCTCCGCCTGGCGCTCCACGAACGGGGGCGCCACGTGGACGCGGCTCGGCCTGCCGCGCGCGACGGTCGTCCGCTACGGCGGCCGCATCGAGCCGGCCGGCGTCCGCCGCCTGGACTTCGACTCGCGGGACTCGGGCTTCGTGCTCGACGACACCGGGACGCTGCACCGCACGCGAGACGGCGGCCGGACGTGGCGGCGCGTGCTCGGTGTGGGGAGCGACGACGCATACGCCATGGCCTTCCCCACCGCCTCGTCGGGCTACCTGCTCCTGAGCGAGTTCGCGGGGGTCGACGGCGGGTTCGTCCTGCGGACGCGAGACGGCGGCCGCAGCTGGGTGCCGCAGCTCGTCGTGTCCGACCCGCTGCGCGCGATCGCGGCGCGCGGGCCCGCGACCGCCCTCCTGCTCTCGCGCGACCAGCGGCTGCTGCGGACGACCACGGGCGGCGCGAACGGCGCCCCCGCCACGCTGACCCTCGAGGCCGGGTCGACGCGGTTCGTCGGACGCCCGCCGAGGCCCATCCTGACGCTGCACGGCCGCCTACGGCCGGCGCGGCCCGGCGTCGTCGTCGCCGTCAAGCAGCTGCTCCCCGGCGCGACCGCCTGGCGGCGGGAGGACGAGGTCGTCCAGCCCGACGGCTCGTTCGTGGCCGAGTTCTACGTCGAGCCCGGCAGGAACGCGTTCGTCGCGCAGTGGGCCGGCGACTTCGTCACGGACGGCGCGGGCACGGCGGCGCTCGAGATCGTCGTCGGGAGCGGCGGGTGAGGTGCCGCACCGCCCTCGCCGCGCTCGTCGCAGCCGCCGTCGCGAGCGCCGCGGGCGAGGCCCCCGCCGCGGACGCCCTCCGGGTCGACCAGGTGTCGGCCGGCGGGAACCACACCTGCGCGCTCGCGGCGGGCGGGCGCGTCCTGTGCTGGGGCTCGGACGACGAGGGACAGCTCGGCGACGACGCCGTGCTCCGCGATCGGCGGACCCCCGTCGACGTGGTCCTGCCACCGGGGGGACGGGCGACGGGGATCGCGAGCGGCGAGCACCACGCATGCGCCCTGCTGCGCGGCGGCAGCGCCATCTGCTGGGGTGAGGGCCGCTTCGGCCGCCTCGGCAACGGGTCGAGGGCGCACGTCTCCCAGCCGACGCCCGTGCGCGTCCTCGCGAGCGCCCGGCTGACGCAGCTGACCGCCGGGACGTACCACTCGTGCGCGCTCACCGTGCAGGGCGTCGTCCTCTGCTGGGGCCAGGACTTCGTCGGCCAGGTCGGCGACGACGCCGGGCTCGTCGATCGCGGCCGCCCGACGCCCGTCGCCCTGCCGCGCGGACGGCGGGCGACGCAGGTCAGCGCCGGCGCGAGCCACTCGTGCGCCGTCCTCGACGACGGCGCCGTCGCGTGCTGGGGCTGGGCGCTGTCGGGCCGGCTCGGCGACGGCAGCACGCAGGGCGAGCAGCCGATCCCCGTGAAGGTCGACCTCCCGGCCGGCCGCGTCGCCCGCTCGGTCAGCGCCGGCGGGTTCCACACGTGCGCCGTGCTCGACGACGCGAGCGCGTGGTGCTGGGGCTCCGACGACGAGGGCCAGCTCGGCGACGGCGACGCGTTCGTCGATCGACCGCGCCCGTCACGCGTCGCCCTGCCGGCGGGACGGGGCGCCGAGGCGATCAGCGCGGGCGACCACCACACCTGCGCGTTGCTCGACGACGGCGCGCTCGCCTGCTGGGGCTCCGACGCCGACGCCCGCCTCGGCACGGGCGAGGCGAGCCGGATCGAGAGGTCGACGCCCCACCTGGTCGCCGGGCCCGCCCGGCGGCGGTTCGTCGCGGTCAGCGCCGGCTTCGAGCACCCGTGCGCGGTCGCGGACGACGGCGCGCTCCTCTGCTGGGGCTCGGACAGCGACGGCCAACTCGGGGACGACGGCCGCATCCGTGACCGCCCGACGCCGGTGCCCGTCGGGACGCCCGGCGGCTAGCGCTCGTACGCCCCGATGTCAGGGCGGGCGTCGCGGCGGTCGCCGTCGACGTCCCGCTCCGTCGCGTAGCGCTCGTCGGCCCGGTCGACCACCAGCCGGGATCCGGCGGTCGGACGGCCCTGCTCGTCCAGCTCCGGGTCGCCCGCGTCGTCAGCCGGCGAGCAGGCCCGTCCGTGCACGAGGACGTTCGAGACGGAGGCCTGGACGCGCTCGCAGAGGAACGAGGGCGCCTCGATCCGCGCGATGACGTTGTTCGCGACGAACGGCCGCTCCTCGACGGGGAGCCGGGTGTACGCCGGCGAGAACAGGATCGACGTCGAGTACCCGTCCGCACGGGCGTGGCCGGTCATGATCGTGTTGTTCACGACCGCGACGGAGCGCGGCGCGTCGCCGCTGCGCTTCGTCCCGAGCGTGATCCCCCGCGGCGCCTCGTAGCCCGGGTAGTCCGGGTCGTGCCCGAGGAAGACGTTGTTCCGGACCGTGACGCCGCGGATCGGCCCGCTGAGGAAGACCTGCGCCTCGCCGAACTCGTAGATGCCGAAGCGGTTGCGCTCGATCATGACGTCGCCGCCGTCGATCAGGTGCACCAGGTCCTGGTGGTTGCACTCGGTGAAGTGATGTCCGCAGCGCAGGCCGACGAGCGCCCGCTCGAAGACCGAGTCGCGGATCGTCAGCCCGTCGTTGTAGCTCCCGTGGACGAAGTCGCACCCGTTGCAGTCGTGGAACCACGAGCGCTCGACGACGACGTCCTGCGTGTCGCGCAGGCGCAGGCAGATGGCCGAGTCCGGCGGCTCGCCGCTGCCGCAGCGGGTGAAGCTCGAGTCGGCGATCCGGATGCGCTGCGCGCGCAGGACGGTCATGTCGACGTTCAGGCCGCGCCCGCCGTCCGTGAGGGCGAGCCGCTCGAGCGCGACGTCGCTCGCGCCGACGACGCTCACCCCGCCGCGCTGGCCCGACGGCAGGATCCGGAGGCCGCGCACGACGACGTCGCGCGTCCCGTCGAGCACGAGCCGCTGGGCCGTCGCCCCCGTCCTCGCCTCGATCGTGAGCGGCGCGCCGGCACGGGGCGGTACGACGAGCCGACCATACCGACCGGGACGCAGCACCACGGTGCCTCCGCTGCCGGCGAGCTGGCCGACGGCCCGGGCGAAGCCGGCCGTGGAGCCGACCGTGATCCTCGTCCCGGCCGCCGTCGGGCTCGCGAGGGCGAGGGCGGCCGCGACGCCGCCGAGGACGCCGATCCCGTGGGCCAGCCGCCTCGCGCCGGCCCGCGCACGGGCCGGCCCGCTCGTCGCCGCCTCCATGAGCGCACTCTGCCGCGTGGGGCGCCGGCCGGCATCCGGGCCGCCGCGGACGCCGCACCCGGGACGCCACCGACGACGCCGCGCGGCCCGCCCGCGCGCCTGCATGCTTGCCCGCATGACCACGACTCGACCGTCTCCGTCCCCGCTGGCGCGGCTCGTCGACTCGCAGGCCTTCACGACCGCGATCCTCGTGGTGATCGTCGCCAACGCGGCCGAGCTCGGGCTCCAGATGGACGTGCACGCCTGGTCGTGGGTCTACTTCGTCAGCTTCGTCCTGATCGCGGCATTCGTCGTCCTCGACGTCCTGATCGGGATCGTGATCAACTCGATGGAGGAGGCGCGTGCCCTCGAGGCCGAGCGGCAGCGGCGCGAGCGGTCGGCGCGCGGGGAGCCGGAGCCGGACGGCGGGACGCCCGCGCGGATCGCCGCGATGGGGCACGCGCTCGACGAGGTCGAGCGCGATCTCGCGCGGCGTCGACCCGTCGCCGACGGCGAGAGCTGGTGGGGCTGCTCCGACGAGGGCGCGCCCTGTGGCCGGGAGGCCGGCGCGGGGCGAGCCGGTGTCGCTGCCGGGCCTCGTGCCGGGACGGCCGGGCCTGGTCGTCCTGCTCGGGCCGGAGTGCCGCGCGTGCCGGGCGCTCGTGCCGCGCCTCCTCGCGGCGCGCGAGCGGCTCCCCGTCCTCGTCGGCGTCGGCCCGGGCGCGGGCGCCGAGGGGCTCGCCGCCGAGGTGGGCGCGACGCCCGGCCTCTGGGAGGAGCTCCACCCGCGCTGGGCGCCGCGGCTGACGCCGCTCCTCGTCGCCGTCGGCGCGGACGGGCGCGTCGCGTGGGCTGACGTCGGGGACGGCGAGACGCTCGACGCCGCCGTCGCGGCGCTCCTGCGGACGACGACGCCGCTCCGTCCCGGCTGACGCGTTCACCGGACCGTCACCCGACCCGCGTGCCGCGATCGGGATACTGGCCGCGTGGCCGGGTCGACGCTCGCGCACACGACGGCGACGCGGACGGGCCGGGGGCGGGGCCTGATCGAGGTGCTGCTCGTCGCGCTGCGGCTCGGCCTGACGTCGTTCGGCGGCCCGATCGCGCACATCGGCTACTTCCGCACCGAGTACGTCGAGCGGCGCCGCTGGCTCGACGACCACGGCTTCGCAGAGCTGGTCGCGCTGACGCAGCTCCTGCCCGGCCCGGCCAGCAGCCAGCTGGGCATCGCGATCGGCACCGTCCGCGCGGGCCGGCTCGGCGGCCTCGCGGCGTGGCTCGGCTTCACGCTCCCGTCGGCGATCGCGCTCGCCGCCTTCGCGTTCGCCGTCCGCGACCTCGATCTGGCGGACGCGGGCTGGCTGCACGGCCTGAAGGTCGTGGCCGTCGCCGTCGTCGCGCAGGCCGTCCTCTCGATGGCCCGGCTGCTCTGCCCTGACCGGACGCGCGGGAGCCTGGCAGTCGCCAGCGCGATCCTCGTGCTCGCCTGGAGCGGCGTCGGCGCCCAGCTCGTCGCGCTCGCGGCGGGCGCGCTGGCCGGCGCCCTCGCGCTCCGGGGCGAGGGGTCGGCGCCGCGTGCGCTGCCACTGCGCGTCGGCCGGCGCACCGCCGTCGTCTGTCTCGCGCTCTTCGTCGGGCTGCTCGCCCTCCTGCCCGCGCTCCGCGCGGCCACCGACGCGCAGCCGGCCGCGGTCGCCGACTCCTTCTACCGGACCGGCTCCCTCGTCTTCGGCGGCGGCCACGTCGTCCTGCCGCTCCTCCACGAGGAGGTCGTCCAGGAGGGATGGGTCACGAACGGCGACTTCGTCGCCGGGTACGGCGCGGCGCAGGCCGTGCCCGGGCCGCTGTCCACGTTCGCCGCCTACCTCGGCGCGGTCGCCGGGCCCGAGCCGAACGGCGTCCCGGGCGCCGCGCTCGCCCTCGTCGCCATCTTCCTGCCCTCGTTCCTGCTCGTCTGGGGCGTCGTCCCGCTCTGGAGCGCCGTGCGCGCGCGACCCCGGGTGCGGGCGGCGCTGCTCGGCGTGAACGCCGCGGTGGTCGGCCTGCTCGCGGCCGCGCTCTACGACCCGATCTGGACGAGCGCGATCCGGGAGCCCGCGGACCTCGCGCTCGGCCTCGGCCTGTTCGCGTTGCTCGTCCTCTGGCGGCTGCCGCCGCTCGTCGTCGTCGCGCTCGGCGCTGCCGGCGGCGCGATCCTCGGCGCCGTCTAGACGGGCCCGGCGAGCGCGCGGATCGCGGCGTCGGTCTCGTCGACGAGCACGCGGACGAGCTCGGCCGCGGGGAGCTCGCGCAGCATGCCGACGCCCTGGCCGGCCCAGAGGTTGACGTACTCACGGCGACCGGCAGCGGCAGCCGCCCGGCGAATGTCGGCGGTCAGCGCGCCCTGGACGGGGTAGGCGGGCAGGTCGGCCTCGTGCGGGGCGAGCAGCTCGAGCAGGTCGTTGCGGATCGCGCGCGCGTGCCGGCCGGTGAACCCCCGCGTCAGGGTCGTGTCCTCGCCCGTGGCGGCGCGCAGGCTGGCGCGCCACGTGTCGGAGACGCCGGCCTCCGGGCAGCCGAGGAACGCGGTGCCGAGGACCGCCGCGTCCGCGCCGAGCGCGAGCGCCGCCGCGACGCCGCGACCGTCCATGATCCCGCCGGCCGCGAGCACGGGGATGCGCACGACGTCGACGATCCGCGGCACGAGCGCGGCCAGGCCGACGAGCGACCGCTCCACGGGCGCGAGGAACGTGCCGCGGTGCGCGCCCGCCTCGGCGCCCTGCGCGACGACGGCGTCGGCGCCGACGCCCTCCCACGCGATCGCCTCGTCCGGGGTGGTCGCCGTGCCGACGACGACGCACCCGGCCTCCTTCAGCTCCTCCACCTCGTCCGCGTCGAGGATCCCGAAGGTGAAGCTCACGACCGCGGGTGCGGCCTCGAGCAGGGCCGCGAGCTGCCCGTCGAACGGCTCCTGGACGCGCTCCGGGAGCACGCCGGGGACGAGCCCGAGCTCCTCGCGCACGGGCGCGAGCAGCTCCAGCGAGCGCGCGACGGCGGCCTCGTCGATGGTCGGGTGCCCGAGCACGAACAGGTTGATGGCGAACGGCCGGTCGGTTCGCGCGCGGATGGCGGCCGCGTCCTCGACGATCCGCTCGGGCGGCAGGAGCGCGGCGGCGAGCGAGCCGAGGGCGCCCGCCTCGGCGACCGCGGCGACGAGGTCGACGGTGGTCGGGCCTCCCGCCATCGGCGCCTGGACGAGCGGGACCCGGACGCCGAGCCGGTCGCGCAGCCAGGAGCGCCGGCGCGCCAGCGCGCTCACGCGGTTCCCCGGCCTGGTCGTCGACGCATCGCCCCTCGACTGTACGCCCTCGCGGTGGCGGGCCGCCCGCTCACCGAGCACGAGCCGGCCGGAGCCGGCGAGAGGGCGTCCGCCGACCGTGTCGGCAATACTGCGTATTCCCAGTAGTCAACCGATGACCATGGACATCCGCCCAGCCGACCTCGACGCGCTGCTCCTCCTCCTCGAGGCCGGGGACGGCGTCGAGACGATGGGCGAGTTCCCGCGCTTCGTGCTGGAGCACGTGCCACGGCTCGTCCCGTGCGACTCGATCTCGTACAACGAGGTCGCCCCGGACGAGGGCCGGGCCGTCGTCGCGCTCGAGCCGGCCGCGCTCCGCTTCGAGGGCGACGTCGAGGCGTTCGCGCGGCTCATGCCGCAGCACCCGGTGATCATGTGGAGCCAGCGCACCGGCGACGGGCGGGCGATGCGCCTCTCCGACTTCCTGAGCCAGGCCGAGCTGCACGAGCTGGATCTCTACCGCGAGGTGTTCCGGCCGCTCGCGACCGAGTACCAGATGTCGGTCGGCCTGCCGATGCCGCCGCCGACGATCGTCGGGGTCGCCCTGAACCGGCTGGCCACCGACTTCGACGAGCGCGATCGCGCCGTCCTGAACCTGGCCCGCCCCCACCTCGCGCGGATCCACCGGGGGCTGCAGGTCCGTGCGTCGCTCGAGACGGCGCTCGCGTCGCTCCAGAGCGCCATCGAGGCGCCGGGTCGCGCGGTCGTGCTGCTCGATGCGAACGGCGTGCCGTCGCTCGTCGGCGAGAGCGCCCGCAGCTGGCTCGAGGCCCACTTCGGCGAGCCGGTCGACGCCGGGCTCCCGGGCCCGGTCCGTGCGTGGCTGCAGGCGCAGCGATCCGCGAGCGCGGACATCTTCTCGACCCCGGCCCCCGCCGAGCCGCTCGTGTCGACGGCCGCGGACGGGCGCCTCGTCCTCTCGTTCCTGCCCGGCCTCGGGCCGGGCGCCGTGGACGCGCTCGTGCTCGAGCGCACGCGCGTCGAGCCCGACGCCTCGAGCCCGCTCACGCCCCGCGAGCTCGAGGTGCTCGCGCACGTCGCCGAGGGGAAGCGCTCGCGCGAGGTCGCGACCGCGCTGCACGTCCAGCCGAGCACGGTCCACAAGCACCTGGAGCGCATCTACGCGAAGCTCGGCGTCTCCACGCGCACGGCAGCGGTGGCCGCCGTGTACGGGACGCGCCCGCGTCAGGCCTGAGCGTCGGCCCGTCGCGGCCGGCCGGGCCGTGCGAAGATCCCCCGGCGCACCCGCACGCGACCACGGAGGGCCCGATGGACACGGACGCCAAGAAGACCGCCCTGCGGATGATCCCCTACGGCCTCTACGTGCTCACGGCCGCCGCGCCCGACGGCCGCGTCGGCGCCGCCACCGTGAACTGGGTGACGCAGGCCTCGTTCGATCCGCCGCTCGTCGTCGTCGGCGTGAAGGTCGCCTCCGAGACGTACGAGGTGCTGAGCGCATCGGGCGCGTTCGCGCTGAACGTGCTCGGCAAGGGCCAGGGCGAGCTCGCGACGACGTTCTTCAAGCCCGCGCAGGTCGACGGCAACACCATCTCGGACGAGCGCTTCCACGCCGGCGTGACCGGCTCGCCGATCCTGACGAGCCTGCCCGCGTACGTCGAGTGCCGCGTGGTCGAGCGGGTCGAGCGGGGCGACCACGCGGTCGTCGTCGGCGAGGTCGTCGAGGCGGGCGTCGCGAGCCCGATCGAGGGCCGCCCGGACGACGCGACCCTGACGCTGCGCGACCTCGGCGAGCGCGTCTTCTACGGCGGCTGAGCGGTCGGCCCGGCGAGCCGACCGGAGTCGCGACGCGGCGCGCCCGACGGGCCCGCCCGCATGCGTGGACGAATCGGCACGGAATCGGCGCGGTCGCGTGTCACACGCGTGCGCGTTTCCGCCGTAGGCTGAGCGCCGGAGGCGCGTGGTTCCCCCACCCTGGGTGGGAGGTCTGTCGCGCGGGCGCGCGCGAGCAGCGGCTGCAAGCGACCGCGACGGCGGGTGCGACCGCGACCACGACCAGGGCTGTGACCGCGACCGCGACGGCGACCACGACCGCGGCTGCGGCTGCGGCTGCGAGCGACTCCGACCGACGGCGGCCGCGGCCGCCGTCCGCCCACGCTCGCTCAGGACGGGCGCTCGTCGTGCGCGATGCGCCGCTCGATCCGCTCGAGCCGGTCGCGCAGCTCGACCAGCAGCTCCCCGGTCTCGTCGACCGTGCGCCGGGCGAGCGCGAGCTGCTCGCGCTGGCGGCGGCCGACGAGCGCCGTGACGACGATCGAGGTCAGGATCGGCACGAGCGCGAGCGAGAAGAGGATCAGGAGCGCCGCCACCGAGCGTCCGGCGGGGCTCGTCGGGATGACGTCGCCGTAGCCGACGGTCCCGACGGTCACGACGGCCCACCACACCGCCCGGCCGTAGCTCGTGAAGGTCGCGGGCTCGACCAGGCGCTCGATCGCCGCGGCCGCGAGGACGAGGGCGAGCGCCGCCCCAGACACGAGGAGCAGCGCACGGGCCAGCGTGATCCGCTCGGCGACGCGCACGAGCGTCCGCTCCCACCGACCGCGTGGCGGGTGAGCGAGCGGGTCGCTCACCGGGAGACCGCGGGCAGCAGCCCCCGCGCCCCGAGCGCCACGACGGCGCGCTCGCGCACCGCGGCCCCGACCACGGCGGGCGACGCCGTCGGCCGTGCGAGGCCGGAGATCGTCAGCCACGTGACCAGCTCGGTGACGTCGGTGACGCGCACCGCCACGTTCTCGAGCGGCTCGCCGGTCGACGCCGCCGCCGCGAGGAGGACCGAGCGGGCGTCGTCGATCGACGCGCCGAGCGCGACCGGCACCTGGACGGCGATCCCGCGCCGCGTGTCCTTGAACGTGCGGTTGACGACGGTCGAGGAGACCATCGTCGAGTTCGGGACGAAGACGCGCCGGTCGTCGTCGGTCAGGAGCACCGTGTGGATGAGCGTGATCTCCTCGACCTCGCCCGCCGTGTCGCCGACGAGGATCCGGTCGCCGATCCGCATCGGCTGCGTCAGCGCCAGCAGGACGCCGGCGCCCAGGTTCGCGAGCGGCGTCGTGAAGGCGAGGCCCACGAACAGCGCCAGCACCGCGCCGGACGCCAGCACCGCGGTCGCGAGCTGCTCGGTCTGGGGGAACACGGCCAGCGTGTTCCAGACGACGATCACGATCAGCACGGCGACGATCACGCGCCGCAGCACGCCGAGCCGCGTCCGCATGCTGGCGACCTCGTCCGGCGTGCGCCGCGTCGCCGCGCGGCGCTCCCAGCGCTCGAAGCCTCGGGTCAGGAGCCAGCGGGCGACCAGGATGCCGACGGCACCCGCGCCGGCGGTGATCAGCGCCTGGACGGTGTTGCTCGACATCGCTCCCGTGTCCGTTCGACGGGCCGGCGGCCATGCCTTCACCCTGCGCGGCCGCGCGCACGTTCCTGCCGACCCGTGCGGCAGACTTCCCGGCGTGATCCCACTGGCCGAGTTCCCGCCCGTCTCGGCGGAGTGGACGTTCCTCGTCGTCCTCGTCGTCATCCTCGCCGGCCCGCTGATCGTCGAGCGGCTGCGGCGGCGCGGGCGTCCTCGGCGGCCGGGTCACCGCGTGAGGCGGCTCCTCGCCCTGCTCGGGCTCGCGGTCGCGCTCGTCGCCGCGCCGCCCGCAGGCGCCGAGGACGGCCCCGCCGCCGCGGAGATCGCGGCGCGCCACGCGCCGATCCTCGGGCTTCGGACGCAGGCGCGGCCGTGCGCCGCGGGCGAGCCGTACCGGCCGGTCGCCGTCGAGGTCGTCCTCGGCAGCCCGGACGTGCTCCTGGTCGCGCCCGACCGCGGGACGCCATCGCTCCCGGGCCCGACCGCGGCCGACCTGGCCGGCAAGGGCGAGGGCTGGCGGCTCGACCTCCCCGGGAAGGCGCTCCGCCCCGGCTGCACGTACGAGCGGTGGTTCCGCGCGGCCGCGGCGGGGAAGCCGACCGTGGCGTACGCGCGCGTCGCCGGCCAGGCTGACGAGCCCGGCCGGCTCGCGCTCCAGTACTGGCTCTACTACACGTACAACGACTTCAACGACAGGCACGAGGGCGACTGGGAGATGCTCCAGCTGGCCTTCGACGCATCGACGGCCGAGGAGGCGCTCGGGCAGGAGCCGGTCTCCGTCGGCGTCTCCCAGCACGAGGGCGGCCAGGTGTCGCCATGGCGCGGCGGCGCGCTCTCCGTCGTCGACGGCCACCCGGTGATCTACCCGGGCGCCGGCTCGCACGCGAACTACTTCACCCAGGCCCTCTGGCTCGGCCGCGACGCCGAGCAGGGCTTCGGCTGCGACGACACGCGCGCGCCCACGACGCTCGAGCAGAGCGAGGTCGTGCTCCTGCCCGACCGCGTCGACGACCCGACCGGGCCGTTCGCGTGGCTCCTCTTCACCGGCCGCTGGGGCGAGAAGCGGGCCGGCTTCAACAACGGCCCGACGGGCCCCCAGACGAAGAGGGTCTGGCGCGAGCCCCTCTCCTGGCACGACGACCTGCGCGACGACGCGGTGAAGGTGCCCGGTCAGGGCACGTTCGGGCAGAGCGTCACCGGCGCGTTCTGCTGGGCGGTCGAGGCGGGCTCCTCGGCGCTGTGGTTCTCGATCGAGCGACCGTGGGTCGCGCTCGGCCTCGCGCTGCTGGTGCTCGGCCTCGTCGGCACGGGCCTGCGGCGGACGCGCTGGAGCCCGGCCGAGCCTGTGCCGGTCGCACGGGCGCGCACGGTCGGGCAGATCCTGCGCGCCGCCCGGCGGATCTACGGCCAGGCGCCCCGGACGTTCCTCGCGATCGGCGTCGTCTTCGTCCCGATCGCGCTCGTGGTCGACGGGATCCAGAACCTGCTGCTGCGGGTGACGCCGCTCGCGACGGTGCGCGAGGTGTCCGGGGACGACAGCGTCGCCTCCTCCCTGCTCGCCCTGCTGATCGGCGGGCTCGGCGTCTCCCTCGGCATCCTGCTCGTCACCGGGGCCGTCGCGGCCGCGCTCGCGGCGCGCCAGCGCGGCGCCTCGCT
>JAWKJY010000015.1:0-87076 GCA_041393535.1 Thermoleophilia bacterium
CGACGCCGCTCGCCGCGAGCTCGGCGAGGAGCTCGGCCTCGACGGCGTCGAGCCCGAGCCGCTCGGGCGCACGCTCCTGCGCGGCGCGCGCGAGACGGAGCTGTGCGCCGTCTTCCTGCTCCGCCACGACGGGCCGTTCCGCGTCGCCCTGCCCGAGGTCGCCGGCCTCGCGGTCTTCCCGCCCGGCGAGCTGCCGGCGCCGCTGACCCCGGCCGCCGGGCACGTGCTCGCCTGGCTCGCGGCGCGCCGCGCGGCGGACGGCCCGCCCGAGTAGGCTCCGGCAACGCGCGCACGGGGCGCGCGGGGACTCCGGGGAGGCGGGTCGGATGCGGGCATGGGAGCTGGCGTCGTTCGGGCTGGACAACCTGCGGCTCGTCGAGCGGCCGGAGCCGGAGGTCGGGCCGGGCCAGGTGAAGCTGCGCGTGCGCGCCGCCTCGCTCAACTCCCGCGACCTGCAGGTGATCCACGACAAGTACGACCCGAACCAGCGGCTGCCGATCGTCCCGGTCTCGGACGGCGTCGGCGAGGTGGTCGAGGTCGGCCCGGGCGTCACGCGCGTCCAGGTCGGCGATCGCGTCGTCCCGGCCTTCGCGCAGCGCTGGGTCGCCGGCGAGCGGACCTGGGAGCGCTGGCTCTCGCACGTCGGCGGCCACCACGACGGCATGCTCCAGGAGGTCGCCGTGCTCGACGCCGAGGGCGTCGTCCCGGTGCCGGCGCACCTGACGGACGTCGAGGCGGCCGCCTCGTGCGTCGCCGCCGCGACCGCCTGGCAGGCGCTCGTCGAGCAGGGCGGCCTGCGGCCCGGCGAGACCGTCCTCGTCGAGGGTACGGGCGGCGTCTCGATCTTCGCGCTCCAGTTCGCCGTCCTGGCCGGCGCGCGGGCGATCGTCACCTCCTCGTCCGACGAGAAGCTCGCGCGCGCCCGCGAGCTCGGCGCCTGGGCGACGGTCAACTACCGCTCGCACCCGTCGTGGGAGGAGCAGGTGCTCGGGCTGACGAACGGGCGCGGCGTCGACCACGTGATCGAGAACGCGGGCGACCTCGAGCGCTCCGTCGCCTGCGTCCGGACGGGCGGCCTGATCAGCCTGATCGGATACATGACGCAGCTCGCGCTCGACGAGCCCGCGCCGCCGAGCTACGCCTACCACGTCGGCGTGATCCCGATGCTGCTCAAGAACGTCCGCCTGCAGGGCATCTCGGCGGCGCCGCGGGAGAGCTACGAGAGCATGTTCCGGGCGATCGAGGCGGCCGAGCTGCGCCCCGTGGTCGACCGCGTCTTCCCGTTCGAGCAGGCGCTCGACGCGCTGCGCCTGATGAAGGACGGGAGCTACTTCGGCAAGATCTGCATCACGATCGCGGACTGACCGCGCACGAGAGGGAGGGGCACGCACATGTGGAAGGGGAATCTCGTCGTCGACGCGGTCGCGCACGCGTACGACTTCGTCGAGGAGAACCGCAAGCCGGACTGCCCGCCGGAGCTGTACAAGGGCCTCGCGAAGTTCGTCTACGACCTCGGGCACGGGCCGATGGAGTCGCGGGAGCCCGGCTACCTGCAGACGATCGAGGAGTTCTCGGCGGGCTGGAGCGCCGAGGAGCTCGCCTCCGTCTTCTTCGAGGAGTCGGACGTCGACCTGATCGTCTACCACGGCGTCGAGATCTCCGCCTTCTTCAACCGGGGCTCGTCGCCCTGGGAGATCGGCGTCCAGATGAAGAAGCAGTGGCCCGACCGCGTCCTGCTCTACGCCCCCGTCGACCCGTTCAAGGGCGAGTCGGAGCTCGAGGAGATGGAGCGCAAGGTCGCCGAGGCCAAGGTCGACGGCTTCAAGTACTACCCGTCGAACGGCCTGATCGACCACGATCGGAACCGGGCCGTGACGATCCTCTCGTCCGACCCCGAGAAGGCGTTCCCGTTCTTCGAGAAGGCGCGCGAGCTGGGCGTCCGCGTCCAGTCGATCCACAAGGCCTGGCCGGTCGGCCCGGGCCCGCTCGACAAGGACCGGCTCGACGACGTCAACAGCGCCGCCATCGCCTTCCCCGACCTGATCTTCGAGGTCGTCCACTCCGGCTGGGCGTTCGTCGAGGAGTGCGGCCTCCAGCTGATGCTCCACCCGAACATCTGGGCGAACCTCGAGGGCGTCGCCAACTTCGTCGTCCGCCAGCCGCGCCGCTTCGGCCACGTGATCGGGACGCTGATGCGCTACGGCGGCGACGACCGGATCATGTTCGGCACCGGCTGCGCGCTCGCCCACCCGCAGCCGATCCTCCAGGCCTTCGGCGACTTCGTCATGCCCGACGAGCTGGCGGAGGGCCACGGCTACGGCCCCCTGACGGACGAGTCGAAGGCGAAGATCCTCGGCGGCAACATCGCGCGCCTGCACGGGCTCGACGTCGACGCGACGCTCGCCCGGATCGCGGACGACGAGTGGGCCCGGCGCCGTCGCGCGCTGCAGGAGGCCGGCGAGGTGCGCCCGTGGCGGATGCTCCGCGAGCGGCTGGCCGCCGTCCCGGCATGAGCGGGCTCGCCGACCGCGTCCTCGCGCTCGTCGACGAGGTCCACGACCCCTGCTCGGTCTCGCAGGGCCTCGCGACGGGGCTGCGCAGCATGGGGATGGTGCGCTCGCTCGACCTCGTGGACGCCGACGACGGCCGGGTCGTCGTCCGGCTGACGATGCGCCTGACCGGCCCGGGCTGCCTCTACGTCGTCCACTTCGAGCGCGAGCTGCGCGACCGGATCGAGGCCCTGCCGGAGGTGGCCGGGCTCGAGCTGGCCTGGGACGACGAGTTCGACTGGACGCCCGACGACATGGCCGAGGACGTGAAGGCGCGGCTGCGCGAGCGACGCGAGCGGATCCTCGCCGAGGCGCGCGAGCGGGCGGCCGCCGGGAACCGGGAGGGGCGCGCGCCGGTCGAAGCGGCATGACGCCCCGGCGAACGCTCCCGCTCCTCCTCGCCGCCGCCGCGGCGCTCGCGCTGACCGCGAGCGCCGCGGCGGCCCCTCCGACCAAGCGCCTGCGAATCGACGTCGTCGACGCCGGCACGGTCACGCTCAGGCCACGTGGCCTCGTCTGCACCGGCTCGTGCGACACCCGCGTGCGGCTCGGCAACCGGATCGCGCTCGTGGCGACGCCCGACGCGGGCCACGAGCTGCTCCAGTGGGGCGGCGCCTGCCGCGGCCAGGTCGGCCCGCGCTGCGTGCTGACGGTCAGGCATCCGCTGTACGTCTTCGCGACGTTCGTCCGGATCGGCGAGGGAGCGATACCGCCTCCGTGACCCAGGGGGAGAAGCGCCGGCTCTCGGGCTCCCGCCTGGCGCCTGGCGTTGGCGGTGGCTCCGAGCAGGCGTCGTCGTCGGAGGGCCGCGAGCTGCCCTCCTCCGTGCGCAGCGCTCCGGCGAGGCGCGGCGGATCGGCGGTAGGCTCGAGCCCGTGGACGTGCTCGTCCTCCAGCACATCGCCTGCGAGCCGCCGGGCGTCTACGAGGACGTCCTGCGCGAGCGGGGTGCGGTGCTCCACCGGGTCGAGCTCGACGAGGGGGAGCCGCTGCCCGACTGGCGCGCGTTCGACGCGATCGTCGCGATGGGCGGGCCGATGAGCGTGAACGACGAGGCCGAGCTGCCCTGGCTCGTCGACGAGAAGCGGCTGATCCGCGACGCGGTCGGGGCCGGGACGCCGTACTGGGGCGCCTGCCTGGGCGTCCAGCTGCTCGCGGCGGCGCTCGGCGCGCGGGTCTACCCGGCGCCCGCGCCCGAGGTGGGCGTCATGCCGGTCGAGCTGACGCCCGAGGCGGCGAGCGACCCCGTCTTCGCCGGCCTGCCGCGCACGCTGCCGACCTTCCAGTGGCACGGCGACACGTTCGACCTGCCGCCCGGGGCCGTGCTGCTCGCCGGCTCGCCGGTCTGCCCGAACCAGGCCTTCCGCGTCGGCCGGGCGTACGGCGTCCAGTTCCACCTCGAGGTCTCGCAGGCGATGGCCGAGGAGTGGGGGCGGGTGCCCGCGTACGAGGCGTCGCTCGAGCAGGTGCTCGGGCCCGGGGCGATGCCGCGCCTGCTCGGCGAGTTCGCCGGCGCCGTCGACGGGCTGCTGGCGAGCGGGCGGACGCTGTTCGAGCGCTGGCTCGACCGCGTCGTCGCGGCGTAGGTAGTTCCCCGCGCGCGGGTCTGCCCGTTTCCCCGCTTGTGGAATGGCGCGGAACGCGGGATCATGCCGGCATGAGCGTCACGCCGATCGGCTACGAGTTCTGGCGCGACCGGAAGAGCGGGGAGGTGTGGGCGATCGAGCTCGAGGACGGCCGCGTGCGCGGCGTCGCAGGGCCGATCGACCCCAAGCTCGCGAGCTACGCGACCCTCGGCGCGGCCGACTACCGGCCCGACGAGGCGCAGCGGATCGACCACGCGCGCGAGTCCTTCGCCCTCCACCCGATCGTCACCGGGCCCGACTCCTAGGCGCGCCGTCCCTGCCGGGCGCCGCGGCTGGCGCCCGCGTGGTCCCCGGGCAGTGTCCCTACGATGCGGGCGTGCGGGCGATCGTCCACCACGTCTACGGGCCGCCCGGGGAGCTGGCGGTGGCGGAGGCGCCCGACCCCGTGCCCGGCGCCGGGCAGGTGCTCGTGCGCGTCCACGCCGCGTCGGTCAACCCCGCGGACCGCTTCGGCGTCGTGGGCGAGCCCCTCGTCGGACGGCTCTCGTTCGGCCTGCGTCGGCCGCGCCAGCCGATCCCCGGTCGCGACCTCGCCGGCCGGATCGTGGCCGTCGGGCCCGGGGCCCGACGGCTGCGCGTGGGAGACGACGTCTTCGGCGAGGCGCTCCGCGCCTTCGCCGAGCTCGCCGCGGTCGACGAGGGGCGACTCGCGCCGATGCCGGCCGGGGCGACGTACGAGCAGGCGGCCGCGATCCCGCTCGCCGGGACGACCGCGCTGCAGGGCGTCCGGGCCTGTCGGCTGGCGGCCGGCCAGCGCCTGCTGGTCAACGGGGCCGCCGGCGGCGTCGGCACCTTCGCCGTCCAGCTCGCGCGAGAGGTGGGGGCCGAGGTCACGGGCGTGTGCAGCGCGGCGAACGCCGACCTCGTCCGTGCGCTGGGCGCGACCCGCGCCGTCGCCTACGACCAGGAGGACGCGACCGCCGGCGACGTTCGCTACGACGCCATCCTCGACCTGGTCGGCAACCATCCGCTCGGGCGCCTGACGGGGATCCTCGCGCCGCGCGGGACGCTCGTCCTCGCGTCCGGCGGCGGCGGGCGCTGGCTCGGGCCGATCGGACGCATGCTCGCGGGGACGCTGCGCTCGACCCTCGGGCGCCAGCGGGTCGTGCCGCTGGTCGCGCGGCAGACGCTCGCCGACCTCGAGGAGCTCGCGGGCCTCGTCGCCGCCGGGCGGATCGCCCCGGCGGTCGAGCGGGTGGTCGAGCTGCCCGAGGTCCCCGGGGCGGTCGCGCGCCTCGCCTCCGGCCACGCGCGGGGCAAGACGGTCGTCCGCATCGGCCGGCCGGCCGACGGTTGACGCGATCGGCCCGCGGGCGTAGGCTCGTGCCTCCGACACGAGAGGAGGGGCCGTGGCCTGGCTGATCAAGGGCGAGTACTTCGAGAACTGCACGTGCGACGTCCTCTGCCCGTGCCTCACCTCCGGGATGGACACCCCGGGCGACGGCGAGCGCTGCCAGGTGCCGTTCTTCGTGCGGATCGACGAGGGCTACCTGGACGACGTGCGCCTCGACGGCCTGCACTTCGTGATGCTCGTCGACTCGCCGGCCCGCATGGCGGACGCGAACTGGCGCGTCGGCCTCTACCTCGACGAGCGCGCCGACGACGCGCAGCGCGCCGCCCTCGAGCGGATCCTCTGGGGCGAGCTCGGCGGCATGCCCGAGCTGGTCGCGGGCCTCTCCGGCGAGCGCCTGGGCGTGAAGGTCGTGCCGATCGAGTACTCCGGCGAGGGGAACCGCCGCATCGGGCGGATCCCCGGGATCGCGGACTTCGACGTCGAGAACATCGTGGTCGCGCAGGACGGCTCGCCGATCACGGTCAAGAACGTCTTCCACCCGTTCGGCAGCGAGCTGCCGATCTCCAAGAGCCACAGGGGCATCTACGACGAGCCCGACTGGGGCCTCTCGTTCGACAACACCGGGCGCAACGGCCACATCACCGAGTTCGCCTGGCAGGGCTAGCGCCCCGCCCCCGGACGAGCGCATGAGCGTCGACGCCGCCGCCCCGCGCGGCATCCGTCTGCCGCGCCTGGAGGCCGTGGTCGTCGTCGCGGCCCTCTGCGCCGTGGCCGCGATCGCCTGGGCGCTGACGATCGACTCGGCGGCCGAGATGGGCAACGGGCCCGGGACGATGGGCCAGCGCCTCGGCGCGTTCCTCGTCTTCTGGGTCGTGATGATGGCCGGGATGATGCTCCCGACCGTCGCGCCGGTCGCCGTGCTGTACCTGCGGGCGACGCGGGCCCGTGCGACCGGCGTGCGGCGGGTCGGCAGGGTCGCCGTGCTCCTGCTCGGCTACCTCGGCGCGTGGGCCGTGATCGGCCTGCCCGTCTACGCGGCGGCGCTCGGGGCGGACGCGCTCGTCGACCACGCGCCCGGCGCCGCGCCCTGGGTCGGCGCGGGGATCCTCCTCGTCGCCGGCTACTACCAGCTGACGCCGATGAAGGACGCCTGCCTGACGCGCTGCCGCTCGCCGCTCGGCTTCCTGATGCGCTTCGGCTCCTTCGCCGGGCGCCTCCAGGACCTCCGCGTCGGCGTCTACCACGGCGCCTTCTGCATCGGCTGCTGCTGGGCCCTGATGGGCGTCCTGGTCGCGGTCGGGCTGATGAACGTCGCCTGGATGGCAGGGCTCGCGGCGCTGATGCTGCTCGAGAAGACGTGGCGGTACGGGCGCGAGCTCGGCCGCGTCTGCGGCGTCGTCCTGATCGCGATCGCCTTCTTCGTGCCCTGGAACCCGCAGCTCGTCCCCGGGCTGCAGCCCGACGGCGGCACGGCGGGGGCGGTGCGGCACGACCACCGCTGAGCGCGGCGCGCGCCGCGCTCAGTCGCCGGTCGCCGCGTCGTCCGGGTCGCTCGCCTGCGGCGCCGCGCGGCGGCGGGCGAGGTCGACGAAGCTCGACAGGTACGCCGTCAGCAGCGCGAAGCCGGTCAGCATCTCGATCATCGTCGCGCTGCGGGCGCCGCGCGAGGTCGCCGTGATGTCGCCGGGCGGCGAGATGAACGCGGTCGTGACCGCGTAGTAGAAGAAGTCCGCGAAGCGCGGCTGCGCGTCCAGGCCGCCGAAGGACGACTCCGGGTTGAACCACCAGAGCCCGAGGTACACGAACGTCCAGAAGAGGAAGAAGGCGAGCCCGAGGAACGGCAGGCCGGTGCGCCGCAGCACCACGAGCACCGCGCTCGCGACGCGCGTCCCCTCGCCGACGACGGGCAGCCCGCTGAACGTCCGCTGCGTCGCCGCGACGAAGCCCAGCACGCCGAGCAGCGTCACGAGCCCGCAGACGAGCACGATCAGCCCCGCGGAGTCGGGGTCGAGCCGCGGCCGGATCATCCCGAGCGCGACGATGAACGCGCACAGGATCGCGAGCTTGACGAGGCCGGCGCCGACGCGCACGTCCCCGAGGGCGAACCGGGGCCTGGTCGGCAGACGCATCGCGGCCCGAGGCTAGCGGACGGCCCGGAGGGAGCCGTCCCGGCCGCCCTTCCGTGGGCCCGCGAGGGACGGGGAGGGGGGCGGCTGCGCGAAGGGCCGGACGCCCGCCACCCGACGCGGTATCGTACCGTCGCAATGAGCAGCGAAGAGATCATCATCGCGGTCGTCACCGCCGTCCTCGTCGTCTTCAGCCTCGTCGTGTCGCTGGTCGTCCCCAAGCGGGACCCCGGCTTCCCGGGCAAGCGCGGCCTCGTCGCCTTCGGCGCCGTCGTCGTCTTCCTCGTGGGCGGCACGCTGGCCACGATCGAGATCTACGGAGCCCCCGAGGAGGCCGCGGCCCACGGCGGCGCCGAGGGCGAGGCCCCGGCCGAGGGCGAGGCGCCCGCGGGCGAGGCCCCTGCCGGGGGCGAGACCGGTGCGCCCGCCGAGGGCGGCGCCGAGGCGCAGGGCGATCCGGCCGCCGGCAAGGAGATCTTCACCTCCGCCGGCTGCGGCGGCTGCCACGCGCTCGCCGACGCCGGCGCTGCCGGGGCGGTCGGGCCGAGCCTCGACGAGGCGAAGCCCGCGTACGACCTCGTCGTCGACCGCGTGACGAACGGCCTGGGCGCGATGCCCGCGTTCGGCGGCCAGCTGAGCGACGAGGACATCCAGAACGTCGCCGCCTACGTCGTCCAGGCGACCGCCGGCTAGCCGTCCTCCGCTCCGCCCGTCCCGCCGGCCCGGCCGGCGTCGTCGGGCACCCGGCGGACCGGACACGCCCCAGGCCCGGACGGACCCCGTCCTGATCCCCGGGAGGCGCGACTACGATGGGCGCCATGCAGACGATCCCCCTCGCCGGCCAGTCGCCGGACCGTATCCGGGCCGCGCTCGCAGACGCGGACGTGCCCGTGCTCCTGATGGTCCTCGTCCACCTCACCGGCGAGCGCCGCTGGCTCGAGCCGCCGTACCGGCCGAAGCGCGACATGAGCTTCTTCGCGGACGAGGGCGGTGGCCTGCCGGACGAGATCCAGGCGGAGGTGCGCGAGGCGGCGCTCGAGGCGCTCGTCGCCCTCTCCGAGGGGCGCCTGGAGCTGCCGGCGCAGCCGACGCCCGAGCTGCTGCAGCTGATGATGTCGGTCTGCGTCGGCGACGAGGTCCCCGACGAGTACGTGCCGATGATGCTCGAGGAGATGGCCCTCGTCGACCGGGACGAGCCCTGGAAGGCGCACGGCCCGGTCGAGGCGCCCGCCGGGTTCGAGGTGCTGATCGTCGGCGCCGGCATGTCCGGCCTCTGCCTCGGCGCGAAGCTCGAGCAGGCCGGCATCCCGTACACGATCGTCGAGAAGAACGAGCGCGTCGGCGGCACCTGGCTCGAGAACACGTACCCGGAGTCCGGCTGCGACGTGCCGAACCACTTCTACTCGTTCTCCTTCCGGCCGAACCCGGACTGGACGGGCTACTTCTCGAAGCAGCAGGAGATCGAGGACTACCTCGAGACCTGCGCCGAGGAGTTCGGCGTCGTCCCGCGGATCCGCTTCGGCACCGAGGTCGTCTCGGTCGCGTGGGACGAGGACGCGGCGCGCTGGACGGCGGAGCTGCGCCTCGCCGACGGCTCGACGGACACCGTCACGGCGGCCGTGGTCGTCTCGGCGGTGGGGCAGCTGAACCGTCCGAAGGTGCCGCGGCTCGAGGGGCTCGACAGCTTCCAGGGGCCGGCGTTCCACACGGCGCGCTGGGATCACGACGTCGACCTCGCGGGCAAGCGCGTCGCCGTGATCGGGACGGGCGCGAGCGCGATGCAGCTCGCGCGCACGACGGCGGAGCAGGTCGGGCGCCTGCTGATCTTCCAGCGCTCCGCGCAGTGGGCGATCCCGAGCCGGGACTACCACCGCACGGTCTCCGAGGAGAAGCGCTGGCTGCTGAACCACGTGCCGTTCTACGCCGGCTGGTACCGCTACACGCTCGCCTGGCGCTTCGGCGACCACCTGCTGCCCGCCGTCCGGCGCGACCCGACCTGGGAGCACTCGGACCGCGCCGTCAGCGCGCGCAACGACAAGCATCGCCAGTTCCTGACGGACTACATCGTCCAGGAGCTCGGCGACCGCCAGGACCTGCTGCCGAAGGTGCTGCCCGACTACCCGCCGTACGGCAAGCGGATCCTCGTCGACAACCACTGGTTCCGCATGCTGCAGCGCGACAACGTCGACCTGATCACCGAGGGGATCGAGCGGATCACGCCCACGGGGATCCGAACGGTCGACGGGGTCGAGCACGAGGTCGACGTGATCGTCCTCGCCACGGGCTTCGAGTCGACCCGGATGCTCTTCCCGATGCAGGTGCGCGGCCGCGACGGCGTCGTCCTGCACGACCTCTGGGGCGACGACGACTCCCGCGCCTACCTCGGCATCACGATCCCGCGCTTCCCGAACTTGTTCTGCCTCTACGGCCCGAACACGAACCTCGGCCACGGCGGCTCGATCGTCTTCATCGCCGAGTGCCAGGTGCGCTACGTGATGGGCTGCCTGACGCGGATGCTGCGCGAGGGGATCGAGACGCTCGAGTGCCGCGAGGACGTCTACGACGACTACGTCGAGCGCCTCGACGCCGCCCACGGCGAGCTGATCTGGACCCACCCGGGCATGGACACCTGGTACCGGAACCGCTCGGGCAGGGTCGTCAGCATCATGCCCTGGCGCCTCGTCGACTACTGGCGGATGACCCGCGAGCCGGATCCCGCAGACTTCGTCGAGCGGGAGCGCGAGCGCGCGACCGCCTAGCGGCCGGCCCGCCTCACCGGAGGACGCGAGCGCCCCGCCGGCCGGTCCGGCGGGGCGCTCGTCGTACGGAGAGGGCGGGATTTGAACCCGCGAGCCAGCTCATCGCCGGCTACGCGATTTCCAGTCGCGCTCCTTCGGCCACTCGGACACCTCTCCTCGTGCGCGTCGGCGCGGGCCTATCGTTGCACACCGCGTCGAGCGCCCGCCCCCGCTAGAAGCTCAGCCGCGGGTAGCGCTTCGTCAGCTGGAGCAGGTAGGCGATCGTCTGCGTCTGGTAGGTCAGCACGAACATCCCGAAGCGCACGAGCCCGGCCGGCGAGCGGCCGAGGACGACGGCGAGGATCCAGAGCACCAGCGCGACGACGCCGTTCGCGTAGCCGAGGATCGCGGCCACGAAGTAGGCCGGGATGACGGCGTAGTAGCGGAGGAACATGTGGATCCGGTTCTGCCTCTCCGGCGGCGCGATCTCGGCGTCGACGACGTACGGCGCGTCGGGGGAGCCGGTGAACGGCGGGTACGGGTCGGCGAGGAAGTTCGCGTACGCGTTGATCCGCGTGACGTAGCGCACCCAGCCGGCCATGAAGCCGTGCAGGCCCTGCGGCGTGCGGCCGAGGACGAGGCCGATCCACGGCATCAGCCAGACGCCCAGGATCAGCACCGGGATGCCGTAGAACGCCGCGACGAACGCGTGCGGGATGACGAGCAGGAAGCGGACGAGCGACGTGAGCCGGCTCCGCTTCAGGTCGTCGCTCGAGACGAGCGTGACCGGGTGTTCCGTCACGGGAGGCCTCCTGGCCAGGGGGAAGGTGTGCCGAGGTTCGCAGACGAGCCGGCTGTTCCTGCCCGCGGTATGCTCGCGCGGCCGTGCATCCCCGCACCATCGATCTCGGCGACGGCCGCCGTGTCAGGGCCCTGGACGAGGGCGACGGGCGCCCGATCGTCCTGCTGCACGGCTGGCCGACGAACGCGAACGCCTGGGGTCGCCAGCTGACCGGGCTGCCCGGGCACCGCGTGCTCGCCCTCGACCTGCCCGGCTTCGGGCTCTCGCCGCCGCCCGCCGAGCCGACGATCGCCGAGCTGGCCCGCACCGTCCGGGACGTGCTCGCCCACGAGGGGATCGACGACGCCGTCCTGGTCGGCTGGTCGATGGGCGGCTGCGTCGTCCTCGCCTACTGCGAGCGGTTCGGGACGGAGCGGCTGCGCGGGATCGGCATCGTGGACGTCTCGCCGCGCCTGCTGCCCGGCCCCGGCTGGGCGCACGGCGAGGGGACGCCGTTCTCGGGCGAGGGGCTCGAGACCTGGCGGGCCGGCTGGCTCGCCGACCCGAGGGCCGTCGCGACCGACGTCTACACGATCGGGATCGCCGACCTCGACCGGCACGCGCGCGAGCGGGAGTGGCTCGTCGAGGAGTCGCTGAAGGCGTCGCGCGAGCCGGCGATCGCGCTCCTGCTCGACGCCTTCCGGGCCGACTACCGTGCCGTCCTGCCGGCGATCGACGTGCCGGCGCTCCTGCTCTACGGGGCCCACTCGACCTCGACGACGCCCTGGGTGCGCGCCTACACCGAGCGCGAGCTCCCGGACGCGGAGGCGGTCGTCTTCGAGCGGTCGAGCCACTGCCCGATGCTCGAGGAGACCGCGGCCTTCAACGCCGCGCTCGACGCGTTCGCGCGCAGGGCCGGCTGATGGAGGGGCGGGTCGCGCTCGTCACGGGCGCCGCCGGCGGGATCGGCCGGGCCGCGTGCCTCGGCTTCGCCGCGCGCGGGGCGCGCGTGCTCGCCTGCGACCTCGACGCGGCGGGCGCGGAGGCGACCGCCGGGCTCGTGCGCGCCGCCGGCGGCGAGGCGATCGCGCGGCGCGTCGACGTCTGCGACGCGGACGACGTCCGCGGGATGGTCGCGGCGGCCGTCGAGGCGTTCGGGCGGCTCGACCACGCGCTCAACAACGCGGGCGTGATCGGCGACGTCGGCGTCTCGCTCGCGGAGACGGACGAGGCCGTCTGGCGGCGCGTGGTCGACGTCAACCTGACGGGCGTCTTCCTCTGCCTGCGCGCCGAGATCCCGGTCCTCGCCGCCGCGGGCCGCGGCTCGATCGTCAACACCGCCTCGGCGCTCGGGCTGACCGGCGACGCGGGCCTCGGCCCGTACGTCGCGAGCAAGCACGGCGTCGTCGGGCTCACGCGCGCCGCGGCGCTCGAGCTCGCCACGACGGGCGTGCGGGTCAACTGCATCTGCCCCGGGGTGACGCGGACGGGCATGATCGAGGAGATCGTCGGCGGCGACCCGGCCGTCGAGGCGGCCATGACGTCGCGCCAGCCGCTCGGGCGGATGGGCACGCCCGCCGAGGTGGCGGCCGCGGCGGTCTGGCTCTGCTCGGACGAGGCGGCCTTCGTCACCGGCCACGCGCTGGCGGTCGACGGCGGCCAGCTGATCACGCCGTAGGGAGGTGGGAGCGGTGCGCTTCGAGGGGTTCGGCGCCGGGGCGGTCGCGTGGTTCGAGGGGCTCGAGCGGGACAACGCGAAGCGCTACATGGACGCGACGCGCGCCACCTTCGAGGACGAGGTGCGCGGCCCGCTCGAGGCGCTGCTCGTCGAGGTCGCGGCCGGGGTCGGCGGCGAGGTGAAGGTGTTCCGACAGAACCGCGACGTCCGGTTCTCGCCGGACAAGTCGCCCTACAAGACCGCGACGTACGGCGTCGTGCACCGGCCCGGGACGGACGCGGGCCTCTACGCGGCGATCTCGTCCGCCGGGCTCTACGCCGGCACGGGGTACTACCAGATGGCCCGCGACCAGCTCGAGCGCTACCGCGCCGCGGTCGACGACGACGCATCCGGTGGCGAGCTCGCCGCGCTCGTCGACGCGGTCGAGGCAGCGGGCCTCGTCGTCGAGGGCGACGGGCTGAGGACGGTGCCGCGCGGCTTCCCCCGCGACCACCCGCGCCGCGAGCTGCTGCGGCGCACCTCGCTGATCCTCGGCGCGCGGCTCGCGCCCGGCCCGGCGCTCGGCGATCGCCGAGCGCTCGAGCACGCGCGCTCGACCTGGGCCGCGACGGCGCCGGTGACGGCCTGGCTCGACCGCAACGTCGGCCCGAGCGCGCTCCCGCCGGAGGAGCGCGTCGGCCGGCGCGGGCGGTAGTCACCAGAGGGCGCGGCCGATCGCCCAGCCGGCGGCGGTGACGCCGAGCCCGAGCGCGAGCGGCGCGACGAGCGTCGCGAGGACGAGCCGCCGCGCGTGCTCGGCGCCGAGCTCGACCAGCTCGAGCATCCAGGACGAGAACGTCGTCAGCGCGCCGAGCAGGCCGCCCGCGACGAGCAGGCGCGCGTCGCCGCCGACGCCGGCCCCCGCGAGCAGGCCGAGGACGAGCGAGCCGATCAGGTTCACCGCGAGCGTCCCGAGCGGCAGCGGCGTCGTCGTCCGCGTCCGCACCGCCGTCGAGACCGCGAAGCGGAGCACCGCGCCGACGGCGCCGAGCGCGGCGACCCCGAGCCAGACGCCGACGCTCACGGGCGCAGCCTCCGCGCGAGCCCGACGCCGGCGAGCGCGAGCGCGACGCCCGCGGCCAGGCTGGCCGCCGCGTAGCCCGCCGCGAGCCCGACGCGCTCGTCGCGGCCGAGCTCGACCAGCTCGAGCTGGAAGGTCGAGAACGTCGTCAGCCCGCCGCAGAGGCCCGTTGCGAGCAGCGGCCAGCCGACGTGCGACGCCCGTCGGGCCGGCGGCAGCAGCCCGGCGAGCACGCCGAGGACGAGCGAGCCGGCGAGGTTGGCCGCGAACGTCGCCCAGGGCCAGCTGCCGTCGAACGGGACGGTCTCGGCGAGCGCGACGCGCGCGACGGCGCCGGCGGCGCCGCCGACGGCGACGGCCGCGACGACCGCCCGGGCCGACGGGCGCAGGGGCGGTGCGTCGACGTCCACGAGGGAGAGCCTACGGGGCGTCGGAGACGAGCAGCGCGAGCACCGCCTCCCGATCGGCCCCGGGCGCGAGGTAGGCCCGCGTCGGGTCGCCCTCGATCGCGACCGCGAGCGCGGGGTCGACGCCGTCGATCGCGACGAGCTCGACGGAGCGGTCAGGGGCCAGCCTGACCCCGTCGGTCGTGTCGTCGGAGCACCCGGGGACGACGGCCGGCCCGAGCCGCTCGCCGGGGACGAAGGTCACCGGCACGCCCGCGACCCCATCGGTCGACACCACGCCGCAGAGTGCTGCCCCGGTCGGCGAGGCCGAGACGGGCTGGGCGGCCTGCGTCCGCTCGAACTCCCCGGTGCCGCCCCCACAGCCAGCCGCGAGCAGCACGACCACGGTGAGCACGACCAGCCTCATGTCCCGTGAGACGACCGCACCGCGCCCGTGGTTGGCCGGGGCGGCGCTAGAGTCACGGCGCGCCCACTGCCACGGGAGCGAGGAGGAACCGGATGGCCGGCACCGCGTATCGCGACGAGCCGCAGTGGACGAACCTCTGGCAGCTGGGCTTCCGCGAGAGCGCGCCCGGGCCCGAGATCTGGCGCGGGGCGGAGGTGGGTCAGGTCTCCCGCGACCGCGACCCGGAGGGCGGGACGACGGCGTTCCTGCGCCTGCCGGCCGGCTGGCGGCACGTCGAGCGGGCCGTGGACGCGACCGTCGAGCTGTTCGTGCTCGAGGGCGCGATCGACATCGGCGGCGAGACCCTCGGCGTGTCGGGCTTCGCCGGGATCGCCCTCGGCTCCGGCCCGCTCGAGGTCGCCGCGCCGCGCGGCGCGCTCGTCCTCTGCTACCACACCCCGGGGCTGACGACCGAGCACGCCTACCCCGACGGGCTCCGCCTGCTGCGCACCTGGCAGGAGGGCTGGACGCCGTACGATGTCCCGGGGCTGCGCCACGGCTCGGTCTACAAGGGCCTGCGCACGCCGGACGTGACGACCGGCCCGCTGCACGGCGGCCCGAAGGGGATGCTCCGCCTGCACCTGCTGACCCCCGGCTTCACCTCGCCGCAGGAGGAGATCCACGAGGACTGCTGGGAGGAGATCGTCTGCCTCGGCGGCGACTTCCTGATGCCGAAGCGCGGGATGAGCGGCCCGGGCACGCTGCTCGTCAACCCGGCCGGCTACCCGCACGGGCCGTACTTCACGCAGGGGAGCGCCTTCCTGCTCGTCCACTCGGCGAGCCCGATGCCGACGTCCTACACGGACTACCCGTGCGGCCCGGAGATCGGTGCGCACTACCTCGAGACCGTGCCGCTCGTGCGCGAGCCGCGCACCGACCGCTGGGACGACCGCCCGGAGAAGGCGGTCTGGGAGCAGATGGTCTCCGAGCGCGCCGCGGCCTCCGTCTAGGCCGCGACGCGGGTGCGGGCGCCGCGCGGCGCCCGCACCTAGATCGGGACGACCGCGCCGTTCCCGGCGGCCCCGGCGCTCCAGCCGAGCTCCGCGCGCACGCGCGCGACGAGCACTCGCTCGCCGCCGGCTCGCCGTGGACGGCGTGGAGCGCACGCGGGGCCTCGAGAGCGACGAGGCGAGCCAGGCGAGCGCTCGCTCGCGTCCGCGCGTGCGCGGAGAACGCCTCGACGTGCGTCACCTCGGCGAGCACGGGCCAGTTCTGGCCGAGCAGCTTCAGCTCGCGCGCGCCCTCGAGCAGCGCCCGGCCGCGCGTCCCGGCCGCCTGGAAGCCGATCAGGACGATGGCGTTGCGCGGGTCGCCTGCCCGGCGCGCGAGGTGGTGGAGGATCCGCCCGCCGGTCAGCATCCCGGACGCGGCCACGATCACCATCGGCCCGCTCCGCTCGTTCAGCGCCTTCGAGGCCTGGACGTCTCGCACCTCGTGCAGGCCCGGGAAGGTGAAGGGCTCGCCGCCGTGCAGGGCCGGCAGGATCTCGGGCGCGCCCTGGCGGGCGGCGGCGCGATAGACCCGCAGCGCCGCGCTCGCCATCGGGCTGTCGAGGAAGACGGGCACCTCGGGGATCTCGCCCGCGTGGCGCAGGCGCCCCAGGGCGTGCAGGATCGCCTCCGTCCGGTCGACCGCGAAGGCGGGGAGGAGGACGACGCCGCCGCGGCCCGCGGTGCGCCTGATCGTCCGGCCGAGCAGCTCGGCCGCGTCCTCCTCCGCGTGCTCGCGGTCGCCGTAGGTCGACTCGCAGAGGACGACGTCCGCGCCCGGCGGCGCCTCCGGGGCCCGCAGGATCGGGTGCTCCGGCCGGCCGATGTCGCCGCTGACGAGCAGCCGCCGGCCGCCGACCTCGAGCAGGATCGAGGCCGCGCCGAGGATGTGGCCCGCGTGCCGGAACGTCGCGTGGACCCCGTGCGCGACCTCGACCCGGCGGTGGAACGGGACGTCCACGAGGTGCTCGAGCGCGCGCAGCGCTTCGTCCTCGGTGAAGAGCGGCCGGGCCGGGTGGTGCTTCGAGTAGCCCTTGCGGTTCGCGTACTGGGCCTCCTCCTCGTTCAGCCGGCCGGAGTCGGGAAGGACGATCCCGGCGAGCGCGCGCGTGTTCGGCGTGCAGACGATCCGCCCACGGAAGCCGTCGCGGACGAGCGCCGGCAGGTAGCCGCAGTGGTCGACGTGCGCGTGGGTCAGCACGACCGCCTGCAGCGAGGCCGGGTCGACCGGGAAGCGCTCCCAGTTGCGCAGGCGCAGCTCCTTCAGCCCCTGGAAGAGGCCGCAGTCGACGAGCACGCGCGTCCGGCCGTCCTCGACCAGGAAGCGGCTGCCGGTGACCGTGCCGGCGGCGCCGAGGAAGGCGACCGTCGGCCCGTCGAGCGGCCGGCGCGTCAGCTCCACGCGGGCCAGAGGTCGCCGCCGGGCACGGCGGGGAACGAGCGGACGCCCGACCCGTCGGCGTCCATCACGGACAGCCTGCCGTTGCGGACGAACGCGATCCGCGTCCCGTCGGGCGACCAGGTCGGCGAGGTGGCGTCGCCGCTCCTCGTCAGACGGCGCAGGCCCGTGCCGTCGGCGCGGGCGACGTAGATCGACGAGACGACCTCGCCCTCGCCGCGCCCGACCCGCGCGCGGGCGAACGCGATGCGCGTCCCGTCCGGCGACCAGGACGGCTCCGAGTCGCCGCCCCAGCGGCGGTCGGTCGGGGTCGGCAGCAGGCGTCGGGGCCTCCCGCCCTCGCGCACGGCGAAGAGCTCGGCGCCGCGGGCGGTGAAGCGGACGAAGGCGACGAGGCCGTTCGCGCCCCAGTCCGGGAGCTGGTCGGTCGCGCCGGCGGTCAGCCGGGTCGGCCGCGCGCCGTCGAGGCGGGCGACGAACAGGCCCGTGACCGGGTTGCGCGGCGCGCGCTGGCCGGCGAAGACGCCCTTCGGCGAGCGGACGTAGACGAGGCGGTCGCCCGCCGGCGCGAAGGACGGGTCGTGCGCCTGGCCCGGCGAGGAGAAGGTGAGCCGGCGCGCGCCGCCGCCGTCGGCGCCCGCGAGCCAGACCTCCTGGGTCGCGACGCGGTCGGTCCCGTACGCGATCAGCGTGCGGTCGGGCGACCAGTCGGAGAGCGACTCCTGCGTGCCGCGCGTGAGCCGGGTCGCCGCGCCGTCGGCCGGGTCGACCAGCCAGAGGCTCAGGTTGCGGTTGACGAGGATCGCGTCGGCGGGCTCCGGCGCGGCGAGCGCCTGCCCCGCCGGGGCGAGCAGCCCGAGCGCGGCGGCGACGAGGAGGACGCGGAGCCGCCTGGGCATCACCGCCATTATGGGGCGGCGGCCGGCGGCCCGGGTGGAGGAGGAGGGGGAGGGGCGCGCCGCGCGCGCCCCTCCCCCTCGCGTTCCTAGGAGGCCTTCCTGGCCCGCGGCTTCAGCGCCTTCTTCGCCTTCGGCTTCAGCGTGACCCTGACCGTCGTCGTCCGGGTGTTCCCGGCCGCGTCGGTCGCCTTGGCGATCGCGCTCACCTTGAGCGAGCCGGCCTTCGTCAGCGCGGCGATCGCGGCCTTGCCCAGGGCGATCCTGACGGTGACCGTCTTGCCGCCCTTGACCGAGAACACCTTCGTGCCGAGCACCGTGCGCTGCTTGGCGGTCTTGCCGATCTTGCGCAGCGTCAGCGTGCCGACGCAGCGGGTCTCGTCCGCCGGGCACGTGACCCGGATCGCCGCGACGCCCCTGGCGTTCAGCCTGACGATCCTCGGCAGCAGCGCCATCTTCGGCGCCTTCGTGTCCGTCTGGTTCGGCGGCGTCAGCGTGCCGGCCACCGTCCACGTCTGCGTCGCCGGCGAGGCGTCCACGTTGCCGACGCCGTCGATGGCGCGGACGAGGAAGACGTGGGAGCCCGCGGCGAGGCCGGTCAGGACCCGCGGGGACGTGCAGGCCTCGAAGGCGCCGCCGTCGAGCTGGCACTGGAACGTCGCGCCCGGCTCGCTCGAGAACGTCATCACGGCGGTCGTCTCGCTCGTCGTGCCGGAGACGCTCGACGCGAGCGACGTGTCGGGCGCGGTCAGGTCGACCGTCCAGGCGCGCTGCGCCGGGCTGGCGTCGCTCTGGGCGAACCCGTCGACCGCCCGCACCTCGAAGGTGTGGGCGCCCTCGCCGACGGTGACCGTCGCGGGCGAGGTGCACGCCGCGAAGGCGGCGCCGTCGACCCGGCACTCGAAGCCGGTGGCCGTGGCCGTGGGCGACGAGAACGCGAACGTGGCCGCCGTCTGGCTCGTCGTCCCGGACGGGCCGCTCGAGATCGCGGTGTCGGGCGCGGCCGGCAGGCCGACCGCGACGTCGATCGTGACGGGGGCCGACGCGAGCCCGGTCCCGCCGGTCTCGGTCGCCGTCAGGGTGAAGGAGCCGGCGCCGGCGAACCCGGCGGTCGGCGTGAACGTGACCTGGTCGCCGTTGACGGCCGAGAGGGTGCCGCCGACCGGGCTGCCGACGGAGCGCGTGATCGCATCGCCGTTGGCGTCCGCGCAGGTCAGCGTGATCGTCTTGGCCGTGCCGAACGGGGTGCTCTCGCTGCCCGCCGTGCAGACGGGGGCGACCTCGCGCCGGAACGTGGTCACGTTGTCGTCCGCACCGACGGTCGCGAAGACGAACGTGCCGTCCTCGCTCACGTCGACCGACGTGACGCTGTCGAGCAGGGGCGCGGTCGTGCAGCCGGTCGTCGCGGCGTTCGCGATGCAGCCGTTGTCGACGAGCTGGGTCAGGGCGCCGGTCGACGCGTCGCGGGCGAAGACCGTGACGGCGTCGCTCGGCGCCGCGACGACGCCGCTGATCGTGCCGGCGGCCGCGTAGACGTTCCGCCCGTCGGGCGAGACGGAGACGCCGCGCACCGAGGAGAGGCCGACGGCCGTGCCGCAGCCGTCGTCGCCGCCGACGGCGACGCAGCCGGCGACGCCCGCCGCCTGGGAGAGCGTGCCGTCCGTCGCGTTGCGCTGCAGGACGGCGATCGAGCGCGACTCGGCGCCCGCGACGTAGATCTGGGAGGCGTCCGGGCTGAACGCGAGCCGGTAGGCGAACTCGAGCCCCCGGCCGTCGACGCACGCGCCGCCCGTGCCGGTCTGGCTGACGCACCCGCCGGCCCCGCCGACGTTCGTCAGCGCGCCCGTCGAGGCGTCGCGCGAGAAGGCCACGACCGAGTCGCTCGTCTGCGTCGAGACGTAGACGAACCGGCCGTCGGGGCTGACGAGCACCGAGTGGGGCAGGTCGATCGGCTTCGTCGAGCCCGTGCAGCCGCCGGCGCCGCTCGTGTTGATGCAGTTGAGGAAGCTCAGCGTGCCGTCGCCGGCGCGGGTGAAGGTGACGAGCGCGTTCGACGCCGACGACGTGACGTAGACGTTCTTGCCGTCGGGGCTGACCACCACGCCGGTCGGGAAGCTCATCGCCGTCCCGGTCGCGTTCTGCTTCCAGGTCAGGCCCTCCTCGCCGGCGCCCGTGTTCGGATTGGTGTTCACCGTGTAGACGCCGACGACGCCGTCGTTCGCCGAGGCGGTGTAGAGGTCGGTGCCATAGAGCGCGGCCCAGCGGACGCCCTCGAGCGCCGAGCTGCCGCTCGGGCTGCAGCCCTTCACGTCGCTGCCGAAGTTCGCGTCCTCGGTGCAGCCGATCCGGGTCAGCTGGCCGTCCGGGTCACGCCCGAAGAGCGAGATCGTGTGGGAGTTCGACGCGGTCGTGATCACGTAGCTCGCGCCGCCCTGCGTGAACTCGAGCGCGGACTGGGCGAGGTCGAGCCCTCCGTAGTCCGCTGCCGGTCGATCGCACGTCGCCGGCGGGTAGTTGCCGTAGCAGCCGACGCGCGTCAGCTGTCCTTCCTCGGATGCGGCGAGCGCCTGGCTCGCGAGCACGAGGCCCACCATGGCCGCGATCAGGCCTACGAGGACGCGAACTGGTCCAAGCACGTGCCATTCCCCCTTTTCGACCACGGTCTCACCCGAACCGGCGATCCGCGTTGACGTCTGGTAGCTAACCGGGAAAAGCGCGGCCCGTCAACAGGGGAGCGTCAAATCGCCCGTTCGAGGGATGTGGCTCCGGTCAACGTCCCGTCGCCCTGGGTCAAACGCGTCAGCGGCCCGTCGCAGGCCCCGCGGCGAGCCGCTCGCGGATCAGCTGCTCGACGTCGTCGAGGTGGCGTTGCATCGCGTCGCGCGCCGCCTCGGGGTCCCGCGCGCGCAGCGCGGCGAGGACCTCGCGGTGCCCGCCCAGCGAGCGCTCGAAGCCGGCCTCGCCCGCGAACGAGGTGGCGCGGCTCGTCGAGACCGTCTCCGTCAGGGTGGTGACGAGGTCGGCCAGGATGGCGTTCCCGGTCGCGCGGGCGATGCCGACGTGGAAGGCGCTGTCGTACTCGACGACGACCTCGCCGCGGCGGCCGACCTCCTCCATCCGGTCGAGCCAGCGCCCGAGCTCGGCGAGCGCGTCGTCGTCGATCCGCGCGGCGGCCAGGGCGGCCGTCGCCGGCTCGAGGATCCGCCGGACCTCCATCGGGTCGTCCACGAGCGCGCGTGCGGGCGCGTCGGCGGTGGCGCGGGCGATCGCCTGCGCGAGCGCGCGGTCCGGGCGCCCGTAGCGCGTCTTGCCGCGCGTCTCGATCACGCCGAGGTGGTGGAGCGCCGAGATCGCCTCGCGCACCGGGCCGCGGCTGACGCCGAGCTGCTCGCACAGCTCCCGCTCGGAGGGGAGCGCGCTCTCGCCGGGCTCCTGCTGGAGGATCAGCCGGAGCAGCTGGTCGGCGATGTCGTCGACGAGGCTCGTCCGGCGGGCCGGGCGGAAGGCCGGAGGGGCGCTGGGGGCCGGATCGGGCACGGGGCTTGATCGTAGCGTGGTCAGATGGTATGTTGGTCCTACAATATGACCACAACGGGCCTCCTTCTCGTCTCGGGCGCCGGCTTCCTCGCCGGCGCGGTCAACGGCGTCGCCGGCGGCGGGTCGCTGATCTCGTTCCCGGCGCTCCTCGCCGTCGGCTACGGCAGCGTCCCCGCGAACGTCACGAACCAGGTCGCCGTGCTGCCCGGCTACCTCGGGGGCTCGATCGCCTACCGCGAGGAGCTGCAGGGCCAGGGGCCGCGGATCCGCACGCTCGGCCTGACGAGCGCGGCGGGCGGCCTGCTCGGCTCGCTGCTCCTGCTCGTCAGCCCCGAGGCCGTCTTCCGGCAGCTCGTCCCCTTCCTGATCCTGCTCTCGTGCGCGCTGCTCGCCGCGCAGCCGCTGCTCGCGCGCCTCGTCCAGCGCAGTGGGGCCGGCGGCTCGCGCCGCTCGCTCCTCGCGGCGCAGCTCTCGGTCTCGGTCTACGGCGGCTACTTCGGCGCCGGGCTCGGGATCATGATGCTCGCGCTGCTCGGCTCGTTCCTGCGCGACGACCTGCACCGCGTGAACGCGCTCAAGGGCGTCCTCTCGCTCGTGATCGGGCTCGCGTCCGCCGCCTTCTTCGCCCTCTTCGGGCCCGTCGCCTGGACCGCCGCGGGCGTGATGGCGGTCGCGTCGCTCGTCGGCGGCCAGCTCGGCGTGAAGGTCGCCCGCCGGGTCGGCGCGACGACGCTGCGGACGGTCGTCGTGCTCTTCGGGATCGCCGTCGCGATCCAGCTGATGCGCTGACGCCCGGACGCGGGCTCGCGCGCGGCGCTCGCGGCGTCTAGGATCGCCGCTCCCCCGAGGACAGGAGGCGGCGATGGACCGGCTTGACACGATCCGGCGGCTCTACGAGACGATCAACGCAGGGGACCTCGACGCGATGCGCGAGACGGTCGCCGAGGGCTTCGTCGAGCACGAGCAGATCCCCGGCATCGAGCCGACCCGCGAGGGCGTGGTCGAGTGGTTCGGGATCATGCGCGCCGCGTTCCCGGACCTGCGCTTCCACGTCGACGAGCTGCTCCCGAGCGGCGACCGGGTCGTGGTCCGCGCGCACGTCACGGGCACGCACGAGGGCGAGTGGATGGGGATGCCGGCGACCGGCCGCTCCTTCTCCGTGAACGTGATCGACATCCTGCGGGTCGGCGACGACGGCCTCGTGCACGAGCACTGGGGCGTCTTCGACGCGATGGCGATGATGGAGCAGCTCGGCGCGGCCGGGTAGCGGCGGTCGGGGCCGCGGCGCGCGCCGCGGCCCCGCCGTCCTAGCGGTTCGTCGGCATGACGAAGTCGGCGCCGCCCTCGGGCTGGCGCGGCTCGGGCCAGCGCGCCGAGATCGTCTTGCACACGGTCCAGAAGCGCGCGGCGTCCGGGCCGAACAGGTGCCCCTCGCCGAACTTCGAGCGCTTCAGGCCGCCGAAGTTGTGGTAGCCGGCCGGGACCGGGATCGGCACGTTGACGCCGATCATCCCGACCTCGACCTCCTCGAAGAAGCGCCGGGCGGCATGGCCGTCGCGCGTGAAGATGGCGACGCCGTTGCCGAACTCGTGCTCGTTGACGAGCCGGATCGCCTCGTCGACGTCGCCCGCGCGCAGGACGCCGCGGGCCGGCCCGAAGACCTCCTCGCGGTAGAAGGCCATGTCCGGCGTGACGCGGTCGAGCAGGGTGCCGCCGAGGAAGAAGCCGTTCTCGTAGCCGGACGGCCGCTGCGCGCGCCCGTCGACGAGCACCTCGGCGCCGGCCGCCAGGCCCTCGTCGACCGAGGCCGCGACGGACTCCTGCGCCTGGCGCGTGATCAGCGGGCCGAAGTCGGCGCCCGGGTCGTCGTAGGCCCCGATCGTCAGCGACTCGATCCGCGGCACGAGCCGCTCGACCAGCGCGTCGGCCGTCCGCTCGCCGACCGGCACGGCGATCGAGATGGCCATGCAGCGCTGCGCGGCGGAGCCGTAGCCCGCGCCGATGAACGCGTCGGTGACGATGTCGAGGTCGGCGTCGGGCATCACGATCATGTGGTTCTTGCCGCCGCCGAAGGCCATCACGCGCTTGCCGTGGCGGCAGCCCTCCGCGTAGACGTGCTCCGCGACGCGCGTGGAGCCGACGAACGACACCGCCGAGATGCCCGGGTGGGCGAGGATCGCGTCGACCGTCTCGCGGTCGCCGTTGACGACGTTCCAGACGCCGTCGGGCAGGCCGGCCTCGCGCCAGAGCTCGCCGAGCCGCAGCGCGGCGGACGGAACGCGCTCGGACGGCTTGACGATCACCGCGTTCCCGACGGCGACGGCCATCGTCGCCGACATGACGGGGACCATGGCCGGGAAGTTGAACGGCGTGATGCAGGCGACGACGCCGAGCGGCTGGTGGATCGAGAAGTTGTCGATCGAGCCGCCGATGTTCAGCGAGTACTCGCCCTTGGTCAGGTGCGGCATCGAGCACGCGAACTCGATCGCCTCGACGGCGCGCTGGATCTCGCCGAGCGCGTCCGGGATCGTCTTGCCGTGCTCCTTGCCGATCAGCTCGGCGAGGGTCTGGCGGTCGGCGACGAAGCGGCTGCGGAACTCGAAGATCACCTCGAGCCGCTTCGCGATCGACGTGCGCGCCCACTCGCGCCCGGCCGCGGCGGCGAGGTCGACGACCGCGTCCAGCTCGGCGGCGGACGCGTAGGGGCAGCGCGCGGCGACCTCGCCCCGGGCGGGGTCGAACACGTCGCCGAAGCGGCCGCTGGTCCCGGCGACGAGGCCGCCGCCGACGAAGTGGTGGAGCTCCGTGCCCATGGTTCCTCCTAGCAGGCTGCTGCGGCTCGCCGGCGGGTCAGCCCCGGGCGAGCACCCAGGCGATCGTCTCGTCGACCAGGCGGTCGAGCGCGCGGACGGACAGTTCGACGTGCTCGACGCGCGTGTCCTCGAGGGCGTTGTGGGAGAGGCCGTTCAGGCTCTGCACGAACAGCATCACGCTCGGGATGCCGGCCCGCGCGGTCTCGATCGCGTCGTGCCCCGGCCCGCTCGGGAGCCGGTGCGACGTGCCGGCGACCTCGCGGATCGCCGCCTCGCACAGGTCGACGAGGTCCGGGTGGAAGCGGGTCGGCGCGACGCGCAGCAGCTCCTCCCACGCGAGCCCGCAGCCCTCCTCGGCGGCGATCCGCCCGGCCGCCTCGCGCGCCTCGGCGAGCATCGTCGCCAGCACGTCGGGCTCGAGGTGGCGCTGGTCGACGAGCGCCTCGCACTCGGCGGCGATCGCGGTCACGATCCCGGGCCGCGTCACGAGCGAGCCGACCGTGCCGACGCCGCCGTGGCGGCGCGCGATCTCGCGCACCTCGAGCAGGTAGCGGGACGCGGCCGCAGCAGGGTCGCGGCGGTCATCCATCGGCGTCGAGCCCGCGTGCGCGGTGACGCCCGTGAAGCGGACGCGGCCGCGCTCGATCCCGCAGATGCCCGTGACCGCGCCGAGCGGCAGATCGAGCCGCTCGAGCACGGGCCCCTGCTCGATGTGGAGCTCGACGTAGGCGGCCGCGTCGGCGAGCCGGCGGCCCGCCTCGGTCGCGCGGTCGATGTCGACCCCGTGCGCGGCGAGCGCGTCCTCGAGCCGCGTGCCGTCCCGGTCGCGCAGGTCGCGCAGCGCGTCCGGGTCGAAGTTCCCCGAGCAGGCGCTCGACCCCAGGATCGAGCGGCCGAAGCGCGCGCCCTCCTCGTCGGCCCAGTCCACGAGGCGCACGGTGACGGGCGGCGTGCCGGCCGCGGCGAGGCGGCGCACCACCTCGAGCCCGGCGAGGACGTTCAGGCAGCCGTCGAGCCAGCCGCCGTTCGGCACCGAGTCGAGGTGCCCGCCGATCAGGACGGCGTCCGGCGAGGCGCCGCGGAGCGTCACCCACACGTTGCCCGCCTCGTCGACCTCCCGCTCGACCGGCAGCCCGTCGAGCAGCGAGGCGAACCAGCGGCGCGCCTCGGCCCAGCCGTCCGTCCACGCGAGCCGCTGCGCGCCGTGCTCGTCGCCGGTCAGCGCGCGCAGCTGCTCGAGCTCGCGGACGGTGCGTGCCGGGTCGAGCGCGCTCATGCCCCGCCGCCGAGGAGCGGGATCACCTGCGACCCGTACGCCTCGACGAGCGAGTCCTTCTCGGGTGTCAGCAGGTAGAGGTTGACCTGGGTCGCGCCGGCGGCCTCGAGCGCGCGCAGGCGATCCAGGTGCGCCTCGACCGGGCCGAGGATGGAGAAGCGGTCGCACGTGTCGTCGTCGACGAACTGGCCGTGCTCGGCACCCGTCCGGGCGTGGTCGCGGTAGTCGTAGGCCTCGCGCCGCTGGACGAACTCCCAGAGCGCCGGCGGCAGCTCCGACCGGTCGTACTTCCGCAGCAGGTCGACCACGTGGTTCGAGACCATCGCCGGGAAGAAGCGCGTCTCGTCGCGGGCGCGCGCGAGGTCGTCCGTGATCACCGCGGGGGCGCAGACGATGCACTCGAGCGCGTCCGGGTCGCGGCCCGCCTCCTCGGCGGCGCGGCGCGCGAAGCCCATCAGCCAGGCGACGAGGTCCGGGTCGGCGAGCTGGACGAAGACCCCGTCCGCCCGGCGCCCCGCGACGGCGAGCGCCTTCGGGCCGTAGGCGGCGACGTGCACCGGCATCGGCGCTCGGCCGCCGGCCCAGGGGAACTGCACCTCGACGCCGTTCCAGGTCGCGGGCCGCCCGTTCGCGAGCTCGCGCATCACGCGCACCGACTCCTCGAACGGGCCGAGCTTCGCGGGCTCGAGCCCGATCATCCGCACGGCCGAGTCGCCGCGGCCGAGGCCGAGCGCCATCCGCCCGCCGGTCATCTCGTGCAGCGTCGCGTGCGCGCTCGCCGTCACGGTCGCGTCCCGCGTCGTCGGATTCGTGACGCAGATCCCGAGCCCCAGCCGGGACGTGCGCGCGGCCGCGAGCCCGAGCAGCGGGTACGGATCCTCGGAGATCACGGGCGAGTCGAAGACCCAGCCCCAGTCGAAGCCGTTCGCCTCCGCCAGCTCGAGCAGGCCGACGGCGCGCTCGTGGGGCGGGTCGAGGATGACGGTGACGCCGAACTCGAGCACTGCGGGGCAGTATCCCCGACGCGGGCGGGCCGCGTCGGGGACAGTCGGAGCTCGCTAGAAGCCGGGCCCGCGCACCGCGAGCAGGACGAGGTCGCCCTGGCCCGTGTTCGCGAAGACGTGCTGCGCGTTGGGGGGCACGTAGACGAAGTCGCGCGCCTTCACCGGGCGGGCCTCGCCGTCGATCGTGACGGTGCCCTCGCCCTCGAGCACGAGGTTCGCCTGCTCCCACGCGTGGGCGTGGTCGGCGGAGATCCCGCCCGCCGCGATGCGGACGGCGCGGATGTCGAAGGCGCCGGTCCCCTGCGTCAGCGGCAGGAGCGGCAGCCCGTAGGTCTCCTCGGCGCCGTCGCCCGAGATCGGGTGCTCGACGACGTCTCCGAGGTTGATCGTGAACGCGGGGGTTTCAGCCATGCGCCGGACGCTACCAGAGCCCATCCGCGAGCCCGACCGCCTGTTCAATTCACGAAATCTATTTCATGTATAGTGGCGGACGACCCACCTCATCGGGAACACTTCAGGAGACACCAGGAGTGAGGACACCGCCATGCAGCTCGCGCTCGCGCTCGTCATCACCATCGTCTCGGCCTGCTGCCTGAACCTCGGCTACCTGATCGAGCACGAGGTCGCCTCGAAGCTCCCCGCGCTCTCGATCAGGCAGCCGCTCCGCTCGGTCAAGCTGCTCGCCGGGAACCGGCGCTGGCTGACCGGCTTCGGGATCGAGGCGGTCGGCTGGGGCCTGTACGTGGTCGCGCTCGCGCTCGCGCCGCTCTCGCTCGTGCAGGCGACCGCGGCCGGCGGGATCGGGATCCTGGCGCTGATGGTCTCGCGGATCAAGCGCGTGCCCCTCTCCGGCCGCGAGCGGGTCGGCGTGCTCGTCTCCGTCAGCGGCCTCGCCCTGCTCGGCGTCTCGCTCATCGGCGGGCACGAGGACGGCAGCTCGGGCGACGTGCTGCACGTCGTCTACTGGCTCGCCGCCTCGGGCGTCGGGGCGGTCGCGGCGATCAAGCTGCTCGGCCCCGTGATCGGCGGCGCGCCGGCGTACGGCCTCGCGACCGGGATCCTCTTCGCCGGCGGCGACGTCGCGACGAAGATGGCCGTCTCGGGCGGGATCGGGCTCGTCTTCTTCGTCGCGCTGATCGCGTTCTACGGGCTCGGCACCGGCGTGCTGCAGGCGGGCTTCCAGCGGGGCGGCGCGCTGACGACGGCCGGGATCGCGACGCTGTTCACGAACGCGCTGCCGATCGTCGCGGGCATGACGATCTTCGAGGAGCCCCTGCCCGGCGGCTGGGCCGGTGCGCTGCGGATCGTCGCCTTCGTCGCCGTCGTCGCCGGCGCGGTCGCGCTCGCGAAGAACCAGGAGCCGACCCACGGCGCCGCCGAGCCGGAGCCGGAGCTCCGGCCCGCCGACGCCCACGCCTGACGGGAGGGCGGCGGCGCGCTACGCGCCGCCGCCCGGGCCCGCCGCGAGCACGACCTCGAACTCGAGCAGGGAGGAGCCGGTGCCGACCGGCTGCTGGCCGCCGCCGTGGCCCGAGCGGTCGGCGTGGCCGCGCGTGAAGGCGCTGCTCTGCAGCCAGCCCTGGAACGCCTCCTCGGACTCCCACCGGGTGTAGACGAAGTAGCGGCTCTCGCCGGCGGTCGGCCGCAGCAGCTCGAAGCCGAGGAAGCCGGGCTGCTTCTCGACCTCGCCGAGGCGGGCGGCGAAGCGCTCCTCGAGCGCCCCGCCGCGTCCCTCCGGCACCTCGATCGCGTTGATCTTGACGACGCTCATGCGTTCCCTCCCGTCGTGGTCCCGTTCAGCCTCGCACGGGCGACCGCGGCCTCGACGAGGTCGCGGTTTCCCTGCGCCGGCCGGCCGTCGGCGTGCGCCTGCACGTCCTCGAGCCCGATCCTGACCTGATGGCCGCGCGCGAGCGCGCGCTCGACGACGGCCCACGTGGCCGCGCCCTTGCCGTGGTGGAGCTGCGGCGTCGCGATCCCGGCGGCCGCGAGGACGTCCTCGATCCCGGCCGCGACGGCGCACGCGGCGGCGGCGTCCTCGCGCTCGCGCGGCTCGACGAGGACCCGCAGGCACGTCGGGGCGAGGCCCGAGGCGACGAGCGCACGGGCGTCCTCGACCGTCCAGAGGCCGGCCTCGACGGCGACGCCGCGCTCGCGCGCGAGCGCGGCGAGGCCGGGTGCGCCGGGCTCCTCGAGGTTGACCGAGACGAACTCGGGCAGCACGTCCCAGGCGGCGAGCGCCGCGGCCGCGGCGCCCACCTGGCCGGCCGCGGTCGACAGCCCGACCGGCAGGCCCGGCGCGGCCGCGCGGATCGCCGCGAGCGCCTCGCCGACCGGGCCGGGCGCGAGCGTTCTGTCGCCGCGCCCCGTCGTGGACGTGCACGTGGACGGACGTCGCGCCGGCCGCGAGGACGGCCGCCGCATCGGCGGCGAGCTCCGCCGGGAGCTGCGGCACGGCCGGGTGCTGCGCCCGCGTCGTCCCGCCGTTCAGGCACGCCTGCACCCCGGCCACGGCGGCATTCTGCCTACCCTTGGCGGGCATGGAGACCTCGATCCGCCGCGCCAGGACGGCCGACGTCGCCGCGATCCGCCGGCTGGTCGATCTCTACGCGGGGCAGGGCATCCTGCTCGACAAGCCGGCCGTCGCGCTGTACGAGGACGTCCAGGAGTTCTGGGTGGGCGACCGCGGCGGCGAGGTCGTGGCGTGCGGCGCGCTCCACGTGATGTGGGACGACCTGGCCGAGATCCGCACGGTGGCCGTCGATCCCTCGACGCGCGGCGCGGGCGTCGGGTCCCGGCTCGTCGGGCGGCTGATCGAGACGGCGCGCGAGCTGGGCGTCCGGCGCGTCTTCTGCCTCACGTTCGAGGTCGCGTTCTTCGCCCGGCACGGGTTCGTCGCGATCGAGGGGACGCCCGTCGAGCCGACCGTCTACGAGGAGCTGCTGCGCTCGTACGACGAGGGCGTGGCGGAGTTCCTCGACCTGGAGCGCGTGAAGCCGAACACGCTCGGCAACACGCGGATGCTCCTCCACCTCTGAGCCGGCGGGGTCAGCCGGCCTCCGCAGGCTCGTCACGCGGGCGCGGCTCGTACCCGGGGCAGCGCAGCACCGGCAGGCGCGGGTAGCGGGGGAAGCGGGGGTCGTCGCCGCTGCGCCCGCACAGGGCGAAGCGCGAGCCCCGCTTGCTCTCGATCACCCGGACGTGCCGGCAGCTCGCGCAGAGGCCCCACGTGCGCACGCGCCCACGCTAGCGCGCATGCCGAACGCCCAAGCGGGGAACCCTGGCGCGCGTGTCCGCGGAGTCGAGGACGACGGTGCTCGTCGCGCTGGGGGCGAACCTCGGCATCGCCGTCGCGAAGGGCGTCGCCGCCGTGCTGACCGGCTCGGCCGCGCTGCTCGCGGAGACGGCGCACTCCCTCGCCGACACGGTGAACCAGGTGCTGCTGCTCGTGTCCATCTCCCTCGGCAAGCGGCCCGCCGACGAGGAGCACCCGCTCGGCTACGGGCGCGACCGGTTCTTCTGGGCGCTGCTCGTCGCCGTGCTGATCTTCGTCGTCGGCGGCCTCGTCTCGGTCGGGCGCGGCGTCCTCGGCCTGCTCGGCGGCGGCGAGGGCGAGGGCTTCGTCGTCGCATACGCGATCCTCGGCGTCTCGCTCGTCCTCGAGTCGGCCTCGCTCGCGCGTGCCGTCCGGCAGACGAGGCGGATGGCGTCCCGCGAGGGCCTCGGGTTCTGGACCTACGCGCGGCACACCACCGACCCGACGGTCAACACGGTCCTGTTCGAGGACACGGCCGCGGTCATCGGCCTCCTGCTCGCGCTCGGAGGCGTCGGCCTGCACCAGGCGACCGGGAGCGCGGTCTGGGACGCCGTCGGCGCGATCGCGATCGGGGCCCTGCTGCTCGTCGTCGCGTTCCTGCTCGGACGGGACTCGCGTGACCTCCTGCTCGGCGAGCCGGCCCGGCCGGACGAGCTCGCGGCCCTGCGGTCGGCGATCCTCGCGCAGCCGGAGGTGGCCGTGGTGACCGAGCTGGTGACGACGCACGTCGGCCCGGACGAGCTGGTCGTCGCCGTCCGCGCCGAGCTGCGCCGCGAGCTCCCCGGCGCCGAGGTCGAGCGCCTGCGGGCCCGCATCCGAGACGAGCTCGCCGGTCGGGTCGGGGACGTCTCGCGCGTCTTCGTCGAGCTGTCGGTCGGCGAGCCGCCGTCGGGCGGCGTTTCCCGTTCCATCCGCCGGGGCAGGCCAGCGGGGTGAGGCCCACCACTCGCCGCCCGGCACCGCTGCTGGCGCTCGTCGCGGCCGTCGCCGCGGGCGCATTCGGGCTCGCGGCGGGCTGCTCCGGCGACGACGACGCGGCGAGCGACACGGCGGCCCCGCCGCTCTCGGAGCAGGCCACGGTCGCGGCGCCGTCGAGCGCCACGGTCGCGCCGGACGTGATCGCGACCGACACGACGTCCCCGCCGCCGCCGGAGACGGAGACGGCGCCCGCCGCCGACGACGCCAGCGGGGCCGCGGCGACCGGCACCGACGCCGTGGCGGGCGCGCCCGCCACGGGGGCGGGGGCGTCGATCCCCGCGATCGTCGCGCGCGTGCAGCCATCCGTCGTGGCCATCCTGGTCGAGGCCTCGCAGGGCCGTGGCGAGGGGAGCGGGGTGATCTGGGACGACCGGGGCGCGATCGTCACGAACAACCACGTGGTCGAGGGCGCCACGAGCGTGGTGGTCGCGCTGACGAGCGGCGAGCGGCTCGACGCAACGGTCGTCGCGTCCGATCCCGTCACCGACCTCGCCGTCGTCCGCGTCGACCGGGCCGGCCTGCCGCCGGCGTCGTTCGCGGAGGATTCGCCGCCGCTCGGGTCGCTCGCGATCGCGCTCGGCGACCCGCTCGGCTTCGAGAACAGCGTCACGGCCGGGATCGTCTCGGGCTTCCACCGCTCGATCCCGTCCGGCGGGCAGACGCCCGCCCTCGTCGACCTGATCCAGACCGACGCCGCGATCTCGCCGGGCAACTCGGGTGGCGCCCTCGTCGGCGCCGACGGCCGGGTGATCGGGATCAACGTCGCGTACCTGCCGCCCGGGACGGGCGCCGTGTCGCTCGGCTTCGCGATTCCGGCGGCCACCGTGCTCGACGTCGTGCCGCAGCTGCTCGAGTCCGGGCGCGTCGAGCACGCCTTCCTCGGGATCCAGCCGCTGCCGCTGACGCCCGAGCTGGCTCGAAGCTACGGCCTCTCGACGGAGCGCGGCGTCATCGTCGGCTCCGTCGAGGCGGGCTCGGCAGCCGCGCGCGCAGGGCTCGAGCCGGGCGACATCGTCGTCCGCCTCGGCGGCGACGAGCTGGCGACCGTCGAGGACCTCTACGCCGAGCTGCGCCGTCACCGGCCGGGCGACCGCGTCCCGCGACGGTCGTGCGCGACGGCGAGCAGGTCGACGTCGAGCTCGTCCTCGACGCCCGGCCGCAGGGCGGCTGACGCGTGACCCGGAGGCGCTCGCGCTCGCGGCGTCCTGGGGCGCGTCGCCCTTCGCCGCGTGTGCCCTGATCTGGCTGGCGCTGCGCAACGCGTGGCGGCCGCCGCGCGACGAGGGCTGGCCGCCCCGCGGCTGGGAGCCGCCGCCCGGCCCGCAGCCGCCGACGCCACGGGGCGACGACCGGCGAAGGCCGGGTCGCGAGGCGCCGCACGGCGCCCCCTCGCCCGGCACCACGCTCGGCTGACCGGGCGCCGCCCGGTCAGCCGAGCGGCATCTCGGCGAGGCGCTCGACGAGCTCCCTCGCGTCCGCGAAGACCGACGCCGCGCCCGCCTCGCGCAGCTCGCAGTCGGCGAAGCCGCCGCTCTGCAGCCCGATCGCCGGCACGCCGGCGCGCCTCGCCGCGAGGCAGTCCCACGTCGTGTCGCCGACGAGCACCGCGGCCCGCCGCCGACGCGGGCGAGCGCCGCGTGCACGAGGTCGGGCGCCGGCTTCGTGCGCGCGACGTCGCGGGCGGACGTCCAGCCGTCGACGAGGCCGCGCGCGTCGAGCAGGTCGAGGTAGACGTCGAGCTCGTCCTGCGGGGCCGACGAGGCGAGGACGACCGGATGGCCCCGCGCGCCGATCGCGGCGAGGAGCTCCCGCGCCCCGGGGAGCGCCCGAACCTCGCCGATCAGCCGGCGGTACTCCTCCGTGCGCGCCGACCGGATGGGGTCGCCGCTCGCCGCCTCGACCGCGTCGCCCGCGACGGCGGTCACGAGCTGGTCGCCGCCCATGCCGACGTGCCGGTGCAGCCGCCAGGTGGGCACGATGACGCCGTGGCGCGCGAGGGCGCGCGACCATGCGAGCGCGTGGTGGTAGGCGGAGTCGACGAGCGTCCCGTCGACGTCGACGATGGCGGCGAGCGACGGGCCGCGCGGGACGGGGCGCGAGGGAGGAGCCACTCCCGTGCGGTTCCCCGAACCGGCCCGCTGCGAACGCGGTTGGCTCCCGCCCGTCGCGGGTATGACCCGCGCATGCTGGATCGGCTGAGGAGGCTGTTCGCGAGCGGCGGCGACCCGCGTGGCACGACGCCGACGGAGCCCTACCGCCAGGCGCGCCCCGACGAGCTGGTCGAGACCGAGGGCGTCGTGATGGCCGGGCCGGCCGGCGCGGCGCCCGCCGGGCCGCCCGAGCCCGAGCCCGGCCCGGCCGCCGCCGAGCACGGCGAGCCGCCCCCGCCGTCGCCGTCCGGGTCGGGAGAGACGGCGCCGCCGCACGAGTGGACGTCCGGCTACGACGGCGACGACCCCGTGCGCCGCGAGGCGGCCGAGCGCGCCGCGCGCGGTCGAGTCGGACGAGGCGGGCGGGCCGACCGGGCGCGAGCGCGGCGCGTAGACGGCACTCCGCCGGGGCCGCGCTCGTCGTCGCGCGCCGCCGACCCGCGGAACGCCCCGGCACGCGCGGCCCCGCGGGATCCCCTGTCCCCTTCGGACGGGCGAGGGGCCACCCCGCGCCTCCACCCGCTTTCGAGCGTAGCGGGGATGTCGTCACGGGTGTGTCACGGCGGGGCCCGGAGGTGTGACGGAAGCGTGCCGATCGCTCCACGGGCCCGGCAGGGCAGGAGCGGCGGTGGCGCGCCCCGTCGGAAGCGCGGCACGAGCGCGGACGCGCGACCGGGTCAGCCCGCCTGGGCCGAGCCCGGGGCCGTCGAGGAGCCGGCCGGCCAGTCGCTCGTGACGCTCGCGCGATGGCGGGCCGCGAGCTCCTCCTCGTCGGGGAGCGCGAGCTCCTCGTACGCGGTCGGCAGCTCCTCCTCGGTCGCCTCGGCGACGCAGACGACCTCGTCCGCCTGGCCGACCACGACGACGTCCAGCCAGTCGCGCGCGACCGGGGTCGCGACGATCACGCGACGCGGGCGCTGGGCCCGGACGCCGGCGACCGCGGCGCGCAGGAGCACGGGCGGCGTGTCGCCGTCGTCGACGAGCACGACCGTCCGGTCGGCCGGGTCGACCGGGCCGTGCTCGCCCCGCCAGAGCCGCTCCCGGCGCTTCAGCTCGTTCCCGTCCGCAGCCGCGGCCAGCGCGATCCGCTCGTCGTCGAGCGCGAGCTCGTCCAGGCGCGGCTCGTCGAGGATCCGGACGCCGCCCGAGGCGAGCGCGCCGATCGCGACCGCCTCGTTCCCCGGCACGGAGAGCGGCTGGACGACGAAGACGTCGAGCGGCGCCCCGAGCGCGCGCGCGATCTCGCTCGCCACGACGACGCCACCCGGCGGGATGCCCAGGACGAGCACGTCGTCGCCCGCGCGGGGGTCGAGCTCGACCGCGAGCGCGCGGCCCGCCTCGACGCGGCCGGGGAAGGGAAGCGGGGTGCTCATCGACCGCTCCCGTACCCGCGCGGCGGTGGGCGCAAACGGCCGGCGCTCACGCCGGCCGGTAGGTGCCCTCGGGCAGGTCGTCCTCGTGGTCGCCGACGTCCGGGTTCGCCTCGCCGTCGCGATAGAGCTCGCCGGGGGTCGTCACGTCGAACGTCTGCGCGTCGTCGTCGAGGTCGGGCGCGGGGCCGAGCGGGATCGCCCCGAGTGGCACCGGCGGGTCGGACGGCTCGTCGAGCGGGGTCGGCTCGTCCGGCCCCCCGTCGCCCTCGCCCGGCCCTGCGACGGGCGTGCGGGCGCGGCGCTCCTCCTCGGCGACCGTGCGCTCGGCCGTGGGGACCTCCTCCAGGCGCTCGTCGGGGATCGGCTCGCCGCTCTCCACGCTCAGCCCGAAGCGGCCGTCGCGCAGCCGCTCCTCGGCGGCCTCGACCCGGCGCAGCTGGTCGGCGAGCTCGTCGAGCCGACCGACGTCGCGCTCGCGCGCGGTCGTCTCCGACCCGACGTCCGCCTGATGCTGATCGACGCTGCCGAGCTCGCCCAGCTCGTCCGTCTCCGACCGCCCGAGGCTCGCGCGAGCGCGCCAGCTCACGCTCGATCCGCCGCCGCTCGCGTGCGAGGAGCTCCGTTGCGCGCGCGTCGTCCACGTGGTTGCGCTACCACCCGCTGCCGGGCGGGAAACGGCGTTTCGTCGGGCGCCCGCGAGGGTAGTGAGGATGGGCACGAGGCAGGCCGTCCGGGCTCGAGGTACAGACCGCTCGAACGGGTGGGGACGGGGCAGGCGGAAAATCTCGCCCACCGACCTGACTGGCCCGGAGACCTGCGGCCGCGCCCGGCCGGAGAGGCGACCGGCCGGGCGCGGCGACCCGCACCGCGCCGACGGCCCGGGGCCTACTCGTCGTCGAGCGGCTCGAGCTCGCCGTCGAGGACGTCGCCGAGGTCGAGCTCCTGGCGGAGCGCGACGAGCGTCCCGTCCGGGGCGCGGAAGGCGAGCCACGTGCCGTCGCCGTCGGTGTCGACGATCGGCAGGCCGGCCTCCTCGAGCTCGCACCGGGCCTCGTCGAGATCGGCGACCTCCAGCTCGATCGTCACGCCGCCGGCCCCGCCGCCGTCGAGCTCGCTCGCGCGGAGCTCGAGCAGGTCGCCGTCGGCGGACTGGTAGATCGCGTGCCCCGAGGCCGCGACGAGCGCGTCCAGCCCGAGCACGTCGCCCAGCAGCCCGGCCATCTCGCCGAAGCGCGCCGTCCCGATCGTGACGCCGACGATGCCGCGGACGCGCACGGCTAGCCCGCCTCGATGACGCCGGGGATGGGCGTACCGAGCGGGAAGGCGTCCGCGAGGCGGTCGACGCCCTGCTGCGGCCGCGCGTGCTCGAGCAGGTCGGCGCGCCGCGCGCGGCTGCGTGCGAGGTCGATCCCCATGCCGGCGAGGAAGTCCCGCTCGATCGCAGGGTCCGCCTCGCCGTCCCGGTTGAACGACCACATCGGCATCGCGGGGCCGAACGGTAGCGGGTGGCCCGGGCCGGTCGCGTGCGTGCCGGTGTGCCACGTGTGCCAGGTCTTGCCGTAGCTGTTGACGAGCACCCGCATCAGCGCGTGCTCCGCCGCGGGTGGAAGGCCGGGCGCGACGAGCTGGCCCGAGAGCACCTCGTAGTTGTGCGGGTGCCAGAGGCCCCGCTCCTCCTCCGGCAGCGTCGCGTACAGCCGCTCGGAGACGATGTACTCGATCCCGATCAGGTTCGCCTCCTCCGTGTTCCCGTCGAAGACGACGCACTGCAGCAGGTCGTCGTTGGACTGGGCGCACCAGTGGTGCGCCTCCATCTGCAGCGACGGGTCGTCGCGGCCGCAGTGCAGGCCGGCCACGTAGACGCCGAAGGCGCCGAGCGGCCCGCGGTGCTGCAGCAGGTGCGCGCCGGCGGCGAGAAGGGCGCGCCCCACCGAGGTCGGCTCGCCAGCCGGCTCGAGCGGGCGCCCGCGAGGTGGGATGCGCAGGGGCACGGTGCGGCGCTTCCCGGCCCGGGCGGCGCGGAAACCTCAGAAGTCGCCGCCACCGCCGAAGTCGCCGCCCCCGAAGTCCCCGCCGCCGAGGTCGCCGAAGTCGCCGCCGCCGAGGTCGGCGTCGCCGTCCGCCGCCCAGGCGTCGCCGGCGCCGAGGCCCAGCCCGCCGCCCAGCAGCGTCCCGACCAGGAGCAGCGGGACCATCCCGGCGAAGAAGCCGCCCATGTAGGGGCCGTAGGCGGGCGAGGCGCCCCAGTACGGGACGCGCCGGCCGCCGTCGAGCACGCTGCGGGAGGCGGGCTCCTCGCCGGCCTCCACCCGGACCGCGTCCGCGGCGCAGACGGGGACGGGCCTCGGCTCGCCGCCCGGCGGCGCCCAGTCGGCGTCCCGGACGGAGGGGCCGTGGCGCGGGTCGAAGAAGCACGGCGGCCGATGCGCCGGCGGCTCGCGTCCCTCCAGGCGGGCGCGGGCGCACGCCATCGCGTAGCGGCCCTCCTCGAGCGCGGCCGCGACCGGGGCGAGCTGCTCGACCGTCCGTGCGCGCTCGAGCTCCCGACGGCCGCGCTCGTAGGCCGCTGCCGCGCGCAGGTAGTCCTCCTTCGCCCTCGGGTCGGCCGTCGGCAGCTCGACCTCGAGGTCGAGCGCGGCGATGTCGCCCGCGAGCGCCTGCACGTCCTCCTCCGCCTCACGACGCACCCCGGCGAGCTCCTCGGCGGCCTCCCGCTCGCGGGCGCGCCGCCGGCCGAGCGAGCGCCACGCGAGGAAGGCGAGCGGGGCGCCGACCACGAGGAGCAGGAGCCAGGCGCCGGACGAGCCGCCATTGCCGCCCCCGTCGCCGGCCGGGCCCGGGCCGCCGGAGCCGACGAGGCGCACGAACTCCGAGAGGGTGGCCGTGACGCCCTCGCCGGCCCGGCGGTCGAAGGCCTCGGTCGCCAGGTCGGCGGCGCGCCCGGACGGGAGGGCGCCGTTCGCGGCGCGGAACGAGTCGCCGACGACGACGGCGTAGGTCGCGTCGCGGCCGAGCCGCTCGGCGAGCGTGTCGAGCACGTCGCCCGGGCCGCCGCCCGCCGCGGACGCCGCGCTCGCCGGCAGGATCGCGATCAGGATCCGCGCGGGGGCGACGCGGGCGATCTCCGCCTCGAGCGCCGCCTGGTCGGCTGCCGGGATGCGCCGCTCGGCCGCCGCGTCGACGTGCACGGCCCGCTGGCGCAGCGCGGCGACCGCCCGGTCGAGCGTCGCCGAGCGGTCGAGCGGCGTCGTCTCCTGCGCCCGGGTGGCCGAGGCCGTCGCGAGCAGGAGGGCCAGCAGGGCGGGGGCGATCCCGAGCGGCGTCCGCACCGCCCCACGGTACCCCGCGTCGCTCGTCCCGACGCATCCGGGCGCGGGGTTCTAGCCTGCAGGCGTGGACTTCGAGCCGACCGAGGAGCAGGAGGCGCTGCGCGCCGCGGTGCGCGAGCTCGCGAGCGGGTTCGGCGACGAGTACTGGGCGGAGCGCGACGAGCGGCACGAGTTCCCCTGGGCGTTCTACGACGCGTTCGCGCGCGGCGGCTGGCTCGGGATCGCGATCCCCGAGCGCTACGGCGGCAGCGGGCTCGGCGTCCAGGAGGCCGGGCTGCTGCTCGAGGAGGTCGCCGCGTCCGGCGCCGCGATGAACGGCTGCAGCCCGATGCACCTGACGATCTTCGGGCTGAACCTGATCGTCAAGCACGGCACCGAGGAGCTGCGCCAGGAGGTGCTGCCGCCAGCCGCGACGGGGGACCTCCACGTGTGCTTCGCGGTCACCGAGCCGGACGCGGGCACCGACACGACGCGGATCGCGACGACCGCGCGCCGCGATGGCGACGGCTGGGTGATCCGGGGCCGGAAGGTCTGGATCTCGAAGGCCGACCTGTCGCAGAAGATGGTGCTCGTCGCGCGCACGACGCCGCGCGAGCAGGCGGCGCGGCCGACCGAGGGGCTCTCCGTCTTCCTGCTCGACGTCGACCCGGCCCACGTGCACGTGACGCCGATCCCGAAGCTCGGGCGCAACGCGGTCGCGTCGTGCGAGGTCGTGATCGACGACCTGCGCGTGCCGGGCTCCGCGCTGATCGGCGAGGCGGGCCAGGGCTTCCGCGTCCTCCTCGACGGGCTCAACCCTGAGCGGATCCTGCTCGCGCACGAGTCGCTCGGGATCGGCCGCGCCGCCCTGGCCAGGGCCGTCCGCTACGCGAACGAGCGCGTCGTCTTCGACCGCCCGATCGGGCAGAACCAGGGGATCTCGTTCCCGCTCGCCGAGGCGCTCGCCCGGCTCGACGCGGCCGAGCTCGTCGCACGCAAGGCCGCCTGGCTCTACGACCGGGGCAGGCCGTGCGGGCGCGAGGCGAACATGGCGAAGTGGCTCTGCGCGGACGCCGGCTTCCAGGCCGCCGACGCCGCCGTCCAGGTGCACGGCGGGATGGGCTACGCCCGCGAATACCACGTCGAGCGGTACTTCCGGGAGGCCCGGCTGATGAAGCTCGTCCCGATCAGCCAGGAGCTCGTCCTCTCGTACCTCGCCCAGCACGTGCTCGGGCTGCCGCGCTCGCACTAGGGCCCTGGCCGCCAGGGCGTTTCCCGGCGGGAGCCGGCGGGAAACCGTCGTCCTGACCCCGAGCGAGGAGGCGTCATGCCCAGGATCGAGGAGCGGGTCGAGGTCGGCGTCCCCGTGCGCACGGCCTACGACCAGTGGACGCAGTTCGAGCAGTTCCCGTCGTTCATGGACGGCGTCCAGGAGATCGAGCAGCTGGACGACACGCACCTGCACTGGAAGGTCCGGGTCGCCGGGCAGGAGCGGGAGTTCGACGCACGGATCACCGAGCAGATCCCCGATGCGCGGATCGCCTGGAAGAGCGTGAACGGGCCGAAGCACGCCGGCGCGATCGACTTCCACCGGGTCGCGCCCGACCGGACGGAGCTCCACCTCGTCATGGACGTCGAGCCGGAGGGCGGCACGGCGAAGATGGCCGCTGCGGAGGGGCTCGTGCGCGAGCGCGTGCACGGCGACCTGCAGCGGTTCAAGCGGATGATCGAGTCACGGGGGACGCAGGCCGACGGCTGGCGGGGCGAGGTGCGGCCGGAAGGCTCGGGCGAGGGGATGACGAAGCTCGACACGGCGGCGACGGCGCTCGTCACGGTCGGCGCGCTCAACTGGGGGCTCGTCGGGCTCGCGCGGTTCGACCTGGTCGGGCGCCTGCTCGCCGGCGCCGGCTTCGGTCGGACGTCCGCGGCGAGCCGGGTCGTCTACGGGCTGGTCGGCGCCGCGGGCGCGTACAGCGTCGCGCGCTTCGCGCTGCGCGCGCGCCGCACCTGAGCGAGCGGGCGCGGCTCGCGGCGGTCGGGCAGGGCGCCGCTCTGCTGCAGGGCCGACCCGCCGCGGGCCGGGCCCCGATACGGTTCCGGCCATGCGGGCGAGGCGCGTGCGGCTGGTGGCGATGGGCGGGACGATCGCGGCGCGCCCGACCGAGCGGGGCGCGCTGCACGCGCTCGGCGGCGAGGCGCTCGCGGCCTCGGTCGGCGTCGCCGGGATCGTGGTCGAGCCGGTCGACCTCGCGGCCGGGTCGAGCATCGCCTTCACGGACGCGACGCTCCTCGCGCTGCTCGCGGAGATCGAGGCCGCGGGAGCGGCCGGGCTCGACGGCGTCGTCGTCACGCACGGCACCGACACGCTCGAGGAGACGGCGTACTTCCTCGCGCTCGCGCACCCGCGCGGTCTCTGCGCGGTCGTCCTGACCGGCGCGATGCGCCACGACGGGTCGCCCGGGGCGGACGGCGCCGCCAACCTGCGGGACGCGCTCCTGGTCGCCGCCGACCCGCGCTCGGCGGCGCTCGGCCCGGTCGTCGTGATGGACGGGGCGATCCACCCGGCGCGCTTCGCGACGAAGCTGCATCCGCTCTCCGTCGGCGGCTTCGCATCGCTCCTCGCGGGGCCGCTCGGCCGCGTGAGCGAGGGCCGCGTGTCGCTCTGGCTCGCGCCCGCCTTCGACGACCACCTCGGCCGGCCTGCCGGGCCGACGCTCCCGCGCGTCGAGCTGACGCGCATGGCGCTCGGCGCCTCGCCGGCCGGCTTCGCGGCGGTGCTCGCCACGCGTCCGGCCGGCGTCGTCGTCGACGGGCTCGGGGGCGGCCACGTGCCGCCGCCGCTCCTCGACGCGCTCGACGGGGCGCTCGCCGCCGGGGTCGCCGTCGTCGTCGCCTCGCGCGCAGGGGAGGGCCCGACGAACCGCGACACCTACGGCGCCGTCGGCTGCGAGCGCGACCTGCAGGAGCGCGGCGTCGTCATGGCCGGCGCGCTCGGCGGCACGAAGGCGCGGCTGCGCCTCGCGGTGGCGCTCGCGCTCGGGCTCGCGGCCGGCGACGCGTTCCCCGTCGACTAGCCGCGCGCGGCGGCCGTGTCGGCGGGGAGCCTCGCGATGATCTGGTCGGCCGAGCGGACGTGGCAGAAGTTCGCGTCGAGGTAGTCGAGCGCGTTCCGGTGCCCGCGCGGGCTCATCGCGGCACAGCAGTCCTCGGCCAGCATGACGCGGAAGTCGAGGTCGCCGGCGTCGCGCGTCGCGCCCTCGACGCACGAGTTCGTCCAGACGCCGGTCATGACCAGCGTCGTCACGCCGAGGTTGCGCAGCAGGTGCTCCACGTTCGTCGAGTTGAAGACGCTCGAGCCGGTCTTGACCAGCACCGGCTCGGTCGGGAGCGGCGCCAGCTCCTCGACCACCTGCGCGTCGCGCGAGTCGGCCCGCGTAGTGTGCCCGAGCATCCGGTGGCGCCAGGTCTGGTCGGAGCCGTCCCCGCGCAGCGAGGCGCACGTGGTGAAGATCACGGGCGCGCCGTTCGCCCGGAACGCCTCGAGCAGCCGGCGGGTGGCCGGCACGACCGTGTCCCAGCAGCGGTCGTACGCGTAGGCCGCGTCCTCCTGCTTGCCCGCCGCGACGATCCGCCGGTAGCGGTCGCCGTCGAGGCCGATCTGGCCGACCGTGAGGTCGATCACGAGCAGGGCCGTCTCGTCGTAGACGAGCGGGAACTCCGGGATCGTGACGATCACCCGCCAGGCCTCGAGGCCCTGCGCGTCGTCGCGTGGCTGCTCGCCGGTCACCTGCACCTCCTCCTCCGCGCCCGCGCTCACCGCGGGCCCTGCCCGGGCCCGGCCGCGGCTGCGCGCAGCCGGGCCGTCGCCGCCTCGTCCACCGCCGCGCCCGCGACGGCGACGCCGTACGCGGCCGCGGCCTCCTCGACCGTGACCAGCCCGTCGAGCACGTCCCGCAGGACGAGCGCCGGGTCGCGCTGGAACGGGTCGCCGTAGCCGCCGCCGCTCGGGGTGACGATCCGGATCACGTCCCCCGCGCGCATCGGCAGGCCCGCGAGCTTCGCCGGGATCGAGCGCTCGTCCTCGCGCCCCGGGTTGACCGTCGTCGAGCCGACGCGGCCCTCCCGGCCGCCGAAGATCCCGTGCGGCGGCTCGAGATGCCGGTCGCCCTGGAGCGAGACGAACCCGTCCGCCAGGAAGCGGTTCTCGCGCACGATCCCCACGCCGCCGCGCCAGCGCCCGGGCGCGCAGCCGTCGTCGCGCAGCTCGTATCGCTCGGTGCGGATCAGGTAGTGCGACTCGAGCTCCTCGACGGGGTTGTTGCGCGTGTTCGCGACGAGGCAGTCGACCGAGTCCATCCCGTCCCGCCCGAGCCGGCCGCCGTAGGAGCCCTCGTTGATCTCGACGTAGACCTGGTACTGCTCGCGCTCGGGCCGGAAGATCGCGTACGCGGCCGCCTCGCAGGAGGCCGAGTTGCCGGCGGTCGCCTGCTGCGGCAGCACGGGCGCGAGGGCGCGGATGACGAGGTCGGCGAGCCGCTGCGCCTGCGTGAAGCGCGAGGTGCAGCCGCGCGGGAAGCGCGGGTTGAACATGCAGCCGAGCGGCGCCTCGACCGTCACCGGCCGGAAGATGCCGTCGTTCTGGGGCACGTACTGGCCGACGAGCACCTCGTCGAGCAGCAGCGTGCGGACGACGTAGTACGCCGTCACGCTCGTCGTCCCCTCGAACGGCGCGTTGAAGGCGCTCGGGTTCTCGGGGTGGGAGCCGGTCAGGTCGATCGTCAGCCCGTCGCCGCGCACGCGGACGGTCACCCTGATCCGCACGGGCGTGTCGCGGTCGACGCCGTTGTCGTCCATCAGGCCCTCGGCCTCGTAGTCGCCGTCCGGGATGGCGGCGATCGCCTCGCGCAGCCGCCTCTCGGCGTAGTCCATCCAGCGGTCGGCGGTCTCCAGCACGACGTCCTTGCCGTAGCGCTCGAGCAGCTCGAGGAAGCGGCGCTTGCCGAGCTCGACCGAGGCGAGCTGCGCCCGCAGGTCGCCGCGGTTGATCGAGGGCGTGCGGACGTTCGCGAACAGCAGCCGCTCGACCTGGGCGTTGAGGGCGCCGCGCTCGTAGAGCTTCACCGCGGGCAGGTGGACGCCCTCGGCCCAGAGGTCGAGCGCGGCCTCGTTGTAGCCGGGCGCGCCGCCGCCGATGTCGATCCAGTGGGCGTCGTTCGCGGAGAAGGCGACGAGCTCGCCCTGCCAGAAGATCGGCGTGACGACGCAGATGTCGGAGGAGTGCGAGGCGCCGCGGTACGGGTCGTTGTGGATGACGACGTCGCCGTCGTGCAGGTCGTCGCCGAGCAGGTCGAGGATGCCGCGGACGTTGCCGGACAGCGCGCCGAACTGCATCGGCGTCTGGTCGGACTCGCAGAGCATCCGCCCGCGCGCGTCGAAGATCCCGGCGCCGAGGTCCTCGGACTCGCGGATGATCGACGAGAACGCCATTCGCCAGAGCGCCGAGCCCATCTCCTTCGCGATCGCGTCGAGCGCCCCGCCGATCACGCGCTCCGTCACCTTGTCGACCTCGCGACCGGGCGCGGCGCGCCGGTCGTCCTCGGCGAGCGGGACCGAGACGACGAGGTTGCCGCTGCGCGACACGCGCGCCGAGAAGCCGGGCGGCAGGAAGGTCGTCGAGTCCTCCTGGACGACGAGTGCGGGGCCGTCGACGACGTTGCCGGCGAGCAGGAGCGCGCGGTCGTAGTGGCGCGCCTCGACCGTCAGCGGTCGGCCGCCCTCGTCGACGACGAGCGGGCCGGAGCCGAGCAGCGCCGCGTCGGGCGAGGCGCCGCCCTCCGGCAGCTCCGCCCAGGCGAGCCGCTCGCCCGCGGCGACGCCGACGACGTGGACGTTGACGAGCTCGACGTCCATGTCGTCGAAGCGCCCGCCGTACTCGCGGTCGTGCGCCTCGTGGTAGGCGGCGACGATCCGGGCGAGCGACGCGGCCGTCACCGGGCCGGCGGGGAAGGGGACGCGCAGCTCGTAGCCCTGGCCGACGTAGCGGCAGTCGACCTCGCGCGTCGCGACGATGCGCTCCGCCGCGATCCCGTCGGCGACGAGCCGGCCGACGACGTCGGCCTCGAGGTCGGCGAGCTCGCGCTCGAGCCGCGCCGTGTCGGCCCCGGACGCGAGCTGGAACACCGTGCGCCCCTGGCTCGTCGAGAGGTCGGAGGCGAGCAGGCCGATCGCCGACGTGATCCCCGGGGCGGGCGGGACGACGACGGTCGGGATCCGGAGCGCGCGGGCGACCTCGCACGCGTGCAGCGGCCCGGCGCCGCCGAAGGCGACCAGCGCGAAGTCGCGCGGGTCGTAGCCGCGGCGGACGGAGTTCAGCTCGATCGCCTGGATCATGTGGTGGTCGAGGATCGTGATCGCGCCGAGCGCGGCCTCCTCGACGGAGAGCCCGAGCGGCCCGGCGACGCCGGCCTCGACCACGGCGCGCGCCCGCTCCGGATGAAGCGCCATGCGGCCGCCGAGGAAGCGGTCGGCCAGCAGGCGGCCGAGCACGAGGTTCGCGTCGGTCGTCGTCGGGCGCTCCCCGCCGCGGCCGTACGCGGCCGGGCCGGGCGCCGCGCCGGCGCTCTCCGGGCCGACCGTGAACATCCCGCCCGGGTCGACGTGCGCGATCGAGCCGCCGCCCGCGCCGATCGTCTCGATGTCGAGCATCGGCACGATCACGTCGTAGCCGCCGACCCGCGTGTCCATCAGGTGCCGGGTCTTCGCGCGGCCGCCGGGCGCGACGCCGATGTCGGCCGAGGTGCCGCCGACGTCGAGCGTGATCGTCGAGTCGAAGCCGTCGAGCGCGCCCGCCCAGATGCCGCCGACGAGCCCGGCGACCGGGCCGGACATGAGCAGCGACACGGGCCGCTCGCTCGCGCTGCGCCCGCCGGTGACGCCGCCGTCCGACTGCATCAGCCGCAGCTCGCCCGCGACCCCGAGCCGCCCGAGCCCGTCCGCGAGCTCGGCGATGTAGGCCGAGGCCCGCGGGCCGGCGTAGGCGTTCAGCGCCGTGGTCGAGAAGCGCTCGTACTCGCGGTACACGGGGGCGACCTCGTGGCTCGTCGAGACGAACGCGTCGGGCAGCTCCTCGCGCACGATCTCGGCGGCGCGCTGCTCGTGCGTCGGGTCGAGGAAGGAGAAGAGGAAGCAGATCGAGACCGCCTCGACGCCCTCGTCGCGGAGCCGGCGGGCGGCGGCGCGGACGGCGTCCTCGTCGAGCGGGACGAGCACCTCGCCGTCCGGGGGCGCGATCCGCTCCGGCACGGGGAGGCGCAGCGCGCGCGGGACGAGCGGCCACCTCTGCCACGGCGGCTCGTCGTGGAGCGAGAAGTTCCGCGGGCGCTTGTGCCGTGCGATGTGGAGGACGTCGCGGAAGCCCTCGGTCGTGATCAGGCCGGCGCGGGCGCCCTTGTGCTCGAGGACGATGTTCGTGACGACGGTCGTCCCGTGCAGGAACTGGCCCACGTCGCCCGGCTCGAGCCCCGCGGCGGCGAGCAGCTCGGCCGCGCCGTCGAGCGTCGCCCGCGAGGGGTCGGCCGGGGTCGACGGCACCTTGAGCAGGCGGATCCCGCCCGCGTCCGTCCGCAGCACGAAGTCCGTGAACGTCCCTCCGACGTCGACGCCGATCCGGTTCACGCGGGCACCTCCTCTGGTTCGCCGCGGACCCTAACCGGCCCCGGGGGCGGGCGCCGGCCGAAGCATCCCCCGATCGGGTGAGCTGGCGCGGCGCCCCGTGGGTCGGCCGAAGCGCGTGTATCGTCGCGGACGAGGAGGAGGGGCGATGCGACGGACGCGTGCGGCGTGCAGCTGGGGGCTCGGGACGGCCGCGCGTGCGTCGTCGGGGCTCGCCTCGCCGGCGCGGGCCGGGGCGGCCGGATGACGGCTGGGCACGAGCTCCCCGACGGCCAGGAGCTGCTCGACGGCCTGACTGCCCTCGTCGCGATCCTGGACGCCGACGGGCTGATCGTCGCCGCGAACGCGGCCTGGCGCGACACGGCCCGGCTGGCCGGTGTCGTCGAGCCGCTGGGCCAGACCTACCTCGACCTCTGCGCCTCCGTGCCCGGCTGCGGGATGGAGCCGGCCTGCGCGGCGATCGGCGCCGTCCTCGCAGGACGGGAGCCGCGTCGTCAGCTGGTCTACCGCTGCGTGATCGGCGACCACTCGATCTGGTTCCGGGCGACCGTGACGGCTCGCGCGGGCGGCGGCGCGATCGTCGAGCACGTCGACGTGACGAACGACCTGCTCACGGGCGACGCGCTGGCCGACCGGGAGCAGCGCCTGCGGCTCGCGCTCGAGAGCGCGGAGATGGGCGTCTGGGTCATGGACGTCGTCGAGGAGACGGTGGAGTGGTCGCCCGAGGTCCACGCGATCCTCGGCGTCGACGACTTCGACGGCCGCGTCGAGACGTTCCGCGGGCTGGTCCTTCCCGACGACCTGGACGCGTCGATGGCCGTGTTCGAGCGCGCGCTCGCCGGGACCGAGCCGTTCGCGGTCGAGTTCCGGATCCGCCGCCCGGACGGCGAGGTCCGCTGGATCTCCAACCTCGGGCAGCTGCGGCCCGGGCCGGACGGCGCCGCCCGGTTCCTCGTCGGCACGGTGCAGGACGTGACCGAGCGGCGCCGCGGCGAGGAGGCGCGCGAGCGCCAGGTCGCCGGCCTGCAGCTCCTCTCGGAGGTGCTCGCCGGCCTGATCGACGAGCGGGACGGCGCTCGCCTCGCCGCCGACGTCTTCGAGCGGGTGTCGGCGTTCCTCGGCTGCGACGTCTTCACCTACCTCCGGGCATCGCCGGAGGGCCTGCGGCTCGTCGACGCGGCCGGGCTCGACCCCGCCATCCGGGCCGGGATGGAGCGCGGCGAGCTGCTCGACACGCCCTGCGCCCTCGTGGCGGCGACGCGCGAGCCCGTCTACCTCCCGCACGCCCAGCGGGGCGACACGGCGCTGGCCCTCACCGCCTGCGCCCTGGGCGTTCGCGCCTACGCCGGCTTCCCGCTCCTGCGCGACGGCGAGCTCGCCGGCGTGCTCGGCTACGCGTCGACCACGCGGGACGAGCTCGGCGTCCACGAGCTCGAGTTCCTCCGCACGCTGGCGCAGGCCGTCGCGACCACGCTCGCGCGCCTCCACGACGCCGAGCAGCTGCGGGTGAGCGAGCGCCGCTTCCGGGCCGCGATCGAGACGAGCCCGGACGGGTTCGTCGAGCTGGGCCCCGGGGGGCGGGTCGTCGACGTGAACGACGTCTACCTCCGGCGGTCCGGCTTCGCGCGCGACGAGCTCGTCGGCATGCGGCTCGCGGAGCTCGACGGGACGTTCGACCAGGACGGGCTCGACCACCTGCACGAGCAGAAGCTCGAGCGCGGCGGGCTCACCTTCCAGACGACGCACCGGGCGAGGGACGGGACGACCTGGCCCGTCGAGATCTCGAGCGCGCTGACGGCGGAGGGCGGCTGCTACTCGTTCCTGCGCGACATCACGGAGCGCCTCCGTTCCGAGCACGACCTGCGCCTCCAGGCGAAGGTCCTCGACTCGATGAACGAGACGGTGGTGCTCGACGCCGACGACGGCGAGATCGTCTACGTCAATCCCGCCTGCGACGAGCTGTTCGGCTACGAGGCCGGCGAGCTGCTCGGCCGCCACATCAGCGTCCTCCACGATCCCGGCACGGAGTGGGAGGCGTTCGGCCGGGAGGTGATGGCGGAGGTCGCGGCGCGCGGCTTCTGGCGCGGGGACGTCCTCAGCAGGCGCAAGCACGGCGAGGCGTTCACCGCCGCGGTCACGATCATGGCCCTCGACCTCGGCGACGGTCGGCCGTACCGGGTGTCGATCGGGCAGGACGTGACGGAGCAGCGCCGCGCGGACGCGCTCCTCTCGTCGATCCTCGCCGCGGTCCCGTCGGCGGTGATCACGATCGACGAGCCCGGCCAGGTCGTCTCGGCGAACCCGGCCGCCGAGCTCCTGCTCGGGCGCCCCGCGGCCGACCTCGTCGGCCGGTCGATCGCCGACCTGCTCGGGCTGCCCACGGCCGGCTGGCGTGCGGGCGTCGAGGCCGCCGGCGGGCTCTCGCTCGAGCGCCCCGACGGCACGGTCGCGGAGACCGAGGCCACGCTCGCCGAGTTCTCGCTGCTCGACGAGGGGCACGTCGTGCTCGTCCTGCGGGACGTGACCGAGCGCGCCCGGCTCGAGGAGCAGGTGCGCCAGACGCAGAAGCTCGACGCGATCGGGCAGCTCGCCGGCGGCGTCGCCCACGACCTGAACAACGTCCTCGGTGCCATCCTCGGCTACGCGGAGCTCGGCCTGACGAGCCCCGACGCGGGCCCGGACGCGCTCGCCTCCTTCGAGGGCGTGCTGCGCGTCGGCGAGCGCGCCCGCCGGCTGATCGAGCAGATCCTCGCCTTCGGCCGGCAGCAGCCCGCCGAGCGCCGCGTCGTCCCGCTCGGGCCGCTCGTCGAGGAGAGCGCCCGGATGCTGCGCGCGACGCTGCCCGCGTCGGTCGTGCTCGCCACCTCGGTGGCGGACGACGTGCCGCTCGCGAGCGTCGACCCGACCCAGGTGCACCAGGTCGTCGTCAACCTCGGCACGAACGCGTGGCACGCGCTCGAGGGGCGCCCCGGGCGGATCGAGCTCACGCTCGCACGCGTCGACGTCGACGTCGACGCGGCCCCGGAGCCGGCGCTGCACGAGGGCACGTACGCCTGCCTGACCGTCCGCGACGACGGCGTCGGGATGGACGCGGCCACGCTCGACCGCGTCTTCGAGCCGTTCTTCACCACGAAGCCGCCCGGCAAGGGCACGGGGCTCGGCCTGTCCGTCGTGCACGGCATCGTGCGCGGCCACGACGGCGCCATCGTCGCAACGTCCAGCCCGGGGTCGGGCTCGGCGTTCGCCGTCTACTTCCCTGCGGCCATCGCCCCGGCCGGCCGCGAGCCCGAGCTGCCGGCGGCGTCCGGGCGCGGCGACGGCGCGCGCGTCCTCTACGTGGACGACGAGGAGCACCTGCTCGGGACGACGGCGCGCATGCTCGAGCGGCTCGGCTACCACGTCACCGCGCTCGCGTCCCCGCGCGAGGCGCTCGCGGCCGTCGCGGCGGACCCGGACGCGTTCGACGTCGTCGTCGCCGACTACACCATGCCCGAGCTGTCCGGGCTGCAGGTCGCCGAGGCCGTGCTCGCGCAACGATCCGACCTCCCCGTCGTGCTCGTCTCCGGCTACTTCACCGCGGAGGTCGTCGCCGCCGCGGAGCGGCTCGGCGTGCGCCGCTGCGTGCCGAAGCCGACCACGCCGAGCGACCTGGGCGGCGTCCTCGCCGCGATCCTCCACCCGGTCGCTCCCGGCGGCCGGGCCGGCGGTTGACCGACACGGCCCCGGCGGGGTAGGGTCGCTGCGGGGCGGCCGCGCGGGCTGCGCGGCCGCAGCTGTCCCGCGGACGAGGAGGATCGATGGATACCCGGGAGCCGGAGGGCTGGCGGGCCTGGCACACGGTGGTGCGCCTGCCGGAGTTCCCCGTCGAGGTCGACCGGACGGCGCTCGTCGTGATCGACGTGACGTACCAGCAGGCGGCCCGCGAGCACGGCATCTGCAGGCGGATCGCCGAGGCCGGGAACGGGGACGACCTCGCCTACTACCTCGACCGCATGGAGGGGACGGTCGTGCCGGCCCTGCAGCGGCTGACCGCGGCGTTCCGCGCGCACGGCGCGCCGGTGATCTACACGCGCTGCGTGTCGCTGCGCGGCGACGGCTCCGACCAGACCTGGCGCCACCGCGCGTTCGGGCTCGTCGCGGGCGTCGACGACCACGACGCGCAGATGCTCGACGAGATCGCGCCGCAGCCCGGCGACATCGTCCTGAACAAGACCGGCTCGAGCGTCTTCACCTCGACGAACTGCGAGCACCTGCTGCGCAACATGGGGATCACGACGCTCGTGATCACGGGGATCTTCACGAACAGCTGCGTCGAGGGCACGGTGCGCGACGCGGGCGACCTCGACTTCCGCGTCCTCGTCGCGGAGGACGCCTGCGCCGCGATGAGCCCGAGCGGCCATCGCAAGGCGATCGAGTACCTCGACGGCAACTTCGGCCACGTCAAGCCGACGGACGAGATCGTCGGCCTGCTCGAGGCGAGCGCGGCCGCGCGGCTCGCGCGCGTCGGGGACTGACGGCGGGATGCAGCGGCGGGCGGACGCGGTCGACCGGCGTCCGCCCGCGCGCCGCGGGACGGTGCGCCTAGCCGGCGGCCTCGAGCCCGGCGCGGACGGCCGCGCCCGCCTCGGCGACCGCCTCGTTCGCGGACTCGAAGTAGTTGACGAGCTGGAAGAAGACGTGCAGCTGGTCGCCGAAGATCCGCGTCTCGACCGGCACGCCCGCTGCCGCGAGCCGGTCGGCGTAGGCGAGCCCCTCGTCGCGCAGCGGGTCGTGCTCGGCGATCACGACGTAGGCCGGCGGCAGGTCGCCGAGGTCGGCCTGGAGCGGCGTCGCGTACGGGTGCGCCCACTGGTCCTCCTCGGGCGCGTAGTGATCCCAGAACCACTGCATCTCGCGGCGGCCGAGCAGCAGGCCCGCCTCGCCGTAGCGGTCGTACGACCCGTTCGAGAAGTCGTGGTCGGTGACGGGGTAGACGAGCAGCTGGAAGGCGATCGCGGGCCCTGCTCGTCGCGGGCGCGCAGGGCGACCACGGCGGCGAGGTTGCCGCCGGCGCTGTCGCCGCCGACCGCGATCGGCCGGCCGCCGGCGACCTCGGCCGCGACCCACTCGAGCGCGGCGTAGGAGTCGTCGACCGCGGCCGGGAAGCGGTGCTCGGGCGCGAGCCGGTAGTCCACCGAGACCACGCGGCAGCCCGAGTCGACGGCGAGCTGGCGGCAGAGCGCGTCGGCGTGCTCGACGGAGCTGACGACCCAGCCGCCGCCGTGGTACCAGATCAGCGTCCCGGGCAGCTCGCCCGCGGGCTCGTAGATCCGCACGGGGATCGGTCCGGCCGGGCCGGGCGCGGCCGCGTCGCGCACGCTCGCCACCTCGGGGCCGGGCCCGCACAGCTCCGTCAGGATCGCCGGGATGCCGCGCGTCCTCGGGCGAGAGCTCGTAGATCGGCGGCCCGTCGGCCTCCGCGAGCATGTCGACGAACGCCTGGGCCTGGGGATGGAGCGGCACCGTGTACCTCCTGGGGAACGCGGTCTGGGACGCGACCGCGCTCGACGCGGGCGGGGAGCCCGCGCAGGGTAGCGCGATCGGCGTCGGGAGAGGAGCGGGCCCCGCCGGGGCCCGGGAGCGAAGGGAGCAGGGCCATGCAACGCCTGGGCGTCGACGTCGGCGGCACGTTCACCGACCTGATCCTCGTCGACGACGAGGGCGCCGTCACCGTCCACAAGGTGCCGAGCACGCCGGCGGATCCGTCGCAGGGGACGATCGCCGGGGCGCTCGAGCTGTGCGAGCTCGTCGGCGCCCGCCCGGCGGACGTCGCGCAGTTCTTCCACGGGACGACGGTCGCGACGAACATCATCCTCGAGCACGCGGGCGCCGAGGTCGGCCTGATCACGACGCGCGGCTTCCGCGACATCCTCCACATCGCGCGCCACAAGAAGCCGCTCAACTGGTCGAACTTCCAGGAGCTGCCCTGGCAGGCGTACCCGCTGGCGCGCCGGCGCCACCGGCTGACCGTGAGCGAGCGCGTGACCGCGCCGCACGGCGAGGTGCTCGTCCCGCTCGACGAGGACGAGGTGCGGGAGGCGGCGCGCGAGCTGCGCCGGGCCGGCGTCGAGGCGGTCGCGATCTGCTTCCTCTTCTCGTTCCTGAACCCGGAGCACGAGCGGCGCGCCGCGGAGATCGTGCGCGAGGAGTTCCCGGAGGCGTTCCTCTCCGTCCGCCACGAGGTGCTGCCGCAGTACCGCGAGTACGAGGGCTTCTCGACCGTCTGCCTGAACGCCTACGTCGGCCCGAAGGTGAGCCGCTACGTGCGCGAGCTCGGGGCCGCGATGGGCGCGCAGGGCTTCGGCGGCGAGCTGCACCTGATGACCTCCGCGGGCGGCGTGATCACCGGCGAGGGCGCCGCGGAGAAGCCGGTCTCGACGCTGTTCTCGGGCCCGGTCGCAGGTCTCGTCGGCGGCATCTGGGTCGGCCGCGCGGCCGGCCACCCGAGCGTGATCTCGCTCGACGTCGGCGGCACCTCGGCCGACATCGGCGTCGCCCCGGGCGGCGAGGTGCGGATGCGCCACCTGCTCGACACGCGGGTCGGCGACTACCACGCGATGATCCCGATGGTCGAGATGGACGCGATCGGCGCGGGCGGCGGCTCGATCGCCTACGTCGACGCGGGCGGCATGTTCAAGGTCGGCCCGCGCTCGGCCGGGGCCGACCCCGGCCCGGCCTGCTACGGGCGGGGCGGCACGGAGCCGACGGCGACCGACTGCCTGCTCGCGCTCGGGCGCATCTCCCGCCGCGGCCTGCTCGGCGGGCGCGTCCCGGTCGACGTCGACGCGGCGCGCGAGGCGATCCGGACGCACGTGGCCGGCCGGCTCGGCATGACCGTCGAGGAGGCGGCGCTCGCCGCGCTCCAGATCCAGACCCACGCGATGGTGCAGGCGATCGAGGAGAACTCGGTGCGGCGCGGCTACGACCCGCGCGACTTCACGCTCGTCGCCTTCGGCGGCGGTGGCCCGCTCTACGCGTGCGACATCGCGCAGGAGCTCGGCATCCCGCACGTCCTCGTCCCGCCGCACCCCGGGATCACCTCGGCGATGGGCCTGCTCGCGACGAACGTCTCCTACGACCAGGTCCGGACGGAGATGGAGCCCCTGGACGCGGTCGACCTCGACCGGCTCGCAGCCGACCTCGCCGAGCTGGAGCGGCAGGCGCTCGCGCAGCTCGCCCGCGACGGGTTCGCCGGCGACGACGCGCTCGTCGAGCGCTCCGCCGACTGCCGCTACGTGGGCCAGGGCTACGAGCTGCGCGTGCCGCTGCCGGCCGGGCCGCTCGACGAGGGCTGGCGCGACCGCGCCCGCGAGACGTTCCACGCCTACCACGAGCGCCGCTACTACCGGCGCTACGAGGACGCGCAGATCCAGCTCGTCAACGTCCACGTGACGGGCGTCGGCGCGCTGCCCGAGCTCGAGCTGACGCGGCTCGAGCCGGCCGGCGAGCCGGACCCGGCCGAGGCCCTCGTCGCGCGCGAGCCGGTCGTCTTCGTCGTCGCGGGCGAGGCGCGGACGCTCCCGACCTCGATCTACGACCGCGCGCTGCTGCGCGCGGGGCACGAGGTCGCCGGCCCGGCGATCGTGCGGCAGTTCGACTCCACCACCGTCGTCAACCCGGGCCTCGTCGCGACGGTCGACGAGGTGGGCAACCTCGTGATCGACTGCACGCGGGAGCGCGCGACCGGGCTCACCTCGCTCGCGCCCGGGGCGGCGCAGGCGACGGCCGGGCCCGAGTCGGAGCTCGACCCCGTCACGCTGCGCGTGATCGGCGGCGCCTTCAACGCGATCGCGCACGAGATGGCGCAGACCGCGATGCGGATGTCGTTCTCGTCGATCATCCGCGAGTCGGAGGACCTCGGCGCGGGCCTGTTCGACGCCGCGGGCGAGGAGCTGTGCGAGAGCGACACGACGCCGCTCCAGGCGGGCCCGCTGCCGTGGTCGATCCGCGGGATCCTCGAGCGGATGCGCGAGCTGGGCGAGGAGATCGAGGACGGCGACGTCTTCATCCACAACCACCCGTACCATGGCGCCTCGCACAGCCCCGACGTGATGATCGCCGTGCCGATCTTCGTCGACGGCAGCCACGTCGCCTGGTCGGCCTGCGTCGCGCACCTGCTCGACATCGGCGGCTCCGCGCCCGGGATCAACCCGAGCTCGATCGACGTCTGGGCGGAGGGGAAGATCTACTGGGCGCTCAAGCTGCACGAGAAGGGCGTGCGCAACCGCCAGCTCTGGCGGCACATCTTCGAGAACGTCCGCACGAGCCGGATGAACGAGGGTGACCTCGAGGCGCTCCTCTCCGCCTGCCTGCTCGGGCGCGACCGCTTCCAGGGCGTCGCCGAGAAGTACGGCCTAGAGCAGGTGCTGCGCGCCGCCGCGACCTGGAAGGACTACTCCGAGCGGATGCTCCGGGCCGAGATCGAGAAGATCCCGGACGGCGTCTACGAGGCGCCCGTCGCGCTGTTCGACAACGACGGGCAGACGCTCGACCGGCCGCTGCCGATCCACACGAAGGTGATCGTGCAGGGCTCCGACCTGATCGTCGACCTGGAGGGGACGAGCCCCGAGGTGCCGACGGGGATCAACGTCCCGTTCCTCGGCTCGACCCAGATGGCCGCGTACTTCACCGTCCGCTCGATCTTCATGGACGAGGCGACCTACTCGGAGTTCATCCCGCAGAACGAGGGGATGTTCCGGCCGATCACCGTCCGCGCGCCGGAGGGGTGCCTGTTCAACCCGACCTTCCCGCGCTCGTGCTTCTCTCGCTTCCCGCAGCTCCAGCGCCTCGCCGACAACATCGTGCTCGCGCTCGCGCCCGCGCTCGGCGAGCGGGCGATGGCCGGGACGTCCGCCCATTGCCACTTCTGCGCCTACTCCGGCTTCGACGCCGAGGCGGGGGAGTACTGGGTCTACCTCGAGGTGAACGAGGGCTCGTACGGCGGCCGGCGCGGCAAGGACGGCATGGACGCGGTCGACTCGCTGATCCCGAACACGCGCAACAACCCGATCGAGGAGCTCGAGTGGCGCTTCCCGCTGCGCTGCGAGCGCTACGAGCTGCGCGACGAGCCGGCGGCCGCGGGCGAGTGGCGCGGCGGGATCGGGATCGTCCGCGAGAACCGCTTCCTCGTCGACGGCTTCTTCGGCTGCGAGGGGACGCGCCAGCTCGAGGAGGATCCGCCGCGCGGCGTCGAGGGCGGCGTCAACGGCGTCGTCGGGGCGCTCGTGAAGAACCCCGGCACGGCCGCGGAGGAGCCGCTGAACCCGATCGTCACGGGCGTCCCCATCCGGGCGGGCGACCTCTTCCGCATCGTCGCCCCGAACGGCGGCGGCTTCGGCGACCCGCTGAAGCGCGACCCGTGGCGGGTGCGCGAGGACGTGCTCGACGGCTTCGCGACCCTCGCGCAGGCGCGGGACGTCTACGGCGTCGCGCTCTCCGACGCGCTCGAGCTCGACCTCGGCGCGCCGCGCGCGCGCCGCGAGGCGATGGCTCGCGCGGGCGAGGGCGTTCCCGCAGGGGACTGAGGCGCGAGGTCGGGCCGGTGTCTACGCGCCGTCCGGGTCCGCCCACCCGGACGGCGCGTTCACGCCCGAGAGCGCGGCCCGGGCCGCGTCGTCGGCGTCGCCGAAGACCGGGAAGACGGAGAGCAGCCCGGTCAGCTCGAGCGTCTTGTGGACGCTCGGCGTCGAGCCCTCCGGCAGGAGGAACGCGAAGCCCAGCCCCGTCTCCCGCGACCGCCGGAGGGCGCCGACGATCGCGCCGAGGATGCTCGAGTCGAGGAAGGTGGTGGGCGAGAGCGCGACCACGACGGCGCGCCGCTCGAGCGCCGCGTCGCGCAGCTCGGAGCGCAGCTCCGGCGCGGTCGAGAGGTCGTGCTCGCCGACGAGCTCGAGCACGGCGAGCCCCGGCCGCGAGCGGTCGATCCGGATCTCGGGCGCCGTCGCGGTGCTGGCGTGCACGCCGCCGCTCGCGGGTGCGGAGCTCGTCGGCTGGGGTTCCATCCTCACCTCCGTCGCGGGCCGTCCAGGCGCGGCGGGTCGGGTCGGCGCCCCCGGTCGCAACCGGGCGCGGCCGCGCCGCCGCGTGCTGCGTTGTTCCCCGGGAGCGGGCGAACGAAACGCCCTCGACATCCGTCCGACCCGGGCGCGACCTCGACCGCCTGCGCGGGACGAGGCCGGCCCGCGAGAGGCGTCGCTCCCGGAGCGCCGGCCGCCGGGCGCGGAGCGGGCGGCCCCGCGCCGGCGGACCCGGCACGATTCCCTCGCCGGGACGGCACGAGAACGGAGGCGGGATGGGCGAGGCGTACCTGGTCGGAGGCGTGCGAACGCCGTTCGGCCGCTATCGCGGCGCGCTGGCGGGGGCGCGGCCCGACGACCTCGCAGCGGCCGTCGTCCGAGGCGCGCTCGAGCGCGCCGGCGTACCCGACGAGGCCGTCGGCGAGGTGATCCTCGGTGCGGGCAACCAGGCGGGGGAGGACAACCGCAACGTCGCCCGGATGGCCGCGCTGCTCGCAGGGCTCCCGGTCGAGGTCCCCGGCTTCACGGTCAACCGGCTCTGCGCGAGTGGGCTGCAGGCGGTCGTCTCGGCCGCGCTGCAGGTGCGCGCGGGCGAGGCGGACGTGGTCGTCGCGGGCGGCGTCGAGTCGATGACGCGCGCGCCCATGGTGCTGCCGAAGGGGGACCGGCCGTTCTCGGCGTCGCCGGAGGTCGCCGACACGACGCTGGGCTGGCGCCTCGTCAACGTGCGCATGCGCGCGCTCGACGGCGGCGAGGCGACGATCTCGCTCGGCGAGACGGCCGAGAAGGTCGCGCGCCTCGACGGGATCACGCGCGAGGACTCGGACGCCTTCGGCCTGCGCTCGCAGCGGCTGGCCGAGCGCGCCGCCGACGCGCTCGCGGCGGACGTGATCCCCGTCCAGGTCGGCAGGGCCAGGGTCGAGCGCGACGAGGTGCCCCGGCCGGACACGTCGGCGGAGGCGCTCGCCGCGCTGCCGCCCGCGTTCGCCGCCGACGGGATCGTCACCGCAGGGACGGCCTCGCCGCTCTCCGACGGCGCCGCGGCCCTCGTGGTCGCGAGCGGCGAGGCCGTCGAGCGGCTCGGGCTGACGCCCCGCGCACGCCTCGTCGCGGCCGCCTCCGCCGGCGTCGCCCCGAGCGTGATGGGGCTCGGCCCCGTGCCGGCGACCGAGCGGGTGCTCGCCCGCGCCGGCTGGACGATCGGCGACCTCGACGCGGTCGAGATCAACGAGGCGTTCGCGCCGCAGGTGATCGCGTGCGTCCGCCGGCTCGGCCTCGACCCGGAGACCGTGAACGCGGAAGGCGGCGCGATCGCGCTCGGGCATCCGCTCGGCGCGAGCGGCGCGCGGCTCGCGATCGCGCTGCTCGGGCGGCTCGAGCGGACCGGCGGCCGGCGCGGCCTCGCGTCGCTCTGCATCGGCGTCGGCCAGGGGCTCTCGGTCCTCGTCGAGCGCGTCTAGGGACGTGTCCGGAAACGCAGCAGCGCGGAAGGCCCTTTCCGGACAGCCCCTGGGTGACGCGGCCGGCCCGCGCGCCGGCGGGCGCCCGCTCTAGGCTTGGGCCCGCATGGGCGACCTCCGGACACGAGCGGGACGGCCATGAGCCGCCGCGCCGTCCTCCAGCCGCTCGCCGACGCGATCGCGGCCAACGTCCGCGACGGCGACGCCGTCGCCCTCGAGGGCTTCACGCACCTGATCCCGTTCGCCGCCGGGCACGAGATCGCGCGCCAGGGCCGCCGCGAGCTGACGCTCGTGCGGATGACGCCCGATCTGATCTACGACCAGCTGATCGGCGTCGGCTGCGCCGCGCGGCTCGTCTTCTCGTACGGCGGGAACCCCGGGGTCGGCTCGCTCCATCGCTTCCGCGACGCGATCGAGCACGGCTGGCCGAACCCCGTCGAGGTGCTCGAGCACTCGCACGCGGGCATGGCGAACGCCTACGTGGCGGGCGCCTCGCGCCTGCCGTTCGGCGTGCTCCGCGGGTACGCGGGCACCGACCTCGCCGCGCGGAGCCCGCTCGTCGCGTCGATCGAGTGCCCCTTCACCGGCGAGCGGCTCTCTGCCGTCCGGGCGCTCAACCCCGACGTCGCGGTGATCCACGCGCAGCAGGCGGACCGGCGCGGGAACGTCATGCTCTGGGGCCTCTCGGGCGTCCAGAAGGAGGCGGTGCTCGCCGCGTCCCGCGCGATCGCGACGGTCGAGGAGGTGGTCGATGAGCTGGAGCCGCGCCCGCACGCGGTCGTCCTGCCGTCGTGGACGCTGACGGCGATCGCGCACGTCCCCGGGGGCGCCTGGCCGTCCTACGCCGCCGGGTACTCCGTCCGCGACAACGACTTCTACGCCGCGTGGGAGCCGATCTCGAAGGACCGCGACGCGTTCCTCGCGTGGATGCGCGAGCACGTCCTCGACGCGCCGGGCCCGGGGGCGGCGTGAGCGACGGGGCCGCCTGGACGGCCGACGAGCTGATGACCGTGGTCGCCTCGCGCGAGCTGCGCGACGGCCAGGTCTGCCTCGTCGGCGTGGGGCCGCCGAACGCCGCGGTCAACCTCGCACGCCGCCTGCACGCCCCCGACTGCGTCCTCGTCTACGAGTCGGGCGCGATCGGGGCGAGGCCGCAGCGGCTGCCGCTCTCGATCGGGGACGACGACCTGGCCGCGACCGCGGACGAGCTCGTCTCCGTCCCCGAGATGTTCAACTACTGGATCGGCGGCGGCCGGATCGACGTCGGCTTCCTCGGCGCCGCGCAGATCGACCGCTTCGGGAACGTCAACACCACGGTGATCGGCACGTACGAGCGGCCGGCCGTCCGCCTGCCCGGCGCGGGCGGGGCGCCCGAGATCGCGGCCGCCGCGCGCGAGGTGATCGTGCTGCTCCGCCACTCGCCGCGCGCGCTCGTCGAGCGGCTCGACTTCGTCACGTCGGTCGGGCACGGCGGGCCGGAGCTCCCCGCGCGTCGCTCGGCTTCGCCGGCGCGGGCCCGGTCGCCGTGATCACCGATCTCGGCGTGCTGCGGCCGGGCGCCGACGGGGAGCTCGAGCTGGCCGCGCTCTGCCCGGGCGCGACCGTCGAGCAGGCGCGCGAGCGGACGGGCTGGCCGCTGCGCGTGCGCGAGCCGCTCGCGGCGATCGAGCCGCCGCGCGCGCTCGAGCTCGAGACGCTGCGCGCGCTGCGCGCCGGCAGGGACGCCTGATGCTCGTCCGCTGGGGGCTGCGGGAGCTCGGCGGCGCGCTGGCCGCCGTCGGGGTCGTCCGGCCGCTGCTCGTCACGACCCGGCGCTGGGCCGGGCTCGAGCTCCCGGTCGAGCGGCGCTTCGCCGGCGTCGGGCCGCACGCCGACGCGGCCGCGGTGCGGGAGGCGATCGCCGCGACGCGGGCGGCGGGAGCGGACGGGCTCGTCGCCGTCGGCGGCGGCAGCGCGATCGACTCCGCCAAGGCGGTGTCCGCGGACGCCGACCTGCCGGTCGTCGCCGTCCCGACGACGTACGCGGGCGCCGAGTGGACGACCGGCTTCGGCTCGCGCGACGCCACGGCGTCGGTCAAGCGCCACGGGTCGGGCGCGCGCGTCGAGGCGATCGTCTACGAGCCGTCGCTGACGCTCGGGCTGCCGCCGGGCGAGACGGGCGGGACGGCGCTGAACGCGCTCGCCCACTGCGCGGAGGCGCTCTACTCGCCGGGCCGCAGCCCGGTCACGGACGCCGAGGCCCTGCTCGGCGCCCGCCTGATCGCGGCGTCGCTGCCGCGGGTGCTCGACGACGGTGCCGACGTCGACGCGCGGGCCGACCTGCTGCGCGGCGCGATGCACGCCGGCGCGAGCCTGCGGGCGGGGGTGTGCGTCGCGCACGCGCTCGCGCAGGCGCTCGGCGGCGCGACCGGCGTCTCGCACGGGCGGCTCAACGCGATCTGCCTGCCGATCGGGCTCCGCTTCAACGCCGAGGTCGCCGCCGACGAGCTCGCGCGGCTCGCGGAGGCGATGGGCACGACCGACCCGGTCGGCTGGATCGAGGACGCCGCCGCCCGCTCGGGGCCCACACGGCTGCGCGATCACGGCGTCCCGGCGGGCGACCTGCCGCGGATCGCGGAGGCGGCCGCCGAGCGCGCGCCGGCGCGGGCGAACCCGCGCCCCGTCTCGGCGGCGGACGCGCTCGCCCTGCTCCGCGCCGCCTGGTAGCGCCGCCCCCGGCGCCATCGCCAGGGCGGCGCCTCGCACGCCTCTTCCCGTTACAGGATCCTCGATCGAACACGTTCGGATCCATTCGAACGCCTGATCCGGCCTTTAGCGCGCATAAACGCTAATCTTGGATCCGAAATGGTCAATCTCTGGATCCGAGGAGCCCGCATGAGCACGCCGCCACCCGCCACGCCCGCCCCCATGGCCGAGAACCGCTGGGACGGCATCGAGCGCCCGTACGGCCCCGCCGACGTCGAGCGGCTGCGCGGCTCCGTCCAGGTCGAGCACACGCTCGCGCGGCTCGGGTCCGAGCGGCTCTGGCGGCTGCTGCAGGAGCGGCCGTACGTCCACGCGCTCGGCGCCCAGACCGGCGCGCAGGCCGTGCAGATGGTCCGCGCCGGGCTCGAGGCGATCTACCTCTCGGGCTGGCAGGTCGCCGCGGACGCGAACCTCGCGGGGCAGACCTTCCCGGACCAGTCGCTCTACCCGGCCAACTCGGCGCCGCAGCTCGTCCGCCGGATCAACAACGCGCTGCTGCGCGCCGATCGGATCGACCACGCCGAGGGCACGCGCGAGCGCGAGTGGCTCGCGCCGATCGTCGCGGACGCGGAGGCCGGCTTCGGCGGGCCGCTGAACGCGTTCGAGCTGATGACGCAGATGATCGAGGCGGGCGCCGCCGGCGTCCACTTCGAGGACCAGCTCGCCGCCGAGAAGAAGTGCGGCCACCTGGGCGGCAAGGTGCTCGTGCCCACGAGCCAGTTCATCCGGACGCTCGTCGCGGCGCGGCTCGCGGCGGACGTCGCCGGCGTCCCGACGGTCCTCGTCGCGCGCACCGACTCGCTCGCGGCGACGCTGCTCACGTCCGACATCGACGAGCGCGACGTCGAGTTCACGACCGGCGAGCGCACGCCCGAGGGCTTCTTCCTCGTCCGGCCCGGGATCGAGTCGGCGATCGCGCGCGGGCTCGCGTACGCCCCGTTCGCCGACCTGATCTGGTGCGAGACGGGCACGCCGGACCTCGGCGAGGCGCGCGAGTTCGCCCAGGCGATCCACCGCGAGTTCCCGGGCAAGCTGCTCGCCTACAACTGCTCGCCCTCGTTCAACTGGCGGCGCGCGCTCGACGACGACGAGATCGCGCGCTTCCAGCGCGAGCTCGGCGAGCTCGGCTACCGCTTCCAGTTCATCACCCTGGCGGGCTGGCACGCCAACAACGCCGCCATGTTCGAGCTCGCGTCGGGGTACCGTGAAGGCGGCATGAGCGCCTACGTGAAGCTGCAGCAGCGGGAGTTCGCGCTCGAGGAGCACGGCTACACCGCCACGCGCCACCAGCGCGAGGCCGGCGCGGGCTGGTTCGACCAGGTCCTCGAGACGATCACCGGCGGCGAGGCCTCCACGCTCGCGCTGAGGGCTCGACCGAGGAGGAGCAGTTCTGATGGAGCGCACGCGCGTGGCTGGCCGATCCGGGGGACGAGCGGAGCGGGGCGTGAGCGGCGCCGCGGGCGTCGAGGTGCTCGGCGGGGCGACCGAGCGGTCGAGCGAGGTCCGACGCCGGCCGCGCTGGCCTTCGTGGCCACGCTGCAGCGCGAGTTCGGCGCGCGCCGCGAGCAGCTGCTCGCGGCGCGCGCCGAGCGCCAGGCGCGCCTCGACGCCGGCGAGCTGCCCGGCTTCCTGCCCGGGACGGCGGCGATCCGGGAGGGCGACTGGCAGGTCGCGCCGATGCCCGCCGGGCTGGCCGACCGGCGCGTCGAGATCACCGGCCCGGTCGACCGGAAGATGGTGATCAACGCGCTGAACTCCGGGGCGCGCGTCTTCATGGCCGACTTCGAGGACGCGAACAGCCCGACCTGGGCGAACTGCGTCGACGGCCAGGGGAACCTCGCCGACGCGATCCGGCGGACGATCCGGTTCGAGAGCCCGGACGGCCGCGTCTACGAGCTGTCCGAGTCGCCGGCCGAGCTGCTCGTACGGCCGCGCGGCTGGCACCTGCCCGAGAAGCACGTGCTCGTCGACGGTCGGCCGATCTCCGGCAGCCTGCTCGACTTCGGCCTCTACCTGTTCCACAACGGGCAGGAGCTGCTCGACCGCGGCCGCGGGCCGTGGTTCTACCTACCGAAGCTCGAGGGCCACCTCGAGGCGCGGCTCTGGAACGACGTCTTCGTGTTCGCGCAGGACGCGCTCGGCCTGCCGCGCGGCTCGATCAAGGCGACGGTCCTGATCGAGACGATCCTCGCCGCGTTCGAGATGGACGAGATCCTCTACGAGCTGCGGGAGCACTCGATCGGCCTGAACGCGGGCCGGTGGGACTACATCTTCTCGATGATCAAGAAGCTGCGCGCCCACCCGGCCTACGTGCTGCCCGACCGGGCCCAGGTGACGATGACCGTCCCGTTCATGCGCGCCTACACGGAGCTGCTCGTGCAGACGTGCCACCGGCGCGGCGCCTTCGCGATGGGCGGCATGGCGGCGTTCATCCCGTCCCGGCGCGACGCGGAGGTGAACGAGCGGGCGCTCTCCCGCGTCCGCGAGGACAAGGTGCGCGAGGCGACCGACGGGTTCGACGGCACCTGGGTCGCGCACCCCGACCTTGTGCCGGTCGCGGCGGCGGTCTTCGACGAGATCCTCGGCGAGCGGCCGAACCAGCTCGCGCGCCAGCGGCCGGAGGTCTCGGTGGCCGCGGGCCAGCTGCTCGACACCCGGATCGAGGGCGGGTCGATCAGCGAGGCCGGCCTGCGGACGAACGTCGCCGTCGGCATCGAGTACGTCGAGTCGTGGCTGCGCGGCAACGGCGCCGCGGCGCTCTACAACCTGATGGAGGACGCGGCGACCGCGGAGATCTCGCGCTCGCAGGTCTGGCAGTGGGTCCGCCACGGGGCGACGCTCGACGACGGCAGGACCGTGACCGCCGACCTCGTCCGCGGGATCGTCGCCGAGGAGATGGCCCGCCTGGGCGACGGCGGTCGCTTCCCCGAGGCGCGGGCGATCTTCGAGGGCCTCGCGCTCGCGGACGACTTCCCCGAGTTCCTCACCCTGCCGGCGTACGCCGCGCTGTAACGGTGGCGGGGACGAGCGGGGGGAGAAGCGCGAGCTTCTCCCCCCGCAGGGGTCAGCCCCGGCCGCCGCCCAGCGCCTCGTTGATCGCCGTGATCGTGGCGCTGCCGGCGATGCCGTCCGCCTCGAGGCCCTTCTCGCGCTGGAAGGCGCCGACGGCGGCGGCGGTACGGGCGCCGTAGTTGCCGTCCGCCGAGCCGGGGTCGTAGCCGAGCGCGGCGAGGGCGGTCTGGAGCTGGGCGACGCGCTCGCCGGAGTCGCCCTCTCGCATCGTCTCGCCGGGCGCGATCGTGCCCGCGCTCGGCGCGGCGGGCTCCGGCTCGGCCGGCGACGGGGGCGCCGGGACGACCGCCACGTCGCCGGTCGACGTGGCGGGGATCGACCCGTCGACGGTGTCGGTGAGGAACGAGTCGGTCTCGCCCGCGTCGGTCGAGCCGCCGCCGTCGTCGCCGCCGCAGGCCGCGGCGAGGCCGCCGAGGGACAGGGCGAGCACGGCCGCCGCGGTCGCGCGGGTGCGGCGGGAGCGGGTGGGCGAGGGGAGCGGGGACGGGGGCATCGGGACGACCTCCGGGTCGGCGGCGGTGGGCAGGTGGGCGCGCGGCGAAGCCGCTGGCGGGCCGTCAGGCCAGGAGCGGCGAGCGCCCGGACGCGAAGCGCGCGGGGGCCGGAGCGCACGGCCCGCGGCCGCGCGGCGGGCGCGGCGCGGCGATGCTCGAGCCGCGCGGCCGTGTCGTCGACAGCCCCGCGAGCGCCGCGAGGCGGCGGACGGCGGCTGCCGCGAGCGCGAGCCCCGCGACGAGGCAGCAGACGGCGGCGGCGAGCACGGGCACGGCGTCTCCCTGCAGCGCGGCGAGCACGATCGCAGCCGCGACGAGGGCCAGGGCGAGGAGGCGCACCCACCGGCGCTCGCTCGCGTGGTCGATCCACGCGTGGAGCCGGGACATGCGGGGATCCTAGCGCGCGCCGCCGGCCGGGGGGCGCGGCGCGCGCCCCCTCGGTGCGAGGCGCAACGGGAGCGCGGAGACGAGCACGATCCCGCTCAGGACGGTCATCAGCAGCGCGATCCGGTGCTGCGCGTCGCGGTCGATCGAGTCCCCGAACGCGATGCCGAGCACGCACGCCGCGAGGATCGAGCCGAGGTAGCGCGCGGTCATGAACAGGCCGGAGGCGGTGCCGATCGCGTCCGGCCGCGAGGCGCGGACGAGCGTCGCCTGCAGGCCGAGGTTCGAGAAGCCGCTGCTCGCGCCGAGCGCGGCGAGGACGACGACGATCCACCACACGGGGCTGCCGTCGCCGAGCGTCAGCATCAGCGCCGACCCGGCGGTCATGATCGCGAAGCCGGCGACGAGCGCGGGCGTCGGACCGCGGCGGTCGATCAGCCGGCCGGCGGCCGGGACGGTGACGATGCCGACGCCCGTGACGGCGAGCATGACGAGGCCGGCCGCCTTCAGGCTCAGGTCGCGGCTCTCCTCCAGGTAGCTCGGGAAGCCGAGGAAGACGCAGTAGAAGACGACGTTGACGAGCACGTAGCGGACGTAGACGGTGGAGAGCGCCCGGTTCGCGACGAGCTCTCGCAGGTCGACGAACGGCTCGCGGGCGCGCAGCTCGGCCGCGACGAAGGCGGCGAGCGCGCCGAGCCCGATCGCGAGCGCGGCGTAGTCGGCGCCGCGCCCGAGCGAGAGCAGGAACCAGAGCAGCGCGACCAGGGCCGCGACGAACAGCGCGACGCCGAGCGGGTCGACGCGGCGCACGACCGCGAGCGGCCGTGCGGGCGGGACCGGCGGGTCGGGCGGGAGGAAGCGCGCTGCGAGGGCGGACGACAGCGCCACGATCGGCAGGTTCGCCCAGAAGATCGCCTGCCAGCCGCCCGCGGAGACGAGCAGCGCGCCGAGGGTCGGCCCGAGCGCGGCGGCCATCGACGAGAACAGCGCGAGCACGCCGAGGGCGCGCGCCTGCCGGTCGTGGATCGTCGCCCGCACGATCGCGACGCCCGACGGGAAGAGCGCCGAGGTGCCGATCGCCTGCAGCGCGCGCAGCCCGAGCAGCCAGCCGAAGTCGGGCGCGAACGGCGCCGCCGTCGCTGCCGCCGCCGAGATGACGAGCCCGACCCGGAACACGCGGCGCGGGCCGAGCACGTCCGAGAGCCGGCCCATCACGGGCTGCCCGCTCGCGCTCGCCAGGTAGAAGACCGAGACGACCCACGAGACGGTGTCGAAGCGGAGCCCGAAGTCGCGCTGGAGCGAGACGAGCGCGACCGCGATCATCGACGAGTTGAGCGCGTTCAGGAGCGTGCCCGACCCGATCGCGCCGAGCAGCGCCTGCCTGCCGTCGAGCGGCGCGCGGAGCCGGACTGCGCCCCTCACGGGCCGCCGTCAGCCGCGCGGCACGAGCGCGATCGGGCGCAGCGGCGAGCCCGACCCGTGCCGGATCCTGAGCGGCGTGGCCGCGAAGTACGACAGGCCGGGCACGCGGTCGAGCCCGTCGAGGCATTCGACGATCGAGATGTCGTTCGGCAGGAAGTGCTCGGCGTGCCCGTACGCGGCGACCATCTCGCCGTCGACGACGCTGCAGTCGCACGTCGACGAGTCCGAGCAGACGGCCCGGACGCCGAGGTCGCGCAGCTCCCGGCACGCGCGCTCGGTCAGGCCGGGCGTGTTCAGGCCCCACCAGGCCGCGCCGCGGCCGCCCGGCCGCAGGTGCCGTGACCAGCCGAAGTCGATCAGGACGACGTCGCCCTCGCGGATCCCCGCGCCGGCCGCGGCCAGCAGCTCGTCGACGTCGACGAGCTCCCCCGCCTGCAGCTCCCGTCGGCCGAGGTCGACCTTGACCGCGCGGCCCCAGAGCGCCGTGGGCGCGAGCGTGTCGACGGTCGCGTCCGGCCGGTCGGCGAGCACGTGCGCGGGCGCGTCGACGTGCGGGCCGACGTGCTCCGGGAGGATCAGCGTCTGCATCCCGAACCCGTGCAGCGGGATCGTTCGCGTCCGCTCGACGATCTGGATCTCCGGGTGCGTCGCGAACCGCGGCACGTCCGGGCCCAGCACGGGCGAGAGGTCGATCACGTCGAACGCGGCGAGCGCGCCGACGAGCGCGTCCACCGCCGCCGTGGCGTCCTGCTGTTGCGTCTCCATCAGACCTCCCAGCGACCGCGTCGACGACCGCCGACGCCGGACGGAGTCTACGCCGCGCCGGGGGACTCGGCCGTCGTCGCTGCCGCGCACGCGCCCGCTCGGGGAAGCCGCCCGTCCGCGGGCGAGGCGTGAGCCCGAGTGCGCGACGCCTGGCGTGATGAGGGGGGTGCTGGGGGGAGAAGCGCGAGCTTCTCCCCCCAGATCAAAGGCGTTCCGCCCTGATCACGATCCCCGCCGCCTCGCGGTCCCAGGTGTCCTCGGTGATGCCCTGGTCGCGCAGCTCGACCTTGCGGATCTTCTCCGTGGGCGTCATCGGGAGCACCTCGAGCTGGCGGAAGTAGCGCGGGACCATGAAGTGCGCGACGCGCGGCCGGAGGAACTCGACCAGGTCGACGAAGTCGATCGTGCGGCCCTCGACCGGCTTGAGGACGGCGAGGATCTCGTCCTCGGCGTACTCGCTGCGGACGGCGACGACGGCCGCGGTGGCGACGTCGGGGTGCGCGCACAGCTCCAGCTCGAGCTCCATGGAGGAGATGAACTCGCCGCGGCGGCGGATGGCGTCCTTGATGCGGTCGACGAAGTAGTAGTTGCCGTCCTCGTCCATGCGGCCGGCGTCGCCGGTGTGGAACCAGCCGTTGCGCCAGGCGGCGGCGGTGGCCTCGGGCATCTTGTAGTAGCCGTGGTTCATCGACCAGGGGGTGTCGGAGCGGACGGCGAACTCGCCGACCTCGCCGACGGGCACCTCGCAGTCGTTCTCGTCGACGAGGCGGACCTCGACCCCGGGCCGCAGGCGCCCGCACGTGCCCGGGAGGCTGGGCGTCGGCCCGGTGATGATCGGCGTGTTGATCTCGGTCATGTTGTAGATCGAGCGCACCTCGACGCCGAAGCGCTCGGCGAAGGCGGGGACGTCGTCGACGACCGGGACCATGAACATCAGCCGCATCGGGTGGTCGCGGTCGTCCTCGCGCGGCGGCTGGGACTCGAGGAACGCGGCCATCGCGCCGAGCAGGAAGACGGCGGTCGACTCCGTCTCGCGCACCTGCTCCCAGAAGGCGTCGGTTCGGAACCGCTCGACGAACGAGAGCGACCCGCCGCGCAGGAGCATCGAGTTGAAGAGCCCGGTGCCGCCCATGTGGAAGAGCGGCAGGTTGATCATGTACCGGTCCTCGCTCGTCAGGAACGGCCACGTCTCCTCGCCGAACATCGAGTAGGCGTGCATGTAGGAGCTGAGCACGCCCTTCGACGGGCCGGTGGTGCCGGACGTGTACCAGACGCCCTGCGTGTGCCACGGCTCGATCGGGCGCGCGAGCGCCAGCGCCTCGTCCGTGACCGGCGTGTCCGTGAAGACGGCTGCGGGATGGCGCCGCAGGCCGGGGAGGTCCGGGCCCTCGCCGCCGACGTGGACGACGTCCTCGAGCGCGGCGCGGTCGACGTCGGCGAGCCGCTCGACGAGCTGGTGGTGCGCGACGACGAGCTTCGCGTCGGAGTTCGCGACGACGTGCGCGAGCAGGTTGCCGCGGTAGGCGGGGTTCGCCGGGATGTAGACGGCGCCGAGGTAGTTGAGGCCGTACCAGACGCCGATCGCCTCGCGGCAGTTCGGCAGGAAGGAGAGGACGTGGTCGCCCTGCTCGACGCCGAGGGCCCGGAAGCCCGCGGCGTGGCGCCGGGCGATCGCCTGGAGGTCGGCGAAGGTCCACTCCTCGCCGCCGAGGAAGCGGACGAAGACCTGGTCGGGGCGCTCGGCGGCGTAGCGGTCGAGCAGGTAGCGGAGGACGACCTGCTCGCGGGGCGGGATGCGCGGGTCGCTGCGGGGGCTGGGGTCGGGCTGGCTCATGGCGCGACACGCTAGCGAGCCGCCCGCCTCCGGCGACGGGCGGAGCCGACCGCGGCGGCGCGAGCCGATCAGGCGCCGACGGGCGAGGCCCCGGGGCGCCAGGCGCCGCCCGCGTCCCGCGCGAGGTCGGCCAGCGTGCGCGACTCGAGCAGCGAGATGGTCGCGTCGCGCACCTCCTCCCAGACGCCGCGCAGCGTGCAGCCGATCGTCATCGGGCACGGCTCGGGCTCCCGTCGCGTGGCGCAGCCGATCGGGGCGAGCTGGCCCTCGAGCAGCCGGACGACCCGCTCGAGCGTGATCTCCTCCGCGGGCTTGTTCAGCCGGTAGCCGCCGGCCGGGCCGCGCTCGGAGCGGACGAGGCCCGCCTTGCGGAGCGTCGGCATCACCTGCTCGAGGACGGACTGGGGGACCTGCACCCGCCCCGCGATCTCCTCGAGCTTGAGCGGGCCGCCGTCCGCGATCGCGAGCGCGAGCAGCGCGCGCGTCGCGTAGTCGGTGCGCCTCGAAACCCACATCGGACCCGGCGCTCCTTCCGCTCGACCGACCTGCCTGCTACCGTTCCGGACATCGTAGACATTGTCGACGGGTACTGTCAACAATGCTGCGAGGTCGATCTCCCGCTTGACAGGAAGGCTCCTGGCCCGGTACTAATGTCCACCTGTTTGGTAGGAAATGTCGACTGATAAGAATTGAACATGCGTCGCATAAGTCTCATCGCGCTCGTGGTCGTCGCCGCGCTGGCGGCGTTGGCGGCCTGTGGCGGAAGCGAGCCCGGCGCCGGCGGCACGCTCGGCCTCGTCGCCTACTCGACGCCGAAGGCCGTCTACGAGGACCTGATCCCGCGCTTCCAGGCCACGCCGGCCGGGCAGGGCGTCGAGCTCGAGCAGTCCTACGGGTCGTCGGGCGAGCAGAGCCGCGCCGTCGAGGCCGGCCTGCCGGCCGACGTCGTCGCGCTCGCGCTCGAGCCGGACGTGACGCGCCTGATCGAGTCCGGCCTCGTCGCGCCCGACTGGAACGCGGGGCCGACGAGGGGGATGGTCTCCACCTCGGTCGTCGTCTTCGCCGTGCGCGAGGGCAACCCGAAGGACATCGAGACGTGGGACGACCTGCTGCGCGACGACGTCGAGGTGGTCACGCCGAACCCGTTCACCTCGGGGGGCGCGCAGTGGAACCTGCTGGCCGCGTACGGCGCGCAGCTCGAGCTGGGCAGGACGGAGGAGGAGGCGATCGAGTTCCTCCGGCGGCTCCTGGCGAACGTCGCCGTCCAGGACAAGAGCGCGCGCGAGTCGCTGCAGACCTTCTCGGGCGGCAAGGGCGACGTCCTGCTCGCGTACGAGAACGAGGCCATCTTCGCGCAGGAGAAGGGCGAGGAGCTCGACTACGTCGTCCCGGACCAGACGATCCTGATCGAGAACCCGATCGCCGTGGTCGCGACGAGCGAGAACACGGCCGTCGCGCAGGCCTTCGTCGACTTCGCCCTCTCCCCCGCCGGGCAGCGGGTCTTCGGCGAGAAGGGCTACCGCCCGGTCGACGCGACCGTGCTCGCGGAGTTCGACTTCCCGCAGCCGCCGGGCCTGTTCGGGATCGCCGACCTCGGCGGCTGGGCCGACGCCCGCGAGCGGTTCTTCGACCGGGGCGACGGCATCGTCGCGAGGATCAACGAGGAGCTCGGTGTCGGCACCTCCGCCAGCTGAGGGCGCCCTCGGCCTGGCCGTGCCCGCCCGCCGCGCCCGGCGCCGGCGGGCGGGCTGGCTGGGGCTCGGCGTCTCGACCTCGTACCTCACCGTGATCGTGCTCCTCCCGGTCGCCGCCGTCGTGTGGAAGTCGACGGGCGGCGGCGGGGGCGAGTTCTGGGCCGCCGTCTCCAACCCCCAGGCCGTCGCGACGCTGAAGCTGACGCTGATCGCGTCGGTCGTCGTCGTCCTGATCAACGCCGTCTTCGGGACGCTGCTCGCGTGGGTGCTCGTCCGCGACCGCTTCCGCGGCAAGTCGGTCGTCAACGCGCTGATCGACCTGCCCTTCGCGCTGCCGACGATCGTCGCCGGCCTGACGCTGCTCGCGATCTACGGGCCGAGGAGCCCGCTCGGCGCGAACGTCGCCTACACGAGGATCGCGATCGGCCTCGCGCTCCTGTTCGTGACGATGCCCTTCGTCGTGCGCGCCGTGCAGCCCGTGCTCCACGAGCTCGACCGCGACATGGAGGAGGCGGCCGCCACGCTCGGCGCCGGCCCGCTGACGACGTTCCGCCGGATCGTCCTGCCGACGCTCGCGCCCGCCATCCTGTCGGGCGCGGCGCTCGCGTTCGGCAAGGCGGTCGGCGAGTTCGGCTCGGTCGTGCTGATCACCGGGAACATCCCCTTCCAGACCGAGGTCGCCTCCGTGCACATCTTCGGCCTGATCGAGACGGACGAGCCGACGCGCGCCGCGGCGATGTCGGTCGTCCTGCTCGCGGTCTCGCTCGCGGCGCTGCTCGCGATCGACCTGCTCGAGCGGCGCGGGAGGCGGCATGAGCGCTAGCGCGCCGCCGACGCGCCCCCGCCCGGGCCTGCGCGCGCGGCTGGCCCTCCGGAGCCTCGCGCTCGTCTACCTCGGGATGCTCCTGCTGCTCCCGCTCGGGATGGTCTTCTACCGGACGTTCGAGAGCGGGCTCGGCGCCGTCTGGGACGCGATGAGCGACCCCGCGTTCACGCACGCCTTCAAGCTCACCGTCATCGTCGTCGCGATCGCCGTGCCGGTGAACACGATCTTCGGGATCGTCTGCGCGCTCGCGCTCGTGCGCCGCGGCTCGACGCGCGGGAACGGCCTGCTGAACGCGGCGATCGGGCTGCCGCTCGCGCTCTCGCCCGTCATCGTCGGCCTGGCCCTCGTCCTCGTGTACGGCAAGGACGGCTGGCTGGGTGGCTGGCTCCTCGACCACGGCGTGCGGATCGTCTTCGCGCTCCCCGGGATGGTGCTCGCCACGATCGTCGTCTCGCTCCCGTTCGTCATGCGCGAGGTCGTCCCCGTCCTGCGGGAGATCGGCACCGACCAGGAGCAGGCCGCCTCGACGCTCGGCGCGAGCGGCTGGCAGACCTTCCGGCGGATCACGCTGCCCGCGATCCGCTGGGGCGTCGCGTACGGCGTCGTCCTGACGACGGCGCGGGCGCTCGGCGAGTACGGGGCCGTCGCGGTCGTCTCCGGGAAGATCGCCGGCCGCACGGAGACGCTGACGCTGCACGTCGAGGAGCGGTTCGTCTCGTTCGAGCCGGTGGCGGCCTACACGGCGGCGCTCGTCCTCGCCGTGCTGGCCGTGCTCACCCTGCTCGCGATGAACGTCTTCAAGCCACGCACGAGGAAGGAGGCGGCCGATGGCGATCGCAGTGCGCCAGGTGACGAAGCGGTTCGGTGACTTCGTCGCCCTCGACAACGTCTCGCTCGCGATCGCGGGCGGCTCCCTGACGGCGCTGCTCGGCCCGAGCGGCAGCGGCAAGTCGACGCTCCTGCGGGTGATCGCGGGGCTCGAGCACCCGGACGAGGGCGAGGTCTCGATCGACGGCGAGGTCGTCACGCACGTGCCCGTGCAGAAGCGCGGCGTCGGCTTCGTCTTCCAGCACTACGCGGCCTTCAAGCACCTGACCGTCGAGGACAACGTCGCCTTCGGCCTGTCGATCCGGAAGCGGAGCAAGCGGGAGATCCGCGAGCGCGTGCGCGAGCTGCTCGAGCTCGTCCAGCTCGACGGCCTGGGCGGCCGCTACCCGAGCCAGCTCTCCGGCGGCCAGCGGCAGCGGATGGCGCTCGCCCGCGCGCTCGCGATCGAACCGCGCGTGCTGCTCCTCGACGAGCCGTTCGGCGCGCTCGACGCACGCGTGCGCAAGGACCTGCGGACGTGGCTGCGCGAGCTGCACGAGCAGACGCACACGACGACGGTGCTCGTCACGCACGACCAGGAGGAGGCGATGGAGGTCGCCGACCGCGTCGTCGTGATGAACGAGGGCCTGATCGAGCAGACCGGCAAGCCGCGCGACCTCTACGACCATCCGACGACGGAGTTCGTGATGTCCTTCGTCGGCGCCGTCAACCGGATCGGCGACCTGTGGGTCCGCCCGCACGACCTCGAGGTGCGCCTCGACCCCGACCACGCGACGCGCGAGGCGATGATCGAGCGGATCGTCCACCTCGGCTTCGAGGTGCGCGCCGACCTCGTCCTCGACACGGGCGACCACGTCACGGTGCAGCTGAGCCGCCACGAGGCCGAGCAGCTCGAGCTCCGTGCCGGCTCGATCGTGTACCTGGTCGCCCGCGAGACGAGGCGCTTCGACCGCCAGCCGGCGATCGCCTGAAGCGGACTGGCGGAAGCCCGAGCTTCTTCCCCCAGAGATCGGGGAGGAGGGGAGCTTGCCGTCCTCCGACGACGACGCCTTTTCGGAGATGCCGGCGACGCCATCGTTCGGCGTGAGCCCGAGTGCGAGTGGCGTGGCGAGATGAGGGGGTGCTGGGGGAGAAGCGTGAGCTTCTTCCCCAGGGCGTTCTCCGCCCGGAGCGTCAGTGGGGCTGTCTCGCCTCCGGCTCCGCCGCGATCGCGGCGACCGGGTCGGGGAGCGCGCCGGCGGCGACGTCGGCGACGGTCGTCGTCTCGAGCACGGCGCGGAGGCTCGCGCGGACGGCGATCCAGACGTCCTTCAGCGGCACCGCCGAGCCCTGGTACTCGAGCTTCTCGGGCCGCGCGCCGCGCACGTTCGCGAGCGGGCCCTCGACCGCGCGGATGACCTCGGCGAGCGTGATCTCCTCCGGGGCGCGGGCGAGCCAGTAGCCGCCGTCGACGCCGCGCTGGCTCTGCACGAGGCCCTGGTGGCGGAGCTCGAGCAGGATGTTCTCGAGGAACTTCAGTGGGATCTCCTGCGCCTGGGAGATGCGCTCGCCCTTGACCGGGCGGCCGGGCTCCGCGGTCGCGAGCTCGACGACCGCGCGCAGGGCATAGTCGACCTTCGCGGAGACGCGCACGTGCGAATTCTTCCCCACCGGGCCGGCTGGGTGCCGCGGGTGCCGCACGGCGCGGGCGGATCCGCGAGGATCCCGGCGTGTCTCGACCCGCGACCGAGAGGAGCCCCGTGCGCGAGACGCTGCTGCCGACGACGATGGTCGGCTCGTACCCGCGGCCGGCCTGGTTCACGCTCCAGCTCGCGGGGCGCGACGTGCTCGACGCGTTCAAGGTCGTCCACGACGAGGAGGCCTTCCGGGACGCCGTGCGCGCGGTCGTCGGCGACCAGGAGGACGCGGGCCTGGACATCCTCACGGACGGCCAGATGTGGTTCGACGACTACGCGATGGGGATCGGCTCGTTCCTCTGGTACTGGCTCGAGCGCGTGAAGGGCTTCGCGCCGGGACGGGTCGAGCACCCGGCCGCGGACAAGGTGCAGGGCGAGGACGTCTTCGTGCTCGACCAGGCCGGCGGCGTCGTGGTCGAGGGGCCGATCGAGCGCGGGCCGATCCGGCTGGCGGAGCTCTACCGGATCGCGGCCGCGGAGACCGACCGGCCGATCAAGGCGTGCGTCGGCGCGGGTCCGCTCCAGCTCTCGACGATGGCCCACTTCCGCGGCGGGCCGGTGCGCAACCGGTACGAGCTGTCGGCCGCGCTCGCGGACGTGTTCCGCGCGGAGATCGACGACCTGGTCGCGGCCGGCTGCCGCCACGTCCAGCTCGAGGACCTCGGCGCGTGGGTGCCGAACGTCGCCGGCGAGCGGGACGTGCCGTGGGTCGTCGACACCGTGGCCCGGCTGCTCGGGGGCGTGCCGGGCCGGCGCTCGCTCCACTTCTGCCTCGGGAACGCCTGGGGCAACCGGGCGACCGGTCTCACCGCGGGCGGCTACGGGCGCGTCCTGCCGCACTACTGGGACCTGGAGATCGACGAGTTCGTGCTCGACTTCGCCTGCCGCGACATGGTCGACGTCGAGGCGCTGCGTGGGCTGCCCGCCGACAAGCGGATCGCGGCCGGGGTGATCGACGTCCGCAGCCTGGAGATCGAGCTGCCCGAGCAGGTGGCCGAGCGGATCCGGGCCGTCCTCGCCGTCGTCCCCGCCGAGCGGGTGACGCTGACGACGGACTGCGGGATGAAGCAGCTCCCGCGCGTCGTCGCGCTCGGGAAGCTGCGCGCGCTCGTCGCCGGGGCGCGCATCGTGCGCGCCGAGCTGACCGGCTCGGCATGATCCGCCCATGAGCGACCGCGCCGCGCCGCCGCCGATCTGGACGCCTCCGCCGGCCCTCGTCGAGTCCTCGAACCTGACGCGCTACGCGCGCTGGCTCGAGCGCGAGCGCGGGCTCTCGCTCCGCTCGTACGAGGAGCTGCACGCCTGGTCGGTGCGCGAGCTCGACGCCTTCTGGGCGTCGATCTGGGACTTCTGCGAGGTGCGGGCCTCGGCGCCCTACGAGGCCGTCCTGGCGGAGCGGGCGATGCCCGGCGCGCGCTGGTTCCCGGGCGCCCGGCTGAGCTATGCCGAGCACGCGCTGCGCCACGACGGCGACGGGCCGGCGATCGTCTGGCGGCCGGAGGACGGGCCCGCGGTCGAGGTCTCGTGGCCCGAGCTGCGCCGCCGGGTCGGCTCGCTCGCGCACGCGCTGCGCGAGCTCGGCGTCCGCCCGGGCGATCGCGTCGCAGGCTACGTCTCGAACACGCCGGAGGCGGTCGTCGCGCTCCTCGCCGCCGCCTCGGTCGGCGCGACCTGGTCGTCCTGCTCGACCGACCTCGGCGCCGGCGCGGTGCGCGACCGCTTCGGGCAGATCGAGCCAACGGTGCTCGTCGCGACCGACGGCACGCGCTACGGCGGCAAGGAGATCGACCGCTCGGACGTCGTCGCCGAGCTCGCGCGCACGCTGCCCGGGCTACGGGCGACGGTGCTCGTCGAGCGGCTCGGCAGCGGACGCGTCCCCGGCGCGCTCCGCTGGGACGACCTCGTCGCCGGCGAGGACGCGCTCGCGTTCGAGCAGCTGCCGTTCGACCACCCGCTCTGGGTGCTCTACTCGTCCGGTACGACGGGGCTGCCGAAGGGGATCGTCCACGGCCAGGGCGGGATCCTGCTCGAGCACCTGAAGAACCACGTGCTCCACCTCGACCTGACCCCGGAGGACCGCTTCCTCTGGGTGACGACGACCGGCTGGATGATGTGGAACTGGGTCGTCGGCGGCCTGTTGACCGGCTCGACGATCGTCCTCCACGACGGCAGCCCCGCCTGGCCCGACGTCGGCGGGCTGTGGGGTGTCGCGGCCGAGACCGGCACGACGTTCCTCGGCACGAGCGCCGCCTACCTGACCTCGTGCGCGCGGGCCGGCCTCTCGCCGCGCGGCGAGCACGACCTGTCGGCGCTGCGCGCGATCGGCTCGACCGGCTCGCCGCTGCCGCCTGCCGGGTTCGAGTGGGTCTACGGCGAGGTGAAGGAGGACGTCTGGCTCGTGTCCGCGAGCGGCGGCACGGACGTCTGCGCCGCGTTCGTCGGCGGCGTCCCGTGGCTGCCCGTGCGGGCGGGGGAGATCCAGGCGCCGGCGCTGGGGGACGACGTCCACGCGTTCGACGAGGACGGGCGGCCCGTCGTCGGCGAGGTCGGCGAGCTCGTGATCACGCAGCCGATGCCGTCGATGCCGGTCTTCTTCTGGAACGACCCCGACGGGGCGCGGCTGCGCGACGCGTACTTCTCGACCTACCCCGGCGTGTGGCGCCACGGCGACTGGGTGACGATCGAGCCGTGGGGCGGCATCGTCATCCACGGCCGCTCGGACTCGACGATCAACCGCCAGGGCGTCCGGATCGGCAGCGCGGAGATCTACCGCGTCCTCGACGCGATCCCGGAGCTGGCGGACACGCTCGTCGTCGGGCTCGAGCTGCCGGACGGCGGCTACCACCTGCCGCTCTACGTCGTGCTCGCGCCCGGGGTCGAGCTCGACGACGCGCTGCGCGAGCGGATCGTCCGCGCGCTGCGCGCCGAGGCCTCGCCGCGCCACGTCCCGGACGAGATCGTCGCCGTCCCGTCGCTGCCGAAGACGCTGAACGGGAAGCGCCTCGAGGTGCCCGTGAAGCGGATCCTCGCCGGGACGCCCGTCGAGCAGGCGGTCAGCCGCGACGCCGTCGACGACGCGGCCGCGCTCGACCGCTTCGCGGAGCTCGGCCGCGCGCTGCGCGCCCGGCGCGGCGGCTGACGCGCGCGCGTCGACCGGGCACGACCGCCGGACGGGGCGTCGAGCGATCGCCCGGGCTGGCGGACGCTCAGGTGGCGCCGACGACGACCAGCGCGATCCCGGCCACGGCGAGCGCGATGGCGCCGCCCGCGAGGACGCGCCCGCCGAGGCGCGTGCGGGAGACCAGCTCGCGCTCGGCGCGGAGCGAGAGCAGCAGGTCGCCGTCGCGCGCGGCGCCGAGCCGCGCGGCCGCGCCCTCGGCCCGGACGCCGCCGAGGACGTAGACCTGCCGGTCGGGCGGGACGAGCCACTCCCGCCGCAGCACGCCGAGCAGCGCGCCGCCCGGCGGCGCCGGCTCGAAGCGGTCGTGGCTCGCGACCGGGTCGTCCACCTCGGCGCCCGCGGGGTCGACCTCGATCGAGCCCGTCGCGTCGACGACCGCGAACGGCGCGGTCGAGACCTCCTCGCTCATCTGCTGGAGCCGCTCGACGCGGCGGATCGTCCCGTTCGGGCCGCGCTCCTCGCTCGCCGTCCGCTCGTAGACGACGGCGCGGTACCAGACGCAGGGGGCGCCCGAGAACGGCCCGGTCAGCCTCCCGTCCGGCCCGGGCGCGGTCAGGCCCGTGACCTCGACCCGCATGCCGGGGGCGTCCGCGCCGATCCGGGGAAGCTGCGCGCAGTCGTAGAGGGGCACCTCCTCGATCCGCCGCGCCTGGCGGGCGAGGCGCGTCGAGCCCCAGCCGAGCAGCGCGGCGAGCGCGAGCAGGACGACGCCGACGACGACCCAGGCCACCGGCCGAACTCTAGGAGCCGATCCGGCCGGCCGGCGCGCTGCCCTGGCCGCGCGGCGGCGCCGGACCGCTACCGTCCGGCCCGGCGGGCCGGCGCGGAGGGCGCCGGGGAGGGCGACGAGGAGTGACGGGATGACCCAGGCGAAGGTGACGCTGCCGGTCCTGCGGGACATGAAGGCGCGGCGCGAGCCGATCACGTGGCTGACGGCGTACGACTACCCGACCGCGCAGGCGATGGACCAGTCGGGCATCGACATGATCCTCGTCGGCGACTCGCTCGGCATGACGGTGCTCGGCTACGAGACGACGCTGCCGGTGACGATGGACGAGATGGTCGTCTTCACGGGCGCCGTCAGCCGCGCCGTCAAGCGCGCCTTCGTCGTCGGCGACATGCCGTTCATGTCGTACCAGGCGGAGCCCGCGGAGGCGATCCGCAACGCGGGCCGCCTGCTCGCGCAGGGCGGCGCGGACGCCGTCAAGCTCGAGGGCGGCGCGCGCCTCGCGCACGTCGTCGAGGCGATCACGAACGCGGGCATCCCGGTCTTCGGGCACATCGGCCTGACGCCCCAGTCGGCCTCCCAGCTCGGCGGCTACCGCGCCCAGGCGCGGACGGAGGAGACGGCGCGGCGCCTCGTCGAGGACGCGCGGGCGCTCGAGCGCGCCGGCGCGGTCGCGCTGCTCGTCGAGTGCGTCCCGCCGGACGCGTGCCGGCTCGTGCACGAGGCGCTCGAGATCCCGATCCTCGGGCTCGGCAGCGGCCTCGACTGCGACGGCCAGCTGCTGATCGTCCACGACATGCTCGGCATGTTCGACCGCTTCACGCCGAAGTTCGTCAAGAAGTACGCCTCGCTGGGCGAGGAGATGCGCACGGCCTTCACCGCCTACCGCGAGGAGGTCAAGTCGGGCGCGTTCCCGACGGCGGCGCACACGTACTCGATGGCGCAGGAGAGCGCGGGGTAGCGCGGCGGCGCTAGGCGGCGCGGCCGGCCGAGTCCCCGGCGCGCCGGGCGCCGCGGCCGCCGCCCTGACGCTTGCGCAACTGGCCGAACGCGACGAGGGCGACGATCAGCGCGAAGGGGATCGCGATCAGCGCGGCGATCGGCACGCCGCCCGAGGTCGGCGCGTAGTCGAGCGTGCCCGCGACCGCCACCGGCTGGCCGGCGGCCTGCAGCTGGACCTCCCACTCGAACACCCGGTGGGGCACGTCCGGGTCCGCCCGGACGACGGGCGGCGCCTGCTGGCTCATCCAGTGGATGCGGTGGTCGTGCCAGTCGAAGCGGTTCCGGCCGGTCACGCGCTCCCAGTCGGGCGTCGCGTCCCGCGTCGCCGTCGGCGGGATCTCGACCTCCGCGTAGCGCTCCTCGTTCAGGTACGTGGCGGGGGAGTTGCGGTTTCGCCAGACCCCCTCCGCGTCGAAGCGCAGGTACGGCTCGCCGTCGTAGCCGAGCACGACGACCTCCGCGCCCGTGTCGTTCGTCAGCTGGAGGCGGTCGTCGCCCTCGAGCACCTCGAGCTCGAGCCCCGGCACGGTCGGCGCGATCGACGTGATCGTCGCCGTGTACCCCGGCAGGCCGCCGTGCGCCAGGGCGGCCGGGGCGGCGACGAGGAGGGCGGCCGCGGCGAGCAGCGCGGCGAGGAGGGCGAGGGGACGGTGCACGGTTGCTCCTGGTTCAGCGTACGGGAACGGCGATCGTGGTCTCGGACTGGTCGACCTCGCCCTGGCGGACGACGACGCGGAGCTGCCAGGCGCCGGCCAGCGGGAGGCGCGCGGACGGCGCCGTCCAGTGGCCGGGGCCGAGCCGGCGCACGTCGACCTCGAGCGGCCCGACTCCCCGGGACGGGAGCGTGGCCTCGAGCTCGAGCGCGTCGACGTCGGTCAGCCGGCCGCTCGCGTCGAGCAGGTAGAGGTGCACCTCGTTGCCGCCGCGGCGGGCCGGGTCGACGGTCACGTCCACCTCGAGCTCGCCGATGGCCGCGAACGTCGAGAAGGGGCCGCTCGGCTGGACGACCGCGCGGGCCGGCGGCTCGGCGGCGAGGACGGCGGTGACGGCGACGACGGCGACCATCAGGCCGAGCTCGTGCGCGGTCGCCCGGACGAAGCCAGCCGCCTGGCCGCCCATGCGCGCGGCGGGGACGGAGCGGAGCCGCTGGTACGCGCCGAGCGCCACGAGCGGCACGAGCAGCCCCGCCTTGACGAGGACGAGCTGGCCGTACGTGGTGTGCAGGAGCCCGTCCCAGCTGCGCACCTGCAGGTAGCCGTTGACGACGCCGCACGCGAGCAGGACGCCGACGGCGACGAGCGCGGCGGTCGAGAGGCGCGGGAGCGCCCGCGCGGCGACGGCGCGGCGGTCCGGGCCGGCGAGCCAGATCGCGAGCGCGACCGAGGCGAGGCCGCCGACCCAGACCGCGGCCGCGAGGACGTGCACCGCGTCCGTCAGGAAGGCGACCGGGCCGCTGATCCGCGCGTGCCCGCCGACGGCGGGCCCGAGGCAGAGCAGCACGGCGACGACGATCGCCCCGTCGAGCAGGAGGCCGGGCCGCGGGCGCCGCAGGAGCGCGGCGGCGAGCAGCGCGAGCGCGACCGCGGCGACGGCGCGGCCGAGCCAGGCCTGGCCGACGCGCGTGTCGAGCACGTCCCCGAGCACGGGGCCGGTCAGGACGTCGACCGGGCCGAGCCCGCTCGCGGTCATCCCCTGCAGCAGCACCGCCGCGAGCGAGGCGAGCGCGCAGAGGGACGCGAGCGCGACGATCCACGTGAGCAGCGCGCGCCGCACGCGCGCCGGAGCGCCGCCGAGCACGAGCGCCAGCGCGAGCACGCCGCCCGCGGCCAGGAGCAGCGTCCCGGTCGCGATGCCGCGGACGACGTCGAAGGAGACGCCGACCGCGCGCGGCGTGCCCTCGTCCAGCACCTGGTCGCCGACGCCGGCGGCGTTCTCGCCGGGCGCGCCCACGTGGAAGACGAAGGCGCCGCGCACCGGGTGGCCGTCCGCGGAGACGACGCGCCACGCGACCGTGTACGTCCCGTCCGGCAGGTCGGGGCGCAGCGCCGCCGAGGCCGAGCGGACGTCGGGCCGCTCCGCCGAGCCGGTGTCGACGCGCCGGGCCGCGCCGTCGTAGACGCGCACCGCGCCGAAGCTCGCCTCGACCTGCTCGTCGAAGCGCAGCACGACCGCCGCCGGCGACCCGTCGACGACGGCCTCGTCCGCCGGCGCCGAGCCGATCAGCGTCGCGTGCGCCAGCGCCGCGGGCGCGGCGGCGAGCAGCGCGAGGACGGCCGCGAGAGCCGCGAGCGGCGCCCGCGGCCTCACCGCGCCCCCGGGCCCTCTCGGCGGCGGGCGACGACGAGCGCGATCACCGCGGCCGTCAGCGCGGCGGCCGCGACGGCGACCGCGAGCAGCGCGAGGCCGTCGTCGCCGCCCTCGCCTGACGCGGCCGCTGCGACGGCCGTCTCGACGGCGCGGCCGGCGCTGGCTCCGGCTCGAGCGGGACGAGCCCTGCCGTGTCCGCGACGGCAGGCGCGGGCGCGGGCCTCGCGGTCTCGCCCGCCGGTGGCGCGGGCTCGGGCTCGGGGTCGGCGGGGGCCGCGGCGGTCTCGGCGGGGGCCTCCGCGGCGCCGCTCTCGCCGCCCGCGTTCTGGCGCGGCGCGTCGGCCGAGACCACGGTCACGGCCGCGGGCTCGTCGCTTCCGGGGGCGCCGATCCAGCGGACGACCGTCCCGTCCGCGTAGGTCTGCAGGGCGCGCCAGCGGAGCTCGCCGGGGCGCTCCGGCGTCGCCGCGAGGAAGGCGAAGCGCACGAAGCTCCCGACCGGCAGGCTGCCGCGCCAGACGACGCCCTCGAGCGCCCCGTTCGCCGCCCTTCTCTCCGTGCGCTTCCAGCCGGTGACGGGCTCGAACGAGAAGGGGACGACGCCGTCGGGGACGCGCAGCTCGACCGTCGTCGTCGGCGTGCCGGCCTCGTTGGGGACGAGCACGGTGAACAGGACCGGATCGCCGGGCGCGACGCGGGCGGGCAGCACCTGGACGTGCGCGAGCGCCGGCCCGGCCGCGGTCAGGCCTCCCAGCCCGACCGCGGCCACGGCGACGCCGAGGCGTCGGCGGATCACGTCGACTTGACCCTGAAGTCGAACGTCCCCTTCTGCCGGTGCCCGTCGGGGGCCTTCGCCGTCCAACTGACGACGTACCGGCCGTTCCCGAGCCCGGACTTCAGCTTCACGGTCAGGCGGGCGACGTTGCGCGGGTCGATCCCGTTCGACCCGGTCGAGACGACCTTGCCGGCCTTCCTGACGACGATCGAGCCCGACAGGATCTGGCCGGTGAAGGTGATGGAGACGCGCGCGGGCGCCTTCTTCCGCACCGCGCCGTCGGCGGGCGAGGTGGACCTGACGTCGGTGTGCGCGAGCGAGCTCGCCGGGAAGGCGAGCACCGCCGCCGCGAGGGCGACGAGGACGATCGTTCGCTTCATGGTGGAGCCTCTCGGATCGCAGGGAACACGCTCGTCGGGCGAGCATGCCATCGGGTCAGCGACCGCGGGGAGGCCCCCGCCCGGCCAGCCGGCACGCGGCCGGGGCGGGGCGGGGCAGCGCGACCGCCGCCGGTGCGGCGGCGACGAGCGGGAGCGGCGCGAGGGCGGTCGGCTCCGCCTCGAGCGCGAGCCGCCGGACGGTCCGCGCGAGCTGGAGGATCTCGGCCGCGAGCCAGAGCGCGAGGAGCGCGAACGGCACCTGGAGCAGCAGGCCGACGACGAAGGTCGGCTCGAGCGCCGCGTCGACGGGGAACGAGCCGGTCTGGACCAGGCGCTCGAGGTGCTCCTGGAGCACGAAGCCGACCAGCGGGACGAGCCCGATCACGCCCGCGGAGGCGACCGGCCCGCGCCGACCGAGCAGGGCGACGACGACGCCCGCGGCGAGGAGCGCGGCGAGCGCCCCGAGCACCGGCCAGGCGTGCTCGAGGTAGCCGTGCCCGGTCGCCGCGAGCAGGTGGGCGTGGGCGTGGCCGGCGACGATCCGGTAGGCGAGGTCGTGGGCGGTCAGCGAGCCGAGCACCGCCAGGGGCAGCGAGAGCAGGAGCGCCGTCGAGCGGCGTCCCGGCGCGAGCGCGTCCCCGGCGGCGCCGTGGCTCATGCCCGGGCCGCCTCCGGGCGCCCGCGCCGGCGCGCCAGCGCGAGCCGGCCGAGCGCGACGACGAAGATCGCCCAGGAGATCGCCTCGCTCGCCAGGCACCACACGCAGATCGCGTCGATCACCCAGAGCTGGAGCGCGAGCAGGTAGATCGAGAACGCGGCGGCCACCGTCGCGAGCAGGACGCTCGCCCGGAGCCCGAGCCGCCCCGGCACGAGCGCGACCACGAGGATCCCCACGTAGCCGATCAGGCCGAGCACCGGCACGGGCAGGAAGCCGCCGAGCGTCGCGTACTTCGACGTCTGGACCGTCTCGCAGCCGCCCGTCGAGCAGAAGATCCGCGCCTCCGCGTACTTCGTGTAGGTCAGGTAGGCGGAGACACCGAGCCCCGCGAGCGCGAGCGCGGCGGTCAGCCAGCGGAGCGGCCGGTCGCTCATGCCCCGAGGAGCTCGTCGAGCGTCGGCGTGATCCCGCCCGCGTCGAGCCGCTCCAGCTCGACGGGCTGCAGCTCGCCGTCGGTCGCGCCCGCGACGAAGGCGGGGGTGCGGTCGATCCCGTACTGCGTCGTCGTCTGGTCCCAGCCGGCGAGGATCTGGGTGACCGCCTTCGAGTCGGCGTCCTCGAGCAGCCGGTCGACGTCGAGGCCCTCGACAAACGCGCCGATCGCGCGGAAGAACTCGTCCGTGACCCAGCCGGCGTTCTCCTGGCCCTGGTTGACGTAGAGCAGCTCGACCAGGTCCCAGAGGTGGCCCTGCAGCGAGGCGGCGGCGAGCACGCGGCGAGCCCGCTCGGAGTCCGGGCCGATGAAGGCCAGGCCGTTGAAGACGATCCGCACCTTGCCGTCCCGGACGTACTCGTCGACCACGGTCGGGAACGCCTGCGTCGCCCACTGCGCGCAGAACGGGCACTGCGGGTCGGCGAACTCGATCAGCGTCACCGGCGCGTCCGGGGCGCCGAGCGCCGAGCCCTCCTGCGGGATCCCGTCCAGGAAGGTGAAGCGCTCCTGGGCGCCCGTCTCGGTCGGCGCGGTCTCCGCCGGGGCCGTCTCCGCCGGGGTGCTCTCGCTCGGCGTGCTCTCGGCGGGCGTGGTCTCGGCGGGCGCGCTCTCCGTCGCCGTCTCGGACTCGGGCGCCTCGGTGGCGGTCGCGTCGGCGGGGTCGCTCTCGACGGGCGCCGGCCCGGGCGCGGGGGACGCCGGCTCCGCGGCCGGCGCGCTCTCGGCCGGGGCGGGGGCGGGCGCGCTCTCCGCGGGGGCCGGGGCCGGGGCGGCGGGGGGCGGCGCGGAGGGCTCGGCGGGAGCCGCCTCGTCGCTCGAGCCGCCGCAGCCGGCGAGGACGAGGGCGGCGGTCAGCGCGCCCGCCGCGAGGACGGTGCGCGAGCCGAGGCGGGACGGGGCGAGGCGTCGCACGTGGGTCTCCTTCGGGTGCCGTGCCGCTCGGGCGCCGGTGCGGTCGGGGAAGCATGTCATCGAAGGACGTCCTCGACGTCGCGGACGAACGTCTCGGTGGTCGCGTCGTCGCCGTAGACGACCTGCTGCAGGCCGTCGGCGTCGATCAGGTAGGTGGCCGCCGTGTGGTCGACGATCGGGCCCTCGACGCGCTGCTCGACGCCGATCCCGAACGCCTTCCAGATGGGCGCGAGGTCCTGCTCGCGGCCGATCAGGTACGTGAACTGCGGCTCGAGGCCCATGCGCTCGACGTACGCCCGCACGGACTCGGCCGTGTCGCCGCGCGGGTCGACGCTGACCGCGACCACGCGCACCCGCGCCGCGTCCTCGCCGAGCGCCCGCAGGGCGGCGTTGAGGTTCGCGGCGATCAGCGGGCAGACGTCCGGGCAGCGCGTGTAGAGGAACGTGAGGAAGACGGGGCTGCCCTTCAGCGTGGACAGCGTGACGGACGAGCCGTCGTAGGCGGTCAGGGTGAAGTCCGGCGCGGGCCGCGGCGTCGTCAGCCGCGTGCCGGTGCCCGGCGTCCCCGGGGGCGGCGCGGCATCGCCGCCGCCGCACGCGGCCGCGAGCGTCGCCGCGGCCGCGCAGGCCGACAGCACGACCAGCCCCCGGCGCCAGCGGCGCCCCGGCCCCGCCTCCTGCTTCCCGCGTCGCCGCGGGCGTGGCTCCTGCATCCCCGTCCTTTCCGGCGACCTCTCGGGTCGCCCCCTGCTGTGGTCCCGGCTCGTCCCGGGCTCCTCGACGGCCTCGTGTGCGGCGCCCGCGCGGGACGCGAGCCGGCTCCGCGGCAGCTGGCCGCCGGGTCGGCGTGCGTCGTCCGGGCGCGAGGCGGACACGTCCTGGGGGCGTCAGCGGAGCGGCGGCCCGCGCGGCGGTCGGGCGGCGACGAGGGGGTCGCGCGGGAGGACGCCCGCGCGGGCGGCCTGCGGCCCGGCCGCGAGCGCCCCGGGCGCGTCCGCCGGCAGGGCGCGGCCGAGCCAGGCGCCGAGCCGCACGGCGCAGCGCAGGAGCGCGCGCGCGACGAGCCAGGCGGCGAGCGCGAACGGCAGCTGGAGCGCGAGCCCGACCAGGAAGGATCGCTCGCCGAGCAGCCCGGCCGGGTGCTGGCCCGACTGGACGAGGCGCTCGACGACCTCCTGGACGACGAACGCCGCCGGCGGCACGAGGAACAGCGTGCGGGCCACGCCGCGGTCGCCGCGGTCGCCGCGGCTCGCGTCGAGGGCCTGGACGGCGAGCGCCGCGAGCGCCAGCGCGAACGCCACGGCGAGGCCGAACGACAGGTGGTCGAGGTACCCGTGCCCCGTCGCCGCGAGCCGGGCGTCGCGCACCGACGGCTCGGGGAAGGCGAGCAGGAAGCCGGCCTGGTGGGCGGCGAGCGAGCCGGCGACTGCGAGCGGCGCCGACACGAGCCACGCGATCCACCGACGGGACCTCACCCCGACAGGGTGCCAGCCGGAGCAGCTGCTTGCGTGGTCGTGCACGGCGCGGGGCGCGCTCGCGGCCTCGGCGACGTTCGACGCGGGCTCTACGCTGGCAGCGTGGCGGCGGGACACCACGGGCATGGCCACGACCACGCTCACGACCACGGGGCGCACCTGCACGGGCACCAGGTGCACGCCCGCGACCTCGCGGCGGCCCGTGCGGGCAACCGGCGCTCCCTGGCGCTCGCGCTCGGCCTGAACGCCGGCTTCACGGCGTTCCAGGCGGTCGTCGGCTTCGCGACCGGGAGCCTCGCGCTGCTCGCGGACGCCGGCCACAACCTCTCCGACGTGCTCGCGCTGGCGCTCGCGTTCGGCGCGGCCTGGCTCGCCGCGCGCCCGGCCGGCGCGAACCGCACCTTCGGGAACGAGCGGGCCGAGGTGCTCGCCGCGCTCGCGAACGCGCTCTCGCTCGTCGTCGTCGCCACGCTGGTGCTGGTCGAGGCGGCCCGGCGCTTCGCCGACCCGCCGGAGGTCTCCGGCGGGTGGCTGATCGGGGTCGCCGCGGCCGGCGTCGCGATCAACCTCGCCTCGGCCGCCGCGGTCTTCCGGCGGGGCGGCGTCGACCTGAACATGCGCGCGTCGTTCCTGCACCTGGTGGCCGACGCGGCCTCGTCCGTCGGCGTCCTCGTCGCCGGCGTGGTCGTCCTGGCGACCGGCTGGCGCTACGCGGACCCGATCCTCGGCGTCCTGATCTCGGTGCTCGTGCTCGGCTCGACCTGGGGCATCCTGCGCGACTCGGTGCTCGTGCTGCTCGAGGCGGCGCCGCGCGGCGTCGACGTCCCGGCGATGGGGCGGGCGCTCGCCGCGGAGGCGGAGGTGGTCAACGTCCACGACCTGCACGTCTGGACGATCACGAGCGGCTTCCTCGCGCTCTCCGCGCACGTCCTCGTCGAGCCGGGGGCCGACTGCCACGACGCGCGCCGGCGCCTCGAGCTCGTGCTCGGCGAGCGATTCGGGATCGAGCACACGACGCTGCAGGTCGACCACGCCGCCGCGGCGACGAGCATCGTCCCCGTCGAGGACGTGCGCCGCCATCGCGCGTAGCCGCGCGTCGTCCGCTACGACGCGGGCGGATCGCCGACGCGCAGGCCGCCGGCGAGGTCGCCGAGCGCGTCCACGACGCGGTTCGAGATCTGGTCGCCGTAGCCGAGCGACGACGCGAGCGAGAAGCAGCCGAGCACGCCCGACCCCGTCAGGCTGGTCAGCTGCAGCTCCTGGAGCAGCTCCAGGTAGAGGCGCACGTCCTTCGCCATCAGGTCGACCGAGAGGCCGCCCTCGAGGTAGTCGCCCCGGACGACGTGCGGGAACCGCTCGCGGGTCGCGAAGTTGACGCCGCTCGACGCGTTGATCACGTCGAGGAGCTGCGTGAGGTCGAGCCCCGCCCTGCGCCCCGCGAGCATCACCTCCGCGGTCGCGGCCAGGCTGACGCCGTTCAGGTAGTTGTTGAGCAGCTTCGCGGTGTGGCCGGCGCCGCTCGGGCCGAGGTGGTGCACCTGGCGGGCGAAGCCGGCGAAGATCGGCGCCAGCCGCGCGAGCGCGGCGGACGAGCCGCCGGCCATGATCGTCAGCGTCCCCGCGTCGGCGGCCTTCGCCCCGCCCGAGATGCCCGCGTCCACGTACTCGACGCCGCGCGCGGCGAGCTCGCCGTGGATCCGCCGCGTCGAGGCCGGCGACGCGGTCGAGAGGTCGGCGACGACCTGCCCGGCGCGCGCGTGCGCGATCAGCCCGTCCGGCCCGTCGACGACCGCCTCGACCACGGTCGAGTCGGGCAGCGAGAGGAGGATCACGTCGGCGACCGCGACGAGGTCGACGATCGACGCGGCCGGCTCGACCCCGGCGGCCCCGGCCGCCTCCGGGCGCGCGTCCAGCCCGTGGACGCGCTCGCCCGCGGCGAGCAGCCGGCGTGCGATCCGGCCGCCCATGTTGCCGAGCCCGACGATCCCGATCGTCTCGCCGCTCACGCCTCGCGCCTCGCTCGTGCCGGCGGGTCGATCTGGAGCGCCGGGTCGGTCGCCCGCACGCGGGCCGGCTCGCCGCCGAGCTCCGCGCGGACGATGTTGGCGCCCTGCGCGATCGCGGTCGCCTTGTAGAACGCGACCAGCCGGTTCGGCCCGCCGCGGCCGAAGCCGCAGTCCGAACTGAGCACGAGCCGGTCCGCCGGGATGAACTCGAGCGCGTAGCGGACGTCGTCCGCCACCTCCTCGGGCGTCTCAACCTGCAGCGAGCGGTGGCTGACGACGCCGAGCGCGATCTTCTTGCGCAGCCGGTCGCGGTAGGGGCGGAAGAGCTCGAGGTCGGCGAACTGGCGGTCCTTCATCTCGACCGTCCAGACGTCGCCGCCGACGCGCTCGAGGAAGATCTCGATCGCCTGCGCGTAGGACGTCCGGCCGTGCACGCGCTGCATGTTCGCGTTCCCCCAGCACGTGTGCACC
>JAWKJY010000016.1:0-64971 GCA_041393535.1 Thermoleophilia bacterium
GGTGCACCGCGTTGGCGTACTGGAGAGCCGAGACTGCCTGACTCAGTTCATCTCGGGCTCGTTCCGAGAGGGCGAGTGCCCGGTCGATCGACTCAGAGGATTTCTCTGCCGAGAGGATCGCAGATCGTGCCCGTAGCGCCATTGCCAGTCCGATTGCTACGGCTCCGAGCGTGCCACTTAGCGTGACGGAGCCTACTTTCGCGATTTGGCCGTAGACCGCAACGCCAAGGGTCACGGCAAGTGCACCAACCGTTAACAGCACCACGGCGCCTGCCCCGGCAGGGTGGTCGGGGAGCCGCTTCTCCGGGCCGAGTCGGATCGGCCGGTCGATCCCGAGGATCACGACGCACGCCGCGAGGATCGAGAACAGCGCCCCGGCCGACCAGGCGACGTTGGCCCAGCGGTCGTCGACGTAGTCGCCTTGCACGGCGTAGTAGCTGTAGACGAGGCTGCCGGCTGTCAGGCCGATCTCGCCCAGCCCGAGCAGGACGACCGAGCGGCGCAGGCCCTCCCACGAGCTGAGGGCGGCGGAGGCGATCAGCATCAGCGTGACGACGCTGAGGATCGGTCGGTTCAGTGTGAAGAGCGAGGCGGCGCTGACCTCGCCGTCGAGGCCATGACCGACGAAGGCCGCGCCGAGGGCGACGCCGGCCGCGACGATCACGACCGCGTCGAGCGTCGCGAGGCGGACCGACACGAACGACCGCATCGCGACGACCACCGCGACGATCAGGAGCAGGCGGGCCGCGACGAAGCAGCCGTCCCAGATGCCCGGCGAGGCCGGGATCTCGCTGCCGTTCGCCAGGAAGACGCCGTACCAGACGAGCGATCCGGCGAGCCAGAGCGTGCTGGCCCAGGCGCAGTAGAGGACAGGGCGTCGAAGGTCGGCAGGCGCCCGCCGGTACGCCCACCAGACGACGACCGGGACGGGGAGCACGAGGATCGAGAAGACGAGGCTGGACGTCTCCCTCGGTGCACCTGCGGCCGTGGCCGCGAGGAACGCGACGAAGACGACCAGCGAGACCGCCGCGAGGAGCCGGAAGCGGCGTTCCTCGCGTGGTCGTGCAAGGGCCGGCGGGAGCCACGAGGGCTCGGCGACGCTCATCGATTGCACCTCCAGAGACCGCAGAGCACGGAAGGTTGCCGCAAGTCTACTGCCCGCTGATCCGAGGCGCTATCGTCCCGCCATGGCCGACACGCCGTCGCCCGTCGAGCTGCTCCAGGCGTTGATCCGCTTCGACACGTCGAACCCGCCGGGGAACGAGCGCGCCTGCCTCGAGCACGTCGCGGGCCTCCTCTCGGAAGCGGGCGTCGAGCACCGCTTCGTCGCGTCGGCCCCGGAGCGGCCGAACCTCGTCGCGCGGGTGCCCGGTCGCGGCGATGCGCCGCCGCTGCTCCTCTACGGGCACGTCGACGTCGTCCCGGCCGACCCGGCCGAGTGGGCGCACCCGCCGTTCGGTGGCGAGGTGATCGACGGCGAGGTGTGGGGCCGCGGCGCCCTGGACATGAAGGGCGGCGTCGCGATCATGCTGGCCGCGCTGCTCGCGGCCGCGCGCTGGGAGACGCCGCCGGCCGGCGACCTCGTCCTGATGCTGACGAGCGACGAGGAGGCGGGCAGCCTCCCGGGCATGAAGTTCCTCGTCGAGGAGCACCCCGAGCTCTTCGCCGGCATCCGCTTCGGGATCAGCGAGTTCGGCGGCTTCACGCAGTGGCACGGCTCGCACCGGTTCACCCCGATCCAGGTCGCCGAGAAGCAGCGCTGCCTGATCCGGGCGACGATCCGCGGCAAGGGCGGGCACGCGGCGTCCGTCGTGCGCGGCACCGCGAGCGGCAAGGCCGGGCGGCTCCTCCAGACGCTCGCGACCCGGCGCCTGCCGGTGCACGTGACGCCGGTAGCGCGTCAGATGATCGAGGCGATGGCCGGCGCGCTGCCGCTCCACGAGCGGGCCGGGCTACGCGCCCTGCTCGTCCCCGCGCTGACCGACCGGCTGCTCGACCTGATCGGCGAGGGCGGCGCACCGCTCGACCCGCTCCTCCACAACACCGCGACGCCAACCGTCCTCGCTGGCGGCCAGGTGACGAACGTGATCCCGACCGAGATCACCATCGACCTCGACGGCCGCGTCCTCCCCGGCTCGTCGCCGCGCGCCCTCGTCGCCGAGCTCGAGGCGCTCGCCCCCGGGCTCGCCGAGTACGAGATCGTCCGCGAGGAGCCACCCGCCGCCGGCCAGCCCGACCTGGCGCTCTTCCCGCTGCTCGAGCAGGTCAGCCGCGAGAAGGACCCCGGCGCGACGCCGATCCCGATGCTCCTCTCGGGCTACACGGACGCGCGCTACGTCAGCCAGCTCGGCATCCAGACCTACGGCTACCTCCCGATGAAGCTCCCGCGGCACATCACCACGAAGCTCGTCCACGCCGCCGACGAGCGCGTCACGGTCGACGCGCTCGAGTTTGGGGTGGACTGTCTGGGCGAGGTGCTGCGGCGGTATGAACGGCCGACTGGGTCATGACGCCCAGGCGGGCTGCTGAAGTCAAATCCGCGCGCTCCGCATTTCCGCCCGGCCGCAGCCGGTAGACGAGCTTCCTCGCCGAGATTCGGAAACGGGGGCCGACGATCGTCAGCCCGACTCGCACCCTGATGGCGACGTCCTGGCCGGTGTTGCGGACGACGACGCGGATCGCCGTCCTGTCGTCCTGCAGGAACGGGATCTCCGCGTCGCGGTCGACGCCGAGTGGCAGGTGGCCGGGATTCGCGTAGATGGCGACGATCTCCGCTGGGCCACCGGTGGCCGCGTGCGCGCCGCCGGTGGCTGCGATCGACGTGAGCGTGGTGATCGCGAGCGCGGCGAGGGCCCTGCGCACGACCGGGCTCCTTCGCTGCGGCGTCGACCATCCTGGGCATCGTGCGACGGCGGGAAGCATCCGGCGCTACTTCTCGGCGCCTCGTACGAGGTGGACGCCGACGTAGCCGCCGATCGCGGCCACCAGGGCCGCGAAGATCGCGGCGCCGACCCCTTCCGCGACGTACCCGCCGAGCCCTGCGCCGACGGCGACGACCACGATCGCGACCAGGCCGAGCCGGTTGCTCCCCGCGGGCCACCGCGTGCCGCGGTCAGCGCCGCCGTGGGCGGATGCGGAACCGGCAGACGCCTGGGTGCGCGGTGCCCGCTCGTGCCACCTGAGGATCACGAAGACGACGGAGGCACCGTAGGTCGCGACGGCGAGCGCGACGATCAGGGCGAGCCGCGCTGACGTGATCAGCTCGCCGAGGAGGACGCAGAGCAGCGCGAGCGTGCCGAGGCCCGCAACCGTGCTGGACGTCATCGACGGTCTCGGCCGGTCTCGTTCGGTGCCGGGGGGCTTCATCCGGTCGGGCGAGCGTCAGTGGCCCGGGATCCCTGTGCGGGCGAGGCGGCCGGAAGCCTGGTCCACGGGCCCGTGGATGGAGGCGCGGCAGGAGGATGGGGCTCGGGGACCTGTGGGGCGCCGGTGCGCCCGAGTTGCTCGAGGCAGGAGCCACCGGTGCTCTCCGGGATGTACTCGTAGACGATGGCGTAGACGACGCCGTCGTCGATCGAATCGCCGGTGACGGCCTGGGCTGGGGTCTTGCACGGGGCGCTCCGGTCGATCAGCGGCGTTGCCCAGGCGATCGCTCCACGGGAGTCGACGGCCATGACCTGGCCCTCGGCGAGGGCGATCGCCAGCTTCCCATGCGCTCCCGCCGAGACGGTCTGGACGCCCTCCCACGGGAACCCCGGCAGTTCCTGGTTCGAGAGCTCCTGGCCAATGCGCGGGTCGAGCCGGGCGGCATAGGGCGGGCCGGCGATCTGGCCGAAGCCGATCAGCTCGTCGCCGATCGCGTCTGCTCGGAGGAGGCGCCGGGAGGCCCATTCGATCTCGCCGGTCGCGAGGTTGAGGGAGTAGAGATGGGTTCGTCCTGCGTTGAGCGGGGTGCTGAGGACGAAGGCGGCGTCTCGCGTGGCCGAGACGGGGATGCCGCCGCTCCGGATCGGTCAGTCCGCCAGAGCGCGGCCGCTCGCGGAGAGACCCGGACGACGCGTGCGCGGCGGTGGACCGCGCTCCATGGCGGTCGGGACCGTCATGACGGCGACGATGCCGTCGCGGACGGCTGCGACCCTGGGCGTTGCGTCCGGCCCGTTCGGGCCCATCCGCACGCGCCAGCGCGTCCGACCTGTCTTGAGGTCGAGCGCGCGTACGACACCGTGCCTGTGCTCGGGCACGTAGACGATCCCGCTTCCGGCGACGGGTCGGACGTCGCCCTCGGCGATCCCGGACGATGGAAGCCGCCAGCGCAGGTGGCCCGTCTCGGCGTCGAGCGCCGTGAGCCCGTAGTCGCTTCGGTCGACGAGCAGTAGGCCCCCTGCGACCTGGAGATCGTGATCGAGCGCGACCCGCCCTCGGCGCCGCCAGAGCTCCCTGCCGGTGCCCAGGTCGACGGCGCGGAGCAGGCCGAACGACGCAACGAAAACGGTGTGGCCGCTGACCACGCCGATCGCCTGCCCGTCGTCTCGCGGCACGCCGCTGGGCAGGAGCCGCTGCCGCAGGACGATCTCGCCAGACGCAACAGCGACCCCGAGCACCGTGGGCGGCCCAACCGACGCCGGCTCGCTGGTGCCCGCAGCGACGGTTGCTCCCTGGCTCGCAGTGAGGGCACTTGCCACGAGGAAGACGATCGCGCAGAGGATCAGGCGGCGTCGGAGTGTCGCGGAGGAGCGCGCAACCAGGGAGGCGTTGCCCGCGATGCGAGCGCGCACGTGCTGCGCAGGACGCTCGGCACGCTGCCGGTCGACACGTCGGAGGTAGCCGATGGGCACGTACTCCGGCCGCGACGGCCAAGCGTCCCGTCTCCGGCAGCTCGCGCGATCCGCTCGCCCTCTCCGTCCGCGTTGCACTTGTCTCCTCCGACCACGACGGGGCCGCCATGCGCCGCGTCAGTCGAATGATGCGCCGATCACCGCGCTGTCTTTAGCCGCGAGGCACCTGACGTGGTCGCTTCCCCTCCAACTGGCGCGACATCGGTAGGACGGTTGGCAGCCGCGCATCCGTCCGAGGGGGGCGGATCGAGGGAGGCGGCAGGCGACCAGGCCACGATCCGTCGTCCATCGGATTGAATGTCAGTGGATCAACTGTTATAACGGCGCTTGTGAGCCTTCGCCGTGGGCGTCGGGTCGTTGCTGCCTGCACTGCTGGCGGCGTCGGGCTGCTCGTCGTCGTCCTCGGCGCGCTCGTCGGCGGGAACGCCGGCGGTGGGAGCACCCTCCCGTCGGCAATCGCCGTCGCTGACATCCCGGCTGGCTACCTGGCCCTGTACCAGCGAGCCGCCCTGCGCTGGCAGCTGGACTGGGCGGTGCTCGCCGCGATCGGGAAGATCGAGTGCGACCACAGGCGCCTCGTCGAGGCCGGCTGCAACCCGCCCGGCACTGTCAACTCCGGCCGGCGCGACCGGGCCGATGCAGTTCCTCGGCTCGACCTGGCGAGCCGGGACCGGCGCTCGCGCTTCCTCATCGGGCCTCAACCGCCCAGGTCGCTGACGGCTACGCGACCGACGGAGACGGCGACGGGCTCGCCGACGTGTGGAACCCCGCCGACGCGATCGTCGCCGCGGGCCGCTACCTGCGGGCCAACGGCGCCTGCCGACTACCGACGCGCGATCTTCGCGTACAACCACGCCAACTGGTACGTCGGCGCCGTGCTCGCGAAGGCGGACGAGTACCGCAGCGCGTTCGCCCGGCTCGTCTGCGGCGGCGAGCCGCGTCCTCGCCTGGGCGGTCGGCCACGTCGGCTCGTTCACGTACAGCCAGGGTCCGGCGACCGACCGGGGAGGGTCGATCGCCGACATGCAGTCGCGCGAGCCGGTCGGCGGAACGTGCGACTGCTCGATGTTCACACGCGCTGGGCGTTCGCGCAGGCCGGGATCGACGTCGGCCTGACGACCGTGCAGCAGTAGCCGGCGAACGGCCTGCTGCCCGATCTCGAGGAGCCGCGACGAGCGCGTACGTCGTGCGAGGCGTCGGCCCCGACCCGCCGCCCGGCGGCTACCGCCCAGCCGACCTGATCTTCTTCGGCCACGGCGGCGGGGCCGACGGCCACGTCGCCCTCTGGCTGGGCAACGGGCTGATCGTCCAGTGCTCGGCGAGCGGCGGCGGCTCGAACATCCGCCCGCTCGCCGGCTACGTCACGCCGACCGGGTGGGTGCGGTGGGTCAAAGGTGCAAGTAGCGTTGGCCCGTCCTTCGTGCCGACCGGAACACGCGCTGGGTAATGCCGCCGTTTGAGGCTGAGGCTGGCTTTCGGCCGTGCTCCTAGCCGTAGATGCCCTGATCCTGGCTTGACGTGCGGGTGCGTCAAGGATCAGGATGACGTATGCGTGCGACCAGCCTGAGTCTTCGATCGTTTCGAAGCTTCGGCGTCCTCGATGAACTTGCCCTTGGTCCGATCACGGTGCTTGTTGGTGCCAATAATGCGGGTAAATCGAGTCTGATAAAGGCGCTTTCTCTCGTTCAGTACCCTTATCGGGCAGAGGATATTCGCCTTGGCGCTGCGCGAGCCGAGATTGACATCAAGACAAGTGGCGGAACGGCGAGACCGTGGGGTCTAGTGGACGGGCAAGACGCGAACTTGGCAATCCGCATCACCGCTTCGAACTTCTCGCTTGATGTGAGCGTTGGGTCGACTAGTAGGGGTTCGGGACAGCTGTCGCCGCGCGAGCCGGACAACTGGATCGTCCCGTATCTCGGCCGGAGGCGAGTATCAGTCTTTGACGAAGATATTCGCGAAGGTAACGCTCATCTTGTGCATGACGACCTTCGGTTCCTGGCCGCAAAGCTGAGCCGATTATCAAACACCGAGTTCCCAAGGCACCAATGGTATCGCGAGGCGTGTAAGTCAATACTTGGATTCGTGGTAACGACGGTGCCGTCACCTAACGGCCAGCGACCAGGTGTCTATATCAACGCTACCGAACGAATTCCAGTGGAGCAGATGGGCGATGGCGTGCCTCAAATCGCAGGTTTTCTAGCTGAGTTGGCGCTTTCTGAAGGAAAGCTATTCTTGGTGGAAGAGCCAGAAAACGACCTTCATCCGCGAGCGCTGAAGGCGCTTCTCCGGTTGATGTTAGATAGCGCCGAGAAGAACCAATTCGTCGTGAGCACACACTCAAACATCGTGCTCAGGTATCTGGCATCACAGGCAGGTTCAAAGGTGTATTTGGTCGATTGTGACCAAACCCAACTTCCGCACACGTCTACGGTTGAACTCATCGATACACCTCAGAAGCGTCTTGGTGTTCTAGATGACCTAGGTTATGAACTCAATGATCTCGGTCTATGGGAGGCTTGGCTAATCCTCGAAGAGTCATCCGCAGAGAAGATTGTAAACCGCCTCCTGATCCCTTGGTTTGTTCCTGGTTTAGCTGGACGGTTGAGGACGCTCGCCGCCGGCGGGACATCAAAGATCGAAGCAACATTTGAAGACATGAATCGATTGTTTCTCTTCGCTCATCTTGAGCCTTGGTACAGGCGCCGTGCTTGGGTCGTCGTGGACGGAGACAAGACCGGTTTGGATGTTGTAAGTCGACTCCATGAGCGATTCCGAGATGGTTGGGGAAGTGGGCATTTTCGTGCATTCTCTCAAGCGGCGTTCGAACGGTACTACCCGCTTCGGTTCGCCGATGAGATCGAAGAGGTCCTCCAAATCGAGGACAAGGCAAACCGTCGTCAAGCGAAGGAGTCGCTCTTGCACCGAGTGGTCGCTTGGTGTGACGAGAATCCCAGCGAAGCGAAGGTCGCCTTCGAGGCGTCAGCCAAAGACGTGATCGAAATACTAGGCGAGATTTTCGTCGCCCTTGGTGCCCCTCGGACGCCGAACGTGCTGGGTTAATAATGAGACGGGTCGTCGTGGCTTGCGCCAATGACGGCCCTGAGTCCAGGGTGCCCATCACTATGGGAGGTTGGCAGCGGGTGTTGCGCGTGCGGCCCCAACAGTCGAGCTTCCCCGCTGATCCGCAAGTCGCACGGAACTGAAGTACGCCTGCGAGCTGGGCGGTCGAAACCGGTTAGCGTTCGAGGCCGCGCCCGAGGGCGAGTTGCAGCTCCTCGGCGCGTCGGAGCTGGCGCAGTCGGTCGAGGTCGCCGTCGCGTCGGAGGGTGTTGAGCATGCGGCCGAGGTCGCCGCTGGAGGCGACCTGGGGGCGGAGGCCTTCGCCGAGGTGCTCGCGGCTGGCGGCTCGTTTGAGGTCGTCGTAGCCTCGGGTGCCTGCAGGTTCGATGGCGATGGCGAGCGTGCCGTGGCGTGTCGGTAGGCGGGTCACCGGATCGGTCGAGCGGTGGAGCGTGGCGGCGTCGATGGTGGCGTCGGGTGCGATCTCGTCGAGGGCCTTTTGGAGTCGCTGGAGGTTGCGCTCCTTGGTGGCGGGGACGATGTCGAGCTCGTCGGTGGTCTCGGTGGTGCCGTGGAGAACGCGGGCGAGGGCGCCGACGATGACGTACTCGACGCGGTGGCGCTCGAGGGTGGCGATCAGGGCGCGCGGGTCGGACGGGGTGGGGCGGAGCGGGCCCGGAGCCATCAGGTTCCCTGGCGGAGGCGGTCGAGCATGGCGTCGAGCCGTCGGTCGGGTGGGGTGCGCGCTGCGTTCTTGAGCTGTGTCTCGTTCGTGTCGTCGAGGGGGACGATCTCGAGTGGGAGCTCGAAGCCGCAGGCGCGGACGAGCTCGACGAGGGTGTCGACGCTGGGTGCGACGAGGCCTTGCTCCAGCGGGCGACGACGGTGCGGTCGCGGCCGGAGCGTTCGGCGAGCTCGGCCTGGGTGAGGCCGGCCCGGAGGCGTGCCTCGCGGATGATCCGGGCGGAGCGCATCGGCTGAACTCTATCGCGATCTGATCTGATCGAACGTTGCAGAACCGCCTACAATCGAGGCGACCGTCGGGCATCCCGTCCGGCGACTGTCACGCGAGCCGCGCGATCCCGGTGTCTCGTCGTGGCGACGAGCATCCAGGAGGAATCCCGATGGCCCGCAAGACCGTGTTCGTGTCCGACCTGTCCGGCAAGGAGATCGCCGAGGGCGGGCGCGAAGATCCGGATCACGTTCGAGGACGCGCGCCGCGGGATCTACGAGATCGACGCGACCGCGGACGAGGCCGAGGATCTGGCCAAGAAGGGCGTCAAGGTCGCCCGCCGCGGCCGCAAGCCGAAGGGCGCCGAGTAGGGCGGGCGCCCAGGTGGTCGAGTACACGCTTCACCTCGAGACCGAGGCGTCGGTCGGCGACGCTGGGCTCGATCGTGTCGCCGAGATCGTCTATTCCTCGCCGGGTCGGCTGCTCGGTCCCTCTATCTCGCTCTCCGAGATCTCGGGTGAGGTCGGCCGGCTCGGCGTCACCTGCCAGGTGGAGGCTCCCACGCTCAACGAGGCGCTGGAGGTCGGGCTCGTGGCGTTTCGCGCGGCGATCAGGGAGGCGGACGTTGACGCAGCCGTGGAGCGGGTCATGGTGAACCTGGGAGGCCCGGACGACTGGCTGCGCTAGAGCGGGACCAAAGCATTTGATGCAAATAAGCATAGTGATGCTATAGTGGCGGCTCTGTTCGGCGACTGCGGAGGCGCCCGATGCACGACCGCTCACGCTCGCTTCTCGCCCTCTACACCGACGAGGTGCTCCCGGCGCTCGCCGGTCAGCTCGATCGAGCCTTCCCGGAGTTCGGGTGGCGCCGCGATCGCGACGGCTGGGTCGCCACCAACGACGAGCTGACGCATCGCCTGCTCGGCGTCCGCGCAGATCGTGTGGTGGCCCATGGCGAGGCGCCGGCCGGCTTTCTCGTGCACGGAGCCGGTCCAACGCTATGGACTGCCTACGTCAACGGCGGCGAGCCGCCACGCGGCGCAGCCTTCGTCGACGCCGTGCGGACGCTCGCCGAGCGGGCCGGGCTGGCCCCGAATCTCCTCGAGGAGCCCCGTCCCGTCGATCGGCGCGCCGACCTGCTCCACGACTTCTTCGTGCTGGGCCGGCGCGAGCTCATGAGCGACCGCGGCGCGGCCGCGCGCGCCTACCTGGTCGAGCAACGCGGCTTCCCCGAGCACGCCCTGGACGAGTCGAGCCTCGGGCTCGTGCCTGCGGCCGAGCGTGCCGGCGAAGCGCTTCGGCGTCTCGGGTACTCCCGCGAGGAGATCGACGGCGCGGCGGTGCTGGCGGATAGCCGCTGGCCTGGCCGGATCGTCGGCGCGTGGCGAGACGACCGCGCGCGGGTGCGGACGCTCTGGGCACGCACCCTCGATCCCGCCGCGAACGGCGATGGGAAGTACCTGTACCTGCGAGGCGCATCTCGCGCGGGGCTGCTTCCGTACGGTGCCTCCTCGGCGATTGCCGGCCCAGGCGCTGATCGCTCGACCCTCGTCCTCGTCGAAGGGGTGATGGACGTGCACCAGCTCCGGGCGCGGGGGTTCGAGAACGCCGCGGCCCTCGGAGGGACGAGCATCCGGCCGGCCACGTTCGAGCTCCTCGCGCGGCGCGGTGTCGAGCGCGTGATCCTCGCGCTCGACAACGACCAGGCCGGACGCGAAGCAACGGCGCGCGTCGTCGAGGCCGCCGGCCGGGCCGCGGATGCGCCGGCCATCCTCGTGCTCGACCCGGCACAGCTCGGCCGGCACAAGGATCCGGACGCGCTCGTCCGAAGCGAGGGCATCGCCGCATTCCGGTCGCTCCTCGGAGAGGCAACCTGCGGGATCACCTGGCGGGCGCTCGAGCATGTGCTTGAGCTCGGCGACGGTCCCTCAGCTCGGCGAGAAGCGCTCGCGCGGGCCGGGCGGTGGCTCGGTCGGCTCCCGGCGCGCCTCTCGCTCGAGCAAGAAGACGCGGTGCACGCGATTGCCGAGACGTGCGGCTACTCGCCGGAGGCCGTGGGTCGGGCGTTTCGCGCCCGGTTCTGGCGGGCCTCGGATCGCGACCAGGCTCGAGATCTCGGCCCCATCGAGCGATGAGCGCCGGACCACCCCAAGACGGCCGTTCTGTCCCGCGTCTCGCGCTTCGCCCGGAACAGGCGGCCGAGGCGCTCGGCGTGTCCAGGTCGTTCTTCTTCGAGAGCATCCTTCCGGAGTTGCGCGTGGTCCGCTGCGGCCGCCTCCGGCTCGTGCCCGTTAGATCGCTCGAGGACTGGCTAGAGCGGAACGCCGCTCGCGCGCTCGATCCCCGCCGTCGGAGCTCGGATCGGTAGCCGCCATCACGCCTCCGGTCCGCGAGCGGCGTAGAAACCGCCGAGCGGCTCGACGTCGTCGATGCGGAACTGCCGGCCGCCCGGCGGAGCAATGTAGTCGAGGTAGGTGGTGCCACCGTCCGTCCACGTGTGCGTGACGACGGCGTTGCGAGGAATCCCGTCCGGCTTCGGCCGGGCCGGCACGCCAGGGATCTGCTGCGCGCCGGCCGACTCGTAGTACCAGCCAGCGGGCCCCTTGGAGACGAGCACGTAGGGCGCGCGCTCGCGCGCCCAGGCGAGCGCGTCTTCTTCGTTCGCCAGCAGCGCAAGCTCGACCGTCGCGGTGAGGCCTTTCGCGTCCGTTGTCTGCCAGCGGCACTGACACCCTGCCGCTGGCAACGCGCTTCTCGGCGTCGTCTCCGCGAAGTACACGCGGCCCCCATAGCCCGCGATGCGAGCAGCTGGCGGAACGTCGACCACCATCGGCCAGTCGAGCACGTCCTCGTCGTCGCCCTCGTCCGTCTGCGAGGCGTCGCTGTGCAGATCGGGCGCGGCCGAGACCCAGACCACGCTCTCGTGCTCGACGGGCGCGAAGACACGGACGGGCATGCCCGCCAGCACGACGACATGTGAACGCGCGACCTCGTGCTCGACGCGGTAGATCACCTCGGGGGCCCGCCGTCGACCCCAGCGAACCGCCGAGCCCGCCTCGGAAAACGCTGGCGCGGGCACGGAGCGACTCGGGGCGGGCTGCCAATGGCCTCGGATTACGCCCGGGCCGGGCCCGGTGGCGAGGTCTGGCTCGATGATCGCCAGCCCGCCGAAGTCAGCCCGTTGCTCGGCGGTCATGGCCCGTCCGTCCGCGTCCCAGCCGAGCGGTCGAGGAATGCGTCGAGCAACGCCGCCGCCTGACCCTCGTTGCCGGGCATGAGGTGGCCGTACCGGTCGTAGGTGATCGTCACGGACGAGTGGCCCATGTAGGTCGACAGGGCCTTCGCGTTGACGCCGGCAGCGATCATCAGGCTCGCGTAGGTGTGGCGCGCCTCGTGGAGGCCGATCGACGGGAGGCCTGCCGCCGCCCAGGCGTTCTTGGCCCTGAGGTTCACGCTGCTCGGCTCGAAGGGCCGGGTTTCGCTCCTCCCGAACACGAGCCCGTCGTCGCGGCCTGACAGGTCGCGATGCTCGACGAGGCTCGCGTGCAGCACCGATGGGACGGGAACGTCCGCAGGCCGGCACGGGACTTCGGGGCGATCTCGCCCTCTCGTGGATCCCAGGGCGACGGACGCGCACGATGCCGGCGTCGAGGTCGACGTCCGACCAGCGGAGGGCTCGCAGCTCCCCGAGGCGGAGGCCGGCGTAGAAGGCCGTCGCCCAGATTGCCCGGTCACGCTCGGGGATCGCCGAGAGGAGGAGACGCGCCTCAGCGGGGTCGGCGACCCGCTCACGGCGTCCGCGAACCGCGGGGACCTCGAGGCCGCTCGTCGGGTTCGACGGAGCGTCGCCTCGGGTGACTGCGCGGCGGAAGATCGCGCGCAGCGGGATCAGCGTGTTGCGGATGGTCGAGGCGGAGTGACCGTCCTGGAGCATCCGGTCGACCAAAGCCTGGATCGCGGGTCGATCGAGCTCGGTCAGTGAGAGCGCCCCGAGGTCGGGCAGTACGCGCAGCCGGAGGGCCTGCTCGTAGCCGCGGACGACGCTCGGCTTGTACACGTCGCCGGAGCGGTTCCTCACCGAGCCCGCCCGGGCGCCGTCGAGCCACGCTTCCGCGTACTCGTCGAGGGTCGGGCCCGCTGCTGCCCGCAGCTTGCCGGCCCGGAGCGCGACCATCGCGTCCTGCCGCCACGACCGGGCCGCGGCGAGCGTCGGGAACGTGCGACGGATCCGCTTCTCGTCGCGGGCGCTCCAGACGTTGGCCTGATAGGTCGGCGAGCAGTTGCACCGCTCGCCCCGGCGCGATGCGCAGGATCGGGCATGCCGGACGTCGATCCCGTGGAGGGCGGACACCCCCGGAGGGTACTCCACCGTGAGCCGAGTGCGCGACAGTTTGCGCGACAGTCGCCACCCGCAGAAGTGGATTTCCACGGACTTCTGCGGACTAGACCGGCCGTGCCGAAGAGGTGCCTGAAACGCCGGAAACCCGCTCCTGGAGCGGGTTACCGGCTGTGAGGCGGAGGGGGAGGGAATTGAACCCTCGAGGGACGGAACCGCCCCTAACGGTTTTCGAGACCGCCGCATTCGACCGCTCTGCCACCCCTCCGGGCGCGTCCTTCCCGGCCGTGTCGCTGGCCGGGGCGGGCGACGGAGCGGAGAAGGAGGGATTCGAACCCTCGAGGCAGGGAATCCCCCACCTAACGCCTTAGCAGGGCGCCGCCTTCAGCCACTCGGCCACTTCTCCGTGCCCGGAGGATCGTACCAGGGTGGCCCGCGCGGCTCGGCGGCTTCGAGGAGCCCGAACGCGCCGACGCCCGCTCGGGGGCGGGCGTCGCGCGTCGCTTGCCGGTCGGTTCGGGAGGAGAGAAGCCGGCCCTCCAGGAATCGGCAGCGCGGCGCCGGGCGGGCGTCCCTCGATCCAGTGATCGCGGCGGGGTCGCGATCAGTCGTGGATCTTCGCGATGACCTCGGCGCGGCGCATGACCCGCGCGACCACGCCGGCCAGGCGAACCTCGAAGCCGGCGCCGCGCGGGAAGAGCACCTTGTCGCCGGGGCCGATGCCGACGACCTCGGGGCCGACCGCCGTGACGATCCCGCTGCGGGACTGGGCCTCGGCGCTCGCCGGGATGATCAGCCCGTGGCGCGTCTCGGCCTCCTCGTCGACGGGCTCGATCACGACGTAGTCGTCGAGCGGCTCGAGCGAGATCCGGACGGGCCTGGTCTCCTCGATCGGATCCATCGCCCCCGATCCTAGCGAGTCGTGCGAAAGGTGAAACCGGAGCGCCGTCTCGCGCGTCATACCTATCGTGCGCAGAGTCGTCGTCACCGGGGTCGGAGCCGTCACGCCCGTCGCGCCCACCATGGCCGGCACCTGGGAGGGGCTGGTCGCGGGACGCAGCGGGATCGACTGGATCCGCACCTTCGACCCGACCGGCTTCCCGGTGCGCGTCGCCGGGGAGGTCGACGGGTTCGACCCGGAGGGGCTGCTGCCCCCGCGGGAGCTCAAGCGGGTCGACCTGTTCATCCAGTACGCCCTCGCGTCGGCGCGAGAGGCCATCGGCGAGCTCGGCTTCGAGGGCTACGACCGGTCGCGCTGCGGCGTCGTGCTCGGCTCCTGCATCGGCGGCTTCCACGAGCTGATGCGCCAGCACGAGATCCTGATGGAGCGCGGGCACGAGCGCGTCTCGCCCTTCTTCCTGCCGAACGTGCTCGTCGACTCGGCGAGCGGGCAGGTCGCGATCCAGCTCGGCATCACCGGCCCGAACTTCGCCGTGGTCTCCGCCTGCGCGACCGGCTCGCACGCGATCGCGGACGCCGCCGAGTTCATCCGCCGTGGTGAGGCCGACGCGATGCTCGCCGGCGGCACCGAGGCGTGCATCCACCCGCTGATCCTCGCCGGCTTCTGCGCGATGCGCGGGCTGGCCGAGGAGGAGGAGGACCCGCCGCACGCGAGCCGGCCCTTCGACGCCACACGGGCGGGGTTCGTCATGGCCGAGGGGGCGGGGATGGTGCTGCTCGAGGAGCTCGAGGCGGCGCGGGCGCGCGGCGCGACCATCTACGCCGAGCTGCTGGGCTCGGGCAACTCGAACGACGCCCACCACATGGCGCAGCCCGAGCCCGAGGCCGCCGGGGTCGTCGCGATGATGCGCCAGGCGCTCGAGCGCGCCGGCGTCGCGCCCGAGCGGGTCGGCTACATCAACGCGCACGGCACGTCGACGCCGCTCGGCGACGCCGCCGAGACGAAGGCGATCCGCGACGTCTTCGGGAGCCACGCCTACGAGCTCGCGGTCTCGTCGACGAAGTCGATGACCGGCCACATGTTCGGCGGCGCCGCCGCGGTCGAGGCGATCGTCTGCTGCCTCGCGATCCACCACGGCGTCGTCCCGCCGACGATCAACTACCGCAACCCCGACCCGGACTGCGACCTCGACTACGTGCCGAACGAGGCGCGGCGGGTCGAGCTCGACGTCGCCCTCTCGAACTCGATGGGCCTCGGCGGCCACAACGGCTGCGTCCTCTTCGGACGCGTCGGCTGATCAGCGCGCCGCCGCGGCCCGCTCGACCGCGGCCGCGTCGAGCGCCGCGACCCCCGGCAGCACGAGCGCGGCGAGCGCGAGCGCGTCGGGCGCGGGCGGGTAGTGCGCGTTCAGGATCGCGATCACCGCCATCCCGGCGGCGTCGGCCGCGCGCAGGCCGTTCGACGAGTCCTCGACGGCGACGCACGCCGCCGGGTCGACGCCGAGCCGGCGCGCCGCCTCGAGGTACACGGCCGGGTCCGGCTTGCCGCGCGTCACCTCCTCCGAGGAGACCGTCGCCGCGAACCGCGGGGCGAGGTCGGCGAGGTCGAGCGCCAGATCGATCAGCGGCCGGTTCGAGGAGGACGCGAGCCCGAGCGGCCAGCGGGCGGCGAGCGCCTCGACGGCCGCGGCGGCGCCGGGCAGGAGCGGCAGCCGCTCGCGGTAGAGCGCCGAGAGGCGCCGCACGACCTCCCCGTCGATCGCGGCGGGCGCGTCCGGGACGGCCAGCTCCTCGTGCATGTAGCGCGACCACTCGAGCGAGCTCATCCCCATCATGTCCCGCTGCGCCCCCGCGTGCCAGCGGCCGCCGCGCTCGCGGACGAGCTGCTCGCGCGCGACGTCCCACAGCTGCTCGGAGTCGAGCAGCACGCCGTCCATGTCGAACACGACCGCGGCGACCACCGGCGCAGGGTAGCGGCGCGACCCGGCCGCCGGGTAGCGTGCGCGGTCGAGGCGGCGTGGACGAACGGGGCAGCGACAGGCGACGGGACGCCCGCACGATCCTCGCGCTCTTCGTCGGCGCCGTCGCCCTCCGGCCCCAGCTCGCCGGGATCGGGCCGCTCGTCGGGTCGATCCAGGACGACCTGGACATGTCCCATGCCGTGGCCGGGCTGCTGGCCACGCTGCCCGTGCTCTGCTTCGCGATCATGGCGCCGTTCGCCGGGGCGCTCTCCTCGCGCTTCGGCGCCCGGCGCACCGTCGCCGCCGGGCTCGTGCTGCTGGCGGTCGTCGGCGTCGCCCGCGCGGTCACGCCGTCCGTCCCGGCCCTGCTCGTCCTCACCGTCGGCGTCGGGCTCGCGATGGGGATGGCGCAGACGATGATGCCGATCGCGGTCAAGGAGCGCGCGGCGCATCGCCCCGCGCTCGCGACCGGCGTGTACGCCACCGGGCTCAACCTCGGCAGCACCGTGGGGGCGGCCATCGCCGTCCCGATCGCCCAGATCGTCTGGGGCTGGCGGCTCTCGATGCTCGTCTTCGCCGTCACCGCCGGCGTCGGCGCCCTCGCCTGGCTCGTCGGGCTCCGGGCGGAGGAACGGCCCGTGGAGCGCGTCCGTCTGCCGCTGCTGCCGCGCATGCCGCTCTCGAGCGGGACGATCTGGCTGCTCGTGCTCCTCTTCGGGCTCCTCGGGACCGTCTACCACGGGCTCGGCACGTGGCTCCCCGACGCGGCGGGCGAGCGCGGCTGGAGCGAGGACGAGGCGGGAGTGCTCACCGCCGTCTTCAACGCCGCCCTGCTCCCGGCCGGGCTCGTGGTCGGCTGGCTCGGCGACCGAACGGGCCAGCGCCGCTGGTTGCTCGTCGTCGGCGCCGCGATCATGCTGACCGGCACGGTGCTGCTCGCCGCCACGCCCGGCGGGCTGTGGCCGGGGACGGTCCTCGCCGGCTTCGGCGACGGCGCGCTGTTCGCGCTGTTCATGACCCTGCCGCTCGACATCGGGCGGACGCCCGCACAGGTCGGCTCGGTCGTCGCCCTCATGCTCGGCGCGGGGTACCTGCTCTCCGCCGTGAACCCGTTCCTGCTCGGCGCGATCCGCGACGCGACCGGCGGCTTCGAGGCGCCCTTCTGGACGGTCGTCGGCGCCGCGGCGATCATCCTCGCGCTGGTGCCGCTGCTCGGCCGGGAGCGCCTGCGCAGGGCGCGCCCGGCCGGCCGGGCGGAGACCGGCGGCTAGCCGACGTGCACGCCGACGGGCTTGCCGGCGAGCGACTCGCGCTTCAGCATCAGGCCGGCGATCACGAGCGAGCCGACGATGAACGCGAAGGCGACCCAGAAGGCGATGCTGGTGCCGGAGACGAGCGCGCTGCCGAACTGGGCGGGCGTCGGCTCGGCGATGCCGTCGAGCTGGTTGTTCAGGCGCGTCGTCGACACGGTCACGAGGATCGCCAGCCCGAGCGCGCCGCCGACGTTCTGCGACGTGTTGATCAGGCCCGACGCGAGGCCCGCCTCGTGCGACTCGACGCCCGAGAGCGCCGCGATCGAGATCGGGATGAACGCGAAGCCCATGCCGATGCCGACGAGCAGGAAGCCGATGAACAGGTCGCCGAAGTACGAGCCGCCGACGGAGACGAAGCTCAGGTAGACGAGGCCGCCGGCGATCAGGCCGAGGCCGAACATGAGCGCCGGCTTGACGCCGACCTTCGTCACGACGCCCTGGGCGATGCCGGCGCTGACGATCACCGAGAGGGCGATCGCGAGGTAGCCGACGCCGGTCTTCAGCGCGCTGAACCCGAGCACCTGGCCCATGTAGAGGGACAGGAGGTAGAAGGTGCCGAAGACCGCGGTGCCGAGGCCGAGGCCGACGACGTTCGCGCCGGAGATCTGCCTGCGGCGGAAGATCGAGAGCGGCATCAGCGGCGACTTCGAGCGCGTCTCGATCAGCAGGAACAGCGCGATCAGGACGGCGGCGCCGACGAGCGTGCCGATCACCTGGCCGGAGCCCCAGCCGGCCTCGGAGGACTGCGTCAGGCCGTAGACCAGCAGCATCAGGCCGGCGGTGACGGTGACGGCGCCGCCCGCGTCGAACGTCCGCGCCATGCCGTCGGCGCGGCTCTCGTTGACGACCCGCGGCACGACGAGCAGGGCCGCGATGCCGATCGGCACGTTGACGATGAAGATCCACTCCCAGCCGACGTACGTGGTCAGCACGCCGCCCAGCAGCACGCCGATCGCGGCGCCCGAGCCCGCGATCGCGCCCAGGATGCCGAGCGCCTTGTTCCGCTCGGCGCCCTCGGCGAACGTGACCGAGACGATCGAGAAGACGGACGGCGAGAGGACGGCTCCGGCAGCGCCCTGGAGCAGGCGGGCCACGATCAGCATCGTGTCGCTCTGGGACAGGCCGGCGAGCAGCGAGAAGGCCGCGAAGAGCGCAAGTCCGACCATGAACACCCGCCGGCGGCCCAGGATGTCGCCGAGTCGGCCGCCGAGCAGGAGGAGGCCGCCGAACGTCAGGGCGTAGCCGCTGACGACCCACTGGAGGTTCTCCGGCGAGAAATCGAGCTTCTCCTGGATCGTCGGCAGGGCGACGTTGACGATGGCCGTGTCCAGGACGACCATCAGGTAGGCGACGCTCAGGATCGCGAGCGCCTGCCAGCGCCTCGGGTCGGGTGCGGGTGCGTCGGTCATCGGGCTCCTCGTGCGGCGTCGGCGGGTCGGGCCTTTGGGCCGGAGCCGATGCTACCTACGGGTCTCCCGGGCGGGACGGGAGGCGGCACCACACCCGGGGTGTGGTCAGCTCGACCTTCGCGTGCGGCGCGGCGGCGGGGGCTCGTCGTCCCCGAAGATCTCGTCGACGCCGTCGACGGGGGTCGCGCGGGGAAGGCGGCTGGTCACGTCCTGGGCCACGTCGCGCAGGCTCTCGACCATTCGCGCGGCCCGCTCCTCGGTGCGCAGCGCCTCGTCCTGCGCGGCGGCGAGGACGGCGGCCGCCTCGGTCTCCGCCTGGCGCTTCGCCGCCTCGGCCTCGCTGCGCAGGAGCGTCGCGTGCCGCTCGCCACCCTCGCGGAGCTCCTGGGCGACGAGCTCGGCCTCCCGGCGGCGCTCCTGGGCGTACGCCTCGGCGGCGGCGCGGATCTCGCTCGCCGCCGCCTCGGCCTCGGCGCGGCGGGCCTGGACGTCGCCCTCCGCGCCGCGCACCCGGGCGGCCGCCTCGAGGTCGGCCGCCTCGATCGTGGCCGCGGCCTCGGCGTGCGCCGCGGCGAGGGCCTCCTCCGCCGCCGCGCGCGAGGCGGCGGCGTCGTGCTCGGCGGCGGCGCGGATCTCGGTGCGCGCGTCTCGGCGTCGGCGACCAGCTGCGCTGCGGTCACCTCGGCGGCGGCGATCAGCGCCTCCACCCGGGAGGCGAGGTCGGCCGAGCGGGCCGGGCTGCGGGCCTCGTCCATCGGAGCCGATCGTACCCCTGCCTTCGTGCGTGCGCTCGCGCCCGGGGGTGACCCGTGCTCCGTCCGGCCGCGGCGCTAGCGTCAGCGCATGAACCCGGACCTGAACCGTCGTGCGGTCGCCGAGTTCCTCGGCTCCTTCGCGCTCACCTTCGTCGGCGCGGGCGCCGTGGTCACGATGGTGGCCACGGGGAGCACGAGCCTGCTGATCCCGGCGTTCGCGTTCGGGCTCACGCTCGCGATCGCGGTCTCCGCGCTCGGCCACATCTCGGGCGCGCACTTCAACCCGGCGATCACCCTCGGCTTCCTCGCCACCCGCCGGATCACCCCGGAGATGGCCATCGTCTACTGGATCGCGCAGTTCGCCGGCGGCATCGCCGCCGCGGTCGTCCTGCGGGTCGCCTACGACGACCGCGTCGCCGACGCGGCGAACCTCGGCGCTCCGGGCCTCTTCGCGGGCACGAACGTCGGCGAGGGCTTCCTGCTCGAGGCCGTCCTGACCTTCCTGCTCGCGCTCGTCGTCTTCGCGACCGCGGTCGACCCGCGCGGCGCCTTCAAGTACGTCGGCGGCTTCGCGATCGGCCTCACCGTCGCGATCGGGATCCTCGTCGCCGGCCCGCTCACGGGCGGGGCGTTCAACCCGCAGCGCGCGCTTGGGCCCGAGCTGCTCTCGTGGACGTGGTCGGACGCGTGGATCTACTTCACGGCCCCGCCGCTCGGCGCGGTCGCGGCGGCCGTACTGTACGACCGTGTGTTCCTCCGGCCGCACGAGGAGGAGACCGGCCGGGCCTGACCCGGCACTGCGATCTGGTTCGGCGAGGCCGGCGCACGCCGGCCTCGCCGTCTCCGGCCCGTGCCCGGTGGCGGCCAGGGGCGGCCGCGACGGCTACGTCGTCTCGTTGCGCAGCAGGTCCACGTAGGCCTGCCGTGCGCGCGTGACGCGCCAGCCGCCGGCCTCGACGAGCACCTCGGCGCAGAGGCGGTGCGCGTTGTACGTCGACGACATCACGCGCCCGTACGCCCCGGCGTAGCCGACCGCGAGCAGGTCGTCCTGGGCGACCTCGGGCAGGTGGCGGCCGAGCGCGAGGAAGTCGCCGGACTCGCAGATCGGGCCGACGACGTCGACGAGGCGCGTCGGGCGACCGTCGGCGGCGAGGACCTCGATCGGGTGGTGCGCCTGGTAGAGGGCGGGACGGAGCAGGTCGTTCATCCCCGCGTCGCAGATCGCGATCGTGCGGCCGGCCGACTCCTTCACGTAGACGACGCGCGTGAGCAGCGTCCCGATCGGCGCCACGAGCCAGCGGCCGGGCTCGAGCACGAGCGTCGCGCCGAGCGCGCGGGCGACGCCGGCGACGCCGGCGGCGTACGCCTCGACGTCGAGCTCGGGCCCGCCGACGTAGGGGACGCCGAGCCCGCCGCCGCAGTCGAGGTCGCGCAGCGCGATCCCGTCCGCCGCGAGCGCGCGCCAGAGGTCGGCGACCTTCGCCGCCGCGGCGAGCACGGGGGAGGGGTCGAGGAGCTGCGAGCCGACGTGGAAGGAGAGCCCGACCGGCTCGAGCGCCGGGTCGGCGGCGGCGCGGCGGACGGCGTCGGCCGCCTCGGCGAGCGGGACGCCGAACTTCGTCGCCGCCGAGCCCGTCGCGATGTAGGCGTGGGTGTCCGCCTCGACGTCGGGGTTGACGCGGATCGAGACGGGCGCGACGACGCCGAGGGCGCGCGCCGCGGCGGCGATCGCGTCCAGCTCGGCCGCCGACTCGACGTTGAGCGAGCGGACGCCGGCGGCGAGCGCCGCGCGGATCTCCTCCGTCGTCTTGCCGACGCCCGAGTAGACGATCCGCCCCGCGGGGATGCCCGCGTGCGTGGCCTTGAACAGCTCGCCGCCGGAGACGATGTCGGCGCCGAGCCCGGCCGAGGCGACGATCGACAGGACGGCCAGCGCGTCGTTCGCCTTCAGCGCGTAGCAGGTGACGTGCGGCGCGTCGGCGAGCGCGGCCTCGAGGCGCGCGATCCGCGCCCGGAGCAGGTCGGCGTCGTAGACGTAGACCGGCGTGCCGACCACGTCGGCGATCTCCTCGAACGGGGCGCTCACGGCCCGAACGGTAGCGGCCGCGGGCCGGTCGGCTCAGCCGACCCGGAACGTGCGCGTGACCGGGCCGACGTTGCCGGCGCGGTCGATCGCGCGCACCGACCACGTCCCGCGCGCCTTCGCCGCGGGGATCGCGATCGACGTGCGGGTGACGACCGCGAAGCGCCTCCCGTTGCGCTCGACGCGGTAGCCCTTCAGCGGCCCGCCGGTGTCCTTCACCGGCTTCCAGCGCAGCGTCAGCCCGCGCGGGCCCGTCGTGGCGCGGAGGTCGACCGGGGGCGGCGGGACCGTGTCGCGCACGAGCTTCCCGGCATCGTCGACGATCCCGAGCCCCGTCCGGAAGCGCACCTCGACGCGCGGGCCGAGCAGCCCCCCCGGGTCGACGGCGCGCACGGCGTAGCGGTGCGTCTCGCCCGCGACGGCCGCGAGCGAGACCTTCCGCTCGCCGGGCCCGAGGGCGTCGAAGAGCTCGCCGTCGAGGTAGAGCCGGTACGTGACGCCGCTTGCGTCCCTCGCCCTCGGCCAGCTGACGGTCGCGAACAGCCCGTTCGACGCCCGTGCGCTCGTCACGGTGAGCCGGGCCGGGCCGGTCGGCGGCGCCGTGTCGGGCGAGTCGAGCCGGATCAGCCAGCCGGAGTCCTGCGCGTCCCACCAGCCCCCCGCGTGCCCGTAGTAGTCGTCGCGGCCCGCGTCGAGGGCCTTCCCGGTGATCAGGTCGCCGCCGTTCGCGGTCGGGTACATCACGTCCGTCGGCGTGTCGCACGGGTGCCCCGCGTCGCCCGGGCAGGGGTGCGGCGGCCCGACGCCGCTCGCGTCCGCCCGCGACAGGACGTCGAGGCCGTGGATCAGCTCGTGCGCGGCGGTGATCGTCGCGGAGGCGCCGGCGGTGCCGAGCTGGGCGCTGCAGACGCCGAGGAAGACGACCGAGTACCCGTCGCGCCCGCCCCGGTCGGGCAGCCCGGCGTTCGCCTCGCCGCAGCGGAGCGGGTCGCTCGTCGGGCCGTCGTAATAGACGAGGTACTTCTTGTCCGGGTCGGCGAGGCCGGCGTCGGCGAGGTCGCTCGCGAGGCCGGTCAGCGTGCCCTCGATCGGCGCGTAGACGGACGCGGCGCGCGGGAGCTGGACGTGCGAGACGTCGAGCCGGCCGAACGCGTCCGCGCAGCCGGGGACGTCGGCGAGGTCGAAGCGGGGCGTGCGGGTCGGGTCCTGCCCGCGCCACCACTGGTCGATCGCGGACAGGTCGGTCGCGATCCCGGAGACGAGCTGGCCGAAGCGGTCGAGCCCGTCCGCCGGGTAGGCGTAGACGACGTGCCACTGGAGCCCGGCGACGGCGTCGGGCCGGTCGGCGGCGGTCGCGTCGGTGCCGCACCAGGTCACCGTCGGCCCCGCGCCCGCGGCGCCGCCCGCCCATGCGAGCACCGCCACGACCGCAAAGAGGAAGACCAACCGCCGCACTGCCCGACCCTACTGTCGAGCGGTCGCCCGGACAAGCGCGGAACCAGGCTGGCTGCCTCCCCGGTTCGGGGGATCCGCCCGCGAGGTGCACGGGCGCTACGCTCCGCGGTCGTGTCGTCCCGCGCGCTGATCGAGCTGGGCGACGTCGTGGTCGACGACCGCCCGTGCCGGGCGTGGCACGCGAGCCGGCGGCGCCTGCGCTGGCTCGGCGTCCGCGTCCACGTGGTCGTGGTCGCGACCGGGGAGCCGCTGAACCCCGCTGCCGCGCCCCTCTTCGCGGCCGCCTGCCTGGCCCACGCCCGCCGGGCGCGACCGGGCTGGCTCGCGCGCGTCCACGCGTCGCTCGCCGTCGTCGCGGCCTTCCCGGTCACCGCGGTGGACGAGCGGCTCCGCCAGGTGCTCGCCCGCCCGACCCAGGAGGCGGTCGGCACGTGGCTGATCCCGGTCGCGATCACCCCCGACGGCGCGCACCACACCCCGCCCCGCCTGGCCCAGAACGGCTGGCTGGTCGAGCCGTACGTGCGAGGCGTCGTGGACGCCTGGGCGAGAGAGCACGCCCGGCCCACCGCGTCGCCCTGACCCAGCGGCCGCTCGACGGGCAGGAGGGCAGCTTTGCTGTCCTCCGACGACTGTGCTCCCTCGGAGTGACCGCCGACGCGCTACGCCAGGTGGGAGCCCGAGCGCGAGGGGCCGTGGCGCGATGAGGGGGCCCTGGGGGGCAGAAGCGTGAGCTTCTCCCCCCAGACGCTTCTCCCCCCCGGTTACACCGTGATCTGCAGCAGCGGCCGCCCGACGTTCCCGGCCTGGTCGATGGCGACGACGGTCCAGACGCCGGCGATGTCGGGCTTGGGGATGCTGATGCGCAGGCGCGTCGTGTCGGCGTGGCGCTCGCCGTCGCGCAGGACGCGGTAGGCGCGGATCGGGCTCGCGGTGTCGGTGGCCCGACCCCAGCGGAGCACGAGGGCGCTCGCGTTGATGACGCCGCGGAGCTTCGGCACCCCGCCGGGCGGGACGGTGTCGACGGTGACGGCGCCGTCCTCGTCGACGATCCCGAAGCCGACCTTGAAGCGGACGGCGAGCGGCTGGCTGAGGAAGCCCGCGCGGTCGGACGCCCTGACCGCGTACTCGACGATCGTGCCCTCGTCGAAGGGCCCGTCGTTCAGCGTCGGCTTCGGCGTCTCCGCGCGGAGGGCGCCGTCCCGGTAGACGCGGTAGACGATGCGCGTCTGGTCCTTCGCCCGCCGCCAGCGGAGGATCGCGACGCCGCGGTCGCTCGTCGCCGAGAGCGCGCCGGGCAGCCGCGGCGGGGTGCGATCCTTCCCGGTCAGCCGGAGCAGGAACAGCGAGTCGCGCGCGTCCCACCAGGCGCCCTGGTGGCCGTAGTAGTCGTCGTGGCCGGCGTCGAGCAGCATCTGGTCGAGCGTGTCGAGCGAGGAGCGGCGCGGGTAGAGCAGGTCCTTCGGGTCGTCGCACGGGTGGGCCTCGTCGTCGGCGCAGGCGTTCGGCGGGCCGGGGTCGGGGTGCGGGAAGACGAGCGCGTTCAGCCCGTGCAGGAGCTCGTGGGCCGCGGTGATCGCGGCGCTGCGCTCGCCCGTGCCGACGGTCGCGCCGCAGGCGCCGAGGTAGACGGCAGCGACGGCGTTCGGGCCGCCGCCGACGAGGCCGCGGTTGCCCTCGCCGCAGCGGGAGACGTTCGCGACGGGCCCGTCGTAGTAGACGAGGTACTTCTTGTCGGGGCTCGTGAAGCCCGCCGCGGACAGGTCGGCGATCAGCCGGGCGAGGGAGGTCTTCGCGGGCCGGTAGCGCGTGGCGGGCTTGGGCAGCTGGACGCGCGAGACGTCGAGCCGCCCGAAGGTCGTCGTGCAGCCGGGGAAGTCGGCGAGGTCGAACCGCGGCGTCCGCCCGGGGTCCTGCCCGCGCCACCAGGCGTCGACGGCGGCGAGGTCGGTCGCGATCCCGGAGACCAGCTGGCCGAAGCGGTCGGCGCCGTCGGCCGGGAAGGCGTAGATCACGTGCCACTGGAAGCCGTTGACGCGGTCGATGCGGTCGGTCGCAGCCGCGTCCGAGCCGCACCAGGCGACCGGGGTCGCCGCCGCGCTCGCGCCGCCCGCGCCCGCCAGGGCGAGCAGGGCCGCCGCGAGGGGAGGATGCGCCGCAGCAGCACGGCTCTCACGGTAGCGGCAGGCCGGCGCGCTCCGGGTTCGCGATCTGTTAGGACGCGGCGAAGCGCGGGCGCGCGCGGGCGCCTAGGGCGAGCCCGGAGCCGCGAAGCGCGCCCGGGCGGCGGCGAGCGCCTCGCGCACGCCGCCCGGGCCGGGCAGCGTACGCGCCGCGATGCTCTCGGCCGCGCTGCCGGGCGCGACGAACGTGCCGGCGCGGACGGACGAGGCGACGATCTCGTGCGCCTCGCGGAACGGCGTGCCCGCCCGGACGAGCGCCTCGGCAGCGTCCGTCGCGAGCAGCAGCGGGTCGGCGGCCGCGCCCGCCATCCGCTCGCGGTCGAACGCGAGCCCGGCGACGAGGACGCCGAGCGCGGCGAGCGCGCCGCGCACGTCGCGCCGCGCGGCGAAGGCCGGCGGCTTGTCCTCCTGCAGGTCGAGGTTGTAGGCGAGCGGCAGGCCCTTCACCGTCGCGAGCAGGCCGGTCAGCCGCCCGATCGCCGTCCCCGCCTTGCCGCGGGTCAGCTCCGCGACGTCCGGGTTGAGCTTCTGGGGCATCATCGACGAGCCCGTCGCCGCGTGCTCGGGCAGGCGCGCGAAGCCGAACTCCGAGGTGACCCAGAGGACGACCTCCTCGGACATCCGCGACAGGTGCGTCATCAGCGCCGCCGCGGCGTAGAGGTAGTCGAGCGCGAAGTCCCGGTCGGCGACGGCGTCGAGCGAGTTGCGCACCTGGCCGGGCGGCGGCGGCAGCTCGAGCGTCGAGCCGGCGAGCGCGCCCGCGCCGAGCGGGACGGGCGCGGCGTGCGCGCGGGCGAGCCCGAAGCGGTCGCGGTCGCGGTCGAGCATCTCGACCCAGGCGAGCAGGTGGTGGCCGAGCGTGACGGGCTGCGCGCGCTGCAGGTGCGTGTAGCCGGGCAGGACGGTGTCCGCCTCGCGCCCGGCGACGTCGAGCAGGACGCCGGCGAAGGCGCCGATCGAGGCGAGCGCCTCGTCGCAGGCTTCCACGACGAACAGCCGGAACGCCGTGATCACCTGGTCGTTGCGCGAGCGGCCCGCGTGCACCTTGCGCCCGACGGGGCCGAGCAGCCGCTCGATGGCCGAGTGGACGTCCTCGTCCGTCGGCTCGAGCAGCGCGGCGCCGCCCTCGCGGATCTCCGTCAGCCGCCGCTCGACCTCGGCCAGCTCCCCGTCCGCGAGGATCCCGGCGCCGTGCAGGCGGCGCGCGTGGATGCGCGTGCCCTCGCAGTCGTAGGGCAGGAGCTCCGTGTCGTCGCCGCGCAGGAACGCGGCGACCGCGGGGTCGACGCCCGTGCCGCCCGTGCGTCCGGCCCAGAGGGTCATGCGGCGCCCTCGAGCAGGAGCGAGCGCAGCTCGTCCCGCAGCTCGCCGCCGGCGACGCCCTCGCGCGCGACGACGAGGATCGTGTTCTCGCCGGCGATCGTGCCGAGCACGCGCGGGTGCGCGGCCTCGTCCATCGCCTGCGCGAGCGCGTGCGTGTAGCCGGCGGGGGTCGTGATCACGACGAGGTTCCCGCTCGACTCGATCGTCAGCGCCCAGCGGCGCATGGCGGCGCGCAGCTCGTCGGTCCGGCTGCCGCTCGCGTGCGCGACGGTGGCGGGCGCGTAGACGAGGCGGCCGTCCGAGCTGCGCACCTTCACGAGACCGAGGTCGGCGACGTCGCGCGAGACGGTCGTCTGCACGACGTCGAAGCCTGACTCGCGCAGCGCGTCGACGAGCTCGGCCTGGGTCGAGATCGGGCGCTCGCGGATCAGTCGGAGGATCGCGCCCTGGCGCTCACGCCGCGCCATCGAGCACCTCCGCGAGCGTCGCGATCGCCTGGTCGACCTCCTCGGCCGAGACGACGAGCGGCGGCGAGAGCCGGACGACCTTCTCGCCCGCGCCCGACACGAGCAGCCCGCGCTCGAGGCAGGCAGCCACGACGGGGCCCGCGGGCCGGTCGAGCTGGCAGCCGACGAGCAGGCCGAGCCCGCGGACCTCTTGCACCTGCTCGAGCGCGGCGAGCCCCGTCGAGAGGCGCGCGCCCATCGCCTGCACGTGGTCGAGCAGCTCCTCGTCGAGCGCGTCGCAGACCGCGCAGGCCGCGGCGCAGGCGACGGGGTTGCCGCCGAAGGTCGACGCGTGGTCGCCCGGGACGAAGCCCACCTGCGCCTCGTCGGAGGCCAGCAGGCAGCCGATCGGCAGGCCGTTCGCGAGGCCCTTCGCGAGGGCCATCACGTCCGGCTTGACCCCGAGCTGCTCGTGCGCGAAGAACGTCCCCGTGCGGCCGATCCCGGTCTGCACCTCGTCGAAGAAGAGGAGCGCGCCCTGCGCGTCGCAGAGCGCTCGCGCGGACTCGAGGAAGGCGTGCGTGGCGGGGTTGATCCCGCCCTCGCCCTGGATCGGCTCGAGCAGCACGCACGCGACGTTCCCGTCCGCGGCTGCGGCGGCGAGCGACTCCGCGTCGTTCAGGCGCGCGAAGCGGACGTCGGGGATCAGCGGCCCGAAGCCGACCTGCTTGGCCGGCTGGCCGGTCGCCGAGAGCGCGCCCATCGTCCGGCCGTGGAACGACGTCTCGAGGGCGACGATGCCGCTCTTGCCCGTCGCCTTGCGCGCGTACTTCAGCCCGGCCTCGATCGCCTCCGCGCCGGAGTTGCAGAAGAAGGCGCGCGCGCCCCGAAGCGGTCGGACAGCCGCCCGGCCAGGTCGAGCATCGGCTGCGTCCAGTAGAGGTTCGACGTGCCAGAGCCGGTCGAGCTGCGCGTGGGCCGCCGCGGTGACCGCGGGATGGCGGTGGCCGAGCGCGACGACCGCGATCCCGGCGACGAAGTCGGTAGCGCCGGCCGTCGTCGGCGGTCAGCCAGCAGCCCTCGCCCTCGACGAACGTGACGCCGAAGCGCGCGTAGGTGGGGAGGACGCGCTCCTGGGCCGGGGTGTGCGTGCTCACGATCCGCCTCCTTGCTCGTGATCCTCGTGCGGCCGATCCCGGCCTCGATGCCGTGCCGTGCGGCGGCGCCCGCAGCGCGCAGCTTCGGGACGATGCCGCCCTGGAAGACGCCGGCGACGATCCGCTCCTCGGCCCAGTCGGCGTCGAGCTCGTCGGCGACCTCGCCGTCGACGAGGACGCCCGGGACGTCCGTGTAGAAGACGATCCGATCGGCGCCGAGCCCGATCGCGAGCGCGACCGCCATCTCGTCGGCGTTGACGTTCAGCGGGCCCTCGGCGAGCGGCGCGACGACCGGCAGCGCGCCCGCGGCGGCGCTGTCGACGACCGCCTGCGGGCGAGACGGCTCGGGGTCGCCGACCAGGCCGAGCCCCTCGACCTGCCGTGCGCGCAGGCCGATCTCGTCGCCCCAGAGCGGGACGGCGGTCGGCGCCAGCACGGCGACGAGGGCGGCGTTCACCTGCGCGAGCGACTCGCGCACGACCTCGAGCGCCTCCGGCGTCGTGACGCGGCGCCCGGCGCGGAACTCGACCGGCAGGCCGCGCCGCTCCATCTCCTGCGAGATCTGCGGGCCGGCGCCGTGGACGACGACGACCCGGTCGCCGGCGGCGACGAGGGGGAGGATCGTCGCCTCGGGGTCGAGCTCCGAGGCGGCGCCGCCGCACTTGACCAGGACGAGCGCCACGGGCTCCTAGGTCGTGTACTCCGCGTTGATGCGGACGTAGTCGTACGTGAGGTCCGAGGCGATGTAGGAGGCGCTGCCCTCGCCCAGGCCGAGCGACAGCTCGATCCGGCAGAGCGTCCCGGTCAGGTCGGGCGTCGCGTCGACCGGCGCCCCGTCGACGAAGACGGGCGTCCCGTTGAACGCGAGCGTCACGCGGTCCGGGTCGAGCCGCGCGAAGCCGTCGCCCCACGCGGCCGAGCCGGCCGCGGCGAGCACGCGGCCCCAGTTGGGGTCGTGGCCGAAGGCCGCGGTCTTGACGAGCGGCGAGATCGCGACGCGCTGGGCGATCGCGATGGCCTCGGCCTCGGTCGCCGCGCCCGTCACGTCGATCTGGAGCAGGACGGTCGCGCCCTCGCCATCGCGGACGATCATCTCCGCCAGCTCGCCGCAGACCTGCCGGACGGCCGCGGCCAGCTCGGCGTCGCGCGCCGGCGTCCGCTCGACGCCGCTCGCCCCGTTCGCGAGCAGGATCACCGCGTCGTTCGTCGAGCAGTCGCCGTCGATCGAGATCCGGTTGAACGTCGCGTCGACGGCGGGGCGCAGGATCGCGTCGGCCTCCTCGCGCGTCAGCGCGTAGTCGGTCGTGATCACGGCGAGCATCGTCGCGAGCACCGGTGGATCATCCCCGCGCCCTTCGCCATGCCGCCGACCGCGAAGCCGTCGCACTGGACGGCGGACTGTGGCGACCGTGTCGGTCGTCATGATCGCGTGCGCGGCGGCGTCGCCGCCGTCGGCGGAGAGCGCCGGGACGAGCTCGCGCAGGCCCTGCGTCAGGTTGATCATCGGCAGGCGCTTCCCGATCACGCCGGTCGAGCAGACGAGCACCTCCTCGGCCCGCAGCCCGAGCAGCCGCCCGGCCTCGGCGCAGGTCGCGAGCGCGTCGAGCTTCCGCGCTCGCCGGTCGCCGCGTTCGCGACGCCCGAGTTGAGCACGACCGCCTGCGGCTCGGCCTGCGCCAGGTTCAGCTGGGAGACGGCGCACGGCGCGGCGAGCACGCGGTTGACGGTGAAGAGCGCGGCGCCCACCGCCGGCTCGACGGAGCGGACGATCGCCAGGTCGGAGGCGGCGCGGCGGATGCCGCAGTGGACGCCGCCCGCGACGAAGCCCCTCGCGGCGGTGACGCTCACACCAGCACCCCCTCGAGCCGCAGCCCGTCCGTCGGCGGCAGCCCGAGCGCGAGGTTCGCGTTCTGGACGGCCTGGCCGGCGGCGCCCTTGCCGAGGTTGTCGAGCGCGGCGATCACGATGGCGCGCCCGGTCGCCCGGTCGGTGAACACGTTGACCTCCGTCATGTCGGTGTGCTGGACGCGCGACAGCTCGGGCGCGACGCCCTCGGGGAGGACGTCGACCGCCGGGCAGTCGGCGTAGGCGCGCTCGAGGAGCGCGCGCAGGTCGGCCCCGTCGTGCGCGACGGCGTAGCACGTCGCGACGATCCCCCGGCGGACCGGGAGCAGGTGCGGGACGAAGCAGATCGGGAAGCCGAGCAGCTGCTCGATCTCCGCCTGGTGCTGGTGCGTCCCGACCCGGTAGGGCGAGAAGTTCTCGAGCACGGCGCCCGCGTGCGACGACGCCTTGAGCGAGCGCCCCGCGCCGGTCATGCCGGACTTCGCGTCGACGACGACGCTGGCCGGGTCGATCGCGTCCCGGAGCGGCGCGAGCGCGAGCAGGATCGCCGTCGCGTAGCAGCCGGGGTTCGCGATCAGGCGGCCGGTCGGCGGCCGGAGCTCGGCGAGCGCGTAGCACCAGTCCGCGAGCGAGGCGGGGTCGGGGTGCTCCCAGCCGTACCAGGTCGCGTACTGGGCCGGATCCTTCAGCCGGTGCCCACCGGAGAGGTCGACGACGACGCCCGTCGCGGGCGGGGTCGTGCGGGCGGCCTCCTCGTGGCCCTGGCAGAGGAAGACGACGTCCGCGCCGGACGCGAGCGCCTCGGCGTTCGGGACGAGCGTCGGCAGCGCGCGCCCGGCGCCGCGGCCGAGTCGCGGGTCGAGCGCGGACGGGTGCTTCCCGGGCGAGCTGTCCGAGCCGAGCGCCAGGACCTCGAGCCCGGGGTGCGCGAGCAGGCGGTCCAGCGTCTCCTGGCCGGTGTAGCCGGCCGCGCCGACGATGGCTGCGGTGCGCATGGCTTGCATCTTATGCAGGAGATCGCGTAGTATGCAAGCCCATGCAGGACGCCCACCTGGTGCTCGAGGACGGAACGACCTGGCCCGGCCGGATGGTCGGCGCGCCCGGCCAGTCGGCCGGCGAGATCTGCTTCACCACTGCGATGGCCGGCTACCAGGAGGCCGTCACCGACCCGAGCTACCACGCGCAGGTGCTGATCTTCAGCTACCCGCTGATCGGCAACTACGGCGTCGACGACGCGCGCATGGAGTCCGGCCGGGTCTGGACGCGCGGCGTGATCATGCGGCGCGCGCGGCCCGAGCTCTCCGCCTGGCTCGCCCGTGAGGGCGTCGTCGCGCTCGAGGAGGTCGACACGCGCGCGCTCGTGCGCCACGTCCGCTCCGAGGGCGCGATGCGCTGCGCGCTCGGGACCGGAGGGCCCGAGTCGCTGCGCGCTCGCCTTCGAGGAGCCCACCTCGACTTCGACCGCGGGCAGCGCGGGGGACGATGGCCCCGCCGCTCGCGCTCGACGCCGGGACGCGCGAGCTCTACACGCTGGGCGTCGGCCCCGCGGGTCGCGATCCTCGACTTCGGCTGCAAGCGCTCGATCGTGAACGAGGTCGCGCGGCGCGGGATGCAGGCCTCGGTCGTGCCGCCGACGTGGACCGTCGGACGCGATCATGGACCGCGAAGCCGAAGGCCGTCCTCGTCGGCAACGGCCCCGGCGACCCCGCGCAGCTCGGCGACGGGTCGAGACCGTCCGCGAGCTGCTCGGGCGCACGCAGATCTTCGGCGTCTGCCTCGGCCACCAGCTGCTCGGCCTGGCGCTCGGCCTGCCGACCTTCAAGCTCCCGTTCGGGCACCGCGGCGCGAACTGCACCCGGTGCGGGTCAAGCATACGAAGCGCGTCCTCGTCACCGTCCAGAACCACGGCTTCGCGGTCGGGAACCCCGACGCCCCCGAGGTCAGCCACGTCTCGCTGAACGACGAGACGGTGGAGGGCCTCGACGGCGACGGCTTCTTCTCGCTCCAGTTCCACCCCGAGGCCGCGCCCGGCCCCCACGACGCCCTGCCCTTCTTCGACCGGATCGCGAGCGCGGTCGGCGGGACGCCCCTCTGATGCCGAAGCGCGACGACCTGAAGAGCATCCTGATCATCGGCTCCGGCCCGATCCGGATCGGGCAGGCGTGCGAGTTCGACTACTCGAGGTCCCCAGGCGTGCCGCGTCCTGCGCGCCGAGGGCCTGCGCGTGATCCTCGTCAACTCGAACCCGGCGACGATCATGACCGACCCGGAGTGGGCGGACGCGACGTACATCGAGCCGCTCGACGTCGAGACGGTCGCGCAGATCCTGAAGAAGGAGCGGCCCGACGCGGTGCTTCCGACGCTCGGCGGCCAGACGGCGCTGAACCTCGCGATCGACCTGGCCGGGCGGGCGTCCTCGACGACCTCGGCGTCGAGCTGATCGGCGCGAACGTCGCCGCGATCCGGCGCGCCGAGGACCGGCTCGAGTTCCCGACGCGCGGTGATCGAGCCGGTCTGCACGTGCCCCGCTCCGTCGTGATCACCTCGCTCGACGAGGTCGACGAGACGACGCCGTGCCCGGCGGTCGTCCGCCCGGCGTTCACGCTCGGCGGCAAGGGCGGCGGCCTCGCGCGCACGCGCCCCGAGCTGATGGACCAGATCGCGAAGGGCCTCGCCGCGAGCCCGATCCACCAGGTGCTCGTCGAGCAGTCGGTCGAGGGCTGGCAGGAGTTCGAGCTCGAGGTGATGTCGGACGCGGCCGGCAACTGCGTCGTCGTCTGCTCGATCGAGAACCTCGACCCGATGGGCGTCCACACGGGCGACTCGTGGACGGTCGCCCCGCAGCAGACGCTGCCCGACCCCGACTACCAGCGCCTGCGCGACGGCGCCTTCGCGACCGCGAGGACGGTCGGCGTCGCGACGGGCGGTGCGAACGTCCAGTTCGCGTTCGACCCGAGGACGGGCGACATCGTCGTGATCGAGATGAACCCGCGCGTCTCGCGCTCGTCGGCGCTCGCGTCGAAGGCGACCGGCTTCCCGATCGCGAAGCTCGCGCGCTGCTCGCCGTCGGCTACACGCTCGACGAGCTGCCGAACGACATCACGGGCAAGTCGTCCGCGGCCTTCGAGCCGGCGCTCGACTACGTCGCGGTCAAGGCGCCCCGGTTCGACTTCGAGAGTTCCCGCTCGCGAAGGCCGAGCTGGGCACCGAGATGCGCGCCGTCGGCGGGCGCTCGGCCTCGGCCGGACGTTCCCCGAGGCGTTCTTCAAGGCGCTCGAGGGCAAGGAGGACGGGAAGGAGATCCCCGAGATCGATGCTCCACCCGTACTTCGCCAGCGAGCTCCGCGCAGATGCGCGCGGCCGAGGAGTCGCTCGCCGCCTCCGGCGACGTGGCCGAGGCGAAGCGCTACGGCCTGCCCGACGCGCGGATCGCCGGATCCTCGGGATCGACGAGGCCGGGTGCGCCGCCGCCGGCCGCGGCCGGGCCGTCTGGCCGTCGACTCCTGCGCCGCCGAGTTCGAGGCGCGGACGCCCTACTTCTACCTCTCCTACGAGGACGGCGACTCCGAGGAGGTCGACGGCTCGAACACGGTCGTCATCCTCGGCTCGGGCCCGAACCGGATCGGGCAGGGGATCGAGTTCGACTACTGCTGCGTCCACGCGGCGATGTCGTTCCGCGCGCTCGGCTACCAGGCCGTGATGGTCAACTCGAACCCGGAGACGGTCTCCACCGACTACGACACGTCGAACCGCCTCTACCTCGAGCCCGTGACGCTCGAGCGCGTCCTCGACGTCTGCGCGATCGAGAACCCGATCGGCGTCGTCGTCACGCTCGGCGGGCAGACGCCGCTGAAGATCGCCCACGGCCTGGCCGAGGCGGGCGTGCCGCTGCTCGGCGACCCGCTCGGCGCCATCGACGCGGCCGAGGATCGCGGCAAGTTCGGCGAGATCCTCGCGGAGCTCGGGATCGCGCACCCGCGCTGGGGCGTCGCCGACACCCGCGAGCAGGCGCTCGCGGTCGCGCAGGAGATCGGCTACCCGGTGCTCGTCCGCCCGCACTACGTCCTCGGCGGCCGGCGCATGCGCGTCGTGCGCTCGCCGGAGGAGCTCGAGATCCACGAGCCGTCGCTCGTCGACGAGTACCTCGAGAGCGCGCTCGAGCTCGACGTCGACGTCCTCTGCGACGGGAGGCGCGCCTGGGTCGCCGGCATCCTCGAGCACGTCGAGCACGCGGGCGTCCACTCGGGCGACTCGGCCTGCGTCTTCCCCGGCCCCTCGGTCAGCCCGGCGATCGAGCAGCGCGTGCGCGAGATCGCCGACGCGCTCGTCGGGCGGATCGGCGCCCGTGGCCTGATGAACCTCCAGCTCGCGATCGGCCGCGGCGGCGAGCTGCAGGTGATCGAGGCGAACCCGCGCGCGTCCCGGACCGTGCCCTTCATCGCCAAGGCGACGGGCATCCACCTCGTCGACCTCGCGTGCCGGCTGCTGCTCGGCGCGACGCTCGACGAGCTCGGCCTGCCCGAGCGCGCGGAGCCCACGCGTGCCTGGGCGAAGGAGGCGATCTTCCCGGACGACCGCTTCCCCGGCGCGGCCGACCGCTCCGCCGAGATGAAGTCCACGGGCGAGGTGATGGGCGGCGGCGACACGGTGCTCGAGGCCTACGCGCGCGTGCTGCGCGCCGCCGGCCGCGGTCGTGCGCCCGGCGTGATCGGCCCGTCGCTGCAGGAGCTCGCGCGGGCCGTCCCGCACGCCTGAGCGGCCGATCGCCTCCTCGTCCCGCGACGCCCCTCCCGGCGCGCTACGGTGCGCGGGTGACGCTCAGGCTGCTGCTCGCGCTGATCGCCGCCGTCCTGCTCGCGGGGTGCGGCGCGGAGGGCGAGGGGTCGACGCGACAGGCCGGGCTCGTCGGCTCGGCGCGACCCGCCCAGCCGCCCCCGCCCCCGGCCGGGACGACCGGGCCGAGGCTCCTTCCCGCGCCCGCGGAGGAGCGGGACGTCCCCGACGCCCTCGCGGCGGTCGTCCGTGCCTGGAGCGAGGCGCTCAACGCCGGCGACGACGAGGCGGTCGGCGCCCTCTTCGCGATCCCGGCGATCGTCGAGCAGGGCGGCTACACGATCCGGCTGACCAGCCGGGCGCTCGCGGTCGAGTGGGCCCGGGGCCTGCCCTGCTCGGGTGAGCTCGTCCGCCTCGAGCGCCTCGGCGAGAAGGCCGTCCTCGCCGTCTTCACGCTCGGCGACCGGCCCGGCAGCGCCTGCGACGCGCCGGCCGGCACGCTCGCCGCGGCGCAGTTCCTGATCGAGGACGACCGGATCGTCCTCTGGCGGCAGGTCGAGCCGCCCGGCGCCGAGGGCGGCACGCTCTCCCGCGGCGGCCAGGTCGCCTAGCGCCGGCCTCGCCGCCGGGCCCGGCGGCGCGCCGCCCAGAGCTGCCCGGGGAGCAACGGCCCCAGCGCCAGCTCCCGGAGGCGCACGCGAAGGCTCGCCGAGGCCGGCGCCGCCGCCGACGAGACGCGCACGCCGCGGCCGAGCAGGACGAGCCGGAAGGCCGCCCGGGCCCGCGCCGCGTGCCAGGCCGAGGTGACGACGACGACCTCCCGGGCGCCCGAGCGGACGACGTCGTCGAGGGCGAGGAGCGCGTTCTCGACGGTCGTGCTCGCGACCGGGTCGACGACGACCTCGGCGGCGCGTCCCGTCCAGGCCCGCTGCATCAGCAGCGCCTCGGGCTCGGCGACGCCGTCGCGCGACCAGCCGGAGAGGACGACGACGTCCGCGTCCGTCGCCACCTCGGCCGCCCGGCCGAGCCGTGCGGCGCAGACGGGGTGGAGCTGGCGGTGCCCGCCGGCCGCGTACCCCAGCACGACGACCACGCGGCGGGCCGCGGTCACGGGACGAGGCGGCGCACCCGCCGCACGATCCCGCCCGCGACGGTGCCGACGACCGTGACGACGAGCCGCAGCGCCTTCCCGCCTCGCAGCTTCGACTCGCCGCTCGCGCGCTCGCGCATGTCGACGGGGACCTCGGCCACCCGCAGCCCCGCCTCGTGCAGCCGCAGGAGCGCCTGGACCTCGGGCGCCCCGCTCGTGTAGGGCTGCGCGAGGTGCGGGAGCGCGATCGCGGCCGCCGCGGTCATCCCGCTCGTGGCGTCGCCGAAGGGCCGCCCCAGCGCGAGCTTCATCGCGCGGCGCAGGACGGCCGTGCCGAAGCGGCGCGGCCCGCTCGGCGCGTAGCGGTAGGGCGCGTGGTCGGGGCCCGAGACGAAGCGCGAGCCGATCGCGACGTCCGCCTCGCCGGCCCGGACGAGCGCCAGCAGGCGGCGCAGCTCGGAGACGGGGTGCTGGCCGTCCGCGTCGACCCGCCCGCAGAGGGCGTAGCCGCGCTCGGCCGCCTGGCGGTAGCCCTCCGCGATCCCGGCGCGCAGGCCGCGGTTCTCACCGAAGGAGACGACGTCCGCGCCGTGCGCGCGGGCCACCTCGGCGGTCCGGTCGGTGGAGCCGTCGTCGATCACGAGCACGTCCGCGGCCGGCAGCTCGGCGGCGAGCTCCTCGAGCACGGCCGGCAGGCTCTGCTCCTCGTTCCAGGCCGGGATGAAGACGACGGTGTCGCTCGCGCCCACGGGCGCACGGTACCGCCTCGCCCCACGGGCTCCGGTGGCGGCCGGCGGACGCGCCGCCGTCTCGCTCAATTCGCGCGGGCAGCGGGACGACAACCCGGCTGAGGACATGCGAGGAGACTCCATGCACGGGGCGATCGATTCCGCGGCGCTCGTCCGGCTGCTCGAGCAGCTCGACGGGGACGAGGAGTGCCTGGCCGAGGTGACGGCGATGTACCTGGGCGAGCTGCCCGGGCGGGTCGCCGCCGTCCGCGATGCGCTCGAGCAGGGCGACCCCGGCGCGGTCGAGCGGGCCGCGCACTCGCTCAAGGGCACGAGCGGGACGTTCGGCGCCGCCGGCCTGGCGGCGCTCTGCGAGCGCGTCGAGCGCGACGCCCGGATCGGGGCGCTGCGCGACGCACGTGCCGTCCTCGGCGAGCTCGAGCGCGAGCGCGACCGCGTCGCCGTCGAGCTCGCGGCGCTCTGCCGCGACGCCGCCTAGGTGTAGTCCGGAAAGGGCCTTCCGCGCGTCCCGGGTGCGCTCTGCGGCGCTCTCGGTCGACTCCGTGCGTCCCTGCATCGCCTGCAGCTCGCGCCCGAGCGACCTGCGGCTGCGCTTCCGGACGCGCCCCTAGCTGAACGAGGCGTTCGCGAGGCTGACGCCCGAGTGCTCGGGCGGGCCGCCGTCGGCCTGGATCGAGATGTCGAACGCGGCGTACTCGCCGGGGCCGGGCAGCGGGAGCTCGAGGTGCGTCGAGTCGTCCGTGGGCACGAACGTCCCGACGGCCTCCATGTGCGTGGAGTCGCGCCGCAGCACCCAGAGCTCGTAGTGGTGGCCCGCCGGCGCGGGTGGCACCTTCTGCAGGTCGACGACGAGCACGCCGCCGGCGACGTCCGGCGAGAAGAGGTGCACGGCCCCCTCGACCGGGCCCGGTGCGGCCTGCGCGACGAGGCCGGCGGTCGCCGCGAGCCGGCCGAGCGACGGATCCTCGTCCCCGCCGGCCACCGCGATCGTGATCGCGACGGCCGCGGCGATCGCGGCGGCCGCCGCGGCGACGCCGCCGACGAGCGGTGCCCGGCGGCGGCGCAGCGGGAGCACGGGCGCGAGCGGCGCCTCCGGCTCGGCCGTCGTCGCGGCCGCGGGATCGTCCAGCTCGAGCGCGATTCGATCCCAGAGCCCGGCGGGAGCAGGCGCGTCCGGGACGAGCAGCCCGAGCGCCTCCCGATGGCTTGCCAGCTCGGCCTGCAGGACGGGGTCCGCGGCGACCGCGGACTCGGCGCTCGCACGCTCCTCGCCGTCGAGCGCGTCGAGCGCGAGCAGGGCGACGAGGTCGCGCACGTCGTCTCCGGGCTGCGGCTCGCTCATGCGATCGCCCCGCTCTCGGCGAGTGCGCCCTGGAGCCGGGTCAGGCCGATCCGGATGCGGCTCTTGATCGTCCCCTCGGGCTCCTCGAGCATGGCGGCGACCTCACGGTACGTGTAGCCCTGCAGGTAGGCGAGCTCGATCGCCTGGCGCTGCTCGCGCGGCAGCGTCGTGAGCGCGCGGCGGACGTCCTCCGCGAGCACGCCGAGCACGACCTCGCCGTGCACGTCGTCGGGCGCCTCGTCCACGGTCGCGAGCGCCTCCGCCTCCTCACGCCGCTTGCGGGCCGCCTCCGAGCGCACGACGTCGACGGAGCGCCCGTGCGCGTCCGCGAGCAGGAACGAGCGGAGCGAGCCGCGCGCCGCGTCGAAGCGCTCGGGCGCGCGCCAGAGGCGGACGATCACCTCCTGCACGATCTCCTCCGCGAGGGAGCGGTCGCGCACCACACGCAGCGCGAGGGACAGGATCGCGCCCGCGTGTCGTCGGTAGACCTCCTCGAGCGCGTCCTGCCGCCGCTGGGCCACGAGGACGGCGAGAGCCGCGTCGCTCGCGTCTGCCAGGCGTGCGGTGGGCATGGGCGCTCCACGGTACCCGATGTTCGGCGCGGCCAGGTCGGCCGGATGACGGCGACCGGGTGATCCGGGTGTGATCCGGATCGGTGACCGGTTCCGTAGAGGTTGCGTACAGCGTGTGTTCAACTATCGAAAGGAGCAGGGCCGTGAAGCTCAGGAAGCTCGTCGTCACCGCAGCCGTCGGTGCCCTCGCGATCGGCGTCGTCGGCAGCGCGACCGCCGCCCCGACCGCGAAGCCGACGAAGAACATCGTGGAGATCGCCGCCGGCGACAAGCGCTTCTCGACGCTCGTCACGCTCGTCCAGGCCGCAGGTCTCGACGGCGCGCTCGCCGGCAAGATCGGCGGCAAGAAGCTGACCGTCTTCGCGCCGACGAACGCGGCCTTCAAGCGCGTCCCCAAGCCGATCCTCGACTTCCTCGGCGATCCCGCCAACAAGGACGCGCTCGTCGCCGTCCTCCAGTACCACGTCCTCTCCGGCCAGGTGAAGGCGAAGGCCGCGCTCGCCGCCGCGAAGAAGGGCGCCGAGGTGGAGACGCTCCAGGGCGAGGACATCGCGCTGAGCGTCAAGAACAAGGCGATCTTCCTCAACGCGGCCGCCGCGATCGGCTCCGCCGCGAACAACGCGAAGGTCGTCACCGCTGACATCGCCGCGAAGAACGGCGTGATCCACGTGATCAACCGCGTCGTCCTGCCGCCGACGATCGTCGACGCGCTGACCGACGCCGGCCTGCTCTAGGCGGCGTCCGGACGGCCGACCGCGCGGGCCCGCACCTGGCGGGCCCGCGCTCGCCGTCGCGCCGGGGAGCCCGGGGCAGCGGGCTCCCCGGGGCGACGGCGTACCTGCGAGGATTGCGCGGTGCGCATCGTCCTCGGCTTCGACGGCTCGCCCGTCGCGCGTCTCGCGCTCGAGCGGGCCGCCTCCCTCGCGGGCCCCGGCGGCCACGTCGCGGTCGTCTCGGCCCTGCCGACCGAGTCGCCCTTCCTGCGCCCGGGCATCCCCTTCGACGAGGAGGACGTCGCGGAGCAGCGGCGTGAGCTCGACGGGGCCGGCGCCCTCCTGCGCGAGCGCGGGGTCGAGCACAGCCTGCTCGACCCGGTCGGCGACCCGGCCGAGACGCTCTGCGAGGTCGCCCGGGAGCGCGTCGCCGACCTGATCGTCGTCGGCTCGCACGGGCGCGGCGCCGCGGCGCGCGCCCTGCTCGGCTCGGTCTCCTCGAGCGTCGTCCACCACGCGCCGTGCGACGTGCTCGTGGTGCGGCTGCCCGGCTAGCCGCGCTCGGCCCGCTCGACGACGAGCGTCAGCCCGTCGACCGAGCGGACGACGACCGAGTCGCCGGCCGCGGCGCCCTCGGCGCAGCGGGCGAGCCATCGCTCGCCCTGGACACGCACCTGGCCGTCCGGCTCGCAGGCGACGAGGACGACGCCGAGCGCGCCGGGGAGCGTCTCGGGCCCGGCCTGCGGGCGGCGGCGGCGGTTCCAGCGCACCCAGAAGGCGACCTCGGCCAGCTCGACGAGGGCCGCGAGGAGGACGACGGCCCAGCCCCAGGGGGACGGCAGCCAGAGGATGGCCGCGAGGATCGCCGCGACGAGGAGCACGCGGCCAGTGTGCCGGCCTCAGCGTCCGCCGGCGCGCTCGCGCAGCAGCCCGACGAGCGCCTCGGCGATCCGGTCGGGCGAGGGCGGGCAGCCGGCGATGCGCAGGGCGACGGGGAGGACGTCCTCGACCGGGCCGACGACCTCGTCGCCCGGCGGGACGATGCACCGCCCGAGCGCGCAGTCGCCGAGCGCGGCGACGAGGCGCGGCTCGGGCATCGACTCGTAGGCCATGCGCAGCGGCCCGAGCATCCGCGTCGTCACCGGGCCGGTGACGAGCAGCAGGTCGGCGTGGCGCGGTGAGGCGACGATTCCGAGCCCGTGCTGCTGCAGGTCGTAGTAGGGGGTCGTGGCGGCGGTCAGCTCGTGCTCGCAGCCGTTGCAGGAGCCGGCGTCGACGTGGCGGATCGCGAGCGAGCCGCGCACCGCCGGGCGCGGCAGCGCGATCTCGCGGCGGACGCGCTGGAGGTCTCGGAGCAGGGTGAGCATCTAGTGCTCCGCCCCGGGAGTGGCTTGCCGATCCTGGCGGGCGAGACGCCCGCCAGGGCAGGACGCAGGCGGCGTTCGTAGCCGGAGGCTACGGGCGACGCCGAGGACGCGGCCTGGCGGAGCGGCGCAGCCGCCAGGGCACGGGAGACTTCCGGGACGGAGCATCTAGCGGTCGGCGCAGGCGTAGCAGAGCTCGAAGCTCTTGTTGATGAGCGGGAAGTCGGGCAGCAGGTTCCCGGGGGCGCAGAAGGCCGCGGAGGGCCAGTTCGCGTACGAGCCGGTGCGGAGGCTGAAGCGCCTGACCGCGCCGTCGGCCAGCTCGAGGACGCAGGCGGTCGCGCCGCGGGGGCTCTCGACCACGGCGGCGCCGAGCGGGGCCGGGTCGGCCGCGGGCACGGCCGTGCCGCCGTCGAGCGGCCGGGCGAGCAGCGCGTCGAACAGGTCGAACGTCGTCTCGAGCTCGAGCGCGCGCAGCTCGAGGCGGGTCTGGACGTCGCCGTTCGCCGCGGCCGGCGCGGCCGGGACGAAGCCCTCGTAGGAGAGCCGCGGCGCGTGCTGGCGCGCGTCGCGCGCGACCCCCGAGGCGCGGCCGGCCGGGCCGACGGTGCCGATGCGCAGGGCGTCCTCGCGCGTGACGACGCCGACGCCGTCGAGGCGGTCCTGGACGGAGCTGTTGAAGAGGACGACCCGCCACGCCCGCCGCGCGTCCAGGCGCAGTGCCCGCAGCTCGTCGCGCGCGACGCGGGCGTCCACGCGCTCGAGCCGGAACGGCGTCGCCCCGATCGCGACGGAGTCGAAGAGGAAGCGGTGCCCGGCGAGGCGGAGGTTGAGCCGCTGCGCGCGCTCCTTGAGGGCCGCGAAGGCCATCGCGCCCGCGGCGAAGCCGACGCCGGCGCAGAGCTGGCCGATGTCGTGCAAATGGTTGTAGAGCCGCTCGAGCTCGAGCAGGAGCGTGCGGACGTCGCGCAGCATCGGGTCCGGCCAGAGCCCGAGCGCGGACTCCGCGGCCTGCGCGTAGGCGACCGCGTTCGTGACCGCGCACGCGGCGCACGCGCGACGGGCGACGGCCAGGCCGTCCGCGGCCGTCCGGCCCTCGGCGAGCCGCTCCAGGCCGCGGTGCTTGTAGAACAGCCGCGCGTCGAGGTGGAGGATCCGCTCGCCGACCAGGTGGAAGCGGAAGTGGCCGGACTCGATCACGCCGGCGTGGATCGGCCCGACCGCGACCTGGTACGGGCCCTCGCCGTGCACGGGCACGGTCCAGCGCTCGAGGTCGAGGTCGTGGTCGACGAGCGGCCTGAGCGGCTCGTGGCCGACGGCGCGGACGCCGCGCACGTCGTGCAGCTCGCGCTCGTCCCAGTTCAGCGCGGGGGCGAGGTCGACGAGCGTCGGCACCCCGCCGTCGACGGCGGGGCAGACGAGCAGCGAGAGCACGCCTTCGCGGTCGAGCAGCAGGCGCGCCTCCGGCCCCCCTTCGCCGTCGGCCCCGTGCAGCCCCGCCGGGCGCGCGCCCTCCTCGAGCGCCCGCTGGACGGCCGTGCGCCAGCGGGCCGGCGAGACCCGCTCGACCGTCGGGGCGTCGAACCCCTCGGGGGCGACGAGGCCGCTCATCCGCCCGACCACCGGGTGATCGCGTCGACGATGCCGGAGCCCGGCAGGAAGTACGCCGCGGCGGTGAGGCCCACGAGGCCGGCGCCGACGCCGAGCGAGAGCCGGCGCGTCCAGCGCGCGTCGGCGGCGTCGGCGGCGCGGCCGCGCGCCTTGCCGACGAGGCCCTCGATCAGCGCGTGCGCGAGCCCGAGGAAGCCGAGCGCGAGGAGCACGGCCGCCGCGGCCGCGACCTCGAGCTGGCCGGCGAGGATGCCGCCGAGCAGGACGAAGACCTCGCTGAAGAACAGCGGCGAGGGCGGCAGGCCCGAGAGCGAGCCGAGCGACAGGCCGAGCGCGCCCGCGGTCGCCGGGCTCGTCCGCGCGACGCCGGTCGGCGGCCGGCTCGCGGCGGTCGGCTGCTCGCGGAGCAGCGGGATCGCCGCGTAGAAGCCGAGCGACTTCGCGAGCGCGTGGCCGCAGACGTGCAGGAGGACGCCGGCGACGGCGAGCGGGTGCGCGAAGCCGATCCCCAGCGCGAGGACGCCCATGTGCTCGAGCGACGAGTAGGCGAGCAGGCGCTTCCAGGCGAGCGGCCGCCAGAGGAACGGAACGGCGACTGCGAGCGATGCGAGGCCGAACCCGAGGAAGACCGCGCGCGTCGCGTGCTCGCCGACGACCGGCTCGAGCGCGGTCTTCACGCGCCACGCGACGAGCATCACCGTCGGCAGGAGCGCCGCGGAGAGGAGCGCCGAGACGGGCGGCGGCGCCTCCGAGTGCGCGTCCGGCAGCCAGTTGTGCACCGGGGCCCAGCCGATCTTCGCCGCGAGGCCGACGAGGATGAGCGCGAAGGCGACCAGCGCGGTCGTCTGCGGCGCCGCCGCGGCGGCCTCGCCGAGGTTGCCCCAGTCGAGCAGCGCGAAGCGCCCCTCCTCCGGCGAGGAGCCGGCGTAGAGGACGACGATCCCGAGCAGCGCCACGGTGAGCCCGACCGTCGTCAGCACGAGGTACTTCCAGCCGGCCTCGAGCGCGCTCCGCTTGCCGCTGAACGCGACGAGCAGGGCCGACGCGGCCGTCGTCGCCTCGACGACGAGCCACGCGAGCCCGAGGTTGCCCAGCACCGGGACGGCGAGCAGCGCGGCCCAGAAGGCGTGCAGCGCGAGGTAGTACCAGCCCCGGGCGCGGTCGGCCCGGAAGAAGCTCCGCTCGTGCTTGCGCAGGTGCGCCGGCGAGACGAGCGCGGAGAGCAGGCCGACGACGGCGATCACGAGCAGGAAGACGCCCGCGGGCGCGTCGACGACGAAGACCCGGCCGATCGCGGGGTCGTCCGCCCGCACGAGCGCGACGACCCCGAGCGCGGTCGCCACCCCGGCGCCGGCGAGCGCGGTCACGCGGTTCAGCGCGTCGACGAGGCGGCGGTCGCGCGCGAGCGCGCAGAGGGCGCCGCCGAGCACGGGCACGGCGATCGTCAGGATCGCGAGGACGGTCAGCCAGCTAGTCACGGAGCCCCCGCAGCTTCTCCGTGTCGCCGGTGCCGAACTCGCCGTAGATCCGCTCGTGGAACGCGACGGCGACGGCGACGATCACGATCACGTCGAAGACGAAGCCGAGCTCGATCACGATCGGGACGCCGCCCTTCACCGATGCGGCCGCGATCGCGATCCCGTTCTCGGCCATGATCAGCCCGAGCGCCTGGAAGAGCGTCTGCCGCCGCAGCAGCACGGCGGCCGCGCCGACCACGACGAGCGCGACGGTCGCGTGCTCGACGCCCTCCTCCAGCCCGAACGACGGCACCAGGGCGACGACCCCGAGCGCGAGGACGACCGCGATCACGAAGCGCGCGATCGGCACGATGCGCTCCTCGATCGGCCGCCCCTCCCGGGTCCGGAGCATCGTCCAGCCGAGCGCGGCCCCGAGCGCGACGGCCTTCACGAGCAGCGCCACGGCGGCGAGCAGGAACTCGGTCGAGCGGTCTTCGACGAGGGTGAACGCGCCGATGGCGAGCAGGAGCGACTGGAGCGTGACGAGGAGGATGGCGTGCGAGCGCCGGCGCGCCACGACGACGCCGAGGCCGAGCGCGACGAGCGCCCAGGAGAGCGTCGGGCTCACGAGCCGCCTCCTCCGAGCCACCAGCTGACCAGCCCGACGAGCCCGAGCGCGCCGCCCGCCGCGAGGAAGCGCGGGACGCGCAGGATCCGCATCTTCGCGAGCCACGTCTCGGTGACGGCGAGCGCGACGCAGACGCCGACGAGCGAGAGCGCGAGGGCGAGCAGCTGCCAGTCGAAGCCGCCCGCGTGCGGGAGGAACAGGCTCGCCGCGAGCACGCCCATCACCCAGTGGCGCGCCGCAGCCGCCCACTGCAGGTAGGCCTGGTCGCGCCCCGCGTACTCGAGCAGCGGGCCCTCGTGGATCATCGTCAGCTCGAGGTGCGTGTCCGGGTTGTCGATCGGCTGGCGGCCCGTCTCGGCGACGACGACGAGCGCGAACGCGACCGCGGCGCACCAGTGCACGGGCTCCTGCCAGACCGCCCAGCCGGAGGCCGCCTGCGACAGCGAGACGAGGTCGGTCGACCCGGCCGGCAGCGCCGCGAGCACGACGACGAGGACGAGCAGGCCCTCGACGAAGACGCCGAAGGTGAGGTCGCGGCTCGCGCCCATGAGGGCGAAGCCGGAGCCGGTGTCCCAGGCGGCGAGCGCGGTCGCGAGCCGGGCGAGCGCGAGCAGGCCGACGAGCACGAGCGCGTCGGTCCCGAGCGGCCAGTCCGGCGAGACGCCGCCGATCGGCAGCACGAGCAGCGCGCCCAGCAGCGCCACGGCCACGATCGCCGGCGCCGCGACGTAGAGCGGCCCCGTCCCCTCCGGCTGGACGCTCGACTTCCCCCAGAGGCGCCGCAGCTCGCGGTACGGCTGGAGCGGCGTCGGCCCGCGCCGGCCCTGCAGGCGCGCCTTGATCGTCTGGGTCAGCCCGGGCAGGAGCGGCGCGAGCACGATGCCGCCGACGACCTGATCGCCCCGGCCGCGACCTGCGTCCCGGTCACGAGAGCGCTCCCGCGCGCGCGAGTACGAGGACCAGGACGACGAGCGCGACGAGGTAGGCGACGTACCCGCCGAGCGAGCCCGACTGGAGCCGGCGGGCGACCGCCGCACCGGCGAGCGACGCGCGCACCACCGGGCGGTACAGCTTCGTCTCGAAGTGGTGGGGCACCTCGCCCTCGTACTCGACCTCCTGGACGACGCCCTGCTCCACGTGCGTCTCGATCCGCCGTGCGGGCCGCAGCACCGCCTCGAGCATCAGCCGCAGCGCCTTCGTGAAGCCGGCGGACGTCCAGGCCAGGGCGGGCTCGACGAGCTGCCCGCAGGCCCAGTGCGGCGCCGGCGCAGGAGGGCGAGCCCGCCGCCGAGCACGACGACGAGGATGGCGATTCCGGGCCCGGGAGCGAGCCCGTCCCCGGCAGCTCGAGGCCGCCGTGGTGCGGCAGCGCGAGCGCGGTCGGAGCGAGCTTCGCGAGCTCGGGCAGCAGCAGGCCCGGAACGACGCCGAGGACGAGGCAGAGGACGGCGAGCACGGCCATCCCGACGCGCATCGAGACGGGGGGGTCGTGCGCGACGGCGCACGCGCGCCGGCGCGGCTGGCCGAGCAGGACGAGGCCGACGACCTTCGCGAAGCAGAACAGCGCGAGCGCGCCCGTCAGCCCGAGCACGGTGACGGCGAGCGCGCCGGCGATCGAGACGCCGACGCCGCCGTCGGTGGCCACGTGGAGCAGCGACTGCAGCGCGAGCCACTCGGAGGGGAAGCCGGCGAGCGGCGGCACGCCCGCGATCGCGACGGCGCCCACCACGAAGCTCCACCCGGTCCAGGGCATCCGCCGCAGCAGGCCGCCGAGCCGGTCGAGCTCGAGCCCGTGCACGGCGTGGTCGATCGCGCCGGCGGCGAGGAAGAGGAGGCCCTTGAAGACGCCGTGGGCGAGCACGTGCAGCAGCGCGCCGCCGAACGCGACCGCGGCCCAGGTCGCGTCGCCGCGCTCGGCGAGCAGCAGCGAGGCGCCCAGCCCGAGGACGACGATCCCGACGTTCTCGATCGACGAGAACGCGAGCAGCCGCTTCAGGTCGCGCTGGAAGAGCGCGTAGAGGACGCCGCCGAGCGCCGACAGGCCGCCGAGCGCCAGCAGGAGGGTGCCGAGCCACAGCGGCGTCCCGCCGAGCCACTGGAAGCAGACGCGGATCAGGCCGTAGAGGGCGACCTTCACCATCAGCCCGGACATGAGCGCCGAGACGTGGCTCGGGGCGATCGGGTGGGCGCGGGGGAGCCAGGTGTGGAAGGGCATCAGGCCGGCCTTCGTCCCGAAGCCGACCACCGCGGCGAGCCCGACGAGGACCTGCGTCGAGGACGCGCCGGCGAGGGCGCCCGGGTCGTCGAGCGCACCCACGCGCGCGAGCTCGAGCATCGCGATCCACACGCCGGCGCCGCCGAGGTGCGTGATCGCGAGGTACGAGAAGACGTGCCGCCGGACGTCGTCGTCGCGCCGGGCGGCGAGGATCGCGCTCGCCGGCGCGAGCGTCATCAGCTCCCAGAAGAGGAGGAGCGTCGCCGCGTCGCGCGCGCACACGACCCCGGCGAGCGAGAGCAGGAAGACGCCGGTGAGCGCGCCGACCGCGCGCGCCGACGCGCTCTCGGCCGGCGCCAGGTAGCCCCGGGCGTAGACGAGCGCGGGGACGGCTGTGAGGCCGAGCGCGAGGAGGAAGAAGCCCGTCAGGCCGTCGACGCCGAGCGCGGGGTCGACGCCGCCGTGGAAGGCCGAGCCGGCAGTGCGCGCCCCGACGAGGGCGACGAGGCCCGAGACGCCGAGGGTGCCGACGCCGAGCGCCTGCAGCGCGAGCCCTGCGCGCAGCCCGCCGCGCAGCACCGCCGTCGCCGCGCCCAGCGCGAGGACGGCCGCCCCGGCCGCGAGTGCCGCGCCGAGCCCGCTCACCGTGCTGCCGGCCGGTCCTCGCCGCTCAGCTCGTCGAGCGCGGCGCGCGAGTGCTCGAGGGTCGCGGTGACGATCTCGCGCGCGGTCTCGAGCAGCTGGAGCGTCCGCTCGTCGCGGACGCGGTAGAAGACGCTCGTCCCCTCGCGGGTGCTCTCGACGATCCCGCCGCGGCGGAGGATGCCGAGGTGCTGCGACGTCCCGCTCGAGTCGAGCTCGAGCGCCGTCTGGAGCTCGCCGACGGAGCGCTCGCCGTCGCGCAGGAGCTCGATGATCCGCAGGCGGACGGGGTGGCCGAGCAGGCGGAAGAGCTCGGCGCGCAGCTCGTGGGAGCGGGGCACGACGACAGTATGGCTGTTTATGCTTCGGAACGTGAAATCTTCGGAGATCGTGAGATTTGCAGCCGTGGCCGTCGCGGCGCTCGGGCTCGCCGCCTGCCAGGGCGGCGGGGAGGCCGGGGACGCCCCTCCCGCGGGCGAGCCGGCGACGGCCGCGACCGGGCCGGCGATCGGCTCGGCGACCGCCGGGGCGTCGGCCGAGACCGTCCCCGGTGGGGACGCCGGCACCGACAGCCCCGCCGCGCCCGGCGAGCCGGCGCAGTCGGTCGCCGCGGACACGGTCGCGACGCCCGGCAGTGCGCCGGTCGAGACGTCCGGGCCGCCGACGCAGTCGGCGCCCGACCTGCCGGACGGCCCGCGCGACACCGGCGTCGTCCGCTTCGTGCCCGACGGGGACACGCTCCAGCTCGAGGACGGCCGCGCAGTGCGGCTCGTCCAGATCGACGCGCCCGAGCTGAACCCCGCCGACCGGGCCGAGTGCCACGGGCGCGAGGCGCAGCGGCTGCTGCGCCGGCTGGCCCCGGTCGGCTCGACCGTCGAGCTGGTGCGCGACCCGGCGCTCGACGACGTCGATCGCTTCGACCGCCTCCTGCGCTACGTCCGCGTCGACGGGCATGTCCTCAACGTCACGCTGGTCGCCGAGGGCGCCGCCACGCCGTACTTCTTCCGCGGCGATCGGGGGCGCCTGGCGGGCACGCTGCTCGCCGCGGCGCGGGAGGCGCGCGCCGCAGGGCGGGGGCTCTGGGGCGCCTGCCCGGCGGCCGAGCTCCAGCCGGGCCGCGGCGCGGACACCGGACGGCCCTGAGCCGGCGCAGCAGCCAGTCCCGAGGCTAGGGTGTCGCCTACGTGAGCGACACGGTCGACCAGCGCAGCCAGCCGAAGCCCGACGGGGACGAGCAGCCGCCCTGGCGGGTCGAGGGCGCGCGGCCGCCCGCGCCGGGCCAGCAGCGGCCGGGGCCGAAGCTCCCCGGGAACCTGTTCGTCCGGATCGCGATCGTCTTCCTGATCCTGCTCGGCCTGAACGCGCTGTTCGTCAACCTGTTCGGCCCGACGAACGAGCGGATGGACGTGCCCTACACCGTCTTCCGACGCGAGGTCGAGGCCGGCAACGTGACCGAGGTGACGTCGCAGGGCGACACGATCCAGGGCGTCTTCACCCGCGAGGTGACGTACCCGGGGCCGAACGACCCGGCGCTCGAGGACATGCCCGACCCGCAGACGGCGAGGGACTTCGCGACGGAGCGGCCGGCGTTCGCCGACGACGGGATCCTCGAGCTGCTCGTCGAGGAGGGCGTCGTCGTGAACGCGCACCCGCCCGAGAGCGGCCGGTCGCTGCTGGCGACGCTCCTGCTCACCTTCGGGCCGGTGATCCTGCTCGTCGCCCTGTTCGTCTGGATGATGCGGCGCGCGGGCGGCGGCGCGGGCGGCCTGACCGGCCTCGGCCGCTCCCGGGCGAAGCGCTACGACGCCTCCCAGCACCGGACGACGTTCGACGACGTGGCCGGGATCGAGGAGGCGGAGGAGGAGCTCGTCGAGGTCGTCGACTTCCTCAAGAACCCGGACAAGTACCGGAAGCTTGGCGCCGCGATCCCGAAGGGCGTCCTCCTCTCCGGGCCGCCCGGCACCGGCAAGACGCTGCTCGCGCGCGCGGTCGCCGGCGAGGCGGACGTGCCGTTCTTCTCGCTCTCGGCCTCGGAGTTCGTCGAGATGATCGTCGGCGTCGGCGCGAGCCGCGTGCGCGACCTGTTCAGCCAGGCGAAGGCGGCCGCCCCGGCGATCATCTTCATCGACGAGCTCGACGCGATCGGCCGCGCGCGCGGCTCCGGCGGCGCGATCGGCGGCCACGACGAGCGCGAGCAGACGCTGAACCAGATCCTGACGGAGATGGACGGGTTCACCGGCTCGGAGGGCGTGATCGTGCTCGCCGCGACGAACCGGCCGGAGATCCTCGACGCGGCGCTCCTGCGCCCCGGCCGCTTCGACCGCCGCGTGGCGGTCAACCCACCCGACCAGCTCGGGCGCCTGCAGATCCTGAAGGTGCACACGCGGAGCGTCCCGCTCGCCGACGACGTCGACCTGGCGGCGATCGCCTCCTCGACGCCGGGGATGGTCGGCGCCGACCTGAAGAACCTCGTCAACGAGGCCGCGCTCACCGCCGCCCGGCGGGGGCACCCGCGGGTGCAGACCGGCGACGTGACCGACGCGCTCGAGCGGATCGTCCTCGGCGCCGAGCGCCGGATCATGCTCTCGCAGGCCGAGCGCGAGCGGACCGCCTACCACGAGTCCGGCCACGCGATCCTCGGGATGATCCAGTCGGGCGCCGACCCCGTCCGCAAGGTCTCGATCGTCCCGCGCGGCCGTGCGCTCGGCGTCACGTTCCAGAGCCCCGAGACGGACCGCTACGGCTACGACGCCGCGTACCTGCGCGGGCGGATCATCGGCGCGCTCGGCGGCCGCGCGGCCGAGCAGCTGGTCTTCGGCGACTGCACGACGGGCGCCGAGTCCGACCTCGAGCAGGTGACGCGCCTCGCGCGGATGATGGTCGGCCGCTGGGGCATGTCCGAGGCGGTCGGGCTCGTCTCCGTCCTGCCCGGGCCGAACGACGAGCCGATGCTCTTCCCGGGCATGGGCGGCGGCGGCGTCTCGGAGCGCACGCGCGAGCTGGTCGACGAGGAGGTGCGACGCATCGTCGACGAGTGCTACGACCGCGCCGTCGAGCTGCTGACGGAGCACCGCGACCGGCTCGAGGCGCTCGCCCGCGCGCTGCTCGAGCGCGAGACGCTCGACGAGGCCGACGCGTACGCCGCGGCGGGCATCCCGCGGCACGCCGACCCCGACGCGCCGCCGCCGATCGAGCCGGCGCCCGCCGGCACGTAGGGCGTCCGAACCGCTCCCTTACACCCTGCTCACGGAACGCTCGCGCGCGCCGGCGAGACTGACGCTCCCCCGTCACGTCGTCCAGGGAGCCACGCCATGCGGAAGCGCCTGCCCATCCTCCTCGCCGCGGCCGCCGTGGTGGCCGCCGTCCTCGCGTTCACCTCGGCCGGCGAGGCCGCGAAGCGCCTCGTGCTGCCACCCCGCTCGGTCGGGCCGGCGCAGCTGAAGCCGAACGCCGTGACGGGCCCGAAGATCCGCCCGGGGACGATCCAGGTGAGCGACCTGAGCCGTGCCGCCCGCGCCTCGCTCTCCGGTCCGCGGGGGCCCCAGGGGCCGGTCGGCCCCGCCGGCCCGAAGGGGCCGACCGGCGCGCGCGGCGCGACCGGCGCGAAGGGCGCCGCCGGCGCGAAGGGCGACAAGGGCGACAAGGGCGATCCGGCGACGAGGCTGTGGGCCGTCGTCGCCGCCGACGGGACGCTCGCGCGGAGCAGCGGCGCGACCACGGCCGGCGGCACCGCGAACGTCGGCGAGGTCGTCGTCCAGTTCAACCAGGCCGTCAGCGCGTGCGCGTTCGTCGCGACGCCGGGCCTGCCGGGCTCGGGCAGCCAGGCGCCCACGCTCGTCCAGGTGTTCCAGCGCGACGTCGACCCGAACGGCGTCCTCGTCCGGACGTACGACCTGGCCGGGAACCCGGCCGCGCGGGCGTTCCACCTCGCGGTGCTCTGCTGAGCGGCTCCTAGCGCGGGTCGCCGGTGCGCGTGAACGCGGGGAGCGGCGCGCCGGCGACGCGCGTGCGCAGGCGGTAGACGGCGCGCGGCGTCGTCACGAACAGCGTCCGGTCGTCGGGCTCGCCCCAGGCGAGGTTCGACGGGATCGCAGGCAGGCGCACGGTGCCGAGGTGCTCGCCGGCCGGCGAGACGAGCCAGATCCCGCCGAGTCCGGTGCACCAGATCGTGCCGCGCTCGTCGCACTTCATCCCGTCCGGGATCCCGTACGGGAGCTCGCCGCGCTCGACGAGCGAGTCGACCAGCTCCTGGACGTCCTCGATCGGAGGGCCCTGGGAGGAGACGACCTCGCCGCCGGCGAGCGAGCCGTCGTCGCGCACCGCGAAGGCGCGGACGTGGCGACGGATCGAGTCGTTCACGTAGAGGGTCGACTCGTCCGGCGAGAAGCAGAGGCCGTTCGGGATCGCGAAGTCGTCGACGACGAGGTCGGGCTCGCCCCCGCCCGGGGGGACGCGGAAGACGCCCTGGACGTCGATCTGGCGCGGCCGCGGCACGCCGTGCGGCCGAGACCGGCCCGAAGGCGGGTCGGTGAACCAGATCGACCCGTCCGAGCGGACGACGACGTCGTTCGGCGAGTTCAGCTCCTTGCCCTGCCAGTGCGAGGCGACCACCTCGATCGAGCCGTCCCGGTCGGTCCGGGTGACACGGCTCGTCGCGGCCTCGCAGGCGAGCAGTCGCCCCTCGCGGTCGAACGCGAGGCCGTTCGCCATCTCGCTCGGCTCGCGCCACGTCCGGATGCCCCGCTCCGGGTGCCAGGCGCGGACGATCGAGTCGGGGATGTCGCTGAACAGGAGCTCTCCCTCGACGACGTCCCAGGCGGGACCCTCCGTGAAGTGGAAGCCGCTGCCGATCTCCTCGACGGGCGCGTCGACGTCGATCAGCTCGTGGAAGGCGGGGGCGAGGGCCTCGTGCACGTGGCGCATGCTACGACGTCGTGGCGGCGAGCGGGCGGACGGTGTAGAACGGCTCCATGCCGACCTACGAGGAAGCCCGCGCCGCCTTCCGGCTCGACGTGCCGGCGCGGTTCAACTACGCGCTCGACGTCGTCGACGGCTGGGCCGCCCGCGAGCCGGCGCGCGAGGCGCTCGTCGCCGTCGGGCCCGCCGGCGAGCACGTCGCGACGCTGACCTTCGCCGACCTGCGCGACCGCTCGAACCGGGTCGCGAACGCGCTCGCCGCCCACGGCGTGGGGAAGGGCGACCGGCTGCTCGTCGTGCTCCCGCGCGTGCCCGAGTGGTACGACGTCGTGCTCGGCGCGATCAAGCTCGGCGCGCTGCCGATGCCGACGACGACGCAGGCGACTGCGCGTGACCTGGCCTACCGGATCCGCGTCTCCGAGGCGAGCGCGGTCGTCGTCGACGAGGACGCCGCCCGCGTGCTTGAGGGGGTGCGCGACGAGCTCCCGTCGCTGCGCCTGCTCGTCGTCCACGGCGCACCGCCCGCCGACGGCTGGCTGCGCCTCGCCGACCTCGCCGCGGCAGCCTCCGACCGCGCACCCGGCGCCGACCCGACCGCGGCGGACGACCCGATGCTCCTCTACTTCACGTCCGGCACGGTCGCCTACCCGAAGATGGTGCTGCACACGCAGGCCTCGCTCGGGATCGGCCACCAGGTGACCGCGCGCTGGTGGCACGGGCTGGAGCCCGGCGACCTGCACTGGACGATCTCGGACATGGGCTGGGCGAAGGCCGCCTGGGGGATGCTCTTCGGCCAGTGGCAGGTGGGCTGCCGCGTCTTCCTCCTCGACCAGCGGGGCAAGCCGGACGTCGACCTGCTGCTGGCGCTGCCCGGCCGCTACGGCATCTCGACCATGTGCGCGCCGCCGACGCTCTTCCGCGCGTTCGTGCAGCAGGACCTGACGCGCGTCGACACGTCGACCCTGCGCCGCGTGCTGTCGGCGGGCGAGCCGCTGAACCCCGAGGTGATGCGCGCCTGGCAGGACGGCACCGGGCACGCGATCTACGAGGGCTACGGCCAGACGGAGACCGCGTGCCTCTGCGCGACGACCCCGCTGCTCGAGGTGCGGCCCGGCTCGATGGGGAAGCCGTGCCCGACCTACGACGTGCGGATCCTCGCCGACGACGGCGCGCTCGCGGCGCCCGGCCAGGAGGGCCGGATCGCCGTGCGCGTCGCGCCCGAGCGGCCGGTCGGGCTGTTCCGCGAGTACTGGCGCGACCCGGAGGCGACGGCCGCGTCCTTCGAGGGCGACTGGTACCTGACCGGCGACCGTGGCACGGTCGACGAGGACGGCTACGTCTGGTTCGTCGGGCGCGCCGACGACGTGATCATCTCCGCCTCCTACCGGATCGGGCCGTTCGAGGTCGAGTCGGCCTTGATCGAGCACCCGGCCGTCGCCGAGGCCGCGGTGGTCGCGAAGCCCGATCCCGCGCGCACGAGCATCGTCAAGGCCTACGTCGTCCTCGCCCCCGGCTCGACCGCGTCCGCCGGGCTCGAGCGGGAGCTGCAGGAGCACTGCAAGCGCGTGACCGCGCCGTACAAGTACCCGCGCGAGATCGACTTTGTCGCCGAGCTGCCGAAGACGATCAGCGGCAAGATCCGTCGCACGGAGCTTCGCGACCGCGCGACCGCCGAGGCGGCCGGGGGGGCCTGACGCGAGAACCCCGCTCACGGGCAGGCCGGACGCGCCGGAGCGGGGATGCGGCACCGACCCACCCGCGCTCTACGATGGCCGTGTGAGCGTCGCAGCCCGGGGGGCGCGCCCGTCGTCCGCGCCGTGGACGGGATGCAGTGACCTGCCGTCGAGCCGGCCGCGCTCGCGCGCGCCGAGCGGCCGCGACGAGGATCGAGGCGGCCCGCGACGAAGGAGGCGCCGGCGATGCCACGTCCCGGCGGACAGTCCCGTGCGCTCTCCGATCTCGCGGTGCTGGCCGGTGGGGCGCTCGCCGGCTTCCTGCTCGCCCGCTCGCGCACCGCGCCGGGGGCCGACGTGGCCGCTGAGCCCGGGCCGGTCCCGCCGTCGGAGCCGCCGCCTCCCTCCGCCCCCGAGCCGTCTGCGAGCCCGCCCCCGCCCGGCCCGCCCGCGGCGCTCGCCGCTGCCGTGACGCTACCGCCGGTCCCGCCGGCGGCGCCTGCCCGGCGCCGGCGCTTCGGCTGGAAGCGCGTCCTCCTGCTCGTGGTCGTCGGGCTGCTCCTCCTCGCGGCCGGCATCGCGGCCTACGTCTACGCCGAGGCGCGCGCCGTCGTCGGCGAGTTCAGCGCCGGCGAGAAGCAGCAGGTCGTCGAGGCGACGAGGAAGGAGCTCGACGTGGCGCCCAGGTGGGACGCCGAGGCGCGGCTCGCCGCCGAGGAGGCCGCGCCGAGCGTCTCGCCCGGCCCGTCCGCCGCCCCGGCTGTCGACGCCGAGCCTGCCGAGCCGCCGGCCGCGCCGCCCGCGGCGCCGCCCGGGCGCGAGCCGGAGCCCTCGGCCGCGCCCGTCGCCGAGACCGCCCCGGCCCCCGCGGCCACGGGGGCGGAGACCACCACGGCCCCGGTCGAGGCGGAGAAGCCCCCGGAGCCGACGACCCTGCTGCTGATCGGCTCGGACCGCCGCTGGGGCGAGACCGCGACCGGTCGCTCCGACACGATCGTGCTCGTGCGGCTCGACGAGGCGAACGACCTCGTCTCGGTCCTCTCGATCCCGCGCGACCTGCTCGTGCCGATCCCGGGCTACGGCGAGGAGAAGATCAACAGCGCGTACGCGCTCGGCGGCGCGGCGCTCCTGACCGCGACGGTGCGGGACTACTTCGGCGTCCGCATCGACCACTTCCTCGAGGTCACGTTCGACGGCTTCGGCGACCTCGTGACGCAGATCGGCGGCGTCCTCCTGCCCGTCGACCAGCGCTACTACGTGCCGCCGAACAGCGGCCACATGGCGATCGACGTGCAGCCCGGATACCAGCGGCTGCAGCGCGACGACGCGCTGTCGTTCGTGCGCTTCCGCCACTACGACTCCGACTTCCACCGCGCAGCGCGCCAGCAGCTCTTCCTGCGCGAGGTCAAGCGGCAGATCCGGGAGTCCCGCTACGACTTCGTGAAGATGCGCAACCTGATCCGGGCCTTCGCCCGGGCGAGCGCCTCGGACATCGACTCGGTCGGCGAGCTCTGGGGCCTCGCGAACGCGTTCATCCGCGTGCCAGCCGACCGCGTCACCCGCGTGACCCTCGACGCGTCGCCCGGCGGCAGCTCGGTCTCGTCCTACCTGGTCGCGAGCCAGACCCAGCTCGACGACGCCCTGCGGCAGTTCCTCTTCCCGCGCCGCCAGGTGAAGGAGCAGATCGAGGCGTCGAAGGAGCTGGCGGCGCCCGCCACGGCGCCGAAGCCGGAGGACGGCTCGACGACGACCACGCCGGTCGAGGGGCTCGTCGTGGACGACGGCGGCGTCGGCCGCACCCTGATCGAGCCGCTGAAGCCGGCGATGCAGCGCTGCGCCCTCACGGCGCTGCCTCCGGGCTTCTCCTGGCCGAGCGGGGCCGCGCGGGCCTACGAGCTCGAGGGCAGCCCGGCGATCGCCGCGTACGCGACCCTGAGCTCCGGCGACTCGCTCCTCCTGATGCAGACGACGCTCAAGGACCCGCCGGTCCTCGCGAGCCCGTCCCGCACGGTGAAGCGCGGCGGCCGCGAGTACGAGATCTGGTTCGAGAGCGGCAAGGTGCGGCAGGTGGCCTGGCGCCTCGGCCCGACGCGGGCCTGGCTGACGAACACGCTGCGCAACACGCTCACGGGCGCCCAGCTGCTCGCGCTCGCCCAGAGCTGCAAGCCGCTCCGGTAGCGACCGGCCGCGGCGCCGTCGGCCCCGCGCCGCCGCCTAGTACGCGACGCGCAGGGTGACCCTCGCCGCGCCGGTGCCGCTCCGCTTCGAGACGCGGAGGTAGTACGTGTCGCTCGGGAGGCTCTCGAACTGCGCCGAGCAGACGTCGTTCGCGCCGGCGCGCTCGCACGCGTACGTGCTCGTGTCGATCAGCGTCGTGTGGAACGAGTAGTCCGAGTTGCGGATCCGCAGGAAGACCCGGCGCCCGTGGGGGACGGTGAGCTCGACGCGGAAGGCGGGGCGCGTGGCGTCCTCGGCCGTGTAGGTGCGCACCTGCTTGCCCTTCTTCAGGCTCCAGGTGTGCTCGTACGTGGTCGTCGTGCCGGCCGCGGCCGTCCCGGCCGTCGCCGCGAGGGCCAGCGCAGCGATCGCGCTGGTGAGGATCGTCCGCCGCATCGTCTGTCTCCTTGCCGTCGCCGTCCCTGGTGTCCTACGCACCGTGGTCGGCAGGTGTTCGGAGACGATGAGGGCGGCGTTCGGATCTCGCCGGTCACGCGCCGCGGCGGAACCCGGCCGTTCGGGACACGTCCGCCCGGGACATGTCCCCTTCGGCGATCAGGGGGCCGCCACTCCTCCGCCCCGCCGTCGAGCCTAGCGCCGGAACGCGCACGCGTTGCGCGCAAGCCGTGGCGGAAGCGTGACGATCCCTGCGCCGCGGCGCGACCGGGCCCGCGGCGGCGGCGGTCGTCAGCCGCTGGCGGGCGCGCACGGCCGGGCGGGAGCTCCCACCCGGCCGCGCCGCGCCGCGCGGCTCAGCGGGCCTGGCGAGCCTGCTCGTAGCGGTCGACCTCCTGCTGGACCGCCGCCGCGGCCTTCTCGACGAGGCCGGAGCGGAGCGCCTTCGCGCGCGCCTCCGAGGCCCTCGTCGACACCGTCGAGCCCTGGAACTCGGGCATGACGTAGCGGGAGATCAGGTCGAACGAGCGGATCGTCGCCTCGGGGTTCGCCCACTCGTGCGCGAGCGTGAGGTAGCAGCCGAACCCGCCCGACTGGTCGAGCAGCCGCTCGATCTGGCGGCACGCGTCGTCGGGCGTCCCGATCACCGCGTAGCCGGAGCGGTTCAGCGCGTCGACGCGCTCCTCGAACGTCGTCCCCTCGAAGGCCATCTGCGGGAACGCCGCCGTGCCCTGGAAGTACTCGATGTAGTGGTCGAGCCCGTAGCGGCAGTCGGCGATCGCCTGCTCGCGCGTCTCGGCGATGTGCATCAGGCCGACGAGCCGCCAGTTGCGCCGGTCGACCGTCTGGCCGGCCAGCTCGGCCTGCTCCGAGCAGATCCCCCAGTGGTGGGCCAGCGCGTCGAAGCCGATGTCCGTCGTCGCGCCGAGCGACATCAGGCCGATGCCGTGCTTGCCGGCGAGCGTCGCGCCGACCGGCGAGGACGTGGCGGCGACGGCGAGCTCGAAGTGCGGGTCGGTGAACGGCTTCAGGTGCATCCGCGCCTCGCGGAGCGTGAACCAGTCGGTCTCGACCGTCACCGGCTCGTCCGAGCGCAGGAGCTGGACGATCGCGTCGAGCGACTCGGCCATCATCGGCCGCTGCCGCGCCGGCTCGATCCCGAGCATCGCCGCGTCCGAGGGCAGCGAGCCGGGCCCGACGCCGAGCATGACGCGACCGCGCGTGAGGTGGTCGAGCATGCAGAGGCGGTCGGCCACCATCAGCGGGTGGTGGTACGGGAGGGAGACGACGCCGGTGCCGAGCTTGATCGTCCTCGTGCGCTCCGCGACGGTGGCGATGAAGATCTCCGGCGAGGAGATGATCTCCGCGCCGGCCGAGTGGTGCTCGCCGATCCACGCCTCGTCGAAGCCGAGCCGGTCGAGGTGCGTCACCAGCTCGAGGTCGCGCTGCAGCGCCCGCGTCGGGTTGGTGCGGGACTGGTGGATGGGCGGCATGAAGATGCCGAAGCGGAGCCCAGCGTGCATCGATCCCCTCCTGGTCGGGTGCCCCTGCGCGGGGAACGATGGCACAGTCGGCCGCGTGGCGCGGTGCCTGCCGTCAGGCGAGCAGCGACTCGGCCGCCTGGCGGCCGGTCTCGAGCGCCCCGTGCAGGGAGGCGTGCGCGCGGTGGTCGCCCGCGACGAGGACGCCGCCGACGCGCAGCTGCCGGTCGAGCGGCCCGAGCGGCGTCACCGCGGGGAGCGAGTCGGGGATGCGGAGGACGCGCAGCGTGCGCCAGCCGTCGACCTGTCCGCCGAACCAGCTGCGCAGCTGCGATCGCGCCGCCGCGTCGAGCTCGGCGTCGGTGGCGCCGCGCGGGTCGACGACCGTCGCGCTGACGAGCGCGGCCCCCGACGGCGCGTAGCTCGGCTGCACGTCGCTGAGGACGGCGAGGTCGTTCACGGGGCCCTGGCCGGTCCCGTCGAGGACGAGGGTCGGCTCGCCCACCGGCGAGGCGTCGGCCGCGTACTGGAGGTAGGCGCCGCCGCGGAACGACGGCAGCTCGACCCCCGCGACGAGGCCGGCCGCCGCGCGCCCGTCGGTGGCGACGACGACGGCGTCCGCCTCGATCCGCTCGCCGGCGGCGAGCACGACCGCGCCGGGCTCGACCGCCTGCACCGCGACCCCGGTGCGGAGCACGTCCGCGGCGAGACGGCTCGCGAGCTGCGCGGGGATCGCCTCCATGCCGTCGTGCGGCAGCGCGGCGGAGCCCGTTGCGAACATCCGCACGACGAAGTCGAGCATCCGGCTCGACGTCGAGAGCGAGCGATCGAGCATGACGCCGCCGAGGAACGGGCGGAAGAAGCGCTCGACCATCGCCGCGCTGAAGCCGAGGTTGCAGAGCGCGTCGAGCGTCGTCGTCTCCGGCCGCGAGAGCAGGTGCTGCAGCGGGCCCGCCTTCGCGCGTCCGACGAGCCTCGCAGAGGCGGCGAGGTCGGGGAGGGTCACGGCCGGGGACGCGAGCCCGCGCGCCGCGTCGCCGGGCCGGCGCAGCGGGTTCGCGACGCGCGTGAACCGGTTGCCCACCCGCGACAGCGCGCCCGGGTAGAAGTGGCCGAGCGCGAGGCCCTCGTAGTCGAGCCAGCGCTGCGCCTCAGGGTAGGCGGTGAGCAGCACCTGGAAGCCGCGGTCGAGCAGGAAGCCGTCGACCCGGTCGGTGCGGACGCGGCCGCCCGGGCGGCCGTCGCGCTCCAGCACGAGCACGTGGCGGCCCTCCTGCTGCAGGCGCAGGGCGCATGCCAGGCCGGCCACGCCCGCGCCGACCACGACGACGTCGGGACGGCCTGTCGGGGGCGCGCTCATCGCCCTCGATGGTACCCGCCGCCGACGGGGCTCCCGGCGCCGCTGGCAGGCTGTCGCCATCCGCCGCCTGCCCCGGATCGCCCTTCCCCGGGTGCGGCTCCCGGCGACCCTGGTCGACCGGCTGCCGTCCTCGCCGCGCGGCCGCGCGATCCTCGCCGCGGGCGTCGTCGCGCTGGCCGGCGGCGGCGCGATCGCGGGGATCCTCCTCTCGTCGGGCGGCGAGCGCGCTCCCGAGGCGCCGCTCCTGCAGCCGCGCCTGGCCGCGACCGGCGCCGACCCGTTCGCGTTCGCGGAGGCGCGCGTCGCCGAGCTCGAGCGGCGTGCCGCGTTCGGGCGCAGCCACGTCCTCTACACGGCCGTCCCGGGCGGGGCGATCGCGACCGCCCAGCGCGTCGCCGCCTTCCGGCCCCAGATCGAGGCCGCCGCGCGCGAGGCCGGGATCGACCCGGACCTCGTCGAGGGGCTCGTCTACGTCGAGAGCGCCGGTCGCCCGGAGGTGATCGCCGGCTCGGATCCGGAGGCCGCGTCCGGCCTGACGCAGATCGTCGCCCAGACGGGCATCGACTTCCTCGACATGGAGATCGACCTGCCGACGAGCCGTGAGCTGACCCTGCGGATCGCCGAGGCGGAGGCGCGCGGGGACGTCGTCGAGGCCGAGCGGCTGCGGCTCGAGCGCCGTCGGGCCGACCCGCGCTTCGACCCGGCCAAGGCGCTCGCGGCGACGATGCGCTACCTCCAGGTCGCCCGCGCCCGCTTCGGCCGCGTCGACCTCGCGTTCGTCTCGTATCACATGGGCATCGGCAACCTCGACCGCGTGCTGCGGGCGTACGCGCAGGCCCGCGAGGGCGCGACGATCAAGGCGGTCGTCGAGCGGAACGACCTCAGCTACGCCAGGGTCTACTTCGACTCCGGCCCGGACAGCCACGCGGCCGCCTGGAACCGCCTGCGGTCGCTCTCGGACGACTCGCGCAACTACTACTGGAAGGTGCTCGGCGCGCGGGAGATCATGCGCCTCTACCGGGCGGACCGGCCGGCCCTCGAGCGCCTCGCCGCGCTGATGACGGCGAAGAACTCGCTCGAGGAGGCGCTCCACCCGCCCGACGAGACCGTCCGCTACGAGGAGCCCGACGACCTGCGGGCGGCCTGGGACGCGCGCGAGCTCGTCGCCGTCCCGGACGACCCGCGGCTCTTCCTCGACGTCGATCCCGCGCTCGGCGAGCTCGCGGACGAGCTGGGGGAGGAGCCGGAGCTCTACCGGGGCCTGCGGCCCGAGGCGCTCGCGACCCTGCTCTACACGGCCCGCCGAGTGCACGACCTCAGCGGTGCGGCGGCGCTGTCGGTCACGAGCGCCGTCCGCGACCAGGCCTACCAGGATCGCCTCGTCGAGACGAACGTCGAGGCCACGCGCGAGTACTCGCTCCACACGACCGGCTACGCGTTCGACATCCGGCGGGAGTACGCCTCGGACGAGCAGGCGGCCGCGTTCCAGTTCGTGCTCGAGCGGCTCGAGGCGCTGGGCGTGATCGCCTGGGTGCGCGAGCCGGAGGCGATCCACGTCACCGTCGGCCCCGATGCGGCCGCGCTCGTCCCGCTCGAGCTCGAGCCAGCCGTGGTGCGAGACTAGCTCAGCCCGCCGTCGCTCGCGCCTCGCGCGAGAGCTCGACGAAGCACTTCCCGGCGCTCGTCCCGGTCGCGCGCGCGGCGCCCTCCCAGAAGCTCGCGACGATGCGGTTGTCGACGTACTGGTTTCGCGCGAGCGGGGTGAGCGTGACGCGCAGGTCGAGCGACGGCACGCGCAGGCGCCAGCGGTAGCCGTACGAGGCGCTCGCGCCGGGCGGCGTGATCGACGGGCCGAGCTGCGTCGCCGTGAATGCGCCCAGCCGCCGCACCCTGCCATCGCGCTCGACGAAGGTCCCGGCGCGATACCGGCTCGGCGTCCGCCCGTCCGGCTCGACGAACTGGTAGAGCATCAGCTCCGTCCCGTTCGCGAAGCGGCACGAGAACCAGTCCCAGCGCAGCGCGTCGGGGTCGACGTCGTAGTTGCCCCACTGGCGATCGAGCCAGAACGCGCCGCCGCGCACCTGCTTCACCTTCCCGTCCACGGTCAGCGTCCCGCGGGCGCGCATGCGCGTGCTCGAGTAGTACGCGGACGGGCCGCCGTCCGCCTGCTGCACGATCCCGCCCTTCCCGTGCCGGACGTACGGCTTCGTCGGCACGAGCGTCAGGTCGAGGCCGCTCTCGTCGCCGTCCATCCGCACGCGCCAGCGGCCGTACCGGCCGGTGTCGGTGAACGTGACGTAGTGGTCGTCGCTCCGCTCGTCGAGCGGGCCGGGCGGCAGGCCGCCGAAGGAGATCTGCTCGGAGTGGTGGACGATCCGGTCGCGGTCGAGATCGACCACCTGGCTGACGGCCACGGCGCCGCCGGTCGCGCCGAAGAGCACCCAGAGGACGCCGTAGCGCGTGCCGTCCTCGGCCTCGACGATCCCCGTCGTGTACCACCACTCGACGCCGTAGCCGAAGTGCGGCTGGTGGTCGCGCGGGAAGGAGAGCGGCCCGCTCGGCCCGGGCGGTCGCTCGACGGCGCCCGCGGGCGCGGCGAGCGCCAGGACGACGAGGGCGGCGACGAGGAGCGAGACGAGCCTGCGCACGGTCACGGCGTCAGGCTATCGGCCGGCCGGCGGGCTGCTCCGCGGGAGCCGTCCCGTCCGTCGTTCGCGGTCGCGAGCCGCCCCGTAGACTCGGCCTCGCAACGACCACTCGGGAAGGGAGCCGTCAATGTCCGACGAGACGTGGGAGCGGGGGCTGCAGATCCGCCGCGAGGTCCTGGGGGACGACTACGTCAACCGCGCGACCGTCGTCGACGACTTCAACCGCGACTTCCAGCGGCTCGTCTCCGAGTACTGCTGGGGCTACCTGTGGGGCCGCGAGGAGCACATGCCCCGCAAGCAGCGGAGCATGAACAACCTCTGCATCCTCGCGACCCTCGGCAAGTGGGAGGAGCTCGAGCTGCACCTGCACGGCGCCCTGCGCAACGGCGTCACGTGGGAGGAGATCCGCGAGTGCCTGATGCAGGTCGCCGTCTACGCGGGCGTTCCGGCCGGCGTCTCGTCGATGAAGGTCGCCCGCAAGGTGCTCAACGAGGCGGGCGTCGTCCCGACCGGGGGCGAGGGGTAGGACGTGGACGGCGCGCCGGCGCTCGCCCGCGCGCTCGCCTTCGCGCTCGAGGCGCACGGCGAGCAGGTGCGCAAGGGGACGGACGTCCCCTACGTGTCGCACCTGCTCGCCGTCGCCGGGCTCGTGCTCGAGGACGGGGGCGGGGAGGAGGACGCGATCGCCGCGCTGCTGCACGACGCCGTCGAGGACGCGGGCGGCCAGGCCACGCTCGCGCGCATCCGCCGGGAGTTCGGCGAGGGCGTCGCGCGGGTCGTCGAGGCGTGCTCCGACGCCGACGTCCTGCCGAAGCCGCCCTGGCGCGGCCGCAAGGAGGCGTACCTGGCGCGGCTCGAGACCGCGCCGGACGAGGTGCTCCGCGTCTCGCTCGCCGACAAGCTGCACAACGCGCGGTCGATCGTCGCCGACCGGCGGGCGCTCGGCGAGGCGATCTGGGACCGCTTCAACGCACCGCGCGCCGACCAGCTCTGGTACTACCGCGCGCTCGCCGACGTGTTCGCCCGCCGCCGCCCGGGGCGGGCCGCCGACGAGCTCGCGGCGATCGTCCGCCAGCTCGTGGACTAGCCGCGGATCGCGCGCAGCACGTCCGGGTAGCTCGCCGGGTCGACGAGGGCGTCGACGAGCGACGGGCCCGGGGTGGCGGCCGCGATCGCGAGCGCGTTCGCGAGCGAGGCCCGGTCGGTCGCCCGCCAGGCCGGCAGGCCGAAGCCCGACGCGACGGCCGCGAAGTCGACCGGCCGCGTCCGCACGGCCCGCTCGCCGCCCTGGCCCGGGCCCTGCTTCGCCTCGATCAGGCTGAGCGCCGCGTCCGCGAAGACGACGACCGTGACGGGCAGGCCGAGCCGGGCGAGCGTCTCGAGCTCGCCGAGGCACATCGTCAGGCCGCCGTCGCCGGTGAGGCAGACGACGCGCCGGCGCGGCCGTGCCAGCGCGCTCCCGATCGCGGCCGGCAGGGCATAGCCCATCGTCGCGAGGCCGCTCGAGATCAGCGCCTCGCCGGGCGCCTCGACCTCCCAGAGCGGCATCGCGACGAGCATGTGCGCGCCCGCGTCCACGGTCGCCACCGCGTCCGGGAAGGCGGCGCGCGCCTCGCGGACGAGCGCGTGCGGGGAGATGCGCGTGCCAGCGGGGGCGACGAGCCGCGCGAGCGCGTCCTCGCGGAACGCGCGCCCGGGGCGCTCCCAGCGCGCGCCGGCGAGCAGCGGGCGCACGAGCGGCAGCGTCTCCGCGAGCGGCCCGACCAGCTCGGCCGCGAGCGGCAGGTAGGCGTCCCGCGTCGGCCAGGGGGCGAGCGAGACGACCGGCGCCGCGTAGGGCCAGCCCGCCGGGATCAGCTCGACCGCGTCGAGGCCGACGCAGACGATCGCGTCGGCGGCGTGGAGGAGCGGCGCCTCGATCGTCGCGCCCGTCACGAGCCCGGCCGCGTGCGGGCCCGACTCGGGGACGACGCCCTTCGCCCGGTAGGTCGCGAGCACCGGCACGTCGAGCCCCGCGACGAGCTCGCGCACGGCCGCCCCGGCGCCGCGCGCCCCGACGCCGACGAGGACGACCGGGCGGGTCGCGCTCGCGAGCGCCTGCTCGACCGCGGCGACGGACCCCGCCGCGGGCGCCGCCGGGACGTCGAGCGCGTCCGAGGGCAGGTCGAGCACGGCGTCGAGGTGGACGGGCCCCGCGGGCGGCGTGCGCGCGAGCGCGACCGCGGCGCGCGCCAGCGCAGCGGCGCCGTCCGCGCCGATCCTGACGCTCGCCTTGGTCACGGGCCCGAGCAGCGCGGCGTGGTCGAGCCGCTGGTGGGGCACGCGGTCTGCGTCCGCGGCGGGCGCGCCGTCGGTGACGACGAGGAGCGGCGCACGCTCGAGCAGCGCGTGCGCCACGCCGTTGACGACGCTCGCCGCCCCCGGCCCGCGGGAGACGAGGACGGCGCCCGGCCGGCCGGTCACCTCCGCGCCCGCCGACGCCATCAGCGCCGCGGCGGTCTCGCCGTGCGTCAGGACGAAGCGCAGGCCCTGCTCGTCGAGCGCGCCGACCAGGTCGAGGCTGCCGCCCCCGGGGACGCCGTAGGCGACGCCTGCGCGGGCCGCGGCGAGCGCCGAGGCGATCGCATCCGCGACGAGCCGGGCCGGCGTGCCGCTCACCGGCGGGCGCGGCGGCGCGGCGGCGCCAGGATCGCGCGGCACGCGGCGAGGAGCGCGTCGCACTCCTCCTCGCTGCCGACGCTGATCCGAAGGAGGCCTGCGAGCTCGGGGTCGGAGAACCAGCGCACGAGCAGCCCGCGCGCGCGGAGCTCGGCGAGCCAGCTCTCCGCCGGCGGGCCCGGCGGCTCGACGAGCAGGAAGTTCGTCTCGCTCGGGAGGACGCGGAAGCCGAGCGCGGTCAGCTCCGCCGTCAGGCGTCCCCGGCTCGCGATCACGCGCCTGATCATGCGCCGCGCGTAGGGCAGGTCGGCGAGCGTCGCGAGCGCCGCGACCTGTCCGAGGCCGTTGATGCTGTAGCTGTCCTGCACCTTGCGCAGCGCCTGGATCAGCTCCGGGTGGCCGACGACGTAGCCGATCCGCTGGAAGCAGAGCGAGTACGCCTTCGAGAACGT
>JAWKJY010000017.1:0-51965 GCA_041393535.1 Thermoleophilia bacterium
GAGCAGCCACTTGTACCCGTGCGCGGCCAGGAAGTCCGGCCGGATCGCGGCGAGGTCGAGCCGCAGCGCGCCGAGCGCCTGCGTCCCGTTGACGAACAGGCGCGCGTCGACCTCACGGCAGCGCTCGGCCACCTGCTCGAGCCGGACGCGAACGCCGGTCGCGGACTGGACGGCGCTGACCGCGACGAGCGTCGTCCCGGGCACGATCCGGGAGCAGAGGGCGTCGGTCGTGAGCGGCCCCGGGACGGCGTCGACCTCGATCCCGCGCCCGGCGAGCGCGAGCCACGGGTACAGGTTCGAGCGGAACTCCCGCTCGTGCACCACGACGCGGCCCGTGCGGACGCTCGCCGCGACGAGCGAGGCGGCCTCGGAGAGCGTGGTCGCGAGCGCGAGGGTCGCCGGGTCGACGCCGACCAGGCGCGCGAAGAGGCCGCGCGTCGCGTCCGCCTCGGCCTCCCACCCCAGCCAGGAGAAGGAGCCGTCCTCCCAGGCGTCGACGGCGGCGCGGACAGCGTCTGCGACGGGCGTCGCCGCCGGCGGGACGCCCGGCGTCGCGAGCCAGTGCGTGTGGCGGAGCGCCGGGAAGCAGGCCCGGAACGCGGCGAGATCGGTCGAGCCCATCGCGCGAACCCTAGATGCGCGCGCCCGCGGCCGGACGCGCCGGCCGGCCGCCCCGCAATCCCGCCGACCGGCGATGCACCTGCCCCGAAGGGGCGACTCTGGGACGATCGGCGCCCAATTTTCACGGTCCCGTGACGAACGCGTGCGGAGTCCGACGCTAGGCTGAGCGCCGGAGGCGCGTGGCTCCCCCACCCTGGGCGGGAGACCCGGGGAGGACGCGTCCCGTCTGGACGTGCCCTCTCTGGACGTGCTCTCTCTGGACGCGCCCTGCTCGGACGTGCCCCGCCGGGACCTGCCGTCTTCGGACGTGCCCCGCCGGGAGGAGCCGTGTTCGGGCGTGTCCCGGTCGGACGCCTCCCGGCGGACCAGGGCGGGGCCGATCGGGGCGTGCCGTGGAGGGACGCCCCCGGCGTCCGCGCGATGCCCGGGCGCCGCCCTCCGCGAGACCCGTCTATGCTCCTTGCGTGGTCAAGGTCGTCGCGACGCTCGTCCTCGCGGCCCTCGCCGTTGCGCTCGCCGGCTGCGGGGGCGGCGACGCGCCGGACGCGACGGCGCCGCCCGCCGCCGCGGAACAGGCCTCCTCGCAGCCCGCGCTCGAGCCTCCGCCGGTCTCGACCCCCGGCGCGCGCGAGACCGTCGACGTCGCCCTCCCCGACGGGACGATCCTCGCGACCACGATCCTGCTGCCGGTCGACTACGCCGTCGGGACGACCTACCCCGTCCTGCTGGCCCTCCCGCCCGGCGGCCAGGGCCAGCGGGAGGTCGACGCGATCGTCGACGCGTACTGGGAGCAGCTCGCCCGGGAGCGCGGCTGGGTCGTCGTCAGCCCGGCCGCCGCCGGCGCGCTCTTCTTCCAGGACGGCGCGGCGGCGATCCCTCCGCTGCTCGACCGGATCGCCTCGTGGTACCCGCCCGAGGGCGGCCGCATCCACGTCGCGGGCGTGTCGAACGGCGGCCTCTCGGCGTTCCGCGCCGCACTCGACGCGCCAGGACGATTCAGCTCGCTCCTCGCCGCGCCCGGCTTCCCGCCGGAGGACGCCGACTGGGCGAGCGTCGGCGAGCTGGTCGAGCTGCCGATGCTGCTCGTCGTCGGCGGCGAGGACACCGCGTGGCTCGCGCCGATGCGGCGCCTCCGCCAGACGATCCGCGAGGCAGGCGGCCGCGCGGACCTGATCGTCTCCGAGGGCGAGGGCCACATCGTGCGCAACGTCGCGCCCGAGCGCCTGCTTCGACTTCCTCGACTCGACGCGATAGCTAACCGCCAGGCCCACCGACGATCGGCGTGGGACGAGGCGGTCCGTCGCAACCGTTTGCCGCGCGTCCCCCAGCGTCGAGTACGAGCGGCGAGCACACCGCCCGGCGGAATCCCTCAGGATCGAGCCGGGCGTCCGGGCCGATCAGCGACAGCCACCGCCCGCCCCCTCGCGCCCTGCTCGCAGTGGGCCGCCGATCCCCGGATCGCGAGGAGCAACCGAGGATCGACGCCAATCAGCGGCTGCACGTGTGCCTCGCCGAGCGCCCGAAGATGACCTGCTGGAGGTGGTTCTCGTCCACCTCGCCGCAACTCTGGACGTACCGAACGCCGCCGACGTCGTACGCCTCGACCCAGTCGGCCCCGGCCGGGCAGCGAACCTTCGTCACGGGCAGGGAGCGCTCGGCTGTCGACGGGCCGCCACAACCTCCGGCAGCGGACGCGGAAAGCATCGCGCCGGCGACCTTGCGACCCGAAGGGCGCAACGTCATCCCGCCATCAGACGAGCGTGTCGAGCGCCAGCTCGACCAGGTCGAGCGCGACCGGCACCGGCAGGTCGACGCCCGCGGCGCGGAAGGCGTCGAGGCGCTCCTGGCACTCCGCCGGGGTGCCTGCGGCGGTGAGCGCGTCGACGATCCCGTCGGCGACGAGGGCGCGGCCTCGTCGACGCCGCCGCGCTCGAACGCGGCGCGCACGGCGGCATCGTCGCCTCCGGGACCCGTCTGGCGCGCGATGTTCGGGAAGAGCGAGAGGTAGAGCGCGACGAAGCGGCGCGCGCGATCCTTCCCCACGCGCGAGTCCTCGTGCGGCGAGGCGACGATCGCCATCGACGTCGATGCCGGCAGGATCGCGCCCCGTCCGCGCCGCGCCCGTCGCGAGCCAGCCGCGGGCCCCGCTCCACGTACGCGAGCAGCAGGCAGACGTGAGGAGCACGCCGTCGGCAGCTCGCCGGCCAGCTCGACCGCCTTCTGGCCGGTCACGCCGAGGTAGAGCGGCAGCGGGCCGCGCCGATCCCGTCGCCTCCGAGCACGTCCTCGATCCGCGCGCCGTCGAGCGTCAGCGTCTCGCCGTGCCGCGTCACCTCTCGCCGCGCACCAGCGGGCGAGCACCTCCGCGTGCTCGCGCAGCCAGGTCAGCGGCCGCTCGAGCTTGGCACGCCCTGCGGCGCGAGCACAGGCGGCGAGCCGAGGCCCGATCCCCATCAGGATCCGGCCGGGCGCCAGCTCCGCGAGCGAGAGGGAAGCTGATCGCGAGCACGACGGGCCCGCGCGTGTAGACGTTCACGATCCCCGTGCCGATCCGGATGCGCTCCGTCTGCGCCGCAATCGCGGCGGCCGGGACGAACCCGTCGCGCGTCAGGCGCGTCTCGGCGACCCAGACGGAGTCGAGCCCGCGCTCCTCGGCGCGCTGCGCCAGCCGCACCATCTCGGGCACGGCGGGCGCGCCGACGAAGAGGAGGCCGAGGCGGCGTTCGGGCATCGGTCGGATCCTACGGCTCGTGGCCGGCCTTCGCGGCCGCCGGCGTCCGCCTGACGAGCACGCGCAGCGTCGCGACGAGCAGGGCGACGAGGCCTGCGGCGAGCAGCCAGCCCACGGTGTACGAGTCGATGCCGTCGACGATCGCGCCGAACGTCGGCGGCAGGGCGACCGACCCGGCGAACGCGAAGATCAGCGCCGTCGCGGTCGCACTGCCGACGCTGCCCGACGGGGCCATCTCGGATGCCGTCGCGATGTAGACGCCGTTCCAGCCGATCGAGCAGAAGCCCAGCAGGAAGAGCGCCGGCCAGACGAGCGGCAGGTCGCCGACGCCCGCGAGCAACGCGAGGCCGACCGCCGAGCCGAACGCCACGAGCTGCAGCGTGAACACGCGCGAGCGGACGGTCCGGTCGGAGAACCAGCCCCACGCGATCCGCCCGATCGTCGCGCCCGTCAGGGTGACGCCGACGGCGAAGCCCGCGACGCGCTTCGACATGCCGACGTCGTCGACGAGGTAGACGGCGAGGAACGCGAGGATCGTCAGCTGCATCCCGGACATGACGACCCCGTAGGCGCCGAGGCCGAGCAGCGAGGCGGGCCGCACAGGCTCGGACGTCTTGCGCCGCAGCGTCTCGGGCTGTGGGCCGCCCACCCAGGCGCTCGCGATCGCGATCCCGAGGCCGACGGCGATCGGGACGAGGATCGACCAGCGCCAGCTCGTCGCCTCGGCCACGCTCGGCAGGACGAAGCCGCCGAGCAGCCCGCCGAGCGTGAGGCCGGTATGTGACACGCCCATGATCAGGCCGCGCCGGCCCTGGCCGACGTTCGCCGCGACGAGGACGTTCGACGGCGGGTCGGTCGTCCCGTAGCCGACGCCCGCGATCGCGACGCCGACGAAGAAGACCACCTCGTTCGGCGCCAGGGCGCAGACGCCGATGCCGAGGCAGAGGAGCCCCATCGCGGCCGCGAGGACGTGGCCGGAGCGGAAGCGATCGGTGATCCGACCCGCGGGGACGATGACGACGAGCGCGCCGAGGAAGATGAACGCGAAGATCCCGCCGACGAGGAACGTCGGCAGGTCGTACTCGTTGCGCACGAACGGCGTCAGCGCGGAGAACCCGAGCGCCCCGAACGCCGCCCCGCCCTTGCCGAGCAGGGCGAGGGCGATCTCGACGCCTGCGCGGCGGCGCCCGCTCACCGGCGGCGGGCGAGGAAGTCCGCGAGGCGCTCCAGCGCGGCCTCCAGGATCCGCCGCTCGGCGGCGTAGCAGAGGCGCAGCGAGCCCTCGCCCGCGTCGCCGAACGCGACGCCGGGCGCGAGCCCGACGCGGGTCTCGAGCAGGAGGTCGCGGCAGAACGCGAACGAGTCCGTCAGGCCCTCGACGCGCGGGAAGAGGTAGAACGCCCCGTCCGGCCGGGGCACGGTCACGCCGGGCATCGAGCCCAGCGCGTCGAGGCAGAGGTCGCGGTTCTCCCGCAGCATCGCGAGCAGCTCGAGCACGCCCGCCTCGCCCTCGACGAGACCGGCCTCGGCCGCCTTCTGCGTGAACGTCGCCGCGTGCGAGACGACGAACTCGTTCAGCTGCGTCGCCTTCGCGACGAGGTCGCGCCGGCCGACGAGCCAGCCGACTCGCCAGCCGGTCATGCAGTACGTCTTCGAGAACGACTGGACGACGACGACCGGGTCGTCGCGGCTCGCGAGCCGCAGCACGGAGGGCGCCGCGGCGCCGACCTCCGGGCCGGCCCACCACAGGCGCTCGTACACCTCGTCGGCCAGCAGCCAGAGGTCGCGCTCGCGACAGAGGTCGAGCAGGCGCTGCTGCTCCTCGACCGAGGCGACCCAGCCGAGCGGGTTCGACGGCGAGGTGACGAGGATCATCCGCGTCCGATCCGTGATCGCCGCCTCGACCGCGTCGAGGTCGATCCGGTACTGGTCGCCGACGAGCGGCTGGGCGACCATGACCGGCGTCGCGTTCGCCATCCGGACGATCGCGGCGCCGTTCGGCCAGACCGGCGCGAGCACGATCGCCTCGTCGCCCGGGTCGAGCGTGCAGCGGATCGCGAGGTTGAGCGCCTGGACCCCCGAGGCCGTGACGACCAGCTCGCTCGCCGGGTCGAGCTCGACGCCGTGCAGCCGTCGGTAGGCGTACGCGAGCTCGCGCCGCAGCGACGGCAGGCCCGCGTTCTCCGTGTAGTACGTGTACCCGGCCTCGAGCGCGTCGATCGCGGCGTCCTTCACGAGCCGCGGCGTGGGCAGGTTCGACTCGCCGAAGTAGAGCTTCAGCACCTCGCCGTCGAGCGCCATCGCGATGTCCGCGAGCTCACGGATCCGCGAGCCGGGGACGAGGTCGAGCGAGGGCGCGACGCGAGCCACGTGCGGATTCTGTCGACCCGCAGGTGCCGTGCGCAACGGGGATCCGTCGCCCGACGGCGTCCGGCGGCCGGCCGGCCGCGCCCCCGGGTGGGTATGGTCGGCCGCAGATGCCGGACACGCCGCAGTACCTGGAGGAGAGCGTCGCCGCGTTCCTCGCGGCGCTCGCCGCGCCGCTGCCCGCCCCCGCGGCCGGCTCGGCGGCGGCGCTCGCCGGGGCCCTCGCCGCCGGCCTGGCGGAGAAGTCGGCCCGGCTGTCGACCGGCCACTGGCCCCGCGCGGCCGGAGCGGCCGACCGCTGCGAGGCCCTCCGCGAGCGGCTGGGCCCGCTGGCGAGCGAGGACGCAAAGGCCTACACGGTGACCCTGACCGCGCTGCGCGCGGCGGGAGGCGACGCCGCGCTGCGCGCCGCGGCGCTCGGGCTCGCCGCCGACACGCCGCTCGCGATCGCGGAGGCCGCCGCCGAGGTCTCTGCCCTCGCCGCCGACCTCGCCGGCCACGGCAACCCGACCCTGCGCTCGGACGCGCAGACCGCCGCGCTCCTCGCCGAGGCCTCCACCCGTGCTGCCGCCGCCCTCGTCGAGGCGAACCTCGTCGACGCCAGGGACGACCGGATCGCGCGAGCGCAGTCGGCAGCCGCGGAGGCCGCCGCGGCGCGTGCGCGCTCCCTCGCCTGACGCGCCGACTGGCGCGGCTCCGCCCGGCGCCCGCACGGCGGCCGCGGGTCGATCCGCACGAGACGCACGAGAGCAGGCCGTCGCACGCGCGCAACCGAGCCGAAGCGGCAGCCGGCCCCCGGGCACCCGTCCCTTCCGGACATGCGAGGGGCCACCCCGCGCCTCCACCCGCTTTCGAGCGTAGCGGCGAAGCCGTCACGCGTGTGTGACGGCGCGGCGCCAGGGTGTGGCGAGAGCGCGACGATTCCTCCCCAGCGGTCCGGCTCGAGCCCGGCCGGAGGCTCGCTGCGCTCCGACCACGACGCCCCCGGGGGCGCCCGCCCAGACGAGGCGCCAGGCGCGAGCCCGGGCGCGCCGCCAGACCCGCCGAGCGGCCCCGGGGGGAGAAGCGCGAACCTCTCCCCCCGGCCCGCTCCCCCGGAGGGTCAGCGGGTCAGCGGCTTGTACTTGATCCGGTGCGGCTGGTCGGCGTCGGCGCCGAGCCGCTTGCGTCGGGCCTCCTCGTACTCCTGGTACGTCCCCTCGAACCAGACGACCTGCGAGTCGCCCTCGAACGCGAGGATGTGCGTCGCGATCCGGTCGAGGAACCAGCGGTCGTGGGAGATCACGACGGCGCAGCCGGCGAAGTGGTCGAGCGCCTCCTCGAGCGCGCGCAGCGTGTCGACGTCGAGGTCGTTCGTCGGCTCGTCGAGCAGGAGGACGTTCCCGCCGGACCGGAGCAGCTTGGCCAGGTGGACGCGGTTGCGCTCGCCGCCGGAGAGGTCGGAGACGCGCTTCTGCTGGTCGCCGCCCCTGAAGTTGAACCAGGACACGTACTGGCGCGAGTTGACCTCGCGCTTGCCCAGGGTGATCAGGTCCTGGTTGCCCGAGATCTCCTTCCAGACCGTGTTCGCCGGGTCCATCCCGCCACGGCTCTGGTCGACGTAGGCGAGCTCGACGGTGTCGCCGACGCGCAGCTCGCCCGAGTCGGGCTGCTCCTGACCGGCGATCATCCGGAAGAGGGTCGTCTTGCCGGCGCCGTTCGGGCCGATCACGCCGACGATGCCGGCGGGCGGGAGCGAGAACGAGAGGTCCTCGATCAGGAGCCGGTCGCCGAAGCCCTTGGTCAGGTTCCGGGCCTCGATCACGACGTCGCCGAGGCGGGGCCCGGACGGGATGTGGATCTCGACCTGGTCGAGCTTCGCCGCCTGCTCCTCGGCGAGCAGCTTCTCGTAGCTCGCGAGGCGGGCCTTCGACTTCGCCTGGCGCGCCTTCGGGCTCTGGCGCACCCACTCGAGCTCGCGGGCGAGCGTGCGCTGGCGCGCGGACTGGCTCTTCTCCTCCACCGCGAGGCGGGCCTGCTTCTGCTCGAGCCACGAGGAGTAGTTGCCCTGGAAGGGCAGCCCCTTGCCGCGGTCGAGCTCGAGGATCCAGCCGGCGACGTTGTCGAGGAAGTAGCGATCGTGGGTGACCGCGATCACGGTGCCCTTGTAGTCCTCGAGGAAGCGCTCGAGCCACGCGACGGACTCGGCGTCGAGGTGGTTCGTCGGCTCGTCCAGCAGGAGCAGGTCGGGCGAGGAGAGGAGGAGCCGGCACAGCGCGACGCGGCGGCGCTCGCCGCCGGACAGCGTCGTGACGTCCCGGTCGGGCTCGGGGAGGCGCAGCGCCTCCGACGCCTGGTCGAGCACGGAGTCGAGGCTCCAGGCGTCGTGGCGGTCGATCAGGTCCTGCACCTTGCCCTGCTCGGCGAGCAGGGCGTCGAAGTCGGCGTCGGGCTCCGCGAACTTCGCGGAGATCTCGTTGAACCGGTCGAGCAGGTCGCGCAGGTGGCGCACGCCGTCCTCGACGTTGCCGCGGACGTCCTTCTCCGGGTCGAGCTCGGGCTCCTGGAGCAGGAGGCCGACGGTCGCGCCGGGCGCGAGCTCGGCCTGGCCGGAGGACGGCTCCTCGAGCCCGGCCATGATCCGCAGCACGGTGGACTTGCCGGCCCCGTTCGGGCCGAGGACGCCGATCTTCGCCCCCGGCAGGAACGAGAGGGAGATGTTCGAGAGGACCTGCCTGTCCGGGCCGTAGAACTTGTCGACCCGGTACATCGTGTAGACGTACTCGTTGGCGCTCATCGCGGACAGGATACGGACGGCCCACCGGCCGCCCGCGCGGTTGGCGCCGCTCGCTCAGGCGTCGCGCGTGGCGCGCCACCAGGCGGCGAAGCCGCCGTGCGACGTGATCTCGGTGCCGCGCTCCGCGAGCACGGCCGGATCGCCGAGCGCGGCCGGGGCCGTCCGACCGTCCTCGAGCCGGACGTCGCCGATGTGGATCCCCTCGGGCTCGTCCTCGAGGATGCGCGTCCACGTGGCGTCGTCGACCTCGACGAGCTCGCCGGGCACCGCGATGCCGCCCTCGTCGGCCTCGACGAGCGCCGCGAAGCGGCCGTCGAGCATCCAGAGCCGGTAGCGCGGCGCCGTCCGCACCTCCTCGACGAACGCGAGGCCGAGGGCGGCCTGGTCGCCGCACACCTCGCGCAGCGCGCTCCCGATCACGAGGACCTGCATGCGCGGGATCCTAGGCGCTACTCGACCTCGACCGAGAGCGAGAACTCGTCGATCGTGCTGTTCTCCTCGAACGAGCGCAGGTACGCGAGCGAGACGGTCGCCTGGCCCTGTCCGACGGCGCGGTAGGTCAGGACCTGCGTGCCGGGCGCGCCGACCGCGTCCGAGCCGCCCTCGACGAACGCGTCGGAGACGAGCTCGAGGACGGCCTCGTCGGCCGGCGCCACCTCGGCCCAGGCGTAGCCGGTGCTGGGGTTCGAGCCGAGCGCGATCCGCAGCTCCTGGCCGACGTCGAGCCGGACGGAGGAGCCTGCTGCGTCGGCGCCCACCTCGACCGGCCCCTGGTCGCCCCCGCCGCCGCAGGCGGCGAGCGCGAGCGCCACGACGAGGGCGGCGACGAGCGGTGGGAGCCTCCGCATGCGCCCACCGTACACCCTTGCCGGCCCGATCCGGGGCCGTGCGCGCCGCTACGACGTGTAGTCGTACGGCACGAACATCCCGCGGACGTCCGGGAAGCGGTTCTCGACGCCGGCGCCGGTCACGGAGAGCTGGTGGATGCCCGTCCCGTCGGCGTTCATGATGAACATCTCCTCGCCGCCGTCCGCGTTGTTCGAGTTGTCGGCGCCCGTCTTGATCGACGAGTTGAAGACGATGCGACCGTCGGGCGTCCAGCCCGGGTGCTCGTCGTTGACCGAGTTGTTCGTGATCTGCGTCTTGCCCGTCCCGTCGGCGTTGATCACCATGACCTCGTAGTCGCCGCCGCCCACGTTCTCCATGAAGGCGATCTTCGAGCCGTCCGGCGACCAGTCGCACTCGCGCTGCTCGTTCGCGCCGCCCGCGACGATGGAGGGCGAGCTGGACGTGACGTTCCCGCTCCCGTCGACCGTCAGCGTCACGACGGCGAGATCGGCGTCGCCGTTCTTCGCGGTCTGGATGCAGACCTGGCCGCCCGGCCCGTAGGCGGGCTCCTGGTCGTCGGAGCACTTCGTCGGGGTGGCCGTCTTCGTCCAGAAGTTCGCCTCGTTCGTGCCGGTCGTCGCCGGGTTGTCGGGCACGCAGGGCGTCAGGTTCTGCTGGTTCGTCCCGTCCGCGTTCATCACGTAGACGTCCCAGTTGCCCTGGTAGACGTTCGACGCGTCGCCAGGCGGCGCCGAGTTCGTATGGCCGTTGCGGAGGCTGTCGAAGACGATCTTCCCGTTCGGGCCCCACTGCGGGTCCTCGTCCGCCGAGCTGCCGGCCCAGTTCACAACGCCGGCGTTCGTCGTCAGGCGCGTGTTGTGCGAGCCGTCCACGCGCATCGAGTAGATGTCGCGGTTCGTCGAGCCGGACGCGGTCGGCCCGTAGCCCAGGCCCGCGCCCGAGAGCGCGTCGGAGTCCTTCTCCGTCTCGTAGGTGAACGTGCCGGTGTCCGGCGACCAGAACGCGTCGCCGTCCTCCCACGTGTTCGCGGTCAGCGGGTAGGCGCCGGTGCCGTCGAGGTTCATCACCCAGATCTCGCGGTCCGACGTGCCGTCGCCGGTCGGGCGCGTGGAGGTGAAGACCGTGTTCGCGACCCACACCTTCGCCGTCGCGACCCGCGTCACGTCGGCGGCGCCCGTCGGGTTCTCGACGGCGCCGGTCGAGGTGATCGTCCAGCGCGCATAGGTCGCGTCGTAGGCGCCCGACCAGACGACCGTGCCCCCGTCGATCGTCTCCGTGCGCTGGCTCAGCAGCGTCGGGCTGGTGAGGTTCGAGCCGGGGTTCGAGATGATCGCCATCGCGCGGTTGACGCCCGCCTCGGCGAGGTTCTGCGCGCGGCTCGAGCGCTGGCTGAACGTCGACATCTGCGCGTTCTCCTGCGAGTAGCCGATCGCGAGCCCGGCCACGACCAGCAGCACGGCGAGCACGCCGACCGCGACGAGGAGCGCGACGCCGTCCTCGCGGCCGCCGACCCGCGCGCACAGGCGCGCACGCAGGCTCCGCTCGCTCGTCCCGACCATCACCCGGGTTCTCGGCTCCCTCACGCATCTGAGGGAGCCACGCCGGGGTGAGGCGCGCCTCCCTCGGGTGGGGGAATCGCCGCACGGACCACCCGAACGAGGGCCGACCGAGGGTCGAGGGCGACCCCGTTCGGGGGATCAGAGGCTCGGCGCGAGCCAGCGCTCGGCCTCGTCGACCGCGATGCCCTTGCGGGCCGCGTAGGCGGCGAGCTGATCGCGCCCGATCCGGCCGACGCCGAAGTACCGGGAGGCCGGGTGGCCGAGGTAGACGCCGCTGACGCTCGCGGCCGGCGCCATCGCGCACGACTCCGTGAGCGACACGCCGACGCGCTCGGCGTCGAGCAGGCGGAACAGCGTCCGCTTCTCCAGTGGTCGGGACAGGCCGGGTAGCCGAACGCCGGGCGGATGCCGGGGTACAGAAGCTCGCCGAGCAGCTCCTCGGGCGTCCAGCGGCCGCGCGGCTCGATCCCCCAGTCCGCCCGGGCCCGCTCGTGCAGCCACTCGGCGAACGCCTCGGCGAGCCGGTCGGCGAGCGCCTTGACCATGATCGCGTGGTAGTCGTCGTGCTCGGCCTCGTAGCGGGCGGCGAGCTCGTCGGCGCCGAGGATCGTCGCCGCGAACGCGCCCACGTGGTCGGGGACGCCGCTCGCCGCGGGCGCGACCAGGTCGGCGAGGGAGAGGTTGGGCCGGGCGTCCGGCTGCATCGTCTGCTGGCGCAGGAAGTGGAGGCGCGCCACCTCCTCCGCCCGCGCGCCATCGCCGAAGAGGACGACGTCGTCGCCCTCGGACGCCGCGGGCCAGAAGCCGTAGACGCCCTGCGCCTGGAGCGCGCCGCTCGCGAGGATCCGGTCGAGCAGCGCGAGCCCGTCCTGGTAGAGCTGCCGCGCCGCCGCGCCCTTCTCCGGGTCGTCGAGGATGCGCGGGAACTTGCCCTTCAGCTCCCAGGCGGAGAAGAAGAACGTCCAGTCGACGTAGCGGACGAGGTCGTCGAGGCGCGGCTCGACGACGCGCGTGCCCGTGAACGAGGGGGCCGGCGGCACCGACGCGAGGTCGAGCTCGAGCCGGTTCGCGACCGCGTCCTCGTACGGGAGCAGGTCCTTCGCGCGCCGGCCGCCGTGCTGCTCGCGCAGCCGCTCCTGGTCGGCGCGGTTCTCCTCGTCGAGCGCCGCGCGGCGGTCGCCGTCGAGCAGGCTGGAGACGACGCCGACGACGCGCGAGGCGTCGAGGACGTGAACGACCGGGCCCTCGTACGCGGGCGCGATCTTCACCGCCGTGTGCTGGCGCGACGTGGTCGCGCCGCCGATCAGGAGCGGCAGCTCCAGCCCGCGGCGGGTCATCTCCTCCGCGACGTGGACCATCTCGTCGAGCGAGGGCGTGATCAGCCCGGAGAGGCCGACGACGTCCGCGCCGCGCTCGATCGCCGTGTCGAGGATCCGGTCGGCGGGGACCATGACGCCGAGGTCGACGACCTCGTAGCTGTTGCAGCCGAGGACGACGCCGACGATGTTCTTGCCGATGTCGTGCACGTCGCCCTTGACCGTCGCGAGCACGACCGTTCCCTGCGACTGCGCCTCGCCCTTCTCCTCCTCCATGAACGGCTCCAGGTAGGCGACCGCGCGCTTCATCGCGCGCGCGCTCTTGACCACCTGCGGCAGGAACATGCGGCCGTCGCCGAACAGGTCGCCGACGATCTTCATCCCGTCCATCAGCGGGCCCTCGATCACGTCGAGCGGGCGCCCGTACCGCTGGCGCGCCTCCTCGGCGTCGTCCTCGATGAAGTCGACGACGCCGTGGACGAGGGCGTGCGCGAGCCGCTGCTCGCCCGGCTGCTCGCGCCAGGCCAGGTCGTGCTCGCGCCTCGCCCCCTCGCCGCGGACGCTCTCGGCAAGCGCGACGAGCCGCTCCGTCGCGTCGGGGCGGCGGGCGAGCACGACGTCCTCGACGTGCTCGCGCAGCTCCTCGGGGATGTCCTCGTAGACCGCGAGCTGGCCCGCGTTGACGATGCCCATCGTCATCCCGGCGTGGATCGCGTGGTAGAGGAACACCGAGTGCATCGCCTCGCGGACGACGTCGTTGCCACGGAACGAGAACGAGAGGTTCGAGACGCCGCCCGAGATCGAGGCGCCCGGGCAGCGCTCGAGGATCCGTGGGATCGCGTCGACGAACGCCTTCGCGAAGCCGTCGTGCTCCTCGATCCCGGTCGCGACCGCGAGGATGTTCGGGTCGAAGATCAGGTCGGTCGGGTCGAATCCGGCCTCGTCCACGAGCAGCCGGTAGGCGCGCTCGCAGATCTCGACCTTCCGCTCGACGGTCTCCGCCTGGCCCTGCTCGTCGAACGCCATGACGACGACGCCCGCGCCGAAGCGACGGATCTCGCGCGCCTTGGCGAGGAAGTCGTCCTCGCCCTCCTTGAGCGAGATCGAGTTGACGATCCCCTTTCCCTGCAGGCAGCGCAGGCCGGCCTGGATGACCGACCACTTCGAGCTGTCGATCATGATCGGCAGGCGCGCGATCTCCGGCTCGCCCGCGATCAGGTTGAGGAAGGTCGTCATCGCCTGCTCGGAGTCGAGCATGCCCTCGTCCATGTTCACGTCGAGGACGTTCGCCCCGCCGCGCACCTGGTCGAGCGCGACCTCGAGTGCGGTCTGGTAGTCGTCCGCCTCGATCAGGTCGCGGAAGCGCTTGGAGCCGGTGACGTTCGTCCGCTCCCCGACCATCACGAAGGTCGACTCCGGCTGGATCGAGAACGTCTCGAGGCCGGAGAAGGTCGGCCGGCGCGGCACCTCGGGGAGGCGGCGCGGCGCCTTGCCCTCGACCGCGGCCGCGATCGCGCCGACGTGCTCCGGCGTCGTGCCGCAGCAGCCGCCGACGAGGTTCAGCAGCCCGTCCTCGGCGAACGCGCCGAGCAGCGCGCTCGTCGTCGGCGGGTCCTCGTCGTAGCCGCCGAAGGCGTTCGGCAGGCCCGCGTTGGGGTGGCACGAGACGAGGGTCGTCGCGACCCGCGACAGCTCGGCGAGGTACTGGCGGATCTCGGTCGCGCCGAGCGAGCAGTTGATCCCGACGGCCCAGGGGTCGGCGTGCATCACGGAGACCCAGAACGCGTCGACGGTCTGCCCGGAGAGGTTGCGCCCGCTGCGGTCGACGATCGTCACCGACAGGACGAGCGGCAGGTCGAGCCCGCGCTCCTCGAGCACGTCGCGGCAGGCCATCAGCGCCGCCTTGCCGTTCAGCGTGTCGAAGATCGTCTCGACGAGCAGCAGGTCGGCGCCGCCGTCCACGAGGCCGCGCACCTGCTCGACGTAGGCCGCGTGCACCTCGTCGAAGGTGACCGCGCGGAAGGCCGGGTCGTTCACGTCGGGCGAGAGCGAGAGCGTGCGGTTCGTCGGGCCGATCGCACCGGCGACGAAGCGGGGCCGGTCGGGCGTCCGTGCCGTCCAGGCGTCGCAGGCGCGCCGCGCGATCCGTGCCGCCTCGCGGTTCAGCTCCTCCGCGACGTGCCCGAGGCCGTACTCGCCCTGCGCGATCGACGTGCCGTTGAAGGTGTTCGTCGAGACGATGTCCGCGCCGGCCTCGAGGTAGCAGTCGTGGATCGCCTCGATCACGTCCGGACGCGTCAGGCAGAGGAGGTCGTTGTCGCCCTTGAGGTCGCCCGGGTGGTCGGCGAAGCGTGTCCCGCGGAAGTCGGCCTCGGTCAGCGACTCCCGCTGGATCATCGTCCCCATCGCGCCGTCGAGCACGAGGATGCGGCGCGCCGCGATCTGGCTGAGCGTCTCTCGTGGGGTCATGACGGGGACGGAGGCGGCGCCTCTCCCCCGCGTCATCGGCAGGGCGAGGTCTGGCCTCCACGAATGGTAGTCAGCGGGGTCGCGGACGCCGCCGGGTCAGGCGGCGAGGAGCGGACGGGCGATCGTCCAGTACGCGACGGCGCGCGCCGCCAGCCGGTCGGCCTCGGCCGCCGGATCCGCGAGGTCGAGCTCCCGCCGCGGGTCGCGCAGACGGTGCTCGCCGACGGCCTCGACGACGTCCCGCTCGGGCTCGCGCCCGACGGCCGCGGACCAGTCGACCGCGTCGAGCGCACCCGCCAACCGACCCGCCAGGTGCGCCCGCAGGTGCAGGCCGACGTGGACGCGAACGGGCCAGCCGGCCGTCTCGAAGACGCAGCCGACGTGGGCGTCGTAGAAGGGCAGCCCGGGGAAGCCGAAGGCGACCCAGTCGACCGCGACGCGATGCCCGAGGTCGGGTCGCACCTCCATCGCGCGCACCCGGTCGAGCTCTCCGACGACGCCCACCGGCGCGTCGAGCGCGCGCTCGACGCGCTCGCGGATCGCGAGCGGCCGGCCCGGGAGGAGCCCGGCCATCTCGGGCCGGACGGCGAGCCAGGCGCGCAGCCGCGCCAGCGGGATCGACGGGGGTGGGGTCGGGGATCGCCATGCGGCGACGCTAGCAGGGCGCGGGCACGGCACGGCCGCGCGTCACGGATCGACTAGGCTCCGCGCGTGGCCGACCCCGTCTTCCTGATCACGGGCGCCTCGAGCAGGATCGGCGCCGCGACCGCGCGCGCCGCCGCGGCGGCAGGCCACCGGCTCGTCCTCGCCGGCCCGCTCGACGGACGCTCGAGGCCCTCGCGCAGGAGCTCGGCGGCCGGAGCGCGCGCTCGCGGTGCGCTGCGACGTGACCGGAGTGGGCCGACCAGGAGGCCATGGTCACGGCCGCCCTGGCCGCGTTCGGCCGGCTGGACGTCGTCTTCGCGAACGCCGGCTTCGGCGCGAGGCGGGGCTTCCTCGAGGAGTCGCCCGAGCACTGGCGCTCGATGATCCTCACGAACGTGCTCGGCTGCGCGCTGACGATCCGCGCGACGCTGCCGGCGCTGCGCGAGTCGCGCGGGCACGTGCTCCTGACCGGCTCGGTCGCCGGCCGCGTCGCCGTCCCGGGCTCCGTCTACTCGGCGACGAAGTGGGCGGTGACGGGGATGGGCGAGTCGCTGCGCCGCGAGGTCGCCGGCTCGGGCGTCCGCGTGACCCTGATCGAGCCGGGCGCGGTCGACACGCCGTTCTTCTCGAGTCGGCCGTCGGTCGCACTGCAGGCGGACGACGTCGCGCGCGCCGTCCTCTACGCGGTCGGCCAGCCCGCGCACGTCGACGTGAGCGAGATCCTGATCCGCCCGCTGGGGCAGGAGCTGTGAGCGAGGCCTCCCTCACGCGCGCAGAGCACGACGCCCTCGGCGAGGTCGAGGTCCCGGCCGACGCGCTCTGGGGCGTCCACACGCAGCGGGGCCTCGGCAACTTCCCGATCGGCGGCCCCGTGACGCGCGACGAGCCCGCGGTGATCCTCGCGCTCGCGTGGACGAAGGCGGCCGCAGCCCGGGCGAACGCGGAGCTCGGCGTCATCCCCCGGGACGTCGCCGCCGCGATCGTCGAGGCCGCGCACGAGCTGGTCGAGGGCCGCTGGCACGACCACTTCCCGGTGACGCTGCTCCAGGGCGGCGGCTACACGACGCTGAACATGAACGCGAACGAGGTGCTCGCGAACCGCGCGTCCGAGCTGCTCGGCGGCGAGCGCGGCGCCTACGACCGCGTCCACCCGAACGACCACGTCAACCGCTCGCAGTCGACGAACGACGCGATCCCGACCGCGCTCGCGCTCGCCGCCGTCTCGCTCGGGCTGCGGACGGTCGACGACCTCGCGCACCTCGAGGCGACGCTCCGCGCGAAGGCCGGGGAGGCGGGCGAGCTCGTCCGGATCGGCCGCACGTGCATCCAGGACGCGGTGCCGCTGCGCGCCGCCGACGGCCTGCTCGCCTCGGCGAGCGCGCTCGCCCGCACGGGCGGCGACCTGCGCTGCTCGCTCGACGAGCTGCTCGCGGTGCCGATCGGCGCGACCGCGATCGGCACGGGGATCGGCGCCCCGGCCGGCTACCGCCAGCACGTGGTGCGCGCGCTCGCCGAGGAGTCGGGGCTCCCGGTGAACGCGGACGCCGACCTCTTCGACGGGCTGCAGCACCTCGACCCGTACGTCCGCGTCGCCTCCGACCTCGTCCGGGCGATGCTCGTCGTCGCGAAGCTCGCGAACGACCTGCGCTTCCTCTCCTCCGGCCCGGTCGGCGGGATCGGGGAGCTGCGGCTGCCCGCGGTCCAGGCCGGCTCGTCGATCATGCCCGGCAAGGTCAACCCGGTCATGCCCGAGCTGGTGATGCTCGCGAGCTTCGAGGCGCGGGGGGCCGCGACCGTGGTCGAGTGCGCGGTCGCCGCGGGCGAGCAGGAGCTGAACGTCTGGGAGCCGGCGATCACGACGAGCCTGCTGCCGGCGCTGCGCCGCTCGGGCGAGGCCGTGCGGCTCTTCGCCGACCGCTGCGTCGCCGGGATCGCCTGGAACGCCGACCGCGCCGCCGCGAACCTCGGGGGCTCGTTCGGCGACGCGGTCGAGCGGGCGGCGACCGAGGGCTACTCGGCCGTCGCGCGCGAGCGCTACGCGGGCACGTAGCGCCCGATCGGCTTCTCGGACACGATCGCGCCGTCCTTCGAGACGAGGGTGCCGCGCACGTACACGAGCTCCGGCCAGCCGTACAGCTCCTCGTCCTCGTAGATCGTGTACCCGGAGATCGAGTGCAGCTCGCTCGCCTTCGCCGGGCGCGACGCGTTCGGATCGAGGACGACGACGTCCGCGTCCGAGCCGACCTGGAGGACGCCCTTCTGCGGATAGAGGTCGAAGCGCCGTGCGGTGTTCTCCGCGAGCGTGCGGGCGAGCGTGTCGAGCGAGCAGCGGCCCGCCTTCAGGCCGGCGGTGACGCAGGACGGGAGCAGCGTCCCCATCAGCGGGCCGAGGCCCACGCGGGCGTCCCAGAAGTCGCCCTGCTGCGACTCGATCGTGTACTGCTGGCAGTCGGTCCCGATCAGCGTGATCGTGCCGTCGTTGACGCCGCGCCAGAGCTCGTCGCGGTCGCGCGGGCCGCGGATCGGCGGCTGGATCTTCCCGTACGCGCCGAGGCCCTTCGCGTCGCCCTCGGCGGCCGTCCAGTAGAGGAACGCGCCGAGCGTCTCGCCCACGACGTCCCAGCCGCGCGCGTGGAAGTCGCGGATCAGCTCGACCGACTCCCAGGCGCTGACGTGGACGACGTAGAGCGGGCAGCCGTGCTCGTGCGCGATCAGCGCGGCCGGATAGATCTGGATCGGCTCGAGGATGTTCGGGCTCGCCTCGTGCCAGGACTGGAGGTAGTCCGTGCGGCCCGTCGTGCGCATGCGGTCGTTCAGCATGTTGCGGGCGTTCGGCTCCTCCGCGTGGATCATCGGGAACGCCCTCGGGTGCCCGGCCGCGATGGCCTCGCAGGCCTCCCAGAAGAAGTCCCAGACGACGCCCTCGGGGAGCATCCCGAAGCTCGCGGCCTGCGCGCCGTTGTAGCCCGTGAAGAACTTGAACGAGCGGCAGCCGAGGCGCTGCGTCAGCTCGGCGACCTCCGCGCAGTGCTCGCGCAGCGTCATCACGACGTTGAAGCGGAAGTCGACCTGGGAGTTGCCCGTGCCGCGGCGGATCCCGTCCTCGACGGCCCAGACGCGCGACTCGGTGCCGAACACGGTCGTCGAGATCAGCGTCGTGATGCCGCCGGCGGCCGCGTCCCTCGACTCGGTCACGAAGTCCGACTCGAGCTTCTCGGGTCCGTGGCCGTCGCCGACGCCGAGGTGGCAATGCGGGTCGATCACGCCGGGGAAGATCACCTTGCCGCCCACGTCGACGTCCTCGTCCCCGCGTGGGAGCGTCGCGTCAGCGCCGACGTGCGTGATCACGCCGCCACTCACCGCGATCCCCCCGCGCAGCACGCCCGACGGCGTCACGACCAGGCCGTTGCGCAGGGTCAGCTCGCTCGTCTCCATGGCTCCTCCTCGACGTCCGTGATGCGGCCCGGCGATCCTAGTCGGCCCGGCGCTGCAGCGGGGTCACGCGTCGCCGTAGCCGACGTCCACCGACCCGGGCATCGAGACGTAGACGAGGCAGCCCTCGCGCGACGAGATCGGCCCGTGCGGCGTCCCGGCCGGGAAGTAGTGGTACGACGGCGCGCGGTGCTCCTCGTCGCCGAGCCAGAGGTCGCCCTCGAGCAGCACCTCCTCCTGGTCGACCCCGTGCACCTCGGGCGCGGGCGCGCGGAAGCCGGGCGGCAGGCGGACGAGGCAGGCGATCGCGCCCGTCGCCGGGTCGTGCCGGAGCACCGCGACCTGCTCGCCGGGCTCCGTGTGGAAGCCCACGTCCCCGAAGACCTCCTCGACCGACTTCCACTCCACCTCGCCGAAGCTCGCGTGCAGCGCGTCTCCCATCACCGCTCCTCTCCGTCGTCCCGGTAGCGCTCGATCTGCGCCTCGACGAACGCGGCGATCCGGTCCGCCGCCGCGGCGCCCTCGAGCACGAGCACGTTCTCGGCGTTCTCCTCGCCCGAGCGCGAGTGGTTGTACGAGCCGAGGAACGCCACGTCGTCGCAGATCACGATCTTCGCGTGCAGGTAGTCGTGGGGCCGCCCGGGCGCCCACGGGATCGACCGCTTGCGCGAGAAGCCGGCCTGCCCGGCGATCGTCTCGTACGCGGCGGGCTTCCACGCGCCCGTCCCGTCCCGCTCCCACTGGCGCAGCACCGAGCGCATCTGCGTCCCGTCGACGACCCCGCGGACGGTCAGGCCGGGCCGGTCGAGCACGTCGGCGAGCGCGCCGAGGATCGGCCCCGAGGTGAGCACCGGCGAGCAGACGAGGATGCGTCGACGCGCGCGTCGAACGGCCGACGCGATGCGGCCCGCGATCTCGGGGCCGCGCCCGGGGCAGAAGAACGGCCGCCCGACGACCCGCTGCCCGTCGAGCACGAGCTCGGTCTTCGCCGGCTCGAAGTCGCCGGTGCCCTCGACCTTCTGCCCGTCCCACAGCTCCTCGAAGACACGCGTGTACTCCGCGGCGATCTCCCGCGACTCGATCGTGCAGATCGCGTTCTCCTGCAGCGTGAAGGCGTCGTCCGTCCAGTTGAGCGAGCCCGTCCAGACGTGCGTCCCGTCGACGACGGCGAACTTGTCGTGCATCAGGCCGAGGAAGTCCGTCACGGGCCGCACGTCGAGGCCGAGCGAGTCGACGTACTCGGGCGGCGGCGGCGGCGTCGGCGTCACCTCGGGCGGCCGGTGCTCGCGCTTCTTGACACGGTCGTCGTGGTCGCAGATCCGCACGTGGACGCCGCTCCGGGCCAGCCCCTGCAGCGTCTCGGCGACGACCCGGCCCTCGCCGTCCGGGTCGAAGCGGAAGTCGTAGATCGCGATCGCGACGTCGTGGCGGGCGCGCCCCAGGAACGCGGCCAGCTCGCCGGCGACGTCCCCGACGGTCTGGCCGCCCTGCTCGAGGAAGCGGAAGCGCAGCGTGTCCGTCATCGCGCGCCGGTCGTGACGAGCTCGCAGATCTCGTCCGGGTCGGAGGAGACGTGGAAGAGCCCGAGCTCGTCCGGGTCGACCATCCCGTCGCCGCAGACCTTCTCGTTCAGCCACTCGACCAGCCCGGTCCAGTAGCCGTCCCCGTAGAGGACGACCGGGAAGCGCGAGACCTTGCCCGTCTGGATCAGGACGAGCGCCTCGAACAGCTCGTCGAGCGTCCCGTAGCCGCCGGGGAAGACGACGAAGCCCTCCGAGTACTTCACGAACATCGTCTTGCGCACGAAGAAGTAGCGGAAGTCGATCGCGAGGTTGACGAACGGGTTCGTCCCCTGCTCGTGCGGCAGCTCGATGTTGCAGCCGATCGAGAGCCCGCCCGCCTCGTGCGCGCCGCGGTTGGCCGCCTCCATGATCCCGGGGCCGCCGCCGGTGATCACCGCGAAGCCCCGCCGGACGAGGCCCTTGCCCACCTCGACCGCGGCGGCGTAGTCCCGGTGCCCGTCCTGCACCCGCGCCGAGCCGAAGACGGAGACGGCGAGGCCGACGCGGGCGAGCATGTCGAAGCCGTCGACGAACTCGCCCAGGATGCGCAGCGCGCGCCACGGGTCGGTGTGGACGAAGCCCGGGTCCTCCGGCCGGGCGAGCAGCCCCGCGTCGGCGTGGCGGATCCGCTCCCTCGCCGGGCCGGCGATGGTCAGCCGGCCCTTCCGCAGCTCGTCGTCGTGCACTGGCACCCCCTCGCTCGTGGTTCGCGCGGGAATCATCCCTGCCCGGGCGGCGGCCCCGCGGGCGGACACCGACCCGGGCTCCGTGGTGGGGACGGATCGCCCGCCGGGGATCTCCCCGATTCGGGCTGGTGCAGCCGTCCGTAGCGTGAGCGGCCCACGACGAGGGAGGGCCCGTGATCCATTCCGTCTCCGGCGACATCCTGCTGACGCGCGCCGAGGCGATCGCGCACGGCATCGCGCCGAACGACCCGTTCGACCGCGGGCTCGCACGCGCGCTGCGGGAGCGCTGGCCGGCGATGCACAAGGACTACCGGCACTGGGCGAACACGCACAGGGCGAAGCCCGGCGACCTCTGGGCGTGGGGCGGACACGGGGTCCGGATCGTCAACCTGCTGACGCAGGAGGGCGACCTCGGCCACGGCTCGCGGCCCGGCCGCGCGACCGTCGAGCACGTGAACCACGCCCTGCGCGCGCTGCGCCAGCACGCCGAGAAGGAGGGCTACGCGAGCATCGCGCTGCCGCGCCTCGCAACCGGGGTCGGCGGCCTCGACTGGGCCGACGTGAAGCCGCTCGTCGAGCACCACCTCGGCGACCTCGCCGCGGCCGTCTACGTGTACGAGACGTACGTCCCCGACCAGCAGGCGGACGAGCCCGGGCTGGTCGCGGCGAGCTAGCGGGCGAGGGAGCGCAGGCGTACGATCGGCCCATGCGCGCCCCCGCGAGCGCCGGGCTGACCATCGCGTGCGCTCTCGGCCTGGCGGCCTGCGGCGGTGGCACCGGGCATGGCCCGGCGGCCTCCGCTGCGGCTGACCCGACCGCGAGCCTCCAGGTCACCTGCCTCGGGGGCGAGGCCGGGGTTGAGACGCGGTACGGAAGTGCCACCGCCCCTCCTCGTCCGGACGGCAGCGTCCACGTCCACCTCGTCAACAGCTCGGACGAGACGGTCGAGCTCCGGTCGAACGACCAGCCCGGGCGGATCCTCGCGATGGCGGCACCGGGCGAGGAGCGTGAGGTCGCTCTCCCGGGCACCCCGGACAGTGTGGCGCTCGTCTGCTACGTGTTCGCCCTGAAAGGTGCCGACGACGACTGGTCGTTCGAGACCGTCCCCGCCGGGAATCGGATACCGGTCGGCTAGCGCGCGACCGGCGCCAGACCGCGGGCCTTGCGGCTCGCGGCCGTCTGGCGCTCCTGCGCGCCGAGCACGACCTTGCGCAGCCGCACCGAGCGGGGCGTCACCTCGACGCACTCGTCGTCCCGGATGAACTCGAGCGCCTGGTCGAGCGAGAGGAGCGTCGGCGGCGCGAGCGGGACGAGCTCCTCGCCGGTCGAGCGGCGGACGTTCGTCAGCTTCTTCTCGCGCGTCGGGTTGACGTCGAGGTCCTCGCTGCGCGCGTTCTCGCCGACGACCATCCCCTCGTAGACGTCGATCCCGGGGCCGACGAACATCCGCCCGCGCTCCTGCAGCGAGAGCAGCGCGTAGGCGGTGGTCAGGCCGCGGCGGTCGGCGACGAGGACGCCCGTCTGGCGCGTGCGCAGCTCGCCGACCCAGGGCGCGTAGCCCTCGAAGACGTGGTGGAGGATGCCGGTGCCGCGCGTCTCGGTCAGGAACTCCGTGCGGAAGCCGATCAGCCCGCGCGCGGGAACCACGTACTCGAGCCGCACCCAGCCGGTGCCGTGGTTGACCATCTGCTCCATCCGGCCCTTCCGGACGGCGAGGAGCTGCGTGACGGTGCCCAGGTGCTCCTCCGGGACGTCGATCGAGAGCCGCTCCATCGGCTCGTGCACCTTCCCGTCGACCTCCCGCGTGACGACCTGCGGCTTGCCGACGGTCAGCTCGAAGCCCTCGCGGCGCATGATCTCGACGAGGACGCCGAGCTGCAGCTCTCCGCGGCCCTGCACCTCCCACGTGTCCGGCCGCTCGGTCGGGAGCACGCGGAGCGAGACGTTGCCGACGAGCTCCTGGTCGAGCCGGCTCTTGACGAGGCGGGCGGTCAGCTTGTCCCCCTCGGTGCCCGAGAGCGGCGACGTGTTGATCCCGATCGTCATCGAGATCGAGGGCTCGTCGACGCTGATCACGGGCAGCGGGCGCGGGTCGTCCGGGTCGGCGATCGTCTCGCCGATCGTCACCTCGGGCAGCCCGGCGAAGGCGATGATCTCGCCCGCGCTCGCCTCGTCGACGTCGACGCGGTCGAGGCCCTCGGCGACGTAGAGCTCGGTGACCTTGAAGCGCTCGATCGTCCCGTCGGCCCGGCACCACGCGGCCTGCTGGCCGCGGCGGATCGTCCCGTTCCAGACGCGGCAGATGCCGAGCCGGCCGACGTAGGGGGATGCGTCGAGGTTCGTCACGAGCGCCTGGAGCGGCGCGCCGTCGTCGTAGCGCGGCGCCGGCACGTGCTCGACGAGCAGGTCGAGCAGCGGGCGCAGGTCCTGGCCGGGCGTCGCCGGGTCGAGGCTCGCGGTGCCGGCCTTCGCGTTCGTGTAGACGATCGGGAACTCGATCTGCGACTCGTCGGCGTCGAGGTCGAGGAACAGGTCGTAGACCTCGTTCACGACCTCCTGGATGCGCGCGTCCGGCCGGTCGATCTTGTTCACGACGAGGACGATCGGCAGGTGCGCCTCGAGCGCCTTGCGCAGGACGAAGCGCGTCTGCGGCAGCGGCCCCTCGCTCGCGTCGACGAGCAGGAGCGCGCCGTCGACCATGGTCAGGCCGCGCTCGACCTCGCCGCCGAAGTCCGCGTGGCCCGGCGTGTCGACGATGTTCACCTTGACGCCGCGGTAGCGGACGGCCGTGCTCTTCGCGAGGATCGTGATCCCGCGCTCGCGCTCCAGGTCCATCGCGTCGAGCACGCGCTCGTTCACGTCCTGGTTCTCGCGGAAGACGCCCGACTGCCACAGCATCGCGTCGACCAGGGTGGTCTTCCCGTGGTCGACGTGCGCGATGATCGCGACGTTCCTGATGTCGTCCCTGGTCGGCACCCCGCAGGAGGGTAGCTGCCGCGCCGCTACGCGCCGAGCAGCGAGCGGACGGCGACGGCGCGCAGGGCGTCCTGCACGAGCGCGTCCTCGCCGGCCGGCGGGAGCAGCTCGACGGCGAGGCCGGGGTGCGCCTCGCGGATCGCCGCGGCCTTCGCCTCGACGTCCCGGCGGACGTGGACGCCGCTCGCGAGGAAGAGCGGCAGCACGCGCAGCGCCGTCACGCCGTCCCGCGCGGCCTCGTCGCCGACCTCGGCGAGCGTCGGCGCCGCGGACTCCATGTAGGCGAGCCGGACGGCGTCCGCGCCGACATCGGCCGCGACCGCCCCGGCGAGCCGCTCGAACGGCGCCCGCCAGCGCGGGTCGGGGCTGCCGTGGGCGTAGAGGACGAGCCGCGCCGAGGCCACGCGGCGAGGATAGTCGCCGCGAGTCAACCGCCGGCCGGGACGGTGACATCGCCGCGCACCGCCTCGGTCAGCGTGAGGATCTCCGAGACGTACATCGTCTCCTCGTCGCTGATCTCGTACGCCGGGTCGAGGGCCAGCCGGGTCGGGTAGCCGAGCGCCGGGTCGTACTCGACCACGATCGCGTAGGCGTCGGCGATCCCGTCCTCGACTGCCCGGAAGAGCGCGTCGACCGTCGGCAGGTCCGGGGGGAGGGGCTCGCCCGGCGTGGTCGGGTCGGACCACCGCAGCTCGACGGGGCGCCCGTCCTCGACCCGGACGACGACCGGAGCGACCGCCTCCGGGGTGCAGAAGCACGAGCGCGCCTGCCGCAGTGTGTAGGTCTCGCTGCCGCTGCGCGCCCACCGCTCGCGCGCAGCGGCGAGCGCCTGCGCAGCAGCGACTCGCTCGCCGGGCTCCCCCGACTCGCCACAGCCGGTCAGGCCACCTGCCGCGAGCACGAGGCCCAGCAGCGAGAGTCCAACCACGGAGCGCACGGCTCAGGCGTTCGGCGGCTCGGTCTCCGTCGGGCCGGCGCCCTCCGGGCCGAGCAGCACGGCCGTGTAGCTCCCCTCGTCGTCGTTCACGTCCTCGTCGGGGTCGATCGAGAGGCTGAGCGGGTAGCCGTACTGCGGGTCGTACGTCACCCCGACGCCGTCCGCGGACCGGATGGCGTTGCCCGCGATCTCGAACAGGCCGTCGACGGTCGGGCGCTCCTGTGGCGGGTCGCCCTCGGGGTGCTCGGGCTCCGCCCACTCGACGGCGGTGACGACGTCGTCCTCGACGGTGACGATCACCGGCGCGACGATCTCCTCCGGGCAGAAGCAGAGGAAGCGGAGCTGGAGCCGGTAGTCGTGCAGGTCGGCCTGCTCCCAGCGGGCCTGCGCGTCCTCGAGCTCCGCGAGCGCGGCGGGGTCCGGCCCACCCTGGCAGCTGCCGAGGCCAGAGACGATCCCGGCGAGGGCGACGGCTCCGATTGCGAGCGCCTTCATGCCCCTTCGACCTCCTCGAGGCCCTTCCGGTTCCCGCGCTCCGCCGCCCAGGCGTCGACGAGCAGCTCGACGTGGCGGCGCTGCTCGGGCGAGAACCCGGCGAAGCGCGCGACGACGCGGCGCGCCTCGTCCGGGTCGTCGTTCGCGATCGCGGCCTCGAGGCGCTCCCGCAGCGGCGTCGGCTGGCGCAGCTGCCGCCGCAGCCAGCGCTGGAGCCCGACCGCGGCCGCGTCCATCAGCCGAGCGTCTCGAGCCGCAGCGGCACGCCCGAGAGGAGCTCCGCGCCGGCCGCCCCGCCGACGAGCAGCGCGTCGGCGACGACGGCGCCCGCGCCGACGTCGTGGTCGATCAGGTTCGGGTGCACGCTCAGCACGTGACCCGCGGCCAGCACGGTCCCGTCGGAGGGACGAGCCCGGGCAGGTCGTGGTCGACGCCGATCCCGTGGCCGAGGTTGACGCCGGTGCCGAGCCCCTCGCCGCCGCGACGTCGTCGAGCGTCGCGGCGACCTCGCCCGCCGTCGCGCCCGGGACGGCGCGTGCGCGGATCGTCTCGAAGGCATCGTGGCACGCGTCGGCCAGCCGGGCGCGCTCGTCCGGAGCTCGCCGAGCGCGAGCAGCCGGCCCAGCTCGACCCAGGCGCCGGCCTCGTTCGCGACCTCGATCAGCACGGAGACGAGGTCGCCGGGCGCGAATACCGTCGAGGTCACCCGCCGCGCCACGTACGGCCCGCTGTCGACGAAGACGAGCAGCTCCGTCGCCCTGCCGGCTCGCAGCACGCGCTCGAGCTCGGCGACGACGTCCTGCGCGGCGAGGCCGGGCGAGCAGGGTGCGCGCCTCGTCGAGCGCCTCGGTCGCGAGCGCCAGCGCCGAGCGGAGCGCCGCGACGTCGTGCGGCTCCTTGATCGCCTTCGCCCTGGGCGAGCGCGGTCGCGTCGACGAGCTCGACCCCGGCAGCTCGCGGACGAGCGTCGCGTGGTCGGCGACGGGCAGGATCGCGCCGAGCCCGACGACGCCCACGCGCCGCGCGCCCCGGCGGGCGGCCTCCTCGGCGACGCACTGCGCGAGCGGCGGCCCCGTCCTGCGCCAGTCCGACTCGCCGTTCGAGCGCACGTCCTCGACCAGCCCGCGCTCGAGCAGGGCGCCCGGTCGCCCTCGCTCGCGCAGAGCACGACCGGCTCGCCGTCGGCTGGCAGGACGGCGTACGCCGTGCGGATCATCGGCCACCAGCCGCTGACGTAGGCGAGGAAGCCGAAGCTCGGGATGACGCCGCGCGCGCCGACCACCAGCGCGTCGAGGCCGTCGGCCCGCATCGCCGCCTGCAGCCGGGCCCACCGCCCCTCGAGGATCGCACGCGTCACCGCCACCGGGAACCGACTATAACCCCGCCATGCCGAACTTCCTGAACGACACGGACGACTTCGGGGACGGTCCCGTCCGCGACTTCGTCGGCTACGGCGAGCACCCGCCGCAGTTCCGCTGGCCCGGCGACGCCGCCGTCGCGATCAACGTCGTCGTCAACTACGAGGAGGGGTCCGAGTACTCCCTCCCGATGGGCGACGGGCGCAACGAGATGCTCGCCGAGATCCAGTACGCGCTCCCCGGCGACCAGCGCGACATGACGGTCGAGTCGATCTACGAGTACGGCTCGCGCTCGGGCGTCTGGCGGCTGCTGCGGATCTTCGCCGAGGGGGGCGTGACGTCCACCTTCTTCGCGACCGCGGTCGCGCTGGAGAAGAACCCCGCGGTCGGCAAGCGCCTCGTCGAGCTCGGCCACGAGCCGTGCAGCCACGGCTACCGCTGGGTCGAGCACTTCGCGATGACGCTCGAGGAGGAGCGCGAGTCGATCCGCAAGGCGATCACGTCCTTCGAGCGGACGTGCGGCCAGCGCCCGCTCGGCTGGTACTGCCGCTACGGCCCGTCCGTCCACACGCGCCGCTGCGTCGTCGAGGAGGGCGGCTTCCTGTACGACTCGGACGCCTACAACGACGACCTCCCGTACTACGTCGAGGTGCTCGGCAAGCAGCACCTGGTGATCCCGTACACGCTCGACCTGAACGACGTGCGCTTCGTCCTCTCGCAGGGGTACGGCTCCGGCCAGGACTTCCACGACGACGCCGTCGCGACGTTCGAGCGGCTGAAGCACGAGGCGGAGACCACGGGAACGGCGCGGATGATGTCCGTCGGGACGCACCCGCGGCTGTTCGGCCGGCCCGCGCGCGCGGACGCGCTCGCACGCTTCGTCGACCACGTGAACCGCGCCGGCGGCGGCTGGTGGGCGCGGCGCGACGAGATCGCGCGCTTCTGGCTCGACCGCTTCCCCGCAGCCTGAGGCCCGGCGCGAGGAAGCCGCCCCGGCGGCTCCCTCGCCGCGCCCGCCGGATCGGGGCGCATACTCGCCGGGGTCGCCGAATGCTCCGCCGCGCGCTGCTCCTCCCCGTCCTCGCCTGCCTCGCGCTCGCCCTCGCGGCCTGCGAGGGCGCCTCGCCCCCGGCGGACGAGGGCCCCGTCGCGACGCGGCTCGTCGTCCTCGACCAGGGGGAGCGGGGCGCCCCGTGGCCGGTCGAGGTGCACGCGCCGACCGGGGCGGGGACGTACCCGGTCGCCGTCTTCTTCCACGGCTTCCTGCTCGCCGCCGCCTGGTACCGCGACGTGCTCGACCGGGTCGCCGCGCAGGGGATCGTCGTCGTCGCGCCCCAGCTCTACGAGCCGGGCGGCCTGCCGCTCGGCAAGCCCTCGCTCGACGAGGAGGCGGAGCGGGCACGCGCCGTCCTGGCCTGGCTGCCCGACGCGCTGGACGGAGCCGCCGGGGTCGACGCGGACGCCGACCGGCTCGCGCTCGCGGGGCACTCCCGCGGCGGCTCGCTCGCCGGGCGGGTCGCGCGCGCCGACCCCGTCCGTGGCCCGCGCCGTTGCCGGCGTCGACCCGGTCGACGGCGGCGGGCCCTTCGGGGGCACGTCCGTGCTCGAGGGCGGCGGCCGGCTCGACGCCCCGACGCTCGTCCTCGGCGCCGGCCTCGCCTCGACCTGCGCGCCGGAGGGCCGGGGGCACGCCGCCTTCGCCGCCGCGGCGGGATCGCCCGCCTGGCACCTCATGCTCGAGGGCCAGGGCCACACGGACCTGCTCGACGACGACCCGGCGGGCTGCGGCCTCGCCTGCACCGTCTGCCCCTCGGGCGGACAGCAGCCCGCGATGCGCGAGGCGACGGCGACGCTGCTCGGCGCGTTCCTGCGGCTGACGCTCGCGGACGACGAGGCGGCGCGCGCGGTGCTGGACGATCCGCCGCAGGGCCCGATCCGCGTGACGGCGGTCGCTCCATGAGCGGCGTCGTCGTCCGCAAGGCGGTCGCCGCCGACGCCGTGGGGATCGCGCGCGTGCACGTGCGCGCGTGGCAGGTGGCCTACGCCGGCCTGCTCCCGGCAGAGGCCCTGACCGGGCTCGGCGTCGAGGAGAGCGCCACGCGCTGGAGCGAGCTCCTGACCTGGCCGCGGCCGGGGACGATCGTGCTGGTCGCCGAGCGGGACGACCGGGTCGTCGGCTTCGCCTCGATCGGGCCCTCCCGGGACGCCGACGCCGACCCGGCCGTCGTGGGCGAGCTGTTCGCGCTCTACGTCTCACCGGCGGCCTGGCGGACCGGCGTCGGCCGGGCGCTCCTCTCGGCCGCGGACACGATGCTCGCGGTGGCCGGCTTCGAGCGCGCGACCCTCTGGGTCCTCGTCGACAACGCCCGGGCGCGCGGCGTCTACGAGGCCGCCGGCTGGCTGCCGGAGGGGGCGACGAAGGTCGAGGCGCACCTGGGCCGGAACCTGCGCGAGCTGCGCTACGTGCGCGACCTCGGCGGCCGCGAGGCCCCGGAGGAGGCCGGGGAGCCGATCGACTAGGCTTTCGGGCGCCGCCGCCGTGACCGACACCGACCGGACCGAGCACGAGAAGCAGGCCGCTGCGGAGGCGGCAGCGGCGCTGGTTCGCGACGGGATGCTCGTCGGCCTCGGGACCGGCTCGACGGTCGCCCACCTGCTGCCCGCGCTCGCGGCGCGGCGGCTCGCGATCCGCTGCGTCGCGACCTCGCCCGCGACCGAGCAGGCCGCGCGCGAGCTCGGGCTCGCCGTCGAGCCGTTCGAGCAGCTCGACCGCCTCGACCTCGCGATCGACGGCGCCGACCAGGTCGCCCCGGACGGCTGGATCGTCAAGGGCGGCGGCGGCGCGCACACGCGCGAGAAGGTGGTCGCCTCGGCCGCCGACCGCTTCGTCGTCATCGCCTCCTCGGACAAGCTCGTGCAGCGGATCGAGCCGCCGGTCCCCGTCGAGCTGCTCCGCTTCGGCCTGGCGGCGACGCTGCGCCGGCTGGAGCACGTCGTCGTCCGCGACGCGCCGGCGAGCCCCGACGGCGGCGTGATCGCGGACTGGACCGGCCCGGTCGGCGAGCTGGCCGCGCTCGCCGGGCGCCTGGCTGGCACCTGCGGCCTCGTCGAGCACGGCCTCTTCCCGCCCGGGCTCGTCTCGGTGCTCCTCGTCGCCCGCGGCGACCAGGTCGAGCACCGGACGTTCTCGGACTGAGCCGCGGGCGGACGCTAGCCCGCGCAGGGCCCGGCGGCGACCGGCCCGTGCTTCGCGGCGAGCGCGTCGCGGATCGGCCCGAGCGGCACGGCGTACCCGCCCGTGCCGCGGCGGGTGGAGCCGAAGACCATCCCGAGCACCGTCCCGTCGGCGCCGATCACCGGGCCGCCGCTGTCGCCCGGGACGATCTCGCCGCGCAGCGGCACGACCGTGCGCAGGTGCATCTTCTGCTCGTACGCGTCCGGCGCGACCACCTTCGTCGGCGAGCCGGCCTTCCCCGCCTCGGCGGTGAGCGGCCCGCCGCGCGGGTAGCCGAGCAGGACGACCTCCTCGCCGCGCGGGTTGCGCGATGCGAGCCGGAGCGCGGGCGGCTCGATCCCCGGGACGCGCAGGAGCGCGACGTCGTTCAGCTTGTCGACGTAGATCGGCCGGCCGCGGAGGCGCTTCGCCTTCCCTCCCTCGCCCGCGGGCACGAGCACCGTCGTCGAGCGCTGTCCTGCGACGACGTGCGCGTTCGTCGCGACGATCCCGGGGCGCACGACCCAGCCGGTGCCCTGGACGCCGAGCCCGCAGGAGACGCCGACGAGCTTCACCACGCTGCGGCGCGCACGCGAGGCGACCGCGCTCTCGAGGACGCTGCGGTCGGGCGGCTCGAGGCTCGCGTCGGGCAGCCCCGAGAGGAGGGGCAGCGGGTCGAAGCTCCCGAGCGCCCTCAGCACCGCGCTCGGCGGGATCGCCGAGACGAGGCTCGACAGCACCTCCGAGCCCTGGACGTGCCGGCGCATCCCGAGCGCCGGCTGCTGCAGGGCGACGACCGCGACGAGCCAGGCGATCGCGAGCCCGACGGCCGCGCCGAGGACGACGCCCCCGGTCGCGTCGAGCAGGCGGAACGGCCCGTGCACGAGCGCGGTGCGGACGACGTTCCCGGCCATCGACGCGAGCACCTGGAGCAGCAGCGCGCCGACGATTCCGCCGACCAGGCCGGCGACCGCGAGCCACGGCGACTGCTCGCCGCCGGGGAGGAAGTGCGGCGCGATCCGGGAGCCGGCGATGGCGCCGGCGACGATCCCGCCGAGCGAGAAGACCTGGGCGAGGAGGCCGCGCCGGAAGCCGGCGAGCGCCGAGAGCACCACCCAGAGGAGGACGATCGCGTCGGCGCCGTTCATCCGGGAACGCTTGCACGCACGGGCTGCATGTCCTCCCCGTGATCGGCCAGCGCCGCGCGCCGGTCAACACGGCGCAGCGACGGACCCCTCCGCCGACGGTAGCACCCGCCGCGCGGCAGCCGCCCGGCCGGGCCCCCTCCGGGGCTCGCGGGCCGTCGTCTAGCATCGGAGGGAGGCGGTGCTGCGACACGTGACCGAGCTCGAGCAGAGACGTCGAGGAGCGCGCAGGCGCCGTGCCAGCCTCGCGCTCGTCGCGCTCGCCCTCGTCCCGACGCTCGCCGCGTGCGGCGGTGGCGGCGACGACGCGTCGGGCTCGGGCCCCGCGCCGCAGGCGCTCGAGCGCCCGGTCGCCGCGCCCCAGGTCGCGGGCACCGATCCGACGACGGGCGCGCAGGTCTCGCTCGCCGACTATGCGGGCACGCCGGTGGTGATCAGCTTCTGGGCGTCCTGGTGCGGCCCGTGCAGGGAGGAGCTGCCCGCGCTCGAGGCCTTCGCGGAGGCCCACCCGGAGGTGCAGGTGCTCGGCGTGAACTACCAGGACTCCGAGGCCGACGCCCGGTCGCTGCAGGCCGCCCTCGGCTTCACCTTCCCGAGCGTGGCCGACCCGCGCGGCCAGCTGGGCGGCGACTTCCAGCTGATCGGGATGCCCACGAGCTTCTTCCTCGACGCCGAGCACCAGGTGCGCGCATCCCTGGTCGGCGGCGGCGAGCGCGAGGACTTCGACGAGGGCCTGCGGCTGGCGACGCGCTCGTGAGCCTCGCCTCCCTCGTCCTCGCCGCCGATCCGATCAGCCTCAGCGTCGGCGGGCTCGCGGTCGCCTTCGCCGCCGGCTTCGTCTCCTTCGTCTCGCCCAGCGTCCTGCCGCTCGTGCCCGGCTACCTGTCGTTCGTGTCGGGCGTCGGCTTCGACCAGCTCGGCGCCCGGCCGCGCCGCGTCGCGCTCTCGACCGCGGGCTTCGTCCTCGGCTTCACGATCATGTTCGTCCTGCTCGGCTTCGGCGCGGCCTGGTTCGGGAACACGCTGCTCGAGAACCGGCGGACGCTCGAGATCGTCGGCGGCTCCTTCCTGATCCTCGCGGCGATCGTGTTCGCCGGCCTGCCCCTGCCCCGCGTGCTCGCGCAGGAGCGGCGCCTCCACGTGAACCGGGAGCGCACCGGCCCGCTCGTCTCCGTCGCGACCGGCGTCGTCTTCGCCATCGCGTGGCAGCCCTGCCTCGGGCCGACGCTCTCGTCGATCCTCTCCCTCGCCGGCACGTTCGGCCAGGGGGGCGAGCCGACCGACGGCGCGATCCTGCTGGCGTTCTACTCGCTCGGGCTCGGCCTGCCGTTCCTGCTCTTCGGGCTCTTCTTCACGCGCGCGCTGGGGCTCGTCCGCGTGCTGAAGCGCCACTGGCGGCTCGTCAGCCTGATCTCGTCGGCGCTGCTCGTGACGTTCGGGATCCTGATGATCACGGGCGAGTTCACGCGGCTGATGAACAAGCTGACGAGCTACACCGGCCTGCAGATCTGAGGCCGCGCGTCGCCCGGACGGGCGACGTCCGCGCGCCGGGGCCGGTGCTACATTCCGCGCCATGGCTGACCTGATGCAAGGCGAGGACCTGATCTGGCGCGGTCGCCCGTCGTGGCGGTCGATGATGGCCTTCTACGCGAAGTGGACGATCCTGGCGCTCGTCCCGCTCGTCGTCGTGCTCGTGGTGCGCGGCGTCTCGGACGCCGACTGGCCCTGGTGGATCGGGCTCGTGATCACGCTCGCCGCGATCGGGCTCGTCCTGCTGATCGGCTGGGTCCGCCGCGTCGAGACGCTCTACACGGTCACCAGCCACCGGATCATGATCCGCCGCGGGATCCTCTCCCGGGTCGAGAAGTCCGCGCACATCGACCGCGTCCAGAACGTCAACTACAGCCAGAACCCGTTCCAGCGGATGTTCCGCGTCGGCGACGTCGAGTTCGACACGGCCGGCACGGACGACTTCGAGTTCCGCTTCGCCGGGGTCAACGACCCGCGCGCGCTGCGCGAGACGATCGCACGCGCCTACGGCGAGCGCGTCCGCGAGATCGAGTCCGGGATTCCGCGGTAGCGAGGCGCTACGCGGCCGGGGCGGCGCGGGCCGCGTCGAGCGTCTCGCGCACGACGGCGAGCAGACGGTCGGCGCTGAACGGCTTCTCCAGGAACGGGACGTCCCCCTGGAGCACGCCCATCCGGACGACGACGTCGTCCGTGTAGCCGGACATGAAGACGACGGGTAGTCCCGGCCGCGCCGCCCGGACCCGCTCGACGAGCTCGCGTCCCGACAGCTCGGGAAGGACGACGTCGGTGAGCAGGAGGTCGATCCGGCCGTCGTCCTGCTGGAGCAGGTGCAGGCCGTCCCGCCCGTTGGCCTCGGTCAGCACCCGGTACCCCAGCACGCCGAGCACGCGCCGGCAGAGCTCGAGCACCGCCGGCTCGTCCTCGACGACGAGGATCGTCTCGGTCCCGCCGCGCCGGTCGAGCCGCTCCCGGGCCGGCCGCGGGATCGCCCCGGCGGCGGCGCTCGCGGGCAGGAGCACCTTGGCGGAGGTCCCGCGACCGGGCTCCGAGTAGAGGAAGACATGGCCGCCCGCCCGGCGCACGATCCCGTAGACGATCGCGAGCCCGAGCCCGGTTCCCTGGCCGCGCGGCTTCGTGGTGAAGAAGGGCTCGAACGCACGCGCCCGGACCTCCTCCGGCATGCCGGAGCCCGAGTCGGAGACGGCGATCCTGACGTACGGCCCCGGCGCGACCCCCGCGTGCCGGCGCGCGTACTCCGCGTCGAGGTGGACGAGCCGCGTCTCGAGCAGGAGCTTCCCGCCCGCCGGCATCGCGTCGCGGCCGTTGAGGGCGAGGTTGAGCACGACCTGCTCCAGCTGGCCCGGGTCGGCCTCGACGCACGGGAGCGGCGCGTCGAGCGCGGTCGTCAGCTCGATCTGCTCGCCGATCGTCCGGCGCAGGAGTCCCTCGACCCCGCGCACGAGCGCGTTCACGTCGACCGGCTCGCGGCGGGAGATCTCGCGCCGGCTGAACGCGAGCAGCTGCCGCGTCAGGCCGGAGGCGCGCTCGGCGGCGCGCATGATCTCCTCGGCGTCCCGGCGCGGGCCGTCCGGCGCACCGTCGCGGTCGAGGCGGGCGAGGAGGAGCTCGGCGTAGCCCCGGATCGCGGTCAGCAGGTTGTTGAAGTCGTGCGCGACGCCGCCGGCCAGCTGCCCGACCGCCTCCATCTTCTGCGACTGGCCGAGCTGCTTCTCCAGCTCGCGTCGCTCGCTCACGTCGCGGCAGATCGCCTGGAAGCCGACGGCGGAGCCGCCCTCGTCGAGCCGCGAGCTCGAGATGTCGATCGCGAGCCGACAGCCGTCCTTGCGCACGATCTCGAGCTCGTAGGTCGTCGTCGTGGCGAGCCCGCGGAGCTTCCGCTCTCGCTGCCAGGCGGCGCGCGGCCGGTCCTCCGGCGCGACGAGGTCGAGGAACACCATGCCGAGCAGCTCCTCGCGCCGGTAGCCCGTGAACGCCTCGGCCATGCCGTTCACGTCGGTGACCCGGCCCTCGAGGTCGAAGGTCGCGATCAGGTCGTTCGCGCGCTCGAACAGCGACCGCAGGCGCCGCTCGCTCGCCCGCAGCGCCGTCTCGGCCTCGTCCCGCTCGCGCAGCTCCCGCTCGAGCGACGCCGCCCGCGCCTCGGCCCGCTCGCCGCGCGCCGCGAGCGCCCGCCGCTCGCGGCGGGCCGGCGCGAGCAGGAGGAGGGCCGCCGCGAGCAGGCAGAGCGCGACTGCGGCGACGAGGGGCGGTGCGATCGCGCCCACGCCCGGCGCGCCCTCGCCCGGACGCAGGTGCAGCGTGACCGCGCCGATCGTCCGCTCCTCGCCGGCCGGGCGGAGCGGGGCGGTTCCCCGCGACACGTCGAGCGTCCCGTCCGGCCGGCCGGGCGCGGGGATCGCCCCGTCGGCGCCCACGGCTGCGCCGCGCAGCGCTCGCTCGAGCTCGCCCGGCCACGGCGTCGCCGCGCCGATCCGCGCGTGGTCGGTCGAGTACGAGAGCGTCCCGCCGGCGTGCCACAGGTCGACGCGCACGACGTCCCCGTCGAGCAGCGGCGCCAGCAGGCCGTCGAGGCGCGCGAGCGCGGCGCCCGTCGCGGGCGCGGTCAGGTCGGACGTCGTCAGGCCCGACGCGGCGAGCGCCCGCGCCACCAGCTCGCCCTCCGAGACGGCCCGCGCGCGGGCGTCGTCGCCTCCCTGCGCACGGGTCGCCCAGACGACCGCGCCGGCGACGACGAGCAGCAGCACGGCTGCGAGGACGGCGCTGCGGGCGGCGAGGCGCGGGGCAGGCGCGCGACGCTCCGGGGCGGACGCGGGCACCTCCCCGTTATCGGCGACCCGGCGGTACGGTTGCGCACGGGGCCCCGAGCGCGGTAGAACAGGGGCATGCCGTTGATCTTCCTCGCGATCGTCGTCGCGATCCTGGTCATCTTCCTGCTCAACTCGAAGCGGTGGTCCAAGGTCTCGCGCTCCGCGCGCGAGGGCAAGCGGGGCTTCCGCGACGAGATCGGGCGGGACGACGACTGACGCCGCCGCCCGCCCGCGGGATCAGACGAGCGCGGCCGCGCGGTTGAACGCGCGCAGCGAGCGCTCGACCTCCTCGCGCGAGACGCCGCGCGCGATGAAGACGAGCCGCGAGCGCCGGTCGGCGTCCGGCCAGGCCGGCAGGTGCTCGGGGGGATGGATCACGTGCTGGACGCCGTTCAGCACCAGCGGCCCGTCGCCGCCGGTGTTCACGAGCCCCTTCACGCGCAGGACGTCCTGGCCGCGGCTCTGGAGCAGCATCGTCAACCAGACGCCGAACGCGGTCCAGTCCACCTCCTCGTCGAGCTCGATCGAGAACGCGTGCACGTGGCCCGTGTGGGCGGGCGGCTCGAGGTCGAGCTCGCGCGGGTCGCGGTCGGCGGCCCGGAGCAGGATCGCCGGGTCGACGTCGCCGAACTCGACGCGCAGGAGCGCCGCGGCGGGATTGATCGTGCGCAGCCGCCCCTCGAGCGCCTCGACGTCCTCGGGCGCGGCGATGTCCGCCTTCGTCACGACCAGCCGGTCGGCGACCGCGGCCTGCTTGACCGACTCCGGCTGGCGCTCGAGCTGGTCGAGCCCGTTCACCGAGTCGACCGTCGTGACGACGCACTCGAGCTCGAAGTGGTGGCGGACGACCGGCTCCGTCAGGAGCGTGTAGAGCACCGGCGCCGGGTCGGCGAGGCCGGTGGTCTCGACGACGACCCGGTGGAAGTCCGGGATCTCGTAGCGGATCCGGCGCGAGAACAGGTCGCGCAGCTCCTCGGCGAGGTCGCCGCGCATCGTGCAGCAGACGCAGCCGCTCGCGAGCACGACCGTCCGCTCGTCGACGGCGCGCACGAGGTGGTGGTCGAGCGGCACCTCGCCGAGCTCGTTCACGATCACCGCCGTCTCGCCCATCCCCGGGTGCTCGAGCAGGCGGCGCAGCAGCGTCGTCTTGCCGCTGCCGAGGAAGCCCGTGAGCAGCGTGACCGGGTGCTTGCGCGGCGTCACCGGGCAGCCACGCGCTCGAGCGAGGCGACGAGGTCGCCGTCGAGCGGGTCGAGCGGCCGGCCCGCGAGGCCCTCCGCCGCCTGCCAGACGGATCCGACGTCCTGCACGACGACGGACGAGCCCTTGCGGTCGTGCAGGGTGTAGACCGCGCCGGCCCAGTCGTCGACGGAGAGGCCGTAGTGCCCGAGCACGCGATTCATCAGCTTCACGCGAGCCTTGCGCGCCCGGTAGCCGCCGGACTGCTCGGCCCAGTGGTCGGACATCAGGGCGCCGCACAGCACGCACATGCCTCCCTTATAGACGATCGGCGCGCACCCCCGTCCAGGCACGCGGATCGCGGTCGCACCGACTAGCGTTGGCCGGACGGACGATCCTGAAAGGAGCGCGGATGGCGAAGAAGGAGATCCTCGTCGGCTTCGGCGTCGACGTCGACGCGGTCGCAGGCTGGCTTGGCTCGTACGGCGGCGAGGACTCGCCCGACGACATCTCCCGCGGCCTGTTCGCGGGCGAGGTCGGCACGCCGCGGCTGGTGAGCCTGTTCGCGAAGTACGGGATCCGCACGACGTGGTTCATCCCGGGCCACTCGGTCGAGACGTTCCCGCAGCAGACGAAGCTCGTCGTCGACGCCGGCCACGAGATCGGCATGCACGGGTACTCGCACGAGAACCCGATCGCGATGACGCCCGAGCAGGAGGAGACGGTCCTGCTCCGCTGCATCGAGCTGATCGAGCAGGTGTCGGGCAAGCGGCCCCGTGGCTACGTCGCGCCGTGGTGGGAGTTCTCGACCGTCACGAACGAGCTCCTGCTCAAGCACGGGATCAAGTACGACCACTCCCTGATGCACAACGACTTCACGCCGTACTACGTGCGCGTCGGGGACTCCTGGACGACGATCGACTACTCCCTGCAGGCCGAGGAGTGGATGGTGCCCCTGAAGCGGGGCAAGGAGACCGACCTGATCGAGATCCCGGCGAGCTGGTACCTCGACGACCTGCCGCCGATGATGTTCATCAAGAAGTCGCCGAACTCGCACGGCTTCGTCAACCCGCGCCACCTGGAGGAGATCTGGCGCGACCAGTTCGACTGGGTCTACCGGGAGATGGACTACGCGGTCTTCCCGATCACGATCCACCCGGACGTCAGCGGTCGGCCGCAGGTGCTGATGATGCTCGAGCGCCTGATCGAGCACATCAGCCGGCACCCCGGCGTCCGCTGGGCGACGCTCGAGGAGATGGCGGACGACTTCGCGCAGCGCTCGCCCCGCAAGGGCCGCCGCCGCGCCGCGAAGTAGGCATCCGTGAACGCGACGGGGCCCGGCGTGCGCCGGGCCCCGTCGAGTGCGCGCGGCGCTCGGGCGCCGAGGGGCGCTAGCTCTTGGAGAGGCGAACGGCCGAGAGGATGTAGCCCTCGACCGGCTTCCTCGCGACCTTGACCAGCGAGTGGTCGTTGTTCGCCAGCTGCACCTTCATGCAGTACCAGGTGTCGGCCTTCGCCGCGCCCTTGTCGGTCTTGCCCGTCGGCTTGCCCGACGCGCCCGAGTAGACCCACTTCGTGGTGTAGGAGGCGGGGATGTTGCACTGGACGGTGGGGCCGTCGACGACGCCGAGGAAGATGTGGTAGTGCCCGCCGCCCTTGACGTTCTTCTTCTTGCCGATCTGCTTCGGGAGCAGCTTGAAGTTCGCGACCGAGACCGACAGCCCGAACTGGGCCTTGCCCGGGGTCACGCCGGTGACGCCGACCGTCGGCGGGTCAGCGGCGGCCGCCGTCCCGACGACGCCGAAGGCCGCCACCAGACCGGTCACGAGCCCCGTAGCAACGAGCTTCCTCCGCATCGACTTCCTCCCGTCGTGGATCGGTTGGGCACCCGCGCACCCGAGGCCTGCACGATATATCCGTAACCCACGAGGAGCTCGCGACGACGCGTCGCCGGGTCTGGATCCGGGGTGCGTGACGGGCTCCTGCTCGGAGGCTGCGCACATCGGCCCCGGACACGGGCGACGGCAGCGATCGGATCGGTCGGCGAGCCGGGCGGCGCTACTTCGCGGACTTGCGTGCGGCGCCCTTGGCGAGCGCCTTGCGCTTGTCGCGGAGCTTCTTCTTCCGCTGCCGGTCGTTCTTCGACCGCACGAGAGGCATGGATCCACGTCCCACGAGGCGGGACTGTAGCGAATCGACTAAGGTGGCCGCGCATGTCCCTCGACCCGGCCCGCACCGTCGCCGAGCTTCGCGAGCTGCGCTCGCTGACCGGGGACGAGCACGGCGCCCAGCGCGTCTGCTGGACGGACACGTGGGCGAGCGCCCGCAGCTGGCTCGCGGGGAAGCTCGCCGAGCTGCCGGTCGACGTCGAGACCGACGAGGCCGGGAACCTCTGGGCGACGCTCGCCGGCGCCTCCGAGCGGGCCGTCCTGATCGGCGGCCACCTCGACTCCGTGCCGAACGGCGGGTGGCTCGACGGCTGCCTGAACACGGTGGCCGGGCTCGAGGTGCTGCGCCGGCTCGCGGGCGAGGGGACGCCGCCGGCAACCGTCCGGCTCGTCGACTGGGCGGACGAGGAGGGCGCGCGGTTCGGCCGGAGCCTTTTCGGCTCGAGCTGCGTCTCAGGGACGATCGACGTGAACGCGCTCCGGGGGCTGCGCGACCGCGACGGGATCGCGCTCCCCGACGCGCTCGCCGCGCACGGGGTCGACCTCGACCGGGCGCCCGAGGCGCAGCGCCAGCGCGCGAGCGCGGCCGCCTACCTCGAGCTGCACATCGAGCAGGGGCCGGTGCTCGAGCGGCTCGACCTGCCGCTCGGCGCGGTGCTGGGGACGGTCGGCGTCGAGCGCCACATGCTCCGGTTCATCGGCCAGGCAGCGCACTCCGGCTCGACCCCGATGGAGGATCGCCGCGACGCCTTCGCCGGCGCGGCGCGGTTCGCGCTCGAGGCGCGCGAGATCGGCAAGCGCCACGGCGGCGTCTGCACGACCGGCCGGGTCACGGTCGTCCCCAACATCCCGACCGCGGTCGCCGGGGTCTGCGAGATCTCCCTCGACCAGCGCCACCTCGACGCCGACGTCCTCGCGCGGATGCTGCAGGATGCACGGGACGTCGCGTCCCGGATCGCGCGCGAGGAGCGGATCGCCGTCGAGCACGAGACCCTCTGGCGCATCGAGCCGATCCCGTTCGACCCGGAGCTGATCGACTTCTGCGACCGGGCGATCCGGAGGTCGCCGGCACGTCGCACCGGCTGCCGAGCGGGCCGCTGCACGACGCCGCGGAGATGGCGCGGGTCGGCATCCCGACGGAGATGCTCTTCGTCCAGAGCCTGAACGGGCTCTCGCACGCGAAGGAGGAGGACACGCGCGAGGAGCACCTCGAGCTCTCCGTGCGCGCCCTCGACCGCCTCGCGTCGGCGACGATCGCCCGCGTCGCCGGCTAGGGCCGCCTAGGCCGACGGCAGCAGCGCCGAGGCCGGGCGCTGCGCGAGCCCGCGCGGCCCGGCGAGCAGCTCGAGCACGAGCGCGGTGTCCGCGATCGGCACGTCCTCGAGGTACGCGTCCCGCTGCTCGAACGAGGCGACGACGCCGCGCACGCCGGCCGCGTAGCGCTCGGCGTCGCCGTGCGCGAGCCCCGCGAGCGCCTCGGCGACGTCGGCCGGGAATCGCTCGGCGCCGTCGGCGACCAGCCCGTCGGCGACCGGCGCCGCCGCCGCGTCGTCCCCGAGCGCGAGCAGCGCCAGCGTCGCCGCGTAGCGGCCGATCGGCGACTCCGCCCGATCCGGCTCCTGGCGCATCGCCCAGCGCGCGTCCAGCTCGACCCCGCGCGCGTCCTCAGCGATCAGCCGCATCTTCACGGCGCCGATCAGGCGGCCCCAGCTGCCGGCGGGCGCGTCCTCCCAGCTCTCGCGGTAGTGGACGGCCGCGTCGAGCAGCCATCGCCGCGCGTCGACCCCGCGCCCGGTCATCAGCAGCGCGAGCCCGCAGCCGAGCGCCGCGTTCGCGACGCGCACGAGCTGCTTCTGGCGCGCGTCCGCGTCCTCGGGCAGCGTCGTCAGCCCGTCCACGTAGCGCGCCGTCTGGCGCTCGATCAGGCCGTCCCAGTCGACGCTCACGCGGGCAGCGTAGACGAACGCGTGGGCGCGATCCCGGGGCCCCCGGGCGGCGCAGGGCCCCGCGCGAGCGGCGATCGAGCCCGTCGCCCTCCCCCGGAACGGGGATCGATCGCACGCGAAACGACGTAGGTCGAGGGCGCCCGATCAGGTACGGTGCGCGCGCGCCCTTCTCTCTACTTTTGTCAACAACATGTTGCCTGTACTCACCTGGCTGACGAAGGCGGCCACCCGCGACGGGGTCGCGGCCGTGGACGCGCCCAAGCGGCCGGGGACGCTCGTCGCGGTCATCGCGCGGATCGCGAAGGACTAGAGGAACGGATGACCCCGCCGTGCGGCGGGCCAGGTCGACTGCCAGCTCCGACCCGGCCAGCCGCACGCGCGAGGTGAGGAAACACAAGGGCTCCGGCGCTCCGCGACGGTCGCCCGTGTCACCGCGAGGCGGGGCGAGCGCGGGCCGCGCGCCCCCCCCACGCGGCTGGGGTCATCGTCGGTGGACTCCAGTAGAGTGAGATCAGTGACCCCAGGGAAGCCCATGACGCTGGTGGCCCCACGGCAGCCCGCGCCGCTGGTGACCCCAGGGAAGCCCGCGCTGGGCCCGATGGCCCCACGGCAGGCCGGCGCGCGCCGCGGTGGTCTCGACGGTGACCGCGGACGGGGAGGAAGCGGTATTCGACATAACCGGGACTCCTTCTCATGTCGTTCGAAATGCGACTGACGAAGCGAGCCCCGGGCCCGGGATTCGGAAGGTAGTTTACGGCAGATGCCTAGACAAAAGTCAACGCACGTCGACGATCCCGTGGCCGTCGGCACGCGCCTGCGCCTCGCACGCGAGCGCGCGGGCATCAGCCAGCGGGCCCTCGCGTTCGAGGGCTGCTCCCCCGGCTACATCTCCCGGATCGAGGCGGGCGAGCGGATCCCGTCCCTCCAGCTGCTGCGCGAGCTCGGCGCGCGCCTGGGCGTGGACGCCGACTACCTCGCCTGCGGCGCGGAGCCAGAGCCGGAGCGCCACCCCATGCTGGTCGACGCCGAGATCGCGCTGCGCCTCGGCGACCTCGAGCAGGCACGCGACCTCTACACCGTCGCGCTCGAGCGGGCGGGCGAGCAGGCCGACGTCGTCGACGCGCTGATCGGGCTCGGGAACGTCGCGCTCGCGGAGGACTCGGCGGACACGGCGATCCGGCACTTCGAGCGGGCGCTCGACCGCGCCGGCGGCGACCCGGCGGAGCTGCCCGGCCTGGCGGAGAGCCTCGGCCGCGCGTACGCGCAGGGCGGCGAGCTGCCGGCCGCGATCGCGACCTTCCGACGCTGCGTCGAGCGCTACCGCGGCGAGGGCGACCCGGTGAAGCTCGTGCGCTTCGCGTGCCTGCTCGGCTACGCGCTCACGGACAACGGGGACTTCGGCGAGGCCGAGCGCGTCGTCGCCGAGGCGCTCGAGGCCGGCCGGGAGTCGTCCGACCCGTACACGCGCGCGCGGCTCTACTGGTCGCAGTCGCGGCTGCTCGGGGAGCAGGGCATGGCGGATGCGTCCGCCCGCTACGCACAGCGGGCGCTCGACACGCTCCGCCTGACCGAGGACACCTACTGGATCGCGCACGCCCACCAGCTGCTCGCCACCGTCTACCTCGATGCCGGCCGCGCAGACGAGGCGGCGGCGCTGCTCGCCGAGGGGCGGCCGCTGATCGAGGCGACCGCGATGCCCGGCGACCTCGCGCACTACGAGATCGAGGAGGCGCGTGCGCTCGCCGCCCTCGGGCGCCACGACGATGCGGCCTCGCTGACGATGCGGGCGACGGGCCGGCTGCGCGAGGCCCGCCCGGTCGACGCCGGCCGCGGCTACGTCCTGCTCGGCCAGATCCTCGAGGAGATCGGCCAGCCCGAGCGTGCGCTCGAGATCTACGAGCTCGCCGTCGAGATGCTCGAGCAGCAGCCCGCGACCCGCTACCTACTGGACGCCCACAAGCACGTCGCCTCTCTGCTCGAGCGGCTCGGCGACACCGACGGCGCGCTCGCCTCGCTCAAGCGCGCGCTCGGTGTCCAGGAGCGCGCAGCCCGGCCGCTCGCGTAGCGCGACGCGCCAGGTGCGCGACCCGAGCCCGCCGGTGGGATCGGGTATGCTAGGCGCGAGGGGTGGCGCGCGGATCGACCGTCGTACGCGTGCCCCGGCTCATGCGGCGCGCGGAGCGCTGCTTCATGCACGAACCCACCAGGAACCTCTCCCCCTTGTCGGAGGACGTCGACGCGCTGATCGACGCCGCCGCGCGTGCCGCGAGCTGGGTCGGGGAGTCCTTCCTGCGCGCGGACGAGGATCCGGCCGAGGCGCTCGCCGAGGGCAAGGCACGGCGGAAGGCGCTCGACGCCGCGCTCGCGGAGATGGAGGCGGGCCGGCGCATGCCCTCCGCCGACTGGCGGGTCGACTTCGCGCTGATGCTCGGGCTCGAGCGCGTCCTCAGCCAGCCGCAGCCGAAGCTGGCGTCCGGCACCGAGCTCCGCCGCCACCAGATCGACGCGCTCGCCGGGATGCTCACGGAGCTGATCGCCCGCCAGGAGGACGAGGCCGACCCGCCCGCCGCCGGCGTCGAGGCGGAGCCCGAGGAGCACCAGCCACACGACGACGATGAGGAGCCGGACCACGAGCCGGAGGAGTTCAGCGCGGACGAGGAGCTCGAGGACGACGACGTCGGCGACGACCCCGGCGCCGCCCGGCGCTTCCGCTTCCGCCACCCGACCGCCTCGGGCAAGACCGTCGCCGCCGCGGGGTTCGTCGAGTCGGCCGCCTCGATGGGCGTCCTCGTGCTCACGCACCGGCGCCTGCTCGTCGACCAGTTCCGGCGCGACCTGTCCGCGGAGGGCTACGGCGACCGCATCGTCGAGGCCATCGTCGCGGGCATGGAGCCGCTGCGGCAGAACCCGATCACGATCCAGACGTACGCCTGGTTCGCCCGCCACGTCGGGTCGCTCAGCCGCACCGCGTACCAGCTCGTCATCTGCGACGAGGCGCACACGGCGCTCGGCGAGAAGACGAGCGCCGCGATCCGCAGCTTCCCGGAGCCCATCTACATCGGGATGACGGCGACCGAGGAGCTGATCGCGAAGCAGGTCTCCGACGTGTTCCCGGCGTCGGTCGACGACCTCCCCCTCTCGGACGCCGCGCGGCGCGGCCTGATCGCACCGCTGCGCTGCCTGCGCGTCCCGCCCGCGGCGGCCGTCTCGACGGTGCCGATCGTCGGCGGCGACTACGACCAGGAGGCGCTCGCCCGCGTCCTCGACCACGAGCTGATCAACCAGGCGGCCGCGAGCCTCTACCGCGATCGGTTCGGCGACTCGCCGGGCATCGTCTACGCCGCGGGCGTCGAGCACGCGTACAACCTCGCGCGCGAGTTCCGCGCCGCCGGGATCAAGGCCGAGGCGGTCAGCGGCCGGACGCCGCCGCTCCAGCTCGCGGAGACGCTCGCGGCGTACGAGCGCGGCGAGATCAACGTGCTGATCAACGCGCAGCTCCTCGCCGAGGGGTGGAACTCGCCCCGCGCCACCGTCTGCATGCACCTTGCGCCGACGGCGAGCAAGCGCGTCTACCAGCAGCGGATCGGCCGCGTCATGCGCATCCAGCCGCGCAAGGAGGCCGGCCTGATCGTCGACTTCGTCGATCCCGGCGCGACCCACACGGAGCGCACCGTGACGCTCCACTCGCTGCTCGACGCGGACTTCTACCGGCCAGGCGCGCGGGTCACGCCGGCGCCGCGCCGCAGGATGCAGCGCCGCGCCCGGCGCAAGCTCTCGCCCGCCCCGTGGCTCGTCCCGGTCACGCCGGACGCCCGCCGCCGCGTGGCCGTGATCGCACGCGAGTGGCAGCGAGTCAACCCGGCGAAGCTCGCGCTCGACGAGCAGGAGCTGTGGGCGAGGATCGCCGGGCGGCAGCTGCGCCTGGACGAGCGCCAGCAGTTCGCCGAGAAGCTCGCCAAGACGAGCCGCGAGTGCCGCGAGATGTTCCTCATGGCCTGCGCGGCCGAGAACCCGAACCGCAGGCTGCGGCTCGCCGCCCTCGGCGACCGCGTCGGCACGACCGTCCACCGCTCGGACTTCGACGACCTCGTCTCGATCGTCTCCTCGTCGCCGGTCTGGGAGAAGGACCGCCTGCAGGGCGTGCGGATCCTGCTGCGGGCGATCGGCGACTCGAAGATCGACGTGCCCGTGGACATCGCGGCCCGCTGGACCTGGCGGCTCGCGAAGGTCACGCGCAAGCTGCAGGACCGGCGCGCGAGCGCTGACCTGCCCGACGCGAAGCGGCTGCTCGGCACGCTCGCGAACTCGCGCGGCCACCGCCACGAGGAGAACACCGCGCGGCTCGTCAACGTCGCGCTCGAGCAGCCGATCCACGTCGCGGTCGCGCTGCTCGCCTCCGCCGAGGGGTACACGCCGACCGCGCAGCAGCTGATCGAGCGCGCGCGGGAGCGGCTCGGCACGATCGGCGAGGTCGCGCACGCGCTGGCGGACAACCTCCCCCAGCCCAAGCAGGCGCCGGCCAAGTCGCGCCGGCGGCGGCGGAAGAAGAAGGGCGGCGCGGACGCGGCGCCGGCGACGGCCTCGGAGGCGGGCGGCGCCGGGGGCGAGGACGGCGACGGCGAGGAGGCCGAGGGCCTCGTCGACGAGCCGGCCGAGGGCGCGCTCGTCGAGGACGCGGGCGACGCGAAGGGCAAGGCTGCGAGCGGGGACGAGGGCGCGCCGGCGCCGAAGCCGCGTCGGCCCCGCCGGCGGCGCTCGAGCGCCGCGCGGGCCGCGGCGAGCGACGACGCCGACGCGAACGGCGCGGGCCCCGGCGCGGTGGCCGTCCCGGAGGGCGCGGGCGCGCCAGCCGACGGCGGGCCCGACGAGCGGCCGGCCTAGCGGCGGGCGGCCCTAGCCCGGGAGGTCGCCGTCCGCCTCGTCCTCCTCGCGGCGACGGGCCTCGTGCTCGCGGAGGAAGCGGGTGAGCTCGGCGGCGAGCGTGTCGCCCGACGGCAGGTCGGCCTCGCGCAGCTCGACGTCCGCTGCGCGCTCGAGCTCCCGGACGTACGCGGCGGTGTCCTCGTCGGCCGCGACCGCGTCGCTGACCTGGCGCTCGTACGAGGCGCCGGCCTGCTCCAGCTCGGAGAGGTCGATCGACAGCTCGAGCAGCTCGCCCAGGCGCTTGCAGAGCGCGTGGGCCGCCTTCGGGCTCGCGGCCATCGAGGCGTAGTGCGGCACGGCGGCCCAGAGGCTCGCCGACGGCAGCCCCGCCTGCCGGCACGCGTCGTGGAGGACGCCGACGATCCCGGTCGGGCCCTCGTAGCGCGAGGCCGTCAGCCCGAGCCGCTCGACCAGCTCGGGGTCGCTCGCCGTCCCGGTCACCGGGGTCGGCCGGGTGTGCGGCACGTCCGCGAGGAGCGCCCCGAGCGTCACGACCATGGCCGCGTCGAGCCGACGGACGAGGCCGACGATCGTCTCGGTGAACGTCCGCCAGCGGAGGTTCGGCTCGATCCCCAGGAGCAGCACGGCGTCCCGCTCGGTGCCCGGGGCGGTCGCCGCGTAGAACGTGTTCTCGGGCCAGTCGATCCGCCGGGTCAGGCCGTCCGCGAGGCTGACGTGCGGACGCACGGCCTGGAAGTCGAAGTACTCCTCCGGGTCGATGTCCCCGAACTGCGTCGCGTGCCACGTGCGCGCGAGGAAGCTCGCGGCGAGCGACGCCGCCTGGGCGCCGTCGTTCCAGCCGCGGAAGGCGGCGACGACCACGGGGCGCCTGAGCTCGGGCAGGCGCTCGATGCGGAGGCTCTCGGCGATGGCGGAAGTCTAGTCGTCGGCCACGGGCGCCCCGCCGCAGGGCCTGCCGCTCACTGGGCCGTGCGCAGCGCGGCCGGGCCGCGGCGCAGGACGCCGGTCGTCCACACCAGGCGGGCCGACAGCCAGGCGAAGCCGGCGAAGACGAGCGTGAACAGGCCGACGTGCGCGAGGACGACCTCCCAGGGCAGCTCGTTCCGCCACTGCACCTCGCCGACGACCATCTGCGCCACGAGGACGCCGAGGATCGCCACCGAGGCGACCGTCTCCCGCCGCGCGAGCGCGCGGTAGCGCAGCAGCCCGAGCACGAGCCCCAGGTACGCGATCCCGAAGACGCCGCTGACGCGCACGTGGACGTACATCGCGTCCTCGAGGTTCCCGAGCCGCGCGATGTCGGAGCCGCCGGAGTGCGGCCCCGCGGCGGTCACGAGCGACCCGGTCACGATCAGCAGCGCCAGGAGCGGCAGCAGGAGCGCGGACAGCTGCGCGAGGCGGCGCAGCGGCACGGAGTCGAGCTGCGCCGGCTCCTCGCCCGCGGCGAGGCGACGGGCCTCGACGGCGACGACGACGGCCGCGAGGACGACGATCAGCGCGAGGAAGAAGTGGCTCATCACCGCGATCGGGTGGAGGTCGGTCAGCACGGTCACGCCGCCGAGCGGGATCTGGCCGATCGTGCCGGCGGCCGCCAGGAGGCCGACACGCGAGACCCAGCGCGGGAGCCCGGGCACCTTGCGCGCCGTCCACCAGGTGACGACGGTGAGCACGATCCCGACCAGGGCGACGACGCGGTTCCCGAACTCGATCGCCGCGTGGTACTCGAGCGCGGGGAACGGGGTGTCGCCGCAGCGCGGCCAGTTCTCGCAGCCGAGGCCGGAGGCGGTCAGGCGGACGAAGGCGCCGCTGACGACGACCGCGGCGAGGACGCCGAGCGTCCAGCAGGCGAGGAGCCCGAACCGCGCCGGAGAGACCTCCAGGTCACGTGCCCACGCCCGGAGCGACCGCGGCCCGACCATGCCCTCCGAGTGTACGTCCCGTCAGCGGACCTCGACGCCCGACCCGTCGTCCACCCGGCCGATCCGCGCGACAGGCAGGCCGCGCGCGCGCAGCTCCGCCTCGAGCACGACGGCGGGGCCGGGCCGGGAGGAGACGAGCAGGCCGCCGGCGGTCTGCGGGTCGTGGCCCAGCAGGTCGAGCTCCTCGGGAACGCCCGGGCCGACGGTGACGCGGCCGGCGACGAAGTCTCGGTTGCGCACGTCGCCGCCGGTGCGGAGCCCCGCGCGCGCCGCCTCGAGCGCGCCAGGGAGCGCCGGCAGCGAGGTCGACTCCAGCACGAGCGCGACGCCGCTGCGCTCGGCCATCTCCATCGCGTGCCCGAACAGCCCGAAGCCCGTGACGTCCGTGACCGCGTTCGGCTCCTTCGGCCGGATCAGGTCGGCGGCGTCGCGATTCAGCGTCGTCATCGACGCGATCGCGGCCGCCTGCTCCGCCTCGCCGAGGAAGCCCTTCTTGACCGCGCCGAGGACGATCCCCGTCCCGAGCGGCTTCGTCAGCAGCAGCACGTCGCCGGGACGCGCCGTCGACTTGCGCCAGATCGCGTCGGGCGACGCCGTGCCGACGACGGCCAGGCCGTACTTCACCTCGTGGTCGCGGATCGTGTGGCCGCCGGCGAGGATCGCGCCAGCCTCGCGTACCTTCGCGTCCGCGCCGGCGAGCACCGCGGCGACGGTCTCGTTCTCGAGCTCCTCGGGGAAGGCGGCGACCGAGAGCGCGAGCAGCGGCGTGCCCCCCATCGCGAACACGTCGTTCAGCGCGTTGGTCGCGGCGATCGCGCCGAAGGTCCTCGGGTCGTCGACGAGCGGCGGGAAGAAGTCGATGGTGAAGACGATCGCCCGGTCGTCGTCGAGCCGGTACACCGCCGCGTCGTCGGCCGGCGCGAGGCCGACGAGCAGGTTCTCGGACTCGGCCGGGACGAAGCCGCGCAGCAGCTCCTCCAGCCGGCGGGCGGGGAACTTCGCGGCGCAACCGCCCCCGACCGCGAGCACCGAGAGGCCGGTGGGCGCGTCCTGCATGGCGCGAGCGTACCCGAGCGCGGGCCCGGCGCCCCGTCAGGAACCGCCCGGGACGACGGTCCGGACGGCCGCCACGAGCTCGTCGAGGCCCAGGGCGCCCTCGAAGCGCGCCCGGATCACGCCCTCCCCGTCGACCACGAACACCCACGGCTCGCTCGGGAGCCCCCACTCGCGCACCCAGCGGTTCTCGCCGTTCGCCGGGTCGTTCCGCTCGTAGATCTCGACGTGGACGAAGCGGACGCCGCGGCCGGCCAGCTCCCGGGCGGCAGCGCGCACGACCTCGACGACCGGGCCGCAGGCTCGCGTCTTGCAGAACCGAGGCGTCGCGAAGGCCACGACGAGCGGCTCCCCGGCCGCGAGCGCGTCGGCGACCGACACCTGCAGCAGCTCCGCGTCCACCGGCCGGGCCGTCGAGATCGCCTCCGCCGGCGCGTCGGCGACGGTCGGCGTGTCCGAGGCGATCGCCCGCGTCCCGACGGCGGGCGCGCGCGGCGCCTCGGCCACCTCGACGACCGCGTAGCCCTGGGCGTCCAGCCCGGCCGGCTCGAGCAGCACCCAGTAGGCGCCCGCCTCGGCGAAGGGGACGGTCGCGACGTAGATCGACCCGGCGTCGACGCCGTCGGCCGCGCGGCCGAGCGGGACGAGGGCGGCGTCGGCCTCGGCCGTCGGCCGGAACGAGATCGAGGAGGCGTCGACGCGGCCGACCAGCGTGTCGACGCGCCCGACGAGCACGCGGGCGGCGGGCGCCTCGATCGGCTCGCCCTGGTCGTCGATCAGCTGGAAGGACAGCCGGCTCTCGCCGACGGCGAGGTCGCCGACGCCGAGCGCGAGCGGCAGGTCCGGTCCGGGCGTCGCGTCGAGCCGGTCCTGGAGCGATCCGGCGGCGGGCGGCGGCTCCGCGGGAGCGCCAGTGGGAGCGGCCCCGGGAGGCGCCGGCACGGCGGGGGCCGCGGGCGGTGGGGCGGCGGCAGGGGCCGCGGCAGGGGCCGCGGGCACGGGCTCACCACGGTCGGAGCCACCGCAGCCGGCGACGAGCGCGAGCGCGACGAGGGCGGTGAGCAGGGCGGCCGCGCGCACCGCTCGAGTCTAGGGCGTCAGCTCAGCTCGACGACGATCAGCACGGCCGCGACGAGCCACGCGGCGAGCAGCACCGCGAGGACGGGAGCGAGCGGGCGGAGCGAGGGGCGTTCGTCCATCGGAGGCCTCCGGCGAGGGCGGTGGGGGACCCGCCTCTTCGCCGGCAGCACCTGCATCTCCTGCAGGTCGGACTAGCGACCGTCGTGGAAGCCCCCGCCCCACTTCATCTTCGCGAAGAACAGCGCGGTGGTGGCGAGGAGCATGAGGACGGCGATGGGGCTCATCAGCTTCAGCCTCGACTTCACGGCGTACACCTCCTTTCGGCCCTTTCGACGCGGCACACACGAACGCTCAGAAGCGGAAGTCCTGCAGGGCCTCGGCCGCGCGGCGGTAGAGGCGCGCGGCCTCTCCCTGGTCGCCTCGACGCGACGCGACGTCGCCGAGCCCGACCCAGGCCGCGGCGCGGTGGCTGACCGACGAGAGCTGCGCGAGCGTCGTCTCGGCGTCGTGGAACGAGCGCTCCGCCTCGTCGAGGCGATCCTGGTCGAGCAGCGACCGGGCGAGCACGAGCTGCGCGTTGCCGATCTCGTCGAGGTGGTCCTCGCGGCCGGCCAGCAGGTCGAGCGCCCGGCGCGCCTGGTCCTCGGCGACGGCCGACTCGCCCGTCCGCAGGTGCACCTGCGCGAGCGACGAGACGGCGTGCGCCGCGTCGGTGTCCGACCCGACGTCGAGCGCGACCCGGAAGGCGTCCTTCAGGTAGCCCTTCGCCTGGTCGGCGTTGCCGAGCAGGAAGCTGAGGCCGCCGAGGTTGTTGAGCAGCCGGCCGACGTTCGCGCGGTCCTCGATCTGCTCGTAGAGCGCGCGCGCCTGCTCGGCGTACGAGCGGGCGAGGATCCACTGGCCGTTCCGCTCGGCGATCAGGGAGGCCTGGAAGAGCACGTGCGCCCGCGTCTCCTCGTCGTCGAGCGCGTCGGCCAGCTCGAGCGCGAGCTCCACGTCCTCGCGCGCCGCCTCCCAGTCGCGCTGGCGCCGGTAGCAGCGGGAGCGCCACTCGAGGACGTGCGCACGCAGCCGGTCGCTGGGGATCGGCGAGCGCTGCGCCAGCTCGAGCGCCTGCGTGAGCAGGCCGATCGCCGTGGTGATCGACGAGAGCTTGTACCGGCAGACGCCGAGGCGGTAGAGGACTTCCGCGCGCTCGACGTCGCTCCCGTCCGGGCGCTCCGCCAGCTCGCGGGCCCGGCCGAGCAGGGCGAGCGCCGGCCGCAGCTCGCCGAGGTGCATCCGCGCCCAGGCGAGCGCGAGCAGGCCGCGGACGGCGACGGTCGGATGCTGGGCCTCCGTCGCCTCCTCCCAGCCGGCGAGCTCGGCGACCGCGGTCTCGTGATCCTGGCGCTCGATCGCGGCCTCGGCGCGGGCGATCACGGCCTCGTCGCGGTCGCGCGCGGTCGCGGAGACGCCGCTGCGGAGGAAGTCGGCGTCCGTCCCGAGCCGCTCGGCCAGCCAGCCCAGCGTCTGCTCGGTCGGCCGCGTCTTGCCCCGCTCGATCTGGCTGACGTACTCCTTGGTGAAGCGCTCGCCGGCCAGGTCCGTCTGCGTCAGCCCCCGCCCGATCCGGAGCTGGCGGACGCGGTCTCCGAGCGCGATGGCGGCGACGGCGTCCGTCGTTGCGTCGACGAGCTGCTCCATGCACGTCAAGCATGGGACGGGAGCCCGCTTCACCGCATCACTTGACCGGGTGACGCGCCGGGGGGCTACCCGTACGTCGACGAGCCGCTTCCCCGGCTCAGGCGGGCGCCTCCGCCGCCAGCCCGGGCCGGCCGCGGGTCGCGTCCCGGATCGTCAGGGCCGCCGCGGCCGCGCCGACGAAGACGATGATCGCCCCGACCAGGAGCGCACGCTCGAACCCGGAGACGAACGCGCCCTCGGGCGTCGCGCCGCCGGCGAGGGCGTCGCTCGGGCGCGAGGACATGATCGCGCCCATGACGGCGATCCCGAGCGCGCCGCCGATCTGGCGCGACGTGTTCAGGACGCCCGCGGCGACACCCGCCTTGTAGACCGGCACCGAGCCCATCGCCGCGGCCGACATCGGCGTCATCACGAGCGCCATGCCGAGCCCGCCGAGGATCAGGCCGGGGAAGATCGTCCAGAAGTCGGAGCCCTGGTCGAGGTCGGCGAAGAGCAGCAGCGAGCCGCCGAGCAGCAGCATCCCGATCGTCATCGGCCAGCGCGAGCCGAGCCGG
>JAWKJY010000018.1:0-44841 GCA_041393535.1 Thermoleophilia bacterium
CTAGCCCGAGAGGGCGGCGAGCACCTCCGTCGCGGCGAGCACCGTCCGCTCGACGTCCCGCTCGACGTGCGCGGTCGAGAGGGCGAACGTCCCGCGCGGGGCGACGGACACGCCGCGGTTCGCGAGGCCGAGGTGGAACGCGGCCGCGGCCGTCGGGTCGATGCGCGCGGGCACGTCGCCGTCGCGCGGCGGCTCGTCGGTGAAGTGCAGGTTCGCCAGGGAGCCGACCTGCGTCACCTGCGCCCGCGCGCCCGTCTCGCGGATCGCATCCCGCAGCCCCTTGCCGAGCGCGGCGCCGAGCCGGTCGAGGTACGCGTAGGCGTCCGCGTCGAGCAGCTCGAGCGTCGCGAGGCCGGCGGCGACGGTGACCGGGTTTCCGTTGAACGTGCCGGAGTGGAGGAAGGCGCGGGCCGCGCCCGGCGCCATCTGGTCCATCGGGGCCGCCTTGCCGCCCAGCGCGCCGACGGGGAAGCCGCCGCCGATCGTCTTGCCGAACGCGGTCAGGTCGGGGTCGAGCCCGAGCAGCCCCTGGGCGCCGGCCGGCCCGAGCCGGAACGTGACGACCTCGTCGAGCACGAAGAGGGCGCCCGCCGCGCGGGCCGCGCGCTGGGCCCCGAGCAGGTAGTCCCGGTCGCCGGGGACGATCCCGGCGGAGCCGAGCACGGGCTCGAGGATCACCGCTGCGACGTCGTCGCCGACCTCGGCCAGCAGGGCCTCGAGCGCGGGCAGGTCGTTGTACGGGACGAGCCGCACCGGGGTCGTCTCCGGCACGCCGGGGGGGAAGACGCCCTCGCGAAGGTTCAGATCGAGGTCGGGGTACGTCCCGTGGTAGCCGCCGGCCGCCTTGACGACGATCGGGCGCCCCGTGTGGGCGCGGGCGACGCGGACGGCCAGCATCGTCGCCTCCGTGCCCGAGTTCACGAAGCGCACCCGCTCGACGCTCGGGACGCGGCGGACGAGCTCCTCGGCGAGCTCGAGCTGCCCCGGCACCGGGGCCGCGACCGCGGTGCCGCGCGCCACGGCCGCCTGGGCGGCCTCGACGACGCGCGGGTGCCCGTGGCCGACGACCATGGTCGTGTAGTTGAGGAGGAAGTCGGTCGCCCGGTTGCCGTCGATGTCGATCAGCTCGACCCCGTGCATCCGCTCGACGACCGCCGGGTACGGCCAGTGGAACGTCACCGCGCGCGTGTCGGCGCCCGGGAGCACCTTCAGGGCGCGCTCGTAGCGCTCGCGCGAGCGTGGCGTGCGCCGCTCGAACTCCGCCTGCTCGCGCTCCAGCACCCGCGCTGCGCTGCCCTGCGTGCCCATCGTCTGCTCCTCGCTCGCTCGTACCGGCTGGCGCGCACCGTACCACCGGCCTCGCGCGGCCTGGCCTCGCCTGCCTGGCCCTAGGCCCGGACGGCTGGCGGCGCGGCCAGCACGAGGGCCGCGCAGGCCCCCGCCGCTCGGCGCGGACGCTGCGCGGCCCTGTCACGCGATCGCGACGCAAGACGCACGGGCCGTGACGATCGCGCAACGCGTCCGTGCCGATTCGCCGGTCGCCCTCGCGCCCGCGTCTACCAGGTGGGATAGTGGGACCCCACCCAGGGCGGGGGCCCGCTCGACGAGACCTGTCTCGTCCGGACGCGGCGCGATGTGGCGGTCCGGGCTCCGGGGTCGCGAGCCCGCGCGACGGGCCCGCGCGACGAACCCGCGCCGCGAATCGCAGCGCTCTCGCTCGACAGGCCCGCCCGGACGGGCCCGAGGCGATTCGACGCGCCGTCCTCAGGATCTCGCCCCCTGAACGCCGCAGCCCCGGCGTGGCCGGGGCTGCGGACGAGCTCGTGGGGAGGAGACGACTCAGGCGACGGTCCAGGTGTCCCCGCCGTAGAGGAGCTTCTCGAGGTCGCCCGGGCCCAGCTTGTTGGTCGCCTCCTGCAGCTGGCGCTCCATCGCGTCGCCGTAGACGTCGCGCTGCACCGACCGGAACACGCCGATCGGCGTCGGCCCGGTCGGCCGGTCGGCCAGACGCGCGAGCGCGAAGGCGAGGCTCGGGTCGCGGCGCTCGGCGTCGTGGACGAGGATCGCGTCCTCGCCGACCGCGGCGACGTCGACGATCTCCAGCGTGCCGTCGGGACGCTGCACCACACCGCGCGCCCCGTCGGGCCCGAAGCGGATCGGCTTGCCGTGCTCGAGCCGGATCTGGTTCAGAACCTTGGTCTCCTTGTCCGTCAGCGCGTCGAACGCGCCGTCGTTGAAGACGGGGCAGTTCTGGTAGATCTCGACGAGCGCGGCGCCCGGGTGAGCGGCGGCGGCGCGCAGCGTCGCGGTCAGGTGCGCTCGGTCGACGTCGATCGAGCGGGCCACGAAGCTCGCCTCCGCTCCGATCGCCAGCGCGATCGGGTTGAACGGCTGATCGAGCGCGCCGAACGGCGTCGACTTCGTCACCTTGCCGACCTCGCTCGTCGGCGAGGCCTGCCCCTTCGTCAGCCCGTAGATCTGGTTGTTGAAGAGCAGGATCTTCACCGGCACGTTGCGACGCAGCGCGTGGATCAGGTGGTTGCCGCCGATCGAGAGCGCGTCGCCGTCGCCGGTGACGACCCAGACCATCAGGTCGGGCCGCGCCACGGCGACGCCGGTCGCGATCGTCGGCGCACGGCCGTGGACGGTGTGCAGGCCGTACGTGTCGACGTAGTACGCGAAGCGCCCCGAGCAGCCGATCCCGGCGACCCACACCATGTCGTGCGGCGGGATGCCCAGCTCCGGCAGGAAGCTCTGCACCGAGGCGAGGATCGCGTAGTCGCCGCAGCCCGGGCACCAGCGCGGGTCGCTCCCCGGGTCGAAGTCCTTCTTCGTCAGCTCGACGGTGGCCATCAGATCCTCCTCTCGATCTCGAGCTCGAGTTCGGCCGCGTGGATCGGCTGGCCCTCCATCTTCGAGTAGCACTCGATGTCGACGAGGTACCGGGCACGCAGGAGCATCGTCAGCTGCCCCGTGTTCATCTCGGGCAGGAGCACCCGCGAGTAGCTCCGGAGCACGTCGCCCGTGTTCGCCGGGAGCGGGTTCAGGTGCGTGAAGTGCGCGAACGCGACCCTGCCGCCGCGCTCGCGGACGCGACGCGCGGCCGCCTTGATCGCGCCGTAGGTCGAGCCCCAGCCGACGACGAGGAGGTCGGCCCCGTCGGGGTCGTCGACCGCCAGCGGCGGGATCGAGTCGGCGATCCTCTCGACCTTCGCCGCACGGAGCTCCGTCATCCGCGCGTGGTTCTTGCCGTCGTAGGCGATCGCGCCGGTGACGTCCCACTTCTCGAGGCCACCCAGGCGGTGCTGGAGGCCCGGCGTGCCGGGGATCGCCCACGGGCGGACGAAGCGGTCGTCGCGCAGGTACGGCATGAAGCCGTCGTCGTGGTTCGGCCCGGTCGCGAACTGCGGGTCGATCGCGGGCAGCTCGTCCACCTTCGGCAGCAGCCAGGGCTCCGAGGAGTTCGCGAGGAACGTGTCCGAGAGCAGGTAGACCGGCGTCCGGTGCTCGATCGCGATGCGCGCGGCCTCGAGCGCGGCCTCGAAGCAGTGCGCGGGCGAGTACGGCGCGATCACCGGAACCGGCGACTCGCCGTGCCGGCCGAACATCGCGGCGAGCAGGTCGGTCTGCTCGGTCTTCGTCGGCATGCCGGTCGACGGGCCTGCGCGCATCACGTCCACCACGATCAGCGGCAGCTCGTACATGGCGGCCAGGCCGATCGTCTCCGACTTGAGGTCGATGCCGGGGCCGCTCGTGCCCGTGACGCCGAGGTGCCCGCGAACGACGCGCCGAGCGCCATGCCGACCGCCGCGATCTCGTCCTTCGGACTGGAACGTCCGCACGCCGAAGTTCTTGTGCTTCGACAGCTCGCAGTAGAGCTCGGAGGCGGGCGTGATCGGCAGTTGCGGTAGAACAGCGGCAGAGCTGCGCACGCTCGCCGCGATGAGGCCCCACGCGAGCGCGGTCGCACCGTTCGTGTTCCGGTAGGTGCCGGGCGCGGCGGGGGCGGGCTTGACCTCGACCTGACGGCGAAGACTTCGTCGTCTCGCCGAAGTTGTAGCCCGCGTTGAACGCGGCGAGGTTCGCCTCCATGATCTCGGAGCGCCCGAGAAGCGCTTCTCGATCCAGCGCGTCGTCACGTCGACCGGGCGGCTGTACATCCAGGAGGGAGACCCAGCGCGAAGAAGTTCTTCGCACGCGTCGCCTCGCGATTGGTGACGCCGTCGATCCCCTCGGTCGCCTTCAGCGTCAGCGACTCCATGGGAACCGGGAAGACCTGGTAGCCCGCGAGGCTGTCGTCCTCGAGCGGGTTCGCCGGATAGCCGGCCTTCTCGAGGTTGCGCGCCGTGAACTCGTCCTGGTTGACGAGGACCGTGCCGCCCTTCTCGAGCAGCCCGAGGTTCGTCTTCAGCGCGGCGGGGTTCATCGCGACGAGGACGTTCGGCTGGTCGCCGGGGGTGAGGATGTCGCGCGAGGCGAAGTGGATCTGGAATGCGGAGACGCCGTGGAGCGTGCCCCGCGGTGCGCGGATCTCGGCCGGGAAGTCCGGCAGCGTCGCGAGGTCGTTGCCGAGCACCGCGGTCGCGCTGGTGAAGCGATCGCCCGCGACCTGCATCCCGTCGCCGGAGTCGCCGGCGAAGCGCACGACGACGCGCTCGCGCTGCTCGATGGTCTTCGTCAAGGGATGCTCTCCTCCCGAGCGGAATGCGACAGGGGCGGCCCGACGGAAGCGGCCGCATCGGACGAATTGTATGCAAGCACGGCGTCCGTGTCCGGCCGGTCGGGACGTGTCCACACGCGCCCGAGGAGGCAGCCGCGGGTGAGGGCGGCGAGCGGCGGCGGACGGCGCCCGCCGCCCGCCGCGCACGAGGGCGCTAGGCCGACGGCGTACCCGACGCGGCGGGCTGCTCCTCGTCGGCGGGGTCGGGCGCGTTCAGCGCGTCGATCTCGTCCTTGATCTCCTTCACGCGCTGCACGCCCGCGCTCAGGTCGGAGTGGTTCAACGCGCCGCTCGCGTACAGCTCGACGACCTTCTTGCCCAGGTCCTCGTGCACGTTGCCCAGCTCGCGCTTGAGCTGCAGCTCCTTGGCCTCGTCCTTGGCCTTCTCGTAGCCCTCCTGGGCGACGTCCTTGGCCTTCTCGAACGCCTGCTCCGCGCCGGACTTCACCTTGTCCAGGAACCCCATCGGTCCTCCTTCGCGTGGTGCGACGGCGCCTCGGACGCGGTCGCGGCGAGACGCGCAGCGTGATCGAGGCAATCGTAGCCAAGGCCCCGGCCTGCACCCTCCCCCGCAGGGGCGACCACGGGTCGCGCGGTCGAGGGTCCTCGGCAAGGGGCGGAATCCGATCCAGCATGGCGAGCGACTCGTCGGGCAGCCGATGCCCGCGCCGTCCATCCCCGCGCCCGACATGTCCGCGGCGCACCGTCCCCACGTCTCGCGCGGCCGGCTCCCACGCGGCCCCGGGCAGGCGACCGCCGGCGGGGTGCGAGCGGTAGCGTTGGCACTCCCCACGAGCCGTCGACGACCTCCACGGCGAGGCCTGGCCAGCGACGGGCGGCACCCGATCGAAAGGACCGTCATGACTCTCGACACGACCGGCCAGGCACCCCCGGCGCCGTCGCCGCTGCCGATCCCGCCCGACTTCCCCTTCGCGTGGGAGCGCCCCGGCGACGAGCTGCTCCTCTGGGAGCGCGAGGCGATGCACATGGCGCTGCAGGCGACCGCGATGGACGCGTTCTTCCAGCGCCAGGCGCTCGCGGGCGCGGGCCGCGCCTTCGCCGGCTACGACCTGCCGATCCGGATGCGGCTCGCCACCTTCCACGGCTGGGCCTACCAGTCCGTCTCCCCCGTCTCGCACGACCCGGCGGAGCTGGGCCGACTGGGCGCCTCTGCCGAACAGAAGCTGGGCGCGCTCGTCGGGCACGTGATGGAGCGCTGGACGGAGGACTGGCTGCCGCGGGTCGACGCCGCCGTGGCCGAGGTCGACGCGCTCGACGTCGACGGCGGGACGGACGAGGAGCTGGCCGAGCGGCTCGAGCTGACCGTCGCGCGCTTCGCCGACATCTGGGAGGTGCACTTCCAGCTCGTCGTGCCGATGCTGCTCGGCATCAGCCTGTTCGACGACATGTACCGGGAGGTCCTCGGCGGCGAGGTCTTCGAGCCGTTCAGGCTCCTCCAGGGGCTCGAGAGCATGTCGGTCACGTGCGACCTGCGGATCGCCGAGCTGGCCCGCGCGGCCCGCGGCGCCGACGACGTTCGCGCCGTGCTGGAGCAGCGCCTCGGCGCCGACGCGACACGGACCGCGCTCGCCTCCTCGCCGGCCGGGCGAGCGTTCCTGGAGCAGCTCGACGCGTTCCTCGCCGAGTTCGGCCGGCGGGCCGACGCCTTCACCTACGTCAGCCTGCCGAGCTGGCGCGAGGACCCCTCGCTCGTGCTCGGGACGATCGCGGATCACCTCGCCCAGCGCGATCGAGACCTCGCAGGCGAGCACCGCGCGCTGGCCGAGGAGCGCGACCGGAGCCTCGCGGACGTGCGGGAGCGCCTGGCGTCGTTCCCGCCCGAGGTCCAGGGACGCTTCGAGGGGCTGCTGCAGGCCGCGACCGAGGGCTGCATGCTCCAGGAGGACCACAACTTCTGGCTCGACTGCCGCTCGATCGACGCGACGCGCCGGGTCGTGCTCGGCGTCGGGCGGCGGCTCGCCGGGAACGGCGCGCTCGCTGCGGCCGACGACGTCTTCCACCTCGAGCCGCACGAGGCCGCCGGGGCGCTGCGCGGCGACGACCCGGCGCGCATCCGGTCGCTCGTCGCCGAGCGGCGCGACGACCTGGCGCGCTTCGCCGACCGTCCGTGCCCGCCCGTCCTCGGCGCGCTGCCGCCCGGGCCGCCGCCGGACGACCCGATCGCGCGCACGATCATGAAGATGTTCGGCGGCCCACCGCGGGAGGCGGAGGCGCCTGGCGAGCTCGCCGGCCGCGCCGGCTCCCCGGGGACGGTGCGAGGGACGGCTCGCGTGATCCGCTCGCTCGCGGACGCCCACCGGCTGGCGCACGGCGAGATCCTCGTCGCCGCGATGACCTCGCCGCCCTGGACGCCGCTGTTCGGCATCGCTGCGGCGGTCGTCACCGACACCGGCGGCATCCTGAGCCACTGCGCGGTCGTGGCGCGCGAGTACGGCATTCCCGCCGTCGTCGGGACGAGGGCGGCGACCGCGTCGATCCGTGACGGCCAGATGGTCGAGGTGGACGGCGACGAGGGGGTCGTGCGCATACTCCCGGACGCGTGACGTCCGAACCCGAACCCCCGGGGGGTGGCGAGCGGGCGATCCTCTGGACCGTCGCGCTCGCCACCGTCCTCGCGCCCCTCAACTCCACGATCATCGCGGTCGCCCTGCCGGCCATCCGCGACGACCTGGAGGTGTCCGTCGCGCGCGCCAGCTGGCTGGTGACCGCCTACCTGATCAGCGTGGCGGCGCTGCAGCCGGTCGCCGGCAAGCTCGGCGACCGGCTCGGCCGACGGCAGCTGCTGCTCGGCGGCCTGCTGGCCTCGGGCGCGTGCTCGCTCGGGGCGGCCCTGGCACCGTCGTTCGACGTCCTGCTCGCGTTCCGGATCGGGCAGGCCGTCGCTGGCGCGTTCGTCGTTCCGAACGGGATCGCGCTGATCCGCGAGACGCTGCCGGCGGCGCGGCGAGGACGCGGCTTCGGCATGATCGGCGGCGCCGCATCCCTCGCGGCGGCAGTCGGCCCACCGCTCGGCGGCGCGCTGACCGATGCCGCGGGCTGGCGCTCCACGTTCTACCTCTCCTTGCCGATCGTGGCCGTGTCGCTGCTCCTCGCGGCGCGCGCGATCCCGGCCAGGGCCGGCGCTCGACGCACGGCGGACGCGCCGCTCGACGTGCGGGGCATCGCCGCCCTCCTGGCCTCGATGGGGTTGCTGGGAACGACGATCGGGCTCGCGGAGCACGGGGACGGGCCCGCGGCCATCGGCAGCGGAGTCGGAGCCGCGCTCCTGTTCGGCGCGTTCCTGCGGATCGAGCTGGCACAGACCGACCCGGTGCTCCCGCTCGGCGTCTTCCGCCGCCGCGCGTTCTCGTCCGCCGCCGGAGCGATCGCGCTCTCGAACCTCGCGATGTACGTGACGCTGCTCACCGTGCCGCTCGTCCTGGCCGTCCGTCCCGGCCACGCCGACTGGGAGACGGGTGTGGTGCTGATGGCGCTCTCCGGCCCGTCCGCCCTCCTCGCCCCCGTCGGGGGGCGCCTGGCGGATCGGTTCGGGCGCCGGCTCGCGCCGCTCGTGGGCCTGTCCGCGATGACGCTCGGGCTGGTCCCGCTCGCGATCGACCCCGACCTGGGGCCGGGGGCCCTCGCGGCGTGCCTCGCGATCGCCGGGGCCGGGCCCGGCCTGGCCGGCGCGGGGCTCCAGGCGGCCGCCGTCGAGGCGGTGCACGAGTCCGAGGTCGGCGCCGCCGCCGGCCTGTCCTCGACGAGCCGATACGTCGGCAGCATCGTCGGCTCGATCGCCCTCGCCACCCTTCTGGTGGAGGAGGCCGACCGCATCCAGGGCGATCGAGCCGTGCTCGTGATCGTGGTCGTCGGCGCCGCCCTCTCCGCGCTGTGCACGCTCGGGCTGCCGGGGCTCCCTCGCGCCGGCCTCGGTGGCTCGCCGGCCCCCGCACGGCCGGGATCCCGGGCCGGCTGAGCGCTCGACCGCAGGATGGGGCGCCGGTGCGAGGCCGACGCCGTCCGCCGGCACTCCGTCGGCGTCACGACACGCTGCTCGGTAGCGGCCGTCGGCCTGGATCGCGAGCCCGGCGAGCTCCAGCTCGACGAGCGCGGCCGCCACCCGCTCGGCCGGAGGCCTGTCCTCGCGACCAGCTCGTCCGGCCCTCCCGCCGCATCGGCGAGCGCCGCGCCGACGGTGGCGGCGTCGCCCTCCACCGCCGCCCGGCGCTGCGCCGGCAGTGGCTCGAGCCCGATCGCCTCCAGCACGTCCTCGACGCCGAGGCACGGCGTCGCTCCCTGTCGGATCAGCAGGTTCGGGCCCCGTGAGAGGGACGACGTGACCTCCCCCGGTACCGCGAGCACCTCGCGCCCCTCGGAGAGCGCGAGGTCGGCCGTGATCAGCGCGCCCGAGCGCTCGCGGGCTTCCACGACCACGACCGCGAGGGAGAGCCCGGCGACGATGCGATTGCGAGCGGGGAAGCGCCACGGCGCCGGCTCCGTCCCGGGCGGGTACTCCGAGACGACGAGCCCGCGCTCCGCGATCCGCGCGGCGAGGCGGGCGTTGCTCCGCGGGTAGTCGCGATCGATGCCGCACCCGAGGACCGCGAGCGTCGGGCCTCCGCCGTCGAGGGCGCCGCGGTGCGCCTCCGCGTCGATCCCACGGGCGAGGCCGGAGACGACGACGATGCCGGCGCGGGCCAGCCCGCGGGCGAGCCCGAGCGCGACGTGAGCGCCATACGCGGAGCACGTGCGGGAGCCGACGATCGCCACGGCGGGCCCGGCGAGCAGCTGCGGCGCCGCACCGCGCAGGTGCAGGCGCGGCGGCGGGTCGTGGATCGCCGCGAGCAGGGGCGGGTAGCCCGCCGTGCCGCGCGGAACCACCGCGGTCACGGGGCCGACACCTCGGCCGGCGGCCGGTACGAGAGCGCCTCGGCGACGTGCTCCGTCCCCGCCTGCCCCGCTCCCGCGAGCGCGGCCGCCGTCGCCGCTACGCGGACGACCTTCTCCCTGGCGCGACCGGAGAGTCCGAGTCGATCGACCGCCCGGTCGAGCAGCTCTCCTGCCGCAGCCGCGAGGCCGGGGCAGTCGGCTGCGAGCCGGGCACGGGCCTTCGCCACGCGCTCGGCAACGGCCGCCGACGCCTCGCCGGGCGCGCCAGCGAGCTCACGGCCACGCGCCCGAGGCGTCGCGACGACGAGGTCGAACCGGTCGAGCAGCGCCCGCGAGAGTCGCGCGCGGTACGCGGCCATCGCCCCCGGCGTACAGCTGCACGACGCCGACGGGTCGCCCCGGCCGCCGCACGGGCACAGGTTCATGGTCGCCGTGACAAGCACGCGGGCCGGGAAGACCGCACGGCCCGTCGCCCGGGCGACGCTGACGACGCCGTCCTCCAGCGGCTGACGAAGGGCCTCGAGCGCCGGCCGAGCGAACTCCGGCAGCTCGTCGAGGAGGAGGACGCCCCGGTGCGCGAGACTGATCTCGCCCGGGCGCGGCCCGATGCCGCCTCCGACGATCGCCGCGGCCGAGGCGCTGTGATGGGGCGCCCGGAACGGCGCACGGATCAGACCGCTCTCGGTCTGCAGCAGGCCCGCGACCGAGCGGATGCGCGTGACCTCGAGCGCCTCCTCGGTCGGCAGCTCTGGCAGAAGCCCCGGGAGGCGGCGTGCGAGCATCGTCTTCCCGGTTCCAGGCGGGCCGGCGGTTGTGCGCGCCTGCGGCGGCGAGTCGATTGCTCGTCGCCCCCGCTCCTGTCCGCGGACGTCGGCGAGGTCGGGGTAGGCGGCACACGGCCGGGGCGGCTGGACCGGCGGCGGTGCATCGCTCGCCGCGGAGGTAGCGGCGGCGGCCGAGATGGGTCACGGGGACGGGATCGATCCTCGCCAGTGCTCGCCCGCCGACGCGCGCCGGGCAGACGAGCCAGCGCGCGCCCGCGCGTCGAGCCGCCCTCGGCGACCGCGCACACCTGGAACGTACGTCCGTCGAGCGCCAATCCGCCGACGGCCGCGTGGCAGTCGAGCCGCGCCGGCGGCACCTGGCGCGACGCAGCCAGCACCGCGAGCGCGATCGGCAGGTCGAAGCCCGAGCCCTCCTTGCGCACGTCCGCGGGCGCGAGGTTGACGGTGATCCGGCGCAGCGGCCACTCGAGCTCCGCGCTCGCGATCCCGCTGCGCACGCGCTCCTTCGCCTCCTGACAGGCCTTGTCGGGAAGTCCGACGATGGCGAGGGCCGGGACGCCGCGCTGGAGGTGCGCCTCGACCTCGACGGGGCGCGCGTCGAGGCCCACCACGGCGTACGTGAGCGTTCGTGCGATCACGGTCTCGACGGTACGGGGCTCGAGCGCACGCGTCCGTCACGGCTTCGTGCCGTCTTCGTGACGAATGTGCGCCGACTGTGCAACGACGGCCGAGCCGCCCCACGTCGCCGGCTAGGCTTGGCCACGTGGACGTCCAACTCGCGATCGCCAGCAAGCGCGACACCCGCCGCTACGGCGAGGCAGCGCTCCCCGCCGAGACGGAGGACCGCATCCTCGACGCGGGCAGGCTCGCGGGCAGCGCGCGCAACCGGCAGCCATGGCGCTTCGTCGTGGTCGCCGACGAGGGCGAGCGCGAGCGGGTCGCCGCGGCCGTCCACGCGCCGACGAACGCCTCGGAGCCGCGCTCGTCGTGGCGATCGTCGCACCGGGCGGGCGCGGCGGGTTCGACGCCGGTCGGGCGGCCCAGAACATGATGCTCGCGGCCTGGGGCGAGGGCGTCGTCTCGTGCCCCAACGGCATCGCCGACGCGGCGGCAGCGCTCATGGGCCCGGGTCGCGGACGGCGACGACGTCGTCACGGTGCTGTCGTTCGACGCCCGGTCACGCGGCGCGACCCGGCTCGTCGCACCCGGGACGAATGGTCGGCGCGGGGCCGACCGCAAGCGGCTCGACGAGGTGGTCGAGCGACGGTAGCCGGCGTCGCCAACGGGACATCCCTCGGGCACCGGGCTCTCGGCCCGACAGCCCGCCGGCGCGTTCGCCCACGAGCGGGCGGCCAGGGGCTCGGGCGCCGTGCGAGCCCATCGCCCGGGCGCTGGGCTTGTCCTGCACCGTTGACCGGTCGCTACGCGGCGCAGGGCGCGCAGATCGTCCACGCGCTCGAGCTATACGCCCGCGTCGAGGGCATCATGGCGTTCGAGGACGACGGGAGCGACCCGCGGCGAGCTCCCGGGCGTACGAGGGCGGCCAAGCCGCGCCGGCGCTGCGACGTCGTCCTCGGCCCGTACGGCAGCGACTCGGCTCCGCGGTCGCCCACGCGGCAGGTGGACGTGACCGCTCTGGAACCACGGCGTCGGCGGACGACGTGGAAGCGGCTTCCGGACGTCGTCAGCGTCGCGTCGCCCGCCTCGGGCTATCTCGTCGCGACGGCGGAGGTCGTGGCCGCGCGCCGTCCGGGTGCCCGCGTCGCGGTCGGGCTCGCGGCCGGCCGGTTCGCCGGGCTGGCGGGCGACGGCCTGCTGGCCGCAGCCGCCGGGCTCGGGATCCGCATCGTCGCCGTGCTCCCCCTGGACGCGGGCGCCGGCGCACTCCTCGCGAGCTCACCCGACGCCGTCCTGCTCTGCGGCCCGCTCGACCGCGAGGCCCCGGTCGTCGCCGAGCTCGCCGACGCCGCGCCCGACGTCCTGCTCGGCGGCCTCTCCCCCGGCGTCGACGGCTTCGCGGCGGCGGCCGGGGGCGACGTCGAGGGCGTCCTCGCCCCCGTGCAGTGGCACGCCGACGCGGCGCCCGGCGCACCCGAGCTGGGCCCGGCGGCCGGGCAGCTCGCGCCGTCGACCGAGGAGATCGACCGGCTCGACTACGTCGGCATCCAGGCGATCGCGGCCGCCGTGGTCGCGCGCCACTGCCACGCGGCTGTGCCGGACGACCCGGCCGCGGCCGCCCGGCAGCTCGACACGACGACGGTGCTCGGCCGCTTCCGGCTCGATCCCGTGACCGGTGTCCAGGTGGGCCACCGCCTCACGGTGATCGAGCGGCGCGGCGGGCGCCGCCTGCTCGCGCCCGCGGGATGACCCACCGGAGCCGGCGCGAGCGCGCTGCCGCCGGGGCGATTCGACCCGACCGGCACGACTGGCACGGCCGGGACTCCCGGGGGCGGTCGGCGCTAGGTCGGGCGCTCGAGGCGCCAGGAGGCGTCCCAGAACGCCAGCTCGAGCCGACTCGCCTCGACGAACGCCTTCTGCATCGCCGCCCGCCCGGGGTCGGACAGCCCAGCCGCGAGCTCGTCGACCAGCCCACGACACCACACAGCGAGGGCGGCGAACTCCGGGGCGGCGTACGAGGCGATCCAGCCGGCGTACCGGCCATCGGGCGAGCTCGCGCTCGCCAGCCGCTGACCGACCTCCGAGTAGCCCCACATGCAGGGCAGGAGCGCCGACGCGACGACCGCGAAGTCGTCGAGCGCCGCCGTCCGCAGCAGGAAGCCCGTGTAGGCGAGCGTCGTCGGGGTGGGCCGCTCCCGCTCGAGCTCGTCGACGCCGACGCCCCACCCGGCGGCGAGCTCGCGGTGGAGCGCCATCTCCGTCTCGAAGGTCTCGTGCGCGAGCTCGACGAGCCGCCGCGCGATGTCGAGCCGGGGCGCGCGGCCCGCCGCCAGCGCGAAGACGCGCCCGTAGTCGACGAGGTACAGGTAGTCCTGCCGGATGAAGTGGCGGAAGCGGTCGGGATCGAGCGAGCCGTCGCCGATGCCCGTCACGAACGGATGCTCGTGCTGCGCCTGCCAGAGGGCGTCGGCAGCCGTGCGCAGCTCCCGGCTGAACCCCGCCTCGGACACGCGCCGAGTCTAGTCGAGCGCGTCGAGGCGGCCGCGGCGGCCGTCGCGGGGGCGCTCGAAGGGGCCCCGCGCGATCCCCGCCTGGACGCGTGCGAGCGCGACGCCCAGGTCGGCCTCGGGCAGCCGGGGGTTGTACAGCGGGCTCTCGGACGGGCGCGTCAGCAGCCGCACGAGCAGCGCGGCCGCGGGCGGCTCGACGCGCACGTCGCGGGCGACCAGGAGCCGGGCCAGCCGGTCGAGCTCGTCGCGGTGCTCCGTGACGCGCTGGCGGAGCGGCCGGCGGCCACGACGCGGCGTCGCGATCTGCGTCCGGAGCAGCCGCGCTGTCCCTGTCCGCTGGCGGGGCGAGACCAGGCGGTCGCCGAAGCGGCGCACGTCCGGGATGACGTAGGCGGTGGGGTCGACGGCGAGGCTCATCAGCAGCTCGCGCCGCCGCAGGCGTGCGAGGACGCCGAGCCCGACCTCGAGCACGGCGCCGAGCGCCAGCGCGGTCGCGAGGAGCGCGTCGACCTGCGTCGCGGCGAGCGCGCCGATGCCCGTCAGGGCGGCGAGCGCGAACGCCTGGCGCGCGTAGCGGCGCGCCTGGCGCAGGCGGCCCAGGTAGTGCTCGACGAGGAGCGCCTTCACCGCGCTGTCACGGGATCCGATGTGCGAGACTCGCGCCCCGTGCGCCACGCGCTCGCCCTCGCCTCGCTCGTCCTGCCGCTGGCGGCGGCCGCGTGCGGCGGGGCCGCGACCGGGCCGCCGATCCCCGCCGAGCGAGGTGATGCCACGCGCGGGAAGGTCGTCTTCGCGGACGCCGACTGCGGCAACTGCCACGTCCTCGCGGATGCTGGCACGTCCGGCAGGACGGGCCCCTCGCTCGACGAGCGCAGCGCGACGTTCGAGGAGGCGCTCGACCAGGTCGCAGGCGGCGGGGGCGGCATGCCTGCCTACCGTGATCGGCTGACCGTCCGGGAAATCCAGGACGTCGCGACCTACGTCGCGGACGTCATGGAACGCTGAGCGCCCTCAGCGCCCGGAGGGGCTGACCGCGGCGTCGCGCTGCGGCGCGAGCGGCGACGGCTTCACCCGGAAGACCCGGGCGACGCCGGCCGGCAGCCACCAGTTCCAGCGCCCGAAGAGCGCCATCGCGCTGGGGAGGAGCAGCATGCGGACGATCGTCACATCGACGGCGATCGCCACCGCCAGCCCGAGGCCGAACTGCTGCAGGCCGAGGATGCGACCGATCATGAAGCCCGAGAACGCGGCGATCATGATCAGGCCCGCGGCGGTCACGATCCGGCCGGTCTTGGCGAGGCCCACCGCGACGGCGCGCTCGTTCGCGGCGCCCGCGTCCCACTCCTCGCGCATCCGGCTGACGAGGAAGACCTCGTAGTCCATCGAGAGCCCGAAGAGCATCGCGAACAGGAAGACCGGGATCCAGCCCTCGACCTGGTCGTAGCTCTGCAGGCCGATGGCCTCGCCCGCACCCCACTTGAAGAAGATGACGAGCAGCCCGTAGGCGGCGCCGATCGAGAGCAGGTTGAGGACGATCGCCTTCAGCGGCAGGATCACCGAGCGGAACGCTCGCAGCAGCAAGACGTAGGTCAGCGCCAGCACCGCGACGATCAGCCACGGGAACGTGCCGTACGTGAGGTCGAGGAAGTCGACGCTCGACCCCGGGCCACCGCCCGCGTAGACGCGCGTCGTCGCCGGGAACCCGGCCGCGGGGACGAGGTCGGAGCGGAGGCGCTTCACGAAGTCCATCGCCTCCGGCGTTCCGTACTCGTTCCGGCCGCTCGCCTCGATCCGCAGGTAGCGCTCGGTCGGGTCGACGAACGTCGGCCCCGAGGAGCGCAGCACCCGCTCGGTCTCGGGATCCTGCTGGACGAGCGCCTGGAGCCGATCGAGCGCGGCGAGCACCTGCGCGTCGCGCGCGCCACCCTCCCGACCGGTGTCGAGCACGATCTCCGTCGGCGCCGTCGCGCCCGCGCCGGCCGCGGCGCCGAGCACGTTCAGCGCGCGCGTCGACTCGAGATCCTGCGGGATCCCCGAGTTCGTGCCGGGCCCGACGGAGAGCCACAGCGTCGGCACGGATGCGGCGACGAGCAGCGAGACCGACACCGCCGCGAACAGGGCCGGCCGGCGCATGATCGCCCGCGAGAGCCGCATCCAGAAGCCGTGCTCGGCGGTCTCGTGCCGCGCGAGCAGGCGCCTCGGCACGAGCCGGACGCGGTCGAGCCGATCGCCGACGAGCACGAGGAGCGCCGGCAGCAGCGTGATCGCGCACACGACCGACACGATCGGGATCAGCAGCCCCGCCAGGCCGAAGCCGCGGATGAAGGGCAGCGGCATCGCGAGCAGGAGGGCGAGCCCGATCGCGACGGCCGTCCCGGAGAAGAGGACGGCCCGGCCGGCCGTCCGCATCGTCTCGACGACGGCATCTCGCGACTCCCGTCCCGCGGCTCGCTCCTCCCGGTAGCGGGAGACGACGAGCAGCGAGTAGTCCACGGCGATGCCGAGGCCGATCAGCTGGACGAGGTTCGTCACGTAGGTCGAGAGCTCCATCACGTTCGCCAGGCACCAGACGAGACCGAGCGTCGTGAAGATCGACGCGACCGCGAGCAGGAATGGGACGACGGACATCGCCGTGCCGAAGACGACGACGAGGATCGCCAGGGCGATCGGGACGGCGAGGTAGAGCTCGCCGCGTCGAAGGTCCTCGTCCTGGACCGGCTCGAGGTCCTTCTCGATCGCGGGCTGCCCCGTCACGAGCAGCTCGACGCCCGGAATCGTCCCGAGCGCGGCGCGTAGGTCGGCCGTGTAGGCCTTCGCGTCGACCTGCTCGAGCGCGGTCGCGATCGTGATGCTCGCAACGGAGGGCGAGACCGGGAGCACGGTCGTGACCTTGCCCGTCTCCACGACGGCCGCGCCTCGCTCGGCGGCCTCCTGGAGCGCGGGCAGGTGGGGGAGGATCGCCCCGTCGGTCGCGGTCGCGACGAGGATGAAGGCGCCATTCGAGCGCTCGCCGAAGTGATCCTCGAGGATCTGCTCGGCGCGGCGCGTGTCCGTCCCCGGGAGCGTGAACTTGTTCGTCAGCAGGTCGCTCAGGTTCCGGGAGAGCCCGAGCGAGACGACCACGATGACGATCCACGCGACGAGGACGAGCCACCGGTAGCGGATGACGCCGCGCGTCAGCGTGGTCACGGGGCTGGCACCCGCGGCGGCCGGCTCATCGAGACGAGGGTAGCGGAGGCTCGGCGAGCTCCGGCGCACCTCCCGGCCGGCGATCGCCCCGGACGACCATACTGGCCTCGTGCGCTCCTTCCGCTCGCAGCCCGGGCCGCGCCGCAGGCGGGCCCGGTCGCCGCTCGCGCTGGCCGTCGTGCTCGCGACCCTGGGCCTCGCACCGCCGGCCGCGGCGTTCGAGCTCGGCGTCGCTCGGGCGACGTGCGGCCGACGAGCGCGGTGCTCTGGACGAGGGCGCCGGCCGCCGGCGAGGTCGTGCTCGTCGTCGACGGCGGCGGCCGGCGCCGCGTCCTGCGCACGACGGTCGACGCGAGCTCCGACCTGACGGTCTCGTTCCGGCCGCGGGGCCTGCGGCCCGCGACCAAGTACCGCTACCGGTTCCGCCAGGGCGATGCGCGAAGCGTGGCGGGGACGTTCACGACCGCCCCTCGTGCACGCGCCGCGGTGCCGGTCACGTTCACCTGGTCGGGCGACTCGGACGGCGCGCTCGACCCGCGCACCGGCGAGCCTGGGTACGGGGCATTCCCGGTGCTCTGGCGCGCCGCGCGCGAGCGGCCGGCCTTCTTCGCCTACCTCGGCGACACGATCTACGCCGACTCCCGCTACACCCGCCGCGCCGAGGGCCTCGCCGACCTGCGGTCGGCCTACCGCCAGAACCGCGTGATCGCGTCGCTGCGCTCGCTCGAGCGGCGGGTCCCGATCGTCGCGATGTGGGACGACCACGAGGTGCGCAACGACTGGTACCCCGGCTCGCTCCCGTCCTCGCTCGTCGCCGCGGGCCGCCGGGCGTTCCAGGAGTACCAGCCGCTCGCCGTGGCGCCCGCCGGGCCGCTCTACCGCTCCTTCCGCTGGGGCGCGAACCTCGAGGTGTTCCTGCTCGACCTGCGCAGCTACCGCTCCGCCCCGGCGGACGACGCGTGCCGGAACCCGCCCGGGGAGGGCGTGCCGGACGTGCTGCCGACGGGATCCGACCGGGCGCGATCGCTGCTCGGCAACGTCGTCCCGCAGCTGCGGCGCCCCGTGCCGGCCGCCTGCCTGGCCGCCATCCGGCGCGCGGATCGCACGCTGCTCGGGAAGGCGCAGCGCGACTGGCTGCTCGACCGGCTCGATCGGTCGACGGCGACCTGGAAGGTCGTGTTCACGCCCGACCCGATGCAGCACATCGGGCTGTACCCGTACGACCGCTGGGAGGGCTACGAGGCGGAGCGGCGGCGGGTGCTCGGTGAGATCGGCCGGCGCGGCGTGCGCAACGTCGTGTGGCTGGCGACGGACACGCACGCGAACCTGTTCCAGGAGATCCGCTCGCAGGGCGAGGACACCGGGATGGCGGAGATGGTCGTCGGCCCGATCGGCACGGTCACGCTCGGCACGGTGATCCGGGAGCTCGCCGGCCCGCTCGGCGTGCTGGCGGCGGGCACGTACCTCGCAAGCCAGGGGACGCGCTGCATCGAGCTCGACGAGCAGAGCTACGGCGTCGCCACCGCGACGGCCTCGACGCTCGTGCTCGACGCGCGTGGCGCCGACGGGCGCTCGCTCTGCGGCGGGGCGATCACGCTCCGCGCGCGCTGAGCGGCGCGGTCAGTCGAGCAGGCGGCGCTCGACGCGGCCGGCGCGCACGGCCGCGACCTCGAGGGCGACCTCGCACTCGCCGAGCTCCGGGCGCGACGCGAGCCACGCCTCGGCGGCGCGGCGGACGCGGCGCGCCTTCTCGGGGCCGACCATCTCGAGCGGGTCGCCGAAGCCGGGCCCGCCCTTGCTCTTGACCTCGCACACGACCACGCGCCGGCCGCGGCGAACGACGAGGTCGAGCTCGTTCCCGCCTGCCCGGGCGTTCGCCGCGAGCACGCGGTAGCCGCGTAGCCGGTAGTGCAGGCGCACGCGGCGCTCGGCCGCCGCGCCCGCCGGGTTCACCGGACCGCCTGGAGCGCGTCCGCCTCCGACTCCGACTCGCGCCCGTAGCAGCGCGCGGAGAAGCTCAGGCGGTGGAGCGCGCACGGGCCCAGCTCGCGAACGACGGCGGCGTGACCCGGCGTGATGTAGCCGACGTGCGAGGCGAACCCGAAGGCCGGGTAGAGGGCGTCGGCGCGGCGCATCAGCCGGTCGCGCGTCACCTTGGCGACGATCGAGGCCGCCGCGATCGCTGCGCTCTTCGTGTCCCCGTCGACGACGGCCCGGTGCGGCGGCGCCGCCGGGCCCAGGCGGAAGCCGTCGACGAGGCAGGCCTCGGCGGGCGGCGCCAGCGCGGCGAGCGACGACGCGAGCGCTCGCAGGTTGCAGCGATGCAGGCCCGTCCGGTCGATCTCCCCGGGGCAGACGACCCGCACGACGACGCGCTCGGCGACGAGCAAGACCTCGTCGAGGAGCGCCTCGCGCTCGTCGTGGCCGAGCTGCTTCGAGTCGTTGAGCAGCCCCAGCCGGGCCGCGCGCCGGCCGCGGAGGGAGCCGTAGTCGAGCAGGACGCCGGCGGCGACCAGCGGCCCCGCGAGGCTGCCGCGCCCGGCCTCGTCGGCTCCGGCGACGAAGCGGACGCCCAGCGCACGGTCGAACGCGATCAGCTTCCTCCCCGTGCGCGCCACGCGCCGAGCATACCGCCCTCCGTGGCCGGATCCCGACGCCGTGGACGGATCGTCACGCAATCGTCACGCCTGCGCGTGCGCCGGCGGGCGCGGGCGGCGGGGCGTCTCCCGGCCCGGCCGGCGATGCCGTCGGCCAGACGGCCTCGAACGGAGCCCGCCGGCTCGCGTCGCCGCCGGCCGCCCGTTCGGGACATGGCCGGGCGGGACATGCCCCTTCGGGTCGGTCGAGGGGCCACCCCGCGCCTCCACCCGCTTTCGAGCGTAGCGCCGAACCCGTCACGGGTGTGGGACGTGGCCGTGCCGGAAGCGTGACGATCCCTCCACACGAGGGCGGCGTGGGCGATCACGCGCCCCGTGACGCCGGGGCGCGGCCGAGCGGGCCCGTGACGCCGGGGCACGCGCAGCTCGACCGAGCGAGCAGCAGGGGCGACGGACGGGCCGCGGGCCCGGAGGCGCGGAAGGAGGCGGCGGGGAGCGGGACGGATCCCGCTCCCCGCCGGATCACTGGCGCTTCTCCTTGACCCGGGCCTTCTTGCCGACCCGGTCGCGGAGGTAGTAGAGCTTGGCGCGGTTCACGTCGCCGATCGCCTTGACGACGATCTTCTCGATCTTGGGCGAGTGAACGGGGAAGGTGCGCTCGACGCCGATCCCGGAGGACTGCTTGCGGACGGTGAACGTCTCGCGCACGCCGTTGCCCTGGCGCTTGATGCAGATGCCCTCGAAGACCTGGATGCGTCGGCGCGTGCCCTCGATCACCTGGAAGTGCACCTGGACGGTGTCGCCCGCCTTGAACACGGGGACGTCGTCCCTCAGCTGCTTGCGCTCGAGTGCTTCGATGACCTTCGACATGCGTCTCTCCAGATCTGGTCCAGGGCCGGGCCGACCGAGGATGCTACCGGAAACCGATCCGTTTGAGCGGCCAGTAGACGAAGAACACCTCGCCGATCAGGTTCTCCCGGGGCACCGAGCCCCACTGACGGCTGTCGCAGGACAGCCGTCGGTTGTCCCCCATCATGAAGTACTCGCCGTCGGGGATCCTCTCCGGCCCGAAGTTCTGGTTCGCCTGGCGCCCCGGCTCGAGCCAGGGCTCGTCCAACCTCGCGCCGTTGATGTAGACCGCCCCGTCCTGCACCGCGACGCGCTCGCCCGGCATCCCGATGATCCGCTTGACGTAGGTGCCGCCGACGCCGCACACCTGCTCGGCGCGCGGCGGCGTCTGGAACACGACCACGTCGCCACGCTTCGGGTCCTTGAAGTGGTAGATGAAGCGGTTCGCGATGATCCGGTCGTTTGCCCCCGCCTCGCAGCCGGGCGCACCGGCGCAGTGGAACGTCGGCTCCATCGAGGACGACGGGATCCGGTAGGGGTTGACGACGAAGGCCTTGATCAGCAGCACCGCGCCGACGGCGATCCCGATGGTCAGCACCCAGTCGACGATCGAGCGCCACGGCGACGGCAGGCGCTCGGTGATGCGATCGATCGGCCCCCTCACGCGGCGCTCCGCTCGGCGCTCCGCTCACGCCGCCAGGCGGCGATGCGCGCGTGGTCGCCCGAGAGCAGCACGTCGGGGACCGTCCAGCCGCGGTACTCCGCCGGCCGGGTGTAGTGCGGGTACTCGAGGCCGCGTCCGAGCTCGGCCGAGAAGCTCTCCTCGACCCCGCTCTCCTCGCTGCCGAGCGCGCCCGGCAGCTTGCGCGCGATCGCGTCGACGATCGCGAGCGCCGGGATCTCGCCGCCGGAGAGGACGTACGGGCCGATCGACAGTCGATCGGTGACGAGGCGATCGAGGATCCGCTCGTCGAAGCCCTCGAAGCGCGACGACAGGATCGTCAGCGCGGGCTCCGCGGCGAGCTCCTCGACGAGCGGCTGGTCGAGCTGTCGCCCGCTCGGTGTGAGCGCGACCACGCGCCGGCCGGGCGGCGGGCCGGCGCCGTAGACGGCCGTGAGCGCGGCGTCGACGACGTCGACGCGTAGGACCATCCCCGCGCCGCCGCCGTAGGGCGTGTCGTCGACCTGGGTCGCGCGCAGCGGCGTGAAGTCGCGGTAGCTGAAGAGGCGGAGGTCGAGCTCGCCGCCGACGACGTTCGCGACGGGGCGCAGCTCCGTCAGCCACGCGAATGCCTGCGGCACCAGGGTGAAGACGTCGATCTGCACGTTCAGGCCCCGTCCACCAGCCCGTCGGCGACGAGCACGCGCCCGCCGGGGACATCGACCTCGAGCACCCAGTCCTCGACGAGCGGGACGGCCACGCCCGAGTCGAGCTCGAGCACGTCGTTCGCGACGCCGGGGAGCACCTCGGCGACGCTGCCCAGCATGCGGCCGGCTGCGTCCTCGACGCGCAGGCCGACCAGCTGGAACGCGTAGAAGCTGCCCTCCGCCGGAGGCGGCAGCTCGTCGGCCGGCAGCTCGAGCGCCGCGCCGCGCTCGACGTCGCGGTCGAGGCGGACGACCGGCCGGCCGCGCGCCTGCCGCGCAGCCACGACCACCGCTGGCTCCCGGCCGACGTACACGCGCGCGCCGCGGGCGAAGCGCTCGGGCGCCTCGCTCGCCTGCTCCACGACGAAGGCCCCGTCGAGGCCGTGCGGACGCCCGACGCGCCCGACGCGCACCCAGGTCGTGTCCGTCGCCGTCACTCGACGATCTCGAGCAGCATCCGCTGGCCGGACCGGATCCCACCGGCCCGGACGACCGTGCGCAGCGAGCGCGCGATGCGCCCCTGCTTGCCGATCACCTTGCCCCGGTCCTCGGCCGCGACGCGGAGCCGGTAGACGATCGCGTCCTCGCGCTGCTCGAGCCCGACCGAGACGTCGTCGGGCCGGTCGACGAGCGAGCGGGCGAGGTAGGCGATCAGCTCGTCCACGGGCAGGCCGCTAGATGCCCTTGACCTTGAGGAGCTTGCGCACCGGGTCGCTCGGCTGGGCGCCCTTGGCGAGCCAGTCGCGCACCTTCGTCTCGTCGATCTCGATCACCGACGGCTCGGTCTGGGGGTTGTAGCGCCCGACGATCTCGATGAAGCGGCCGTCGCGCGGCGCGCGGCTGTCCGCGACGACGACGCGGTAGATCGGGTTCTTCTTCGACCCGACGCGCGCGAGCCTGATCCGTGCTGCCACCTGTGTCCTTTCTGTTCGGTTCGGAAGAGGTTGTACCTGCCCGGAGGCGACGGCGCGTCAGCGCCGACGCTGCTGGGCGGCGATGGACTGCAGGTTCGGCATCTTGCCGCGCGACATCTGCTTGACCATCTTCTGCATCTGCTTGCGGGCGTTCAGCAGCTGGTTCACCTGCTGGACGGTCGTCCCGCTGCCCTTCGCGATGCGCGCGCGGCGGGAGCCGTTGATGATCTCCGGGCGGCTCCGCTCGTCGGGCGTCATCGACAGGATGATCGCCTCGACGCGCGCGAGCTCCTTCTCGTTCACGTCGAGCCCCTGCATCTGCTTGCCGAGGCCGGGGATCATCGAGACGACGTTCCGCAGCGGGCCCATCCGGCGCATCATCCGGTAGCTCTTGAGGAAGTCGTCGAAGGTCAGGATCCCCTGGCGGAGCCGGCGCTCGAGCTCCTCCTGCTCGTCCGCCTCGGCGGCGGCCTCGGCCTTCTCGATCAGCGTCAGCACGTCGCCCATGCCGAGGATGCGCGACGCCATCCGGTCCGGGTGGAAGACCTCGAGCTGGTCGAGCTTCTCGCCAACCGAGGAGAACTTGATCGGGACGCCCGTGACGGCCTTGACCGACAGCGCGGCGCCGCCGCGGGAGTCGCCGTCGAGCTTCGAGAAGATGACGCCGTCGAACGCGACGCGCTCGCCGAAGGCCTCCGCGACGTTCACCGCGTCCTGGCCCGTCATCGCGTCGAGCACGAGCAGGACGTTCGTCGGCTTGACCTCGCGCCGGATCGCGACGAGCTCCTCCATCAGGCCCTCGTCGACGTGGAGCCGGCCGGCGGTGTCGACGATCAGGACGTCACGGCCCTGCGCGCGCGACTGCTCGACGCCGAAGCGGGCGACCTCGACCGCGTCCTTCGTGTCGCGGCGTGCGAAGACCGGGATCTGGATCTGCCTGCCGAGCGTCTCGAGCTGGTCGATCGCGGCGGGGCGCTGCAGGTCGCAGGCGACGAGCGCCGGGGCGCGGCCCTCCTTGCGCAGGTGCAGCGCGAGCTTCGCCGACGCGGTCGTCTTGCCCGACCCCTGCAGGCCGCACATCAGGATCACGGTCGGCGGGCGCCCGCTGAAGGCGAGCTTCGAGCTTCCCTGCCCCATCAGGGAGGTCAGCTCGTCGTGGACGATCTTGACGACCTGCTGGCCAGGCGTGAGGCTCTTCAGCACGTCCTGGCCGAGCGCGCGCTCCTTGATCGAGGCGACGAAGTCCTTGACGACCTTGAAGTTGACGTCGGCCTCGAGCAGCGCGAGGCGGATCTCGCGCAGGGCCTTGTTCAGGTCGTCCTCGGAGATCGTCCCGCGGCCACGGAGGTCGCCGAGGATCGACTGCAGCTTGTCGGAGAGCGTGTCGAACACGAGCCCGCATTGTACGGGCGGCGCCCGTGCCCCCCGCCGGGCCGCCGGGGCTACTCGTCCTCGGCGCGGCCGACGAGCGCCCGGGCGAAGTCGCCGGCGTCGAACGGCTGCAGGTCCTCGATCGCCTCGCCGACGCCGACGAGCTTCACGGGCAGGCCGAGCTCGTGGCCGATCGCGACGACGATCCCGCCCTTCGCGGTGCCGTCGAGCTTCGTCAGCGCGACGCCGGTGACCTGGACCGACTCACCGAAGAGCTGCGCCTGGCGCAGGCCGTTCTGCCCGGTCGTCGCGTCGAGGACGAGCAGCGTCTCGTGCGGGGCGCCCTCGAGCTTCTGGGCGATCACGCGGCGGACCTTCGCCAGCTCCTCCATCAGGTTCGTCTGCGTGTGCAGCCGGCCCGCGGTGTCGACGATCACGACGTCGCGCTTGCGCGCCCTGGCGGCCTCGATCGCGTCGAAGGCGACCGCGGCGGGGTCCTGCCCCCGTGTCGAGCCGACGAAGTCGGCGCCGGCTCGCTTCGCCCAGATCTCGAGCTGCTCCTCGGCGGCCGCGCGGTAGGTGTCGGCAGCCGCGACGATCACGGTGCGCCCCGACTCGCGCAGCCGGCTGGCGAGCTTCCCGATCGTGGTCGTCTTGCCGGCGCCGTTGACGCCGACGACGAGGATCACCGTCGGGGTCGCGGAGAGGTCGAGCGCCGCCTCGCCCGCGGGCGCGCACAGGTCGGCCAGGATCTCCTCGAGCCCGTCGAACACGTCCTCGTCGGTCTTCGGGCGGCGCTTCTCCAGCTGCCGGACGATCTCGGCGGTCGCGCGGACGCCGCAGTCGGCCGAGATCAGCACCTCCTCGAGCTGCTCCCACGACTCGAGGTCGTCCGGGTCGAAGCGCCAGCCGGTCAGGCCGGACGTGATCGCGCGCCGGCTCTTCGACAACCCGGTGCGAAGGCGGCCGAGCAGGCGCCTGCGCCGCGAGACCCTCTCCTCCGCCTCCTCCGGCGGCTCCTCGTCGCCGAGGAGCTCGGCCCAGGTGCGGCTCACGCGCCCGCGGCCACCGCGGCGTCGCGGAGCCTGCGCGACACGATCTGGGAGACGCCGTCGGAGCCCATCGTCACGCCATAGAGGATATCGGCGGCCTCCATCGTCCGTTTCTGATGGGTGACCACGATGAACTGCGCGCGATCGGCGTAGCGGCGCAGCAGCTCGACGAAGCGACCGACGTTCGTGTCGTCGAGCGCGGCCTCGACCTCGTCGAGGAGGTAGAAGGGGCACGGCCGGGCGAGGAAGAGCGCGAACAGGAACGACAGCGCACCGAGCGCCTTCTCGCCGCCGGAGAGGAGCGAGAGGCGCGTGATCCGCTTGCCGGCCGGCCGCAGCTCGACCTCGACGCCGGGCTCCTCGCCCTCCTCGGCCTCGCTCGTCAGCGTCAGCCGGCCCTCGCCGCCCGGGAAGAGCGTCGAGGCGACCTCGGCGAAGTGCTCCTGGACGCTCGCGAAGGTCTGCTCGAAGCGCCGCTCGACCTCCTCGGTCAACTCCTGGCGGAGCTTCTCGAGCTCGTCGAGCGACCGCTCGAGATCCTCGCGCTGCGCGGTCAGCTCGACCAGCCGCGCCGACTCCTCCTCGTACTGCTGCTTCGCGAGGGGGTTCACCTGCCCCAGCTCCTCGCGGCGGCGCACGAGCCGCTCGAGGCGCGTCCGGAGCTCCTGCTCCTCGTCCTGCCCGAGCGGGTCGCCCGCGACGTCCTCCGGCAGCTTCGCGCGCACCTCGCGCCGCTGCGTGTCGAGCCGGGCGTTCTCGATCGAGACCTGGTGGACGCGCTCGCGCGCCGCCTGGGCGACGCGGCGCAGCTCGGCCTCGCGCTCGCCGAGACGGCGGAGGTTCTCGCCGAGGTCCTTCGTGATCTGGCTGCCCGCGTCGACGCGCGCCTGGAGCGGCGACTCGAACAGGCGGGCCCGCTCGACGGCGGCGACCACGCCCGCGTGCGCGCGCTCGGCGGCGTCGGCGAGCGCCTCGAGCAGCTCGACCTCCGCGGGGTCGACCGGCTTCGGCAGCTTCGAGACGACGAGCTTCGCGCGGTTGACCCGCTCCCGAAGGACGCGCTCTCGCTCGAAGACGACGGCCGCCTCGGCCGCGGCTTGCTCCGCCTGGACGCCCAGCTCGCCGACCTCCTCGGCCAGCGCCCGGCGACGCGCCTCGAGCCCGAGCAGGACGCTCTTCGCGGTCTCGCCCTCGAACCAGAGCTCGCCGTGGGCGACGTCGTAGCCGTGCCCCTCGACGGTGACGGCGAGGCCGTCGGTGACGTGGGCGAGGCGGTCGCGCGACACGACCCAGACCCCCGCGACGAGCGCGTGGACGAGCTCGCCGCCCTCGAGCGGCCGGACGTGGTCGCCGAGCCGGACGGCGTCCTCCACGCCGCAGGAGGCGGCGCCCGGGGCGTCCGTGCGCCCGGCGAGCAGGACGGCGAGCGGGCCGAGCCCCTCGTTGCGCGCCCGCTCGAGCAGCTCGATCGCGCGGCGGGGGGAGTCGGCGATGACGGCCGAGCCGCGCCAGGCGAGCGCCGCGGCGACGGCGCGCTCGTAGCCGGCGTCCACGTGGAGCGCGGCGAGCGCGAGCCGCTCCCCCGCGTCGGCGAGCGTCCGGGCCGCCGGCGGCAGGCCCTCCCGCTCGGCGATGCTCCGCTCGAGCGCCCGGAGGCGCTCGGCGGCGAGCCGGGCCTCCTCCTCGAGCGCGGTTCGGCGCTCGAGCGCGGCGCGCGCGGCCCGGGAGGCCTCGCGGTACTCGTCCTCGGCCTGCTCGAGCTCCTCGATCGGCTTCGTGTCGCGCGGCAGCTCGGCCAGCTGGCGCAGCCGGACCGCGTCCACGCGGAGCTGCTTCGCCGCCTCCTCGCCGTGCTCCCGCCGGACGTCGAGCCGCTCGACCGCGCTCCGCAGCCGATAGAGCGCCGCGGTCGCCTGCTCGTGCCGGCCCGCGGCCTGGGCGAGCTGCTCCTCGGCGTTGCGCCGCTCGTGCAGCAGCCCCTCGAGCACGCCGTCCGCGCGGCGCTGCTCCTGGGTCGCAGCCTGCCGGCGCTCGTCGACCTCGACGAGCTGCGCGTCGATGTGCGCGAGCTCGCCCTGGCGCAGCCGGATGCGGAGCCGCTCGATCTCCTCGCCGAGCTTCTCGGCGCGCTCCGCCGCGGTCGCCTGCTGCGCCAGCGGGCGCAGGCGCTTGCGCACCTCGAGCTCGAGGTCTCGTGCCCGGTCGACGTCGATCCGGACGCGGGCGAGCTTCAGCTCGGCCCGGTGGCGCCGCTGCTTGAAGGCGCCGAGGCCCGCGGCCTCCTCGATCAGCGCGCGCCGCTCGTGCGGCTTCGACCCGAGCACCTTGTCGACGCGGCCCTGGCTGATGATCGCGTGCATCTCGCCGCCGAGGCCGACGTCCGCGAGCAGCTCGAGCACGTCGAGGCGGCGGACCGGCGAGCGGTTGAGCAGGTACTGGCCCTCGCCGCCGCGGTGCAGCCGCCGCGTGATCACGATCTCGGAGTACGGCAGCGGGCCCTCGCCCGAGCTGTTGTCGAAGTGCAGCTCGACCTCGCAGTGGTCGACCGCCTTGCGGGCCGCGCCGCCGTTGAAGAGGACGTCGTCGGGCTTCTCGGCGCGCAGCTGGTGGGGCGAGAGGCTGCCCGAGGCCCAGACGATCGCGTCGCTGACGTTCGACTTCCCCGAGCCGTTCGGCCCGACGACGATCGAGACGCCCCGCTCGAAGCGGATGTCGACCGGGTCGCAGAACGACTTGAAGCCGCGGAGCTTGATCTGCCGGAGGAACACGTGAGTGACCAGTCTGCCGGGCGGCGCGGACGCCGCGGCCGGGCTACGGCTCCGACGTGGCGGCGTCGAGGGCGCCGCCGCCGACCGACGCGGCGGCCTCGGCGGCGAGGCACTCGAGCGCCTGCCGGGCGGCGGCCTGCTCGGCCGCCTTCTTCGACGTGCCCGTCCCGGTGCCGAGGTCGGCCCCGTCGATCAGCGCCGCGCAGGTGAAGCGGCGGTCGTGCGGCGGGCCCTCCACCTCGCGGACGACGTACTGGACGTGGCGGCCGAGCCGCGCCAGCTCCTCCTGGAGCTCCGTCTTGTGGTCGACGTGCGTCGTCAGCGCGTAGTCGATCCGCCCGGCGAAGGCGTCCACGACCGCCTCGCGGATCGGCTCGAAGCCGTGCTCGAGGTAGAGCGCCCCGAGGATCGCCTCGACCAGGGCGGCCAGGACGTTCCGGTTGCGGGACAGCCGCTCGAGCTCGTCGGGCGGGAGGGATCCTCCACGCTCGACGAGCTCGCGGCCGAGATCGAGCTCCCGACCGACCACCGCGCAGCTCTGGCGGCTGACGATGTGCGCCCGGAGCTTGGCCAGGCGCCCCTCGTCGACGTCGGGAAAGCGCTCGTACAGCGTCTGGGCGATCGCGAGCCCCAGGACGCTGTCGCCGAGGAACTCGAGCCGCTCGTACGAGCGAGTCCGGTCCTCGGCCCACGAGGCGTGCGTGAAGACCTGATCGCGGAGATCAGGGGGCAGGCCCTCGACGAGGGCCTGGAGCGCCGCTGCCGCCTCGTGGCCGCGCCCGCTACTGATGGTTGCTGATGTAGTCGACGGCCTGGCCGACGGTCGTGATTCCCTGGGCGTCGTCATCGGAGATCTTGACGCCGAACTGGTCCTCGAGCTCCATGATCAGCTCGACGAGGTCCAGGGAGTCGGCATCGAGGTCCTCCTGGAACGAGGCCTCCATGGTGATCTCGCCCTCGTCGACCCCGAGCTGCTCAACGAGCACGTCCTTGACCCGCTCGTAGATCTCCTCGCGCGAAGCTGCCATGCGTCCTCTCCTCGTGGATTGCCTCGTGCCCTGCAGCCGCCGTCAGGGACGCCGGATGCTAGCACGCCGATTCTGACGGATCAGGTCGTTGCCGGAGCGCCGACCGCGGGGGCGAGCCGTGCGCCGAGCCGCTCGACGACGCGATGCTCCACCCCGCGCACCCCGAGGCCGATCGCGTTGGCCGTCGCCGTCGCCGTCGAGTTGCCGTGCGCGATGACGACGAGGCCGCGCAGGCCGAGCAGGAACGCGCCCCCGTGGACCTCCGGGTCGAACCGCTTGCGCAGGCGCCGGGCGGCCGGCCGGATCAGGAGGCCGCCGAGCCTCCCGCGCGGCGTGGCGACGATCTCCTCCCGCAGCAGCTCGAGCGTCGTGCGGATCGTCCCCTCGAGCATCTTCAGCGCCATGTTGCCGACGAAGCCGTCGCACACGACCACGTCGGGCGGCCGCTCGAGCAGCAGGCGCGACTCGACGTTCCCGACGAACGAGAGCCCGGGCGAGCGCGCCAGGAGGTCGTGCGCCTCGACGGTGAAGCGGTTGCCCTTCTCGGGCTCCTCGCCGATCGAGAGCAGGCCGACCTGCGGCGCGGCGACGTTCAGGAGCTCCTCGGCGAAGATCGAGCCCATGTGGGCGAACTGCACGAGGTGCTCGGGTCGCGCGTCCGCGTTCGCGCCCGCGTCGATCAGGACGCTCGGGCCGCTCCGCGCGGGGACGACGACCGCGATCGCCGGCCGCTGGACGCCCGGCAGGCGCCCGATCTCCAGCAACGCCGCGGCGAGCATGGCGCCCGTGTTCCCGGCGGAGAGGGCGACGTCGGCCTGGCCGTCGGCGACGGCGCGGCAGACCGCGAAGAGCGAGCTGTCGCGCTTCTCCCGGGCGGCGTCGGCCGGCTTCTCGTCCATCTCGACGACCGTCGGCGCGTCCACCACGGCGAGCTCGCCGGCGAGCGGCCGGACGCGCTCGGCCGCCCCGTAGAGCACGGGGACGACCTCGTCCGAGGCAGCCTGACGGGCGCCCGCCACGATGGCCTCCGGCGCGCGGTCGCCGCCCATCGCATCGACGGCAACGCGGACGGGGGACATCCGGCTACGGAGCGGGGAGACGGAGCGGCTCGACCTCGCGCCCCTTGTAGTGCCCGCAGGTCGGGCACACGTGGTGGGGTCGCTTGGGCCGATGGCACTGCGCGCACTCGTGCAGACCGACGGTCTTCAGCGTGTGGGTCGCGCGGCGCTTGTCGCGGCGAGCTTTGGAGGTCTTCCTCTTGGGTACGGCCATGAGCCGGAGGAGTATAGCTGGCGCCGCCCCCTGGAACGCAAGCGGGAAGGCGCGGCGGGCCCGCTCAGCCCTCGCCGAGCCGCTCGCGCAGGTCGGCGAGCTTGCCCCAGCGGGGGTCGGGCTCGGGCGCCGGGCAGCCGCACGGGCCCTCGTTCAGGTTCGCGCCGCAGCGGTCGCACAGCCCCGCGCAGTCCGCCCGGCAGAGGATCTGCTCGGGCAGCTCGAGCGCGATCGCGTCGCGCGCCCAGGCGGAGAGGTCGAGGACGCCCTCGGCCAGGTACGGCGTGCGCAGCTGCTCGTCCCCGCCGGCGTCGGACGCCTCGTACTCGCTCGCGTCGACGTCGATCGCGACCGTCGCCTCCTCGAGGCAGCGGAAGCATGGTCCCGCGAACGCGACGTGGAAGCGCAGCTGGAAGAGCGTTCCCGAGGCCGTGCGCGTGATCGCGAGGCGCGCGTCGGGCGTGTCGGGGCGGGGCTCGTAGCGCTGGCCGGCGAGCTCGAACGGCTCGAGCTCGACGGGCAGCTCGTGCCGGAACTCCTCGCCCGGGCGGATCCGGATCGAGCGCAGGCTGAAGGTCGTCATCGCACGGCCACCGTACCAACCGGCCCGCGAGCCGACGCCGGCGAGACGCTACAGCTCGTCCGGGTAGCCGGTCGTCGACTCCTGCGAGCGCTCGTGGAGCCGCTCGCGGCCGCGCCTGACCGCCTGGAGGAACTTGTCGAGGTTCACCTCGAGCGTCGAGAGGATCGAGTCGGCCCAGTCCTCCATCTCGAGCCGCGTCTCCCGCGCGTGGCGCCGTGCGTCCTCGACGATCTCCTGCGCCTGCCGCTCCGCGAGCTTGACGATCTCCGTCTGCGACGCCTCGCGGATCGCCTGCTCGCGCGCCTCGCCGATGATCCGGTCGCCCTCGCGCTTCGCCTCGGCGAGCATCTCGGCCCGCTCCTTGACGATCCAGCGCGCCTGCTTGATCTCCTCGGGGATCGTCGCGCGCATCTGGTCGAGGATGTCGTAGATCTCCTCGCGGTCGATGCGCACCTGGTCGGTGAGGGGCACCGCCTTGGCGTTGTGCACGAGATCGTCGAGCTTGTCGATCAGGACCAGGACGTCCATTGGCTCACATCGTACTCACGGTCGGGGACGTGGCTCCCCCGTGCGGTCGGACGCGAGCCGATGGAAGCGCTCGGCGACGCCGGGGGGCACGAGTTCGTCCACGTTTCCACCGAAGGCCGCGATCTCCTTCACGCCGCTCGACGAGACGAAGCTGAAGTTCGAGCCGGCCATCAGGTAGATGGTCTCCACCTCGGGTGCGAGGCGGTGGTTGAGGTGGTTCATCTGGAACTCCCACTCGAAGTCCGAGATGGCGCGCAGGCCCTTGACGATCGCCGTCGCCCGGCGGCTGCGCGCGAACTCGACGACGAGCTCGGAGAATGGCTCGACGGACACGTTCGGCAGGTCGGCGGCGGCGTCGCGGATGAAGCCGATCCGCTCGTCGATCGTGAACATCGGGTGCTTGTGCTGGGGCTCCCGGACGACGCCGACGATCACGTGGTCGAAGATCGCGGCCGTGCGGCGGATGACGTCGAGGTGGCCGTAGGTGACCGGGTCGTAGCTGCCCGGGCAGACGGCCGTCCGCGGATGGGAGGTCACGCGCCGGCCTCGAAGAGGCTGAGGCGCGCCGCGCCGTAGCGCCGCGTCGTCCTGCGCGCCAGCGGCAGCTCGGGCTCGAGGCGGGCGTCGGACTCGACGAGCACGAGAGCGTCGCGGCCGAGGATCGGCGGCAGCAGGCGGGAGAGCGATGGCAGCAGGTCGGGGAGCATGCGGTACGGCGGGTCGATCACGACGAGATCGTACCGACGCCCTCGCTCCGCCTCCACGGCGAGGAAGCGCAGGGCGTCCGCGCGCTCGACGCGCGCACCCGGCAGCCCCAGCTTCGCGACGTTCCGGCGGATCACCGCGAGCGCGCGCTCGTCGCGCTCGACGAGCGCCGCCTCGGCCGCCCCGCGCGAGAGCGCCTCGAGGCCCATCGCGCCCGAGCCGGCGAAGAGGTCGAGCACGATCGCGCCGTCGAGCGGCCCGAGCAGGTTGAAGGCCGCCTCGCGGACGCGGTCGGCCGTGGGCCGCGTGTCGTCCCCGGGAGGGGCCGCGATCCTCGCGCCCCTGCGGGCGCCGGCGACGATCCTCACGCGAGCCCCCGCACCTCGTCGCCGAACAGCCGCTCGACCTCGAGCGCGACGAGCCCCTCGTCGTCGCGCAGGCGGCGCGCGTGCCCCTGGGCGCGCAGGAGCAGGCGGCGGTCGCTGCGCAGCCGCGTGAAACGGAGGTCGGAGAGGCCGGTCTGGCGGGTGCCGAGCAGCTGCCCCTCGCCGCGCAGCTCGAGGTCGACCTCCGCGAGGGCGAAGCCGTCCGTCGAGTCGACGAGCGCCTGGAGGCGCTCCTGGGCGGCGTCGGTCAGCTCCTCCTTCGGGCGCGACACGAGCAGGCAGTACGACTGCTCGCTGCCGCGTCCGACGCGGCCGCGGAGCTGGTGCAGCTGCGCGAGCCCGAAGCGGTCCGCCTCCTGGACGACCATCGCCGTCGCGTTCGGGACGTCGACGCCGACCTCGATCACCGTCGTCGCGACGAGGACGTCGAGCTCGTGGCGCGAGAACGCGTCCATGATCGACCGTCGCTCCTGCGCCTTCAGCTTCCCGTGCAGGCAGCCGACCCGGAACGCGGCCAGCTCGGCCCGCCGCAGCCGGGCGGCCTCCTCCTCCGCGGCGCGGGCCTCGATCGACTCGGAGGCCGAGACGAGCGGGCAGACGACGTAGGCCTGCCGGCCCTGCTCGAGCAGCCCGGCGAGGCGGCGGTACGCCTCGGCCGAGCGGTCGTGCGTGATCCAGCGCGTCACGATCGGCTTGCGCCCGGCCGGCGGCTTCGCGATCTCGCTGACGGCGAGGTCGCCCCACACGGTCAGCGCGAGGGTGCGCGGGATCGGCGTCGCCGTCATGTGCAGCCGGTGCGGCGCGACCTCGCCGCTCGCGGCCGAGAGGGCGTGGCGCTGCTCGACGCCGAAGCGGTGCTGCTCGTCGACGACGGCGACGCCGAGCGAGCGGAACCGGACGTCCTGCTGGATCAGCGCGTGCGTGCCGACGACCAGCTCGATCTCGCCCGTCGCGATCCGGTCGCGGGCCGCGGCGTGCTCCCGGCCCGGCAGGCTGCTCGTCAGGAGCTGGCAGCGCAGGCCGAGGGCGAGCGCGATCCGGTCGACCGTGAGGAAGTGCTGCTCGGCGAGCGTCTCCGTCGGCGCCATCAGCGCGCCCTGGTGGCCGCCCTCGACCGCGCGCAGGAGGGCGTAGAGCGCGACGACCGTCTTGCCGGAGCCGACGTCGCCCTGGAGCAGGCGCTCCATCGGCGTCTCCGAGTCGAGGTCGCGGTCGATCTCGGCGACCGCCGCCTCCTGCGACCCGGTCAACGCGAACGGGAGCTCCGCCCGGTAGCGCGCGATCAGCTCCCCGGGCGGGCCGAGGCGCGGCGCCCGACCGGCCACGGCCGCGGCCCGCCGGGCCTGGAGGCCGCGCTGGAGCACGAGGAGCTCCTCGAACGCGAGCCGGCGGCGGCCCTGCTCGGCCTGCCGCGCCAGCTCCGGCCGGTGGACGGCGACGAGCGCGTCGGCCTTCAGCGGCAGGCGCAGGCGCGCGCGCAGCGCCGCGGGCAGCGGGTCGCCGAGGTCGTGCACCTCGGGCAGCGCGAGCTCGACGAGGTCGCGCAGCCGCTTCGACGGGAGCGCCTGGCTCGCCGGGTAGACGGGCAGGACGCGGAGCAGGTCGTCCTCGCCGTCGAGGTCGTACGCCCGCACGGAGAAGGCCGAGCCGCGCTCGATCGCGCCGCGCAGGCGCACGCGCGTGCCCGGGACGAGCCGCTCGGCCAGCCAGGCCTGGTTGAACCAGGTCGCGAGCACCGTCCCCGTCTCGTCGCGGACGCGCGCCTCCAGGATCGTCAGGTTCCGCCGTCGCGTCCGCCGCAGGCTCGCGCCCGTCACCTCGCCCTCGATCGTCGCCTCCTGGTTCCCCCAGAGCTCGCCGATCGGCACGACGGGCGCGGGCGGCTCGTAGCGGCGCGGGCGGTGGAGGAGCAGGTCGCGGACGGTCGCGATCCCGAGGGCGCCGAGGCTCGCGGCGAGCCTCGGCCCGACGCCCTTCAGCGTGTCCACGGACCGGTCGAGCCGGGCCGGGTCGGGCGGCCGGCGGCCGGGCGAGGGCGGCAGCTCGAGCCCGGCGAACGGGCGCATCTACCGCCCGCCGGCGGCGCGGATCGCGCCGACGATCTCCGACAGCTCGCGGTCCTTCCCGACGCAGTCGACCGCGCCCGCGGCGAGCAGCGCCTCCCGGGCCTCGGGATCGGCGTTCGCGGTCAGCGCCAGCACCGCGGCGGCCGGGCAGGCGACCCGGAGGGCCGCCGTGGCCTCGACGCCGTCGAGCCCGGGCAGCCGGTAGTCGACGACGACGACGTCAGGGGCGAGCACGGGCAGGCGCTCGACCGCCTCGGCGCCGTCTCCGAGCGAGCAGACGACCTCGATCCCCCGCTCGAGCCCGAGCAGCAGCTCGAGCGCCTCGCGAAAGACCTCGTTGTCCTCGACGATCGCGATGCGGAGCGGGTCGCTCACGTGCGCGAGCGTAGCGCGGGACCGTGCTGGAGCTGACGACGCGGGAGGCGGCGGGGGCGAGAGGGCCTAGACGGCCTTCTCGACCTTGCCGGCCTTGAGGCAGCGGGTGCACACGTAGGCGCGCTTGGCGACCCCGTTCAGCACCACCCGCACGCGCTGGAGGTTGGGGTCGAACCGCCGCTTCGTCGCCACCATGGAGTGGCTGCGGCTGTTGCCGAACCCGGGACCCTTCCCGCAGACTGCGCAGATCTTCGACATGAGCCGAGGGAGGATAGCGGAAACCCGCGGGCCGACGCTACGCGTTCACGCCGGCACGCAGCCGGGCGAGCGCGTCGGCCATCTCGAGCGCCGTCAGGGCGGCCTCGCGGCCCTTGTTCCCGTGCGCGCCGCCGGCGCGATCGCGCGCCTGCTGGGCCGTGTCGCACGTGAGCACGCCGAACGCGACCGGGACGCCCGTCTCGAGGCTCGCGAGCTGGACGCCGCTCGCCGCCTCGCTCGAGACGAAGTCGAAGTGCGGCGTCTCGCCGCGGATCACGCAGCCGATCGCGATCACCGCGCCGTAGCGCTTCGTCCGCGCGAGCGCCATCGCCGCGAGGGGCAGCTCGAACGCGCCGGGCACGGGCATCACGTCGATCGCCGCCCGCTGCACGCCGGCGTTCACGAGCGTCTCGATCGCCCCGTCGAGCAGGAGCGAGGTGATCTCGCCGTTGAAGCGCGCGACCGTGATCGCGACCGAGCGGCGCGCGCCGTTCGGCGTCCCGGAGAACTGGCGGAGGTCGTCGGGGACGCGCAGCTCGTCCGGCGCGTGCTGCGGCGGCGGCAGCTCGTCCGCCTGGGGCGGCTGGTCGAGCAGCTGTTCGTAGTCGGTGATGCGGGTCTCGTCGGTCATTCGTCGAAGGAGGAGATCGCCGGGAAGAATGGCAGTTCCTTCACGCCCTGGTGGTGGAGACGGTGCCCGAGCTTGTCGCGCTTGGTCTCCAGGTAGCGGCGGTTCTCGGAGTTCGGCTCGATCACGAGGGGCACCTGCTCGACCACGCGCAGGCCGAACGCCTCGATGCCGGCGATCTTGCGCGGGTTGTTCGTGAGGATCCGGATCGTCGTCAGGCCGAGGTCGGCGAGGATCTGGGAGCCGATCCCGTACTCGCGCGCGTCGGCCGGGAAGCCGAGCCGGAGGTTCGCCTCGACCGTGTCGAGCCCGGACTCCTGCAGCTCGTACGCCTTCAGCTTGTTCAGCAGGCCGATCCCGCGGCCCTCCTGGGCGAGGTAGAGCAGGACGCCCCGCTCCTCCTCCGCGATGCGCCCGAGCGCCCGGTCGAGCTGCTCGCCGCAGTCGCAGCGCAGCGAGTGGAAGACGTCGCCGGTCAGGCACTCGGAGTGGACGCGCACGAGCACGTCCTCGGCGCCGTCGACCTCGCCCTTGACGAGCGCCACGTGCTCCTTGCCGGTGAGGATCTCGCGGAAGGCGACGGCCGCGAACTCGCCGTAGCTCGTCGGCAGCCGGACGGAGATCATCCGCTCGACCAGCCGCTCGTGCTGGCGGCGGTACTCGATCAGGTCCTCGACGGTGACGATCCGCAGCCCGTGCTCGGTCGCGTACGGGATCAGGTCGGGGACGCGGGCCATCGTCCCGTCCTCGTTCATGATCTCGCAGATCACGCCCGACGGGTTGAGGCCGGCCAGGCGCGACAGGTCGGTCGCGGCCTCGGTGTGGCCCGTGCGCTGCAGCACGCCGCCGGGGCGGGCGCGCAGCGGGAAGACGTGGCCGGGCTGGACGAGGTCGTGCGGCCCCTTCGTCGGGTCGATCGCGACCTGGATCGTGTGCGAGCGGTCGGCTGCCGAGATGCCCGTCGTGACGCCGTCCCGGGCCTCGATCGAGATCGTGAAGGCGGTCTCGTTCGGCGTCTCGTTGTTGTACGTCATCGGCTTCAGCCCGAGCTCGTCGCAGCGCTCGTCGCTCAGGCAGAGGCAGACGAGGCCGCGCGCGTGGCGGACCATGAAGTTCACCGCGTCGGGCGTGGCGAACTGCGCCGCGATCGTCAGGTCGCCCTCGCTCTCCCGGTCGGGCGCGTCCACGACGATCACCATCCGGCCGTTGCGGATGTCCTCGATCGCCTCCTCGATCGTGGAGAACGGCGACTGCTCGACGACGCGGGCATCGGGCTCCATGCCCTGGGCATGGTACCCGGAGGCCCCGTCCGGACAGGCCCTCAGCGGGGCAGGCGGTCGCCGAGCAGCCGCTCGACGTACTTCGCGAGCACGTCCACCTCGAGGTTCACGCGCGCGCCGGGGGCGAGCGAGCCGAGCGTGGTCACGGCGAGGGTGTGCGGGATCAGGGCGATCTGGAAGGCGTCGTCGAGCACCGCGGCGACGGTCAGGCTGACGCCGTCGACCGCGATCGAGCCCTTGTGGACGCAGTAGCGCAGCAGGCTCCCGTCGGCCTCGACGGTCAGCCGCCTGCCGTCCCCCTCCGGGTCGAGCGAGCGGACGACGCCGACGCCGTCGACGTGGCCCTGGACGATGTGGCCGCCGAGCGGCTCGCCCGCGCGCAGGGCGGGCTCGACGTTGACGCGCGACCCGGCCGCGAGCTGCCCGAGCGATGTCCGCGCGAGCGTCTCGGGAACGGCGTCGAACGAGAGCTCGCCCTCGCCGATCGCGGTCACGGTCAGGCAGCAGCCGTTCAGTGCGACCGAGTCGCCGAGCCCCGCGCCCGGCGCCGTCCCGGGCGCGGCGAGCACGAGCCGCACGCCGTCGCGACCGCCCTCGATCGAGACGACGGTGCCCAGCTCGCGGACGATCCCCGTGAACACGGCGCGAGCATAGCCGCCGCCGCGCCGCCGATCGGCCGGCTACGGCAGCTCACGCAGGTAGCCCTCGATCAGGACGTCCTCGCCCACCGCTCGCGTGGTCGCGTGCACGAGCGGCAGCGCGTCCGCCATGCGGGCCGCCCCCGGGCCGTGGAAGAGCGAGGGGCCGTCGTCGCCGCCGAGGAGCTTCGGCGCGACGAACAGCATCAGCCGGTCGATCGCGCCGGCCGCGAGGAACGCAGCGGCGAGCGTCGGCCCTCCCTCGAGCAGCAGCGTCTGGACGTCCTCGGCCGCGAGCGCGCGCAGCTCGTCCTCGAGCGGCCCGGAGCGCAGCTCGAGCTCGGAGCCCGCCGGCAGCGGGCCGCGCCCGAAGGCGAGCCGGCGCGGCTGGCGGACGACCTCGACGTCCCGCGCGGTCAGCAGCGGGTTCTCGCGTCGGACCGTCCCCAGGCCGACGGCGACCGCGTCGACGCGCGCGCGGAGCTCGTGCACGAGCCTGCGGCTCGCCTCGCCCGACACCCAGCGCGCGTCGCCCGAGGCGGCCGCGACGCGCCCGTCCAGGGTCACCGCGGACTTGTAGACGACCAGCGGGCGGCCGAGGGCGGCGTGGACGCGGAAGCCCTCGTTCTGGACGCGCGCGCGCCGCTCCAGCTCGCCGCCCGGGAGCACGACCTCGATGCCGGCCTCGCGCAGCCGCGCGAAGCCGCTGCCGTTCGTGCGCGGGTCGGGGTCGCCGATCGCGGCGACGACGCGCGCGACGCCCGCCTCGACGAGGGCGTCCGCGCAGGGCGGCGTGCGGCCGTGGTGCGCGCAGGGCTCGAGGCTGACGTAGGCGGTCGCGCCCCGGGCGCGCTCCCCGGCCTGCGCGAGCGCGTGCGCCTCGGCGTGCGGCGTTCCCGGGCGGACGTGCCATCCCTCCCCCACCACCTCGCCGCCGGGGTCGACGAGGACGCAGCCGACGATCGGGTTGGGCGCCGCCGTCCCGCGCCCGCGCTCGGCCAGGGCGAGCGCGCGCTCGAGATGCTCGAGCGTCACGCTCCGACCGCGGCTGCGAGCGCGCGGTACGCCTCGCCGGGGTCGTCGGCCCCGAAGACCGCGCTGCCGGCGACGAGCAGCGAGGCGCCGGCCTCGTGGGCGTCCGCGATCGTCCGCCCGCCGATCCCGCCGTCCACCTGGAGGCGGACGGACGGGGGCAGGATCGAGCGCAGGCGACGGATCCGGGGCAGCGCCTCCGGCATGAACGGCTGCCCGGAGTAGCCGGGGACGATCGACATGCAGAGCACGAGGTCGGCGCCCGCGGCGGCGCCGGCGGCCAGCTCCACGGGGGTTCCCGGGTTGAGCGCGACGCCGACGCCGAGCCCGAGCCCGCGCGCCAGGGCGACGACCTCGTCGGGCGCCTCGACCACCTCGACGTGGAAGGTGACCGAGTCGGCGCCGGCGGCCGCGAGCTCGGGGATCTGGCTCGCCGGGTTGTCGACCATCAGGTGGCAGTCGAGGACGCCTCCCGCCTCGTGCACGAGCGGGGCGATCGCCTGGATCACGACGGGACCGAAGGTCACCGGCGGAATGAAGTGCCCGTCGCCGACGTCGACGTGGAAGACGCGCGCCCCGGCCTGGAGCAGGGCGGACACCTGCTCGCCGAGGCGCGCGAAGTCCGCGGCGTAGATCGACGGCTCGACGGCCCTCCCGGGTGCCCACTCGCTCCAGCTCACGAGCCGAATCCTACGGACGCGCGCCGGCGTCGCCGGCCGCAGCGGCGGTCAGGGCACGCGCAGGCGAGCGACGAAGAAGCCCGCCGTGCCGTGCCGGTGCGGCAGCGTGAGCAGCAGCTCCGGCCGGCGCGGATGACGGTAGGCGGGCCACTCGGCGCCGAGGTCGTCGAGCGGGAGGCCGACGGCGTCGACGACGGCCTCGTTCTCCTCCCGGTTGACGGTGCAGACGGCGTAGACGACGACCCCGCCGGGCCGGACGCGCGCGACCGCGCTGCGCAGCAGCTCGGTCTGGAGCTCCGGCAGCGGCGTCGCGCGCCAGCGCATGTCCGGCCGCGCGGCGAGCACGCCCAGCCCCGAGCACGGCGCGTCGACGAGCGCCCGGTCGAAGCCGACGAGCCCGGGCGGCAGCGCGCGGCCGTCGGCGCGGACGACCCGCACGCCGGTGGCGCCCTGGCGCGCGACCGTCTGCTCCAGCTCGCGCGCCCGACCCTCGTCGGCCTCGACCGCGACGACCTCACCGGCGAGCATCGTGGTCTTCCCGCCCGGGGCGGCGCACAGGTCGAGCGTGCGCTCGCCGGGCCGTGACCCGACGCAGCGGCCGACGAGCTGCGAGGCGCGGCTCTGCGGCCAGACGAGGCCCTGCTCGACCCAGGCCGCATCGACGCGCTCCACGCGCAGCGCGCCTGGCAGGTCGGGCACGGGCTCGCCGGGGACGGCCGCCGGCCGGCGCTCGTTCAGGCGGACGACCGTCTCGGCCGGCTCGTTCTGGGCCACCATGAGCGCCCGCGCCTCGTCGGCGCCGAGCTCGGCGAACCACCGCTCGGCGACCCAGTCGGGGTAGGAGTGCGCGAGCGCCGCGCCTCCTGGCGTGTCGTCGGCGAGCCCCGCGATCACGTCGGCCAGACCGATCGTCAGGCGGCGCATGACCGCGTTCGCGAACGGCACGGCGCGCTCGAGCCGCGCCCGGCGGACGAGCTCGACGGTCTCGTTGACCGCCGCGTGGACAGGCACGGAGCCCGCGTAGGCGAGCTGGTAGGCGCCCAGGCGCAGGGCCGCCCTGACCGGCGGGTCGAGCTTGCGCACGGGCCGCCGGCCCAGCGCCTCGATCCCGTGGTCGAGCGTGCGGACGCGCTGGATCGTCCCGTAGGCGAGCTGCATCGCGAACGCGGCGTCGCGGTCGTCGAGACCGGCCGCCTCGCTGCGGAAGGCGCGGTCGGCGTAGGCGTCGTCCTCGAAGACGCGCAGCAGCACGCGAAGCGCCACGTCGCGGGCGCTGCGCGGCCGGCTCATCGCGTCCACCCGGGCCACGCCGCCGCCCGGGTCGACCGTCCAACCGGGACACGTCCCCTCGGGCCATGTCCCTTCCGGCCCGCGAGGGGCCACCCCGAACCACCACCCGCTTCGAGCGTAGCGTCGAAACGCGCACGCGTGTGCGACGCCGCGTGACGATTCGCGCGCGGAAGCGTGACGACTCGCCGACGGCTCATCTGAGGCCGCGCAGGTACTCGGTCGCGGGCATCCGGCGGCCGCCCTCGGGCTGCACCTCGAGCAGCTCGACCTCACCCGCGACGAGCGCCGCGCCGGGCCCGGCAGGGCGGGCGCGCCAGACGAGCAGCCGCCGCCCACCGACCTCGCCCCACGCGCCGATGTGGGGGGAGAGCGCGCGGACCCGATCGACCAGCTCCCGCGCGGGCCGCGACCAGTCGAGCTCCCGGTCGGCCGCGCCGATCTTCTCGGCGTACGTGACGCCCTCCGCCGGCTGGGGCGTGAAGCGCGGGTCGGGCAGCACCTCGTCGAGCAGCTCGACGGCGAGGTCGGCCGCGCGCTCGAACACGGCGCCCGCGTCGTCCTCGGGCTCGATCGGGAAGGAGCGCAGCGCCGCGATCGGGCCGGCGTCGAGCTCCGCCGTCGTCCGGTGGATCGCGACGCCCGTCTCCGCGTCGCCCGCCATGATCGCCCGCTCGACGGGCGCCGCGCCGCGCCAACGGGGCAGGAGCGACGGGTGCACGTTCAGCCAGAGCCGCTCCTCGAGCAGCGCCGCCGGGATCAGCACGCCGTACGCGGCGACGACGATCGTCGGCGCCTCCCCCGGGGTCTCGAGCAGGCGCTCCGGCTGCGCGACCGGGATGCCGAGGCGCTCGGCCACCTCCTTGGCCGGCGTCGGCTGCAGCCGGCGGCCACGCCCCTTGGGCCGGTCGGGCCTCGTGACGAGCAGCTCGATCTCGTGCCGCGCAGCGAGGCCCTCGAGCACGCGGGCGCCGAACGGGGCGGTCGCCGCGACGACGAGACGCACGGGCGCTAGCGGATCGGGCGGAGCTCGGGCCTCGGCCGGAGCTGGCCCAGCGCGGCCTTGCGCTGCTCCGCCACCGTCCGGTCGATGATCAGCACCCCGTCGAGATGGTCGAGCTCGTGCTGGATCACGCGCGCCTCGAGGCCGTCGGCGTCGAGCCGCACCTCCTCGCCGAGCGGCGTGCGCGCCTCGACCGTGATCGCGGCCGGACGCTCCACGTCGACGGTGACCGACGCGCGGCCGAGCGAGAGGCAGCCCTCCTCGGCGACGGCGGTCTCCTCGGACGCGGCGACGATGACGGGGTTGACGAGCGCGACCGCGTCGTCGTGCTCCTCGGTCTGGTAGACGAGGACGCGCTGGAGGATCCCGACCTGCGGCGCGGCGAGCCCGACGCCGTTCGCGTCGTGCATCAGCTGCGCCATCCGCCGCGTGAGCTTGACCAGCGGCTCGCCGAACGCGTCGACCTCGTTCGAGCGCATCCGCAGGCACGGGTCCGGGTACTGGCGCACCTGGCCGAGCGCGTACGCGCGCCGCGCCTCGCGCTCCGGATCGCGCTCGCGCGGGTTGTCCTGCTCCTCGATCTCGTGCTCGACGTCCGCCACGCGGCCAGTCTAGCCGCCCGCCCCGGAGCGGCCGGTCGTCAGGCGCTCTGCGGATCGACGTCGACCACGGCGGCGAGCCCGTCGCGGCGCATCGGCACGGCAGCGGCGGCGAGCACCCTCGCCGCCCGGGTGGCGACGCGCCGCGGCTCGCGCGTCTTGACCAGGAGCTGCGCCCGGTAGCGGTTGCGCAGGCGTAGGAGCGGCGCGGGCCCGAGCACCTGGTCGTCGGGCGCGTCCCCGGCGAGTGCGGCGCGGATCTCGCCCAGGGCGACGAGAGGCGGGCCGGGCTCGGGCCCCGAGACGAGGATGCGGACGAGGTGGCGGAAGGGCGGGTAGAGCAGCTCCTCCCGCCGCGCGAGCTCACCGACCAGGAACTCCTCGACCGCGTGGCGCGCGGCGAGCGCGATCGGGCGCGCGTCCGGGTCGAAGCTCTGGACGATGACGCGGCCGGCGCGATCGCGCCCGCTGCGCCCGGCCAGCTGCGTCACCAGCTGGAACGTGCGCTCCTCCGCCCGGAAGTCCGGGATGCCGAGCTCCGTCCCCGCGTCGACGACGGCGGCGAGCGCGACGTCCTCGAAGTGGTGCCCCTTCGCGACCATCTGCGTGCCGACCAGGACGCCCCGCTCGGCGGCCGCGAACGCGGCGAGGACGTCGGCGTGCGTCGCGCCCGCCCGGACGGCGTCGGCATCGAGCCGGAAGCGCGCGAGCTCGGGGAGCTGGCGGGCCAGCTCGCGCTCGAGCCGCTCGGTGCCGGCCCCGAGGCGCGCCAGCTCGACCGCCCCGCACGCGGGGCAGCGCGCGCCCGCCGGAGTCGAGAAGCCGCACTGGTGGCAGTGGAGGCGGTCGTCCCCGTGTAGGACGAGCGAGACGTCGCAGGCCGAGCAGCGGCGGGTCGCGCCGCACGCGCGGCACGAGAGCGTCGGCGCGAGGCCGCGGCGGTTGAGCAGCAGGATCCCCTTGCCGCCGCGGTCGACGAGCTCGCCGAGCGCGGCGAGCAGCGGCGTCGAGAGCGGGTAGCCGCGCTCGCGCCGCAGGTCGACGACCGAGACCGTCGGCAGGGCGGCGCCGAGGCGGCCGCCGAGCGCGAGGCGCTCCAGGCGGTGCCAGCTCTCGGGCCGCGGGGTCGCGCTGCCGTAGAGCACGACCGCCCGCTCGAGCGCGCCCCGCTTCGCCGCGACGGTGCGCGCGTCGTAGCGCGGGTCCGCGTCCTGCTTGTAGGACGGGTCGTGCTCCTCGTCGACGCAGATCAGCCCGAGCCTCGGCACCGGCGCGAGGACGGCCGAGCGGGCGCCCACGACGATCGGTGCCTCGCCAAGGGCGACGCGCTCGCGCTCGTCGCGCCGCTCGGCCTCGGTCAGGCCGGAGTGGAGGATCGCGACGCGCTCGCCGAAGCGCCGCCGGAAGCGGGCCGCCGTCTGCGGCGTGAGGGCGATCTCGGGCACGAGCACGATCGCGCCGAGGCCTCGGGCGAGGGCGGCCTGGCACGCCTTGAGGTAGACCTCGGTCTTGCCGCTCCCGGTCGCGCCGTGCAGGAGGAAGGTGCCGCCCGTGCCGAGGGCAGCCTCGACGCGGGCGAGGGCGGCCACCTGCGTCCCGGTCAGCGCCGCGGGCTCGTCCTCGGCGGCGAGCCCGCCGGGCGTCTCGACCTCGCGCGGGCCGCCCTTGCCGCGCCGGGCGCGCGTCACGGGCGCGACGAGCGCGAGGGCGCGCGCCGGCGTCGAGCCGTAGTACTCGGCGAGCCAGAGCGCGAGATCGACGAGCGGCGGCGGAACCGTCCCGAGCACGGCCGCGACCGGGACGGGGTCGACCCCCGCGGGCGCCTCGTCGGAGACCGAGCAGACCACGCCGCGGTGGCGCGAGCGCCCGAGCGGGACGGAGACGACGGCGCCCTTCTCGAGCCCGTCCGCGAGGTAGGTGAACGGCCGCGACAGCGCGCGGGTCGAGACGAGGGGATAGACCGAGGCGTAGCGCGCCACGCGCTACGCGGCGCGGCGGACGAAGAGGCCCGCCGCCTGGCGCTCGCTGATCGAGCGCTCGTCCCCGTCGACGCGGAGCGTGAGCTGGCCGTCGGCGGGCGCGGTCGCGCGGAGCTCGACCTGCGTGCCCGGCGCGAGGCCGTGGTCGTAGAACCAGTGCAGGAGCGGCCCGTCGTGCTCGGCGAGCCGGACGATCGTGCCGCGCTCCCCCGGGGCCATCTGCGACAGCGCGACGAGCTCGCGGTTCTCCGCCTGCTCGGTCGCGGGGTCGACCGGCCAGCCGTGCGGGCAGCGGTCGGGGTTCCCGAGCCGCACCTCGATCCGGTCGATCATGTCGTCGGTGAAGGTGTCGCCGAGGCGATCGGCATGCTCGTGCGACTCCGCCGGCGTGTAGCCCATGAAGTCGGTCAGCAGCCGCTCGATCAGCCGGTGCCGCCGGATCACGCGCTCGGCCTGCACGCGGCCGGCCGGCGTGAGGATGACCTGCTTGTGCTCGCCGCGCTCGACGAGCCCGTCGCTCTCGAGCCGCTTGAGCATCTCGCCCGCCGAGGCGCGCGACACCCCGAGCATCTCCGCGACCCGGGCCGCGAGCGCCCCGCGCCCGCTCACCGCCGGCCCGTACTCCCCGACGGGGAAGGCGAGGAAGTAGACGACCTCGAGGTAGTCGTCGACGGAGTGCCCGTGCGGCCCGGCCATGCGGCGATTCTAGCCGTGCAGCGAACCCGGCTCCCCGGCGACGAGGTCAGGCGCGAGCCGACCGACCAGGACGAGGAGGAGGGCAGCTCGGTGCCCTCCGACCAGCGCCCGCTCGGAGGAGCCGCCAGCGCGAAGCGGCAGGTGGGAGCCCGAGCGCGAAGGGCCGTGGCGCGATGAGGGGGCCCTG
>JAWKJY010000019.1:0-35947 GCA_041393535.1 Thermoleophilia bacterium
GCCTACCAGGTGCGCGTCTTCCGGCCCGAGCTCCAATGGCCCGCCTACGGCGCGACCCCCGGTCGGACGCAGGTGCACCCCGCGATCGACCTGCGGCCGCCGTTCCGGCTCGTCTGGAGCCGCGGCCTCGGCTCGCTCGTCGAGTTCCCGGCGGTCGTGTGGGAGGGAGTCGCCTACGTGACGACGCTGGAGGGCTGGCTCTACGCCCTGTCGATGCGCGACGGCGCCGTCCTCTGGAAGACCCGCGTCGGCACGCGCATGGCGTCCTCGCCGGGGCTCGCGCCCGACCGGGGTGAGCTCGCTGTCGTCACCATGTCACCCGGGGACATGAAGGTCGTGGACATGAAGACGGGCAAGGTGAGGTGGCGGCTGCCGACCGGGCTCGCGGAGCCGTCGCCCGTCGTCATCGACGACGTCGCGTACTTCGCCGCCACGAGCGGCCTCGTCTACGCCGTCGACCTCGAGAAGCGCAGGCCGCGCTGGACCGTCGACGTCGGCGCCAAGGTGACGTCCAGCCCGGCGGTCGTCGACGGCACGGTCTACGTCGGCGACTACGACGGCGACGTCCACGCGCTCGCCGCGGGAACCGGCAAGCAGGTCTGGGAGGGGAGCGCGGGCAGCCGCGTCTACGGCACCGTCGCCGTCTCGGGCGGCACCGTCTTCGCGCCGTCGGTCTTCTCCGGGCTCTCGGCGCTGAACCGGAAGACAGGCGAGCTGCGCTGGCGGATCCCGACGGCCGACTACCTGTACTCGTCCCCGGCCGCGTACCGTGGGCGCGTGTTCTTCGGCGACTACACCGGCCGCGTCAGCGCCGCCGACGCGGCGACGGGGCGGATCCTCTGGACGCAGAGCGCCGGCGGCTCCGTCTCCGGCGCGATCCAGGTCGTCGCGGGCGTCGTCTACGCGGGCAGCTTCGCCGGGCGGATCACCGGCTGGGACTGGCGGACGGGCGCGCAGGTCTTCCGCTTCGGTCACGGCCAGTACGTGCCCGTCTCCGGGAACGGCGGGCGGCTGCTCCTGCACGGCTACTCGCGGGTCTACGCGGTCGAGCCGAAGCGCGCGCGGGCAGGCGCCCGGTGAGGCGCCACCTCCGTCGCCGCTGGCTGCGCTGGCTCGTCGGCCTGACGCTCTTCGCCGTGCTCGGCGCGGGCGCGGTCGTCGCCGTCGTCCTCGTCTGGAACGACCGCGCGACCGGTGACGTGCGCGGCTCCGCGGCCGACGAGTTCGTCGTCACGGACGAGCCGGGCCTCGTCGCCGAGCCCGTCCCGGCGCCTGCGGAGCCCGCACCCGCCGCACCGAGCACGACCGCGCCGGCGCCGGCCGAGCCGGCTCCCGTCGAGCTTCCCGCCGAGCCCGTCGAGACGGAGACCGCGCCCCCGACCGGCACCGGCGCGGCCGAGCCGCCGCCGGCCCCGCCTGCGCCCGCCGAGGTCGACCCCGGCCTGACCTGGCCGATCTGGGGCCTCGACGCGGGCCGCACGCGCGTCGTCCCCGACGCCGTCGCGCTGCGGCCGCCGTTCCGGCAGGTCTGGGCCTACCGGGCCGGGAGCCTGATCGAGTTCCCGCCCGTGATCGAGGAGCACCGCCTGTACATGGGCACGAACCTCGGCCGCGTCGTGTCGCTCGACGGCGAGACCGGCAAGGTGCTCTGGCAGAAGGAGACGAAGCGCTGCATGGCCGCCTCGCCCGCGATCGCGGACGGCGTCCTCTACGTCGCGCTGATGGATCCGTCGCCGTGCAAGGACCCCGACCTGTCCGCGCCCGGCTACGTCCTCGCGCTCGACGCGGCGACGGGCAAGGAGAAGTGGCGCTTCGAGGCGGGCGTCGTCGAGTCCTCGCCGCTCGTCGTCGACGGCACCGTCTACGTCGGCTCGTGGGACCGGAACGTCTGGGCGATCGACGCCGCGACGGGCAAGCCGCGCTGGTCGTACCCGACGGGCGACCGCGTCAAGGGCAGCGTCTCCTTCCGCAACGGCGTCGTGTACGTCGGCTCCTACGACGGCCGGCTCTACGCGCTCGACGCGCGCACGGGGAAGCTCCGCTGGCGCGCCTCCGGCCGCTCCGGGATCCTCAGCGGCTCGCGCTTCTACTCGACGCCGGCGCTCGCGTACGGCCGCGTCTTCGTCGGCGACCTGAACGGCTCCGTCTACGCCTACGGCGCGCAGACGGGCGACCTGATCTGGTCACGCTCGACCGACCGGTACGTCTACTCGTCGCCGGCGGTGTGGAACCGGACGGTCTTCGTCGGCTCGTACGACGGGACGCTCTACGCCTTCGACGCGGCCACGGGCGACACGCGCTGGGAGTTCGACGCCGGCGGCCCGATCTCCGGCTCACCGGTCGTCATGGCCGGGCTCGTGTACGTGTCGACGTTCGACGAGCGGACGTACGCCGTGAACGCCGAGACGGGCAAGCGCGTCTGGGAGTTCAAGGACGGGCAGTACTCCCCGATCGTCACCGACGGCGAGCGCGTCTACCTCGCCGGCCACGTGCGCCTCTTCGCGCTCGAGCCCGGGAGGTGACGGGGTGTCGAACGTGAGCCGGCCCCGCCCCGGGCGCTGCTACAGTCGCCGCCGATGAGCGCCGACGCCGAGTCGCATCCCGACCTCGAGGCGGAGCGCGAGGTCGACCTCGGCCGGGTCTGGCGCTCGCTGCTCACGCGCTGGTGGCTGATCCTCGCCGCGATCGTCGTCGGCGTCGTCGTCGGCTACCTCGTGTCGCTCGGCAGCGGCAACGTCTTCCAGGCGAAGGCGACGATCTACCTCGGCCAGCCGCTCTCCGCGGCCGGCTCGGCGCAGCTCCAGAGCTACCAGAACAACCCGTCGACCGTGAATCAGCTCGCGCGCGACCCCGGGCTCGTGCAGGAGGTCGCGCAGCAGGTCGACGTGCTCCCCGGCAAGCTGCGCGCCGGCATCTCGACGAAGAGCGTCGCGGGCGCCTCGACGCGCACCGGCCAGACGCCGCTCGTCGAGATCATCGTCCGCGGCTCGTTCCGGCAGAAGGGCGCCGACGCGGCCAACCTGATCGCGCAGTCGGTCGTCGCCCAGGTCTCGTCCCTCTCGGCCGCCAAGATCGCGACGCTCGAGCGGCTGCAGGAGAGCCAGCAGCGCTCGCTCGCCTCGATCGAGCAGACGCTGACGGCGATCCAGGAGGCGCAGGCCGACCCGTCGCTCTCCTCCACCGACAAGCTCGTCCTCTCGACCCAGGCGCTGACGGCCGACAGCCGCCGCGCCCAGATCGAGGACGACCTCGCGCAGACCGAGCAGAACCTCAACGTCGCGCGCGAGGTCGAGGCCGGCAAGGTGCTCCGCGAGGCCGTGTCGAGCAAGGTGGCCGCCCGCTCGAAGACGAGCGGGATGGTCGTCGGCGGCATCGTCGGGCTCGTCGTCGGCGGCATCCTCGCGCTCGCGTGGCCGCGCCTGGTCGGCGGGCTGCGGCGGCGCAGAGCGGCCTGACGGGGAGACGGTGCTCGAGGAGAAGAGCATTGCGGTCGTCGTCCCGGCCTTCAACGAGGAGCTGCTCGTCGGCTCCACGGTCGCCACGATGCCCGCGTTCGTCGACCGGATCATCGTCGTCGACGACTGCTCGACCGACCGCACCGTCGAGGTCGCGGCCGCCGGCGACGCGCGCGTCGAGGTGATCCGCCACGAGCGGAACGGCGGCGTCGGCGCGGCGATCGTCACGGGCTACCACCGCGCCGTGGAGCTCGAGATGGACGTCACCGCGGTCATGGCCGCCGACGGCCAGATGGACCCCGACGAGCTCGAGATGCTCGCGCTGCCCGTCGCGCGCGGCGAGGTCGACTACGCGAAGGCGAACCGCCTCTTCACCGGCCAGGCCTGGGAGCTGATCCCGCACACCCGCTACCTGGGCAACGCCGCGCTCTCGTTCCTGACCAAGATCGCCTCCGGCTACTGGCACGTCGCCGACTCGCAGTCCGGCTACACGGCCGTCTCGCTCGAGACGCTGAAGCTGCTCGACCTCGACCGGCTCTACCCGCGCTACGGCTTCCCGAACGACATGCTCGTCCACCTGAACGTGTGGAACCGCCGCGTGCGCGACTTTCCCTCGCGGCCGATCTACGGCGTCGGCGAGGTGAGCGGGATCCGGCTGCGCAAGGTCGTCCCGCGCATCTCGTGGCTGCTGTTCAAGGGCTTCCTCTGGCGGATGTTCCAGAAGTACGTCATCCGCGACTTCCACCCGCTCGTCCTCTTCTGGGCGCTCGGCTTCCTGACGCTCCTGTGCGGCGTCGGCCTCGGCATCGCGGTCACCGTGCTGCGGATCCTCGGCAACGAGGTCTCGACCGGCACGGTCGTCCTGATCGCCCTGCTGATCATCTTCGGCCTGCAGCTCTCGCTGTGGGCGATGTGGTTCGACATGGAGTCGAACAAGGACTGAAGGCGTAGCGAGGAATGCGCACGGGGGAGAAGTCGCTTCTCCCCCGTGGGCCTCTCATCGCGCCAGGGCCGCTCGCCCTCAGCTTCGCCGGCCCTTGGCGTTGGCGGGTTCTCCGGGAGGTGGTGGAGTGGTCGGAGGACAGCAAGCTGCCCTCCTCTGAGTAGCGTGGGGAGAAGCTCGCGCTTCTCCCCCACGGGCCCCCTCATCTCGCCAGGCACCGCGCTCCGGCTGCCGCCTCGTTGCGGTGGCGCCTTCTCCGAGTGGCTTAGTGGTCGGAGGACAGCAAGCTGCCCTCCTCCGAGCAGCGTGGGAGAGAAGCTCGCGCTTTCTCCCCATGGGCCCCCTCATTTCGCCAGGCACCGCGCCCGGCTGCCGCCTCGCTGCGGGTAGCGGGCGCTCTCTCCGAGTGGCTTGCGGGTCGGAGGACAGCAAGCTGCCCCTCCTCCGCGTTCCTCGCGAAACCCTTACAGGTCGCGCTAAAGGCCATCGCGTCTCCGCTGCATCGTTCGGGGTGATGCGTCGGATCCGCCTGCGACGGGCTCTCTGCGCCTCGGCTGCTGGGACGGCCGCCCTCGTCTGGTCCGGCTCCGCACTGGCGCTGCCTGCGACGCAGCCGCTGCGGACGTGGGCGCCGAACGGGCCCGTCACTGCGATCGCGCCGGGGGACGGAGCCGTGTTCGTCGCGGGCGACTTCACGCGCCTCGCACCGCCCACGGGCGGGTTCGCGGTGCTGAAGGACGGCGCCGCCGAGCCGGTCCCACGGGTCGACGAGGCGGTGCGCTCGGTTCGTCCGGACGGCTCTGGTGGGTGGGTGCTCTTCGCCCAGTCCGAGCTGGGCGACCGCACGCTGATCCACGTGCTGGCCGACGGGTCGATCGGCCTGCGCGTCTCGCTCGGGCGGCGGATCGAGTCGTGGCTGCCGTGGCCCGTCGTGTCCCGCGGCCGGGCGATCCTCGTCCGCCAGCGCGCGATGTTCCACTACGAGGCGTACGCGATCGACCTCGCGACGGGTGCCGAGACGGGCTGGGTGTCTCCTGCCTCCTACGGCCCGTTGTCCATCGTCGCGAACGACGACGTCGTGGTGGCCCGGACGACCGATGGCAGCGCACAGACGCTCGTTGGGCTGGACGCGGTCAGCGGCGCGGTGCTCTGGTCCAGGCCCGGGCTCGACGGAGCTGCCATGGCGCTCGGTGGCGGGCGCGTCTACGTCTCCGTCTACAACGAGAACGGCGTCCCGTCCGGGCCGACGGTTGCGCTCGACGCGGCGACCGGCGCGGACGTTTCCTGGACGACCGACCCGACGTGCAGCGGCCCGATCGTCGCCTCCGGCGAGCTCGTCGTCGTGAACCCGGACTACCGCTTCACGCCCGACCCGCGGGTCGCGCTGATCGACCCCGTCACCGGCGCGTGCACACGCGTCGGTGAGCCGGACGACCACTGGACGGCGATCGCGGTCGAGGGCCCGACGGCCTACCTGGCAGGCGACCAGCGCGTCGTCGCCGTGGATCGCACCGGCGCCCTGCGCGAGCTCGGCCCGGCGCCGAACGGCGCGATCGCCGCGCTCGCGGTCGCCGGCGGGCGCGTGGCGATCGCCGGGCCCTTCTCGGGTCTCGGCGGCGTCGCCCGGGCGGGGCTGGCCGCGATCGACACGTCGGCGGGCGAGCCGACCGCCTGGGATCCCCGACCGGACGGCCCCGTGCGGGCGCTGGGACGCGCCGGCTCGACGCTCTACGTCGGCGGCTCGTTCACCCGGATCGCGGGTCGCGTCCGCTCCGGCCTCGCGGCCCTCGACGTGCGGACCGGCACGGCGCTCCGGTGGCGACCGAGGCTCGACGGGGCCGTGACGGGGCTCCTCGTCGACCGTGGCCGGCTGTACGTGGCCGGTGAGTTCACGCACGTCGGGGCGGCGGCGCGGCGCCACCTCGCCGCGTTCGACCTCGCGAGCGGGGCGCTGCTCGACTGGGCTCCGGCGGTTCGCGGCGAGGCGGGCGTGCACGACCTCGGTCTCGCGGCCGCCCCCGGCGGGATCCTCGTCCACGGCGAATTCGATCGGCTCGACGGCCGGAAGCGACCGGGTGTCGCGCTGGTGTCGCGCCTCGGGGCTCTCTCGCGCTGGCGCCCGCGCTGGCCGGTGCTCGAGCGGAGGATCGTGTCCGCGATCGCCACGCGCGGTCGGATCGGCCTGACGTGGGCGGCCTTCGGCGAGTACGTGCGAGCAGGAGCGTTCGACGCCCGCTCCGGCGACCTGCTCGTGCGCTGGCCCGGCGCCGACGCGGGCCAGACGCTCGTGCAGGGGGAGGAGGCGCTCTACGTGGGCGGCCGGGCGTTCGAGACGCGGTCGGGCGACGCGTGGGAGGCGGGCCTCGTCCGGCTCGGGGACGACGGCTTCGGCTACCAGCGCGCCGGTGCCGCTGTGAGCGCCGCCGACCGCCGCCTCCTCTACCTCGGCGGCTCGTTCTCGCGCGCCGGCGGGCTGCCGCAGGCCAACCTCGCGATCTTCCCCGCGCTCCCGGGAACGCGCCCGTGACGGCCCCGTCCGTGCGGCCGATCTCAGTGCCTCGTAAGGCTTCCGTTAGGCCTGGCCCGGAGTGCGTCGGGCCCGCGAGGGGCGCCGATATGATCCGGCGGTGGCCTGGAACTCCACCGCCTTTCCGGGGGTCTGAGAACTCGTGAGCACCGCACTCGTCACCGGCGGCGCCGGCTTCCTCGGCTCGCACCTGTGCAGTACCTGCTCGACCAGGGGCACCGGGTCATCTGCGTCGACAACCTCGACTGGCTCATCCAGGGCAGGCACATCCGCCGCGGCGACTTCGTCTTCGTCAACCAGGACGTGACCGAGCACATCTCGGTCGACGAGCCGCTCGACTTCGTCTTCCACTTCGCGAGCCCCGCGAGCCCGATCGACTACCTGCGCCTGCCGCTGCAGACGCTGAGGTCAGCTCCTACGGCACGCACCACGCGTCCGGGCTCGCCAAGGCGAAGCGCGCGCGCTTCATGACCGCCTCGACGAGCGAGGTCTACGGCGACCCGCTCGTCCACCCGCAGCAGGAGTCCTACTGGGGGAACGTGAACCCGATCGGCCCGCGCGGCGTCTACGACGAGGCGAAGCGCTACGCCGAGGCCCTGACGATGGCGTACCACCGTCAGCAGGGCGTCGACACGGCGATCGTGCGGATCTTCAACACGTACGGCCCCCGCATGCGCCCCCACGACGGTCGCGCGATCCCGACGTTCATCCGGCAGGCGCTCGAGAACAAGCCGATCACCGTGTTCGGCGACGGGTCGCAGACGCGGAGCTTCTGCTTCGTCGACGACCTGGTCCGCGGCATCTACCTCCTGGCCCAGAGCGGCGAGCACATGCCGGTGAACATCGGCAACCCGAACGAGATGACGCTCCTCCACCTCGCGGAGACCGTGATCCGCATCACGGGCGCGACGAGCGAGATCGTGTTCGAGGCGCTCCCGGTCGACGACCCGCAGGTGCGGCAGCCCGACATCGGCCGGGCGCGGGAGATCCTCGGCTGGCAGCCCACGATCGACCTCGAGGAGGGGCTGCGGCGAACGCTTGCGTCGCTCGGCCGCACCGCCGTCGAGGTCGACCGTGCGTAGTCGCCGGGTCCTCCTCCTCGGCCTCCTCGCCGCCGTGCTCGTCGCGCTGGCCGCGGGGCCCGCCGGCGCATCGAAGGGGATGCTGCGCGGGATCTACGACGACGCGGAGACCTTCGGCAACGAGGCGCGCGCGTTCCCGGCCTTCCAGGAGCTCGGCGTCCAGGTGATCCGGATGACGCTGCGCTGGGACCAGGTCGCTCGCACGCGCCCCGCGAGCCCGGCCGACCCCGGCGACCCCGCCTACGACTGGGCCGCCTTCGACCGCGCGGTCTTCCTCGCCGAGGCGAACGGCCAGAAGGTGCTCGCGACGATCCTCGGCGCGCCCGCCTGGGCGAACGGCGGGAAGGCCGCCAACATCGTGCCGTACAAGTCGAGGAAGCTCGCCGCGTTCGCCGAGCAGGCGTACCTGTTCTCGATCGCCGCCGCCCGGCGCTACTCGGGCGTCTACCAGACGGCCGAGTACGCGCAACTGCCCCGGATCACACGCTGGACCGCCTGGAACGAGCCGAACGACCCGACCTTCCTGAAGCCGCAGTACGTGAGGAAGGCGGGCGCGTACCTGCCGATGGCGGGCCTGATCTACGCGCGCATCTGCACGGCGGTCCACGCCGGCGTCCACCTCGCCGGCCGTGAGGGGGGCTACAAGGTCATCGTCGCGTGCGGCGTGACGAACCCGGGCGGCAACAACATCGGGCGGGCGAAGCGGGCCTCCACCTCTCCGATCCCGTTCGTCCAGTGGATGAAGCGCGGCGGGGCGAGGTTCGACGTCTACGCGCACCACCCGTACAACGGCAACCCGTTCGAGACGCCGACGGGCGGGTCCGGGATCCCGACCCGGATCGGGCTCGGCGACCTGCCGAAGCTGATCCGCGAGCTCGACCGGCTGTGGCCCCGCAAGAGGTACCGCGTTTGGTTGACCGAGTACGGCTACCAGACCAACCCGCCCGACAAGAACTTCGGTGTGTCGTGGGCGAAGCAGGCGGGCTACCTCGAGCAGGCGAACGAGATCCTGACGGCGAATCCCCGCGTGACGATGCTGATTTGGTTCCTGCTGCGCGACCAGGAGGACCTGGGCGGCTTCCAGTCCGGCCTCGTGACGGCGGCAGGGAAGCGCAAGCCGGCGTACGAGGCCTTCCGGGAGCTCGGCACCCAGCCCGCACGCCGCCGACTCGGTCCGGATACTAGGCGGTAGCGTGGAGCGCCCGAGCGCACCGACCGAGACCGACGCGGACCCCCTCCCTGCCGTACGGGCCGGCCTGCCCGCCGGGGCCGGCAGCACGGGCGACATCCGCCAGGCGCGGCCGTACCTGCTCTCCCGCTCGCCGGCGAAGGCCGCGCTGCGCCGCATCGTCAGCGTCGTCTCGCTGCTCGCGATCGACGTCGGCGGCCTCGCGCTCGGCGTCTACCTCGCGCTCGCCGCACGCGAGCTCTGGGTCGGGAACACGCCCATCCTCTGGGGCATCCTCTGGCAGATCGTCGGCGACTGGCTGCCGTTCCTCGCGATGACGACGGTGCTCGTGTTCTGGCGCGCCGGGCTCTACTCGGCGCGTGAGTTCCGCAGCGGCTTCGCGCGCGTCGCGTCGTCGCTCGTGATCGTCGCCGTCCTGACGCTCGCCTTCGCGAAGGGGACGGGGCACGGCTTCTCGACCTACCTGCTCTTCCCGACCGCCGTCGCGATCGCGGCGATCCTGATCGGCACGCTCCGCGCGAGCTACGAGCTGCTCACGGGCGCGGTGCTCGAGGCGGCCGGCGTGCGCCGGCGCGCGCTGCTGCTCGGGACGGGCGGCGAGGTCGAGCACCTGCGCCGCGTGCTCGGCGACGCGCGCAGCGGCATCCGCTACGAGTTCATCGGCGTCGTCGGCCCGGCCGCGGAGGGCCGCGACCTGCCGACGCTCGGCGGCGTCGCCGACCTCGCGTCGATCCTCGCCGAGCACCCGGTCGCCGAGGTGATCGTCGCCGACAGCGACTTCACCGAGCGCCAGCTGCTCGACATCGTCGACCTCGCGCACCGCCGCGGCGTCCACGTGAGCGTCGCGCCGACGACGACCGAGATCCTCGCCCGCCGCGCGCAGTACGTCCCCGGCCAGGGCGTGCCGCTCTTCGAGCTGCGCCCGCCGGTCCTCGCCGGCGCCGACTGGGCGCTCAAGCGCGTCTTCGACGTCGCGCTCTCGGTGCTGCTGCTCGTCGCCGGCCTGCCGCTCTGGCTGCTGATCGCGGCCGCCGTCAAGCTGACGTCGCCGGGCCCGATCTTCTACGTCGACCGGCGCATCGGCCTGAACGAGCGGACGTTCGGGATGGTGAAGTTCCGCACGATGCGCGCGGACGCCGCGCTGCTGCAGGGCTCGCTCGAGCACCACAACGAGGCCGGGGGCGCGCTGTTCAAGATCCGCGCCGACCCCCGCGTCACGCCCGTCGGGGCGATCCTGCGGCGCTTCTCGCTCGACGAGATCCCGAACCTGCTGAACGTCCTGCGCGGCGAGATGAGCCTCGTCGGCCCACGGCCGCTGCCGCTGCGCGACTTCGCCCTGCTCGAGCCGTGGCACCGCAAGCGCTACCTCGTGCTCCCCGGGATGACCGGCCTCTGGCAGATCTCCGGCCGCTCCGACCTCGGCTTCGACGACCTCGTCCGGCTCGACTTCTACTACCTCGACAACTGGTCGATCTGGCTCGACGTCCAGATCCTCGTCAAGACCGTCCCCGCCGTCCTCGGCCGGCGCGGGGCCTACTAGCAGGCGATGGCCGCGCCCCGACCCAAGGTGCTCGCCGTCGCGTCGGCGGCGAGCCTCGAGTACCGCTACGGCTGCACCCCTGCCTGGTGGCAGCTCTGGAAGGGGATGTACGAGGCCGGCATCGACCTGATCGTGACGCCCTACCGCGGCCCGGCCGTCGAGTCCCCCTGGTGGCGCACCGAGCGCAACCCGTGCGAGCGCGAGGGCGAGGCGTTCGCGTCCGCGCGCGGCCTGGTCGCGAAGCTGAAGGGCGACACGCACGTCCGCCGGGCGGAGGACAGCCCCGACGACACGCTGGCCGACCGGATGACCCGCGAGGTCGTCTGGCGCTGGGTGACCCCGCGCTGGCGCGACCACATCGCGCGGATCCTCGCCCGCGAGAAGGACGTCGCCGCGGTCGTCGTCTTCACCGTGCCGATGAACCACCTCCGCGGCATCCCGACGGAGCTCTCGCAGCGCTTCGGCGTCCCGTTCGTCTACTACGACGGCGACGTCCCGATGAGCCTGCCCGAGTTCGGCGGCATGGACACGGGCTTCAACATCTACCACGGCGCCGACCCGTCCGAGTACGACCTCGTCGTCTCGAACTCCGAGGGCGGGCTGCCGCGGCTGCTCGAGCTCGGCGCGCGGCGCGCGGAGGCCGTCTTCTGGGGCGCCGACCCGGAGTTCTTCTTCCCGGTCGACGTGCCGAAGGAGCACGACGTCTTCTTCTACGGCTACGGCGACAAGTTCCGCCGCGAGTGGATGGAGGCGCTGATCGGCGAGCCGAGCCGCCGCCTGCCGGACGTCGACTTCGCCCTTGGCGGCGGCGACTTCCAGGGCGACACGGGACGCGCGCGCCTGATCGGCGACGTCCCGTTCAACGTGTTCGCGCGCGCGATCTCGGCCAGCCGGATCAACCTGAACGTGACGCGCCGCTCGCACGCGACCGTCCCCTGCTCCTCGACCTGCCGCCCCTTCGAGCTCGCCGCCTGCGGCGCCGCGATCGTCTCCAACCCGCACGAGGGGATCGACCGCTGGTTCGAGCCGGGCAGCGAGATCGTCGTCGTCGACTCGGCCGAGGCGGCCGTCGACGCGTACCGCGGGCTGCTCGACGACCCGGCGCAGGCCGGGGCGATGGGCAGGCGCGCCCGTGAGCGCGTCCTCGCCGAGCACACGTACGTGGAGCGGGCGCGCCGGCTGCTCGACCTCGTCGGGATCGGCGCGGCCGGCACCGTCCGCTGAGGTTCCCGGCTACCCTTCCCGCGCTGACCCGGACAGCCCTCCCAGAGCCCGCCCTCGTGCCCGACGCCCGACTCGTCGGCCTCCGCCGCGTCGCGATCGTGCCGGCCTACAACGAGGCCGGCTCCGTGGCGCAGGTGATCGCGGAGATCCGCACGGCCGACCCGGCGATGGACGTCGTCGTCGTCGACGACGGCTCGCGCGACGCGACCGCGTCGATCGCCTCCCGCGCCGGCGCCGTCGTGCTGCGGCTCCCGTTCAACCTGGGGATCGGCGGCGCCGTCCAGACCGGCTACCGCTACGCCCTGGAGAACGGCTACCAGATCGCGATCCAGGTGGACGGCGACGGCCAGCACCTGCCGACCGAGATCCCGAAGCTGCTCGAGCCGATCCTGTCCGGCCGGGCCGACATGGTCGTCGGCACGCGCTGGCGCGGCGAGGGCGACTACAAGGCGCCGCTCGGCCGCCGGATCGGCATCGAGCTGTTCGCGCGGCTCGTCTCCTGATCGTCCGCCAGCGGGTCACGGACACGACGTCGGGCTTCCGCGCCGTCAACCGCACCGGCATCCGCCTGTTCGCGGTCGACTACCCGCACGACTACCCCGAGGTCGAGACGACGGTGCTCGTCTTCCGCCACCGGATGCGGATGGTCGAGGTGCCCGTCGTGATGCGCGAGCGCGCCGCCGGCCAGTCGTCGATCACGCTCTTCCGCTCCGTCTACTACGTCGTGAAGGTCACGCTCGCCCTGCTCGTCGGGCTCTTCCGCAAACCGACAACGCTCCCGGAGGACACATGACCCCGCTGCGCGTGACGATCGTGGCGGCGATCGCCTCGGTCGTGCTCCTCGTCGTCATCCTCGAGCTGATCCGGCGCCGCCGGCTGCGCGAGAAGTACGCGATCCTCTGGATCGTCACCTCGGTCGTGCTGCTCGCGATGTCGCTCTGGCGCGACAGCGTCGACACGATCGCCGGCTTCGCCGGGGTCGGCTACGCGCCCGCGATCCTCTCGCCGTCGGCGCGCTGTTCGTCCTCGTCGTGCTCCTGCACTACTCGACGGTGATCTCGAAGCTCGCCGACCAGAACACCGTGCTGGCGCAGAAGGTCGCGCTGCTCGAGGCGCGCCTCGCCCGCGACCAGGCGGACGACGAGCCGACCGACGGCTGAGCTACGCGCCCGGGCGGGCGTCGCGGTTCGCGAGGAACCAGGCGACGGTGCGCTCGAGGCCGTCCTCGAACGACGTCCTCGCGCGGAAGCCGAAGCGCGTCTCGGCGCGGGAGACGTCGAGCTGGCGGCGTGGCTGGCCGTTCGGCTTCGTCGTGTCCCAGACGATCTGGCCCTCGTAGCCGGTGACCTTGCCGATCAGGCTCGCCAGGTCGGCGATCGCGATCTCGAAGCCGGTGCCGAGGTTGACCGGGTCGGGGTCGTCGTAGCGCTCCGCGGCGAGCTTGAGGCCGTCGGCGCAGTCCTCGACGTAGAGGAACTCGCGCGTCGGCGAGCCGTCGCCCCAGAGCACGACCTCCGCGTCGCCGCGCTCCTTCGCCTCGACCATCTTGCGGATCAGCGCCGGGATCACGTGCGAGGTCTGCAGGTCGAAGTTGTCTCGCGGCCCGTACAGGTTCACCGGCAGCAGGACGACCGAGTTCAGCCCGTACTGCTCGCGGTAGGCCTGCGCGCCGACGAGCAGCGCCTTCTTCGCGACGCCGTACGGCGCGTTCGTCTCCTCCGGGTAGCCGTTCCAGAGGTCCTCCTCGCGGAACGGGATCAGCGCAAACTTCGGGTACGAGCAGATCGTCCTGACCATCACGACCTTCTGCACCCCGGCGAGGCGGGACTGCTCGAGGACGTTCACGCCCATCATCAGGTTCGCGTACCAGTAGCGGCCGGGGTTCGCCCGGTTCGCGCCGATGCCGCCGACCTCGGCGGCGAGGTGGTAGACGACCTCGGGCCGCTCCTGCGCGAACAGCCCTCGACGTCGGCCGAGACGGTCAGGTCGACGTTCGCGCGCCGCGGGACGATCGGCTCGATCCCGTCCGCCCGCAGCCGGTCGCAGAGGTGCGAGCCGAGGAAGCCCGCGCCGCCGGTGACGAGCGTCCTCACGCGCCGTTCCCCTTCGGGGCCCAGTCGACGCGGCCGATCCAGCGGTCGCGGTTCGCCGCGTACCAGCGGATCGTGCGCCGGATGCCCTCCTCCCAGGAGATCTTCGAGTGCCAGCCGGTCAGGTCGGTCAGCTTCGTGTGGCCGACGCGCAGCGCCATCACGTCGCTCGACCCGGGGCGGAAGCGGCTCTGGACGGAGACGATCTCCTCCTGCTCCCAGAAGCCCTCCTCGCGGCCGATGTCGAGGATCATCTGCGCCCACTCGCCGACCGAGACGTTCTGGCCCTGGCCGTAGCAGTAGACGTGGCCGGGCTCGCCCCTCAGCGCGACGGTCAGGTGACCGCGCACGCCGTCGGTGCAGTAGCAGAAGTCCCGCCGCGGCTCGAGGTAGCCGAGCTCGATCTGCTTGCCGGAGAGCGCCTGGGTGATCACCGTGCCGGTGAAGTAGCGCGGATTCTGGCGCGGGCCGTAGTTGTTGAACATGCGCGTCGTCACGGCGGGGAGGCCGTACGCGTCGAAGTAGTTCAGGGTCAGGAAGTCGGCCGCGACCTTCGACGTGGCGTAGATCGAGACGGGGTTGATCGGCGAGCGCTCGTGCAGGATCAGCCCGCCGTCCTCGTCGAAGTCGTACTGGTCGCGGCGGTCCTCGTCGACGTTGCCGTACTCCTCCGAGGTGCCCGCGGTGTCGAGCTTCTCGAGCTCGATGCCGTAGTCGACGATCGCCTGGAGCAGGTTCAGCGTGCCGACCGTGTTCGCCATCACGGTCTCGTACGGCCGCGTCCACGACTCGCCGACGTGCGCCTGGGCGCCGAGGTGGAAGACGTACGGGCGGTCCTTCGCCGCGCCCAGGGCCCGCACCGCGAGGTTCACCGCGTGGCGGTCGGTCAGGTCGGCGAGGTGCTGCGTGACGCGGTTGCGCAGGTGCGCCGTGTTGTTCAGCGCGCCGCTCGAGGTGGCGCGGACGAGCACGTGGACGTCGGCGCCGAGCTCGACGAGCGCCTCCGTCAGGTGCGAGCCGATGAACCCGTCGGCGCCGGTGATCAGGACCGTCCGCCCCGCGTACGCGTCGCGGAACTCGTCGTGCAGGGCGGCCAGCTCGTCGGCGTGCCAGATGAGGTTCGTGTCGGCGTTCGTCATTCGAGGGAGTCTAGTTGCCGGGGTGGAAGGCGCTCCCGGGCCTACGGCGCCGCGAGGCGCGCCAGGGCCGAGGCCAGCCGGTCGCCGAGCGCGTCCCAGCCGTACGACCGCTCGACCAGCTCCCGCCCCGCCGCCGCGAGCCGCGCGCGCCGGGGGGCGTCCGCGAGCAGCGAGAGCGTCGCCGCCGCGAACGCCTCGGGCCCGTCGGCGAGCACGAGGTCGCGGTCGTCGACGACGTCGAGCCCCTCGGCGCCGACCCGTGTCGAGACCACGGCACGGCCGAACGCGAGCGCCTCGAGCACCTTCAGGCGCGTGCCGCCGCCCGAGAGGAGCGGCACGAGCGCGACGTGTGCCCGGGCGAACCAGGGGTCGATCTCCGGGACGCCGCCGGTGACCTCGATCCGCGGGTCGTCGGCGAGGCGGCGGACGCGCTCCGGCGGGTCGCGGCCGACGACCAGCAGCCGCGCCTCCGGCTCGCGCGCGAGCACGAGCGGCCAGACGCGCTCCGCGAACCAGCAGATGCCCTCCGCGTTCGGCGGGTGGTTCATCGTTCCGGTGAAGAGCAGGACGGGCGGGCCGTCCGGCTCGGGGAGCGGCCGGAAGCGGTCGACCGAGACGCCGTTCGGGACGATCTCGATCGGCGTCCGCGTCACGCGCGCGAGGTCGTCGCGGTCGCGCTCGGACATCGCGACCAGGAGCCCGTAGCGCGCGAACGCGCGCACGTCGTGGCGCAGGAAGCGGCGCGCCTCGAGCGCGTGGAGGCGCCCGGCCAGGCCGCCCGCCGCCGCGGCGCGGTTCTCGTAGTAGTGCCAGCCGAGGTTGTGCAGCGTCAGCGCCGCCGGCAGATCGCGCGGGAGGTCGAGCGCCCAGGCGGCCGCGTTGTCGTGCTGGATCGAGACGGCGTCGGGGCGGGCCTCGGCGATCAGCCGCTCCGCGACGGGCCGCAGCGAGGCCCAGAAGACGCCGACCTGCCAGGGCAGGAGCGGCGTCGTCGCCGCGCGGACGGCGAGCGACGGCTCGCGCCCGAGCGCGGCCAGCGCCTCCTGCACGCGCGAGGCGGGGCGGGGCACGGTCACGACGTGGACGCCGTGCGCCTCGAGCTCGCGGATCCGGGCCTCCTGCTCGGCGGTCGTCACCGTCGCGACGGTCACCTCGTGGCCGAGCTCCGCGAGGCGGCGCAGCAGGTGGAACTGCCGCGTCGAGCCGCCGCTGCCGCCGGGGAAGTAGGGCGCCTCGGGCGTCAGGTCGAGGATGCGCACCCCGGGATTGTCCCCGACGCACGGGTGCGCGGAGGCGGCGAGCGTCTAGGCTCCAGCGCGATGCCGCCACCGAACCCGCTCGCCTCGCTACTCGCGCGCCTGCACGGCCACGTCGTCGGCGACCGCCAGGTGGTCGTCGTCGACTACCCGACGCGCTGGCGGCGCCTCTGGGACGAGGCGCGGCCGCACCCGGAGCTCGCCGCACTGCTCGCGACGGGCCGCGAGCGCTACCGCGCCCAGCTCGAGCGCCTCGCCGAGCTCGCGCCGTTCCTGACGCGGATCCCGGCGGACGGTGCGCCGCCCGGCGAGCCCGTCTGGGTCTCGCCGTACCTGCCGGGGCTGGACGGGCTCGCGCTCTACGGGCTCGTCGCCGAGCACGCGCCGAGGCGCTACGTCGAGGTCGGCTCGGGCTCCTCGACGCGCTTCGTCCGACGCGCGATCGCCGACCACGGCCTGCCGACGCGGATCGTCTCGATCGACCCGAACCCGCGCGCCGAGATCGACGCGATCTGCGACGAGGTGCACCGCAGCCCGCTCGAGGACGTCGACCGGGGGTCTTCGCGGTCGAGCCCGGCGACGTCGTCTTCCTCGACGGCTCGCACCGCTGCCTGCCCGGCTCGGACGTGACCGTCTTCTTCCTCGAGATCCTGCCGCGCCTGCCCGCCGGGACGTTCGTCCAGGTGCACGACGTGTGCCTGCCGTTCGACTACCCGGACGACATGGTCCAGCGCGTCTACTCGGAGCACTACCTGCTCGCCGCCGACCTGCTCGCCCGCGGCTCGGCCGAGCACGTGCTCCTGCCGAACGCGCTCGTCTCGAACGACCGGGAGCTGGCGGGCGTGCTCGCGCCGGTCTGGGACGCGATCGGCGACCCGCGCGTCGTGCGCGGCGGCTCGTCCTTCTGGTTCCGGGTTCCCCCGAGGCCCTAGAGCAGGCGCCGGTACGCGGCGGCGAGGCGCTCGGTCGTCTCGGCCAGGGTCGGCACGGACGGCGCGGGCGTCGGCCGCGGCTCGCTCGCGATGCGGCGCAGGAGCGGCGGGACGTCCGTGGCGGCGCGGGCGAGCAGGACGTGCTGCGGGTAGGCGTCGCGCAGCTCGCGGTGCGCCGGGATGTCACTCGCGATCACGGGCGTCCCCTGCGCGAGCGACTCGAGCGCCGCCCGGCTCTGCACCTCGGTCTCGCTGAGGAGCACGAGCGCGGCCGCGTGGTGCTCGAGCGTCGCGACGAGCTCGCGGTCGTGGAGCTCGCCCAGCCAGGCCGCGCCCGTGCGCGTGACGAGCCGCTCCCAGCCGGCGCGCGCCTCGTCGTCCCCCTCGAGCCCGCCTGCGACGACGAGCGGCACCGAGCCGTCGGAGGCGGCGAGCACGCGCGCCTGGCCCTTGCGCGGCTCGATCCGGCCGAGCAGCAGGCCGTACGGCCCCGCGGGGACGGTGGCGGGAAGCGCGTCCCGTCCGAGCGGCGCAACCGGCTCGAGCCCGTTCGGGAGCACCTCGACCCTGGCCGGGTCGGCGCCGAGGACGTCGACGGCGAGGCTCCGCTCGTAGGCGGTCAGCGGCAGGACGAGGTCGGCGCGGGCGAGCAGCTCCCGCTTCATCCGCGCGCTCGTCATCGGGCCCGGCAGGCGCGCGGCGAGGCGCAGCGCGCGCTCCTCGGCGCCCGGCGAGACCGTCAGCACGGGCGTGAGCACGAGCGGGCAGTGGTTGCGCCGCCAGTGGCGCAGCCGGTGCCAGGCGTCGGGCTCGCTCCCGAAGACGTGCAGCACGTCGGGCCGGACGTCCGGGGCGGCGCACTCGGCGCGCACGACGACGTGCCCGAGGGCCTCGAGCGCGGCCTGCTGGCGGGCCATCTGGATCTCCAGGCCGCCGCCGCCGAGCAGCGGCGGGATCCCGCCCAGGAACGCGATCGTCAGCTGCTCGCCCATCGGCCCGTGACGGTAGACGATCGCCGGGCGCTGCAGGGGCGGCGGGTACCATCCGCGCGGTGACCGGCGAGCCCCTCCGCCCGATCGCGCCGGCCGTGGCGCCGTGAGCGAGGCGGTCGAGGAGCCGCCGCGCACGCGCCTCGCGAGCAGCGCCGCGCTGACCGCGGCGGCGCAGATCGCGTCCATGCTGATCGGCGGCCTGCTCGCCGTCGGGATCACGCTGAAGTTCGGCGCGAACGCGCAGACCGACGGCGTCTTCGCCGCCTACGGCGTCTACGGGATCGTCCTGCTGATCGCCCAGAGCGTCCGCACGACGGTCGTCGCGCGGCTCGTCGAGGGTGAGTCCACCTTTGCCCAGCTGGACCGCTTCCTCGCCGCCGGCGTGCTCGTCTCGCTCGCGTGCGGCATCCCGTTCGCGCTCCTCGGCGGGCCCGTCGCCTCGCTCTTGACCGGCGGTCTCGGCCCGGAGGCGCGCGACACCGCGGAAACGGCGCTGCTCGTCCTCTGGCCGGGCGCGGCCGCGCAGGTCGCCGCGGCGCTCTTCGCGGCGACGCTCGGGACGCGCGGCGAGTTCGGCCTCCCCGGCCTGGCCTACGTCCTCGGCGGCGTCGCCTCGATCGTCGTCCTGCTCGTGCTGGCCGGCCCGCTCGGCGTCGACGCGGTCGCGGTCGGGGTCACCGTCGGCTCGGTCCTCGTCGCGGCGCTCCTGCTCGTCCGGCTGCTGCGCGTCGGCTACCGGCCCTCGCCCGGCCGCCTGCTCGACGCGCGGGCCGCCGGGGTCGCGGCCTGGCAGACGACGGTGGGCGCGCTCGGCTTCGTCGTCGCCCAGATCTCCTACGTCGTCTCCGTCGCCTTCGCGGCCCGCCTCGGCGAGGGCGCCGTGACGCTCTACAGCTACGCGTTCTTCGCCACCTCGCTCGTCGTCGGGGCGACGACGGGGCCGGTCGGGATCGTGCTCGCGGCGCCGCTCGCGCGGACCTGGGACCGCCGGCCGGCGACGCTCGAGCCGTACCTGCTCGACGTCCTGCGGGCGGCGCTCGTCCTCGTCGTCCCGGCGATCGGCCTCGCCGGCCTGATCGGCGTGCCGCTCGTCGACCTCGTGCTCGGGCGCTCGCTCGGCCCGGACGACCCGGCGACCCTGGTCGCCACGTTCCTCGCGCTCGGCGGGCTCCTGCTCTCGTCGTGCGCCGCGCCGGTGCCGACGCTCGCGGCGTTCGCGGCGGGGCGCTATCTCACGCTGCGGGGGATCGCCGGGCTCGCGCTCGGGCTCCACGCGGCGATCAGCTACGCCGCGCTCCAGGCGGACTCACTGCCGGTCCTGGGCGCGGCGACCTCGGCGAGCACGCTGCTCTCGCTCCTGCTCCTGCTCCTCGTCGTCTACGGCCCGCGCGGCACCGTCGCGACGCTCTGGCTGATCGCCCGCGAGGCGCTGCGCGTCGTCGCCGTCGGGACGGTCGCGTTCCTCCCCGTCGCGCTCGGCGCCTGGGCGCTCGGGGCCGCCGGGTGGCACGTCCTCGGCGCCGTGCTCGGCGTGGTCGCCTTCGCGCTGCTCGTGCGGGCCGCCCTGCCCGAGCACCGAGCGCTCGTCGCGCGCCTCGCCGAGCCGCTGACTCAGCGGCTGCGGACGAGCCGGAACATGCCGCAGGCGTAGTCCGCGCCGCGCAGCTCCTCGAGCGAGCGGTTGCGCGCGAAGCGGCCCGCGTCGTCGACCCCCGCGTGCTCGACCAGCTCGAGCTCCGGGAACATCGCGACGACGTCCACCGGGTCGTGGATCCGGTGCGCGTTGAACTCGACCCGCGGCCGGCCGACCGGGAGCGAGAAGAGGAGCTGCCCGCCGGGCGCGACCACGCGCTGGAGCTCGGCCGCCGCCTTGCGCGTCCCGTGCGGGTCGAGCGGGTCGCCGTAGCGCCCGAGCCCGATGTGCTCGGCCACGTGCAGGCACGAGACGGAGGCGAGCGAGCGGTCCTCGAACGGCAGCGCGAGCACGCTGCCCGCGACCGACGAGAGCCGCTCGAGCTCGACCTCGAGCGGGCGGATGTCGACGAAGACGACCTCGCAGATCGCGGTCAGGAAGCCGACGAGGTCGACGCGCGAGCCGACGTCGACGTGCCGCTCGGGCGCGTGCTCGGCGACCCGGCGCGCGGCCCAGGTGTCCTGGAAGAAGTAGTGGCCGTCGTAGGGCGAGGAGGGCAGGCGATCCCAGAGCTGCGGGTAGGCCTCGCCCCAGGCGAGGTCGGCGGCGCCGGGCAGCCGCCGGTAGGCGCGCCGCTCCCGCACGTAGCGCGCGTACGCGCCGGGCGCGCCGAGGAGCCGCCCCGGGTCGACGACGGGGACGACGAAGCGCATCAGGCGGCCGGGCCGCATCAGCCCACGCCGATCCGGTCGAAGATCGCCGCGAAGCGGTGGTCGTACGTGTGCTCCGCGAGCACCCGTTGGTAGCCCGCCTGGGCGACGGCGGCCCGCTCCTCCTCGTGGTCGAGCCAGTAGCGCAGCTGCACGAGCAGGTCGTCCTCGCCCTCGTAGACGCCGATCTCGCGGCCGGGCACGAGGTAGTCCTCGAGGTACGGCACGCGGTCGGTGAGCAGGAAGCCGCCGCAGCCGGGCACCTCGAACGTCCGGCCCTTGATCTGGCTCGGCCGGGGCTCGTGGCGGATCCCCCGCACGAGCGCGCCGAGGCGGGCGCGCAGCGAGCGGGGCGGGTCGGAGGAGTTCGACAGGTTGAGGTTGATCCGGCTGGTCGAGAACACGCGCACCATCGCGTCGTGCTCGATCTTCCCCGCGGGCCAGCCGCGGCCGAAGCACTCGACCTCGATGCCGGCCTCGCGCAGCGCGGCGATCGCCTGGGGCCGCGTCCCGTGCGGCTGGCCGACGAACGTCACCCCGTGCTCGAGCCCGGTCGCGACGCGGGCGTAGGCGTAGCGGTTGCACGCCCACTGGGAGAGGATCGCCCCCGGGTGCCCCAGCGCGGCGTAGCGCGGCAGGGCGTCGCGGTCGGTCGTCACGGCCCAGTCGAAGGCGGGCGCGTAGCGGCGCGTGAACGACTCGAAGCGCCAGTGGTCGTCGGCGAACCAGTTGACGGTGGGCGCGCCGCCCTCGCGGCGGACGGCGCGGATCGTGTCCGGGGCGATCTCCTCCTCGAAGAGGAAGAAGAAGGCGAGGTCCGGCCTCGCCTCGGCCGCGGCGGCGACGAGCTCCCGGTTCATCGCCTCGCGCCCGACCGCCCGCTCGCGCGCCATGAAGTCGAAGTGGACGAGCTCGTGGCCCATCCCGGCGAGCGCGCTCTTGAAGGTGGTCTCCTCGAAGCTCGGGCCGAGCTCGGGGCGGCCGTAGTCGTCGGCCATCGCGACGTAGAGGATCCGCACGCGCCAACGATAGGCGCCCGATCCGGGTGGCGCTCGGGCGACCGCGGCCTCTAGACTCGCTCGGCCGATGCCCGCCGACGTGCCACCGCTTCCGTCCGGGCTCCGTCGTCGGCTCGAGGCGATGCGCTCGAGCAGGCGCGAGCGGGCAGCTCTGCGGCGCTGGGAGGCCGGCGGACGATCGGGGCCGCCGCCCGCGATGGCGAAGCGGGCGCTGCTGGTCGAGACCGGCCGCGCGTACGGGCTCCGCTGTCTCGTCGAGACCGGGACGTATCTCGGCGACACCGTCGAGGCGATGCGCTCGACGTTCGAGCGTGTCGTCTCGGTCGAGCTGAGCCAGCCGTTGCACGAGCGCGCCGGACGACGCTTCGCGGGCGTCGCGAACGTCACGCTGCTGCAGGGCGACAGCGGCGACGTGCTGACCGAGCTCGTGCCGACCCTGCGCGAGCCGTGCCTGTTCTGGCTCGACGGCCACTACTCCGCCGGCTTCACGGCGCTCGGCGAGCTCGAGACGCCGATCGTGAAGGAGCTCGAGGCGGTCTTCGCCTCCCCGTCCCGGGGCACGTGGTGCTGATCGACGACGCCCGGTGCTTCAGCGGCGAGAGCGGCTGGCCGAGCCTCGACGAGCTGCGCGAGCTGACGAGCCGGCTGGCCCCGACCTACGGGTACCGTCTCGAGGACGACATCGTTCGGATCACGCCTCCGCGGGCCTGACGCTGGCCGATCACGCGGCCACCGCCTCGCCGGGGCGCAGCCGGCGGACGAGCGCGCCGGCGCCGGAGCGACAGTGCGGCGGTTGCGGCGAGCGCGGCCGCGGTGGGGCGGGCGCGCAGCGACGCGCGGTAGGCCTCGCGCGCCTCGCGGGCGCGGCCGAGCCCGAGCCGACAGCGGCCGATCCGGGTCAGGTCGTCGCTCAGCGTCCGCCGCACGAGCGCCGGGTCGCCGACCGCGTCGGCGTGCGCCTCGTGGATCCGGTGGTTCAGCTCCCAGGTCGCGAGCGCCTGCATGGACAGGTTGCCTCCATGCTTGCGCAGCCGCACGAGCAGACGCGGGTCGTAGTACAGCCGCGCGCCCGCCTCGACGGCGCGCAGCCAGAAGTCGTAGTCCTCGCCGATCCGCAGATCCTCGCGGAAGCCGCCGAGCCGTGCGTGCAGGGAGCGCCGCACGAGCGCGCTCGGGGCCGCGAAGCAGTTCGCCCGGTACAGCGCGGGCAGGAGCGTCGCGTTGTCGAGCAGGCCCTCGCCGGGCGGGCCGGGCAGGTCTCCCTCGACGACGCCGAAGTCCCGTGCGAGCCCGAAGAGGACGTCCGCCTGCGGGTGGCGGGCGAGCGCCTCGCGCTGCCAGGCGAGCTTCTCGGGCACCCAGAGGTCGTCGGCCGGGCACTTCGCGACGAAGTCGCCCGTCGCCTCCTGGAAGCCGCGGTTGTACGCCCCGGCCGCGCCGCGGTTCGCCTGGCGCACCACGCGCACGGGCGGGCCGTACGCCTCGGCCAGCTCCGCGGTCCCGTCCGTCGAGCCGTCGTCGACGACGATCACCTCGTCGGCGGGCGAGGCCTGGGCGAGCACCGCGTCGAGGGTCTCCGCGATCCAGCGGGACGCCTGGTAGGCGGGGATCGCAACGCTGATCGTCGGGACCGACACGCGAAGCGAAGGATACGATCAGCACCCGTGGACGAGCCTCGCCAGCGCTGCGCCCTCGTCACCGGCATCGGCGGGCAGGACGGCAGCTACCTCGCCGAGCTCCTGCTCGACGAGGGCGTCCGGGTCGTCGGCGTCGACCGGCCGGGGCGCGAGCGGCCGAGCGACAACCTGCGCCAGATCGCCAGCCGGATCGAGCTCGTCGACGCCGACCTCGTCGACCCGGCCTCCGTCCTCGCCTGTCTCGACCAGGTGCGGCCGCACGAGGTCTACCACCTCGCGTCGGCCTCGTTCGTCCCCGCGTCGTGGAGCGAGCCGGTCGCCGTCGCCGAGTTCGCCGCGGTGGGGACGACCGCGCTGCTCGAGGGCATCCGCGCGGTCGACCCGTCGATCCGCTTCTTCCAGGCTGCGTCCGCCGAGGTGTTCGGCCACCCGACGGAGTGGCCCCAGACCGAGCGCACGCCGATCGCGCCCGTGACGCCGTACGGCGCGGCCAAGGCGTACTCGCTCTTCCTGACGCGGACGTACCGTCTCCGCTACGGCCTCCACGCCTCGGCCGGGATCCTCTACAACCACGAGTCGCCGCGGCGCCCGGTCGCGTTCGTGACGAGGAAGATCGCCCACGCGGCCGCCGCGATCAAGCTGGGCCTGCAGGCCGACCTCGAGCTCGGCAACCTCGACTCCCAGCGCGACTGGGCCTACGCCGGCGACGTCGTGCGGGCGATGCGGCTGATCGTCCGAGCGGACGAGCCGGGCGACTACGTCGTCGCGACGGGCGAGTGCCACTCCGTGCGGGACGTCGTCGAGCTGGCCTTCAGCAGGCTCGGGCTCGACTGGCGCGCGCACGTCCGCGTCGATCCCTCGCTCGTGCGGGGCGGCGACCCGCCGCGGCTGCTCGGCGACCCGACGCTCGCGCGCGAGCGGCTCGGCTGGCACCCGCTCGTCTCGTTCGAGGAGCTGGTCGCGATGATGGTCGACGCCGACCTCGCCCGGCTGGCGCCGACCGCCGGCCGCTAGACCAGCTCGCGGTAGACGTCGAGGTGCGCCCGGGCGCAGGCCGCCCAGGTGAAGCGCGGCGCGCGCTCGAGCCCGCGCGCGACCCAGGGTGCCGGGTCGGCGAGGACGTCGCGCACGGCCTCCACGATCGCCTCGGCATCGGTCGGGTCGAACAGCCGCGCAGCATCGCCGCAGGCCTCGCGCAGCGAGCCGGCCCACGAGGAGGCCACGGGGCAGCCGGACGCCATCGCCTCGATCGGCGGGACGCCGAAGCCCTCGTAGAGGCTCGGGTAGACGAGCGCCGAGGCGCGCCGGTACAGCTCCGCGAGGCGCTCGACCGGGACGCGGCCGAGCACGTCGACGCCATCCGGCGCGGGGTGCCCCTCGTGGCCGGCGCCGGTGAGGACGAGGCGCAGCTCCGGCCGCTCGCGCCGCAGCAGGGCGAGTGCCGCGAACAGGCGCTCGTGATTCTTGTGCGGCCAGCGGTTCGCGGGATAGAGGAGGAACGGCTCGCGCGGCTCCCCTCCCGGGTGGAAGCGGTCGAGGTCGGCGCCGAGGTGGATCGGCGTGATCCGCTCCGCCGGGATGCCGAGCCGCTCGACGACGGTCTCCTTCACGTGCTCCGAGATGACGACGACGCGGTCCGCCCGGCGCGCGGAGCCGTGGTACACGAGCCTTCGATACGCGCGCTCGGCGGGGGAGAAGAGGTCGGGGAGCAGCTCGTGCTGCAGGTCGAGCACGCTGACGACGGTCGGCCGCTCCGTGACGCGCGGCACCATCACCGTCAGCGGGAAGTGGACGACGTCGAGCTCGGCGAGCGGCAGCTCCCGGCGCAGGCGCCCGCCCGCCAGCAGCGCCCCGCCGAGGCCGAGCAGCCGGCCCGGAGTGGACGTGCTGGCGCGGTAGGCGCGGACGACCGCGTGGCGCTGGCCCTCGTGCGCGTCGGCCGCGATCGACGGCAGCAGCGCGATCGGCTCGACGCCCTCGATGCGGCCGAGCTCCCGCAGCAGCGAGCGCGCGTAGACCTCCGAGCCGCCGACGACGCCGGGGACGAGCGTGAGCAGGCAGATCCCGGGGCGCACCGGCGCACCGTAGCGGCGCCGCTCGTGCGCGCGCGTGGAGGACCCCGGCTGGCGCGGGAACTACAATCGCCGGGTGTCCGGGGACGAGGACGTTCGCGAGGGGGAGGTCGAGGCGATCTTCGCGCGCCTGCAGGCCGAGGTGCGCCGCTCGTCCCCGCAGGCGGCCGAGGCCGCGTCCGCCACCCCGGCGGCGCCCCTCGCCTCGCGCGCGACCGCGGAGCGGCTCTGGGTGGTGATGGCGGGAGTCCCCGGCGGCGGCGGGCCGGCGGGCCTCGTCAAGAAGGTCGTCCACAAGCTGACCCGCTGGAACGTCGAGCCGCTGGCCGCGTCCCAGCGCGACTTCAACCTCACCGTGCTGCGGCTCGTCGACGAGCTGACCGACCGCGTCGGCCGGCTCGAGCGGGCCGCGGCCGCGCGCCGCGAGGACGAGCCGCCCGCGGGCGCATGAGGATCGCGGTCTGCCTGCCGCAGGTCCCGTTCGAGCACGGCGGGGCGGAGGTGCTCGCGGAGTCGCTCGTCGCGAACCTGCGCGAGCGCGACCACGAGGCGACGCTCGTCTCGATCCCGTTCAAGTGGTACCCGGGGACGCGGGTGCTCACGCAGGCGTTCACGTGGCGCCTGGTCGACCTGGAGGAGGCGAACGGCCGGCCGATCGACCTCGTGATCGCGACGAAGTTCCCCTCCTACGTCGTCCGCCACCCGAACAAGGTCGTCTGGCTCGTGCACCAGTTCCGGCAGGCGTACGACCTCGACCGCACGGAGCTCGGCCAGTTCTCGGAGCAGGCGGAGGACCGCGCGACGCGGCGCGCGATCCACCGCCTCGACCGCGTCTCGCTCGGCGAGGCGCGGGCGCGCTTCACGATCTCGGGGAACGTCGCCGCGCGGCTGCGCGAGTCGACGGGGCTCGACGCCGAGGTGCTGCTGCCGCCGCCGCAGGAGCTGCCCTACCGCTGCGAGGCGTACGGCGAGGACGTCCTCTCGGTCGGGCGGCTCGACCGGGCGAAGCGGGTCGACCTGCTGCTCGAGGCCGCGGCGGCGAGCGGCCTCTCGGTCGTCGTCGCGGGCGACGGGCCCGACCGCCCGCGCCTCGAGGCGCTCGCCGGCTCGCTCGGGATCGCCTCGCGGGTGACGTTCGCCGGCCGTGTCCCGGCCGGGGAGCTGGCCGCGCTCTACGCGCGCTGCCGCTCGGTCTTCTACGCGCCGGTCGACGAGGACTACGGGATGGTCCCGTACGAGGCCTACCTGTCGGGCAAGCCGGTCGTGACGACGAGCGACGCGGGCGGCCCGCTCGAGGTCGTCGTCGACGGGGTCAACGGACGGATCGTGGAGCCGACGGCGCACGCGGTCGGCGCGGCGCTCGCCTGGCTCGGCGAGGACGAGGCCCGGGCGCGCGCCCTCGGCGAGGCCGGCAGGCGGGTGGCCGAGCGGCTCACCTGGGACGTCGTGTGCGAGCGGCTGCTCGCCGCGGGCGGCGCGCCGCGATGAGGGTCGCCTACCTCTCGCCGCTCCCGCCGGAGCGCTCCGGGATCGCCGACTACAGCGCGCTCCTCCTGCCCGCGCTGCGCGAGCGGATCCAGGTCGAGGTCGTCCCGCACGGGAAGGTGCGCGGCGGCGGCGACTGCGACGTGGCGCTCTACCACGTGGGCAACAACCCCGAGGCGCACGGCTGGATCGTCGACGCGCTGCGCCGCAGGCCGGGGATGGTCGTCCTGCACGAGCACGTGCTCCACCACCTCGTCGCCGGGACGACCCTCGGGCGCGGCAACGCCGAGGCGTACCGGACGGCGCTGCACCGCGACGCGGGCGCGGTCGGCCGCCTGCTCGCCCACGGCGTGATCGACGGGCTCGTGCCGCCGCTCTGGGAGACGCGCCCGCAGGACTTCCCGCTCTGCGGCGAGGTGCTCGACCACGCGCGCGGGCTGATCGTCCACTCGGCGACGGTCGAGGCGGCGGCGCGCGAGCACGGCTACGAGGGGCCGCTGTGGCGGATCCCGCACCCGGCCTGGCCGGCGCCGACGCGCGAGCGCGACCCGGACGTGCCGCAGGGCCGCGGGCTCGTCGTCGGCTGCTTCGGCAACCTCAACCCGGCGAAGCGCGTGCCGCAGCTCCTCGCCGCGTTCGCGCGGCTGCGGGCCACGCAGCCGGGCGCGACGCTCGTGCTCGCGGGCGCGGCGTCCCCCGCGATCGGCCTCGACGACCTGCTCGCCCGCCACGGCCTCGCCGGCTCCGACGCGGTCGTCCGCCTCGACTACGTCGACGAGGCCCGGCTCTGGCGTCTCCTGGCGAGCGTCGACGTCTGCGTCTGCCTGCGCCACCCGACGATGGGCGAGACGTCGGGGATCGCGCTGCGATCGCTCTCGGTCGGCTGCCCGCTCGTCGTCTCGGACGTCGGCTGGTTCTCGGAGCTGCCGGGCGACGTCGCCGCGAAGGTGCCCGTCGACGACTGGGAGGCGGACACGCTGGCCGCCGTCCTCGCGCTGCTCGGCGAGGACGCCGGGCTGCGCGCGCGCATGGGCGAGGCGGCGCTCGCGCTCGCGCACGGGGCGCACGACCTCGCACGGGTCGCCGAGCGGTACGTCGCGGCGATCGAGGAGCTCGCTGGCAACGACGACGTCCGCACGCGGGTCCTGCACGAGGTCGCGGTCGCCGCCGCGGACGTCGGCCTGGACGCCGGCGGCGCCGAGGTGGGCGAGCTCGCGCGCCTGCTCCGCGAGGTGGGCGTGTGACCGCCGTCGCACGGGCGGGCCGGCTCGCCGGCCGCCTGCCGATCTGGGCGTGGCTGCTCGCGCTCGTCGCCCTCTCGGCCGCCGTCCGCGTGCTGCTCTCGTCGAACGCGCCGGCCCCGTGGATCTTCGTCGACGAGCTGATCTACTCGGAGCTCGGCAAGAGCGCGGCCGACGGCGGGCCGCTCGCGATCCGCGAGGTCGCGAACAACGGCTACGGCTACGTCTACCCGTACCTGCTCGCGCCCGCCTACGCGCTGTTCGACCGCATCCCCGACGCCTACGACGCGATCCGGATCACGAACGCGGTGCTGATGTCGTCGGCGGCGGTGCCGACGTACCTGCTCGCGCGCCGGCTCGCCTCGCGCCCGCTCGCCTTCCTCGCCGCCGCGCTCGCCGTGTCGATCCCGGCGATGGTCTACACGAGCGTGGTGATGACGGAGAACGCGTTCTACCCGCTCTTCCTGCTCGCGGCGCTCGCGCTCGTCCGCGCGATCGAGCGGCCGACGCCGCTCCGCCAGGCGCTCGTCCTCGTCGCGATCGTCGCCTGCTTCTACACGCGCTCCCAGGCGGTGGCGCTGTTCCCGGCGCTCGTCTGCGCGTATGCGCTCTGGGCCGTGCTCGAGACGCGCGCGGCCGACGAGCCGCTGCTCTCGCGCCACCTCGTCCGCCGCCTCTGGCGCTTCGCGGGCACGTGGATCGTCCTCGCCGCGGGCGTCGTGCTCGTCCTCGCCGTCCAGCTCGGCCGCGGGCAGCCGCTGTCGAGCCTGCTCGGCGCGTACGCGGTGACGACCTCGAGCGAGCGCTACTCGCTCGCGGGCGTCGTCCGCTGGTTCCTCTGGCACGTCGCCGAGCTCGACCTCTGGCTCGGCCTGCTCCCGTTCCTCGCGTTCGTCGTCCTGTGCACGGTCGCGCTGACGCGCGGGGCCTCCCCGAGGACCCGCGTGTACGTGGCCGCCGCCGTGCCGCTCGTCTTCTGGCTGACGCTCGTCGTCGCCGCGTTCGCGCTCTACACGGGGAACGAGCGGATCGAGGAGCGGAACCTCTTCTACGTCGGCGCGCTCTTCCTCGTCGCCCTCGTCTGGTGGCTCGGGGCCGGCCTGCCGCGGCCGCGCGTCGGCTTCGGCGTCGGCCTGCTGCTCGCGGTCGCGCTCCCCGGGGTCCTGCCCTACGCCTCGTTCATCAACGTGAGCGCGGTCTCCGACACGTTCGGGCTGCTGCCGCTCTGGGCCGTCCAGGACCACCTCGCAACCGCCGCGTACCTGCCCGCGGTCGTCCTCGTCGGCTGCATCGCCGCGGGCGTGCTGGCGCTGGTCCTGCCGGCGCGCTGGTGGCTCGTCGTCCCCGCCGTCGTGCTCGCCTACTACGCGGCCGGCCAGGCGCCGGTCGAGACGAAGACGGACGCCGCGTCGCAGGGCTCGCTGTTCGAGGGCATCCGCACGACGCCCGACTGGATCGACCGGGCGGTGCCGGACGGGGCGGAGGTCGCGGTCGTCTGGAGCGGCGCGCCCTCGCCGCTCGCCGTGTTCGAGAACGAGTTCTTCAACCGCAGCGTCGGGCCGATCTACCGGCTGCCGACCGGCGCCGCGCTCCGGGGAGCCTGCCCGAGACGGTGCTGACGCCGGACCTCTCGACGGGCGCCCTGCTCGACGGCGCCGGCCAGCCGGTCGAGGCCCAGTACGCGCTCGTCGACGTCTCGACGAGCGTCCTCGGGGAGGTCGTCGCGTCGGACGCGGCGCGCGGGATGCAGGTCGTGCGGGTCGACGGCCCGCTCGGCCTCGCGACGCTCGTGACGGGCATCCAGCCGGACGGCTGGACGGGCCCGTCCGCGAGCTGGACGCGCTACGGGTGCACGGGCGGGACGCTGACCATCCTGCTCCAGAGCGACCAGGGCCTGCACGCGAACGAGCCCGTCACCGTCGTCGCGACGACGAGCGCCGGCGAGACGGCGCAGGCGGTCGTCCAGCCGACGGACGTCGGCGTGCCGCTGAACGTCCCGCTCGCCCCCGTCGACGGCCGCTGCGACGTCGGGCTCGCCGTCTCGCCGACCGCGATCCCGGCGGAGCGGATCGGCGGCGGCGACACGCGCGAGCTCGGGATCAAGATCACCGCGCTGACCTACGAGCCGCCGGCGCCGTGAGCGGGCTCGCCGTCTCGGTGATCGTGCCGGTGCACGGCCTGGTCGAGCTCACGCGCCAGTGCCTGACCGCGCTGCTCGAGACGGTCGGGCCGCGCGACGACCTCGAGGTGATCGTCGTCGACGACGCCTCGCCGGAGGACGTCGCCGCCGCCCTCGGGCCGCTCGACCCGCGCGTCCGGGTCGTCCGCAACGAGGCGAACCTCGGCTTCGCGCGCGCGTGCAACGCCGGCGCGGCCGCCGCGCGCGGGCGCCTGCTGCTGTTCCTGAACAACGACACCGTGCCGCTCGCAGGCTGGCTCGAGCCGCTGCTGGCCGCGGCCGGGGAGGACGCGCAGACGATCGTCGGCGCGCGCCTGCTGCACCAGAACGGGACCGTCCAGCACGCGGGGATCGCGATCGGCCAGGCCGACCGCCTGCCGCGCCACCCGTACCGCGGCTTCCCGGGCGACCACCCGGCCGTGACGCGTACGCGGCCGCTCCAGGCGGTGACCGGCGCGTGCCTGCTCGTGGCGCGCGACGCGTTCGAGCGTCTCGGCGGGTTCGACGCGACCTTCGTCAACGGCTTCGAGGACGTCGACCTCTGCCTGCGCCTGCGCGAGCGGGGCGGGGCGGTCGTCTACTGCGGCGCGAGCGCGCTCGTCCACCTGGAGGCCGCGACCCGCGGCGCCGACCCGGCCCGCGAGGCGGCCCGCTTCCGCGCCAACGCCGATGCCTTCCTGGCCCGCTGGGGCGACCGGCTCGTCGCGGACGAGCTCGCCCTCTACGCCGAGGACGGACTGCTCGTCCCGCGTCCGGGCGACCTCTACCCGCTCGACGTCGCGCTCGACGCGCGCCTCGGCGTCGTCGATCGCGACGACCCGGCGAGCGAGGCGAGCCTGCTCCTGAACGAGCGCGCCCGCCAGGTGTTCGATCTGCTGAAGGAGAACGCCCGCCTGCGCTCCGACCTGCTCGCGGCGGGGATCGAGCCGCCGGCGCTGCCGACGGCCGTCGACCAGGCAGCCGCCGCGCCCGCCAGGCAGGCCCCGGCGCCGGCCGTGCCGCCGCCCGGCGACCTCGTCGCCGGGCTGCGCGCGGAGCTCGTCCGGACGCAGCGGGAGATCGAGGCGCGGGAGGAGGACTACCGGGCCGCCGAGCACGAGGTGCGCTGGCGCGACGTCGAGCTCGAGGCGCGCGGGGCCGAGCTCGAGCGCCTGCGAGCCGAGGTGGCACACCTCAAGGGCGTCGTCGAGGCGATGCGCGCGACCGGCGCCTGGCGCGCCGCCGAGCGCTTCTGGGCGCTCCGCCGGCGGCTCGCCTCGCTCGTCTCGCCGCGCAGGCGGTCGCCGTGAGGCTGGCGCTCGGGCGTCCGCGCGCCCTGGCTGCGCTCGGCGACCCGGCGCTCCGGCGCTCGCTGCTCGCGGAGGGCGGCGGGCTCGTCGTCCTCGTCCTCGCGGCCGCGGCCGCGCGCATCCTGCTCGGCCGCGACGTCGTCGCGCCGGGCGTCGTCGGCGACGAGCTGACGTACGCGAGCTGGGCCCGCGCCTTCGCGGAGTCGGGCGACCTCGCCGACCTGCACGCGACGCCGCTCGGGAACCTGCTCTACCAGCTGCTCATCTCGCCGGCCTGGCTCGCAGGGGACATGCAGACGACGTACGGGCTCGCGAAGGCGATCGGCGCCGGCGCGATGTGCCTCGTCGCCGTGCCCGTCCATCTGCTCGCCCGGCGGCTCGTCGGCCCGTGGTGGTCGCTCCTCGCCGTCGCCCTGACGCTGGCCCTGCCGTCGTTCGTCTACGCGGGGACGCTGCTGACGGAGACGGCCTTCCTGCCGGTGTTCGCGCTCGCCGCGCTCGCCTGCGCCCGGATGCTCGAGCGGCCGACGCGCGCGAGCCAGGGCCTCGTCGTCCTCGCCATCGCGCTCGCGTGCCTCGTCCGCGTCCAGGCGCTCGTGCTCGTGCTGGCGCTGCTGACCGCGATCCCGCTGAAGGCCGTGCTCGACCTCCGGGCTGCCCGCGAGCCGCTGCGGGGCCGCCCGCTCGCCCGGGCGCTCGCGCCGTACAGGTGGACGCTCGCCGCGATCGTGCTCGCCGCCGTCCTCTACGTGGTCGTCGGCGCCGTGCGCGGCACGGGCCTCGCCGGCGGGCTCGGCTTCTACGGCGCCGCCGTCGAGGACGGCTACCGGCCAGGATTCGCGCTCCGCTACGTCCTGCTCCACCTCGGCGAGGCGCCCCTCGCCGTCGGCGTCGTGCCGGTGGTCGCGCTCGTCGCCCTCGTCGGCGTCGCCTGGCGCCGCGGTGCGAGCACGACGGCCGCGGAGCGCGCCTTCCTCGCCGTCGCGGCGTGCGTGCCCGCCTGGGTCGTGCTCCAGACCGGCGTGTTCTCGTCGCGCTTCTCCGAGCGGATCACGGAGCGCTACGTCGCCTGCGCGCTGCCGCTCCTCGTCGTCGCGCTCGTCCTCTGGTGCGCGCGCGGCCTGCCCCGCCCGCGCGGCTGGATCGCCGTGGCTGTCGCCGCGCCGCTCGCCGGCGTCCTGCTGCTGCCGCTCGACGGCCTCATCGCCTCGCCGCTCCTGATCGTCGACACGTTCGGCGTCGTGCCGCTCCGCTGGCTGGCGAACGAGCTGCCGCTCGGGAGCGGGGACATGCGCCTCGTCCTCGGCCTGGCCCTGCTCGCCGTGGCCGTCGCCGTCTCGACCGGCCCGCGCCGCTGGCTGCGGCTCGGCCTGCCGGCCGCCCTGCTCGTGTACCTGGCGCTCGCGCAGGCGGTCGTGCAGTCCGACCTCGCCGCCGCCTCGGCGAACTACCGGAACGCGCCCGGCCTCGGCGGCGACGCGAACTGGCTCGACCGCGCCGTCGGGGCGGACGCCGACGTGCTGCTCCTCTACACGACGTCGCCCGACGCGAACCAGCAGCAGACCCTGTTCCAGCAGCTGCGCTTCTGGAACCGCAGCGCCCGCGACGAGCGGAACCTGAGCGGCGACGCGTTCCGCGCGCCGAACACCGTGGTCGGCCCGGACGGATCGCTCGTCGCGCTCTTCCCCGAGCTGCCGCTCCCCGCCCCGGAGTACGTCCTCGTCGACGCGCTCGTCCCGCTCGTCGGCGAGACCGTGGTCGCACGCCCGCCGTTCGTGCTCCTGCGCCCGGAGCTCCCGCTGCGCGCCGTGCTCGTCCCGGAGGGGATCGCGCCGGACGGCTGGGCGGGCGCCTCCTCCTCGTACGACGTCTACGCGCCCGCGCCCGGCGGTCGCGTCCAGCTGCAGCTCTCGCTGATCCCGTGGAACATCGGCGCCCGTCCGTCCACGGTCCGGGTCGACGTCGGCCCGCTCGCGACGGACGGCGGCGCGCGGAGCATCGCGGGCGTGACAGACTCCCGGTCGCTGACGATGGACCAGGGGCAGCTGCAGACCATCGACCTGGCGGCCCCGCCGCCGCCGTTCCGCGTCGAGATCCACGTCGACCCGACGTACGCGCCGGCGAGCTTCGGGCTCCCGGACGAGCGGCAGCTCGGCGTCCAGCCCTCCCTGATCCTCGGGGGCGGCTGAGTGGAGCGCCCGCTGCGCATCGCGCTCGTCTCGCGCGAGGTCTACCCCCTCGTGCTCGGCGGCGGCCTCGGCCGCTACGTCACGGCGACGGCGGAGACGCTCGCCGAGATCGCCGAGGTGACGATCTTCACGACCGACCTGACCGAGGAGCGCTACCACGAGCTCGTCGCCCAGGGGTCGCACGAGCTGCCCCCCGGCATCCGCTGGGTCTTCGTCGCCGAGCCGAGGCCGAGGGAGATCGGCGCCTTCTACCACCATCTCCACTGCTGGAGCGCCCGCGTGCTCGACGCGCTGAGGCGGGAGTACGCCGATCAGCCGCCCGACCTGGTCGAGTTCCCCGACTACCTCGGCGAGGGCTGCGTGACCGTCCAGGCGAAGCAGACGCTCGACCCGCTCGTGCGACGCGCGGCGGTGTGCCTGCGCCTCTACACGCCGTCGGAGATGACCTGCGTCCTGAACGGCCACGTGCCGGGCGACGACGGCATGGGGAATCTGTTCGAGCTGGAGCGCCACGCGCTCCGCTTCTGCGACCGGATCGTCGCGCCCGGCGGGGACGTCTACGACAGCTACCGCCGCTTCTACGGCGCCGACCGTGTCGCGCCGGCGCTCGAGGTGCACCACCCGGTGCTCGCCGACCCCGTCCCCGACGCCCCGCCCACGCCGCACGACGGGCCGCTGCGGCTCGCGTACCTTGGCCGGATGGAGCGACGCAAGGGCGTCCAGGCGCTGCTCCGGGCGCTCACCGGGCTCTCCTCGCCCGACTGGGAGATCACCCTCGTCGGCGGTGACACGCGCACCGGCCCGCTCGGCGTCTCCGCCCGTGAGCACGTCGAGCTCGGGATCAACGGCGACGCGCGGGTGACGCTGCGCGAGCGGGTCGGCCGCGAGGAGGTCGTGGCGCTGTTCCAGCAGGCCGACCTCGCCGTCTTCCCGTCCCGCTGGGAGTGCTGGCCGAACGTCGCGCTCGAGGCGCTCCAGCGCGACTGCCCGGTGCTCGCGACGCCGACGGGCGGCTACCTCGGCCTGGTCGACCACGGGACGACGGGCTGGCTCGCCCGCGGCACCGACGACGCCGCGCTCGCGCGCGCGCTCGAGCCGCACGTGCTCGACCCGGGGCGGTCGCGGGCCGTCCGCAGCTCGGGCGCCGGCAGCGCCGCCTTCGCCCGCCTGACGGACCGCACGGTCGTGCGCGAGCGCTACCTCCGGCTGATCGACGAGGAGGCCGCACGCCACGCGCCCCGCCCGCGGCCTCGCAGCGAGGCGCCGCTCGTCTCGGTCGTCATCCCGTACTTCCGCATGGAGGAGTTCGTCGAGGAGACCGTCCGCTCGCTGCTCGACCAGACGTATCGCCCGCTCGAGCTCGTCCTCGTGAACGACGGCTCGCTCCGCGCGACCGACCGGATCCTCGACGCGCTGGCCGAGGCCTACCCGCTGCGAATCGTCACCCAGCAGAACTCCGGGCTCGGCGCCGCGCGCAACCTCGGGATCGCGCAGAGCCGGGGGCGCTACGTGTACCCGATGGATCCCGACGACCTCGTCGAGCCCGGCTTCGTCGAGCGCTGCGTCGAGGTGCTCGAGTCGCGGCCGGAGCTCGCCTACGTCACGTCGTGGTCGCACTTCGTCGACGAGCACGGCGTCGAGCTGGGCCCGCCCGAGGGGGCGTACTACCCGCTCGGCAACACGGCCGGGATCTTGCATCGGGTCAACGCGTCCGGCAGTGCCGAGGCGGTCTTCCGCCGGTCCGTCTTCGACGCGGGGCACTGGTACTCGACGGAGATGACGAGCTACGAGGACTGGCTCCACTACCGCGAGCTGGCGGCCGCCGGCCTGCACGGAGCGATCGTCCCGGAGCCGCTGCTGCGGTACCGGGTCCGCCGGGACTCGATGGTCCGTACCATCGCGTGGAGCCGGCACGCTCGGCTGCTCGGCGAGATGGAGGCCCACCTGCGCGAGGGAGCGATGACGTGGACGTCAGCGAGCGCCTGACCCTGGACGAGGCGATGGCCGCGACGCTCCTCGGCGCATCCCACGTCCACCGCTACGAGGTCGCGGCCGCGCTCTGCGCGGGCCTGCGGGTCGCGGACGTCTGCTGCGGCGTCGGGTACGGCTCCGCCCTCCTGCGCG
>JAWKJY010000020.1:0-35918 GCA_041393535.1 Thermoleophilia bacterium
GTGGAGCCCCGGCCTCGGCGCCGCGTCGTCATGGCGCTGGCCGTCGTCGGTCGAGCCGCCCTGCGGCTGCTGCGACGTCTGCGGCGCTGCCTGCTCCTCTGCCGGGGCGAGGGTCGCCTCGGCAGACGGCTGCACCATGGGCGCCGCGGCCTCGGCCGGCGGCGGGTCGACGACCGCGGCCGTGGAGGCCGGGAGCGGCGTCGGCGCGATCGGCACGGGGCCGTCCAGCGTCGGATCGACAGGCTGGCCGAACACGGCCTGCGGGTCGGGCGGGGCGACCGGCCCGAGCGGAGCCTCGCCCCGCTCGACGGCCGGCAGCGCGATCGGTGCCTCGCCGGATGGAGCGGGCGGGGGCGGGATCGTCGGGTCGGCGACGTTCGTGGGGAAGGCCGCGGGAGCTGGCTCCGCCTCCGCGGCGGTCGGCGGGGCCGCCTCGGCCTGCGGCGGCGTCGGCGCCTCGGGCGCCTCGGCCCGGGGCTGGCCCTGATCCGGCGCGGGGACGGGCGTGCCGTCCACCGGCTGGTCCGGAGCCGGGACGGGCTGGCCGTCGGCGACCCCGTCGACGGCGACCGCGCCCTCGGCGTCCGCCGGGGCCTCCTGCGCGCCTTCCGCTCGTGCGGTCCGGGCGCTGTGCTCGCTCCGCTCCGGCCCCTTGCCCTCTCGCGCCGGCTGCGTGGCGCGGGCGAGGAGCGGGCCGAAGAGGTCCTCGCTGCCCTTCGGTGGGCCGTGCGAGGCGCCTGGTCGGCGTGCCCCCGCGTCGTGCGCGGGAACCGCCGCCACCGTCTGGGTCATGGTGCACCCCCTGGCGTGGTGGTCGTGGTCTGGCCGCCGTAGGCGGCGTAGTAGCCGAGCACCTTCTGCACGTAGGCCTGGGTCTCGGCGTACGGCGGGATGCCGCCGTACTTCTGCACCGCGCCCGGGCCCGCGTTGTACGCGGCGAGCGCGAGCGAGACGTTCCCGCCGAAGCGGTCGAGCTGCGCCTTCAGGTAGCGCGTCCCGCCGTCGATCGACTGCGCGGGGTCGTAGACGTTCGTGACGCCGAGGCCGCGGGCCGTGCCGGGCATCAGCTGCATCAGGCCGGCGGCGCCGGCCGGGCTCGTCACGGTCGGGTCGAAGCTGGACTCCTGGCGGATCACCGCGCGGACGAGCGCGGGATCGACGCCGTACCTCGCGGCGGCGGCGTCGATCAGCGGCGGCGCGTACTGCGCCTCGCCGGACGTCTCGGGCAGCGGCGCGACCGTCGGGACGGGCGGCTGCGCTGGCCGTCGTGGCCTGCAGCACCTGCGCGGAAGGTCGCCCCGCCGACGGCCTGTCCGGCCTGCGTCGCACCTGCGGCGGCGTGATCAGCCCGGCGATCTCCTGGATGCGCGCGATCGTCGCCTCGAGGCTCATCCGAGCCCTCCTGGCGGTGATGCGACGGTGGACGGCGAGCGCGACCTCCCCGAGCACGCCACTTCCTCCCGGCGGAGCGCCTCCTCCTCGTGTCGCGCAGCCGGCGCTCGCGGAGCCGGTCGAGCACCTGGTGGTCGCGGAGGCGCTGACAGCGCCTCGCGGCGCCGCTCGACGACCTGCTCCGCGCGGCGACGCCGGTGCGCTCTGGACCGCCTCGCGCTCGAGCCGCTCGACGAAGGCCTGCTGCAGCGTCAGGTCGGCGCCGCTCAGCGGACGCGCGACCAGCCGCGTCCCCTGGTCGCGCGCGTCGGCGACGACTCCGTGCGCCCGCCGCAGCTCGGCCTGGGTCCGCAAGCAAAGCCGCAGGAGCTCGTGCGCGAGCTCCTCCTTGCGCGTGTTCCGGCCTGCTCGCGGAGCGAGCGGACGGCCTCGAGGTTGAACGTGAACTTGCGCATCGTGCGGGTGGGTTGTGAGGCCCCGTCCGGTAATCGACCCCCACCCCGCCTCCTTTGAGGCGCCGGGAGCAAGCTCACTCGCAAGGGGTACGCCGCCCGGGAGTGAGCCCGGATCCGGGGACGGGGAGCCCTGCGCGACCGCTGCGCCGAGAGGACGGCGCGAGCCCCTCCGAGGAGGAGGGCAGCTCGCTGCGCTCCGACGACCAGGACGCCTGTCGGAGGCGCGGCGACTTGGACGCGCCAGGCGGGCGCCTGAGGGCCGTCCGCCTGGCGACGGAGGAGGACGTGGGGGGAGAAGCGAGAGCTTCTCCGTCGCACCCAGACGCTGAAGCGCCCCACGAGCTGGTCGGAGCTGTCGGTGGTCCAAGAGCTTCGGAGGCTGCGCGGCGAACTCCTCGGTCGTCGCCGTCGTCTCCTCGGTCGAGGGCCGAGACCTCCTCGGAGGACGCCGAGGACTGCTCGGCGACGACCGCGACCTCGCTGACGTCGGCCCGGACGCGGTCGGCGCCGCCGGCGACGTCGGCGGCCGCAGCCGCGATCGCGCTGACGCGGGCCGACATGTCCTCGACGGACGTGCCGATCTCGGCGGAACGCCTCGCGGGCGTGCTCGACGATGGCGGCGCCGTCCTCGCTCTTCCTTCGCGCCGTCCTCGACGATCTCGACGACGCGCTGGGTCTCGCAGGCTGGATCGGCCTCGATCAGGCCCGGCGACGAGCCCGGCGGCCCGCTGCGACTCCTCGGCGAGCTTCAGCGACCTCCTCGGCGACGTGACGGCGAAGCCCTTGCCGTGCTCGCCGGCCCGCGCCTCGATCCCGCAAGTTCAGCGCCAGCAGGTTCGGTCGGCCGGCGATCCTGCGATCAATCTCGACGATGCCGCCGATCTCGTCGACTTCGCCCAGGCGGCGGACCGCCTGGCGACGGCGAGGGTCGACTCGCACCTCGGTCATCGCGGACGACGCCTGCGAGGCGGCCTGGACGCCCTCCTCGGCGACGGCGCGCGCCTCAGTCGCCGCCTCGGCCGCCTGCGCGGACGGCGGACAGCGGACGGCCAGGTCGGTCGGCGGAGCTGCGCACCGCGTCGACCATCTTCAATTGGCGCCTCCGCGCCCATCGCGACGTCCGTGACGGTTCGCGCGATCTCGCCGATCGCCCGCCCCGCCTGGGTCGACGAGTTCGGACATGTCCCCGGGCGAGGCGTCGAGCAGCGAGCCGCTCGTCGCGCGGATCTGCGCGACCACGGCGGCGAGCGCCTCGACCATCCGGTTGAGTTCCAAGCCGACGTCGTCGAGCTCACCCATCCCGCTGTTGCGCCAGCGGGTCGTCAGGTTCCTGGCTGCGGCGTCGTTCGCGACGCGCTTGATCCCCTCGAGCGCACGGCCGAGCGCGCGGATGACGAGGAGGAAGAGGACGGCGGCGACGGAGCGCCGAGATCACGAGGACGATCTGCAGCAGCCGGGCCGTCGAGAGGGCGGAGATCGCGTCCTCGCGCTTCGCCACGGCGAGCGCGTGCACGTGCTCCTGCACGGTGGTCGCCTGGACGACGAACTGGGTCACGAGCGCCGTCGCTTGCGGCGCGAGCTCCGCGACGGTCGTGCCGTGTCGGCCCGCGTCCACCGCGGGAAGAGCTGGTCGAAGACGAGGGGGTCGTGCTGCTCGTCGAGCGTGCGTGCCGCCGCGCACGGCGTCGACGATCGATCTCGTCGTCGGGGAAGCGGGCCACGAGCCTGTCCGCGAGCGCGAACGCCTCGGTCGCCGACTTGCTCGAACTCGGCGGGATCGCCGTCGGGGCCGCGACGCATCGCCTGCAGGCTCCGCTGCAGCCATCCGGTCCGCGTACCCGGCGGCCTTGTCCGCGAACACCCCCAGGTCGTCACGCGCAGGCGTGTTGCTCAGCGCCGCACGAGCAGCCGCTGCGATCGTGGCGGCGACGGCGATCAGCACCGCCCCCGCCGATCCTGAGCAACGGCGGCCCGCACGGACAGGCCGCCGCCGCTCCCTCCCCTCTCACTCCCGATCCGACTTCATCTACGTCTCCTCTGCCTTGGGAAGGCCCGGAAGACCGGGCCGGAACCCCTTTCCCGCCCCTCTCCCGGGAATCGGGCTCGCTATACGAGCTTCGGCGACGGCGTCCGCCACGCGCTCCGGCTGAAACGGCTCACCACGAAGTCCTCTGCGCCGGCCTTGATCGCCTCCAGCACCTTCGTCTCCTGACCGAGCGCCGAGCACATCACGACCTTCGCCGCCGGATCGAACGACATGATCTCCTCAACGCCGAGAGGCCGTCCAGCTCCGGCATCAGGATGTCCAGCGTCGTCGTGTCCGGCCGCAGCTCCTGGAACCGCTGCACGCCCTCCGCCCCATCACCGGCCTCACCGACCACCTCGTGACCGTTCTTCTGCAGCACGTCGCCCAGCATCTTCCGCATGAACGCCGCGTCATCCACGATCAACACCCGTGCCATCAGCCCTCCGCTTCCTCGAGTCCAACCAGGTCTGCGACGGCGCCCGCCGGGAGCACGGACTCGACCCGCACCCCCCAGTCGGCGCCGTCGATCAGGATCAGCCGGCCGCTGCCGAAGCGTCGGCCGTTCACGAACAGGTCGACGGGATCGTCCGCCAGGCGGTCGAGCTCGACCACCTCGCCGGGCCCGAGCCCGATCGCCTGCGCCACGTCCAGCCGGACGCGCCCGAGCTCGGCCCAGACGCGCACCGGGATCTGCCGCACCGTCTCCTCCGGCAGCGTGTCGCCGCCGAGGTCGCGGTGCATGATGTCCTCGGACGCCGTCTCGGCGGCCAGGTCGGAGAACGCGCGGGTCATCTTGACGATGAACGCGTTCGGCGCGAGCTGGATCAGCCGACACGGCTCCCCGAGGAGCGAGAACGAGATCGAGACGACGTGCGGGGTGACGTCCCACGCGTCGACCGACTCGTCGACCGTGCTGAAGAACTTCGTCTCGGGCGGGGCGATGTCGACCTCCTCGCCCAGCACGCCCGATGTCGCGACCGCGGCGCCGGCCATCATCTGGTTCATGGCCTCGCCGACGGCCGACAGCTCGAGCTCCGACAGCTCCTCGTCGGCCTCGAGGTCGTCCGGGTCCTGCATCATCATCGCGGCCGCGAGGCGCCGGGCCCCGAGCCGCGTCATCGCGAAGATGTTGCCGCCGACGACGCCGTCGACGTAGGAGACGGAGGCGGCCACGGCCGGCATCGGCAGCATCGCGAGCAGCGGCTGGCCGGTCGGGACGATCTTCGCCTCGCCGACGCTGACGCCCTCGGGGCTGAACATGCGCAGCACGTTCGCGACGGCCTCCGCGGTCGCCTCGCCCAGCTTGAGCAGCGCCTCCTCGGAGGTCACGCGGTCTCCAGGCGCTCGAGGATCTGCACCGCGCGCCACTTGCCGCTCTTGCCGGGCCGGGCCCGGTGCGACGGCGCGCGATCGGCGTAGACGGTGATGCCCGCCTCGGCCGGGACGCCGAGCCCGATCACGTCGCCGGGTCGGATCGAGAGCACCTCCTCGACGCTGAGGTCGACGGCGGCCACCTCGGCGCGCAGCTCGATCTCGACGTCGCGCAGGGCGCCCGCCATCAGGCTCGTGTCGTGACCGCCCTCCTCGTCGTCCGCGAACTGGCCGGTGACGAGCCGACCGACGACGGCCTCGATCGACGGGTGCGGGATGGTGAGCGACATCGTCGCCGACCACTTGTCGAGCTTCGCCTCCATCGTCAGGGCGAGGCACGGCTCCGAGACCGGCGCGAGCTGCACCTGCGCGAGGCTCGACTCGAGCGCGAGCAGCGACAGCTTCAGGGCGAACAGCTCGTCCCAGGTCTGGGAGAGCTGGTCGACGAAGGTCGACATCATCTTCGTCGACAGCGCGACCTCGATCTCCGTCAGGTCGCGCTGGGACGGCTTCGCGTCGACGGAGCCGCCGAGCAGCAGCTCGACCAGCCGCATGATCAGCCCCTGCTCCGCCGAGAGCAGCACCTTCGTGTCGAGCGGGCTCGTGCCCACGACGGCGTAGAGCGACGAGGGCGGGATGTCCGAGACGGCGCTCGACCAGGTGAGCTGGTCGATGTTGATCACCTCGAGCTCGACGGGGAGCCGCAGCTCGGCGGTCAGCCGGGTCGAGGCCGCCCGGCAGAACGCCTCGTGGGCCCGCTCGAGCCGTCGCTGCTGCTCCTGCGAGAACTTCTTCGGGCGCGAGAAGTCGACCTCGCGCACCCGCGGCGGGCGGCGCACGCGGACCGGCGCCGCCTGCGCCGGTGCGTTGCCCTCCTTCGCCTGCTCGATCAGCGCGGCGATCTGCTCGGGCGTGAGGACGCCCTCGGTGCTCATCGCGTCCTGCCGGCCCGCCAGAGCTCGGACTCGGTGCCGCCGGCCTCCTTGACGGTGACCATGCCTCCCGCGACGTGCACGACCACGGTGCGGCCCTTCGTGCCGCCGGTCGCGTTGGCCATCACCGGGATCTTCGCCGCGTTCAGCGCCTCCCGGGTCGCGGCCTCGTTGCGGCGGCCGATGTCGAGCGTCGACTTCCCGCCCGAGCCGAACGAGAACATCTGCGCGCCGCCGACGAGCACGGCGACGAGCCCCGACCGGCGCGCGCCCATCCGGGCGAGCTCGTCGAGCATCTTCGGCACCGCGGTGTCGGCGAACTTCGTCGGTTGCGCGATCGCGCCCGACGCGGCGTCCTTCGAGTCGGGCAGCACGATGTGCGCGAGGCCCGCGATGTCGCGGTCGCGATCGATCAGCGCGAGCCCGATGCACGAGCCGAGGCCGATCGTGATCAGCTGCTCGCCCGCCGTCCGCGAGACGCGGTACTCGCCCATCCGGACCATGTGTCTCCCACCCGGCCCTTACGAGCCGAGGCCGAGGCGCTCGAGCAGGCTGCCGATGCCCTTGGCGCCCGGGTTGACGAGGAACATGAAGCTGAAGTTCGCGTCCGACCCCTCGACGAGCAGGCGCGAGTCGAGCAGGAGCGCGGTGTCCGTCTGCGAGGCGCCGAGCGCCAGCACGGACGAGAGGATCGCGCCGAGCATGTCCTCCACGGCGATCGGCGGGGCCGGCTCGAGGTCGATCCCGGTCATCATCGCGAGCGCGCTCAGGTACGAGGCGCCGAGGATGTTGCCGATCTCGCACAGGGCCGAGACGCCGACCTCGGTGCCGGCCTCGACCCCGAGGGCCTCGCAGAGCACGCGCGAGTCGTTCTCGTTGAACATCAGGACGACCATCGTCTCGAGGTCGCCGATCACCTGGATCAGGATCGCCGTCACCTCGAGCTCGGCCGGGCCAACGGACTCGACGGCCTCGGCGAGCGGCTTCGCGTAGACGTACGGGCACGAGAGGTCGACCGGCCGGCCCAGCATCGCCGCGAGCGCCGTCGCCGCGTTGCCCGAGCCGATGTTGGCCACCTCGCGCAGCGCGTCGAGCTGCATCTCGGTGTACTGCGTCGTCATTGGTGCCTCCGCCTCCTTGTCGGTCGAGCCGTCACGCGGCGTACGCGGCGGGCATCGAGTTGGCACGGGCGCCGTCCGCGATGGCGTCGCAGTCGACGATCAGCGCGATCTCCCCGTTGGACAGGACCGCCCCGCCCGAGAGCGCGGCGCGATCGCCGACCTCGTTCGGGAGCGGTCGGGTGACCAGCTCGCGCTGGCCGACGAGCTGGTCGACCGCGAGCGCGAAGCGGCGGTCGCCGCCGCGCACGATCACGGCGTGCTCGGCCGTCGCGGCCGCCTGGTAGCCGAGCGACCGCGAGAGGTCGACGAGCGGGAGGACGCCGTCCCGGAGGACGAGCGTCCGGATCCCGGTCACCGACCGGACGGGGTGCTCGGAGAGCCGCAGCGTGCGCTCGACCCGGTCGAGCGGGATGGCGAGCGGCACGCCGCCCGCCTCCACGAGCAGGGCGATCATGATCGCGAGGGTGAGCGGGAGGCGGATCTGGGCGGACGTGCCCTTGCCCGTCTCGGAGGTCATGAAGACCTCGCCGCCGAGCTCGCGCACCATCGTCCGAACGGCGTCCATGCCGACGCCGCGCCCGGAGATGTCGGTGGTGACGTCCGCGGTCGAGAAGCCGGCGCTGAAGAGCAGCTCGATCGCCCGCGGCATGTCGACCTGGTCGATCTGGTCGGCGGCGATCAGGCCGCGCTCCGCCGCCTTCTGCGCGACGCGGGCCGGGTCGATCCCCTTCCCGTCGTCCCGCACCGAGATGACCACGTTGCCGCCCTGGTGGGCCGCGGAGATCTCCAGCGTCCCCTGCTCGGGCTTCCCGGCGGCGACGCGCTCGGCCGCCGTCTCGAGCCCGTGGTCGAGCGCGTTGCGGACGAGGTGCACCATCGGGTCGCCGAGCGCGTCGACCACGGTGCGGTCGAGCTCGGTCTCCTTGCCGGTCAGGACGAGCTCGACGCGCTTGTCGAGCTTCGACGAGAGGTCGCGGACGAGCCGCGGGAAGCGGAGGAAGACCGCCTCGACGGGGATCATCCGCACCTGCATCACCATCGCCTGGAGCGACTGGGACGAGCGCGCGAGCTCCGCGATCGCCTGCGAGAGGCCGGGCACCCCCGCCTGCGCCGAGAGCTCCTCCACGCGGGAGCGGGCCACGACGAGCTCGCCCATCAGGTGCATCAGCTGGTCGAGACGCTCGGCGTCGACGCGCACGGTCGCCGTGCCGCCCTTCTTGTGGCCGCCGGCGGCGGGCGCGTCGCCCGCGGGCGCGGCCGGCGCTGCCGGAGCGTCCGCGGCGGCGGGCGCAGCCGGGGCCGCGGGAGCCTCGTCGGCGGGCGCGGGGGCGTCTGCGGCGGCGCCCTCGACGTGCTCGGCCACGGACACGGTCTCGACGTCGGAGACCGCGGCGGCCTTCGCGGCGACCGCGTCCTCCTCGTGCTCGGTCGCGAGCCAGACCTCGACCACGCTCCCGCCCCAGCCGTCGAGCTCGTCCTCGGTCGGGACGGACGCGACGACCTCGCCGTGCTCGGCGAGCGCGGTCAGGACCATCAGGGCCCGCACGGACGGCATCGGGACGCCGGCCGACAGCTCGGCGGCGACGCGCAGGACGCGGCGGCCGCCCGTGTCGATCGCGACGGCCGCGGCCGCGACGGGCGCGGCGGCCTGGCCGGGGGCGTCGTCGGCGACGAGCCCCTCCAGCCGGACGACGAGCTGCGACGCGTCGATTCCCTCCTCGCCGGAGGTGTCGATCGAGTCGACCGCCACCGACAGCGTGTCGAGGCACTCGAGCAGGACGTCGACGGCGTCGCGTGAGAGCCCGCCGCCGCGCTGCTTCAGCAGCTCGAGGACGTCCTCCATCTTGTGCGTCAGCGACGCCATCTTGTTGAAGCCCATCGTCCCGGCCATGCCCTTGAGCGTGTGGGCGATCCGGAAGATCTGGTCGACGGTCTCCTTGTCGTCCGGGGCCTCCTTGATGCGCACGATGCAGAGGTTGAGCTCCTGGAGGTGCTCCCGGCACTCGGCCAGGAACATGGGGAGGTACTCGGAGGTGTCCATCAGCGCTTGCGGTACGTGAAGGGGTGGGACGGCTCGAGGCCCAGGTCACGAGGCGACGAAACCCGCTCGGTCGAGCCGATCATCAGGTAGCCGCCCGGGCGCACCGAGGCGGCGAGCCGGGCGTGCAGCTCGTCCCGCACGGGCTCGGTGAAGTAGATGACGACGTTCCGGCACAGCACGAGGTCGTAGGCCTCCTTCGGGAACGTGTTCCGGAGCAGGTCGCCGGTCTCGAAGCGGACAGCCCGCTTCAGCTCCGGCTTGGCCTCCCAGACGCCGTCGTCCTCGACGAACCAGCGCTTCAGCTTGTCCTGCGGGGCCGTGCGGGCGTCCTCGGCCGAGAAGCGGCCGCGGCGGGCCCGCTCGACGACGCGCTTGTCGATGTCGGTGCCGAGCACCTCGACGCGCGCGTTCGGGGCCGTCTCGACGCAGGTCGCGGCGAGCGTGTAGGCCTCGGCGCCGTACGAGCTGCCGGCGCTCCAGCAGCGGACCTTCCCCGTCTTGGCGAGCTCGGGGATGATGTCCTTCTCGAGGAAGCGCCACTGCTCGGGGTTGCGCCAGAGCTGGGACACGTTGATCGTGACGCGGTCGAGGAACTCGTCGAGCTCCTCCCCGCTCGCCTGCAGCGCCTTGAGGTAGTCGCTCAGGCCCTTGATCCCGCGCCGGTCGGCGAAGGAGCGGATCCGCCGCTCCATCTGACCGCGCTTGTACTGGAGCAGGTCGATCTGCGTCAGTCGGCGGATGCCCTCGCAGAAGTCGACGTACTCGTCACGGACGGGCACGCTCATCTGCCGGCCTCCTGGACGATCGTGTCGTGGATTCGATTGAGCGGGACGACGTGGTCGGCGAGACCGGCCTCCGCGACCGCGCGCGGCATCCCGTAGACGGTGCAGGTCTCCTCCGCCTCGACGACGACGACGCCCCCGTGCTGCTTGACGACGCGGGCGCCGGCCAGGCCGTCGCTGCCCATTCCCGTCAGGACGACGAGCAGCAGCCTGTCGCCCCAGAGGCGGGCGGCGTCCTCGATCGTCAGGTCGGCGCGCGGGCGCAGGCCGCCGATCGGCGCCTCGTCGGTCAGACGGGACTTCTTGTCCTGCCCCACCCGCAGGTGGCTGCCACCGGGGCACAGGTACGCGACCCGGGGGTCGAGCGCCTCGCCTCCCCTCGCCTCGACCACCGTGAGGGGCGATGCCTTGTCCAGGCGCTCCGCGAGCGAGGCGGTGAAGCCCGGCGGCATGTGCTGGACGATCAGGACGCCCTGCCCGAGCGGCGCGGGCAGCTTCGGCAGCAGCTCGGCGAGGGCCTGCGGGCCGCCCGTCGAGCAGGCGATCACCACGGCGCGCCGCTCGCCTGCCGGCAGCTTCGCGGGCCGCTGGCGCGCGGGCTGGTCGACCGGGACGGGTGCCGGGGCGGGTGCCGGGGCGGGCCGGGACCGGCCGCGCATCGGGGCCGCAGGCGATGCGGGCTCCGCGGGCTTGCGCCACGGTGCGGGCGGGCGGGCGGGCGTCGCGGGGCGCGCGGGCGGCGCGACCCGGGGCGCGAGGGCCCGGGACCACGGCGGCCGCGAGGCGGAGGCCAGCGCGACCTTGTCCGCGAGCTCCCCGAAGAACTGCCGCAGCGGCTCCCCGTCGGAGGGCTTCGCGACCAGCTCCACCGCGCCCTCGGCGAGGGCGTCGATCGCCCGGGCGCCGTGTGCCGGCGAGAACGCCGAGACCACGACGACGGGGATCGGCGTCGCGCTCGCGCGCAGGCGCTTGAGCACGCCGATCCCGTCCAGCCCGGGCATCGCCAGGTCGAGCGAGAGGACGTCCGGCTTCAGCCGCTCGCAGAGCGCGAGCGCCTGGTCGCCGTCCGCGGCCTGCCCGACGACCTCGTGCCCGCGCGAGGCGAGGGCGTCCGAGATCAGCTTGCGCATGAAGCCCGAGTCGTCGGCGACGACGACCCGGATGCGCTCCTGCCGGGGCAGCGGTGTGCCGGTGCGCTCCACGTCAGTGCGCGAAGGAGACGCCGGCGAAGATGCCGTCGGGGTTGAGCAGGACGACGAGGCGGGACTCGATCTTCACGATCGCCTCGGTGAACTCGGACGACGCACCCGGCACCTCGTCCACCATCTCGTCGTCGATCGTCAGGACCTCCTCGACGTCGTCGACGATGACGCCGGCGGTGCCGCCCTCGGTCTCGACGATGACGATCTTCTGGTTGTCGCGCGCGTCGGCGTACAGGCCGAGGCGCGAGGCGAGGTCGCAGACGGGGATGATCTTCCCGCGCAGGGAGATCACGCCGCGGATCCACGGCGCGTCGGACGCCACCGCCCGCGGCTCCGTGTACCGGATGATCTCCTGCACGCGCGTGATGGGCAGCGCGTACTCCTCCTCGCCGAGGGAGAACACCACGAGCTGGCGAGCCACCTCGACGGAAGGGGATGCATGGGACATTGGGCTCCTCCGGGATGTCGGAATGCGGCCAAGTGATCGGCAGCGCGAGGGGCGAGTTGACCGCGAGCCGCCGGGCGCCCATGGTTGATCGGAGCCACACGTCGCGGCCACCCCGGCTCACCCGTACGGGGGGCCCGCGGCCCTCAGAGCGAGCGCGCCCGGCCGATTAGCAGGGTGCGATGGCGCAGGCCCATCCCGCAGCCGCTGCCGCGGCCCAGGCCGCTCCGGCGTCCCCGAGGACATCCGCCGCCGGCTGGTCGAGCAGCTCTTCAACAACCTGGTCGAGCAGGCGGCCGCACTGCCGCTGCGCAGCCAGGCCGCGCTCGTCCGCGTGATCACGCTCTGCGAGGACGCCCGCGCGAGCGCGCGCGGCGTCGCCCTCGAGGCCGCGCGCGACGAGAGCTTCTCGGCCCTGCTGCTGCGGATCGCCAACTCGGCCCACTCGATGAGCGCGTCGCGGATCGGCGACCTGACCCAGGCGGTCGCCCGGCTCGGCTTCGGCTTCGTCCAGGGGCTCGCGGTCGCCTCGATCGCCGCCCCCGGCCTCGGCGCCGGGCTCGACAGGAGCGTCGACGAGGAGCTCGCCGAGGCGCTGCGCCAGCAGCACCGGCACTCCGTCCGCGTCGGGCTGATCGCCCGCGCGCTCGCGCCGTCCGGCGTCAGCGCCGAGGTGGCCCTGACCGCCGGCCTGCTGCACAACCTCGGCCTCTCGGTCCTCGCGCTCTTCGCGCCGAAGGCCTTCCGCCACCTGCTCGCGGCCGCCGCCCGCGGCGACCAGCTCCCGCCCGTCGAGCTCGACACGCTCGGCTTCACGCACGCCCAGCTCGGCGCGGCGCTCGCGGAGCGCTGGTCGTACCCGCCGCCGCTCGTCGGCGCAATCGGCGGCCACGACGCGGACGTCCCGTCGGAGCGCCTCCCCGCGCTGATCCAGATCGCCGACCTGCTCGTCCGCGAGGCCGGGGCGGGGATCGAGCCGCCGCGCGAGATCCGGCCCGAGGTCGCCCTCGCCGCGGGCGTCGACGTCCGGTCGGTCGCGCAGCGGATCCGCCCTCTCCTGGACGCCCAGGACCGCCTCGACGAGCGCATGCAGAAGGAGCTCGACGAGTCCGGCGCCTCGCTCTGACGGCGGAGCGCGCCCGTAGCTCCGAGCGGCCCTGACCGCACGACGGCCGGTACGCGTCGGCCGCGCAGCCGGCGCGACCGCAAGCGCGTCATCAGCTCGTCGCCGCGACGAGCCCCACCGCGCCCACCGCCACTTCGACGAGCCCGACGAGTGCGATGCGTCGCGGGCGACTCGCGAACAGCAGCCCGGCGAGGAAGAAGCCGACGCCGACGAGGCCGCCGAGCAGCCCGATCATGAGCGCTATCCCCACGTGGCTGCCGTCGCCCTCGCCGGCTCGACCCGCGACGTGGATCGCGTACGGGACGGCGACCCACCACCCGAACGCGGAGATGGTGACCAGCGCGAGCGCCAGGCGCCACTCCTCGCCGAGGAACCGCTGGTTCGGCCGCTCGCTGGCCAACGTCAAGCCGTGCCCGGTGCACGCTCGCGCAGGAGGGTCCGCGCGACCTCGACCGCGTCGCCGGGCTCGGGGTCGACGAGAAGCGGCAGCGCGCCGTCCGCGGGCACGCGCCCGCCCGCGGCGGCGACGAGCAGCACGCGCACGTCCGGGCACCGCTCCGCGAGCCGCTCCCCCACGTCCGGGTCGCGCACGGCGGCGGCCGCGTCGAGCACGAGCAGGTCGAGCCGGCCGCCGTAGCTCGCGACGACCTCGAGCGCCCGCTCAGGGGTCTCCGCCTCGAGCACCGTCGCGCCGGCGGCCGAGAACGCCTTGCCGAGCCGGCGCCGCAGGTCGGCCTCGCGGTGCGCGACGAGCACCGTCCCGCCGAGCGGCAGCCCGTTCGCCGGCCCGGTCGGCGCGACGCGGTGCCGCGGACGGAGGGTGGGCAGCAGCACCGTGACCGTCGTCCCGTGCCCCGGCTCGCTCACCACCTCGACCTTCCCGCCGCTCTGCTCGACCACGCCGAGGACGGCCGACAGGCCCAGCCCGACGCCGTGCCCGGGCGGCTTCGTCGAGAAGAACGGCTCGAACATGCGCTCGCGCGTCGCCGCGTCGATGCCGACGCCCTCGTCGGCGACCGCGAGCGCGAGGTGAGGACGGCCGTCCAGGGCGGCCGCCCGGGTCGAGATCGCGCTCCGGCCGGGCCCGTCGAGGGCGTCGCGTGCGTTCAGGGCGAGATTGACGACCACCTGCTCGAGCTGGGACGCGTCCGCGCTCACCGGGTCGAGGCCGCCGCCGAGCTCGAGCTCGAGCTCGACCTCCTCGCCGAGCGTCCGGCGCAGCATCGGCGCCACCCGGGCGACGAGCGCGTTCAGGTCGAGCTCCCGCGGGGCGAGCACCTGCCTACGGCTGAAGGCGAGCAGCTGACGGGTGAGCGCGGCCGCCCGCTCGGTCGCGTCGTGGATCTCGAGCGCGTCCGCCCGGCGCGGGTCGTCGGGCTCGAGCGCCTCGACGAGGAACGAGGCGTAGCCGCGGATCCCGGTCAGGATGTTGCTGAAGTCGTGCGCGACCCCGCCGGCGAGGCGCCCGAGCGCCTCGAGCTTCTCGACGTGGCGGAGCCGCTCCTCGAGCAGCGTTCGCTCGGTCACGTCGCGGACGGCAGCGAGGTGGATGCCCGGCAACGCGTCGGCCCGCGCGACGAACTCGCAGGTCAGACGCTCCTCGCCGCGACGGATCACGCTCGTCCCGGCTAGGCTCCCCTCGGCGAGCAGCTGCTGGAAGGCCGCCCGGCCACGCGCCTCGTCGTCGAGCCAGGCGAACAGGGGCGCCCCTTCCAGCGCGTCGATCTCGAGCCCGGTCAGCGCGGCCATGGCGGGGTTCGCCTGGACGACGAGCCCCTCGTCGTCGAACAGCAGGATCCCGTCCAGCAGCAGCTCGAAGACCGCCTGGAAGCGGTCCTGGCTCTCGCGCAGCGCGAGCTCGATGCGCGCCAGCTCCGTCCACTCCTGCGCGAAGCCGATCAGCACGATCGGGACGCCGTCCTCGTCGCGGACGACGTGGCCGGTCACGGTGGCGAGCACCGTCGAGCCGTCGCGGCGGACGAACCGCTTGAGCACCGTCTCGGTCGTCGTCCGACCCGCTGCGCCGGCCGTGCTGCGCGCTCGCTCCTCCTCCCGATCGTCCGGGTGCGTGACGTCGAGCAGGTCGAGCTGGAGCAGCTCCGCCTCCTCGTAGCCGAGCAGGCGGCAGAACGCGGGGTTCACGCGCCGGAAGCGGAGGTCGATCGAGACCATCGCGATCCCGACGGGCGCCTCCCGCACGAGCAGGTCGAGGCTCGCCTCGGCGTGCTGGGCCTGGTGGAGCTGCGTGACGTCGACGTGCTCCACGACGACGAACCGCTCCTCGCCGAGCTCGACGCGTCGGATCGTCGCGCTGTGGTCCCGCTGGCCGGACGGCGTGGCGAGCGTGTACGGCAGCTCGATGCCCGCTGCGCCCCCCCGCCACCGCGCGGATCGCCTCCGCGCATCGGCGGGCTTCGGGGACGGAGTCGGGCGCCGCCTGGCCGACCTCGAGGGAGTTCGTGCCGACGCCCCCCGCGGCGACACCGAGGCGCTCGAGGTCGGCCGTGCGGCGCCACGCGGCGTTGACGGCGAGGATCGTCCCGTCGAGCCCGAGGACGGCGATCGTGGCGGCCGACGACTCGAGCACGGCAGCCACCGCTGCGAGCGCCGCCGCGCCCGTCTCCTGCTCCTCTCGCGTCCTGCCCGACACGGTCCTCCGTTCGCTGGAAGCCCAGAGGCTACCTGCGCCTCCGACTCGTAGCCTCCCGAGCCCGGCCCGGCCGCGCCGCATCGTCCGCTCCGGCCATGTCCCGGCGCCGCACGCCCGCCCTGGGTGGGGTGACCAGGCACCGCCTGCGACCAAGCGTATCGCCCGACCGCGCACGTGTCCGCCACGGGACCGTGACGACTCGGTGCCGATCGCTCCCCGCCGGGAGCGACGCTCAGCCGCGCAGGGCGAGGTCGGTGCCGGGCTGCTGCACGAGCAGGTCGCGATCGGCCATCAGGTCGAGCAGGATCCGGTCGGCGGTCTCCGCCGGGACGGGCTCGTCCGTGCGCTGGCGCAGGAAGGCGTCGATCGCCGGCAGCTTGTCGATCGCGTAGTCGACCCGCGGGTCGGAGCCGCGGGCGTACGCGCCGATCGTGATCAGGTCCTCGCGCTCGCGGTGGAGGGCGAGCGTCTCCCGCAGCGCCGAGCCGGCCGCGCGCACCTCCTCCGTCGCGATCTGGCCGACGAGGCGCGAGACCGACTGCAGCACGTCGATCGCCGGGTAGTGGTTGCGATGCGCGAGCGCGCGCGAGAGCACGCAGTGGCCGTCGAGGATCGCCCGCGCTGCGTCCGCGATCGGCTCGTTCATGTCGTCGCCCTCGACGAGCACCGTGTAGAGGCCCGTGATCGAGCCGTGCTGGTTCGTCCCGGCGCGCTCGAGCAGCCGCGGCAGCAGGGCGAAGACGCTCGGCGTGTAGCCGCGGGTCGCGGGCGGCTCGCCGATCGCGAGCCCGACCTCGCGCTGGGCCATCGCGAAGCGCGTGACCGAGTCCATCATCAGCAGGACGTTCGCGCCGCGGTCGCGGAACCACTCGGCGATCGTGGTCGCCACGAACGCCGCCTTGATCCGCACGAGGGCCGGCTCGTCCGACGTCGCGACGACGACGACGGAGCGCGACAGGGCGTCGCCGAGGTCGCGCTCGACGAACTCGAGCACCTCGCGGCCGCGCTCGCCGACGAGGCAGATGACGTTCACGTCCGCGCTCGTCGCCCGCGCGATCATCCCCAGCAGCGAGGACTTGCCGACGCCCGAGCCGGCGAAGATGCCGAGGCGCTGGCCGTAGCCGCACGGCACGAGCGTGTCGAGCGCGCGCACGCCCAGCGAGATCCGCTCTGTGATGTGCGTCCGGGCCATCGGGTCGGGCGGCGGCGCGACGGCGGAGCGGTGCTCGCCGATGTCGACGGGGTCGCCCGAGTCGAACGGCTGGCCCAGGCCCGAGAGGACCCGCCCGAGCAGGTGCTCGCCCACGTGGAGCCCGAACGGGCGGCCCGTCGCGGCGACCTGGTTGCCGGGGCCGATGCCCTGCATCTCGCCAAGGGGCATCAGCAGCGTGCGGCCGTCCCGGAACCCGACCACCTCCGCCGGCACGAGCCCCCGGTTGCGGCCGGCGGCGATCTCGCACAGCTCGCCCACCTCGGCCCGCAGGCCGGTCGCCTCGATCACGAGGCCGATCAGGTTGGTGACGCGGCCGCGGAGCGTGTGCAGGTCGGCCGCGCGAAGGGCGTCCGCGGCGGCGTCGAGCGCGACGGTCACGGCTACTCCCCCGGCTCGAGCCGGACGACGTGCTCGGCCCGCAGCGCCTCGAGCAGGACGACCTGGGCGCGGGCGAGCTGCTCCTCGAACGAGGCGTCTACCTCGCCCTCCTGCGTGCGGAGGATGCAGCCGCCGCGGCCGACGCGGCGCTCCGCCACGACCTCGACGCGGTGGAAGCCGCCGAGGCGCCCCGTCATCCCCTCGACGTGCTCGCGCACGAGGTCGAGGTCCGCGGGGTTCACCTCGACGACGAGGTGGTCGCGGGCCGCGACGCGGCGCAGCGCCGCGCCGACGACGTCGAGCACCGCCTCGGGCCGTGCCTCGACGGTCGCGCCCAGCACCTTCTCGGCCACGAGGACGGCCAGCTCGGCGATCCGCAGCTCCAGGGCCTCGGCCAGCGCGTCGCGCGCCCCGGCCGCCTCGCGGACGATCGCCTCGAGCGTCTCGAGCGTCGGCGCGGCCTCGGCGCGCGCCGCGGCGAGGCCGGACGCGAAGCCCGCCTCGTAGCCCTCCCCCTCGGCGCGCGCCCGCACGGCGGCGGCCTCGGCCTCCGCCTGCTGGACGATGTGCGCCGAGCGCTCGACCGCGGTGCCGCGGCCGCCGTGGCTCGACACGTGCGCGCCCGTGAGCAGGTCGTCGAAGGCGACCTCGGCGACCGTGGCGTAGACCTCCTCCACCCTGCGCCCCCTAGCCGATCAGCTCGTCCTCGGAGTCGCCGCCGCGCGACAGGATGATCGCGCCCGCGTCCTCGAGCCGGCGCACGATCGCGACGATCTTCGTCTGCGCCTCCTCGACCACGCGCCGGCGCTGCGGCGGCATGAACTGCATCTCCTCGCGGAGCATCTCGGCGCCGCGCGAGGACATGTTCGAGAGGATCCGATCCTGCACCTCGGCCGACGCGCCGCGCAGCGCGAGCGCCAGGTCCTTCGCGTCGACCTCCTTGAGGATGAGCTGGATCGCGCGGTCGTCGAGCTTGACGATGTCCTCGAAGACGAAGAGGAGCGAGCGCACCTCGTCCGCGATCGCCTCGTTCGCCGACTCCAGGTGCTCGAGCACGTTGCGCTCGGTGCCGCGGTCGGCGCTGTTCAGGATCTCGGCGAGGGCCTTCACCCCACCGGCCGAGGAGTACTCGTGCTGGACGATGGAGTCGAGCTTCGTCTCCATCACCGCCGCGACCTCCTTGACGACGTCCGGCGAGACCTGGTCCATCTGCGCGATCCGCAGCGCGACCTCGGCCTGGAGCTCGGGCGGCATCTGCTGGACGACCTTCGCGGCCATCTCCATCGTCGGCATGTGCGCGACGACGAGCGCGATCGTCTGCGGGTGCTCGTTGCGCAGGAAGGTGAAGATCCAGTCGGGCGGCGTGCCGCGCAGGAACTCGAACGGCTTCGCCTCGATCACGCTGGCCAGCCGGTTGAGGATCTCGGCGGCACGCTGGCCGCCGACGGCCCGCTCGAGCACCTCGCGGGCGTAGCGCAGGCCGCCCTCGGCGATGTACCCGTGCGCGAGCGCGGTGTTCGTCGCCTCCTCGAGCACCTCGGTCGCGTCGTCCGGCTCGACCGTCGGCGTCCGCGCCATCTCGACCGTGAGGACCTCCATCACGTCCTCCGGCAGCCGCTTCAGGATCTCGGAGGCCGCACCGGTCCCGAGCGACACGCACAGGATCGCGGCCTTGCGCCGGCCGCTCAGCCGGCTGTCGGTCGTCGTCGCCACCCGTCCTCCCTACCGTGCCGGGGCCGCGTCCCGCCGGCTCACGTGTCCCGCACCCAGCTGCTGACCTGGCTGGCGATGACGTCCGGCTGGCGCCGCACCATCTCCTCCAGCTGGGCCTTCATCTGGTCGCGCCGCTCCTGCTCGGGGTCGCGGCGCGCCTCGAGCTCGAGGCGGCCGGGGCCGAGCTCGCCGATCGGGATCGCCCGCTCGATCTCCCGGAGCCAGGTCGGCTCCGGCGCGATCGGGTCGCCCTCGCGGCGCTTCAGGCTCTTGCGCATCAGGAAGAGGAAGACGATCGCCGCGAGCCCGATCCCGACCGGCTTGAGCAGCGCGACCGGGTTCGAGAGGATCGCCGCCGGGCCGCTCGGCGCCGCCTTCGGCTCCTCGACCTTCGCGAAGTCGATCGACGAGACCGCGAACGTGTCGCCTCGCGCCGGCAGGACGCCCGCGACGCCGCGGACCGCCTCCTCGAGCGCCGCGACCTGGTCGGCGGGCACGTCCTTGTCGACGACGAGCGCCACGTCCAGGCGGTTCACCTTGCCCGGCGCGATCACCGTGCGCGTGACCGTCTTGTCGACGCCGAAGTCCGTGCTCGACTTCGTGTTCGTGTAGTTGGACGTGCCGCCCCCGGTGACGCCGCCCGCGTACGTCGGGACGTTCGCCGTCGTGCCGGCCGGGCCGCCGTTCGTCGACCCCGTGCTCTTCAGCTTCTCGCTCTCGGTCGTCGTCGTCAGCGGCGTGCCCTTCTTCGCGTACTTGACCTGGTCGACCGTCTGCTGGTCGACGGAGAGGTCGGCGTGGACGCGCGCGATCGCCTTGTTCGGGCCGAGCGTCTGGAGCAGCATCGCGTTGATCTGCGCCGTCAGGCTGGCCGCGTACTGCTGCTCGGCCGCGAGCTTCGCGGTCGCGCCGTCGCCGCTCCCGGAGCCCTGCGGCCAGACGAGCGAGCCGGAGTCGTCCGTGATCGTCACGTTCTCCGAGTTCAGGCCCTTGACGGACGAGGCGACGAGGTGGGCGATCCCGCGGATGGCGCTCAGGTCGAGGCCCGACGAGCCGGACAGGAGCACCGCCGCGCTCGCCTTCGGCGCGTCGTCGAGGAAGAGCGACTCCTCCGGGAGCACGAGCTGCACCTGCGCCGTGCCGACGCCGTCGATCTGCTCGATCGTGCGGGCGATCTCGCCCTCGAGCGCGCGCTGGTAGTCGACCTTCTGCTGGAAGTCGGTGGCGCCGAGCGAGCCCTTGTCGAACAGCTCGAACCCGACGTGGCTCGACCCTGCGAGGCCGGCGCCCGCGAGCGCGGTGCGCGCGCGATCCTGCTCGCCGTCCAGCACGCTGATCTGCGTGCCGCCGGACTCGATCCTGTAGGTGACGCCGGCCGAGTCGAGCGCGCTCGCGGCCTTCGTCGCGTCGGCGGGCGCGATTCCGGCCGCGACCGTGACGTAGCTCGGCTTCGACGCGTACTGGAAGAGGAAGAACAGCGTCGCCACGACGAGCAGGCCGCTCACGACGAGCATGAGCTGGCCCTTCGGCTCGAGGCTGCGCCAGAAGTCGCGGGGGCGGATCGCGTCGCGCACGGGCTAGACCTGCATCCGGTAGATGTCCTGGTAGGCCTCGACGGCCTTGTTGCGCACCTGGACGGCGAGCTGCATCGCGAGGCTCGCGCGCTCGATCTCCATCACGACCGTCGAGACGTCGTCCGCCTGCCCGGTCGCGAGCAGCTGCGCCTGGACGGAGGCGCCCTGCTGGAGCTCCTCGAGCTTCCCGATCTGGTCCATCAGGGCGCCGGTGAAGCCGCCGCCGGACTGCTCGGTCTGGGCGGGCGCCGTCCCCTCGATCCCCTGGATCGTGAACTCGGGGCCGAGCGCGGCGGGGCCGACCGACTGGATCGCGGGCATCGGCATCAGCGGAGGATGTCGAGCGTCCGCGTGAACATCTGCTTCGCGGAGTTCATCGTGGTCACGTTGGCCTCGTACCCGCGGCTGGCCGTGATCAGGTCGACCATCTCGGTGACGGAGTTGACGTTCGGCATCGAGACGTACCCCTGGGCGTCGGCGTCGGGATGGCCCGGGTCGTAGACGCGGCGCGCCGGCGAGGCGTCGTCGACGACGCCCACGACGCGCACGCCGGCGAGCTTCGCGGCGAAGGAGTCGGCCTGCGTCTCCTGCAGGATCACGTCGCGGCGCTGGTACGGCTGGCCGTCCGCGCCCCGCGTCGTGTTCGCGTTCGCGAGGTTTCCCGCGATCACGTCCATGCGGAGCCGCTCGGCGGTCATGCCGGAGGCCGAGATCCTGAGTGCGTCGAACATGCTCACGGGCGCTACCTCCCGGTGATGGCGGACTCGAGGATCCGGACCCGGGCGCGGGAGGCCGCCACCATCGCCTGGTAGTCGAGCGAGTTCTCCGCCAGGGCGGCCATCTCGCCGTCGACGTCGGTGTTGTTGCCGTCGACGCGCTCGCTCGTGGAGGCGTCGCGGGCGACGGTGAAGCCGGTCTCGGCGACCCCGCGGCGAGTCGACCCGCCGCCGAGCTCGCGGGCGAGCGTCGCGTGGAAGTCGACGTCCATCCGCTTGAACCCGGGCGTGTTCGCGTTCGCGAGGTTGTTCGTGAGGACGCGCTGGCGCAGCGAGGCACCGCTCATCGCTCGCTCGAGGGCGACCTGCGTGAGGTCGAAGAGATCCACCGAGTCCTCCGTGCCGTGTCGGGGACCCGTCCCTGGGCGTCCTGCGCCGCAGTCCGTTGCGGCAGCCCTGTAGTCGTCTCCCCTCCCGGCGACTTGAGTCGCCCGGCCGAGGGAACCGGCCTACGCCGGCCCGGGGTCAGGCGAACCGGGACTCGCCCGCGCCACCGGCGCCGGCGTACGACGCGAGCGCGCGCCGACCGCGGCCGAGGTGCGAGAGCTCGCGCCCCGCGACCTCGAGCGCCGCGCGCAGGGCGACCTCGTTCGAGGCGCCCAGGGCGCTGGCCGTCTCGAGCGCGGCGCGAGCCTCCGCGGGCGGCCGCGCCGGGAGCGACTCGACCAGGCTGCCGCGCCGGGCCTGCAGGTCGAGCAGGTCGTCCCAGAGGCAGCCGTCGATCAGGTCGCGCTCGCGGCGCGCCAGCTCGACCAGGACGTCGTAGACGCTCACGCCGTCGCGGCGAGCGGTGCGCGCGTGGCCGCGGCCTCGCGGGCGATCTGCTCCCACGAGTCGCGCAGCTCGCCGAGCAGGCGGGCCGTGTCGAGCAGGGGCTCGGACGTGCGCTCGAAGATCGACTCCCGCAGCTGGCGCTTGCAGAAGAGGTAGATCGAGCGGAGCCGCTGCGGGACGTCCCCGTAGCTCATGTCGAGCGAGAGGTTCAGCTCGTCGATGATCGCGTCGGCGCGGCGGATCCGGTTGATCGCCACTTCCCGATTGCCCGCCTCGGTGGCAGCGGCGGCCTGGTTGAGGAAGCGGATCGCCCCGTCGTAGAGCATGACCACCAACTGCTCCGGCGTCGCCGTCAGCACGCTCGACTCGGTGTACGCCCGCTTTGCGCTTTCGTACGTCACGACCGTGTAGTCGGCTCGCCGGCGGACGCTTTGAGCCACCAAAGGGGGAGTCGCGCGACGTCCGGCGGGCGGCGTCGATCGACGGTCGCCGCCATGCCCCGCGGCACGCGTGGCGCGGCCCGACCGGCAACGCTCCCGTGGCCTCGCAGGGCTCCGCGGGCCGGAGGCGGACAGGCCCTGGCACGGGCCCTGCCCTCGCCGGGCAGGTCCTTGCCGGACACGTCCTGCGGGGACACGTCCTGCGGGGACACGTCCCGCCGCAGACTCACTCCCACCCTGGGTGGGGGTACCACGTGCCGCCGGCAACGAGCCTATCGCCGCAACGCGCGCGCGTGGCGCGCGGGACCGTGCCGATCCGGCGACTTCTCACCCACACGCGTCCGCTCCGGACGGTCACGGCCCGGCGCCAGACCGGGAAGCGCCAGGCGCGCGCCCGGGGGGCGCGCGACCTGGCGCGGTCGAGTCGTGCGGGACAGGCCTAGCCGAGCGAGGCGAGCTGCCCGGCGAGCCACGCGCTCTGCTGCTGGGCGTTCGAGATGGCCGTCTCCATCGCCGTGAACTGGCGGCGGAGCGCCTCCTCCTTCTGGGCGAGGCGGATGTCCATGTCGGAGGAGCGCGTCGTGAGGAACGCGATCTCGTCCTTCGCGGCCTGGATCCGGGACCCCATGATCCCGCCCGTGTCCGAGTACGTGGCGATGATCGCGTCGATCCGCTGGCCGAAGCCCTCGGTCGCGACGTCGCCCGTCACCTTGGTGAAGAGATCCTTGACGCCGTTGAAGTTGCTCGCGAGCGCGGTCGTCAGCTTCGACGAGTCGAAGCTCAGCTTGCCGATCAGCGCGTCCTGGTTCACCGCGCCGGAGCCGGTCGAGGCGCCGGTCGAGATGCCGACCTGCGACAGCGTCTGGAGCTCCGGCGCGCGGTCTCCGACCACGTCGGCGACGGCGCTGCGCAGCTTCCCGAGCATGGTCGCGAGGCCCGAGTCGTTGTAGAGGACGCCCTTCGCCCGGTCGGCGTCCGTCTGCGGGTCGGCGACGCGCTTCTCGGTCATCTTCCCGCGGATGAACTCGAGCGTCGAGTTGTACTGGTCGACGAACGCCTGCACCTTCTCCTGGATCGCGGAGCTGTCCGGTCCGGGCGCGGAGACGTTGATCGAGATGTCGCTCGACGTGGTCGCCTTCAACGTCAGGCTGACGCCGACGATCCCGTCCGTGACGGTGTTCGTCGCGCTCGTCTTGGCGACGCCGTTCAGCGTGTACTGCGCGTCCTGGGCGGAGAGCGTCTCCGCGAGACCGAGGTCGGTGGCGAGCGAGCCGTCGCTCGTGACCGAGATCGTGTTCGCGGCGCCCGTCGCCTTGCCCGAGAGGACGAGCTTTCCGTTCACGGCGGTGGCGTAGGTGCCGATCCCGCTCGTGTTGTTGATCTTCTCCGCGATCGTCGCGATCGTGTCGCCCGCGGTGATCGCAACGTCGACGGCGGTGCCGCCGCCGACCGAGACGTGGAGGACGTCGTCCGCCGCCGCCGTTGCGAGTGCGGTTCCCTGCGCGACCTGGTGGGCGCGCGCGAGCTGGCCGATCCCGAGCGTGTAGCCGCCCGCGGCCGCCCCGCCCGTGCGCGTCGCGGTCACCTTCGTCGCGTCGGACGCCTCGACGGTCTGCTGGTCGCCCCAGGTGCCGGCGTCCCGCAGGCCCGCCGCGGCCGTCTTCGGGTTGACGAGCCGCGTCTGGATGTCCTGCAGGGCCTGCTGGCGCGCCTGCTCGACCCTCTGCTGCTGCTGCAGACGGAGCTGCGGGTTGCGCTCGATCGCCATCAGCTGGGTCACGATCGAGTTCGTGTCCAGCCCGGACGCGAGGCCGCTGAAGTTGATCGTCGGCAGCGAGGGCATCGTGGCTACCCGACCGCGTCGAAGACGAGGCCGCCGGACGGGGAGCCGCTCAGGATGTCGAGCAGGCGCCGCGGCGGGATCTCCCGCACGACCTTCCCGTCGGCGTCGCGCACCTGGACGCGCACGTCGTTCGTCGTGTCGTCGACCTCGAAGTGCAGGTTGATCTGCTTCGCGGCGAGGTCGTCGAGGACCTGCGCTGCCTTGTTCAGCGCGTGGAGCACCTCGGGCGGCGGCGTGGCAGGCACGCTCGCCGACTGCGTCGGTGCGACGGCCGGGGTGTCGGCCACGCGCTGGACCTGCGCGGGCGGCCTGGTCTTGGACACGTCCCTGACCGGAGGCCCTCCCTGGACTCCCTGTGGGAGCAGTGGGTTGATCATTTCCCCATCCCTCCGTGGACTGCTGGTGATCCTTCCTTGGACCGGTGCTGCAGTCTCGATATCGTCGCTCGCCCGGCCGAGTTGAGCCTGCGCACCCCCCCGGACGGGAATTCCCCTCGGACGGGGGAGACGGCCATCGCTACGCCGCCCGCGCCTTGCGGGCCTGGAGCGAGGCCAGCAGGACGCGCGCCTCGGCGTGCTCGGGCTCGAGCGCGACGGCCTCCTCCGCGAACACCATCGCGTCGTCGGGGAGCCCCTTCGCCCAGGCGACCTGGGCGAGGCCGATCAGGGCCCGCACGTCGACGGCCTCGCGGCAGACCGCGATCCACTCGTCCGCCGCCGAGTCGAGGAAGCCGCGGCGCAGGTACATCCCGGCGAGCGTCTCGCTGCGCTCGCGCCGGGCGAGCGGGATCTGCTCGTAGATCGCGTGCAGGCGCCCGAAGGCGTCGACGTCGGCGACGCGGAGCAGCGCCTCGAGCGCGGCCTCCGCGGCGGGCGCCGCGGTCGCCGGAACGCGGCCGAGCTGCTCGCCCGCGAGGCTCGCGCGCCAGGCGCCGTAGAGCGTCAGCTCGCTCGTCGCGACGCCGCGCTCCCGCGCCCGGACGAGGGCGTCGGCGAGGCCGTCGAGGTCGCCGGCGGCGGCCGTCGCGAAGAGCTCCTCGAGCGCTGCGAGGTCGGCGACCGGCGAGTCGTCGGGCTCGAGCGCGGCCTCGGTCGCCGCCTCGGCGTAGCGCCGCTGCGACAGGAGCGCCTCGACGAGACCGACGCGGGCGGCGCTGTTCCCGGGCTGGCGCTCGAGCACCTCGCGGAACCGCCGCTCCGCCTCCTCGGCGTGGCCGGCCTCGTAGCAGGCGGCGGCGAAGAGCAGGAGCGCGCTCGGGCGGTCGAGGTCGATCCCCTCCCCCGCCTGGGCGGGCGTGCCGCCGGCGGCGAGGACGGCGGTGGCGAGCGGCAGGACGCTCCCGAGGTACTCGGGGCTCTGCGCCAGGGTCTCGCGCCGCAGCGCGATCGCGCGCTGCGCGTCGCCGGCCGCGTCGGCGAGCTCGGCGAGGAGCTCGCGCGCCAGGAAGGTGCCCGAGCCGACCGTGGACGCGTACGTGCTCGGGGCGTCGCCCATCGCGAGGCAGCGCTCGGCGAGCGCCCGCGCGGTCGCGTGGTCGTCCTCCTGGTGGGCGCAGAGCGCCTCCTCGAAGACGAGGTCGGTGTGGTCGGGGAACGCGGCGAGGCCCTCAGCGATCGCCCGGCGGGCGGCCTCGAAGTCGCCGGCCTCGCGGCGCGCCTTGACGACGCGCGAGGCGAGCAGCGGCACGTAGCCGACGTCCTCCCAGCCCGGCGTCTGCCGGACCGCGTCCCAGGCGTCGTCGAGGTGGGCGCGCGCGCTCCCGGTGTCCCCCAGCTGCAGGTACTCGGAGCCGAGGTTGAAGGCGTTGAAGGCCGTCGGGCTCTCCGCACGCTCCTGCAGCAGCAGCTCGATGTTGCGCTGGGACTTGTCCTTCGCCGAGATCCGGCTGCGCAGGTAGCCGTAGTGGCGGAGGCGAACCGTGGTCGCCTCGAAGCGCTCGCCGAGGTACGTCGGCATGTGCCTCGTCTTCTGCTCGTGGATCCGTCCCTCGAAGCGGTACTCGGGCCGGTTGCGGAAGACGCGCATCGCGAGGTGGGTGACCGCGCCGCCCGACTCCTCGCCGCCGGTGTAGTTCGTCTCCACGAGGTAGAAGGCCTCCCGCCACGTGCGGGAGACGACCGAGCGGAGCTCCGCGGCGTCCTCCGGCATCAGGTGCTCGTCGGCGTCGAGGTAGAGGATCCAGTCGCCGGTCGCGGCCTCGAGCGACGCGTTGCGGGCGTCCGAGAACGAGCCGTTCCACGGGAAGTCGACGACCCGGGCGCCGAAGGAGCGGGCGATCTCGACCGTCCGGTCTGACGAGCCGGTGTCGACGACGACGATCTCGTCGACCGCGTCCCTGACCGCCTCGAGGCAGCCCGGCAGCATCTCCTCCTCGTCCTTCACGATCATGCAGAGCGAGAGCGTCAGGCCCGTCGGCGGCACCGCGCGGGCGGCGACTCGCTTGCCGTTGCCGGCGAGCGCCTTCAGGCGGGCGCGCACGGCGGCGGGCAGGCGGGCGGGCGGCTGCTGCTTGCGGCGCCGCACCTCGGCGAGGTTCTCGCGCACGTGCGGGACGGCCGGGTCGAGGGCCAGGGCGCGCTTGAACAGCGCCTCCGCCGCTCCGAACTCCTGGAGCTCGTAGAGGAAGACGCCCGCGTAGTTGAGCAGCACGGGCTCGCAGGGCTCCCGGTCGAGGGCGTCGAGCAGCTCGGCGCAGACGGCCGCGAAGACGTCGATCCAGCCGGGGCCGCCGCGGGGCGCCTCGGCGAAGGCGGCCTCGGCGACGAGCCGGCGCAGCTGGTACGCCCGCTGCTGGTCGTCCCAGCCCGCGACCGCCTGGAGCACGGCCCGCACCTCCGCCCCGCGCCCCGCCCTGATCGCGGCCCGCGCCTGGTCGTGCAGGCGCTCGAGCTGGGCGCGCCGCTCGGACGCCGAGACCCGCGCGGTCGGCGCGGTGCCGGTGACGAGGTTCGTGACGCGCAGGCCCATGGACGGCTTCCTCTCTTCGATCTCGGAGCTAGCTCGCCTGCTCGTACAGGTCACGCAGGGCGGTCGCCTCGGCGGCGACGACCCGGCGGGCCCGCTCGGGCGAGCGGCCGGCGGTTGCGATGACGGCGTCGGCGGCGAGCTCCAGCGCACGGTGCTCGGTCGGGCCGGGGTCGGCGAGCGCGATGTCGGGCGTACGGCCCGAGGCGACGCCCGCGGCGGCGAGCTCGGCGAGCACCAGCTCGACGGCCCGCTGCTCGTCCCGGGCGGGCAGGACGAGCGTCGCGTCGTCCTCCGGACCGAAGGCGGCCGCGTACGCGCGGACGGCGGGCGCCCAGGTCTCGGGAATGTCCCAGTCGGCGTTCGCGACGAGCATCAGGCGGCGCCGCGCGGGGACGTCCGCCGGCGGGACGAGCCGGATCGGGGTGCGCCCGGCGAGGGCCGCGATCCGGGCGGCCGCCGCCGCAGCGGCGACGTCCCACCCGTGCCGCTCGGCCTGCGGGCGCGCGGCGGCGGCCTTCGCCGCACGGGCGCCGGGGTCGGCCGCCTCCCGGAGCGCCGCGACGAGCGCGTCGAGGTCGCACTCGACCATCGTCCCCGTCCCGGCCAGCTCGTAGCCGGCAGGCAGGTCGCTCTCCTTCACCGGGACGACGGTCGAGTCGACGCGCCACGCGCACGCGTCGGAGACGAAGTCGTCGGTCGGGCCGCCAGCGGTGACGACGACCGGGACGCCGCAGGCCAGCGCCTCCAGGGCGGGCAGGCAGTAGCCCTCGCCGCGGTACGGCTGGACGAGCGCGCTCGCGGCCCGGTACAGGGCGGGCATGTCGTCGACGCCGACGTGGTCGTCGAGCAGGACGATGTCGGGCAGCTCCCAGCGCGTCTCGCCGAGGATCGCGCGCAGCCTGTCGTCCGCGTTCGTGCCGCGGTACTGGCGGTTCGCGCCGAAGCTCTTGATCGCGAGGCAGACGTCGTCGTCCCGGGAGAAGGCCCGCGCGTACGCCTCGACGAGCAGGTCGATCCCCTTGCGCCAGATCGTGCCGCCGACGAAGAGGAGCACCGTCGAGCGGTCGGTCGGCAGCGCGGCCCTCGCGCCGTCCGGCCGGAACCGGTCGAGGTCGACGCCGCCCGGGACGACGTGGACGAGGTCGGGCGAGATCCCGGAGGCGACGTAGCCCCGGCGGACGGACTCGGCGTGCACCCAGACCTCGTCGACGCGCCAGCGGATGTCGTCGAGCCAGGCGACCGGGATCGCGGAGTACTCCCAGGGCTGGTAGAGGACGAACGGCCCCTCCGCGGGCGCCTCGAAGCTCGGCGGCCACTGCTCCGCGACGCCGACCGCCTCGCGCGCCGCGACGGGGCTCCCCGGCGAGGTCCGGACGACGCGCCCGCCCGCGCGCTCGAGCGCGTCGCAGATGCCGTCGTTCACGACGGCGAGCGACTGGCCGCCGCCCCACTCGCCGCGCCAGACGCACGTGACCGGCCGGCGCTGCCGCTCCTGCCAGCGATCGAGGGCCCCGAGGATCAGCTCCTCGACCCGCGCGGCGATCGGCTCCGGGCCGAACCGCTCGAGCAGCTCGGGCCGGGCCGCGGCGGCGCGGCGCGCGACGTCCGGGCCGCCCGCGGCGACCTCGCGCATGGCGGCCGCGAGCGCCTCGACGTCCGGCTGGAACCAGTTCTGGCCGCGGTAGAGCCGCCCGGCGTGCGCCTGGCTGTCCTCGGCGACCGGGACGAGCTCGCCGTCGACGAGCCAGCTGTTGCCGTCGTGCATGAACTCGAGGTGGGCGCTCCAGCGCGAGCCGATCGTCGGGAGGCCCATCGCCATCGCCTCCATGAACGGCCGGCCCCAGCCCTCGCCCCGCGTCGCGAGCACGTACGCGTCCGCGTCGGCGTAGAGGCCCGGCATGTCGCCCATGTCCAGGATGCGGAAGTCGAGCTCGATCGGCGCCGTCCGGCGGCCGTTCAGGTACGCCTCGACCCGCTCCTGCACCGCCGCCGGCGGCAGGTAGGTCGCGATCGTCTTCAGCCGCAGCACGACGCCGTCGTCCGGCCCGAAGGCCAGCGCCCACGCGTCGAGCAGGATGTCCCAGCCCTTCCGGTCGGTGAAGTCGAAGTTCGAGACGAAGGCGAATCGCCCGTCCTCGCGCGGGGCCCGCTCGACGCGGGCGGGGTCGAACAGCTCCAGGTCGATCGTCCCCGGCAGCACGTGCAGGCGCGAGCCGGTGACGCCGCCGCGCTGGAACGTCTCGACGTTCCACGCCGTCGGCACCCAGACCTCGTCGGCCGCGACGACCTGCGGGCGCCACGTCGCCGGGACGGAGTCCGTCTCGAACATCGTCCGCCACACGACCGGGCCGCGGTCGGAGATCGGCGCCACGGTCGGCGTGCCGTGGAAGACGTCGACGCACGGCCCCGCGGGCGGCCGGGCCGCCAGGGCCCGCTCGACGACGTCGCGGTGCTCCCGCGTCAGCCCGGCGTCGGCCTCCGTCCAGCGCTGCTCGCGCGCCGCGAGCCGTCGCCCCGTGCGGTGGAGCGAGAGCAGGAAGCAGCGGGCCTCGTCCGCGTACCCCGAGGGGTCGCGGAGCGCGCCCGTCCAGAGGGCGGGCAGGGGCCGTCCGGGAACGGAGGACGTCACATCCCTCCTGATCGGCCGTCGCCTCCCCGGGTTGAGGGATGTGCCGACCGGCGGCGTCGGCTCGCACGGCCGACCATCGCGGTCCTCCCCGTCGACGTCCCGCCGCGATGCCTCGCATCGGGGCGAGCGGCGTCAGCGCCTGACGGCACACCCCTTGGCGAGCGTGCGCGCGAGCGCGTTGATCGGCGTCGCCTTGCCGCGGACGACCGTCCAGGTGGAGAGGCCCTTCCGCTTGCCGGTGACGCGGACGCCGACGGCCCACCCTCCCTTGGCGGGCTTCACGGACGTGGCCGCGCCGAAGGGCGTGGTCACGCCGCACGCCGCGTTGTTCCTGGCGATGATCGCCGCGACCCTGCGCAGGGCGGCGGCGCGGGTCGAGCCGCCGCGGGCGCCCGCCGTCCCGGCCTTCACGACCTGGCTCATCGACGCGGGCAGCACCTCGACCTCGCTCCCGGCCGGCACGCCGACCGTGCCGAGCCCGTCGCCGTCGGGGTCGACCTCGACCTCGCCCTCCGTCGTGGTCACGAGCATCGCCTTCGAGCCCGGGTCGTAGAACGTCGTGAAGGCGGTGCCGCGCACCGAGACCGCCCCCGATGGGGACTTGATCCGGAAGTCGGACCTCGTTGCCTCGGACTTGTGCACCGTGGCAGCGACCTCGCCCATCTTCAGCAGGATCTCCGTCTTGACGACGCCTCCCTCGGTGAAGAACGATGCGATCTTCAGCTGCGTCGTGTGCCGGACGACCACCGTCGAGTTGTCCGCGAACTGGATCGTGGCCGCGCCATCGGGGTCGCAGGAGATCTCGTCGCCCTGCTGCAGCACCATGTCCCGGGTCGCCGGCAGCCACAGCTCCTCGTCGCAGCCGGCGCGATGCACCAGGACCTCCTGCTGCACGGCGACGAGGCGGATCTCGTTGATCGCCCGTCCCGCCTGCGGCTTGCGATTCACGGTCCGTCCACAGCGCACCTCCTCGTAGGAGTAGGTGAACTCGGTGCAGTAGCTCACGCCCACGGTCAGGGTCGCAGTGGCGCTCCCGTTGGGCTTCAGCGTCACGGTCTCGGACACGCTGCCGCCGGTGGGGTTGCCGCTCTCGTCGGCGCGCCACCACGTGCCGACGCTGACCGACCCCCCGCTCACGATCGATCCCGACACGCCGAGGGCCGGCGCGAAGTTCGTGCCCTGGCCCGTGATCGTCAGCGGGAAGGTCGTCCCCTCCGCCGGGATCGTCGCCGGCACGGGGAAGGAGAAGGTCGCGCTGCCGTAGGGTGCGACGAACGAGGCGGTGCCGCCTGGATCGGGCACCGTGAAGGTCATCGTCGGCACGCAGACGCTCGCGTCGTTCCGCGCGGTGACGCTCACGAGCTGCAGCGCGCCGGCGGCGCTCGCAGACGCCGGGAGGCCGATCGCTCCCGCGACGAGCAGCACGAAGAGGAGGGCGAGGCGGGCTCGGATCGCCGGAGTATGGCACAGCTGCAACATGGTTGGCGCCGGGCACATCGGGCGGCGCGGGCACGCGCTCTCCGGCAGGTGGCGGAGGATCGGCCGGGCGCGCTCGTCACCGGAGGCGAGGCCCGGAGCGCCTCGGCTACGCGGCGAGCGGCGGCAGCGCCCGCGCCGCGAGGCGGGCCAGCTCCGCGCGGGCGTCCGGGCGGATCCGCGGCAGCGCCGCGAGCGGGCCGTCGAGCGACCGCTCGCCGAAGGCGGCGACGACGCTCGACGCGAGCTCGGCCTCGCCGCGCGACGTGCGCGGGACGGCGACGAGCAGGAGGTCGACCCCGGACTCGTCCCCAACCCCGGCCTCGGCGAGCGCCGGCACGAGGCGGGCGGCGACGTCGGACGGCGCCGCGTCCGGCGCGTAGACGACGAGCGTCGCGGGCAGGCCGGCGAAGGTCGCGGCCCACGCGGCCGCGCTCCGCGGCTCGGCGACCAGCTCGTCCGCGAGGGCGACGACCGCGAGGTGCGGTGGGCCGCCCGGCAGGACGACCGGCCAGGCGAGCTTGCGCACCCCGGCGGGCCACCGCCCGGCCCAGCGGCGGACGAACACCTGACGGCCGTAGAGGACGTGCTCGTTGCGCCACCCGACGTCCGCGATCGAGCCGTTCTCGAGGTGCGTGACGACGGCGGCCGGCTGGTAGCGGACGCGCAGGCCCGCCTCCCAGACGCGCAGGCAGAGGTCGATGTCCTCGACGTACATGTGGTAGCTCTCGTCGAACCCGCCCAGCCGCCGGAGCAGCGCCCGCGGCAGGATCAGGCACGCGCCCGTCACGGCGGGTAGGTCGCGCTCCTCGGTCACGGCCGGGTCGTCCGCCGGGAGACCGCGGTGCACGTGGTGGGAGACGCCCTCCGAGTCGAGGACGACGCCCGCGTGCTGGATCGTCCCGTCCGGGTAGAGCAGGCGCGCGCCCACGGCGCCGACGCCGGGATCCGCGTCGAGCGTCGCGACGAGCGCCTCGAGCCAGCCCGGGTGCGGGATCGTGTCGTTGTTCAGGAAGAGGACGTGGTCGCCGCGCGCCGCCTCGACGCCCTGGTTGCAGGCGCGGCCGAAGCCGAGGTTCTCCTCGTTCGCGATCCGGGTCGCGAGCCCCCAGCGCGCGTAGCGGTCGACGAGCTCGGCCGTCCAGTCGTCGGAGGCGTTGTCGGCGACGATCACCTCGACCGGGACCGACCCGCAGGTGCGCGCGAGGGCCTGCAGGCACTGCGCCGTCAGCTCCGCCCGGTCGTGCACCGGGATGACGATCGTCACGCGGGGAGCCGGCTCGGGGCCGGGCTCGGGGTCGCGGGCGGCCAGCCGGTCGCGGAGCTCGGCCAGGCCGGGCCCGACCGGGCGCAGGAGGTCGAGCCCGCCGACGCGCGCGAACGCCTCGGCCGGAACGACGAGCGGCTCGGCGTCGACGTGCTCGTGCAGCCGCAGCGACAGGCCTCGCGCGACGGCGGCGCCCAGGTTGAGGGCGGCCTGGAGCCCCGTCGGGCCGGGCAGCGAGAGGACGCGGACGCCCGGCGCCGGCTCGGCGAGCTCGACCGGGCCGTCGTGCTCCTGGACGACGACGAGCTCGTCGTGCTGCTCCAGCTGCCGGCCGAGCCGGGCGACGACGGGTGCCGCGCCCGCGGGCGCGTGGACGACGACGCTCGTGCGGACGCGCCGGCTCACCAGGCCCTCGCGATCACGATCCAGTAGGACGCCTCCGGGTTGCGCCCCGGGACGAGCAGGCCGGCGTTCGGCTGCCAGAGGTGCGTCAGGTCGACGTTCCGCCAGCGCTCCTGCGCGGCCGCGGCGACGTGCTGCTCGAACTCGTCGAGCGACCAGTCGTTCACGTGGTACGGGTTGTGGTGCGAGCCGTGCTCCACCGGGTTCGGGAACGACGCGATCAGCAGCGGCACCGCGCGCCACGCCAGCGAGAGCGCCGCCGGCAGCGAGGTGCTCGATCACCTCGAACATCGTCGCGGCCTCCGCCTGCGGGAGCGGGTCGACGCACAGGTCGTGCCCGTACGTCAGCTCCGCGCCGCCCGGCCAGGCGGGCCGCTCGTGGTCGGCCGGCTGCCAGAGGTCGAAGCCGCGCACGTGGCGTGCCGTCCAGGTGAGCATCTCCGAGCCGTAGCCGGTGCCGCAGCCGAGGTCGAGGACGTCCAGGCCGCCGACGAGGCCGAGCGCGAGCGCGTAGCGCTGCGTGTGCTCGAGCATGGACGCGGCGGAGCCCATCCCCGGGTAGGCGCGCTCAGGCTTCGCCGCGTCGGGGCCGCCCAGGGTCGCCGAGGTGCGCCAGCCGGCCTTGCCGTCGCCGTGCGGGCGGCCGTCGCCGTTCACGGGCGGCGCCGCGAGCGCGGCGAGGTTCTCCCGTGCGTCGACGCGCTGGCCGTCGACGGCGAGGCACGCGCGCAGCAGCGCCTCGGCCTCGTCGCCGTGGCCGAGGCCGGCCTTGACGACGGCGAGGTCGTTCAGCACCTCGAGGTCGAGCGAGCGCGTGACGGCGCGGGCGAGCAGCGCCTCCGCGAGCGGGCCGTCGCCCTGCTCGACCGACGCGAGCGCGCGGGCGTGCAGGCGGCGCGCCACGCCGGGGCCCTCCCCCAGCTCGCCGCGCGCCGGCCCGTCGCGCAGCACCGCGGTCAGCAGCTCCGCGTCCAGCGGCTCGCCGACGAAGCGCGCCCGCCACTCGGCGACCTCCTCGACATCGGCGGCGGCGGCGGCGATCACCTCGCCGAGGTCGCCGTCGGCGGCGTCGAACGGAAAGCGCAGGAGCCCGCGGTAGGCATCGGCGTGCGCGGCCTCGTGCGCGCCCGTGTTGTCGAGCGTGTGGTCGGAGCGGAGCATCACGGTCGTGACGCCGCGCGCGACGGCGAGCGTCGCGAAGGTCGAGGCGTCGGCGACGACGCAGTGGGCCGCGTCGATCTGGGCCAGCATCGAGCCGAAGTCGAAGATGTCCGCCTCGACGTACTCGACCCCGTCGACGATCGGCAGCCCGCACTCCTCGACGGGGCCGACGTGGCGGACGGTGACGCGGACGTCGAGCGCCCGGAGCCGCTCGAAGGCCTCGAGCTCCACCGGCAGCGTCCACGGCGGGTGCGTCGGGGCGAAGAGCACGTGCTCGACCCGCGGCCTCGAGACCCGGTCGCGGAGCGGGCACAGCCACCAGCCGACGACGTGCACGGGATGCGGGTAGCCGTAGGCCTCCGCCACCGCGACGTGCCCGGCGGCGGGTACGAGCGCGCCGGAGAGGAGCGGCGAGACGGGGTAGTGCCCGTCCCAGCCGGCCATCAGGTTCGCCGCGGCGCCGTGCGGGTAGAGGAAGGCCCGTCCGCCCGCGGCCACGCACGCCTCGACGAGCGGCAGGCGGCCGTGCCCGGGCAGGTCGTGGTCGACGAGGACGACGTCGGCGAGCTCGGGGCGCTGCACCGGCTCCCAGCCCTGCGCGCGCAGCGCGGCCTGGAGGCCGACGGACTTGCCCTGGTGGTCGACGACGAGCGCTCTCACGCGCGGGGTTCTCCCGGACGGGGACGGCGGACGGGGGCGGTGCCCCCCGGGTGATCGGCCCTCCGGCGGGGCCCTTGAGCGGGCCCGCTCACGCGGCCAGGGCCGGGCGACCGGCCTGCGCGGCCCGCTCGCGGTCGAGCAGCGAGAGCCAGGCCTCGAGGTTGACGAGCTGCCAGATCGCCATCATGTGGCTCTCCCGGGCCTCGCCCGAGCGGACGATCTCGGCGTGCTCGCGCACGAGGCGCTCCGCCGCGGCCGGGTCGTAGACGCCGTGGTCGGCGAACGAGCGCGAGCGGACGCGGTCGAGCACGGCCTCGGCGCCCTCGCCGCCGAACCAGACGTGCGCCGGCGCGTTCCAGCCGGTCTTCTTCACGCGGCTCCGCGTCTCCTCGGGGAGGATGCCCCGCATCGCCTCTCGCAGCAGGCGCTTCGTCACGCCGTCGGCGATCTTGCGGTCGCCTGGCACGCGGAACATCAGCTCGACCAGCCGGTGGTCGAGGAACGGCAGCGCGTGGCCGAGCCCGAGCGCGGCCGCGTCGCGGTCCTCGGCGCGCAGGCAGCACGGCAGCGTCTCGCGCGAGAGGTCCTGCCACGCACGGTTCCGCAGGCAGTCGGCGAACGGGTGCTCCATCACCGGCTCGAAGAGGCGCGGGTCGGCGAGCTCCGGCGAGACGAGCGAGGCGTAGCGCGTGAAGCGCGCCGCGTCCGGCAGGCAGGTGCCCGGACGGGCCGGGTCGGTCAGGCGGGCGAGCATCGCCTCGGCCTGCTCGGGCCCCTTGCGGTGGATCGGGTGATCGTGGTGCGCCGCCCAGCGCTCGACCTCGTGCGCGAGCTCGGCCTCGCGGCCCTGCGCCCGCAGGTCGGCGAAGTGGAACGGGAAGTACTCGTACTCCCCCGCGTTCAGCTCGTCCCCGCCGAGGCCGCCGAGCAGCGCGGTGAACCCCTCGCGGGCGACCTGGCGGCAGAGCAGGTGGTGGCTGAGCCAGGTCGCGGTCGCGACCGGCTCGTCGTGCACCGCGACCAGCTCGTCGACGAGCCCGAGCACGGCGGGCGGGCCGAGCGGCACGCGGGGCCACACCGCGCGCAGCGGCAGCATAGAGAC
>JAWKJY010000021.1:0-29061 GCA_041393535.1 Thermoleophilia bacterium
CGAAGCGGTCGCGGCCGCCGCCCTTGGCGGCGTAGAGCGCGGCGTCCGCGCGGGCGACCCATGCCTCGGGGCCCTCGAGCGGGAGCGCCTCGGCGACGCCGACGCTCGTCGTCACCTCGATCACGTGCGCGCCGCACTCGACCCGCAGGCCGCGCGTCGTCTCGACCAGGCGCGCGGCCAGTCGCTCGCCGTCCGAGGCGTCCGCGTTGCGCAGCAGCACGGCGAACTCCTCGCCGCCGTAGCGGCCGACCAGGTCGTGCTTGCGCGGGAAGACGAGCGAGAGCGTGTCCGAGAAGCGTCGCAGCACCTCGTCGCCGGCGGGATGGCCGTAGGTGTCGTTGACCCGCTTGAAGTGGTCGAGGTCGACGAGCAGGAGGCAGACGGGCTCGCGCATCAGCGTCCGCAGCTCGGTCGCGCGCTTCAGCTCCCGGTCGATCGCGGCCCGGTTCGCGAGGCGCGTCAGGCCGTCGACATCGGCCTCGCGCTGCGCCTCGGCGAGCTGCTCCTGCAGCGTGCCGACCCGCTCGCCGAGCTCGCTCGCGAGCGCCTGCTGGCGCGTCGCGCGCTGGGCGATCAGCTCGGCGAGCTCCGTGATCGTCGTCAGCGCCGCCTCCTTCAGGGAGTCGGCCGCGCCGGAGGACGCCGCGCTGCGGAGGCGCTCGAGCGCCGCCGTCGCCCTGTCGTCGGCCACCGCGTCGTCCTGGACGGCGCGGCTGACCCCCTCGATCACGGTCCAGACGACGTCCTGCAGGCTGTCGATCGTGCGGGAGAGGCCGCTCGCGCTCTCGCGGAGGTACTGGACGCCGAACTGGCGCATCGCGGGCCAGTCCCGGTGCGCCGGCAGCGGGTCGATCTCCTCCCGCCCCGGGACGGGTCCGAGGACGAGCGCATGCAGCGCCCAGGCCTCGAAGCGCGCGACCGCCTCGTCCCGCTCCATGCCCTGCGGCAGCAGGCCCGACTCGGGGATCGCGCGCAGGATCGCCGCGAGCGTGTCGAGCCCGCCGCCGTCGAACGGGTCGACGCCGCGTGCGGGCCGCTCGTCCGCGGGCGCGGCGGCGGGCGCGTCGTTCTTGCTTCCGCGTCGGAGCACGGTGGGGCAGCCTCCAGTCCTCGGGGTTGCGCTCCGATGATCGGTCGCGGCGGCCGGCGGCTTGAGCGGGAACCGGTCGCGAGGCGCGCCGGGCCGCTAGCGTGCGCGGGGCACACGGCCGGGGAGGATGGGATGCGCATCACGAGGAGCGTGAGGATCGCCGCGCCGCCGGAGGTCGTCTTCGACGTGGTCGCCGACCCGGAGCGGCAGCTCGAGTGGCAGCGCGGGCTGGTCGCGACGGAGTTCGAGCTCCCGTACGACCCCGCCGCGCCGGAGGGGGCCGCCTTCGTCAAGCGGATCAAGGAGGGCCCGAAGGTCGTGGAGTACCGCGGGAGGGTCGAGGCCCACGCTCGCCCGACCCGCTACGCGACGAGCATCGGGAGCGTGAACTTCACGTACCGCAACGAGTACACGATCGCGCCGGACGGCGACGGCGCACGGCTCGAGTACCTCGGCGTCTCCGACGCCGCGACGCAGAAGGCCGGCCTCGCCGCGCGCGTGTTCGGGTGGCTGACCCGGCGGATCGTCGACCGCCAGCTCGCCCGTGTGCGCGAGCTGGCCGAGCGCGCCGCGCGCGGCGGCTAGGAGCCGCTCCCGGAGGACGCCCGGGGCGGGGCCTAGTCGGGGAACGACTCCGGCACGTCGCAGGCCCGGGCGAGCAGGTCGTCGTCGATGTTGCGGCCGGTGACGACGAGCACGACCGGGCCGTCCACGTCGAGCTGGTCGAGCGCGGCCAGCGTCGCGGCGCCGGAGCCCTCGACGCGCAGCCCGGCGCGGGCGTAGGCGCCGACGGCCTGCGCGATCGCGCGCTCCGAGACGAGCAGGAAGCGGGACGCGGCCGTCGCGAGCTCCTCGACGGCGAGCGGGATCGCGACCCGGACGGCGAGGCCGTCCGCGAACGTGTCGGAGCGGTCGGACTCGACGACGCGGCCGGCCGCGTGCGAGAGCGCCATCACGGGAGCCTCCTTCGCCGCGACGCCGACCCGCTCCGCGCTCGGGGCGAGCCGGCGGAGCGCGCCGCCGACGCCCGCGAGCAGGGCGCCGTTCCCGACGGGGACGAGCACCGCCGCCGGCGGCCGGCCGAGCTGCGCGACCAGCTCCCGGGCGATCGCCGCGTAGCCCGCGAACTGCGTCGGCTCCGCGCCGTCCTCGAAGAACACCGCGCCGCTCGCCGCCGCGTGCGCCCGGGCGAGGTCCTTCGCCTCGTCGAGGTCGCGACCGACCTCGCGCACCTCGGCCCCGAGCCCCTCGACGATCGCGAGCTTCGCCCGGCTCGCGCCCACCGGGGCGAAGACGGTCGCGCGCAGCCCGGCCCGCGCGGCCGCCCAGGCGGTCGCGGCGCCGTGGTTCCCCGTCGAGGCGGTGACGACCTCGCGTGCGCCGCGGGCCCGGAACGCGTCCAGGGTGGGGACGGCGCCGCGCCACTTGAACGCGCCGAGCTCGTGGACGTCCTCGCGCTTGAGCCAGACGTCGGCGCGCGCGGCGAGCGCTGGCGGGGCCGGCTCGAGCGGCGTGGCGGGCGCGTCGGGCACGACCGGAGCGTACGCGAGCCCTGCCGCCGCCGGACGGCCGGATCGGCGAGAATCTCCGCATGCCGAACCCGCGCGTCGACGCGCAGCGCCTCTGGGACGACCTGATGACGCTCGCGGACATCCTCGACGAGGGCGCGCCGCCCCACACGCGGCTCGCGTTCGGCCCGGCCTACGCGCGGGCCCGGGACTGGCTCACGGGCCGGTTCGAGGACGCCGGGCTCGCCGTCCGCCGGGACGCGGCCGGCAGCCTGATCGGCGCACGGCCGGGGCGCCGCGACCTGCCGCCCCTCGCGGTCGGCTCGCACGTCGACACCGTCGACGGCGGCGGGCGCTTCGACGGGCCGCTCGGCGTGCTCGCGGCGCTCGAGCTGGCGCGCTCGCTCGCGGACGCCGGCGAGACGCTGGAGCACCCGCTCGAGATCGTCGACTTCACGGCCGAGGAGCCCAACCCGTACGGCTCCTCCTGCGTCGGCTCGCGCGCCTGGGCAGGCACGCTCGACACGCGCCTGCTCGCGCTCGAGAACGCCGACGGCGAGCCGCTCGCCACGGCGCTCGTGCGCGCCGGGGGCGATCCCGGCCGCGTCCACGAGGCGCATCGCCCCGCGGGGGTCCTCGCCGCCTACGTCGAGCTGCACATCGAGCAGGGCCCGATCCTCGAGCGGGACGGCCTCGACGCCGGGGTCGTCACGGGGATCGTCGCGATCCGACGCCTCCTGATCTCGCTCGCGGGCAAGGCGTCCCACTCGGGGACGACGCCGATCGACGTGCGCCGCGACGCCCTGCCCGCGGCGGCGGAGGTCGTGCTCGCGACGGAGCGCGAGTCGCGCGCCGCGCCCGGGGAGCTGCTCGCGACGGTCGGCTGGCTGCGCGTCGAGCCGAACGCGCCGAACATCGTGCCCGGCCGCGTCGAGCTCGTCGTCGAGGCGCGCTCGCTCGACCCGGCGCGTCGGGACGCGGCGCTGGACGCGATCGCCGCCACGGCGCGGGCGGCCGGAGAGGCGCGTCGCCTCGACGTCGACGTGCGCCACCTGTCGGAGGTCCCGGCCGTCGTCTGCGACCCGCGGATCGTCGCCGCGCTCGAGGCCGGCTGCGCCGAGGTCGGCGCGACCAGCCGCCGGCTGACGAGCGGCGCGGGCCACGACGCGTCGCAGGTCTCCCACGTCGCCCCGGTCGGGATGCTGTTCGCGCCCTCGCGCGACGGGCTGAGCCATCACGCGGACGAGTGGACGTCGCCGGAGCAGTGCGCGCTCGCGGCCGACGCGCTGCTCGCGGGAGTCCGCGCGCTCGACCGCGCGCTCGCCTGACCCGTCGCTACGCGCGGGTGGCGAGCCAGAGCGCGAAGTCGCCCTGCGCGTCCGTCCACCAGCGGTCGAGCTCGAGCCCTGCGGCGGCGAGCTCCGCCTCCACGCCCTCCCGTCGGAACTTCGCGCTGATCTCCGTGCGCAGCTCCTCGCCGGCCGCGAAGACGGCCGTCAGGCCGAGCGCGCGAACGCGGACGACCTGGTCCGCGCGCGACCGCAGCCGCATCTCGATCCACTCCTCGTCCTGGTCGAAGCGCGCCACGTGCTCGAAGCCATCCAGGTCGAAGTCCGCGTCGAGCTCGCGGTTCAGCATCGCGAGCAGGTTCAGGTTGAAGCGGGCCGTCACGCCCGCCGCGTCGTCGTAGGCGGCCTCGAGCCGCGAGACGTCCTTGACCAGGTCGGTACCGACGAGGATCGCGTCGCCGGGGGCGAGCCCGGCCGCGAGCGTGGTGAGGAACGCGCGCCGCTCCACGGGGAAGAGGTTCCCGATCGTGCCGCCGAGGAAGGCGATCAGCCGCCGGCCGCCCGTCGGCACGAGGTCGAGCTGGCTCGTGAAGTCGCCGACGACGCCGTGCACCTCGAGCCCGGGGTAGCGCTCGGCCGTCCGCTCTGCGAGGTCGCGGACGACGAGCTCGGCCACGTCGAAGGGCGCGTAGCGGGCGAGCGTCCCCGCCCGCGCCAGGCCGTCGAGCAGGACGAGCGTCTTCTCGCCCGACCCGGAGCCGAGCTCGACGAGCGTGTCGGCGCGCGTCACCTCGGCGATCTCGCCGGCGCGCCGCTCGAGGATCTCCCGCTCGCGCCGCGTCGGGTAGTACTCGGGCAGCCGCGTGATCTCGTCGAAGAGCGCGCAGCCCGCGTCGTCGTAGAGCCACTTCGGCGAGAGCTCCTTCGGGGAGAGCGCCAGCCCGTGCGCGACCTCGTCCCGCAGCAGCCGCTGCAGGTCGCCCGGGTGGAGGTGGACGTCGATCGAGACCGTCGAGAGCTGCTGCATCCGCCGTCCTTTCTCCTGGCTACGCGTCGCGTGCGCAGCGGAAGCCGGCGAACAGCTGGCGCCGGATCGGGTGGTCCCAGTTGCGGAAGGTCGCGCGCGCGACCGCGGGATGCGTGGCCCACGAGCCGCCCCGCAGCACCTTGTAGCCGTCGCCGAAGAAGGCCTCCGAGTACTCGCGGTACGGGAAGGCGGCGAAGCCCGGGTACGGGCCGAAGTCGCTCGACGTCCACTCCCAGACGTCGCCGACGAGCTGGTGGACGCCGCACGCGCTCGCGCCGTCGGGGAAGGCGCCCGCCGGGGCCGGCTGCCACTGCCGCCGGCCGAGGTTCGCCACGCCCGCGCCGGCGTCGTCCCCCCACGGGAAACGTCGCTTGCGGCCCGTGGCGGCGTCCCAGGTCGCGGCCTTCTCCCACTCGGGCTCCGTCGGCAGGCGCTTCCCCGCCCACCGGGCGAACGCGTCCGCCTCGTACCACGAGACGTGCTGGACGGGCTCGTCGGCCGGGACGGGCTCGACGCGCCCGAACCGCGTCCTCGTCCAGCCGCCGGCGCCGTCCGGCGACCAGGAGAGCGGCGCGCGCAGCGCCTCGGCCCGGACGAGCGCCCAGCCCGCCGGGTGCCAGTGCCGCTCGTCGTCGTAGCCGCCGTCGGCGACGAACGCGGCGAAGGCGGCGTTCGTGACGAGCGTGCGGTCGAGCAGGAACGGCGGCAGCTCGACCTCGTGCGCGTCGCGCTCGTTGTCGTAGGCCCAGGGCTCGTCGGGCGCGCCGAGCAGGAACGACCCGCCGTCGACGAGCACCTCGCCGGCCGGCACGTTCTCGCGGGCCGGGGCCGGCGGCGGCGTCTCGAGCGGGAGCCCGGACAGCTGGAGCGTCTGGCAGATCGTCTCCTGGTGCTGGTGCTCGTGCTGGAGCACGAGGCCGTACGCGAAGCCGTCGGCGAGCAGGGGATCGTCGTCGTCGAGCGGGATGCCCGCGAGCACCTCCAGCGCCTCTCGGCGCACCTCCGCGAGGTAGGAGAGCGCGACGTCCGGCGCGAGCAGCGGCAGGTCGGGCCGCTCCGCGCGGCCGTGCCGGAAGGCGTCGTAGACGTCGTCGAAGCCGTCGTCGGTCGCGTCGCGGCCCGCCAGCCGGCGCAGCAGCCAGGTCTCCTCGTACCAGCCGACGTGCGCGACGTCCCAGACGATCGGCGACATCAACGGCGAGTGCTGCGCGGTGAGCGCGCCCTGGTCGAGCGGCGCGATCAGGTCGAGCGTCTCGGCGCGCGCCCGTGCGAGCGCGGCGGCGATCTCCTGCCGCAGGCCGTCGGTCGCGGCCGTGCCCGTGCTGGCCCTCCGAGCCTCCACTCGCCTCCTCCCCGTCGCGTCGGCAGCACTAGTCTCGCGGACCGGGGGGCAGCTGCGCCGGGGCCGGTCCCTCCGCGGATCCTTACCCCTTCTCGTCCGCCCGCGAACGCGAAGGGGCCGCCGCGCTGCCTGCAACGGCGCGGCGGCCCCGGGGCGGCCGTCCTACGCCGCGTCGAAGCGGCGGGCGACCTCGTCCCAGTTCACGACGTTCCAGAAGGCCGCGACGTAGTCGGCCCGGCGGTTCTGGTAGTTGAGGTAGTACGCGTGCTCCCAGACGTCGAGCCCGAGGAGCGGCGTCTTGCCCTCCATCAGGGGCGAGTCCTGGTTCGGGGTCGAGGTGATCGCGACGCCCGAGCCGTCCTTGACGAGCCAGGCCCAGCCGGAGCCGAAGCGGCCCATCGCGGCGGCCGCGAACTGCTCCTTGAACGCGTCGAGGCTGCCGAACGCCGCGTCGATCGCGCTCGCCAGCGCGCCCGAGGGAGCGCCGCCGCCGCTCGGTCCGATCACCGTCCAGAAGAGCGAGTGGTTCGCGTGCCCGCCGGCGTTGTTGCGGACGGCCGTGCGCTTGTCCTCGGGGAGCTTGTCGAGGCTCCTGACGACGTCCTCGACCGGGGCGTTCTCCCACTCGGTCCCGGCGAGCGCCTTGTTCGCGTTGTCGACGTACGCCTGGTGGTGCTTGCCGTGGTGGATCTCCATCGTCCGCGCGTCGATGTGGGGCTCGAGCGCGTCGTGGGCGTAGGGGAGCGCCGGAAGCTCGAACGGCACTGGTCCTCCTTCCCAGGGGTGGGCTGAACGAGGCCGAGCATAGCCCAGCGCCGCTGCCGCGCCGTCCCGTCCCGCCCCGGACGCGGCACCCCGGAGGAGGCACCGGGTTCGGGGGAGGGCCTGCCCCCCGGCGGGGGATCGGCCGGCGCGCTGGACGCGCCGTTGTCAGCTGCATGTCGCTGCTCGCCGGGGCGAGGGGGCTCGTGGCTGCTCGCAGCCGTGCCGACGCGCGCCTGATGGCGCGGGTCGGCGGGACGATGGTCCTGCTCGCGGGCGTGCTCGCGCTCGCGAGCCTGCTGCTCGCGGGCGACGCGGGCATGGAGACGCCGACGATCGTCGCGCTCGCCTGCACGGCCGTCGTGGTCGGCCTCGCCGAGGTGCTGCTCGCGCCGTGGCTCGACGCCCGCGTGCCGATGCTGCTCGCGACCGGCTCGACCGGCCTCGTGGCGTACGGCGTCGCGTGCGCCGGCTCGCTCTGGGGGGCGTACACGTTCCTGTACGTCTGGATCGCCCTCTTCTGCGCCTACTTCGGCACCTTCCGCGCGGCGCTCGGCCAGTTCGCGCTCGTCGTCGCCGGCTACACCGCCGACCTGGTGGTCGTCGGCCCCCGCGGCGCCGGCGTCTTCTGGCTCGTCGGCTCGTCCGCGCTCGCGGGCGCGACCGTGCTGGTCGCGGCGATGCGCGACCGCCTCGACCGCCAGCGCCGCGGCGAGACCGCGCGGCTCGAGGCGGCGGTGACGGAGCGGACGGGCCGGCTCGAGGAGAGCGAGCGTCGCTACCGCGACCTGGTCGAGGAGCTGCCGCTCGTGGTCTACGCCGACGAGCTCGACGACGACGCCTCGACGACGTACGTGAGCCCCGCGATCGAGCGCATCCTCGGCTACCCCGTGGACGAGTGGCTGCTCCACCGCGACCTCTTCCGGCGCCTGCTCCACCCGGACGACCGCGATCGCGTCCTGGCCGCCAACGCGCGCCACAACCGCACGCTCGAGCCGTTCACCGAGGAGTACCGGCTGATCGGCAGGGACGGGCAGGTCGTCTGGTTCCTCGACCACGCGACGATCGACCGCGACGCCGACGGCACGCCGACGCTGAGCCGCGGCTACATGCTCGACATCACGGAGCGCAAGCGGCTCGAGGCGCAGCTCGTCGAGCAGGCCTTCCACGACCCGCTGACCGGCCTCGCGAACCGCTCGCTGTTCCGCGACCGCGTCGAGCACGCGCTCGCTCGCCGGCGCAACGAGGAGCCGGTCGCCGTCCTCTTCCTCGACCTGGACGACTTCAAGACGGTGAACGACAGCCTCGGCCACGACGTGGGCGACCGGCTGCTCGTCGGCGTCGCCGAGCGGCTCGCCGAGTGCGTCCGCGCGGGCGACACGGCGGCGCGCCTCGGCGGCGACGAGTTCGCCGTGCTGCTCGAGGACGACGCGAGCGAGGAGTCCGCGCGCGCCGTCGCCGACCGGATCCACGAGGCGCTCCGGCGCCCCCTGCCGCTCGCCGCCAAGGAGGTCTTCGCCCGCGCGACCGTCGGCATCGCGATCGCCGACCGGACGAGGATCACGGGGGACGAGCTGCTGCGCAACGCGGACGTCGCGATGTACCAGGCGAAGCGCGCCGGGAAGGGCCGCATCGCGGTCTACGAGTCGTCGATGCACGCGGCGGCGCTCGAGCGCCTCGACCTCACCGCCGAGCTCGAGCAGGCGCTCGAGCGTGGCGAGTTCCAGCTCCAGTACCAGCCGATCGTCGACATCGAGACCGAGGACGTCGTCGGCGTCGAGACGCTCGTCCGCTGGCGGCACCCGACCCGCGGGGCGCTCGCGCCGAGCGCCTTCATCGGCCTGGCCGAGGAGACGGGCATGATCGTCGGGCTCGGCCGCTGGGTGCTCGAGCGGGCGTGCGCCGATCTCGCGGAGGTGCTCGCGCCGCGCGGGCGCTTCCTCGCGGTCAACCTCTCGCCGCGCCAGCTCGAGGAGGAGGCGCTCGTCGAGGACGTTCGCTCGATCATCGCCGCTGCCGGCCTGCCGGCCCAGCGGCTCGTGCTCGAGATCACCGAGGGCGCGCTCACGGGCGAGACGGAGGAGGCGCTGACGCGGCTCGCCGCCCTGCGGGCCGTCGGCGTGCGGATCGCGATCGACGACTTCGGCGTCGGCTACTCGTCGCTCAGCCAGCTCGACCGCTTCGCCGTCGACATGGTGAAGATCGCGCGGCCCTTCGTCGAGAGCCTCTCCGGCCCGGGCAGCGGCCAGCTCGCCCGCGCCGTCGTGAAGATCGCGAGCGCGCTCGGGGTGACGACGGTGGCCGAGGGGATCGAGCAGCCCGCGCAGCTCGCCCAGCTCCGCCGCCTGCGCTGCCGGCTGGGCCAGGGCTACCTCTTCGCCCAGCCGATGGACGCCGAGGGCATCGTGGCGCTGCTCGCGGAGGAGCCGGGCCGGCGCAAGGTCGCGTAGGGGGCCGCCCGCGCGGGCGGCCCCCGTGCTCCGGCTCAGCCGACCGGGTCGGCGACCGGCGCGGCCACCCGCTCGCGCTCGAGCGCCGCGCGTGCCGCGCGCACCGCGCGGATGCCCGGCACCGCGAGCCCGGCGAGCGCGCCGAGGGCGACGACGATCGCGCCGATCCAGACGGCGGGGACGAGCCCGTCGTTGAACGCCTGGGGGCTCTCGTAGCCGCCGTAGGAGGCGAAGACGGCGGCGAGGACCGCGATCCCGAGCACGCCGCCGAGCTCCCGGATCGCGTTGTTGGCTCCCGATGCCTGGCCCTCCTCCTCCGGACGGACGGCGCCGAGGATCGACGTCGCGATCGCCGGGAAGACGAGCGACATGCCGATCCCGGAGAGCACGAACGGGCCGACGAGCGACGCGTAGCCGAGGGACGGCGTCGAGACCGCCGCGATCCACGCGAGGCCGGCGGCCTGGAGCGCGAGCCCGCTGACGAGCAGCGGCCGGCTGCCGATCCGCTCGGCCAGCACGCCCGCGATCGGCGCGATCAGCATCGGCATCGCCGTCCAGGGCAGCGTCCGCAGCCCTGCCTCGAGCGGCGAGTAGCCCTGCGCGGTCTGGAAGAACTGCGCGAGCAGGAAGATCGCGCCGAACATGCCGAAGTACATCGCGAGCGAGACGAGGTTGGTCGCCGTGAACGCCCGGTTGCGGAAGAAGCGGAGCGGCAGCATCGGGTGCGGCGCGCGCAGCTCCCAGGCGACGAAGCCGGCGAGCAGCGCGAGCCCGCCGACCATCCCCCCGAGGACGTCGCCCGCGGCCCAGCCGTGCGCGTTGCCCTGGACGACGCCGTAGACGATCCCGAACAGGCCGAGGCTGCCGAGCGCGAGGCCGCGCAGGTCGAGCTGCTTCGCCGGCCCGAAGCTCTCCGAGAGGCGCCCGAGGATCACGGGTACGAGCGCGATCCCGATCGGCACGTTGAGCCAGAAGATCCACTGCCACGAGATGCCCTCGACGACCGCGCCGCCGACGAGCGGGCCGATCGCGACCGCCAGGCCGGAGATCCCGGACCAGGCGCCGATCGCGGCGCCCCGCTTCTCGGCCGGGAAGGCCGCCGAGAGGATCGTCAGCGTCAGCGGCATGACCATCGCGCCACCGAGGCCCTGGATGGCGCGGAAGGCCACCAGCGTCCCTGCGTCCGGCGCGAGCGCCGCGCCCGCGGATGCGAGCGTGAACACGACGATGCCGAGCGCGAACATCCGCCGCCGGCCGAAGCGGTCGCCGAGCGCCGCGCCCGTGAGCAGGAACACCGCGAAGGTGAGCGTGTACGCGTTGACCGTCCACTCCAGGCTCTCGAGCGACGCCCCGAGGTCGGTGCGGATGACGGGCAGTGCGGTCGTGACGACGAGGTTGTCGAGCACGACCATGAACAGGGCGAGCGAGCTCGCCAGGAACGTCCACAGGCGGTGCGGTCTCTCGGTCATGCGGCTCCTTCCCGCGCGGTCGTCGGGCGGGCCGACGCGCGGCCCGGGCTCGTGGCTGTGAGTGATCGGTCAATCACTGGACGGGCGTGGAAACGAGGTCTCGCGGCCACGGCGGACGGCACCCTAGGCACCGTGCAGGTCCTCGATCCGTGCGATGTCGGGGCAGGGGCAGATCGACGCCCACTCCGACGGCTCGAGCGCGCTCTCGAGCCCGATCGTCAGCGCCGCGTCGATCAGCAGGCCGCGCGCGTAGAAGCGCGCCGCCTCCGCCTCGGCGTCGGCCTGCGCGTGCCCCTCGCGGACGAGGGCGGCGGTGACGTAGCGGTAGACGCGGACGAACTTCGCGCGCAGCGCGGCGGCGATGTCCGGGTCGCCCGACTCTGCGTGGGCCCGCAGTCGGAGCATCAGCTCCGTCCGCCGCGTCGGGATCGTCTCGACGTACGTCCGGCCGAGCGTCCCGAGGACGCCCTCGCCGTCGCGCGGGACGGCGCGCTCCCAGTCGGCGAGCAGCCGGTCGGTCGCGAGCTCGAGGGCCGCGAGCGCGAGGTCCTTCTTCGTCGGGAAGAAGCGGAAGACGTACGGCTGCGAGATCCCGGCGCGGCGCGCGATCGCGGCGGTCGTCGCGCCGGCGAAGCCCGACGCGGCGAACTCCTCGATCGCGGCCTGGACGATCGCCTCGCGGCGGTCGTCGGCGGTCCAGCGGGTGCGTGCGGGGGCGGTCGCCATGAGTGATCGGTCAATAACTAGCACGGTCGAGGGGAGCGCGTCAAGGACGCGGCGGTGCGCTCGCGTGCGGGACGCCTGGCCGCCCGCCGGCCTCGCCGGGCGGCGCTAGACGAGCTCGACGACGGCCTCGCCCGCGAAGTCGATGCGGACGACGTCGAAGTCGGCGGCGCGCGCGGGCTCCTCCTCGAGGACGCTGCGGAGCGCTGCCTCGGCCTCCTCGCGGCTGAGGTAGAAGGCCACAGTCCGCTGGAGCTCCCGGCTGGCGATCGCGTAGAAGACCATCGCCCGGCCAGTCAATCACCGTTCCGGGGGGCCGGCAATCGCTGGATCGAGGGAACCGGGAGGGTCAGCGCTCCCGGCTGCCGCGCGCGACGAGCACGGGGCGGGGGCACTGCCGCATCACGGCCCGGCTGACGCTGCCGATGACGGAGCCGTCGGCGCGGCGGGAGAGCCCACGGGAGCCCACGACGACGAGGTCGGCGCGCCGCTCGTCGGCGAGCGAGACGATCTCGGCCGCCGGGTCGCCGCTGCGCAGCTCGACCGCGAACGGCACACCGCGCAGCCTCGCGCTCGCGGCGGCGGCTGCGAGCGCGGGCTCCTCCGCGGCGCTCGCGGCGGCCGGCTCGGGGAGGACGCGGACGAACACCAGGCTGCCGGACTCGTGCGCGCCGATGTCGACGCCGACCTCGACGGCCTCGACGGAGCCGCACGAGCCGTCCGTCGCGACGACGATCACCGGGCCGGCTGTCGTGTTCGTTGCCACGAGGTGACACTAGTCAGCGAGCGCTGCGGGTCGCGTCCGTGCGTCCCATGGGCGCGCTGCGGCTTTCCACCGATCTTCGATCAGCGTCGGAGACGATGCGACGCCGACGCGGTGCGACCACCATGCGTCCATGGTCGCGACGTACGCCGTCCTCTGGCGGGAGCCGGGGGGCCCCAGCTACACCGGGAGGCTCGGCGTCGGCTGCTCGGAGCTCGAGCTCGACGGCCGGACCCGCAGCGGCGACTCGGCGCACGCGGTCATCGGCTACGGCGACCTGTCGTCCACCGCGATCGGCCACGCAGCGCCCGAGCGGATCGACGGTCGCCCCGCCCTCGTGCTGTCGCTCCAGTCGGGAAGGCGCCTGCTCGTCGCCAGCATCGCGGGCGCGGGCGTCCTGATCGAGCTCGCAGACACGCTCGCGCGCCTGCGCTCCGCCGCCGTCGCGCAGATCGACCGCGCCGGCGACCGCGGCTGGCCGACGGGCCTGCCGTCCCAGTCCTAGCGGGGCGGTCGTGAGCGCGGTCGCGGTCGTCTGTCCGCTCCGTCCCGGCGCCGCCGAGACGGCCCGCGTCCTCGTCGCGGAGGGGCCGCCGTTCGACCTCGCCGGCGCCGGGATCGTGCGCCACGTCGTCTTCGTCGGCGAGCAGGAGGCCGTGTTCGTCTTCGAGGGAGCCGAGGCCCGCGGCGCCGTCGAGCGGCTCGCGACGAACCCCGGCGTCTGGCGCGCAGCGGCCGCGTGGCGCGACCTGCTCGCGGGGCGCCCGCGGCTGCTCGACGCCTCGTTCGCCTGGCCCGGCGGCCCGTAGGGCGCCTGCGCGGCCGAGCGGCGCCGGGCGTCCGGCCGCGCGCCGGGCACGAGGCCGGCGATACTAGCGCGATGCTGGAGCAGCCGGATCGGCTGAGGAGCCTCGTCGAGGCCGGGATCGCGCTCACCTCCGAGCTGTCGCTCGACGCCGTCCTGCAGAAGATCGTCGAGACCGCGGCCGAGCTGACCGGCGCCCGCTACGCCGCGCTGGGCGTGATCGACCGCACCGGCCGCGAGCTCGAGCGCTTCGTGCACACGGGCCTCCCGGCCGAGGTCGTCGAGCGGATCGGCCCGACGCCGCGCGGCCGCGGCATCCTCGGCGTGCTGATCTCCGAGGCGCGGCCGCTGCGGCTCCACGACCTGATGCGCGACCGGCGCGCCGTCGGCTTCCCGGCGAACCACCCGCCCATGCACACGTTCCTCGGCGTGCCCGTCGTCCTGCGCGGCGTCGCCTACGGCAACCTCTACCTGACCGAGAAGGCCGACGGCGACGACTTCACGGAGGAGGACGAGGAGCTCGTGCTCCTGCTGGCCTCGCAGGCGGCCGTCGCGATCGAGAACGCCCGGCTCTACCACGCGAACGCCCGCTGGGTGCGCCAGCTCGAGTCGATGAACGAGCTCGGGAACGCGATCGCGAGCGAGCTCGAGCAGTCGAAGCTGCTGAGCCTCGTCGCGGCGCAGCTCGTCGACCTGCTGGAGGCCCGGCTCGTGCTCGTCCTGCTGCCGACCCCGGACGGGCAGATGGAGATCGCGGCCGCGGCCGACCACGTCTCCGCGGCGGAGCTCGTGGGCAGCCGCTTCCCGCGCGAGGAGTCGAAGGTCGGCCGCGTGCTCGTCCGGCAGCGCCCCGCCCGCGTCGACGCGCTCGCGGACGACCCCGAGGTGAACCACGAGTTCATCCGTCGCGTCGCGCAGCTGACCGGCCTGCCGGTGCCGACCTCCGGCCTGTTCGTCCCGCTCGTCGCCGGCGGGCGCGAGGTCGGCGTCATCGTCGCGCACGACAAGCTGCGCGCGGACTCGAACGACCTGAGCTTCGGCGACGCCGACCTGCGTCTCGCCGAGCTGTTCGCGGAGCGCGCCGCGGTCGCCGTCGACCTGTCGGCGCGCGTCGCGCAGGACGCGCTGCGCCGCGTCGTCACGGCCCAGGAGCTCGAGCGCCGCCGGCTCGCCCGCGAGCTGCACGACGAGACCGGGCAGGCGCTCACGTCGATCCTGCTCGGCCTGCGCACCGTCGAGGAGGCGCCGGGCGAGGAGGCGCGCCACGACGCGTTCGAGCGGCTGCGCGACCTGATCGTGCAGACGCTCCACGGCGTCCGCCGCCTCGCGGTCGAGCTGCGCCCGCGCGCGCTCGACGACTTCGGGCTCGTCCCCGCGCTCGAGCGGCTGACCTCGAGCTTCGCGGAGCAGACGGGCATCCAGGTGGAGTTCGAGCCGCAGCTGGGCGCGGAGCGCCTGCCGGGCGAGGTCGAGACGGCCCTGTACCGCCTCGTGCAGGAGGCGCTGACGAACGTCGTCAAGCACGCCGGGGCGGGGTCCGTCAGCATCCTGCTGACGGAGGCGCACGGGACGGTGAAGGCGGTGATCGAGGACGACGGCCGCGGCTTCGCCGTCGGGAGGAGCGACGACTCGGGGATCGGGCTCGTCGGGATGCGGGAGCGCATGGCGCTGCTCGGCGGCACCCTGGCCGTCGAGTCGCTGCCTGGGCAGGGGACGACGCTGGTTGCGGAGGTGATCGCGCGGTGAGCGAGGCGGGCGAGGAGATCCGGGTCGTGATCGTGGACGACCATGCGGTCGTGCGGGCCGGGCTGCGCCTGCTGCTCGAGGCCGAGGCGGGAATGGTCGCGGTCGGCGAGGCGGGCTCGGCCGAGGAGGCGGTGCGCCAGGTGCGGCAGCTGACGCCGGACGTGGTCCTGCTCGACATCACGATGCCGGGGCTCTCCGGCCTCGAGGTGCTGCCGACCCTGCGGGAGGTCGCGCCGGGCGCGGCGGTCCTCGTGCTCTCGATGGAGGACGACCCCTCGTACGTGCGCGAGGCGTTCGGGCGAGGCGCGGTCGGCTACGTGCTCAAGGAGGCGGCAGACGCGGAGCTGATCACGGCGATCCGCGAGGTCGCCCAGGGCGGCCGCTACGTCCACCCGACCCTCGGCGCCCGGCTCGCGGCGGCCGAGGCGGAGGAGCGCCGGATCCGCGAGGAGGACCCGCTGTCCGACCGCGAGCGCGAGGTGCTGCGCCTGCTCGCCCTGGGGCACACGAACCAGGAGATCGCCAAGATGCTCTACATCTCGGTCCGCACGGCCGAGACGCACCGGGCGCACATCATGCAGAAGCTCCGCCTCTCCACCCGCGCCGAGCTCGTCCGCCACGCGCTCGTGCACGGCCTGCTCGAGGACGACTCGAAGGGCGGGAACCCCGGGGGCGGTCGGTCGGTCTAACCGGCGACCCACCCCGAACCCGGGAGGACCGGATCCCGATGCGCCGACCCACGCTCGCCCTCGCACTCGTCCCCGCCCTCGTCGCCGCGGCGGCTCTCGCCGGCTGCACCGGCAGCGAGGCCAGCCAGACCGCCGTCGAGTCGCAGCCCGCGCCGACGGAGCCGGCATCCGTCCCGGTCGAGCCGGCGCCCGCCGAGGGCGCGCCGGCGCCGGGCGAGGAGCCGAGCGCGGGCGAGCCGGCACCGGCCGAGCCCGTGCCCACGGGCACCGACGCGGCGATCGCCGGCCCGCCGCTCGACGCGCCCGTCGCGTCGCCGCCCTCCGACGGCGTCGTCCCGGGGACGGCGCCGGACGTGCCCGCGGCCTCGCCGCCCCTCGGCGCCGACTCCCGTTCGAGCGCCGTCCCGCCCGTCCGGCCCGGCACGGTCGCCGCGGCGTCGACGCCCGGGATCACCGTCACCTCGTCCGGGCAGGTCGAGGTCGTCCCCGACGTCGCGCGGGTCACCCTGGGCGTGGACGCCCGGGCCGACGTCGCGGGCGACGCGCTCGCCGAGGCCTCGACGCGCCTCACCGCCGTCCTCGACGCGGTCCGCGCGCTCGGCGTCGCCGGCGAGGACGTCCAGACGCAGCAGGCGTCCGTCCAGCCCGTCACCGCCGAGGACGGCTCGATCTCCGGCTACGTCGCGTCGAACGTCGTGACGATCACCGTCCGCCAGCTCGATCGCGCGGGCGAGCTGATCGACGGCGCCGTCAGGGCGGGCGCGAACCAGGTGCAGTCGATCTCGCTCGGGCTCGCCGACGACGCGGACGCGCGCGCCCGCGCGCTCGAGGCGGCGATCGCCGGCGCCCGCGCGAAGGCCGAGGGCCTGGCCGCCCGCGCCGGCGTCACGCTGGGCGAGCTGGTCGACGTGACCGAGACGAGCGACGGCTCCGGCCCGGCGCCGCTGCCGATCGCGCGTGCCGCGGACGTGCCGGTCGAGCTCGGCACCGTTCCCGTCGTCGCCTCCGTCGCCGTGACGTTCGCCATCGCGGGCTGAGCCAGGCGCGCGAGCCGTCCCCGCGCCTCGCCGGTGGGCCGGTCTCGCCGGCCTACTGGCCCGTCGCCGGGACGATCACGACCGGGCAGGGCGCATGGTGGGCCACCTGCTGGCTGACCGAGCCGAGCAGCAGCCCGGCGAACCCGCCGCGGCCGCGGGAGCCGACGACGACGAGCTGCGCGTCGTGGGCGGCCTCGATCAGCGCCCGCCCCGGCGGGTCCTCGACGAGCACCCGCTGAAGGTCGACGTCGGGCCGGCCGCCGTCCGTGGCCTGCTCGATCGCCCGGTCGAGCACGGCGTGCTCCTCGCGGCGCAGGTCGTCGAGCAGGAGCGGCACCATGCCGGCCGCCTCGCCGAGCGCGGGCACCGTCCACGCGTGGACGACCCGGAGCAGGGCGCCGCGCAGGGCAGCCTCGCGCAGCGCGAAGCGCAGAGCCGCGACCGAGCCGGGGGAGTCGTCGACGCCGACGACGACCGGGCGGGCGGCGTCAGAGGACGGCACGCCAGGCCTCCACGTTCATCGATCTAGCTTCCGAGAATCGCGCGTGCATCCGCATCCGGTTTGGCCCTGCCGGCTCCTGCGGAAAACTACGGATGCGTGCGTCCGGGCCGGAGGGCGCGCAGCGCGTTCAGGATCACGGCGACGTCGATTCCCTCCTGGAGCAGCGCCCCGAAGACGGGCGGGATCAGCCCGAGCCCCGCGAAGACCATCGCGAGCAGCGACAGGCCCAGCCCCCACAGGACGCTCTCGCGCGCGATGCCGAGCGAGCGGCGGCCGATGGCGATCGCCGTGGCGACGCGGTCGATCCGGTCGACGACGATCACCGCGTCCGCGGTCTCGGAGGAGACCGTCGCCCCGGCGGCGCCCATCGCGATCCCGACGTCGGCGAGGGCGAGGGCGGGCGCGTCGTTGATCCCGTCGCCGACCATGACGACCGAGCGCAGCTCGGGCCGCGCCTGCATCGCCTGGACGACCTCGAGCTTCTCCTCGGGCGACTGCTCGGCGTAGACGCGGTCGACCCCGACGGCCGCGCCGACCGCGTCGGCGACCGCGGCCCGGTCGCCGGTCACGAGGGCGACGTGGCGGATGCCCGCCCGCCGCAGCGCCCCGATCATCGCCGGGGCGTCCTCGCGCAGGTGATCGCCCATGGCGATCCCGCCCGCGAGCGTGCCGTCCAGGGCGACGGCGATCTTCGCGCCGTCCGCCCCGTCGAGGGCGTCGAGCGCCTGCGCCGCCGCCTCCGCGCCGGCGCAGCCGCGCGCGTCGAGCCACTCGGGGCTGCCGACCGTCACGCGCCGGCCCTCGACCAGCCCCTCGATCCCCTGGCCGTGGCCCTCGACCACCTGCTCGGGGAAGGCGAGCGGCAGGCCCCGCTGGCGGGCGGCGGCGACGAGCGCGGCGGCGAGCGGGTGCGTCGAGAGCTGGTCGAGCGAGGCGGCGAGCCGCAGCAGCTCGTCCTCCGGGACGCCGTCGAGCGACAGCACCCGCTCGACCGCGGGGGCGCCGAGCGTCAGCGTGCCGGTCTTGTCGAGCAGCACGGTCCGGGCGGTGCCGAGCTTCTCGATCGCCGCACCGCCCTTGACGATCACGCCGGCGCCGGCCGCGCGCGACACGCCGCAGATGAAGGCGATCGGCGCGGCGAGGATCAGCGGGCACGGCGTCGCGACCACCAGGACGGCCAGCGCCCGGACGGCGTCGCCCGAGGCCGCCCACGCGATCCCGGCGGCGGCGAGCGTGAGCGGGAGCATGACGGCGGCGTAGCGGTCGGCGAGCCGGACGAACGTGGCCCGGTGCGCCTCGGACTCGCGCACGAGCCGGACGAGCAGCGCGTAGGCGCTGTCGGCGGCGGAGCGGCTCGCGCGCAGCTCGAAGACGCCGCCCGAGTTGAGCGTGCCGCTGCGCACCGCGTCCCCCGTCGGGTGGACGACCGGCAGCGGCTCCCCCGTCAGCGCCGACTCGTCGAGGACGGCCTCCGCCGTCGCGACGAGCCCGTCGACGGGGACGACCTCGCCCGAGCGGACGACGACGAGGTCGCCGACGGCCAGCTCCTCGACCGGCACCTCCTCGACCTCGTCGCCGCGCCGGCGCCGCCCGGTGCGGGGCGCGCGCTCGACCAGCTGCTTCAGCTCGCGGCGCGCCCGCCCGGCGGCGTATGCCTCGAGCGCGTTCCCGCCGGAGAGCATCAGCGCGACCACGGCCCCGGCGAGCTCCTCGCGCAGCGCGACGGCGCCCGCGATCGCGACGAGGGCGATCGCGTCGACGCCCACGTCGCGGGCGAGCAGCGTGCGCGCCACCGACCACGTCAGCGGCGCGAGCAGCATCGCCGCGGTAGCGAGCCAGGCCGCGTCGCCCGCAGCGGGGGCGCCCGCGAGGTGGAGGACGCCGCCGAGCGCGATCCCGAGCAGGCAGGCGGCCGCGGTCAGCCACGGCGCGAGCTCGGCCAGCCTGCGGCGAGCCCCGGACCCGGCCATGGCCCCTAGCGGACGACGAGCGCGGAGCAGCCGGCCCGGTGGGCGAGCCGCTCGCTGACGCTGCCGAGCGCGGCGACGCCGTGCAGGCCGCGGCTGCCGACGACGACGAGGTCCGCCTCGGCCGCCGCCGCGAGCAGCGCGTCGAGCGGCGCCCCGGGCAGTCGCTCGAGCCCGGGGACGTCGGCGAGCTCGCCGTCCGCCAAGCCCTTGCCGCCGCTGGCGGCGACGACGCGGAGGGAGGCGCCCGTGCGGGAGGCGAGCTCCCGGGCGGCCGCGAGCGCGGCGAGGGAGGTGGGCGAGCCGTCGACGCCGGCGACGATCCCGGCCGGTCCGCCGTCCGGCCACGTGCCCCGGGCGACGAGGACGGAGCACGGCGCGTCGTGCAGGAGCGAGGTGGCGACCGTCCCGAGCAGGATGCCCGCCGCGCGGCTGCGCCGGTGGCCGCCGACCACGACGAGCGTCGCCTGCTCGGCGCGAGCCTCGCCGACGAGCGCGGCGAGCGCGGCGCCGCGCACGACGCGGGCGTCGGCGGCGGCGGCCGGCGGCGGCCGCGTCGAGCGCCGTCCGCGCCTCCTGCTCGATCTCGCGCGCCGCGTGCCGGGCGGCCATCCCGGCCTGCGCGGCGATCGCGGTCTCGGCGACCGCGATCAGGACGAGCCGGCCGTCGGGCGCCGTGACCGCGCCGGCCTGGCGAGCGGCCTCCAGGCCGGCGGGCGTCCCGTCGACGCCCGCGACGACCCGCGTGAAGACCGGCCCGGCGCCGCTCACGTCGACCGGCTCAGGCCGGCGCCGCGACCGAGGGCCGCACGACCAGGACGGGGCGGGAGCTCGCCTTGAGCACGCTGCGGGACACGCTGCCGAGGATCGTACCGGCGACCGGCCCGAGGCCGCGCGAGCCGATCACGACCAGGGTCGCGTCGATCCGGTCGGCGAGGAAGGCGATCTCCTCGGGGACGTTCCCCGACAGCAGCTCGAGCTTCGGCTCGATCCCGGCCGCGCGGGCCAGCTCGGCCGCCTCGCGCAGGACCTCGTCCTGCTCGGCGTGCTCGAACGCGGGGCCCCGCTGCGCCTGGCTGGTCGGGACGACGTGGACGACGACGACCTCCCCGGACTGCTCGGCGGCGAGCTCGATGCCCATCTGGAGCGCGTCGCGGGCGGACGGCGATCCGTCCGTCGCGATCAGGATCCGCTGCATGCCAACCTCCTCCCGTCCTGCCGTCGCGGACGCGTCGGCAGCCCCATCGTGGTGGCGCGCCGGGGGCGGTACATCGGCACCGCCTCGGATCGCCCGTACGGGGAAGTACGGACGGGCGCTGCGGGCGGCGTTCAGGCCGTCTGCGGGCGGATCACCGCGACCGGGCAGCGCGCGTGGTGCGCGCAGGCCTGGCCGACCGAGCCGAGCAGCAGGCCGGCGAAGCCGCCGTGGCCGCGGGAGCCGACGACGAGCAGCTCGGCGTCGGCGGCCGCCTCGACGAGCACGTGCGCCGCTCGGCCCTCGACCGGCTCCGACACGACCTCGACCCCCGCCGCCTCGTCCCGGACGGCTGCGAGCGCCTGGTCGAGCACCGTCGCCGCCTCCCGCCGCGCGAGGTCGCGGAGGTCCTCGATCGGGATGCCGTACTCGAGCGGCAGGCCGCCGATCACCGGCCCGGGCATCGCCTGGTCGAGCGGCACCTCCCAGGCGCACACCGCCCGGACGCTCGCCCCCCGGAGCCGGGCCTCCTCGAGCGCGAAGCGGAGCGCCGCGCGCGAGGCGTCCGAGCCGTCGATGCCCACGACGATCACCGGCATGCGGCCATGATGGCCGTCGCCGAGGACGGCGTCCACCCACTGCCGCGTTCCGGCCGCGCGAGCCCGGCTAGAATCCGCGCACCTAGGGCGGTAGCTCAACTGGCAGAGCACCGGTCTCCAAAACCGGGGGTTGCAGGTTCGATTCCTGTCCGCCCTGTCCCTGGGACGTCCGGGCGGCCGGCGCTTCGCGCCTGGCATGCTCCCGCCGTGCACGACGTCGCCAGCCTGTTCGACCGCTTCGCCGGGCGCTACGACGCCTCGCGGCGGCGGCTCGTGCCCCACGCCGACCTGCTCTACGAGACGGCCGTCGAGGTGGCGACGCTGCGGCTGCCGGACGGCCGGGCGCCGCGGATCCTCGACCTCGGCGCGGGGACGGGGCTCCTGACGGCGGTGCTGGCCGGCGCGCGCCCCGACGCGACGTTCGTCCTGCTCGACGCATCGGCCGGGATGCTCGAGAGGGCGCCCGCGCTCCTCGGCGACGCGTGGTCGCGCTGCGAGGCCGTCGTCGGCGACATGGCCGGCGAGCTGCCGGCCGGCCCCTTCGACGCGATCGTGAGCGCGCTCGCGATCCACCACGTCGACGACGCGGGCAAGCAGGGCCTGTTCGGGCGGATCCACGAGCGGCTCGCCCCCGGGGCGCCGTTCGTCGACGTCGAGCAGGTCGCGGGCCCGACGCCGGCCCTCGACGGGGTGTACGTCGAGCGATGGCTCGCGCAGACGACCGCGCTCGGCACGACGCCGGACGAGCATCACATGGCCCACGCGCGGATGGCCGCCGACCTGCCCGCGTCCGTCGACGACCAGCTCGGCTGGCTGCGCGAGGCCGGCTTCGTCGACGTCGACTGCGTCGCGAAGCACTGGCGCTTCGCCGTCCTCGTCGGCTGGCGCGCTCCGGGACCGGGCCCGGCCGCCGCCTCGTAGACTCCGTCCATGGCCGGGCCTCGCCGCGGCGCCCTCTGGGCGCTCTTCGCCCTGATCGCCGTCGGCTTCGCCGGTGTGGCTGTCTGGGCCGGCACGGCGCGGCAGTGGATCGTGCTCGCCGCAGCCGCCGCCCTCGCCGTCTGGATGGGCGAGCTGACGTACCGCTCGCTGAAGCGCTGACGGCCTCGCGGCCGGCCGCCTCTCTATGCTCTCGGGATGGCCAGGGCCGAGGACACGGAGCTCCTCTGGCGCGAGTACAAGCGCACGGGGGACAAGGCCCTGCGCGAGCGCCTCATCCTCTCGTACGCGCCGCTCGTCAAGTACGTGGCCGGCCGCCTCGGCTCCGGGCTCCCGGCGCACGTCGACGAGGCCGACCTCGTCTCCTACGGCCTGCTCGGGCTGATCAACGCGATCGAGCGCTACGAGCCGTCGCGCGAGATCAAGTTCGAGACGTACGCGGTGACGCGCATCCGCGGCGCGATCATCGACGAGCTGCGCTCGATGGACTGGGTGCCGCGCTCGATCCGAGCGCGCGCGCGCGACATCGAGCGCGCGATCGCCCAGCTCGAGGCGCAGCTCTCCCGCGCGCCGACGGACGAGGAGATCGCCGGGAAGCTCCGGATCAGCGAGGAGGAGCTCGACAGGCGCTGCTCGACATCTCGCGCAGCTCGATCGCCGCGCTCGACGAGCTCCTGGACGAGCTCGAGCGGCAGCGGCGACCCGGTCGCCCTGATCGACACGATCGAGGACGGGCGCGGCGGCGCCCGAGGACGAGATGGCGGTGACCGAGGTGCGCGAGGTGATCGGCGACGCGATCGCCCGCCTGCCCGAGCGGGAGAAGCTCGTCGTGACGCTCTACTACTACGAGGAGCTGACCCTGCGCGAGATCGGCGAGGTGCTCGGCGTGACCGAGTCGCGGGTGTGCGCTCCACGAGCGATCCTCCGCCTCCAAGGCGCCGGCTCTCGGGCTACGCCTCGGCGCGGCCAGCCCGGCGGCTGAGCGCCGGGCGGGCCGCCGATCCGGCAGCGTGGCAGGACCGCTCACGACCCGCTCTACACTCCTGCTCCCAAAATCTTCACAGGAGGAGCCGGAGCGCCATGCCTGCAGTCGATCCGGGAACGATCCGCAACGTCGCCGTCGTCGGTCATCGCGGGACGGGGAAGACATCCCTCGTCGAAGCGGTGCTGTTCCAGACGGGCGCGATCAACCGGCTCGGCACCGTGCAGGCGGGCACGACCGTCTCCGACTGGGACGAGGACGAGCACAGGCGGACGATGTCCCTGGCGGCGTCGGTCTGCCACGCGACCTGGCAGGGGCGGAAGCTCAACCTGATCGACACGCCGGGCGACGCGGGCTTCCTCGCGGACTCGATCGCCGCGATGCGCGTCGTCGAGGCGGCGCTGATCGTCGTCAACGGCGTCGCGGGCGTCGAGGTGCAGACGGGTCGCCACTGGAAGCGAGCCGAGGCGCTCGGCCTGCCGCGCGTCCTCTTCGTCAACATGCTCGACCGGGAGCGGGCCGACTTCGACGCGGTGCTCGCGCAGCTCCAGTCGACGCTCTCCACCCACTGCGTGCCGATCTCGATCCCGATCGGGCACGAGCACGACTACGAGGGCACGATCGACCTGCTCCACATGAAGGCGTACGCGAGCCCGACGGGCGGCAAGGAGGGCGCGCCGGTCGAGATGCCGGCCGAGCTGGCCGACGCGGCGGCCGCGGCGCGCGCCAGCCTGATCGACGCGGTCGTGGAGACCGACGAGGCGCTGATGGAGCGCTTCCTCGAGGGCGAGGAGATCAGCGGCGACGAGCTCGCCCGGGCGCTGCAGAACGCCGTCTCGAACGCCGAGCTCTTCCCCGTCGCCTGCGGCGCCGCGACCCAGAACTCGGGCACGGACGCGCTGCTCGACCTGCTCGTCGAGGGCGTGCCCTCGCCGCTCGACCGGCCGCCGCCGATCGAGTCCGACGTCCCGGCGGCCTTCGTCTTCAAGACCGTCGCCGACCCGTTCGCCGGCCGCATCAACGTCTTCCGGGTCGTCGGCGGCGCGCTGCGCGGCGACACCCAGGTCGTGAACGGCCGGACGAAGCACAAGGAGCGCCTCGGCCACCTGCTCGTCCTCCAGGGCAAGGATCACACGAGCGTCGACGCGCTCGCGGACGGCGACATCGGCGCGGTCGCGAAGCTGAAGGAGACGGGGACGAGCGACCTGCTCGCGGTCGGCGACCACGCCGTCGAGGTAGCGCCGATCGGGTTCCCGACCCGGCTGATGAGCTTCGCGATCACGCCGAGGGCGAAGGGCGAGGAGGACAAGGTCGCGAACTCGCTGCGCCGCCTGCACGAGGAGGACCCGACGCTCGTGATGTCGCGGGACGAGCAGACGGGCGAGCAGCTCCTCGCGGGCATGAGCCAGGTGCACGTCGAGGTCGCGGTCGAGCGGCTGCGGCGGCGCTTCGGCGTCGAGGTCGACCTGCACGCGCCGCGCGTGCCCTACCTCGAGACGATCCGCAAGGAGGCCCGCTCGCGGCACCGCTACAAGAAGCAGACCGGCGGCCGCGGCCAGTTCGGCGACTGCGACATCATCATCGCGCCGCGCGAGGGCCACGTCGGCTACGAGTTCCGCGACGAGATCGTCGGCGGCGTCATCCCGCAGGGCTTCCGGCCCGCGGTCGCCCGCGGCGTGCAGGAGGCGCTGCGCACCGGCGCGCTCGCGGGCGCGCCCGTCCAGGGGATCGTCGTCCGCCTCGTCGACGGCCAGACGCACACCGTCGACTCCTCGGAGATGGCGTTCAAGATCGCCGGCTCGATGGCCTTCAAGGAGGCCTACCTGAAGGCCGACCCCGTGCTGCTCGAGCCGATCATGGTCGTCCACGCGACCGTCCCCGACGAGACCGTGGGCGCGGTCAACGGCGACCTCAACTCGCGCCGCGGGCGGCTGATCGGGATGGACCCCGTCGGCGGGATGACGACGATCCACGCCGAGGTGCCGATGGCCGAGATCCTCACCTACTCCCAGTCGCTCACCTCGCTGACGGGCGGCCGCGGCGACTACTCGATGGCGTTCCTGCGCTACGAGGAGGTCCCGACGCACATCGCGCAGAAGGTGATCGACGAGACGCGGCGGAACCGCGAGGAGGCGAAGGCATAGGGCCGGCCGAGGCGCCGGCTTCCCCTAGGCTTCGACTCGATGGCGTACGTCAAGCGCATCGACGGCTCCCCGACCTGCGCGGTCTGCCGCCGCACGCTCCTGATGGGCGAGCGCACCGTGCGCTACTCGCCGGGCGGCGACGACTGGGTCGACGTCTGCCCGCTCTGCACGGTCGTCGCGTCCGAGCACGGCTGGCTGAAGGAGGGCACGCCGACCACGCCTCTCGTCGGCGTGCGGCGCCGGCGCCTGCGCATCCCCGCGATCACGCTGCTCGAGGGACGGCGGCCGACGGCGGCGGACGACGACGTGCCCGCCGCGGCGCCACCCACGCTGCCGCCGCCGCTCCCCGAGTCGATGGTGCGGCGCATGTCGAGCGAGGAGCAGGAGCTCGTCGAGGCCGCCGACCTGTTCAACGAGAGCGCCTTCCGGCGGACGATCGCCGGGATCGCGAAGTCGCTCGGCGACCCGCAGGCGAGCCTCGTGCACCTCTCCGGGACGAACCCGGAGGTCGTGATCACGATCGCCTGGGACATCTCGTGGTACCAGTACCGCGTCGTCTTCGGCTCCGGCCAGCCCGTCCGGCTGGCCGAGCGCGGCTACGAGCTCGAGGACCTCGACGCGCGCTTCACCGGCTGGAACGCCCGCTTCGACGAGGCGATGCGCCTCGTGCCCGACGCCGTCCTGCTCGACTGAGCCTCGCCCCCGGAGGTCACCGTGATCTACAGCGTCGTCCCGCCCGAGCTGAAGGACGAGCTGTACGACGTGCTCGTCGAGCGCTACCGGGACAACCCGAACGTCACGGTCATCGTCGACCGTCGTGTCGGCCCCGACCGGCGCGCGACGCGTGCGTCCGGCGGCCAGCGGCAGGTGCGCGACCGGCGCCGCCCGCGGGCGCTCGGCACGTTCCCGTCGACCGACGTCCCGCCCGGCGCGTAGCCGCCCGCGTAGGCTTCGCTGCGCCGCGGGCCGCGCCCGCGGGCCGTCCACGGGAGCGGGAGGTGCGCGTGCAGGCAGGGGAGCTGTTCGCCCGGATGGGCCTCGACGCGTCGCTCGCGACGGGCGGCGACGTGGTCGTCCGGACGCCGATCGACGGCAGCCCGATCGGCGCCGTCCGCTGGGACGACGCCGCCGGCGTCGCCGCGGCGGTCGGGCGCGCCGAGGCGTCCTTCCGTCGCTGGCGCGAGGTGCCGCCGCCCCGGCGCGGCGAGCTCGTCCGCCGCCTGGGCGAGGAGCTGCGCGCGCACAAGGAGGCGCTCGGAGCGCTCGTGACGCTCGAGACCGGGAAGATCGCCGCCGAGGGCCTCGGCGAGGTGCAGGAGATGATCGACATCTGCGACTTCGCGGTCGGCCAGTCCCGGCAGCTCTACGGTCGGACGATCGCCTCCGAGCGCCCCGGGCACCGCCTGATGGAGGTCTGGCACCCGCTGGGCCCGATCGGCGTGATCACCGCCTTCAACTTCCCGGTGGCGGTCTGGTCGTGGAACAGCGCGATCGCGCTCGTCTGCGGCGACCCCGTCGTCTGGAAGCCGTCGGAGAAGGCGCCGCTGACCGCGCTCGCCTGCACGGCGCTGCTGCGCCGCGTCGCCGCAGAGGTCGAGCCGGCCGCGGCCGAGGGGCTCGCGGAGGTCGTCCTCGGCGGGCGCGAGGTCGGCGAGGCGCTCGTCGGCGACGCGCGGCTGCCGCTCGTCAGCGCGACCGGCTCGACGCGCATGGGCCAGGCCGTCGGGCCGCGGCTGTCCGGGCGCTTCGCCCGCAGCCTGCTCGACTCGGCGGGAACAACGCGATGATCGTCGCGCCCTCGGCCGACCTGGAGCTCGCGCGCCGCGCGATCCTCTTCGCCGCCGTCGGGACGGCCGGCCAGCGCTGCACGACGCTGCGCCGCCTGATCGTCCACCGCTCGATCGCCGACGAGCTGCTCGACGGGCTGCGGCGCGTACGCGAGCGTCCCGATCGGCGACCCGCGCGAGGGGGGCACGCTGCTCGGCCCGCTGATCGACGCGGCGAGCCACGAGCGGATGCAGGCCGCGCTCGCCGCCGCCCGCGCCCGAAGCGGGCAGGTGGCGGCGGCGACAGGTGCTCGCCGACCGCCATCCGGACGCGTTCTACGTCCAGCCGGCGCTCGTCGAGATGCCCGGCCAGACCGACGTCGTGCGCGAGGAGACCTTCGCGCCGATCCTCTACGCGCTCCGGTACGACGAGCTGGACGAGGCGATCGCGCTCCAGAACGACGTGCCGCAGGGGCTCTCGTCGAGCATCTTCACGACCGACGTCCGCGAGGCGGAGACGTTCGTCTCGGCCGTGGGCTCCGACTGCGGGATCGCGAACGTCAACGTCGGGCCGAGCGGCGCCGAGATCGGCGGGGCCTTCGGCGGCGAGAAGGCGACGGGCGGCGGCCGGGAGGCCGGCTCGGACAGCTGGAAGGCGTACATGCGCCGCGTCACCGTCACGGTCAACTACTCGCGCGACCTGCCGCTCGCCCAGGGGGTGCGCTTCGATGTCTGAGGCGGGCGGCCGGCGCAAGCTCGTCGTCTTCGTGCCGGCGGAGGCGCTCGACGCCGTCCGCGACGCGGTCTTCGCCGCGGGCGCCGGGCGGATCGGCGCGTACGAGCGCTGCTCCTTCTACTCGGCCGGGACCAGGACGTTCCTCGGCGGCGAGGGCGCGAGCCCCGCGGTGGGTCGGGCCGGCGTCGAGGAGCGCGTCGCGGAGCTGCGCCTCGAGACGGTCTTCCCGGCCGAGCGCCAGCCCGGGTCGTCGCCGCATTGCGCGCGGCGCACCCGTACGAGGAGCCCGCCTACGACGTCTACGCCCTGGTGGACGCGTGAGGGCCCGCCTCTTCACCGACGGCGTGGCAGCGGGCCGGCGGCGAGCTGGTCATGCTCGAGGACGAGCGGCGAGGTGCTCGACGCCCGGGGCCACGCGATCGGCGTCGCGACAGGCCAACGTCGCGGAGTACACCGCCCTGCTGAACGGCCTCGCGCGGGCGCGGGAGCTGGGCGTGACCGAGCTCGAGGTCGTCTCCGACTCGGAGCTGATGGTCAAGCAGATGCGGGGCGAGTACAAGGTGAAGAACGCGGCGCTGATCGACCTCTCGCTCGAGGCGTCCCGCCGGGCCCGCGCGATCGGCCGCGTCACGTACACGGCGGTCCGTCGCGAGCACAACGTCCTCGCCGACCGGCTGGTCAACCAGGCGCTCGACGGCACCGGCGGCTGAGCGCCTGGGCGCGACGCCGGGGCCCGGCCGGGCTATACTGCGTGGGCACGCGGATGTAGCTCAGTTGGCTAGAGCGTCTGCTTGCCATGCAGAAGGTCGAGGGTTCGAGTCCCTTCATCCGCTCTGACGAGGGCCCCGGAGACGGGGCCCTCGACGTTCCCGGGGGACGGCGACCCGTCGGGCCGGGACGTGCGCGCCGCGGGAAGGAGCCGGCCGTCCGCGTCGAACTCCGGCGGATGCCCATCGAGCCGCTCCGGCCGACCGCCCGGCTCTGCCCGCCCGCCCCGCACGCCCGGTCGCTGCCCGACCCGGCTGCCGGGAGCTATGGTGTGCCGAGATGAGCCGCTTCCTGCGCACGCCGATCGTGCCGCTCGTGCTGATCGTGGTGGTCGTGTTCCTGGGCTTCCAGGCCCTCTCGCCCCGTGACGGCGACCGGGTCGAGATGACGTACGGCGACCTGATCACGCTCGTGCGCACGCAGCCGCAGGCCGTGGACAAGGTCGTCTTCAAGCCAAAGGCCCGCGAGATCGACGCGACGCTCGCCGACGACCGCAAGGTCAAGGTCAACTACCCGAGCGAGCAGTCGCAGATCGAGTTCCAGAAGCTCCTCCAGGACCAGGACGTCGACTTCGACTCGACCGGCAGCGGCGCCTCCGCCTGGGGCTTCCTCCTCTACCTGCTCCCGTTCGTCCTCTTCCTCGGCCTGTGGTTCTTCCTGATGAGCCGCATGCAGGGTGGTGGGTCGAAGGTGATGTCGTTCGGGAAGTCGCGGGCGAAGCGGATGTCGCCTGATTCGCCGAAGGTGACGTTCCGTGATGTGG
>JAWKJY010000022.1:0-28428 GCA_041393535.1 Thermoleophilia bacterium
GGCTCGCCACCCCGCTCGTCCGCGTCGGCCCGAAGGGCGAGGGCCGCTTCCGGCCCGCCTCCTGGGACGAGGCGCTCGCGCTCGTCGCGGCACGGCTCGGCGCCGTGATCGCGGCCGACGGCGGCGCCGCGGTCACGAACGTCCACTACACGGGCACGTGCGGGCTGCTCCAGTACTCGTTCCCGCTGCGGCTCGTGCGCCGGATCGGGGCGACCGAGGTCGAGCCCGACACGGTCTGCAACCTCGCCGGCCATGCGGCGCTCGACCTGCTCTGGGGCTCGAGCACGACGGGGTTCGACCCGCGCACGGCGCGCGACACGCGCTGCGTGCTCGTGTGGGGGGCGAACCCGTCGGCGACGGCGCCGCACGCGGACGAGCACTGGCTGCCCGAGGCCGCGGGCCCCGTCGTCGTGGTCGACCCGATCCGCACGCCGACCGCCGCGCGCGCCGACCTCCACCTGCAGCCGTTCCCCGGCAGCGACGCCGCGCTCGCGTTCGCGCTCGCGCACGTCCTGCGCCGCGACGGGCTGCTCGACGAGGCCTTTCTCGCCGCCCGCACGCTCGGCTGGGAGGAGCTCGAGCCGCACGTCGCCGCGTTCACCGTCGCCGACGGCGAGCGCGCGACCGGCGTGCCGGCCGCGCTGATCGAGGCGGCCGCGCACCTCTACGGCGCCGGGCCGTCGCTGCTCTGGATCGGCCAGGGCCTCCAGCGCCAGCCGCGCGGCGGCAACGTCGTCCGCGCCGTCTCGATGCTTCCCGCGCTCACCGGCAACGTCGGCAAGCCGGGTGCCGGCTGGCTCTACCTGAACGGCCGCGGCTCGCGCGGCATCGACGACGACTACCTGGAGGCGACCCACCTCGCGCCCGACCCGCCGACGATCGGGCACATGGAGCTCGCCGACCACCTCGCCGACCCGGCCCGCGCACGGGCGCTGCTCGTCTGGAACACGAACCCGGCCGCGTCGAACCCCGACCAGCGGCGCCTGCGCGAGGCGCTCGGGCGGGAGGATCTCTTCACCGTGGTGGTCGACCTGTTCCAGACGGACACGGCCGACTTCGCCGACGTCGTCCTCCCGGCCGCGAGCTTCCTCGAGTGCGACGACCTCGTCGCCTCCTACTTCGACCTCTCGCTCTCGGCGCAGGTCACGGCGGTCGAGCCGCCGGGCGAGGCGCTCCCGAACACGGAGGTGTTCCGCCGGCTCGCCGGCGCGCTCGGCTACGAGCAGCCCGAGCTCCACGAGCCCGACCGGGCCGTGATCGACACCCTGCTCGCGCGCGCCGCCGTCGACGTCGGCTGGGAGCAGCTGTGCGCGCGCGGCACGGTCTGGGTGGCGGAGGAGCCGGTGCTCCAGCTCGCCGACGGGCGCGTCCCGACGCCGAGCGGCCGGGTGGAGCTCGCCTCCGACGAGGCCGAGCGGCTCGGCCAGCCGCGCACGCCGCTGCCCCTCGCCGACCCCCGGCCGGCCGCGGGCCGGCTGCGGCTGCTCTCACCCGCCTCGCCCTGGGCGATGAACACGACCTTCGCGAACGAGCCGAAGCTCCGCCGCAAGCTCGGCCCGCCGACCGTCCGGCTCCACCCCGCCGACGCCCTCGACCGCGGCCTCGCCGCGGGCGCGCTCGTCCGGGTCGAGAGCGAGACGGGCGCGCTCACCGCCGAGGTCGCGCTCGACGAGGACCTGCAGCCCGGGGTCGCGTCGATGCCGAAGGGCCGCTGGCCGCGCTTCGACGAGGAGCGCGCGAACGTGAACGCGCTGGTCGCGAGCGAGACGAGCGACCTCGGCCGGAGCACGTGCGTGCACGCGACCGAGGTCAGCGTCGTCGCGGTCCGCGCGGGTGACTGACGGGGAGCGTCCGCGCGGGGCCGGGCCGGTCGACTACGGCTCGATCCTCGTGCCGTAGAAGACGCGGATCGAGCCCTCCTGCGCGATCTCGAAGAAGGACGCGACCGCCTCGCGCATCTCCGGGTACTCGTTCACCTTCTGCCAGGCCTCCCAGCTCTCGGCCTCGATCACCTCGACCACCTGGCCCGGCGAGTCGCCCGTGCCGACGCCGTCGACCCAGACGATCTCGTACGAGAGGACGCCGGGCTGGCGGGAGGCGAGCGGCTGGTCGGTCTCGCGCGACCACTGCCAGTAGCGCTCCTTCGTCACGCCGGGTGCCAGGTCGTAGGTGATGAACACGGTCACGGACACGGTGTCGCTCCTTCCTCGATCGCGTTCGGGTGCGCGCCCGCCGCCCGTGGCGGGCTCCGGGCGATCGTATTGGCGGGGAGGGGCCACGCGCGGTCCCCGCGCCGGACGGCCGGCTCGAGGAGGTCGCCGGCGACGCGCTGCAGGCCGACCGACGTGCGCCGACCACGCCAGCTCGCGAACAGCGCGCCGAGCCGCCGGGCGGTGACCGAGCGCGGGATCGGGCTCTGCCGCCACGGCGACGCCCGAGGCGGCGGCTGCCGGCTCAGAGGTCGTCGAGGAGCGCGATCAGCGTCGGGGCCGAGCCGCCGCCCCGCGCCGCCTCGAGGGTCGCCCCTGCGGCCTCGTCCGCCTCCGCCCGCGTGATCCCGAGCAGCGCGAGGGCGGGCCCGAGGTCGTGGCCGGGCGACTCGACGCCCTCGCCGTGCTCGCAGACGAGGGCGTCAGCGACGCGGACCGTCGCGGTCAGGACGTCGGGCGGCTCGTCCAGCTCGTGGTCGCGGATCACGCCGGCGAGCGGCCCCGGGTACGACCAGGCGAGGGCGAGCGCGTAGCCGAACTCCGTGTGGTCGAAGCCGAAGATCCGCCGCTCGAGCTCGAGCAGGTCGCCGCCCGCCTCGACGCCCTCGACGACGCGGCGGAAGCCGATCGGGGCGTGGACCGAGAGCGCGCTCATGCCGAGGTCGTGCAGGATCCCGGCGGCGAGCGCGGCGTCGGCGGCCTTCTCGTCGCGCGTGAGCGCGCGGGCCACGAGGCCGACGCGGATCGCGTGCCGCTGCAGGCGGACACGGGCCTCGCGCAGGCCGTCGTCGGGGGCGCGGAGCAGGTCCATCGCGGGCAGCACGAACGTCAGGCTGCGCACCATCGCCCGGCCGAGGCGCACGACGGCAGACGAGAGGTCGTGGATCTGCGTCGTCCCGGCGAACGCGGCCGAGTTCGCGAGTCGCAGGAGGAGCGCCGCGAGACCGGGGTTGCCGGCGACCGCGTGGGCGACCTCGTCGAGCGGGGCCTCCTGGTCGTCGCAGACGTCGCGCACGCGCCCGAGCGCGAGGGGGTCGCTCTGCGGCATGGCGATCACCTGCAGGACCAGGCGCTCGCGCAGGCGCTCGACCAGATGCGCCCGGATGGCCTCGCGATCCTCGACCGTGCTCAACCTCGACTGCCTCCGCTCGTCCTCGCTCCCCATCCCCTAGAACGGCCGCGGCCTGCGGCGATTGAGTCCGGGGCGGCGCGTGCGGGGCGGTCCCGGGCGGTGAGGCAGGAGCACCCGATCGAGTCCGTCGCGGCTGCCCCGCTGACGCGGCCGCCCTCAAGATCGCGTCCCCGCGTCCGACGTACGGGATGCACCGTGGGCCTCTGCCCGGCCAGCGAGCGCATGTCGGATCGCGCGATCGTTGGACTGGGAGGAGGATCGATCGATGGTAGGACGGAAGCGCTCCTCGGCGACGCTCCAGGAGCTCGAGTCGAGGCTGCGCAGCCTCGAGGGGCACTGCCTCGCCGGGCTGCTCGACGGACTGGCCGCGATGGGACGCGGGGACCTGACCGTCACCGTGCAGCCCGCGACGCGGCCGATCGACCCGGCGGGCGCGGACGACGCCGAGCGCGGCCTGGTCGAGGTGTTCAACGCGATGCTCGCGAAGGCGCAGGCCGCGCTCGAAGGCTACGAGGTCGTGCGGGCGCAGCTGCGGCGCGCGCTCGGCGACGACTCGTGCCTCGACGGCCTCCAGCAGCGCCTCGCGAGCCTGAGCGGCCACTGCCTCACCGGGCTCGGGAGCGGGCTCGACGCGATGACGCGCGGCGACCTGACGGTGTCCGCCGAGCCCGTCACGACGCCGCTCGCGGCCGCGCCCGGCCGGAGCCTCGGCGAGCTCGGAGGCATCTTCAACGAGATGCTCGGAAAGGCCCAGGCTGGCCTGGCGAGCTACAACACGATGCGCGGCCAGGTCGGCACGATGATCGCGCAGATCGCCGACACGTCCGCGCGCGTCGCCACCTCGGCCGAGGAGATGGCGGCCACGTCCGAGCAGTCGGGCCGCGCCATCGAGGAGATCGCCCGCGCCGCAACCGACCTCGCGGCCGGGGCGCAGCGGCAGCTCGGGATGATCGAGGCGACGCGCGACGTGACGGACGAGGCGGTCGCCCTCGCGGAGCGCGCCCGCGAGCTCGCCGGCGAGGGAGTGTCGCTGACCGGGCAGATCGCCAGCATCGCCGACCAGACGAACCTGCTCGCGCTCAACGCCGCGATCGAGGCGGCGCGCGCGGGCGAGCAGGGGCGTGGCTTCGCAGTCGTCGCCGAGGAGGTGCGCAAGCTCGCCGAGACGGCGGCCTCGACCGTCGCCAGGACGCGCGAGGCGTTCGAGGGCCTCGCGGGCAGCATCGCCGGCGTCGACGGCTGCATCGGCCGGATCGGGGACGCGACCGGCGAGGTCGTCTCCGTCGCCGCACAGGCGAGCGCCGCGACCGAGCAGGTCTCGGCGTCGGCCCAGCAGTCGAGCGCGTCGACGCAGCAGGTCTCCGCCTCGAGCCAGGAGCTGGCCGCCCTCGCGGCGGAGCTCGACCGACTCGTCGCTGGCTTCACCGTCTAGGCGGCGTCCGGCCGGCCCGCCGCCGGGGCGGGTCGGCCGCCCGGCGGCGAGAGGTGGGTCATCCGCTCCATTGACCCGCCGCGCGGGACCGGGCAGCGTGAGGTGGCTCGCGTCCCTGGGCAGAAGGACGCGGGCATCGCAGGGCAGATGGTGACCCGTACCGATCGCGCGCGGGTCACCATCGCTCTGTCGGACGGTCTCGCCCGGTCAGAAGGCGTGCGGGTAGTCGAGGCGCGCGCGGGCCTCGCTGACGTAGCCGTCCCGGACGTCCGCCCGGACGGCGTCGACGTCCCGCTCGGCCGCCGGCCCGAAGCCGCCGCCGCCTCCCGTGCGCAGCTCGAGCACGGACCCGCGGGGGATCCGCACGCGCGTCTTCTTGCCCAGGCGCTCGACGCTCCCGTCCGGCCGGCGCAGGGTCGAGCCGTTGGGCCGGGCCTCGCCGCCGCCGGCGAGCCCCCAGGGCGCGTTGCGCGTCCGCTCGACCACGGTGGTAAGCCAGCAGTCCTCGAGCGCCACGACGTCCATGTCGACGCCGAGCCCGCCGCGGTTGCGGCCCGGCCCGCCCGAGTCGCAGGCGAGGTCGGCGCGGGCGATCCGCAGCGGGAAGCGCGCCTCGAAGACCTCGACGGGCGCGGTGCGGGCGGCGGTCTGCGCGATGTGCATGAGCGCGCTCGCGCCGTCGCCGTCGGGATGGGCGCCGGCGCCGATCGGCTGCGGCGCGCCGTCGGCCCACGGCTCGCCCGTCTCCTCGCGGACGCCCCACCAGACGAGGCCGCAGACGCAGCCGCCGCTGCTCGCCGGGACGCCCTGCGGGCGCGCGTCGGCGATCGCGTGGAAGATCACCTCGATCGCCTGGATCGCCGGCCAGCCGTAGAGGAAGCACGGCGCGGGCCACTGCGCGTGGAACATCGAGCCGGGCCGGGTGAGGATCGAGACCGGCGCGAAGTAGCCCTCGTTCGGCGCCTCGCCGCCGCCGGCGAGCATCATGATCGCGACGCGCGTCGCGGCGATGGTCGCGGGGAGCGGGCAGTTGACCGGGCCGGCCTGCATCCCGGGCGCCTCCGAGAAGTCGACGGTCACGTCCGAGCCCTGCACCGTCATCGAGACGCGGAACGGGATCGGGTCGGTCTCGACGCCGTTGTCGTCCATCTCGCCCCAGGCGGTGTACGTCCCGTCCGGGATCTGCTCGAAGTAGGAGCGGACGGTGCTCTCGCCGTGGGCGAACATCCGCGCGACGCAGGCCCAGAACCGCTCGGGCCCGTGCTTGTCGAGCAGTTCGACGAGCGCCTGCGCCCCGGTGCGGACGCCGACGATCTCCGCCTGCAGGTCCCCCGCGACCGCGTCCGGCACGCGCGAGTTCGCGGTCACGATGCGCAGGATGTCGTCGCAGACGACGCCCGCCCGGACGAGCTTCACGCCCGGGAAGATCGTCCCCTCCTGGAAGACGTCGACGGTGTCCGTCGAGTACGGGTCCTTGCCGCCGATGTCGAGCCAGTGGGCCTTGATCGCCGTGTAGCCGACGACCGCGCCGTCGTGGAAGACCGGCATGACGATCGCCGCGTCCTGCGCGTGCGCCCCCGTGCCGTAGGGGACGTTGTAGAGGAGGACGTCGCCCTCCTCGAGCCGCTCGACGCCGCCGACGGCCTCGACCGCGAGCGCGACGCAGAAGCTGAGCCGGCCCATGAAGTGCTGCAGGCCGAGCGCCTGCGAGAGCAGGCGGTACTCGGCGTCGTAGATCGCGCAGGCGAAGTCGTAGACCTCGTAGATGATCGGGCTGAACGACGTGCGGACGAACGCCTGGCGCATCTGCAGCGCGGCGGCGTTCAGGCCCTGGCGGACGACCTCGGTCAGGATCGGGTCGACGTCGGGGCCGGCCGGGGGCAGCTCGCGCGCGGCGCGCGTGAGCACGGTCGCGGCGGGATCGGTCTGCGTCATCGCGCGTCCTTCCGGATCAGCAGGGCGCCGGTCGCGTCGGCCCGGGCGGCGAAGCCCGCGTCGACGTACGTGGTGGAGGTCGGCTCGACGACGATCGCCGGGCCGGGGAGCAGGTCGCCGGGCGCGAGCGCGTCGCGGTGGACGACCGCGAAGGGCAGCCACGCGTCGCGCGCGAACGAGTAGGCGCGGACGGTCGCCTCGCCACGCGCCGGCCGCTCGCCCGCCGCGGCGCCCAGCGCGGGCGGCTCGATCGGCTCGCGCAGGCTCGCCCGCATCGTGACGACCTGGACGGGCGCGTCGAGGACGTGCCCGAAGGTGGCGTCGTAGAGGGAGGCGAAGGCGCCCGCGAGGGCCGCCGGCCCGTCCACGATCCCCGCGCCGCCCAGCGAGACCGGGATCGTCAGCGTGTGCTCCTGGCCGGCGAAGCGCAGGTCGAGCGCGGCCTCGCGCACGGGCTCGACGCCCCCGTCGCCGGCCGCCTGCGGGTCGAGCTCGGCGAACAGCGCCGCGAGCGTCTCGGCCGCGTCGGCCAGGCCGCCCTCGTCGAGCGGGAGCAGGCGCGTGCGGGCACGGCCCCGCAGGAGGTCGGCGCCGAGCAGCCCCAGCGCGGAGAAGTTGCCCGGGTGCGCGGGGACGGCGACCTGCTCGACGCCGAGCTCCTCCGCGAGCAGGCTCGCGAAGATCCCGCCGGCGCCGCCGAAGAGCATCAGCGTCCCCTCGCGCGGGTCGATGCCGCGCTCGAGCGTGATCGTCTTGATCGTCCCGGCCATCATCGACGCGGCGATCACGAGCGCGCCGCGCGCGAGCTGCTCGACCGGGAGCCCGAGCCGCACGGCGAGCGGCTCGAACGCCGCGCGGGCGCGGACGGCGTCGAGGGCGAGGTCGCCGGCCATCGTCGCGTCCGCGAGCAGGCCGAGCACGACGGCCGCGTCCGTCACGGTCGGCTGCTCGCCGCCGCGGCCGTAGGCGGCCGGGCCCGGCCGCGAGCCGGCGCTGTGCGGGCCGACCAGCAGCAGGCCGCCCTGGTCGACCCAGGCGATCGAGCCGCCGCCCGCGCCGATCGAGCGGACGTCGACCCAGGGCGCCTGGATCGGCAGCCCGAGGATCTCGCCCTCGAAGAGCATCCCGGGCGCGCCGTCGGTGATCAGGCAGGTGTCGAAGCTCGTCCCGCCGACGTCGGCGGCGACGACCGAGCGCGCGCCGAGCGCGTCGGCCAGTCGGCTCGCGCCCATCGCCCCGCCGACCGGGCCGGACATGATCAGCTCGAACGGCCGCTGACGGGCCTCGGCGAACGTCAGCGCGCCGCCGCCCGACCGCGTCAGCAGCAGCTCGCCCGTGCAGCCGCGCTCGCGCAGGCCGGCCTCGAGCCGGTCGAGGTAGCCGGAGACGCGCGGGCGGATGTACGCGTCGACGACGGTCGTCGCCGTCCGCTCGAACTCCCGGTACTCGCCGGAGATGCGGTGCGAGAGCACGACCGGCCCGGCGAAGCCGGTCTCGCGGACGACGGCCTCGGCGGCCAGCTCGTGCGCCGGGTTCGCGTAGGCGTTGAGGAAGGCGATCGCGATGCACTCGATCCCCTCGCCGATCAGCTCGGCGACCGCGGCGCGGACGTCCTCGGCCTCGAGCGCGGCGACCACCGAGCCGTCCGCGGCGATGCGCTCGCGCACCGGCAGCCGGTGCCGACGGGGCACGAGCGGCGGACCGGGATGCCAGGTCGGGCTCCACTCCTCGCCGTAGTTCGAGCGGCGCTTCTCGAGCACGTCGCGGAAGCCGTCCGTCGCGAGCAGCCCGACGCGCGCGCCCTTGCGCTCGAGCAGCGCGTTCAGCGCGACGGTCGTCCCGTGCAGGAACAGCCGGCAGCCGGCGAGCCGCTCGCGGCCGACCACCTCGTCGACGACGGCGAGCACGGCCTGCTCGGGCGCCTCGGGCGTCGAGAGCTGCTTGCCGACGGTGACGGCGCCGCTCGCGTCGTCGACGAGGACGAGATCGGTGAAGGTGCCGCCGACGTCGACGCCGATGCGGTTCGCCACGAGGTGCCCTGCCTTTCAGCCGCGGTCCGGTCGCGGCACCCTACCGCGCTCCCGACGCGGCGAGCGGCGGCGCCGCGACGGCGCCGCCGCTCGGGCCCGCGCCCGGCCTACGAGGCCGTCGGGTCGGGGACGATGCGGATGTACGGCTTCGGCTCCTCCCACCCGTCCGGCCAGATCTGCCGCGCCTCGTCGTTCGAGACCGAGCCGGCGATGATGACGTCGTCGCCGTGCTGCCAGTTCACCGGCGTCGCGACCTTGTGCCTGGCCGTCAGCTGCAGCGAGTCGATCACGCGCAGCACCTCGTCGAAGTTGCGGCCGGTCGTCATCGGGTAGACGAGGACGAGCTTGATCCTCTTGTCCGGCCCGATCACGTAGACGTTGCGGACGGTCTGGTTGTCGGCCGGCGTCCGCTCGGTCGGGTCGCCGGAGACGCTCGCCGGCAGCATCCCGTAGAGCTTCGAGACGTTGAAGTCGGCGTCGGCGATGATCGGGTAGTTGGGGGCCGCGCCCTGCGTCTCCTCGATGTCCTTCGCCCACTCCTCGTGCCGCCCGAGCGGGTCGACCGAGAGGCCGATGATCTTCACGCCGCGCCGGTCGAACTCCGGCTTCGCCCGCGCCATGTAGCCGAGCTCGGTGGTGCACACGGGCGTGAAGTCCTTCGGGTGCGAGAAGAGCACCGCCCACGCATCGCCGATCCAGTCGTGGAACCGGATCCGCCCCTCGGTCGTGTCGGCCTCGAAGTCCGGGGCCTCTGCACCGATCGGCAAGGTCATCGCAGCCTCCCATCAGGTGGTCACCGCACGTCCCCCAGCTCGACCACCATTGGTAGCAGGCCCGTGCCGCCGGACGCGGGGCGCGTCGGCGCGGCGGCGGTGTCGATCCGGTGACGACCGCAGGAGCCCGCGCGTTCCCCTCGTAGGTCCTCCCGACCACGATCGTCGAGGGAGGAGAGCAGCATGGCCCGGAGCCCGAGGAAGGCCGAGGCGGCGCCGAAGGCGCCGAAGCCGGCGACGACGCGGCGGCGGAAGGCCGCAGTGGAGGCACCGCCCGCGGCGCCGCCGCACGACGAGATCGCCCGGCTCGCCTACGAGCTGTGGCTCGCGGACGGGTCGCGCACGCCGGAGCAGAACTGGCTCGCCGCCGAGTCGAGGCTCGCCGGCGCCGCGTAGCGATCCCGGACGGGCCGGCCGCCGCGCGACGCCCGGCGAGCCGGCCCGTCCGACCCGGGGCGTACGGTCGGGGCGAGGACCCGTGCGGCGAGCACGTGTGGACACCGGCCTCGGCCCGATCTCCCTGCCGCGGGAGGCGACGGTCGACCTGTCCCTCGAGCTGCTCGAGCGCGGCGCGGACGGCGGTCGAGCCGCCCGGCTGCTCCTCCAGTCGCTGCGCGACGGGACGAGCGTCGCCCTCGACGAGGCAGCTGCCGCGGTCGTCGTCGCTGCCCTGCCGGAGGTCGCGCGGCGCCAGCCCACGCCCGACCGGCTGTTCGCGCTCGTCGACCTGCGCGACGCCCTGCGCAGCCGCCGCGAGGCCGCGTGAGCCAGGGCTCAGCGGCGCCGGAGCACGCCCTTGGCGCAGGTGAAGCGGTACCGGCGGTAGTCGGCCTCGTAGCGGGCGTCGCAGCGGGTGCCGGCGCGCAGGCAGCGCAGGCGGCCGCCGACGACCGCGGGCGTGCTGCCGCGTCCGCACGCCCGCGCAGGCTCCGTGCGCGGCGGCTGCTCGGCGGCGGCCGGGCCCGCCTCGGCCCGCGCCGACGCGACCGGCAGCGACAGGCCGGCGAGGAGCAGGAGAATGGCGGCTGTCCGCATCCGCGACCGCATGGCGAGCACCCGCCCGGGCGCCTGCCCGGGCACGCCGTGTGATCGACCGGCGGCGCGCGCACTTCACACCCGGCCACCGCTCGGCCGTCCGTCCGCCATCGGCCGGTCCGACCGCCCCCGGGGCACCCGACGGCCCCGGACAGGCAGAATGCGGCTCCATGCGGGGCGGCAGGCGACAGCGGGCGGTGCCCGCGACCGTCGCGTCCGTGCGGCCGGCGACGCTCGAGGAGTGGGAGCGCGCGCATGCCGCGACGGGGGCGTCGTACTTCCACGGCCCCGCCTGGGCGCGCCTGTGGGAGCGCTACGGGGACAGCCCGCTCGAGCTCGCCCCCCTGCGGGTGGAGCTGACCGACGGCGCCGCGGCCGTCATCGGGTCGACCAGCGAGCCGACGCGCCTGCCGGGGCTGCGGCGGCTCGTGCTCTCGCCCGAGAGCTGCGCCGGCGGGTTCTGCGGCGAGGCGCCCCTCGACTGGGAGCAGCGGCTGGCCGTGGCGCGCTGGCTCGTCGACCGGCGGCCGCTGCTCTGGCGCGTCGGCGCCGCCGACGCCGACCTGCACCAGGTCGTGTCGCGCGGCTGCCGGATCGAGTCGACGCACGTCGTCGACCTCACCGAGGGCGCCGAGGCGGCGCGGAAGCGCTTCCGCTCCTCCGCCCGCGGGAGCGCCCGGCGGGCCGCGTCGCTCGGCGTCACCATCCGGCGCGCGACGTCCCAGGAGGACTGGGCCGCGTACGCCCGCGTCTACCTCGACACGGTGCGGCGCTGGACGACGCCGCTGCGCGTCTACGACGAGCGGCTCTTCGAGCTGCTCGCGGGCGAGCCGCAGGAGGGCGTCCGCCTCTTCGTGGCCGAGCACGAGGGCCGGATCTGCGCCGGCGACCTCGTCCTCGTCCACGGGACGCACTCGATCTGCTGGCACGGCGCGACCGACCGCGACATCGCGCCGCCCGGGACGACGAACCTGCTCGAGTGGGAGGTGGTCGGCGCGCTCGCGGCGGACGGCGTGCTCGTCTACGACATGAACGGCAGCGGCGGCCTCGCGGGCGTCGTGGCGTTCAAGGAGAGCTGCGGCGCGCGCCCGACGCGCGTGCTCGCCCACGAGCTGCGCCACCCGCTCGAGCGCGCCGCCCGGGCCGTCGTCGGGCGGATCCGCCCGTCCGGCCGGGCCCGGCCGGACGCGGCGCCCACCGCAACCGTCCACCGCGGTGACGGCGCGCTCGCCGGGATCGACGCCCGCTGGGACGGGCTCGTGCGCGCGCAGCTCCGGCCGAACCCCTGCCAGACGGCCGTGTGGCTGACGCGGCTGGCCGACTGGGACGACGGGGAGCCCCTCGTCGTGACCGTCGAGGAGGACGGCACGCTGCTCGCGGCCGGCGCCTTCGCCGTCCACCGCCCGGCGGGGCGGCTCGGCCCGTCGATCGCGCGCTGGCTCGGGCCGCCCGCGCAGTGGTACGCGCCCGACGCGCTCGTCCTGCCGGATCGTCCGGAGGCGGGCCGGTCGCTGGCGCGCGCCGTCCTCGGCGAGGTCGACGGGCTGTCGCTGCCCGTCGTGAGCGGCGGCCCGCTCTCGCTCGCGCTCGCCGGCGTCGCGCCGTGGGCGACGAGGGTCGGGTCGGGCGCACGCGGCTGGGTGCTGCCGCTGCCGGCGGCCCGGCTCGCGACCGTTCGCACCGCGGTCGGCCAGGAGGTGCGCCGGGCCGCGCGAGCCGGGGTCGAGGTCGGGGTGCGGGTCGCACGGGAGCCGGACGAGATCGCGCCGGCGCTCGAGTGGCACATGGCGCTCCACCGGCGGCGGTGGGAGGACGATCCGGCCGAGGAGGCCCGCTACTCGGCCACGGAGGGCCAGCGCGACTGGTACCGCCGCGCCGTGCTGGAGCTGGCCGGGCTGGGCTGCGCCCGGATCGTCGAGGTCTGCGAGAACGGCGAGCCGGTCGGCGCCGAGCTCGCGTTCGTCGTCGGCGGCGGGGCGGTCGCCCACACGCCCGCCGTGCCGCGCGGGAGCACGGTGCGCGGGCTCGGGCACGTGCTGCTGCTCGGGCTCGTCGAGGAGATGACGGCAGCCGGCGCCCGGGTGCTCGACCTCGGCCTCGGCGCGGGCGAGCCGGGCGGCCCCAAGCGGCGGCACGATCCGCTGCCGGAGACGCACGACCACCTGATCGTCGGCGCGAACCGCCGCCGGCAGCTCGCGCTCCGCGCGGCTCTCGGCGCACGGGAGGCCCTGGCCCGCACCCGGCGGTGAGCCCCGCGCCTACTCGTGGTCGCCGCTCGTCAGGTACCAGGACGACCACGACTCGGGCGCGCTGCCGAGGCGCTCGTCGAGCACCTTGCAGGTGACGCGCGTCCCCTCCCCCGAGGGCAGGAAGCCGGCCGAGCGGATCGCGCGCGCCGCCCACGGGCGGGGGTCGTGCAGCGGCACGACGACGCGCGGCAGCCCCCGGGCGGCCAGCTGCCGGTGCGCGTCGCGCAGCAGGGCGCGCAGCGCTGCCGCGTCCGGCGCGAGCAGGTCGGCGACCATGCCGAACCCGGGCGCCCACGGGTCCTCGCCGATCACGGCCCACCCGCGCAGCCGGCCCCGTCGGTCGCGCACGCCCCGGAGCTCCCAGTCGCCGCTGCGCGGGTCGAGCCAGCGCCAGCGGAGGTAGCGCGCGTCGCGCACGCGGATGCAGCGGGCGACGTGGCGCGAGGCGTCCGCCAGCTCGTCGACCTCCACGCCGGGGTCGTCGATGCGTTCGGCCCGCAGACGGGAGGGCGGCGCGGCCACGGCCGCCGACGCCAGGTCGCTCGCCCTGCCGACCAGCGCCCGCAGCACGGGGTTGCCGATGCCCGCCCCGCGACCGCCGCGCGCGAAGCGCGGGATCCTGCCAATCACGCTGCCGCCGCCGAACCGCTCCATCAGCACGGCGGCGCGCTCGGTCGGGAAGTTCATCCGCAGCGCGTACGGGTGCTCGCCGCCGAGGAACCCGTGCACGAGCTGCTTCATCCCGAACGGGCCCTGATGGCCCTTCTCGACCGTGGTGTCGCCGCCCTGCCCGAGCAGCACTCGCTCGCCGTCGACCCAGGTCGAGAAGCCGACGTGCGCCATGAACCCGACGATGCGTCCGTCCGCCTCGAGGACGAGCTGGACCACGGGCTCGGGGGCGTCGCGGAAGCGCCAGGCGAGGTAGGCGAGCGTCCTCGTCCGCAGGATCCGGACGAGCGCCGCCTCGTCGCCGGGCCTGGCGTGCCGCAGCTGCGGGCGCGCCCGCGGGGCCGTGGGCTGCTGCCCCGGCTCGCTCATCGCCACCGGAGGACGGCGGGCACGACCGCGTCTCGCTGGCCCGCCGGCACGAGCATCTGCACCACGCCCGCCCCGGCCCCGCTAGTGGACGCGGCCGACCGCGCAGCGGGCCATGCCGCGCAGGGTGAACGATCCCACCGGCGACCCGATGCGCAGCAGCAGCTCCTGGCGGAGCCGCTCCCGCCGCTCGTCGTCTAGGCCCAGGGCCAGCGAGCCGGCGGGGCCGACCCCGAGCAGGAAGGCGTCCCAGAGCTCGTCGAAGTCGGTGTAGGTCGACTCGACGCGGAGCTCCGACTCGACGACGTCCTCGAGACCGGCCGCCTCGAGCAGGGCGACGATCTCGCCGGGCCCGCCGAGGAGCAGGTCGTCGCTCGTCGCCGAGGAGGACACGACGCGCGCGGCCTGCCAGAACGCGTCGAGCATCTCCATCCCGCTCGTCGAGTCCCAGACGCAGGCGCCGACGAGGCCGCCCGGCCTGCCCACGCGGCGCTGCTCGGCGACCGCCCGCGGCGCGTCGCTGACGAAGCGAAGGACGAGCTGGCAGAGCACGCGGTCGAAGCTCGCGTCGGCGTACGGGAGCTCCTCCGAGCGGCCGACGCGGACGTCCACGCCGGGGTGGCGCTCCGCGCACGCCGTGACGAAGGGCTCCGATGGGTCGACGGAGGCGACCGCGTCGGCGCCGAGCCGCGCGACGAGCTCGCTCGTGAGCGCCCCCGGGCCGCAGCCGACGTCGAGCGCCCTCTGACCCGGCCGCACGTCGGCGGCGTCGGCGAACAGCCGCGCGAGCGGGCGCGAGTAGCGGCCCATGAAGCGGTCGTAGGCGTCCCCGGCGACCCGGAACGTGCGCGCGCCCTCGGCGGTGCTCATGCCGCCGATCGTAGCGACGCGGTCCACCCGGCCGCACCCGCCGCGCGACGCTGCGCGGCGGGCTGGCCGGGCGGCTCAGAGCTGGACGAAGACGGACTTCGTCTCGAGGTACGCGTCGAGGCCCTGGGCGCCGTGCTCGCGGCCGATCCCTGACGCCTTCACGCCACCGAAGGGCGCCGACGGGTCGCCGATGCCCCAGCAGTTGACGTAGACGGAGCCCGCCTGGAGCAGCGAGGCGAGCCGGTGGGCGTTCGAGACGTCGCGCGTCCAGACGCCCGCGGCGAGGCCGTACTCGCCCGCGTTCGCGCGCGCCGCGACCTCCTCCAGCTCGTCGTACGCCTGGGCGACGAGGACCGGGCCGAAGATCTCCTCGCGGACGATCGACGCCTGGTCGTCCTGGCTGACGAAGAGCGTCGGCTCGACGAAGTACCCGCGCTCGGAGTCGGTGCCGCCGCCGGCGATCAGCTCGGCCTCCGTGCGGCCGGCCTCGATGTAGCCGCTCACGCGCGCGTGCTGCTCGGAGGAGACGAGCGGCCCGACGAACGTCGCCGGGTCGAGCCCGGGGCCCGGCACCGTCTTGCGCGCCTGCTCGGCGAGGGCGTCGACGACCTCGTCGAAGCGGTCGCGCGCCACGAGCAGGCGCGACGCCGCGTTGCACGCCTGGCCGCTGTTGAAGTAGATGCCGGTGAAGGCGCCCTTCACCGCCGCCTTGATGTCGGCGTCGGGGAGGACGATGTTCGGCGACTTGCCGCCCAGCTCGAGCGTCACGCGCTTGAGCAGCTTGCCGGCGCGCGAGCCGATCTCGCGGCCGACCGCGGTCGAGCCGGTGAAGGCGACCTTGTCGACGCCCGGGTGCTCGACGAGCAGCGCGCCGGTCGAGCCGTCGCCGGGGAGGACGTTCAGCACGCCGGCCGGGATGCCCGCCTCGAGCGCGAGCTCGCCGAGCCAGAGCGCCGAGAGCGGCGTCTGCTCGGCCGGCTTCAGGACGACCGTGCAGCCCGCCGCGAGCGCCGGCGCGATCTTCCACGTCGCCATCAGCAGCGGGAAGTTCCACGGCACGATCTGGGCGCAGACCCCGACCGGCTCGCGCTGCGTGTAGACGAACGAGCTCGGGATCGCGACCGGGAGCGTCGCGCCCTCGATCTTCGTCGGCCAGCCGGCGAAGTAGCGCAGGTGCGCGACCGCCTGGTTGACGTCGACGATCTTCGCGAACTTCGCGGGCTTGCCGTTGTCGAGCGACTCGAGCTGCGCCAGGTCGGCGGCGTTGCGCTCGAGCAGGTCGGCGAGCGCCCAGATCCTGCGGCCGCGCTCGGCGGCGGAGAGCTTGCGCCAGTCGCTGCCCGGCGCGAACGCGCGCCGCGCGGCCTCGACCGCGGCGTCGACGTCGGCGCGCCCGCCCACGCGACCGTCGCGAGCGTCTCGCCGGTCGCCGGGTCGGTCGTCTCGAACGTGCGGCCATCGGCCGCCGGGACGCGCTGGCCGTCGATCAGCAGCAGCTGCTCGCCGGCCAGCCGCTCGGAGACGGCGGGCAGGATCTCGGTCGCGGACACGGGCCCTCCTCGGGGATCGGAACGATCTTCAGCGGCCCGACGATGGTAGTCCGCGGTCGCGGTCGCCGCGCAGGCAGGGTCGGGGTCGGGGCTGGCTCGACGCCGCCGCGGCCCTGGTGCCGGGCGCTCGCCGCCCCGTCGCCTCTCCCCCGGAGGCCGAGCCCGCCAGCCGGAGGAGGAGATGGTGCCGACGCTCGCACCCCTGCCCGGCCCGCGTTCAGGCGCTGCGCGGGAGCGCCGCGCTCAGCCGACCGCCGCGAGCGCCGCCGCGGCGGCGCGCCGATCCGCGCTCTCGTCGTCTCCCTCGACCTCGTCGAGCAGCGTGCGAACGCGTGCGGCCGCCTCGGCTCGCTCCGGCGCGAGCCGGAGCAGGTCGGGCCCGACGCGCAGCTCCAGCGAGCGCGCGCCCTGCGCCCGGGCCACGTCGAGCGCCAGGTCGAGCGTCGCGAGCGCGGCCGCCTCGTCTCCGCGCGAGCACAGGATGGCAGCGCGCAGCCGCAGCAGCTCCGCCTCGTAGAAGAAGCGACCCCGATCGGCGACCTCGGCGCGAGCCTCGTCGACGGCCGCGAGGGCCTCGTCCCAGCGGTCCCGGCGAGCGTGCGCGTCGGCGAGCAGCCCGAGGTAGTAGGCGTCGTCCATCCGCGCTCCCATCGCACGCGAAGCCTCGATCCCGGCGCGGATCCCGGGCGCCCCGTCGGCACGCCCGAGCGCCGTGTCGGCCCAGGCGCGCAGGATCCCCGCCATCGCCGCGCGGTAGGTGAAGCCACGCGCGACGGCCTCCGCGTGCGCCGCCTCCGCCCAGACGAGCGCCTCCTCGGGCTCGAGCCGGCACTGGTGGACGACCGCACAGTGCACCTGCGCCGTCGCCAGCCCGTGCCCGTGGCCCGGAAGCTCGGCCAGCTCGACGGCATGGCGGGCACGCGCGAGCGCCCTCTCCGGGTAGCCGAGGAACCAGAGCGACAGGCCCGCCCACGTATGGCACGCGACCCCGGGGTTCTCGCCGTAGGCGGCCATTCGCACGGTGCCGGTCGCGCCGCCGAGCACGGCGAGCCCCTGCTCGGCCTCGTGGAGGGCCGGTTCGAACGCGCCCTGATGGAACAGGCTGCAGGCCAGCAGCTCGTGGGAGTCGATCCGCGGCGCCGGCGCCAGCTGCCGCTCGCGCCCGGCCAGGGCGCCCGCGCATCAGCTCGGCCGAGCGCGTGTACTCGCCCCGGACCTCGTACATCGTCCCGAGCTGGTACTCGGCCCGCGCGCGATCCTCGTCCCGCCCGAGCGCGACCGCGAGGCGACGCGCGTCGAGCAGCGCCTGCTCCGCCGCCGACGAGGCCCAGCCCTCGACCCCGACGACCGCCGGGCCGAGCAGTAGCCGCACGTCGATCTCGATCCCATCCCGTGCCTGCCCCGGCGGCGCGGCGGCGAGCATCGCCTCGGCGGTGCGCAGGAGCTCGACCGCCTCGCGCGGCGCCGTGCGCTGGAGCGCGTTCGCCGCGGCAGCCGCGAGATGGCGCGCGGCCCGCAGCGGCTCCCGTCCCCGCACGAAGTGGAGCGCGAGCTCGGCGGCCACCTCACCCTCCCGGCCGGCATGGGCCCGCTCCAGGCGCTCGCCCAGGCGCGCGTGCAGGCGCGTCCTGCGGCCCGCGGGCAGGCCGTCGTAGAGCACCTCGCGATGGAGGTCGTGCGCGAAGCCGTAGCGGGACGCGAGCGTCAGGTCGGGCCACTCCTCGCTGCCACGCCGCTCGACGAGCGCCCCCTGCCGCGCGAGCAGGTCGAGCCGCGCCTCGACCTCGTCCGCGTCTCTCCCCGAGGCGGCGGCGACGGCGGCCGCGGAGAACGCGCTGCCGGCGACGCTCGCCGCCTCGAGCAGGTCGCGATCGTCCGGAGCGAGCCGCTCGAGCAGCTGCTCGATCAGCTCACGGATCGTGTCGGGCACCGCCGCGGCGAGGTCGGCCGGGTCCGTCCGCAGCACGAGCCCGCCCGGCTCGTGCGACAGGTGGCCCTCGTCGAGCCAGGCGTCGAGGAGCCGCTCCACGAACAGCGGGCTGCCGTGCGTGCGACGGTGCAGGAGCGACACGAGCTCCGCCGGAGCCGGCGTCCCGTCGAACCGGTCGGCCACGATCTCGGCGAGCGCGGCCTCGGCGAGCGCCCCCACGGCCAGCTCGCTGCAGCGCCCGCGGGCGCGCAGCTCGCGCACGAGGCCCCGCAGGGGATGCCCCGCAGCCGCCGCGTCCGCGGGTCGGTACGTGCCGACGACGAGCAGCCGGGCGGGCTCGTCCCGGCGAGCGAGCGCGTCGAGCAGGTCGACCGTCGAGACGTCGCTCCAGTGGAGGTCCTCCAGGAGCAGGACCAGCGGCTCGGCCGCGGTGAGGACGTCGAGGGCCTCGAGCAGCTCACGGAGCATGCGGTCGCGCGTCGTCCCGACGGCCCGACGCTGCACCTCGTCCAGCTGCTCGAGCGGGACGAGCCCGGGCAGCTGCAGCAGCCAGGCCGGCGCGCGTTCGGCGAGCACCGCGACGGCCTCCTCCCCGCCCGGCCCACGGCAGAGCCGCCCGAGCGCGTCGAGCACCGGCAGGTAGGCCTCGCCGACGCCGCGGTGCTCGACGCACTGGCCGCGCGCGACGGCGACGGCGCCCGCGGCCGTGACGGAGCCGGCGAACGCGTCGATCAGCCTCGTCTTGCCGATCCCGGCGTCTCCCGCCACGAGCACGAGCTGCCGTCGACCGGCGAGCGCCTCCTCGAGGACTGCGCGCAGCCGCTCGAGCTCGCGCTCCCTGCCGCCGGCGCGCAGCGGCGGCAATGCGCGCGGACTGGGGCCCGGCGCGAGCGGCGCGGGCGGATCGAGGGTCGCGTCCTGGCGGAGGATCCCGAGCTCGAGCTCGCGCAGCGCCGGGGACGGGTCGATGCCGAGCTGCTCGTCGAGCCGTCGCCGGAACGCGGTGTACGCGGCGAGCGCGTCCGCCTGGCGGCCGCAGCGATAGAGCGCGAGGACGAGCTGGCGCAGCGGCCGCTCGCGCAGCGGGTGCCGGGCGGCGAGCGCCTCGAGCTCCGGGGCGACCGCGGCATGGCGCCCGAGGGCCAGATCCGCCTCGATGCGCTCCTCCTGGCAGGCGAGGCGCATCTCCTCAAGCCGGGCAGCCTCGACGGCAGCGAACGGCTCCCCGAACTCGGCGAGCGCGGGCCCGCGCCAGAGGGCGAGGGCGTCCGCGAGCAGGTCGGCGGCCGTCGCGGCGTCGCCGCGGCCGAGCGCGACCCGCCCGTCCGCGCAGCCGGCCTCGAAGCGAAGCAGGTCGAGCTCGTGCCCGTCGAGCCGGAGCTGGTAGCCCGGAGCGCGCGTGAGGATCAGCCCGTCCGGCAGCGCCTTGCGCAGCTGCGAGACGTGGATCTGCACCATCTTGGTCGCGCTGTCGGGCAGCTCCTCGCCCCACAGCTCGGCGAGCAGCCGCTCGACCGAGACGACGCGGCCGGCGCTCAGCAGCAGGATCGCGAGCAGCGCCCGCTGCTTCCCACCGCCGAGCCCGACGGCCTCGCCGCACTCGAGCGCCTCGAGGTGGCCGAGGATCCGGAACTCCACGTCAGCGCGAACCTACCAGCCTGCGGTCTCGACTCGTCGGCCGCGGCCGGGCGCGCCGTGTCTCGGCACGCGCGACGATGCGGGCTGCCAGCTCCTCCGCGTCGCGCCCGACGCGCCCGATGAAGTGCGAGCTGCGCCGATGCTGGAAGCGGAGGCCGAGCACGGAGAGCCCCGCGACGTCCGTCGCGCCGCGGCGCTGGACGAGCTCGCCGTCCGCGTCGAGCGCCGGAAGCCGCAGCCACGGGTAGGCGCGCCGGTACCCCGTCGCCCAGATGACCGTCCCGATGCCGGCCCGGGCGAGATCGAGCGTCGTGCGCGCCGGCGGCGCGACGAGCGCGGGCGGCGGGTCTGGCGCCCCCGCGGCGTCGTGCCGCGCATCGATCCGCGCGAGGACCCGCCCGAGCCGCCGCTCGGCGTCGGCCATCGTGGCCTCCAGGTCGTCCGCGAAGCGGGCCCTGCCGTCATCGACGCCGACGAGCCTGCCGACCAGCTCGACGCCGTCGTCGAGCAGCACGCCGAGGTCGAGCCGCTCGCCGCCGCGCGCCCCGCTCAACGCGATGCTCGGCTGGCGCCGTGCTGCGACGGGGTCGGCGACGGCGTCGATCGTCGTGTCCAGGTAGCCGATCCGGTCGAGCCACGTCCACACGTCGCAGCCCCGGTAGCGCCTGGGCAGCCGGCCGTGCCGGCCGACCGCGAGCACGACGCGCCTGCCCGCCTGCGCCAGCTCGCGGGCGAGCTGCTGCCCGCTCGCGCCGGCGCCGACGACGAGGACGCCGCCCGGCGCGAGGGCCTCGGGACGTCGGTAGGCGCTCGCGTGGAGCTGGGCGACGCCGGTCGGGACGTCCGCCGTGAGCCCCGGAAGCGCCGGCACGTCGCAGTCGCCGGTCGCGATCACGACCTCGCGCGCACGCCACGCGCCTCCCGTGGCCTCGACCCGGAAGCCCCGGCCGTCCCGCTCGACGGCCGTGACCGCGCGGCCCTCGAGCACGGGTGCGCCGAACGAGCTCGCGTAGCGATCGAGGTACGCGACGAAGCCGTCTCGATCGAGGAAGCCGTCCGCGTCGTCGTGGCGCGAGCCGGGCAGCGCGTTCAGCCAGTTCGGCGTGAGGAGCGTCAGCGAGTCCGGCCGCTCGCTCCGCCACCGCTCGCCGAGCCGCCCGCGCTCGAGCAGGACGTGCTCGTGGCCCGCGTGGGTCAGGAACCGGCTCAGCGCCAGACCGGCCTGGCCCGCGCCGATGACGAGGGTGCGCGTGGTGTTCATCGGACTGCCTCTCAGTGGAGGGTCGGCTCGAGCCCCAGCTCGGCCGCCCCGACGAGCTCGTACGCGCGGTTCGCGCCGAGCGGGTGCATGAACGCGCCGGCCCGGACGTCCCGGTAGGCGCGCGACAGTGGATGGCCGCTCATGTAGCCGGCGCCGCCCGAGAGCGCGAGCGCGCGGTCGACGACGCGCGCGGCCGCCTCGTTCACAAAGGTCTTGGCCGCCTGGGCCTCGGTGAAGAGGCCGACGATCTCCTCGTCCGCGCCGTCGCTCGTGGCGTTGGCCGCGTAGTGGTCGTCGACGAGGGAGGCGGCGCGGCCGAGCACGGCGCGGGCAGCCGAGAGGTCGATCGCGGCCTCGGCCGCGAGCACGCGCGAGCGTGCGTCCGCACCGACGGCGCGTCGCGTCAGGGCGTTCGTCGCGAGCGCGTGCGCGCCCTCGGCGATGCCGAGCGAGGCGGAGGCGTGGAACAGGCCAGCGGTCAGGTTCCGCTCCATGTACGGCACGGGGTCTCCGGTGCGGAACCCGCCCCGCAGCGCGCCGGCCGGGAGCTCGACGCCCTCGAGGGTGACCGAGTGGCTGCCGGACGCCCGCATCCCGAGCGCGTCCCAGTCGTCGTGGACGAGCAGGCCCGGCGTCCCGACCGGGATCTGCGCGAAGCCGTACCGCTCGGCGCCGTCGCCGTCGACGAAGCTGACCGCCGTGTAGAGGACGGTCGCCGCGGGCGACATCGTGCAGAACACCTTGCGCCCGTCGATCCTCCAGCCCGTCGCGGTGCGCGTCGCGCGGGTCGACGGCCGCGTCAGGTCCTGGTTCGGCTCCGAGATGGCGGCGGCCATGACGACGCCGTCGTCGACGATCGCCCGCAGCGAGGCACCGAACGCGGCGGCCCGCCGCTCGTTGCCGGCCGCGACGGCCATCCGGTAGCGGCGGACGACGTTGAGCAGCGCCGTCAGGTGCATGTTGACCCCGATCGCGACCGACGCGTCGCCCCGGGCGAGGCGGCTCGACGCGACGACGACGTCGTGGACGGACTCGACCCCGAGCCCGCCGAGCTCGGCCGGCACGGGCGCGGCGAAGTAGCGGGCCCGCCGGAGCGCGTCGATGCTCTCGAACGGGTACGAGCGGTCGCGGTCGTGGCGCTCCGCGGTGGCGGCAAGGCGATCGGCCAGCCGCTCTGCCAGGGCGACGAGTGGCCGCCCGGGGTCGGTTCGTGGCTGCAGGGTGAACGACACGTGAGGCTCCTTCCAGGGAGGCGGCGGGCGGCCGGGAGCCTGTCCCCGCCGCCCGTCCGGGGGCTGGTCAGTCGGTCGTCACGCTCACGGCGACGGGGACGCCGTTCGTGACCATGTCGAAGACCGCGGAGCGCTGCTGCGCGCGCTGGACGAGCTTCTGCAGCGTCTCGGGCGGCGCGTCGCCCTCGACCCGGAACGCCACGCGGATCCGCTCGAACCCGTTGCGGTACGAGTCGTCGAGGCCGAGGCACCCCTGGACGTCCATGTCGCCCTCGAGCGTCGACTCGACCAGGGTCAGCGTGACCCCGCGGGCGGCGGCGACGTAGACGAGCGACGTCGTCAGGCAGGCCGCCAGCGCGTGCAGCAGGTACTCGGCCGGGTTCGGGCCGTCGTCGACGCCGCAGAGGATCGCCGGCTCGCCGGCGTCCACCTCGAAGGCGGCGGCGCGGGAGGTGTCCTCCTGGCCGGCGCCGTAGAAGTCGCGGATCGTCGTCCGGTTGTGGGAGCCGCCGATCCAGCGGTTGCGCGCCCGGAACTGGAACGTCGCGAGCGACGGCTGCGCCGTGATCGCGTCCAGCGTCCCGAACAGCTGGGCGGTGTCGACGCCGTTGCGGATGGTCTCGGTCGTGGTGCTCATGGGTCCTCCCGTTCGGTCCCGCCGGGCGACGCCCGGCCTCGTTGGCCTCATGGGATCGCGGGCCGGTAGCGCCCCGGTAGGCGCGTGGTAAACGCGCCCGGGCGGCGATGACCGCGGCCTGCCTGAGCGCGCCTCCGGCGGCCCTCGCGCAGCGGCGCTCGCGCCGGACGGGCAGCCCGGCCCAGGCGGGACGGGCAGGGTCCGGGGGTCGACGGTCGTGCCCGTCGGGCACGACCGTCGGATCCGCCCGTCAGGCGGTCGTCGGCGAGACCGCCGTCGCCCGCCGATGGACGGCGACGAGCGCGACGGCGAGCGCCAGGCCTACCGCGCCGAGCCCGGCACACGCCGCGACCCCGGCATGGAAGCTCGCGGCGGCGTCCGCCAGCGGGCCGGCGCCTGCCGCAGCCGCAGCCGTGACGAGCGCGAGCCCGACGGCACCGCCCGACCACTGGGCTGCGGTCAGGAGCCCGGACGCGGCGCCCGCGTGCTCCCCCGGGACGCCCTCGAGCGCGAGCACCGACACGCCGACGAAGAGACAGGGGATCGCGAGGCCGAGGACGACGAGCGCGGGGAGCAGGCCGCCGGCGTACCCGCTCGTCGCGTCGACGCGCAGCAGGAGCAGCTGCCCGACGATCATCGCGGCCGCCCCGATGCCCACGACGCGAGGCGCGCCGAGGACGTCGATCCCGCGGCGGGCGACCCTCGCCCAGCCGATCGACGAGCCGCGCAGCGCGAGCAGCCCGAGGCCCGCCTCGATCGGCGAGTAGCCCAGCGCCTGCTGCATCACGAGCGGCAGGAGCAGGTACGTCCCGAGCATCATCCCGCCGTGGACGAAGCCCACCGCGAGCGCCGCGGCGCGCACGCGCGAGCCGAGCACGGCGCGCGGCACGAGCGGCTGCGCCGCGCGCCGCTCCCGCCGCACGAAGCAGGCGCCCAGCGCGAGCCCGGCCGCCGCCGCGAGCGAGGGCTCGAGAAGCTCCCCGTCGCCGACGCGACCGAGCGCGTGTACGAGCGCGACGAGCGCGGCAGTCGCGAGCAGGGCGGCCCGCAGGCTCGGCCGCACGCTCGTGCGGGCGACGGCCGGCAGCGCCGGCACGGCGGCGAGCGCGGCCAGTCCGAGCGGGACGTTGGCGAGGAAGATCGACCGCCAGCCGAGGAGCTCCGCGAGCACGCCGCCGGCGAGCACGCCCGTCGAGGCGGCGGCAGCGCCGACCGACGACCAGATCGCGAGCGCGCGGGTGCGCGACGGCCCCTCCGGGAACCGCCCGACCAGCAGGGCCATCGCCGCGGGCGAGAGCACCGCCGCGCCGACGCCCTGGGCCGCCCGGCGCCCCGAGCAGCAACCCGGGGCTCCAGGCCAGGGCGGCGACGAGCGAGGCCCCGGTGAAGAGGGCGAGGCCGAGCGTGAACGCCCGGCGCCGCCCGAGCGCGTCGGCGACACGGCCCCCGACCAGCAGCAGGCCGCCGAACGCCAGCGCGTACGACCCGATGACCCACTGCAGCGAGCCCGGCCCGAGCCGGAGGTCGGCGTCGATCGACGGCAGCGCCACGTTCACGATCGTCACGTCGAGGACGACGAGGAACTGCGCCGCGCAATAGCGCGAGCAGCATCACCCGGCCGTCCGCCGGTCTGGTCTGGCCGATCCACCGCACGTCGTCACCTCCGTTCGCTCGTCGGCGTGATCGAAGACCCGCCCGCCTGGGGCGCGGTAGCCGCCCGGTAAACGAGGCGCGGACACGGCGACGAAGCGGCGCCAGCGGCCGGGCCGCCGGCGCCGCCCACGGTCAGCCGGGGTAGATCGCGCGGGAGGGCCCCGTCTCGCCGGAGCCGCCACGGAGCGAGCCGTTCCAGCCGCCGATCCCCCGCTGCCGCCGAAGCCCGTCGCGATCGTCGTGTCGGGGTCGACCGTCGCCGTCGACGTGCCGCGCGTCCAGATGCCGATGCTGGCACCGCCCGCCCCGCCGCCGCCGGGGCCGCCCGTGCCGCCCCGGCCGCCGTTGCCGCCGCGGCCGCCCCGTCCCACCTCGATCAGGCAGGCCTGCCCGCCCTCGCCGCCGGGACCGCCCAGGCCGCCCGAGCCGCCGGGCGCGCCGGAGCCGCCGTAGCCCCCTCTGCTGACCGCGACGGCCGACCCGTCGGTCAGCGTCACCGACGAGTCCTGGAGGAGGATCCGATCGAGGCGCCGCCCGCGCGCCCCCTTGCCGGGCTGGCCGGGCTCGCCGCCGGCGCACGCCGCCGCCGCCCCGTTGCCCGAGCCGTCGAGGACGTCCCCACCCCGTCTGGCCGCCGCCGCCGCCACCGCCACCGCCGGGCAGACCCGGCGTCCCGGGCCGCCCGACACGCCGGGGTGGCCGAATCCAGCCGTCCGAGCCCGCCTGGGGCCCGCGGCGCCGCCCGGCCCAGCGCCGCCGTTCCCGCCCGCGCCGCCGTTCCCGCCGTACTCGCCCGAGAACCCGGACGGGCCGCTGCGGCCGCCAACGCCGCCGCTGCCGCCGCCGTAGCCGTCGGCGCCGCGCTTCCCGGGCCGCCCCAACCCCCGTCACCGCCGTTGCCGCCGCTGAGGCCATCCGGTCGCTGGGCCCCGGCCCCGCCGAACGCATCGCGGCGCGAGTCGCACGCGCCGTCCCCGCCCCGGAAGCCGCCGAGGCCGCTCCGGCCGGGCCGCCCCTTCCTCCCCGGGGCCCCGTCCGCGCCCGCGCCGGCCGTCACGGTCACCCGCTGCAGCGTCACGCGCGAGCCGCGGACCAGCTTGATGCCGTAGGCGCTCGAGCCGGGGCGCCCCGGGGAGGTACCGTCACCGTGAGCAGCTGGAGCGTGACGTCCGTCGCTCCTCTGCCCAGACCGCCTGGTTGACGCTCTGGGCGAGCGTCGTGCCGGCGCCGCGACGCCAGGTGACCGGGTCGTAGCCGCCGTAGACCGAGACGCCGGTCTTCAGGTCGACCTCGCCGTAGGTGCCGGCGGCGACGAGGACGGGCTGACCGGGGGCGGCCGCGGCGATCGCCGAGGAGATCTCCCGCTTGGGTGCCTCGCGCGTGCCCGGCTGGGCGTCCTTGCCCCGCGGCGAGACGTAGATCGCCGCGGCCGCGTCGCCGTCGATGCCGTCGCAGTTCGCGTCGACGAAGTCGAGGTCGGGGAGGTCGGGGACACCCGGACGCACCGTCGGGTCGTCCGGCCCGCAGTCGTCGCCGTCGAGCGCGCCGTCGCCGTCGCGGTCAGCCGCCGTCGGGACCGGCGGCGGGCTCGCCGGCGATGGGGCCGGTGCAGGGGTCGGGCTCGGGGCGCTGCCCGGGCGCACGCCGTGCGGGGCGGTCCGCCTGAACGTCTGCGCCGCCGCCTGGTTCCCGGCGCGATCGAGCACCCGGCCGCGTCGCGTCGGGCGATAGCCGACCGCTGGCCGGGCGTCGGCGTCCCCGGGGTCGTGCTCGACGAGCGAGACGACGATCGTGGCCGCGCGGGCTGCGCCGACCGACGCCACGCGGTACCCGGCGACGGAGATCGGGTACCGCCCGTCGCGGTCGGCTGCGTGCCGGACGCGCTCGGAGAACGTCAGGCGAACCGCGTCGGCGCGGCCGTCGACGTCGCGGTCGAGCATCGTCGCGGCGACGATCCTGGGCGGGCTGGCGTCCCTGGCGGCGCCGGCCCCGGCGGCGAGGGCGACCGCGAGCAGGGCGCCGAGGACGGCGACGAGCAGACGCCGGGCCGTGCGGGCGGGCCTCGAGCCCAGGGGCGGGGTTGTCGGGTCGGGGGCATGCATCTCGTCCTCCTTCCGGCCCGGGTCCAGGCGGCGACGGCTCGGCGCCGGCCGGGCTCGTTGTGCGCCCGGGGACGGCGGGTCGGCCGCCCCCGGGCGAGGGTGGTCGAGGGCGGGCCGTCGGTGCGCCCGCCCTCCGGTCGGGCTACGCGGGCACCGGCACGGGATCGGGCCGCACGATCACCGTGTCCGCGACCTCGAAGATCGCGGTCGCCGGCAGGCCCGCCCGTGCCGCGTGCTCGCGGATCTTCTCCTCGCTCGACGCCTGGTAGATGCAGACGGTGCCGAGGCTCCCGTCCGCTTGTGGACGACGTACGAGCGGATCCAGCGGATGTCGCTCGACATCTCCTCGTTGCCGACCTGCAGCGAGCGGGCCGCCGCGGCCTCGAGCTCCTGGGGCGTCGTCCAGCCGTTCTCGCGGCGGATCACGTAGAGCTTCACCTCGACCTCCTCCGGTTGCGTGCCGGGGTACGACCCGGCGTCCTGGCACGGATGGGATCGCATGTCGGTTGTGACCCGGTTGTCCTGCGGGAAAGACCCGCTTCACCCGATCACCGCCTGCGTCCCGGCCTTACTTCGCACGACCGTTCGTGCGATTTCAAGATAGTACGACTGATCGTTCTTTTTTGTCAAGCCGACCATGACCGAGGGCCCACCGCCTCCCCGGGAGCCGCGGTCCGGCCGCCGCCTCGCAGTCCGTCGTCCCGCCCGGGGTCCGGGTCGGACGGCAGTCAGGTCCGGGCGCCGGGCTGGCGCCGAGCGCCGGCCCATGTCTTGAACGACCGGTCGTGCTATATTCCTCGCATGGCGACGCCCTCGACACGCAAGCTGCGCTCGGACGGCGAGCGGAGCCGCCGCACGATCCTGCGCGAGGCGGCACGGCTCGCGACGATCGACGGGCTCGAGGGGCTCTCGATCGGGAGCCTGGCCTCGTCGATCGGGATGAGCAAGAGCGGCCTCTACGCGCACTTCGGCTCGAAGGAGGAGCTCCAGCTGGCGACCGTCGAGACCGCGCTCGAGGTGTTCTCCGGCGACGTCCTCGCCCCGACCGAGGCCGCCCGCGACGCGCTCGAGAAGGTGCGCGTCCTCTGCGACGCGTTCCTCGCCCACGTCGAGCGACGCGCCTTCCCCGGCGGCTGCTTCTTCGCGTCGGCGATGGCGGAGTTCGCGGCGCTGCGCGGGCCCGTGCGCGACCGGATCGCCGCGATCCAGCACGACTTCGCGGCCTACATCGCCAGCCTGATCGCCGAGGCCCAGCGCAACGGCAGCCTCCACGCGACGGAGGATCCGGCACAGCTGGCCTTCGACCTCGAGGCCGCGATGCTGCTCGGCAACAACGGCTTCGTCCTCCACGACGACCCGGCGTACCTCCAGCACGCCAGGGCCGCGATCGAGCGCCGGCTCGAGCAGGCGGGGGCCCCGCCCCGCTCCGGGCGCTGACGCCGACGCCGGGGCCGTTCGCCGGGCTACACGCCCGAGAAGGGGTCGAGCTGGTCGCCGAGCTTCCCGACGACGACGAGCGTGTCCGCGTCCGGCGTCTCGCCGGGCGCGATCGAGCGGGCCCAGAGGACGTCCGAGTCGGGGAACCAGTTGATCTCCGGCCGCAGCATCGTCGAGACGACGAGCGCGCGGACGGGCTCGTCCGTCCGGTTCGCGAACGTGTGGGCGCCTTCCCGGCCGGCCGGGAAGGCCACGACGTCGCCCGGCGCGAGCGCGCGCACCCCCAC
>JAWKJY010000023.1:0-23176 GCA_041393535.1 Thermoleophilia bacterium
CAGGTCGACGCGCGGACGCTCGCCCGCGCCGAGGCGCGCCAGGAAACCGGCCAGAGCCCGGGCCCGGTGGTCGGCGAGATCCTCGCGAACGTCGACGCCATGCAGCTCGCGATCGAGCAGGCCGCGAGCGACGAGCTGTCGCTCGACAGGATCGTCGCGATCCATCGCGCCCTGCTCGAGCACGGCCCGAACGCGAGGATCGCGGGCTGCATCCGTGACGACCAGAACTGGATCGGCGGCAACGACTACACCCCGTGCGGTGCCGACTTCGTGCCGCCGCCGCCGGAGGAGCTCGCGCGGCTGCTGTCCGACCTCGTCGCGTTCGCGAACGACGACACGCTCCCGGCGCTCGTCCAGGCCGCGCTCGCGCACGCCCAGTTCGAGACCATCCACCCTTTCGCCGACGGGAACGGCCGCACCGGCCGCGCGCTCGTCCAGGTGCTCCTGCGCCGTCGCGGCGTCGCACCCGCGTACGTCCCGCCGATCAGCGTCGTGCTCGCCGCCGACCGCGGCCGCTACATCGCCGGGCTGACCGACTTCCGGCATGGCCGCGAGGCCCGCTGGCTCGAGCAGTTCGCCGCCGCCGCGGCGCAGGCCGCTGGCCTCGCCTCGGCCTACCTAGGCGAGGTCGAGGCGCTCCAGCAGTCCTGGCGCGACGCGCTTGGGAGAACGGCGGCGCCGCGGGCGGACGCCGCCGCCTGGGCCCTGATCGACGCCCTGCCCGCGCACCCGCACCTCACCGTCTCGGTCGGCGCCGCAGCGACCGGGAGGAGCCGCCCCGCCGTCGCCCAGGCGATCGAGCAGCTCGTCGACGCGGGCGTCCTCGCCCCGCTCGGCACCGGACGGCGCAACCGGAGCTGGGAGGCAGACGGGCTGCTGGCGTTGCTTGCCTCGCTCGAGGCGGCCGAGCCGCTCGTCGCTAGCCGGCCGGACACGGGCCCCCGCTAGCTCCCGCCGATGGGCTCCGCCCGCCCCGCGCGGCTCGACGGGCTCGGGCCCTGCTCGACGTCCCGGATCGCGCGAGCCGATCCACCATCCGGCGGCGGCGAGCGGTCGAGAACGGCCTTGACCGTCGAGGGCCACCAGCTCCGGCCTCCCTGCGACGTCGGCACCTGGTCATCGTTCAGCCACCGGGCGATCCGCGCGAGACTGGCTCCCGCAGCGTGCTCCGCTTGGATCCGCGTCAGGACGCTCGGCGGGATCCCGGGGCGCCGTCCGCGCGCAGGCGGGCGCTCCGCGGACGGCGCCGCTTGCCGGCCCGCCGCTACGAGACGCTCGAGCTCGTCGACCGGGATGGCGACGGCTCCCCAGGGCAACTCGACGGTCTCGACGTAGGGGAGCACCCGTCTGGCGAGGGTCGCAGGGCTGATCCCGAGGGCCTCCGCCGCCTGACGCCTGCTGTAGACGAGCCGCACGACGGTCTCCGCTTCCCGGGGTACATCGGCTGTGCCCGACGGGGCTGCCTGCCGAGCCACGATTCGCCTCGGACGACGACGCGCCACCCGTACAACGTACAACAATTCCGCCTACGTGCATCACGATGCATCTGTGTCACCTGGCTATTGCGATCGGGCGACCGGCTCCCCCGAGGCCAGTACGCCGTCTGCCGCACGCACCGATGGATGGACACTGGGGCGCGACGCGATCGCCGAGGCACAGGTCGACGAAACCGTCGGTGTCGATCCCGTCCGGGACGGGGTGCCCGGCGAAGCAGGAGGTCGGCGCGAGTGCGGTCGGCCGGGTGGACGGCCGGGACACGGTCTCCGGGTCGGCCGCGAACGCGGCCACCTCGACCCGTGACGCGCGACGACGCTCCCGGTGTTGACCTCGACGGGCACTGGCGCCTCCAGCTCGAGGGACGGACCGCTGCCGGGACGCTTCTGCGCACGTCATCGCCGCTCAGGACGGCGGCGACACTCCCGTGCTCAGCAGGCGACGCGCGCGGGAGCGAGCCGAGCGTGCCGGATCGCCGGCGGCTCCCCGTGCTCGACCAGGTACGCGAACGCCGCGAGCGCGCGACGACCCAACCGGCGCGACTGCCAGGCGACGAGCGGCTCGAGCAGGCGGCCCACCAGGCCGCCGCGGAGGGCCACCTCCGCCTCCGACCGGAGCAGGCTCTGCTCACCGTGCGGCTCGACCGACCACGTGTTCCGGGCCCGTGCGACGAGCGGTATCCCCGAGCCCTCGTACGTGAACGAGCGCCCCTCCTCCCATGCGAGCCACGTCTCGACGATCGTCAGCCCACCCCGCAGGTCGCAGACCCGCTCCGCCCCGACACCTCGCGCCCGACCGGGCGCGCAGCGGGCCGCCAGGACGGGCTCCGACCATAGCGCGATGTCCTCGAGCCGGGCGAGCACGTCCCACACGCGCTCGGCGGACGCGTCGATGCAGGCCGTGGCTGTGAGGTGGATCACGGGCGCAGTATGACCTCGACCCGCGACGAGCGCCATCTCCCCGCGACCGGTCGACCGACTACGGCGGAGGGTCGTCCGCCCTGCCGCCGCCCGGGCTGCCGATCCGCCGCGCGACCTCGTCGGCGACGGATGGGCCCGTGGGCTCCTCGCCGCCGAGGCCGCGGACGAGGTCGACGGTCCGGCCGAGGGAGCGGAGCAGCGCGCGGCAGGGCTCGCAGCGGGAGAGGTGCAGCGCGACCCGGAGTCGGCGCACGCCTTTGAGGTCGCCCTCGAGGTGGTCGGAGAGCTGTTCGGCCGTCTGCTCGCAGGAGCCGACGAGTGCGTCCATCGTGCGCTGGCGGATCGCGGTCATGGTCACTGGGATGCTCGCAGGCAGCGGAACGATGCGCGGCGGCTCAGCCGGGCCGGCGGGCGCCGGCGAGCGCCCCGAAGGTCGCGACGCAGAAGGGGACGCAGAACGTGAGCGCGATCTTGGCGACGACGAGCCCGGTGACATCGCCGCGCAGGACGACGTCGAGCTGGTTGATCAGGAAGAGGGCCGTGCCGACGACGGCGGCGACGCGGAGTGAGCGCCGCAGCGTCGGCGGGTGGACGAGCGCGTGGCGACGGCAGCGCGTCCCGTCGCGCAGCGCGAAGGCCGAGCCGGCGATCGGGTGCTCGCCGACGCAGCAGACGCGGCCGGCAGGCTGTGGGAGCGCGTGGGCCAGGCGGCTCAGGCTAGCGCTCGGAGGGCTTGTTGTCGCGGTGCTGCTCGAGCCGCTCGCGCAGCGCCATCCGGCCCCGGTGGATCCGGGCCTTGGCGGCCGGGAGCGTGGTCTCGAGGACGTCCGCCACCTCCTGGTTGGAGAGGCCGACGACGTCGCGCAGCACGACTGCGGCACGCTGGTCGGACGGCAGGTCGCGCAGCAGCCGGCCGAGCGTCGAGCGGAGCTCGCGCGACTCGGCGACGGCGTCGGCGGGGCCGCGCTCGCCGCCCGCGGCGATCCACGTGATCGCGTCGCGACCGGCACCGGGCTCGAGTGGCGTCGTGTCGACGCGCCGGCGGCGCCGGCGCTGGAGGGCCTCGTTGACGGCGATGCGGTAGAGCCAGGTGAACGGGGCGCTGTCGCCGCGGAAGCGGGCGAGGTTCCGCCAGGCCTGGACGAACACGTCCTGGGCGGCCTCCTCGACATCGCGGGCGTCGTCGAGGAGGCGGCGCAGGACGGCGACGACGCCGGCCTCGGTCAGCCGGACGAAGGCGACGAACGCGTCGGCGTCGCCTCCCTGCGCGAGCGCGAGGAGGGCACGCGCGCCGTCGTCGGTGGCTGCGGTGTCGGTCGGACGGGGTCGCATCGGTGGGGGTGGCGGTCGCCGTGCGTCGGCTCGCGGGAGCGAGTCGCGCGGTGCGAGGGCCGGCACGTAGTGTCAGGTAGAGGCGACGGTCGCGTCGGGCTGGTCGGCAGGCGTGATCCAGAGCCGCGCATGTCGTTCGGCCCGGACGAGCGGGACGGCGACGACGCACCGGCCGGCCGGGTCTGCCATGAAGCGGCCGACGACCTGGCCGGGACCGGCGCCTGGGAGCTGCGCCCAGAGCAGGTAGCCCTGATCGGCCCCGGCAGGGAGCCCGTCGGCGACGAGCGTGAGCGACGGCGCCCGTCCGCCGACCAGCGTCGCATGGGCGACGACCGCGCCGGAGGCGGTGTGCAGGGCGAGCTCGCGGCTCCAGCCGTCGCCGGCGGGGGCGAGGCTCCAGGCGAGCACGCCGGCGGCGACCGCGGCGGCGACGGCGAAGGCCGCGCGGCGGCGTCTTCGCGGACCGGCCGCGGCCGGCGCGGTCCCTGGCTGGCGGAGCGCCCGGTCGACCCGCTCGAGTGCGAACAGCCGTCGCTGGCACGCGTGGCAGGCCCGCACGTGCCTGAGCAGGCGCCGGTCGCCGCCTGGGTCCGTGACGAGGTCGGGGAGGAGCTCCCAGGCGTCGTGGTGGTCGGTCATCGGTCGCCCGGCGGGTCGACGTGGTCGGCCAGCCGGTGCAGGCCGCGGCGGATCCAGCTCTTGACGGTGCCGAGCGGCAGGTCGAGCGCCGCCGCGATCTCGGTGTGGCTGAGGTCGTGGTAGTACGCGAGCTCGAGGGCGCGGCGCTCGTGAGCGGGCAGGCGCTCGAGCGCGGCCCGGACGGCGAGCGCCTGCGCGGCGTCCTGCCCGGGCGCCGGCGTCTCGACGCTGTCCTCGACGGGGGTCTCGGCGACGCGGGCTCTCGCCGTCGCCGCGTTGCGGGCGACGTTGCGTGCGACCGTGAGCAGCCAGGCCGTGGCGCTGCCGCGGCCCGGGTCGAACAGGGCCGCCTTGCGCCAGACCCGCGCGAAGGCGTCCTGCTCGCAGTCGTCGGCAGCGTCCGCTCCGAGCATCCGGCGACAGAGTGCGGCGACCGCTGCGCGGTAGCGCGACCGCAGCTCGACGAAGGCGCCCTCGTCGCCGCTCGCGACGTCGAGCAGGAGCCGGTCGTCGGTCGAATCCGGGTCGGGCCGCCCCTGCAGGAGGGGGCGACCCGACCCGGGCCGAGCGGTCGCAGCCGGTCGCGTCACGGGAGGAGGTACAACGGCCATCGCCCGGTTGGATGCGCGCCCGGCGGCGATCGATGCGCCCTGCTCAGGCGACGTTCACCGTCACCTGCGCCTGCACCTCGGGCGTGGGGGCGTGCAGGTTGTTCTCGAGGATCGCGAAGAACGTGTGCTCGCCCGGCGCGATGCCCGCGAGGGACACGTGGAAGGTGTTGGCGCAGCTCATCCCGAGCATCGTCGCCATGCCCATCATGCCCTCGGTCGTCGTGTCGACGTTCGCGTGCCAGTGGCCGTAGCCCGCGACGTCGTGCTTGCCGTAGAGGTCGCAGGAGAGGTTGAAGTTCTGCACCTCGACGGTCAGGTCGAACTCGCCGGACACGGTCGCCCCTGCGGCGGGCGAGACGATCCGGATCGACGGCGGGGCGTCGAAGCTCACGGGCTGGACGGCGGGGAGCGGGTCGGTCGGCTGGTATTCGAAGGCGACCTCCTTCAGTGCGTCGTGATCCTCGGCGTGGTCGTTCGCGGCCGGGACGACCTGGATCGTGTGCTCCCCGGGAGCGACGTCCTGGAGGCTGATTCGGCCGTCCTCGCTGCAGAACATGTCGATCAGGGAGTGGTCGAGCTCGAGGTGGTAGTGGCCGCTGCCATCCGTGTTCGCCGTGCCGGCGCGTGTGCAGTCGAGCTGGAAGTCGCCGAAGGTCGCGTGCGTGTCGACGGCGTTGCCCTCGACGACGGCTCCGCCGGCCGGCTGGTCGATCGAGACCGTTGCGCCGGTGTGGACGGTCATCATCGCCATCGCGTCGGTGTCCGACATCGCCGCCGTGTCGTGCGTCTCGGTGGCGGCTGCCGCCGGCGGCGCCGGGGTCGGAGCGGGGGCAGTGGCCGGTGCTGGAGCAGGTGCGGGCGCGGCGGGCGCGGACGTGCTCGAGCCGCCGCAGCCCGCCACGGCGAAGACCGCCGCGGTGGCGGCGAGCGGGACGACGGCGAGCGTTCTCGTGCGGAGCTGCAAGGGTTCCTCCTCCTGGTGACTGGCCGGCGGGCGTCGCACGAGCGGCTCGAGCGATGCCCGATCGAGGAACAGCCGCTCCGTGCGCATCGGATGCGGGCCGCCGCGCTGTACCTCGATCGATGCCGCCGACTCGACCGCTGACGTACGGGCGACGCGCCTTTCTCAGCGCCGTCGCGGCCGGCCTGACCGGCCTCGTCTGGGCCGAGCCCGCGCTCCGCGCGGTCGGCTCGCTGCTGCCCGGTGGCGCGGAGGCGATCGTCCCGACGACCGGCTGGCGGATCTACACCGTCTCGGGCATCCCCGCCGTCGACCCTGCCGTGTGGCGTCTGCGCGTCGGCGGGCTCGTCGAGCGCCCACTCGAGCTCTCGCTCCACGACCTCGACGACCTGCCGCAGGTCGAGCAGGTCTCGGACTTCCACTGCGTCACCGGGTGGACGGTGCGCGGCGTCCGCTGGACGGGCGTGCGTGTCGCCGAGCTCCTCGCCCGGGCCGGCGCCACCGACGGCGCCCGCGCCCTCGTGGTGCGGTCGCTCGAGCGGCCGTACCGCGACACGCTGACGATCGAGCAGGCGCTCCTCCCCGACGTGCTCCTCGCGACGGGCATGGACGGCAGGGGCCTGCGCGCGCCGCATGGCGCTCCGGCACGGCTCGTCGTACCGGCGATGTACGGCTACAAGAGCGTCAAGTGGGTCGACCAGATGGAGCTCGTGGTCGTCCCGGAGCGCGGCTTCTGGGAGGGGCTGGGCTATGACGCCGACGCCTGGGTCGGCGGATCGAATGGCCGTGCCTGACCCGGCGCGCCTGCATCGGTTCGACCGGCGGGAACGGCTGCTGCACTGGACGCACGCCGGCGCCGTGCTCGTCCTGCTCGCCTCGGGCTTCGCGCTCTACCAGCCGGACCTCGCCGAGCTGATCGGCCGCCGTCCGCTCGTCCGCGACGTCCACGTCGACACCGCGCTGGCTTGGGGGGCGGCGCTCCTCGCGCAGGCGCTCCTCGGTGGCCGGGCCCTGCGAGACCGCCTGCGCGAGCTCGGCGACCCGGCCGCGCCGCGGTTCAACCGCGGCCAGAAGACCCACGCGACGATCCAGGCGGCCCTCGCCGTGCTCGTCTCGCTCACGGGCGCCCTCATCTGGCTCGGCGAGCGGCACACCGGCCTGCGGGTCGGGGGAGCGGTCGCGCTCCACGACGTGCTCGCGCTCGCGACACTCGCCCTGCTGCTCGGCCACCTCTACCTCGCGGTCCTGCACCCGGCGACCCGGCACGCCCTGCGCGGGATGACTCGGGGCGAGGTCGACGCGGCCTGGGCCCGGGAGCAGCATCCCGCCTGGGCCGCCGAGGATCTCGGCGAGAGCGGCGAGCGAGGCTCCGGCGAGGCGGATCGGGGGCCCGCTCGGCCGTACGATGACCGGATGGTCGCGTCGTGATCGGGCTGCGCAGGGAGCGCCACGAGTTCGACCTGGCGGTGATCGGCATGGGGTCGGCCGGTGGGGTCGCGGTGTCCTTCGCGGCACGGCTCGGCCTGAGCGTCGCGGCGATCGAGCGCGAGCGGATCGGCGGCGACTGCCTCTGGACGGGCTGCGTCCCGTCGAAGGCGCTGCTCGCCTCGGCGAAGGCCGCGCACCACGTGCGCACGGCGGCGCGCTACGGCGTTCTCGCCGACGAGCCCCGGATCGACCTGCCCGCCGTGTGGCGGCGCATCCGCGCCGTCCAGGAGGAGATCGCCGCGGCCGACGACAGCCCGGAGCGCTTCGCCGACCTTGGCGCGACCGTGGTCACGGGCGACGCGCGCCTCGTCGGCCCGCACGCCGTCCGGGTCGGCGAGCGAACGCTCGACGCGCGCGCGATCCTCGTCTGCACGGGCAGCCGGCCGGCCGTGCCGGACGTCCCCGGGCTCGCCGACCAGGCCTACCTGACGAGCGAGACGCTGTGGCAGCTCGGGCGGCCGCCGGCCTCGCTCGTCGTCCTCGGCGGCGGGCCGATCGGCTGCGAGCTGGCACAGGCGTTGCAGCGGCTCGGCGTCCGGGTGACGCTCGTCCAGCGCGGGCCGGCCCTGCTCCCGCGCGACGAGCCAGCGCTGGCCGCCCTGCTTGCCGACGTCCTGCGGGGGGAGGGCGTCGACCTCCGGCTCGGCGCCGAGGCCGTCCGCGTCGAGGGCGGCCACGCTGGCGTGCGCGTCGTCGTGCGGTCGGGCGGCCGCGATGAAGCCGTCGACGCGGATGGCGTGCTCGTCGCGGCGGGCCGCCGGCCCAACGTCGAGGGCCTCGGGCTGGAGGAGCTCGGCGTTGCGGTCGGCCCGCGCGGCATCGTCGTCGACGAGCACCTCCGCACGAGCGTCCGCTCGATCTACGCCGCGGGCGACGTTGCCGGCCGCCACCTGTTCACGCACGCGGCGGGGCAGGAGGCCGCGATCGCCGTGCGCAACGTCGCCTTCCCCGGGTCGAGCCGCCCAGCGCGGCTCGTCCCCTGGTGCACGTTCACGGATCCCGAGCTCGCCCACGCGGGCCTGACGGAGACCGAGGCGGTCGAGCGGCACGGCCCCGCGAGGGTGCGCGTGCGCGAGCTCGACCTCGGGCACTCCGACCGCGCGCGCGCCGACGGCACGACCGTCGGCTCCATCCGGCTCGTCGAGGCCCGCGGCCGGCTCGTTGGCGCCCACGTGCTCGCGCCCGCAGCGGGGGAGCTGATCGGCGAGCTCGCGCTCGCGATCGACCGCAAGCTGCCGCTCGCCCGGCTCGGCGCGCTCGTCCATCCGTACCCGACGCTCTCCACCTCCGTGAACCTCCTCGGCGCGCACGCGGCGTTCGACCGCGTGCGCCCCCTCCTGCCGCTGCTGCGCCGCGCGCGCCCGCCGGGCCGGGACTAGAGCGGGCGGCGCGTCAGCCTCGCCGTCGCGACGAGCGCGAGGAGCGGGGGGACGATCGCCAGCGTCGCGAGCGCGGCCGCGACCTCGGGGTCGACGCGCACGTACGGGAGCAGCACGACCGGGAGCGTCGGCAGGCCGACGGCGAGGGAGAGGCCGTACTGGCCCCACGAGACGAGGAAGCCGAGCGCGACGGCCGTGACGAGCGCCGGGCGGAGGGCCGGCACGGTGACGAGCAGCAGGAGGCGCGCCGGCGTGAGCCCGAGCGTGCGCGCCTGCTCCTCCAGCTGGCGCAGCGAGGGTGTGAAGCCGCCGACGAGCGCGAGCACGACGTACGGGAGGACGACGACGAGGTGCGCGAGCACCAGCCCGCCGAGGGTGTCGATCAGGCCGAGCCGGACGAACCACTCGGTCAGCCCGACCCCGGTGGCGTAGCCGGGGACGAGCAGCGGCAGGCCGAGCACGAGCAGCACGAGCCCCGGGTGGCGGAGCCGTCGCTCGCCGAGCGCGCGGGCGGCGGGCCAGCCGAGCGCGAGCGCGAGCGCGGTCGCGGCGAGCGCGACCGCAAGCGAGGTCGCGAGCGCGCCGCCGGCTCCCTCGTCGAACGCGGTCGCGAACCCGCGGGTGCCCAGCCGCTGCGGGAGGAGCGACGGCCCGCGCCACTCGTCCGCGACGCCCTGCACGACGAGGGTGACGAGCGGGAGCGCGACCGCGGCCACGACGGCCGTGTCCCGGGCGCGGCGCAGGGCGCGGGCGCCGTCAGGCACGGGCGCTCCGCGCGAGCCGCAGCGCGGCGAGGCCGAGCAGGAGCGACAGGGCGGTCGCGACGAGCAGGCTCGCCGCGGCGGTCGCCTGCCCGCCGAACGCGTCGAGCTGCGTCGCCTGGAGCGCGTAGCCGGCGAGCGTCTGCGGCGCGTTCGGGCCGACGGCGAGCGGCACCTCGAGCGCGCCGAGCGCGAACGCGGCGACGACGAGCGAGCCGAGCGCGAGCGGGCCGGCGACGGCGGGCAGGACGACCCAGCGCAGGCGCTGCCAGCGCCCGGCCCCGAGCGTCGCGGCCACCTCCTCCCGCTCGCGCAGCCGCCGACCGAGCACGGCCAGCAGCAGCACGGTCAGGAACGGCGCCTCCTTGACGACGTACACGAGCACGACTCCGGCGCCGGCGCGGTCGCCGACGAGGTCGACCGGAAGCGCGCCGACCGCCCGTTCCACGAGGCCGCCGGGACCGAGCCAGAGGACGGCGCCGACGGCGACGATCAGGTGCGGCACGGGCAAGGGCAGTGACACGAGGAGCCGTGGAGCCGCGCCGCGGTGGCGGAGCGCGAGGGAGGCCGCGAGCGCGAGCACGGCCGAGATCGCCGTCGCGAGCAGCGTCGTGCGCAGCGAGAACCAGAGCGCGTCGCCGAAGGTCGGATCACGGGCCAGCTCCCGCCAGGCCCCGAGGCCGAGCGGCCGCTCGCCGGGGCCGAAGCCCGGGTCGAGGCTCTGGCGGACCGCGCCCGCGATCGCCGTCCCGAAGAGCACGACGATCGGGACGAGCGCGAGCCAGACGGCGAGCGAGGGCCCGGCCTCGCGGTCGCGCTTCCTGGCGCGCCCGGTCACGGGGCATACTCCCGCGGATGTTCGACGCCGCCTTCCGCCGTCATGCGGGCGCCGCGCTCGCTGGCACGGCCGGACGGCTCGCCCGCGCCGGGGTGCGGCCGCTGCACGTCACGGGCCTCGGCCTCGTTGTCGGGGTCGGCGCCTGCGTGCTTGCGGGCCTCGAGCTGTGGCCGGCCGCGCTCGCCCTGCTGCTCGTCAACCGCGCGCTCGACGCGCTCGACGGGGTGCTCGCGCGCCAGGTCGGGCCGACCGACCTGGGTGGGCTCGCGGACCTGCTGGCCGACCTGGTCGTCTACGCGGGCTTCGTCGTCGCGGTCGGCGTGGCCGTGCCCGACGCGCGGCTCGCCGCCGCGGCGCTCCTGGCCACGTACTACCTCAACGTCGGCCTCTGGCTGTCGCTGGCGCAGGTGGCGGCCCGGCGGGGCGTCGAGCTCGGGGACGACCGGTCGCTGCGCTTCGTGCGGGGCCTCGCGGAGGCGACGGAGACGACGGTCGCGTACGGGCTGATCTGCCTCCTGCCGGGGCACGCGGCGACGATCGCCTGGGCGTTCGCGGGCGTGGTCGCGGCGACGGTCGCGCAGCGCGTCGTCCTCGCGCTGCGGCTGCTGCGCGGGCCGCGGGCTCACGAGGGCTGACCGGCCTCGCGCTCCGTCGGCGCCGGGTCGTTCCCCGGGATCCGCCAGAGGTCGGCGGGCGCGAGGCGGACGCCGACGATGGTGCCGGCCGGGGGCGCGTCGCCGACCGGGACGTGCGCCTCGAGCGAGAGGCCGGGGCGCACCAGCCGCAGGCGGACGTGGGCGCCGACGAACGTCGCCTCCTCGACGGTCAGACGGAGAGCGCTCGCGTCGTCGAGGTGGACGTCCTCCGGGCGGACGACCAGCGTCGCCTCGCCGTCGGCGCCGGGCACGTCGACGCACGCGTCGCCGAGGTGGAGTCGCCCGCGCTCGACGACGCCGCGCAGGACGTTCGCCGCGCCGAAGAAGCGCGCGACCGCCGCGCTCGCGGGGCGGCGGAAGAGCGCCTCCGGGACGTCGTGCTGGACGACCCGGCCCTCGAGCAGAAGCGCGATCCGGTCGCCGAGCTCGGCCGCTTCCGCTCGGTCGTGCGTCACGAGCAGCGTCGTCACGCCGCGCCGGTCGCGCAGCTCGGCGATCAGGCGCCGCAGCCCCTCCCGGCGGTTGGGGTCGACGGCGGCGAGGGGCTCGTCGAGCAGGAGCAGGGCGGGGTCGACGCAGAGCGCCCGGGCGAGGGCGACGCGCTGCTGCTCGCCGCCGGAGAGCCCGGCGACGTCCCGGCCGCGCAGCCCGGCGAGGCCGACCTCCGCGAGCATCTCGGCGGCCTGCTCGCGGCGCCGCCGGCGCCCGACGCCGGCGGCGCGAAGCCCGAGCGCGACGTTGTCGACGACGTCGAGGTGCGGCAGCAGCCGCGGCTCCTGGAAGACGACCGCGACGCGGCGACGGTGGCTCGGGACACCGGCGAGGGAGCGGCCGTCGAGCAGGATCTCGCCGCCGGCGAGCGGGTCGAGCCCGGCGATCGCGCGGACGAGCGTCGTCTTCCCGGCGCCGGACGGCCCGACGACGGCAGTCGCGGCCCCGGACGGCAGCTCGAGCGAGACGCCCCGCAGGATCGGCGCGCCGTCCCGGGCGACGGTCACGTCGCGGCAGTCGAGGCCGCCTATCCGAGCACCTCCGCGAGCCAGGCGCGCTCGATCGGCTCGATCCGGTCAGCCGCGAGCTCGGCCAACCGTTTGCCGAAGTCGGAGAGCAGGTACGGGCTGTCCGTCGAGGCGGAGAACGCCGCCCGCTGAGCCTCGTCGAGCCGCCCGAGGTCGAGCACGGTCGGGATGCCGAGCCCGGCCGGGTCGGCCTTCACGGCCTGGAGCGCCGGGTCGAGCAGGAGGTTCGCGACGACGAGCGCGCCCTCCGCGCTGCCGGCGTTGCGGGGGATCGCGACGAACGACGTGTTCACGAGCGCGCCGCCCTCGAGCAGGAACGGCCGCACCGTCTCCGGGAACGTCCCGCGCGCGACGCCGGTCGCGACGAAGCTCGGGTCGTAGCTCATCGCCAGGTCGACCTCGCCGTTCCCGAACAGCTCGTTCAGCTCGGCCTCCGACTTCGGGAACGCGTCGCCGCCACGCCACTGGTACGGCCGCAGCTCGCGCAGGTAGTCGACCGCGGCGTCGAGCGAGCCGAGGCGCTGGACGACCTGGCGGACGAACGCCGACCCGGTGAAGTCGGGCGGCGCCGGGTACGTGAACCGGCCCGGGTTCGCGCGAGCCCAGACGAGCAGCTCGGCGAACGTGTCGGGCGGGTCGGGGAGGCGCGCCCGGTCGTAGGCGTAGACGAACGCGGCGCCGCTCCACGGCGCCTCCTGCCCGTCCGTCGGCACCTGCAGGTCGAGCGACGCCGCGGGCGCCGCGAGGTCGAGATAGCGGCTGTTCGGCAGCCCCGCGACCCAGTCGGGCCGCCACAGGCCGGCCTGCTTGCCTGCCGCGAAGTTCTCGCCGTTGATCCAGATCAGGTCGACCGACCCGCCCTCCTCGCGCCCGGCGCGCAGCTCGGCGGCGACGCGCTTGACGGCGTCGGCCGTGTCGGTGATCGGGACGCGCTCGAGCGTGACGCCGAGCTCGGCCGCCGCCGGCGCGACGACGTCGTCGACGTAGGCGTTGACGCGGACGTCGCCGCCGTACATCCACCAGCGAACGGTCTGGTCACGCGCCCGGGCCAGGACGCCGTCCCAGTCGCCCGCCGCCTCGGCGGGGACGCTCGCCGGAGCGTCGGTCGCGGCACTTTCCCCGCCGCATCCGGCGAGAGCGGCGGCGAGCAGGGCGAGGGCAGCGATGACGACGGCTGGGGCGCGCATCGACGGCCTCTCAGGCGGCGGGGGTCGGCTCGGGCGCCGCGTCGAGCGCTGCCGAGCGGTCGTGCAGCGGGAGCAGCCGCGCGAGCGCACGGTTCGCCTCGGGGTCGAGGACGGCGTGCTGGACGCATGCGGGCACGAGCTCGTCGGACTCGGGATGGGCCATGGAGTAGGCGCAGGCCTCGAGCCGCTCCTGGGCCGCCCGGATCGCGGGGTCGTCGCTCGTCCGGCCCTCGCGCAGGAGCTCCCAGGCCGGGCCGACGACCGCCGCGTCCATGAAGTTGTGCATGACGAACGTCATCGGCCGCACGCCGCCGAGCAGCGGCCGGAGCCCGGTGCGGCGGGCGAGGCGCCAGCCGACCCCGAGCGCCGTGGGCGCGAGCGACGGCCGCCGGAGCGCAGCGCGCAGGACGCGCGCGGCCATCAACGGCCGCGAGACGAAGAGGAAGTTGCCCGGGAACGCCGCGAAGAACGCGTCGCGCGCGGCGAGGTCGCGCGGGTCCTCGTCGTCCAGCACGGGCACGAAGCGCTCGCCCGTGTCGATCCCCCAGACCGCGCGGTTGCAGCGGAGGTCGCCGAGCTGGATCGCACGGTACGGCAGCCGACTGCCCGCGCCCCGCTCGATCTCGGCCCAGACGTCGTCGTCGGTGAGCGCGCGGTAGGCGCCGCGCCAGCGCGCCTGGTGGCCGACGAAGGCCGCCGGCTGGAACGAGAAGAGCCGGAAGCCCATCGAGCGGCACGCACGGATCACGTCCGCCACCTCGCCGACGTTCGCCGGGGTGACGGTCATGTTGTGCGCCAGGTAGCTGCGCACGCCGTGCTCCCGGCGCAGCCGCTCGAACTTCGCGCACCACTCGGCCCGGAAGGGGTTCAGCTCCCGCTCCGAGGTCGGCCGCTCGATCCCCCGGCGGCCGAGCATCGTCGAGTCGAAGTGCGCCGCGAACGAGACGAGCCGGAAGCGCGGACGGCCATCCGGGCGGACCGTCAGGCGCACGAGGTAGTCGTAGTCGACGTCGCCGTGCGTGAAGCTCATCGGCACGCGGTCGTGCGCCCACATCCGCTCGAGCGCGGCCGCGTGGTCGTCCGGGTCGAGCAGCGAGGCCTCGCCGCCGATCAGCTGCGCGTACTGGCCGGGCCCGCGCCGGGCACGGAAGTGCGCCAGCTGCCGGTCGACCTCGGCGATCGTGTGGGGCCCGTCGACGCGGACCCGGTTCGCGTCCTTCGAGTGGTAGCAGGGCGTGCAGGCGAGGTTGCAGCGCGGGAAGACGCCGTGCGTCCCCTCGCAGCCGGTCATCCGCCGCCCGACGATCTGGGCCGGCGTGCGCACCCGCTCCGGCAGCTCGGCCCAGCGCCGCGCGAGCGCGGCCTCCACCTCGGGGTCGACGATGCGCGTCGCGCGCTCGAGCGCACGCAGCCGCCTGAGGATCGCCGGGCCCATCACGACGCTCCGATGCGCCGGGCGCCCGGATCGATGCAGCGGCAGGACATCCGGGCACCGTAGTGGCCGGGTCGGCCGCGCCTAGCGGGCCGCGACCTCGCCGAGCGCGCGGACGAGCTGCGAGACCGGCGGCCGGTCGTCCCGCTCCTGCGGGCGGGCGTAGGTGATCCGGCCGGCCGCGTCGACGACGAAGTCGCCGCCGAGCTGGAGCGTGTCGCTGCCGGGGGCGCGCAGCCGCTCGCCGCGGGCGAGCAGCCGCGCGTAGCGGGCCCAGACCCGCGGGTCGAGCCAGATCCCGGCGACCGAGCCGCGGCCCAGGCCCCACGCGCGGTAGGAGCTGCGCGCCGGGTCGGTGAGCACCGGGTAGGGGAGCGGGTCGAGGCCGGCGAGCAGGCCCTGCGCGAGCAGCGGCGGCTCGTCGAAGGCGACGAAGACGGCGCCCGCACCGATCGCGTCGAGCCGCTCCCGCATCCCGAGCACCTTCACGAGGTGCGCGCGGCAGATGAGTCAGCCGGCGTGGCGCAGGAAGCTGACGAGCATCGGCCGGCCGCGCTGGTCGGCCAGGTCGAAGCTCCCGCCGCCGACGACGGGGAGGACGAGCGGGGGCGCCGCGACGCCGACGGAGACGGGCCCGCTCATGCGCATCCGACGATAGCGCCGTCCGTCATGCGCCAGGCCGGATCAGCACGGCGAGGTCGCCCGACTCGACGAGCGACCGCCAGGCGCCGTGATCCCCGGGGGCGACGCGAGCCGTGACCAGCACGGCACGTCCGACTGCCTCGACGGCCCAGTCCGAGCCGAGCTCGACGAGCCGGCGGCCGGCCGGGGCCGTCAGCTCGAGGGTGGGGAGCGCCTGCTCGAGCACGCCGGCCTCCTCCTCCGCGGCCACCTCGTTCTCGTAGACGATCGCGAGCTCGAGGACGCCGCCGTCCTCGCCGCGGTCGAGCACGCCCGCGGCGACGAGGGACGCGGGACGGGTCGCGACCACTCGGACGGGGACTCCGGACGGCGGTCGCACGAGCGACGCGTCGAGCACGACGGCGGCGGTGACGGGGTCGATCGCCCGGGCCGCGGCCGCGAAGTCGGCGCGGTCGGCGAGCCTCCGCCCGTCGGACGCGAGCGCGCGGCGGGCGAAGCGCGTCGTCGAGGCGCCGACGATCCGCCCGGGCTCGATCGCGACCCGGTCGAGCGCGCTGAGGACGACGCGGCCGGTCGGCGTGGACGCGTCGAGCGAGCCGTCCGCGCCGCGGGCGAGCAGGCCGTTGCGCCGCGCGAACCCGCGCCGCGCGAGCAGCCGCTCGAGCGTCGCCTGCGGGAACCGCCCGACCGCGACCGCGACCTCGGCGGGGTGGAACCCGGCCGAGACGAACGACTCGACCCGGCCGAGCCCGGCGCCGTAGACCGTCCGCCACGGCGCCCGGTCGGCCGCGGCGAGGGCGTCCGGGAGCCAGACGCCGGCGAGGGCGACCTCGCCGATCTCGCCGTAGGCGTGCCGCAGCCCGCGCAGGTCGCCGAAGAGGACCTGCCGTCGGAGCGCGGGCACGTCGGGCACGAGCGCGAGGGCGTCGCCGAGCGGCGTCGCCCGTGGCGCGGCCACGGGGCTCGCGGTCACCGTCGGCGGAGCGGCCTCGCCTCCGCCGCAGCCTGCCGCCACGAGCAGGCCGGCCAGCGCGACGGCGAGGCCGGCAGCGGCCCGGCGCGGCGCGAGCCCGACGATCACAGCTGGATCCCGCCGAAGCGCGTCAGCCCGGCGAGGGCCCGTGTCAGCTCGCCGGAGGCGAGCAGCGCGCCGAAGACCACGAGCAGCGCCCCGGAGCAGAGGCCGATCGCGCGCTGGTGCCGCCGGAAGGCGGCGACGAGCCCGAGGGCGCGCGTGAAGCCCAGCCCGAAGAGCAGGAACGGCACGCCGAGCCCGAGCGAGTAGACCGCGAGCAGCACCGCGCCGCTGCCTGGGCTCTCCCCCGCCGCCGCGAGCGTGAGGATGGCCGCCAGGGTCGGGCCGATGCAGGGCGTCCAGCCGACCGCGAACGCCGCGCCGACGAGCACCGCCGCCCCCGGCCCCCGGCGCCGCGTCGGGCGCAGCCGCCGCTCGCGGAGCACGGCGAGTGGCAGCGGCACGCCCGCGAGGACGAGCCCGGTGAGGACGATGAACGCCCCGGCAGCGATCTCCAGCGTGCGCCGGTTCTCGAGCAGCGCATTGCCGAACCACGCCGCGCCTGCGCCGAAGAGGACGAACACGATCGAGAAGCCGAGGACGAACGCGCCGGTCGCAGCGGAGACCCGGCGCGTCCGGCTGCCCAGCTCGTCGTACGACACGCCCGAAACGAACGACAGGTAGCCGGGCACGAGCGGCAGCACGCAGGGCGACACGAAGGACACGAGCCCAGCCGCGAAGGCGGCCGCCAGCCCGGCCGGGCCCAGCTGGATCACGTCGGCGTCGCCTGCTCGTGCACGACCGGTCGGATGCGGCTGGCCGCGCGAACGATGCGGCCGGCGCATCGCTCGCCTCTCCTCCCGCATCGAAGCGAGGCAAAGACGAACGATCGGAGGCGACGTGAGCCAGAGTCGAGCACGCGCGACCCGGCCCCCGGCCGGCCAGGCCAGGAAGGGCTGGAGCCGGCGGCGGAAGCTCCTCGCGGCCACGGCCGCAGCGGCAGCCCTCGGCGGCATCGTCGCCGCTGGCGTGATGGCTTCGAGCGATGCCGGCCCCGCCCAGGCGATCGAGGTCTCGACGGCAGGCCAGGTCGAGCTGTCGGGCACGGACCCGATCACCGGCCGCACGGTCTCGCTCGCCGACTACGCCGGCAAGCCGGTCGTGATCAACGTCTGGGGCTCGTGGTGCGAGGGCTGCATCGAGGAGGCCGAGGACCTCCGCCGCTTCGTCGAGCAGCACCCCGAGGCACAGATGATCGGCCTCGACGTCAACGACACGCGCAGCGGCGCACGCGGCTTCTACCGGCGCTGGGGCTGGACGCACCCGAGCATCGAGGACGTGCGCGGCGAGCTGTCCTTCCGGCTCGGCCTGCGGGGCACGCCGACGACGTTCTTCCTCGACGAGGATCATCGGCTCGTCGGTCAGATCCTCGGCGCGACCGACCTCGCGGGCTTCGAGCAGGGGCTCGCGGCCGCGACCGGCGCCTAGCCGGATGGCTGTCCGGCACCCTGGGGACGTGGCGGACGAGTCGGGACCTTCGTTGCGGGATACCGGCGACTCGCCCCTCCCGGTCGTGGTCTACACGCTGCCGGGCTGCGTCCACTGCCAGCGGGCCCGTCGGACGCTCGAGCGGCGCGGCGTGCCGTACGAGGAGGTGTCCGGGGTCGGCGATCCGGCGTTCCGGATGCGGCTCCTGGCGTTGACCGGGCGGGCGACGGTGCCGCAGATCGTGATCGGCGGCGAGCCGATCGGTGGCGCGGACGACCTCGCACACCTCGACCGGCGCGGCGTGCTCGTCGCACGGGTGCACGGCGCCTCCTTCCCGCAGGCCGTCGTCCGCCGCTGGCTGACGGCGGGCGGCATCGCGCACTGGCTCCGCTGCGGTGGGCGACGACCGGTGCGGCGCTGGCGCGTCGGTCTCGTCGACGAGCACGGCCGCGTGCTCGAGCGGCGCGACTTCACGAGCCGCGAGGAGGCCGTCGCGCACGCGGACGCCCACTTCGCCGCCGCCGCGGCCCGGGCCCGCGGGCCCGCTTCGTGCTCGACGTGACCGGGGTGCGATCGTGACCGGCGCGGGCCGGAGCCCGGCGGCGACGATCCTCGAGTTCTTCCGCCGCTTCGACGCCGAGGACGTCGACGGGTTGCTCGAGCTGTTCGCCGACGACGCGACCTTCTCGATGATCCTGTACGAGCGCGAGCTGCAGGGGAAGGCCGAGCTGGCGGAGTTCTTCCGCATGCACCTGGCGAACTGGCGGACGCACCGCGAGTGGGCGACCTCCGTGATCGTCGACGGCCGCTCCGCCGCCTCGAGCTCCACTTCGAGGGCGTCACGACGGACGGGAAGGAGGTCGTGATGGACAACCTGAACGTCTGGGACTTCACCGAGCACGGGCTGATCCAGCGGATCCGCGTCTACGCCGACACCGCCCCGATCCTGGCAGCGCTCGCCTGACGCACCGGCGCGAGCACTACGAGCAGCTGATCCTCGACTACTTCCGCGCCGTCGACGAGGAGCGGATCGACGACGTCGTCGCCTGCTTCGAGCAGGACGCGACGATCCGCTTCGCCTTCCACGCCGAGCCCGTCCGCGGCCACGACGCCCTGCGCGCGTTCTTCACGGCCCACGTCGAGCGCTTCGCCGACCACGTCGACCACGTCACCCGGATCCTCGTCGACGGCGACCTCGCCATCTCCGAGCTCGTCTTCGACGCCACCACCACCGACGGACGCCCCGTCCACCTCGAGAACTGCAACGTCTACCGCTTCCGCAACGGCCGCTTCCACGACGTACGCGTCCACCTCGACACCGTCACCATGAGCCGCCAGCTCGGCGCCGCACCCGACCCGGCCAGCTAGCTCTGTTGCCTACACACCTGCGAGACGGCTGATTGTGTCCGGGCCTCCCACGGGTCTGGTGGTTGCTGAGACCCCAGATCGCTAGGAGGCCCGGAGGTGGATAACGCTATGCAGCCGCCACGACGGATGCGATTCTCGTTCGAGTCGCGCTGTCGGCTTGTTTCGCTTGTGCTTGCTGGTCAGAGCCCGCAGGCGGCTGCTGCTGTCTGCGGCGCGAGTCGGGCGACCGGCTACAGGCTTTGGCGTCGCTACCGGGAGGGCGGCTGGGTGGCGCTGGCGGATCGGCCGCCGGTGCCTCGGCATCAGCCACGACGGTTGCCTCCCGAGCTCGAGCAACAGATCCTGGCGGCACGTGAGTACGCTCAGGCCGGCCCCGTGATCGTGGCCGCCCAGCTGGGCTTGCCGGCATCGACGGTCTGGAAAGTGCTGCGACGCCACGGTGTCTCACGGCTGCGGCAGCCTGTCCGTGAGCCAGTTCGCCGCTACGAACGCAAGCAGCCCGGCGAACTGATCCATGTCGACATCAAGAGGCTCGGTCGCTTCTGGACCGTCGGGAAACGCATCCACGGCGACCGGCTCACGCGTAGCCCGCATGCAGGCTGGCAGTACCTCCACCTCGCGATCGATGACCACTCCCGTCTCGCCTACGCCGAGCTGCTCGCCACCGAAAGCCCCACCGACTGCGTTGCATTCCTCCGCCGCGCCTGCGGCTGGTACGCCGAGCACGGCATCACCGTCGAGCGGGTCATCTCAGACAACGGCAACGGCTATCGATCCCACGCCTGGGCAGCCGCCTGCCACGAACTCGGGATCGGCCGCCGCCACCCGTCCTCGCAGACCCCAGACCAACGGCAAAGCAGAGGCGCTCGCCAAGACACTGGTTCGCGAATGGGCCTACCGCTTCGCCTACCCCAGCAGCGTCCACCGCGCACGAGCGCTTCCCGGATACATCCGCTGGTACAACCGACACCGACCACACAGCTCGATCGGAGGCAAACCACCGATCAGCCGCGTCTCACACGTCTGTGGGCATCACAACTAGCCGGACCGCCCAGGCGGACGCGAGCCCGACCCTGGCGCGCTCGCGCGAGGCGATGTGCGCCCTGGGCGGACGCGGCTGCATCGGAGTCGCCGCGCCGCGCATCCCACGTGTGTCCACATCACCTCGGCCGGACGCCTCGTCGGCCGACTCGGAAGGAGCACGCATGAAGCGCACGGTCGTCTGGCTCGCCGCCGTCGGCGGGGCCCTCGCGGTGGCCGGCCCCGCGTTCCCGTTCGCCGTCACGCATCCGGTCACCGGGGTCTGCCGGGAGGTGATGCTCCCCGGAGCGAGCTTCCCCGGCAACTGGGACGCCGTCAGCTCGAACGGCGCCGCCTTCCCGGGCCCGTGGAACGGCGTCTTCCACAGCGCCGACAGCGCCGCCCTGTCCGGCGTCCGCTGCCCGTAGCCCTCCGGCTGCGAGGGGCCCCGCGCGGGGCTCCTCGCAGCGCGCCATCGTCGTCGGGCTACCCCATCGCGCGCTCGAGCACGACCTCGTACTCGTCGACCGCGACGCGCCGGATCGGGGCGTAGTCGGGCAGCGGGCCGATCGCTGGGCCCGTTCTCCGGGCGCGTCGGCCGGGTCAGCGGCTGATGCCGCGGCCGAGTCGGCGGTCGAGTGCGAGGAGGCGTTGGAGGCGGTGGAGTCGGTCATGGTCTTCGGGGCGGGGTGAGGCTGCGAGCATCTGGCCGAGGTCGGTGAGGGAGGCGACGGGGATGCGGAGGCGGTTGCCGACGGGCTCGTAGGTCTGTCGGCGGCGGATCGCGTCGTAGCCCTTGGTGCCCCACGGGTGGGGGACGAGGACGAGGTCGCCGGCCCGGGTGGTCACGCGCAGCGGCTCGCCGGTGTCGAGGTCGTCGAGGAGCTCGGCCGGGTGTCCGTCCTGGTGGGTGGCCTGGAGGTCGGCGAGGGCGCGGGTGAGGCGGCGGCGGTTGTCGTCGCGGATGGAGGGGGTGATGTCGAGCGCGTGGGTGGTCTCGCCGCTGCCGTGGATGACGCGGGCGACGGCGCCGATCACGACGTAGGCGACGTGGGCGCGTTCGAGCGCGTCGAGCTGCTCGTACGGATCGAACCGGGCACTCACGTCGGCTCCTCGTCGAGTCGGTCGAGCAGGGCCTGGAGGCGCTGCTGCGGTGTCTGGCGCAGGGCCCGGTCGAGCTCCTGGTCGAGCGCCGGGTCGGCGGCTCGCTCGCTGATCTCGAGGCGCAGGTCGAAGCCGCAGGCCTCGACGGCGCTCTGCACGTTCGCGAAGCTCGGCTCGGAGCCGCCGGTCTCCCAGCGGGCGACCTGGGCGCGGTCGCAGCCGAGCCGCTCGGCCAGCTCGGACTGCGTGAGGCCGGCCCGGATGCGGGCCATCCGGATCACCATCGCCGCGTGCACGCCCGCGATCCTACCCGAGTATTGACTTCCGCCTCTGTGCGCTTTATGTTACGCAACCATGGACGGCTCCCAGCCCGCCCAGCTCAGCCTCGAGCTCGCCGCACGCGGCGTTCGCGGCCGGCCGGTCGGCGCCGCGCCCGAGCGAACCCTGCCGCGTCTGAGCGTCAGCCCCGACGAGGCGGCCGAGATGCTCGGCGTGAGCCGCGACTACCTCGACGAGCACGTCGTGCCCGAGCTCAAGGTCGTCCGTCGTGGTCGGCGTGTCCTGATCGCGCTCCGTGAGCTCGAGCGCTGGCTCGACCGCGCGGGCGCGCGCACGGGCTAGGCTGCGCGCCCATGGCCGAGGGCATCGAGGTCAGGCACGGCCCCTCGTGTGCGAGCCGCGCTGGCCGGCGCTGCTCCTGCTCGCCCGGGTACCGGGTCGTCGTCTACGATCCGCTCTCTCACCGCCGTGTCTCGCGAACGTTCCGCACGCTGGCCGAGGCGCGTCGCTGGCGCTCGTCGACGCAGCTTCAGGCGGCACAGGGCGTGCGCCTGGCCGGAACGTCGCAGACGCTGAATGCGGCAGCGGCCGCGTTCATCGCGGGGATCGAGGCCGGGCGGATCCGCTCGCGGACGGGCGAGCCCTACCGGCCCGCGGTCGTGCGCGAGTACGAGCGAGCCCTGCGCCTCCACGTCCTCCCCACCCTCGGCGGCGCGCAGCTCGTCCGCATTCAGCGTCGAGACGTCCAGCGGGTCGCAGCCGACCTGCTCGAGGCCGGCGCCGACCCGAGCACGATCCGCAACGCGCTCAAGCCGCTGCAGGTGATCTACCGGTTGCTCGTCGAGGACGGCGAGCTCGCCGCGAACCCCTGCGAGCGCCTCCGACTACCGGCCGCGAAAGGCCGTCGCGAGCGGATCGCCGACCCAGCCGAGGCCGCAGATCTCGTCGCCGTCCTGCGCCCGGACGACCGCGCGCTGTGGGGCACTGCGTTCTACGCTGGCCTGCGCCGTGGCGAGCTACGAGCGCTCGACTGGGACGACGTCGATCTCGCCCGCGGCGTGATCCGCGTCGAGCGGAGCATGAGCGGCTACGGCGAGGAGAGCGGGCCGAAGAGCCGCGCCGGCCGCCGGGCCGTCCCGATCGTCGGCGTGTTGCGCGACCTGCTCGACGAGCACCGACGCGTGACCGCCCGCAATGCAGGCCTCGTCTTCGGGAGCACTGCGGCGCAGCCGTTCACGCCGACCGCCGTCCGCCGCCGCGCGAACGCCGCCTGGGCGCACACCGGACTCGCCCCGATCGGCCTGCACGAGTGCCGACACACGTTCGCGAGCCTCCTGATCGCGGCCGGGGTCAACGCGAAGGCGATCACCGCCTACCTCGGTCACGCCTCGATCCAGACGACGTTCGACCTCTACGGCCACCTGATGCCGGGCAACGAGGAAGAGGCCGTCGGCCTCGTCGACGCCTACCTGGAGCGAGCCGACTCCAGGCGCCGCCTGCGGCAGCTCGGCGCCTGAAGGATGAGGCCGATACACATGGTGGT
>JAWKJY010000024.1:0-21842 GCA_041393535.1 Thermoleophilia bacterium
GCCTTGGGGCCCGGAGGGGGGGGGCGCGGGGGGCCACTGGGGGGCCCGCCGCGCCCGCGCTGCTAGTACGGCTTGCGGATCGGCTTCGCGAGCTTCGCGAACGCCCGGTAGGACGGCTTCGCCCGCCCGGCGCCGTCGAGCACGCCGCCGGCCGACTCCCAGGTCGTGGGCTTCGGCGCGCCCGCGTCGTCCTGGAAGATGAACCAGATGTACATGTCGACGCGCGGGTCGCGCTTCGCCATCAGCAGGCTCGTGCGGAGGTTCGCCGCCTGCTTCGCCCGCGACATCCCCTGCGGGTTGGGCGGGTTCGTGCGGAAGCCCATCTCCGTGATCCAGATCCGGGGCATCCGCTTGAGCCGGAACGCCTGCTTCACCGTCCGCTCGAGCGTGGACAGGTTGCGCAGGTTGATCGACGGCGCCTTGACGCGCTGTGTCGCGTTCGCCCGCGGGGTCGTCGGGTACGGGTTGTGCGCGTAGGCCTGGAAGCGGCAGCGGCCGGCGCACGCCCGGGCGACGCCGCGCGCGAAGTCGAGCGGGTAGAGCTGGTCCTTCTCCTTGTGGTTGACCCGCGGCCGGCCTCTCGGCGAGGTGAGGCCGATCGCGACCTTCGCCCGCCGGTTCCCGGACTTGATCCCCTTGTAGGCGGCCCGGTAGAGCGTCGCGTAGAGCCTGGGCGAGACGGGGCGCGTGCTTCCCGGCGCGTACTGCGGGAACAGGAACCGGCCCGTGTTCGCCTCGTTCCACACCGTGTAGAAGCGAACGCGCGGGAGACCCTGGAAGCTGCCCGAGTAGCGCTTCGCCAGGGCGTGCGCGAAGGCGCGGATGTCCTTCGACTTCGGCGCCCGGTTGTGGTTCGGCCCGCCACCGGCCCAGCCGGGCGTGCCCCAGATCGTGAGCATGACGTCCATCCCGCGCTCGCGGGCGTTGCGGACGAGCTCGTCGAGTCGCCCGAACTGGTAGGCGGGATCGGCCGGATCGGCCGCGCGCGCGGGCCGGGTCGGCGCGAGCTCGTACCAGAGCGCGAACGACCGGACGATCCGGGCGTGCGCGTCCTCGGCCCGGTCGAGCAGCGCCGCCCGGTTGGGCAGGAGCTGGAACGACCGGTCGTCCTGGAAGCCGACGAACATCCGCTTCGCCGCCGACGACGTGCCGGCGAGCGCCGCCGCGGCGACGAGCCCCGCGACGAGCAGGAGCAGCGCTCTCCTCATACCACCGTCCTTCCGTGTTGCTGCCCCGCCTCCCGTGGAAGACGGGGGCGTTCCCCCTCCCGCGCCGGGCGCGACCCGGGGGCCGGCAGGGACGGGACCGCGGCGGGACGCCGGCCGTCGCGCGAGAACGCGGACGCCCGGGCTCCTCCGCTGCGGATCGCCCGTTCCATCTCCCCCGGCGCCGGGCTCGGCGCTCCCGTCGAGCCTAGCCGATCGATGTAAGCGTCTCGTATGGCCGGCCGGTCAGGCCTGGCGCGTGCGGACGAGCGTGATCCCCCAGGCCTCGCCCGAGGCGAAGAGGGCGTCCGGGTCGACGTCGCCGACCCAGCCGAGGAAGTGCCGCTCCGGCCGCGCCTCGGTCGAGCCGTAGACGGCGAGGCGCTCCGGCGCCGCCTCGGCGTCGCCGCCCTGCGCGCGCCGCTCGAGCTCCGCGTATCGCTCCTCGGCGGCCGGCCCCTCGGCGTAGCCCTTGCCCATGGGCACATCGTAGGCAGGGCCGGGCTCGGAGCCGCGGGCCCCGAACGCGCGACGGGCCCCGACCGAGGTCGGGGCCCGTCGTCGAGCCGTCCCGTGCGGTGACCGCTAGTAGGGCTTCTGGATCCCGCGTGCGATCGCGGCGAAGGCCGCGAGCGCCGGCTTGGGCGCGCCCGTCGAGTCGAGCAGGCCACCGCCGGCCTCCCAGGCGGTCGGCGCCGGGGCGCCGCTGTCGTCCTGGAGGATGAACCAGATGTACAGCTCGACGTTCTTGTTCGCCTTGGCGATCTGCAGGCTCTTCTTCGCGCTCTGCGCCTGCTGGGACGCGCTCATCGCCTTCGGGTCCGGCGGGTTCGTCCGGAAGCCCATCTCGGTGATCCAGAGCTTCGGCGCCTTCCGCAGCTTGAACGCCTTCTTGATCTCGTTGACGAAGGGCCCGAGCTTGCTCAGGTTGACCGACGGGAAGGGGAGGCCCTGCGTCGCGGGCGCCTTCGCGTTCGTCGGGTACGGGTTGTGCGCGTAGGCGTCGAACTTGCAGCTCCTGCCGCACGCCTTGGCCACGCCCTTCATGAAGTCGAGCGGGAAGAGCTGGTCGGTGCCCTTGTTCTGGATGCCCTTGCGGCCGCGCGGCGAGGTGAGGCCGATCGCGACCTTCGCCTTCGGGTTGCCGGCCTTGATGCCCTTGTACGCGGCCTTGTAGAGCTTCACGTAGTTCGCGGGCGAGACGGGCTTGCCGTTCTTGTACTGCGGGAAGAGGAAGCGGCCGGTGTTCGCCTCGTTCCAGACGGTGTAGAAGCGCACCTTGCTGCCGTAGCGCGACGAGACGGCCCTCGCGAAGTTCGTCAGGTCGCTCAGCTTCTTCGGCATCAGGCAGCCCGTCGGGTTCGGCAGGCCGTTGCAGGGCGGCCCGTTGACCGCGGCCCAGCCCGGCGTGCCGAAGATCGTGATCAGGACGTCCAGGCCGCGCGCGCGCGCGTTGTTCACGAGCTCGTCGAGCGCCGCGAAGTTGTAGGCGGGGTCGTTCGAGTCGGCGCCGTTCGCGGGCCGCGTCGGCGCGACCGTGTACCAGGCGACGTTCGTCCGCAGGATCTTCCAGCCCGCCTCGTTCACGGCCCGGTCGAGCAGCTCGCCACGGTTCGCCAGCAGCTGGAACGAGCGGTCGTCCTGACCGCCGACGAACATCTTGCTGGCCGCGGCGGCCTGGCCGGCGAATGCGAGTGCGGCGATCGCGGCGAGCAGCGCGACCATGCGAGTGCGTGTCATCACACCTTCCTTCTCGGCGGGGGCCCGATCGAGGGTACCGCGTTTCCGTTAGGGATCGGTTAGGCGCCCCGTCCGCTTGAGCCGACCCCGTGCGCGCGGGCGGCAGACGCGCGATACTCGGTCACCGTCGAAGGGAGGCGCGATGTCGTTCCAGGCCCTGATGGAGGAGCTGCTCGAGCGCACGGGCGCGAGCCGCACGACGCTGCGGGTGGACGATCAGCCCGGCAGGGAGTACCCCGTGAAGGCGGAGGCGCTCGCGCCCGGGGTCAACTCGATCGCGGGCGACGACACGATCCCGATCCGCGCCTCGGCGACGTACCGGTGGATCGACCGGGAGCGGCGGGTGCTCGTCCAGGAGGACCTCCTGAACGCGGATCCCGCCCCCGCGGCGCACCTGATGCAGCTGTACGGCGGGCGGGCGCAGATGCTCGCGCCGGTCGAGCTCGACGGCGAGCTGGTCGGGCTCGTCTCGGTCCACTACCCCCGGGCCCCGCTCCTGGAGCGACGACGACCTCGCCGCGCTCGAGGACGTCCTCGAGCGCGTGCGGGCGGAGCTGCGCGCGGCCGACTAGGAGCCCGAGCCGGCCGCGCGGGCGTCGGCCTCGGCGGCGCGGCGGAGCAGCTCGTCCTCGACCTGCGCGGCGTCGAGGCCGCGGGCGGCGAGGGCGACGTAACTCGCGAACCAGAGGTCGGCGATCTCCGAGACGAGGCGCTCGTCGCTCTCGTGCACGGTCGAGATCGCCGCCTCGACGCCCTCCTCGCCGAGCTTCTGCGCGACCTTGCCGATGCCCTTGTCGAGCAGCATCGCGACGTAGGAGCCGGCCGGCCGCGTCTGGACGCGGTCGGCGACGCGGCGCCAGGTCTCGGTCGCGAAGCAGGAGAGCGAGCCCGTGTGGCACGCCGGCCCGGCGGGACGCACGCGGAGGAGGACGGCGTCGCCGTCGCAGTCGTCGAAGAGCTGCTCGACGGCCAGCTCCTCCTGGACGGCGAGCGTGTTCCCGGACGTCTCGCCCTTCCTCCAGAGCTGCTGACGGGAGCGGCTCCAGAAGTGCGCGATCCCGGTCTCGCGCGTGAGGCGCAGCGCCTCGTCGTTCATCCAGGCGAGCATGAGGACGCGGCCGGAGTCGGCGTCCTGGACGATGGCGGCGCGGAGCTCAGGCTGCATCGCGCAGGGGGACGCCGAGGCCGCGGAGCTCGTCGCGCAGCGTGCGGAGCCGATCGGGGTTCTCGTGCAGGATCGAGGCGAGGAGCGCCGCCTGGGCGACCGCGAGCGCGTCGGCCACGTGCTGCGCGGTTCCCGCGCCGCCCGAGGCGATCACGGGGATCGAGACCGCGTCCGCGACCGCCCTCGTGATCGCGACGTCGTAGCCGTCGCGCGTGCCGTCGGCGTCGATCGACGTGAGCAGGATCTCGCCGGCGCCGCGCGCCTCGGCCTCCCGCGCCCACGCGATCGTGTCGCGCCCGGTGGCGCGCGAGCCCGCGTGCGTGAACACCTCGCCTCCCTTCGTGTCGATCGCGATCACGACCGCCTGCGAGCCGAGCAGGGCCGCGAGCTCGGTCAGGAGCTCGGGCCGTGCGACCGCGGCGCTGTTCACGGACACCTTGTCGGCGCCCGCCTGCAGGAGCCGCTCGGCGTCCTCGACGGTGCGGACGCCGCCGCCGACGGTGAACGGGATCGCGAGCCGGTCGGCGACGTGCCCGACGAGGTCGACGAGCGAGTCGCGGTCGTCCAGCGTTGCCTTGATGTCGAGGAAGACGAGCTCGTCGGCGCCCGCGTCGGAGTAGGCGGCGCCGAGCTCGACCGGGTCGCCCACGTCGCGCAACCCCTCGAACTTGATGCCCTTGACGACGCGGCCGCCCGCGACGTCGAGGCAGGGGATCAGGCGCGGCAGGGGCATCAGGCCGCCTCCGCCGCGGCGCGCTCGAGCTGCGCGCGCAGGAACCGCGCGCCCGCCGGGCCGCTCTTCTCCGGGTGGAACTGAACGCCCACGAAGCTGCCCTGCTCGGCCATCGCGGTCACGCCCTCCGAGCGGCCGCTCGCTGCCGGCGTGTCGCAGGCGTAGGAGTGCGCGAAGTAGAACGCCTCGCCGCCCGGCTCGACGGGCGCCCAGCCGATCCGCGGCACGCGGCCCTCGCGGAGGAGCACCGCCCGGCCCGGGAGGATGCCGAGCCCGGGGACGCCGCCGTCCTCCTCGGACGACTCGACCGCGAGCTGGAGCCCGAGGCAGATCCCGAGCGTCGGCCTGCCCGCGGCGACGCGCTCCTGGAGCGCCAGGTCGAGGCCACGCTCGACGAGCCCGCGCATCGCCGTGGCCGCCGCGCCGACGCCGGGCAGGACGGCGAGGTCGGCCGCAGCCACCTCCGCCGGGTCCTCGGTCACGACGACGTCGGCCCCGAGCCGCCGGAAGGCGACGACGACCGAGCGGACGTTGCCCGCGCCGTACTCGCAGACGGCGACGCGCGGCGCACGCCCGTCCGGAGTGCGAACGGCCGCCTCGGCCTGGGTGTCGATGGATCCTTCGTGGTTCGTCACGCTCTCGTTGCTCCTTCGTCACGGGTCGTGACGGACACGTGACGGGTTCGGCGGTACGCTGGATAGCGGGAGGAGGCGCGGGGTGGCCCCTCGGCGCTCGTGGCGATCGGCACGAAGGTACGCCCACCGGCGGCCCGGCCCCCCGGTCACAGGATCCCCTTCGTCGACGGGATGCCCGCGCCCTCGCGGCGGACGGCCATCCGCAGGGCGCGCCCGACCGCCTTGAAGGCCGCCTCGGCGACGTGGTGGGCGTCCTTCCCGCGGGACTCGACGTGGATGCCGAGCCGCCCCGCCTGGGAGAGGCTCTGCAGCACGTGGCCGGCGAGGCCCGGGTCGTGCTCGAGGTCGAGCTCGCACCACGGCCGCCCGCCCAGGTCGACGGCGGCGCGCGCGAGCGCGTCGTCCATCGGCACCGTCGCGTCGCCGTAGCGCGCGATCCCCTTCCGGTCGCCGAGCGCCCGGTCGAGCGCCTCGCCGAGCGTCAGCGCCGCGTCCTCGGCCGTGTGGTGCGGCCCCGTCTCGAGATCCCCCACCGCCTCGACGATCAGGTCGAAGCCGCCGTGGAAGCCGAGCTGCTCGAGGAAGTGGTCGTAGATCCCCGCTCCCGTCGCGACCCGGACGCGGCTCTGCCCATCGAGCGCGAGGCGGATGCGCACCGCCGTCTCGGCCGTCGCGCGGAGCCGACGAACCGTCCGCCCGCCGCGCTCCTCGACCGGAGACGGCCGATCGAGTGCCCGGGCGAGCGCGGCCAGCAGCAGGTCGTCGTCCTCCCGGTCGCGGACGCTGAAGCGGATCCCCGTCGGGAACGGCCGCACGACGAGGCCCTCCCGCAGCAGCGCGTCGTAGATCGCCTCCGAGTCGTCGACCGGGACGAAGAGGTAGTTCGTGCAGGAGGGGAGCGGCGCGAGCCCGAGGGTGCGCAGCGCCTCCGCGCAGCGGTCGCGCTCCTCGAGCTCCGGGCCGACGTCCGGCGGCGAGGCGAGCGCGGCGAGCGCGAGCTGCGCCGAGATCGTCGAGAGCGGCAGCGGGTCCTGGCGACGGTTCAGCTCGGCGGCCGTGTCGGCCGCGGCAAGCGCGTAGCCGACCCGGGCGCCCGCGAGGCCGAAGGCCTTCGAGAACGTCCGGAGCACGATCACGCCGTCCTCGATCCGGTCGGCGACGGTCTCGCCGGCGTACTCGTGGTAGGCCTCGTCGACGACGAGCGGCCGGTTCGGCGAGAGCGGGTCGAGCGCGCCGCTCGGGTTGTTCGGCCGGCACTGGAAGGTCAGCACCGGATCGTCGTCGCCGACCGTCGCGCCCGCCACCCCTGCGGCGATCCGGTAGAGCGGGTACGTCGGCTCGTTCGCGACCGAGACGACGTCGCCCGGCCCCGCGAACGAGCGCGCCATGAGCAGGATGAGGTCGTCCGAGCCCGCGCCGAGCACGACGTTCTCCGGGCCGACGCCCGCGTAGTCGGCGATCGCGCGCACGAGCCTCGGGTAGCCGCCGTGCGCGTACATGTTCGCCTCGGCGAGGATCCCGGCGATCGTCCCCGGCCGGGCGTACGGCCGGGGCTGGCCGGGCACGTTCGCGTCGAAGCGGACGATCTCGATCGGGTCCTTGCCGGCGATCCGGGCGATGTCGTCCGTCGAGAGGGCCCAGCGGTACGACGCGAGCGCCTGCGGCAGCGGCCTCATCGCGCGCCTCCGTCCATCACCCGTCCAGCCGGGACACGTCCCACCCGGCCAGGTCCCTTCGGGCCGCCCGAGGGGCCACCCCGCGCCTCCACCCGCTTCGAGCGTAGCGCGGAAGTCGTCACGTGTCCGTCACGGGACCGTGCCCGAAGCGCAACGATCGCTCCACCGCCGCGGCCGGTCATCCGAGCATCCGCTCCACGGGAACGAGCAGGATCGACGAGGCACCCGCCGCCTCGAGCTGCGGGAGCAGCTGCCAGACGTCCCTCGCCGACACGAGCGCGTGGACGGCGACCATTCCCGGCTCGGCGAGCGGCAGCACGCTCGGCGCGCGGCCGCCCGGCACGAGGCGCGAGATCGCCTCGAGCGCGCTCTCGGGCGCGTTCATCATCAGGTACTTCGCGCCGCGCGCGTCGACGACGCTCTTGAAGACCCGCGCGAGGTTCTCCGCGGCCTCGCCGGGCTCGGCGCCGCCGATCAGGGTCGCCTGCGACGAGAAGAGGACGCCGATCGAGCGCAGCCCGTTCGTCCGCAGCGTGTTGCCGCTGGAGACCAGGTCGACGATCGCGTCGGCGAGGCCGAGCCTCGGCGCGATCTCGACCGAGCCGGTCACCGTGACGAGATCGACCGCGACGCCCTCCTCACCCAGGCGTGTGCGGGCCAGGTGCGGGAAGACGGTCGCGACCCGCAGGCCCTGCAGGTCGGCGATGTCGTGCCAGTCGGACTCGGCGGGGACGGCCGCCTCGAGCGTGCAGCGGCCGAAGCCGAGCGCGAGCAACTCGGTCACCCGCGCGTCTCGCTCGCGCACGAGGTCGGCGCCGGTGATGCCGCAGTCGACGACGCCGTCCTGCACGTACTCGGGGATGTCGTCGGCGCGGACGAGCAGCACGTCGACCGGCGCGTTGCGGCACGGGAACGCGAGCGCGCGCTCACCGGGGGCCTCGGGCCCGAGGCCGGCCTCCGCGAGCAGCTGCACGGCGGGCTCGCGCAGCCGGCCCTTGGCCGGGATGGCGATCGTCAGCCGCTCGCCTCGCGCTCCGCCAGCCGGTCGATCGCCGAGCGGTAGCCGCCCTCGCCGTGGCGCAGCCACTGGGCGACCCGCGTCACGGTCGTCGTCGACGCGCCCGTCCGCTTCGCGACCTCCAGGTACGGCAGCCCCTGGTCGACGAGCCGCGCGACCAGCCAGCGCTGCCCCATCGCCTCCAACTCCGCCCTCGTGCAGAGGTCCCGGAAGAACCGCTCCGCCTCCTCCTGCGTCTCCAGCCGGAGCACCGCCTCGAAGAGCTCCTGGATCTGCTGCGTTCTCCACCCGTGTGACCTCTCGTCCGCCATGCGTGACGCTCCCGTCGCGTCAACCCGTTGCCGATGTCGTGTTAGCATACTACCATGACACTCGATCAGCAAGGACCCCGCTCGTTCGTCGTCGTCCCGGCCGTCGACCTGCTCGGCGACGAGGCCGTCCGGCTCCACCAGGGCGACTACGACCAGGTCTCGATCCGGGCGGGCGACCCGGCCGAGCTCGTCGCGCGCTTCGCCGCCGCGGGCCCGGCGCTCGTGCACGTCGTCGACCTCGGCGGCGCGCGGGCCGGGGCGATCCGGCCGGAGCTGATCGCGCGGCTGTGCGCGCTCGCGGCGCCCGTCCCCGTCCAGGCCTCGGGCGGCATCCGCTCCGTCGAGGACGCGCTCGCGCTGATCGACGCGGGCGCCGCGCGCGTGATCGTCGGGACGGCCGCGTTCGCGAGCCCCGACGCGCTCGCGCGCTTCGCGGGTGCGCTCGGCGAGCGCCTCGTCGTGGCGATCGACGCGCGTGCGGGCCGGGTCGCCGTCGCCGGGTGGGAGCGCGACGCGGGCCTCACCGTCGAGGAGGCCGCCGAGCGCTGCGGGGCCGCCGGCGTGCCGCGCATCCACTGCACGGCGATCGAGCGGGACGGGACGATGCAGGGCCCCGACCTCGCGCTGCTCGGCCGCGTCATGGAGCGCTCGGGGATCCCCGTGCTGGCCGCGGGGGGATCCGGACGGAGGAGGACCTCGACCGGCTCGCCGCCGCCGGGCTCGAGGGCGCCGCGGTCGGCCGGGCGCTGCTCGAGGGCTCGATCCCGCCCTCGGCGCTCGCGCGCCAGGCCTAGAAGCGCCCGGGCGCCCGCGGGCGTGCCACTCGCGCAGGTCGAACCAGTGCGACTGCCGCAGCGGCCTCGGCCACCTTCGGATCGGTGGTCAGGTTGAAGACGTGCTGGTCGATGTCGGCGCAGATCGCGACGGCCTCGAGCGGGATGTCGGGGATCGCGACGAGCACCTCGACGGGCAGCTTCGCCTCCGCGACGGTGAAGTGCTTGAAGTGCAGGTCCGGCGCGACCTCGAGGAGCGTGGGCCAGTCGGGACAGCTGCGCGAGCTCAGGGTGTCCTCCGGTTCGAGTAGGCTGCCGTCTGGGCGGGTGCGGCGGCGTCACCGGGGCGTTCGATACCAGACCGTCAGACCCTCCCTCAGGGTACGTGGCAGCGCCGGACCTGCGAAGGCCAACGTTCTGCCGACGCGACCCTCGGACGGAAGTAGCTCGCCGCGCGCCAGCCCGCGACCTCGAGGCCGGCGACGCGCCCGATGCCGAGGAGCTCACGCACCGTGTACTCGTGGAAGTGCCCGGGGTTGTGCCGTGACGCGCGGATCGGCTCGAGCGGGTTGCGGCCCAGGAGCATCCGGATTCGGGAGGTGAGCGAGCAGGCGTTGGGGGTCTGCACGACGAGCGTCCCGCCGGGCCGGAGGCTCCGCCCGAGCAGCCCGAGCACGAGCTCGGGCGCCACGTGGAGGTGCTCCAGCACCTCGGCCAGCACGACGACGTCGTAGGTGCCCAGACCGGGCGGCTCGCCGGCGTCCGCGCGGTTCAGGTCGAACAGGACGTGCGTCTCCCCGCGCCGGGGCGAGAAGCGGGCGTCGTCGAAGCCGAGGGAGTCGACGCGCACGCCCTCGCCTGCCGCGGCGCGGATCGCCTGCGTGAGCCAGGAGGCGCCCACGTCGAGGATCGCGGGGCGATCGGCCGACGTCGTCCCGGCGAGGAAGCCGTCCAGCAGGCCGAGCAGGAGCCGGTAGCGCGGGAGGTGGAAGCGGACGTAGCACGCCGCCTCGGCGTCGTGACCCGAGACGACCTCGCGCAGCGCTGCCTCTGCGGACTGCGCCAGCGGGCCGCAGGGGCTCGCGCTCATCTCGTTGCCCGGACCGCCCCGACGGGGTCGAGCGTCCAGCGCCCGTCGAGGCGCAGCCAGCCGCGCACGACGTCCGCGTCGGGGTAGACGAGGAACGAGGCCGCCTGGTCGAGCCGGTGGTAGACCTTCTTGCCGCTCTCGTCCGTCAGGGCCGCGGCGACCGTGAAGCGCCCGTCCGCGACCGGCAGCCGCTCCAGGACGAAGCGCACGCTCGCGTCGCCGGAGCCGCCCCAGCCGATCTCGGCGAGGTCGACGATGCTCGAGCCGATCAGGCCGTTCGAACGATCGCGCAGCTCGAGGGTCACACGCGCCGCCGGCACGGAGCGTGCGGCCGAGAGGTCGAAGCGCACGACGAGCGGCTCGCCGGAGAGGTACTGCAGCCGCTCGCGCCCGTCGACGTCCTCCAGGCGGAAGCCGCCGATCGAGACCTCGCGCGAGCCCCACTCGCGCAGGCCCGCGGCGCGCTCGGCCGGGTCCTCCTCCTCGGCGAGCATCTGCTGGTACTCCTGGATCGCCGAGTGCGACGAGCCGTCGTAGACGAGCTGCCCCTCGCGCAGCAGGATCGCCCGCTCGCACAGGCTCTCGACCACCGCGGCGCCGTGCGAGACGAACAGGATCGTGCCGCCGCGGCTCTTGAACTCGTACACCTTGCCGAAGCACTTGCGCTGGAACGACTCGTCGCCGACGGCGAACACCTCGTCGAGCAGGAGCACGTCGGCGGAGAGGTGCGTCGCGATCGCGAAGCCGAGCCGCATGAACATGCCGGACGAGTACGTGCGGACGGGCTGGTCGATGAAGTCCTCGAGCTCGGCGAAGGCGACGATCTCGTCGAAGCGCTCGTTGATCAGCCGCTTCGGCAGGCCGTAGATCGAGCCGCTCAGGTAGACGTTCTCGCGGCCCGTGAACTCTGGATGGAAGCCCGCGCCGAGCGAGAGCAGCGAGCCGACCGTGCCGCCGACCTGCAGCCGGCCCGTCGACGGCTGGAAGATCCGGGCGATCAGCCGCAGCAGCGTCGTCTTGCCCGAGCCGTTGCGCCCGATCACGCCGACCGCCTCGCCGGGCTCGATCGCGAACGAGACGTCGCGCAGGGCCCAGAACTCCTGGGAGCGCAGCCGGCCCCGGCGGACGAACGACTCCTTCAGCGTCCGGGTGTGCGCCGAGGAGACGCGGAACGACCGGCCCACGCCCTCGGCGACGATGGTGCCGGGCGGCGTGGTCATGCGCGTGTTCGCTCGTGGACGAGCTCGACGATCCGCCCCGGGATCGCCGGGTCGGTCTCGGGCAGGACGCCGTGACCGAGGTTGAAGATGTGGCCGGGGCGACCGCCGACGCCCTCGAGGACGCGCAGGGTCTCCGCCTCGATCCGCTCCCACGGCCCGAGCAGGACGGTGGGGTCGAGGTTCCCCTGGACGGCCCGGTCGAGCCCGGCGAGCTGCCAGCCGTCCTCGATCGGCAGGCGCCAGTCGAGGCCGATCACGTCGCCGCCCGCGTCGCGCATCGTCGGCAGCAGGTGGGTGCAGCCGGTGCCGAAGTGGATCGTCGGCACGTCGACGGCGGCGAGGATCCGGCCCGAGTAGGGCGCGACGAACTCGCGGTAGTCGGCGACCGAGAGCGCCCCGACCCACGAGTCGAAGAGCTGGATCACGTCTGCGCCGGCCGCGACCTGCGCCTGGACGTAGCGCGAGAACCCGTCGGCGAGCCGGTCCATCAGCGCGTGCCACACGTCGGGCGCGCCGTACATCAGCCGCTTCGTCTGGACGAACGTGCGCGACGGCCGGCCCTCGACGAGGTAGCCGGCGACGGTGAACGGCCCGCCGGCGAAGCCGACGACCGCCCGCTCCGCGTCGAGCCCGGCGCGGACGAGCCGGATCGCCTCGAAGGCCCACGGCACGCGCTCGCGCGGGTCGCCGAGCTCGAGCCGCTCGATGTCGGCCCGCGTCCGGACGGGGCGGTCGACGACCGGGCCGACGCCCTCGACCAGCTCGACGTCGACGCCCATCCCGAGGGCGGGGACCATGATGTCCGAGTAGATGACCGCCGCGTCCACGGCGTGGCGCTCGATCGGCTGGAGCGTCACCTCCGCGCACAGCGCGGGATCGCGGCAGATCGCGAACAGGTCGGCCTTCGCGCGGACGGCGCGGTACTCGGGCAGCGAGCGGCCGGCCTGACGCATGAACCAGATCGGCGTGCGCTCCACCGGCTGCCGGCGAGCGGCACGGACGAGGAGCGGCTCGGGCACCTCCGTAGACTAGATGCTCGGTCGCTGCCGGCCCGCCACCTGGGCGTCCGGGAGCCGGCCGCCCGAGCCATGCGCACCGCCGTTCCCGAGCACGCGATCCCCGCCGGCCCGCTCGGCGTTCGCTGGCACGCCTACGAGCTGCCGCCGCTGCGCGCCGGGGTCGCGATGACCGGCAGCGTCGAGCTCGAGAACGCGGGCACCGCGACCTGGCAGCGCGACACGTGGCTCTCGTACCACTGGCTCGACCCGCTCGGGAACCCCATCGTCTGGGAGGGCCTGCGCGCGAAGCTGCCGAAGCGCGTCCGCCCGGGCGACCGCGTCGAGGTCGAGCTGCCCGTGCGCGCTCCCTACCCGCCGGGGCGCTACCGGCTCGCGATCGACCTCGTCGAGGAGGGCCGCTTCTGGTTCGCCGAGGTGGGGAACGAGACGCTCCGGGCGGAGGTCGAGGTGCCGGCGCGGCTGCTCGACCGGCGGCTCGCCGTCGTGCTCGCGCCGGGCGACCCCGCGCTCGCCGCCCGCACCCGCGACGCGCTCGCCCGCCAGGAGGTGCCGATCGCGGAGACGGGCGGCGCGACGGCCTACCTCGCGCCCGGCGTCCTCCCGCCGCCGGACTGGAGCGCGCGCGTCCTCGCCGCCCACGACGAGGGGTACGCCTGGGTCGCGGGCTCGCTCGCGCTCGAGGGGACGCGGCGGGACGTGCGCCGCGCCCGGGCGGCGCTCGGGGACTGGACGCCGGGGTTCGGCCGGATGCCGACCTGGCGACGGCCGCTCCTCTGCCCGTCGGTCGTCGCCGAGTACGTCGGCCACATGGCCTGGCTCGACCCGCTCGCGGGCCTGCCCGCGCTCGAGCCGCGCCAGTACGGCGAGCCGTGGCTGATGGACGGGACGATCGAGGTCGGGCTCGACGCCGCCGCGGTCACGGCAGCCGTCGGCGCCTGAGCCGCTCAGGCTGCGACGCGCCGGCGCCGGGTCGCGAGCGACGAGGCCGCGCGGCGGGCAGAGCGGGCGATCGAGACGGCGGGGTGCGGCGCCTCGACGGCCAGCACGGTCGCCGGCCGCGCCCGCAGCTCTCCTTGAACGCGACCACGCCCTCGAGGCCCGCGCTCCCGTTCAGGTCGTAGACGCGGACGCCGTCGGCGGCGAGGTCGCCGACGACCTCCCACTCGAGCAGGTTGAAGGAGCCGGGGACGGCGGAGGTGTCGGTGGCGCCGTGCCAGGAGATCGCGTGATCGCGGTGCACGAGCACGATCTCGCCGGCGCACGCGCGCCCTCGTGCTCCGCCAGGTAGAGGCGAAACGCCGTCGCCGGGCTCGTCGGCGAGCAGCTCGAAGACGCGCTCGTCGTACGTCCCGAGCGGGGTGTCCCAGCGGCGGACGGTGTCGGCGTAGAGGCGCACGTAGGTCTCCCAGTCCCGCGCACCCGTCGCCCGTCGGACGACGACGCCGGCCGATGCGGCGCGCCGCGCGCTGCGCTTGGCCGACGAGCGGAAGCGCGAGCGCGCGCCCTCGGCGCCGTCCGCGAGGTCGATCAGGTGCGTCGACTCGACCCGGCCGACGGGCGCGACGACCTCGTGCAGGTCGGCGTCGACCGCGCCGATCCGCCAGAGCAGCGAGCGCCGGCCCGCGAGCCAGCGCGCCACGGCGGCGCGCTGCACGGCGTCGAGCGGGACGGCGCCGACGAAGCCGCCCGCACAGCCCTCCGGCGAGAGGGTCGTCTGCCGCACGCCCGGCAGGCGCGTCGGCACCGAGCTGGCTCCGACCACCGCGCTCGACCCGTCGCAGAGCTCGACGACGAGCGGCTCGAGCCGCACGGCGCCGCCGCTCGAGCGCTCCCAGAGCCTGGCCCAGGCGGGGCCGTGGAAGTACGACGCCCCGTGCGCCTCGTGCGCGTCCTGCCACTCGTCGACGGTCGCCGCCCGGGCGCGCACGACCCGCAGCGCGCGGTCCGGGCCGACTGCTCCGGCGCGCCGTCGGCGCACGGCGATCGTCACGAGCCCGACGGGGCCCGCGTCCCCGAGGACGGCGAACGCCACCTCGAGCTCGAGCAGGTGGACGGCCCGGCCGCGAGCACGAGCGGCACGAGGGACGAGCGCTCCCAGCCCGCCCGGCCACCGCCGGCGCCCCCTCGACCCCGCCCGCGCATGGCGCGCGCGGGGACGGGCGTCCGCCCCGCGGGGGCCTCCGCGCCAGGTTCGCCGCAGCACACGTCGCAGTGTGCACCCGGATCGCGTTTTTCAAACCCCCGATCGGGGAGCGGCTCGACGGCTAGAGCTGCGCGGCGAGCTGGTCGTCCACGCGCCGGAAGACGATGCGCGCCGAGCACGAGCGAGACGACCGCGACGCAGATCGCGTACCCGGCGTCTACGGGCCGCGGCGGCGCCGTAGAAGAGCGGGTCGCGGATCGCCTGGATCGCGGGCGTGATCGGGTTCCCCCAGTAGAGGGCGCTCACGAGCGTCGGATGCCCCTGCACGCCCGGGAGCGTGTCGAAGGTGTAGAAGATCGGCGTCAGGAAGAACCAGGGCAGGAGCAGCGTCTGCAGCAGGTGCTCGACGTCCCGGAAGCGCACCGTGACGCTCGCGATGATCAGCGACAGGCCGAGCACGATCGCGAGCAGGACGATCGCCATCAGCAGGCCCGCCCAGAACGTCGTCCGGCTCTCCGGCACGAACACGAAGTTGATCGGCACGAGCACGACGAGCATCGCGAGGAACGTGACGAAGTTCGTCGAGGTGGCGGAGAACGTCAGCAGCTGGCGCGGGAAGCGCACCTGCTGGACGAGGTAGGCCTGCCCGACGAGGCTCGACGCCGCCCACGTGAGCGAGGCGGCGAAGAACGTCCAGATCACGAGCCCCGTGCAGACGAACAGCGGGTAGTGCGGGATGCTCGACTTGCCGTACAGCGTGTTGAAGACGAGCGTGTAGACGCCGACGAGCGCGAGCGGGTTCACGAACGTCCACGCGAGGCCGAGGAATGACCCGCGGTAGCGCACCTGCAGGTCGCGCCGCAGGAGGTTCAGGAACAGGTCCCGGTAGCGCACCAGGTCGAGGTACAGCGACACCGCGCAAGTGTAGGCGGCAGGCCCCGCCCGACCCCCGCCGGGTCGTCAGCGGACGTGCAGGTACGGCAGGCGCGCACGACCTGAGCGGCCGGCCGGCACCGAGAGGACGAGCCGGCTGGCGCCGGCCGGGAAGGGCGCGGCGAGCGCGCGGCTGCCGCACCACTCGGCCGCCTCGACCCGGCCGAGCGCAGCCGCGTCGACGACGAGCAGGGCGTCCCCGTCGACCTCGACGGCGACGGGGACGGCGAGGTCGCGGTCGGCGGCGACCACCAGCTCCCGCGCGACCGGGGCCGGCGCCAGCTCGAGCTCGAGCGTGCCGCCGGCGTCGAGCAGGATCTCGCCGCTGCGCAGGTCGAGCCCGCCACCGCGCGCGGCGACGACCGCGGGAGCGGCGGGAGGCCGCAGCTCGCCGTTCGCGCCCTTGCGGGCGACGAGGGCGATCCAGTAGCGGCTGAACGCGGGCGGCAGCGCGAGGCCGCGGCGGGCGGCCCACTCGCGCAGGTGGAACTCGTCCTCGTGCACCTCGTCGCGGTTGAGCAGGTGGACGCTCCAGCCGTCCGCGACGATCGCGTCGGCGAAGCCCCTGCCGAGCGCGAGCTCGAACTCGTGCTGGGACAGCCCGCGCCCGCTGCGGTAGAGGGCTGCCTCGGCGTCCCCGGCGGCGGCGATGCCCTCGCGGAACCAGCGACGCGGCGAGCGATCCGCGTAGCGGACGGCGAGCCCGTCGGGCAGGTAGCCGAAGAACGGCAGGTCGGACGTGTGCGCGTCGAGCGGCAGCAGCCGGTTCGGCGTCTCCTGGACGACCAGCGCACCGCCGTCGCGCAGAAGGCCCCAGGCGAGGCCGAGCGCCTCGTCGCGCTCGTCGAGGGTCATGTGCTCGAGCACCGCGTAGAGGACGACGGCGTCGACGCCGTCCGGGCAGCGTGCGGCGACGTCGCGCAGGAAGCGCCCAGCCGGCGAGGTGGCCAGCTCGACGTTGCGGACGTCCATGAGCTCGAGGCGAGCGCGCGCCGCGGCGAGGTGGGGCTCGCTCGGCTCGCAGGCGAGGACGCGGTCGGCGATGGTTGCCAGCGCGGCCGTCTTCGCGCCCGTGCCACAGCCGACCTCGACGAGCGTCCCGACCCGGCCGAGGCCGGCCGAGGCGAGCCACGGCAGCGTGAAGCGGACGCAGTCCGCGTGGCGCGTGACCACCTCGTGCTCGAGCTCCGGCTCCGCCTCGGGCGACGCGAGCCACTCGGCGGGCGCGTCCGCGAGGTAGGTCGCCCGGAAGGCGTCCGCGATCGCGCGCGCCTCGTCGCTGCCGGGGCGGATCGTCCGTGGGCGGGCTGCGTCGTCTGGCATGGCGAGGGCGGCGACGGGCCGCGGCGAGGGCTAGTGTAGGTTCCCGGGTCGCGGCCGACCCACCGCCGACCCGTGCGCATCGCGATCGACGTCAGCCCCCTCTCCCATCCCCGCACCGGGATCGGGAACTACCTCCGGGGCATGCTCGCCGGCCTCGCGCTCGCGGCCGGGGGACGGCACGAGCTCGTGGCGTTCGCGCCGGCGACGCCCAGGGGGGCCGCGGCGATCCGGTCGGCGCTCGACGGGATCCCGGTCGAGCTGGCGCTCCGGGAGCTGCCGGTCGCGCACCCGGTGCGCACGGCCTGGAGCCGGCTCGGCCGGCCGGCGGTCGAGCGGTTCCTCGGGCCGATCGACGTCCTCCACTTCAGCGACTGGATGTACCCGCCGCAGCGCCACGGCGTCCGCGCGACCACGGTCTACGACCTCGTCCCGTCGCTCTTCCCGGAGTGGACGACCGCGCGCACGCGGGAGATGCACGTGCGCAAGCTCGAGCACGCGGTCCGCACCTGCACGCTGCTCGTCGCGATCTCGGAGCACACCCGCGGCGACCTGGTCGAGCGCGCGGGGGCGCGCGTCGAGGCGACCGCGGTCGCGTACCCCGGGATCGACCCGCGCTTCACCCCGGACGGGCCGGCCGCGGGAGGGGCGCCGTACGTCCTCGCCGTCTCGACGCTCGAGCCACGCAAGGGGCTCGACGACCTCGTGCGCGCGTTCGCCCGCCTGCGGTCGCGGCGGCCGGAGCTGACGCTCGCGATCGCAGGCGCGGAGGGCTGGGGCGACCGCCCGCCGCTCGAGGGCGAGGGCGTGCGGCTGCTCGGCTTCGTCGACGACGACGAGCTCGCGCGCCTCTACCGCGGCGCGGCCGCGCTCGCCTACCCGTCCCGCTTCGAGGGCTTCGGGATGCCGATCGTCGAGGCGCTCGCCTGCGGCGCCCCGGTCGTGGCGAACGCGTCTCCGTCGCTCGACGAGGCCGCGGGCGAGGCTGCGTGGCGCGCGGACGCGGCCGACCCGGAGGCGTTCGGCGCGGCGATCGAGGCCGCCATCGACGGCGGCGACGCGCGGCGGCAGGCGGGGCTCGCGCATGCGGCGCGCTTCACGTGGCGCGCGTGCGGCGAGGCGCTGCTCGCGGCGTACGCCGCCGCCGGGCGACTGTAGCCCCGCCCCACCGAGACCACCCGGCCACCCGCGCCGACCGCCCCGCCCCGCGCACCGGCCCGTCCGACACACTCCACGGCTCGTGGGGCGGTTGCGCGTCGGGATCGACGTCCCGCCGCTCGCGCTCACCCCAACCGGGCCACCCGCGCCAGGCGCACCGGCCCGCGCACCGGCCCGTCTGACACACTCCACGGCTCGTGGGGCGGTTGCGCGTCGGCATCGATGTCTCGCCGCTCGCGCTCACGCGCGCGGGCACGTCACGCTACCTCCGAAGCCTGCTCGCCGAGCTCGAGGGGCGCCCGGACGAGATCGAGCTCGAGCGCTACGCGCTGACGGGCGAGGGCCGCGCAACGAAGATCGCGCGCGACGCGGGCTGGTACCCGGCGGTGCTGCCGCGGCTCGCGGCGCGGGACCGCGTCGACATCCTCCACTGCCCGGGGCCGCGGGCGCCGCTCGTCTCGCCGGTGCCGCTCGTCGTGACGATCCACGACCTCGCGGTGCTCCGCCACCCGCGGGCGTTCAACGCCTGGACGCGCCGGTACAGCGCGTCCACGTTGCCGCGGATCGCGCGGGCCGCCCGGCTCGTGCTCACCGTCTCGGAGTTCTCGCGCCGGGAGGCGATCGAGCTGCTCGACCTGGCGCCGGAGCGCGTGCGTGCGATCCCGAACGGGGTCGGGGCGCCGTTCGGCGTCGACGGGCCGCGCGTGGAGGGGCGGTACGTGCTCGTCGTCGGGACGCTGGAGCCGCGCAAGAACCTGGCCCGGACGATCGAGGGCTTCCTGCGCGCCGACCTCGACGGGCACGAGCTGCGCGTCGTCGGCGCGAGCGGCTGGGGCGACGTGCGGCTCGCGGCGCGCGAGCGGATCCGCTGGCTCGGCGAGGTGCCCGACGAGGAGCTCGCGGCGCTCTATCGCGGCGCCGCCTGCGTCGCGTACCTGTCGCTGTACGAGGGGTTCGGCATCCCCGTGCTCGAGGCGCTCGCGTGCGGGGTGCCGGTCGTCTGCCCACCAGGACCGCCGTACGACGAGTTCGCCGACGGGGTGGCCGTCCACGCCGACCCGCTCGACCCGGCCGCCATCGCCCGCGGGCTCGAGCAGGCGGTCGCCCGTCGTGCCGAGCTCGCGCCGCTCGGCCCTGCGCGCGCCGCGGCCTACGACTGGGCGCGGACGGCGGCGCTGACCCTGGCCGCGTACCGCGAGGCCGCCGCGTGAGCCTCGACCTCGCGCGCCGCGCAGGTACGGCCGGAGAGAGGCCAGCCGCCACGCACGGCGCTCCCGCTCGAGCCCGGCCGTTCGGGACACGTCCCTTCGGGGCGCCCGTGGGGCCACCCCGCGCCTCCACCCGCTATCGAGCGTACCGCGGAAGCCGTCACGGGTGTGACACGGGACCGTGCCGGATGCGTGCCGATTCGTCCACCGCTCGCCACGGGCGCGCCGTCCCGGGGGGAGCGCGCTGAGCGGGCCGCTCGTCGTGGTCGACGCCGACGTGCTCGGCCGCCGGCGCACGGGCGACGAGAGCTACGTCGAGAACCTCCTGCGCGAGCTGCCCGCACTCGGGCCCGACCTGCGCTTCGCCGCGGTCACGCGCCACCCGGAGCTCGTCCCCGCCGGCGTCGAGCCGATCCACCTCGAGGCGCGCAGCCAGATCGCGCGGATGAGCCGCGCGCTGCCGCAGCTGCTCGCCGGTCTCGCCCCGGCCCTCGCGCACTTCCAGTACGCCGTGCCGCTCGGCTACCGCGGCCGCGCGGCGATCACCGTCCACGACCTCTCGTTCGAGCGCGGGCGGGCGCTGATGCCGCTGCGCGACCGGCTCGTCTTCCGGCGCGCCGTGCGGCGGTCGGTCCGCCGGGCCGACGCGATCCTGACCGTCTCGGAGTTCAGCCGGCGGGAGCTCGTCGACCGCTACGGCCTCGCCCCGGACCGGATCGCGGTGACGCCGAACGGCGTCGACCCCGCCTTCCGGGCCGGCGGCCCCCGCGTCGAGCGGGCGCGACCGTACGTGCTCGTCGTCGGCGCGCTCCACCCGCGCAAGGACCCGCTGACCGCGGTCGAGGCGTTCGCGCTCGTCGACGAGCCGGGCCTCGACCTCGTCCTCGCCGGGCCGGACAAGGGCCTCGAGGGCGCCGTGCGCCAGGCGATCCAGCGGCACGGGCTCGCCGGGCGGGTCGAGCTCGCCGGCCACGTCGACAAGGAGATGCTCGCGGCGCTCTACCGGGGCGCCGCCTGCCTCGCCTTCCCGTCGCGCTACGAGGGCTTCGGCCTGCCCGTGCTCGAGGCGATGGCCTGTGGCACGCCCGTCGTGGCGAGCGCCGCCCCGGCGATCCCGGAGGTCGCGGGGGACGCGGCGATCCTCGTGCCGCCCGGCGACCCGGTCGCGCTCGCCGGCGGGATCGAGCGGGCCCTCGCCGACCGCGAACGGCTCGTCGAGCTCGGCCGCGCCCGCGCGGCGGCGTTCACCTGGCGCGAGACCGCGCGGCTCACCCTCGCCGTCTACCGCAGGCTGCTCGGATGACCGCGCCCGGCGTCGCCGCCGTCGTGATCACGCACGGACGCTCGGACGACCTCGAGCGCTGCGTCGCCGCCCTCTCACCCCAGGTGGACGAGCTCGTCGTCGTCGCCAACCTCCCGGGCACGACGCAGCCGCTGCCGGCGGGCGTGCGCGTCGTCGAGAACGACCGCCCGGTCGGCTTCGCCGCGAACGCGAACCGCGGGGTCGCGCTGACCGACGCGCCGCTCGTGATCGTGGCGAACCCGGACGCGATCGCGGAGCCCGGTGCGGTCGCGGCGCTCGCGCGCGTGGCGGCTGGGCGCCCGCGCTGCGGGATCTGCGGCCCGCAGCTGCGCTACCCCGACGGCCGCTGGCAGCCGTCCCGGCGGCGCTTCCCGACCGTCGGCGGCACGCTCGTGCGCCGGACGCCCCTGCGCGCCGTCATGAAGCCGGGGGAGCGCCAGCGCGGTCACTACCTGCTCGACGAGCGCCCGGACGCGCCGGTCGAGGCGGACTGGATGCTCGGCGCGTTCCTCCTCTACCGGCGGACGATGCTCGACGAGATCGGCGGGCTCGACGAGGGCTTCCGGCTCTACGGCGAGGACATCGACGTCTGCTACCGGGCGATGAAGGCAGGCTGGGAGCGCTGGTACGTGCCGGACGCGCTCGTCACGCACGACTATCCGGCCGTGATCGACAACCGCTTCCTGACGCGCCGGACGCTCTGGCACTGGCGTGGCATCCTTCGCTTCGTGCGCAAGCACCCCGAGCGGCTGAGGGCGATGTGAGCGGTCAGACACCTGCCCGCGCCGTCGACTCGGGAACCCGCGCGGACGGCGCCGCAAGAGTCGCCGAGGCGCAGCTGCTCGCCTGGAACGTGCCCCTGGTTCGAAGCGAGCTGCTGGTCGTCTCCGTGGCCACGCTCGCAGCCACCGCGGCGCTTTTCGGCCCGCACGTCGTGTCCGGTGGCTTCGTCAGCGACGACTGGGGCTGGGCGTCCCGGTGGGCCGGACGCGAGGTACGAGGTGGAGCCCTCGACGCCTTCCTGGGTGGAAGCCGACCGTTACTCGGCCTCTACTTCCTGGCCACGCACGCCATGCTGGGACTGCACGTCCACCTGCACCTCGCGCTTCAGGCGTTCCTGGCGGCCGCGGTCTGCGTCGCCTTCTACGCGCTCCTTCGACTGCTCCATGTGCCGCGGGCGGCGAGCTTCACG
>JAWKJY010000025.1:0-9645 GCA_041393535.1 Thermoleophilia bacterium
CGTGTGGGCCGGCTGCGGACGCCGCCGCGCCCGACGCCGGCCCACGTCGCCCGCTAGGGAGCCGGCAAGACGGTGACGACGCCCTGGAAGAGGCAGTCGAAGTCGCTGCCGGCGTTCGCACCGAGCTCGTCGAGTGCCGTGCGGAACCTCACCTCGACGAGGCCGCCGTCAGGCGTGCCGTAGACGAACGTGCCCACGAGGTTCTCGTCGACGCCGTCGAGCGGCACGACGCCGAAGTTGTCTGCGAGCTGGAACCCGTTGCCGTCGACGGTGCTCCTGACGGTGTCGTCGGCCGTGTTCACCGCCGAGACGTGCGCCGAGGCGAAGTCGACCGACGTGTTCGCCGTGACGCTCAGCGCGCCGCCCGCGTTGCAGGTGGCGCGGAGGGTCAGGCCCCCGGCGGTCAGGATCGTCTGGTTGAGCGTGCTCGAGTTCGCCCGGAAGTCGACGCGCTCCAGCGTGATGCCGTTCAGCGACGCGGCCGAGGTGGCCGTCGTCGCCGTCGTCGCCGTCGTCGCCGTGGTGGCAGCATCGGCCTGGGCAGCCTGCGCGACCTTGCCGCTGATCTTCGCAGCGGAGATGCCCGGGGCGACGTCGACGTCGCTCACCCCGCCGTCGGCGAGCTTCGCGCTCGTGACGGCCCCCTCCGCCAGCTTCGCCGACGAGACGGCGGCGGTCGCGAGCTTCGCGGTCGCGACGGCGCCCTCGGCGAGCTTCTCGCCCGTCACGGCCGCGGATCCGAGCTTCGACTCGACGACGGCGCCGTCCGCGAGGTCGGGCGAGCCGATCTGACCGTCCTTCACCTTCACCGACGTCACCGAGCCCCTGCCGAGATCGGCCGTCTTCACGGCGCCGTTCTTGATCGTCTGGCTCTTGACGCTGTTCCGTGGCAGCGTGAAGCCCGCGTAGGCTCCGCCGCTCAGCGCAGCGAACAGCGCGATCGCCGCCAGCACGAACGCCGGCGTGATCCGCCGCGGTCGACGTAGCCGCATGGTCTCCTCCTCGCTCGGATGATGGGAACGCCGAGGGGAGGAAGGACGCCGAGGGGGCGGACGCCCCCTGCGGCGGGCCGAACGCTGCCCCCGCTGCGTCCAGCTCTGCCGCGGGCGACGTCCGCCCGATCCCTCGCCGCTGGTGCCCAACGGTACTGACCCACCGTGAGCGGTGGGCGTGCACTCCGTGAACATCCACACACGACCGCGCGCACGCGCGCAGGGACGTCCTGACCGGCTACGCGGACGCCGTGCCCGGGCCCACGACGACGACGCGCGTGCCGATCCCGTGCTCCTGGAAGAACGCCTGCGCGAGCCAGATCGGGATGCGCACGCAGCCGTGGCTCACGGGCTCGATCGGCACGCTCGTCGACCCGTGGATCGCGTACCCGCCCTGGAAGTACAGCGGGTAGTAGAGCCGCCCGAGGTAGCTCTCGTCCCAGCCGGCCACCTTGCGCTGCACGCGGAAGCTCCCGGTGGGCGTCCTGGCCACGTGCTCGCGCCCGTCCAGGCCCGTGTAGGGGTAGCTGCCGCCGCTCGAGATGGCGATCACCTGGGCCACGCGACCGTCGCGCACGTCGAGCAGCACCTGCCGCCCCAGGTCGACGTAGACGTAGGTCGCCGGTTGCGCGAGGGGCGCGGCAGGCCGGCTCGCCCGGAGGATCGACCGGTACTGCACGGCGTCGACCCGGCCGTCCCGCTCCAGGCCCTGGAGCTTCTCGTACGCGACGACGGCGGCGCGCGTCCGCTCGCCGTACACCCCGTCGACCGGCCCGGCGGGAAAGCCGATCGTCGCGAGCGTCCGCTGGAGCCGGCGCACGTCCGGGCCGCCGGAGCCCGGTCCGAGCGGCTGCGCGGGGGCCGGCGAGAGCTCCTGCCCGAGCATGACGCGCACGCGGCGCCAGGCCCAGGCCGGGATCCGCGCGGGCGCCTCGGCGGGCCTCGACGCCGGGCTCCGCAGCGGCTCGTCCGCGTGCGGCCCCCGGTGGAGGTACCAGCGGGCCCAGTCCCAGAAGAACGACGGGACGGGCACGGGCCACTGCGGCGACGAGGCGGCGGGCGACGTGGCCGGCTGCGCGGCGAACGCCGCGGTCACGGCCGCGAGCGCGAGGAGTGGTGTCCAGCGGGTGCGCATCGGAGGGGGCCGCGCCCGCGCCGCGTGGGTCGCCGGGGGCGCACCCGAGCCCGGTTCCCGGCGCGCGCGAGCGGGAAACGCCGAGCATGGACGCAGCGGAGGAACGGGCCCGGTGAGCGCCACCGCCTGGACGATCATGGGGATCGCGATCGCCATGGTCGCGCTGCTCGCGATCCGCGCGAGCCGGCGGCGCTGACGGGCCCGGGCCGTTCACCCGGCGCCCGGCCCGGCGCGGCGCGTATCGTCGCCGGGCAGGCGACGGAGGGACGGTGGGACGGTGGCGCTACCGCGCGTGGCGGTGATCGGGGGCTCGCTCGGCGGCCTGACGGCGGCGGCGCTCCTGCGCGACCTCGGCTGCGACGTGGACGTCTACGAGCGGACGCCCGAGCCGCTCGCCGGGCTCGGGACGGGCGTGATCGCCCAGCCGGAGCTCGTCCGCTACCTCGTCGAGCGGCGCGGCCTCGACCTCGACGCGATCAGCGTCTCCTCGACCGAGATCCGCCACGTCGAGGCCGGCGACGGCTCGCTGCGCGGCTCCTCCGAGCAGGCCTGGCGCTTCACCTCCTACGACGTCCTCTACCGCGGCCTGCTGGACGCGTTCGGGCGCGAGCGGTACCACCTCGGCCACGCGCTCGTCGGCCTCGACCAGACGGACGACGCGGTCGAGCTGCGCTTCGGCAACGACGCGGTGGTCGAGTGCGACCTCGCGGTCGCCGCGGACGGCGGGTCCTCCGTCGTGCGCCAGCGCCTGCTCGACGTGATGCCGGCCTACGCAGGCTACGTCTCCTGGCGCGGCCTGGTCGCGCGGGACGCCGTCTCGGACGCGACGTGGGAGGCCTTCGACGACCGCTTCACGTACGGGCACCTGCCGGACGGCCACCTGATCGCGTACCCGATCCCGCTGCTCGCCCCCGGCGGGCTCGAGGTGGTCGGCCGCCAGCTGAACTTCCAGTGGTACTGGAACGTGCCCGGGGGCGCCGCGCTCGACGAGCTGATGTCCGACCGGGACGGGATGCGCCGGCCGGTCTCCGTCCACCACCACCTGCTCCAGGCGCGCGTGCTGCGCGAGCTCGAGCGACGGGCGCGTGCCGAGCTGTGCCCGTCCTTCCGGGAGCTCCTCCTCGCCGCCGAGGAGCCCTTCGTCACCGTGATCGCGGACGCCGACACGCCGCGCATGGCGCTCGGCCGGGTCGCGCTGATCGGCGACGCGGCGATCACGGGCCGCCCGCACACCGGCGCGGGCGGCGCGAAGGCCGCGGCCGACGGCTGGGCGCTCGCGGACGCGCTCGCCGTGGCCGACGGCGACGTGCCGGCGGCGCTCGCCGCCTGGGAGCCGGCGCGGCTCGCGGTCGGGCGGGCGCTGCTCGCGAAGGTGCGCCGGATGGGGACGGCGCTCCAGCACGGCGGCGAGTTCCGGCCGGGCGACCCGGCCAACCGCTGGGGCCTCGGCTAGCCCGGCGCGGCCCGCGACCGCGTCCCTACGATTCGACCCGGCAGGGACGACGCGACCACGGGAGAGAACCGATGAGCAGGCTGAGCAGGGACGAGCTGATCGACCTCGTCGAGAACCGGTACTTCGCGAACGTCGACGGCAAGAACCTCGAGCCGACGGTCGACTGCTTCGCCGAGGACGCGACCATGCGGATCCAGACCGCCGGCGTGACGCACACGGGCCACGACGGCATCCGCCGGATGTTCGGCGACTTCATGGCCGTGACCCCGGTGATCTACCACGGCGACTTCACGCACGTCGTCGACGAGGAGCGCCAGACGATCGCGTCGCAGTTCGTCGCGCGCAACGACTACGACGGCGGGCGCTTCGTCGAGATGCGCAACTGCAACTTCTTCGAGGTCGAGGACGGGCGCTTCAGCCGCGTCACGATCTACATGAGCGACGAGAGCCCGCTCGTCTGAGCGCGACGCGACGGGCCGGGCACGGCCATCGCTAGCGTGCGACCCGGGAGCAGCACCGAGCCGGGAGGAGCACGCATGCCGCGCATCCGCGAGATCGACGACGCGTCCGCGAGCGAGGAGCAGCTCGCGCTGTTCGAGCGCGACCGGGCCGCGACCGGGAGCGTCTACAACCCGACCCGTGTCTACGCGCACGTGCCGGCGATCTCCCGGGCGCTCGGCGCCCTGCACGGCGCGCTCGCCGGCGCGGGCGGACTGCCGCCGGCGCTCGTCTCCCTCGTGCGCGTGCGCGTCGCGCAGCTGCACGGCTGCCCGTTCTGAGTCGACCTGAATGCAGCCGGGCTGCTGCATGCGGGAGGGGCCACGGAGGCGCTCGAGCAGGTGCACCGCTGGCGCGAGTCGGAGCTGTTCGGCCCGCTCGAGCGGGCGGCGCTCGCGTACGCCGAGGCGGTCGCACGGACCGACCTCGACGTCGACGACGGGACGTTCGAGGCGCTGCGCGCGCATCTCGACGAGGCCCAGCTCGTCGAGCTGACCGGCTGGATCGGGCTCGAGTCCTTCTACGCCTCGTTCAACCGGGCCTTCCGGGTCGAGGCGCAGGGCTACTGCCGCGTGCCCTGGGCCTCGGGCTGAGCCGTCGCGCCGGTCAGCCGAGCCGGTAGCGCGTCGCCGCCCGGGCGCGCGCCCGGGCGGCCTCGACCTCGCGATCACGCGGCGGCGCGGCGGTGACGAGGCCGTCGAGCAGCTCGCGCGTCGTCGCCGCGACCGCCTCGACGGCCCGGTCGAACGCCTCGCGGTTGGCCCGGGAGGGCTCCCGCGTCCCGCTCACCTTGCGCACGTACTGGAGCGCCGCCGCGCGCACCTCGTCCTCGGTCGCCGGCGGCTCGAAGTTGTGGAGCGTCCTGATGTTCCTGCACATGCGCCGATCGTACGCGCGGCAGCGCGCGGGGCGGTAGCGTGCCGCCACCGGCCGCCGGCCGGCAGGCGACTCCACGGACGAAGCGAGGACCCGATGCACGACGCGACGGTCGAGGGCCTGCGGGCCGCGTTCGACGACTGGTCGAAGGCGCTGAACGCCGCCGACCTCGACACCTTCTACTCCTACTTCGACGAGGACGCCGAGATCCTCGACGAGGACTATCCCTGGCGGCTCGACAAGGCCGACTTCCAGGACCACATCGCCTTCCACACCGGCGTGTGGGAGTCGTTCGCCTGGATCGGCCGCGAGATCGAGACCAAGGTCTGGGGGACGACCGGCCACGTCAGCGGCTTCTCGACCTTCCGCGGCAAGCCGCGCGACGCGGGCTTCCGGCAGCGCTTCATGGGCTTCACGACCACCTGGTACCACGCGGACGGCCGCTGGCGGCTCGTGAGCTTCCACCAGAGCGTGCTCGCCGGCCGGATCGACGGCGCGTCCCCGAGCTAGCGATGGCGCCGGCGACGCCACGCTGGGGGCTCGTGTTCACGGGCGAGAACCTCTCGCTCGACGACATCCTCCGCTACGCCCGCCTGGCGGAGGACGCGGGCGTCGACAGCCTCTGGTCGACCGAGCTCGGGCGCGACGCCTTCGTCCCGCTCGCCGCGATCGCCTCGGTCGCGCGCACGGTGCGGACGGGGACCGCCGTGGCCACCTACGCGCGCCCGCCGATGCACACGGAGACCGCGGCGGCGTCGATGGCCGAGCTGACGCACGGCCGCTTCGTGCTCGGGCTCGGCACCGCGCCGCCCGGCTGGAACGCCGACTGGCACGGGCTCGAGGTCGCGAAGCCCGCGACCCGGATGCGCGAGTACGTCGAGTGCGTTCGCCGCATGTGGACGGCCAGCCTCGACCATCCCATCGACTACGAGGGCGAGTACCTCCACGTCAGGGGCTACCACGGCTTCATCCCGCCCACCTCGTACGAGGTGCCGATCTACCTCGCCGCGGTGATGCCGCGGATGCTCGAGCTGGCGGGCGAGATCGCGGACGGGCTGGTCGCCAACCTGCTCAACACGACGCGCTACTTCCGCGAGGTCGTCCACCCGCACGTCGAGCGCGGGCTCGCCCGGAGCGGGCGCGACCGGTCGTCCTTCGAGCTGACGACGCTGAAGGTGTGCGCGGTCGACGACGACCGGTCGGCGGCGCGTCGGCTCGCGCGCCACACGATCGCGTTCTACTCGACGCTGCCGTACTTCGACATCGTCCTCGACCCGATGGGCTTCCAGGCCGAGAAGGCGACGATCCGCGAGGCGTTCGGTCGGCTCGACGTGCCGGCGATGCTGGACGCGGTGACGGAGGGAGATGGTCGATGCGCTCGCCCTCGCCGGCACGCCCGACGAGGTGCGCCGCCAGGCGGCCGCGTTCGCAGGGCTCGTCGACACGCTGATCCTCTACTCGCCCACCTTCGCCGTCGAGCCGGACGCGGCGAGGGCGAACCACGAGGCGATCATCCGCGCGTTCGCCGCCTGACCCGCCGGCGCTCCTCGTCGGGTCAGTCGTGCCCGACGAGGAGCTCGGCGAGCAGGAAGACGAGGACGAGGGCGAGCGGGAGCAGGACGAGCGCCGAGAGCAGCGAGCGCTCGCCGTCGCGGCGGATCGCGACGAGGGTCGCCGCGCCGCCGGCGAGGCAGGAGCCCGATCCCGAGGACGGTCCGCCCGGCAGGACGACGCCCGCGACGAGCAGCGCTGCGCCGACGAGGACGACGAGGGCGGCGCGGCGGCCCAGCGTCGTCGTCGGGAGCGCCGGCGGCAGCTGTCGCCGCTCCTTCCCGAAGCCCACGTGGCGCTGCATCGCGTCCTCCTCCGTACCGCGAGTGTCGCACAGCGTTCGGGCGCGCGCCGCGTCGGGGGGAATACCGCATCGCGCATCCGGGGGTGCGCCGATGCCGCCTCCGTCCCCGTCCGGGAGGCTGGGCCTAGACGAAGGGGACGACGCGAGCAATCGTGGTTGGCGTGGACGGCTCGAGGGCGCGCGACGAGCGCTCGCCTTCGCGGTCGAGGAGGCGCTGGTGCGCCAGGGCCGTCGTCGTGGTGCACGCGTACGCGGTGCCGGCGTGCGACTACGGGCCGCTCGGGGTGAACACCCCGGCCGACCCAGGCCTGTTCGAGGACGCGGCCGCGGGCCTCGTTGACGCCGCGGTGGCGGAGGCGCGCGAGCGCGGCGCCACGGACGTCGAGGGCCGCTGGATCGAGGCGGACGCCGCGCCCGCCCTGGTCGAGCAGGCCGGCGAGGGCGACCTGCTCGTCGTCGGGTCGCGCGGCCGCGGCGGCTTCCCCGGCCTGCGCCTCGGGTCGGTCGGCTGGCGCTGCGTGCAGCACGCGCGCTGCCCGATCGCCCTCGTCCCGCTCGACGGGAGCCCGTGAGCGCCGGCGAGCGCCGACGCGCGACGCGGCCCGTCCGGCGGGTCGTCGATGGAGTGCGGCCCGCCCTCTCGCCCGCGGCGGACGAGCGGCTGATCTGGCTGCTCGGGCTGGGCGCGCTCGGGCTCGCCTGGCCGACGGCGACGGTCGCGGCGTACCTGCCGCCCGTGCTGCACCGCTTCACCGACTCCGACGCGGTGATCGGGGCCGTGCTCGCCTCGGAGGGCCTCTTCGCGATCTTCGTCCCGCTCGCGATCGGGCCGCTGTCGGACGCGACACGGACGCCGCTCGGGCGCCGCCGGCCGTACATGGCGCTCGCGCTCCTGCCGCTCGCCGTGCCGGTCGCGCTGCTCGGCTCGCTCGACTCGCTCGCCGTCACGACCCTCCTGCTCTTCGTCTTCTACTTCGGCAACTACGTCTACGAGCCGCCCTGGCGCGGGCTCTACGCCGACCTGCTCCCGCTGGAGGTCGCCGGCCGCGGCCAGGCGTCGTCGCACGTGATGCGCGGCATCGCGATGGCCGGCGCGCTCGTCGGCGGCGGCCTCGCGCTCGATGCGTGGCAGCCCGCGCCGTTCCTCGTCGCCGCCGTGGTCGCGGGGCTCGCCTGCGGCGTCGTCGTCGCCGCCGTGCGGGAGGCCGACGACCACCGGGGCGCCGGCCGGCGCGTCCACGACGGGCGGAAGCACCTCGCCGCCCCGTGGCGGCTCGTCCGCCGCGACGCGAACGTGCGCGCCTTCCTGCTCGCGAACGCCGCCTGGGAGACGGCCTTCGCCGGGATGCGGACGTTCGTCGTGCTCGCGATCGTCGACGGGTTCGGGCAGTCCCTGGCCGTCAGCTCGGCCGTCCTCGCCGTCGTGACCGTCGGCTACGCGATCGCAGCGGTCGCGCTCGGCCCCTTCGCCGACCGGATCGGCGTCGGGCGCGTCATCCTCGTCGCCTCGACGATCTACGGGCTCGGCCTCTTCGGCGCCGGCTTCGCGACGCGCTGGCACGACTGGTACTACGCCGTCGTCCTCGTCGTGGCGGTCGCGGCAGGCGCCGTGATGACGCTCGCGTGGGCGCTCCTCTTCAAGGTGATGCCCGAGCGCGACCAGGGGGCCGCGACCGGGCTCGCGCTGGCCACGCGCGGGATCGGCCTGCTCGTCGGCCCGCCGCTCGTCGGGCTGTCGATCGACTGGCTCGAGCCGCTGTTCGAGCAGACCGACGGCTACGGCGTCGTCTGGCCGGCCGTCTCGCTGCCGGTGCTCGCCGCCGTCCCCCTCGTCGCCCGCCTCGCCCGCGTCGAGCGCGAGCGCACCGCAGCGGCGGCCCGGGAGCACCCGCCCACCGCGTGAGGTGCAGGAGGCGCGCCTCCGGGGTAGCACGGGCCATGCTCGCGACGCTCTCCCGCACCCGCCGCTCGCTCGCCTCGCTCTGGCTCGTCACGCGGCTCCTGCCGCCCGAGGCGCGGCGGGGCGCACGGCGCGTCGCCGTCCTGGTCGCGCTCGCCGCCGTCGCCGCCGCGGCCGTGCCGGCCGCGCTCGCCTGCCTGGTCGCGACCGCGATCGTCGCCGCGCTCGACGGCCCCTGGGAGATCCCGCTCGCCATCGCGGGCGGCGCGGCGCTCGTCGCGATCGCCGCCGCGCTCGTCGCGCGCCGGGGCCTCTCGCGCGTCCTGCCGCGGCGGTCGCGGCTCAGACCCGGTAGCGCCGGCCGCGCCAGGTGACGCCGCCGCGCAGGCGGTCGAGCGTCGAGGCCACGGTCACGGCGGAGAGGAACGCGCAGCCGAGCGGCAGCGTCGTCCAGTAGCGGCGGGGCGTCGGCGCGACGCCGACCACGTCCAGGCGGGCGCCCAGCTGGAGGAGGGCCGCGAGCGCGCCGAGCCGGTGCGGCCCGCGCAGGACGCACCAGAGCGGCGCGAGCGCGACCACGAGCCCCGCTCCGGCCGCGGCGAGCGCGAGCCAGGGCGACGAGTCGGACGCGCCGACCGAGGCGTTCTTCCGCCAGCCGCGCCACACCTCGCCGCCCGAGCCGTACATCCTCACGCGCAGGTGCCCCGTCCCGTCGACGACCGGGAGCGGCGTCCCGTGGCGCTTGAGCAGCTCGGCGAGCGAGCGGTCGTCGACGAGCCGGTCGCGGATCGCCCGGTGGCCGCCCACGCGCTCGTAGGCGTCGCGCCGCACGAGGATGAACGCGCCGATCGCGATCGCGTGCGGCCAGCGCGGCGAGCGGACGATCGGCCCGGGAGCCACGAACGAGCGGATCAACACCGCGGCCGCGGGCTGGAC
>JAWKJY010000026.1:0-4358 GCA_041393535.1 Thermoleophilia bacterium
CGAGCAATCGGAGGGACACGGTGGTAGCGATCGCAGAACGGAACGAGCGCCTCCTCGTCGGCGGCGAGTGGGTGGAGGCGTCGAGCGGCGCCCGCTTCGACGTCACGAATCCGGCGACGGGGGAGGTCGTCGGCTCCGTGCCCAACGCCGACGAGTCCGACCTGAAGGCAGCGGTCGACGCCGCCTCGAACGCGCTCGAGGGCTGGAAGCAGCTGCCCGCGATCGAGCGCGGCCGCATCCTGCGCCGCGGCGCCGAGGTGATCCGCGAGCGGGCCGACGAGATCGCCGCCGTGATGACCGCCGAGCAGGGCAAGCCGCTCGCCGAGGCCAAGGGCGAGACGGAGTACGCGGCCAGCTTCCTCGAGTGGTTCGCCGGCGAGGCGGAGCGCGTGTACGGCGAGATCGCTCCTCCGATGAACCCGCAGAACCGCGTGCTCGTGCTGCGCCAGCCGGTCGGCGTCGCCGCCGCGATCACGCCGTGGAACTTCCCGGCGGCGATGATGACGCGCAAGCTCGGCCCGGCGATGGCGGCCGGCTGCACGAGCATCGTCAAGCCGGCCAGCGCCACCCCGCTGACGGCCGCGTTGATCCTCCGCGCGATGGAGGACGCGGGCACGCCCCCGGGCGTCGTCAACCTCGTCACCTCCCGCTCGGCCGGCATGGTCGCGGAGACGCTCTTCGGCGACCGCCGCGTGCGGAAGGTGTCGTTCACCGGCTCGACCGAGGTCGGCAAGGACCTGATCCGGCTGTCCGCCGGCCAGGTGAAGCGCCTGTCGCTCGAGCTCGGCGGCCATGCGCCGTACGTGATCTTCGACGACGCCGACCTCGAGCCGGCCGTGGACGGGCTGATCGCCTCGAAGTTCAGGAACGCCGGGCAGACGTGCGTCTGCGCGAACCGCACCTACGTGCAGTCGGGGATCTACAAGGACTTCGTCGAGCTGCTCGCCGAGAAGACGACGAAGCTGGTCGTCGGCCCCGGCGACCGCCCCGGCGTGCAGATCGGCCCGCTGATCGACGACCGCGGCGTCGACAAGGCCGACGAGCACGTGAAGGACGCGATCCAGCGCGGTGCCCGGCTGGTCGTCGGCGGCGAGCGGCTGACGGAGGGTGAGTTCGCCCGCGGCTCGTTCTACGCGCCGACGGTGCTCGAGGGCGTCACCCCGGACATGCTCGTCTCGTACGAGGAGACGTTCGGCCCGGTCTGCGGCGTCACGAAGTTCGAGACCGAGCAGGAGGCGATCGCGCTCGCGAACGACTCCGTGTACGGGCTCTGCGCGTACTTCCACACCCGCGACTACGCGCGGCTGATGCGCGTCGCGGAGAAGCTCGAGTACGGCATCGTCGGCGCGAACGCGGGCATCATCAGCGCCGCGAACGCGCCCTTCGGCGGCGTCAAGGAGAGCGGCTACGGCCGCGAGGGCGGCTCCGTCGGGATCGAGGAGTACCGACGTCAAGTATGTTCTCGTCGGCGGCGTCGGGTCGCAGGGAAGCCTCGCTCCGCGGGGGAGGAGCTCGCCGCTCCACTTCTGCGGGCTTCGCCGCGTCGGCCAGCGCGTCCGCGCGTGCGCCTGGCCCGTCCTGCCGAGCCGGCTGTGGAGCAAGCCTTCGCAATCGGCACGCTCCGCAACGCGTGCGCGTTTCGGCGTAGGCTCGTTGCCGGCGGCACGTGGTACCCCCACCCTGCGGGAGACCAGCCTGAGCTGGCCGGAACGGGCGTGTCTCTTCGGGCCATGGCCAGAGGGGCCGGCCGCGCGGCGGTACGGTCCGAGCGACGTCGGGCCGGGCGCCGCGCGACCCGTCGCGCCGCCTGGCCCAACGCGCGGCGGTTAGCCGGGCGAGCGCCGACCGCGCTCGACCGATGAGTGCGGCGCGCCCGTGTCGTCCTAGGCTGCGACGACTCGACTTCGACCAGGGGAGGACGCGGTGCCACGCGCCACGACGAGGATCACGACCGTCGGCCGGGTGATCGTCTCGGTCGCCGACCAGGACCGGGCGCTCGACTTCTACGAGGGGACGCTCGGCTTCGAGAAGATCGCCGACATCCCGTTCGGCGACGGCAGCCGCTGGATCGAGGTCCAGCCGCCCGGCGGCGGCTGCGCCATCGCCCTCGGCCGCCCGCCGGAGGGCGTGCCCGTCGGCGGCGCGATGACCGGCATCGTCCTGCAGACGACCGACATCGACGGCGACCAGGCCGCCCTGCGCGCCGCGGGCGTCGACATCGACGACGTCATGCGCTCGGACCCGCCGGTCCCGCCCATGGCGTTCTTCCGCGACCAGGACGGGAACCACCTGCTCCTCGTGCAGTCGGAGTAGCCGCGGGGCCGGGGCTCGCGCCCCGGCCCCGGCCTGGAGTCCGTCCATGAACCGCGTGCTCCGGATCGACGACGTCGCTGCGCTGGGCGACCTGCTGCCGCTCCTCTACCCGAGGCCCGCTCGCTCCGCTGGAGCGTCCTCGACATCGGCATGAGGCTCGTCGGGCTCGACGACGAGACGGACGCGTACACGGCAAGCGTCTGTGACCGGGTCGACGCCCGACCTCAGGGCTGGACGATCGACTTCGACGAGCTCGAGGTGTTCGCGAGGAGGTTCCACCAGGTGATCGATGGCATCCTCGTCGCGTGCACCGAGGAGGCGACCTTGCCCGTTCGCGCCGACGATGACCCGACCCTCGTCGCGAAGGCCGACATGCTGCTCGCGGCGATCGACAGCAGCTCCTGGCTCGTGAGCGCGCCCGAGGCGGTTCTCGCCCGGGTCGAGCAGCGCTTCAGAGTCGTTCGCGAGGTTCCGCTCGGCGACCTGCCGGACCTGTCGCTTCGCCACGGACGCGACTACTAGCCGAGTCGCCGACCTGACGAGGTTCCTCGTCGCGTCCCCTGCGCCAGCCGGATCCGGAGCGCCAGTGCGAAGCGCCAGGCGGGAGCCCGAGGGCCAGCGGCCTGGCGCTATGTGGGGGCCGGGGGGGTATACGCGCGTGCTACCCCCCCACGCCGTTCTCCCCCCAGCAACTACCAGCGGCTGCCGCGCCGCCGCTTGCTCGAGTAGACGCGACGCATCGGCGCGGTGCGCATGCCGACGCTCTCGAACTGCTCGCGGTGCCCGAGGCGGGCCGCGACGCGGCTGACGTCCGCCTGCTGCTCGGGCAGGACGAACGTGATGCCCGTGCCGGAGCGGCCGGCGCGGCCGGTCCGGCCGACGCGGTGGACGTAGCCGGCGTGGTCCTCGGGCGGGTCGTAGTTGATGACGTGCGTGATGTCGTCGAGGTCGAGCCCGCGGGCCATGACGTCGGTGGCGATCAGGGTCGTCACCTTGCCGTCGCGGAAGCGCTGGAGCGCGCGCTCGCGGGCGCCCTGCGTCATGTCGCCGTGCATCGCCACCGCCTCGATCCCGCGGCGCTGGAGCGTCCGGGAGAGCCGGTCGGCGCCGCGCTTCGTGCGGACGAAGACGAGCGCCAGGCCGCGGTCGGCCTCGAGCAGCTCGATCAGCTTCTCGACCTTGCCGTCCTGGGTGACGGGGACGAACGTGTGCTCCACCTCGCCCTCGATCTCCTGGACGATCGCGCCCGCCTCGAAGCGGGCGGCGAGGTGCGTGTACTCGCGCGCCAGCTCGCCGACCTCGCCGTCGAGCGTGGCGGAGAAGAGCATCGTCTGGCGCTGCTTCGGCAGCCGGCGCATGATTCGCTCGACCTGTGGCTTGAAGCCCATGTCGAGCATGCGGTCGGCCTCGTCGAGGACGAGGGCCTGCACCTCGTCGATCCTCACGAGCTTGCGCTCGAGCAGGTCCTGGAGCCGGCCGGGCGTCGCGACGACGACGTGCGCGCCCTTCAGCTTCTTCGCCTGCGGCGGGATCGGCGTGCCGCCGTAGGCGACCGCGGTCTTCAGTCCGCGCGGCGCGCCGATCGACTCGAACTCCTCGGCGACCTGCTGCGCGAGCTCGCGCGTGGGGACGAGGACGAGGATCGACGGGGTCGGCCCGTCCGCGTCGGCCCGCTCGACGAGCGGCAGCCCGAAGGCGAGCGTCTTGCCGGAGCCGGTCGGCGACTTCGCGAGGATGTCGGAGCCGGTGAGGGCCTCCGGGACGACGAGCGTCTGGATCGGAAAGGGGGCGGTGATGCCGCGGTCTGCGAGGGCCTGCTCCACGGGCGCGCTGACGCCGAGGGAGCCGAAGGTCTGCTCAGCCAAGGATTCTCCTGTGCTCGGTTGCCTGGGTCGAGATCCCGTCGACCCAGAACCAGAGCACCAGGAAACGCGATCTCACGGGTTCGGCGGACGCCGGCCCTGCTGGCACCGTAGCAGGAGCGGGCCGCCGCACCGGGGCGGGAGGCATCCCCCGATCGGGGCGGGCGGGGACGCCGCTCCGGC
>JAWKJY010000027.1:0-3088 GCA_041393535.1 Thermoleophilia bacterium
TGGTGGCCCAGGAGATCGCGCTCCGCCTCGACGCGAGCCTCGACCGGCTCCGCGACGCGGATCGGCTGGACGCGTTCGCCTTCCAGGTCGCCCGCAACCCGATCGCCGACCACTGGCGCGCCCGCGAGGCGCGACGGGAGGAGCCGCCGAGCGACGAACGCCGCGAGGTCGCACACTGTCTGGCGCCGATGCTCCGGCAGCTGGCGGCCCCGTACCGGGAGGCGATCGAGCCGACCGATCTCGGCGATCGGACGCAGGCCGAGGCGGCCGAGCTGCTCGGCCTCTCGGTTCCCGGCCTCACGTCGCGCGTCCAGCGCGGCCGCGAGCAGGTGCGCGAGCTGCCGCTCGCCTGCTGCGAGGTCGCCCAGGACCCCCGCGGCCAGGTGATCCGCTTCGAGCGCCACGTTGCCTGCGGCTGCGCCGCGAGCGGCCACGCGTCGACCTGCGGCTGACCCGACGGCGGCCGCGAGGCCCAGCCCCCACGCGCGTAGGTCGTGCTCAGTCGGCCGTGTAGCGGCGCTCGCGTGCCCGCCAGTCGGGGAGGCCGACGAAGTCGAGGAAGGCGTCGAAGCCGGTGACCAGGTCGGCGACGTCGTCGAGCGAGTCAGACGCGGCGAGGCGGCGGACGAAGGTCGTGTGCGCGCGGTGGACGGCGGAGGCGACGTCCGCGAAGAGGACGAGCGCGAAGCCGAGCTGCTCGAGCCACGCCCTGGAGACGTGCGGGGTGAGCCCGTCGTACGCCCAGTTGAACAGCTGCGGCGCGGTCAGCTCGCGCGCGATCCGGACGATCTCGTCCTCGCTCTGCGGTGCCTCGACGAAGAGCATGTCCGCACCGGCCTCGACGTAGGCGGCGGCCCGCTCGAGCGCCGCGTCCAGGCCCTCGACCGAGCGCGCGTCCGTGCGGGCGCAGATCACGAACCCGTCGTCTCGGCGCGCGTCGCAGGCCGCCCGGATCTTCGCGACCATCTCCGCCTGCGGGATCACCTGCTTCCCGGACATGTGACCGCACCGCTTCGGCGTCACCTGATCCTCCAGGTGGACGCCCGCCGCACCGGCGGCCTCGAACAGGCGGACGGTGCGGTGCACGTTCAGCGGGTTGCCGTAGCCCGTGTCCGCGTCCGCGAGCAGCGGCGTCTCGACGGCGTCGCAGATCCGCCGACACGTGTCGACCATCTCCGTCTGCGTGACGAGCCCGATGTCCGGCCCGCCGGTCAGGGCGGCCGCGGCCCCGAACCCGGTCAGGTGCAGCACCTCGACGCCCGCGTCGACCGCGATCCTCGCCGTCAGCGCGTCGTAGGCGGAGACGACGAGGCGGGTGCGCCCGTCGGTCAGGAAGCCGCGCAGCGCGGCAGCAGCCGTCACGTCACGACTCCCCGGCCCGCGGGACGAGCGTCCGGCCGAGCCGTCCACGCGCGTACGGCATCAGGCCGCCGCCGGCGACGATCGCCTGCGCGAAGGCGGGTAGCGGTGCGACCACGTGCTCGGTCCCCCTCGTCATGTTGCGGATGGTGCCCGAACCGGGGTCGATCTGGAGCCGGTCGCCCTCCCGTGCCTCGGCCGCCGACCAGAGCACCGGCAGCCCGACGTTCAGGCAGTTGCGGAAGAAGATCCGGGCGAACGACACGGCGACGATCGCGCCGAAGCCGGCCTCGCGAAGCGCGACGGGCGCCTGCTCGCGCGAGCTCCCGGTCCCGAAGTTGCGTCCGCCGACGAGCACGTCACCGGGCGCGATCCGCGCCGGCAGCCCCGGCGCGATGCCCTCGAGCGCGTGACGGGCGAGCGCCGCGAGATCGGTCAGCCCCATGTAGCGGCCCGGCAGGATCTCGTCGGTCGAGACGTTGTCGCCCAGGATCCACGCGGCCCCCTCGATCACTCCGGCTCCTCCCCCGCGACCTCGTCGGGCGAGGCCACGCGACCCGCCACCGCGGATGCCGCCGCGACCGCCGGGCCCGCGACCAGCAGCCTGCTCTCGCGCGAGCCCATCCGGCCCGGGAAGTTCCGGCTCGACGTCGCCATCCCCACCTCGCCATCCGCGAGGACGCCCATGTGCAGGCCCGCACACGGGCCGCAGCCCGCAGGCCCGACCACCGCCCCGGCCTCGAGGAACGTCGCGATCAGCCCCTCCGCCAGCGCCGCGCGGAACACCTCCGGGCTCGCCGGGACGACGACGAGCCGCGTCCGCGGATGCACCCTCCGGCCGCGCAGCACGCTCGCCGCGACCCGCAGGTCCTCCAGACGACCGTTCGTGCACGTGCCGATGAAGACCTGATCCACCCGCTCCCCACCCGCCTGCCCAACCGGGACGCCCAGGTCGGGCGCATGCGGCAGCGCGACGAGCGGCTCCAGGCCCGAGACGTCGACCACGTGCGCCACCGCGACCGGCGCGTCCGCGTCCGACCAGACCGGCTCCCAGTCACGCTCGACACGGCCGGCGAGCCAGGCCGCGGTCGTCTCGTCGGGCCTCACCGCCACGGTCTTCGCGCCGACCTCGATCGCCATGTTCGCCAGCGTGAACCGCCCGTCCATCCCGAGCCCGGCCGGGTAGGAGCCGTCGATCTCGACCGCCCGGTAGACGCACCCGTCCTGACCCAGCTGCCGGCAGAGCAGCAACGCCACGTCCTTCGGCCCCGCCCACGGGCCCGGGCTCCCCTCGATCGTCACCCTGACCGTCTCCGGCACCCGCAGCCACGCCTCGCCGAACGCGAGCGCGACCGCCGCATCCGTCGCCCCTACCCCGACCGCCAGGGCACCCGCGCCGCCCGCCGTCAGCATGTGCGAGTCGTACCCCAGGATCAGCTCGCCCGGCGCGACCAGCCCGCGCTCGGCGAGCGTCACGTGCATCACGCCCGCCTGGCCGACGTCGACGAGATGCTCGATCCCCTGCTCCCGGCAGAACGCCCGGGTGACGACCATCCGATCCGCCGCCTCGATCGTCCGCGCCGGGTTCTCGTGATCCGCGATCACGCACACCCGCGCCGGATCGAACACCCGCTCCGCCCCCAGCTCGCGGAAGCGCTCGACCACCTCCGGGAACGACAGCTCGTCCGACACGACCACGTCCAGCCGCGCGCCAACGATCTGCCCCGGC
>JAWKJY010000028.1:0-3015 GCA_041393535.1 Thermoleophilia bacterium
CCGCGGCCGCCCGGCCGTCCACGTCGCTCGCGGCGACCCGGGCGCCCTCGCGCGCGAGCAGGAGCGCGGTGGCGCGGCCGATCCCGCTCCCGGCGCCGGTGACCAGCACCGCCTTCCCCTCGACGCGCCCGCTCACGCGCGAGACCATAGTCGGCGCCGCACGGCGGTGACGACCGGAGCGGTCGCCGCGGGCGAGGCCGCTACAGGCCCATGCCCCCGTCGACGACGAGGGTGTGGCCGGTGACGAACTCGCCCTCCGTCACGAGGTAGGCGACCGCGGCGGCGACGTCCTCGACGCGGCCGGCGCGCGGGATCGCGGCCCGGCCGACGAGGGCGGCCGCCTCGGCCTCGCCGACGTGCGCGGTCATGTCCGTCGGGATGAACCCGGGGGCGACGGCGTTGACGGTGACGCCGAAGCGGCCGACCTCCTTCGCCAGCGCCTTGACGAAGCCGAGCTGGCCGGCCTTCGCGGCCGCGTACGCCGTGTCCCCGGCGAAGCCGATCAGGCCCACCACGGAGCTGATCACGACGATCCGGCCGAAGCCGGCCGTGCGCATCAGCGGCACCGCGGCCCGGCAGGTCGTGAACGCGCCGAGGAGCGAGGTGTCGACGACGGCGCGCCAGTCGTCCGGGTCGACGCGGTCGATCCGCCCGCCGTGCCAGACCCCCGCGTTCGACACGAGCACGTCGAGCCGCCCGTACCGCTCGGCGACGTCGGCGACGAGGCGAGAGGCCTGCTCCGTGTCGCCGACGTCGGCCTGCCACGCCGTCGCGGTCGGGCCGAGCCGCTCGACCAGCCGCTCCGCGCTCGCGCGATCGCTGCGGTAGTTGATCGCCACCGCGGCGCCGTCGAGGGCGAGCCGCTCGGCGATCGCCGCGCCGATGCCGCGCGAGGAGCCCGTCACGAGCGCGACCCGGCCCGCGAGCCGCGCGCTGGCCTGCGCACCGTCCATCGGCGTGACTCTACACTCGGCCCCGAGCGCCCGATCGCCCGACGTGCCCGGGGCGCGAGCGAGAGGAGGACGACGGTGGACCAGGCGGCCTACGAGGCGTACAGGGACAGGATGTTCGAGGCGATCTGGCGGGACGTCGACTCGCTGGTCGACGAGATCGAGGACACGGAGCGGATCCCGAGCGAGAAGCTCTTCCCGGCGCTGCGCGCCATGGGCGCCTGGGCGTGCTTCGTCCCCGAGGAGTACGGCGGCGCCGGCCTGACCGTCTCCCAGTACCTCCCGATCATCGCCGAGTTCGCCAAGGTCCACGGGGGCGTCCGCGCGCTCGTCCACGTCCACAACTCCTTCACGCACGCGCTCGCCGACCTGGGCACGCCGGAGCAGAAGGCCGACCTCCTGCCGGGCTGCGCGGTCGGGGAGAAGTCGGTCGCCTTCGCGCTGACGGAGCCCGAGCACGGCACGGGCCTCGACCTCGGCACCACGGCCGTCCTCGACGGGGGCGAGTGGGTGATCAACGGCCGCAAGTGGCTGATCACGAACTCCGACTTCGCCTCGCACTTCATCGTGCTCGCGAAGACCGACCCGGGCGACCGCGCGCGGGCCCTCACCGCGATCCTCGTCCCGCGGGACGCGCCGGGCCTGACGATCGAGCCGCTCCCGCACACGATGGGCTGCAAGGGCGGCGAGCACGGCCAGCTCACCTTCGTCGACGTGCGCGTGCCGGCCGGCGACGTGCTCGGCGGCGAGGTCGGGGCGGGCGAGGCCCAGCTCGAGCACATGCTCGAGATCAGCCGCGTGCTCGTCGCGGCGAGCTCCCTCGGCACCGCGGAGCGCGCGCTCGAGCTGGCCGCGGAGCACGCGAAGGCCCGCAAGACGTTCGGCAAGCGGATCGCCGACCGCCAGGCCGTGCAGCGCTACCTGGCCGAGATGGCGACCGACGTCTACGCCATGCGGACGATGCTCGACGACTGCGCCCGACGCTGGGACGCGGGCGAGCGGATCCCCGCGCAGTCGGCGATGACGAAGCTCTTCTGCCTCGAGGCCGTCGGCCGCGTCACCGACCGGGCGCTCCTCTGTCACGGCGGCATCGGCTACACGCGCCGCCACCGGGTCGAGCTGATGTACCGCGACGCCCGCCTGAACTGGCTCGAGGAGGGCACCCCGACGATCATGCACCTCGTCACGGCGCGGGAGGTGCTCGCCGGGAACGCCCCGTAGGGCGGGCGCCCCGGTGGGCCGAGCAGCATGGAGCCGCAGGTGCGCAACCCGGACGTCGACTGGTACTTCGCGAAGCCCGGTCCGTGGCAGGAGGCGTTCGCGCGGCTGCGGGCGCTCGTCCTCGGCTGCGGGCTCGCGGAGGAGCTGAAGTGGGGGCACCCCTGCTACGTGGACGGGGGCAAGAACGTCGTGCTGATCCACGGCTTCAAGGGCTACTGCGCGCTCCTCTTCTTCAAGGGCGCGCTGCTCGCGGACGAGCATGGCGTCCTCGTCCAGCAGACGGCGAACGTGCAGGCCGCGCGCCAGCTGCGCTTCACGAGCGCCGAGGAGGTCTCGTCGCTCGCAGCGGTCGTCCAGGAGTACGTCCGCGAGGCGGTCGAGGTCGAGCGCTCGGGCCGGCAGGTCGAGCGGCGCCGGCCGTCGGAGCTGGACGTCCCCGAGGAGCTCGAGCGGGCGTTCGAGGCGACGCCCGGCCTGCGCGAGGCCTTCGCCGCGCTGACGCCCGGCCGCCAGCGCGCGTACCTCCTGCACCTCGGCTCGGCCAAGCGCAGCGAGACGCGTGCGGCGCGGGTCGAGCGGTGCGTCGACCGGATCCTGGCGGGGAAGGGCCTCGACGACCGGTAGGGTGCCGGCCCCGCCCCGGGCCGCTCAGGGCCGGGCCGGCGGGCGGGCGAGGCACGCGGTGATCCCCTCGCGGCCCTCGACGTCCTCGAGCTCGATGTGGAACGAGCGCGTGAAGCGGTTCCAGCCGTTGAACATGCAGGAGAGGAGCGTCAGCTCGGCGATCTCGGCGTCCTCGAAGTGCTCGCGCAGGGAGGCGTAGGCCGCGTCGTCCTCCGCGGCG
>JAWKJY010000029.1:0-2573 GCA_041393535.1 Thermoleophilia bacterium
CTCGACGAGCCGATCGCACGCCTCTGGCCCGAGTTCGCCGTCGAGGGCAAGCAGGCGACGACGCTGCGCATGCTCCTCGGCCATCGCGGCGGGCTGCCCGGCGTGCGAAGACGTCTTCCCCTCGACGCGATGTACGACTGGCGACAGATGGCCGACGCACTCGCGGCGCAAGCGCCCTTCTGGGAGCCCGACACGGCGCACGGCTACCACGTCAACACCTTCGGCTTCGTCGTCGGCGAGCCGGTCGTGCGCGCGCTCGGGGTCTCCTTCGCCGACGCGCTGCGCGCGCGGCTCACGGGCCCGCACGACCTCGACTTCCACGTGGGACTGCCGGCGCACGAGCACGCGCGGGTGGCGTCGATCGTGCAGCCGGGCGGCGGGCGCCCCGTCGCCGACCCGGACCGCGCCGTGCAGGAGCATTTCGCGACGGGCGACGCGGATACGGATGCGATGCTCGCCTCGGTCTACTTCAACCCGCCCGGGCTCTCGGGCTTCGGCACGGTCAACGAGCGCGACTGGCGGCTCGCCTCGATCCCCTCGACCAACGGCCACGGCACGGCCCGCGCGGTCGCCCGGCTCTACGACCTCTTCCTGCGCGTCGACCCGGATCGCGGCGGGATCGTCGGCCCGGGCCTGCGCGCCGAAGCGCGGTCGATCGTCTCCGACGGCATCGATCGCGTGCTCGGAAAGCCCTCGCGCTTCGGCCTCGGCTTCCAGCTCGCCCAGCCGACCCGCGCGATGGGCGGCAGCGACGCGGGCTTCGGCCACTTCGGCTACGGCGGCACGCTCGGCTTCGCCGACCCCGAGAGCGGCGTCGCCTTCGGCTATCTGATGAACCGGCCCGGGGAGCGATGGCAGACGCCGCGCACGAACGCACTGGTCGAGGCGGTCTACGCGGCGCTCGGACACGGCATCGCAGGACAGGAGGAGCAACATGGAGCGTGATCGCAGACTCGAGGCCGCCTACGCGAAGCGACGCGCGGTGCTGGGGGACGAGTACGTCGACCGGGCGACCGGCGACGCCGACCCGGCGAGCCGCGCGTTCCAGGACTTCCTGACGGATACGGCCTGGGGCGTCTGGACCCGCGAAGGCCCGCTCTCCACCCGCGACCGCAGCCTGATCGTGCTCGGCATGCTGGCGGCGATGGGCCGCATGGAGGAGTTCGAGCTGCATTCGACGGCGGCGCCGAACGCCGGCGTGCGCGACGAGGAGATCGACGAGCTCCTCTATCAGATCGTCGCCTACTGCGGCGCACCGGCGGGCGTCGCCGCGCGCCGCATCCTCGGGCGCGTGCGCGCGGCGCGCGGGACGACGCGATGACGACCCGGGTCGGCATCGTGGGGCTCGGCAACATGGGCGCCGCGCTGGCGGCGAACCTCGTCGAGTCGGGGCTCGACGTCACGGCCTTCGACCTGCGCGGGGCGGAGCGGGCGCCGGCGGGAGCGCGCTGGGCCGAGGACGTGGACGCACTCGTCGACGCGGCCGAGCTCGTGGTGCTGAGCCTGCCGGACGGCGCGGCGTCGCTCGCCGTGGCGAAGCAGATCGCGCAGGCCCGGTCGCGACGGGCGCGTGTCGTCGTCGACACCTCGACGATCGGTCTCGCGGCGGCGCGTGCGGTCGCCGACGTGCTCGAGGCCGCCGGTCTCGACTACGTCGATGCGCCGGTCTCCGGCGGCCCCGCCGGCGCCCGCGCGCGCACGCTCGCCGTCATGTACGCCGGCAGCGACGCGGCCTGCGCCGCGGCGGAGCCGGCTCTCGCCGGGCTGAGCGACGCGCGGACGCGGGTGGGGGATCGGCCCGGGCTGGGACAGGCGATGAAGCTCGCCAACAACTTCCTCTCGGCGACGGCCCTCGCGGCGACGAGCGAGGCCCTCACCTTCGGCACGGCGAACGGGCTCGACCCGGCGACGATGATCGCCGTGCTGAACGCGTCGAGCGGGCGCAACAGCGCGACCGAGGACAAGTTCCCGAACCACGTCCTGACCGGACGCTATGCGTCGGGCTTCGCGGCCGCGCTGATGGCCAAGGACGTGGGCCTCTACCTCGAGGCGGCGCGCGAGACGGGGGGCTCGACGGAGCTCGGCGATCCCGTCGTGGCGCTCTGGCGTCGCTTCGGCGTCGCCGAGCCCGACGCGGACTTCACGCGCATCCATCCCTTCGTCGCCGGGAAGGGCTGACCGGTCGCCGCTCGGGCGGCGGCCCACGCACGATGTCGCCTGGGCGCCGGCCCCACGTCAGATCGGCACGCGCGTGCGGTCGCCGATCCGGCCGGTCACGACCGCGGGCTGCCCGAAGGCGAGCGAGTGCGGGGGCAGCGACTTCGTGACGAGCGAGCGCGTCCCGACGACGGACTGCTCGCCGATCGTGACGCCCCGCAAGACGCTCACGTCCGCCGCAATCCAGCAATGGTCGCCGATCGTGACGGGCTCGATCCGCTCCCCGCGATCGGCGTCGAGGGCGTGCTGGTCCGCGTCCCAGACCCGCGAGCCGGGACCGATCCAGACGCGGTCGCCGATGTCGATGCCGCCCTTGGCGCTCAGATGGCAGCCGTTCAGGAAGCCTTCGCGGCCGA
>JAWKJY010000030.1:0-2298 GCA_041393535.1 Thermoleophilia bacterium
TCCTCGAGCACGCGTTCGAGCGGCTCGGCTGCATGCGCGTCGAGTTCAAGACCGAGGCGACGAACGAGCGGAGCCGCGCCGCGCTGGCCGCGCTACCGGCGCGCTTCGAGGGGATCTTCCGCAAGCACATGCTCGTCCGGGACGGGGTCGTCCGAGACTCCGCCTGGTACGCGATCACCGACGACGAGTGGCCGGACGTGAAGGCGTCGCTCGAGCGCCGGGTCGCGGCCGCGCTCGGCTAGCCGTCGCGCCGGGCGCGCCAGTGGCGCACCAGCGCGCGAGCGGCGGCATCGACGACCAGCACCGCGCCGCCGAAGAGGGTCGCCACGACCGCGCTCCATGCGAGTGCGGCCACCGTCGCCGCCGTGCCCGCGACAGCGACGCCGTTCGCAACCGGCCGGCAGTGGCTCCGACGGGCGGGCATCGGCGCGCGGTCACCCGCGGGAGACGACCGTGGTCCCACGCACGGACGATACGGCGAGCGCGCCGCGGCCTCTAGTCCGGACGGGCCGCGATCTCGCCCGGCGACGAGCGGCGCAGGCTGGCGACGACGATGGAGACGCCGATCACGGCGGCGCCGGCGATCTGAATCGGCCCGAGGTGGTCGTCGAGGACGAGCACGGCGAAGACGGCGCCGAGGAACGGCTGCATGTTCGCCCAGAGCGTCGCATGCGGTGCACCCACGCGGGAGATCGCCGTGAACCAGAGGATCGTGGTGACGACGAACATCGAGACGATGTAGGCCCAGCTCGCCCAGGCGAGGCCCGTGATCGAGCCCCAGTCGGTCGCGATCAGGTTCGGCAGCGCGACGAGTGCGAGCAGCGGCGCGCCGCCGCCGCACACGACCGCGCTCACCCGGAGCGGCGAGTAGCGCTGCATCAGCGGCGCGACCGTGACGGAGTAGGCGGCGAAGCTCGCGACCGCGCCGAGCGCGAGCAGGATGCCGCCGAGGTCGCCCTTGATCTCGCCGCCCGAGCCGACCGCGACGAGCCCGACGCCGCCGAACGAGATGCAGGTCGCCAGCCAGTGCTTGCGGCTCAGCGTGGCGTGCCCGGTCGCCTGGGCGATGATCGATGCGAACACCGGCAGCGTGCCGAAGACGAGCGCGACCAGCGCGGCGGTCGCGAAGGACGTCGCGTAGTTGTAGGCCGCCTGGTTGATGAGCACGCCCGCGAGGATCGCGACCGCGAAGCGGGGCAGGTCGCGGCGCTCGACGCGCAGGCTGCGCTCCCGCCAGAGGACGACGCCGATGAACACGACCGCGCCGATCGCCCAGCGCGGCGCGGCGAAGGAGAGCGGCTCGAAGCCGTGGGTCAGACCGTAGCGCGACGCCGTGTAGCCGAAGCTCCAGAGCAGGACCGTCACCACGAGCATCAGCTCGCCGGAGAGCCGGCCGTGCGAGGCGCCCTCGAGCAGGCGGCCCTGCCGGTGCGCGGAGGTGGCGGTCGCCCGCCGCGCCTGCCCGCTCACCGGACGCGAGAGGCGAGGCTCCGCGCTGCTGCCCCGCGCAGGTGCCGCCGCTCGCTCATCGGTCAGACCTTACCGGAGCGAGGCTCCGGGACGTCAGCGCCGGACGCGGTCGCCCGCGAGGGCGACCAGCGTCAGCCCCAGGTTCACGATCCGGACGTCCGTCCGGGGCGGGAACAGGCGCCGCAGGGCGGCCGGGCCGAGCGGCCGCACCTCCCGCGCCCAGCCCTTGCCCGCCAGGTCGTACGCCCGACCCGCCGCGGCCGGCGGCAGCCAGTGGACGAGCGGCAGGCGCGTGTGCACCTCGAGCGGGAACCAGCGGTTCGGCGTCGTCAGGAAGACGCTGCCGGCGACGCGGACAGCCTCGTGCACGAAGCGGCGCTGCGCCGCCTCGGCGCCGACGTGCTCGACGACGGCGTTCGAGACGTAGAGGTCGAACGCGCCGTCGGCGAAGGGGAGCTCGCACCCGTCGCCGTGCACGTACGGGATGTGCGGGTAGCGCGCGCGAAACGCCTCGCCGGCTCCCTGACCGACGGCGGTGATCCGCTCCGGCCACGGGTACCGCTCCTCGAAGAAGTTCGTCGTCGCGCAGCGAGGGTCGTCGCCCCAGCCCGCGTCGGTGACGCCGACGTCGACGACCCGGGTCTCCGCGGTCGGGCCGAACGTCTCGAGCAGCAGGTCGAGCTTGCGCGTGCGCGAGGCGTGGGAGATGCGGTCCGCGAGGTGCATGGGGAGCCGGGAGCGGCGAACGGACCGGGGCGGGTCGCGCCGGCGGGATTCTAGCCTCGTGCCGGGCGCGCCTCCCCGGTTGGGCTGTCGACGGCGCGCTGC
>JAWKJY010000031.1:0-2247 GCA_041393535.1 Thermoleophilia bacterium
CAGCGGCCCGTCGCCGACGAACGCGAGCCGCCCGCGCCCGAGCCGCGCGAACGCGTCGGCCAGCCGCAGCGGGTTCTTGCGGTCGTCGAGCGAGCCGATCTGGACGACGAAGGGGCCCTCGCCGACCCAGCCGATCCGGGCCCGGGCCTCGGTCGGCTCGCCGCCGCGGAAGCGTGTGAGATCGACGCCGCAGTCGATCACGTCGATGCGATCGGCGAGATCCGGGAGCTTGGCCGCGAGCTCGCGGCGGAGGTGCTCCGAGACGCAGATGATCCCGTCGGCCCGGCGCAGGGCCAGGCGCGTCGCGTCGCGGACCCCCGGGATCGCGCCCACGTTGCGGACGTCCCTCCCGTGGGCGGTGACGACCAGCCCGCAGCCTGCGGCCCGGGCCGCGGCCGCAGCGATCGCGCCGGTCGGGAAGAGGAAGTGCGCGTAGACGACGTCGGGGCGGAAGCGCCGCGCCGCGCGGATCGCATCGATCCCGAGGCGCGCGAACCGGGCCTTGCCGCCGGCCCGGCGGTCGACAACGGCGCGCTCGAGCTCGTGGCCGAGCCCGCGCAGCTCGCGCTCGAGCTGCCGGACGAAGATGCCGAGGTCCGGGTCGTCGCGGCCCGGGTACATCTGCGAGACGAGCAGGATGCGCACGCGGGGATTCTCGCCGTTCGCGGCCCGCTCGGCGCCGAGGTGTCACGGAACTGCGCTGGATGCGTGCCGGGAGCGTGACGATGTCCTCGAACGGCCGTTCCCGGCGACGGCCCTCCGCTAGCGTGGCCGCATGGAGATCCGCTCGCTCGACCAGGCCGTCCCCTTCACGACGCGCGACGGCAGCACCATCCGCTCGATCCTCGACCGGACCAACGCCCCCGTTCAGGGTCAGAGCCTCGCCGAGGCGTCGCTGCCGCCGGGCTGCTCCACCGAGCGCCACTACCACCGGGAGAGCGAGGAGCTCTACTTCGTGCTCGAGGGGACGGGGGACATGGAGCTGGACGGTGCGCGCCGGGGCGTCGGGCCGGGCGACGCGATCCTGATCCCGCCGGGCGCGTGGCACACGATCGCCGCGACCGGCGAGTCGACGCTCCGCTTCCTCTGCTGCTGCGCGCCGCCGTACCGCCACGAGGACACGTACTTCGCATGAGCGCCGAGCCCGCGTCCGGCGCGTCCCCCGATCGGATCGCGGTTCTGGGCCTCGGGCTGATGGGGCGCCCCCTCGCGCGCACGCTGCTCGCCGCGGGACACGACGTCGTCGGCTGGAACCGGTCGGCGCTCGCGCCGCCGCTCGTCGAGGGGATCCCGCTGGCCGGGTCGTTGGGGGAGGCCGCCGAGCGTGACGTGCTGGTACTGATGCTCGCGGACTCGTCCGCCGTCGACGCCGTGCTCTCGGCGCTCGACGGCCACCTGCGCGCGGGCCAGCTCGTCGTCGACATGGGCAGCTCGGAGCCGTGGCGTTCCGAGGCCCACGCGGCGCGGCTCGAAGCGCGCGCCGTCGGCTGGGTCGACGCTCCGGTGTCGGGCGGGCCGGAGGGGGCGGCTCGTGGGTCGCTGGCGATCATGGTCGGCGGGCGCGAGCGCGACGTCGAGCGCGCCTGGCCGCTCCTCCTCGCGCTCGGCACGGGGCCCGTCCGCGTCGGCGGGCCCGGCGCGGGGCACACCGCGAAGCTCGCGAACCAGGCGATCGTCGGCGTGCTGATCTCGGCCACGGCCGAGGCCCTCGCGCTCGCGGAGCGCGCCGGTCTCGATCCCGGGCTCGTCCTCGACGCGCTGCGCGGTGGCTCGGCGGACACGCGGATCACGAACGTCCAGGGTCGGCGCATGGTCGCGCGGGACTACGAGCCCCGGGCGTACGCGACGACGCTGGTCAAGGACCTGGCGACGGCCGCGGAGCTCGCGCGACGCGTCGGGATGCGCCTGCCGACGGTCGACCGCGTGCTCGAGCTGGGCCGGGAGCTCGTGGCCGCGGGAGAGGGGAGCGAGGACTTCGCGGCGTTGCATCGGCTCCGGCTCGAGGACGGCCCGGCGAGCGACGGGCCCGGAGGCGTCCGATGAGCGGGGCCGGCCGACCGGGGGAGAGGCCGATGGCCCCTCCCCCGGCGCGGTCAGCCGCCCCAGAGCCCGGAGATGAGGCCGCCGTCGACGACGAGCGCCGTGCCGGTCACCCAGCACGCGTCGTCCGACGCGAGGTAGACGAACGCATCCGCGATGTCGCGGGGCCGTCCGAGCCGGCCGAGCGGGTGCATCGACTCCGCGAAG
>JAWKJY010000032.1:0-2135 GCA_041393535.1 Thermoleophilia bacterium
GCCGACCCGCGTCGAGGCGACGCCCGACCCCGCGCCGGGTCCGGGCGCCGGCACCGAGCGTGGTCCGTCGCGCCCCGGCGCCGGCCGGGGGCCGCTGCTCCCCGGCGAGGAGACCCGCTACGGTCCGCTGGTCCCGCTGCTCGAGCTCCCCGGCCCGCGCCTCGAGGCGTCGGCGGCCCTCGACCCCTTCGGGCAGGGCGGCGCCGCGATCCGCCTCGCGCCGGTGGCCTACGTGCCCAAGCGCGCCCGCGCCCTGCTCCGGGCCGGCATGACCGTCGAGGCCATGGCCCTGCTGCGGCGCGCGACCGACGGCGTCGAGGCGCCCGAGCCGGTCCTGCTGTTCATGCTGGCGCAGGCGCACGAGAAGCTCGGCGACCTCGACGCGGCCAAGGCCGCCTACCAGCGCGTCATCGAGCTCGACCAGGGCCGCGACGCCGAGGGCGGCCAGGTCTTCGGCCTGTGGGCGCGCAGCGCCAACTTCGTGCTGCAGCACCTGCGCTGGCGGGCCGAGAACCTCCCGTTCACGCCCCCCGACCTCGAGGGCCTCAGGTGAGCGGCGCCGGCGCCGAGCGGGCGACCGGCGACGCGCCGGCGCGCGGCCCGGACCCGGCCGCCGACCTGCTGGCCAGGTTCCAGTGGTTCTGCGAGGCCTCGGGCCGGCTCGAGCTGGCCTACCGCCAGCTCCAGGAGGAGACGCGCCGCGTCGACCGCGAGCTCGCCGAGGCCAACCGCCGCCTCGCCGGCGCCCTCGCCGAGCGCGAGGAGATCCTGGCCTCGATGCCCCTCGGCGTGTTCCGCATGCAGGCCGGCGCGTCCGAGCCGATCAACCCGGAGGCGCGCCGCCTCGTCGCCCGCTTCGGGGCCGGCCCGGTCGCGGCCCTGCTCGAGGGCCCCGGCGGCACCGAGAGCCTCGTCGACCCCGACGGCCGCGCGCGGCGGCTGCAGGTCACGGCGACCGACCTGCCCGGCGGCGTCCGCCTCGGCTTCGTCGAGGACCGCACCGAGATCGACGCCCTGAGCGAGGAGCTCGGGCGGCTCGCGCGCCTGTCGAGCCTGTCCGAGCTCGCGCTCGGCGTGGCCCACGAGGTCCGCAATCCGCTCACGGCCATCGCCGGCTTCGCCGGCATGTTGCGCCGCGACCCCGACGCGCCCAAGGCGCGGCGCTGGGCCGAGGCCATCGAGGAGGGCGCGCAGCGCGTCGAGCGCATCATCCGCGACCTGCTCGTCTTCGCCCGGCCCGAGGACCGCGAGCCCGTCGTCGAGCGCCGCCTCGGCGCCTGGATCGCCGAGGCCCACGAGGACGCCGAGGCGCTCGCGGTCGAGCTCGAGGGCGGCGCCGTCGGCGCCCGCGTGCGCGGCGCGCCCGAGGCCCTCGGCAAGGTCTTCGCCAACCTCCTGCGCAACGCGGCCGAAGCCGGCGCGGGCCGGGTCGTGGTCACGGCCGAGGCCTGCGAGCCCGACCGCCTGCGCCTGCGCTTCGCCGACGACGGCCCCGGCGTCCCCCGGGAGCTCCGCGACCGCCTGTTCGACCCCTTCGCCGGCGGCCGCCCCGGCGGCACCGGCCTCGGGCTGGCGTTCTGCGCCCGCGCCCTCGAGGCCATGGACGGACGCATCCGCCTCGAGGACCGGGCCGGCGGCGCCTGCTTCGTCGTCGAGCTCCCCGGGAGGGTCGATGCCTGAGCCGGGGCTGCGGGTGCTGCTCGCCGACGACGACCCGCTGTCGCGCGAGTTCCTGGCCGACGCCCTCGAGGCCGCCGGCGCCGAGGTCCTGGCCGTCGACGACGGCCAGGCCGCGGTCAAGCAGCTCCGGCGCGGGAGCTTCGACCTCGTCATGACCGACCTGCGCATGCCGCGCAAGGACGGGATGGCGGTGCTCCGCGCGGCCAAGGCCGTGGACCGCTCGCTGCCGGTCGTCCTCGTGACGGCGCACGGGACGGTCGACGTCGCCGTGCACGCGCTGCGCGAGGGCGTCGACGACGTCCTCGTCAAGCCCGTCCAGTGCGAGCAGATCCGCCTCCTCCTCGAGCGGCTGCGCAAGCGGAGCCTGCTCCTGGCCGAGAACGAGTACCTGCGGCGCGAGGACGACGGGGGCGAGGCCTTCCCGTCGCGCAACCCGCGCATGCGGGCCATCGACG
>JAWKJY010000033.1:0-2132 GCA_041393535.1 Thermoleophilia bacterium
CGCGCTCCTCTCGGGCATCGTCGTCGTGAACCTCGCCGCGCTCAACGAGCGCGTCCGGTCGGACGACCTCGACCAGCGCATACAGCAGGTGCGCGACGAGCAGTCCCAGCTCCAGGCCGAGCTGGCCGAGCGTGCCGGTGTCGGTCGCGTGCAGGGCAAGGCGACGCGCGAGCTGGGCCTCGTCGCGCCGGAGGAGCGCGCGTACGTGAAGCTGCCGACGCGTCGGAGCAAGCCAGCCGCCGAGCAGGACGCCGAGCCGACGCCGTGACCGCGCGGATCTCGAACCGGCGCATCCGGCTGCTCGTCCTCGTCTTCGCGGCGCTGCTGCTGCTCGCCCTGCTGCGCGCCGCGTGGCTCCAGGCCGTCCGCTCGCCGTCCCTGACGGCGCAGGCGACGAGCCAGCAGCAGGTCGAGCGGACGATCCCGCCGCGCCGGGGCACGATCTACGACACGAAGGGTCGGGTGCTCGCGATCGGCGAGAAGGCCGTGACCGTGTATGCGAACCCGCGGCAGATCCGGGCGCCGGGCGAGGTCGCGCGGGTCGTCGCCGCGGACCTGAAGCTGCCCGAGGACGAGGTGCTCGCGAAGCTCCGCGACCGCTCGAAGGGCTTCGTCTACCTGGGGCGCAAGCTCGATCCCGACCTCGCCGGCAAGCTCGCGGAGCGCGACATCGTCGGGATCGGCTTCCAGGACGAGGAGCGCCGGCTCTACCCGCAGCGGGCGGTCGCCGCCGAGATCGTCGGCTACGCCGGGACGGACAACAACGGCCTGGCGGGCATCGAGTTCGGCCTCGACGGCCAGCTCGCGGGCAAGCCCGGCACCGAGACGACGATCCAGGATCCGGCCGGCCAGACGCTCGAGGTCGTCTCCTCGACGCCCGTCGTGAACGGGCGCGACGTCTACCTGACGATCGACCACCGGATCCAGGCGTACGTCGAGCGGGTCCTGCGGGAGACGCGAGCCGCCTGGGGCGCGAAGGCCGCGACGGCGATCGTCCTCGAGCCGCAGACGGGCCAGGTGCTCGCGATGGCGAGCGAGCCGGGCTTCGACGCGAACCGCTTCTCGAGCGCGTCGCCCGACGCGACGCGTAACCGCGGCGTCACCGACACGTACGAGCCCGGCTCGACGTTCAAGGTGCTGACGGTCGGCGCCGCGCTTGAGGAGCGCCTCGTCAAGCCGTCGACGAGCTTCGTCGTCCCGGACGAGATCCAGGTCTCGGACCGGGTCATCCACGACGCCGAGACGCACCCGACGGTGGACATGACCGTCGCGGAGATCCTCTCGCACTCGTCGAACGTCGGCACGATCCAGATCGCGCAGCGGCTCGGCGAGGACTCGCTGGCCGACTGGATCGACCGGTTCGGGTTCGGCCGCGAGACGGGCGTCGAGTTCCCGGGCGAGACGCGGGGCATCGTCCTGCCACGCGAGCGCTGGTCGGGCTCCACGATCGGCAACGTCCCGATCGGCCAGGGCATCGCGACGACGCCGATCCAGATGGCGGCGATGTTCGGCGCGATCGCGAACGACGGCGTCTGGGTCCAGCCGCACCTCGTCGAGCGCGTCGGCGCCCGCCGGATCGCGGCCGAGGGCGAACGGCGCCGCGTGTTCTCGGTGAAGACCGCGCGGACGCTTCGCGCGATGCTCGGGAACGTCGTCTCGAGCGGCACCGGCGACCGGGCCGTCGTGCCCGGCTACCGGGTCGCGGGCAAGACGGGCACCGCGTCGAAGGTCGACCCGGACGGCACGTACTCACGCTCGCGCTACGTCGCCTCGTTCATCGGGATGGCGCCGGCGCGCCACCCACGCGTCGTGATCCTCGTCTCGGTCGACGAGCCGCGCGGGGCGATCTTCGGCGGCAAGGTTGCCGCGCCGGCGTTCTCGAAGATCGCGGGCTTCGCGCTGCAGTACCTCGAGGTGCCGCCCGACCAGTCCGCCGCGGATCCCGGCTAGGGCGGGCTCCCGGGCCCGTGCGGCGGTGCGTCGGCCCGGCGCCGTGCGGCCGGAGCGCGCTGCCCCGAGCGGGCCGTGTGGCGCCGCGGTCGAGCGGAGGCAGCCATGGCCTCTCCGGCCGCACCTCTCCAGGCCTCGTCCCTCTCGGACGTGCCGCTTGAGGTCATGTCCCGTACGGCCAT
>JAWKJY010000034.1:0-2104 GCA_041393535.1 Thermoleophilia bacterium
GAGCTCGCCGAGGGGGTGCGGCGGGCGCTCCGCGGGGAGGGCGACCTGGCGGCCGTACTGCTCGCGAGCCACGGCGCCGTGCTCGTCGGCGCCGACGAGCGCGACGCGCTCGAGCTCGCCGAGGCGCTCGAGGACGTCTGCCGGCTCGTCGTGCTCGCCGGCGAGCGCGCCCGGCTGCTCGACGAGGCGGAGCTGCCGCGCCTGCGCGAGCTGTTCCGGGCCTATCGCGGCCGCTGAGAGGCCTCGCCCTCCGGTCGCTCCCGGGCGCCGCCTCCGCGAGCGCCCCGATGCGCGCGCGCCCTGCCCGTGTGACGATCGCGGGAGGAGGAGGTGCAGGTGGACGGCGTGCGCGGCTGGCTCGGACCGACGCGCGGCACCGATGGCGGAGGTGCCCGGTCGCGGCTCGGGATCGCGTCCTCGGCGCGGCGCTGGCTCGTCCGCGGCCTCGTCGTCGCGGTCGCCGTCAACGCGGCGCTGGGCATCGTCGCGCTCGGGGGGGGCGAGTTCGGCGACACGCAGCGGCGCGTCCTGCTGACGTCGCTCGCCGTGTCCGGGACGGGCGTCCTCGTGCTCGCGTGCATCCCGGCGCTCGAGCGGAGGCGCCTCGGTCCGCTGCCGTACGCGGGCATCGCCGCCGCGGCGGCGGGTGGCGTGCTCGCGCTGGTGCTCGCCTGGCTCGACGATCCGCCCGAGCGCCTCGGTCAGGCGTTCGGCACGCTCGTCGTCCTCGCCGTCGCGATCGCCTACGGCAGCCTGATCGGCCTCGCGCGGCTGCCCGGGCGGCGTGCCTGGATCGTCCGTGCGAGCACCGTGCTCGCGCTCGTCCTCGCCGCGCTCGTGACGACGACCATCTGGGCGGCCGGCGACTCGTCGGGCATGGGGCGGGCGATCGGCGTGGTCGCCGTCCTGCTGGCAGCCGGCACCGTGCTCGTGCCGGTGCTGCACCGCTGGGGGAGGGCGCCCGAGGCCGGGGCGGACGGAGCTCGCATCCGGTTCTGCCCGTCCTGCGGCACGCCGCTCGGCGACCGTGGCGCGGCGGCCGCCGTGCACTGCCCGCGCTGCGGCGCCAGCTGGCGGATCGAGCCGGGCGACGCCATGGGCGCGCGTCCGCCGCGGCCGACCGCCGTCGGCCCCCGGTCGTCGGGCCCGCACGGCTGACGTCGTCGCCGTGGACGAATCGGCACGAAGCCGGCACGCACGCGTGACACACCCGTGCGCGATCCGGCGCTACGCTCGATAGCGGGTGGAGGCGCGGGGTGGCCCCTCGGGCGGCCGGAAGGGACATGGCCCGACGGGACACGGCTCGCGCGCCGACGGCCCCGGGCACGTCCGGGCCGCGGCGGGCTCGTCCGGAGACGGTCACGCGGCTCCGCCCGCGGCGTCGCGCAGCGCCCGGCGGCGGATCTTGCCGCTCTCGGTCTTGGGCAGCGCCGCGTGGACGTGCAGCCGCCTCGGCGCCGCATGCCAGCCGACCCGTTCGCCGACCAGGCGGCGCAGCTCGTCGAGCAGCCCCTCCGGCTCCGGCCCGGCGAGGACGACGTGCGCCCCGACGACGTTCCCCTTGCGCGTGTCCGGCTCGGCCACGCACGCGGCGTCGACGACGGCCGGATGCTCGAGCAGCACGCTCTCGACCTCGAACGGCCCGACGTTGTAGCCGGCCGTCACGATCACGTCGTCCATCCGCCCCACGTACCAGTAGCGGCCGTCCTCGTCCTGGCGCGCGCGGTCCTCCGTCACCCACCAGCCGTCGCGCAGGCGCGCGCACCACTCGGCGTCGCGACCCCAGTACGTCGACGAGAGGAACCAGCCGTCGTCGCGCACCGCGACCTGGCCCTCCTCGCCGGCCGCGACCGGCGCGCCGTCGTCGCCGAGGAGCCGCACCGCGAAGCCCGGCACCGGGTAGCCCATCGAGCCGGGCGCCGGCGGCCGCGCGCCCTCCCCGCGGAGGTTCGCGACGAGCATTCCGAGCTCGGTCAGCCCGTAGCCGTCGTGGATGGTCACGCCGACCTGCTGCTCGAGCCAGCGGATCGACTCCGGGTCGAGCGCCTCCCCCGCCGCCGTCGCGGCGCGCAGCTGGCCGGCGGCCGCCCCGATCGCGTCGGCG
>JAWKJY010000035.1:0-2028 GCA_041393535.1 Thermoleophilia bacterium
GGGCGGGCCCGAGCTCGCCCACCAGGACTGGGGCGCGCCCAACGCGCTCGCCTGGCTCTCGCTCGCGTCGAGCATCGTCCTCTCGCTCGTCGTCTCGAACATCACGTGGTTCAGGGCGATCGACCGGGTGGGGGCGGCGCGCGCGTCGCTCTACGCCAACCTGACGCCGTTCGTCGGCGCCGTGCTCGCCCTCGTGCTGCTCTCCGAGAGCTTCGGGCCCCTCCAGGTGGTCGGCGGGATCGTGATCGCGGTCGGGATCCTCGTCGTGCGCCGGCGCCAGGCCGCGACGGCTCCGGAGTAGGCGCCGCGGACGGCGGCTATCGTGGCCCCGTGGCCGGTCTCGTCCTCGTGCTCGACTACGACGGCACCGTGGCCGAGGACGACATGCTCGACCGGGTCGCCAACCACTTCGGCGATCCCGAGCTGTTCCGCGCGCTCGACGCCGAGCTCGACGGGGGCACGATGACGCTCCACGAGGTCATCCGGCGCGAGTTCGAGGCGGTGCGGGCGCCGCGCGAGGAGGTCGTCGCCTGGACGGTCGAGCACACGAGGCTCCGCCCGGGGCTGCGCGAGCTGCTCGCGCTCGCGCGCGAGCGCGAGTGGCGGCTCGTCGTCCTCTCGAGCGGCTTCCACGAGCTGATCGAGCCGGTGCTCGAGGCACACGGGCTCGCCGAGGTCGAGCTGGTCGCGAACCACGTCTCGCCTGGCCCCGACGGCTGGCGGGCGAGCTTCCGGGACGAGGAGCCCTGCGCCGTCTGCGGCGAGCCCTGCAAGAGGGCCACGCTCGCGCAGGTGGTCGGCGACGCCGACGCGACGGTCGCGTACGTCGGAGACGGCTACTCGGATCGGTGCGCGGCCGAGGCGGCCGACCTGCGCTTCGCGCGCGCCGCGCTCGCGCGCTGGCTCGAGGCGCGCGGCGTGGCGCATTCGACCTACGAGGATTTCTTCCAGGTCGCTAACACCATCCTTACGGTCTCTCCCTAGCTGGCTAACGCAGCGTCGGCAGGGTGTGAGCGAACCCGCCGGCCAGTCTGGGGAGGCACACCGGAATGAAGCTCCGCACCCTGCTCGTCGCAAGCGCCATCGGCGCCCTGCTCGTCCCGACCGCTGCGCTCGCGCATCGCGGCGACCCCGGGAAGGGCCGCGACAAGGGCGCCCCCGGCTGGGCGCGCGGCTGGCACGACGATCGCCAGACCTGGACGCTCGGGACGGAGCTGCTCCTGACGGGCACCGGCGAGCTGCGCGGCCACATCGTGGCCCCCGCGGCCGCCGCCGGAGCGACCGCGACGCCGCTGACGGTCACGGTCAAGGCGATCCGCGGCCAGGTGAAGGTCTACGGCGTCTCGGCGGACACGACGGTGTCGTGCAAGGGCCAGGGCTCGAAGTCGACCCGCACGAAGCGCGACGGCAAGGTCGTCACGTCCTGTCGGGGCGTCGGCTCCGCCACGATCACCGGCTCCGACTTCTGGTTCGCCGCCAAGGCGAAGCTGATGCAGGCGACGGTCCCGGCCGGCGCGACGGGCGAGCTCGTCTCGCGCGGCGCCTTCTTCGCCGGGACGACGATCCCCGACGACCCGGCCGACAGGGACCTGTAGCCGAGGGGACACGAGATTGGCCGGCTCGCCGCACGCCGGCCGATGGGTGGCGACCCGTTCGGGGGAGGGCCGCCGCCAGAGCTCGAGGGGGAGGTCGGGGGACCTCCCCCTCGACGTTCGTGGTCGTCCAGCCGGGTAGGCTCGGCCGGTGCTCGTCGAGCTGCCCGAGCCGTTCGACTTCGCGCTGACGATCGAGCGCTTCGCGCGCTTCGGCGACGACCTCGCCAACCGGGTCGTCGACGGCGCGCTCCACCGGGTGCTCGACGGTGCGGCCGTCCGGATCGCCGCCGCGTCGGGCGGCGCGGCCCTCGACCCGCCCCGGCCCGATCTCGCCCCGGCCGTCCGGCGCCTCCTCGGGGGCGACGCCGACCTCGCGGCCTTCGCGGCCGCGACCGCCGGCGACCCCGTCCTGGCCCGCCTGCTCCCGCCGCTC
>JAWKJY010000036.1:0-1869 GCA_041393535.1 Thermoleophilia bacterium
GCTCCCCGGCAGGGCGCGAGCCGCGCGAGGCGAGGTAGTCGGCGAGCGCGACGGTCGAGCCGCCGGCCGGCGAGAGCACCTCGACCGAGGCCTCGCCGGCCAGCAGCGCGGGCACGAGGTCGGAGGCGGCGAAGGGATGCGCGCAGACGTTGCCCGCGAGCGTCGCCGTGTTGCGGATCGCGCGGTTCGCCGAGCGGCGGGACGCCTCGGCGAGCGCGCCGAGCGGGCCGCAGCCCCCGTCGAGCGCTGCGAGCTGGGCATGCGTCGCCCGCGCGCCGAGCCGCGTGGGGTCGCCGGGCTCGATCGTGTCGAGGCCGACGTCCTGGAGCGAGACGTAGGTCGAGCGGAGGCGCTCGCCGCGGGACGGCGCGCGCATGATCCAGGTGCAGCCGGCGAGCGGCGCTCCGGCGTCGCCGAGCCGCGCCAGCTCGGCGACGGCCTCCTCGACGGAGCCCGGCCGGACGAGGTCCGGGTAGTCCCCTGCCATAGCCTTCCTTCCTGCGACGTCGTGAGGCCCGGCGACGGACGGCGCGGGCGCGTGGGACGATAGACCTTCGCCGGAGGCGGTGCGCCGTCCCTGTCGGGTGGCTGTAATCGGGGCGACCCGGCCGGACATCTCGGGTGCGATGACAGCCGACCACCCCACACCCAGCCCCCGCGATCCGCGCCTGGCGCGGTTCGATGCGGTCTTCCGCGACCGCTACGAGGAGCTGCGGCGCTTCGCCCTCCGGGCCGGCGCCGCCGATCCCGACGACGTCGCGAGCGACGCCTTCGCCGCGCTCTGGCGCCACCTCGACGAGGTGCGCGAGGGCGCCGAGCGCGCCTGGCTCCACGCCGCCGTCCGTCGCGTCGCCGCGAACGCGCGCCGCGCGGCCGGCCGGCGGGACGCGCTCGTCGACGAGCTCGGCGCCGAGGCCGGGCGCGCCGCCGCCGCCTCGGCGCCCGCCGCCGACCCGCGCGTCGAGCACGCGCTCGCGGCCCTCTCCGCGTCCGACCGCGAGCTCCTGCTCCTGTCCGTCTGGGACGGGCTCGAGCCCGCCCAGGTCGCGGCCGCGCTCGGCGCGTCGCGCGCGACCGTCGCCGTCCGCCTCCACCGCGCCCGCGGGCGGTTCCGCGCCGCGTACGAGCGCCACGAGCACGTCGTCCTCGTTCCCGCCACCTCCGCAGAGGGAGGCATCGATGCCCGCTGATCCCCTGGACGCCCTGCGCGCCGCCGACCCCGCGCGCCGCCTCCAGCCGCTGAGCCCGGCCGAGCTGGACGCCGTCCGCGCCTCGATCCCGACCCCGCCGGTCCCCACCCACCGCCGCGCGCCCGCGCGCCACGGTCGCCGCACGCTCGCGATCGCACTCGCCCTGGCGGTCGCGATCGCCGCCGGCGCCGCCGTCGCGTCCGGTGTCCGGCCCTGGGAGCGCGACCCCGCGCGCCAGGCCGGGCCCGACACGGCGAAGGAGGTCTTCGCCCGCGAGTACGCGGAGGCCCAGGAGGCCCTGACGATGCCGCCCGGCACGCCCTGGCCCGCGCGGTCCGCACCCGAGGACTCGATCATCCCGACGGGACGCGGCGGCCTCGGCGAGTCGAGCGCCGTCTTCGCGAGCCTCGTCGCCTGGCAGTGCTACGTCGTCGACGCCCACGACCGCGGCGACGCGGCCGGCGTCGCCGCAGGGGTGGCGGCGCTCGACGACCTGGTCGCGAACCACGTCGTCGACGTGCCCGGGGGCACGCCCGAGGACGGCGCCGCCCCGAGCGACCTCCCGGGCCCGATCGCCCAGTTCGCGGCGGGCGAGGAGCCGACGCAGGCCATGTTCGACCGGTGGATCCGCAGCGCCGAGCGCGGCGACGTGAGCCAGCTGCGCCAGGCCTGCCTCGCG
>JAWKJY010000037.1:0-1651 GCA_041393535.1 Thermoleophilia bacterium
TGAGCCCGAGCCCGCAGATCGACCGCTTCTGGTTCCGCTCGATCTACTTCCGCGAGCCGAGCGGCGTCCTGTTCGAGATCGCGACCCTCGGGCCCGGCTTCGCCGTCGACGAGGATCCCGAGCACCTCGGCGAGACGCTCGTCCTGCCGCCCGCGTTCGAGCACCTGCGCGACCGGCTCGAGCCGGTGCTGACGCCGCGCCCGGACGTCCGGGCGATCAGGGCGCCCCGCTAGACGGCCGTTTCCGCCGGCCACCGGGAGGGAATCCCCCTCCCGGTGGCCGGCGTGATCCTCGACCCCGACGGGCCCGGCCGCTCGCAGCCGGAGCCGGAGGCCCCGATCGGCAACGGCCCGCCGCAGGGCTTCCGGCCGCGGACGGTGCTCGCCGTGCTCGGGATCGTGCTGGGGGCGCTCCTCCTGCTCGCGCTCGGCTACCTCGCGTGGCGGGCGATCACGTGGGTGCTGGTCGCGGCCTTCCTCGCCGTGGCGCTCGACCCCCTCGTGCGTCGCCTCGAGCAGCGCGGCCTCGGTCGCTCGGTCGCGGTCGCGACGGTCTTCGCGCTCGCGCTCGCGCTGCTCGGCGTATTCGGGTTCCTCGTCATCCCGCCGCTCGTCCGGGAGGTGACCACGTTCGTCGACCGGCTGCCCGAGCTGATCCGGGAGCTCGACCGCGGCCAGGGGCCGCTCGGGTTCCTCGAGCGGCGGACGCACGTGGTCGACCGGATCCAGAAGGCGTTCGACGAGGGCGGGGCCGCGAGCGCGCTCGGCCTGACCACCCCCCTCGTCAGCGTCGTGCGCGACGTGATCGGCGTGATCTTCGCGGTGATCGCGATCGCGTTCCTGACGCTCTTCATGCTGATCGACGGCCGGCGCTGGGTCGCGGGCTTCCTCGACGCGGTGCCGCCCCGCTCGCGGCCTCGCTGGGAGCGCGTGCTCGCCGGGATCTCTCGCACGATCGGCGGCTACGTCACCGGGAACCTCGTCATCAGCGTGATCGCCGGGCTCGTCGCGGGCGGCGTGCTCGCGGGGCTCGGGGTGCCGTACGCCGTGCCGCTCGCCGTGCTGGCGGCGATCCTCGACCTGATCCCGCTCGTGGGCGCGACCCTCGCAACGGTCGTCCTCGCGCTCGCGGCGCTCACGCAGGGCGTCTGGCCGGCCGTGATCGTCGTCGTCGCGCTGCTCGTCTACCAGCAGATCGAGAACCACCTGCTCCAGCCGTACGTCTACGGGCGGGCGGTGCAGCTGTCGGGGCTCGCCGTGCTCGTGTCGGTGCTGATCGGCGGCGAGCTGGCAGGCGTGCTCGGGGCGCTCGCCGCGATTCCGGTGGGCGGGTCGATCTCGGTGGTCGCGGGCGAGCTGCTGCGCTGGCGGCGCGAGACACGGATCGAGCTGCCGCCGGGCGTCCTCGACGAGATCGTGGCCGCGCCGACCCCGGCCGAGACCGGCGAGCAGCCCGCCGAGGTGCTGGTCACCGACCCGGGCGAGATGCTGGACGAGCGCGCCCGGCACGCCGGTTTGACGGGCGACGAGGAGAGGTAGGCCCTGCACGACCACCCGCCCCCGCGGCGGAGACGAGGAGGGAGGCGACGGATGGACGGCTCGATCGACCGGTTGAAGGGGAAGGCGAAGGAGGCCGTCGGCAAGGCGACCGA
>JAWKJY010000038.1:0-1631 GCA_041393535.1 Thermoleophilia bacterium
CGTCGGCGGCCTGACGACCGGGCTCGTCGTCGCGTTCTCCGGGGGCGAGACGACGCCCGCCGTCCAGGTCGAGGCCCCCGCTCCGGCCGCGCGGCTCCTGCCCGGCGGGGCGCCGAGGCCGGAGGTGATCGCGCTCCAGGCCGACCTGCGGATCTACCTGCCCGTCGACCCGGAGCGCGTGACCGCGATCGGGTACCACGCGACCGGCGAGAGCGCGCTGCCGTTCGACCCGGTCGGCAAGCAGGACAACGCGGGCACGCTCACCCGGCTGCGCGACCGGATCTTCGGCGACGACGTGCCGGGCGGCGTCCGCTACGTCCTGATCGAGGGCGGGGTCGGACCCGCGACCGGCGGCCTCGACATCGGCGCGCCCGTCGGCACGAACGTCTTCGCGCCCGTCGACGGGACCGTCCTCGGCATCTCGGACGTCATCGTCCAGGGCGCGCCGTTCGGCCAGCGGATCGACATCCAGCCGGCGGGCAGCCCCGGGATCATCGTCACCGTGACGCGCGTGGTCGTCGACGGCGACCTGGCCGTCGGCAAGACGGTCTCCGCGGCGAAGACGCGCCTCGGCACCGTCGCGGACCTCTCCCCGGTCGAGGAGTCCGCGCTCGCGCGCTTCACGCAGGACACCGGCCAGCACGTGCACATCGAGGCCCGCCGGGCCGCGAGCTCCCTGCTGCCCTGAGGATCCTCTTCCTCGCCGACGTCTTCGGAGCGCCGGGCCGTCGCGCCGTCGAGGAGCGCCTGCCCGACCTCCGCGAGGAGCTCGGCGTCGACGTCTGCATCGCGAACGGCGAGAACGCCGCGGACGGCGCCGGGATCACCGCAAAGCTGGCGACCCGACTGCTGGCCCGCGGCGTCGACGTCGTGACGCTCGGGAACCACGTCTGGCGCCAGCGGGACATCGGGCCGCTCCTCTCGACGAGCGACCGGGTGATCCGGCCGGCCAACCTCGACGGCCCGGGCGTGCCCGGGCGCGGGCTGACGGTGATCGAGGCGCCGGGCGGCGCCAAGGTCGCCGTGATCAACCTGATGGGCGCCCTGTTCCTCGGCACCCCGATCAACCCGTTCCTCGTGATCGACGACCTCGTCGCGCGGGCGCGCGAGCACACGCCGATCGTCGTCGTCGACTTCCACGCGGAGGCGACGAGCGAGAAGGTCGCGCTCGCGATCCACCTGGACGGCCGGGTCACGGCCGTGCTCGGCACGCACACGCACGTCCAGACGAACGACGCCCGCGTGCTCCCGGGCGGCACCGCCGCGATCACGGACGCCGGGATGACGGGGCCGCACGACTCGGTGATCGGGGTCGAGGCGCGGCTCGCGATCGAGCGGATGCGGACGGGGATGCCGGTGCGCTTCCAGCCCGCCGAGGGCGGCGTGCGGATCGAGGGGGTCGTCGTCGACTGCGACGAGCGCGGCCGGGCTACCGCGTGCGAGGCCCTTCGCGTGCCGGCCTGATCGCCGTCAGCAGCACCACGACGAGCGCGACGAGCGCCAGGTCGCGGGCGACGACGAGCCACGCGGGCCCCGTCTGCAGGTCGACGACGTCCCAGTAGCGGCCGGGGAACCAGGCGTGCGTGAGCGCGAACGCGGCGAGCGCGAGCAGCGCGGCCAGGATCCCGCGG
>JAWKJY010000039.1:0-1558 GCA_041393535.1 Thermoleophilia bacterium
CGAGATCGTCGAGCTCGCGCGGATCGCGCGAGAGATCGTAGAGCTCGGCCGGGCGCCGGCCGAGCGGCGGCGTCCAGGCACCGTCGAAGCGGATGCGCTTCCACCCCCCCTCGGCCGCCGCGGCGAGCGCCAGCCCCGGCCGCTCGAGCCAGGCGAAGGCCGGCGCCGGCGGCCGCGGCGTGCCGTCCAGGCGCTCGAGCAGGCTGTGCCCCGGCAACGAGCTCGGCACCTCGACGCCGGCGAGGTTGTAGAGCGTCGGCGTGACGTCGATCTGCTCGACCGGCGCGGCGACGCGGGTTCCGGCGCTGCCGCGGCGGGGCAGACGGAGGACCATCGGCACGCGCAGCATCTCCTCGTAGAGCGTCCAGCCGTGCTTCCAGCCGCCATGGTCGTAGAACTCCTCGCCATGGTCGGAGAGGAAGAGGACGGCGCTCGAGTCGCCCAGGCCGCGCCGCTCGAGCTCGGCCAGGAGCGCGCCGAAGGCGGCGTCGTTCTGCGCGATCTCGGCGTCGTAGAGGGCGCCGGCCTGGCGCGCCCGCTCGCGCGCCGCCTCGGGCGCGAGGTCGACGAGCTGGGTGCTGCGCCCGCAGCAGGCCTCGGCGACGTCGACATCGGGCGCGAGCCGGAGCCGGTAGGGCTCCTCCGGCTGGTAGGGGTCGTGCGGGTCGAGGGTGTGGACGAAGAGGAAGAAGGGGCGCTCCGGGTCGCGGCGGTCGAGCCAGTCGAAGACCGCTTCGTCGATCTCGGCCGACGAGACGTGCTGCGTGCGCCGTCCGCGCGAGCGGGACAGGTAGTGGAACTCGTCCCACCCCTGGTCGAAGCCGAACTTCGCGGTGATGTTGGCGTTGGTGGTGAAGAGCGCCGTCTCGTAGCCCGCCGCGGAGAGCCGCTCGGCCGCCGTCTCGACGCTCGCGGGCAGGCGCTGCGAACGCTGCTCGGCGCCGTGCGCGATCGGGTAGAGACCGGTCAGCACCGTCGCCACGGCCGGCTTGGTCCAGGAGCTCTGCGCGCGCGCCCGCTCGAAGAGGACCGACTCGCCGGCGAAGGCGTCGAGCGCGGGGGAGGTCGGCCGCCCGTAGCCGTAACAGCCGAGATGATCGGCGCGCAGGGTGTCGACCAGGTAGACGATCAGGTTGGGCGGGCGCGGCGTCGGCGGCGCCGGGCGCGGCGGCGCCGCCTCCTCCGCCGCCGCCGGCGCATGCAGGCGCAGGCCGTGGACGCGCACGCCGCCGACCCCACCCGGCGCGCGCAGCGCGAAAGCGACGAGCCCGGCGCTCTCGCCGGTCAGGCGGGCGCGGCCGCCGCTCTCGCCGCGCTCCACGCGCTCCGTGCCCCCCTCCCGGCGCACGCCCACCTCGAGCTCGGCGCTGCCGTGGCGCTCGACCTCGTCCCAGGCGAGCCAGGCATCGGCGGGCAGCTCGAGCGCCCACTCGACCGCGGTCGCCGCCGGCAGCTCGATCACCCCCGTCGCCGGATCGAGCGACGGCGGCGCCGGCTCCTGGCGCGGATCGAAGCGGATGCCGTCCCAGGCGGCCGCGCGCGGCAGGTCGACGGCGCC
>JAWKJY010000040.1:0-1597 GCA_041393535.1 Thermoleophilia bacterium
CTCCCGGAGTCCGCCGCCGAGCGCTCCCGGATCCTTGCCGCCGTGACCCGCGTCGACGACGACGCGGAAGCCGGCGAGGCCCCGTCGCGCCGGCTTCGCGGGGGCCGGCGCCGCGGCGGGGGTGAGCGCCGGGGCCGGCGGCGTCCGGCGGGCCAGGTCGGCCCAGCCCTCGAGGCGGCGCGCGAAGCGCTCGTCGATGTAGACCGCGCTCCCGACCCGCTCCGGGATCGCCGGCATCAGGACGAGTTCCCCGTCGACGTAGGCGACCCGGCTGTCGCCCGAGATCTCGGCCCGCCGGCCTCCGACCTCGAGCCGGGCGCGCGAGGCGCCGGCCGCCGGCGCGTAGCGCGCGCCGCTGCGACGGGCGACCTCGCCGAGCTCGACGAAGCCGGTGGGAATCGCGCTGCCGCGGTCGCTCGACTCGCGCACCGGCGCGTCGCGGCGCGCCTCGTCGCTGGCGCAGGCCCCGAGAACGAACAGAGACATCGCGACGGCCAGGACGGCCGTCCCCTGGAATGCGCGCATCGTTGATTCCCCCCCCCGGGTGAAGGCCCCGATGGTCCCACGGCGGAGGGGCTCGCGTCAACCGTGCGCGCGACGGCGATCCGCCGGAACCGCGCGGATCGCTCCGCCCCGAGCCCGCGGACTGCTATGATCCGCCGATGACCCCCCTCGACCGGCTCCAGCGCCCCCTGCGCAACCTCCGCCTGAGCGTGACGGATCGCTGCAATCTGCGGTGCTCCTACTGCATGCCCGAGGAGAACTACGTCTGGTTGCCGCACCGGGACATCCTCTCCTTCGAGGAGATCGGACGGCTCGTCGACGTCTTCCGGGAGCTCGGCGTCACGAAGGTCCGGCTCACGGGCGGCGAGCCCCTGCTGCGCAAGGATCTCCCCGAGCTCGTCGGAATGCTGGCCGCGAAGGGCCTGGACGACCTCGCCCTGACGACGACCGGCGTGCTCCTCGCCGACCAGGCCGAGGCGCTGGCGCGGGCCGGACTCCATCGGCTCACCGTCAGCCTCGACACCCTCGATCCGGCCCGCTTCGAGGCGCTCTCGCGACGCGCGCGCCTCGACCGGGTGTTCGCCGGGATGGAGGCCGCCCGCGCGGCGGGGCTGGGCGAGGGCCTGAAGATCGACACCGTCCTGATGCGCGGCGTCAACGACGACGAGATCGGGGCCCTCGTCGATTTCGCCCGGGCCCAGGGGGCCGAGCTCCGCTTCATCGAGTACATGGACGTCGGCGGGGCCACCCGGTGGACGCCGGAAACGGTGGTCTCCCAGGCCGAGATCCTGCGCCACCTCGAGGAGCTCGAGGGCGCGGCGCCGGTGCCGATCGACAAGTCCGACTGGGCCCCGGCCAACCGCTGGCGCCTCGCGGACGGGAGCACGGTCGGCATCATCGCCTCGACGACGGCTCCCTTCTGTCGCACCTGCGACCGGGCCCGGCTCACGGCCGACGGCACCTTCTATTCCTGCCTCTACGCGACGACGGGTCTCGATATCAGCGCGCCCCTGCGCGACGGCGCCTCGCCGGACGAGCTCCGGGAGCTCCTCGCCGCGACCTGGACCGCGCGCGAGGACCGGGGGGCCGAGCG